>NZ_JACCCO010000001.1 GCF_013409935.1 Streptosporangium sandarakinum | reverse complement strand
GCCGCCGGCCTCCGATGCCACCGGAGGCCTCGGACGCGCCCGAGCACTGGCTGAGGCCCGCGTCCAGGCGCTTGAGAGGATCCTGCGGGGCGAGGACGCCCTCGAACCCCTCGGCCGCGCGCCCAGCTCGACGGCCGGCGGACCGCGCTCTTCCTCTGCTCGCCCTGGCCGTCGCCGGGCAGGGCGAGCAGATCCACGCCTCCTGCTCGGCATCGCCTTCGGCGAGCTGTCGCTGAACCAGCCGGTGACCCACGGCCAGCGCGCGCTCTGGCTCGCCGCCGCCCGGGGCGCGTACGGCCCCGCGGCAAGATCTTCGTGCTCCGCAGGCTCGACGCGGTGGCGATCCCGCGCACACCGAGCCCGAACGCTGGCTGAGCGCGCTGACCCCGCACGAGCCCGCGATGGTGGTACCGCCCTCGCTGGTCGACTTCCCCGAGCTCGCCGAGCTTCCCGAGCTGGCCGAGCCGGTTGAGGCCGCCGCACAGCTCGCCCACCTCCGCGCCGCTGCACCGAGATCACTCCACCCGGCAGAACGGTTCCGGCCGCAAACCGGCCACCCCCGAGGGAAGGTCCGCGGAAGCGAGGAGAAGCTCCTCGTCGCGCTACGCCACCTGATCGGCGCCGCCGAGCCCGAGACACCGCCCGGCCCGCTCATCGACCATCTCCTCGCCGACCTGCGGCCGGGCTCCGACCTGCACCTCGCGGGCATTGCCCTGCACGTGGCCGCGCCCATCGTGCGGTCCGCCGCGGAGACCCTCGTCACGACCACCCAGGCCGAGCCGCCGGAGTCGGTCACCATGCCGATCCTGGGGCACAGCGTGGTGCTCCGTCCCGAGGGTCCGGACCCCGAGTCGCTGGCCGCGGCCGAGGAGCGGATCTCCGTCGAGGGTGTGCCGGACCGCGGCCGTCCCTGGATGGGTTACGCGCTCCTCGTCTTCGGCGTGGCCGTACTGGCGACGGCGTTCGCCACCTCGGCGACGCTCCCCCTCGCGGGCCTCGCGCTGGCCCTGTTCGCGGCGGGCGGCTACGGGCTCTGGCACCGGCGCAGGCGCGAGCGGGCCGACGCCGAGTACGTCACCGCGCAGCTCTCCGAACTGAGGGAACTGGCGGAGGGCGCCGTGTGGGCGCTGCACGAGTACGCCCGGGAGAACGAGAAGCGCGTCCAGGACGCGGCGGCGGACCTCGCCGAGCTGACCCGCCTGCTCCGCAGGGGCCCCCCGCGCCCGCTAGGTTCCGTCCTGCGGGTCGTCCCGCCCTCCGCGGGCGACCGGACGGAGACCCACGGAACCGGAACCCGGGTCATACCGCCTCCCGACACGGACGTGCCCGGAGGCGGCGTGGCATCTCCGGGCACGTTCCAAGATCGAAAGGGTCAGCCGGTGGTGATCTCCACGTCGGCGGGCGCCAGCAGGAAGACCTTCTCGGCGATGCGCTCGATACGACCCTCGCAGCCGTAGGCCAGACCCGCCGCGAAGTCGACCATCCGGGTGGCCTCGGCGGTGCTCATGCAGTTGACGTCCATGATGACCGTCTGACCGTCACGGAAGTGCCGCCCGATGAGCGGCGCGTCGTTGTACTTGCGCGGCGTCAGCATCACGATCTGCGAGGGCTCGCTGGTCGAGTGCCAGCGCCTGGCCGCGCGCTCCGACGCGGACTGCCAGTCCTCACCCTCGCCTTCGACGTCGTCCACGTACTCGTAGGACTCGTCGTAGTCCTCCACACCGCTCAGGCCAAGGTATGTCGCCACCTTGCGCACTGCCCCCATCGGCTCGTCCTTTCCTACAGGACCACGCCGCAGCCGGCTTGTCCCTCCACCTTGGACGGTAACCGACGAATTGAAGTTCGCCGCGCGACACGCCCAGGGCTTATTCCCACTTTGTACGGCTAGCGCACTGGTCCACCCGACCCTCATACCCACTTCTGGGCGGATATTGCATCACGACTAGCATTATGGACATGCGCATCTACACGGTCGATTCATTTACCGACCAGTTTTTCAAGGGTAACCCGGCGGGGGTCTGCCTACTCGACAATCCGGCACCGGACGCCTGGATGCAGGCCCTCGCCGCGGAGATGCGGCACTCCGAGACCGCCTTCCTCCTCGGAGGAGAGGCCGGCGAGCCGTACTCGCTCCGCTGGTTCACCCCGGCGACCGAGGTGGCCCTGTGCGGACACGCGACCTTGGCGACGGCGCACGTCCTGTATTCCACCGGAACGGCTCCGGAAACCCTGAAGTTCGCCACGAAGAGCGGAATCCTCGCCGTGACCAGGGACGAAACGGGTCTGATCACCATGGACTTTCCCGCCAAGCCCCTGGAGGAGACCGATCCGCCGGAGGGCCTGACGGAGGCGCTGGGGGTCACTCCCCGGTGGGCCGGCAGGAACGTCTGGGACTACCTCGTGGAGGTGGAGTCCGAGGACGCCGTACGCGCCGTCTCCCCCGACTTCCCCGCCCTGGCGGCCGTGGACGCCCGAGGGGTCATCGTGACCGCCCCTTCGGCTCGTCCCGGCGTCGACTACGTCTCGCGGTTCTTCGCCCCCAGGGTCGGCGTCCCGGAGGACCCGGTCACCGGTTCGGCCCACTGCGCCCTGGCGCCGTACTGGACGGCCAAGCTCGGCTCGGCCACCCTCCTCGGGGAGCAGCTCTCCGAGAGGGGCGGGACGATACGCACGACCGTGCGGGGGGACCGCGTCGAGCTGTCGGGCCGGGCGGTGACCGTCCTCTCCGGCGAGCTCCACGCCTGAGACCCCGAGCGCGTCATCCGAGACCCCGCCCCGGGGCCCCGAACGCTTCCCGGGGACTTCAGGCGTGCCGACCGGGGCCATGGGCGCTTCCCGGAGGCTCCGGGGCGCCGGCGGAGACTCCAGGTCGTGTCGGTCCCGCGGCCCATCGGGAGCCACGACCTCCAGCCGGTTCGCGCCGAACGCGCTCGAACAAAAGCCCGTCTGACGTTTGGACACGAGAATCCCGGCAGATGGAAAAGAACCGCACATACTAAAAAAGCGCCTCACCCGGGCAGTGGAAAAACATGCATGAATCGCAAGAGAACCCCGGAAATGCGGAAAGGGCCGCTCCCCCGGTGAAACCAGGGGGCGGCCCTCTCCAAAAGATTGTCCGGCGGCGACCTACTCTCCCACACCGTCCCCGGTGCAGTACCATCGGCGCTGAAGAGCTTAACTTCCGGGTTCGGAATGTAACCGGGTGTTTCCCCTTCGCCATAACCGCCGTAACACTATGAAACACACAAACACACGCACCCGACCCGGAACCGACATCCCGGGGGTGCAGACGGTGCCTGCTGCCTCAGAATCACACAGTGGACGCGAGCAAAACCAGTGATCACGCGCTGCTCCGGACCCGGCGAAGAGTACAGAGCGCTGCAGAAACCACACGAACGCTTTATGGTCAAGTCCTCGGCCTATTAGTACCGGTCAGCTCCACACATTACTGCGCTTCCACCTCCGGCCTATCAACCCAATCGTCTATTGGGAGCCTTACCCCCTCACGGGGTGGGAGACCTCATCTCAAGGCAAGCTTCCCGCTTAGATGCTTTCAGCGGTTATCCCTCCCGAACGTAGCCAACCAGCCGTGCTCCTGGCGGAACAACTGGCACACCAGAGGTTCGTCCGTCCCGGTCCTCTCGTACTAGGGACAGCCCCTTTCAAGTCTCCTGCGCGCGCAGCGGATAGGGACCGAACTGTCTCGCGACGTTCTAAACCCAGCTCGCGTACCGCTTTAATGGGCGAACAGCCCAACCCTTGGGACCTACTCCAGCCCCAGGATGCGACGAGCCGACATCGAGGTGCCAAACCATCCCGTCGATATGGACTCTTGGGGAAGATCAGCCTGTTATCCCCGGGGTACCTTTTAGCCGTTGAGCGACGGCGCTTCCACATGCCACCGCCGGATCACTAGTCCCAGCTTTCGCTCCTGCTCGACCCGCCGGTCTCACAGTCAAGCTCCCTTGTGCACTTACACTCGACACCTGATTGCCAACCAGGCTGAGGGAACCTTTGGGCGCCTCCGTTACCCTTTAGGAGGCAACCGCCCCAGTTAAACTACCCACCAGACACTGTCCCTGATCCGGATCACGGACCCAAGTTAGACGTCCAAAACGACCAGAGTGGTATTTCACCAATGACTCCACCGGAACTAGCGTCCCAGCTTCACCGTCTCCCACCTATCCTACACAAACCGTTCCAAACGCCAATGTCAAGCTGTAGTGAAGGTCCCGGGGTCTTTCCGTCCTGCTGCGCGTAACGAGCATCTTTACTCGTAGTGCAATTTCGCCGGGTCTGCGGTTGAGACAGCGGGGAAGTCGTTACGCCATTCGTGCAGGTCGGAACTTACCCGACAAGGAATTTCGCTACCTTAGGATGGTTATAGTTACCACCGCCGTTTACTGGCGCTTAAGTTCTCACCTTCGCACACCCGAAGGCATGCTAAGCGGTCCCCTTAACGTTCCAGCACCGGGCAGGCGTCAGTCCGTATACATCGTCTTACGACTTCGCACGGACCTGTGTTTTTAGTAAACAGTCGCTTCCCCCTGGCCTCTGCGGCCCCCACCAGCTCCGAGTGCAAGACTCATCACCAGCGAAGGCCCCCCTTCTCCCGAAGTTACGGGGGCAATTTGCCGAGTTCCTTAACCGCAGTTCACCCGATCGCCTTGGTATTCTCTACCTGACCACCTGAGTCGGTTTCGGGTACGGGCCGCCATGACACTCACTAGAGGCTTTTCTCGGCAGCATAGGATCACCCACTTCGCCACAATCGGCTCGGCATCACGTCTCAGACCCATGAGAGGCGGATTTGCCTACCCCTCGTCCTACACGCTTACCCCAGGAACAACCATCGCCTGGGATGGGCTACCTTCCTGCGTCACCCCATCGCTTACCTACTACCAGATCAGGTCAGGCGTTCACCCTGACGCCCGCTCCGAAGAGCAGACCGGGTTAAGGACCCTTAGTATCACTGGGTTCAGTATGGGCGCATCACAGCGGGTACGGGAATATCAACCCGTTGTCCATCGACTACGCCTGTCGGCCTCGCCTTAGGTCCCGACTTACCCTGGGCGGATTAGCCTGGCCCAGGAACCCTTGGTCATCCGGCGCAGAAGTTTCTCACTTCTGATTCGCTACTCATGCCTGCATTCTCACTCGCACGGCCTCCACAACTGGATCACTCCGCTGCTTCGCCGGCCGCACGACGCTCCCCTACCCATCCACACCCCTCGACAAAAGCCAGGGTTAATGCGTGAATGCCACGACTTCGGCGGTGTACTTGAGCCCCGCTACATTGTCGGCGCAGAATCACTTGACCAGTGAGCTATTACGCACTCTTTCAAGGGTGGCTGCTTCTAAGCCAACCTCCTGGTTGTCACTGCGACTCCACATCCTTTCCCACTTAGCACACGCTTAGGGGCCTTAGTCGGTGGTCTGGGCTGTTTCCCTCTCGACTACGGAGCTTATCCCCCGCAGTCTCACTGCCACGCTCTCACTTACCGGCATTCGGAGTTTGGCTGACGTCAGTAACCTTGTCGGGCCCATCGGCCATCCAGTGCTCTACCTCCGGCAAGAAACACGCGACGCTGCACCTAAATGCATTTCGGGGAGAACCAGCTATCACGGAGTTTGATTGGCCTTTCACCCCTAAACACAGGTCATCCCCCAGGTTTTCAACCCTGGTGGGTTCGGTCCTCCACGCGGTCTTACCCGCGCTTCAACCTGCCCATGCCTAGATCACTCCGCTTCGGGTCTGCAGCATGCGACTCAAACGCCCTATTCAGACTCGCTTTCGCTACGGCTACCCCACACGGGTTAACCTCGCCACACACCGCAACTCGCAGGCTCATTCTTCAAAAGGCACGCAGTCACATCACGAGCAGGGCGAACCCCGCTCACGCTCCTACGGCTTGTAGGCACACGGTTTCAGGTACTCTTTCACGACCCCTCACCGGGGCACTTTTCACCTTTCCCTCACGGTACTAGTGCACTATCGGTCATCAGGGAGTATTTAGGCTTACCAGGTGGTCCTGGCAGATTCACACAGGATTTCTCGGGCCCCGTGCTACTTGGGATCCCCTCCAGCAGTCGACAGGATTTCGCCTACCCGGCTCTCACGGTCTCCGGCGCCCCTTCCCAGAAGCTTCGGCTACCCCATCGATTTCTCACTGCTCACAGTCCCGGCAGAGACTGTCAGAAGGTCCCGCAACCCCGAACACGCAACGCCCGCCGGCTTTAACACGCGCCCGGTTTAGCCTCTTCCGCTTTCGCTCACCACTACTCACGGAATCACTATTTGTTTTCTCTTCCTACGGGTACTGAGATGTTTCACTTCCCCGCGTTACCACCAACCGCCCTATACATTCAGGCGGAGGCAACACCACATGACTGGTGCTAGGTTTCCCCATTCGGACATCCCCGGATCAACGTCTGGTTGGCGACTCCCCGGGGCTTAACGCAGCCTCCCACGTCCTTCATCGGCTCCTGATGCCAAGGCATCCACCGTGTGCCCTAAAAAACTTGGCCACAAAGATGCTCGCGTCCACTATGCAAATCTCAAACAACACGCAGCGACCACCACGACCCCACCACCAGACACCCACCCCCACAAGAGATGAGCCGGTATGACAGGCGGACGGTCCCGCAGAGGGAAAACCAAACCGGCGAGCCCGCCCGAACAGCGGGCCCGCCTGGTCCGTTTCCTCAGGACCCAACAGTGTGTCCGGACCAGCGAAACCCCTCGCAACCGCCGTTCCCACTCCCCCAGAGCGAACCCCGGAGGCGGTACTAGCCGGCCAGCGACTCCGCTGAACCGAATAGCCAGTGCTCCACTAATGAGCGCACCGTGCGCGAGACGTTCGCTCGCGGCCACGGCATGGACCGATCAGCCCCCACCCCAGCGGGTGGCGTGCTGCCGGCCGGTGCTCCTTAGAAAGGAGGTGATCCAGCCGCACCTTCCGGTACGGCTACCTTGTTACGACTTCGTCCCAATCGCCAGCCCCACCTTCGACCGCTCCCCCCCAAAGGGTTGGGCCACGGGCTTCGGGTGTTGCCGACTTTCGTGACGTGACGGGCGGTGTGTACAAGGCCCGGGAACGTATTCACCGCAGCGTTGCTGATCTGCGATTACTAGCGACTCCGACTTCATGGGGTCGAGTTGCAGACCCCAATCCGAACTGAGACCGGCTTTTAGGGATTCGCTCCACCTTGCGGTATCGCAACCCTCTGTACCGGCCATTGTAGCATGTTTGCAGCCCAAGACATAAGGGGCATGATGACTTGACGTCATCCCCACCTTCCTCCGAGTTGACCCCGGCAGTCCCCCATGAGTCCCCACCACCCCGAAGGGCGTGCTGGCAACATGGAGCAAGGGTTGCGCTCGTTGCGGGACTTAACCCAACATCTCACGACACGAGCTGACGACAGCCATGCACCACCTGTCACCCAGTCCGAAGAGGGCTCTGTCTCCAGAGCTTTCCGGGCGATGTCAAGCCTTGGTAAGGTTCTTCGCGTTGCGTCGAATTAAGCAACATGCTCCGCCGCTTGTGCGGGCCCCCGTCAATTCCTTTGAGTTTTAGCCTTGCGGCCGTACTCCCCAGGCGGGGCGCTTAATGCGTTAGCTACGGCGCGGAAACCGTGGAAGGTCCCCACACCTAGCGCCCAACGTTTACGGCGTGGACTACCAGGGTATCTAATCCTGTTCGCTCCCCACGCTTTCGCTCCTCAGCGTCAGGTAAGGCCCAGAGAACCGCCTTCGCCACCGGTGTTCCTCCTGATATCTGCGCATTTCACCGCTACACCAGGAATTCCGTTCTCCCCTGCCTACCTCTAGCCAGCCCGTATCGAATGCAGACCTGGAGTTAAGCCCCAAGCTTTCACATCCGACGCGACAAGCCACCTACGAGCTCTTTACGCCCAATAATTCCGGACAACGCTTGCGCCCTACGTATTACCGCGGCTGCTGGCACGTAGTTAGCCGGCGCTTCTTCTGCAGGTACACGTCAACTTCGTCCCTGCTGAAAGAGGTTTACAACCCGAAGGCCGTCATCCCCCACGCGGCGTCGCTGCGTCAGGCTTCCGCCCATTGCGCAATATTCCCCACTGCTGCCTCCCGTAGGAGTCTGGGCCGTGTCTCAGTCCCAGTGTGGCCGGTCGCCCTCTCAGGCCGGCTACCCGTCGTCGCCTTGGTAGGCCGTTACCCCACCAACAAGCTGATAGGCCGCGAGTCCATCCCCAACCGAAAAGACTTTCCACACGCATCCCATGCGGAAGCGTGTCGTATCCGGTATTAGACCCAGTTTCCCGGGCTTATCCCAGAGTCAGGGGCAGATTACTCACGTGTTACTCACCCGTTCGCCGCTCGAGTACCCCGAAGGGCCTTTCCGCTCGACTTGCATGTGTTAAGCACGCCGCCAGCGTTCGTCCTGAGCCAGGATCAAACTCTCCAAACAATGTCTACAGAGTTTCTCCCGGCTGAAAGCATCCCCATCCCCAGCGAAGGAGACGAGGTGCATCAACCAAAGGAATCCGTCCTCCCACCGAAGCGGGTGGGACGGGGTTGTGCATCATGCACTGGCTTTTAACACACTGTTGAGTTCTCAAGAAACGGACGCGTTCACCGTCGATCCGGACCCTCAGGGCCGTTTCTTCGGGGCGTTTCGTTCGTTTCGTTGTGCCTTTATTCTTTCAGACCGGCTTTTTCGTGTCAAACCGCTCTTTCGGAGCGACTTTCTTCGATTCCACCGACCCGAAGGGAATTCGGGCGTCCCGTTTCCGGGGCAACCCCTCAAACTTACCAGCCTCTGAGCGGCTCTGCGAACCGATCAACGCGGCGGTGCGTTTCAAGGGGATATCGGGGAACACGGTACAAGCCACGCCGAAGTCACCGAAGTGATTGGAGTGGTTTGGCCGGTCCCTGCCGACCACGAAAGATTAGCAGTCCCCGCGGACCGCTTGAGCCGTAACGGCCGAACATCTCCCCGCCCCGAACCGAGCCGAGTCGGGCCGAGCCGAACTGAGCGCCGGACCGAGCCGTGCCGCCGAGCCGTGCCGCCGAGCCGTGGCAGCCGAACCGCCCTCCGGAGAGTGCCCCGGAGAAGACCCCGGACCCCCGGGGACGGGTCCGGCGGGAAACATAGACTCGGCGGGTGAGCAGTCAGATGCCGCCCAAGGCGAAGAAGGTTCCCAGCGAGCGCGTACACCACGGGGACACCGTGATCGACGAGTACGCGTGGCTGACGGTCAAGGACGATCCCGACACGATCGCTTACCTCGAAGCGGAGAACGCCTATACGGAGCAGGCGACCGCTCATCTCAAGCCCCTGCAGGAGACGATCTTCCAGGAGATCAAGAGCCGGACGCTGGAGACCGACCTCTCGGTCCCCAGCCGGAAGAACGGCTGGTGGTACTACTCGCGGACCGAGGAGGGCAAGCAGTACGGCATCCAGTGCCGGGTCGCGGCCACCGGGGAGACGCCCCCCGAGCTGAAGGCCGGCGAGCCGCTTCCCGGTGAGGAGGTCCTCCTCGACGGCAACGAGCTGGCCGGGGACAGCGACTTCTTCGCCATCGGCACCAGCGCGGTCAGCCCCGACGGCACCATGATGGCCTACTCGGTGAACTTCACCGGCGACGAGCGCTTCACCCTGAGGGTGAGGAACCTCGCCACCGGGGAGATCCTCCCCGACGAGATCCCCGGCATCTTCTACGGCGGCGCCTGGTCGGCGGACGGCACCGCCTTCTTCTACACGACGGTGGACGAGAGCTGGCGGCCGTACCGGGTCCACCGGCACACGATCGGCACCGCGGCCGAGGACGACGTCCTGGTCCACGAGGAGACCGACGAGCGGTTCTGGCTGGGCATCGGCCTCAGCCGCAGCGAGCGCTACCTGATGCTGGCGGCCGAAAGCAAGATCACCAGCGAGGTCAGGATCCTGGAGGCGGACGACCCCGCGGGCGAGTTCCGTGTCGTACGGCCCCGCGAGACGGGCGTCGAGTACGGCGTCGAGCACGCCGGCGACCGCTTCCTGGTCCTGCACAACCGGAACGCGGAGAACTTCGAGCTGGCCACCGCCCCGCTCGACGACCCCGGCACCTGGACCCCGCTGATCGAGCACCGCGCCGACACCCGGCTGCTCAACGTCGATGCGTTCCAGAGCCACTCCGTCGTGCACTTCCGCCGGGACGGCCTCACCGGCATCCGCATCCTCCCGGGGGACGGCGAGCCGTACGAGATCTCCTTCCCCGAGCCGATCTACGACGTCGGGCCCGCCGGCAACCCGGAGTTCGTCACCGAGCGGCTGCGCCTGGGCTACACCAGCATGATCACCCCCGCGTCGGTCTACGACTACGACCTGGCGACGCGCGAGCTGATCCTGCTGAAGCGCAAGCCGGTGCTCGGCGGTTACGACCCGGACGACTACGAGCAGTTCCGCGAGTGGGCGACGGCCTCCGACGGCACCCGCGTCCCCATCTCGATCGTGGTCAGGAAGGGCACCGAGCGGCCCGCGCCCACCCTCCTGTACGGCTACGGCAGCTACGAGGTGTCGATCGACCCGTCGTTCTCGATCCCCAGGCTCAGCCTGCTCGACCGGGGCTTCGTCTTCGCCATCGCGCACATCCGGGGCGGCGGCGAGATGGGCCGCCGCTGGTACGAGGACGGCAAGTTCCAGCAGAAGAAGAACACCTTCACCGACTTCGTCGCCGCCGCCGAGCACCTGAAGGCCGAGGGGTGGTCGAGCTCGATCGTCGCCCGGGGCGGTTCGGCCGGCGGGCTGCTGATGGGGGCGGTGGCGAACCTCGCGCCGGAGAGCTTCGCCGGCGTCGTCGCCCAGGTGCCGTTCGTGGACGCGCTCAACACGATCCTCGATCCGTCGCTGCCGTTGACGGTGATCGAGTGGGACGAGTGGGGCGATCCCCTGCACAACGCCGACGTGTACGAGTACATGAAGTCGTACACGCCGTACGAGAACGTGGACGACCGGGTCTACCCGCCGATCTTCGCGATCACCAGCCTCAACGACACCCGGGTCTTCTACCACGAGCCCGCCAAATGGGTCGCGAAGCTCCGCGACACCGCGCGGGGCGGGCCGTTCCTGCTCAAGACGGAGATGGGCGCCGGCCACGGCGGACGCAGTGGCAGGTACGACGCCTGGCGCGAGGAGGCTCTCGTCCTCTCCTGGATCCTCGACACGGCCAAGGTGACCAAGTGACGTACACGGCGGCGGACGACCGCTACGACGGGCGGCAGCCGTACAACAGGGTCGGCAGGAGCGGGCTGAGGCTGCCCGCCGTCTCCCTGGGGCTCTGGCACAACTTCGGCGACGACAAGCCCTTCGAGACCCAGCGGGCCATCCTGCGCCGGGCGTTCGACCTGGGGGTGACCCACTTCGACCTGGCCAACAACTACGGCCCGCCGTACGGCTCGGCGGAGACCAACTTCGGCCGGCACCTGCGGGAGGACTTCGCGCCGTACCGCGACGAGCTGGTGATCTCGACGAAGGCCGGGTACGACATGTGGCCCGGCCCCTACGGTGAGTGGGGGTCGCGCAAGTACCTGCTCGCCAGCCTCGACCAGTCGCTGAAGCGGATGGGCCTGGACTACGTCGACATCTTCTACAGCCACCGGTTCGACCCGGACACCCCGCTGGAGGAGACGATGGGCGCGCTGGACCACGCGGTCCGGTCGGGCCGGGCGCTGTACGCGGGCATCTCCTCCTACTCGCCGGAGCACACCGTCGAGGCGGCGCGGATCATGCGGGAGATGGGCACGCCGCTGCTCATCCACCAGCCGTCCTACTCGATGCTCAACCGGTGGATCGAGGGCGGGCTGCTCGACGCCCTGGAGCGGGAGGGCATGGGCTGCATCGCGTTCTCACCGCTGGCCCAGGGCATGCTGACCAGCCGCTACCTCGACGGGATCCCCGAGGGGTCCCGGGCATCGCTGGGGAGGTTCCTCACCCCCGAGATGCTGACCGAGGAGACGATGCGGCACGTCCGCCGGCTCAACGAGATCGCCCAGGGGCGGGGGCAGACGCTCGCCCAGATGGCGCTCTCCTGGGCGCTGCGCGACAGCCGCGTGACGTCCGTGCTGATCGGCGCGAGCAGCGTCGGGCAGCTTGAGGACAGCCTCGGAGCGGTGCGGAACCTGTCGTTCACCGACGACGAGCTCGTGGCCATCGACAAGGACGCGGTCGAGGCGGGCATCAACATCTGGGCCCGGTCGAGCGAGGCCTGACCTTCCGGCGCCCGGGACCGCGGTTCCGGGCGCCGGAAGGGACCTCGGGCACGGGGTCCCGCCGGGCGGGGTCCACGGACGGGAGCCGCGCCGGACCCGCGGACGTGGGCGTCCGCCTCCCGGGACCGGGGCCCGCCGGACGGGCGGGAGCGTCCTACAGCGCCTCGTGCCGCTGGAGGTAGGCGAACGAGGCCCACCCGGGCAGGACCGGCAGCCAGAAGGTGAACAGCCGGAACAGCAGCACCGCCGACGTGGCGATCTCCTTGGGCAGGCCGGCGAGGGTCAGGCCGGCCGCGAGGGAGACCTCGACGGCGCCGAGGCCGCCGGGGGTGGGGGCGGCGGAGCCGATGGCGTTGCCGGCGAGGAAGACGATCGCCACGGCGGTGAAGTCGAGGGAGCCGCCGAAGGCCCGGATGGAGGCGTCGAGGCAGGTCACGAAGAAGATGGTCAGCATGAGCGTGCCGGCGAAGCCCTCGAAGAGCTTGCTGGGCGTCTGCAGGACGTCCAGCAGGCGCGGGACGACGCCCGAGAACAGGCTGCGGACCCGGGAGGTGACCATCCTGCGCAGCCGCGGGACTCCCAGCACGCCCAACGTCACCAGGGCGACGGCCAGCAGCGCGAACACCAGGGTCCGCGAGGGCGTGAACGACTGGGCGGTCCGGGAGCCGGTGACGTAGGCGAACAGCAGCAGCAGGCCGATGTGGAAGGCCAGGCCGATGACCTGCGAGGCGCCCACGCTGGCCACCGCCTGCCCCGGCGGAATGCCACGTTTCTGCAGGTACCGGGTGTTTATGGCGACGCCGCTGACCGCGGCGGGCGCGACGAGCTTGACGAAGGACCCGGCGAACTGGACGAGCACCGTACGGCCCAGCGGCAGCTTCTCCGGCACGAAGCCCTTGAGCATCAGGGCGGCGGCGACGTAGCTCAGCATCGCGGCGGCGAGCGCGACGACGGTCCAGCCCCACTTGGCGGAGCTGAGGACGTTCAGGTTGATCTGGCTGAGCGAGCCGACCAGGAAGTACGCGGCGACGGTGCTGGCGATGATCGTGACGAGGGTCCGCGGGCGGAAGCGCTCCAGGCGGACCTCCTCGCTCTCCACCTTGGGGGCGAGCTCGACGATCCGCTCCCGGATGTCCGGCAGCAGGCCCTTGTTCCGGTTGAGCGCCGCCCGGGTCTCGCGGGTGAGCGCGATGGGCTGCAGCAGCGGCAGCGCGCCGGCCAGCACGCCGGGCCCCGCGACGGTGGCGGCGGCGTCGACCGCGCGCTCGGCGCCGACGCGCAGGCTGAGGTAGGTGAGGAGCTGGGCGACGTCGAGGCGGAGCAGCAGGTCGCCGGCGGCGATCTCTCCGCTGCGGGCGTCCATGAGGACGATGCGGCCCTCGTCGTCGACGTGGATGCTGTCACCGGTCAGCCTCCGGTGGGCGAGGCGCTGGACCTGCAGGAGCAGGACCTGCTCCCAGATCTGGGCGAGCAGGTTGTCGTCGATCTCCTCGTCGGGGATGTCGTCGAGGGGACGGGTGGGGACGTGCGCGTAGGCGAGCAGTGCCGCCTCGGTGCCGATCTCGCTGGTGCCGACGAGGCGGGGCGTGCTGACTCCGGCGGCCTGGGCGGCGTACGCCATCAGGGCCTCACGCTCCAGCTCGGCGCGGAGCGAGCGGATGGCGCGGCGGCGGGTCTCGCTGTTGAGCCGGATCCGCCGCCAGAGCCGGTAGAGAAGCCCGGCGACCTGGCGGTCGCGGTCGAGGACGGTGACGTCGAGGCGGTTGCCGTCCTTGAGGTCGACGGCGTAGCGCCTGCTGCTCTGGTGGTCGTCGTCCATCCGCCGGGCCTTGACGGGCTGGAAGCCCAGCTTGCGGAGCGTGGTGATGATCGCACTGCCCGGCGGACGGGTGTTGGGGCTGCCCAGGCCGTACAGGGTGGCGTAGCCGACGGCCAGGCCGACCAGGAGGGAGACGGCGACGCCGAGGAGGGTGGCGGCGCTGCCGGCGAAGAGCGCGATGGTGTTGAGCGCGACCGCGCTCCACAGGGCCGCGCGCCAGGTGGGGCGGCGGGAGATGCGCACCGCGGTGACGTAGGCGATGACCGAGGTGACCAGCGTGTTGAGCGGCTCGATGTCGCCGCGGCCGTTGGTGAACAGGAACCGCAGCTCGGCGGAGCCGAACTTGATGATCCACTCGCCGAGTGCGAAGGAGAGGACCATGCCGGCGATGGCGGCGAAGACGCCTTCGGCGACCCGCAGGCCGTCGCGGTGGAGCACCCGCTCGATCGCGTAGGCGGCGGGGACGCCGAGCATGGCGGCCCCGCTCAGCACGCCCACCACGCCGCCGAGGAGGAACGGCAGGTGGTTGGTGCTGTCGGCCACGTCGCCCTCAAGGCCGTTGAGCGTCTTCTGCGCCACGAGCGCGAGGAGCACCACGGCCGCCAGCACGATGACCGTGGCGAGGAAGCGCAGCAGGTCGGAGGGGCGCCGGATGCGCTGCGGGAGCAGCGGCTCGATGACGAGCACGGCGGTATCGCCGCTCGCCGGGGGCCTCTCACCGCCGGCGGACGACGCTTCTCCGTGCTCTCTGATTTCGGTCACCACCCGCGATTCTGCACGTTCTCCATTGCTGTTGCGTCATCGATCTTCATTACGGATACGTCACCGATCTTCCTTTCGTGCCGGCGCCCGGAGCCGTGAACACCGTGCCGTCCGGGCTTCCGGCCGTCCGGCGGTTGGCTTCCATTCTGCTGTGCGGAACCGGAAAAGAAGCCCCGCCCTCCCCCGTACGGGGATCCCGGCGGCGACCGACGGGGCGAATGGATCATGAAAGGCACGTTCCAGGCCCGGCTTCCCGCGCGCCTACGCCGCCGGGGACGACCCGTCAAGTAGGGAGGGGGGAACACCCCGAACGCTGATTCGACTCCGCTCGATAACGAATGTCGGTGCGGTCTTTAAAGATCAAGATTGTCCGGACTACGTTCTGTCCCATCGCGATCACGGGGGATTTCCGGCACCACCGTTGTTCTCCAAAGGAGTCCGCATGCGCGCACGCGCGTCGAGGGGTCTGGTAGCCGCGGTCACCACCGCGGCGGCCGTGGCCCTGCCCGTCGTCTCCGCCGTCCCGGCGAGCGCCGATCCCAACCCGGCCGGGCTGAGCCAGTCGGTCAAGGTCCCGTCCGTCAAGCAGCACCTGGCGAAGTTCCAGCAGATCGCCGACGCCAACGGCGGCACCCGGGCGTCGGGCACCCCCGGCCACGAGGCCTCGGTGGCCTACGTCGCCGGCAAGCTGCGCGCCGCCGGGTACGACGTGACCCTGCAGGAGTTCGAGTTCCCGTTCTTCCGCGAGATCACCCCGGCCGTCATGGAGCGGGTCTCCCCCGCGGCGAAGACCTACGCGCGCAACACCGACTTCAAGGTCATGACCTACTCCGGCTCGGGGAGCGTCACGGCCCCGGTGCAGGGTGTGGACCTGACGCTGCCGCCGAGCCCGACGCCCAACAGCTCGACCTCGGGGTGTGAGGCGAGCGATTTCGCGGGCTTCACCGCGGGCAACATCGCCCTGATGCAGCGCGGCACCTGCAACTTCCAGGTCAAGGCCGAGAACGCCCAGGCGGCCGGGGCCTCGGGTGTGATCATCTTCAACGAGGGTCAGCCGGGCGAGGGCGCCAACGACCGCCGGACCCTGCTGAGCGGCACCCTCAACGAGCCCACCACGCACATCCCCGTCGTCGGCGCCACCTTCGCGGCCGGCAGCGAGCTGGCCGCGACCGGGACGACGGTGCGGCTCGCGGTGAGCACCGAGAGCGATCTGCACCGCAAGACCCGCAACGTCATCGCCGAGAGCCGCAAGGGCGACCCGGGCAAGGTCGTCATGCTGGGCGCCCACCTCGACAGCGTCCCCGAGGGACCGGGCATCAACGACAACGGCTCGGGCAGCGCGGCCATCCTGGAGACCGCGCTGCGGGCGGGTCACCTGCCCACCCGCAACCGGCTCCGCTTCGCCTTCTGGGGCGCCGAGGAGCTCGGCCTGCTCGGCTCCGAGCACTACGTGGACGGCCTCTCCGCCGAGGAGAAGGCCCGGATCAAGCTGTACCTGAACTTCGACATGATCGCC
Source organism: Streptosporangium sandarakinum (assembly GCF_013409935.1). Lineage (GTDB taxonomy): Bacteria > Actinomycetota > Actinomycetes > Streptosporangiales > Streptosporangiaceae > Streptosporangium > Streptosporangium nondiastaticum. The sequence continues at coordinate 4,086,401 of NZ_JACCCO010000001.1, read as the reverse complement.
TCACCGAACTACACGCTGGGGATCTACGACGGCGACGACTCCGACAAGACGGGCGCCCCGGCGGGCCCGGCGGGATCGGACGAGATCGAGAAGCTCTTCGAGACGTACTACCGGACGATCCGCCAGCCGTACGTCGGCACCGACTTCACCGGCCGGTCCGACTACGGCCCGTTCATCGCGGTGGGCATCCCGGCCGGCGGCCTGTTCACCGGCGCGGAGGGCATCAAGAGCCCCGAGGAGGCGGCCAAGTTCGGCGGCCAGGCCGGGGTCGCCTACGACAAGTGCTACCACCAGGCGTGCGACACCATCGCCAACATCAGCGACAAGGCGCTGACGATCAACACCGGCGCGGTCGCGACGGCGGCGTTCGTCTACGCCTACAGCCGCGACCTGCCCGGCGGCGGCACGCCCGCCGCCACCCGGGCGGGCACCGGGGGCGGCGGCCTCGGGGCCGACCACGACCACGGCGACGTCTCGGAGTGACCCGCGGGGGCGTCCGGGTGACATGTCCGGGCGTCCCGGAGCTCCGGGTGTCCCCGGGTGACGCGCAGGGGTGTTCCGGGGTGACCCGCGAGGGCGCCCCGGGGCGACCCGGGAAAGGGAGAGGGGTACGGCCAGCGTGGCCGTACCCCCCTTCGGCGTCCACGGCTAAAGTCGGAGCCATGTCGCTGGGTGATATGGGTGAACTGCGCGTTCTGGGGGCCTGCCCGCTGGACTGTCCCGACACGTGCTCGTGGGTCGTGACGGTGCGGGACGGCGAGGCCCTCGGGATGCGGGGCAACCCCGACCAGCCCTACACCCGGGGCGCGCTCTGCGTGAAGGTCAACCGCTACCTGGAGCAGGTGAAGTCGCCCGACCGCATCCTGTACCCGCTGCGCCGTACCGGTCCCAAGGGGTCGGGGGAGTTCGAGCGGATCACCTGGGACGAGGCCCTGGAGGAGATCTCCGTACGGCTGCGCCGGATCGTCGACGAGCACGGCGGCGAGGCCATCTGGCCCTACCAGGGCACCGGCACGCTCGGCTACATCCAGGGCGTCGAGGGCGAGGCGGGGCGCCGGTTCTGGAACGTGCTGGGCGCCTCCCGGCACGTCGCGAACATCTGCTCGGCCGCCGGCAACGCCGGCCTCACCGAGATCAACGGCACGCCCGGCGGGATGGACCCCGAGACGTTCGCGCTGTCGAAGCTGATCCTGCTGTGGGGCACCAACACGCTGACCAGCGGCCACCACCTGTGGAAGTTCATCCAGGACGCCCGCGCGGACGGAGCGCACGTGGTCGCGATCGACCCGATCCGCACCCGCACCGCCGACCAGGCCGACGAGTACCTGCCGATCCGGCCCGGCACCGACGCGGCGCTGGCGCTGGGGCTGCTGAACGTGGTCCTCGCCGAGGGCGCGGAGGACCGCGACTACCTCGCCCGGCACACCGAGGGCTGGGAGGGCTTCCGCGAGGAGATCCTCCGCCACCCCCCGGAGGTGGTCGCGGAGATCACCGGGCTGCCCGAGTCGGACATCCGGGCCCTGGGACTGCGGCTGGCGCACACCCGGCCCACCGGCATCCGGGCCACGATGGGCATCCAGCGGCACGCCGGCGGCGGCGCCGCGCTGCGCACGATCGCCGCCATCCCGGCGGTGACCGGCGACTGGCGCCGTCCCGGCGGCGGGGTCGCCTACTCCACCAGCGGATACATCCACCTGAACATCGACACCCGCGACGACCTGCTCGCCCGGCCGGTGCGGCGGCGGACGATGACCCGGCTGGCCGACGAGCTGGACGAGTCGGTGAAGTGCCTGTGGGTCTACGGCGCCAACCCGATGGCCTCCACCTCCGACCAGAACCGCATCCGCGAGCGGCTGCTGCGCGAGGACCTGTTCACGGTCGTGATGGAGCACTTCCCCACCGACACCGTCGACTACGCCGACATCGTGCTGCCCGCGACCATGCAGATCGAGCACACCGACCTGCACGCCGGCTACGGGCACATGTACCTGATGTGGAACGAGCCCGCCGTCCCGCCGCCGGGCGAGTGCCTGTCGACGATGGAGACGTTCCGCCGGCTGGCCCGGCACATGGGCCTGACCGAGCCGTCGCTGTACGACTCCGACCTTGAGCTGGCCGAGCAGCTCCTGTCCTCCGGCCACCCGTCGCTGGCCGGGATCACGGTGGACCGGCTGCGCAAGGAGGGGTGGGTCCGGCTGAGCGTGCCGCGGCCGTTCACGCCGTTCGCCGACGGCTTCCCCACCCCCTCGGGGAGGCTCCGGTTCGGCTCCGGACCCGCCTACGTCCCCCCGCGCACGGCCTCGGCCGCCGAGGGGCCGTACCCGCTGACGCTGGTCACCCCGGCCTCGCACATGTTCCTGAACAGCACGTTCGGCAACAACCCCGAGCTGCTTCGGCGCTCCCGGGGCCCCCGGGTCCTGGTCAACCCGGCCGATGCCGGGTCGCGGGGGCTCGTCGACGGGCAGCGGGCCCGGGTGTTCAACGACGTCGGCGGGTTCGAGGCCGTGGTGGAGATCAGCGACCGGGTACGGCCCGGCGTGGTGGCCGCCACCAAGGGCCACTGGCGCAAGCTGAGCGCCGGAGGCTCGACGGTGAACGCCGCGGTGGAGGCGCGCGACGCCGACCTGGGCCGGGGCGCCGTCTACCACGACAACCTGGTCGAGATCAGCCCGAGTGCTTCGTGACGAACGCCGTGATCGCCTGAAGCGCCTTGTCGCCCTGCTCGGCGGTGAACAGGGCGCTGGCGTGCTCCCGGCCGTTCAGCACGAGGAGCTGGCGGTCGGCCGACTTCTTCGCCTCCTGGTAGACGGCCCGCGCCAGTTCGAGCGGGGCGGTCGAGTCCTCGTCGGCGGTGACCTGGAGGAAGGGCGCCTTGAGGGCGGTGACGTCCCCGGGCTGGGTCGTGCCGCCGGAGACGCTGATGACCCCGGCCACCGGGAACTTCAGCAGGCCGGCCGCGAGCACGGACTGCCGCCCGCCCATCGAGCCGCCGATCAGGAACACCTTCTCGACGCCCGCGTCGTGCAGCCGCCGGGCCATCTCCACGGTGTCCTTCTCGGGGCTCACCACGTCGTTGCGGTCGAACAGCAGGACGCGGCGGCCCTCGGCGACCAGCCGCTCGGCCAGCGGCAGCCAGTCGCACACGGTGCCGCGACGCTCGTAGGAGACGACCGCGCCGACCTTCCCCTTGCCCATGATCACGCCCTTGGTGACGGTGCCGTCACGGGTGTACTTGAAGATCTCGCCCTTGTCCGCGGTGACGCAGCCGGCGATGTTCTCCCCGGTAGGGCTGGGACTGGAGTTCGGGGTCGGCAGGCCGGTCGGGGTGGGGCTCGCCGCGGCGCTCTCCGTGGCGCTCGCGGCGGCGCTCGTGGTGGCGGCCGGGGCCGCCGCCGGGTCGCCGGTGTTCCCGCCGCAGGCCGCCAGCAGCATGGCCAGGGCTCCCAGCCCCAACGCGTGTCGTCTCATATCGCCCGTCCCGTCGGCTCGTGTCGTTAGCGGTGGGGACGAGGATAACGATCAACTCAGGGTGAGCTTGTATCCCTCGTGGGAGGCGACGAAGCCGAGCGAGTCGTAGAACCGGTGGGCGTCCTTGCGGGCCTTGTCGGTGGTGAGCTGGACCAGCGCGCAGCCGCGGGCGCGGCCCCGCTCGACGGCCCACTCCATCATCCGGCGGCCCAGCCCCCGGCCGCGCAGCGGGGCCGCGACGCGGACCGCCTCGATCTGCATCCGCAGGGCGCCGCGCCGGGAGATGCCGGGGATGTAGGTGAGCTGCATGGTGCCCACCACCTCGCCGTCCAGCTCGGCGACGACGAGCTCGTTGCCGGGGTCGGCCTCGATGGCGTCGAAGGCGGCGCGGTGCTCCTCGCCGAGCTCGCCGGTGCGGGCGGCCGCGATGGCGTCGTCGGCGATCAGGGACACGATGGCCGGCAGGTCGCCGGGCCGGGCGAGGCGGAATTCCACGGGCATGGCGACCAACCTACCGGGGCGGGAATCCGGCGAATCCGCAGGGTGCGGGGGGCATGGAGCCGGCGCGAAGCCGCAGGGCGCGGGGTCAGGGTCGAAATCAGGGTCTCTCCCCGATGCGGGCAGGGGGGCTCGGGAGGCACCCTGAACGCATGAGCAACGAACTGACTCGTCGTGACGAGATCTCACTCGCCGGAGCCGCCCTGCACGGCGCGCCCTGGAAGGCCGCCGCGGTGACCGGCGGTACCGCAGCGGCCGTCAGCTTCGGCCTCGGCGTGATCCTGCCGGGAAGCGCCGACCTGACCTGGGCGCTGTCGCTGGGCATCGTCCTGTTCAGCCTGGTCACGGCCGTCGGCGCGGTCTCCAGGCCCGAGAGGGGCGACCGGGTGACCCGGCAGGCCCGGCTCTGGGCCCTGCGCCACCCCTGGCGCTTCTCGCTCTACCCGGCGCTCGGGGCCGCCGCGCTCATGTATCCGGTCCAGCTCGTCGTGGACGGCGAGGGCGTGTTCGGCGCGGCGTTCGACGCGCTCCAGGGCGGCGTCGCGGTGTACCTCATCACCGCGTTCCTGGCCCTGGTCTTCCGGGGACGGGGCCGCGAGCACCGCTCCCTGCCGTACGGCGGCTGAGCGCGGGCGCGGTCCCGCCGCACCCGGCCGCCGGCCTTCCCGGTACGGCCCGCCGGCTCCCGGTCGGGTCCGTCCGGTCGGTCAGGTTTGTCAGGTCCTCGTGGCGGGCGCGGAGCGATCAACCGCCGGTGGACGGCGGCGCGCCCACCGCCTCCGCCGCCGCCTTCAGGCGCTCCAGGGTCCGCAGCATGTCGGCCCGCTCGCGGGCGGCCCGGTCGCGGACGCCGGAGACGAGCCCGCCCAGCAGACGCAGGACCGGGCCGCGGGTGTCCCAGGTGCTCTGCTCCACATGGCAGCCGGTCCCGGAGGGGGTGATCTCGAAGCGCCGGATCGCCACGTCCAGCAGGCCGCCCGCGCGGACGCCGTAGGCGAAGACCCGGTGGGGATCGGCGACGGTGACCGTGCAGAGCGTGGACCACCGCCGCCGGCCGTTCCTGTCGCGCCCGCGGAACCTCGCGCCGGGCCGCGGCCCGCGGATCGGGCCGACCCATTCGGCGCTCTCGCACTCGACGTTCCAGCCGCTCATGTCCGTGACATCGGTGACGAGCTCGTAGACCGTCTCGGGCGGCGCCGAGACATGAATGCTCACGGACGCGCTCGGGGGGCTCATGACCGCAGCATTCCCGAGCGAACATCATTCCGGCAAGACCCGCCATCGCACGGGGACCGGCCGCCCCTGAGGCCCCGGGCCGTCCCGGGGCCGCCGCACATCCCAGGGCCCTTGAACCTCCCGGGGCCGTCGCACATCCCAGGGCTGTCGTGCGCTCCGCGCGGGGACCGGCGTCAGGACCTCTCGTACTCGGCGCGGCAGACGCAGAACTCGTTGCCCTCGGGGTCGAGCATGGTCACCCAGCCCCTGCCGTCGGAGGCGCGCCGGTCGTCGTGGATCGTGGCGCCGAGCTTCAGCAGCCGCTCCACCTCCTCCTCGCGGGTGGTGCCGTCGGACCCGGTGACGTCCAGGTGGATGCGGTTCTTGACCGCCTTGCCCTCGGGGACCTTGATGAACAGCAGGCCGGGCGTGCCCGGCACGAGGATCTCGTCGTCGCCGGCGCTGCCGTCCGGGTGGATCGGCCGTCCGGTGGCCTGGCTCCAGAAGGTCGCCAGCTCGTACGGCTCGGCGCAGTCGAAGGTCACGTATTCGATCGCAATCATGCCCCACACCTAATCGCGACACCGTCTAAGCCGTCAAGCAGGTTACGCGGCACGCCGGAACCGGCACCGAGGCCAGGCGCGGCCGTCAGGCCGTCTCCCACCACACCGTGAACCACCGCTCGCGCGGGAGCGGCCACATGCCCAGGGCGACGGCGGCCCCGGCCACCTCCCCCACCCGGTCGGGGGTGAGGCAGAGCCTCCGGCAGGCGCTTTCGGCGAGCTCGTCCAGCGACGCGTAGCGGGGCAGCGGAGCCGCGTGGGACTCGTGGCGGACCTCGTGGCCGAGCGCCCCGGCGACGGCGATCAGGTCGTGCGCCGTCGGCCGGGCGGGGCGGGGAAGGCCGTGGAAGTGCCTCCACAGCGGGGTGAGCCAGCTCATCGGGTGATGCTCGGTGAGCTCCAGGACGACCCGGCGCCGGGCGTGGCCGGTCAGCTCGGACAGGAAAGCGGCCAGGTCGGGCACGTTGTAGACGACGTGGGCGGCGACCGCGACGTCGGCCACCGGGGTGCGGGCCGCCATGTCGGGCCAGCGGCCCGGCACCGTCCGGACCGGGACGCCGAGCCGTTCGGCCCGGGGCGTCAGCTCGGCCAGCATCCCGGCGGAGGCGTCCACCGCGATCAGCTCCCCCAGGCGGCCGGCCAGCGGCAGCGAGGCCGCCCCGGTGCCGGCGCCGACGTCGAGCACGCTCCCCCCGGCGGGCAGCGCCTCGGCGATCCTGGTCAGGGACGGGCCTTCGGGGGCCGCGAGCGCGTGCTCGGTGCGCTGGGCGAACCGCGCCGGGGAGTGTCCCCAGGGGCTCACCGGGGCCCGCCTGAGGATGTGCTCGGGGATGTCCCACCGCGCGAGGTCGGCGCGCCACCGCCCGTCCACCGGCGGGTCGCCCGCCGGTCCCCGCCCGCCCGTCCCGCCGTACGACTTCGTCATGTCCCGAGGGTACGGCGGCGCGTCCCGCAGGCCGGCGGACCGGCAGGCCGGAACCCGGAGGTCCCCTGGGTAAAGGGTTTCTCCAGGGCGTGTGACAAACGTCCCATCATTGCCGTTTTTTAGGGGTTACTCGCGGGTAGCATTGTCGGTAAGGTTACTGGCGAGTATGCAAGCGTCCCGGTTCACCCGTGTGAAGGAGCCGACCCCATGGGCCACTACAAGAGCAACATCCGTGACCTGGAGTTCAATCTCTTCGAGGTGTTCGGGCGCCGGGACATCCTGGGCAGCGGTCTGTTCGCCGACATCGACGAGGACGTCGTGCGCAGCGTCCTGGACGAGGTGAACCGCCTCGCCTCCGGCGTGCTGGCCGACTCTTTCGAGGAGGGCGACCGCAAGCCTCCGGTGTTCGACCCGGCCTCCGGCACCGTCACCATGCCGGAGGGTTTCAAGAGGTCCTTCGCCGCCTACCGTGACGCCGGCTGGACCAACCTCGGCCTGCCCGCCGAGTTGAACGGCCCCGGCCTGCCCAACAGCGTCAACTGGGCGCTGGCCGAGCTGGTGCTCGGCGCCAACCCGGCCATCTGGATGTACTCCAGCGGCCCCGCCTTCGCCCACGTGCTGCACACGATCGGCACCGAGGACCAGAAGCGCTTCGCCGAGCTGGCCATCGAGCACCAGTGGGGCGCCACGATGGTCCTCACCGAGCCCGACGCCGGCTCCGACGTGGGCGCCGGCCGTGCCAAGGCCGTGCAGCAGCCCGACGGCACCTGGCACATCGAGGGCGTCAAGCGCTTCATCACCAGCGCCGAGCACGACATGGCCGACAACATCTTCCACCTCGTGCTGGCCCGCCCCGAGGGGCACGGCGTCGGCACCAAGGGCCTGTCGATGTTCCTGGTCCCGAAGTACCACGTGGACCTCTCCACCGGTGAGCTGGGCGAGCGCAACGGCGTCTACGTCACCAACGTCGAGAAGAAGATGGGCCTGAAGGTCTCCACGACCTGCGAGCTCACCTTCGGCGAGAAGCACCCGGCCGTCGGCACGCTGGTCGGTGACGTGCACCAGGGCATCAAGCAGATGTTCATGATCATCGAGCACGCCCGCATGATGGTCGGCACCAAGGCGATCGCCACCCTCTCCACCGGCTACCTGAACGCCCTGGAGTACGCCAGGCAGCGGGTGCAGGGCTCCGACCTCACCCAGATGGCCGACAAGTCCGCCCCGCGCGTGACCGTCATCCGCCACCCGGACGTCCGCCGCGAGCTCATGCTCCAGAAGTCGTACGCCGAGGGCATGCGCGCGCTGGTCCTGCTGACCGCGACCTACCAGGACGCCGTGCAGATCGCCGGGGCCGAGGGCCGCCGCGACGAGCACGCCGAGGCCATGAACGACCTGCTGCTCCCGCTGGTCAAGGGCGTCGGGTCCGAGCGCTCCTACGAGCTGCTGGCCCGCTCGCTGCAGACCCTGGGCGGCTCCGGCTACCTGCAGGACTACCCGATCGAGCAGTACATCCGGGACGCCAAGATCGATTCCCTCTACGAGGGCACCACCGCGATCCAGGGCATGGACCTGTTCTTCCGCAAGGTCATGCGCAACCAGGGCGTCGCCCTCGGCACGATGTACGGCGACATCAAGGCGTTCGCCGCCTCCGACGCCGGCAACGGCCGCCTCAAGGAGGAGCGCAAGCTCCTCGGCGAGGCCGCGGACGAGGTCAAGGCCATGGCCGACACGATGGCCGGCTGGGCGATCTCCTCGCTGGAGACGCCGCAGGAGGTCTACAAGGTCGGTCTCAACACCACCCGGTTCCTGCTCGCCCTGGGCGACGTGGTGATCGGCTGGCTGCTGCTGCGCCAGGCCGAGGTGGCCCTCAAGGCGCTCGGCGAGTCCGACCGGGACAGGGCGTTCTACACCGGCAAGGTCGCGGCGGCCTCGTTCTTCGCCCAGACCGTCCTGCCCCGCGTCGCGGCCGAGCGCCGGGTGCTCGCCGCGACGAACCAGGACCTGATGGAGCTGCCCGAAGAGGCCTTCTGATCCGCTGATCCCGGCCTTCCGAAGACGCCCCGCTCCCGCGGCAGGCGGTGACGGGGGCGGTCCCGCTCACGGGACCGCCCCCGTCCGCGTTCCCGGACCCTCCGCGTCCCGGCCTCCGGCGCCCCTTTTCCGGCCTCCGCCTCCGCCTCGGCCATCCGGCGCCTCCCCCGCCCGCCGCCCCGGGTCCCTTTTCCGGTCCTCCGTTCCCGGCCTTTCCGGGCGGGCGCACACCGGGCCGGTGGTGGGATCGCGCGGGAAGGGGTATGAGGGATCGCAGACGCTCTCTTTGCCTGATCACTACCTGTGTCCGGAGGGTCCGATGGGTGTCGGGGTCAGCATCTTCTTCCTCACGATCGGCGCCATCCTCCGGTTCGCCATCGAGCCCGACGTCCTCGGCGACAACGTGCACATCGATGTCATCGGGGTGATCTTCATGATCGTCGGCGCCGTCGGGGTGGTGCTGAGCGTGGTGCTGGCGCCCCGGCGCGGGGCGACGTCGGAGGGCCGCCTGATGCACCGGGAGAACCACCCGCCGGAACTGTGACGGCGGCCTGACGGCGCGCCGTACCTCCGGCAGGGCTAGACGACGAACTGCACGGCCGCCCGTGAGGCCAGGATCGGCTTGATGTGTTCGGCGATCACCGCCTGGTGGACCGGGTGGTCGCGGTAGACCAGGTAGTCGTCGAGGCCGTCGAAGTCGGCGACGACCGCGAACTCGTGGTTGCCCGGATTCACGCCCGCGTCGGCTCCGACGGCGTAGGCGCGGATCTCCGGGATGACCCCCGGGAGCCGGCCCAGCTCGGTCGCGACCGCGGCCTTCTGCTCCTCGGTGGCCGTCTCGGACCAGGTGAACAGCACGACGTGGCGGAACATGGTCTTCCCTTCGCTCGGATGCCCCGCCAGCGTACGGGGCCGGGCCCTCCGCGGCCCCTTATGCCCCTCCGCGGTCATCCCGCGTTCTCGCCCTTGGGCCCGGCACGCGGGCTCGCCGTACTACCTGTCCGAAATGCCCGGATATCTGCTATTTATTTGGTATTTATACACATCTGTGGGCCTTTGCCAAGCCATAAGTGGTTTGCGGTGACTTGGTCGCTCCGGCTCCGGCACGCTGTGAACTGTCCAGCAATCCAGGAGGACGGGTCACGTCCTCTCGTGGAATCGGAGGACCGCATGAAAAGCAGAACGGCCGCCTCGTTCGTCACGGGCCTGATGGGCGCCGGGCTCATCGCGGGAGCCCTCGTAGCCGGGCCCGCACAGGCGTCGTCCTCGACCACCACCTCGACCCCGGCCGTCCAGGGAGTCACCGCGTCCAACTTCGTCACCGGGTGCGGCTGCGGTTGCCGCCGCGGCTGCGGTTGCCGCCGCTGCGGGTGCGGCGGCGGCTGCGGCGGCGGCTGGGGCGACTGGTGGTAAAGGCCCGCGGCACCCGATAGGCGCCTGAGAACCGCACGACCGGAAAGGCGTGCCCGCCTTTCCGGGCCACATGGAAAAACCGCCCCAAGAAACGCCCGGGGAGGTTTCTGCTCATCGTTTTCCGGGGTGGAATTTCCCAGGATCGAAGCCCCGCGGCGGGCCCGTCCCCTTTTCTCCGGGGACGGGCCCGCTTTTCGTGGGTCCCGGCCTGCCCAAAGGGCTCAGCCGTTTTTACGGCTTTCAGCCGGTTTTACGGGATCAGCCCCAGGCGAGCATGCGGAGCGGGTCCTCCAGCATGGCTCCGACGTCGCGCAGGAAGAGCGAGCCGAGCTCCCCGTCGATGACCCGGTGGTCGAAGGAGAGCGCGAGCGTGCAGACCCTGCGGGGCACGACCTGCCCGTCCACCACCCAGGGCAGGTCCCTGACCTGGCCGAACGCCAGGATCGCCGACTCGCCCGGGTTGAGGATCGGGGTGCCCGCGTCCACGCCGAACACGCCCACGTTGGTGATCGTGATCGTGCCCCCGGACATCTCGGCGGGCTGGGTACGGCCGGCCCTGGCCGTCTCGGCGAGGGAGCCGATGGCCCGGGCGAGGTCCGGCAGCGACAGCTCGTGCGCGTTCTTGACGTTGGGGACGAGCAGGCCACGCGGGGTGGCCGCGGCGATGCCGAGGTTCACGTAGTGCTTGACCACGATCTCCTGGGCGGCCTCGTCCCACACCGAGTTGATCATCGGGTACCGCCGTGCGGCGACGAGCACCGCCTTGGCCACCAGCAGCAGCGGCGAGACCTTGACCTCGGCGAAGTCGGGCAGCGCCCGGAGGCGGGTCACGGCCTCCATCGTGCCGGTGACGTCCACCTGCAGGAACTCGGTGACGTGCGGCGCGGTGAACGCCGAGGCCGTCATGGCCTGCGCGGTCGCCCGGCGCACCCCCTTGACCGGGATCCGCTCCTCGCCGCCGCGCGCGGCCGGAACCGCCTGCGGGGCCGTACGGCCGGCGTCGGCCGCCGCCTCGACCGCGGCGTGGACGTCCTCCCGGGTGATCGTGCCGTGCGGGCCGGTCGGGGGAACGGTCGCCAGGTCGACCCCGAGGTCCTTGGCCAGCTTGCGCACCGGGGGCTTGGCGAGCACGGCGGCCCGCCGCGCCGCCGAGCCCGTGGGCGGCGTCTCCCGGACGGCGGGCTCCGGCGCCGGCCGCGCGGGGACGGCCGGAGCAGCCGGAGAGACGGCCGGGGCAGCCGGGGCGACCGCGGACGAGGTCGCCGGGGAGGCCGCCGAGGGTTTCCGGGGACGGCGGCGGGCCGCGCCGGGCTTGACGCCGTACCCGACCAGGACGGGCTGGCGCTTCTCCGCGGGCGGCTCGTCCGCCGCGGCGGGCTCGGGCACCATGTCCTCGGCCAGGGCCTGCGCGCGACCGCCGGCCGTACCCTCGCCCACGGCCGGGGCGGCGGGGCCGGTTCCGTCGTCCACGGAGATGATCGGCCTGCCGACGTCGACGGTCTCGCCCTCGTCGGCCATCAGGGCGGTCACCACGCCCTCGAACGGGCAGGGCAGCTCGACGACGGCCTTGGCCGTCTCGATCTCCACGATGATCTGGTTGACCTTGACGGGGTCGCCGGGCTTGACGTGCCAGCGGACGATCTCCGCCTCGGTCAGGCCCTCGCCCACGTCGGGGAGCTTGAACTCCTTCATCCTCGTCTCCCCCTCAGAACGCGAACAGGCGGTCGACGGCGTCGAGGACGCGGTCCAGGTCGGGCAGGTAGTGGTCCTCCAGCCGGGAGGGCGGGTACGGCGTCGACGGGCCGCCGACACGCAGCACCGGGGCCTCCAGGTTGTAGAAGCACCGCTCGGTGAGCCGGGCGGCGATCTCCGCCCCGAACCCGCTGAAGACCGGAGCCTCGTGCACCACCGCGCAGCGCCCGGTCCTGGCGACCGACTCGACGACCCGGTCGATGTCCAGCGGGTTGAGCGAGCGCAGGTCCACGACCTCCAGGGAGCGGCCGTCCTCCTCGGCCGCCGCCGCGGCCTCAAGGCAGGTCCGCACCATGGGGCCGTAGGCCAGCAGGGTGGCGTCGGCGCCGGGCCGTACGACGCGGGCCTGGTCGAACGGCGTCCAGTCGTCGGCGGGGGCGGAGGTGTCGACGTCGGCCTTCTCCCAGTAGCGCCGCTTGGGCTCGAAGAAGATGACCGGGTCCTCACACCGGATCGCCTGCTGGATCATCGTGTAGCCGTCGGCGGGGTTGGAGCAGGCCACGATCCGCAGGCCGGCGGTGTGGGTGAAGTACGCCTCGGGGGACTCGCTGTGGTGCTCGACCGCGCCGATGCCACCGCCGCAGGGGATGCGCACCACGACGGGCAGCTTCAGCTTGCCCAGCGAGCGCAGCGGCATCTTGGCGAGCTGGGTGATGATCTGGTCGGCCGCGGGGAAGACGAACCCGTCGAACTGGATCTCGCAGACCGGGCGGTAGCCCCGCAGCGCCAGGCCGATCGCGGTGCCGATGATGCCGGACTCGGCCAGGGGGGTGTCGATGACCCGCTGCTCGCCGAAGTCCTTCTGCAGCCCGTCGGTGACCCGGAACACCCCGCCGAGCTTGCCCACGTCCTCGCCCATGACGAGGACCTTGGGGTCGTCCTCCATGGCCTTGCGCATGCCCTCGTTGAGCGCCTTCGCCAGCGTGAGAGTCGTCATCCCTCGAACCCCTCCAGGTAGGCGGCGAACTGTGCGCGCTCCTCGTCCATCAGCCGGTGCGGCTCGGCGTAGACGTGGTCGAAGATGGCCAGGGGCTCCGGATCGGGCAGTTCGAGACAGCGTTTGCGCACGTCACGGCCCAGCTCGTCGGCCTCGGCGTCGATCGCGTCGAAGAAGTCCTGGTCGGCGATGCGGTTCTTGAACATGTAGGCGCGGACCCGCTCGATCGGGTCCTTGAGCTTCCACGCCTCCAGCTCGTCGGCCAGGCGGTAACGCGTCGGGTCGTCGGAGGTGGTGTGGGCGCCCATCCGGTAGGTGAACGCCTCGATCATCATCGGGCCCTGCCCGGACCTGGCGTCGGCCAGCGCCTTGCGGGTGACCGCCAGGCAGGCGAAGACGTCGTTGCCGTCGACCCGGACGCCGGGGAAGCCGAAGCCGCTGGCCCGCCGGTACAGCGGGATCCGCGTCTGCTTCTCCAGCGGCTCGGAGATGGCCCACTGGTTGTTCTGGCAGAAGAACACGATCGGCGCGTTGAACACCGACGCCCAGATGAACGACTCGTTCACGTCTCCCTGGGAGGTGGCGCCGTCGCCGAAGTAGGCGATCGTGGCGGTGCCGTTCTCCCCGACGGCGCCGTCGCGCTGGACGCCCATGGCGTAGCCGACCGCGTGCAGGGTCTGGCTGCCGATCACGATGGTGTAGAGGTGGAAGTTGTGCTCGGCGGGGTCCCAGCCGCCGTGGTTGACCCCGCGGAACAGGCCGAGGAGGTTGACCGGGTCCACGCCCCGGCACCAGGCCACGCCGTGCTCGCGGTAGGTCGGGAAGACCATGTCCGACTCGGCCAGCGCCCTGCCCGAGCCGATCTGCGCCGCCTCCTGGCCGAGCAGCGAGGCCCAGATCCCCAGCTCTCCCTGGCGTTGCAGGGCGACCGCCTCCAGGTCGACGCGGCGCACCAGGACCAGGTCCCGGTACAGGCCGCGGACCTCCTCGGGGGTCAGATCGATGTCGTAGTCGGGATGCTCGACCCGCTCGCCTTCGGGGGTCAGCAGCTGGACGAGTTCCGGGGGTGCTTCCGCACCACGAGGGGGCTCGGTGGTCACGCGCCTCTCCTGTGTGCTCGGGGCCGTCGGGACGGGTTCTCCGCCTCTGCCCGGCCGGTCAGGGAAGCATGCGAACCGAATGATGGTGGTTCGTATGCGTTTGTGGACATCGTGGCAGAGGTCACATACCTGCGCGCAAGACCTGTCCCGGCTTCCATAAGCTCCCAGTTCCCGACACGCACCCCGCTTACGCCCGCACGCGGGCCCCCGGCCCCGCGACGAGCCGCCACGGCGGGCGGCTACGCTTGAGGCCCCGATCCATCCCCGCTTCCAGCAGGAGGAACACCGTGGCGCGCGTCATCGTCGACGTCATGCTCAAGCCCGAGATTCTCGACGCGCAGGGTCAGGCGATCGCCCGTGCGCTCCCGCGGCTGGGCTTCTCCGCTGTCGCCTCGGTACGGCAGGGCAAGCGATTCGAGGTCGAGCTCGACGGGCCCGTCGACGACGCCGCGCTCGCCGACGTCCGGAAGATGGCCGAGACCCTGCTGGCCAACACCGTGATCGAGGACTACACCGTCACCGTGGAGCGGGCCGAGTCGTAGGCCGCCCGCCGAGTCCGTGGACCACGGGCCGCGGGCCGCGAGTCTCACCGGCGGGCGGCGCGTTCCGCCCGCCGAACCGTGCCGTGTCACGGCCGAACCGTGCCGTGTCACGCCGGCGCGGTTCATGCCGTATTCCGCCGGGTGGGTTCCACTATGGATGGCCGTAATCCCACGGCTTGACCAACGCTAAATAAGATCAGGGTTATTTTGCGGTTAGCCCGGATTCTGTGGGGAAGCCTTGACAGGGTGACGTCTGGCCCCGGGAGGAATCCGGTGGATATCGAGTTCTCGTTGGCACTGCCGAGAGAGGCCATGGGCATTCCCATGGTCCGGCGGGCGCTGGGCGACTCCCTGCGTTCGCTCGGCGTCACCGAGAGCTGCGTCTCCGACATCCTCCTCGCGGTGACCGAGGCGTGCGCCAACGCGGTGCGCCACGGCGGACCCGCCAACCGCTACGTGGTCGAGGTCTCGATCGGGCACGGCCGCTGCGACGTCCGCATCATCGACCGCGGCCACGGGCTGCCGAGGATGCCCGACCGGTATCCCCCGACGGACGCCGAGCACGGCCGGGGCATCCTGATCATGCAGGCCGTGGTGGACGAGATCTCCTTCGACATCACCCCGGGGCGGGGGACCACCGTGCACCTGCGCAAGCACCTCGCCTGGGACGACGAGCCGATCATCCCCCGGCAGCGGGCGCTCGCCGCCGTCTGACCCTCCGTACGGCCCGCGGGGGGCATCTCGCGCCGCCGTTGTGCGATCCTCCAAGGCGGGCCGTCCGGGCGAAGCGGCAGGTTGTGCGATCGGACGGATCCCGTGCGTTCCCACCGTCGGCGAGCGGATAGCCTGGGCGCACCGCCGCAGACCGCCGTCCGCTGGGTGAGACGGCCGGCGCGGCGCTCGTTTGTGGAGGGGAACGCTGTCATGAGTGCTGCCCGCGTGGGCGTGGTCACTTTTCCCGGGACTCTTGACGATCAGGACGCGGCCCGCGCCGTACGGCACGCCGGTGGCGAGGCCGTGCCGCTGTGGCACGCGGACCCCGACCTCAAGGGGGTGGACGCGGTCTTCCTGCCCGGCGGGTTCTCCTACGGCGACTACCTCCGGTGCGGGGCCATCTCCCGGTTCGCGCCGCTGATGGAGGAGCTGATCCCCGCCGCCAGGGCCGGGCTCCCGGTCCTCGGCACCTGCAACGGCTTCCAGATCCTCTGCGAGGCCCACCTGCTGCCCGGCGCGCTGATGCGCAACGCCGGGCTCCACTACATCTGCCGCGACCAGCGCGTCCGCGTCGAGAGCACCGCCACCCCCTGGACCTCCGACTTCACCGAGGGCCAGGAGATCGTGCTGCCGATCAAGCACGGCGAGGGCCGCTACGTCGCCGACGCGGCGACCCTGGCGGCGCTGGAGGCGGGCGGCCAGGTCGTCTTCCGCTACGCCGGGAGCAACCCCAACGGCTCCATGAACGACATCGCGGGCATCCGCAACGAGGCGGGCAACATCGTCGGCCTCATGCCCCACCCCGAGCACGCGGTCGAGGACCTCACCGGCGCCCCGAGCACGGACGGCCGCGGATTCTTCTCCTCGATCCTGAAGAGGCTGGTGAACCTGTGAGCGAGCGACCCGGCGAGCACGGCGTGACCCTCGATACCGTCAAGCGGGCCGAGGACACCCCCGACGAGCGCCAGCCGTACGCCGAGCTGGGCATGAAGGCCGACGAGTACGAGCGGGTCCGGCAGATCCTCGGCCGCCGCCCGACGAGCTCGGAGCTGGCCATCTACAGCGTCATGTGGAGCGAGCACTGCTCCTACAAGTCCTCCAAGGTGCACCTGCGCCAGTTCGGCGCCAAGGCCCCCGCCTCCGACGCGCTGCTCGTCGGCATGGGCGAGAACGCCGGCGTGGTGGACATCGGCGACGGCTGGGCCGCCACCTTCAAGATCGAGTCGCACAACCACCCGTCGTACGTCGAGCCGCACCAGGGCGCCGCGACCGGCGTCGGCGGCATCGTCCGCGACATCATGTCGATGGGCGCCCGGCCGATCGCGGTGATGGACGCCCTGCGGTTCGGCGCGGCCGACGCCCCCGACACCCGGCGGGTGCTGCCCGGCGTGGTGGAGGGCATCAGCCACTACGGCAACTGCCTGGGCCTGCCCAACATCGGCGGCGAGGTCGTCTTCGACCCCTGCTACATCGGCAACCCGCTGGTCAACGCCCTGTGCGTGGGTCTGCTCCGCAAGGACCAGATCAAGCTGGCCACCGCCCCGGGGCCGGGCAACAAGGTCGTGCTGTTCGGCGCGCTGACCGGCCCCGACGGCATCGGCGGCGCGTCCGTCCTGGCGAGCGCGACCTTCGAGGACGAGTCGCAGGCCAAGCGGCCCAGCGTCCAGGTCGGCGACCCGTTCATGGAGAAGCTGCTGATCGAGTGCTGCCTGGAGCTGTACCAGGCCGACGTGGTCGTCGGCATCCAGGACCTCGGCGCGGCCGGCGTCTCCTGCGCCACCACCGAGCTCGCGGCCAAGGGCACCGGCGGCATGGACGTCCGGCTCGACCTCGTCCCGCTGCGCGACCCGTCGCTGCGGCCCGAGGAGATCCTGATGAGCGAGTCGCAGGAGCGCATGATGGCGGTCGTCACCCCCGACGACATCGACGCCTTCATGGCGATCTGCGCCAAGTGGGACATCCCCGCGACCGTCATCGGCGAGGTCACCGACGGCGGCCGGCTGGTGATGACCTGGTACGGCGAGACCATCGTGGACATCCCGCCGGGCACCGCCGCCGACGAGGGCCCGGTCTACGAGCGGCCGTTCCACGAGCCCGCCGGCCAGGCCGCGCTGAACGCCGACGACCCGAGCCGCCTGCCGCGCCCCGACGACCTGCGGGCGACGCTGCTCACGCTGCTCGGCTCGCCGAACCTCGCGTCGAAGGAGTGGGTGACCTCCCAGTACGACCGCTACGTCCGGGGCAACACCGTGCTGGCCCAGCCCGCCGACGCCGGCGTGCTGCGGATCAGCGAGGTCATGCCGGGCGCCGAGGAGACGACCCGGGGCATCGCGCTGGCCACCGACGGCAACGGCCGCTACGCCCGCCTCGACCCCTACGCCGGGGCCCAGCTCGCCCTGTCGGAGGCGTACCGCAACGTCGCCGTGACCGGCGCGCGGCCCCTCGCGGTGACCGACTGCCTGAACTTCGGCTCCCCGGAGGACCCGGAGGTCATGTGGCAGTTCGCCGAGGCCACCCGCGGCCTGGCCGACGCCTGCAAGATCCTCGGCGTGCCGGTGACCGGCGGGAACGTGTCGTTCTACAACCAGACGGGCACCACCGCGATCCACCCGACCCCGGTCGTCGGCGTGCTGGGCGTGATCGACGACGTGGCCCGGCGGGTCAGGAACGGCTTCACCGGCGAGGGCGACCGGGTCGTCCTGCTGGGTGAGACCCTCGCGGAGTTCGGCGGCTCGGAGTGGGCCCACGTCGTCCACGGCCACCTCGGCGGCCTGCCGCCCCAGGCGGACCTGGAGGCCGAGCGGGCCCTCGCCCACGTCCTGACCGAGGCCGCCGCCCAGGGCCTGCTGACCGGGTCGCACGACCTGTCCGACGGCGGCCTGGCCGTCGCGCTGGCCGAGGCCGTCCTCGCCCAGGGCGTCGGCTGCTCGGTCTCGCTGCCGGGCGACGACGCGTTCACCGACCTGTTCAGCGAGTCGCCGGCGCGCGCGCTGGTGACGGTGCGTCCCGACTCCTTCGACGCCTTCGCCGAGCTGTGCGCCGCGCACGAGGTGCCCTGCCAGCGGCTGGGCGTCACCGGCGGCTCCTCGCTGGCCGTCGAGGGCGTGCTGGACATCCCGGTCGCCGAGCTGAGGGAGACCCACGAGGCCACCCTGCCGGGCATCTTCGGCTGATCTTCCGAAAAAGAGAACTTCCGGAAAAGAGAAGGGGAGGCGCGGGCCGGGCCCGCGCCTCCCCTTCTGTCCAGGCCGTCTCCGGCGGCCTCACATGTTGATCATGTGGCCGGCGAGCCCGTGGACCGCCTCCTTGACCGCCTCGCTGAGCGTGGGGTGGGCGTGGACGTTGCGGGCCACCTCGTGGACCGTGAGGTCCCACTGCTGGGCCAGGGTCAGCTCGGGCAGCAGCTCGGTGACGTCCGGGCCGATCATGTGGGCGCCGATCAGCTCGCCGTACTGAGCGTCGCTGATGAGCTTGACGAACCCGGTGGCGTCGCCCAGGCCGTGGGCCTTGCCGTTGGCGGTGAAGGGGAACTTCGCGACCTTGACGTCGTAGCCCAGCTCCCGGGCCTGCGTCTCGGTGTAGCCGAAGCTGGCGACCTGCGGCTGGCAGTACGTCGCCCGGGGGATCATCACGTAGTCGAGTTCCATCGTCTCGGCGTCGCCGATGGTCTCCGCCGCGATGATGCCCATGGCCTCAGCCGTGTGCGCGAGCATCAGTTTGGCGGTCACGTCGCCGATGGCGAAGATGTGCGGCACGTTCGTCCGGCACCGGCCGTCGACGTCGATGGCGCCGCGCTCGGTCAGCGCGACCCCGGTCCGCTCCAGCCCGTAGCCCTCGACGCGCGGCTGGAAGCCGATCGCCTGCATGACCTTGTCGGTCTCCAGGACCTGCTGCGCGCCGTCCCGCGAGACCGTCACGCGCACCTTGTCGCCCGACTCGTCGATGGACTCCACCCGCGTCGAGGTCAGCACCTCGATGCCGAGCCGCTTGTAGCGCTTGGCCAGCTCCGCCGAGACCTCCTCGTCCTCCAGGGGGACGATGCGGTCGAGGAACTCCACGATCGTCACCTTGACGCCGTAGTTGCGCAGCACGTAGGCGAACTCGACGCCGATCGCGCCCGCGCCGGCGATGACGATGCTCTCGGGGAGCTTCTCGGTGAGGATCTGCTCCTCGTAGGTCACGACCCGGTCGCTCACCGAGGTGCCCGGCAGCAGCCTCGTGGTCGCGCCCGCGGCGATGATGCAGTGGTCGAACGTCACCGTCTCGGTGCCGCCGTCGCTCTTGGCCACCTCGATCGTGTTGGCGTCGGTGAAGGTGCCGCGCCCCTCGTACTCGGTGATGCCGTTCTTCTTCATCAGGTAGTGGACGCCCTTGACGCGCCCGTCGGCCACCTTGCGGCTGCGCTGGAAAGCCGCGCCGTAGTCGAAGGTGACCTGGCCGTCGACCTGGATGCCGAACGTCTTGGCCTCGTGGGTGAACAGGTGGGCCAGTTCGGCGTTGCGCAGCAGGGCCTTGGAGGGGATGCACCCCACGTTGAGGCAGACACCGCCCCAGTACCGCTCCTCGACGATCGCGGTGCGGAGGCCCAGCTGGGCGGCCCGGACGGCGGCCACGTATCCGCCGGGGCCGGCACCGAGAACGACGACGTCATAGTGAGAGCTCATGAACCGGACAATAGTCAACGCTCCGACCGGATAATGCCGGACGGTCGGACAGAGCGGCATGCCGGCCGTCCGCGGTCCGTTCGCGGACCTTCGACGGCCGCGGCGGACCGTGGGACCGGCCGGGCCTCCTCTCCCCTTCGGGAGAAGACCCGGCTGGTCGTCATGTACGGCGCGCGCGAGACGCCCGTACGCGGGGTGTCATCCGTGTACGGGCGTCGGCCGTGTACGGGCGTCAGCCCTTCTTGGCGCAGACCACGTAGGCGGTGACCGTGACGTAGGCACCGTTGGTCTGGGTGGCCAGGCCCTGCGCCTTGCCGCCCGTGCCGGGGGTGGGGCTGGAGGTGGTGGAGCTCTTGGCGGCGGAGTCGGCGGACTCGTCGGACTTGTTTCCGGTGAGGGAGGAGTAGGAGTTGCCCTGGCTCACCTTCACCACCCAGCCGTTCCCGGAGGGCATCGACGCCGAGACCAGGTAGCTGCCGTTACCGTTCATGGAGTAGCCGCCGCCGGTGGCCAGCTCACCGGTCTGGCAGCTCACCGAGACGGATCCGTCACCCTTGATGTTGGAGCTCTGATGGCGGGTCGTGACGGCCGCCAGACCGCCGTCCTGACCGTCCTTGCCGTCCTTGCCGGGCAGGCCCTGCCTGCCCGGGGCACCGTCCTGGCCAGGCTTGCCCTGCGGGCCCTGCTCGCCCTGCTTGCCCGGGGCGCCGTCCTTGCCGTTCTCGCCCGGCTTGCCCTGCGGGCCCTGCTCGCCCTGGGGACCGCGCTCGCCCTGCTTGCCGGGGGCGCCGTCCTGGCCGTCCTTGCCCGGCAGGCCGCGCTCGCCCTGCTCGCCCTTCGCCCCGGGGGCACCGTCCTTACCGGGCGCACCCTGCGGGCCCTGCGGACCCTGCTTACCCTGGAAGCCGCGCGGGCCCTGCGGACCCTGGGGACCCTGCGGACCGGCGGGACCGGGCCTGCCCTGCGGACCCTGGGGGCCCTGCGGACCGGCGGTGCCGACGGTCTGGGAGCCGCCGCCCTCACCGCCCCAGGTCACCCGGACCTCGGTGGTCCGGCACCTCGCCGACGCGTTGACGATGCGCGCGTAGCGCGTCTTCTTGTTCACACACGCGTGGATCTCCGCGTCCGCCGAGGATGCGACGGCGCTGCCGCCACCGACCGTCAGCATCGTTCCGGCCAGTACTCCGACGGCCGTGACGGTGATCATCCGCCTGCCCGGCAACCTGATAGCCACTGGGCTTCCTTTCTGCGACGCCAGAGACTGGCGTGTTCCATGGATACGCGTGATACACGTTTGAACCGTTCCAAGAGATGACGTGACAAACATCACAGTTCGGCATCACTGTCCGCCGGATGCGGGCCGCCCGCGAACCGGCCCGGCCGGGGCCGGGCCAGCGGCGTGCCGTACGTCACACTGGGCGGCATGGTCTCCGCCCCCCAGGACCCGCGTCCCGGTACCCGGGCCGCCCCGAACGCACCGAACCCGCCGGGTCCGCAGAGCCCACCGGAAGTGCCGGGACCACCGGGCCCGCAGGACACACCGGGCGCGCCGGACCAACAGGACGCCCCGAACGCGCCGGACCAACAGGACGTGCCGGACCCGCGGGACACGCCGGGCTCGCCCGAGTACGCCGCCCGGCTCCGCCACGCGTGGCTGGTCTGCTCCGTGACCGGCCTCGGCCTGGTGCTGATCGGCGTGGCGGGCAACACGCTCAACGTGGCGCTCCCCGAGGTGGTCAGGCACTTCCACGCCGACGCGTTCGCCGCGGGATGGGTCCTGCTGGCCTTCATGCTGGTCAACACCGCCAGCCTGGTGTTCTTCGGCCGGGTGGCCGACCTGCTCGGGCGCAGGGAGGTCTACCTGGCGGGCTTCGCCCTCTTCACCGCCGGGTCGCTGCTGGCCGGGCTCTCCCCGGGGGTGTGGTTCCTGATCGCCATGCGGGCCGTGCAGGCGGTCGGGGCGTCGATGATCCTGGCCAACGGCACGGTGATCATCACCGACGCCTTCCCGCCCGACCGGCTCAGCCAGGGCATGGGGGTCTACATCGGCACCCTCTCCGTCGCCCAGCTCGCCGGCCCCACGCTGGGCGGCCTGGTCGCCGAGACGGCGGGCTGGCGGTGGATCTTCTGGATGAACGTCCCGGCCGGCCTGCTCGCCCTCGTCTGGGGCGCGTTCGTGCTGCGCCGGGTCGCCCCCGGCCCCCGCGAGCCGGTGGACGCGGCCGGGAACCTGGTCATGTTCGCCCTGCTGTCGGCCGCGCTCGTCGCGCTGTCGGAGGCGGGGTCGCGCGGCCCGTCCAGCCCGGTCGCGCTCACCGGCGCCGTCGTCGCGGCGGCCCTGGTGCCGGTGCTGGTGGCGGTGGAGCGCCGGGCGGCGCGGCCCGTGCTCGACGTCCGGCTGTTCGGCGAGCGCATGCTGGCCTTCGCCAACGCCGCCTCGTTCTGCAACGCGCTGGCCCGCGCGTCGCTCATCCTGCTGGCCGCCCTCCACTTCCGGGCGGCCACGGGCGTCGGGCCGGTCACCGCCGCCCTGGCCGTGCTCCCGGTCCCGGTCGGCATGGCCGTCGCCTCGCCGCTCGCCGGCTCCCTGGGCCGCCGGATCTCCCCGCACGCGCTGTCCGTCGGAGGGGCGCTGCTGAGCAGCGCCGGCCTGGCCGTGCTGATGCCGTCCACCGCGCCGGGCACGCCGTACTGGATCGTGGGGACGGGACTGTTCCTGTGCGGGTGCGGCAGCGGGACGTTCCTCACCGGCAACACCACCCAGGTCATGGCCGCGCTGCCGGCCGGCAACCTGGGTCTGGTGAACGGCTTCCGCCTCATGATCATGAACGTCGGGATCGTGCTCAGTGTCGCGCTCACGCTGAGCGTGCTGACCGCGCCGGTCAGCGCCGAGCTGCGCGGCAGGGTGTACGCGGGCACGCTCTCCCGCGTCTCCCCGGCCGCCGTGGAGCAGTTGATGACCGGCTTCCGCAACACCTACGCCGTGCTGCTGGGCGTCGCGCTGTGCGGGGCCGTGTGCGCGCTGCTCGCCCGGCCGCGGCGGCGCGGCGAGGGACCGTCCGGACCGCCCGGATCATCTGGACCGTCCGGGACGCCCGCGGCTCAGCCGTCGAGCCGGGCCGCCATGGATTCGATGCCGGACAGCAGCAGGTCCACGCCGAACGTGTCGTAGAGCTCGGCGTCGCCCCTCTCGGTGAGGGGTACGGCCATCCGCACGATGTTCGGGTAGGTGTCCGGCGGGAGCGACTGGAAGCGGACGCGCTTGAGGCGGACGTGCTCCGCGTGCCCCTCCGGCCCGCACCTGCGGTGCTCCACCGAGCCTCCGGCCAGGGCGATGGCCCCCTGGAGGATGTACCGGGTGATCAGGCAGCTCTCCCGGGCGCCGAACCCGGCGCGCAGGGTCAGGCCGAGGGCGGTGTCCCACACCCGCAGGAAGGCCGGCACCTCCATCTTGTCGACCTCCTCCAGCACGGCCTCCGCGCAGGGGTGGCGCCGCAGCATCCGCACCAGCCGGCCGACGAGTTCGCGGAGCTGCTCCCGCCACGGGCGTGAGCCGTCGGGGGTGATCTCGAAGCCCTCGATCAGATGGTCGGCCATGCCGACGACCAGCTGCTCCTTGTTCTTGAAGTGCCAGTACAGCGCCATCGGTGTGACGCCCAGCTCCTGGGCGAGCCGCCGGATGGTGACCGCCTGAAGCCCTTCGGCGTCACCGATCTCCAGCGCCCGCTCGACGACCGCCTCACGCGTCAGTTTTCCCATCACGCTTGACAACTATACGCGGTACAGGTTCCACTATGCGCTGTACATGTACGACGTACAAGTACAGCGTAGAGGAGCTGTTATGTCGCAGGACCGCAGGTGGTGGGCACTGGGAGCGATCTCCCTCGCCACTTTCATGACCTATCTGGACAACAACGTGGTCAACGTCGCGTTGCCGACGATCCAGCGGGACCTCTCGCTGGACGTCTCGGGCCTGGAATGGGTCGTGAGCGTGTACGTCCTCGTCTCGGCCGGGCTGATGCTGGCCGGCGGGCGGCTGGCCGACCTGCTCGGAAGAAGGCGGATCTTCCTGGCCGGCCTCGCCGTCTTCACCCTGTCCTCCCTCGCCGCCGGCCTGGCCTCGGACGGCGGCGTGCTGACCGCCACCCGGGTGTTCCAGGGCGTCGGCGCCGCCCTCCTGGCGCCCACCGCCCTCGCGCTGCTGACCACGGTCTTCCCCGATCCCAGGGAGCGCGCGACCGCGGTCGGCCTGTGGAGCGCGATCGGCGCGCTGGCCATGGCACTGGGGCCGCTGACCGGTGGGGTGATCAGCGAGCGGTGGCACTGGGGGTGGATCTTCCTGATCAACGTCCCGATCGGGATCGTGGCGTTCGGGCTCGGCCTGTGGGCCATCGCGGCCGCCCCCCGCGACCCGGCACGGCGCCGCCTCGACCTGCCCGGCATCGTCACGTCGAGCCTGACGATGGTCTCCCTGACGTACGCCCTCATCGAGGGCGGGAAGGCCGGCTGGACCTCGCCGGAGATCCTCGGCGCGTTCGGCCTCGCGCTGGCCTCGGCACTGGTCTTCGTCGCGGTCGAGCTCCGTACGTCCGAGCCGATGATCGACCTGTCGCTGTTCCGGTCACGGGTGTTCGGCGGCGGCACCCTGGTGACGGGGCTGTGGTCGTTCGCGGTGTTCGGGATCTACTTCTTCACCGCCCTCTACCTGCAGAACGCGCTGGGCTTCTCGCCCACCGAGGCCGGGGCGTCGTTCGTGCCGATGGCACTGGTCATGTCCGTGGTCGCGGCGGTCGCGCCCCGGGTCACCACCCGGCTCGGGACCGCCCGCACCGTGGCCGCCGGGATGCTGCTGATGGCCGTGGCGATCTTCGGGATCTCCTTCGTCGGAGAGGGCGGATCGTTCGCCGACCTGCTGCCGTGGTTCCTGCTCTACGGGCTCGGCGGCGGGCTGCTGGTGCCGCTGACCACCGCCATCCTCACCGCGTTGCCCGCCGGCCGCGCCGGGGTCGCCTCGGGGGCGCTGAACGTCTCACGACAGGTGTTCGGACTGCTCGGCGTCACGGTCCTCGGTGCGATCCTCAGCACCCGGCAGGCGTCCCTCCTGACGGACGGCGCCGCGCCGGCGGCGGCCTTCCTGGACGCCTACCGGTACGCGCTGGTGGTGTCGGCGGCGATCGTGCTGGCCGGCGTGCCGATCAGCCTGTTCGCGCTGCGGACGGCCCGGACCGCCGGCCCCGGGGCCGAACCCGCCGGGGCCGCGACCGCGTCCGAGCCGGCCGGTGTCGCGGGGAGCCCCGCGGGACCGCGGGCGGCCGGAACCGTCGAACCCGCCGGGACGGCGGTCGCCACGGCGCCGATCGCGTAGGACGCGGTACGCCGGACCAGCGTGGCTCCCATTTTTTCGCGACACGGCACACATAATTAAGACGAACAGCCTGGTCAGGACGGCGATCCGGGAATCCTCGCCCGGGTCGCCCCTGGTCCGGGCCGTGGATCCCCGCCACGGTGGAGACCGCGGAGCGGGCCGGACGAGCGCCCCTCCACCGTCACCCGTGCCGTGCCCGGCGGAGGCACTCGGCCGACGCGGGCACCCGTCCGGGCAGGAGGAGCGCATGCGTCTCGTCATCGGCGCCGGGGTGGCCGCCGCCTTCCTGGCGGGTCCGGCCGTCGTGGCCTGGCCCGGCGCCGCCCCGGTCGCGGGCGCCCCCGTGCCCGGGACCGCGGTCGTTCCCGCACCCGGTCCCGGCGCGATCCCGAACGCAGGCGCCGCCCCCGGTCCCAGCCCCAGCGCCCGTGTGAGTCCGAGTGCCAGCCCCAGCCCCAGTGCCAGCCCCAGTGCCAGTGCCAGTGCCAGTGCGAGTGCCAGTGCGAGTCCGAGTGCCGGCGCGAGCGCCACAGCCACCGCCAGTGCCAGTGCCACCGCGAGCGCCAGCGCCACGAGCACGGCCTACGTCAGGTCCCGGACCGACCAGACGGTGTTCACGCCGTTCACCAGGGGGCGCAACCACATCCCCCCGCTGCTGAGGAAGGTCCCGTCGCTCCGGGTCCTGCCCTTCGACCCCCGCCAGGCCAGCCACGTCCGGATATTCGTGCACTGCCCCAAGACGGCGAACCACGCGCTCATCGGCTCGACCGCCTTCAACCTGAAGGGATCGCGACGGATCTACCGGGAGGTCGGGCTGGGCCTGTCCAACAGGGGCCTGGGGCACCGCGCCGCCTCGATCTCCTACTACGCCCTGCCGGGTTTCCATGAGGTCTGCCTGAAGTGCGTGAAGGTCACGATGAACCTCAGGACCCGCATCCGGCACATCCGGGTGGTCGGCCGGGCCGCGGTCCCCCTGATCGTCCGCAGGTTCAGCATCTGGCAGTACTTCTGAACTTCTGAGACCGCCGGGACACCGTACGGCGGCGCGGACGGGCCCTACGCGTCCCGGCGCCGGAACGAGACGATCGCGGCGCCGAGCGCGGCGACGGTCCAGCCGGTGACGACGGCCCACCTCCCCCCTGCGCCGAGCACCCCGTCGGCGCCCGTACCGCCGCCGGGCCACAGACCCGCGGTGCCGGGCAGGTACGCGGCGAGCACGGTCCGGCCGGCCAGGTAGGGGCCGACGACGAAGTGGTGGCCGAGGAGCACCGTGACGGCCGGAATCGTCCCGCGCGTCAACGTCGCCACGGCGGAGGAGAGCAGCGCGGTGAGGACGAGGTACACGGCCGCCCCCGCCACGGCCCGGACCTCCCCCGGCGCGTCCACCGGCCCGGCGGCGCCGTACGGCGGAGCGTGCGCGGCGAGCGCCGCGCGGGCGGCGAGGACGCCGGACCCGGTGGTCGCCACGGCGACGGGAAGGGCCGTCACGGCGAGCGCCGCCGCCTTCGCGAGCTGCACCTCGACCCGGCGGGGCACGCACGTCAGCGTCGTCCTGATCTGCCCGCCCCGGTACTCGGAGGCGGCGGCGAGGACGCCGAGGACGACGAACCCGGCCTGCGCGTACCCGACCGGGACCAGACCCGGGTCCGTCCCCGGGCCGGGCCCGTTCCCCTCCCCGGCGGCGGCCGAGACGGACGCGACCGCCAGGAGCGGGGCGACCGCCCAGGTGATCGCGGCCGTCAGGTACAGCGCCGGGAGAGTGAGGAGCTTCAGGACCTCCGCGCGGAACGTGCCGGCCACGGCGCGCGGTCCGGACGTACCGGAATGACCGGACCCGCCGGACGCACCAGACAGACTGGACGCACCGGACGGGCCGGGCCTCGGGAGACGGGCGGCGGCGGTCACGCGTCCCTCCGGAGGAAGACGGCGGCGGCGACGCCGAGCAGCGCGAGCGTCCAGGCGGCCATGACGGCGCCCCCGGCGAGGGGCGGGATCTCCACGGAGGACCGGAACGTCCGGATGAACATCCGCGCCCCGGCCAGGTCGGGCAGGTAGTTCGCCAGGGGCGTGACCCGGGTCAGCAGGTAGGTGACGCTGACGACGGAGGTGTTCAGGATGAGCACGACGAGCGGCACCACGCCGCCGCGGGTGAGGAGGGTGAGCCCGTGGGCGAGCAGCGCGGTCAGCACCCAGTAGGCGACCACGCCGAGGACACGCGGCGCGTCGGCGGAGGTGAGCGGCGCCGTGAGCTCTCCGGGCACGACCCGGCTGACGGTGAGCGTGGCCGCCGTGGAGAGGGCGGCGAGGACTGCCGCGGCCAGGATCAGCGCGCCGGCCTTCGCGGCGAGGAACCCGACGCGGGACGGCACCGCGGTCAGGCTCGCCGTGATCTGCCGGCCGCCCGCCGAGTCCCCGCCCTCGGCGAAGTACTCGCTGCTCGCCGCGACGACGCCGAGGACGACCACGCCGATGACCCCGAAGGCCAGTTCCTGGAACCCGGCGTCGGCACCGGACGGGTCGGAGCCCCCGGCGGCCCGGCCGGCGCTCCGGGCGCCGGCGTTGAGGGCCGCGACGGCGAAGGGCACGACCAGGCCGACCACGGCCGCCACCCACGCCGACGGGATCCCGGAGAGCTTGAGGAGTTCCGCGCGGAGTGCCCTCACGGCCGGCCCCCCTGCCCCGCGCCGGGACCCGTGCCCGAGGTGAGGGCGAAGAACGCGTCCTCAAGGCCGCGGTGGGCGCCGGTGACCTCGGCGAGGGTGCCCAGCGCCACGACGCGCCCGTGGTCGATGACCACGACGTCGTCGACGGTCTCGGCCAGCTCGCCGATGAGGTGGCTGGACAGCAGCACGGTCCCGCCGGCCGCGGCGCGGTCCCGGAGGAGCCCGCGGAGCCGGCGGATGCCCTCGGGGTCGAGCCCGTTGACCGGCTCGTCGAGCACCAGCACCGGCGGGTCGCCCAGCAGGGCCGCCGCGAGGGCGAGGCGTCTGCCCATCCCGAGCGAGTAGCCGCCCACGCGCCGGCCCGCGGCCTCGGTGAGGCCGACGAGGTCGAGGACCTCGTCCACCCGGGCGCGGGGCAGCCCGTTGGAGGCGGCGATCCAGCGCAGGTGCCCGCGGCCGGTGCGGGAGCGGTGCGCGCCGCCGCCGTCGAGCACCGCGCCCACCGTCGTCAGGGGCCGGCGCAACCGGGCGTACGGCCGCCCCGCCACGAGGGCGACGCCGCCGTCGGGGCGGTCCAGGCCGAGGAGGATGCGCAGGGTGGAGGACTTCCCGGCCCCGTTCGGGCCTAGGAACCCGGTCACCCGCCCCGGGCGGGCCTCGAAGCCGACCTCGGTGAGGATCCGCTTGCTCCCCCGCTGTTTGCTGACCTGGTCGATCGTGATCATGTGTCTCCCGTCGTCGCCGGATCGCCGCCGTCCCCCGGGTTCCGTTCCGCGGGTCTCCGCCGTGTCGGGGCCCGGTCGGGCGGCCCCTCGGCGACCGCGGCGGGCGGGACGATCCGTGAAGCAGGACCCCAGCCAACGGCCGTCACCGGGGTGGGCGCATCGGTCCCGGAGCGGGTCCGCGGGGGCGGGCTCGGCCCGCGGGACGTCAGTCCCCGGTCCGACGACGCCGGGGCGGGCGGACCGTAGGATCGGGGCGATGAACACCCCGGGACGGCCGGTGTGGCGGTCACGCGTGCGATATCTCGCCGGGACGGCCTTCGCCGTACTGGCCGCGATCCTCCTCGGGGTCGGGGCGAGCGGCCCCCTCGCGGTCGTCGTGCCCCCGGTGATCACGGCGGCGGCGTTCGGCGTCGCGGTCTGGGCCGTCCGCCGGGGCCGCGCCGAGCGCGCCGCCCACGAGGCCAGGCTCACGGAGTGGGCGGCGTCCGAGGCGGTGCTGGTCGAACGGCTGCGCGTCGCCCGCGACCTGCACGACATCGTCTCCCACGGCCTCGGCCTCGTCACCGTCCGCGCCGCCGCGGCCCGGCACGTCATCGACGCCGGTGACACCGCCTGTGACCCCGCCTGTGGTGCCGCCGTCCGCGAGGCGCGGGAGGCGCTGGCGGACATCGAGGAGGCGAGCCGGCACGCCACCACCGAGCTGCGCCGCATGCTCACCGTGCTCCGCCGTACCGACGGGCCCGAGACCCTCGACCCCGTGGAGGACCTCGGCCGGGTCCCCGGGATCGTGCGGGCCGCGCGGCTCGCCGGGCTGCGTGTCCGGCTCGACCTCGGGCCGGTCGGGGAGGTGTCGCCGGGTGTCCAGGTGGCGGTCTGCAAGGTGATCCGCGAGGCCCTCGACAACGCCGCGCGGCACGCCGGCCCCACCGGCGTCCGGGTCCGTCTCCGCCGCGACGCGGACGCCGTCGTCGTCACCGTCGACGACGACGGTCCCGCGGGCCACTGGACGGCCAGGCCCGGCGCCGGTCACGGCCTGCTCGGGCTGAACGAGCGGGTGACCGCGCTCGGCGGCGTCCTCGGCGCGGAGCGCGCCGGGCGCGGCTTCCGCGTCACCGCCCGCATCCCGGACGGGGAGGCGGCGTGACCGCGCCCGGCCGTACGGGACGCCCCGGCGGGACGACGCCGGACACCGCCGGGGTCGTGACCCCGGACGGCTCTCCGGGAGCCGTTCCGGAAGCCGCCGCGGACGGCGGTGAGCGCCCGATCCGGGTGCTGCTCGTCGACGACCAGCCGCTTCTCCGGCGCAGCCTCGCCATGGTCATCGACCACGACCCCGGTCTCACGGTCGTGGGTCAGGCCGGCGACGGCGCCGACGCGCTCGCCGCCGTCCGGGCCGCCCGCCCCGACGTCGTGCTGATGGACGTGCGGATGCCCGTGCTCGACGGCATCCAGGCCACCCGCCGGATATGCGCCGACCCGCACCTGGCGGCGACCCGGGTCCTCGTGCTCAGCATGTTCGAACTCGACGAGTACGTCCACGAGGCCCTCCGCGCCGGGGCGTCCGGGTTCCTCCTCAAGGACATCCAGCCCGGCGAGCTCATCGCCGCGATCCGGCGCGCCCACTCCGGGGAGGCGCTCTTCGCCCCCTCGATCCTCACCAGACTCGTCGAGCACTACCTGAGGACGCCGGCCGTCCGCGAGCCCGCGCCGGTCGGCGGGCTCACCGCCAGGGAGGTCGAGATACTCGCGCTCGTCGGCGCCGGGCTCTCCAACGGAGAGATCGCGGACCACCTCACGATCTCCGTCAAGACCGTCAAGACCCACATCTCCCACCTGCTCGCCAAGCTCGGCGCGCGGGACCGGGTCCACCTCGTCATCGCCGCCTACGACCACGGGCTCGTGACCCCCCGCGCCGGTGCCTGACCGGCCGCGCCGCCCCGCCTCCGCGCGTCGAGCGAGAGCGGCCCACCAGGACTCCGGACGGGACGACGGCCGGCGACTCACCGGCCGCGCCGCTCCCGGGGGCGGGCATGATGGGGGGCGTGCCGCCTCACAAGCCCGATCCCGCCAAGGTCCGCGCCGCGCTGGACGCCCAGCTCACCGCGCTCGACGAGCCGCCCTACGACGGGCCGGGAAGCCCCGCGGCGCTGCTGGCCGCGTGCGTGCCGGTGGTGCTGCGGGCCTACGACCGTGATCTGCGGCCCGAGCGGGACATCGCGCGGCTGGCCGTACGGCACCTGCTGGACCGGCTGGCGGCGGCGGCTCCCGGACGGACCGTCGAGGTGCGGGTCCCGCCGTACGCCGCCGTGCAGTGCGTGGAAGGCCCCCGGCACACCCGCGGCACCCCGCCGAACGTGATCGAGACCGACGCGCGGACCTGGCTGGAGCTCGCCACCGGGCGGGTGACGTGGGCCGAGGCGACGGCCGCCGGGAAGGTCTCCGCGAGCGGGGCCAGGGCCGACCTGTCGGCGTACCTCCCGGTGCCCTGAGGGCGATCCCGGGCCCCGGTCCGGCCTTCCACGTCCGGCATCCGGTCCCGGCACCCGTGTCCGGACTCCCGGCCCGATCACACCGGGTTCGGCCGCACCCGTCAGGGCAGCCCGTCCGACGGGCGGGCCGGATCCCGCCGGGAGGGGCGCGCGGTCACCGTCCGGCGGTCACGGCGTGCTCACCTGGATGCCGAGCCGGTCTTCGATGCAGCGCCGCTGGAGCTCGGACGGCAGGTTGGCGCAGTCGCCGACCTTGCTGTAGAGCCAGCTCAGGAAGACCACAGCGATGATCAGGGTCAGCGCGCTCAGGATGATGCCCGCCCAGCCGCGCCCGCGGCCGGAGTTCTTCGCCACCGCGACGATGCCGACGATCAGTCCGGCCACCGCCGTCAGCACGCCCAAACCGCACACCAGGAGCAGGAAGATGCTCACGATGCCGAGCACGAGCGCGGCGGTGCCGATCCCCGTCCTCGGCTTCTCCGGCGCCCACCGGCCCCCCGGATACCCCGGGTAGGGCGCCGGCCCCGGGTAGGCGCCGCCCGTCCCGTACGGCTCGCCGCCGCCCGCGGGCGGGTAGGCCGGCGTCTCCCCCGTGCCTCCCCCCGGGTAGCCGGGGGTTCCCCGGTACGGGCCGCCCCCCTCGTACGGCGGGGCTCCCTGGTACGGCGGAGCGCCCTCGTACGGCCCGCCGCCCGGCGGCGGCGCGGCGCCCCGGCCCGGCTCCCCACCGGGCGGCACGGCCCGGTCCGGCTCACCGGCTCCGCCCTGCCCGCCGGTTCCGCCCTGCTCACCGGCTCCGCCCTGTCCACCGGTTCCGCCCGGTTCGTTCACTCCGCCCGGCCCTCCCGTTCCGCCCGTCTCGGCACGCTCGCCCGGCCGCTCCGGTTCACCGGGCTCGCCCTGCCGTTCCTCCCCGCCCGGCGGGGGGTCGAAGCGGGAAGGCTGCGCGGCGATCGGCGGCACGCCCGGCTCGCCGAGCGGCTCGTGGGCCGCCTCCTCGGGCGCGCTCTCCCACCCGGGGTAGGCGGGCGGGGTGGAACCCGGCACGACGTAGGGGGGCTCCGGCTCCGACCGGATCGGTTCGGGGACCTCCGGTGCGGTGGGCACGTCCGGGTGGCGGGGCGGCGTGGGCTCCGAGGGGGTGGAGACCGGCGGCTGCTCGGTGTCCTCGTCCTCACCGGGGACGTGCGGTTCCGGGGAACGTGGCCGGGTCTCCTCCGGGCCCTCCTCTCCCGGCTCCCGCCGGGGGTCGGGCTGGCGCGGATCCTCAGGTGTTGTCACGTCTCTTCTCCCGACGCTAGATATGCCGGATACCTCACACTCCCCCCGCCCTTTGCCCCGAAACAGGCCGACACGGCAAACGACAGATCATAGTTCGGTCAAGGCCGGGCGCCCCCCGGAGCGCGAGCAGCGATTCGGCCGACCTAGACTGAGGCATGTGCTGAAGGGCGACGGCCGGCTGAGCCATGACCTTGATCCCCAAGACCGTCCTCCGAAGGACGCCTGCGGCGTCTTCGGTGTCTGGGCGCCGGGGGAAGAAGTTTCCAAACTCACCTACTACGGGCTGTACGCGTTGCAGCACCGCGGACAGGAGTCCGCGGGCATCGCGGTCAGCGAGGGCAACCGCATCCTCGTCTACAAGGACATGGGCCTGGTCGCCCAGGTCTTCGACGAGTCGGTGCTCGGCACGCTGCGCGGCCACATCTCCGTCGGCCACTGCCGTTACTCGACGACCGGGTCGAGCGTCTGGGAGAACGCCCAGCCGACGCTGAGCTCCACCGAGGACGGCGGGCTCGCGCTCGCCCACAACGGGAACCTGATCAACACCCCCGAGCTGGCGCGGCGCCTGGCCCCCGGCTCGACCAGGGCGACCACCGACACCGAGGTGCTCGCGGCGCTGCTGGCGCAGGACCGCGGCCGGCCCATCGAGGACGCCGCGGCCGAGCTCCTCCCCCAGGTCAGGGGCGCCTACTCCCTCGTCTTCATGGACGAGAAGACCCTTTACGCCGCCCGCGACCCGCAGGGCATCCGCCCGCTGGTGCTCGGCCGCCTGGAGCGCGGCTGGGT
The DNA here is from genome assembly GCF_013409935.1 of Streptosporangium sandarakinum. GTDB lineage: Bacteria > Actinomycetota > Actinomycetes > Streptosporangiales > Streptosporangiaceae > Streptosporangium > Streptosporangium nondiastaticum. Next base: position 4,053,270 of record NZ_JACCCO010000001.1, on the reverse strand, counting down.
GGTCGCCTCCGAGACAGCGGCGCTGGACATCGTGGGCGCCACGTTCGTCCGCGAGATCGAGCCGGGCGAGCTGCTCACCATCGACGAGCGCGGCGTGCGCTCGCGCGTCTTCGCCGCGGCCGACCCCAAGGGCTGCCTGTTCGAGTACGTCTACCTCGCCCGCCCCGACACCACGATCGCCGGCCGCAGCGTGCAGTCCACCCGCGTCGAGGTCGGGCGGGTGCTGGCCCGCGAGCACCCGGTCGAGGCCGACCTGGTCATCCCGACCCCCGAGTCGGGCACCCCCGCCGCGGTCGGCTACGCCGAGGAGAGCGGCATCCCGTACGGCCAGGGCCTGGTCAAGAACTCCTACGTCGGCCGGACCTTCATCCAGCCGTCCCAGACGATCCGCCAGCTCGGCATCCGGCTCAAGCTGAACCCGCTGAAGGAGGTCGTGGCGGGCAAGCGCCTGGTCGTCGTGGACGACTCGATCGTGCGCGGCAACACCCAGCGGGCGATCGTCAAGATGCTGCGCGAGGCGGGCGCGCGCGAGGTCCACGTCCGGATCTCCTCCCCGCCGGTCTCCTGGCCGTGCTTCTACGGCATCGACTTCGCCACCCGGGCCGAGCTGATCGCCGGCTCGCTCAGCGTGGAGGAGATCCGCGCCTCCCTCGGGGCCGACTCGCTCGGCTACATCTCGATGGAGGGCCTGACCCAGGCCACCACGCTTCCCGCCGAGCGGCTCTGCCGGGCCTGCTTCGACGGTGTGTACCCGATTCCCATCGACCGCGACAACGTGGGCAAGTACGTCCTGGAGGCCAAGCTGTGACCAGCTACGCCGCGGCCGGCGTCGACATCGACGCCGGCGAGCGCGCCGTCGAGCTGATGAAGTCGAAGGTCGCGCGGTCCCGGCGGCCCGAGGTGGTCGACGACCCCAGCGGCTTCGCCGGCCTGTTCGACGCCTCCGCGCTGCTGTCCTACCGGCGACCGCTGCTGACCGCCTCCACCGACGGCGTCGGCACCAAGGTGATGCTGGCGCAGGCGCTCGGCAGGCACGACACGATCGGCGTCGACCTGGTCGGCATGGTCGTGGACGACCTGGTGGTCTGCGGCGCCGAGCCGCTGTTCATGACGGATTACATCGCCTGCGGGAAGGTGGTCCCCGAGCGGATCGCCGAGATCGTGGGCGGCGTCGCCGAGGGCTGCCGCCTCGCGGGCTGCGCGCTGATCGGCGGCGAGACGGCCGAGCACCCCGGGGCCATGGGCGCCGACGAGTACGACCTCGCGGGCGCCGCCACCGGCGTGGTGGAGGCCGACGCGATGCTGGGCCCGGACCGCGTCCGCGAGGGCGACGTGGTGCTGGCCCTGGCCTCCTCGGGCGTGCACTCCAACGGCTACTCGCTGGTCCGGCACGTCATCAAGCTGGCCGGCCTCTCCCTGGAGGCGGAGGTCCCCGAGCTGGGCCGGACGCTGGGCGAGGAGCTGCTGGAGCCGACCAGGATCTACTCCCGCGACTGCCTGGAGCTGGCCCGCGCCGTCGACGTCCACGCCTACGCCCACATCACCGGCGGCGGCCTGGAGGGCAACCTGTCGCGGTCCCTGCCACCGACCCTGGACGCCCTGCTCGACCGGTCCTCCTGGACCCCTCCGGCGATCTTCGAGGTGCTCGCCGGGCACGGCAAGGTGGCGCAGGCCGACATGGACCGCACCTTCAACCTGGGTGTGGGCATGGCGGCGGTGGTCGCGCCGGACGCCGTCGACGCCGCCCTGGCCCTGCTCGCGGAGCGGAACCTCCCGGCCTGGGTGCTCGGCGAGGTCGTCCCCGGCACCGGCCTGGCCCGCTACCGCTAGATCAGGGGGACCCGCCGCGTCGTCCCGTCCGCCGGCCGTACGGCTCCCGTCTCGCCGTACGGCCGGCGCCGGTCCCCGGGCGGCCCGATACGACGAAGAGCGCCCCGGGGATCCGGGGCGCTCTTCGGTCAGGACACGGAGAAAACACCCGGTGGCCCGAGGCCACCGGGTGTCCAGCTCACGCTCCGTCTGAAGTTGGGCCTAACGGCGACCGGGCGGGCCGCTGTCGCGGTCGTCGAAGTCGTCGGCGTAATCGGCATAGCGATCCGCCAGCTCGTCGTAGGAGTCGTTGGCGTCGTCACCGTGGTTGGAGTCGTCCCTGACTCCGAGCTCGTTGCGAAGACGCTCAAGATCAGTGCCACCGCTGTTGTACTTCAGCTGGCGAGCAACCTTGACCTGCTTGGCCTTTGCTCGGCCGCGCCCCATTGGCTCGACCCCCTCGTGTGGGGTCGTGCCCGACCCCTCGTCGCTAACGCACCACGCACTGACGCCACCTGACTTGAGGCGTCAGCTCTCGTTCGACTACAACCGTACCTGTTTTACGCCCGGCTCGGTACGCCGTATGGGCGCGAGGCGCTAGTGGCCCAGCCAAATGCCCCTAATTCGCCCGACTTCCGACATTCTGCGTTCCGCCAGCCTATCGGCTGCGACCGCCGGGGGGACCCCGTCCTCAGCGGCCATGGCGAAGATCTTGAGAGTCGTGTCGTAGATCTGGGTGGCCTTTGCCTTCGCCCGGTCCATGTCGAAACCGCCGATCTCATCGGCGACCTGGATGACCCCGCCGGAGTTGACCAGGTAGTCGGGCGCGTAGAGGATGCCGCGCCCGGCGAGCTCCTTCTCCACCCCGGGGTGGGCGAGCTGGTTGTTGGCCCCGCCGCAGACGATCCTGGCGCGCAGGCGGGCGACCGTCTCGTCGTCCAGCGCCCCGCCCAGCGCGCACGGCGCGTAGACGTCGAGGTCGGCCCCGGTGAGCTCGGTCTTGTCGGTGACGACGTCCACCTCGGGGTGCCGCGCCCTGACCCGCTCGACGGCCTGCTCGCTGACGTCGCAGAGCACGACCTCGGCGCCGTCCGCGAGGAGGTGCTCGACCAGGCGGTGGCCGACCTTGCCCACGCCCTCGACGCCGACGCGCCTGCCGCGCAGGCTCGGCGAGCCGTAGGTGTGCTCGGCCGCGGCGCGCATGCCCTGGAACACGCCGAAGGCGGTCAGGATCGAGGAGTCGCCCGCCCCGCCCTGCTCCGGCGTGCGGCCGGTCACGAAGGAGCACTCGCGGGCCACGACGTCCATGTCCTCGCTGTAGGTGCCGACGTCGCAGGCGGTGTAGTAGCGGCCGCCCAGTGACTGCACGAAACGGCCGTAGGCGCGCAGCAGCGCCTCGCTCTTGTCCGCCGCCGGGTCCCCGATGATGACGGCCTTGCCGCCGCCGAGGTCGAGCCCGGCCAGGGCGTTCTTGTAGGCCATGGCCCGCGAGAGGTTGAGCACGTCGGCCAGCGCCGCCTGCTCGCTCTCGTAGGGGTAGAACCTGGTGCCGCCGAGCGCCGGCCCGAGGGCCGTGTTGTAGATCGCGATGATCGCGTACAGACCGCTGCGCTCGTCGGAGCAGAAGACCACCTGCTCGTGCTTGGTCTGGCCGTTCGAGGGGCTGATGTCCTGGTGGGACAGCCCGAAGACGTCGGTCACTGTGGTGACTCCCGGTCGTTCAGGTCCGCCGCTCCGTCGCGGCGGAGATCAGTCTCAGAGTAACCACAACTTCCGGGACAGCGGAGGAGGAAACCCCGCCTTCCCACCAGGTGGGACGGCCTGACGGCGGCGGACGGCCCCGGGCCCGCCCGGCGGGCACGGGGTCGATACCGGACAGGAAGCGGTTCTTCATGACACGATTACGGTCGTGCTGCCCTATGCCGCCTACCTCCGCGTCTACGAACCGCTGGCCGCGTTCGCCCCGCAGGAACGCGCCTCCTGGGCCGCCTACGCCGAGGCCGCCGACCGGCCCCGCCGCGCGGGCGCCCTGCGCGCCGAGCACGGCGAGGCGGTACGGCGCCTGCTCGGCGTCCCTCCGGTCCCGGCCCCTCCCCACGAGAGCCCCAACGCCTATCTCAGGCGCGTGGAGGAGGTGCTGTACGTCTGCCCCTGGCAGAGCCGGCTGAGGTCGTGGCTGGCCTTCTCCCGCTTCCGGGGGGCGACGCCGGCCCGCCTCGCGGAGCGGTTCGTGCCGCTCACCGTCGCCCAGCAGACGGCCGACGACTTCGACAGGTTCAAGCGGCGCGGCGGTTCGGCGGCGCTGCGAACCAACATCCGGACCTCGACGTGGCACGTTCCCACGGAGTGGTTCGTCCCCTTCGACCACAACGAGCGGTGGCTCGTCCTGGACGACGGCCGGCCCCGGAGCGGCGCGACCACCACGCGCAACCTGATCTACGTGACGTCCATGGCCCACGCCAGGCGCCGCAGCGCCCGCGCCCTGCAGATCGTCCGCAGGCACGTGGGCGACGACACGCTGATCTCCGGGATCGAGGAGGTGGCGCGCTGGCTGGAGGAGTTCCATCCCCACTCGCTGGTGGAGCTCGACTACGGCGGCATCGTCCACCTCATGGACGACGACACGCTGCAGGCCGACCACTCGGTCGCGGAGGTCTCGGCGGCCCTGACGGGTCTGGAAACCGGCGAGGAAGAGTTGGCCTTCACCATGTACCGGCGGGTGATTCTCCGCTGGAGATCAATACAACTTCTCGAATCAGCAAACTGAGTCGCAAATCATCCCTCTGACCTGCATAAGTAGTTCAGTCGATGACCGGCGACACATCTACGAACTGAGTAGTTTGCCGTTTTCACTGCGATACCACGAAACGTGTCGCTAGAATCACCGAGCGTGACAACAACAGGTGCACAAGAGAGATGAGCCCCGCAAAGGCTCGCCAATCGCTCTACGTGGCTGTATGGTCACATCGGGTGATGCCGCATATGGTCCGAACAGCCGCACGCAAGGGGCCATAAGCGGACATCCGTGACAAGCGTCAAGTCGCAGGATCGCTGTCGCCGGTCCACATGGAGGAGAGGCCGCACAAATGTCAGCTCGTACACCCGAGGCAGAGCCGCTGCTCACCCCGGCGGAGGTCGCAACCATGTTCCGCGTCGATCCCAAGACCGTCACCCGGTGGGCGAAGGCGGGCAAGTTGACGTCCATCCGCACCCTGGGTGGTCACCGCCGCTACCGGGAGACCGAGGTCCGGGCGCTGCTCGCGGGGATTCCGCAACAGCGTTCCGAGTAAGACGGGGATCGATCGCTTCAGAAACTAGGGGGACCAACCGCGCGCTCACGCCGTGGGCGCGCAGACCACACCGGTTGTGTGGGGAGCGGCGCCGCCCGCCCGGCGCCGCCCCGGCACGGCGCCGGCCGCACCGGTCGTACCGTGCCGCCCGTGCCGTCCGCACCGGGTCACACGCCCGCGCGCACCCGGGGCCGACCGGGCCTCCCGGGGCCGTCCGCGCCTCGCGCGCCGATCGTCTTCCGCCCCGTACGGGCCGCCTCGTCCGGGGCCGTCCGCGCGTGTCGCGAGCCGTCCCGGCCCGTCCGGTGGATCGTTCCGTATCCGCTCCGTAACCGGACGGGCGGACCCGCCCGGATCCGCCCGGCGGGCCGCCGCCGTTCTCCCGCGCACCACGCCGCGCCGACGACACCCTCGGCGGCCTTCCCCCGGTGACGTCCCGCCTGGTCAGAGGCGCCCTGCGCGCGGCACGCCGCCCGGTGCCCGCCCGTACGGCCCGGCACCCGCGGCCATCGCAAGATCGGACTTCCTGAACACAGGCCGTACCCCTTCGGGTTCTCGATCGTTTTGAGTGACAGGTGCCCATCCACCATCACGGGGGAGAGCCATGTCAGGTCCGCCGATCAATGTCACCGCCACCCGAGCCCGCGGGCTCACCGAACCCGTCGCGCCCGACGGCTACGGACCGCGCCCACGGCCGACGATCCGTAACGTCGCCGAACGCGCCGGCGTCTCCAAGTCGCTGGTGTCACTCGTCCTGCGCGGGTCACCGCACGTCAGCGAGCACCGCAGGCAGGCCGTGCTGCAGGCGGCCAGGGAGCTCGGCTACCGGCCCAACGCGGTCGCCCGCAGCCTCGTCGAGGGCCGCACCCACCTGGTCGGCGCGCTCGTCGCCGACCTGCACAACCCTTTCTACGCCGAGTTCCTGGACGGCCTGCAGGAGAGCCTGCACGGCGACGGGCTCCGGCTGCTCATCGGCAACAGCCAGTGGGACCCCGCCTTCGAGGACGAGGCCGTGGGAGCGTTCCTGGAGCTGCGGGTGGACGGCCTGGTGCTCCTCGGCATCGCGCCCACCAGCGAGACGCTGATCGAGGCCACCTCCTACACGCCCACGGTCGTGGTGGGCGAGCGCGAGACCGACCTCGGCGGCGTGGACATCGTCGTCGACGACGACCAGCTCGGCGCCCGCCTGGCCATCGACCACCTGGTGGAACTCGGCCACCGCCGGATCGCCCACGTCGAGGGCTCCCGGTTCTCCTCGGGGTGGTTCCGCTGCGAGGGCTACCTGGTCGCGATGCGCCGCCGGGCGCTGGCGCCGTACATCATGGTCGAGCAGGGCGACTGCACCGAGGAGGGCGGCGCGGCGGCGGCACGCGTCCTGCTCACCCGCACCCCCCGGCCGACCGCGATCTTCGCCGCCAACGACACGGTCGCCATGGGCGTGCTCGCCGTGGCGGCCGAGCTCGGCCTGCGGGTGCCCGAGGACCTGTCGGTGATCGGGTACGACAACACCCACCTCGCGGGGACCGCGCCGATCTCGCTGACCACCGTCGAGCAGCCGCGCCGGAACATGGGCCGCTCGGCCGCGGCGCTGCTCAGCGACCGGATCGGCGACCCCGGCAAGGCCTCGCGGCTGCGCCAGGTGACGCCGCGGCTGGTCGTACGGCGTACCACCGGCCCGGCTCCCGACTGAGGCGTCCGCCTGGATGCGTCGCACCGCGCCCAGGCGGGCCCCAGTTTCCCGTCAAGACCTGGTCAACCCCCGAAGTGGCGGAAAGCCACCGGTGTTCACTCCTGTGTGACAGGAGGGGGTTGACGATGCGTGATCCAGAACTGGTTTCATGCGCCCAGCGCGCGGCCGCCGAGTTGGAGCGGGCGTGGGCACACTGGAGGGCCGCCCGAGGCCGCGCCGGAGACGTCGGCGCCGAGTCCGTGGCGAGTTACGTGGCCCATTCGATCGACCATCCGTGGGGGCGCCCGCGCGTGGTCCTGGGGCTGGACGCCGAGGACGCCCGGGAGCTCGCCTCGCTCCTCACCAAACAGGAGATGGGCGACCACGTCTGGTGACGGTGGCGCCGGTCACGTTCCGAGCCACGTAAGTTGGGTGGTTGACGACTCCTTCGAGGGGGATGAGCGTGACCAGTAAAGCACTGGCGACGGCCCTCGTCGCCTGCGGCCTGAGCGCCGCCGCGTGCGGTGGCGGTGCCACCGCCGCGGGTCCGGCGCGTGACGCGGAGCCCGCGCCCCGCGCGGCGAATCCGGCGACGGCCCCGAGCGGTCCCGCGGCGGAGACAGCCCCGGCGACCACGGCGCGGACCACCCCGCCGGCGGCCGGGACCACCTCGGCGAAGCCGCTGAGCGGCAAGACCGTGGTCATCGACCCGGGCCACAACGGGGCCAACTACAAGTACCCAGCGAAGATCAACAAGCAGGTCGACGTCCTGACCCAGCGCAAGGCGTGCGACACCACCGGCACCGCCACCAACAGCGGTTACAGCGAGGCGGCCTTCACCTGGGACGTCTCCCGGCGGCTGGAGAAGATCCTCGAAAGCCGGGGCGCGACGGTGAAGCTCACCAGGCACGGCAACAACGGCGTGGGCCCATGCATCACCGAGCGGGCCGCCATCGGCAACAAGGCGAAGGCGAACGCGGCGATCTCCATCCACGCCGACGGCGCGGGCCCGGCCGACCACGGCTTCCACGTGATCATTCCGAAGAAGATCGGCGGCCCGGTCGACCCGGTGGTGGCCGACTCCCGGCGGCTCGGCATCGACGTCAGGAACGCCTACCGCTCGGGCACCGGCATCCCGTACTCCACCTACGTCGGCTCCAAGGCGCTGAGCTTCCGCAACGACCTGGGCGGGCTGAACCTCTCCACGGTTCCGAAGATCTTCATCGAGACCGGCAACATGCGCAACGCCGGTGACGCCGCCAAGCTGGAGAGCCCGGAATTCCGGCAGCGGATCGCCACCGCCCTGGCCAACGGGCTGCAGACCTACCTGAGGTGACACGCGGCCTCGCCGCCGGACCGTCCGGGGGGTGCGCGGTCCGGCCGGGATTGGCATGATCTGAAGGCATGACTGATCTTCTGCCGCGTCCTGTCCGCTTCGACCGGACCGGCGGGTCCTTCGACCTTCCCTCCGGGGCGGGCGTCACGGGCCCCGTCGGACCGGTGGACTCCCTGCGCCGGGCGCTGCCCGTGCTGGACCTGCGTCCCGCCGGGCACGGGCCGGTCACGGTGACGGAGGACCCGGCGCTGGGCGAGGAGGCCTACGCGCTGGAGGTGACGCCCGAGGGTGTCCGGATCACGGCCGGCGGCCGGGCAGGCGCGTTCTACGCGGGCCAGACGCTGCGGCAGGCGCTGGGCGCCGAGGCGTTCCGCGCCGCGACGGCCCGCGACTCGTGGACGGTGCCGTGCGGCCGGGTCGAGGACGCGCCCGCGTTCTCCTGGCGCGGAGTCCATCTGGACGTGGCACGGCACTTCCTGCCCAAGCGCGAGGTGCTGCGGATGGTCGACCTCATGGCGGCGCACAAGCTGAACCGGCTCCACCTGCACCTGGTCGACGACCAGGGCTGGCGGATCGAGAGCCGTGTCGCGCCCCGGCTGCACGAGATCGGCTCGCACCGGCCGCGTACGATCACCAGCCTCCGCGGCGAGGAGGACGCCTTCGACGAGGTGCCGCACGGCGGCCACTACACGCTCGGCGACCTCACGGAGATCGCCGCCTACGCCAGGGCCAGGGCCGTTACGGTCGTGCCGGAGATCGACGTGCCCGGTCACGCCTCGGCGATCCTCGCCGCCTACCCCTCGCTCGGCGCGCGGGCCGCGGACGGCCGGGAGCCCGCGCCCTTCACCGTGCTGGACCGCTGGGGCATCTCCCCCGCGATCCTGTCCCCGCTGCCGGAGACGATCGAGTTCCTGACCGCCGTGTTCGACGAGCTGCTCGGCGCGCTGGGCGAGACGCCCTACGTGCACATCGGCGGCGACGAGTGCGTGCTGGACGACTGGGCCGCCTCACCGGCCATCACCGCGTTCCGCGAGGAGCTGGGGCTCGCCGAGCCGAGCGACCTGCACGCCTGGTTCCTGCGGCGACTGGCGGACGAGCTGGCCGGGCGGGGCAGCCGGGCGGTCGTCTGGGACGAGGCGTTCGTCAGCGGCGCGCTGCGGACCGACACGATCGTGATGCCCTGGCGCGGGACGGGAGTGGCCCGGCGCGCCGCCGAGGCGGGCCACGACGTGGTGCAGACGCCGGTCTTCCCGCTGTACTTCGACTACGCCGAGTCCGCCTCGGAGGACGAGCCGATCGCCATCGGTGACGCGATCACCCTGGCGGACGTGGCGGCCTTCGACCCGGCGCCGTCCTCGTGGACGGCCGGGCAGCGCGGGCGCGTGCTGGGGGCGCAGTTCCAGCTGTGGAGTGAGCGACTGCCCGACGGACGGGCGGTGGACTACCGCGCCTGGCCCCGCGGCTGCGCGCTGGCCGAGGTCACCTGGTCCGGCGCGGCCGGCGCCGACTTCCCGGAACGGCTCACCCGCCACCTGGACCGCCTGGACGCGCTGGGCGTCGAGTACCGCCCGCCGTCCGGGCCGCGCCCCTGGCAGCTCGGCGGCGCGGGCCACCGCCGCCACCGGCCGCGGGCCGTCAAGGTGGAGGAGGTCATGCGGCGGCTGGAGGAGATGACCCACCTCGCCGACTCCACGCGGCCCAGCATCGCCGGAGACGGGGCCTGACCGGCCGCGCGGGTCGTCCGCGCGACGCCGGGTCCGGGGCGCCGCGCCGTACGGCCCGCGCCGGCCGGGGCGCGGGTCAGCCGGCGACCTCGTAGCCGGCCTCCTTGATCGCGGCGCGGATCGCCGCGTCGTCGGGGGAGTCGCCGGAGACCTCGACCCGGCCGCTTCCCAGGTCGACCTCGACCCCGGTGACCCCGGGGACCTCGCCGACCTCCTCCTTGACCGAGCTGACGCAGTGGCCGCAGGTCATCCCGGTGACGGTATACGTGATCACACTCATCAGCGCCTCCAACCCTCGTTTCCTCCGGTGAGGGTATCGGCTCCGGTCGCCGTGAGGCCGATGACCTCTCGCAGGTCGGTGACGCCGCGGCGGCGCAGCCGGCGGGACAGCTCGCGGTGGATCCGGTGGGCCCACAGCGGCCCCTCGTAGATCATCGCGCTGTAGCCCTGGACGAGGGTGGCCCCGGCGAGCAGGCGCTCCCAGACGTCGTCGGCGTCCTCCACGCCGCCCACCGAGACGAGCGTCAGGCGGTCGCCCACCCGGGCGCGCAGCCTGCGCAGCACCTCCAGCGAGCGGTCCTTCAGCGGACGGCCGGACAGCCCGCCGGTCTCGTTCCAGTGCTCGTCGGGCCGGCCGCCCCGCCCGGCGGCGTCCAGGTCGCGGCGGATCGTGGTGTTGGTGGCGATGATGCCGTCGAGGCCGAGATCGAGGGCCAGGTCGGCGATCGCGTCGACGTCGTCGTCGGCCAGGTCCGGAGCGATCTTGACCAGCAGCGGGGTGCGGCGGGGGGTGGCGTCGGCGACCTCCTTGACCGCCGCGAGCAGCGGCCGCAGGAGCTCGACGGCCTGCAGGTCGCGCAGGCCGGGGGTGTTCGGGGAGCTGACGTTGACGACGAGGTAGTCGGCCAGCGGGGCGAGCTCCCTGGCGCTCGTGACGTAGTCCTGGACGGCCTCGGACTCGGGCACGACCTTGGTCTTGCCGATGTTGACGCCCACGACGGCCGGGACCCCGCGCGGCCGGCTCAGCACCCGGGCCGCCGCGCCCGCCCCGGCGTTGTTGAAGCCCATCCGGTTGACGATGCCGCGGGCGCGGGGGACGCGGAACAGGCGGGGCCTGGCGTTGCCCGGCTGGGCGTGCGCGGTGATCGTGCCCACCTCGACGTGGCCGAAGCCGAGCGCGGACATGGCCTCCACGCACCCGGCGTCCTTGTCGAAGCCCGCCGCCAGCCCGAACGGGCCGGGGAAGTGCACGCCGAACGCCCGCACGCGCAGGGCGGGGTCGCGGGGGGCGAGCCGCCGGTGGACGAGCCGCTTGACCGCGGGCGTCACCGACAGGAGGTGGAGCGCGCGGACCGTCAGATGGTGCACATCCTCCGGGTCGAAGCGGCTGAGGACCTGCGTGAACACGAATCGATACATCACCGATCAGGTTAGTGCCCCCGGCGAGCGGTACGGCTCGCCGGTGGACGCCCGCTCAGGCCGGCCGCGGGGTGCCCGCCGTCCGCCGCGGGGCGTCCGCCCGGCCCGGCCGGCCGCGGGGTGCCTGCTCGCCCCGGCCGGTCGTCGCGGAGCGCGCGCTCACCTCGGCTCGCCCGCCCCCTCGCCCAGCACCTCGGCCGCGAGATCGGCCACCCGGCGGCGGCTGTCCCTGGCCCGCTTGCGCAGCCCGGTGAACGCCTGGGCCGCGGTGAGGTCGTGTTTGCCCATCAGGTAGCCGATGGCCCGCTCGATGACGACCCGGTAGTCCAGGGCGTACTGGAGCTGCTCGGCCAGGGCGCTCTTCTCCTCGGCGGCCATCGCGGCGCTGAGAAGCTGCTCGATCACGTCCGCGTAGGCGTAGAGGGCCTGGACATCCGACTCGTCCCACTCGTACGGCTCCGACTGGTAGACGTTCAGGGTGCCCACGGGGTCGCCGCCGAGCCGTACCGGGACCCCGGCGACCGCCCGCACCTCGGGGTGGAGCAGGTCGGCGAGCTTCGGCCAGCGCGGGTCCGAGTGCACGTCGGTCGAGGTGACCGCGGTGTTCTCCGCGTAGGCCGACACGCACGGGCCCTGGCCGAGGTGGAGCTGCGCGCCTTCGAGGCTGCGTCCCCGGTCGTCGGTGGCGACCAGGTAGCGCAGTTTGCCGCCCTCCTCGGCGAACATCAGGCCGGCGCCCGAGTAGCCGAAGAGGGTGTCCACGACGTCCACGGCCCGCTCCAGCTGGTGGACGATGCCCTTCCCCTGGGCGGACGAGGCCGTCTGGAGACGTCTGAGACTCGCGACCAGTGAGTCCGGATCGACATGGGTCATATGTGTGGCGCCTTTCAGCGTCGGCCTACCTACTTGACGTGAGCGTTACGACTGCCCAGAAATAGGAGAAATAACGGTTATTACCTTTGGGGCGGCCACCGCGAGTCCAATGGGACGCTCTCCTGCCGGGGTTTCACGGGCTGCCGTTCACGGCCGTTCCGGACCCGGAACCGGACCGATCGGATCCCGCGAACCGGGCCGGGCCGGGGAACCGGATCGCCCGGGTTCGTGAACCGGGCCGGGCCGGGCCGGGGCCGGGAGCCCGGTCACGGCCGGTCCGGCCGCCGGATTCCGGGCGGCCGGTCGACGTGCCGCCCGCGCGCGCCGGCGCGGGGAACACCGCGCGAGGGGTCCGGGTCGTAGCCGACGGGCCGGGATGGTCCATCACCTTGAGCCATGGGAAAAGCTTCCTCCGAGCCGAGGTAGCTCCGCGGACGCAAGGCGGAATGATCTGCGGCAAAGACTAGTGCCGTCCGGTGCCTTGGGCCAATCGCTCCCGGCGGGCCGCCGTCCGGCGCGTCCCGGGGCACGCTCCGGAACATCCCCGGGCACAGTCCGGCACACCCCGGGCGCCGTCCGGGCACACCCCCGCAACCGCCGTCAACAGGGTTTTAAGTGATCAGCAAGTGGAAGACGGCAGAGTGAGGCATATGAGCACTCTGTCACGTTCCGCAGCAGTCCGCCGCCGGCGCACCCTGGCCCGTGTCGTCCTCCGCGACCTGGAGGAGACCGGCGCCACCACCGTGCCGCCGTGGTGGGAGCCGGAGATCGAGCAGGAGTTCGGCGGCCTGGGCGGGTTCCTCGCCGAGCTGAGCCGCCAGTGGTGGACCGCCTACGCGGCGCACCTGGACGCGCTGCTCGAACTCGGCGCGGGTGACCCGGCCCAGGCGTGGCGGGACGTCACCGAGCAGATGCCGTGGCTGCGTGCCGTACTCGACTCCTACGCCGGAGAGGCCGCCCTCGCCGAGGCCGAGCGGCGGCACTGCGACGTTCTGCGCTGGACCACCCGGCGCGAGGCCCGGCGCGCCGCCTGACGGCGGCCTCCCGGTCACCGCGACCGGGACACCGGAAACCGGCGGCTTCCCTTTTGCGGTCTCCCACGCATATCCGGGCGTCCTCGGGTACCCGTAGGGAATGCTCAAGTTGCCCGGCCGCCATGACAGGAAGGCGTCGGACCGCCGTCTGGGTACGCGACTCACCCTCGCGGTGGCCCTGGTCGCGCTGTTCGCCGTGCCGTTCATCCTGCTCCTGGTGTTCGTCGTCTCCTCCTTCACCCCGCTGAACGACCTCGACGAGAGCGTGGCGCGGAGCCTGCACATCCGCGCCCTCGCGGAGCCCCGTTACACGCACTTCCTGAGCGTGGCGACCGAGGTGCTGGGGCCGAACGTGTGGCGGGCGCTGGTGGTGGCCGCGGCCCTGTGGCTCTGGTACCGCGGAGCCCGGCGGCTGGCGGTGTGGGCGGTGGTCACGATCACCGTCAGCGGGCTGCTGAACCTCGCGGTCAAGGAGATCGTGAACCGGGCGCGGCCCGTCCTGCCCGACCCGGTGGCGACGGCGCCGGGCGCCTCTTTCCCCTCCGGGCACGCGATGGCGGCAGCGACGGGGGTGTGCGTCCTCGTGCTCATCCTGCTGCCGTACCTGAGGAGCACGGCCGCGCGCATGACCGCGTGGATCGTCGCGGCGGCCATCTCGATCTTCGTCGCCTACACGCGGGTGGCGCTCGGCGTCCACTGGCTCAGCGACGTGACCGCCGGGCTCACCCTCGGCGTGGTGGTGGTCGCCGGGACCGTCGCCGGGTTCGAGAGCTGGCGGCGCGAGGAAGGCCGCAGGCCGGTCGAACCGCACAAGGAAGGTGTCGAGCCGGAACGTTCTGAGGAGATGTTTTAGGGTAGTTCGCGCGCCATGTCGAAAACGTCGATCGACTTCAAGAACGCGGCGCGCCTCATCCTCCTGCCGCTCGTCCTCATGGCCGCCCTGACGATCGGCGTCGGGCTCCTCATCACCAAGGTCCTGCAGACCACGACCCTCATCGCGAACGACGAGGGGGTCAACGCGGCGATGACCAAGGACCGCAACGCCTTCTGGAACTCGCTGACGGACACCTTCACCGCCTTCTCCGACATGCCGACGATCATCGCCGGCACCGCGGTGCTCATCATCGTCTTCCGGTTGGCGTTCAAGCGCTGGAACGAGTCGGCCTTCCTGACGCTGGCCGTCTTCTCCCAGTCGGCCATCTTCCTGCTGGCCACGGTCTTCGCCCAGCGCAAGCGGCCGGAGGTGCAGCACCTGGACCCCGCGCCCCCCACCTCCAGCTTCCCCTCCGGCCACACCAGCGCGGCCGTCGCCTTCTACTGCGGCCTCGCGCTGATACTGACCCTGCACACCCACCGCTACAAGATCCTCAACGTGCTGTGGTGGGCGGTCGGTCTGGGGATCCCCCTGATGATCGCCTACTCGCGGATGTACCGGGGCATGCACCACCTGACCGACGTGAGCTGGGGCCTCCTGCTCGGCCTGGTGTGCGTCGCGGTGGCCGCCAACGCGCTGCTGCGGAGGCGCCCGCTCGGCGGGGAGCGGCCCGTCATCACCCAGGACACCACGAAGAACGGCGCCGGGAGGACCACGAAGAACACGGTCACGACATAGTGACCTCGTCGAGATCGGCGATCCGGACGCCCGCGGCGGCGAGCTCCTCCTCGACCCTCCGGGAGACGGCCGCGGCGGGCTCGCCGGCGTCGTAGGTGGCGTGGGCGCCGCGCACGAGGGTGACCGGGTGGCCCCGCTCCAGAGCCGCCAGGGCCGTGGCCCGCACGCACCACTCGCTCTGCATCCCCGCGACGACCAGCGGCGCCGCAGGCTGCAGGAGCGACGCGAGGCCGGTGCCGAGAAAGGCGTCGGGGCTGTGCTTGTCGATCACGTGCTCGCCGGGGAGCACGTCGTGGACGAGCTCCCAGCCGGGGGTGCCGGGGAGGTCGGGGTCGCCCTCCCCTCCGTTGTTCCGGACGAAGACGACGGGCGCGCCGGCCGTACGGGCGCGTTCCAGCAGGGTCGTGAGGGCGAGCGAGACCTCCCGCGCGGCGGGCACCGGGCCCGGAGGTTCAAGCATGTTGCGCTGGACGTCAACGAGGAGCAGGATCTTCGGCATAATCGAACACTAGTTCACCCGCTGTTTCGGAAAAACCCTATAGTGACGGGAGTTCTCCCCCGGAGGCGCGACGAACACCCCAAGATCGCTTTCCGTATCCGCATGATCGCTCTATGACACGAAGTACGATGGAAGTCCCGACAGGGAGATTCACTCCTTCTCCTCTGGGCAGGAGCAGTCAGCCGATCGGGTCTTCATCGTCCGGCGGCCCCCTCAGGAAGGAATCCCGCCCATGGATCGTCAGCCCGTTGTCTGCGCCACCTGCAACGGTGTCCCGCCCGCCGCGGACGCGCGTGCCTACACGGCGCAGCGAGCCCGGCTGATCGTGGCGAACGGATACTGCGCCTGCCGATCCGCCGCGGACGCCGCCCACGCCACGGCGGCCCCCGCCGAGGCCGCCCGCCCGGATCAGGGCCGTCCCGAGCAGGCGGGTTCCACGCAGGCCGGGCCGCAGCGGCCCGGTTCCGCCGAGGGGGACGCCGCACCGGAGTCCGGCCCGCAGGGCCGTCCCCGGGAGGAGCGTTCGCCCGCGGAGCAGGCCGCGATGGTGCGCGCCTGATCCGGCCCCCCTTCCGGCCGGTCCCCCTCCCGGCCGCGGCCGGCCCTTTCCCCTGATCCTCCGCGTCTCCGTGCCCGGCATCCGCCACGGCCGGCGCGCCTCCATGCCCGGCGCCGGCCGCGCCAGGCGCGTCTCCCGACCCGATGCTCGCCATAACCAGCAAACGGGGCAAACATAGAGAGAGGGGACATACAGCGGGGCGGGGGATGCCATGCGGGCACGTGACGAAGGTCTGATCGTCGTCGGATACGACGGCTCGGAGGCGAGTGAGCAGGCGGTGCGCTGGGCCGTCGAGGAAGCGCGGATGCGGTTCGTCCCGCTGTCCGTCTGCCACGTCTGGCGGCAGCCGTACCCCGTGAACTTCGTCGATCCCGCGACGATGGACGTCCTGGCGCACATGGGCCGGTACGTCCTCGACCGGGGGGTCGACCTCGCCCGGGGGCTGGCGCCGCGGCTGGACGTCAGGGGACGTCTCGACATGGGCTCGCCCGCCGCCACCCTGCTGGCCGAGGCGGCCGCCGCCGATCTGGTGGTGGTCGGCCAGCGCGGAGCAGGCGGTTTCGAGGAGCTGCGCATCGGCTCGACCGCCGCGCAGCTCGCCGCGCACGCCTACTGCCCGGTGGCGGTCGTCAAGAACCTCCGCCGGCCGCGCGAGGGCCGCGTGGTGGTGGGTGTGGAGAGCACCCACATGGAGCGGGGCGAGCTGAAGGTCGCGTTCGAGGCGGCACGGATCAGGCGCGTGCCGCTGTCCGCGTTCTGCCTGTGCCCGGCGGGCACCGACGACCCCAAGCCGTTCGCCAAGCGCTTCTACTGCGACATCTCGGTGTGGGAGGAGAAGTATCCCGGGGTGGAGGTCGAGAGCACCGTGGACTCCCGCCCCTACACGCGGCTGCTGCACCGGGCGGCCGAGGACGCCGCCCTGGTGGTGATCGGCGACTTCGGGGACGACGACCCGGTGGAGCTGCCCCTCGGCGTGGTCTGCCAGGCGCTGCTGCGCGAGGCGCCGTGCACGGTCATAGTGGTTCCGTCTCGGAGGTCTGCCACATTTTCTCGGTGACGTGCCGCCGCTCCGCCCGGATGATGTGGATGACCGCGTTGATCAGCGCGAGGTGGGTGAACGCCTGGGGATAGTTCCCCAGGTGGCGCCCGCTGTAGGGGTCGAGCTCCTCGGCGTAGAGGCCCAGCGGGCTGGCGAAGGACAGCACCTTCTCGCAGAGCTTGCGGGCCCGGGTGTACTCCCCGATCTCCACCAGCGCCGACACCAGCCAGAACGAGCAGATCGTGAAGGCCCCCTCCTCCGCGGCCATGCCGTCGTCGGTCTCCTTGGGGTCGTAGCGCAGCACGAGGTCGTCGAGGGTCAGGTCGTCGGCGATGGCCAGCACCGTGGCGCGCACCCGGGGGTCGGTCGGCGGCAGGAACCTCAGGAGCGGGATGAGCAGCAGCGACGCGTCCAGCACATCGGTGCCGTAGTGCTGCCGGAAGGTCCCCCGCTCGCTGACGCCGTGGGCGCACACGTCCGCGTGGATCTCGTCGGCCACCGCCCGCCACTCCTCGGCCAGCTTCGGGTCGTCGCGGAGCCGGGCGAGCCGCGCGCCCCGGTCGACCGCCACCCAGCACATGACCTTGGAGGAGGTGAAGTGCCGGCACTCGCCGCGCACCTCCCAGATGCCGCGGTCGGGCTCCCGCCAGTACTTGATGGCCGACTGCACCTGACGTTTCAGGACCGGCCAGATCCGCTCGTCGAGGTGGTCCCGGGACCGGGTGTGGATGTAGAAGGACTCCAGGACGGCGCCCCAGACGTCGTTCTGGCGGTGTTTGTAGGCGGCGTTGCCCACCCGGACCGGCCTGGCCCCCTCGTAGCCGCCCAGCCGCTCGATGACGTGCTCCCTCAGGTCGCGCTCCCCATCGACGCCGTACATCACCTGGAGCTCGCTGTCGCGCTCGGCGACGTCGGCGATGAAGGCGAAGAAGTCCTCGGCCTCCCAGTCGAACCCGAGGGTGTACAGGCCCCAGAGCGCGAAGGTGGAGTCGCGGATCCAGGTGTAGCGGTAGTCCCAGTTGCGCTCCCCGCCCGGGGTCTCGGGCAGGGACGTCGTCGCCGCCGCGACCAGCGCGCCGGACGGGGCGAAGGTCAGGCCCTTGAGGGTGAGGGCGCTGCGTTCCAGGAACCCGCGCCACGGGTGGTCGGGGAAGTTGCCCCTGGCGAGCCAGTGCTGCCAGTGATGGGCGGTCCACACGAGCCTGCCGTACGCGTCCTCGAAGGTGCGGGGCGGCTCGTGGGCGGTCCAGGAGAGCGCGCAGAACCGTGTCTCGCCCTCCCGGAGCAGGGTGCGGGCCTTGGCCCGCGCCTTCTCGAACCCCAGGCGCATGTCCGTGGTCAGCGTGAGCTCCAGATCGGTCCCGTCGGCGCGGGCGACGCCCTGGTGGTAGTTCTGGCCGGTGTAGTCCCACCGGGCCGGCCTGCGGCCGTAGTCGAACACCGGCTCGCAGTCGAGGGTGACCTGCATCTCCCCGCTGACACAGCGCACCGTGCGGAGCAGCACGTGGGCGGCGTCGTAGTCGGTCGGGGCCCTGCGGTGGGTGTGCGACAGCTCGTCCTCGTGGTGCCACGGGCCCATGAGCAGCGCGTCGCGCACCACGATCCAGCCGGTCGGCGAGCCCCAGCTCGTCTCCAGCACCATGGTGCCGGGCAGATACCGGCGCGCGGAGGGCACCCTGAGGTCGGTCGGGCCGATCCGGAACCCCCCGGCGTCCCGGTCCAGCACGGCGGCGAACACGCTGGGCGAGTCCATCCTCGGCAGGCACAGCCATTCGACGTTCCCGCTCGGCGCCACGAGCGCGGTGGACTCGCAGTCGGACAGGAACGCGTAGTCCGCGATGTGCGGGAAGGGGGAGAACTCGTAGAGCCCGGCGCCCAGCGGCGGGTCGGTCGTCATGGATGCCCCCGCTCTCCCCGGGGACTCGCTCGTTCCCCGGGGACTCGTTCGGGCGGGCCCGCCGTCCGGGCGGACCCCGGCGGCCCGTCCGTACGGCGCGGGCCGGAGTGGCACCGCCCGTACGGCGTCGCCCGTACGGCGTCGCCCGTACGGCGTCGCCGGGATCAACCGGTACGGCAGGCCGGGCCGAAGCGGCTGATCACGAACGCCCTTATCACTACTTTAGGCATGAAACCGCAGGTAGGGAAGGTGGGGCGGTCGCCCGGCGCGGGCCGTCAGGTCGCGGAGCCGGCCATCCGCTCGAAGCCGCCGGGGAGCTGCGAGGCGACGTGGCCGAAGACCTCGTCGCTGACGGTCTCGCGGAGGACCCTCAGGACGGCCCGGACGCCCTCGGTGGCCGCCTCGGTGTTCAGGCCGGCGTGCCGGGCCACCCGCGTGATGAAGTCGTCGAGCCCGAACTGCTCGCTCCTGCCCTCTGCCGGGATGAGCTCCCCGAGGGAGTCCGGCAGCCGTTCGGCGAGGTAGCGCGCCTCGCCGGAGCTCAGCCGGGTGCCGAGCGTCCGCATCACCGCGCGGGTGAGGTCCGCCGCCTCCTCACGCGTCAGGACCGTGCGGTCGGCGACCGTCTGGACGAACTCCTTGTATTCCACTTCGGTCTCCTCTCGTCGTCCGGCTAGCGTTCCCGGCCGCTCCGAAAACGAACACCGGGCATGAAATAACCAAAATGATTTGAAACCCAGCAGGGGAACGGTCGGCCGTGCCGCGGGCGGGCGAGAGGGACGCCGCTCACGGCGCTGCCCGTGGCGAGGCCGTGCGGCGCTGAAGGGCGCCGCCGGGGGCTGCATATGGCGACGTTATGCAAAATCGTGGGGTTCTCCGGCCCCGGAGTCGATGACAGCTTGGGGGCGACCCGGAGCGCCGGGTCCGGACCGGCCCGCGGTCACCGTACGGCCCCGTCACACCCGGGCCGGTCCGGACCGGCCTCCGGCGCCGGGCGCGTCCGGCAGGCCGTACGGCGTGCCGCCAGGGCAGGCGGGCCCGCCCGGACGCGAGGCATGTTTCCCCGACCCCCCGAGGAGGCCACCGTGGACGCCGAGAACACCCGACCCGAGAACGCCGAGGAGAACGGAGGCGGGGGCATCAGCCGCAAGACGCTGCTGAAGGCCGCCCTCGTCGCCGTACCGGCCGCCCCGCTGCTGGTCGGCCGGGCCACGGCGCCGGCGAGCGCCGTGACGGACGGTCCGCTCCCCCTCACCCCGGCCTGCGACGACGGCGACGCCCCGACGATCGAGCAGATCGAGGGCCCCTACTTCAAGCCCGGCTCACCGCTGCGGACCTCACTGGCCGGGCCCGGCACGCCGGGTGTCCCGCTGACCGTCAGCGGATACGTGTTCGGCCGCTCGTGCCGCCCGATCGCAGGGGCGCTGCTGGACTTCTGGCAGGCCGACAACAACGGCGCCTACGACAACACGGGCTACACCTTCCGCGGCCACCAGTTCAGCGACGCGCAGGGCGCCTTCCGGCTCACCACGATCGTGCCGGGCCTGTACCCCGGCCGGACCAGGCACATCCACGTCAAGGTCCAGGCGCCGAACGGGCCGGTGCTCACCACCCAGCTCTACTTCCCCGGTGAGCCCCGCAACAACACCGACACGATCTACAACCCGGCTCTGCTCATGACCGTGCGCACGGTCGGGTCGGGCAGGGAGGCGACGTTCGACTTCGTGCTCAACGTCGCCGCGCCCAGCCCGAGCCCGACCCCGACGATCACCCCGCCGCCGAACGGGGGCGGGACCTGGAAGGCCGGGACGAACTACCGGGCCGGCGACCAGGTCACCTACGGCGACGTCACCTACCGGTGCATCCAGGCGCACACGGCCTACGCCGGGTGGGAGCCCCCGAACGTCCCTGCTCTGTGGCAGCGCGTCTGACGCGCCGGCCACGGGCGCTCAGGGCGCCGGCGCGCTCGCCGTCCCGTTTCAGGGGTCCGTGACCTCAGGAGGGGGGTCCGTGATCTCGTGGGGGGGCAGGGCGGCGAGCGCGCGCAGGGCCCGCAGGAAACCCTCGCGGTCGCCCTCGGGCAGGCGCGCCAGCAGGCGCTCCTCCCGGCGGCGGATGCCCGCCTGCGCGGAGTCGCGCAGCCGGCGACCCTCGGCGGTCAGTGACAGGAGGCGGGCGCGCCGGTCGGCGGGGTCGGGGACCCGCTCGATGAGCCCTCTGCGCTGGAGGTCGTCGAGCACCCCGATGATGCGCGTCTTGTCCGCGCCGATGGACTGCGCGAGCGCGGCCTGGGTGCGCAGCGGCCCCTCCTCCAGCGCCAGCAGGACGCCGTACGCCCACATCGACAGGTCGTGCTCGGCCAGCACGGGCCGCTCGGCGTCGATCAGCGCCCGGGTCAGCGGGAGGAACATCGCGGCCAGGTCGGGGCGGTCCGTCACGGCATCCCACTATACGTTTGACAGATGATAAGCCCCTGTAGATTATAAGCATCTGCTTATTTCTTTTGGGGGCAACCGTGGACATCAGAGAAGCCGTGGACATCCGGCAGCTGGACGAGCGCGCGGTCCGGGCGAGCATGGACCTGGTCGCCGGGGCGTCGGCCGCCGACCTCGCGCGACCGACGCCGTGCGAGGGGTGGACACTGGGGGACCTGCTCGCCCACATGACCGCCCAGCACCACGGTTTCGCCGCCGCGGCCGAGGGCCACGGGGCCGACCCGGAGGTGTGGCGGGTCGGTCCGCCCGGCGCCGGCGCCGTCTCCGCCTACGTCGAGGCCGCCGAGCGGGTGACGGCGGCGTTCGCCGCGGACGGCGTGCCGGACCGCGCCTTCGCCCTGGCCGAGTTCGGGGAGGGAGCGGTGTTCCCCGCGCCCCAGGCCATCGGCTTCCACTTCATCGACTACCTCGTGCACGGCTGGGACGTCGCCCGCTCGCTCGGCGTCCCCTTCACCCCGGACGCGGACCTGGTGGAGGCCGCCTGGCCGATCGCCCTGGCGATCCCGGACGACGAGCGGCGCCTCGCCCCGGGCTCGGCGTTCCGGCCGGGCCTGGCCGCCCCCGCGGACGCCTCCCGCTTCGAGGTGATCCTCGGCATGCTCGGCCGCTCCCCGGCCTGGGAGCCGTCCGGGCGGTGACTCCCGGCCGGACGGCGAGTCGCGTCCGGGCGGCGATTCCCGCCCGGACGGTTCCCAGGCCGGATGGCGAGTCGCGTCCGGACGCCCGTCAGGGGCGGAAGGCGTCGGCGTGCTCGGCGACCCACCGGGCGAACGTGCGCGCCGGGCGGCCGGTGACCCGCTCCACGGTGTCGTTGACGATGTTGGGCTCCTCCGGCACGTTGGCGAACACGCCGATGAGGAAGTCGATCAGCTCCTGCGGCTGCCCCTCGGCGGCCATCCGCTCGCGCGCCTGCTCCTCGGTCAGCTCGACGAACCCGACGGGCCGGCCGATCATCTCACCGATGACGCGGACCTTGTCCCGGATGGACAACCGCTCGGGACCGGTCAGGCCGTACGTCCTGCCCGCGTGGCCGTCCTCCACCAGCGCCCTGGCGGCCACGGCCGCGATGTCGGCCTCGTGGACCATGGCGGTGGTCGCGTCGCCGAACGGCTCGCGCACCACCCCCTCGGTGCGGATCGGCTCGGCCCACCCCAACGCGTTGGACATGAACTCGGTCGGGCACACGAAGGTCCACTCCAGGCCGGCGGCCCGTACGGCGGGCTCCAGCGTGCCCTGGTCCCAGCCGCCCAGGACGGTGACCCGGCGCACACCCGCCTTGACCGCCAACTCGGCGATCTCCCGGCCGTTCCGCAGCAGCCCGTAGTCGTCCCCGCCGAAGTTGATCAGATGAACCCCGGTGACCCCGTCGAACGCGGACACCAGGCTGTCCGTCACGGTGAGGTCACCGGCCACGACCTCCACCCCGGCGGGCATGGCGGCCCGGCCCGGGTCGCGGGTCAGGGCGCGCACCCGCCGGCCGTCCCGGACGAGCTCGTCCACGATGTGGCGGCCGACGGTTCCGGTCGCTCCGGTCACGAGAAACGTCATTGCGGTCTCCTCCGCTCGTCTGGGCTGACAACGAAGAACATACGAGGCAATGCGGAAGGATTCTTTCCTCATTCACCTCGCGCGACCGGCCGGAGGAATCGTTCCACGGGACCGGCCGGGGACGTCCGACCGTCCCGCCGGCGCGGCCCGGGGCGCACGCCGGACGGCTCCGCGGGGACACACGACCTGGACGCACCGCACGACGGCTACGCAGGGCCACCGGGAGAACATCCCCACTCACGGCATCGGCGCAGATCAAGACATATCCCGAGCGGTCACGGACCGCCCGGGGAACAGGGCTTCCACTACCGTCGGTAGCATTTCGAAGGTTTCGAAGACAGCAGACCCGCCGGGCGTCCTTCTCGGCAGACGAACCGAGAGGTGGGCGATGAGCCTCACTACGTTGACCATGCCCGAAGGCACGGAGCAGGTCATCGGCTCCGACGAGCTCTTCTTCTCCACGACCGACCGGCGCGGGCTCATCCGCAGCGGCAACTCGGTCTTCGTCCGGACCTCCCGCTTCCCCCTCGACGAACTCACCGGGGCCCCGCACAACATCGTGCGTCACCCCGAGATGCCCGCCGGGGTCTTCCGGATGATGTGGGACCGCCTGCTCGCCGGTCGTCCGGCGGGGGCCTACGTGCGGAACCTCGCCAAGGACGGCAGCCACTACTGGGTCTTCGCCACCATGACCCCGCTGGCGCAGGGCTTCCTGTCGGTCCGGATGTCGCCGCGGTCGGAGCTGTTCGGCGAGGTCAAGCGGCTGTACCGGCAGGTGGCCGACGCCGAGCGGCAGGCCGCCGGTCATCCCGCGGCGAACCGCCGCGACGTCGCGGCGGCAGGCGCGGAGCGGCTCGGACACCTGCTGGACGGGCTCGGATTCGGCTCGCACGACGACTTCCTGGCCGAGGCGCTGTCCGCCGAGGTCGCGGCGCGCGGCCGGCTGGCCTCCGCGGTCTACGCCCGGCCCATGGCCCGGGGACCGATCGCGGAGGTGCTGACCGGCGCGGGAGCGCTGGAGGAGCTCCTCGCCGACCTGGTGGAACGGCTGGAGGGGTACCGGCTGCTGAGCGACCGGCTCGTGCGGTCGTCCACCCGGATGCTCGACGTCGCCCGCCGGCTCGACCGCGCGGTCGCCGCCGCCCAGTCGGCCTCCGAGATGGTGGCCGGCACCGCGCCGGTGCTGCGCAACGTCGCCCGGGTGATGGTCACGCCGACGCGCACCGCGGTGGCCGCGCTGGAGCGGCTGGTGTCCGGACTCGCCGCGCTGCGCTCGGACGTCACGGACCTGCGCTTCCGCATCGCGCTGGCGAGCCTGCACAACGACATGGTCGCCGCGTTCGCCGCCGAGGTCGTGGACGGCGTCGCACCGTCGACCTCGCTGGACGAGGTGCCCCTGCTCTGCGATGCCGTACACGAGAACGTGCGGGAGATGTCGGCCAGGGGACGGCAGGTGAACGAGGCGCTGCGCGAGTTCGTCTCCGGGGTCGCCGAGGCGGGCGAACGGCTGGCGGAGTTCAGCCGGTTCCTCGCGCAGTGGCGGATCCTCGTCGTGCGCCACCGGGTCGACGACGTCCTCGGTGACCTGGTGCAGCCGGTCGACGAGGAGTTCGCCGCCTGCTGGGAGGGGATGGACATGCTGCGCGCCCTGGGCCGGCAGTTCGAGGCCTCGGCCATGCCGTTCGACGTCCGGTCCCTGGAGGCGCAGGTGGCCAGGATCCGGGCCGGAGCCGTCGGATCCCGCGGCGCCTTCTGAGCCGACGCCGACGCGGTCGACCGACCGGCGCCCGGCGTGGGAGATCGGTCGGCGCCCGGCTGAGATGGCCGTGCGCCGGCGGCGAGGCGACCGTGGGCATACCGCGAAAGTGGCCGGGCGACACGCGGCGAAAGAACCCGTCCTCCCCCGCATCAACCACTTAATCTGCGAATTGACCTGCGAAAACAGGACTGCGCAGGAACCTGCCCGCATCGGTCCACGAGGCGCGGCCGGGCCCCGGGGGTGGAGTGCGGATGAAGATCGGTTACAAGCTCGCGTCCGAGGCGTTCGGCCCGAACGACCTCATCCGGCAGGCCGTACGCGCCGAGGACGCCGGGTTCGACTTCGTGGAGATGAGCGACCACTTCCACCCCTGGCTGGACGTCCAGGGGCACTCGTCGTTCACCTGGACGGTGCTCGGCGCCATCGCGGCGAAGACCGAGCGCATCGGGCTGGCGACCGGCGTGACCTGCCCGACCATCCGCTACCACCCGGCGATCATCGCCCAGGCCGCCGCGACGACGGCCCTGGTGTCCGGCGGGCGCTTCACCCTGGGCATCGGGTCCGGGGAACGGCTCAACGAGCACGTCGTCGGCCTCGGGTTCCCCGACACCGTGCAGGTGCGCCACGAGATGCTCCGCGAGGCGCTGGAGATCATCCGGCTGCTGTGGCAGGGCGGGTACCGGTCCTACGAGGGCGAGTACCTCCGGCTGGAGGACGCCCGGGTGTTCGATCTGCCCGATGAGGCCCCACTGATCATCGTGGCGTCCGGCGGCCCGCACGCCTCCCGGATCGCCGCCGAGCTGGGGGACGGGCTGTTCGCCACCGAGGACAAGCCCGACCTCGTCCGGCACTACCGCGAGGCCGGCGGCGACGGTCCCCGTTACGCCGAGGTCCCGGTGGCGTGGGCGTCGGACGAGGGGGATGCGGTAAGGGCCGCCCTGGAGACGTCCCGGTGGGCGGTGACCGGCTGGAAGGTCATGAGCGAGCTGCCCAACCCGGTCAACTTCGAGGCCGCGAGCGCCACCGTCCGCGAGGACGACATCCGCGCGCAGTTCGCCTGCGGGCCGGACCCGGCGCGGTACGTCGAGAAGGCGCAGGGGTTCGTCGACGCCGGCTTCGACCACCTGGTGATGCAGAACGCCGGGCCCGACCCCGACGGCTTCATCGACTTCTACCGGAACGAACTGGACGAACGGCTCCGCGCCCTGACCCCGTCGCGCTGACCCGCGCGCCCTGACCCCCTCGCACTGACCCGCGCGCCCGGCCCCGCCGCACCGGTCCGCTCCCGGACCCGGAGCGCGGGGCTCCACCCGGCGGCGCGCGGCGTCCCGGCGAGACGCGGGACCGGCGAGGGCTCCCCTCGGATCACCACAGGATCCAGGGGCTCTCCACGCCGCCGCTGTAGGAGGCCGTACCCGCCCGCCTCCACCGCTGGCGGACGTCGTGCTTGGTGCCGATGCGCGGGACCGTCACGGTGAACGGCCCGCACGTGGCGATCGCGCCGTCGCTCGGCGGAGCGACGCCCGCGCAGATGAAGGGCTGGGAGATGTTGCCGTCGTTGTCGGTGTCGTACAGCTGGACGTGGACGTCCGAGCGGACCGAACTCGATCCCCTGATCCGTCCCATGAGGTGGAAGACGTCGCCCACCATGGTGATGCAGGGCGACATCTCCGTGCCGGTGCCCGTGCCGGTGGAGATCCACTGGCGGCAGCGCCAGCCCGGTTCCGTGACCTGACGCGGGGGCTCCGCCGTACGCTTGCCGGCCGGTTCCGGTTCGGTCGCGCTCTTCGACCGCTCCGGCTCGGCGGTGTGGGGCTCCGGACTCGGGGTACGGCGCGCGGCGGGTTTCTCCGGGCTCGGCCTCGCGGGCCGCGTGGGAGCGGCCGTCTCCGTGGTACGGCTTCGCGCCGGCCGTTCCTCCGGGTCCTTCGAGCCCTTCGGGTCCTTGGGGTCCTTGGGGTCCTTCAGGTCCTTGGGGTCCTTCGGGTCCTTCGGCGAGGGGCCGGGCGACTTCTCCTTCGAGCCCCCCAGGGTGGCGGTCACCGTGCCGTCGACCGGTCCGCCGGTCGATTCCGCCTCCGCGACGACCCCGTCCCCCGCCGCCTCGGCGTCGGAGGCCCGCCACGGCGCCGCGAAGGCCACCGCCGCGGCGGTGAGCGCCAGCGCCGCGCCGACGGCCGCGAGGACGGCCGGCCTCCGGAACGGCCCACGCCGCGCCGGCGTCCCGGCTCCCTCACCCCCGGAGGCGATCGGGCCCGCCCCGGGCGCCGCGGTCTCCCGGGCGCCCGGGTGAGCGCCGTCCGCCGGAGGGGGCACGGCCCCGCCGGCATCCGGCCCCGGGCGTACCGCGTTCCCGGGGGGAGCCGCGGCGCCGCGCGCGGCCGGACCCTGACCGGTGACGTGCGGCGAGGCGGACATCCCGTGGGCGGCCGGACCCGGACCGGTGACGTGCGGCGAGGCGGACATCCCGTGGGCGGCCGGACCCGGACCGGCGACGTGCCACGCGGGAGGCGTCCCCTGGACGGCCGGATCCGGACGACCGGCGGGCGCGGAAAGGGGCTCGGAGGTGACGGCCGGGGCGTCCTCCCTGGCCACCGGGGGCAGGGCGGGCAGCCCGGCCAGCGACGGCGCGGCCCCGCGCAGCGCCGCGGCCACCTCCCCCGCGTGCGGACGTCCCGCCGGGTCCTTCGCGGCGCAGTCCGAGATGATCCGCCACAGCGGGTCCGGCATCCCGGGCAGCCTCCGGGGCGCGGCCGTCGCGTGCAGCCGGAGCAGGGCCATCGGGTGCTCGCCGACGAACGGCGGGCGGCCGGCGAGCAGCTCGTACAGGATCAGCCCGGCGGCGTACACGTCCACCGCCGGGGTGGCGGCCCCGCCGTCGGCCACCTCGGGCGACAGGTAGGAGGGCGTACCGATGATCGAGGTGGTCTGCGTGAGCCCGGGGCCGTGGACGATGCGGGCCACGCCGAAGTCCGTCAGCCGCGTCCGCCCGGTGGTCCCGTCGAGCAGGACGTTCCCCGGCTTGACGTCGCGGTGCACGATGCCCAGCGCGTGCGCCGCCGCCAGTGCATCGGCGACCTGGGCCATCAGCCCGGCCGCCTCCGCCGGGGGCAGCGTGCCGCGCCGCCGGAGCAGGGCGCGGAGGTCCCCGCCCTCGACGAGGTCCATCACCAGGGCGAGCCGCTCGCCCTCGATGACGAAGTCGCGCAGCGTGACGATGTTGGGGTGGCGCAGGCTCCGCATCACGTTGCGTTCCTGCACGAACCGCAGGACCAGGTCCTCGTCGCCGGCGAGGCCGTCGCGCAGCAGCTTCACCGCGACGATCTCACCGGTGTCCCGGTGCCGCGCCCGCCAGACGCTTCCCATCCCGCCGGCGCCGATCTCGTCCAGGAGCACGTACCGGCTGCCCAGGGACGCCCCGGACCCGTCCGCCGCCATCGCCCGCCCTCCCCTCACTCGACCGGATGGAGATCACAATAGTGAGGAAGATCCGATTCTGGGAAAGCCTTCGGTAAGGCCGTACGGCCCGGCACGCCGCCGCGGGCCGGCACGGATCGCCCGCCGGACGTCGTCGGACCACGGGCGCGGCGACCGCCGGCCTGACGCGGCGACCGGCTCCGCCCCTCCTTCACGGGAGCCGACGCGGCGATCGGTTCCGTCCCCGTCCCCTCCTTCACGGGAGATCACCTCCACTGACGCCCTGATGCGAGAGGTGCGCTCTGCGTACACATTTCTTAGGTCACGCTGTTCGCCGGCGGCGAGGCCGTTCTCGTCAAGATGGCCATGGCCGTCGGGTGCGCGCTGCTCGGGACGTTCTTCTTCGTGTGGATCCTGCGCCGGCTGACCTTCCGCGACATGATCCTCGTGCCGCTCGTCGGCATCATGTTCGGCGGGGTCATCGGTGCCGCCACCACGTTCTTCGCCTACCGGGCCGACCTGCTGCAGAGCCTCGGCGCGTGGACGGCGGGCGACTTCTCCGGCGTGCTGCGCGGCCGGTACGAGCTGCTGTGGGTCGCCGGCGCGGTGACCGCGCTCGGCTACCTGTACGCCGACCGGTTCACCGTCGCCGGAATGGGCCGCGGCTTCGCCGTCAACCTCGGCGTGCGCTACGACAGGGTGGTCAACACCGGCCTCGTGCTCGCCGCGGTCATCACCGCCGTCGTCGTGGTCACCGTCGGGCAGATCCCGTTCGTCAGCCTCGTCGTGCCCAACCTCGTGACCCTGGCACTCGGCGACAACCTGCGCCACGCGCTGCCCGCGACCGCGCTCGCCGGAGCGCTGCTCGTGCTGCTGTGCGACGTCGCCGGCCGGCTCGTCAGGTTCCCCTACGAGATCCCGGTCTCCACCGTCGTCGGCGTCGTCGGCAGCGTCCTGTTCCTGGCGCTGCTGCTGCGCGGCGGCAGGCGGATGGGGCTGCGATGACGCCCTCACCCCCGTCCCCGGCCCCGGCCCCGGTGTCCCCGGCTTCCCCTGCCACGGCACGGACCTCACCGCCGGCGGCCCCGAGAGGGCTCTCCCCCGCGCAGACGGCCGCGCGCCACCGCGAACGCCGCGTGCTCGCCGTCCTCGCGCTGCTCGCCGTCGCCGCGGTCGCGGGATTCTGCCTGATCGGGCTCACCGGCGACTGGGAGTACGCCCTGGGCCTCAGAACCCGGAAGATCGCGACGATGATCGTGGTGGGAACCGCGGTGGCCTGCTCCAGCGTCCTGTTCCAGACCGTGACGGGCAACCGCGTCCTCACACCCGGCGTCATGGGCTTCGACCAGCTCTTCGTCCTGATCCAGACGCTGATCGTGTTCCTGTTCGGCGCGCTGACGCTCAGCTCGGCCGACCCCCGGCTGCTGTTCGCCGGTCAGGTCGCGGCGATGGTGCTGTTCGCCGGCGCCCTGTACCGCCTGCTGTTCGGCCGCGGCGGGCGCGACCTGTACGTCCTGGTCCTCGCCGGCGTCGTCTTCGGCACCCTGTTCGGCAGCCTGTCCTCACTCGCCTCCCGGCTGATCAACCCGAACGACTTCGTGGTGCTGCAGGACAGCCTGTTCGCCGGTTTCAACCAGGTCGACCCGGACCTGCTCGCCCTCTCCGCGCTGCTCGTCGCCGCGGCGGCGGTGTGGACCGCGAGACTCGCTCCCCGGCTCGACGTCGTCGCCCTCGGCCGCGACCACGCGCTCAACCTGGGCGTGCACCACGCCCGGGTGGTCAACCGGGTCCTGGTCGTCGTCGCGGTGCTGGTGTCGGTGTCCACGGCGCTGGTGGGTCCCGTCACCTTCCTCGGCCTGCTGGTCGCCAGCCTCGCCAGGCAGCTGACCGGCACGTTCCGCCACGGCACCGTACTGCCAGCCGCCGCGCTGCTCGCGGTGACCGTGCTGGTCGGCGGGCAACTGGTGCTGGAGCGGGTGTTCACCATGGACACCGCGCTCAGCGTGATCATCAACTTCGCCGGCGGTGTCTACTTCATCGCCCTGCTCATCCGGGAGTCACGACGGTGATCGAGATCAAGGACGTCACCAAACGGTACGGCGAGACCGTCGTCCTGGACGGGGTGTCGCTGACCATCGCCCCGGGCGGCGTGACCTCCGTCATCGGCGCCAACGATGCGGGCAAGTCGACGCTGCTGTCCGTCGTCAGCCGGCTCGTCCCCGCCGACGGCGGCACCGTCACCGTGGACGGCATGGACGTCGCCACCACGCCCGGTGACCGGCTGGCCCGGCGCCTGGCCGTACTCCGGCAGGACAACCACCTGTCGGTACGGCTCACCGTGCGCGAACTGGTCGCCTTCGGCCGCTTCCCCCACTCGGGCGGCCGCCTCACCGCCGCCGACCGGGACCTCGTCGAGGAGGCCATCGACCACTTCGAGCTGGGCGACCTCGCCGACCGGCACTTGGACCAGCCGTCGGGCGGCCAGTGGCAGCGCGCCCACGTGGCCATGGTGCTCTGCCAGGACACCGACTACGTCCTGCTCGACGAGCCGCTGAACAACCTCGACATGCGGCACTCGGCGCAGATGATGCGCCGGCTGCGGCGCATGGCCGACGACTACGGCAAGACCGTGGTCATGGTCGTGCACGACGTCAACTTCGCCTCCTGCCACTCCGACACCATCGTGGCCATGAAAGACGGCTCGGTGGTCGCGCAGGGGACGACCGTGGAGATGATGACGCCGGAGGTGCTCAACGCGGTGTACGACCTCGACATCGACGTCCACGAGATCGGCGGCCACCGCATCGGCGTCTACTTCTCCTGACGGCGCGGCCGGCTCTCCGGCGGCACGCCCCGGTTCTCCTGACGGCGCGGCCGGCTCTCCGGCGGCACGCTCCGGCTCTCCTGACGGCGCGCCCCTGCCGCCGCGAAGAGCCACGGCGTCTGTGGTTTTCCACACCCCTGAACGGCCACGCGCCTCATGGTGGCCGTACCCTGACCGTTCCTAGTCTCGGACGCATGACGGAATGGCTGATTCACCTGATGGAGATGCTCGGCGCCCCGGGAGCCGGGATCGCGATCGCGCTGGAGAACCTCTTCCCGCCCCTCCCCAGCGAGGTGATCCTGCCGCTGGCCGGTTTCACCGCCTCCCAGGGGGAGATGGGCCTGCTCGCCGTGCTGCTGTGGACCACCGCCGGATCAGTGATCGGGGCGCTGGCGCTGTACCAGGTGGGCGCGCTGCTCGGCCGCGAGCGCACGCTGGCCCTGGCCGCCCGGATCCCGCTGCTGAAGGTCTCCGACATCGCCAGGACCGAGGCGTGGTTCCTCAGACACGGGCGCAAGACGGTGTTCTTCGGCCGGATGATTCCGATCTTCCGCAGCCTGATCTCCGTTCCCGCCGGGGTGGAGCGCATGCCGCTGGGCGTCTTCACGCTCCTGACCACGGCCGGCAGCCTGCTCTGGAACACCGTCTTCGTGCTGGCCGGCTGGACACTCGGCGAGAACTGGTCGCTGGTGCGGGCATACGTCGATCTGGGCACCAACGCGGTCATCGCCGCGGTGGCGCTGGCGGTGCTGGTCTTCGTGGGCGTGCGGCTGGGTGAGCGACGCAAGGGACGGCATGCGCTGGACGGCTAGCGGGCTGCGGCTCGTCGGGGCGGTGACCGCCGGTGCGGTCACCGCCCTTCTGGGTTTGCTCTTCGTCCTGGTGACGGCGCCGTTCGCCGACCGTCCCGCGGTACGCGCGGCGGCCGCGTGGCTGACCGGGCTGGAACTACGGCGACTGCGCCTGGACCTCCCCGACCGGCGCGAGGGGGATGAGCGGCGCTTCCTGGCCGCCCGGGTGCCCGTGGGCGTCCTGGGCGGCCTGGTGGTGTTTCTGCTGATGTTCGGCATCGACGTGGCGACCAGGCTGGTGTGGTCGTGGAGCCGGGGGGAGGCGTTCGACGGCATGCTGCCCACCCCGCCGCTGCTGGCCTACATGTTCCTGTCGGGCTCCGTCCTGCTCTTCCTGGAGGCGACCGGCCTGGTGGGGGTGGACTCACTGGATCGGCGGCTGGCCGTACGGCTGCTCGCTCCCGACCCGGCCGAGGCGCTGCGGCGGCGGATCGACGAGCTGACCGAGAGCCGCGCCGGTGTCGTCGCGGCGGTCGACGCCGAACGGCGGCGCATCGAGCGGGATCTCCACGACGGGGTGCAGCAGCGGCTGGTGGCGCTGTCCATGCTCGCGGGACGTGCCCGCCGGGGCCGCCCCGAGCTGCTGGAGCAGCTGCACGAGCAGGCCCAGCAGACGCTGGTGGAGCTGCGCGAGGTGGCCTGGCGGGTCTACCCGTCGGGGCTGGACGCGCACGGGCTGCCGGAGACGCTGGCCGGGGTGGCCGAGCGGGCCTCGGTCAAGGTCACGGTGACCTGCGACCTGCCGGAACGGCCCCCGGTGGCGGTGGAGACCGCCGCCTACTTCGTGGCCAGCGAGGCCGTGACGAACGCCGCCAAGCACTCCGGGGCCACCCTGGTCACCATCGGAGTACGCCGGGAAGGCACCATGGTCATCGTGCGAGTGGAGGATGACGGCATGGGCGGAGCAGACGCCACCGGCGGCGGGCTGACCGGACTGGCGCGGCGGGTGGCCGCGCTGGACGGCCGGTTCACCGTGACCAGCCCGCCCGGCGGGCCGACCGTGATCGAGGCGGAGCTGCCGTGCGGGTGATGCTGGCCGAGGACTCGGCCCTGCTGCGGGAGGGCCTGGTGCGGCTGCTGAAGGAGGAAGGTCACGACGTCCTGGCCGCGGTGGGCGACGCCGACGCGCTCCTGGAGGCGGTGGACGGCGGGCGGCCCGACGCGGTGGTGGTCGACGTGCGGATGCCGCCCACCCACACCGACGAGGGCCTGCGCGCCGCGCTGGAGATCCGGCGGCGCCGGCCGGAGATCAAGGTGCTGGTGCTGTCGCAGTACGTCGAGAAGAGGTACGCCACCGAGCTGATGAGCGGCAGCATCGACGGCGTCGGCTACCTGCTCAAGGACCGGGTGGCCCAGGTCGGCGACTTCCTGGACGCGCTGGAACGGGTGGGCGCGGGCGGGACGGCGTTCGACCCGGAGGTGGTGCGCCAGCTGCTGGTCCGCACCAGCCATGCCGACCCGCTGGCCCGGCTCACCGCCCGCGAACGCCAGGTGCTGGAGCTCATGGCCCAGGGCCTGACCAACGCCTCCATCGCCCAGACCCTGCACGTGTCGCAGAGCGCGGTGGAGAAGCACGTCAACGCCCTGTTCGACAAGCTCGCGCTGTCGCACACCACCGGGTACAGCCGCCGCGTGCTGGCCGTACTGCGCTACCTCGGCACCTGAGCGGCCCCGGCCCTCCACAGACGCGGTTCTCCGCAGTCGCGATGGGGGCTGTGGTTTTCCGCAGCCGAGGTGGGCGGCGCACCGCATTCCGCCGCGAAGTCGATCTCCATAGCGTTGAGCACATGATGCAGACGATGATGAACGTGCTGGTGGCGGCGGCTGTGGCGATGGGCGGCCAGGCCGTGGACGTACGCTCCGACCTGGAGAGGATCGTGTCGGGCGGCGGGGCGACGGCCGCCCTGGCGCGGATCTCCGACGGCCACCGCACCTGGACCGGCGCCGCGGGCGTGCGCGACATCGAGCGCGGAGGACGGCCGTCGCCCGGCGGCCACTTCCGGATCGGCAGCGTCACCAAGACCTTCGTCGCGACCGTGGTGCTCCAGCTCGTGGACGAGGGCAAGGTGCGGCTCGACGACCCCGTCGACGAGTACCTGCCCGGCCTGGTGCCCGACGGCGAGCGGATCACCGTCCGGCGGCTCCTCAACCACACCAGCCACCTGTACGACTACATGAGCGAGCCCGGATACTCCACCAACCGCTGGCGCGGCGACGCCCGGTTCCGCTCCTACCAGCCGCGCGAGCTGCTCAAGGTGGCCTTCGCCAAGAAGCTCCCCGACGACGGGAAGTGGCACTACTCCAACACCAACTACGTGGTGCTCGGACTGCTGGTGGAGAAGCTGACCGGCCACCCGTACGGTGAGGAGGTCACCCGCCGCATCCTGCGCCCGCTCGGGCTGCGCCACACGGTGGTGCCGGGCGACCGGGCAGGGCTGCCGTCACCGCACGCCAAGGGGTACGAGCCGCTGCCCGGCCTGGTGGACGCGACGCGGATGAACCCCTCGCTGGACTGGGCCGCGGGGGAGATGATCTCGACCGCCGCGGACCTGGAGCGGTTCATGTCCGCGCTGCTCGGCGGCAAGCTGATCACCAAGGCGTCCCTGAGGGCGATGCGCACGACCGTCGAGACGGGAGCCGGGTTCGGCTACGGGCTCGGGCTGCAGGCATACCCGCTGCCGTGCGGCACGGTGTGGGGGCACAGCGGCGAGCTGATCGGCTACCTCACGTTCACGTTCCGCTCGGACTCCGGCACGTCGATGACCCTGTCGATCAACCCCTCGACCCGCAACCCGACCACGGAGGAGGTCATGGGGATCGCCGTCAGGACGTTCTGCGGATCGGCGGGCCAGGGCGGCGGCGTGCCGTCGCCGTCCGGTTCGGCGAGCTCGCCGGCCGCCGTCTCCACGGCGCCGTCATCGCGCCCCTGACGCTCCGGCCCACGACGCCGGCAGGCCGAAAACCAGGTGCGGACCGCCGGCGCGGTGGAGTGTGATCGGGGCCATGACGATCGTGTTGGGTGAGCCGGAAGTCGACGGGCTGGGCGAGGTCGTGGACGTGCTGCGGGAGTGGCAGCACGACGGGGCGCCGATACAGCTGCACCCGGGGGACCTGGGCTGGTTCTGGCGGTTCGGCGCGGAGGCGACGGCCGCGGCGGTCCGGACGTGGAGCCGGGGCGGGCGGATTCTCGCCGTCGGGCTGCTGGACGGCCCCGGACTGTTACGGCTGGCGTTCGCGCCGGACGCCCAGCGGGACGAGGAACTGGCGCGGCGGCTGGTCGAGGACGTGACCGAGCCGGAGCGCGGCGTGCTGAGCGCGGGGAAGGCGGACATCGAAGCCCCCATGCGCGCGCTGGTCCAGGACCTGCTGTCCGAGGCCGGCTGGAACGCCGACGAGCCGTGGACACCGCTGCGCCGCGACCTCACGGAACCGGTGGAGGACCCGGGCGTGCGGATCGAGGTGGTCGGGCCGGAGCGGGTGCACGTGCGGACCGCCGTACAGCGGGCGTCGTTCGGCGTGTCGACGTTCACGGACGACCGCTGGCACGCGATGGCGGCCGGACCGCCGTACGCCGACGCCCGCTGTCTGGTCGCCCACGACGACCGGGGCGACGCGGTGGCGGCGGTGACGGTGTGGTCGGCCGGTCCGGGTAAGCCCGGGTTGCTCGAACCGATGGGCGTGCACCGGGAACATCGCGGTCGCGGCTACGGCACGGCGATCACCGTCGCCGCGACGGCCGCGCTCCGGGAGCTGGGCTCGTCGAGCGCGGTCGTCTGCACCCCGAGCTCCAACGTCGGCGCCGTCGCCACCTACGTGTCAGGCGGCTTCCAGCGGCTCCCCGAGGTCCGGGACAAACACCGGGACGCCTGACGCCTCCCATGGCCTCTCCACCTGATCACGTCCCCGGCCCGCCGCAGAACGGCGGCGGACCGGGGGCGAAGCGTCAGCCCCGGCTTCGTGAAGATCAAACGGCGGCGGGCCGGGGCGAGGCGTCAGACCCGGCTTCATGAAGATCGAAACGGATCCGAACGATCAGCGGCCGTTCTCCCCGGGCGAGGCGTCGTCCCGTGAGGCCGGCACCACGATCCGTCCGGTGTCCTCGTCCTCGCCCTTGTCACGCGTCACCCAGAGATGGACCAACGCGCCGATGAACAGCACGATCGAGGTCCACTGGTTGATCCGCAGCCCCAGGAGCGTCACCGCGTGGTCCACTCCGCCCACCGGGTCGATCCGCAGCCCCTCGATCCAGAACCGCCCCAACGTGTAACCGGCGACGTAGAGGGCGAACAGGCGGCCGTGGCGCAGCGTGAACCGCCTGCCGGCCAGGATCAGCCCGAAACCGAGCGCCGCGTCCCACAGCGACTCGTACAGGAACGTCGGGTGGTAGAGCACGCCCGGCTCGCCGCCGTGCGCCTGGTCGATCTCCAGACCCCACGGCAACGTGGTCGGACCGCCGTACAGCTCCTGGTTGAACCAGTTGCCCCAGCGGGCGATCGCCTGCCCGAACGCGATGCCGGGCGCGACCGTGTCGGCCACGGCGCCCAGGGACAGCCCCCGGCGCCGGCAGGCCAGCCACACGCCCACGCCTCCCAGGGCGACCGCGCCCCAGATGCTGAGCCCGCCTTCCCAGATGAACAGCGCCCGGTAGGGCTCCTTGACCGCGCGCGGGCCGAAGTAGGTCTGCCAGTCGGTGATGACGTGGTACAGGCGCGCACCGATCAGGCCGAAGACCACCCCGGGGACCGCGATGTCGCCGATCACGCCCTTCTCGCCGCCGCGGTCGCGCCAGCGGCGCTCGCTGAGCCAGATGCCGAAGCCGATCCCGAGGATGAAGCACAACGCGTACGCCCGGATCGGGACGAATCCGAGATACCAGACCCCCTGGGAAGGGCTGGGAATCAAGGCAAGGGCCATGCCGGCGAGGCTACTCAGCCTGAGGCCGCTTGACCGCCTTCGTGACCTGATCGCAAGGGTGCCGGAGACTCCCCCTGCGGCTCTTCCTCGTTGATGCCCGGCGAGATGACCGCATCGTCAGCGTTGTCGGCAAGCTCAACGAAAAAGCCCCGAGCGATCATCGCTCGGGGCTTCTCTGCTGCTCAGGTGTGGTGGTCAGGGGCAGGGTCGAACTGCCGACCTTCCGCTTTTCAGGCGGACGCTCGTACCAACTGAGCTACCTGACCTGGATGGTGGTGCGACACCTACCAGAGCGGTCCTGACGGGACTTGAACCCGCGACCTCCACCTTGACAGGGTGGCGAGCACTCCAAACTGCTCTACAGGACCTTGCTTTGTCGGAAACTTTCGCTTCCGTTTTTCTCGGCCCGCCTAGCTTACCAGTTCTTCGGAGGTCTTCGACCTGCCGTTTTCCCGGTGAGCTTACGCTCGGCCGTGCCCCCAACGGGATTCGAACCCGTGTCGCCGCCTTGAAAGGGCGGTGTCCTAGGCCACTAGACGATGGGGGCTCGGGACTCTCATCCCGTTCCGTGCCGTCTTCCGCTGGAGACCTCTGAAGCATAGGGGACTTTTGCCCTCGATGCCAAAGCGGCGTTCCGGCGGCCCACGGACTTACGGAGCCTTGGTGTCGGCGGCCTCCCCCGTCGGAGAGGGGGTGACCGTCGGCCCAGGAGAAATTGTACGGCCCGGGTCGGTCTCGACGTGACGTTCGATCTGTACCGACTGCTCACCCAGCCCGCCCAGGGTGATGTCGTCCCAGGCCCGGAGCCTGTGGGTCTTGCGGTCGAAATACAGCACGGAGGCCGCGACCGGCGTGGGCTCGTCGTGTTCCAGGGCGCGCAGGCCGGCCCCTCCGGTGGAGCCCTGGACGAGGACGCGGGTGCCGGACGGCAGCAGCTCGGTGGACCGCTCGTGGGCGTGCCCGGCGAGGACCATCGGCACGGCGCCGGAGAAGGCCCGGGCGATCGTGGGGTCGTGCACCGCCACCAGGTCGACCGGCTGCTTGAACGCCTGGCCCAGCCGGGTGGCGTAAGCGTGCCCCAGGGCCGTCAGGGTCTCCGCGGCGGAGTCGACCTCCACCGACTTGTCGGGGGTGAACCGGGGGTCGCCGACGCCGTAGATGCGCAGTCCCGCGACCTCCTTGACCGTGTCGTCGAGGACGACGGCGTGCTTCTGCTTGGCCACGGCCCGCTGGGTGGCCTTGGAATCGTGGTTGCCCCGGACGAAGACGTACGGCACGCCGAAGGTGGGGATCTCCTCGACGAACTTGTCCTCGGGGGAGGTGCCGTGGTCGGTCAGGTCCCCGGTGTCCACGATCGCGTCGATCTTGAACTGGCCGACGACCGAGCGGATGAGGTTCCACGCGACCGGGTTGAGGTGGATGTCGGAGACGTGCAGGATCCGGATCGAGGTGGGGTCGGAGTCGTAGATCGGCAGGGAGGAGACCGTGTCGTAGAGCTGGGAGACGTTGTTGACCAGCTTGGCGAGCTGGGACCGGTAGGACTCGAACCTCGTCACGATCGACTCGGCGCTGCCGACCAGGGACGGCGCGCCGGCGAGGAGGCCGGTGTACTTGGGCTCCACCACCGAGTTCGGCCGGAAGGTCAGGGCGGCGCCGGCGCCGGTGGCGGCCATCGCGACGACGACGCTCAGCAGTCCGGCCAGGGCCGCCCCCGGCCGGCGGAAGACGATCAGGGAGACGAGCAGCGCGCCGAGGAGGCCGCACAGCAGGGCGCGCAGCGCGAGCGTCTTCACCCCCTCGCGCAGTTCCTTCTCCAGGAGGGTGGGGAGCTGGCTGGACAGCCGCGGGTCCTCCAGCAGCGCGCCGGCGCGGGCGGGGTTGATGTTGTCCAGGGTGACGCGCAGAGCGACCGGGGCGTCGTGCGTGTCGAAGGTGAGGGTGCCCAGCGGGTGGACGTCCACGACGGTCTCCCCGGACCACGACGGCGCCGCCGACATGCCGATGTCGACCGGGCCGACGCTGGTACGCACCGGACCGCCGAGCGAGATGCCCAGCCAGGCGCCGGCGATCGCGATCACGACGATCGCCACCCCGCGTGCGAACGGCCCCCTGACGGAGGGGACGAGACTTCTTGTCCGGCTCATGAAACCCATGCGGCTCCCTCACACCCGGAAACGCGGGCACAATGGCTGTTGTGATCGAGGTCTCGAGAGAGAAGTTCGAAGAGCTCGTGGCCGAGGCACTGGACACGATCCCTCCCGAGCTGACCAGGGTCATGGACAACGTGGTCGTGGTGGTCGTGGACGATCCTCCCGAGCCCGGTCTGCTGGGTCTCTACACGGGCATCCCCCTTACCGAACGCGGCGACTGGTATGCCGGAGTGTTACCCGACCGGATAGAGATCTACCGCCACCCCATCTGCACAATGTGCGCATCTGAGAGTGAAGTGGTGGAAGAGGTGCGGATCACCGTGGTTCACGAGATCGCCCACCATTTCGGCATCGACGATGACCGGCTCCACGAACTCGGCTGGTGACCGCCGGCGACGGTCGGTGACCACGCCCATCATCCCCGAACCTCACGGAAGACGGCGGCTTTTCCCCGGTTTCTGATTACGGCTTGCGCGCGGTTGGACGCTTTCAGTTGCGTCAGGGCGCTCGAACAGGCACCGTAGGTTACACACTGAACACCCACAGTCAATGCGCCTGCGAGCCCACCGGAGTCCTATGGCGGCCACCACGCCCGGCCGGCTGCCCGGGCGGCACCGCCGTCCGGCCGAGCGCCGGGCAACGTACGGCGAGGTCATCGCCATCGGCGAGTTCCGCGCCCTCTGGCTCGGCCAGGGTCTTTCGCTCCTGGGCGACCAGCTCTCCCGGGTGGCGCTGTCCGTGCTGGTCTTCCAGGGTACGGAGTCGGCGCTGGCCACCGCGTCGGTCTACGCGCTGACCTACCTCCCGCCGATCATCGGCGGTCCCCTGCTCGCGGGGCTGGCCGACCGCTACGCCCGGCGGCGGGTAATGATCATCTGTGACCTGCTCCGGGCCGTCATGGTGGCGCTCATGGCCGTCCCCGGCACGCCGTTCCCGGCGCTGTGCGGGCTGGTCTTCTGCGTGGTGCTGCTCAGCGCCCCGTTCTCCGCCGCGCGGGCCGCGCTGCTGCCCGAGCTTCTCACCGGCGACCGTTACGTCATGGGTTCCGCCCTGCAGAACATGACCAACCAGGGCGCCCAGATGCTGGGGTTCGCGCTCGGCGGAGCGCTGATCATGGGGATGGGCCCGTACCGCGCGCTGGCCCTGGACGCCGCCACCTACCTCGCCTCGGCGCTCATCCTCGCCTCCGGGGTACGCCGGCGCCCCCTGCCCGGGAACGGCGAGACCGGCCGCCCCTCCATGTGGACGACGACCCGAGCCGGAGCGCGACTGGTCTTCGGCGATCCGCGGCTGCGGACGCTGGTCCTCTTCGCCTGGCTGTGCGGCTTCTACGTGC
The DNA here is from genome assembly GCF_013409935.1 of Streptosporangium sandarakinum. Taxonomy (GTDB): domain Bacteria; phylum Actinomycetota; class Actinomycetes; order Streptosporangiales; family Streptosporangiaceae; genus Streptosporangium; species Streptosporangium nondiastaticum. Next base: position 4,013,216 of record NZ_JACCCO010000001.1, on the reverse strand, counting down.
TGCCCGAGGGGATCGCGACGCCGTACGCCGCCACGCTGACCGCCGATCCGGAGCGGATCTCCTTCGTCGCGGGCCTGCTGATGGGGTCGATGCCGACCGGTACGGTCGTCGGCGCGTTCTTCTTCAGCCGGTACGTCACCCCGTCCCGGCGTCTGCGGTCCATGGGGTGGATGGCGATGCTGACCTGCGCGCCGCTGATCCTGTGCGCGGCGCGACCACCGCTCGCCGCGGTGCTGGCCCTGTGGTTCGCCTCCGGCGTGGGCGGTGCCTACCAGCTCGCGGCGAACGCCGCGTTCGTGCAGTGCGTGCCCGCCGAGCGCCGGGCCATGGCCTTCGGGCTCGTGCAGTCGGGCCTGCTCGCCGTCCAGGGGATCGGCATCCTCATCGGCGGCGCCGCCGCCGCCGAGCTCGGCCCGGAGGCCGTGGTGGGGCTGGCCGGCGCGGCGGGGCTCGTCGCCGCCGCCGCGCTGGCCGTACTGTGGTCGGGATCCCGCAAGGAGATCATCGAGAGGGTCCGCGCCGAGGCGGCCGCCTGAGTCACGCCCGCGGCTCGTCGCCCCGCCGCGGCGGGGCGGTCGGCGCGGAGTGGACGTCACCGGTGGCCGGGGTGGTCGGCGTGGCGTAGGCGTCCTGCGGAGCGGCCGGGCCGGAGTAGTAGGGGGTGGGGTCGGCGTAGCCGGGGTGGCCCTGACCGGGGTGGCCCTGGGGGCGGTTCTGGCCGGTGGTCCTGGCCCAGTGCTCGGCCTTGGCCCAGCCCTCCCTGGCCTTGACCTTGGCGTCCTGCCAGACCGGGTCGTCCTTGTGCTTGTCGATCAGGCGCTCCAGGACCGACGTGCCGGTGGTCTCCGAGGGCATGAGCAGCCACCCGACGAGGTAGACGCCGGCCCCGAGGCCGCCGAAGAACGTGGTACCGGCGATGATCACGCGGACGACGTTCGCGTCGATCCCGACGTACCGTCCGATGCCGGACGCCACACCCGCGACGATGCGGCCGTCCCTGGTCCTGTAGAGCCGCTTGACACCCGAGAAGTCGTTTTCTTCCATGTCTTCAGACTGCCCCGCGAGGAGCCCCGATCCCATCGGGATTCGCCCTGGCACGACCCTGACCTTCCATCCGGCGGCATCCGGATTACCCTGACACCGGGCCCAGGGTGCCCCAGGGAGAAGGGAACAGTCCATGGACGACCTGCTGCGCATCGACGACACGTTCTCCGAGGAACAGCGCCTGATCCGCGACACGGTACGGCGGTTCGTGGCCGAGCGGGTACTGCCCCGCGTCGGTGACTGGTTCGAGGAGGGCGTCTTCCCGGCGCGCGAGCTCGGCCCGGCGCTCGGCTCCCTCGGCCTCCTGGGGATGCACCTGGACGGCTACGGCTGCGCCGGCATGGACGCCGTCTCCTACGGCATCGCCTGCCGCGAACTGGAGGCCGGCGACTCCGGCCTGCGATCGTTCGTCTCCGTGCAGGGCTCACTCGCCATGTTCCCCATCTGGAAGTACGGCTCGGCGGAGCAGAAGGAGGAGTGGCTGCCCCGGATGGCGGCCGGCGAGGCGATCGGCTGCTTCGGCCTGACCGAGCCGGACCACGGCTCCGACCCGGGCGGCATGCGCACCCACGCCAAGCAGGACCCCTCCGGCGACTGGATCCTCAACGGCTCCAAGATGTGGATCACCAACGGCTCCATCGCGGACGTCGCGGTGGTCTGGGCGCAGACCGAGGACGGCATCCGCGGCTTCGTGGTCCCCACCGGCACGCCCGGCTTCTCCGCCCCGGAGATCCACCGGAAGATGTCCCTGCGCGCCTCGGTGACCTCGTCGCTGTACTTCGACGACGTCCGCCTGCCCGCCTCCGCCGTACTGCCGGGTGTGCGGGGCCTGAAGGGCCCGCTGTCGTGCCTGTCGGAGGCGCGGTACGGCATCCTGTGGGGCGTGGTGGGCGCCGCCCGGGCCTGCCTGGAGACGGCCCTCGACTACGCCACCAGCCGGGTGCAGTTCGACCGCCCCATCGGGGCCTTCCAGCTCACCCAGCGCAAGCTCGGCTGGATGTACGTCGGCCTGGGACAGGCCCAGCTCACCGCCCTGCACCTGGGGCGGCTGAAGGACGCGGGCGCCATCACCCCGCAGCAGGTCAGCTTCGGCAAGCTCGCCAACGTCCGCGCCGCCCTCGACATCGCCCGCGAGGCCCGTTCGATCCTCGGCGGCAACGGCATCACGCTGGAGTATCCGGTGATCCGGCACATGAACAACCTGGAGACCGTGCTGACCTACGAGGGCACCGAGGAGGTGCACCTGCTCACCCTGGGCCGGGCGCTCACCGGGCTGGACGCCTTCCACTGAGCCGGCCGGATCCGCACCGGAGACGGGCACCGGGTGGACGCCTCCGTCCGCCCGGCCGTTCAGGCGTCCGGCCGCTCAGGTGTCCGGGCGCTCAGGTGTCCGGGCGCTCAGGTGTCCGGGCGCTCAGGTGTCCGGGCGCTCAGGTGTCCGGGCGCTCAGGTGTCCGGGCGTCCGGGTTTCTCATCGGGCCCGGCGGTTTTCACCGGCCCGGTCGTAGAGACCGCCTGGCCGTAGAGGCCGCCCGGCCATAGAGGTCGCCCGGCCGTAGGGACCCGCCGGCACTACCGCTGGAGCGCCCGGCGCTGCGGCAGGCCCAGCGGACGCCACTCGGGTGCCCGGGTCGCCGCCGACTCCAGCTTCTCCGCCCAGGAGACCCCTCGGCGCAGGTAGAAGCGGAGCAGCTCGGCGGCGGCGCGGGCGTCGACCAGCGCGTGGTGGGCGTCGGAGAGCGGGATGCCCGCCCGCTCGCAGCAGGCCGACAGCGTCCACTTGCCGTGCGGGATGAACTCGGGGGCGAGCTTCTGGGTGCACAGGGTCTCGGTCAGCCACTGGCTCCCGGGCAGGTCCCGCAGGAAACGCAGGTCGAACGAGGCGTTGTGGGCCACCAGGACGCGCCCGGCGATCCGCGACCACACCTCGTCCAGCACCTCGTCGATCACCGGGGCGTCGGCGACCATCTGCTTGGTGATGCCGTGGACGTGCGCGGGCCCGGTGTCCCGCAGGGGGTTGATCAGCGAGTGCCACTCGTCGACGATCTCGCCGCCGGTGTCCAGGGAGACGAGCGCGATCTCGCAGATGCGGTCGCCCCTCGCCGGGGAGAACCCGGTGGTCTCCACGTCGACCACGACATATCCCTGCCGAGCGGACACCCGGTGCCCCGGAAGCGACTCCAACCCCCAACTTGTCATGAACGCCAGCCTATGGGGCGGGCGACCGTCGTCACGCGGCGTTCGGCGAACCGGGAGGCCCGACGGGCCTGGCGACGGACGATAGTGGACACTATTCTCGGTACGCTGTCTCCAGCGGGGCGTTAGCTCAATGGTTAGAGCTGCGGACTTTTAATCCGTAGGTTCTGGGTTCGAGTCCCAGGCGCCCTACCAGCAGGAGCGGCAGTCATCGGTCTTGTTTGGGCAGGCGGTGACAGCCGCCTTTGACAGCCAAGAGGGCCGGTCTCCATCAGGAGGCCGGCCCTTGTGCTTTCTGGGGTCACCCGAACGGCTTCTTGGCGACCGCGTCGACGGCCGCGCGTTCGATGTCCGGGAGCAGGTGCGTGCAGGTGTTCATGGTCAGCCCGATCCGGCTGTGACCGAGCGTCTTCATCACGGTCCGCGGCGAGGCCCTGGAGGCGAGCAGGAACGAGACGCAGGCGTGGCGCAGGTCGTGAAGCCTCAGCCGGTCGAGCCCCGCCCGCTTCCGGATGGTTCGCCACCGGGTACCGGGGTCGCCCGGCTCGATGGGGCTCCGATCGTGGAGGGGAGGACGAGCCTGAGGTTCTGCCACCGCTTGCCCGCGGCGAGCTGTTCGGCCGTCTGAGCCCGCCTGTGCTTGCGGAGCGCCGCCAAGGTCGGTTCCGGCACGGGGACGACCCGGCGGGACCGGTCCGTCTTGGGATCGACGAACCGAAGGGAGCCGTCCGCCCGCTGGAGCGTCTGCCGTACGGCGAGCAGCCCGCCGGTGAAGTCGATGTCATCCCAGCGGAGCCCGAGGAGTTCGCCGCGCCGCAGGCCGAGCGTCAGCGCGCAGATCCAGAAGGCTTCCAGCCGGTCGTCCCTGATCACGCTGAGCAGCCGCTTGGCCTCCTCGATCGTGAGGACCCGCGCCTCTTCCCGGCGCACGGCCGGAGGCTTGACGAGTTTGGCGGCGTTCCGATGCACCGGCTCCTCTCGCTGGGCATCGGCCGGTGCGTTCCGGATCAGCCCGTGGATCTGCTTGACGGTGGCGGCCGTAAAACCTGATCCGGCGCTTTTCCTCACTTACGCCCGCTCCGCAGGCACCGCATCGAACCCTGCTGACGCGGCATCCCGTTGCCCCTTGGTGATCATCCCCACATCCCATGGGGATAGATGCCTGAATCAAGAGATGCTTCGTGACCGCGTGACGCCCTGACTTGCGCCTTCAGGACCTCGACCGTAAAAGGCTTTCGTGATCGAACGCTCGGTGATCAAGTTTATCCGGACCGCAGTATAGGGTGCGGCTCATCGCCGTTCCATTTCGCTCCAGGCAGACCGGCCGCGCCTGTTTGCCCAGGCCGGCTGAGCCTATTGCACGCCCGCCACCAGGGCGAGCAGGAGCGGATCATGAGGACTCGCAGACAAGAAAGGACGCTCCCGATCCAGATGCGACAGCCCAGGGGGGGCACTCTCAGACGCTCTGTGGATTCAGTCGTCGCCGGACGTCGAGGCCGGAGGGATTTCACGCCGAAGAGGGCGTCCAGCAATTCCGAGATCTTGCCTTGCGGATTCCATCATAAGATATCGAGCCTGCCGCTTCACGCTTGGATCAGTAATGAGGTCAGGCTTTCTCAGGCCGATGTGCAGAGCGTACGTGTAGTCATGCACACTCTGTGCCAGTTCGGGCGAACAGACGAGCTCAACGCTTTTCTTGGCCAGCCATAACTGATGAAGACCCTCCTGAGCGTCCACTTCACTTGGCGAATCCTTAGATTCAGCACGTTTGTCCAGGACCATCTCGATTCGCTGGGCCGCATCGAGAAAAGAAAGGATTGCGGCCTTCCGCTCAGTGCGCATAGCGACAAGCTGGTCATGTTCCAAGCGCCTCCTGTCAACACGCGTCGCCAGGTGCTGGCCCAGGAGAGTTCCACCTGTCCCCAGCAACACGCCGAGCAGGGGTAGAACAGTTGTACTGAGCGTCTCCCAGTTCATACGCAAATGATCCAGGGGCGATGGCACCTTGTATAGAGCGCACCATCAGCCCCTTCCCTTTCGGCCGGCAGGTACGGGTGTGACGCCGTCTCATCAGGTCACGGTGCCGGCGCAGGACGGTGTCCGGGCGAACGAGGAGCCGCAGCCGACGCAGGACCTCGCGGGGCGGCGACGTCAGCAGGGCGGCGAGGAAAGCACGGTCCTCGGGAGCGAATCCCACCCGCGCGCCGGCACCCAACCGCCGTTCGAGAACGGTGAGTTGATGGCGGAGGGCGAGGATCTCGACGTCCTTGTCCCGATCGCTCATCGGCGGCAACCGCAGCGCGGCGAAGGCGTTCGTGACGGTGAGACAGGCCAGACGAAAGAGCACGAACGATCATCGTGCCGCACTCCGAACGACTGGGGATCACACGCGTCACGTGATCTCCAGAAAACCCATGACCTGGCCGGATGACATTATCGGCGGGCGCAGAGCCCATCCGCGGCAACCCCGTCCGCATCGAACGCCCGTAGGCCGAAGCCGGACCCACCCCCGCAGGAGCGAACGCGCCGGCGCCGACGGCACCCACCCGACCATGCCATGCTGATCGGGGCTGAGCAGAGGTATGCCAGGTGATGCCGTTCAGCGCTGAGCGGCGCTACTGGCCGCCCTCTTCCTTGTCGGCCGCGGACATGGCGAGCATGTCGTCGACGCACCTGCGCATCAGTTGCTCGAACTGAACGAGGTCCCGGTCGCTCCATTCGGCGAACGCGGAGTCGAGGAGCCTCTGCCGGGCCGCCTCGAGCGCGTCCGTGATGCGACGGCCCGCACTGGTGATCACGGCTTCCTTGACCCGTCGGTCCGCCGGGTTCGGACGCCGCTCGATCAAGCCGAGCTCGGCGAGTTTGGCCACCTGCCGGCTGACGGTGGTGTGGTCGCGTCCTGCCCGTTCGGCGAGTTCGACCACGCCGATCGGCCCGAACCGCCGGATTCCGACGATCAGTTTGAACAACGCGCGGTCGAGATCGATGCCTGCTTCGGCCATGAGGTCCTCGTCGCGTTGCGGCAGGTTCATGAGCGCGATCAGGTCGACGAGCGATTCATGCAGGCGCCGGAACGCGATGTGCCGCCGGTGTTGGGAAGCCATGCTCGCCACCGATGCCTTACGTGCCCTTGCGGACGGACGGGGAGGTGCCAAGGCGAGAATACCGGCAGCCTCCGGCAGGCCGGCGGTGCCCGGCGGAGACGCCGCCCTCGCATGGCGAGGACGCGGATGCGGGTGGCGAGGCGTGGCGGGGGCCGCGCCGTTCCCGCGATGGGTGGTCGGTCACCTCATGCCCGGCGTGGGAACGGATGGTCACGACGATCACCTCCGTGTATATGCGCTCGTGATACACATAATTTTCCGCCACTGGGACGGTACGGTCGCGACACCTGGATCAGGATTTCTTCCATGCGTGGAGGGCCATGAAAGACCAGTTCAACCCGCTTTTATCGACAGCCGGGAAGTTGCCGGGGTGATGCGTCGGCCATAGAGGAGGGCTTGACGACCGCTTCGGTCGCGGAACATACTCCGTGCTAAATGCACATAATTTCGGACCGGGCGGGATGGGCTGCCCGGCCGACCGCCACCGACGGAGATGTGAACCGTGACACGCAACGAAGACCTTGATGTGATCATCTGTGGTTCCGGCCCGGCGGGATTGACCCTCGCCATCGATCTCGCCCGCAGGAACGTCGCGTTCCGGCTGATCGACAAGGCGCCGCACCCGTTCATCGGCTCACGCGGCAAGGGCATCCAGCCGCGCACCGAGGAGGTGTTCGAGGACCTCGGCGTGGTCGACCGGATCGTCGCCTCGGGGGGCGAGTACCCTCCCATGCGCACCTACACCCACGACGGACCGGTCGACAAGCACGCCGGGATCCTGCCGGAGCCGACGCATGCCGAGCCGTACCGGATCCCGCTGCTCGTTCCGCAGTTCCTCACCGAGCGCCGGCTGCGGGAGCGGCTGACCGAACTCGGCCACGCCCCGGAGTACGGCTGCGAACTCGTTGGCTTCGATCAGGACGCCGACGGCGTGACCGCGCGGATCGCCGCCCCCGACGGGGAGCGGACCGTGCGAGCCGCCTACCTGGTCGGCGCCGACGGCGGATCGAGCTTCGTCCGCAAGGCCCTCGGCATCGAGTTCCGCGGGAAGTCCCTCGACGTGCGGGCGCTCGTGGCCGACGTGCGGGTCGACGGCGCCTCATCGCGCGTCTGGCACCGCTGGGGCAACGAGAAGCCCGAGCGGAGCGTCTCGCTGTGCCCGCTCCACGGCACCGACATGTTCCAGTACATGGCCCCGGTCCCCCTCGACGTGGACGTCGACCTCTCGGCCGAAGGGCTCACCGCCCTGCTCCATGAGCGCGGCGGCCACGACGACATCGTGATCCGCGAGGTGTCCTGGGCGTCGGTGTTCACGATGCAGGCCCGGCTGGCCGACGCCTACCGGCGTGGGCGCGTGCTCCTGGCCGGGGACGCCGCGCACTGCCATCCGCCGACCGGCGGGCAGGGCCTGAACACGAGTATCCAGGACGCCTACAACCTTGGCTGGAAGCTCGCCGCCGTGCTCGACGGCGCGCCGGAGTCGCTGCTGGCGACCTACGAGGAGGAGCGCCGACCGGTCGCCGAGGCGGTCCTCGGCCTGTCCAAGAAGCTGCTCGAAGCGGCCAAGAACCGCGACATGCGCCGGGGCCGCGAGGTGACCCAGCTCGATGTCGGCTACCCGGACTCGTCCCTGTCGCTGACCGGCCTGGAGCCCTACAAGGGCGTGGCGTCCGGCGACCGCGCGCCCGACGCTCCCGTCACCGGCGCGGGCGGGCTCGCCACGCGGTTGTTCAGCCTGTTCCAGGGACCGCACTGGACCCTGCTCGGCTACGAGCCCGGCGACGCCCCGGTCCCGGAGCCGCGCAGAGGCCTGCGCATCCACGTCATCGGCGGCGACATCCTCGACACCGGAGGCCACGTCCAGAGCGCGTACGGGCTGTCGCCCGAGCAGTGGGCGCTCATCCGGCCGGACGGATACGTCGCGGCCGTGGTCGGCACCGCCGAACTCGGCGCGATCGAGGCCTACCTCGACGGCGTCGGCGTCCGTCCCGTGCGGTGACGCGTCTCCATCCGAGCACGACAGGTCCGCGCCCGGACGACGGGATCGCCGGTTCGGGCGACGCGGACACCGAGCGGTGGTCGCGGATCCCGGCGCCGGAACGACCCGAGTGCTTCGCGGAAGCTTCACGTTCTCGCTCGTACGGGCCACACGGCACACCGGTTTCCTACCGGTCATGGACAGCTCTCACCTCACGCGAAAACTCGTGGTCGCGGCCCATGCCGGGCTGGCCGGGTCGCTGGTCGGCGCCACCGCCCTGCGCATCGGATGGGCGAAGCAGGCCGGACACCGCGCCGCCGCTGGTGGCGATGCACCGGATCACAGCCAACGTGCTCCAGGTCAAAAGCGCCTGAGCCGAGGGCCGCGGCGCCGGACGTTCCATGTCGGCTCGGCGACGACGTGGTCGGGCGCGGCTCCGTCAGGGTTCGCCCGAAGGCAGCGGTCCCGTCATCCCGCCACCGCCGGCTCTCCGTCGGGAACCCCGGCGGCGCCGTCCGCGGACACGGGCTTGGTGAGGAAGGCCGTCGCGTCGTCGGACGACTCCGTGCGGTAACCCTGGGCGCGGTAAAGGCGGAGGTTGCGCCGGCTCCGGGCGCCGGTGGACAGCACGATGCGGTGGCAGCCGGCTTCGGCCGCGGCTTCGGCCTCGCGCAGCAGCCAGCTCCCCACACCCTGGCCGCGCAGGTCGGGGACGACGCCGAGGCGGCCCACGTGCCAGTCGTCCTCCACGCGGCGCGTACGCACCATGCCCAGGAGCCGGCCGTCCCGCCACAGGCCCGTGGTCTGCCAGGTGGCCAGCCATGCGCGCACCTGCTCCAGCGACTCCTCCAGGGCGGGGATGGCCAGGGTGTCGTTGACCGACGCCTCCTCCATCCAGCAGCAACGCTGGAGCACCAGAACCTCTGGGGCGTCGTCCGGGGTCAGTGCTCTCACGTACGACCCCGGCAGCGGTCCCGCCCCCGAGCCCGAGCGGGTTCGCTCGCGCATCGGCCGCAGAGCGTGGGCGAGGCGGACGAGTTCGTCCAGGACCCCGACAGCGGCCTTGTCACGGCCGGCGTCCGGGCGGAGTCGCCCGCCGTCCACCGTGTCGGCGATGCGCAGGGCGACCGTGGCACCCAGCGGCACCAGCCGCAGCGTGGTCACCACCTGCTTGGCGTGCTGGACCGACCGGGTGCCCGCCGAGGTGTTGCCGTAGCTGACGAACCCCATCGGCTTCCACGCCCATTCCCGGCCCAGGTAGTCGAGGGCGTTCTTGAACGCCGCCGGCATGCCGTAGTTGTACTCGGGGGTGACCGCGATGAAGCCGTCCGCCGCGTCCACCATCGCGCTCCACCGCTTGGTGTGCTCGTTCCGGTAGACGCCGGACGCCGCCTCGTCCTCCTCGTCGAGGAACGGCAGGGCGAGGTCGCCAAGGGTCACCGGCAGGAGATCCACGCCCAGTTCCGCGGCCCGTGGCGCGATCGCGTCGATCAGCCACCGGCCCACCGCCGGGCCGAGGGCGCCGGGACGGGTGCTGCACACGAGGACAAGGATCCGCACAGGTTTCGTTGACATGGAAACGAACATAGCTGGTAACTTGTTTACATGTCAAAGAAGTGGTCCTCCGAGGCGGTGCGCTGGCTCGACGCGGACGAAGAACGCGCCTGGCGCGCCCTGCGCCGGATGATGATCGCGATCCAGTCGCGCACCGCGCACGACCTGGCCGCGATCGGCCTGTCCGACCCCGACTACGAGGTGCTCAGCACGCTCTCCGAGCGCCCGGGCCGCGCCAGCACGCTGCGCGAGCAGGCCGCCAAGATGGGTTGGTCGCGCAGCCGCCTGTCGCGGCACGCCAGCCGCATGGAGGCCCGCGGTCTCGTGCGGCGCGAGCCCGACCCGGACGACGGCCGGGGCTGTTATCTCGTCCTCACCGAGGACGGCCTGGAAGCGCTCGAGGACGCCGCCCCGATCCACCTGGAATCGGTCCGCCGCCACGTCATCGACCGGCTCTCGCCCGCGGACCTGTCCGCCCTGGAGAACATCGCCCGCAAACTGGAAGGACCCGCGTGAGCACCACACGTCGGTGTACGAGCCGCCCATCGATCGGCCACAGCCGTGCCTGACGCGCCGATGGCCCTGGTCGTGCCGTACCCGTCCGCCGGATGAACCCCCGGCCGGCCCCCGCGCGCAGCTCGTAGACCACCGCCAGGCACGCGCGGGTCCGGGCGGTCACCCGCACCCGCTCCGGTACCGGGTACGGCTCCCGCCGCCCCGGTGGTACACGACCGCGCTGGATCATGGCGATGTCCCGGCTGATCGAATCAGCCACCGGGGCCGGACAGGTGAGCGTGCGCCTCCTCGGAGATCGCGGCAACAGGTGTTGATACCTGGCGGATACACGGGTGAGCGCGTATGGATACCCAGCCAACACCGAGCGGAGGAGAACGGCCGCCAAGGTGGCCACGGCGCCGCGAGAGGCGGCGCGGTTCCGCCATGTCACGGTGAAGGAGTACTCCATGCGTGTGCTGATGCGCTGTCTGCTCGGTCTCGCGGTGCTGACCGGGTGCGGTGCGAACGCCGTCCCCGTGGCCGACGGTGGGAACGCCTCGATGGACAAGGCCCGCGAGCGGGAGAACGTCATCGCCACCTGCATGAAGCAGAAGGGTTTCTCCTACACCCCCTCGGTCAGCCGGCCCAAGCGGTCCGATGCGAACCCCGCCGACTACGCGGCGATGAAGGCGGACCGCAGCAGGAACGGCTTCGGCGTCTTCTCCGCCATCGTCTATCCGAAGCCGCCGGAGAAGCGGACGCCGGACGCCAACCAGGCGACGATCGACGGCCTCTCCGGCGCCGAACGGGACTCCTACCTCAAGACCCTGAACGAGTGCCGGGTGACCGCCCTCCGGCAGGTGAACGGCCTGAAAGTCACCTCGGTCGCCGACTACCAGGACCAGATGAGCACGGAGATCGAGAACATCGACAAGGAGCTCGACGGCGACCCCGGGCTCCTGGAGCTCGCCGCGCCCTTCGCCGAGTGCCTGAAGTCCAAAGGTGAGCGGGTGACCTCCACGAGGCCGCTCGCACTGAGCGTCCGCGGCATGGATGTGTGGGGCGAAAAGATCGACCGGCTCGGCAAGGCGGGCACCGTCACGGCGGAGGCGGCCAGGCCGTACCTCGCCAAGGAGATCACGTCGGCGCTGGTCGACCTGGAGTGCGGCAAGGACTTCTACGCCGCCTTCATCCCCCTGCAAAAGCGGCTCACCAACGAGGCCAGGGTGAAGTACGGGTTCCAAGAGCAGTGATGCGCACCCCTCGTGGAAAGCTGCTGCTCGTGCTGGCCGTGGTCCTGGTGGCGGGGACCGGCTGGGGGGTGGGCACCCTGCTGCGCTCTCCGGCCGACGAGGCGGCGGCGCGCAAGCCGCCCGAACCGTCGCTGGTCACCGTCGCGGTCGAGCGGCGCGAGCTGGTCGCCACCGTCGTGGTCAGCGGCACGCTGGAGTACGGCTCGCCGTACCCGGTGTCGCTGGCCGGGGTGGTGGGCGGCAGCGAAACCGCTCAGCGCGCCACCCGTGCTCCCCGGCGGGGCACCCTCGCGGAGGGCGCGGTGATGATGGAGGTGAACGGACGCCCGGTGTTCGTCTTCTCCGGCACGGTGCCGATGCACCGCAGCATCGTCCTCGGCGCCAAGGGGGCCGATGTCCGGCAGTTGCAGAAGGCGCTGCGCAGGCTCGGCTACCGCGCACCGGAGACCGGCGTGTTCGACCAGGCGACCATCGCCGCGGTTTCCCGCTTCTACGCCAAGAGGGGCTATGAGGCGCAGCAACCCACCTTGGAACTGCGGCAGAGGCACGACGACCTGCGCCGGGCCGTGCGGACCGCGCAGGAAGTGCTCGCGACCGAGCGTAAGGCCCTTGACCAGGGCAAGGATGTGCTCCCACTGAGAGTCAGGCTCGCCAACGCCCGGCAGGATCTGAGGGAGGCCGAACAGGCGCTGAAGAGCGCGCGGGCACAGGACCACACCACCGAGGACGAGGCCAAGGTCGAGGCCGCCGAGAGCGCCGTACGGGCGGCCGAGGAGAAGCTGCTGGCGGCTCGGCAGGAGCTCGCCCAGGCCACCGCGACGCCCACCCCCGCGCCCACCCTCGGCCCCAGCCCCACCACAGAGCCCACCACAGAGCCCACCGCGGGTGCCACGGCCGGGCCGCCTGCCGACACCCGCCTGCTCGAACTCCGGGTCACCAACGCCGGAGCCGATCTGGCCGCCGCCAGGTCGGCTCTGGAGCGCGTACTGGAAGAGGCCGAGACCGCGCGGGCCAAGCGGCTGACCGAGCTGACGAAGAACGTCCGGGTGGCTCGCGAGGCCGTCGTCACCGCCGAGCAGGCGCTCAGACAGGCCAGACAGCTCTCGCCCGTCAAGCTGAAGGTGGCCAACGCCCGGAGTGACCTGGCCGCGGCGCGGGCGCTGCTGGCCGAGTTCTCCCGCACCTACGGCACCATCGTCCCGCCGGGAGAGGTCGTCTTCCTGCCCAGACTGCCCGCCCGGCTGCACAGGCCGACCGTCAAGGCGGGCGAGCTGGTGGACAGGTCGATCGCCACGGTGACCAGCTCCACCTTCGTGGTCTCGGGCTCGGTGGACGCGGCTGAGGCCGAGCGGCTGAAAGCGGGTCTGAACGCGAGCATCGAAACCGAGGCCGGAAAGATCGTCCCCGGCACGGTGACCTCCCTCGGCGGGCGCGACGCGAAGGGCGCCGTGCCGGTGACGATCACTCCTGCCTCGATGAAGGGCCTCAAGAAGCTCGCCGGCGCGCCCGTCACGGTTCGCGTCACCATCGGAGCCACCGACCGGGAGGTGCTCGTGGTCCCCGCCGCGGCGGTCGTCACCGCCGCGGACGGCAGGGCCCGGGTGCAGGTGGAGACCGCGCCCGACCGGACCAAGGAGGTCGAGGTACGCACCGGCCTGTCCGCCGACGGAGCCGTGGAGGTGACCGGCGACCTCAAGCCGGGCGACATGGTGGTGATCAACAGTGCCTGAGCCGGTCATCCTGCTCGACGACCTGACCAAGGAGTTCCCCGCCGATCCCCCCGTCAGAGCGCTCTCCGCCATCGACCTGAGAGTCGAGAGATCGGACTATGTCGCCATAGTCGGCCCCTCGGGGTCCGGCAAGTCCACCCTGCTCAACATGCTCGGCCTGCTCGACCGGCCGACCAGCGGCGGCTACCGGCTCGACGGCATCGAGACCACCACGCTGAAGGACAGCGCGCGGACCACGGTGCGCGGCAGCCGTATCGGCTTCGTCTTCCAGTCCTTCCACCTGCTGCCCCACCGCAGCGTGCTGGAGAACGTGATGCTGGCCGAGGTCTACGGCAGGGGGTCGCGCAGGGGGCGGCGCGAGCGCGCGCTGCGGGCCCTGGAGCGGGTACGGCTGTCGCACCGGGTGGGGTTCCTGCCCGGCAGGATGTCCGGCGGCGAGCGGCAGCGTGCCGCCATCGCCCGCGCCCTGATGGGCGAGCCCGCGCTGCTGCTGTGCGACGAGCCCACCGGCAACCTCGACAGCAGGAACACCCACGCCGTGCTCGACCTGTTCGACGAACTGCGCGCCCAGGGCCTGACCATCGTGGTCATCACCCACGAGAACGAGGTGAGCGAGCGCGCCGCGCGCCGGGTGCGCATCACCGACGGCACCTTGGCCGAGGAGTAGATGTGCACCCGCGCGACCTGCTGAACGAGGCCATGGCGGGCCTGCTGGCCCGCCCGGTGCGCTCGGTGCTGACCACGCTGGGCACCGTGCTGGGCATCACCACCCTCGTGGTCACCCTGGGCGTCGCCGCGACGGCGGGCAACCAGATCGTCGGCCGCTTCGACGAGCTGACCGCCACCTCCGTCACGGTCGAAGTCCCGGAGAACCCGTTCCCCTTGGTCGATTGGGCCGACGTCGGCCGGGTGACCCGACTGCGCGGGGTGGTCTCCGCCGCCGCCCTCGCAGAGTCGGACCAGAGCGCCAACCTCAGCGTCCGCTCCAACGACGTGGTGGACCCCACCCGGGTCACCGACCAGACTCTCACGGTGGTCGCCAGCAGCCCGGGGCTGCCGGCCGCGGTCAAAGGCAGGATGGTCGAGGGCCGCTACTTCGACGCCGGGCACATCGCCCGCGGGGACAGGGTCGTCGTGCTGGGCCGGCACGCGGCCGACATGCTGGGCATCACCCGGCTGGAACGGGCTCCGGCCGTCTTCATCGGCACCCAGGCGTACACCGTCATCGGTGTGCTCGGTGACCTGAAACGTGAGAAGAGCCTTGCGAGCGCCGTCATGCTGCCACCGGCCGTCGGCAAGCGCTACGGCCTGGGCACCGTGACCCGGGTCCTGGTCAACACCGGCCTCGGCGCCGCCGAACTGATCGCCAGGCAGGCGCCGGCCGCGCTCAGCCCCGGCAACGAGGCCCTCCTCCAGGTCATCTCGCCGTCCAGCCCCACCAGAGCGCGCGATGCGGTGGAGGGCGACGTCAACGCCCTCTTCCTGATCCTCGGGCTGGTCTCCCTGGTCGTCGGCGCGGTCGGCATCGCCAATGTCACCCTGGTGACCGTGATGGAGCGCATCGCCGAGATCGGCCTGCGCCGCGCCCTGGGCGCCGCCCGCCGTCACATCGCCGCGCAGTTCCTGCTGGAGTCCACCCTCACCGGGCTGACCGGCGGCGTCGTCGGCGCCTCCGTGGGGATCGTCGTGGTCGTCGCGGTCTGCGCCGCCAAGCAGTGGACCCCGGTCCTGGACGTACGGCTGGCCGTCATGGCACCTGCCGCCGGTGCCGTCGTCGGGCTGCTCGCGGGTCTGTACCCGGCCCTGCGTGCCGCTCGCATGGAACCTGTCAACGCACTTCGGTAGATATGGTGCTTTTTCATGACATCCCTGCTGCTCGTCGAAGACGACGCGGTGATTCGCGCGTCAGTCAGCCTGGCCCTGGAACGCTACGGATTCCGTACCGCCACCGCCGCTGACGGACTGAGCGGCCTGGAGGCGGCCCAGGCGGGCGGCCACGACCTCCTGCTGCTGGATGTGATGCTGCCCGGCCTGGACGGCATCAGCCTGTGCCGCAGGATCCGGGAAACCAGTCAGGTGCCGATCCTCATGATGTCGGCCCGCGGTGACGGACTGGACGTCGTCGCAGGACTGGAGGGTGGCGCCGACGACTACGTGGTCAAACCGGTCGACCTGTCGGTGCTGGTGGCCAGGATCCGGTCACTGCTGCGCAGGGCCGCCTTCGCCCGGCCGGTGCCCGCCGAACCCACGGCGGGGCAGGCCGTCGCGTTCGCCGTACTGGACTTCGGCGAGCTGAGCATCGACACCGGCGCGCTGGAGGTACGGCGGGCCGGGCAACGCGTCGAGCTGACCCCGACCGAGCTGCGGCTGCTGCTGGAGTTCGCCGCCCACCCCGGCATCGTGCTGGAGCGTGCCACACTGCTGCGCACCGTCTGGGACTACGGCTGGGACGGCGACAGCCGCGTCGTCGACCTCTGCGTGCAGCGGCTGCGCAAGAAGATCGGCGCGGACCGGATCGAGACGGTGCGCGGGTTCGGCTACAAGTTGCGCACGTCATGACGGTGGGCTCGCTGCGGTGGAAGGTGGCGGCGCTGATCACACTGGCCTGCTGCGCGGTCGCGGCCGTGGTCGGGGTCCTGGTCCACCGCACGACGCTTGAGCGCACGATGCGGCAGGGTGAAGAGCGGGCGCTGGTGTGGGCCGCGATGGTCGCCAAGGAGTACCGCGCGGGCACTCCCCCCGAGGAGCCTGCCCCGTGGACCGAATCGATCAAGAGACCGGATGAACTGCCCTCGCCCCTGCGCGAACGGCTGGCCGTGGAGTCGCCCGCCACCTGGTACGACGACCGGAAGCCCGACCAGCCGTGGATGTGGGCGGCGCAATGGGTGAACGGGGGACTCGTGGCCACCTCCAGGATGGAGGTGGGATCCGACATGATCCGGCTGCGTGCCCTCGACCGAGCCATGGTCCGGGCCGCGCTGACCGCGCTCGCCGTGGTGGTGCCGATCTCGGTGTGCCTGGCCGAGCCGGCCAACCGGCGGTTGCGGCGGGTCGCCCGCACCGCCCGCAGGATCGCGAACGGCGACCTGGACGCCCGCGTCGCCCCGGCTCCCCCGCGCCGGGGCGGCAGCCTGGCGCGCCGGGGCGGGCGTGACGAGATCGCCGACATCTCCGCCGCCGTGGACTCCATGGCGGCGAGCCTGCAGCACCGGCTGCTGGCCGAGCAGCGGTTCACCGCCGATGTCGCCCATGACCTGCGCACCCCGCTGATGGGCCTGGTCGCCGTGGTCGAACTGCTGGAGGAGGGCGAGACGACCGATCTGGTACGCGGCCAGGTGCGGGTGCTGCGCTCGCTGGTGGAGGACCTGCTGGAGGTCTCCAGGCTTGACGCGGGCGCCGAGGTCGCCGAGCGGGTACGGGTGCCGCTGGCCGAGTTGGCCGAGGAGTCCGCGGCCCGGGTGGGGGTCGAGGTGCGGGTACTGGCTTCGGGGAATCCGGTGGCCGAGACGGACCCGCGTCGCCTGGACCGGATCCTCGCCAACCTCGTGCTCAACGCCCACCGCCACGGTGCGCCCCCGGTGGAGATCACGGTCCGGGACCACGTGATCGAGGTCCGCGACCGGGGATCGGGCTTCCCTCCGGAGCTCCTTGCCGACGGCCCGAAACGCTTCCGCACGGGTGCCGCCGAACGCGGCCGCGGTCACGGCCTCGGGCTGACGATCGCGCTGGGGCAGGCCCATGTCATAGGCGCCGATCTGACCCTGGCCAACGCCCCCGACGGCGCCGTCGCCGTCCTCCGCCTCCCCCGTCAGCCGTCGGGCTGATACGCGGGTGATACTCAGCCAAGCGCGGGTGGAGACACGGCCACGGCCGGACGGACACGTGGGCAGCCCATCGTGTCCGATATGCGACGTTCTTTGGTGTTCCTCCTGCTGGCGAGCGCCCTGTTCGGCTGCGGAACGGTGCCGCCCGTCTCCGGCGCCGTTCCCGGTATGCCCCTGCCGTGGCCGTCCGAGGGCCAGGCGGCGGTCGAGGTGGAGGGCATGGGCGGCCTGGGCGTCAGCGGCGAACCGAACCCGGTGCCCATCGCCAGCGTGACGAAGGTCATGACCGCCTACGTGATCCTGCGCCGTCACCCGCTCCGGCCGGGCGACGACGGCCCGCTGATCAGGGTGGATCGCACGGCCGCCGACGAGTCCTACGTGCCGCAGGAGTCCACCGTCCCGGTCAGGGAGGGCCAGCGGATACGGCTGCGCCGCATGCTGGAGTTGATGATGGTGGTGTCGGGGAACAACGTGGCCCGCCTCCTGGCCCGCTGGGACTCAGGTTCGCAGGAGCGCTTCGTCGAGCGGATGAACGCCACCGCCCGCCGTCTGGGCATGTCCGACACCAGGTACACGGGTGCCAGCGGCAGCGAGGACAGCACCGTCAGCGTCGCGGCCGACCAGCTCAAGCTGGCCAGGGAGGCGATGCGCGACCCGGTCTTCCGCGAGGTGGTGGCGCAGGCGGACACCGCCGTCCCCGGCGACGCGAGAAAGCTGCCCAACACCAACACGCTGCTGAACAGGCACGACGTCATCGGCATCAAGACCGGCTCCGGCACCGCCGCGGGAGGCAACCTGATGTGGGCCTCCCGCGTTCGGGGCCGCCTGGTGCTCGGGGTCATCCTCGGCCAGGCGGCGGGCACCAACCCGGTCGCCGCCAAGGAGGCGGCGCTGGATGCGGGCGGGAGGATGAGCGCGGCGGTCGAGCAGTGGCTGCTCAGGCAAGCGGCTCTCGCGTCAGAGCCCGGCCCCGCCTGGTCCTCGACCCGCTGAGACGACCCGTCCCGCCCACCGGCACCGGCCGCGCCTGTCGCGCCACTAGAAGGTGAAAATCACCACGATCGTGGCCCTGATGGACGGCACCCGGACCGTCGACGAGATCTGCGCCGACTTCGCGAAGACCCGTCCCGGCGTGGACGACGACAGCGTGCGCGACGTCATCGCCGACCTGGTCGAGAGCGGCATCCAGGTGCTGTTCCTGGTGACGTTCATCCGTACGCGCCGGTCGAGGTCGTAACCGGGTCGGCGCGCGGACGTCCGCTCAAGGGGACGGCCGGGGCCGCCTCCCTTCTCTACGATCATCTTCCGGCCGGGCAGGCGGAACAAGACTGTTTCTTCGGCCTGTACGGCTGTCAGGCTGTGACCATGAACGCCACAGGTGGTGAGGTCTGGGATCCGTTCGGCACCCTGCACGGCGCCCTGTGGATCGGAGGCGGCCAATGGGCCGGCAAATCCACCGTCGCCAGGCTGCTGGCCACCCGATACGGGCTGACCGCGTACCACTACGACCATCACGACGCGCGTGCGCACAATGACCGTCGGATCGCACACCGGGTACGGCTTGGCGAGCCCACCGCGGACCCCGACCCGGACAGCGTCTGGGTGAACACCAGCCCTCAGGAGATGGCCGACGAGACCCTGGCCGGTTTCCCCACGCGGTTCGAGTGGGCTTTGGACGACCTGCGCGGCCTGGTATCGGGGCGGCCCATCATCGCCGAAGGCTGGGGACTGCGTCCCGAACTGGTCGCCCCCATCATCGACTCACCCCGTCGAATGATCGTGATGGTGCCGACCGAGGAGTTCCGTGAGCGTCAGCTCCGCGAACTGCCCCGTGCCGCCGCCGTCGATCACGCGGTCAGCGACCCTGATCGAGCCCGGCGCAACCGACTCGCCCGAGACCGCCTCGTCGCCGACGAGGCCGCCCGCTCCGCTCGTCGCCTGGGCATACGGGTCCTTGAGGTCGACGGACTCGACGACGCGGAGGCCGTGGCGGACATCGTGGCCGACCACTTCCGCCCCTATCTGCCGCTGCCGAACGTCCGCATGCCCTGACCACGCGGCCGATCGTCGCACTCGTGCCGAGCTTCACGGACGCCACCGACGACCCGTCCCGGAGGTGCGGCTCACTTTTGATGCGGTACACGGCTCAGCGGGGACGGTGGCCTTTCCTGCCCCGGCCGGTTTGCGCGCCCCGGCGGCCCGACCGGTCCGGAGCGGGACTCCGCGGCTGCTTTCGTGTCTTCCCCGGGGCAGGCTCGGGGGTACGGCCCCGCGAGCTGTTCACCGTACGCCCGCGGACGATGCCGATGAAGTCCTCCACCAGCTCGGTCGTCGCCTCCGTGGGCCAGGCGAGCGCGATCTGCGACTGCGGCGCCTCCACGACCGGCCGGTAGGTCAGATCTTTGCGGTGGTACAGGCGCGCCAGCGACTGCGGGACCAGCAGCACCCCGGCCCCCGCCGCCACCAGCTCGATCGCCTCCGCCGTCGTGTCCGGGCGCGTGAAAGCCGGCAACCCGGGCAGGACCGTCCACTCAAGGGTGTCGTCCATCGGATGGAGCACCTCTTCGTCGGCGAGATCGGCGACGGTCACCTCGTCGGCCGCGGTCACCAGGTGATCCTTCGGCACCACGACCACGGTGGTCTCGACATAGAGAGGAATCACACTGAGCCCCTCGCGGTCCACGGGCAGCCGCACGAGCCCGGCGTCGGCGCCGCCGTCGCGCAGGGACCTCACCGCCTCGGCGGCGGCGACGGGGACCAGGGTGAGTGGCACATCGGGCACACGCTCGGCCCAGACGCCCGCCCATTTGGCGGGCGTCACCCCGGGCACGTAAGCCAGCCGGAACTCCCTGTCAGTCACCTCCTCACGGTACCGGTGTCAGGGGAAGCGGCTTCACGCCATACCCTTGACATCATGACCAAGCTCAAGACCACTCAGACGATGAAGCCCGCGACCGCGGCCAAGAAGCTGGGTGTGCTCCTCTCGGCCACTCCCGCCGAGTTCCAGGAGGGAGTCGTCTCCCGGGATGAGCTGAACGCGCTGCAGGCCGATCCGCCGGCGTGGCTGGCCGATCTGCGGCGCAACGGGCCGCACCCCAGGCAGGTCGTCGCCGTGAAGCTGGGCGTCTCCAACTCGGGCCTGGCCAGGGGCGGCATCACCGGGCCGCTCACCACCGCCGAGATCGACGCCATCAAGGCGGAGAACCCCGAGTGGCTGCAGCGTGAGCGGTCGGTTCAGGCCGAGGTGCGCAAGGAGGCGCAGCGCCTCAAGCAGCGCTAGCCGGCCGCTGGACGCGGCGTTCCGGCCCGGTTCGGTCCGTCGCCGTTCGGGCCTGCCACCGAGTCTTTCCGGCGCGGCCCTGCGCGTGATCCGGTCCGTCGCCGTTCGGGTCGGCCGTCGAGTCTTTCCGGCGTGGCCCTGCGCATGAGCGGCTGAGTCCGGTGTGGCCGGTGTTCGTTGTGGAACATCTCAAACCCACACAGGGCATGCGCGGAAGACGGCGCCGATTTGTCGGTGCGTCGATCTAACGTCCCGGCCATGACTTCAGCGACGCAGGCGTACACGTACGCCGCGCCCTCCTCCCTCGTCGACGGCCGTCTCGGATTGGCGACCTCCGGCGGCCGGGCCCTGTCCGGCCCGGCCGTGGCCCCCCGGTTCTTCAGCGGCGTGGTGACCCAGGCGGCCCCCGCCGCGGCGGCCCTGCTCGGCGTCGCCGATGTGGCGCTGGCCCGCTACCACCAGCCGCAGGCGCGGCCCGGCTGGGTGCGCGACCCGGTGGTGACGTGCAACGGAGACCGGCTGCGGTTCGAGTCGTTCTCGGCCTGCGGCGGCGTGTACGCCCGGCTTGATCTGCTGAGCGGCGCGCTCGACGGCGAGGTGTTCGACCGGGGCACCACCAACGTCGACGTGAACGCGCCGCTCCGGGAGGCGCTGGCGCGCATCGGCGCGCGTGACCCGTTGCACCTGGGAGTGGGCCTCGACGAGCTGGTCGTGACCACGATGGACGGCGCGGTGGTGGAGAAGAAGGTGCCGCTGCCCGAGCGCTGGCTACGCGGCTTCGCCGAGGTGCAGGTCATCGCCTCGGGCATGGACCAGCGCGGTGAGCTGACCGGAATGGCGGCGGTACGGTTCCTGCGCGGGCTGCCCAGGAAGGGCACGGTGTGGGTGGCGCAGGCGGGGCGGGAGCTGAAGGTCTTCGACCGCCAGGTTCCGGGCTCGGTCCAGCTCGACGGCCCCAACCGGCTCGGCACCCTCCTGCCGCTGCTGCGCTTCGCGAAGTCCCTCCGGCTGTACGGCCCGGCCGACGCCGCCTCCAGCGCCTGGGAGCTGGAGCTGCCGGGCATGCGCTACACGCTCACCCTCTCGCCCGAGCGCTGGCGCGGCTTCTCCGGCGAGGGCGCGGTGCTCGACGACCTGGCCACCGACGAGGCCGAGAACGACGCCGACGTGGTGGGCATGCTGCTCAACTTCGAGCCCGAGGTCGAGATCGGCCTGCTGGCCGACCGCGCGGGCATGCCCGCCGACCGGGTGCGGGCCGCGCTGACGCAGCTCGGCGTCGCCGGCCGGGTCGGCTACGACCTGGCGGAGGCCGCCCACTTCCACCGTGAGCTGCCCTATGTCAAGGACAACGTGATCCTGCTCAACCCGCGGCTGGCCAAGGCGCGCAAGCTCGTCGACGCGGGCGCCGTGCGCCTCGAAGGCGAGTCGGCCACCGTCCACACCTCGGGCGGCGCGCGCCGGGTCTCGCTGGCCGACGGATCCTGCACCTGCGAGTGGTGGTGGGACCATCGCGGTTCCCGTGGGCCGTGCAAACACGTGCTGGCCGCCCGGATCGTCGCCCGCGCCGCCGTGGAGGTCTCCCGATGACCCTCTGGACGGAGATCCGCGACCTGGTCGCTCGCAACCAGGTCCACCGCCTGGCCGATCGGCTGGTCACGCTCACCGAGGAGGAGCGCGCCGAGCTGGGCGGGCGGTTGCCCGGCCTCGTCAAGGAGCTGCGCCGTGTCCGCACCGAGCAGGTGCGCGCCCGTCATCCCGGCGACTTCGAGGAGATGGCCTCCTGGGAGGTCGGTGACCTGCTCGACGAACTGGCCGGCGCGCTGCTGCTGACCGGTGTCGGCGTCATCACCGGCCCGGCGGCCGCGGTGACGTGGATGGCCGGCCGCGACGTCAACCGCCGCTGGGCCGATGACCCCGACGTCGCCCAGGTGTGCCGGGTGGCGGCCGCCCGCCCCCGGGAATGGCGTCGTGATGTCGCGGTCCGGCTGGCCCGGCGGGTGCGCCGTCCCGCCGACCGCATCGCGCCGCTGGCCGTGGCGCTGCTGCGTGAGTCCGGCGCCGCGCCGCCCGACCACGACCCGCTGGTGGCCGCCTGGCTGGCCGCGCCGAGCGTGGCCGATGACCCGCTGACCCCCGTGCTGCTGCCTCGTGTCTTCGACGCCGACGGCGCGGGCCGCGCCCTCCGTGACGAGCGGCTGGATCCCCGGCCGACCCGCTGGCTGGCCGCCGCCGCCCGCGAGCTGCCCAGGGAGCAGGCGCTCGACGGTTGCGTGAGCCGTTTCCTGCGCGGCGGCGAGGCGCAGGACCTGCGGTTCTTCGTCCGGCTGCACACACTCCTCGACCCCACGCCCGCGGAGTCCGCGCCCCGCCTGCGCGACTACCTGCGGTTGTTGCCGTCGGCTCCGGGCACGGTCGCCGAGCTGGCCGCCGGGCAGGTGCGCGGGGCGATGCCGCTCGACCACGCCGACCTGGTCGAGGCGGTCGACGCGCTCACCTTCCGGGACGAGGCCAAGCTCGCCGCCACCGGCCTGCGCTGGCTCGACCAGGCGATCCGGGCCACGCCCGAGACGGCCGCCGATTTCGTGACCGCGCTGACCACGGCGTACGCGCACAAGTCCTTCGACGTGCGCAACCGCGCGACCGAGCTGACCTTGAAATACGCCGACCTGTTCGCCGACCACACCGGGGCGATCCTCGACGGCGTCCGCCACCTCCCCGCCGACCTGGGCGCGAAGCTGGCCGAGCGGTTCGGCGGGGAGACCCCGGTCGATGAACTGCTGGAGCAGAAGGAGTTCCCGCCGCTGCCCGAGGTGCCGGAGGCGCGGCGGTTCCCCGAGCCGTCGATCTTCCCTGACCACCGCGAGCGCTGGGTCGGCCAGGAGCGCTGGCTGGCGGCCTTCGTCGCCGGGATCGCCGACGACCGGGCGAAACTGCGCCGCAAGCTCAAGCCCCACGTCGAGCGGAACCGGGGCCACTGGCGGACCAGGGAGGTGCGCGTCGACCCCGACGACTGGCAGTCGGCACTGTCCGCCGAGCTCGTCACTCCCGGGAGCGTGCCGGAGCCGCCGCCGATCGAACCGGAGAGGTTCTGGGACAGCGCGAACCACTCCGTGGGAGTACGCGTCCTCCCCCGTGGCGGGGAGCCCGACCCGGAGCCGGGACCCCGGCGGATCATGGTGGGCGGCTTCTACCGGCCCGGCCGCTATCTCGACGACGACGCCCCGCTGCGCGCCTTCTTCATCACCTGGAACAGCGACGACGGCCCGGACGGGGCGGTGGCCCACGAGGGCGACCAGCGGATCCCCTTCGCCGGGGGCCGGATCCACCTGTACGGCTCGCTCACCGACGTCGAGCAACCGGGGCATTCCGGCGCCGACGAGGACGCGGACGCGGAGAACTACGACGGCGGACCGCCGGATCGCCTCCGTCCGGTGCGGACGAGGCCCGGTGTCCTGTACGACGACTCCGTGGAGGCGATGCCGTCCTCCATCCTCGACCTCGCCTACGAGCGCATGGCCGAGCTCGGGGTGGACCCCGCCCGGATCGCGGCGATGCGGGCGGGGCGGCGGGTGCCCCCGCCGGGCCCCGGCGAGCCGCTCGCGGAGGTGACCGTCGTCTTCGTCCCGCCCCGGCTGCGTTCCTTCATGCCCGAGGAGTTGTCCGAGCACGACGAGTGGCGGCGGCGCAACCACCTGCCCCACCCGAACGGCGTCTCCCCGCTCCATGACTTCCTGCTGCACCGCTACGCGGAACTCGCCGAAGCCCTCCGAAACGGCGCCCTGCCGCCCGTGCTGCTGGCCACGCCGACCTGGATGAGCGGCCACCTCGACCCCGACGTGCTGGTCGACCGACTGGAGACCTGCGCCGCCGCCGGGGTGGAGCCGCCCCCGGCCGACCTGGCGCAGGCGCTGCTGCGGTTGCCCCGGGGCAGCCACCAGGCCGCGGCCGACCGGGCCGCCAAGGTCGACTCGGAGGCGGCACGCTCGGCCGCCCGCTGGCTCGCCGGTGACGGCATGGCCGACCCCGAGTGCGGCCACGTGTGGCGCCACATGGTGGACGCTTCCATGGTCGAGTTCGGCGACGGCGAACCGGAGCACTTCACCGAGGTCAGGCTGCAGCCGGTGGTGCGGGTGACGGCCCCGACCGGCCATCGGCTGATCGACGAGGTGCTGCTGCGTCAGCCGTTCGACTGGACGGTCGACGAGTCCGGCAACACGCTCCGGGCGTGGCCCGCCATGCTGCCCTCGCATCGCGAGGTCGTGGCCGTCAACTTCCTGCCCTTCCTACTGGGCGGCTACTACTGGGGCACGTGGGTGTCGTCCACAGAGATCACCGGTCTGGAGATCGCCCAGGGCCCGATGGGCGAGTCCGCGGCGGTGATCCT
This sequence comes from Streptosporangium sandarakinum, assembly GCF_013409935.1. GTDB lineage: Bacteria > Actinomycetota > Actinomycetes > Streptosporangiales > Streptosporangiaceae > Streptosporangium > Streptosporangium nondiastaticum. Next base: position 3,988,374 of record NZ_JACCCO010000001.1, on the reverse strand, counting down.
CGCTTATCTCCTGGCCGGCAGTGTGCCCGGCATCATCCCGCTGTTCCTGGGCGTGGCCGCCAGGGGCGAGCTGCCCGCCGAGGCGATAGGCCGCCAGCTCGCGCTGGTGCTGCGCCGCACCTGGTGGGAGACCCGCCCCGCCATCGCGGCCCTGACCGAGCTGGCCGACGCCGGCGGCCACCACGAGGTATGGCGCATCCTGCGCGCTCTGCTGCCCGGGATGCTGCCGGGCGAGGGGCGGCGCATCACCGTGATCCATGCCGAACTCGTCGCCTTCGCCGCCGACGTGGCCCGCTGGGTCGGCGCGCGCGGGGAGATCCCGGTCGTCGCCGAGTTCGCGCGCAGCCGCCGGACGATCCGCTTCGTCCACGAGTGCAGGCGCCTCCACACCCAGCTCACCGGGGCCGCATCATGACATGACCTCTGACGATGTCCGTACCGCGATCGGGGATCTCGTGCTCGACCGCGACGCCGAGGGTCCGGCGTCGCGGTCGCCCGGGTTCGCCGGCGTCGGGCGGACCGCCGTCGCCGGCGGCTCGGGTGAACCCGGGCCGCCTGCTCGGGGGTGACGGACACGGCCCGGGCTCCGGCCGTCGGGAGGCCGGCCCCCGTGCTTCCCGTGGTCAGGACAGGCTGATCGGGCAGGCGATCGTGGATCTCCGCGCCGGTGGTGAGCGGATCCACGCGGTCCGGCGTGGATCCGCTCACCCCGTCGACCGGCGTTCGATCAGTTCGGCGGGGAGCCGGGTGCTGGTCCGGGGGCGGTCCGGGTCGGCGATCCGGCGCAGCAGCAGGTCGACCGCGGCCGTGCCCGCCTCATCGGCCGGCAGCCGGATCGTGGTCAGGGCCGGCTGGAGGTACGCGGCGAACGGGTGGTCACCGTATCCGAGTACGCGCACGTCTTCGGGTACGGCCAGGCCGCACTCCCGGACGGCCCGGTAGACGCCCAGCGCGAAGTAGTCGTTCGCGGTGATCATCAGGTCCGGGTGGTTGTCCGGGGTGATCAGGTTGGCGGCCAGGGCGTACGCGTCGTCGGGACGCCAGGGCAGGCTGGCGCCGCTCGTACGGCGGGTGGGCACCTTCAGCACGAGTGATTGCTCGTGGGCGACGCCCAGTTCGTCGAGCGCGCGCCGGAAACCCGCGATCCTGGCGGCGACCGTGCTGACGCGGAGGTCCTCCTCCAGCAGCCAGATCCGCCGGACGCCGGGACGGGCCACCCGGACCACCGCGTCGGCGATGGCCGACTCCACGTCGATGCCGACGAAGTCCAGCCCGCGGCCGGGGATGTCGCGGCTGATCTGCACCACCGGGATGTTCGCCTCGCTCAGCCCGTCCCACACGTCGCTCCTGGACTGGGTGGCGACGCCCAGCACGCCGTCCACGCCGAACCGCAGGAGCTGCTGGACCGCGCGCTCCTCGTTCTCGTCGGAGTCCTCGGTCACGAGGAGCAGCACAGAGTAGCCGGCCGCGCGGCACTGCCGTTCGACCGCGGAGATCAGCGCGGCGTAGAACGGGTTCGACGGGTTGGTGATGACCAGGCCGACGACCATGGTCCGGCCGGACACCAGCGAACGGGCGTGACTGTTCGGGACGTACCCGAGCCGCTTGGCCTCGGCGACGATCAGGGCCCTGGTGCTCTCGCTGACCTGGTCCTTGCCGGTCAGCGCCCGGGACACGGTGTTCGCCGACAGGCCCAGCCGGTCGGCCACATCGCGTAGCGTCACCCGTTGCGAACGTGCCATCCCGTCATCCTCCGGCTCAGCTCTTGCCGACCAAGTAGATGCGAAGTCTGGCAGCCGGAGTCTCGTCGCCGGAAACCCGGCAGCGTACCCTCAGCCACTGGCCGAAGCCGGTGACCAGCCAGCTCGTCATCCCGGGCGTCTCGACGCGAACCTGCGGCACGTCGGCCGGGCACCAGGTCAGGCCGTCCGGCGAGATCTCCGTGGTCAGCTCCAGCGTCCCGGTCAGCTCGTGCGCCTGGACGAAGAAGCGCGCCTCCTGTGCCCACGGTAGCTCGTACGGCTCGGTGGCGAGTTCGTCGTTCACCAGTGCGGCGCGCTCCAGCACCGCGGTCATGGTCGATCGCATCGTCATCACCAATCCACCGAGATGAGCACGGAGTCGAGGAAGAGGAAGTTGCGGATGTCGGCGTGAGTCCGGACGGAGAAGTAGAAGTTGAGCAGGTTGTCCAGGGTGCTGTAGCGGTCGGGGTAGACCGGCACCGGGACGTCCCTCATGTCCATGACCCGGTCGTTGAGCCGGAGCTCCACGTTCGACCGCGTGCGGGTGTCGATGTCCCAGCGCAGGTAGTGCCAGTTGATCTTGGTGGGCACCTCGTTGACGCACAGCTCCAGCGGCTTGTCGAAGTACCGCCAGTCGTCCGGGTCGGGCGCGGTGAAGTCGGCCGCGTACGGCAGGGCGAACTTGCCCTCCTGGTGGTCGCGCGGCGTCGGCTCGGGCACCACCGGGTACATCCACTGCTGGGTCATCTCGCCGGCGAGGTTCGTGTTCTGGTAGCGGATCACGTTGTGGTAGCGCACGCCGTTGTCCGCGCAGATGTCGGTGGCCACGGTGAACGCGCCGAACTGCGCCTCCGACGGGTGCCGGTTGCCGTCCCAGGCGACGCTGGCGGGCAGTTCGCGGCCGACGGTCGCCTCGGCCTTGAACGCGAAGTACGCCTCGATGCGCACCAGGCCCCGGCCCGCCATGGTGAGCCGGCGGATGCCGGTGGCCGTGTGCCCCCGGCGGGCGCGGGTGGCGAGCTTCAGCGCGTAGTTCCCACTGAGCGTGCCGTGCGTGCCGACATCGAAGAAGGAGCAGGAGGAGAGCTGCGGCGGCCGGAAGTCGCGCATGTGCTCGTCGACCGTACTGAGATCACCCCGGCCGTTGTAGTTGCCGATCAGCTCGGTCCAGCCGTGGGTGGTCGAGTCGAACCGGTCGAAGCACAGGATCCGGCCGAGCGGATCGTACTTCGACAGGCCGGCGTCGATGACCGGCGCTGTGGGTCCCATGTGCGGCCCTCTCTCATTAACGCTCATGTGAACAGCTCAGTAGCCGAAACCCTTGACCTGCGGAGCAGGCCACTCGTAATGTTGCGGCCACATTAACGTTAATGGTTCGAATGCAGAGGCGCAATCGACAAGCTGTGATGAGGGAGTCAACGATGACACTGCGGCTCAGCCGGGCCACGATCGCTTCCACCGTCGGCACCGCGCTCGAGTGGTACGACTTCTCGCTGTACGGCACCGCCGCCGCGCTGGTGCTGCCACTCGTGTTCTTCCCCGCCGGCGACCCGGTGGCGGCGACCTTGTCATCACTCGGCACCTTCGCCGTCGGGTTCTTCGCCCGGCCCGTCGGCGGCATCATCATCGGCGTCCTCGGCGACCGCATCGGCCGCCGCACGATGCTGTTCGTCACCCTGCTTCTGATGGCGGTGGCCTCCACGCTGATCGGCCTGCTGCCCTCCTACGCCGCCGTCGGCCCGGCCGCGCCGATCATGCTCGTGGCACTGCGCGTGGTGCAGGGGCTCGGCGCGGGCGGCGAGTACGCGGGGGCCATGCTGATGTCCGCCGAGCACTCCGAGACCCGGGCGCGCGGGCTGAACGCCAGCACGCCGACCCTCGGCAACGCGATCGGCTCGCTGGTCGCGACGGGCGTCTTCTTCCTCGTCTCCTCGGTCATGTCGCACGACGCGTTCATCGCCTACGGCTGGCGCATCCCATTCCTGCTCAGCGTCCTGGTGGGCGTGGCCGGCGTGATCGTGCGACTGAAGGTCTCCGACAGCCCCGAGTTCCGTGAGGCGCGGGACAGCGGCGGCAGCGTGCAGGCGCCGCTGCGGGCGTTGTTCGCCTCCTCCCGCCACAAGATCATTCCCGGCATGCTCATCAGCGTCGCGCCGAACGTGATCAGCTACCTGCCGTCCGTCTACGCCCTGACCTACCTGACCACGCATGTGCACGCCGAGTCGTGGATCGGCCTGACCGGCGTGGTGATCGCCAACTTCGTCAAGATCGTCACCGTGCCGACCGCGGGCTGGCTGTGCGACCGGTTCGGGCGGCGACCGGTGATGGTCGCCGGATCGGTCGCGGCGGCGGTGCTGTTCTACCCCTTCTTCTTCATGCTCGACACCGGCACGCCCGTCGTGATCTGGGCCGCCTTCGTGATGATCTTCACGCTCTGCAACGACCTGACGCTCGCCTCGCAGGCCACGATGATGTCGGAGCTGTTCGACGTCCGGTACCGCTACACCGGCGTCACCTTCACCCGGGAGATCGCCGGCGCCGTCGTCGGCGGCTGCATCCCCTTCGTGGCCGCCTGGCTCGACGGCTGGTCCGGTGGCCAGACCTGGCCCATCGTGGCGGTGTCCGCCCTGCTGTGCCTGCTCTCGGCGGTCGGCACCCGGTTCATCAGCGAACCCGCCCACCTGCGGGAGCCCTCACCGGTGACGGCGCGCAGCGGCGGCGCGATCGTATAGCCCGCTCGCCGGCCCGGAGGCGCGGGCGTGCCGTACCGGCGAGGCTCCTCGCGGATCGTGTTCCGCCCGCCGGGTGATCGTCACCCTGCCGTGTGCGCGAGGATGGCGGCGGCCAGCTCCTCGTGCGCCTCCGGCGGCAGCGTGTGCCCCATGCCCTCCACGATCATGAGCCGCGCCCCCGGGATCCGCTCGGCGATGACCGCGCCGTGGCCCGGCTTGACCGGCTCGTGGCTGCCCTCGATGACCAGTGTGGGCGCCTTCACCCGGTGCAGCACGCCCACCGGCTCGAAGTCGGGCTTGGCCATGGCGGCCAGCCGGTGGTTGGCCACCGCCGACAGGTCGCGGGCCCGCTCGTGGATCCGCTCCTGCAGCCGGCGCGCCGCGTCCTCGTCGAACGGCAGGCCGGTGCCGTGCAGCACGCGCTGCTCGGCGATCATTCCGTCGATCACCGCGCGCCGGTCCTGCGGCGGCGGGGCGGCCATCAGCGCGCGGTAGAAGGCCACGAACTCCGGCGTCGGCTCCGGCAGGGCGTCCTCGGACTGCGGCTGCCCCGTCAGGGCCCGCACGAGCACCTCGCCCTCGCCGCCGCCGAGCGGCGAGGAGGCGATGACGGTCAGCGAGCGCACCCGCTCCGGCCGCTCCACGGCGATGAGCTGGCCGAGCAGCCCGCCCGCCGAGTGGCAGACCAGGTGCGCGCTCTCCAGGCCGTGGGCGTCCATCACGCGGTAGACGTCGTCCTTGATGTCGTCCCACGTGTACGGCTCCGCCTCGAAGTCGACGGTGCCGGACATGCCGGTGTCGCGGTGGTCGTACCGGATCACCCGGCGGCCTCCGGCGGTCAGGCGGCCGACGAACTCGTCCGGCCACAGGACGCCCTGCGACATCGAACCCATGATCAGCAGGATCGGCGCGTCGGTCTCGGCGCCGAACTCTTCACTCCAGATGTTCACGTTCTGCATGCCTCACAGCATGCCGTCCCCGGTCATGGGCGCCTTCTGTAGAACTACCAGTCGCGCCAGGTCCGTACGTGAGCCGATGCCCAGCTTCGGATAGATCTTGTACAGGTGGTACTCGACCGTGCGCGGGCTCAGGAAGAGCTTGGCGGCGATCTGCTTGCTCGACAGTCCGTCGGCGACCAGGCCCGCGATGCGCAGCTCCTGCGGGGTCAGCGCGTCGAGCGCGGTCGCGGGCGGGGCCTGCCCGCTCTCGCCCGCCGCCCGCAGCTCGTCCTGCGCGCGCCGCGCCCACGGCCGCGCGCCGGCCCGCTCGAACGTCTCCCACGCCGTCCGCAGATGCGCCCGCGCCTCGCCCGGCCGCTGCGCGCGGCGCAGGCGCTCACCCAGCAGCAGGGCCGTCCTGGCCGCCTCGAACGGGTTGGTGTGCAGCCGCAGCGCCTCGTCGAAGGCGTCCTCGGAGGCGTCGACCAGGCCCCGGCAGCGGGCCAGCAGCGCGCGCGACTCGGGCGTCGCGGCGTGCGCCGACCACCGCTCGTACGCGGCCAGCGCCGCCCTCGCGCCCGCCTCGTCACCCGCGCCCAGGGCGGCCTCGACGTGGTCCGGCGCGGACCGCCACACCACGGTCGGATGCCCGGCGCCCGGTCCCGCCGCGGCGATCGCCGTGAAACGGTCGCGCGCCGCCGCGTGGCGGCCCAGGCACAGGTCGAGCATCGCCAGCGCGTACGCTGCCACTCCCGCGCGCAGTCCCACCCGGTGCGGGATCGCGATTGCCAGCGCCTCGCGGGCCTGCCGCTCGCACGACTCCTCCTCACCGCGCAGCGCCGCCAGCACCGCCAGGTTGGCCAGGTGCGCGGCCACCGTGTTCTCGTACCCGGCCTCCCGGGCCAGCGCCAGGCCCTCCTCGGAGACGGCCTGGCTGCGTGCCAGCCGCCCGGCGATGCGCTCGGCGGTCGCCACGAACTCCAGCACGACGGGGAGCTGACCGGTCATCCCGGACACCCTGGCCACCCGCCCGGCCCGCTCGGCCATCTCGGCGGCCAGATCCGGCTCGCCCAGGGCGCTGGCCGCGGCCGTCACCCACAGGTATCCCGTCGCGTCCTCCTGCTCGTCGGCCCGCGCCAGCGCCCGGCGCAGCAGGCCCGGCCCCGCGGCGTCACCGTCCATCGTCAGGCCGATCCCGGCCACCGTGTCCCGCAGGAACCCCTCGGGGTACGCCACCGCCCGCCGGCCGAGCTCGGCGACGGCCGCCGTGTCGCCGACGTACGAGGCCGCCTCCATGGCATCGGCCAGCATGTCAAGGCCGTCGCCCGCCGCCAGGATCCGTACGGCCTCGGCGGCGTCGCCCGAGTTCAGCTCGAACCGGCCCCGGAGCTGGGCGATCTCCATGGCGAGGGCGGCGTCCTCACCGGCCCGTTCGCGCGCCTCGGCCAGCAGCGACTGCGCCTGTCCCGGACGGCCGCCGAGCCAGGCCGCGACGGCGGCGTCCTTCAGGCGGACGGCGCGGGCGCGCGGCTCGGGAGTCAGCTCGGCGGCCCTGGCCAGGGCGGTGGCGGCGGCGCCGTACCCGCCGCGGTCGCGTGCCCGCTCCGCGGCGGCCACCAGCGTGGCGGCGACCTGCTCGTCCTGGCCCAGGACGGCTCCGGCCAGGTGCCAGGCGCGGCGGTCGCCCTCGGTCAGCTCCGCCAGGACGGCGCGCACGCGGCGGACGTCGGCGGGGGCGGCCGCCTCGTGGAGCGCGGATCGGATGAGCGGATGGCGGAAGCGCACGCTCGTGCCCGACACCCCGGCCAGTCCGCTCTCCTCCAGCTCGGCCAGCGCCGCCCGCCCGGTCACCGTATCCGTGCCGGGCGGTGCCGGCCGTCCGGCGGACAGTCGCCCGGCGGCGCGCAGGACCAGGTCGAGATCGGCCTCGACGGCGGCGACCAGGGCGACCAGCCGGGCGGGGTCGGACAACCCGGCCACCCGATCGCCGAAGAGCCGGGCGCCACCGGGCAGCGGATCGGGCAGCGGTTCGCGCCCGGCGAGCTGCGCGGGCGTCAGGCGGGCGGCGATCTCCCCCAGGGCGAGCGGGTTCGCGCCGGTGAGCGCGGCGAGCTCCCGTTTCACCTGGGCGGGCAGCGTACCGTGGCGGGACTCCAGCAGCTCGGCCGCGGCGGACTCGGCCAGGCCCCGCACGTCCACCGTCAGCGGCACGCCCTTGACCGGAGCCTCCCCGCGTACGGCGAACAGCATCGCGATCCGTTCCGTCCCCAGCCGCCTGGCGGCGAACAGCAGCGCGTCGGCCGAGGCCCGGTCGATCCACTGGAGGTCGTCGACCACGCAGACCAGCCCGTCCGGCACGGCCGCCTCGGCCAGCAGCGAGAGCACACCGGCCCCCACCAGGAACCGATCGCCGGCACCGCCCGCGGCGAGTCCCAGGGCCGCGCGCACGGCATCGCGCTGCGGCTCGGGCAGCGCGTCGAGCGAGCCGGCCACCGGCCACAGCGCCTGGTGCAGCGCCGCGAACGCGAGGTCGGACTCGGACTCGACACCGGTGGTCCGCAGCACCCGCATCGCGCCGCCGCGCGTGGCCGCCGCGTCGAGCAGGGCGGTCTTGCCCGCGCCCGCCTCGCCCCGCAGCACCATCGCGCCGCCGGAGCCGTCGCGGGCCCGCGCGATCACCTCGTCGAGTGCGCTGATTTCCGCAGATCTGCCATAAAGCACGAAAATCCACTGTAGAAGGCCCCCGTACCGTCCCGTCCCCGCGGAGCCGCTTCTCACGACCGTCGCCGCGGCCGTCCGGTGACGGGTCCGCTCCGCCCGGGACCGTGCGACGGGCCCGCGAGGTGCGCCGCGGCCCGCGTGGATGAGGTCTCGCTGCTACCCCGGGTCGGGCAGGGCGAGGCAGAGGGCGTCCAGCGCGGCCGTGAACGCGTGCTCGGGCGGTGTGCCGTACCCGATGACCAGGCCGTCGCGCGGTGGCATCGTGCTGTCGGGGTGCAGATAGGGGCTCAGGCCGTCCAGGGCGAGGCCGAGGCGGCGTGCGGCGCGGAGGGCGGCCTGCTCGGTGCCCGGGGGAAGCTCGAGAACGGCGTGCAGACCCGCGGCGATACCGCTGATCGTGATGTGCGGGGCGCGTTCGGCGAGCACGGTCGTGAGCAGGTCGCGGCGGCGCCGGTAGATCCCGCGCATCCGGCGCAGCTGGCGGTCGTAGGCGCCGCCGGCGATGAAGTCGGCGAGCGTGAGCTGGTCCGTCACCCCCGACCACAGTTCGCGCGAGCCCTTGGCCGCGACGATGTCGTCCACCAGCCGGCCGGGCAGCACCATCCAGCCGAGCCGGAGGGCGGGCGACAGGCTCTTGCTCGTCGACCCGAAGTGGATGACGCTGTCGGGATCGAGTCCCTGGACGGCGCCGACCGGTTCGCGGTCATAGCGGAACTCCCCGTCGTAGTCGTCCTCGAGCAGCAGGCCGCCCGTGGCGCGGGCCCAGTCGATGACCGCGGCTCGGCGCCGCGGGTGCAGCGCGCCTCCGGTGGGGTACTGGTGCGCGGGCGTCAGCAGGACGGCTCGCGCGCCGGTGGCCGGGAGCTCCTCGATCCGCGCTCCGTGGGCGTCCACGGTGAGCGGCATGGTCGTCAGGCCCGCGTCGGTGAGGATGGAGCGGTGGAAGCCGAGTCCGTACGACTCGACCGCGATGGGACCGCGCAGCACCTGGCACACCAGGCGCAGCCCGTGCGCGAAGCCCGAGCAGATCACGATGCGGTCCGCTTCGGTGCGCACGCCTCTGGTGCGCGCCAGGTACTCCACCAGCGCTCCGCGCAGCTCCGGCCGGCCGCGGGGATCGCCGACGCCGAACGCCTCGCTGGGCGCGGCGGCCAGCGCGCGCCTGGCCGAGGCGGACCAGGACGTACGCGGGAAGGCGGAGGCGTCAGGGGAACTGGGCATCAGGTCGTACGTGACCCTGTGGCGGGTCGGGCGCGCGGGGAAGCGCCGGTGGCCGGGTTCCAGAGGCGCGGCGCGGTGCGCGACGTGGGTGCCGGAACCCTGACGGGCGGTGAGCCAGCCTTCCTCGGCGAGTTCCGCGTACGCGGCGGCGACGGTGTTGCGGGCGATGCCCAGGTCGGAGGCGAGGGCGCGGTAGGGCGGGAGCCGGGTGCCGGGCGCCAGCCGTCCCGATCCGATCGCCTCGCGCAGGGCCCGCATCAGCCGTACGCGAGCGCCGCCCTCACCGGTGAGCTCCAGGTGCAGGTCGCTGCCGCCTTCCGGGCCGGAGCTCATCGTCCGCCCTCACACCGGTCCGGACAGGCGACATGTCGGGAATTGGCCCACGAATCGTCCACGAGAATGCACCATACTCCGGGTCACCTGCCGCCTTAGGTTCGTTGGCATGACGAATGTCGCTATTTCCCCGCGTATGAACTTTTCGGCTGTCGCCCCCAAGGTCTTCAAGGCCGTGCTGGCCTTGGACGCCGCGGCCCGCGAAGGACTGGACCCGACCCTGCTCGAACTGGTGCAGATCCGCGCCTCCCAGATCAACCGGTGCGCGTACTGCATCGACTACCACACCGGTGACGCCCACCGGGCGGGTGAGAGCGAGGCGCGCGTCCACCAGCTGAGCGCCTGGCATGAGTCCAGCCTCTACACCGCCAAGGAGCGCGCCGCCCTGGCGCTGACCGAGGCGATGACCCTGCTCCCCCAGGGGATCTCGGACGCGGTGTACGACGAGGCCGCACGGCACTTCGACGACAGGGAACTCGCCCAGCTCATCGCGCTGATCTTCACGGTCAACACCTGGAACCGCATGAACGTGACCACGCGCAAGACCCCTGGAACCGAGTAACGGGACCCCGGTCCTCGTTCTCCCCTGTCCTCGTTCTCCCCGGCTCCGGGCGGTGGCCGTTCCTTCGCGGCCACCGCCCTTCGCATGACCTCTCAGAAAGGCCGACACCGTGACATCCGTCGACGTCCCGGCACCGGACGCGCCGCAGGACACGAGCCGATCACCGCTCCGGGGCTGGCTCGCGGTCCTCGCCGTGACGCTGGGGATCTTCGCCCTGATGACCTCCGAACTGCTGCCCGTGGGGCTGCTCACCCCGATCGGCACCGCGTTGGACGTCTCCGAGGGCACCGCCGCCCTCATGGTCACCGCGCCCGGACTGGTCGCCGCCGTCGCGGCGCCGCTGGTCACCGTGGCCACCGGCAGGATCGACCGCCGGCTGGTGCTGGCCCTGCTGATCGGGACGGTGGGCGCGGCCAACCTCGCCTCCGCGTTCGCCACGAGCTTCGCCGTCGTCCTCCTCGCCCGGTTCCTGGTCGGCGTCGGCGTCGGCGGCTTCTGGTCGCTGGCCGGCGGCATCGCCCTGCGCCTGGTGCCGAAGCACCATGTCGCGAGCGCCACCGCCGTCATCTTCGGCGGCGTCGAGACCGCCTCCGTGCTGGGCGTGCCCGCGGGCACCCTGCTCGGGGACCTCAGCGGCTGGCGCGTCGCGTTCGCGGCGGTGGGCGTCCTCGGCCTGATCTCGCTGGCCTGCATGGTCATCGTGATGCCGAAACTGGAGCCGGAGCGGGTGATGACGTTCGGGGACCTGCCGCGGGTGTTCCGGGCGCACTCCGCGCTGCGCATCGGGATCGCCATGACCTTCCTGGTCATCACCGGGCACTTCACCGCCTACACGTTCGTCCGGCCCCTCCTCCAGGAGGACGGTGTGCCCGACGGCATGATCAGTGTGTTGCTGCTGGTCTTCGGTGTCGCCGGCATCTGCGGCAACTTCATCGTCGGCGCGTTGGTCACCACGCGTCTCCGGCAGGTCATGCGCGGCATCTCCGTGTTCCTCGCCGTGGCCATGACCGCTCTCGCCGTGACCGGCCCCGGCGTCCTCCCGGCGGCGGTAATCCTCACCGTCTGGGGCCTGGGCTACGGCGCCGTCCCGGTCGCCTTCCAGACCTGGATCCTGAACGCCGCTCCGGCGGCCCCCGAGGCCGCGTCCTCCCTGTACGTGTCGATGTTCAACCTGTCCATCGCCCTGGGCGCCCTCGTCGGCGGCCTCGCGGTCGACACCGTCTCGACGGTGAGCGTGCTGTGGATCGGCGGCGCACTCGCCGTTCTCGTGCTCCCGCTCCTCGGGAGGCGCACGTCGCCCTGAGGCTCTCCGCCCAGGTCCGCCCGGGGGACGGGAGCATCCCCCGGACGGCCCGCGGGTCGCGTGGAGCCGGGGAGCATCGCTATTTCGCGATCGCCTCGCGGACGGACGGGACGATCTCCTGGGCCCAGCGGGCCAGTGTGGCGAGGTCGGAGACGCCGTGGCCGGCGGAGAAGAGCACGAAGCCCGACGCACCGTGCTCCAGCACGGCACCGGTCGGTTCCTCGGCCCATTGGCCGACGGAGCCGCCGATCCAGCGGCCGTCGCCCGGGCCCGTGTCAGTCGGCGCCCGTCGCCTCCAGGAGCGCGTCCGGGGTGTCGTCACCGGCCAGGAAGCCCCCGGACTGGTGGTGCCAGAGCCGGGCGTAGGGCCCTTGGGCCTGGAGCAGCTCGCCGTGGGTGCCCTGCTCCACGACGCGTCCCTGGTTGAGGACGACGAGCCGGTCCATGCGGACGACGGTGCTCAGGCGGTGCGCGACGACGAGCGCGGTGCGGTCCTGCATCAGCTTCCACAGCGCCTCCTGGACGAGGAGTTCGCTCTCGGAGTCCAGGGCGCTGGTCGCCTCGTCCAGCAGCAGGATCGGCGCGTCGCGCAGGATGGCGCGCGCGAGCGCGACGCGCTGCCGCTGGCCGCCGGAGAGCTTGACGCCGCGCTCGCCGACCAGGGTGTCGAACCCCTCCGGCAGGGCCTCGACGAACTCCGTGACGTGCGCCGCCTCCGCGGCCCGGAGGATCTCGGCCTCGGTCGCGCCCGGCCGGGCGAACGCGATGTTGTCTCGCACGGACCGGTGGAACATGGCGGGTTCCTGGGGGACGTAGGCGATGAGGCCGCGCAGGTCGGCCTGGCGCATCCGGGCGATGTCCTGGCCGCCTATCATGATCCGGCCCCCGTCCACGTCCATGAGGCGCAGCAGCAGCCGGGTGAGGGTGCTCTTGCCGCCGCCGGACTGGCCGACCAGCCCGATCCTGGCGCCGCTGGGGATGTCCAGGTCCAGGTCCTTGAACAGGGGCGGGCCGTCGCCGTACCCGAACGTCACCCGCTCGAAGCGGACGCCCGCGTCGGCCGGGCGCAGCGGCTGCGGGTCGGCCGGATCGACCACGGTGGGCGGCACGAGGAGCAGCTCGGTGAACTGGGCCGCCTCGGTGAGCAGGCTCTCCATGCGCCGGTATATCTGGTTGAACTCGAACATGATGCTGATCGCGTTCGAGTAGTAGGTGAACGTCACCACGATGGCCTCCGCGCCGAGACCGCCCCGGAGCGCCACGGCGAGGAGCAGCCCCAGGGCGCTGGTGAGCACCGACAGCGGGGCGACGACGGTGTCCACCCGGAGGTTGCCGTAGTCCCAGGAACGCAGGGACAGCCTGCGCTGCTCGGCGACCCGGACCCGGTACTCGGCGGCCTCGCGCTCCTCGGCGGCGAAGGCGCGGACCGTGTCCATGTTGGTCAGCACGTCGGCGACGTGGCCCGACACCAGCACCCTGGCGGCCTCGCGCTCGTCGACCAGCGCCTGGCGGCGGCGGATGAGCGGGGCGACGAGGAGGCCGGTGACGGCGATGAGGCCCACGAGGACGAGAACCAGCAGCGGGTGGTACCGCCACAGGACCACCGAGGCGAAGACCAGGGGCACCACCTTGGCGATGACCGAGAAGGTGAGCGTGTCGAAGAAGTCCTCGAACCGGGAGGAGAACCCGATGACCCGCTTGGTCAGCGAACCGGCGAAGTTGTCGTGGAAGAACGCGGTGTCCTTTGACATCAGCTCGTCCATGCCGACCACGCCGAGCCGCTCGATGCCCCGGGCGTCGGTGCGGTTCAGGAAGTGCAGCCCCAGCCGCCACAGCACCTCGCCCGCCAGCAGCAGCGCGCCGAAGCCGAGGACGTACGGCAGCAGCGCGTCGAGGGTGCCGTCCCCGCCGCCGGCCAGGTGCCCCACGAGCCCGGCCACCATCAGCGGCGCCAGGTAGAACAGGCAGATGTTGCCCATCGCCGGCAGCGTCATCGCGGGCGCCGCGACCGGCCACTGGCGCCTCAGCTCACCGCAGTAGTGGCGCAGCGCCAGCAGGACCGCCGACCTGCGCGCGGATGAACCGTCCTCAGAGCCTTCGCGTGATCCGAGCACCGCCGCCACCCTCCCCGGATGCCTACCCCGCCTCGGCCATGCTGCCTCAGGGTCGTGCGGAGGAGCGAGCGGTTTTCCCGGCGCCCCGCCTAGGGTCGTCGCCATGACCGACTTCTTCGCCGGGGATCCCCGTACCAACCGTGAGCGCATGCTGGCCGGAGACCTGTACATCGCCGACGACCCCGAGCTGGGGGCCGCCCTCGGACGCGCCGCCGCCCTCGCCCACCGGTACGGCGAGCTCTACCACACCGACCAGGAGGCCGCCCGGTCCGTCCTCGCGGAGCTGCTCGGTTCGATCGCCCCCGACGCCCACATCCGGCCGCCGCTGTACGTCGACTACGGCTCCCACATCACGGTCGGTTCCGGCACGTTCGCCAACTACGGGCTGACCGCCCTGGACGTGGCCCCCATCACCATCGGCGACGACGTGCAGATCGGCCCGAACGTCCAACTGCTCACCCCCACCCATCCCGTCGAACCCGAGCCGCGGCGGGCGAAACTGGAGGCCGCCAGGCCGATCGTGATCGGGGACAACGTCTGGCTCGGCGGCGGCGCCATCGTGCTCGCCGGGGTGACGATCGGCGCGAACAGCGTCATCGGCGCCGGCGCCGTCGTCACCAGGGACGTCCCCGCGAACGTCGTCGCCGTGGGCAACCCGGCCAGGGTGGTCCGCCACCTCTGAGCGACGGCCGGGCAGCCCTTTTCGGCCAGGGCTGAAAGGCGTTGTGACCGGGATTCGGCTGGAGCAGCCTTGCCTCCACGGGCTGATGAGGACCGTCGATTTCCAGTGGAATCCCTATCGGGAGGAAGAATGCGACAGAGACTCGGCAGGATGCTGGCCGGCTCCGCGCTGGCCGCCTCGACCCTGCTCGGCGCCCACGCCCTCACGGCGGCGCCCGCGTCCGCCTCGGTCCCGGCCGCGGCGACGGCGGCCGGCGCCTCGGGGAGCGTGTCGATCCTGTCCAACAGTTGCGGCTACCCGACGTCCGCCCGCCCCGGCAGCACGTTCGTCCGCAGCTACAGCAACTGCAAGAGCTGCCGCACGGCTGAGCTCGCGCTGGAGTACCAATACTCGTGGCGTAACTACTACTGCACCTACAACCCCGGCAACGACCTGAACGACCTGCACTACCAGGGCATCTGACCGGTTCTCGGCGATCCCGTCCGGGCCGGGTCTCCGGCCCGGACGGGGTTTCAGGCGTTGGTGGGGAAGCCGAGGTTGACGCCGCCGTGGCTGGGATCGAGCCAGCGGGAGGTGACGACCTTGCCCCGGGTGTAGAAGTGCACGCCCTCGGTGCCGTGGACGTGGGTGTCACCGAACAGGGACGCCTTCCAGCCGCCGAAGCTGTAGAAGGCCATCGGCACCGGGATCGGCACGTTGATGCCGATCATGCCGACCTCGACCTCGTTCTGGAAACGGCGGGCCGCGCCGCCGTCGTTGGTGAAGATCGCGGTGCCGTTGCCGTACTCGCCGTCGTTGATCAGCTTCAGCCCCTCCTCATAGGAGGAGACCCGCACGATCGCCAGGACCGGCCCGAAGATCTCCTCGGTGTGCACCCGCGAGCCGGCCGGCACGTGGTCCAGCAGCGTGGGCCCGAGCCAGAAGCCGGGGGTGTCGGCGGCGGCGCCGCCGCCCAGGATCGGGGTGCGGCGGCCGTCGATGACGAGCTTGGCGCCCTCGGCCACGCCCAGGTCGAGATAGGAGGCGACCTTGTCGCGGTGCACCTGGGTGACCAGCGGGCCCATCTGCGAGGCGGGGTCGTCGCCGGGGCCGACGGTCAGCTCCGCCACCCGGGAGACGATCTTGTCGACCAGTTCGTCACCGACCGGGTCGACGGCCAGCACGACGGAGATCGCCATGCACCGCTCACCGGCCGAGCCGAAGCCCGCCGACACCGCCGCGTCCGCCACCAGGTCGAGGTCGGCGTCGGGCAGCACCAGCATGTGGTTCTTGGCGCCGCCGAGCGCCTGGACCCGCTTGCCGTGCGCGGTGCCGGCCTCGTAGACGTACCGGGCGATCGGGGTGGAGCCGACGAAGGAGACCGCGCGCACGTCCGGGTGCTCCAGCAGCCGGTCCACCGCCGCCTTGTCGCCCTGCACGACGTTGAAGACGCCGTCGGGCAGGCCCGCCTCCTTCCACAGCCGGGCCATCAGCAGCGACGCCGACGGGTCGCGCTCCGACGGCTTGAGGACGAAGGCGTTGCCGCAGGCGATCGCGATGGGGAACATCCACATCGGCACCATGGCCGGGAAGTTGAACGGGGTGATCCCGGCGACCACGCCCAGCGGCTGGCGGATCGAGTAGGAGTCGACCCGGGTGGAGACGCCCTCGGAGAAGCCGCCCTTGAGCAGGTGCGGGATGCCGCAGGCGAACTCCACGACCTCCAGGCCGCGGGCCACCTCGCCCAGCGCGTCGGAGTGGACCTTGCCGTGCTCGGCGCTGATCAGCGCCGCCAGCTCGCCGGCGTGGGCGTCCACCAGCTCGCGGAAGCGGAACAGCACCCGGGCGCGCCTGACCAGCGAGGTGTCGCGCCAGGCGGGCCAGGCCGCCGCCGCGGCGGCCACCGCCTCATCGACCTGCTCGGCCGCGGCCAGGTGGACCCGTCCGGCGACCGTCCCGGTCGCCGGGTCGAAGACGTCGGCGGTACGGCCGCCGCCCTCGACCGCGGCTCCGCCGATCCAGTGGGTGATGTTCTTCACGATCCCGCTTCCCGCGCGCCCACGGCACGCTGTCCTCCGCGCGCCCGCGGCGCGCCGGTCTCCACGTTGACGAATTCGGATGCCGGGGCCGGGGCGACGGCCGGTGCCCGCCGCCCCGGTGCCGGGGCCGGCCGGTGGCCGGTGCCGGGCCCGGCCTCAGGGCCGCGCGTTGGCCCTGAGCGCCATCTCCACCACCTCGGCGACGGCTCCGTCCGCGCACGCCCCGACCACGGCGTCGGCCGCCGCCCGGACGTCGGGGTGCCCGTCGCCGACCGCGACCCCGAGTCCGGCCGCCGCGATCATGTCGATGTCGTTGGGGTTGTCCCCGACGGCCGCGATGTGCTCCATCGGCACGCCCCGGAGCGCGGCCAGCTCCCGGAGGGCGGTTCCCTTGGTCGCGTCCGGCGGCAGCACCTCCAGGTAGGTCGCCTCGGACTGCACCATGACGGTTCCCTCGATCTCCCAGCCGGGCAGCGGGTCGCCGATCAGCATGCACTTGGTGACCCCACCGGGCGGCACCGCCGTCCAGTCGCCCGGGTCGCGCAGCGTGATCCCGTCCCGCCGGGCGTAGTCGCGCAGCTCTGGCGCGTCGTGCACGGCCAGCGCCTCACCGCCGGAGAACACCACCGGGTGGACGCCCTCCGGAAGCTCCTCGAACAGTCCGAGCAGCGTCTTCCAGGCCGCCTCCGGCAGGTGGCGGGAGCGCAGCACGGATCCCATGGCGAGGTTCACGGTCCGCGCGCCGTTGTAGAGGATCGCGGCCCCCTCCAGACCGAGTTCGTCGTAGTAGCGGCGCGCCGACGGTTCCATCCGCCCGGTCGCGATGATCACCTCTCCGCCCGCCTCGCGGAAGCGGCGCAGGGCGTCCCTGCTGGCGGGCACCATGGCCAGGTCCCGCCCGACGAGGGTGCCGTCCAGGTCGGTGACGATCCAGCGGATCACGCGTCCCACCCCGCCGGGACGACCTCGGCCATCACCGAGCCCGCGAGGTCGAACCCGCCGACGCAGGCGAGGTAGCCGCCGGGGACGAAGACGCTGCCGGACAGCGGGATGTAGACGCCCCCGGCCTGCCTGACCAGCAGCGACCCGGCCGTCACGTCCCAGGCGTTGACGTGCGTGCCGTAGGCGACGTCGGCCCATCCGGCGGCGACGTGCGCCAGCTTCAGCGCCGCGCTGCCCGGTCGGCGGGTGGAGGCGAAGGCTCCGACCATCCGGGCGAAGCGGTGCAGCGCCGCATCCCCCTCCCATCCCAGGTCGCGCGGGCTGGGGTAGCTCGACAGCAGCATCGCCTCCCGGTCCGTGCGCGCCCCGGAGCTGCGGATCGGCTCGCCGTTGCAGAAGGCCCCGCCGAGCCAGGCGGTGAACTCGTCGTCGCGGACCGGGTCGTAGACGACGCCCGCGACCACCTCGCCGTCCACGGCCGCCGCGATGGAGGTGCAGAAGAACGGCAGGCCGGCGGCGAAGTTCGCGGTGCCGTCGATGGGGTCGACGTACCAGCTGATCTCGCCGTCCCCCCGGGACCCGCCCTCCTCGCCCACCACGACGCTGTCCGGGCAGCGCCGGTCGAGGACCTCGCGGACGTGCTCCTCGGCCGCCTTGTCGTGCTCGGTCACCGGGTCGTGGAAGTCGCGCTTGGTCCGCACCTCGGGGCGGGAGCGGAAGGCGCCCCTGAGCCGGTCGCCGACCGCCCTGGCCGCCTCGACCGCGATGGCGGCCAGCTCTCGCGAGGTGTTCACATCCATGTCTCCTCCAGGAGGCTCAGCAGGCCGTACGGGTTCTCGACGGTGGCGTGGGGGCGCTGCCGCACCGGGTACGGGACCTTCTCCGTGCTGCGGGACACCATCAGCACGGTGGCCCCCGCCCCGGCGCGGGCGCCGCAGACGACGTCGCGGTCGTGGTTGTCGCCGACGTACCAGACGTCCCCGGGGTCGACGCCCAGCGCCCGGCAGGCGATCCAGATCATCTCGGGGTTGGGTTTGCGGACGCCGACCTCGTCGCTGTAGACCTGCACGGCCATCTCGCGGTCGAGGCCGCTGCCGGCCAGGTAGTCGCGGTGAACGGTCCCGCACAGCGCGTTGCTGACGACCGCGGGCCGGACGTCGTGCTCCCGGCAGGCGGCCAGGAGGTCCTCCATGCCGGGGCGGACCTTCCGGTCGCTGCGCAGCTCCCCCATCCGCCGGCACAGCGGGGTCGCCTCGGCCGTCACCAGCGCGCGGGCCTGCTCCGGCCAGTCGGCCGCGACGTAGTCGGCCCAGAACCCGCGGTGCGTCATCTCCCGGGGGGCGAGCTGCCGGGAGGTGGAGTCCTTCCAGTAGGAGTCGGCGCGCGCGCCCGCCCTGATGTCGCTTTCGACCTCGTCGGCCCGGAGGCCGGTGAAACCGGCCCGGCCGAGCATCTCGTGCACCTCCGCGGCGAGCTCGGCCGCCCAGGAGGGACGCCTGGCGGTCTCCACGATCACCCCGCCGAAGTCCAGCAGCAGCGCCTTGGGCCGGATCATGCGCCGGCCTCCACCCTGTCCTCGGAGGAGCCCTCGGAGGAGTCGCCGGAGGGGTCGGCGGAGGAGCCCTCGGAGGGGATCCGCACGCCGTCCGCGTCGAACAGGTGCATCTCCTCGGTCCAGCAGGTCAGCACGTCGCCGGGGACGGCCTGGACCGGGGTGTAGGAGAGCGCGTACAGCTCGGTGTCCAGGACGCGCAGCCGTACCGTCCAGGAGGAGCCGGCCGGCA
The DNA here is from genome assembly GCF_013409935.1 of Streptosporangium sandarakinum. Lineage (GTDB taxonomy): Bacteria > Actinomycetota > Actinomycetes > Streptosporangiales > Streptosporangiaceae > Streptosporangium > Streptosporangium nondiastaticum. The sequence goes on along the minus strand of NZ_JACCCO010000001.1, from coordinate 3,969,282 downwards.
GCACCGCCTCGACCAGCGCCTCCTCGTGCCAGGCGGAGCCGGGCGGCGCGCCCAGCCGCAGGGCCTCCGGCCGGATGCCGACGGCGGCGGGCGGGACCCGCGTGGAACGGGACTCCGTGAAGCGCAGCAGGGAGGCGGCCAGCCCGGTGGGCGATGGGCCGACGTCGACGATCGCCATCGGCGGGCTGCCGACGAACTCGGCGACGAACCGGTTGGCCGGCCTGGCGTACATGTCCATCGGGGCGGCGAGCTGCTGCAGCTCGCCGTCGTTCATGACGGCGATGTCGGTGGCCATGGTCAGGGCCTCCAGTTGGTCGTGGGTGACGAAGACGATCGTCGCGCCGGACTCCTCGTGGATGCGTTTGAGCTCGGCGCGCATCTCCAGGCGGAGCCGGGCGTCGAGGTTGGACAGCGGCTCGTCGAGCAGCAGCACCGAGGGGTTGACCGCCAGCATCCTGGCCAGCGCGACGCGCTGCTGCTGGCCGCCGGAGAGCTGGGAGGGGTAGCGGTCCATGGCGGCGTCGACGTGGACCATCCGCAGCGCCGCCTCGGCCCGCGACCGCCGCTCGGCGGCGGGGACCTTGCGCATGCGCAGGCCGAACTCGACGTTCCCCCGGATCGAGAGGTGCGGCCAGAGCGCGTAGTTCTGGAAGACCAGTCCCATGCCGCGCTTCTCCGGGGGGACGTAGAGGCCGCCCTCGACGGAGTCGAGGACCTGGTCGCCGACGGCGATGGTGCCCGCCGTCGGCTGTTCGAGTCCCGCGATCATCCGCAGCGTGGTGGTCTTGCCGCAGCCGGACGGGCCGAGCAGGCACATGAACGCGCCGTCGGGGACGGTGAGGTCGAGGTTCTTCACGGCGTAGTCGCCGCCGCCGTAGCTCTTGGCGACTCCGCGCAACGTGATGGCCGGCATCTATCCTCCTAGGCCGGACGCCAGGCTGCTGTTGGTCAGGCGCTGGGTCAGGTACGTCATGGTGAAGGAGACCAGCGCGATCATGAGTACGACCGCGTTGGCGAGCTGGGTGTATCCGTAGTCCACAAGACCGATCGAGAGCGTCGTCAGCAGCTGCGTCCCGGTGGTGGTGAGCATGATCACGATGCTGAGCTCCTTGAGCCCGGAGATGAACGGCAGCACGATGCCGGTGACGAGGGCTCCCTTCTGGATCGGGAAGACGATCCGGCGCATCCGCTGCCACCAGGACGCCCCGGCGATCTGCGCGGCCTCCTCGGGCTCCCGGCCGAGCTGCGTCATCGCCGCGATGCCCGAGCGTGAGCTGTACGGCAGGTGCGTCACGGCCATCACCAGGATCAGCAGGAACGTCGTGCCGTACAGCGCGGGGACCGGGCCCCGGGCGACGGCGAACAGCGACAGCGAGGCGGCGGCGAACGCGATGCCGGGGACGAGGTAGGGCAGGAAGGAGACCTGGCGCAGGAAGCCGACGATCCGCGGGGCCGTCCCGCGCACCACGACGTACCCGACCAGCAGGCCGGCGACCGCGCAGATCAGCGAGGCCAGGCCGACGACGCGCAGCGAGTTCCAGGCCGCCTCCCACAGCTCGGAGCCGCGCAGGACCCCGTGCGGGAAGCCGACCGCTCCGGGCAGCCGCTCGGCGAACCAGTAGTCGAGGGTGAAGGTCGACAGGTCCAGCGGGGTGCGGGTGACCGTGGACAGCAGCAGCGTGAGCACCGGCACCAGCACGCTCACCGCGAAGACCAGCAGACCCAGCGCGAAGGTGGGCCAGCGCCGGCCGCGCAGGTCGCTCAGCCGGTCCATCGCGCCCTTGCCGCCCACGGTGACGAACCGGCGGTGCTCCCGCATCAGCCGCATGTCGGTGAAGACGATCAGCACCCCGATGACCACGATGACGGTGGCGATCACGGAGGCCACACCGGTGCTGCGGTCCCGGATCGACTGGAAGAGCCCGGTGGACAGCACCCGGTAGTCGGCGGGCAGTCCCAGGACGTACGGCGTGCCGAAGGTGCCGAGCACCCGGCCGATCACCAGCAGCACGGCCGACGACAGTGCCGGGAGCATCAGCGGCACCACGATCCGCCGGATGACGACGCGTCGCGGGGCGCCGAGGACCCTCGCGGAGTCCTCCAGTTGCACGTCGATGCGGCGCAGCGCGTTGCCGACCAGGAGGAGCACGAACGGGTAGTAGTGCAGCCCCAGCGTGACGATGATCGGCAGCGCGCCGTAGGCGAGCCAGTCGGGCGTGTGGACGCCCTGGGCCTGCAGGAAGCCGACCTGCCCGCCGGCGCGCTCGTTCTTGAACAGTGACAGCCAGGCCAGGGAGAAGGTCCACGACGGCAGCATGTAGGGGACCACCAGCGCGCCGGCGAGCCATTTGCGGCCCGGCACGTTGGTCCGCGTCACCAACCACGCCATGCCGCCGCCGAGGACCAGCGCGAACAGCGTGGTGCCCACCGCGACGACCAGCGTGTTGAGCAGCGGCTCCCAGAACAGCAGGCCGCTGATCTGGGAGCGGAAGACCCGCCACAGGTAGTAGCCGGTCCACTCGCCGGCCCGCTGCCCGGCGTGCACGTCGTCGCCGTACTGCAGGCGGAAGGCGTCGGAGATCACCGCGACCAGGGGCGCCACCACGAGGTAGGCGAGCAGGATGACGAGGATCAGGCCGAGCGCGGCGGTGGGGTCGTGGCGCAGTACGCGGAGCCGGTACACCAGCCTGCGCCGTCTCGGCGGGGCGGGCGGCGGCTCTGTCTTGGTGAGAACAGCCATGGACACTTCCTTCGGGGGGTCACGGGGGGCACCGCGGTGTGTGGTCCGCCCGTCTTGCGGACTTCGCTCCCTCGCGGGGTCTGTCGTGGTCGGCGGCTTCGTCCGCGTGTCGTGGGTGGGTCGTGGGTAGGTCGTGGATGGGTCGTGGGCGGCGCCGTGGGCGGCTCCGTGGTCGCGTGGTCAGTGACTTCGTTTGAGCATCGCGTCGGCGAGCGCGTCGGCGGACTCGCCCAGCCGCCGGCCCACCGCGTCCAGGCGCGAGAGCAGCTCGCGCTCGCGCAGGGTGTCCATCTCCAGCGGTCCGGCGAACAGCTCGGTGAGCCGGGCCTGGTAGAGCTGGCGGACCCGGTTGCACGCCTTCCGCGTGGCCAGCACGGCCACGGTGACCGAGCCCGGGTCGTCGAACACCTTCGGCAGGGCCCGGTCCAGCTCGTCGAGTCCGCCGATCACCGCCTGCAGCGGCTCGGTCGCGAAGGAGAGGTCCGCCGGGCCGAACAGGTCGGCCTCGCGCACGTAGTCGCGCAGGTGGTCCAGGACGTCGTCGACCGAGCGGGAGAGCCGGAACAGGTCCTCCCGGTCGATGGGGGTGGCCAGGGTACGCAGCAGGGCCCGGACGAGCTCGGCCCGTGCCGCGTCGCCCTCGTGCTCCACCTCGGCCATCCGGGTGCGCGCGGCGGACCGGTCGATCTCGCCGGAGGCCGTCGAGCAGGCGAGTACGGCCCCGGCCCGCGCGACGGCGACCTGCCCGCGGACCAGGTCCATCACCCGCCGTCCCGACCGGCCCCGCAGGTCGTCCCAGGCCCGGGCGAACCGCCGGGCCCGCCCGGCGGCTTCGCTCACAGCAGCCTCAGCGCGAGCCCGGCCAGGCAACCCAGCGTCATCGACGCCGGGAGCGTGACCAGCCACGCGGTGCCCATGCTCAGCACGCTCTGCCATCGCACCCTCCTGCTTCCCTCGCTCGCCGCCACGCCGACGACTCCGGCGGTGATGGACTGGGTCATGCTCACCGGGCTGCCGAGGGCGGAACTGCCCAGGACGGCGCTGGTGGCCGCCGCCTCGGCCGAGACGACGTGCAGCGGCCGGGTGATGACCAGCCCGCGGCCCAGCCGCTCCCCCACGCGGGTGAGGCTGCTCAGGGAGCCGGCGAGGAACAGCGCCACCAGGACGGCCATCCACGCCGGGGGGACCTCGACGGGCCCGACCGCTCCCGGCCCGTCGTGGCCCACACGGACCGCGACGCTCACCACCGCGATCATCTTCTGGCCGTCGTTCACCGCGTAGGCCGCGCACTGGGCCGCGTAGGCCAGCAGGTGGGCGGCGAGCACGAGCCGGGGCATCCGCCTGCTGGACGGCGCCCGGCGCGAGACGGTCCCCAGCGCGTAGCCCAGGGCCAGGCCGACCAGGGGCGCGCCGAGCCCGACCGCCAGCACGGCGGCCAGCCCCGACCACGACACCGGCAGTCCCGAGCCGAGCCCCGCCCCGGTGATGCCGCCGATCACCGCGAGCGTCAGGCTGGTCGGCAGTCCCCGGCCGGACAGGACGGCGACCACGGCCACCGCGATCACCACTCCGGCCAGGAACGCCGCCGCGCCGCCGGGGGCGTTCAGCTCGGTGAGCCTCCCGGTGAAGGTCCGCGCGACCGCGACGCCCATGACGTACGGCCCGGCGAACAGCACCGCCGCGAGGAGCGCGGTGACCGCCCATCCCGGCGCGCGGGGGAAGCGCAGCCCCAGCCCGATCAGGGTGGCCCCGTCGTTGGCCCCGCTGATCAGCACGAAGAGGATCGCCGTCGCGGCGAACGCCGCCGTCCAGCCCATCACAGGTAGGGGCGCTGGTCGCGTTTGGCGTCCTCGTAGCGCTCCCGCGCCGCCCTGGTCACCGGGTCCCGCGACACCTCGGCGACCGGGACGTCCCACCAGGCGGTGGTGTCCGGGGCCGGGCCGGGGACCGTCTCGACGTACACGACGGTGGTCCGGTCGGCCTCCCGCGCCTTGACCAGCGCCTCGCGCAGCGATTCCCGGTCGGTGGCGCGCAGCACGTCGGCGCCGAGGCTGGCGGCGTTGGCCGCCAGGTCCACCGGCAGGTAGGGGCCGTCCAGCTCCCCGGCGGGGCCGCGCGTCCGGTGGGCGGTGCCCAGCCGGTGCGCGCCGACCGCCTCCGACAGGTTCCCGATGGAGGCGAAGCCGCGGTTGTCCACCAGGACGACGACGAGCTTGACGCCCTCCTGCACGGCGGTGACGATCTCCTGGGCCATCATCAGGTAGGAGCCGTCGCCCACCAGCACGAACACCTCCCGCTCCGGCGCGGCCAGCTTCACCCCCAGGCCGCCGGCGATCTCGTATCCCATGCATGAGTAGCCGTACTCGACGTGGTAGTTGCCCGGGTCGGCGGCCCGCCACAGCTTGTGCAGGTCGCCGGGCATCGACCCGGCGGCGTTGACCACCACGCCGTCCGCGGCGATCTCGTTGAGCACGCCGAGCAGCACCGGCTGGGTCAGTTCGGCCCCGCCGTAGATCCGGTCGGTCTCGGCCCGCCAGCCGGCGGCCAGGCTCGCCGCCCGGTCGGTCCAGTCGGCCTCGGCCCGCCAGCCGTCCGGCCACAGGGCCCCCAGCGCCTCGCGGGCGTCGGCCACCAGCGTCTCCCCGCTGTGCTTGGCGGCGTCGAAGGCGGTGACGTTGACGTTGAGGAACGCCGCCCGGCCGAACAGGCTGCGCGAGGCGGTGGTGAAGTCGGTGTAGCGGGTGCCCACCCCGATGACCAGGTCGGCCTCACGGGCCAGGGTGTTGGCCGCGGCGGTGCCGGTGTGCCCGATCGCGCCGACCGCGCACGGGTGGTCGTGCGGCAGCGCGCCCTTGCCCGCCTGGGTCTCGGCCACCGGCACGCCGTGCCGGGCGGCGAACGCCGCCAGCGTCTCGCACGCCCCGCTGTACTTCACCCCGCCGCCGGCCACGACGAGCGGCCGCCGGGAGCGGCGCAGCATCTCCAGCGCCCGGTCCAGCGCGGCGGGTTCGGGCACCGGCCGGGCCACGTGCCACACCCGGCGGGTGAACAGCTCCTCGGGCCAGTCGAACGCCTCGGCCTGCACGTCCTGCGGCAGGGCCAGGGTGACCGCGCCGGTCTCGGCGGGGTCGGTCAGCACCCGCATCGCGGCCAGGAGCGCCGCGGGCAGCTGCTCGGGCCGGTCGATCCGGGCGAAGAACCGCGACACCGGCCGCAGGGTGTCGTTGACCGACACGTCCGGGCTGCGGGGGTCCTCCAGCTCCTGCAGGAGCGTGCCGGCGGCCCGGGTGGCGAAGACGTCGCCGGGCAGGAGCAGCACCGGCAGCCGGTTGATCGTGGCCAGCGCCGCGCCGGTGACCATGTTGGTCGCGCCGGGCCCGATCGAGGTGGTGCAGGCCAGGGTGGACAGCCGGTCGCGGGTGCGGGCGAACCCGACCGCGGTGTGCACCATGGCCTGCTCGTTGCGGGCCGGGTAGTACGGCAGCGCTCCGCCGGTGCCGGCGCCCTGCTCGGCCAGGGCCTGACCGATGCCGGCCACGTTGCCGTGGCCGAAGATGCCCAGGCATCCGGCGATCAGGCGCCGCTCGGCGCCGTCGCGTTCGGTCCACTGGTTCGCGAGGAACCGCACCAGCGCCTGCGCGGTGGTGAGCCTCATGGGGTACCTCCGGTAAGTCCGCTCCGGATCTCGGTGACGCGGCGCGCCACGCGCGGGTCGATCGCCTGTTCGGCCCAGGAGGAGCGGACCCAGGCGTGCCGGGGATCGTCGGCGCAGGCCATGGTCCGCTTCTCGGCGGGCCCGGCCAGGACGTTGAGGTAGTACAGGTCGTAGCCGGGGGCGGCCATCGACGGGCCGTGGTAGCCGCGCGGGACGAGCACCACGTCGCCGCCCGCCACCTCCGTCAGCGTCTCGTGACCGCCGTAGACCCGCTGGTAGCCGGGACCGCCCTCGAAGTAGTAGATCTCCTCCAGCACCGCCTCGCACGCGGAGGCGGTGTCGTGCTTGTGCGGCGGGTAGGACGACCAGTTGCCGCCCGGGGTCAGCACCTCCACCGCGACCAGCCGGTCGCAGTCGAAGGCGTCCGGCGCGCAGAAGTTGTTGACCTGCCGGGTGGCCTGCCCGGCCCCGCGGATCTCGACGGGGACGTCGCGCGCCGCGCCGTACCGGACGGGGAAGCTGCGCCGCGCGCGGGCGGCGGGGAGCGCGAAGCGGCCCGAGCCGGTGATCCGTACGGACGTCCCGATCGGCAGGTAGGCGAAGTCGGTCACCCCGTCGAAGACCGACGCGCGCCCGGACAGCGACAGCCGCCGCCCGGCGGCGACGACCTCGCAGGGACCCGACAGCGGCAGGACCAGCATCTCCTCGTCGCCGGTGTCGAACTCCACGGGACCGTCCGCCAGGTCGGCGACCCGCAGTCCCGCGTAGGTCCAGCCGGCCGTCCCGGGAGTGATCTCCACCGTCCACGGGGGCGCGGCGGCGGAGCCGCTCGGGATGTACGTCATGCCGCCTCCAGAAGGCTCACCGCGGCGTCCACGGCCGCCGCCACGTCGTCGTCGGGCGGGTAGAGCAGTGCCCGGCCGACGACCAGGCCTCGCACGCCGGGCAGGCGCAGCGCCTTGTCCCAGGTGTCGAGCATCCGGTCGGGCCCGGGGTCGCCGCCGAGCAGCATGACCGGCAGCGTCGTGGCGGCCAGGACGCGTTCCATGTCCTCGACGACCGGGATCTTCAGCCAGGTGCGGGCGGAGGTCGCGCCGAGCCCCTGGCCGACGCTGATGGCGTGGATCATCGCCTCCGGCGACAGGTCGTGCCGCACCACGCCCTCGACGCGCTTGGACCAGAACGGTTCGACCATCGCCATCAGGCCGTGCCTGGCCAGCCGGGTGACGGCCTGCCCGCAGCTCGCCAGCGTCGCCGCGGTCGAGGTGTCCTCCAGCGCGATCCGGCAGAGCATCTTGCCGCCGTCGAGGCCCATCTCCACGAGCGAGTCGGCGTCGTAGGCGGTGAAGCGGTCGTCGAACTCGAACGCCGCCCCCTGCACACCGCCCCGGTTCATCGAACCGATGACGATCTTCTCGTCGAGGGCGCCGAGCAGCAGCAGGTCCTCGACGATGTCGGGGGTGGCCAGCAGCCCGTCCACACCCGGCCGCGCCAGCGCGGTCATGAGCCGGTCCAGCAGGAGGGTCCGGTTCTCCATGGCCATCGGGTGGCCGGCCGCGCCGAGGGACCCCCTGGCCGGGTGGTCCGCCGCGATGATCAGCAGGCGGTCCCGGTCGGTCAGCAGCGGTCTGCGCCGGCGCGCGGCGGCCGCCTCGGCCACCCGTTCCGGGTGCCAGGCCCGCTCGTCGCGCAGGCGGCGGTAGTGGTCCTCACGCATCCTCGACGCCTCCTCGCGGGGAGCCGGCCGGCGAGTCCGGGGATCCGCCCGCCAGGACGGCCTCGATCTCCTCCGCCGTGGGCATCGCGGGGGCGCACGCCAGCCGTCCGGCCACGATCGCCCCGGCCGCGTTGGCGAAGCGCAGCGTCCGCGCGAGCGGCCAGCCCGCCAGCAGACCGTGGCAGAGGGCGCCGCCGAAGGCGTCGCCCGCCCCCAGCCCGTTGACCACCTCGACCTCGACGGGTGGTATCTCCACCGTCGTGTCGGCGGTCATGCCCAGCACCCCGGCCGCTCCCTGTTTGATGATCGCCAACTCCACCCCCGCGTCCAGCAGCGCCCGCCCGGCCGCGTGGGGATCGCGCGTGCCGGTGGCGACCTCGGCCTCGTCCAGATTGCCGACCGCGACGGTCACCTGTCCCAGTGCCGCGCGCACCCGTTCCCGGGCGGTCTCCTCGTCCGGCCAGAACATCGGCCGGTAGTCGAGGTCGAGCACGGTGTGCCGGGCCCGGCCTCGCGCCCGCCAGGCGGCCAGGTGCGCGCCGAGCGACGGCTCGGCCGACAGCCCGGTCACGGTCGCCCAGAACAGCGCCGACGCGGTGACCGCGGGCAGGTCGAGCTCCTCCGGGAGGATCTCCAGGTCGGGGGCCTTGGGGTGGCGGTAGAAGTAGAGCGGGAAGTCGTCCGGCGGGCGGATCTCGCAGAACGTCACCGGGGTCGGCAGGTGCGGCACCGCCGTGACGTAGCGGTCGTCGACGCCGTACTCGGCCAGCGCGTCGTGGACGAACTCCCCGAACGGGTCGGCCCCGGTGCGGGTGATCACCGCACTGGAGCGGCCCAGCCGGGCCGCGGCCACGGCCACGTTGGTGGGGCTGCCGCCGAGATACCTGCCGAAGGACGTGACCTTCCGCAGCGGCACGCCCACCTGCAGCGGGTAGACGTCCACCCCGACCCGTCCCATGGTCAGCACCTCGAAGGCGGGGGGCGGCGTCCCGGGCCCGTGCGCGGGGGCGCTCATGCGGTGATCCCCCGTAGGAAGGCCAGGCTCGCGCGGACGTCGCCGGCCGGGTCCGCGTCCTCGGAGGTGAGGACGACGTCCTGCTCCATGACGTACCAGCCGGCGTATCCGGCCGCGGTCAGGCCGGTGACGATGCCGGCGACGTCGACGTCCCCCCGGCCGAGCGGGCGGTAGATCCCCGCCCGCACCGCCTCGGTGTAGGTGATCTCACCGGCCCGGACCCGCCCGGCGAGCGCGGCGTCGACGTCCTTGAGGTGGACGTGGGCGATCCGGCCGGGGGCCCGGCGGACGACGTCCAGCGGGTCGGTCCCGCCTGCCAGGAGATGGCCGGTGTCCAGGCAGAGGGGGACCTCGCTGCCGTCCAGCACCCGGTCCACCTCCGCGCGGGTCTCCACCATGGTCCCGATGTGCGGGTGCAGGGTGACCGGCCGGGGCGTCTCGCGGTGGATCCGGTCCAGGTTGCCCAGGAGCGTCCGCCAGCCCTCGGCGTCCAGGACGGGGCGGGCGTCGTAGCCGTCGGCGCCGGTGGCGGCGGCCAGGACGACCACCGCGTCCGCCGGGAAGGAGGTCAGTACGGCGCGCAGCTCCGCGAGCGGGTCCCGGTCGGGGTCGTGCAGGACGACGGGGACGAATCCGCCGATCGCCCGCAGGCCGTACCGGTCGAGCAGCCGGGTGCGGTCCTCCGGTTCCGGGGGCAGGAACCCGTCGGGGCCCAGTTCGGTGGCGGTCAGGCCCGACTCGGCCATCTCCGCCAGCACCCGGTCCGGGGTGAGTTGGAGGCCCCAGCCGGGCACCTCGCACACGCCCCAGGAGATGGGGGCGGCGGCGATCCTCACTTGGCGACCTCCAGGAGACGGACCGGACGGTCGGTACGGCGGGACAGGTCCGCCGCCTCGGCGATGTAGAGGGCGGCCAGGGCGTCCTGGACCGTGCAGGGGCTCTCGCGCTCGCCGCGCGCCGCCGCCAGGAACGCCTCCATCTCCGCGACGTAGGCCGCGTCGAACCTGGTGAGGAAGTCCGGCCACGGCTCGCCGTCCGGGGTCAGGCCCTCGGCCGAGCGCAGCGGGGTCCGGTCGCCGAGCCCGACCGCCCAGGTCGCGCGGGTGCCGGCGATCTCCATCCGCACGTCGTATCCGGCGCCGTTGTGGCGTGAGCCCTGCAGGGTGACCAGCGTGCCGTCGTCCATGGTCATCAGCGCGGAGCTGGTGTCGACGTCACCGGCCTCGGCGAAGAAGTCCTCGCCCCGGTTGGCGCCCGTCGCGTAGACGACGTCCACCTCGCGCCCGGTGACCCAGCGCAGGATGTCGAAGTCGTGGATGTGGCAGTCGCGGAAGATGCCGCCGGAGAGCGCGACGTATTCGGCGGGCGGCGGCGCGGGGTCGGCGGTCACCAGGTGGACGCGGTGCGCGTCGCCCAGTTCGCCGCCGCGCAGCGCCTCGCGCGCGGCGGCGTAGCCGGCGTCGAAGCGCCGCTGGAATCCGATGTGCACAAGGGTGCCGCTGCGTTCGACGGCCTCGACCACCCGCAGGGTCTCCGCCACACCGGGTGCCACGGGCTTCTCGCAGAACGCCGGGACTCCCAGCTCGCACGCCCGGAGCAGCGCCTCCGCGTGGGTCGACGTCGGGGTGGCGATCACCACCGCGTCCGCGTCGAAGGGGTCGGCGACCCGGGCCCCGAGCCGCGCCGCCACGTCCTCGGCTCTGGCCCGGTCGACGTCGGAGACGACGAGTTCGTCGGCGAGCGTCGAGAGGGTGGTGGCATGGAAGAGGCCTATCCGACCAAGGCCCAGCAAACCCACACGCATGTTGGCTCCTCGTCCAGGGGACTCCAGTTCTAAACGACCATCAAGCACTAGTCAATACTTTGTCCTGACATTCGGATGAACTGACATCCGGCGGAGCCGCCGAGCGCCGAGCGCCGAGCGCCGCGCGGCCGGCGCCCCGCCCGGCCGCCCCCGGCGCCCCGCACCCCCGCGCCCTCAGCGCTCCACGAGCGTGACCTCCAGCGCGTAGTGGGAGGCCCGGTAGACGTGCGAGCCGTGCTCCACGGCCCGGCCCTGGTCGTCGTAGGTCGTGCGGACCATCGTCAGCAGCGGGCAGCCGCGGCGCTCCTCCAGCAGACGGGCTTCGGCCGGGGTGGCGGTACGGGCGCCGATCCGCTGGTTGGCGACCCTCATCCGGACACCGGTCGAGCGCAGCAGCTCGTAGAGCCCCCGCGCCTGGAGCGCCTCGGCGGTCAGGGACGCCGCACCGGCCGGCAGCCAGTTGTGCAGCAGGGCGAGCGGTTCCCCCGAGGCGTACCTGATCCGCTCCAGCCGGAGCACCGGGGTGCCCGGCGCGACACCGAGGACGCCGGCGACGTCCTCCTCCGCCGGGACCGTCTCGATCGACAGCACCCGGGTCTCCGGCTGCTGACCGGCCCGGCGGAGGTCGTCGTAGAGGCTGGTTAGCTCGACCGCCCGCTTCACCTGGCCGTGCACGACCTGGGTGCCGACGCCGCGCTTGCGGACCAGCAGCCCCTTGTCCACGAGGTACTGGATGGCCTGGCGGACGGTGGGGCGCGACAGTCCCAGCTGGTCGGCGAGCTGCACCTCGTTGTCGAGCCGGGTGCCCGACGGCAGTTCACCGTTCTGGATGGCCTCCGCGATCCGTTCGGCCATCTGGAAGTAGAGCGGAACGGGGCTCGATCGATCGAGGTCGATGTCCAATTTCGTCACAGTCACAGGAAAACGGTAACTGACATCAGAATGTCCTGACCAATGGTCAAATGGCTCGACCTCGCCCGGTCACGGAAGTGTTCCGGATGCCGCAGCTAAGTAAGTATGTCTTGACAAATTATTCACATGACGTTCATCGTTGAGCAACCGCGGCGCCGGATCGGGGGCTCTGGGCGGCGCCCACCACCCCGAGAGGCAAGAGGAGTGACGCCACTTGAGGCGTACCCGGAAGATCGTGCCCATGGCACTGCTGGCGCTGGCCGTCGCGGCCTGCGCCCCCTCCACCGCCACCGACGCCCCGTCGTCGGCGGCGACGGCCGCCCAGCCGCTTCCCGCGGCCTCGATGGACGCGACCCTCGACCTGGACGCCCTGGTCGCCGCCGCCAAGAAGGAAGGCAGCCTGCTGGTCTACGACTCCAGCGGTGACATCGAGGAGGTCGCCAAGGCGTTCACCGCGAAATACGGCATCGCCATGGAGGGGGTCAAGTCCGACACCCCGCAGACCGCCGAGAAGATGATCAGAGAGCACGCCGCGGACAACGTCACGATCGACGCGGCGATGTACGAGGACGGCGGGGTCCTGGTGGGCCAGCTGATCCCGCAGGGCGTGGCGCGGACCTGGGTGCCCGCCGACCTGAAGGACCAGATCCCGGCCGAGAGCCGGAATCCGCTGCTCGCCCTTTCCAAGGCGACGGTCTTCGCCTACAACCCCAAGCTCTCGCCCGGCGGGTGCCCGGTGAAGAACGTGTGGGACCTGACCGAGCCGGAGTGGGCCGGCAAGCTGGTGATGCAGGACCCCCTGGGCAAGCCCACCGTGCTGTCGTTCTTCACCCAGTTGGACGCGCACGGCAACCAGGCCCTCCAGGAGGCGTACCAGGCGAAGTACGGCAAGCCCCTGGAGATCAAGGAGAAGAGTGCCGCCTACGAGTGGATCAAGCGGGTGGCGGGCAACCGGCCGGTGCTGACCGGCTCCGACGAGGACATCTCCGGAGCATTGGGCGCGCCCAACGCCACCGACAAGAAGATCGGCTTCATGTCGATCTCCAAGTTCCGCAACAACGAGGACAAGGGGTACGCCCAGAAGACGTGCGAGGGCATGGCGCCGTTCGTGGGCTTCAGCTATCCCAAGTTCGTCGGGATCGCCGCCAAGAGCAAGCACCCCAACGCGGCCAAGCTGTACGTCCACTTCATCATGACCGAGGAGGGCGTCAAGCACGAGATCGGCGAGGGCGGCGTCTCCGGCAACAGCACGGTCAAGCCGCTGGTCGTCCCACCCGGTCTGCCCGACTGGCAGGGACAGCTCTTCCACACCGACCCCGCCTCGCTCCTCGGCGACCTGCGCGGCCGTCAGACCGTCTCCGACTTCTGGCGGGTCAACCACGGCTGATCCGACGGCGGGCGGGCGGCGCACGCGCGAGGGGAGCACCCCGGTGGGGGTACTCCCCTCTTGCCTCTTGGCCCGGAACTCCTAAAGCTCCGGCAGGCCGCCACTCAGTTGATCAGTGGGTTCGGCGGCGGGGTGCCAGGACCTCGGTGGCCTTGGCGATGGCCTCAGGGCCGGGTTTGACGTAGCGCATGGCGGTGCGGGGGTTCTTGTGGCGGGTCTTGCCCATGATGAGCTGTAGCGGGACTTCGGCTTCGCCGAGGTGGGTGGCGGCGCTGTGGCGCAGCTGGTGCAGGTCGAGCCCGGCGTAGGTGTCGAGGAGGACGCGGGCGCGGTCGTAGCCGAGGCGGGCGCGGCCGGTGTGCGGGCAGATGTCGCCGGCGCCCGGGCGGCGGGCGGGGACCGGGCGGCGTTCGGACAGGAACACCGGCCCGTGGGTGCGGGTGCTGCCGTCGGGCAGCCGGAGCAGGCGGGGCAGCAGGTGGGAGGTGCCGCTGTCCCAGTACACCCACTCGATCGCGCCGCCCTTGGACCGGACAGGGGCGCGACGGTGCTCCAGGTCCAAGTCCTCGACGTTGAGCGCCAGGATCTCCGTGGCCCGTGCCGCGGTCTCGTAGAGCATCCGCCACAGGGTCTTCTCGCGCAGCGGGATGTCGCGGCGGGACAGCAGCCGGTGGATGGTGGTCTTGGCGACCGCGCGGGTCTCATCCGCGCTTTCCTTGCGGCGTTCGGCGTCGGCCGGGACCGAAGGCGCTGCCCAGTGCTTCTTGGTCTGGCACCAGATCAGCCAGGAGGTGACGGCGGCGCGGTTGCGGTTCCAGGTCGCCGGCGCGCATCGGCCCCACAGCTCGGTGAGCGCGGCGCCGATCTCGGCGTCGGCGACCTCGGCGAGCGGCCGGTCTCGGCCGAGCAGCGCGATGACGCGGTCGATGGCCGAGGCGTAGGCGCGGTGGGTGTTGGGGTTGGCCGTGCGCGGCGTGGCGAGAAAGGCGTCGGCGGCCGCGGCGAGCGTGATGTGCCCGCCGCGAAGGGCGGCGACTTTCGGCACGGCGTTCATGCCGGTCGCCGGGCGGCGGTCGTTGCACCGGTCCGGGTGATGTACCAGATAACGTGCCGGAGTCGCGCATCGCCCCGTCGGAGGGTTCTCCTGGTCGCCGCGCCGCCATGATCGCTCATGTACGTGATAATAGATCATTATCACGTACATGAGCGCGTAGCGACTCATGGGGCGCCAGTGTGTGAAGTTGACGATGGCGACCAAATCCCTTTAACTCAATAACTATGGATATAGATAAAGATGGTTCGCCGTCGCCGATCGAGTTCCGGCTCGATCCCGGCTCGGGGGTGCCGACCTATCTCCAGCTGGTCCAGCAGGTGGAGCAGGCGCTGCGGCTGGGGTATCTACGGCAGGGTGATCAGCTGCCGAGGGTCAAGGACATCGTCGCCGGGCTGGCCATCAACCCGAACACGGTGCTGAAGGCCTACCGAGAGCTGGAGCACCGTGGCTTGGTGGTCGGGCGGCGCGGCGTCGGCACCTTCGTCGAGGGCACGCTGGGCAAGGTGGGGTTGCGCGAGCAGGCCGCTCTGCAGAAGAGCATGCTGGCCTGGATGCGTACGGCGAGCAAAGCCGGACTGGATGAGGACGGCATGGCCGCGCTGTTCACGGCCGCGTTGCACGACTTGCGCCAGAGTCGTGACGTCCTGGTTGACGAGGAAGACGGCGGCGGCCGAGCTGGGGTGGTCGCGTGAGCATGGGCATCGCGATCGAGACGTCCGGGCTTGGCAAGCGCTATGGGCGGACCTGGGCGTTGCGGGACTGCTCGCTGGCGATCCCCGCCGGGCATGTGGTCGGGCTGGTCGGCCCGAACGGCGCGGGCAAGACCACGTTGCTGAGTCTCGCCGTCGGCCTGGCCACGCCCACGGCCGGCGAGGTGCGGGTGCTGGGTGGCCTGCCGGCGGGATCGCCGGCCGCGCTGGACGGGGTCGCCTTCATGGCCCAGGACGCCGCTCTCTACCGCAATCTGTCCGTCGCCGACATGCTGCGGGTGGGGCGCAACCTGAACCGGCGGTGGGACACCGCACGCGCTCAGGGCCGGCTGGCGGAGCTGGGAATCCGGCTGGACAAGAAGGTCGGTGCGTTGTCGGGCGGTCAGCGGTCTCAGGTCGCGCTCACGCTCGCTCTCGCCAAACGTCCGAAGCTGCTGATCCTGGACGAGCCGCTGGCCGCCCTCGATCCGGTGGCCCGGCATGACTTCATGGCGGCCCTGATGGCTGCGGTGGCCGAGGAGGACGTCTCTGTGGTGTTCTCCTCCCATGTCGTCGCCGAGTTGGAGCGCGTCTGCGACTACCTCGTCGTCGTCCAGGGCGGGCAGGTGCAGGTCGCCGGCGAAGTCGAGGACCTGACGGCCGGGCATCACGTCCTGACCGGCCCGGCCGAGCAGGTCGATGCCATTGCCCAGCGCTTCCCGGTGGTCCGGGACCGGCGCGCTTCCGCGCAGGCGCACCTGCTGATCCGCACCGGTGACCTCTCCGCCGCGCCGCCGGGCTGGCAACGGCACCCGGTCGGCCTGGAGGAATTGGTGCTGGCCTACATGCGGGAGCCCTCGGCCTCGATGCTCCCTGGCCCGGCACGAGCCCGTAGCGAACAGGTGGCATGCTGATGACGACCTGTTCACCGCCCAGCCCCCATGGCGGCTCACTGCCCCGGCTCGGCCTGGCCTGGATCACCTGGCGCCAGCACCGGTTCGCCTTCTACGGCCTGCTGGGAATGCTGGCCGGTTTCGCCATCCTGATGGTGGTCGAGGGCCTGCGGGCCCGTTCGACCTACGACCAGCTCGGGCTGGCGCGGTGCGCTTCCTTTTCCAGCGGCACCTGCAAGCAACTCGCCCAGGAGCTGTTCAGCTCCTATTCGCCGAGCTGGCCGTTGATGTTCCTGCTGCTGCTTCCCGGGGCGTTCGGCGCCTTCATCGGGGGGCCGCTGATCGCGCGTGAGCTGGAGATGGGCACCTACCGGTTCGCCTGGACCCAGGGGGCCGGGCGTACCCGCTGGCTGTTGACCAAGCTGTTGTTGATCGCCGTCGTGCTGGTCGTGGTGACGGCGGCCTACGGCGTCCTGTACACCTGGTACAACGCTCCTTTGGACCACGTCATGTCCATGGCCTTCGGCAACTACCTCGGCTTCGAGTTCCAGGGCATCGCCTTCCCGGTCCAGACGCTGTTGGCCTTCACGGCCGCGGTGTTCGCGGGCCTGCTGATCCGCCGCACCATGATCACGGTCGGCACGGTCTTCCTCGCCTCGTTCGGCCTCGTCGCGGCAACCGTCTTCCAACTTCGTCAGCACTACATGACACCTCTGGTCACAGCGGGCCAGATCGGCCCGCGTGACTGGGCGGTCGCCACGGC
The DNA here is from genome assembly GCF_013409935.1 of Streptosporangium sandarakinum. GTDB lineage: Bacteria > Actinomycetota > Actinomycetes > Streptosporangiales > Streptosporangiaceae > Streptosporangium > Streptosporangium nondiastaticum. Next base: position 3,952,653 of record NZ_JACCCO010000001.1, on the reverse strand, counting down.
GTACGTGGACCCCGCCGGTCACCTGCTCAGCGACGCTCAGAGCCAAAGCCTGCACTCGAAATGGGCGCTGCTCTCGTCGTCCGGCGACGGGCTTCCCGCAGTCACCTTCGGCAACTGGCTCCGGGCCCAGCACTACACCGTCGTCACGAGCTACCATCCCGCCGGCCGGTTCTGGCCGTTCCAGTTCATCGAGGCCGGCTGGATGGGCCTGCTCATCCTGCTGCTGGGCATCGCCACCGTCTGGCTGCTGCGCCGCCGGATCGGCTGACTCGACGCCGCGCCGCCGCATGGGCCGGCTTGGCGCGCGCTCTCCCGCACTCGTTCAGTGGCACCGGCCTGCCCCGGTGCCACCGACGACGCACGCCCCCATCCTTCCGGGAACAGTGCTAAGGAACCTGATGAAACCAGGAAACACCGATATGGCCCGGCCGCTCGGCCGCGTTCTGACGGGCCGGCGCGGCCGGCTGCCGCGGTTGGCCGCCATCCTGCTGGGCTTCACCACCGCGACGGCGTGCGCCGCTTCGCCGGCCCAGATAGTGGCAGCGGCACATGCCGCTCCTTCCACGGTCTCGTACTCCTCCGGGACCGCGGTACTGCCTCGCCCGACCGGCCCGCACGCGGTCGGTCGCACGACCCTGCACCTCCTCGACGCCCGCCGTCCAGATCCCTGGGTGCCGTCGGCGGGTCCGCGGCAGCTGATGGTGTCGATGTACTACCCCGCCCGGTCCAAGACCGGTGGACCGGCACCGTACATGACCACCGAGGAGGCCCGGCTGTTCCTGCAGGCAAAGGCGCCCGACGCCAACATCCCGCCCGACAAGCTCAGCAGCGCCCGCACATGGGCGCACACCGACGCACACCCCACGCGCGGCAGGTTCCCGCTGGTGGTGCTCTCACCCGGCCTCGCGTTCCCGCGTGCCACCCTCACCGGCCTCGCAGAGGACCTGGCCGGCCGCGGGTACGTCGTCGCACTGGTCGACCACACCTACGAGACCTCAGGCACGACCTTCCCTGACGGACGCACCCTCGCCTGCGTCATCTGCGACAAGCCCCCGGCGGGCGGGCCCGCGGCCATCGCCGCGAGCCGGGCCAAGGACATCTCCTTCGTGATCGACCAACTGACCACTCACCATCCGGTCTGGCAGTACGCCCGTATGATCGACCCCAAGCGCATCGGTATGGCCGGGCACTCCATCGGAGGAAACGCCGCCGCCACGACCATGGCCACCGACCACCGGGTACGGGCCGGGGTGAACATGGACGGCACCTTCTACACACCGGTCCCCGCCACCGGCCTGGACCACCGCCCCTTCCTGCTGTTCGGCGCCCAGCACGAGAGCCCGGGCATGGACCCCACCTGGGAGCAGGCATGGACGAGCCTGAACGGCTGGAAGCGCTGGCTGACCGTCACCGGCTCCGACCACGGCACGTTCACCGACATGCCCATCCTCTCCGCATGGGCGGGCAAACCCGGCCCAGGGCTCTCCCCCCAGCGTGCGGAACAGATCACCCGCACCTATGTCGGCGCCTTTTTCGATCTGCACCTCAAAGGCATCCCACAACCCCTGCTCACCGGACCATCACCGGCCAATCCGGAGATCAACTTCCACAACCCCTGATCCCCACCAGCATGGCGAGGAGGTGCCGTATCGGGGTGATCGCGACAGCATCCCCCGCTTCCTCCGCGACCGTAGAACTACCTGAAGTTCTGCTGCCGACCGCCGGTTGCCGGCGGCGAGTTCGCCCGGTCGAGGCGGACAGGCCGGGGAAAGGGCGCAGCGCCGAAACCGACGCCGGCGTGGGTGGAGGCTTGGCGGCCAGCCACCGCGCCAGCCGCTCCTCATCGTCCTCGGTCGCCGGGCGGGTGCCGAATCGCTTGCGGATCTGCGCCCGGTGACGCTCGATGGTCCGGCTCCGCCAGGAGTACTTCGCCAGTGACTCCGGCTCGACCTCCACCAGCGACGCCACGTACTCCACCGCAGCCGCCGGTATCTCCTCCGGATAGTCGGGAAACCGCCCCTCGACCTCATAGAACTTCGAGATCAAGGCGAAACCGAGCCTGCCGGCCCCCACCTTTTCCCCGACCAGGCCCCAATCACCCTCGACCAGCGTCCACGCGCTGATCAGCTCATCCTGTTCCAGTCGGTACGCGCCTCGGAGTTTCTCCCCAGGCCGGCGCTATCAGCGGCCCGATCACCATTGAGGAGTTCGGGGGGTCACCGGAAGGTATGCACTACCTGAGATAACTACGTGTTGAAACCGGTAGCTAACTCTTCGCATATATCCTCATCGACCCTCAGGACTGGCTGGGTGGCGGCTCGCCGTAGCTTCAGGAGGTCCAGGCCCTCTTGGCGTCCGGCCCTGACCTCCCGGCGGATCCCCGGCGCCCGGCCCGGGTCTCCGGAGCCCGGTCCCGGCTCCCGGCGCCCGCCCGGAGCCGGGGCGGGCACGCGACGGCCCCCGGTGCCGGGCACCGGGGGCCGTCCGTCATTCAGGTCACTCAGTCACGCGGGTCCCAGCCGTCGGTGTCCACGTCCAGGTCGAGCGGTTCGGCGATGTCCTCCCAGGGGGTGAACTTGAAGTTCGTGATCTCCCGGCCCGGCTCGGCCGGCGTGTTCTCACCGTCGTGCGCGACGAACAGTCCCTCGTCGAAGTCCCCCAGCGGGACGTTCAGCACGGTCGAGCCGTCGCTGTGCTCGACGCCGTCGACGCCGTTGTGGTCACCGACCCGGAACTGCCCCAGGTAGGCGTTCGTCCCCTCCCTGCGGTAGGCGGCGAAGGTGCTGTCGCCCTGGCTGGAGGCCAGCAGGTAGCCCTTGCCGTCCTCCCGGTAGTAGATCGTGAGTCCCTCGGCGTCCGCGGTCAGGTGCCGGCCGCCGTAGCCCGGGTCCGCGCCGGGGGTGCACTCATCCGTCGCCGGGTCGTAGGTGCCCGGCACGCCGTACTCCCGGACCTTGTCCACCAGTGTGGGGGTTCCGGTGAGGTCCGCCCGGATCCGCCAGATGCCGACGTCCTCCTGGGCCGCGTAGAGGACGTCCTTCTCCTGGTCCACGACCATGCCCTCGACCTGCGGCTGCACACCGGGCTCCAGGCAGGGCGTCCACGTCCGGCCGTTCGGCAGGGTGAACGACGTGGGGAGGTCCAGCGTCCTGACGAGCTGGTATCCGATCTTGCCGCCCGGCTTGGAGAGGAGCTTGACCAGGCCGACCGAGGTCTTGTGGCGGCGGCTGACCAGCGCGTAGGTGCCGGTCGAGTCCTTCCAGGTGGCCAGGCCGTAGGCGGTCTCGGCGTCGTTGACCTGCTGCTGGGTGGCGTTGAACACGAACGGCGCGGCGGGGTCGGTCACGTCGATGAGCCGGCCGTCCGAGATGGCGTAGATCCGGAGCTTGTCCTGGCCGCGGTCGGAGACGACGGCCAGGTCCCGCCTGCCGAAGTCGTAGGTGACGTCGACGTTGTTGAACCGCCCGGCCTCGTCGTCGGGTCCCGGGGCCGCGGGGGCGGGAATGTGCTGCAGCTGCCGCCCGCCGAGGTCGTAGACGAAGAGTCCGGCCTTCTTGGCGGTGGCGATCACCACGCTCTCGTCGTCGTCTGAGGGGTTGACCCAGATCGCGGGGTCGTCACCGTTGGCGTCGCCGCCGGCCTCGTCGTCGTACAGGGCGGGGGTCTCCACCTTCGGAGCCACCGACGGGACGGCCAGGCCGGACGCGGGCACCGCCAGCCCTCCCGCCAGCGAACAGGTGAGGGCCGCCAGAAGAAGTCGGGACAGGGGACGCATTGCGCCTCCTCGATTGGGGGGAAGTTCTTGCCCCACGAACGTAACGACAGATTTACTTCAAATCAATAGGACGTACATATGTCAGGACATAATGACGCAAGCTGATTCCCGGCGAACAGGGCGACGGAGTGGGCATGACGGTCGCCGGAACGCCACCGGCCCGCCCGCGGAAGCCGGGCGGGCCGGTGGCCCCGCGGGTCACGCCTTCGTGATCACCGGCCGGTAGTGGCGCATCTCCTCGATGTCCGACACGTAGGGCCGGATCTCGGTGAAGAACTCCCCGAAGAACTCGCTCCGGCGGAAGCCCTGCATGTGGTCCTCCTCCGAGGTCCAGACGATGCGCAGGATGTAGGCGTCCGCCGCCTCGGTGCACTTCGACAGCTCGTAGTCCAGGCACCAGGGCGACTTGCCCAGCGGCACGACCGCCCGCTGGTAGGCCGCCTCGAACTCCCCGGGGTCGGGGACGCGGTAGCGGATGTACTCGACGATCATGTTCAACCTCCGGTGGGATGCGGAGCGGCCTCGGCGACCCGGTGGGAGATCCGCGTGTCCGGGTCGTACGGCCCGGCGGGGCGCGAGCGTGGAGTACAGCGGCCGGCGCGCCCGGCACCTCGTCGTCAACGGACGTGCGACCGACCCCGTCACCCTAACGAACAGATCGTCCCCGCGCCCGGGGAACCGGCCGTGACCCGGGATGGCCGGTCAGGCCGGGTCACGGTCGCGGGCGCGGGTGACGGCCCGCCGGGTGAGCACCCGTGCCAGGTGGGCCCGGTACTCGCCCGAGGCGACGTCGTCGGACTCGAAGACGCCGTCGAGCCGGGGCTCGGCGCCGTTGCCCGGGGCGGCCGCCGCGGCGTCCTCCAGCGCGGGGACCCGGCGGGCCGGTCCCGGCCCGCCGCAGACGGCCACCCGGCAGGCGCCGACCGCGCCGCCGGGGCGGAAGGTCACGCCGACCGCCACGCCGCAGAGCGAGGAGAGCGCCGCGGGTTCGGCCAGCCTCTCGTAGGCGCCCTGGGCCGTCGTCGCGGGGATCTCCACGGCGACGATCACCTCGTCGCCCGCGGGTCCCTCACCGGCGAGGAGCCGCTCGACGGAGACGCGGCGGGACCGCGCGCCGCCGCTGCGCAGGTGCAGCCCGGCCTCCAGGGCGATGAGCGCCGCGGCCACGTCGGCCCCGGCGACCACCGCGCCGCCCACCGTCGCCCGGTTCCTGACCTGGGCGTCCGGCATGGCCGCCGCCGCGTCCGCCAGCAGTCCCCCGGCGTGGGAGCCGCGCACCAGCGGATCGGCGACCAGGTCGGCGATCGTGGTCGTGGAGCCGATCTCCAGCCCGCCGTCCGGGCCGCGGCGCACGCCCCGCAGCTCGTCCAGCCGTCCGAGGTCGACCAGCAGCGGGATCCGCCGGGCCCGCCGCTTCATGTCGAGGATCAGCCGGTGCCCGCCGCCCATGGGGCGGGCGCCGGGGGTGGCGCGCAGGGCCTCCAGCGCCTCGTCGAGGGTGGCCGGTGCCGTGTAGTCCAGCAACTCCATGATCAACCCTTGGCCTCTCGGATGGCCCGCCAGATCTTCTCGGGGGTGTACGGCATGTCGAGGTGCCGGACGCCCGCCTCGCGCAGCGCGTCGCACACGGCGTTGGCCACGGCCGCGGTCACCGGCACCGTCGCGATCTCGCCGGCGCCCTTGACGCCGAGCGGGTTGTGCGGCGACGGCGTCTCCGTGGTGTCCATCACGAACCGCGGGATGTCGTGGGCGCGGGGCATGGCGTAGGTGGTCAGGTCGGCGGTGAGCAGGGCGCCCGTCTCGTCGTAGCGGGCCCGCTCCATCAGGGCCTGGCCGAGGCCGTGCGCGATGCTGCCCTCGAACTGGCCGTTCACCACCAGCGGGTTGCCGACGGGGCCGACGTCGTGGACGGCGACGTAGCGGACGATCTCCAGTTCGCCGGTGGTCTCGTCGATCTCGACGACGGCCAGGTGCGAGCCGTACGGGTAGTTGAAGTCGGGCGGGTCGAAGAAGGTCGTGACGTCGAGGGTGGGCTCCATGCCGGGGGGCAGGCTCCAGCCGTACCACAGCGCCATGGCCATGTCCTGGAAGGTCTTCGACGCCCCTTCCCTACCCGGTACGGAGAACGTCCCGTCGGCGTACTCGACCTGGTCCTCGGGCACGCCGAGGAAGTGGGCGGCGGCCGTCCTCATCTTGGCGATGACCTGCCGGGCCGCCAGGGCGAGGGCGGGTCCGCCGACGCTGTAGGAGCGGCTGCCGTAGGTGCCCTGGCCGTAGGGGGCCTTCTGGGTGTCGGCCTGGAAGATCGTGACGGCGGACGGGTCGATGCCGAGCTCGGAGGCGACGATCTGCGCGAAGGTCGTCGTGTGGCTCTGCCCGGTGGAGGTGGACCCGATGGTGGCCGCGACCTCGCCGTTGGGGTGGACGCGGACGTTGGCGCTCTCCCAGGTGCCGCCGAGCATGCCCTCGGCCTGCATCCGGGTGGAGGGGCCCACCCCGCAGATCGCCACGAACGAGCCGATGCCGACCCCGAGCAGCTTGCCGCGCTCGCGCGCCTCGCGCCGGAGGACCTCCAGCTTGGAGTAGTCGGCGAGCTCCAGGGCGCGGCGCAGCGCGGCGGCGTAGTCGCCGGAGTCGTAGGTCCAGCCCAGGCCGTTCTCGTAGGGGAACCGGTCCGGTGGGACCATGTTGCGCAGCCGGACCTCGGCGGGGTCGGCGCCGATCTCCTTGGCGTACAGGTCGAGGACCCGTTCGGTGATCGTGGTCGCCTCGGCGCGGCCCGAGCCGCGCTGCGCGCCCAGCGGGACCGTGTTGGTGAAGACCGCGTGGACCTCGCAGAAGGCGTTCGGGATGGCGTAGGGGCCGGTGACGCTCCGGCCCATCAGCGCGGTGGCGACGCCGGGGCCGATGGTGGAGGGGTAGGCCCCGAGGTTGGCGTAGCTGGTGCAGCGCAGCGCCGTGATCCGGCCGTCGCGGGTCCCGGCGAGGGTGACGTGCTGGAGGTGGTCGCGGCCCTGCACGGTGGAGCGCATCAGGCCCTCGCGGGTGTCGGCCCACCGCACCGGCCGGCCCAGCGTGCGGGCGAGGAGGAGCACCAGGGGCATGTCGGGGTAGAGGTAGCCCTTGGTGCCGAAGCTGCCGCCGATGGGCGGGGCGATGACGCGGAGCTTGTTGAACGGGATGCCGAGGACCAGCGCGGACAGCAGGAAGCGGTGGTTGTGCGGCGACTGGGTGGTGGCGTAGAGGGTGTACTCGTCCTTGACCGGGTCGTAGTCGCCGATGGCGGCCCGGGGCTCCATCGGGTTGTTGATCGTCCGCTGGTTGTACAGGTCGAGCTCGACGACGACCTCTGCCTCGGCGATGGCCGCGTCGGTGCGCTCGGCGTCGCCGCAGGTCCACAGGGCATTGAGGTTGCCGGGTACGGCCTCGTGGAGCTGCGGGGCGCCCTCGGCGAGCGCCTGCCGCGGCGTGGTGACCGCCGCCAGGGGCGTGTAGGCGACGGCGACCTTCCGAGCCGCGGCCCTGGCCTGCTCGGCGGTCTCGGCGACCACGGCGGCGACGGGCTCGCCGATGAACCGCACCACGCCCTCGGCGAGGACGGGGCCGGCGCCGGGCACGCCGTACGGGTGGGGCGGGAAGTGGCTCTCCACCCCGCCGGGGATCCAGATGCACGGCATCGGCATGAGCTTGCCGGCGAGGTCCTCACTGGTCACGACGGTGACCACGCCGGGCATCCGGCGGGCCTCGGCGGTGTCGATCCCGTCGATCCGCGCGTGGCCGTGCTCGCTGCGCACGAACTCCATGTGCAGCATGCCGGGGAGGCGGAGGTCGGAGGTGAACGTCGTGTCGCCCCGGAGCATCGCGGGGACGTCGCGGTCCTTGAGGCCCGCGCCGAACGTCTCGGTGGTCATGACTTGTCCTTCACCGCCTTCTGCACGGCGCGCACGACGGCGCCGTACCCGGTGCACCTGCACAGGTTCCCCGCGATCCCGGCGCGGATCGCCTGCTCGTCCGGTGCGGAGTCGTGTTCCAGGAGGTCGGTCAGGGACATGACCATCCCGGGGACGCAGAAACCGCACTGCGCTCCGTGCTCCTCCCACAGGGCCTCCTGCAGGGGGGTCAGCTCCCCGTCGCCGGAGAGGCCCTCGACCGTGGTGACCTCGGCCCCGTCGGCCTGTACGGCCAGCATCTGGCAGCTCTTGACCGAGCGGTCGCCGAGCCGTACCACGCAGGTGCCGCACTGGCCGGTGTCGCAGCCGACCTTCGCGCCGGTCAGATCGCAGGTGTCGCGGAGCAGGTCCACGAGGAGGACGTTCGGCGGGACGTCCTGCTCGACGCGGTCTCCGTTCACCGTCAGGGTGATCCGCATGGTCGTCACTGCGCCGTGGCCAGGCGCTTGGCGAAGGCGTCCGCCAGCGCCGACGACGAGTAGGGGTTCTGCCCCGTGATGAGGTTGCGGTCCTCGACGACGTGGGAGTCCCAGATCGCCTCCGCCTTCTCGTAGCGGGCGCCGAGCCGTTCCAGCTCCATCTGCAGGACGAAGGGGAGCTGGCCCGCCATGTCCGTGACCATCTCCTCGTCGTGGGAGAAGGCGGTCATCCGGTAGCCCTCCAGCGGCCAGCGGCCACTGGAGTCGCGCAGCGGCAGCAGCGCCGACTGGCCGTGGCACACGACGGCCAGGGGCAGGTCGAGTTCGAGGATCCAGCGGACCACGCGGGCCAGGTCGGAGCTGTGCGGCATGTCCTCCATGGCGCCGTGCCCGCCGGAGATGTAGACGCCCGCGTATCCGGCGAGCCGTTCGCGGGTGATGCCGGCGACGTCCGTCGGCGCCTTCAGCGCCGGCAGGGAGCCGATCACCTGTTTGTAGTGCTCGACGTTCTCCTCGTCGTGGTCGGGTGAGCCCTGGGGCCTGGTGAGGCCCACCACGTACGGGGTGAGGCTGCCCTCGTCCGGGGTGGGCGCCTCACCGCCCACCGTGGCGATGTCGACGTTGTGGCCCTCGGCGACGAGGCGCTCGTACGGTACGACGAACTCCTCGGCCCAGAACCCGGAAGCGTGCTGCCTGCCGTCCAGCAGGCCGAGGGTCTTCGCCTTGGTCATCAGAATGAGGACGTCGGCCATCTCGGTCACTCCTTCTCTTTCCGGGCATTTCAAGCACACGATGGCGGCAGTTCCGAAAGGCGGCAATGGCGGGACGGAGCGGCGGGCGCACTTGATTAGCTAGAACGCCGGACTTCATGACCTCGGCAAAATACTGCCGGGAATGGCGTGGACAGGTGTGGTCCCGGAGGGATGGCCCATCGACAATCGTCCCCATGAAGTTTCCACTCCCCCAATGGTTCACCGAGCGGGTGGACCCCGTCCCCGACCACGAAGAGCTGCGGGTTTCCACGATCGAGCTCTTCTTCGACCTGGTCTTCGTCTTCACGGCCACCCAGCTCACGGTCCTGCTGGCCGCCGACTTCGGCAGCCTGCCCCAGGTGCTGCTGATGTTCGGCGTCATCTGGTGGATGTTCGCCAGCTACGCCTGGGTGACCAACGCCGTCCCCCCGCTGCGGGTGGCCCGCCGGTTCTTCATGCTGCTGGCGATGGCCGGCTGGCTGATCATCGCGCTGGCCGTGCCCGGGGCCTTCGCCGAGAAGGGCACCGGCTTCGCGATCGGGCTGTTCGTGATCGTCGTCGTGCACGGCCTGATGTACCTGCAGTCGACCTGGCGCTTCCTGCGGATGTTCACCACGAACCTGACCGGCGCCGTGCTGATCCTGCTCGCGGCGCAGGCCGACGGCGGGCTGAAGTACGCCCTGTGGGCGGCCGCCCTGCTCGTGATGTGGATCTCGCCGTACCTGACCGGTCAGGAGGGGTTCCCGCTGCACCCCGGCCACGTGGCCGAGCGGCACGGCCTGGTGGTCATCATCGCGCTGGGCGAGTCCGTCGTCGCCATCGCGGTCGGCATCGGCAACGGGCACGGCCCGCTGGACGCGCCGACGATCGGGACCGCGCTGATCGGGCTGGCGCTCAGCGCCAGCCTGTGGTGGGCGTACTTCCACGCCGACCTGGAACGGGCGGAGCAGGCGCTGGTCGTGGTGACCGAACAGGTACGGCGCACCCGCCTGGTGCTGTTCGGCTTCTTCTACGCCCACATGCCGATCCTGCTGGGCATCATCGCGGTGTCGGCCGGGGTGAAGAAGGCGGTCGCGCACCCCGGCGACCCGCTGTCCATCGGCGCGCGGCTCGCCCTGGCCGGCGGGGTGGCCGCCTTCCTGCTCGGGTCGGCGGCGTTCCGGGCGATCCTGGGGCTGCCGGGCGGGCGGGCGCGGGCGCTGACCGGGCTCCTGGCGCTGGTCACGATCCCGGTCGGCGGGGTGTCCGCGGTGCTCCAGCTGGGCCTCGTCGCGGTGCTCCTGGCGGTCGCGCTCGCCGTGGAGGAGCGGGCCGACCGCCTGCAACCTGTGTGAATGTGGCGGCAAACTTCCAGAAGTATCCCCCTATTTCTAGACAACCTCCCCTAAACCGCGTTTCCGTGAGGAAGCACGGCCGATGTGAAGAACGGCCATCTCGAAGCGCCGCCGGTTCCGGTGTCAACCGGCGTGAAGCGCGGTACCCACTGACAGGTAGGGGAGAGAAATGTCTGCTACGCAACTTCCGGCGCTGCTCGACAAGCAGATCGGACAGCTCAAGGCGCACGACCTCGACGCGATGATGAACAATTACCACGAGGACGCCGTGGTGATGCGGCCCGGCGCCGTCGCCCGGGGCCGCGAGGAGATCAGGGACTTCTTCGCCGAATACCTGAAGATGAACCCGCAGATCGAGGACATCATGACCGCCGACGGCACCGAGGACATCATCCTCTACTACGCGACGATCAGGATCGGCGACCAGGCCCACAAGGACGTGGGCACCTGGGTGCTCAGGGACGGCCTGATCTGGCGGCAGACCGCCGTCCTCGTCTCCGAGGACTAGAGCAGCAGGCACCCCACTCCGCTCTCCGGGCGGGACCGTACCACCGGCCCCGCCTGGTGAGCCCTGCCCGGAAGTCCACCGACACGCGGAGTCCACCGTGACCAAGAAGATCCTGATCATCCTTTCCGAGTACGGCTACTGGGGCGAGGAACTCGTCGGACCACTCGGCGTTTTCGACGACCACGGGTACGAGACCGTGATGGCGACGCCCACCGGCGGGCGGCCCAGGGCACTGCCGCCCAGCATGGACCCCGGCTTCCTCGACCCGCCGCTCGGCCGGTCGGTCACCAGCGAGGACATGGCCCGCCGCGTCCGCGAGGTGGACGAGTCCGACCGCCTGGCCAAGCCGGTCGACATCTCCTCCTGGGTGCCCGAGCGCCCCTACCTCAGCTCGCCCGGCTACCTGCGCGAGCTGGAGGCCTACCACCGCGCCCTCACCGAGCTGCGGGCGACCGTCGCCGACTACGACGCCATCCTCATCGTCGGCGGCAGCGGCCCGATCGTGGACCTCGCCAACAACGAGCGGGTGCACGCCCTGATCCTGGCCTTCCTGGAGGCCGGCAAGCCCGTCGGCGCCGAGTGCTACGGCGTCGCCTGCCTCGCCTTCGCCCGCGACTGGGACGACCGCAAGAGCATCATCTGGGGCAAGCACGTCACCGGGCACTGCAAGGAGTACGACTACAAGGACGGCACCGGCTTCATCGGCGTCGACTTCAACATGGGGCCGCCGCCGTACCCGCTGGAGTACATCCTGCGCGACGCCACCGGCCCCGAGGGCCGCTACCACGGCAACGTCGGCCACCCCGTCTCGGTGATCGTGGACTACCCGTTCGTCACCGGCCGCTCCACCCCGGACTCCGTCACCACCGGCGAGAAGATGGTGGCGGTCCTGGAGCACGGCCTGCGGCGCTACGGCTGGTAACCCGTGGCCGCCACGCGCACCGGCACCTCAGCGCTCCTGGAGCAGCTCCGCGCCGACGGGATGACCACGATCTTCGGCAATCCCGGCACCGTCGAGCAGGGTCTCCTGGACGCGCTGAGCTCCGCCGGAGACTTCCGCTACGTCCTCGGCCTGGCCGAGGCCCCCGTCGTCGGCCTCGCGGACGGCTACGCCCGCGCGACCCGCAGGCCCACCCTGGTGCAGCTGCACTCGGGCGTCGGCCTCGGCAACGGCATCGGCATGATGTACCAGGCGATGCGCGGCCACGCCCCGCTCGTCGTGATCGCCGGTGAGGCGGGCGTGCGCTACGACGCCTTCGACGCCCAGATGGCCGCGGACCTGGTGGGCATGGCGCGGCCGGTGACCAAGTTCGCCACCCGCGTCGTCGATCCGGGGTCGGTGCTGCGGGTCCTCCGCCGGGCGATCAAGATCGCGGCCACTCCCCCGTGCGGCCCCGTCTTCGTCTCCCTGCCCCTCGACGTGCTGGACGCGCCCAACGACGAGCCCGCGCTGCCCACGGTGATCCCCGACACCCGCACGGTCCCCGTGCCCGAGCTGGTCGCGCGCGCCGCCGGCCTGCTGGCCGGGGCCGAACGGCCGATCATCGTGGCCGGCGACGGGGTGGCCGAGTCCGACGCCCAGTACGAGCTGGCCCGGGTGGCGGAGCTGCTGGGCGCCGAGGTCTGGCTGGCCGACAGCTCCGTGGTCAACATCGACGCCGGCCATCCCCTGCACCGGGGGGCGCTCGGGCACATGTTCGGCGAGGCGAGCGCGGCGGCCGTCCGGGAGGCGGACGCGGTCCTCATCGTCGGCACCTACGTCTTCCCCGAGGTCTTCCCCTCGATGCGCTCCCCGTTCGCGGCGGGCGCGCGGGTCGTGCACGTCGACCTGAACGCCTACGAGATCGGCAAGAACCACCCCGTGGACCTCGGCCTGGTCGCCGACCCGCGGGCCACGCTCACCGCCCTGGCCGCCGACCTGGAACGGCGGGGCGCGCCCGCGGCGCCCGCCCGCCCCCGCGCCCAGGCGGCCCCGGCCGGCGACAGCGTCTACGAGCTGTTCCTCGCCGAACTGGCCGCGCAGCAGCCCGACGCGGTCGTCTTCGACGAGGCGCTCACGTCGAGCCCCGCGCTGGTGCGGCACTTCCCGCCGCGCCGCCCCGGCCGGTACTTCCTCACCCGGGGCGGCTCGCTCGGGGTGGGCATCCCCGGCGCCATCGGCGTCAAGCTCGCGATGCCGGACGAGACGGTGATCGGCTTCACCGGCGACGGCGGCAGCATGTACACGATCCAGGCGCTGTGGACCGCGGCGCACCAGCGGATCGGCGCGAAGTTCGTGATCTGCAACAACGGCAGGTACGAGCTGCTCAACGAGAACATCTCCGTGTACTGGAGGGAGCGCGGCGTCGCGCCGCACCCCTTCCCCTCCTCCTTCGACCTGAGCGGCCTGCCCCTGGGGTTCACCGACCTCGCCCGCGGCATGGGCGTGCAGGCCGTACGGGTGGCCGAGCCCGAGGACGTGGGCCCCGCCGTCAAGCGCATGCTCGCCGACGACGAGCCGTTCCTGGTGGACGTCGCGGTGGACGTCCCCCTTCCGCCGAACGGAAAGGACTGAGCACGTGAAGCAGATGACCCCGCCCGACTGGGTGGTCGAGGAATGGGTGGCCAACTGGTACCGCGCCCTCGACCGGCACGACGACATCGAGCGGCTCTGGTACCACCTGGCCGGCGACGAGGACCTCGTCATGGTCTTCCCCGAGGCCACCGCCCGCGGGCACGACGACTTCCGCAAGTGGTACGAGACCGTCACCAACCGCTTCTTCGACGAGCAGCACCGGGTCACCTCGGTGAAGGTCGGCGCGTGGCGGGACGGCGCGGCCACCATCGAGGTCGTCGTGAACTGGCAGGCCCGCGTCTGGAACCCGCCGGCGCCCACCAGCCTCTGGCTCGGCTTCGACGCCTACCAGACCTGGGAGATCGTCGCCGACGGGCCCGACCACCCGCGGATCAGGAAGTACGTCGTGGACCGTCTGGAGCCGATGCCGGGGAGCGCGGAGCTGTGAGCACACGAGAGACGATCGACCTCTACTACGAGTACGCCAACGCCGGCGACTGGTCGAGCTGGTGCGACCTGTTCGCCGACAAGGCCGTGGTCGACGAGCAGCTCGCCGGGCGCCTGGAGGGCCAGGACACCCTGCGCGAGGCCGTCGCCGGCTTCCCCGAGATGTACCGCTCGTTCAAGAACGTCCCCCGCCACGTCGTCGTCGACGGCGACCAGGCCGGCGTGGTGTCCCACCTGAGCGCGGTCACCGCCGGCGGCGAGCCCATCGAGGCCGAGGTCATGAACTACTTCCGGCTGGAGGGCGGCCGGATCTCCTACATGGCCAACTTCCACGACACGCTGCCCTTCCGCGGGCCCCTCGGGATGGAGGGCCGATGACGACGGAGGAGTTCGACTACGTCGTCGTCGGCGCGGGCGCGGCCGGCTCGGTGCTGACCCGCCGCCTGGTCGAGTCGGGCGAGGGATCGGTGCTGCTGCTGGAAGCCGGCGGGAGCTGGATCCCCTCCGGCGTGGACGCCGCGCCGCTGTGGTTCACGCTGCTCGGCTCGGACATCGACTGGGACTACCGCAGCGTGCCCCAGCCGGGACTGGGCGGGCGCAGCACCCACGAGCCGCGCGGCAAGGTCATCGGCGGCAGCAGCAACCTCTACATCATGATGCACATCCGCGGCCACCAGTCGGACTTCGACAACTGGGCCTACCAGGGCGCCGCGGGCTGGTCGTACGCCGACGTCCTGCCGTACTTCCAGCGCATGGAGGACCAGGAGGACAAGACCTGGGAGGGCACCGGCAGCGGAGGCCCGCAGACCGTCGTCAACGCCGGCCTGCACGACCCCAACCCCTACTCCCGGACCTTCCTCGACGCCTGCGCCGAGCTGGGCCACCCGATCATCCCCGACTTCAACGGGCCCGCCATGGCCGGCGCGGGCTGGCACCACATCAACGCCGAGGCGGGCCGCCGCCGGAGCGCGATGCACTGCTTCGTCGAGCCGATCCTCAACGACGAGCGGCTCACCCTGCGGCCCCGCGCGCGGGCCACCCGCCTGCTCTTCGAGGGCGACAGGTGCACCGGCGTGGAGTACGCCCAGGAGGCGCCGGTCCCGGAGAGCGGCGAGGGCCGCAGGCTCGCCGGGCGCGCGCTCGACGAGTCCGGCGGCACCGGCCTGCGGCGGGTGCGCGCCCGCCGCCAGGTCATCGTGTGCGCCGGGGCCATCGAGTCCCCCAAGCTCCTGATGCTCTCGGGCATCGGCGACCCCGGCCACCTGCGCGAGGCCGGCGTCGAGGTGCGCCACCCGCTGCCGGGAGTCGGGGCGAACTTCCACAACCACGTGCTCACCGGCGTCATCCGGGAGACGAGGGAGGCGGTCCCGCCGGGGGCGAACAACCTGTCGGAGGCCGCGCTGTTCACCTTCTCGCAGAGCGGCCTGCCCGCCCCCGACCTGCAGATCGCGTTCGTCCACGTGCCCTTCGACATCATCGTCGGGCAGAGCCACCCCAACGCGGTCAGCATCCTGCCGGGCGTCGTACGGCCCGCCTCGCGCGGCTGGGTCAGGCTGGCCTCCGCCGACCCGTTCGCACCGCCCCTGGTCAACCCCAACTACCTGGGCGACCGCTCCGACGTCGACCGGCTGGTCCAGGGCGTCGAGCTGGCCAGGGAGATCTTCGCGACCCGCGCCTTCGGCGAGGTGCTCGGCGACGAGCTCCTGCCCGGACCGGCGGCGGCCGACCGCGAGGCGCTCACCGCGTTCGTCCGCGAGCGCGCCGACACCTACCACCACCAGGTCGGCTCGTGCCGCATGGGGACCGACGACGACGCCGTCGTGGACCCCCGGCTGCGGGTACGCGGCGTCGAGGGGCTGCGCGTCGCCGACGCGAGCGTGATGCCGGCGGTGACCTCGGGCAACACCCACGCCGCGATCCAGATGATCGCCGAACGGTGCGCCGACTTCGTCCTGGGAGGCTCCCGTGGCTGACCTGCGCGGGGCGCGCGTCGCGGTCCTGATGGAGAGCGACTACTACGAGCCCGAGATCTTCTACTACCAGCGCCGCTTCGCCGAGGAGGGCATCCGCCTCGACCTGCTGACCCGGCTGTGGGGGCAGCCGGAGATCACCTTCACCGGCCACGAGTACCGGGCGCCGCTGACGGTGAACGGGTCGCTGGAGGGGCTGGACGACGACGCGCTGCGCTCCTACGACGCGATCGTCGTGCCGTCGGGCATGGTGGCCGACCGGCTCCGCTTCAGCGAGAAGCCGCTCGACCCCTCCCCGGCGACCGAGCTGATGCGGCGGGCGTTCGCCCTGCCCGAGGTGCTCAAGGGCGTCATCTGCCACGGCATGTGGCTGCTGGCCAAGGCGCCGGAGACGGTCCGCGGACGCCCCGTCACCTGCCACAACAACCTGGTCGGCGACGTGCTGAACATGGGCGCCGAGTACCGCGACGAGGACGTCGTGGTCGACGGCGACCTCGTCACCGGCCGCAGCGGCGCCCACTGCCACCTGTTCGCGCGCGCCCTGCTCGGCGAACTGGCCGCTCGGAGGAACGGGGAGAGGGCCGCATGAGGTGGTCGCACACCGCGCTGAACTGCAATGACGTGGACGTGACCGCCGAGTTCTACTGCCGGTGGTTCGGCTTCGCCCGCGCGGCGAGCTTCCCCGTGGGCGACTCCAAGATCCTCTTCCTCCGCAAGGGCGACGTCTACCTGGAGCTGTTCCAGGCCGGGGACGGCGCGCCCGGCGGCGACGGGCCGACCGCGGCCGGCACGCTGCGGCACATCGCCCTGCAGACCGACGACATCGACGAGGCCCTGGCCGGGATGGGCCCGCAGGCCCAGGTGTCGCTGGGCCCGCTGTGCTTCGACGACTTCATCCCGGGCTGGCGCACGGTGTGGGTGAAGGACCCCGACGGCACGGTCGTGGAGATAACGCAAGGTTTCAAGGACCAGACTTCCGAAGGCGGAGCAGATGGCCAGTGATGTTGGCTTCCGGTTCAGCGACCTGATCGCGGGCAGGGTCACCACCCCCCTGGACGCCAAGGGGACGTTCGGGCTCACCACGGCCGACGGCCGCGAGTTCGACGTCACCGTGGACGACACCACCTCCGCGGAGGTGCTGCGCAACCTCGAACACCCCTACCTCGACGCCGCCGACCACCGCGACGACATGATCAGGCCGGGTCAGGACCTCTTCGCCTACGGCGTGCACGCCCCGCAGGACCGCGGCTGGGAGTTCGACGCCAAGCGGCTGGTCTTCGTGGGCCGCCGGCCCGGCGAGTACCGCTTCGAGGAGCCGGACTGGTGGATCCACCAGCTCGACCGGATCGCCGCCTTCTACCGCAGGGCGCAGTTCGGCGCCGGCCCCGTCGACTACCGCGACTACCGCACCGTCCTGCGGCTCGACGGGCGGAAGACCTCAAGCCACGTGCAGGAGACCGACACCATCTCCCGCCTGGTGTACGGCATGGCCTCGGCGTACATGCTCACCGGGAAGGACGGGTATCTCGACGTCGCCGAGCGCGGCGTGGACTACCTGCGCGAGCACATGCGGTTCGCCGACCCGATGCACGACGTCACCTACTGGTACCACGGCATCGAGGTGCAGGAGGACCGGCCGGAGAAGAAGCTCTTCACCTCCGAGTTCTCCGACGACTACGACGCGATCCCGATGTACGAGCAGATCTACGCGCTGGCCGGGCCGACGCAGACCTACCGGGTCAACGGGGACCCGGCGATCCTGCGCGACGCCGAGGGCACGATCAGGTTGTTCGAGAACCACTTCCGCGACACCAAGGGCGGCGGCTACTTCAGCCACATCGACCCGATCTTCATGGATCCGCGGCACCCCTCCATCGCGCCCAACGACGCCAGGAAGAACTGGAACTCGGTCGGCGACCACGCGCCCGCCTACCTGATCAACCTCTACCTCGCGACGGGCCGCGAGGAGTACGCCGACTTCCTGGAGCGCACGTTCGACACCATCGCCGAGCACTTCCCCGAGGACGACTACAGCCCGTTCGTCCAGGAACGTTTCAACGAGGACTGGAGCCCCGACCGCGGCCACACCTGGCAACAGGACCGCGCGGTCGTCGGCCACAACCTCAAGATCGCATGGAACCTCATGCGGATGAACTCCCTGCGCGCCAAGAAGGACTACCGGGAGCTGGCCGAGCGGATCGCCCGGCGCATGCCCGAGGTCGGCAGCGACCAGCAGCGCGGCGGCTGGTACGACGTCGTGGAACGGACCAAGCCCGCCGGGGACCGCTGGTACCGGTTCGCCTGGCACGACCGCAAGGCCTGGTGGCAGCAGGAGCAGGCGATCCTCGCCTACCTCATCCTGGCCGGCGTCACCGGCGACCGGGAGTTCCTCCAGGAGGCCCGGCGCGCCTCCGCCTTCTACAACGCCTTCTTCCTCGACCACGACGAGGGAGCCGTCTACTTCAACGTGCTCGCCGACGGCATGCCCTACCTCCTCGGCACCGAGCGCTTCAAGGGCAGCCACTCGATGAGCATGTACCACTCCTCCGAGCTGTGCTACCTGGCCACCGTCTACACGAACCTGCTCGTCGAGAAGGAACCGCTCAACCTGTGGTTCAAGCCCATGCCGGGCGCCTTCCCCGACCGCACGCTGCGCGTCGCCCCCGACCTGCTGCCGCAGGGCTCGATCCGGATCGAGTCCGTGGAGGTCGACGGGAGCCCGTACCACCGGTTCGACGCCGAGGAGCTCCAGGTGGACCTCCCCGACACGCAGGACCGGCTCCCGGTCCGCGTCACCCTGTCCCCCGTGTCAGAGAAGTAAGGACGAGAGACGAGATGCCCACGCGAACACTCGACGTCACGGTCTCGAAAGAGGGCGAGCTGGCGGTGGTCGCACTCACCGGCGACCTGGACAGCAGGACGGCCCCCGTGGTCCAGGAACATGTCGGCAGGGCGCTGGCCGAGCACCGGCTGCTGGCGCTCGACCTGTCGAACCTGCGCTACATGTCCAGCGCCGGCCTGAGGGTCATGCTGCTGTCCTACCGGCAGGCGCAGTGCGCCAGCGGCCAGATGGCCGTGGTGGGACTGTCGGAGGAACTCCGGATGCTCATGAGCGCCGTCGGCTTCCTCAACTTCTTCACCGTCGCCGAGGACCTCGGCAAGGCGGCCGAACTGCTGACGGAGACACCATGACCAGTCCGATGCTGGACCGGATCGACTCCTACCCCACCCACCGCGTCTCCGGGTTCCCCGTACGGCACGGCAACCCGCTGCTGCCCGGCGCGACCTTCCTGCACGGCGGGGTGAACTTCGCCGTCTGCTCCGAGAACGCCACCGCGGTCAGCCTGGTGCTCTACCACCACGGCGACAGCGAGCCGTACGCCGAGCTGCCGATCCCCGACTCCTTCCGCACCGGGCACATCTGGGCGATCGTCGTCTACGAGCTGGACGGCCTGGACGACCTGGAGTACGGCTACCGCTGCGAGGGGCCGGCCGGCGAGCCGGGCGGGGTCCTGTCCGACCCCTACGCCAAGCTCGTGGCGGGCCGGGAGGTCTGGGGCCGGGAGCCCGACTGGTCCGAGCCCTACCAGCACAGGTCGAGGCTGATGTTCCACGACTTCGACTGGGGCGACGACACCGCGCCGCGCATCCCCCGCGAGGAGCTCGTCATCTACGAGGCGCACGTCCGCGGGTTCACCCGGCACCCCAGCTCCGCGGTGACCGCGCCGGGGACGTACGCGGGGCTGCGCGAGAAGCTCCCCTACCTGAAGTCACTCGGCATCAACGCCATCGAGCTCATGCCGATCTTCGAGTTCGACGAGTTCGAGAACAGCCGGGTCAACGCCGACACCGGCGAGCGGCTGTACAACTTCTGGGGCTACTCCACCGTCTCCTTCTACGCCCCGAAGTCCGGCTACGCCGCCAGCGGCAAGTACGGCATGGCCGGCGACGAGCTGAAGGCCCTGGTCCGCGAGTGCCACAGCCACGGCATCGAGGTGATCCTCGACGTGGTCTTCAACCACACCGCCGAGGGCAACCACGAGGGCCCGACGATCTCGTTCAAGGGACTGGACAACGACGTCTGGTACATGATGACCCCCGAGGGGTACTACTACAACTTCAGCGGCACCGGCAACACGATGAACTGCAACCACCCGGTGGTCCGCAAGTTCGTCCTCGACTGCCTGCGCTACTGGGCCGTCGAGTACCGCATCGACGGCTTCCGCTTCGACCTCGCGGCCATCCTGTCCAGGGACGTGGACGGCACGCCGCTGCCCAACCCGCCGATCCTGCAGGAGCTGGCCTTCGACCCGGTGCTGCGCGGCTGCGTCCTCATCGCCGAGGCGTGGGACGCGGCGGGCCTGTACGAGGTGGGGTCCTTCCCCAACTACCACCGCTGGTCGGAGTGGAACGGCCGCTACCGCGACACCATCCGCCGGTTCGTCAAGGGCGACACCGGGATGGTGGGGGAGATGGCCACCCGCTACGTCGGCTCCCCCGACCTCTACGCCGGGCGGGCGACGGCCGCGTCGATCAACTTCGTCACCGCGCACGACGGCTTCACCCTCTACGACCTGGTCTCCTACAACGACAAGCACAACGAGGCCAACGGCGAGGACAACCGGGACGGCGCGAACGACAACAACAGCTGGAACTGCGGCGCCGAGGGCGAGACCGACGACAAGGAGATCAACGACCTGCGCCGCCGCCAGGTCAAGAACTTCCTCGCGCTGCTGCTGACCAGCCAGGGCGTCCCCATGATCCTCGCCGGTGACGAGCGGGGCCGCACGCAGTGGGGCAACAACAACGCCTACTGCCACGACAGCGACCTGAGCTGGGTCGACTGGACGCCCAACCCGCTCACCGACGAGCTGGTCAGGTTCACCGGCGATCTCGTCAGGTTCCGCGCCGCCCACCCGGCCGTCCGTACGGCCGAGCACCCGACGGGACGCGAGGTACGGCCCGGTCTGGCGGAGATCAGCTGGCACGGGGTGACCGCCTACGCGCCCGACTGGTCGGACGGCAGCCGGCTGATGGCCGTCATGCGTTGCGCCCCGATGGGCGACGCCGTCGACTGCGTGTACGTCGTGGCGAACACGCACTGGGAAGAGCACGACGTCGAGCTGCCCCTGCTGCCGGACGGCGCGCTGTGGCGCCTGGCCGCCGACACCGGGGCGGCCGACTGCAGCTTCCCGCTGGGAGAGGAACCGGCCCTGGACGACCAGCACGTCCTGCGCGTCGGCCCCCGCTCGACGGTCGTGCTCTGCGCGCAGACCGTGTGATCAACCCGGATGACAGGGGATACGACATGTTCCAGGCAGATCTGATCACCAGTGGAGACACCGTCACCATCCAGATGAGCGGCGACCTCGACGCGCTGTCCGCGCCGAGCTTCCACGAGATCCTCCAGCAGGTGGCCACCCGCTCGCCCAAGAAGCTGTGCCTGGCGATGCACGGCCTCTCCTACATCTCCTCCGCGGGGGTGCGGGGACTCGTCTTCGCGCGGCAGAAGATGGGCGACGACATGGAGGTGGTCGTCGAGGGCGCCAACGAGAACGTCGCCGAGACCATCCGTATGACGGGGTTGCAGCACGCGATCACGATCCGTGAGTCGTTCTCCGCCTGACGCGCACCCGCATGGAGACCTTACGGGTGCCCGCGACCGTCGCCTCGCTGGTGGCGGTCGCGGAGTTCATCGGCGGCGCCGTGGCCGTCGCCGGCCTGGGCGACAAGGACGCCTACCGGTTGCGGCTCGCCGTCGACGAACTGATCACCAACGTCATCACGCACGGTTATCCGCCCGCCTCGGCGGGCGAGATCGAACTGCACTCCTCGGTCAGCGACGGCTGGGTGCTGTTCCTCATCGTCGACTTCGGGACGGAGTTCGACCCGACGTCCGGACACCGTCCGATCCCCGTCGTCGACCCCGACGACCTGCCGGTGGGAGGGTTCGGTTTGAGCCTCGCCAGGATGAGCGCCGACCGGCTCATCTACGAGCGCGTCGGAGGGCTGAACCGGACGATCGTCGTCGTCCGCCGCTCCGGCCGCGACCTGGTCGCCCATGACGACCGCCGGCCGCCATGGATGAGCTGACGCTCCTGGTCGTGGAAGGACCGGAGGAGAACGCCGCCGCCGAGACGCACGAGCTGACCAGGGCGCTGGCGGAGTGCGGCAACCGGCCGGTGCTCTCCTCCGGTCCGGAGGTCCTCGCGGGGGCGCACGACGCCCTCGAACCGGACCTCCTGCTGCTGCACGCCTCGCTGACCGCGAAGGAGGTGGCGCTGTTCGGCCAGAAGTGGCAGCACCTGCGCACGCCTCCGGGGGTGCTGCTGTTCTGCGGGCCCGACCACATCCCGCTGGACGCGCACCTCGACCACGAGATGGACTTCCTCGTCCCGCCGTTCACCCCGACGCTGGTCCGCAACCGGCTCGAACGGGGGCATCAGCGCAGGCGGCTGGCCCGCACCGCCGCCGAACTCGACCCCTACCCCTCCCTCAGCCTCCTTCAGCACGACCGCGACCTGAAGATCGGCAGGCAGATCCAGCAGGGGTTCCTGCCGCCGGAGCTGCCCTGCCCCGACGGCTGGGAGGTGGCGACGGGGTTCGAGCCCGCCCGGGAGGTCTCCGGCGACTTCTACGACGGGTTCTTCATGGCCGGCGGGCGGCGGGCGGCGTTCCTCGTCGCCGACGTCTGCGACAAGGGCATCGGGGCCGCCCTGTTCATGGCGCTGGTACGCACCCTGCTGCGGTTCTCGGCGCAGAACCTGTGGGCGGGCGGGGCCCTGGCGCCGTTCCTGCTGCCGACCCAGCAGGTCTTTCTCAGCTCGCCGAGCATCGGCGCCCTGCCGCTGCTGTCCACCGTGCACGGCGCCAACCGCTACCTCACCGCCAACCACCTCCAGCAGGCGTATTTCGTCACGCTGTTCTTCTGCGTGACCGACCCGGACTCCGGCCGGCTCCTCTACATCAACGCCGGGCACAACCCGCCGGTGCTGCTGCGCGCCTCCGGGGGGCACCGGCTGCTCCGGACGACGGGGCCGGCCGTCGGGCTCTGGCCCGACGCCGTCTTCACCATCGCCAGCGTCACCCTCGGGCCGTCCGACACGCTCTTCCTCTACACCGACGGCGTCACCGAGGCGAGGAACGCGGAAAGGGAGCTGTTCGGCCTGCCCCGCCTGGTTCGGCTGCTGAGCGGCATGTCCGGCGCCGGGGCGGGCGACATGGTCGGCAGGACCCTCGCGGAGGTCCAGGCGCACACCGGCCGGGCGCCGCAGTCGGACGACATCACCATGCTGGCGCTGCGGAGGAGCCGGTGACGGGGATGCGGATCGTGAGCGTCTCCTCCTCGTACGGGGGGACGGGGAAGACCACGCTGGCGGTGAACGTCGGGGTCGCGGCGGCGCGGAGCGGTCTGCGGGTGGCCATCGTGGACACCGCCATGCAGTCGCCCGGCCTGGCCGACGCGCTCGCCGTGCCGGCGACCTGGTCGCTCGCGGACTACCTGTGCGGCGACTGCGACATCGCGCGCGCGGTCCACCACCTCCCGCCGTGGGCGGCCGGCGGCGAGGGGGCGCTGTTCGCGGTGGCCGCGATCCGCGGCCACGAGGACGCGGCCGGCGCGCTGGTCGGGGGCTACGACCCGGGCCTGCTCGTCGAGGGGTGCCGGCGGCTGGTCGACGCGCTCGACCTCGACCTGCTCCTGCTGGACACCCCCGCCGGGCTCACCACGGAGGCGGTGGTCTGCGCCGGCATCGCCGACGTCAGCCTGCACGTGGACCGGATCCGCGGCAGGCCGCCCCTGCGGCTCTCGCCCTCGTTCCTGGTGATCAACATGGTGCCCGCGTCGCTGGCCGAGCCGGACGTCCTGCGCCAGGCCCGGTCGGTCCACGGGGACGTGCCCATGGCGGTCCTGCCGTACTCCCCGGAGTTCGCGCTCGCCGGCGCCGGGGAGGCGTTCGTCATCGCGCACCCCGAGCACGGGCTGTCCTCCCGGATCCGGGCGGTCGCGCGGGCGCTGACCGGGCAGCCGTTCCCGGGCCCGGCGCCCGGGTGAGCGGACGCCGGGCGGGAGCGGGGACGAGCGGACATCGGGCGGACATCGGGCGGACACCGGGCGGACACCCGGCGGGCACCGGGCGGGAGCCCGGGTGAGGGGGAGCCGGGTGCGCGGCGCCGGGCGGGCCGCCGCGGGCCTTCCGCTTCACGGTCCTTCGGAAAATGATTCACATCGTTGATTCAACCGGTTGTCACCGTCCGTGTCACGGTCGGTAATCCGGTTCCGTTCCGTATTTCCCGAAGAATAAGGCCGGGCCGGTTTCCCGTTCGGAAGAGGACCCAAAACAACAGAACGTCGCCGCACCCCGGGCCACAGTGACGATCGATGATCGATTTGGAAAGTTTTTCGCGCTTCTCGACACGGACAGATCACAGATGTACTTTGATCTGTGGCCGATCCGGCATCGGCAAGACGCACCAAAGGGCACGAAAGGGGTCACGGGTGCCGTCAGCAAAACAGGGGCAAAGCCGGCTTGGATCATCTTCCCATATCGCCGCCCTTGTCAGGGAGGAGATCTTGGAGGAGTTCTGTAGAGAACTTCTGGGATCGCTGAGCCGACGAGATCAGCGCAGGTGGGGGTGGATGTATATTCGGGGACTTCTCGTCTCCGACGGGCGGAAATCAATGCGCAGCATAGCCGCGACCTGCCGCCAGCCCGCCTCCCAGCAGAACCTCCAGCAGTTCGTCAGCAACTCCACCTGGCAATGGATGGAAGTCCGCCGGCGACTGGCCAGGATTATCTGCGGAAATCTCAAGGTCACCTCGTGGGTCATCTCACCGCTTGTCATTCCCAAGGCGGGCAGCAATACCGTCGGAGTTGACACGCAATTTGTCTCCCATTTAGGAAGGTCCGTCAACTGTCAGCGGGCGCTCGGCATATGGCTGGCACAGCCCGGGATGAGCTGCCCGATGGACTGGCATCTCGTCCTGCCGCCGAGCTGGACCGACGACACGTTCCGGCGCCGTTCGGCCGCCATTCCGTCCGATGTCAAGAGCGGTTCACCGTGGGGAATCGGCCTCGACGCGCTTGTCACGATCATCAATGACTGGGGACTGCCGGTACGGCCCGTCGTCCTGGACGCCCGCGAGGCCGACGCCGCGGAGGCGATCGCCGAACTGCACCGGCTGCGCATCCCGTTCATCGTCCGGGTGAACCGCGCGACCCGGTTCACCCGGACGGGATGGGGCGACGGCCGGCGGCACGAGGAGACGGGGCAGTCGGCCGAGTCCCTGGCCAGGTACCTCAAGGAACAACGCAGGGTGGTTCAGTGGCAGGACACCGAGCAGAGCGCCCACCAGGGGATCCTGGCCGCCGCGATGCACGTCGACGTGCCCGGCGCCGACACGGAGCCGGATCCCGCCCCCTCCCCTTTCACGCCGGTCAGCACCGACCTGCCGCCGGGGCGGCGGGCGTTCGTCCTCATCGCGGAGTGGCGCGACTCGGTCCAGGGCAGGCCCAGCTTCTGGGTGTCCAACCTCACCCGCATGTCGGTGCCGTCCCTCCTGGCCTGCGCCAATCTGGGCCGCCAGGTCTATCGGGACCAGGAGCGCATCAGCAGGCTCGTCGGCCTGTACGACTTCGAGGGCAGGTCGTTCGGCGGCTGGCACCGGCACGTCACCCTCGTGTCGGCCGCGCACGCCTTCATCGTCCTCAACCGCCTGCACACGCTGCTGGGCGAGACCCCCCGCGCCGGGAGCGCCACCACGACGCGGAACGCGAAATCTCCTTGGCAGGAGACCTGACTCATCTCCTGACAGGAGACCTGACTTGAGGATCGAGGTCACGTGATGACGGACGACAGGCTGAGCGCGCTGCTGCGGGAGGCGTCGCGCCTCGAACACGACATCCGCAGCGGGGAGGGGCCGGATCTCGGCGAGGACGTCGCGCGGCGGCTGCGCGACAGTGTGATCGCCCCGTTGCACAGGGCCGCCGGCGGGGACGGCGGCGCGGACGGCGATGGCGCGGACGGCGGCGTGTACGCGGGCGGCGGTGCGGGCGGTGACGGCGGCGCGGGCGAGGGCGCCGGCGGCACGCCCGCGGAGCGGCTGTGGACCCTCACCGTGGCGGCGACGGCCGAGCGGGCGCGGGCCGCCGGTACGGCGAGCGCCGGGCTGCAGGAGGCGACCGCCGCGCTCCAGGCGCTCTCCCTCCCGGCGGCCGGAGGCGAGGACGGGGACGGAAACGGGGCCGAGCGCCTGGCGGAGCTGCGCCGCCTGATGGCCGGGGTCGAGAGCGGGATCGAGGTCGCGGAGGACGGCCCCTACCTCGCGGCCAACGTCACCCTCTACTCCTGGCTGGGAGAGAGGATCGCCACGTGCCCCCAGGTCGCCCTCTGCCGGTGCGGCGCGTCGGAGACCAAGCCCCTGTGCGACGGGAGCCACTCCCGGATCGGCTTCTCCGGCGCCAAGGACCCCAAGCGGGTGCCCGACCAGGAGGACTCCTACCCCGGCGTCGGCGTGACCGTGCTGGACAACCGGGGGCTCTGCGCCCACTCGGGCTTCTGCACCGACCGGCTCGCCTCGGTGTTCCGGCTCGGCCGGGAACCCTTCGTCGCGCCCAGCGGCGGACGGGTGGACGAGATCATCGCGGCGGTGCGCGCCTGCCCGTCCGGCGCGCTGGGCCTCGCGATCGACGGCCGGGAGGCACGCGAGGTTGCCGACCCGGTCAGGGAACCGGCCGTCGAGGTGTCCAAGGACGGCCCGTACCGCGTCACCGGGGGCATCCGCCTGACCGGCGAGGGCGGCGCCGCCGTACCGCGCAACCGGGGCGCCTCGCCGGAGCACTACAGCCTGTGCCGGTGCGGGCACTCCCTCAACAAGCCGTTCTGCAGCGGCATGCACTGGAACACCTCGTTCAAGGACCCGGTGCCGGACCCCGACGGCGAGGTGACGCTGTTCGAGTGGACCGGGGGGCTGCCCGCGCTCACCCGGATGACCCGGCTGTTCTACGGCAAGCTCGTCCCCGAGGACCCGCTGATCGGCCCGCTGTTCGCGAGCATGTCGCCCGACCACCCGATCAGGGTCGCGAAATGGCTCGGCGAGGTCTTCGGCGGCCCGCACGCCTACAGCGAGGGGTACGGCGGGTACGAGCGGATGATCTCCCAGCACGTGGGGAGGTGCCTCACCGAGGAGCAGCGGGCGCGCTGGGTGGCGCTCATGTGCCGGGCCGCGGACCAGGCCGGGGTGCCGCAGGACGCCGAGTTCCGCGCCGCCTTCGTCGCCTATCTGGAGTGGGGGTCGCGGATCGCGCTGGAGAACTCCCAGCACGACGCCCAGCCGCCCGCGCACATGCCGGTGCCCCGCTGGTGGTGGGTGTGCGACGCCACCCCGGGAGCCCGACCCTCGGCCCTCGCCGTACCGGAGGAGAAGGAGCCGGTGACGCTGCCCGCCGACGGCGAGGCCGTCTCCTACGGCGCCCACATCAGATCCCTGTTCCGGCCGCAGGACCGCAACGCCATGCGGTTCGCGTTCGACCTGTGGTCCTGCGAGGACGTGCGGACGCACGCGGAGGAGATCCTGAAGCGGCTGCGCGGTGGGAGCATGCCGTGTGACGGGGCGTGGCCGGCGGAGTGGATCACCGCCTTCGAGCGGTGGACCGAGACCGGCATGGCCGAGTAGGACGCCGTCCCCGCGACCCCCCAGGTCACCCCGGTTCCGCCCGGACGCCGTGGGTATGGCCAGGCCATGAGCACTCCAGACGAGAACCAGCCGAAGACCGACACCGAACACCTGCTGGACGCCGCCCGGGAGGAAGGCGAGCAGGCGGAGGAGCGGCGGACCGGAGGCCCGGCCGCGGAGACCGCGTCCGGCACCGGATCCGCCGGTGACACGGAGATGAACGAAGCCGACTTCATGCGGCTGAAGGAGCTCAACCCCGACGACTTCGAGTGAGCCGGCCCGCCCGCGGCTCCCGGGTCGGTGGTCCGGGCGGCGGGCCCGCACGTCCTCGACGAGGGACCGGCTCTCAGCCGCTCGCCCTGGCGATGACCTCCTCCGCCGTGAGGGGGGCTCTGGGGTGGTGGGTCAGGCACATCGGGACCCGCGTCCTGGTGAACGCGCTCCCCTCGGGAGCCAGGTAGAACTGCCCCGCCGTCAGGCGGGAGACGTCGGTGACCTGCCCGCCCTTGGCCCGCGCCATCTCCTTGGCCGCCTCGATCTGGGCGGGGGCGTTGAGCAGGCCGAACAACTGGGTCGCCGCGTTCCCCGGGACCTGGTTGTGCAACCCCTTGGGCGCCTGGGTGGCGAACACCAGCCCGAGCCCGTACTTGCGCGCCTGGGCGGCCAGTACCAGCGTGCTCCGCGTGCAGGGGGTCATCGCGCCCGACGGCGCGAAGGTCTGGGCCTCGTCCATCACGAACAGCCCACCCAGCGGACGGTCACCGGCCGGATGCCTCCTGATCCAGGCGAACAACGCCATCTGCAACTGGTTGACGAACCCCTGCCGCTGCTCGTCCGACTGCAGGCCGACGAAGCTGATCACCGACACGCGCGCCCGCCTGCCCGGCGGCGGGGTGAGCAGGACACCGGGGTCGGCCGGGGTCCCGGCACCGGCGAACAGCGGGTCGTTGACCATCGCGGCCTTCAGCGTCTGGGCCAGCCCGGCGGCGACGCGCCCGGCGTCGCCGAGCCCGCTCACCCCGTCGGGCAGGTCGGCCAGCAGCTCGATGAGGCCCGGCAGTCCCTGCCCGCCCGCGCGCCCGTAGTGCGCGACGGCCTCCCGGAGGACGGCCTGCCCGATCAGTGCCCCTTTCGCCCTGGAGTCGAGCTTGGCGCGCGGCACGAGGGAGGAGACGGCCGCGTCCACCGCGGCGGCGAACTCGTCGGCGTCCCCGGCGACGCCCGCCAGGTCGGGGAGGGGCTGGAAGCTGAGCGGCCGTCCGGCGACGCGGCCCGGCGTCCAGACGACGACGTCGGTGGCGGCCAGGTACGCCGCCGCCTTCTCCGCGTCCCCGGGGCCCCACCGTTCCGGCGGCTCCGGCCAGCCGTCCCCGAGCCGCGCCAGGTCGTTGTTCGGGTCGAGCACGATCGCCGAGACGCCCTGGAGCGCGCACTCCTCGACCAGACGGCGGATGAGGACGGTCTTGCCCGAGCCGGAGCCCGCGAAGATCACCGCGTGCTTCCTGAGCGCCTCCAGCTCGATCCCGACGGGCCGCCCGCCGAGGACGGTGACACCGAGCGGGATGTACGGCGCGCCGCCCCCGATCCCGTTGGCCACATGTCCGGTCACGGGTCCGTCGGCCGCGGGGGCGGTGAGCGGGGTCCCGGTGAGCGCGGATGTGACGGTCGTGGCCCCACTGATCACGGTGACCCCGGCGGCGGTCCCGCTGGTCACGATGGGCCTGGCGGTCACGGGTGCCGGGACCACGGAACCGGTGGTCGCCGGTTCGGAGACCACGGATGCCGGGGCCGCGGAACCGATGGTCACCGGCTCGGAGGCCACCCGCCCGGGGTGCGCCGTCCCGGCGTCGCCCAGGGTCTCGGCCAGCAGCCTGACCTCCTGAGCCGGTCGCCGCGCGGCGAGCCAGGCCCGCAGGTCCGGCGGGTTCTCCGCGTACAGCTCCCGCAGCGCGGCCAGGATCCTGAGGTCCTCGTCGTCCACGTCCAGCACCCTGCCGCCCGACCGCTCGAACTCGGCGAGGGCGGCGACCGTACGGGGCCCCTTCGACCAGGGGATCCCGCGCAGCACGAACAGCCGCCTCCGGGGGACCTCCGCGGTCAGCCCGGCCATCACCGCTGCGGCGCGCAGACGGCTCAGCGCGGCCACCGGGTGGGGAGCGGCGATGGCGCGGAACGCCCAGTGCGCCTCGTCCTCGGTCTCCTCGTCCAGGGTGAGCCGGAGACGGGCGTGCAGCGGCGGCCTCTTGCTGGGCGGCGGATCGACGCTGAACCGGCGCCCGGCGTCACCGAGCCCGTCGATCCACGCCGACAGCCCCGCCGCCAGCAGCGCGGGCATCACCGCGTCCTCGATGTCGGCGTCCAGGGCGTCCGTCACATGGGCCTTCTGCCGGAGCTCGGCGAACCGGGTATCGATGTCGGTAAATCGAGAGGGGGTGCGGACACGAGCCGGATGCGGATCCGCTGTCCGGTCGAAGGATTCCAGCTCACGTGCTTCCCCATCGTCCAGGCAAGCTGTGACATGCTCATCAATCTTGATCAGGAGTCGCCTCGGGGTGTACTCACCAGCCGCTCCGAACGCAGCCGTCCGTATAGGCCACGTCGGATAAGGCGGGGTGAAACCGGATTCGACGAACCTGGTGGCGAACCGCTTCTCGACCAAGGCACGAGCGGTATCGGCATCCGGCAGCGGCTTGAGACTGGGCATTACGCGGAACCTGTCACGAGCGGTGCCGGTAGCGTACTTCTCGACGAGAACCCAGGTCTGGTCCAGACAGGAAACGATGGTCAAGGTCCTGCGGGTGATCTCGCGTAGCGCCATCAACCCACCCGCCACCTGATCGATCACGATCAGCTCACGCCAGTCGTGCGCCGCCGCACTTTCACCGGTGACCGGGGACTGCGCGACGAGGACATCGATCTGGTCGACGGCGATGATTGACGGCCCGGTCAGCGCGAGGAGACGGGAAAGATCCCGGACGATCTCCTGCGGCGTCTTCGGAAGGTGCCGGATGCCCCAGGCCGCACGTCCGCCTGGTTCTTCCTCTGGGAGCGCGAGCAGGAATCCATCGCCGACGTCCTGCACGCGGTAGTCGGTGTTCGCGCGCAGAACGAGGGCACGCAGAGTGTCCTTGGCGTCCTTCCCGACGTGCGGGTTGAACCGGCGCAGCGCGTCGGAGAAGGCGTCGAGTCCATCGCGCGTCACGGCACGATTTCCGATCACCTCTCGCTGCACCCAGCGCGGCACACCGGTCAGCTCGGACAGTCTCCGCAGCAGGATCTTGAGCTGGCTCTCGCCCTCACTGCCGTCCCGGGAGAGACCGTCGAGCATGGAGATCAGGGTGTTCTCCCAGAAGGTCCGCGCGTCCAGCAGGCCGACCAGGAAGAAGTAACCGCCCTCCCGCTGGATCCGCTCACGGACCCAGCCGAGCAGATGGGTCTTGCCCGTACCTCGCTGTCCGCGCAGGACCAACCCGATCGGGTTGACGGCACCGCCGCCGACCACGTCATCGAGCCCACTGGTGATTGCGCGCTCCACCGCCGGGTTCAGGCCCTCCACGTGGAAAGCCGATGGGCTCCACACGTCCTCCGGCCCTTCTGCCCAGTTGAATCTGAGCGTCTGGAGGACCTCCAGTTCCCGGCCGCTCATCGCGCCTCGATCGAGATGAGGTGCTTGTCCTCTCCACCGACGCTCACCGCTGCTTTTCTGGCTTCGGGGGTGAGTACCTTCTGGTTGTGCTCCGGCACGATGCTCACCTCCGGCAGGTGGATCATCCCCTTGAGCGCGCGGTCCACCTCGGCCTGGGTGAACCCGCCGAGCAGCGGGCGCAGCCGCGCCAGGCCGACCCAGGCGCCGGCCTCGGGAGCGAGTTCGGCGTAGGCGGCGCGGATGCGTTCGGTGACGTCCGCCTCCGCGGCGGGAGGTCCGGCGGACACCGCCGTCTCCCCCACAGTGCCGGGAGCCGTGTCGGGGACGGTGTCGCTTCCGGGGTGGAAGAAGTCGGCCGGCCGCTGCCCGGTCCGCGACAGGAACCGGCTCAGCCCGGTCAGCAGGGCGCGGCACATCGCCGCGGCCGAGCCGCTGGGCAGCGGGATGCCCGCCTCGATCATCTCCGCCATCCGGGCCCAGCCGGTGTCGGTCAGGGTGTGGACGAAGGCACGGCCTTCCTTGCGGCTCTCGACGAGTTTGAGGCCGTTCAGTTTCTCGCGTGATCGGCCGTCGAGTTTGAGGCCGTAACGTTCCTTGAGTTCGGGATTGGAAATTCCATCCGCCTCGGCCATCAGCACCACCAGAACCGACATTTCCGGAAGCGAGAATCCTGTTTCGGGCATGTCCTCATCCTTCTGACGGGCCACGGCGGGCTTGGAGAAATTTCTTCAGTTCGCGGAGCACGGAGGGCAGGTCGTTCATGACGCGGTCGTTGTCGAATCGCAGGACCGCGTAGCCGTCGCCGCGGAGCCGCGCGTCCCGCGCCCGGTCCCTGACGCGGTTCTCCGGGCTGCGGTGCTCCGGGCCGTCGAGTTCGACGACGCAGCGCTCCGCCCGCCACAGCAGGTCCACCCGGATGGGGCCGGTCAGCGGGCTCGGCTGGTACGTCTGGTTCCAGGCCCGGCCCGCGGCCCAGGCGCAGGAGCCGAGCGCCCGCTCCAGCGCGGACTCCACCGGGCTTCCCGGGTGCGTGCGCCCTTCGGCGGGGGATCCGGCCGGTAGCGCGGGCCGTACGGGCGTCTCCCCCGGGTCGCGGAACCGTCCGGGGCCCGGAGACGGCACGGGGCGCGCGGGTGGCGCGGTCGGCGCGGGCCGTGCGGGTGGCGTCCTCCGCGATGGTGACGGCACCGGCTCCACGGTCACCACCGGAATCCGGCCCGGGGCCGCGGGGCCCGCTCCGGTGATCCAGAACCCCAGGTCACCGTGGCGGATGAGCCATTCCCCGGCTCCCAGCAGTCTCTCCTCCCCGGCGGAGGACAGCCCCTCGGGGACCCGGACGAGGATCGCCGCGCATGGACGCCCGAAGCTCGCGGCGTACGCCAGGGCCAGACCGGCGGCGCGCACTTCGGCGGGCGTCCGGGGAGGGTTTCGGAACGTTCCATCCGTCAGCGAGCGCGCGGCGAGGTCGGCCAGGAAGGGGGCGAGGCCGCGCCTGCCGGACGCCAACCGCCCGGCGAGCTCCCGTACGGCCAGCACCGCGGCGCCTCCCGCCCCGCCCACACCCTCGGCGCCGGGCGGCCACGCCGGAAAGAGTGCGACGACGGCCCGCTCCAGTTCGTCGAGGACGGCGCCGACGATCTCACTCGTGGTCCGTGCCCCACCGACGAAAAGGCCTGCCCGTTCCCGGCCGGCCGAACAGGCGGCCTGTTCCCCTCCTGGGGAACAGGCGATCCGTTCCCGGTCTGCGGAACAGGTGAGAACGGCGGGAAGACCTTCGGGAAGCGCGTCCGCCGGCACCTCCACGGGCGCGGAATCCGCTCGGCGCACCCGGACGACATGTCGCATCGGCACTTCGGTCCACGACTGCGCCACGCCGTTTTCCTTTGACATATGGACGCTTCGACCTTGCAGAGGTTAGGGGAGCGAACAAGGTTACGCATGCGTTTTCAGTGAATTGTCGTGGAAATTCCACCGGTTCCACTTCTGCGGCCCGATGACCGGCTCTCCCGCCTCGCGGCCGGCTCACGTTGTCCGGAGCCGGCCGCACCGCCCACCGCTGCTCACCGCTGCTCGCCACTGCTCACCGCGAAGAGCCGGGCTCGTGTCAGGGTCACCGTCGCGGGCCGTGCCCGGCGACGGACGGTACGCGGTCTGACTATCTCGTGCCGAATAAAGTGGCCTCATGAGCGGTGAGACGGCGGAACGAGCTCCGGACGCGATCGACCTGGTCATCGAGGAGTGGCGCCGGGAACGGCCCGACCTCGACCTGTCGGCCATGGGGGTCTTCGGCCGTCTCTCCCGGCTGACGCGGCTCCTGGAGGCGGCGGTCGAGGAGGTGTTCGCGCGGCACGGCCTGCGGCAGGGCGAGTTCGACGTGCTGGCCGCGCTGCGCCGTTCCGGCCCGCCGTACACGCTGATCCCCTCGGAGCTGTCCGCGGTGCTGATGACGTCGCGCGCGGGCATGACCAACCGACTCGACCGGCTGGAGGCCGCGGGGCTGGTCAGGCGGAGCCTGGACCCCGCTGACCGCCGCAGCTTCCGCGTCGCCCTGACCGACGCGGGCCGCGAGGTCATCGACGCCGCGGTCACCGACCACGCGGCCGGCCTCGCCCGGCTGGCGGCCGGCCTGCCGCCGGAGGACGCCGCCGAGCTCGACCGGATCCTGCGCGCCATGCTGGCGGCCCGCACGCCGTCATGACCGCGGGGCCGACGGCACCGTCGGCGCCGTCGGTGCCGTCAGCGTCGGCGTGACCGCGTGGGTGCCGGTCCGGCGACGCGGCCCTTGTGAGCACCGGCTCGACCGGACGCCGGCCCGGCCGTCAGCGTGACTGCCGGACGCCGCGGCGCCAGACGTCGATGACGGCCCGGGTGGCGGTGATGTCACCGGTCGGGTCGCCCTCCACCAGTACCAGGTCCGCGCGGAGCCCCGGAGCGATCCGCCCGCGGTCGGTCAGCCCGAACCAGCGGGCCGGTACGGCGGTGGCGGCGGCGAGGGTCTCCTCCGGGGTGAGCCCCGCCTCGGTCAGGAGCACCATTTCCCGGTGCATGCCGGCGCCGTGCAGCGGGGCGAAGGGGGTCGCGTCCGTTCCGGCCAGCAACGGCACCCCGGCCCGGTGCAGCGCCCGGGCGGCGTGCAGGGCTCCTGCCACGCCCTCGGAGTAGACCGGGAGGGCGTCGGTGTCGCGGTCGCCGGCGACCCGGGCGTGTTCCGGCAGCCGCGACCGGATGCGCTCGTCCCGCATCAGTTCCGCGCCGCCGGGGCTGCCGGTGATCGCCTCGAAGTAGCTCAGCGTACTGACGACGAAGACCCCCTGGGCGGCGATCCGGGCCGCGAGATCATCGGCCGCGGAGTCCAGCGGGTCGGCGTCGAAGCAGACGTGCGCCAGGCCGTCGACACCCGCGTCCAGGGCGACGAGGGCGTCCTTCGTGGTGACCGCGTGGGCGATCGCCTGGAGACCGGCGTCGTGCGCGGCCTCGACCAGGGCGGCCACCACGTCGGGCCCGAGGACCGGCAGCGGCGTCCCGGACACCGTCCCGCCGTCGATGGCGATCTTCAGGTAGTCGGCGCCCTCGGCCAGTCGCGCCGCCACGAACGCCCGGGCCTGGCCGGCGTCCGCCACCGTCTCGAACGGCCCGACCGCGTCGCCCAGGGCGGCCATCCCCTCCGCGGCCATGAGCTGGCTCGGATGCCCGCCGGGGGCGGTGGCGAGGACGCCCGCGCTGCGGAGGTCGGCGACGTCGTCGCGTTCGGCGGCGATCCGCCGCTGCCGGGCGAGGTTCTGCGGCAGGCAGAACATGTCGAGCTCCGTGGTCACCCCGAACGTCAGCGCCTGGGCGAGGTCGCCGTCGAAGACGTGGGTGTGGGCGTCGATCAGGCCCGGAAGGACGGTCCTGCCGGAGCCGTCGATCTCGACGTCCGCCGGGCGGCCGTCGGGCTCGGCGATCAGGGCGCCGTCGATCAGGACGTCGGCGCGGGGGACGGTCCGTTCACCGTCGAAGACGCGGACATCGCGGATGAGGGTTCGCATCGGCATCTCTCTTCTCGGCCTCGCACTTTTGGTTAGCGATCGGATAGTAAGACGTCAAACTATCTTGGGTCAAACATCGTCCCGGGCACCCACGCGCCTCGAAGGGAGCGGAGTTACGGTGAATCCATGTCGAAGGCGCGCCTTTCCGGTGCGGAGGCCACCATGCTGGCCACGCTGTACTGCAGGGCCCTGGACGCCCGGTCGCCGCGTCCGATCCTGGGTGACACGCTGGCCGTGGCGGCCCTGCGGGAGATCGAGTTCGATCCCGCCGACACGGGGGTCCGCCGCGGCGACCATGTCACCATCGCGCTCCGGGGCAGGTTCCTCGACTCCTGGACCCGCGACTTCCTCGCCGGCCACCCCGAGGCGACCGTGCTGCACCTCGGCTGCGGCCTGGACAGCCGGGTGCACCGCGTCGATCCGGGTCCGGGCGTGCGGTGGTACGACGTGGACCGGCCCGCCGTGATCGATCTCAAGCGGGGGCTCTACCCGGCGCGCGACGGCTACGAGCTGGTGGCCGCATCCGTGACGGACCCCGCCTGGCTGGAGGAGGTGCCCGCCGACCGGCCGGTCCTCGTCGTCGCCGAGGGCCTGACCATGTACCTGGAGGAGGACGAGGGCCGGGCGCTCTTCCGGCGCGTCGTGGACCGCTTCCCCTCCGGGCGGTTCGTCTTCGACGGCTTCAGCGGGCTCGGTGTCCGGATGCAGTGGGCCAACCGGATCGTCCGGAAGGCCGGGGCCACCCTCCACTGGGGAATCGACGGCTGCGCGGAGCTGGAGACGATCGCCCCCGGGCTGCGGTGCACGGCGTCCGAGAGCGTCTTCGACGACCCCGGCTACACCGAGCTGAGCCGGGGATACCGGACGCTCGCGGCGGTCGCCCGGCGTCTGCCGGCGGTGCGGCGGATGTCGGTCTACTACCGGCTGGACTTCTGACGCGCTCCCGAGGCCCCGTACGGTGGACCGCCTTCGCCGGTTCTCTCGCGGCCACGGCGGTCCCGGGCTCCCCGGCCACGGCGCGGGGAGGGTCTTCGTCCGGAAGAGCCGGGAGGCGCGGACCGCCGGAAGGCGGGCCGGTCAGCGGTCGCGGCGCGTGAGCCTCCACAGGGCGGCGGCGGCTCCCGCGACCGCCCCGACACCGGCGCCCGTCGCCACGCCGGCGGCGAACCCGGCGCCGTCGTCGCCGGAGCCGCCGAAGCCCGCCACGGCCCACATGCTCACGACCGCGAGGAGCACGCAGACGGCCAGGATCAGCAGGAACCGCGCGCTGAAGAACAGCCGCCCGCCGGGCGCCGGGGGCGGGGAGCCGATCTCGGCCGCCGGGCCCACCGAGGCGGCCCCGGGACGCTTGAAGTACTCGTAGAGGAACCAGGTGCCGCAGGGTTCCCAGCCGTCCGGGGCGAGCCGCTCGGCCACGGCGCGCCTGCCCTCGGGCCACACCGTCTCCCGGCGGTACTCCCAGCGCTGCGGTCGCTCGGGGTCCCGGTGGCTGACGAACATTCCCCGCCGGTCGACCCGGTCGACCTCCCAGCCCTGCTCGCCGAACTCGTTGAGCCGCCGCTCGTCGGCGAAGATGTCGGCCGTCCACGACCAGCTCTCCCCGGCGGCGGCCGTCCGCTCGTCGCCGGCGGTCCCGTCGTCCCCGGTGGCCCCGGTGTCCCCGCCGAGGCCGTCGGCGAAGGCGGCGACGGGGCCGAACTCCTCCTCCGGGTCGGCGCCGCTCTCCGCGACGTGCCCGGCCAGCTCCTCGATCGTGGAGGCCACCCGCTCCGCCGGGACGCCCCTGTCGCGCAGCAGCGCGGCCAGCTCGTCGAAGTAGTCGCTCATCCGGCCGCCCCCTTGGTCAGCATGGCCCGTACGGATTCGTCGAAGGCGAGCCACAGCCCGCTCTGCTCGGTCAGCGTCTCGCGGCCCCGCTCGGTGAGCCGGTAGTAACGGCGGCCGGGGCCGCGCTCGGTGACCCGGAACTCGGCGGCGAGCAGACCCGCCTCCTCCAGCCGGTTGAGCACCGGGTAGAGGGTGCCGCCCTTGATCTGGCCCAGACCCGCCTCGGCGAGCGTCTTGGAGATCTCGTAGCCGTAGCTCTCGTCCTCGGTCAGGCTGGCCAGCACCAGCAGGTCGAGGACGCCTTTGAGCCAGCTCGCGCGTCGGTCGGTCGACATGACCTCATCCTCGCACGGTAGCGACGCCATCTAGCGTGTCACGCTTACCCGCCGGGACGAGGAGCAGCGAGCGGATGTCGACGACGGCGTGCAGGAGGATCGGAAGCAGCAGGCTGCCCGTCCTGAGGTACAGCATGGTGAGGCCGAACCCGGCCAGCGTCACCATGGCCATGCCTCGCCACCCCTGGTAGAGGTGACCGGCGACGAACACCGCGAGGGCCAGACCGGCGGCGACGGGAAGGGGCAGGCCGAGCACGCGCGTGCCCAGCGCGATGAGCAGCCCCCGGTAGACGATCTCCTCGCAGATCCCGGCGCTGACGGAGAGCACCAGGGCGCCCCGCCGCTCGGCCGGGGTGCGCGGCAGCATCGCCCGGAAGGCGGCCTGGCCGGGCACCGGCCTGCCCGCCCTGTTCATCCGGACGGCCACCAGAACGGCCACCGCCAACCCGATCGCGGCGCCGACCAGCATCCCGGCGGTGGTCCCCGGGTCGGCCGGGAGGACGAAGCCCACACCGGCCAGGTCGATCTCCGGGGACAGACCGACGACCAGGAGGGCCACCGCCGCCAGCGCCCACAGCTCCGTCGTCCAGGCGGTGAACATCCGGGTCAGGATCCTCCCGTCCCGGTCGCGCTCGCGCTCCAGGCGCGCGTAGGAGCGCCTGCCGAGCCAGGGGCTCACGAGGGCGAGATGGATGACGAGGGCCGCGGCGAGCACCAGGGGGGGCATGGGAGGTTCCTTTCGTTGTTCCGCCACCTAAACGATAGAGCAACCTAGTTAGAAATGCCACCTATGTAGGTGGACGACCGCCGGGGAGGATGAGGACCCGCCGACCCCAGGGTGAAGACTCGTCGTGGATCTCCGTCGACCGGCCGCCGCCCCGCCGGGACGGTCTCTCCGGGTCGAACGGGATCCACGCAGGAAGGGCCCTCCCTCCCCCGGGAGCCGGCGCGGGAGATCTCCCGGGAGCCGGTGCGGGAGGCGTTCTCCGCTCCGCGCGGAAGTTCCGCGCCGAACAGGAAGGGATCGCATGCCCGAGGCCGCACCCCCCGTACCCGCCTTCCGGACCCCCGAGGCCGAGAGGCGCTTCTCCGCCGCCTACGGGCGCGTCCTCGCGCGGTGGCCCGTCACCCCCGAGGAGATCGACGTCCCTTCGGAGTACGGCATCGCCCGGGTGCTGGCCTACGGGCCCGGGGACGCGCCCCCGCTGGTGCTGTCACACGGCGGCGGGGCGACTTCGGCGGTCTGGTTCGCCAACGTCGCGGCCCTGGCCACCACGCACCGCGTCTACGCGATCGACCGGATCGGCGAACCGGGACGCGGCACGCGGGGCGACAGGCCGATCCGTGACGAGGACGACCTGCTCGACTGGCTGGAGACGACGTTCACGGGCCTCGGCCTCGACCGGGCGGACCTGTGCGGACATTCGTACGGGGCCGAGCTGGCCCTCGCGTTCGCGCTGCGCGCGCCGCACCGGGTGCGCCGTCTCGCGCTCCTCGACCCCACCCGGTTCTTCACCGGGTTCAGCCCGCGCTACCTGCTGCGCGCCCTGCCGATGCTGCTGCGCCCGACCCCCGGGCGGGTGCGAGCCTTCACCGCCTGGGAGTCGGGCGGCACGCCCGTGGACGAGGACTGGCTGGAGCTCTACGTCTCGGGCTCGACGGACTTCCCACGATCGAAGATCATCACCATCCGCCGCCCGGACGCCGCCCGGCTGCGGGCCTCGGCCGTACCGACGCTCGTCGTGGCGGCGGAGCGCAGCCGGGCGCACGACGCCCAAGCGGTCGTCGCCGGTGCGCGGCGGCTGATGCCGCACGCCGAAACGGCCGTGCTGCCGGAGGTGTCGCACCACGGCATCCCGACCGAGCGACCGGAGGCGCTGAACCGCCTGCTGCTGGGGTTCTTCGCCCCCGAGGACGCGGCGCCGCCCACCGCCGGGTGAGCGTGCCGCACCCGATCACACTGGACCGCGCGCCGTACCCGATCGCGTGGGACGGCGCGCGCCGTGGCCGGTCACGTCGGGTGGGCGATCGTCGACAGCAGCGCGTTCTCGGCCTGGCGCGAGTCCAGGCGGGTGTGCTGGACCACCACGGGGACGTCGCTGCGGATGACCGAGGCGTACGGCGTGTCACGCGGCACGGGCTCGGGGTCGGTCAGGTCGTTGAACCGCTGGTGCACCGTGCGCCGCGCGGGCACCGTCACCCGGTACGGCCCGGCCGGCTCGCGGTCGGCGAAGTACAGCGTGATCTCGACGTGCGCGTCCTCGTCCGCCGCGTTGAGGATGCACGCGGTCTCGTGACTGAGCATCTCCGGCTCGGGGCCGGTGCCGCCCGAGGGGATGTAGCCCTCCGGGATGGCCCATGTGGTGGTGCCCACCGCCGTCATCGCGCCTCCTGCCCTCGCGTCCGGCACGCGTCCGTCGCCGTCCTCGCCGCTCTCCGGACCTCCGTGCGTCCGTCGTCACCCCCGCCATTCCCGGTTCGCGTGCGTGTGTACCCCCCGTCACGCAGGGAAACGAGTCCGCATGACTCCATTGACGACGTACGGCCGCGGCCATCGGCCCGGTTCCCCCCGGTACGGCCGCGGCCACCGGCCCGGTTCCCCCCAGCCGACCGGGTCCGCCGGGCCGTGCCCGGACCCGCGCGACCGGTGACGGGACGGCCGCCGATGCGGTTCCACTCCGACCTGCACATGCACTCGAAGTACTCCAGGGCCTGCAGCAGGGACAGCGACCTCGAACACCTGGCGTGGTGGGCGCGGCGCAAGGGCGTCACGCTGATGGGCACCGGCGACCTCACGCACCCGGTGTGGTTCGAGCGGCTGAGCGAGAGCCTCGTCCCGGCCGAGCCGGGGCTGTTCCGGCTGCGCGAGGAGATCGACCGCGACGTCGCCCGCACGCTGCCGCCCAGCCTGGCCTCCGCCGAGGTGCGGTTCATGCTCTCCACCGAGGTCTCCACGATCTACCGGCGCGGCGACCGTACGAGGAAGATCCACCACCTGGTGTACATGCCGGACTTCGCGGCGGCCGAGAGGTTCAACCGCGAGCTCGCGAAGGTCGGGAACCTCGCGGCCGACGGCCGGCCGATCCTCGGCCTGGACTCCCGCGACCTGCTGGAGACCGTCCTGGACAGCGGTGAGGGCGCCTACCTGGTGCCCGCCCACGTCTGGACGCCGTGGTTCGGCGTGTTCGGCTCGAAGTCCGGCTTCGACACCGTGGAGGAGTGCTACGGCGAGCTCTCCGACCACATCTTCGCGCTGGAGACCGGGCTGTCCAGCGATCCGGCCATGAACTGGCGGGTCTCCGCCCTCGACCGCTACCGGCTGGTCAGCCACTCCGACGCCCACTCGCCGCCCATGGTGGCCCGCGAGACCACGGTGTTCGAGACGGAGCTCGATTACTTCGCCGTCCTCGACGCGCTGCGGACCGGCGACGGTTACGCCGGGACCGTCGAGTTCTTCCCCGAGGAGGGGAAGTACCACGTCGACGGGCACCGCGGGTGCGGCGTCCGGATGACCCCGCGGGAGACCCGCGAGCGCGGTGGACGGTGCCCGGTGTGCGGCAGGCCGCTCACGGTGGGCGTGCTGAGCCGGGTCGAGGACCTGGCCGACCGGCCCGAGGGCGCCCGCCCGGCCGGCGTGCCCGGCTTCCGCAGCCTCGTCCCGCTGCCGGAGATCGTGGGCGAGGTCCTGGGCGCGGGGCCCAAGACCAAGAAGGTCGCCCGGGAGATCGACGACCTCACCGCCGCCCTGGGCCCGGAGCTGGCGATCCTCCAGGACGTGCCGATGGACGACATCGCGGCTCACTCGCCGCCGCTGGCCGAGGCGGTCGGGCGGCTGCGCCGCGGCGAGGTGATCCGGGACCCGGGCTACGACGGGGTGTTCGGTTCGATCCGGTTCTTCCGGCCCGGTGAGCTGGACCGGGTGGCCGCGGAGGCCGCCGCCCCGACGCTTTTCTAGCCTCTCCGGCTTCCCCGGCTCCCGGGAGCCGGGGAAGCCGGGAGGCGGGAGGCGGATGGGTGTCCGGGGCCGGATGCGTGTCCGGGCGGGTCAGCCCTGACGCCAGTCCCCGGACTCCAGGGCTCCGGCCGCCTGCGGGCCCATGAGCCCCAGCCCGCCGTCCACGAAGACCGACGCGCCCGTGACGTAGGACGCTCCGGGGCTCGCCAGGAAGGCGATGACGGCGGCGACCTCCCGGGCGTCGCCGGGCCGGTCGATCGGGTAGCCGGGGCGGCTGCCCGGCTGCGGTGGCTGGTCGTCCTGGCCGGTCATCGGGGTGGCGATCTCCCCCGGGGCGACGGTGTTCACCGTGATCCCGTACGGCGCCAGCTCCAGCGCGAGCACCCGGCTCAGCATCCGCAGGCCGCCCTTGGCCGCGCAGTACGGCCCCGAGCCGACGCGCGGGTACTCCTCGTGGACGCTGGTGACGTTGACGATGCGGCCTCCCCGGCCGGCGGCGACCATGCGCCGGGCCGCCCGCTGGGAGCACAGGAAGGCGCCGTCGAGATCGACCGCGATCACCGACCGCCACCGCCGGAAGTCCATCTCCAGCAGCGGCTCGCTGCTGCCGGTCCCGGCGTTGTTGATCAGGACGCCGAGGCCCCCCAGCTCGTCGGCCAGTTCGTCCACGACCGCGGCGGCCGCCTCCGGGTCGGTCAGGTCGTGCCGGCGCACGGCCGCGTTCCGGCCGTGGCCGCGCACCTCCCCGGCGGTCCCCTCCGCGCCCTCCTCGTCGGAGTGGAAGGTGATCCCCACGTCGAAGCCCTGCTCGGCAAGGGCCACGGCCGTCGCCCGGCCCATGCCGGAGTCGGCTCCGGTGACGATCGCCACCCGGTCGTAGTCGCCGCCTCCCGCGCGGCCGGGCGGGGAGCCCGCCCGTGACGTTCCGGCCATCGCCGCTTCCTTTCCCGGGCGCGCCCCCGGCGCCCCTCCCGAAGCGCGCGTACCCCCGGGGTGGGATCCCTACTCGCCCCGGGTCCGGCCGGCCGTACGGGAGCGGTGTAAGGGCCACCGGTCGGAGCACGCCGCCCCGGGGGACGCCAAGATCGGCTCGGGGCACAAAGCCGCCGCGAGCCGTCGGCTGTCGGAGCCGGGCTCGGGCGAGTGGCCGCGGGTCGCACCCGCCGGCCGGGTGGTCACGGGGCCACACCCGCACGGCCGCCAGACCCGCTTCGCGGGCCCTCGCCGTGACGACGGGGGCCCGCGGAGCGGAGCCGGCGGACCCGGCTCGCCGTCCCGCGGCACGGTGCCGCGGGACGAACCCGAAAGCCGGCGATCCGCGGAACGGTTCCGGTTTCCGACCGGCGCCCTCTAACGGTCGGCGAAGTAGTCGTCGGCGGTGTCCTCGGCCTGGGACTCCGTCC
Organism: Streptosporangium sandarakinum; assembly: GCF_013409935.1. GTDB lineage: Bacteria > Actinomycetota > Actinomycetes > Streptosporangiales > Streptosporangiaceae > Streptosporangium > Streptosporangium nondiastaticum. The sequence goes on along the minus strand of NZ_JACCCO010000001.1, from coordinate 3,910,076 downwards.
GGGAGCCGCCCGCCGCGACGAGTTCCTCGCGCAGCCGATCGAGATCCATCCCGTGGCTGCCGTACTTGAGCTCGCGCGCCACCTTCGCCTGCTTCGCCTTGGCTCGACCCCGGCCCATTGGCTGTACTCCCTCACGCAGGTCCTGCTCGACCTCTTGTCACCGGTTGCGTTCAGCGGCGAACACGGCCCGGCACGGCCTGGCGCGGTCGGCAGGGCGCGCTCGCCATGGCCGTCCTCGGCGGCGCCCCGCCTCGTCCCCGACCGGAACGGGCTCGGAGCTGGCCGGGCGGTACGGGAGAACAGGCCATTACCATTATCCTACCCAAGATCGTTTCAATGTGAAAAACTCCGCCATTCCCGGGAATGGCAATCGATGATCTTCTCCTGCACCATGTAAATCACTTCCGGGCGGAGAAAACACATCGACACGGCGAACTCTCGCGAGCGTCAGGACGTGCCGAGCATCCCGTTCGGGTCCAGGACGTACTTGCGGGCGGCTCCCTGGTCGAACTCCCGGTAGCCGCGCGGCGCCTCCTCCAGCGGGATCGGCGTGGCGTTGACCGCCTTGGCGATCTGCACCCGGTCGTGCAGGATCGCCATCATCAGCTGCCGGTTGTACCGCATGACCGGGCACTGGCCGGTGAAGAAGGCGAGCGACTTGGCCCATCCGAGGCCCAGCCGGATCGACAGCGTCCCCTCCCTGGCGGCCTCGTCGGCGGCCCCGGGGTCCCCGGTCACGTACAGGCCGGGGATGCCGAGCGCGCCGCCGGCCCGGGTGACGCCCATGAGCGTGTTGAGCACGGTGGCCGGGTGTTCGGTGGCGGCCTCGGTCCCGTGGCCGCGGGCCTCGAAGCCCACCGCGTCCACGCCGCAGTCCACCTCGGAGTTGCCGAGGATCCGCTCGATCTGGTCGCGGGGATCCCCCTGGGAGACGTCGACGGTCTCGCAGCCGAAGCTGCGGGCCTGCGCCAGGCGGTCGGCGTTCAGGTCACCGACGATCACCGCGGCGGCCCCGAGGAGGAGCGCCGAGGCGGCGGCGGCCAGGCCCACCGGGCCGGCGCCCGCGATGTAGACGGTGGAGCCCGTGGTCACCCCGGCGGTCACGCACCCGTGGTAGCCGGTGGGGAAGATGTCCGACAGCATGGCCAGGTCGAGGATCTTCTCCATCGCCCTGTCCCGGTCGGGGAACTTCAGCAGGTTCCAGTCGGCGTAGGGCACGAGGACGTACCTGGCCTGCCCGCCGACCCAGCCGCCCATGTCGACGTAGCCGTACGCCGACCCCGGCTGGTCGGGGTTGACGTTCTCGCAGATGCCGGTCTTGCGCTCCTTGCAGTTGCGGCAGCGCCCGCAGGAGATGTTGAACGGCACCGATACCAGGTCGCCGACCTTGATGAACTCCACGTCGGGGCCGTTCTCGACGACCTCACCGGTGATCTCGTGACCGAGGACGAGGCCGTGGGGGGCGGTGGTGCGGCCGCGGACCATGTGCTGGTCGCTGCCGCAGATGTTCGTCGCGACGGTCTTGACGATCGAGCCGTGCGGGACCTTCCGGCCGACGTTCGCCGGGTTGACCCCCGGCCCCTCCTTCAGCTCGAACACCGGGTAGTCGAAGTCCTCGACCACGACCCTGCCCGGCCCCTCGTAGACGACGCCCCTGTTTCCGGCCATGGCGCACCCCCAGGCGGTTCCCGCTTCTCTTCCGGGGCATACCCGCGGCTCAATATGGAGATGTGCGCCTATGCGAAGTTTGACCAGATTTCCGATGGTTTGGGGGTACGGTGCCGGGCGCCGGGAGGCGGCACCGGCGGTGGTCGCCGTCCCGCTCGGTCAGCCCCCGGCGGTCGAGGTGCTCCAGCAGCGGCACCGCGACCCGGCGGCTGGTCCCCAGGGCCTGCCGGGCCTGGCTGACCGTGAACGGCTGCGGCAGCCGGGCCAGCACCCGCGCCGCCCGGACGTCCGCGCCGGGCAGCAGCACGATCCCGTCGGCCACCCGCAGCAGCGCCCCCGCCGCCACCGCCGCCGCCAGCTCCCGGGGCCCCAGCCCCAGCTCGGCCAGCCGTCCGGCCTCCGGCGCCAGGAACGGGCGCGCGGACAGCTCCGTACCCAGCCGGGCGACCGCGCGGGCCACCGGGGCGGGCAGCGCGGGCCGGCCGCCGGAGATCCGCCCGTCGGCGACGGAGAGCGGCGGCCGGACGAGCGCAGCCACCAGCCGCCGGTCGGGCAGCCCCAGCGCGTGCCGGGCGGCCTCGACCGGCATGCCGGGCTCCAGCGGATGCCCGGCCGCGTACCGCCGCACCGCCTCGGGCAGCCGCGCCACCAGCCGCGACCAGTGCTCCGGGTCGGCGTGCCAGTCGCCGCACACCGGCTCGTCCGCGGGCGGGCAGCCCATCGCCCGCAGCTCGCCGGCGCGCAGCAGCCGGTGGGTGCGCAGCAGGGCCGCCGCGCCGGGCACGGCCCCGGCCAGCTCGGCCGCGCGCTCGCGGGCCGCGCCCCGGCGGCTCACCGACGGCGGCCGCACGTCGAGCACGCTCGCCCCCGCCAGCACCCGCACCTCACCGCGCTCACGGCCCGGGTCGCGCAGCAGCAGCACGTCGCCCACGTGCAGCGGCAGCGGCCGGGCCAGGCGCAGCCGCACGACACGGCCGCCGAGCGGACGCACCGAGCACACCACGGCCGCCGAGCCGATGTGGGCGGTCAGCCGGGCCGGCAGGCGGTCCACCGGCGCGCCCGGCCCCTCCCGTCCCTCCGCCGCTCCCCGGCCACCCGGCACGTCCAGGCCCCTTCCCGGCACGCCCGGCCCTGCCCCCTGACCGCCCGGCCCCGCGCCCCGGCCGTCCGCCCCGACCGGGGAGAGCCGTACGTCGACGAGGTCGGTGACGGTCCACGCGCCCGGCGTGACCAGGGCCTGCCCCCGCTCGGGGACGGCCCGGCCGCGCAGGTTGAGCGCCACCCGCGCCACGCCGGTCACCGCGGGCAGCGACTCCTTCAGGGACTCCAGCGCCCGGACCCGCACCGGCCCGCCGGGCAGCTCCAGCTCGTCGCCCGCGGCGATCCGGCCCTCGGGCAGCGTGCCCGTCACGACCGTGCCGCTGCCGTGGACGCTGAACGCCCGGTCGATCCACAGCCGCACCGGCGCCCCGGGGTCGGGCGCGGGCAGGCCGGCCACCAGCCGGTCCAGCGCCCCGCGCAGCTCGTCGAGGCCCCGCCCGGTGCGCCCGCTCACCGCCAGCGCCTCGACCCCGGCGAGCCCGCCGGCCGCCAGGCGCGCCCTGGCCGTCTCCATGGCCGGGGCGGGGTCGGCGAGGTCGGCGCGGGTCACCACGAGCAGGCCGTGCCGTACGCCGAGGGCCTCGACCGCGGTCAGGTGCTCCTCCGACTGCGGCATCCAGCCCTCGTCGGCGGCGACCACGAACATGACGGCGGGCGCGGAGCCGACCCCGGCCAGCATCGTGGCGAGGAAACGCTCATGGCCGGGCACGTCGACGAAGGCCAGCCGCTCCCCCGAGGGCAGGGCGGTCCAGGCGTAGCCCAGCTCGATCGTCAGGCCCCGCCGCCGCTCCTCCTCCAGCCGGTCGGGCTCCATCCCGGTGAGGACCCGTACCAGCGTGGACTTGCCGTGGTCGACGTGCCCGGCCGTGGCGACGACGTGCATCAGCGCCTCCCCCCGCGCCCGGCCCCGGAACCGTTCGCCCCGCCGCCCCCGGAACCGGCCATCCCGTCGTCCGCGGAGCCGTTCTCCCCCGCGGGGGCGGCGGCCCGGAGCACCGCCCGCGCCACCTCGTCGTCCGCCTCCGGTGGGGCGGCCCGCAGGTCGAGCAGGAGTCTGCCGCCCTCGATCCGCCCGACGACCGGCGGCTCGCCGGTCCGCAGCGGTACGGCGAGCCGCGCCGGCAGGCTCACAGCGGCGCTGGGCAGCGTCACACCGGGTGCCCCGCCGCCCCCGACGGTGGCCTCGCTCGGCACCGCCCGCGCGTCCGTCCCGGCCGCGGCCAGCCGTACGGCGAGCGCCTCGGCCCGCTCCCGCAGGACCGCCGGGTCGGCGTGCAGCGCCCGGTGTACGGGGGTCTCGGGACCGCGCAGCGTGGCCTCCAGCGCGGCCAGGGTCAGCTTGTCCACCCGCAGCGCACGGGCCAGCGGGTGCCGCCGGCACCGCTCGACCAGGTCACGGCGGCCGAGCAGCAGGCCCGCCTGCGGTCCGCCGAGCAGCTTGTCGCCGCTGGCGGTGACCAGGTCGGCCCCGTCCCGCAGCGCGTCCGCCGCGTCGGGCTCGTCGGGCAGCAGCGGTTCCCGGGACAGCAGGCCCGAGCCGATGTCGGCCACGACGGGCACGCCCAGCCCGGTGAGCGCGGACACCTCCACCGACCCGGTGAACCCCTCGATCCGGTAGTTCGACGTGTGGATCTTGAGGACGAACCCCGTCTCCGGCCCCACGGCGTCCCGGTAGTCGGCGTAGGAGGTCCGGTTGGTGGTGCCCACCTCCCGCAGCCTCGCCCCGGTGGACACCAGCAGGTCCGGGATGCGGAAGCCGTCCCCGATCTCCACCAGCTCGCCCCGGCTGACCACGATCTCCCGCCCGGCGGCGAGCGCGGTGGCCGCCAGCACCAGCGCGGCGGCGTTGTTGTTGACCACGTGGACGCCCTCGGCGGCGGGCACCGCCCGTGCGAGCGCCTCCAGCGCGCCCCGTCCGCGGCGGGCGCGGCCCCCGGCGACCAGGTCGAACTCCACGTCGGTGCAGCCCGCCGCCGCGGTGACCGCCTCCACCGCGGCGGGCGACAGGGGCGCCCGGCCGAGGTTGGTGTGGACCAGCACACCGGTCAGGTTGAGCACCGGCCGGAGGCCGGCGGCGTACCGGGGCAGCGCCGCCACGGCGGCGTCGGCCACCTCGGCGGGGGCGAGGCCGCCCTGCCGTACCCGCCGCTGGGCCTCGGCGACGGCCTCCTTGACCACCGTCCGCCCGAGTCTGCGCTCCGCCGCGGCGAGCCGCGGGTCGGCGAGGACGGTGTCGGTGCGCGGCACGTGCCTTCGTGGGTCCACGTAACGAAAATAGAGCCGGACCGGAAGGGAACCCCACCCGCCCTGCCGCCACGGCCCGCCGCGTGGCCGCAGGCGGGTGAGCGTACGGTGAGCCGGGTAGGGAAGGGCGGTGCGCCGACCGGCGCGCCACGGGCACCGGGAGGGACACGGCATGACGGGAACGACGGCGGAGCCCGGCCTCGGGACGGACCCCGGCACCCCGGCGCCGGGGAGGATCCGGCTGACGCAGTACGCGCACGGCGGCGGATGCGCCTGCAAGATCCCGCCCGGGGAGCTGGAGGCCATAGTGGCGGGCCTCGTGCGGCGGCCCACGGCGGACGGGTCCGCGGACGGCTCGCCCGCGCCGCTGGGCGAGCTGGTCGTGGGCCTGGACGACGGCGACGACGCCGCCGTCGTCCGCATCGAGGGCGGCCGGGCCGTGGTCGCCACCGCCGACTTCTTCACGCCCGTGGTGGACGACCCCTACGACTGGGGGCGGATCGCCGCGACCAACGCCCTGTCCGACGTCTACGCGGTGGGCGGCGAGCCCCTCGTCGCGGTCAACCTCCTCGGCTGGCCCCGCGAGCGGCTGCCGATGGACCTGGCGAAGGAGGTGCTGCGCGGCGGCCTGGACGTGGCCCGCGCCGCGGGCTGCCACGTCGCGGGCGGCCACAGCGTGGACGACCCCGAGCCGAAGTACGGCATGGCCGTCACCGGCCTGGCCGACCTGGAGCGGCTGCTGCGCATCGACGCCGGCCGGGCCGGGCTGCCGCTGTCGCTGACCAAGCCGCTCGGCGTCGGGGTGCTCAACACCCGGCACAAGGCGACCGGCGAGGTCTTCCCGCAGGCGATAGCCGCGATGACCACCCTCAACCGGGACGCCTCCCGGGCGGCGCTCGCCGCGGGCGCCCGGTGCGCCACCGACGTGACCGGCTTCGGCCTGCTCGGCCACCTGTACAAGCTGGCCAGGGCGAGCGGCGTCACGGCCGTGGTGGACGCGGCGGCCGTGCCGTACCTGGAGGGCGCCCGCGAGGCCGTGCGCGACGGCCACGTCAGCGGCGGCACCCGGCGCAACCTCGCCTGGGTGGAGCCGCACCTGGACGCCGGGAGCCTGGCCGAGGAGGACGTGCTGCTGCTGGCCGACGCCCAGACCTCCGGCGGCCTGCTGGTGGCGGGCGAGGTGCCCGGCGCACCGGTCGTCGGCGAACTCGTCCCCTTCGACGGCGCGGCCCTGCGGCTGCGCTGACCGTGAGGATGCGGGTGAACGCTTCCGGCGAGTTCGTCTCATCCTGAGGTCGCAGGTCAATGGCCTGGTGCGGCGTCGTGTGGGACTGCTCGCGCCGGCGGTGGGCCGGGATCACGAGTGGTGATCATCCGTCATCGGGTGATCTCGGTACCGTGCACGGCCGTGGCCACGCTCTCCACGCGTCCCGGGCGGACGCCCCGCGCCAGCCCGATCAGTCCGGCGGCCATCAGTACGCTCACCACGAGCTTGGGCGCCACGCCGTTGGAGACGAAGTCGAGCACCTGGCCGCCGGTGAGCGCGAGTGGCACCCACAGGGACACCAGGCCGGCTCGCCACGCACCGAAGGCCAGGACCAGGAGCCCGATCATCCAGCCCAGGATCCAGACCGCGAACGACGCCATCACCAGCGGGTCCTTGTCGAGGGCGTCGACGACCGGCCGGACCGCCCCCACCTTCACGCCCCCTCCGGCGAGGGCCCCGAAGAAGGCGTTGTAGTGCCACAGGTGGATCGCCGAGAAGTAGAGAGCGGGAACGGCGAAGGCTCCGCCGATGGTGGCGACCAGGCGCCTGCGGCGGCCGACCGCCACGATCAGGCCCGCCACCGCCGGCAGGAGCAGCAGGTGCGCCAGCGCGAAGAGGATCGTCTCGATCCGCCAGGCGCCGAGGTCGGACGCGGCCACGTCCACGTTCGCCGCGGTCTCGGACACCTCGTCGGGGAACATCACCCAGTAGAAGGCGTTGGCGACGGCGTAGAGAACGCCGCCACCCGCCATCGCGATCGCTGCGAAACGCCGGCCGTACGGCCTGGCGGCCTGGTCATCCATCGACATCTCCCGTCGTGATCCGTTGACGATGCAGAGGCTAGGAGCGCCGTACCGCTCAGGTCGTCGGCCGAGACGTTGATCGACGGGTTGACGCCGCAGGACGCCGCTCCACCCGTGGGTGGATGTCAGGCGGCGGGCGGCTCGAATATGCTCCCCGCCATGGGATGGCTCCGGGGCGTTGGACGGCGTCGGCGTGACCTCGGGCCTGTCGCGGCGGGCCTCGCGCTGTTCGGGTTCGGCTCGCTTGAGCTCTACGTGCCACTCGCCCCGTACGTCGAGGGCGAGAGCCTCGATCTCGCCGCGCTGCCCGCCGGCTGGCTGGCCGTGCTGACCGTACTGCTCGCCGGCCACTGCCTCGCGGTCGCGGCCTGCGGGTCGTACCCACGGGCCGCGGTGGTCCTGGTCGGCGCCTGTTTCGTCGCGCAGAGTTTCACGCCGGTCCTCCCCGAATGGCCGGTCGTGCCGCTTCTGGCACTGGTCGTCGTCTGCTTCGCGTGCGTCGCCGTGGCCGGCCGCCACGGCCCGGTGATCGCCGGTGTCTCCTACTTCGTCTCGCTCGGGATCGAGACCACGGTCGCGGACGACCCGGACTGGGCCTTCATCGTCTTCGTCGCGCTCGCGGTCATGGGACCGGCCTACGCCGTACGCATGCGGCGTGCCCAGGCGGAACGTCTGGTCGCGCTGGCCGCCGAGCGGGAGGCCGCCGCCCGCACCGACGAACGGCTCCGGATGGCCCGGGAGCTGCACGACATCGTCTCGCACGGCGTCGCCGTGATGGTGCTGCAGGCCGGAGCCGCCCAGGTCATGCTCGACTCCGACGTCCGGCAGGCCCATGAGTCGCTGGACGCGGTGCAGGAGGTCGGTCGTGACGTCGTCACCGAGTTGCGTCGCCTGCTCGTCATCCTCCGCGGTGAGGGGAGTCTGGAGCGGCTGCCCTCGCTACGGCACATCGAGCCGCTCCTGGCCGGAGTCCGGACCGCCGGTGGACGGGTCGACGTCGCCGTCAACGGCGACCTCGGCAGGGTGCCCGCGGCCGTCGACGTCAGTGGCTACCGGGTGCTGCAGGAGGCCCTGACCAACGCGGTCAAACACGCGCCGGGGGCCACGGTCTCGGTCGCGATCGATGTCGGGCGCACCGATCTGAGGATTCACGCCGTCAACGACGGCCCGCGGATCGTCCGCCACGGCGACGGCAGCGGCCTCGGATTGATGGGGATCAGCGAGCGCGTGGAACTCTTCGGGGGCACGGCCGCCGCCGGCCCGCGGGAAGGCGGTGGGTTCGAGGTGCGGGTGGAACTGCCCCTGAGCGGAAATTCCGCGGCCCCCGTGCCGTCGCATACGGGAGCGTCGGCGTGACGCGCGTCCTCATCGCGGACGACGAGGCGCTCGTACGCACCGGCCTGCGGATGATCCTCGGCGCTCAGCCCGGCATCGAGGTGGTCGCGGAGGCCACGGACGGCGAGGAGGCGCTGAGGCTGACCATCCGGGAAGAGCCGGACGTCGTGCTGATGGACATCCACATGCCGAGGCTTGACGGCGTGGCCGCGACGGAGCGGATCCTCGCGGACCGCCCCGACCGTCGCGTCGTCATGCTCACCACGTTCGGCCTCGACGAGTACGTCTACCGGTCGTTGCGCGCGGGTGCCTGTGGATTCCTGCTCAAGACCACCCCGCCGAAGGAACTGGCGGGTGCGCTGCACGCCGTCGCCCGTGGAGACGCGCTGCTCTCACCGGAGATCACCCGCCGTCTGATCGACCACTACACCTCCCAGGCGCCGCCGGTCACCGCTCCCGGTCTGGCCGACCTGACCGCCCGGGAGACCGAGGTGCTGCGGTTGCTGGCTCGGGGGCTGTCCAACCGCGAGATCTCCGGGGAACTGCATCTCGGCGAGGCGACCGTGAAGACGCACATCAACCGCATCTTCGCCAAGCTCGGTGTGCGGGACCGCGTGCAGGCGGTGGTGCTCGCGTACGAGGCCGGCGTGGTGCGGCCCCGGCGTGAGACGCGCGACCGGTGAAGGGACGTCCGCCGGCCTACGGCCAGGAGCGGGCGGGGGCCGCGGTGGAGGCGCGGTCGCCTGATTCCAGGCGTTGCCGCTGGGGCACCACGGTGTACTTGGGGTCGGCGGCGGAGGCCCGGCCGGCCTCCAGGACTCCGAACCGGGTGCACAGGGCGCCGGCGGTCAGCGCGAGGCCGGACAGCGCGGTCAGCGCGCGACTGCGGCCGGCGACCGTGGCGAGCAGGCCGCCGCCGGCGGTGAGGGCGCGGGCGGCCCGCATCAGGCGGCCCGACCTCCCCTCCCGGTACGGCTCGCCGACCAGGCCGAGCCGGCGTTCGATCACCGCGCCCGCGGCCAGTTCGACGGCCGCCCCCGCCGCGGCGGCGACGCGGGCCGGACCCGCCTGGGCGCGGGGGGTGGCCAGCATGCCCATGGCGCCCGCGCTGGCCAGCGCGCTCCCGGCGAACAGGAACGGCAGTTCCCGGTGCGCCTCGTGCCAGGCCGGCACGGCGGTGTCGGCGACGAGCACGGCCGTGTAGGTCGCCATCAGCGGGCCGGTCAGGGCGGTGGCCACGGCCGCGGCGTCGCCCGCGGCGGGCAGCGCGGCGGCGACCCTCCGGGGCAGCCGGGCGGCGACGGCCGAGGCGGGCGCGGCGGACATCACCGCCGAGGCCGTGGCGAGCGCGCTCAGCCCGCTGTGCGCGGCCAGGATCCAGGAGCCCACGCTCATCGGCGAGGTGGGCTTGAAGATCCGCAGCATGTTGAGGAACCGCTCGGGCCGGCCGAGCTCGGCGACCAGGAAGCCCGCGCCGAGGGTGGCCCCGGCGGCGGCGGTGACCCGGGCGGTGAGCCCGAGCCGGTCGTGCCCGGCGAGCCGGGCCGCGGCCGACATCAGCGACGCCCCGCCGGACAGCCCGCCCAGGTAGAGGTAGAGCGGCATGTGGGGCACGTGCCAGACCGGGGCCTTGATCACCGGCTGCCCGTAGTAGGACCGGAACTCGGCCTCCGGCACCATCGCGTCCTCACGCCTTGCCACTGCTTTACCGCCTTCTCCGCAGGAACGCCGCGGCCATGACCCCGGCCATGGACAGTGCCGCGCCCGCGGCCCAGCCCCACATCGCGGGCAGGTCGCGGGTGGTGACCACCGGGTCGGGCGGCAGGCCGTACACCTCGGGGTCGTCCATCAGCAGGAAGAACGCGCCGTCGCCGCCCACGCCGTCGTTTGGGTCGGCGCCGTACAGCCGGGCCTCGGTCCTGCCCTGCCCGTGCAGGTCCGTGACCCGCCGCTCGGCGCGTTCCAGGAGTTCGTCCAGCGGGCCGAACTGGATGGAGTCGGTCGGGCACGCCTTGGCGCAGGCCGGTTCCAGCCCGCCGCGCAGCCGGTCGTAGCACATCGTGCACTTGAAGGCCCGGCCGTCGTCCTCCCGGCGGCCGATCACGCCGTAGGGACAGGCCGGCACGCAGTACCCGCAGCCGTTGCACACGTCGGCCTGCACCACCACCGTGTGGAACTCGGTGCGGAACAGCGCTCCGGTGGGGCAGACGTCCAGGCAGGCGGCGTGCGTGCAGTGCTTGCACACGTCGGACGCCATCAGCCAGCGGTCCACCGGCTCGCCCACCACGGCGCCGGGCCGCTCGCCGTCCGCGCCGGTCTCGACGCCGGGGCCCACGGAGTCGGCGGGCAGCTCGCCGGCGCCGGACGGGCCGCCGGGCCCGCCGTTCCCCGGGGCGGGGACGCGCTGCTCGATGAACGCCACGTGCCGCCAGGTGCTCGCGCCGAGGCCGCCCGTGTTGTCGTAGGAGGTCGCCCGGAAGACGAACCCGTCGTCGGGGACGTCGTTCCACTCCTTGCAGGCCACCTCGCACGCCTTGCATCCGATGCAGATGCTCGTGTCGGTGAAGAACCCCACCCGCTCAGCCACGGCGGTACTCCTCCATCAGTTCGAGCAGCGCCTGCCCCCTGGGACGCCGGCCGGGCCGTACGTCGCAGGTCGCGGCCTTGCCCTCCTGGATGTAGACGTTCGGGTCGAGCACCATGGGCATCAGGTCGTTGGTCACGTCGCCGGTCGCCACGCCGCCGCTCCAGCCCCAGTGGTACGGCAGGCCGACCTGCTCGATCCGGCGGCCGTCGAGCCGCAGCGGGCGGATCCGGCCGGTCACCAGGACGCGGGCCTCGATCGCGGCGCGCGTCGTCACGATCGTCGCCCAGCCCCCGTTGACCAGGCCCAGCTCCTCGGCCAGCCGGGGCGACACCTCGCAGAACAGCTCCGGCTGGAGCTCTGCGAGGTACGGCAGCGACCGGCTCATGCCGCCCGCCGTGTGGTGCTCGGTCAGCCGGTAGGTCGTCAGCACGTACGGGAAGCGCGACGACCCCGCGGGGTTGTAGGGCACCTCCGGACGGTCGTAGACCTTCCGGCAGGGGTTGGCCCGCCGGCCGTACAGCGGGTTGGGCACCGGCGACTCGTGCGGCTCGTAGTGCGTGGGCAGCGGTCCGTCGGCCATGCCCGCCGGGGCGTACAGCCAGCCCTTGCCGTCCGCCTGCATGATGAACGGCGTGCTGCCGGAGATCGCGTCCTCGGCCCTGGCCTCGTCCGGGGGCAGGTAGTGCGGCGGCTTGTCCTTCTCGAAGTCCGGCACGTCGTGGCCGGTCCACTCGCCCTTCTCCTCGTCCCACCAGACGAGCTTCTTGCGCTCGCTCCACGGGCGGCCCTCGGGGTCGGCGGAGGCCCGGTTGTACAGGACGCGCCGGTTGGCCGGCCAGGCCCAGCCCCACTCCGGGGCGATCCGGCCCTGCTCGTGGCGGGACTTGCGGCGGGCGGCCTGGTTGACCTCGTCGGCGTAGACGCCGCAGTAGATCCAGCAGCCGCACCGGGTGGAGCCGTCCGGCTCCAGCTCGGTGTAGGCCGACAGCGCCCGCCCGTCGGGGCCGGTGCCGTTGATCTCGCGCAGCACCGCCTCGGCCGACGGCTCGGCGTGCTCGCCGTGCTCGGGGTAGTCCCAGGTCAGCTCGCGCAGCGGCAGGTCGATGTCGTCGTCGGTCAGCCGCCGCCTGATCCGCTTGCCGAGGTGGTAGTAGAACCACAGGTCGCTGCGGGCCTCGCCCGGCGGGTCGACCGCCTTCTCGCGCCACTGCAGCAGCCGCTGGGTGTTGGTGAAGGTGCCTTCCTTCTCGACGTGGCTGGCGGCGGGCATGAAGAACACCTCGGTGCCGATGTCCTCGGTGCGCATCTCCCCGGTCTCCAGCTCCGGGCCGTCCTTCCAGAAGGTGGCGGTCTCCACCAGCCGCAGGTCGCGCACCACCAGCCAGTCCAGGTTGGCGAGCCCGAGACGCTGGAGCCTGCCGGAGGAGGAGCCGACCGCGGGGTTCTCGCCCACCACGAAGTAGCCCTTCACGGTGCCGTCGATCTGCCCCAGCACGGTCGTGTAGTGGCCGTGGTCGCCGGTGAGGCGCGGCAGGTGGTCGAAGCGGAAGTCGTTGTCGGCGGTGGCCGCGTCACCCCACCACGATTTGAGCAGGCTCACCATGTAGGAGCGCTTCCTGCCCCAGAAGCCGGTGTCGGCGCCGGCGGCGGCGAGGTAGCCGTCGAGGTCCTCGTGCCGGTGGGCGTGCGGCATCGGCAGGTAGCCGGGCAGGATGTTGAACAGCGTCGGGATGTCGGAGGAGCCCTGGATGCTGGCGTGGCCGCGCAGCGCCAGGATGCCGCCGCCGGGCCGTCCTATGTTGCCGAGCAGCAGCTGCAGGATGGCCCCCGCGCGGATGTACTGCGCGCCCACCGAGTGCTGGGTCCAGCCGACCGAGTACACCCAGGCGGTGGTGCGCTCCCGGCCGGAGTTGGCGGTGATCGCCTCGGCCAGCTCGGCGAACGCCTCCGGCTCGATGCCGCACGCCTCGGCCACCATCTCCGGGGTGTAGCGGGCGAAGTGCCGCTTGAGGATCTGGTAGACGCAGCGCGGATGGTTCAGCGTCGGGTCGGTGGACGGCGTGGCCAGCATGGCGGGACCGCCCGAGCCGTACTCGTGCGGGCCGGCCGCCTCGGCGTGCTGGGCCCCGCCCTCAAGCTGCTCCCGGCGCTGCCCGGCCGCGGCCTCCTCCTCCGCGCCCTCGTAGGCCCAGCTCGACGGGTCGTACTTGCGGCCCTCGGCGTCGTAGCCGGAGAACAGCCCGTCGAGGTCCTCGGTGTCGCGGAAGTCCTCCGAGATGATCGTCGAGGCGTTGGTGTAGGCCAGGACGTACTCGCGGAAGTCGAGCCCGTTCGTCAGCACGTGGTTGATCAGCGCGCCGAGCAGCACGATGTCGGTGCCCGCGCGGATCGGCAGGTACCGGTCGGCGAGCGCGCTGGTCCGCGTGAAGCGCGGGTCGATGTGGAAGACCTTCGCCCCCCGGGCCTTGGCCTCCATCACCCACTGGAAGCCCACCGGGTGGCACTCGGCCATGTTGGAGCCCTGGATGACGATGCAGTCGGACTCGGCCAGATCCTGCTGGAAGTCCGTGGCGCCGCCACGCCCGAAGCTGATCCCCAGACCGGGGATGGTGGAGGAGTGTCAAATACGGGCCTGGTTCTCCACCTGTATGGCGCCGAGGGCGGTGTAGAGCTTCTTCATCAGGTAGTTCTCTTCGTTGTCCAGCGTCGCTCCGCCCAGGCTGGCGATGCCCAGGGTGCGCCGGACGACCTTGCCGTCCTCCTCCTGCTGCCAGGTCTCCCGCCGGGTGCGGACCACCCGGTCGGCGATCATGTCCATCGCGGTGTCGAGGTCGAGGCGCTCCCACTCCGTGCCGTGCGGGCGCCGGTAGAGCACCGTCGTCTGCCGGTCCGGGTGGTTGACGAGCTGCTTGCTGGCCGAGCCCTTGGGGCACAGGCGCCCCCGGGAGATGGGGGAGTCGGGGTCGCCCTCGATCTGGGTGACCCGGCCTTCCTTGGCGTAGACCAGCTGGCCGCAGCCGACCGCGCAGTACGGGCACACCGACCGCGCGACCTTGTCCGCCTGCTCGACACGGGGACGGAGCGCGTCGGTCCGCGCCGACCGCGCCGCGTCGCTCCGGGGATCCTCTCCTCTGAGCTGCCGGAGGACCGGCCAGCGGAGGATTCCCCTCTCCCGTGTCATGCGCCTCTTGTTACCCATGCCTCAGCGGCCTAACCGGCTTTTAGGTTTTCTTCGTATTTGCTGTCATGTCGTCTTCTGGGTGGCCAGGGAGCGGTAGGCGTCGCGGACGACCAGCAGCCGGTCCAGGCGGAACCGCCCCGGACCGGCGTCCCGCACCCGCCTGCCGCGCTCGGTCCAGAACGCCTCCCCGGGCACCTCGTCCTGGCCGGGCGGGACGAACTTGACGACCTCCTCCATCGCCGCCACGGCGACCGCCAGCACGGGCGCGGCCTCGTCCGGGCCGCCCGCCGGGGCGTTCCCGGCGACGGTGTCCGCCACCCAGAGCCACTCCCCGGCGTCCAGCAGCCGCGACGGCTCCGGTCCGCCGAACGCCGGGAACCGCGTGGGCGCCACCTCCCGCTCGGGCAGCCCGAACAGGAACTCCCGTGCGGCGCCGCAGCCGGAGCAGGTCCCGGTGTAGCGGGAGACCGGCTCGCCCGCCACGGTCACCAGCCCGCTCTCCCAGGCGGTGTCGGCCGACCCGCAGGCGCACGGGCTCAGGTCGAGGTACAGGAACGCCTCGTCCCTGCTCCGCGCCACCGGGAGCGGCATCGCGTCACTCCCCGGCCCGCCTCCCGGGACCGCGGCCCTCCCGTTCACCCGGTTCTCCCGTCCGTACGGCCCGCCGCGACCGGCGTCGATCCGTTCGCACGGCCCGCCGCGACCTGCGTCGACGGCGCGGGCGCCTCCGGGGCCGGTGAGGCGGTGCCGGGGGACGGCGCCGACGGCACGGTGCCGGGAGACGGGGACGTGCCGCCCCCCGGCGTCTGGGCGCGCCGCCCGCAGACGCACGGCTCGTCGGACGGGCAGGTGCACTCCTCCGGCGGGATCCAGCCGGTGGTGTTGGTGAGCCGGCGCATCCGCCCCCAGTACTCGTCCCTCGTCTCGACCCGCGGCTCGGAGTGGTTGAGCAAGCCGTCCAGTCCGAGGCCGGAGCCGATCCGCCCCGCCCCGCCGGCCTCCCAGGGCGGCACGGGCGGGACGTGGCCCTCGAACAGCATGAGCTGCCGCAGCCCGTTCATCTCGTGCGCGTAGTAGGCGCGCTCGTCGTCGGTGCGGGCCGACCGCCAGCCGTCCGCGAGGTGCCCGTACTCGTCGTAACGGGCGTCCATGCAGTAGTCGTGGCGCGCGATCTCGTCGACCGCGGCCAGCAGCCGGCGGAACGGGGCCGGACCGGCCCGGTGTTCGGCGGCGGCCTTCCGCTGCAGGGCGTGGCCGACCTCGTGGCCCACCATCCGCGCCACCGTCTTCGGGTCCGGCCGGCTCGTCAGGACCATCTCGGACGGGTCCTCGGCGCTGCCCGTCCGCAGCTTCGTCCGCGCCATCAGCCGCGACGACGGACCGAAGTGCACCACCGGCATCCCCGCCGAGCGGTCCCAGCTCAGCCGCCGCCTGGGCCGGCCGATCCGGACCCGGAAGTGGTGCGTGTCGCCGTTCCGCAGCTCCACGATCAGCGTCGAGCCGTCGGCCGACCAGCGGTGGTCCCGGACGCCCCGGCCGAGGACGGACGGCCCGGCCTGCCGCAGCGCCGTCTGGACCTCGGCCGTGGTCAGGTCGGCCAGGTGCGGCGCCCGGATGTCCACCGCGAACGCCGTCCCGGGGATCTGCGGAGCCGTCACCGAGAACGAGCCGCCCCCCGCGGAGGGAGCGCCGCCCGGCGCGGAGTTGACGGAGCCCTGGTAGGTGCCGCCGACCGGCTGGGCCTGGCTCCCGGCGTGCGGCGCGGCGCTCGTCGCGGGGGCCGCCGGAACGCCGGGCGGGGTCAGCTCCTGGTCGACCAGCGCGGTGAAGTCGCCGCCCTCCGGCAGCCGGCCGTGGAGGGCGCGCAGGTCGATCCTGCCGTTCGCGGCGGCCACCAGCCCCGGGGGGAGCGCGGCGAGCGCGGCGGCGAACCCGCCGTCGGGCACCCCGACGACCCGCCGGCCCGACGGGTCCAGCGCGGCGCTCAGCAGCCCGCCGTCCGGCGTGGCGAGGTAGGGACGCGCGACGCCGCCGGGCTCGCGGACCTCCAGGTGGACGGGGACGCCCAGCTCCCGGGCGAGTGCCCGCGCCTCGTTCACCCGCGCCGCCTGCCACTCCGGGCCGGCGTCGACCGTGAGCAGGAGCGGCGTGCCGGACCTCCGGATGCCCGGCGCCCTCCGTAGCGTGTGCTCGGCCAGCGACCGGTACGGCGCGACGGGGTCGAAGTCCCGGCTGCTCTGCGACTGCCGGGACAGCTCGTCCAGTGAGAACCGGGTCGTGGGCCGGCCGCTCCCGTGCCCCCATCGGGCCCGCCAGCCGCGTCCGGGCTCGCGCCGGACCGCCGGTTCGCCGAAGCGCCAGCCGCCGCCGCGGACCGGGGGCGCCTCCTGCTCGCGGCGGGCCTCGGCCATGCCCTCCTCGAACAGGGTCACGTCGGCCGTGCCGGTCGCGGCGTTGAGCATCTCGACCCGCCGGTAGAACGGCCTGCCGGGGACGACCGACTTGATCTCGTACGTGATGTGGTAGTCGATCCGCGTCCGGACCGTGGTGACGTCGCCCTTGCGGAAACCGCTCGTCTCGTCACGGTTGCCGCCGCCCTCGGAGATCCGCTCGGAGGTCGACCGCCCGGTCGAGCCGTGCACGTTCACCCCGGAGGGGCCGTAGCCGCTCCCTCCGGAGACGCCCAGCGACTGGCCCGACTCGACGGCCCCGCCCGAGGTCGCCTGGAAGCGCTCCACGTCGCCCAGCTCGACGTCCGCACGCCCCGCGGCGAGGACGCGCACCTGCGAGGGGACCGCCCGGACCCGCACTTCCACCACCCGGCCGGGACGGCCCGGCACGGGGAACCGGGCGATCCGGTGTCCGTTCGGCCCGGCCATCCTCCGCAGGTTGGCGTTGCGCGCCATGGCGGTGAGCGCGTGCTCCAGATCGTTCCGGTACCGGCGGGCGCCCCGGCGGCCGAGGACGTCGGAGCGGGACAGTCCGTCGTACGCGGCCTGGAAGAGCCCGGCGGCGCGCGTCGACTCGGTGAAGAACGTCCTCGGGAACGCCAGCGGCCGGGTGTCCGTCGACGCCGACGCCTCCGCCGCCTTCGCCGCCTCCACCAGCTCGGACGGCACGAGCCGCGTCATCCGGCCCGTCAGCTCCGTCACGACGGGCCGGCGTCCGCCGCGCCCGCGGCGGCCCGGCCGGTCGACCTCCACGGTGACCTTCACCGCGTGGGCGACCCGGTCCATGCCGTTGAAGGAGGCGATCCGCTGGATCCCGGTCAGCTGCTCGCCGGCCGTCCCGGAGGTGGAGTGGTTGACGCCGGCCTGCACCTTGGCGTCCCCGCCCACCGCGCCCTTGAGGGCCGCGGGCGCGCCTTCGCCGCTCACGCCGCCGCCGAAGGCGATGTTGAACGCCTCCGACCAGGAGCTGTCCCGGTAGGCGTAGTCCTGGACGATCACGCCGGCCTCGTCCGTCCGGTTCAGCAGCCTCGGCGGGCCGACGAACTCCATCTTGACCCGGACGGTCAGCGGCCGGCCGTCGTTCCCCCGGACGCGCGCGGTGTAGGTGTGCGGCGCCCCGTCCGGGTCCAGCATGCTGTCGAGCTTGCCGTGCCACCGCTTGCCGCTGAAGTCGCGGAACAGGCTGCGCCACAGCGCCCGGTTCTTGCGCAGCGCCCCGGGGGCCTTCTTCTCGACCGCGGCGAGCACCTCGTCGAACAGCTCGGTCTCCGCGCCGTTCCGCTTCAGCACGAGCTCCTCGACGCCGGTCTGGCCCATGGCGTCCCTGAGGTGCTCGGGGAGCGTGGCCACCTCCGGGGCCACCGCCCGCTCGCGCCTGCTCAGCTTCGCGTCGGGATCGTCCAGCAGCTTCTCCAGGACCGCGGCCCGGGCGCGCTCGTAGGCGATCATGCGGGCCAGGCGGCGGCCCGGGTTCCGGGTGTGCCCGAGCCCGCCGTACCGGCCGTCGGCGGCCTCGGTGAGCTTCCCGACCATCCGCTCGGCGGTGTGGTCGGCGGTCAGGACGGGCAGCGGCGCGCCGGAGTCGCGGGCCGCACTCTGCTCGCTGAGGTAGCGGCCGACCAGCGGGGCCGCGACGTCCGGGGCGATCTTCAGGTTGCCGTCGAGGAACCGCTCCATCACGTCCGCCACCTGGTCCAGCGGCAGCCGCAGCTCTCCCTGGGCGTACAGGCGCAGGGCGTCGCGTTCGGGGACCATGTAGACGACGGGGCGGCCCGGCGCGCTGACCACCTTGGCGTTCGCGGCGCCGGGGACGCCGACGGTGACGTCGAAGTCGGCGCTCATCCGGAAGACGTAGTGCTTGCCGGTCTCGATGACCAGCCGCTCCCGGCCCCAGATGCCCAGCTCCTGCGCGGAGAGCCCGGTGGTCCGCGACGCCGATCCGCTGAGCCCGGCGCCGCCCTTGGGCGGCGCCGCCTGGCTGAGCCCACCGGACAGCGAGCCGTCACCCGCGTGGCCGCGGGTCCGGCCCGCGGAGGCGGACTGGCTGCCCAGGGTGAGGTTGATGTCGCCGCTCACGTAGTCGACCGCGGTGACGAACTCCGACTCCCCGGCGCGGCCGCTGACCCACACCGGTGAGCGGAAGCGGCGCGTGCCCCGGGACCGTACGGCGAGCTCCATGCCGGCCCGGCCGAACAGCCGGTCCGGCTGCGCCATGAAGCTGCGGACGTTGAGGAAGGCCGCCAGCATGTTGACGATGACCGGGTGCGACCGCACCCACCGCGGCAGCTTGGGCAGGACCCGCTGCAGCAGGTCACCGGCGTCCACGGCCCGCAGCGTGGCGCGGCGCAGCGTGGCGCGGGAGGTCGGGTGCGGCGTCGGGGTCCGCGCGGGGCCGTTTCCGGAGTCGTCCTCGGGCAGCAGCCCCGCGGGCGTCATCAGCAGGGAGCTGCCCTGCTGGGTGGTGATGGGGTCCGCCATGGACGAGATGTCGGCGATCCTCACCGTGTGCTTCCGCCGGGCGACCGCCGTCAGATCGTTGTTCTCCCCGAGGATCACCTGGTTGACCGTGCCGCCCTGGGTCGCTCCGGCGTTGACGCCCCTGCTGTAGGTGTAGCCCCCGCCTCGTGAGGCCGCGACCTCCTCGTCGGCGTTCGTGTCGCCGCGTCCGCCCTCGAACCTGATGTCGTGGCCGGCCGACTCGCCGCTCGACAGCCCGGACGTCTCGGAGTCGATGTCCAGGTCGACGGGGACCTCCGCGTCGGTGTGCTCCCAGGAGTCCACCTCGTGCTGGTCGATCGTCAGGACCAGCGTGACCGTCTGGGAGGCATGGCCGGTACGGTGCCGGCTGAAGGTCATCGGGATGCCGTCCTGGGCGCCCTGGTCGTAGGCGGCCGCCACCCGGCGCTCGTCGAGCTGCTCCTCCAGCTCCCGGGCGTTCGCCTCGTGGCTGGCCCACTCCAGCGGGTCGTTCGACGGGATCTCGTTGCCGTCGGCGTCCAGCGGGGCCAGCATGCCGCGCTCGCGCAGGTACGCCTCGACCTCCGCCCGGTCGATCGGGGTGAACTCCTGCACCTCCGACGGTCCCGCGCCGCGGACCCTGACCGGATCGCCGGTCTGCCAGCCGGACGGGGCCGCCTTCCGGCCGGGCGGCGGCCCGGGCTTGCGGTCGTCCCGGAACACCGGAGAGCCGTCGGGGTTGCGGCGCGGCGCGCCGGAGTCGTCCCGCTCGATCGCGTTGGCGTCGACCTCGGCGCCATAGTCGTAGGCGTGCGTCAGCGGGATCCGCATCAGCGCCCGGGCGCGCTGGACGAACGTGGGGCGGGGCTCGGCCTCGCCGAACCGGTGGACCGTGACCTCGTGGACCACAACGGCCACGTATCCCTGGGTGTCACCGGAGTAGCGGTACACGCCCGGGTGGATCTCGGTGCCCCCGGTGTTCGCGCCCGTCGACCTGGATCGTCCCCGGGTGTAGCCGAACGCCCCCTTGAGCTTGGTCTTTCCGCCGAGGGACGACGTCCCGGGGAGGGCGCCCTGGCCGCCCACGGTGACGCCGGTGTTCCTCGACCGGCTCGACGACGTCGAACCCGACGTGCCGGAGAACTGGACGCGCAGCCGTTCCTGGTGGTGCTTGTTGGTGGCCGAGCCCACCGGCTCCATCGAGGGCGCCGGCGCCCCGTCCGGGGCGGGGACCCACTCGATCCGACTGCGGACCCGTACCGTGCCGAGCGGCCGGCCGCCGTCGGTGATGGTACGGCTGAGCCCGCGCGGGCGGTTGAACGCCTCGTACATCCGCCCCGGCAGGTCCTCGGCCATGAAGGTGCGGATCTGCCGGCGGGCCACGTCGCCCACCGCGGACCCGCCGAGCAGCTCGACCGTGCGGTCGACCCGCTCGTCCGCCCCGCTCATCGAGATCACCACGTGCTCGGGGAACCGGCCGTTCGGATCGCGGTGGTTCGCGGACTGCTGGACGGTCTCGGCGGGGGCGTGGTCGGCGTAGGCGTGCGAGACGAGCACCCGCAGCCGCTTGGCGTCCCCGGCCGACGCGATGACCTCGGCCTCGCTGCCGGAACGGGCGTCGACCGTCTCGGTCGCGGTCCAGTCCGTCTTCCCCGCCGGGCGGAACTCGACGTCCCAGGCGACGTCGGCGATGTCCAGCAGGATCGACTCGCCCCGGTTGTCCTCGACCCCGCCGAACAGCGCGAACTCGGAGGCGCTGCCGCCCTCGCCCCTCGACCGGGACCTGCTGTGGCTGCCCTCAAGCTTGAAGAACGGGTCCAGCACGTCCTCGATGAACCTGCGCACCCCGTTGTGCGGCGCCAGGAACATCCCGGCCAGGGTCTTGGCCAGCGCGATGGCGTTGAGGCCGAACGACATGCCCTTGTTCCGGCCGCCGCTGGTGCCCACCGACCGGCCGCCCTGGGGGAGCGCGCCGATCATCGTCTCGGAACCCTTGACCTTCGGATCGACGATCTCCGCGAGGTCGCCCATCCGCAGTTTGATCCGCAGCTCGCCCCGCGTCGCGCCGCCGACCTGCAGGACGACGCCGTCGTCCGACGTCACCCGGCGGAACCGGGCCCCCAGGACGTGCTCCAGCTCGTCGGGGGAGAAGGTCTGGTCCACCCCGTGGCCGGCCAGCACCCGGTTGACCACGCCGGTCAGCTTGGTCATGTGGGGCAGCCGATCGGCGGGCACGCTGCCGGTCATGGCGTCGCGCGGCGGCAGCGCCGCCTTCATCGCCTCGTCGTAGGCGGCGACGGCGTCGGCGGCCTCCCGGGCGAGCCGGGCCACCTCGGCGACCCGCTGGGCGGTACGGCCCGCCGGCTCCTCGGCGGCCAGGGCGTCCAGGGCGCGTGACGCCTCCGCCACGGCGGCGCGCGCTTTCTCCGCCCGTACGCGGGCCTCCTGGTAGCGGACGGCGACCCGCTTGTGGCGCGCCCCGGTGTCCCGCTCCACCCGGACCTCGGCCAGGGCATCGCGGTGCCGCTTCCGGGCTCCCCGGTCGCGCTCCTTCTTCGCCTTCTCCGCTTCCTTGAGCTTTTCCGCGATGTTCTTCCCGGCCTGGCGGGAGGCGTCCCGATGGGACTTCACCCGCTCCTCCAGGCCGGTCTTGGCGCCGGCGAGGGACTCGCCCAGTTCCCGCACCCGGCCCGACAGCTCGGAGAGCTCGGGCGAGGTGGCGGGATTCGCGCCGGTGCTCGGTCCTGTGGCGTTCGACGTCGCGGGGTCCGGGGTCAGTGCCTCCGCCAGCCGGGCGATCTCCTCCGCGGTCCGGGCCTGCGTGCCGGACCGCAGATCGGCGTAGGAGTCCTCCGGATTCCTGAGGTGGTCGGCCGCGTCGCGCATCAGCCGCCGCTCGCCGTCACCCAGCCGGGCGGGGTCCCACTGACCGGCGGTGTCGACCATCAGCTCCAGCGTCACCCGCACGGCCGCGTCGTTGGTCTCGGGCGCCGCCTCGGTCAACCGGTGGAGCGCCGCGACCGCGCCCTCGGTGTGGTTGCGGCCCTCGACGTCGGCGATCCCGGCGCCCAGCCAGGCCGCCGCCTCGGCACGCAGCCGTTCGGAGGTGGCGCGGTCCGCGGCCCGGAGCGTCAGCCTCCCGCGCACACCGCCGAGGAAGTCGGCGGAGAGGTGGACGATCTCGCCGCTCGGCCCGGTCAGCCGCAGGTCGCCGTTCCGCAGCAGCATCGCGTCGGGGGCCACGATCTTCAGGACCTCGTCCAGCGCCGTGCCGGCGAGTCGCGACGCGTTCCCGGGGTCGGGGGCCGTTCCGGCAGTGGCCGCGGGGTCCGGGGCCACGGCGGAGGCCGGAGCGGCGGGGTCGGGCGCCGCCGCGGGGGCGGGCGCGGGGGTCGCCGCCGGGTCGGGCGCGGCCGCCGTGGCGGGGCCGGACGTCGCCTGCTGGTTCGGCGTCTGGGAGGGGGCGGCTCCGGCGGGGTTGGCCGGCGCCGCGCCCGTCACCGGGGCGACCGGCGTCGCGGGGGTGACCGCGCCGCCCTGGGCGGTTCCCGCGCCGCTCTGGGCGGGCGACGGCGCCGCTCCCGGATCCGTTCCCGATGCCGGCGCGGCTCCCTGCGTCGAGGAAGAGGATGCTCCGGAGGAAGCGGAGGCGGCCTGCGGATCCGGTGCTCCCGACGTGGCGGGTGCGCCCGCCGGCGTGGTCCCGGGCGCGGCCCCCTGAGCGTTCCCGGACGTGGGCGCGCCACCCTGGACGTTCCCGGTCCCGGACGCGGCCCCCTGAGCGTTCCCGGACGCGGGCGCGCCACCCTGGACGTTCCCGGACGCGGCCTCCGGCGCGCTCGCGGGCGCCGGTGTCCCGCCCTGCGCCGGGGTGGCCGGTGCGGACGGCGCGCCCTGGGCTCCGGGCGTGCCCGCCGGAGGCTGGGCGGCGTTGTCCGGTGTGGCGGGCCCGGCTGAGGCGGTGTTCGGTCCGCCGGAGGCCCCGGTGCCGGAAGCGGCCGCCGGAGCGCCCGCACCCGTACCACCCGGCGTGGAAGCCGCCTGCGTGCCCGGGGACGGTGCGCCCTGGGCGGGGGACGCCGGCGTGCCCGGCGTGCTCGGGGTGCCCGGCGCGCTCGGGGACGAGGCGGCCGGGGCGGAACCGGGCTGGGCGGCGCTCGGGGCGGGGGTTGCCGACGGGGTGCCGGCCGTACCGACGGGGGTCACCGGTACGGTGCCCGCGACCTGCGGGTTCTGCGCCCCGCCCGCCGCCTGGCCGTTCCCGGCGGGGGCGCCGGACTGGTTCGCGCCGTTGCCGCCGTTCCCGCCGTTCCCGCCGTTGCCGGCGGCCGCGACCGTCGCGGGGTCCGGCGCGGGGGCGTTCGCGAGGTTGGTGCCGCCGCTCCCCGGGTCGGGCTGGTTCCCCGGCGTCGCCGCCGGGCCGCCGGACCCGGCGGGCGGGTCGCCGCCGGCCAGGCGGGCGTCGGCGGCCGCGGCGGCCGCGTAGGCGCTGTCGAGGGCTGCCCGGGGGTGGGTGACCGCGTGGAAGACGTCGGGGTTGAACGGGCTGATCGTGTTCGTCCGGCCGGCGCCGCCCAGCGCGGCCCCGAGGAGCGCCTCCCCGTTCGGCAGCGACTCAAGCGGGTTCTGCCCGTAGACGAGCGTGTTGGCGATGATGCTTCCGCCCGGCGAGGCGACCATGTTGTTCAGGCCCGTCTGCACCGCGCGGGCGGGGAACCGCTTGACGGCGTTCATGATCCCCGGGTCCGTGCCGCCGAATTCGTTCAGCCGCCGCAGCACCGGCATGCTGTTGGAGAACCTGTTCAGCATGGGGGCGGCCTTCATGCCGATGATCGCGCCACCGGCCGCGCCGACTTCCGAGGCCAGGAACCGCTGCCAGTCCATGCTGGTGCGGGTGCCCATATCCATCTGCTTTTTCTGGGTCAAGTAGTCGATCGCGCCCTCTTCACCCATCTCCTCGATGATCTCCCGGCCCATGTGACCGGTGAGGAGCGTCCGGAGCCCCTTCGCGGCCCCACCCGCGGCGGTCGCCCCGTGGGTGGCCGCCCCGCGGGCGGCCAGCCGGGTGACCGCGCCTTCGGGGGTGCGCCCGGCGACCACGGCGAGCCGCTGGAGGATGCGGCCGATGTTGGACCGCGCGGCCGCGGCGATGGGGCCGAGCGCCGAGGTGGTCGCGCCGGCGCTGAAGAAGGCGGCGAGCAGGGCGATGTACGTCGCGATCACTGCGATCCAGAACGCGACGTTGATCGAGATCTTGGAGTACTGCACCTCGCGCGCGAAGTTGTCGGCCTGCTGGAAGTAGGTCGCCGCCTGCCGCGCCAGCGCGGGCACACCCGAGTCCTCGGAGTACGCCTGGATGAAGTCCTCGGCGAACTTCTCGCTCGCCGGCGCCGTCCACGACTGCAGGATCATGCCGCCGGCCGTGACGCCCGGCTCGACGGAGGTGTCCAGGCCCTCGTACAGCTCCCGGTTGGCCGTGGCGATCTGCCACAGCAGCCGCTCGCTCGACTCCGGCCAGTTCTGGCCCGAGGCGAGATACGAGATCAGGGTGTTGGCCCAGGCCGGAAGGCTCTCGCCCCAGGCGGGCGTGACGTCGGGGGCGGCGCCGCCCGCGACGTCGGGCGGAGTCCCCCCGGCGGCACTGGGGTTGATCCCGGTGCGGCTTCCGGCGGAATCCGTGTTGACGGCCACGCCATCTCCCCCGTTGTGGTGCTGTCAGGTCACCGGACGGGCGTCCGGCGCGTCCGGGTCCTCCTCGCGCCGGCGGCGCGGAAGGACGGTTCGGTGCCGGTCACACCTCTTCTATGAGCCTGTTCATGGCCGCGCGTTCGCGGTCGTCCGTGGCCCGCGTGGTGCCGATGTTGTTCCGCACCTTCAGCCCGGCCTCGGTGACCGTCTTCACGATGCCGTCGCCGTACTCGATCATCTTCTCCGGGCCGCCGCCGTTCATGTAGGCCGCGTAGAACGCGGAGCCGGCGGTGTCCCGGCCCCAGGGCTCGAGGGCGTTGAGCGCCCGGATCCGCTCCACCTTCTCCGTCCACAGGGTGTGGACGTCGTCCGACACGGTGTCCCATCGGACCAGGCCGTGCGCCACGCCCTGGTAGTGGACGCCGACGCCCTCCTCGTAACCGCCGTACTCGCTCACCGGGGTCACCGCTTCCCGAGCATCTGGGCCGCCATCCGCTCCAGCACGCTTTCGAGGTCGCCCTCCAGGTGCTCCTTCATCTGCTCGCCGGGGACCAGCGGCTCGAACAGCTCCACGACCCTGGCCCGGGCCTTCTCCGTGGCCCGGTGGACGGTGTCCGTGATGACGTCGGCCAGTTCCCGGGAGTCCTGCCGCCGGTAGATGCGGGGATCGAGGTCGAGCCTGATCAGGTCGCCGCGCGCGCCGACGGTCGCCGACACCAGCCCGTCCCGCGACTTCTCGGTCACCTGTACGGCCCGCGCCTGCCGGTGGATCTCCGGCCCCCGCTCCTGCAGGCGGGTGAAGGTGGCGCGCAGTTCCTCGGCGTAGGCCTGCATGCTCCTCGCCTCATCCGAGACCGCGAAAGGTTCCACATCGACCTCCCCTCGAAGCGCGGGACCGGTGGCGGTGGCCGCCGCGACCACCCTGCCCCCCGTACCCCCGCCGCCCCCTGGACGATTCGCACGTTAAATCTTCGTGAATTATCGATCATCCTGACATCCGCCGCTGTGGTACGGCAAGCACCAAATGCCACTGAAAACGCTCATACAACGCCATAAGCGACGTCGTCCTGCGGAAGGACGCGGCGTCGCGGACCCGTAAGCCGGGGACGCGGGTCAGGGTTCCAGGAAGACGACGTTCTCCCGGAGATCGGTCACCTCGTGTCCGGGCACCCAGCGCCGGTGGACCCCGCGCTCGACCCGCTCCAGTTCCAGTTCGCGGGCGACCGGCAACAGGCCCCCGACGTATTCGAGGAGCAGCGTGTCACCGCGCCGGTCACGCACCTGGAACGGCGCGCCGCGCCACTCGCAGACGGTCGTGACGAAGGAGATCGACTCGCACTCCTCGGCCCGCACCGGCCGCACGAAGCAGTGCGGTTCGACCTCCTCGAAGCCCTCGGCGGGCTCCGTGACGCGCAGCCGTACCCACACCGCGTCCGGACGCGGATCGGGGCTCGCGGCGTACTCCGTCCCCCGCCAGCGTGCCCGGTAGGAATGCCACATCACGCCGCCCCTCCCGGACCGCCCACCGGTACGGCGTCGACCAGAAACCAGCGTCCGAGGTCGCCGTCGTACACCGCGCGCCGGTACTCTACGCCGTCCACGGTCAGCTCCCAGATCTCGGTGCCGTGGGGCAGGCCGACGCCGTCCACCTTGTACTCGCGGATGACCTGGTCGGCGTTCGGCACGAGCCCCATGCCCACGAACGGCGGCTCCTCGATCACCCACCCGGCCACCGCGGTCCGCGACGCCTCGTCGACGCCGCCGTAGGGGGTGCGGTACAGGTCGAGGCCGACCGCGCGCCATCGCAGGATGTTCACCGACCCCTCGTCGGTGACCACCCCCTCCTCGTGCGCCCGCCCGAGCGCGTCCGCCAGGACGGCCGGGGTCGCGATGTGCGCGACGTCCCGGGCCCGGTGGCAGTATCCGGAGACCCGGGACTCGCCCTCGGCGAGATGGGCGTACAGGTCCGCGGGCCGGAGCAGCTTCTGCATGATCGGCGGCCCGGAGCCGGGCTCGGCGAGGCGCTCCTGGACCAGGGACGGCACGGCGAGCCTGGCCACCGTACCGGCCTCCAGGAAGAAGGACGTCGTAAGGCCCGGGTTCACCGCCAGCCCCCACCGGGGGTCGGGCCAGCCCGCGGCCAGCTCGGCGAACGTGACGACGCGGACGTGCTCGGCGGTGTCCCCGAGAACGGCGCGCATGGCGTCGATCGAGGTGTAGGCGGCCATCCAGGTGCGTCCGCCGCCCGTGAACGTCGGCCAGGCGGTCGGTTCCCTCCCCTCCGCGGCGGCCGGGGTGACCGGCAGGCCGATCTCGGCCTGCCGCAACAACCCCAGGCAGACCGGGAGGTCTTCGGCGGCGAACGCCGCCTGGAGACGCTTCTCGAACGGGCTCTCAGGCCGCCACTCCTGCACGACGACCACCATAGGACGTCCGCCGCCGCCGGGCGCGGGGGCCGTACGGGAGATCATCGGAGAACCGGGCCGCGCGGAAGAGCCGGATCCGCCAGGGGCCGTATGTCCTGCTCGGTGACGATGTACAAGATCCCGGGCATCAATGTATTAATAGGGCCTTAACCGAAGATTATTCAATTAGGAACATCAACGGACGAGGCTCTCACCACCCGACATCTTTCCGACATCCGCGTTCCGTTCCCGGTTAGGAGCCGTTGCTTGACGGAGCCATCTCCCGGCCGTCCGGTCGTCCCCATGAAGGTCGACCATGACCAGCTGGAGAACGTGGTCGCCCCCGGGTTCCAGGTGGCCGGCGGTGACCTCCGCGAGGCGGTCACCCGCGCCGCGAGCGCCCTGGCGGCCCTCGGGCCCCTGCCCGCCGACGAGGAGACGGACCGGCGGTTCCTCCAGTGGTTCACCCCGAAGCGCGACCAGATGCTGGAGCTCACCAGTGACCTCGCCGGCGCCTACGGCGACATCGGGGAGGGGCTGCTCATGACGGGGCGGAACGTCTGGAACGTCGACTGGGGCCTCGCCGAGGACCTGGCGAAGGTTCCCGACTACACGGCCGACGGCCCGCCGCTGGGACCGCCGCCGGGCACGGCCTCACCCGGTCCGGTCCCCGGTCCGGCGCCCGCTCCCCCGGCGGCGCCGCCCTCCGGCCGGGCTCCCACGTCCGCCCCCGGACCGACCCCCGGTCCGATCCCCGACCGGAACGGCCGATGACGCCGCCGCTGCCGCTCTCGCCGGTGTCGGCGGTGTCCCCCACCCGCGGCATGATGCTCCTCCTCGGGACGGGCACCGCCGCCCTGGCCGCGCTGAAGATCTACGCCGGGGTGACCGCCCCGGAGATCCCGCCGGAGCGGCTGCGGGAGATCGCGCGGATCTTCAACCGGCTCGCCGACGACATCGACGGCGGGGACGACTCGGGCAGGAACGGCTCGGGCGGGAAAGGTTCGGGCGAGGGCATCGCCGGCCGGGCCGACGCCCTGGCCGAGGCGGTGTGGAACAACCCCCGCAACGGCGGCGAGGCCGTCGAGGCGTTCCAGACCCTGTACCAGGGGGTCGTCCGGGGCTACGCGCCGCAGCTCGCGAGGGACTGCCGCGTCGTGGCCGCCGGCTGCGAGGCGTACGCGCAGCTCGTCGAGACCACCCGGAAGAACCTCGCCGACATCGAGGACCTGCTCCTGCAGATCCTGTGGCTGGTGATGTTCCAGCCGATGACCACGGCCCTCTACGGCTTCGCCGCCGCCCGGATCGCCGCGTTGGTCAAGGTGGCCCAGGGCATGAAGTCCGCCTTCGCGCTGAGCGCCGGGAGGATCATGGCGATGACGTTCCCGAAGTACGCCATGACGACTCTCCTCTACATGATCCTGGACGGCGCGGCCTACGGTTCCGTCTCGCTGGGCATCACCAGGAGCGTCCAGGCGTCGCACGGCCTGCCGACGGGCTCCGCCGGGGAGAACGCCACCGAGTACGGCAGGATCGCCGCGGCGAACGGCGCCTACGCCCTCGTCTACGACGGGGTCAAGGCGACGGCCCTGCGCGGGGTGGCGCCCACCCGCGCCACCGAGCTGATCGCCCGCCTGACCGGCTCCGGCCTGGGCTACACCCCCGCGTACAACCTGATGAGCGACGACGGCGGGGAGGTCCTGACCACGCCCGAGCAGTGGGCGGCCAAGCTGACCGGGCACGGCCTGCGGGCGGCCATCTTCCCGCCCGGCTGGAAGTTCAGGTAGGCGCGGCCGGGGACCCGGCGCTCCGCCGGGCTCCGGTGAGCCCCCGCCGCCCGGCCGGTCGCCGGAGGCCGGGCACGGACACGAACACGGACGCGGACACGAGCCGGACCGGCCGGGATCCGGGCATGGACACGAGCCGGACCGACCGGGATCCGGGCACGAACACGAGAGGACGACCCGTGCGACACCCCGACGACGCGGCCCTGCGCCGGATGGAAGAGGAGCTGGGCGAGATCACCGGCACGGGCGAGGCGGCCGGCGGGCTGGTCCGCGCCGTCACCGGACCGTCCGGCCGCCTGCTGGACATCGTCTTCGACCCGCGCGTCATGCGCCTGGACAGCCACGAGCTGGCCCGGGAGGTCGGCGCCGCCGTACGGCGGGCACAGGAGGACGGCGAACGCAGGGCAAGGGAGCTGGTCGACGGCACGCTCGGCCCGGCGGGGTCCGGCGGCGCCCCCGGGGAGCCCCTCGACCACGCGCGGTTCTGGAACGGGCTGGAAAGGATGAGCCGGGACTTCGAACGGTCGATGGCCGAGCAGGAGGCCGAGCTCGCCCGCCGGCTGGGAAACCTGGACCGGTTCTGACCCGGGGGCGACCGGCGCGGGCGCTTCGAGGACTCCCCCGCCCCGGGCCCCGGGCCGGCCCCGACCCGGGAAGACCCCGCCCAGGCGCGTGAACCCGGGCCGGCCCCGGGGCGCGTGGCCCCGGGGCATCGCCAGCGGAGGCGGACGGGAATCGAACCCGCCGCGCCGAGATGCTCGACGCCACCGGTTTTGAAGACCGGGAGGGCCACCAGACACCTTGACGCCTCCGCGGGCGATGCTACCGGCCTCCGGCGCCCCCGCTCACGCCGCCCCGGCTCAGGCCGGGCGACACACGCGTGGGAAAGGAGTGTTCCGGACCGCGCTGGTTACGATGTCCGGGACGGCGACGCCGCCGGGTGCGGCGGCGGGCGGCCGGAGCTCCCCCGCGCGTGACGGACCCGACGTATGCGGAGGAGCAGGCCGTACCCGGCCGACGAGCACATGACCGAGGACCAGCCGGCCGAATCCGCGGGAGCGGAGAGAAGACCGCGCGGCGATCACGGCGCCGCCGGCCGCGTGACGGTCGTGGTGGCCACCCGGAACCGCCGCCGCGACCTGGAGCGGTCGCTGCCGCGCCACGAGGCGCCGGTCATCCTGGTCGACAACGGCTCCACCGACGGCACCCCGGCCTTCGTCCGGGAGCGGTTCCCGCACGTCGAGGTGGTCGAGGCGTGGCGCAACCTCGGCGCGCCGGGGCGTGATCTCGGCGTCCGGCTGGCCCGGACCCCCTATGTCGCCTTCGCCGACGACGACTCCTGGTGGGCGCCGGGCGCGCTCGCCCGCGCCGCGGACGTGCTGGACGCCCACCCCCGCCTGGCGGTGCTCGCCGGGCGGGTGCTGGTGGGACCGGAGGAGCGCCCGGATCCGACCTGCCACGGCATGGCCGCCTCCCCTCTCCCCGCCGAACCCGACCTCCCCGGCCCGAGCGTTCTGGGGTTCCTGGCGTGCGGGGCCGTGGTGCGCCGGGACGCCCACCTCGCCGCCGGCGGTTTCGACGACGTCGTCTTCTTCTTCGGCGAGGAGGAACGCCTCGCGCTGGACCTGGCCGCCGCCGGCTGGGGGCTCGCCTACGTCGACGACGTCGTGGCCCACCACCACCCCTCGCCGTCCCGGGACCCGGAGGGCCGCCGGGCCCTCGCCGTCCGCAACGCGGTGCTGACGGCCGTCATGCGCCGCCCGTGGCCGGTGGTGGCGCGCGCCGTGCTCACCGCCGCCCGCGGCGGCCCGGCGGGACGGCGGGGCCTGCGGGACGCCGCACGCCGGCTGCCCCGGGCGCTGGCGCGCCGCCGTACGCCGCCGTGGCGGGTGGAGGCGGCCCGCGCGTCGCTGGACGCTTCCCCGGTCGGCGGGGCTTACCCACTTCCAGCGGGGATTTGGGCAGACCGGGTGGCTGCCGCGCGAAAGTGCCGGGTAGGCGAGCCTGCGGAAGGAGGAAACACGATCATGGCGAACACACCGAACCCGATCGACCTGCAGAAGCACCTGTCGGGCGTCGACTATCCGGCCAAGCGGGACGACCTCGTGCGGGTGGCCCGCGAGAAGGGCGCCGACGACGCCCTCGTCGGCACCCTGGAGAAGATCCCCGACCGGGAGTACGACGGGCCCAACGCGGTCAGCAAAGCCGTGTTCGGCGACGACTAGGGCCGATCCCGCGGTTTCCCCGTCGCGGCGGGGGACCCGCGGAACCCGGCTCCGCGGCGCACCCGGCCGATCCCGGAGTCACCACCGGTGATCAGGGCTTTCCTGCCCGCCGGGAGATCGCGGCCGACGTGGTCGCGCGTCCCCGGCCCGGCCCCGGGACCCGCCGCCCGGCGGCCCCTTCACAACGGGCCTACCCGGGTCGGCGGCCCGTCCGCGCGCTCCGCAGGGCGTCCTCCGCATCGTCGTACAGCTCGAAGAACGCGGTCAGGCCGGTGATGCGCAGCATGCGGAGCACGCCCGGAGGAGGCGCGGCCACGATGAGGCGGATCCCGCGTTCCTCGCTGTCGGTGCAGATCGACACCAGCGTCCCCAGCCCGGTGGAGTCGCAGAAGGTCGTCGCGGCGAGGTCCAGGACCAGGCACCCGCCCGCGAGGTCGTCCCACATCGTGGAGACCATGGTCCGCACATCCGGAGCGGTGCTCCAGTCCAGCGCGTCGCCCAACCGGATGACGCCGATCCTGCCATGCGGTTCGAGGTCGGAACTCAAGGTAGTTCCCTCAGGTGGTTGCACCATCGGCTCAAGCTCCCCACGGCGAAGTCGCCTCATCAGGCATTTATCACGCACAAGATAAGACAAATCACCGGCTCAGACACATCGGCGCCCGTTCCCGAGACGGCACGGCGGCCTTCCCGAAGGCGTACGGCGCCTTTTCCGGAGGCCGCACGGCGCCCGTTCCCGGGACCGTACGGCCGTACGGCGCCCTTTCCCGAGGTCGTACGGCACTCCTTCCGGACACCGTACGGCATCGCCTCCGTCCGCGGCCGGAAACGATCACGGACGGCCGGCGCCGTCACGAATCGCCCGCCGCGACGAGTGACCCGGTCGAATCGGGTGAGGTATCCGGTGACGCGAGAAGCGAGGGGGAGACGAGACCATGGCAACCGTCGCAGAGCAGTTCATCGAGGTGCTGCGCCAGGCCGGCGTCGAACGGGTCTACGGAGTGGTGGGCGACAGCCTCAACCCCGTGGTGGACGCGATCCGCAGGACACCCGGCATCGAGTGGGCGCACGTGCGCAACGAGGAGGCCGGGGCGTTCGCCGCCGCCGCCGAGGCGCAGATCACCGGCCGCCTGGCGGTCTGCGCGGGAAGCTGCGGACCCGGCAACACCCACCTGATCCAGGGACTGTACGACGCCCACCGCAGCGGCGCCCCCGTGCTCGCGCTGGCCTCGCACATCCCCAGCTCCGAGATCGGCACCGGGTTCTTCCAGGAGACCCATCCCGAGCGGCTGTTCACCGAGTGCAGCGGCTTCTGCGAGATGATCAGCACGGCCGAGCAGATGCCCCGGGTGCTGCGCGTCGCCGTCCAGCAGGCCCTCGGCGACGGCGGCGTGTCGGTCGTGGTCCTTCCCGGCGACGTCGCGGGCGAACAGGCCCCGAACGAGACCGGGCACCACCGCTTCGTCACCCGGACCGGCACGCTCACGCCCCCGCCGGAGCAGGTGGAGGAGCTGGCCGCGACGCTCAACACCGCGCAGAAGGTCATGCTGTTCTGCGGGGCCGGGGTGCGGGACGCCCACGCCGAGGTCATGGAGCTGGCCGGGCGCACGTTCGCGCCGGTCGGCCACGCGCTGCGCGGCAAGGAATGGATCCAGTACGACAACCCCTACGACGTGGGGATGAGCGGGTTGCTCGGCTACGGCGCCTGCTACGAGGCCATGCACGAGGCGGACCTGGTGGTGCTGCTGGGCACGGACTTCCCCTACCCGGACTTCCTGCCCGGCCGCAAGACGGTCCAGATCGACCGGAACCCGGCGCACCTGGGCCGCAGGACCCCGATCGAACTCGGCGTCAACGGCGACATCGGCGCGACGCTGCGGGCGGTGCTGCCCTCCGTCAGGCAGAAGTCCGACCGGCGCTACCTCGACAGGATGCTGAACCGGCACCTGAGGACGCTGGACCAGGTCGTGGAGGCGTACACCCGCAACATCGAGCGCCACGTGCCGATCCACCCCGAGTACGTGGCGGACGTCCTGGACGAGCTGGCCGACGACGACGCGATCTTCACGGTGGACACCGGCATGTGCAACGTCTGGGCCGCCCGCTACCTGACGCCCAACGGCCGCCGCCGCGTCATCGGCTCCTTCTGGCACGGGAGCATGGCCAACGCCCTCCCGCACGCCATCGGCGCGGCGTTCGCCGCCCCCGGACGGCAGGTCGTCTCACTGTCGGGCGACGGGGGCCTGAGCATGCTGCTCGGCGAGCTGCTGACCGTCCGGATGCACGACCTGCCGGTGAAGGTCGTGCTCTTCAACAACTCCTCGCTCGGCATGGTCAAGCTGGAGATGCTGGTGGACGGCTTCCCCGACTTCGGCACCGACTCCGCGCCGGTGGACTACGCGGCCGTCGCCGCCGCGATGGGCATCCCCTCAGCGACGGTGGAGAAGCCAACGGAGGTCCAGCAGGCGCTGGCCACCGCGCTCGCCACGCCGGGACCGTACCTGCTGAACGTCATCACCGACCCCGACGCGCTGTCCATGCCGCCGCGCGTCACCCAGGCGCAGGTGAAGGGGTTCGCGCTGGCCGCGGGCAAGGTCGTGCTCAACGGCGGGGTCGGCCGCATGATCAACCTGGCCAGGACCAACCTGCGGCACATCCCTCGCCCCTGACCTCGCCGGCTCCGGGGCGTCCCGGCCCTTTCCCGCGCCCGGCGCGGGCGGGCCGCGGGCCGTTCCGCCGTCCCGTTCCACCGCGACGCCGGATGCGGCAGGCTTGCGGGGTGAGCAGACTTGAACGCCGGATCACGGCGGCCGCCGAGGCCGCGCTCGCGCAGCGGAGGTTCGTCACCACGATCGACGTCCTGACGGGCCTCGGCTGGCTGCACGCCCGGCACGTGGACGTCTGGCGGCAGGGCCGGGCCGCCACGCTGGAGGAGCTCGCGGCCGTCGACGGCGCCAGGATGACCGACGCGGTGGCGGTGCTCCGGCGCTGGGCGCTCTCCCGGGGGCTCGTCCCCGGCGAGACCGCCTACCTCTCCGGTGGCCGCGACCGCCGGGAGCTGCGGTTCGTCGCCGACGGTGACGACGGCGCCTTCCGGGTCCATTGGGTGTCCCCGGAGATGGGGGAGGCCGGGCGGCGGCGGCTCGCCGAGCGTCAGAGCAAGGCCCCCGACCTGGTGGTGGTCGAGCCGGAGAAGGCGTGGACGTGCGCCGGCTGCGGCGACACCGGCCCCTACCTGATCATGGAGGATGCCGGTCCGCACTGCCTGACCTGCGCGGACATGGACCACCTGGTCTTCCTCCCGGCGGGTGACGCGGCACTCAGCCGCCGGGCGAAGAAGGAGAGCGGGCTGGCCGCGGTGGTGGTCAGGTACAACGCGCGGCGCAGGCGCTACGAGCGGCGGGGAATCCTGGTCGAGGAGGCCGCTCTGCGACTGGCCGAGGAGCTGTGCCTGGCCGACGAGGAGGTACGGCTGCGCCGCCGGGAGCGCGACCGGGAACGGCGGGCGGGCGAGGACGTGGTGTTCCAGGTCCGGATGGCCGAGGCGATCCTGCGGATCTTCCCCGGCTGCCCGCCCGAACGGGCCCGGGACATCGCCCTGCACGCCGGTCTGCGGGGCAGCGGCCGGGTTGGCCGCACCGCCGCCGCCAAGGTGCTGGACGAGAAGGCGATCACCCTGGCCGTCGTGGCCTCGGTACGGCACCTCGACACCGACTACGACCGCCTGCTGATGTCCGGTGTGCCACGCGCCGAGGCCAGGGACCGGATCCGCCCGGACATCGACCGGGTGCTCGGCGGCTGGCGCGGAACCGTCGGTGGTTCCGGCCATGATGACCGCCATGGATGAGTGGCGCGAGACCCGCCGGACACTGCGCGAGTTCGCCCTCGGCCTGCCCGAGGCGTACGAGGACCACCCCTGGGGCGACACCGTCGTCAAGGTCAACAAGAAGATCTTCGCGTTCCTCGGCGCGGAGGAGCCGGCCGGGGACCGGCGGCCCGCCGTCTGGCTGAAACTGCCCGAGTCGCACGGCCACGCGCTCAGCGTGGCGGGCGCCGAACCCTCGCGGTACGGCCTCGGCCGGGCGTTCTGGGTGACGATCCCGCTGGACGGCGGCGCGCCGCCGGAGATCGAGGTGCTGCTCGACTGGGTCGAGGAGAGCTACCGCGCCGTCGCCCCCAAGAGGCTCGTGACCGCGCTCGACGCCCTCGGCGGGCTGTAGCCGGCCGGGGCACGCCGCGGTCGACGCTCGATCGATGAGCGAACCCCTGGAGGCGGTGGAGACGCCGTCTTCCCCCGATCGGGCCGATACTCCACTCACCGGATCGGATCCGCATTCTGTCGGCGTGCCTCCACACAACCACATAAGGCGACTGTAAGTATCTTTCATGCGACGCTGAGTGATCAGCGTAGGCGGGAACCGCTGTTCCGGCCGACGGGTCAGTCGCGGCCGTAGGGCCGCGTTCCAGAAGGAACGGTATCTCCATGGTCACGCCCAACTCCGAAGACGCCACGGCCACGTCCGCCCGGCCGAGGGGGCAGCGCCCGGCGAGGGGTCTGGCGGCGCTGGGGGTGGCCGGGTCGCTCGTCGCGGCCGTCGCCGCGATCGCCCAGCCCTCCTCCGGCGCGGCCCCGGCCTCCGCCGCCCACCTGCGGCCTTCCGTTTCGCCCGGCCCCCGGGTGTCCGGGCACGCCCAGGGCAGGGGGGCCGGAGCGGACGACCCCGGCGCACCGCGCGGGCTCAGGAACGACCGGCGGCCGGGGCACGGCTCCGCCCACGGGAACGGCGCCCACGGAAGCGGCGCCCGCGGGAACGGCGCTCGTGCGAACGGTGCTCACGGGAATCGCGCCCGCGCGAACGGCGCCCGTGCGAACGACGGATCCGCCGCGCTCGGCCCGGTGCACAAGCCGGTCAGCCCCACCAAACGGTTCGTCACACCGGGCAAGCGCGGCGGTTTCATCAAGCTGGGCTTCGCCCCCGAACCCACCGAGGCCCGGCAGCCGACCCCGGTCCCCACGCCGACCGTGACGACCACGGTCACGGCCACGCCCACGCCCTCGGTCTCCGAGACGTCCAGCGCCACCCCCAGCGCCACCGCCAGCGCGAGCGCGAGCGCCACCGCCACCTCCTTCGCCGTGTCGAGGTCCGTGGTGAGCCCCAGCCCGAGGCCCGGGCGGCCCCACCTGCGCCGCGGCTGGGACGACATCTGCCGGCCCCGCTTCCTCTTCAGGATCGACCAGTTCCACCCGAGGAACTTCTTCCTGGCCCGCACCCACTTCATCGACGGTCCGGGCGGCTCGGTGACCGCGACGGTGACCCGGCAGCACCGGGTGTACTACGAGGTCGAGTTCGAGCGGGAGAAGGTCCAGCACAGGCTCAGGGCCCTGGAGATCACCAGGGGCCCGCGGCTCGACCGGGAGGAGATCCTCCGCCTGATACGGAACAACCTCAACCCGCTGATCGCCGAGGAGTACATCGTCGAGGCGGGGCACCAGTACACCCACGAGATCTCCGACGACATGTACGGCCACCTGTGGTACCGCGTCTTCGGCTACCGGGTCGGGTTCTCGGCCTGGTTCCGGACCAGCACCTGCCGCTTCCACAAGGTCGTCGCCGGCATCGCCAACGTGCCCGCCAGGGTGGAGGGCTGGAAGTACTGGGAGACCAGCCGCCCGGTGTTCCACGGCCGCGTGCTGTGGGACTGCCACACGAAGGGCTGCCGGCGCGGAATCGACCCCTGATCCCGCCCCTTCACTCCCGAGGTCCGCCCCACCCGTGCCGTGCCGTACGGCCGCCGTACGGCACGGCACGGGCGGGCACGGCCGACCGGGCCGCGGTCAGGTGACGGCCAGCCGCCGCCGGTAACGCTCGTCCCGCCACAGCTCCTTGCCGAGCACCTCGGCCAGGGCGGTGGCCGCGTCGTGGACGTCGGCGAAACCGATGTAGAGCGGGGCGAAGCCGAAGCGCAGCAGATCGGGGGCGCGGAAGTCTCCGTGGACGCCGCGGTCGATCAGCGCCCGCATCACGGGATAGCCGTCCGGGTGCCGGAAGCTGACCTGGCTGCCGCGCCGCTCCGGGTCGCGGGGCGAGACCAGCTCCAGGCCGTACGGCGCGCACGACTCCTCGACCAGGTCGATGAAGAGCGAGGTCAGCGCCACGCTCTTGGCGCGGACCTGCGCCATGTCCACCCGTTCCCAGATGTCCAGCGACGCGTTGAGCGGGGCGAACGACAGCACGTGGGGGGTGCCCACGGAGAAGCGCCGGACACCCTCGGCGGGCCGGTAGGCGGGCTCGAAGGCGAACGGCGCCGCGTGCCCGTGCCAGCCGGTCAGGATGGACTCGGCGTCGGCGTGGTGGCGCGGGTTGGCGTAGAGGAACGCGGGGGCCCCGGGACCGCCGTTGAGATACTTGTAGGTGCAGCCGACCGCGAAGTCGGCCTCGGCCACGTCCACCTGGTAGGCCCCGGCGCTGTGGCACAGGTCCCAGATCATCAGCGCACCCGCCCCCCGCACCCGGGCGGTCACCTCGGCGGTGTCGAGACGCGCCCCGGTCCGGTAGTCGACCTCCGACAGCAGCACGCAGGCGACGTCGTCCGACAGCGCGGCGTCGAGGGCGTCCGGGCCGTCGATGTCCCGGATCTCGTAGCCGCCGAGCGAGCCGACCAGCCCCTGGACCACGTAGCGGTCGGTCGGGAAGTTGGCGGTGTCGGAGACGATCACCCGGCGTTCCGGGCGGAGGCGCAGGGCCGCAGAGACGGCCTTGACGATCGCGATCGAGGTGGTGTCGCCCACCACGACCTGTCCGGGGCCCGCGCCGATCAGCGGGGCCAGCCGGTCGCCGGTGGTCAGCGGCAGGTCGAACCAGCCCGAGGCGTTCCAGCCGCCGACCAGTTGCCCGCCCCACTCCTCCGCCACGACCCGCGCCGTCGCGGCCGCGGCCGTCCTGGACAGCGCGCCGAGGGAGTTCCCTACCAGGTAGACGGTCCCGTCGGGGAGGACGAACTCGTCCCTGAAACGCCTGAGGGGGTCGTCGGCGTCGAGTGCCAGACAGTCCGCACGGCTGATGGTCATGAATCATCTCCGGGATGAGGCCTTCGGTCCGTCCATCATCGGCCATCGGCACCCGCCGGTACACCGGCCACCCCGGCCGTGGGCCGGGCGTCCCGGTGGGCATACGGTTCACTGGCCTCTGCGGCGGAACACCTCTGTGTCAGGACGCCGCCGCATCCGGGCACCACATCAGGACACCGCTTTATCGGGACACCGCTTTATCGGGACACCGCTTTATCGGGACGACAAGCAGGAGGACCCATGGAGACCCGCACCGAGACGGTCACCGTCGCCGACGGCTCGTTCGACATGCACCTGTGGCTGCCGGAGGGGGGTTCGGGCCCGGTCGTCCTGCTGATCCAGGAGATCTACGGCGTCGGGCCGTACATCCGGAAGGTCGCCGGGGACCTGGCGGCGCTCGGGTACGTCGTCGGCGCACCGGACCTGTTCTGGCGGCTGCGGCGCAACTGGGTGTCCGACCACGGCGAGACCGGCACGGCGGCCTCGCTGGAACTGGCCTCCGGGTTCGACCTCCCCCAGGGCGTGTCCGACTCGGCGATCGCGCTGGCGCACCTGCGGGCGCTGCCGGAGGCGCGGGACGGGGCGGGGGTGGTCGGGTTCTGCCTGGGCGGCTCGGTCGGCTACCTCCTGGCGGCGACCGCCGAGGTGGACGCGGTGGCGTCGTTCTACGGCTCGGCCGTGCCGGAGGCCACCGGCATGATGGAGAAGATCACCGCTCCGCTGCTGTTCGTGTTCGGCGGCTCCGACCCCTACATCCCACGCGATCAGGTCGCCATCGTGGAGCAGGCCGCCGCAGGACGGCCGAACGTGGAGATGCACGTCGCGGAGAAGGCCGGGCACGCCTTCCACAACCACGAGGCCCCGCAGTTCTACGACCCCGAGGCCGCGCCGGTCGCCTGGGAGCGGGCCGTGGAGTTCCTCCGGCGCCACCTGGGATGAGCGCGGCGCCCCGAAACGGGGCCTGCCCGGAGGGCCACCTTTCCCTATCCGGGGGATCGCCCACCCGGGACGACACCCGGCACCATTGCCCCCATGCGGCAGGCATGGGAGCAATGGTGAAATATCACTGTTGCTCCGCTTTCCGCGGTTCGACCGGTCCTCACGGCCGCCCGCCCGCCGGCCCTCCGCCCCGACCGGGTGACCCCGCCGACGACGTGCTGTTGAACACGGCGGGTGCCGTTCCGGCGACGACGACCACCCGCCGGTGGCGGGCATCCCGGATAGCGGCCCGGACCGTTCCTCGGTAACGGCCCGGCGAAACGCACGGAGATCGCCACACGGGCACGTTCCTCTCAAAAGAAGCACGCGACCAACCTCTGTATCTGTGCGATCGTGGACAAGACGGGGCAAGTTCTCTGGAGACGCCAAACCCGGTTGGTGACAGAGGGTGATCAAACGTGCAGCAATCCCCGGTACCTCCCGAGCCCCCGATCTACCGGCGTATCGCCGACGAGCTTCGCGAAGCGATCTTGTCCGGCGAGCTCCGAGACGGGGACCGGCTTCCGGGCGAGAACGCCCTCATGGGGCGGCACGGCATAGCCCGTGCGACCGCCAGACAGGCATTGTCCGTGCTCATCAACGAAGGACTGGCCGTGCCCAGGCGCGGCTCGGGGGTGTACGTCCGG
Source organism: Streptosporangium sandarakinum (assembly GCF_013409935.1). GTDB lineage: Bacteria > Actinomycetota > Actinomycetes > Streptosporangiales > Streptosporangiaceae > Streptosporangium > Streptosporangium nondiastaticum. The sequence goes on along the minus strand of NZ_JACCCO010000001.1, from coordinate 3,870,184 downwards.
CAGTTCCGGCCGATCAGACGGCACGGTTCGCGCCGGCTGTCCCACGAACAATGGGGACGGGGGCAGGCCATCTGGGAGTCCGACACCAGAGGCCGTCCCTACACCGTGGACGACATGAACATCGAACGGGAGACCGCGGAGGAGGCCGTGGCCCGCGTGCTCGGCGGCGCGGACGTGTGGGTCCGGCGACGACGCTACTCGGTGGACGGCAGACCGGTGCAGTTGTCGGTCTCCCACTTCCCCGCCGATCTGGTGGACGGCACCTCGATCACACGGGAGGACACGGGACAGGGCGGCGTGTACGCGCGGCTGAGCGACCTCGGCCATCCTCCCGCGCACTTCAGTGAGGAGGTACGGGCCCGCATGCCCCACCCCCACGAGACCGTCCTGCTCGACCTGCCGGCCGGCACCCCGGTCATCGTGATCTTCCGGACCGCCTACGCGGCGGACGGCAGACCCCTGGAGGTCAACGAGATGATCCTCGACGCCGCCTCCTATGTACTCCAGTACGACTTCGACGCATAGATCAAGCCGATCTGTCAACCGGTAGGTTGACCTGTCCCTCACGATCATTGATTTCTCTAGAGAGGTGCCGCACCGTCGAAGGTGGAGCGTCACACAGTCGGGACCGGGCGCGGGGAAGGTGCGGGGATGTCATTCGACCGGCATCTAGCGGAAATCGCCCGGGAGTTTCCCGACTGGACGATCTGGCGGAGTGACGCGGGGCGGTGGTGGGCCACCCGCCACCACCCGCTGACGTCCGCGCAACGCGAGGCCGGCTGCGCGATGACGATCGACGCCGACGAGCCCGAGGGACTACGCGAGCAACTGCTCGACCAACAGGAACGTTCCGGCGGAACGTGCCGATGAGAGAGCCGCCCGGTGCCGGGGCCAGCGATTTCCGCGGTCCCGGCACCGGGCCCCCAATCGCGGAAGCCCCCGGGCCCTATCGGGGGCGGGGGTTTCCGCCTGGGCCGCCGCACCCGGACCGCTCCGCACGGTCCGCGTGCGGAGCGGTCCGGGTGCGGAGCGGTCCGGGTGCGGAGCGGTCCGGGTGCGGAGCGGTCCCCACGACCGGGCCGGCCGGGCCGGATCGGAAGCCGAGCCGGATCAGAGGCCGTGCCCCGGATCAGAGTCTGACGGTCGGCGCGGCCGGGGTTCGATGGCCGTCGGCGCGGCCGTCGTCCGCGCCATCCGCCTCGCCATCGCCGTCCGCACGGTCCCCGCGACCCGCGTGGTCCGCACGGTCCTCGCGAGCCGCGTGGTCCGCACGACCCGCGTGGTCCGCACGGTCCGGACCGTGCTCGTCGCCCGCACCGGCCCGGCCCTCGGCGTCCCCGGCGTCCCCGGTCGCCTCGTTCTCCTCGTCGTCCTCGGCCACGATCACGCGGACGGCTTCGACGTCCGCCTCGATGCCCGCATCCCCGTCGGCGCCGCTCTCCGCGTCCGGGCCGGCGACGTCCACGACCTCGTCATCGGAGCCGGGCACGGCCCCCGGCGCCGGGACGGGCGCCCCGGGGAGCGCCTGCGTCTCCTGGCCCGCCGGGACCGGGATCGGGGCGGGCCGTACGGGCGCGGGCGGCAGGACGGCGTCCTCGTCGACCAGGGGCCCGGCCGCGCCCTCCCGGTGGAGCAGGTCGCCCAGGACGGCGCCCATCTCGGTGAGACGGCGCACGACCTCCCGGTGGGTGTCGGTGAGGTAGGTCACCCGGCGGCCGGTCGTCTCGTCCAGGGCCGCGGCCCGCTGCTGGGCCGCGGTCAGCGTCGAGTGCGCCTCGGCGTTGGCGGAGGACACGGTCGCCTCGGCCTGGGCCCTGGCGTTCCCCACGGTGGCCTCCGCCTCGGCGCGGGCGCCCTCGACCATCCGCTCCGCCTCGTTCCGCGCCGCGGTGAGCACCCGCTCGGCCTCGGCGCGGGCCGCGCCGAGGGTCTCGTCGGCCTCCGCCCCCGCGTGGGTGAGCCGCTTCTCGGCCATGGCGGTGGCCTCGGCGACCCTGCGCTCGGCCTCCTGCTGCCCCGCAGCCAGGATCGCCTCCGCGCGCTCCCGCGCCGAGCCCACCAGCCGCTCCGCCTCCGTCGCGGCGTCCTCACGCAGTTTGCTCGCCTCGGCGATGGCCGCCTCGCGCTTGGCGGCCGCCTCCTCCTCGGCCAGCTTCAGTATCTGGCTGAGCCGCTGGCCGAGCTCGTCGTAGTCCTGGGGGGCGTCGGAGAGCCTTCGCCGGGCGTCGGCCAGCTCGACCCGGCTCCGTTCTACCTGCTCGGCCGCCCGGGTGAGCCGCTCCTCAAGGTCGCGGATCTGCGCGCGGGTGCGGTTCATGTACTCGTGAACCTGGCGACGGCTGTAACCGCGCATCGCGACCTCGAACAGGTTCTCCTGCATCAGATCGGGAAAGCTGTCGTGCTCGTTTGTCATGCTGCTGCCCGTGGAGGTTGGTGGCGGAAAGGAGACGTCGGTAGACGACTTTCCTGCTTACCGGCCAAGTCCGCAACCGGAACGCCTCACCTGCTTGCGGAAATATCGGGCAAGCTCACGCCGCGTAACATCGGACGCGTGACTACCAACCCGTACATCGCCTCCCTCGACGGTGCCGCGATCCCCAGCATCCACCCGGACGCCTACGTCGCTCCGGGCGCGGTGGTCGTCGGCCGGGTACGGATCGGCCGCGCCGCCGGCGTCTGGTACGGATCGGTCCTCCGCGGCGACGACGAGCTGATCGAGGTCGGCGAGGAGTGCAACGTCCAGGACCTGTGCTGCCTGCACGCCGACCCCGGCGAGCCCACGGTGCTCGAACCGCGGGTCAGCCTGGGCCACAAGGCCATGGTGCACGGCGCCCACGTGGAGACCGGGGCGCTGGTCGGCATCGGGGCCATCGTGCTCGGCGGAGCCAGGATCGGCGCGGGTTCCCTGGTCGCGGCGGGGGCGCTGGTGGGCCCCGGCAAGAAGATCCCGGCCGGGGTGCTCGTCGCGGGCGTCCCCGGCAGGATCGTCCGCGAGCTCACCGACGACGACCGCGCGTCCTTCGCCCGCACCCCGGACAACTACGTGGCCAAGGCGGTACGGCACCGCGCCGCCGTTCCGGCCCCGCCCGACCGGCTCCCCTGACCGCCACCCCCGTCCCCCCGGTCCCGGTCCCGGTCCCGCCCGACCGTCCCCGCCGACGAGCGCGGGCCCGTGAGAGGCGCGGCGCCGTACCGCGTCCCCGGCCGCCCCGAGGCCCGGGACGTCCGGGGAGGCCGCGGGTAACATGGCCGCCGTGTCGCGCTGGGACTGTTTCGACGCCATCGAGGGCGACGTGCGCGCCATGGTGGCCGACCCACGGTGGGCGGCGCTTCCGGAGCCCGCGCGGGCCCAGGCCATCGCGTCGCGCGTCCTGGCCGCCCCCGACGGCGGGCGCTGGCTGTTCGGCGCGCACGCCCGGTGGCACCGCCACGACCTGGCCGGCGGCCGCTGGCACCCGGCCGCGCCCCCGGTCGACCCGGAGTTCCGCGCCGCGTCGCGGGTCGCCCACGACACGTCCGTGATCCCGCGGCACCTGGTCCCGCACGGCCCGGACGTCACCGCCGACCGCGGCTCGGTCCAGGGGTTCGTCGGCCCCGACGTGCCTCCCCGGATCACCGGCCGGGTGCGCGAGCTGCTGGCCGCCCAGCGCGGCAGGCGCCGCGAGGACTTCCCCCTCGCCGGCCCGTTCACCGAGGTCTTCGCCGAGGAGGTGGCCAGCCCGGTGGCCGCCGTCTGGGGCACGCTCATGTGGTGCGCCTACGCCCCCGCCTTCGACGGCAACGAGGTGCTGCTGTCGATGTTCGGCGAGTTCCTGGCCCGCCCGCTGCCCGGCGACGAGTGGGTCCGGTGGCTGTCCCCCTTCTCCCTTGAGGACCTGGCCGCCCTGTACGGCGAGCGGGTCAGGGCCGGGCACCCGGAGGCCGGGCGCCGCCTGGTGGCGCTCATGGCCGACACCGCGGGGGTGATCCGCGACGACCCCCGCTTCCGGCCTCGGGCGGACGCCCTGTCGGCCATGCTGGAGCCGGTGCTCCGCCGTACGGGCGCCGACCCCTCAGCCGCCCAGGCCGGCGACCACGCCGTACGGCGGGTGTGGCTGGAGCGCTGCCCGCCCCACGTGACGCTGCCGGAGACCTCGCCCGGTGAGCACCTCCAGCACGTGGTCTACGACCTGGTCGTGGCGCTGGGGTTCGTCGCCGCCAAGGGGGCCGATCCCCGGGCGATAGCGGCCTCGCTGCTCGCCGCCGACCTGTCCGAGGCCGCCCCGGGGGCGGTCGAGGAGCTGTACCCGTGGCTGGAGCCGGAGCTGCGCCACATGCTGCGGGTGGCGCTGGACGATCCGTCGCACCCGCTGCGCAGGTGCTGGCCCCGCGCCGGGGAGCTGCCCACGGCCCTGCACCCGCCGGACCGGGCGGCGGCCGCGGCGCTGCTGGGCACGTCCTACGCCGCCGGGCTCGCCTGGTGCCGCCTCACCGGGACCCCGGTTCCCGAGCGGGGGTTCGCGACGGCTTCGGCGGTCGTGCACCGGCTGGTCCACGAGCGCGACGATCCGGTCCCGGAAGACCCGGCGGACTCCGGAGACCCGGGGATCCCGGGGGTACCGAACGTCCCCGGGACGCCGTTCCGTCACTTCTGACAAAGATCCATTCAGTTAAACCACAAATGGAGTTATTTTTCGCTTACTCCGCTTATAGCGTTCTCAGACGGCCGGTACCGCCGATTGGCTGAATTGTGATCTCGCAGCCGGGAAATGACCCCTCCGAGGGTGTGGTGGGGACGCCAGGAATGGTCCCGATGGGCCATGGGAACGCGGGGACCCTCCGCCGTAACCTCGAAGTGGGTGTGGGCTGCGGAAGGAAGGACGACGCGGTGGGGCACGACGACCTGGACTCTAGGGTCCACGACCGTGTCGCGTTGGACGAGATCGCGCTCTATGCCGAGGTGCTTACCGCCGTCGCCATCAGCGAACGGCCGCTTACCTTGGCGGAGCTCGACAACGCGCTCGGGTTGAGTGCTTCGGCGATCTGCTGAAGCCGTTGGGATGACCAACCGTCCGGAAGACCGGAAAGCGTCCCGGGCTCCCTCGAAGGGGTCCGGGACGCCCTTGTCCGGGTGACCTTCCCGGCCGCCGGGTGACTAGTCACGACCGGACGAGACGGGCGATGGCCGCCGATGCCTCCTTGACCTTCTCCTCCGCCTCCGGGCCTCCGCTGTTGATGGCGTCGGCGACGCAGTGGCGGACGTGGTCCTCCAGCAGGCCGAGCGCCACCGCCTGGAGCGCCCGGGTGGCCGCCGAGACCTGCGTCAGGATGTCGATGCAGTACGAGTCTTCCTCGACCATCCGCTGCAGGCCCCGAATCTGCCCCTCGATCCGCCGCAGGCGGGTCAGATAGGCCTGCTTGTCTGCGCTGTACCCATGCATGTCCCAACGGTACCCGCGTCAGGCGGGGCGAGCGGCGGCCTCGATCAGTTTCTCCCAGCGCTCGGCCACCGAGGAGGCCCGGTGCGGGGCGGCGGCGGCCAGCGCGCCGGCCGCGAGCTCCCGGCGCCGCCGTTCGTCGTCGATGAGGGCGAGCAGCGCGGACGCGTACGCCCGGACCTCGCTCTCCCCCGCGGACCCGGCGCCGCCCCGGTCCCCGCTCTCCCCGGCGGGCCCGGCGCCGTCCCGTTCCCCGCCCGGCCCCGGGGGGACCAGGACCCCGCTGCGGCCGTCGGTCACGAACTCCCCCGCCCCGCCGGGGCCGTCGAACCCGATCACCGGCACCCCGCTGGCCAGGGCCTCGATCACGGTCATCCCGAGCCCCTCGGCCCTGGCGGTCGTCGCCACGATCGACGCCTTGGCGAACTCGCCGGCGAGGTCGGGGGTGGTGCCCATGAAGTACACGTGGTTGTGCAGGTCCAGGTCGGCGACCAGGGTGCGCAGCCGCCGGTCCTCGGGGCCCCCGCCGTACAGGCGCAGCCGCCAGTCGGGGCGCTTGTCGGCGACGGTGGCGAACGCGCGGATCAGCAGGTCGTACGCCTTGGCCGGCACCCAGCGCCCGCCCGCCACGACGAGGCGGTTGTCCATCCGCGAGCGCGGCCAGGGGCCGTCGGGAAGCGCGTCCGGGATCGTGGTGACCCCGACCGTCCCCTCGACCAGGCGCTCCCACTCGGCGCGGCCGGTCTCGGTGGCGGTGACGACCGCGTCCATCCTGGGGTAGAACCGCCTGATCGACGCGGTGACCGGCGGGCGGCCCCACTCGCGGGCGATCCGTACGGCGTCGCGGGGCGCGTGCCTGGCCGCCTGGACGCTCAGGCCCGGCCTGGTGCTGATCAGCACGTCGGTCTTGAGGGAGCGCAGCCGCCGCCACAGGGCGACGTCGGTGCGGACCTGCCCCGGCGGGAGCAGGTGCCGCACGCCGGGCCGGTCGTCGACCACCCACGACAGCCGCACCTCCGCCGCCACCGGGAAGAACGGCCGCTCCCGGTGGCGGCGGACGCTGAGGATCTCCACGTCGTGCCGCCGGGAGAGCTCCCCGGCGAGGTTGACGACCGACCGGGCGTCGCCGCGCATGCCGTAGACGGATGGGACGAGCAGGCAGATCCTCACCCGCCGACCTCGATCCTGAGCTCGTCGTCCAGCGTGTAGCGGGGCCGGATCGGCACCCCGTCGATCCGCGCGGCCGGGTAGTGCAGGCGGCGGCGCTTGCCGTCCACGTCGTCCAGCCAGGATCCCAGGCGAAGCGGCTCGGCCAGGTCGTCCACCTCCAGCGAGGGCTCCCAGGTGCCGGGGTGCTCGGGCGCGGCGGCCAGCACGTCGCACAGGGACAGCGCGGCGTGGAAGCGCACCCCCTGGACCGTCGCGCCGACCGTCAGCGCGGCGTCGGGCCGGCTGCGGCGCAGCGCGAGCCGCGCCTCGTGCCGTGACTCGTCGTCGTCGAGCCCGGTGAAGGCCAGGACTCCGGTGACCTCGAAGCGTCCCTCCCGGAACCACACCGCCCGCACCTCGGCCGCGGGCGCGGCCCGGTCCACCCGCAGGGCCAGGAAGCCGGTGCGGGTGCGGTAGCAGCGGTAGGCCAGGGTACGGCGGCCCAGCGCGTAGGTCTCCAGGCGGTCCAGGGAGAAGCCCGGATCGACGCTGTGGATCCGGGAGCGTGTCTCGCCGCGTTCGAGGTAGGCGTCCCAGCGGCCGGGGTCCAGCGACAGCGGGGCGAGGGAGACCGCCAGTGTCGCGTCCCGCGCCTCGGTCCCGAAGGGCCCCAGCGGCACCCGGCGCTCGGTCCCGGTGGCCCGGTGGCGCAGGACCAGGTCGGCGTGACCGGCGAGCGGCGCGTCGGCCGCCACGCGCAGTGACAGGACGTCGGCCAGGGTGACTTCGGCGTCGGTGACGATGACGCGCATCACCGGCCCCCTCCCGTCGAATGAGCTGTGCGACGTTGAGGTTACCGTGATTTACCCGTTATGTGGAGAAAGAGTTTCAGACCCGATGTCCTTTTCTCGCCACCTTGACCGGTTGTCAGTGCGCCGGGCAAACACGGACCGTGGTCATGCCGCCTCCACGGAGTAAGGCCCGGGGCCCCGCCTGAGCGGGGTCCCGGGCCTCACCGGACCACGTTCCGGAGCCTCTCCGGAACGTGGTCCGAACCTCTTCGGAACCGCGGCGCCGAGCCTCAGACCGCCGTCCCGGCCGGCTCGACCGGCGGCTCGGCGGGCTGTCCCTTGATGGACCTGATCAGGAGCTGGGAGACGTCCACGACCTCCAGGCTCTCCTTGGCCTCGCCCGCGTTCTTCTTCTCGTTGATCGAGTCGCCCAGCATGACCAGGCAGAACGGGCAGGCGGTGGAGATGGTGTCGGGGTCGGTGGTCAGCGCCTCGTCCACACGCTCGGTGTTGATGCGCTTGCCGAGCCGCTCCTCCATCCACATCCGCGCGCCACCGGCGCCGCAGCAGAAGCCGCGGTCCTTGTGCCGGTGCATCTCCTGGGTCCGCACGCCCGGCACCTTGGCCATGATGTCGCGCGGCTGGGAGTAGACCTTGTTGTGGCGGCCGAGGAAGCAGGGGTCGTGGTAGGTGATCTTCTCGTCGATCGGCGTGACCGGCACCAGCCGGCCCTCGTCCACCAGCCTGGCCAGCAGCTGGGTGTGGTGGACGACCTCGAAGGTCCCGCCGAGCTGCGGGTACTCGTTGGCCAGGGTGTTGAAGCAGTGCGGGCAGGTCGCGACGATCTTCTTGACCCCGGCCTCGTTCAGCGTCTCGATGTTCTGCTTGGCCAGCATGTCGAAGAGGTACTCCATGCCCAGGCGGCGGGCCGGGTCACCGGAGCACGCCTCCATCGGGCCGAGCACGGCGAACTTCACGCCCGCGACGTGCAGCAGCTCCGCGACCGCCTTGGTGGTCTTCTTGGCCCGGTCCTCCAGGGCGCCGGCGCAGCCGACCCAGAAGAGGTACTCGGTGTCCTCGGGCATCTTCTCGTCGACGAGCTGGATCTCGATGGGGTCGTCCTCGCGGGAGGCGAGCTCCTCGATCCAGTCGGCCCGCTTCATCTCGGACATCCCCCAGGGGTTGCCCTTGTTCTCCAGGTTGCGGACCATGACGCCGGCCTCGGTGGGGAAGTTGGACTCCACCATCGCCTGGTAGCGGCGCATGTCGAGGATGTGGTCGATGTGCTCGATGTCCACCGGGCACTGCTCGACGCAGGCGCCGCAGTTGGTGCAGGACCACAGCACGTCCGGGTGGATGACGCCGTCCTCGCCGACCAGCGGCTTTTCGAGCAGGGCGAGCACGTCCTCGTGCAGGTCGGCGCGCTGCTCCTCGGTCGCCATGAGGTACGGCGCGATCTTGAAGGCGTGGTCGCGCTGGTCGAGGATCAGCATCTTCGGCGACAGCGGCTTGTCGGTGTTCCAGGCCGGGCACTGCGACTGGCAGCGGCCGCACTCGGTGCAGGTGTAGAAGTCGAGGAAGCCCTTCCAGCTGACGTCCTTGAGGCTGCCACGGCCCAGCCGGTCGCCGTCGAGGTCCTCGTCCTCGAAGTCGACGACCTTGCCGTCGATCCGCAGCGGCTGGGCGGGGCCGTTGCCGTCGGGGCGGCGGGAGAACATCACGTTCAGCGGCGCGGTGAAGATGTGCAGGTGCTTGCTGTTCACCACGATGACGAGGAACACCAGCATGACGCCGATGTGCAGCAGCAGGCCGACGCCCTCCAGCACCTCGTTGGCCGTGGCGCCCAGCGGTCGCAGCAGCGCGGCGACCGCCTCGGAGGCGAACGCCCCGGAGGCGTAGGGCAGGTTGCCGGTGTTGAAGGCGGCGCCGCGGAAGAGGAACATCGTCCAGATCACGTTGAAGATCATGAAGAGGACGAGCCAGGCGCCGCCGAGGTGCGAGCCGGAGAAGCGCGACTTGCGGCCGAGCTTCTTGGGGGAGTTCTTGATCCGGATGACCGTGAAGGCCACCAGCCCGATCAGGGCGGCGACCGCGATGAAGTCCTGCAGGAAGCCCAGCACGGGCCAGGTCCCGATGAGCGGGATGTGGAAGTCGGGCCGGCCGGTGACGCCGCCCTGGATCAGCGCGCCGTACGCCTCAAGGTAGACGGTGGCCAGGATGAAGAACGCCCACATGACGAAGAAGTGGGCGGTGCCCGAAGGGGTCCACTTCAGCAGCTTCTTCTGCCCGAAGACCTCGACGAGCTGGGCCTTGATCTCCGCGCCCACGTTGTTCCTGGCGTACTCGATCCGTTCGGGCGCGGGTGGCCCGGCGGTGGCGAGGTTGTATAGGAACAGCACGCGACGCGCGGCGAGTGTGACCGCGACGGCTGTCATGACCAGCCCGATGACCGCTACCCAGAGCACGGGGTCCTCCCACAGACGGCTTTGGCTGCCAGCGTACGACCGCCGGTCATCCAGGGTGACGACGGGTTACCACGGATCTTACCCATCGGTAACTTGTCGTCCGTCCCGGACCCGCGGTGACCGTGGTCACCATACGGTCAATCCGCGTCCAGAACAATGCTCTACGGGCGCGGCGGGAGCCGTACGGCGGACCCGGGCGGGCCGGTCAGTCCCCGTCCAGATACCGCTGGATCGCCGGCGCGAACAGCGCGACCAGCTCCTCGACGCCGGCCGAGGCGAGCGGATCGAGCAGCAGCACGTGCCGCATCACGATCAGGCCGAACATCTGGGAGAAGGCCGCCTCCATCCGGATCCGCGGAATGCCGAGGCCCCGGGCGGCCCGGTCCAGCAGCTCCTCGGTGAAGAACTCCCGCACCATGGCGGCCACCTGGTCGTTGGTCATCGCGGTACGGATCATGGCCAGCAGCGGCTGGCGCGCCTCCGCGTCCGCGGTCAGCGTCAGGACGAACCGGACGATCCGCTCGCCGACCTCCTCGCGCGGCCCGTCGATGAGGACCGGGACGACCTCCTCGGGGTTCAGCGGCAGGTCCATGACGGCGACGAACATCCCCGCCTTGCTCGTGAAGTAATGGTGGACCAGCGCCGGGTCCACCCCCGCCTGCCGGGCGATCCCCCGGACGGTCGCCCGGTCGAACCCCTTCTCCGCGAAGATCTGACGCGCCGCCGCCAGGATCTGCCCCCGGGTGTCCGCCGACCCCGGCCTGCGCCCCGGACGCCGCCTGACCGCCGACGCGTCCTCCACGCCGCCGGTCCCACCGGCCCCGCCCGCGGTGTCCGCCGTGTCACCGGCGCGTCCCGCGTCCCTCACGCCCACGTCCCTACGTCCCCGCGTCCCTCAGGCCTTCGAGGGCGCGGTGAGGTGACGGCGGGCGAAGGCCAGCGCCTCGGTGAGGTCGTCGATCCGATCGGTACGGCTGGCCGCCTTACGCGTGTTGATCTCCAGCACCACCAGACCGCCGAAGCCGCTGCCCGCCAGGCGCTCCAGGATCGGCGCGCACGGCTGGTTCCCCCGGCCGGGGACCAGGTGCTCGTCCTTGTTCGCCGTCCCGAGGCCGTCGGCGAGGTGCAGGTGGGCGACCCGGTCGCCGAGCTTGCCGAACATCTCCATGGCGTCGACGCCCGACACCGCCGTGTGCGACAGGTCCAGCGTCACCTGGGGGAAGTCGTAGTCGACCGGGTTCCAGCCCGGCGAGTAGGGCACCACCTCGTTGCCCCTGGCCCGCAGCGGGAACATGTTCTCCACCGCGAAGACGATGTCGGTCTCCTCGCGCATCCGGGCCAGGCCGGTCTCGAACTCGCGCGCGTAGTCGCGCTGCCAGCGGAACGGCGGATGCACCACGACCGTCCGGGCCCCGACCCGCTCGGCGGCCCGCTGCGCCCGCTGGAGCTTGGCCCAGGGGTCCTTGCCCCACACCCGCTGGGTCACCAGCAGGCAGGGGGCGTGGATGGCCAGGATCGGCAGCTGGTAGTGGTCGGACAGACGCTCCAGGACGTCGACGTCCTGGCTCACGGGGTCGGCGCCCACCATGATCTCGACACCGTCGTATCCGAGACGCGCGGCCAGCTCGAAGGCGTCCGGGGTGCGTTCGGGGTAAACCGACGCGGTGGACAAAGCGATCTTCGCACTGGATTCCCGGACAACGCTCATCTGTCTTTCCCTCCGGTTCGGAGCTCGCACGAACGGGCGTCGCGGCGTCCACCGGTCCGCACGTCCGCCGGGGTCTCCGGACCGCCTACCCGGGACGCGCGCGGGCTTGCCTCCCCGCGCCCGGCGTCCCATCCGCTTCGCTCGCTCACCTTGCCAGCCTAAGCGCGCCGGGCGACCTGTGGAGTCGGCCTCGCGGATGCGACGGAGAACACACCGCTACCGTGAACGCATGCCGAGGCCGTTGAGGGGCGCCATCCCCAGCCCGAACATCTGGAACACCCCGCACGTCTACGAGTTGGAGAACCGCGCCGTGGACCCGGAGGGGCGCGCCGAGGCGGCGATGGCCGCCATCCGGCCGTGGGACGGCGCGACGGTCCTCGACATCGGCTGCGGGACCGGCTACCACCTGCCCTCCCTGGCGGCCACGGCCTCCCGCGTGATCGGCGTCGAGCCGCACGAGGGCCTCGCCCAGCTCGCCCGGCGCCGCTGCCGGGCCCTGCCCGGCGTCGAGGTCCACGTGGCCACCGCCCAGGCCCTGCCGCTCCCGGACGCGTCGGTGGACGTCGCCTTCGCCCGCTGGGCCTACTTCTTCGGCCCCGGCTGCGAACCCGGCCTCGCCGAGCTCTCCCGCGTCGTACGGCGAGGCGGCGCGGCCTTCGTCATCGACCTGGACGCCACCCGCGGCGCGTTCGGCCGCTGGTTCAGCCGCTCGGTCCCCGCCTCCTACTCCGCCGAGGCCGTCGAGCGTTTCTGGACCCGTCAGGGATGGCACAGCCGGCCGCTGGACCTGCGCATGTCCTTCGATCGCCGCGCCGACCTGGAGGCGGTGCTGCGCATCGAGTTCACCCCCGAGGTCGCCGAGCAGGCCGTCGCCGAGACCTCCGGTCTGGAGATCGACTACCCCAACGTGCTGCGCTGGCGGCGCTTCTGACCCCGGCCGGCGAGGGCGGGCCCGGGGGCCGGGAACGGGATCGCCCGCCGTACGGCTTGACCTTGACGCTGACGTCAACGCCTACCGTGACGGGTGAGGAGGTCCGGATGCGGATCGGAGAGCTCGCCAGACGTGCCGGGGTCAGCACCCGGGCGCTGCGCTACTACGAGCAGCAGGGGCTGATCACCGCGCGGCGCGCCGCCAACGGCTACCGCGAGTACAGCGAGGCGGACCTGCGGCTGGTCACCGAGATCAGGTCGCTGCTCACCGTCGGCTTCACGCTGGAGGACGCCCGGCCGTTCGTGGCGTGCCTGCGGGCCGGGCACGAGTCGGGGGCCTCGTGCCCGGAGTCGGTGGAGGTCTACCGGCGCAAGCTGGCCGAGATCGACGGCGAGATCCACACGCTGCTCACACGCCGGGCCGAGGTGGCCGCCCAGCTCGGCGCGGCGTGCCCGGGATGCATGTTCGGGCCGCCTCCCGACCGGAACGAGGGAGAATCATGATCAATCTGACCACCGACAACTTCGCCGAGCAGGTGCTGGAGAGCGACAAGCCCGTCCTGGTGGACTTCTGGGCCGAGTGGTGCCCGCCGTGCCGGATGATCGCGCCGGTCCTGGAGCAGATCGAGGCCGAGTACGGCGACCGCCTCACGATCGCCAAGCTGAACTCCGACGAGCACCCGGAGATCGCGGCCCGCTACGGCGTCACGGGCCTGCCCACGCTCAACCTCTACAAAGGCGGCGAGGTGGTCCGGCAGATCGTCGGAGCCAAGCCCAAGCGCCTCCTCCTCGCCGACCTGGAGGGCCACATCTAGGTTCCGCCCCGCGGACCCTCACGGTGGCGGGTCCCCCACGGGACGGAGCCGGGTCGAGGCCGGGGCACGCGGACGCCGGGACCGGAAGGTCCGGGCGTCCCGCGCGGGCCTGATGGCTCAGCGCCGGGTCCAGACCCAGGCCTCGCTGTCCTCGTCGTAGTCGGGGTTGCCGCCGACCGCGACGACCAGGTCGCCGTCCGGGGACCGCGCGAGGTCGTTCACCACGGGGCCCGACTGGGTGCCGGGCGTCCTCCCGTACGTCCAGCCCGCGCCGTCGAAGTGGAGGATCGTCCTTTCCCCGTCCCCGGCGCCCCGGCTCTCGCCGCCGGCCCAGATCCCACCGTGCCCGTCGGACTCCACGGCGGTGAGGCGCGTGCCCTGCGGGAGAGGTCCGGCCTCGCTCCACCGGCTCCCGTCCCAGCGCAGCAGGAACTGGCGCCTCTCCTGGTCGGACACCTCGGCCGTGCCCAGCGCCCACGCCTCGTCCGGCGACACCGCGAGCACGCGGTCCAGGACCGCGCCCCGCGCGCCCGGCACGGGCGGCGCCGGTACGGGGTCCCACCGCTCCCCCGCCCAGTGCATGATCATGGCCTGGCCGCCCGACCGGCCCACGGCCCACACGTCGCGGGGCGACAGCGCGCCGAGGTCGTTCACCTCCGCGCCGGGCGGCAGCGGCGGCTCCGACCAGCCCGAGCCGTCCCACCGGCCGAGGAACGGGCGCGCGAGGTCGCCCCGGGTCGTGCCCGCCGTCCACACGTCGCGCGGCCCCGCGACGGCCGCCGCGCGCAGCCGGAGCCCGCCGGACCCGGCCGTGCCGCCCGTGCCCGTGCCGTTCGTACGGTCCGGCCCCGCCGTGCCGTTCGTGCCCGCCGTACCGCTCGTGCCGTCTGCGCCCGTCGTGCCGCCCAGGCCGCCCCGGGCGGCCCACCCGGTGCCCGTCCAGCGCCAGGCGCGCCCGTCGTCGGAGAACACCCACAGGTCGTCGCGGGACGACGCCGCCAGCAGCCGGAAGAAGACCTCCTCCCGCCTCCGGACGGGCGGGGCCACCTCGCGCCAGGCGCGGCCGTCCCAGTGGGTGATCAGGGTTTCGCCCTCGTCCACCGTGCCGGCCGCCCAGACGTCGTCGGCGGCGAACGCCAGCGCGCTCGTCATCGATCCGCCCCACTCGCTCACCTCGGTCTGGGTCCACGGGGGCGCGGAAGGGTCGGGCGACGGCGACGCGACCGGGGCGCGCGGGGCCGTCGTCACGCCGGGCGATCCCCGGCCCGGACCGGCCGTTCCGGGCGTCTCCCCGGCCGAGGGCGACCGGCCGGCCGTACCGCACGCCGCCAGCAGCGCGACCAGCGTCACGATCGTCACCAACCGTCCGGACATGGCCAGATCGTACGCGCCGCCGCCCGGCCGCGGCAGTCCCTCCCGCCCGGCGCGCGCCGCGGACGGGTGAAAGTTGTCGGTCGATGCCGGTAGCGTGCGGCCATGGCTAAGAAGGTCGGCTATCGCTGTGGTGAGTGCGGTTGGCAGACCGCCAAGTGGGTGGGTCGCTGCGGTGAGTGCCAGGCCTGGGGCACCGTCGAGGAGGAGACCGCGCGCGCCGGCGTGCACGTCGCCTCCGCCGGGGCGGTGTCGGCCCCGGCCGTCCCGATCGGGCAGGTCAAGGCCGAGGTGGCGCACGCTCGCGGCACCGGCGTGCCCGAGCTCGACCGAGTGCTCGGCGGCGGCGTGGTGCCCGGCGCGGTGATCCTGCTGGCCGGGGAGCCCGGCATCGGCAAGTCCACGCTCCTGCTCGACGCCGCGGCGAAGATGGCCCGGCAGCAGACCGTGCTGTACATCACGGGCGAGGAGTCGGCCGCCCAGGTGCGGGTCCGGGCCGACCGGATCGGCGCGATCCAGGAGCACCTCTACCTCGCGGCCGAGACCGACCTGGGCGCCCTGGTCACGCACGTCGAGAAGGTCCGGCCCGACCTGCTCGTCGTCGACTCGGTGCAGACCATCGGCTCGGCCCAGGCGACCGGCGTGCCCGGCGGCGTCACCCAGGTCAGGGAGGTCGCGGGCAACCTGGTCCGGCTGGCCAAGGAGCGCGGCATGTCCACGGTCCTGGTCGGCCACGTCACCAAGGAGGGCTCGATCGCGGGCCCCCGCACGCTGGAGCACCTGGTCGACGTGGTGCTCCACTTCGAGGGCGACCGCCACTCCCGGCTCCGCATGGTCCGCGCGATCAAGAACCGCTACGGTCCCGTCGACGAGGTCGGCTGCTTCGACCTGCACGAGGACGGCATCGAGGGCATCGCCGACGCCAGCGGCCTGTTCGTCTCCCACCGCACCGACCCCGTGCCCGGCACGTGCGTCACCGTCACCCTGGAGGGCACCCGGCCGCTGCCCGCCGAGGTCCAGGCCCTCGTCGCCCGGACCGAGGCCCAGCAGCCGCGCCGCTCCACCTCGGGGCTCGACGCCTACCGCGTCACGATGGTGCTGGCCGTGCTGGAGCGGCGGCTCAACGCCAAGCTGGGCGGCTGCGACGTCTTCACCGCCACCGTGGGCGGCATCAAGCTCAACGACCCGGCGATCGACCTGTCGGTGATGCTCGCGGTGGCGAGCGCGGCCGGGGACAAGGCGCTGCCGTCCGGGCTGGTCGTGATGGGCGAGGTGGGCCTGGCCGGTGAGCTGCGCCCGGTGCGCGACGTACGGCGCCGCCTGTCGGAGGCCGCCCGGCTGGGCTTCACCCGCGCCCTCGTCCCGGCCGGCTCCCTGGACAGCGGGCGGCGCAAGGGCGCGGACCGCTCCCTGGTCCCGGTCGGCGGCCGGGCCGCGGGTTTCGCACCCGGCTTCGACGTCATCGAGGCGGAGAACGTCTGGGACGCGCTCACCCACGTCACCTGAGACTCCGGCTGAGGACCCGCTCTCTCCGGGTTCCGGTGAGGCTTCGTGGGTAAGCTGGGCCTGACGCGCAGACCACGGGGGTCAAGTGGCAACGACGTACAAAGGACTGGACGAGCGCCGCAGAGCCGTCCTGGCCGCCGTCGCACCGGGCACCGCCCTCCGCGACGGCCTGGAGCGCATCCTGCGCGGTCAGACGGGCGGCCTGATAGTGCTGGGCTACGACCGCACGGTCGAGGAGATCTGCAGCGGCGGCTTCGAGCTCGACGTCGAGTTCTCCGCGACGCGGCTGCGCGAGCTGGCCAAGATGGACGGCGCCATCGTGCTCAACTCCGGCGATCTACGGATCGTCCGCGCGGCCGTGCACCTGATGCCCGACCCGTCCCTCCCGACCGACGAGTCCGGCACCCGGCACCGCACCGCCCAGCGGGTGGCCGTGCAGACGTCCCTGCCGGTGATCACCCTCAGCAAGTCCATGCGGATCATCGCCCTCTATCTCGACGGCGTCCGCTACGTGCTGGAGGAGTCCGCGGCGATCCTCTCCCGGGCCAACCAGGCCCTGGCCACGCTGGAGCGCTACAAGCACCGCCTGGACGAGGTGTCCGGCACGCTCTCGGCGCTGGAGATCGAGGACCTGGTGACGGTCCGCGACGTCGCGGTGGTCGCCCAGCGCCTGGAGATGGTCCGGCGCATCTCCGAGGAGATCGCCGGATACGTCGTGGAGCTCGGCACCGACGGCCGCCTGCTCTCCCTGCAGTTCGACGAGCTGGTGGCCGGCACCGAGACCGACCGCGAGCTGATCGTGCGCGACTACCTCCCCACGGAGGGCCGCCGGCGCGGGTTCGCCGAGGCCCTGCACCACCTCGACGAGCTCTCCTCCAGCGACCTGCTCGACCTGTCCGTCGTCGCGCGGGTCCTCGGCCATCCGGGCAGCGACGCCCTGGACACCTCGGTGAGCCCCCGGGGCTACCGCCTGCTGGCCAAGGTCCCCCGCCTGCCGGGCACGGTCGTCGACCGCCTGGTCGACCAGTTCGGCAGCCTGCAGAAGCTCCTGGCCGCCAGCATCGGCGACCTCCAGGAGGTGGGCGGCGTCGGCGAGGCCCGGGCCCGCCACATCCGCGAGGGCCTCTCCCGTCTCGCCGAGTCCTCCATCCTGGAGCGCTACGTCTGACCCCGTCGCGGAACCGTACGGGCCGGAACCCGCCGGGCTTTTCCGTCACCTCAGGTGGAAGACCGCCCTGTCGCCCTTGAGGCTCGGGGTGCCGACCGCCGCGACGTACGTGCCCGGCCGGGCCGCCGCGCCCTCGACCGCGCAGTCGGCGCCCGACCGCCGGCGGTCCCAGACGACCTCCCGGACGTACGGCACGCCCCGCTCCAGCCGGTGGAAGTCGTCGGCCCCGCCGCTGACGCAGTCGGCGGAGGACCACACCCGGTCGGCGCCGGAGGTGATCCGCACCTCCATGGCCCGCGGCCCGACGTCGGCCCGGCACGGCGTCTGGCCGGTGTTGACGAGGGTGAGCAGGAACTTCGGCTGGACGCCCGGTCCGTAGATCTCCCCCGTCCCGCGCACGCTCAGCACGAGGTCGGCCGGGGAGCAGGAGCCGCCGGGCCGCCCGTCCGCTGAGGACGACGGCGACAGGGACGGTGACGGCGGGGACGGCGTCCCGGGGGAGGAGGTGACCGTCACGGTCGGCAGGGCGGCCGACACCGCGTCGGGACCGGCCGGCCGGTCGGCCGAGCCCTCCTTCCGCGGACGCTCCGGCTTGCTCGACGAGCAGGCCCAGGCCACGACGGCGACCACCACGAGCACGCCGATGAGCGCGACCACCCGGCGCCGCCAGTAGACGTCCGCCCCTATTCCGCTACGGAAAGTGTCCGGGTCCATGCGTACAGTATGGGGACCGTGGGTGGGGTGGCAGGGGAGACCCGCCGCTGTCACGCGTTTCGCGTCGGCGGGAAGGGGGCAGGCGGTCTCCGCCCCGCACTATCGTCGAAGCGTGCCCGAGTCGAACCCTCTCCTGGACCCCGTGCTCGGCTGGTACGCCGAGCACGCCCGCGACCTCCCCTGGCGGGCCCCCGGGGCCTCCCCCTGGTCGATCCTGGTCAGCGAGATCATGTTGCAGCAGACGCCCGTGGTCCGGGTGCTGCCCATCTGGACCGAGTGGATGGAGCGCTGGCCCACGCCCGCCGCCCTCGCCAAGGAGCCTCCCGGCGAGGCCGTGCGCCACTGGGGACGCCTCGGATACCCGCGCCGGGCGCTCAACCTGCACGCCTGCGCGCGGGCGATCACCGAGCGGCACGGCGGGGAGGTGCCGTCCGACCACGCCACCCTGCTGGCGCTGCCGGGCGTCGGCGAGTACACCGCGGCCGCGGTGGCCAGCTTCGCCTTCGGGGGCCGTCACGCGGTCCTGGACACCAACGTCAGGCGGGTCCTGGCGCGGGCCGTGCGGGGCGAGGAGTATCCACCGAAGGCGACCACGCCGCCCGAGCGCAGGCTCGCCGAGTCGCTGCTGCCCGGCCCGGACGAGGCGCCCGTCTGGGCGGTCGCCGTCATGGAGCTGGGCGCGCTGGTCTGCACGGCCCGGGCTCCGCGCTGCGCCGACTGCCCGGTCAGCGCGCTGTGCGCCTGGCGCCTGGCCGGCAAGCCGCCCTACGACGGGCCCGCCCGCCGGGGGCAGTCCTACGAGGGCACCGACCGCCAGTGCCGGGGGCGCCTGCTGGCGGTCCTGCGCCAGGCCCACGGCCCGGTCCCCAAGGCCGCCCTGGACGCGGTCTGGGAGAGCGACACACAGCGGGAACGCGCCCTGGACGGCCTCGTCGCCGACGGGCTGGCCGAGGTACTGGACGACGGCACCTACCGCCTGCCCGGCTGAACCGCCGACCGGCGCTCAGGCGGCCAGGCGCAGGCCGAGCGCGGTGAGGTTGGTGCGGGCCCAGTCGAGCTCGTCGGCGAGGGCGGTGACCAGCGCGCCGGGGCCCTTGGCACGGACCGGCACGGCCAGGTCGTGGGTTTCGACCTCGATGTGGGCGGTGCCGTTCACCGCGCCGGAGAGCATCGCGGTGAGGGTGTCCTCTAGGATCGAGCGGGTGCTCGGGAGCTCCCGGCGGGCGTCGCTCACGTGGTTGTGGACGTGACCGAGCTTCACCACCGGGGCGCCGGCGTCGGCCAGGCCGCGCAGCGCCGTGCCCGGCTCCTCCGCGCCGCCGGCGAGGTGACAGGCGTCCAGGCAGACGCCGAGGTGCTCGGAGTCGATGTCGCAGACCCGGTCGAGGGCCTGCTTGGTGGTCTCCAGCACGCAGCCGGGCCACGGCTCGAAGCCGACCCTGATGGTCTTGCCGGTGACGCTGTACAGGCCGCGCAGCTCACGCGAGAGACGCTCCAGGCGGCGGGTGGCGATCGCGTGCAGGTCGGACGGCCAGTCGCGGCGCCAGCCGATGGGGATGGTGGAGATGCTGCCGAAGCGGACGTCCTCCGGCAGCAGGAAGGCCAGGATCTTGGCCAGCGCCATCGTGTAGCGGTAGCGCTCGGGCTTGGCCCAGTCGGGGCCGGGGGCGTCCTGGTTGCGCCCGCCGGTGCCGTTGAGGCTGACGACCTCCAGGCCGCGCTCCTCCAGGGAGCGGCGCAGCCGTACCAGTTCGATCCGGTCGGCGATGAGGTGGTCGGCCACCCCCGGAGACAGCCAGAGGCCGACGCCCATCCGGTCGACGCCCAGGCGCTTGCGCACCGGCACCGCGTACCGGGTCAGGTGGGCGATGAGGTTCTCCAGGTCTTCAGCGGGATGCACGCCCGCGTTGTAGGACAGGTGAACGAGCGTCCCGTCCTCGTGCCGCAAACGCATCCGATGCCTCCAAGACGTGCTCTGTACGGCGATCCCGGACGCCCGCACGGAAACCCGAGCCGCGGGCCGGCGGGTCCTTTGCCGCCGAGGGTTCGACCGGATCCGCCGAGCTTCCCGCTTGGGCCCCGGTCCCCGCGTCATCCCCGGAGCCGATACGTCGGTACGTCGGCGGGCTGACGTCAGGACCGGTCACGACGTCGTGACCGCCGAACCAGGTCACGCCGATGAGCCGGCCGAATCACTCTACAGAGTGTAGTACTACTTACGGTGGCGGTATACCTTCTTCCGGAACAAAAGAGCGGACCCCGCCGTGAGACTGCTCACGGGGGGTCCGCTCAGAGTTGTGCCACCACGTCGCACCACCGCCGGATCGGCGCCGGGCCGGCGCCGATCCGGACCGGGTCAGTGCTGGATCGGCTCCGCGATCGCGGCCGCCGAGTCGGGGACCCGGTCGGTCGGCGCGGCCTCGCCGACGAAGACGAACTTGGCGGCGTCGCCCTCGCCCTCGATCGAGACCTTGACGATCTGGCCGGGACGGAGCTCGCCGTACAGGATCTTCTCCGACAGCGTGTCCTCCAGCTCGCGCTGGATCGTCCGGCGCAGCGGCCGGGCGCCCATCACCGGGTCGTAACCGCGGTCGGCCAGCAGCTTCTTGGCCTCCGGCGAGACCTCCAGGCCCATGTCGCGGTCCTTCAGACGCTCGGCGACCTGCGCCAGCATCAGGTCCACGATGCTGATGATCTCCTTCGGCGTGAGCTGGTGGAAGACCACGATGTCGTCGACGCGGTTGAGGAACTCGGGCCGGAAGTGCTGCTTGAGCTCCTCCTGCACCTTGGCCTTCATCCGGTCGTAGTTCGACTCGGTGTCGTTGGACTTCGCGAAGCCCACCCCGATGCCCTTGGAGATGTCCCGGGTGCCGAGGTTGGTCGTCATGATGATGACGGTGTTCTTGAAGTCCACCACGCGGCCCTGGGCGTCGGTCAGGCGACCGTCCTCCAGGATCTGCAGCAGCGAGTTGAAGATGTCCGGGTGGGCCTTCTCGATCTCGTCGAAGAGGACCACGGAGAACGGCTTGCGCCGCACCTTCTCGGTGAGCTGGCCGCCCTCCTCGTATCCGACGTAGCCGGGAGGCGAGCCGAACAGCCGGGAGACGGTGTGCTTCTCCATGAACTCGGACATGTCCAGCATGATCAGCGCGTCCTCGTCCCCGAACAGGAACTCGGCCAGCGTCTTGGACAGCTCGGTCTTACCGACGCCGGACGGGCCGGCGAAGATGAACGAGCCACCCGGGCGGCGCGGGTCCTTCAGACCGGCGCGGGTGCGGCGGATCGAGCGGGACAGGCCCTTGATGGCGTCGTCCTGGCCGATGATCCGCTTGTGCAGCTCGTCCTCCATGCGGAGCAGCCGCTGGGACTCCTCCTCGGTGAGCTTGAAGACCGGGATGCCGGTGGCGGTCGCCAGGACCTCGGCGATGAGCTCCTCGGTGACCTCGGCGACGACGTCCATGTCGCCGGCCTTCCACTCCTTCTCCCGGCGCTCACGCTTGAGCTGGAGCTGCTTCTCCTGGTCGCGCAGCGCGGCGGCCTTCTCGAAGTCCTGCGCGTCGATCGCGGACTCCTTGTCGCGCCGCACGTTGGCGATCTTCTCGTCGTACTCGCGCAGGTCCGGCGGCGCGGTCATGCGGCGGATGCGCATGCGCGAGCCGGCCTCGTCGATCAGGTCGATCGCCTTGTCGGGCAGGAACCGGTCGCTGATGTAGCGGTCGGCGAGCTGCGCGGCGGCCACGAGGGCGCCGTCGGTGATCGAGACCCGGTGGTGGGCCTCGTAACGGTCGCGCAGGCCCTTGAGGATCTCGATCGTGTGGCTGAGGCTGGGCTCGGCCACCTGGATCGGCTGGAAGCGGCGCTCCAGCGCGGCGTCCTTCTCCAGGTGCTTGCGGTACTCGTCGAGGGTGGTGGCGCCGATGGTCTGCAGCTCGCCGCGGGCCAGCATCGGCTTGAGGATGCTGGCGGCGTCGATCGCGCCCTCCGCGGCGCCCGCGCCCACGAGCGTGTGCAGCTCGTCGATGAACAGGATGATGTCGCCGCGGGTGCGGATCTCCTTGAGCACCTTCTTGAGGCGCTCCTCGAAGTCACCGCGGTAGCGGGAGCCCGCCACCAGCGCGCCGAGGTCCAGGGTGTAGAGCTGCTTGTCCTTGAGCGTCTCGGGAACCTCGCCCTTGACGATCTTCTGGGACAGGCCCTCGACGACGGCGGTCTTGCCGACGCCGGGCTCACCCACCAGGACCGGGTTGTTCTTGGTCCTCCGGGAGAGGACCTGCATGACCCGCTCGATCTCCTTGTCGCGGCCGATGACCGGGTCGAGCTTGCCCTCACGGGCGGCCTGCGTCAGGTTGCGGCCGAACTGGTCCAGCACAAGGGAGGTCGACGGCGCCGACTCCTGCGGACCGCCCGCGGCGGCCGGCTCCTTGCCCTGGTAACCGTGGAGCAACTGGATCACCTGCTGCCGGACGCGGTTGAGGTCCGCCCCCAGCTTCACCAGCACCTGGGCTGCCACGCCCTCGCCCTCACGGATGAGGCCGAGCAGGATGTGCTCGGTGCCGATGTAGTTGTGTCCCAGCTGCAAGGCCTCTCGGAGCGACAGCTCAAGGACCTTCTTGGCGCGCGGGGTGAAGGGAATGTGCCCCGAAGGCGCGGACTGTCCCTGGCCGATGATCTCCTCGACCTGCTGACGCACACCTTCGAGGCTGATGCCGAGGCTCTCCAGAGCCTTGGCGGCAACGCCTTCACCTTCATGGATCAAGCCAAGAAGAATGTGCTCCGTACCGATGTAGTTGTGGTTGAGCATCCGGGCCTCTTCTTGGGCCAGGACGACAACCCGCCGTGCGCGGTCGGTGAACCTCTCGAACATCTCGTCGCTCCTCACAGAGCGGTCAGGCAGGTCCGGGATATCCGGGCCCTGTCATCCCGCATGGTAGCCCCGCCCAGACGACCGCTCTATGAACGAGACGTTCCCCGGGAGCAGGGCGTTCACCCTCCATCCAACTACTTACCGGGGGTGAGATGTTCCCGCTACGCCGCAAGCGAACGACGTTTATAGACGATCAAACGCGCCATGCGGTCATGGCCGCCACCGGACCCCACCGTGGCCGCCATAACCGCATGATTCAACGATCCCGCGAGCAGTCGCGCGACACTCGCTAGTGAGCCGCTTCGTACTGCTCGACGATCTTGGAGGCGATACGGCCGCGCTCGCTGACATTAAGGCCGTGCGACTTCGCCCAAGCCCGGATGTCGGCACTCTTCTCCCGCGTGAGAGCCCTGCTGCCGCCGGCGCGGCGGCGACGCGGAGCCGCGCCGGAACGGCGGGCGCTCTGCACGAAAGGCGACAGGGAGTCGCGGAGCTTCTTCGCGTTTACTTCACTGAGATCAATCTCGTAGCTCGTGCCGTCAATCGCGAAGGCGACCGTCTCATTGGCCTCGCCCCCATCGAGGTCGTCGATGAGAATCTCCTGGATCTGCTTGGCCATCTACGCAATCCTTTCGCGGAGTATTGTTTCATTCGCTAGCCAAACATATACCCGCCATCGGGGGGCGGCAATTCCGGGACCCCGGCGATTCTCCTGGGAACCCGACCGGAACCGGACGGCCGCGATCATCCGTCCTGGGACCCGGCGGTCTCCTCCCGTTTTGCCGGACGCCGGCCGGCGGCTTCACTGCGAAGAAGCTTGACCACTCCGTAGATGAAGGCCCCGCCGACGACCACCGGGGGTATCAACGCGGACAATACGTCGTTCATTCGTCCTCGCTCCGCAGCGTGGGTGACTTTCTGGGGACCGTGGAATTCCCGGGACGGCGTGGCCCGCCCGCGGACAGGAAGCCGCCGGGACCGTGGGCGCCCGCCCAGGGACGACCTTAGCGTCACCGGGGGGCGGCACGGGCCCCCGGGACCGCCCATCTCCACCTTAATGCTTCTCTCCAGCCGTCTTACCGGTTGCCGTCCGTAAAGCCGAGGGGAAAAAACCGACAGGACGATCATCTGATGATCACTCCGCCGAAAAACCAATGTCAACTACAGCCACTTGACAGCGACCCCCTCCCGACGACCCCGGAAACCCCCTGCTCACAAGGGTTTTCCGGCCGTAACAGAAAAGATCTTGCCGAAGCTCCGGATCATCATCGCCGGGTCGGCGGCGGTAATGTCAAGAGGACGGGAACACCCGGGTAGCCCCGCCGGGCCTCGCCCTCTTCGGTGCGCGGCCGGTTCCGCGGTACGCCTTCGTCCCGCGGAACAAGACGGATCTTCATCGCTTTCTTCCCAAGCCTACGGCCCCCCGGGCGCAAGGAACATAGTCGTAGCCCTTATAACCACCAAACCGCCGGGCCGGTGACGCCCCGCTAACCCGGGCCGGATCCGCGAGAACGCCTTCCCGGGCGCGACGGGAAGGCGCACCGGCATTCCCCCGCCGGGCCGGGAGAAGACGCGGGAAGTCGCGGGCGGCCGCGGCACGGCCCGCCCGTCGTCCGCCATTCGCCGGACGTCACGGAAGTTCCCCCGGTAACTGTCACCCCATTGACGCCCGATAGGCACCCGGCGTGACGGCACGGCCGATCCACGGGGTTTGTCGTGACCGGACGCACACTTGGAAGGCTCCATAACGCCCTCCCCGGGGAAGCCCGGAAGAAGGCCCACAACGCCCCGCACGGACACGCCCGGGTTCACACCCCGCCACAACCGCCTCCGGACGCCGTTACCGTCCCTTCCGGAGTGCCGTTACCCCGCTCGTTTCCCTCCACACACGAAAAAACGGGGCCGGCGGTTCAACCCGCCGGCCCCGTTTTTCGGGAACTGCCGGAACTACCTGGTCTTCACGACCGTCGTGGCGGCGGCCTTGTCGTGCAGGCACTGGTGCAGCGGCTTGTCCCACAGCTGCCAGAGCACGTTCACCAGGGAGAAGATCCCGATGATGAAGCCCACGAAGGGAATGCCGCGCAGTATGGACGGGCCCCACAGGACGCCCGCCCGGCTCATGGCCTTGTTCGAGGGGAGCCCCTCGGCCTGGGGCGTCCCGCCGACCGGCACGACCTTGATGCCCATGGCCATCTTGCCGACGGTCTGCCCCTTCGCCTTCAGCATCAGGAACTCGTAGACGAAGTAGATCAGCCCGCCGACGAGGCCGGTGAGGAAGGTGGCGAGGAACGTCCCGCTCCCGACGCTGTACTCCCCGGTCTCCATGTTGAAGGACGGGGCGGTGACCAGGATCCCGGTCAGCACGAGCGTGATGACGAACGTGGGGATCGCCAGGATCAGGGCGTCGATGATGCGGGCGACCAGGCGCTGCCACCACTCGGCGAGCGGGGCCGACACGCCCGGGGCGTGGCCGCCGCCCCACTGCGGGGTGTAGCCCTGCTGGCCGTACGCCTGCTGCTGGTCGTAGGAGGGCTGCTGGCCGTACCCCGGCTGAGCGCCGTAGCCCTGCTGGCCGTACGCCTGCTGCTGGTCGTAGGAGGGCTGCTGGCCGTACTGCGGCTGCCCGCCCTGGCCGTAGGCGCCCTGGTCGTAGGAGGGCTGCTGGCCGTAGCCGCCGGGCTGGGAGTTCTGCTGGCCGTAGGACGGCTGCTGGCCGTACCCCGGCTGGGAGGCCTGCTGACCGTACTGCTGCTGGTCGTACGACGGCTGCTGGCCGTAGCCGGGCTGGGCGCCCTGGCCGTACGCCTGCTGCTGGTCGTAGGACGGCTGCTGGCCGTACCCCGGCTGGGAACCCTGCTGGCCGTACGCTCCCGGCTGGGCGCCCTGCTGGCCGTACTGCTGCTGGTCGTACGACGGCTGCTGGCCGTAGCCGGGCTGCCCGCCCTGGCCGTAACCCGGCTGGGAGCCCTGCTGCCCGTAGGACGGCTGCTGGCCGTAGCCCGGGGCGCCCTGCTGGCCGTACGCCTGCTGCTGGTCGTAGGACGGCTGCTGGCCGTACCCCGGCTGGGAACCCTGCTGGCCGTAGGCGCCCTGGTCGTACGACGGCTGCTGACCGCCGTACCCCGGCTGTCCGCCCTGGCCGTAGGCGCCGGGCTGACCGTAGCCGGGCTGGCCCTGTCCCGGACCGGTGTTGTCCGTCCGATATCCCACGATTGTCGCGTCGGGATCGTGTTCGTCGGGGCCTCTGCCCATGTCGTGCGAGCCGTATCCGGAGTGTCCCGACGGTGTGCGGTCGCGGTCGGGATCATCCTGCGGATACGGCGGCTGTCCGGTGGTCACCGCGTCACCTCACTTCGACTACGCATGTGGCGCGTTCAAGACTCACATGCACGTTGCAGCACAAGGTATCGAGATAGGCGTCCGAGAGTCACCTTTTGTCACAGTCGTAACCTGGGTCACCGGGTCAGAGCTCGGGCGGCAGATGGAGCAACATCCGCGTGTTTCCCAAGGTGTTCGGCTTGACGTGCTCCAGATCGAGGAACTCGGCGACGCCCTCGTCATAGGAGGCGAGCAATTCGGCGTAGACCTCGGGCGAGACGGGCGTGCCCTGGATCCGCCGGAAACCGTGGCGGGTGAAGAAGTCCACCTCGAAGGTGAGGCAGAAGACCCTCCGCAGGCCGAGCTCGCCGGCCGTGCGGATCAGCGCCGAGACGATCAGATGGCCGATGCCCCGGCCCCGGCACTCCGGATCGACGGCGACGGTGCGGATCTCGGCGAGGTCCTCCCACAGGACGTGCAGCGCCCCGCAGCCCACGACGGCCCCGTCCCGCTCGGCCACCCAGAACTCCTGGACGTCCTCGTACAGGGTGACCGTGGCCTTCTCCAGCAGCCGCGGCCCGGCGCCGCCGTAGGTGTCGACCAGCCGCCGGATCGCCCGCACGTCCGGCGTGCGGGCGCGGCGGACCGTGATTCCAGCGGACCCGGTGGACCCGGCCGTCGTCCCGGTTTCGCGCTCCCGGGCCCCCGGCGCCGGGGAGTGTCCCGCAACCTGCTCCATGACCGATCAGCGTACGTCCTCGGCGCACCCCCATTACGGTCCAGCCGTAACTTCCGTCACAACGGCACCGCCCGGCGCACGGTGTCACCGCCGTCCCGCCCGGCCGGAAACGCCGGTGACGGCGGCCATTCACCCTCGGCATGGACCGGGAACTGCGATGACATAGGCGGTATGCCGCTCGGAACGGCATAGGTCCAGGTTGACAGGTACCTGGATCATGAAAGTATGTGATCCGCCCGTGACTTTCCGGTTGTGAAAGCTCTACCGAGTTTGTGGTTCTGGTTGAGCATGAACCTCCAATTGCACTAATGTCCGTGCTCGATGTCAGCGTCCCCCGAAAAGCTGACCCGCCGAATCCCCGGACCCGGGGAGCCGGGGACCCACCCTCCACGCGTCCCCAGGGGTGAATCCGAGCCGCCACCGGCGCGCTCGGTAGGGCTGCCTCCGGCCCGAACCCGTCAGCTAACCCGGTAGGCGGCCACGAGAGGAGCCTGTTGGTGAAGCGCACGCCGAGCCGTGGCAGTAGGCGTCCGGCCGGACACGTCCCGATGCGGGAGCGCGCCTCCCGCCGCCTTCCCGGCCGGGCGGCGTTCATCGGGTTGGCGCTCACCCTCCTCGCCGTCGGCGCCCCCCTGACGTCCGCCGGCGCGGACCCGAAGCCCGACCTCCAGCAGCTCGCCAAGCAGGTCGAGAAGCTCCACGTCGAGGTCGAGACGCTCAGCGAGCAGTACAACGGCGCGCGGGTGAAGCTCAAGCAGGCGCAGCGCGCCGCCGAGGTGGCCAAGAAGAACCTGTCCGCCAGCGAGACGGAGCTGGAGTCCCGGCGCGCCAAGGCCACCCTCCTCGCGCAGAGCGCCTACATGTCGGGGGGCCTGGGCTCCACGCTCGCCTTCACCCAGTCGAGCGACCCCGACTCCTTCCTCGACCAGGCCACCACCAGCTACGCCCTCCAGCAGCGGCAGAGCGAGGAGGTCGCCCAGGTCGCCCGGGCGCTCAAGGTCGCCGAGCAGGCCCGGGCCGGCGCCACCGCCCGGTCCGCCGAGGTCAAGAAACTCCTGGGGGAGCTCGGCGACAAGCGCTCCAAGATCGAGCGTCTGGTCGGCAGGTTGGAGAGCAGCCTCTACCGGGAGGTCCGCGACCGCGCCGAGAACATGCGCGGCCGGGCCACCAGGCTCAGCGTTCCGATCGTGGGCCAGGGCAAGGCCGCCGAGGCGGTGCGCTGGGCGCTCACC
Organism: Streptosporangium sandarakinum; assembly: GCF_013409935.1. Taxonomy (GTDB): domain Bacteria; phylum Actinomycetota; class Actinomycetes; order Streptosporangiales; family Streptosporangiaceae; genus Streptosporangium; species Streptosporangium nondiastaticum. The sequence continues at coordinate 3,841,997 of NZ_JACCCO010000001.1, read as the reverse complement.
CAGCAGCTCAAGCCGTATGTCTGGGGCGCCGAGGGGCCCAACTCCTTCGACTGCTCGGGCCTGGTCATGTGGGCCTACCAGAAGGTCGGCATCAGCCTGCCCCACTACACCGGTGACCAGTGGACCGCCGGCACCCACGTCTCCCGGGACGACCTGCGCCCCGGCGACCTGGTCTTCTTCTACAGCGACCTGCACCACGTCGGGATCTACGTCGGCGCCGGCCTGATGGTCCACGCCCCGCAGACCGGCGACGTGGTCCGCATCGCGCCCATGGGCAACCGGCCCTTCGCCGGGGGCGTGCGCGTCGCCGACTGAACCCGGCCGAACATACGGATTGAACCCGGCCGGGCGTACGGCCGAACTCGGCCGGGTCCACGGCTGAGCCGGCCGGGCGTAGGACGTCAGATCAGGCGGCGGCGGGCGGCCCAGGCCACGGCCTCGATCGCGGTCGCCACGCCGATGCGGTCGCAGATCCCGCGCAGCCTGCGCCGGACCGTCCGGCCGCTGATGTCGAGGCGGCGGCCCACCCTGTCGACGGTGACGCCCTTGGCCAGCTCGGCCAGGAGCACGAGATCCTCCTCGCTGAGATCGATATCCTCCGTACCCGGAAGGCTTTCGCCGCGGCGGGAATCCACTTCCGGATATGCCATCTAGCCACTCCCCCCGCAACGGGACTCAGGCGTGAGCACGCTGGAATCGATGTCGCCCGTCAGGAACGGTAAACGCCCCGTTCAAAGGTCGTCAAGCTCTGCTCTTCATAGAGGTGATGCGCACTATTGACAGAGCAGGCGTTACATGAAGTACTCATGATATGTCGGGCCCATTGTGATTAAGAGGCAGCCGGCCCGGAAGTCGTGCCGCCGAACCGCCGTCGCATCCGAGGTCATCGCCATGATCCGCCCTGCGGAACCGTGCCGCGGGCCACGCCGCGGGGCCAGCCGCCGGGACGAGCCGTACGGCCGCCGCACTCCGCATTTCCCCGGAAAAACGACCTGCTCGGCGCGCGTCGCGCATCCCCGTCGACCGCGGGCCCTCGGCCGCTTCCCCTGACGGCGCCGAGAAAATCACCGGGCAATGGATGTCGGATGAAACCGGCTTTCCGGCATTCCCGGGGGGGCGGATCGCCCGTCATCCGGATCGTCGGCGAAATGACGCCTCCGCGCCACGGGAAGCCACGGCAGGCACGAGAAGACGCGGGAAGCCAGGGGAAGGTGCGAGAAGACGCGGGAAGGCGCAGGAAGGTGCGCCGGAAACCACCGGGCGACCGGGGCTCCCGGGCAACGGAACGAGCCCGCGGCCCATGGGGACCGCGGGCTCGTCCGGCGGGACCGGCCGGCCCGACCGGGCCGGCGACGCTCAGCCGGTGGGCTTGACCAGCGGGAACAGGATGGTGTCGCGGATGTTCTTGCCGGTGAAGGCCATGACGAGGCGGTCCACGCCGACCCCCACGCCGCCGGTGGGCGGCATGCCGTACTCCAGGGCGGTGAGGAAGTCCTCGTCGAGCTGCATGGCCTCGGGGTCGCCGCCCGCGGCGAGCAGCGACTGCTCGGTGAGGCGGCGGCGCTGCTCGATCGGGTCGCTCAGCTCCGAGTAGCCGGTGCCGAGCTCGGTGCCGAACCCGATCAGGTCCCACTTCTCGGTGAGCAGCGGGTTGTCCCGGTGCGTCCGGGCCAGCGGGGAGGTCTCCAGCGGGTAGTCCATGACGAACGTGGGCTGGATGAGGGTGTGCTCGACCAGCTCCTCGAAGAGCTCCTGGACGAGCTTGCCCTGACCCCACTTCGGGTCCCAGCGGAGGTCGCGCGCGTCGGCGAGCTTGCGCACGTGCTCCAGCGGCGTCTCGGTCGTCACCTCCTCGCCCAGCGCCTCCGAGACCGACCCGTAGACGGTGATCCGCGGCCACTCCGGCAGGCTCAGGTCGATCTCCTGCCCCTCGTGGACCACCACGGAGTGGCCGAGCGCGGCCACGACCGCGCTCTGGATCATCCGCTGGGTCAGGTCGGCGATGCCGTTGTAGTCGAGATAGGTGCCGTAGGCCTCCATCATCGTGAACTCGGGGTTGTGCGTGGCGTCCGCGCCCTCGTTGCGGAAGTTGCGGTTGATCTCGAAGACCTTCTCGATGCCGCCCACCACGAGCCGCTTGAGGTAGAGCTCGATCGCGATGCGGAGGTAGAGCTCCATGTCGTAGGCGTTGATGTGCGTCTTGAACGGCCGGGCCGAAGCGCCGCCGTGGATGCGCTGCAGCATCGGCGTCTCGACCTCGAGGTAGCCCTCGCCGTGCCAGAAGTCGCGGATCGCCCGCACGACGGCGCTGCGGGTGTAGGCCATCTTCCGCGCCTCGTCGTTGACGACGAGGTCCACGTAGCGCTGGCGGACCCGCGCCTCGGGGTCGGTCAGGCCGACGTGCTTCTCCGGCAGCGGGCGCAGGCACTTGGAGGTGATCGCCCAGCTGTCGGCGAGGATGGACAGCTCGCCCCGGCGGGAGGTGATGACCTCGCCCTCGATGCCGATCTGGTCACCGAGGTCGACGTCGCGCTTCCACGCGGCCAGGGACTCCTCACCCACCTTGTCCAGGGAGATCATGACCTGGAGGTCGGCGGAGCCGTCGCGGATGGTGGCGAAGCAGAGCTTGCCGCCCGTCCGGGACAGCATGACGCGGCCGGTGACGCCCACTTTGTCGCCGGTCGCGGTGTCAGCGGCGAGATCAGCGTATTTTTCGCGGATCTCGCCGTTGGTCGCGGTGCGCGGGAAGGTCACCGGGTAGGGATCGACACCCTCGGCGCGGAGGCGGTCGAGCTTCTCCCGGCGCACGCGCATCTGCTCGGGCAGATCGTCGGCTGGGTTCGTCAGGTCAGCGGTCACACAGCCAAGGGTACCGATGTCCGGCTAGGAAACGTTTCTGTTATAGATCAGCCTGAGCCCGATCAAAGTGAGCCACGGCTCATGGACGTCGATCGAGTGGGCCTCCCCCACCACGAGCTGCGCCGCGCTGCCGGTGGCGACGACCGTGACCTCGTCGGGGTCGTCGGCCAGCTCGGCCGTCATCCGCTCGACGATCCCGTCCACCTGCCCGGCGAAGCCGTAGATGATGCCGGCCTGGAGCGCCTCGACGGTGTTCTTGGCGATCACCGAGCGCGGCCGGACCAGCTCCACCTTGTGCAGCTGCGCGCCGGCCGCCGCCAGGGCGTCCACCGAGATCTCGATGCCGGGCGCGGTGACCGCGCCGACGTACTCGCCCTTGGCGGAGACGGCGTCGAAGGAGGTCGCGGTGCCGAAGTCGACGATCACGCAGGGCCCGCCGTACAGGTTGATGGCGGCGAGCGCGTTGACGATGCGGTCGCTGCCGACCTCCTTGGGGTTGTCCATCCTGACGGGCACGCCGGTGCGGACGCCGGGCTCGACGATCACGGCGTTGACGTCGCCGTAGTAGCGGCGGCACATCTCCCGCATCTCGTTGAGCACCGACGGCACCGTGGAGCAGATGACGATGCCGTCGACGTCGGTGCCCTTGAGCAGCGGCGACTGGCCGAGCAGGCCCTGCAGCACCACGGCTATCTCATCGGCCGTGCGCCGGGCGTCGGTGGCGATGCGCCAGTGCTCGATGACCTCCTCGCCCTCGAACAGGCCGAGAACGGTGTGGGTGTTGCCGACGTCGATGGCGAGCAGCATCAGTATCAGTTCCCTCGAAGGTCCATGGCGATGTCCAGCGCGGGCGCCGAGTGGGTGAGCGCGCCCACGGCGAGGTAGTCGACGCCGGTCGCGGCCACCTCGCGCGCCGATTCCAGGGTCAGACCCCCGCTGGACTCCAGTCGTGCCCTGCCGCCCACCAGTCGTACGGCCCGCGCCAGGTCTTCCACGCTGAAATTGTCCAACAGGATCTCCTCGGCTCCTTCGGCGAGCACCGGCTCGATCTGGTCGATCCGGTCGACCTCGACCTCGATCGGCAGCCCGGGGTACGCGTCGCGGACGGCCCGGAACGCCTCGGCCACCCCGCCGGCGGCCACGACGTGATTGTCCTTGATCAGGGCGGCGTCCGAAAGCGACATGCGGTGGTTGACCCCGCCGCCGCAGCGGACGGCGTACTTCGCGAGCGCCCGCAGGCCGGGCAGGGTCTTGCGGCTGTCCCTGATCCGCGCGCCGGTGCCCGCCACGGCCTCGACCCAGCGACCGGTGAAGGTCGCGATGCCGGAAAGGTGGGTGAGCAGGTTGAGGGCGGTCCGCTCGGCGGTCAGCAGGTCGCGGGTGGGGCCGGTGACGGTCATGAGCACGTCGCCGCGGGATACCCGCTCACCGTCCTTGACGCGGCGCTCGACCACGACGTCGTCCCCGCCGACGCGGAAGAAGACGGCCTCGGCGAGGGCCAGCCCGCAGACCACCCCGTCCGCGCGGGCCACCACGTCGGCGGTGTCGGTACGGCCGGCGGGGATGGTGGCGGCGCTGGTGACGTCGCCGGCCTCCTGGAGGTCCTCCCGCAGCGCGGCCGTGACGACCGCCTCCGCCTCGGCCGGGTCGAGGCCCGCCTCGGCCAGGTCGGCCGCCACCCGCGGCGGCAGCCCGGTCGCGCGCCGCTCGTGGGGCACGTACGTCATCGTCATTCCCTCCGATGTCAGGGTCAGGTCCAGGTGGCCCAGCCACCAGGCATCATTCCGGTCGGGGAAGTCCTCGCGCCAGTGCGAGCCGCGGGTCTCCTCCCGGTTGCGGGCCGCCGCGACCAGCGCCGACGCGACGGTCAGCAGGTTCGTGGCCTCCCACGACTCGGTGCACGGCTCGACCGCCACCGGGGTCCACCGCGCGCCCAGCAGGGCCCTGGCGACCTCGGTCAGCGACTCCTCGCCGCGCAGCACGCCCGCGCCCCGGCTCATGTGCGCCTGGATCCGGGGGCGGGTCCGGGGGTCGGCGAGGCCGGACGGCCGCTCGTCGGGGACGGGGGTGCCGGGCGCGGGCCGTACGGCGTGGATGTCGGCGGCGATCCGCTCGGCGAAGACCAGCCCTTCGAGGAGCGAGTTGGAGGCCAGCCGGTTGGCGCCGTGCACGCCGGTGCAGGCCACCTCGCCGCAGGCGTACAGGCCCGGCACGTCGGTACGGCCGCGCAGGTCGACGCGGACGCCGCCGCTGGCGTAGTGGGCGGCGGGCGCGACCGGGATGGGCTGGGTCACCGGGTCGATGCCGTGTTCCAGGCAGACCGCGTGGATCGTCGGGAAGCGGGTGCGCCACTTGTGCTCGCCGAAGTGGCGGGCGTCGAGGTACATGTGGGAGGCGCCGGTCTCGCGCATCCGCCGCATGATCGCCTTGGCCACGACGTCGCGGGGGGCGAGGTCGGCCAGCTCGTGGACACCCTGCATGAAGCGGGTGCCGTCGGCGTCGACGAGCACCGCGCCCTCGCCGCGGACCGCCTCGGAGATCAGCGGCTGCTGGCCGGTGGCCTCCTCGCCCAGCCAGAGCACGGTCGGATGGAACTGGACGAACTCCAGGTCGCGCACGACGGCTCCGGCGCGCAGTGCGAGGGCCACGCCGTCGCCGGTGGAGACGACGGGGTTGGTGGTCACGGCGTACACCTGGCCCATGCCTCCGGTGGCCAGCACCACGGCGCGGGCCCGGACGGCGCCCACACCGTCGCGCTCGCCCTCGCCCATGACATGGAGGGTGACCCCGGCCGCCCGGCCCTCGGCGTCCTTGAGAAGGTCGAGCACGAGGGCGTGCTCGATGACCTCGATCGCCGACTCCCGGACCGCCTGCACCAGGGCCCGCTGCACCTCGGCGCCGGTGGCGTCGCCGCCCGCGTGGACGATGCGGTCACGCCGGTGGCCGCCCTCTCGGGTGAGCTGGAGCCCGCCTGCGGAGTCGGTGTCGAATCGCGCCCCGGTGGCGATCAGCCGGCGTAGGGCGTCCGGGCCCTCGGTCACCATGGCCCGCACCGCCTCGGTGTCGCAGAGGCCGACGCCGGCGAGGAGGGTGTCGGACAGGTGCTCCTCGGGGGTGTCCCCGGGGTCGAGCACGGCGGCGATCCCGCCCTGCGCCCAGCGGGTGGATCCCGACGACAGCACGTCCTTGGTGACGACCAGGACCCTGGCGGCGGGGTCGAGGGCCGCGTACCGCAGGGCCAGGGTCAGGCCCGCGACGCCGGAGCCCACCACGACCACGTCGGCCTCGACCGTCCAGCCCGGGGAGGGCGCGGTCAGCCTCTGGGGGATGGCCGGGATCGTCATTGCCGCCTCCTTGTGGGATGGGTAGAGGCACCTGATTTCGTCAATGTGACGATAACGGGTGCCGGGCGATGCTTCTTCCCCGGGGTGCCCCCAACGCCGACCCGCGGCCTCCTCGGGGCGCCTCCGCATCTGGCCCGCAGACCCCTCGGGACGCCTCCGGCCCCGGCCTGGGGCCCCCGGGACGTCTCCGGCCCTGGCTCGCAGAGGGTCTTTCATGGGATGATCAGATGATCATTTCTCATCGAGGCCCCCCGGAAGGTCCGAGCGAGGCCCGTCGCCCCTGGAGGTCCGTCATGCGCCAGCCCGTCACCGTCGTGACCGGAGGCAGCCGCGGCATCGGCGCCGCGATCTGCGCCCGTCTCGCCGCCGACGGCCACGACGTCGTCGTGGGCTACCGCTCCGACGCGACCGCCGCCGAGACCGTCGCCGAGACCGTCCGCACGGCCGGCCGCCGCTGCCTCACGGTCCCGTCCGACACCGCCGACGAGACCTCCGTGGACCACCTCTTCGACGCCGCCGCCGAGCTCGGCCCGGTCACCGGGCTGGTCAACAACGCCGGGATCAGCGGCGGCAACGGCCGCCTCGCCGACGCCGACGCCGAAGGCATGCGCCGCGCGCTGGAGGTCAACGTGCTCGGCTACCTGCTGTGCGCCCGCCGCGCCGTACGGGACATGTCGCGGACCGGCGGCGGGGCGATCGTGAACATCTCCTCGGCCGCGGCCACCCTCGGCAGCCCCGGCCAGTACGTCCACTACGCCGCCACCAAGGCCGCCGTGGACACCATGACCGTCGGCCTGGCCAAGGAGGTCGCCGCCGACGGCATCCGGGTCAACTGTGTGGCCCCCGGCATCATCTGGACGGAGTTCCACGCCGACCCGCAGCGCCCGGCGAAGCTCGCCGGCACCATCCCCATGGGCCGCGCCGGGCAGCCGGAGGAGATCACCGGAGCCGTCTCCTGGCTGCTCTCGGCCGACGCCTCCTACACGACGGGGGCGATCCTGCGGGTGGCGGGAGGCATGTAGGGGCCCCGGATCCGGCGAACACCACCGACCCTCAGATCACCGGCGCGCCGGGCGGGGACCGTACCGGCGGTCCCACCTGGCCCGTCCGGCCGGATCCGCTCACCGTCGTCGCCGTCGCCGACATGGGCGGATTCTCCCCCGGAAGCCGACATTTGACCCCGCAGGCTAATTGCATTAGCTTTCAGGCTATGAAGATTATCCGAGAGGGGCGGACGATGGTCGAGACGCTGAAGATCGACGGCGGCGAGATCGCGTACCGGGTGGCCGGGGAGGGCCCGCTGGTCGTCCTGTCGCCCGGCATGGGCGACAGCAGGGAGGCGTATCGCTTCCTCATCCCCCGGCTCACCGCCGCCGGATACCGGGTCGCGGCCGCCGACCTGCGCGGGCACGGCGAGTCCACGCTCGGCTGGTCCTCCTACACCCGTAGCGACACCGCCGGCGACCTGATCGCGCTGATCGAGCACCTGGGCGGCCCCGCCGTGATCGTCGGCCACTCGTTCTCCGGCGGCGCGGCCACCATCGCCGCCGCGCGACGACCCGACCTGGTCGGCGCCGTCGTCGAGATCGGTCCGTTCACCCGCCCGCAGCAATTCGACCTCGGCGGCCTCCTGCGGGTCCGCCGCCACCGCGCGGGCATGCTGCGGCTCCTGGGCGCGGCCATGTTCAAAAGCCCCGGCCTGTGGAAGCGCTACCTCGATGTGGCCGTCCCCGGGGTCAAGCCCGCCGACTGGACGGACTACCTCGCCTCCCTGGAGACCGACCTGCGCAGGCCGGGCCGGATGGCCGTGGTCTCGTCGATGGGCTTCGCCGCCCCGAACGACGCCGGCGAGGCCCTGCCGGAACTCCGGCGTCCCGCCCTCGTCGTGATGGGCGACCTCGACCCCGACTGGGCCGACCCCGAGGCCGAGGCCCGCGCCATCGTCGCCGCCCTGCCGGAGGGGCAGGGGTCGTACGTGATGATCGAAGGCGCCGGGCACTACCCGCACGCCCAGTTCCCCGAGGAGGTCGCCGCCGCGATGCTGCCTTTCCTGAAGGAGCACACCCGTGCCTAGGGCCTCCCTGTCCCGAGAGACCGTCGTCGGCCTCGCGCTGCGCGTCGTGGACGAGGAGGGCCCCGCCGCCCTCACCCTGTCGGCGGTGGCCGCCCGGGCCGGGGTGGCCACGCCGTCCCTGTACAAGCACGTGCGGAACCTGGCCGAGCTGCGCGAACTCCTCTCCGCACACGTGATGAGCGAGATCTCGGCCCGCATCGGCGACGCCGTGCTCGGCCGCTCGGGCGACGAGGCCCTGCACGCCCTGATGGCCGCCTGGCGCTCATACGTCCGGACCCACCCCGGCCGCTACGAGGCCATGATCCAGAGCCCGCAGCCGGGCGTGGCCGAGGCGGGAGAACGCCTGGTGGACGTCATGTTCGCGGCCCTGCGCTCCTACGGGCTGACCGACTCCGGGTCGGTCCACGCGGTCCGCTGCCTGCGCTCGGCCGTACACGGCTTCGTCCTGTTGGAGGCCGCGGGCGCGTTCGGCCTGCCCGAGTCACTCGACGACACCTACGAGCTGCTCACCCGTATGATCACCGCCGGCCTGCGCGCGCCCCGGCCCTGACCTCGGAACGTCCCGTACGGAGATCGGGACCCCGAGGCCGGCCGGAACGCCCACGCCGGAAGGCACGGCTCGTCACGGCGTCGAAGGACCCGGACCACGGCCGGTCCCGGAATCCGCGGTGACCGGAAGCCCGAGGCCCGCCGAGACGCCTACGCCGGGACGTGCCGCTCGTCGCCGCGCAGGAGGTCCTCGGCCCCCGGGACGACCGGATCCGGCGCCTCGGCGGGGTCGTGGCCCAGGCCGGTGACCCGGTTGCCGCGGTCGACGTGGACGATCCGGGGCCGGAAGCTCCGCGCCTCGGCGTCCTCCATCTGGCCGTACCCGATGATGATCACCAGGTCGCCCACGTGGACGAGCCGGGCGGCGGCGCCGTTGATGCCGATGATCCCCGAGCCGCGGGGGCCGGGGATCGTGTAGGTCACCAGCCGGGCGCCGTTGTCGATGTCGACGATGTGCACCTGCTCACCGGGGAGCAGTCCCGCGGCGTCCAGCAGGTCCTCGTCGATGGTCACCGATCCCACATAGTGCAGGTCGGCCTGGGTGACGGTGGCCCGGTGGATCTTGGAGGTGAGCATGGTCCGAAGCATGCCTCGAAAGCCCTTCCGTACGGTCGCGCCGCCCCGTGGCGTGCACGCCTGATGCGGAATATATCCGAGCCCGCCCAGGGCTCCGCCCGGCCGCGTGCCCCGTTCCCGGCCGGCCCCCACGGCGAGGCGGGACCGGGGGTGCCGCCGAGGCCCGCGCCCGGGAGGCGCACGGCGGCGTCAGAGCGTGACGGTCACGTTGTCGATCAGCCGGGTGGAGCTCACCTTCGCCGCCACGGCCAGGATCGCCTCCCCCACGTGGTCGTCGCCGACCTCTTCGAAGGTGGCCGGGTCGACCAGGATGAGGTAGTCGAGGGACACCGCCGGCTCACCGTCCAGCACCTCCCGCGCGGCCCCGCGGATCTCCGCGGGCGTCCGCCGCTCCGCCCCCGCGAACAACGCCCGGGACAGGCTCAGCGCGGCCCGCCGATCGTCGTCGGACAGGTAGCGGTTGCGGCTGGACAGCGCCAGGCCGTCGGCCTCGCGGACCGTGGGACCGCCGACGACCGCGACCGGCACGTCGAGGTCGGCGACCATCCGGCGGATCATCGCGAGCTGCTGGGCGTCCTTCTGGCCGAACACCGCCACGTCCGGCCGTACCAGGTTGAACAGCTTGAGCACCACGGTCAGCACGCCGTCGAGGTGGCCCGGCCGGAAGGTGCCCTCGGCGACCGTGCCCATCCGCCCCGCCGACACGCCGACCTGCCGGTCCGGCAGGTACATGTCGTCGGCGGAGGGGGCGAACACCAGGCTCACCCCCTCGGCGGCGCACACCTCCAGGTCCGCGTCGAACGTCCGGGGATAACGGGAGAAGTCCTCGTTCGGGCCGAACTGCAGGGGGTTCACGAAGACGCTCACGGCCACGTGGTCCGCCCGCTCCCGGGCCAGCCGCATGAGCGAGCGGTGCCCCTCGTGCAGCGCGCCCATCGTCGGCACCAGTGCCAGCTCGGCCGTACCCCGGGAGATCCCGCCGTGCGCCCCGAGCGCCCGGCGCGCCTCGGCCAGCTCGGCGCGGTTGCGCGCCACGATCACGTCCATATGTTGCCTCCCAGCGCGTCCAGGAGGCGCTCGGCGGCCTCGGGCTTGAGCAGCCCGGCCGCCAGCGCCCGGTCCGCCGTGAGCCTAGCGAGCGCCACATAGGCGTCCGCCGCCTCGGGGGCGGCCAGGATGAGGGCGTCGATGTGCTTGCGCACCGTCCCGGCGTCACCGCGCACCACCGGCCCGGTCAGCCCCGCGAGGCCGAGCCGCAGCACGTTGTCCAGGGCGGCGCCCAGCAGCGGGCCGAGCATCCTGCCCGGCTGCTCCACGCCGATCCGCCCCAGGAGGTCGGCGGACTCGGCGACGAGGGTGACCATGTGGTTGGCGGCGCCGGCGAGGGCGGCGTGGTAGAGCGGCCGGTCGGAGTCCTCGATCCAGACCGGCTCGCCCTCCATCTCGATGACCAGCGCCTCGGCGACCGGGCGGAGCGGACCGGGCGCGGTGACCCCGTAGGAGATGCCGACGAGGCGGCGCAGGTCGTCGTCCCGGCCGGTGAAGGTCATCACCGGGTGGAGCGCCAGCGGCAGCGCGCCCGCCTCGGCGGCCGGGTCCAGCACGGCCAGGCCGTACGCGCCGCTGGTGTGGGCCACCATCTTGCCGCGCAGGTCGGCGCCGGTGCCGGCGAGGCCGGAGACCAGGCCCGGCAGGACGTCGTCGGGGACCGTCAGCAGGACGAGGTCGGACCGCGCCACCACCTCCTCGGGGCGGGACGGGGCGACACCGAGCCGCTCGGCCGCCCGTTCCCTGGAGGAGTCGGAGACGCCGCTCGCCGCGACGATCCGGTGGCCCGCCCGCGCCAGGGCCGCGCCGAGCGCCGAGCCGACCCGGCCCGCCCCGACCACCCCGACGGCCAGGCGCGCCGGATGATCACCTGCGTCCATGTTGTCCCGTCCTTGACCGCATCGGGGGCTCCGTGTCCAGTTGACCAGAGTAACGGGCGTGGCTTTCCCGCCCACGCACCGGCACGTGCCCGCACGCCCGCGCCGTACGGCCGCACGCTCAGTGGATCACCGGCCACGGTCCGCCGAACCCGTACGTCACACGTCCCGGTGATCATCGATCCACGGAGCCCGCCGGACCTGTAGCGTCGTGAGCGTGTGGCTCACCTGGCGCGTCGCGATGGAGCAAGCGCTCTACGGCGAGAACGGCTTCTACCTGCGGGAGCGCCCCTCCGGGCACTTCCGGACCTCGGTCGGCGCCTCCCCCGTCTTCGCCGAGGCGGTGCTGCGCCGGCTGGTGGCGGTGGACGACGCGCTCGGCAACCCGCCGGTGGTCGACCTGGTGGACGTCGGCGCCGGGGAGGGTGAGCTGGCCGCCGGGGTGCTCGCCGCCGCGCCGCCCGGCCTCCGCGAGCGACTGCGGGTGACCGGGGTGGACCTCGCGTCCCGGCCGCTCCCGCTCCCGGCGGAGATCCGGTGGGCGCACGCCGTACCCGGCGGCGTCCGCGGCCTGGTGATCGCCAACGAATGGCTGGACAACGTGCCCCTGGACGTCGCCGAGCAGACGGCGGACGGTCCCCGGCTGGTCATGGTGGACCCGGCGAGCGGCGCGGAACGCCTCGGGGATTCCCCCTGCGACGCCGACCTCGCCTGGCTGGCCCGCTGGTGGCCGATGCACTCGCCCGGTGAGCGGGCCGAGATCGGCAGGCCGCGCGACGAGGCGTGGGCCTCGGTGATCGTACGGCTGGCCGCCGGGGAGGCCGTCGCGATCGACTACGCGCACTTCCAGGCCGGGCGCCCGCCGTACGGCACGCTGACCGGTTACCGCGACGGATCCCTGGTCCCGCCGGTGCCGGACGGGTCGTGCGACATCACCGCCCACGTGGCCCTGGACGCCTGCGCGGCGGCCGGGGAACGCGCCGGGGCCACCGGAGCACGAGACGCCGGCGCCGAGACCACCGGAGACGCCGGGGACGTCAGAGGCGTCGGGGGCGTCGGGGGCGTCGGAGACGCTGGGGGCGTCGGGGGCGTCGGGGGCGTCGGAGACGTCAGAGGCGTCGGGGGCGTCGGAGACGTCGGAGACGCTGAGGGTGTCGGGGCTGTCGTCACGACGCTGACCACCCAGCGCCGGGCCCTCCTGGATCTCGGCGTCACCGGGACCCGCCCGCCCGTCGAGCTCGCCCGCACCGACCCGCGCGGCTATCTCCAGGCCCTCACCAGGGCGTCCCAGGAGGCGGAGCTGATCGCCACGGGCGGTCTGGGCGACTTCGGCTGGCTGGTCCAGTCGCGCCTCTGAGCGGGCCGATCGGCCCTGGCTCACCCCTGAGCGTGCCGGTCGGACCTGGCTCGTCCCCGAGCGTGCCGGCCTTCTCCGGCTCGTCCCCGAGTGGGCCCCGCCGATCCTGTCGCGTCGACTGAGCCGTCCCTCCCCTCCGGTGCCGACCGGGTCACCCGGCCCCTCCGGTCCCGCCTGACCGGCTTTCCAGGGACCTCGATTTTCAGGAACCTCGGTTTTTCCGGGAACCGGGGATCGGGCCCGTGGCAATCACCGGTGTCATGACAGACAGCGAGAGGCACCAGATGCGACAGGAGAGCCGAACGGCGACACCACCTCGGCCCCCGGACCCGGAGGAGATCGACGACGCCGCGGCGATCGCACGATCCCGATACGAACCCGAACGGTTCGCCGTGCTGTTCGCCCGCCACGCGCCGGCGCTCAAGCGCTACGTCATCAGGCGGCTGGGCCAGGACCCGGCCGAGGACATCGTCGCCGAGACCTTCACGCTGGCCTTCCAGCGCCGGGAGTCGTACGACCCGGCCTACGGCGACGCGCGGCCGTGGCTGTACGGCATCGCCACCAATCTCATGAGGCGCCACCGCCGCCAGGAGATCAGCATGTACCGGGCGCTGAGCCGCACGGGGATGGACCCGGTGGTCGAGCCGTTCACCGACGAGGTCGACCGGAGGGTCACCGCGGACGGGCAGCGACGCCGGCTCGCCGCCGCGCTGGCGGGCCTCTCCCGGCCGTACCGGGACGCGCTGCTGCTGGTGACCTGGGGCGACCTCAACTACGAGCAGGCCGCGCTGGCGCTCGGCGTCCCGGTGGGAACGGTGCGCTCGCGGATCAGCCGGGCCCGGGAGAGGCTGCGCCGGGCGCTCGGCGGCATGGACCCGGCCATCGAGAGCGAGGGGAAGATCGGATGAACGAGATCGAAATCGTCAGGAACCTGCGGGACGAGGTTCCACACCGGCCCGACGTGCACGCGGAGGAGCGCCGCCTGCTCACCGAGATCCGCGGCGGTTCCCCGTCCCCCGGCCGACGGCCCGCTCGCCTGGCGTTCCGCCCGCGCTGGGGTCTCGCCCTGGCCGGGGCGGTCCTCGCGGCTGGCGCCGTGGTCGCGGTCCAGGCCGGCGGGATCGGGGAACCGCAGGACCGGCCGACCATCGCCGGGCCGTCAGCCGACCGGCCGCCCAGCGCGGCCGTTGTCCTTGAGAACGCCGCGCTCGTCGCCGCCCGTGCCGAAGCCGCCGACATCCGCCCGGACCAGTGGGTCTACCGCAAGGAGTCACAGCACTTCCCGCACGGTGACCTGCCGACGTTCGAGATGTGGGCCCGGATGGACGGGCAGAGAACGGCCGTCCGGGAGGAGGGCGGGGAGCTCAAGATCGGAAAGGGGGAGAAAGGACCGATGAACCCCGCCACGACCCAGCGCGACGTGGACGCCCTGCCGACCGATCCGGACGCGCTGCTCGCCCACTTCCGCGGCATGGATCGGGACATGTCCCCGCTGTCGATCTGCCAGCCCAACTGCCCCGCCGGGACCGAGACGGACGTCAAGGCGTTCGGGACGATCGGGTGGTACCTCAAATTCGGTCCCATGATCCCTCCGGAGAAGACCGCGGCGATGTACCGGGCCCTGGCGAAGATCCCGAACGTCAGGATCGAGGAGAACGCCACGGACGGGGACGGTCGCCCGGGGATCGGCGTCGTGCTCGACCTCGGACCGGCGGGCAAGGGGTACTACATCCTCGACGCCCGGGACTACCGCTACCTCGGCACGAAGGTCGTGACCGGCGACGACACCGCCGCCATGTCGGTGCTGGGCTCCGGCGTCGTCGACGAACCCGGGCAGACCCCCTGATCGGACACGACGAACACCGGTGAAGGGCGCCCCGGCCGGGCGCGACGGTCGCGGGGGCGGCGTCGGACGGCGGGGGCGCGTCCGTCCCGTACGGTCATGTCCGTCCCGTGTGGCGTGTCCGTCCCGTACGGCGGGTGCGACAGATGTGGCGGGTGCGGTGGTCCCTCAGGCGCCGACGGTCCCGTCGATGCCCTCGCGGAGGAAGTCGGCGTGCCCGTTGTGGCGGGCGTACTCGTGGATCAGGTGCAGCATCACCAGCCGCAGCGAAACCTTCTCACCCCACCTGGGGTTGTACGCCGTCACGTCGAGCGACTCGGCCTCCCGCTCGATCCGGCGGGAGTGCTCGACCTCCGCCCGCCATGCGTCGAACGCCTCGGCGCGGGTGGCCGTGCTCGCGTCGTAGGCCACCTGGTAGTCGCCCTCGTCCGACCAGACGAGCGGGATGTCCTCGCCGTTGATGACCTTGCGGAACCATGTGCGTTCCACCTCGGCCATGTGGCGCACCAGGCCGAGCAGCGAGAGCGTCGAGGGCGGCATCGACCGCCGCCGCAGTTCCTCGTCGGACAGGCCGTCGCACTTCATGGCCAGCGTCGCGCGGTGGTAGTCGAGGAAGGCGCGCAGCGTCTCGCGCTCCCCCGCGGTCAACGGCGGCCCGATCCGCTCCGTGGTCACTGCCCGCCCCTTCCGGTCACCGGTTCCCCGGCGCCGGGCCGTACCGGCTCTGAACACCGGAACGCGCCCACGCCGCCCTTGGAGAACATAGCGGCACGCCGTCGGCGCCCGGGACACCCCGGACGCCGTTCCGGTGCCTTCCGGAAGGTTCAGTCGGGGATGGCGTAGGTGTACGACCACACGAACCGGCTCGCCGCGTGCACACCACGCGCGTACTCGACCACCTGCCCGCCGGCCGTACGGGTGACGCGCCGCACCTCCACGACCGGTTCCCCTGACGGAAGATCGAGGAGGAGCGTCTCCTCAGCGGTGGGCATACGCGCCTGGATGTCCTCGGTGATCTCATGCGGGGGAAGACCCCGGTCGGCCAGCACACGGAATCCGCCGCCCGGTCCGGCGATCCCCGGTGATGGATCGACCAGAGGCGTGCCCTCGACATGGGCGGGGAGGTAGTACGAGGTCATCGTGTGAGTGGGAATGCCGTCACGGGTCATGACACGTGCCCGTTCGTACACCGGAGATCCCACCTCGACACCGAGCGCGGCGGCGACCGGTTCGTCGGCGGTGACCAGGGACACGTCCTGCGTCTGGTGCCCCTGCTGCCGGGTGGAGTCACTGCCCGGGACACCGGTGGCGAACGCCTCGACGCCGGTCTGCTCCCAGCGGTGCCGCGCGTAGCGATCCGGTCCCAATCGGCGGATCGGATACGCCTCGCGCACGTAGGCGCCCGAACCGTGCCGGGTGACCACCAACCCTTCGTTTCTGAGCAGGATCAGTGCCTTGCTCGCCGTACTGCGGGAAACGTCGTAACGCTCGGCGAGATCCCGGACGGAGGGCAACTTCGCTCCGGCGGGCAGACGACCGGCCGCGATGTCGTCTCGCAGATCGGCCACGATGCGCTGCGCGGGTGACTGAGGATCTGGGTGCATATGGGCACCCTACCGAAGTGTCGTAGGCCATTTCCTTGACGACAAGCCTGACCAGCCCTAACTTTGGGTGTCCTACGACACTTATATGGACCCGCCAGGACGCTCGCAACGCCTGACAGGCCCTTGATCAGGAAGTGACTCCTGGCCCATGACGAACACTAGTGCTTCGGTGCTCGACCGGGCCGTGGCCGGTAGATGCGGTTGTTTCGCAGACGAGCCGCCGATGCCGATGGGGTGTGCCCGGTGCGGGCACCCGCCGTACGAACACGGCTGCCCCGGCCGGATCACCGACCACGACTACGCGCAGCCGTCCGGCGAGCTGATGACCGAGCGGATGGAGGCGCGCCACCGGCTGGGGCCGAGGCGTGTGCCGCGTTTCGCGCCGCCCACTGCCGTGGCGCCGGCCGAGGCGATCCCCCTGGTCCCCACCCAGCGCCGCCCCGGACCGACCGCCCCGGCCGTCCGGCGGACCCCGGCCTCCGTACGGCAGGAGCCCACGGCCCGGCACCCTCTGGACGCGCGGTTCGCCCCTCAGGGCCTCGTCCCGCAGGAACCCCGGGGCGTGGCAGCCCCCTTTCCTCCCGGCATCGGCGCGAACAGCGAAAACCGTGCGATCACCGACACAAACGGTGGAACCCGCATCACCGCCGAAACGAGCGGAGAGATCCGCGCGGCCCCTGGAACCGACCCGTCCGACGCCACCGACGTACGGACAGGCCCTGGACACGATGACGGAGGTCTGAACCGTGGAACAGCCCGAGACCGTACAACCCCGACCGGTGATTCCCGGGTGGCGGATCATCCGCAGCGACGCCGGACGGTTCTGGGCCAGCCGGGAGCTCCCCTTCGTCGAGGGGTCGCGGTGGGACGGCCCGCCGTACCGGACCGTGGACGCCGACACCTTCGAGGAACTCCGAGCCGAGGTCATCCGGCAGGAGGAGGCGGCCCGGGGACCCGGCCCGCAGGACACCATGGGAGAGGTAGCCCGATCGCCCGGTCCGCGAACCGGCGTCCCACCGCGTCGGCACGAGGATCGGTACGGCGGCACGCCGTAACACGTGACCGCCCCCTGAACCGGCATGGCGGCGCGGAGCGCCCCCGTCCCACACCGCCATGCCTCCAGGAACGGGCCTCGGAAACGATCTCTTTTGAAGAGACGGCTGCGCCGTCGGCGACAAGGACTCGACCACATCGAGTTCGACCAGGCCCAAGGTTATATTGACGAAGTGCTGGCCATGCTCCCGGTAGCGGCCCGGCAGATCCTGAAGGCGATGATGCGCACCGGCACACGCGAGTACAAGAGCGAATACGCCCGCCACTACTTCGGACAGGGCAAGGCTCAGGGCATCGCCGAAGGCGAAGCCAAGATGCTGCTGCACGTCCTGGCCGGGCGGGGAGTCGAGGTGCCCGAAGACGCCCGTGCCCGCATCCTCGAATGCACCGACCCGGCACAGATCGAGCGATGGGGCCGCCGCGCCGGCACGGTCGACACCATCGACGAACTCTTCGCCTAGTCCAGCGCCCGTACGGAGGACATCGGGCGACCGCCGGCGGGGTCGGCGCCCGGCCGTGAAACCGGGGAAGGCGGCGCCGGACCGTGCCGTGGGTCAGCCCAGGACGAAGAAGGCGAAACCCATCACGTCGCGGTAGCCCCGCAGCCAGTAGGAGCGATGCTGGTCCACCTTGGCGCGGGTGGCCTCGGCTTCGGGATGGTCGGGGTTGGCCACGAGCCATTCCTCCACCTCGGCGGTGAAACCCGACTCGAACTCCGCCCACTCGTCACCGGTGGCGGTCTCGATGCGCAGCGGCCGGAATCCGGCGGCCGTGGCCCGGTCCACGAGGCCGGCCAGGTCGGTGCAGTCGTCCACGGAGGTTCCCGGCCACATTCCGGCCAGTTCACCCTCCGTGGGGACGCGCTCCCAGAACTCGGCGCCGAACAGCAGGCGGCCGCCCGGGTTGACCAGGGTGCGCAACGTACGCAGCGCTTCCGGAACGTCGCCGAGAGCGTGGTAGGCGCCGACGTTCAGCACCAGGTCGGCGTTGCCGAGGTGTTCCTCGGCCGGGCCCTCGACAAAGGTGACACGGTCGGACAGACCGCGAGCGGCGGCGTCGGCCCGCCCGCGCTCAAGATCATGTCCGCGGATGTCGACGCCCACCCCGCGCGCCTTCGGCACGGCCTCCAGCACGCGCAGCAGCAGATGGCCCCATCCGCAGCCCAGATCGAGCACGGTCGACGGCTTGGCGGCGGCGAGGACGGTCGTCAGCCTGCCGGCTCGTTCGGCGGACAGCGGCCCGTTGAAATCCAGCCGGGTGCCCGCCGCCAGCGGGGGAGGGTTGGTCATGGAGCGCACTGTAGGAGATCGATCGGAACCACCGCGAAGGGTTTTCCGCGCGGAAAACCCCTGAGATCCGACACCTCCAGGACGCGATCCGCCCGATGGCGGCCCGCGAAGAGGAACGCGAACGGACGCCGGCCACTGTGCCGCGGCTGTTCCTTACGTTGATCGAGCATGGCCCCACCGCACGCGCCGGCCATCGCCGCGTCGGATGTCTTCCCCTGGGTTCGCCATCTGTCTGTGGACGAGTTCCGCGCCTTCACCCTGGAACCGGTCGAAGCGCTCTCCGGCACGGTCGAGGCGGGTGGACGTGGTCTGCGCGCATGACCGATCATGAGGCGATGTCGCTCCGCACGCACGAGGTCGATCTGTTCGGGAGCTCCAGGGGCCGCCTGGAGGCGGTCGTTCTCCATGGCGATGCTCACCCTCATGGAGCGGCTGTCCCCCAATGAGCGCGTGGTGTATGTGCTGCGCGAGGCTTTCGGGTACGCGCACCGCGAGATCGCGGAGATTCTGGACATCACCGAATCGAAACCCGCTGGCGGAGAACTGGTGACCCGGATCACACTCATTCACTGTCAGGGATGGCGTACCTGCCCGGTTCAGGAGGTGAACGCAACCGGATAGGAGCCAGCCATGAAGCACCGCATCGTCGTCCTGGGAGCCGGATACGCCGGAGCCAACGCCGCCGGCCGCCTCGCCAGGCGGCTGCACCGCGACGACGTCGAGATCACCCTGGTCAACGGCGATGCGGAGTTCGTCGAGCGGGTACGCCTGCACCAGCTCGCCGGCGGACAGGACCTGAAGCCCCGCCCGCTGCGCGACCTCTACGCGGGCACCGGCGTACAGGTCCGGACCGCACGGGTCACCGCCGTCGACGTGGAAGCCAAGACCGTCGATCTCGGCGGTGAGACCCTCGCCTACGACACCCTCGTGTACGCCCTGGGCAGCGTCATCGCCGATCACGGCGTCCCCGGCGCCGCCGAGCACACCTACAACGTGGCCGGCAAGCAGGCCGCCCTCCGGCTGCGGGCGCGCCTGAGCGAGGTGACGCCCGGCGGGACCGTGCTGGTCGTGGGCGGCGGCCTGACCGGCATCGAGGCGGCCACCGAGATCGCCGAAGCCCACCCCGGCCTCAAGGTCGCGATCGCCGCCCGCGGCCGCGTCGGCGACTGGCTCAGCGACAAGGCCCAGCGCCACCTGCGCGGCGCCTTGGACCGGCTCGGCATCACCGCCCACGACCGCGCCGACATCACCCGCGTCGAAGCCGACGGTGTGGTCACCGGCACGGGCGCGAAGATCCCGGCCCAGGTGACCGTGTGGACCGCGGGGTTCACCGCGCACCCGATCGCGGCCGCCACCACCCTCGAGGTGTCCGACACGGGCCGGATCATCGTCGACGCCGGCATGCGCTCGGTCTCCCACCCCGACGTGTACGCCGTCGGCGACGCCGCGCTCGCCGAAGGAGCGGGCGGCAAGCCGCTGCGGATGTCATGTGCCTCAGGGAACCCGATGGCTTGGCTGGCGGCCGACGTCATCGCCGCGCGCCTGACCGGCCGCACGGTTCCCCAGACCACGATCGGCTACTTCGGGCAGTGCATCAGCCTCGGACGCCGCGATGGGATCCTCCAGTTCGTGACCCCTGACGATCAGGTCACGTCCACCGTCATCACGGGCCGGACCGCCGCCCGCATCAAGGAGATGATCTGCGCGAGCGCGGCCTGGAGCGTCTCCCACCCGACCATGATGATGCCGAGCCGCCGCCGCCACCTCACGGCCACCGACACGGCGGCGACCCGGCTCCCCACCCGGGTATGACGGAGAGCGCCACCGACGCGGAGCCGCCGGGCGAGCGTGACCACCCGCTCGCCCGCCCGCCCTCCGAGCACGAGCGAACCACCCGGGCCGACCGGTCCGCGCCCTTCCGCGAAAGACGCGAGCCGATTCGACCTCCGCGGGACGCACGGGCGGGGTCAGATCGTCACGTTGAGGGCGGTGAGGCCGCGGATGATGTAGCCGGGGCCCCAGGACGGCTCGGCGGTGAGCTCCATCTTCGGGGCCCGGCGCAGCAGTGCGCCGAACGACTCGATCAGCTCGATCCGGGCGAGCGGAGCGCCGAGGCAGAAGTGGATGCCCGCGCCGAAGGAGATGTGCGGGTTGTCCACCCGTCCCACGTCGAGGCGCTCGGGGTCGGCGAAGACCTCGGGGTCGCGGTTGGCCGAACCGAACAGCAGCGCCACCTCCGTGCCGCGCGGGATGTCCACCCCGCCCACGGTGATGTCCTCCAGCACCCAGCGCTCGAACATCTGCAGCGGCGTGTCCCAGCGCATCAGCTCCTCGATCGCGGTGGGCAGCAGGCCGTGGTCGGCGCGCAGCCGTTCCAGCTCGGCCGGGTTGCGGAACAGCGACCACCAGCCGTTGCCGGTGACGTTGACCGTGGCCTCGTGCCCGGCGTTGAGCAGCAGCACGCAGGTGCCGACCAGTTCCTCCTCGGTGAGCCGGTCGCCCTCGTCGACCACCTGGGCCAGCGCGCTGATCAGGTCGTCGCCGGGGTCGGTACGGCGGGCACGCGCCAGCTCGACGAGGTAGGCGGAGAACTCCTCGGCGGCGCGCACGGCGGTGTGCTGGGCCTCGGTCGAGGGGTTGAGCTCGTACATCCCGCAGATGTCGGCCGACCAGGGTCGCAGCAGGTGCCGGTCGGCCTCGGGCACGCCGAGCATCTCGGCGATCACGGTCACCGGGAGCGGCTCGGCCACCTCGGAGATCAGGTCGCCGCCGCCGCGCTCGGCGAACGCCTCAACCAGTTCGCCGGCGATCCGGGCGACCTTGGGGCGCAGCGCCTCGACCATGCGCGGGGTGAACGCCTTGGAGACCAGCCGCCGCAGCCGGGTGTGCACCGGCGGCTCGACGTCGAGCATCCCGGCCCTGACCACCCGCCAGAACGGGTCCTGGAACTCCGGGTCGTCCGGCCTGCCGAACTCGGCGTGGGTGGCCACGTGCAGGTAGGACCGGCCCAGCCGGCGGTCGCGCAGCAGCGCGTTGACGTCGGCGTGCCGGGCGATCAGCCACTGGCCGGTCGGCTCGAAGAAGCTGACCGGCCGCTCACGCCGCAGCTCGTCGTAGACGTCGTAGGGATGGGCGACGAATTCCGGATTCCAAGGATCAAAGTGCACGTAGACATCGTAATGTCCCAGGTAGCCGGGCCCCAAGACCCCGGAGATCCGGGGAACGCATGTCCGCATTCCGAGACGCGGAGCTTGCGGCGGGACCGCGGTGGTCGGTTATAGTCCCCGGTAGGTCATGAGTGCCAGCGACAAGCCCCGGCTAGCTGGCCGGCAACCCTCGCGTCCGCGGCGGGGTGCCCCGGGTGAGGACCTGGTCCGGCGCGAGGTGCGCCGGGCAAGCGCGGGCTCCACGCACCAACGCCGTGGCTTGGGGTCCGATGACCTCGAAGGAGAGCCGGCGTGTCCACACTGACGATCTTCGCCTCCACCGCCCCCGCCGACACCACCCCCACCCCCACCCCCGCTTCCGGCGACGTCGCCGATGCCGTTCGCACCACGCGGACCACCGCCCCCACCGCCGGAACCGTCACGCCCCCGGCCGCCGCCGTCCCCGTGACCCGCGCGCCCGAGGGTCGGCGGATCCCCGCGGTGCTCGGCGCGGACCTTGAGGTGCCGGTCCGCGGCGGCCGGCTGGCCCCCTACGCCAACCTCGACTACGCCGCCAGCGCGCCCTGTCTGGAGCCGGTGAGCGCCGCCGTCGCCGCCGCGCTCCCGGCCTACTCCAGCGTCCACCGCGGCGCGGGCTACGCCTCCCAGCTCACCACCGCCCGTTACGAGCGGGCCCGGCACACGGTCCGCGCCTTCGCCGGGGCCCGCCCGGACGACGCGGTGGTCTTCACCCGCAACACCACCGACGCCACCAACCTGCTGGCCCGCTGCCTGCCCGAGGGGACCACGGTCGTGGTCTTCGACACCGAGCACCACGCCTCGCTGCTGCCCTGGCGGCACACCGTACGGCTGGCACCGCCCGCGTTCCCGGGCGAGGCGGTCCGTGGCGCGGACCGGGCGCTCGCCGAGATCGAGGGCCCCAAGCTGCTGGTCGTGACCGCCGCCTCCAACGTCACCGGGGAGCTGTGGCCGATCGCCGCGCTGGCGCACATCGCCCACCGGCACGGCGCCCGTGTCCTGGTGGACGCCGCCCAGCTCGTCCCGCACCGTCCGATCAACCTGACCGCGCTCGACCTGGACTACGTGGTCTTCTCCGGTCACAAGCTCTACGCCCCGTTCGGCACGGGCGCGCTGATCGGCCGCCCGGACTGGCTGTCCGGCGCCGAGCCGTACCTGCGCGGCGGGGGCGCGGTGCGGGCGGTGAACGTCCCCCAGACGGGTGAGGCGGACGGCTGGGAGATCGACTGGCACGACGACCCCGAGCCCCGCCACGAGGCCGGCACCCCGAACGTCCTCGGCGCCGTCGCCCTCGCCGCCGCCTGCGACGCGCTGACCGCCACCGGCTGGACCGCGCTGATCCACGAGGAGGAGCGCCTCCTCGCCCGGCTGCGCGCCGGACTCGCCGGGATCGAGGGCGTGCGCGAGCTGTCCCTGTGGGACCCCGCCCACCCCCGCGTCGGCATCGTCTCCTTCACCGTGGCCGGCCGTACCGCCCGCGAGGTCGCCGAGATCCTGTCCGCCGAGTACGGCATCGGCGTCCGGGACGGCAAGTTCTGCGCCCACCCCTTCGTCCGCCACCTCCTGGACGCCCACCGCCCGGAGGCCCACCCCCGGGACACCCACCGCCCGGACACCCGCCTCCAGAACGCCCACGTCCAGGACACCCACGTCCAGGACACCGCGGACGGCGGCTGCGACGACGGGGCCGCCTCGGCCGTCCGCGCGTCGATCGGCATCGGTACCACCGACGAGCACGTGGACCGGCTGGTGTCCGCTTTGCGGGAGATTGCCGCGCGGCGCTGACGTGGGAACATGGCCCTATGAGTGAGCGTCACGCCGAGGGGGCGTCCCGGGAGCTGCACGTGGGCATCGGGGCCGGGGCGGAGGCCGTACGGCCGGTCCCGGTTGACGGGCCGGCGGCTCCCGGCGCGCGGGGCAAGGAGCTCGCCACCGAGGACATGGTCCTCAACATCGGACCGCAGCACCCCTCCACCCACGGGGTGCTGCGGCTGCGGCTCACCCTGGACGGCGAGCTGATCAGCTCGGCCGAGCCGATCGTGGGCTACATGCACCGCGGCGCGGAGAAGCTGTTCGAGGTGCGCGACTACCGGCAGATCATCGTGCTGGCCAACCGGCACGACTGGCTGTCGGCGTTCGCCAACGAGCTGGGCGTGGTGCTCGCGGTGGAGCGGATGCTCGGCATGGAGACGCCGCCCCGGGCCGTCTGGACCCGCACACTGCTGGCCGAGCTGAACCGGGTGCTCAACCACCTGATGTTCCTCGGCTCCTACCCGCTGGAACTCGGCGCGATCACCCCCGTCTTCTACGCGTTCCGCGAGCGCGAGACCCTCCAGGCCGTGATGGAGGAGGTCTCCGGCGGGCGGATGCACTACATGTTCAACCGGGTCGGCGGCCTGAAGGAGGAGCTGCCCGAGGGCTGGTCGGACCGCGCCGCGCGGGCCGTCGCCGACGTGCGGCGGCGGCTGCCCGACATCGAGAACCTGATCGTGGACAACGAGATCTTCCTGGCCCGCACCCGAGGGGTGGGCGTCCTGGACCGCGAGACGATCATGCAGTACGGCGTGAGCGGCCCGATCGCCCGCGCCTCCGGGGTGGACATGGACCTGCGCCGGGACGAGCCCTACCTCGCCTACGGCGAGCTGCCGGTTCGGGTCGTCACCCGGGAGGCCGGCGACTGTCACGCCCGGTTCGAGGTGCTGCTGGAGCAGGTGAAGGTATCCCTCGACCTGGCCGACGCCTGCCTGGAGCGGCTGCGCGATCTGCCGCCGGGACCGATCAACCAGCGCCTGCCCAAGGTGCTCAAGGTCCCCGAGGGCCACACCTACGCCTGGACGGAGAACCCGCTCGGCCTCAACGGCTACTACCTCGTCTCACGCGGCGAGAAGACCCCGTGGCGGCTGAAGCTCCGCTCGGCCTCCTACAACAACGTCCAGGTGCTGCGCGAGACGCTCCCCGGCCACCTGGTCTCCGACATGGTGGCCATCCTCGGCTCGATGTTCTTCGTGGTCGGCGACATCGACAAGTGACGCCGCGGCGCCGGACCCGGCGTCTCCGGTAGCCCGGCGGACGGCGCCCCGGCGAACCGGCGGACCACGACGCCGGACCCGGCCGGTCGCCGGGACGCGGATCTCAGCGCCCGGCTTCCTGGCCCTTCTCGGTGGGGTCCTTGGGCACCCGGCAGCAGTGCTCCAGGTACAGCGCCGCGCAGATCAGCGCCACGCACCCGACGAACGAGCCGCCGGCGATGAAGAAGTCGCGGCGCGGCACACCCTGCTCCAGCAGGTCGGCGGTGTAGAAGGCGAACCCGGCGAAGACACCCGCGAACACGGCTCCGCCGTACGCCGACGCCTGGGCCAGGGCCGCCAGGCGGGCCACCGCCATCGGCTCGACAGGTTTGGTGCCCGGCCTGCGCCTGATCCGGGCCCTGGTCATCCACCCGGTGTACGCCTCGCCGATCGCCAGCAGGAAGACCGTCAGGATCGCCGTCCACGGCACGGTCGGCAGGGACGAGTAGAACGGCTTCAGCGCGATCCAGGTGAGGACGCCGAACACGACGATGAGCCCGACGATCACGTCGGGGCGGCTGGGCTTCACTCGGGCCTCTGCAGCGTCAGATCGGCGCGCAGCCGTACGCCCTTCTGGTCCAGCCCGGCCAGCAGGTCGGTGACCCGCCGCCCGGCCAGCGTCGCCTCCGGATCGACCCGCGACCACGGCACCAGCACGAACGCCCGCTCGTGCGCCCGGGGGTGCGGCAGCGTCAGCTCGGGGTCGCCGGAGACGACGTCCCCCACCATGATGAGGTCGACGTCGAGGGTGCGCGCCCCCCAGCGTTCCATCCGGATCCGGCCGAAGGCGTTCTCCACGCTCTGAGCGCGTTCGAGGATCGCCCGGGGGTCCAGGGAGCTCTCGGCGATCACCACCGCGTTGAGATAATGGCCCTGCTCGGGGCCGCCGACCGGGTCGGTCTCGTAGACCGGCGACACCGCGACGAAGCCGAACCCCGGCGCGTCGAAGAGCGCGTCCAGCGCGCCCTGCAGGGTGTCGAAGCGGTCGCCCAGGTTGCTGCCGAGCGCCAGCACGACCTTCATCCGCGGCCCTCCCGGCTCCTCCTGATCGTCACGACCACGTCGTCGAACGGCAGCGGGATCGGCGCAGCCGGCTTGTGCACGCTCACCTCGGCCGACTCCACCGCCTCATACGCCAGGCAGACGTCGGCCAGGCGCTGGGCGAGCGTCTCGATCAGGTCGACCGGCTCGCCCTCCACGACCTTCACCAGCTCCTGGGCGAGCTCGCCGTAGTGCACGGTCCTCGTCAGGTCGTCGGTGGCCGCCGCGGGGGCGGTGTCGAGGAAGAGCGTGACGTCCACCACGAACTCCTGGCCCAGCTCCCGCTCGGCCGCGAGCACACCGTGCCGCCCTCTCGCCCGCAACCCCCGCACGCTGATCCGGTCGGTGCCGGTCGGGTCTGTCACGCCGCCTCGTCCTCCTCCTCGTCGTCGTCGCTCTGCAGCACGGGCGAGCCGTGGTGCAGCCAGAGCCGCCAGCCCTCCGCCGTCCTGACGAAGGTGTTGCTCGCCACCACCTTGCCCGCGGCGAAGCTGGAATCACCCTCGTCGCCCGCGGTGAGGATGTTCTCCTCGCAGGTGAGGATGGCGACGTCGCCCATCACCATCACCCGGACGTCGGTCAGCACGAACTGGATGTAGGGGGTGTTCGCCATGAGCAGCGCCCAGGAGCGCAGCACCTCCGGGCGGCCCGACACGATCGGCCACCCGGGATGCACGCAGCTCACCTGCCGGCCGTCCATGTCGTCGGCCCAGATCTCGGTCATCCGGTCGAGGTCGGCGTTCTCGATCGCGGTGTAGAACGCCTGGTTGACCGTCTCGACGGCGGTGGTGTCGACGCTCATGATCTCGCTCCCTGGAGGGCGGCGGCGACGCGGACGGCGTCCGCGTTCGGGCGTACGTTGTGCACCCGCACACACCACGCCCCCTCCCGGGCGACGATGGCCGTCACGGCGAGCGTGGCGTCGTCGCTGCGGTCGAAGGGCCGTGGCGTACCGTCCGGCTCGGCGAGCAGCCGCCCCAGGAAACGCTTCCGGGACGCCCCGATGAGCAGGGGGTGGCCGAGCTCGGCGAGCCGGTCGAGCCCGGCGAGCACCGCCCAGTTGTGCTCGGCGTTCTTTGAGAAGCCCAGCCCCGGGTCGAGCACGATCTGCTCCTCGGCGACGCCCTCGGCCAGCACCGAGGCCACCCGCTTGGCCAGTTCCTCGCGCACCTCGGACACGACGTCGTCGTAGACCGCGCGGCGTTCCATCGCGTGGCTGTGGCCGCGCCAGTGCATGACCACGTACGTCACGCCGGTCGCGGCGACGACCCTCGGCATCTCCGGGTCGGCCAGCCCGCCGCTGACGTCGTTGACCAGCACGGCCCCGGCGTCCACGGCGGCCCGGGCGACCTCGGCCCGCATGGTGTCGACGCTGACCGCGACACCCTCGCGGCTGAGCTCCCGGATGACCGGCTCGACCCGGGCCAGCTCCTCGTCGAGCGGCACGCGCGCCGCGCCGGGCCTGGTGGACTCCCCTCCCACGTCGACGATGTCGGCGCCCTGCTCGACCAGTTCCAGACCGTGCCGCACGGCCGCCTTCGGGTCGAACCAGCGGCCGCCGTCGGAGAACGAGTCGGGGGTCACGTTGACCACGCCCATCACCAGGCACCGGCCGAGACCGGGCACCCCCGGCACCTTCCACGTAGTCATGCCGACAAGCCTAGGCGTTCCCCATACTTCGCCCATATCGTGGGTCCGGCTTGCGGGACGACGGGTCCGTTCCGGCCGGTCGGGGGGACGGGAGGCGCCGGGACGGCGCGGAGGGCGGTGGACGGCACTTCTCGCGATCATCTTCCGCGTGGGTCGCCTTTCCCGGCCAGCCGATCGAGGAAGCGCTCGGAACAGGAACTCGGAGCATGCCGGACGGTCGGCAGGTGTGGCGATACTAACCCGATCCGGGGAGGCTCGACAGCCTTTCGCCCGTACCGTACGGCGAAGCCCCGCCGGAACCGCGGGGGCGGCTCCGGCGGGGCTTCGGGGCCCGGACCCGGTGGACGGGCGGGCCGGTGGATCCTGTGGGCTCAGGGGGCTCGGTGGGCTCAGTGGATGATGAGCGACATCGCCTCGGCGCGGGTCTTCTCGCTGTTGCGGAAGTCGCCGCGCACCGCCGAGGTGATCGTCTTCGCGCCGGGCTTGCGGACACCGCGCATGGTCATGCACAGGTGCTCGCACTCGATCACGACGATGACCCCCCGGGGCTCCAGCACCCGCATGAGCGCGTCGGCGATCTGGGAGGTCATCCGCTCCTGCACCTGCGGGCGGCGGGCGTACACGTCGACCAGCCTGGCCAGCTTGGACAGGCCGGTGACCTGCCCCTTCTGGTTGGGGATGTAGCCGACGTGGGCGACGCCGTGGAACGGCACCAGGTGGTGCTCGCAGGTGGAGTACACCTCGATGTCCCTGACGAGCACCATCTCGTCGTGGTCGACGTCGAAGACCGTGGTCAGCACGTCTTCCGGGCTCTGCCGCAGTCCGGCGAACTGCTCGGCGTAGGCGCGGGCGACCCGGGCCGGGGTCTCCTGGAGGCCGTCCCGGTCGGGATCCTCACCGATCGCGATGAGGATCTCGCGGACGGCCTTCTCGATCCGGGCCGAGTCGACGCTCACCGGCTGTTCGACTTCCACGCTCAGCTACCGTCCCTCGGGGCGGTGTCCGGGTAGACGCCCGACGTACCCGCCGGGAGCGCGCCGTTGCCGGACTGCTCCTTGGGGGTGAGGATCGGCGGGCGGTTGGACGGCAGCCGCTTGCCGTAACCGGAGTAGGAGGGTCGCTTCTCCTTGACGACCACCGGGGCGAAGATCTGGAGGACCTGCTCGCGGGAGAGGGTCTCCTTCTCCATCAGCTCCAGCACCAGGTTGTCGAGCACGTCGCGGTACTCGACGAGGATCTCCCACGCCTGGTCGTGCGCGGACTCGATGAGGCGGCGGACCTCCTCGTCGATCGCCGAGGCGATCTTCTCGGAGTAGTCGCGCTCGTGGCCCATCTCGCGGCCCAGGAAGACCTCGGCCTGACCGGTGCCGAACTTGCGGGCGCCGAGCTGCTCGCTCATGCCGTACTCGGTGACCATGCGCCGGGCGATGGAGGTGGCCTTCTCGATGTCGTTGGAGGCGCCGGTGGTGGGCTCGTGGAACACGAGCTCCTCCGCCGTGCGGCCGCCCAGCAGCATCGCGAGCTGGTCCATCATCTCCGAGCGGGTCGCGAGGAACTTGTCCTCCATGGGCAGCGTCATCGTGTAACCGAGGGCGCGGCCGCGGGACAGGATCGTGATCTTGTGGACCGGGTCGGAGTTGGGCAGCGCGTGCGCGACCAGGGCGTGACCGCCCTCGTGGTACGCGATGATCTTCTTCTCCTGGTCCGACATGACCCGGGACTTGCGCTCGGGGCCGGCCATGACGCGGTCGATGGACTCCTCAAGGGTCTCCATCGTGATCAGCTTCTGGTCGGCGCGGGCGGTGAGCAGCGCGGCCTCGTTGATCACGTTGGCCAGGTCGGCGCCGGTGAAGCCGGGGGTACGGCGGGCGATGACGTCGAGGTCGACGCCCTCGGCGAACGGCTTGCCGCGGCCGTGGACCTTGAGGATGCCCTTGCGGCCCTCCAGGTCCGGGCGGTCGACGGTGACCTGGCGGTCGAACCGGCCGGGACGCAGCAGCGCCGGGTCGAGGATGTCGGGCCGGTTGGTCGCGGCGATGAGGATCACGCCGCCCTTGACGTCGAAGCCGTCCATCTCGACGAGGAGCTGGTTCAGCGTCTGCTCGCGCTCGTCGTGACCGCCGCCGAGACCGGCGCCGCGGTGACGGCCCACCGCGTCGATCTCGTCGATGAAGATGATCGCCGGGGCGTTCGCCTTGGCCTGCTCGAACAGGTCGCGCACCCGGGAGGCGCCGACGCCGACGAACATCTCGACGAAGTCGGAACCGGAGATCGAGTAGAACGGCACCCCGGCCTCACCGGCGACCGCCCTGGCGAGCAGGGTCTTGCCGGTTCCGGGCGGGCCGTACAGCAGGACGCCCTTGGGGATCTTGGCGCCGATCGCCTGGAACTTGGCCGGGGCCTGCAGGAACTCCTTGATCTCCTGCAGTTCCTCGATGGCCTCGTCCGCGCCGGCGACGTCGGCGAAGGTGGTCTTGGGGGTGTCCTTGGTGATGAGCTTGGCCTTCGACTTGCCGAAGTTCATCACCCGCGAGCCGCCACCCTGCATCTGGTTCATGACGAACAAGAAGATCAGGACGATGAGGATGATCGGCAGGAAGCTCACCACGAGGCCGACGAGGATGTTCTCCTTCGGCACGTCGACGGTGTAGCCCTTGGAGAGCTTTCCGGCATTCTGCGCTGTCTGGAGCTGGTCGGCGAGCTGGACTCCCTGGCCGGTCACCCACGAGGAGTAGTAGCGCTTGCCGTCGGCCAGTGTGACCTCGATGCGCTGATCCTTGTCGATGATCTTGGCGTTGGAGACCTTGCCCTCGTTGATCCAGCTGACGATCTGGGACGTGTCCCTCTTCTCGAAGCTGCCGTCGCCACCCCACATGGTGCTGACGAGCAAGAGCAAGACGACGATGCCCAGGATCCACAGCAGTGGCCCACGTGTAAATCGCTTGAGATCCATCCGATGCGGAACCCCGGCGGGCCCGTCCCTTCCTGACCATGGCCTGGAGACCCCGGGCGAGCCCGGGGTTGCGGCATCCCTAACCGCTTCCAACTGACTACCCAGAGACGGCGCTGTAGGCCTTCTCTTAGAAGTCCGAAGGTACACCGGCGTGCCGCGCAGGGTAACCGCTCAGGCAGCACCGGCTTTGCCCTACCAACGTACGTCAGGTGGGTGTGTGTTCCCTGCCGCAGCGGGCGATGTCGCCTTTTCGGACGGCCCGCTTCGCGCAGGGCGTACTTTTCAGGCCTCTCCGTACACGTGCGGCGCGAGAGTCCCGATGAAAGGGAGGTTCCGGTAGCGCTCGGCGTAGTCCAGGCCGTACCCGATCACGAACTCGTTGGGGATGTCGAATCCGATGTATTTCACATCGATCGGAACCTTGACCGCGTCCGGCTTGCGCAGCGCGGCGCAGATCTCCACCGAGGCGGGGTTGCGCGACTTCAGGTTGTGGACCAGCCAGGAAAGGGTCAGGCCGGAATCGATGATGTCCTCGACGACCAGCACGTGACGCCCCGCGATGTCGGTGTCGAGGTCCTTCAGCACCCGCACGACACCCGAGGACTTGGTGCCGGCGCCGTAGGACGACACGGCCATCCAGTCCATCTGGACCGGCAGGTGCAGCGCCCTGGCCAGGTCGGCCATGACCATGACCGCCCCCTTGAGCACGCCCACGATCAGCAGGTCCTGGCCCGCGTAGTCCTCGTCGATCCGGGCCGCCAACTCCTTGATCTTGGCCTGGAGCTCGTCCTCGGAGATGAGGACCCGAGCGAGATCCTTGTCCATGTCGGCTGCGTCCACCTGGGATTTCCTTACGAAGCGGGACTGGCTGGCTGTCTGGCGAACACCAGGGTGCCATACCGGCGGACCACCCCAATCCCCCCGGGGACCTCCACGCGCCGCTGCCCCCGCCAGCCGGTGACCAGGCTGTCGATCCGCAGGACGTGCCCGGCCGCCAGCGTGCCCGGAGGCGAGCCCGCCTCGACCGCGGCTCGCCGCAGCACCCGCCGGCGGACCGCCGCGGGCGCCTTCTCCAGCTCCGGTACGGCCAGCGCGACCCCACCGATATCGCTAAGAGCGCAATCGGCGACGGCGGCGCGGGCGTAGACCTCGTCCGCCCAGCCGTCGAGGGCGTCGGCGTCGTCCCGGCACAGGGACGCGGTCCGGGCCAGCGCCTCGGTCACCCCGGGGCCGAGCTCCTCCTCCAGGGCGGGCAGCAGCCGCCGCCGGACCCGGACGCGGGCGTAGCGGTCGTCGACGTTGTGCGGGTCCTCCCAGGGGACGAGGCCCAGCGCGGCGCAGGCCGCCGCGGTCGTCCGCCTGCCCAGCTCCAGGAACGGCCGCCGGTACAGCCCGGCACGGGCCGGCATGCCCGCCAGCGACCGGGTGCCGCTGCCCCTGGCCAGGCGGAGCAGCACGGTCTCGGCCTGGTCGTCCCTGGTGTGCCCGAGGAGCACGGCCGCGGCGCCCAGCCGCCCCGCCGCCTCCGCCAGCGCGCCGTACCGGGCCTCCCTGGCCGCGGCCTCAGGTCCCCCGGCGGTGCCTACGTGGACGGCCGGCGCCTCGGCGGGGTCGAGCCCGAGGGCGTGCGCCAGCCGTACGACGTCGGCGGCCC
Source organism: Streptosporangium sandarakinum (assembly GCF_013409935.1). Taxonomy (GTDB): domain Bacteria; phylum Actinomycetota; class Actinomycetes; order Streptosporangiales; family Streptosporangiaceae; genus Streptosporangium; species Streptosporangium nondiastaticum. Next base: position 3,809,973 of record NZ_JACCCO010000001.1, on the reverse strand, counting down.
GGGCGGCGGAGCCCTCCTGCAGGCCGTGGTCGACGGTCACCAGGCCGGCGCGCAGGCCCGCGCGGGGCGCGGCGAAACCCGTGGCGGCGGCCAGCGCCAGGGAGTCGGCGCCGCCGCTGCACGCGACGAGCACGAGGGAACCGGGCGCCAGATCACCCAGCGCGTGCCGTACGGCACGGCGGACGTCGGCGACGGCCGGAGGCGGACCCATGCCCGCCATTGTCCGGCCTCGGGGCGACCGTCGGCGCCACCGGCCTCGCCGAGGCCCGTCGTCAGCCCTCGGCGCCGTCGGGCTTCGGGGTGTCCCCGGTGTCCGAAGTGCCGTCTCCGGCGCCTGGGGCGCTCTCTCCGGCGTCGCCCGTCTTCGGGGCGGCGCCGTCGCCACCCGCCGGAAGGGGAGTGCCGCCGCCGACTCCGGGAACGGCCTTCGCCTCGGCCACCCTGGCCACCCACCGCTCGGGGTGGGCGATCTCGTCCGTGGTGGGGAGGGTCTCGGGAGACGTCCAGACCTTGTTGAAGCCGTCCATGCCCACGCGGTCGACGACCGCGCGGACGAAGGCGGAGCCCTGGGCGTACTGCTTCATCTTGAGGTCGATCCCGAGCAGCCTGCGGATCGTGCGGTCGAACCGCGAACCGCCCTCGCGGCGGTGGTGGAACTTGCCGCGGATCTCGGCGACCGAGGGGACCACGGACGGCCCGACGGCGTCCATGACGTAGTCGCCGTGCCCCTCGACCAGGGTCATCACCGCGGTGAGCCGGTCGAGGATCGCCCGCTGCTCGGGCGTCTGGATCGCGTCGATCAGGTTGCCCTCGCCGCCCCGGACGGCGTCGGCCACCGCGTCGGCGGCCGAGCGGAACCGCTCCAGGAGCGTGCTCAGGTCGATGTCCGAGGCGAGCAGGAACTGCGTGGTCTGGGAGCGGACGTATTCGCGCAGCCACGGAACGCCGGTGAACTGCACCCGGTGGGTCTCCTCGTGCAGGCAGACCCAGAGACGGAAGTCGTCCGGGTTGACGTCGAGCTCCTGCTCGGTGTGCACGATGTTGGGGGCGACCAGGGTCAGGCGGCCGGTGGGCGCCTCACCCCTGGGATCCGGCGGCAGGAACAGCTCGTACTGGCCGAGGACGCGGGACGCCAGGAAGGCCAGCACCGCGCCGACCTCGACGCCGGTGACGCGCGCGCCCATCGAGGTCACGATCGCCGGGGTCTGCGCCCCGCGGGCGGCCAGCCGGTCGGTCAGCGGTTCCAGCACCACCCGGAAACCGGCGACGTTGGCCTTGATCCAGCCGGGACGGTCGACGATCGTCGCCGGCTGTGGCGCGGTCTCGGTGTCGATTCGGGTGAACTCGCGGACGTGCCCCTCGGCCTCACGGGACAGCCGCCGCAGTTGCGCGACGGCCTGGCGGGCCTCCTCTCGGCTCACTTGCGGCCCGGGGCGCACCAGGCGCGTTCCGGTCGCTACGGCAAGATCCCAGTCGATCACCTGCATACCGTCCACCGTACGTGGTGAGCGTCCCGATCGCGCCATCCGCGTCGTCCACGTCGTGGGAAGCCGCGGGAAGTCGTGGGAATCGGCCGCCGGCGACGGTCCGGCCACCCCTGAGCGGCTCCGCGGCGGGCGCCGGAGCCGTCCCGGCCGCGGCACGCGCGGTGGGCACCGGCCCGCGGCGGGCGTCAGCCCATGGCGGGCGTCAGCTCGCGGCGACCCTCGCGGCGAGCCTGTCGAGGGCCGCCTCCGCCTTGCCCCACCCGGGCGGGACGTCGTCCGCCATGAAGGCGAACGCCACCAGCCGGCCCTCCCGCGTGGTCGTCACCCCGGTCAGGGTGTTGACGCCGTTGAGGGTGCCGGTCTTGGCGCGCACCAGGCCGTAGACGGATTGGTTCTTGGTGAAGCGGTGACCGAGGGTGCCGGTGAACCCGGCGATCGGCATGCCGCTGATCACCGAACGCAGGTGGGGGTTGGCCGGGGAGGCCGCCAGCGCGACCAGCCGGGCCAGGCTCGCCGGGGCGATGCGGTTGTCAGGGGACAGCCCGCTGCCGTCGAAGACCTGCACGCCCTGGGTCACACCCAGCCTGGCCAGCACCTTCCGCACGGCCGCCGCCCCGCCGTCGAAGGAGGCCGGCAGGCCCTCCTTGAGGGCGACCTGCCGGGCCAGCGCCTCGGCCAGGTCGTTGTCGCTGAGCGTCAGTGCCCGCTCGACCAGGGCGTAGACGGGCGCGGAGTCGACCCTGGCGATCTCCTGGGCGCCGGCCTGGGCCCTGCCCCGCGTGGCGCCGCCGCCGGAGACCGCGACGCCGTACTTGGGCAGCAGGGTGGTGAACACCCGGTACGCCGTCCGGGAGGGGTCGGCGACCCGCTGGCGGACGCCCGGCGTGACCCTGCCCTCGTCGACCATGAGGGCCGTGACCGGGGCGGCCTCGCCGTCGGGAATGTAGTTGGGCTTCCAGGACGGAGGGACGCGCGGGCCGGTGTAGAGGCTGTCGTCGTAGGTCACGGAGACCTTGGTGATCCCGGCCGCCTTCAGGGCCTTGGCCGTCCGCCGGGCGAGGACCGGCAGGGACGCCTGCACGGGGTAGACCGGGCCGGCGAGCGGCTTGGGACCGGCGAGCGTGGGGTCGCCCCCGCCGACCAGGACGATCGAGTTCGCGGTCGCCCCCCGCACCACGCGCGTGCTCAGCCTGGCGTCCGGCCCGAGAGAGGCCAGCGCGGCGACCGAGGTGACGACCTTGGTGGTGGAGGCCGGGGTGATGCCCGTCTCGGCGTCGCCGGCGAAGATCACACCACCGGTCTGGACGTCGAGGACCGCTCCGCCGACCCTCTTGCCCAGTGCGGGGTCCCCCAGCGCCTTGGTGAGAGCCCCGGTCAAAGTACCCTTGGCAGGGAGAGGTCCGTTCCCCCCCGAGACCAGCACCGGACCCGCGGTGACGACCGGGACGGGAGGCGGCTCGGCCGAAGCGGTCGACTCGGGCGCCTTCTTGGTCAGCAGGTCGCTGGTGAGCAGGTGGGCACCGGCCGCGACGACGAAAAGCTGCAGCAAGACGAGAGTGACCAAGGCCACCAACCGCTCGCGCCGCATCACGTCGCCGACCTTTCGCCAAACGGTACCCAACAGGTTCAACGCCTACGAGACACTAATGCCCATCCGGGTGTACCCGGGGGCTTGAGCGGAGGAACAGCGGTGGAGTTCGACGTTCTCGTTGAGATTCCCAAGGGACAGCGGAACAAGTACGAGGTGGACCACGAGACCGGACGGATCAGGCTCGACCGGCTGCTCTTCACCTCCACGCAGTACCCCGCAGACTACGGCTTCATCGAGAACACCCTCGGTGAAGACGGCGACCCCCTCGACGCGCTGGTGCTGCTCCAGGAGCCGACCTTCCCCGGCTGCCTGATCAAGTGCCGCGCGGTCGGCATGTTCCGCATGACCGATGAGAAGGGCGGCGACGACAAGGTCCTGTGCGTCCCGGCCACCGACCCCCGGATGGAGCACATCCGCGACATCCACCACGTGGCGGAGTTCGACCGGCTGGAGATCCAGCACTTCTTCGAGGTCTACAAGGACCTGGAGCCCGGCAAGTCCGTCGAGGGCGCCAACTGGGTCGGCCGGGTCGAGGCCGAGGAGGAGATCGCGCGCTCGATCAAGCGGGCGGAGACCGCCGGCGAGCACTGAGCGGACGGTCGCCGGCCCGGCGGTCGCCAGACGGGCGATCGCCGGGCCGGCGGTCACGGCGCGGGTGTCCGCCGGACGGACGACCGCCGGGCAGGCGGTGTCTGGCCGGCGCGGCCGGGCCGACGGCTGAACGGACGGCCACCGGGCGTCACGCCGGGCGGGTGGCGCCGACGAGGTCACCGCGCCACATCGGCGCGATCCGCACGACGTCCCCGGTCTGCGGGGCGTGCACCATCAGCCCTCCGCCGATGTAGATCCCCACGTGCCGCACGTCCGCGGGGTTTCCGGTGAGCCGGCCGAAGAACAGCAGGTCGCCCCGGTGGAGCCGGTCGAGCCGTATGTGCCGTCCCGACGTCCACTGGGAGCCCGTCCAGTGGTCCAGCCTGATCCCGGCCCGTTCCCACGCCCGCATGGCCAGCCCCGAGCAGTCGTAGCCGCGGGGCCCGCTGGCCGCCCAGACGTACGGCTTGTCGAGCTGCGTGAGCGCCCAGTCGGCGACGACGTCGCCGGGCATCTGCCACGGAGCGGGGTCGAGCCACCAGTCCGGCTCCGGCCATCCGCCGCCCGCGCCCCTCCCCCAGGAGTCGCCCCCGGAACGCCCCCGCAGGGTACGGCCTCCGATCACGCGGGCCCCGGCGACACGTTCCCCGGCCACGCGGCCTCCGGCGAGGCGGCTTCCGACCACGCGGCCTCCCGCGGCGCGGGCCCCGATCACCCGGCCTCCGGCGAGGCGGTTCCCGGCGGCACGGGCCCCGATCACGCGGCCTTCCGCGAAACGACTCCCGCCGACACGGGCTCCGGCCGGGTGCCCCGTCCTGAGCGCCCCCGCCGGCCGCCGGGTCCACCGGGCCGCCCCTGCCCATCCGGCCGGACCTCCGGTACGACCCAGCACCGCGCGCCGTACGAGCCTGATCCCGCCGTACGCCCACGGGCCGGCGGACCCGCCCCGGACGAACCCCAGGGGACCCACCGGCCCCACGCCCCCGGTACGGCCGCGTGCCGCATGCCGTACGGTCCCGGTACGGCCGGCCGGCGCATGTCCGGCGTGCCCGGTACGGCCCCGCGTGGCGCGCCGCTGTCCGGCGAGGCGGGCCGCGGCGCTCCTGGCCGCGGAAGCCCTGTCCCACAGACGGGTCCGCTCGGCCGTGATCCGCCGCACCTCGGCCAGCCGGGCGGCCGCGTCCGCCTCGGCCACCGCCCGCTCGGCGGCGGCCCGGCTCGCCGCCGCCTGATGCCGTACCCGGGCGTCCTCGGCGCGGGCGCCGAGCGCGAGGAAGAAGTCCCGGGCCCGCCGCAGCCCGTCGAGCCTCTCGCCCGTCGACGGCGCTCCCTCCGCTCCGTAGGCGAGGGTCTCCTGGAGTGAGGGGACCGTGAACCCGGCCGGGAAGTCGCCCGCGAGGGGAACGGCGGACGGCGCCGGAAGGCCCCCGCCGACGGGGAGGGAACGCGTGAGGAGGTCCGCGCCTGAGGGGACGGACCGCGCGCCGGAGGAGAGAGGCCGTGGCGAGAGGTCCGCACCGGAGGAGGGCGGCCACGGCGAGGGCTCCGTACCGGAGAAGCCGGCTGGTGGCGGAGGGTTCATCCCGGGGAGGGCGAGCCGCGGTGAGAGGCCCGCCGGGGCGGGAAGGGAGGGGTGCTGCGGGGGTCCCGCCGGGGGTGGAGGGGGACCTGCCGGGGAGAGGACCGGAAAGGGGGGCCGGGATGGGAGGACCGCTGAGGCGAGGGCTCCGTACCGGTCGGGGAACCCGGCCCGTTCCAGCTCGGCCTCGGCCTCGCGGGCCCGCTCACCCGCCTGTTCGGCCAGCATCCGTGCTCGGGCCGCCTCGGCCAGCTCGCCGTCATGGATCTCGGTCAGTCTCCTCACTCTGGCGGCCAGCTCGGCCGCCCCCTTCCGGGCGCTCGCGAGCCGGTCGGCGGCCGCGCGCGCCTGTTTATTTCGCTCGACGGCTCTGGACCGGGCCTCCGCCACCTCGTCGGCGGACGGGCCCGGCCTGCCCTGCCGCGCGTGGACGGGCAATCCCGCGCCCGTGATCAGGCAGCAGGCCAGGCCCGCCATCGCCACGGCGTGGCAGTGGCGTCGTTTCTTCCCCGCGGAACGCATGCGTCCAATCTCCGAATCACCGTGTGGCACTGTGCCGATGCACGTCACAGCGTGATCACTGATTGCCTCAGGATTCCCATTCGTCACTCTGCGCACACATTCAACTCACGTAACGTGAGCGATCCGCCGGACAGGCGGGCCACCCGTCGGGGTCGCCGGAACCGCCGGGGCGTCCAGCGGCGCGCGGCGAGATCTAGGGACGCTGCCACTCCGAAGCAGCGGCGGGCCGCTCCGGCCCCGAGGGCACGGCGGGCTGATCCGGGGTGGCCGGGGTGGGCCGGGAGCCGGGCGGACAGGGCCGGTCGGGCCGGTCCGCGTGGTGATGCCCTCGCGAGTGATGCTCCCGCGGCACGTCGCGCCGCGGAGGACGCCACTCGGACGCGGGCGGGCCGGGCCGGTGGGAGCCGGGCCACCCGTCGGGGTCACCGGAACCACCGGGTCGTCCGCCGGAGCCGTCAGGGCCTCCATGCCCGCCATGGCCGTCATGGTCGTCGGTGCCACCGGGCCCGATGATCGGGCCGCCGGTCGGGCCTCCGCCGGTGGCCCCGGTCCGGGTGGGCCGCGCGGAGGGCGCCGCGGTGGGTGCTGAGGTGGGTGCCGAAGTGGGTCCGGCCGTGGGCGTGGGGGCCGGCTCGTGGCCCGGGGTGGGGGCCGGAGTGGGGACCGGTGGTGGCAGGGGCTCCGGAACGGGACCCCCGACGTGCCGGTCGTCCGCCCCTCCGGGCCCGGTGAAGGCGATCGGCACGATCGGCCGGGGCGGCCCGGACCCGGCCGATCGTGCGGCCTCCCGCCCGTCCAGGGATCTCAGGACCGCCGGAGGACCGGCCGGGCCGGGGGCCCGCGACAGGAGGGTGCCGGGCGGCTCCCCCGTCACCGGCCGCGTCTCCGGCGCGCCGGCGGCGTCCTCGCCGAACTCACCGATGAGCTGGACGGACATCACCGCCACGGCGGCCGTCGCCGCGAGCGCAGCCACCGCGCCGGCCACAACGCGAGCCCCGCGGCCTTTCCGGTGGTCCGGGCGGCGGGGAAACCCGGCGGCGTCGAGCAGACCGGCCCTCCGGGCGACGTAGCGGCGGTAGGGGACGAGGTCGGGGTCGGTGAAGCAGCTCATCACCCGCACGCGCAGCGTCCCGGGCGGCACGACCGGCGGCAGGACCGCGAGGACCTTGCCCGCGGAGACCTGCCGGGCCCGGTGCGGGGCGCAGGCGTCGCAGCCGCTCACGTGGCCGGCGGCCCGCCGCCGGGCCTGCGGGGTGAGGCGGCCGGGTGGTCCGTCCAGAGACCGCGCCAGGTCCGCGCAGTCGTGGTGGCCCCGGTGGGCGAGGACCTCCACCGTGATCGCGTCGCGGAGCCGCTCCCGCGCCGCGTCGTCCATCGCGCCGGCCCGCCTGACCGGCACCCCCAGCACCCTTGCCAGGTCGGCGACGGACAACCCGTGCCGGTGGAGGAGTTCGAGGACCTCCTGGTCCTGCGGGGACAGGCTGCGGACGGCGCGCCACGCCGACGCGGCCGGGCCGGTGGCGCCGTCCCCCGGGGACGCCGGAGCGGCGGCTCCGGATCGCGGGGAGCCGGGCCGCGCGGCCTCCGAAGCCGGGGCCGCCGAAGCCGGGGCCTCCGGGCCGGGGGCCGCGAGGTCCGCGGCCGCCGGGCCCGGCATCCCCGGCTCCGGGCCGGCCGCGGGGCGTCGCCGTACGCACTCCCCCCGAGCGAGTGCGTACAGCCACGCCCGCAGCAGGCCGGGGTCGGCGAGCTCGTGGACGCGGGCCTCCGCGGTGATCATGGTGTCGCGGAGCGCCACCTGAGCCCCGTCGGGGCCGCCCAGCATGAACCAGCAGTATTGGTAGAGGCCCGGGGCGTGGAAGTCGTACAGCGCGGCGAGAGCGCCGGGCTCACGCCCGCGGAGGGCTTCGACCAGAACACCGTTGTCCATGTGACAGACGGTAAACGATTGGTAACTGAAAGTTCTACCGATTCCTTCGCGTTGACGGCCGTTGTCAACGTTCCGTCGGCGAAGCGGACAACCGGTCCTCTCCGGCCTCGGGGACGGGTCCCTTTGGACTGCGGGGGTTCACGGTGATCCGCCGGATCCGTGACGCGGCCGGGTCGTCAGGGGCGGGCGTCGGCGGTGAGCGTGGCGGGCCTGCCCCGGTCCTTGGCGAAGGGCGCCGTGGTCGGCTTGGCCGTGTTGACCGGGACGATGCCGCCGAGGGCCAGCGCGTCGTACGGGCGGCTGGTCGACCCCCAGGTGCCGGCGTGCACCTCGGCCCGGTCGATCTTCCCGGTGTCCTGGACGCTCTGGATGTTCAGGATGAACCTGCGCTTGGCGTTCGCCCGGACGTCGTCCACGAACGTGCTGCCCCCGCCGAGCAGCCTGCCGTCCCGGTCCCGCAGTAGCGCGGTGACCACCAGGTTCCCGGCCGGCAGGCGGTACGGCGAGCCGACGTACCCGGTGACGAGGTAGCCGTGGTCCTGCCGGGCCGTCAGGACGCCGGTGACGGGAAAGTCCTCGAAGGCCGAGACGATCCGGGCGGCCGGGCGCCACTGGGCGGAGCCGTAGGTGACGGTGACCTGCGAGGGCTTGCGCGCGGCGGTCGTCTGGCCGCTGAAGGGGAGCGTCCCGCCCGGCGGCACCGCGTCCAGCTGCTGCTCGGTCCGCACGATCTCCCGGCCCAGGGCGTCCTTGGCGACCACCGTGGCCACCACGTGCTCCCCGAAGTGCCAGGGGTTGGCGTTGGAGAGCACCCCGGCCCAGTTCACGACGTAGCCGTCGTCGCCCTTGACGACGGAGGAGACCTGCTCCCTGACCGTGAGCGGCCGGAGCGGGGCCGCCTGCCGCTTCTCCGTGCCGGAGGAGCATCCGGCCAGGAGCAGCAGGGCGATAACGCCGACGATTCGGGTGCTGTGCGTCACCCCATGGTGATAACCCGTATTCGGGACGTCCCCCAGGGGACACACGGGGAACGGCGGCATTCTTTACCGTTTCCGATCGGTGGCCGGGGGCGGATCCCGGGCCTGCGTCCCGGCATCGGCGGGCAGGCCGCGGGTCCGGGCGGCCCTACCGCGCGCGGACCACCCGGCTCTCGTCCCAGACCGGCTCGGGGGCCTCGTAGACCTTGCCGTCGGAGCCGAACACCAGGTAGCGGTCGAAGTCGTCGGCGAACCAGCGGTCGTGGGTGACCGCGACCACGGTGCCGTCGAAGGCGTCGAGCCCCTCCTGCAGCGCCTCGGCGCTGGCGAGGTCGAGGTTGTCGGTCGGCTCGTCGAGCAGCAGCAGCGTCGTGCCCGACAGCTCCAGCAGCAGGATCTGCAGCCGCGCCTGCTGCCCGCCCGACAGAGTCCCGAACCGCTGCTCGGCGACGTCCCCGGCCAGCTCGTAGCGGGCCAGCGCCTTCATCGCCTCGTTCTTCAGCCGGGCGTGCTCGGTCATGACGATCTCGCACGGCGTCCGGCCGATCAGCTCCGGGCGGGCGTGGGTCTGGGCGAAGTGGCCGGGCACGACCCGGGCTCCGAGCCTGGCCACGCCGGTGTGCCGGACGTCCTCGCCGGCCAGCAGGCGCAGGAAGTGCGACTTGCCGGAACCGTTGGAGCCGAGGACGGCGACCCGCTCGCCGTACCAGATCTCCAGGTCGAACGGCTTCATCAGGCCGGTGAGCTCCAGGCCTTCGCAGATCACCGCCCGCTTGGCGGTCCGGCCGCCCTTGAGGCGCATGCTGATGAACTGCTCCTTGGGCGCGGCCTCGGGCGGGCCGGCCTCCTCGAACCTGCGCAGCCGGGTCTGCGCGGAGTGGTAGGCGGCGGCCATGGTGTCCATGTACTTCGCCTTGTTCTTCAGCGTGTTGACCAGCTGCTTCAGCTTGGCGTGCTCCTCGTCCCAGCGCCTCTTCAGCTCGTCGAGGCGCTCGTTGCGCTCCCGGCGCGCCTGGGCGTAGGTGCGGAAGCCCCCGCCGTGCACCCAGATGTTGCCCGACTCGACGGTGATGATCCGGTCGGCGGCGTTGGCCAGCAGCTCCCGGTCGTGGCTGACCAGCACCACGGTCTTGGGCGTCTCGCGCAGCGCCCGCTCCAGCCAGAGCTTCCCCGGCACGTCGAGGTAGTTGTCCGGCTCGTCCAGCAGCAGCGTCTGGTCGGGCCCGCGCAGCAGCGCCTCCAGCACCAGCCGCTTCTGCTCGCCGCCCGACAGCGTGTTGACCTCGCGGTACTTGCACCGGTCGTACGGCACGCCGAGGGCGGCCATCGTGCAGGTGTCCCAGAGCACCTCGATGTCGTAGCCGCCCGCGTCGGTGTAGTCGGTGATGGCCTGCGCGTAGCGCATCTGGGCCTTCTCGTCCTCGCGCTCCATCATCACGAGCTCGGCGGCCTCCAGGCGCTCGGCGGCCTGCCGTACGCGTTCGGGGGCGACGCTGAGGAGGAGGTCGTGGACGGTCCGCCCGTCGCGGATGCCGCCGATGAACTGCCGCATGATCCCGAGCCCGCCGGAGCTCGCCACGCTCCCGTCGACCGGCTGGAGGTCGCCCGCGATGAGCCGCATGAGCGTGGTCTTTCCGGCGCCGTTGGGGCCGACGAGCGCGGCCTTGACACCGTCGCCGATCCGGAACGACACGTCGTTCAGCAACGGCCGCCCGTCCGGCAGCACATACGTCAGATGCCCGACCTCGACGTGTCCCACGGCGTTTTCCCTCTCTCAAGCTCCCGGGAAGAGTACATGCCGGTTTCGATGACGGGCATCCGGATTTCGGGTGACGGCGATCTGGTACGCGCCGTCGTGCCCGGTGCGCGGCGGAGGGAAGGCGGGTCACAGCCGGCTCAAGCCGTCCGAGGTCACGGCCGTACGGCTCCGGTGGCCGGCCGCGTGGACCCGGTCGGCGCACCGGCCGTACGGCTCCGGTGGCCGGCGACGTAGACCCGGTTGGCGCAGCGGACGCCGCAGAAGCGGCGCCGGCCGTTGCGGGAGGTGTCCACGTAGGCCACGTCGCAGCCGGGGCGGTCGCACACGCCCAGCCGGGTGTGGTCCTCGCAGATCGCGTGGGCCAGGCCGGAGGCGGTGTAGGCCCGCAGCCGGTCGACGATGGGCCCCCGCTCGTGGGCGAAGTGCAGGTGCGGCGCGCGGCCGTCGTGCCGGGAGATGTACGGCCGGCTGACGGTGACGGCCAGCAGGGCGTTGACCGCCTCCACCCGGCGGTCGAGGTCGGCGTCGGCGAAGACCGGGCGCAGCCGGTCGGCCCAGCGCAGCAGCTCCGCCGCCTCGGTGGGGTTCACCTGCCGGAAGGGACGGTAGTCGTGCTCCCGCAGCACCTCGGTGATCGTCTCAGGCGGGGTGCCGGGCTCCAGGTTCACCAGCGCGGCGGCGAGCTGGGCGGCGGCGCCGCCGTAAGGGTTGAAATGCATTGAACAATGACATCACGCTGGTGGCATGATCGACGAGATCGCGGCGGAAACGGGTCCCGACTGTCCGGCGTGCGGGCGGGCGGGCGTCACGGCCTCCACCCACGGCAGCGCGGAGGGGACGGTGGGCTACGCGCGGTGCGGGTGCGGCCGGTGGCTGGTCGTGCTGGCCGGACGGGTGATCGGCTTCACCATGGGGTGAGGCTTCATCGTGGAGCGGGGTCTCCTCGTGGGACGGCCTCGGCGGAGGCTCCGGGGAGTGGGCGGCACGGCCGGAGACGGCCCGGTCGCCCGAGCGGTTCCCGGGCGCCTCCGCCGGGCCGGCCGTACCCCATGGTCATGACGGCGCCGGAGGAAGATGATGGCGGGGTGCCGGAAACCCCCCGTTCCGCTCGCGTGCCCGTCGCCGTGACCGCTCTGGCCACCCTCGCCGCGCTGCTGGCGGTGAGCCCCCGCTACGGGTACCACCGTGACGAGCTGTACTTCCGCCTGCTGGGCGAGCACCCGGCGCTCGGATACTTCGACACCCCGCCGCTGACCCCGATGATCGCCCGCGTCTCGATCGGGCTGTTCGGGGACGGCGTGACCGCGCTGCGCGTCCTCCCCGCCCTGTCCGCGGCCCTCGTGGTGGTCCTGACGGCCCTGCTGGCCCGGGAACTGGGCGGCGGACGGACCGCCCGGATCGTCGCCGCGGCGGGCGTCGCCGCCACGACCCTGGTCCTGGTCGCCGGGCACACCCTGCTCACCCTGAGCGCCGACCTGCCGCTGTGGGTCGCGGCGATCCTGTTCTGCGTCCGGGCGCTGCGGGGCGACGGCCGCTGGTGGCTCGCGGTGGGGGCCGTCGCGGGCGTCGCGACCTACAACCGGCAGCTCGTCGTGCTGCTCCTGGTCGCCGTGGGCGTGGGTGTCCTGGCCGTCGGCCCGCGCGACGTGCTGCGGGACCGCCGGCTCTGGCTCGGCGTCCTGGTGGCCCTGGTGCTCGCCGCGCCCAACCTGGTCTACCAGGCGACGCACGGCTGGCCGCAGCTGCAGATGGCCGCGGCGCTGGAGGCGGACGACGGCGCGGAGAACCGGGTCATGTTCGTGCCGCTGCAGATCCTGCTGCTCGGGCCGGTCCAGGCCGTGCTCCAGGTGGCCGGTTTCGTACGGCTGTGGCGGGAGCCGCGCCTGCGGTGCCTCGCCCTGGCCTACCCGGTGGCCTGCGCGCTGGTGCTGTACTCGGGAGGGCGTGCCGACTACGTCGCGGGCCTGCTCGTGCTGCTCTTCGCGGCGGGCTGCGGCCCCGCCGAACGCTGGATGTCCGGCGCGGGGCGTACGGCGGAGCGGGCGGCGGGACGGCCGGCGGAAGAGACGGCGGAGCGGGCGGCGGGACGGGCGACGGAGCGACCGCCGGGGCGGGCGGGACGGCGCGCGCTGCTCGGCGGGTTCCTGGCCGCCGGCGCGCTCGTGTCGGCCGTCGTCGCGCTGCCGGTCGTCCCGCCCGCGTCCCTGGAGGGGACCCCGGTCGCCGCGCTGAACGAGGTGGCGCGCGAGTCGGTCGGCTGGCCGGAGTTCGCCGCGCGGGTCGCCGCCGTGGTCCGGGACCTGCCGCCCGCGGACCGGGCGCGGGCCGTGCTCCTCACCGAGAACTACGGCGAGGCCGGCGCGCTGACCCGCTACGCCCGGCGGTACGGGCTGCCCGCCGTCTACAGCGGCCACAACGAGCTCTACCGGTACGGCCCGCCGCCCACCTCGGCGCGGGTCGCGGTGGTCGTGACCGACGACCCGGCCGGTTACGCGCGGTCGTTCGCCTCGTGCGAGCGGCGCGGCCGGATCGACAACGGTGTCGGCCTGTCCAACGAGGAGCAGCACCTGCCGATCCTCGTCTGCCGCGACCCGGTGGCCCCGTGGGACCGGCTGTGGCCGCAGGCCCGCCACTACAGCTGACCTTGGCCCGCGCCGCGGCCAGCGGTGATCGGCGACCGTCCCCGGTAACCGCTCCAGCCTGCTCGAAGCGACCGCCCGGCACGATGGCCCGGGGACGGCGGTCAGGCGGGGCCGGTCGAGGCGCGGACGTGCAGCCGGGCGGGGATGACGACCGGCCCGTCGGCCGGCTCCCCGTTGAGGCGGGCGATGAGCAGCTCGACGGCCGCCCGGCCCGACTCCTCCGGCGCGAGGTCGAGCGCGGTGATCGCGGGAGAGGCGATGCGGGTCTGCTGCGCGTCCGACCCGGCCGTCACGAGCAGGTCGTCCGGCACGGCCACGCCGAGCCGCAGGGCCTCGGCCAGCACGCCCGACGCGTGGCGGCCCGTCTGGCAGTGGACGGCGTCGGGCCGCTCCCCCGCGCCGGTGAGCAGCCGCCGGGCGGCGTCGCGCCCGCCGTCCTCGCCGGCCGCCTCGGGGACGCGCAGTATCCGCGCCGGCATGGCGTGGCGCGCGGTCCACTCCCGGTAGGCCAGCTCGGCGTCGACGTTCCAGGCGTTGTCGTCCGTACCGGCCAGGAAGGCGACGCGCCGGGCGCCGCGCGAGCGCAGCAGGTCGAGCATGCGCTCGGTCTCCCGGGCGTCGTCGGTGCCGACCCAGTCGGTGAAGTCCGGCCGTCCGGGGTCGCGGCCCACCGCGACGACCGGCACGGACGCGTCGAGGAGCCGGGTGAGGACCGGGTCGTCGCGCGTCGGGTCGCCGATGACGTAGCCGTCCACGCCCAGGGCGGCCCGGGAGACGTCCGAGCGCGTCAGGTCGGGCACCAGCATGAGCCCGAGGCCGTGGTCGAGCGCGGTGACCGCCGCCGCGCCGGCGAACCGTACGAAGTAGTCGACGCCCTCGGGGATGTAGGAGCCGATGGCGTCGAGGGGGCGCATGTCGAGGCCGAGCACGCCGGTGCGCCCGCGGCGCAGGCCCCGCGCCATGGGGTGGGCGCGGTAGGCCAGCCGCTCGGCGACGGCGAGCACCTTCCGGCGGGTCTCCTCCGAGGCCGTGCCCTTGCCGTTCAGCGCGTGGGAGACCGTGGTGACCGAGACTCCGGCTTCGCGGGCGACGTCTCTGATCGTCGCGCGCGCGGCGGGGGGCGGCGCCTCCTTCGACATAGGTAAAGAGTAGGACACAAAACCTTTTACTAGGGGTTTTTCTCCGGTACCGTCCATTTTCCAAAACGTTTTGTGCGTGGTACCGCCGCCGATCGCGTCGCAGGGGCCACTCACTGCCCCGCGACGAGCGATCACCCACCGCCCCGCTGCGGGGCCGACCCCCTTCTGAAGTGTTCGGAGGACTGAGGATGCGTATACGTGCGACGGCGGCCCTCGCCGTCACGCTCGGCCTGGGCCTGTCCGCGTGCGGCGGCGGAACGGCCGGCGGCCCGGCCGCCCCCGCCGGCCCGGCGGCCGCGCGGCAGACCGGTGACCTGCTCGTCACCACCCCCGCGGCGAAGGGCGAGCTGGACAGGGCCACGTGGAACCTGCCGTTCGGCGAGCCCGCGTCGCTCGACCCGATCAAGGCGTTCAACTACCCCGAGAACACGGTCGTGGCCAACCTCTGCGAGGGCCTGATGCGGCTCGACCCCGACTACTCGGTGAAGCCCAACCTCGCCGAGAAGGTCACCAACCCCGACCCGAAGACCTGGGTCTACACCCTGCGCGAGGGCGTGACCTTCTGGGACGGCGAGCCGATGACCGCCGACGACGTGGTGTTCAGCCTCCGCCGCCACCTCGACCCCGACGAGGGCAGCTACTGGGCGTCCGACCAGATCACCGGCAACATCGACTCGATCGAGAAGACCGGTGACCACGAGGTCACGATCCGGCTGAAGCAGCCCGACGCCACGCTCAACTCCTACATGGTCACGCCCGTCGGCGTGATCGTCGAGAAGGCCCAGCGGGAGAAGGCCGGCGCCAAATACGGCACGCCCGAGGGATCGGTCATGTGCACCGGCCCCTTCAAGGTCGCCTCCTGGCAGAAGGGTTCCAAGATCACGCTGGACCGCAACGACGCCTACTGGGACGCGGCCCGCAAGGCCAAGACCAAGCAGCTCGACCTGCAGTTCATCGTCGACCCGGGCGCCATCGCGAGCGCGCTCGACACCGGCGCCATCGACGGGTCCTACGACGTGCCCGTCGGCGCGCTGGACCGGCTGTCGGCGTCGCAGAACGGCAAGCTGTACCTCGGCAGGTCACTGCAGATGGTCGCCGTCATCAGCACCGGCAACGGCCTCCTCGGCGACCCGGCGGTACGGCGCGCGCTGGCCATGGCCACCGACCGCGAGGCGATCGCCCAGACCGTGTTCGCCGGGACCGCCCAGGCGTCGCGCTCGCTGGTGCCGCGCGGCGGCTGGTCCTACGGCGACGAGGTGTTCGGGCCCGCCTACGACGCCCTGCCGGACACCAGGAAGAACATCGAGGAGGCGAAGAAGCTCGTCGCGGGCAAGACCGGCGGCGCGCCGATCGTCATCGCCTACCCCAGCGAGCGCCAGTTCTACGCCGACATCCTGTCGGAGGTCGCCAACGCCGGCCGTGAGCTCGGCCTCACCATCCAGCCCAAGGGCGTGCCGAGCGCGCAGTACGGCGCCTTCTTCTCCGACGCCAAGGCGCGCGCCGGATACGACGGGTTCATGACGACGAACTACATGGACATCCCCGACCCGCTCGCCTTCCTGCGCACGATCGCGGCCAAGGGCGGTTCGCAGAACTTCAACGGCTACGAGGACCCGCAGGTGCAGGACCTCATCGGGAAGGCCGCGGCCACCGCCGACGACACCGAGCGCGCCAAGGTCACGACGGAGATCCAGTCGAAGGTCATGGAGCAGACGCCCTGGATCCCGATCGCGGCCCCGGCCGTCCAGCTGTTCCTCAACAAGCGGGTGACCGGGGTCCCGGCCTCGTTCGTCTACCTCTACTCCCCCTGGGCGGCGAGCCTGGGGGCGGCCTGACCACGACCGGCCCGGGGCGCGGCGACGCGCCCCGGGCCTTCGTAACGGAGTCCTCGTGCAACGCTTCGTGATCCGGCGGCTCGGCGCGCTGGCCGTCACCCTCCTGTTCTCCAGTTTCGTCATCTACGGGGCGATGTACCTCGCGCCCGGCACCCCCGAGAGCTTCCTCGTCCAGGGCCGGACGGTCAGCCCCGAGGTCCTCGCCTCGATCCGCGCCCAGTACGGCCTGGACGACCCCTTCCTGCTGCGGTACTGGCACTGGCTGACCGGCGTGCTCACCGGCGACCTCGGCGAGTCCCTCACCACCCGCCAGGACGTCGCCTCGCTGCTGGCCTCGCGCATCCCCACGACCGTCTGGCTCACGGCCTACGCCGCCCTGCTGATCGTGGTGTTCGGCGTCGTGGCCGGGGTGGTGGCCGGACTGCGCGGCGGCCTCCTCGACACGGCAGTGCTGCTGGGCTCCAGCGTGGGCTTCGCGGTCCCCACCTTCTTCGCGGCGCTGCTGCTGATGAGCGTCTTCTCCGTGACGCTGGGCTGGTTCCCGGTCTTCGGGGCCGGCTCCGGCTTCTCCGACCGGATACTGCACCTGACGCTGCCGGCGGTGGCGCTCGCGCTGCCCGCGGCGGCGGTGGTCGCCAGGATCACCCGCACCGCCGTGGTGGAGGAGCGCGACACCGAGCACGTCTCCGTCGCGCTGGCCCGCGGCGTCCCGTGGCGTACGGTGGCCCGCCGGCACATCGTCCGCAACGCCATGCTGCCGGTGACGACGATCGTCGGGGTGAACATCGCGGCGCTCGTCGCGGGCGCGACGGTCGTCGAGCACGCCTTCACCCTCGACGGCGTCGGCGCGCTGCTCATCAACGCCGTGCAGCAGAAGGACTTCGCCGTCGTCCAGGCCGTCGCACTCGTCCTGGTCGCGGTGTTCGGCGTGGTCAACCTCGTGATCGACGTCCTCTACGCGGTGATCGACCCGCGCGTCCAGCTCGGAGGTGAGAGCGCGTGAAAACCGCAGTCTCCGCCCCGCCCGCCCGGCGACCCGGCGGCCCGGCCGGACGACGGCGGCCCGGCGGCGGCCTGTCCGGGCGGCTGGGCCCGCTCGGCGTCGCCGCGGTCGCGGTCGCGGCGCTGCTCGTGCTGGCCGCGCTGCTCGCGCCGGTGCTCGCGCCGTACGAGCCGGACATCGGCAGCATCGTCCAGCGCTACCTCCCACCCGGCCCCGAGCACCTGCTCGGCACCGACCAGTCCGGCCGCGACCTGCTGTCCCGGCTGCTGTACGGCGCGCGGACCAGCCTGCTCGGCGCCGCCGCGGTCGTGGTGATCGCCGGGGTCGGCGGCACCCTGCTGGCGCTCGTCGCCACCTGGTTCGGCGGGCGCGTCGACGCCTTCATCGGCCGGGTGCTGGACCTGCTGTTCGCCTTCCCGAACCTGCTGTTGGCGATCATCGTCGTCGCGGTGTTCGGGACCGGCATGGCGCAGGCCACGGTCGCGCTCGCCATGGCGTACGTGCCCTACACCGCCCGCGTGCTGCGCAGCGTCGCGCTGCGGGAACGGCGGCTCCCCTACGTCCAGGCGGCCGAGCTGCAGGGCCTGTCCGGGGTCACGGTGAGCGGGCGGCACCTGCTGCCCAACATCGCGCCGCAGATCCTGACCGGCGCCGCCATCAACTTCGGCTACGCGATGATCGACCTGGCCGCGCTGTCGTTCCTCGGTCTCGGCGTCCAGCCGCCGACCGCCGACTGGGGACTGATGGTCTCCCAGGGGCAGGACTCCCTGCTGCAGGGGTACCCGCAGCAGAGCCTGCTCGCGGGCACGTGCATCGTCGTCGCGGTGGCCGCGTTCAGCGTCATCGGCGAACGGCTCGGCGGCCGCGCCGCAGGAGGCAGGGCATGAGCGTTCTCGAACTCGACGATGTCCGTCTCGCCGTACCGCACCCCTCCGGGGACCGGACGCTGCTGCGCGGAGTCTCCCTGTCGGTGGCGCCCGGCGAGGCGCTCGGCCTGGTCGGCGAGTCCGGCTCGGGAAAGTCGATGACGCTGCGGACCGTGCTGCGGACCGAGCCGCGCGGCGCCCACGTCGCCGGCCGGGTGCTGCTGGACGGCCGCGACGTGCGCGGCCTCGGCCCGGCGGAGCTGCGCCGGGTCCGCGCCGAGTCCCTGGCGATGATCAGTCAGGACCCCCGGGCCGCGCTGAACCCGCTGCTGCGTGTCTCACGGTTCCTCGTCGAGGGGCTGTGCGACGCGCGCGGGGATGACGAGCGGACGGCCACCCGCCGGGCCCGCGACCTGCTCGCGCAGGTCGGGATCGCCGACGTGGACCGCTGCATGAACTCCTACCCCCACCAGCTGTCCGGCGGCATGCTCCAGCGGGTCGTCATCGCCGCCGCCGTGGCGGGCTCGCCGCGGCTGCTGCTCGCCGACGAGCCGACGACGGCGCTCGACGTGACCACGCAGTCGGAGGTCATGGCGATCCTCGACGAGCAGCGGCGCGAACGCGGCATGTCGATGATCTTCGTCACCCACGACCTGGAGCTGGCCTCGGCGGTGTGCGACCGGATCGCCGTGATGTACGCCGGGGAGATCGTCGAGATCTCGACCCCGGAACGGCTCCACGCGGCGCCGCGGCACCCGTACACGCGCCTGCTGCTGGACTCCCGGCCCAGCCTCACCGCGCGGGCCCCGGTGCTCCCCGTCATCCCGGGGCGGCCGGTCGCCGCCTACGAGGTCGGTGGGGGCTGCGCGTTCGCCGGCCGCTGCCCCTGGTCGGAACCCGGGTGCACCGACGGCGAGATCCCGCTCGTCCGGGACGGGGACCGCGCCGTACGGTGCGCGCGCGAGGAGGAACTGGCCGGCGAGCTGGCCCACGCGACGGGGACGGAGGCGACGGCGTGAACGACGACGTGAAGGGCACGGACGGCGGCGTCATCGGCCGCGCGGGCGGCGGCTCTCGCCGTACGGCCGGCGCGGGCGGTTCCGGGGGTTCCGGCGCGAAAGGTCCGGGCGGCGCGGGCGGTTCCGGCGGGAACGTCATCGAGATCAGCGGGCTGTGCAAGCGGTTCGTCACCGGCCGGGGCTCGGGGCGCCGTACGGTCGACGCCCTCGACGACGTCAGCCTCACCGTGGCCGACGGAAGCTGCCTGGCCGTGGTCGGCGAGTCGGGATCGGGAAAGTCGACCCTGGCCCGGATCCTCGTCGGGCTGGAGGCCGCGGACGCCGGGGAGGTCGTCCTCGCCGGACGTCCGGTGGCCCGGCGGCCGCGCCGGGCCGAGCGGCGGGCCCGCGCCCGGGACATCCAGATGGTGTTCCAGGACCCCAACGGGTCGCTGAACCGCCGCCGCACCGCCGGGTCGGCGATCTCGGAGGTACTGGCGGCCCACCACCGGGTCACCGGCGCCGAGGCGCGCCGCCGCGTCGAGGAGCTGCTGGAACAGGTCGGTCTGCGCCCCGCGCACGCCCGGTCCCTGCCCGGCGAGCTGAGCGGCGGCCAGCGGCAGCGGGTGGCGATCGCGCGGGCGCTGGCCGCCGAACCCCGCGTCCTCGTGCTCGACGAGGCCGTGGCCGCGCTCGACGTGTCGGTGCAGGCCCAGGTCCTGAACCTGCTGTCGGAGATCCGGCGGGACCGCCGGCTCACCTATCTGTTCATCACCCATGACCTGTCCGTCGTACGGCAGGTGAGCGAGGAGGTCGTCGTCATGCGACAGGGCCGCATCGTGGAACGCGGGAGCACGACCCAGGTGCTGGACGACCCGCAGCACCCCTACACCAGGCTGCTGCGCGACAGCGCGCCCCGGCCTGGATGGCGGCCGGTCCGCGCCATCGGCCGCGACGCCGCGGAGGTGGAGGCGTGAACCGCGCGCACCTGCGGCTGGAGGAGACCCGCCCCCGCGCCCGCGGCCGGGAGCGGGGCCGCCGGGCCGCCGCCGAGATCGCCCGGACCTGGCGGACGTACGCCGAGCTCTTCGACGCGACCGCCGCGGCCGGGGGCAGGTCGCTCGACGTCCCCGCGCTCGCGCTGGCGAGCGTCGCGGCCACCCGCGCGTGGGCGCCGGACCTCGCCGAGGAGATGGAGGGTGTGGCCGAGGGCGCGGACGTGCCGCTGTGGGTCGTCGCCGCGCTCAACGCCCGGACCGAGATCCTGTCGGAGGCCGCCGCGCCCCGCGCGGGCGAGTGCTCCACGGTGGTCCACGTGGGGGCCTCCCGCTCCGGGACCTCCGGCGGAGACGGCACGGCGAGCGGCGCGGCCGGCCGTACCGTGGGAGGTCAGAGCTGGGACTGGCACGAGGAGCTGGCCGACGGCTGGCACGCGCAGTCGGTCCGCGGCGCGGCGGGTGACCCGGCGGACGGCGGCTCGCTGGCGTTCACCGGCATCACCGAGTACGGCATCCTGGGGAAGATCGGGCTCAACGAGGCCGGGGTGGGCGTGCTGTTCAACATCCTCGGCCACGCCGGCGACGGCGCGGGCGGCGTGCCCGTCCACCTCGTCGCCCGCAGGGCGCTCGGCTCCGCGACGTCGTTCGACGAGGCGATCGCCGTCATCACCGGCGCCCCGGTCTCCGCCTCCACCGTGATGACGGTCGTGACCGCCGGCCGGGCCGCGTCGGTCGAGGTCAGCCCGGCGGGCGCCGCGGTGGTACACCCGGACGCCGAGGGCTGGCTGGTCCGCACCAACCACTTCCAGGACCCGGTGCTGGCCGCCGGGGAGCACCGCGGGCGGCTGGAGCCGGAGACCTACGACCGGCTGCGCGTGCTGGGCGAGCGGGTCCGCGGGCGCGACGGGATCGCCGGCCCCGACGACCTCGCAGCCCTGCTCACCGCCCACCCCGGTGACGGGGCCGAGGTCTGCTGCCACGCCCCGGCCGGTGGACGGCTCGGCACCCGGTGGGCGACCCTCGCCACGGTGCTGGTGGAACCGGCCGCGGGCCTGTTCCAGGTGCACGACGGCGGCCCCTGCACGGCGGGGCCCGGGACGTGGGAGACGCTCGCCGTCCCCACGGGGTGAGCTCCGGCGCTCGGATCTGAACGGCCGATTTACGGAATGGAGCATTCCGTTCTGATATGATCGACGCAACGGATCGCGCCGGAGAGGCGGTGCCGGCCCGGCCGGAGCCGAGAAGCGGGAAAACGAGATGAACGAGAACGCGACCACGTGGACCGTGCTGGCCGAGGCCCACCGGGCGCTGCGCGACGCCGTTCGCGGGGTCGCCGCCGGGGACTGGGACCGGCCCACCCCGTGCGCGGAGTGGAACGTCACCCAGGTGCTCCAGCACGCCGCGGGTGACCAGATCGGCTTCGCCTCGTTCATCACCGGAGGGCCCGGCCCGGCCGAGAACCCGTTCGCGCCCTCCGGCAGGCTCGCCGCCTCCCCCGAGACGGTGGCCGAGGAGGCGATGCGGGCCTCCGCCGACGCCTGGGCGACGGTCGGCGAGGACGAGCAGGAGGTCCCGGTCCCCGTCCCGCCCAACAAGCTGCCCGCCCGGCTCGGCGTCGGCGCCTGAGCCCGCGGGCGGCCGGAGAGTCCCCGGGACATCCTGAGCCGGCGGCCAGGGGTCCCGGGGCCGACCTCAGTCCTCCGCCTTCCTGCCGTTCGCGCCGACGGCGTACCACTCGTCGCCGAAGCTCTCCACATCGTGGCCGGTGACGTCACCGGGCCGATGGTCCTTGACGTAGTAGTAGAGCGGGTGGCCCCCGTAGGTCACCTGCCTCGTGCCGCCCGTCCGCCGGACGGTGCCGAGCAGCGACGCCCTGACGCCGTTCCCGGCCCGCGGCCGGTCCCCGGTGAGGTACGGCGGCCACACCCCGGCACAGTCGTCATAGCACCTGGACCTGTCCTTCCGGTCCTTCTCGAACAGGTACAGGGTGCGGCCCCCGGCGCCCGTCAGCACCTTCCCGAGCCTCGTCTCGCCCAGCCCGACCCGGGACCGGGTGGTCGGCGAGACGGACGGCCCGACGTGGGTGGGTGACGCCTTGACCTGGTCCGCGGCGACCGGCCCGGTCGCCCCCGCCTCGCCCGCGCCGCAGCCGGCCGCGAGCAGCCCGAGAGCGAGCACGCCTATGGGGAGTGTTTTCTTCATCTCCGGCCTCCAGGAGAGTGTGATCGACACTCCTGCCAGGACACAGGTGATCATCCGCATCCGGCTCCGCGACACGAACCGCTTGGCCATGCCTTTACCCGCCCCTGCCGTCGCTTCCCCGGCTGATACGGCAATCGGCAATCAACCCGCACGGCCCGCGCATCTACCCTGAAGACATGATCTCCCGGGCTGAGTTGTTCGCCGGTGCCGCCACCTACTACGCGCGTCACCGTACGGACTACGGGTCAGAGGTCGTCGAGCACATCGCCGGCGAGCTGGCCCTCGACGCCGCGTCGCGGGTGCTGGACCTGGGCTGCGGGCCCGGCACCCTGGCCATCCCCCTCGCGGCCAGGGCCGGTGAGGTGGTGGCCGTCGATCCCAGTGAGGAGATGCTCACCGAGGGCGCCCGGCACGGCGTCCCCGGGATCCGCTGGGTGCGAGGCGACTCCTCGATGCTCGACGAGCTGCCGCTCGGCCGGATCGACCACGTCGTCATGGGCCGCTCCTTCCACTGGATGGACCGCGAGCGGGTGCTCGACGACCTCGACCGGCTGCTGCCCGCGCACGGCGCGGTCGTCCTCGTCGGTCCCGTCCACGACCCGGAGGAACCCCCCTGGGAGCCGGTGGCGCAGGCCGTACGGCGGGACTTCGGGCTGGAGTGGCGGGCGAACAGCGAGTCCTACGAGCAGACCGGGCGGCACCACGACGACGTGCTGCGCGAGTCGCCGTTCCGCCGGATGGAGTCCCGGTGCTTCACCCGCGTGATCCGCCGCTCCGCCGAGGACATCGTGGGCCTGCAGCTGTCGTTCTCCTACTCCTCGCCCGCGCGTCTCGGCGACCGGCTGCCCGCGTTCACCGAGGCGCTGCGCGAGGCGCTGGCCGCGGCGAACCCGGGCGGGGCGGACTGGGAGGAGGAGGACGTCACCGACGTCCTCATCGCCCGCAGACCCTGACACGGCGATTCGTGGAACGCTCCTGGGGTCCCTGGAGAAGTGCGGCGCCCCGGGGTTCGCCGCCACCTCACGGTCGCTACCGGAGATCCAGGGGATCAGCCGCCGAGGAGCGGCAGGTCGAGCCGGTTCAGGCGGTCGGGGTCGGACAGCACGTCGATGGTGGCGATCCGCCCGCCGGTGACGGTGAACGCCATGACGGACAGCGGCCGCCCGTTCGCGGCGACGACCACCCCGGCGGCCCCGTTGACCAGCGCGGGCCGTACGAACGGGGAGAACCGTCCGAAGGTGACCGCCTGCCCGGCCACGGTCCGCGCGCCGCGGAACGTGACGGTGTGGCGGGCGCGCGCCGTACCGCCGTCGGACCGCAGCACGACCTCCGGGTCCAGCACGGCGACGAGCGCGTCGAAGTCGCCGTCGCGGGCGGCGGCGAAGAACGCGTCTACCACGCCGCGCTGCCGGGCGAGGTCGGGATCGGGCACCGGGGCCTGCCCGCGCACCCGGCGGCGCGCCCGGCTCGCGAGCTGCCGCGCCGCGGCCGGGGACCGCTCGATCACCGGGGCGATCTCCTCGAACGGCACGGCGAACATGTCGTGCAGCACGAACGCGAGCCGCTCGGCCGGTGACAGCGTTTCAAGCACCACCAGCAGCGCCAGCCCGACCGAGTCGGTCAGCACCGCCTCGCGCTCGGGGTCGGTCCCGGACTCCGGGCTGACGACCGGGTCGGGCATGTGCGCCTCGAAGGGGTCCTCGCGCCGCTGCTCGCGCGAGCGCAGCACGTTCAGGCACACCCGCGCCACCACCGTGGTCAGCCACCCGCCGAGGTTCTCCACGCCGTCGGCGCCGTCGCGGTCGAGACGCAGCCACGCCTCCTGGACCGCGTCGTCGGCCTCGCTCACCGAACCGAGCATCCGGTAGGCCACCCCCCGCAACCTGGCCCGATGCTCCTCGAAACGCTCGGCCAGCAGGCTGCGTTCGTCCACCGTGTCACATTCCTTCCTCGCGGCGTGTCACAACAGTAGGCCCCCGAAAACGGGTCGAAACGACTGGGAGATCACCTCCCGGACCGGACGAACGTGGAGAGATCATGACGTCACCCATCCTGGTCACCGGCGGCACCGGCACCCTCGGACGCCTCGTCGTGCCGCTCCTGCGGAACGCCGGCCGCGACGTGCGGGTACTGAGCCGCCGCGACCACGGGCCCACGGACGGCATCGAGTACGTGACCGGCGACGTGAGCACCGGCGAGGGACTCGACGCGGCGCTGAAGGGGGTCGAGACCATCGTGCACTGCGCCGGGAGCGCCAAGGGCGACGAGGTCAAGGCCCGGAACCTGGCTCGGGCGGCGGCCGGGGCCGGCGCCGGGCACCTCGTGTACATCTCGGTCGTCGGCGCCGACCGGGTCCCGGTCGTCAGCGGCGTGGACCGCGCCATGTTCGGCTACTTCGCCGCCAAGCGGGAGGCCGAGCGCGTCGTGGCCGGGTCCGGCGTGCCGTGGACCACCCTGCGCGCCACCCAGTTCCACGACTGGATCCTGACGACGCTGGGGCAGATGGCCAAGCTGCCGGTGATGCCGCTGTGGGCCGGCGCCCGGTTCCAGCCGGTCGACGCGGGCGAGGTGGCGGACCGGCTGGTGGAACTGGCGCTGGGCGAGCCGGCCGGCCTCGTGCCCGACATCGCCGGCCCACGCGTGTACGGCATGGCCGAACTGGCCCGCGACTACCTGCGGGCCACCGGCAAGCGCCGACTGATCATGCAGGTCAGGACCCCCGGGAAGGCCGCGGCCGCCTACCGGGAGGGCGCCAACCTCGCCCTCGACCGGGCCGTCGGCCGCCGCACCTGGGAGGACTTCCTGGCGGAGCGGGCGGGCCAGGCCCGG
This sequence comes from Streptosporangium sandarakinum, assembly GCF_013409935.1. Lineage (GTDB taxonomy): Bacteria > Actinomycetota > Actinomycetes > Streptosporangiales > Streptosporangiaceae > Streptosporangium > Streptosporangium nondiastaticum. Next base: position 3,785,025 of record NZ_JACCCO010000001.1, on the reverse strand, counting down.
TGACGGCATGTCCGTACGGCTGCCCCGCAGGCCGGGGTCCGGTGCCCAGGTCGAGAAGGATCTGCGGTGGCTGCCGCGGTTCGCCCCGCTCCTTCCCGTGGACGTCCCGGTGCCGCCCGGCAGGGGTGAGCCCACCGAGTTCTTCCCGAGGCCCTGGTCCGTCCACCGGTGGCTCGACGGCGAGAACCCGTCCGCCGACCACCTGCGGCACTCGCCCGGCACACGATCGGCGAGGTCCTCACCGACCACGAACACGCGCGGTCCTGGTGTCGGCCCGAGGGGTCACCGGGTCGGCGTGCAGGGCGTCACTGCCGTCCGGACGGTGCTGATCGCCTCCGGTCGGCACCGGACCGTTCATCCGTTGCCGGGCCGGTCCGCCGCCAGGTGGGCGCGTACCGCGTGGTCGTAACGGGCCCGGTCGACGTTCCACGCTTCGGTGTGCTCGCCCCGCGCGAACTCTTCGAAGGTGATGTTCCAGCCCAGTCGCCGGCCCGTGGCCACCAGGCCGCGGGCCTCCTCGATCGGATGATCGGTGTCCGGAGTGGTGTGGATCAACAGCAGCGGCGGCCTGACCTTCGGCGGGTGGCGGATGAGGCTGAGCCGGTCCACCTCCACGCCGGTCCTCCACCGGACGACCTGGTTCGACAGCGAGGCGACGAACGCGGGCAGGTGGTGGTTCCACGCACCCTGCTCGGCCGTCATCCGTACGTCGATCATCGGCGCGTCCATGATCACCTTGTTGACCAGACCGGCCAGTTCGGACCTGGCCAGAAGCTGCCCGATGATCTGTCCGCCCATCGACGTTCCGTACAGCACGAACCGCCTGGCCCCCAACCGCCGCGCCTCGCGCAGTGCGGCCTCCAGGTCACGCCACTCCGAGTCGCCCAGGTGGAGCAGACCGTCGGGGGAGGCAGGCGCGCCTTCGTCGTTGCGGTAGCTGATGTCCAGGAAAGGCAGTCCGAGGTCGTGCACCACGGGAAGGACCTTGAGTTCGGCCTTGCGCCGCCCGTTCTGCCCGTGCACGGCCACGAACCACGTGGTGCCTCTGCCGGGTACGTACCAGGCGGGGGCGGGTCCCAGCTCCGTCGGAATCATGATCTCGGAGAAGTCGATGCCCCAGGCCACTTTGGGATCACCCGGTGGGACATTGCCGAAGTATCCCGGTGTCCCCTGAGAAGGCATGGGCCCGCGCAGCACCTGACGCGTGACCCTTCCCGGCGACCGCGTCACGATGCCGCCCAGCATGGTGTACGCGCCCGTCCACCCCAGCCAATAGGTGCCGGGTTTGATCGTCTCGTGCGTTTCGGTCAGTGTGACCGTTCCATCCCCCACGGCGAGTACGTTGGTGTTGCTCTCGCCGTAGCGAACGACCTTCACGCCGGCTTCGCTGCCGAACCAGGCACCGGACGCGACCGCGCCCACCACCAGCACAAGCACGATGACCAGGGCCTTCCTGAACACTGAGGCCATTGAGAATCCTCCGTACGTCCCGTTCGCACAGCTCCCTGAAGACGAGCTCGCCCGGCCCGGCGCGCCTTCCGATTCCGCGACGCCTATGTATACAACGTACACCAGTAGGTTAACGGCGTATACCTCTTGAGATCGGGCGCCCCGGATCGTGGAGCGCCGTGCCGGCGCTCTACTTGCGCGGTCCAGATGCCGGTCCACTCCCATCGCCGGAACCCCGGCTGTCCGCCCGGCCGGACTCCCGATTTTGTCGGTGACGCCTGCGAGGGTCTCCCCATGCCGACGTCAGACCTCGCACCCATCGCCGCCTTCTGGGACACCGTGGCGGACGCCTTCGACGACGAAGCCGACCACGGCCTGCGGGATCGGCAGGTGCGTGCCGCGTGGACGCGACGACTCGCCGAATGGCTTCCCGGCGACCCCGCCGATGTCCTGGATCTGGGCTGCGGCACCGGTTCGCTGACCCTGCTGCTCGCCGAACTCGGGCACCGTCCCACCGGGGTCGACCTGTCACCCCGGATGATCGAGCAGGCCGGGCGCAAGCTGTCCGCGGCGGGCTTCGACGTGCCCTTCATGGTCGGCGACGCGGGCAATCCGCCCGTCGCCGCCTACGACACCTTCGACGTGATCCTCGTCCGGCACCTCGTCTGGACGCTTCCCGACCCGCGGGAGGCCCTCGACCGCTGGCTCGGCCTGCTCAGCCCCGGGGGGCGGCTCATCCTCGTGGAGGGCCGCTGGAACGCCCCGGGCGGCGACGACCCCTACGTGCCCGGCTCCCCGCCGCTGCCCTGGCTCGGCGGCGTCCCCGCCGCGCGGCTGATCGAGACGCTGGAGCAGCGGGCCCGCATCGTCCACGTCGAGCAGCTCACCGATCCGGCGCTGTGGGGCAAGCCGATCGACGACGAGAGGTACGTCGTGATCGCCCGCCCGGACTTCGCCGGATAAGGCCGCCGACGAAAGACGGTGTCGTCGTACGTGGCCGCTGATGTCTCACGCCGATCGGGAAGAGACCCGTCTCTCCGCCTCTGCCACAGGCGCGAGACCGGGACCGGCCGCTGTCTATGACGCGTCGTGGACGGCCAGGGCCAGCTGGACGCGGTTGTCCAGGCCCGCCTTGGTGAGAATGCGGGAGACGTAGCCCTTGACCGTTCCCACGCTCATGTGCAGCTCACCGGCGATGACGGCGTTGGTCTTGCCCTGCCCGACCGCGAGCGCCACCTCCCGCTCGCGGTCGCTGAGCGCCGACAGCACCCGCCGGGCATCGGCCCGCCGCCGATCCTCCTCCTCGGGCAGCAGATGGGCGATCAGCCGCCGGGTGACGCTCGGCGACAGGCTGGGCTCGCCGGCGGCGACGCGCCGGATCGCCTCGACGATCCCCTCGGGGGGCGTGTCCTTCAGCAGGAACCCGCCGGCTCCCGCGCGCAGCGCCCGGAAGACGTACTCGTCGGCGTCGAACGTGGTCAGGATGATGACCTCCGGCGCGTTCTGACGAGCACGCAACCTGCGGGTCGCGTCGATGCCGTCGATGCCGGCCATCCGGATGTCCATCAGCACCACGTCGGGGGAGTACTCACCGACCGCGGCCTGGACCTGCGCGCCGTCGGCCACCGCACCCACCACCTGGAGGGCGGGCGCGCCCCTGAGCATCAGCGTCAGCCCGGCGCGGACGAGCGCGTCGTCGTCGACGATGAGCACCCGGATCGCGGCGGACGCGCTCCCGGGCCCACCGGGGGACGCATTCGCCACCTCACCCGCGGACGCACTCGCGGACCTGCTCGCGGGCGGACCCGTGGACCCGCTCGCCGGCTCACTCACGGGGCCGCTCACGTGGCCATGGTAACCGCGCCGCCAGCCGGAACCCGCCGCCGTCGGTGCGTCCCCGCTCCAGGCGCCCGCCCGCCAGCGAGACCCGTTCCTCCAGCCCGGCCAGCCCGGCCCCGGCTCCGGTCGTGGCCAGCCCCGCCGCCGCCCGCCCGGCGGGCGGCGGGTTGCGCACCTCGACCGTCAGCTCGCCGCCGGCCGCACCGGAGACCACGACGGTGACGGGCCGGCCGGGCGCGTGCTTGCGCGCGTTGGTCAGCCCCTCCTGTACGACGCGGTACGCGGTGCGCCGGGTCGTCTCCGGCAGGTCGGCGAAGCGCACGTCGTGCTCACGTAGCTCGATGCGCATCCCGGCCCGCCGCGACTCCTCCACCAGCGGCGCGAGCCCGGTCAGCGGAAGCTCGGCCGACGGGCTCTCGCGCAGCACGGAGATGACCGCGCGCAGCTCCTGCAGTGCCTGGTGGGCGCTGGCCCGGATCACCCCGGCCGCGTCCGCGACCTCGTCCGGCCTGGCGCCGGCGTTGAACTCCAGCGCCCCGGCGTGCACCGCCAGCAGCGACAGCCGGTGGGCGAGCACATCGTGCATCTCGCGGGCGATGCCGAGGCGTTCGGCGCGCCGGGCCTCCTCCGCGCGCAGCCGCTGGTCGGCCTCGGCGCGGCGGGCCCGTTCCGCCAGTGACGCCAGCAGCTCCCGCCGGGTCCTGGCCACGATGCCCCAGCCGGTGATCGCCCCGCCGAACAGCACTCCGACCAGCGCCCACACCGGGTACGGCGCCAGCCCGGACGGCCGCCAGGCGAACCTGACCAGTGTCGCCGCCACCCACGCCATCCCCACCGCGACGGCCGCGGGCGGTCGCCGGTACAGCGCCGCGAAGAGCGTGGCGATCCCCGCGGCCACCGACGCGGCCGCGGCCGGGACGGACAGCGCGATGACGGCCAGCGGTGCGGCCACCGGCCACCGGCGGCACAGCCATATCCCCGCGCACGCCAGGACCCCACCGGCCACGTCGGCCCACAGGTACCAGCCGGGCGCCCCCGGGACCAGATCCCCCCAGACCACCGCGGCGGCCCCGGCCACGGCGAGCACGACGCCGCCGGCCCCGACCACCCGGTCTCGCCGCGACCGCCCCGAACCCGGCCGCCGGTCCTCCCCCGGGCCCCGGCGGCTCCCGGTCGCGCCGCCGCTCGCGGCTCCGCGGTCCCGCCCCGGGCCGTCGTCGGCTGCGGTCACGCGCTCCTGTCCCGGACCGTCGCCACCTGCGGTTGCGCGGTCCCGTCCCGGGCCCCCGCCGTCTGCGGCTTCTCCGTGTCTCCGAGGCTCGCCGTCGCGGCGGCCCCCGTCCCGGCCCTGTGCTGCGAACACAACCGCAGAGCGTATCCGCCGGCCTTCCGCCTGATAAGCGACCAAGGTCGCCGTCGCCGCCCCCGCCATGGCAACCAAAGTCACCGCCGGGAAGCGACCGAAGAGGTCACGGACCGGTCTGGCGGCAGCAGCGCGCCGCACCCGCCGCGGGAGACCGTGGGCGCATGGTCACCTCACGAGCACGCGGCCGGTGGGCCGCGCTCCTGCTGGCCGGGCTCACCCCGGTCGTCGCCGAGCTCACGCTCGGCAATCCGCCTCTCCGCCAGGCGTGGCTGCTCCTGCTGTGGATGCCGATCTACGGCGCCGGCACCGTACTGATCCGCGAGCTGGTACGCCGTACCGGCCGGGGCTGGCCCGCCGTCCTGCTGCTCGGGGCGGCGTACGGAATCGTGGAGGAAGGGCTGGCGCTGCAGGCGCTCACCAGCCCGACCATCTACGGCGTGGCCGACTGGGCGCCCAGGATCCTCGGCCTCAACAGCGCCTACACCGAACTGAACATCCCCTACCACGCGGTCTTCAGCGTGGCGCTGCCGATCCTGCTGGTGGATCTCCTCTTTTCGGATCTTCGCCATCGGCCCTATCTGGGGCGGACCGGGCTGGTCGTGGCGGGGGTGGTGTTCGTGCTGGGCGCCCTGCTGCTGCGGTGGACGACGGCCTTCATCGACCCCGGCTACCAGGCACCGCCGGCGGCCCTGGCGGCATTCGTGCCGGCGATCGCGGCGCTCGCGGTACTCGCGCTGCGGTTCGCCCCCCGCCATCCGGGCCCGCCGGTCGCCGTACCCCGGCCGGTCCCCGCACCGCCGTCCGCCGCGTCCCGGACGGCTCCCACGCCGCCGAGCGCCGCGCCCGGGGCGGTTCCCGTGCCATCGGTCGTCGCGTCCCGGACGGCTCCCACGCCGCCCGTCGTCGCGTGCCTGGCCGGGGTGGTGGCGTTCGGATATCTCGCGCTGCTGTTCCCCTTCGGCGGCGCCCGGCACCCGGCCTTCACCCAGGGCGGCTGGGTGGTGGTCCCGATGGTGGTGGCGGCGCTCCTGGCGGTGGCGGCGGGGATGCTGCTGCGCCGGTGGACGGCGCACGGCGGGTGGCACGACCGGCACAGCCTGGCGCTGGCCGGCGGGGCGCTCGTGGCGCACACCGTGTTCGGAGTGATCGCCAACGGCGAGAACACCACCGACCGCGTGTCGCTGGCCGCGCTCGGACTCGTCATGATCGGCCTGCTGGCCCTGCTCACTCGGCGTACGCGGTGACGGCACCGAACACCCCGGGTCCCGGGCGATGGACGCCTCGCGAGCCGCGACACGGCTTCGCGTCCCTGCTCTCAGCTTCCTCTGTGGGCGGACGGGGCGAAGATGCTCAGGAGTGCGCGAGGACGGCCGAGGGGCGGGTACGGCGCTGGTAGGAGCGGGTGCAGAGGGCGAGCGAGACGCCCAGGCCGGCGAAGGCGAGTCCGCCCACGTAACCGACCCAGGAGGACCAGCCTTCGGCGTCGCCGATCGTGAAGCCGACAGCGGAGGCGATCAAGGTGGCGAGACCGTAGGGGGCGAGGATCAGCGCGGCAGCCGCTCGCCCCAGGGCCGGGCCAGCGCCGCCAGCAGCAACACCCCGACAAGGGCGCCCAGCACGGTGAAGTCGATCCCGTGCTGCTCCATCCACACCAGCACCTCGGGCGCGCCGTTGGCGCGCATCCCAGCGCCGAGATCACCGGCCGGCCGGCCGACGTTCCCGCCGAACGCCCAATAGGTCTTCATCAGGATGTAGGGAGTCAGCGCAGCGATTCCGAACCACATGGCCTTGAGGGACTTCACCGAGGTCACGCCGCTGAGCATGGCACAGCCCCGGATCCGGAACCTCCCGAGGGCCGGCCGGCTCTCCCGCAAGGGAGATTGACAACGGGCGGGAAGAACGGGGCATGCACCCTGGATCATCTGACGGACCTCGGAGGAAGATCTTTGTCGAGGCGACGTCCGTGCAGGTGGAGGGCATCCGAGAACCGGCGGTGACCAGAGCGGACGTCTCGCTCCAAGAGCATCGGGAGCGCCGGGAGCTGGAGCGCGAGGCTGCCGGGAAGCGTTGGCAGGAGCACGGCCTTGTGTTCGCGCCGAACGTCGGCACCCACCTGGACGCGCACAACGTACGACGCGCCTTCCGGAAGGTCCTCCAGAACAATGAGCTGAATCCGAAGGAGTGGACGCCCCGGAAGCGGCAGCCTGAGGATGGCCTTTCACCGAACCGGAGCGGCCGCTCGAAGACCTTGCCTGAGGGCGTAGTCACGCAGATAGATACGACAGAGGCCCTCACCGGATCCCGGTGAGGGCCTCTGACCTGGAGCCGCCTTCGGGATTCGAACCCGAGACCCCTTCATTACGAGTGAAGTGCTCTGGCCGACTGAGCTAAGGCGGCATGCCGTGTGGTGCACACGGCCTATGGCAGTCTACAGGCTTCCGCGACCGTTCGCTCCCCCGAGCGGCCCCATATCCGCCCCCCCGTATCCGGTCCCTGCCATCCGGCTCCCCCTAGCCGGCCGGCCATCTCCCGCCCGACCGACCGCCTCCGTGCTCAGGCCGACCGCTCCCGTACCTCAAGCCGACCGCTCCCGTGTCTCAGGCCGGCTGTTCTCCCCTAGTTCGGACCCTCGTTCAGGCCGGCCGCCGCCCCGCTCAGCCGATCTTCGGGCAGTGGGTCCCGTCCCGGGGGACCTTCAGGTCGATCAGGTAGTCGTCCACCAGACGGTCGACGCAGGACGAGCCGGTCAGGTAGGCGGTGTGCCCGTCGCCGTCAAAGCCGACCAGCACGCCCGAGGAGAGCTCGTCGGCCAGGGCCTTCGCCCATTCGTACGGCGTGGCCGGGTCGCGCTCGGTGCCGACGACCATGATGGGGGCGGCGCCGGGGGCGTCGGTCCGGTCCAGGGGCTTCCCCTTGACTGGCCAGTAGACGCAGGGCAGCGATCCCCACGTGGCGTACTGGCCGAACAGCGGTGCCTTCTCCGCCGCCTGGTCCGCCGCCTTGGCGAAGGCGGCGGAACCGGCCGGACCGGCGGGGTAGCGGGCGTCGACGCAGTTGATGGCCATGTTGGCCTCGGTCTGGTTGGAGTAGTCGCCGTTCTCCTTACGGTCGATCATCAGGTCGGCCATGCGCAGCAACAGGGTCCCGTCGCCCTTGAGCGCCTCGCCCAGCGCCTGGCGGAGCACCTGCCAGGCCTGCCGGTCATAGAGAGGAGTGATCAGGCCCAGGGTGGCCCACGCCTCGCTGACCTGGCGGTCGTCGCCGATCCGGTTCGCGAGCTGGTTCCGGTCGGCACGGCGCAGCAGGTCGGCGACCTCCCGCCGGGCGGACTTCACCGTGCCGGTGAACGGGCAGTCGTCGGCGGTGAGGCAGTCGGCCAGGAAGGCGTCGAGGGCGACCTCGAAGCCGTGGGCCTGGGCGGCGCTCATCGCCATCGGGGACAGCGAGGTGTCCACGGCGCCGTCCAGCACGAGGGCGCGGACCCGGGCGGGGAACAGGTCGGCGTAGACCGCGCCGAGCTGCGTGCCGTACGACTTGCCGAGGTAGGTGAGGCGGCTGTCTCCGAGGGCCGCGCGCAGGCGGTCCATGTCGCGGGCCGCGTCGGCCGTGCCGACGTGTGGCAGGAGCCGCCCCGACCTGGCCTGGCAGCCGGCCGCGAACTTCCGCGAGCCCTCCTCCAGGGCGGCCACCTCGGCCGGGGAGTCGGGGGAGGCGTCCAGGCCGACATAGGCGTCGAGGTCGCCCGACGACAGGCACCGTACGGGCGAGGACCCGCCGACCCCGCGCGGGTCGAACCCCACCACGTCGAACCGGGCGCGGACCGCGTCGCTCAGCACGGAACGCGCGCTGCGGGCGTACTCGACGCCCGAGGCGCCCGGACCGCCGGGGTTGATGAGGATCGAGCCGATGCGGCGGCCGGTGGCGGGGAGCCGGATCACGCTGATCTCGATGCGCTCGCCGTCCGGCTTTCCGTGGTCCAGCGGCACGGGCAGCTTCGCGCACTCGAAGCCGTCGCCGCAGTCCTTCCACGCGAGCCCGGTGTCCGGCCTGGTCACCCCGGTGCAACCGGTGGCGAGGACGGCCAGCGCCGTGAGGACCGCGACGACGGCGGTGACGGCCCGGGAGGCGGCCGGAACCTCGGAGGGTGGGTGCCCGGCACGTCTACGCACTGCTTCGTCCTCCAGACCTGGGGCCCCGGATCACCCGGCGAACCGCGCCCGCCCTTGGGGAAGGAGGGTCGCCGCGCCGCGTCCGCACCCGCCCGGACGGGCGGCGAGGACCACGCTAACCCCACCCGCCACGCCATGGAACACCCACCGGCGCATCCGGCACCGCCCCGTTTGTCGATCCATGAGGCGCTTGTTCGGCCCAAAGTAACGTTTTCCCCAGCCGCGCGGGTCACCATCGGCCGATAGCGATGAGCGTGGTACGAACATGAACCAATGCATTCTGAGTCTCATTCTTCATAACCGGCTGGACGCATTCCCACTGACGAGGAACGTCCCGCCCCTCACCCATCCGGGTGACTCCGACCAGGTAGCGGCGGCGACGCGCGGGAAACCGGAAAGAATCCATGGGAAGCAGCCATTTCACACGCCCCCTCGCCACCCCGGGCGGTTCGAGGGCCGCGGACGAGGTGGCCGCCGGACGGCCCGGCCTGGGCAGGCGACTGCGGACGCTGGCGGGCGTGGACGAGGGTGTCCTGGGCCGCATACCGCTGGAGCGGACCCGCTACGTCGGCCTCGGCGGCGTGGTCCTGGGAACGGCCGTCGTCGCCGGGATCTCGATGTGGTTCGCGCTGAGCCAGGTCCTGGGCGGCGCCCACGTCGCCATGCTCATCCCCGTCGTGGTGTGGGCGCTCATCGTGCTCAACCTCGACCGCTGGCTCGTCTCGACCGTCACCGGAACCTGGCGGGCCAGGCTGATGCTGCTGGTCCCCCGGCTGCTCGTCGCGGTGGTGCTGGGTTTCATCATCGCCGAGCCCCTGGTCCTGCGGGTCTTCGAGACCGCCGTGGTCCAGCACGTGATCAACGGCCGCGAGACCGCGCTGATCGCGGAACGCGACCGGCTGCTGGAGTGCAACTCGCGGGTGCCCGGCAGGACCTCCGGCCACCGGGACTGCACGAACGCCAGGCTGCTGACCTCGACGGCCGACGCCGACCTCAACCGGCTGAGCAGCCTGGAACGCGACGCCGGCACGCTGCGGACGCAGGTCGCCGCCGACCGGGATCGGTACGACAGGCTGGTGGACCAGGCGACGGCCGAATGCGCCGGTGAAAGCGGTGAGGGCCTGAGCGGCAGGAGGGGCATGGGGCCGCTCTGCAGACGCCTCGACGCCGCCGCCAAGCGTTTCATGGACCGCAGCGGGCTGGGGGAGAACCAGCGGAAGCTCCAGAGACTGGAGGGCCGGATATCGGCACTGCGCGGCCCGCTCGCCGAGCGGCAGGCCGACTTCGAACGGCGGCTGGACGCGCGCGTCGAGGAACGGCTGGCCGCGATGCCCGGCAAGGACGACCCCGTCGGCCTGCTGGAGCGCATGCGGGCGCTGCACGAGGTCACCGCGACGAACGTCTACCTCAGGCAGGCGACGTGGCTGCTCCGCTTCTTCCTGATCCTCGTCGACTGCCTGCCCGTCCTCGTCAAGATCATGAGCGGGACGACCGCCTACGACCGCATGGTGGACCGGACGAACCAGGCGCAGGAGATGGTCTACAACAGGCGCGTCCGGCTCGACACCGAGGCTCGTCTGGAGGAACTGGAGCTGCGCGCGCGGCGCGGCGCGGATCGACGCCGCCGGGAACACCGCGCGCTGGACGCCACCGCCGGCACCCGCGCCGGCCTCCTCCCCTGACCCCGCCCGTACGGCGCGGCCTCCACGACCCACGGCCACGGCACCGGCCTCCCCCCACGGCCCGCCGCGACAACCCCACGGCCCGCCTCCACGACCCCATGGCCTGCCGCTACGGTCCCACGGCCCGCATCTGCGACCCCGCCCCCTCCCGCGGTTCCCGTCGCCGTCGTCCCGGTCCCGGTCCCGGTCCCGGTCCCAGGGGCGCTCTACAGCGCCGACAGGAAGTCCTTCAGGGCGGCGGTGAACTCCGCAGGGCGCTCCAGCGGCGGCAGGTGGCCGGTGTCCGGGATGTCGACCCGGCGGGCCTGCTTGATCCCCCGTGTCACCAGATCGGCCAGCTCCAGGATCTCCGGCCCGTCCGCGAGGCCGGTGACCATCAGGGTCGGCACCCTGACCTCATCGAGCCGGCCCTTCGCCGGGGGGTCCAGCTTGCGGGAGGCGGCAGGCGGCCCCTCGGTCCAGGACCGCCGGTTCAGCAGCCGGTCCATCTCCAGCGCCGCCGCCCACACCTCGGGGGTGAGGTCGTGGCGGTCGCGGTCCGGCCCGGCCACCAGGAACTCCGTCTCCGCCGCCGAGTACGCCTCCAGTTCCGCCTCGTCGAGGGATTCGGCCTTCCCCTGGCGGTACCACCGGAGCCGGTCCACTCCGATCACGTCGTGCACCCACTCCCGGTACCGCGCGAGCATCGACGCCGGCCACTCGTGACCGGAGACGGCAGGGGCGACCAGGACGAGCCCGGTCACCCGCTCGGGCGCGGAGAGCACGGTGTCCAGGGCGATCCCGCCGCCGGCCGAGCCGCCGACCAGCGCGGCCCGCTCCACGCCCAGCGCGTCGAGCAGTGCGAGCAGGTCGTCATGGTGGGAGAAGTCACCGGTCGCGGCGTCGGTCTCGCCGTACCCCCGCCAGTCGTAGCGGATCACCCGGTGGGTCTCCGCCAGCGCCCGGAACTGGTGGTCCCACATGCGCCGGTCGGCGCAGCCGGCGTGCACCAGCACGACCGCCGGGCCGTCGCCGGCCTCGTCGTATCCGAACTCGGCCCCGTTGATCCGGATCTTCGTCATGCCCGGGACCGTACCGGCCCCTCCTTCGCGCCGCCCAGCCTTCTTCACCGGGAGCGGAGCACTCCGGACCCGGCGTGAGGCCCGGCGGCCTCCTGGCCTCACGCCGGGTCCGGGACCGTCTGGCGTGAGGCCCAAGGGCCGACCGCCCGGTCCCGGCTCAGCGGAACGCGCCTCAGGCGGGAAGGGGTTTGCGGGCCTCGATGAGGAAGCGGGTCGCGTACGCGACGAAGGGCCCCTCGTCCTGTATGCGGTCGTGGAGCTCCCGGAGTTCGGCGCGGTAACGGCCGGCGGAGAAGCCGGGGACGATCCAGATCACCTTCCGGAGGAAGTAGATCACCGCGCCGACGTCGTGGAAGACGGTGGACAGCCGCTCCCACCTGAGGTCGAGCACCTCCAGGCCGGCGTCCTCGGCGGCGGCCCGGGCCCGCTCGGGGTCGCGGGCGGTGCCGTGCGGCTGCGGCCCCATGAAGAACTCCGTCAGCTCCCCGACGCTCCCCGAGCCGACCTCCTGGGAGAGATACGTCCCGCCGGGCCGGAGCACCCGGGCGATCTCCTCCCACCAGGTGGTCACCGGGTGGCGGCTCGTCACCAGGTCGAAGGCGCCGTCCTGGAACGGGAGCCTCGGCTCGTCGTCGTCGGCGACGACCGCGACCCCGCGCGGGCGCAGCCTCGCGGCGGCGCGGGTGATGTTCGGCGGCCAGGACTCGGTGGCGACCGTCACGGCGGGAAGCCGCGGAACGCCCGCGAGCACCTCACCGCCACCGGTCTGGACGTCCAGTGCGGCGTGGGCGCGCGCCATGCGCTCGGCCATCAGCCGCGAGTATCCCCAGGAGGGCCGTTCCTCGGTCGCCCGGCCGTCCAGCCAGGAGAAGTCCCAGCCGTCGACCGAGACCGACTCGGCCTCCGCCACCAGATCGTCGAACGATCGCTTCGCCGCCTCCGCAACCATGTTCCGAGGCTGACAGCCCTCCGGGCGGATCGTCCAACGGATTTCCCCGTGTCGGAACACACGCCGGCCCGCCGTCATCGCGCGGGCGCCGTCCACCCCGGTCTCGCGGCTCAGCCGGCCTCCGCCCCGGCGCCGGCGCCGACCTCCCGCCGCACCCGCCCCGGCCTCCGGAGTCCGTCTAACCTCCGGAGGCGGTCTCCGGTGCCGTGCCGTACATCGCGTCGTGCTGTTTGCGGGGTGAGCAGACCGAGGCCGACGGGCAGGCGCAGCGGCGGCCGCCCTCGTCCAGCCGTACCGTCACCGAGTCGGAGGGGACGTTGCGCCCGACGACGGTGCCGGGCCCCTCGGGGGTGTCCACCTTCGACCCGACCCGGGGCATCGTGCGGTTGGCCTCCATGTAGAGGGGGTGCTCGTACTTCAGGCAGCACATCAGCCGTCCGCACGCCCCCGCGATCCGCATCGGGTTGACCGGGAGGTTCTGGTCCTTGGCCATCCGCACCGAGACGGGCTCGAAGTCCTTCAGGAAGGTCGCGCAGCACAGGTCGCGGCCGCACGGGCCGATGCCACCCTGCAGGCGGGCCTCGTCACGCGGGCCGATCTGCCGCAGCTCGACCCGGGCGCGCAGGTTTCGGGCGAGGTCGCGGACGAGGGCGCGGAAGTCGACGCGGTGCGGGGCGGAGAAGTAGACGGTGTAGACGTTGTCGGCGTCGAGGTAGTCGACGCCGACGACCTTCATCGGCAGGGTGTGCCGCTTGATGAGCCGTTTGGAGACGCTTCTGGCCTCGGCGCGCCGCCGCCTGTTGCTCTCGTCGCGTGTCAGGTGCTCCTCGCCGGCGATGCCCGCGCACACCGGCAGGTCACCGATCTCCTCGCTGGTCCACTGCGGAGCCCACACGCATTCGGCCACCTCGGGCCCGGCGTCGGTCGGCACGAGCACCTTGTCGCCGACCTTGGGGCTGTGCTCGCCGGGGTCGAGGTAGTAAAGACGGCCGTAGCGGGTGAAACTCACCGCCATGATCATGCTCATCGAAACTCCTTGAGCGTGGAAACCCGGTCCTTCAGAGCCGGGAGGAAACGCGGCACAGTGCCAAACGGCTTACCGGATACAGCGACTTCTAATAAGATTCGAATGTGCGTACGGCCTACAAGGTGCGGGCCTACCCCACCCCCGAGCAGGCGGCCACGCTGAGCCGCACGTTCGGTTGCGTACGCGTGGTGTGGAACCGCACCCTGGCCTGGCGGCACGCCCGCTACCACGGCGAAGGGGTCACGACGAACTTCACCCAGGCCAACGCCCATCTGACGGCGATGAAGGCCACCGATGAGCTGGCGTGGCTGAACGAGGTGTCGTCGGTCCCGCTGCAGCAGGCCATCCGCCACCAGCAGGTCGCCTTCACCAACTTCTTCGCCGGACGCGCCAAGTACCCCCGTTACAAGTCCCGCACCGGCCGCCAGAGCGCCGAGTACACCCGCTCGGCCTTCCGCTACCGCGACGGTCGCCTGTTCCTGGCGAAGATGGACGCGCCCCTGGCGTTCGTGTGGTCCTGGCCGGACATCGACCCGGCCACCATCGACCCGACCACGGTGACCATCTCGTGTGACCCGGATGGGCGCTGGTACGCCTCCTTCGCCGTCGATGTCGACGACCCGGAGCAGGCCCCGGCGACCGGCCGGGTCGTGGGTGTGGACGTCGGGGTGAAGGATTTCGCCGTCACCTCCGACGGCGAGACGATCGCCAACCCGCGCCACCTGACCGAGCGGGAGCGCAACCTGGCCCGCTACCAGCGGCGCATGGCCCGCAAACAGCGCGGTAGCAGCAACCGGGCCAAAGCGAAGGCGAAGGTCGCCCGCGCGCACCGCAAGGTCCGCGCCTCCCGCGCCGACTTTTTGCACCGCACCTCGGCCCGGCTGGTCCGCGACCACGACGTGATCGTGATCGAAGACCTCGCGGTGGCGAACATGGTCCGCAACCGGAGCCTGGCCAAGGCGATCTCCGACTGCGGATGGGGCGCCTTCCGCCGCATGCTGGAGTACAAGGCCGCCAAACACGGCCGCCACCTGATCGTGATCGACCGCTGGTACCCGTCCAGCAAGACCTGCTCGGCGTGCGGGCACCTGCTCGCCGAACTCTCGCTCGGCACCCGGACGTGGCAGTGCCCGTCCTGCGGCACCCGGCACGACCGGGACGTCAACGCCGCGAAGAACATTCTGGCGGCAGGTCTTGCCGTGTCGGCCTGTGGAGGTGACGTCAGACACTCCGGGTCCTCCCGGGTGCGGTCGCCGGTGAAGCAGGAACTCCAGCCCGCGAGGGCCGGAGTCCCCGTCCCTCAGGGCGGAGAGTAGTCAAGAGGCTCCAAACTGCAGGGGGTACGGCTGGCGCCCTCCCCGCCACCCTACGCGCCGGACCACCGCAGCGGACCCCCGGATTCTCCGCTCAGCCGGGACGAACCGTCACTCCCCGTCCGGAGGGGTGAAGCCGGGGAAGGAACACTGCTGCGGGTCGTCCCCCCACGGGAGCATGCGCTTGATCGTCCCCCACGGGGGGATCCTCTCGAGCAGGCACCGGGTGTCGACGGCGTTGGACACACCGGGTAGCCCGCCCGCCGCCCGCGTCAGGGCCAGGGAGTCCGTACCCGGCTTGACCCGGAGCCGGAATACCTCGGGCATGTCCTCGCGGCGGATCACGTTGAGGAGCGTGGTGTTGTCCGCGTTCTGTCGCCGGAAGTTCTCCCAGTTCGTCCGCTGATCCTCGAAGGTGATGCTCTCCACCTCGGGCCGGCCTGCCAGCGTCCGGCGCAGCTCCTCCCGTTCCGCCTCAATGATCCCCTTACCCCCGCAGTTGGGGAAGGGGTCCTGGTCCTTGCACAGGAAGACCGAGACGTCGGCCATCCCCGACGGCCCGGTACCGCCCGCGGCCATGGCGACGACCATCGCCTCCCCGGGCCGCGAAGAGGGTGCGGCGAGGCTCGTGACGCCGACGGCGACGGCCGTGACGGCCAGCGCGGCGGCGGCGACCCGCATCGGGAGCCGCGTGCGCCGGCGGACGGGTACGGCCAGCGGGCGGACGTCCGCGACCGTCCCGGCGGCGGCCGACAGGGCTCCGCGCAGGCGGTCCTCGGTGATGTTCCGGTCGGTGCTCATGATTCCTCCCCGAGCGTCCGGGCGAGGGCGGCCAGCCCGCGCGCGATGGTGGACCGGGCCGTTCCGGCCCTGATGCCCATGACCTCCGCGATCTCCTGGTCGGGCAGGTCGAGGTAGTAGCGCAGGATCAGCGCCTCGCGCTGCCGCTTCGGCAGGCCGAGCAGCGCCGTCAGGACCTCTCGGCGTTCCTCGCCGAGCAGCGCCGCGTGTTCGGCCGACCAGACGGACGGCTCGTACGGCGCGGCCCGCCGGAACGCCACCGCCCGGCGCCGCAGCACCGACCGGGCCCCGTTGAGCACCGCCGAGCGGACGTAGGCCAGCGCGCGCCCGGGATCGCGCAGGCGGAGCCGTCCCGCGTGCGTCCGGGCGAACGCCTCCTGCACGACGTCCTCGGCGGTGGCCTGGTCGCCCACCATGAGCAGGGCCAGCCGCACCAGGCCGAGGTGGTGTTCGGCGAACAGTCCCGCGACGTCGACGCGGTCCCTCGCCGGGCGCTCCGCACGGGGAGGAGCCTCGGTCTTCGGTTCCGGGGTCGTCCCCGAGAATGACATGGTCACGTCACAGAGACGCCGGACCGGGCCGTCTGCTGCTCGGTCCGGCGTACATTTTCCGGCGACCTTCCCGGTGGATCCCTCAGCGAGCCCCGGCGGCCCGGCGGATCCTCGGGCGGCCCCGGTGGATTCCCAGCGGCTCACCGTACGGCGGCACGGCGGCTCGCCGTACGGCGACACGACGGCACGGCGGCTCACCGTACGGCGCCGCGTCAGCCGGCCAGTTCGGCGAAGGCCCGCTCCCAGCGTTCGGCGACCACGGACATGTCGTAGCGCGCGGCCGTCTCCAGCGCGTTGCGGGCCATCCGATGCCGGCCCTCCTCGTCGTCGATCATCCGGAGCAGCCCCTCGGCCAGCGCGTCGACGTCGTCGGCCGGGACCAGCAAGCCGTCGTGACCGGAGGTGATGATCTCGCGCGGCCCTCTCGGGCAGTCGAAGCTGACCACCGGCACCCCGCAGGAGAACGCCTCGATGATGGTCATGCCGAAGCCCTCGAACCGGGAGCTGACCGCGTGGATCGACGCCTTGGCGAGCTCTCCCTCGATGTCCTCGGTCGGGCCCATGAACGTGACGTTGTTGTGCAGGCGCAGCTTGACGGACTGCCGGACCAGCTTGTCGCCGGAGCGGCCCTCGCCGTAGATCCGCAGCTTCCAGTCGGGCCGCTTCTGGACGACCTGGGCGAACGCCTTCAGCAGCCGGTCGTAGCCCTTGACCGGCACCAGCCGCCCGGCGGCCAGCACGATCCTGTTCTCCTGCCGGGAGCGGGGCCGGGGCGTGGCGGGCAGGCCGTTGCCGATGGTGATCACTCGCGTCCGCCCGCCGCCCAGCATGGCGCGGTAGTCCCGCTCGTCGGCCTCGGTGAGGGTGATCACCGCGTCCAGGTTGGGGTACCACTCCCGGATCTCCTGGAAGATGCCGGGCTTGTGCGCCTCGAAGTGCAGGTGCTCCTGGGCGATGGTGACGACCTTCCGGCGCGCGAACCTGGCGGCCATGATGTTCAGCCCGGCCCGAGTGGTGATCAGCACGTCGGTGCGGAGCCGCCGCAGCTCGCGTCTGAGCACGTCGTCGCTCCAGGCGCTGAAGGAGGCGTAGGCGCGCTCCTCCGGGTGGATCAGCGCGCTCTCCTGCCCACTCAGCCGTTCGGCCCGCTTCGTGTACGGCCAGCGGACCCGGGCCCCCTCCCGCAGGTCCACCAGCGAGCGCAGCCGCACCCGGGGGCCGAGCCGCAGGAAGGGCCGGTCGAGGTGCTGGAAGACGCTGATCACCTCGACGTCGTGACGCAGGGACAGCTCGGTGGCGAGGTCGAAGGTGGCGCGGATCGTCCCGCCCATGCCGTAGGCGTTGAGGATCAGAAAGGAGATCTTCACGTGCCCTCCTCCTCGATGGTCAGGGCCACGGCCAGGGAGTCGGTGTCGGTGTAGTACGGCCGCACCCGCACCTGTCCCACGTGCTGGGCGGGGAAGCGCACCTTGGTCTTCTTGTCGGTGACGTCGTCGAGGCGTGCCGCCAGCGGCAGCCGCGCTCCGTCGGCCTCGGCGTACAGGTCCCAGAAGGTCCGGCGGCGGCGCTGCCCGTCGGCCATCGGCTCGATCCGGACGCCGCCCTCGAAGCTCCGCCCGTGAAACGCTCCCGGGCCGCCGACCGGCTCGGCCCCCTTCCTCGGAACGGCCACCAGCCGGGCGGGGCCCTCGATCGGCTCGCCGTAGGCGATCATGCCCGTCACCCCGACCACTCCGTCGTCGGAGACGACACCGGTCACCTCGACGTACGGCCGGACCTCCCGGACGGTCAGCGCGAGCGTGCCGACCGAGGTACGGAAGGCCCGGATCTCCCGTTCGCGGGGCATGGCGGCGTAGGCCATCAGACCGTCCAGCGAGAAACCCGGGTCGTCGGTGGCGATGGGCTCGCCCCGGTACGACACCACCCAGATGCCCGGCGCCAGCCCGGCCAGGGCGGTGCCGGCGTGCTCCTCGCCGGTCTCGGCGTGCCGCAGGACGATGTCCCCGTCCTCCGCCCCGGACCGTCCGCCGTCCGGGTCCGGCCACTCGACCCTCAGGACGTCGTCGCCGTCCACCCTGCCGGTGACGGCTCTCCTGCCTCCGGCCACGGCCGCTCCGCCCTGCGTTCCCGTACCCACTGAGGAACCCCCGTCTTGCCTGCTCACCCCGTAGAGCACGCATAGAACTTAAATTGGCAACAAGTGTGTATAAATTCGCTGGGAATTCTAACGATCTTCACTTCCCCTTCGAGGGGATTTGACGCGAAAAAACGCCACCGATCAGTACGGCGACGCGAGCGCCGCCCCGCCCTGCGCCCGTCGCGGGGCCCGGGACACCGCCGGGCGCCACACCCCGACCCCTGGAACGGTCCGCACCACCGGACGCCGCACCCGGACTCCCGAGGCGACCCGCATCGCCGGGCGCCGCACCCCGATTCCCGGGGCGATCCGCACCGCCGGATGTCACGCCACGGGGCGGCGCCGTACCACCGGGCGCCTCGCCCCGGAGCCGGGCGGCGTCCCCGGCACGGAACGCGCCGGCCGCGGTCTCGGCTCCCCGGTGCGACAATCCCGGAAAATCACACTGCATACCTTTAAAGACTCAAAAGCCATCCATAAGGTTGCATGCTTCGGCGGACCAGAAACGGACCCCGCCCGGCCACGCACTCGGTACCGGCCGCTGACCTGTGAAAACATCGCTGGAAGCAGCGAAATCACGAAAAAAATGAACCGCCCGGAAACCGGAGACCGCGTCGGCACCGGAAAGGAAACCGGAACCCGGGTCGAAACCGGAGAACGGGCTCTGAAGCCGCGTCAACGACAGAACCCAGGACGAAGCGGAGGAACCCGAACCGGGATCAGGACCGGGAACGGGACCGGGTCAGGAAACGGGCCACCGCAGCGAGAGGGTCATCGCCTCCACCGCCATCTGCGGGTTGACGTTGGCCGCCAGCCGCTCCCGGCACAGCATGATCGCGTCGATCCTGCGCAGGGTCTCCTCGGGGGTGGCGGAGCGGGCCTGGCTCTCCAGGTCGGCGCGGCGGTCGTCGTTGGCCAGCTCGACGGGGGCGCCGAACTGCACCGCCAGCACGTCGCGGTAGAACGCCACCAGATCGAGCAGGGCCGTGTCGATGACGTCGCGCTTGGTCCGGGTGGCCCGGGACTTCTGCCGGTCCTCCAGCTCCTTGAGCGCCCCGGCGCCGCCGCGGATCAGCCCCCTGTTGAGCCCCTTGCCCGAGGAGCCCTCGCCGTAGACCTTGCGCAGCTCGGTGGTCTCCGACTCGTTCAGCGCCGTGGTGACGGCGGCGGCCTCCTCCTCGGCCGTCTTCACCAGCCGCTCGGCGGCCGTCACGCACTCCGCCACGCCGGCGAGCGAGGCGGGGATGGACAGCACCGCCTCGCGGCGCCGGCGCGCCTCGGCGTCCAGGGCCAGCCTGCGGGCCCGGTCGATCTGCCCCTGGGCGGCCTTGGCCGCGAACTCCGCCGTCTCCGGCGGCACGTTCTCCCGGGTGACCAGCATGTGGGCGACGGCCGCGGCGAGCGGGGTGACGAGCGTGACCACCCGGCAGCGGGACCTGATGGTGATCATCATGTCGTCCGGGGAGGGCGCGCACAGCAGCCAGACCGTCCGCGGCGGCGGCTCCTCGATCGCCTTGAGCAGCGCGTTGGAGGCGCCCTCGGTGGCGCGGTCGGCGTCCTCGAACAGCACGACCCGCCAGCGGCCCAGCGTCGGGGCTCCGGCCGCGCGGAGGATGAGCTGGCGGGTGTCCTTGATCCCGTAGGAGAGCCCCTGCGGGCGGACCACCTCCAGGTCCGGATGGGAGCCGACGGTCACCTGGTGGCACATGTCGCAGTGGCCGCACCCCTGGTCGGGGCAGAACAGCGCGGCGGCGAACGCCCTCGCGGCCTCCTCCTTGCCGGACCCGGCCGGACCGGTGAACAGCCAGGCGTGGGTCATCCCCGCCCCGCGACCTCCGGACAGGATCTCGGCCGCCGACGCGGCGGCCCTGCGGAGCGTCTCGACCGCCCGCTCCTGGCCCACCAGGTCATCGAAGACTCCCACCCGACCAACCTACCGCCGGGATCAGTCGTGGATGACCGGGATGGTGCTGGTGGCGTCCTCCGCCTCCCGGGGGACCGGGTCGGGCAGGATCTCGCGCACCCGGTCGTGCACGATCTCGGAGATCACCCTCTGGTCGAGGGTGCCGTCGACGACGAGGTAGCGGTCCGGGTGGGCGGCGGCCAGCGCGCGGAACTCGCGGCGCACCCGCTCGTGGAACTCCAGCGGCTCGGACTCGATCCGGTCGGCGGCCCCGCCGAGCCGGGTCAGCCCGATGGACGGCGGGGTGTCGATGAGCACGGTCAGGTCGGGGACCAGTCCGCCGGTGGCCCACTCGTTGACCTTCGCCACGTCCTCCTTCTTCAGGGACCGCCCGGCGCCCTGGTAGGCCAGCGAGGAGTCGACGTAGCGGTCGCAGACGACCATCGACCCCCGGTGGAGGGCCGGGCGGATGACCTTCTCGACGTGCTCGGCCCGGTCCGCCGCGTACAGCAGCGCCTCGGAGCGGGCCGACAGCCCCTGGTGCACGGCGTCCAGCAGGATCGCGCGCAGCCGCATGCCGACCTTGGTGGAGCCGGGCTCGCGGGTCTGCACGACGTCGTAACCCTGGTCGCGCAGCCAGATCGCCAGCAGGCGGGACTGGGTGGTCTTGCCCGACCCCTCGCCGCCCTCGAACGCGATGAACATCCCGCGCGGCTGCTCGGCGACCTCGGGGACGAACCGCTCGCCGCGCACCGCCGCCAGCAGGTCGGTCAGGATCGGGACTCCCCTGCGGTCGTCCATCTGGCGCAGCGCGAGGAACCCGACGACCGTCGCGAGCAGCCCGCCGACCAGCAGCACCAGGTTGGAGCCGTCGAATTGGTACACCGTCTCGCCGCGCACCCGGACCAGGTGCCTGCCGAACAGGCCGGCCAGGGTGGGCGCCACCGCGACCACCAGCAGCAGGGTGACCCGGGCGAGTGACTGCAGGAACGAGAACGTACGGCCCCGCAGGCCGTCCTCCACGTCCAGCCCGATCATGGTGTAGCCGATGATCCAGGCGGTTCCGGCGCACGCCCCGAGGACCACCGTGAGCATCACCACGATCACCAGGTTGTGGACGACCGCGACCGCGGCGAGCACCAGCCCCGCGACGATGATCGACAGCCCGAACAGCCTCGGCCGCGACAGCTCCCGCAGCAGCCTGGGCCCGAAGAACATGCCGCCGGCCATGCCGAGGAAGACCGCGCCGAACACCACGCCGTAGGCGGCGTCGCCGCCCCCCAGCGCGCCCACGTATATCTTGGCCACGCCGACCACCGCGCCGCCGGCCGCGAACGCGCCCAGCATGCCGATGATCAGCCCCCGGATCGCCCGGTTGCCGCCGACGAACCGCCAGCCTTCGACGATCTGCCGCAGCACCGACGGCGTGGAGATCACGATGTCCCCCGAGGGGACCCTCCGGATCTCCTTGAGCGTGAAGACGATGACGGCCGACACCAGGTAGGCGACGGCGTTGATGAACAGCGCCAGGTAGGTGTCACGGCCGGAGAAGTACGGGATGAACCGGCCCAGCGCGTCGTCGGCGACCGACAGCACCGCGAACAGCAGCGCGGCGACCGGGGCGGTGCCGTACGTGACCAGGAGGTTGAGCTGGTTGGCCGACTCCAGCCGGTCCTTGGGCACCAGGTTGGGGACCGTGGCGTCCTTGGCCGGGACCCAGAAGAGGTTGACGCACTCGACGAGGAGGGTGGCGATGATCACCCACTGGTAGTTGCCGACCGAGGTGAGCGACAGCACCAGCGGGATCGACAGGATCAGCGCGAACCTGAGCAGGTCGCAGGTGAACATCGTCAGGCGGCGGTCGAACCGGTCGGCGAACGCGCCCGCGACGGGGCCGAGCAGGACCGCCGGCAGCATCTTCGCGACGAAGACGCCGCCGATGGCCAGGCTCTGCGTGGTGTACCCCTGCCCGGCGGTGAGGTTACCCGCCAGGGCGGTCAGCGCGATGATGTTGAGCCAGTCTCCCAGGCTGCACACCGACATCGCCGTCCACAGCTTGCGGAACGGTGTGTGGGCAAGCACGTGAGGCGGCTTGCGTCGTGCGGTGCTCGGGCCAGGGGTGGTCATGGTCTCAGCGTATCGAGACGCCCGCCTGGCTGGGGAGAACACCGGTCGAGCCGATATGCCCATCCGAGTGATGAGCCGGGTGATACGCACCACCCGCCCGCCCCGACCGTTTTCACCCCACCTTTCATCTCACCCGCCGGACCGCGCCGTCTCGCGTCCGGCGGCCACGAGGCGCGGCGGACGCCCCCCTGCCCTCGCCCGCGTCCCCTGCCCTCGTCCGCCCGCCGGGCCGCTCAGCCGCGCAGCTCCAGCAGCGTGATCTCCGGCGGCGCCCCCACCCGGACCGGCGGCCCCCAGAAGCCCGCGCCCCGGGTGACGTACACCCGGGTGTCGCCCACCTGGCCGAACCCGGAGACGATCGGCTGCTGGAGGGAGACGAGCAGGTTGAAGGGCGCCATCTGCCCGCCGTGGGTGTGGCCGGACAGCTGGAGGTCCACGCCGTACCGGGCCGCCTCGTCCGCCTGGACCGGCTGGTGGGCCAGCAGGACCGTGGAGCGGGAGCGGTCCCGGCCGCCCAGCGCGCGCTCGAAGTCCGGGCCGCCGGACGCGCCGTCCGCCGGGCCGCCGGAGATGTCGTTGACCCCCGCGAGGTCCAGCACGGCCCCCGCGTGGGCGATCTCGACGCGCTCGTTCTGCAGCGGTCGGACACCGAGTTGCCGGAGCTCCTCGATCCACTCGCCGGGGCCGCCCGCGGTGTAGTACTCGTGGTTGCCGGTGACGAAGTAGGAGCCGTAGCGGGATTCGAGGTTCCGCAGCGGTTTGGCCTGCGGGCCGAGCTCGGCCACCGTCCCGTCGACCAGGTCGCCGACGATGGCGACCACGTCGGCCTCCAACGAGTTGATCATGCGGACGATGCGCTCGGTGTGCCCGACCCCGGTGAGCGGACCGAGATGGATGTCGCTGACCACGGCCAGGCGCAGCCCGTTCAGCCGCGGGTCGAGCCGGGGCAGCCTGACCCCGGCCGACTCGATCACCGGGTCGCCGAGCGCGGTGCGGACGCCGCTCCCGACGGCGGCCAGCGCGCCCACCCCGGCGACGGCGGCGACCGTGCGGCCGATGAAGAGCCTGCGCCCCACCGGCGCCCCGGCCGGACCGCGCGGTCCGGCCGGGTCTCCCCCGGCGTCCGAGGCGCCCGCCGCGCCGGGGTGCCGCGTCGTGTCCTGGGAGCCCTCCGCGCCCGTGGACCCGGTCGCGTCCGGGGAATCCGCGACGTCCGCGGCCCTCGGCACGGCCACCGCGGACCCCGCGGACCCCGCGGACGCCGGTACGGCCACGCGCTCCGGTTCCCGCCCCGGCTCCGGAGCCCTCCGCCCGGCCCGCCGTACGGCCAGCAGGGCCAGCGCCCGCGGGATCTCCAGCACCACCAGGAAGACGAACAGGTAGAACATCACGGCGAGCCAGAGGTAACCCGGCCAGGCCAGCAGGTGGCCCCACGCCAGCCGTTCACCGGCCCGCATCACGATGAGGAGCGCGGCCAGGGCCATCAGCACCGCGGTGAGCACGACGCGCGCCCGCCCGGGGGTGGTGGTGTCCTTCACCAGGCGGCGCCACAGGTAGTAGTGGACCAGCACGACCACCGTCAGGACCATCGCTATGAAACCCACGCCCGCCACCGCTCGCTCTCCGCGCCCGCCATACCCACCGCCGCGCCCGCCGTATTCCGCCGCCGTGCCCGCGCCGGGTCACATCGCCCCGGCACGACCGCCGCGCTCGCACCGGACCGCACGGTGACCCGGGTGATCGCCGTACTCGCACCGGGCCGCACCGTGATCGGGCGACCGCTGTACTCACGCCGGACCGCGCCGCGACCCGGCGTGCCCGGTATGTCCGGCGTGCTTTCGAGAACGCCGGACACAGGCGGCGCGTTCCCGCGTACCTGAGAGCTCCCTCAGGTACGCGGCGGCTCCAGCGGCACGGCCCCGGCCGTCAGGTCTTGGTCTTGGCCTTCGGGCGGGCGGCGGGGCGCTTCTTCGGCGCCGGGCCCCGGGCGCGGCGGTCCGCCAGCAGCTCGGCGGCCCGCTCTGTGGTGATCTGCTCGACCTCGTCACCCTTGCGCAGCGAGGCGTTCGTCTCACCGTCGGTCACGTAGGGGCCGAACCGCCCCTCCTTGACCACGATCGGCTTGCCGGAGACCGGGTCCGCGCCGAGCTCGCGCAGCGGAGGCGCGGCGGCGGCACGGCGCCCCCTGGTCTTCGGCTGGGAGAACAGCTCCTTGGCCTGCTCGATGGTGACCGTGAACAGGTCGTTCTCCGACGCCAGCGACCGCGAGTCGGAGCCCTTCTTCAGGTACGGCCCGAACTTGCCGTTGTGCGCCCTCACCTCCTCGCCGTCCAGCTCGCCGACGAGCCTGGGCAGCGACAGCAGGCGCAGGGCGTCGTCGAGGGTGACGGTGTCGAGGGACATCGTCTTGAACAGCGACTCGATGCGCGGCTTGGGGGCGTCGGCCTTCTTCGTCTTCTTCTTCGTGCCCTCGGCCGGGGGCTCCTCGGGGAGGATCTCCGTCACGTACGGGCCGAACCGGCCGTCCTTGGCCACGATCAGGTTGCCGGTGGCCGGGTCCCGGCCCAGCTCGCGGACGCCGGTCGGGCGGGAGAACAGCTCCTCGGCCACCTCGGCGGTGAGCTCGTCGGGCGCCAGGTCCTCCGGCACGTTCACCCGGACGCCGTCACGGTCCAGGTAGGGGCCGTAGCGGCCCACCCGGATCATGATGTCGGTACCGGAGATCGGGAAGGAGCTGATCTCCCTGGCGTCGATCTCGCCGAGGTCGGTGACCAGCTCCTTGAGCCCCTCGTCGCCCTCTCCGCCGTCGCCGTAGTAGAAGCGGCGCAGCTCCGGCACCCGCTCCGCCCGGTCGTTGGCGATGTCGTCGAGGACCTTCTCCATGTCGGCCGTGAAGTCGTAGTCGACGAGGTGGCCGAAGTGCCGCTCCAGCAGGTTGACCACGGCGAACGCCAGGAAGGACGGCACCAGCGCCGTGCCCTTCTTGAACACGTAGCCGCGGTCCAGGATCGTTCCGATGATCGACGCGTAGGTCGACGGACGGCCGATCTCCCGGTCCTCAAGCTCCTTGACGAGCGTGGCCTCGGTGTACCGCGCCGGCGGCTTGGTGGCGTGCGCCAGAGCCTTGAGCTCGGCCGCGGTGAGGCGGTCGCCCTCGGCGAGGTTGGGCAGGCGCCGCTCGGCGTCGTCGCGGGCCGCGGCCGGGTCGTCGGCGCCCTCGACATAGGCCTTGAGGAAACCGTGGAAGGTGATCGTCCGGCCGGAGGCGCTGAACTCCACCCGCTCGCCCGCGCTGGACGTGCCGCCCACCTTGACGGTGACCGACTCGCCGACCGCGTCCTTCATCTGCGAGGCGACGGTCCGCTGCCAGATCAGCTCGTACAGCCGGAACATGTCACCGGTCAGCCCGGTCTCGCCCGGCGTGCGGAACACCTCGCCGGAGGGACGGATCGCCTCGTGCGCCTCCTGGGCGTTCTTGACCTTGCTGGTGTAGACGCGCGGCTTGTCAGGGACGTAGGCGGCGCCGTACAGGTTGATCGCCTGGTTGCGCGCCGCGGCCACGGCCGTCTCCGACAGCGTGATGCTGTCGGTCCGCATGTAGGTGATGAAGCCGTTCTCGTACAGGCGCTGGGCGATCTGCATGGTCGACTTCGCCGAGAAGCCCAGCTTGCGGCTGGCCTCCTGCTGCAGCGTCGTCGTCCGGAACGGCGCGTACGGCTTGCGGGTGTACGGCTTGCGCTCGACGGACTCGACCCGGTAGGCGGCGCCGTCCAGCCGCGCGGCCAGGGCGCGGGCGGCGGCCTCGTCCAGGTGGACCACGCCGGCGCTCTTGAGCGTGCCGGTGGAGGCGAAGTCGCGCCCCTGGGCGACGCGCCTGCCGTCCACGCCGGTCAGCGTGGCGGTGAACTCGCTCGGCGACTCGTCGCGGCCGGTGTCGAACAGCGCCTGCAGGTCCCAGTAGGTCGCACTGGTGAAGGCCAGGCGCTCACGCTCGCGCTCGACGACCAGCCGGGTCGCCACGGACTGCACGCGACCGGCGGACAGGCGGGGCTTGACCTTCTTCCACAGGACGGGGCTGACCTCGTAGCCGTAGAGGCGGTCGAGGATGCGCCGGGTCTCCTGGGCGTCGACCAGCCGCAGGTTCAGCGACCGGGGATTGGCCACCGCCTCCTGGATCGCCCGCGGGGTGATCTCGTGGAACACCATGCGGTGCACCGGGACCTTGGGGTTGAGCACCTCGCGCAGGTGCCAGGCGATCGCCTCGCCCTCGCGGTCCTCGTCGGTGGCGAGGTAGAGCTCGTCGGCGTCCTTGAGGAGCTGCTTGAGCTTGCTGACCTGGGCCTTCTTGTCCGGGTTGACCACGTAGAGTGGTTCGAACTCATGCTCCACGTTGACGCCTAGGCGGGCCCACGACTTGCCCTTGTACTTCTCAGGGATGTCGTCGGCCTTCTCGGGGAGGTCGCGAATATGCCCGATGCTGGACTCCACGATGTAGCCGCGGCCGAGGTACCCGGCGATGGTCTTCGCCTTGGAAGGCGACTCGACGATCACCAGGCGGGTTCCGCCGGCGTTGCCGTTCTTGGCTGGCACGCTGCTTCCTACCTCGCTGTTCGCATTCGTTCCCCGTTCACTTCCCCTCGGGTTACCCGATCCAGATCGGGCGCACTCCCAAGGAAAGCCGCAAGGACGCACAATAAAGCCCTATGAGTGCTGACGTCCCCCAGCCCATCCTCGGAGACTAATCGCTGTGCTGGACTACTCCTACTTGGTTCTCCACCTTCCGCGCGGTACGACCCGGGACACGGCCCGCCAGATCCTGACCGAACACGCAGAATACGGCGGCTGGGAGCTCGACCGTCTGCGACTGTATCCCGACGGCCGCAGGGACGTCCGGTTGCGTCGCAAGATCATACGTGTGGCCAGGACGATGTGACCGGCCGCGGTCCCCGTGACCCGCGAAGGCGGCGGACCGACATGGCTTTGCCCGCCCCGGGCCGCGCCCCCGGAACGGGCAAAGCACTCCCGCTCCGCCCGGCGATCGGAACCCGGGCCGCCTGGGCCCGCGGTTCCTCTCACCGGCGGCGGAGCGCCTGCGCGTCTCCCCCAGCGGCTCTGAGGGGACATGACCAAAGAGTTACTGATGTATTACCTGCCGTCTCGCTTCCCGCCCCGTCGTCCGGCGGTCGACTTCCGACTCTGGGGTCCGGCTCTGTGTCCGGCCCTGAGTCCGGCCCCGGGCCCGACTCTGTGTCCGGCCCCGGGTCCGGATCGCCGCTCCGGCTGGTTCCGGACCGCCTCGGCGTTACTTCCGACCGAGCCGGAAGCGGCGGGTGGCCGCGAGCAGGGTGGCGGAGAGAGCGGCCATGGCACCGACCAGAAGGGCGGCCAGGGCGCCGGAGTTCATGCCGGCCACACCCGCGGGCCGGGCGGCGCTCATCAGGCCGAGGTCGCCGGCGGGCAGCGCACGGCCGACCGGGGCGGAGGTGACCGCGTCCGGAGCGCCGGCCTTGCGGCCCGGGTGCTGCGCGACCCCGCGACCCGCGTTCAGGCCGGACTCGCGACCCGCGTTCTGACCGGATCCGCGGCCCGAGTGCTGGGCGGCCCCGCGGGCGCCCGGCAGGACGGGGATCTCGGGCAGTAGCGCGGTACGGCCCGCCCGGGCGGCGGTGGGCATCGCGGAGGCCCCGGAGTGCCCCGGCCCACCGGCGTGGGAGCCGCCCAGGCAGCCGGCGGCGGCGTCACCGAGGACGGCGACCGCGTTGCCGCAGATGTTGATCGGAGCGGTGATCGGCGCGACCACCTGGTTGCCACCCAGCACGGACCCGCGCCCGGAGGTCACGTTGCCCCCCGCACCGCTGCCCCCGCCGGAACCGTGGACGGACGCACCACCCCGGCACCCCGCGGCCGCCCGGCCGACGACCGCGACGGAGTTGCCGCACACATCGACCGGAGCGGTGATCGGCGCGACCACCTGGTTGCCACCCAGCACGGACCCGCGCCCGGAGGTCACATTGCCCCCCGCACCCCCGGTGCCGCGCCCCCCGCCGGAGCCGGGAACGGACACCCCGCCCGGGCAACCGGCCGCGGCATTGCCGACGGCGTTGCCGCAGGTCTCGACCGGTGCGGTGATCGGTGCGACCACCTGGTTACCGCCGCCGACGCTGAACCGGCCGTCGGTGTCGTTTCCGGTGGAACCCGGACGCGGACCGGAACCGCCGTCACCGCCGGGCCGACCGGGGCCACCAGGCTGACCGGGACCGCCGGGCTGACCCGGGCCACCCGGCTGACCGGGGTGGCCGGGACGACCCGGGTGACCGGGACCGTCGGGGCGGCCGTGTCCGCCCGGCTGCCCGGGACGACCGTGGCCGCCCGGCTTACCGGGATCACCGTGCCCGCCCGGGTAACCAGGCTTACCCGGACCACCGGGCTGACCGGGACCACCTGGGTGACCGGGACCGCCGGGCTGGCCCGGACCGCCCGGGTAACCAGGCTTGCCCGGACCGCCGGGGTGACCGGGACCACCTGGGTGACCGGGACCACCCGGGTGACCGGGACCGCCGGGACCGTCGTCACCGACCTTGGCTCCGCCGGCGCAGCCGGAGAAGGCCCGGCCGATGACGGCGACGGAGTTGCCGCAGATGTTGATCGGAGCGGTGATCGGCGCGACCACCTGGTTACCGCCCAGCACGGACCCGCGCCCGGAGGTCACGTTGCCCCCCGCACCGCTGCCCCCGCCGGAACCGTGAACGGACGCACCACCCCGGCACCCCGCGGCCGCCCGGCCGACGACCGCGACGGAGTTGCCGCACACATCGACCGGAGCGGTGATCGGCGCGACCACCTGGTTACCGCCCACCACACTGTGGTCACCGTTCGTACGGTTGCCACCCGCCCCGCCGCCACCGCCCCGCGAGACCGACGCGCCGCCCCGGCAGCCGGCCTCGGAGCGGCCGAACAGGGAGAGCGCGTTGCCGCAGGCGTCGATGGGCGCGGTGATCGGGGCGTTGACCTGGTTGCCGCCCAGGACGCTGCCCCTGCCGGAGGTCTCTCCGGGGACGCCGCCGCCGGTGGCGCCGGTGGTGTTCGGGGCGCCGGCGGAGGCGCCGCCCGTGGAGCCCGCCCGGGACTTCCCGGCGACCGCGGCGGCGTTGCCGCTGATGTCGATCGGCAGGGTGATCGGGAGGTTGACCTGGTTGCCACCGCCGACCGAATGGTCACCGGAGGTGTCCGCGAAAGCCGTACCGCTGCCGAGTGTCATGACACCCAGCGCGAGCAGTGCCGCGGGGGTCGAGCCCTTAACCCACGTACGCATGTTTGATGCTCCTTGCGGTTGTTCGGGGGGAATGCCTGACGTCTCGTGGCGGGCATGCGAGGCCGCGCGAGAACCTGACGGGAACGCGTGCAGCGGAAAGCCCCGACGGCCGTCACGAGGAACTGGAGATCACCGGTCGTCCGGCGGGCGGAGCGACTCCCCGGAGAGGGGAGGCCATGACGCGCTCCGCGGCCGGTGAGCGTGTCCGGTGGGGAAACCCGGGCACGCGGGACACGGCGTCAGTCAGGAGAGAAGGAGGGGTCGTCCGCCGCTGTGCGGACGACAGGGGGGAGCACGCACGCCAGCGGGGCGCGCCGCACCATGGGCCGCGGGTCGTAGACGAACCTCGCGACATCCCCCACACCCGGCCCGGAGGGGCCGGAACCACCGTTGCCCTGGGGCAGGAACCCATCGGTGCCGGAGCCGTGGTCAACGGCGGCGGGGGCCGGGGACACCGGCCCGGACTGGCTGGTGAGCCCGTCCACGCCTCGCCCGGCCATCGCTTCGGCGTCGCCCGACGCCGAAGGCGTGCCGCTCTCCGCGGGGAAGACACCGGCCTTGACGGCCGGTCCGGAAGCGGCGGAGACGGGGGCACGCGAACCGGCCGGTCCGGCCGCCGCGGTGGTGTCCGCGGCGGCCGGAGCGGCGCCGAGAAGCCCGAAGACGACCGCGAGCAGCCATCCGGCGGCCAGCAGGCCGCCGATGGAGAGCGCTCGCCTGACGATCAGCCGGGAGCCGGCCGCGAACCGCGCCATCCGGTCATCCCGCGCGAAGACCGCGCCGTCAACGGAGACGGCCGCGGGCACGCGCCGGACGGCGGGCGAGAACGCCCCCCACCGCCCATACGGCACGCGTGCCACGCAGCCTCCTCGAAGCTCTGGTGGACCTGCTTTTCGCATGGTCCGCCCCCATCAACGGAAAGCTACGTTAGCACTACACCGAGTCACCGTAATGCTTTTCCGAGGATCGGTTCAGCAGGCGTCCAGGAAACGGTCAAGAACCCGTACGCCGAACTGCAGGGAGTCGACCGGCACCCGCTCGTCCACGCCGTGGAACATCCCGGAGAAGTCCAGGTCGGCGGGAAGCCGCAGCGGCGCGAAGCCGAATCCGCGCATGCCCAGCCTGCTGAACGCCTTCAGGTCCGTGCCGCCGGACAGCGTGTACGGCACGGCCAGCGCCCCCGGGTCCTCCGCGGCCAGCGCGTCGGCCATCGCGCGCACCAGCGGCCCGTCGAACCCGGTCTCCAGGGCGATGTCGTGGTAGACGAACTCCCTGGTCACGTTGGGGCCGAGCAGCTCGTCGATCGTCTTGAAGAACTCGTCCTCGTAGCCCGGCAGGAATCGCCCGTCCACGTGCGCGGTCGCGGTCTGCGGGATGACGTTGGCCTTGTAGCCGCCCTGCAGCATGGTCGGGTTGGCGGTGTTGCGCAGCACCGCGCCGATCATCCGGGCCAGCGGGCCGAGCTTGGCCACGGTCGCCTCGGCGTCGTCCAGGTCGAGCTCCACCCCCAGCGCCCGGGAGGTCTCGACGAGGAAGGTCTCGACCGTGGGCGTGAGCCGTACCGGCCACTCGTAGCGGCCGATCCGGCCGACGGCCTCGGCGAGCTCGGTGATCGCGTTCTCGGCGCTGAGCATCGAGCCGTGACCGGCCCGGCCGCGGGCGGTCAGCCGCATCCAGGCGATGCCCTTCTCCGCCGCCTCGATGAGGTAGAGCCTGCGGTCGTCGTCGAGGGAGACGCTGAACCCGCCGACCTCGCCGATCGCCTCGGTGCAGCCCTCGAACAGTTCGGGGTGCTCTTCGGACAGCCACTGCGCGCCGTACGCGCCGCCGGCCTCCTCGTCGGCGGTGAACGCCAGCACCACGTCCCGCGGCGGGCGGCGGCCCTCGCTGAGCCGCTGCCGGACGACCGCGAGGATCATCGCGTCCATGTTCTTCATGTCGACCGCGCCGCGTCCCCAGACGCAGCCGTCGGCGATCTCCCCGCTGAGCGGGTGGTGGGTCCAGTCCTCGGCGTGGAAGGGGACGACGTCGAGATGCCCGTGCAGGAGGAGCGCGCCACGGGAGGAGTCCTCACCCTCGATGCGGGCGATCACGCTCGCCCGGCGGTCGTCCGACTCCAGGATCCGGGGCTCCAGCCCGACCTCGGCCAGTTTCCCGGCGACGTACTCGGCGGCGGCCCGCTCGCCGGGGCCGGTGTTGTCCCCCGTGTTGGTCGAGTCGATCCGGATCAGGTCACGACACAGCTCGGCGACCTCGTCCTCGCCACTGAGCACGGTCATGTCGACTCCTTACGCTTGGTACGGCTTGCCCTCCCATCCTGCCGCCGCCGGGGCCGCGGGGCATCACCGGGAGGGCCGCCGGGCAACCGATATGACGCACGCCCAAGAGTTTGCTAACCTAAATCCGCCGACGAGCGATGACGGTCTCTCGTGCAGGCACCACGTCCGGGTGGCGGAATAGGCAGACGCGCTAGCTTGAGGTGCTAGTGCCCTTTGCGGGGCATGGGGGTTCAAGTCCCCCCTCGGACACATTCGATAGCTCAGGAGTCCTGGTCGCCGGAAGAGCGGCCAGGACTTCGTGCTTTCCCGGGTCGTGAACCGATCGAGGATCCGGCATGCCGCAGGTCGTGACCTTCCCGACGAGGCCCGCCGCCCGGAGCGTTTCCGGCGGCGTCCGGCGGGGGCGGACGCACCGGGAGGGGCGGTCCGTGGCGGGGTGCCGCCGGCTCGCCGTCCGGTCACATCTTGAGCCGGAAGGGCAGCAGGGCGACGACCACGTCGAGGTGCTCCCGCAGCACGAGGGCCATGAAGAGACCACGCTGGTTGTGCAGTATCCGGTAGCGGAAATGCCTCGGTTCGATGAGGGGGATGAGGACGATCACCCACCTGCCCGTTTCGTCCGCCGCGCGGACGTACTCCAGAACGGGATGCACCACCGTGCGGTGGGGGTTCACGATGGTCTCGAGCCGGATGCCCGGGTCCCACCTCGCCCACTGCCCGCGTATGCGGTCCGCGCCCGCGGAGTCGGAGCACACCGTGACGGCGACGACCTCTCCGCCGAGCGCCAGGCCCGCGCTCAGGGCCCGCTCCGTCATGGCGGTGACGGCGCCGACCGGGATGATGACCAGTTTCTCCCGGCCGGCCGTCTCGGCGGGCCCGGCGGGTTTGGCCGGTATCCGGTGTGTCCCCAGCTCGGCGCCGACCTCGGTGTAGTAACGCTGGATCCGGACGAACAGCAGCATGAGCAGGGGGACGACGATGACGACCACCCAGGCGCCCTCCCTGAATTTGGAGACGAGCAGCACCAGGGCGGCGACGCAGGTGAGCAGGGCGCCGATGCCGTTGAGCAGCACGTTGCCGAGCCAGCGGGGCGGACGCAGGCTCCACCAGTGCCTGACCATGCCGACCTGGCTGATGGTGAAGCCGATGAACACCCCGATGGCGAACATCGGGATGAGTTTGTGGGTCAGTCCGCCCACCGCGATCAGCAGCACGGCGGCCAGGACCCCCACGACCGCGACGCCGTAGCGGTAGACGGGGCGTTCGGTCCGCAGTGTGAACAGGTGCGGCAGTCGGTCATCGCGGGCCAGCAGGCTCAGCAGGACCGGCAGGCCGCCGAAGCTGGTGTTCGCGGCCAGGGCGAGGCCGAGCGTGACCACGATGCTGGTCATGTAGTACGCCCAGCCGGTGCCGTAGGAGCCGGCCGTGAGCTGGGAGAGGATGGTGACCCCCTCCCGGGGCAGCACGTGGTCCCGGTGGATGAGCACCGCCAGTCCGAGCAGCATCGAGCCGAGCAGCAGTCCGAGGGCCAGCTCGGCCCGCCGTGCCCGCACGGTCCTGGGCTCGCGGAACATGGGAACGCCGTTGGCGATGGCCTCGACGCCGGTCAGTGAGGAGCAGCCGGAGGAGAACGCCTTCAGGATCAGCAGCGCTCCCAGCGTCTCGGTCACGGGAACGACCATGGGCGCTCCCACCACCGCCACCGGCCGGGAGCGGGCCAGCCCCAGTATCACGACGCCGGCGATGCACACCACGAACAGGATGGTCGGCGCCATCAGCACCCGCGCGCTGTCGGAGATCCCGTACAGGTTGAGGACCGTCAGCAGTGCCAGCCCCGTCAGGCAGGTCTCCGTGAGGTACGGGGCCAGAACGGGGAAGGCCGAGGCCAGGCTGGCGGCCCCGGCCGCGAGGCTGACCGCCACGGTGAGCACGTAGTCGACGATGAGCGCCGCGGCGGCCAGCATGCTCACCCGTTCGCCCAGGTTCTCCTTGGCCACCCCGTAGGAGCCGCCGCCCTGGGGATGCGCGGCGATCACCTGGCGGTAGGAGAGCACGAGCACCATGAGCAGTCCCACGATGACCAAAGTGATCGGCAGCGTGCCGCCCACCGCGAACGCGCCGGCGCCCGCCAGGACGATTGCGATCTCCTCGGGTCCGTAGGCGACCGAGCTGAGCGCGTCCAGCGACAGCGCGGCCAGTCCCTCCAGGCTGGTCAGATGCTGCCTGTCTCCTTCGCCGTGGCGCAGTTGGAGCCTGCGGTGGGCGGCCGAGGCCCTGGAGCCCAGGCGCTTCCACCGCGGGAGTGAGGGCATGTCACGAGGCCTTCATGACGCCCCGGAGCCCGTCCTCCGGCCGGCCGTTCTCCTGATCGTGGGACCTGCGGCGGAGAAGGGCCGGGAAGGGCTTCCGTTTCCCGCCGGCACGGGCGTTCTTGGCTTTTCGCTGGTTGACATTTTCCCACTTACGTTTCGACGTCCGTCCGGATTCCCCGAATTCGCCGGCGACCTCAGTCGTGGTTAATACCCGCATATCTGGTCAATGCAATGAATAAAATGATTGACCAGAGCGTGACCTCTTGCGGTTTTTGCTGGTCCGGGGGTCCGGGAATCATCGCCGCAGCGCGTGGGATCCCCGCGTCCTGTCACACCGTCGGAGTCCAAGGGGTTGGCGTCTTTGTCCTCGGCACCCGCAGCACCGGATCCGGAGGAGCAGACGACCCACCCGGAGAGACCGCGGGGCCTCGACTTTCTGCGCACCGTTCCGAAGGGTGTCGCACAGGTCGATTTCCAGTCGAGTCTCTGGACCGGCCTGGTGTTCCTTCTCGCGTTGTTCGTGGGGGGCTGGCGGTTCGGTGTCTTCGGGCTGCTGGGGACGGTGGTCGCCACGCTCACCGCCTATCTGCTCGGCGTCTCATGGCCGGACCGGGTCTGGCCGGGCCTGGAGGGTTTCTGCGGCACGCTGATCGGTGTCAGCCTGGTGCTCTATCTGGACGTCCGGTGGATGACGGTCGCGCTCGTCATCGTCGGCGCGATCGCCGGAAGCGTGCTCACCTCGGCGCTGAACGTGCTCCTCACGCCGTACCGCCTGCCGACCCTCACCGCGCCCTTCTGTGTGATCACCTCGGTGATGGTGATCGGGGGGCCGTCCTTCCACCGGATCTGGGCGGGCCACGCGGGCGCGGCCCCGCCGTCCGCCACCGCTCCCGGCACCGCGATGAGCTGGACCTACTTCTGGCAGGGCACGTTCAACGGCGTCGGCCAGGTGTTCTTCCAGAACAAGTGGTACGTCGGCGTGGTCTTCCTGGCCGGGCTGTTCGTCAGCGGATGGATGACCGGACTGGTGGCGTTCGTGTCCAGCCTGATCGGCCTGCTCACCGGCTGGGCGCTGGGCGCGCAGGCCGCGGACCTGGGAGCGGGACTGTACGGCTACAACTCCACGCTGACCGGGCTCGCGCTGTTCGGCACCTTCATCGCGGTCACCCCGGCGAGCGCCGCCTACGCCGTGATCGGCACCGTGTCGGCGGCGGGGCTGACAGCCGCTGTCGGCAATCTGTTCGAGGTGGTCGGAGGTCACACTCTCACCTGGCCGTTCGTGCTTGTGACCTGGGTGTTCCTCGTCGCCGTCCCGATGCTCAACAAGATCAAGCGCGCCGGATGACCGTCGACGGCCGCGGGCGCGGAAAGGACCACCGATGAACCTCACACCGCGGGAAATGGACAAGCTGGTCATTTTCACCGTCGCGCAGATGGCGCAGCAACGCCGGGATCGGGGCCTGAAGCTCAACTACGCCGAGGCGGTGGCGCTGATCAGCTCGGCGATCGTGGAGGCGGCCCGGGACGGCAAGACCGTCGCGGAGTGCATGGAGCTGGGCAAGCAGATCGTCGGGCCCG
The DNA here is from genome assembly GCF_013409935.1 of Streptosporangium sandarakinum. Lineage (GTDB taxonomy): Bacteria > Actinomycetota > Actinomycetes > Streptosporangiales > Streptosporangiaceae > Streptosporangium > Streptosporangium nondiastaticum. Next base: position 3,749,170 of record NZ_JACCCO010000001.1, on the reverse strand, counting down.
ACGACGTCCTGCCCGGTGTGCGCGGCATGCTGAAGCTGATCCAGGTGGAGGCGGTCTTCGACGACGGCACCAAACTGGTCTCCTGCCACGACCCGGTGGGCGGGAAGTGAGGCCGGACCGTCGCAGGGTCCTGCTGGTCGGCGGGCACGAGAGCCGGGACGGCCGGTGCCTGCCCGGCCCGGTGGGACCGGGAGGTCCCGAGGTCCGCGCCGTGGGCCGCGACCTGCACGCCGCGCTCGTCGGCCGCGACCGGATCGTGGCGGTGCCGATGACGCTCGGGCGGGACCCGGAACTGCCGGCCGTCGTCGCGCAGACCCTGAGGTGGGCGGCTCGTGAGCGTGCGCCGGGGGACCTGCTGCTGGCCGGGCCGCTGGGCACGACCGGGCATCTGGTCGGCTGGATCAGGGGTGCGGTGACCCGGGCGCTGCGCGACGGGCCGCCGCGGCAGGCGGTGCTGCTGGTGGCGCCCGCTGCCGGGCCCGAGCCGGACGCGGAACTGTTCAGGGTGGCGCGGCTGGTGCGGCAGTACACCTCCGTGCGCTGGGTGGAGGTCGCGCTGATCGGCGGTGACCCGGACGTGGACGAGGGCGTGGAGCGCTGCCTGCGGCTGGGGGCCGACGGCGTCGTGCTGGTGCCCGCCTCGTTCGTTCCGGTGGCCCCGCGGCCCGGCGTCCGGACCGCGGGCCCGCTCCTGGGGCCCGCCTCGCTCGCCACGCTGGTCCGCGAGCGGGTGGCCGAGGCGGAACACCGGTGGGACCGGTACGGCGACGACGGGCTGGCGACCGTCCACCACGAACACGGCCACAGCCACGAACACGGCGGTGAACACGGGCACGGTCACGGCCACCGCGACGAGCACGACCACACAGATCGTCATCGGGACCCGTCCGTGCCGGTGACGGCGAACCTGAAGGGGGCGGCATCCCATGTCGGATGACGTTTACATGTACGGCGAAGGACAGATCGAGCTGAACGTCGGCCGGCCCAGGGTGACCATCACGGTCCACAACACCGGCGACCGCGCCGTCCAGGTCGGTTCCCACTTCCACTTCTTCGAGGTCAACCGGGCGCTGAGCTTCGACCGCGACCAGGCGTTCGGCAAACGCCTGGACATTCCCGCCGGGACCGCCGTCCGGTTCGAGCCCGGGGACACCAAGCAGGTGACCCTGGTCGAGTACGGCGGCGGTCAGCGGCTGGTGGGCTTCGGCGGACTCCTCAACGGCAGCATCCGCTCCGGCGAGGCGCACCGCAGGGCGCTGAGGAGGATGCGCGAACGCGGCTACCACGACGAGCCCGGCGCGTCCGGCACGTCCGGCGCGTCCGGGGAGAAGCCGGCCGGGAAGTCGAAATCCACGAGCTCCGGGAAGAAGGGCTGAACCGCCATGGCCACGATGAGCCGCAAGCAGTACGCGACGATGTACGGGCCGACGGTGGGCGACAGGTTCCATCTCGGGGACACCGACCTCATCGCCGAGGTGGAGAAGGACTACACCGAGGGGCACTACGGGGACGAGACCCAGTACGGCGGCGGCAAGACCGCCCGGGACGGGATGTCGGCCGACCCGGCCTCGGACAGCTCGGTCGCCCTGGACCTGGTGATCACCAACGCGGTGATCATGGATCCGGTGCTGGGCATCGTCAAGGGCGACATCGGCGTCAAGGACGGGAAGATCGCCGGCATCGGCAAGTCCGGCAACCCGCACACCCAGAACGGGGTCGACCGGCGTCTGATCGTCAGCGCGAGCACCGAGGTGATCTCCGGCGAGAACCTCATCGCCACGCCGGGAGGGATCGACACGCACGTCCACTTCCTCACCCCCCAGCAGGCCCAGCACGCGCTGAGCAACGGGATCACCACGCTGGTCGGCGGCGGCACCGGCCCGGCGGACGGCTCCCGCGGCTGCACCACCACGCCCGGCCCGTGGAACATCTCCCGCATCCTCCAGGCTTACGAGGCCGTCCCCATCAACATCGCGGTGTATGGCAAGGGGAACAGCAGCCTGCCGGCCCCGCTGGAGGAGCAGATCCGGGCCGGGGCCTGCGGCCTGAAGGTGCACGAGGACTGGGGCACCACCCCCGCCGTCATCGACTGCGCGCTGTCGGTCGCCGACGAGCTCGACATCCAGATCAACATCCACACCGACACGCTGAACGAGGCGGGCTACGTCGAGGACACCATCAGCGCGATCAACGGCCGCACGATCCACACCTACCACTCCGAAGGCGCCGGCGGCGGGCACGCCCCCGACATCCTGCGGGTCACCGGCGAGCCCAACGTGCTCCCGGCCTCCACGAACCCGACGCTGCCGTACACCGCCGACTCGGTGGACGAACTGCTGGACATGACGATGGTCTGCCACCACCTCAGCTACGACGTGCCCGAGGACGTGGCGTTCGCCGAGAGCCGGGTGCGCGCCGAGACCATCGCGGCCGAGACCGTGCTGCACGACCTGGGCATCATCAGCATCATCGGGTCGGACTCGCAGGCGATGGGCCGGGTGGGCGAGACGTTCACCCGGGCCTTCCAGGTGGCCCACCACAACAAGGACAAGCGGGGGACGCTGCCGGAGGACTCCTCCCGCAACGACAACTTCCGGGTGCTGCGCTACCTGGCCAAGGTGACCATCAACCCGGCCCGCGCCTCCGGGATGGCGGACACGATCGGTTCGCTGGAGGACGGGAAGCTCGCCGACATCGTGCTGTGGCCGATCCACTCCTTCGGGGCCAAGCCCGCCATGATCGTCAAGGGCGGCCTGATCAGCTGGGCCCAGATGGGCGACCCGAACGCGTCCCTGCCGACACCGCAGCCGGTCTACTACCGCCCCACGTACGGGGCCTTCGGCAGGGCGCTGTCGAGCACCTGCGTCACTTTCATGTCCGGCGCCGGGATCGAGGCGGGCGTGCCGGAGAGGCTCGGCCTGCAGCGGCTGATCCGGCCCGTACGGCAGTGCCGGACCGTCGACAAGCGCCACATGATTCGCAATTCCACACTCGCCCGGATCGAGGTCGATCCCGAGACCTACCGGGTGACCGTCGACGGAGAGCCCGCGCACATCGAGCCGGCCAAGAAGCTGCCGCTGAACCGGCTGTACTTCCTGGCATGAGCGCATCTCCCGGCGCCGGCGACCTGGACCCGCTGCTGGCCCAGTTCCAGCTCACCGACTCCGGTTTCCCCAGCGGGATGTACACGTTGTCGCACGGGCTGGAAGGGTACGTCCAGCTCCGGATCACCGGTCCGGAGAACCTGCGTGAGCTGCTGACCGACCTGCTGTACAACGCGGTGGGCCCGGCGGACGCGGCGGCCCTGGTGCTGGCGCACCGCGCCGCCGGCGAGGGGGACTGGGAGCGGCTGGTCCAGGTCGACCGGCGGCTGCACGCGATCAAGCTCAACCGCGAGCAGCGGGCCGCCTCGGTGCGGACCGGCCGGCAGGTCCTCGACACGGCGGTCTTCGCCTTCCCGGTGCCGGAGGCCGCCCGGCTGGCGGAGCTGGTGGCGGAGAAGGCCACACCGGGCAATCACGCGGTCGTGGTCGGCGCGCTCTACGCGGGGCTCGGAGTGCCGGTGGCGCACGCGGTCGCCGCCGACCTGTACGCCTTCGCCGCGAGCTGGACGGCGGCGGCGGTGCGGCTGGGCCGTACCGACTTCCGCCGCGCGCAGGGGCTGCTGCGCGAGGTCCGCCCGGATCTCGCGCGGGTCGCGCGGACGGCGCTCGCCGCCGAGGATCCGCGGGACCTGCACGGCTCGGTGCCCCTCGCCGACGTCGTCTCGGCCGCGCACGAGCGGGCGGAGGCCCGCCTGTTCGCCACCTGATCCGTTCGTACGGGAGAGGAACGAGATGGAGCTGGAGAAGGTCTTCAAGGTAGGGATCGGCGGCCCCGTCGGATCCGGCAAGACGGCGCTGATCGAGGCGCTGGTCCCCCACCTGCAGGCCCGGGGGCACCGCATCGGCGTGATCACCAATGACATCTACACCCAGGAGGACGCCGAGCACGTCCGCCGTACGCTGGCCGGGACGCTCGACCCCGAGCGGATCGTGGGTGTCGAGACGGGGGCCTGCCCGCACACCGCGGTCCGGGACGACCCGACCATGAACCTGGCGGCGGCGGCCGAGATGCTCGACCGCTTCCCCGACCTCGACATGCTGCTGTTCGAGAGCGGCGGCGACAACCTGACGCTCACCTTCAGCCCGGTGCTGGCCGACGTGTACATCTTCGTCCTGGACACCGCCGAGGGCGAGAAGATGCCGCGCAAGCGCGGTCCGGGCACCACGGACTCCGACCTGCTGGTCATCAACAAGATCGACATAGCTCAGTACGTCCGCACCGACCTGAAGGTCATGGAACGGGACGCGCGGGCGGTGCGCGGCGACGGCCCGGTCGCGCTGACCGACTGCCTCACCGGCACCGGGGTCCCCCAGGTCGTCGACTTCATCGAGGCGCGGGCGGGAGCGGCGTGCAGCTCGCCGGCGTAGGGACGGTGGACGGCTCACGGAGGACCGGCGACCGCCTCTCACCGGAGTGGTACCTTCCCCGCTGGGTGCCCGAACCGGTGCGGCGGCACGCCGGCACCCCGGACATGCTGCCGGTCGGCAGTCCCGGCAAGGTCGGGATCCTCGACCTCGCGTTCGAGCGGATCGGTGACCGGACGGAGCTGACCGGCCACTACCAGAAGGCGCCGCTGCACATCACCCGGCCGCTCTACCGTGACCCCGAGGTCCCGGGCCTGCCGTACGTCATGATCATGTCGTCCGGAGGCGGGGTCCTCCAGGGGGACCGCTACCGCGTCGACGTCTCCTGCGGGCCGGGAGCGGCCGTGCACCTGACCACCCAGGGCGCCACCCGGCTCTACCGGATGGAGCAGGACTACGCCACGCAGCTCGTCCACCTCACCGTGGGGCCCGGCGGTCACCTGGAATACCTGCCGGACAGGACGATCCCGTTCGGCGGCACGCGGTACTACCAGCGGATCGACGTCACCGCCCACCCCGACTCCACCGTCGTGCTGGGCGAGACGTTGCTGGCCGGCCGGCTCGCCCGGGGGGAACGGCACGCGTACACGGCGTACTGCGGCGACGTCGAGGTACGCGACACCGCGGGGCGGCTGCTGTTCGCCGACCCGCTCCGCCTGGTGCCGGGGGAACGGGCGGTGACGGGACCGGCGGTGATGGACCGGTACGGGGTCCTGGCGTCCCTGTACGTCGTCACCGGGGCGCGACCCGCGCGGGTCCTGGCCGACGCGATGCACGAGGTGCTCACCCGCACCGGGTCGCGGGCCGGGGCCGGTGTCCTGCCGGGCGAGCGGGGCGCCTGGGCCCGTGTCCTCGGGGAGCGGTCGCCCGAGGTAGAGGCCGCCTTCGAGCAGGCCCTGGACGCCGTCCGCGGGCTGCTGCCGGGAGCGTCGGCGCCCGCCCCGCGCGGACGCTGACGCCGGCCCGGCGCTCTCGACGGCGAGAAGACCTGGAGGAGGCCATGGAGTCCCCGGGAAGGGCGGAGGGGCATCTGCTCCACCGCGAAAGAGCCGAGGCGTCCGTCCTGGACCGGCACAAGGAGGGGCCGCCCCGCCATCCTGGGGTCCGGTCCGGCGCGCTCCTCGACATCGCCGTCGGAGGAGCGATCGGGGCCCTGCTGCGTCATCTGATCACCGAGGCGATGCCCGGGGGCAGGGAGGCTTTCCCTGGGGGACCCTCCTGGTGAACCTCCTCGGCTGCCTGTTCATGGGGGCGCTGACGACGTATCTGCTCAAGGGCCGGCCGCATGCTTTCACCCGCCCGCTGCTGGTGACCGGCTACCTGGGCGGTTTCACCACGTTCTCCCATCTCATCGACGGGATACACGCCCTCGGCCGCGCCGGGAGCTGGGACCTGAGCGTCACCTACGCGGTGGTCAGCGTGGTGGGCGGCTGGATCGCGATCGTGGCGGGGCTCCTGCTCGGAGGGCTGGTGCCGCACCGCACGGACGGGTCCGAAGGCGGCGCGTCGTCATGATCTTCCTGCTGGTGCTCATCGGAGGGGCGTTCGGCGCCGTGCTGCGTTACGTCCTCGACGCGGCGGTCAAGAGGCGGTTCGGCAAGGCGTTCCCGTGGGGACCCTGACGGTCAACCTCCTGGGCGCGGGGATTCTGGGGGCGCTGCACGGAGCTGGCGTGGGGATCGGGGCGGAGGCCCTGGCCGGCACGGGCTTCTGCGGCGCGCTGACGACGTTCAGCACCTTCGAGCTGGAGACCGTCCACCTCTTCCAGGACGGTGAGTACGCCAGGGCCGTGACGAACGTGCTCGTCTCCATGGTGCTCGGCTTCGTCGTCCTCACGCTCCTGTACGTCTTGTTCCGGGAGGTGTGACGGCCGGGCCGGGCGGTGTGACGGCCGCCGGAGAGGAGGGTCCGCGCCGATCCGCGGAAGGCGTCCTCAGCGCCAGCGCTCCGCGCCGGGACGCCTGGCGGCGACGTACGCGATCAGGGTGCATCCGGTGAGGATGACGACCGCCGTCCACAGCGGGGCCACCGGGAAGAGCAACCGCCGCAGCGTGCCCGAGACCAGGGCGCCGGCCAGCAGCGCGCAGATCGAGACGAGTCTCCGGCCCTGCCTGGCGGGCACGACGGACTCGGCGAACAGCGAGGTGAGCGTGGTCGTGACGACCGTGGTGTTCAGGTCGGACACCCTGATCCCACGTACGACCGCGTACTCCCAGCCCAGGGAGAAGGCGAGCATCATGATGACCGGCCATCGCGCCCGGGGATCGGCGAACCCGTACCGGGAGGCCAGGATCGAGGCGCCGCAGACCAGCACCGTCTGGACCGCGGTGCCGGCGGCCAGCAGCAGGCCGCGGTGCCGGTGCCCGGGCCACGACAGGATGGTTCTGCCGCCGCCGGCCGCTCCCGCCGCGAAGGACATGAGCGACAGCGCGGAGGGCAGCGGCGTGCCGTGACCGGCCAGGCCGAGGCCGAGGCCGAGGCCGAGGCCGAGGCCGAGGCCGAGGCCGAGGCCGAGGCCGAGGATGATGACGTTCCCCGTCATGGCGGCGACGAAGATCTGGCCGAGGTCCAGGAAGCTCACCGCGTCGATCATCCCGGTCGTGAAGGCGAGCGCGACGAGCACGTACGGCAGGGGCCCGTCGGCCCGGCCGCCGCCCCGCGTGCCGTCGCCGGTCACGGCCCCGCGCCGGCCGGTCTCATCCGATCCGCAGCTCGGTGTCGAGGCCCGCGGTCTCCTCGCGGGGGCTCGGGCGGAAGGTGAACAGGACTTCCACGGCCTTGCCGATGAGGTAGGTGAGCACGAAGGTGTAGAAGCCGACGGCGAGGACGGCGACCACCTGCTTGCCCAGCAGGGAGACCGAGCCGCCGTAGAGGACACCGGCGACGGGCTTGGCGTACTTGCCGGTGGCGAAGAGCCCGAGCAGCACCACGCCGACGATGCCGCCGGCCCCGTGGATGCCGACGACGTCCAGGGTGTCGTCGTATCCGACGGTCGTCTTGACCTCCACGGCGTAGGTGCAGACGACGGCGACGACGATTCCGATGATCGTCGCGCCGAAGAGGTTGACGTACCCGCAGGCCGGGGTGATGGCCACCAGGCCGGCGAGCGCGCCGGTCGTGCCGCCCAGCCTGGAGAACCGCCCGAACCGGATCCGTTCGAACAGCATCCAGACCAGCATCGCGACGCAGCCGCACATCATGGTGTTGACCACCGCGTTCGCCGCCAGGGCGCCGTCCGTCAGGGCCGATCCGCCGTTGAACCCGAACCAGCCGAACCACAGCAGCCCCATGCCCGCCATGACCAGCGGGATGTTCTTCGGCTCCGGTGGCCCCTCACGGCGGAAGGACAGGCTCGGCCCGAGCACCAGCGCCAGCGCCAGGCCCGCGATCCCGGAGTTGAGCTCGACGACCAGGCCGCCGGCGAAGTCCAGCACCCCCCACCTGTTGATCCAGCCGTCCCTGGAGAACACCCAGTGGGCGACCGGCAGGTAGACCAGGGTCACCCAGACCGCACCGAAGACCATCCAGGGCCCGAGCCTGACGCGGTTGGCGACCGAACCGCTGACCAGCGCGAGCGTGATGATGGCGAAGACGAGCTGGAAGAGCGAGAAGACGTACATCGGGATGACGCCCCGCAGGACCGACGGGGTGGTCTTGAAGAACTCCCACTCGCCCCAGCCGATCAGGCCGAGCCCTCCCACGTCCTCGCCGAACGCCAGGCCGAACCCGTAGGCGAACCAGATGACGGTCACCACCGCGATCGAGACGAAGCTCATGTACAGGACGCTGACGAGGTTCTTCGCCCGGGCCATTCCGCCGTAGAAGAGGGCGAGGCCCGGCGTCATGAGCAGCACCATGGCGAAGCTGACGAGCACCCATGCGGAATCGCCGGTGTTCAGCCCATATTTCATGCCCAAGCTCCTGGTCCCCGCCAACACCATTAGACATGGGCATTCAATGGACACACGAAACATTTTCCTGAAGCGCCACGAACAAAGCTTCATCCATCGGGGCTTTACCCTTCCCGATATCCTCCGAATGCTTTATCCGGCTTTCGTGAGGAACAAGGGTTTTCACTCCGGGCGGGCCCGTGATTCCACGGTCAGGAGGATGGTGCGGGCCGGCCGGAGGCGGCGGCGAGGCGGACGAGTTCGGCGGCGGCGCCGGGGAGGCGCGTCCGCCTGCGCCAGACCGCCAGCAGCGGCCGGCGCAGGTCGAACCCCGCGACGGGGACCTCGACCAGCCGCCCCTCGCGGAGCTCGGCCGCGACGGCGAGCGCGCTGAGCACCGCCGGGGCGGCACCGGCCTCCACCGCCACCTTCACCGCGGCGTTGGAGGACAGCTCCAGCGCGGGCGGGACGGTGATCCGCCCGGCCATGACGCGGTCGAGGGCGGAGCGCGTGCCCGACCCCGGCTCCCGCACCACCAGCGGGGTGGCCGCGAGATCGGCGAAGCGCAGACGGACCGGGTGACGCGCCCAGGGATGGCGGGGTCCCACCACCACGATGAGGCGGTCGTAGGCGACGTACCGGGTGCTCAGCCCCCGCGGCAGGAACGGCGACTCGATGAAGCCCACGTCGATCTCACCGTCCCGCGCCAGCCGGCAGACCATGTCCGAGTTGACCACGCGCGGCCTCACCTCGACGCCGGGCAGGGTACGGCGGAGCGCGGCCAGCCAGCCCGGCATGAGGTATTCGGCGATCGTCATGCTCGCCGCCACCCGCACGAGCGCGTCGCGTTCCCGGCGGAGGTCCCGGACGCTCGCCAGCAGACCGTCCGCCGCGGCCAGCGCCACCCGGGCCTGGTCGGCGACGATCCGGCCCTGCGGGGTGAGGCGGGAGCCGGTCGTCGAGCGGCGCAGCAGGGTCAGACCCAGCTCCCGCTCCAGGGTGTCGAGCCGGCGGCTGGCGGACGCCTGGGTGATGCCGTGCAGCCGGGCCGCCTTGCCGACGCTGCCCTGCTCGGCAACCAGGAGCAGGAGTTCGAGGCTCGCCAGGTCGGGCCATCGCGCGTTGCTCATGCGGTCACCGTATGACCTGCCACGAAATCGGTGGCTACCGGACCAACATCACACCTGGCAGAAATGCGGACATGACCCTGCCCACCGCGCCTGCACCCGCCACCGGCATCCGCCCCCTCCTGCCCGGACTCGCCGTGTCGGCCGCCGGTGTCGCGGCGGCCACCGGGATCAACGCCCTGCTACCCACCGTGAGCCCGCTGATGGCGGCGGTCGTGCTCGGCGCCCTCATGGCGAACCTCGGAGCGTGCCCGGCGGCCCTGCGGCCCGGCCTCGCGTTCACCTCCAGACGGCTGCTCCGGCTCGGCGTCGTGCTCCTCGGCGCGCAGCTCGCCGTACGGGACGTCCTCGCGCTCGGGCTTCCGGTGGTGCTCCTGGTGGTGGCGACGGTCGCCATCGCCTTCTCCGGCACGTGGTGGCTCGGACGCCGCCTCGGGCTGGGCCGCGACCTCTCACTGCTGGTGGCCACCGGCTTCGCCATCTGTGGCGCGGCCGCGGTCGCCGCGATGAACGGGGTGGCCGACGGCGAGGAGGAGGACGTCATGACCGCGATCGCCCTCGTCACCCTGTTCGGCTCCGTCTGCATCGTCGCCTTTCCGCTGCTCCAGGGAATGCTGCGCCTTCCCGCGGAGAGCTTCGGCGTCTGGAGCGGGGCGAGCGTGCACGAGGTGGCCCAGGTGGTGGCCACGGCGCAGACGGCCGGCACGGCGGCGCTCGCGACGGCCGTGGTCGTCAAGCTGACCCGGGTCGTGCTGCTCGCCCCGCTCATCGCCGGCGTCAGCGTCCTGCGCCGCCGTACGGCCGGGCCCCGGACGGGCGGGAAGCCGCCCATCGTCCCCCTCTTCGTGGCCGGCTTCCTCGCGATGGTCGCGCTGCGCAGCCTCGGCGCCCTGCCCACCGCCTGGCTGGCGCCGCTCAAGACGGCCGAGACCCTGCTGTTCACCGCCGCGCTGTTCGCCATGGGAACCGCGGTCAACCTGCGGGCGCTGACGCGCACCGGCCGCCGGGCCGTCGTGCTCGGCGCCCTGTCGACGGTCCTCATCTCGCTGGTGGCGCTCGGCGGCGTGATGGTCCTCACACCCGGGGCGTGACCGGCCCGGGGTGGGCCGGGATGAGCGGGGATGGGCGGAGAGACGCGGTCCGGGCGCCCCGGCGGAGCACACCGGGCAGGAGACCCTGTTCACCGGCGGGAACCGCCGGTGAACAGGGGCGACGACGCGGACTTCTCAGCTCCGGTCATCCGCGAGCGGATCCCGGATCAGCAGCACGCGGCGTTGTAGCCGGTGTAGCCGACGTAGCCGGGGTAGTACGAGGGGGCGCAGACGCCCCCGACGAGGGCCGTACCGCCCCAGTAGCCGCCGACGACCGGCGGACCCCAGTAGCCCACGGGGCGGACGAACCCACCCCAGGGACGGACGAAGCCGGCGCCGGGCGGGAAGAAGCCCCCGACGGGACGGACGAACCCACCACCGGGGACGCCCCAACCGGGGCCGCCCGCCGTGAAACCGGCCTGGGTGAGGCCGGTCGGACGGGCCGGGGCGGTGACGGCCGCCGAGGCGGCGACCGGCGCCGCGACGGCGAGCGTGGCACAGACGGAACCGGCCAGAAGGAGCCGGCGGATCACAGTCATATGACCTCCTGTCCACTCACTGTCACTATCTGTGACGATCGCCAGGTTATCGAACCGTTGATCACGGAGCTGGACGCGAGTGGGTCAACGGTCGGCAATCAATGACGGGGTCGCGGGCGCGTGAGCGCGGCGCCGGAGGGCCCGCTCGGCGGCATCGGCCCGCCGGGGCCCCGGGCCCGCGGGGAGCGCGGATCCGGGCCGTGCGGCGGACGCCGTCCGGGCGCGCATACCATGCAGCGGTGGAAGTTCTGGAGCCGGAGGAGTGGCGGGCCCGGGCGGCGGCCTACGAGCGGCGCGTCGAGGCGTGGGTGGCGCCGCACCTGGCGCGCAGGTCGCGGGGCGAGGCCCACCCGGTCGAGGACTTCCTGTTCACCTACTACGGGCATCGGCCCGGACGGTTGCGGCGCTGGCATCCGGGCGCGGATGTGCTGCTCAGGGGCGCGCGCGACCTCGGCCGCGACTACGTCGACACCCCCGAGGGGGCGACGCTCGACGTGGCGGCGCTGATGGACCGGCGCGGATCCTCCGTCGAGTGGATCGCGCGGCTGCTGGCCGCCACCGCGTCCCGGCCGGCGTTCCTCGGCTGCTTCGGCCTGCACGAGTGGGCGATGGTCTACCGGGCGGAGGAGGTACGGCACGGCGCCTGGCCGCTGCGGCTGCCCGGGGAGGAGATCGCGCGGATCGTGGAGCAACGCGGGGTGCGGTGCAGCCACTACGACGCGTTCCGCTTCTTCACCCCCGAGGCGCGCCCGCTGAACGCGTTGCAGCCCACGCGGGAACGGCAGCCGGAACTGGAGCAGCCGGGCTGTCTGCACGCCAACATGGACCTGTACAAGTGGGCCTACAAGCTGTCGCCGCTGGTCTGCGGGGAGCTGGTCGCCGACTGCTTCGAGCTGGCCCGCGACGTCCGCGCCGTGGACATGCGGGCCAGCCCGTACGACCTGGGCCGGTTGGGCTACCGGCCCATCCGGATCGAGACGGCCGAGGGCCGGGCCGAGTACGCCGCCGAGCAGCGGGGGTTCGCCGAGCGGGCCCGGCCGCTGCGCCGCCGCCTGCTGGACGTCTGCGAACGGCTGATGGCCGGCGCCGCCCGCATCTGACTTCCCTGACTCCGCGCGCCCGGACGACCGATGCCGGCCGTACGTGGGACCGGTCCTGTCGGCCGGGGCGGGCCGTCCGGGGGCGGGGTCAGGAGCCGCCCGGGTGTCCGCGGGCGCGGCGGGTGCGACTGTCACCGGCCAGCGCGACCGCGGTGTTGACGATCGACACGTGGCTGTAGGCCTGCGGGAAGTTGCCGAGCTGGCGGTGGTGGACGGCGTCGTACTCCTCGGCGAGGAGGCCGACGTCGTTGCGGACCGCGAGCAGCCGGTCGAACAGCTCCCGGGCCTCCTCCCGGCGGCCGAGCAGGGCCAGCGCGTCGGCCAGCCAGAAGGAGCAGGCGAGGAAGGCCCCCTCGCCCCCGATTAGGCCGTCCACGTCCCCGGTGCCGGAACGGTAGCGATGGACGAAGCCGTCCTCGCACAGCTCGCGCCGTACCGCGTCCACCGTCCCGGCGACGCGGGGGTCGTCGAGCGGCAGGAAGCCGAGCCTGGGGATGAGCAGCAGCGCGGCGTCCAGGCCCGTCGAGCCGTAGTACTGGGTGAAGGTGTTGCGGCCGGGGTCGTAGCCGCGGGCGCAGACGTCCCGGTGGATCTCCTCGCGCAGCGCCCGCCAGCGGTCCGCGGGGCCCTCGCGGCCGTGGTTCTCGACGGCGGAGATCATGCGGTCCGCCGCGACCCACGCGAGGACCTTGGAGTGGACGAAGTCGCGGCGCGGGCCGCGCGTCTCCCACAGCCCGTTGTCGGGCTTGCGCCAGGCGCCCTCCAGGTAGTCCATGAGGACGAGCTGGAGGTCCCACGCGTCGTCGTTCGGCCTGAGCCCGGCGTCGCGCGCCAGCTCCAGGCAGTCCATGATCTCGCCGTAGACGTCGAGCTGGAACTGGGCGGAGGCGGCGTTGCCGATCCGCACCGGCTGCGCCCCCTCGTAGCCGGCCAGCCAGTCGGGGTTCCACTCCGGGATCCGGCGGCCGCCGTCGAGGGTGTACATGGTCTGGAGGTCGGCGGGCTCGCCGGCGACGGCCCGCAGCAGCCAGTCGCGCCAGGCGGTGGCCTCGTCGTCGTACCCGGCGTGCATCAGCGCCTGCAGGGTGAAGGTCGCGTCCCGCAGCCAGCTGTAGCGGTAGTCCCAGTTGCGGGTCCCGCCGGGCCGCTCGGGCAGGGAGGTGGTGGGGGCGGCGACCAGGCCCCCGGTGGGGGCGTAGGTCAGCGCCTTGAGGGTGAGGAGGCTGCGCCGGACGGCCTCGCCGTACTCCCCGTCGTAGCGGCAGTCCGAGAGCCAGTGGGTCCACATCCGCTCGGTGGCGGTCAGGGACTCCTCGGCGTCGGTCCGGTCGGGGCGGGGCAGCCACGACTCCCGCCAGGTCAGCACGAACGGCACCCGGTCCCCGGCGGAGACGGTGAAGGCGGCGGTGGTCCGGTGGGCCTTCTTGTCGGGGCACAGCGGGATGGGGCACTGGAGCCAGGCGGCGTCCGGGCCGGCCACGACGGCGAGCCGGCCGCCCTCGTGGCGGAGCCAGGGCACGACGCGGCCGTAGTCGAAGCGCAGTGTCAGCTCGGTGCGCATCTCGACCCGGCCGCGGACGCCCTCGACGACGCGCACCAGGTCGGGCGCCTCGCCGCGGGCCGGCATGAAGTCCACGACGCGCACGCACCCGTCCGGGGAGTCCCACGTCGTCTCCAGCACCAGCGTGTCGCCGCGGTAGCGGCGTCCGGTGCAGGTCTCCCGGCCGGCCGGCGCCAGCAGCCAGCGTCCGGCGCGCGGGCCGTCCAGCAGCGCGGCGAAGCAGGCCCCGGAGTCGAAGCGCGGCAGGCACAGCCAGTCCACCGAACCGTCCCGCCCGACCAGGGCGGCGGTGTGCATGTCGCCGACCAGCGCGTAGTCCTCGATCCGCATCCCGTGCCTCCTGCCGGTCCGTCCCGTGCCGCCTTCTGGTCTGTCCCGTGTCCCCGCCGATCCCCGGTGGCCTTCCCGGTCAGGCGACGCGGTGGCCGGCGGCGCCGGGCCTCAGGGTCAGGCCGTGGCCGGGAGTGTCGGCTCGGGGGCGCGCGGTCCCCCCGGCGGGGTCGGCGGCGCCGTCGAACAGCTCGGCCTCGATGCGCGCGTGGTCGTGGAACCACTCGACGTGGCGCAGGCCGGGGGTGGCCGCGGCGGCGGGCAGGTGCAGGTTGGGCGCGCAGTGCGCGGACACCTCCAGATGGTGCCCGGCGGCGATCGCGGCGGCGCCGAACCAGCCGGTGTAGCCGCCGCAGCGGGTGGCGTCGATCTGCAGGCAGTCCACGGCGCCCGCCTGGCACATCCGGGTGAAGTAGGTCAGGTCGCTCCCGTACTCGCCGGCGGCGACGTCGGCGCCGATCCGCTCGCGCACGAGGCGCAGCCCGGCCAGGTCGTCGGAGGAGACCGGCTCCTCGAACCAGCTCACGCCCTGGCCGTCGAGGAGGGAGGCCAGCCGTACGGCCTGCTTGGCGGTGTAGCCGCCGTTGGCGTCGACGTACAGCTCGGTGCCGGGGCCGACGGCCTCGCGGGCGACGGCGACGCGGTGCAGGTCGCGGCCGGGGGCGGTGCCGCGGGACTCACCTATCTTGATCTTCACGCGGGGGATGCCCAGCTCGTGCGCCCAGTGCCGGAGCTGCGCGCGGGTGGTGTCGTCGTCGTAGGTGGTGAACCCGCCCGATCCGTAGACCGGCACGTCCGGGCGGGCGGCGCCGAACAGGCGGGTGAGCGGCGTGCCCAGCAGCCGGGCCTTGAGGTCCCACAGGGCGACGTCCACCGCGGAGATCGCGTATCCGGCGGCCCCGGGGCGGCCGGCGTTGCGCGCCCGGCGGGTCATCGCCGTCCAGGTCGCGGGGATGTCCATCGCGTCGGCGCCGGCCACCGTACCGGCCAGGGCCTCGGTGACGAAGACCGCGGCGGCCGCGGGCGCGTAGGTCCAGCCGGTGCCGGTTGTGTTCTCCGCGTCGGCCTCCACCACCACCAGCGTCGTCGCGTCCCAGGCCAGGGTGCCGTCCGCCTCCGGGCGGTCGGTCGGCACCCGGTAGGCCGCGGCGCGTATCTCCTTGATCGCCGTCATCACGCCTCCCCCTCTGTAGCCTCCCGCCGGAAGCCGGGCCGCCATATCCCCGGGACATTTGATCAACGGCAAATCTCGGCAAAAGGCGAGACTTTCCATTCGGCGAACGTTTGGCGGCACCCGCCCGGCGCACGCTCGCATGTATGACCGACATCGCCTCCGAAGTGCTCATCGAACGACTGGCCGCCTGGGGAGTCGACACCGTCTTCGGCCTGCCCGGCGACGGCATCAACGGGATCATGGAAGGGTTGCGCCGCCACACCGACCGGGTCCGGTTCGTCCTCGTGCACCACGAGGAGGCCGCCGCGTTCATGGCGACCGCCCACGCCAAGGCGACCGGGCGCATCGGAGTCTGCCTGGCGACCTCCGGGCCCGGTGGCATCCACCTGCTCAACGGCCTCTACGACGCCAAGCTCGACCATCAGCCCGTGCTGGCGATCACCGGCATGCAGGAGACCAGCGTGCTGGGCACCGGCTACCAGCAGGAGGTCCACCTCGACCGGCTGTACGCCGATCTCGCCGAGTACAACCTCGTCGTGGACAACCCGGCGCAGCTTCCCGGGGTGGTGGACCTCGCGATCCGCACCGCCTACGCCCGGCGCGGCGTGGCCCACCTGTGCCTGCCCAACGACGTGCAGGTGGCCCCGGCCGACGCCGACCCCTACCAGCACGTCGCCCCGGCGCGGCCCCCGGCGACCGCGCCGGTCTACCTGCCCGCGCCCGGCATGCCGCGCCCCGAGGACCTGGAGGCCGCCGCCCGGGTGCTCAACGCCGGCGAGCGGGTGGCGATCCTGGCCGGGGCCGGCGCCCTGCACGCGCGGGAGGAGGTGCTGGCCGTCGCCGACGTCCTGGGCGCCCCGGTGATCAAGACGCTGCCCGGCAAGGCCGTCATCCCCGACGACTCGCCCTACGCGGTCGGCGGGATCGGCCTGCTGGGCACCAGGCCCGGGGAGGACCTCGTCGACGACTGCGACACCCTGTTCATGGTCGGCACCAACTTCCCCTACACCAAGCACCTGCCCGAGCCGGGCAAGGTCCGCGTGGTGCAGATCGAGGCCGACCCGACGCGGGCCGGCGTGCGCATGCCGACCCAGGTGCCGATGATCGGCGACGCGAAGGAGGGGCTGGCCGCGCTGCTGCCGCTGCTGAGGCGCAAGAACGACCGGGGCCACCTGGAGAAGTACCGGCGGGCGATGGACCGCTGGCGCGCCGACATGGCGGCCCTGGAGTCGCCCGACCGCGACCCGATCGCCCCGCAGTACCTGATGGGCTGCGTGGACCGGGCCGCGGCCGACGACGCGATCCTCACCTGCGACTCCGGCACGATCGCCACCTGGGCGGCGCGGCACTGGACGATCCGGGGCGACCGGCGGTTCTACCTGTCGGGCAACCTCGCCACGATGGCGCCCGGCCTGCCGTACGCGATCGCGATGCAGCACGCCTTCCCCGGCCGGCAGGTGATCGCGTTCGTCGGCGACGGCGGCTTCGCGATGCTGATGGCCGAGTTCCTCACCGCCGCGCAGCACCGGCTGCCGATCAAAGTCGTGATCAACAACAACAACGCCCTCGGCCAGATCCTGTGGGAGCAGATGGTGCTCGGCTACCCCGAACACGGCGTGCGGTTCGCCGAGCCGGCCTCCGACTTCTCCGCCTGGGCGCGCTCCTGCGGCGCCTACGGCCGCAAGGTGAAGGCCCCCGGCGACGTCGAGGAGGCCGTACGGCAGGCACTCGCGCACGACGGTCCCGCCCTGGTGGACGTGGACGTCAACCCGAACGAGCCGCCGATGCCCGGCAAGGTCGGTCACGACCAGGCGATCAAGTTCGCCGAGGCGTTCCTCAGGGGGCAGCCGCACCGGGCGGCGATCGCCACCACCCTGTTCAAGGACAAGATCTCCCAACTGGGGAGGTGAGCGCGATGAGCCCGGTCATCCCGGTTCCGGCGCCGGTCACGGCCCGCCCGGCCCAGCCGTACGTGCGGGTGCGCGACCTGGAGCGCGACCTGACCGCCCGGGTGGACGGCGAGGTGCGGTTCGACCCCGGCAGCCGCGGCGCCTACTCCACCGACGGCTCCAACTACCGGCAGGTGCCGCTGGGCGTGGTGGTGCCCCGCACGGTCGAGGCCGCCGCCGAGGCGATCGCGGTCTGCCGGGAGCACGGGGCGCCCGTCACCTCGCGGGGCGGCGGAACCAGCCTGGCCGGGCAGACCTGCAACGTCGCCGTGGTGATCGACTGGTCGAAGTACTGCGACCGCCTCGTCTCCGTGGACGCCGACGCCCGGACCTGCGTCGTCGAGCCGGGGATCGTGCTCGACGTCCTCAACGCGCGGCTGGCGCCGACGGGGCTGATGTTCGGGCCCCGGCCCTCCACGCACTCCCAGTGCACGCTCGGCGGGATGATCGGCAACAACTCCTGCGGATCGACCGCGCAGGCGTACGGCAAGACCGCCGACAACGTCAGCCGCCTGGAGGTCCTCACCTACGACGGCACGCGGATGTGGGTCGGCGCGACCGATGACGAGGAGTACGCGCGGATCCTCGCCGGGGGCGGCCGGCGGGCGGAGATCTACCGCGAGCTGCGGGAGATCGTCGCCGCCGACGCCGGGGAGATCCGCCGCCGCTTCCCCGACATCCCGCGGCGGGTGTCGGGCTACAACATCGACCAGCTCCTGCCCGGCGGGGACTTCCACCTGGCCAGGGCGCTGGTCGGCTCCGAGGGAACGCTGGTCGCCGTACTGCGGGCCGAGCTGTGCCTGGTGCCGGCCCCGGCCGCCGAGAGCCTCGTCCTGCTCGGCTACCACGACATCATCGCCGCCGCCGACGCGGTGCCGCGCATCGCCGCCCACCGTCCGCTGCAGCTGGAGGGCGTGGACGACAAGCTGATCGACTACGAACGGCGCAAGGGCATGCACCCCGACGCCGTGAAGCGGCTGCCCGAGGGCGGCGGCTGGCTGATGGTGTCCTTCGGCGCCGGCTCCCAGCGCGAGGCCGACGAGCGGGCCCGCGCCCTCACCCACGACCTCGGCGGCACCGAGCACGAGCCGCACGTCGCCTTCTTCGACGACGAGAGGACCGAGAAGCAGCTGTGGGAGCTCCGCGAGTCCGGGCTGGGAGCCACCGCGCGCGTCCCCGGCATGCACGAGACGTGGGAGGGCTGGGAGGACTCGGCCGTGCCACCGGAACGGCTCGGCGGCTACCTGCGGGACCTGCGCGGGCTCCTGGAGGATCACGGGTACGGCGCCGCCTCGCTGTACGGGCACTTCGGGCAGGGCTGCGTGCACACCCGCATCCCGTTCGACCTGGTCACCGCCGACGGCATCGCCGCCTTCACCTCCTTCCTCGGCCGGGCCGCCGACCTGGTCGTCTCCTACGGCGGGTCGCTGTCGGGGGAGCACGGCGACGGGCAGGCGCGCGGGCAGTTGCTGCCCAGGATGTTCGGCGACACGGTCATGGCGGCGTTCGGCCGGATCAAGGCGGTGTTCGACCCCGGCGACCGGATGAACCCGGGGAAGATCGTCGCCCCCTACCGGGTGGACGAGAACCTGCGGCTGGGCACCGGCTGGACCCCGGCCGACCCGCGCGTCCACTTCGGCTACCCCGAAGACGACGGAAGCTTCCAGCGCGCCGTCATGCGCTGCGTCGGCGTCGGCCAGTGCCGCAGGCACGACGGCGGCGTCATGTGCCCCTCCTACCGCGCCACCCGCGAGGAGGAGCACTCCACCCGGGGCCGCGCCCGGCTGCTGTTCGAGATGCTCGGCGGCCACGCCGACTCGCCGGTCGGCGACGGCTGGCGCTCCGAGGCCGTACGGGACGCCCTCGACCTGTGCCTGGCGTGCAAGGGCTGCAAGCACGACTGCCCGATGAACGTCGACATGGCCACCTACAAGGCCGAGTTCCTCTCCCACCACTACGCCCGCAGGCTCCGCCCGGCCGCCCACTACTCGATGGGCTGGCTGCCGCTGTGGGCGCGCCTGGCCGCGCTCGCCCCGCGGGCGGCCAACGCGCTGGCCCACGGGCCCGGCACGGCGGCGCTGCTCAAACGGCTGGGCGGCGTGGATCCGGCCAGGACCCTGCCGGCCTTCGCCGGCGCCCGCTTCAGCGACTGGTACCGGCGGCGCGGCCCGCGCGGTGGCGGGGAGCGCGGGCCGGTGCTGCTGTGGCCCGACACC
This sequence comes from Streptosporangium sandarakinum, assembly GCF_013409935.1. Taxonomy (GTDB): domain Bacteria; phylum Actinomycetota; class Actinomycetes; order Streptosporangiales; family Streptosporangiaceae; genus Streptosporangium; species Streptosporangium nondiastaticum. The sequence goes on along the minus strand of NZ_JACCCO010000001.1, from coordinate 3,729,724 downwards.
TTCACCGACAACTTCGCCCCGCGGATCGGCCGCGCCGCGGTGGACGTCCTGGAGGAGGCCGGATACCGCGTCCTCGTCCCGCCCCGCACGCTGTGCTGCGGACTGACCTGGATCTCCACCGGCCAACTCGGCGTGGCCCGGCGGGTGCTGCGCCGTACCGTGCGCGCGCTCACCCCGCTGCTGCGCCGCGGCGTGCCGATCCTCGCGCTGGAGCCGAGCTGCGCCTCCGTGTTCCGCGACGACGCCGCCGGGCTGTTCCCGCACGACCGGGACGTGGCCCGGCTGGCGGAGCAGACCCGCACGCTGGCCGAGCTGCTCACCGGCGCCGAGGGGTGGGAGCCGCCGCGGATCGGCGGGACGGCGGTCTCCCAGCCGCACTGCCACCACCACTCGGTACTCGGCTACGACACCGACCGCCGCCTGCTGGAACGCGCCGGGGTCCGTCTCGACGTGGTCGGCGGCTGCTGCGGCCTCGCCGGGGACTTCGGCTTCACCGCCGGCCACCACGAGGTGTCGATGGCCTGCGCCGAGCAGGAGCTGCTTCCCGCCGTGCGCGCGGCCGGGCCGGACACGCTGGTCCTCGCCGACGGGTTCAGCTGCCGGACCCAGCTCGAACAGGCCGGGACCGGCCGCCGGGCGCTGCACCTGGCGGAGGTCCTCGCCGCCGCCGGGCGGGACCGGGCCGAGGGGACACGGGCGGACGGGTCCGGGACGCGTGCGGACCAGGCGGGAGCGGACGCGACGCGGGCGGGGGCGGACGGGACGCGGCCGGTTCGCGGCGGGAGGTGAGAACCGTGGAGCACGGGGAACTCACCACGTCGGTGACCGTCGCGGGCCGCGACCCCGGGACCGGAGAGGACGCGCCGCGCGGGCGGTCACCCGAGGCCGCACCCGCCGGGAGCCCCCGGCGTCCGCGACCGGCGGCCCACCCGAGAAAGGCGCGATGAACACCGACGAAGCCCGCGACACCGCCGCCGGACCCCGGAACGGCCTGGCCGAGGAGGCCTGGCGGGTCGAGGAGGCGTCGCTCGCCCTGGTGGAGATGACGCTCAACGCCGTCGCCGAGGACAGCGACCTGTCGGTCACCCAGCTGCGCGTGCTGCTGGCGGTCGACCGGCACGGCCCCCTCAACCTCAGCGCGCTCGCCGCCCACCTCGCCGTGTCGGTCTCCGCCGCCGGCCGGCTGGTCGCCCGGCTCGACGACGCCGGGCTGCTCACCCGCCTGCTGTCCCCGCACAGCCGCCGTGAGATCAGCATCGACGTCACCGCGGCCGGCCGCCGGGCCATCGGTCACCTGCGTGCCGCCCGCCGCCGCCGTATCGCCGCCGCGCTGACCCGCCTGCCGCCCGGCACCCGGCGGGCGCTCGCCGGAGCCCTCACCGAGTTCACCGCCGCCGCGCGGACCGACGAGGAACCCGCCGCCGCGCGGACCGACGAGGAGCCCGGCGCCGCATGGACCGGCGAGGAGCCCGCCGCGCGGACCGATGAGGAACCCGGCGCCGGGCACGCCTCGGACCCGCCGTACACCGACCGGACCACCAGGAGGAACCAGTGACCACGCGCGCCCTGACCGTCGTACCGCAGCGGAAGGACTCGCTGGCGGTGACCGACGTCCCCGACCCCGAGCCCGGCGAGAACGACCTCCTCGTGGACGCGCTCGCCCTCGGGGTGTGCGGGACCGACCGGGAGATCGCGGCCGGCGACTACGGCACGGCGCCGGCCGGCCGGGACCGCCTCGTGATCGGCCACGAGTCCCTGGGCCGCGTACGGCGGGCACCGGACGGCAGCGGCTTCTCCGCGGGGGACCTCGTGGTCGGCGTGGTGCGGCGCCCCGACCCGGTGCCCTGCGGCGCGTGCGCGCGCGGCCAGTTCGACATGTGCCGCAACGGCCGCTACACCGAACGCGGCATCAAGGATCTCGACGGCTACGGCAGCCGATCCTGGACCGTGGAGACCGACTACGCGGTCAAGCTCGACCCGGACCTCGGCGAGGTCGGCGTGCTGATGGAGCCGACCAGCGTGGTCGCCAAGGCGTGGGAGCAGGTCGAGAAGGTCGGCGGCCGGTCGTGGTTCGAGCCGGAGGCGGTGCTGGTCACCGGCGCGGGGCCGATCGGGCTGCTGGCCGCGCTGCTGGGCGTGCAGCGCGGCCTGGACGTCCACGTCCTGGACGTGGTCACCGAGGGACCCAAGCCGCGGCTCGTGGCCGACCTCGGGGCCACCTACCACTCCGGTGACCTCTCCGACGCGGCCGCCACCGTCAAGCCCGACATCGTGATCGAGGCGACCGGGGTCAGCCGGGTCGTCTTCGACGCCATCACCGCCACGGTGCCCTACGGCATCGTCTGCCTGACGGGCGTCTCCCCGTCCGGGCGGCGGCTGACGGTCGACGCGGGCGGCCTGAACCGGGAGATCGTCCTGGAGAACGACGCCGTGATCGGGTCCGTCAACGCCAACCTCGACCACTACGCCGCCGCCGCCGAGGCGCTGGCCAAGGCCGACCGCGACTGGCTCGGCCGGCTCATCACCCGGCGGGTGCCGCTGGAGCGGTTCGCGGAGGCGTTCACCGCCGAACCCGACGACGTCAAGGTGGTCATCACCTTCGAGGACTGATCCGGGCACGCCGCACGGGCCGGGCACGCCCGGGTCCGGAGGCCGCCCGGTGGCACGGCCGGGGTGCCACCGGGCGGGGACACGGCGCGGACGGCGTGCCGCCAGCGGGCGGTGTGCCGTCAGCGGGCGGTGTGCCGTCAGCGGGCGTTCCGGGAGCCCGAGGCGGCGGGCGCCCGGCCCGCGGCCCGGCCGGCGGGCGGGGGCTGGGCCCACTGGAGCGCCTCGGCCGGCCAGTCCTGCAGGCGCGCCGCGGCCTCGAAGGTGGACTGGGCGAAGTCGAGGATCGCCCGGCGGGGGTCGGGGGCGTTCCTGACGTCGTCGTAGCGCAGCACGAACTCGCCGAAGGCGTCGTCATAGTAGGCCGCCTCGGGCAGGACGGACCGGTCGCGGAAGCCGGGAGGCTCGGGATAGGCGTAGGAGTAGAACACCGGCTGGTCGATCCGCGCGCCGTTGATCCACGTTCCGCCCGGCCAGAAGCCGAGGTCGCTCTGCTCGGCGTTGAAGCTCAGCCTGGTGACGGGGTCGGCGTCGGCCGGCGGTTCGGCGGGCCGGCCGGAGTAGCGGGTGGTGGACAGGTCGAACGCCCCCCAGTAGAACTGCACCGGGCTGCACTTGCCGGTGAACCGGGCCCGGAACTCGGCGAAGACCTCCTCCACCCGCAGGAGCACCTGCCAGAACCGCTGGACCTGCGCCGCCTCGTAGGTGGAGTGGCGGTCGTCCCGGTCGAACCGTACGGGGTCGGCGAACTCGACCGGCATCGTGCGGATCTCGACGTCCACCCCGAGGTGGGCCAGGGAGCGCAGGACCTCGGCGTAGAAGTCGCGCACCGCGCCGCCCAGCGCGATCGTGCGGCTCCCTCCGTCGGAGGTCTCGATGTGCAGGGAGTGGTCCAGCAGGTCGAAGCAGATCTCGAAGGTGCGCTCGCCGTACGGGATCGGGCCGGTGGAAAGGCCCCGGGCCGTGAGATGGAACGCCACCTGCCACCAGTGGTTGACCATCGGTCGCAGGGCGAGCGAGATCTTCCCGACCACCTGCGCGTACATGTGCAGCGTGTCGTAGGTGTGCTGCCATCCGCTCACCGGCAGCGCCGGCCATCCGTTCCCACGCTCGGCCATCACACCGCTCCTCTCTTCCTCTTGTCTTCTCGTCCCGGAGTCCGGGGCGTCGTCACGTGCCGTGTTCCGGGGACTCGTGTTCCGGGGTTTCGTCTTCCGTGGTCTCGTGTTCCGGGGTCGCGTGCTCCGCGGTCCCGTGTTCCGTGGTCTCGTGTTCCGGGGGGTGTTCGGAGTGGTGCTCCGAGCGGAGCAGTTCCACGACCGCGCCGAGGTCGGCGTCCCCCCAGCCGCTCGCGGCCGCCTCCTCGTAACGGCGTTCGACCGTCCGGGCGATCGGCAGGTCGAGGCCGAGCGACCGGGCGAGCTCGATCACGAGCCGCAGGTCCTTGGCGCCGAGACGCGTCGTGAACCAGCCCTCGTGGTCGCCGTGGAAGATGTCGTCGAGCCGGTTGCGCATGCCGGGGGCGACGGTAGACCACTGGTAGAGGAAGTCGTGCAGCATCCTCTCGTCGACCCCGGCCGCCTGTCCCGTGGCGACCACCTCGGAGACCAGGGCCACACCGGACATGAGCAGGTGGTTGTTGAGGACCTTGTAGACCAGGCCGGCGCCCGGGTCCTCCCCGCAGTAACGCTGGACCGAGAAGACGTCCGGCCACAGGAGCCGAAGCCGGCCCATGACCTCCCGATCCCCGCTCAGCAGCCCCATGGCCTGACCGGCGGCGAGCGCGGCCGGTCCCCCGACGACGGGGGCGGCCACGAACCGGCGCTCCGGCGTCATCTCCCGCAACTCCCGGGCCGTGGCCGGTGACACGGTGCTCATGCCGACGACGACCGGCGGGTCGGGGCCCATGTGCGCCGCGAGACGGGCCAGGACGTCGCGGCACGCCCGGTCGTCGGTGAGCGTCATCAGGACGGCGTCGGTGCCATGGGCGGCCGCCTCGGGGCTGGACGCCTCCTCGGCTCCGGCCCGGACCAGCTCTCCGGTCCTGCCCCGGGTACGGTTCCAGATCCGCACCACGTGTTCGCGGGCGAGCAGCCGCCGGGTCAGCGCCGCGCCCATCCGCCCCGTTCCCAGCACCGCCACCCGCATGTGCCGCTCCTCCCAGGCCGCCGGTTCCGCGGCCGTCCCGTCGCGCCGTGACCGCCGACGGCTGCTAGGCCGTTCTCTCCATCTCGTGCCCGTGCACGACCAGGGCGTAGATCACGAGGATGTCGATCGCGATGACGATCAGGGACCACCAGGGATAGGCGGGGATGAAGAGCATGTGCTCGATGGCGTTCAGCGCGGCGAGCACGACCGCCACGACGCGTGCCCACGGCTGCCCGGCGATGAGGGCGATGCCCACGGCGATCAGGAGAACGCCGAGGATCAGGTGGATCCACCCCCACGCCGGCAGGTTGAGGACCAGCACCTGGTCGCCCGTCTGCACGTAGAGGGCTCCCCGGAGTATGGCCGACAGGCCCGTGATGACGTTGAAGACGCCCACCAGGATCATCATCACCGCGGCGAACCATATCCAGCCGAGCCAGCCGCTCGCCCGCGCGCCGTATGCCATGCCGACCCCCGTTTCCCGCGGGTCGCCGTGAGGGCCGTCCCCGCGCCGGCGCCCATCCCTCGGCACCCCTCGGCACCCCTCGGCACGCCGAAGACTCGATGCCGAAGAACAGCACCCCCAAGAGACAATTCCCCCGTTTTTCGCCATTTCACCGCTTTGTCGGGTTCTTTCCGATTCCCTGACGGCGCATCAGCGGCGTCCCCCCGGCGGGCCGTCGGCTCCGGGGCGTCCCGGTGATCCTCCGGCCGCCGGAACGCCCTGTCCGGGCGCCCATGATGGAGAATCGGAGTCGTGCGGTTCGGCATCCTCGGCCCGACGGAGGTACGGCTCACCGGTGGGCGCCCCGTGCCTGTCGGCGGGCCGCGGTTGCGCGCGCTACTGGTGCTCCTGCTCCTCACCCCCGGCCGGGTGGTGACCACGGCCCGGCTCATCGACGGCCTGTACGGTGCCGACCCGCCCGCGGGCGCCGGCAACGCCCTCCAGGCGCAGATCTCCCGGCTCCGCCACCTGCTGGACGCCGCCGACGCGGGCGGCGGTACGGCCGGAGCCGTGGGCGACGACCCGGACGGCGGCACGGGCAGCGGCACGGATGACGATGTGGACGGCACCGCGGACGGCAGCGGCGGCGGGATGGTGACGCGCCACCCCGCGGGCTACCGGCTCGCCGTACCGCCCGAAGCCGTGGACGCGCACCGTTTCGAGCGGCTCGCCCGGCAGGGCCGCGCCGCCCTGGTCTCGGGGGAGCACGAGCGGGCCGGGGTACTGCTCGGCGAGGCCCTGGGCCTGTGGCGGGGGCCCGCCCTGGCCGACGTCCTGGACGCGCCGTTCGCCGCCGCGGCGGCCGCCCGTCTGGAGGAGGCGCGGATCGCCGTCGCCGAGGACCACGCCGAGGCCCGGCTCGCCCTCGGCCGGCGCCGCGAGCCGACCGCGGATCTCCGGACGCTGGTCACGGACCTCCGGGAGCTGGTCACGGCCCATCCACTGCGCGAGCGACCACGCGGTCAGCTCATGCGCGCACTGTACGCGTGCGGCCGGCAGGCCGAGGCGCTCGCGGTCTACGAGGACGTCCGCACGCGGCTGGCCGACGAACTCGGCGCCGACCCGTCGCCGGAGCTGAGCGCGATCCACCTGTCCGTCCTCCGGGCCGCCCTGCCCGTTCCCGGACCGGACGTCCCCCCGGCCGGGGACCGGGGTCCGTCCGGCGACCTCCCCTCGGCCGGAGACCGGAGCCCACCCTCCGGGGACGGCGTGACCGCGCGGGCCGGCGTGCCCGCGCAGCTCACACCCCTGGTGGGCCGCGCGGACGAGTTGGCGCGGATCCGCGGGCTGCTCACCGGGGCCCGCCTCGTCACACTCACCGGACCCGGCGGCACCGGCAAGACCCGACTGGCGGTCGAGGCGGCCGCGCACGGTCACGACGATGTCTGCTTCGTCGAGCTGGCGCCGCTCACCGACGGCGCCGCCGTGCCCCACGCGGTGCTCGGCGCGCTGGGACTCCACCAACCCGGGATGCTGCCCACCCCGGGCGGAGCCGTGCCCGATCCGGTCGCGAGGATGGTCGCCGCGCTCGCCGAGCGGCGGACGCTGCTCGTCCTGGACAACTGCGAGCACGTGGTCGAGGCCGCCGCCGCGCTGGCCGCCGGGCTCCTGGGCGGCTGCCCCGGGCTGCGAGTCCTCGCCACCAGCCGCGAGCCGCTCGGCATCACCGGTGAGACGCTGTGCCCCGTCCCCCCGCTCGCGCTCCCGCCCCCGGAGACCCCCGCCGCCGAGGCGCTCGGCTTCCCGGCCGTCCGGCTGTTCGCCGAGCGGGCGGCGGCCGTACGACCCGGGTACGCGGTGGAGTCCGAGGCGGACGCGGTCCTGCGTGTCTGCCGGGCCCTCGACGGCCTGCCGCTGGCGATCGAGCTGGCCGCGGCCCGTCTGCGGTCGCTGACGGCCGCCGAGGTCGCCGCACGGCTGGACGACCGCTTCCGCCTGCTGTCCCGCGGCAGCCGTACGGCCCAGCCACGTCACCGGACGCTGCGGGCGGCGGTGGAGTGGAGCTGGGACCTGCTCGGCGAGGACGAGCGGACGATGGCCGGACGCCTCACGGTCTTCGCGGGCGGCGCCACGCTGGAGGCCGTCGAACGGGTGACCGGGCTGCCCGACGCGATCGACCTGCTGGCCGGTCTGGTGGACAAGTCGCTGGTGGAGGTGGTGGGCGACCGCTACCGGATGCTCGACACGATCCGCGCCTTCTGCGCCGAACGGCTCGCCGAGGCGGGAGAGGAGGAGGCGCTGCGCCGGGCGCACGGCGAGTACTTCCTCGGCCTGGCGGAGTCCGCCGACCCGCACCTGCGCGACGCCGGGCAGCTCGAATGGCTGCGGCGGCTGGACCGGGAGTACGAGGACCTGCGCGCCGCGATGCACCGGGCGGTCCTCCCTCCGGGGGCCCCGGGGTTCCCGGGCTCCCCGGAAACCTCCGGTCCTGCCGGCTCCTCCAGATCCCTCGGCTCCCGCGGCTCCTTCGATCCGGTGTTCGCGCTGCGGCTGCTGTCGGCCCTGACCCCGTACTGGTGGCTGCGAGGGTTGCGGGGCGAGGCGGCCGCCCCGGCCCGGCGGCTCCTCGGCCGGATCGGCCTTCACCCCCCGGCCGGCGCGGAGGAGGAGTACGCCCTGTGCGTGTTCCTCGCGGCGTCGGCGGGCGGGTACGACCCAGGGCTCAAGCCTCACGTCGAGGCCGCCCGGTCGATCCTCGCCGGCCTCGACGGGATGCCCCGGCAGCCCTTCGCCCTCGTGGTCCAGGCGGTGGTCCTCGGACTGCCGGACGAGGACCACCACCTGCGGTCCATCCGGCGGATGGACCGGCTCGGCCCGGACCCGTGGACCCGCGCGCTGATCAACTTCGGACTCGGCTACCACTGGTGGTCGAACGGGCGGCCGGTGGAGGCCGAGCGTGGTTTCGAGGCGGCCCTGGAGAACTCCCGGTCCATCGGCGACCGCTGGGGAACGGTCACCGCGCTCACCTCGCTGGCCGAGCTCGCCATCTGGCGGAGGGACGACGGCAGAGCCGCCGGGCTGGTCGGCGAGGCCATGTCCCTCGCCGAGGAGCTGGGCGCCACCACCGACCTGGCCGACCTGCTGTGCCGTCGCGCCGAGCTGGACGTACGGGCGGGAGACCTGGACGGCGCTCGGGCCGGATACGAGCGCGCGGCCGGGTTCGCCCGCCGGGCGGGTGATCCGGCGGCACTGGCCGGCGCCCGCCTCGGCCTCGGTGAGGTCGCCCGGATCCGCGGCGACCTCACCGAGGCCCGCGCCTGTTACAAGGCCGCTCTCGCCGGATGCGACCTGGAGGGGCACCTGGCCGAAGAGGTGCGCGGGCGGCTTCGCATCGCCCTGGGCCGGCTCGCCGAGATGGAGGGCGACGCCCGCGAGGCGCTGGACCGGCACCTCTCGGTGCTCTCCGGCACGGCATGGCGGCGCAACCCGCCGCTGGCCGCCCTCGCCGCGGAAGGTCTGGCGGGCGTCGCCCTGCTGGAGGGGGACGGCGAACGGGCCGCCTTCCTGCTGGGTCTCGGGGTGGCCCTGTGCGGCGCCTCCGCACCGGACGGCCCGAACGACCCGGACATCGCCCGGGTCGGAGCCGGGGCCCGCTCCCTGGTCGGTGACGCGAGGTTCGAGGCGGCCCACCGGCGGGGCGGCGGCCTCACCGTCGGCCGGGCGCTCGCCGCCCTCGACCGGATCCGCGCCGGCGGCGGGCTGCCGTCCACGTCCGGGCGGTGACCCGCACGCCGCGGTCCGGCCGCCGGCCGGACCGCGGTTCGCGCCTCGCCGAAGGCCCCACGGACCGCGAGCCGTTCACGGTCGAAGGATCGCCGCCGCCCGGACCGCGAGCCACCCGCGGTCAGAGGTCACCGTCGCCCGGACCGTGGTCCACGGGCCGTCGGAGGCCCGTCAGCGTCCGGTCAGCCGGCCGTAGGAGAGACCCGCGACGCTGCGTCCATGACCTCCCCCACGATCTCCCCGTCACGCAGGTGGGGCACGCTGGTGATCGCCTGCCTCGCCATACTGCTCCTCTCCGTCGATCTCACGGTGCTGCACCTGGCCGCGCCCAGGCTGGCCGAGGACATGCGGCCCTCCGCCACCCAGTTCCTGTGGATCGCCGACGTGTACGGCTTCGCGCTGGCCGGGCTCCTCGTCACCATGGGCAACATCGGTGACCGGATCGGGCGGCGGCGGTTGCTGCTGTTCGGCATGGCCGCCTTCGGGGCGGCCTCGGCGCTGACCGCGTACGCGCCGACCCCGGCGTGGCTCATCGCGGCCCGGGCGCTGCTCGGTGTCGCGGGCGCCACCATCATGCCGTCCACACTGTCGATCATCCGGAACGTCTTCACCGACACGAGGGAGCGGGCCACCGCGGTCGGCGTCTGGAGCAGCGTCTCGGCGCTGGGGTTCGCCGTCGGTCCGCTGGCCGGCGGGCTCCTGCTCGACCACTTCTGGTGGGGCTCGGTCTTCCTGATCAACGTCCCGGTGGCCGCGCTGGTCGTGGTGGCCGGCGCCTTCGTGCTCCCCGAGTCGCGCAACCCCCGCCCCGGCCGGATCGACGCGATGAGCGTGGCGCTGTCCGCCGCGGGCGTCGTCGCCGTGATCTACGCGTTGAAGACCGCCGCCCACGACGGCGTCACCGGAGCGGAGGTCTGGGGGGCGGGGGCGTTCGGCGCCGCCGCGCTCATCCTGTTCGTCCGGCGCCAGACGCGGCTGGCCGAGCCCCTCATCGACGTCCGGCTCTTCCGCCGCCGCGCCTTCTCCGGGGCGATCGGGGCCAACATGATCGGGGTCTTCGCGATGCTCGCGTCGTCCCTCACCTTCGCCCAGTACTTCCAGCTCGTCCGGGGCTGGTCACCGCTGGTCTCCGGGCTGGCGAGCCTGCCCGGCGGCCTGGGGGCGGCGCTGGGCGGGACCCTGGCCTCCGGTCTGGTCATGACCGTCGGCCGGGCCCGGGTCGCCGCCCTGGGGCTGGCGATGACCGCCGCGGGGTTCCTCATGTACGGCCGAATGGACGCCGGCACCGGTTACGCGTACCTCCTGGCCGCGATGCTGGTCGCCTCCACCGGCACGGGCCTCGCCTTCACGGTGACCAATGACACCGTCCTGGCCTCGGTGCCCAGGGAACGGGCGGGCGCGGCGTCCGCGATCGCGGAGACCGCGCAGGAGATGGGCGGCGCGCTGGGCATCGCCGTACTGGGAAGTGTGCTGAACAGCGTCTACCGTGGCCGCCTGGAACTGCCCTCCGGGGTGCCGCCGGAGGCGGCGCGTCAGATCGGCGAGTCGCTCGGCGGGGCGCTGGAGACCGCGGCCGCCCTGCCTCCGGCGCTGGCCGGGGCGGTCACCGGGGCGGCACGGCGGACGTTCGTCACCGCCATGCAGCTGACGGTGCTGACCGCCGCCGCGCTTCTCGCGCTTCTCGCGGTGGCGGTGCTGTTCGCCCTGCGCGGTGTCCCCAAGGTGATCCCCGAGGTGGTCCTCGACGACCGAGGCGGGGCGCACCCCGGCGGCCCGGAATACGAAGGCCGTTCATATCGGTCGCCGGCCTGAGAGCCGAGGCCGGAACCGTGAATGCGGCGCCGCCCGTCGGTACGGCGATCCCCCACAAGAGTGGCAATTCACTACAAGAGGAACGTCAAACCCGCCGGAGATGAACATTGGATAACAAGAAAGGCCGAACCCCCAGGACGCCGCACCCGTCACGGCCGGCCGGCGGGGCCCGGACGCGTCCGCCACCCATGGAACGGGCCAGCGGGCCGGGATTTCGGACAGTCACTTATAAGAATTAAGAACTAATTAAAACCTAATAACCATAAGTGATGATTACCCGCCCCCTTTACCTTCCCTATGGATCACGGTCAGTCTAATATTTGGACCTATGTCATGGCGCGCATCAGATTTCCCAGATAGGAACGCTGGTTCCGCCTACCCCGCAGGATCTTCCCGTGGACAGGAATTCGATCACCTGTCGGACTGGCACCCGTCGCGGCTGCTCGCATTCGACCCACGGAAGCTCATTCTGTTCGGTGCAATTCTGGTGATCTTGATCGGCGCGGGGGTCTGGTTGACCACCTCGAACACCCCTCGCCCCGGCGCGCTGGCCGCGGATCCGTCATCCGCGCCGCCCGACGCGGACTGGGGGCCGAGGTCTTCCCCGGCCTCCGCCTCCCCGTCGGAATCCGTCTCGTCCCCTTCTCCCTCCGTCCCCGCCTCGTCCCCCGAGCCGGACGCTCCCAGCTCGTCCGGCACACCGGAGAAACCCGAGAAACCCGAGAAGAACGACAAGCCCGGCAAGGCCGGTACGAAACCCGCGGTTCCGCCGTCCACGGCGCCCAAGACCGACGCCGGCGAGGGAACGGAGACCAGGGCGGTGGTGCCTCCTCCCCCGGTCTCCTCCCCCTCCCCGGCCGACTCCTCGGCCAAGGGCGGCTCGGCCCAGCTCACCGCCAAACAGGCGTATCGCATCCACAGCGACTACCAGCGCGGGCTGTCGGCCGCCCAGCGAGACCTCGACCAGGCCGCGATGGGCAAGTTGGAGGGCGGTCTCGCGGTGCAGATGACCCGGGCCGGTTTCAAAACCGCGGAGATGGAAGGCAGCTCGGTGGCCGCGGGAATATGGCCCAACCCGCGTGTGTGGATCCCCCGCCACGTCGCGGGCCGCCCCGACTGGTTCGTGGCGATCTCCACCAAGCCCGGAGTGGGCCGGGTCGCCGACCTGATGAGCTCCACCCCCGACGGCTGGCGGCTGGTGGCCTCCGCCGCCGACACGCGGCCCACCCCCGACCGGTTCCCCGTGATCGCGACCGACGACGACGGCTACGCCACGAGCCTGTCCGAGAACGCCACGGGCCTGGTCGCCACCCCGCGCCAGGTCGTCGACGCCCACCTGGCGAGCATGGAGCGGGCCGAGATCGACCCGATGTTCGCCGACGGGCCGTGGACCAGCGACATCGCGCTGTTCTGGCAGGAGGAGCGCGCCCAGCTGGAGGACGCCGGCTGGAGCCTCACGCTGTCGTACCTGCCCGAGGGCCCGGTGCGCGCGTTGCGGACCGCCGACGGGGGCGCCCTGGTCTGGTACGGGGCCCGCTCGACCGACACGCGCAAGGTCGAACGGCCGGGGGCGCGGGTCGCGCTGAAGGGGGCGGCGGCCGTGCGCACCGGCAACAGGTCCTTCGCGCACTCGGCGCGGGCCTCCTACGGCCGCATGTACGTGACCTACATCCCCCCCGCCGGCTCCCCCGATCCCGTCCGCGTGCTGGGCGACTGGAGCGAGGTCCTGGAGGGCCACGGCGACTGACGTACCACCGAAAGAAGAGGAACGTTCATGATGACACCCTCACGTAGGGCCTCACGCGCGACGGTGATCACCGCCAGTGTCGCGATCGGCGTGTTCGGGGCCGGCGCCGGGCTGGGAGCCGTCATCGCCACTCGGTCCGACTCCGCGGGCCCCTCCGAAGCAGGAGGGATGCGCCTGGTCGCGGGCACCTACCGCCTGGACGACCGGATCGGTGCCTGGACCGCCCTGGGGGCGTCCGGCGCGGGCCGGCTCTCCGGAGGCGGCCAGGCCGCCCAGGGCGCCGCCACCGGCAACACGAAGGTCTGCCTGGCCGCGACCACCGACGGACACGCGATCGCGGGCGGGGCGAGCGGCTGCGTCGCGCTCCCGGCCGTGGCGGGAGCGGTCGGTGCACTGCTGCGCCCGGGCACTCCGGAGAACGCCGCCAAGTCGGCTCCGCCCCCCAAGGAGAGCTCCGCGCCGAAGGCCAGCGAGAAGACGAAGACCCAGCCCGTGCCGAACCCGCCGGCCGCCCCGCGCGCGCAGCAGCAGGACGCCGCCCCTGTGCAGCAGCCTCCCGCGAACACCCGCCAGGTGGCCGCCCAGCCGCAGGCCCCCGCCCCCAAAGCGCCGCCGCCTCCCAAGCCCGCCCCGACGGAGCAGGTGGGCCGCAACCTCTCCGAGAACGGCAGCAAGATCCAGCAGCCGGCCGCCGAGCAGAAGCAGGAGGTCATCGCGCCTCCTCCGCCGCCTCCCTCCCCGCGGAACGACGCCCGCCCCTCGAACGGACCCGGCACCCCTCCCTCGAACGGACCCGGCACCCCTCCCTCGGACGGGCCCGACGTGGCGCGGCCGTCCGAAGGCTCCCGGACCCCGCCGCCGTCGGCGTACCCGCGTTCCCCCCGGAAGGGCGACCACGACCATCGGGGCCGCTCCCCGCGTGACGGCTATTCGATCCGTACGGCCCAGCCCTCGCCCAACGACCGGTCGCGGTGGAACCGGCGATCCGGCCGGCCGTCGGCCGACCCGCGGGTGAAGGCGTGGCCCTCGGGGAACCCCCACACGGCGTCCCAGCCACCGAGCGCCCCCCGGGTGGAGACCCAGCCACCGGCCGACCGCCGCATGGCGACCCAGCCACCGGCCGACCCGCGCACGGCGAACCGGCCCTCCGACGCGCCCATCGGCACGCGGCCGACCGGCGTCCTCACCCCGGCGGCGCCCAACAGCACCATGAGGCCGATCGTTCCCGCGGGCCCGTCGACGCCGGCGAACCCGGCCCCGCAGCCGGCGAGCTCCGCCCGGCAGCCGGTGGACCCGCGGCCCTCCGCCCGGATCACCCCGGTCCCCCTGCCCTCTCCCCAGGACCATCTCCCGCCCGCCGACGACACACAGCTCCCGCCGGTCGACCAGAACGCGCTCCCGCCCACCGGCCAGGACGCGGTCCCGCCGAACGACCGGAACACCGACCCGAACGCCGACCCGAACAACGTCCCGCCGACCGGCCAGGACGCGCGGCCTCCGGCGGACCGGTCCGCGCCCCGAAGCGAGGCCCCCGACCCCTCCGCCTCCACCCTGCCGATCTTCCGGGACCCGGAGCTCATGCGGCGGGCCCAGGAGGCCCTGGGGCTGGACAAGAACATGCGTTACACCGACGAGAACGGCGTGTGGGACCTCAACATCGCCCCGCCCGGCACCCCCGAGTGCCGGAACTACTCCGAGGACGAGCTCGCGAACCTGGACACGTCCCGGAGGGGCTTCGCGGTACCGCGTGACTCGTGCGCGTGGCCCGCGTTCGTCCGCTGGCTGTACGCCGACCCGGCTCCCGGCCAGGTCAGCAACTGGACCAAGTTCACCGGCCTTCCCGAACGCAACCTGGAGCTCGTGGTGACCGACCCGTCCGACGTCCAGCCCGCTCAGCCCGGCACCGGCCAGGTCGAACCGGGCCAGACCGAGCAGGACCAGGTCGAACCGGGTCAGGTCGAGCAGGACCAGGGCGAGTACTCGGGCTCATGAGCACGTCCCCCGGAGCGGGGCGCGCCGTGCTCGGTCCCGGCCAGGCCGCGGCCTGGGTGGGCGAGCACGGCGCACACCTGATCGACTACGCCGTCCGCCACCTCCCGCCCGACCGGGCGGTGGCGGCGGCGTCGTCCGCGCTGGCCGCGTGCCGGAGCGGACCGGCGCCCCTGGGTGTCACGCCCCGGGGGCGCCTGCTGGCCTTCCTCCGGCGGGAGTGCCGTATCTCGCCCGGCTACCGGGCGGGGTACGTGCCGGATGCTGACATGCCGGGAATGCCGGAACGCCGGCTGATCGAGCGCGCCTGGACGATCGTCGATCCGCTGGGCGCAGAGGCGCTCCGGCTGATGTACCGGCACGAGCTGACCACCGAGGACCTCGTCCACGCGCTGTCGATCTCCATGGAGGAGGTCCCCGGGCTCACGACCCGCACCCAGGACCTGATCGAGACCCTCGTGAGCGGGCTGGACTCCCTCGCCCACGGCCGTTCCACCTGCCCCGACCTCGCCCCGCTGGCCGAGCGCGTGTTCCCCCGCGCGGGAACGGTCCCGCCCGCCACGGAGTTCGCGGAGGCCCGCGAGGACCTGCTGTCCCACATGGTGCGGTGCACCGTGTGCACGCGGCCGATCAACATCCGCTACACCGTCCCGCAGATGATCGCCCACCCCCGGGTCACGCCGCTGACCGCCGAGGTCAGGCAGCGACTCCTGGACTCCCTCCGGCCCGCCACGCGGCCGCCGGCGCCGAGGGCCGCCTCCGCCGCCCCGACCCCGCCACCGGGCGGGGAGACCGGCCCGGGAACCGCGGCACCCGCGTCATCCACCGCTCCCGCGGCTCCCATGCCCGCGCCGGTCGCGCCCACAGCGCCCGCCGCACCCCCCGCGTCCGCCGCGTCCGCCGTGCCCCCCGCACCCGTCGCGCCGCCGTCCGCGGAGACCGCCGGAGCCGGAGCGGCCGATCCCGGCCCGGTGCCGAGGTCGCAGGAGGACACCATGCCCGGCATCGCCGTACGGCGTCCCCGGCCGGGTCGCGCCAGGCCCCCCTACATGCCGGTCCGCCCCGAACGGCAGCAGGCCGACCGCGCCGCGCCGCGTCCCGAGCGCCAGGACCGCTCCAGGAACCCCTACCGGCCGGCCCTCCCGGACCGCTCCACACCCGCGCCGCCGTCACCGCCGAAGACCCGGCCGCCGTCCCCGCCCCCACCCGGCCAGGACACCCCGCTCTACAACGCCCTGCTCTCCCAGTCGTGGACGCGGGAGACCCGCACGCAGGACGCGGCGGCCACCGTCCCCTCCATGCCCGCGGTCACCGGCCGGACCCCGCCGGGCGGGCGCGGCACGCGGGCGGGGACGGACGCCGGGACGCACGACGGACCGGACGACGGGCCGGAGGGGATCCGGTTCGGAGCCGGGGTCCGGTTCGCCGAGGCGATGTCGTGGGCCGGGACGAGGCTCCGCACCACGACGATCAAGGTCGCCATCATCGTGGTCGCGGGCACGGCCGGCACGCTGACCGGGATGAGCCTCCTCGGGCCGGTCATCGGCTCCGAGGACCCGGCGGGTCCCCTGCAGTCGTCCGCCGCCACCGGGTCCGAGACCGCCCCGCCCACGGCCGCCGGCACCGCCCCCGCACCCTCGGGCGGGCTCGCCGGGCGGCTGCGCGTGCCGCCCGTCGTGACGCTGGACGAGTTCGGACAGGGCAGCCTGCTCCTCACCCTCACGGGCGAGCCGCTGGAGTGGCGGATCTCGGCTCCCGGACTGGCCGTGACCCCGTCCAGCGGCACGCTGCGGCAGGGCGAGACGAGTGTGATCGCGCTGCGCGCCCTCCGGGTCCGCCAGTGGTGCGGGGTCCCCGCCTCCGTCTCCGCCCCCCTGACCGTGTTCGGCCCCGACGACTCGGTGACCACGACGGTGCGCTGGCGAACCTGCTGACCGCCCCGTCCCCCAGCCTCATGCAAGTTCTACGCGAAAGGACCCCGGCTATGACGGAGACGCCCCCGAGGACGCAGCGTTCGCCGCACGGCCCGGCCGAGCAGTTCCACGACGTGATCCCGCTCACCGCGGAACACCTGCTCACCAACCGCCGCCCCGAGCCCACGGGCGGATGGCGGCGGCTCGTCTGGAGGCTTTCCGGTGGCCGGATCACCCCGGCCGAATCCTCCGCCGAACTGGAGCGCCGCACGCTGATGGCCCAGGCCCAGACGCCCGTCGCGAGCGGGCACCACCGGATAGCGGTCATGAGCCTCAAGGGCGGGGTGGGCAAGACCACGACGACCGTGGCGCTCGGCAACACGCTCGCCTCGTTGCGCGGTGACCGGGTCATCGCCATCGACGCCAACCCCGACCGCGGAACCCTCGGCCTGAAGGTCAAGTCGGAGACGGCCGCGACCATCCGCACCATGCTGGCCGAGGCCCCGCACATCCTCCGCTACGCCGACGCGCGCGCCTTCACCTCCCAGTCGTCGGCCCGCCTGGAGGTCCTCGCGTCCGACACCGACCCCGCGGTGAGCGAGGCGTTCAACGCCGACGACTACCGTACGGTGGCCGGGATCATCGAGCGCTACTACTCGATCTGCATCACCGACTGCGGTACCGGCCTGCTGCACGGCGCCATGGACGCGACGCTGGAGCTGGCCGACCAGATCGTGCTGGTCACCCTGGTCGCGGTGGACGGGGCCAGCTCGGCCGCCGCCACGCTCGACTGGCTCACCGCCCACGGGCACGCCGACCTGGTCAAGAACGCCATCGTCGTGCTGAACGCCGTGGAGCCGAAGACCGACGTCGACCTGTCGCTGCTGGAGCGGCACTTCGCCTCCCGCTGCCGCGCGGTGGTCCGCATCCCCTACGACCCGCACCTCAAGGAGGGCGCGGAGGTCGATCTCGCCCGGCTGCGGCCCACGACCCGGGGGGCGTACCTGCGCCTGGCGGCGGCGGCCGGCCAGGCGTTCGGCCAGCGTCCCGACCGGAGCCGCTAGTGCCGCCCGTTCCCGAGGACGCCGATCTCGACTGGGATCTGGGATCACCGTCCCGCTCCCCCCGACGGATGATCATCGTGGTCGTCTCGATCGTCGGGGCGATCCTCGCCGCGGTCTGGGCGTGGCACGTGCTGCGGCCCGGGGCCGAGCCCCCGACGGTGCGGGTGACGAACGCCGCCACCGACTCCGTCGTGCTCGCGACCCCCTCCGGGTACGAGGGTCAGGCCGGCTACCCCGTCGGGTTCCCCCACACCGAGCTGGGCGCGGTCTCGGCGGCGGCGGCGACCCTGGAGGCGGCCTGGACGCTGGACGCCGCCCAGGCCGAGCAGGCCGCGGTCCTGTACGTCCCGCCCGACCAGCAGGAGGCGGCCCGCGCCGGCGCCCGCGACACCGTCGCGAGCTGGCGAGAGACGCTCGGCCTGCCGA
Organism: Streptosporangium sandarakinum; assembly: GCF_013409935.1. GTDB lineage: Bacteria > Actinomycetota > Actinomycetes > Streptosporangiales > Streptosporangiaceae > Streptosporangium > Streptosporangium nondiastaticum. Next base: position 3,711,790 of record NZ_JACCCO010000001.1, on the reverse strand, counting down.
AGACCGGCGCTCTCCCGGACGGCGCCGCCATGCGGACGCGGACGATCGGGGTCCAGTGGCGGGTCCGCGCCCAGGACCAGATCCAGGTGTCCGTGCTGGTGCAGGTGACCGCCACCAAGGGCACCCAGGACACCGACCCGATCTACTCCAGTCCGTACGCCATGAACCTGATCATGACCTGGCACCCCGACATGCGGGCCGGGGGGAAGGGCGACTGGGTCAACATCCCGGACCCGTCCCCCGGCGCCCTGCCCGCCGTCGCCCTGCCCGGAACCCCGGAGTTCACCGCCGCGGGCTGGAAGTCCCTGTCCGCTCCCGACCCCTCTCCCGATCCCGATTCCACCCCGTAGAACGCCTGGAACGCGTAGAACGCCCACGGAACGAGGAAGACCGCACATGTCCCCACGCAGCTCACCCCGCCGCGTCACCCTGGTCTCCGGCCTCCTCCTGGCAGGGGTCTCCGCGGCGGTCGGCGCGGTCGTCGCCCAGCCCTGGTACGCCAAGGCCGACCAGGGCTGGACCGGCGCGTCGTCATCCGACCCGGCCGGCGGTTCCGCCATCGCCCCGGGTGAACCCCCTCCCGGCGGCCGGGAACGCGCGCCCGCGCCACCGGACGGCTCCTCCCGCGACGAGTCGTCCACCATAGAAGGATCGCCCCGGAGTGGAGGGGGCGGCTCCTCCCGCGACGAACCCACCACCGAAAGAGCGCCCCGGAGTGGAGGGGGCGGCTCCTCCCGCGACGAACCCACAACGGAAAGGGCGCCTCGGAGTGGAGGGGGCGGCTCCTCCGGCGCGGAGACCGGCACGTCCTCGCGCTCCCGCGGGAGCGGCGAGTCCGGCCCGGCCCGCGAGTCCGGTACGGCACACCGGTCCGGCTCCGATCGGACGCCGCGGTCCGATCCGGCGCCCGAGTCCCGCTCCGCGCCCCGGTCCGGGCCGGCCACCCGGTCCGAATCCGCGCCGAGGAAGGCGGAGGGCTCCCCCGGCACCGGCCGGAGGACGACGGACGGCTCCGGCCGCCCTTCCAGCCGTGACGCCGACCGCGACGCCGGGCGGGAGACCGAGCGGACCGAACGGAGCACCACGCGGGACGCCACGGAGAAGTCCGCGCCGAAGCGGAACGCGTCCAGGAGTTCCGATCCCGAGCCGCACCTCTCGACGCTTCCGGAAACCGGCCGAGCTCGTGCCGCGGTCCGGAGCACCGCGCCGCAGCCGGACACCAGGAGCAAGCCCGACTCCGACGACAAGGGCAAGGACGCGCCCGACCCCGGTGACGGGGGCAAGAAGGACTCCCCCGCCCCGGCTCCCAGCGCCACGCCCGAGACCACGGCGCAGCCTCCGTCCTCGGGAGGTGAGTCCCCGGCCCCGCAGACGCCCGAGCAGTCCCAGAAACCGGCGGAGCCCAAGCCGTCCCAGAGCGGCGAGAGTTCCACCGGGCAGGACGACTCGGGGAAGAAGGACACGGAGAAGGAGAAGGGCAAGTCCGGAGAGAAGGGCAAGGGAACCTCCAGGGACACCTCACAGGAAAAAGGGGAAAAAGCCGGTAAGGGAACGAAGGAGTCCTCCGAGAAGGAGTCCGGAAAGAAGGCTTCTGGGAAGAAGGACGCCGGAGAGTCGGCGAAGGAACCGTCCGGGAAGGGCGCCAAGGAGTCGTCGAAGAAGGCCACGCCCGGGGACGGCGCCCCGGACCGGTCCGGAAAGGCGTCCAGGAAGGCCCCGAAGGACCCGGCGAGGCCCTCTCCCGTCCCGACCGCCGATGACGCGGGTGAAACCGACGTCACCGGTGACGTGCCCGCCGTTCCCGACCCGGTCCCGCCCGCGCGTACGGCGTGGCCCACGGCCGATCCGACCGCGGTGCCCTTCCCCACCCCCGCTGTGACCCCCACCACCCCGGCGTTCTCCACCGGTCAGCCGGCCGCCGAGTCCGGCGCCGACTCACCCGCGTCCATCCTCGGAGTCCCCGCGACCAGGCCGGTTCTGCCGCTGCCCCCGCTGGCGCGCTCCTTCTTCACCTCGGGGATCGCGGGTTCCGGAGACTGCGCGTCGTGGCGGGATTCGGCATGTTGGAGTCTCGCGCCCTGGCATGGCCGTACGATCGGCTCCGCCGCGCCGCTTCCGGCCACCGACCCTCAGGCGACGTCCTGGGCGCCCCGGTGGGCCTTCGCGCCACCCGCATACTCCGTTCCCCTCGCGCCGAGCGGGTCCGTCCCGCGGCCCGTGACACCGGTCAAGGCCGGTTGCTGGGGCTTCAGTCCCTCGGCGCTCTGTGCCAGTTCCAAGGAGCAGCCATGAACCATCGATTACCGGCGCGGACGGCCGTACTCGGCCTGGTGACCGCGCTGGCGGCGGGCGTGATCGCCGCCGCCCCCGGCGCGGCGGCGTCCGGCGCCGCAAAGGCCGTCTGCGGCCCGGCCCCCACCGGCCAGGCGAGCGCGGCCGGGACCCTCGGCTGGGGCACGCCGTCGTGGTGCGCGGAGTTCGACGGCGTCCTCGACCCGGCCGACTGGGTGATCTACGACTCGGCCGGCCACGCCGGCAAGGGCCGTCGCTCCCCCGACCAGCTCTACGTCGGCAACGGCTCGCTCTACCTCTACGGCCGCGCCGACGGCACCACGGCCGGGATCGGCGCCCGCCACGAGCAGACGTACGGACGCTGGGAGACCCGGGTCCGGATGTACGAGGGCGGGGCGACCGCCTACCGCCCCCTCGCCCTGCTGTGGCCGCGGGACGGCGGGGGCGACGTGCTGAGCACCACGGGCGAGGAGATCGACTTCCTGGGGGTGTACGACCACCCGGGCAAGTGGCGCCCCAACTTCTACCTGCAGACCCCGCAGGGCGAGGAGCAGTCCTACTCCGACGTGGAAGTGACCACCTGGCACACCTACGCGGTCGAGGTCAGCCCGCAGGGCACGGTCGGCTACATCGACGGCAAGGAGTGGTTCCGCTCGGCCAGGCATACGACCGGTGTGATGCAGCCGTGCCTGCAGCTCGACTGGTTCCCCGGCGGAGGCACCGAGGGAGAGGCGTGGATGGAGGTCGACTGGCTGCGGGTCTATCCGCTGAACGCCGCCGGCACGGGCTGATCCCCCGCCGGGCGACCTGACCGGTATAGGGCGCGGGACGACGACCGTTCCGCGCCCTTCCTTCTTTCCGGCCCCGCCGTTCCCGCTTTCCGGCCCCGCCGTTACAGGCTCCGCCGTTCCCGGCTTCGTTCTTCCCGGCTTCGCCGCGTCAGGCGAGCTGGGCCTGCTGGAGTCCCGCGTAGACGCCGCGCAGCCGCATCAGCTCCTCGTGGGTTCCCACCTCCACGATTCCGCCGTCCCGCATGACCGCGATGCGGTCCGCGTTCCGGATCGTGGACAGCCGGTGCGCGACGACGAAGACCGTACGGCCGGCGACCAGCCGGGCCAGCGCCTGCTGGATGAGCGCCTCCGACCGGGAGTCCAGGGCGGAGGTCGCCTCGTCGAGGATCAGCACGCGCGGGTCGCGGATCAGGGCTCGGGCGATGGCCAGGCGCTGCCGCTGGCCGCCGGACAGCCGGGCCCCGCGTTCCCCGACGACCGTGTCGAGCCCGGCGGGCAGCCGTTCGACGAACTCCAGCGCGTTGGCGTCCCGCAGGGCCCGCGTCAGCCGCTCCTCGGAGACGTCGGCCAGGCCGTAGGTGACGTTCTCCCTGATGCTGCCCTCGAACAGGATCGACTCCTGCGGCACGACCGACATGAAACGGCGGTAGGTCCGCATGTCCACCGTCTCCATGTCGCGGCCGTCGAGCAGGATCCGGCCGGAGGTCGGCCGGAGGAAGCCGATGACGAGGTTGAGCACGGTCGACTTGCCCGCGCCCGACGGTCCGACAAGGGCGATCGTCTCGCCGGGCACCGCCCTGAGGGTGAGGCCGGTGACCGCGGGGGGTTCGCCGGGCTCGCCGTAGGAGAACCCGACGTCGCGGAACTCCACCTCGCCGCGCACCGAGTCGATCTTCACCTTGCCCTCGTTGTGCTCCAGGTCGGGGGCCTGGAGCACCTCGCCGATCGACCGGACCGACGCCAGCCCCTTGCTGATCACCGGGGTCAGGCTGAGCAGGGAGGTGACGGCGGAGGTGAGGGTGGTGAAGAAGGTGGTCAGCATGACCACGTCGCCGGCGGTGATCGGGATGACCTGGTAGTAGGCGATGAGCGCGGAGCCCGTCAGGAAGGCGACGCCCAGCGCGTTGAGCAGGATCCAGGCGAGGGCGCCGAAGCTGCCGTTGAGCAGGTCGAGCTTGAGTCCCTTGCGCAGCACCTTGGTCAGCGTGCCGTCCACGCGGTGCAGCGCGTCGCGCTCCAGGCCGTGCGCCCGGGTGATGGGGATGAGGGTGGTCATCTCGCTGATCCGGCTGGAGAGCGTCTCGACCTCGCGGCGGAAGCTCTCGTTGTCCTCCCGCAGGCGGGTGCGGAGCCGCATCACCAGGAAGGCCGCGGTCGGCACGACCACCAGCAGGACCGGGATCGCGGCGGGCACCCGGAAGGCGATCACCACGAGGCCGCCGACCAGCGTGGTGAGGGCCGAAAGGCCCATGTCGCTCGCCTGCTGGCTGGTCTGCTCGATGCTCTCGACGTCCCGGATGACCTTGGTCTGGAGTACGGCGGCGCTGACCCGGGAGTGGTAGCCGATCGAGAGCTGCTGCATGCGGCGGCAGAGCGCGGAGCGCAGGTTCACGCCCACCCGCCGGATCGCGCCGTGCATGCAGCGGACGTAGAGGAGGTGGAAGGGGTGGTTGAGGAGCAGCAGGGCGAGCAGGACGGCCGTGTTGCCCCACAGTTCGACGATGGGGCGGTGGCCGATCACGATGTTGATGACGTTCGCGGTGATCAGCGGCAGCAGCCAGGTGGGGCTGTGCTTGAAGAGGAAGGCGAAGACCGCGACGACGAGCTTGAACCGGTCTTCCTTGAAGAGGTAGGCGAGGGTACGGACGGGATGTTCGCCCCGATAGGAATGATCGAGAGCAGTGTTCACGAAACCCCCATAAGACGGTAAACCCAGCCCCAATCCTCTCTTGTCGATATTTCCTGTATATGACCGCCCCGCCACCGAAGCATGGCGCCCGCGAGGCACCCGGCCGCGCCCCGTACCGTCCCGCGAACGCCCCTATCCGGCCCCGTGAACGCACCCGGCCCTGCCCTGCCGTGCCCGGCGCCGCCCCGCGAACGCACCCTGCCGTGCCCGGCGGCCGCCCCGGTCAGCCCGTCGCGACGGGAAGCCTCCGCTCCAGTATCTGACCGGGCCACTCGCCCACCGTGAACGTCTCGGTCCTGGTGAAGCCCTGGCTCTCGTAGTAGCGCACCAGCCGGCCGTCGTCCCCGGCGTAGCAGTCGACCCGGACCAGCGAGACGCCCAGCTCCGCCGCCTCGGTCACGGCCCGCTCCAGCAGCGCGGCGCCGACGCCCCGGCCGTGGAACCGCCGGTCGTTGATCAGGACCTGCACGTACAGCTCGGGCTCGGCCGCCGGGGAGACGTACTCCATCGCGGGCCCGACGACGAGGCAGCCGGCGGGCCGGCCGTCGATCTCGGCGATGCGCATCCCGCCCGAGGCGGCCCAGGCGGTGGCCTTCTCGACACGGACGGGGTTGGTGGAGAAGGGCTCGCTGCCCCACTGCCCGGTACGGCCCCGTGCGGTCAGCCACGCCACCGCGCCGTCGAACATCGCCAGTACCGCCGGGACGTCGGCAAGACCGCCGACTCGGATAATCATCGGCGGATCATAACAAGGCCGCCCACTCCGGCCCCACCGCCCCGGCGGGCGCACCTCGGCACCCCCGTTCCGCCCGGGTCCGCGACCGGCCAGAACACCTCGTTCTTCACGAACGCCTAGCCAAAGGTCAAAAGGGTATATGCGCAATCCTTACTTGACTTTTACCTGGGATCTGTACACTCCCTCTGCCGGAATCCGGCCCCAGCCGAGGGCGTGCGCCCCGGCCAGTCCCCTTGGGAGTCACGTGAGCAACGGGTCGATGGACGCGCCCGCGGAACCTTCCGCGCAGACCGCGCCCGCGCAGCCCCCGGCGCGGGCCGGGCGGCGCCGCCGCCGGTGGCTCCGGTGGACGGTGGCCGGCGGCACCGCCGTCGTGGTGGCGGTGGCCGGGACGGCGGCCGCCGCCTACGTCAAGCTGAACGGGAACGTCAAGCGGGTCGAGGTCGGAGCCGAGGAGCTGGGCGCGCGACCCGCAAAGATCGCGACCAAGGCGATGAACGTCCTGGTGGTCGGCTCCGACCAGCGCAACGGCAAGAACGCCAAGTACGGCCGGGAGGTCGGCGAGCGGACCGACACGATCATGCTGGCGCACATCTCGCCGAAGCGGGACAACGCCATGGTCATCAGCTTCCCCCGCGACTCCATGGTGCAGCTCCCCGACTGCAAGGCCACGGGGGGCCTGCAGGGCCAGCGGGCGCACATCGGCATGATCAACGAGTCGTTCAACTTCGGCGGGATCGGCTGCACCTGGAAGACCGTCGAGTCGCTCACCGGGATCCGCATCGACCACTTCGTGAAGGTCGACTTCACCGGTTTCAAGAGCATGGTGGACGCGGTCGGCGGCGTCGAGGTCTGCCTCCCGGAGCCGATCCGCGACGTGAAGGCCCTGCTCAACCTTCCCGCCGGACGGCAGGTCCTCATGGGCGAGCAGGCGCTCGGCTACGTCCGCGTCCGCTACAGCCTCGGCGACGGCTCCGACATCGGGCGCATCCAGCGGCAGCAGATGTTCGTCGCCTCCATGATCAAGAAGGTGATGAGCGGCGACACGCTCACCGATCCCACCAGGCTCTTCGGCTTCCTGGACGCGGCCACCAAGTCGGTCACCACCGACTCCGGCCTCACCACGGGCGTCATGAAGGACCTGGCGACGAGTGCCAAGGGCATGGCCGCCGGGCAGATCCACTTCGTCACCACGCCCTGGAGATACTCGGCCACTCACCCGGGCCGGGTGGAGTGGGTGCAGCCGCAGAGCCGGACGCTGTTCCAGATGGTCGCGCGGGACCGGACGTTCGCCGGGTCCGGGATCAAGGGCGGGCAGACCAAGGTCTCCCGCTCGAAGATCCAGGTCGAGGTGCGCAACGGGACGAACCGCTCCGGCCTGGGGTCGCAGGTGGCCGTCCAGCTTGAGGAGCGGGGCTACCACATCTACAAGATCGGTGACGCGCCGCGTAAGCCGTACCCGAAGACCACGATCACGTACTCGCCGAACGGTGAGCCCGGCGTCCCCACGCTCAGCCGCGACCTGCTCGCCTCCACCGGCCGGGCGGTGCCCCGGGCGACCACGTCGAGGCTCATCCTGACCATCGGCGACGACTGGAAGGGTCTCAAGCCCCTCAGGACGAACGACACCGACAGCCTGAAGGGGTTCGACGCCACCCATGACTCCTGCGCGGGCGCCTGATCCCTCAATTCGGGCGAATAACTAGGGTTCCACCCATGTTGCACGGGAGCTGGGCGCGACCGGATCCGCCGCGCCCGAGGCTCCCGCCCCCGGCGTGCCGGCCCGCCTCACCCCCCAGGAGCTGCAGATCGTACGGCCGGCGGCCGGTGGCCTGTCCAACCGGGACATCGCCGCCCGGCTCTTCCTCAGCCCCCACACGGTCGGATACCACCTCTGCAAGGCGTATCCAAGGCTCGGCGTCGCTTTCCGGGGTGAATTACGGGATATTGTCCTTTTTGCGTAAAAAGCCACGAAAGGCATTCCCTCTTTACCTCCCCGATGGATGCCCGGCTCCTAGTGTTCGGTGAGTGTCCGACCGGAAGGAGACCGGAGGAGGTCCGTGGCCGTTTGGCGAGGTCCGCGTTCCTTACAGGGGCGGGCGACGCTCATCACCGTTCTGATCTTCGCGCTGGTGCTCGGGATCGGCGTGCTCGCGATGTCGGCGGGCCTGCGGTACAAGGCGCTGGGCACCGTGACGGACAACGCTTCCCAGGCGGCCCGGGTGGCGGTCAGGGAGGTCCGCCGGGGCTTGCCCGACGGGATCATCCCCACGAACACCGTCGGCCGGCTCCAGGCCGTCGACCGCGCCGGCCGGGTCGTCGCGGCCAGCCCCATGATGCGGGGGATGCCGCCGATCAGCCGCGTGTGGCCCGGCCCGGACGACACCCGCGTGGTGGACGAGCCCTGCGTGACGGTTCCCGGGGCCGGGCGGACGTGCTTCGTCGTCGTCGGCCTGCAGGGCAGCTTCTCCCCGCACGGCGACGTCATGGTCTACGCGGCCGAGCAGAGACCGCCCCTGCTGGTCGGCCACACCCTGGAGGGCGTGCTGACCGCCTTCTGCCTCGTACTCCTCGGGCTGGTGGGCTGGGGCACCTGGTGGCTGGTCGGCAGGGCCCTCGAACCGGTGCGGCGGATGCGCGCCGAGATGGCGGAGATCGCCGCTTCCGGCCTCAGCCACCGGATAGCCGTGCCCGCCTCCGGCAGCGAGCTGAACACGCTCATCGAGTCGATCAACAGGACCCTCGACCGGCTGGAGCACGCCAGGGAGATGGAGCGCCGCTTCGCCTCCGACGCCTCCCATGAGCTGCGCACCCCGCTGACCGGCCTGCGCACCAAGCTGGAGCTGGCACTGGCCGACCCGGAGGACGAGGATTCGGCGCTGACGATGCGGTCGGCGCTGAAGGACACCGAGCGGCTCCAGGCCGTCATCGACGACCTGCTCACGCTCGCCCGCCTCGACGCCGGGGCGCGGCCCGAACCCCGGCGCGTCGACCTGGCGGAGCTGGTCACCGGCGAGATGGAGCAGCGGCCGTCCCGGCACGAGGTGCTCATGCGGCTGCACCCGGGCGTGGTCGTCCGGGGAGACCGGCTCCAGCTCAGCAGGGTCCTGACCAACCTGCTGGCCAATGCCGAACGGCACGCGGCGGGCATGATCGAGGTCAACGTCTGCCAGAACGGGGACGACGCCGTGCTGGAGGTCGTCGACGACGGCCAGGGCGTCCCGGAGGCCGACCGGGAACGGATCTTCCAGCGGTTCACCCGCCTGGACACCGCGCGCAGCCGGGAGGCCGGCGGGACGGGGCTCGGCCTGTCCATCGCCAGGGAGATCGCGACGGCGCACGGGGGCAGGCTGTACGCGACGGACCGGCTGCGGGGGGAGGGCGCCCGGTTCGTCCTGCGGCTGCCGCTTTCCGGTGACGTGGAGATGCCGCCCGGCGGCACGGGGGACGCGCACCGGCCGGGAAAGCCGGGCAGGGCCCGGCGAGGCTAGGCGAAGGGCCCGCCGTACGGCGGGCCCGGAAGGCCGGTTCAGGCCGCCGCGGTGCTGTTCTTGGCCGACGCGCTGGTCAGTGGCTCCGCGATGTCCTCAAGGCTCTTGCCTTCGGCCTTGACCCCGAGGAACACCTCCACCAGCCCGGCCGCGATCATCAGGACCGCGCCGATGGCGAAGGCCAGGGCCGTGTCACCCGGCTTGCCGCTCTCGACCAGGTGCGAGAAGATCAGCGGCCCGGCGACACCGCCGACGAGGGTGCCGATCGCGTAGAAGAAGGCGATGGCCATGGCCCGGGTCTCCATCGGGAAGATCTCGCTGACCGTCAGGTAGGCCGCGCTCGCCCCGGCCGAGGCGAAGAAGAGCACGACGCACCAGCAGGCGGTCAGCGTGACGGCGGTCAGCACGCCCTGGTTGAACAGCCACGCCGTGCCGAGCAGCAGCACCCCGGACCCGATGTAGGTGCCGGAGATCATGGGCACCCGGCCGACGGTGTCGAACAGGTGACCCAGCAGCAGCGGGCCGAGGAAGTTGCCGACCGCGATGACCGCGAAGAAGTAGCCGGTGTTGGTGTCGATCTTGAAGAACGTCGACAGGATCTGGGCGTACCCGAAGGTGATGGCGTTGTAGAGGAACGCCTGCCCGATGAACAGCGAGAAGCCGAGGACGGTGCGCTTGGGATAGCGGGCGACCATCGTGTGCGCGATCTGGCCGAATCCGATCGACCGGCGCTGGTGGATGGTCATGGAGGAGGAGGGTTCGGAGAGGCGCTCGCCCTTCTCGGTCTCGACGCGCTCCTCGATGCCGTCGACCAGTTCCTCCGCCTCCCGGCCCCGGCCGTGGATGAACAGCCAGCGGGGGCTCTCCGGCACGTGCCGCCGGACGAGGAGGATGCCGAGGCCGAGGACCACGCCCAGGCCGAAGGCGACACGCCAGCCGATGTTGACCGGGAGGTCGTTGAGCAGGGGGACGGTCAGCAGCGCGCCGCCGGCGGCGCCGAGCCAGTAGCTGCCGTTGATGACGACGTCGATGCGGCCGCGGTGGCGGCTGGGGATCAGCTCGTCGATGGCGGAGTTGATCGCCGCGTACTCGCCGCCGATGCCGAACCCGGTCAGGAAGCGGAAGAGGAAGAACCACCACGCGGAGAACGAGAAGGCGGTCGCCGCGGTGGCGACCAGGTAGACCACCATCGTGATGATGAACAGCTTCTTACGGCCGAACCTGTCGGTGAGCCAGCCGAAGAAGAGTGCTCCCACGCAGGCGCCGGCCACGTAGAGGGCCGCCGCCGTACCGGCGACCTGGGCCTGGGTGATCGCCAGGCCGCTGCCCTCCTTGGCGAGCTGCGCCGAGAGGTTCCCGATGATGGTCACCTCGAGCCCGTCGAGGATCCAGACGGTCCCGAGGCCGATGATGATCATCCAGTGCCATCGTGACCATGGCAACCGGTCCAGCCGCGCGGGGACCTTGGTGGTCACCGTCCCCGTCTCAACGTCGCTCATGGCGCCACCGGCTACCCTGTGAAGAACATCTCATGCCACCCCGGACCAGGGTGGAGGCCTCGGAACGGTCCGGGTCCGGGTCCGGGTCCGGCGCCGGGGGCGGCTCGCGCGAGGACCGGTGCTCGCGGACGATGGCGACCACCCCGGCCGTGATCAGGCCCGCCGCGAAGACGACGCGCAGGCCGATCCTCGGGAACAGGGCGAGCGCGTCGAAGATCGAGTAGACGGCGGAGGACGGGGGACCGCCGTCCGCCGGGACGGGCAGGCAGAGCGAGCGGACGGCGGCCAGCCCGGCGGCCAGCGCGACCATGCTCGCGGCCAGCCCGAACCCGGCGCCGCTGAGCGCCTCCTCGCGGTCGCCCGCGAGGACCACCCCCGCCGCCAGCGGCAGCAGGGGCAGCAGCGGCAGTGCCCACTTCAGCCGGACCAGCCAGTCGCAGGCCGTCCGCGCGCCGAGCAGCGCCCGCACAGGGAGCAGCTCGATCCGCGGGTGCAGGTCGGGCAGGCGGGAGGCGTCCGCCTGCCCGGCCGCGGCCAGCTCCCGCCGGGCCATGCCGTACACCGGGGTCAGGTCGAGGTCCACGCTGTCCCCGGCATCCCAGGCGTTCCCGGTGTCGCCGGTGTTCCCGCCCGGACCGGAAGCCGCCCGCCAGGGAACGATCCATCCGGAAGCCGCCCGGCCGGGTCCGTCCCGCAGCACGGAGACCAACCGCCGGTGCGCCGCCCGGTTCAGCTCGGCCCACACGGCGGGGAAGTCGCCGCCGGTGACGACCGCGTTCACGGACCGGCGGACGAGGTCCGCGGTGGCCGGACGGTCCATGCCGGGCAGCGACCGGGAGATCGCGGCGGTGACGCGGTCGGCGACGTCGTCGCGGACCGCGGGGTCGGCCGCCGTCGGCGCGACGTCCGCCACGTAGCGGCCGGAGCCGGATATCTCGTCCGCCACCCAGAAACCGGCGAGCGCGAACGGGGTGAGCGCGCAACCGAACATGATCGAAAAAGCGCTGATCGCTCCCCGCACCGGCCCCCCTCACCGCCCCTTAGCGGGAAATCCCCGAATTCGCCGCGCAAAACCGCATATGTCTCTCTTTTGGCCGCGATTTGGATGAGGGCAATCACCGGAAACGGCAGGGACCTCCCAACGAACCTTGACTCGGACTTCCCCGCGCGTCGCACCGCCTCATAGCGCATTCATCCGAAAACCGTTACTAACCTGTGACGCCTGGGGCCAACGGACGGGAGATGTTAGAGAGATGGCAGGTCAACGGGGTCGTTTGAACATTGGGCCGAGCCTGGCGATCACCTTGGGGTCGGCCGTTCTGTGGGGTCTGGCCCACCTGTGGGCCGGCCGGCGCGCGGCCGGCATCGCCCTGATGGGGACCTTCGTCACCCTCGTCGGGGGGGTAGCGATCCTCCTTCTCACCTCCCGGGCCGAGCTGCTCGCCCTGATCGTCCAGCCGGCCTGGCTGTGGGTCTTCGGGCTGGCCGCGCTGCTGTTCGCCGCCGCGACCGTGACCGTGACCGTGCGCTCTTACCAACTCGTCAGACCGGAGTCGCTGTCCGGCCCGGCCCGGCTGCTGTCGGCCCTCGCCGTGGGCGTGCTGTGCGCCCTGGTGGTCGCCCCCATGGCGTACGCGGCCCGGCTCGCCTACGTCTCCCAGCACGTCGTGACCTCGATCTTCACCGCCAACAGCGCGCCCATCCCGGTGGACCCCTGGCAGGGCCGCGACCGGATCAACATCCTGCTGATCGGCGGCGACGCCGCGGCCAACCGGATCGGCGTGCGCACCGACAGCATGACCGTGGCCAGCATCGACACCCATACCGGCGACACCGTGCTGTTCGGCCTGCCGAGAAACCTGGAGAAGGTCCCGATGCCGCCCGGCCCGGCGCGCCAGCACTTCCCCTACGGCTTCGGCGGCGAGCCGCCCTACACCCCCGGCCTGCTCAACGAGGTCTGGCAGTACGCCGAGGACCACCCCGACGTCGTCCCGGGCGTTCCCCGGGGGCACCGCGGCCCCACGCTGCTGAAGAGGACCGTCAGCGGCATCACCGGCCTGCCGGTCCACTACTACGCGATGGTCGACATGTTCGGCTTCGCCGACATCATCGACGCGATGGGCGGCGTGCGGGTCACCGTCAGGGACCCCATCGTGTACGGCCGGCAGAACGAGGGCCTGATCCCCGCCGGCACCCGCAGGCTGACCGGCGAGCAGGCCCTCTGGTACGGCAGGGCCCGCACCTACAGTGACGACTACGTCCGGATGGGCCGGCAGAAGTGCCTGATGAACGCCGTCGCCAAGCAGGCCGATCCGGTGACGGTCCTGCGGAGCTTCGAGAAGCTGGCCGACGCCACGATGCACGCCGTCTCCACCGACATCCCGCAGGGGCTGCTGCCGAACCTGGTCGAGCTGGCGGAGAAGGTGAAGCAGTCGAAGATCCGGACCCTGCAGTTCGTCCCGCCGCTGATCAACACCGCGTACCCCGACTACGACCTGATCAAGCACAAGATCGCGGCGACCCTGGCCAGGCCGGTTCCCCCCGTCGTCGCGCACCGCGACGACTCCCAGCGGTTCCGCCCGAACACCGCGACGGTCCTCGACTCCGTCTGCGGCTGACCCGCGAGGCCGTCCGGGACGGCGGGCGTCGCGCGACCCCTCGCGCCCGGCGCCCGGCGCCCGCCGGAGAGCGGCGTGACCGGGGCGTGCCATTTTCCTACTTGACAGGTGGGTAGAGTCGGCCTTTATATACGCATAGCCGACTTGTTTAGTAGGAATTAGGAGTGGCCATGAAGGCTCGCAGGGCTCGCGGGGTGGTGGCGGCGCTGGCCGCACTGGCGTTCACGACCTTGTCGGCCGCCTGCGGGGGATCGGAGACGGCGGGCACCGCGACCGCCTCCGGTGGCGGGGACAAGCTCGCCGAGGTGCGGCTCGGCTTCTTCCCCAACATCACCCACGCCACGGCGCTGGTCGGCGTGGAGAAGGGCCTCTTCACCAAGCATCTCGGCTCGACCAAGCTCACGACCAGCACCTTCAACGCCGGCCCGGCCGCGATCGAGGCGATCTTCTCGGGCGCGGTCGACGCCACCTACATCGGCCCCAACCCCGCCATCAACGCCTGGGCCAAGTCCAAGGGCAAGGCCATAAAGATCATCGCCGGGGCGGCCTCGGGCGGCGTCTCGCTGGTCGTCAAGCCCGAGATCAAGAGCGTCGAGGACCTGCGGGGCAAGAAGATCGCCACACCCCAGCTCGGCAACACCCAGGACGTCGCCCTGCGCTACTGGCTGCAGCAGAAGGGCCTGAAGACCGACACCAAGGGCGGCGGCGACGTCGGCATCGTCCCCCAGGAGAACTCCCAGACCCTGCAGACCTTCGCCACCGGCGACATCGACGGCGCGTGGGTGCCGGAGCCGTTCGCCAGCCGGCTGGTCCTGGAGAGCAAGGGCAGGGTCCTCGTCGACGAGCGGGACCTGTGGCCGGACAAGCAGTTCGTGATCACCCACCTCATCGTCCGCCAGGACTTCGCCGCCGAGCACCCGGAGACGGTCCGGCAGCTCCTCGAAGGGCACGTCGAGGCCAACGCGGCGATCGAGGCCGACCCGGCCGACGCCGCGAAGACCGTGAACGCGGCCCTCGCCGAGCTGACCGGCAAGCCGCTCAAGCAGGAGGTCCTGGACCGCGCCTTCGCCAACATCACCTTCACCGACGACCCCATCGCCTCCTCGCTGACCGCCAGCGCCGACCACGCGATCAAGATCGGCCTGCTCCAGCCGGTCGACCTGAACGGCATCTACGACCTGTCGGTCCTCAACCGGATCCACAAGGCCAAGGGCCGCCCGGAGATCGCCGACAGGTGAGCTGTGAGCCCGTCGAACCCACCGCGACCGCCGATCGGAAGGAGGAGGACGTGAGGACTCCGCTCAGGGAACGCGCCCGGAACAGCCGGCACGGCCAGGGCACCGAGGGCGCCCCGGGCGCCTCGGCCCCCGGGACCGCCCGTCCGGGGGACGCCGAGGGCACCGGGGCCGTCGGAGACGCCGGGCCCGCCGTCCGACTGGACGGTGTCTCCAAGGTCTACGGTCAGGGCAGGAAGGGGCTGCACGCCCTGGACGACGTCACGCTCTCCGTCGCCCCGGGCGAGTTCGTCTGCCTGCTCGGCGCCTCCGGCTGCGGCAAGAGCACGCTGCTCTCCCTGGTCGCCGGGCTGGACACCCCCACGGCCGGCCGGATCGGCACCGGCGGCCGGAAGATCGCGATGATGTTCCAGGAGCCGGCCCTGTTCCCCTGGCTCACCGTCTCGGCCAACGTCGAGATGGCGCTGCGGGTCCAGGGCGTGGCCTCCCGGGAACGGCGTGAGCGGGCGGCGGCGCTCCTGGAGACCGTCCACCTGGGCGGTTTCGGCGGCAAGCGCCCGCACGAGCTGTCCGGGGGCATGCGCCAGCGGGTCTCCCTGGCCCGCGCGCTCGCCCAGGACGCCGACGTCCTGCTGATGGACGAGCCGTTCGGCGCGCTGGACGCGATGACCCGCGACCTGCTCCACGACGAGCTGGAGCGGATCTGGCGGGAACGCCGGCTCAGCGTCCTGTTCGTCACCCACAACGTCCGTGAGGCCGTACGGCTCGGCGACCGCGTCGTGCTGCTCAGCAGCCGTCCGGGGCGGGTCGTCGAGGATTTCCCCATCACGCTCGAACGGCCCCGCCGTACCGACTCCGCCGAGGTGGCGGAGATCGCCGGCGCCGTGACGGGCCGGCTCCGGGAGGAGGTCATGCGCCATGGCCGCTGACACCGAAGTCACCACCGGCGTCGACGACACCGGTCACACCGCGATCGGCGCCGACGGCGCCGCGCCTCCCGGGGACACCGCGGTCACCGCGGACGGCGAGGTCACCGGTACCACCTCCGGTGCCGCGGTCACCGGCGGCGCGGACCGCGCGCCCGCCGACGCCCACGCCCGGCAGCTCGCCGGACTCGACGCGCTGGAGCTGGGCGGCGAGTCGTCCGGCGGCCCGGCCGCCCGCGTCTGGGGCCGCCTGTGGCCGATGGCCCTGGCCGTGGCCATCGTGCTGGCGGTGTGGCAGTGCGTGGTGTGGGCCGGTTTCTGGCCGGAGTACGTCTTCGCCGGGCCCGCCGACGTCGCCCCGGTCCTCCTCGACCGGCTGACCACCGGCGAGTACTGGGAGGCGATCGGCGTGACCATGCGCCGCGCGGTGACGGGCTTCGCCGTCTCGGTGGTGGCGGGCCTGGTCGTCGGCGCCCTGGTCTCCCGGGTCCGGGTGCTGCGGGCCGCCTTCGGCTCGCTGATCACCGGCCTGCAGACCATGCCGTCGATCGCCTGGTTCCCGCTGGCCATCCTGCTGTTCGGGCTGACCGAGAGCGCGATCACGTTCGTGGTCATCCTCGGCGCGGCGCCGTCCATCGCCAACGGCCTGATCACCGGGGTGGACTACACGCCGCCCATCCTGCTGCGCGCCGGGCACGTGCTCGGCTTCCGCCGCCTGCAGCTCTACCGCCACGTGATCCTGCCGGCGTCGCTGCCGTCGTTCCTGGCCGGGCTGAAGCAGGGCTGGGCCTTCGCCTGGCGGTCGCTGATGGCCGGGGAGCTGGTGGTGATCATCGCTCACCAGTCGTCGCTGGGCGAGCGGCTGTTCTTCGACCGCGAGCTCGCCGACTCGGCCGGCCTGCTCTCCACGATGATCGTGATCCTGGTCATCGGCATCGCGGTGGACCTGCTGTTCGAGGCGGCCGACACCTCGCTGCGCCGCCGCTGGGGCCTCGCCCGGACGAGCGCCTGACGGCATGCGCGTCTCCGCCAGGACCCAGTACGCCCTGCGGGCCGTCGCCGAGCTGGCCGCCACCGGCCCGGGGCCCGTGCCCGCGGAGAAGGTCGCCGCGGCGCAGAACATCCCGCGGAGGTTCCTGGACAACATCCTGCTACAGCTGCGCCGCGCCGGCCTGATCCACAGCCAGCGCGGCCCGGACGGCGGCTACTGGCTGGCCCGGCCCCCCGAGAAGATCACCCTGGCCGACGTGATCATGGTGATCGAGGGCAGGCCCGAGCACTTCAGGAACGACGACTACCCCGGCGTCGCCCGGCCGATCGCGCACGTCTGGAGTGTGCTTCGCGAGCACGAGGAGACCCTGCTCTCCGAGATCACCATCGCCCACATCACCCGGAACGCCATCCCCGGCGGCCACGGGGAACCGGTGCCCTGAGCCGCGCGGCTCAGTGGAAGACCTTCAGGCCGACGACCCCGGCGACGACCAGCACCAGGCAGGCGATCCTGGCCACCGACGTGGGCTCGCCGAGCCACGCCATGCCGACGACGGTCGTGCCGACCGCACCGATCCCGACCCACACGGCATAGGCCGTACCGACCGGGATCGACTTCAGCGCGTACCCCAGCCCGATCATGCTCAGCACCAGCGTCACCACGAAGATCAGGCTGGGCACCGGCCGGGAGAACCCCTGGGACCGGTCCAGGGCCACCGCCCACGCGGTCTCCATCAGCCCCGACAGCACCAGCACCACCCATGCGACCGTCATCTGGCAGAGCCTCTCACAGCGGTTCTGCCCCCGCTCACCCACCCTTCGTGGCATGATGCTCCAGCGGAGTGAAACGGTTTTCATAATCATGATTGGATCGTTGACGTGAGGGTGGCATTCGTCGGTAAGGGCGGCAGCGGCAAGACGACCCTGTCCGCACTGTTCGCGAGATACGTCGCCGCCAGGGGCGGGCCCGTCGTGGCGATCGACGCCGACATCAACCAGCACCTCGGCATGGCGCTCGGGATGCCCGAGAGCGCGCTGCCGCGCCCGATGGGCACGCACCTGACCGAGATCAAGGAGCACCTCCGCGGCGACAACCCGCTCATCTCCTCCGCCGCGGCGATGGTCAAGACCACCCCGCCCGGCCGCGGGTCGCGGCTGCTGCGCCTGGGGGAGTTCGACGACCCCGTGCACACCCGCTTCTCGGCCATCACGCCCGACGGGCCGCGTCTGATGGTCACCGGCCCGTTCGAGGAGACCGACCTGGGGGTGGCCTGCTACCACTCCAAGGTCGGCGCGGTGGAGCTGTACCTCAACCACCTCGTCGACGGCGCCGGCGAGTACGTCGTGGTCGACATGACCGCCGGGGCCGACTCGTTCGCCTCCGGGCTGTTCACCCGCTTCGACATGACGTTCCTGGTGGCCGAGCCCACCCGGCAGGGGGTGGGCGTCTACCGCCAGTACCGCGACTACGCCGCCGACTTCGACGTGCCGGTCGCGGTGGTCGGCAACAAGGTGCACGGCCCGTCCGACGTCGCGTTCCTGCGTGAGCACGTGGGCGACGACCTGCTGGTGTGCCTGGAGCACTCGGCGGCGGTCCGGGCCATGGAGCAGGGCCGGCCGTTCACGCTCGGCGACCTGGAACCGGCCGGCATGAAGGCGCTCGGCACGCTTCTCGCGCGCCTGGACGCCCAGGAGAAGGACTGGTGGAAGTTCGGGCAGCAGGCGGTGGAGTTCCACCTGCGCAACGCCCGGGCCTGGGCGAACCGGGCGACCGGCGAGGACCTGGCCGCCCAGATCGACCCCGGCTTCATCTTCGGACCCACACGAGTGTCGCTCCCGCGCTAGGTGGAGCGGCCGACAGGCCGACCTAGGGTCGGAAAACGTCCCCTTTGCGATCTGCGAGAGGAGAACGCAGCATGTCGCTGACCGTTTCGAAGGATCTTCTCGACCAGGCCAGGGCCGGCGAGGTCGACGACGAGGCGTTCGTCGCCTGCGTCCGCGACTCCCTGCCGTACGCCTGGGCGGTGATCACCGAGCTGGTCGAGAGGCGTGAACGCACCGGCGCCGAGTTCGCCGACAACACCGTCCCACCGCCGGACGAGCAGGCCCGCGGTCAGCTCCTGCGCTGCCTGGCCAGCGACTCCATGCGCGGCGCCCTGGAGCGCCACTTCGGCATGAGGCTCGCCTTCCAGAACTGCCACCGGGTCGCGGTCTTCGACCCGGCGGCCACCGGCGCCCTCTCCGAGTTCGTCACCGCCAGGTCCCAGATCCTCAACCAGTCACCCGAACTCGTCGACTGCTAGCCGCCTCACCGTCCGGACCGCCGGGACCTCCGGCCCGCGCCCCGGAGGCCGCCGCCCGGTACGGCGGAGCCTCCGGGGCCACCGGTCAGAGGTCCCGGACCAGGGGGAGCACCTGCTCCCCGAGCCGCCGGATGTTGTCGAGGGTGCGGGCGTGGTCGCCCGCACCCTCGACCATGAGGATCAGGTGCCGCAGCCCGGTGGCCCCGGCGGTGCGCGCGATCCTCTCGGCGCAGCGCCCCGGCGAGCCGACCGGGTGCGTGTCGCACAGGAAGTCCACGTACGCCCCGATGTCGCGCCGCGGGCCCGGCCGGCCGTCCACGGGCACGTGACCGGCGAGCCCGGGAGCCAGCCACCGGGGCATGGCCTCCCTGAGCTCCCGTACGGCCCGCTCGGTGGTGTCGGCCACGTACCCGACGGCCGCCCCCACGTGCCCGGGATCCACGTCCCCGCCCGCGCCGCCGTCCCGGCCCCCGCCCCCCGGACCGACGCCCCGCCCCTCGCCGCCCGGGTCGCCGTCCCCGTTCCTGAGGCCGCCGTCCCGGCCCCCGCGCCGCTCCCCGCCCGCCCCCTCGCTCGCCGTACGGTAGGACCGGATCATCGCGGCCCGTTCGGCGTCACCGATGTGCATCCCCAGCAGCATCGGCAGCCCCCGCTCCGCGGCGAGCGCGACGGTCGGCGCGGAAGTGCACGCCACCACCGGCCGCAGCCGCGCGGGCGGGACCACCGGCACCGGCCGGAACCGGAAGAACTCCCCCTCCGCCGAGACCGTCCCCGCGTCCAGGGCCGCGCACAGCAGGTCCAGCGACTCGCCGAACCCCCGCTCGAACCGCTCCAGCCCCGTGCCGAACACCTCAAGGTCCACCCACGGACCGCCCCGCCCCACCCCGAGCGTGAACCGCCCGCCCGAGACGCGGTCGAGGATCGCCGCCTGCTCGGCCAGGTCCACCGGATGCCGGGTGGACAGCACGCTCACCGCCGTCCCCACCCCGATCCGGGACGTACGGCCCAGCGCCACCCCGGCCAGGGTGGCCGCCGACGGGCACACGCCGTACGACATGAAATGGTGCTCGGCGATCCACGCGTCGTCGAAACCGGCCTCCTCGGCGACGGCGATCGCCTCCACCGTGTCCCGCAGCACCTCTCCCGCGTCCCGCCCGGGAAAACCCGCCGCGATCAGAAAGACGCCCATCCGCATGCCGCCCACTGTGGATCAGCGAACCCGACCGGGAAAGACCAGACCACCATTACCCCGGGACTTCATGGCCGCTCGATTCCGGCATCGCCCAACGATTCGAGCCCGGGCCTCAAGAGAGGAAATGAGCTTTCAGCCGAAGAGTCCGAGCTGGCCCTCGCCGGTCAGGGGATTGCGGTGCCGCTTCAGGTGGCGCCAGCGGGGCAGGTCGTCGAGATAGGACCATGACAGGCGATGGTGCTCCGTCGGCCCGCGCTCGGCCAGCGCCCGCTGGTGGACCGGCGACGGGTAGCCCGCGTTGTCGGCGAAGCCGTACTCCTCGAAACCGAGCGAGGCCATGTGGGCGTCGCGGCGGACCTTCGCGATCACCGACGCCGCGGCCACCGAGACGCACGACAGGTCGGCCTTGACCTCGCACCGCACCGGCCACGGCGCGCCGAGGTAGTCGTGTTTGCCGTCGAGGATGACCGCGTCCGGCCGGACCGGCAGCGCGGCCAGCGCCCGGCGGGCGGCCCGGCGCAGGGCCTCGGTCATGCCCAGCTCGTCGATCTCCTCGCACGACGCCTCGCCGTACCCGATCCCGGTCGCCCAGCCGGTGATCTCGGCGGCCATCGTGGCGCGGCGGGCGGGGGTGAGCATCTTGGAGTCGGTCAGCCCCGCGGGCGGCTCCGACAGGTCGGTGACGACGGCGCAGACCGCGACGGGCCCGGCCCAGGCGCCCCGCCCGACCTCGTCGATCCCGGCCACCGTCTTCGAGCCGCCGGCCGACAGCAGGCGTTCGAGCGCGTAGGAGGGAGGCACGGCCCCGACGTTACCGGCTCACCCGCCCCGCCGCCGCCCCGGCACCGCGGTGCCGGCCCCGGGGCGTTCCCGGCTCCGGTCACCCCCCGGCGGGCTCGGCCGGGGCGGGGATCGGGGAGATGATCGGGGTGAGGGCCGGAACGGGGACCTGGGCGAGGTCGGCGGCCAGCAGGCGCGCGGCGACGTGCAGGGCGCGCAGCGTGACCGCGACGGCGGGGCGGTGGACGCTCCCGGCCCGCGCCACGGCGTGGATCTCGCGGACGATCGGGGGCCCGGGAAGCTCGCGTACGGCGACGCCGCGCACCCCGGCGGCCAGGGTCAGTGCCGGTACGGCCGCGATGCCGATGCCCTTGGCGACCAGGCCGAGGACGGTGCCCAGTCCCTCGAACTCCCACGGCACCGGCCGGGCGCCGCCGACGCCGGCCAGCAGGCGGTCCACGGCCAGGCGGGACGGCTCCCCTTCGGGCGTCGCCATCCACGGCTCGTCGCGCAGCTCCCGCAGGTCGACGGGCTCCTCCGGGGCGGCCAGCCGGTGCCGGCGCGGCACCGCGAGCACCAGGGGGTCGCGCAGCAGCGGGAACACCCGCAGCGGGGCCGGTTCCTCGCGCGCCCCGCCGTGCCAGTCGTCCACCAGGGCGATGTCCGCCTCGCCCGACCGCACCTGGCCGATCCCGCTCCCGGCGGGCGCCTGCCGCATCCGCAGGGTCAGCCCGGTGTGCCGGCGCAGCGTCCGGGCCAGGGCGGGCGCGAAGGCGACCGCGGCGGTGGGGAAGGCGGTGACGGCGACGTGGCCCGAGGGTGTCCCCGCCTGGGCGGACAGGTCGGACTCGGCGGCCTCCACCATGGCCAGGATGCGCTCGGCGTGCTCGACGAGGCGGTGGCCGGCGTCCGTCAGCGCGGCGCTGCGGGCCGTCCGGTCGAGCAGGGCGGCCCCGGCCTCACGCTCCAGGACCGCGAGCTGCTGGGAGACGGCGGACGGGCTGTAGCCGAGGGCCTCGGCGGTCGCCGCGATGCTGCCCCGGCGGGCGAACTCGCAGATCACCGTCAGGCGGCGCAGATCGAGCATCGGTTTTCCTTATGCCTTCCCACGGTGACCGACGGTTGTTCCGAGGGCTCCACCCCACCATGCTGGGGAACGTTCCGCAATGACCGGAGGCACCCATGGGCATCGCCCTTTCCGCCACTCTGGCGGCCAACGAGGAGATCGAGCACAGGCGGCGGGCCGGGGAGCACGTGCTGCACCTGGCCTTCGGGGAGGCGGGCCTGCCGGTCCACCCGGTGCTGCGGGAGCGGCTGGCCGACGCCGCCGGGCACAACGGGTACGGCCCGGTCGCCGGGGTTCCGGAGCTGCGCGAGGCGGCGGCCGGGTACTGGCGCCGCAGGGGCCTGCCCACCGACCCGGAGTCGGTCGTCTGCGGCCCCGGCAGCAAGTCCCTGCTGTACGGCCTGCTGCCGGCGATCGGCGGCGACGTCGTGCTGCCCGTACCGAGCTGGGTCAGCTACGCCGCCCAGGCGGAGCTGGCCGGGGCGCGCCCGCTGCCCGTCCCGTCGCCGCCCGGCGAGGGCGGGGTGCCCGATCCCGCCCTCCTCGCCGACGCGGTCCTGGACGCGCGGTCCCGGGGACGCCGGGTGCGCGCGCTGCTGGTCACGCTGCCGGACAACCCCACCGGCACGCTGGCCGGCGCCGCGACGGTCCGGCGGATCGCCGAGCTGGCCCGTGAGCTCGACCTGTTGATCATCTCCGACGAGATCTACCGCGATCTCGTCCACGACCCCGAGGCGGGGTTCCTCAGCCCGGCCGACGTCGCGCCCGAGCGCACGATCGTCACCACCGGACTCAGCAAGAGCCTCGCCCTGGGCGGCTGGCGGATCGGTGTGGCCCGCCTTCCCTCCGAGGAGCTGCGCGACCGGCTGCTCGCCGTGGCGAGCGAGATCTGGTCCAGTCCCGCGGCGCCCGTCCAGCGGGCGGCGGCCTACGCCTACACCGAACCCCCCGAGCTCACCGAGCGGATCGAGCGGAGCCGGCGGCTGCACGGCGCGGTCGCGCGGGCCGTGCACGGGCTGCTCGCCGGGGCGGGTGTGCCGGCCGGCGCGCCACGCGGCGGCTTCTACCTGTACCCCGACTTCACCGGGCTGCCCTTCGGCACCTCCGCCGACCTGGCCGCGCACCTGCTCGGCGCGCACGGCGTCGGGGTGCTCCCCGGCCACGCCTTCGGTGACGACCCGCGGGCCCTGCGGGTGCGGATGGCGACCAGCCTCCTGTACGGCGAGACGACCGAACGGCGGCTGGCCGCGCTGGCCGCCCCCGACCCCCTGGAGCTGCCCTGGATCTCCGCCTCGCTGGACCGGCTGGCCGGGGTCCTGAGCCGTCTCGGCGCGGGCGCCGGAACGCCGGGCGGACGCTGACCGCGACGGCGCCCGGAAAGGTGGGGCGGCCGCTCGGAGAAGCCTCGGGGGAGCGCGGACCGGTCGCTCCGAAGGCGCCCGGAAGGGGCGGGCCGGCCGCTCCGAAGGCGCCCGGAAAGGGTGGAGCGCCCGCTCCGGCGGAGCGGTGGTCCGAGATGCGGGCGCTTGACGGAAAATTTACCTGCGGGCCGGCCGTCCCCGGGACGGCGTTCACGCCTCTGACCTGCGGTTTTACCGCCGAAAACGGGGCAGAGAGGGCGATTCACCCAGCGGCCACCGAAACGCCCCGCATCATTTGGCAAAAGCCCACGTCGGCAGCCCTCATCATGTGCTCATGCCCGCTTTTGTCACCCTGTCCGGGCGCCTCGTGCGCCTGGAGCCGCTCAGCCTCGCGGTCGTCGACGACCTCGTCGCCGCGGCGAGTGAAGACCGCTCCACCTACGGCTTCACTCGCGTGCCCCATGGTCGGGGCGAGGTGGCCTCCTACGTGGAGGCCGCCCTGGCTGAGCAGGCGGAGGGCCGCACGATGCCCTTCGCCATCCGGTGGCTGCACACCGACCGCGTGGTCGGTGCCACCCGTCTCATGAACCTGGAGTACTGGCAGGGCCCCATGCCCTGGCCACCGGGCGCCCGTGGAGCGGTGGGCGAGGTCCCGTCCGTGGCGGACATCGGTTACACCTGGCTGGCGGCGTCGGCCCAGGGCACCGGTGTCAACCGGGAGAGCAAGTACCTGATGCTCTCCCTCGCCTTCGAGACGTGGCAGGTCCACCGCGTCACCCTCAAGGCCGACGTGCGCAACGTACGCTCCCGGGCCGCCATCGAGGCCCTCGGCGCACACCTCGACGGTGTGCGGCGGGCGGAATCCCGAGGCGCCGACGACACGGTCCGAGATACCGCGTACTACTCGATCCTCAGCTCCGAGTGGCCGCTCGTACGAGAACGGCTGCACGCCCGGCTCGGCCTGGTCGAGGCCGCCTAGCCGAACAGCGGGGAGGGAGGCCCCTCCCCGTCATCCGTCACTTCGACGATCTCTTGGAACGGAAGGCCCGCCCGGGGACCGGGCGGGCCTGACGTTCGTCCGGGAGCGGGATCCGGCGTCACTCGTCGTCGCCGTCGGCCTCGTAGACGTAGTTCCACCTGCCGCACATCTTCGTCCGGCCCTCGTTCTGGTTCCAGTAGCAGACCCGGACCTGGGCGCTGTCGACGTCGTCGGAGGCGAAGTGGAAGGAGCGGTAGCCGCTGGAGCCGCACTTCTTGGCCCAGTAGGCCGACTCGTCGCCGTCGGAGTTCTCGAACTTGACCTGGACGTAGCCGCAGAGCCAGCTCGGCGAGTACCTGTCGTAGAGCCTGCCCTCGACGTGGACCCGGTCGGAGTGGTCGGTCCACACCTGGCCCCTGGCGGCCATGGCGCGGGAGTGGCCGAAGTACTTCGAGTAGTAGGGGCCCCAGCTGTCGTCGTAGTCGTGGCTCGCGGTCGTCGTGGCCGTCGTGGACGCCGCGGCGGTGCCGGCGGCGAGCGTGGCGGCCGAGGCGGGGGAGGCCAGCGCCGGGGTGACCGCGAGGAGGGCGGTGGCGGCGGCGAGGCCGAGGAGGGTGCGGGCGGTGGTGCGCATTGCGGTTCTCCCAGGGGGTGAGGCGGCTCCCGTCTCCGTTCGGGGAGCCATGGCTCATTGATAGGCCGGACCGCCTGCACGCCGCTTACCGCATCTTTCTCCATACCTGCAATTGACTGACATGTCGGGCATGACAGCCCCCGTATGGCGCCATGCCCGACATAGGGAATCATCGGCATCGGGGCTCAACGGCTGATCAATGCCCGATCAACGGTGATCGAGGGGTAACCGCCGCTCTCCTGTGGATCGCGGATAAAGGATCTATTATTTGCGAATAAAAGTTCCCATTAGGGCGGAGATCCACGGGATGGCTGATCAGGGCAGGGCGGGCGGGTTGCGCTTCGCCGTACTCGGCCCCGTCCAAGCCTGGCGTGACGGCGGGGAGCTGGATCTCGGCACGCCCCTGCAACGTTCCATCCTCGCGATGCTGCTGCTGCGCGGGAACCGGGCGGTGACCCCGACCGAGATGATCGACGGGGTCTGGGGCGAGGAGGCCCCGCCCCGCGCGCTGGGGGCGCTGCGCACCTACGTCTCCCGGCTGCGGTCCGTGCTGGAGCCGGGCAGGTCGCCCCGCACCCGTCCGGAGCTGCTCACCTCGGTGGGCCGTGGCTACGCGCTGCGCCTGGCCGACGACGCCCTCGACCTGGCCCGTTTCGAGCACGGGGTACGGCAGGCCGAGGCGGCCCGGGGCGCCGGTGACCTCGCCGCGGCCGCCGGGCACCTGCGGACGGGCCTGGCGCTGTACACCGGCGAGCCACTGGCCGGGGCCGTCGGCCCCTACGCCGAGCACCAGCGCGACCGGCTCGCCGAGCGCCGGATGAGCGTGCTGGAGACCCTGATGGACCTCGACCTGGAGGTGGGCCGGCACGCCGACGTCGTCTCCGAGCTGATCGCGCTGACCGCCGAGCACCCGCTCCGCGAGCGGCTGCGCGCCCAGCTGATGCTGGCCTACTACCGGTGCGGGCGACAGGGGGACGCGCTCGCCGTCTTCGCCGACACCCGGACCGTGCTGATCGGCGAGCTCGGCATCGAACCCGGACCCGAGCTGACCGCGCTGCACCGGCGCGTCCTCAGCGGCGACCCGAGCCTCGTCCCGCGTCCGCCGGCCGTTCCCGTCCCGGCTCCGGCCCCGGTTCCGGCCCCGGCCCCGCCGGTCGCCGGGGACCCGGCGAACTCCGCGGCGCCCACCGTCCCCTCTGTGTCCTCCGTACCCGCTGTGCCCGCCTCGTCCGCCGGGGCGGCGGGTTCCGCACCCGCCGGGGGACCGGGCCGGGACGCGCCGGAGGCCGCCGCGCCGCACCCGTCCGCTCCGTCGCACCCGCCGGGTCCGGCGAGCCCCCCGGAGCTGCCGCGGCCCGCGCAGCTCCCCGCGGCCGTGAACGACTTCACCGGCCGCCACCGGATCATCTCCCGGCTGCGCGCCCTGCTGTCCGCCGGGGACGGCGCCGACGGCGTCCCCGTGGCCGCCATCTCCGGCATCGGCGGCGTCGGCAAGACGACGCTCGCCGTACACGTCGCGCACGCCCTGCAGGAGCTGTTCCCCGACGGCCAGCTCTACGCCGACCTGCGCGGCTACGGCGAGGACCCGGTCGCGCCCGAGTCCGCGCTGGCGGCGTTCCTGCGCGGGCTGGGCCTGCCGCCCGACGTCATCCCGGACGGCCTGGCCGAGCGGTCGGCGCTGTTCCGCTCGCTGCTGGCCGAACGCCGGATGCTGGTACTGCTGGACAACGCCCGGGACGCCGAGCAGGTCGCCCACCTGCTGCCCGGCACGCCCGGCTGCGCGGCGATCGTGACCAGCCGCGGCAAACTGGCCGACCTGGCGGCGGCCCGGCTGTTCGACCTCGACGTCATGGAGCCCGACGAGGCACTGACCCTGTTCGGCACCGTCGCGGGCGCCGACCGGGTGGCGGCCGAGCGCGCCGCGGCCATGGACGTCGTCGCCGCCTGCGGGTTCCTGCCGCTCGCGGTGCGGATCGTGGCGGCCCGCCTGGCGGCCCGCCCGTCCTGGACGGTCGCCTCGCTGGTGCCCCGGCTGGCCGACGAGCGCCGCCGCCTCGACGAGATGCGGGTGGGCAACCTGGCGGTCGAGGCCACCTTCGCCCTCGGGTACGGCCAGCTCGGCCCGGAGCAGGCCCGTGCCTTCCGGCTGCTCTCCCTGCCCGGCGGACCCGACATCTCGGTCGGGGCGGCGGCCGCCCTCCTCGGTTCTGGGCAGGGCGACGCCGAGGAGGTCCTGGAGTCCCTGGTGGACGCCAGCCTGCTGGAGGCCCCCGCGCCCGGCCGCTACCGCTTCCACGACCTGCTCAGGCTCTTCGCCCGCCGGATCGCGGAACGGGCCGAGGCGGGGGCCGGAGCGGGCGGCGTCGCGGTGGCCGGGGGTGAAGCGGAGGCCGGCGCTCCCGGGACAGCCGGGCCGGCGACCGCCGGCGCCGGGGCGGCCGCGCTGCGCCGGCTGCTCGACTTCTACCTGGCCTCCGCGCGGTCGGCGCACCGCCTCGCCTACGACGGCAGCACGGTCGCCGACCGGATCGCGGTGACCGCGCCCGGCCACGCGTTCACCTCCGCCGACGAGGCCGTGGCCTGGCTGTCGGCCGAGGCGGAGTCGCTGTTCGCGGCGATCGCCCAGGCGTCCGGCGCGCGGGGGGCCGGAGGGCTGCTGCCCGGCGCGGACCTGCTGCTGGCCATGGAACCTCTGCTGGAGTCGGGCAGCCACGTCCGCGAGTTCGAGCAGCGGGCCAGGGAGACGCTGGCCGCCGCCCGGCGGCTCGGGGACGCCTCCTGCCGGATGCGCTGCCACTACGTGCTCGGCCGGGTGCTGTTCAACGCCAACCGGCTCGCCGAGGCCGAGGAGGAGTTCCGCACCTCGCTGGACCTGGCCGGCGCGGGCGACGGGATCGTCACCGGCGAGACGATGAACGCGCTGGCCGTGGTGACCGGCCGGCGCCGCCGCCACGCCGAGGCGCTGTCCTGGTTCGAGGCGGCGCGGGCGGCGTTCCGGGAGGCGGGCGCGCGCGGCGGCGAGGCCCTGACACTGAGCTACTCCGCCCGCGACCACCTGTTCCTCGGCCAGGCCGAGGAGGCGATCGCCGCCGCCGAGCAGGGCCTGGCCCTCTTCACCGAGATCGGTTCCGGTCCCGGCACCGCGCGGGCCCGCTACCACCTGGGGATGGTGCTGTCGCGCGTCGGGCGGCTGAACGAGGCCGTCCACCACCACGCCGAGTGCCTGGCCTTCTTCCGGGCGAGCCGGCAGCGGGTGTGGGAGCAGCGGGTGTGCTCCCGGCTCGCCGAGACCCTGATCGCCGCCGGGCGGTTCGCCGACGCGACCCGGCACGCCGAGCAGGCGCTGACGGTCAGCCGCGAGATCGGCCACCCGTACGGCGAGGCGCTGTCACTGTGGGTGCTCGGGCGGGCCCTCGACGGCCTCGGGGACGCCGCCCGCAGCCACGACTGCCTCCGGCGCGCCCACGACGTCTTCGCCCGGCTCGGCGCCCCCGAGGCCGCGGACCTGCGGGCGCTGCTGGACCGGGCGACCGCCGCGGGCGGCGACCCCGCCGCCCCCTGAGGCCGCGGGACCGCCCGCCGGGACCACCGGGATCACCGGGACGCCCGCCGAGGTCGCGGAACCGTCCGCTGAGACCGCCGGGACCGCCGGAGTCGCCGGGCCGTCCACCACCGGCTCCAGCCCGTCGTACAGGCCGTCGTCGAGACGTGTCATCCAGGCGTGGTTGTTCATCGGGCTCCCGTCTTGGTTCCCGCCCCGGGGACCTGGCACCGGGCGGTCGGACAGCGAGGGCAGGTGTCCGGCCGGTCGCGAGACCGCCGGGGACGCATAGGGGGCCCGGTTGTCCGGCGCGTCTCCCGGCGGCCGGCCGCCTCATGCCGGCGACCGGCCGGACCGGACGCGGTCCCTTCCCCCCGGGTGCCGCGTCCGTGGTCAGAGCCTCTCCCACGGGGGTCAACATCCGATCAACAACCGATCGCCGGGAGATATCCACAGGCTGTGGACGGTCACCCTGTGGATATGTGGAAAAATCCCTCGGCGACCAGCGGCCGGATCGCCTCCGGGGCCTTGGCCAGCAGGTCATCGGCGTCCTCGCCGGTGAGCTCGGCGATCGCGGCCAGCAGCGGGCCCAGTGGATAATCGCCGTCGCACACCCCGGCGAGCGCCGCCTCCACCGTCCCCACCCGCGCGGTACGGCGCAGCCCCCTGGTCTGCCGGAGCGTGATCCTGGACGGGTCCTCGGCGCCGGGCGGGCCGACCCGCTCCTCCAGCACGCCCTCCGCCAGCGCGAGCCGTACGCCCGGCAGCTCCGCGCCGGGCAGCCGGTGCGCCGCCGCGATCGAGCCGAGCACCTCGTCCACGTAGCCGCCCACCGGCAGCTCGACCCGCTGACCGAGCTCCTCCACCCGCACGACCGGGTCGAGGGTGCCCGAGTCGTGCAGGGTGATCCAGCCGAACCCGATGCCGGTGACGTCCATGGACTCCAGCCAGCCGAGCCAGCCGTCGTACAGCTCGCGGTAGCGGGCGGTGCCCTGCTCGGCGGCGTCGCGCAGCCACAGCTCCACGTACTCGGCAGGGTCCTGGACGTCACGCTGGACCACCCAGCCGTCGCATCCGGTGCCGGTCAGCCAGCCGCCCACCCGGTCGCGCCAGTCCTCGCCCCGGACGTGCAGCCAGTTGGCCAGGAGCTGGCAGGTGCCGCCGGGCGCGAGGAAACGGGGGGCCTGCCGTACCAGATCGCGGCAGAAACCGTCGGCCTCGAAGCCGGACTCGCGGTAGGTGAACCGGCCGGCCGGGGAGATCACGAACGGCGGGTTGGAGACGACCAGGTCGAACCGCTCGCCGGCGACCGGCTCGAACAGCGATCCCTCGCGGGCGTCCACGTCGCGGATCCCGGACAGCGCCCAGCCGATCCGGGCCAGCTCCAGGGCGCGCGGGTTGACGTCGGTGGCGACGATCTCCCGCGCCCGCCCGGCCAGGTGCAGCACCTGGACACCGCACCCGGTGCCGAGGTCGAGGGCGCGCTCCACCGGCCGGCGGGTCACGAGCTGGGCCAGGTTCGCCGACGCGCCGCCCGCGCCGACGACGTGGTCCGGGCGCAGCGCCGGGTCGCCGGGGCGGACCTTGCGGTCGGACACGACGTAGCCACCGGTCTCCCAGGGCTGGAGGTGGACCGTGGAGACCACCCGGCCGCCGTCGGAGGTCACCAGGCCCGCGGCGGCCAGCTCGGCCACCGGCAGGCCCTCCGGGGCGTCCACCGGGACGCCGAGCCACCACAGCCGGATCAGCGTGCCGAGCGGGTCTCCGTCGCGGGTGGCGCGCAGCGCGGGCACCGTCTCCTCGCGGGACAGCGCGGTGGCGGCGACCTCGCCGAGGCGCTCCCGGACGCCGTCGATGGTGTATCCGGCGTCGAGCAGCAGCTCCCTGAGCCGGTCAAACAGATCGTTCACCGGCCCATCCTCGCACCGCGGCCCGGCCGCCCCGTACGGCCAGGACACCGACGGACACGAGGAGTGACCATCGACCACGGAGGGTGTCAAGCGTCCTGAAAGCGCAGGTCAAGCGCTACGAGATAGCCGTTGATCACGGAGAGTGACAACGACCGGCCACCACAGCGGCCCCGGGAGGACCTGGATGCCGATCCCCTGCCTCGCCTGCGACGCCCTTTTCCGGCCCGACGAGTACTTCCCCGCCTGCCACGACTACGACCGCCGCGCCGACCTGGTGTCCTGGACCTGCCCCCGGTGCGGCAACCGGGACGAACTGCGGGTCTTCACCGGCGAGCTGGTGTACGGCCACGCCCGGCGCGGCGGGTTCGACGCCGAGAACCGGGTGCCCGTCCCCGGCCTGCGGCGCAGGCGGCACGACGCGCGGCTGGACATCACGCTGGACGGGACGACCTGGCGGGTCCCCGCCCGCGCACGGCGGCCGGCGAAGGCCCCTGGCCCCCTGCGCGGACTCTGACGGCCGCGCCACATGGTGGGCGAGACCCCAGGACCCTTCTACGCGGGCTCCGAGGAGGGCCGCTGGCGCAGGCTCTGCCAGGCGGCCTCGCACAGGCCCGTTATCTCGTCCTGGGTCGGCTGGTGGGCGCCGGCGAACCACAGGCGGCACATCTCGGTGGCCGGGCCCAGCCACAGCACGTAGCACATGGTCGGGTGGACCGGCTGGAGCAGACCCTCCTTCATGTGCGGGCGCCACCAGTCGGACACCTGACGGAAGAACGCCCGCCGCGACTCCGACACCTCGGTGCCGCCGGGCTCGTCGCGCCGGGGCGGCCGCTCGCTGATCAGCAGGTGGGCGCGCTCGCGGTTCTCACCGCACCAGGCCATGTGCATCGCGACGATGGCCTCGATGCCCTCCCGCGCGGTCTCGTGGCGCCGCAGCTCGTCGAGGAACGCCTCCTGGTACATGCGCAGGGTGTCGGCGTAGAGCACGCCGAAGACGTGTTCCTTGCTGGCGAAGTGGTGGTAGAAGCTTCCGACGCTGACGCCGCTCTCGTCGCGGAGGCTGGCCAGAGTGGTGGCCGACACGCCATCCTGGCTGAACCGCCGCAGGGCGCCCTCGATGATGCGGGACCGGCCGTCACGTCCGCTCTTGGCAGTCTTCACGGATTCCATGGTGAGGCAACAGAACCTTGTTCCGCAAACGGTTCGGGAAACGGCTCCGGCCCGGGCGATCCTAACGCCTCCGTC
Source organism: Streptosporangium sandarakinum (assembly GCF_013409935.1). Classification (GTDB taxonomy): domain Bacteria; phylum Actinomycetota; class Actinomycetes; order Streptosporangiales; family Streptosporangiaceae; genus Streptosporangium; species Streptosporangium nondiastaticum. Next base: position 3,680,292 of record NZ_JACCCO010000001.1, on the reverse strand, counting down.
CGGCGGCACCAAGCCGGCGTCCACGCCGCGATGCCACGCCGTCGCCCCACCCGGAAGGACGGGGCGGTGCCCACGGTGCCTACCCTGAATGCGTGTACCGGTTTCTTCTGACCCCTCGCTGGATCGCCCTGCACGTGGTGGTGCTGCTGGTCATACCCGCCTTCGTGTTCCTGGGCCGATGGCAGTTCGGGCGTTACGACGAGCGGTCCACCACCAGCCACCAGGCGACCGCCAACCTGGCGGCCGCCCCGGTGGCCCTGGACCGGCTGACCACGCCCGGCGGCACCGTGCGCGTCCAGGACAAGTACCGCACCGTCACGGCCGCCGGGACGTTCGACACGGCCCACCAGCTCCTGGTGCGCCGCCGTCCCCAGGAGGGCGTGCTCGGCTTCTACGTCCTCACCCCGCTGGTCACCGGCGACGGCCAGGGTGTGCTGGTGAACCGGGGCTGGGTCAAGGCGGGCGCGTCGGCCGACGCCGTACCCGACGTCCCCGCCCCGGCCCCGGGCCGGGTGACCGTCACCGGCCGGTTGCGCCCCGCCGAGACCGAGGACACCAGCGGCATCAAGGACCGGCCCGGCCTTCCCCCGGGCCAGGTCATGCTGATCGACACCGGGCGGATCGGCCAGGGTCTGCCGTACCGGCTCTACGGCGGGTTCGTGGAGCTGACCTCCCAGTCGCCCCAGGCCGCCGCCGCGCCCGTCCCGGTGCCCGAGCCGGACGTCGGCGAGGGCGGCGGGCTCAACCTCGCGTACGGCGTGCAGTGGTGGCTGTTCATCGCCGTCGCGATCGGCGGCTGGATCCTGCTGATCCGCCGCGAGGCCGCCGACGTCCGGGCCGGCCGGGCGGAGGACGGACCGAAGCGGGACACGAAGGAGCCCACCGAGCCGATCGACGCCTGACCGGCCCCCACGCTCGCCGACGCCCGGCCGGTCCTCGCCACGTCGGAGACCCGCCGAACAGAACCACGGCGGAGACCCGCCGAACGGAACCTAGTCCAGCAGCAACCTGGCCAGCAGGCCGACGCCCATCGCGGCGAGCACGGCGGTGATCGCCAGGCCGACCGACATCAGGCAGCCCTGCCCGCCGCTCATCCTCACCACCGGCGTGGGCTGCCGGTCGGCCCGATACCACAGCGGCCGGGGCTCCAGCAGCAGGAAGCCGATCGCGCCGACCTGTCCCACGGTGAACAGCCAGATCCACGCCCACCGGCTGCCCAGCCGGGGCGTCGAGCCGAGCATGATCAGAAAGGCGATCCCCCAGGCGAACGCGGCCCAGGGGACGCCGCCGTACCGCAGGCCCCGGAACAGCCAGTCGGGGAGGAATCCCGACGGGTCGCTCCGGTCGCCGAAGGAGGACACCGCCTTCAGGGGCACCCCGGAGATCTCCGCCCAGAACTCGGCGGCGGTGTACCCCGGCCTGTCGCGATGAACCGGCGTGTCCTCGACCTGATGCCAGACGAGGGGCCCCTCGGACCACCTGACCTCCTGGATCAGGCTGTCACGCTGCCGGTACAGGACGGCCGACACCCGGCCCGCGGTCACGGCGGCGCGGAACTCGGCCCGGGTCCGCGCGGTGGGCGCGGAACTCAGCGCCGCGACCAGCGCGCCCGCGAGGAGGACGACCAGCAGCACGATCCGGACGGCCAGGCCGGCGATCCGCCAGCCGCTCCGCATCCTGGCGGGGAAGGGGGTCACCCTTCCTTTCCTACCTCAGCGGCCCGTCCGGCAGAGGAACGGTCAGGCGGGGGTGCCCAGCATCGTCAGGGCGAGCATGGCGGTCACGGCGAGGGCGAACGCCGCGGGGCCGCCGAGCCTGGCGGGCGCCGGCAGCGCCTCGTACGGCCGGCGCCACAGCGGGTACGGCTCCAGCAGCGCGTAAAGCGGCGAGCCCCCGGCCAGCAGGATCCAGAACCACGCCCGGCGGCCGGCGAAACGGTGGTCGCGGCGGGTGAGCATCATCATCCACACCAGCACCTCGGCCGCCACCGCGACCGGCGCGAACGGCGGCCACCACCGCGCGTAGGCCGGCGAGCCCACCCGGAACCACGAGGGCCCGCCCCGCACGATCTCCACCGACGGGTCCGCGGCGGCGCGCACCCGGGCCAGGAACGCGCCCTGGCGGCGCTCCAGGGCCGGGCGGACCAGTTCGCCGGTCCGGTGGTCCCAGACGTCGTCCGGCTGGCGGTGGGCGGCCTGGGTCCAGGACAGCGGGCCGCGTGACCACGTCAGGGTGCCGTAGGCGGGCCAGTCGCGGTCGTAGACGACCGTGGTGACCCTCCCCGCCCGCAGGTCCGCGATGAGCTCCTCGGCGTCGCGGCGCGGCAGGTCCTGGTCGGCCAGGATGACGATGAAGGACAGCGAGAGGACGAGCAGCAGCACCAGTCGCGCGCCGTGCTCCAGGCCGCCCCGCGCCGGAACCACCGTCGGCATGCCACCCCCCTCGTGCCCTCGGACCCGCCGGACAGGTTACGGCCGGCGGCCCCGTGCCGGCGCCCCGCCCCTTCCCCTTCTGCCTTGTTCTGCCACACTCTTTCCGTTTCATCCGCTTTGTTTGTTAAGTCCCATTTCATCTCAACAATTTCGTTCGTTTCATTCGTTCTGTTCCTGTCGACTCGTCCCGTCGGCCGGTCGCCGTTCCCTCTGTCCGATTCGGCGGCTCACCCCGCTCCGGCCGGACCGCCCCCGGGCGGCCGCCGTTTTCCTTGACTCCGCAGGTCTTTTCCGCCTTTCACCACAGAATGGATCTTTTTCAGGAAATGCCGTTATCCCGGCGATCTACGGGTAGGGGCGTTTCCCAAGGGCCCGCTACGAGTGGCACCCTCATCGGCGGGCCCGCCCTCCCGGGGCCGTCGCCATCCCCCGACGGCGGCCCCGGGCCCGGGGGCGGCACCGGCCGCAAGCCCCACCGCACCGGCCGGTGACCTCGCGCGCCGCCCGTCGAAGTCGCGAGGTCATGGCCCCGGTGCGGGCTTCCGGACTACACGCGTCAAACCGTGACCCTCTGGCTTGTCCAGTGTTATGACGGGGACGTACGGTTTACCGCGTGACGACGCCGCTGCTCCCCGACCCCGAGCCCAGGCGGCGGGACTATGTGATCATTTCGGTCGACGACCATCTGATCGAGCCGCCGGACATGTTCGAGGGCCGGCTCCCCGATAAATACGCCGACCTCGCCCCCAAGGTCGTGGAGACCGAGGCGGGACACCAGGTCTGGAGGTACGGCGGCGCGACCTACCCGTGCGCGGGTCTCGACGTGGGCGCCGGCCTGCCCCGGGAGCAGTGGACGCTCGACCCGGTGCGCTTCGAGCACATGCGGCCGGGCTGCCACGACATCGAGGCCAGGATCGACGACATGGACCGCGCCGGCGTCTGGGCGTCGCTGTGCTTCCCCGGCATGCTGGCCCTGCAGTCCGGGATGCTCTTCGCCAAGACCCGCGACCAGGAGCTGGGCCTGGCCGTCACGCGGGCCTGGAACGACTGGCACGTGGAAGTCTGGGCGGGCACCTACCCCGAGCGGATCATCGCCCTGCAGCTTCCCTGGCTGGCCGACCCCGAGATCGCCGCCAAGGAGGTCCGCGACAACGCGGCCCGCGGTTTCAAGGCGGTGCTCTTCCCCGAGTTCCCCACCCGGCTGCGCCTGCCGTCCATCCACAGCGACCACTGGGACCCCTTCTTCCAGGCGTGCGAGGAGACCGGCACCGTCGTCTGCCTGCACGCCGGGGCAGGCTCGTGGACCCCGGTGCCGTCCCCGGACACCCCCATCGAGGCGATCACCACGCTGATGCCGGCCAGCGCCATGTTCGCCTGCGCCGACTGGCTCTGGTCGGGCGTCCCGCTGCGCTTCCCGGCCCTGCGCATCCTGATCGTGGAGGGCGGCGTGGGCTGGCTGCCCATGCTCGCCGAACGGGCCGACTACGCGCTGGACCACCCGGTGGCGGGCGAGGCGCAGTGGGAGGGCGGCCTGAAGCCCAGCGAGGTGCTGCGCCGCAACTTCTACTTCGGCACGCTCAACGACCACGCCCTGTCGGGCGTGCGCCTCGCCGTGGGCCTGGAGCACGTGCTGCTGGAGAGCGGTTACCCCCACTCCGACTCCACCTGGCCCGACACCCAGCAGGCCGTCGCGACGAGCCTGGGCAGGCTGCCGCCCGCCGACATCGCCCGGGTGGCCTACGGCAACGCCGCCCGCCTGTTCGGCCACCCGCTGCCCTCGCGGGCCTGGCTCAGGATGGAGCAGCTCTAGCCGCTCCGTGGATCGCCCCGCCCGCCGGGCCGCCCAAGCGGAGATCCACGAAGCAGGACCCGGGGTCCGCTTCGTGGATCTTCTCGCTCACCGGGGTCGCCCAGGCCCGTCTGCCGCGGTCGCCCGGACGGCTTCCCGCCGCGGCGTGGCTCAGCCGCGCCGCCCGTGCGGGAACGGGCCCGCCGCGGACGGGAACGCCCTGACCCCGCCGTGCCGCTCCCAGTCGACGTAGCGACCGCTCTCGCCGAGCAGGGAGCCCATCAGCCACAGGAAGACGCCGAAGTTGTCGGCGACCCCGATGAGCGCCAGGAAGTCCGGGACGAGGTCCAGGGGCGAGACGATGTAGAGGACACCGAGGCCCAGCATCGCCAGCTTGCCCTTGGTCATGCCCGGGTACTGGCCGCGCATGACCGCGCCGACCATCTTCGGCACGGCGCGCAGGCGGGTGGCGAGGCCGGGGGAACCGGGCCCGGACGCCTGCCTGTAGACCCGCCACGCCTGTGCCGCACGCGCTGCCTTCGCCATGGGGGAACCTCCTCGGAAGCACGCTCGTCTGGCGGGGGTCCCCTACCCGGCCGCCACACGATATAACGCGTAATCGCTCCGGCCGGTTCCCGCGCGGGCCCCGTCCCGCGCGGATCCCCGGCTCTCCGACTCCCAGGCTCCGGCGTCCCGGCTCCCCGGTTCCGGCGCCCCGGCCCCGCTTCCGTTTCCGTTTCCGCTTCCGTGGCGGAGACCCCACGCCGCCCCGTCAGTCCTCGACCGGCGCGAGATCTCGTACGGCCCGCTCCAGAGGGACCTCGCCCACCGGGATCGGCGCCAGCACCGGGGTGGTGAGCCCGTTCTCCACGTACTCGCGGATCCTCGCCCGGCACGTCGCCGCGTCGCCGTGCACCACGAGCGCGTCCACGAGCTCGTCCGGGATGGCGCGCAGCGCCGCCTTCCGGTCGCCGGCCGCCCACGCCTCGCGCATCGGGCGCAACATCTCACCACGCCCCAGCCATTCGTGGAACGCCGCGTAGGCCGGGACTGTCAGGTATCCGGCGAGCATGCGGCGGGCGAGCTCGCGCACCCGGGCGGCGTCCTCGCTGACGCACACGAACAGCCGGGCGATCAGCTCGACGTCAGGGCCGATCTCCGCCCTGACCTTCCGGACGTCCTGGGGCGAGAGCCAGTTCGTGATCGCGCCGTCGGCCTCGGCGGCGGCCAGATGAAGCATGCGGGGCCGCAGCGCGGCGAGGACGATCTTCGGCGGCGTCTCGGGGGCGCGCTCCAGCCGGAAACCCCGGACCTCGAACGTCTCGTACCGCTCGGTGACCTTCTCGCCGGACAGCGCCGCCTTCAGGAAGCGGAGCGTGTCTCTCGTCCTGGCGAACGGCTTCACGAACTCCCCGGCGTTCCAGCCCTCGACGATGACGGGGGAGGAGGCCCCGATGCCCAGGACGAACCGCCCCGGGGCGAGGTCGGCGAGCGTGGCGGCCGACATGGCCAGCAGGCCGGGCCCGCGCGTGGAGACGGGGACGATCGCGCTGCCGAGCCGTACGCCGGGGGCCCACTCGGCGGTCAGCGCCAGCGGCACGAAGCCGTCGGCGCCGTTCACCTCGGCGGACCAGACGTCGGTGTAGCCGAGCTTCGGCAGCTCGGCCACCAGCTCCCGCGACCCGGCGAGTGTGCGGTCCGAGAAGGGGAGCGTCATCCCCCAGCGTGCACCCGTGGCCATCATGCCGCCTCCGCGATTACTAGAACGATGTTCTGAAACAGCTTGCCGCACCGGCCCCGGATCCCGTCAACCATCCGCCCGCCACGGCCGTACGGCCGGCGCCCCGAGAAGATCTCCCCGGGGTGGTCGTTTACCCCTCCGTGACACTGAGTGAGATGTTAGAACGTTCTGGTGACGATGAAGCGGCACGTAAGACAAGGACGCGGGCCACGGGCGGCGGTCTCGGTGGCCGCGGTGGCCTGCCTGGCGGCTCTCGCGCCGGCCGGGGCCGGTGACGCGGCCACCACCGGCACGCGGCCGGGCAGCCTGCCCGGTGCCGGGGTGCGGCCGCACTGCGCGGTCGCCGCCGTGCGATTGGGCGTTCCCGGGCGGGGCGCTCCGGACGGTACGGACGGCACGCGCGAAGCGAACGGCATGAGCGTCGGGAACGGCCTGGGCGGCTCGGGCCGTTCGCACGACCCGAGCCGCCCGCATGGCGGGGAGGACACGGACGACCCGAGCGGCACGGGCGATCAGGGCGCCGTGGACGGTCCGGGCGGTCCGGCGGGGGCCGATGCGGGGCCGGCTCTCGTGGAGGTGATCCTGGGCGTGCGCCTGGGGACGTGCGGGGTGTGTCCGCAGCCCTGCCCCCCGGCCGTCGTCCCGGAGCAGCCCACTCCGGAGCCGGCACGCCCCTCCGAGGCGCCCTCCCCGGCTCCGGAGCCCGCACCCCCGGCGCCACCCGTCCCGGCCCCGACGGCACCGGTGGTGCCCGCCGTTCCGGAGCCTCCAGAGCCCCCTGAGACGCCGCCCCCCGCTTCACCCCCCTCCCATCCGCCGCGGCGGCCCGAACCCCGCCCGGCCGAGCCGTCCGCGCGCTTCCGTCAGGCGGCCGTCCCACCGGAGGCTCCCGAACCCACCCCGTCGCCGTCCACCACGCCCCGGCCGGCCGTACCCTCCTTAGCGCCCCTCGCCGCGCACAGGCCGATGGTGCTGGACCGCTACGCCGACCGGCGCCGGGGCACCGACCGCAAGCTGGTCATCCTGGTGGTCTTCACCGGCGTGATCTCGGTGAGCGCCGCCGCCGCGCTGAAGAGCCGGGCCCGCCGCTGAGCGGGCACCGGGGGCGACCGGCGGAACATCCCGCCACCGGGGCCGTGACCCCGGTGGCGGGCCCGGAGGCCGCCTCCCGCTCAGCCCTCCTGGGAGGGCAGCGGGAACTGTCCGTCGATCCGGTCGTACTGATGCTGGGCGGCCCGCAGGGCGTCGGGCCCGACCGCGCCGACCCCGGTGAAGGGATGACTGATCAGCATGATGAAGCCGATGCCGATGACCACCACGCCCACCCGTACGGCGTCGCTGATCACGGACTGGCGCGTGGGCTTCATCCCGAGTGTCCAGGGCAGCGCGATGACCAGCGCCCCAGAGATGATCATTGAGATCACGAAGATGTTCTCCAGACCACCCTCGGCGTCGTCGGCGCGTACGGCGCGCGCGTGGCTGACCTCGGAGGCCCGAAGGAGCGCGTCCTGGCGGAGGTCCTCGGCCTCCTTCCCGACCGGCCGGAGCCGGAGGGTCGCGGCGCGCATGTCCTCGAGGATCCTCGCCGGGACGGGTGACATCTCACCCTCGGCCATCAGTGGCCAGTCGAGGTTGGCGCTCTGCGCCGAGTACTCGCGGATCTGGGTCCGGATCTGCGCCGCCTCGGGGATCGGAGCCACCGACCAGTACATCTCGGTCAGGGTCTCCGCCTCCGCCTGGACGTCGGCCTGCGAGGTGGAGATCGCGTCGCGGCAGAGCACCGCCGCGTAGGCCAGCACGAGGAGGTAGACGGCGAGGGCGAGGTTGGCGGAGAAGTCGACCGACGTCGCCCCCCGCTCCTCGTCCGGCCTGCCCCTCCGGCGAAGTGTGAGGAGCGTGAGGAGCGTGACGGCGGTGGTCGAGACCACCAGGACGGTTACCCAGACCATGGGACCCCCTCGGAGTAGTCATGAGAATAACCACCGAGGGTAATGAATCGATTACTGAAATTCTCGGGTTCGGGCCCGCCGTCACGCGCGGAGTTCGCGAATCCCCGCGGGGAGGTCACGCGCGAAGATCATGGACCCCGCGACGAAGCCCCGCGCGAAGGCCGTGGACTTCCGCGGAAGGTCACGCCCGGAGTTCGTGGACTCCCGCGATGAAGTCCCGGGCGACGCCGCGCAGACCCGGCAGATGGGAGAGCCCGACCAGCCGGTCCACCAGCGGGACGACCAGTTCGATGAGCCGGTACGTCCGCCGGCACCCCTCCGACGTGTCGTGCACCCAGAACAGCACTACCCCCATCGACAGCAGCCACAGCAGCTCGGGCAGCTCGGCCCGCAACTCGGCGTCCATGCGTTCGGCCGAGCCCTCCACCACCTTGCGATAGACGGCGATCGAGGAGTCCCGGGCGGGCGAGGTCTCGGCGCTGAAGGGGTTGAGGGGGTTGTTCGGCTCGGCCGCGTGCTTGAAGAACTTCACCGCGAACTCGTGGTACGGCTCGGAGACCCGTACCCACTCCCGCAGCACACCGCTCAGCCGCGCGGCGAAGGCGCTCTCCCGGCACAGCACCACCTCGCACGCCGTCTCGTGCTCGGCCTGCGCCCGGTCGTAGTACGCCTGGACGAGAGCCTCCTTGGAGGCGAAGTAGTAGTAGGCGTTCCCTACCGAGACACCGGCCTCGGCGGCGATGACCCGCATCGTCGTGGCCTCGTATCCCCGCTCGCGGAACAACCGCAGGGCCGTCTCGACGATGACTTCACGAGTCTTGTCTGATCCTCGGCTTCTCTGGGTCGGCTCAGCCACGTTCGTCACTGTACGACCCTGTGACCCCGTTGGTGATCCACGACCCGGCGGGTGAACGGGTCGGGTCATTGAGCCGCACGTTGATCACCATTAAAGAGCAAATTCGAGGCTTTTTGAGGAGTCGTACCAGTTCGATCGTGGGATTGAACCCCTTGGCGGAAGGGCTCCCGCGACAAGGGATGAAGAATGGGAGCACCTTCCCGTAGACGTGGCGCCTCCTGGCTCGCGTCCGGAGCATTTCTGGTTCTGCCCACGGCGCTCACCACGGTGACCCCGGGAGGCGCCGGGGCCGTCACACGCCCGGCCGGCCTCACGGCCATGAACCCACTGGTGGACACGGGCCCTCTCACGGCGGTGTACCCGCTCACGGCGGCGGGTCCACTCGTGATGGGTTCACTCGTGACGGGCCCGCTCACAATGGATTCACTCACGACGGGTCCACTCGCGACGGCGGCGGGGGCGTGGACGGCGGACAACGAATCGACTGCGGAGACAGGATCGACCGCGGATACGGGGGCGACCGCGGACACGCGGGCGGCCGATCCGAGGTCCCCGAGGGCGAGGGGTGCCAGAACCGCGGGCGCCAGGGCGGCGTCGGTGAGGGCCGCGAAGGCCGCGAGGACGACGAGGGGCACCGGACGTGCGGAAACCGCCACGGGTGCTAAGGCGGTCACGGCGCGGAAGACCCCCGAGGGAGCGAAAGCCGTCACGGTGAAGGAGACCACCGAGATCGCGGAGACCGCCTCCGTGCGGAAGACCACCCCCGTGAGGAGGACCGCCCCGGGTACGAAAGGCGCCCCGGCGGCAAAGACCGCGGCCGGGGCGAAACCGGCCACGGGCGCCAAGAATGCTCCGGCGGCGAAACCGGCCGCGGGTTCAGGACGCGCTCCGATGGCGAAACCCGCGGCCGAGGCGAAACCTGCCACCGGCGCCGAGGCCGCCCCGGTGGCCAAGCCCGCGGCGGCGAAACCGGTCGCGGGTTCAGGACGGGCTCCGGCGGCGAAACCGGTCGCGGATTCCGGGCGCGCCCCGGCGGCGAAACCCGCGGCCGAGGTGAAACCGGCCGCGGGCACGGAGGCGGCGAGCGTCAGCACGGCGAGCGCGAAGACCGCGCGCGTACTGCCCATACGGCTCACCCAGGCCCAGGCCGCGCACCGGCTGAAACGCTCGGGCCTGTCCTGGAAATCCACGGGGGGATGCGTGGACCGCACGATAGGGCAGTGCACCTCCCTGGACACCGTACGGAGGACCACCGTCGCCTCTGTGATCGCGCTGAAACGCGCGAGCGGCTGCCCGATCGTCATCACCGGCGGCACCGAGGTCGGCCACGCTCCCGGCCGCTACAGCCACGCCAAGGGTTACAAGCTGGATATCCAACCGAACTCATGCGTCAACGACCACATCATCCGGCACTACCCGTTCGACGGCATCCGCGACGACGGCGCCCCGCTCTACCGGGCGCCGAACGCCCTCTACGCCCGCGAGCTGGACCACTGGGACATCCTGTTCTTCGACCCCCGGACGTCATGACACCTTCTTCGACGCCCGGACACCCAGAAGCCCGGACACCCAGAAGCCCGGACGCCGCGAAAGCGTGGCCCCCGGCCCCCGGCACCGCGACCACCACGGTCCCCGGACACCACCGGGCGGCGACCGCCGTGACATCCCGGCACCGCGGGTCCTGACACCGTGACCAACGGCGGACCGTCACACACCGTACGGCGGGCGGCCCGCCGTACGGTGTGTGACGGTGACGGCCGGGCCGACCGGACCCGAAGAGGCCAGGCCGGTCGGACGGAGCGAACGGGTCAGGCGAACTCGGCCGCGACCAGCTCGGCGATCTCCGCGGCGTTCAGGGCCGCGCCCTTGCGGAGGTTGTCCCCGCAGACGAACAGGTCGAGGGTGTTGGGGAAGTCGAGCGCCTGGCGGATCCGGCCGACGTAGGTCGGGTCGGTGCCGACGACGTCGGCCGGGGTCGGGAAGACGCCGTTGGCCGGGTCGTCCATGACGACCACGGTGGGCGCGGCCTCCAGGATCCGGTGGGCGTCGGCGACGGTGATCTCGCGCTCGAAGGTCGCGTGCACGGCCAGCGAGTGGGTCGTGATCACCGGGACCCGCACGCAGGTCGCCGAGACCTTCAGGTCATCGATCCCGAGGATCTTCCGGGACTCGTTGCGGAGCTTGATCTCCTCGGAGGCCCAGCCGCCGTCCTTGAGCGAACCCGCCCACGGCACGACGTTGAACGCCACCGGAGCCGGGAACGGCGACTCGGCCTCGCCCAGCGCGTTCTGCAGGGCCTTGCGCACGTCACCGGCGGTCTGCCCGACCGTCCGGTCACCGGCCAGGGCCTCGATCTCGTCGTAGAGGCGTGCCGAGCCCGCCACACCCGCGCCGGAGACCGCCTGGTAGGAGGCGACCACCAGCTCGCGCAGGCCGTACTCGGCGTGCAGCGCGCCCATCGCGGCCATCATCGACAGCGTGGTGCAGTTGGGGGTGGAGATGACGCCCAGCGGCCGTTCCCGCGCGGCCTCGGGGTTCACCTCCGGCACGACCAGCGGCACCTGGGGGTTCATCCGGAAGGTGCCGGACTTGTCGATGACGGTCGCGCCGCGCTCGGCCGCGACCGGCACCCACACCGCGGAGACCTCGTCCGGCACATCGAAGATCGCGATATCGACGCCGTCGAAGACCTCGGGGGTCAGCTCCTGGACGACCACGTCCTCACCGCGGACCTGAAGGACCTTCCCTGCCGACCGGGCGGACGCGACGAGCTTGATCTCGCCGTAGACGTCCTCCCGGTGGGAGATGATGTCGCGCATGACGGTGCCCACGGCACCGGTCGCGCCGATCAGGGCGAGGGTCGGCTTGCGGCTCATCGTCCGGTACCTCCGTAGACCACTGCCTCGACCTGGTCGGCGTCGAGGTTGAAAGCGTGGTGCGCGGCGGTGACCGCCGCGTCGACCTCGTCCTGCCCGACGATCACCGAGATGCGGATCTCCGAGGTGGAGATCATCTCGATGTTCACCCCCGCGTTGGCGATGGCCGCGAAGAACGTCGCGGTGACGCCGGGGTGCGAGCGCATGCCCGCGCCGATCAGCGACACCTTGCCGATCTGGTCGTCGAAGAGCAGCGACTCGAACCCGATGCGGTCCTGGATCTTCTTCAGCGCGGACAGCGCCGTGGAGCTGTCGGTCGTGGGCAGCGTGAAGGAGATGTCCGTACGGCCGGTCGCCGCCGCCGACACGTTCTGCACGATCATGTCGATGTTGATCTCAGCGTCCGCCAGCGTTTTGAAGATCGTGGCAGCCTCGCCGACCTTGTCGGGCACCCCGACAACGGTGATCTTGGCCTCGCTCCGGTCGTGCGCGACGCCGGAGATTATCGGCTGCTCCATCTCTGTTCCTTCGCTGTCGGGGTCGGAGACGACCCACGTGCCTTCCTTGGTGCTGAACGAGCTTCTGACGTGGATCGGCAGGTTGAACCGGCGCGCGTACTCCACGCAGCGGAGGTGCAGGATCTTCGCCCCGCAGGCCGCCATCTCCATCATCTCGTCGTAGGAGATCCTGGGGATCTTACGGGCGGTCGGGACGATGCGCGGGTCGGCGGTGAAGATGCCGTCCACGTCGGTGTAGATCTCGCAGACGTCGGCTTCCAGGGCGGCGGCGAGGGCGACGGCGGTCGTGTCGGAACCACCCCGGCCGAGCGTGGTGATGTCCTTGGTGTCCTGGGAGACACCCTGGAACCCCGCCACGATCGCGATCTGGCCGTTGCCGAGGGCCTCCTGGATCCGGCCGGGCGTCACGTCGATGATGCGTGCGCGGCCGTGGGAGGAGTCGGTGATGACACCGGCCTGGGAGCCGGTGAACGACCGGGCCTCGTGGCCGAGGTTGGCGATCGCCATCGCCAGCAGCGCCATCGAGATGCGCTCGCCGGAGGTGAGGAGCATGTCGAGCTCGCGACCCGGGGGCAGCGGCGAGACCTGCTGGGCGAGGTCCAGCAGCTCGTCGGTGGTGTCACCCATCGCCGAGACGATCACCACGACGTCGTTGCCGGCTTTTTTCGTCGCGACGATCCGCTGCGCGACCCGCTTGATGCAGGACGCGTCGGCGACGGACGAACCACCGTACTTCTGTACAACGAGCGCCACGAGATCTCTCCGAAGCAATCTGGGGCTGTGGAGCCCTCAGTCTACTTGCGCCCCGTCGAGCTCCTTCGGGCCTGACCACCATGTGGACAGGTCAGACCGTGGTACGCTCCTCCGCCACGTCGAGGCGCGTGTGCGCGACGAGCGCCTGGAGTGCCCGCAGGGCGGCGCCCGCGTGGTTGCCCCACGTGTTGAAGTAGGAGTACTGCCACCACCACAGGGCCTCCAGCGGGCGGCCCGCCTGGTAGTGCCGGAGCCCGTGGATGAGGTCGGCGGCCACCGCGGTCAGGTCGTCCGACAGCCGGTAGGGCGTCACCGAGGTGTCCTTGTAGGGGTCGAAGACCTCGGCGTAGTCGTCGACCGGGCCCAGGCGCTCGGCGAGGGTGGTGCGGACGCCGTCGACGTCCGGGTCCTCGCTCAGGTGCGGCTCCCAGTTGCCGGAGAGGATCACGTCCTGGCAGGCGCCGAGCTGGGCCCCGGCGGAGCTGACCTGCGCCACCTCCACCAGCAGCAGCGGCAGGATGGCGTCACCGCCCTCGCCGCCCGCCAGCCGGGTGAGCCCGTCGATGTAGTCGCGCGCGTGGACGGCGATCCGGTCGGCCAGGGCGGCCCATGCGTCAGACATCCAGCAGCCTTCTTCCTTCGAACGCGCGGCCCAGGGTGACCTCGTCGGCGTACTCGAGGTCACCGCCCACGGGCAGGCCGCTGGCGAGTCGTGTGACTTTCAGGCCCATCGGCTTCACCAGACGGGCGAGGTACGTCGCCGTCGCCTCCCCCTCCAGGTTGGGGTCGGTGGCGATGATCAGCTCCGTCACCCGGCCGTCGGCCAGGCGCGTCATCAGTTCCCGGATGCGCAGGTCGTCGGGGCCGACTCCGTCGATCGGGCTGATCGCCCCGCCGAGCACGTGGTAGCGGCCCCGGAACTCGCGGGTCTTCTCGATGGCCACCACGTCCTTGGACTCCTCCACGACGCAGATGACGTGGGTGTCGCGCCGGGTGTCACGGCAGATCCGGCACTCCTCCTCGGCGGCGACGTTGCCGCAGACGCGGCAGAAGCGGACCTTGTCCTTGACCTCCAGCAGGGCGTGGGCGAGCCGCTTGACGTCGGCGGGCTCCGCTGCCAGCAGGTGGAACGCGATCCGCTGCGCGCTCTTGGGACCGACGCCCGGCAACATGCCGAGCTCGTCGATCAGGTTCTGGAGGACCCCCTCGTACATGGCTCAGAATCCGGGAAGCTGGCCGAGGCCGCCCCCGCCGCCGAGGCCCTGCGCGAGCGGGCCGAGCTTCTCCTGCTGGAGGTCGGCCGCCGAGCGCACGGCGTCCCGGATGGCGGCGATGACCAGGTCGGCGATCGTGTCGGCCGTCTCCTGGCGGTCACCGGTGTCGACGGCCTCCGCCTTGATCTTCAGTTCGAGCAGTTCGCCGCTGCCGTTGACCGTGGCCACGACGAGCCCGCCGCCCGCCGAGCCCTGCACCTGGGCGTCGTTCAGCTCCTGCTGGGCGCTGACGAGTTGCTGCTGCATGAGCTGCGCCTGCTCCAGCAGTTGCTGAAGGTTTACATCCCCTGGGTTCACCGTCGTGTGCTCCTCGTCCGTGACGTCAGTCGTCACGAGCCTACGGGGTCCGGACCGGCTGTTGCACTGGCCCGGGCACGTGTTCCCCAGAGGGGGACGCTAAACCCCCTGTCGGGTCCCGGCCCCCCTCCAAGACGTCCGGGACCCGACGTGACACGCACCGGAGCGGCCGCGTACGGCAACGTGTTGACAGAAATTTAACCGGACCCGGGCTCGTCACACATTGCATTTGTTCAATAACCCCGCGCGCTTCTTCCCGGCGCCGGGGATCCGGACGTGACGAGCCGCCCCGGAGCGCCGAGCGGAGAACCGGCCGCGCCCGCCGCGGAAGGCCGCCGCGGGAGCCCACCGCGCGGAGAAGCGACCCCGTACGGCCCGGCGCAGAAGAGCGGCCGCGGGAGCCCACCGCGCGGAGAAGCGACCCCGTACGGCCCGGCGCCGCGCGTCAGGCGTGGTCGATCTCCTCGATGATCTGACCGCCCAGCTCCCGCTGGATGAGCGCCATGCCGGTCAGCGCGTCGACGTCGGCGTCCGCGTCGTTCAGCGGATCGACCTCGTCGCCGTCCGGCGCGGGCACGCGCCCCGGCACCTTGTCCGGCCAGGCGGGCCTGGCGCCGCCGGCCTTCGGACCCGTCTGCGCCGCCGCCCTCGCGGCCGAGCGGGCGGCGGCGAGGCCGGGGGCCGGGGAGGGCGGCGAGCCGGGGTCGTCGGGAAGCGGCGCGTCCGGCCACGAATCGTCGGTGGGCGGGAAGGACTGACGCGCGGGAGGGGCCTGCCGGACCGCCGGAGCCTGCGCCGAGGCGGGCCCCGGAGCCGATCCCGAGGCGGGACCCGAAGCGGACCCCGGGGCGTGCCCCTGCGCGGGGTCCTGGCGCGGCTGGGCCGGCTGCGGGGCCGACTGAACCGGCTGGACCGGCTGGGGAGGCGGACCCGCCGGGGGACGGGCGCCGCCGGACGGGCCGCCGCCCGCCACGACGGCCTCGACCTTCCAGGAGCCGCCCAGCACGTCCTGCAGGGCCGCCGCGACGACGACGTCCTTGCCGCCGCCGGTGAAGTTGCGCATCGCGCCGACCTGGGCGAACCCCAGCGTGACGAGCTTTCCTTCGACCCCCACGACCTGGGCGTTGGTGTTGACGTTCGCCCAGACCACGATGCTGCGCCGTTTGAGGGCGGCGAGCACCTGCGGCCACGCCTGCTGCACCGCCGCGGCCCCCGTCCCGGTCACCGCGTCGGCGACCGGGGCGACCGGCACCGCCGACGCCGCCGGGGTCACCGGGGCCGCGGGGGCCTGGGGTGCGGCCGCGGGGGCGCCCGGCCTGGTCACGGCGGGCCAGTCGTCGTCCGCGCGGGCCCGCTCCACCGGGGCCGGGGCCGGGGCCGTACCCGCGGGGGGAGCGGGGGCGGCCGGAACCTGCGCGACCGGAGCCTGCGCGGGCGGCGTGGCCTGGACAGCCGGGGAGGGGACCACCGCGGCCGGAGCCGCCTGCACCGGCGGGGCGGCGACGGCGGGGACGACGGGAGCCGCCGCGAGACCGCCGCGCTCCAGCCGTTCCAGACGGGCCAGCAGCGCCGCCTCGTCCCGGCCGGTCCCGGGCAGGAGTGTCCGGGCGCACATCAGCTCCAGCATCAGCCGGGGCGAGGCCGCGCCGCGCATCTCGGTCAGGCCGGCGTTGAAGATCTCGGCGGCGCGGGTCAGCTCGGCCGGGCCCATCGACGCGGCCTGCTCGCGGAGCCGGTCGAGCTCGTCGGCGGGCCGGTCGAGCAGCCCGCTCTCGGCCGCCTCGGGCACGTTGGCCAGGATCACCAGGTCGCGGAAGCGCTCCAGCAGGTCCATCGCGAACCTGCGGGGGTCGTGGCCCCCCTCGATCACCCGGCCGACCGTCTGGAAGACCCGGGCGCCGTCACGGGCGGCGAAGGCGGCGACCACGTCGTCGAGCAGGCCGCCGTCGGTGTAGCCCAGCAGGGAGACGGCGCGCGCGTAGGTGATGCCCGACTCGTCGGACCCGGCGAAGAGCTGGTCGAGGATGGACAGCGAGTCACGGGCCGAGCCGGCGCCCGCCCGGATCACCAGCGGCAGCGCGGCGGGCTCGAACGGAACCTTCTCCGCGGTGAGGATCTCCTCCATGAGCGCGCGCAGCGCGGCGGGGGGGATCAGCCGGAAGGGGTAGTGGTGGGTCCGGGACTTGATCGTCCCGATGACCTTCTCGGGCTCGGTCGTCGCGAAGACGAACTTCAGGTGCGGCGGGGGCTCCTCGACGAGCTTGAGCAGCGCGTTGAAACCCTCGCGGGTCACCATGTGCGCCTCGTCGATGATGTAGATCTTGTAGCGCGCCGACACGGGCGCGAAGAAGGCCCGCTCGCGCAGGTCGCGGGCGTCGTCCACGCCACCGTGCGAGGCGGCGTCGATCTCGATGACGTCGAGGTGGCCGGGGCCGGTGGGGGCCAGCGCGACGCAGGACTCGCATTTTCCGCAGGGGTCGGGCGTCGGTCCCTGCTCGCAGTTCAGCGAACGGGCCAGGATCCGGGCGCTGGAGGTCTTGCCGCAGCCCCGGGGCCCGCTGAACAGGTAGGCATGGCTGATCCGGCCGCTCCGCAGCGCCTGCCGCAGCGGCTCTGTGACGTGCTCCTGGCCCTTGACCTCGGCGAAGGTCCCGGGCCGGTACTTGCGGTAAAGCGCAAGACTCATGCGACCATCCCGCCTGCGAGGGGTCCTGAAACGAAGAGAACCCCTCGCACACCCGCCAGAGCCTGCTTATCCTTGCTGCCTTCCGGCCCTGGGGAGGTTCACAGGATGACGCCGCGCGAGGGGTCCGAGGACAGTCTAACGTCTGACCGGAGTGTTCGGGGCACCGAATATGCGGTCATCGCACTCAGAAAGTTCGGTAAGCTTCTCCACGGAGGATTCGCCTAGTTGGCCTAGGGCGCACGCTTGGAAAGCGTGTTGGGGGCAACCCCTCAGGAGTTCGAATCTCCTATCCTCCGCCGCCCGAAGGGGCCGGAGCGCACACGCGCCCCGGCCCCTTCGTCGTATCCGCCCGTCCTCACACCGCGTCGGCCCGCGCGCCCCTTCCAGCCGGGCCACGCCCGCAGGACGCTCGACGGGCACGGCGGGCGCGTGACGTTCGGCGAGCGGTGCCCGGCCCGGCTCTCCCACGCGGAGCGCCGGGCCGCGGAGGAGCCGGAGGGCACGAGGAGGACCGGGGCGGGGACGCCACGGCGCCGTGACCTCCCGTCCGTCATCCGGTTCCGCCGGAATGTCCCGGCCTCCCCGGGGCAGTGGAAGGTCCCAAGCGGACCGAAGGGACATCGGCGATGGACTTCAAAGATGACGCCCGGCTCGACACCTCACAGGTGGAGAGCGGCGGCAGGGGCGGCTTCCCCGGCGGTGGCCTCGCCGTCGGCGGCGGCGCGGCCGGGATCATCGCGCTCATCGTGGCTCTGATATTCGGCGTCAACCCCGGGAACATCACCGGCGGCGACGATCCCGCCCCGGTGAACCCCAGCTCCAACCTGGCCTCCGAGTGCAAGACCGGCCAGGACGCCGACCAGAACGAGCAGTGCCGGATCGTCGGCGTGGTCAACAGCATCCAGGACTACTGGCCCGAGGTCGTGCAGAACTACACGCCGGCCAAGACGGTCATGTTCTCCGGCCGGGTCAACACCGGCTGCGGCGCCGCCGACGCCTCGGTCGGCCCGTTCTACTGCCCCGCCGACCAGCGGGTCTACCTCGATCTCAGCTTCTTCGACGAGCTCCAGAGCCGGTTCGGCGCCAAGGGCGGCCCGTTCGCCCAGGCCTACGTCGTCGGCCACGAGTACGGTCACCACGTGCAGAACCTCCTCGGCACCAACGCCAAGGCGGAGGGGGACCGGCAGGGACCGGAGAGCGGTTCGGTCCGGCTGGAGCTGCAGGCCGACTGCTACTCCGGCGCCTGGGCCAAGAACGCCTACAAGACCGGCCTGTTCGCCAAGCCGTTCAGCCAGACCGACATCGAAGAGGCGATCAGCGCGGCCTCGGCCGTGGGTGACGACAGCATCCAGAAGCGCACCCAGGGCCGGGTCGACCCCGAGGGGTTCACCCACGGAACGTCGGCGCAGCGTGTCAAGTGGTTCACCACCGGTTACGAGAGCGGCGACCCCAACAAGTGCGACACCTTCGCGGGCGGCGTCTGAGAGGCCCGCGACCTGCGGGATGAGCCGCCCGGTGGGCATCCGGCGAACACGACACCCGATGCTCTCATAAACTACATAGTGTGATCTTCAAGATGATCGGCGACGGACGGCCCTACCCGGACCACGGCCTCTCGCACCGCGAGTGGGCGCAGATACCGCCACGGCAGATCCGGCTCGACACCCTGATCACCACGAAGGCGGTGCTGGACCTGCACTCCCTGCTCGCCAAGGACTCCACCTTCTACGGCGACCTGTTCCCGCACGTGGTGCAGTGGCGCGGTGAGCTGTACCTGGAGGACGGCCTGCACCGCGCGCTGCGGGCGGCGCTGCACCAGCGCTCGATCCTGCATGCCAGGGTGCTGGAGCTGCCGGGCGACTGAGCCGGCGCGGCCCGCCGGAGGGGCGGGAGGGCGGAAAACGGAAAGGCTCCCGGCTGATGACGCCGGGAGCCTTTCGCTGTGGCGGTGGAGGTGGGATTTGAACCCACGGATGAGTTGCCCCATCACACGCTTTCGAGGCGTGCGCCCTCGGCCACTAGGCGACTCCACCGCGGAGCAGCTTACCGGATAACCGCTATTGCTCGCGCATCCGCCGGACGGAGAAGAAATCGGTGAGGATCCCGGCACACTCGTCGGCCAGCACGCCCCTCACCACCTCGGGCCGGTGGTTGAGGCGGCGGTCCCTGACGACGTCCCAGAGCGAGCCCACGGCGCCGCCCTTGGCGTCGGCGGCGCCGTACACGACGCGGTCGACCCGCGCCAGTACGGCGGCGCCGGCGCACATCGTGCAGGGCTCCAGGGTCACCACCAGCGTGCAGCCGTCCAGCCGCCACTCCCCGCGCGCCCGCGCGGCCCCCCTCAGGGCGAGGACCTCGGCGTGGGCGGTGGGATCGGCCAGGGACTCGCGGTCGTTGCCGGCCCGGGCCAGCACGGCGCCCTCGGCGTCCACGACGACCGCGCCGACCGGCACCTCTCCGCGGGCGCCGGCCCGCGCCGCCTGGTCGAGAGCGAGCCGCATCACGGGGATGTAGCCGGCCTCCACCCCGGAACCGCCGGGTCCGGCGGGCCCGCCGGACCCCGCCACGGTCATCGCAGCCGGTCGAGCTCGTCGGCGAACGAGAGCCGCTCGGCGATGACCGAGAGCGTGTCCGCGGGAAGGACGCCCTCCTCCATGCTGAGCTCGATCAGCTCCTCGGAGGTGACGCCGAGGTCGTCCAGCAGCTCGAAGTCGCCGGCGGGCCGTACGCCGATCTCGGGCGTCTCCTTGGTCGGCGCGACCCCGGCCAGATCGCTGAAGATCTCCCCGATCCCCTCCGAGAGTCCCGCCTGCGCGTCGGAGAGGAAGGCGCGGGGCTCCTCGTCACCGTCGTAGCGGACGATCCCGAACCATTCGTCCTCCACCTCCACGCACAGCAGGACCAGTTCGTCGCCGTCGAGTCCGAGGTGCTCGGTGACGGCGTCACCGAGGTCGTCCGCCATCTCGGCGGAGCCGAGATCGACCTCCGCGCCCTTCCACCCGTCGGGGGTGCGGACGAAGGCCGCCGAGAACACGCTGCTTGCTGATGGGCTGGAGGACATGGCCGATCTCCCAAGGTCAGCCGAACATCGAGTCGATGGCGCGTTCGAACGGCTCGGAGAATCCCAGCCGCGCGGCGATGCTGGACAGCACGTCCTCGGGAAGCAGGTCGACGTCGCCGGAGAGGATGCCGAGCTCCATCTCGTCGAGGCCCAGGTCCGCGAAGATCGAGAGGTCGCCGGCGGGAAGGGCGGTGTCCTCGTCCTGGAGGATCGCGTCGAGCTCCTCCTCGTCGGGCACCGGCACGTCGAGGTACTCCAGCACCTGCTCGGCGAGCGGGAAGTCCCAGGACGCGGCGATGTCGGACAGGAAGACGTCCACCCGCTCGCCGAACACCCGTAGCGCCACGAAGAACTCATCCCCAACGGCGACCAGACCAATCGTGCCGCTCATGCTCGGCTGCTGGCGCAGAGCGTAGATCAGGCCGTCCAGGTCGGAGGTGAGGGCCGTGGGGAGCACCTCCGCCTCCCATACGTCGTCCTCGCGGTAGACGACGATGGCGAAGTCGAGTGCCTCTTGATCTGACATGGCCATCCCCACCGATGCGTTCTCTCCGGGCGTCAATGCTTTCAGAACCAACCTGCGAGCGTACGTCTCTCCTACCAAATCGTGATCAAACTCAAAGTGAAAGTGGGGCACATCACGTACGGACTCCACCGTTATCCCTCACCTCGGCATACGGGATACCGTTGGCCTCCATGGAGACCCTGGTCGTCGACCACCCGCTGGTGGCACACAAACTGACCGTGCTGCGGAACGCGGAGACGGATTCGCCCACATTCCGTCGCCTCGCCGACGAGCTCGTGACCCTGCTCGCCTACGAGGCCACCCGGCACGTCCGTGTGACCGACGTGACCGTGGAGACCCCGGTCGCGCCGGCCAGCGGTGTACGGCTGGCGCAGCCGTACCCGCTGGTGGTGCCGATCCTGCGGGCGGGCCTGGGCATGCTGGACGGCATGACGAGGCTGTTGCCGACGGCCGAGGTGGGTTTCCTCGGGATGATCCGCAACGAGTCGACGCTCAAGGCCGAGACCTACGCCACCCGCCTGCCCGACGACCTGTCCGGCCGCCAGGTCTACGTGGTCGACCCGATGCTCGCCACCGGCGGCACCCTGGCCGCGGCCGTCGAGTTCCTCTTCGAGCGCGGCGCGTACGACGTGACCGCGCTGTGCCTGCTGGCCGCCCCGGAGGGCATCGCCCACATGGACCAGGTGTTCGCGGGCAGCGGCCGGCCGATCCGCCTGGTCACCGCGGCGGTGGACGAGCGGCTGAACGAGAACGGCTACATCGTCCCCGGCCTCGGCGACGCCGGTGACCGTCTTTACGGGGTCGTCTGAGAAAACTTCCCTTCCGATAGAAGGGGCGTTCTACAACTTTCGACTCCGTAATGTTACTCTCTGGGTACTCAGAGTAGCGAAAGCGGCTCTTGCGTGCCCCGGTCCGCGAGGGCCGCGGGCGCATACCAGGGAGAACCATGAGCGAGCGAATCACGCCGGACAAGGAGCCCGACCCGTACGAGGCCGTCAGTGCCGCGCTGCGGGCCGAGTTCTCCGGGATCCATCCGGCCGCCACGGTGACCCGCTGCGTGGAGGCGGCGCACTACGGCGCGCTGGAGGTGACCGGCCACGTCCATCCCGGACTGGTGGAGCGGATCGCCCGCAAGCATCTCGAGGTTCTCGCGCTCGTCGCGAGCGAGCGCGGGTGACCGGGAAAAAGCCATTCTGTCCGATTCGCCAGGTCTACGGAACGGGGCCAGACGTAATGGACCGAAGCGCTTTACCCGGCGAATGGCGTGGGTAATGTATACGGCGGGTGCAGTGGGTTAGCGGTTGCAGGAGGCCGAAGTGCAGGTCAAGAAGGTTCTTACGTACGGCGGTATTGCTTTTGTGGCGTTCTTCCTGTTCACCCGACCAGGTGACGCCGCCAGCACGGTGAGGAGCGCCATGGACACTGTGTACAACGCGGCCGATTCTCTGGCCCAGTTCGTCTCCCATCTGTCATGAGGCTTGTGACCCACGGGGACTCAGCTCCCTCGTCGGTCAACCGCTACCTGCTCCCCCACGAACACCAGGTCATCATGGTGCGGCGTCACCCGGCCGTACTGCTCCGCCCGGTCGCCGAGGTCTTCGGCGGCCTGATCATCGCCGGGCTGCTGAGCAAGTGGCTCGGCGACCAGGGCGGCGGCGGCGCCCTCGTCGTCGTCTGGTGGGCCTGGCTCCTGCTGCTGATCCGCTTCGTCTGGAAGGTGGCGGAGTGGTCGGTCGACTACTTCGTCGTCACGTCCAAGCGGATGCTGCTCACCACGGGCCTGATCACCCGCAAGGTCGACATGATGCCGCTGGGCAAGGTCACCGACATGAGCTTCCAGCGGTCGCTGCTCGGCCGCATGATGGGGTACGGCGAGTTCGTCCTGGAGTCGGCCGGTCAGGACCAGGCCCTGTCGAGGATTCCCTACATTCCCTACCCCGAGACGCTCTACCTTGAGGTATGCCAGATGATCTTCCCCGGGGGAAGCGACGATGATTAGTACCTCTTCGTCCTTTACCGCGGTGTCTTAGAGGAGAGTCCACCCGATATTTTTCACGCGGGGTTACCTTATTCGACTGCTTCGTGCAATCATGGCGGGAACATTGACCATCCCCCGCCCTGAGAGATCAGATGCCGAGTCAGGGAACCATCGGTGACCGCGTCCGCGGACTGCGGCTCAGTAGGCGCATGTCTCAGGCCCAGCTGGCCGGGCCTGACCTCTCCGACAGTTACGTCTCTCTCATCGAGTCCGGCAAGCGCACGCCGACTCCCGTGGTCGCGCGCCTCCTCGCCGAACGCCTGGGCTGCACCACCGAGTTCCTGCTGCACGGCATCGAACCGCGCCAGCGCATCGACACCGAACTCGGGCTGCGCCATGCCGAGCTGGAGCTCCTCCACGGCGACCCGTCCGTGGCCGCGGAGCGGTTCGGCGAGATCGTCAAGGTGGCAGGCGAGGAGAACGTCCTGCTGGGCGCGCACGCGCGGTTCGGCCGCGCCCGGGCGCTGGAGGCCCAGGGGAGGATCGGGCCGGCCGTGGAGGCGTTCGAGTGGCTCCGCCGCGAGGCGGCCGCCCACCCCGAGCGTCTGGCCGACCTGCCCCTCACCGTGGCGCTGAGCCGCTGTTACCAGCGCGCCGGAGACATCCTGCGCGCCCGCGATCTGGCCGCCCAGGCGCTCGTCCAGGTCGAGAGACTCGCTCTGACGCAGGGCGAGGTCGCCGTCGATCTCGCCGCCTCCCTCATGGAGACCGAGAACCCCCGGCAGCCGCGTTCGCCGGGCAGGGCCTACATCCGCCGGGTTCTGGCGGACAACGGCATGCCCGCCGTGGTCAACCGCACCGCCGAGATCCACGCGCTGTGGCGGGCGAGCCTCGTCGCGGCCGAGGGCGAGGACTCCGCCCTGGCCGTGCACCTGGCCGACGACGCCATCGCGACCGGCCGACCGGCCCGGATGGCGTTCCGGCTCGCCGGTGTCGCGACGAGCTGGGCGCGGCTGGCCGCGTCCACGGGTGAGGAGCCGCTGGAGCAGGCGGGTGAGCTGGTGACCGCCGCCGGCCGCGTCTTCGCCGCGTTCCCCGGGGCCGTCCACGAGCACGCCCGGAGCCTCGTCGCCCTCGCCCGGGTGCGGTTCGCCGACGACGACCCCGAGAACGCCGCCCGGCTGGCCGGGGCCGCCCTCGCCATGCTGGACGGGCGGGCCTGCCCCGTCGCGGCGACCGCGCAGCTCCTGCTCGCCGAGATCGCGCTCGCCCACGGCGACCGCGATGTGCCGGTCATCCTGCACCGGGCCGGGCAGCTGCTCGACAGGCCGCGCCCGGCGGGCTCCGCGCCCGACCGCGAGGCGGCACGGGCCTGGCGTGAGCTGGGTGACCTGTACGGACGAGCCGGAGCGGGCGAGGAACAGGCGGGCGCGTATCGTAAGGCTCTGGAAGCCGCCGGAGTGCGCAGCGCGATGGTGGGGGTGACGGTCGACTCCGCTCTGGCCCGGTAGAGATCGGCGCTCCGCCGGAACTGGATTTGTTTTCAAGCCTCCGGAATAATTAGGGTCTACCAGTCATTGACTCATAGGATGATTGGTTTCCCCGGAGGAGGCGGACTGTGAGTCTGCGTACGGCGCAGCGCGCGTCCCTCGTCGACCAGGTGATCGATCAGCTCAAGGAGCAGATCACATCGAACTCCTGGCAGATGCACGCGAAAATCCCTACCGAGACCGTGCTCGCCGAACAGCTCGGGGTCGGACGCAACACCGTGCGCGAGGCCGTACGAGCGCTCACCCACGCCGGGCTGCTGGAGTGCCGCCAGGGTGACGGCACCTACGTCCGCGCGACGAGTGAGCTTTCGGGGGCCATGCAGCGGAGGCTGCGCACCGCCGAACAGCTGGAGATCCTGGAGGTGCGGCGCGCCCTGGAGGTCGAGGCCGCCCGCCTGGCGGCGACCCGGCGCACCGACGCCGACATCGCCCGCATCCGGAGCGCCCTGGCCGAGCGCGAGCGGGCCTGGGAGTCCGGCGGGCCCGAGGCGTTCGTCGAGGCCGACCTCGCCTTCCACATCGCGGTCGTCGAGGCGACCCACAACCGGGTGCTGAGCGACCTCTACGAGGACTTCTCGGCCGCCCTGCGGGCCAGCATCACCGCCGCGGGCACCTCCATCAACAGCACCTACATCCCGCACGACGCCATCGCCCGCGCCATCGCGGACGGGGACGTGGCCGCCGCGGAGCGCGCCGGTCACGCGTGCATGGAGCACATCCTGATCTCCCTGACCGAGGCCCAGGAACTGGCCAACTGATCCGCGGGCCCGACCGGCACATGGGAACGCCCCGTCTCCTTCCCTCCGGGGTCGCTGGGGAGGCGGGGCGTTCTCGCGTCTCAGGACCGGCGTTCCCGCGTCTTCCGGGACGACCGGGGCGGCGTCACACCGCGCGCAGGGACATCGTGAGGTAGCGGAAGGCGGGGTCGGCGTCGCCGGGGACCTCGGTGATGAGCGCCGGACGGCTGGAGGACTGCATGTGAATCCGGGCGAACTCGGTCTCGACCCCGCTCAGGCCGTCGAGCAGGAAATGCGCCTGGAAGGCGATCTGGATGGCGTCGCCGGACAGCTCGACGTCCATGGACTCGGCGCCGCGGCCGATCTCGCCACCACCCGCCTGGATGAACACCTGGCCGTGGTCGAACGACAGCCGGATCGCGGTGTTGCGCTCGGCGACCAGCCCGACCCGCCTGATCGCCTCGATGAACGGGGCCACCCGCACGTCGGCCCGGATCGGCCAGTCCTCGGTCAGCCGGGAGCGGTAGTCGATGAACTGCTCATCGAGCAGGCGGACCGTGGTGCTGCGGTCGACGCTCTCGAACCCGGCGACGCCGTCGCCCAGCCCGATCGACACCTCGCCCCCGCGCAGCGACTTGGCCACCTCGACGAGCGCCCGTGCGGGCACCACGGCGGCGGCGGTGGCATCGGGCCGCTCCGGCCGCCAGTCGAACTCCCGGGCCGCGATGCGGTAGCGGTCGGTGGCCGCCATGGTCACGGTCTCGCCGGCGATGTCGATCCGGACGCCGGTCAGCATGGGCAGCGCCTCGTCGCGGCTGGTGGCGGGGGCGACCTGCCCGACCGCGGTCGCGAAGACGCCGCCGCCGATCGCACCGAGCCTCGCCGGCGTCGCGGGCAGGGCGGGGAAGTCCTCCACCGGCATGGTGGGCAGGCCGAACTCGATGCTCCCGCAGGTCAGCACCGCCTCGGCCCCGCTGGTGACGATCTCCACCGGCTGGGCGGGCAGGCTGCGGGTGATCTCCGCGAGGACCCTGCCGGGGACGAGCGCCCGGCCGGGCTCGGCCACGTCGGCCTCGGCCGAGACCCGGGCGGAGACGTCGTAGTCGAAGGCCGAGAGCACGATGTCGTCTCCGGCCTCCAGGAGAAGGCCGGAGAGCACCGGGACGGCCGGGCGGCTCGGCAACGCCCGGGCCGACCAGGCCACGGCGTCTGCCAGGACATCACGGTTAACCCGGAACTTCACCTGATCACCCCTTCGTCCTGAACGGCACAGCGGAATCGCGGGCCGTACCCATCAGAAGGTAGCCGGTGTGACCGACAGAACCCCCGCAAAGCCCATATGCTCCGGCGTTTCCCGAAAGCCGGGCCGTTCCCGCACGGGGCCGGGTGTCGGGGTGACCGCGCGGCCCCATGCTTCCCCGGCGATGGCGCGGTTCGGCCCGGCCCTCCGCGCGACGTCGCGGCCGGGGCCTCGTGAAGGTCTCAGCTCTCCCGGGCCGCGTCGAGGTAGGCCAGGACGGCGAGGACCCTGCGGTTGTCGTCGTCCGACGGGCCGAGGCCGAGCTTGCCGAAGATGCTCGCCGTGTGCTTGCCGACGGCGCTCTCGCTGAGGTACAGGCGCTGGGAGATGGCGGCGTTGGAACGCCCCTCGGCCATCAGGGACAGCACCTCCCGCTCCCGCGGGGTCAGCGCGCCCAGCGGCTCGTGCCGGGCGTTGCTGGCCAGCAGCTTGGCGATCACCTCGGGGTCCATCGCGGTGCCCCCGTCGGCGACCCGGCGGACCGCGTCGACGAACTGCCCGGAGTTGAACACCCGGTCCTTGAGGAGGTAGCCGATCCCGCCGGAGCCGTCGGCGAGCAGCTCACGCGCGTACAGCTGCTCGACGTGCTGGGACAGTACGAGCACCGGCAGGCCGGGGACCTCCCTGCGGGCGGCCAACGCGGCCTGGAGGCCCTCGTCGGTGAACGTGGGCGGCAGTCGCACGTCCACCACGGCGACGTCGGGGCGCTCGCCGACCAGCGCCCGCAGCAGCTCGGGCCCGGTCTCGACCGCCGCGACGACCTCGAACCCGTGGGCCTGGAGCAGGTGGACCAGGCCCTCCCTCAGCAGGTGGAGGTCCTCGGCGATGACGACGCGCGGGCTCACCGGTCCGTCTCCAGGAGTGCGCCGGCCCGGGACATCAGGTGCCGGCGCGAGTGTGCGACGGGGATCGCCATGGCCATACCGTACAGGGCGAGGCCCATGGTGATGTTGAGGACGATCAGCGGCCACTGCCACGGCGAGGGCAGGTGCAGGGCGAGGAACCAGCTCTTCTCCCCGGTGCCGAAGATCTTCAGGAACATCGGGACCAGTCCCTGCGGGAACAGCGGCAGCCAGCCCAGACCCCAGCCGAGGGCGACGACGACGCCCTGTCGCTTCGTCAGCGGCGGCTTCTCCCGCTCGGCGCCGGGCACCCGCGCGAGCGGCAGGTCGATCGTGGCCGTGGTCGGCCCACCGGGCGGGCTGTTCAGCGCGAGCACCCCGTCGAAGGCCGCCAGCCGCCGCTCGACGCCACGCAGGCCGCTGCCCCGTGACGGGTCCGCGCCGCCCGAGCCGTCGTCGGTGACGGTCACCCGCAGCGCCCCGCCCCGGATGCCGATGTCGATCCACACGCGGTCCGCGCCGCCGTGCCGGGCCGCGTTGGTGAGCAGCTCACTGACCGAGAAGTAGACCGCCGACTCGACGGGGGACTCCGGCCGGATCTTCAGATCGACGGTGACCGAGACCTTCAGCGGGCTGTCCAGTGCCAGCGCCCGTACCGCGTCGCCCAGGCCGCGCTCGGCCAGCACCGGCGGGTGGATGCCCCTGACCAGGTCGCGCAGCTCGGTCAGCGCCACCGACGACGCGTCGCGTGCCTTGGCCAGCAGCGCCTTGGCCGCGGCGGGGTCTCTGTCCACCAGCTCCTCGACCGCGCCGAGCGTCATGCCCATGGCCACCAGCCGGGCCTGGGCGCCGTCGTGCAGGTCACGCTCGATCCGTCGCAGCTCGGCCGCCTGGGAGTCGACCGCCTCCTGCCGAACCTGGTCGAGCCGCTGGAGGCGGCCGGCCAGGATCGACCTGACGGTGGGCGCGAGGCACAGGTGGGTCCACCAGCCGTAGAGGCGCAGCAGCCACGGCACCGCGGCCACCCCGGCCGCGGCGACGGCGAGTCCCAGCGGCGCGGCCTGCGGGGCCCAGGTCCACGGCAGGGTCAGGCCGTACCAGACCGCGGCGAGGGGCAGGAGCAGCAGGCTCCCGCCGGCGAGCGGGTTCAGCCAGAGCCAGGCCAGGTCCCGCCAGGTGGCCGGGTCGGCGAACATCCACTTCCAGCGGTCGTTCCACGCGGGCCACCACGGCGTCTTGTAGAGCTGGCGCTCGTAGCGGTACCAGCCGTCGGGCTGGGGCCTGGGCGGCGGCGGGGGCGGCAGGTAGGGCGGCGCCGTCTCGGCGCCCAGCCACCTGCCGGCCAGCCGCCGGGCGAGCATGGTGCGGCGCCGGACGAGCCTGTTCACCGGTATGAAGCAGAAGAAGATCAGGCCCAGCGTGGTCGTCACGGCGGTGAGCAGGGTCAGCACCAGCAGCGGGATGTCGAGCAGGGCCAGCGCGCCCAGTCCCGCCGCCCGGCCGAAGATCACCGCGTGTCGTCTCATGTCCAACAGTGTGGACGACCGGCGCCGGCCGCCCAATGAAGCCGGCCGCACTCCCGGGGTGTGGCTAGGTACACCCGGCCGGGTGCCCAGGTGGATTCCGCGTGATCCGCCGGATTCCTAACGTCGTCGTCATGAAGGTCATCGAAGTCAGCGATCTCCGCAAGGAATACCGCGGCAGGAACGTGGTGGACGGCGTTTCGTTCACCGTCGAGGAGGGCGAGATCTTCGGCGTCCTCGGTCCCAACGGCGCGGGCAAGACCACCACCGTCGAGTGCGTGGCGGGCCTGCGCGTCCCCGACTCCGGCACCGTCCGGGTGCTCGGCGGCCTGGGCCCCGCCGAGGTCAGGAGGAACCTCGGCGTGCAGCTGCAGAGCTCCGCGCTGCCGGCGAAGATCAAGGTGTGGGAGGCGCTCGACCTGTACGCCTCCTTCTACCCGGCGCCCGCCGACACCGGCGCGCTGCTGGAGCGGGTCGGGCTCTCCGCCAGGCGGGACGCCTACTACGGCAGGCTCTCCGGCGGCCAGCAGCAGCGGCTTTCCATCGCCCTGGCGCTGGTCGGCCGGCCCCGCGTGGCGATCCTCGACGAGCTGACCACCGGCCTGGACCCGCAGGCCCGCCGCGACACCTGGGAGCTCATCGAGCAGGTCCGCGCCGACGGGGTGACGATCGTGCTGGTCACCCACTTCATGGAGGAGGCCGAACGGCTCTGCGACCGGCTCGCGCTGATCGACTCCGGCCGGGTGGTGGCCCTCGACAGCCCGGAGGGGCTGGTGTCGCGGATCGGCAGCCCGCAGCGCGTACGGTTCCGGCCCTCCCACCCGTTCGACGACGCGATCCTGCGCGCCCTGCCGGAGGTGACCGGGGTTCGGCACGAGAACGGCCGGGTCGAGGTCTCGGGCACCGGCGACCTCCTCCCGCCGGTCGTCTCCGCCCTGACCGCGGCCGGTGTCATACCGGCCGACCTGCGGATCGAGCAGGCCACCCTCGACGACGCCTTCCTCGCCCTGACCGGAAAGAAGATCTCCGCATGAACAAGATGATCATCACTGAGGCCAGGCTCTTCCTCCGCGACCCGGCCGGGCCGATCTTCGCCGTCCTGCTCCCGCTGGCCCTCCTGCTGGGGCTGGGCAGCATTCCCGGTTTCGGCGAGCCGGACCCGGCGCTGGGCGGGCAGCGGGTCATCGACACCCAGCTCCCCGGCATGATGGTGATCCTGTCGGTGGTGACGATGGCGCTGACGGCGCTGCCGGCCACGCTGGTCGCCTACCGGGAGAACGGCGTGCTGCGCCGGATGTCCACCACCCCGGTCAGTCCGGTCCGGCTGCTGGTCGCCCAGGTGGTGAACAACCTCGCGGTGGCGGTCGTCGCCACCGTCCTGCTGATCGTGCTGGGTCACCTGTTCCTCGGCGTGGCCGTACCCCGGAACCTCCTGGCGTTCACCGGCGTGTTCGCGCTCGGCACCGCCTCGGTGCTCGGTCTCGGCCTGCTGGTCGCCGCCGTCGCGCCCAGCTCGAAGGTCGCGTCCGGGATCGGCTCGCTGCTGATGTTCCCGCTGCTGTTCGTGGCGGGCATGTGGATCCCCCGCGAGCTGATGCCGGACCTGATTCGCCGGATCGGCGACTTCCTGCCGCTGGCGCCGTTCGGCCAGGCGATCCGTGACACCTGGGCGGGCCACGCGCCGCAGCCGCTGCACCTGGCGGTGATGGCGGTGACCGTGCTGGCCACCGGCGCGCTGGCGGCGCGGTTGTTCCGGTGGGAGTGACCCGGGGCGGATCCCGGCGGCACCGACCCGATCACGGCGACCGACGCCCGCCGCACCGGGTCACGGCACCGCCCGGATCACACCGCCGCACCGGTCACGGCACCCGGACGGCGTCGACCGGGTCGCGGCGGCCGGGTGCCGCAGGCCGGGTGGCGCCGTTGACGGTTAGCATGATCGAGTAGAGCGAGGTGGTGGCGGTGACGAACAGCAGGTTGCGCTTGGCGCCGCCGAAGCACAGGTTGGACACCGCCTCGGGGAAACGGATCTTTCCGATCAGCGTGCCGTCCGGGTCGAAGCAGTGCACACCGTCCCCGGCCGCGGCCCAGATCCGCCCGTCGGTGTCCACGCGAAGACCGTCGAAGATCCCGGAGGAGCAGGTGGCGAGCACCGCGCCGCCCGTGAGCGCGCCGTCCTCGCCCACCTCGAACGCCCGAAGGTGACCGGCTCGGGTGTCGACGACGTAGAGCGTCGACTCGTCGGGGGAGAAGGCCAGGCCGTTGGGGCGGACGAAGTCGTCGGCCACGATCGCGACCTCCCCGGTGACCGGGTCCACGCGATAGACGTGGCAGGCTCCGATCTCGCTCTCCGCCCGGTGCCCCTCGTAGTCGCTGTCGATGCCGTAGGACGGATCGGTGAACCAGATCGAGCCGTCCGACCGCACCACCACGTCGTTGGGGCTGTTCAGCCTCCGCCCCCGCCACCGGTCGGCGATGACCGTGATGGAGCCGTCGTGCTCGGTTCTGGTGACCCGGCGGTTCCCCTGCTCGCAGGAGACCAGCCGGCCCTCGCGGTCGACGGTATGGCCGTTGGCGTGTCCGGCGGGCTGCCGGAACGTGCCGACCGCACCGGTCGTCTCGTCCCAGCGGAGCATCCGGTCATTGGGGATGTCGCTCCAGAGCAGGAACCGGCCCGCGGGGAAGTAGACCGGACCCTCGGCCCAGCGGCAGCCCGTGGCGAGCCGCTCGATGCGGTCGTCGCCCCGGCATGCCCGGAACCGGTCGTCCAGGACCTCAAAACATGCCTCGATCACTTCCATACCGCACCTTCCGAATCTAATCCTGCGTGAACCTAATCTCACAAGACATCATTCGGTCAAGTGGCGAAATACGGATTTTGGTTCGGCGCTACGATGTCATCGTGGACGATATCGACCGTGAACTCCTCGCCCTGCTCCAGGCCGACGCCACCCAGTCGTACGCGGCGCTCGGCGAGGCCGTCGGACTGTCCAGCGGCGCCACCCACGAGCGTGTGCGCAAACTCCGCCGACGCGGGGTGATCAGACGGACCTCGGTGGAGGTCGACCCGGCGGCGGTGGGCAAGGGCGTGGCCGCGTTCGTGATGATCGACGCCAACGCGTGGATGGGCGGCGCGGAGACGGCGGAGGCACTGGCCGCGCTCCCCTGGATCGAGGAGGCCCACGTCGTCGCCGGGTCCGCCTCGCTGCTCGTGAAGGTGCGCACCTCCAGCACCGAGGACCTGCAAGCCGTGCTGAAACACCTGCACGATGTGCGCGGAGTCACCGGCACCCGGACCGTGGTGGTGCTGGAGACCTTCTTCGAGCGCCCCCTCGACCCCCGCGGCGACCGGCCCTGACCCTCCCGGGACGCCCGGGACCGGCGGTCGTCTGTGCGACGCTTGGCGGCATGCTGACACTGGCGCACGTGAGCGACACCCACATCGGCGGTTCCCCCGACAGCGTTGAGAGGACCCGGGCCGTCATGCGGCACCTGGACGGCCTGCCCGGCCCGCTGGACGCCGTGATCGTGACCGGGGACGTCGCCGACCACGGCACGGTCGAGGAGTACGAGACCGCGCGCGAACTGCTCGCCTCCCGCCACCCCACGGTCATGTGCCCGGGCAACCACGACACCCGGGCGGCGTTCCGCAAGGTCCTCCTCGGCCAGGACGGCGACGGCGACGGCCCGGTCGACCAGGTCCTGCGGCTCGACGGCCTGACCGTGGCGCTGTGCGACTCCAGCGTCCCGGGCCGGCCGGAGGGCTTCCTTTCGGACGAGACGCTCGCCTGGCTGGACGCCGTCCTCGCCGAGGACCCCGGTACGCCCGCGCTGGTGGGCATGCACCATCCGCCCGTGTCGCTGGGCATCCCGTACGTCGACGAGATCCGTCTGCGCGCGCCGGAGCGGCTGGCGGAGGTCCTGCGGCGGCATCCGCGGGTGACGGCGGTGCTCACCGGCCACGCCCACACCGCGGCGAGCACCACCTTCGCCGGACTGCCCGTGCTCGTCGCCCCCGGCGTCGTCTCGACCCTGCTGCTGCCGCAGGAGTCTCCCGCCGCCGAGCCGATCGACTACGGCTTCCCGCCGCAGATCTCCATCCACGTCCTCGCGGACGGCCGTCTCACCACCCACACGCGCCCGGTCGTCACGCGCCCGGCCGGCTGACCGCGGCCCCGGCCGCTCCGGCTCCGGTTCCGGGCACCCCCGCCTCGCGGTACCGCTGCGGGCTGACGCCGAACGCGCGCTTGAAGGCGGCGCTGAGGGCGAACGGGCCGCCGTAGCCGACCTGCCGGGCCACCGCGCCGACGGTGGCGTCGGTCTCGCGCAGCAGGTCGGCGGCCAGGGCCAGCCGCCAGCCGGTGAGGAACGCCATGGGCGGCTCGCCGACCAGCTCGGTGAAGCGGCGCGCCAGCGACGCCCGGGACACGCCTGCCCCGGCGGCCAGCCCGGCCACGGTCCAGGGGTGGGCCGGGTCGTTGTGGATCATCCGCAGCGCGCGGCCCACCACCGGGTCGGCGTGCGCCCGGTACCAGGTCGGGGCCTCCGCCTCGGGCCGGGAGAACCACTTCCGCAGCACGGTGATGAGCAGGAGGTCGAGCAGCCGGTCGAGGACGGCCTCCTGGCCCGGGTCGTCCCTGACGATCTCCTGGTCGAGCAGCGCGGTCAGGGAATGGTCGCCGCCCTCCCCGGGGAGGACCAGCAGCGGCGGCAGCGCCGTGAGCAGCCGCCCGCTGACCTCCCCGCGCATCTGGTAGGTGCCGGTGAGCAGCACCGTCGATCCGTCGGAGCTGTTCCCCCAGGTGCGCACGCCGAGGCCCATCTCCTCCTCCAGCGGCTCGCCCCCCAGCGTGGTGCAGCGCTGGCCGGGGTGGATCACCACCTGCCAGGGGGTGGCCGGGTCGTCGGCGACCGTGTAGGGGTCGGGGCCGCGCGCTATCGCGACGTCCCCCGCGTCCAGCCGTACGGCCTCGCCGTCGTCGGGGATCATCCACGCCCGGCCCCGCGTCACGGTGACCAGGGTGAGCGGCGCCTCGTCCTGGATCCGCAGGGACCACGGGGGATCCAGGAGCGAGCGCAGCAGGAAGGCCCGGTGGGCCCGCGGCCCGTCCAGCAGACCGGCGAGTGCGTCCATGGCCCCATCTTAGACGTTCAAATATGAAATATCGCTCTTTCGGCTTTTGGAGTCTCATCCGGAACGCTTAACCGGGGATGGAGATGTCGTGGGATCCAGGGCCCGGACGAGACGGACGCCGGGCGGCGGACCGGCCCGCGGCGAGGAACCGCCGCCGGATCAGCCCGCGACGCGCCGCCGGATCGATCGCTTCGCCCACGGGCCCTCGCCCGAATGAGCCCGAACGGCCCGCGGAGAAAGATCGGCCCGGCGTGAACTCTTCGGCGGAGCAACGGTAAATACCAGCGAATCCGCCCATTTTCCGGGCTTAGGCACCGCGTGAAGGAGCTGACCAGTCCATGGCCCAACCGGCGACAGCCGAGGCCGCCGACGCCGACCTGATCCACCGCTCACTGCGGAATCCGGAGGCATTCGCCACGGTGTTCGACCGGCACGCGCCCGCCCTGCACCGTTACGCGGCCCGCAGGCTCGGTCAGGACTCCGCCGAGGACGTGGTGTCGGAGACGTTCCTGACGGCGTTCGAACACCGGCACCGCTACCGGCTCGGTCAGGCCGATGCCCGGCCCTGGCTGTACGGCATCGCCTCGAATGTGATCGGCAAGCGGCGGCGGCGCGAGATGGCCCGCTATCGCGCCTACGTGCGCGGCGGCGTGGATCCGGTGGAGATCACCGGCGGGCCGGTGGAGGACGAGGTGGGCACGCTGGCGGTCAACGGGCCGTTGGTGGCGGCACTGGCCGGGTTACGCACCGGGGACAGGGACGTGTTGCTGTTGGTGGCGTGGGCGGAGCTGACGTACGAGGAGGTGGCCGAGGCGCTGAACGTCCCGGTCGGGACCGTGCGATCCCGGCTCAACCGAGCGCGCAAGAAGGTCCGCCGGGCACTGGAAGGGGCAGACCATGGATGAGATGGAGGAGCTCGCCCGGTTGTGGGCCGAGGTCCCCAAGGCGACCGAGCGCGACCTGGCGGGTTCCCGTACCGCCCTGGTGTCCCGCTTCGACCGTCCGCGCCGCGGGTGGCGTACCGCGTTGCCGGTCCGGCGCGTCGCCCTGGTCGGCGCGATGGCGGTAACGCTCACCGCCGGCATCCTCGTCACCGAGGTGGGTCTGGGCGGTTCCGGCCCGCACACCCCCGGGTATCTGATCGCCGCGCCGCCGGCCGACGCCAAGACGCTGCTCACCCTGGCCGCGCGGGCCGCGTCCGGCCAGCCCGACACGGTGCCGGCCCGCGGCCAGTACGTCCACACCAGGAGACTGACCCAGCGCAGCCTGTACACCGAGGACGGGTCGGGCGGGACGCGGCACACCAAGGTGCTGGTCAGCGAGGAGCGCTGGGAGGCCGCCGATGTGGGAAAGCCCTGGCTGAGCCGCGAGCGGGGCCTGTCGGCCACGGGACCGGCACCCCGGAACCGCTGGGACCGCGGCCCCGAGGACACCGTGTACGAGCCGGCGGCCTGCCCCGGCCGGCCGGCCTACGCCCGGCTGAGCGCCTGGCCGACGGACCCCGTCCGGGTGCGCGCGAAGATCGTGGCTGACACGGGCGAGGAGCCGTCGCGCATCTGGTCCTCCCTCCGGGAGCTGGTCGCCGAGTCCGTGGTACGCCCAAGCCTGGGCGCCGCGCTGTACCGGGTGGCCGCCGGGCTGGACGGCGTCGTGCTCGTCCCCGACGCCGTTGACGTCGCGGGCCGCCCCGGCCTGGCCGTCGCCATGGACGAGGGCGACGGCACCCGGTCCGAGATGATCTTCGACCGGCGAACCTACCGTTACCTGGGCGAGCGCACGGTGAACACCAGGGACCGAAAGGTGAGGCTGCCCACCAGCGAGTTCACGGCCAGGAAGGGCGAGGTGAACGGCACCGCCGTACTCGCCGTCGATCTCGTCCCCGGGCTGCCCGAGGTGTCATCGAAGGCGTCCCGCATGAAGATCCCCTGCTGAGACCTTCCCCGATCCGGCCTTCTCGGCCGGGAGTTCTGTTTCGCATGTCCACACAGATGAAGGAGCATTGCCATGTTCGTCGCAGCGAAGGCCGTCGCGGCCACCCTGCTCGTCGGTTCGTTCGGCGGTCTCACCTCACCGGGGGCGGAGGCCGTGTACGAGAAGAAGGCCGTCATGGAGGAGACGCGCGTCGCCTGCATGCAGGAGCGAGGCTTCACCTACCTGGCCGAACCGGTGATCAGGCGCGAGTGGCAGGACGGGGAGCGGGAGCGGCTCGCGGGTGACCACGCGGCGCTGCGCGCGTACCGGGCCAAGTACGGCTACGGTGTCTGGTCCAGGCTCGTCTATCCGCACGACCCGGTGGTCAACCCCGTGTCGGGGGAGAACCCGAACAACGAGAACCTGATGGCGATGTCGGCGAACGAGCTGAAGAAGTGGCGCGCCGCCGACGACGGCTGCTTCGCCAAGGCCGTCGAGCAGCACTTGGGCAAGACCGTCACCTCGTTCGACGACTACCTCACCAAGCTCGACGCGGCGACGGACAGGTCCCTGGCCGCGCTCGACAAGGACAAGGAGCTCGCGCGACTCGGCGGGCGGTTCGCCACGTGCCTGGGCGTCGGCCGGACCAAGCCCTCGGCCCTGGCCGAGCTCGGCCGGTCGCGGTACACGAAGCAGGCCACGGAGGTCGCCAAGAGGCAGCACAAGGGTCCGCTGCCGAAGGTGCCCAAGGGCCGCGTCCTGACCATGAAGCCGGTGCTGAAGCCGGAGGAGGCCAAGCCGTACCTGGACGGGGAGATCAAGGATGCCCTGAAGGACCTGGAGTGCGGGAGGTCCTTCTACGCCGCGTACTCGCCCAAGGCCCAGGCGGCCAGGGAGCGGGTGTACCGGGAGTTCGCCGTGGACTTCGCGCTCTGATCCGGGTGCGAACGGGGGCGATGCCGTTCGAGGTGGGTGAACGGCACCCGCTGTGATGGAGGGGTGCCGCTCGTGGCGCGCGAGCGGCACCCACTGTGATGGGTGGCACCGCTCGTGGCGCATGGTCGGCGGGGTTGGGCGCATGGTCCACAGGGTGACGAGTACGCCCACCCTCTCCACGATAGACGCTCGAATATGAGGATGAGCTTTTACGCCATGGAAAGTCTCATCGAGCGGTACTTGACTGGAGACATGCAGAAGACAACGGTGATTGTGGGCGGCACGGGCAAGACCGGCCGCAGGGTGGCCGCGCGGCTCGCGGCCCAGGGCCTGCCGGTGCGGGCCGTCTCTCGCTCGACCGCGCTCCCGTTCGACTGGGAGGAGCCGGCCACCTGGGCCCCCGCGCTGCGGGGCGCGGAGGCGGTGTACGTGACGTACCAGCCGGACCTGGCCGCCCCCGGATCGGTGGAGGCGATCGGCGCGTTCGCCCGCCTGGCGGCGGGAAGCGGGGTCCGGCGGCTGGTGCTGCTGTCGGGCCGGGGCGAGGAGGAGGCCCGCGCCTGCGAACGGGAGGTGGAGGCGTGCGGCACCGACTGGACGATCCTGCGGGCGAGCTGGTTCTGCCAGAACTTCAGTGAGCACCACCTGCTGGGACCGGTGCTCGACGGAGTGATCACCCTGCCGGCCGGGACGGTGGCGGAGCCGTTCGTCGACGCCGAGGACATCGCGGACGTCGCCGTCGCGGCGCTGACACGGGACGGCCACGCGGGCCGGATCCACGAACTGACCGGCCCCCGCCTGCTCACCTTCACCGACGCGGCTCGGGAGATCGCCGAGGCGGCGGGCAGGGATGTCCGGTACGTGCCTGTCTCTCCGCAGGAGTACACTGCCGGACTCGTGGAACAGGGCGTGCCAGCCGGGGAGGCGGCCATGCTTGCCGGACTGTTCGCCAGGGTCCTGGACGGACGCAACGCCCACCTCGCCGACGGCGTCCGGCGCGTCCTGGGCAGGGAGCCCCGTGACTTCACCGACTACGCCCACGAGACCGCCGCGACCGGCGTCTGGAACGCCTGACCGCGCCGGACCGTCCGGACGCCGGAGACCCGCGCCGACAAAGCGGCCCGCGCCCGCCCGTGCGGGGCGGGGCCGCGCCCACTCCCGAAGGGTCCGCCCCCCCGTGTGGACACCCGACCCCTGTTCGTGACTCCTCCGCTCCCCGAGGGGAGCGGCTTCTCGCTTCCCTCGGCTGAGGTAGGCGACGGACAAGCCCTGCCCGTTTCGAACACAGGAACCATATCAAGGAAGCGATTCCCCTACCGGGTAACCCGGCGGTCCCCTCGCTAGATGTGATGGAGAAAGCGATGTTCGAGTTGTTCAGAAGCGCCGCCCTGGTCGCGTCCACCCTCGCCATGGGCCTCACGGCCGGCCTGTTCGCCGCCTTCGCCTACGCGGTCATGCCCGGTCTGGGCCGCGGCGGCGACCGTACCTTCGTGGAGGCGATGCGGCAGATCAACGTGGCCATCCTCAACGGCTGGTTCGCCCTCGCCTTCGGCGGCGCGCTGGTGCTGACCCTGCTGGCGGCGGCGCTCCACCTGCGCGGGGACGGCCGGCCGGCGCTGCCCTGGATCGTGGCCGCCCTCGTGCTGTACGGCCTCGTCCTGGCCGTGACCTTCGCGGTCAACGTGCCGCTCAACGACCGGCTCGCCGCGGCTGGGACCGGTGACCTCGCGGCGGCGCGAGAGCAATTCGAGGCGGCGTGGGTGCGCTGGAACGTCATCCGCGCGGCGGCGTCGACGGCGGCCTTCGGCTGCCTCGCCTGGGCCCTGGTGGTCCACGGGGCATCGGCCGGCGGGGCGTAGGACGCGCGGACCGCCCGGGTGACGCGGTAAGGGGCCTGCCGGCGGGATGGCGGAGGTTCCACAGGTGCCGCGTCAGGAAGCGGCGTCGGAGAAGACACACGGTGGCGGAAAACCCTTCGACACCGCGACGGGCCCCCTCCTAAGATGCCGGGCATGGCTCTGCCCCGGATCTCCTAGCTCGGACACAGGTTCCGCGTCATTCCTGTGTCCTTGAGCGAATCCGGAGTGTATCTCCATGCTTACCGTAAGCGATGTCCATATCCGTGTCGGCGCCCGTACCCTCCTCTCCGACGCCTCCTTCCGCGTCTCCCCCGGTGACAGGATCGGCCTGGTCGGCCGGAACGGCGCCGGCAAGACCACGCTGACGAGGATCCTCGCCGGCGAGGAACAGCCCGCCGCCGGCACCGTGACCGTCGTGGGCTCCGTCGGGCACCTCCCCCAGGACCCCCGGACCGGGGACCTCGGTGTCACCGCGCAGGACCGCGTCCTGTCCGCCCGCGGCCTCGACGAGGTCGTCCGCTCGCTGCGCGCCGCCGAACTCGCGATGGCCTCGGACGACCGGACGGCCCGGGAGAGGGCGATGCGGGCCTACGCCCGCGCCGAGGAGGAGTTCCTCGCCCGCGGCGGGTACGCCGCCGAGGCCGAGGCCGCCCAGGCGGCGGCCGGCCTCGGACTGCCCGGCCGGGTGCTCGCCCAGCCGCTGGGCACCCTGTCCGGCGGGCAGCGCAGGCGGGTCGAGCTGGCCCGCGTCCTGTTCGCCGGCCATGACACGCTGCTGCTCGACGAGCCCACCAACCACCTCGACGCCGACTCGATCGGGTGGCTGCGCGACTTCCTCGTCTCCTACCGGGGCGGGCTGGTCATGATCAGCCACGACACCGGCCTGCTGGAGGCGACCGTCAACCGGGTCCTCCACCTGGACGCCGACCGCGCGGTCATCGACGTCCACAACGTCGGCTGGCGCGCGTACCTCGCCCAGCGCGAGACCGACGAGCGGCGGCGCAGGCGCGAGCGGGTGAACGCCGAGCGCAAGGCCGGCTCCCTCCTCGCCCAGGCGGACAGGATGCGCGCCAGCGTCGGCACGGCGAGCGCGGCGAAGAACATGGCCCGCCGCGCCCACCGCATGCTCGCCGAACTCGAACCCGAACGGCGCGCCGCCAAGGTCGCCCGGATCCGGCTGCCCGAACCGGCTCCCTGCGGCAGGACGCCGCTCACCGCGACCGGCCTGTCCAAGTCCTACGGCTCGCTGGAGGTCTTCACCGGCGTCGACCTGGCCGTGGACCGCGGCAGCCGGGTGGTCGTCCTGGGCCTGAACGGCGCGGGCAAGACGACCCTGCTGCGGATCCTGGCGGGCCGTGAGCGGCCCGACACCGGCGCGGTCGTCCACGGGCACGGGCTCCGCCTGGGCTACTACGCCCAGGAGCACGACACGCTGGACCTCGCGCGTTCGGTCCGGGAGAACCTGGCGGCCGCCGCGCCGCATCTCACCGACGGCGAGGCCCGGCGGATCCTCGGCTCGTTCCTGTTCTCCGGTGACGACGCCGGCAAGTCGGCGGGGGTGCTGTCCGGCGGCGAGAAGACCCGGCTCGCCCTGGCCACGCTGGTCTGTTCCAGCGCCAACGTGCTGTTGCTCGACGAGCCCACCAACAACCTCGACCCCGCCTCGCGGCAGGAGATCCTCGGCGCGATCCGCGGCTACCGGGGGGCCATCGTGCTCGTCACCCATGACGAGGGCGCGGTGGAGGCGCTCGAACCCGACCGGGTCCTGCTGCTGCCCGACGGCGTCGAGGACCTCTGGTCGCCCGGCTACGCCGACCTGGTGTCGCTCGACTGACACCGCCTCCCGCTCCCGGCCCCCGTTTCCGGAACCGGCGGGCCGGGATGCGGATGAACAGGCGTACGGCTTCCGGAGGTAACCTTCATCGACCCACTCGGTGGTGAGGCCCCACCCGGCCCGGCAGGAGATCACGCACATTGTCCGAGCGACGCGACCACACCGAACCCCGCCCCGGCACCCCGGACACCCCGGATGGCCCCGATGCTTCGGCGCCCGCGGGCGGGGGCCGTCCCGGCCGCCGGGACCTGCGCGCCGACTGCGAGCGGTGTTTCGCGCTGTGCTGCGTCGCCCCGGCCTTCGCCGCTTCCTCGGACTTCGCCATCGACAAACCCGCCGGGAAGGCCTGCCCCAACCTGCGGGACGACTTCCGCTGCGGCATCCACCGCGACCTCAGGAAGCGGGGCTTCGCGGGCTGCACCGTCTTCGACTGCTTCGGGGCGGGCCAGAAGATCTCCCAGGTCACCTTCGGCGGGCGCGACTGGCGGCGGTTCCCGGAGACCGCTGGCCGGATGTTCGAGGTGTTCCCGGTCATGCGGCAGCTCCACGAGCTGCTGTGGTACCTCACCGAGGCGCTCGCCCTGCGCCCGGCCCGGCCGATCCACGCCGAGCTCGGCCGCGCGCTCGATGAGACCGAGCGCCTCACCCGGAGCGCCCCGGAGGAAC
This sequence comes from Streptosporangium sandarakinum, assembly GCF_013409935.1. GTDB lineage: Bacteria > Actinomycetota > Actinomycetes > Streptosporangiales > Streptosporangiaceae > Streptosporangium > Streptosporangium nondiastaticum. Next base: position 3,639,264 of record NZ_JACCCO010000001.1, on the reverse strand, counting down.
TGCTGGAGCTGGACCTGGAGGCGCACCGGCGGGACGTCAACGCCCTGCTGCTGCGCGCGAGCGAGCTCGCCCGCGCCGAGGTCCCGGCGCAGGACCGGGGAGCCGGAAAGGCCCGGGGCAAGGGCCAGGGCAGGGGTCAGGGGAAGGGCTCGGGGAAGGGCCGCGGCAAGGATCTCCGCGGAGCGGACCTCATCGGCGCCAGGCTGCGGGGCGCCGACCTGCGCGGGGCCAGCCTCAGGGGCGCCTACCTCATCGGCGCGGACCTGCGCGGGGCCGACCTGCGCGGGGCCGACCTCATCGGGGCCGACCTGCGGGGCGCCGACCTGCGCGGCGCCGACCTCACCGGGAGCATCTTCCTCATCCAGTCGCAGCTCGACGCGGCCCGGGGCGACGCCACCACGAAGTTGCCGCCGGTGCTCGCCCACCCGGCGCACTGGTCACCCGCCGCGGACGCCGCGGCCCGCTGACGCACGGCCGGCCACCGCGGGGCCGGAGCGACGTCGTGGTCGGGTCAGTGCGGGGCCATGTCGACGAAGCGGCTGTAGTGGCCCTGGAACGCCACGGTGACCGTCGCGGTGGGGCCGTTACGGTGCTTGGCCACGATCAGGTCGGCCTCGCCCGCCCGGGGCGACTCGCGCTCGTAGGCGTCCTCCCGGTGCAGCAGGATGACCATGTCCGCGTCCTGCTCGATGCTTCCCGACTCGCGCAGGTCGCTCACCATCGGCCGCTTGTCGGTTCTCTGCTCCGGACCTCGGTTGAGCTGGGAGATGGCGATGACCGGCACCTCCAGCTCCTTGGCCAGGAGCTTGATCGCCCGGGAGATCTCCGAGACCTCGTTCTGGCGGCTCTCGGTCTTCTTCGGCGAGGACATCAGCTGGAGGTAGTCGATGATGACGAAGCGCAGGTCGTTGCGCTGCTTGAGGCGGCGGCACTTGGCCCGGATCTCCATCATCGACATGTTGGGCGAGTCGTCGATGAACAGCGGCGCCTCGGCCACCTCGCCCATCCGCCGGGCCAGCTTGGCCCAGTCGTCGTCGGTCATCGTGCCGGACCGCATGTTGTGCAGCGCCACCCGGGCCTCGGCGGACAGCAGACGCATCGTAATCTCGTTTCTGGACATTTCCAGAGAAAAGACGACGGTCGTCATGTGGTGCTTGATGGCGGCAGATCTGGCGAAGTCCAAGCCGAGAGTGCTGTTGTGTGTGGGAACGCACGACCTGCCCGCGAGGTACATGTGGTCGGCGTTGTCGACCTGCACACACCTCACCGGCACCGAGGGCACCGGCCGCACGTCGACGATGTATCTGACCGACGTCGACGGGTGTGCCGCGGTCACCTGCCGTACGGCCTTGCGGGACAGGCGGAAGACCTTTTCCGAGGCCGTGAAGTTGATCATGTAACAGGTGGAGGAGTCCGTGGTCCTCCCTCTGACCGGTCTCGTCCGCATGGTCGCCCGGTAGCCGAGGCTGAGTATCAGCTCGTGCGCACCCTCGGCCAGCCTCCGGTTCGTGACGGAGAACTGGATCTGCCCGTTGCGGCTGACATAGCCGTCGGTGTCCAGCAACCCCGCCAGCAGCGCACGTCGCTGCCCCTCCGAGGCCCGGAGGTAGATCTCCGGAATGTGCTTGTCACCGAGGACACCGAGGCTCCGCAGAACGGCCTGAACCGTGCCGTGGTGGTTCCGGCACGTCTGACACTGCCTCATGCCGCTGGAAGGACCGCCGCAGTCCGGACAGGTGGGCGCCGGAACCGGCTCGGAGCTCAGGCGGGCTTTCCCGCCGCACGAGCGACCGCAGGTGCGCACCTGGGACGTCTGCGGAACGAACGAAGCACCGCAGACCACACAGGATCGCTCCGCCACCGGCTCCGGATCGGGCAGCCTCATCGAGTAGGTCACGTCGGAGCCCGCACGGGTGACGCGCAGCCCTTCGGCCTCCAGGTTGGAGATGATCTCCTGATCGACCGTGGTGAATCGGGCGGCGTCGCTGTGACCGTCGCCCAGCCACACCCCGAGCGCGTAGGGCGAGAGCGGAAGATCCCGCTCAGGGAGGTCGAACGGGGCCGCGACGGTCACCGCGTGGTTGGGCCGCCCATCGCTGGAGGCACAGCGCAGCGTGCGGGCGATCTCCTCGGTGGTCACGACGCTCCTGTGCTCCGCGGCGAGGGAGGCGCTGATCGGCTGGGACACCCGTGCGTACAGCCCTTCGAACAGCTCTCCACAACGGTACGAGGGAGCGTTGCACGTGTACTGACGAACCGGTCCGGCGGCGAGGACAGGGGATCTGCCCGCCGCGCCGATCCTCTTCTGAACCGTGTGAAGAACATGACGGAACTCCTCACCGACGAGAGAACACGCCTCCCGGTGGGTGATGAGCCTCTCCGGTTCCTTCGCCGCCGCCTCGTATGCGTCCCTGACCCGTCGGATCGACTCGGCGGGCCAGTAATGGCTGTTCTTGGCCTCGGACTTCTGCCGACGGCTCGCGCGCGTGGTCGTCCGCCACTGGTGCTGCGCGTCGGCCACGATCACCGTGCCGTCGCTGAACTCCACCTCGTAACACGGCCTCCCGTGCATCGCGTCCGTCGCCGCGACGACCCTGGTCGGCTTGCCGTCTGCGCCGAGCAGGTGGTCACCCGGCCTGACCTCACCCATGGTCGTCCAGCCGTCCGGAGTGGGCAGCGGCGTGTCGAGGGCGAGCGCCTTGCCGATCGCCGGTCGGGCCGCGACCACGATCATCTGGCCGGGGTGCAGGCCGTTGGTGAGGGCGTCGAGGTCCTGGAAGCCGGTGGGCACGCCGACCATCTGGCCGTTCCGGCCGCCGATGGCCTCCAGCTCGTCGAGGGCGCCCGGCATGATCTCGGCCAGCGGGACGTAGTCCTCGGAGGTGCGCCGCTCGGTGACCTTGTAGATCTCGGCCTGGGCACGGTCGACGATCTCGTCGACCTCCTCGTCCTGTCCGCCGTAGCCGTAGGAGACGATGCGGGTGCCGGCCTCGATCAGCCGCCGGAGGATGGCCTGCTCGCGGACGATCCGCGCGTAGTAGCCGGCGTTCGCGGCGGTCGGCACGACGGCGGTGAGGGTGTGGAGGTAGGCGCCGCCGCCGACGCGGGCCACCTCACCGCGTTTCTGCAGCTCGCCGAATACGGTGACCGCGTCGGCGGGGTCGCCCCGGCCATAGAGCTCGGTGATGATGTCGTAGATGATCTGATGGGCGGGACGGTAGAAGTCGTCGGCCCGCACGACCTCGACCACGTCGGCGATGGCGTCCTTGGACAGCAGCATGCCGCCCAGGACGGACTGCTCGGCCTCGATGTTGTTGGGAGGGGTGCGTTCGAATCCGGGCTCGAAGACCGGCGGTTCCGCGATGCTCACCAAGCACCCCCTCTTTCGAACAAAGTTACTACACCTCTATTGTTACCCGGCCGATCTGACAGTCTCGCCGCTTCCCGCGCCACGTCGCAACGCGACCTGTCGACAGAGGTGTGGATAAGGTGTGCACTTCTCCCCCAGACATGTGGGCAGCCTGGGGACAGTGCTGTGGATAACTCTTGCCCTGAATCCACAACACCGCTCCTGCCAGGGAAGACTTCATCCACCGCCTGTGGAGGAAAGAAAGTCGGCGCGACACGCCGTGACGCTGCTCACCCGGCGCCCGGCGCGCCGGGAAACCACTCCTGGGTAAGAGGCACAATGATTGGATGCCTCTTACCCGCCCGGCGAGCCGCGAACACGACCGGCAGATCCTCCGGCTGGCCGTACCGGCGTTCGGCGCGCTCGTCGCCGAGCCGCTGTTCCTGCTGACCGACACCGTCATCGTCGGCCGCCTGCCGGGACCGGCGCTGGGCGCGCTGGGGGTGGCGAGCACGGTGCTGAGCGCCGTCGTGGGCCTGTGCGTGTTCCTGGCGTACGGCACGACGGCGTCGGTGGCCCGGCAGATCGGGGCGGGCGACACCCGGCGGGCGCTCCGGCAGGGGGTGGACGGCCTGTGGCTCGCCGCCGGGACCGGGCTGCTGATCATCGCGGTGGTGTGGCCGCTGGCCCCCTGGCTCGTCCACCTGCTCGGCGCCGAGGGCGAGCTGGCCCGTCTGGCCCTGACCTACCTGCGGATCAGCCTGCTGGGCGTCCCGTCCATGCTGCTGGTGCTGGCCGGGACCGGCGTGCTGCGCGGCATGCAGGACACCGTCACCCCGCTGCTGGTGTCGGTGGGGTCCTTCGCGCTCAACGCGGTGCTCAACGCCCTCTTCGTCCTGGTCCTGGGCTGGGGGATCGCCGGGTCGGCCTGGGGCACGGTGCTGGCGCAGTCGCTCGCCGCCGCGGTGTACCTCGCCATGCTGTTCGGGCGGCACCGGGCGCCGTTCCGCCCCGACCTGGCGGGCATCAGGTCGGCGGGCTCCGCCGGGGTCGCCCTGGTCGTCCGTACGGTGTGCCTGCAGGCGGTGCTGGCCGTGGCCACCGCGCTGGCCACCCGGATGGGAGAGGCGCAGATCGACGCCCACACGGTCGCCTCCAGGATCTGGACGCTGCTGGCGTTCGCCCTGGACGCGATCGCCATCGCCGGGCAGGCCATCACCGGCCGCACGCTGGGCGCCGGGGACGTGGCCGGGACCCGCGCGGCCACCTGGCGGATGGTGGTGTGGGGGGTCGGCTCCGGGGTCGTCCTCCTGCTCGTCGTGGTCGTGCTGCGGCCGTTCACACCCGCGCTGTTCGACGCGTCGCCGGAGGCGACCCGGGAACTGCTCGCCGTGCTGTGGGTGGTGGCGGCCCTGCAGCCGATCGCCGGGGTGGTGTTCGTGCTGGACGGGGTGCTGATCGGCGCCGGCGACCAGCGCTACCTCGCCTGGGCGGGGGTGCTGACGACGCTCGCCTACCTCCCGGCCGCCGTGCTGGTGGCGGCGTCCGGCGGCGGCCTGGTGGCGCTGTGGCTGGCGCTGGGGGTGTGGATGGCGGCCCGCCTCGTCACCCTGGGGGCGCGGGCGTACGGCACCCGCTGGCTGGTGACCGGCGCGTGAGCCGCCGGGCCCGGTGAGCCCGGCGAGCCGTACCGGGTTCGGAGCCGCGTTCAGAGCCGCGTTCAGAGCCGCCGGGCGTCGAGCACGCTCCGCAGGAACTCCCGGGTGCGGGGCTGCCGGGGGTCGGTGAAGACCTGCTCGGGGGTGCCGCGCTCCAGGAGCACACCGCCGTCGAGGAAGCAGACGGTGTCGGCGATCTCCCGGCAGAAGCCCATCTCGTGGGTGGTCAGGATCATGGTCATCCCGGTGTCCTTGAGCTCCCGGATGATCCCGAGCACCTCCGTGACCAGCTCCGGGTCGAGCGCCGAGGTCACCTCGTCCAGCAGCATCAGCCGGGGCCGGGTGGCCAGGGCGCGGATGATGGCGACGCGCTGCTGCTGGCCGCCGGAGAGCCGGTCGGGGTAGGCCAGGGCCTTGTCCGCCAGCCCGAACCTGCCCAGCAGCTCGCGGGCCTCCTCCTCGGCCCGCTCCCGGCCGGTCCCGTGCACCTTGCGCGGGGCCAGGGTGATGTTGTCCAGCACGGTCATGTGCGGGAAGAGGTTGAACGCCTGGAAGACGATGCCGATCCTCCTGCGCACGTCGTCGGCGTCGGCCCGGACGTCGGTGATCTCCTGGCCGTCCAGGTGGATCGTGCCGTCGTCCACGGTCTCCAGGAGGTTCACGCAGCGCAGCAGCGTGGACTTGCCCGACCCGGAGGCGCCGATCAGGCAGACCACCTCGTGCGCCTCGACCGACAGGTCGATTCCGCGCAGCACGCTGTGGCCGTGGTAGTTCTTCCAGACGCCGTCGATGGTCAGCAGGCTCATGAGGTCTCCTTCCCCGGCCGCCGGGCGGGCCGCGGACGATCCATCGAGCGGCCGGGAGCCGCGCGCCGTCCGCTCACTGGCCCCGCCGCCGCTGCGAGCGGGCCGCGAGGTAGTCGGTGAAGCGGGCCATGGGGATGGTCAGCACGATGAACAGCAGCGCGGCGGCCAGGTAGGGCGTGTAGTTGAACGTGCTGGCGACGTGGATCTGCGCCTGGCGCAGCGCCTCCAGCGGGCCGATCGTGGCCACCAGCGCGGTGTCCTTCTGCAACGAGACGAAGTCGTTGAGCAGCGGCGGCACCACACGCCGTACGGCCTGCGGCACCACCACGTACCGCATCGCCTTGCCGTGGCTCAGGCCCAGGGAGCGGGCGGCGGCCACCTGGCTGGGGTGCACCGAGTCGATGCCCGCCCGGAACACCTCGGCGACGTAGGCGCCGTAGGACAGGGTCAGCGCGATGACGCCCAGCGTCGCCAGGTCCGTCGGGGTGCCCTGCAGGCCGAGGGCGGGCAGCCCGAACCCGACGAGGTAGATGATCAGGATCGTGGGCACGCCGCGGAACACGTCGGTGTAGGCGACCGCCAGGGCCCGCAGCGGGAAGAAGACCGGCGCCCTGAGGTTGCGGGCCAGCGCGACCAGCAGCCCCAGCACCAGGATCAGCGGCTCGGCGATCAGGAAGATCTTGATGTTGAGCAGGAACCCGCTCAGGACGTCCGGCAGCGCCGAGACGAACTGCCCGGGGTCGAAGAACGTCTCCCGGACCCTGGGCCAGCCGGGCGAGGCGGTGAAGGCCCACAGCAGCAGGACGATCACCAGCACCGTCGAGGCCGTCGCGATCGAGCCCGAGCGGGCCGTCCGCCGCCTGCGCAGGCGCTCACGCTCCACCTGCCGCGCGCTCTTCACCCAGCCCGGCGCGGCCGCCGCGCCGTCCGCCGGGGCGTGAGCGCCGCCACCGGCCGGGACCGCGGCGCCACCGGCCGGGGACGCCACGCCGTCACCCGGGGTCCGCGCGCCGCCGTCCGCCGGGGTCGCGCGGTTCCGGTCGCCGCTTCCGGTCACTTCAGCTCCGGCGCGCCCGCGGCCGACCCGAGCCACTCGCTCTCGATCTTCGCCAGCTCACCGGAGGCGGTGAGCTCGTCGATGGCCTTGTTGACGCAGCCCACCAGCGGGCTGCCCTTCTCGAAGACCGCGCCGAAGACCTCGGGCGTGCCGGAGGCGGAGCCGAACTGTCCGACGATCTTGGAGTTCTCGATCTGGGCGGCGGTCACGTAGAACGCGGTGGGCAGGTCCACCACCACGGCGTCGACCTGCTTGTTCTTCAGCGCGTTCACCGCGTCGATCTGCTCGTTGTAGACGTTCGGATCCTTCGAGGGCCGGATGACGTCCTTGACCGCCTGCAACGAGGTGGTGCCGACCTGAACACCGATCTTGGCGTCCCGCAGGCCGGCGAGGTCCGTCGCGGAGGCGACGGGGGAGCCCTCCATCGCGACCACGGCCTGCTTGACGGTGTAGTAGCCCTTGCTGAAGTCGACGACCCTGGCCCGTTCGGGGGTCGCGGAGACCTGGTTGACGTCGAAGTCGAACTGCTTGGCGCCGGGCGCGAAGGCGGCGTCGAACTTCACCGTCTTCCACTTCACCTGGCCGCTCTCGAAGCCGAGCCGCTTGGCGACGGCGTGGGCCACGGCGCTCTCGAAGCCCTTGCCGTTGGCCGGGTCGTCGTCCTTGAACCACGGCTCGTAGGCGGGCTTGTCGGTACCGATGGTCAGGGTGCCCGGGGTCTTCAGGGCGAGGTTGTCCTTGGCGCAGGCGTCCGCCGCCGGGGTGCCCGCCGTACCGGACGGTGCCGCCTGGGTCGTGTCCGATGCCGGGGCGCAGGCGGTCACGGCCACCGCGAGGGCGCCGAGCGCGAGCAGAATCGAGGGACGGACCACGACAAACCTCCATGAACGAAGCAACAGCCCCGAAATTGTACGAATTTTCCGCTTAACCGATGTCCCCCGTCTCGGCATACGGATAGGGGTCCCTCCCGAGGAGACGGGAGGGACCCCTTCGCGGCCCCCTCCCGAGGAGACGGGAAGAGGCCCTGGTCAGGCGTGACCGGTCAGGCCGCGACGACCTCGACGTCGAGGGCGGCGGTGACCTCCGGGTGCAGCTTGACGGTGACCCGGTGCGAGCCGAGGCTCTTGATCGCCGGGGCGATCTCGATGCGGCGGCGGTCGAGCTGGGGGCCACCGGCGGTCTTGACGGCCGCGGCCACGTCGGCGGTGGTGATCGAGCCGAACAGGCGGCCCGACTCGCCGGCCTTCGTGGTCAGGACCACGCGCAGGGCCTTGAGCTGGGCGGCGACCTCCTGGGCGGTGCCCAGGTCGCGGATCTCGCGGGCGTCGCGAGCCTTCTTGATCGAGGCGATCTGCTTCTCGCCGCCGCGCGTCCACAGGATCGCGTAGCCGCGGGGGAGCAGGAAGTTACGGCCGTAGCCGCCCTTGACCTCGACGATGTCGCCGGGGGCGCCGAGGCCGGAGACCTCACTGGTGAGAATGAGCTTCATCTGTCCGGACCTCCTTAGCGCGCGGTGCTCATGTACGGCAGGAGCGCCATCTCACGAGCGTTCTTGATAGCGGTCGCCACGTCACGCTGGTGCTGGGTGCAGTTGCCCGTCACCCGGCGAGCACGGATCTTGCCGCGGTCGGAGATGAACTTCCGAAGCAGCGCCGTGTCCTTGTAGTCGACGTAGGAGATCTTGTCGTGGCAGAACAGGCAAACCTTCTTCTTGGGCTTGCGCAGTGCCGGCTTGGCCATCGTGGTGCTCCTTTCAGAGCCCCGCCGCGAGGCGGGAATGGTCGCTGCGGATATGGACTGGGTTGTGGGACGCGGTCCCCGGCCGCCCCGGAGGGCGGCGCCGTGGAACTGCCCGGTGGACCCCCGCCAAGGCGGGGACCCGCGGAGCAGGTCCTAGAAAGGCGGTTCGTCGCTGAAGTCGTTGCCGCCGAAGCCGCCACCGCCCTGCTGGCCGCCACCGAAGCCGCCGCCACCGCCACCGCCGTAACCGCCGCCTCCCTGAGGCGCGGTCGGCGTGGCGGAGGCCCACGGGTCGTTGGCCGGACCGCCGCCGAAGCCGCCACCGCCACCACCCTGCCGGGTGGTCTTGTTGACCTTGGCGGTCGCGTTGCGGAGGGAGGGGCCGACCTCGTCGACCTCGACCTCGTAGACCGTGCGCTTCTCGCCTTCCTTGGTCTCGTAGGACCGCTGACGCAGCCGTCCCTGGACGATGACCCGCATGCCGCGCTGCAGGCTCTCGGCGACGTTCTCCGCCGCCTGCCGCCAGACATTGCAGGTCAGGAACAGCCCTTCGCCGTCCTTCCACTCATTGGTCTGCTTGTCGAGGAACCGCGGAGTGGACGCGATGCGGAACCGGGCCACGGCTTGCCCCGTGGGGGTGAAGCGCAGCTCCGGGTCGTCGACGAGGTTGCCGACGATGGTGATCTGAGTGTCGCCTGCTGCCATGGCTAGCGATGCCTTTCCTGCGGCCTTAGCTGTTATCGGCTCAGAGTACGGCTGACGCCCGACAAAAGCCGGGGGTTAGTGCACGTCCGGGCGCAGGACCTTCGTGCGGAGGATGCCCTCGTTGAGGTTCATCTGCCGGTCGAGCTCCTTGACCGTGGCGGGAGTCGCGGTCAGGTCGATCACGGCGTAGATGCCCTCGGGCTTCTTGGCGATGTCGTAGGACAGCCGCCGACGACCCCACACGTCGACCTTCTCCACCGTGCCGCCGTCATTGCGGACGACCGAGAGGAACTGGTCGAGGGAAGGGGCCACCGTGCGCTCATCGAGCGACGGGTCGAGAATGACCATCACTTCGTAACGACGCATGCTGGCTTCCAACCTCCTCTGGACTTTCGCGGTCACGACACCGTGCCGTGACAGGAGGACGCTGACGTCTTCGCTCTGACGCCCATTTCGGCGGCGGAGACGGAGGGCGGGCGGAAACACGCCCGTGCGACGCAGCCGTGCAAGCCTACCAGGATGTCAAGGGTTGGGCCGCCACCTCGCCGGGCACCCCCTAGCAAAAGGAACCGCAAGCCTCCCACCAGGGGAAACACGAGGAAAGTGGTGGGTCATGTCGCAGATGTCTCGCCCCATGCGCAGCCAGAGGTTCCGGCTGAGGCTGAACAGCGACGGACGGCGGCACCCGCTGGAGAACATCCTGAGCGTCGTCACGCTGATCTTCGGCCTGGTGGCCTTCGCCTGCGGGTTCAACCCCGGGGCCCACGCGTTCGCGGCGTGGCTGGGCGCGCTGGGGTTCGTCGGCGGGTTCTACTCCCAGTACGTCTCGGCGACCACGGCGGAGCGCTCGCTGAACATCGTCGGCATCGTCGCCTCGTTCGTCGGCCTGGCCTTCGGCGTCTACCACGGCGGCTTCTACCCCTGATCCCGAAGGCCGCGGGCCCTCCGGGAGGGGTCAGCCGCCGAGTCGCAGGTCCACGCCCAGCAGGACGAGGAACCACAGGAGGACCGCCAGCAGCGCCTTGGCGACGTCCTTCAGCAGCGCCGGGGTGATGTAGTCGTGGACCCAGGCCACGTAGAGGCCGATGAGGATGTAGATCAGCCCGATCAGGCCGATCCCCCTGCTGCGGTAGGCCATCTCGACTCCTCGCGTCGGCCCGCCGGGGAGGCGGGTGTGGGGGGCACGCCGGGAGCGCGTGGGGGCGCGCCGTCCGACTGCCCGTACGCGGGGTCTTGAAACGGTTAGGCTCGAACACATGCCGCGCATCGGAGCCCATGTCGCCTCGGACGACCCGCTCGCCCACGCCAGGGCGTGCGACGCCGAGGCCGTGCAGTTCTTCCTCGGTGACCCGCAGGGCTGGAAGGGCCCGGTCGTCGAGGAGAAGACCCGCGAGATCAGGGACTCGGGGATCGACGTCTACGTCCACGCCCCCTACGTGATCAATGTGGCCACGGTGAACAACCGCATCCGCATCCCCAGCCGCAAACTGCTGAGCGCGCACCTCGCGGCCGCCGCGGAACTGGGGGCCAAGGGCCTGATCGTCCACGGCGGGCACGTGACGGCCGGCGAAGACCCGCAGAAGGGCTTCGACAACTGGCGCAAGGTGTTCGAGCGCCTGGAGGAGCACGAGGTCCCGGTGCTCATCGAGAACACCGCGGGCGGCGACAACGCGATGGCGCGGCGGCTGGACCGCATCGCCCGGCTGTGGGAGGCCCTCGACGGCTTCGACGTGGGCTTCTGCCTGGACACCTGCCACGCCCACGCCGCCGGCGAGGACCTGGCAGACGTGGTCGACCGGATCAGGGCGATCACCGGCCGGATCGACCTGATCCACTGCAACGACTCGCGGGACGCCGCCGGGTCGGGCGCCGACCGCCACGCCAACCTCGGCGCGGGCCGGATCGACACCGAGCTCATCCTGGACGTGTGCCGGAGCGCCGACGCGCCGATCATCGTGGAGACCCCGGCCGCCGGCCAGGCCGAGGACATCGCCCTCCTCAGGAAGAGGCTCTAGGGCAGCGCCTCCGGGAGGCCCTGGAGGCGGCTCTGACCCTTCGCGGACCCGGCTCCGCGAAGGGCCCCGGGCCGGCCCCGAAGCGGCCCGGGCGGCTTCCGTCCACAGCCTGTGGATAACTCCTCTGGATTACTCACCGCCGAAATTGGGTAAAGAAGGTCACCCCACCCAGGCGCCCTGCATGAAACTCAGCGTGTTGAGCACCATGAGCGGTCCCGCCACCAGCGCGTAGACGGCGATGATCCCCCGCCGCCAGGGCGGTCCCGTGACGCTCACCCGCGCGATGATCAGGAAGAGCGGCCACCACAGCAGCGCGGACCGCGGGATCGACAGGTAGAAGGCGGAGCAGACCAGGGCGCCCACCTGGAGCCCCACGTAGACGAACTCGCTCCACCGGCGCAGGTACAGCAGGAGCAGCACGAGCCCGACGCCGACGACCGCCCCGGCGATCTCCATCCGGAACGCCCACGCGAACTGCCCGTCGCCCATCGCGGAGTTCCACGTCGTGGCCAGCGACTGCCAGGGCCACACCAGCTGGCGGCCCCAGCCGGCCTCCTGGGCGTGCTTCCAGGCCAGCCAGTCGCCGGTGCGGGCGTAGTGATAGGCCGAGTACAGTCCCAGCGGGACGAACGGCACCGCGAGCCAGGCCGCCTGCCGTACCGGGTGGCGGCGGGTGAAGAACTCCACCACCAGCGCGAGCGCCAGGAACAGGCCGGTGATCCGTACGCAGGAGGCGCCGGCGGCGAGGGCGGCGGCCAGCGGCCAGCGGCCCCGGCGCGCCGCCAGCCAGGCCGGGAGCGCGAAGGCCAGGAACAGCGCCTCGCTGTAGCCGACGAACAGGAAGACCGACATCGGCCACAGCAGCAGCGCCAGTACGGCGCGCCATCCGGTCCCCCGCGGCCCCTCGAACTCCGCCAGCCGGGCCAGCGCCACCACGGCGACGGCTCCCGCGGCCAGGGAGATCAGCAGCCCCGCGAGCGTCCAGTCGCCGACCAGGGGCCGCACCAGCCGCAGCGCCAGCGGCATCCCCGGGAAGAACGCGGGCAGTCCCGCGTCCGGCTTGGCCGCGGGGTCGCCGCCGTACCCGTGCTCGGCGATGGTGATGAGCAGTTGTGCGTCCCAGTGGCGCCAGCGGTCCAGGAACGGCACGGTCGCCATCTGCGACACGGCCCCGGCCCCCGCGGCGAGGGAGAGGACGACGACTCCCAGCCGGGAGCTCAGCCAGAGCAGCAGCGCCTCCTTGCGCGTGTCGTGCGGCGCCGGCGGCGCCGACGGCGTCACGGTCCGTCGCGCGACGGCGGCCCCGACCGGCCCGTCCGCACCGGACCCGTCGGCGGCACCGGTGTCGTCAGGCCCGCCGGCGCCGCCGGGGGACTCCCGCCCCGGCCCGGGTTCAGGCGCGCGCGGGGTCATGGTCGGGGAGCACGAAGCCGGGGGAGCCGCCGAGGCGGAACCGGTCGGGGGCCTCGTCGAAGACGCCTCCGGACGGGTCGTCGACGCCGCCCCGGCGGATCACGTCCTTCTCCGGCCGCAGGATGTCACGGACCACGAAGGCCATCATGACCATGATGGCGATCGCCCGGCCCCACACCGCGGTGAAGTAGGTGTCGCCGGTGATGCCGAGGTCGGCGTTGCCCGGCTGGAGGGCGACGAGATAGAGCCAGATCGCGAAGAAGTACCAGCACTCGGCGGCCATCCACAGCGCGAGCGGCTTCCAGTTCGGTCGGGCCAGCACCGCGAAGGGGATCAGCCAGAGCACGTACTGCGGCGACCACACCTTGTTGGTCAGCATGAACGCGGCCAGCGCCAGGAAGCAGAGCTGCATCAGCCGGGGCCTGGTCGGCGCGGCCAGCGCGAGCAGCGCGATGCCCAGGCAGAGCAGGGCCAGCGAGACGACGCCCAGGCTGTCGACCCGGTCGGGGTCGCCCAGCAGCGGCCACTGCTTCTGGGAGAAGAAGTACCAGACCGACCCCCAGTCGGCGGGGCGCTCCTGGCTGAAGACGTAGAACCGCTTCCAGCCGTCGAAGGCCAGGAGCATGATCGGCACGTTGACGACGAGCCAGCTCCCGGCCGCGCCGGCGACGGTCTGGCCGAACTCCTTCCACCGGCCGGTGCGCCAGGTCAGCAGGAACAGCGGCCCGAGGAACATCAGCGGGTAGAACTTGGTGGCGACGGCCAGCCCGAGCAGCACTCCGGCGAACACGTGCCGCCCCCTGGACCAGGCCAGCAGCCCGCCGAGCGCGAGGACCCCCGCGGCCAGGTCCCAGTTGATGTAGGCGGTGAGGATCAGCGCCGGGGCGAGCGCGTACCACGCGGCGTCCCAGCGGCGGGCCGGCCCGGCGAGCGCCGCCGTCAGCAGCACGCCCCCGACCAGGCAGACGGCCATCAGGACCGCGGTGAGGTCGTAGAACGCCGTCGGGGGGTCGCTCATCGGCGTGACGATCCGGCGGAAGAACTCCATGATCCCGCCGATGCCGACGGGGTACTCGACGGGGTGGTCGAAGTAGGGAACCTTGCCCTCGTTGAGCTTCTCGTTCCACCACAGCGGATAGATGTCCGTGTAGCAGAAGTTGGTGAACTGGAGGGTGCCGTCGTTCCACGCCCCGCCGAAGCGGCACGGCCACTTCCACAGGTAGGCGAGCACCGCCCCCAGCCCCGCGAGCAGGGCCAGGGGGAGGTACGGGATCCCTCCGCGCTCGCGGGACGGGGCGGGCCACCCGGGCCGGTTCCCCTTCATCAGGGACGCCGGTGGGACGGCTCGGGGCTCGGCATGATCGCCGCGCCGGGACTCGTGGTGCCGACGTCGCCGCCTCCGTTGCCGTTCCCGGGACCGTTGCCGTTTCCGGGACCGTTGCCGTTTCCACCGCCGTTGCCGTTGCCGATGTCACCGCCCCCGCCGTCGTCGGGGAAGGGCGCGTCGTCGGTGGTGTCCTCCGGCGTGTCACAGGACAGGTCGCCGGGCTGGCAGCCTCCGTCGTCGACGGACGGGTTGTCCGTGCCGCCGTCGTCCGGCCAGCTCCGGTCGAACGGGTCCTCAGGCTGCTCGGACTCCTCCGTCGCCGACGGGGTCGGCTTAGGCTCGACCAGGTTGTTCGGCTGTCCGACGCCGGCCCGCGGCGGGAACTGCTCGACCGGGTCCTTGGCGGTGGCCAGGGCCATGTAGTCATGCCAGATCTGGGTCGGGGTGCCGCCACCGCCGATGAAGGGCGGCATCGGCTCCTCAGCCCAGGACACCGACTTGGCCTTGCTGCTCGGCTGGCCGTACTTGTCGACCTTGAGCGGGCGCCGGCCGGCGGCACCGACCGGCTTGTTGTACGGCACGTCCTTGGACATGCCGACCGCGGTGACCAGCCGCGGGGTGAAGCCGACGAACCAGGCGTCCTTGTAGGCGTTGTTCGTGCCGGTCTTGCCGGCCACCGGCCGGGTACCGAGGTTGGCCGCGGTGCCGGTGCCGCTCTTGACGACGGCCTGCAGCGCGACGGTCACGTCGGCCGCGGTCTCGGGGGTGATGACCTCCCGGGCGGCGGCCAGCTCGGGCAGCACCACACCCCCGTCGGGGCCGGTCACCTTGATGACGGTGTGCCAGTCGGCGTGCTTGCCGGCGTTGGCGAAGATCGAGTAGGCAGCGGCCTGCTCGACCGGGGTGACCGAGGCGACACCGATCGTGGTCTGGTACTTCTGCTCCTCGACCGCGTAGTCGACCGCGTTCAGGCCGCGGTAGGCGGGGATCTTCTTGGCCTCCTCGCCGACCCCGGCGTCCTTGGCGATCTGGGCGACGCTGTCCAGGCCGACCTTCTCGCCCATCTGCGCGAAGACGGTGTTCACCGAGTCGGCCATGGCTTTGACCATGTTGATCGGCCCGTACGGCGCGGCGTGGGAGTTGCCGATCTCCGTGGTGCCCGGCATCTTGATCTTCGACACGCCGTCAACGTAACTGTCGAGGGAGTAACCCTTCTCCAGCCACGCCGCGAGGACGTACGGCTTGAACGCCGACGCCGCCTGCTTGGGCGCGGAGAACGCCCGGTTGTTGAAACCGTGGAGGAAGTCGTCGCCGCTGTAGAAGGCGACCACCCGGCCGTTCCTCGGGTCCACCGAGGCGATGCTGGCGTGGATGGTGGGGTCGAGGCCGGCGGTGCGGGCCTTGACCACCTTCTGGGCGTCCTCCATCTTCTGCTTGTCGAAGGTCGTGTAGACCTTCAGGCCCTTGGTCTCCAGTATCTGCTTGGTGATGCCGCGCCGGTCGAGCTCCTTGAGCACGACGTCGAGCATGAAGCCGCGGACGCCCTTGTAGAGCTCGGTGGTCTTGACCTTCGCGAACTTGAGCTTCTCGAAGGGGACATTGGCGTATTTGCCGTACTTCGCGGGGTCCATCTCCGCCATGTTCCGCAGCGCGATGGTGTAGCGCTCCTTGGTGGCGGCGTAGTTGCCCTCCTGCTCCAGCACGTCGAAGCGGCTCGGGTTCTGGATCCGGCCGGCGAG
Source organism: Streptosporangium sandarakinum (assembly GCF_013409935.1). Lineage (GTDB taxonomy): Bacteria > Actinomycetota > Actinomycetes > Streptosporangiales > Streptosporangiaceae > Streptosporangium > Streptosporangium nondiastaticum. Next base: position 3,623,455 of record NZ_JACCCO010000001.1, on the reverse strand, counting down.
GTAGGCGCCCTGCGGCGGGGTGAGCTGCCAGACGTGCTTGCCGAAGAACGCCTTGGCCGCGGCCTCGATGCCGTTGGCGCCGCGGCCGAAGTAGATCGTGTTCAGGTAGCGGGTGAGGATCTCGTCCTTGGGCAGCTCTTTGCTGATCTTGACGGCGACGAAGATCTCCTTGATCTTCCGCTTGATCGACACATCCTGGCTGAGGCCGCCGTAGTAGTTGCGGGCCATCTGCTGGGTGATGGTCGAGGCGCCCTGGAGCTGGGTGCCGGACGCCGTGCTCACCAGCGAGCGGGCCATGCCCTTGATGTCGATGCCGCTGTCGGTGCGGAAGGTCCTGTTCTCCAGGGCGATCACCGCGTCCTGGACGTGCACGGGGATCTGCTTGATCGTCACCGGGGTGCGCTTGACGCCCATGCGGGCGAAGGCGGTCTTGCCGTCGGCGTAGTAGAAGACGCTGCCCCGGTCGTCCACGCTGTCCTTGGCGTCCCGGTCCGACGGGACGGGCGTGTTGGCGTAGCCGACCGCGATCATGCCGAAGACACCGGCGACGACGACCACGAAGCCGGCCACCAGGATCTTCCAGCTCGGCAGGAACCGCTTCCAGCCCCTGCGCCTCCCGCCGCCGGACCCGTCGTCGCCGTGCCCGTCATCGCCGAACCCGTCGTCACCGGGGCCCTTGGGGCCGCCCGGCCCGGACACCCCGCGCCCACGCGCCCGCCTGCGCGCCCTGGCGCCCGCCACACCCTCGGCCGCGAACCGGCCGCCCACCTGGGTCTCGTTGTCGTCCAGGGAACGGCCCCCCGGGCCGGCGTCCCGCACCCGGGTCTCCTGCGCCGCGGCGCGGCCTCCGTCCCCGGGGCCGCCCGCGGGGGCGGCGCCCCGCGCCGCGGCGAGCATCGCCTGGGTGTCCTCGAAGGCCGCCTCCGGGCGGCGGCCGGCGGCGGAGCCGTACGGCGCGCGGGGGTCGGGCCCCGCGCCCTGCGGCAGCCGTACCGTGTCGTTCCGGCCCGTGCCGTACGGGGGCCGCCCCGGCTGCGCCTGGGACGGCCCGCGGCCCGCGGTCATGTCACCGGTTTGAGAGGGTTGCGCCGGGGGAACCGGTTGGGAAGCGGCCCCCGCGCTAGAGCGGCGGCGCCGCCCCTGGCGAGCCGGAGCGTCCGGGCGCTGCCGGTATCCGTCCGGCTCCGGGTCATTGCTGCTGCTGTAACTCACGCGTCCTCGTTCGGTCGTCAAGGTCTACGGCGGCGTACAGGCGCGGTGAGGTTACCTCCCGCGGATGGATGATCTCGTCGCCTTGGCCCACAACTGGCCGGCCCATTGGGGCGGATCTCCGTTACCGAGGACGAACGAGGTCTTCCGGTGGCTCCCAGAACAACCTTGGCAGACCTCGGCCGCACCGGGCCGGGATTTCCCGCATCGACAGGCGGTCCGGGCCATGCGGGAGCCGTTCCCCACCACGATCGGCCGTGACCACATAGCCGTCAGACTACGGCTTTTTACGGTTTCCTCCCAACATCTTGAGAAAGTCATTGATTGCGGAGATATGACGGCCCGACGTATCCTCCTGATGTATCGGAGCGATACATCGACGCGAGAGGTGGTGTTCTCCTGTGGCCAGCGGGCGTAGCGGCGTGCTGGAGCTCGCCGTGCTCGGGTCGTTGCACGAGACTCCACTCCATGGCTACGAGCTGCGCAAACGTCTGAATTCCCTGCTCGGGATGTTCCGGGCGTTCTCCTACGGCTCGCTGTATCCCTGCCTCCGTCAGCTGCTGGCGGACGGCCTCATCGTCGAGGACGACGGGGCGGATGGTGCCCCTGCCCCGGCGGAGAGTCCGATAACGCTCACCGGGCGGCGATCGAAGATCGTCTACCGGCTGACCGCCGAGGGCAAGGAGCGGCTCCAGGACCTGCTGACCCAGGCCGGCCCGTCCGCCTGGGAAGATGAGAGCTTCGGCATCCATTTCGCCTTCTTCAGGCACACGGAGGCCGAGGTGCGTCTGCGCATCCTCGAGGGCCGTCGCAGCCGGCTCGAAGAGCGGCTCGACGGCGTCCGCACGGCCCTGGCCCGGACGAGGGAACGGCTCGACAGCTACACCCTCGAACTGCAGCGCCACGGGCTGGAGTCGGTGGAGCGCGAGGTGCGCTGGCTGAACGAGCTGATCGCCACCGAGCGGCGCGAGTCGTCGGCGGCGGAGGCCCGGCGTTCGGCCGAGGACGTTCCACAAGAGGAAACACCCCGGGCGCCCGTGCCCGGATCTGATAACCCGGGACGGCGTTCCGTTCCGGGTGACAACTGACCACTAACGACCAAGGGGAGCGAGTGCCATGGGTTCGGTGCGCGTAGCCATTGTCGGTGTTGGCAACTGTGCCTCGTCGCTCGTACAGGGCGTGCACTACTACAGGGATGCCGATCCCGGCACCCGGGTGCCGGGCCTGATGCACGTCAAGTTCGGCGACTACCACGTCGGTGACGTCGAGTTCGTCGCGGCGTTCGACGTCGACGCCAAGAAGGTCGGGCGCGACCTGTCCGAGGCGATCGTGGCGTCGGAGAACAACACCATCAAGATCTGCGATGTGCCGCCGCTCGGCGTCACCGTGCAGCGCGGCCACACCTTCGACGGTCTGGGCGAGTTCTACCGCGACATGATCGAGGAGTCCGACGAGGACCCGGTCGACGTCGTGCGGGTCCTCAAGGAGAACCAGGTCGACGTCCTCGTCTCCTACCTGCCGGTGGGCTCGGAGGAGGCCGACCGCTTCTACGCCCAGTGCGCCATCGACGCCAAGGTGGCGTTCGTCAACGCGCTGCCGGTGTTCATCGCCTCCGACCCCGAGTGGGCGCAGAAGTTCACCGAGGCGGGCGTGCCGATCGTCGGCGACGACATCAAGTCGCAGGTCGGCGCCACCATCACGCACCGCGTCATGGCCAAGCTGTTCGAAGACCGCGGTGTGGAGCTGCTCCGCACCTACCAGCTGAACTTCGGCGGCAACATGGACTTCATGAACATGCTGGAGCGCAAGCGCCTCCAGTCCAAGAAGATCTCCAAGACGCAGTCCGTCACCTCGCAGATCCCGCACGAGATGGGCAAGGCCGACGTGCACATCGGCCCGTCGGACCACGTGCCGTGGCTGGACGACCGCAAGTGGGCCTACGTCCGTCTGGAGGGCCGCTCCTTCGGCGACACCCCGCTGAACCTGGAGTACAAGCTGGAGGTCTGGGACTCCCCGAACTCCGCCGGCATCATCATCGACGCCGTCCGGGCCGCCAAGATCGCCATGGACCGCGGCATCGCCGGCCCGATCCTGTCGGCCTCGTCCTACTTCATGAAGTCCCCGCCGGAGCAGTACTCCGACGACGAGGCTCGCGAGTACGTCGAGAAGTTCATCCGCGGCGAGGTCGAGCGCTGACGCCCCGCCGGTGACGAAGCCCTCCGCTCGCCTGGGTGGGGGGCTTCCGCCGTTCCGCGGGACGATCGCGGCCAACGTGGTCCTCCGCCCGCCTGGGCGGGGGCTTCCCGCGGTCGCTCAGCGGGCGGCGGGCGGCAGCTCCGCCGGGTCGGCGACCGGCCAGGACATCGGGTCGGCGCCGAGCCGGTCGAGGTGGGGGATCTGCTCCCGGCACCACGGGGAGATCTCCAGGCTGCCGTCGAGCACCCCGGCGGCGAACTCCTTCCACGGCATCCAGCGGACCTCGCCCACCTCCTCGGGGTTGGGCGCGGCGTCGCGGGCGACGACGGCGCGGTAGACCGGGCAGAGCTCGCGCTCGACGATCCCGTTGTCCATGACCGCGCGGTAGGAGAAGCGCGGCAGGATCAGGTCCACCCGCTCCACCTCCAGCCCGAGCTCATAGGAGAGCCGGCGGATCACCGCGGCCGGGACCGGCTCCCCGGGCAGCGGGTGACCGCAGCAGCTGTTGGTCCAGACGTCCGGCCATGTGATCTTGTGTGACGCCCGGCGGGTGAGCAGTACCCGGCCCTGGTCGTCGAACACGTAGCTGGAGAAGGCCAGATGCAGCGGGGTGTCGGAGCCGTGCACCGTCGCCTTGGAGGCGGTGCCGATCGCATTGCCCTCGGTGTCGACGAGCACGACGTGTTCATCACGTGTCACCCGACCGAGGGTACGTGACCATGCCGGTACACCGGGTCCCATGAGCGTTAGTTCATGAAAGGTCCGTGTAGTGCGGTGAGCACCGGTTCACGAAGGTTCGACCACGACCGAACGGCTTCTCAGGGATTTCCCCGATGCCCGGACCGGTGGCCCCGCGTACGCTGATCGAGTGTCGTTCCTCTCCGATCTCCGCGTCGTCCTGGAAGGCCGGGATTTCCGGCGGCTGTACGCGACCCGCCTGGTCTCACAGTTCTCCGACGGGGTCTTCCAGTTCGCGGTGACCGGATTCGCCTTCTTCAGCCCCGAGACGAACACGAGCGCCGCCGCAGTCGCCGCCGGCCTGGCCGTGCTGTTCCTGCCGTACTCGATACTGGGCCCCTTCGTGGGCGTGTTCATCGACCGGTGGTCCCGGCAGCGGATCCTGGTGATCTCGCCGCTGGTGCGCGGCGCGCTGCTGCTGGCGACCGCGGCCATCGTCGTCTCGGACGCCCCCGACCCGGTCTTCTACGCCGCCGCGCTCGCCGTCCTCGGCGTCAACCGGTTCTTCCTGGCCGCGCTCGGGGCCGCGCTGCCGCACGTCGTCCCGGCCGACCGGCTGATGGTGGCCAACGCGGTCACCCCCACCTCCGGGACGGTGGTGACCTTCCTCGGCGTGGGCCTGGGCTACGTGCTGCGACTGGCCGTCGGGGGCGACGACCGGGGCACGGCGGTGCTGCTGGCCTTCTCCGCGATCATCTTCTGCGCCAGCGGCCTGGTCGCCAGGACCATGGAGCGCGGGCTGCTCGGCCCGGCCGACGACCCCGGCCGGCCGCAGGCCCGCGAGGCGGTGCGCAACGTCCTCCGCGGGCTGGCCGACGGCGCCCGGCACATCGCCCACCGCCGCGCCGCGAGCGCCGCCCTGGGTGCGATGGCGACCCACCGGTTCATGTACGGCATGTGCACGGCGATGCTGGTGCTGCTGTCGCGCTACTACTTCGCCGAGAGCGCCGAGAGCGCGCTGAACGCGGTCACCCTGGTGCTGGCCGCCTCCGGGGTGGGCTACTTCCTGGCGATCCTGGTCACGCCGTGGGCGACCGCGCGCTTCGGCATCGAGACCTGGGTGCCGGTCATGCTCGCCACCGCCGGGGTGCTGACGTTCGCGCTCTGCGCGTCGTTCCACCAGTGGGCCTTCGCGGCCGCCGGCTTCGTGCTGGGCATCGCCGGGCAGAGCGTCAAGATCTGCGCGGACACGAGCGTCCAGCGCGACGTCGAGGACCTCTACCTCGGGCGGGCGTTCTCGATCTACGACATGCTCTTCAACGGCACGTACGTGCTCGCCGCCGCCCTGGCCGCGGTGATGCTGCCGCCCAACGGGAAATCGCTGGTCGTGCTCTCGGTCATCTGCGTCGGATACCTGGCGGGCGCGCTGGCCTACCGGGCCGTGGCGCCGGACCGGTCGCGCGAGCCGCTGCCGTCGTCACCGTCGTGACCCGTCCGGAGCCGTCACCGTCGTGACCCGTCCCGGGACGGCCCGCCGTACGGCCCGGGCGCCTGGCCCGTGCCCGCCGCGCCGGTCGCGGGGCGGGCGGGCCGGTCACTCCCCGGCGGCCGTCAGCCCGTTCTCCCCGGCCCACGCGAGGAGGGCCTCCGTGGCGGCCTCCTTGCCGACGACTCCCGACTCCAGCCGCATCTCCAGGAGGAACTTGTAGGCGCGGCCGACGGCCGGGCCCGGCGGGATGCCGAGGACGGACTGGATCTCGTTGCCGTCGAGCTCCGGGCGGATCTTGCCGAGCTCCTCCTCCTCGGCCAGCCGGGCGATGCGCTCCTCAAGCTGGTCGTAGGTCCGCGACAGGGCCTGGGCCTTGCGGCGGTTGCGGGTGGTGCAGTCGGCGCGGGTCAGCTTGTGCAGGCGGTCGAGCAGGTGCCCGGCGTCGCGGACGTAGCGGCGCACGGCCGAGTCGGTCCACTCGCCGGTGCCGTAGCCGTGGAAGCGAAGGTGCAGCTCCACCAGGCGGGACACGTCGGCCACCACGTCCTTGGGGAACCTCAGCTCGGTCAGCCGCCGCCTGGCGAGCTGGGAGCCCACCACCTCGTGATGGTGGAAGGAGACCCGGCCGCCCTGCTCGTGGCGGCGGGTCTTGGGCTTGCCCACGTCGTGCAGCAGCGCGGCCCAGCGCAGGACCCGGTCGGGGCCGTCCTCCTCCAGGTCGATCGCCTGCTCCAGCACGATCAGCGTGTGCTCGTAGACGTCCTTGTGCCGGTGGTGCTCGTCGATCTCCAGGCGGAGCCGGGGCAGCTCGGGCAGGACGTGCGCGGCGAGCCCCGTGTCGACCAGGATCGACAGCCCGCGGCGGGGGTCGTCGCCGCAGATCAGCTTGTTGAGCTCCTCGCGGATCCGCTCGGCGGAGACGATGTCGATGCGCCCGGCCATCTCGCGCATCGCGGCGAGCGCCGCGTCGTCCACGGTGAAACCGAGCTGGCTGGCGAACCGGGCGGCCCGCAGCATCCGCAGCGGGTCGTCGTCGAAGGACCGCTCGGGCGGGCCCGGGGTGCGCAGCATCCGGGCGTGCAGGTCGTCCAGGCCGCCGTGCGGGTCGACGAACTCGCGGGAGGGCAGCCGCAGCGCCATCGCGTTGATCGCGAAGTCACGACGGGCGAGGTCGCCCTCCAGCGTGTCGCCGTAGGAAACCTCGGGCTTGCGGGAGGCGGGGTCGTAGGACTCGCTGCGGTAGGTCGTGATCTCCAGCAGCCAGCCGTCCTTGCGCACGCCCACCGTGCCGAACTCGATGCCGACCGTCCAGACGGAGTCGGCCCAGTCGCGCACCAGCGCCAGGACGGTCTCCGGGCGCGCGTCGGTGGTGAGGTCGAGGTCGTTGCCGATCCTGCCCAGGAAGACGTCGCGGACGGAACCGCCCACGAGGGCGATCTGGTGTCCGTCGGCCGCGAAGAGCTCGCCGAGTTCGTCGGCCACGGGGGCGATCTTCCGGAACAGCTCGGTCACGCCGCTCCGCTGGCTCTCGGTCAGATTTGAAAGGGACAAGCCGGGTAGGTCCTTCGGTTACTAAACATGTTCCCTGCGGGGATACACCTGAAGCGATCACCAGGTTACGGTCGGTAAGAGACCGTCGGGGGCCGTGCGTCGAGACAGTCGAGGCAAGGAGCACACACATGAAGGACGCCCTCGCGATCCACCGCTGGCTCCTCGCACACCAGGTCCATCATGAGATCGTACGCCTTCCCCGGGCGATGACGTCCGTCCGGGAGCTGCCGGACCTGCTGTCGGTGAGCCCGGCGACCTGCGTGGAGGTCACCGTGTTCGAGGTCACGACCCGTATCGGCCGCGAGCCGGTGGCGGTCGTCTCCACCGTGGGCACCCCACCGGCCTCCGGCGTCGTCGGCGGCATCGTGGGGGCCCGCCGGGTCCGCCCGGCGACGACGTTCGCTGTGAACTCCGTCACCGACTACGCCGCCGGGCTGGTGTGCCCGCTGCTGCTCCCGGAGAGCCTTCCCGTCCTGGTGGACGAGCGGCTGTCGAGGACCACGCAGGTCGTCCACACCCCCACCGGAGAGCGCCGTACGGCCCTGCGGATCAGGGCGGATCACCTGCTCGCCCTTGTCCCAGGGAAGACCATCGGCCTGGTCCAATCCCGGTCACGGAGAGAGCCCGCGACCTTCCCGCTCGCCGGATAGGCCATAGCATTACGGGCGTGCGCCGTACTCCGACCCAGGCCGGCACGTGATCCGCAAGGCCGCCCTGCTCGCCGTGATGACCACCACGATGCTCTCCTCCGCCGTCGTGGTCCCTGCTGGTACGGCGAACGCCCAGACGACCGCGGCGGAGGCCCGCGAGGCCGGGACGGCCGCGGCCGGCGCCCGCCCGGCGGCCGCCCGGCAGGGGCGCCAGGAGCCGCAGCTCGCGGTGGAGTCGATCACCCCCGACGTGCCGCGCGATCCGACGACCGAGATCAGGATCTCCGGCTTCTTCGCCAACACCGGTGAGGTCCGCAACGGCCTGCGGATCCGGTTGCGCCACTCGGCGCAGCCGTTCGCCCGCCGCGCCGACCTCGCGACCTACCTCGGGGGTGAGGGCGCGCAGCCCTACTCCTACCACGACCAGTTCCTGGAGCCGACGATCGCCCCCTCGGCCAAGGCGCCCTGGGAGTTCACGGTCACCCCGCAGCAGCTCGGCATCAACCGGTTCGGGGTCTACCCGATCCTGCTGGAGGTGCTGGACGGCTTCGGCCAGCAGGTCGTCGCCCAGCGCACCCTGCTGACCTACCTCCCCAAGGACGTCACGGTCCCCCGCACGAAGATCGCCATGGTCCTGCCGGTCATCGACCAGCCGCGCCGGGCCGACGACGCCACCTTCATCGACGACACCCTGGCCAAGTCCATGGCGTCCGGGCAGCGGCTGGGCGACCTACTGAAGATCGCCCAGGACAACACCTCGGCCAAGGGCCTCACCTGGATGGTCGACCCCGCCCTGCTCGACGACGCCCAGGCCATGGCGAAGACGCACACGGTCAAGACCAAGGACGCGACCGTGAAGCGCCCGGCCAGCCCCGAGGCCGGCCGGTGGCTGCGCGACCTGCGCGCCGCCCTCGCCAGGCCGCCCGTGATCGCCACCCCCTACGCCGACCCCGACGTGACCGCCCTGACCCACAACGGCGTGGACGACGCGGCGCGCAACGGCATCGGGGCGGCGGCCCGCATCGGCCGTGAGGCCCTCGGCCGCGACGTCATCGACTACGTCAACTGGCCGGTCAACGGCATGATCGACTACGACGGGCTGGACGCGCTGGCCGGTGCGGGCGTCGACACGGTACTGCTCGACGAGCGCAATCTGCCGTCCGCGGCCGACCGGTCCGCCACCGTGCCGCCCACGTCCCCGGCCACCACCACGACCACCGCCACGCCGGTCACGCCGGTCACGACCCCGGACGCCTTCGCCCGCCTGGAGAGCGTGGACGGCCCGGTCACCGCGCTGGTCGCCGACACGGCGCTGAGCGAGGTCCTCGGCGCCGACACCTCGGCCCCCGGGGCCGCGGCGCTGAGCCATCAGCGGTTCGTCGCCGAGACCGCGATGATCGGCGCCGAGCAGGCCGTTCCCGCCGCCGGCTCGGCCGGCGCCCCCAGGACCGCCGCGAAGACCGTCGTCGCGGTCCCGCCGCGTCGCTGGCACCCGGACCCCGGCTACGTCACCGGGCTCGTCAAGGCGGCCGCCACGCTGCCCTGGCTCTCCCCGGTCACGCTCGACACGCTCAAGCGGCCCAAGTCGCCGGTCACGCCGCGGTCCGGCCTCACCTACACCGAGCAGGACCGGCGGGCCGAGCTCGGCAAGCCGTACATGGCGAGCGTCAAGCGCGTGAACTCCCGCGCCGACCTGACGACCGGCGTCACCACCGCGCAGGACCTCGACATCTTCGAGCCGGCGCTGCTGCGGCTGGCGTCCTCCGCCTGGCGCGGCCGGACCGAGGACGCCACGCCGTACGTCAGGCAGGTCGCGGCCGCCGTCGACGCGCGGATCGGCAAGGTCTCCATCAGCGGCAGCGACCAGCCGCAGTTCCGCACCCTGGCCGGCTCCGACGGCAACGTGCCGATCAGCGTCCGCAACGACCTGACGGGGCCGGGCAGCGAGATCGCGGTGCAGCTGCAGGTGACGTCCGACAAGCCGAAGCTGCTGGAGATCGACCCGTACGAGAGCAAGGACTCCCCCATCGTCATCGCGGGCGGGCAGAACCGCACGATCCGGGTCCCGATGCGGGCGACCGCCATCGGTGGCCAGACGACCGTGACGGTCCAGCTCGTCACCAAGGACAAGCGCAAGTACGGCAAGCCGGTGAAGCTGACCGTGCGGACCACCGGCTACACCGGCATCGCGCTGGTGATCGTGGGCGCGGCCCTGGCGGTGATGCTGGCGGCCGTGGTCATGCGCGTGCTGCGGCGCCGCGGGGCCCGCCGCGTCGCGGCGTCCCAGGCGTCCCCGACGGCCCCGCCGCGACCGGCGAGCGCCCCCGCGGGCACCGAGTCCTGAGCGGGTCCCCCAGTGGAAGGAAGCCCATGAGCAGGGTCCTGCGCGCGAGCGCGATCATGGCGGCGGGGACGATGGTCTCCCGCGTCACCGGGTTCGTCCGCTCGGCGGTGCTGGTGGCCGCGCTGGGCAGCGCGCAGATGGGCGACGCCTACACCGTCGCCAACATGATCCCGTTCATCCTGTTCGACTACCTCCTCGGCGGGGTGCTGAGCAGCGTCGTGGTGCCGTCGATCGTGCGGCGGCAGAAGACCGACCCCGACGGGGGGCGGGCCTACGAGCAGCGGCTGATGACCGCGGGCGTGCTCGGGCTGGTGGCGCTGACCGTCATCGCGGTACTGCTCGCCCGGCCGCTGATCGGCCTCTACACCCACGACTGGGGCCAGGAGCGGATCGAGGTCACGGTCACGCTGGCCCGCTACCTCCTGCCGCAGGTCGCCTTCGTCGGCGTCGGGGCGCTCGCCGGGGCGATCCTCAACACCCGCGACCGGTTCGCCGCCCCGATGTGGGCGCCGGTGCTGAACAACATCGTGATGATCGCCGTCCTGGCCCTGTACTACGTGAAGGCGGGCCCGGCGGGCGCGGACGTCACCGCGGTGAGCGGTTCCGACCTGACGGTCCTGGGGCTCGGCACGACCCTCGGGATCGTGGCCCAGTGCCTGGTGCTGATGATCTCGCTGCACCGGGCGGGCTTCCGCCTCGTGCCCCGGTTCGACCTGCGCCAGGCCGGGCTGGGCGAGATGGCCAAGGCCGGCTCCTGGACCTTCCTGTACGTGACCATCACCCAGCTCGGATTCCTGGTCACCACCAACATCGCCTCCGCCGCCGGCGACAAGGCGCCGGGCGCCGGCAACACCGCCTACTCCCAGGCGTTCCAGCTCTTCCAGCTCCCGTACGGGATCATCGCGGTCTCGGTGATCACCGCGATGCTGCCCCGGATGAGCCGCTCGGTCGCCGAGGGCGACCTGACCTCGGTCCGCGACGAGTTCGCCTCGGGCGTGCGGCTGGTGGCGTCGCTGCTCGTGCCCGCCGGGGTACTGCTGATGGTGCTGGGCCCGGCCGTGACCGTGCTGATCTACTCCTGGGGCAACAACGACCCCGCCAACGCCCTCTACATCGGCAGCGTGCTGCAGGTCTTCGGGCTGGCGCTGGTGCCGTTCTCGCTCTTCCAGCTCCTGCTGCGCGTGTTCTACGCCTTCGGCGACACGCGGACACCGGTCCTCATCGGGGCGGGCAACACGGCGGTGAGCATCGCGCTCAGCTTCCTCGCCGCCGCCGTCCTGCCCCCCCGGTACGTCGTCATGGGCCTGGCGTTCGCGCTCACCGTCTCCTACGTCGCGGGCACGGCGGTGGCCTGGCGGCTGGCCGCCCGCCGCGCGGGCGGGCTGAACGGGCGTGTGGTGGCCGCCGGTTTGTCCCGGATGTACATCGCGGCCCTGCCGGCCGCGGCGCTCGCGCTCGGTGTGCTGTGGATCACCAGGGAACTCGCCGACCTGACCCCTTTCAACGCGGCCATCATGCTCGCCGCGGGCGGCGGTCTCGGTATGGTGCTCTATCTGGCCTTCGCGCAACGGATGCGCATCCCGGAGGTCGGCTCGATCGTTGGAATGGTGGCAGGACGGGTAGGCCGGTAACCCCAAGACTTGTCCCAAGCGTCTGACAAGCGGAACACGGGCGGAACCGGCGCGGGACTACCATGGTGCGACGCGTGTGACGACATGCGGCTAATGGAAGCAGGAGGGCGTGGGCGGATCCACCCGGCATAGTGTGATGTGTCCTGACGTGTCGGCCGTCGAGGATGGCGGCGTCGTGTCCCCAGTCGCGGAGACCCCATGAGCTCCTCCGCCGCCGTCGAGCCGGGCGCGAAACTGGCCGACCGTTTCCGGCTTGAGGACCGGGTCCACGAGTCCGACGGAGCCACCCTGTGGAAGGCGATCGACGAGGTGCTCGCCCGCCCCGTCGCGGTCCACACCTTCGACCCCGACTTCCCGCGCCTCAACGAGGTCGTCACCGCCGCCCGCGCGGCGAGCCGGCTGACCGACCCGCGCCTGACCCAGGTGTTCGACGCCACCGAGGACGACGGACGCTCCTACGTCGTCAGCGAGTGGGTGAGCGGCGAGACCTTCGGCGACATGGTCGCCTCAGGGTCGCTGGAGCCCGAGCGGGCCGCCGCGCTGATCGCCGAGGCCGCCGAGGCGCTGGCCCACGCGCACGAGGCGGACATCGCGCACCTGTGCCTGACCCCCGATCACCTGGTGTGGACCTCCGGCAACACGGTCAAGCTGCTGGGCGTGGGCATCGACGCCGCCCTGGCGGACGTCACCGGCGACGACCCGGCCCGCACCGACGCCGAGGGCCTCGGCCGCCTGCTGTACGCCGGGCTGACCGGCCACTGGCCGGGCGAGGAGAAGGAGGGCGGGCTGCCGACCGCCCCCATGGACGACGGCCACTACTGCACGCCGCGGCAGGTCACCGCCGGGGTCCCCGGTTACCTCGACACCATCACCTGTCGGGCGCTGCTGCCGGAGAGCCGCAAGGGGCTCACCCCGCTGACCACGCCGGCGGAGTTCGCCGAGGCGCTCAGCTCGGTGCCGAGGCCCACGCCCATGCCCATGCCGCTGCCCGCGACGGCCCTGCCGCCGGTGACGGCCTCGCGCGCCGAGGCGCCCACCGGCGCCGCGGCGGCGCCCGCGACGGCCCCGGCCGGCGTGCCCCCCACCCCGCCGCCGTACCGGCAGTCCTACCAGCAGCCGCGCCCGGCGGGCGGCGGGACGGTCAACAAGGTCGCCATGACCCTCGTCGTGCTGCTGGTGATGGTGGCCGTCGGCCTGGTCGCCTGGACGCTCGGCCGCAGCATCGGCGCCTCCGAGCCGCCCGTGGCCGTCACGACCGCCAAGCCCACGCCCACGACGGCCACGGCCACCCGTGAGGCCAAGGTCCAGAACGCCGACGGCTTCGACCCGCAGGGCGACGACAACGGCGACGAGCGCGACGAGCTGGCGCTGTTCGCGATCGACGGCAAGCCCTCCACCGACTGGCACAGCGCGTCCTACTCCACGGCGGACTTCGGCAACCTGAAGAAGGGCGTCGGGCTGCTGCTCGACCTCGGCGAGAGCGTGCCGGTCAAGCAGGTCACGATCGACTTCGGGGCCGGCTCCGGCGGCACGGCCGAGCTGCGGGTCGGTCCGTCCGCCGACCTGGGATCCCTGGAGGCCGTCCACAAGTTCTCCGACCTCGGGGGCAAGAAGACCTTCAGCGCCGACTCCCCGCACAAGGGCCGCTACGTGTGCGTCTGGTTCACCAGGATGCCGACCTTCCAGGGGAAGTACCGCGGCACGATCGTGGACGTGAAGATCCTCGCCACCAAGTGAGAGCTGTACGGATTCAGACGCTTTTACCCCACTTCTTGCCGATCATGGGAGATTTCGTGGCACCATCTATCCCGTAGTGGTGATTCTCCCCGGACCGGCATAAGCAGGACTTTCCTTGTGAACTCCCCACCAGAGACCCCGCCAGCGGCGGAGCAGATGGCGCGGCCAGCCGTGTCCGACGCCGATCTGCTGACCCGGCACATCGCCGGGGACCCGCACGCTTTCAGTGAAATAGTCAAGCGGCACCGAGACCGCATGTGGGCGGTCGCCCTGCGCACGCTGGGCGACCCCGACGAGGCGGCCGACGCCGTACAGGACGCGTTCGTCTCCGCCTACCGCAAGGCGGACAGCTTCCGCGGCGAGGCGGCCGTCACCACGTGGCTGCACCGCATCGTGGTGAACGCGTGCCTGGACCGCATGCGCAGGAAGTCAGTCCGCCCGGTCGCCGACGACGAGCTCGTCGAGGCCGCCGAGCGCGACACCCCCGTGCAGGACCAGACGGCCGAGCGCGAGGTCTCCATGGAGGTCTCGTCCGCGCTCCGGCTGCTGCCCGCCGACCAGCGCGCCGCGCTGGTGCTCGTGGACATGATGGGCTACTCCGTCGAGGACGCGGCCCAGGTCCTCGGGGTGCCGAGCGGCACCGTGAAGAGCAGGTGCGCCCGCGGCCGGGCGAAACTGGCCCCGATTCTTTCCCACCTACGGAACCGATCAGACCTCACTCGCGTCTCATCCGCGAAGGGAGCAGAACTTCGTGACGGGTGACACGCACTACGACCTGGAGACCCTTGCCGAACTGGCTGAGGGTCTTCTCGACGCCGCCACGGCTCTGCAGGTACGCGAGCATCTCGCGATCTGCGATCCCTGTGGCGAAAGCCTCGCCGACCTCGCAGCGGTCCGTGAGGTGCTTGCCGCGACGCCCACCCCGGCCATGCCGATGGGAGTCGCTCTCAGGATCGACCGTGCGCTGGCCGCTGAGGCCGAGAGCTTCCGTGGAGGTGGAGTAGGCCTGGTGGAGGCACCGGCCTGGGACGACATAATGCGCGACGCGCCGTGGGAGACGACGTCCTCCCCCGTGCCGGAGCCGGTGGCGCACCTCGGGATCGTCGGCGACGACGGCACCGTGATCCCTGTCACGCGGCCCAGAACGGCAGGGGACGGCGACGCCCCCGCCACGCGGCCGGAGGTCGCCGGTGACGACCGCGACCGTGAGTTCGACGGCGAGCCCGCCGTTCCGGCCGCCCGCCTCGGAGTCGTCGGCGACGACGGCACCGTGGTCCCGGCGCCGGTCAGGCGGCGTCGCGGCTCCGGAGCCGCGCGGCGCCGGTGGGCCCTTCCCGCCGTGGCGGGCGTGGCCGCGGCGGCGGTGATCGGCACGACCGTGATGTCGACCGGCATGCTCACCGCGACCGGGACGGACCGGGGCGGCTCGACCGTCCTGCCCCCGTCGGCCAGCGAGCCCGCCTACCAGCTGACCGACAGCAACTGGAACTACACCGAGCAGGAGCTCAGCGGCTCGCTGCTGGAGTACATCGGCCCGGCCCAGATCGTGGACGCCGCCCAGGCGACCGACGCGTCCAAGATCGACCAGTGCGTGCAGCAGGTCTCCAAGAAGACCGGGAAGTTCCCGTTCGCGGTGGACCAGGGCTTCTACAACGGTCAGGAGGCCAACATCATGGTCTTCTGGCAGAACCAGGCGAAGAACACCGTGCGCGTGCACGTCGTGGGCCCGCAGTGCGAGAACGTTCGCAAGCCCGCCTTCGCCCGCTGGAAGTAGGCCCTCGGGGACGATCCGCGAGGACATCGGGGCCCGGCACGGAGTCATCCGTGCCGGGCCCTCCGTCTTCCCGCCGCGCCCCGCCGCAGGTGGACGCGCCGGTTCGGGCGAGGGAATCACCGGCGCTTAGTATCTGTTGACGCCACTGGCAACGACGACGGGAAGGCACCGCAGTGATGGACGTCCGGAATGTGATCATCATCGGCTCGGGTCCCGCCGGTTACACCTCGGCCGTGTACTCGGCGCGCGCCGATCTGAGGCCCCTCGTCTTCGAGGGCTCGGTCACGGCCGGTGGCGCGCTGATGAACACCACCGAGGTGGAGAACTTCCCCGGCTTCCCCGACGGCATCATGGGGCCCGACCTGATGGACAACCTCCGCAAGCAGGCGGAGCGGTTCGGCGCCGAGCTGGTCGCCGACGACGTCGTGGAGGTCGATCTGCAGGCCGACCCCAAGGTCGTCAAGACCGCCACCGACACCTACCACGCCAAGACCGTGATCCTGGCCACCGGCTCCGGCTACCGCGAGCTGGGCGTGCCCAACGAGAAGCGCCTGTCCGGCCACGGCGTCTCCTGGTGCGCCACCTGTGACGGCTTCTTCTTCCGCGACCAGGACATCGTGGTCGTCGGCGGCGGCGACACCGCCATGGAGGAGGCGACCTTCCTGACCCGGTTCGCCAGGTCGGTGACGGTCGTGCACCGCCGCGCCGAGCTGCGCGCCAGCAAGATCATGCAGGACCGGGCGTTCGCCAACGAAAAGATCCGCTTCGTCTGGGACAGCGAGGTGGTCGACGTCCTCGGCGACGCCAAGGTCTCCGGGGTCCGGCTGCGCAACGTCAAGACGGGCGAGGAGAGCGAACTGGCCGCCACCGGCCTGTTCATCGCGATCGGGCACGACCCGCGCACCGAGCTCCTCAAGGGCCAGATCGAGCTCGACGAGGAGGGCTACATCAAGGTCGACGCCCCCTCGACCCGCACCAGCGCCGACGGGGTGTTCGCCGCGGGTGACGTCGTCGACCACACCTACCGGCAGGCGATCACCGCCGCCGGCACCGGTTGCGCCGCCGCGCTCGACGCCGAGCGCTGGCTGGCCGACCGCGAGAGCTGACCCGACCGACGACCCCGACACAGAGATCACGAAAAGGGAGCAAGACCTTGGGCGCCATCAAGAGCGTGACCGACGCCAGCTTCGACGCCGACGTCCTGAAGAACGACAAGCCCGTTCTCGTCGACTTCTGGGCCGAGTGGTGCGGCCCGTGCCGCCAGGTCGCCCCGATCCTGGAGGAGATCGCCGGTGAGCAGGCCGACAAGCTGACCATCGTCAAGCTGAACGTCGACGAGAACCCTGCGACCGCCGGCAAGTACGGTGTACTCCAGATTCCGACCCTGAACGTCTACAAGGGTGGAGAGGTCGTGAAGCAGATCATCGGCGCCAAGCCGAAGGCCATGCTGCTCCGCGAGCTCGAGGGCATCATCTAGGACCGCCCGCGCGGCCCCGCTCCGGCGGGGCCGGACGGACGGGCCGGGAAAGGCCCCCTGCGGCACGGCGCACCCCACGGCGCACGGGCCGTACCACCGCTTCCGAGCGGCACACCCACCCGCGAAAGCCCCCTTCCACCCCACGGCAGGGGGCTTTCGCATGCGCGCCGACGTACGGCCGCGCCGATCCGCGTCCGCCGCGCCGGTCATCCCCGCCGTGCCGTACGGCCGCGCCGGTCGTGTTCGCCGTGCCGTACGACCGGGCACCGGTCATGTCCGCGATGCCGTACGGCCGTGCCGGTCGTCTCGCCGCGTACGGCGGCGGCGCGGGGCGGAAAGCGGCTGAGATCGCCTCAGACCGGCCGTAGTGCCCGTTCCGGGTTCATGGAGCCCAGCAGACGCTCCAGAGCCACCTCGACGTCCTCACGCCACGACACGGCGTTCTTCAGCTCCAGACGGAGCCTGGGGAAGCGCAGGTGCGGCCGGACGGTCTTGAAACCCACCGAGAGCAGGTAGTCGGCGGGCATCACGCACGCCCCCGGCTGCTCCCACTTCAGGTCGCCGAACGCCTCGATCGCCCGCACCCCGCGCCGCGTCAGGTCCTTGGCGACGCCCTGGACCAGCATCCGGCCCAGGCCGCCCCCGGAGAACTCCGGGATGATGTGCGCGGTCATCAGCAGCACGGCGTCGGCGCTGACCGGCGAGGTCGGGAAGGCGATCGAACGGGGCACGTAGTGCGGGGGCGCGTAGAGCACGAACCCGGCGGGCACGCCGTCCACATAGACGATCTTCCCGCAGCTCCCCCACTCCAGGAGGGTGGAGGAGATCCACGCCTCCTTCTCCAGCGCCGGGTCCCCGGCCTCGACGGCGCGGTTGCCGCTCATGGGATCCAGCTCCCAGAACACGCACCGGCGGCACCGGTGCGGCAGGTCGTCGAGATTGTCGAGAGTGACGTTGGCCAGCCGACGCGACACCTGTTGGCCCCAATCCTGGCGAGACGAGTGCGAGCCATGACGAAAACCCCGCGAAAACGGTGTCCCCAGCTGGCATCGTAGCCCAGTGGGGGTCCGTGTTTCAGACTGTCGCATCCCCCCACGCAGACGACATCATTCACTGACGTACGCTGGTTTCTCTGGCATGAGCACTCGTGTGCTCCACATGAGCTAGGAGGTGGACCGTGCCCCACGATTCTGATCACGGTCGGACCGTCGCGCCCCAGGGTTCGCGGATCGACGCCTATGTCGACCGGTACGCCGCACGGGCAACCGGGATGGTCGCCTCCGAGATCCGGGCGCTCTTCGCCGTCGCGTCGCGGCCCGAGGTGGTCTCGCTGGCCGGCGGCATGCCGTACGTCACCGCGCTGCCCCTCGACGTGGTGGGGGAGCTCGTCGCCGATCTCGTCTCCCGCCGCGGCCCGGTCGCGCTGCAGTACGGCTCCGGCCAGGGCGACCCGCACCTGCGCGAGCAGATCTGCGACGTCATGCGCCTGGAGGGCATCGATGCGGGCGCCGACGACGTCGTGGTGACCGTCGGCTCCCAGCAGGCCCTCGACCTGATCACCCGCATCTTCATCGACCCGGGCGACGTCGTGCTGGCCGAGGGGCCGTCCTACGTCGGCGCGCTCGGCACCTTCTCCGCCTACCAGGCCAAGGTCGTCCACATCGCCATGGACGACGAGGGCATCGTCCCCGAGTCGCTGGCCCAGACCATCTACGCGCTGCGGACGGCGGGCGCGCCGATCAAGTTCCTCTACACGATCCCCACCTTCCAGAACCCGGCCGGGGTGACCCTCAACGCGGCGCGTCGGCAGCAGGTCCTGGACATCTGCCAGCGCGCCGGCATCCTGGTCGTCGAGGACAACCCGTACGGCCTGCTCGGCTTCGACGGCGAGCCCATGCGGGCGCTGCGCGCCGACAACGCCGACGGCGTGGTGTACCTCGGCTCGTTCTCCAAGACCCTGGCCCCGGGCTTCCGGGTCGGCTGGGCGCTCGCCCCGCACGCCATCCGCGACAAACTGGTGCTGGCGATGGAGTCGGCGGTGCTCTCGCACTCCACCTTCACCCAGCTCGCGGTCGGCGAGTACCTCTCCGTGCAGCCGTGGCGCGAGCAGATCAAGACCTTCCGGGAGCTGTACCGCGAGCGCCGCGACGCCATGCTCACCTCGCTGGACGCCCTGATGCCGGCCGGCATGACGTGGACCCGTCCCCGGGGCGGGTTCTTCGTCTGGGCCACGCTTCCCGAGGGCCTCGATTCCAAGGCCCTGCTGCCGCGCGCGGTCGCCGAGCGGGTCGCCTTCGTCCCGGGCACCGGCTTCTACACCGACGGCGGCGGCACCCGGAACATGCGCCTGTCGTTCTGCTACCCCGAGCCGGACCGCATCCGCGAGGGCGTCCGCCGCCTGGCCGGGGTGATCGAGCAGGAGCTGCAGCTGCGCGACACGTTCGGCCCGGGCGCCGCACCGGGTCACACCGGGGTGGACACCCCCGGCCCCGACATCGCCTAGGCCGTCCTTCACTCATCCGGGCCCCATGCCGCGATGATCACGGCGTGGGGCGCGGGGGTCTCTCCGATGAGCGGTGGTCGCCGCCGAAGTCAAAGGCGGAGCCCCCACCGTCCCGTCTGTCACCACGCCGCCCGCGTGTCACCGCGGCGCGCCGGAGCGCCTCGCCGCCTCGTCTCTCACCACGCCGCCCGTGGGACGGCGCGCCGGGAGCGCCTCGCCGTCCCACGGGCCGCTGCCCGGTCCGCGGGTCCTTCCCGCCTACCCTGAGATGGAAGCCCGGGCTCGCCGTCCGGCGGACCCGCGGCCTCCGGCATGGTCGCCCGGCTCGGCCATCCGGTACGGGCGTCCGGTACGGGCGTCGGGCTCCGGCCTTCCACGCGGGCGTCCGGCGACAGGCCGGACGAGCGCGGACCGGGCGCGGTGCCGTACGGTGACTTCCGCCGCCGTCGCGCGGCGAACGGCCCGGCCGCGACGGGAGCGGACCGGGACGCGGTACGGGTGGGAAAAGAGAGGTGTTTCGGGTGAGTGATCTGGGCCATGTCCTCGTGCTGGCGGGCGGGTTGTCCTACGAGCGCGAGGTGTCCCTGCGCTCCGGCCGCCGGGTGGGCGAGGTACTGCGGGCGGCGGGGATCCCGGTGGAGATCCGCGACACCGACGCCTCCCTGGTGCCCACCGTCCTCGCCGACCCGCCCGACGCGGCCTTCGTGACGCTGCACGGCGGGTCCGGCGAGGACGGCGCCATCCGTTCGGTGCTGGAGCTCCTCTCCGTCCCGTACGTGGGCGCCGGGCCCGACGCCTGCCGTGTGGCCTACGACAAGCCCACCGCCAAGGCGGTCGTGCGTTCCGTCGGCCTCCGCACGCCCGATTCGGTGACCCTGCCGAAGGAGACCTTCCACGACCTCGGCGCGTCCAAGGTGCTGTCCCGGATCGTCGAGCGGCTGGGCCTGCCGCTGTTCGTCAAGCCGTCCCAGGGCGGTTCGGCGCTCGGCGCGTCGGTCGTCCGTACCGCGGAGGAGCTGCCCTCCGCCATGGTCGGCTGCTTCGCCTACGGCGACACCGCGCTGATCGAGCGGTTCGTCGAAGGCGTCGAGGTGGCCGTCTCCGTGCTCGACCTCGGGGAGGGCCCGGTGGCCCTGCCGCCCGTGGAGATCGTCCCGGACGGAGGGGTGTACGACTACGCGGCCCGCTACACCGCGGGCCACACCGAGTTCTTCGCGCCCGCCCGGCTGTCCCCCGAGGTCGCCGCGGCCTGCGCCGAGATGGCGGTGACCGCGCACACCGCCCTGGGGCTGCGGGACGTCTCCCGTACGGACCTCATCGTCGACTCGGACGGTCTGCCGCACTTCCTGGAGGTCAACGTCGCCCCGGGCATGACCGAGACGTCCCTCCTGCCGATGGCCGTCGAGGCCGCCGGCGACGACCTCGGCACGGTCTGCCGGGTGCTGCTGGAGCAGGCCGCCGCCCGCGGCACGGTCTGACCCCGCCGGGGTCCGTGCAGCGGCACGGACCCCGGCGCGGGCCCGGGATCCGCAGGGGCCGCCCGACTGATCCTCGCCACAGCGAAGATCCACAAAACAGGTCCTAGTGTGGTCCCGTGCTGACTTCCACCCCTTTTCCGAAGAGCTTCGCCAGCGACAACCACGCGGGCGTCCACCCGGCGGTCATGGCCGCCGTCACCGAGGCGAACACCGGGGACGCCCCCGCGTACGGCGGGGACCGCTGGACCCGGGAGACGGAGGACGCCTTCCGCGCCGAGTTCGGCGACCGGGCGACCGTCTATCCGATGTTCAACGGCACCGGGGCCAACGTCGTCGGGCTGAGTCTCCTCCTGCGGCCCTACGACGCGGTGCTCTGCCCCGTCAGCGCGCACATCAACACCAGCGAGGGCGGCGCCCCCGAACGCCTGCTCGGCACGAAGCTGGTCCCCCTCGCCACGGAGGACGGCAAGATCTCGGCGGAGGACGTCCGGGGGCAGCTCTCGGCGCTGGGCAACGTCCAGCACTCGCAGCCCCGCGT
The DNA here is from genome assembly GCF_013409935.1 of Streptosporangium sandarakinum. GTDB lineage: Bacteria > Actinomycetota > Actinomycetes > Streptosporangiales > Streptosporangiaceae > Streptosporangium > Streptosporangium nondiastaticum. The sequence goes on along the minus strand of NZ_JACCCO010000001.1, from coordinate 3,602,200 downwards.
CGTCTCCATCTCCCAGGCGACCGAATGCGGCACCTGCTACACCGCCGACGAGGTCGCCGAGCTCGCGGAGTTCGTTCACGCCCACGGCCTCTTCCTGCACATGGACGGGGCGCGGCTGGCCAACGCCGCGGCCGGGCTGGGCTGCTCACTGCGCGCCCTCACCACGGACGCCGGGGTGGACGTGCTCAGTTTCGGCGGCACCAAGAACGGCGCCATGGGCGCCGAGGCGATCGTCATCCTCAACCCCGAACTGGACGCCTCCGCGCTGTTCCTCCGCAAGCAGGCGATGCAGCTCGCCTCCAAGATGCGCTTCGTCTCCGTCCAGTTGGCCGCGCTTCTCGCCGGGGAGCTCTGGCGTGAGAACGCAGCCCAGGCCAACGCGATGGCGCGCCGGCTGGCGGAGGGCGTCACCGGGCTTCCCGGGGTCTCGCTCCGTTACCCCGTCCAGTCCAACTCCGTCTTCCCGGTGCTTCCGGAGAAGGCGATCGCCGAGCTCCAGCAGCGGTATCTCTTCCATGTCTGGGACGCCGAGGAGCGCGTGGTCCGGTGGGTCACCTCGTTCGACACCACGGCGGAGCACATCGATGCCTTCCTCGCCGACATCCGGCTCGCCGTACAGGCGGCCACCGACGCCTGACCCTCTCCGGTGCGGCCGGGCAGGCCGGTACGGCCGCCCGTCCGGACGGCGATGTTTCACGTGAAACGATGCCGAGAAACGGCTCCGGGATGGGTGGCCGGGTTCCCCTCCGATGGACCTGGCGACCAAGCGGAGCGTCTGGCGCGGCCGTTGTTTCACGTGAAACATGTCTGAGGACCGGCTCTGGAGCGCGACCCCGGGACCTCGTCAGGGAGTCCGGCAGTGGAGCGGAGGGCCTGCGGGCGGCTGCTGTTTCACGTGAAACATCGCCGCTTCCCGGTGGGCTCGGAGGCGATCCTCCTCACCCGTCGGGAGCCTCCTGACAATGACGGAGGCCCGGTGTTTCACGTGAAACACCGGGCCTCCGTCGCAGACGAGCCGTCAGCTCTCGCCGTCCCCCATTGAGCCCGGGGCCATCGTCGCGATGATGCGCTCCAGATCGTCGATGGTGGCGAACTCCACCACGATGCGTCCCTTGCGGCGGCCGAAGTCGACCTTCACCCGGGTCTCGAACCGGTCGGAGAGCCGGTCGGCGAGCTGGCGGAGACCCGGCTCCTCGGCCGGCTTCGCCCGGGGGGCCCGGGGAGCGGGCGCCGGTGCGGCCTTGGCGTCGCCGACGGCCACGATCTCCTCGACCTCCCGGACCGACAGCAGCTCCGCCACGATCCGGCTGGCGAGGTGCTCCTGGGCGGCCGGGTCGTCCAGCGTCAGCAGGGCGCGGGCGTGCCCGGCGGTGATCGTGCCCGCCGCGACCTTCCGCTGGACGTTGGGCGGCAGCTTGAGCAGGCGCAGCGTGTTCGTCACGTGGGCACGCGAGCGGCCGATGCGGGTGGCGAGCTGCTCGTGGGTCGCGTCGAAGTCATCGATGAGCTGCCGGTAGGCGGCGGCCTCCTCCAGCGGGTTGAGCTGCTCCCGCTGGAGGTTCTCGATGAGGGCGTCCAGGAGAAGTTTGTCCTCCTGGGTGTCGCGGACGATCGCGGGGACCTCCGAGAGCCCGGCGCGCTCGGAGGCACGCCAGCGGCGCTCCCCCATGATGAGCTCGTAGGAGTCGTTGTCCACCGCCCGGACCACGATCGGCTGGAGCAGCCCGACCTCGCGGATCGAGATGGCCAGCTCGTCCAGTGCGAAGTCGTCGAAGATCTCGCGGGGCTGGCGCGGGTTCGGCCTGATCTTCCCGATCGGGATCTCAAGGAAGTAGGCGCCCGCGACCGGCTGCAGCTCGGGCCGCCGCGGCTCCGGCGGTTCCGGCTCCATGATGACCGCCGCGGCGGTCCCGGTGGTCACGACCGGCTCCTGGACCGGCGTCCGTACCTCCGTCACGGCCGGGCCGGTCGGGATGAGCGCTCCCAGTCCCTTGCCCAGTCCCCTCGGCGGCTTGCTCACTGCCTCTCCCGGCTCACGTCGGCGTCCCCAATGATCCTCGTAATGATGACAGCCACAGGCCCCCGGGCGCTCACACGACAGCGCCGCGGTAGGCGATTTCGCGTGCGGCGTCCATGTAGGCCATCGCGCCGCTGGAGCCCGGGTCGTAGGTCATGACGGACTGGCCGTAGCTGGGCGCCTCGGACACGCGGACGCTTCGCGGGATGACCGTGTTCAGCACGGTGCCGCTGAAGTGCGACCGTACTTCCTCCGCCACCTGGGAGGCCAGGCGGGTCCGCCCGTCGTACATCGTCAGCAGGATGGTGGACAGGTCGAGCGTGGGGTTGAGGTGGGCACGAACCAGGTCCACGTTGCGCAGCAGCTGGCCCAGGCCCTCCAGCGCGTAGTACTCGCACTGGATCGGGATCAGCAGTTCGTTCGCGGCCATCAGGGCGTTGACGGTCAGCAGGCCGAGCGAGGGCGGGCAGTCGATGAGGATGTAGTCGAACTCGTCGGCCCCGTAGGCGTTCAGCGCCCGCTGGAGACGCGCCTCCCGGGCGACCATGGAGACGAGCTCGATCTCGGCGCCGGCCAGGTCGATCGTCGCGGGGGCGCAGTAGAGCCCCGGCATGTCCGGGACCTCCTTGACGACCTCCTCCAGCGGCACGTCCTCGACCAGGACCTTGTACATGTCCGGCACGTCGCCGCGGTGGTCGATGGACAGCGCCGTGGAGGCGTTGCCCTGCGGGTCGAGGTCGACCACCAGGACTCGCTGGCCGTGCATGGACAGCGCCGCCGCGAGGTTCACCGACGTGGTGGTCTTGCCCACCCCGCCCTTCTGGTTGGCGACCGTGAAGATGCGGGTCTTCGGCGGGCGCGGCCATACGGCGTCCCGGGGCACGCTGGAGTTTCCTGGAGTGGTCATGGTCGTCTGGGCCGATGTTTCACGTGAAACCACTGAACTGAGTGCCTCTCGTACCAGCGGCGAGTCGCCGGGGCTAAGGGGTGGCTGGGTCACCTGGGTCACGGTCGCCGCCCTTTCGACCGGCCGGGCCGCGGCTTCGGGAGCCGGGACCGGCCAGCCCAGACCACCGGGGTGTCCCGCTGGCAGGGCGACGGGATTCTCGGGCCAGCCGAGACCGCGTGTCGCGCCCGAGATCGCATTTCCACGGTCATTCACTGGCTTCGTACTCGCTTTGCTCGGTCTTTCCGGTGGTGCTGTCCGGCTTCCTACTGCTGTCCGGCTGTCCTACTGGTGTCGGGTCCGCTTCGCCCGCGAGGCGCGGTCCTTGCCGCGGGCCGCCTGGCGCGCTTTCCCGGGGGGCCGACCGGCGACCACCCGAATGAGAGTTGCCGGCGGCTCGACCTTACCGTGCCCGACGGACACAAGTTCGGCGGTTTGTACCCCGCTGGCCCGCAACTGGGCTTCTGCGTCCGCCAGTTCCCCGGCCGCCCGCTCTCCCTTGAGCGCCAGGAGCTCGCCGCCCTCGCGCAGCAGGGGGAGCGCCCACTTCAGCAGCCGGTCGAGCGGCGCCACCGCCCGCGCGCAGGCAACGTCGAACTCCCGCCGGCCCGCGACCTCCTCCGCCCGGCCGCGCAGCACCTCGACGTTGCCGAGCCCCAGCGCGTCCACGCTCTCCTGGAGGAACGTCGTCCGGCGCAGGAGCGGCTCCAGGAGCGTGACCTGGATATCGGGCCGTACGATCGCCAGGACCAGGCCGGGAAGGCCGGCGCCCGAGCCGATGTCCACCAGGCGCACATCGGCGGGGACGGCCTCGGCGACCACCGCGCAGTTGAGCAGATGGCGATCCCAGATCCGGGGCACCTCGCGGGGGCCGAGCAGCCCGCGCACCACCCCCGGACCGGCCAGGATCCGGGCGAACTCCTCCGCTCTCGACCAGGCGTCGCCGCTGAACACCTCGCGCGCGACCTCGGGCGGCTCGGGGATCTGCTCGCTCACTCGACGCTCACTCTTTTCTCGGAAACTGTCTTGGTCAGGGCGTTCTAAGGCTAATGGGCCACCCTCGTCCGCAGACACCGAAGCGGGCCGGTGAAAGGTCGCCGTGTCGGGACGGGGGCGATTCGCCACCGGGAGCCGCACCCGGAGGAAGGCGGCCCATCACCGGAAGTCTGCCCGAAGGGGACGATCCGCCGCCGGGAGCCGCCTCCTGAGAGGGCGGTCCGCAGACGGAAGCCGTGCCTCGGGGAAGAGGGCTCGCCGACGAAAAAGGCCGCCGCCCCTGGACGGACCAGGGGCGGCGGCCGGTGCTCGTGTCCGCCGCGGGTGTCAGGCGGGCAGGACCACCACGAAGCGCCGGGGCTCCTCGCCCTCGGACTCGCTCCGCAGGCCCGCCGCCGCGACCGCGTCGTGGACGATCTTCCGCTCGAACGGGGTCATCGGCTGCAGCGCCTTGGGCTCGCCGCTGCGCCTGACGTCCGCGGCGACCTTGGTGCCGAGGTCACGCAGCTCCGTCCGGCGGCGGTCGCGGTAGCCGCCGATGTCGAGCATCAGCCGGGACCGCTGGCCGGTCTGGCGGTGGACCGCGAGCCGGGTCAGCTCCTGGATCGCCTCCAGCACCTCGCCGTTGGCGCCGACGAGGTCGCCGCCCTTGACGTCCACCACCGACACGACGGCGCGATCGCCCTCGACGTCCATGTCGATGTCACCGTCGATGTCGGCGATGTCGAGCAGACCCTCGATGTAGTCCGCCGCGACCTCGCCTTCCTGCTCCAGCGCGGCGAGGTCCGGAGCCGTCTTCGCGGTCTCCTTCTCGGCCTCGGTCACTCCGCCACTCCTTCGTGCTGTCGGGGATGAGTCGTCATGACTTCTTGCTACCGGTCCGCTTGCTGCGGGGCTGACGGGTCGGCTGCTGGCGGATCACCTTGGGTGCCGGCTCGACGGGAGGAGCGGGGGGCTCGGTCTTCTTGACCTTGCCCAGCAGGCCCGGCTTGGGCTCGGGGGTCACCACGTTTCCCTTGGCGTCGACCGTGGGAGAGGGGTGGCGGCTGTAGAACCAGTGCTGCTGGCCCAGCGTCCACAGGTTGGTGGTGACCCAGTAGAGGATCAGGCCGAGGGGGAAGTTCAGCGAGAAGATGGCGAACAGCGGCGAGATGTACATCAGGATCTTCTGCTGCTGCGCCATCGGGTTGTCCGGCATCTGCGCCATCGAGCGGGTGACGCTCTGCCGGACGGTGAGGAAGGTGGTCAGCGAGCTGACCGCCACGAAGAGCGCGAGCACGACCTTCGTCTGGATCGGGTGGGCGCCGCCGAGGGCCTGGATCTGCTCGGCGCTGCTCCAGAAGGTGGCCGGCAGCGGGGCGCCGAAGATGTGCGCCGCACGGGCGCTGTCGACCAGTTCCTTCGTCATGCCGAACTTGGTGTGACCGTCGGCCATCGCCCGCAGCACGGTGAACATCGAGATGAAGATCGGGAACTGGGCCACGATCGGCAGGCAGCCGCCGAGCGGGTTGGCCCCGGCCCCCTGGTACAGCGCCATGACCTCCTGGTTCATGCGCTGCTTGTCGTTCTTGTAGCGCTTGCGCAGCTCCTGGACCTTCGGGGCCAGCTCCTGCATCTTCCTCGACGAGCGCATCTGCTTGAGGAACAGCGGGAAGATGAGCAGCCTCATCAACACGGTCAGCGTGATGATGGTCAGCGCCCAGGTCAGCCCACTGTCGGGAGAGAGGAAGCTGCTATAACCCTGGTGGATCCAGGTGATGACATGGGCGACGGCCGTGTACAGCCAATTCAGCCAGGACAGCTCCACGGAGCTAGCTCCCTTGCGTTTCGTCGGACCGGACCGGGCGTGGGGGCACCGGGTCAAAACCTCCGGGATGGAATGGGTGGCAACGCCCGATTCTCCGGATCGTCAGCCATGTGCCGCGCAACGCGCCGTGAACGGCCAGGGCCTCCAGGCCGTAGGCGCTGCACGAGGGGTGGAAACGGCAACGGGGACCCAGCAGGGGGCTCACATAGGCCCGGTAGAACCGGATAGGAGCCATCAGGGTCCTGGCGGCGGGAGTGCCGCCGTCGGTCTGCTGCGCCGTCATCATCGCCCATCCATGCGAGCCTTGGGAGGCTCTCGCCGCCTGAGTAAACGATCCAGCGCGACATCGAGTTCGGCGGCAAGGCGCTCGCTTCGCGCGGACGCGGCCGGTGGATTGGCGCGTACAACCAGCAGGCTACCTCGCGGGAGGCGATCCAGGCGTTCCCGCACGAGGTGTCTCAACCTGCGCTTGACGCGGTTGCGGACGACCGCGCCTCCCACGGCCCGGCTCACCACGAACCCCACCAGCGGCGGTTCACCGCTCTCCGGGCGCATGCTCAAGTGCGCGACCAGGGTGGGACGGCCTGCTCGGCCTCCCTTTCTGACCGCGCTGGCGAACTCCTCGCCCCGGCGCATGCGGGATTCGGATGGCAGCACGAGTGGGTCTTCGCGGGATCCGGGCAGGTACGCCTATCGCCCGTCGGCTATCACGGCCGACGGGCGACGAGACGCTGCTGCCCTGGCCCGGCGAACCGGGCCGGTGGATACGTCAGGCGGAGAGCTCGGCGCGGCCCTTGCGACGGCGGGCGGCCAGGATGGCGCGGCCGGCGCGGGTGCGCATACGGAGCCGGAAGCCGTGGGTCTTGGCGCGACGACGGTTGTTCGGCTGGAAAGTACGCTTGCTCACGAGTGGGCTCCAGGCTCAAGGCGCGGCCCCCAGCACATGGGGACGCTTGACAGAGTGGCTGGCTTACCGGAGGCGGGGCATGCGAAATAGCCGCCGCGTGGTAAGCCGACCGTCGTACGTTACGGTGCCCGCGTGTCCCAGGTCAAACCGGCGGGCGGGCCGCCGACGGGTCGTCCACGAATCCACAGCCCCTTTGTCCACCGCCGCCCCGCCATCCACAGGGCATGCACCCAGCCTCCCCCGTACTGCCACTAGGCTGTGGACAACGTCTTGAACAGAGATGTGGACAAGACTACTGTCAGCCCTTCCAGACCTACTCTCCGCTGCGACGATGTGCGGGGCAGCGGGCGCGGGGCTGTGTACACCGTGTGGATTGCCTGTGGATTCCGGACGGTGGCCCGATGGGCCGCCGCGGCGCCCGGCGGGTGGACGGCGGGAGAACCCGGCGGGCCCGGCGGCCGCCGGTTGTGGATAACGGGAATCGCGGTGAAGCTCGGTCGGGGGCCGCGTCGGAGGAGGTGAGCCGGGCCGTGGATGACGTGGATCTCGGCGCGATGTGGGCACGCGCGCTGGAGAACTCCCTCAACGAGAGCGTCCCATCCCAGCAGCGTGTCTGGCTCAGCATGACCCGGCCGTTCGGCCTGATGAACGACACCGTGGTGCTCGCCGCCCCCACCGACTTCGCCCGTGACGTCCTGGAGAACAAGCTCCGTCCCCTGATCAGCCACGCGCTGTCGGCGGAGTTCGGCCGTCCGATGAAGGTCGCGGTCATGGTCGATCCCGGGGCGGCCGGCCCCGAGACCGCGGTCTCGCCCCGGCACGACACTTATCCACAGGCTCCGGCGCCGGGTTACGCACAGGGCTCCGGGCAGCCACAGGGTTATACACAGCCCATGTCTTCGCAGCTCGGAGACGGTATCTCCGCCCAGGACGGCTATCGCGATCCGGGCTCCGGAGGTATGTCGTCCACCGGTTATCCACAGCGTCAACCACAGGGTGGACGGTTCCCCTATCCGTACGGGCGGATGGACGAGCCGGCGCAGCCGTACCTCCCCGCGGACAACGCGGAGGCGGAGCGCCCGGGTGAGCGCGGCCCCGGTGGTCACGGCGGTCGCGGTGGTCCCGCGGGCTCCGGCGGTTACGGCCAGGGGAGCCCCGACGGCTACCGCCCGGCGGGCGCGGGAGGTCCGGCGGGCCCCGGCGGGTACGACCCGCGGCCGGCGCCGCCCCGCCCGGAGGGCGACGCCTTCGACCGGCCGTCGCCCGTGCCCGGCCCGCCGCCGGCCCAGACGCAGAACAGGTGGGACGGCCGTGGCGGCCGTCCACAGGGCGAGCCGGCCCGGCTGAACCCGAAGTACACCTTCGAGACGTTCGTCATCGGCTCCAGCAACCGGTTCGCCCACGCCGCCGCGGTCGCGGTGGCCGAGGCGCCGGCCAAGGCGTACAACCCGCTGTTCATCTACGGTGACTCCGGCCTGGGCAAGACCCACCTGCTGCACGCGATCGGCCACTACGCCCAGAGCCTCTACGACGGCGCGCGGGTGAGATACGTGAGCTCCGAGGAGTTCACCAACGACTTCATCAACTCCATCCGCGACCACAAGGCCGACGGCTTCCGCGCCCGCTACCGGGCGGTGGACATCCTGCTCGTGGACGACATCCAGTTCCTGGAGGGCAAGGAGCAGACGCAGGAGGAGTTCTTCCACACGTTCAACACCCTCCACAACGCCAACAAGCAGATCGTCATCTCCAGCGACCGGGCGCCCAAGCAGCTCGTCACGCTGGAGGACCGGCTGCGCAACCGGTTCGAATGGGGTCTGATCACCGACGTCCAGCCGCCGGAGCTGGAGACCCGCATCGCGATCCTGCGCAAAAAGGCGATCCAGGAGGGGCTGGCCGCGCCGCCGGAGGTGCTGGAGTACATCGCCAGCCGGATCTCCACCAACATCCGCGAGCTGGAGGGGGCGCTGATCCGGGTGACGGCGTTCGCCAGCCTCAACCGGCAGTCGGTCGACCTGCAGCTCACCGAGGTCGTGCTCAAGGACCTGATCACCGAGGACGCCGGCTCGGAGATAACGGTCGCCACGATCATGGCGTCCACCGCCGCCTACTTCGGCCTGTCGGTCGACGACCTGTGCGGCGGCTCGCGGTCGCGGGTCCTGGTCACCGCCCGGCAGATCGCCATGTATCTGTGCCGGGAGCTCACCGACATGTCGCTGCCGAAGATCGGGCAGCAGTTCGGCGGCCGGGACCACACCACGGTCATGCACGCCGACCGGAAGATCCGTTCCCTCATGGCGGAGCGTCGTTCGATCTACAACCAGGTCAACGAGCTGACCACGAGGATCAAGCAGCAGTCGCGCGGCGGATGAGACGCGCCACCGCGTGATGCACAGGCTGTGGAAAACCTTGTGGACTGAAGGTATGAGTCGCCCGAACGTGAATTATCGGGGCATTCAGTCATGATCATCACCTGCGGTCGAACTCGAATCGGTTTCGGCGCCTGGGGACGAACCTGGGGAGAACCTGGGGAAAAGCTGGGGAGAACTCGTGGACAACCTGTGGACGCCCTGTGGGGAGAGTTTTCCCCAAGGACAAAACGGTCTCTTACCCAGTGGATAACCTGGGGAAACCTCGTGGATAACCGGTGGATGAACACCCCTTGATCTGGGGACGGCCTGTGGGTACAGCTCGGTTGTCCCCAGGCCGCCGGGTTCTCCACACCCTTCACCCACACCCCCGGTGGATGAAAAAACTATAGTTGACCTGCGGAAACGATGGTCTTCCACAGTTTCCACCGCCCCTACTGTGATGACTCCATGTATCTCTCTAAGAACTTCAAGACCCATAGAGGGGTCCCGGAGCACACAGGTGCGGGACAGTGAACACCCGAACCCAAGGCGGCGAGCGACGGGCGCTCGCCACACAGGAGGCAGATCCCCGTGATGTTCCGGATCGAGCGAGACGTCCTCGCTGAGGCGGTCGCATGGACGGCGCGCAGCCTTCCGGCGCGTCCCTCCGTGCCGGTGCTGGCCGGCATGCGCCTCGAGGTCACCGAGGGCGGCCAGCTCAAGCTCTCCGGCTTCGACTACGAGGTCTCCGCGGAGGTGACCCTCGAACCCCAGAGCGGCGAGGCGGGCGTGGTGCTGGTCTCGGGCCGGCTCCTCGCCGAGATCACCCGGGCGCTGCCCGCACAGCCTGTGGACTTCGTGGTGGACGGCGCCAAGGCGGTCGTCACCTGTGGAAGCGCCCGGTTCACACTCCTCACCATGCCCGTGGAGGACTACCCCTCCCTGCCGGTCATGCCGCCGGCCGCCGGCCGGGTGGGCAGCGACGTGTTCGCCTCGGCCGTGGGCCAGGTCGCCGTGGCCGCGGGCAAGGACGACACCCTGCCGATGCTGACCGGCGTGCGCGTGGAGATCGAGGGCGACACCGTGACCCTCGCCGCCACCGACCGCTACCGGCTGGCCGTGCGCGAGCTGAAGTGGCAGCCGGGGCAGCCCGACTTCTCGGCGATCGCCATGATCCCCGGCCGCACCCTCGCCGACGCCGCCAAGGCCCTGGGCAGCACCGGCGCCGAGGTCGAGATCGCGCTGAGCTCGGCGGGCGGCACCGGTGAGGGCATGATCGGCTTCTCCAGCGCCGGCCGCCGCTCCACCACCCGGCTGCTCGACCCGGAGTTCCCCAAGTACCGCTCGCTGCTGCCCACGGAGTTCTCCGCCCGCGCCGACCTGTCCACCAGCGCCTTCGTCGAGGCCGTCAAGCGCGTGGCCCTGGTCGCCGAGCGCAACACCCCGGTCCGGCTGGCCTTCCGCGGCGGTGAGGTCGTCCTGGAGGCGGGCACCGGCGACGAGGCCCAGGCGGTCGAGGTGCTGCCGGTCGACTTCGACGGCGACGACATCAACATCGCCTTCAACCACCAGTTCCTGCTGGAGGGGCTCGGCGCGATCGACTCCGACGTCGCCCGCCTGCAGATGACCACCTCCACCAAGCCGGCGATCCTCACCGGCGGCAAGCCCGTGGACGACGGCGGGACCCCCGACTACCGCTACCTGATCATGCCGATCCGCCTGTCGAGCTGACGCGGCCCGGCTCCGGTGGCCCGGTCCCGGCGGGGCGCGCCGTGCCGTACCGCGGCGGGCGCCCGGGTGTCGCGAGGGCGGCGCCGGCGGGCGGGGCGCGCCGCCCGCCGAGCAGGCCCGGGCCGCCCGCCGGGTGAGCGCGCGGCGTGCCCGGGTACGGTTCACCGGTGACCGAGATCATGCTGAAGGCGTGCCTCAATGGTTCGAGGGAGTCCGGCGAGCACCCCGCTCTGCCCCTGACCCCCCTGCAGCTCGCTCAGGAGGCCCGTGAGGCCCGTGAGGCGGGTGCGTCGGCGGTCCACATGCATCCGCGTGACGAGACCGGCAGGGAGTCTCTCAGCGCCGCGCACATCGGCGCGGCGGTCCGCGAGGTACGGCGGGCGTGCCCCGGCATGCCCGTCGGCGTCAGCACGGGCCTGTGGATATCCGGCGGGGACGCCGGGGAGCGGCGGCGGGCCGTACGGGGCTGGGCGGAGCTGCCGCCGGAGGACCGGCCCGACTTCGCCTCGGTCAACCTCTCGGAGCCCGGCTTCGCCGAGCTCTGGCACGACCTGCGCGAGCTCGGCGTGGGCGTCGAGGCGGGGGTCTGGTCCACCGCCGACGCCGAGGCGCTCGCCGCCGGCGGCCTGGAGTGCATGCGGGTGCTGGTGGAGATCATCGGCGGCCCGGCCGCCACCGCCGTGTCCCGCGCGCACGCCGTCCTCGCCCGCCTGGACGAGCTGGGCGTCCCCGGGCGGCGTCTCCTTCACGGTGAGGGGGAGCCGACCTGGATACTTGTGGATGAAGCGGGGCAGATGGGTCTGGCTATGCGCGTCGGCCTGGAGGACGTCCTCCACAGCCCTGTGGGCGACCCCGTTGCTGGAAACGCCGATCTGGTACGGCTTGCGATGGCGCGTCTGACGTAGATGGATGAAGAAACCCGAATAGAGGGGGTGCTCGTATGCAAATCGGCATGATCGGGCTGGGCAAGATGGGCGGCAACATGGCCGAGCGCCTGCGCCGCGGCGGCCACGACGTGGTCGGCTACGACCGCGACCCGTCGATCAGCGACGTCGCGAACCTGAAGGAGCTGGTGGACCGGCTCCAGGCGCCGCGCGCGGTGTGGGTCATGGTGCCGGCCGGCGCGCCGACCCAGGCGACGGTCGAGCAGCTCGGCGAGCTGCTGTCGCCCGGTGACATCGTCATCGACGGCGGCAACTCGCACTACCTCGACGACCGCAAGCACGGCGAGGAGCTCGGCGCCCGGGGCGTCGGCTTCGTCGACTGCGGCGTGAGCGGCGGCGTCTGGGGCCTGCAGAACGGCTACGCGCTGATGACCGGCGGCTCCGACGAGGACGTCCGGAGGCTGATGCCGATCTTCGAGACCCTCAAGCCCGAGGAGGGCGGCTTCGTCCACGCGGGCGGCATCGGCGCCGGCCACTTCGCGAAGATGGTCCACAACGGCATCGAGTACGGCATGATGCAGGCCTTCGCCGAGGGCTGGGAGCTGCTGGAGGCCTCCGACGTCGTGACCGACGTGGCCGGTTCCTTCAAGAGCTGGCGCAACGGCACGGTCATCCGCTCCTGGCTGCTCGACCTGCTGGTCCGCGCCCTCGACGAGGACCCCGGGCTGGCGGAGCTGAAGGGCTACGCCCAGGACTCCGGCGAGGGCCGGTGGACCGTCCAGGCCGCCGTGGACCACGCGGTGCCGCTGCCGGTCATCACCGCCGCCCTGTACGCCAGGTTCGCCTCCCGCCAGGACGACTCGCCGGCCATGAAGGTCGTCGCGGCCCTGCGCAACCAGTTCGGCGGCCACGCGGTCACCGCCAAGGAGGGCCAGGTCGCCAAGGGCGCCGACGCCCCGGGCGCCGACGTCGTCCCGCCGGCGGAGGCCGACAGGTGACGCGGCGCCCGTACGGCCGCGCACCCCGCCGCGGGAGGCGCGGGGCGCGCGGTCGTACGGGCACCCTCGCGACGGTCGCCCGTGACGGACGGGGCCGACCGCGACTCCCGGGGTGCGGCTAGTCTTCGAGGGGTGTACGTCGCCCATCTCTCGCTGACCGACTTCCGGTCCTACGACACCGCAGACCTCGGCCTGGAGCCGGGCGTCACGGCCTTCGTCGGGCCCAACGGGCAGGGGAAGACCAACCTGGTCGAGGCGCTGGGCTACGTCGCGACGCAGTCGAGCCACCGGGTGGCCACCGACGCGCCGCTGGTGCGGCACGGGGCGGCCCGGGCGGTCGTCCGCTGCGTCGTCGTGCGGGACGACCGCCGCGCCCTGGTCGAGCTGGAGATCAACCCGGGGAAGGCCAACCGCGCCCGGCTGAACCGCTCGCCGATCTCCCGCGCCCGCGACGCCGTGGGGCTGCTGCGCACGGTCCTGTTCGCGCCGGAGGACCTCGCGATGGTCAAGGGCGACCCGTCGGAGCGGCGTCGCTACCTCGACGACCTGCTGGTGGCCAGGACGCCCCGCTTCGCCGGGGTCCGTGCCGACTACGACCGGGTGCTCAAGCAGCGCGGGGCGCTGCTGCGCACGGCGGCGCAGGCGCGGCGCGGCGGCCGGAGCGGACGCCGGGCCGAGAACGACGCGGGCTTCGCCGCCGCCGGGGCGGGCGACCCGCTGAGCACGCTGGAGGTGTGGGACGCCCACCTCGCCAGATACGGTGCTGAGCTGCTCGCGGCCCGCCTGGAGCTGGTCGAGGCGCTGCGGCCGCTGGTCGCCGCCTCCTACGCCGCCCTGGCCCCCGACTCCGCCCCCGCCGGCCTGGTCTACCGCGGCACGCTGCCCGAGGACACCGAGGGCGACGGGAGCGACGGGAGCGGCGCGGAGGCCGGCCCGGCCGACCGCTCGGTCCTGGAGAAGCGGCTGCGCGAGGCGCTGGCCGAGGTCAGGAGCGCCGAGCTGGAGCGCGGCGTCACCCTGGTCGGCCCGCACCGCGACGACCTGTTCCTGGGCCTGGGAGACCTTCCCGCGCGCGGCTACGCCAGCCACGGGGAGTCGTGGTCGTTCGCGCTGGCCCTCCGGCTGGCCGCCTACGACCTGCTGCGGGCCGACGGCGGCGACCCGGTCCTCATCCTCGACGACGTCTTCGCCGAGCTGGACAGCCGCCGGCGCCGCCGCCTGGCGGAGATCGTCGCCCCCGCCGAGCAGGTGCTCATCACCGCCGCCGTGCCCGCCGACGTGCCGCCGGAGCTGGCCGGGGCCCGGTTCGACGTGGCCGAGGGGAGTGTCGGGCGTGTCCGCTGACGACGCCGCGCGGGACCGGCCCGCGCGTGGCTCCGGGGATTCCGGGGACTCCGGGGCGGGCGGCGGGAGCGCCGTACCCGGGACGGGTTCCGGTACGGGGACCGGCGCCGCGGCGGCGGCCGAGGCGGCCGCGGGCACCGCGGGGACCGCTGCCCGGGGCGCCGCGCTGGCCAGGGAGAAGCTGGCCCAGGCCAAGGCCGACGCGGCCCGCCGCGGCAGGCTGCCGCGGCGCGAGCCCAGGCGCGCGGCGTCCGGCGTCCGCAGGGAGGGCGGCGACCCCCAGCTCCTCGGCCGGGCCATCGCCGACCTGCTGGCCGACCGGGGCTGGGAGCGTCCCGCCGCGGTGGGCGGGGTGTTCGGCCGCTGGCCCGAGATCGTGGGCCCGGAGCTGGCCTCCCACACCCGGCCGGAGACCTTCGCCGACGGGGAGGTCGTGGTGTCCGCCGACTCCACGGCCTGGGCCACCCAGGTGCGCCTGCTGGCGAGAACCCTGGTCAGGCGGCTGAACGAGGAGCTCGGGGACGGCACGGTGCAGCGGGTGCGGGTGCGCGGGCCGCAGCACGGTCCGCGCCCCGGCGGCCTCCGGGTGACCGGCAGCCGAGGCCCAGGTGACACGTACGGTTGATCACGCTGGTCCGGCTGGCGCCGAAAACGGATCAGCGGCCCCTCTCGCGCGATGACCCCCCACCCCCGAGGGGGGATGCCCAAATGGAGGGTGGACGCGCTAGAGAGGCTTCTGGAGCCCGTCAATGCCGCATCACGCGTCCCGAGCCGCTAGAATGGAACCGAATTCCGGACACGTCCGTTTGCGTGACACCCCGGCCTGCGAGGCCGACTCCCCCGGGTGGGCGCATCGGGGCATTCACGACGGTGACGGGCAGGGCGGGGCTTAATCGGGTCCCCGCTGCGTGTCCGCGGCAGGAGGATTCCGCACTTGTCCTACGACGCTAGCTCAATCACCGTTCTCGAAGGGCTTGAGGCGGTCCGTAAGCGCCCAGGCATGTACATCGGCTCGACCGGGGAACGCGGTCTGCACCACCTCGTCTACGAGGTCGTGGACAACTCCGTGGACGAGGCCCTGGCCGGGCACGCCGACAGGATCGAGGTCACCCTGCTCGCCGACAACGGTGTGCGGGTCGTGGACAACGGCCGAGGCATCCCCGTCGGCATGCACCCCGTCGAGAAGCGTCCCGCGGTCGAGGTCGTCCTGACCGTGCTGCACGCGGGAGGCAAGTTCGACGGCAAGTCCTACGCGGTCTCCGGCGGTCTGCACGGCGTCGGCGTCTCCGTGGTGAACGCGCTGTCCACCAGGCTCGAGGTGGAGATCCTCACCGACGGCCACTACTGGCGGCAGTCCTACGCGGACTCCCGGCCGACGGCGCCCCTGGAGAAGGGCGAGCCGACCAGCGAGACCGGCACCTCGATCACGTTCTGGGCCGACCCGACCATCTTCGAGACCACGACGTGGAACTTCGAGACGCTCTCGCGCCGCTTCCAGGAGATGGCCTTCCTCAACAAGGGCCTGACGATCTCCCTGCGCGACGAGCGCCCCGGCCACTCCGCCGGTGAGGACGGCGAGGGCGGGCCGGTGGAGGTGGTCTACCACTACGAGGGCGGCCTGTCCGACTTCGTCAAGCACCTCAACTCGAAGAAGGAGGCGGCGCACGTCTCGGTGATCGACTTCGAGGAGAACGGTGACGGGATCTCGGTCGAGATCGCGATGCAGTGGAACAACTCCTACACCGAGTCGGTCTACACCTTCGCCAACACCATCAACACGGCCGAGGGCGGCACCCACGAGGAGGGCTTCCGCGCGGCGCTGACGTCGATCGTCAACCGCTACGCGCGCGAGCAGAAGTTCCTCAAGGAGGGCAAGGACGACAACCTCACCGGTGAGGACATCCGCGAGGGCCTCACCGCGATCATCTCGGTGAAGCTGGCCGACCCGCAGTTCGAGGGCCAGACCAAGACCAAGCTGGGCAACACCGAGGCCAAGTCGTTCGTCCAGAAGGCCTGCAACGACCACCTGCGCGACTGGTTCGAGCGCAACCCCGGCGAGGCCAAGGACATCATCAGCAAGTCCCTGCAGGCCTCCCGCGCCCGTCTCGCGGCCCGCCAGGCCCGCGACCTGACCCGGCGCAAGTCGCTGCTGGAGGCCGGTTCCGGGCTGCCCGGCAAGCTGGCCGACTGCCAGTGGAGCGACCCGGAGAAGTGCGAGCTGTTCATCGTCGAGGGCGACTCGGCCGGCGGCTCGGCCAAGGGCGGCCGCGACTCCCGCTTCCAGGCGATCCTGCCCATCCGAGGCAAGATCCTGAACGTGGAGAAGGCGCGGATCGACAAGGTCCTGAAGAACACCGAGGTCCAGGCGCTGATCACCGCCATGGGCACCGGCGTCCACGACGAGTTCGACATCTCCAAGCTGCGTTACCACAAGCTGATCCTGATGGCCGACGCCGACGTCGACGGCCAGCACATCAACACTCTGCTGCTGACGCTGCTGTTCCGCTTCATGCGGCCGCTGATCGAGGCCGGGCACGTCTACCTGTCCCAGCCGCCGCTCTACAAGATCAAGTGGGACCGCCGGGGCGAGGACGCCTCCTACGCCTACTCCGACCCCGAGCGCGACGCGATCATCGAGGAGGGCATCGGCCGGGGCAGGCGCGACCCGCGCCTGCACGACGGCATCCAGCGGTTCAAGGGTCTGGGCGAGATGAACGCCGGCCAGCTGTGGGACACCACGATGAACCCCGAGAGCCGCGTCCTGCGCCTGGTCACCCTCGACGACGCCGCACAGGCCGACGAGCTGTTCAGCGTCCTGATGGGCGAGGACGTCGAGGCACGCCGCTCCTTCATCATCCGGAACGCACGGGACGTCCGCTTCCTCGACGTGTAGCGGCGGTCCCCCGACGCGTAGCGGCAGCCGTACAGACCTCTCTTCGAAAAGGACCCATCACCCGTGACGGACGTGAACACTCCGCCCGCAGAGCCAGCAGAGCGCATCGAGCCGGTCGACATCCAGTCGGAGATGCAGCGCAGCTACATGGACTACGCGATGTCGGTCATCGTGTCCCGTGCGCTGCCCGACGTCCGTGACGGGCTCAAGCCGGTGCACCGCCGCGTGCTGTACGCCATGTACGACGGCGGCTACCGCCCCGACCGGGGCTACTTCAAGTGCTCCCGCGTCGTCGGCGACGTCATGGGCTCCTACCACCCGCACGGCGACTCGTCGATCTACGGCACCGTCGTACGGCTGGCACAGCCCTGGGCACTGCGCTACACCCTGGTCGACGGCCAGGGCAACTTCGGATCGCCCGGCAACGACATGCCGGCCGCCATGCGGTACACCGAGTGCAAGCTCGCGCCGATCGCCATGGAGATGATCCGTGACATCGACAAGGAGACCGTCGACTTCCAGCCCAACTACGACGGGCGTTCGCAGGAGCCGCTGGTCCTCCCGTCGCGGTTCCCGAACCTCCTGGTCAACGGTTCGGCCGGCATCGCGGTCGGCATGGCCACGAACATCCCGCCGCACAACCTGCGCGAGGTCGTCGACGGCATCAGGTGGTGCCTGGAGAACCCCGAGGCGGGCGACGAGGAGCTGCTCGAGGCGCTGATCGGCCGGATCAAGGGCCCCGACTTCCCCACCGGCGCGCTCATCGTGGGCCGCCGCGGCATCGACGACGCCTACCGCACCGGTCGCGGGTCGATCACCATGCGGGCGATCGTG
The DNA here is from genome assembly GCF_013409935.1 of Streptosporangium sandarakinum. Taxonomy (GTDB): domain Bacteria; phylum Actinomycetota; class Actinomycetes; order Streptosporangiales; family Streptosporangiaceae; genus Streptosporangium; species Streptosporangium nondiastaticum. The sequence continues at coordinate 3,584,492 of NZ_JACCCO010000001.1, read as the reverse complement.
GAGGTCGAGGAGGACGCCAAGGGCCGCCAGTGCCTGGTCGTCACCGAGCTGCCCTACATGGTCAACCCGGACAACCTGGCGTTGTCCATCGCCGAGCTGGTGAAGGACGGCCGGATCAACGGCATCGCCGACGTCCGCGACGAGAGCTCCTCCCGGGTCGGCCAGCGCCTGGTGATCGTGCTCAAGCGCGACGCGGTCGCCAAGGTCGTGCTGAACAACCTCTACAAGCACACCCAGCTGCAGACCACCTTCGGCGCCAACATGCTGGCCCTGGTCGACGGAGTGCCCCGCACCCTGCGGCTGGACCAGTTCGTGCGCCACTACGTGACGCACCAGATCGAGGTCGTGGTCCGCCGTACCCGCTACCTCCTGCGCAAGGCCGAGGAGCGCGCCCACATCCTGCGCGCGCTGCTCAAGGCGCTGGAGCGGCTGGACGAGGTCATCGCGCTGATCCGGCGCTCGCCGTCGGCGTCGGCCGCCCAGGGCGGCCTGATGACGCTGCTGGAGATCGACGAGGTCCAGGCGCAGGCCATCCTCGACATGCAGCTGCGCAAGCTCGCCGCCCTGGAGCGGCAGCAGATCACCGACGAGCACGACGCGCTGATGGCGCAGATCACCGACTACCAGGACATCCTGGCCTCGCCGCAGCGGCAGCGGACGATCGTCCTCGACGAGCTCACCGAGATCGTGAACAGGTACGGCGACGACCGCAAGTCGGAGATCATCGCCTACGAGGGCGACATGTCGATCGAGGACCTCCTCGCCGAGGAGGACATGGTCGTCACGATCACCCGCGGCGGCTACGCCAAGCGCACCAACATCGACCTGTACCGGGCGCAGCGGCGCGGCGGCAAGGGGGTGCGCGGCGCCCAGCTGCGCCAGGACGACATCGTCGACCACTTCTTCGTCACCACGACGCACCACTGGCTGCTGTTCTTCACCAACAGGGGCCGCGTCTACCGGATCAAGGCGTACGAGCTGCCGGACGCCGCCCGCGACGCGCGCGGCCAGCACCTGGCGAACCTCCTGGCCATGCAGCCCGACGAGGTCATCATGGAGGTCCTGGACCTGCGTGACTACGACGTCGCTCCGTACCTCGTGCTGGCCACCCGGCACGGCCTGGTGAAGAAGACGCGCCTGTCGGAGTACGACTCGCCGCGCTCGGGCGGTCTCATCGCCATCAACCTCCGGGAGGACGACGAGGTGATCGCCGCCCGGCTGGTGTCCGAGGACGACGACCTCCTGCTCATCTCCCGCGGCGCCCAGTCGGTCCGCTTCACCGCCACCGACGATGCGCTGCGCCCGATGGGCCGGGCGACCAGCGGCGTGATCGGCATGCGGTTCCTGGAGGGCGACGAGCTGCTGGCGATGAACCGCATCGCCGACGGCGACGACGTGCTGGTCGCCACCGAGGGCGGTTACGCCAAGCGCACCCCGGCCGACCAGTACCCGGTCCAGGGAAGGGGCGGCAAGGGTGTCCTGACGGCTAAGATCGTCAGTTCCCGTGGCAAGCTTGTGGGTGCTGCCATGGTCAGGCCGGAGGACGAGGTATTCGCGATCACGTCCAATGGTGGGGTTATCCGGACCAGCGCAGGGGAGATCAAGCAGTCCGGTCGCCAGACCATGGGGGTACGTCTGATGAATCTCGCGGAAGGTGACAGCGTCGTGGCGCTCGCGCGCAACGCCGAGGCCGCCGGGGCCCGTGACAACGCCGAGGCCCTCGCGGTCCCGGAGAACGGCGAAGGGGAGTAACACGTGGGTGCCCAGGGCAAAAAGGGTCCACGTTCGGCTTCCTCGTCGACACGCGATCAGGTAACGGAGAAGATAGACGAGACCGCCGGAGCGGTCGAGTCGCCGGCCGACGGTAAAGCGCCCACGCCGGGGACCGGTGAATCGGTGACCGACGATCTCAAGGGCAGGCAGAACGTGACGGCGATCGAGGACGGCAAGCAAAGCGAGTCCACGGTGCGTATCCGCCCGGCGTCCCCGGACGCCGGCAACTCCTCCTGGACTCCCGGGAACCTGTCGCCCTCCGGGGCGCCGGGGACCCCGGCGACCGACAAGAAGGTGGCCGAGGCCCCCGCGAAGGCGCCGCGCAAGGCCCACCTGGTGCTGCGCCGGATCGAGCCGTGGTCGGCGATGAAGTTCAGCTTCGTGGTGTCGCTGGTCTGCTTCGTGGTGCTGTTCGTCGCGGTCGCGGTGCTCTACATGGCGCTGTCCAGCCTGGGGGTGTTCGACAACATCATCCAGATGGTGAACCAGGTGACCACGGCCGACGGCAAGTCCACCGGCGGCATCGACGCGGCCTCCTGGTTCGAGCCGGTCCGGATCCTGGGTTACACCGCCCTGATCGGCGCGGTGAACGTCGTGCTGATCACCGCCCTGGCCACCCTCGGCTCCGTGATCTACAACATCGCCTCCGACCTGGTCGGCGGCGTCGAGGTCACCTTCAGCGAGGCCGAGTAACCGTTCCGCGCCGTGTTCCCGGCCGCCCGGTCCTCTCCGGGCCGGCGGGCCGGGGGCATGGCGCGAACAGGTGCCGGGAGAGGGTAAGCTTTTCCCTGTTCGAGCGAACGGATTCGCCTCCGCAGGGCGGATGCGATACCGTTTCTTCGCAACAAGGGGCTATAGCTCAGTCGGTTAGAGCGCTTCCCTGATAAGGAAGAGGTCCCAGGTTCAAGTCCTGGTAGCCCCACTTTCACAAACGCCTCGTACGGACGTCCGTGCGGGGCGTTCTGCCGTATCCACTGTCGCAACGGGTTTCCGGACGGGTGGTCGGCCTCTCGGATCGCGGTTTCCCGGCTCTTCCCGGCACCCGGCGGATCGGGCCTCGTGCGGCCGCCCGGATCCGGGGTACGGCCGGGCCGGAGGGCTCACCCCGAAGCGCGGACGCCTTCGGGGTGAGTGGAGCCCGGGGTGAGTGGACCTACGCCTCGGCCCAGACGCCCAGTTCGTTTCCGCTCGGATCGGTGAAGTGGAAGCGGCGGCCACCGGGGAACCCGTACGGCCCGCTCACCACCCGGCCACCCGCGTTGGTCACCGCCTCCACGGACCGGTCCAGGTCGGCGGAGTAGAGCAGCACGAACGGACCGCCCGGCCGCACCTCCTCGTCCACGCGAAGACCGCCCACTTCGGACGCGGTCTCGTCCTGCGCGCTCCGGATGCCGGCGTAACCCGGCCCGTAGTCGTTGAACCGCCAGCCGAACGCCTCGGTGTAGAAACGCTTGGCCTGCTCAAGGTCGGTGACCGTGAGCTCCACGTAGTCGATGGCGTGGTGTCGATGCGGGGAAGACTGAGTCATGGCTCACATCATGTACTTCCGGTACGACAGGTGGACCGTCAACGGTCAGGTGCGTGTCGCCGCCGGTGGCCATGCGGAAGTCCCCACCTCCTCGGGTCGACCACTTCTTGATCGGATGCGCGGCCCGATGACGGGTCCCGGCCGGCGGCGGGAACCTGACCGGGCGTCCCGGTGGCGTGCTGTCGATTCGTTATGTGTCGAACAGCTGCACAAGGGCACAAAATGAGAAAGTCAACCACAGGAGCGTGAAGTAATGGCCGTGACAGGCATCATTTCCGCCGTAATCATCGGGCTCATCATCGGCGCGCTCGGTCGGCTCGTTGTACCGGGACGTCAGAGCATCCCGATCTGGCTGACCATGGTGATCGGTATCATCGCCGCTCTCATCGGCACGGCGATCGCCGGAGCCCTGGGAGTCGCCGACACCCGCGGCATCGACTGGATCGAACTGGTCATCCAGGTGGTCCTCGCCGCGGTCGGAGTCATCCTGACCGTCAACCTGTACGGCAGGCGCCGCATCGACTAGCCGACCGGTCCTTCCGCTCCGGCGCCCCCGGTCCGAGTAACCCGGACCGGGGGCGCCCGCGTACGACCGGGACGCGGATCCCTCCCGGGCGCGGCCACCGGTCCCGGGCGGCGGTCTCAGGCCGCCTTCCGGGGGGCGGCCTCCGGAACGGGCGTGGCCCGCGGCCTCCGGGACAGGCGACGGCCCAGGGCCTGGGCCGGGCGCTCGACGGCCCGGTAGGTCAGCTCCGCACAGCCGAGCACCACCGCCAGCAGCAGGACGGCCATGGCGAGCCGCTCGGCGAGGAGAAAGCGGCCGGGATCCATCGTCAGCCGCCGGAGGACCTGCACCGCGAGGGGGTGCAGCAGGTAGACGGAGTAGCTGATCAGGCCGAGCCGGACGAGGAGGCGGGGCATCGTCCGGTGCCGCAGCATACGGGCGATCAGGAAGGTCGCCCAGGCGGCGGCGACGGCGGTGGTCCAGCCCCAGGTGAAGGCCCGCGCCTGGTCGTCGGGCATGCCCCAGCCGGGGCCGAACGCCCACGCGGCTCCGATGGACGCGACCGGCACGAAGCCGAGCAGCCATCCGGTCCTCCTCCACCGGACCTGCCCCTGGTCGAGCCAGTAGAAGACGGTGCCGGCGAACATCGTCGCGAGGATGGCGAGACTCTGCCACGCCCCGATCCGGCTGTTGGCGCCGAGCAGCACCAGAGCGAGCACGGCCGCCGCCGCGGTGCCGTACAGGCGGAGGCGTCCGCCGCAGGCCAGCGACGCGGCCGCCGCGAGCAGCACGGCCGCGGTCAGCACCACGACCGGCGTGGTGCCCAGGCCGCGCGACAGCGCGCCCGCCGGGAGCAGCCCTCCCACGGTGAGGGCCGCCACGGCGAAGGCGAGCATGCCGGTGGCGCTGAACCGGTGCACACCGGCGGTGAACATGGCGGTCACGAGGAGGTAGAAGACCATTTCATAGGAAAGGGTCCAGAACACGTTGAGGACGCCGGTCACCTGAAGCAGGTCCTGAAGCATCGTCAGGTGCGCCAGGGTCGCGGTGCCCGGGTCGTCCGCCAACTGGTCCGGCAGCGGGGTGTACACGCCCTCGACGCCGAACACCGTCCCGGCCGCCGCCGCGACGAGCCACAGGGGGTACAGGCGGAAGACCCGGTTGATCCAGAACCCGCCGACGCTGCCGCGCCGTTCGAGTGAGACCGGCACCACGTAGCCGCTGACGAGGAAGAACACGAGCACGCCGTACTGGCCGAAGTCGAACCACGGGCCGGCGCTCGCGCGCACCTCCGGGAAGAGCGCGTCCAGGGAGTGCTCGAACACCACGACCAGCGCGGCCATGCCGCGCAACGCGTCCAGCCATCCCTGCCGCCCCGCGGACGACGACCGCGTCCTCGCGGACGGAACCTCCTTCCCGGTATCGCTCCGACTCGTCTCCACAACTCCGACGAACATCCGGTCAGGCTAGGTGGTCATCCTGGGAGATTCATGAGCGCGACCTGAAGGCGGGCCCAACGGACCGACGCGGGCGCTCGCCGTCCCGGGCCGCCCGGCGTTGTGCGGCGGCTCGTCTCCACCCCGCTCTCCACCCTTCTGAGGTGCCGCTCCACCCCGTCCCGCTCCTACCGCCCCAGGCATGGACAGACGCTCTGGAGGGTCGAGCCGTCTCTGGCTCGGCCCTCTTCATCGCGAAGACGACCGTCAAGACGCACATCAACAACGCCTTCGCCAAGATCGGCGTCTGCAACCGCACGGAGGCCGCCGCCTACCGACAGGCTGCTCTAGACGCGTGTCCTGTGAAACGCGAAGCCGGTGCCCGTACCCCGTGACCGCCTCACGCGCGGTCCCGTGGCGGCAGCGCGCGGCGGACCCGGGCGTCGTCGGAGCGCTCCAGCTCGTCGAGGGCCAGCTCCACGGCGGCCAGCTCCGCCTCCAGGCGCGGGAGGAGGAGGTCGCGCAGCGCGCGGATCCGGCGGCCGGTCATCGCCTCCTCCTCGGTGAGGATCCGCGCGGCCTCCGCGGCCGCCGCGTGCTCGACCGCGGCGCGCAGGGCGGCCAGGCAGGCGTCCCTGGCCGGGACGAGCGCCGCCGTGCCCGGGAGCGGGGGCGGTGCTTCCGGTTCGGGCGGCCGGAGGACGGCGCGGCCGGGGCGGCTGGTTCCCATGGAGTCGACCCACTCCACCCGCGCCTCGGCGAGCGGACCGCCGGCGGCGAGCCGGATCGCCCGGTGCCCGGCCAGCAGCGAGGCGCGCAGCAGCCAGGCGTCGGCCTCCCGGCACGCCGCCTCCCAGTCCGCGCCGGTGCGTGCCGCGACGTCCGCGAGACGGTCCCGTTCCAGCCGCAGGATGCGGCGCTTGCGGTCGAGGACGGTCAGCCCTCGCCGCAGGGTGGCCAGGCGTCGCCGCAGCCACAGGCGCCCGGCCCGCCCCGGTGGGACCTTCGGGGTCACGTCCGCTCCCGGTAGCCCGCGTCGAGCGCCGCGGGCGACAGCATGGACAGCTCCCGCCGGGGCAGCACGGACACCACCCGCCAGGCCCGCTCGAAAGTCTCGTCGAGGGAGCGCGCCTCGTCCCGCCGCTGGGCCAGCAGTACGTTGGTGAACGCCTCGGCCATGGCGAGGTAGCGGCGGTCGACGGCGCCGAGCGCGCTCTCGCCGACCAGTTCGGCGAGTTCCGCCGCCTGCCGGGCGCGGGCCAGCGCGGCGAGGATCTGGGCGGCGAGGTCCAGGTGCTCCGGCCTGGTCCGCCCAGGCCCGGCCCCCGCCCGCATCATCCGCGACAGCGAGGACAGCGGGTCGACGTGCGGGTACACGGGCACGTCCCGGCTCAGCAGGATCTGCCCCTCGGTGATGTACCCGGTCAGGTCGGGCACCGGGTGGGTGATGTCCCCCGCCGGCATGGTGAGCACCGGCAGCACGGTCACCGATCCCGCCAGGCCCGTCACCCGCCCGCACCGCTCGTACAGGGAGGCCAGGTCGCTGTACAGGTAGCCGGGGTAGGCCCGCCGGGCGGGGATCTCACCGCGGGCGGAGGACACCTCGCGCAACGCCTCGCAGTAGCTCGTCATGTCGGCCAGGACGACCAGGACGTGCCGTTCCAGTTCAAAGGCGAGGTACTCGGCGACGGTGAGGGCGAGCCGCGGGGTGAGCACGCGCTCGATCACCGGGTCGTCGGCGAGGTTGAGCAGCAGGGCCGACTCCCCCGCCGCCAGCCGTTCCTCCAGCGTGTCGCGCACGCTCGCCGCGTCGGCGTGGGTCAACCCGATGGCGGCGAAGACCACGGCGAACGCCGTGCCACCGGTGTCGGCCTGCGCGGCGATCTGCGCGGCCAGCTCCAGGTGGGGCAGGCCGCCGGAGGAGAACACGGCGAGCTTCTGGCCGCGCACCAGCGTGGTGAGCGCGTCCACCGCCGAGATCCCGGTGAGCACCGGCTCGGAGGGGGGCTCGCGCCGCGTCGGGTTGAGCGGGAACCCGTTCACGGCGGCGTCGGCGGCGCCGAGGACGGGCGGGCCGCCGTCCAGCGGCCGGCCGCGCCCGTCGCACACCCTGCCCAGCCAGCCGGCGCCGACCGGGACGCGCAGCGGACCACCGGCGAAGGTCACCCGTGTGCCCTCGGCGCGCAACCCCGCGGTCCCCTCGAAGACCTGGACGACCGCGAGGTCGCGGTCGGTCTCCAGGACCAGGCCGTGCCTGCGCTCCCCCGACTCCAGCTCGATCGTGGCGTACTCGTCCCACCCGACGCCGCGCACGCCCCGCACCAGGACCAGCGGGCCGCGCAGCTCCGCCACACCGGTGTACTCCACCGGGGCCCACACCGTCACCGCGCCGCCTCCAGCTCACGCAGTACGGCGTCGCGACGCGCCGGGATCTCCTCCTCGGGCGCGTCCTTGGCGCGGAGCAGGGGGGAGAAGTCGCGGTCCTCGATCGAGGCCACCGGCACCCCCTGCCTGGCCAGGGCCTGGGCGCGCTCGACGACCGCGAGCAGCGCGTCGGCGAGCGCCGCGGTGCGCGCGGGGCCGCAGTGGGCGTCGGTGGGGCTGAGGGCGCTCTGCTGGAGGAGCCCCTCGCGGACCAGCCGCCCGCCGAGCAGCGCGACGCGTTCGTGAGGGGGCAGCGTCCCGGCGCCGACCAGTTCGGCCAGCGCGGTCAGGCGGTCGGCCTCGGCCAGCAGCGCCGTCACCCGCGCCCGCCGCGCCGCGCCCTCCGGGGTCACGCCCGCCAGGGCGTCGGCGTCGCGAGCGAAGGAGCCGCTCCAGGAGACGGCGGGGTAGTGGCGCGCGTAGGCGAGGTCGCGGTCGAGCGTCCACTGCGACCGGACGAAACGCTGGGTGAGCGTGGTGACCGGTTCGGTCAGGTCGCCCCCGGGCGGGGAGACGGCGCCGACGATGGTCACCGAGCCCGTACGGCCGCCGAGCGTGGTGACGCGGCCCGCCCTCTCGTAGAAGGCCGCCAGCGCGGAGGCGAGGTCGGCCGGGTAGCCCTCCTCGGCGGGGAGCGCTCCGGAGCGGGAGCCCAGCTCGCGCCGGGCCTCGGCCCAGCGGGACGTCGAGTCCGCGATGACCACCGCGTCGTAGCCCATGTCCCGGAAGTGCTCGGCGACGGTGACGCCGGTGTAGACGCTGGACTCGCGGGCCATCATCGGCATGTTCGAGGTGTTGGCGATCACCACCGTCCGGTCCGCGAGCCGTCCCCCGGTCCGCGGGTCGGGCATCCCGGCCAGCTCGGCCACGACGTCGGCCATCTCGTTGCCGCGCTCCCCGCAGCCGACGTAGACCACCACGTCCGCGTCGCACCATTTCGCGATCTGCTGGAGGAGCACGGTCTTGCCGGTGCCGAACCCACCGGGGACCGCGACCGTGCCGCCGAGGGAGACCGGCAGCAGCAGGTCGATGACCCGCTGACCGGTCGTGAGCGGCGTCATCTCGTCCAGGCGGGCGGCGTACGGCAGCGGCCGCCGCACCGGGCGGCGCCGTTCCACGGTCACCTCGGCGCCGCCGACGACCGCGACCGGGTCCGCGGCCCGGCACGGGCCGGCTCGCCGGATCGCGGAGACCTCGCCGCCCGGCGACAGCACCAGGTAGGGAGGTGACGCCCCACTGCGGACGGCGCCCAGGGCCGTGCCCCTTCCGATCACGGCGCCCTGCTCGGCCAGCGGGGCGAACTCCCAGGCGCGATCGGTCGGCGAGGGTCGGGGCGCGGCCGGGTCCAGCCACAGGCCCGCGCCGTCGAGGGGGCGCAGCAGCCCGTCGAACACCCCGCCCAGCAGGTGCGGCCCGAGCAGGGCGGACAGGGGCGCCCCCCGGCGTTCGGCGCGGTGGCCGGGGGCCAGCCCACCGGTGTACTCGTAGGCCTGGACGGTGGCGTGCGCGCCGCGCAGGGAGACGACCTCGCCGGACAGCCGGTGGGGGCCCAGTTCGACCAGTTCGAACATCGCGGCCCCGGCCAGGCCGTCGACCTCGACGAGGGGCCCGTTGACCCTGCTCACCGTGCCCGCCGCGCCCGAGGCGCTGACGGTGTCCGGGGCGCCCGGGGCGCCCGAGGTGTTCACGGCGCCCACAGCCGTGCCGCCTCGGCCCCGAGCGCGTCCACCGCCCGGCCCGCGAGCGCGGGCAGCGAGCAGTCCACGCGGCGGCCCCGCCCCTCGGCCACGATGCCGCCCTCGGGATGCTCGCGCACCGTCAGGTCCGCGCCACCCGACGCCCTGGCCAGCTCGGTCAGGCGCTCGACGAGGCGGGGGTAGCAGGGGTCGTCCCGCAGTGCCGTGACCGCAGCCACCGCGCGTTCGCGCATCTCCGCGAGGACCTCCCGCCGGGCGGCCAGCTCCACGGCGCGGGCACGCCGCCCGGCCCGGATCCGCGCGACGCGCGCCTGCGCCCGGCCCTCCGCCGCCCCGCGCTCCCCGGCCTCCTCGACAGCGTGCCGCACGGCGCGCCGGGCCTCGGCCAGCGTCCGCTCGGCGTCGCGCCCGGCGGCGGCGATCATCGCGTCGGCGTCGAGCCGCGCCCGCCGTACCAGGGCCGCGGCGACGGGCTCCAGCGCCTCCCGGATCGCGGTCACTCTGGCATCACCACCCTCAGCGGTCCGCCGTCCGCGTCGGCGAGGGCTGCGGCCGCCCGCGGCGTGAGGATCGCCACGGCCACGTCCGGGCCCAGGCCCCGCCAGGCCGCGCGCACCTCGCCGGGGTCCTCTGCGGGCAGGACGAGCGCTCCGGCCAGGCCGTATCCGGTCACGCGGACGGCCTCTCCGATGATCGCCACGCTCGCCACGGCCGCTCACGCCCGCCCGATGAGGATGATGCCGATGACCAGCCCGTAGATCGCGATGCCCTCGGCGAGGCCGACGATGACGATGGCCCGGCCGAACAGCTCGGGCCGCTCGCTCATCGCGGCCAGGGCCGCGGCGCCCGTGTACGCCACGGCGATGCCGGCGCCGATCGCCGAGCCCGCGACCGCGATGGCCGCGCCGAGCAGCGCCGTCCCGCTCGCCGCCGCCGGGGCCCCGGCCGCGGCGCCCTGCGCGCCGCCACCGGTCAGCGCCCACACGACGAGCATGAGAGCGGCCAGCACGATGACGGCGTTCACCGCGTGCAGGCCGCGCCGGAGCCGGACGGACATCACATCGCCTCCCTGGACGTCCGCGCGGGACGCCACGGGCGGAACGGGCGTCCCTCGGCCTGGAACAGCCGGGAGAACAGCTCGTAGTACTCCAGGCGCAGCGCCTGGATGGCGACCACCAGGCCCTCGATCGCGAGCGCGAGCAGGGTGCCCGCGACGAAGACCGCCGCGGCGCCGGCGCGGTGCGCGGGCCACAGCGCGGCGGCGGCCGACCAGACGATCGAGCTGATGGCCGCGTGGGTGAGCCCGAAGGCGGCGAGCCGGGCGAACGACGCCACGTTCGCGCCCAGGCGGACGACGACGTCGAACAGGTGCACGGCGGCCTGCGCCGTACCGTCGAGGCCGCCGCCCGCCTCGGCCAGGAAACCGGTGAACGCCAGCGCGAGCCCGGCGGCGGCGAGCAGCCCCCCGGCCACCGCGAGCCCGTCCAGCCGCAGGTACCACCCGGCGAACGCCAGCCCGAACCCGAGGAACACCGTCGCTCCCGCGATCCCGGCGGAGGAGTAGAGCGCGGCCGGCGCGCCGCCCTCGCGCCACCGGTTCACGATGCCGAGGAGATAGGCGACGCCGAGCAGCAGCGCGCCCACGCTCACCGCGGCGAGCAGCAGCTGGAGGGGATGGGACAGCGGCGCGAGCCAGAGCACCGGCACGACGCCCGTCGGCCCGAAGAACTCGCCGTAGAGCAGGCCGAAGAGCACGCTCGCCAGCCCCGCCCCGGCCGCGAACGGCCACGCCCGGCGGAACCGGGCGAGCCGCCGCGGACGGCCCAGGGACAATCCCGCCGCGGCGCACAGGAGCAGCAGCCCGTGCCCGGCGTCGCCGAACATCATGCCGAACATCAGGACGTACGCGCCGGCCGCGAGCGGAGTGGGGTCGATGTCGGAGTACGGCACCGTCCCGTAGGTGGACACCAGCGGGGACAGGGATCCGCTCAGCCCCTCCGTGCGCAGCACGGACGGCGCCTCGACGCCTCTCGGGCGGGCGATCGGCACGACCGCGCCCCCGGCGGGCGCCACCCGCGCCGACAGGTCGCCGACCACGCCGGCGGGCGTCCACCCGGCGAGAGCCGCGACCCCCTCACGGACCACGGCCGCCCCGGCCACGACTCGCGGCGAGGCATCCGGAGGCGTGGAGAGCTCCACCGCCCCGGCGTCCGCCACCCGGGCGAGCACCTCGTCCAGGGACTCCACGGGGACCACGATCGCCACCCGCTCCATGCGCACCGGGCGCAGGGCCTCCCGCCAGCCCACGCGGTCAGGTGAGGGCATCGCCGTCACCGCCCCGTCCGGCGTGTCCGATCATGCCGCCGTCACCTTCCGGGGCGGTGAGTTCGAGGGCGTCGCCGTCACCGCCCCGCGCCGCGAATTCGAGTGCGCCGCGGATCCGCCGGGCGTCGGCGGCCAGCACCGCCGCCACCCCCGTCACCGGAGCCGCCGAGAAGCCCGGCCCGGCCACCAGGCTCCGGCCGTCGTCCTCCAGGCGCGCCCACCAGCGCCGCTCGCCGGTCCACAGCGCCTCGGGACCGTCAATCCCGCGCAGCGCCCAGCGGGCGGCGAAGGGCAGGCGTTCGGCCATCTCCGCCACGGACGCCGCCGCGACGGCGTCCGCTCCCAGCAGCGCGCGGCAGCGGTCACGCGGCCTCGGGGGCAGCTCGCGCCCCTCGGCGTACCGTTCCCTGGCGACCAGCAACGCCGTCGCGCCCAGGACCCAGGCTCGTGCGGCGGGCGGCACGGTGCCGGCGAGCCGTCCGGCCCACGCCAGGCGCATGCTGAGCTGGATCTCACGGCGGCCGGGACCACCCGGATCGCCCCACGGCGATCCCCTCAGCACCGTCCGCAGCTCGGCGAACGAGCCGCACCGCCGCAGCCGCGGCCAGGCCGTGCCCGCGGAACCGAGGGTGAACTCCGGATCGGCCGCCCGTCCCGCCAGGCGGCACATCAGCTCGTCCACGTTGGCGATCTCGAACCACCGGGCCAGGACACGGACCAGCTGCCCGCCCTCCCGGGGCAGCCAGCCGGCGAGCACGCGCAGGTGCCACAGCAGTGTGGCGAGGACCGCCCACTGGGCCTCGCCCAGACTCTGGCCGCGCCGCACGTCGTGACCGTAGGAGGTGCCGGCCAATACGGCCAGCGCCTCCTCCACCGACCCGCACCCGGCCACCCGCAGGGCGACGGCCCGGCCCGCCGCCCTGCGGGCCAGGGCCCTGGCCCGCGTTGAACCGGCGACCCAGGCGGCGGTCATGACGGTCCCCCGGCCAGCGCCCTGACCTCGTCGACGATCCGCGCCACCTCGGCCGGCACGCGGACCTCGGCCCGCGCGCGCATCTCGTCCGCGGTCCGCTCCGCCTCCCGGACGGCGGTCTCGCTCTCGTCGGCCGCCCGCCGTTCCGCGGCGGCGGCCCGCGCCCTCTCGGCCTCGGCCGCCTGCCGCGCCGCCGACACGACGGCGGCGGCCTCGGCACGGGCCCGCTCCCGTATCTCCGCGGCCCGGCTCTCGCCCCGTGACCGCTCGGCCGCGCACGCGTCCCGCACGTCGGCGAGGGCCGCGAAGACGACGTCGAGCTCGGCCTCGTCCCCCGCGGCGTAGTCGGCCGGGACCGCCGCCGGCGCGCCGGGCACCGCGCCGGGCCGGAACCGCTGCAGGAAATCACCCAGCCGGGTCACCGTCACTTCCCGCCACCTCCCGTCGCCTCCGCCTCGCCGTCCGCATGGCCGTCAGTGAAGGTGATGCCCTCGTACGGGGCTTCTCAAGGCTGTGACCTGCGGATTCGGTGCTGTCGGCGACGCGTCCGGGGGTTTAGAGCCGGGTTTCCGCGCAGGGGCCGCGAAAGGCGCGGGAGAGGACTTTCGGCCCTGCCGCCGTGCCGGGCGGGCACGTAACGTCCGGAAGGGAGTGCCGAGCGAAGCGGGGGCGGAGGCGCGATGGACCCGTGGACCCTGGCGTACACGGGATTCGACCCCCGGTCCGAAGGGGTGCGCGAGACCCTCTGCACCCTGGGCAACGGGTACTTCGCCACCCGCGGGGCGACGCCGGACGGCCTGGTCATGCGCACCCCCGGAACGTACGCCGCGGGTTGTTACGACCGGCTGACCTCCCGGGTCGCCGGGCGGGAGGTCGTCAACGAGGACCTGGTGAACCTGCCCGACTGGCTCCCGCTCACCTTCGCCGCCCCCGGCGCTCCGTGGTTCCACCCCGAAACGGCAGACCTGCTCGGATATGAGCAGGGACTCGACATGCGCCACGGTGTGCTCCACCGCCGCCTGCGCTTCCGGGACGACAGGGGGTGCGTGACCTCCGTACGCCAGCGCCGCCTGGTGTCCATGGCCGCGCCGCACCTTGCGGCCCTGGAGTGCGCGTTCACCGCCGAGAACTGGTCCGGGCCGCTCCGTGTGCGCGCCGCGCTGGAGGGGCGGGTCACCAACCGCGGCGTACGGCGCTACCGCGACCTGCGCGGCGACCACCTCGTCGGGCACGCCACCGGCACGCGGGACGGCTGCGCCTGGCTGCGCGCCCGGACCCGCGCCTCGGGCACGCCGATCTCGCTGGCCATGCGCGTCACCGCCGATCACGAGACCGATCACGAGACCGCGCGTGAGGGGGAGCGCGAGGACGCCTGGATCACCGGGGGCGTTCGGGCCGCCGAGGACGCCTGGATCGCCGAGGAGCCGACGCTGAGCCTGCGCCGCGGGCGGACCGCGGTCCTGACCAAGACGATCGCCCTCACCACGTCACCCGCGCTCGACGCGGTCGATCTGGTACGGCGGGCACCCGGCTTCGAGGAGCTGCTGCGCGAGCACCGGGACGCCTGGGACCGGCTGTGGGAACGCGCGCTCATGGACGTCGGCGAGTCCCAGGTCGGCCAGATCGTCCACCTTCACGTCTTCCACCTGCTGCAGACGCTCTCCCCGCACACCGCCGGCCTCGACGTCGGGGTGCCCGCCCGCGGCCTGCACGGGGAGGCGTACCGAGGCCATGTGTTCTGGGACGAGCTGTTCGTGCTGCCCTGGCTCGACCTGCGCCTCCCTGAGGTCTCCCGGGGGCTGCTGCTCTACCGCTGGAGGCGGCTGCCGGCCGCGAGGCGGGCGGCGCGCCGGGCCGGGTACGCCGGCGCGATGTTCCCCTGGCAGAGCGGCAGCGACGGACGGGAGGAGACCCCGACCATGCACCTCAACCCGGACTCCGGGCGCTGGCTGCCCGACCACTCCCACCTGCAGCGCCACATCGGGCTGGCCATCGCCCACAACGTCTGGCACCACCACCGGGCCACCGGCGACGCCGCCTTCCTGAGCGGGTTCGGCGCGGAGCTGCTGGTGGAGATCGCCCGGTTCTTCGCCTCGCTCGCCGTCCTCGACCCCCGCTCGGGACGCTACGAGATCCGCGGCGTCATGGGGCCGGACGAGTATCACGACGCCTATCCCGGCGCGTCCGCCCCCGGCCTGGACAACAACGCCTACACCAACGTCATGACCGTGTGGCTGCTGCTTCGGACCCGCGAGATCCTGGACCTGGTCCACGGGCACGAGAGGTTCGCCGTCACCGCGGGGGAGCTCGGCCGGTGGCGGGACATCACCCGCCGTATGCGCGTCGACTTCCACGACGGGGTGATCAGCCAGTTCACCGGCTACGACCGCCTGGCCGAGCTGGACTGGAAACGCTACGCGGGCGTGCGCAGGCTGGACCGCGCCCTGGAGGCGGAGGGGGACGACCCCGACCGCTACCGCGCGTCCAAGCAGGCCGACGTCCTCATGCTGTTCTACCTCCTCGGCTCCGCCCAGGTACGGATGATCCTCGACCGCCTCGGCTACCCCGCCTCCCGTGAGCTGACCGACCGCACCGTCGGGTACTACCTGCGGCGCACCTGCCACGGTTCCACGCTCAGCGCGGTGGTGCACGCCTGGGTGCTGGCCGGGTCCCAGCCCGCCGACGCCTGGCACTTCTTCACCGAGGCCCTGCTCGCCGACGTCGAGGACGTGCAGGGCGGTACCACCGCCGAGGGCATCCACCTGGGCGCCATGGCCGGCACGCTCGACCTGCTCCAGCGCCGCTACCTCGGCCTGGAGGTCCACGAGCACGGCATCGGCCTCGACCCGCTGCCCCTCGGCCGGCTGGAGAGCATCGCGCTGCCGATCCGGGTCCACGGGACGTCCCTGTTCGTCGAGGCGGACCACCACAGGCTCACGGTCACCCGCGACGGCGGCGGCCATCGCCTCTTCCGGGTGACGGTCCGCGGCCGGGAGACGTGCCTCGGCCCGGACGAGCGCCGTTCCTTCCCGCTGGACTGAGCGCTCCGCGCGTCGCGGGTGAGGGCTCATCGGATGAGCACGGCCGTCGGCGGGCTGCGCGCTGAGCGCCGGCCTGGAGGAGTCCCGTGGTTCTTCCTGTTACCTGCATGGTCGTATGGGTATGCGGGCCGATGACCGGTGCGCCCTCAGGCGACTGTGACCCATAGACGGGAGAGGAAAGCCCCATGCGCGCGTTGCTGATCGCCGTAGGAGTCGTCGCGGTGGTGTTCATCCTGCTCGGCCTGCTGCTCAAGGCCCTGAAGTGGCTGCTCATCCTCGGCCTGATCGCCCTGGTCGCCGCGGTCGTGATGGGCGTCGTCGAAGCCCGCCGGGTCACCCGCGAATCGTAGACGGCCCAAGGCGGTCGCCCGGCCGGTCACCTCCCCGGGGTCCTCATCCCAGGAACGCCGCGACCGTGTCCACGAACCGGCCGGCGCCGTCGAACCACGGGAAGTGGCCCGCCGCCGGCTGGACGACTGGGGTTCGTCGCTCCGACGGGTGACCTCGGGGCGCGGCCTGGGGGACGGAAGGCCCCGGTCGCGCCCCGGGTGCTCACGCCACCAGGCGCTGCCCGTCCACTTCGGTGAGCCGTACGGTGCACAGGCCGCCGCGTTCGGCCCGCACGTCGGTCACCGTGAGCTGCGTGCCGGGAGCGAGGATGACCTCCTCCTCGCCGGTGAACGCGGAGAAGCCGCTGATGCCCACGGCCCGCGCGGGAAGCACCTCGAAGAGCGTCCGCTTGCCGCGGCGGCCGAGGAACGCCTGGGCCACGCCGAGCCTGGGCGTACACGAGGACACGCCCCACCACGTCACGGTCCGGCCCAGTGGGTACTGCGCCCGCAGGTCCAGCGAGACCCCGCGCCATAGCGGCTCCCGGCGGGCCGGCAGCCGCGACACGGCCGAGGACAGAAGCCGGAGATACGGGAGGTACGGAACGATCCGGGTGCGGTCCGGGTCGCGCAGGGTGGCGTTGATCCGCCGGTAGAACGCCGACTCGCAGGTGTAGAGGTAGAGGGCCGCGACCTCGTCGGCGGACAGGACGCCGGCCGCGTCGCCCGCCTGCTTCTCCCCGAACCGGTACGACTGCTCCACATGCGGGTCGAGACCCGGCAGCAGCGCGGCCACCGGGGCGACGGCCTCGCGGAAGTCCATGAGCGGGGTGTCGGACACGCCGGTGATCGCGGGAAGGACCAGTCCCTCGTCCTTGACGCTCGCGAGCCGTTCGAGGTAGAGCTTGTGCAGCTCCATCGTGGAGGCGATGAACGCCCCCATGCGGTCGGCCGTGTCCGCGTCCGCCCCACCGGTCAGCGCCGCGCCCTCGTTCCAGCCCCTGCTGGGCAGCCAGTCGATCTCGTCGGTCCCGAGCGCCCTGAGCGCCGTGTTCACCGCGGCGAAGTGGTCCCCGTCGCAGAAGATGTCGCCCTGGGCCGCGGGGTTGGGGTGGTCGATGTGCCAGACCTCCACCTCGGGATACTTCTTCTGGAGCCGGAGCACGACCTCCTTCAGGTTGCGGGCGTGGGCTCCCCACCAGGCGAACACCACACCCCGGTCCGGCTCGTCGGCGTTCTGCTTGGCCTTCAGGATCTCTTCGACGAGCGCCTCGACGACCGGCCGCCAGAACGCGGTGTGCCGGCCGGTGGCCATCGCCCCGTCGGCGCTGGCGGTGAGCGCCGCGTTCAGCAGCAGCACGCCCTGCGTGAGCATCGCCTGGAACCACTCCGGCGGCTGCACGGTGTCGTGCTCCTTCAGGAGCGCGCGGATGTCGGCGATCGGCGTCTTCTTGGGGATGCCGTGCTTCCACATCGCCGCCGCCTTGATGATGCAGCGGATGGAGACGACCTTGCCGAACTGGCTGTCGTTCCAGTCGTGGAAGGTGTTGTCGAACATGGCGATGCCGGTGGCGCTCTCGGCCCGCGGGTACGGGTTCTGGCCGAAGACGACGACCTTCCACCTGTGCGGCGGGTTGGGCTTGAGCGCCTGGAAGGTCAGCTCCCGTACCGGCACGACCTGCGGGCCGCGGCCCGGGCCGATGAACGTGGCCGCGTCCGGCTGCGCCTCGACGACGGGCTTCAGCAGCGGCAGCCACGGCTCGCCGCCGCCCTTGAAGAGCTCGGCGAGGGCCAGCGGGTCGTTCGGGTCCGGCGGGGTGGGGGCGGTGGTGTCACTCATCGTGGGCTCCCGGATCGGCGCGCCGCACCGGTGACGGTGCGGTTGATCAAAGTGGGGGAATTGTGCCGTGTGAGGGGCGTGGGCGCGATATCGGGAAAGCCGCTCCACGGGGGGGCGGGCCTGTTCTCCGGGACCGTCGAGCAGGTTCTGGATTGTCGGTCCGGCTCGGTACTTTGCTGGGTGTCGGAAACACCCCTCTCACGACCGGAGTGAGTCATGACCGTCGAGCGTGTGCAGCCGCTCAGGGTAGTGCTGGCGGACATCAGCGCGAAGGTGGTGGAGTCGTGGCGGGCGGCGTTCGTCGACGAGCCCGAGGTCGAGATCCACAAGGGGTCGATCCTCAGCCGGAAGGTCGATGCCTGGGTCAGCCCGACCAACTCCCGCGGGCGGATGGACGGCGGGGTCGACGCGGCCATCAAGCGGCATCTCGGGGCGGGGATCCAGCTGCGCGTCCAGCGGGCCATCCGTGACGGGTTCGGGGGGTCGCTGCCGGTGGGAAGCGCGGTGTGTGTGCCGTCCGGGGCGGTCGAGCCGAGGTTCCTGATCTCGACGCCGACGATGGAGGAGTCGGTGCAGGACGTGAGCGAGACGCTGAACGTGGCGTTGGCGTGCGCCGCCGCGTTCCAGGCCGTCCACATGCAGAACGACCGGGAGCCGGGCAGCATCGGGTCGGTGGCGCTGGTCGGCATGGGCGCGGCGACGGGCCGGGTGCCGGCGCGGGTCTGCGCCAACCTCATGTGGGCGGGTTACACCCTGTTCAAGGAGTACCGCTTCCAGGACTACGACGACCTGCGGAAGACGATCGTCGAGCAGCTCGACGACCTCGACAGCCGTCCGGAGGAGGAGCGGGTGCGGATCACGCCGCCCGAGCCGCGGGGCCTCCGCGGCTGACGGAGCGGATGCGCCCGGCCACCCGGGCCCCGGTCACGGCCTCCGCGGCGGGGTGGACACCGTCGGGTCCGCGGATCCGGTAACGGCGGACTCCGGAGGGGCGCCGTGGCGGGACGGACGCCGTCGGGTCCGCGGATCCGGTAACGGCGGGCTCCGGAGAGGGTGCCGCGGGGGGCCGCCGGAGGCGGGCCGCGGGTCAGCGCTCCCGGGACCCGTCGCTCTCCAGTCCGGCGATGATGAGGTCCACGGCCACCGTGAACGTCGCGTCGGCGTCGTCCACGCCGTCGAGCTTCGAGAGGATGCCGCCGCTCTCGGCGGTGAGGAGGCCGGAGACGAACACGAAGAGCGCCTTGCGGGTGTGGGCGAGCCGGTCCGCGGGCACCCCGGCGGCGGCCAGGATGCGGTTGTAGACCACCCACAGCGCGCCCGACTGGTCCACGACGTCGGGGTGCGTGGTCATGTGGAACCACAGCGAGGGGTGGGAGCGCGCAATCGAGCGGTAGGCGTGCGCCAGGGCGCGGAGCTGGTCCTGCCAGGGGGCGCCGTCGTCGGGGGGCAGCCGGACCTCGGCGGCGGCGAGGGCGCATACGCCGTGCAGCAGGTCGGTCTTGTCCTGGACGTGGTGGTAGAGGGACATCGGGTTGACGTCGAGCTCGGCCGCCAGCTTGCGCATGGACAGCTTCTCCACGCCCGTCGCGTCGATCAGCCGCAGGGCCGTCGTGTGGATCTCCCCCGGGGTCAGGGGTCGTCCCCTGCGCGCACTTACTGCCATACACCGTATGATAGCTTCCATACGGTGTATGGCTGGCGGTGCCGGGAGCCGCCGCCGAAGGAGGAATTCTCATGGCCGTGATCCGGTCGATTCCCACCCCCCGGGGGCTGCCCGTGTTCGGGAACACCCTGCAGATCCCCGCGCACTCACCCGCCGCGTTCTTCGACGAGGTCGCCGCGGAGCACGAGGAGGGGATCTTCCAGCTCGACCTGCTGGGCCGCCAGGTCCTGTTCGTCTACGACCCCGACCTGGTCGCCGAGGTCTGCGACGAGACGCGCTTCTACAAGGGCATCGACCCGCCGCTGTCGATCGTGCGCGACTTCAGCGGCGACGGGCTGTTCACCGCCCGCCACGACGAGCCCGTCTGGGGGCAGGCGCACCGCATCCTGATGCCGGCGTTCAGCCAGCGGTCGATGAAGGTCTACTTCCCGCAGATGCTGGAGGTCGCCGAGGCGCTGGTGGGCAAGTGGGCGCGGTCCGACCGGGTCAACGTGCCCGAGGACATGACCCGGCTCACCCTCGACACGATCTCGCTGACCGGTTTCGGCTACCGGTTCGACTCCTTCTCCTCCGACGAGCTGCACCCCTTCCTGCGGTCCATGGGCAACGCGCTGACCGAGGCGATGCTCCGCAACCGGCAGCTGCCCGTCGTCACCAGGCTGAAGAAGAAGCGCGAGGAGGACTACCGGGCCGACATCCGCGTGATGCAGGACCTGGTGGACGACGTGATCAGGCGGCGCCGAGAAGGGGACGGCGGGGGCACGGGCGACCTGCTCGGCCTGATGCTGGAGGCCGCCGACCCGCGCACCGGTGAGCGGCTGTCGGACGAGAACATCCGCAACCAGGTCCTCACCTTCCTGATCGCGGGGCACGAGACCACGAGCGGCCTGCTGTCGTTCGCGCTGTACAACCTGCTGCGCAACCCGCACGTGCTCGCCCTCGCCTACGCCGAGGTGGACCGGCTGCTGCCCGGCGACACGACGCCGACGTACGAGACGATCATGAAGCTGGACGTGATCCCGCGGATCCTGGAGGAGACGCTGCGGATCTGGTCCCCGATTCCGGCGTTCACCGTCAAGGCGTTCGACGACACCGCGATCGGCGGCTACCCGGTACGCGAGGGCCAGACCTGCGTCGTCCTGCTGCCGTCACTGCACCGGCACCCCAAGGCGTGGGACCGGCCGGAGGAGTTCGACATCGACCGCTGGCTGCCGGAGAACAGATCCGCCCACCACCCGGCCGCCTACAAGCCGTTCGGCAACGGCGAACGGGCCTGCATCGGGCGCCAGTTCGCGCTGACCGAGGCCCGGCTCGCCCTGGCGATGGTGCTGCAGAGGCTCGCGGTCTCCGACCCCGACGTCTACCGGATGCGCATCAAGCAGACGCTCACCCTCAAGCCCGACGACTTCACGATCGGCGTGCGGGAGCGCAGGCCGTACGAGAGGGGGACGGCGGGGGCCGCGGCGGAGGCTGGGCACGACGCCGCCGAGGTCGCCGAGACGGCGCTCGCCGTCGGCTCCGGCACCGCCCTCACCGTCGCCTACGGTTCCAACCTCGGCAGCTCGGCCGACATCGCCGAGCGGCTGGCCGACCGGGCCGCGCGATCCGGGTTCGCGACCACGCTGACCACGCTCGACGACCTCGTCCCACCGGCCGAGGGCGTGCTCGTCGTCGTCACCTCCACCTACAACGGCAAGGCGCCCGACAACGCCCAGCGCTTCGACGCGCTCGACGACCTGCCGCGCATGGACGGCGTACGGCTCGCGCTGCTCGGCTGCGGCAACACCCAGTGGCCGACCTACCAGCGCTTCCCGCGCCGCGCCTTCGACAAGCTCGTCGGGGCCGGGGCCGTACCCCTGGTCGAGCGGGGCGAGGCCGACGCCGACGGCGACTTCGACGGCGACGTTTCGGCGTGGACCGCCGGGCTGTGGGCGGCGCTGGCGGCCGAGTACGGCGCCGCCGCCGCGGAGAACGCGCCCCGCTACGGGATGGAGGTCCTCACCGAGGCCGACGTGCGGCCCGCCGTCGTGTCCCCGGACGCGGTCCCGCTGACCGTGCTGTCCAACGAGGAGCTGACCGGCGACCCGGCCGGACTGTGGGACTTCTCGCAGGAGGCGCCGCGGCCCGGGGTGCGCTCCATCGTGGCCGAGCTGCCCGAGGGCGTGACCTACACCGCGGGCGACCACCTGGCCGTCTTCGGCAAGAACGACCCCGAACTGGTCGAGTGGGCGCTGCGCTGCCTGCGCGTCCCGCGCGACCAGGTGGTACGGCTCAGCTCGCGCGGCACGACCCACCTGCCGGTGGACACCCCGGTGACGGCCGGGCTGCTGCTGTCGGAGTTCGCCGAACTGCAGGAGGTCGCCACCCGCTCGGACCTTTCGGCGCTGGCCGCGCACACCGACTGCCCCTGGACCGGGGAGCGGCTCGCCGCCCTCGCGGACGGCTACGCCGACGAGGTCCTGGCCAAGCGGGTCTCGGTGCTCACGCTGCTGGAGCGCTTCCCGGCGATCACGCTGCCCCTGCCGGTGTTCCTGGAGCTGGCCGGCCCGATCCGGCCGCGCTACTACTCGATCTCGTCCTCACCGCTGGCCGGCCCGCGCCGGGTGCGGATCACCGTCGGACTGGTCGAGGGCCCGTCCTGGTCGGGCGGCGGCTCCTACCGGGGGATGTGCTCGGCCTACCTGGCGGGGCTGGAACCCGGCGAGGTGTTCTACGGCTACGTGCGGGTCCCCGCCCCGCCGTTCCGGCTGCCCGAGGACCCGGCCACGCCGGTGATCCTGGTGGGACCGGGCACCGGGTTCGCGCCGCTGCGGGGGTTCCTGGAGGAGCGGGCGCTGACCGGCGCGACCGGCCCGGCCGAGGTGTTCTACGGCTGCCGCCACCCCGAGCACGACTGGCTGTACCGCTCCGACCTGCGGGCGTGGGAGGACGCCGGAACCGCCGAGCTGCACCTGGCGTTCTCCGCCGTGCCCGGCCACCCCTTCCGGTTCGTCCAGGACGCGATCGCGGCCCGCGCCGACCGGGTGTGGGAACTGCTGGAGCGGGGCGCGCACGTCTACGTCTGCGGCGACGGCCTGCGGATGGCGCCCGCCGTACGGCGGGTCCTGGCGGAGATCCACCACGAGCGGACCGGCGGCGACGGCGAGGAGTGGCTGCGAGAACTGGAGGCCGAGGGCCGCTACCAGCAGGACGTCTTCGCCTGACCCGCCCGCCGGACCGGGCTGCCGGACGCGGCGGGTATCCGAGGGACGGCGCGGCGAGCGCCAGGTCCGGCCGGCGTGCCGGGATGGCACGCAGCCGATCAAAAGAAACACGACCCGGCTTTCTCCGCTCGTCACACAGAAGCCGGCACGGCGGGCTCGACCACGCGGTGCCGGCCGTCAGCCAGGCGCGACGCGCGGGACACACGGGCCAGTGCCAGGAAGGAGATCAGCAGGAAAGCGGCACCCAGCGGCATGAGGTCCTTCTCCGCGAACGGCACCAGGACGTCGGCGACCACCAGGACGGGCGTCCACGCCTTGACGCGGCGCTGGATCGCAAGCTGTAGGACCAGGCCGATCTGGGCGACGAAGAACAGCAGCGGCCCGAAGTCGTAGATCACCTGCTGCACCCCGGGAACCGCCTGGACCTGATCGAACAGCACGCCCATCGCGGCGTGGTCGGCTGACCGGAACCCCAGGACGATGTCGATGGTGAACTGAGCGATCAGCGTGGCGATGCCGACATATCCGGCGGAGGCCAGCCCGGTGGCCGATCGTCCGCCGCCGGCCAGTCTCCGCATCTCATGAAAGGCCACGGCGAAGAACGCCAGGGCGCCGATGAAGGCCAGATGCCCGGTCGTCCAGGCGAGCCCGGGACCGCGGCTGCCGTCCAGGCCGTCCAGGATGCGGATCACGCCGTAGGTGAAGGTGAGCACGGGGGCGGCGACGAAGGCGATGCGGGGGTTCATCTCGTTGACTCCTTAGCTGCGATGACCTCCCCAATCCTGGTTTCCCGCGGCCGTACGGACATCGCCGGGACGAGCGAACCCCCACCTCCCTCTTGAGAGGGATCCGTCAGGCCGGACGGGCTCCCGAGAGCTGGGCCGCGTGTTCCGCATGTGCCCGGGGCTACCGGACGCAGCAGGTGGAGCAGGGGTCGGCGTCCGGGAGGGTGACCCACAGGCAGCAGGTGCGGCGGCGGTAGCCGTCGCCGTCCGGGACCAGCAGGCCGTTCACGGGCGGGCCTATCTCGGTGAGCA
The DNA here is from genome assembly GCF_013409935.1 of Streptosporangium sandarakinum. Classification (GTDB taxonomy): domain Bacteria; phylum Actinomycetota; class Actinomycetes; order Streptosporangiales; family Streptosporangiaceae; genus Streptosporangium; species Streptosporangium nondiastaticum. The sequence goes on along the minus strand of NZ_JACCCO010000001.1, from coordinate 3,560,718 downwards.
GCCGGGTCACGTCGTCACGGGGGACGAGGGACAGCAGCGGGTGGGCGACGGCCTCGGCCGTCGAGCCCCACAGGGTGCGCTCGCCGAGCCTGGTCTGCGCGCAGAGCGCGCGGATCAGGGGGTGCTGGCCGTCGAGGAGCGCGTCCCGGATGGCAGAGGCCAGGTCGGGGACGACGGTCGTCCCGGGGGCGCCGGCCAGCGGGTCACCGGGGAGCACCGCGACGGTCACCGCGGTCGCCGCGATCGTCACCCCGGCGTCCGACGGCCTGACCAGCGTGTCGGCGAGGCGCATCAGCGGCACCCGCCGTTCCAGCGCCCAGCCCAGCACCATCGGCAGCGTGTTCCAGTAGGTGTACGTCTTCCACAGCAGGGCCGCGGCCACGTGCCGCGGCGCGCTCCACCGCTCCGCCGTCTCGTCCACCAGGGCGAGCAGCGGCCCGTACGGCTCCCGTGCCAGCTCGGAGACGGGGATCCACCCCGGCGAGTCGTCGGCCATCAGACCGGGCGGCACCCCCAGGACGCCTCCCTGCCCATCGGCCAGGCCGCGGAGGTGCTCCGACAGGACGGGCAGCGGGACCGTGCCTCCCTCGACCGGCGTCCGGGGCTCCGGCAGCGTGGCCGGCATCGCCCCTTCCTCGTGCGACGTCCGGGGCTCCGGCGGAGCGGTCAGCGGCATCGTTCCTCCCCCGTGGGATATCCGAAATTCATGCTGAAGAGCTGAAAAATGGTCATATCCGGCCCAGTCGGCGGGATCTTGGCGGATTCGGCGACAGGCAGGGCGGGCTCCGTTGTGACGAGGGCGGATGCGATGTTCCCTCTGTGTGGGTTAGGCTAACCTAACCAAAATCTCCTTTAGGTTAGCCTAACCGTAGTCAGGAGAGAAGGCCGGATCACGCCCAATCCCGGGGTCGTCTCCCGGATGTGCCGCCGCGGGCTCCTCACCGGGGACGGTGTCGCCGCCCTCGGCGTCCCGTGATCCGCACGGAGACCGGTCCGCCGGGTTTCCGTGATCCATCGGCCCGGTGGCGGTAGTTTGTCCGTCATGGACAGCGGTACGGAGATCAGCCGGCGCCGGGGGCGCCTCGCGTCCTGGGCCGCGCTGCTCGCCGTCGCCGCGCTCGCCGCCTGTGGCACGGACCCCGCGGGCACGGCCGCGGCGGCCCCGTCCGCCCCGGCGTCCGCCGCGGAGCGGACCCCGCCGCCCTCGCCGTCCACCGGGAAACCTGGGAAAACCGGGAAAACCGGGGAGAGCGGGGAAGCCGGAGGACGGGCGGCGGCGCCGTCCGCGTCACCGGACGAGGCGGCCCCGCCCGCTCCCGACGAGCGGATCCCCCGGGACCCGGCGAAGCTCGCCAAGGCGCTGGAGACCACCACGCGGCGGCTCCACGACGCCATCGACGACTGGACCGGCGACGGCGGGACCGCGAAGGGCGGCCCGCCGCGGGCGGTCGTGCTGCAGGCGCTGTACCAGCAGCGGATCTACCGCTTCACCGCCCGCAACCCCGGCGTGGCCTCCCGCGCCTTCGCCCGACTGCCGGCCAGGCTCGCCGCCGAGGCCCGCGACAACACGACCGCCATCCGCGGGCTGCTGGAGCTGGCCCACCCGGTCAAGGACGCCTCGAAGTTCCGCATCGAGGAGCCGCCGGCCGCGTCCGCCCTCCTCCGCCACTTCAAGAAGGCCGAGCGCCGGTTCGGCGTCGAGTGGGAGGTCCTGGCGTCGGTGATGTTCGCCGAGACGAAGTTCGGCCGGGTGCGGTCGCCGAGCTACGTGGGGGCGCAGGGCCCGATGCAGTTCATGCCGGGAACGTGGAAGGCGTACGGCATGGGCGGCGACGTCCACGACCCCGGGGACGCCGTCATGGCCGCCGCCAACTACCTGCACGCCTCGGGCGCGCCCCGCGACTACCGGCGGGCGCTGTACGCCTACAACCACTCCCGGGCGTACGTCGACGCCATCCTGCTGCACGCCCGCCAGATCAAGCGGGACCCGCGCAACTACTACGCGTACTACAACTGGCAGGTGTTCGTCATCACCACGAAGGGCGAGCGCCGCATCAGCGGCCCCTGACCCGGCGCACCCGCCCGCCGTACGGCAGGCCCGCCGTACGGCTCGTGCCTCCCGGCCGGTCGGCGCCCCACGGGGCCGGCCCGCGCGGCCGGGACGGTCCGGGGACGGCGGCCGGTCCCGAGGGCCTCACGGGTCGCGGCGCAGCCGGATCCAGCGGAAGCCGTAGCCGTTCAGGTCGAGCGCGCCGAGATCGACCTCGGAGCCGTAGTCGGCGTCGGCGGTGATGTTCAGCGGCGGGTCGTCCTGCTCCGGCTGCGGGTCCACCGCGACGCGGCAGGGCTCGGAGCCCAGGTTGTGCAGGAACAGCATGGCCCCGGAGGGGGAGGTCGCGCGGTGCACCAGCACGTGCGGCGGTCCCGCGTCGAGGACCTCGTGGTGGCCGGTCCCGATCTCCTTGCACTCGCGCAGCGTGTGCAGGATGCGTTCGAACCACATGAGCAGGCTGTCGGGGTCCCGCCGCTGGTCGGTGACGTTGACCCTGTCCACCGCGTAGGGGCCCTCGGTGATCAGCGGCGTGTCGGTCGCATCGCCGGAGGTGAAGCCCGCGCCGGGCGCGCCGGACCACTGCATCGGGGTGCGGATGGCGGTGCGCTCGGGCAGGGACAGGTCCTCGCCCATGCCGATCTCGTCGCCGTAGCGGACCACCGGTGTGCCCGGCATGGTGAACTGCAGGCTGTAGGCCATCCGCAGCCGGCGCTGGTCGCCGTCGAGCATGGGGGCCAGCCGCCGCCGGATGCCGCGATCGTAGAGCTGCATGCCGGGGTCGGGGCCGAACGCGGCGAAGACGTCCTGCCGTTCCTCCTCGGTCAGCCGGCCCAGGTCCACCTCGTCGTGGTTGCGCAGGAAGGTGGCCCACTGGGCGTGCTGCGGCAGCTCCGGCAGCTCCCGCAGGACGTCGCGGATCGGCTGCGCGTCCCGGCGGGCCAGGGCCAGCATGACGGCCTGGTTGAGGCGGAAGGCGAAGAGCATGAGGATACGGCTGGCGCTGCCGTCGGCCTCCCCGAAGTACTCCAGCAGCTCGTCGTCGGCCACGTTGGCCTCGGCCAGCATGACCGCGTCGCCTTTCTGCCACGACAGGGTGTCGCGCAGGTCGCGCAGGAACTCGTAGTCGCGGCGGTAGTGGCGGCCGGGCGTCTTGTCCTCGATGAGGAACGGCGCGGCGTCGACGCGGAACCCGGACACCCCCAGCCGCAGCCAGAACGCCGCGATCTTGCGGATCTCCGCCCGCACCTGGGGGTTGCTGGTGTTGAGGTCGGGCTCGAAGCGGTAGAAGCGGTGCCGGAACCAGGCGCCGGCCTTCTCGTCGTAGGACCACGACTCGGGCTCCACGTCGGGGAAGACGGCGCCGCGCCACCGGTCGGCGGGCTCCTCCTCGGACCAGACGTACCAGTCGCGGAACGGGGAGTCGGGGCTGGACCGGGCGGCCTGGAACCAGGGGTGCTCGTCGCTGGTGTGGTTGACGACGAGGTCGATCATGATTCGCAGCCCTCGTTCGTCGGCCTGGTTGAGCAGTTCGGCGAAGTCCCCCATGCTGCCGAAGCGCGGGTCGACGCCATAGTGGTCCACCACGTCGTAGCCGCCGTCGCGGCGGGGGGATGGATGGATGGGACTGAGCCACAGGGCGGTGACGCCGAGCCGGGACAGGTAGTCCAGGCGGCTGATGAGCCCGGGGAGGTCACCGAACCCGTCGTCGTTGGAGTCCTGGAACGTGCAGACGTCCAGTGAGTAGATGGCTGCGTTGCGATACCAGCGTTCCTGCATCAAGAACTGTTTTCCGCACGCGATGAATTAAACGTTAGACAAAGTTTCTTTTCTGGTCGCGCGGGATATCACCTGGTCAGCGGGCCGCCCGATCCGGTGCGGTCCGGGCGGGTCCCACCGGCCCGGTGCGGCCGCGCCGCCCGCCGCGTCGCTCCCTGCGACGGCTTCGGTACCGGCCGCGACGGTCGAGGCGCGGGCTCCCCGGACGAGGGCGGCGGCCCTTTCGGCAGGAGGCGCCCTCACCGGTGAGGCACCACCTTCACGACGAGGAGCGGCCCGTGCGAGACATCACCGTGTTCAGCGGCGGCGCCCACCCCCGGCTGGCCGCCGACATCTGCTCGCACCTCGGGACGCGGCCGCACCCGGCCCGGGTCACCCGCTTCGCCAACGACTGCCTGGAGGTGCAGCTGCCGGCGAACTGCCGGGAGCGGGACGTCTTCATCATCCAGCCCCTCGTCCCGCCGGTCCAGGAGAACCTCGTCGAGCTGCTCCTCATGCTGGACGCCGCCAGGGGCGCCTCGGCGGCCCGGACGACCGTGGTGATGCCGCACTACGCCTACGCCCGGTCGGACAAGAAGGACGCCCCGCGCATCTCCATCGGGGGACGCCTGGTCGCCGACCTCCTGGTGACCGCGGGGGCGGACCGGGTGCTCACGATGGCGCTGCACTCGCCCCAGGTGCACGGCTTCTTCAGCGTCCCGGTGGACCACCTGCACGCCCTGCGCGAGCTGGCGGCGTACTTCCGCCGCTACGACCTGTCCGGCACGGTCGTCGTCTCCCCCGACCTCGGCTACGCCAAGCAGGCCGCGGCCTTCGCCCGCCTCCTGGGCGTCGGCGTCGCGATGGGCGCCAAGCAGCGGCTCAGCGACGACCGCGTCGTCATCGGCTCGGTGATCGGCGACGTCGCGGGCCGGGACGTCATCGTCGTGGACGACGAGATCGCCCGGGGGACGACCGTGCTGGAGCTGCTCGACCGGCTCCGCGAGCTCGGGGCCGGCTCGGTCCGCGTGGCCTGCACGCACGGTCTCTTCGCCGCCGGGGCCGTCGAGCGCATCGGCGGCCGGCCCGAGGTCGAGGAGATCGTCTGCACCGACACCGTGCCGCTTCCCGAGGCCGGGCCCGGGTCCGGGCTCCACGTCCTGTCGGTCGCCCCCGCGTTCGCCGAGGCCATGCGCCGCATCCACGACGGCGAGTCGGTCAGCGCCCTGTTCGACGCGCCCTGACCGGCGCCGCCCGGCTCGGCCTCCCGTACGGCGGAGCGGCGCGGGGCCGGCCACCCGGCCGGGTGCGGAACTTCTCTCCCGCGGATTCGTTGGAACAGATCATGTCGGTTCCCCTGAAAAACCAGACGTTGCGTTATCCCGCCCGCTCCCTGGTGATCCTGACGGGGCTGCCGGGTGCGGGGAAGACCACCCTGCTGTCGCGGTTGTACGGCCTCGACGCGGCGGCGAGCGATCCCGTCGTCGTCGGGGGCACGGTGGTGATCGACTCCCACCAGTCGCGCAACCGGTGGGCGGGGCGGCTGCCGTCGGCCCCCGCACGGGTGCGTCGCGCCGTCGTGTTCGCCACCCACGTCTGGCGGATCGGTCGCTCGGTCGCCCGCGGATACCCGGTGATCGCCCACAACCGGGGATGCAGTCCGCTCGTGCTGTACGGCTTCGCCCTGCTGGCGCGCCGAGCCGGGGCGCGGCTGCACCTGCTGATGCTCGACGTGGCACCGGAGACGGCGCTGGCCGGTCAGCACGCCCGCGGCCGGGTGGTGGACGAGGTCACGTTCGACCGGCACCGCCGCCGCTGGGAGGCGCTGGTCGGCCGGGTGCGGGCCGGGAGGCCGGTTCCGGCCTCGGGGGCGACGGTGATCGACCGGAGCGTCGCGAGCCGGCTCCGGTCGATCGACTTCGGCTGACCGTCGAGCTCTGGGGCGATCTTCACGGCGATCTGCGAAGCGATCTCCGGGGCGAGCGCTGATGTTGACGCGATCGGGGGAAAGATATACGTTCCGGTAGATTTCACGGTTGTCCGAGGGAAATCCGGTGAGATGCCGGTGCGGACGCGCCACTGTATCCGGGACCAAGATCCCGGGAGCCAGGTCGCTCGGGCGATCGTGACCTCACTGATCGGGACGCGTCATCCCTGAGGAGGCACTGATGAGCGACATCTCCGCTCCTTCCGCTGTACCCCTGCCGCACCTGCGCCCCTGGCTGTTGCTGGCCGTACCGGTGCTGCTGCTGGTCGTCTACCTGGTTCTGATGGACAACGGCGCGGTCTCGCAGACCGGCACGTTCCTCCACGAACTCATGCACGACGGGCGGCACCTGCTCGGCGTGCCCTGTCACTAGGGGCGGAAATGATTCGCACCCTGGTGGTCAGGGGCCTGCTCATAGGGCTCCTGGCCGGATTCGTCGCGGGCACGTTCGCCTTCGTCTTCGGAGAGCCGCGCGTGGACGCCGCCATCGCCCTGGAGGAGGCCGCGGTGGCGGCCGAACCCGAACCCGCGCCCGCGTCCGCCGGGGAGGCGGGCCACGACCATGCCGGGGCGGCGGGTCACCACCACGGCGAGGAGGCCGTCGTCGGCCGGCCCGTGCAGAAGGCCGGACTCTTCCTCGCGATCGGGCTGTACGGCCTGGCCGTGGGCGGGGTGTTCGCCCTCGTGTTCGCCGGTCTCCGCGGCCGGTTCGGGCCCCGCGGTGACGGCGCGCTGGCGCTCGCCTCGGCGGCGACGGCGTTCGTCGCGGTCATTCTTGTCCCATTCCTGAAATATCCGGCCAACCCGCCTGCGGTGGGCGATCCCGAGACGATCAACAGCCGGACGGCCCTGTACGTGGTGATGGTCATCGTCGGGCTGGCGGCCGTCGCGGTGGCGGTGGCCACCGCCAGAAGGGTCACCGCCGGGCCGTGGCAGCGCCGGGTGGCCGCCGGCGTCGCGTTCCTGGTGCCCGTCGTCGCGGCGTGGCTGCTGCTGCCGACGGTCGACGAGGTTCCCGAGGGGTTCCCCGCCTCGCTGCTGTGGAACTTCCGGCTGGCCTCGCTGGGCACGCAGCTCGTCTTCTGGACGGCCTTCGGCGTGCTGTTCGGCTGGGTCGGCGACCGGGTGGCGGGGCGGTCCGCGCTCTCGCCGGCCCCGTCGAGCGGCTGAACGGGATGCTGTTCGTCCGGCAGGCCGGCACGCCCGGCACGCGTTCGGCGTGCTTTCCGACGGATGAGCCCGCCGACGCGGCGAGCCTGCGGAAGGCGGAGAGACTGGGCCCCGCCCTGGCGGCGGCCGTGACCTGGGTCGCGCCGGTCACGGCCGCACGGCAGACCGCCGCCGCCCTCGGGAGCGAGGCGGCCGACGCGCCGGAGCTCGCCGAGGCGGACGCCGGCCGCTGGCGCGGCCTGCCGTACGCGAAGGTCGCCGAGACGGAGCCGGACGGCCTCGCCGCATGGCTCGGCGACCCGCGGGCGGCTCCGCACGGCGGGGAGAGCCTGGCCCGCCTCGCCGCCCGGGTGTCCGGGTGGCTCGACGCCGCCGCGGCCGAGGCCGTCGTCATCTGCGACGTCGGGGTCATCAGGGCGGCGCTGGGCCACGCGCTCGGCCTCGGCCCGCTGGAGACCGCGCGGTTCGACGTGGCGCCGCTCTCGACCACCGAACTCGTCCCCGTACGCGGCGGCTGGCGCGTCGCCCACGTCAACCGGAAGGTCATCACTTGATCGCCACCTATCCCTTCAGCGCGGTGGTCGGCCTCGACGATCTCAAGCTGGCGCTGATCCTCAACGCCGTCTCCCCGCGGGTGGGCGGGGTGCTGGTGCGCGGCGAGAAGGGCACCGCCAAGTCGACGATCGTGCGGGCGCTGGCGGCCCAGCTGCCGGTCGTCGACGTCGTCCGCGGCTGCCGCTTCGCCTGCGACCCGGCCGCCCCAGACCCCGGCTGCCCCGACGGCCCGCACGCTCCGGACGCTCCGGACACGGAGCGGGTACGGCGGGCGGCGTCGCTCGTGGAGCTGCCGGTCGGCGCCTCGGAGGACCGGCTGGTCGGCTCCCTGGACGTCGAACGGGCGCTCACCGAAGGGGTGAAGGCGTTCGAGCCCGGCCTGCTGGCGGCCGCGCACCGCGGGGTGCTCTACGTCGACGAGGTCAACCTGCTGCACGACCACCTGGTCGACCTGCTGCTCGACGCGGCGGCCCTGGGGACCTGCTACGTCGAGCGTGAGTCGGTGTCGGTACGGCACGCGGCCCGTTTCCTGCTGGTCGGCACGATGAACCCGGAGGAGGGCGAGCTGCGCCCGCAGCTGCTCGACCGGTTCGGGTTGACCGTCGAGGTGAAGGCGTCGCGTGACCCGGACGAGCGGGCCGAGGTGGTCCGCCGGAGGCTGGCCTTCGAGTCCTCGCCCGCCGGATTCGCCGAGCGGTGGGCCGGGCGGGAGGCGGAGCTGGCGGGACGCATCGCCGCGGCCCGGGAGCTGCTCGCCTCGGTCCGCCTGCCCGACGCCCGGCTGCGGCAGATCGCGGCCGTCTGCGCGGAGTTCGAGGTGGACGGCCTGCGCGCCGATCTGGTCACCGCCCACGCCGCGATGGCGCACGCGGCCTGGCACGGCCGGGCGAGCGTGGAGGTGGAGGACGTCCGGGCCGCGGCACGGCTGGCCCTGCCGCACCGGCGGCGGCGTGACCCGTTCGACGCGCCGGGACTGGACGAGAACACGCTGGAGGACGTGCTGGAACGGACCTCCGGGGACGGCGGCGACGAGCCGCCCCCGGAACCGCCGGGGGGAACGCCTCCGGAGCCGGGTCCGCGCGGCGGCCCGGAGGGGCCGGGGGGAAGGCTTCCCGAAACCGGTCCGGGCGGCTCGGAAGGTCCGGGGGAGCCCGCCGGCCGGGGGCCGGAACCTGCTGACCGAGGTCCGGAACCGGTCGCACCGGGTCCGGAATCGGCCGCGCCGGGCCGGGGACGGGCCGCTCAGGGGCCGGAACCGGCCGTCCCGGGCCCCGGACACCCCTCCCAGGAGACGGCGGGCGCCGCCGCGCCCTACCGGGTGCGCCTGCTGGCCGTCCCCGGCGTGGGCGAAGGAGCCGCCGGACGCCGCTCGCGGGCACGCACCGGACGGGGCCGGAGCACCGGCTCCCGCCTGCCGGAGGGCAGGGCCCGCGACCTGCACGTGCCCGCGACCCTGCTGGCCGCGGCCCCGCACCAGGCGCGGCGGGGACGGCGGTCGGCCGGGCTGCTGCTGCGGGCGGGCGACCTGCGGGAGAAGGTCCGCGAGGGCAAGGAGGGCAACCTCGTCCTGTTCGTGGTCGACGCCAGCGGCTCGATGGCCGCAAGGAAACGCATGACCGCGGTGAAGACCGCCGTGCTGAGCCTGCTGCTGGACGCCTACCAGCGCCGGGACAAGGTCGGCCTGGTCACCTTCCGGGGTGACTCGGCCCGGCTCGACCTGCCGCCGACGTCGTCCGTGGAGGCGGGCGCGGCCCGGCTGCGGACGCTTCCGACCGGGGGCCGCACCCCGCTGGCCGCGGGGCTGGTGAAGGCCGCGGAGGTGCTGCGTCTGGAGGGTATGCGCAATCCCGCGCGGCGCCCGCTGCTGGTCCTGGTCACCGACGGGCGGGCGACGGCGGGAGGGGACGTGGAGCGCGCCGCCGGGTCGCTGCGGGGCGTGGCGAGCGTGGTCGTCGACTGCGAGGGCGGCTCCGTCAGGCTCGGCATGGCGCGGCGGCTGGCGGGTCTGCTGGGTGCGCCCGCCGTACCGCTGGACGATCTCGGATCGGTGGTCCGCGACCACCGGAAGGCGGTGTGAGATGCCCCAGGGCAAGCCGGACATCGTGCCGGACGACGGCCTGACCACGAGGCAGCGGCGCAACCGGCCGCTGCTGATGGTCCACACCGGGCCGGGCAAGGGCAAGTCCACCGCGGCCTTCGGGATGGCGCTGCGCGCCTGGAACCAGGGCTGGCCGGTCGGGGTGTTCCAGTTCGTGAAGTCCGCCAAATGGCGGGTGGGCGAGGAACGCGCGCTGCGGGTCCTGGGCGACAGCGGCGAGGGCGGCACGGTGGCCTGGCACAAGATGGGCGAGGGCTGGTCGTGGATCCGGCGGCCGGGCGCCGACCACTCCGACGACGCCCGCGAGGGCTGGGCGCAGATCAAGCGCGACCTGGCGGCCGAGACCTACCGCTTCTACGTGCTGGACGAGTTCACCTACCCGCTCAGGTGGGGCTGGCTGGACCTCGACGACGTGGTGGAGACGCTCGCCGGCAGGCCGGGCGCGCAACACGTCGTGATCACCGGCAGGGACGCCCCGGAACGGCTGGTCGAGGCCGCCGACCTGGTGACCGAGATGGGCAAGGTCCGCCATCCCATGGACGCCGGGCAGAAGGGGCAGAAGGGCATCGAGTGGTAGTGCCCCGGCTGGTCGTCGCCGCGCCCGCCTCGGGCAGCGGCAAGACGACCGTGGCCACCGGACTGATGGCCGCCCTGCGGAGCCGGGGGCTGCGGGTCTCGCCCCACAAGGTGGGGCCCGACTACATCGATCCCGGCTATCACACCCTGGCCAGCGGGCGTCCGGGGCGCAACCTCGATCCGTGGCTGGTGGGCGAGGAGCGGATCGCGCCGTTGTTCCTGCACGGTTCCCGCGGCGCCGACCTGGCCGTCGTCGAAGGGGTCATGGGGCTGTTCGACGGCCGGGGCGGCACGGACTTCGCCTCGACGGCGCACGTCGCCCGGCTCCTGGACGCGCCGGTGGTGCTGGTCGTGGACGCGGCCAGACAGAGCCGGTCCGTCGCGGCGCTCGTGCACGGCTTCACCACCTTCGACCCGCGGGTACGCGTGGGCGGTGTGATCCTCAACCGGGTCGGCTCCGACCGGCACGAGGAGATGTGCCGGGCGGCGCTGGCCGGCGTGGCGCCCGTGCTGGGCGCGCTCCGGCGCGACGACGCCGTCGAGACGCCGTCCCGCCACCTCGGGCTCGTTCCCGCGGCCGAGCGGGCCGCGGAGGCGGCCTCCGCGGTCGCCCGGCTGGGCGGGCTCGTCGCCGGTTCCTGCGACCTCGACGCGCTGGTACGGCTGGCCGCGACCGCGCCCCCGCTGCCCGGCCCCGCCTGGACGCCGCCGGAACCGGCCGGCGCCCTGGGGACCACGGGCTCAGGGACCGCGGGCTCAGGGACTAAGGGCTCAGGGACTAAGGGCTCAGGGACCACGGGCCCGGTGGCCGGGCGGGCTGCGGGCTCGGATGCCGGGCGGGCCCCGCGATCCCGGCCGGTCGTCGCCGTCGCCGGGGGAGCCGCCTTCACCTTCGGCTACGCCGAGCACATGGAGCTGCTGCGCGCCGCCGGGGCGGAGGTGGCCGTGTTCGACCCGCTGCGCGACGAGCACCTGCCCGAGGGCACCGGAGCCCTCGTCATCGGCGGCGGCTTCCCCGAGGTCCACGCGGCCGGGCTCGCGGCCAACGAGGCACTGCGCCGCGAGGTCGCGGCCTTCGGCGGGCCGATCGCCGCCGAATGCGCCGGGCTGCTCTACCTGTGCGAGGAGCTCGACGGCCGGCGCATGTGCGGGCGCATCCGGGCCAGGGCGCGGATGACGCCCAGGCTGACCCTCGGTTACCGGGAGGCCGTCGCGGGACCGTCCCTGCTGACCCGTCCGGGTGAGCGCTACCGCGGTCACGAGTTCCACCGGACCGCCGTGGACCCGCCCGGCGAGCCGCTGTTCCGCTGGGAGGGCGGCGCCGGCGGCTACGGCGACGCCCTCCTGACCGCCTCCTACCTGCACCTGCACTGGGCGGGTGTGCCGGAGGCGGCTCAGCGGCTGGTGTCGTCCTCCAGGTCGCCCTCGGTCCTGAGGTAGACCTCTTGGAGACCACGCATGACGTCCGGGTCCGGGTGCTCCCACATGCCGCGCTCGGCGGCCTCCAGCAGGCGCTCGGCGATGCCGTGCAGCGCCCAGGGGTTGGACCGCGCCATGAACGCCTGGTTCTCCGGGTCGAGCACGTAGGTCTCGGCGAGCCTGTCGTACATCCAGTCGGCCATGACCCCGGTGGTGGCGTCGTAGCCGAACAGGTAGTCCACGGTCGCGGCCAGCTCGAAGGCGCCCTTGTAGCCGTGGCGCCGCATCGCGGCCAGCCACCGGGGGTTGACCACGCGGGCGCGGAAGATCCGCGACGTCTCCTCCGAGAGGGTCCGGGTGCGGACGGCGTCGGGCCTCGTGCTGTCGCCCACGTAGGCGGCGGGAGACCTGCCGGTCAGCGCCCGAACGGTGGCGATCATGCCGCCGTGGTACTGGAAGTAGTCGTCGGAGTCGGCGATGTCGTGCTCGCGGGTGTCGACGTTCTTGGCGGCGACCGCGATGCGGCGGTAGGCGCTCTCCATGTCGGGGCGTGCGGGCACGCCGTCCAGGTCGCGGCCGTAGGCGTAACCGCCCCACACGGCGTAGACCTCGGCCAGGTCGGCGTCGTCGCGCCAGTTGCGGCTGTCGATCAGCGGCAGCAGCCCGGCGCCGTAGGCGCCGGGCGCCGAGCCGAAGATGCGCAGCGTGGCCCGGCGCTCGTCACCGTGGCCCTCGGCGCGCACGTGGGCGCGCACGTAGTTGTCCTCGTCGGCCTCCTCCAGCCCCGCGACGAGCCGCACGGCGTCGTCGAGCAGGGCGACCACGTGCGGGAAGGCGTCGCGGAAGAAGCCGCTGATGCGCACCGTCACGTCGATCCTGGGACGGCCGAGCTCCTCCGGCGGAACCGGCTCCAGGCCGGTGACACGCCTGGACGCCTCATCCCACCGGGGCCGTACGCCGAGCAGGGCCAGGACCTCGGCCACGTCGTCGCCCGCCGTGCGCATGGCGCTGGTGCCCCACACCGAGAGGCCCACCGAGCGCGGCCACTCGCCGTGGTCGGCGCGGTAGCGCTCCAGCAGCGAGTCGGCCATGGCCTGCCCGGTCTCCCAGGCGAGCCTGCTGGGCACCGCGCGCGGGTCGACGGAGTAGAAGTTGCGCCCGGTCGGCAGCACGTTGACCAGGCCGCGCAGCGGCGAGCCGCTCGGCCCGGCGGGCACGTAACCGCCGTCCAGGGCGTGCAGCACGTGGTCGATCTCGTCGGTCGTACGGCTCAGCCGGGGCACGACCTCGGTGGCCGCGAAGTCCAGGACGCGGGTGACGAGCGGGACGCGGTCCCCGGACCCGACGCCGGCGGACGCGACGCCCACGGTCCCGACGTCTGCGGACCCGGCGCCTGCGGACGCGAGTACGGCGCCCGCCACCTCGGCGGTGGCGGCCGGGTCCCAGCCGCGCTCCTCCATCGTCTCGACGAGCGTCCTGGCCACCGCCTCGACGCGGTCCACCTCGCCCAGCGCGGCGCCGCCGTCCTCGGTGAGCCCGAGCGCCTCACGCAGGCCGGGCAGCGTCCGCGCGCCCGCCCACATCTGCCTGGCGCGCAGCATCGCCAGCACCAGGTCCACCCGCGCCCGGCCCTCCGGGGCCTGGCCGAGCACGTGGAGGCCGTCGCGGATCTGCGCGTCCTTGACCTCGCAGAGCCAGCCGTCGACGTGCAGCAGGAAGTCGTCGAACTCGGCGTCGTGCGGCCGGTCGGTCAGGCCCAGGTCGTGGTCGAGCCTGGCCGCCTGGATCAGCGTCCAGATCTGCGCGCGGACGGCGGGGAGCTTGGCCGGGTCCATCGCGGCGATGGAGGCGTGCTCGTCGAGGAGCTGCTCCAGCCGGGCGATGTCACCGTAGGTCTCGGCCCTGGCCATGGGCGGCACCAGGTGGTCGACCAGGACGGCGTGCGCCCGCCGCTTGGCCTGGGTGCCCTCGCCCGGGTCGTTGACCAGGAACGGGTAGATGAGGGGCAGGTCGCCGATCGCGGCGTCGGTGCCGCAGGAGGCGGACATGCCCGCGGACTTGCCCGGCAGCCATTCCAGGTTGCCGTGCTTGCCCACGTGCACCATGGCGTGCGCGCCGAAGGACGACGACAGCCAGCGGTAGGCGGCCAGGTAGTGGTGGCTCGGCGGCAGGCCGGGGTCGTGGTAGATCGCGATCGGGTTCTCGCCGAAGCCGCGGGGCGGCTGCACCATCACGACCACGTTCCCGGAGCGCAGCGCGGCCAGCACGATGTCGCCCTCGTGCACGAACAGCTCGCCGGGGGGCGGCCCCCAGTGGCGCTCCATCTCCTCGCGCAGATCCCCGGGAAGGGTGGCGTACCACTCCGCGTAGTCGGCGGCGGCGATGCGGATCGGGTTGCCCGCGAGCTGCTCCTCGCTCAGCCAGTCGGGGTCCTGGCCCCCGGCGGCGATCAGGGCGTGGATCAGCGCGTCGCCGTCCTGCTCGGCCACCCCCGGGAACCCCTCGCCCAGGTCGTAGCCCGCCTCGGAGAGCCGGGCGAGCAGGCGCACGGTGCTGGCGGGGGTGTCGAGACCGACGGCGTTGCCGACGCGCGAGTGCTTGGTCGGGTAGGCCGACAGCATCACCACCAGGCGGCGTTCGGCGGGCGGGGTGCGGCGCAGCAGGCCGTGCCGTACGGCGATGCCGGCCACCCGGGCGGCCCGCTCGGGGTCGGCGACGTAGACGGTCAGCCCGTCGGGGTCGATCTCCTTGAAGGAGAACGGCACGGTGATGACGCGTCCGTCGAACTCCGGGATCGCCACCTGCGAGGCCGCGTCCAGAGGAGAGAGGCCGTCGTCGTTCTCCTCCCACGCCTTCCTGCTGCTCGTCAGGCAGAGACCCTGCAGGATCGGGACGTCGAGCCGGGCGAGCGCGCCGACGTCCCAGGCCCCGTCGTCGCCGCCCGCGCCGGCCGCCGCCGGGTTGGAGCCGCCCGCCGCCAGCACGGTGACGACCAGCGCGTCGGCCTGGCGCAGCGTTTCGAGCAGGTCCGGCTCCGCCGTACGGAGGGAGGAGCAGAAGACCGGGAGCGCCCGGCCGCCCGCGGCCTCGACGGCCCGGCACAGGGATTCGACGAAGGCGGTGTTGCCCGCCATGTGGTGGGCCCGGTAGTAGAGCACCCCGATCACCGGGCCGGTCGTGCCCGTCGCCTCGCGTTCCAGCAGGCCCCAGGCCGGGGTCGGCAGGGGCGGTTCGAAGCCGCGGCCGGTCAGCAGCACGGTGTCGGTCAGGAAGGCGTGGAGTTCCGCCAGGTTGGCGGGGCCTCCGTGGGCCAGGTAGGAATGCGCCTGCGCGCAGACGCCGCCGCTGACGGTGGACAGCTCCATCAGTTCGGCGTCGGGGGCCTGCTCGCCGCCCAGGACGACGATCGGCCGGGGTCCGGCCAGCAGCGCGTCGAGGCCCTCCTCCCAGGCGCGGCGCCCGCCCAGCAGGCGCACCACGACCAGGTCGGCGCCCTCCACGAGGCCGGGGATGTCGTCGGCCAGGAGCCTGGCCGGGTTGCCGAGCCGGTAGCCGGCGCCGCTGGCCCTCGCGCTCAGCAGGTCGGTGTCGGACGTCGACAGCAAAAGGACTGTGGGCACGCGGGTGTCCTCCCTCGGGGTCCTCGCCCCGGTCGCGGGTGTCGCGACGGCCGGAGTCTCCTGGCTCCCGGATCGACGCTCACCCCGGCCTTCCCTGTGACAGTGGCCTGCGGTGGGGTTCGCTCCCCGGTGACAGTGGCGGGACCGCGCCGGACTCACACCGGCTTCCTCCTGACCTTCGCCTTCGGCAACCCTACGACAGGGAGATCAGTCATGACCATCCGCGACTTTCCCCCGGACGGCCGCACCGCGCGGACGCGCCCGGACGCCTGCCCGGGGACGATCCAGGTGCACCAGGCCGCCGACGGCCCGCTGGCCCGGGTGCGCACGCCGGGCGGCATCCTCACCGCGCCGCAGCTGCGGGAGCTGGCGGGCTGCGCCCGCGACCTCGGTTCCGGGGTGATCGAGCTGACCTCGCGCGCCAACGTGCAGGTCCGCGGCCTGCGGGATCCCGCCGCCTTCGCCGCGCGGATCGCGGAGGCCGGGCTGCGGCCGTCGGTCACGCACGAGCGGGTGCGCAACATCGTCGCCGCGCCGTCGGTGGACGGGGCGCTCGTGGCCGAGCTGGACCGGTCGCTGTGCGCCCGGCCCGAACTGGCCGGGCTGCCCGGCCGGTTCCTGTTCGCGCTGGGCGACACCGGGCTGGCCGCCGACGTGGCCTCCGTCGGCGGCCGGCTGCTCCTGGCCGGGCACGAGGTGGACGGTGTGCCGGGCACGGTCGACGGCCTGCTGGCGGCGGCGGCCGCCTTCCTGCGGCTGCGGACCGACGAGTGGCGCGTCTCCGAGCTGGCGGACGGCCCGGCGAGGATCGCCGCCGAGCTGGGCGGAACACCGGGCGCGTACCGGCCGCCCCGTCCTCCGGAACGGCCCGCCGGGCTGGTGGAGGCGCTGGTGCCGCTGGGCCGCCTCACCCCCGGCCAGGCCCTGGCGCTCGCCGGCCTCGCCGGGCGGGCCACCGGGTCCCCCGGCTCCCCCGGCTCCGAGGTACGGCTGTCGCCGCGCCGTACCGTCCTCGTGGCGGACCGCCCCGGTGCCGGAGACGCGCTGGAGGCGGCCGGGCTCGTCACCGACCCGGACTCCCCCTGGGCGGGCGTGACCGCCTGCGCGGGGCGGCCCGGATGCGCCAGGGCCCTGGCCGACGTGCGGGCCGACGCCGCGCGCTGGGTGCCCCGGCGCCACACCGGACTGCCCGTGCACTGGGCGGGCTGCGAGCGGCAGTGCGGGCTGCCGGCCGGCCGGGTCGTGCGGATGGTGGCCACCGCGAACGGATACGAGGAAAGGCATCAGTGACCGACTACATACGCGACGGCGCCGAGATCTACCGGCTGTCGTTCGCCACGATCCGCGCGGAGAGCGACCTGGGCGGCCTGCCGCCCGAGGTCGCCCGGGTGGCGGTACGGATGATCCACGCCTGCGGCATGACCGACCTGGTGCGGGACCTGGCCTGGTCGCCCGGGGCGGTCGTCCGGGCCGAGCGGGCGCTGCGCGCGGGCGCGCCCGTGCTCTGCGACGCCATGATGGTCGCCTCCGGCGTGACGCGCCGCCGTCTCCCGGCGGACAACGAGGTCCTCTGCACGCTCGGCGACCCGCGTGTGCCGGAGCTGGCCGAACGCCTGGGCACCACGCGCAGCGCCGCCGCCCTGGAGCTGTGGCGGGACCGGCTG
Source organism: Streptosporangium sandarakinum (assembly GCF_013409935.1). Classification (GTDB taxonomy): domain Bacteria; phylum Actinomycetota; class Actinomycetes; order Streptosporangiales; family Streptosporangiaceae; genus Streptosporangium; species Streptosporangium nondiastaticum. The sequence goes on along the minus strand of NZ_JACCCO010000001.1, from coordinate 3,543,821 downwards.
GAGGGCTCCGTGGTCGCGATCGGCAACGCGCCCACGGCGCTGTTCCGCCTGCTGGAGCTGGTCGCCGAAGGCGCCGGGCGTCCGGCGGTGGTCCTGGGGATCCCGGTCGGTTTCGTCGGCGCGGCCGAATCCAAGCAGGCCCTGGCGGACAGCGATCTCGAATACCTGGTGGTGCACGGCCGCCGCGGCGGCAGTGCGATGACGGCGGCGGCGATCAACGCCATCGCGAGCGAAGTGGAGTGAGACACATGTCGGGACGCCTCTACGGCGTCGGCCTCGGGCCCGGCGACCCCGAACTGGTCACCGTCAAGACCGCCCGGCTGATCGGCGAGGCGGACGTGGTCGCCTACCACGCCGCGCGGCACGGGCGCAGCATCGCCCGGTCCATCGCCCTGCCGTACATGAGGGAGGGGCAGGTCGAGGAGCTGTTGCAGTACCCGGTGACCACGGAGACCACCGACCACCCGGGCGGCTACCAGGGGGCGCTCGACGACTTCTACGCCGGGTGCGCGGCCCGGCTCGCCGCGCACCTCGACGCGGGACGGACCGTGGTGGTGCTGAGCGAGGGCGACCCGCTCTTCTACGGCTCCTACATGCACATGCACAAGCGGCTGGCGCACCGCTACCCGACCGAGGTGGTGCCGGGCGTCACCTCGGTCAGCGCCGCGTCGGCGGTGCTCGGCCGTCCGCTCGTGGAACGCGACGAGGTGCTGACCGTGCTGCCCGGCACGCTGCCGGGCGAGGCGCTGGCCGAACGGCTGCGCGGCACGGACTCGGCGGCCGTCATGAAGCTGGGACGCTCCTTCACCAAGGTTCGCGACGCCTTCGCCGAGGCCGGACGACTCGACGACGCCTGGTACGTCGAGCGGGCCACGATGGGCGGCGAGCGGGTCGCGCCATTGAAGGACGTGGACCCCGAGGGCGTGCCGTACTTCTCCCTGGCGCTGCTGAGCAGCCCGGCGGAGCGCGCCTTCGTGCCGGAACCCGCGCCGGAACCCGTGCCGGAACCGGCTCCCGCCGCCGCGGCCGGGGAGGTCGTCGTGGTCGGGCTCGGTCCGGCCGGGCGGCCCTGGCTCACGCCGGAGGCCCAGGAGGCCCTGGCGACCGCCACCGACCTGGTCGGGTACGGGCCCTACGTGGACCGGGTCGAACCGAACCCGCGCCAGCGGCGGCACCGCACCGACAACCGGGTGGAGGCGGAGCGGGCCAGGCACGCCCTGGAGTTGGCCGGTGAGGGGCGGCGCGTCGCGGTGGTCTCCTCGGGTGACCCGGGGGTGTTCGCCATGGCCAGCGCGGTCCTGGAAGCCGCGGCCGACTTCCCGGACGTGCCGGTGCGGGTGGTGCCGGGACTGACGGCCGCCCAGGTGGTCGCGGCCAGGGCGGGCGCGCCGCTCGGGCACGACCACTGCGTGATCTCGCTGTCCGACATCCTCAAGCCGTGGGAGGTGGTCGCCGAGCGCCTGTCCGCCGCCGCGCGGGCCGACCTGGTGCTGGCGATCTACAACCCGGCCTCGCGCAGCCGTACGTGGCAGCTGCCCGCCGCCCGTGACCTGCTGCTGGAGCACCGTGACCCGGGCACTCCGGTGGTGATCGGCCGCGCCGTCGGCGGTCCCGACGAGAGCGTCACCGTCACCTCGCTCGGCGAGCTGGATCCGGCCGCGGTGGACATGCGCTGCCTCCTCATCGTCGGCTCCTCCACCACCCGTGTCACCGGCGCGGGCGTGGTCTACACGCCGCGCCGCTACCCCTGAGCCCGGCCCGCGGCCACACGCCGCGCCGCCGCCCGCAGGCCCGGCCCGCGGTCGCGCCCCGCTACCCCTGGGCCCAGTCCGCGGCCTCGGCCACGGTGCCGACGCAGAGCCGGCCCGGCGGTGGCGGCGGCCGGTCCACCATGATCACCCGGAGTCCGGCCCGCCGCGCGGCGACGAGCTTCGCGGTGGTCATGGAGCCGCCGCTGTCCTTGGTGACGAGGACGCCGAGCCGGTGGTCGCGGATGAGGGCCAGCTCGCCCTCCACCGTGTACGGTCCGCGGCTGAGGATCACGTGGACGTTGGCCGGGACCGGCGGCTCCGGCGGGTCCACGGATCTGGCCAGGAACCAGGCGTCGGATGAATGAGCGAAAACCGGCAGGCTGCGGCGGCCGGTGGTGAGGAACACCCGGTCGCCCGCGCCGATCGACCCGGCGGCCTCCCGCAGCGTGGGCACCCGCAGCCAGGCGTCCCCCGGCTCCTCGTGCCAGCCGGGCCGCCGCAGGATCAGCAGGGGAACGCCCGTGCGGGCGGCGGCCTCCACCGCCGACGCGGTCATCCTGGCCGCGAAGGGGTGGGTGGCGTCCACCACCGCGTCGATGCGCTCGGCGCGCAGCCAGGCCGCCAGCCCGTCGGGGCCGCCGAAGCCGCCCTCGCGGACCTCCCCGACGGGCAGGCGAGGGGCGGTGACCCGGCCGGCCAGCGACGAGACGACGCGCACGCCGCGCTCCGTCAGCTCGCCGGCCAGGGCGCGGGCCTCCGCGGTGCCGCCGAGGATCAGGACGCGCCGCACGCGCGGTCCCGCTCGGCGCTGTAGAGGTGGCTGCCCGGGAACTGGCTCGCCGTGAGCGCCCGGCCCACGACGATCACCGCGGTGCGCCTGATCCCCGCCTCCCTCACCTGCTCCGCGATGCCGGACAGCGTGCCGCGCAGGATGACCTCGTCCTCGCGGCCGGCGTAGGCGACCACGGCGACCGGGCAGTCCCCGCCGTAGTTCGGCAGCAGTTCCGCCACGACGGCTTCGACGCGCTGGACGGCCAGGTGCAGCACCATCGTGGCGCGGCTGGTGCCCAGCGTCGCCAGGTCCTCGCCCGGCGGCATCGGGGTGGCCCTGGCCGAGGTCCTGGTGAGGATGACCGTCTGGGCGACCCCCGGCACGGTCAGCTCCCGCCTCAGGGAGGCGGCCGCCGCGGCGAAGGCGGGCACGCCGGGCACCACCTCGTACGGCACGCCGAGCTCGTCGAGCCTGCGCATCTGCTCGGCCATCGCGCTGAAGATCGACGTGTCGCCCGAGTGCAGCCGGGCCACGTCCCGGCCGCAGGCGAGCTCCTCGACGATCTGGTCGAGGGTGAGGTCGGCGCTGTCGACGAGCCGGGCTCCGGGCGGGCAGGCGTCGAGCAGCTCGCGCGGCACCAGGGAGCCCGCGTACACGCAGACCGGGGCCTTCTGGAGGATGCGCAGCCCCCGTACGGTGATCAGGTCGGCCGCGCCGGGGCCGGCGCCGATGAAGTACACGGTCATGGAGTGTCCTTCCTGACGGACCAGACGGTGACGGGCATCGCCGCGCGCCAGCCGGTGAAGCCCCCGACGGGCGAGGCGCGCTGTACGGCCAGGCGCACGAGGTCGCCGCCGAGCCTGCCGTACCAGCCCGCCACGACCGCCTCGGACTCCAGCGTGACGGCGTTGGCCACCAGCCGGCCGCCCGGCGCGAGCGCCGCCCAGCACGCCTCGACGAGGCCGGGCACGGTGACGCCGCCGCCGACGAAGACCGCGTCGGGGCGGGGCAGCCCGTCCAGCGCGGCGGGCGCCCCGCCCTCGACCACCCGCAGGGCGGGCACGCCGAGGGCGTCGGCGTTGCGCCGGACGCGGGCGGCCCGCTCGGGACGGCTCTCCACGGCGACCGCCCGGCAGGACGGGTGCGCGCGCATCCACTCGATCGCGATGCTGCCCGCGCCGGCGCCCACGTCCCACAGCAGCTCGCCGGGGAAGGGCGCGAGCCGCGACAGGCTCACCGCGCGGACCTCGCGCTTGGTCAGCTGGCCGTCGTGTTCGAAGGCGTCGTCCGGCAGGCCCGGCACCCGGGCGAACGGCCGCGAGCCGGGCGCGGCCACGCAGTCGACCGCGATCACCTGCAGGCCGCTCTCGACGCCCACCGCCTCCGTCGGCGCGCCCAGGTCGGACAGGACGACGACCCGGCTCGGGCCGTACCCGGCCTCGTCCAGCGTGTCGCCGACGACGCCGGCGGTGCCGCCCAGCACCAGGACGCGGCGGCCGGGCTGGAGGGCGGCGCGAAGGGCGGCGGGCGGGCGGCCGACGAGGCTGACGACCTCGACGCTCTCCACCGGCCAGCCCAGCCGGGCGCAGGCCAGCGACACCGACGACACGTGCGGGAGCACCCGGACCCGCTCGGCCCCGACCAGCCGGACCAGCGTGGAGCCGATCCCGTGGAACATCGGGTCACCGCTGGCCAGCACGCACACCGCCCGGTCCGGCAGCGAGTCCAGCAGGCCGGGGAGGTTCGGCAGCAGCGGCGACGGCAGCGGGACGCGCTCCGCGCCCGTCTCGGGCACCAGGGCCAGCTGGCGGGCGCTGCCGACCACGACATCGGCCGCCTCCACCGCGCGGCGCGAGGCGGGGACCAGCCCGTCCCAGCCGTCGGCGCCGACGCCCACGACGGTGATCACACGTCGCCCGGCGCGCGCGTGGTCCGGGTCCCCGGTGCCGTCCGGGCCGCGGCCGACCAGGTTCACATGACTCCTTGAGGCTGATAGCAGGAAATATCGTACAAGTCGCCGCGTGGCAGACTGTGGGCCGTGAAGCGGCTACTGATCATCGGAATCGGCGCGGGCGACCCCGACCATCTCACCATCCAGGCCGCCAAGGCCATCGCCGCCACCGACGTGTTCTTCGTCATCGGCAAGGGCGAGGAGAAGGACGACCTGGTGCGGCTGCGCAGGGACCTCATCGAGGAGCACGGCCGCCCGCCGTACCGGATCGTCGAGGGCCGCGACCCCGAGAGGGACCGGACCGCGGACGCCTACGCCGAGGCCGTCGAGGACTGGCGCGCCCGGCGGGCCGCGCTCTACGAGCGGATGATCGACGACTCCCTGGCCGACGGCGAGACCGGCGCCTTCCTCGTCTGGGGCGACCCCGGCGTCTACGACAGCACCCTGGCCATCCTGGATCGGCTGCCCTTCCCCTTCGAGGTCGTCCCCGGCATCAGCGCCGTCTCCGCCCTGACCGCACGCCACCGCACCACCCTCACCAGCGTCGCCAGGCCCGTGCACATCACCACCGGCCGCCGCCTCGCCGAGGAGGGGCCGACCGCGGACGACATGGTCGTCATGCTCGACGCCCGCTGCGCCTTCTCGGGCCTGGACGACTTCCACATCTACTGGGGCGCCTACCTCGGAACCGACGACGAGATCCTGGTGGAGGGACCGGTGGGAGAGGTCGGCGACCGGATCCGCGAGCTGCGGGCCGAGGCGCGGGCCCGGAAGGGCTGGATCATGGACACGTACCTGCTGCGCCGCCGCGCCTGACAGACGCGGCCCGAACCCCCACGCCGCCGCCCCCCGCCCGGGTGTCCCCGGCGCGGCGCGGGCGGCGGTCAGGGGTGGAAGCGGTAGCCCATGCCCGGTTCGGTGATCAGGTGGACGGGACGCGCCGGGTCCCTCTCCAGCTTGCGGCGGAGCTGGGCCAGGTACTGGCGCAGGTAGTGCGTCTCCCTGACGTAGTTCTCGCCCCAGACCTCGGCCAGCAGCTGCCGCTGGCTGACCAGCTTGCCGGGGTTGCGCACCAGGATCTCCAGCAGGTGCCACTCGGTGGGCGTCAGCCGCGTCCCGCCGGAGACGGTCTTGCCGCTCAGGTCGACCACGTGGTCGCCGATCCGGACGCTGGCCGGCTCGGCCTCCCGTACGGCGGAGCGGCGCGAGACCGCCCGGACGCGGGCGAGGAGCTCGTCGATGCCGAAGGGCTTGGTGACGTAGTCGTCGGCCCCGGCGTCCAGCGCGTCGATCTTGTCCTGGCTGCCGGCGCGGCCGGACAGCACGATGATCGGGATGCTGGTCCAGCCGCGCAGGCCGCAGATGACGTCCACGCCGTCGATGTCGGGCAGGCCGAGATCGAGGATGACCAGGTCGGGGTGCCAGTCGGCGGCCTGCCGCAACGCCGAGCCGCCGTCGGCGGCGACCGCGACCTCGTAGTGGCGGGCGACGAGGTTGATCCGCAGGGCCCGCAGAAGCTGGGGCTCGTCGTCGACGACGAGGATCCGGGTCATGACGGCGCCCGCACGGCCTGCGCCCGCGAGGAGACGGGCATTCTCAGGATCATGGTCAGGCCTCCCCCTGGTGTCTCCTCAGGCGTGAGGGTACCTCCCATGGCCTCGGTCAGGCCGCGGGAGAGCGCGAGCCCCAGCCCGACGCCGGTGTGGTTGTCGCGGTCGCCGAGACGCTGGAACGGCATGAAGACCCGCTCGTACGCCTCCGGCGGGATGCCGGGGCCGCGGTCGACGACGCGGATCTCGACGTGGTCGCCGTGCAGGCTGGCGGTGATCAGCGTCTTCTCGCCGGGCGGGTTGTAGCGGACGGCGTTGGCCATCAGGTTGACCAGCACCCGTTCCAGCAGGGCCGGGTCGGCGACGATCTCGGGGAGCTCCACCGGGATGTCGCCCTCGACGTCGTCGCGGAGCGGGCCGAGGTCGTCGACCGCCCGGGGCACGATCTCCTCCAGTCCGACGGGCTGCAGCGTCAGGCCGAGGACCCCGGCCTGCAGGCGGCTCATGTCGAGGAGGTTCGCGACGAGCCGGTCCAGCCTGATCAGGGACTCGTCGGCGGTGGCCAGCAGTTCCTCCCGGTCCTCGGGCGACCAGTCGATCTCGGTGTTGCGCAGGCTCTCGACCGCGGCCCTGGCCGAGGCGAGGGGGCTGCGCAGGTCGTGGCTGACCGCGGCGAGCAGCGCGGTGCGCATCCGGTCGGCCTCGGCCAGCGGCCTGGCCCGCTCGGCCTCCTCGCGGAGCCGCTCCTGGCGCAGCGCCACGGCCGTCTCGGCGGCGAACGCCTCCAGCACGCGGCGGTCGGCCGCCTGGAGCAGCCTGCCGGAGGCGACGAGGGAGAGGTCGTCGTCGATGACCACGTCGGTGTCGGCGACGGCCGGGCACGTGCAGGGCGGGCCGCCCGTGGTGGCGACGATCCGCCACGCCTCCGGGTCACCCTGGTCGTCGGGCACCTGCCGCGCCTCGGGCCGCCGTTCGAGCAGCGTCACCGACTCCAGGCCGAAGGTCTCCCGGATGCGCGCCAGCAGCGACGGCACGGCGGCCTCGCCGCGCAGGACGTGCCCGGCCATCGTCGCGAGGATCTCGGCCTCCGCCCCGGCCCGCGCGGCCTCCCTGGTACGGCGGGCCGCGAGGTCGACGATGGCGCTCACCGCCGCCGCGACCAGGACGAAGACGATCAGGGCGAAGAGGTTCTCCAGGGCGTGGATCGTCAGGGTGTGGATCGGCGGGGTGAAGAAGTAGTTCAGCAGCAGCGAGCCCAGCACCGCCGCCGTGATGGCCGGCCACATGCCGCCGACGAGCGCGACGCCCACGACCGCCGTCAGGAACAGCAGGATCTCGCTGGGCAGCGCCAGCCGGTCCCGGAACGGGACGAGCACCGCGGTGAGCGCCGGCATGCCGGCGATCGTGATCGCCCAGCCGATCAACCGGCGCGTCCGGGTCAGCGCGCCGTCCGACCGCGCCCTGCCGCGACGGCCCTTCTTCACCTCGGCGTGGGGGATCATGTGGACGTCGATGGAGCCGGACCGCGCGGTGGTCTCCACGCCCACCCCGCGGGAGAGGATCTGCGCGAACCGGCCGCGGCGGGAGGCGCCGAGCACCAGCTGGGTGGCGTTGACGCCGCGGGCGAAGTCGAGCAGCGCCCGGGGCACGTCGTCGCCGACGACCTGGTGGTAGGTGCCGCCGAGGTCCTCCACCAGCGTGCGCTGGCGGGCCAGGCCGGCCGGGTCCGCGCCGGTCAGGCCGTCGCCGCGGACCACGTGGACGGCCAGCAGGTCGGCGCCCTTGGTGCGCGCGGCGACCCGGGCGGCCCGCCGGATGAGCGTCTCGCCCTCCGGGCCGCCGGTCAGCGCGACGACGACCCGCTCGCGCGTCTCCCAGGTGCCCTGGATGCCGTGCTCGGCGCGGTAGCGGTCGAGCTGCTCGTCCACCCTGCCCGCCACCCACAGCAGCGCCAGCTCGCGCAGCGCGGTGAGGTTGCCGACCCGGAAGTAGTTCGCCAGGGCGGCGTCCACCTTCTCCGGGGCGTAGACGTTGCCGTGCGCCATCCGGCGGCGCAGCGCCTCAGGCGCCATGTCGACCAGCTCCACCTGGTCGGCCCGCCGTACCACCTCGTCCGGGACGGTCTCGCGCTGCGGGACGCCGGTGATCACCTGGACGACGTCGTTGACCGACTCCAGGTGCTGGACGTTCACGGTGGAGACCACGTCGATGCCGGCGTCGAGGATCTCCTCGATGTCCTGCCAGCGCTTGGCGTTCCGCGACCCCGGCACGTTGGTGTGGGCCAGCTCGTCGACCAGCGCGATCCTCGGACGGCGGGCGATGACCGCGTCGGTGTCGAGCTCGGTGAAGCGGGTCCCCCGGTGGAACAGGACTTTGCGGGGGATCACCTCCAGGTCGTCGAGCAGCTCGGCGGTGCGGGGACGGTCGTGGGTCTCCACCAGGCCCACGACCACGTCCTGCCCGCGTTCCCGCCTGCGCCGGCCCTCGGCGAGCATCGCGTACGTCTTCCCGACGCCGGGAGCGGCGCCCAGGTAGATCCGCAACCGCCCGCGTGGCACGTCGATCACTACTCCTCGTCGAGGGCCAGGTTGAGCCGGAGCACGTTCACCGCCGGTTCGCCCATGAAGCCCAGCGCGCGTCCCGTGGTGTACTCGTCGATGAGCGCCTTCACCCTATCCACGGGGATGCCGCGTTCCCTGGCGACCCGGGGCGCCTGCAGCTCGGCGTAGGCCACCGAGATGTGCGGGTCGAGGCCCGAGCCGCTCGCGGTGACCGCGTCCGCGGGTACGGCGGGCGTCCCCGCGCCGCCCCGCACCGGGACGGTACGGCCGGCCGCGTAGTCCTCGCCCGGCCTGCCGCACTCCACCCTGACGCCGCGGTAGACGGCGGCGAACGGCGTGGCGGGGCAGGCCTGGTTGACGCTGACCGCCCGGGTGGGCGTGCCGACGGCCGGGAAGACCTTGAGCACCGCGCCGACGCCGTCGGCCGTGCAGTACGGCCGGGCGCCGCTGACGCCCTCCAGCTCGCCGACCGCCTTCGACCGGGCGCAGACCTGGGTGAGCAGCGACCGCCGCCCCTCGTCGGGATGACCTTCGGCGTCCTTGGCGCCGGGCACCGGCAGGGTGTCCACGACGTCCTCGGGCCCGAGGTTGCTCGCCCCGGAGGCCAGCGGGTCGTAGCCGCCGGCCGACGGGCGGCTCTGGAAGTACTTCCTGACCGGGACGTCCTCGGCGTCGGTGAAGCTCTGGCCGATGGCGGCGCTGCCGACGGCCCGGCCGTTCCGTTCGACCGGTGACCCGTTGGCCCTGTCGTTGAACAGGACCTGGGCGACGCCGGTCACCGCGAGCGGGTAGGCGAGGCCCAGAAGGACGGTCAGGACGGCGATCGCCCGGACGGCGGCGAGGTGCTGGCGGATCCAGCCTGGCATGCGTTCCATTTAAGACATCCCCGGAAGGAACTGGATGAGGAGATCAATGATCTTGATTCCGATGAACGGGGCGACGATGCCGCCCAGGCCGTAGACGTAGAGGTTGCGGGAGAGCAGCTTCGACGCGCTGGACGGCCGGTACCGCACGCCCCGCAGGGCCAGCGGGATCAGCGCCACGATCACGATCGCGTTGAAGACGACCGCGGACAGGATCGCCGACTGCGGACTCGCCAGGCGCATGACGTTGAGCGCGTCCAGGCCCGGGTACACCGCGGCGAACATCGCGGGGATGATCGCGAAGTACTTGGCGATGTCGTTGGCGATCGAGAAGGTGGTCAGCGCGCCCCGGGTGATGAGGAGCTGCTTGCCGATCTCGACGATCTCGATGAGCTTGGTCGGGTTGGAGTCGAGGTCGACCATGTTGCCGGCCTCCTTTGCGGCCGACGTGCCGGTGTTCATGGCCACGCCGACGTCCGCCTGGGCGAGCGCGGGGGCGTCGTTGGTGCCGTCACCGGTCATGGCGACCAGCCGGCCGCCCTCCTGCTCCTTCTTGATCAGGGCGAGCTTGTCCTCGGGGGTCGCCTCGGCCAGGAAGTCGTCGACCCCGGCCTCGTCGGCGATCGCCCTGGCGGTCAGCGGGTTGTCGCCGGTGATCATGACGGTGCGGATGCCCATCCGGCGCATCTCGTCGAACCGCTCCCGCATGCCCTGCTTGACGACGTCCTTGAGGTGGACGACGCCGAGCACGTGGTCCCTGTCGGCCACCACCAGCGGGGTGCCGCCCGAACCGGAGATGCCGTCCACGATGTGGCCGACCTCGTCCGTCGGGTGGCCGCCATTGTCGCGGACCCACTTCATCACGGCGGTCGCAGCGCCCTTGCGGATCTCCCGGCCGTCGAGGTCCACGCCCGACATGCGGGTCTGCGCGGTGAACGGCACCCACTTGGCGTTGACCAGCTCACCCGGCCCGCGCTCGCGCAGGCCGTACGCGTCCTTGGCGTAGACCACGATCGAACGGCCCTCGGGGGTCTCGTCGGCGAGGCTGGACAGCTGCGCCGCCTCGGCCAGCGCCTCCTCGGTCACGCCCGTCACCGGGACGAACTCCGCCGCCTGGCGGTTTCCCAGCGTGATCGTTCCGGTCTTGTCCAGCAGCAGCGTGCCGACGTCGCCCGCGGCCTCGACCGCGCGGCCCGACATGGCCAGTACGTTGCGCTGGACCAGCCGGTCCATGCCGGCGATGCCGATGGCCGACAGCAGCGCGCCGATCGTCGTCGGGATGAGGCAGACCAACAGTGAGACGAGCACGACGCCGGTGACGCCGTCACCGGTCAGCGCGAGAGAGTCGGGCACGCCCGGGTTGACGTTCTTGGAGTAGATCGCGAACGGCTGCATGGTGACGGTGGCGACCAGGAAGATGATCGTCAGCGCGGCCAGCAGGATGTTGAGCGCGATCTCGTTCGGCGTCTTCTGCCGGTCGGCGCCCTCGACCAGGGCGATCATCCGGTCGATGAAGCTCTCGCCGGGCTTCTGGGTGATCCGCACGATGATCTTGTCGGAGAGCACCTTGGTGCCGCCGGTCACCGCGGAGCGGTCACCGCCGGACTCCCGGATGACGGGCGCGGACTCGCCGGTGATGGCCGACTCGTCCACCGAGGCGATGCCCTCGACGACGTCACCGTCACCGGGGATGATCTCCCCGGCCTCGACGACGACGAAGTCGCCCTGCTTCAGCTCCGGGGCGCCGACGACGTCCCACTCGGCGGAGTCGCGGCTCCTGAGCCGGCGGGCGGTCGTGTCGCGCTTGGCCGCGCGCAGCGTCGCCGCCTGGGCCTTGCCCCGGCCCTCGGCGACCGCCTCGGCCAGGTTGGCGAAGATCACGGTCAGCCAGAGCCACACCGCGATGGCCCAGGCGAAGAACGACGGGTCCAGGACCGCCAGGACGGTGGTGAGCGCCGCGCCGATCTCCACGATCAGCATGACGGGGTTGCGCCAGAGGGTGGCGGGGTTCAGCTTGACCAGCGCTCCGGGCAGCGAGACGAGAAGCTGCCGGGGATCGAGCAGCCCGCCGCCGACCCTGCCGCTCCGTTCGGGGGCCGCACCGCGGCCCGGTGCGGGGACCTGGGTGGTCATGAGAAAAGTCCTTCTGCGATCGGCCCGAGCGCCAGGGCGGGGAGGAAGGTCAGGGCGACGAGGATGATCGTCACGCCGACGACCATGCCGACGAACTGCGGCCGGTGTGTGGGCAGGGTGCCCGCCGACTCGGGGACCGGGGTCTGCCGGGCCAGCGACCCGGCCAGTCCGAGCACGAAGATGATGGGCAGGAACCGGCCGAGCAGCATGCACAGGCCGAGCGCCACGTCGTACCAGGGGGTGTTGACGGTGAGACCGGCGAAGGCCGAGCCGTTGTTGTTCGACGCGCTGGTGAAGGCGTAGAGGACCTCGGAGAGGCCGTGCGGGCCGCCGTTCAGCAGGCCCGCCAGGCCCGCCTCGTTGCCCATGGCCAGCGCGGTGCCGACCAGGACGAGGATCGGCGTGACCAGGAAGTACATCGAGGCCAGCTTGATCTCGCGGGAGCCGATCTTCTTGCCGAGGTACTCGGGCGTGCGGCCCACCATCAGCCCGGCCACGAAGACCGTGATCACGGCCAGCACGAGCATGCCGTACAGGCCCGAGCCCACGCCGCCCGGCGCGACCTCGCCCAGCATCATGTTGAACATCGTCATCATGCCGCCGAACGGGGTGTAGGAGTCGTGGAAGGAGTTCACGGCGCCGGTGCTGGTCAGGGTGGTTGAGGCGGCGAAGGTGGCCGAGTTGGCGACGCCGAACCGGACCTCCTTGCCCTCCATCGCCGCGCCGACGGCCTGCGGGACGGTCGCGCCGCCGCCCAGCTCGAAGACGTTGGTCAGCGTGACGCTGACCAGGGCGATCGTCGCCATGACGGCGAGGATCGCGTAGCCCTGGCGGACCTGGCCGACCATCTTGCCGAAGGTGCGGGGGAGCGAGAACGGGATGACCAGGATCAGGAAGATCTCGAACCAGTTCGTCCAGCCCGTGCCGTTCTCGAAGGGGTGGGCGGAGTTGGCGTTGTAGAAGCCGCCGCCGTTGGTGCCCAGCTCCTTGATGACCTCCTGGCTGGCCACCGGGCCGCCGATGATGCTCTGCGTGCCGCCGGTCAGGGTGGTCAGCTCGTGCGGGGCGGCGAGGTTCTGCACCAGGCCGCCGGCCACCAGGACCAGCGCGCCGACGAACGCGATCGGCAGCAGGATACGGACGGTGCCACGCACCAGGTCCACCCAGAAGTTGCCGATGGTGTCGCTGTTCCGGCGGGCGAACCCGCGGACCAGGGCGATCGCCACGGCCATGCCGACCGCGGCGGAGACGAAGTTCTGCACGGCCAGGCCCGCCATCTGGACCAGGTGGCCCATGGTGGACTCGCCTGAGTACGCCTGCCAGTTGGTGTTGGTGACGAAGCTGACCGCGGTGTTCCACGCGATGTGGTCGGTCACCGGGGGGAGGCCGAGGGAGAGCCAGAGCCTGTCCTGCAAGCGCTGCAGGCCGTACAGGACCAGGAGCGAGACGGCCGAGAAGGCCAGCAGGCTGCGCGCGTAGGCGCTCCAGCGCTGCTCGGTGCCGGGGCGGACGCCGAGCAGCCGGTAGACCAGGCGCTCGGGCGGGGTGTGCCGGTCGCCGGTGTACACCCGGTACATGTGGTCGCCGAAAGGCTTGTGCACCAGGGCCAGCGCCAGGACGAGGGACGCGATGAACAGGGCCGCCATGTCAGAAACGCTCCGGGAAGAGCAGGGCGGCGACCATGAAGATCACCAGCACGACGGCGACCGCCAGACCGGTGGCGTTGATCGCGCTCACAGGCGCTCCACCGCCCTGACGACGAGCCCGAGGATCACGAACAACGCGATCGTCAGGGCGACGAAGACGATGTCGGCCATCTTCACTCCCGAGGGATTCGTTCGGTTGCTTCCGGCCGCCCGGACGGCGGCCATAGAACAAGGAAATCGCGGTGTTTGGGGGCTTTTAGGTCTCTTGACGGGTTCCATACGTCGCCTGCCGCGATATTGACGCGATCTGTACATTCGCCCCGGTACGGGCGGCGGAGGCGGCACGGGCGACGGAGACGGCGCGGGCGGTGGGGGCGGCGGAGGTGACGGGGGTGGTGGCCGGGTGGCGGCCTCGCCGTAGGCTTGCTCCGGTTCGGAGGGTCGGGGGGAGTTCGGGATGTCGCGGGTTCCGGTGCCCCGCCTGGCGCGGGTGATCGCCGGCGTGGCGTTCGCCGGTTTCGCGGCCGTCTACGTCCTCGCGGGGTCACCGCTCGCCGCCGTGGCCCTCGGGCTCCAGCTCGTCCACGTGTCGCCCGGCCTGCGGCGGTTCAGGCGGCCGTGGCTGCCGGCCGTACAGGCGCTGGTCTGCTACACGGCCGTGCTCGGCTTCGGCACATCCGTCGGGATCCTGGGTTTCGTCGGCGGGTCCCTGCTGCTGACCCGCGCCTGGGCGCTGGCCGTGCCGGTGGCGGTCAGCGCCGCCGTCATCGGCCCGGCGGACTCGGTGATCAGCATGGTGCTCGTCTCGCTGGTGATCTACGGCCTCACCCGGCTCGCCGAGCGGGTGGAGGAGGTGCACGCCGCCCGTCTGGCCCTGACGATGGCGGCGGCGGCCGAGGAGCGGCTGCGCATCGCCGCCGAACTGAACGACGGCATCGGCCGGGGGCTCGCCGGGATCGCCGGGGGCGTCCGGCTCGCCCTCGACCGGCCGGAGAACGCCGGCGAGGTGCTCGGCGAGGTCGTCGGCGCCGCCCGCCGCTCGCTGGCCGACGCCAGAGCCGCCGCCGCCGGCTACCGCGCCACGTCCCTGACGCCCGAGGTGACGACGGCCCGGGCGATGCTGGCGGCGGCGGGCGCCGAGGTGGAGGTGCGCGCCGGGCACACCGAGCCGCTCGGCCCGGCCGGCGCGCTGCTCGCGACCGTGCTGCGCGAGGTCGTGGTCGGGGCGGTACGGCAGAACACTGTCAGGAAATGCCTGATCGAGACCGTCGCGGCACACGGGACGATACGACTGCGCGTCGTCCACGACGGCGCCCGCACGGCCGACGACGAGGGCCTCGCCGAGTCGGCCCGGCAGGCCGCGCTGTCGGGCGGCGGCCTGTCGACGGACCTGACGGCCGAGGGATGGCTGACCGTCGAGACCGTGCTGCCCGCGCCGGCCGCGGACCAGGGGCCGTCAGCGCCCGCCGAGGACCCGCGCGCCTACCGGCTGTCCGTCGCGCTGCTGGTCGCCGTGCTGCTCGGGTTCTCGGCCAAGGCGCTGCTGACCGTCCCCGCGCACCTGGCCGCGCCGGCCGCCGCCTGCCTCGCGGTGATCGTCGTCATGCAGGTCCGTTCGGTCACCGGGCGGCACATGGCCGCGCTCGCGGTGATGGCGCTGCTGGCCTTCGCGCCGATCCCGGTGTTCGGCAGGGCGTGGCTGGGCGTGCCCGGGTTCCTCGCCGGCCCGGTCCTGCTCGCGTTCCCGGCGGCGGTGGCCTGGCCGCTGGCCGGGTGCGTGATGGCGGGCACGGCGGTCGCCGCGGTGCTGCTCGGCCTGCCGGTCCCGGTGACGGTCAACTTCACGGTGAGCACGCTGGTGACCGGGCTGGTGATGTACGGGCTGGTCAGGCTCGCCCAGCTGGTCAGGGAGCTGCGGGAGGCCAGGCAGGGGCTGGCCCGCTCCGCCGTGGTCGAGGAGCGCCTGCGCGCCGCCCGCGACCTGCACGACCTCCTCGGCTCCAGCCTGGCCGCGATCCTGCTCAGGTGCGAGCTGGCCAGGCGGCTGGACCCGGAGCGGGCCCGCGCGGAGCTGACGGAGGTCCTGACGATGACCGGGAAGGCCGAGGCGGACCTGCGGGTCGTCTCCGGCGGGCGCGCCGCGGTGTCGCTGGCGGACGAGGCGGAGACGGCGCGGTCGGTGCTGGCCGCCGCGGGGGTCCGTGCCGAGCTCTCCCTCGCACACGGCGCGCTTCCCGGCGAGGTGGACGCCGCGCTGGGCACGGTGCTGCGGGAGGCGGTGACCAACGTGCTGCGGCACAGCGCGGCCCGGCACTGCGCGATCACGACGACGGCGGAGGAGGGCGGCGTACGGCTCGGCGTGCGCAACGACGGCGCGGGCACGGGTGGCGCGCGCGGCGATGGAGCGGCTGCGGGTGACGTGCGCGGTGACGGTGCGGTCGGGGCCGGGGTCCGGCCGGGCTCGGCCGGGCTCGGCAACCTCACCACCCGCCTGGCGGTCCTCGGCGGACGGCTCGGCACGGCCCGGGACGGTGACCGTTTCGAGCTGACGGCCTGGGCACCGGTCCCCCGGGACACGGTGGCCATCGCGCCGTCCGCCGTCCCGGCCAGGGACGACCGCGCCGGGCGGGCACCGTACTGACCGGGGACCGGGGACCGGGGACCGGGGGCCAGAGGCCGAAGGCCGGAAGGTCCGAGGGGCGAGGGCCGGTTCCGGTTCCAGTTCCAGGTCCGGTGGACGGCGGGCGGCAGGCGGTGGACGGCGGGCGGTGGACGGGTCAGATCCAGCCGGCCTCGGAGGCGATGCGGACGGCGTCGGTGCGGTTGCGGGCGTTGAGCTTGGCCACGATGGCGGTCAGGTAGTTGCGCACCGTTCCGGCACCGAGGAAGAGCCGGGCCGCGATCTCGGCCGCGTCGGCGCCGCTCGCCGCCAGTCGCAGCACGTCGGCCTCCCGGGGGGTCAGCGGGTTGTCGGCCAGGTTCCAGGCGGTGACCGCGAGCGAAGGGTCGAGCACCCTCTGCCCCGCCGCGACCGCGCGGATCCCGGCGACCAGGTCCTCCGGCGGCGCGGTCTTCAGCAGGAACCCGTCCACCTGGGCGCCGAGCGCGCGGCGCAGGTGGCCCGGCTTGCCGTGCGCGGTCAGCATGAGGGTGCGGCAGCCCGGCAGCCTCTCACGCAGTTCGGCGGCGGCGGCCAGGCCGTCGCGCGCGCCGGGCATGTCGATGTCGAGCACCGCGACGTCCGGGCGGTGGACCAGGGCCGCGGAGAGGGCCGCGTCGCCCGAGTCGACGGCGGCCACGATCTCCAGGTCCGGTTCGAGGCCGAGCAGTGCGGCCAGGGCGCCCCTGATGACGTGCTGGTCCTCGGCGAGAAGCACACGGATCACAGGGATATGTCTACCAGTGTCCGGATCATGATGAGGTCATGACCGATCGGTGAGCACCTCCGTGGTCCGCGCCGCACCCCGCCGCCAGGGTTGAGGACATGACGGACGTGGTGCGGCTGGACGCGGTGAGCAAGGTGTACGGGAAGGGGCAGGGCGCGGTCGCGGCCCTGCGCGAGGTGTCGGTGGGGATCCCGCGCGGGAGCTTCACCGCGGTGATGGGACCTTCGGGGTCGGGCAAGAGCACGTTCCTGCACTGCGCGGCGGGACTGGACGTGCCGTCCTCGGGTTCGGTACGGCTCGGCGGCACCGAGCTGTCCGGGATGGACGAGACGGCCCTGACCGAGCTGCGCAGGCGGCGGGTCGGCTTCGTGTTCCAGGCGTTCAACCTGATCCCGGCGCTCACCGTGGAGGAGAACATCACGCTGCCGCTGCGGCTGGCCGGGACGCGGGCGGACCGGGCGTGGCTGGACGAGGTCGTCTCCCGGGTGGGTCTGCGGGGACGGACCGGCCACCGGCCCGCCCAGTTGTCCGGCGGCCAGCAGCAGCGGGTCGCCATCGCCCGTGCGCTGGTCACCCGGCCCGAGGTGGTGTTCGGCGACGAGCCGACCGGGGCGCTGGACACGATGACCGCCCGTGACGTGCTGACGCTGCTGCGGGAGATCGTGGACGGCACGGGGCAGACGGTGGTGATGGTCACCCACGACCCGGTGGCCGCCTCCTACGCCGACGCGGTGCTCTTCCTGGCGGACGGCCGGATCGTGGACTCCATGGCGGCTCCCACCTCCGAGAAGGTGGCCGAGCGGATGACCCGGCTGGGAGCGTGGGTGTGATGATCTCTCTGGCGATGAGGACGATCCGGCACCGCGGGGCCGCCTTCGCGGGCGCGTTCGTCGCCCTGCTCTGCGCCGCCGCGCTGGTCTGCGCCTGCGGCATGCTGCTGGAGACGGGGCTGCGCGGGAGCGTCGCCCCGGAGCGCTACGCGGGCACCCCGGTGGTCGTCACCGGTGACCGGTTCGCCCGCGAGACGATCCGCAAGTCGGCGGAGAAGACCAAGACCAAGGCCAAGCCGCTGGCCGAGCGGGCATGGGTTCCGGTGTCCCTCGCCGAACGGCTGCGCCGCCTCCCCGGCGTCTCGCGGGTGGTCACCGAGGTGACGTTCCCCCTCTACGTCGCCGGCCGTCCCTTCGAGGGGCACGGCTGGGAGTCGGCGGCACTGACCCCGTTCACCCTGAGCGCGGGCCGCGCGCCGCGGACGGACGGAGAGGTGGCCGTGGAGGCCGGGGCGGGACTGCGGCCCGGCGCGCGTGTGCCGGTGCGGACGCCGGCCGGTGACCGGACCTACCTGGTGACCGGCGTCACCGCTCAGGACCTGCCCGGCCGGGAGACGCTGTTCCTCTCTCCCGCCGAGGCCCGCCGCCTGACCGGCCGGCCGGGCATGGTCAGCGCCGTCGGCGTCTTCCCGGCGGTGGACGTGTCCGCGGCGCTGCGTGAGGCCGCCGCGGCCCCCGGCGGTGTCCCGGCACTCGCCGCCACCGGGGACGAGCGCGGCGCCGTGGAGTTCCCGGACGCCGAGCAGGCGAGGGTGCGGCTGATCAGCCTCGGCGGCGCGCTCGGCGGCACCTCGCTGCTGGTGGCGATCCTCGTCGTCGTCGGCACGTCCGCGCTGTCCGTCCAGCAGCGCCAGCGGGAGATCGCCCTGCTGCGGGCCGTCGCGGCCACTCCCCGCCAGGTGCGGAAGATGCTGGGTGGCGAGGCGCTGCTGGTCGGCGCGGTGGCCGGGTTGATCGGCGCGGCGGTCGGCATCGGCCTGGGGTTCTGGCTGCGCTCCCGGTTCGTCGCACTGGGCGCGATGCCGCCGAACCTGCGGCTGGTCGTCAGCCCGTTCCCGGTGTTCGCGGCGCTCGCGGCGACCGTGGCGGCCGCGTGGGCGGCGTCCCGGCTCTCGGCCCGCCGCGCCGTACGGATCCGCCCGGTGGAGGCGCTGGGCGAGGTGGCGCTGCCGGCCGCGCTGCTGCCGACGGGCAGGCTGGTCGCCGGGCTGCTGTGCGCCGGGGGCGGCCTCGCGCTGACGCTGGTGCTGTCGTCCCTGTCGACCGAGGCGGCGGCGAGCCCGGTCACCATGCTCACCGCGCTGGTGTGGACGGTCGCCGTGGCGCTGCTCGGCCCGCTGGTCGCGCGGGTGGCGGCCACCCTGCTCGGGGCGCCGCTGCGGGCCTTCCGGGCGAGCGGCCACCTGGCCGCGGCCAACCTGCGGGCCGGCGCGCCGCGCCTGGCCTCGATCATCGCGCCGCTCAGCCTGATGGTGGCGATGACCTGCACGATCCTGTTCACGCAGACCACCGTGGAGGACGCCGCCCGACGGGAGGCGGCGGCCGGCACCGTGGCCGGGCACGTCCTCGGCCCGCACCTGCCCTCCGGGGCGGCGGCGGCCCTGCGCGGCCTCCCGGGCGTCGAGGCGGTCACCGAGGTGCTGCACACCTCGGTGCGGGTGGGCCTGGAAAAGTACGGCGCGCAGGGTGTCACCGGCGAGGGCCTCGGCAGGACCCTCGACCTGGGCGTGGTCGCCGGAAGGCTGGACGGCCTCGGCGAGGACGCGGTCGCGGTCAGCCGTACGGCGGCCGAACGGCTCGGCGTCCGGGTGGGCGGGAGGCTCCGCCTGACGCTCGGCGACGGAACCCCGGCCGACCTGCGCGTCACCGCGGTCTACCGCCGCGGGCTGGGGTTCGGCGACCTCACGCTCTCCCACGCGCTGGTGGCCCGGCACGTGGACGACCCGCTCGGCACCGCGCTGGTCTCGGCGCCCTCCCTGACCCGGGCGGACCTCGCGCGGGCCGTTCCCGGCACCGGCGTGGCGGAGACGGCCGGAGCCGCCTGGGCCGGCCCGGCGAACGCCGAGGTGAACTACGTCGCGATGGGCCTGATCATCGCGTTCACCGCGATCGCCGTGGTCAACACCCTGGCCATGTCCACCTCGGCGAGGTCACGCGAGCTGGCGCTGCTGCGCCTGGTCGGTACGACACGGCGACAGGCGCGCCGGATGCTCGGGCTGGAGACCCTGGTCGCGCTCGCGGTCGCGGTGGCGCTGGGGACGGGCATCGCGCTGGTGACGCTCACGGCGTTCAGCACGGGCATGACGGGGTCGGCGGCGCCGTACGTCCCGCCGCTCGGCTATCTCGCGGTGGTCGGCGCCGCCGCCCTGCTCGCCCTCGCGGCCACCGCGCTGCCGGCCCGCGTCGTCCTGGCCCGGCACCCGGCGGAGGCGGTCGGCGCGCGGGAGTAGGCACGGAAGCAGGGACGGGAGCCCGGGACCCGGGGTCCGGACGGGCTCCGGCCTCCGGTCTCCGGCGGTGGGCCGGGGCGGGGCCGGGCGGCCGCGGCCCCGCCCCGCGTTTTCCCGGCTGATCCGTTTGGCCTCGTCAACCTGGGTATGGCCACTGATCTGGAACGAGGCACCGAGGAGGCGGCGATGACCAGGTTCGGATACTTCCTCTCCTGCGAGGAACACGACCCCAAGGAACTGGTACGGCAGGCGAAGCTGGCCGAGCGGGCCGGTTTCGAGGGGCTGTGGATCTCCGACCACTACCATCCCTGGCTGGACGCGCAGGGGCAGAGCCCGTTCGTGTGGTCGGTCATCGGCGCCATCGCCGAGGCGACCTCGCTGCCGATCACCACGGCCGTCACCTGCCCGCTGGTCCGCATCCACCCGGCGATCATCGCCCAGGCCGCCGCCACCAGCGCCGTGCTCACCGACGGCCGGTTCCGGCTCGGCGTCGGCACCGGCGAGGCGCTGAACGAGCACATCATCGAGTCCCGCTGGCCCCCGGCCTCCGAGCGGCTGGAGATGCTGGAGGAGGCGGTCGAGCTCATGCGGGAGCTGTGGTCGGGCAAGCTGGTCACCCACCGCGGTCTCCACTACGACGTCGACAACGCCCGCCTGTACACGCTGCCCGACAGCCCGCCGCCCGTCTACGTCTCCGGCTTCGGCAAGAAGTCGGTGGAGCTGGCCGGGCGGATCGGCGACGGGTACATCTGCACCGGCCCCGCGGCCGAGCTGGTGGAGCAGTTCCACAAGGCCGGAGGCGAGGGCAAGCCCACCCAGAGCGGCCTGAAGGTCTGCTACGCCACCGACGAGGCCGAGGCCCGCAAGACCGTGCACCGGCTCTGGCCGACCCAGGGCATCCAGGGGGAGGCGTCCCAGCTCCTGCCGCTGCCGCGGCACTTCGAGCAGCTCGCGGAGATGGTCACCGAGGAGCAGGCCACCGCCTCCACGCCCTGCGGTCCCGACCCCAAGAAGCACATCCAGTCGATCAAGGAGTACGTGGACGCGGGCTTCGACGAGGTCTACATCAGCCAGATCGGCCCCGAGCAGGACGCCTTCTTCGACTTCTACGCCCGCGAGGTGCTGCCCCGGGTGCGCTGAGGCCGGCGTGCCCCCGGCCGGCCCGCCGGGGGCACGCGCATCGCATCCTTACGTTCCGGCGCGCGTACACGGCGTAGTCGTCCCGACGTGACTTTTGGGGGCGGCGGGGTAAGGGGAGCCGATGAACAGTCGAGCAATTTAATTGGCATTGATGTCATTAGTTGCGATTTTGACCGGTTGTTCCTCAGCCGAACGGGAAACCGCCGAACAGGCGGCCACCCGTTTCTACGGCGCGGTGCACGACCGCCAGGGAGAGCAGGCGTGCTCGCTGCTGGCCCCCTCGGCGGCCGAGGGGCTGAGCACCGGCGGCCAGAGGTGCGCCAACGCCATCCTCGACCTCGAACTGCCCGGCGGACAGCCGGTGGACACCGCGGTCTGGGGCGACGAGGCGCAGGTACGGCTGTCGCGGGACACCGTCTTCCTGCACAGGTTCCCCCAGGGCTGGCTGGTGCGCGGCGCGGGCTGCACGGCCCAAGGCGAGCTCCCCTACCGATGCGAGGTGACGACCTGACATGCGCGTCATGTTCACCGTCACTTTGGTCCTGATCGGTGTCGGCTTGGCCTATTTCCTCGCCATCGGCCTTCTGCAGCGTTAGGGAGGGCTCCGTGAAGAACTTCATCAAGAACAACGCCCTGAGCCTGTTCTTCCTCGCCGCGTTCCTGCTGTCCCTGGTGGGGCAGTCGTTCGCCGGGAACGCCGACGCCAACCAGCAGCGGCTCGCCGAGGGCGGCGCGCCGCTGTCGTGGGTGTCCTACGTGACCTCCTCCGACTTCACCGCCGACGTCGCGGAGAACTGGCAGTCGGAGTATCTCCAGTTCCTGCTGTTCATCCTCGCGACGGTCTGGCTGGTGCAGCGCGGCTCCACCGAGTCGAAGAAGCCGGGCGAGGAGGGCGGCGAGAGCGACGCCGAGCAGAAGACGGGCCGGTACGCCGAGTCCGACAGCCCCGCCTGGGCCGCCGCGGCCGGGTGGCGGCGGTCGCTGTACGGCAACTCCCTCGGCCTGGTGATGGGCGCCGTCTTCGTGCTGTCATGGCTCGGTCAGTCGGTGTCGGGCCAGGCCAGCTACAACACCCAGCAGCTCGCGCAGCTGGAGGACCCGGTGAGCTGGGGCGAGTACGTCGTCTCGGCCGACTTCTGGAACCGCACGCTGCAGAACTGGCAGTCGGAGTTCCTCGCCGTGCTGTCGATGGTCGTGCTCTCCGTCTACCTGCGCCAGCGCGGGTCGACGCAGTCCAAGCCCGTCGGGGCCGCCCACGACACGACCGGCGTCGAGGGGTGAAGCCGCCCGAGGAGGACACCTCCTCGGACGACACCGGGCCTTCACACACCGGGCCTTCACACACCGGACCCTCATGCGCCGGGCCTTCACGACGAAACCCCCATGCACCGGGCTTTCACACACCGGGCTTCACCCGTCGAACCTTTCACGCACCGAACCGGCGCCGGAGAGGTCGTCAGACCTCCAGGCACCTTTCCCCCGCCACGATCTTCGCCCCCATGTTGCGCTCCATCATCCGCAGCGCGGCGTCCGCCAGGTCGGCGTGGATGCCGGCCACGCAGTCACGCGGAATCCTGATCGAGAAGTGCCGCACATAGGCGTCGAGCGCGCTGTAGAGGACGCACTGCTCGGTGACCTGGCCGGCCAGCACCAGGGTCTCGACCTCCTCCCGGTGCAGCAGATACTCCAGGGAGGTGCCGTAGAACGCGCTGTGGCGCACCTTCTGCAGGAAAGGCGCCTCCTTCGGGGGCAGCACCGGCTCGACCAGGTCGGGCCGCCGACCCGAGAGCGCCCGCCCCGCGAGGTCATCCCGGGTCACGGAGAAGTCCCCGTAGTTGTCGTTGACGTACACCAGCTCGACGTCGTCGTGTTCGTGCGCCCGGCGCATCAGATCGGCCAGGGGTTCGACGATCCCGGCGACGTTCTCGGCGAGCGGTTCCGCATCCTGATGGTCGTAGGGGTTCAGCATGTCCACCACGACCAGCGCAATCTTTCCCATGCATCGCTTCTCTCCCTTTCCGTCCCGTTCATTCGGCCCCGGTTTCACCGGTGGGCTCCCGGGTAGCCGCAGAGGCTCCGGAGCACAGAAAGGAGCGAGATGAAGACCGCACGCGAGATCATGACGCCGAGCGCCGAGTGCGTGAGGGTCGACGAGACCGTGCTCGATGCCGCGGGCAAGATGGCTCGCCTCGACGTGGGCTCCCTGCCGATCTGCGGCACGGACGACCGGCTCAAGGGCATGCTGACCGACCGCGACATCGTGGTGAAGGTGCTGGCCCGGGGCAAGGACCCGAAGTCCTGCCAGGCCGGTGAGTTCGTCCAGGGCGAGGCGGTCACCATCGGCGCCGACGACGATGCCAGGGAGATCCTCGGCACGATGGCCAAGCACAAGGTCCGCCGCCTTCCGGTGATCGACGGACACAAGCTGGTCGGGATGGTCGCCCTGGCCGACGTGGCGCGGGCACTGCCCGACGCGCCGGTGGGTGACCTGATGGACGCGGTCACCTCCGACTGACCCGCTGCCGGCGCCCCGGATCCTGCGTCTCCGGGGCGCCGGGCCCTTTCACCGCCCGGGCCGCCGCCCGGGTTTTTTCATGCCCTTGCGGGATCGCCGCGCCCACCGTACGGCGGGACGCACGATTCCCGAACGGTCGAACATTCTCCACAAATGTCACTCTGCGTAGCGATTCATTACATAGCGGAGCGTACGCTGTTGGACATGGTCGTATCGATACGGCGGTGCATGCGGCGCGGAGGAATCCTCCGCGCCCTGTATCTGACCGTGCTCGGTGCCACCGTGCTGCTGCACCTCGTGCTGTGCTCCCACGCCCACTCGGCCCACGCCCACTCGGGCCATCATCGTCATGGGGTCCGGGCCGTCCTTTCCGGAGAGATGTGCCCGGGAGAGGCCCGGAGCGCGACCGCCGGGTCCCGGCCCACCGCCGAATCCCTCCCCGCACCCGCCACCGGCTCCGGGACCACCGGCTCCCGGACCGCATCCGGCCCCCGGACCGCCAACGCCTCCCGGACCGCGTCCGGCTTCCACGCGATCACCCGCTCTCGCGCCGTGTCCGGCGCGACGGCGTACTGCGGCGGCACCCCGTGCCCCCTGCGGCCCCTGCTGCCCGCGGGCGAGGACCACACGCTGTGCGGGGCGGCGGCCGGACCGTCGATCACCACCCTCCGTGTCCTGCTCCCCGTCGGCCGCGCCGCCTACGACACCGCGGTCGCCGAGGTGGCCGCCGAAGCCCCGGCCGTTCCTGCGGCGCGGCGCTCCTCCCGTCCGGTCCGCCCGCTTCCCGGGGCGGCCCTACTCCTGCTCAAGTCTGTTTCCCGGGTGTAGCCGGTCCGTCGGCGCGCCCCGTCGCCCGTGCCGTCGGCGCGGGCCGTACCTCCGGCGTGCCCTGAGGCGGATCACCGGATCACCGGATCACGTTCAAGGGAAACGGACCATGACCTACACACTCAACTCACCAGACATCTCACTGCTCCCGACCGGCCGACTGGTCACCGGGAACACCTGCCACGCTCCGGAGCACGTCGTCGGGAACACCCCGGTCCTGTGGATCCCGGAGATCGTCACCGGCCGGGGCCGCGGCTTCTGGGCGAAGCTGGAGGGCGGCAACCCCGGGGGCATCAAGGACCGGCCCGCCCTGCACATCGTGGACCGGGCGCGCCGGTCGGGCCTGCTGCGACCGGGGGCGCCCATCGTGGAGTCCACCAGCGGGACCTTCGGCCTGGGGCTGGCGTTGGCCGGCATCGTCCACGGACACCCGGTGACGCTGGTGACCGACCCGGGGATGGAGCCGCTGATGCGGCACCTGCTCGCGGCCTACGGAGCCCGGGTCGTCGTCGTCACCGAGCCGCACCCGGTGGGCGGCTGGCAGCGGGCGCGACAGGACCGGGTGCGCGAACTGCTGGCGGGGCACCCGGACGCCTACTGCCCGGACCAGTACGGCAACCCCGACAACGTCACCGCCTACGCGGGTCTGGCCACCGAGCTCGCCGGTCAGCTCGGCCGGATCGACGTCCTGGTGTGCAGCGTCGGGACCGGCGGCCACAGCGCGGGTGTCACTCGGATGCTCCGCCGCTTCTACCCCGACCTGCGGCTCGTCGGCGTCGACTCGACGGGATCGACGATCTTCGGCCAGCCGGCCCGCCCCCGGCTGATGCGCGGCCTGGGCAGCAGCATCCACCCGCGCAACGTGGCCTACGAGCTGTTCGACGAGGTGCACTGGGTGGCGCCGGCCGAGGCGGTGTGGGCGTGCCGCCGCCTGGCGGCCCTGCGCTACGCCACCGGCGGCTGGAGCGTCGGGGCGGTGGCCCTGGTGGCGTCGTGGCTGGCCCGCACGATGCCCGGACACACGCGGACGGCGGCGGTCTTCCCCGACGGGCCGCACCGCTACTTCGACACCGTGTTCAGCGACGACTACTGCGCGGCCCACGACCTCCTCGGTGCGCCACCGGCCGCCGACCCGGAGGAGATCGCTCACCCCGCGGAGCGCGAGCCGGTCCGCTGGACGCGGTGCACGACCGTGGTCGATCCCCTCGCGGAAGTGCCGCCCGGAACCCTGCCCGGTACGGCGGGCACGGACCCGCCCGGCACGGCGGACGCCGTCACGGACGACCCCGGTACGGCGGGCGCCGTCCGGGAGGATCGGTGACCGGCGCCGCCGAGGGGAGGTTGATGGCGGGCACCCCGGCGCTCATCCGGTCCTTCGACCGGCCGGTGCGGCTGCTGCTGGTCAACCAGCTCACCATCAACACCGGCTTCTACATGCTCATGCCGTACCTCGCGGGTCACCTGTCCGGGACGCTGGCGCTGCCCGCCGCGCTGGTCGGGCTCATCCTCGGCGTCCGCAACCTGAGCCAGCAGGGGTTGTTCCTGGTCGGCGGGACGCTCGCCGACCGGCTCGGCTGCAAGCCGGTGATCGTGGCGGGGTGCGGGGTGCGGGCCGTGGCGTTCCTGATGCTGGGGGTGGCCGGCTCGGTCCCCGCGCTGGTGGCGGCCTCGGCGCTCACCGGGTTCGCCGGGGCGCTGTTCAACCCGGCGGTGCGGGCCTATCTCGCCAGGGAGGCCGGTGAGCGCAAGGTCGAGGCGTTCGCCGCCTTCAACGCCTTCGGCCAGCTCGGCATCCTGATCGGGCCGCTGGTCGGGCTGCTGCTCAACGGGGTGACGTTCACCCTGGTCTGCCTCACCGCCGGGGTGATGTTCGCCGCCCTCACGGTCGCCCAGGTGCGGGCGCTGCCGCCGGGCACGGGAGCCGGTCCAGCCGGTCCAGCCGGTCCAGGCGTTCCGGGGGCGGCCGGTGCCCCCGGAACGGCGGCCGGCGGGCGGGCTGGCTGGCGGGAGGTGGCCGCCGACCGGTCCCTGCTGCGGTTCTCGCTGGCCATGGCCGGCTCCTACGCGCTGAACTTCCAGATCTACCTCGGCCTGCCGCTGGAGGTCCGGCGGGTGACGGCCGGCGAGTTCGGGGTCACGCTCGTCTTCGTGGTCTCCGGCATCATGACCGTCATCGGGCAGGCCCGGGTGACGGCGTGGGCGGGCCGGCGCTGGGGGCCGTCCCGGGCCATCGTCCGGGGGCTCGTCCTGATGGGCCTGGCCTTCGTCCCGCTCGCGGTGGCCGCGCCGCTGACGGCCACCGCCACCGCTCCGCCGCCCGCCGCCGCCCAGGTCCTCCTGCTCCTGCCCGTGCTGGGCGCGGCGGTGCTGCTCAGCCTGGCCACGATGATCATTTACCCCTTCGAGATGACGACCGTCGTCGCCCTCGGTCCCGAGCACTCGGTGGGCACCCGCTACGGGCTCTACAGCACCCTGGCGGGTCTCGGCGTCGCCGCGGGCAACCTGCTGTCGGGGTGGGCGCTGGACCTGGGCAGGTCGGTGGGCCTGCCCAGCCTGCCGTGGCTCGGCCTGGCGGCGGTCGGCGCCGGATGCGCGGCGGCCGTGCGCGCCCTGGACCGGTCCGGGCGGCTGGCGGAGCGCCCCGCGGCCTCCCCGGAAGCGGCCTCCCCGGAAGCGGCCTCCCCGGAAGCGGCCTCTCTGGAAGCGGCCTCTCCGGAAGGGACCTCCCCGGATCCGCCCTCTCCGGGCGTGGCTTCCCCGGGGCCGCCGTCTCCCGGCACGACCCCACCGGATGCCACGCCGGATGCCGCCCCGGCGGCCCCGGGGCGGCATCCGCCCGGCCCGCCGGCGCGGGCGTCCGGAGCCCGTCTCAGGGACGCCGCCGCCGGGCGAGGTCGTGCAGGGCGGTGGCCAGGAGGTCGACGTCGTCACGCGAGGTGAAGAGCGCCGGCGTCACCCGGACGCAGTCACCCCGGACGGGCCCGCCCCGGCGCACGGTGAAGATCCGGTACCGGCTGTACAGGTCGTCGGTGATCGCGACGTTCTCGGCCTCCGAGGTACGGCCGGCGAACCGGAAGGCGGTGATCGCGCCGTACATCGCCGGGTCCTCCGGGGTCAGGATCTCCATGCCCGGGATGTCGCGCACCCGGTGGACCCAGCGGTCGCGCAGGAAGCGCAGCCGCGCCTGCTTGACCGCGGCGCCCAGGGCGTCGTGGAAGTCCAGGGCCGCGTCCACCGAGAGCACGGCGGCGGCGTCCAGGGTGCCGGAGTGGACGCGCGAACGGATGTCGCCGGCCGGATAGGTCTCGTCGGCGAACGCGAGGTCGATGTCGGCCAGGCGTTCCTTCCGGATGTGCAGGAAGCCCGTGCCCAGCGGCGCCCCCATCCATTTGTGCAGGGAGAACACGGTGAAGTCCGACCCGAGGTCGCCGAGGGTGAAGTCGAGCTGGCCCCACGAGTGCGCCGCGTCGACGATCACGTCGGCGCCGCGGGCGCGCGCCATCTCGACGATCTCCCTGACCGGCGTCACCAGCCCGGTGCGGTTGTTCATGTGGCTGAGCAGGAGAAGCCGTACCCGCGGGTGGTCCCGCAGCGCCGTGGCGTAGGCGTCCAGCACGGCCGACCGGGTCGCCGGCTCGGGGATCGCCAGCCGTTCGACCGTGACGCCGCGCCGGTCGCGCAGCCAGTTCATCGCGTACCGGGCGCTGTGGTAGTCGAGGTCGGCGTACATCACCGCGTCGCCCGGCCGCAGCCGGTTGTAGCCGCCGATCAGGTTCTGCAGGGCCTCGGTGCCGCCGCGGGTGAGGGCGATCTCCTCGGCGGAGACGCCGAGGAGGGCGGCGACGCGCCGCCTGATCCGGTCGGCCCGCTCCTTGTAGTCCGTGCGCAGCAGGTGGGAGTTCTGCTCGTTGAGCAGGTCCACGTTGCGGTGGTAGGCCAGGCGTACCGGCTCGGGCATGATCCCGTAGTAGCCGTTCTCCAGGTTCACGAAGTCCGGGCTGACGCGGTACCGCCGCGCGATGTCCTCCCAGAAGCGCTCGTCCCCGGCCGTCCGGTCCGGGGCGCGGCCGGCGGGGACGCCGGGGAGCGAGGCGGCCGGTCCCCGGGCGGCGGGCGGCTCCGGACCCCGCGGGGCCGCCGCGGCGAGGGAGGCGGTCAGCGCGCCCAACCCGGTGATCATCTCGCGTCTGGACACAGTCATCGAAATCCCCCGTACCGCATCAGCGGGCGACCGCGGCGCGCGCCGGCCGGCCGTCCTGAAGCGGAACCGGCGGGCCGGGCGGATCACTCCGGGCGGGGCCGCGGCGGCACCCTGGTCGACGCTTCCAGTGTGCGGTGGACCGGCGCCGTCACGCCGTCACCGCCGGTGCCCGGCGTGGCGCGGGCATCGGCGGTGACGGCGGAGGACGGCCTTGGCGGCGGAGGACGGTTTACTTGAAACCGCGCAGCCGCAGGCTGTTGGTGACCACGAACACCGACGAGAACGCCATGGCGGCTCCGGCGATCATCGGGTTGAGCAGCCCCATGGCCGCCAGCGGCAGGGCCGCCACGTTGTAGGCGAAGGCCCAGAACAGGTTGCCCTTGATCGTGGCGAGCGTCCGGCGGGCCAGGCGGATCGCGTCGGCGGCCACCCGCAGGTCGCCGCGGACCAGCGTGAGGTCGGACGCCTCGATGGCCGCGTCGGTGCCGGTGCCCATCGCCAGCCCCAGGTCGGCCTGGGCGAGCGCGGCGGCGTCGTTGACCCCGTCGCCGACCATCGCCACCGACCGCCCCTCGCTCTGGAGCCGCTTGACCACGTCCACCTTGTCGGCGGGCAGCACCTCGGCGATGACCTCGTCGATGCCCACCTCGGCCGCGACCGTCCTGGCGACGGCCTCGTTGTCACCGGTGAGCAGCACCGGGGTCAGGCCGAGGGCGCGCAGCCTCCGGATCGCCTCGGCGGAGGTCGGCTTGACCACGTCGGCGACCACGAGGACCGCCCGTGCCCTGCCGTCCCAGCCGACCGCGACCGCCGTACGGCCCGCGGCCTGCGCCTCCTCCAGGGCCCGCTCCAGGTCGGCGGGCAGGTGCTGCGACCACTCGGCCAGCAGCCGGGGGCGGCCGACGAGGACGGCGTGCCCGTCGACGACACCCTGGACGCCGAGCCCTTCGACGTTGGCGAAGTCCTCGGGAGTGGGCAGCTCGCCCACCCGCTCGGCGGCCCCCCGGGCCACGGCCTGGGCGATGGGGTGCTCGGAGGCGTGCTCCAGCGCCCCGGCCAGGCGCAGGACCTCGGCGTCGTCCTCGCCCTCGGCGGTGACGACGTCCACCAGGGTCATCCTGCCCTCGGTGACCGTGCCGGTCTTGTCGAGTACGACGGTGTCGATGCCGCGGGTGGACTCCAGGACCTCCGGCCCCTTGATCAGGATGCCGAGCTGGGCGCCCCGGCCGGTGCCGACCAGCAGCGCGGTCGGGGTGGCCAGGCCCAGGGCGCAGGGGCAGGCGATGATCAGTACGGCCACCGCCGCGGTGAACGCGGCGCCCGCGCCGTCGCCCGTGCCGAGCCAGAAGCCGAGCGTCCCGAGGGCCAGGGCGATCACGATCGGCACGAAGACCCCGGAGATCCGGTCGGCCAGGCGCTGGACCTGCGCCTTGCCGGTCTGGGCCTCTTCCACCAGCTTGGCCATCTGGGCGAGGCGGGTGTCGGAGCCGACCCGCGTGGCGCGGACGACCAGGCGGCCTCCGGCGTTGACGGTCGCGCCGGTCACCGCGTCGCCGGGCCGTACCTCGACCGGGACCGACTCGCCGGTCAGCATGGAGGCGTCCACCGCCGAGGAGCCCTCCTCGACCACGCCGTCGGTGGCGATCTTCTCGCCGGGCCGCACCACGAACCGGTCGCCCACCGCCAGGCGGTCGGCGGGGACGCGGACCTCGGCGCCGTCGCGCAGCACGGAGACGTCTTTCGCGCCGAGTTCCAGCAGGGCGCGCAGCGCGGCGCCGGCGCGGCGCTTGGAACGGGCCTCGAAGTAACGGCCGGCGAGGATGAACGCCGTCACCCCGGCCGCGGCCTCAAGGTAGATGTTGCCCGTGCCGTCGGTGCGCTCGATGGTGAGCGCGAACGGGTGGGTCATGCCGGGCGTGCCGGCCGTACCGAAGAACAGCGCCCACAGCGACCAGCCGAGCGCGGCGATCGTGCCGAGCGACACCAGGGTGTCCATGGTGGCGGCGCCGTGGCGCAGGTTGGTCCAGGCGGCGCGGTGGAACGGCCAGCCGCTGTAGACCACGACCGGGGCGGCCAGGGTCAGCGACAGCCACTGCCAGTTCGTGAACTGCAACGCCGGGATCATCGCCATCGCGATCACCGGGACGGCCAGGACGACGGAGGTGATCAGCCTGGCCCGCAGCGGGGCCAGTTCGTCGGTCTCCTCACGGGGTCCGTCCTCCCCGGCGCCCTCGGCGCGGGGCGGCGGGGGCAGCTCGGCGCTGTATCCGGCCTTCTCCACCTCCGCGACCAGATCGCGGGGGTCGAGGTCGGCGGGGAAGACGACCTTGGCCTTCTCGGTGGCGTAGTTGACGGTCGCCGTGACGCCATCGAGCTTGTTCAGCTTGCGCTCGATCCGGTTGGCGCACGACGCGCAGGTCATGCCGCCGATCGAGAGCTCGACCGCACCGGTGGCCGGCGGCCGGTCATCCGTGATGGAGGACATCACCTCTCCTTTCCGCGTCATGTCCTGGTCAGTGTGAGTGGTCTTCGGAGTGGTCCGGGCCGTTTTCCGGCGGCTCGGGTGTGCCGTTCTCCGGCGGCTCGGGCGTGCCGGACGGGCCGGCCGGAGCCGCGGCCGGCTCCTCGGACGGCGACCTCTCCGGCGCCGGGGCGTCCCCGGCGCGGACGGTGAAGTCCGCCGTGCGCACCTTGCCCCCGTGTTGGAAGTCTAGGAACAGCCGGTAGGTGCCCCGGCTGGGCACCTCGGCGTAGAAGGTGACGTCCGGGCCGGACGGCGTCCTGCCGTCGCCGGGCTCCCCGTCGGGGTGGACGTGCAGGTAGGCGAGGTCGCCGTCGCGCAACGCCACGAGGTGGCCGTAGGCGCCGAGGTACGGCTGCAGGTCGGTGACCGGCCGGCCGTCCTTGCTCACCTTCAGCGTGACCTTGCTGGAGCGTCCGGGCGCCAGGTCGCCGTCGAGGGTGACGGTGTACCCGTCCACCTCCGCCGTACGGCGCGGCTCCAGCGGCCCGGCCGGCTTGTAGTCGCCGCCCGCGCGCAGGTCGGCGCCGAGCGTCAGCGGCCGGCCGCCCTCGGGGGCGAAGTCGGCGAACGCGCGGTACGCGCCCGCCTCCGGCAGCGTCAGCCGTACCGACCAGACGCCGTTCCCGGCCTCCTCGGGGTGCAGGTGCCGGAACACGCCGAGGTCCCGAGAGACCACGATGAAGTGCAGTTTCTTCTCGTGCTGCGTCTGGTAGGCGGTGACCGGGCGGCCGTCCGGGCCGGTCACGGTGAACCGGAGGTCGGTCTCCTCGCCGGGGGTGAACGCGGTGGTCTCGGGGGCGAGGGTGTAGCCGTCCTGGGAGATCTGCAGCCCCGCCGGGGCGGACGCCGGGGCGTCCGTCCCGGCGTCGCCGTGGCCGCCGTGTCCGGCGTCCGGCTGCCCGGTGGGCGCGGCGTGCGCCGGGTGGGCGGTGCCGGTCGTGGACGGCGTGGCCGCCGGGCCCACGGCCTTGCCCGCGCCCAGCGCGCCGCCGAAGACCACGGCGAGCCCGAGGGCATAGGCCCCGATCCGGGCCGGGGTGTTCATGACGTGGCCCCCACTTCGTAACCGGCCTCCTGGACGGCGGCGGTGATCGCGGCCGTGTCGACCGGGGCGTCGCTGGTGACGGTCATCGCGCCGGTGGCGAGGTCGACGTCGACGCCGGTGACGCCGGGAACCTGGCCGACCTCCTCGGTGACCGAGCTGACGCAGTGGCCGCAGGTCATGCCGTTGACGGTGTAGGTGGCGGTGGTCATATCCGGCCTCTTTCCTCGTTATTTTTACCCCTGGGGGGTATCCGTACATCGACAACATACCCCTCCCCCGTTCTATTCCTCAACTCCGGCATCTGATGCGGGCGGCCCCGGGCCCGGCCACGGCGGCCGCGGAAAATAGGCGCGACATCGCCGCCGGGGAGCGGGAGGATGGTGCTCCCGTACATTCGCGAGCCGGCGTGCGGCCCGGTGTGTCACGCGGCCGTGAGAAGGAGACCCCCGGTGCACAGCTTCAGGCGCGACCTCGCGTTGCTCCGGGACAGGCGCTTCACCCTGCTGTTCGCGGCCCGGACCATCTCGGTGCTCGGCAGCTCGTTCGCC
This sequence comes from Streptosporangium sandarakinum, assembly GCF_013409935.1. GTDB lineage: Bacteria > Actinomycetota > Actinomycetes > Streptosporangiales > Streptosporangiaceae > Streptosporangium > Streptosporangium nondiastaticum. The sequence goes on along the minus strand of NZ_JACCCO010000001.1, from coordinate 3,511,127 downwards.
CCGGTGGCCCTGGCCTTCGGCGTCCTCGGGCTTCCCGGGGCCACACCCAGGACGCTCTCGACGGTGCTGACCGCCGAGTCGCTGCCCATGGTGGTCTTCATGCTCGTGGGCGGGGTGATCGCCGACCGGTTCCCCCGGCACCGGGTGATGATGGCCGGTGACGGGCTCAACGCGGTGGCGTTCTTCTCCCTCGCCGCGATGATGCTCACGGGGTGGACCCCGGTTCCGGTCCTGGCGGCGGCCGCGGCGCTCAGCGGGATGGCGATGGCCGTCCTCTTCCCCGCCCTGGCCGGCATCGTCCCCGAGGTCGTCCCCGCCGACCGGCTGCAGACCGCCAACGCCCTGCTGGGGCTGGGCGCCAACAGCTCCCGCGTCGCCGGGCTCGTGCTGAGCGGCGCCACGGTGGTCCTGATCGGCGGCGGCTGGGCGCTGGCCGTCAGCGGCGTCATGTTCGCCGTGGCGGCCCTGCTCGTCGCCGCGCTGCGCCTCACCCCCGCCGAACGCGCCGCCGGGGAACGGCACTCCGTCCTCGCCGACCTGCGCGGCGGCTGGCGCGAGTTCATCTCCCGGCAGTGGCTGTGGGTCGTGGTGGCGCAGTTCTCGGTGCTGGTCATGGCGGCGCAGGCCGCGCACGGGGTGCTCGGCCCGCTGGTGGCCAAGGAGAGCCTCGGCGGAGCCGCGGCCTGGTCCGCGGTGCTGACGGGCGAGGCGGTCGGCATGATCCTCGGCGTCTTCCTGGCGTTGCGGCTGCGCCCCCGCCGTCCCATCCTGCTCGGCACCGTCCTCACGGTGCCGACGGGGCTCCCCTACCTCCTGCTCGGCGTCGGAGCCCCGCTGTGGGCGGTCGTCGCCGGAGCCGTGGTGATGGGCATCTGCTTCGACCTCTTCGGCGTGCTGTGGAACACCACGATGCAGCGGGAGATCCCGCCCGCCTCCCTGTCGCGGGTCAGCTCCTACGACGCCCTGGGCTCGCTGATGTTCGGCCCGCTCGGCCTGCTGCTGGCCGGCCCGGTGGCGATCGCCACCGGGCCCCGGCCCGCCCTGGTGGGATGCGCCGGGCTCATCCTCGTGGTGTCCCTCGCCGCGCTGCTCTCCCCCGGTGTCCGGGGCCTGCGGGCCCCGGACACCGCCGCGGAGGACCGGGAGCCGGCGGGGGACGCGGAGCCCGGCTCGCCGGTGAGGGCCGGGCGGCCCGGCACGCCCGCCGGAGGCCCCGGGCCCGCCGCGGACGACCTGGAGCCCGCCGGGTGACGGGGCCCGGCCACCGCCCGCCGTCCGGCCCGCCCGCGGGCGGCCTGCCGGGTGGGGAGGCCGCCCGCCGTACGGTCCGTCAGTAGCCGAGGGCGCGGTCGGTGAAGCGCTTGGCCAGGAAGGGCGTCTTGAACTTCGGGTAGGCGACCGTCTTCGGGTCGCCGTCGGAGGTGTACCGCTCGTCGGCGTGCGCCTTCAGCCAGTCGAGCCAGGCGGTGGAGCAGAACTTCGCGCAGTCGCCTTTCTTGTCCATCGACCGGATCCGCGGGATGCCGAGCGGGTCGAACTTCTTGCTGAACGGAGACTCCGCCGGGGTGTACCCGGCGAGGAACATCCCGCCGAAGTCGTAGCCGGTGTTCCCCGACCCGCCCTTCAGGCCCCACTCCTTGGTGCTCGGCTGGTTCCCGTACGGCAGGGCCAGCGTGACCGGCTTGAAGTTGATCAACTTGCTGACCAGCTCCTGACCGGCGCCGATCTCCGCCGTCACCTGCTCCTTGGACTTGCCGTGCAGGTTCTTGTGGTCCCGCGTGTGGTTGCCGATGTCATAGCCCCTGTCGTGCAGCCAGAGCAGGATCTGGGCGGCCTCCTCCGGGAGGTTCTCCTTCCCGAACAGGTCGCGGGTCACGTAGAACGTCGCCACGGAACGGAACCCGGGGTTCTTCTTGGCGACCTCCTCCAGGATGCCGACGGCGGTGTTCGGCATGGGGTTCCCCGTGCCGTCCAGGGTGACCTGGGAGGGGGAGGAGTCGTCGAAGGTGAGCACGACCGGGTGCTTGCCGGCCGGGATGTCGATGTGCCCGGTGACGTACTCGGCCGCGGTGACCGGGACGTAGCCCTCCCGGGCGAGCCGCTCCAGTTCGGTGCGGAACTGCTGGGGAGTGCGGTCGTCCTGGGTCGCGGGTTTGTCCACCACGCGGTGGTACATCAGGACCGGTATCTGGCCGAGCTCGTTGGCGTGGGCCCCCGCGGCCTTCGCCAGCCTGGCCTGGAGAGTCGCCTGCTGGGCGGCGGCGGCCGATTTGGCCGCGGCCGGCTTCGCGGCTCCGGCGTTCGTGTTGTGTGAGTCGTTCTGCCCGGACGCGCATCCGGCCAGCAACGAGCCCACCGCCGCGGCGACCATACCGGTCCTGACCACCTTGAGACGGTTCATTGAATCCCCCCAGCGCACTGATCAAGTGCCTGTTATCCCCCGCTGACCTGCGGATGGATCTCCACGTGGAGCAAAGGATTCATACCCGCGGGACAGAAATCGCAGGCAGTGACGATGGTCAAGGATTGAGGGCGCCGGGACGAGGATGACCTACGAAACCAAGGGGGCGATAGCCGTACTTTTGGACAGAAGTCTTGAAAGGGACGAATGGTACGGCGGTGCGGGCCCGGTCCCGGGAAGACATGACAGGATCAGTCCGCGGCGCCCTTGAGGGCGGAGCGGTCGATGAGCGACATCCCGGGTACGGCCCGCATGCCCAGCCGTGCGTAGTAGGGCTGGAGTCCCTCCTCGCAGAGGAGATCGACCGAGTAGAAGCCCTCGGCGCCGGCCAGGACCCTGCGCATCAGCTCGGTGCCGATCCCCTGCCCCTGGTACTCCGGCAGGACCTCCAGCCACGGGATGTAGGCCGTCAGGACACCGTCGCTGATCATGTTGACGAAACCGACGACGCGGCCGGTCTCCTCGTCGATCGCGATGACCGCGCGGTGGCTTCCCCGCAGGACGGCCAGGTGCTGCTCGGGCGAGGCCGGCGTCGGCCACCCGACGAAGAAGCCGGTGAGCCGGTCGGCCTCGATCGTGTCGACGTCGTCGGTGTAGCGGATCACGGTCACTCCTCGCGGTGGGGCGCCGGCGTCGGCCGATCAGCCGGATCCGCAGAAGATATCCACCGGGGTTCCGGTCGTCGACCGGATTTTCGGACGGCCGGATCATGGGCGGCCGGATCATCGGGCGGCCACCGGTCCGTCCGGTGCGGGCACGCGGTGGACAGGTGGGGCACGGTAGATGCTCTAGGCGCTCAGCGGGTGCTCAGCGGGCGGGCTCGGAGTCCAGGCGCATCCGGAGGCGGACCCGGGAGCCCTCGTCCGCCTGGTCGATGGTGAGCTCGTCGCAGAGCTGGCTCATCAGCCACAGCCCGAACCCGCGCACCGTGTCCGTGGGGCGCTCGGGCGGGACGTGCTTGGCCGCCAGGTCCCCCGAACTGTCGGTGATCTCCACGGTGACGCAGGTGGCGTTGTGCCAGATGCTCAGCGTGCCCTCTCCTCCGCCGTGCTCCAGGACGTTGATGACCGCCTCGTTGGCGGCGAGGAGCAGGTCGTCCAGCCGGTCGCCGTGCATGCCCGCCAGGCTCGCGTGCCGGAGCAGACGCTCGCGCAGGGCGGTGAGGTCGTCATCGATCGGCCAGTGCTGACCGCGGTCGCCGGTCACGACACCCCCCTGAGCTTCGCGCTGCCCGGCAACCACCGGGGCGAGCCGACCCGCTCCGGAACCGGATGTTGCCGATGACTTGTCGATGCCGGGCATCTGCCCGCTCCAGGCCGACTTACGACGGCTCGGGCGGACGGAATATCCCTCGGGTCGCCGTCCGCCGGGAACCGGCCCGGTCACGCCGGATCCTCGTTCCGCCGCAGGAACCCGACGGCATCCTCGACCGTGGGATGCACGGCGAAGGCGTCGGTGAGCCCGGTCAGGTGGAAGATCCGTCGTATCCGGGGGTGCGGGTCGGCGATGGCGAGATTGCCCCCGCGGTCCTGGACGAGCTTGCGGATGGCCAGGAAGACCCGGATGCCGGTGGAGTCGCAGAACGACAGCCCGGCGAGGTCGATGACGAGGTGCTGCCGGTCGGAGCCGATGGACCCCAAGAGGTCGTGGCGGAACCGCTCGGCGTTGGTGTAGTCGAGCTCGCCCGACACGGCCAGGAGGGACACCCCCTCCGCCGGGCCGCCGGACGCCGCCACGGCGTCGTCGGGCACGGTGCTGACATGGACGGCAGTGCTCACGGGCGACCTCCGCAGGCGGCCGAAGGGGAAGGGGGCGGGAGCGGAGCCGTCACCCGGACGGCGCGAACGCGAACCGGCGGGCGCCTGCCGGACCCCGGGGCCCGGCGTACCGGAACCGAGATGATCCGCTGGACGCCGACATCGTTCACCCGCAATCTCGATTCCTCTCGCGAGGCCGCTGACCACGTCGCGGCCCCCCGCCGCGTGGCCGGGCCGCCCCTGATCGCTCTAGCCTATTAAATCCCCAGAATTCACGATTGGTACCCCTTTACCGATCGACTGACTGGTGTCCCCGGCGGATCACCCCGGACCCTCCGGGACGCATACCTTGTTCCCATCGGGAATGAATGCCGCTTCGGGAACGAACGCCGCGGAGAACCGGCCGGCCCAGCGCCGCCGTCCGGCGGCCGGAGAAGGGAGAACCCATGCAGGTCGACGTCAGGCTTCTGCCCGGTGGAGGTTCCTATACGGCGGAGGTCGGCGGCGAACGGGTGGGGCGGCTGGACCTCAGCCGGCACGACGGCGCCATCGCCTACACCCACACCGAGGTCGACCCCCGTTTCGAGGGCAGGGGCGTGGGCGGCGCGCTCGTCCGGGTGGCGCTGGACGACGCCCGGTCCGAGGGCGCGAAGGTCGTCCCGCTCTGCTCGTTCGTCAGCGCCTGGATCCGGAAGCACCCCGAGTACGCCGATCTGGTGAAGGACACCTGACCGGCTCTCCCCGGGCCCGCGTCCGGGGAGGGGCCGCACCCGCACCCGGGCCCGGGCACGCGGCGCCCACCCGGTCCGCCAGCATGGACGCATGCTGCATCATGTCGAACTCTGGGTGCCCGACCTCGACCGCGCGGTGCGGTCGTGGGGGTGGCTGCTCGGGGAGCTGGGATATCAGCCCTTCCAGGAGTGGGAGGCGGGCCGGAGCTGGATCCTGGACGGCACCTACGTCGTCGTCGAGCGGTCGCCCGCCCTCACCTCGTCCACGCACGATCGATGCCGACCGGGTCTGAACCATTTGGCCTTCGGCGTAACCGGACAGGCGCGGGTGGATGAGCTGGTCAGCGCGTCGGCCGGGCACGGGTGGACACTGATGTTCCCTGATCGCCACCCCTACGCGGGCGGAACCGGCCATTACGCAGGTTATCTTGAGAACGAGGACGGCTTCGAGGTCGAACTCGTCGCGGTTCGCGAGCGCTGAGCGCGGCCGTACGGCATGGTTATCAGGAATCACCTGGTTGATGTGGGTTTGCCACGTGGGCTTACCGTGTGAACCAGATCAGGGTCCGATCCCTTGCTAGGCTGCAGGGAACCGTTTGAACCGGGCGTTGTCTCACCCCGGCAGGTGAGACCGTCGAGAAGTGGGGTCACACCGTGAAGAAGCTGCTCGTTCTGGTGCTTGTCGCCGTTGGGGGACTGCTGGTCTGGCGCAAGGTGCAGGCTGATCGCGCCGAGCTCGACCTGTGGACCGAGGCCACCGGCGGCGAGAACTGATCAACGCGGCTACCGATTTGGGTGCTTTCATGATCCCTGCTCGCGATGGGGAAGCAATGCCCATCAGGCTCGCCTGTCTGGATCTGGCAGGCACCACGATCGGTGATATCGCCATGGTTGAGCGGGCGTTCGCCGACGCGATCGCCACTCAGGGCATCGTTCCCGGGACCGGTGCGTACGCGCGCGCCATGGTGCACGTGCACCGGTCCCGGGGATGCCCGACCATCGAGGTCTTCCGCGGCATCTTCCCCGACAACGAGGCCCAGGCGCAGGCGGCCAACCTCACCTTCGAGCGCTCCTACCAGGGCGCCATCGGCCGCGCGGGCCTGGTTCCGGCGCCCGGTGTCATGGAGGCGCTGGACGATCTCCGCGACGCCGGCGTCAAGGTGTGTCTCACCACCGGCTTCAGCCGGGCGATGCTGGGAGGCGTCCTGGAGGCGCTGAGCTGGTCCGGCAAGGTGGACCTCGCCCTGAGCCCGGAGGACACCGGGCGAGGCCGTCCCATGCCCGACATGGTCCTCGCCGCGGTCCTGCGCCTCGGCATCGAGGACGTCCGGCAGGTGGCGGTGGCCGGTGACTCCGAGAGCGACATGATCTGCGGCCGCCGCGCGGGCGCCTCGGTGATCGCCGGCGTCCTGACCGGGGTCCACAGCAGGGAACGCCTCCTCAAGGGCGGCGCCACCCACCTCGTCGGCTCCGTCGCCGACCTCCCCGCCCTGCTCCTCGGCGGCAGGCCGCTCCAGCCCACCGCCGCCTCCGCCGCTCTCTGACCGTTCGGAAGGTACGGCGGGGCTCTGCCGTACGGCCCCGCCGCGGGACCATCGCCGAGTGGCGCCGAAGCGGGTCCTGTTGCTACGGTGTACGACTGGAAGCGAGCCGTGTCCCGGATAAACCCCGGCGACCCCGACGGCTCACCGGGGGCCTTAGCTCAGTTGGCAGAGCGCCTGCTTTGCAAGCAGGATGTCAGGAGTTCGAATCTCCTAGGCTCCACCACCCTCATGACACGAAGAAGCCCAGGTCAGACACGGTCGCCTCACCTGGGCTTCGATCTTCATTCGGCCTCGCCTGTCGCGTGCCCGATCACTCTCCGTGCGTTCCGCGGGCGAGTTCATCAAGTGGTGGCGCGCTGCTGCTCCGCGCCACATGTGGCCTGAGAACCGATCACGACACGGGCGCCGTGCGGGGCATCGCCGTAGGCGCGCCCGCTGCGTCTCAGTGCCTCGCCAACCACCGGCCCGCCTCCCAGGCGCTACGAGCGCCTTCGGGGGCGTTTCCCTGCTCCCGTTCACGTCGGTCGCGTTCCGCGTTCGCATGGCGCAGCGCCAGGAAAGCCAGGCCCACTGCGGTGAGCATGGTGAGCAGCAACAGAGTGAGTCCCGCTGGCAATGACAGGGGCATGAGCGCCGCCGCCATCGCGCTCATGGCCGCTGGGATGGAGAAGAGGAACGTCCGCCGACGCATGATCCGAGTGTGCATCATGTGAGGCGGATGACGGTGGCGGCGTGGAGCGCTCGGAAGCAGACGCTCTTATGCGCCGGTCCATCGTGGTCGGGTGACCGGAACCACCGTGAGCAGGTGATCCAGGCCTTTGAAGTCCTTGGGGTTACAGGTGTAGAGCGGGAGACGGTTGGCGATGGCCACGCAGGCGATCATCAGGTCCGCTGTCCGAGGACGAGGCTTGCGGCCTGAGGCGATGACGGCCATCCACAGTTGGCCGTACTCGCGGGCGGCGGTGTCGTCGAAGGGAAGGGGATCGAACTCGGCCTCGGCCGCCTGAAGGACCTTCATCCGTTGAGCGAGTTCCTGCGGTCCGGACGCCATGAGCACACCTACCGACAACTCCGCGGTGGTGATGGCGCTGATCAGCATCTCGTCCGGCAGTTCGTCCGGATCGATCCCGGCACGCAGGATGAGGATGTTGGTGTCGAGCAGTCCTTGGGCGTGGCTCATTCCCCGTCCCCGGTGAACTCGCCTCTGCCGTAGGCGCGATCGTACGGATCGTACAGACCGTCGTTGACGTGACGATCCATGTCCTCGCGGTACTTCCGATCGTCGAGGCGTGGCATGCCCCGGGACATGGCTGCGAACTCCGCTCTTGAGACGGCCCGGCGCCGACGGCGGATGGGCACGAGGTCACCGATGTGATGGCCGTTGCGGGTGACGGCGTACCGCTCTCCGCGCTCCAGGCCGTCCATGATCTCCGCGGACCGGTTGCGCAGGTCACGCTGGGAGATCTGGTGGGTGTGGTCGGGCTGAGGAGTGCTCATCCATCAACCGTACAACGGAGTGCTACACGGTGCTATGTGGTAGCACAATCTGGAGAGCCGCTCTGGACCTGGGACAGATCGCGGCCTCCATGAAGCCTGGACCGGTTCATGTGTCGCTGGTCGTCTCCGCCCGTATCCGGATCGCCTTGTCCGAGATCGAGCAGGTTCGCAGGGTGCCCGGCATCGAGGTGAGGTTCAGTGACGAGCACATCGCCATGAGCGTCTTCCGGTTCGACTCCGAGATGCTGGTGACGCCCCACCTGGCCAAGCTGGTCGGGCATGATTCGCTGCTCGGTCGTACCTACGCGTGCGGCTTGGGGCCGTTCTCGCGCGGCCGTGCTCGGGCCGCCCGGACGTGAAGGCCAAAGATCCTTAACTGGATACCGGCGGTGAGCGGTCCGGGCACACGCGGATAGGGTGACGCGGTGCAGACTTGCGTGGAGACCGAGCGGTTGATCCTGCGCCGCATCACCGAGGACGATGCCGACAATTTAGTGGAGCTGGACAGCGATCCCGAGGTCATGCGCTACCTGAGCGGTGGCGAGCCGACGTCACGAGAGAAGATCGTCAGTGAGGTTCTGCCTCGCATCTTGAGCTACACCGGCGACCAGGGGTTTTTCGCCGCGATCGAGAAGTCGACTGAGGAGTTCCTCGGGTGGTTTCATCTGCGGGCCAAGCACGGTGAGCCCGAGGACGAGCCTGAGCTGGGCTACCGGCTGCGCAAAATCGCTTGGGGGAAGGGCTATGCCACCGAAGGATCTGTGGCACTGATCCAGAAGGCCTTCAGCGAGCTGGGGGCCCGTCGCGTCTATGCGGAGGCTTTAGCGGTCAACATCACGTCGCGGCGGGTGATGGAGAAGGCCGGGCTGCGGTACGTGCGCTCGTTTCACGTCGACAGGCCGGAGATCCCAGGATCCGAGCAGGGGGTAGTGGAGTACGAACTACTGAGAGCCGATTGGGAGAGCCTCCGGCGGGGGCCTCAGGCTCCGGGATGATCAGGCGGGCGAGGTGCGCGCGTCACGTGAGAAACACCAGGCCGCCGACTGATCGTCGGGCCATTAGCGGGCCATTAAGGGCGGTGAGCAGCGGTCAATCACGGTCACTCGCGGACTGTCCTCAGCGCAGGTCGAGGCGGTTGTGCTCGAAGATCGAGCCGATTTGCAAGCAGGATGTCAGGAGTTCGAATCTCCTAGGCTCCACTCCACGTCAAAGGCCACCTCCCATGATCGAGAAGTGGCCTTTTCGTATTCGTGCAGCACGGAAATACAGCAACGGCTACGCATCCAGCCGATCGCCGAGCTTCTTGAGCGCCTTGCGGGTCTCCTCCGACGAGACCTCGCTGTAGATGTTCATGATCGATCGTTAGCCCTGCCGACGGCTCATGAACAGATAGATCGCCGGTCCTCGCTCGCCGGGCCGGAGTACCAGGCTGGACATTGGAAACAGTCAGCAATCCCCTCGTCGGTGAACTGCCGGCGCCCGTTGTGTCGGTCGGCCCTGCGAGCATCGCGTCATGATCGCGACTCCTGACGACTATGCCTGGCTCACCGAAGCGGCGGACAATTGGTGCTTCACCTACGTCCGCGGCCTGACGCCCGAGCAAGTGGTGATCCGGCGCGGCGGCCGCCCGGAGGACTTCACCCCCATGACGTACGACGAATTGGGCGATGCCGCCTTCTCCGGTTCCTCCGGACCCGGAGCGTTCATCGGCGTGACGACCATCGGCGACTGGGCATTCGTCATCGAGCCCGACTGGAACGGCATCGCCGAGGGGGTGATCATGCCGCTGTCAGCGGGCACCCGCCTCGTCTCCCACTACCTCATGACAATTAAGGCCCTCGACTACTTCTACTGGATCGAGGACGGCGAGCTCCGGTTCTGCTTCGTCGCCCAGGAGGGCTACATGGAGGAGGTGCCAGACGAACTCGTAGAGACCATGGGACGGATCGATTCCGTCCATTCCTCCTTCTCCAACCTCCACGATGGGCCGGCGTTCCTCCTGGCCGAGCGCCTCACCGGAATCACGCTGACGCCGCAGCTGCTGGAGGAGTCCACTTATCTGTGCGGCGTCGTCCCCGAACCCCGGTCTTGGAGGATGCCCAGTCCATGGTGAGCCAGATCCAGCAGGAACAGCCCTAACCAGTCAAGATCATCAAGGCTCGCGGGCTGCGGATGAGAACTTTCTCTACGTCTTCAAGGCCGCCCGCCTACGGCAGCCTGCACGCCGGGGCGGTCGCCGGCCGCGCTGCGGTTCTTCGGCCGATCGCGACCAGCACGGCCCACGCGCTTTGACCCCCAGGCTGTGATCGCCAACACCATGACGATGTCACTCCACGAGATGTGACCGAAAAACGCCTTGAAGATGTCGGGTGGCGTCGTAGTCTGACGCCATGAAGCCGAGCGACTTTCTGCTCTCTGCGCAGCAAGGTTTCCTGGGGACGCCGTTGGTGCGGCAGGTGTTGGACGTCGAAGGGTGACCGCGCTGCGGAATGGCCCGCTGGAGGACGTGCCGGACCTGGAGGCCGCTCAGGCGATCATCTGCCTCGCACCCAGCGAACTGGAAGCTTTCGGTACCGACGGCGCTGCGAACATATCCGAAATTACCGCGTCGAAGGCTGGCATCAACGCCGCACCGACGGCCGAGAATGTAGGTGTCTAGTATGACTGGCAACCGCATCAACCGGGCCTACCGCCTACGACGCCGACCCGTTGGGCAACTCACCGACGGTGACCTCGAACTGGTTGAAGAGCAGGTACCGGAGCTGGCCGACGGTCAGGCCTTGGTCCGCACCAAGCTTCTCTCGCTCGACCCAACCTCCCGCGTCTGGATGAGCGATATGCGTAGCTACGAACCTCCGGTCCCGATCGGCGCAGTGATGCGTGGCTTCGGCGTCGGCGAAGTAGTTGCATCCAGGCGCGAAGACATGCCGGTCGGGGCCACTGTCAGCGGCTTCACCGGTTGGCAGGAACTGGTCCTTGCCGACGACTCGCAGCTGGAGGCGCCGCTTACTGTCCTGCCGACCCCGCTGCCGGCACCCGAGTCGGCCTTTCTCGGCGTCCTCGGCCACACCGGCATCTCGGCCTATCTCGGGATCGACTTGGCCGAGTTGAAAGAGGGAGAGACGATCGTCATCTCTGCCGCCTGCGGTGCGGTCGGCTCGATTGCCGGTCAGATCGCAAGGCAGAAAGGGGCGGGACGGGTGATTGGCATTGCTGGCAGTCCCAGCAAGTGCCAACACGCCGTCAAGGTTCTCGGCTATGACGCCTGCATCGACCACCACGCCGCCGACTGGCGTGCACAGCTCGACGCCGCCACACCGGATGGGATCGATGTCGATTTCGAGAACGTTGGCGGGCCGGTCATGGATCACATTTTGATGCGGCTCAACATCGGTGCCCGGGTTTCCCTATGCGGAATGATTTCCGAGTACAACAGCTATAACAAGGGCGGCGAACACACTGGAAGTCTCACCAACATAGTCCAGCTGATCATGCAGCGGGCGACGATCAAGGGCTTCCTTGTACTTGACTGGGCCCACCGCTTCGAAGAGGCGATCACATACCTCGCTGGGCTGCTCGGCGAAGGTAAGCTCCACTACGACGAGACGATCGTCGGCGGCGGCATTGAAGCTGCCCCGCATGCTCTCCATCAGCTGTTCAGCGGCGCAAATTTGGGCAAGCTACTTGTTCGGGTAGCAGATTGAGACGTCGCTTGGGAGGCCTCTTAAAGGGCTATGAAGTGCTCCGCTTCGGTGGGTAGGAGATAGTCGAGGCGTGGTCCGCTATCGAGAATATCAACCTCGGTAGCGGGTCGTACAGCTGTCCGCGCCTTGGTGGCTCAAGGGCGTCTACGACGTCGCTACGCGATCCAATGCCGCGTAGTGAGGTGGAGGCCGGTCAGTAGCGTGGTGTCTATATGAGACACACTCATAAGGACTGGCCCGGCGACCAACTACGGGACAGGTACGAGATGGTCTTGCAAGCGATATTGCCTGTGCTAAGCATTCGTGCAGGTCAGCCGGAATAAGCCGACCACACAGTTACCGCTCTCCTGATGCGGTGCTCTTTTGGCTGCCGCGGGGTTTCCGTTCCTCGGGCCTGGCGGCCCTGCGGTACGGGTCCCTTGCCATCGGATGGCGGAGCGGGCCATCGGCCGGGGGATGTGTACAGCAGCGGGATACAGCAACGTCGCCTCACGCGATCATACGTCACCGGCTCGTATCTACCACGTGACCAGGGCGCGGAGCCTCCCACCTCGTGGCTGGCTCCCGTTTGCAAGCAGGATGTCAGGAGTTCGAACCTCCTAGGCTCCGCCCCCCTCTCGACAGGAGGAAGCCCAGGTCGGGCGCGGTCGCCTCACCTGGGCTTCGATCTTCGTCCGGCCTCGTCCGGCTCTCGTGCCCGTTGAGTGCCCGAGTGCTTTCCGAGCGCTTTCCGAGCGCCTCACGGGCGAGGTCATCGGGGTCAGGGAAAGCGTCGCGCGAGCGGCCTGGGGCCGTTCCCGCACGCGGCGCGCGAGTTCGGGCGCCGCTATGGCTCGTCGAGCTCCGCGTCCTGTCTTCGAGCCTCGCGTTCCGCCCACTCCAACCGCTGAGCCGCACGCTCGGCCGTCACGCGCTCATGTAACGTCGGTTCTCTTCGACGCTCGTGCCGAATCGCCAATCGCACCGCCCAGTAGACGATGACGAACAACAGCGCGGCAGAAAGCATCCAGCTCACGAGTACGATGAGGCCTTCTGCCATCGCAAGTCCTTTATCAGTTTCCCGAACCAGGATGGCAAGCATGCCCGATCAGCCATTCAGCGTCTACTGCTTCAGCCGTACTCAGTGATCTTCAGTTCGGCAGGGGAGGCCTCTGCCGCACCCGGTGGAACTCGACGCTGACAAAGTGACCGTCGGTGAAGCCGAGGCGTACGCCGTCGCAGTGTGCGAACGGCGTTCCCCACGTGTCGTGCGGAGCATCCGGCAAACACGCCACCAACGCCAGTTCGATCGCCCCTCCGTGTCCGACCAACAGCGCCGATCCGCCCTCAGCGACACCGTTCACCGTTTCCGCCCAGATCGCCCGGTGGGTCTCGGCCACGGCCGCCGCGGTGCGGCCCTTCCGGATGATGTCCGCGATCTGCCGGTACGGCTCCGCCCAGTCCCACTGAGCATGCCGAGGGATCTCTTCGGATACGTAGCCCGACGGCATCTCCACGGTGTCGTCGACGGCGAAACCCATCGCCACGGCGGTCTCGACCGCCCGAGGGGACGAACCGGTGACGACGCGCTCGTAGGGGCCGACTCCGGAACCGATGAAACGGGCCAGGGCGATCCCGTCAGCCGACAGATGGGACCCTCGACCACGCATCGCGCCCTTCTTGGTGAGGCTGTGCCGGCGCACGTCCAGCCAACGCATGGACATCCTCCTCCACAAGACATTGTGGTGGTCAGATGAGAAACATATACGACCACCGCGATCATCGACTGTTGTGCTGACAAACGAAGATCATGCGGTGGTCGCAGGAGATAGTGTGACGGCCTCGCGCCGGAAAGCGCCGCGCGAGCGGCTCGGGGCCGTTCCCGCACGCGGCGCGCGAATTTGGGCCCCACTATGGCTCGTCGAGCTCCGCGTCCTGTCTTCGAGCCTCGCGTTCCGCCCACTCCAGCCGCTGAGCCGTACGCTCGGCCGTCACGCGCTCATGCGTGGACGTACGGTCCGAACCGTTCGGAGTCGGAGGGGCCGAGGCCCGAAGCGAGGAGTCATGTGACCTCGCCGCGGGCGCGTAGGGTCGCCACACCGTCGCCTTCGAGCTCGTCCCAGTAGCCGGAGCGTCCGGTCATCGCCATGATCAGCGCCAGTGTGGGGCCGGTCACGGGTGCGCCGGAGCCGGTCGTGAAGGGACCGTCGGTGGCGACGAGACGCAGGCCGCGGATTCGGCCCTTGGCGAGGACGACCAGGTCGGAGCGCCGGTAGTGGTCGGCCACCCGGGTGAGCGTCCCGATCGGATAGTCGCGCCGGATGCCCAATGGCCGTCGAATGTCCTCTCCGTGCACGACCGTCTCGCCCAGCATCGCCATGACGGGCAGGGGCGGCTTGGTCGTGCTGGTCACGATGCGGCGGAACCCGGCGAGCGTCTCGGCCGGGGTCGCTCCCAGCTGCTCGGCCAGTCGCATGGCCACCTGTGCGTCGAAGTCGAAGCGGCAGCGGATGACGCCGGTCATCCACCGTACCGGTGTGAGGCTCGCCCCTGAGGCGATGTGCGCCAGCACCTCGCGCACCGTCAGCCCGGTGCACAGGGACGGTGTGGTCCATTGCTCGCCGGTCAGGTCCGCGAGGTCGGCCGCCAGGGCCGCCCGCTCGGTGTGGACCAGGGACCAGATATCGGTCTTGTGGTGTGCCGTCGGCTCGGGTGCGGAGTCGGTCATGGTCAGTGGCTCACCAGACCGACATGGTTGCCGTCGGGGTCGGCGAACACCGCGATCCGTCCCAGGGGCGTCGGTGCCGGTTCCATGACGCGGCTGCCACCCAGGCTTTCCGCGCTCGCCAGCGCGGCCTCGACGTCGTCGACCGTGAAGTAGACCACGATCCCGGTGTACGGGCTGCCGGGACCGGCCTGGCCGATACCGCCTGCCGGACGGCCGCCGTCACCATCGATGAGTGTGTAGGTCTCGTCGATGACGTTCACCGTCCAGCCGAACAGCTCCTGGTAGAAGCGTCGTGCCTGCGAAGCGTCGGGAGTGGAGATGTCGAACCATCCGGGCGTGGGATGGGATCCGGTCGAAGTCATGGCAGTCCTCCTTCACATGGGCCGGTATGTGCCCTCGCCTGGTAGGACTGCCGCGGTAGGGCACAATCGTCGCTCATGGGGGAAAATTCGTCCGGGCTCCAGGCGGATCCGGCGATGCGGCGTGTTCAGGACGCTGACCTGGCCCGGGCTCGCGCGGGGGATGACGCCGCTTTCGCCCGCCTGGTAGGGCCGCTACGCCAGGAGTTGCACGGTCATTGCTACCGCATGCTGGGATCGAGCCACGACGCCGACGATGCCCTGCAGGATGCCCTGCTGCGCGCGTGGCGGGGGCTCGCGCGGTTCGAGGGACGTGGCTCGTTGCGTTCGTGGCTCTACACCGTGGCCACCCGTACCTGCCTGGACCTGGCCGACTCCCGCGGCAAGCGGGCGTTGCCCGTCGACCTCGGTCCATCCAGCGAACGCGCCGTGCTCGACGCCGCCCCGCTGACCGAGGTCGCCTGGCTGGGCCCCTACCCCGACCAGGGCCTCGCCGACGGCCGGGCCGTCCCTGAGGCGCGTTACGAGCAGCGCGAGTCCGTCGAACTCGCCTTCGTCGCCGCCCTGCAGCACCTGCCGGGCAACCAGCGGGCCGCGCTGCTGCTGTTCGACGTTCTCGGGTTCTCCGCCGCCGAGATCGCCTCCATGATGGGCACCTCGGCCACGTCGGTGAACTCCGCCCTGGCGCGGGCCCGCAGGCTCGTGACAGAGAAGATCCCCTCCATGAGTCAGCAGCAGGCGCTGCGGAAAATCGGTGACACCAAGGTCCAGCGGCTCGTGGCCGCGTTCGCGGCGGCGCTGGAACATGGCGACATCGGCGCCCTGGTGCCGCTGCTGACCGAGGACGTCACCTGGTCCATGCCGCCTCTGGCGACCTGGTACCAGGGACTGGCGGCCGTCACGGACTTCGCCGTGCAGGTTCCCATGACCAGATGCCCAAGCTGGCGGTCTCTTCGGACCAGCGCCAACGGCCAGCCCGCCGTGGCGTTCTACATCGGCGGCGACGCTACCGGATCGCACGCCGCCTGGTCGATCACCGTGTTCGCGTTCCGCGACGCGCGCATCTGCCAGATCGTCTCGTTCCTTGGTCCCGACCACTTCCCGGCCTTCGCGCTGCCCGCTTCGCTACCCTGACCCCGGGAGCCGCAGGGCGTTGGCCGGGTTCCGCGTCGGCCGCACACCGCCGTCTCTCCGCCGTAGGCGCGCCCGCGGTGTCTCAGTGCCTCGCCGACCACCGGCCCGCCGCCGCCCAGGCGCCACGAGCGACTCCGGGGGCGTTTCCCTGCTCCCGCTCACGTCGGTCATGTTCCGCGTTCGCCTGGCGCAGCGCCAGGAAGGCCAGGCCCACAGCGGTGAGCATCGTGAGCACCGAAAGAGTGAACCCCGCCGGCAACGACAGGGGCATGAGCGCCCCCGCCGGCGCGCTCATGACCGCTGGGATGAAAAAGAGGAACGTCCGCCGGCGCATGATCCAAGTGTGCATCCTGTGAGGCGGATGGCGGCGGCGCGGAGTGCTTCTAAACAGGCGCCCTCACACACCGGTCGATCTGGGCTTTGATCATGAGTCCGCCTTGGTGCTCTTCCATCGGTGAACGCGAACGGTCGCCGACCGGTTACGGGGTCGGGTTGGCGCGGTACCAGTCGAGGGTGGCGGCGATGGCGTCGGTGTGCGGTGCCGCGGCGAACGGGCCGAATGCGGCGGTGAACTTCGAGGCGTCGCTCACGAACGGCCGGTCGCGCTGGTACCACGTCTCACCGAGGGCGCGGACGGTCGGGTTGAATTCGTGCACGCCTGACGCGGCTCGTCAGTGGCTCACCCCGCCGCCGAGGTTCATGACGACCACCCCGGCGACGACGATCGCGGCACCGATGATGGTGATCGGGCGCACCTGCTCCCCGAACAGGAGCACCCCGCCCGCGAACGCGCCCACGGTGCCGAGCGCGGACCAGATCGCGTACACCGGCCCGACGTTCAGGGAGGTGAGGACCTTGGCCATCAGGGCGAACGAGATGAGATATCCGACCACCACGATCACCGAGGGGCCGAGCCGGGAGAATCCCGACGAGGCGCGTAGCGCCAGCGTGGCGGTGACCTCCGCGACGATCGCCAGCCCGAGCAGCACGTAGGGCATCAGAATCCCTCCCGGACCGGCGCGGCCGGCCGAGCGCGCACCTGGCGGTGCGGGTCGTCGCGTGGCGGCGTCAGGTCCGGCGGCCGCGTCGTCCACCGGCCGTCCACGGTCGGCCGTACCGGGGAGGATGTGGCCGCACGGCATCCCGCCGCGGAATCAACGCCAGAAATCAACGCAACGAACCTCGGACCTCGGGGGCGGTTTTCGTCCTGATGTTCAGGATTCGCCCTCTGAGAACTCGCCCAAACATACACGCCATGGATCTTGGGAGGCGTCGTCGGTGTGACGGCCCATGATCCCCGCTGGCCGGTCACGCGCTCGCGGGCCCGTGCCGCCGTCCGGACGGCGGCACGGGCCCGCCTCGCCTTCCGCGGCCTGAGCACGCGGCTTTTCGTTCTCTGGCCGTACGGACTCCTTTCGTTACTTGACCGCACGGATGCCGACGATGGCGGGGTTGGTACGGAAGTCGTCCCAGAACGTGTCGCCGGGGTCGGCGGGAAGCACGGGGGGAACGATCTCCACCGAGCGGAACCCCGCGTCGCGCAGGGCGGTGACCACCGGCTCCTCCTCCCAGAAGCAGGCCTGGAACGAGATGGGCGGGTTCACGTGCGCGGTGACCGTCAGCTCCTTTCCGCCGGGGAAGTCCGCGTCGGGCCGGTGGGTCAGGCCGTACTTGGTGGCCAGGGGCCCGTCCCAGTCGAAGTTCGGGTTCATCTCCAGGCCGGTGTACACGCCTCCGGGGGCGAGGTTGTCGTGGATGGTGCGGGCCATGGCGGCGAGGTCGGACCGGTCACGGGCGTAGCACAGCAGCCACACCGCGTTGACCAGGTCGAACCTGCCGACGACCCCGAGCGTCCGGGCGTCGTGGACCTTGTAGGCGATACCGAGCGGTTCGCGGGCCTCGGTGTGCTCGGCGACGGCGACCATCTCCTCGGAGATGTCCACCCCGAGCACCGAGGCCGCGCCGGCGCGGGCGATGATCCTGCTGTACCAGCCGGTTCCGCAGGCCAGGTCCAGCACGGACCTGCCCGCCACCGCGCCGGTCAGCGACTCGACCGTGGCCCGCTCGGGGCCCCTGGCCAGGGGCATCTCCCGCTTGAGCCGCTCGTAGGACCGGCCGATCTCGTCGTACTGGGTCCGCATCAGGCGGCCCTGCGGGTGGCGGAGGTCACTCGCTCGCGGACGGCGGCGACGACGTCGTCCCTGGCGTAGCTCTGGGCGTTGTAGAGGGAGCGGAGAGGATCGCGGATCTTGCGCCTGCCGTGCATGAGCCTGCTGTTGTCGACCAGCGCGACATCGCCCGCGTGCCAGTCGATCTCTTCGGTCTCCAGCTCGGTCGCCTCGATGATCTGGCGCATCAGCATGGCGTCCAGCGGACGGCCGTCCTCGAACTCGATCACCGGGGGCTCGTAGTTGACCGACGGGGTGAGGATGCTGTTGGTGAACGCGATGTCGCCGCCGAACAGCGTGGTGTGCGCGGCGTAGGTGAAGTACTTGTAGTGGACGGAGCCGTCGGGGCGCAGCCGGTACTTGACGTCGACGCCGTCGTCGGTCACCGCGAGCAGGTCGTCGAAGACGACCTCGTCGGCGGTCTTGGCACCGTCGAGCAGGCGGACGACGAGGTTCTTCCACTTGTCCTCGGGCATCGGCCTGGCGAAGGTGATCCGGGTGGACAGGAACAGCTCCTGGGTACGCGCCGGCAGCCGGTCCCACACGTGCAGCCCGTCGCAGATGGTGGTCTGCGAGCCGACCTTGGCCGGGGTCTCGCAGTAGAACCACACCAGGTCCGGCACCCACGGCGTGGCGCCGTTCTCCACGTGCAGGCCCTGCGGCACCAGGCCCGCCTCGATCTTCTGCGCGACGTTGCCGCCGGCGAACTTGCGCGCCGGGTCCAGGGTGATCCGCGAGGAGACGCTCTGGATGAGCGTGGAGAAGGTGGCCGGGTCGGTGTCGAAACCGCGCAGGAGGACGTAGCCGTGCTCGGCGAGCGCGGTCATCAGCTCGACGCGGTCGACGGTGTCGAGTCCGGCGCGGTCGGCGGTGGTGACGACCAGGCCCTTGCCGTCGGTGTGGTCGGTGGTGGTGAAGTTGCCCAGCATTTCTCAGACCTCCGTCAGGCCGAATCGGCCGGTGGTGAGTGCTTCCTTGATCTCTTTACGGCGAGGGCGTCCGGTGACGGTGAAGAACTCGGCGTAGAACGTCTCGTCGGCCTCGACGAACGCGGCGCTGCCGACCTGTTCGATCTCCGAGAGGACCTCGGCGTTGACGTGGCGCACGTCGGCGAGCGCGGCGGCGGGGTCGGTGCCGCGGCTGACGACGAAGACCGCGATCAGCCGCTCCATGTTGTCGCCGAACACGGCGGCGGCCTCGATGCCGGGTCGGCTCTTGTACTGCGCCTCGACCCATTCCGGGCTGACGTTGCGCCCGTTGGAGGTGATGATGATGTTCTTGAGCCTGCCGGTGATGGTGACGTAGCCGTCGTCGTCGATGTCGGCGATGTCGCCGGTGTGCAGCCAGCCCTCGGCGTCCAGCGGGAGCGCGGTCGGGTCGTCCGATCCGAGGTAGCCGGTGAGCAGGGACGAGCTGCGGATGAGGAGTTCGCCGGCGTCGGACCGCCTGACCTCGCAGTGCCGCAGGGGCTTGCCGACCGTGCCGAGACGGACGAGGCCGGGGCCGTTGAGCGTGGCGACGGAGCCGTTCTCGCTGAGGCCGTACGCGACGTACACCGGCAGGCCGCGGTCCCACATGACGCGCAGGACCTCGTCGGACACCGGGGCACCGCCGCTGAACAGCAGCATCGGGTCCTCCCGGCCGTACACCGCCAGCGACAGCTCGCGGGTGGTCGCGTCCGGGATGGTCCTGGCGTGGGCCGCGATGGACTCCACGAGGGACGGCGGTACCAGCGACACCGTGGGCCGGGCTTCGGCGAGCAGCCCGCGGACCTGCTCGACGTCACCGCCGGCGGTGCCCAGCGGCTTGGCCTCCTCGGGCAGGAACACGACCGTGCCGCCGGCGAGGAAGGTCAGGTAGACGGCGAAGACCTGCTCCACCAGCAGGCTCGTCGGCACGACGGAGACGTAGCGCTGCCACGCCTCGACGCCGACCCGGCTGGTGACGGAGTCGATCAGGTCGTCCACCGCGCCACGGCGGAGCATCACGCCCTTCGGGGTGGAGGTCGTGCCGGACGTGTGGACGATCTTGCAGATGGCGGACTCGTCCAGCGTCGCCGCGGCCCGGACCCTGGCGGTGATCTCCTCCGGGGAGTACTCCTCCCCGACCGCGATCGTGATGACCTCGCACCCCTCGGGGAGGATCCTGTCCTCGCCGCCCCACTCCGCCAGGCGCTTGCGTCCCTGCTCGTCCACCAGGCAGACGATCGAGTGCGACAACAGATGGCGGGCCTGGTCCCGGCCGAAGGCGATCGGGATGGGCACCGACCGCACGCCGGTCAGCAGGCAGGCCAGGTCGCCGACGATCCCCTCCACACCGTTGCCGGTGAGCAGGCCGATCGTGCTGGTCCCGGTGTCCCTTCCCTCGGCCGCGGCGACGACCGCGTCGCCGGTGCGGATCGCCGCGCCGAGCACGGTCCCGTAGGTGTACGGGCGGGGCGGCGCGGACGACTTCATCTCCTCCACGGCCACCTTCTCCAGTGAGCCGAGGCGGTCGAGGGCATGGTCAAGCCAACGCATCAGCGGACTCCTTCTATGCGTTCAGATCTCGGTGCCGTTGAAAAGCCGGGTGCCGTTGAAAGCCCGGTCGGAAAGCCCGGTGCCGTTGAAAGCCCGGTTGAAATCCCTGCCGGAGGGAGCGCCGTCAGCCGGCGGCCCGCGGGGCGACGTCCCGCCCGCAGCGGAGGATCCCCGTGCGGGGTTTCGCGGAGTAGTAGGTGCCCCAGTCCGTGCCGCCGGTCCCGGCGAGGTCGGCGCGGCGGGCGTTGGTGAGGGTGTGGAACTCCCAGCCCGCGACCCTGGCCACGTCGTGGAGCTTCTCGGTCAGCGTGGACAGCAGGAAGTCGTATCCCAGGTGGAGGGCGATCCCCGGAAGGGCGCGCATGAGGAACAGGCCGGCGCCGGGGTGGAACGACGCGATCGGGCCCATCTCCACGACCCGGCGGCGGTCGACGTGGGTCCCCGGAACCAGGTCGGCGCAGGCCCGCTCGACCGGGACGTCGAGGTAGTTCTCCGACAGCAGCCTGCGCCCGGCGGCGGTGGTGAGCCCCGCGACGCCCAGGATGCGGCCGGAGGTGGGCGAGTCGCGGGCGCCGTCCCACGCGGTGACGAACAGGTCGGGGCCGGGGGTGACGACGGCGCCGTACCGGTCGAGGTACTTGCGCTTCACGCTGTCGACGCAGAATCGGTAGTTCGGCGTGCCGGGACTGGCGAACCCCGTCCGGAGAAGCGGAGGGGTCACGGGGCCGGGCCGGACCTCCTCCAGCGACGGCAGGGATACGGACAAGGAGTCGGACGCGGTGCCAGGTGTTGCCATTTCCTCATCCTCATCTCGAAGTGCCTATCTGCTTGCGTATGCCCAACTCTGCGTGACCCCGGGTCGCCGGAACAGGAGTTTCGGGTGCAGCAAACTGCCCGGGGCTGCAGTTTTCTGCCAAAGACCGGCGCTTGACATGCCGTACGGCTCCGCACCGGACGGTGCCGCGGGTGGCGGCGATCTCTGTACGGGCAGGTGAGGGGCGGGAAGGGACGTCCGCGGGAGACGATCGGCGGCGAGAAGAAGCCCCGTACGGAGGGTCCTCGGTACGGGGCTGTCAGGTGCCGGAAGGGCGCACGGCGAGGCCGCGCCCTTCCCCTCGCCGACCGGTGCCGGTCAGGCCACGACCGCCGGTCAGGCCATGTGGGCCGGGCCGCCGCCGGCGGGCCCGCTCACGACGCCTCGCCGCCCTGCCGGCGCACCATCTCGGTGATCCAGACGGGTGCGAACGGAGACGTGCAGCCCGGGGAGGTCGGGTAGTCCCTGAGCACCCCCAGGCGCTCACCGATGCCGATCGCACGGGCGCGGTGCCCGGCGTGCTCGATCCCGATCTGGGCCAGGCAGGTGTTCATCGCCCACTGCAGGCGATCCGGGGCGCCCTTCATCTCCGCCTCGATGACGTCGAGCAGTCCCGCGAGGTCGAGGCCCTCGGGCTTCCTCGACACGCGTTCGGCGGTCAGCGCCCAGCCGGCGGCCGCGACCGCCGGATCCGGGTCGGTGGACCAGGCCAGGCGCAGCTCCTCGGAGTGCGGGTTCTTCTTCACCACGTAGTTCACGAGCCAGTCGTGCACCTTGGGGGTGCGCGCCTCACGCAGCATGGCGTCCAGCTCGTCACGCCCGAACGCCTTCGGGCGGCAGATCAGGAGGGCCAGCAGCCTCGCCGCGGTGTCACCCGTCTCCCAGAGCCGGCGCGCGAGCTCCTGCTGTGTCTTCAGCCGCTTGGCGAGCGCGCGCAGCCTGCCGAGGTTCACACCGTGATCGTCGCCGTGCCTCTCGTTCACCTCGCGGGCCCTCGGGTCCTCAAGCCCGGCCAGCTCGGCCATCACCTCGGCCACCGTGGTCCCGGTCGGCGTCGTCTCGGCCACCTCGTTCTCCTGTCCGTCACGTGCGGGATCCGCCCTACGCCGGATCGAGCGCGTGCCCCGGGTCAACGGTCTCACCCAAGGCTTATATAAGACAAGGCTGAATAAGGTCGGGAGGGGCCTTCCCCGGCCGCATCCGGACGCCTGTCACACACGGCGGGGCCGTCCGGCCGGTCTGTGCGTCCGCGGCCCGGCCGTGATCGGTCGTGTCCGTGCGGACCGGAGCCGGCCCCCGGCCGCGTCGCGGACTGCCGGGGGCCCCTCACGGCGCGGGGTGTGGCCGGTGACGGGAGCCGCGCCGCTCCGCGCCACCGGCGGCATCAGGTGAGCAGCCAGATGGCCGAGAACAGGCCTATGACCATCACGAGCGTCCGCAGGTACGAGGCCCGCATTCGCCGGCCGAGCACCGCACCGACCCAGCCGCCGAGAAGGGCGCCGGCGCCGAGCAGCAGAACGGGTTGCCAGACCGGCAGCAGATGCCCGGTCATGATGAAGACCACCGTGCCCGTGGCGTTGATCGTCGTCGCGGTGAGGATCTTGAGGGCGTTGATCTGCTGGAGCGACATGCGCGGGAACGCCACGTTGAACACCGAGAACAACAGCACGCCGAGAGCCACCACCCAGTAGCCCCCGTAGACGCTGACGGCCAGCATCATGGCCCACGGCCCGAGGCGGCGAAGGCGGCTGGAGTGCGACTCGCCGGTGGCGGCGTGGCGGTCCGGATCGGCGGTCGCGGGGTCGGCGACCGCGGTGTCCGCGGTCGCGACGACCTCGACGGCCGGACCGTCTCCCGCCGGATCGGGTCCCACACCGGCGGGAGACGGCCCCGAGGCGGCCGGCACGAGCACCAAGGCGGGCCGGGACGCGGGCTGGGACACGGTCTCCCGGGCCGGGACGCCGGACTCCCGCCGGGTACGGCGGCTCATCAGCGGTTGCGCCGCGGCCAGGGCCGTGGCGGCGAGGATGAGCACCGGCGTGGCCGACGCGAAGTATCTGGCCGGGAGGCTGAGCAGGAGCACGCTGCCCACGAGGCCGCCGGCCACCGCCACCACGATGATCTTCACCAGGAGCGCCGGCTGCTTGGGCAGCCAGGTGCGATAGCCGTACGCCCCGGAGATCCCTCCGGGCAGCAGGCCCAGGCCGTTGATGATGTTGGCCAGCAACGGCGGATATCCCAGCCAGATCAGCACGGGGAAGCTGACCAGCGACCCTCCGGCGACGACCGTGTTGAGCGCGCCCGAGGCGACGCCCATGGTCGTGAGGAAGACGGTGTCCGACCACGTCATGATCGGTCCCGGGGGGTCACGCCGGTGGCCGCCGCGGCACCGTCCCCCGGTCCCGGATCCCCTCCGCGGAGGGGACCTCCCGTACGGCCGGCGCACCTCCGCCGCGCGCCGCGGATCCTCACGAATGTTCTTCCTGCGACCGGCTCCGTCAGGCCCATGGCGACCTCTCATGGAGATGACCGGCGGATCCAGGTCTCGAGAGGCCGGCAGTCCAGCCGAATCGGCCGTCCTGACGACACGCCACCGGCAGCCGCGAGGATCGTCGGGCTTCGCATCTCGCGGGAGATGCCGGCCGCGTGCTTCGTACCGGGCGCTGCCTCCGGCCACTGTGGCCGGTTGTGCCCCGGGCTCGGTCCTGTGTTCCGCGGGTGAGGTTCCTCACCCGCGGTCAGGGTGCGCGCCGTACCTTGATGACAATCTTGCCGTTACCTTGCAGTCCAGGTCAGGCGTGGAAAACGGCTTTCGGGCCTGCCGCCGGACCCGATGCGGGACGGCTTTCGGGTCATGGGAACGGGCGGTCCGGAATCGGTGCCGGGGAACTCCGCCGGGAGTTCTCCACCGCCGTCCGGATGAAATCGATATATGTTTCGAGCTCGGTCGGGGAAATCGAGCGGCTGTTGACAAAAAGGTCGGGAGCATCGGCCGCCGCCGGCCGGTGATGTCATACCGGAACGCCGGTCGGCCATGGCGACTTTCGGCGTGCGCCGTCATCGATCGTTCCGCGGCGGCGGCTGATCGCTCCTGCGTGATGGATCGCGTTCCGGGGCCGTGTGCGACGATCGCACGAGGCCACGCGTTCGTTCGCGGAGTCGCCCGGCTCACGCGTCGTACCCGGGCACCGCGTCGAGATCGGCGTTTTCGTGGCGGACGGCCACTCGGGCGCCGATGACCCGATCGATTCAGATGACGATGATGTAGATCATCTGGAATGGAGTGAACATCACTGCCTCCCCTCGGTTAACTGTTGTCACGTTGGTCACATGTTAACCATGCCGGGAAGCATCGTGCGGCATATCCAGAAAAATCCAATTATGTAAATTAGGTATGGATGACCCGGGCGAAGCGGGCCATTCCCGAGCGCGCATGCCTGAGCCCGGCGGGTCTGAGAACACACCGGTCAGGAAGCGGTCACATCGAGCCCGTGCAGCCGCGCCCGCAGGGCCGTCTGCTCGGGCACGTTCAGCCGTTCGAAGATCGCCAGGGCCTCGTTCCACAGCGGTTCGGCCGAATCATGGCCCTGGACGTGGAGTGTCGCGTCGCCGAGCCCTTCGAGGCAGCAGGCCCGCTCGTAGGGGTCGTCGAGGTCGCCGGCGAGCCGCAACGCCGTACGGAGGGCTTCGAGCGCCGCGCCGTAGTGGCCGGTGCCCCGATGGGCCGCGCCGACGCCTCGCAGGGCGCGCGACTCCTCGAAGGGATCGGTGATCGCCTGCGCGATGCCGAGAGCCTTCTGGTGGTGGATGAGCCCCTCGGCGTACCGCTGGTCGCGTACGTAGGTGTAGCCGATGTTGTTCAGCACGTTGGCCGTGTTCCGGCGGTCCCCGGTGGCCTGGTAGATCTTCAGCGCCTCCCGGTAGAAGCGGAGCGCCTCACCGTGCTCGCCGACGTGCTCGTAGGCGTTCCCGATGTTGTTGAGGACGACGCCCTCGCTCTGCGCCCATCCGATGTCCCGGATCGTGGTCAGGACGTCGTGGAACATCCGCAGGGCCCGCCGGCCGTCCCCGAGGCGCAGCGCGATCTCGCCGATGTTGTTCTCCACCTGCGCCTGGAGGCGCCGGTCCCCGAGGTCGCGGTTGAGGTCCATGACCTCTTCGAAGTCGGTGACGGCCTCCCGGTACCTGCCCGCCTGCCACAGCAGGATCCCCTTGTGCACGAGCGCCTGGCACTCGCCGCGCAGGTCGCCGACGCTCCTGAATATGGTCAGGGCCTCCGTCGTGTGGGTGAGCGCCGCCTTGAAGCGTCCCGAGTACCAGCACACGCGCCCCTGCTGGTCGAGCGTCTCCGCCTCGCCGAGGCGGTCGCCGATGGAGCGGTGGATCGCCAGGGCCTCCTGGCAGTAGCCGAGGGCGAGCTCGAAGTGGCCGGTGTGACCGCGCAGCAGGCTGAGCTCCAGCAGCGCTTCGGCCTCGCCCGCCCGATCGCCCATGTCGCGGCAGGCGGCCAGGGCCTTCTCGTGGGTCGCCACGGCGTCGTCCCAGTGCCCGAAACGTTCGAGGAAGGCCGCGAGCGCCTGCGGGAGCCGCCGGGCATGGGGGCGCCATCGGTGGTCGGCCGCGTACTGCGCGCTCGCGACGAGGTTGACGCGTTCGGCCTTCAGCCACTCCTGCGCCTCGGCGGCGGTCCGCAGCGGCGGCGGGCTCTCGGGTACGTGGACGATCTCGATCCGGCCCCGGCGGCGGTGCGGGTTCAGGGCGCGGTCCGCCCTGTCCGCGAGGTGGAGGTAGTGGTCGAGGAGCCGGTGTACGGCCCGGCGGGCCTCGTCCTCGGACTCCTCGGAGAGGGCCCGTTCGGCGGCGAACTTCCACAGCAGGCCGTGCAGCCGGACCCTGCCGGCCACCGCCTCCTCGACCAGGTGGTGGTCGAGGAGGTCTTCGAGCAGGCGCTCGCCCACGGACAGGTCACAGCCGATGAGGGCGGAGGCCGAGTGCACGGTGAGATCGATCCCGGGGTGCAGGCCGAGCCGGCGGAACGCCCGGCGCATCTCGTCGGTCAGCCCGCGGTAGGACAGCTCGAAGGCCGCGGCGATGTCCCGGTCTCCCGCCCTGATGTCGGAAAGCCGGAGCCTGGCTCCCGAGAGCCGGGTGACGAGGTCGGCGACGCCGCGGGCCGGCCGGTGGCGGAGCTGGCTCGCCACCAGCTGGATGGCCAGGGGCAGGTGACCGCAGAGCCGTACGACCGTTTCGACGTCATCCGGCGCCATGGGCCGGTCGTCTCCGACGACCCTGCGGAACAGGGCCATGGCGTCCGGCGTCGGAAGGACGTCCAGGGACAGCGAGTCGACCCCTTCGAGCCCGGTCAGCCTGCGGCGGCTGCTGACCAGCACCAGGCAGCCCGGCGCGCCCGGCAGAAAGGGGCGGATCTGGTCCTGGTCCGCCGCGTCGTCCAGCACGATGATCGCTCTGCGGTCGGCCAGCTCGCTCCGCCACAGCGCCGCTCTGTCGTCGAGGGAGGCCGGTATCCGGTTGCGTGACACGCCCAGGCGCCGGAGGAGGACCGCGAGGCCCTCCCGGGGGTCGAGCGGGTCCTGGCTCGGGTCGTGAGCGCGCAGCCGCAGGAAGAGCTGCCCGTCCGGATAGCGTGGCGCCAGCCGGTGCGCGAGGCGAACGGTCAGGACGGTCTTTCCCACCCCGGGCATGCCGTCGATCACCTCGACCGGGGCCGCGTCGCCGAGCGACTCCTCGTCGAGGGCGCCGAGCAACCGCTCCATCTCCGCGGTCCGCCCGGTGAAGTTCGAGATCCCCCGGGGCAGGTCGTTCGGGGCCGCCTGATCGACGATCCTCTGACGGCCCGGTGGCCCCGCGATCTCCGGATCACCGCGCAGGACGCGCTGGTGCGTGTCCCGCAGGGCCGGTCCGGGCTCCATCGCCAGTTCGGTGTTCAGGCGGCGGCGAGCCTGGTGGTACGTCTCCAGGGCGTCCGCCTGGCGGCCGCAACGATAGAGAGCCACCATCAGGTACCTGATGAACTCCTCGTCGAGGGGGTGCTGCGCGACGAGCCCGTACAGTTCCGCGACGAGGTCCGCGTGCTGTCCCAGATCGAGTTGTACGGCGACGCGTCTCTGCGTCGCCGTCCGGCGCTCGCTCTCCAGGGCGGTGCGGATCTCCCTCGCCCAGTCGCCGTCCATTCCGGCCAGTGCCTCGCCACGCCAGAGCGCGTCGGCTTCGCGGAGCAGCCGCAGGGCGTGCTCCGGGTCGCCGCTCTCGGCGATGGCCTGTGCCTGGTCGCACAGCCGCCGGAACCGGTGCAGGTCGACGCGGTCGGGATCGACCTCCAGGGTGTAGGCTCCCGAGCCCGAGAACAGCCGGGCCGTCCCGTCCCTGAGCGCGGCCAGACGGCCGCGGAGCCGCGCGATGTAGGCGTAGAGGCTGTCGCGGGGTTTGGGCGGCGGGTTCGCACCCCAGAGCCGGTCGATCAGGGATTCGGCCGGCAGCGGGCGTCCCGCTGTCAGCAGCAGCATCGCCAGCACCTGGCGTTCCTTGGCCGAGCCAAGCCCGAGGTGCAGGCCGTCGGCCGACAGCTCCACAGGACCGAGAATACGGAACTCCACCCCGAGCCCTTCCGGGTTGGGTTTTTTCTTCAAAATCGAATTATTTCACTAGGAGCTCCGGAAATCCAGGAGGAAGAAAAGTGGTCCTGTGGCCATCGGGACCGGAAGAGACGAAAACAGGCGGCCGTATGGTCAGGAAACGGGCTCGCCGAAAACCGCCGGCACCGGAAAGGGTCTGTCGAAATCCCGCCGGCGCCGGAGCGAGCCCGCCGGAACCCGCCGGTCTCGCGGTGATCAGGTCGCCGGAGCCTCCGGGGCCGCCTGGGTGCCGGGCATGCACGGGCCGTAGTGCCCTCTGCCGCACATCGAGCAAATGATCTTAAGCATTGGCATCTCCTCGGGGCGTGTCGAATCAGCCGCGGCGCTCCTGGGGACCCGTCCTCGTCCCGGGAGTCCGCCGCGTCAGCCTTGCCGGACGGCCGTCGGAATCTCGTGCTCGACGGCTTCTCCCGCTCTCTCCGCGCCCTGTGTGCCGCCGGTCGCGATCCCGGATGCCGGCGGCGCTCCACGTGGAGCGGGACCGCACCGCCGGGAGCGGCCGGTGTCGTGGGTCCGCCGTACGGCTTCGGTGGCGAGCTTGAGACCTCGGAGAGACGTTCTCTCTAGTACCTCAGGCCCCAGTACACCAGAACGGCATCACCCGTGACTCGCGTTTTCCTAACCTTTGCGGATATGCCAGTAAATATCTTGTATGTTCTATATTTGATAAAATATGGATGATTGTCGGGATTGGTGATACATGAAGATCACAAAAGTGAGGAGAAGCGCGGCGGGGCCGTGATTTCGGTCCGAGGATATGTCCGAGGCCGCACCAGGTCAGACGGTGGATCGCCATTTCGGTCCCGAGAATATACACGGGTTCGCGCCGGCCCGGGCGGCGGATCGCCACCAGCCGTCACCACCGCCAGCCGTCACCACCGGCAGTCATCGCCATCGGCCGCCATGGCCGCCGGCGGTAGCCTGGCTCCGGGGCGTACGTCGCGTCGGTCTCGCCGTCGCCCCTACCGGCTCGGCCGTCCCCGCGCTCGGCGCGTCGCGGGGAAGCACGCGGTTCCGGCGCGTCACGCGCGACATCGGAGGTGATCACGGTGCATCCGGTCTTGTGACGGCCCCACCCCGGGGTGTCACGGAGCCGAAAGGTGACCGTATGAGCAAGACCGACAAGACCCGGCCCTGGTGGGTGCGGATGGCCGACGCACCGATGGTGACCTGCCTCCCCGTACACGACCACCGGTTCGGGCACTGCACGCTGCCGGACGAGATCACGGCCGGCAGCGCGTCCCTGAGTCGCCGCGCGGCCGGTTGCCACTGGGGCGGCCCGGCCCACTACGTGTTCGGCAACCTCACCAGGGGCGGCAACCGGGAGTGGTACCACCTCCGGCGCGAGGAGCGCCGCCGGAGCCGTCACCGGGCCCGCCGCGAGCTGCGCGGCTACCGCGGCGAGGACTGAGAGAAGGCCGGGTCTCCGCTCCGGTGCCGCCACGGGACACGGTGGGGGCCGGATGACCACCGGACCGGCGTCGCGGGGTGAGCCTCCGGGGCGGCGACAGGGCATGGAGCCGGGGCCCGGGCCCATGCGGCCGGGGCCCTGAGCCCACGCGGCCGGGGCTCCGAGCCCACGTGGCCGCGGGCCGGGCCGGGTGCGGTCGTCCCCCGGCCCGGACCTCCCGCGGGCGGCACCGCGAGCGCGGCAGGCGCCGCCCGGTGCGGTCTACTTCCCGGTGGCCGCCCGGTAGACGCACACGTTCGCGCCGGCGCCGCCGGTGGTCGTGGAGACCAGCTCGAACGCGCGCAGCGCGCCGTCGTCCGGGAAGATCTTCTTGCCGCCGCCGAGAAGAACCGGCATGACCACGAGCCGGAGCTCGTCGACCAGACCCTCGCGCAGGAGGGCGCGCACGAGCGTGGGGCTGCCCATGACGACCACGTCGCCGCCCTCGGTCTCGCGCAGCTTCCGGATGTGGGCGACCGCCTCGCCGCCGGGGATGAGCGCGGTGTTGTTCCACGTCAGGTCGTTCTCGCCCAGCGTGTCGGAGACGACGTACTTCCGGATGGAGTTCATCCGGTCGGCGAACGGGTCGCCGGCCTGTCCGGGCCACGCCGCGGCCATCGTCTGCCAGGTGCGGCGTCCGAACAGCAGCGCCTCGGCGTTGCTCAGCGCGTCGTCGAAGGAGCCGCCCACGACCTCCGGGTCGAAGAACTGGTGCGACCAGCCGCCGTGGGCGAAGCCGCCGTCGGTGTCCTCGTCGACCCCGCCCGGTGCCTGCACGACGCCGTCGAGGCTGATGAACTCGCTGACCAGGATGCGCATGGGAGGTGCTCCTTCGGGTTGTGTCGTCGAGGTGGCCGGCTCGTCCGCCGGGCGGGCGGCTCCGCGGTCGTTCCGGTCGCGAGGCCGCCCGCCCGGCGGGTCCGGCGGAACCCCGCCGACCGGTCTCCCCGGCCGCGGCGTTCCGTGTGATCAAAGACTATGCTCCGAAAACTTTTTTTGTCAAGGACGAAATGCTTGTCGGTGGTTTCGGGTGCGGGAGACGGGTTCGGATAGCGTCGGGGCATGCGGCTTCATGTGGGATGCGCGATGTGGACCCATACGCCATGGCAGGGGCGCTTCCTGCCCCACCCGCTCCCGCCCGGCGAGCGCCTGCGGGCATACGCGACCTGGTGCGACGCGGTGGAGGGCAACACGACGTTCTACGCGACCCCGGCGCGGAGCACGGTGGAGTCGTGGGCGCGGCAGACCTCCCCGGACTTCCGCTTCGTGGCCAAGCTGCCCAAGTCGATCACGCATGAGCGCCGCCTCACCGGTCCCGGCGCCGACGAGGAGCTGGCGGCGTTCCTGGAGGCGATCGAGCCGCTCGGGCCGCGGGCCGAGACCCTCTGGGTCCAGCTTCCCGGGTCGTTCGCCCCGGCCGACCTCGGCGTCCTGGCGGGTTTCCTCCGCGGGCTTCCCCGCTCGCACAGGTACGCCGTCGAGGTCCGGCACCGCGCGTTCTTCGAGGACGAGCGCGCCGGGCGGCTGCTCGAAGGGGTCCTCGGCGGCGTGGGCGCCGAGTGGGTCCCGTTCGACACGACCGCCCTCTTCCGGAGCCCTCCGACCAGCGACGCCGAGCGGGAGGCGTGGACGAGGAAGCCGCGCCTGCCGCGCCGGTCGGCCGCCCTCACCGACCGCCCGATCATTCGTTACCTCGGCCGGGACTCGGCCGAGCGCACGGCCGAGGGCTGGCGGCCATGGGTCGGCACGGTCGTCGAATGGCTGCGCGAAGGCCGCTCGCCGACCGTGTTCATCCACACGCCCGACAACGCCGACGCGCTGATGCTCGCCCGCCGTTTCCACGACGAGGTACGGGCCCACCTGCCCGAGGTCGAACCGCTCCCCGAACCCATGCCGGCGGAACCGCTGACCCTCTTCTGACCGCCGCGCCTCCCGCGCCGCCCGTGTCCGTCCCGTTCGGCGGCTTCGGCGCGGCGACAGTGGTCATTTGCCCCTTCCGCCCGCTTGTGCGGGCTCTAGGCTGTCTGCCGTGACGTCCGGGCGGGTTTTGATCGACAACCGTTTCGAGCTGCTGGAGCGGCTGGGAAGCGGTGGCATGGGCACGGTGTGGCGCGCCCACGACCTCGCCCTCCACCGGGAGGTCGCCCTGAAGGAGGTCCGTCCGTCGGGCGCGACGGAGGACGATCCGGACAGGGCGCGGATGCTGCGCGAGCGGGTGCTGCGCGAGGCGCGGGCGCTGGCCCGGCTCAACCACCCCAACGTGGTGACCATCCACCACATCGTGGACGCGGGCGAGACGGCGCACCCGTGGATCGTCATGGAGCTGGTGCGCGGCCGTTCGCTGCAGGACCGTCTGGCGGAGGGGCCGCTGACGCCGGCGGAGGCGGCGCGCCTGGGGAGAGGCGTCCTGGCCGCTCTGTGGACCGCTCACGCGGCGGGAATCTGCCACCGCGACGTGAAACCGGCGAACGTCCTGCTGCGCGACGACGGCAGCCCGGTGCTCACCGACTTCGGCATCGCGGCGCTGCACGACGCGCCCAGCCTCACGGCCAGCGGTCAGCTGGTCGGCTCACCCGAGTACATCGCGCCGGAACGGCTGCGCGGCCGGGAAGGCGACCCCGCCTCGGACCTGTGGTCGCTGGGCATGCTGCTGTACGTGGCGGTGGAGGGGTACCACCCCATGCGCCGCGAGACCACCATGGCCACGCTCGCGGCCGTGCTGAACGGCCACGTCCCGCCTCCGCGCCGGGCCGGCCCGCTGGCGCCCGTGCTGGCGGCCCTGCTGGCGCAGGACCCCGCCGCCCGCCCGCCCGCCGCGGAGCTCGACCGGATGCTGGGCTGGGCGGCCGACCCGGCCTCGAACACGCACCCCGGGCTTCCGGTGTCGCGCGGCGGCCCACGCCGGTTCCGTGCCGTGACGGTCACCGGGGCCGTCACGCTCAGCGTGGTCCTCACCGCCGTGGTCCTCCTCAACGTTCCGGGCGGGTTCGGAGGCGGGGCGGACCCGGGGGCGTCACAGCCCACCGGCGGCTCCGCGCGCACCCCGGTCATCGCCGGCACGAAGCGGGCCGGAAGGAGCGCGGCCCCCGAGCCGGAGGAGAGCACCGGTTCCGAGCCGGAGGAGAACACCGGCTCCGGAACGCTGCTGGACCCGCGCCGGGTCAGGGAGGTGATCAAGGTGCTGAGGAAGGCGACGGGCGGCACCGACTTCGTGGGATTCGTCGTGTACGACGAGTACGTGGTGGCCCAGGCCCTCGTCCCCGGCGATAAGAAGCTCTACGACATCTACACCTACCGGGACGGCCAGGTGAACCGGACCAAGGGAAGCACCGTGACGCCGCTCCAGAAGCGGGTGAAGCCGGAGTCGTTCAACTGGGACGCGCTTCCGGCGCTGCTGCGCACGGCGGACCGGAAGCTCGGCATCACCCGTCCGACCGGCCACTACGTGATAGCGGAGGGCGGCTGGGTCTTCGCGGGGGGCCAACCGGTCCTCCTCGTCTACGTATCCGACGGCTACGGCGCCGCCTACCTGACGGCGAGCGTGAAGGGCAGGGTGCTGCGGATGATGCCGCGGGACTGACCGGGGGCATCGACCGGGGAGCACGGCACGGGCCGGGCCCCACCGCGTGGGGCCCGGCCCGTGGAGACGTCGTCCCCGGGTTCCGTTCCGTGGACGACCGCGGCAGGCGAGATCGTCCACGAGGCAGCACCTAGCCGAGCGCGGCCGGTTTGCGGGCCAGCACGAACGCCTGCGGGAACCCCCGCTTCTCGTCCTCGTCCGGCGAGATCACCATGCGGGCCACCTCGGCGACCCCGGCCTCGCGGAGCAGACGGGAGACGTGGTCGGGCGACCAGCGGTAGGCGAGCGCCACGGCGTGGTCGAACGCCTCCGGTGCCGCCGAGGGGTCCTCGTGGGCCTGGAAGGCGACCAGCAGGTGGCCGCCCGGGGCCAGCACCCGGGAGAACTCGGCGAGCATTTCGGGAACCCGCTCCGGCGGGGTGTGGATGATCGAGTAGTTGGCGAGGACACCGCCGAGCGCTTCGTCCGGTAGGTCGAGGGCGAACATCGAGCCCTCCTCGAACCGCAACTCCGGATGGGTACGGCGGGCCAGGGCGACCATCTCCGCGGACAGGTCGACGCCGAAGACGTCCAGCCCGAGGGCGCTCAGGTGGGCCGTCACGTGGCCCGGGCCGCAGCCGAGGTCGGCGACCCGCCCACCGGTGGCCCGGACCAGCTCGGCGAACGGGGTGATCATCGCGCGGACCAGCGGTGTGCTCGCGAACTTCGGGCTGATGAGCTCGGCGTAGGTGTCGGCGACCGCGTCGTAGGCGGTGCGGGTGGTGCTCAGGAAGTCCGGTTCGATCATGGCCGGCCATCGTAGCCCGCCCCGTCCGCGCGGGCCGGTCGTACTCGGGCCGGATACGGGCCGGCCGTACCGGGGCCGGGATCCGGGACGTCCCGGATCCCGGCCCCGGTACGGCCGGCGGTCCCGCGGTTCCGCGTCAGGCGGCCCGCCGGAGCGCGGCCAGCCGGTCCGCCGCGGCCACGCCGGCCCACGCCATCGCGACCAGCACGCCGACGCACAGGGTGAGGGAACCGGCGCGCCCGCCCGACATCGCCCAGCCGTTGCCGAGGAGGAGGGCGGCGCCGCTGACCCGCGAGGCCACGGCGAAACCGGTACGGCCGGCGCGGGAGAAGTGGCGGCCCAGCACGAAGCAGGCGGCGATGAGCGCGGTGAACGCGACGGACCCGGCGGCCATGTGCGCCATGGCGTGCCAGCTCATGGCCGTCGGCTGGCCCAGCGGGGTGCCGGCCGGGAAGCCGTCGCCCGGATCCATGACGAACACCCCGGCGACGGCCAGCATGACGCCGTTGACCAGGAGCAGCCGGGGCGCCCAGGTCCCGCCGGGCGTGCCGCGCATGACGCGGCGGAGCCCGGTCGCCCCGGCGATCGTCAGCGCGCCGGAGACCAGGAAGTTCGTGATCTGGATCCAGCCGAGCTCGCCGGTGCTGAGCATGCTCAGCGGGTGGCGGAGCAGGTCGAAGCCCTGACGGGTGAAGACCTGGGCCAGTGACACGAACCCGAAGACGGGCGTGGCCGCCACCAGGCAGGTGAGCAGGAGACGCGTGGCCGGGGCGGCGGCACCGGGCCGGGCGGCGGCCTCGGACCGTTCGGCGGTGCCGGCGTGGGTGGTACGGCGGGCGGGGATGGCGGGGGCGGGCCGGACGGCGGTCATGGTTGCTTGTCCTCTCCTGCGGCGGGTTCTCCACCGGGGTGTTCGAGCGGCCGGCTTCCGTCCGGCCTCGCTGACACGTCGAACGGGGCGGGGCGGATTCGACACCGCCGCGCCGCCACGCGTCCGGCCCGTACTGACCTGCGACGTCATGCGTTCCCTGTCACATGGCGTTCCCTGTCACATCGCGCGGTCTCCCAGGTCGGGCACCGGATGTCGATATCCGCCCACCTCGTTCGACGCGTAGCCGGAGACCGGAGAGAATCGGTCACCCCGGCGGAGTCCGGTACAAAAGCCGGGAATGACAGCCCGGCGAACGAGGGAGATATGACGATGCGGTTCCTGATGACCACCAAGGGCATCGACGCGGCTCCTCCGACCCCGGAGGTCATGGCCGAGATGGCGGCGTTCGTCGAGGAGATGACCCGCGCGGGAGTGCTGCTCGCCACCGGGGGCCTGGACCCGGCCGGCATCCACGTCTCGGCGTCCGGCGGGAAGATCACCGTCACCGACGGGCCGTTCACCGAGGCCAAGGAGGCGATCGTGAGCTTCGCGCTCATCGAGACGCGCTCCAAGGAGGAGGCCGTCGAGATGTCCCGTCGCTTCTGGAAGATCATCGGTGACGGTGAGGGCCACATCCAGCAGGTCTTCGGCCCGCAGGGCTGAGCCCGCGCTTGCGCGCCGGGCCGGGCGCCGCCGATGATCGGGCACCTGGCGTCCGGAACGGGAACGGGGACGGACGCGTGACGTCCGGGAGCGGAGACGGGAGCGGAGACGGGCCGGTGACGTCCGGAAACGGGAGTGAGAACGGGGCCGAAGGCGAGACCTGGAGCGGAGGCGGGACCGGGGACGGAAGCCGGGCCGGGGACGCCCGCGGCGTGGTCGGCGCGGTCTGGAGGATGGAGTCGGCGAGGATCATCGCCGGGCTCGTCCGGATGGTGGGCGACGTGGGGCTGGCCGAGGAGCTCGCCCAGGACGCGCTCCTCGCCGCCCTCGAACAGTGGCCCCAGGCGGGAGTGCCGGACAACCCGGGCGCCTGGCTCATGGCCGTCTCCAAGCGCCGCGCCGTCGACCACCTGCGGCGCGGTGAGCGGCACGAACGCGGGAACGAACTGCTCGCCCACGACCTCGCCACCCGGCCGGACACCGGCGAGGCCGGCGTCGACGAGGCCCTCGGCGTCCTCGACGGCGAGGTGGGCGACGACGTCCTGCGCCTGATGTTCGTCTCCTGCCACCCGGCGCTGTCCACCGAGTCCCGGGTGGCCCTGACGCTGAAGCTGATCGGCGGCCTGCGCACCGAGGAGATCGCCCGCGCGTTCCTCGTCTCCGAGGCGACCGTCGCGCAGCGCGTCGTCCGCGCCAAGCGCACCCTCGCCGACCTCCGGGTCCCCTTCGAGGTCCCGGAGGGCCCGGACCGGGCGGCGCGCCTGTCGTCCGTACTGGAGGTCGTCTACCTCGTCTTCAACGAGGGGTACGCGGCGACCGCGGGCGAGGACTGGACGCGCCGGGACCTCTGCCACGAGGCGCTGCGCCTGGGCCGCCTGCTGGCCGGGCTCGCTCCGGGCGAGGCCGAGGTGCACGGCCTGGTCGCGTTGACGGAGCTCCAGGCGTCCCGGCTGGCCGCCCGGAACGACCCGTCGGGCCGGCCCCTCGCGCTGCACGAGCAGAACCGCGGGCGCTGGGACCGGCTCCTCATCCACCGCGGCTTCGAGGCCCTGCTGCGCGCCAGGAAGTGCGGCGGCCCCCTGGGACCGTACGTGCTCCAGGCCGCCATCGCCGCCTGCCACGCGCAGGCGGCCACGGCGGAGGAGACCGACTGGAAGCGGATCGCCGAACTGTACGAGGTGCTGATCCGGGTGCTGCCCACACCCGTCGTACGGCTCAACCGCGCGGTCGCGCTGGCCATGGCGTACGACCCCGAGGTGGGCCTGGCCGCCGTCGACGCGCTGGCCGGCGAGCCGGCGCTCGGCGGCTACCACCGCCTGCCCAGCGTGCGCGGCGACCTGCTGGCCAGGCTCGGCCGCCACGAGGAGGCCCGGCGCGAGTTCGAACGCGCCGCCGCGCTCACCCGCAACGTGCCCGAACGCACGGTCCTCCTGGAACGCGCCGCGGCCTGCGCCGACGCGGCGGCGGCCGTGCGGGCGGCCCCGGGCGGGACCGTCACCCTGGGCGAGGCGGCGGACGACTTCCTCGCCCGCGAGGACCTGGACGCCGCGACCGTCCGCTCCTACGGCCAGACCATGGGCCGCCTGCGCCGCGAGATCGGCGACGACGTCCCGCTGGCGGACGTCGGCGCCGGGCGGGTGGCCCGGGTCTTCGCCGCGGCCTGGGGGAGCGCCGCGCCGGCGACGTGGAACCGGCACCGCGGCGCGGTCCGCTCCTTCTCCGCCTGGGCGGCGGCACAGGGCCGGCCGACCGGCGGGCCGGACGGTGACCTGGCCGCCGGGCTCGGCCGCCGGTACGAGCCCCGGGGGCGGACCCGCCCGATCGACCGGTCGCGCGTCGAGGCGCTGGGGGAGCGACCGGACATCGCGCTGCGCGAGCGCGTCCTGTGGCTGTTGCTGCACGAGAGCGCGGCGGGCGTCGGCCCGGTGCTCGCGCTCAACGTCGAGAACCTCGACCTGGCCGGAAGGCGTGCCCGGACGGCCGGCGGGTCCGGCTGGATCCGCTGGGGGGACGGCGTCGCCGAACTGCTCCCCGGGCTCGTCGCGGGCCGTCGCCGCGGCCCGCTGTTCCTGTCCGAGCGCAGACCGGGGCCGGGCCGCCCCCCGGCGCCCGGTGACCTGTGCCCCGAGACCGGCCGCCGCAGACTCTCCTACGAGCGCGCCGAGTACCTGTTCAAGCAGGCCACCGGCCACACCCTCGGCCGGCTCCGCGCCAGGTAGCGGCGACGCCGTACCGTCTCGGGCGCCGCCCGTCCGAACAGCTCGCCGCCCGTGCTCCCGGCGGGCTCCGCCACGCCGTATCGGCCGCTCATTCCCCGCGGGGAATTGCCGGTCGGCGGCCCCGGCCGCAGGGTGGGACCGGAACACGGGAACACCGACACACCAGCCGAGGAGGAACGGTGACCGACATCCGCGTCCGGGAACTGACCGAACGCTACGTCGCCCTCTGGAACGAGCCGGACGGAGGGCTGCGCCGCAAGACGATCGAGGAGCTGTGGGCCGAGGACGGCGTCCACGTCCTGCACCCGTCCGAGGAGATCCGGGAGGCCGCCGCGAAGCTGGGCTTCGACCATTCGACGCTCCGGGCCCGCGGGTACGACGAGATCGACGTCCGGGTGAGCCGCGCCCACGAGGAGTTCGTCGCCCCGGGCGAGTTCGTCTTCCGGCAGGGAGGTGAGCCCGTCCGCCTGGACGACGTCGTCAAGCTGACCTGGGAGA
Organism: Streptosporangium sandarakinum; assembly: GCF_013409935.1. GTDB lineage: Bacteria > Actinomycetota > Actinomycetes > Streptosporangiales > Streptosporangiaceae > Streptosporangium > Streptosporangium nondiastaticum. The sequence goes on along the minus strand of NZ_JACCCO010000001.1, from coordinate 3,473,011 downwards.
TGGTGCCCGCGGGTGGCGGCGAGGCGCTGGGCGGCGGTCTGGAGATCCTCGTCCTCGACGGTGAGGGCCGCATCACCGCCGACTACCAGTTCCCCGGGTGACGGCCGGCCGGCGCGCCGTCCCGGGGCCGTCCCCATGGTCCGCCGCCCGGGAGCCGCCGGCCAGCACCGCCGCGGTGGCCGCGTCGGCGGGCAGGAACGCCTCCAGCTTCAGCTCCGCCACGGTCACGTCGAGCGCGGTCGCGAACGTCGTGATCGTGGTCGTCAGCCGCAGCTCACCGTGCGCCGAGCGCAGCCGCACCGGTACGGCGAAGCCCACGTGGTCGTGCCCCGGCTCGGCGTGCGGCACGTAGCCGGACAGTTCCTCGCGCAGGTCACCCGGGGGAACGCGGTCGAGGATGTGCCGCGCCCACTGCGCCAGGTTCACGATGCGCGGCGCCAGCCCCTGCGGATGCAGGGAGAGGCGCAGCACGTTGACCGGCGGGCGCAGCAGGTGCTCGGCGACGCCCTCGGTGAGCAGGCCGAACGCGTCGTTGGCCAGCACCAGCTCGTGATCGGCGTCCACCACGACCGCGGGATAGGGGAGGTGGCCGGTCAGGATGTGCCCCAGCGCGGCGCGCACGTGCGTGAGGGCGGGGTCGTCGAGCGGGGTCCGCGGGTAGACGGGGGCGTATCCGGCCGCGGTCAGGAGCTCGTTGCGCTCCCTGAGCGGCAGCTCCATCGACTCGCCGAGCCGTACCACCATGGTCCGGCCCGGCCGGGAACGGCCGCTCTCCATGAAGCTGAGGTGGCGCTGTGTCGTGCCGGCGCGCAGGGCGAGGTCGAGCTGGCTGAGGTGCCGGCCCCGCCGGGCCGCGCGCAGCGTCTGAGGGAAGTCCACGCATCCAGTGTGCCGAGGCCGTCCATTCCCTCCGGGGAATTGCCGGCATTCCCCTCGGGGAGCACGATCCCCGCTGTGAACACGCGACTCGGGGTCCTGCTCCCCACCCAGCACAGTCAGTGGAAAGACGCCCGGCGGCTCCTCGACTTCGGACTCCGCGCCGAGCGGCTCGGATACGACTCGGTCTGGGCCAACGACACCCTGATCGGCGCCCGTGCCGAACCGCTGACCACGCTCGCCGCGCTCGCAGCGGCGACCGAGCGCGTCACGCTCGGCACCGCGGCGCTGCTGCCCGCCTTCCGCAGGCCGGTCCTGGCCGCGCAGGAGCTCGCCACCGTCGACCATCTTTCGGCGGGCCGGCTGGTCGTCACCGTGGGCGCGGGCTTCCCCGGCCGGTCGGAGATCGAGTACGCCGCGTCGGAGGTGCCCTGGGAACGCCGCTTCGGTCGGCTGCACGACACGGTCGCCCTGTGGCGGGCGCTGTGGTCGGGCGAGCGGGCGTTCCACGGCGCGGTACTGCGCTTCGACGACCTGCCCGAATCCACCCCGTCCCACCGGCCCGGCGGCCCGCCGATCTGGCTGGGCGGGGCGAGCCCTTCGGCCCTGGTGCACGCCGGGCGGCGCTACGACGGCTGGCTGCCCTACCCGCCCGACCCCGACGGCTACCGCGCCGGCCTGGCCACGGTACGGCGCGCCGCCACGGAGGCGGGACGGCCCGCCGGCGCGGTCACCCCGGCGCTGTTCGTCACGGTCCTGGTCACCGGCGACGTGGCGCGGGGCGAACGGGAGCTCGACGCCTACTGCCGGTCCGTCTACGGCGTGCCGTACGAGGTGGCGCGGACGATCCAGGCGATGGTCGCGGGCCCGGCCGATCACGTGGCCGCCACGCTGGGCCGCTACCTGGAGGCGGGCGCGGAGCACCTGGTCTGCCGTCTCGCCGCGCCGGACATGGACGCGCAGCTCGAACAGCTGGAACGGGTCGCCGAGATCGTCCGCCCGGTCCCGGCGGGACGATGACCGGTCGCGCCGGCCCGGCCGGGGGCGGCCGGACGGGATGGAGCCGGGCCGGAACGGCCGGGCAGGACGCGGAGCCGTGTGACTCCAGGTGAGGAGGCGGCGGCCCCGGGTATGGCAACGGGGCACCGGATCGGCCGGGCGGCCCGCGCGGGCCGCCCGGCCGGGCCCCGCCACGGATGCCGCGGGAGCCGGGACACAGGGAGCGGGACACAGGGAGACCGGATGACGGAGACGCTGCGGATGACGCTGACGGCCACGGTGCTGGGCGCGCCCGACGCCCGGGAGCTGGCGTCCTTCTACCGGATGCTGCTCGGGTGGGAGGTCCGGCGGGACTCGCCCGACTGGGTCTCACTCGCCGCGCCCGGCGGCGGCGCCGGGCTGTCCTTCCAGACCGAGAAGGACCACGTCCGGCCGATATGGCCCGCGGGGCCCGATGACCAGCAGATGATGATGCATCTGGACATCGAGGTGGACGACCTGGACATCGCCGGGGTGCACGCGGTCGCCGCGGGGGCGACCCTCGCGACCTACCAGCCGCAGGACGACGTGCGGGTCTACCTCGACCCCGCCGGTCATCCGTTCTGCCTCTGGAAGCGGTAGCGGGGACCGGTCGCCACGGCCCCTCCTCACGCCGGGCCGCCGGGAACGGCGAGCCCGGTCTCGTAGGCGGCGATCACCGCCTGCACGCGGTCACGCAGGCCCAGCTTGGTCAGCACGTTGCTGACGTGCGTCTTGACCGTGTGCTCGCTGACCACCATGGTCTCGGCGATCTCGGCGTTGGACAGTCCGCGTGCGATCAGCCGGAGCGTCTCCCGCTCCCTGGCGGTCAGCACGGCGAGCCGCTCGGCGGACGGCGCGGCGGGACGCGGGGCCGTCCGGGAGACGAACTCGGTGATCAGCTTCCTGGTGACGGCCGGGGCGAGCAGCGAGTCCCCGGCCGCGACGACCCGGACCGCGTGCACGAGGTCGTCGCGGCGGACGTCCTTGAGCAGGAACCCGCTCGCACCCGCCCGCAGCGCGTCGTAGACGTAGTCGTCCAGGTCGAACGTGGTGAGCATCAGCACCTTGCAGTCGCTTTCCGCGCACACGATCCCGGCCGCCTCGATGCCGTCCATCACGGGCATCCGGATGTCGAGGAGGACCACGTCCGGCCGGTGCTCGCGGACGGCCGCGACGGCCGCGGCGCCGTCACCTACCTCGGCGACGACCTCGATGTCCGGCTGGGCGCCGAGGATCATCCCGAACCCCGCGCGCACCAGCTCCTGGTCGTCGGCGACCACGACCCTCACCGCCATGCCGTCACTCCGTTCTCCCCGTTCTTCTCCGTCACGCCGCCACCGGTCCGGTTCACGCCGGTCACGCCGCGGTCCGCCGGGTTCGCGCCGGCCATGTCATGGCCCGCCGGGTTCGCGCCGGCCATGTCATGGCCCGCCGGGTTCGCGCCGGCCATGTCATGGCCCGCCGGGTTCGCGCCGGTCATGCCGTCACCGGCCGGGCCGCCAGCGGCAGCCGCGCGGTCACCCGGAAGCCGGGGCCGTCCGTACGGGGGCCCGCGACGGCCGAACCGCCGCAGGACTCGGCGCGTTTGCGGACTCCGGCCAGGCCGTTCCCGCCGGAGGGGAGCGACGACGCCGAGCCTCGGCCGTCGTCGGTGACGTCGATCACGAGCACGTCGTCCTCCCAGCGGAGCCGGACGTCGGCGCGGGTGGCGCCCGCGTGCTTGACGACGTTGGTGAGGGCCTCCTGGGTGATCCGGTAGGCGGCGACCTCGACGTCGGGGAGCAGGGGACCCGGCTCCCCCGAGGCGGAGCAGACCACCTCGATCCCGGCGCCGGAGACCTGCTCGGCCAGCTCGGTCAGGGCGGCGACGGTCGGCTGCGGGGTGCGCGGCCCCGCCTCCTCCTTGAGCACGTTCAGCGTCCGGCGGAGCTGCACCATGGCGTCGCGTCCGGCGGCGGCGATCGCGTCGAAGGCCGCCTCGGCGCGGGCAGGGTCGCTTCTGACCACGACCGGGCCGGCCTCGGCCTGCACGACCATGAGGCTGACCGCGTGGGCGAGGATGTCGTGCATGTCACGGGCGATCCGGGCCCGTTCGCGTTCGGCGGCCCGTTCGGCCTCGACCGCGCGCTCGTGCTCCAGTCGTACGGCCCGCTCCTCCAGGACGGCGGCGTACGCGCGGGAGGCGGCGGAGGCGCGGCCGATCGCGTAGGCGGCGACGAACAGCACGACGCCGCGCAGCGCGGTCTCCGAGGAGCCGGCCAGCAGCAGGCCCCCGGCGATCGTGGCGATGAGTACGGCGACGCGCGGCCACCGGGGGGAGTGGACGGCGACCGTGTAGGTCGCGATGAGCCCGCCGTACCAGATGGGCTGGGCGGCCACGTCGTCCGAGAGGTCGTAGAGGGCGGTCGCCATGAGGCTGGCCAGCAGGGTGGCGATGGGCGCGCGGCGCCGCCACATCAGCGGCACGGTGGCGGCCACCACGACCGCGTACCCCCACCAGCTCCATGGCTCGTCCCGCGGTTCGTCCGGGGAGAGGAGCGGCCACAGCTGCACGACCAGCACCGCTACGGCGAGCGTCGCGTCCACCCACAGAGGCGGCAGCGACCTCAGGCGGTCACGGACAGGACCGAGGCGGGACAGAAACGGCACAGAACCCAATCCTGCCGTCTCCCACCGGATCTCGGGCACACCGGTCGGCCGGAGGCGTCGAGGGGACCCCTTCATGTGCTGGGACTCCTTCATGCGCGGGGCGTCGTCCGCGTGCGGGGCGTCCCTCACGGGAGGGCGTGGGTGGTGGGAACAGGGGTGCGGGATCTCATCGGGAAGGCTCCTCGGTGGTGTTCTCCTGCGTAGATCCTGGCCGCCCGCCGCTCGCGGGGGGATCGCCGAGGAGAGCGATTCCGGCGATCCCTCCCACGGGGGAGCGCCGGTCCCCGGAACGGTCCGGAGAAGGACCCGGGGCGGCCGGGACGTCCTCGGACCGGGCCGAGGTCAGGACCTCCCGGCCGCCTCGTGCCACTCGTCCCCGGTCAGTGCGTACTCCACCTCGCCGTGCTCGCTGCCCGGGATGGTCTCCGGCCAGTCGGCGAAGAAGGTGCGGACATGGCGCAGGCCCGCCTTCTCCATCACGTTCCGCGAGCCGGTGTTGACCGCCATCGTCCGCGCGACGACACGCTCGACCCCGAGACGGGTGAAGCCCTCGCGCACCAGCGCCCGCGCCCCCTCGGTGGCGTAGCCCTTCCCCCATGCCGTACGGCGCAGCCGGTAGCCGAGCTCGACCGTCTCCGGGGTGTCCTCCTCCACCAGGGGCCGGAACTCGAACCAGCCGATGAACTCCCCGGTGGACCGGATCTGGGCCGCCCAGTACCCGGGGTGCCCGAAGAGGTCGTGGCGGCGCAGCATCCGGGGGAGCACCCGGCCGAGGATCTCCTCGCGCGGGGTGGGCCTGCCCCCGTTGAGGAAGCGCATGACCTCCGGGTCGCCGTCAAGCTCGAACAGGTGGTCCGCGTCGGCGTCGGTCAGCTCACGGAGCGTCAGCCGCTCGGTCTCCAGAAAGATCTTCACGGTCCGATCATCGTCCGGAGGCAGGCGGGCCCGCCAACCGTTTTGCCCGCTCCGCGAGGGGAGGGCAGCCGTCTTGCCAGTTCCGTACGGGCCCGCCAACCGTTTTGCCCGCTCAGCGAGGAAGACCGGGCGGACCTACGTCCTCGACCCGCCTGGACGGTGTGAGCGGTCCCGGGAGTAGGTGACCGTACGCCCGGTGACCGTGAAACCCAGCGAGGCGTACAGCCGCGCCGGTCCGGGATGGGCCGCGTCGCCCCGGACGTGCGCGACCGCGGTCCGCGCCCCGGCCGTCCGCAGCCGGTGCATCGCCTCCAGGCAGACCGCGCGCGCCAGCCCCATCCGGCGGAAGTCCGGGTGCGTGCCGACGGGCTCGAACTCCCCGACGTGGTTTCCGGCGTCCAGCCAGGCCAGGCCGTACGCCGCCAGCCGGCCGTCCGGGGCCTCGGCCACGCAGTCCAGCTCACGCCGGTACGGCCAGGCGCCCATGACGCCGCGGTAGCTCTCCTCGGTGACCAGGGAGGAGCGGAACGCCGCCCGGTGCGCCGCGACCCGGGCGGGCACGTCGCCGTCGTCCCGCACGTGCCGGACGGCGAACCCGGCGGGCGGCTCCACCGGGGGAAGCTCCCGCAGGTCATGGGTCATGCGCAAGAAGAAGGGAAGGCCGTCGGCGGGCCGGTAGCCGCGCCGGGTCAGGGCCGTGGAGACCGGACCCTCACCGTCCATGATCTCCACACTCAGCGTGTCGCCGGTGGCGACCGTCTCGAACCAGCCGAGCACCTCATCCGCCAGCCCTGGGTGGCGGGGATGCACCAGCAGTCGCAGCTCGCCCGGCGGTTCGGCCCACCCCCAGGCCAGCGGGCGGCCGTCGCGCTCCCACAGCATGGTCGGCCACTCGCCGTCCCGCCCGACGTGCCGGCAGCGGCTCCAGGCGAGGCCGCCGACGTGCCAGCGGCTGCCGGACGTCCAGGTGGTCCACGCGAGCTCCTGCATCCTGCGCAGCGCGCCGGGACCGCGACAGGGCCGCATGACGATGTCGTTCACCTGTACGGCTCCCTCTCCTCGCACCTCCGCGACGGTCCCGGGCAGTTCGGGTCCGCACGCTTCCCCGACGGTCCCGGGTGGTTCGCGCGGCACGCCGGGTCGATCATCACATCCGGCATTCTCCGCCGTCGCGACGGGGTGCGACGGCGGTTCGGGCAACGCGGGTTTCACGGGCGGCCGGCGCGGAGCATAGCGGGGCGCCCCGGGCGCGTCTGTAGGACGTAACCACACAGTGGAGGTGATCGTGGACGCCGCAGAGGAGCGACGTTTCCGCGAGTTCGTCTCGGCGCGGTCCCCGGCGTTGATGCGGCTGGCGTTCCTGCTGACCGGGGGAGACCAGCACGCGGCCGAGGATCTGCTGCAGACCGCGCTGACCAGGACGGTCACCAGGTGGCGGACGGTGGGCGCGCCCGAGGCGTACGTCCGCCAGGTCATGTACCGCCAGCAGGTCTCGTGGTGGCGGCGGCACCGGGAGGCGGCCGTCCCCGAGCCGCCCGACCGGGCCGCGGCGGACGGCACGGACGGGGTGGAGCTGCGGCTCGTCATGCGGCGCGCGCTGGCGAAGCTGACGGCGAAGCAGCGGGCCGTCCTGGTCCTGAGGTACTACGAGGACCTGCCGGAGGCCGAGGTCGCCGGAATCCTCGGCTGCTCGGTGGGCACGGTCCGCAGCACCGCCCACCGATCCCTGGCCAGGCTGCGGCAGCTCGCGCCCGAGTTGAGGGAGCCGTACATGATCTTTGGGGAGGCGAAGAGATGACCATCGACGAGCTCGTCAGGCGGACCCTCCACGGCTGGTCGGAGGAGGCGCGGGTCCCCGCGGACCTGGCGTCGCGGGCGCTGGGGAGGCGGCGGCGTTCCAGGGTGAGGGCGTTCGCGGTGGTCGCGGGGGCGACCGCGGCCGTCGTCGCGGGCGCGTTCGCGGTGCCGGGCCTGGTCGCCGGGGGCTTTTCCGGATCGGACGGCACCGCGCCCGCCGTGGCCGTCGCCACCGGCTCCGACCCGTCCACCGCGCCTGGCCCGGCGGGGACCCGGGAGACCCTGGGGGACGCGGACTCCGCGCCGCCCGAGACCCTGGTGGCCGCGGGGGACACGGCGGTCTACGCCTACTACACCTCGATGCAGGAGAAGGCCACGGGCAACCGGGAGGTGCGCCGGCTCACCTGGTACCTCTACGACGGCGGCGCGGGAACCTATCGGAAGACTCCCTGGGCGTGGCTCGACCCCGCGCCGGGCGGGGAGTCCGCCGCGGTGCTGGAGTCGATCCCGGCGCGCCGGGTCGGGGTGGTGACCGTACGGGGCGGTGACGTGCGGTGGTTCGACCTCGAACACCCCGCGGGGGCGGTGTCGTGGTCACCGGACGGCACGAGGCTGCTGGTCACCAACTACGACGACGACTCCGACCAGGTCGAGGTCATGGGGAAGGACGCCTGGACCGTGATTCCGGCGGCCCGGACCGGCTTCACCCTCATCGACCCCGCCGCCGGACGGCAGGACTTCCACCCGGCCGCGGTGGAAAGCGATGGTGGGGGGGCCAGCAGGCAGGACTTCTTCTGGAACGCGGACGGCACCCTGATCTGGGAGTGGACCAGCCCCGGTAGATCCAAGAAGTTCTACGGCATGGACGGCGTCCCGCGGCCCGTGCCCCCGGATGAGCCGGTGAAGCGGGAACAGGCGGCGGGGCTGTCACCCGGCGGCCGGTGGCTCGCGTCCAACAGCCCGGACCGCACCGCGGTCACCGCGGTGAAGGACATGAAGTCCGGCGAGGTCAAGCCGCTCAGGCCGGTCGACGGCCACTGGATCGAGCAACTCGTCGCCTGGGCCGACGACGGACACGTGATCGCCTGGGCGTGCGAGCTCAAGGGGGCCGACGGCTGCGTGAAAAGTGAGTTCCGCAACCGGCTGCTCCTCGTCGACGTCCGGGGAGGCGCGGTCGTGCCGCTCACCGGCTACCGGGAGAACAGCCTCCGGCCCGGAGCCTGGGCACCGGTCTTCTCCCGCCGCTGAACCGGCCCGTGCCCGCCGTACGGCCCGCTCCCGCCGTACGGGCCCGCTCCCGTCACCGGACCGGCCCGCGCACCCCGGCGCGGGCCGTACGGCGGGCACGGCGGAAAACGTCTCGCGGCGCGGCGCGGCGCCCCCCTAGGCTTGCGGCCCATGACTCTCCAGTGGCGCCCGTTGACCAAGGACGACGTCGAGCGGTGGGCACAGCTGCTCGCCGAGGTCGAGAAGGTGGACCAGGTCGGGGAGAACTACGGGGCCGAGGATCTCGCCGACGACCTCGACAACCCCCTGCTCGACCTGGCCGAGGGCACCCTGGCCGCCTGGGACGGCGACCGGATGGCGGCCTGCGGCCTCACCGCCTGCGGCTCCGCCGCGGATCCGGCCCACCGGATGCACCTGTGGGCCGCGGTCCACCCGGAATACCGCCGCCGGGGCCTCGGCCGTCACGTGCTCGACTGGGCGATCCGCAACACGCCGGTGCTGCACGAGCGGCGCCATCCCGGCCGTCCCCTCGAACTCCACACCAGCGTCTTCGACGGCAACGAGGGCGCGACCGCGCTGATGCGGGCGGCGGGGATGACCCCCTCCCGGTGGTTCTTCACCATGGGCCGCGACCTGGACGCGGAGATCCGCCCGGCGGCCCTGCCGGCCGGCCTGCGGATCGTCCCCTACCGCGCGGACCTCGCCGACGCCGCCCGCGGGGTGCGCAACGCCGCCTTCACCGACCACTGGGGCAGCGTCCCGCACACCCCGGAGAGCTGGGAACGGACCATCGTCGGCGTGCACGCCTTCCGTCCCGAGGACTCCTACCTCGTACAGGACGGGTCGGGCAGGGGCGTGGCGGTGCTGATCACCCACTACTACGAGGCGGACACCCAGGCCACCGGGATCCGCGAGGCGTGGATCCAGATCATCGGCACGGTGCGGGAGTGGCGGGGCAAGGGGGTGGCCGGGGCGCTGCTGGCCCACGCCCTCGGGGAGTTCCGCGCGCGGGGCTACCGGCGGGCCGCCCTGGGCGTGGACGCCGACAATCCGACCGGTGCCCTGGGCGTCTACACCCGCGCCGGGTTCGAGGTGGAGAACCGCACGACCACCTACGTGCTCCGGCTCGCCGGTGAGGCGTCCGGCGACTGACCGCGGTCCGCCGCCGGCGGTTCGCGGCGGCACGGCCCGATACGACGGCGCGGCCCGGTGAGGCGCGGTCACGGACGCACCGGCCGGGAATCCGGTGATGCGCGATCGGCAGCGCCCGGCCGGCGTCCGGAAACGCGAGTGCGGCCCACCCCGCGAGGGGTGGGCCGCACTCGCGTTTCTCAGGACAGCTTGTTCGAAGCCTGATCCGCCTGGGCTTCGCCCTTGTCAGCGTGCCCGTCCGCCTCGGGGCCGGTCTTGGAGGCGGTCTCGCCGGTCATCCCGCCGGCCTTCTGCGTCCCGGTGTGAGTCTTCTCACTCACCCAGCGGGAGGCGTCGGAGGCGTTCTCCTTCAGCATGTCGGTCCACTGCTCGGAGTTCCTGCGGTACATCGCGAAGCCGGCGGCTCCGACCGCGAGACCCGCGAGAAGCAGGAACATCGGCCAGCTTCGGGACTTCCCCTTGGGTGCGGGGTCGACCTTGGCCGCGGCCTGGGACAGCATCGCGCTGACCCTGGGGGCGAGCTGCTCCTCCACGGAGTGAGCGGCCGCGTCCAGTCTCGGCGCGGCCCACTCGCGGGCCACGTAGAGCTTGTCCTGCGCCATGTCCCGGGCCTGGACGGCCACCGGTGCCATGCGATCGGCGGCACTCGCGACCTGAGACTTCATCTGCTGCAGTTTCATCTGCGTCATCAACCGTGCGTCCGTCGGAATGATCTTCTCGATCTTCTGCTTCCTCAGCAGTACAAGAGGCACATCAACCTCCCCAGTCGTCGGGGCCCCGTTGCGTCCCCTTCCCGATCGAAGGCGGCTCAATCATTACCGGCCGTGGGAGGATGCTAGATGGACCGGCTCCGGCCGCAGCCATCACAAGACCACAAAACAGCACCTCGCACAGGGTGTGAACAAAGAGACCCGAAGGGGGCAGTCCCTCGTGGCTGAGAAGTTGATCGCTACTCTGAACACCAACCGCGGCACCGTGAAGGTTCAGCTCTTCCCGGACCACGCGCCCAAGACGGTGCGCAACTTCGTCGAGCTGGCCGAGGGCACCCGTGAGTGGGTGCATCCGGAGACAGGCCAGAAGACCACCGACAAGCTCTACGACGGCACGGTCTTCCACCGCGTCATCGACGGCTTCATGATCCAGGGCGGCGACCCGCTGGGCCAGGGCATCGGCGGGCCGGGCTACAAGTTCGACGACGAGATCCACCCCGAGCTGTTCTTCAACCGCCCCTACCTGCTGGCCATGGCCAACGCCGGCATCCAGGGCGGCCGCGGCACCAACGGCTCGCAGTTCTTCATCACCGTGGTGCCCACGCCGCACCTCAACGGCCGCCACACCATCTTCGGAGAGGTCATCGAGGGCCAGAACGTCGTCGACGCCATCGCCAAGACCGACACCGACGCCCGTGACCGGCCCAAGGAGCCGGTCGTCCTGGAGTCGGTCACCATCGACCGCGTCCAGGGCTGATCCGCCCGTGACCGTCGGGCGGCCGGCGACCCCGCGCACGGGGCCGCCGGCCGCCTCACGGCGCGGACACCCATGCCCGCCGTACGGCCACCGCGGGACCGTCGCACCCGCCGCCGCGCGGGCGGCGGCGCCCGCCGTACGGCCACCGCGGGCCCGCACGCGCCGCCGTGCGGACGTCCGCACCCGTCGTACGGCCGCTCCCGGCCACTGTGGCGTGCGCGGACACCCCGGATCCTTAATAGGCTGGCAGCCTGTGGACAACAGCACGGTCGAAGGGGCAGCGAGACGCCATGACCACCCAGCCTCCCGGCGAGCCTGACACCGCTGACACCGCGGCCGTCCCCACCTGTTACCGCCATCCCGGCCGTGAGACCTACGTGCGCTGCCAGCGCTGTGAGCGTCCGATCTGCCCCGACTGCATGCGGGACGCCTCGGTGGGCTTCCAGTGCCCCGAGTGCGTGGCCGAGGGCGGCAAGACGGTACGGCGGACCCAGGCGGTCTTCGGCGGCAGGCCGGTCGGCACCCCGTACGTGGTCTGGACGCTCCTGGTAGTGAACGTCCTGGCCTACGGCGCCCAGTTCCTCGACCCGGGGGTGATCGCCACCTTCTCCACCTTCTCCCCCGCCATCCACGAGGGCGAGTGGTGGCGCCTGGTCACCGGCGCGTTCCTGCACGCGCAGCCGGGACGGGGCTTCTCGATCACCCACATCCTGTTCAACATGCTGGCGCTGTACGTCATCGGCCCGCAGCTCGAACGCAGCCTCGGCTCGCTGCGCTTCCTGGCTCTCTACCTGCTCTCCGCGCTCGGCGGATCGGTGGCGATATACCTGTTCGGCATCAACGCGGTGGGCGCCTCGGGTGCGATCTACGGCCTGTTCGGCGCGCTGTTCGTGGTGGGCCGGAAGCTCCGCTACGACGTCACCGGCGTGCTGTGGCTGATCGGCATCAACGTGCTGCTCACGTTCACCCTCAGCGGCATCAGCTGGCAGGGCCACCTGGGCGGTCTGGTCGCGGGCGTCGCGGTGGCGGCGATCCTCGTCCACGCCCCGCGCGCGAACCGCAACGCGTTCCAGCTGGCCTGCTGTGTGGCGGTGCTCCTGCTGCTGGTGGCGGCGGTCGTGCTGCTGCCGCCGATCGCCTACGCGGCGCGGTACGGCCTTCCTGTTTGATCATCCACACCCTGGGGCTTCCCCAGGGTGTGGATAACCCTGTGGAAAGAACTAACGCCAGCGGGTGGACAGCACCACACCGAAGATGATGAAAACGAACCCGATGAACAGGTTCCAGTTGCCGAGGGCGCCGATGAGGGGCGCGGTGGGGGCCACATAGTAGACGGCGATCCACAGGATGCCGATGATCCAGGAGGCCACCATGACCGGCGCGAGCCAGCGCGGGCTCACCTTGACCGTCTGGGCCGTCTGGGGCGGGGTGTAGACCGCCTTCTTGCGAGACTTGGACTTGGGCACTGGGTTCTCCTGCGTCAACCCTGCGCGGTCCGGATCGTGCGCAGGCCGTGTAGCCAGCGTAGTCGCTGGTGGGTGAAGACCCGAGTAAGAATAGACCGCACACATGGGACATGGCGATCCCACGGGCGATCAGCACGGGGCAAACCTTGCGCCAACGGCGCGCTTCGCTCCGGTCCCGGGCCGCCTCTTCCGCCTAGCCTGAGCGAATGAGAGCCGCGCTGAGAGCCCTGGGGGAGACGGGCGTCACGCTGGGCGCGGTCCTGCTGCTCTTCTGCGCCTACCTCGTCTGGGGGACCGGCTCCTACACGGGTGAGCAGCAGACGCTGCTGCGCAGGCAGCTCGTCGAGGCCAGGAAGAACATCGTGCGGACCGGCCGGCTCGGCGAGGTCCAGGTGGGCGGGGCGCTGGCAATGCTGCGGATCCCCCGGCTCGGCGATCTCTACCGGTACGCCGTGGTGGAGGGCGTCGGCTGGGAGCAGCTCCGGATGGGGCCCGGCCACTACCCCGGCTCCGCCCTGCCCGGAAAAATTGGAAATTTCGTTATTTCGGGGCACCGAACCACCTATGCCGCCCCGTTCAACCGTCTCGACGAGCTCCGCCGGGGCGACTACATCGTGGTCGACGCCCGCGACGCCCGCTACACCTACCGGGTCACCGACAAGCGCGTGGTCGATCCCACCGACCTCGACGTCATCGCCCCGAACCCCGCCCATCCCGATCGCAGGCCGACCAGGGCTCTGATCACGCTTTCCACCTGCCACCCGGAGTACTCCGCCGCCCAGCGACTGATCGTCACCGGCGAGCTGGAGGGACGCCGGGACCACCGCCCCTGGAGGGCGGACCGGAAGCCGGAGCCGCCGCGGGCCGATCGGAAGCCGGAACCACCACGGGCCGGCCGTCCACCGGACGGCCCGGCCGCGGGAACGGGCGTGAAGGGAGACCGCGCCGTGGACGGGCACTCCACGCACGGCCCGGCGGGCGAACACGACACGAGCGGATGAGGAGGGTCGCGTGTACGAGTGGATCTGGCGGCTGCTTCCCGGCGGCCCCGTGTGGAAGACGGTCACGGCGCTGACACTGGCCGGGCTGGCGGTGGCCGTACTCTGGTTCCTCGTGTTCCCCTGGATCGAGACCCGGATTCCCTTCGACCACGTCACGATGGTCCCATGACCCCGCGCCACCCGATGATCCCGCGCCGGCCGGGGACGGCGCCGCGCGTCCTCGTCGTGGACAACCACGACAGCTTCGTCCACACGATCGTCCAGTACCTCCGCGAGCTGGGCGCCTTCTGTGACGTCCGCCCGCGCGACCTGGTCGCGGCCGAGGACGCCGACGGGTTCGACGGGGTCCTGATCAGCCCCGGCCCCGGCACCCCCGAGGACGCCGGGGTGAGCGTCCCGCTCGTGATCCGCTGCCGGGACCGCGGCCTGCCGCTGCTCGGCGTCTGCCTCGGCCATCAGGCCATCGCCGTGGCCCACGGCGCGACCGTCGCGCGGGCCCCCGAGCTGATGCACGGCCGGACCAGCGCGATCATCCATGACGGCAGCGGGGTCTTCGCCGGGCTGCCGTCCCCGGTCACCATGACCCGCTACCACTCGCTGGCCGTCGTCCCGGAGACCGTGCCGGCCGACCTCCGGGTGACCGCGACCACCGCCGACGGCACGGTGATGGGCCTGCGGCACCGTACCGCGCCCGTCGAGGGCGTGCAGTTCCACCCGGAGTCGGTGGTCTCCGAGCACGGTCACCGGCTGCTCGGAAACTGGCTCGGCGAGGTCTGTAACACCCGCGTCCGCCTGAACGACTAACCAGTGAGCCCTTCCGCCATCGCCCCCGAGTGACGGAAGGGCTCACCGCTCTCTCCGGCCCGGAACGGCTCGCGCGGCCCGTGAACGACGAAGGGCCCCGCCGTACGGCGAGGCCCCTCATCGCGGTGCTGACCGGTCGCTCAGTTCCCGTCGCCGGGCGGCGGGTTGTCGAAGACGTCGCCTCCGCCGTCATCCTGGCCGCCGCCGTCACCCCACCCGTCGTCGGTGTTGGTGTCGTCCGGCTGGGGGTCGTCGCCGACGGTCGGCTCGTCGCTCGGGGTCGTCGGCTGCTGGGTCGGCTGCGGCGCCTCGCCGCTGGACACGACCAGCGTGATCGTGGTGCCCGGCTGGACCTTCGCCCCCGCTTCGGGGCCCTGGCTGAGGACGGTGTCCTTGGGCAGCTCGCTCGACTGCGGGACGACCTTGACCTTCAGCCCGGCCTGCTGCAGCAGCCGCTTGGCGTCCTGGACCGTGAGGTTGGCCACGCTCGGCACCTCCACGGCCGCCTTGGGCACGTAGAGCCGGACGGTGCTGCCCTTGGCGGCCCGCTTGCCCGCCTCGGGGTCGGTCTTGAAGACGACGCCCTCCTTGCCGCTGGAGACCTGGGGCACCACGCTGACCTTGAAGTTCTTGGCCTCCAGCGCGGAGGTGGCCTCCTCGGTGGTCATGTTGACCACGTCGGGCACCGCGACCTTCTCCAGGCCCTTGGAGACGGTGAGGACGACCTCGCTGCCCTTGTCCACCTCGGTCTCGGCCGGCGGGTCGGTGTCGATGACCGCGCCCTTCTCCATCTCCTCGTCGTACTTCTCGACGACCTTGACCTTGAGCCCCATGCCGGTGAGCGTCTTGCTCGCCGCCTCCTCGGTCTGCGAGACCAGCGAGGGGATCTTCACCTTGCCGCCCTTGGCGGTGTCGCCGGGGGAGCTCAGGAACATGTAGCCCACGCCGATGAAGGCGCCGATGATCAGCAGCGGGACCAGGATCCACGCGGCGGTCCTGACCGCGGCGTTGCCGTTGCCCTGCTGGCGGCGCCGGCCTCCGCCGCCTCCGCCACCCCCGCCGGCCGCCTCGGTGCCGTACTCGTACGCCGGGACGGCGGTGGTGCGCTGGGTGGCCGGGCCGGAGGCGCCGGCCGGGGTCTGCTGCATGGTCCGCGTGGCGGAGCCGTAGTTGTTGGTGATCGCCATCGTCTGGGCGTCCATCGGCATCCCGGACAGCGCCCGCTGGATGTCGGCCCGCATCTCCCCGGCGTTCTGGTAGCGGTGCGCCGGGTCCTTGGCCATCGCCTTGAGCACGATGGCGTCGGCCCACTTGGGGATCTCGGGGTCGATCTGCGACGGCGGAATCGGGTCCTCGCGGACGTGCTGGTAGGCGATCGCCACGGGAGAGTCGCCGGTGAACGGCGGCTGCCCGGTCAGCAGCTCGTACAGCACGCAGCCGGTGGAGTACAGGTCGCTGCGGGCGTCCACGCGCTCGCCCCGGGCCTGCTCCGGCGACAGGTACTGGGCGGTGCCGATGACCTGCGCGGTCTGCGTCATGGTCGCGGCCGAGTCGGCCATCGCGCGGGCGATGCCGAAGTCCATGACCTTGACGTCGCCGTTGCGGGTGATCATGATGTTCGCCGGCTTGATGTCCCGGTGGACGATGCCGCCGCGGTGGCTGTAGTCCAGCGCCCGCAGGATCCCGTCGACCAGCTCGGCCGCCCGCTCGGGCATCAGCCGCCGGTCGGCGCGCAGCAGGTCGCGCAGCGTGCGGCCGTCGACGTACTCCATCACGATGTACGGCACCGGCGCGCCGTCCGTGACGTCCTCACCGGTGTCGTAGACCGCGACGATGGACGGGTGGTTCAGTGACGCGGCGGACTGCGCCTCCCGGCGGAACCTCGCCTGGAAGATGTGGTCCCTGGCGAGGTCCGCGCGGAGCGTCTTGATGGCGACGACCCGGTCCAGCCGGATGTCTCGAGCGCGGTACACCTCGGCCATGCCGCCGCGTCCGACGACGCCGTCGAGCTCGTAGCGATCGCCGAGGCGTCGGGGCTGAGTCATTTCCTGCACTGTCCCTTACCGTTCATCTTGGGTGCCGGTGATCCCTTGTTCCACCGGTGTCCATCATCGACCCCGTGCCGCATTACGTCTCCTCGTTCGGCGCGTCTGTTTCGCCGGGGTCGGGGATGGCGCTGGTCGTGGTGCTCGGCGTCGCCGGAGGGGCGGTGGGGGTCGGGGGCGGAGGCGGGGCGGTCGGGGTGGGGCTGGGTGTCGGCGACGTGCTCGGCTGGGCGCTGGGCGTGGCCGATGTGCTTACGGTAGCCGACGGCGTGGACGGAGGCCGGTGCTGTTTCGTCGGCACGGCCGACGGCCGGCTCCGGACCGGTCGGGGGCGCGTCGGCGTGGGCGACGGGGAGGCGGTGACGGTCGGGCTGACCGGGACGACCGACCCGCCGGAACCCCGGTCGACGTTCTGGTTCGCCAGGTCCTGGGCGGTCAGCGCGCCCAGCCCGACGGCCGCCGCGCACCCCACCGCCGTGGCGGCGATCACCGTCGTACGGCGCAGCCCCCGCCGGGGACGCCGCGCACCGCCCGCGGTCTCCGCGCCGAGGCCGTACGGGTCCGCGCCCGCGACGCCCGGGTCCGCGATCCCCGAGCCCGCGACACCCGCGCCCGCGATGCCCGCGCCGGCCGTATCCGCGTCGTCCGCCCCGGCCGCGTCGACCGGGGTCTGCGCCCCGGCGTCCCCGTCCGCCGGGGCGGGCACGACGTCGCGCGGCCACTCGCTCGCGGGCTCCGCCCGCCACCCGTGCGGGTCGGTCAGCAGGGCCAGCCCGGTCGCGCCGGCGGCGGTGAGCGACTCGCGCAGCGCACGGGCCCGGCCGGCCAGATCCTCGGCCCCGGCCGGGCGGCTGCCGGGGTCCTTGGCCAGGCACCGCATCACCAGGTCCCGCACCGCCTGCGGCACGCTCTCGGGCAGCGGCGGCGGCTCCTGGCCGATGTGCATGAGCGCGATCGCCACCTGCGTCTCGGAGACGAACGGCGGCCGGCCCGCGAGGCACTCGTAGGCGACCACGCCGAGCGAGTAGACGTCGGTGGCGAAGGTCAGCCGCTCCCCCGACGCCTGCTCGGGGCTGACGTACTGGGCGGTGCCCAGGACGGTGCCCGTCTGCGTCATGGGCGCGGCCTCCAGCGCCCGGGCGATGCCGAAGTCGGTGATCTTCACCGTTCCGGTCTCGGTGACCAACAGGTTGCCCGGCTTGATGTCACGGTGGATGATCCCGGACCGGTGCGCGGCCGCCAGGGCCCGGGCGGTCTGCTCGACCATGTCCAGGGTGTCCTCGGCGCTCAGCCGGCCGGAGCGCTTCAGGATGGTCGCCAGCGAATCGCCGGGGACCAGCTCCATCACGAGGTAGGCGACGTCGTCGGCCTCGCCGTAGTCGAAGACCTGGGCGATGCCGGGGTCGGACAGGCCGGCCGCGATCCTGGCCTCCATGCGGAACCGCTCGCGGAAGTCGGGGTCCGCCGCCACGTGGCGGCGCAACAGCTTCACCGCCACCTCGCGGCCCAGCAGCTCGTCGCGGGCCCGCCAGACCTCGCCCATGCCGCCCGTCGCGATCCGCCCCAGCGGGCGGTATCGGCCCCCGAGCAACGCGGTCATCGTCTCAGCACCGCTTCCATCACACTCTTGGCGATGGGGGCGGCGGTGTGACCGCCGGTGGCCTCGCCACCGGCGCTCCCGGACTCCACGATGAGCGCGACCGCGATCTTCGGGTCCTCGGCGGGAGCGAAGGAGATGAACCAGGCGTGCGGCGGCTTGCCCGGGGCGTTCTCGGCGGTGCCGGTCTTGCCGCCGACGGACACGCCGGGGATCTTCGCGGCGCCCGCGGTGCCCTTCTCGACGACGTTGACCATCATCTCCCGCAGCTTGCGCGCGGTGTCCTCGCTCACCGCCTCGGAGAGCTCGGTGGGGTCGGCGGAGTCGATCTCGCCGCCCTCGGCGTCAGCGATCTTGTTGACGAGGTACGGCTTCATGACGACGCCGTTGTTGGCGATGCCCGCGGCGACCATGGCCATCTGCAGCGGGGTCATCTGGTTATTGCGCTGGCCGATGGAGGTCATGGCGAGCGCGGCGTCGTCCTCCTTGCGGCCGATCCCGCTGCCGGCGACCGGGAGCGGGATGCTCAGCGGCTCGCCGCCGATGCCGAACTTCTCGGCCTGGTCCTTGAGCGTGTCGTAGCCGAGGTCCATGCCCATCTTGGCGAACGGGGTGTTGCACGACAGCTCCAGGGCGAACGACAGCGTCGCCCGGCCGGTGCCGCACGACTCGCCGGCGTAGTTGGGCAGGTCGTGGGTGGTGTTGGGCAGGTCGAGCACCTGCGGGGCGTCCACCTGGCTCTCCGGCCCCAGGGAGTCGTCCTTCTCCAGCAGGGCGGCCAGGGTCACCACCTTGAAGGTCGAGCCCGGCGGGTAGGTGCGCTCGATCGCCCGGTTCAGCAGCGGCTTGTCCTCGTCCTTGTCCAGCTTGTTGTACGCCTTGTTGACCTTGTCCTTGTTGGGCACGGCCAGCGGGTTGGGGTCGTAGGACGGCACCGAGACCATGGCGCGGATCGCCCCGGTCTTCGGCTCGATCGCGACCAGCGCGCCCTTCTTGCCGCTGGCGCTCAGCGCCTCGTAGGCGGCCTGCTGGGCCTCGGGGTCGATCGTCAGGTCGACGTTGGCGCCCTTGGTCTTCTTGCCGCTGAACAGGTCGATGCCGCGCCGGAGCATCAGATCGGCGCTGGAGCCGCTGAGCAGGCCGTTCTCGGCGCGCTCCATGTCGCGCTCGCTCTCGGGCGCGAAGAAGCCGGTGATGGGCGCGTAGACCTTGCCGCCGGGGTAGCGGCGCTCGAACCGGAAGTCCTTGTTGACGCCGGTGTCGACGGACTCGGCGAGCACCTTGTCGCCGGCGGTGATCCGGCCGCGCTCGACCTCGTAGCGGGCGAGGAAGTTGCGCTTGTTGCGCGAGTCGGAGCTCAGCTTGTCCGCCTTGACGGCCTGCAGGTAGTTCACGTTGAACATGAGTAGGCCGAACATGAGCAGACAGGCGATGGCGACGCGCTTGAGGGGACCGTTCATCGCTGGAACACCTGCGTCATTCCTTCGTCCTGGATGGCCTGGGGCGGCGGCTGCCTGGCCGCGTCCGACGCGCGGACGAGCAGCGCGATGAGGATCCAGTTGGCCAGCAGCGCCGAACCGCCCTGCGACATGAAGGGCGTGACCAGGCCGGTGAGGGGGATCAGGTTGGTGACGCCGCCGACGATGATGAAGACCTGCCAGGCGAGGATGAACGACAGGCCGCCCGCCAGCAGCTTGGAGAACGGGTCGCGGGCCGCCAGCGAGGTGCGCAGACCGCGCTCGACCAGCAGGGCGTAGAGCATCAGCAGGGCCATCAGCCCGGTCAGGCCGAGCTCCTCGCCGGTGGCCGGGAAGATGAAGTCGGAGATGGCCAGCGGGATCATCTCGGGGTGGCCCTGGCCGAGCCCGGTGCCGAGGATCTTCCCGGTGGCCAGGCTGAACAGGCCCTGCATGAGCTGCTCGCTGCCGCCGACCTGCTGGAAGAGCTCCGGGTCCTCGGGATTGAGGAAGACCTCGAACCGGTTGTGCACGTGCTCGAAGATCATCCCGGCGAGGATGGCGCCGCCGATGAACAGCAGGATGCCGATCAGCACCCACGAGGTGCGCTGGGTGGCGACGTAGAGCATCGCGATGAACGTGCCGAAGATCAGCAGCGAGGAGCCAAGGTCCTTCTGCAGGATCAGCACGCCGAGGCTGAGGCCCCAGACGATGAGGATCGGGCCGAGGTCGCGGGCGCGGGGCAGGTCGATGAAGAGCAGCCGCCGCCCGGCCAGGGCCAGCACGTCGCGCTTGGCGACGAGGTAGCCGGCGAAGAACACGATCAGCGCGAGCTTGGCGAACTCGGCGGGCTGGAGGGAGAAGGCGCCGAGGTTGATCCAGATCCGCGCGCCGTTGATCTCCTTGCCGACGAACGGCAGCAGCGGCGCGACCAGCAGGGCGAGGCCGAGCGCGCCGGAGGTGTAGGTGAGCCGTTGCAGCGCGCGGTGGTCGCGTAGCACGATCAGCGTGACGGTGAACATCACGACCCCGACGGCCGTCCACATCAGCTGGGTGGAGGCCGAGGCGCCGAACGCCTCGGCCTCCTCCAGCCGGTAGATCATCACCAGCCCGAGGCCGTTGATCAGCGTCACCAGCGGCAGGATCAGCGGGTCGGCCCAGGGGGCGAACTTCGCCAGCACCAGGTAGGCCACCAGCATGAGGCCGCCCAGGCCGAGGCCGTAGCCCAGCATCCCCGCCGGGATCTTCTGGTCGATGGCCAGGCCGACGTTCGCGTACGCGAACATCACGATCGCGACGGCGAAGGCCAGCATCGCGAGCTGGGCCACCCGTCGCTTGGCGGGCATGGGGACGGGCTCTGCGGCAGGGGTGCTCATGTGTCTACTGCGACCTCGTGGGTTCCGGGGTTGCGCTCTCGCTGGGCTGGGCGGTCTGCCTGGCCTTTCCCTCCGGTTTCTGGGCGGACGACTTCAGTTCCTGGATCTTCCGCAGGCCGGCGTCGACGTCGGGGACGGGGATGCCGTCGCGGACCTGACCCTGCTGGAAGGCTCCGAGGACCGTTATCGACTCGGCGGTGCTCCGGGCGACGTCGAAGAGCTCGATGGGACCGATATTGGTCTTCACGCCCTGGAAAACCACGATCTCATCCCCTTTCGCCCCCACGAAGTACTGGTCGTCGAGCCACTGGTTTCCGAAGTACCACCCTAGGCCGCTGCCGACCAAGACGACGCCCCCGGCGGAGGCCAGAAGGGGCCACAGGCGCCGCCGGCGTTTCGCCGGGCGTCCCGCGGCCCGGGGGGTCGCGGGCCCGTCCTCGTCGTCGGTGACGACCGGCTGCGGCATGGTGATCGCGGCGGCGCGGCCCGCCGGGGTGTCCGGCGGCTGCGGCTGGGACCGGGTCGAGCCCGCGGCGCCGACCACGGCCGCCTCGGCGGCCGGGACGGATCCCTCGTCCACCTCCAGGACGTCGGCGACCACGCAGGTGATGTTGTCCGGGCCGCCGCCGCGGTTGGCCAGGTCGATGAGCGCGCGGACCACCGCCTCCGGATCGTCCACCGTCGAGAGCGTGTGGTGCAGCGTCTCGGCGCTCACCACCCCCGACAGCCCGTCGGAGCACAGCAGGTAGCGGTCGCCGACCTGCGCCTCGCGCAGGGACAGGTCGGGATCGACCTCCCCGCTGCCGTCGAGCGCCCGCAGCAGGATCGACCGCTGCGGGTGCGTGGCGGCCTCCTCCAGGGTGATCCGCCCGTCGTCCACGAGGGACTGCACCAGTGTGTGGTCGTGCGTGATCTGGTAGAGCTCCCCGGCCCGCAGGAGGTAGGCGCGGGAGTCACCGACGTGGACCAGTGCCACCCGCGTCCCGGACCACAGCATGGCGGTGAGCGTGGTGCCCATGCCCTTCAGGCTCGGGTCGCGCCCGACCATCTCGTGCAGCCTGCGGTTGGCGTCGCGGACCGCCGCCTCGATGGCGCTGAGCAGGTCGCTTCCGGCCGCGCCCTCGTCGAGGGAGGACATCGCGGCGATGGCGACCGAGCTGGCCACCTCACCGTGGGCGTGGCCGCCCATGCCGTCGGCGACGGCGAGCAGGCGGCCGCTGGCGTACGCCGAGTCCTCGTTGCCTTCGCGGAGGAGCCCGACGTCGGAGCGGGCGGCGTAACGGAGTGCGATGGTCATTTGCGCAATTCGATGACGGTCTTACCGATGCGGATCGGAACACCGAGCGGCACCGGAGTCGGACGGGTGACTTTGGAGCGGTCGAGATATGTGCCGTTGGTCGAGCCGAGATCTTCCACGATCCACTGACCGTCCTGGGGGAAGAGCCGGGCGTGCCGGCTGGAGGCGTAGTCGTCGTTGACCACCAGCGTGGACTCGGTCGCCCGGCCGATGGTGATCGTCGCCTCGCTGAGGGGGATGGTGGTGCCCTGCAGGGGCCCGCCGGTCACGACCATCTGCCGCGGCTCCCCCTTCTTGGGTTTGGCCGCGGGCTTGACCGGTTTGGGCGTCTTGCGGGCTGAGGCGGCGCCTGCCGTCTGGGAGCCGAAGAGGTCCGTCCGGATCACGCCGACCGCGGCGATCACGAAGAACCACAGCACCGCGAGGAAGGCGAGCCGGATCAGCAGCAGCGTGAGCTCGGACATGGAGCGTCTGTTTACCTCTAATCGCGCCGGAAAACCAGTGTCGTGCGTCCGAGCGTCACGCGAGTGCCGTTCTGGAGCTCGACCCGGCGGACCGGCTGGCCGTTGACGAAGGTGCCGTTCGTGGAGCCGAGATCGACGAGCACGACCTCGGGGCCCTCCACTCGCAGCTCGGCGTGGTGCCGGGACACACCCGGGTCGACCAGCCGCAGATCGCAGTCGGTGCCCCTGCCGAGCAGGGTCACCGGCGTGGTGAGGTCGTAGGAGCGCTGCCCCTGCGGGTCGTCCTGGGTGGAGACCAGCAGCCGGGGCTGCCCGCCGAAGGCGCGCGGCCGGGCCGCGGGCACGTCGCTCGGGGGGTGGCGGATCTCGTCCTGCTCGACCGTCGCGCCGCGGATCACGCCGGAGCGGATCCGGAACAACCCGACCGCCAGGTCCTCGGCGGTCTCGAAGCGCACCCGGACGGGTCCCACGAACGAGTAGCCCTGCTCCTTGGCGTACTCCCTGGCGAGGTTGGCGAGTTCGTGGCCGATGCTGTCGGCGTAGACCTCAAGGCGCTCGCTGTCGGTCATGGACAGCTCGACCACGAAGTCGTTCGGCACGAGCGTGCGCCCCTGCGCGACGATCGCGGCCCGCTCGTCCATCTCCCGCTGGACCGCGCTGGCGACCTCGACCGGCTGAAGGTCAGATTTGAACGCCCGCGCAAAGGCCCCCTCGACCAAGCCTTCGAGCCTGCGCTCGAAGCGCTGAAGGACTCCCACCGGGTACCTCCCTTCTTCCGTCCTATGTGGGTCACGGCCGCTGGGGGGCTCGTTCCTCGCTCTCTCGCACCCAAGCTCCTCCGCTCCGCGTCTAGGAGGATCGTATCCGGGTTCGTGGGTAGCGGCTGATTCGTGCTAATGTTTCGACCGCACCCAACAAGGGCGGGTGGCGGAACGGCAGACGCGCACGGTTCAGGTCCGTGTGTC
This sequence comes from Streptosporangium sandarakinum, assembly GCF_013409935.1. GTDB lineage: Bacteria > Actinomycetota > Actinomycetes > Streptosporangiales > Streptosporangiaceae > Streptosporangium > Streptosporangium nondiastaticum. Next base: position 3,449,436 of record NZ_JACCCO010000001.1, on the reverse strand, counting down.
CGAAAGGACGTGAGGGTTCAAATCCCTCCTCGCCCACGCGGAACCGTCGATGAAATCGGCGGATCCGAACTGTCGATGAAGGGCCCCGGTTCGTGAGAGCCGGGGCTCTTTCGCATGTCGCGGCGGCCTTCCCCCGGAGTCCGGGCGGGGGGCCGTACGGTGACCGATCATGGCCGACTGTCTACCCCGAGTCGCTTGCAGGGCACTTTCGGCGGGCTTGCTGGAGATTCATCCTGTTCGCCCTCAGCTTAATGATCATGACGATCCGGCTGTCCGGTGCGATCGGGATATCGCTGACCTGCGCGGAAAGGGGATCGCCGGTCCGGGCGACGGAAGGCCGCCGGGTCAGGCGGCCGGACCGGCGCGACCGGGGCCGGTGGGAGGAGCCGGGTGGACCGGTGCAGGAACCGCCGGCGGCGGAAAGAGCCGGACGGCCCGGTGCGGGAACCGCCGGCGACGGGAGGACGTGGTCCACCCCGCCGCCGGCTTCGTTCTCCGATGACCTCTCAGCGGGCGGCCAGGATCCGGACGTCGAGGATCTCGCCCACCAGGTCGGTGAGGCTCACCATGCCGGCCACCTCGCCGCCCTCGTCCGTGACGAGGCCCACGTGGGCGTGGGCGTCCTGCAGGACGGCGACCGCCTCGGAGATCGTCGTGGTCTTCGCCAGCCTCGGCACCGGGCGGGCGAGCTCCGCCGGGCTCTCCCCGGGCCGGATCAGCAGGTCCCTGACGTGCAGCACACCCACCACCTCCGAGCGGCGCCCCGCGTTGACCAGCAGGCGCAGGTGCCCGCTGTCGGCGGCGGCGCGGCGCACCTCGGCCTCCGGGGCGTCACCGGCCACCGAGGCGGCCCGCTCGATGGGCAGCATCAGCCGCTCGACCGGCTGCTGGTGGGCGCGCAGCGCCCGGGTGAGCAGGTCGTGCTCGGTGCGGTCGAGCAGGCCCATCCGCCCCGACTCGCCGACCAGCATGGCCAGCTGCACCGGCGTCCTGGTCGTGGCGAGCTCGTCCCTGGGATGCACGCCGAACATCCCCAGCACGGCGTTGGTCAGGCCGTTCAGGGCGGCCAGCACCGGCCGCATCACCCGGGTGAAACCGCGGAACGGCAGGGCCACGCTCATCGCCGCGGTCTCCGGGTGGGTCAGCGCCCACGACTTGGGAGCCATCTCGCCGACGACCATGTGCAGGAACGTGACCAGGGCCAGCGCGAGCACCAGCGAGACGGGGACCCGCAGCGACTCGGGCACGCCCACCAGCCCGAAGACCGGCTCCAGCAGGTGCTCGATGGCCGGCTCGGTGACCATGCCCAGGCCCAGCGAGCACAGCGTGATGCCGAGCTGCGCGCCGGCCAGCATCAGCGACAGCTCCTTGCCGCCGCGTACGGCGGCGCGGGCGACGATCCGGGTGAACCGGCCGCCCCGGCCCGCCAGCTCCTCCAGGCGGTGCCTGCGGGCCGAGATGACCGCGAACTCCGCGGCGACGAAGAAGGCGTTGCCGATCAGCAGCACCACGCCGAGCAGCAGCGCGCTCACGGGGCTCATCGCTTTCTCCCCGCCGCGCCGGTCCCGGCGCCCTCTCCGGTCCGGTGGCCGGCGCTCAGGGCGGGCTCGCCGCGCCGCGCGCCGTTCTCCCGGGCGCCGTCGTCCCGCGCGCCGTCCTTCCGGGCGCCGTCCTTCGCGCGGTCGTCCGGCGTGCCGTCGTCCCGCGCGCCGTCCCCGGCCGCGGGGAGCGACAGCCGTACCCACTCCGGGACCCGGCGCTGCACCGACAGCACGGTGAGCACCGCGCTGGCCTCCTCCGGGCCGTCGTCGTCGAGCAGATCGGTCTCCATGGTCAGCGGGACGGTCACCTCGTCGCCGAGCTCGGCCATCCGGCCGAGTTCGGCGAGCACCAGGCCCGCGATGGTGTCGTAGTCGTCGCTCTCCGGGAGCGCCAGCTTGGTGACGCGCTCGACCTCGTCGAGGCGGAGCGTGCCGGGGAGGTTCCAGGTGCCGTCGCCGTTGGCGACGACGCCGGCCGGCTCGGGGTCGTTCTCGTCCATCAGCTCGCCGACGAGCTCCTCGGCCAGGTCCTCGACGGTGACCACGCCGGCGAGCCCGCCGTACTCGTCGATGACGCAGGCGAGGTCGTCGCGGGCGGCGCGCATGCGCTCCAGCACGGCCGGCAGCGGCAGCGAGTCGGGCACCAGCAGGGCCGGGCGGGTGATCCGCGACAGCGGGCCCTCGGACTCGCCGGAGCGCAACAGCTCGCGGACGCCGGTGACGCCGACCACCTCCTCGCCGTTCTCGGTGGACAGCACCGGATAGCGGGAGTGGCCGTGCTCGCGGATCACGTCGACCAGGTCGGAGATCGGGCGCCCGGCGCGGAGCAGCACCACCCGGGGGCGCGGCACCATGACGTCCTCGGCCGTGCGGTCGCCGAACTCCAGGGCGCGTTCGAGCTGCTCCGACAGCCGGGGCGGCAGATCGCCGGCCGTGGCCGACTCGGAGATGATGCGGGACAGCTCCTCGGGGCTCGCGCCGTGCTCGACCTCCTCGACCGGTTCCACGCCCACCCTGCGCAGCAGGCCGGCGGCGGCGGAGTCGAACAGCCGGATGACGGGCCCGGCGACCTTGAGGTAGCCGAGCGTCCAGCGGGCCAGGAACTTGGCGACCGGTTCCGGGCGGGCGATGCCGAAGTTCTTCGGGGCCAGCTCGCCGAGGACCATCTGGACCACGGTGGCGATCACGATGGCCAGCGCCACGGCGAAGCCCGGCACGACGGCCGCGGGCAGTCCGACGGCCAAGAGACCGGGACGGATCACCTCGGCGATGGCGGGTTCGGCGATGAAGCCGACCAGCAGCGCGGTGACGGTGATGCCGAGCTGCGCACCCGAGAGCATGAAGGAGAGCCGGCCCGTCACCTCCAGCGCGCGCCGGGCGGCGGCGTCACCGGCCTCGGCCTGCTCGCGCAGCACGGCGCGGTCGGCGGCCACGAACGCGAACTCCTGGGCGACGAAGAAGCCGGTGGCGACGGTGAGAAGGAGTACGGCCAGCAGACCGAGAGCCGTGTTCACAGGGCGGTTCTCCCGGTCGGGTCAGCGGTTCCCGTGCCTGTGCACGGGCCGGTACTCCATGGGTCCGGAGTGGACACGATCATCCTTTCGAGCAGAGGTCGTCCTCTACCGTAACGATCCGTGAGGGGTTGGTGTTTCCAGATCGGCTGACGACTGCATCACTGGGGTTTATGTACCGTCTGGGTACTTCTGTATGACCAAAACTTGGGGAGAGGCTTCGCGGGCCGGGGCCGCGACGTAGCGTCGATAATGGCTTTTCATCGCGAACCGGAGAAGTGGCGGGGATACGACGTGGGTGACGCGCAGGACGACGACGACCGCACACGTGCGATGCGGCCGCCGCCCGCCGAGCCGTGGCGCGCGGCGGGGCAGCCCGCCCATCCGACCCCGGGGCGGAGCCGCACGTCCCCCGCCCAGGGCGCCGGCCGTACGGCCCGTGACCAGGGCGCCGACCGTACGGCCCGCCATCAGGGCCCCGATCGCGCCGCCGGGGCCGAGCCGGGGGACGAGACGGCCCCCCGGGCGACCTCGCGGGTCTACGGCCAGGCCAGGCAGGGATCGGAACCGGTCAGGCCGCTCCGCGGCTCGCAGTCGTCCTCCGCCCGGCCCGCGGACGCCGATCCCCCCGACAGGAAAGGCGGCCCCCGGATGCCAGGCGCCACCTGGAGACCGAAACGACCCGGCAGGCTGGCGGTGCGGATCCTCGCGGGCCTGGTCGTCGTGCTGCTGGTGCTCGGCGTCGTCGGCTTCTTCGTGATCAACTCGCGGCTGAAGGAGGTCGACGCGCTCGGCGAGTACGACGGCCGCCCGGACGCCACCGCCGGCACCAACTGGCTGCTGGTCGGCTCCGACAGCCGTGAGGGCCTGACCAAGGCCCAGCGCAGGAAGTTCGCCACCGGCCGCGCGGTCGGCCGCCGCACAGACACGATGATGCTGCTGCACGTCCCCGACGGCGACGGCCGGCCGACCCTGGTCAGCCTGCCCCGCGACTCCTACGTGCCGATCGACGGGCACGGCAGCGACAAGCTGAACGCCGCCTACGCCTACTCCGACGGCGGCCCCAAGCTGCTGGCCAAGACCGTCGAGAAGGTCACCGGCCTGCGGATCGACCACTACATGGAGATCGGCTTCGGCGGTTTCGTGGGCATCGTGGACGCCATCGGCGGGGTCGATATCAATGTCAAGCAGGACATCAAGGACCCCAAGGCCGGGATCGACCTGAAGAAGGGCGTGCAGACGATGGACGGCGGCACCGCCCTCGGCTACGTCCGCACCCGCGCCACCGGCGGCATCCCCGACTTCGAGCGGACCCAGCGCCAGCGGCAGTTCTTCTCCGCGGTGGTGAAGAAGGCGTCCGCCCCCGGTGTCCTGCTCAACCCCTTCCGCTCCGTCCCGCTCGCGCTGAGCGCCACCGACGCGGTGGTGGTCGGCGAGGAGACCGGTGCCTTCGACCTGCTCTCCCTCGGGCTGGCCATGGGCGACAATCCGGTCACCACGATCGTTCCGGTCGCCTCCTTCCCCAAGGTCAACGGGCAGGACGTCGCCAAGTGGGACACCCAGCGGGCGCTGCGCATGTTCCGGGCGCTGGCCGAGGACAAGCCCGTCCCCAAGGACGCCCTCGGCAAGTGACGCGGTCTCCCGGCGCGACGCCGGGGGACCCCGCTCCCGCTCCCGGCTCCGGCCTCCGGCGGACTCGCGCGGGGCGGGGCGGGGCCGGGCCGGGTGACCGCGGAACAGGCCCCGGGAGCACTCCACAGCCGCGCGGTCCTGGGCGTAGGGTCTCGATCATGACGACCATCGCCGAGGAAGTCCTCCTCCTCGCGCTCAGCGAGCGGGAAGGCAAGCAGTTGGTCGGCTCGACCGATCTGGGCGTCGCTCTCAGCGGTGCCCTGCTGGCCGAGCTGGTGATCGACGGCCGGGTCGGCCTGACCGACAAGAAGATCGCCGTCCTCGATCCCACCCCCCTGGGAGACGAGGAGCTGGACGCGGCGCTGGCCCGGATCGCCGCCGAGGACAGGCCGCACAAGCCCGACCGATGGGTCTACAAGCTCCGTTCGGCCAAGCTCCGCGGACGCCTGCTCACCAGGCTGGCCGAGCGCGGCGTGCTGGGCGAGGAGCGGTCGAAGGTCCTGGGGATCTTCCCCCGCACCCGCCACCCGGAGCTCGACCCGAGCGTGGAGCGGGCGGTGCGCGAGCGCGTCCGGGAAGCGCTGGCCGGAGCCGCGACCGACGAGCGGACGGCCGCGCTGATCGCCGTCCTGCACGCGGCCAAGATCGACCGAAAGGCCTTCCCCGACGTGGACCGGCGGGCCTTCAAGGAGATCGCGGAGGGCCACTGGGCGGGCGACGCGGTCTCGAAGACCATCGCCTCCATCAACGCCGCCGCGGCGGGCGGCGCGGCGGCGGCGGCCGCCGCGACGTAGCCGATCGCGCACGGCCTGCGCCGCCGTGCCACCCGCCCGGTACGGCGGCGCCCGCCGTACCGGGCGTCCCGTACGGTCATCCGTTCCGTACGCCCGGGGGCCCGGCCGGGCCGCACGACCGTGGGCCGGTTGGGCGGCTTCCCGCCCCACCAGGGGGACGGACTTGGGACAATGGGTGTCATGACTGTTCCTGAGGTCGAAGCACAGGCCGTCCCCGACGGAGCGTTCCTGCTCGACGTGCGCGAGAACGACGAGTGGCGGGCGGGACACGCGCCCACGGCCGTCCACATCCCGCTCGGAGAGCTCCAGGTCCGGGCCGGTGAGGTGCCGCCGGACGCGCCCGTCTACGTGATCTGCCGCTCCGGCGGCCGGTCGGCGCACGCCGCCGCCTGGCTCAACCACGTCGGACGGGAAGCGATCAACGTCGGCGGCGGCATGCAGGCGTGGGGGAGCGCGGGCCTGCCGATGGTGAGCGAGAGCGGCCGGGACCCGTTCGTGGCCTGATCCGCCGGTCCGGGGCCGGCCCGATCGCGTCGATCACGGGATCACGCGGCCGGGCCGGCCCCGCCGCGGTTCACCGTTCGACGTCCTGGGGATACCAGCGCAGCTCGACGGTGTTGCCGTCGGGGTCCCGCACGTACACCGACTGCGCGTCGCCACGCGCGCCGAACCGGCTGACCGGCCCCTCCAGCACGGTGAGGACGCCGGAGTCGATCACCTGCCGCCAGTCCACCGGATCCACGACGAGGCAGATGTGGTCCACGTTGGACTCGCCGCGCGGACGTTCGACCAGATCGATGATGGTGGACTCGTCGACCCGTACCGACGGGAAGGGCGCCTCACCCGCCCGCCACTCCGCGACCCGCTCCTCCGCGAGGCCGAGGGTCCCCGAGTAGAACTCCAGTGCCCGTTCGGCGTCCCGCACGTTGAGCACCAAGTGGTCGAAGGCTTTCACACGCATCGATGATCTCCTCTGCTGAATGTTCCGTCTGAGTCGGGGGCGGGCTCATCCGTGTGCGGCCGGCGCCTCGCCGGGGACGGCGGGTGAGGTCCTGCCGCGGGTGGCGAGGGTGAGGAGCAGCGAGGCGGCGGTCAGCGCCACGCCGAACCAGACGACGCCGGTGACGCCCAGGTGGTCGGCGAGCAGTCCGCCGAACAGCGCCCCGAGCGCGATGGAGGTGTTGTACGCCATGGTGTTGAGTGACATCGCGGCTTCGAAGGTATCGGGCGCGGCGGCCTGGGTCATGTTGACCTGGCACAGCTGCACGACGCCGAAGGAGATCCCCCACAGGGCCAGCGAGACGACCGCTCCGGCCTGCCCGTGCCCGACGGTGAGCAGCAGCAGCAGGGAGACCGTGAGCCCGGCGCAGCCCACGGCGAAGCTGCCCCTGAGGTTCCTGCCCACCGTGTGCCCGGCGACGAGGTTCCCGGCCGCGCCTCCGGCGCCGTAGAGCATCAGTACCGCGGTGATGAAGAAGGGCGTGGCCGAGGTGCTTTCCTCCAGGTAGGGGCGCACGAAGGTGTAGGCCCCGAAGTGGCCGAGCACGAACAGCACGACGGTGAACAGCACCAGCCGCAGTGGCGCGTTTCTGAGCGGGAGCGTGAAGACCTCCCGGACCGGGACCGCGTTCTGCGACGGCAGCGACGGGATCGCGGCGACGACCGCGAGGAGGACCAGCGCGCTGAGTCCGGCCCAGATGAGGAACGTGGTCCGCCAGCCGGTGAGGCTCTCCAGGAGGGTGCCCAGCGGTATGCCCACGACCGCGGCGACCGAGATGCCCGACATCACGACCGCGGCCGCCCGGCCGGCGTGGCGTTCGGCGACGAGGCGCATCGCCATGCTCACGCCGATGGCCCAGAACACGCCGCTGGCGAATCCCATGACGAGCCGCGTCGTCAGGACCAGCGAGTAGTTCGGCGAGACGGCGGTGATGAGGTTGCCCAGGGTCAGGATCACCAGCAGCGCCGACAGCAGCACGCGCCGGTTGACGCGCCTGGTCCAGGCCACGATGAACGGCACGCCCAGCCCGGCTGAGACACCGTACAGGGTGACCATCAGCCCGGCGGCGCCCACCGATATGCCCAGGTTCGAGCTCATCGGGGTGAGCAGGCCGACGGGCATCAGTTCCGTGGTGAGGAAGACGAACAGGCTGGCGGTGATCGCCGAGACGCCCAGCCACGACCTGGTGGCCGAGCGGGGGTGGTCAACGTGTGTGGCCATCATCTTCTTTCTGGTCATCGGATGTCACGGGCCGAGGGGACGGGGCCCTGCGGCGCCTGGCCGGGGCGCGCTCCAGGACCGCCGCCATGTGGTCAAGAGTGGGCGAACACCGATCAATGAGTCCAATGCCTACTTTTCATCCTGATCGATCTATATGAACGATTGATGGATGGGGCCGCGGCAGCCGAGGGCGGCGAGAGGGCCGTGATCCGACCCGCTGTGGCCATGTGTCCTGTCATGCGGCAATATGAGGGCGCCAATTGCATAAACCAACGCGGGAGCTCGGGGCGCCGGGCTGAGAGGGCAGCACAGCCGCTGCCGACCGCCTGAACCTGTCCGGGTAATGCCGGCGTAGGGAGCGTTTCGTGACATCCGATGTCATCGGTTCCAAGCATGCAGAGGCCCCCCTCACCCTCGACCAGGCCCCGCCCAAGACGCTCGGCGCGCTCGACCAGGGCGCGTTCTGGGCGAACCTGGGCGTCAGCCTGCTCGGCTTCTCCTTCGCCCTCTTCCTGATCGACCCGCTGCTCGACGGCGACGCCCTCACCCTGCCGGCGGCGCTGCTCGCCTCGCTCGTCGGCAGCCTGATCGGCACCGCGATGGTCGGCCTCGCCGCGGTGCCGGGCGTGCAGACGGGCCGGCCCGCGATGGTGCTGCTGCGCGGCCTGTTCGGGGCGAGGCTCTCCTCCGTCCCCACCGTCCTCAACATCGTCCAGATGATCGGCTGGGGCGCGTTCGAGCTGTGGGTCGTCGCGATGGGCGCCCAGGCGATCTTCGGGCCGTCCGTGCCGTACGCGGTCTGGGCGGTCGCCGCCGGGGCGCTGACGACGGCGCTGACCCTCTACCCGCTGGGCGCCATCCGGCTGCTGCGGCGGTTCGTCACCGTCGGCGTGGTGGTGTCGGTCGTCTGGTTCGCGGTGGTCTTCCTCCGCGACACCCCCGCCCAGACCGGCGGGTCCTGGCACAACTTCGCCCCGGCCGTGGACTTCGTGATCGCCCTGTCGGTGTCATGGGTGCCGGTCGCGGCGGACTACGCCCGGCACTCGCGGTCCAGCCGCGCGGCCTTCGCCGGCGTGGTCGGCGGCTACACGATCGCCCAGGTGGCGTGCCTGGCCGTCGGCGTCTACGCGGTGGCGCTGGCCGGCCACGCCGCGGTGGCCGAGAACCAGACCACGGTGTTCGCCCCGTTCGTGGCGGCGCCGCTCGGGGCGCTGTTCTTCGGCATCCTGGTGCTGCGCGAGACCGACCAGTCGTTCGCGAACGTCTACTCCACGGCGATGTCGCTGCAGAACCTGATGCCCAGGGTGGACCGGAGGGTCTTCTCCGTGGCCATCGGCGTGCTGACCACCGCGGTCGCCCTCGTCATCGACGTCCACTCCTACCAGGCGTTCCTCGGCATCATCGGTGCGGTGTTCGTCCCGATGTTCGGCGTGCTGGCGGTCGACTACTTCCTGCTCGGCCGCGGCCGGACCTGGGACACCTCCGAGACCGCCCCCTCCCGCCTGCTCATGGTGGTCCCGTGGGTGCTCGGCTTCGCCACCTGGTGGCTGCTCGCCGCCCCCGCGGGGGTGCAGTGGTGGGACGACCGCTGGGCCTGGGTCAGGGACGCCGTCGGCTTCGCCAAGCAGCCGTGGATGAGCGCGGCCGTCGGGTCCTTCCTCGTCGCGGGCCTGATAACCCTGGCCGTCGGCAGGTTCGCCCGCCGGCCGCACGTCCTGACCGGCCGTACGCGGTGAGCGGGTGCGGGGCCCTCGCCCCGCGCCCGCGGGCCGCCTACGAGCCGAGGGGCGGGCGGCCCGCGCCCCGCTCGACGCGCAGCAGCCGTTCCTTGGCGACCGGGCCGCCGGCGTAGCCGCCGAGGACGGTCTCGCTCTCGACGACCCGGTGGCAGGGCACGATCACACAGACCGGGTTGCCGCCCAGCGCGTTGCCGACCGCGCGCAGCGCCCGCGGCCTGCCGATCCGCTCGGCGATCTCCCGGTAGGTGGTCACCGTGCCGTACGGGACCGTGAGCATCTTCTGCAGGACCGTCCGGGCGAACGGCGTGGCGAGCTGCAGGTCGATCTGGACGGTGAAGGTGCGCAGCCGTCCGGAGAAGTAGGCGTCCAGCTCCCGGCGGACCGGGTCGAGCCGCCGGGGGTCGCCCCCGATGAACGAGCTGACCTCGTTGCTGACGCGCTCGAAGACGGTGTTCTCGTCCTCGTAGCTGCACGCCACCACGCCCCGGCCCGTCACGGCGAGGACGAGCCGGCCCACCGGCCCGTCGAGCGTGCCGAACGCGACATCCGGGGAGGTTTTCCCCACGTACGTGGGCGAGGTCACCCGCAGCAGTGCGTCGATGTCACCGGATGACATGGCCCCACCCTTTCGCTGTCCGGGCGTGTTCAGGCGCGCGGTGACGGCAGCGTATCGGACGGATCCTCCCAACGGGTGTCAGCACATGCGGACGAAAGTGCCAAGATCAGGCCGGTTGACACGGCACTATTGGTATGTGGGTGACAGCAGGGGGTGCGACGACGGCATCGGCCGCGCGGTCGTCGCCAGCGCGCCCAATGCGATCGTCGCCCTCGACCGCGACCAGACGGTCCTCAGCTGGAACGCCGCCGCCGAGCGGCTGTTCGGCTGGACGGCGGCCGAGCTGCTCGGCCGCCGCGCCCCGATGGTCCCCGAGGAGCTGACCGCCGAGCACAACGCGGTCCTGGAGCGGGTCCGCACCGGCGGCCAGGTGTCGCTGCGGACCAGGCGGTTCCGCCGCGACGGCACCCTCCTCGACGTGCGGGTCGACACCAGCGCGCTGCGGTCCTCGGCCGGCGCCCTGCTCGGCTACGTCAGCGTCTACCACCTGGCGCGCGACGACGAGAGCGCCCACGACGAGGCCGCCCGGCGGGCGCAGCTCGTCCGCAGGCTCACCGACGTGGTCGCCGACATCAACGCCGAGCGGGAGCTGCCCGCGGTGCTCGACCGGATCGCGGCCAGCCTCACCGAGCTGACCGGCGCCGACGCGGGCGGCTTCGTGCTCATCGAGGGCGACCGGCTCCGGCTGGTGGCCACCCACCGGCTGCCGGACTCCATGCGCGGCTCCACCGCCGACCTGCGTTCCAGCCTGGTCGGCAAGCTCCTGCGCACCGGCCGGACCGTGATGCTGGAGACCGGCGAGCAGGCCGCGCTGGACGAGCTGATCTGGTCGCGGCTGCCCGGCCTGCACACCATCGCGCTCGGCCTGGCGGCGGTGGGCGGCCGGCCGTACGGCGCGCTGTACGCGTTGTTCGCCAAGCGCAAGGCGAGCCACCTGGAGCTGGAGCTGCTGGAGCTGCTGGCCGGGCACGCCGGGATCGCCGCCGGCAACGCCATGGCCTACCAGGAGGCGGTGTGGCAGCGGGCCCACGAGCGGGCCGTGTTCGACGCCAGCGCCGACGGCATCGCCGTCCTCGACGAGAAGGGCCGGGTCACCCAGTGGAACCCGGCGGCGGCCGGGCTGACCGGCCGCACCGCGGCCGACGTGATCGGCGGGCCGCCGCCGTTCCCGCTGCCGGAGCCGGGCGACAAGCTCACCCTGCAGCTCGCCTCGGGAGCCTGGCTGGAGGTGCTCTGCGCGGAGATCGTGGAGACCGGGGAGACCGTGGTCGACTTCCGCGACATCACCCGCGCCAAGGAGCTGGAGGAGGCCAAGGACCTCTTCCTGGCCACCACCAGCCACGAGCTGCGCACCCCGATCACGGTGGTGCGGGGGTTCGCGGGCACCCTCGACGCCCGCTGGGACAGCATGACCGACGCCGAGCGCCGCGCGGCCGTGCACACCATCGCCGAGCGGGCGCGTTCCCTCGGCCAGCTCATGGACCACCTGCTGCTGGGCTCCCGGGCCGGCGCCGGCGAGCTCACGCTCCGGATCGAGGCGCTCGACATGGGCGCGCTGATCCGCGCCGCCACGCTGGGCCTCCCGGTGCTGTCGGATCTGCACCGCGTCGAGGTCGATGTGGCCTCTGACCTGCCCCCGGTCTCCGGTGACGCGCTGGCGACCGATATCGTGCTGGGGCAGCTCCTGGAGAACGCGTTCAAATACTCACCGGACGGTGGTCTCATCAGGGTCGCGGCTTGGCGGGAAGGTGACCGGGTGGTGGTGGTCGTGGACGACGAGGGCGTTGGCATCGCGCCCGCCAGCCGTGAGCGGGTGTTCGAGCGGTTCGTCCAGGTGGACGCCGGTGACCGCCGCAGGTTCGGCGGAGTCGGCCTCGGCCTGTACATCGTGCGCAGCCTGGCCCGCGCCCAGGGCGGCGAGGTGACGGCGCACGAGAACGCGGGAGGGGGCACCCGGATGCGGCTCTCCCTGCCCATTGCCGACACGCCGAGCGCCCATACCTGACCGACACACCGGTGCGGTCATGACCCGGTAACGGATGCGCTGAACTATCGTCGAATGTGCACAAGCCGTAATCGAGGCGCGGTTTCTAAGACCATCTAACGGGGCATTTCGGTCGTACCAGGTGTGTTCCTGAGGGGGAACGGGGAAACGGGGAGGTGAGTGCGTCGAGCGTCGTTCTGTTGCCGTATGCACCGTCCAGCGTCGCTGTCGCACGCCAACGTCTCTGCTCCGACCTGCAAGAATGGGGTGTCTACGAGACCGCCATCGACGACGCGGTCCTCGTGGTGAGCGAACTGCTGAGCAACGCGCTCCGGCACGCGCACCCGCTGCCGTCCGGCCAGGTCATGGTCGCCTGGCGGTGGGCCGGGGGGTGCGTCGAGGTTGCGGTGAGTGACGGAGGCGCCGCCACCGAGCCCCGCGCCGGACGGCCCACCCTCTCCTCCCTCGGCGGCCGAGGCCTCGGCATCGTCGAGTACGTCGCCGAGAACTGGGGCGTCAGGCACGAAGGAGAGATCACCACGGTCTGGGCCCTGCTCACCGCCGTCGCCGACCAGGGAGACGGCCAGGTGTCCCTGCCCGAGCCCGCGCTGCGGGAGTGCGGATAGGACCGTTCCGGCCGGCCGCTCCCGGCCCATCGGCGGGGAGGCCCGTAAGGCCCGGCCACCACCCGGCCGCGCGCTGACGCGACCGGGTGATGGCAGGAGGCGACATCAGGCCGCGGCGGGCGCCGGACGGTACAGCACGGCTCGCTCCGCGGCGGTCCAGGCCGTGCTGACCAGCAGATAGATCCCGGCCGCCAGCGGGAGTACGGCCGCCACCAGCAGCGTCCCGAACGGCAGCAGCGGCATCACCCTGCGGAGCGCCTCCGGCTGAACGTGTTCGCCCATCGTCAGACGCATCCGTCGCGACGTCACCCAGGCCACGGCGAACAACAGCAGGAAGAGACCGGCGAAGACCAGGGTCGGCCCGCTGAGCAGGCCGAACCCGGCCACGGCGCCCGCGAACTGCTGCCCGAGCGGCACGCCGAACAGCCCGTGGACCAGAAGCGCGTTCGCGTGCCCAGCGATCACCGAGGACGTGAACGCCCGATACGTCACCGTGAGGAAGGGGATCTGCGCCAGGCCGGGCAGGCAGCCGGTCATCGGGGAGACCTTCTGGTCGGCGTAGAGCGCGCTCACCTCCCGGCGCAGCCGTTCGGGGTCGCGGCCGTGCCGCTCCCTCAGCCCCCGGACCCTCGGCGCCAGCAGCGCCTGGGCTCGCGCGCCCCTGGCCTGCATGACGCTGAGCGGGAGCAGCAGGAGCCGGACGCCCAGGGTGAACAGGACGATGGCCAGCGCGGTGGAGTGCAACGGTTGTGCGAGCGCGCCGATGAGGCCGGCGGTGAACGCGACGGCGGAGTCGAACATGGGGACCCTTCTGAGCGGAGTGAGACCGGCACAGAGGGCGCCCGCGACCGGACGCTTCCCGGCGGGCTTCTCCCGGCGGGGGTCGCGGCGGATACTTCCGGCGGACGTACCTTACGCGGGCGCCGGGCCCGGTGACGGTGCTCTCGGTCGTGACCGCCCGGCCGCGTCAGGATCGCGCTGCCGTATGAACATCGTCCGCCTGGCCCGATCACGCTCCCGCGACGGGGGGCGTCGCGGATCGGAGACGGAGGGCACCGCGCGCAGCGCCCAGGCGAGCAGGAGCACGCCCAAGCCGATGACGGCGACGGCCGTGACCGCCCCGCCGCCGTCGAACACCCAGACGAACAGCGTCTGGAGGGTGAGCAGGACGCTCACTTCGAGAGCCGGCTCACGACCGTGACCACGGCCACCACCGCGAACGCCACCACCGCCAGCACGAGCACGAACTTCAGCAGCCCGAACAGCGCCGGCAGCAGGAGCCCGAACACGACGTAAAGCGCCAGCAGGACGCCCAGGACCGCCATCACCGTACGAGTCATGTGATCCACGGTACGCGGGATGCGGCCCCCGCGGGGGCGACGGGGATAACGATCCGCTCTCCCCGATCCTTACGGACCGGTGACGCGGACGCGGCGGACGGTCCGCACGGGCCTACCGTGGACGTCATGGGCGCGCGGATTCTGGTGGTCGACGACGACCCCACGGTGGCCGAGGTCGTGGTCCGCTATCTCGAACGCGACGGCCACCGGGTGGAGTGCGTCTCCGACGGCGCCGAGGCGCTCCGCCGGGCGCTGTCCGACCCGCCGGACCTGATGGTGCTCGACCTGATGCTGCCGAAGATGGACGGCCTCGCCGTCTGCCGGAAGCTCCGGGAACGCCGCCCGATCCCCGTGATCATGCTGACCGCGCTGGGCGAGGAGATCGACCGGGTGGCCGGTCTGGAGATCGGCGCCGACGACTACGTCACCAAGCCGTTCAGCCCCCGGGAGCTGGCCCTGCGAGTGCGGTCCGTGCTGCGGCGGGGACGCGGCGCCGCGGCGGCGGCCGGGACCGGCGTGCTCCGGGACGGCGACCTGGTCGTCGACGTCGACGCCCACGAGGTACGGCTCGGCGCCGCGGAGGTGACGCTGACCGCCCGCGAGTTCGACCTGCTGGCCCACCTCATGCGCAACCCCCGCCAGGCGTTCAGCCGCGCGGCCCTGCTCGACCAGGTCTGGGGCTGGTCCTTCGGCGACTCCTCCACGGTGACCGTGCACGTCCGCCGTCTCCGCGAGAAGATCGAGCCGGACCCGGCCGCGCCCCGCCGCATCGTCACCGTCTGGGGCGTCGGCTACCGCTTCGAGCCCACCCCGGAGCCATGATCCCGTGATCCCCGAGATCCTGGTCATCGTCGCGGTCACGGCGGGCCTCGGCCTGCTGGTGGCGCTGGCCGGGCTGGGCGCGATGCGGCTGCTGCGCGAACGGTCGATCGGCGTGATGCTCGCGGTGGTCGCCGTGGTGACCGTCGTGGCGACGGTCGGCGGGGTGGTCGCCATCACCCTTGAGATGATCATCGAGGGCACGCCCCGGGACATCGTGCTCAGCGTGGTCGCGGTCGGCGGGCTCGTCGGGCTGGGGGTCGCGGCGGTGCTGGCCCGCCGGGTCGTGGCGGCCAGCCGCAGGCTTGTCGCGGCCGTGCGCGCCGTACCGCCGTCGGGGGAGTTCGCGCCGCCCCGCAGCCTGCCCGCCGAACTCGACACCATCGCCAGGACCCTGGAGCAGGCCTACGAGCGCATCCGCCTCGGCCACGAGCGCGAACGCGCGCTGGAGAGCGCGCGCCGCGAGCTCGTCGCCTGGGTCAGCCACGACCTGCGCACCCCGCTGGCGGGCATGCGGGCCATGGCCGAGGCGCTGGAGGACGGCGTGGCCGGCGACCCGGAGACCGTGGCGCGCTACCACCGGCGGATCCGCCTGGAGGTGGACCGGCTGTCGGGCATGGTCGGCGACCTGTTCGAGCTGTCGCGGATCCACGCGGGCGCGCTGCGGCTTTCGCGCTCCCCGGTAGGCCTCGGCGACCTGGTCGCCGACGCCCTGGCCGGCGCCGAGCCGCTGGCCAGGGCCAAGAGCGTACGGCTGGCCGGCGAGGCGGGCGAGGTCGTCCCGGTCGTGGCCGACGCGGGGGAGCTGTCAAGGGCGCTGCGCAACCTCGTGGTCAACGCGATCAGGCACACCCCCGCCGACGGCACCGTGCTGGTGCGCGCGGCGGTGGAGGGAGAGGTCGCCTGCCTGTCGGTCGCCGACTGCTGCGGCGGCATCCCGGAGGAGGACCTGCCCCGCGTGTTCGACGTGGCCTTCCGCGGCGAGGCGGCCCGGACCCCGGGTGCGGACGGCACCGGGGCCGGGCTCGGTCTGGCGATCGCGCAGGGCATCGTCGAGGCGCACGAGGGGACCATCGGCGTGGTCAACGCCGGGGCCGGCTGCCGCTTCGAGATCCGCCTGCCGCTGCCGGCCTGAGCGTCCGCCCGCCGTCCCGGGCCCGGGGTCCGTCCGCGGTCGGCGGCCTACCGTTCGTGGGGGCCGCTCCGTGGGGAGACGAGGATCACCCGGGTCTTCCCTCCGTCGCCGGAACCGCCGGAACCGCCGGAACCGCCGGGATCGTCGGGATCGTCGGGTTCGACGTGCCGGTAGGAGGACGGCGCCCGCGGGGTGTCGAAGGACTCCACCATGGCCCGGAAGGTGGGACACGGCCAGCGCCACATGCAGCCGCGGCACCGCAGGATCGGGTGGGCCGCGTCGCTGGTGATGCCGCCCGCGTCGCGCGGCCGGTGGAGGTCGAGGAGCCGGACCCCGAGGGTGGCGAAGCCGAGCAGCTCCTCGCGCGCGCCCTCCAGGAAGTCGAGGTCGTCGCCCGTCAGGCGGGTCCTGATCGGGACGTATCCCTCGTGGCTCATCATGTCGCGGAGGGACCCGGCCGCGTCGTGCCACGAGGTGGCCTTCTCGGTTCGGGTGATCATGGACTCCAGGTGGTCCCGGAGCCGCTGTCGCTGGGGGTCCTCAGGAAGGTCGGTGTTCATCTGGTCGAGCCCGTTTCTGCTCAGCGGTCGTCGCTGCCGTGGCGCAGTGGACGGGCGGGAGAGTTCCGGGTCACTCCCTTCCCGGCCGAGCCGGTATTGCGCAGTGTCAAGTCTCGCGCACTCAGGGTTTCCGTGAGGTCGAAACGGGGGACAAAAGGCCGGCGACTCGTCCTGGGCGAGAGAACGTGACCCGGGGCCTTCGCGCCGCTAGTGTGCCGCTGTGGAGCTAAAAGTCTCAACTCGATCTCATGCCGGGCACACCGTCATGACTATCACCGGTGAAATCGACCTGTACACCGCGCCAGGCCTGCAGTCCGAGTTCGCTCGGCTGCTCCAGGAGAGTCCGACCACCTACGTGGTCCTCGACCTCTCCAAGGTGGAGTTCTGCGACTCCACGGGGATGAACGTGCTGCTCGCCGCGCTCAAGCGGCTGCGCGAGCGCGGGGGGACCATGGAGCTGGCCGCGCCGCGGCCCGCCGTACGCAAGATCCTCCAGGTCACCGGGCTGGACTCGGTGTTCACCGTGCACGAGGCGGTGCCGGACGAGTCGCTGTCGGCCGAGCCGCAGGGGTGACCGGCGCGACGATGACCGGCACAGCAGTGATCATCCCTGCCAAGGACGAGGCGGACAGGATCGGCGCCACCGTGGCCGCCGCCACGGCGCTCCCGGGCGTCGATCTCGTCGTCGTGGTGGACGACGGCTCGACCGACCAGACCGGCAGGGTGGCCAAGGCCGCCGGGGCGCGCGTCGTACGGCACAGCCGCAACCGCGGCAAGGCCGCCGCCATGGAGAGCGGCGCCGAGGCGGTGCGCCTGTTCGACGACGAGAGCCCCAGGAACCTCCTGTTCCTCGACGCCGACCTGGGCGAGACGGCGCGCACCGCCGCGCCGCTGATCGAGCCCGTCGCGGCGGGCGAGGCCGACATGACCATCGCCGTGTTCGCCACCAGGGTGAAGCTGGGCGGCCACGGGTTCGTGGTACGGCTCGCACGCGAGGGCATCGAGCGGGCGACCGGCTGGACCCCGGCCCAGCCGCTCAACGGCCAGCGCTGCCTGACCAGGGCGGCCTTCGAGGCCGCCCGCCCCCTGGCGCACGGCTTCGGCGTGGAGACCGCGCTGACGATCGACCTGCTGCGCAAGGGGTTCCGCGTGCGGGAGGTCGAGGTGGAGATGGCCCACCGGGCCACCGGCACCGACTGGAGGGCCCAGGTCCACCGGGCCCGGCAGTTCCGCGACGTCGCCCGCGCCCTGCTGGTCCGCCGCTAGCCGCCCGTCACCGGCCGTCGGCCGCCGTCTCGGCGGACCGTCACCGGGGGCCCGCGCATGCCCGTCCGGCGCTCCGGACCGGCCACCGCCCGGGGCACCGCGCCGGGTGTGCTGGAATTTGCGGGTGACTCGGGATCCGGCGGTTGTCGACGGCAGGCGAGCCCCCGCGCGTGGCGCGTTCCGGGGAATCGACGCGGCCGCCTACGCGGCCGTGGGGCTGTCGGCGGTCCTGACGGTCCTGATCGGGCTGCTCGGGCCGTCCGCGATGGTCCCCGCGCTGCCCGGCCCGGCCTGGCAGCCCCCCTACTCCCTGGGCGTGCGCCCCGACGGCCACCTCGTGATCGCCATGGCCGCGGCCGCGATCGTGCTGGGCGGCCTCGGACTGGCCGGCGCGCTGCGAGCCCGGAGCGGGCCCGCCCCCCGCCTGCTGCTGGTGGCCGGCTGCGCGGTGGCCGGGCTGCTGGCCTTCCTGCCCCCGTCCGGCTCGGCCGACCACCTGAACTACGCCGCCTACGGTCGCCTGGCCGCCCTCGGCCTCGACCCCTACGCCGTCACCCCCGCCGAGCTGCCCGCCGACCCGGTCACCGGCGCGGTGGAGGAGTGGGCCGGCGTGACGAGCGTGTACGGCCCGGTGGCGACGGCCGTGCACGCGCTGGCGAGCCTGATCGGCGGCGACTCGGTCAGGCTGACGGTCTTCGCGATGGCGGCGTTCAACGCGGCCGCGTTCATCGGGACCGCGCTGCTGCTGCACCGCTTCACCCGGGCCGACGCCGGGCTGTCCCGCCGGGTGGCGCTGCTGTGGGCGGCCAACCCGCTGATGCTCTACCACCTGGCCGCTGGGATGCACGTCGACACCCTCGCCGTGGCCTGCATGGTCGCCGCGCTCGTGGCCCACGCGGCCGGGAACGCGGCACGGGCCGGCGCCGTCCCGGCCGGCGTGGCCGGACCAGGGGGTCCGGCCGTACCGGGCGGACCGGGCGGCGGGTGGCGGCGGGCCGGGAGCGGCGTGCTGCTCGGGCTGGGCATCGGGGTGAAGCTCAACGCCGGGCTGGTCGCGCTCGGCCCGGCGTGGGAGCTGCGCCGCTCGCCGCGCCGGCTCGCCGTCGTCGCGGGCGCCGCCACGGCCACCGTGCTGCTGACCTACGGCCTGGCCGGGCCGCACGTGCTCGACCAGGTCGGCGCGGCCAGCAAGAAGGTCTCCCTCGCCACCCCGTGGCAGCTCGCCAAGACCGGCCTGCAGGCGGCCTTCGGGCCCGGCGCGTACTCCTCCTGGATCCAGCTCGGCTCGATGCTGCTGCTGGCCTGCCTGGCGTGGCTGGTCCTGCGGGCCACGCCCCGGGCCACCGCCCCGGCGGTCTCCGCGGCGCTGGTGGCCGCCTGGCTGTTCGCCGCGCCGTACGCGCTGCCGTGGTACGACGGGCTGGCCTTCGCGCTGCTGGCGATGGCGGCCGGGGCGTCCTGGCCCGCGCTGGAGACCTTCGTGCTGGCCAGGACGGCCGTCCTGTCGCTGGGCTACCTCCCGGCCAGGGAGGCGATGCGCCCGGCCGACCTGCTGTGGCTGAAGACCCTGCTCAGGGAGCGGGTGGTGCCGTGGTCCCTGCTGGCTCTGACGCTCGCCCTGGCGTGGTGGGCGGCGAGAGCCGGAGCGCGCGCACGCAGGCGGTCAGCGTCAGCGGCACCGCGACCGTGAGCGCCATCGCCGGGATGGCGATGCCTGAGTCGTTCAGCAGGAACCCGGCCAGCGCGCAGACCAGCGCGCCGATCAGCCCGGCGCGCAGCGCGGGCGCCAGCGCGTAGGCCCGGCCCAGCGCGGAGGCGCCCCACCGGGAGGGGCGGTCCAGCACCAGGAACAGGAAGGCCAGCGCGACCAGCGAGAGCAGGGTCAGCGGCCAGTTGCCGACGGTGATCCCGAGCATCGCGCCGAACTTCCGGGTGACCACGGCCCACGCCTCGCCGTCCAGCACCTGCTGGACGAACGCGCCGAGGTGGGTGCGCTGTTCGGCGGGCCGCAGCCAGTCGGCCACCGCGATCACCGTGATGGCCAGGACGCCCGCCGTGCCGATCAGGACGGCCTTGGCCACCGACAGCCGGCGACCCGACAGCAGGACCACGAGGACGGCCACCCCGGCCAGGAACGCCGGGACGCCGCCGAAGTCGGCGCCCCACCCCGGCCAGCCGTCGGCGAACACCGCGAGCCCGCCGTACAGGACGCAGACGGTCAGGGCGAGCGCGCGGCGTCCGCGGGGCAGCAGCCACTGGGCGACCCCGGCGAGCGCCAGGATGGTGCCGGCCGAGTAGACCGCGAAGGCGATGTTGCCGAAGCCGTAGAAGCGCCCACCGGTGACGGGCTCGTAGCCGCCGACCGCGTTCACCTGGAGCCGGGAGCCGGTCATCACGTCGGCCAGCAGGGCCAGCGAGGTGATCGCGGCGACCACGGTCAGCGGGCCGAGGACGTGCGCCCGCCACGGCCCGGCCAGGGCGAGCGCCGCGACCACGCAGGCGACGGCCACGATGGTCAGGACCAGCGCGGCCATCGGCGCGGGCAGGCTCCACCACGGCACGAGCTGGGCCAGGAAGATGCCGACGGGGATCGCGCCGCTGACCGTCGCGACGCCCCGGACGGCCGTCAGCGCCCGCGAGCCGCCCCAGCCGCGCCGGAACGCCACGGCGGCCAGCACGTAGAACAGGATCTGCACGGTCACCAGGCCGGTGAAGAACGGCCCCCGCACCTCGCGCAGCACCTCGCTGGCGAGGTCGTCGTCGGCCAGCCGGTCCACCGTGGCGGCCGCGCTCCCGCCGCCCGGCCCGGCGCTCCGCCAGGCGTGCCCCACGACCGTGTTCGGCGCCTCCAGGCCGAGCAGGGCGATCACGGTGGCGGTCAGGTCGGTGTTGGTGACCAGGCCGTCCTGCCGGGTGGAGGGCGCGGTGAGCAGGCCGCGCGGGTACGGCGCGCCGTCGGGGGACGCCCCCCGGGCGACGGCCACGTGCAGGTGGGCGGTCGGCGAGGTGTCGGACAGGCCGCCGAGCAGGACGGTGGCGCCCGGCGGGACCCGGCCGAGGACCGCGCCCACCCCGCGGTCGGCGGCGGCCACCGCCTCCCGGCGGGCCCGGTCGGTCAACGCGGCGAGCGGGCCGCCGTCTCCCGGACGCCCCCGCAGCCACGCCTCGGCGAGGTCGGGAACCTCCGCCACCACCAGCCGGTACGGTGTCAGGTCGCCGAGTCCGCCGATGCTGGGGGCGTATTTACCAATATTTCCGGACTTGTCGGCAGCGGCGAGCGCGGCTCCCGGCCCGGCCGCCGCCACCTTCCCCCCGGCGTCCACCACGAGCTGCCCGAGCTGCCCGAGCACCGGGCGGTAGGAGACCTCGGCGGCGTTGTGGGCGGTGAGCCGGGACCAGTCCGGCACGCTCGCCCCGCCGCCCGGTCCGGGTCGCGGCACGGCGGGCGGCGCGCAGCCGTCCCCGGGCGCTCCCGCCCGCTGCCCCGCCGAGACGGTCAGCCAGCCCGCGACCGGGCAGATGAGACTCCGTCCCGGCGGGGGCACCGCCCGGGTGGACATCGACGCGGACCCGCCCCGCTCCACGAGCCCCCACAGGTTCGGCGTCCGCGCCCGGTCGAGGTCATCCCATTGGAGGCCGGGAACCCCGATCACCACGACCTGCCCCGGGTTCGCCGGTGCGGCCGGGGAGGCGGCGGCCGGAACGGAGGCGGCGGCCGGCACGGCGGCGTGGGCGGCCGTGCCGGGGACGAGGAGAACCAGCGTGAACACGGCGACCAGCGCGGCCCACAGCACCCGCGCGGCGGTCCGTGCGGCGGCCTGTGCGGCGGGGACGCCCCCGGCGGCCGTCCGCGCGGCGCGTGCCGGCCGTTCCGGGGCCCGCGCGGCGTGGAACGGCCCCGCGGCGCCCGGCGGGGCCGGGAACGGGCCCGCGGCGGGGACGGGCCTGTGACCGCCGTGCACCGCACCCATGAGACTCCCCCGTGTCCGTGAACCGTCAGGTCCTGCTTCGTGGATCATTCCGCCCGTCGCGACCGGCCGGACGGCCGGGCGTCCCCGTCACGGCGGAGATCCGCGGGCGGGACCCGGGCCGCCGGTTTACCCGCCCCACGGTAACCTGCCTGCTCGTGATGACTGGCGAGGCGACCGCGACGACCACCGTCAGGCGGCCACCGTGGGTGTGGCCGCTCGCGCTGCTGCTCGTCGCTGCGGCGGCGGCCCCGCTGGTCCTCTACTGGCTGGGCAACGTCGACGACCAGCGACTGGTCGACCTGGATGTGTACCGTACCGGCGGCCAGGCACTCCTCGAAGGCCGGCCGGTCTACGACTTCGTGACGCCCGCGCCGCAGCTCCTGCCGTTCACCTACCCGCCGGTCGCGGCGATGCTGGCCGTACCGCTGGCCATGATGTCCTGGCCGGTCGCGCAGTGGGTGTGGACGGCCGGGATCTTCGCCACGCTCGCCGTCACCGTCGCGTACGCCTTCCGCGCCGCGCTGGGCCGTCTCGCGACGGGCCGCGCGGCAGCGGGTCTCGCCGCGCCGGGGTCCGGCGGGCCGGACGGCGCCGCGTCCGGCCGTGGTGCGCAGGGCGGGGCCGCGCCGGGCCGTACGGCCGCGCCGGCGGAGGGCCGGTGGGGCGGCCTGTGGCTCCCGGCGGTGTTCGCCGTCCTGATGGTCGCGTGCACCTACCTGATGCCGATCAGGGACCAGGTCCGCTTCGGCCAGGTGGACATCCTGCTGGTCGCGCTCTGCCTGGCCGACTGCGCGGCCCGCCGCCCGGTCTGGCCGCGCGGCCTGCTGATCGGCCTGGCCACCGCGGTCAAGCTCACCCCCGGCGTCTTCCTGATCTACCTGCTCATCACCGGGTTCGGCCCGGGCGGGCGGCCGGAGCAGCGCCGGGCCTTCTTCATGGCGGCCTTCACCGCCGCGCTGCTGACCCTGCTGCCGTTCCTGGTGATCCCGTCCGACGCCGCCGACTTCTGGTTCCACGCGCTGCTCGACCCCGAACGGCTCGGCGCCAACGCGGCGACCACCAACCAGTCGATGCGCGGCATGCTGATCCGGCTCTACCTGCCCGACGCGCCCACCTCCCTGCTCTGGCTGGTCCTGGTCGCCGCGGTCGGCTGGTACGGCTTCCGTCACGCCCGCCGGGCGTTCCTCGACGGGCACACGATGACCGGGGTCGCGCTGACCGGCCTGATGGCGGTGCTGCTGTCGCCGGTGGCCTGGATCCACCACCTGGCCTGGGTGGTCGTGGTCCTCGGCGCGCTGGCCGGAGACGGGCGCGACCCGGTGCGGGTCCGGGTCGCCGCGGGCGTCTGGCTGTACTACGTGGTGCCCGTCCCCTGGTGGGGAGTGGCGATCAAGGCCGCCGAGATCCCGGTGCTCAGCCCGGTGCTGGGAAAGATCGTCCAGAACGGGTTCGGGCTGGGCGCGCTGGCCCTGGTCTGGTTGCTCGCCTCGTGGCTGCCGAGACGCCGCGAGACGTTCCGGCCGCTCACCTGACGCCTCCCGGCACGTGTGATTCACCACCGTTTCCGGACCGGCACCGGATAGCCTGACAACATGCCGAAACTCGCCTACCTGGGCCCTGAGGCCACCTTCACCGAGGAGGCCCTGCGCATCCTGGCGCCGCACGCCGAGGGCCTGCCGAGCGCCAACGTCAGCGCGGCGCTGGACGCCGCCAGGCGGGGTGAGGCCGACGGCGCCGTCGTGCCGCTGGAGAACTCCCTGGAGGGCGGCATCAGCTCGACCCTCGACGAGCTCGCCTGGGGCGAGCCGCTGCTCATCACCGCCGAGCTGCTGCTGCCGGTGCAGTTCTCCCTGCTGACGCGGACGGAGATGCCGCTCTCCGACGTCAAGCGGGTCTACACCCATCCGGCCGCCATCACCCAGTGCCGTGGCTTCGTCGCCCGCGAGATGCCGGACGCCGTGGTGGTCCCGGCCCCGTCGACCGCGGCCGCCGCCCAGGAGGTGGCCGACCCGGGCTCGCCGTACGACGCGGCCATCGCCGCGCGCATCGCCGGCGAGCGCTACGGCCTGGTGGAGCTGGCGTCCGGGGTCGGCGACCGGTCCGACACCGTGACCCGGTTCATCCGCCTCTCCCGGCCGGGCCGGCTGCCCGAGCCCACCGGCTCCGACTGCACCTCACTGGTCGCCTTCCTCACCGACGACCACCCGGGCGCGCTGCTGGAGATGCTCACCGAGTTCTCGGTGCGCGGCGTCAACCTCACCCGCATCGAGTCGCGGCCCACCGGCGACGGCATCGGCCGTTACTTCTTCCACTTCGACCTCGAAGGCCACGTGGCCGAGGCCCGGGTCGGCGAGGCGGTCTCCGGCCTGCGTCGCATCTGCGCCGACGTCCGCTTCCTCGGGAGCTACCCGCGCGCCGACGGCGTGGCGCCGCGGATCAAGCGGGGCACGGCCGACGACGACTTCGCCGAGGCCGCGGGCTGGCTGTCCAGGATCCGCTCCGGCCGGCCCTGACCCTTCCAGCGCCCTCCCGGCCGGCCCTGACCCTTTCGGCCGGCCTGGCTCTTCCGGCCGGTCCGCCCCTCCGTTCCGGTGGGACCGGCCGGGCCGGAGAAACCCGGGTAATAGGTGAGCGGGTGCGTGCCCCGCATCGGTAGCCTTGTCCTGTGATTGACCTGCGTACCCTTCGTGAGGATCCCGACCGGCTACGGGCGTCGCAGCGTGCCCGCGGTGAGGACGACTCCGTCGTCGAAAAGCTGCTCGACCTCGACGAGCGGCGGCGCGGCGCGCTGAGCCGCTTCGAGGCGCTGCGCGCCGAGCAGAAGAGCATCGGCAAGTCGGTCTCCCGCGCCTCCGGCGAGGAGAAGACCGCCCTGCTCGACCGGGCCAAGGACCTCTCGGCACAGGTCAAGTCCGCCGAGGCCGAGGCCGAGAAGCTGGCCGGGGAGCTCGAGGAGCTGCTCCACACCGTGCCCAACCTCGTCGAGGAGGGCGCCCCGGAGGGCGGCGAGGACGACTACGTCGTGCTGGAGGAGGTCGGCGAGAAGCCGTCCTTCGACTTCGAGCCGCGCGACCACCTGGAGCTCGGCGAGCTGCTCGGCGCGATCGACATGGAGCGTGGCGCGAAGGTCTCCGGCGCGCGGTTCTTCTTCCTGAAGGGCGCCGGCGCCCGGCTCCAGCTCGGCCTGCTCAACATGGCCATGCAGCACGCGATCGAGGCCGGGTTCATCCCGATGATCCCGCCGGTGCTGGTCAAGCCGGAGTCGATGAAGGGCACCGGCTTCCTCGGCGCGCACGCCAGCGAGGTCTACCACCTGCCGGAGGAGGACCTGTTCCTGGTCGGCACCAGCGAGGTCCCGATGGCTGCCTACCACGCCGACGAGATCCTCGACGGCGCGGCGCTGCCGTACCGCTACGCCGGCTGGTCGTCCTGCTTCCGCCGCGAGGCGGGCTCGTACGGCAAGGACACCCGGGGCATCATCCGGGTCCACCAGTTCGACAAGATCGAGATGTTCTCCTACTGCCGTCCCGAGGACGCGCAGGCCGAGCACCGGCGGCTGCTCGACTGGGAGCGGGAGATGCTCGCCAAGGTCGAGCTGCCCTACCGGATCATCGACACCGCGGCGGGCGACCTCGGCACGAGCGCGGCGCGGAAGTTCGACTGCGAGGCGTGGGTGCCCAGCCAGGGCCGCTACCGCGAGCTGACCTCGACGTCCAACTGCACCGACTTCCAGGCCCGTCGCCTGGGCGTCCGCTACCGCGACGCGGGCGGCAAGCCGCAGCACGTGGCGACTCTCAACGGCACCCTGGCCACCACCCGGTGGATCGTCGCCATCCTGGAGAACCACCAGCGGGCCGACGGCTCCGTCGTGGTCCCGGAGGCCCTGCGCCCCTACGTCGGCCTCGACGTCCTCGAACCCGCCAAGTAACACATATAGGTCTTCCGGCCTTCTTTTCGGTCTTTCCCCACCCTTCCGTACCCTCCCGGCCCGAGGGCCCCGCCGATCCCGGCGGGGCCCTCGTCGTCATGCCCCCGGTCAAGGGAAGTGGACGGCGAGCGTACGGCCTCGACCTCCTGGTAGATGGCCAAAAGTCCGGATATCTACGGCAAAGGCCGGGGGCGGTCGCGAGGGCTTCCCCCGATCACCGGAATGTGATTCGGCATCCACCGCCGAGCGGTGATGTCCGCCACACGAGAGGCGACCCACACCGGTGTCGATCCACGGCTCCCGCAGTGACCATCGCGCCTCCTCGGCAGAGACGGCCTCCATGGGCCCACAGGAGGCTTGGGGGCCGGCCACTGGCTTTCTCGATGGTCCAGGCCGAGTGAGGCACTCAGCGGCGCTCTCAGGGGTGAGGAGAGGGCACGGGGCCGTGCGCCCGGTGATTCGCCGGCCGTGGCGGAAGCCGCCCCGCGAAGTCGTTCGGGGGCGCGGCGGCGAGGACGCCCGGAAAGGGCGGAGGGACGCGATCGGCGGTGGCGAAGGGGCGGTCGGCGGCGAAAGCGGCGACCAGAGGGGGCGTAAGAGGCGCGCCCAGGGAGGCGTAGGGGGCGCGCAGGGGGCGAAAGGAGCGACCAGGAGGGGGCATAAGGGGTGCCCAGAAAGAGCGTCCGGGTATGTCCGAAAGTCGCAGGGCTGTCCGGAAACGGCGAAGGCGGGGTTCGCGTGAAGCGAACCCCGCCTTCCCCTCTGCAGAGGTCTATGCGTCAGACGGCGCGAACCTGCGAGGCCTGCGGGCCCTTCTGGCCCTGCGTGATCTCGAACTCGACGCGCTGACCGTCCTCGAGGCTCCGGTAGCCGGAGCCCTGGATCTCGGAGAAGTGGACGAAGACGTCCGGTGCGCCACCGTCCGGCGCGATGAAGCCGAAGCCCTTTTCAGCGTTGAACCACTTGACGGTTCCCTGAGCCATTAAAGCTCTCCCTCAGGATTTGAAACTTCGGGATTCACACCTCGTGAACCCCATGTGTCGTACAGCACGCCCCGGGGTGGTTCAGTCAAACTGGTTTTCACAACGGGATTCAGCTAATACAACGCCATCACATCTAACACTATCCCGCGGACAGGTGTTCCCGCCATGAGGAAGTTCATCCCAGGCGAGTCCCGCGTGGCGTGGCACCGGGCATCACGGTGCAGACTGGACGTGTTATGGGAAGCCCCCGCCTTGTCGCCACCGACCTCGACGGTACCGCACTGCGCTCGGACGGCACCGTCTCGGACCGCACCGTCGCCGCCTTCGCACGCGTGGAGGAGGCCGGCGCCACACTCGTCTTCGTGACCGGCAGACCACCTCGCTGGATGCGCCCGGTGGCCGGAGCCGTACGCCACCGGGGTCTGGCCATCTGCGCCAACGGCGCCCTGGTCTACGACCTGCACACCGAGCGTGTCGTCCAGTCGCGCCTCATCACCCCCGACATCCTGGAGGAGGTCGTCGGGAGGCTCCGCGCGGAGTTCTCCGAGCTGACCTTCTCCGTCGAGTACGAAGGCGGGTACGCCCACGAGTCGTCCTTCCGCCTCGACCGCGCCGACAGCCGTACCGCCGGGCTGCTCGTCGAGGCGGCGGCCCTCACCGAACGGCCCTGCGCCAAGCTCCTGGCCCTGCACCCCCGGATGGACCCCGACGTCCTCAACGACGCCGTCTGCGAGCTGGTCGGCGACCTCGTGACGCCCACCCACTCCAGCGGACGGGCGCTGATCGAGATGAGCGCCCGAGGTGTGACCAAGGCCACCGCGCTGGCCGCCCTCGCCGAGACCCAGGACGTCGTGCGGACCGACTCGATCGCCTTCGGCGACATGCCCAACGACCTGCCGATGCTGCACTGGGCCGGCACCTCCTACGCCGTCGCCAACGCCCACGCCGAGGTGCTGGCCGCGGTCGATCACGTGACCGCGGCCAACGACGACGACGGGGTGGCCGAGGTGCTGGAGGGCCTCTACCGGTAGCCCCGCGGGCGCCGGTGACCCCGGACGTCCCACAGGATCACCGACGGCTGCATGGACACCGGTGACCCCGGGCCTCCCGCGGGATCACCGACGGCTCCGTGGACGCCGGTGGCCTCGCACGCCGATGGCCCTGGTCCCCGCGCACTCCGCGCGGGGACCAGGGCCCTGGCCGGTGGCTCCGCAGGCCCTACAGGTACGGACCCGAGCTGCCCTGGTGGCCGCTGTCCTGCTGAAGGGAGACGCCGCCGGGCAGCGCCCTGCGCATGTTCTCCAGCTGGGCGCGGGCGGCCATCTGCTGGGCGAAGAGCGTGGTCTGAATCCCGTGGAACAGGCCCTCCAGCCAGCCGACGAGCTGCGCGTGCGCGACGCGCAGCTCCGCGTCGCTCGGCGGGGCGCCCTCACCGTCGGCGAAGGGAAGCGACAGCCGCTCCAGCTCCTCGACCAGCTCGGGGGCCAGGCCGTCCTCCAGCTCCTTGATCGAGCTCTGGTGGATCTCCTTGAGCCGCTTGCGGCTCGCCTCGTCCAGAGGAGCGGCCCGGACCTCCTCGAGAAGCTGCCGGATCATGCTGCCGATGCGCATGACCTTGGCGGGCTGCTCCACCAGATCGGCGACCGAGCGGCCCTCGCCGTCCTGCTCGACCTGGGCACCCTGGGGCCCCACGACCACGATGTGCGGAGTGCTCTCCTCAGCGTTCATAGTCTTCAACCTACTAGCAGAATTTTCCCGACGTGTTCCCCGGTCTCGATGAGCCGATGGGCCTCGGCCGCCTCGCTCATCGGCACGCGGGCGTGGATCACCGGCCGGATCACGCCCGCGTCGACCAGCGGCCAGACGTTCTCCACGACGCCACGCACGATCGCCCCCTTCTCATCCACCGGCCGCGCGCGTAGCGTGGTGCCGTGCACCGAGGCCCGCTTGGCGAGGAGCGCACCCAGGTTCAGCTCGCCCTTCGAGCCGCCCTGCATGCCGATCACGACCAGCCGTCCCCCGGTCCTGAGCGCCCTGACGTTCGCGGGCAGATACTTCCCGCCGATGATGTCGAGGATCACATCCGCCTGGATCCGCTCGGAGAAGTCCTCCTCGCGGTAGTTGACGCCCTCGTCGGCGCCGAGCTCCAGGCAGCGGGCGATCTTCTCGTCCGTCCCGGCGGTGACGGCCACGCGCGAGCCGAACGCCTTCGCGAGCTGTACGGCCAGCGTGCCGATGCCGCTGGCGCCGCCGTGGACGAGAAGCGTCTCGCCCCTCCTCAGCCGCGCGGTCATGAAGACGTTGGACCACACCGTGCAGGCGACCTCCGGCAGCGCCGCCGCCTCCACCAGGTCCACGCCGTCGGGCACCCGCATGACCTGCTGCCAGGGCACGGCGACCTTCTCGGCGTAGCCGCCGCCGGACAGCAGGGCGCAGACCCGGTCACCCGGCCGGAAGCCCTCGACGTCCGGACCCGCCTCGGCGACCACCCCGGAACACTCCAGCCCCGGGTACGGCGAGGCGCCCGGCGGCGGGTCGTACCGTCCCTGCCTCTGCATCACGTCGGCGCGGTTGACGGCCGAGGCCGCCACGTCGATGAGGACCTCACCTGGGCCGGGGCGGGGATCGGGCACCTGTTGCCACGACAGCGCTTCGGGTCCACCGGGTTTATCGATCACGATGGCGTGCATGTGAGCCAAGCTATCCGGTGGGCCAACTTGACCGTTGCCCGCGATGATGTGAACACAGGGCGTTAACCTGCTATGTGTTTGCTGCCCTTTTACGCCCATCCCGAGGGGGAACACGGTGGCAAGGCACGATCGTGAGGAATCTCTCGAGGAACAGCTCGCCTGGCTCGACGCTATCAAGGAGCAGGAGGAGGTACCCCCGGTACCGGCAAAGAACGCGGTGGACGACGCCACCGCGGTCTCGCCGTACCCGAGGGACCCCTGGGGCCTGGTCGCCGCCGAGCCCGAGCCCGAGACCACCTCGGCGCAGCTCCTCCGTGCCGCCGTCGACTCGGCCTACGCCCCCTCGGACACCTCCCCGGGCACGGGCGGCCACCCGGCCGAGGACGCCGACGCGGCGGACTGGATGAACGCGGGCTCGACGGCGGGCGCGTTCGCGGTGCCCCCGTTCGGGGGTCCCTCCTCACCGTCCTCTCCCTCGTCTTCCCACTCGCCCTCCCAGCCGTCCTCCCCGTCGTCCTTCCCCCGGAACGACGACGGCTTCCTGGCCCCGCTGAGGCCGCTGCCCCGCCAGGAGCACGACGACGCCGAAGGTTCCGCGACGGGTGACTTCACCCGGCCCGACGTCCGTTTCCCCGTGGACGGCGACCGGGCGTCCTTCACCGACCCGGGCCTCGGCCGGGGATCGTTCACCGACCCGGGCTTCACGCGGCCGTCGCCCACCGACCCGGGCCCCGAGCGGTCGTCGTTCACGGACCCCGGGCTGGAGCGGCCGTCGTTCACCGACCCCGCTCTCGAACGGCCGTCCTTCACCGACCCGGGCTCTGCGCGGCCGTCCTTCACCGACCCGGGTCCCGGCCGGGGGTCGTCCACCGATCCCGGCCCCGAGCGGTCGTCGTTCACCGACCCGGGCCTTCGCACGCCCCGGACCGGGCCGGAGGAGCCGTCCCGTCCGCTTCCCGAGCAGTCCCGGCAGACGGAGGAACGGCCTGAGCGCTCGCCGTCCGGCGAGCCGACCGCGACCGGGCCGTCCAGCACCGCCGGGCCGTCCGGTAGCCCCACCGGCGAGCCGTCCGACGGTCCCGCCGACGCCGGTTCCGGGCTCCTCGGGTCCTCCGGTTCCGCCAGGACCGCTAGGTCCTTCGGCGCTTCCGGGGCCTCCAAGTCCGCCGAGCCGCCCCTGGAACCGTTCAAGCCCGCCGGGGCCCCGCTCGAACCCTTCAAGCCCGCCGAGTCCGGCCGCTCCCTCGACCCCGCCGAGCCCCCGCTTGAGCCCTTCAGGCCCTCGGGACCCGCGCCGGAGCCGCTCAAGCCCGCCGGGACCACGGCCGGCCCCGCCGAGTCCCCGCTCGAACCTCTCATGCCCTCGGCTCCGAAGCTCGAAGGGTTCTCCTTCGGGAACTTCGAGTCCCGCGGCGCCGACCTGGACCGATCCCCTTCCGAAGCCGCCGAACCGGACACCGCCGCGGAACCGGCCGCCACCGACGCCGTACGGCGGGCACCTGAGACGCCCGGGTTCGGGACGTCGGGTGCGGGGAGCCCCGGTTCCGAGAAGCCGGGTTCGGAGATGTCCGGCTCGGAGAAGCCGGGTTCGGAAGGGCCCGGCTCGGAGAAACCCGGCTCGGAGGCGTCCAAGCCCGGCGCTGCCGGCCCGTTCGGAGCCCCCGTCGCCTTCGGCGCCGACCGGCCGCAGCCCGGCACGCCGGAACGGCAGGCCCCCGGCTCGTTCGGTTCGGCCGCCTTCGGCCTTTCCGGCCCTTCCGGTCCCGAGCCCTTCACCCGGGGCTGGGACGCGCCCTCGGCCGCCCGCGACGACGCGACCCTCACGCAGTCCCGGGACGACCAGAACGACCGTGACGATCGGGACGATCGGGGCACCGCCCCCCGGCCCGACGAGGTTCCCGGCCGCACCGGGGACGACTCCGAGCATGATCGGGCTTCCGACCGTGACGCGGCCTTCGGGCCGGGCTCCGGTCGTGACATGGCCGTCGAGCGCGAGCCGGGATCCGGACGCGACACGGCCTTCCGCCGGGACCGTGACGTCGCCCCCCGCGGGGAGGCGCCCTTCTCGCCGGAACACCACGAGCGGCCCTTCGCCCCGGCCGCCTCGGCGACTCCGGCGGACGCCCCGGACCGCGAGAGGCCCCCCGCTCCCGAACGGGGCCGGCCCGCCGATCGCGGGGACAGGCTCGCCGCCTCCCGCAAGGACAGAGATCCCGCCTCCGGCCGGGGGACGATCGACCGGGGCAACTCCTTCTTCCCCGACGACGACGAGGACGAGGAACTGCGGGAGCCGTACCAGCCGCGCCGCCGCCACTCGGCGCCGCCGCCCGCGTTCAGCGCCCCCTCCCGCCAGTCCTCCGGCACGGCCAGGCCGTCGGCCGACAGCCTGGACCCGGACTCGCTGCTGCGGGGCCGCCGCAACGGGCCGTCCAGCGGCTGGCGCAAGCTGATCTACCGGGCCACCGCGGGCCTGATCAAGCCCGGGGAGTCGCCCGAGGTCCGCCGCCGCGGCGAGCTGGTGACCCGGGCCCGCACCCCGGTCGCCACCGGCCACCACCGCGTCGCCGTACTCAGCCTGAAGGGCGGGGTCGGGAAGACCACGACCACGGTCGGCCTCGGCGCGACCCTCGCCCAGATCCGCGGCGACCGGGTCATCGCGGTCGACGCCAACCCCGACCGCGGGACCCTCTCGGACAAGCTGGAGCTGGAGACCTCCGCGACCGTCCGCGACCTGCTCAACGAGCGCCAGCAGATCAAGCGCTACGTCGATATAAGAGCCTTCACCTCACAGGCGCCGTCGCGGCTGGAGGTCCTCGCCTCCGACCGCGACCCGTCGGTGTCGGAGGCGTTCAGCGCGTCCGACTACCAGGCGGTGGCGCAGGTCCTGGAGAACTTCTACTCGATCTGCATCACCGACTGCGGCACCGGCCTGCTCCACTCGGCCATGTCAGGAGTCCTGGGCCTGGCCGACCAGCTCGTCCTGGTCAGCTCCCCGTCCGTGGACGGCGCCCGCGCCGCCTCGGCGACCCTCGACTGGCTGGAGGCCCACCACTACGAGGACCTGGTCAGCTCGGCCACCGTGGTGCTGTGCAGCGTGCGCCCCAGGTCGAAGTCGACCGTCGATCTCGACCGGCTGGAGGCCCACTTCGCGGCCCGCTGCCGCGCCGTGATCCGCGTCCCCTACGACCCTCACCTGGAGGAAGGAGCCGAGATCGACCTGGAGCGGCTGCAGCCCGCCACCCGCGACGCCTACCTGCGGCTGGCCGCCTCCGTCGGCGACGGCTTCGCCGCACCGCAGCCCTGACCCGGACGGCGGCCTCCCGCCCGTCGGCTCCGGCCCCGGGGCGGGCGCGGAGCGCCACCGAGTCAGGGACGCGCCGGTGACGGTGAGGGGCTAAGGTGCAATCTGACACGTTCTTCGGGACGTGTCGGCCGGGAGAGCTCGCCTAGTGGACGATGGCGGCGGTCTTGAAAACCGCTAGGGCCGGCGACGGTCCTCGTGGGTTCGAATCCCACGCTCTCCGCTCACCTCGCGAAACGGCGTCTGACCAGGGGATTCCCTTCGGTCGGGCGCCGTTGGTCGTTTCGGGGGTGCGCAGCGGGACGCCGCCGTGAGCGGCTCTCGGCCGGTGGTCGCGGGATATATGCGGGATGGATCTTGAGGCGTTTCCCCAGGTGGCCCCGGTAAAAACGAAGAGGTCCCGCGAAGAACGGGACCCCTTGATCGTAGGCGTGATCATGCCGCAAGCGCGTCGTCTATCCGCCGGTTGGCGACCTCCGAGCCCCCGTCGATGCACTTGGCGTAGACCTTGAGCAGCACGTCCACCCCGTGCCCGGCTCGTTCGGCTACCTCAGGAGCGGCCACACCCGCGTTCAGCCAGAGCGAGACGGCCGCGTGCCGCAGGTCGTACGGCCGTGCCGCCAGGGACGAGGCGACCTGCTCCGGCATCAGCGCCAGGTGACGGGCGGCCTTCCACGCCTCGCAGTAGGTGCCGATGGAGATCACCCCGCCGCGTGAGGTCCGGAACAGCCGGCCGTCCTCGTGAGCGCCGAACTCGTCGACGTGCTCCCGAAGGATGGCCACCAGTTCCGGTGGGATCGGTACGGGACGCCCCTCCTCCTCGGCCCGGTGCTTCAGGCCGCGGTCGTCATGAGCCGCACCGGAGTCGGTCCACTTCTTGTTGGCCTGCGGCTTGGACTTGGCGAGGACCAGCCGGCCCCAACCGGTCGCCGGAAGGTGGCAGTCCTGGACCCGGAGACCGAGCGCCTCGGCCGGGCGAAGGCCCGCGAAGTACAGGCAGGCGAAGAACCCCCGTAGATGCCGGCCCCGGTCGAGCCGTCCGACATAGGTCACCGCCGTGAGCAACTCGCGCGCCTGGACCGGATTGACCACCACTCGCCGGTCCACCACCTCGCGGACCTTCGGGGGCTTCCACGCCTTCACCTTGTCGATCGGATTGGCGGGCAGCTCCTCCAGGTCCACGGCGTACTGAAGGGCGTTGTAGAAGACCGACCGCTTACGGGCGATCGTCGTCGCGGCGGCGGCCCCGCCGTCGAGGTTGAGCGTCAGCGCGTCGAGGCCGAGCCGTACGTTGCGCACCTTGGACAGGTCGGCCACCGAGAGGGAGTGACGCTCAAGCCACGCCAGAGCCGACCGGATCACCTCGGGACGCCTCGCCTGCCGGGAGGCCGGAGGAAGGGCGTACTGCCGTAGGGCCTCCCGGAGAACCAGCGGCTCAGGCTTCCCCGGCGCGCTCTCGTTGACGAGAGCCGGGGTGACGGTCGCCAGGGCATCCGTGAGGCTGTCGCGCGTCTTGGCCGCCGCGTGCGGCCACTTCATGTCCACATACGCCAAGACGAAGGCGAACCAGGTAACGGCGTTCTTCACCTTGGCCATGGAAGCGGGCAACCCGGTCTCCATGTCGAAGGCTTCACCCCGCTTGGCCGCCTGCCGGAGATCGGAGAGGAAACTCTCGGCCAGGGCCTTCGTCCGCAGGGTCTTGGACTTCTGCCGACCCCCGACCTTCCAACGGACCTCATAGGACGCGGTCTTACTGGACTGGTTCCGCCGGACTTCCCAGAACTTCACGTCATAGGAGGTGCTCATGCCGCCTCCCGCAGGGATTCGAGCCAGGCGGTGAACTCGCTGCGCCAGACGCGGATCTCGCCGTTGGGGAGCTTGATCCCCTGCGGTGCGTGGCCGATCTCGCGCCAGCGGTAGAAGGTACGCCGGGAGACGCCGCCCAGCTCGTCGAGGATCTCCGGGACGGTCATCAGCTCGTCACGCTGCTTGCTGCTCATGCCGCCTCCCGCATCCCGACCGCTGGAATCTCTTGTCCGTCTGCTCTGGCGTCCAGGGCGAGCAGGGTTGTTCGCCAGCGTTGGCGTTCGGCGACCATGCGCAGCAGCCGCAGGGCCAGGGAGGGGGCGTCGGCGTCGCCGGCCGGGACGGGTTTCCAGACGTAGCGGTGCGGGTCGGTGGCCTCGTCGGTCAGGCCGAGGGCTTCCAGGGCCCAGGTGCGGCGGTCGCGCTTGTGTTCGGCCAGGGTCTTGTTCGACCACTTGCGCGAGACGAGGACCCGGCGTCCGGCGTAGCCGAGGTGTTCGGGCTTGTGCGCCTTGCCCCGGCAGCGGCCCGGCGTCATGCCGGGTTTGGCGCCTTTGGGTTGCACGCCGTAGCGCAGCCAGTTCGGGCAGGCCGGTGAGCAGGGTTCGTAGCGCAGCGCCTCGACTAGGCGGGCGGCGTGGTCTCGGCGGGCCGCATCATCGGCGTCGAGACTTTCGCCGAGGCTCTTGGTGAGGTACTTGGACAGGTAGCGGATGCACTGGTCGGCGTCGGGAGTTCCGGCGAGTACGCCTTGGACGTCGACCTGGTCGCCGAAGCGGATCACATGCAGCGGTTCGGCCGTCTCGTCCTGATCGAGCCGGTCGAGGGCCTCGTGCCAGGTGGGCAGGACTTCCCCGGTGTCGGGGTCGAGGTAGTCGCCGGCCTGGCCGTCCGGGTGGCTCTGCCCCTCGGGCAGGTCGGCGCGCGGAGCCCAGACGGGCAGGTGCTCCCCGTCGAAGCGCACCGTGTCGGCTTCCGGCCACCACACCTGGTGATACGTCGCGGCGGCGATGGCCTTGACCTCAGCCCGGGGGAGGGTGCCGCGGATCGCCATGTGCAGATGTGGTGCGAGGCGCTTTTGGGGTTCGACGGTGGCGAAGTACTGCACGTCGTAGCCGGCCACCCGGCGGAGGTTCTGCACGAAGCGGTCGACGAGCTTGGAGAAGTGCAGCGCGTCCCGGGCG
Source organism: Streptosporangium sandarakinum (assembly GCF_013409935.1). GTDB lineage: Bacteria > Actinomycetota > Actinomycetes > Streptosporangiales > Streptosporangiaceae > Streptosporangium > Streptosporangium nondiastaticum. The sequence goes on along the minus strand of NZ_JACCCO010000001.1, from coordinate 3,413,789 downwards.
GCCCGCCGGTAGTCGTAGCTCGCGGGGTCGACGGGCACGCCTCGTCCGGCCTGGATGCGGCCGTAGGACGGCAGGGTCAGGGTGAGGAACAGCGACGGCCGGAACACCTTCCCCTCGGCGCCGGTGAAGGTCCGCCCCAAGGTGGTGGGGCGCATGGCCCGCCGAGGCAGATCCGGGGCGTCCTGGCGGCGCCGGGTCGAGCGGGACCGCCGAGAAGCCGCCCGGCCGGACAGGCTGCCGCGCATCCCCGCCGTACGGATCTCCTCATCGATGGCCTGGATCGCGGCGTCCCAGTCGGCGACCTCCTCGGACATGCCGGTGCGTTCGGCGGCGTCGCGCTTGGCCTGGACGTCGGCGCGGAACTCGATCAGCCACCGCTGGTCCTCGGTCGCCGGATCAGGGGCGGTGACGGGCTCATGGTCGAGGTGCCAGCCTTCGCGGCATTGGGCCTTGCGGAGTTGCTTGTTGCGCCGGGCGCACGGCGGGCAGACGGTCTCCCGGGTGGTGCCGCACGGGACGTTGACGTCCTCAGTGGTACCGGTGTGGGTGTCCAGTCGGCGCAGGAGGATCGGCCGGATGCACACGCCGTTGGCCTTGGCGACCTCCACGGCCACGTCCAGGGCGACGGGCATCTTCTGCCTTGCGGCCCGGGTCAGGGTGTGGTCGTTGACGGTGTTCATTCGTTCACCTCCTCGCGGTGCACCTCGGTCAGGTCAGCGGCCAGCCGGTAGATGGTCCCGTAGGGGTCGGTGCTGATGGAGATGCCGGCCAGCGTGAAGGCCAGCACGGGCTGAGAGCGGCGCGGGCCGACCATGGCCAGGACGGGCCGTTCGCAGATGCGGGTGATCTCTTCGTCGGTGCCGTAGAAGCAGACCTTCACGCGGCCACCGCCTCGGCCATGGCGCGGATGTCGGCGTCGGAGACGTAGGCCGCGCGGACCCGGATCGGGTCGGGCGAGGCTTCCAGGCGGACGTAGGCGACGCCCGCGCCCTGCTGGGGGATCGGTGAGATGTGGTCGGCCAGTGCTCCCCGGTCGCGGGCGCCGTCGCCGAGGACCATGTCCACCTGCTCGGACTCGTCCAGGCGGAGGGCGATCTTGTCGGGGAAGAGGTTGCGGATGTTCATGACCTCCTTGCGCGGGTCCTGGAGTGCGGCCAGGACCCCGACGCCGACCGCCCGCCCCTGCGTCGTCAGAGTCGCCAGGGCGGCGGAGATGCGGAGCTTCAGGCCCTTGTCGGATTGGTAGGCGGTCAGGAACGCGACCTCATCGACGACCACCAGGACGAACGGGTCCTCCGGTGTGGGGGTGTGGTTGCGCTGGTGGCCGGCGAAGCGGTCGGCGCGGTCCTGCATCACCGTCACGGCCGCTTCGAGAAGGTCGGCGCAGTCGGCCGGGGTCGCGGCGTAACGCTTCCCGAACAGGGCGCGGCCGAAGGACAGTTCCATTCGCTTGGGGTCGAGGGCCCAGATTTCGACGAGCCCGGCGCGGACGGCGGGGAGGAGGCCGCGGATGGCCGACCAGATCACCGAGCCCTTGCCGGCCCCGGTGGCCCCGGCGACGAGAACGTGGGTGCCGTGGACGGTCAGCAGCCAGGGGGAGCCGTCCTCGCGGGTGCCGATCCGCACCGGCCCCACCGACACCTCGTCCGGGATCGGGACGGCGGGCATGGGGACGGCGAGCGGGTCACGCCGGGGGAAGACGAGGTGCAGGCGGCCGGCGCGGGCGATGGAGACGCGGCAGGAGCGGGCGCCGAAGCCGTGGGCGAGCTGGTCGAGCCGGTCGGCCCAGTCCTTGACCGCCTGCCCGTGGAGCATTTTGACGGTGACCACGTCGGCCCAGGAGGTGCAGCGGACGCTGAGGAGGCGGGGCAGGTAGTCCCGGCCGCGTAGGTGCCGCCCTAATCCGGAGATGATCATTACTGGTTGCCAGTGCCGCCGGTAGATCCAGATGAAGCGCCAGAAGGCCAGCAGCCGCCAGCCGATCAGGTGCAGGAATGAGGGCCGGTGCAGGGTGAACCACAGCGCCGGCAGGGTTACGACTGCGGCGATCGAGGCCAGGCCCGCCCGCCAGCCGTACCAGCAGGCCAGCGCGCACGGGGCGGCGACGACGGCCGAGGCGACCGGGTGCCGCCAGAGCAGGCGGACCAGGCCGGCCAGCAGCCGCCAGGCGAAGATGACGAGCGTGACGATCGCCGGAGTCCGAAGCACGGCGGGGCGGAAGACGACAGCGGTGTCGGGGGTGGTGGAGACCAGGCGTTGTGCCTCGTCGCCGGGCAGTTTCCGGAACATTAGGCTGGAGACCTTCTTCCTTGAATTCGCGTGAGAGGGAGAACCGAGGGGCCGCCGGAAGTTGCCGCTTCTGGCGGCCCCGCTTGCGTGTCAGTCGGGGATCTCGTCGAGAGCCGGTGGGATTGCCGTCCCGGTGTGCGGTTACGCCGCCATTCCTCGCTTGCCGGTCGAGGCGTGGAAGGAGCGCTCGACCGCGCGGGCGAACTGGTCGGCCTCGCGGGCGAGCTGGCGGGCGAACTCGACGTCGGAAGCCGTCACCTGGTCACCGGCCGAGGTGGTGACCAGGACCGACAGGGTGCCGAAGTCGAGCGCCAGAACCGGTGTGCGCGAGGGGTAGAGGTGGTGGGTGACCTGTGCGCCGGAGCCGGCGTTCAGGGTGATGGCGGCGATGCGGTGTGTCTTGCGGTGCTTCATCAGGCGGCGTCCTTCCCGGCGGTGGCGGTGTGCTTGGCCGGAGCGGTGGCGCGGGGTGCGCGCATGGTGCGGGCGCGGATGGACCAGGCGAGGCGTCCGGTGTTCTGGGCGACGTAGGGGGTGACGGTCATGCCGTCGAACTCGACCGGGACGAACGGCAGGCCCGGCAGCGAGGCCGGGGGGACCGGCTGCACGTCGGAGAGGATCTTGACGGTGACGGTCTTCTGGCCGGCCTTGACGGTGGGGTCGGCGTCCATGACGGCGACCTGCCACACCGGCTCACCGGTGGTCTTGTCCTTGGCGTAGACGGTCCGGCCGCCGGTGGAGGCGGTGAAGTCCTTGACCTGCTCGACCTCGCCGACGATGTAGCAGCCGTGCGGGAAGACCTGCTCGAAGCTGACGGGGATGGGGCCCTGGATGGCCATGATGACAATCCTTTCGTCTATCCCCCTAGACAGGGCGGTGGCTCCGCGAAGACGGAATGTCTAGGGGGCTATGCAAGCAAGTTAAGCCGGAGTCGATGAACTGTCTAGGGGGGTCGACAAATTTCCTAGGAGAACGTCCAGAACGCCGCGGTGGCGTCGTCGTAGGTCTTGCCGCGCGGCCAGCGGGAGCCGTCCGGATCGCTGCGCTCGGCCTCACGGACGCGGCGGATCAGCTCGGCGGGACCGGAGCCGGTGAGGACGTCGAGGGCTTGACGCCAGGTGGCCAGGTGGAAGCGGTCGACGAGACGGGAGGCTCCGTCGCTGAGCAGCGCGGCGGATCGGACGCCGCTGATCGGCACGGTCCCGGTGAGAGCCTGTTCGGCGGCAAGGGGATCGATGGCGGCGACCCAGAACCCGCCGTCGCGGTTGCGGTGGTCGCGCAGGGTCTCCACATACTTGCGATGAGCCGCAGTGTGTTCGGGACTGCCGGAGGGCAGGGCGTCCATGCTCGCCCGGTGGGCCGCGCCGACGAGGGCTTCCCGGTCGTCGCAGACGACCAGCGGTTCCGCCGTGTCGAGGGTGTCGAGGACGAGGACGGAGTCAGCCAGGACGAGGTAGTCCAGTGCGTCGGCCGTACGGCGGAGCACGACCACGGTGGCCGAGGGCGAGCCGGGATGGGTGAGATCACAGACGAAGTCGTGCAGGGACGCCACGGCCTTGATGCCTTCGGCGAGGATCTCGGTCAGTGGCTTGCCATCCTGGGCGAGGCCGGCGATGAGGTTCGAGCCGAGGGAACAGGCGTACCAGGCGACACCGTGAACGCAGCCCGATTCCGATCCCGCCGGGGTGCCGGCACCGTCGAGCAGGACGACGGCGTCCGGGGTGGCGGCGACGAAGTCTTCGTTGGGTCGGCCGGGGGCCGCTTCGGTGGCGAAGGTGACGCGCATCAGGTCAGGTGTCCTCGTGCCGGTAGAGCGGACTGGCCAGTTCCGCTCTGACCGGTTCCCCGGTAGCCGGGTCGTATTCCACCGCGACCACGGTGGAGAACCTGTGGTCGCCGACCTGTCCCCACAGGGTGGCGATCTCGGAGGTGAGCAGGTCCACCACGCCGAGAGTGCCTTGCGGGTGGATGCCGGTGAAGACCAGGACGCTGCCGTCGCCGTCCGGCCGGGCCAGCCGGCCGAGGTAGGCGTAGTCCACCGGCCGTGGCGGGTCGGAGTCCTCCCCGGAGCGGTAGGACTGGCCCGTACGGCGGTCTTTCAGGGTCCAGGCGCCGTCCTTGATCCACTCGAAGACCGGATCGGACTCATACAGCTCGGCCATGATCGGCGACAGCTTCGGCCCGCAGATCACGATGAGGTTCGGCCGGTTGAGATCGATGTCCCCGCCGAGGGGGACGTGTTCGAGGCTCACCGCCAGGCCGAAGCCGCGCGCTAGATCCTCCAGCCGCTTGGCGGCCGTGACGTCTTCCATGGCGACCACGGGACGAGCGTTGCCGGCCTCCCGCTTGAGGGGAGTGGCCAGCGTGAGCGTCCCAGTGCCGAGGAAGGCGCCCTCAGGAGCGGGGCCGGTGTGCTTGATCTGGTGGATGCGTCCGCGCGACAGTCCGGCCTGCTCGGCGATCTGCGCATACGAGATGCCTTGGGCGTGCAGTTCTTGGATGATGCGGCGGCGCAGGCGTGCCAGTTCGGTGACCTCTTGCTGTGCGGCGCTCAGCCGTTCGGTTGCGGCCCGGATCAGTTGATACGGGTCGGCGATGGCGGCGATGCGCTCAAGGTCACTGGATGGCACGGCGGGTCCCTTTCGGTGGTGCTCCACCGAGTCTAGACCCCTAGACGAAATGTCGTCTATCCCCCTTGACGGTGCTGGTTTGAGGGGTTTGCCGGTTTTAGGATTCACCGCCCGGATCGCTGAGCGCCGCTTCGGTACCCCACGGGTCACCGTATGCGTCCCGTCAGCAGGGCCGCCCACAGCTCTTGCGCCTTGCCCGCAGTGGTGCGGGCGGTTTCGGTGACGTCGGGACGGGGGCCCTGCACGGTGCGGCGCAGGTAGGACTGCCCGCCCGCGGAGCACAGTTCGTAGACGACCGAACGGCAGTGACAGGTCCAGGCGATCACCCGGCAGCGCTCACCACGCCGAGCGGCGATCCAGGTCAGCAGGACATGGCCGGCCTGCAACGGCCCGACGTGCGGAGCGAGGCACTCGCTCATCGCGCGGCCGTCTGCTGTGGAGCCAGGTTCAGCGCGGCCCAGACGATGCGGCCTTGTTCGTCTCCGGTCACGCCCCAGCTCGCTGCCATGGCGGCGACGAGGGCCAGGCCGCGTCCGCCTTCGTCGTCCTCTTGCGGCGGAAGAGGGTGGGGGGCGCGTAGACCGCCCTGGTCGAGGACGCCGAGCCAGATCCGGTCTCGGTCGGCCTGGACAGCGACGGTGAAGCAGCCGCCGAACCGGCCGCTTGCCGAATGGCGGACGGCGTTGGTGGCTAACTCGCTGACGATCAGTTCGGCGTCCTCGATTCCGGGCCGGGAGCCGAGAAGGGTGGTGACGAACCGTCGTGCTTCGGCGATCGCGATAGGAGAACCGGGGAAGGTGCGGGACATGCGCCAGGGCGACATAGCGGACTCCGATGTCTAGGGGGCTATACATCCATGCAGCCAGCGTATGAGCGATACTAGAAGTAGCTCAAGGCATAGGACGCATAAATGCGTCAGTTGCTAGAGGTGGTTTGCCAAGGCGCGATAGTCAGCACCGATTCGCCCCAATAGGTCCCGCAACTCCTCGCCATAGACGGCAGCCGCCGCGAACGCCTCGAAGGTCTCCTCATGGATCGCCAGCTCTCCGGGCTCGGTCAGCGTCAGGTCACCCGCGAGGCTCTCCACCACGCTTACCGCCCCGTCATAGACGGTGAACCCGTGCAACGGGAACGCCGGAGCCTGCACCGACCACGGCACCACCCCAAGACGGACGTGCGGAAGCGTGGCCACCTGCACCAGCCGATCGAGCTGAGCCGCCATCAACGCCGGCGACCCCGGCCAGGTACGGACGGCGCCCTCGGTCAGCACGAAGGAGAACTCCCGGCCGGAGTCGAACAGAACCGCCTGAGCCTCCACCCGCACCGCCGCGGCCTTGGCGGCATCCTCCTCATCCACCTCCCGGCCGACCACCAACGCCAACCGGGCATACTCCGCCGTCTGCAACAGCGCCGGAACCATTGCCGAAGAAAACACCACCACCCGGCGAGACGAGCGAAGCCGAGCAGCATTGGCCGCCTCCCTGCCGGCAAGCCCACCTCTGAGCCGGGAGACCTCATCCCGCAGCCGAGCCAGCAACGCGTCCAGCTCCGTACGGCCCGCCTCGTCCAGGCCCAGCGCGGTGACAAGCCGCTCCACCGTCTCCGGAACCGGTAGCAGCCGGCCCGTCTCGATCCGAGAGATCGTCGGCTGAGCCACCCCAGCCCGCGCCGCCAGCTCCTTGCCCGTCAGCCCGGCATCCTTACGCAACCGGCGCAACAGCTCACCCAGCGCCCGCAGGCGATCCCGACGATCCTCCACACCAGCGTTCTACCAGCCACCCGCACGCCGGACGCTGACTCGTCCTGGATCACTGCCGAATTGTTCTTATGGGTATCAAGGCGGCGGCGCGGCGCGCCGCCGCACGGCCCAGCGTCGCGGACCCCGGCCGCGCATGCGGCCTGGGGGCCGGTCACGGCCGGGACCGCACTCGGGCCGCCCACCGCCCGCCAGCCTCGCCGCGCCAAAGGAACTCACTGCAGGGGGCCGCACCGCCGCTCTGATACAGGCCTCACGATCGCCTGACGATGGTTGGCCCTTGATCATAGTCGGGGGCGATCGACGAGCTGGTGTCTCGTTCCTCGACACCAGCTCAACGCATCTCGGCGAACCGTCCGATGACAAGACAGGAAGCAGTGCTCCAGAGAGCTTCAAAAGCAGCCGATGACACATATATGATCTTGACGACGTCGGGATCAACTAGGATCATGAACGGCTTCCGTACCAGCAGTGCTGCTTCACTGCCGTTGTGCGATGACAAACCTCCGTTACAGTATCGACTGCACCAGAAGGAGTTGCGTTCACGCAGGGCGCGGCAGCCGAGGCATAGCGCCGAAACTTCAAGGGCGGGCCGAGGAAGGGATCCCCATGGTTGGTGAGCGGAAGACGCCGATGCGCCGCTCTCCATGGCCACCGCAGGCTGTAATGGACAAGCCGCTGCCGCTCGCCGATGATCAGTTGTTCCGTCACTCTGTGATCAGTCCGCTACGTTACCCAGGGGCGAAGCGTCAACTCGTACCAGTTATCGAAGAGCTCATAGCCGCCAACATCCCTCCCCCCAGGCTTCTTGTTGAGCCCTTTTGTGGCGGTGCAACGGCGACGTTGCGGCTTCTGGGTTCGGGGGCAGTCGAGCATGGGGTCCTAGCAGACGTAGATCCATTAGTCGCGTCCTTCTGGAAGACAGCTGCCTTCGACGCGAGATGGCTCATTGACGCAATGCGGGAACTGAGTATCACCGTCGAAGAGTGGGACAGATGGCGTGCAGCAGCACCACGAACACGGCGCGACCGTGCCCTGAAGTGCCTCTTCCTCAACCGCACCACCTTCTCTGGGATCCTCCACGGCAGAGCTGGGCCGATCGGTGGGAGGACCCAGGCCTCCGCATACAAGATCGATTGCCGGTTTGGGATAGAAGGGTTGACGCGGCGTATCAATGGGGTAGCAGACTTGGCGGCGACAGGACGCCTGTTGGATGTGTGGCAGTGCGACTGGCGCAGCGCGCTAGCGCGCATCCCCAAGAAGTTTGGGGCCTTAGACGATTCGGAAGTCGTCGTCTATCTGGATCCGCCCTATGTAGAGAAGGCGCCTTGGCTCTACGAGTGGTCCTTCGAGAGTACAGAGCATGCGAAGCTAGCCGCGACGCTGCGTAGCGATCTGCCGTACCGCTGGTTATTGTCATACGACGACACTCCTACCGTACGCAAGCTGTACGACGGAGCTGATAACCATACGACGCTGCACGTTTCGTACCGATACACCGCCGCCGGTTCGGAGAAGCGGACGGTGAAGGACGAGCTACTCGTCACGAATCTCACGTTTATCCCTAAGTCGGACCGCTACCGAGTCTTGGGATCCTGACAGTCAGTCCACCTGATCATGTGATTCAGGCCCATTTCGCTCTGTAGTTCGCTAGTGTCGCTTTGGCGTCGATGACGACAGCGCCGGCGACGCTGTCGAGGAGCGTCTCTGCTACTGCAGAACGTCATCCGTTCAGGTTGACGGGTGCGAGAGCAAGCACGATCACACAGGCGAGCGACGACGAGGGGTAGCAGATGAGCGGACTGTCAGGTCTGGCGGGTGCGGCCGCAGCAGGGGGCAATCCTCTGGTCGCTTTGCTTGATGGAGCGCAGCGCCTAGGTGGCATCTATCACCTGGACTATGACCGTGCTGTGGTCATTACAGACGACTTCATTAAGCGAGGGGCGGGAGGAATCCCCCGCAACGGTTTCCTCTTGGCTGCCGCAACAGTCCCAACCAAGGAGACAAACGCGCCCTTGGACGAAGACGAAGTGATTTTGCTGCGTGTTCGGGGTACGGCGCCTCTGCCCAATGAAGCAGAACTGGTTGCCACACGGCTAGCAGCGATGCGCACGGCTGATTTGCGTCAAGAGCGTCCTGAAGCTGTCATCGACAATCTGACCTCTAGCCAGATTGAGATGTCTGCTTTTGAGTGTGAAGTTCTAGGAACATTCTACGGCGAGACGGTCGCTCGGCAGCCCTTTATCCAGTGGGGCGCTGATATCGATAATGTCTATTCGGGTGCACGATACTTCGTCTACGTTCCCTCTGCGGAGGCGCTCTCCTTCATAGCTTCCTATCCAGAACGTACTGAGGAAGAGGTCAAGAAGGAGAAGACGCCTGACTTGATCAAGCTTGGTGTTGTCCGCTTTGCTTCTACCAAGCGACGCGCTGCAGATGCAAAGTTGGACCAGGTCCCGGTGAACGTACGGGTCACTGACTTCATAGCTCGTAAGACAGCTGTGCTTGGTATGACACGAGTTGGCAAGTCCAACACCAACAAGACACTGTGTACAGCCGTGTTCGAACACGCAGCCCGAACCGGACAGAAGATTGGCCAGCTAATTTTCGATCCGCAGGGCGAATATGCAAATGTAAACGATCAGGACAAGACTGGCTTGCGTCTGCTCGGGACGGGGACTGATCTCGTTCGCATCTATAAGATGAACCCGACCGCGGGAGACTCGCAAGAGTTCCCTCTGGCAGTAAATTTCTACGAGACAGAAGAGCTGCCGCTAGTGTGGGAGCTCTTGACTAGTGCACTTGCTGACCAGAACACCTCTTATGCCACCGCATTTAAGTCGGCGAAGATTCTGCAGCCGAACAGGGAAGACTATCCTACTGGGACCGCAGGGGATAGAGAGTATTGGGAGGCAGTTGACCATGCCCAGCGTGGCCAGCTCGCATTCTATGCGACGCTCGCTAAAGCAAATTTCCCTCAGCCAAAAACCGGGTTTTCCATAATCTTTAAGATGAATAAAAAAGTGCGACAGGCGCTGGACGCAGATCGTCCCGGACTTATTCGCATTGTACGGGAAGATAGGGGACTCTGTGCCGTCGACTCCCCGGCTGCTGCTAGGTCTATCGTGGCCTGGTTGGCCGAGCGTATCGCCGAGGTTTCTAGCGGAAACAACCCTAGGGGATTGGATCTAGCAAGCTGGCAGGATTGTGATCCATTCATTTCTATCTTGACGGTTTTTGAGGCGACTGTCGGCGGCGCCGTGTTGAACCGGATCAAGACGATGGAGGATTACCACGATCCTTTCAGTAAGGGTGACTTGGCCGATCGAGTCTGGATCGATCTCACTGAAGGACGAATGGTCATTATTGACCTTTCGATAGGCTCTGATGTCGTTACGAAGATGCTTTCCGAGAGGCTGGTCTTCCGACTGATCGATAAAGCTAATAAGAGATTCCGGAACAATGAAAAGAATATTCCAATTCAGATCATCGTTGAGGAAGCTCATAATCTCTTTGATCGGAACAAAGTAGGAAAGTCGACTGTTCAAGAAGATCCATGGGTGCGCCTGGCTAAGGAAGCAGCGAAATACGACATGGGGCTGGTCTATGCCACACAGGAAGTTACCAGCGTCGACAAGCGGATCCTTTCCAACACTTCAAACTGGATCGTCGCTCACCTGAATTCAGACAACGAAACTCGGGAACTGTCGCACTATTACGACTTTGGAGTATTTGCTGAAGGTCTACGGAAGGTCGAAGACCGAGGCTATGCTCGGATGAAAACCTTCTCCGGGAAGTATATTATCCCGATCCAGATTGCTAAATTCGATCATGCAATGATTAACAAGGCTCGTGAGGCGGCCGAACTGCCTCCGGTGCCTGTTCCCGTTGAGCGATGAGGCAGACCGATGCCATATAGCCAGGAACGCGCTTCGCGAATCGGCCATGTTCCGACTGCGCTTAGCCCTGCAATCGCGCAGGCTATGGAGCGTTGGGAAACTCCTTCATTGGAGGTCAGCGAGCCTAAACACATCACCGATCGCCTCACATCTATTACTTCTCTGTCGCGTGATCAACGTCCGGATCCCACCTTCACGATCGCTTTCGACGGCTCTAACCAGGAAGTCGAAGCACGCGCAGGGTATCCATCCGTGCGGGTCGGCTACATGCAGATCGCTGGGGTATACGTAAATATCGCTCAGTTCCTCAACGCCAACCGTAGTGGCTTGGTAAATGCCAGGGAGCTAGAGAAATCGCAGATAACTCAGACAGTTAACAGTGTTCTGCCTGGGTCGAACGTTCATCTGAAAGGGCTGAAGGGGAAAGAAACGTGGCGTGCGGAGCTTAACCGCTCCTTTGGTGAGTCCAGTATCACCGACTTCGGGTCTGCGTTTACGCTAACAGACGCTCTCATGACAATCCATGGAGCTCCTGGAAATCCTGCCGGCCAACTCGTTCTGAGTAAGTGTCCTAACTGTGGTTCGGCTGGCACTCCTCAGCAGATCGTGACAGTTACTGGTGGGGTCTGCACTGAGCCGTTGTGCTCAACGACTTTGTATCCCACCGATATTCTGCGCACCTATGAGGACTTTAGTGAGGATGGCGAAAACATCCGTCCTCTTAATGTTGCCATGAATATGGCCGAGAGACTTTTGTTGATTTCCTACATAGATGGGTTCTATCGCGTTCAACCGCAGATGCTATCTCAAGGGCTGTTCATCACTGATGGCCCGTTGGCTGTTTATGGACCCAGTGCTCCAATGAAATCTCGCTTCCTGGCGTACTGGAATAACCTGTGTATCGACCTAGAAGCCAAAGGGATTTCCGTTCCCCTTCTCGTGGGAATTGAAAAGAACGGCCAGTTCGTGGATCACGCTAATGTGATTCAGGAGCATATTCCCGATGGCCATGTCATGATGCTGGATACGCCGTATATTAACACTTACATCGTCAACAAAGAAGCGGATCACCATTACGGGAAGGATGAGTTCTACGGGCGGCGGTTTATTTACAAGACCACTACGGGTGAAGTTTTGGTATTATCGGTGCCACGAGTTCCAGGTGGGCCGCCTTACGAGAAGCCTCGCCCCAAAGCGAATGGGGAGTTTTTCCCCTTGGTCTCGGAGTCCTTTGACTCATATCCCACGCTAAGAGCCACCCTAGAGATTCTCGATCAACTTCAGACGCGCCTATACCCGAACGCTGTTATTCCAGTTGCGCTCGCCCATTCAGCTTCTTCTCTGCCGTTGGGGACAGGGCATAGCGTTTTGACGCTGTTGGCGCAGAGAAGCCTTGGAATGCCTGAGAACAGTATTAGCCTGAGTCGATTCAAGCCTCATAATCATGGGCGACGTAATAGTAGATAGATCTATCTTGTGCTGCGACGGTGATCCCCGTCTCGGCCGGATGGGTACTTCAAGGCGGTCGCCCTTGGTAGTCGACCCGGCCAGTTGCGCGGTGATCGAAGTTGCATCTCATCAGCTCTATAAGTGTGGCTTGGTGGGAGCCACCTTGGGAGCCACCCGAACGGACGATCACGAACCGAGCCGGACGGATCTGAACGACCGGAGTCCCGGCGAGCAGCGCGGCGAACGGCCCTGAACGATCCTGGAGGTTGTTTGGGCACCTACAGATCAGAAGGCTCGTCAGGTGTCGTGGCTGCAACCCTCCGGTAACAAGGCTGAGATCGGCGGCGCCGAAGATGATCTCATGAGAAGCTTATGCACATTGCTAGGCGTCCTGACCCTTCTGTTCATGTCGCCGTTGACAGGCGCGGCGCACGCACAGACCGGTGACCCGCTAGATCGGGCGATATCCGCGCTGAAGGGAAAGTTTGCAGAAAAGAGCAGTGTGCTCTTCTCTCGGAAGACCCGCCAAGGCTTCGGCTCGGACGCCACTCTGACGGTTGTCTACGGGAAGCATCGTTTCGCGGCCAATGCAGGTGTGCGCGCCAGCGACGTCGCGGAGGTTTCCACCATGGGTGACGAACCGGTGCACTTCCGAATGATCAACATCGGTCGTGACACCTACACCCAGGGCACCTGGGCTGACGTCCCTAAGGGCAAGAAGTGGCTCCACTGGCAGGACGCGGATGGCTTCCTCTGGTCCCAAAACCTAGTAGACGCCCTGAATCCGAAATTCCTGCGGTTGATCTCCAGAAATGCCGAAAAAACATCGGCGAAGGGCCGATACGACGGCGTCTCCACCACCCGCTACGACGGCTTGGCAGAGGTCGGCCTTCTCGGCTCGCGCCAGGCCGGGATCTACTACGGAACAAAAGACGGGGACTGGGCAGGAGGTCGCATCAAGTGGAAGCTCTGGCTGGGACCGGACAACCTGCCCCGGCGCTTCCAGGCAGAGATCGTTCACGAGCCATACGGCCCCGAGCAAAGAGCGGACACCGTGAGGATGAACGTCCTGTACAGAGGATGGGGAACGCCCGTCCGTATCCAGGCCCCATCCAAGAACCTCGTGGCCGAAGCCGGCTGAGCCCACTGTCGAGGCGCCCCGGGCACCGCCAACACCGTCCCTGATGTCGCTGCGCCAGATGACGTGGATAGGCGCTCAAGTTCTGCCCGGGGCACTGGGCCATCATGGCGGGTAGGGAGGGCGTGCAATATGCGTGCAATGATCAAGGCCGTGGTCGACGCAGAGAGAAGCGCTGCCGCAGGTCAACGACCATGCACTGTTGAGAACGGGTATGTCCTGTAAAACCGTCGGCACAGCCGACACAGGTTCAAGTCCTGCACCCGCCATCAGCCAAACTGGCAGCTCAGAGGCCCTATGGGGTCTCTTGTGCTATTCCAGGCCGCGCAGTCGAACGCAGCCAGAAGTAGCCGCGCGTCATCGTTCGCGGGATGGATCATGGAGCGTTTCTCCAGGTTACGCAGGCGCGCTCAATTTAGGTCGCGCGCGGGTGATCATGCTGGATAACCTCCACCCATGGAGTTTGCAACCGGTGTTCCAAGTCGGTGGGCGGTCAGGTTCCACTCGGGTGAGACCATTGAGCTAGGCGCCAACGGTTACACGGAGGCCGGTGGGTATCTGATCTTCGACGTCATGGTCAATGCCACGGCCGAGGAGAAAGACGAGATCGAACGTCTGTGGCACGTTCGCTACGGCCCCGAGTGGACGGGATCGATCGTCGCCAAGATTCCCGCAGCAGCCGTTGCCGAAGTTTGGACCGTGGAGTCTTGACCCTGGCAGGGAACCCGGGTGCAGCTCGGGTTGCAATACAGGCGCGTTCTATGAGGCCTGAGGGAGCCTCGGACGTACAGCCACCAGTACAGCCAAGAGGGTGAACAACGGCGGGTCTCAGCGAACAACCACGGGCACCCGGCCGCCAGGTCGAGGCCCCGGACCTCGATCAAATCGACTTCTTTTAATCCGCAGGTTTCTGGGTCACCCTATGTTCCTGGGACACAGGGCACTGACGGTCTCCGGTGCTATCCAGCATCCCCGGCGTCGTACCCGATCGCCTACGGCAAGCCGTACCCATGCGGGGAGGCGCGGCGCAATGCCGGAGACCGCCTCAACGAGAGTACCGCCGTGCCCATCGCGTGCCAGATGGAGCGGGAAACGAAGGGGAACGGCGAGGAGTCACGGGGAACGCGATCAGTGCCGTGAGCTGCGTCTTCGCAGGTCGAGCATGATCGGCATGCGTCTTTGCATGCAGGATGTCAGAAATTCGATCCTCCTGGCATGATCAACGGCTTACGTGTGGCAGCACGTCCACCTTCCGGGAACACGCGATGGCGACTCCTCGACCGATCAAGATCAATATGCCGACGAGTAGGGTCACCACTCCCGAAAGCTCGGCGAGCGCGGCCATGATGTACTCGCCGTCTGGATCGCCGACTCCGGACGGCCGACCGTTGAGCCATCGTGACGAGGCCATCGCTTGCGCCAGGACCAGAGCGCCGAACGCGACGGTGATCCCTCCCAGGACGAAGCCCGGAGGCGCCGGCCGGGGCCGCTCGCTCCAGGAACCGCTCTTCCAGGCTCCGACTACCAGCGTGATCGGTACCGTGAGGAACTGGCCGAAGTCCAGGCCCATGAGTGCGGCCAGGCGCAGATGCTCGAACTCGTCACCTCGCTGATCCCATAGGAAGGGAACCACAGCGGCCCCGCTGAGAAGCCCGATGGCGAGGAAGCGAAAAAACAGCATGATCGATATGCTCTCGGACGGTTCAGGGGGCAAGTCAAGAGACGGGGAGAACCTTCGCAGACAGGAAGTAGGATCCGCGGCTGAATCACGGTGAGCGAGGCTTGAGGGGTCTGCGGGATATATGCGGGATGATCTTCTGTCGTTCGGGTCGGGGAAGATGCTTTCACCCTGGTCAGAAGCTCTGTCGTCGCCTGGAACGCAGCCCTCTTGAAAACCGCTAGGGCCGGCGACGGTCCTCGTGGGTTCGAATCCCACGCTCTCCGCCCACCACGCGAAACGGCGTCTGACCAGGGGATTCCCTCGGGTCGGGCGCCGTTGGTCGTTTCCGGAGTGCGCAGTGGGATGCGCTCTGAGCCGTCGCACGTCGCCGGTCATGGGATATCCGTTGGATGGAACCGGCCGCGTTCGCCCAGTCCGGCGCAGCAAAAAGGGAGAGGGTCCCGGATGACCGAGACCCTCTCACCGTAGCCCGTGGACTCATGCCGCCAGCGCGCCCTCTATCCGCCGGTTGGCGATCTCTTCTCCTCCGTCGAGGCACTTGGCGTAGACCTTGAGCAGCACGTCCATCCCGTGACCCGCCCGCTCGGCCACGTCGGGGACAGGTGGCGGATGCACTGGTCGGTGTCCGGGGTTCCGGCGAGCATGCCTTGGACGCCGACCTGGTCGCCGAAGTGGATCACGTGCAGCGGTTCGGCGTCGTCGTCGGTGTCGAGCCGGTCGAGCGCTTCATCCCAGGTGGGCAGCAGTTCCCCGGTGTCAGGGTCGAGGTGGTCGCCGGCCTGACCGTCCGGGTGGCTCTGCCCCTCGGGCAGGTCGGCGCGCCGCGGTGGCTCTGTCTCGATGTAAACGGCGGTGGCTCTGCCTCGGCGTACGTGGTGCGGCGGCGCGGGTGGTCGCTTTCGTCTCGGGGCGGGTCAGCGCGTGATCATCTCGTCCGATTGTCCCGGTGTGTTTGGTCCGTGTGGTCCGGGGTCCGGCCGGCGTCCGCGGTTGCGTAGCGACCTGAACTGCTCGGCCGCCTGACCGAGCCGGTAGTACAGCCGCGGTGGGACATGCGGGAGGAGCGGGGAGTGCCGCTGGCCGAGCAGCGCGATCAGTTGCTCCGGGGGAAGACCGACGTAGCGTGGGAGGCTTTCGTACCATCGGGCGCTATAGCGGGCCGCTCTCAAGGAGAGGCGGATCACGGCTTGGCGTTCCCGGTCGTAGCGGGCGAGGGCGGTCTGGAGTTCCGTCTCTCCGTGTAGTGCGTTGACCAGGAAGGCGGCGTCTCCCAGTGCGAGGGCGGTGCCGGCGCCGATGGAGTAGTGGGTGGTGTGCGCGGCGTCTCCGAGCAGGACGAGGTTGTCGTGGTACCACGTCCGGTTGGTCAGGGTGCGGAAGTTCAGCCAGTGTGTGCCGTCTTCGGTGTGCGCCTGGGTGATCAGCGGGTGTCCGTCCAGGGCGTCGGCGAAGAGTTTCTCCAGGAGGGCCAGGCCGTCGGCTCTGTTCGCCTGGTGGAGTCCGAGTCCTTTCCAGGTGGTGGGGGAGCATTCGATGACGCAGGTGCTGTGGTCCTTGCTGAATCCGTAGCCGTAGCACCAGATCCAGCCGTGCGCGGTCTCCACGAAGGTGAAGGTGAAGGAGCGGAAGACCTTGGTGGTGCCGAGCCAGACGTAGACGTTGCGTCCGACCGTGACCTCGGAGCCGAAGTGGTCGGTGTGGCGTTCGCGCAGCAGGCTGTTGACTCCGTCGCCGGCGACGACGAGGTCGGCGTCGGCGAGTTCGCCCCTGTCGGTGATCTCGTGTTCGAACTCGATGTGCACGCCGAGGGAGCGGGCGCGTTCGGTGAGGATGTCGAGCAGTTGGTGCCGGCCGATGCCGAAGCCTTCGCCCCAGTCTTCCGTCGCCACCGTGGTGCGGTCGTGGACGTGTACCTCCCATCTGTCCCAGTGGACTGAGTTCTTCTCGATGGTGCATGCGGATTCGGGGTCGGCACCGTGGAGGTCGTTGAGTAGTTCGCCCCAGTAGGTCACGCCCCAGCCGTATGTCGAACCGGCTGGGTTCCGCTCGTGGACGGTGATGACGTGGGACGGGTCCACCCGTTTCATCAGGATCGAGAAGTACAGGCTGGCGGGTCCGCCGCCGACGCAGGCGATCTTCACAATAACCCCCGTCGTTACTTATTGTAATCAACTAGCAGCATAGAGTAGCAGATGGTGATGTCTTCCCAGGTCATCAAGCCAGGTGCCGAGCCACACCGGGGCGCGCGCCCCGGTGGCCGCGTAGCTCCGGCATGAGCGGCTCGTCCGGCCCGATGCGTTCCGGGAAGATCCGGACCTCCCGCATGGAGATCGGTGCCGGGCCGAAACGCTTCACCTGAACGGGGTACGGCTCCCGCCCCGGTGGAAGGTGAGAGCCGTACTCCGTTGAGGGCGCCGTGACCAGTTCACGCTGATCACGGTTCCGTCAGGGGAGGCGTCGCGGCGAGGTCTCACCGGCCGGGGTGAGGCGGCGGCGCGCCGCGCCGCCGTACCCGGCCCTCCGCCGCCCGCCGACCGGGCGTGCGGCCTGGGGGCCGGTCCCGGTCGGCGGCGACCCGAGCCGTGGCGCACCACGGGCCCGCCGTACCCGACCAACGCGCCGACCCCGGCGCCCCGCCGTACCCGACCAACACGCCGACCCCGGCGCCCCGCCGTACCCGACCAACACGCCGACCCCGGCGCCCCGCCGCCGCACAGCATCGATCTCAGCCGCCGAGCTCGGTACGCCGAGCCTCCTCGTAGAAGCCGTAATGCCGTTGCCTCCGCCGCTCCCAGAACCCGACGCCCGTCATGAACACACCGAAGAAGACGATGACAGCGCACGGAATCCCCACCTCACCCCAGCTCCATGCCCCCGGGGACAGAACTCCCAGCACCGCGAACAGAGCTCCCATCGCCGCCCCTACCCGCACTCCCGTCTTGACCGGGTGCCGCGCGGCGAAGATCTGACTTCGCCCAGGTTCGGCGTCGCCTCCCAGTACGGCGTCCAGCCACCAAAACCCACGGACCAGCCAGCGACGCAGCGCCATTGACGAACTCCTTCCAGCCTCCGGCCGGCGCGCTCCGGCTCCGGGATGACCGAAGGGTGCGCCTATCGCGTCGGCCTGCCGACGGCCGAGGTGGAACCTGGTCATCACGTCTGCCATCGGCCCGGGACAAGCCGAGCGGACCAGGGACGGGAGGGGGTCGACCACGGCCGCTCAAGTCCGGCCCAACGCCCAGATCGGTGCTCCTACGAGACATGATCGATGCGCATGCCAAGCTGATGCCGTCGTTAGGTGATCGGCCTTGTCTCAGTCGTCATCGTCATCACCGATGTAGTCGTCGTAGAGCTTGCGGCGGAGGAGATCGGTTCGGACGGTCAGGGCACCGAGGAGTTCCTCATCGCTCAGACCATCCGTGGTCCTGAACGCCCAAGAGGAATGACCTTCCTCATCGAGGCACTTCACAAGGACTATCGCCCCCAGGGCGGTCCATCCCTCGGGAAGCGGATAGACATCGAGGCCGTTCAGGGCCTGGCCTACGGGTACCTCTTTCTCTTCCTCTGTCACGGGATCCCCTCATAACCGGTGATTACATGGATCGGAGTGTGCTGCTCGACCGCGTCGCAGTAAACGTCGAAGTCACTATGCCGGGGGCACTCGACCTCACCGGCTCGCTGGCGATGGTGGATGTCCGAGCAGCCGCAGTCGAAGAACTCGGGCAAAGGGTCAGGCGGATCGGCCATGCTCATGATCATCTGGTGGAGGCTTCATACTCCACAACTGTTTTGATCTCGATGATGCGCAGTATGCCGTCCGGCGCTGGAATCGTCGCGTCGTCCACCGTCGGCAGACGGCCGGCCATACGACCCTGATCAGGACTGTCCTGATGAGAGATCTCGCCGAAGGTGCCGCCCCGGGTCTGGAACCCACTTCGCGCTGAGACAGCGCCTGTGCAACTGCTCGAAGAGCAGATCAGGTGGTATTTCCACCCTTCCAGGGTGCGGTCCTGAGCCGTGGCCACGAGATCATCCCAGTTGGCGTGGACGGCTCTGCCGCCGAAGAAGAGCGACAGAGCACCGCATCGTGGGATGCGACAGGATCTTCTCGGCCGGGCGCGGTGTCCTGAAGCCGGGTCGGCGGCTACGACGGCATGAATATCCGGCGGTACCCGGTGAACCCAGCAGCCTGTCGGTCGGACAAGCCTTCCCGCACACCACAGAAAGGGATCAAACGCCCCCTGGGTCGACTCGAACTGTCGGCCTCGCACGCCATGATCGGCTCGCATGCACCAGCACGTGCCCTCAGGGAGTGCCATGGCGGGGATCATCAAGACACTTCTCGACTCGCGCAAGATAGAGCGGTATCTGGTGGGGGTCGTGGACGTCGAAGCGGAATGGGATCTTTTCGGGCCCGAGAGGGGCGACGTCGTTCCCCGGTCCATCGCGCTTGAGGCCACCTACTGTGACCATGTTCTCATCAAGTACGAACTCTGGGACGACGAGCCACCTGCCATGGGCTGGGATGAGAGCTGGTCGGGGGCCATTCACCTTCCCTCGGGAAGGATGCACGCGATCAGTTGCCACTCCGGGGAATCGGACTACTACGAAGAGTTCGAGCTGGGCCACCCGGGCCGCCAGTGGCAGTTCAGGGTCCACAGGAAGCTCCTCGGTCATGAGGACTTCACAGCGGACATCGTCGGCTTCGCCCTGTTCAAGTTGCAGTTCTGGCCGTCTGCGGGGGCTCCTGTCCTCTCCTGAGAAGGCATCATCTCTGCACGGCGACAGGCCCGGCTCCATGATCCGGAGTCCGGGCCTTTGTCTTGGGCGGTGTTCGCGAGTGGGTCAGGCCTGCGGCGAAGAAGGCTCTCCCTTGATCACTTTCCGTACGAGAGGTGATCGCTTCCCACGGTCCGGTGAGCCGCCCCGTCCGCGTCTGCCGGAAAAGAGGTCGAATGACCCATTGCTGCGTACACGAAGGCTACGGACGCGGACGAGGTGCACGAAGCGGGAGACGATGACGGCGGCGGCGGCGAGTGCGGCGGTGGCGGCCCAGACGTACGGCGCGAGCCACACGTATGTGATCTGCTCCAGTGTGCCCGCCCTGTGCATGGCGAAGCCGATAAGGTCCGCGAGGCCGAAGAAGAGCACGATCGGTGTCGCGTACGGAATCAGCCTCACGAGCGGGCGCCAGACGGCCAGGCCCTCGCGGCGGCGGACCCAGCGGCGGGCACGGCGGACGCCCAGGGCGCCGAGTCCGAGGTTGAGCACACTCAGGCCGGCCAGCCAGGGGTCCGCTGTCATGGTGAAGGGCGCCGCTCCGGCGTCGGGGCGGCCCTCAATGATGTCGATCAGACCGTTGGTGATGAGAAGCGCGTCGTCGCCGGAGATCATCCCTGTGTTGGTGACCACGGCGATGCCGTACTGGCTCGCGGGCAGGAGTGTCTGTGCGGAGTTGTGGGTGAGCAGCCAGCCGGTGTGCTGGAGCTGGGGTGCTCCACCGGGGGTCTTCCCGGTGTACCAGCCCATGCCGTACGTGCTGCCGGCCACGCCGGAGGCGGTCTGGGCGGTCTTCAGGATTTTCCCGGGCAGGGCAGAGTTAGCGCCGTTCTGCGCGATCATCCACTTGGCCAGATCGTCGGCGGTGCTGACCACGCCGAAGGCGCCGTTGAGGAACCACTTCGGATGGGAGCGCTCGATGACGCGGCCATAGGCTCGTATGTAACCCGCGCCTTGGCCGGGGAGTTCCCCGGTGGTGTTCACGGTCGTGGTGGACGTCATGCCGAGCGGACGGAACACGGCGGCGTTCATGTAGTCGGCGAACGGCACTCCGGCCACCACCTCGGCGAGTCGCGCCGCGACGGCGTAGTTGGGGTTGTGGTAGGCCATCGCGGTGCCGGGTTCGGTGGCGAGCGGAGCGGTTCGCAACATCGCGACAGCGTCCTTGAGCGTGTCCGGTGCGGGGAGCGTCAGCTCCGGGAAACTCATGTCGCTCATCCCCGAGGTCTGCTGGAGCAACTGCCGCACCGTGATCTTCGCGGCGCGCGGGTCGGCCATGGCGAACTCGGAGAGATATGTCCGTACAGGAGCATCCAGGTTGATCTTGCGTTCATCGCTGAGGCGAAGGACCGCCAGGGCCGTGAACGACTTGGAGA
This sequence comes from Streptosporangium sandarakinum, assembly GCF_013409935.1. Classification (GTDB taxonomy): domain Bacteria; phylum Actinomycetota; class Actinomycetes; order Streptosporangiales; family Streptosporangiaceae; genus Streptosporangium; species Streptosporangium nondiastaticum. Next base: position 3,392,792 of record NZ_JACCCO010000001.1, on the reverse strand, counting down.
CCGAGGCGAGCGGCATCGGAGTGGCTTTGGTGATCGTCTCGTGGTCGGCTGTGTGACCATAACCTGCCGTATGCACGACCCGGTCGCCCTTGGTGACGGCAACGATGGCACCAGGCAGCCCGGTCCGCTCGACATAATCGCGCATGTAGTCGTCGATCGTGCTTGCGCTCAGGTCTCCGGGCCGCGGGGACGCTGCGGAGGCATGCGCCGTCGTAGTTCCCAAGGCCAGCAGCACACCAGCCAGTCCGGCCATCGCCGCGGCCTTCCGCATCCTCATCGGGTTCCTTCCGAGCTTCCTGTTCACCGGGAACCCAAAGGTAGAAGTCCGTGCAGGCAGCGCACAGGACACGATCGTCTAGCCCGCCCCCTGACTTTCGTCAGGGGACATGGATCTCTTCGTCTCGGCACCGCACCCGCACATGTCGTCGATGGCGGGACCCAGGGCGGGCTCGCAAAGTGGCCGCACCGGTCCGGCCTACCGGCGGCCTTCGGCCGACAGGCCGGGCCGCCCGCCTTGGGGCTCACCGCAACAGCGACCGCCGGGTGGGCGCGAGTCGCAGTCGTTGCGACGTCCTCACCCACCGCTCCGAAAGGGCGGGCAGCACCTCCTCGGACCAGCGTTCCGAGCGCTGCAGGCGATCCAGATGCTCGTCGAGCCGACCTTCGTCGGCGAACCGTGCGAACCATACGAAGACCTCCTCGCCGGTCCGCACCGGCAACGCCGGGAAGGTGTTCGGGGCGTGCTCCGACCGCAGATACGCCAGTGGCTCGCCGCCGGCCTCGGCGAGCGCGGGCCTGACCCGCCGCTCGAAGAACTCGATGAACGCGGTGTCGAACGGGCCGATGCCGTGCCAGATCGTGGCGAGGACGAGCGACGGCGGGAACACCGACGGCTCGCCGGGGGCCGGCCGGGCGTCCACCGGTGCCGGGAAGCCGCCCCGCGCCGAGGCCGGTCGCAGCAGCAGCACGTCATCAGAGTCGATCATCGTTGCGTTCGCCTCGTCGCGGTGCGCCCGCCAGATCGGCCCGCCGTAAAAGCTCTCCAGCGCCTTCGCGCGACGCGGCATGTCTTCGAAGCCACGGAGCCATACGAACCGGTCGGGGTCGTCCAGGTCGCGGAACTGCCCCAGGACGGTCATGCCCGTCGCTTCCTGGGTTTCGACGAACTCCCGGTCGAACAGGTCGATCAGCACGTCGCGCTGTCCCGGGTGCAGCGTGTACTGCCGTAGTTCGACGATCGGACACCGTACGGCTTCCATCGGATCCACTCCTCGTTCAATGATGTAACAAGCTTTGTTACAACAACGGCCGTGCTGTGATCCGGCGGGATTCGACCGCCGTACCGGCGACTAGTTCGTCAACGTTTCGCGAAGCACGTCGGCGATGGAGGTGTCCGCCAGCTCCCGCCGGATGGCCTGTTCAACCCGGCCGTAGGTCTGGTTGAGGGCGGGCCGGATGCCTCGGCCGACCGGACACTCCAGGTTGGGCTCGGTACGGTGCAGGCCGAATGGCTGCTCCCCCCCGACCGCGTCGTACACCTGGAGCAGGGTGATCTCCTCGGGCGCACGGGCCAGACTCCAGCCTGCGCCGGCACCGTGGCGGACCTCCACCAGACCGGCTCGCCGCAGGTCGCCGAGGCTGCGCCGGATGATCACGGGGTTGGTGTTGACGCTGGCCGCGACCTGGTCAGAGGTCAGCACCTCCTGGCCGCGGCGCTGCGCCAGCGCCAGCCACGTCAGCGCATGCGTCGCGATGGTCAACCGACTGTTCGCCGCCATCACCCCTCCTTGTCGTAACATTTTCTGTTACAGCCGTGCGGCGGTCAAGCCACGTCGACGGGCCGCTGTCGAAGGGATGCGGGGACGCGGGTGGTGACATCGCGGCCCTCATGTAGCCCGGCGATCACCGCCGGGTGGCCGCCTCTCCGCCGAGGCCGGGGCGATCGGTGAGCCGGGATTCGTTCCCCGCCCCGGTTCGCCGAGTAGCGTGGCTGGTCATCGCGTGCAGTGCGAGGTGGTTCCGATCCTCCTCGGAGAACGGCAGAAGCATGAGAAAGAGCGGGACGATGCCCGAATACAGGAGTGACGGACGTGTCCTGCGCAGGGGAGGGGCGAAGGGCGGCCTCCGAGGGCCCGTCCTGGTGAACCTCGGGCTCGGCGTGCCCGCGATCGTGCCGCTCCATCTGGCGTGGTGGCTGCTGACCGAGTACATGCCGATGGACTGCAGGACGCCGGAAGACCTCGCCAAGCCGGGGCTCACCAACTGCAACTACACGATCCTCGATCACTCCTACCCCGTCATGCTTCTCCTGGCGGTGACCGGTGTGTTCACAGTGGCCTTGGTGGCCGTGGCCGACGTGGTCCTTCCGCTCCGACGCGGGCGAAGGCCGGCGGCATGGCTTGGTGCGGCTGTGCTCATCCCCGTCCCGTTCGCGGTGTGCTTGGCGCTGACCTGACGACTGAACCACGCCGGGTTTCGTGGAGGTCGAACGGCCCGGACGCGCCCGCCGATTCAAGGGCGCCTGCGGTCTCCGTCCGCGGCCGGCTTCGCTGATCTCTGACATGGCTGAGGAGCGGCGGCTGCGAGGAGGGCGGAGGCGGACCGGGGGACGGGTCGCGTGCCGTTCACCGGGCCCGTTGCGTGATCCCTGTGTATGAATGAATCATGACCGCGCGATATGACGGCCAGGCCGAATGGTACGACGGCTACATCGGGCCCGGTGCCGGTGGTAACGCCGCCTGGATCGTCGATCTCCTCGGCCCCGGGGCCGGCCTGTGCCTGGACATCGGCTGCGGTACCGGCCTGTACCTCGAAGCCATCCGGTCCACCGGCCGCACCGTCGTCGGCCTGGACCGCTCGGCCGACCAGCTACGCCTGGCCCGTGGCAGGGACGGAGCTCCACTCCTGCAGGGTGACGCCACGAGGCTTCCGTTCGCCGCGGGCACCTTCGCCACGGTCACCGCGCTGTGGGTCTCCACCGATGTCGGCGACTTCGCCGGCCTGGTGCGGGAGGCCGCCCGCGTGCTGCGGCCGGGTGGGATGCTGCTGTTCTACGGCGTGCATCCGTGTTTCAACGGTCCTCACATCGAGCCGCGTCCGGACGGGGCGATGGTCATCCACCCCACGTACCGGATCACGGGCCGGCACAGGCGTTCGCCGTGGTGGCGCGAGGGCGGGCTTCGGGACAGGGTGGGCATGAGCCATGTACCACTGCCCGACCTGATCAACGCGTTCATCGACGCGGGGCTGAACATCGACCGGGTGACCGAGCCGCGCGAGGACCCCATTCCCTACGCCCTGGCGGTCAGGGCGTTCAGGGCTTGACGCGATCGACAGTCGGTCGGGCGCCGGAGATCGTCACGCGGCCGATCCACTGGACGGGAAGCCGTGTCGACTCTACGTTCCGACCATGCGGACATACGCCGAGAAGATCTTCGATGAACCCAACTTCCTGGACACCTCCGACGAGGCCGAGGGCGAGGTCGAGACCGTCAGCCGCTATGTCGCCGCCACCCTCACCCACAGCGGAGATCAGTGGATCGCTGTCGCCCGCGACCTTCCCGGCGGAGACGTCGTCCGAGCCGAGGGCGCGACCTGGAGAGAGGCCAGGAAGAACATCGCCCGACGCGTCCTCGACCTGCTTCAGGACGAGCCCGGCATGACCTGCTTCCAGGTCGTTCCCGCCGACCCGGAAGCCAAGGCAGCGCTGGCGGCCGTCATGGATGCCCGCTCGGCGCGCGCTGAAGCCGAGCCGGCCGAGGTCGGCGCGACCCGCAGCGCCGCCCGTCTCCTCCTGGACAAGGGATGGAGCATTCACGATGTGAGCCATGTGCTGATGCTGCCCCGCCAGCGCATCTCCCAGCTCCTCCATCTCGATACCGAGTAGGCCGTAAGCGTTCACGCGGTGTCCCTCCGACATGGCGGCGCGGCCGGATCGATCCCATGGGAACCCGTAAGGGCCAAGGTGATGCGGTGCGTCGCCGTACGGCCCGGCGTCGCGGACTCCGACCGCACTGCGGCTTGGAGGGGGGAGCTTTCACCCCCGTTCGCCGGGGAGCGCGGTTGATCGCCGGGCTTGCCCTCCGGATCGGCGCACTGCAGGGTGGCGAACCATGGGCAGGAGGCGCTATGTCGCCAGAGGTGTTCCCGGCGGCTACCGGATCTGGGACAACAAGACGCGCCGCTGGTGGGGCGACCTCTACGAGTTGTGCCCCGACGATCTGCTCGACGAGCTGAACGGCGCACGCGACCACGACGAGATCACAGCCCTGCTCAGGCGCTACAGGGCCATGAGGCGGTAGGCGGTGCTCCCGCGTGTACCACCGGGAAGTCTGGCGGCTGAGCACGAGAAGCGGCACCCGGCCGGGCCGTAAGCCCCGGCCGGGTGCCGTCGGCCGTTTCGGGGCACCTGGCCGTGCGCCGTCATGGGCGACCCCTGCCTTCCGGCCTCGACCTTTGGCTCCGGTCCCGGTCCCTGACCTCGGTCCCGGTCCCGGTTCCGCTCCCGGCCCTGGCCATCGGTCGCGATCTTTATCTTGACCTTGGTCTTCGAGTCCTGACCCTTGCCCCTGCTCTCGGCCGGCAGCCACGGAAAGCCCCGTTGACGGCGGACGCCATCGCCTCGGCGTGCCCGCCGGCAGGAGGGACGCCGAAGAGCTGCACCCTTGTTTTCCAACACATACGGGTGTAAATAAAGATGAAACCAAATCGAAACGGCGGTGAATCAACACCATGTACGCCGAGGAGCGGCAGCAGGAGATCCTGCGGCGCGCCCGGGAGGCCGGGCGGGCGGACGTGATGGCGCTGGCGGAGGAGTTCGCCGTCACCACCGAGACCATCCGCCGTGACCTGACCGCGCTGGAGCGGGCGGGCGTGCTGCGGCGGGTGCACGGCGGCGCCATCCCCGTGGAGCGGCTGGGCTTCGAGCCCGCCCTGGCCACCAGGGACGAGGTGATGACCGCCGAGAAGGAGCGCATCGCCAAGGCCGCCCTCGCCGAACTCCCGGAGGACGGCGCGGTCATCCTCGACGCGGGGACGACCACCGCGCGGCTGGTCCAGATCCTGCCTCCCGACCGGGAGCTCACGGTCATCGTCAACTCCCCGCCCCTGGCGACCGCGCTGGCCGTACGGCCCGGCCTGAACGTGATCATGCTGGGCGGCCGGGTGCGCGGGCGGACACTGGCCACCGTCGACGACTGGGCCCTGCGCCCGCTCGCCGACCTGCACGTGGACGTGGCGTTCATGGCGGCCAACGGCTGCTCGGTGTCCAAGGGCCTCACCACCCCCGACCCGGCCGAGGCCGCGATCAAGCGGGCGATGATCGGCGCGGCGCAGCGGAGCGTGCTGCTCGCCGACCACACCAAGTTCACCAACACCTACCTGGCCCGTTTCGCCACGCTGTCCGAGATCGACCTCGTGATCAGCGACACCGGCCTGGACGCCGCGACGGCGGCCGAGATCGCGGCGGCCGGTCCCGAGGTGGTGCGTGCATGATCGTGACGCTGACCCTCAACCCCAGCCTGGACCGGACGATCGACATCGGGTCGCTCGACCGCGGCGCCGTCATCCGCTCCGCGGCCACCCATCTCGATCCGGGCGGCAAGGGGGTGAACGTCTCCCGCGCGCTGCTGGCCAACGCCGTCCGCTCCCGCGCGGTCGTCCCCTACGGCGGCGAGGAGGGCAGGCGGCTCATCTCCCTGCTGTCGGATGAGGGCATCGACATGGTGACCGTTCCGGTCACCGGGCCGACCCGCTCCAACGTCGCGCTGGCCGAACCCGACGGCACGGTCACGAAGATCAACGAGCCGGGCACGGCCCTGTCCCCGGCCGAGCTGGACGCCCTCGCCGAGGCGGTGCTCGGCGCGGCGGGCTCCGCGGACTGGGTGGTCGCCTCCGGCAGCCTGCCGCCCGAGGTGCCGGCCGACGTCTACGCCCGCCTGTGCCGCCGTTTCGCCCGCGCGGGCATCCTCGTCGCGGTCGACACCAGCGGGCCCGCCCTGAGGGAGGCCCTGGAAGCGGGGCCCGCGCTGGTCAAGCCCAACCGGGAGGAGCTCGCCGAGGCGACCGGCCGGGCGATCACGACGCTCGGTGACGCGATCGAAGCCGCCGCGACGCTGCGCTCCCGGGGAGCGGGCACGGTCCTGGCCAGCCTCGGGCCCGACGGCGCGGTCCTCCTCGAAGGCGACCAGGTCTGGTACGGCGAGGGCCCGGTCGCCGAACCCCGCAGCACCGTCGGGGCCGGCGACGCCATGCTGGCCGGGTTCCTCGCCGCCGGAGCGCGGGGCGAGGCCGCACTGGTCGAGGCGCTGGCCTGGGCGACGGCCGCCGTGGGGCTGCCCGGCAGCCGGATGCCCGGTCCGGCCGACATCCGCCGCGACCACGTCCGCACTTTCACGGCCGATCCCGCCCTGCCGCTGCGGTCCGGGGGCTGACGAAGACCGATCCCACCCTGCCGCTGTGGTCCGGGGGCTGACAGCGGCGCACCACCACCCCCCTGACCGGCAGGCCCGACGCGCCGCCGGTCACCCCGGAAGGAGCACACCGGATGAGCACCGACTACACACCCACCGTCCAGGGGACCGGGGTGAGAGCCACCATCCAGCGCTTCGGCGGGCACCTCGCCGGAATGATCATGCCCAACATCGGAGCCTTCATCGCCTGGGGTCTGATCACCGCGCTGTTCATCCCCACCGGCTGGCTGCCCAACGAGACCCTGGCCGCCCTCGTCGAACCGATGGTCAAGGTCCTGATCCCGGTCCTGATCGGCTACACCGGCGGGCGGATGGTCCACGGCCAGCGCGGCGCCGTGGTGGGCGCGGTCGCCACCATGGGCGTGGTCGTCGGCGCCGAGGTGCCGATGTTCCTCGGCGCGATGATCATCGGTCCGCTCGCCGCCTACCTGATCAAACTGGTGGACGGCTTCACCCAGGACCGGACGAAGGCCGGCTTCGAGATGCTGGTGGACAACTTCACCGCGGGCATCGTCGGCGGCGCCATGGCGATACTGGGCGTCCTGGGCATCGGCCCGGTCATCCAGACGGTGACCAGGGCGGCGGGCGAGGCGGTCGGCTGGCTGGTGGGCAACAACCTGCTCCCGCTGGCCTCGGTCCTGATCGAGCCCGCCAAGGTGCTGTTCCTCAACAACGCCATCAACCACGGCGTGCTCAGCCCGCTGGGCGTGGCCGAGGCCGCCGAGCACGGCAAGTCCATCCTGTTCATGCTGGAGAGCAACCCCGGCCCCGGCCTCGGCCTGCTGCTCGCCTTCCTGTTCTTCGGCCCCCGGGCGCTGCGCCCCAGCACCCCCGCCGCGATGATCATCCACTTCTTCGGCGGCATCCACGAGATCTACTTCCCGTACGTCCTCATGAAGCCGCGCCTGATCCTCGCCGTCATCGCCGGCGGCGCCGCGGGGGTCTTCACCTTCATCATCACCGGCGCCGGCCTGGTGGCTCCGCCGTCCCCCGGCAGCGTCTTCGCCTACTTCGCGGTGACCCCCAAGGGCGGCTGGTTCGCCTCCGCCGCCGGGATCGTCGTCGCCACGGCCGTGTCCTTCGCGGTCGCGGCGGTGCTGCTGGGCTTCGGCCGGGGCGAGAAGGACACGGACGCGGACACGACCGCGGCCACCCGTACGGCCCCGGACTCGGACGCGGATGCGAAGGGCCCGGAGGCCCCGGAGGAGACCGTTCCCGGCACCGTTCCCGCCACCTCACCCGCCAGCAAGGAGGCATGACCCATGGCCGGCATCGACGGCAAGGACATCCGCAAGATCGTTGTGGCCTGCGACGCGGGCATGGGCAGCAGCGTCATGCTCGCCACCCAGGTCCGCCGCCAGCTCAAGGGGGCGGGGGTGGAGGTGGTGCACACCCCGGTCAACTCCATTCCCGGCGACGCCGATGTGGTGCTCTGCCACGCGGGACTGGCCGACCGCGCCAGGGCCGCGGCTCCGGGCACCGTGCTGGTCCCCTTCCAGGTGTTCATCGGCGACCCCGCCGTGACGCGGCTCGTCGACACCATCAAGAAGGGCGGGACCGTCGGTGGCTGAGACCGCGCCCCTTCCCCTCGACCCGCGCGCCGTACGGCTCACCGCCTCGGCGGCCGACCGGGACGACGCGATCCTGCAGTGCGGCCGGGCGCTGATGGAGGTCGGCGCGGTCGAGTCCCCCTATCTCGACGCCATGCTGGAGCGCGAGCGCGCGGTCTCGACCTACATGGGCGAGGGGGTCGCCATCCCGCACGGCACCCTGAAGGCCAAGGAGGTCGTCAGGCACGACGCCCTCTGCGTGCTGCGCTTCCCGGACGGCGTCGACTGGGACGGCGAGCGGGTGACGGTGTGCGTCGGCATCGCCGCCCGAGGTGACGGCCACCTGCGGCTGCTCTCCGCGCTGGCCCGGATCCTGATGGACCCCGAGCGTGCCCGTGCGCTCCGCGAGGCGGAGGAGGTCGCCGAGGTGCTGCGCCTGCTGGAACCGATCGAGGAGGAAGAATGAAGGTCGCCCGTTTCCACGCCCCCGGTGACATCCGGGTCGAGGACGCCGACGAACCCGTCGCCGGGCCCGGGGAGCTCAGGATCCGCGTGCGCAACTGCTCGACCTGCGGCACCGACGCCAAGATCCTCAGGTACGGGCACCACCACATCAGGCCGCCGAGGGTCATGGGCCACGAGATCGCCGGGGAGGTGGTCGACGGGGCGGGCGGCTGGGCGCCGGGCGACCGGGTGCAGGTGATCGCCGCCATCCCCTGCGGCCGGTGCGGCGAGTGCCTTCGGGGACGGATGACGGTCTGCCCGAACCAGGAGTCGATGGGCTACCACTACGACGGCGGCTTCGCGGAGTACATGGTGGTGCCCGAGAAGGTCCTGGCCGTGGACGGCGTCAACCGCATCCCCGACGGGGTCGGCTTCGCCGAGGCGTCGGTGGCCGAGCCGCTCGCCTGCGTGCTCAACGGCCAGGAGCTGGCCCGGGTCGGCGAGGGCGACGACGTGGTGGTCATGGGGTCGGGCCCCATCGGCTGTCTCCACGTACGGCTGGCCCGCTCGCGCGGAGCCGCCCGGGTGTTCCTCGTCGACGTCAACGCCGGACGGCTGGAGGCGGCGGCGTCGCTGGTACGGCCGGACGCCGCCGTGCACAGCGGGGAGGGCTCCGGGGACGTGGTGGACCAGGTGCTCAAGCTGACCGAGGGCCGGGGCGCCGACGTCGTCATCACCGCCGCGGCCTCCGGCGCGGCTCAGGAGCAGGCGCTGCGGATGGCGGCCCGCCAGGGACGGATCAGCTTCTTCGGCGGCCTGCCCAAGGACGATCCGATCATCCGGTGCGACTCCAACCTGGTGCACTACCGGGAGCTGACCATCGTCGGCGCCAACGGGTCCAGCCCGGCGCACAACGCCCAGGCCCTGCGGCTGATCGCCGACGGGCGGGTCCCCGTCGCCGACCTGATCACCCATCGGCTGCCGCTCCCTGAGGTCCTCGACGGGATCGGCATCGTCAGCCGCGGCGAGGCCATCAAGGTCACCGTCGAGCCCTGACCGGTCCCGGCCCCGGCCCTGGCTCCGATCCCAGCCCCGGCCTCGGCCCCGGCTCGGGCCCGCACCACCATCCCCGCCCCCCGCCAGAGAGGAAGTCCGGACAATGCCGGAAAGGACAGTCGTCATCGCCTCGCGCACGGGTCTGCACGCCCGGCCCGCCAAACTCTTCGTCCAGGCCGCGGCGGCGCAGGGGGTGCCGGTGCGGATCCGGCTCGGCGCGGGCAGGTCCGTCCCCGCCGACAGCATGCTCGCCGTGATGGCCCTCGGGGCGGAACACGGCGCCGAGGTCGTGCTGGAGGCCGAGGGGCCGGGCGCGGACGCCGCGCTCGACTCCCTGGCCGGGCTCCTCTCCCGCGACCTCGACGCCGAGGAGGCGCCGGATGCCTGAGCCGACGGCCGCGCCCGTGCCCCTGTCTGAGACGGCGCCGCTCCCCGGAAACACGGCCGGGACCGGTACGGCGCCCGGGACCGGAACCGGGACCGACCCCGGAACGGACCCCAGGGTGGACCCCGGAACGGCGGCCGGGACCGATACGGCGGCATCGGGCGGGCCGGTGACCGGGACGTTGCGCGGGCTGGGCGTCGGTCCCGGGCGGGCCGCGGGCAGGGTCTTCCGGATGGCGGGCCCGCCCCCGCTCCCCGCCCCGGTCCGGGGCCGCGACCCCGGCCGGGAGCGCCGCGAGGCGCTGCGCGCGCTGGCGGCCGTCGCCTCGGAGCTGGAGGCCCGGGCCGCGGCCGCGTCCGACCCGGCCGCGAGCGCGATCCTGGAGGCGCAATCGTTCATCGCCGCGGACCCGGGCCTGCTGGAGTCGGTGGAGGGGAACGCCGCGGCGGGGATGGACGCCGCCCACGCCGTCGACGCCGCCTGCGCCGGTTACCGGGAGGCGCTGCTGGCGGTCGGCGGCCTGATCGCCGAGCGCGCCGCCGACCTCGACGACATCCGCAACCGGGCCGTCGCCGAGGTGCTGGGCCTGCCCGTGCCGGGCGTCCCCGATCCCGGCCACCCGTTCGTCCTCGTCGCCGACGACCTCGCCCCCGCCGACACGGCGGGACTCGACACCGGCACCGTGCTCGCCCTGGTCACCGAGCGGGGCGGGCCGACCAGCCACACCGCGATCCTCGCCCGCGCGCTCGGCCTGCCCGCCGTGGTCTCCTGCCCGGGCGCCACGCGCATCGGCGAGGGGACCTGGGTGTCGGTCGACGGCACCACCGGGGAGGTCCGTACCGGCATCGGGGAGGAGGAGGCCGCCGAGATCCGGCGGCGCGCCACCGCCGACCGTCGTCGGCGGGCCGCGAGCGGCGGCCCCGGCCGGACCGCCGACGGCCACCCGGTCGAGCTCCTGCTCAACATCGGCTCCGCCGCCGACCTGAGACCGGAGGTGGAGGCCGAGGGGGTGGGGCTCTTCCGCACCGAGTTCCTCTTCCTCGACCGCAGGGAGGCTCCGGGCTTCGACGAGCAGGTCGCGGCGTACGAGGAGGTCTTCCGGGCCTTCCCGGGCGGGAAGGTCGTCGTCCGCACGCTCGACGCGGGGTCGGACAAGCCGCTGCCGTTCCTCGGGGCGGGCCGGGAACCCAACCCCGCGCTGGGCGTGCGGGGGCTGCGTGTCGCGCGCGGGCGGCCCGCCGTACTCGACACCCAGCTCGACGCGATCGCCGAGGCGGCCCGGATGAGCGGCGCGGAGCCGTGGGTGATGGCGCCGATGGTCTCCACGGTGGCCGAGGCGGACGACTTCGCCGCGCGGGCGCGGGCGCGGGGGCTCACCCGCGTCGGTGCGATGATCGAGGTTCCGGCCGCCGCGCTCCGGGCGGACCGCCTGCTGGAGCGGCTCGACTTCCTCAGCCTCGGCACCAACGACCTCAGCCAGTACGCCTTCGCCGCGGACCGCCAGCACGGAGAGCTCGCCGACCTGCTCGACCCCTGGCAGCCGGGGCTCCTGCGGCTGGTCTCCGAGTGCGCACGGGCCGGGCGGGCGGCGGGCAAGCCAATCGGGGTGTGCGGGGAGGCCGCAGCCGACCCCCTCCTGGCGCCCGTGCTGGTCGGGCTGGGCGTCACCAGCCTGTCCATGTCGGCGCCGAGCGTCGCGCCGGTCCGGGACGCGCTGGCCCTCCGCTCCCTGGAGCGCTGCCGGAACGACGCCCGGACCGCCCTGGAGGCCGATGACCCCGCGCGGGCCCGGCAGGCGGTCGCCGCGAACGGACCGTCGTGACGGTGAACGGTCACCGCGGGCTGACCATGGTGACGGTGGACGAACCGTCGTGACGGCGGGCGGTCACCGCGGGTGGACCGGCGTGACCGCTCGGGAGGCTCCGCACGGCCCGCCCACGCGCGGAGCCTTCGTACCCGGTCACCCGGTCACCCGGTCGGCCGTGGCCCCAGCGGGAACGTGGCGACGGTGCGCCAGGAGCCGGGCTCCTGCGAGCCGCTGATGAGCAGGACGTTCTCGACCGCGGCCGGGATCGGCAGGTGCGCGGAGACGGTCCGGGCGGCCCGGTCGAGGACGTGCCCGGGGGCGTCGTGCCCGACGGTCAGGTGCGGCACCGTGTCGGTGTGGGCCCCCTCGTAGGGCGGCGCCTCCGGAAAGCGCCAGCGATCCACCCATTTGCCGCGTCCACCGCTGGAGCGGGCAGCCAGGTCGGGTCCTGGCCGGCTCCCGACTCCCGTGGCTCCCGGCTTCGGCCGATGGCGGTGGTTCTCGCCCGGCGCAGGACCGATCAGGCCGTCCGGTGCCGCCGGTGGACGGGTCTCCCGATGAGCATCGAGCGCCGCGGTTCCTTCCGGGGGCCAGGGGCTACGGGATCCGGTCCCCCGGCCACGTCAGCCATGTCCCCACCAGGAAAACCCCGAGCCCCACGAGGATCACCGCGACCGACAGCTCGTACGACATTTCCACCAGCCCCATGCTCGGCCCGAGGGCGAACGGGAAGACCGACATCAGCAGTTGCCCCCGCCCGTAACAGCGAGGGTCGAGGCCGGCGTGCCGGCGGAAGAGCAGGCGGGGGAGCCGGCCGGTCACCAGCGAGTGGACCCCCAGTGCGACGTTGAGGCATCCGGCTCCCAACAGGATCCACTGTGCCGCGCCAAGGCCCATCGAGATCAGCTCCTCCGCCGTTCACACCGGACGATACGGGCAGGCGCCGTGGCCGTCACCTCACCGGCGGGAACAGGACGCGGTCCGGACCCCGCCGCGTCCACGCGGCGGGGTCCGGCGGCGTGCGGCGGGCCGTACGGCCGCCCCGGCTCGGCGGATCAGTCCGCGGGAGGTGGTTCCGGGGCGGGCGGACGGAAGCGCTCAGCCTTCGAGCGTGACCAGGGAGTACCGGTAGGAGGTGGAGCCGTTCTCGTCACCGGTGTGCGAGCGGCCGGTCAGCACCTGGTCGGTCGGGCAGGTGAAGGGGATGCCACGCCATTCCTGCACGGTCTCGGTGTACGAGCGCTCGACGCGGATCGTCACCTCCGCGGTGGCGGCCGCCGCTGCGGGGACCGCGGGAAGCACGGTCAGGGCGGTCAGTGCGGCCGCCACCATCGCGGTGGGCAGAGCCTTCATGGGCATCTCATGTCCTCTTGCTCGGTGGTCTGTCGTCGTTCGGCGCACGACGGAGGGCGCCCGGCCCCCCCACGTTCCGCGCCATCGTCGCGGGACGTGGGAACCCGGCACGCGCGATCGGCGGTGCGCCATCCCCGTTCCCGCCACCGATTCAGCCCCCTGTGCCGCCCGCGAGCGCCGGAAAGGGCCGTCGCGGACGGGTCACATGGTGTCCAGCGCCGCCTTATCGGGTCGTTCCCCCCGCAGGGGACAGCGGGTCCGCCGCGGGAGTTACTTCCGGCGTTCCGGTGGACGATCACCCGAAGGATCTTTCAGACTTCTCTGCAGATATCAGTGGGATGAAAAGGGCTCGGAGCTGTCAACCGGACGTCCTCATGCCTCGTCTCTCCTGTGCCCCTCTGTCACGACAGGAGATGTCTTGCGCATCCGTCCCGCTCTTTCGGCCGTCGCCGTCGCCGTGGCCGGCGGCCTGGTCCTGCTCTGTCCACCGGCGCACGCCGCGGCCTCCGAGGCGCGGCAGACGGTCTCCGAAGTACGGCAGGCCACGGTTCTCGCCACCGACGTCGTCGAATACCGGTGTGAAGTGGCCGCCAGCCGTGAGAAGCAGGACGTCAGGATCAGGGTCGAGATGGAGATGCCGTCCGGCGCCAAGGTGAACGTGCAGACGATCATCCGGTGGCGCGGAACCTACGCCGACGAAGCCGGCGTGCTGAGGGTGCCCGACGTGGGGCTGCCCGCCGGGACCAAGCTGTACGCGTACGCCTCCATCAGCGGGATCGAGAACTTCACCTCCGCCACCGGGACGAATGACCTCGCCACGCTCAGGGCGGGCCAGGCCCTCCAACTGCCGGAGGGATGGGTCTCCCTGAGGACCACTCCGAGGAACGCGGGCACCGCGACGGTGAAGCCGGGAGCCGTCAACTTCGGGACCGCGTCCAACAGCCCGTTCATCAAGTGCGACGTGCTGAACACCGGCGCCCTGAAGACCTACTCCCTCCCCGTCGCCTCAGAGAACGGGCAGCCGGCCGACCCGACTTCGACTCCGGATCCGACCGACTCCGCCCCGGTCTCCCCGACCCTGGATCCGACACCGGACCCGACGCCCGAACCGACCCCCACCGTCACGGTCACCACGGTCGACCAGTCGGCGGACTCCGGCCCGGGGGCCCCGGAACCGGCGGTCGTGGCCGAGGAAGCGGTGGAGCAGGTCGGAGGGGTGAACGAGACCCCGTTCGGAGCGGCCGCGACCGGAGGCGGCGGTGAGGCCGGCCCCGACGCGCGGACGTTCGTGGTGGCCGGTTTCCTGCTGACCCTCGCCGCGGGCATCGGACTGCGGTCGCGTCGCCGTGGCGTCCTCGACGGGTGACCCGCTCCGGCGCCGGTCCCCGTCCGCGATGCGCGAGCCGCGGCGCGCCGGCGGTCCCAGAGCGTACGGCTCCGCCGTCCGGCGTCACCGCCGCGGCGGCTCAACCGGGGCGGATGCCGCCAGGCGGTCGGCGAGGCGGTCGAGGCCCCGCCTGATCATCTGGCCGTAGCCGTCGTCACCGAGTGCGCCCACGGCGGCGCGGCCGCGAGCGAGGTGGTCGCGGGCACGGCCGAGGTCGCCGAGCCGGTGGTAGGCGTCGGCCAGGTTGAGATGCAGGGAAGGGTAGAGGCCACTCGCGGATCCGATGACACCGGCCTGGCGCGCCCGTTCGTCGGTGATCAGCTCCGCGGCCTCCAGGGCGCGCAGATCCCAGAGCAGTTCCTCGCGCACGTCGTCCTGGACGTCGGCCATCGAGTGGGCGAGGGCGCATCGGTGCATGGGATCGCCGCTCGCGCCGATCTCATCCCACAGGCCGGAGAACAGCAGGCGGGCCGCTTCGCGCTCACCGCGGTGGCCCAGCTCGATCCCCTGACCGATCCTGGCCATCATCGCGTCGGATCCGGTCACGCGGCGCCTCCTCCTCGCCGTCTTCCCGGTGGACGGCGTCGTCCGGACATCATGCCGGCGGGTCCGGATGACGCCCGCCGATCGGTCGTCCGGAGGCACGTCAGGGCCGCGGGTCCGTGGCCGGAGCCGCGCGGGCGGGGTCCGGTGGAGTCGGCGTTTGTTCCGGGGTTTCCTGAGCGCCTCGGTGAGGCCGTACCGGGAGCGCGGGACGTGTGACGCGTTGGGAACGCCGGAGCCTCGGCGGCGGCACGGCGGAGGGGTGCCGGTGACGCCGGTGCCGTGCCGTACCCGCCTCAGGGCAGGGGGTCGATCGCGATGTGCTGGTCGTACTGGGAGAGCTCCCCGCCGCGGTCGGTCAGGATGGGCCACTTGGTGTTCCGGGCGCACCAGACGGCGTGTCCGGCGGTGATGTCCCGCGAACCGTCGAGGATCTCCGCGATGTCGCCCACCTTCCCGTAGGTGAAGTCGTCGACCACCACGCCGGGCGTCGTGACCAGCTCGAACAACTCGACCTGGGTGGATATCGGGGAGATCGACAGCACGGCCGCGAGGCTGGTGGCGGGGATGCATATCCCGCCGCCGCGGAACAGGCACATGGCGGCGATGCTCCGCGAGTACTCGGTCTTCGCCACCGCGATGTCGATCAGGGCGCTGACGTCGAGGACGCGTCCAGGCAGCATGATCAGCTCCTCCGTACTCGCCGGATACCGATCTGTCCCCACTCGGTCTCGGTCAGCTGCTCGACATCGAGGGCGTCGGCGGCCCGGTCGAGGTCATCGCGGTGGAGGTTCCAGCGCTGCATCAGCGTGATCACCTGCGGCTTGTTGCCGATCTCGCGCTGCAGGGCGGCGTTGACCACGTCCGAGATCCTGCTGCCGGTCGCTCGTGCTTTATGAGAAAGCGCCTCATAGGCTGCTTTATCCAGCTCTATCGTGATAGAGGTGTCGGGGTCTGGGGGAATTACTCTTTGTTGCACCTTTCTGTGGTGAAGATGTGCCAGCCACAGGGGAACGGGCTGCGACTCCTGCATGGTTACATCCTGGTCGTCGGGTTTTGGCGTATCGGGGCTTTTGCCGTTTCGCCAGTCCGGTAGGGGATGGGCCATACATCTGACATTAGCTGTGAAATCTCCTGATGGCAGCACCCTCCTTCCAGCCCGTTGGCCGGCCACCGGAACAAAAAGGGCGGAGCCGGACGCCCCGGCAGGGCGTCAGGACTCCTGCGCGGGCGGCGCGGAGGCGGGATCGGATGACGGCGCGGCCGGATCCCGCTCCGGGTCCCGAACGGAGCCCGACGGTGGCGAAGAAGGGTCGGGCGCCGGCGTGAAGACGTCCGGGGTGGCGCCGGACGCCGGGGTGGACGCGGCCGGGTCCGAGGTCGGGCCGGTCCGCCCCTCGGACGGATCCGCCGGACCCGGGGAGGGGCCGTTCGAGGAAGGTGCGGAAGAAGGGTCCGCCGGGTCCGGGGAGGAGCCGGGTACGGGGCCCGGGGAGGGGTTCGCCGGATCCGCCGGGTCCGGTACGGTGGCGCCGCACAGCCCCGCGCCCCGCCGTTCCAGCGCGATCTGGTCGGCCGTCTTCGTCCGGTACTCCTCCCGCTCCTCCGGTGACGGCGCGTACCGCCACGAGCCCTCCTCGAAGCGGAACCCGAAGCCCGTCGCGGTGCCGGACCGGATCGCCTGGACCGTGGCGTCGTCGCCGTGGACCGTGACGGAGTCGATGGTGAACGCGGCGCCGCCGGACGGCAGGCCGGTGGACGCGGGATCGGCGGAGGGATCGGCGGGCGGGGCGCCGGTGGACGTGGCGCCGTCCGTGGGCTGCGGGCACAGCCGGAACAGCCGGATGTAGTCCTCGCGTCCGATCAGCCCCTTGGCGTCGGTGCTCCACAGGTCCCAGAAGTCGCCGTAGGAGCCGCTGGAGTAGGCGTCGAGAACGGGCTGGACGCTCCGGCGGACCTCCTCCTCGGAGTGCGCGGCCCCGGCGGTGGCCGAGGCGCTCCGCATCGGGGCGGGCGGGTCGAGCACCGTCACCATGGTGACGACGGCGCCGATGACCAGGCCGACCGCCAGGAGCGCGATCACCGCCAGTCCCCGGGCCGTCTCGTCCGAGGGCCGGCCGTACCGCGGCGGGTAGCCCACGTGAGGTCTCCGGAGGGGCGGGGAAAGCGGACGGACGCGATCGTAACGCCCGGCGCCCGCGGCTGACCATGGGCGCTCACCGGTTCCTTCCCGTCACCGTGCCGGGTCCGCCGGCCCCGATCCCGTCCCGTCCCGTCCCGTCCCGCCGGCTCCATCAGGTGCCGGCTCCATCCGGAGCCGGCACCTGCCCGGGGAACGCCACCGCCGATGCCCTCGGTCACCGCGGAGATCCCTGAGCCGGCGCCTGCCCGGGGAACGCCACCGCCGATGCCCTCGGTCACCGCGGAGATCCCTGAGCCGGCGCCTGCCCGGGGAACGCCACCGCCGATGCCCTCGGTCACCGCGGAGATCCCTGAGCCGGCGCCTGCCCGGGGAACGCCCTCCCGTTCCGGTCATCCGTCCCGGAAACCTGGCGGAAACCGGCGAACAGGTCGGTGCGCGGAGCGCGGGGGCCGGATAATGCGCCGGTGGGTGAGACGATCGGTACGGCCGCGGCCGTCTTCGCGGGGACCAACATCGACGACATCGTCATCCTGACGGTGCTGTTCCTGACGTCCCGGGCGGGTGGCGCGCTCCGCCCCCGGCACATCGTCGCGGGCCAGTACGCCGGCATCGCCGCGCTGGTCGCGGTCTCCGCGGTGGCGGCGCTCGGCCTCGCCGCGGTGCCCGACCGGTGGGCGGGGCTGCTCGGGCTGGTGCCGTTCGGCATGGGGGTCTGGGGACTCGCCGGGCTGCTCAGGAAGGGCGGTGACGACGGCGGCCCCGAACCGGTCGCCTCCGGCCCGTTCGCGGTCGCCGGGGTGACCATCGCCAACGGCGCCGACAACATCTCGGTCTACACCCCGCTGTTCCGGACGATCGGACCGGGCGCCGTCGCCGTCACCGCCGCCGTGTTCGCGGCCCTGGTGGCGGTCTGGTGCGCGGCGGCGTCGTGGCTCGGGTCGCACCGGAGGGTCATCGCCCTGGTGGAGCGGTCGGGCAGGTGGCTCGTGCCGGTGGTCTTCATGGTGATCGGCGCGGTCATCGTGGCGCAGTCCATGATTCCCTAAAAATGGACTAACCATCCGAATTTAGGACATTCCCCTCGGGGAATTACTTCACATGCGACAGCATTTGCGGTTCTACCGGCACCGTTGGTTCAAGGCATGGCTCGCCATGACGGCCCTGTCGGCCGCGCTCATCATCATGATGGAAGCGGTCGGCAACCACGCGGTCAGGCCCGCCGCCTTTTTCTACGGCGCCGCCGCGGGACCGATGGCCCTTCTCGTCGCCGTCCACGACCGGACCGGAATCGGCACCAGCGTCCCGGGAGTCACGCTGGTGGGAATGTTCCTGTTCGGGGGAGGCGTCGCCCTGCTGCTCGGCGGATACTTCGACTCCCTTCTGATCCCCGACGGCGCGAGCCTGGACATCCTGCGGGTCGGCTGGATCGAGGAGCCGGCCAAGCTCGTCCCGATCCTCGCGCTCGCACTCACCGGCCGCCACCTCACCAAGGCGGCCGGGGTGGCGCTGGGCCTGTCGTGCGCGACCGGCTTCGCCGTCATGGAGTCCATGTCCTACGCCTGGAAGAACGTCGACAAGGACAGCGCCGTCGGGGCGGGCGTGGTGCTGTTCACCCGCGGGCTCACCACCCCCTTCGGGCACCTCGTCTGGACCGGGATGGTGTGCGCGATCGCCTTCGAGGTCTGGCACCTCGCGGGGCGGGTCGTCTTCACGGTCACCATCGCCTGCGCGTTCACGGTCGCCGCGACGCTGCACTCGATCAACGACGGCCTGCTCGTCCTCGACGTCCCGGCGCCCGTCCGGCTGCTCTTCCCGGTCGTGGCGGCGGTGAGCTACTGGCTGTTCCACCAGGCCACCGGCGATCTGTCCCCGCGGGTGCCGGGCGGTGCCGCGGCGCTCGCCGTACGGATCGCGACGCCTCCGGGTCTGCGGCCTCCGGCCGGGGAGTTCGCCGTACGGATCACGGCGCCGCCCGGCCTGCAGCCTCCGGCCGGGGCGCCACCGGGCCGGCCCGCCTGACCACGCCACCGGCGTCCGGCCGCGCCGTACGCCGGTCGGGGCATCGGCGTGTCCGGCCGCGCCGTGCCGGCTCAGAGCCTGTTCAGAGCTGGGACAGCAGCCACCGGGGGCCCGCGACCAGGGCGCCCTCCGCGGTGACGCGCTCGCGCAGCCCCCGATCGGCGGTGACGACCAGGACGCGCTGCCAGCCGGGAACCTCCCGTACGGCCCGCACGACGGCGTCGTCGCCGCTCCCCGGGGCGGCGACGACCGAGACCCCGGGAACGGGCGCGACGCCGCGGGCGGCCCCCTCGACGACCATGGTGAAGCGGGGGAACCATCGTTCCAGGGCCGGCAGGGGCGCGGGCACGTCCCGCACACCGCACGTGCCGAGCGCGGCGACCTCCGAGACCAGCCTGGCGGCGGCCCCGGCGCGGTCCCTCCACCAGCCGTGCTCGGCGCGGGCGCCGACGATGTTGGCGACGTCGAGGACGACCGTGAGCGGGGCGAGCGCCAGGCTGATCACGGGCCAGGTCGCGGCGAAGCCGGGATGCAGGTTTCCGGAGGGGATCGTCTCGGGGGTGAACCAGCGCAGCGCGACGCTCTCGCGGTTGGCGGGGAACGCCTCCAGCAGTCCGGCGGCCTCGGCGATGACGGTCGCGAAGGACCAGGCGCCGTGGTCGTCGAGGTATATGCCCTGGACGCGGAGGTCGTCGCCGTTCAGCCCGGCCTCCTCGCGAGCCTCGCGGAGCGCGCCCCGGACGGGATCCTCGTGGCTGTCGAGGGCGCCGCCGGGCAGCGCCCAGGTGCCGCCCTGGTGGCTCCACGCGGCGCGCTTCTGCATCAGGATCCGGGGCGTCCCGTCATCGTCGTGATGGACGGCGAGCAGGCCGGCCGCGTGGTGCAGGCCCCAGTGACGGTGGCCGAGGTCGCATCGGGCCCACCCGTCGCCGTCACCAGCAGCCATGGCTCCCATGATGCCCCAGGCGAGGGGGTGCTCACCGCGCCGGTCCGGGACCGGCGCGGGGTCACCCGGGACATGTCAGACCGTGCGGGCCGTGCGGGCCCGGCGGTGTCACGCGGGCCGTACGGCCACGCGCGGCGTCACGCGGGTTGTACGGTGTCGCGCAGGGCGGCGACCGTGAGGCCGAGCCCGTCGGCGGAGGCCCGGTCGAGGGCGGCGGTCAGCGTCTCCACGTACGTGCCGCTCGCCGCCTCCTTGCGCGACCGGCCCTCCTCGGTGATCACCGTGTAGACCCCGCGCCTGTCCTTGGCGCACAGGCTGCGCCGGGTGAATCCGACGGCCTCCAGCCGCCCGACGAGCCGGGTGACCGAGCTCTGGTTCAACCCGAGCAGGTCCGCCAGCTCCTGCATGCGCAGCTCGCCGTCGTGCGCGGTGGACAGGTGGCACAGCGCCCGGTACTCGGACAGGCCGAGCCCGTGGCGCTGGAGCGCGACGGACAGCTCGTGCTCCACCCGCGCGTGCAGCCGCACCACTCCGATCCACATGTCGTCGTCGATCATCATGGGGCGGCTCCCTCCTCGGTGTTGACGCTCACCCTACATGTATGCACAGAATATGCATGCACAAACAAATGAATGAAGGAGTGAGTACGGCATGGCCTGGATCTACCTGCTCGTCGCGGCCGTCTTCGAGGTGGTCTTCGCACTGGCGACCAACGCCACCGAGGGCTTCACCCAACTGGGACCGTCACTGCTGACCGCCGCCGCGGCGGCGGGCGGGATCTTCTTCCTCAGCCTGGCCCTCAAGACCCTGGACGTGGGCGTGGGCTACACCGTCTGGACCGGCATCGGCTCGGTCGGCACCGTCGTCTTCGGCACCCTGATCTTCGACGAGCCGGTCAGCATCTGGAAGGCGCTGGCGTTCGTCCTCATCATCGGCGGGGTGCTCGGCCTGAAGCTGGCCGACCGCCTGTCTCCGGCCCGGCCCGCCGCCTGAGCGGCCCTTTCCGCCTTCCGGATTCCATTCCCTGGGTCTTCCGTCTTCGAATTCCACCCCCGAATCCCATCAAGCCTCCTCCGGCACTTCCCTCACCCCTCAACGGCCCTCAAGCCCGTGCAAGGAGCATCACCGTGGCCTGGATCCATCTGTCCGTCGCAATCGTCTTCGAGATCGGTTTCGCGCTCGGCACCAACGCCACGCGGGGTTTCACCCGCCTGTGGCCCTCGGTCTTCACCCTGCTGTCCGCGGCCGGCGGCATCTTCACCCTCAGCCTCGCGCTCCGGACCCTCGACGTGAGCGTGGGATACACGATCTGGACCGGCATCGGCTCGATCGGCACCGTCATCCTCGGCGCCCTCATCTACAAGGAGAAGATCACGCCGGCCAAGCTCGTCTCGTTCGCCGCCATCATCGGCGGCGTCATCCTGCTCAGGATCGCGGCCGGGGCGTGAGAGGCGACCGCGTCCCGCGTCCCGCGTCCGGGGCGTGGGACGTCACCGTGTCCCGCGGCGGGGTCCCCAGGATGGCGGCAGGGACCTCGGACCGGCGGCGGGGACCTGGAAACGGTGGCGAGAACCCCGGAACGCGGGCGCCGGGATCCCTCGCGGTGACGGTCCCGATGCCGGAGCGCCGTCTCAGCCGCCGCCCTTGCTGAAGTGCTGGAGGTCCTTGGGGCCGCTCCAGTAGCCGCCCCACTCCCAGCCGAGCTGCTGGAACGCCTTGACCACCTTGTCCCCCGGATTGATCACCCCGGGCTTGTCCAGCGGGCGCTTGGCGAACTGGCGGGCGTTCTTGTGCGCCACGGAGCCGTTCGCGTACACGTAGGGGTTCTCGCGCGGGTTGAGGTCGATGGCCTTGCCGTAGGCGTGCCGGGACCAGCTGCTCGACCCGGTCGCCGCGCGGCAGTTGAAGGCCGAGGTGTTGCCGGCGTCGATCGAGGCGAAGTCGTCGCCCTTGTAGGCGTCGACGGGCACCATCTTGTAGATCGGCCACCGCCAGCCGTACAGGCGCTTGAAGACCGTGACGACGTCGTCCGTGACGCTCTTGTTCACCACGAGCCTGCCGGTGTGCGGCTTGTCGTCGAAGCCCCAGTGGGTCATCGTGACCATCCGCAGGTCACTGACCGGGACCGGGCAGCCGGGCCGCCAGGAGTAGGGGAGCTGGTCGCGGGTCACCTTCGAGACCTTCGCCGAGAACTCCGGCGGGCCGGTCGGGCTCGGGCTCGCCGAGGGGCTCTCGCTCGCCGGGGCGCTCTCGCCCGGGGTCGCGCTCGAAGCCGGGGTCGGGGTCGCGGCGACCCGCTCGGGTGTGGTGGACGGCGACCCGGACGTCGGGGAACCCGACGGCGGCGGCGCGTCGGACACGCCGCACGAGGCCGCCAGAAGGCAGCCGGCGGCCACGGCGACGGCCGCCCGGACTCGGATGGCGCCCGTCGCCCGGGCGCGGACGGCGGGCCGGGTGGTTGGCATCTGATCGCCCCCGTACAGAGGTTGAGACGGCGAGTTTCCGATGTAGCCAGCCTGCTACAAGAGGCGGGCGACCGCCGTGGCGGGGTCCGGTCACGGGACTTCGGGCGAGTTCGCCGTGCTTGTGGCGGAGTCCGGTTCCGGGTGCACGGGCGGGCCGCCGGACTTCTTGGCCGAGCCTTTCCGTGGAAAACCTCGTTCCTGTGTTCGAAGGGACGCTACAGTCGGAGGCACTGGATCGAACACGGGTTCGGACGCTCGCTCGGGTGGCGTTCGCCCAGGTGGGAGGGGTGCGTCATGGCCATGCTCGCGACGCCGCCGGTGATCCGCACCCCGATCCGGCGGCCCGCCGTCCACCGCCGCGCGACACGCCGTAACGCTTTCTACGGAAATCTACGTCGGCCGCTATATCCCGTCATAAAGTCCGAGAGCGTGGACCCCGTGCGCAATCCCTACGCCCCCGGTGCGGGGCAGCGCCCCCCAGAGCTCGCCGGGCGCGACCGTGAGCTGCAGCAGTTCGAGATCGTCCTGGAGCGGGTGGCCCGCGGCCGCCCGGAGCGCAGCATGGTCATCACCGGCCTGCGCGGCGTCGGCAAGACCGTCCTCCTCAACACCTTCAAGTCGATGGCCATGCAGCGGCTGTGGGGCACCGGGAAGATCGAGGCCCGGCCCGACCAGTCGATCAGGCGCCCGGTGGCCGCCGCCCTGCACCTGGCGATCCGGGAGCTGGCGCCCCGGCACCGCGCCCCCGACCGCATCGAGGAGTTCCTCGGCGTGCTCAAGGCGTTCGCGATGCGCGACCCGACCGCGGCCAAGGGCACCTCGCACTGGTCGCCCGGGATCGACGTGCCCGCCGCCCGCGGCCGGGCCGACTCCGGTGACCTGGAGATCGACCTCACCGAGCTGTTCGTCGACGCCGCCGGGGTCGCCACCGACCTGGGCGTCGGCATCGCCCTGTTCATCGACGAGATGCAGGACGTCCAGTCACCGGACGTCTCGGCGCTCTGCGTGGCCTGCCACGAGCTCTCCCAGAGCGGCGGCCCGCTGATCGTGGTCGGCGCCGGCCTGCCGCACCTGCCCAGCGTGCTGTCGGCCAGCAAGAGTTACTCCGAGCGGCTCTTCCGCTACGCCCGGATCGACCGGCTCGACCGTCAGGCGGCCGACCAGGCGCTCATCGCCCCGGCCGAGGAGGAGGGGGTGGAGTTCACCCAGGAGGCGCTCGACGCCCTCTACGAGGCGGCCGACGGCTACCCCTACTTCGTCCAGGCGTACGGCAAGGTCGCCTGGGACGTGGCGCTGCGCAGTCCGATCACCGCCGACGACATCAGGGTCTCCGCGCCGGAGGCGGAGGCGGAGCTCGCGGTCGGCTTCTTCGGCAGCCGGTACGAACGCGCCACCCCCGCCGAGCGCGACTACATGCACGCGATGGCCGTCATCGGCGACGAGCCGGTCGCCACGGCCGAGGTCGCGGAGGGCCTGGGCCGCAAGCCGTCCAGCCTCTCGCCCGCCCGCGACAGCCTCATCAAGAAGGGCCTGATCTACAGCGCCGAGCGCGGCCTGATCGCGTTCACCGTGCCGCACTTCGGAAAGTTCCTGCGTTCCCAGCCCGTCTGAACATGTGTTCGATATACTGAAGGCGGGTCCTAGACCCCTATACGGCTCTCTAGTGGGGAAGCTAGAGAGCCGTATAGACCTCCATCGACCGTGCCCTAGAAAAATCTAGGGTTCTCTAGCCGCGCGCCGATACGGGGATAGATTCCGTCAGAGTTCCGGCGTCGACCGGCTGCCCGGTGGCGTCCACCAGCGCCACCCGCACCGCCGGGTGTCGTCCGCTCAGATAGACCGCGAAGACCACGTCCACCGGCTCGTCCGTACGGCTGCGCCCCGGATAGACGAAGAACCGCCAGCACAGCTCCCGCCAGCTGTCGACCGGTTCGCCGGAGGCCAGCAGCCGCTCGTGGGCCCGCCAGACCGTGCTGGCCCGCAGCCGGTGGAGCGCCTGCTCCGGGGGCATCGGCCGCTGCTCGCAGGGGGCACGGTGCCGGATCCGGGCCGCCGCCTCCTCGATCTCGGGAGACAGCGCGGCCAGTACCACCAGCCCTCCGGCCGCGGCCAGCGCGTCCGGCCACGTCATGGCGGTCAGCAGTGACCACCCGGAGACCGGCGGGGCCCAGACGGTGCCGGTGGCCATGGCCGTCAGCACCGTCGTCCGGCCCAGCGAGCGCAGCCCCACCGGCGCGGCGCTGACCTCGCCGAAACAGCCGCATCCCACGTCGGGGCGCTGCCGCCGCAGCTCCCACAGGAC
Organism: Streptosporangium sandarakinum; assembly: GCF_013409935.1. Classification (GTDB taxonomy): domain Bacteria; phylum Actinomycetota; class Actinomycetes; order Streptosporangiales; family Streptosporangiaceae; genus Streptosporangium; species Streptosporangium nondiastaticum. The sequence goes on along the minus strand of NZ_JACCCO010000001.1, from coordinate 3,367,922 downwards.
GTAGGTGGACATCGCGAAGAACCCGGCCGCCGCCCAGCGGAACGCCGGGTGCCCGCTCGCCAGCAGGCCGGTCAGCAGGGCCGTCTCCCCGGCCGCGCAGACGAGCATGGCGGGTGCCCGCAGGCGGTCGGGCACCAGCACCGCCGGCCCGAGCCTGCCCAGCGCGCCCGGCTCGGCGTCGCCCCTGGCCGTCCACACCTTGGCGAGCGCGCCCGCCGCCAGCAGAACGCACAGCACCGGCAGCTGCGCCACGGCGATCATCGTCAGCGTCCACGTCATCACGGCGTCACTCCGGTCCGGGTCGGTGTCCGCGTCATCCCGCTGTCCCTCCGAGGCCCGCTGCCCTTCCGAAGCCCGGCGTCACTCCGGTCCGGGTCGGTGTCCGCGTCATCCCGCTGTCCCTCCGAAGCCCGGAGTCGCTCCGGTCCGGGGCGGTGTCCATGTCATCGGCGCGTCACCCCGGTCCGATCCGCGCGTTGAAGCACCCCTTGGTCAGGTCGCCGCCGAGCTCCACGAAGGAGGTGGCCGACAGCTCCACGATCCGGCCGCGCGGCGAGGTGCCGCACTCCAGGCACCGGTCGCAGAATCTCCCGGCCATGCAGCCGCACGCCGCCAGCGGCAGGGCCGAGGTACGGCCGGCGCACACGTTGCGCACGGTGAGCGTCGAGCCCAGCGCCAGGTAGGGCAGCCCGGTGCATGACACCCCGGTGTCCTGGCAGTCGGCGTCGGAACGCTCCAGCATGGGATAGGCCGCGCCCCGCTCGGCGTAGTCGAAGGCGTCCGACCAGGTGGCGGTGCCGGAGATCCGCGACTGCGTGCCGCCGTAGCCGGGCGGCGGCTTGGGCACCGCCGTCCACCGGTAGGGCGGCTGCGAGGTCGCCGGCAGCCGGGCCTTGGCCACGCCGTCCTCCCGCACGCCGATGGCGTCGAAGAGATAGCCCGGCTCGAACTTCGGGTGCCGGACGCGGAGCCGGCCGGAGGCGCCGTAGGGCACGACGATCGTGCGGTGTCCGCGGTGCGGCCCGCAGTACAGCTCCACGGTCTGGTCCCGGCTCTCGGCTCCGATGGACCGGATCACCCCGGTGATCCGGGTGATGTCCGCCCAGATCCGGTCCACGACCCGGCCGGACCGCAACGCCCTGATGATCACGTTGGCGCCCCGCGGCAGATCCGCCGGGGCGACGTTCTCGCCGCGCCAGGCGGTCGCCCACGGCGCGATGACGAGCCGCTCGTGGCGTCCCTCGGGGGTCTCGATGAGGATCAGGTGCGGGCTGACGTCCAGGAGTTCGCCGGTGACCGCCTGGAAGGCGTCGCCCTCGTCGGGGGCGGGACCCGGTTCGTCGAGGCTGCGGCCAAGCGCCGCCGCCGCCAGGATCCGGCGGCGGTCAACGCTGCGGTACGGCATCGGCACTCCCATGCTCCGGTGATGTCTCCGGAACTAGCCTCACACGACCGCCGGTGACCGGACGCCGTCTTCGGCCGTCGGAACCGACAGGACTCCGACCAGGTAGCAAAATTCCCATCCTCGATGCAATGCGTTACCTCCCGTAACGGGGTGAAACCGAGTACGGCGCACGGGTACGCCGAAGTTCCCGCCGGGCTCGATTTTTGCCGTTGACCGTATGAAATATGGGTTCCGGTTCAGCCGGATCGGGGGCCAGGGCTGCGATTCTGGCGACTACACGCACCCTGACCGCAGGCTGGTGATCGCGGTGACCGGCGGGAACCACGAGGAGTTCCGCGAGTACGTCGTTGCTCGCGGCCCCGCGCTGCTGCGCGCCGCCCGTCAGCTGACCGGCCACCACAGCGACGCCGAGGACCTGCTCCAGGCGGCCCTCGCCCAGACCTACCTGGCCTGGGACCGCATCCAGGACCGCGCCGCCCTGGACGGCTACGTGCGGCGGGCGATGGTCAACATCAACATCTCCTGGTGGCGGCGGCGCAAGCTGGAGGAGTACCCGTCGGAGGACGTCCCCGAGCCGGCCCTCGCGGGCGTCCGCGCGCCGCTGCCCGAACGGGTGGAGCAGGCCCTCGACCGGCTGCCGACCCGGATGCGTGCGGCGATCATGCTGCGCTACTACGAGGACATGACCGAACCGGAGATCGCCGAGACCCTGGGGGTCAGCATCGGCACGGTCAAGAGCACGGTCTCGCGGGCGATGGCCAAGCTCCGCGGTGACCTCACGATCCCCGAGCAGCGCCGGTTCGGGCCGCGGTCCTGACGTCGCGGGCGCCGCCGTTGGCTTCGCCGTACGGTCGGAGCGTGTGCGGCCGGGGTCCGTGCGGCCGGGGTCCGTGCGGCGGGGGTCCGTGCGGTGAGGCCCATGTGGCGGGGGTCCGTGCGGCGGGGCGGCTATCCGGTGTGGTCCTCCACGCCCGCGGTGGCGCAGGGCCGTACGGCGTCGCGGATGACCCTGAGCGTGTCCAGGAAGGCGTCGAGCCGGGCGGGGGGCAGGAGGCCGGTGAACCAGGTCTCGATGTCGTCCAGATGTCGCGGGACGACGGTGGCGAGTCGTTCGGCGCCCGCGTCGGTGATCGCGGCGTAGGAGGCCCGGCGGTCCTCCGGGCACGCCTGCCGGGCGACCAGGCCGTCACGTTCCAGCCGGTCGACGACCCTGGTCATGCCGCTGGTGGAGAGGCTCGTCTGGGCCGCGAGGTCGCTCATGCGCAGGCGTCCGCCGGGCGAGCGGGCCAGCCGGAGGAGCGTCTCGAAATCGATGTCCGACAGCCCCGCCGCCGCGAAGGTCGACCGGGTCTTCGCCGCCAGTCCGCCGTGGACCTCGGCGAGGAGGCCCATCGCGGTGAGGCGGGAGTCGTCAAAGGGGATCACTCCCTCACTGTATCCGACGGTAGTTGACGCAATGAATATTCCTCCGGTACAAATATGCTGACGCAAACATCCGCGCAGCAAGAGTCATTCGGGAGTAGATCATGAGCACTCGGACCTGGGAAGGGCTGCAGCTCCCCGCGGCCGGCACCTTCGCCCTCGACGCCGCGCACACCCGCGTCGGCTTCGTCGTGAAGCACATGATGGTCAGCAAGACCCGGGGCAACTTCACCGACTTCGCCGGCAAGGTCACGGTCGCCGAGAACCCCCTGGAGTCGTCGGCCGAGCTCACGATCCAGGCCGCGAGCATCAACACCGGCAACGCCGACCGCGACGGCCACCTGCGCAGCGGCGACTTCCTGGAGGCCGAGAAGTACCCCGAGGTCACCTTCCGCAGCACCCGGGTGGCCGGCCACTCCGGCGACGAGTTCACCCTCGTCGGCGACCTCACGATCCGCGACGTCACCAAGGAGGTCGAGCTCACCGTCGAGTACGGCGGCGCCGGCACCAACCCGTGGGGTCAGGACGTGTGGGGCTTCTCCATCTCGACCGAGATCGACCGTGAGGAGTTCGGTCTCACCTGGAACCAGGCCCTGGAGACCGGCGGCGTCCTGATCGGCCGGAAGGTCAAGATCGAGATCGAGGGCGAGGCCAACCCGGCCTGACCCGCCCGGGCGGGACGCCCGATCCCGCCCGCAGGCTTCTCCCGGGAGGGGAACCCGTGTCCGTCGGTTTCCTCCGAGGAGGGACGTGCCGCGCCCACCCTCCGGGAACCCGCGTCTGTCGGCGCCCTTCGAGGAGGAGCGCACCGCGCCCACCCTCCCGGAGCCCGCGTCCCGTCGAGCGCCATCCGGAGCCCGCGTCCCGTCGAGCGCCATCCGGAGCCCGCGTCCCGTCGAGCGAATCCCCAAGCCCGTGACCGCGCTGAGCTGGGAATTCGCTCTTCTGTCCACAGCTGTGGATCAAGTTTTCCACAGCTGTGGACGACCCTCGTCGACACGCCTCCCGCCGGAATTCCGGCGACTCCCCTTTCACGGACATTCCGCGGATCTTTCGCGGGCCCGAGCCTTTCCGGAGGCTCGCCCGCCAACCGCTTTGCCGCACTGCCTGATGGCCGGTACGCTGTTCTGAGCCACACGGCAACCAGGAGGCTTCGCCTAGTCAGGTCTATGGCGCCGCACTGCTAATGCGGTTTGGGTCTACAGCCCATCCGGGGTTCAAATCCCCGAGCCTCCGCAGGTCAGAGCCCCTCTCGCTATCTCAGCGAGGGGGGCTCTTTCGATCTTCACAGGCGCCGTGGTTGCAGTTTTGGTGGCAGTCGCTCCCAGGACTCACCCAGAGCGCAGTCCCCATGCGCTCGCTCGCGTCCTTCACCTGGGAACCGGCGATGTGGGTGTACCGCTCAGTCATGGTCACCCGGGCGTGACCGAGAATCTCCTGCACGACGCGGATGTGGACGCCCCGCTCGACGAGCAGGGTTCCGGCGGTGTGGCGGGCGTCGTGAAGGCGGGCTTCCCCTGATTCCGGCCTGCTTGAGGAGCACTTTCCACACCTTGCAGTCCGGTGGGCAGCCGGGGTCGTGCTCATGGGCTTTGCACCGTAGCCTGCACGGCCAGCGGTGCCACTCCTTGCCACACTCCTGGGGATCGTCGCAGCCGTGCCACCAAGGGGATCGCTGCGCCTGGTACCAGGCTTTGATCACGCCCGTTTCGGGATCGACGAAGGACCAGCGGAGGCCGAGCGCTTCGCCCTGGCGTATGCCGAGAGCCAGGGCGACCGACCACCGGGCGGTGCTCCGCCCGCTCGGCGGCCGGGCATGTGGCCTGGGGACCGGTCCCGGCCGCCGGCAGTTCGGGCCACACCACCGTGCGCCCCACTCGGCGTACCCACCGAATCCGCCGATCAGAGCACCACACCGCCGTTTTCCGACCGGTCCGACAGCTACACGGCCGGTTCAACGTCCTTCTCATCGCGCCGCCCGCTCCGCCTCCGCCAGGAGTGCACGACCGCGCCCATCATGGGGAGTATTCCCGCCAGCGATATGAGCACCAGGGCGCCATTCACCCAAGCCTGAGGCATCGGGCCACGAAATCCGGAGTACATAAAGACCAGACCGGCTCCCAGCCAGCCGCAATTGAGGAACGCACATACGAACCCGAGCCGAACCCAAAGAGATCTTCGCCATCCCATGGACTGAACCTTCTCATTGAAGTGCTTTAGATAAAAGCGCGCCCCCGGCGGGGGCCTCGGCTCCGGGATGATCGTCCGTACGTGAGCCATGTCCGTAGCCGGCTGAGGTGGGAGCCCGATCGTCCCGCCCGCCACGACCCAGGAAAGCCCCAGCAGTCCGGCTCTGCGGCTCAAGCCCGTCTGTGACCGTTGGCATCCAACGATCGAGGAACGGCGACCGGTTCACGCACACGCGAAAACGGGCCTGTCCCTCCGTCGCCGGCCCGCTGCCGCTTCGCGGTGGGTCGAGGCAGACGGGAGGACAGGGGAAGGCGTGCGCGGGCGCGCCACTCCCCTTTTCTTCTCAGCCGTAAGCCTTTCAGACCTTCGAGGGGAATCAGATGACCGAGACGTCCGCATCAAGGCCGAAGAAGCGGCGGCTACGCAAACCGCTGTTCTTGGTGCTGACCGTGGCCATCGTGCTCATTGCCGGGTTGGCTCTCTTCAACCGCGATGACCACGAGCAGGCCGACCTCCCGTTCATCGCCGGGCAGATCCAGGGGCACAAGATCTGGAGCGCCACCGTCCGGGAAAAGGAACAGCGCATCGAGATCACGACCACCGATGGTCGACGCTTTCATGGCGAGTGGAAGAACCCTGGCCAGGAAGGAGAACCGGTCGACGCTCTACAGGAAGTTCAGCCCGCAGGTGGGTACACCATCGAAGTGCCGAAGACGACCTGGCTATTACCCGGCCCCCTGGAGATCTTCGCGGGAGCGGTTCTGGCCGCACTTCTTGTTGCGGCTTCACGCCGTGTCAGGCGATTCCAGAAGGACCGCTAAGCACCGCTGGCCCAGGTGGAACCGATCGGGACGGGCAGGATCCGAACTGCTGACGCGGTTCGGGTCCACAGCCCATCCGGGGTTCAAATCCCCGAGCCTCCGCGGGTCAAAGGCCCCTCTCGTCGCATCGACGAGAGGGGCCTTTGCGCGTTACGGGTCAGGCGGACGTTCCCGCGTTCCTCGCCTTCTTCCTGGCCGACCTCCCGGTTCCTGTGGTCGCTACGGCGCTTCGTACGGGGCCGTCGCTCCGAATCCACAGGACGGCTCCGCGCATGTGAGGGAGCTCTCAGCGCCACGGCCTCCTGCGGTCCCCCCCACCGGCCCGCCCGCGGTGACCGTCTCGGCGGTGACTCACTCCGGGTCCGGCAGATTCATCGACGCGAGCCTGGCCGGATCGGCCACGACCATGATGTCGGCGATCCGGCCGTCGACGACGGTGAACGCCATGACCGACAGGGGGGTACCGTCCTCAAGCCAGGACACGATCCCGGGAAGGCCGTTGACGAGCACCGTCCGTCCGCGCGTGGCCGACCGCTGACGCAGCCGCGCGCCGGAGGCGACCTCGGTGGCGCCGAGGACGACGACCACACCGCCGGGGGTGTCGACGGTCAGCCTCACCTCGGGGTCGAGCACGCGCAGCAACCCCTCGAAGTCGCCGCGGTGAGCCGCAGCCAGGAATGCCTGGACCACCTCGCGCTGCTCCCGCCCGGCCGCCGCCGGCCGCCCGGTTCCCCGCACCTTCCTGCGGGCGCGGCTGGCGAGCATCTTGGTGGCGTCGGCGGACTTTCCGAGGATCCGGCCGATCTCGTCGAACGGCACCGCGAACAGGTCGTGCAGCACGAACGCCAGCCGCTCACTCGGCCGGAGCGACTCCAGGACGACCAGGAGCGCGAGCCCGACCGAGTCGGCCAGCGCCACGTCGTCCTCCGGCGCGGGGCTGTCGTCGGCCGTCACGACGAGTTCGGGCAACCGGTCGTCGTAGGACGCCTCAGGGCGGGCCTGGCGCGATCGCAGGACGTCGAGGCTGATCCGGCCGACCACCGTGGTCAGCCAGCCGGCGAGGTTGTGGATGGCCGCCGTGTCCTGCCGGCGGAGCCGCAGCCAGGCCTCCTGGACCACGTCCTCGGCGTCGGCGTGCGATCCGAGCATGCGGTAGGCGACCGCGCGCAACCGGTCGCGCTGGGCCTCGAACGCCTCGTCCACCGGGTCCGCCGGGTTGGTGCCGGACATGTTGTTACCTCCCTCGGATCCACTCCGTCATAGGGGATGACGGGCCCGGACGGGCACAGGTAACCGATGAAGGAGCAAGGCCAATGGAAGCACGCATGAAGAGCCGGGCGAACGCCGACGTGATGACGGCGATCCAGCACCTCCACAAGGCGATTCACGCAGGTGGCGTCGACCCGCTCGTGCTTGATCTGGTCCACCTGCGGATCAGCCAGATCAACGGCTGCAGCCCGTGCGTCTTCGCCGGGATCGCGTCGGCCAAGAAGCACGGAGAGACCGACGAGCGGCTGCACAATGTGGTCACCTGGCGCGAGACGCCCTTCTTCACCGAGGCGGAGCGGGCGGCGCTCGCACTGGCCGAGGCCGCCACCCGGATCCAGGACGGCGCGCCGGGCGTGACCGACGAGATCTGGGACGCCGCCGCCGCGCACTTCGACGAGGAGCAGCTGTCCGCGATCAACCTGGAGATCGCGCTGACCAATTTCTTCAACCGGATCAACCGCACGATCCGGGAACAGGCCGGCAAGACCTGGTGAGCCGACCGGGAAGCCCCCGATGGCGCCCGTCAGGAAGCCGCGCAGACCCGCCCGCCAGAAAGAGGTGTGCCCACCGCGCATGGTCCGGCCCTTCGCAACCGTCAAAGGAGCTGAACCGATCTCATGCCGACGGTGACGGCCGGATCCAGGTCGTTTCCGGGAGACCGGGGCCGTCCGCGCCCATCTGTCGGCACGGCGGGGAACCGGCCCCGCCGTCATCGACTTCGGCACCTCCGGCGTCGGTGACCCCGCCTGCGACCTCGTCGTGGCCTGAACCCGCTTCGCCGGTGACGAGCGGAAGGTCTTCCGGGAGGCGGCCGGCCTGCCCCACGACGCCTGGCGGCGGGCACGCGGCTGGGCCCTGTGGAAGGCGCTGGTGACCATGGTCCGCTCGTCCGGCTCCGAGGCCGGGGCTTCCAGAGCCGCGTCCTCCTTCAGGTCCTGGGGGACCCGGTCGCCGGCTGACCGGCCGCGGATGGCCGGCGATGTCGCGGAGGGCCGAACGCACCGGATCCCTCCGCTTTCACCGCCGGCCCGCCGGGTCCGGCCGGACCCGGCGGGCCGGAAGCCCGCGAGGCGCTCCCGGCCCCCACGGAACGGACCTCGCTAGCAGGGCGCGATGGCGACGGTCACGTGGCAGACCGTCGCGGCACTCATCATCGGGACGGCGACTTTCGGGCACGTGACGGCCGGAGGACGCCAGGTGCCCGAACGCCCCTTGGTGACGGCCGCGCCGGTCGTGCCGGAGTAGGCGGCCGTACCGGTCGTGCCGGTCGTGCCGGAGTAGGTTGTCGTACCGACCGTGCCGGCTGTATCGATCGTGCCGATTGTGTCGGTCGTGCCGGAGCAGGCTGCCGTGCCGGTCATGCCGGGGTAGACGACCGTGCCGAAGGAACCCGTCGCGCCGGCCTGGCCGGAGGAGCCGATCACGCCGAAGGAACCGCCGCCGGTGTGCAGGCAGGTGGCGCTGGGGTACTCGATGAACCCGATGGCGCCGTATCCGCAGACCGGGCTGATGGACATCGGGAACGACCGCGGACGCTCGGCAAGCCACATGGCGCCTTCCGAGACGCCCGTCATCGGGCAGTAGGCGACGGATGTGGAGCTGGTGAGGTTCGGCGTGCAGCTCGCGTCCGGTACTCCCGTGAGAGCATCGGGCCCGACCGGCCCCCGTGGTCCCGCAGGTCCCGTGGGTCCGGCCGGGCCCCGAGGCCCGGCGGGTCCTTGAGGCCCGGGAGGACCGGCGGCTCCCCGTGGTCCCTGCCCTGGGCCGAGAGCGGCCGGTACGCCAGCGGGCCCGACGGGTCCGGCTGGTCCCCGAGGCCCGGCGGGTCCGGTGAGTCCAATCGGTCCCGCGGGCCCGGCAGGACCCGCAGGTCCGGTGAGTCCCGCCGGTCCGGCAGGCCCGGCAGGTCCAGCGGGTCCTTCAAGCCCAGCAGGCCCGGCGGGTCCGGGCGGTCCAGGTGGTCCGGGGGGACCGGGGGGACCGGGGGGGCCGACGATCGATTCTCCGGGTCTGCCGTCCAGGCCCCGTGGTCCCTCCGGACCTACCGGGCCCCGGAAGCCGCGCGGTCCACGGCATCCGCGGTGACCCCCGCACCCGAATCCTCTCCGGCATCCCCGGCAGCCCCTGGGGCAGGCGCAGACGCGTGGCCCCCCGGAGACGTGCCGGACGTGCGGGACGATGCCCTTCTCGGCGTTGTCGTATATCGGAGGGCCTCCGTAGGCGTTCGCGGGTGCCTGGTTCGACGCCACCGTGAGGACGCCCGCCGTCGTGGCGAGAGCCAGACTCGTGAGACGTCCGCGAGGGGAGGAAACCGGCATACGCCTTTTCTTCTGAGAAAATCCTCTATTTTCCATGACGTTCCAATTCTGGAGGGGTGTATCTCTCAGTGCCACAACGGGCGGCACTGTTCGGCAGATACCCAGAAAATAGGAGTAGGCCATATTGGAACGGTTCGGCGAGGGTAAACAAAGCTTCAGGCGGTCTGTCGGTAATCTGCATCGGTCCACCGCTCCGCTGCTCTTTTCCTGATTTTCCTGGAAAAGGGAAAGAGTTTCTGTCGGTTGATGTCCGGCAGTCGCGCTGATCCGATGACATCGCTGTAATTCCGGTTTATAACCCGCTGGTCACTGTTTTCGGGCATCACCCCGATTGCGGGGTAAGAATCGTATATTCCAGTGTTCATAGCGGTACGGCGGTGCTGAGATCCGCTCGGTGGATGTCTCCACCGGGTGGGTCCCCGGCCCGGCACGACCCTGCCTTCACCGGATACGCGGCACGGGTCTCGGGGGCCTCACGGCCGTACGGCCCGGCACCGAGCGCGGACGCCCGCGGGCCCGGCACCGAGCGCGGACGGCCACAGGCCCGGGGCCGAGCGCGGACGCCCGTGGGCCCGAGGCCGGGCCGTACGAGCGAGGAGGCGGTGCCGGGCCGTACGAGCGAGGAGGCGGTGCCGGGCGGCGGTGCCGCTCAGTCCGGCGGGGTCAGGTCGATGAACGGGATGCAGTTCTCCGGCCAACGGGGATTTCCCGGGGTCCCCGGGGTGGGCTGCACGACACACGAGGTGTAGGCCAGGTTGCCGTTCGCGTTTCGCACCGTCAGGTGGATGTCGTTCCCCAGACTCGCCATGGCGAGGCCGACCACGCCGCCCGGATAGCCGGGCACGGACGAGAGGTCGAACCAGCGAGGGGTCGTCCGCGGGTCCCGGATCAGCAACGCCCCGTCGCTCCGGGGAGCGCCCACGAAGGCGATGCTGCCCTGGAACGCCATGGCGACGCTCGCGCTCAGTCCCTGGGGCCCGGTCCGGCCCGGCGGGCCGGGGACACCGGGCGGGCCCTGGGGTCCGGGTGGGCCCTGGAGGCCCGATTGCCCCGGGGGTCTGGGCGAGCCTGGAGGTCTGGGCGGGACGGGCTGCCCCTGCGATCCTCCCGATCTCATCGCCGCACGCCGGCACCTGCCGTTCCTGAAGACGTATCCCTTCCTGCCCCGGCAGATCTCCCTGGCGAAGGCCTCCCCGCCGGGGGACGGCCGTGCGGCGGCCTGGCCCGAGCCGTGGGCCGCGGCCTCCGAAACCTCCGCCGAATCCTCGGCGGCCTCCGCCCGGTCCCCGGCGAGCTCGGTGAGGAAGTCCAGGGCGAGGTCCTGGGCGCCCTCGGTCGTGACGACCGTCGTGTCCCCGGCCGTGCTTCCCGCGTCCCGGGTCATGACGGTTTCCATGTCCCGGGACGCGCTCTCCCCGCCTCCGGCCGTGAGGGTTCTCATGACCTGGGCCAACGCGGCTTCCGCGTCCCCGTCCGAGCCGGTTCCCGCGCCCCAGGCCGTCCAGGAGCCGTCGCCCGAGGCCGTACCGGTCCCCATGGCCCCGGCTGCTCCGTCTGCTCCGGTGAAGCGGGTCGACCCGGCCGCTCCGTCTGCTCCGGTGAAGCCGGTCGCCCCGGCGGACTCGGTGTCTTCGGCGTTCTCGGTGATGACGGTTCCCGTGCCGCGGACCGTCCGGTGAACCGCGGCGGTCCCGGCATCCCCCGTCGTGACTCCGGTCGCGGCCTGTGCCGGCGTGTGGAGTGGGGTCGCCAGTTGGAGAACGGTCACCGTCGCCGCGACGGCCCAGGACCGGGCATGACCGCCGTATCCGTTCTCGGCGCCGTATCTGCTGTTACTCGATATCATTTCATCCCATGTCGTTCGTGGCGTATCGGAAATCAGTTCCGTTCCGGGCCGCGAGAGCGGCACTGGTCAGGAGATACCCGACGGCAGGCACGACAGGGTGTTGATTCAGATGATGAACGTTAAACGCGTGTCACATCGGCAGGAAAAGCCGCCCGGCCTCCCCGTCGGCCACCGCAGAATGGGGAATCAAACAACCTTTTCCCGCTGACATCGCTCTTGGGGACGTTCGGTCATTGATCGCCGTTTTTCGGGATTTCCTCTTCCGCTCCCGCGACCCCGCCATGCCCGCGGAACAACTCGTACCGGATACGAAACCATGCCCGGTCCAGATCCTCCCGACGGCACGCGGAGGGCCGCGGACGCCGGTGCGGAGGCGGGGCCCGGAACGCGGAGACGGCGGATGCCGACGCGGAGATCGGCCCGGACGCGGAGGCGGTGGATGTCGACGCGGAGGTGCGGCCCGGGCGCGGAAGCGGTGGATGTCGACGGGGAGACGGCGGATGCAACAGATACGGCCCCCGAACCGTCCCTGGGACGTGGAGTTCACCGATTTCGTCGCCGCGCGGGCCGACGCGCTGTACCGGTACGGCTACGTGCTCACCGGCAACGCCGAGGACGCGGCGGACCTGACGCAGGAGGCGCTGATGCGTCTGGGCGACGCCTGGCCGAGGATCAGGAAACGCGACGACCCGGAAGGGTACGTCCGTACGACCATGGCCCGCCTGCACATCAGCGTCTGGCGGCGGCTGCGCAGGGAACGGCTGGTCGCGGCGGTCCCCGAGCGGGCCTACGACGACCGGGCGGGGGACGACACCGGCCTGTGGAACGAGCTGAAGGGACTGCCGCCCAGGCAGCGGGCCGTACTGGTCCTGCGGTACTACGAGGACCTCTCCGACAAGGAGATCGCCGAGATCCTCGGCGTCTCGCGCGGCACGGTGCGCAGCCAGGCGGCCCGTGCGCTGGACAAACTCAGGGTGCGGGTCACCGCTCTCGAAACGGGGCGAGTGTGATGAGGGACAGGAACGAAGAGGATCTGGTCCGCGCGCTGCGCGGAGCGGCGGACGACGCGCCCGAGCCGGTCGGGGACCTGCCCACGGCGATCACCGAGCGGCGCAGGCGCCGGAGCCACAGGCGGGCACGGTCGGTGCTCGCCGCGGCGGCCGTGCTGGTGGTGATCGGCGGCGGTACGGCGGTGGCCAGGGACGTCTTCCCCAGCGGGGGCGGGGAAGGCGTCTCGATCACCGGGGCGGCGGCCGATCCGTCCTCCCCCGTCGCGGATCCCTCCGAGGCGGCAGGGAAGACGCCGGAGGTGTCCGTGGACCCCGTCGCGGAGGTCTGGCCCAAGGCGGTGTCCACCATCCCGGCCAAGGCCGCGGACGGCTGGAAGTACCGGCCGATCACCGGACTGAGCGCCACGGAGCTGCTGCTCACCGCCGAGTCGTCGTTCGAGAAGGCGGGCCGGCTGGAGGTCTACGACACCGCGGCGCGCAAGAGCACCGTGCTCGCGGAGATGCCCGGCCCGCCGGGCGTGAAGGGCTACTTCGTGCAGGGCGTCGAGGTGGGGGCCGACTCCATCGCGTGGTGGGGGGAGACCCCCAACAACCGCGACGAGTGGGCCGACTTCTGGGTCGTCCCCCGGACCGGCGGCACGGCGCGTCAGGTCGGCGAGGTCACGGGCGCCCAGGCCCACGTGGAGCGGATCGGCGTCACCGCGGACTTCGTGTTCTGGTCGGTGCGGGCAGGAGGGGTCTACCGCATGCCGCTGACCGGCGGGTCCCCGGAGTACATCACCGGTACGGACGGCCTGCACCTGTTGTCCTGGCCGTGGGCGTTCGACGTCGCCAACGGGCGGGAGGGCGAAGACTGGGACAGGAACCAGACCAAGCTGTTCAACCTGGAGACAGGACAGACGACCGTGGTGAACGCCCCGGACGGCGCGCGCGGGCTGCGCTGCGGTCCGGCCTGGTGCTTCGGCGCGAGCGGTGACGAGAGCATCGTGCAGCGGACGGACGGCTCGGACCGCAGGACCCTGCCGGGTCTGTCCAACATGATGGAGCACACGCCCCTCGCCGGCAGGTTCGCGTTCTTCAGCCTCTCCGGAGTCACGGGCCGCGACGCGGCGGGGGAGGAGATCGAGGACGCCCACGCGCCGCTGGCCGTGGTGTACGACCCGGTCACCGGCCGTACGGCGGGCGTCGGCAAGCGGAACCCGTCCGGCGGCGGGGGCATCGGCACCGGGACCTCCTCCTCGCCCACCTCGATCATCTACTGGGACGAGGACCGGCGTCAGGTGGAGGAGTGCAAGGTGGAGGACGTGTCCTCCGTCCCCGCGTCGCCGAGGGATCCGGCCCCGACCGGGAAGACCAGGGTCTGCTCGACGACCGAGAAGGGCGGCGGCAAGGAGCTCACGGTCGTGAACCTTCTCGCCGTGCCCCCGACGGAATAACGTTCTGCCCATGAGGATCTTCAGTAGTGTCATGGAGCTCAAGGCCGCCCGCGGCGAGCACCTGGGACACACCGAGTGGCGGCCGGTCACCCAGGAACGGGTCGACGGGTTCGCCGACGCGACCGATGACCACCAGTGGATTCACGTGGACCCCGAACGGGCCAAGGACGGCCCGTTCGGGACCACCATCGCCCACGGCTACCTCAGCCTGTCGCTGCTGCCGTCGTTCATGGCGGAGCTGGTGCGGGTGGACGGCCTGGCGATGGGGATCAACTACGGGCTCGACAAGGTCCGCTTCCCGGCACCGGTCCCGGTCGGGGCGCGGATCCGGGCCGGAGCCGAGCTCCTCGACGTCAAGGGGACCCCGGCGGGCTACCTGGCGAAGGTCCGCGTGACCGTCGAGGTCGAGGGCGGGAAGAGACCCGCCTGCGTCGCGGAGACCCTCTCCCTCTACGTCCCCGCCGAGAGCGACTGAGCCCCGGCGTCTTCGGGAGTCGCCGGCCCGGGCGGGCCTCGACGCCCGCGAGGTCGCGGCGGTCCCGTCGAGTTCCGGCCCGGGGTCTCTCACGCCTCCGGCGGGAGCCCCCGGGCCAGGATCGCCGCCTGGACACGGCTGCGCAGCCCCAGCTTGCCCAGCAGGCGGCTGACGTGGGTCTTCGTGGTCGCCTCCGCCATGTCCAGCTCGGCGGAGATCTCGGCGTTCGACAGGCCCCGCCCGATGCACGTCAGCACCTGGCGCTCGCGCGGGGTCAGGCTCCCCAGGTCGTACGGCTCGCGCTCCGGCACGGCCGTGGCGAAGGCCGAGATCAGCCGCCGGGTGACCGCGGGCGAGATGAGCCCGTCACCCCGGGCCACCACCCGCACCGCGTCCACCAGCGCGTCGGCGTCGGTGTTCTTCAGCAGGAAGCCGGCGGCCCCGGCGCGCAGCGCCCCGAAGACGTACTCGTCGATGTCGAACGTGGTCAGGATCAGCACGTCGGCGACCCCGCTCAGCTCGCGCGTCGCCGAGACGCCGTCCAGCTTCGGCATCCGGACGTCCATCAGCACCACGTCCGGCCGCAGCTCGCGTGCCATCGCGACGGCCCGCTCGCCGTCCGCGGCCTGCCCGACCACCTCGATGTCGCCGTGACCGTCGAGGATCAGGACGATCCCCGCGCGGACCGCCGCGTGGTCGTCGGCGACCAGGACCCGGATGGTCATGCGAACTCCTCGGTGCCGCGGGCGACGGCGATCGTACGGGTGCGGGTGCTTCCAGCGCGGGTTCGGGTCCGGGTCCGGGTCCGGGTCCGGGTTCGGGTGCTTCTGGCGGGTGGACGGACCCGGTCACCGGGCGGCGCGCTCATGCGAGCCCTTCGGTGGGCAGCAGGGCGCGGACCCGCCAGCCGTCGCCGTACGGCCCGGCATCGAGCTCGCCGCCGACGAGGGCGACCCGTTCCCGCATGCCGATGATCCCCGCGCCCGCGCTCATGACCACGTCCGTGCCCGTGTCCGCGCCGGAATGCCGGCGGCCGGCATCGCCGAGAGGGTTGTCCACGGTCAGCGTGACCGCGCCCGGCCGGTAGCCGACCACCACGTCGGCGGCCTTCCCACCGTGCTTCAGCACGTTGGTGAGCGACTCCTGGATGATCCGGTACCCGGCGAGGTCCACCGGCACGGGCAGCTCGCGGGCCTCGCCGTCCACCTGGAACCGTACCTCCAGGCCCGCCTCCCGGGCCCGTTCGGCCAGCTCACCGGCCTCGGCCACCCGGCGCCGGACGGCCTCGGCCTCCTCGTCGTCCCGCCGGAGCAGGCCGATCATGGTGCGCATCTCGGCCATGCCCTGGAGGCTGTTCTCCCGGATGGACCCCAGCACCGCCCGCACGGTGTCCCCGTCCAGGTCGGCGCGGGAGAGCACGGCGGTGGACTGGATGGCGATCGCGCTGAAGTGGTTGGCGATCATGTCGTGCAGCTCCCTGGCCATCCTCGCCCGCTCGGCCTGCACGGCCGCCGCCCGGTCCAGCTCGGCGAGCCGCGCCACCTGCTCGGCCCTGGCCCGCTCGGCCGCCGCCTGGTCCTCCAGCTGCCTGATGATCATTCCGGTGATGACGGGGGTGGTCCCGACGAGGGCGCACTGGACCAGGATCACCGCGGCCATCCCCACCTCGCGCATGAGGATCCCGGCCGTCACTCCCGCGACGACGGCGAAGATCGAGGTGATGCCGAGCATCCACCTGCCCAGGACGCGGGGGCCGTACCTGACGGCCGCGTAGAAGTTGTCGGTGACCACGATGACGGTGCCCATGGAGAACCCCATGGCGAAGTCACCGGCGAAGGCCACCACCCCGAGGCCGAGTGCGAGCAGAGGCCTGCTCCGCCGTACCGCGACCCCCAGGCACGTGATCGCCAGCGGGACGGCGAACAGCGGGGCGGGCGCCCAGAGATGCTGGTAGATGCCGACGGCGAGCAGGGCGACACCGCCGAGGAACGATGCCACGGCCCACAGCACGTCCTCCCGTTTCATGCCCCCATCTCACCATCCCGGCAGCGCACCGGACATACGCGTACGGGGCGGCTTGGCCGTACATACAAGGATGTACGGTGGTTCGTCACCAGCGACGATGTCCCGCGGGCGGGGAGCGGCGATGCTGGAAGCATGATTCTGGCCGTCATCATCGGATGCGAGATCGGGTTCTGGGTCCTCCTCGGGCTGGGGCTCGTCACGCGTTACCTGTGGCGCATGCGGCGGCTCAGCACGGCCCTGCTGGTCGCGGTCCCGCTGCTCGACGTGGTCCTGCTGGCCGCCTCCGTCATCGACATGCGCGGCGGCGCCACCGCCGACTGGCGCCACGGCCTGGCCGCCGCCTACCTCGCCTACTCGATCGTCTTCGGCCACCGGACCGTGAAGTGGGCCGACGCCAGGTTCGCCCACCGCTTCGCCGGAGGCCCCGAACCGTGGAAGCCGCCCGCGGGAGGGATGGCCCGGGCCCGCTACGAGTGGATCATGTGGTTCAAAATCGTCCTCGCGTACGGCATCGCCTGCGGCTTGCTGCTCGGCCTCGCCTGGATCGTCGGAAACCCCGCGCGGACCGCCGCCCTGACCGGCTTCATGCTCGACCTGTCCAAGATCCCGCTGATCGCCCTGATCTGGCCGGTGAGCTACACCCTCTTCCCGAAGAAGGTGAAGGAGGACCGGCGGGAGTCGGGCGTCCCAGTGAAGCCGCGGGGGTGAACGGGGACCGGCCGGGAGGCGGAAGGGACCGGTGAGGGCGGCTCACGGGGTGGGCTGGGGACGCTCGGGAGGTGCTTCGAAGACGCTTCGGGGGAGAGCGGACAACTGGTTCGAGGTACTCCTCGGAACCCGCTATAGTTACTTACGCAGCGAGCGGCCGTAGCTCAATGGATAGAGCATCTGACTACGGATCAGAAGGTTAGGGGTTCGAGTCCTCTCGGCCGCGCCAGACAGAAGCCCTGGTCATCCTAGTGATGACCAGGGCTTCTACTTATGTTCGATCATGTCTCGGTGTCCGGCTGTGTCCGGCTCTGATCAACCGTATCCGGCTGATCCTTCCCGATGCCTTCCCGCTGGAAGACCGCAGGACCTCAGCGATTCGGCGCATGGCGATCTCGTCATGACCAACGAGGCACTTCTCGTAGGTCCTGTGAAGAACTTCCACGCTGTTGCCCGCCCATTCGGCCACCTGCTTCGGCGAGACGCCGGCGTTGAGCCATGTGGAGAGGCAGGCGTGCCGGAGGTCGTACGGGCGTCTGGCCAACGGCGAAACGTACTCCTCGGGCGTCAGGGCCTTCTTCCGCGCGTTCGCCAGATCCGAAGGACGGTGCTCTTGGCCAGCACACCGCCATGCGCGCCGTGGAATACGCGTCCGCCGGGGTCGGCGCCGTTCTCCTTGAGGTGCGTGCGCAGGATGGCCACCAGCTCAGGCGGGCACGGTACGGGTCTTGCCTCACCCTCCGCGCGGTGCTTCAGGCCGCGTGTGTCGTGTTGCTCACCGCTATCGGTCCTGGCAGGCCTGCACCTACGTGGAGCCGTCTTGCGGATCCGAAACCTCTGACCGGCCTGAAGATCCGAACCTCGTACAGGCTCTAGAGGGGAGCGCCCTCAGCGTCAACCTCAAGTTGGTCTTGACCTCCCCTACGGGTGGACAGGTGCTTCCTTCATTCGTATGAGTGCCAAAATCATCTCCGGTGGGGAATTTCTGGACAGCGAGCCTCCCTAGCGTGGCCGTTATGAATTGCGCATTGCTCAGACGGGGCGTGGCCTCTGCCGTGGTGGTCGGTCTTATGCTCACCGGGCCCGCCGTACAGGCCATGTCAAAGCCCGTCACTGTGGCCCTGCCCCAGCCGACAGGTCCACGCGAGATCGGCACTGTCGCGCTGCACCTGCGTGACGGCTCCAGGGCCGACCCGTGGATCAAGGCACATGACCGGCGTGAGCTGATGATCAGCCTGTGGTACCCCACGCGTCGTCCGGACGGCCATCCCGCTGCGCCTTGGCTGCCGCCTCGCGCCGCCGAGGCCTTCTATCGCAACAGCAGTCTCTCGCCTGCGGCTCTCAGCCTGCCTTTGACCCATGGCCGCGAAGGGGCCCGTGTGGCAGGCCGAGGGCTGCCCGTCGTACTGTTCTCGCCCGGCAACGGCGCCGACCGTTCCATGAACACCTCCACGGTCGAAGAACTGGCCAGCTGGGGCTACATGGTGGTCACGATCGATCATCCGGGCGATGCCGGCGAGGTGGAGTTCCCCAACGGCACGGTCACCGGCCGTGTCCTGAAGCCGGTCCCGGTGAGCCGGCTGGACGAGAAGGCCGAAGAGATCAAGGTGCGGGTGGCTGACACGCGCTTCGTGCTGGACCGGCTCAAGGAGCTGAACAAGGGGCAGAACCCCGATGCTGAAGGCCGGAAGCTGCCGGAGGGGCTGCGTGGCGCGTTCGACCTGAGCAGGGTCGGCATGTTCGGCCATTCCGCGGGAGGAGCGACGGCTGCCGCGACGATGCTGGAGGATCGGCGGGTCAAGGCGGTTCTGAATCTGGACGGACCCGCCCTCGGCAAGGTGGCCGTCAAAGGATTGGCCAAGCCGTACATGCTCATGGAGGCCGAGATCTTCGACAAGCCCATCCGCGGGCAGAAGACCTTCTGGTCCCGGCTGAAGGGCTGGCGGCTGCACGTGAAGACCAATGGTGCCAAGCACAATTCCTATACCGACCTGCCGTTGGTGTACGAGCAGGCGGCCCCGGTGATCGGCCTGTCAAAGGAGCAGTTGCGAGCGGTAAACGGGACACTGTCGGCGGCGCGTTCCGTGGCCGTCACCCGCGCCTACACCATGGCCTTCTTCGATCTGCATCTACGGCGCAAAGGCGACCTGCTCGACAGGCGTTCCTCGCGGTTTCCCGAGGTGCAGGTGATCGCCCGTTAGGGCGGAAGCGCGGCTGCACCGCCTAATCAGCTCTCGCTGACGGTCCCCGCGGCAGGGCGGACCCAATCCATGGAAAGATCCAGCAGACGGGGTTGGCTGACGCCGTCGATACCTACGCGCTCTCTGGTATCGAAGGCATGCGCGAGCCAGACCGTGGACTGTTCGAGATCGCCGCGAAGCGGTGTGGCGTGAATCTTGAGGCTGGAGGCTGGATGATCGGTGACAACCCGCTCGCCGACATCGCCGGCGGGCGCGGGGCCGGCCTCCACACGATCTGGATCAACCGGGGGACATGGCCCGACCAGGAGCACGATGCGGACTACGTTGTTACCGACGTGCTTCAGGCGATGGAGATCCTGCACGACGAGACGTGATCGAGTGCCTTCACTAGACCTAGCAGCGACTGCTGTACAGCAGCGCCATACAGCAACAGGCCCTTACGCGATCATACGTCACCAGCCCGCATCTACCATCGGAGCAGGGCGGCAAGCCATCAACGAGGGGCCCGCCCTTCCCTACGGATCAGAAGGTCAGGGGTTCGAATCCTCTCGGCCGCGCAACGCGAAGAAGGCCCGTTACCAGGGAAAATCTGGGAACGGGCCTTCTTGCTTTATCGATCTTCCAGGCCTCTTGCTGACAGGGTGGTTCTCATCAGCGCCTCCTGAGCGCCTCGGCAAAAGTCTCGGTCGCCCTGCCGTGGCTGCTGCGGGTTCCGACTTCGACCTTGGCGTCGCGGATCATCGTTCCCAGCGCCCCCGGGCCGGTGGTGCTGCCCCGGGCTCCGTCGACCGCAGCACGTGGGCGTTCTTCTCCAGGGCGCTCACCACGGGGGACTGCTTACCGCCTGACATCGGCGCAGGGGCCGCCCGGCACCCGGCAGTCGCCAGTATCGCCGGAGCCGTGATCGCGGGCACCGCCGTCGGCCGATCCGCTCCCTCTTCGCCGTCATGCCTGTCTTTCTCAGACTCCGTGTTTCGAACGGTGAGGCAAGCATGGATCGCGGTGGAGGTCCCGCGCGCTGAGGTCGGCCTCCGGCTTCATGCGGGGGAACACTCCCTGGTCATCCGGGGGACGGCCATCGGGTGGAGCCCGCAGCCCCGTTTGGTCGCCCCTGGGCAGGCCCATCCGCGAGGCGGCCCCGAATCACCTGGCTCCCGTCACGCGACGCCGGCGCGCGCCGCCGCCAGCGCTCCTGCCGCGGCGCGCTCGGCGGCGTCATCGTCGAGCGGTTCCCCCGTGTTGAGCAGCGCGTAGTACAGGGGCGCGGAGACGGCTGCGATCACCCGTCGCGGATCGGTCCCGGCGGGTAGCTCTCCTCGCTCGACGGCGTCACCGACGCAGCCGGCCCATTCGTCGATGCGTTTGGCGTAGAAGCGGTGCAGCGCCTGGGCCGCCTCGTCGTTGCAGAGCGAGGCGGCGATCAGTGCCTTGAACAGACGTCCCTGCCGGGGGTCGGTGAGGGTCTTGACGACCAACCGGGCATTGTCCCGCAGATCCTCCTCGACGCTGCCGGTATGGGAGCGGGGCAACGATCCCTGGGCCATGTCGTCGAGCAGGTCGGCGGCGAGGGCGCCGGGCGTGCCCCAGCGACGGTAGACGGTGGTCTTCCCGACCCCGGCGACACGGGCGATCTCGGCCAGGTCGAGGGCGTCGAATCCCTTCTCGGCCAGGACGTCTCCTGCGGCCTGAAGAACGGCTTCGCGGACGCGGGCGGTGCGCCCACCGGGTCGGACGGCGCCCGGCGGCGGTGCGGCGCTCTGCTGCGATGCGGCGGCCATACGGACTCCTCTCAAGAGGCACCCTTATTGGGACTCTTGTTCCCTTAGGGCGGCAATGGTGTTATCGTTCCTCGCATCTTAACGGAACCAGAGAGCCGTTTAAGCGTTCGAAGGAGTTCCCTGTCATGACCATGACCACAGAGCCTGTGTCCGGTCCCCCGATCCCGCAACGGCTGACCGGCCGCATGAAAGCCGTCCTCGTGGTGCTGCTGGTCGCCCAGTTCATGCTGGCCGTCGACTTCTCGATCCTGAACGTGGCCCTGCCCAAGATCGGCGACACCCTCGGCTTCTCCCTGTCCGACCTGCAGTGGATCGCCACCTCCTTCGCTTTGGGCGCGGCCGGGTTCACCCTCTTCTTCGGCCGCATCGGCGATCTGATCGGCCGCAAGCGCATCTTCCTCGGCAGCCTGGCTCTCCTCGGCCTGGCCTCACTCGTCGGCGGGCTCGCCCCGAACCCCGAGATCCTCATCATCGCCCGCATCGCCCAGGGACTCGCCACCGCCGCCGCCACTCCGGCCGGGCTCGCCCTGCTCACCACTTCCTTCCCCGACGGCCACCTGCGGCAGAAGGCCCTTGGCCTCAATGGCGCGCTCATGTCCGCCGGGTTCACCGCCGGCGCCATCCTCGGCGGTGTCCTGACCGACCTGCTCTCATGGCGCTGGGCCTTCTTCATCAACGTCCCCGTCGCGCTCATCGTGCTCCTCGTCGCCCCCAGCGTCATCACCGAGTCCCGGCCCGCCGTTCGGCCCAAGGTCGACCTGCCCGGCGCCCTGACCGTCACTCTCGGTCTGCTCGGCATCGTCTATGGCCTGACCCAGGCCGGCGAGCACGGCTGGACCCATCCCGTCGCCCTGGTGGGCCTGCTGGCCGGCGCGGCTCTGCTGGCCGCCTTCCACTTCGTCGAGCGCAGGGCCGCCCAGCCCCTGGTTCCGCTGCACGTCCTGAAGAAGCGCACCGTGGCCTGGGGCAACGTGCTGGGACTGCTCGCCTTCGTCACCGAGACCTCCCTGGTGTACCTGCTCACGCTGTACATGCAGAAGACGCTCGGCTTCTCGGCCCTCACCGCCGGGCTCTCGTTCGGCGTCCTGGGGCTCGGAACCGTGGCCGGGGGCATGCTCGCGCCGAAGTTGATCTCCCGGACCTCCACTCTGGCCGTCCTGGTCGGGGGCGGGCTGTTGCAGGCGGCCTTCACCGGCGTCCTGCTCTTCCTGGGCAGCACCTCGGCCTCGATGGCGCTGATGCTGCCGGCGATCTTCCTGGGCGGGGTCGGCAACATGCTGGTCATCGTCGGCTTCATGATCACCGCCACCACCGGCCTGCCGGACCACGAGCAGGGCCTGGCCACCGGACTGGCGTCCATGTCCCAGCAGATCGGCATCACCATGGGGACTCCCGTCATGTCCGCGATCGTCACCGCGGCCACCATGGGCGCCACGTCCGCCAGTGCGATCCTGCACGGCGTCACCGTCGCCATAGCCGCCAACGCCGCCCTCGTCCTCCTCGGCGTCCTCATCGCCGCCGTCTTCCTGCGCGCCCGGCACGGCCGCACGCAGAACTGACCGCCGGCCTCCTCCCCCCACCTCAAGGAACACAACATGGATCTTCGGCTCTCCGGCAAGGTGATTCTCGTGACGGGCGCGACCAGCGGGATCGGTCCGGCGACCACTCACCTGCTCGCCGCGGAGGGAGCCCGCGTCGTGGCGCTCGCCCGCGGTAGCTCGGCCGTCCCCACGCTGCCGCCCACCACACAGTTCATCCGCGCCGACCTCACCGACCCCGCCACGGCGGCCTACGCCGTCTCACAGATCCTGGCTCGTCACGGCAGGCTGGACGGCCTGGTCAACAACGCGGCCGCCCTCACCTCCCGCCCCACCTTCGCGGACATCGACGACGATCAGTGGCACGCCACCTTCGAGCTCAATCTCCACTCGGCCGTCCGGCTCACCCGCGCGGTGCTGCCGGTCCTGGAGAAGAACCCAGGGGGAGGCAGCATCGCCTGCCTCCTGTCACCCTGGGCCGCACAGGTCGCCGGCGCCGAGTGGGCCATCGACGGAGAAGCTCTGCGTCAGCTATGAGCCTGGACAGATCGACGCCGGCCCGTGGCGGGAGCGGCGCCCCGCAGTGGTCCCGCCTCATCCTTCCCGGGCCGGATCCCGTTCCGGTCCAGATCTACCGGCCGGCACCGGCCAACGGTCCCCCGGCAGGCTTCCTGGTCTGGGCGCACGGCGGCAGTTGGCAGCACGGTTCGGCCGCCGAGTGGCACCACGCCACGGCGTCCCTGGCCGAACGCTCCGGCTGGACGGTGATCAGCGTCGACTATCGGCTCGCGCCACGGCACCGCCACCCCCGAGCTGTGCATGACGTTCTCACGGCGCTTTCCTGGACCGCCGGACAGGCGGCGGGGGCACCGCTCGCGGTGGGCGGCGACAGCGCCGGCGGTACGCTCGCCGCCTGCGCCGCCCTGGTCGCGCGAGAGCGCGGCCTGCCGCTGGCGGCGCAGGTCCTGGCCTACCCACCGTTCGACCCCACGTGCAGCAGCCCGTCCTACCGCCGGAGTCCCCAGGCGTTCCCGCAGGCCGCCCTGCTGCGGCAAGCCTGGCTCGCCTGGCGCGGCAACGGCGAGCCCGCCACCTACGACGAGGACGGCACCCGGGTGTATTCGACGCCCTGGGAGGCGCCGTCCTTGGCGGGCATGGCACCCGCCGTCCTCGCCGTAGGCGCCCACGACCCGGTACGCGACGACGTCGACTCCTACGCGCGCCGGCTCCGCCGCGACGGGGTTCCGGTGCGCCTGCTGCACCCGCCGGGGGCCGTGCACGGAGACGTGCTCCGCCAGGACAGTCCCGTTCTCGACCACATAGCGCGAGCCATCAGCCGGAAGGACCTGTCATGAGCACCATGAGCACCGGCGGGCACGGTGTCCCGCCCGCTCCCTTGGAAGCCCTCGTCCGCCACTTCAGCGACCTGCGCGACGGTGCCCACGCCGGCGAGATCACCCGGCGCGGCAAGGAGGCCGCGTTCGAGCAGGCCGTCCGCCTGCTCGACGCGCCCGCCCGCCAGGTTCTCGCCGAGTTCGACCAGTACCTCCTGCTTGGTACGGGCACGCTGCAGGCCACCGGTACGCGCCGGGACCTCCAAGGCGGCAGCTTCGCCGCCTGGCGGTTGTCGTGGCCGCGGCAGCGCGAGGCGGGCATCGCCCCGATCACTTTGACCGCCCACTACGGCGCCGCCTTCCACCATCCGCATCTGCGCGGCGCCACCCTCGGGGAGTGGCCGCTCAACGTCGTCGACGCGGAACAGGCGGCCGAGCTCGTCCCCGTGCTGCGCGCCATCGCCGCCGCCGACCTGCACAACCTCGTCTTCCAGCGTGACTGGCGGATCGTCCCCGCCCTCCACTCACAGGATTAACGGAACGGAATTGCCATTAAGCGCTACATCCCCTATCGCTCTTATTAACGGAACGCAAGTTTCATTAAGGAGTCACCTGAAGAACTTCGCGGCAAAGAGCGGTGCGGCGGTGTCGGCCTTGGCCCTCGCACTCGCCGTGGCCGCCCCCGCCCAAGCCGGCACAGACCGGCAGACGGGCTGGCAGGCGGCCTGGATCGCCGCACCGCAGCGGGCCAGCACCGGATTCGGGCCGAACTGGTCAGAGGAAGGCTTCACCGGCCAGAGCGTGCGCCAGATCGTGAGGCTCACCGCCGGCGGCTCATCCCTGCGCATCCGCCTGTCGAACGATTACGGCCCCACCCCTGTGCGTCTGACGGGCGCCACTGTCGCCTACGCCGGCCAAGGCGCCGCGATCCGGCCTCAGTCCGTACGGAAGCTGACCTTCAGCCACGCCACCTCGGCCAGCATCCCCGCACGCGGCAGCCTGTCCAGCGACCCGATCAAACTCGACGTGAGCCCCTTCCAGTCCGTGGCGGTCACCCTCTACTTCGCCGGGACCACCGGACCGGCGACCTTCCACTCCCAGGCGCACGCCACCAGCTACCGCGCCCAGGGCGACCACAGCGCCGACACCGCCTCGAACGCCTACGACCAGACGACGCACTCGTGGTACTACCTGTCCGGTGTCGACGTCGCGGGCGGGCCCAGGACCCGCGACGGGGTAGTCGCCTTCGGCGACTCCATCACGGACGGGTTCGGCTCCACCGGCGACGCCAACGACCGCTACCCCGACGAACTCGCCGAGCGCCTCGCCGCCACCGGCCGCGCCCGCCCCGTCCTGAACGCCGGCATCGGCGGCAACCTCGTGCTCAACGACTCCGCCTGGTACGGCGACCGCTCCGCGGCCCGCTTCAAGCGGGACGTGCTCGACCAGCCCGGCGTCGGCACGGTCGTCGTGCTGCTGGGCGTCAACGACATCGGATTCAGCGAGTCCGACACCCCGACGTACAAGCCCGCGCCCGTCGTCTCCGCGGACGAGCTGATCACCGGCTACCGCCGGCTCATCCGCCAAGCCCACGCCAAGGGCGTCAAGGTCATCGGAGCCACCTTGCCGCCGTTCAAGGACTCCGACCACTGGGGCGACCACGCCGCCGCCCTCAGCGACACCGTCAACCAATGGATCCGCACCTCAGGCGAGTTCGACGCCGTCGCCGACCTCGACCAGGCCATGGCCGCCCCCGGCGACCCCGACGTGCTCAACCCCGCCTACGACAGCGGTGACCACCTGCACCCCAACGACGCCGGTTACACCGCCATGGCCCACGTCATCGCCGACCGGCTCTGACCGGGAGACCATCCGCATGGGAAGCCGTTCCCGGTGCTCGCGATGTGACAGTCTCGAGCGGCCACGAGGCCCGCGAGCACCTGGGGCGCCGCCTTCTGCCGATGCCCGACCAGATGCTCGCGCACATGGTCGACATTCCTGCGGTCGGCTTCATGCAGCCGCGCCGTACAGCGACACCGTCTTACGCGATCGCATCCCACCAGCCCTCATCCACCGTCTGGCCAGGCCGGGACGCCTCTGGCGCAGCGTCCGCCCTTCCCTACGGATCAGAAGGTCAGGGGTTCGAGTCATCTCGGCCGCGCAGCAGGTCAAAGGCCCTCCGGGATCATCCCGGAGGGCCTTCGTCGTAGCCGTACA
Organism: Streptosporangium sandarakinum; assembly: GCF_013409935.1. Classification (GTDB taxonomy): domain Bacteria; phylum Actinomycetota; class Actinomycetes; order Streptosporangiales; family Streptosporangiaceae; genus Streptosporangium; species Streptosporangium nondiastaticum. Next base: position 3,341,929 of record NZ_JACCCO010000001.1, on the reverse strand, counting down.
GCAGTGGGATGCAGCAACACCGCCCTACGCGGACAGCCGTTCGCGATCCTTGCTCGCCAGGGCTCAAGGCTTCCGTATGGGTAGGGGATGCCCGGTCGGGCGTTCGAGGCCGGCGGTTCGTTCAGGCGCCGCCGAGGTCATCCCGGAGGCGGCGAACCCATTCGGCGGGGAAGACCTGCTCCAGCCGTTCCCGGCTGATCTCCAGCATGCCTTCCTGCGCCAGCGGGAGGAGCGCGCCGTTCTGCACCGCCGCATGGTCCTCGGGGGCCGGGCAGATCAGGACCGCCAGGATCCGGCAGGTCCGTTGCAGCTCCTCGACCCCGCCGGCGCGGATCATGTCCTTGATGGGCTCCCACGCCGTCCGTACGGCAAGCGTCACCAGAGCTTCGAGGAGAGGGCTGCGATTCTCGGCCTTCCGCGAGTCGATGATGGCCGCCGTCACGTATTCGGGTATTCGGTCCATGGCCTTGGAGAATTCCTCGATGCCCTCGGCCAGGGCGACGAGGAGGTCGCACCAGAAATGCTCGGTGAGTCTTCTTCTGGTTTCCCGCGGCCTGTCGCCGCCGAATCTCTTGTCCAGCTCTCCGACGACGCGGCCGGTGAGGAGATCGCCGATTTCCTGGATGCGCTCGACCGTCTGCGGGTTTTCGGACAGCCATTCGATGAGATCGACCGTGGCGCTGTCGGTGGCGGCCGCCTGTCTCTGTTTGGACGGCCCCCGTTTCCCCTTGGGGGGCGAGGAGGCCGCCCACGCGATGTCGCTGCGTTCCCTCGCCTCCTGACGGCCCGTGGGAGATGGGTCACGAGCCAGGTCGAGGCCGTAAGGCCAGCCATGCTGTGCCCCACCACAGTCGGAACATCGGCACTGGTGCCGCTTGGCGCGCTCGCAGCTCTTGGGGTGCGTCACTCGCCCTCCGTCGCGTTCGGTGTGAAGGTGAATCGGACAGCTCGCTGGGAACTCCCTCTTTTAAATCACGAATAACGGCCATCGGAATTGGCGCAGTAGCCATTCCGGCATGTCTTCGTGGCCATCAACAAAGGCTCTTGCATGCGAATAAGGCCCTTCGGGTGATCCCGAAGGGCCTTGAGGTGAAGGGGGCAAGCCATGTCTGGTTCGAGCCGTCGAGGCTCTGATTCAGCCGGTCAAGTGCCCTGCGAGTTTCCGGAGTCGGGATCCGCGTGTAGACGTCCATGGCCATCGAGACCTGTGGGTGGCGGAGGACGCGCATCGCGACGCGGGGGTGGACGTCGAGGGCGGCCAGGAGTGAGGCGCGGGTGTGCCGGGTGTCGTGGGCGCGGGTCGTCGGCACGCCCGCCCGGCGGCAGTGCGCCGCGAAGGCCCGATTGAAGTCGCACGGTTCGATCGGTGTGCCGTTCCGCGTGGTGAGGACGAGGTCGGAGTCCCGCCACTTCTCTCCGGCGGCCTTGCGCGCGTCCTCCTGGACATGCCGGCGGTGCTTGGGTGCGGTGACGCACAGGTCGCCCTCGGGCGTGGTGCCCCGGACGTAGCCGGCCCGGCCGCCCTTGCGCGGGAAGGCCGAGCCCTCGCCGTCCGCACGCCTGCCCATGCCCAGCCTCGGTTCTTCACGCATCCTCCAGTGACTCGAACATCCATGTTCGAGTTACTTATACCCCTTGGGGGTTCCGGAATACCCACGGGGGGTATATGGTTGGCGGCAGACGAGGAGGACACGATGAGACGCCTTCAAGCACTTGACCCGTCGGAAGCCCCCGACAAGTCCCGCGAGATCCTGAGTGACATCGTCGCCAGGCGCGGCGGGGTGGGCGACATGGTGGCCACGATGGCTCACTCGCCCGCACTGCTCCAGGGCTACCTGGACTTCTCCCGCGCGATCAAGCGGGTGAAGATCCCCCGCCCGCTGAGCGAGAAGATCTCGCTCGCGGTGCAGGAGTGGATCGGCTGCGCGATGTGCTTGTCGGCGCACACCGAGGCGGCGCGAGCGGCGGGGCTCAGCGAAGTGGACATCGAGCTGGCCCGCCAGGGCACCTCGACCGACGCGCGCGAGGCCGCCTTGATCGCCGTGGCCGTGCGGGTGCTGGCCGAGCCTTCGTCCCTCTCCGACGAGGACGTGGCCGAGCTGCGAGCCCATGGCTGGAGCGAACGGGTGATCGCGGAGATCGTCGGCCTGGTGTCGCTGAACCTGTTGACCGGCGCCTTCAACCTGCTGATCGGACTTGAGCCCGATGAATGACAAAGCGGCTCACCTGCGGCGACTGCGCCGGGTGGAGGGGCAGGTGCGAGGCCTGCAGCGGATGGTCGACGACGACAAGTACTGCATCGACGTCCTGACCCAGGTCTCGGCGGCCACCAGCGCCCTGCAGTCCTTTTCCCTGGTCCTCCTGGAGGAGCACATGGCCCACTGCGTCGCGGAGGCGACGCGGAAGGGCGGCGCCGAGGCGGACATCAAGATCAAGGAAGCGGCCGACGCGATCGCGCGCCTGGTCCGTTCATAAGAGTCACAAGACGAGAGGTGATTGTCATGGCCACCGCCACCTACACCGTCAAGGGCATGACCTGCGGACACTGCGTCAGCTCCGTCAAGGAGGAGGTCGGCGAGGTCGCCGGCGTGACCGAGGTCGACGTCGACCTGGCCACCGGGCTGCTGACCGTGACGAGTGAAAGCCCGGTCGACGCGGCGCGGGTCAGCGCCGCGGTCGAAGAGGCCGGATACGAAGTGGTGAACCCATGAACGCCGCAGCGAAGATCGGCGCCTACATGGCGGGCCTCGCCCTGATCTTCGGTGGGGCGCTCGGGCTCGGCAACGTCGTCGGACCGCTGGGCGGGGAGCCGGCGAAGCCGAGCCATGGCAGCGGCGGCCACGCCGTGGCGGCTCCGGCTCCACAAACCACCGCAGGCCACGGAGAGCACGCCGCTCCCGCGCAACAAGCCGAGAGCAGTACCCCCGGGGGGCTTCAAGTGTCCGAGAACGGCTACAGCTTCACCCCGCTCACCACGGCGATCAAGCCGGACGAGCCGACAGACTTCCGGTTCACCGTGACCGGCCCTGACGGCAAGGCGGTCACCGACTACCAGGTCCAGCACGACAAGAAGCTCCACTTCATCGTCGTCTCGCGTGACCTGGGCACCTTTCAGCATCTCCACCCGGTCGAGGCCGGCGACGGCGTCTGGTCGGTCAAGCTGACGCTGCCCGAGGCGGGGGCCTACCGGGCCTTCGCCGACTTCGCGCCGACCGGTGGTCAGGCCCTGACGCTCGGCGGAGACCTGCTCGTCTCAGGCGACTACACGCCCAAGGCGCTGCCCGCGGCCAGCCGTACGTCCGAGGTCGACGGCTACACCGTCACCCTCGACGGTGAGCTGCTCCCCGGCCGGCAGAGCAAGCTCACCCTCAAGGTCAGCAAGGACGGCAAGCCGGTCACCGACCTGCAGCCCTACCTTGGCGCCTACGGGCACCTGGTGGCCCTGCGCGGCGGCGACCTTGCCTATCTCCACGTACACCCCGACGGTGAGCCCGGCGACGGCAAGACCCGGCCCGGCCCGGAGATCGTCTTCTACGCCGAGGTGCCCAGTCGCGGCGACTACCGGCTCTTCCTCGATTTCCAGCATGAGGGCAAGGTCCGGACCGCCGACTTCACCCTCGGCGCCGAGCAGGACTCCACGGTGGATCCGAACGCGAAGCCCACGGCCGGCTCCACCGAGCACGGCGCCGGCCACAAGCACTGACAACAGGACGCACGGAAAGGAGCGGTGATGTCTCCGCTTACCGATGACCGGCGCCAAGGCGCCATCGAGCTATCCATTGGTGGCATGACCTGCGCGTCCTGCGCCAACCGGATCGAGCGCAAGCTGAACAGGCTGGACGGCGTCACCGCGACGGTCAACTACGCCACCGAGAAGGCGAAGGTGACCTTTCCCGAGGGCATCGACCCGCAGCAGTTGATCGCCACAGTGGAGTCGGCCGGCTACACCGCGGCTCTCCCCGCCCCGCCGAAGACGGAGTCGGGCCAGGAGGCCCAGGAGCCGGAGGACGAGCTCCGTCCGCTGCGCAACCGCCTGATCACGAGCCTGGTGCTGAGCGTTCCGGTGATCGCGATGGCGATGATCCCCCCGCTGCAGTTCACCAACTGGCAGTGGTTGTCGCTGACACTGGCCGCTCCGGTGGTGGTCTATGCGGGCTGGCCCTTCCACAGGGCGGCCTGGACCAACCTGCGGCATGGCGCGGCGACCATGGACACCCTGGTGTCCCTGGGCACGCTGGCCGCGCTCGGCTGGTCGCTGTGGGCTTTGTTCTTCGGTACGGCAGGCGTACCGGGTATGACGCACCCGTTCGAGTTCACGATCGCCCGCAGCGACGGCTCCGGCAACATCTATCTTGAGGCCGCCGCCGGTGTGACCGCGTTCATCTTGGCCGGACGCTACTTCGAGGCGCGATCCAAGCGCCGCGCGGGAGCGGCGTTGCGCGCACTGCTCGAACTGGGCGCCAAGGAGGTCGAGCTCGTCGACGGCCGGCGGATTCCCACCGACCAGCTCAACGTCGGCGACCTCTTCCTGGTCCGCCCGGGCGAGAAGATCGCCACCGACGGCGTGATCGAGGAGGGCACCTCCGCCATCGACGCCTCCATGCTGACCGGCGAGTCGGTCCCGGTGGAGGTACGGCAGGGCGACCCCGTCACCGGCGCCACCGTCAACGCGGGCGGGAGGCTGATCGTCAAGGCCACTCGCGTCGGCTCCGACACCCAGCTGGCCCAGATGGCCAAGCTGGTGGAGGAGGCCCAGACCGGCAAGGCCCAGGTCCAGCGGCTGGCCGACCGCATCTCGGGCATCTTCGTCCCGATCGTGATCGCTCTGGCGCTCGGCACCCTCGGCTTCTGGCTCGGTACCGGGTCCGGCGCGGCGGCGGCCTTCACGGCCGCGGTGGCCGTACTGATCATCGCCTGCCCCTGCGCGCTCGGCCTGGCGACGCCGACGGCCCTGCTGGTCGGCACCGGCCGGGGTGCTCAGATGGGCATCCTGATCAAGGGCCCGGAGGTGCTGGAGTCCACCCGCAAGATCGACACGATCGTCCTCGACAAGACCGGCACCGTGACCGAGGGCAAGATGACCCTCACCGACGTGCTCCTGGCCGAGGGCGAGGACCGCGACGAGGTCCTCAAGCTCGCCGGAGCCCTGGAGCACGCCTCCGAGCACCCGATCGCCCAGGCGATCGCCCGCGCCGCGCAGTCCACCGCCACGGTGGAGGACTTCGCCAACGTCGAGGGCCTCGGCGTCCAGGGCATCGTGGACGGCCACGCCGTCCTGGTCGGCCGGCCCAGGCTGCTGGCCGAGTGGTCGCAGCACCTGCCCGTCGAGCTGGAGCGGGCCTTCCAGGAGGCTCAGGCGGCCGGCCGTACGGCTGTCGCCGTCGGCTGGGACGGCAAGGCCCGGGCCGTCCTCGTGGTGGCCGACGTGGTGAAGCCGACCAGCAAGGAGGCCATCCGGCGACTGCGGGCGCTCGGCCTCACCCCGGTGCTGCTCACCGGCGACAACGAGGCGGTCGCCAGGACCGTCGCGGCCGAGGTCGGCATCGACGAGGTGATCGCCGAGGTCCTGCCCAAGGACAAGGTGGACGTCGTCAAGAAGCTCCAGGCCGAGGGTAAGAGGGTGGCGATGGTGGGTGACGGCGTCAACGATGCCGCCGCGCTCGCCCAGGCCGACCTCGGCCTGGCGATGGGGACCGGAACGGACGCGGCGATCGAGGCCTCGGACCTCACCCTGGTCCGCGGCGACCTTCGAGTGGCCGCGGACGCGATCCGGCTCTCCCGCCGGACGCTGGGCACCATCAAGGGCAACCTGTTCTGGGCCTTCGCCTACAACGTGGCCGCCCTGCCGCTCGCGGCGCTGGGCCTGCTCAACCCGATGATCGCGGGAGCGGCGATGGCCTTCTCCAGCGTCTTCGTGGTCACCAACAGCCTGCGCCTGCGCGGCTTCAAGTAACAGGACGCCGGTGGCCGGTGGCCCGGGATTCCCGGGCCACCGGCCACCGGACTGCTCGGAAGGAGGGACGGACATGGTCGCGGTGTGGCTGCGCCGGACGATCCCCTGCTTCTCCACGGCCACCGAGTCCATCCCGTCCCTCTGACGACTCCGAGGGCGGGGCACATCAGACCCGCCCGTGGAGGCCTGTCATGTCGGCCCTGTTCACGCAGGCCTTCGTCACCCTGCTCGTCATCTTCGACCCGCTTGCCGCCATCCCGGTGTTCCTCACCCTCACCCGGCACCAGAGCCCGTCCGGACAGCGCAGAACGGCTCGGGTCTCGGTGCTCGTGGCCGCCGGAATCGTGACCGTCTTCGCCGTCGCGGGCAAGGGCCTGCTCGACGCGCTCGGAATCTCTCTCCAGGCGCTCCAGGTGGCCGGCGGTGCCCTGCTCGCCCTGATCGCGCTCGATCTGCTCAAGGCGGACTGCGCACGCGACCGCGCCACGGCCGAGAGCGGTGGCGTGGCGTTCGTCCCGCTCGGCACGCCTCCGCTGGCCGGACCCGGCGCCATCGCGGCGACCATGCTCTACGTGGAGAAGGCCGGAAGCGCCCCCGCCGTGGTGGCGGTGGCCCTCGCCCTGGCGGCGGCACTGCTGCTGACCTGGCTGACTCTGCACTTCTCGCCCTTCATCGGGCGGCTGCTCAAGGACAACGGGCTCAACCTGGTCACCCGGATCATGGGGCTTCTGGCCGCGGCCATAGCCGTGGAGCTCGTCGCCGGGGCGATCCTGCACTGGATCTGAGGCGATACGGCAGCCCGGCGCCGGAGGCCACGGGGCCTCCGGCATGCCCCGGTCCACCGCCTTGTCATACCCCTCAGGGGTATGTTACGTTCCTTGCGCCTCAGATACCCCCCTTGGGTATCCAATGAAAGGAGAACGTCGTGTCTGCCGTTAATCCGCGTCGGTGGTGGGCGCTCATCGTGCTCGCCGCCGCGCAGTTCATGGTGATCATGGATACGTCCATCATCGGAGTGGCCCTGCCGGACATGCAGCGCGAGCTGGGCTTCACCGACAGCAGCCTGCAGTGGGTGTTCAACGCCTACGTCGTCGCCTTCGGCGGCTTGCTCCTCCTGGGCGGCAAGCTCTCCGACCTGCTCGGCGCCCGCAAGATCTTCACCGCCGGCTGGGTCGTCCTGACCGCCGGCTCGGTCATCGCCGCGGCGGCGGGCACCGTATGGGTGGAGATCCTGGGGCGCGCCGTCCAGGGCGTCGGCGGAGCCCTCATCGCTCCCGCCGCGATGACGCTGTTGATGATGCTGTTCGGGCACAGCCCGCGTGAGCTGGGCAAGGCCATGTCCCTGTACGGCGCCGCCGCACCCGCGGGTGGTACGGCGGGCGTCTTCCTCGGCGGCGTGATCACCGAGTACCTGAGCTGGCCCTGGGTGTTCATCGTCTACATCCCGATCGGCCTGGCCACGCTGGCCGCCATTCCCGCGCTGCTGCCCAAGGCCGAGGGCAAGCGCGGGTCGGTCGACTGGCTCGGCGCGATCGCTGTGACCGCGGGCGTCGCCCTCGCCGTCTACGCGATCGTCACCACCGACTGGCTCGCCGGAGTCGGCGCCGCCGTTCTCCTGGTCGCCTTCCTGCTCATCCAGCGTTCGGTCCGTGAGCCCCTCATGCCGCTCGCCATCTGGAAGACCCCCGGCCTGGCCGCTGCCAACCTGGCCATGGCGCTCCTGGGCGCCGCGTGGATCCCGATGTGGTACTTCCTCAACCTCTACCTGCAGAAGACCCTCGGTTACGGCTCCTTCGCGAGCGGTGCGGCGCTGCTGCCCATGACCGTCGCGGTCATGATCTTCATGGTCGGCATCACCGCCAGGCTGCTCGGCCGCTTCGGTGCGAAGCCGCTCATCGTGCTGGGTCTGGGCGTCCTCGCCGTGGGGATCGCCGGTCTGAGCCTGGTCGGTGCGAACGGATCGTTCGTCACCGATGTGCTGCCCGCGAGCCTGATCGCGGCGGTGGGCATGTCGCTGGCCTACATCCCCGCGATGATGTCGGCCATGTCCGGCGTGCGGCCCGAAGAGGCGGGCCTGGCCTCCGGCATCGTGAACACCACCTACAACGTGGGCTCCGCGCTCGGCCTGGCCGTGATGACGGCCATCGCCACCGGCCAGGGCTCCACCAACGCGGCCTTCGTCGGCGCGGCGGTGGTCGCGGCGATCGGCGTGGTCGCCACGGTGGCGTTCATGAGGCGGCCCAAGGCCGTCGCGCAGGAGGGGCAGCAGCCGGCGGCCCTCGGGTGAGAAGAACCCACTCTCAGATACCCCCAGGAGGTACGGTGGTGGGATAGGGATAGGGAGAGGGAGAGGGCATGGCCGGATACGGAGACACCAGACAGGACCACCTCCGGCGTCTGCGCCGGATCGAGGGTCAGACCCGTGGACTGCAGCGCATGGTCGACGACGACAAGTACTGCATCGACATCCTGACCCAGGTGTCCGCGGTCACCAGCGCGCTCCAGTCGTTCTCCCTCTCCCTCCTGGAGGAGCACCTGGCCCACTGTGTGGCCGAGGCCACCAGAAACGGCGGCCCCGAGGCCCAGGAGAAGATCAAAGAAGCCTCGGACGCCATCGCAAGACTCGTTCGTTCCTGATTCTCCAAAGTGAATCGAGAGAGTGTCGCCGCCTACGCCGTCAAGGGTGCACCGGGCCTGATCCGCCCCTTCGGCTCGTACACCGCCGACCCTGTGGCGCAGAGCAGGGACACGAGAGCCGGAACGGCGTGGATCACGACGGAAGGACCCCACGGTCCGTCGAGATCCACGCCAGAGGTCACCACCCCCGCCGGGTACCACATTCAGAGATCTTGAGATTCGGCTCCGTGGCGCGGTGCAGCGGCTTCGTCGTCGTCGTGTGACCTGTTCTCTGACGTACGATCCGGTCGTGTCGGTCGGGGCTGTGAGCATGACGGAATGATCGCGACCCCTGGTGACTGTGCCTGGTTCTCCCACGAGCGCTTCCCCGAGCTGGCGGAGGCCTACTGCTTCACCTACGTCCACGGCCTGACACCCGAGCAACTGGTGGTCCGGCTCGGTGGCCGGCCAGAGGATTTCACGCCCATGACGCTTGGGGAGCTGATCGAGACTCCCCGCGGGAACGGCTACGACACCGCGTTCCTCGGTGTCGCGACCATGGGCGACTGGGTGTTCGCCGTTGAGCCCAACGGCGGGCTCGGCGCCGATGAAGAGATCATCACTTCGTTGTCGGCGGGAACCCGCCTCGTCTCCCATTTCCGCGACGTCGAAGGCGTCGAGTACTTCTACTGGAGCGAAGACGGAGAGATCCGGTTCTGCTTCATCGCCGATGAAGGTTACTCGGAAGAGGTGCCGGAGGAGATCGTGGAGATCATGCAGCGGATCGGCGCCGACCGCAGACACCTCCACCCCGGCGACGGGCCGGCGTTCCTCCTGGCCGAGCATCTCACCGGCATCACGCTGACACCGGAGCTGCTGGAGGGGTCCACCTACCTGTGCGGGGTCATCCCCGAACCGAGGTGAACAGGATCCATCGTCTGTGACCCCATCGAGGCGGTCGCAGCCGGTGGATCGCGCCGCTGCGAGCTCCCGCAAGATTCACCGGGGGCGTCGTTCCGCGCGGACCCGCTGTACCAGGCCACCGGGATGAAAAAGCTTCACCGGAGCTTCAGGCCGCGTAGACGGGGGCGAGGTCGACGAATATGCGGTAGTCGGTGATCAGGCCGTCGTCGCGGGTGCGCCAGATCGACACGGCTACGGCGCCGGCGTCCTTGCCGTCGAGTCGCCGGTAGGTCACCTCGGTCTCGGCGATGACGTCGGCGTCCACCTGCCAGTTCCTGACGATCCGATGCCGCAGGCCGCCGATGGTGGAGTAGAACGCCCGCAGCCCGGCGACGATGGCCTCGCGTCCCGCCAGCGGTTCGGCGTTGCCGAACACCAGCGTGGCGTCCTCGGCCAGCAGCCGGGCGAACTCCTCGGGGTCGAACGAGTCGACCACCTGGAAAACACGTCGTACCACGTCGTCGGTCATGCCGTCCCTTTCCCGCACGGCCGGGGACACTGGTGGGGACGATACGGGGCGAAGGACGGCGTACAACTATCGCCAGGGTGGGGATCCCGTCGCCGTACGAGCCGTACGACTCGTCGGAGTTCTCCGAACCTGCGCGCCGTGTCGCGGTCGGAAGGCGGTCGGTCGCATCCGGACGGGTGATCGCCGGTCATCCTGTGCGACCCCGCCTCCGGAGCCCCGCGCCGAACGGGATCCGACGAGGTCGCCGGGAAGATCCGCCGCCTCGCCGGGGGGAGCGACGGCTTCGGCCGCTCCCGCCCCGCGTCGGTCACGTCTCTTCGGCCTTCGGGCCGAGCAGGGGAAGTCAGGCCTGGAGATCCGGGATCCGGGGCCTGATCGCCGAACGGTGCACGTGAGTACGGCGGTTCACGGACAGGGCGCGGTCCAGGTCGTCGATGAGGTCCACGGGGTTCTCCAGGCCGATGGACAGGCGGACCAGAGCCGGGGTGGGGCGGGCGTCGGAGGCCACCGGACGGTGGGTGAGCGCGCTCGGGTGCTGGATCAGGGAGTCGACGCCGCCCAGTGACACCGCGTGCGTGAACACCCGGACGGCTGAGGTGAGGTGGGCGGCCTGCTCGTAGCCGCCGCGCAACTCGATCGACAGCATCGCGCCGGTGCCGTTCATCTGCCGCCCGATCAGCGGATGGTCGTCGGCGGGATAGTGGAGGCGGGCCACGTCCGGGTGGTCGGCGAGCCAGGCGGCGACGGCGCGCGCGTTCGCCTGCTGGGTGCGTACCCGCACCGGCAACGTCGCCAGCCCGCGATGCAGCAGGTAGGCGCCCAGCGGATGGAGCAGTGCACCGGTGATCGCGCGTACCCGGCGCAGTGCCGCGGCGCGCCCCTGGTCGCAGGCGATCACACCCGCCATCACGTCGCCATGCCCGCCCAGGTACTTGGTCGCGCTGTGCAGCGCCATCGCGGCACCGAACTCGAGCGGGTTCTGCAGCATGGGCGTCGCGAACGTGTTGTCCACCAGCACCGGCACCCCGTCCGCCGCCGTCACGACGGAACGTATGTCGACCAGGTCGAGCGTGGGGTTGGCGGGAGTCTCCAGCACGACCAGCGCGGTGTCGCGGCGGATCGCCGCGGCCACCGCCGTGCTCGTGCCCTCGCAGAACGTCGTCTCGACGTCCAGCAGGCCGGATGCCAGCAGGTGATCGGTGCCGCCGTACAGGGGGCGGACGGCCACGACATGGCGTCGCCCGGTCTCCCGCTTCGCCGCCAGCACCGCCGCCGTCAGCGCCGCCATGCCGGAAGAGAAGGCGACCGCCGCCTCCGCGTGCTCCAATCTCGCCAATCCCGCCTCGAATCGCGCCACCGTCGGGTTCCACAGCCGTGCGTAGACCGCCGTTCCCTCCGGATGACCACCGGAGGCCAACGTCTCGTAGGCATGTCCTCCGGTCTCGATGTCCGGCAACGGGTTGGTCGAGGAGAGATCGATCGGAGGCACATGCACCCCGAGATCCGCCAGATCCTCACGCCCAGCGTGTACGGCGACGGTGTCGGGATGAAGAGAACGGGATGTCATGGCCCGACTGTCGGGGAATCACCAGCCATCCTCAAGATATGTTGCGGAAGATGGCCTGTTTCCGGATAGTCGGTGCGGAATCCGTAAACAGGAGGGTCGATGTCGCGACGCGTACCGCAGGATCCACAGCTCGACGGCACCGACCTGAAGATCCTGGCGGCCCTGTCCCGGGACGGCCGCCTGACCAACGCCGCACTCGCGGCTCAGGTCGGTGTCGCCGAGTCGACGTGCGCCTATCGGGTGCGCGCGCTGCGCGCTTCCGGTGTGATCACCGCCATCCACGCGCACATCGACACCGCCGCGCTGGGCCGCCCGCTGCACGCGATCATCCGGGTCCGGCTGGGTGGCCACAATCGCGACCCGGTCCGCACCCTGTTCGATCGGCTGGTCGAGACACCCGGAGTCCTGGCGGTCTTCCATGTCAGCGGTGACGACGACTTCCTCGTGCATGCCGCCGTCGCCACTCCACAGGACCTCCGTGACCTGATCCTCGAACGGATCACCGTGCATCCCGGCGTACGGCAGACACAGACCCAGCTCGTCTTCGAGGCCCGCACCGGCGTCGGCGTCCTGCCGCCCTCTCCGGCCCTCGAAGCCAGGAAGGCGACCAGACCCGCCCGGTAGCGAGCGGCCGCGTTCGTCCTCCGCGGCCGCGTTCGTCCTCCAGGGCGACTTCGTCCAAGCCGGTCGGGCACCGGGCGTGCGGAGGAGCTCCAAAGGGCGTGCCACGCGGTAGGCGCCACTTCGCGTCAGGCCCTGGAGGGCCGCTGCCTCTGGGAGCCGTCGGCCGCGAGCGGGAGACCGCCCAGTGACAGAGCGCTCGGTGGAGGCAGGGCCCCGTGGGCCGCCTCGGCGCGGAACGACTGGAGCAGGTACGCCACCAGGCGCCGGGACGCGGCACCGTCATGCGGCAGCGCGGTGACCAGACCGCAGTGGGCCAACAGGGCCACGGCGAGGTCGGAAGGGTGGAAATCGGCCCGCAGCGCGCCCGCCGCCTGGGCTCTGCGGACCAGGGTCATGAGGTCCCGCTCGGCCCGTTCCCGGGCCTGCGCGTGTTCCGCCGCGCTGTCCGGGAAGGCCGCGACGAACGCGGCCGGGAACCCCTGTTCCTCCCGCTGGAGCTCGCAGACCGTCTCGACCAGGCGCTGGAAGCCCCGCCAGGGGTCGGGGTCGGCCAGCGCCTCGGTGAGTGCTCGGCCGCATGTTTCCACCTGCTGCGCGAACGCGGCCCGCACCAGGGCGTCCCGGGTCGGAAAACGCCGGTACAGCGTCGCCACGCCGACCCCGGCCCGTCGGGCCACGGTCGCCATGGGCGCGTCGATCCCGTGCTCGGCGAAGACCTCACGGGCGGCGACGAGGATGCGCCCCCGGTTGCGCCGGGCGTCGGCCCGCAGCTCCGGGCCCGCGATCCGAGAGGATTCCTCCACCACTGTCTCTCATCTCCGGTCCAAACGGACGGTGCCGTCCGGTTAAGAGCCTACGCTCGGGGCCGGATCCCCCGCGCGGCCACTGGTGGTGAAGGTGAGAACGATGGACGACCGCACGATGAGAGCAGTACTTTTCGACCGCTTCGGCGGCCCCGAGGTGTTGTACGTGGGCCGGGTGCCGCGCCCCGAGCCGGCGCCCGGCGAGGTGCTCGTGCGGGTGCGCGCGTTCAGCGTCAACGGCGGCGAACTGGCGGCCCGTTCCGGCAGCCTCCGTCTCTTCACCGGACGGAGGTTCCCGCAACGCGTCGGATTGGACTTCACCGGCGAGGTCGCCGCGCTCGGCACCGGCGTGACGGACGTCGCGGCCGGCGACCGTGTGTGGGGCGTCGTGGGCCGTACCGGGTTCGGCAGCGCCGCCGAGTACGTGACGGTCCGGGCCGAGCGGCTCGGCCGGGTCCCGGACGGACTGGATCTGGTGGCAGCCGCCGCGCTGCCGGTGGCGACCACGGCCATCACGGCGCTGCGCGACAAGGCCGGGCTGCGCCCCGGCGAACGACTGCTCGTACGTGGTGCCGCGGGCGGCGTCGGCAACGCCGCCGTCCAGCTCGGACAGGCATATGGCGCCGAGGTCACGGCCCTGGCCCGCGCCGCCAACCTCGACTTCGTCCGCACGCTCGGAGCCCACCACGCCATCGACCACCGGACCGTCCCGCCGGGGGAACTGGGCCTGTTCGACGTGGTCCTCGACACCGCGGGCACCGACCTGCGGGCCTTCCGGCGCCTGCTGGCGCCCGGCGGACGCATGGTCACCATCGCCTTCGACCCGACGCGGCCCGCCGCCTCACTCGGCTACATCGCTGCCAGCGCCGTACACGGACGCGGCCGGGTGCGCTTCTTCAGCGGCAACCCCACGCGGGCACTCTTCGACGACCTCGCCCATCAGGTGGCGGAGGGGGGACTGCGCCCCGCGGTGGACAGGTGCTTCCCGCTGGAGGAGACAGCGGCGGCACACCGGGCGCTGGAGGCGGGCGGGGTGCGGGGCAAGTACGTGGTCAGGGTCGACTGAGGAAGTCCTGACGGAGTGATCGAGGAATGCGTGTGATCGGCGGAAAGCCCCTGGGCGGTGCCGTATCGGGGACCCGCCGGCGTACATCGGCGCAACCGAGCAGCACGGGCGCCCTGAGCCGATCATGGCCGGGGCTCTCCCGGTCGTGATCGGCGGCAGCGGGCATGGCGGCCGCCCCGGTGCGACCGCGAAAAACGGGACGCGAGCCGGACCGGCAACACGATGCCGCCTGGTCCGCCCATCACATGTAGTGGTCGCCGGACGCGACGGGGCTCCGGTGCGCCCGCGGCGCCGTACGGGGTGTCTCAGGTGTTGCCGGAGTCCTCCGGGATGGGCTCGTTCCGCTCGCGGACGTACTCCAGCAGGTCGGCCTCGTCGATGACCTCGTCGGCGGGCGGGGCGGTGATGACGAGGCGGAAGCCCCAGCCGGTGTAGCGCGTGTCGCTCCGCTTGACCAGCGGGTCCTTCCCCTCTCCCACGGTGTCGGCGGTGACGAGGCGCTTGGGCAGGCCGGTCCGGTCGGTCCAGAGCCGCCAGGAGACCTTCCCCTTGCTCTTCGCGCCGACGGGCCGCCCCGAGGCCCAGTCGATGAAGGCGCCCTTGGAGAGCCTGCCCAGCTCCTTGCGGCTCAGGGTGCCCCGGTAGAGGAAGCCGCCGGAGACGCGCTCGCTCTTCGAGCACTTCAGCAGGGTCTTCATCAGGGACGTGTCGTACAGGTCTATCGGCTGCAGGCTGACGTCCCGGGCCATGTCCCGGTTCGTGCGTCCCAGGTGGGCGTCCGGGAACCGGATCCACTTCTTGCCCTCCGGGACCGGCCCGCCGGGATGGTCGGCGGCGTCGTCGTAGGTGTTCCTGCCGACGCGGATCATACGGTGGGAGATCTGCTTCCCGGGCGGAAGCTCCTTGGCCTTCGGCGCGGGAAGGTCCCGCCAGATGAGGTCCGCGGCGACCGGACCCGACGGGGCGAACTGGAGCCTGCCGGTGATCCGGGTCCCGCTCCCGGAGGTCGTCGACTTGGCACCGAAGTAGAAGCGGTCGACCTCGGAGATCCGGACGCCGTGCTCGCTGCGGAGCTGCCGTTTGATCGCACCCGCCGGATCGGGGGCGTCCGCCTGCGCGACGGCGGGACTCGCGGTGACCGGTGCGGCCCCGGCCAGTACGGCGGCCGCCAGCACAACCCATCGTCTCATTGGGGGTTTGTCCTTTTGTTAAGGCTTTGGGGTCACTAAGCGGAAAGAGAAGGGTGAATGCGATATTAACCCGCACGTTCCATCCAAAACTCGCCCGCCTTCGACGTCCGGCCGTGCCCTCCGCCCGGTCCCCCGGCGGCCGCCTCGGCGGGACCGTGGTGGGGCGGGTCCCGCGTCGCTAGTGTGAGGGGACGACCCCGCGCGTGGAGGAACCGATGCCCGCTGGTCCGCTGGAGCCGGGAGACCCGCGCGTCCTGGGGAGGTTCGAGGTGGCCGGGCGGCTCGGCGAGGGCGGCCAGGGCATCGTCTACGAAGGGCGAAGCCGGTCCGGCGAGCGAGTGGCGATCAAGGTGCTGCGCAGCGGCTCGGATCCCGCCGCGCGCCGCCGGTTGGCCAGGGAACTGCGGTCGGCGCTGCGGGTGGCCCCCTTCTGCACGGCCCGGGTGCTGGTGGCCGAGACCGACCGGCCGGACCCCTACGTCGTCAGCGAGTTCGTCGCGGGCCCCTCGCTCCACGAGCGGGTGCGTGACGGAGGACCCCTGCGCGGGGGCGACCTCGACCGCCTGGCGGTCGCCACGGCCACCGCGCTCGCCGCCATCCACAGCGCGGGGGTCGTCCATCGGGATTTCAAGCCGGCCAACGTGCTGCTCGGCCCGGACGGCCCACGGGTGGTCGACTTCGGTATCGCCCAGTTGCTCGACGCGAGCACGATGCCCTCGTCGATGTCCGGCACGCCGCCGTACATGGCTCCCGAACAGCTCAACGGCGTGTACGGCTCGCCCGCGGCCGACGTGTTCTCCTGGGCCTCGACCATGGTCTACGCCGCCACCGGCCGCGCGCCGTTCGGCAGCGACACCGTCGCCGCGGTCTTCCGCCGGATTCTCAGCGCCGAGCCCGACCTCACGGGCGTTCCGTCACCCCTGCGGGAGACGCTGGCCGTCTGCCTGGCCAAGGACCCCGGGGCACGCCCCTCGGCCCGGGCGCTCATGATCCGCCTGGTCGAGCCCGGCGTCCCGACCGTCACGGTCCCCGAGGTCGGCCCGGTGCCCACCGCCTACCTGCCCGCCGGCTGGAACGGCCGGGCGGACCCGGAGACGGTGCCGCGGCACGACGAACCGGCGCCCCGGCGAAGGCGGAGACCCGCCGTGCTGATCGCGGTCACCGGGATCACCGCGGCGCTCGTGACGGCGGCGGTGCTGTACGCCACAGGAGTGCTCGGCGGCTCCCCCGGTGGCGACCCGACGGGGTCGAAGGGCGCCACCGGCACGGGCGGGGAAACCGGATCGCGTTCGGTCACGGACGGGCGACCGGAACCGTCCCGCTCGGCCGCGGACGGGCGGTCACGTTCCGCGGCGCCGTCGGCGCAGTCCTCGGTCCAGCCGGGCGGGGGAGTCCCGGAGGCGTTCGCCGGCACGTGGACGGGCCGGGTCGTCTCGCAGGACGCCCGGCGGAAGGCCGTCGACATCACGCTGACCCTGTCGGGTGACCGGCCGACGGGGACGTGGCGGACCGGTGCGTGCGATCAGCAGGTCGTGCTGACCCGGGTCAGGGCCGGGAACGTGCTCGACCTGACCCGGGTGCAGCGGGACCAGTGCGTGGGGGGAGACATGACCCTCACCCTGAAGGACCCGGCGACACTGGACTTCGTCGGTCAGGAGGGCGCGGGCGCGCTGGAGTACCGCGGAAGCCTGAGCAGGCCCTGAGCAGGCCCTGAGCCGGTCCCGGGCGGGGAGGGCACGGGCATGCGACCACGTCGGCCCCCACTCGGGTCCGCGTCACCGGCCGCAAGTAACTCTGTGTGACTGTCGTTGCGTAATGCGGCCACGGACTCTCTCCTTGAGGCCGCCGGACAGGACGCCTCGGACGGGTACGGGCAGACTCAGGTCGCCAGTGGCGCCACTGGCGCCAGCGGCGGCTGGCGCGCGTTTTTGCAGGAGCTGAAGGAGGACCCGGGGCCGCTGCGGCTGGAGACGCTGCCGGCCGAAATCGTCAAGCTGGAGCGGGTCAAGGCGATCGGCCTGCCGGCCGCGTTGTCCGAGGGGGTCTCGGGGCTTGAGCAGCAACGGAACGGCCAGTCACGTTAAGGAGCCCGGCGGGCTCGTCTTATCATGACCGGCCGTTCTGATGTCGGTGGCCTGCGAGGGGCCTCTCCAGAACTCGCCAGAGGTCAGAAAGCGTAAGGGCCGAAGCGGCCCCAGGCGATGACAACGGACAGCGCGAGCAAGGCCACGTTGACAGCGATGCCCGACGACTCCTTGCGGCGGGCGTGGGTGGCGGCCGCACCGAGCATGGTGATGGCCAGGCCGGTAGCGGCCAGCGGAGTGAGGGTTGGGACGATGCCGGTGACGGCGGGCAGGATCAGGCCGACGGCACCGAGAAGTTCGACCACGCCGATCAGACGAACCTGGGTGGCGGTGAAGTCCTCCACCCAAGGCATCACGGGGCGCAGCTTCTCCTTGGGCCGGACGGACTTCATCACCCCGGCCAAGCCGAAAGCGGTGGCCAGGACGGCCTGCAGTATCCACAGGAACACGTTCATATCAGTAGCTCTCTCCACGGGACGATGCAGAGGTGTTCGGCCTGGTCGCAGACATAGGCGATGGGTGTCGTCTACGAGAGGTCATGGTCCTGCGACCAGGTTGATCACTGGACGGCCGGCGGGGGCCCGCCAGCCGGAACCTCAGTAGTAGGAGCTCATGAGCTCGGTGGCCCAGGCCGGTTGGGTGACCGGGTGGCGGGGGCGAACTCGATCAGATACGGCTTGATATCGAGGACGGAGGTGCCTGACAGCGCGTCCGGATCGGCGACGTGCAAGTTCAGGCCGTCCACGGCGAGGAGCCGGCAGCGGGAGACACCAAGACGGTTGGGACGGTATGGCCCCGGTGGGCGAAGATCCCTACAGGGGCCGCGCTCGGGTTCCCTCGTGGGGGGCGGGGATCGGTGCGTACCTTGGCCGGGTCGATCCGATCGAAGAGGAGGATGACCTTCAGGCCGGGCACCGCCGAGGCGGTAAAGGTCTCACCGTCCAGCCGGATCACGGCTCGAACGTCGTGCCAGCCGTCTTCGGCCGTTAAGCCGCCCAAGCTCGACTTGCTCGGGCGGCGTGAGGCTTGCCACAGACCCACAGAAACCGCGACCGGAGATCGCTAGGCGTCGCGGCGCAGCGTGAACCAGAAGGTCGGCACCGAGTTGGTGCCCGGTGTGACGTCGAGTAGTTCCCAGCCGGGGAACCTGGCGCGGAGTTCGTCGGCTGTGACGCCCGCCGCCCACGACGTGAGCTGGGTCGGACCGCCGAGCGGCTCGGGGCCGTACCCGAACATCAGCAACCGTGCTCCGGGAGCGGCGCGGTGGGTGAGCCCGGCGGCGTAGGCGTCGCGGCGGTGCAGCGGGATCCCGCAGTAGCAGCTCAGGTCGAAGAACAGGTCGAAGGGGCCCGGCACGTCCAGCTCGTCGAGGCGGGTGGCGTCTCCGTGCAGCAGCCGTACCGCCACTCCCGCCTCCGCAGTCTTCTCCCTGGCCTGGTCGACGGCGCGGTCGATCAGGTCGACGGCCGTCACCTCCCAGCCGTGCCGTGCGAGGTAGATGGCGTTGGTCCCCGTGCCGCAGCCGAGTTCGAGGGCGCGGCCGGGCGGCAGCACGCCGTGTCCCTCTACCAGGGCGACCAGCTCGGGCGGCGTCACGCCGGTGTCCCACGGTGGCTTGCCGGTGCGGTAGTAGCCCTCCAGCGCGCGGTGGACGGACTCCTCCTCCGGGTCTCGCCGCGTTGAGGCCAGGTCCGGTTCCGGCTTCTGGGTGGTGTTGGGCTTGTCCATCGTCTCCTCCAAGAATCTAGAGTTGAACTCTAGTGACGTACTCTAGAGATATACTCGCAATATGGACAAGGTCAAGCGGCCGGACAAGCGAGCCGAGCGCTCACGCCGCACCCGTGAAAAGGTCGTCGAGGTGGCTCGCGAGCTGTTCGTCGCGCAGGGTTACGGGGCGACGAGCCTGCAGGAGGTCGCGGACCGGGCGGGCGTGGCCGTCCAGACGGTCTATTTCGTCTTCCGCAACAAGCGCACGCTGTTCAAGGACGTCGTCGACGCATCCATAGCCGGGGATACCGAGCCGGTCGCCACCATGGATCGTGAGTGGTTTCGCGCCGCATGCGCCGAGCCCACCGCGGCCGGGCAATTGCGCGCGCACATCCACGGCACCCGCGAGATCCTGGGCCGGGTCGCCCCGATCATGCCGCTGATCGCGGCTGCCGCGGCCACCGACCCTGAGATCGCCGCACAGTGGCCGGAAGGCCCCGACCCGCGTTACACCGTGCAGTACGCAGCGGCCGAAGCCCTGGTCCGCAAGCCCGACACCCGTCCCGGCCTCTCCGTCGAGATGGCGGCGGACCTACTGTTCGGCCTGCTCAGCCCGCAGCTCTACCTGATCTTCGTCCGCGACCGCGACTGGTCACCGGACACGTGGGAAGAGTGGGCCCGCACCGCCTTGACCTCCCAACTCTGCGCCGACCCCGGCTAGGCGGACGGACGTCACGATGGTCCTCCAGCCCGCGATGCTGGTAGCTGACCAGCTGGCCGGCCTTCTGCGGGCCGGGGCGGACAACCTGACCGACACCCGTACCGGGCCCTACGCCGACCAGATCACCCCGGCCACCCAAGCCCCGGGGCCGGTAGGCCGACCATGACAAACAGAACTCCGACCCTGTCCCGGCTGCGCCCTGTCCAAGGTCTTCTTTGGCCGGCGGGGCACAGTGTCGCCCTTCAGATGCCCGTACACCGTCGAGCGCGGCACCCCGAACAAGTCCGCGATCTGCTGAACGGTCTTGTCCCGCGTGTCGTACAGCTGCTGGGCGAGGGCGGCCTGGTCGGCGGTGAGCTTGGGCCGGCGTCCGCCGACCCGGCCGCGGGCGCGGGCTGAGGCCAGGCGCACGGGCTGAGGCCAGGCCGTCCAGCGTGTTGGCCACGATCAGCTCGCGCTGCAGCTCGGCCAGGACCGACAGCATGCCGAACATCGCGCGGCCCTCCATCGTGTCGGTGTCGATGCCCTGCTCGGTCACATGCAGCCCCACCCCGCGTTCGCGCAGGTCCGCCCCGAGGGTGACCAGGTGCAGGACCGAGCGCGACAGCCGGTCCAGCCGGGTGACCTTCAGCGTGTCGCTCTCGCGTAGCAGCTTGAGGACCAGATCGAGGCTGGGCGGGGAGGCCTTGGCGCCACCGGCCTTGTCCAGATGGATGGCACTGCGGTCGACGCCCGCGCGCAGCAGCGCGTCGATCTGGTGGTCGGGGTTCTGGTCGGTGGTACTGATCCGCGGGGGGCGTCCGGCGTCATGGCCGATGCCGGCCGCACCGGTCGACGCCGGTCCGGCGCCCGGCCGGCGTTCAGCCCGCCCGGACGATCTGGAACGAGTAGGGCCCGGTCTTCGCCGTACCCGACCTGACCACGAGCGCGTACCGGCCGTCCCCGTTGGAGAGCGGGATGTCGGACTCGTACCCGCAGAGGGGGATGGGCTGCCGCGGGCTCGCGACGCTCCTCTGCGCGGCGTCCACGAGCTCCAGCTCGATGGCCTCGCACGCCCCGGCCCCGCCGAGGATCTTGATGGCCGACGCGCCGTCCGCGTCGAACTCGAAGCGGTCGACGCGTCCGGGGACGTCCAGCCGTCCCGCGCCGTCCGGGCCGCCCTCGCCGATCCGCAGGCCGATCGCCGCCGGGAACGTGCGGACCTTCACCGTCGCGATCCGGAAACCGTACGGCCCGACGACGTTCGTGTTCCCGAAGACCTCCAGCCGGTGCCCGCCCGCCTTGGTCAGCTTGACGACGGACGTTCCCCAGCTGAGAGCGACGTCGGACGGGCCGACCGGCCGGCCGTCGACCTCGGAGTACACCTGGAGCCGGATGTCGTCACCGGTCATGTCGGTGACGTAGAACTCCCTGGCGTCACCCAGATCCAGGGCGAATCCGTCCCGCTGCCCGGCACGGGTGAGCTCGGATGCGACGGTGCCGCCGTCGGTGAGGACCCCGCCCGGCCGCACCGCCGTCCGGTCCGGGGCCGGATCGCCCGTCCCGGCCGGCTCACCGCTCTCCGCGGACTCGGTGGTCCGGGTGATCTCGGGAGCCCCGGCGGTGACCGTGACGGTCACGCGTTCCGGGGCGGGCCGATCGTTCCCGGGGACGCCGGCGCCGCATCCGGTGACGATCAGGAGCATGAAGGCCGCGCCGGCGGCGAGCCGGAGGGGTGGCACGCCACGGCGGCCGGTGGAGGAGGCTTCCATGTCGGCCATTGTGCGAAGCCCACTTGCAGCCCGCTTTCGTCGCGGGTCCGTGCCCCCGGAGCCCGCGGGAGCGACGCCGCGGCGTACGCCCCCGCTTCCTCGTCTCCCCGGCGCGTCACCCGGTACGGTGGCCGGTCACGCTGTGAACTCCTCGCCCATGATCGGCCGGATCTCGATCGGTTCGCCCAGCACCTCGACGATCCGTGAGGCGATCTCCACGGCTCGTTCCCGGCCGCTCACGTCGATCACGGCGAAGCTGGCCAGGACCTCCTTGAGCTCGGCGAAGGGTCCGTCGGTCGCCGCCACGCCGTCCGGGGTCCTGCGGACCGTGGTGCTGACCACCGGGTGGCCGAGGCCCACGCTGGTGACGAACTCGCCGGTCTCGATCAGCTCCCGCTCGAACCTCTGGTACGTGGCGAAGGCGGTCATCGCCTCCTCGGACAGCGCGTCAGGGGTGGCGGCGTCCCAGTCGGCGGCCGGGGTGTAGCCGAGCAGCAGATATTTCACGGGGGTCCTCCTCGGTCTTTCACGGTGAATGTACGCAAGGTCCGGTGGAACGGCGGCCGATGAGGACGGAGACGGTGGTCACGGCTTCCTCCTCGGCCAGGTCATATCGGATACCTCGTGGCCGGGTCCGGGATCTCGACACGACCCGACTGTGACGTACATCACATCAGATGCGTGTCGAGACCCGTCATCCGCCTCCGAGGTACCGGCGAACACACACCACGACCCGAGAGGGAGACGAGATGTCTGAGAACTACCAGCCGAGCGCCGGTCTGAAGGCTCTGGACCGCCTGGTCGGCACCTGGAAGATCACCGGCGGCGCGGAGGGGACCGTGCGGTACGAGTGGATGCCCGGCGGGTTCTTCCTGCTCCAGCACGTCGACCTCAGCCAGTCCGGCGACTCGGCCACCGGCCTGGAGGTGATCGGTAACCTGCGGCCGTTCGGCGAGCCGGCCGGTACGGAGGTGGTGTCGCGGTTCTACGGCACGTCCGGCGACACCCTCGACTACGTCTACGAACTGATCGGCGACGAGCTGACCATCTGGTGCGGCGCGAAGGGCAGCCCCGCCTACTACCGGGGCACCTTCAGCGCCGACGGCAACACGGCCACCGGCGGGTGGGTCTACCCCGGTGGGGGCGGGTACGAGACCACCATGACCCGGATCTGAGACCGGCCCGCACCGCGAGCCCGTACGGCCGCTCCGGGCGGCCGGGGATCGGTGAGGCCCGCCGGGCAGGGCGGTCACCGTTCCCCGGCCGGTTCGCCGGCGTTCCGGGCTCGCGGTCACCGGTGGATCCGGGGAGCGTGGGGCGTCCGGAGGCCGTGGCGCGGGGCTCCCCGGCGGTCCCGTGATCCTCGCGTACCGGTGAAAACCGGGTGACATCTCGTATCACCCACCGGAATGCTGGAGGCGGTCGATGGGTTTTGTCGGTGGCGTCGGTCACTCTTTACATGACCGCGACTTCTTGCGAGACCCATGGCCGCGACGCCGGCCGTGACGACATCATGTCCGACGAACCCGATCGAGGTGCTGTGTCCGTCCCCCAGCTCGACTCTCCCGCCGAGTCCGTGAAGGCCGCTCCGGATCGTCCCCGGGCCGTTCCGGGACGCACCCCACCCGTGATCCGGCTGCTGGTGCTCGCCACGTTCGTGGTCATCCTCAATGAGACGATCATGGTCAACGCGATCCCCCAGCTGATGAGCGCGCTGCGCATCACCGCGCAGACGGCCCAGTGGCTCTCGACCGCCTTCATGCTGACCATGGCCGCCGTCATCCCGGTCACCGGTTGGTTCCTGCAGCGGGTCTCCACCCGTCAGGCGTACACCGTCGCGATGGGCCTGTTCCTGCTCGGTACGGCGCTGGCCGCCGTCGCGCCGACGTTCGAGGTGCTGCTGGGCGCCCGCATCGTCCAGGCGTCCGGGACGGCGGTGATGATGCCGCTGCTGATGACCACGTTGATGCAGGTGGTGCCGGAGTCGGACCGGGGCCGGGTGATGGGCAACGTCAGCCTGGCCATCTCGGTCGCGCCCGCGATGGGCCCGACCGTCTCGGGGGTGATCCTCCAGCTCGGGTCCTGGCGGCTGCTGTTCGCCGTGGTGCTCCCCATCGCCGCCGTGATCACATGGCGCGGCCTCGCGCAGCTCAAGAACGTCGGGGAGCCCGAGTTCAGCACCGTCGACTGGCTGAGCGTGGTGACCGCCGCCCTCGGCTTCGGCGGCCTGGTCTACGGGCTCAGCCGGTTCGAGGGCGGTGACGCCGGTGTCGCCGCCGCGATCGTGGCGGCCGGTCTGGCGGCCATCGCCGTCTTCGTCGTCCGCCAGCTGCTGCTGCAGAAGCGCGGCGCGCCGCTGATGGACCTGCGCACCCTGCGCCACCGCACCTTCACGGTCTCGCTGATCCTGATGTCGGTGGCCTTCATGGCGATGCTCGGCTCGATGATCCTGCTGCCGCTGTACCTGCAGAGCGTCCGCGGGCTCACCCCCCTGCAGACCGGGCTCCTCGTGATGCCGGGCGGCCTGGCGATGGGGCTGCTCGGCCCGGTCGTCGGCCGCCTGTTCGACCGGTTCGGCGGCCGGGTGCTGGTCGTCCCCGGCGCGATCGGGATCGCGCTCGCGCTCACCGGCTTCACCCAGGTCACGATGACCATGCCGTTCTGGCAGCTCCTCGGCCTGCACGCGCTGCTGATGGTGAGCCTGGCCGCGACCTTCACCCCGGTGTTCACCCTCGGGCTCGGAGGGGTCCCCCCGCACCTCTACCCCCACGCCAGCTCGATCCTGAGCACGTTGCAGCAGGTCGCCGCGGCCTTCGGCACCGCGCTCGTGATCACCGTGATGAGCACGCGGACCGACGCCCTGAGGGCCACGGGCGTCACCGACGCCCTCGCCGTCCTCGGCGGCATGCGGCTGGCCTTCGTCATCGGCGCCGTGCTGTCCGTGGTCGTGGTCGTCACCGCCCTGATCCTGCCCGCCCGGGCGGACAACGCCGGCGAGTTCGGAGGACACGGGCACTGAGACCGGCTCCGCCGCCGGTGCGGGCACCGGCGGCGGGGGTCGTGCGGGTGGTTCCGCTCACCGGGTCGTGCAGACGGTTCCGTTGAGGGTGAAGACCTCGGGCAGCACGTTCGGGCCGCTGTAGTTGCCGACGTAGCCGACCGTGGCCGTCGCGCCGGTGGCCAGCGAACCGTTGCCGGGCTCGTTGACGACCTTGATGTCCTGGCCGTTCTGCGCCCAGACGGCGCTCCAGCCGCTGCCCAGGCTCTGCCACGCCCTGGGCCAGCCGAAGGTCAGGGTCCAGCCGCTGACCGGTGCGCCGTTGTTGGTGATGTCGATGGAGCCGACGTAGCCGCTGCCCCAGTCGGACTGCTTGGTCAGGCGTACCGAGCACGAGCTGGAGGCGGGCGTGCCGGTGGTGAACGTCAGCGGCGCGGAGGGGGAGGAGACGCCGCCGCCGCTGTCGCGGGCGATCACGTTGACCGTGTGGCGCGTGCCCGGCTTCAGGTTGCTCACGATGAGCGAGGTGCCGGCGGTCTCGCCGATCTGCTCGCTGACGGCTCCGTTCTGGAGGTGGACCTCGTACTTGGCGATCGGGCGGGTGCCGGCGGAGGCGGCGGGCCAGGAGATCGTGGCGGCCCGGTCCGTCACGGCCGAGGCCGCCGGCTGCCCGGGTGCGCCCGGCAGGCCCGCCTGGGCGGAGGCGGGACGCACGATGACCGTGGTCAGCGAGAGGGGCGGCAGTGTCCGGCTGGTCGCGTCGCCCGTGGCCGAGGTGGTGATGCTCGTGGCGCCGTTGGTGTGGGTCAGCGCGGTGGGGGCCCCGGACGCCGGGCTGAAGCCGGAGTAGTCGATCGCGACGGGGTACGACGTGTCGGACGAGGTGTTGATCAGCATGACGGCCAGCGCGCCGTCGGGGCGGCGCACGGCGTGCGCGGTGACCTTCGCCTGGTCGGTCGCGGCCCGGATGAACCGGTCACCGGGGCGGGCGAACCTGCTCACCATCTGGAGCGCGTGGTACGGCGCGAAGGGCGTGTTCGCCGCCGGCTCGCAGACGCCGCCGTCGGTGCACGTCCCGCTCGACAGCAGGCCGAAGTCGCCGTAGTCGGTGTGCCCCTCGACCTCGGTGACCTTGCCGATCCCGTTGTGGACGTTCCACCAGTCGACGGTGAACACCCCGTTCGCCAGCAGCGTCGCGTAGGCGTCGGCGGCGGCCAGGGCGCCGGGCTGGGTCGTCGCGCCGCGGTCGCTCGACCCGGTGTTGAACTCGGTCATCGCGATGCCGATCCGCTCGGACCCGGCTCCCGCGTGCTCCGCGATCTGCTTCCGGACGAGCTGGATCATGTCCGGGACCTGCGCGGCCCTGTCGAAGGCGCCGGGGTACCAGTGCAGGATCACAAAGTCGATCTTCGGTCCGGCGGTGGACAGGACGACCTCGTTCCAGCTCCCGGCGTCGCCGTCGGCGACCAGGGCGTCGGGCCAGTTGGCGGGTGTGGTCAGCACCGCGCCGACCTTGATGGTCGGGTCGACGGCCTTCATCGCGTCGGAGTAGGCCACGACGTTGCGCGCGTACTCGGCCGGGCTCTTGTCGGCGTGATCATCGGCCTCCCAGGCGGCGCCGTAGTGGCCGTTGCCGTAGTTCTCGTTGCCGATCTCCCAGTACCTGACGCCGTAGCCCTTGGTGACGTTGGCGCGCCGTACCCAGGCCGCGGCCTCCTCCGCCGTGCCGGTGCCGTAGTTGGCGGTCACCATCGGCTGCGCCCCGGTGCGCCGTACCCCGCGCATGAAGGTGTCGAAGTCGGTGTCGGGGGCGACGTAGCCGCCGGGAGCGGTGTGGTCGGCCCAGTGGTAGATGTCGGAGTAGGAGCCGCCGGGGTAGCGCAGCAGCTTCACCCCGGCGTCTTTGAGCAGGTCGGCGGTCTCGTCGGTGCCCAACCGGGAGTCCCAGATCGCATGGTTGGCTCCGACGGCGGTCTCGGGCACGGAGGCGAGCGCGGCGCGGGCGTTGACGGTCACCGCGACCGGGGCGGTCTCGTCGGCGTACGCCGTGGGCGCCTGCAGGACGGCCAGCGCCAGCAGTACGGCGGACGCGGCCCGCAACAGAGGTCTTGGCATCGATGACACCTCAGATCGATAGCGGCCTTCATTCGACGCCTCCCCTGACCCGGAGGCAACATGATCGTGGGTGGCCGCTCCACGCCCGTCAACCGACGGTGAAACTTTCACGCCGGAGGGCCCCCGCGGCGGGTCGTGCCGCGGGGGCCCGAGGGCCGGCCGGCAGGTGGGGTCAGCCGGTCCGGGTCCACTTCTGGTTGTCGCCGCCCCAGCAGGAGTAGAGCTGGAGCCTGGTGCCGTTGGCGGTGCCCGATCCGACGGCGTCCAGGCAGAGCCCGGACTGGACGCCGACGATGGTGCCGTCGGCGTTCAGGCGCCACTTCTGGTTGTCGCCGCCCCAGCAGGAGTAGATCTGGATCACGGCGCCGTTGCCGGTGCCGCCGGCGTCGAGGCACTTGTTGCCGTAGACGCGGAGCTCTCCGGCGGAGGTGGAGGTCCACTGCTGGTTGGTGGCGCTGTGGCAGTCCCAGAGCTGGACCTGGGTGCCGTCGGTGGTGCTGCTGTTGGGCACGTCCAGGCAGCGGCCGGAGGCGACGCCCCTGATCTGCCCGCCGCCCGGCGGTGGGGAGGTGGGCGTCGTGGTGGGCGTCTGGCTCGGGTCGGGGCCGGGGGAGGCGGCGTTGAGGGCGTTGAGCACCGAGTTGTAGGCGGCCTTCTTGTTGCCGTTGCCGTCGAACAGCAGCGGGGTGTCGCCCGAGCGCCAGGAGTCGGTGTCGCGCACACCCCACACGGTGATGCCGACGCAGCGCGACACGGCCAGGCAGTCGTTGGTCACGTTGGCGTAGGTCGTGGCCGAGGCGCCCTGGATGTCCAGCTCGGTGATGGCCACGTCGACGCCGAGGGCGGCGAAGTTCTGCAGGGTGGTGCGGAAGTTGCTGTTGTAGGGGCTGCCGCTGTTGAAGTGGCTCTGGAAGCCGACGCAGTCGATCGGCACGCCGCGCTGCTTGAAGTCGCGGACCATGTTGTAGACGCCCTGGGTCTTGGCCCAGGTCCAGTTCTCGATGTTGTAGTCGTTGTAGCAGAGCTTGGCGGACGGGTCGGCGTTCCGCGCGGTGCGGAAGGCGACCTCGATCCAGTCGTTGCCGGTCCGCTGGAGGTTGGAGTCGCGGCGGTTGCCGGAGCCGTCGGCGTACGCCTCGTTGACCACGTCCCAGGCGTAGATCTTGCCCTTGTAGTGGGCCATCACGCCGTTGATGTGATCGATCATCGCCTGACGCAGGCTGGAACCGGACAGGGACTGCATCCAGCCGGGTTGCTGTGAGTGCCAGGCCAGGGTGTGCCCGCGGACCCGCTTGCCGTTCTGGACGGCCCAGTTGTAGATGCGGTCCCCGGCCGCGAAGTTGAACTGGCCCCGCTGGGGCTCGGTGGCGTCGATCTTCATCTCGTTCTCGGCGGTCACCATGTTGAACTCGCGGCTCGCGATCGTGGTGTACGCCGAGTCGCCGAGCTTGCCCCCGGCGATGGCGGTGCCGAAGTAGCGCCCGCTCTGCGCGGCCGCCGCGCCGAGCGTGCTCTCCGCGGCGTCGGCGGGAATCTGCATCGCCAGCGCCGTGATCGTGCCGAGCGCGCCGAGGGCGCCGGCGAGCAGGGCCCGGCGGAGGCCGCCGAGGGGTCGCCGGGTTCCGGGCGGGGGTATGGCGTTTGAACCCATGCCTTGAGCCTCCATAACTGGGTCACGGGAAAAGGGGGGAACGGGGAGGGCCCCGCGGGACCGACGCCCGCCCCATCGCCCCACAAGGGACCACGCACCACCGGGCGTCGAGGACGGTGGTCCTCTCCGCGCACCACCACCCGCGGGGCCGTCCTGGGGACCCAGTGTGGAAATGTCTCTGAAACCTGTCAATAGCTGATTGAAACTTTCGGAATGCGTTTTGCGTGCCCGATTCACACGTGTTCCGACGTCCGGCCCATTTCCTGGGATTTCCCGGCGTTCTCCTGCCGGACGGTACGGTGCGACATCGCGCCGTATGAGGCTTCGCGAGTGAAATTTTCAGAGACGCGCCCGCATCGGCCGGGCGCGGCTTCCCCGATAACACGAGATGAGCCCCGCCCGGCCGCCGCGCACGCCCGCGCGACGGGCTCCGGGCCCTTGACGCGCCTTCCCGCCTCGTATTTGCTCCGCCCACCACCACCGTCTCCACCCACCCGGTGGAGAACCGTCTCCATCCGCCCGACGGGAGGTCCCCCGTACCCGGCGGGCCGGACCGGCGGCGACCACCGGGAGCCCGACCGGATGGCCCACTCCCAGAACTGACGAGGACATGGCGTGAAACGAACACTCAAAGCCGTGCTGGCGGTCATCGCCCTGCCCCTGGTGATCGCGGGCATGCTGGCGGCGACCCGGCCGGTGGCGGCGGCGTCGCTGACCCGGGTGACCGGCTTCGGCAACAACCCGACCAACCTGAACATGTACCTCTACGTGCCCGACCGGGTCGCGGCCCGGCCGGCGCTGCTGGTGCTGGTGCACTACTGCACCGGCACGGCCTCGGCGATCTTCAACGGAAACGGGCACGACTACGTCACCGCCGCCGACCGCTACGGCTACATCATCGTGCTGCCCGAGGCCACCCGCAGCGAGAAGTGCTTCGACGTGTCCACCCCCGCCGCGCTGCGCCGCGACGGCGGCAGCGACTCCACCGGCATCATGTCGATGATCTCCTACGCCCGCCAGCGCTACAACGTCGACCCCGCCCGGATCGTGGTCAGCGGCATCTCCTCCGGCGCGATGATGACCAACGTCCTGGCCGCCGAGTACCCCGACGTCTTCGCCGCCGGAGCGGCCTTCTCCGGGGTCCCGGCCGGATGCTTCGCCACCACCAACGGCTCGCTGTGGAACAGCCAGTGCTCCGGCGGCACCCTCATCAAGACCGCCCAGCAGTGGGGCGACCAGGCACGGGCGATGTATCCCGGTTACGCCGGCCGCTACCCCCGGATGCAGCTGTGGCACGGCACCACCGACACCACGCTGGCCTACCCCAACTTCGGCGAAGAGATCAAGCAGTGGACCAACCTCCACGGCCTGAGCCAGACCCCCGCCTTCACCGACCACCCGCAGTCGTCCTGGACCCGCACCCGCTACGGCACCACCACGACCCAGGCCACCGTCGAGGGCATCAGCGTCAGCGGCGTCGGCCACTCCCTGCCGCTCAGCGGCCAGATCTCCTACGCCATCTCCTTCCTCGGCCTCGACGGCACCACGTCCTCACCCTCTCCGTCAGCGACCCCGTCGCCCTCTCCGTCGGTCACCCCCTCGCCCAGCGCCACCCCGACGCCCTCCGGTGAACCGGGCGCCTGCCGGGTCGGCGTCACCGTCAACGCCTGGAACACCGGGCTGACCGACAACCTCGTCATCACCAACACCGGATCATCGCCGATCAACGGCTGGTCCCTGGCCTTCACCCTCCCCGGCGGCCAGACCGTCACCGGCGGGTGGAACGCCACCTACACCCCCGCCGGCGGCCGGATCACGGCCAGGAACGTCACCTACAACGCCTCCCTGGCACCCGGAGCCTCCACCGAGATCGGCTTCCAGGCCACCCACACCGGCGACACCGGCAAACCCACCGCGTTCACCCTCAACGGAGCCGCCTGCACCCTCTCCTGACACGTCGACCGGCTCCACCCGAGCCGGCCCGTCCCTCGCGGTGAGCCGGCTCGGCCCTCCCGGCTCACCGGACCTCCTGGCTCATCGGCCTCCCGGCTCGCCGGGCGGCGCGGTGTTCCGGCGGGTCCCGTGCCACACTCCTGATCATCGGCACCGGCGGCGCCGACAGGGTGAAGGGAACGGCTCGGATGGGGCTGGAGATCGAGGACCGATCGTCCGACTCGCCGTACATCGAGCGGGTGTGGCGGAGCACCAGTCACGGCGTGGAACGGATGACGTCCGTCGCGACCGCGCACTGGGACCTGGTCTTCTGGGAGCACCGCGGCCGGGTCAGCGTGGCCGTTCAGGGGCCGGAGTCGCGGGCGAGCCCGGCCCACGTGCCCGAGGACGCCACCTTCTTCGGGATCAACTTCTCGCTTGGCACCTCGATGCCGCATCTTCCGACCGGCCGGCTCGTCGACGGCGCCGTGGAGATCCCGGACGCGACACGCACATCCTTCTGGCTGAAGGGTTCCACCTGGCGCGTTCCCGACTACGACAACGCCGAGGCGTTCGTACGGCGGATGGCACGCGAGGGCGTCCTGGTCGATGACCCGCTCATCGCCGCGGTGCTTCGCGGTGACCCGCCGGACGTGTCCGAGCGCACCGTGCAGCGGCGCTTCGCGGCGGTGACCGGGCTCACCCGCGGCGCCGTCCGGCAGATCGACCGCGCCCGGCGGGCGGCGATCCAGCTCCAGGAGGGCGTGCCGGTCCACGACGTCATCCACCTGCTCGGATACTTCGACCAGCCGCACCTGGCGCGGTCGCTGGCCCGCTACATCGGGCGGACCGCCACGCAGCTGAGCGCCCGGGGTCCGTCGGAGCCGCTGTCGCTTCTGTACAAGACCTGAGCGTCGTGCCCGCCTAACCTCGTGGCCACAGCCATCGTCCGTGGCGGAGGATTCCGCCGCCGACGCCGGCGAGGAGAAAGGGCCTGCCGCCCCGCCGCAGGGCACTTCTCAGACCTCGACGACAAAGGAACAGCGCAATGGCCAAGATCGTTTCCAACTTCTTCATCTCGCTGGACGGCGTGACCGAGTCGCCGGACCGGTGGCACTTCCCGTACTTCGACGACCAGATGGGCGCGGCGGTCGAGGCGGGCATGCGGGACGCGACGGCGTTCCTGATGGGCCGCAGGCTGTACGAGGAGTGGGCGGCCTACTGGCCGACGGCGGACCAGGACCAGGACTTCGCCAAGTTCATCAACGACGCCCGCAAGTACGTCGTGTCGAACACCCTGCGGGAGGCGGACTGGAACAACACCACCGTCGTCTCCGGTGACGTCGCGGCCGGGCTGCGCGAGATCAAGGAGCGGACCGAGGGCACCATCCAGATGTCCGGCTCCGCGACGACCGTGCGGTGGCTGCTGGCCGAGGGGCTGCTCGACGAGCTGAAGCTGCTCGTCCACCCGATCGCCGTCGGCCACGGTCAGCGGCTGTTCGAGGACACCCCGACCCACAGGCTGAAGCTGGTCGAGTCCGAGACGTTCCGGTCCGGCGTGCTCAACCTGACCTACGTCCTGGAGCCGCCGAGCCGGGCGTAGGCCGCGGGCGACATGCCGACCGCGGCGGTGAAGTCGCGGGTCAGATGGGCCTGGTCGGTGTAGCCGAGCTCGGCGGCCAGCGTCGCGAGGTCGAGGCCCCGGTACACCTGCTCCGCGGCCTCGTGCAGCCGGAAGCGGCGGATCACCCATTTGGGGCCGACGCCGACGTAGTCGCGGAACAGCCGCTGCAGCGAGCGCACCGACCGCCCCGCCCGGGCGGCCAGCTCGTCGACCCGGGTCACGGACACGTCGCCCTCCGCCGTCGCCACCAGCGCCGCGACCTCCTCGGCCACCGGGTCCCGCCGGGGCTCCAGGTCCAGCAGGAAACCCTCGACGAGCGCGACGGCGGCCCGGGCGCCGGGCTCGGTCAGGACACGCCCGACCAGCGTCGCGCCCGCCGCGCCGTACATCTCGCCGATCTCCGTGAAGCGGCCGGTCAGCCGGGACACCGGGCCGCCGAGGAACGGCCGGAAGCCACCCGGGCGGAAACGCGTGCCGAGCACGCGGCCGCTGCCCCGCATCGTGTAGGAGAACCCGCCTCTGATCACCCCCGCGATCTGGTGGAAGTCATCGGTGATCGTCATGTTCACGGTGGGATGGGAGACGATGCGCTGCTCGTACGGCTCGGCGAGGCCGGTCCACGTGACGACCCAGAAGTGCTCGACGTACGCCGCGAGCTCCGGTGACGGCGCCTGCCTGACGTAGTCGAAGGCGTCGAGCCCCGCGTACGGGTCCACCCAGCCGCGCTGTCGCGTTTCTACAAGCCGGGCCTCGGGCGGACGAGGCACGCTTACTGCCATGGACGACATGATGCCCTTGATGAGGCGCGCCACCGAACGGACCGCGGAACTGGTGCGCGAGGTACGGCCTGAGCAGCTCGGGCTTCCGACGCCGTGCGAGAAGTTCGACGTCAGCGAGCTGCTCAGCCATCTCGAATGGGTGGCGGAGATGTTCGAGTCGCTGGCCGACGGGGGGCCGATGACCGAGCAGGGATCGTACGCGGGCGACTTCCCCGAGCGGGCGGAGCGCACGCTGGCCGCCTGGTCGCGGCCGGAGGCGTGGGAGGGCGCCAGCCCCGCCATGGGCCTGCCGATGGGCGTGCTGGCCCACATGTACCTCGTCGACATGGTCGTGCACGGCTGGGACCTGGCCAGGGCCGTCGGTCAGGAGTACGAGCCGGACCCCGAGGCGGTCTCGCGGGCGCTGAGCTTCACCGACCAGATGGCGGAGACGGGCAGGCAGCGCGGCGCCTTCGGGCCGCCGGTGGCGGTGCCGGACGACGCCCCGCCGTTCGACCGCCTGCTCGGCGTCATCGGCCGGGACCCGGCCTGGACGCCCTGACCACCCGGGCGCCCTGCTCCCGCGCCCGGCATCATCCGCCGAGGAGGAGCAGCAGGGCGCCTTCGAGGAGGTTTCCGGCGAGGACCGCGATCGCACCCGCATCGCCTCGGAGCAGCGAGAACGAGGAGAGCCGCCGTCTCTTGTGACCCTTTGCTCGCTTCTGACCAAGTAAGGGTGTCAGGCGATGAAGGGAGCAGTGCCGGTGCGTCGTAAACGGGCGGAGATCGCCAGGGATCACGCGGCGTTCGAAGCCTTCTACCGGCGGCACGTCGACGCGGTCACCCGCTTTCTCGCTCGGCGCGTCGATGATCCGCACACGGTCGCCGACCTGGTGGCCGAGGTGTTCATGGCGGTCCTCGACTCCGCCCACACCTACCGGGCCGAGTCGGGAAGCGAGGTCGCGTGGCTGTACGGCGTGGCACGCAACACGCTCTCCAGCGAGCGGCGCCGGTTGTTCAGGCAGTCGCGGCTCACCGACCGGATGAGCGGGCGGCGGCCGTTGGACGGCGACGACCTGGCCAGACTTGAGGAGCGCATCGACGCGGAGCGGCCCGCCAGGCGGGTCCTCGCGGCCATGGCCGGCCTGCCCGAGGGGGAGCGCGCCGTACTGGAGCTGGTCGTCATCGACCAGCTCACGGTCACCGAGGCGGCGACGGCCCTCGGCATCCGGCAGGGGGCCGCCAAGATGAGGCTGCACCGCGCCCGCCGCACGCTGCAAGGACTGCCCTTCGTCATGGAAGGAACACCGGGATGAGCTTCGAGGAGCGAATACTGATGGAACTGAAGGACGAGATCACGGCGCGTGCCGAACGGCGCCGCCGTACCGGCCGCCGCCTGTTCGCGGGGGCGGCGGTGGCCGGGCTGGCCGCGGCGGCGGCGATCGTGGTACCGCTGCTGACCGGGGCGGAGCAGCCCGCGTACGCGGTGACCAGGAACACCGACGGCACGATCGACGTCAGGCTCAACGAGTTCAGGGACGCCGACAAGCTGGAACAGGACCTGGGGAAGCTGGGGGTGAACGCCGACATCACCTACCTCCCGCCCGGCAAGTGGTGCGGCGAGGGGAGAGGAAAGGCCGTCGGAGGCGACGGTTCCCCGGAGGACTGGGACGCCTCCGCGTCAGGCAGGGCCGCTCGGCTGGATCCCGACGGGTTGAGGATCGACCCCCGGTACGCCGGGAAGGGGCGGACCCTGGTGATGATGTTCAGCGAGGCCAGGAACGCGTCCGCCGGTTCGAAGCCGAAGACGGAGTGGCAGTTCGGTTCGTTCGTGGTCGAGGGCCCGGTTCAGCCGTGCGTGGTCGTCGACAACCCGCTCTGGAAGGACACCGGCGGCTCCGGCCAGCCCCCGGCGGGTGACTGATCCTCGCGGAGCCGGTCCGGCCGTGAAGGCGATGGTCGCTCGAAGGCGATGCCGCCTGAGAACGATCCGCCGAGGTCCCGCGTGATCGTCCTGGTCGCGCGGGACCCGTGTTCCACCCGTCGAAGGCCGTCGTGGCCGCCGGACGCGTGGACACCGTAGGGCCGTCGTGGCCGCCGGATGCGTGGACGCCGTTACGGCGACGCCTTCGGCGGCCGGTGACCGTCGGTGCTTATCTCTCGTTATTTCTAAACATCAGAGCATTTTCCGGACATTGATCATTAGCATCGTCGGATGCTCACTGCTCCGGTGGCGGCTCGGCAGACCGGGCGGCGTATGGCCTGGCTCGACGCCCTCCGCGGCCTCGCCGCCCTGTTCGTGGTCTTCGAGC
This sequence comes from Streptosporangium sandarakinum, assembly GCF_013409935.1. Lineage (GTDB taxonomy): Bacteria > Actinomycetota > Actinomycetes > Streptosporangiales > Streptosporangiaceae > Streptosporangium > Streptosporangium nondiastaticum. The sequence continues at coordinate 3,307,025 of NZ_JACCCO010000001.1, read as the reverse complement.
ACGCGCTCCAGCCCCTGCTGCCCGAGGCGCGGACACCCGTCAAGGCGGTCTTCGAGCCCGGATGGTACGGCGTGACCGTGTTCTTCCTGGTCAGCGGCTACATCGTGCCCGCATCGCTGGAACGGCGGGGCGACGTGCGCGCCTTCTGGGTCTCCCGCTTCTTCCGGCTGTACCCGCCGCTCGCGGTGTGCGCGGTGGGCGTGCTGCTGCTGAGCGCGGCCGGCTGGGACGGCCTGCACATCTGGTGGGGCTCACGACCGGTCTCCCTGACAGCGGGCCATCTGATGATGCTGCAGAACCTGCTGGCCATGCCGAACCTGGTGAACGTGCTGTGGACGCTGTCGTACGAGATGGCGTTCTACCTGCTGCTGACCGCGATGTTCAGCCTCGGCCTGCACCGGCGGAGCATCGCGTACGCGCTCGCCTTCACCGCGGCGGCCGTGGCGGGCGCGGGCGTGCTGCCGGTCGCGCTGCTCTCGGCCGGCGGTTCGGGCCGGATGCTGACGGCGACGCTGGTGGTGGCGGCCCTGGTGACGGCGGGCCTGGCGGCGGTGCTCGCGGGCTCGGGCGCGGTACGGCGGGCGGGCGCGATCGTCATCGGGGTGACCGTGCTCGGACTCCTGGCGGTCAACCAGAGCTACCCCGGCCCCTGGCAGGGGCTGCTGATCCTGGCCACCATGTTCGCCGGAACGGCGCTGTACCGGGCCGAGCAGGGCCAGATCCCCTGGGGGCGGGCGGGCTGGGTGGCGCCGGTGCCACTGGCCGGGATCTGGCTGGCGCGCGGCGACCTCGGCACCCAGACGGCCGAGGCAGCCGCCTGGCTCACCTTCGTCGCCGCGATGGCGCTGCGGCACCGCGGGATGCCCCGGGTCCTGTCCTGGCTGGGGCTGGTCAGTTACTCGGTCTACCTGCTCCACCCGCTGCTGCTGGAGAGCGTCCAGTGGTTCTGGCCCGAGCCGTCGGCCGTACCGCTGGGGGCGCGGCTGTCGGCACTGGCGGGCGTGGTGGCGGCTCTGCTCGGCCTCAGTGCGCTGACCTGGCGTTTCGTGGAGGCCCCGGCGCAACGGCTGGGCAGGCGTCTCATCTCGGCCGGCGGCTGACGCCCTGAGCCGGGAACGCCGGCCGTACCCCTACCGGGTCGGCGCGAAGGACGAGGAGACCAGCCAGACGACGGCGGCCGTGACCACGACCGCGACGGTGAGATCCCTTGCCCGTCTGGAGAGCACGGCTTCCCGCCCGCGGACCACGCGCCACGCCAGGCCGACGACCCCGGTTCCGGAACTCCGCGTCTCCGGGTACCGGACGGCCGCCGCGACGAGGACCGCGGCGGGAAGCAGGTGCCATCGCACCGAGGCGGCGAAGGACGCCGGGAAGTCACCGCCGCACCGGTCGATGTACAACGATGGGGCGTCCGGCACGCTCTACGCGCCTGAGGACGGCCGGGAGTCGTCCGCTCCCGGCCGGCGCCACTCGGGCGCCAGGATGGAATGCACGACCGAGTCCCGCCACCGGCCGCGGACCTTCAGGTGCCCGCGGATGCGGCCCTCCTCCACCATCCCGAGCCGGCCCATCACCCGGGCCGACGCCTCGTTGAGCGGACTGCGCGCTCCCCAGACGCGGTACAGGCCGAGTTCGTCGAAGCCCAGGCGCAGCAGCAGCCGTACGACGTCACCGCCGAGGCCCTGCCCCCACTGGTCGGCCCGCAGGGCGAACCCGATCTGGCCGCTGCTCTGCCCCGGATGCTGGGTGTCGACGGCCAGCCGGGCGAACGCGATGAGATCGCCGTCCGGCCGTACCGCCGCGAGAGAGTACTCGGTGCGCGGTACGGCCTGAGCGGCTCCCGTCACGGCGGTGATCGTCGCCTCCACCTGCTCGCGGCTGCGCGGCTCGAAGCTCATGTGCTCGGTGACCTCCGGGTCACCGTAGATGGCGGTGAGGGCGTCCACGTCATCCGGCGTGAACTCACGCAGGCCGACGCGAGCAGAGGTGATCGTGACGGGGTACATGGGGTGAGATTAACGGCCTCGGGGCAGCGCGATACCGGCTGATACCTGCCCGTATACCTCGATCCGCTGCTGGAGTTCCCGCGCGGTGGCCGCGCCCCGGTGGCCGGGGTCGCGAAGCGCGGTGTGCACCCGCATCGCACTCGCCACGATGCCGCCGATGCGCTGGTCGGCGGGCAGCTCCAGCACCGGGTCCAGCGCTTCGGCCGCTCCCTCCAGGTCGCCCATGGTGACCCTGGCGAGCGCCTGGTCGGCGCGGGCCCCCGCCTCGTCGCTGAAGGAACGCTCATGGTCCGGAGCCTCCTCGTAGGCGATGATCGCCTCTTCGGCGACGCGGTCGGCGTGCTCCTCCTGCCCCGGCAGCCATACCCGGGTGTCGGCGTCGTAGTAGAGCTGCCGCGGCCGGGGGAACGTCATGATGCCGCCGAGCTCGTCCAACTCGTCCGGCTCGACCTGTTCGCGCGCGTCGTTGGCGCGCTCGATCGCGGCGAGCGCCTGCTCGCCGTTGCCGAGTACGGCCCACACCCGAGCCTCCTGCGCCGGCAGCCACACCGAGCCGGTGCCACGGGTCCGGCCGGCGAACTCGCCGCCGAGCTGGGCGTAGCGGGCGGCCTCGTGCGGCCATCCGGCCCAGTAGGCGATCATCGACTGAAGGCCGCGCGTCCAGGTGCGCAGCCCGTCGTGGCCGGCGTTGTCGGCGCAGATGAACGACGCGCGGGCCTGCTTCATCGCCGAGTTCGGGTCGCCGAGGTCGTGTGAGGCTTTGGCGAGCATGCCGCTGAGGACGCCGGCCATGAGGTACATCTCCCGCGCTTCGGCGGGCCGCTGGCGGCCTTCCAGCAGGCGGAACGCCACGTCCTGAAGGTCGACCAGGTCGCCCATGAGGGTGGTGAGAGGCTGCTGCTGGTAGGCCCGGGTGAGGCGCGTGGCCTCTTCACGGAGCTGGTCGAGGGTCTCCGGTCCGATGTTGCTTCCCTCCGCGGTGACGGCGAAACGGAGGGCTCTGTGTGCGGCCATTTCTACCTTTCTTTGCAAGCTGTCGGATTCCGGCTGGATCAATGACCGGGTCGGTGCTACGACTGGAGGCGGTGCCTTCCCGACCGGACCGGCGGGGAATGAGCCGAACCCGGCGTTGCAGCGCATCAGGATGTTCCGCTCCGACGGCTCCAGCCGATCCAGGGCGAAAGGGTCCAGCAATCTCAACGGCGTGGTGCCGTAGATGCCGGCCAGGGCGATGATCTGTGTCGCCTGCGGTGCCCGGGAGCCGCGCTCGGGGAACATCTCCAGCCTCGACAGCGTCGGCTGGTCGATGGGCAGGGCGGACGCATCCTGCCGATAGCGCACGATGACATCGGGTTGGCTCCAGCCGTGCGCCAGGCGGAACGCCGCCAGCCGTGACCCGCCGCAGCGAAGGCGGATCTCTTCGGCGATCTCCTCCAGGCCACGGCCTTGCCGGATCATGTCATCGCGCAGTTTGTTGATGTCCCTCTTGCTCCACCCGCTCATCACGGCTCCCTGGAATGAGGCTCTGTCCGCAGGTTGCCGGTGAAAGCCAACATCGGGCAACTGTACAAATCGGGCAGTGGTCTTTCCGGTGGCATGGAACAAATATGTTGGCCGAGTAACCGCAGGTCAGATGGCTTTCGTGGTGCATAGAAAGTATGTCGCCGCACCCGGTGACCAGAGGTGGCGTGGAGGCGTTCAATGGCTTCAGCGATCGGTTCCCGAGAAATGCGCCCTCCATCCTGTGTGACCGTTTATGGCCTTGTGTTTCCGGACTGCTTCCGCATGTTCCTACTGATACGCACGGCCGCTCCGAGGAGGTGACCATGACCTACGAGACGGCCCCGCCGAGCACAGCCGCCCATCACATGGCCCTGTTGCGCCGCGCCCTGGCGGAGAAAGGCATCTCCACGGTGGGTTCCGACGTCATGACGACAGCCGGCGGCCACTGCACACTGAGCCTCGCGCCGGGTCTGATCGTTCGGAGCGTTCCGCACGTGTTCCGCTGGTTCGGCGACGGCGGCATGGTCCGGCATCCCTCGTCCGACCCCGAGGGCGCCGCCGGCCTCCTGGTGGAGTTGTTCGACCGGAACCCGAGTCTGCGGCGTCAGCGGGAGTACCTGGAGGCGCTTGCCGAACCCGCCGGAGCCTCGCCCGTCTGACCCGCTGATCGGCGGAGCACTGATCGTGCGGACCGGTTACAACGGCGAGGCCGTCTACTGGAGCCCCGAACCGGGCGCCCCCGTCGAGAACGCCCCCGCCTCCGACCTGACCGGCCCCGCCCGCCGGATCACCGAACGCGTCCACCCCGCCGGGCATTCGCCCGGCCGGGTACGCCCGTCGGCGCCACCCGCCGTGTCCCGGTGAACAACCGCAGGTCAGATGCTGTTGAGTGAGGCTCGCTCGTGCCGTACCGGCGGGGGAGGCGCGGCTTATGCCCATCGGTGAGGCAGGCGGGTGGGAAGGTGGAGATGAGGCGTCGGGAGGCGTAGGCTCCAGGGCCGGTAAACGGCGGCCGGCCTGAAGAAAAGGGGAACAGGTGACCGAATCGTTCGTGCATCTGCATGTCCACACCGAGTACTCGATGCTCGACGGTGCGGCGAAGATCGGCCGTATGTTCGAGGAGGTGGCGCGACTGGAGATGCCCGCCATCGCCATGAGCGACCACGGCAACATGTTCGGCGCCTACGAGTTCCAGGGCGAGGCCAAGAAGGCGGGCATCAAGCCGATCATCGGGATCGAGGCCTACGTCGCGCCCGCGTCCCGCTCCTTCAAGAAGCCGGTGTTCTGGGGCAAGCGCGCCGAGACCGGCGTCGCGGACGGCGAAGGCGGCAAGGACGTCTCCGGCGGCGGCCGGTTCACCCACATGACCATGTGGGCCAAGGACGCCGCGGGCCTGCGCAACCTGTTCCGCCTGTCGTCCCGGGCCTCCTTCGAGGGCTACTACGGCAAGCCCCGCATGGACCGGGAGCTGGTCGCCGAGCACGCCGAGGGGATCATCGCCACCACCGGCTGCCCCTCGGGAGAGGTGCAGACCCGGCTGCGGCTCGGCCAGTACGACGAGGCCGTCGCGGCGGCGGCCGGCTACCAGGAGATCTTCGGCAGGGAGAACTACTTCCTGGAGCTGATGGACCACGGCCTGGACATCGAGCGTGACGTCCGCGAGGACCTGCTGCGCCTGGCCAGGCAGCTGAACATCCCGCTGCTGGCCACCAACGACTCCCACTACGTCACCGAGGACCAGGCCGACGCCCACGACAGCCTGCTGTGCGTCGGCGTGGGCCGCAACAAGGACGACCCGAACCGGTTCCGGTTCAACGGGTCGGGCTACTACGTCAAGAGCCCCGCCGAGATGCGGGGCCTGTTCAGGGAGCTGCCCGAGGCGTGTGACAACACGCTGCTGGTCGCCGAGATGATCGGCGACTACGACGAGGTGTTCGCCTACGTCGACCGGATGCCGCAGTATCCCGACGTCCCCGAGGGGGAGACGCAGGAGTCGTGGCTGCGCAAGGAGGTCGAGCAGGGCCTGGTGATGCGCTACGGCGACCCGGTCCCCGCCGAGGTGTGGGAGCGGTACGAGACCGAGATGAAGGTCATCGGCCCCATGGGGTTCTCCTCCTACTTCCTCGTCGTCGCCGACATCTGCAAGTACGCCCGTGACAACGGCATCCCCGTCGGTCCCGGCCGAGGATCGGCGACCGGTTCGATCGTCGCCTACGCGACCCGCATCACCGAGCTGGACCCGCTGGAGCACGGTCTGCTGTTCGAGCGGTTCCTCAACCCCGAGCGCATCAGCCCGCCCGACATCGACCTCGACTTCGACGACCGCCAGCGCGACCGCATGGTCTCCTACGTCACCCAGAAGTACGGCAACGAGTACACCGCGCAGGTCAACACCTTCGGCACGATCAAGGCCAAGGCCGCCGTCAAGGACGCCTCCCGCATCCTCGGCTACCCCTTCGCGATGGGCGACAAGATCACCAAGGCGATGCCGCCGGACGTCATGGGCAAGGGCGTTCCCCTGGCGAAGATGTTCGACCCCGAGCACCCCCGCTACGTCGAGGGCGGCGAGATCCGCTCCCTGTACGAGTCGGACGTCGACGTGCGCAAGGTCATCGACACCGGCCGCGGCATCGAGGGCCTGATCCGCGGCACCGGCGTGCACGCCGCCGCGGTCATCCTGTCGTCCGCGCCGCTGCTGAACCTGATCCCCATGCACATGCGGGACAAGGACGGCGTGGTCATCACCGGCTTCGACTATCCGTCCTGTGAGTCCATGGGCCTGATCAAGATGGACTTCCTGGGCCTGCGCAACCTCGGCATCATCGACCACGCCATCAAGATCATCGAACAGAACCGCGGCGTGACGATCCGTACCGAGGAGATCCCCCTCGACGACGAGACCACCTACAAGCTGCTGGCCCGCGGCGACACCCTGGGCGTGTTCCAGCTCGACGGCGGCCCCATGCGGCAGCTGCTGCGGCTGATGGAGCCCACCCGGTTCGAGGACATCGCCGCCGTCCTCGCGCTGTACCGGCCCGGCCCGATGGCCGCCAACGCCCACACCAACTACGCCCACCGCAAGAACGGCCGCCAGGAGATCACCCCGATCCACCCGGAGCTGAAGGACGCCCTGGAGCCGATCCTCGGCTCCACCTTCCACCTGCTCGTCTACCAGGAGCAGATCATGGCGGTCGCCCGGGAGCTGGCCGGTTACACCCTCGGCGGCGCCGACCTGCTGCGCCGCGCCATGGGCAAGAAGAAGCCCGAGATCCTCGCCAAGGAGTTCGTCAACTTCCAGGCGGGCATGCGCGGAAACGGCTACAGCGACGGGGCGATCCAGGCGCTGTGGGACGTCATGCTGCCGTTCTCCGGTTACGCCTTCAACAAGTCCCACACCGCCGGCTACGGCCTCGTCGCGTACTGGACGGCCTACCTCAAGGCCAACTACCCCGCCGACTACATGGCGGCCCTGCTCACCAGCGTCGGCGACGACAAGGACAAGGCCGCCATCTACCTCGCCGAATGCCGCAAGATGGGCATCCAGGTCCTGCCGCCCGACGTCAACGACTCCGACCTGACGTTCGCCGCGGTCGGCGACGACAAGGTCCGCTTCGGTCTCGGCGCGGTCCGCAACGTCGGTGAGAACGTCGTCGAAGGCATCATCAGGGCCCGCCAGGAAAAAGACGACTACACCGACTTCAACGACTTCCTCAGCAAGGTGCCGTTGCAGGTCTGCAACAAGCGCGTCATCGAATCCCTGATCAAGGCCGGAGCGTTCGACTCCCTCGACCACCCCCGCAAGGGGCTGCTGCTGACCCACGAACAGGCCGTCGACTCCGTCATCGACATCAAGAAGAACGAGGCCCACGGCCAGGACTCCCTGTTCGGCGGTACCGACGACACAGAGGAGAACGCCTTCACCGTCACCGTCCCCGACACCGAGTGGGACAAGAAGACGCGCCTGGACTTCGAGCGGGAGATGCTCGGCCTGTACGTCTCCGACCACCCCCTCGCCGGCACCGAACGCCTCCTGGTGCGCAACCGCGACACCACGATCGCCGACCTGCTCGACAGCGGCCGTGAACGCGGTGACGTCCGGGTCTGCGGTCTCATCACGAAGGTCGACAAGCGCGTCAACAAGGCCGGGAACCTCTGGGCGATCGTCGTGGTCGAGGACATGGACTCCGCCGTCGAGTGCCTGTTCTTCCCCAAGAACTACGAGCTGTACGGGCCGATGCTGCGGGAGGACTCCGTGGTGTCGGTGGGGGGTCAGATCAACAACCGTGACGGCGCGATCTCGATCTTCGCCCAGGATCTCACCCTCATCGACGTCTCCAGCGTCACCAGCGACTCCGGCCCGCCCGTCACGATCTTCCTGCGGGAGGAGCGGGTCACCGCCGAACTGGTGGAGGAACTGCGCAACATCCTCAAGATGCACCAGGGCAAGGTGCCGGTCCAGGTGCGTCTGCGCCGTCACACCGGCCGGACGGTGGTCATGGCGCTGCCGGACTACCAGGTCGACGCCGCCCCGTCCTTCGCCGGGGACGTCAAGGCGCTGATCGGATCGGACGCGATCGCCCTGTGAGCCGACCCGTCGAGGTCGTCTCGGCCGCGCTGGAGGCCGACGCCTGGCGGCGCGGCGAGCCGTGACGGCGCACAGCCCCGGCCCCGGCCTCGCGTTCCGCCGGGGCCGGGGCCGGGGTTTCACAGAGCGTCGAGGTCGATGGCCGAGGCGATGGCGTGATAGCCCGCGTCGTCCGGGTGCAGCCCGTCCTGGAAGACGTAGCCGGGACGGGGACGGGAGGGGTCCGCCGGGTCGGCCAGAGCCCGGTCGGCGTCCAGGACGGCGTCGTACGCTCCGCCGGTCCGGATCCAGTGGTTGACCGCCAGCCGGGACTTCTCGATCTCCGGTGTCCAGAACGGGAAGAGAGCGCCCTTGAGCGGCAGGATCGTGACGCCGATGACCTTGATGTTCCGGGCGTGGGCGGCCTGGATCAACGCCCGGTGACCCGCGATGAGCTGCCGGACGGTCACGCGTGGGTTGGGGCGGACGCAGTCGCCGCCGAGCCGGGGATAGCCGAGGTCGTTGGCCCCGAGATGGACGATCACCGCGCCGACCCCGGGCCGGTCGAGCACGTCGCGCCGGAATCTGGCGGCGGCCCTGTCGCCGAAGCAGGAGGAGTCGTTGAGCAGCCGGCTGCCTGCGACGCCCGCGTTGACCACGCCGACCGGACGACGTGCCGCGACCAGCCGCTCGGCGAGCTTGTCGGTGAATCGGCCGTCGGTGCCCGCGGTCGCGCCGACGCCGTCGACGAGCGAGTCGCCGAAGGCCACCACGGTCTCGTGCGGTGCGGCTCCGCCCTGCACCTCGATTCCGGCGAGGTGGTACCAGGCGTTCGTCGACTCGCTGTACGCGTCGGTGGCGGGGTCGGTCAGGTGGTCTCCCTTCGCCCGGTAGGACGTGGCGGTGGTGAAGCGATGAAAGGTCGCCGGACCGGTGGGCCGCGCGAAGCGCAGGGTGACGGCCAGCTTCTCCAGCGCGGAGGTGGGCAGCGTCACCGCGTCGCTGACGGCCTCCCGTCCGGGTGGGATCACCGTGCCGGACGAGCCGCCGAAGGTCAGCCGCCGCACCGAGTCCGGCCAGACGAGGGCGGTGCCGGCGGACCGCCCGACCGCCGCGCCGGCGACGGCCAGTGGCCTGGTGCCGTACACGTTGGACAGCCGGACGCGGAGCCTCGATCCGCCCGCCGTCATCCGGATCACCTGCCGCACCGACTGGTCGGCGAAACCCCGCATGGACCAGTTGGGGCCGTTGTCGTCGTCGCCCGGGGTCGGCCGCTGCACGGCCGTTCCCCAGGCCGCCGTCCACCGGCCCTCGGAGCGCGCGGCGTCCGGGCTCCCGCCGGTCCGTTCGCCGCCGGCCGGGGCCGCGGCGGGTCCGGGCGATCGAGTCGTGGGCGTGCCGGCGGCGGAGACCCGGGCCACACTCTTCTCAGCCGTCTTCTCAGCCGTGGACGCCTGCGCGGTGGACGCGGCCCAAAGGGCGGCGGCGGCCAGCACCGCCACCGGGAGCGCCGGCCCTCGAACCCATCTTCGCGGCCAGTTGGAAATCACGATGGACCTCTTAGTCGGTGGGGAGCAAATGACCCCGGCGACCTGCTCGTTCCTTGTGACACTCAGGTCGACGCTCAGGGCCCGGGGTTATGACGGTCACAACGTATGAGCGGTGCCGTCCGCACGGATCAGCCGATCGAGGGAACCTCCCGGCCCACCCTCGGCCGTTCGGCCGACCGCCCAGGCGCAGAAGCCTCCCGGCCACGAGGCTCCTCGCGGCCACCACGAGTCCGCGAACGGGCGAGGTCATCCGTGACCGTACGGTTCCACCGGAAAACCGGTCTCCCTTGGTCAGCAGGAGGCGAAGGGCCGCCGTACGGTGGCCGTGGGCTCGCGCGGGCGGAAGGACGCCGCGGTCGCCCCCGGGGTCAGCCGTCGCGCCTCCAGAGCCTCCCCGTCGACAGGTCGAGGTGGTAGACGCGCTCGCTCACGGCGCCGCGCACCAGGAAGGATCCCTGCTCCGACCAGCCGAGGCCGATGTCGATGAAGTCGTCCCCGCGGAATCGGGGAACGACGCCGCGCAGGAGCCGCCCTGTCGCCACGTCGAAGGTCTCGACGCGTCCCTCGCGGCCCCGGATGACCACGAGGCGGCGTCCGTCCGGGCGAAGGTGGTACGCGTCCTCGGGGGAGTCCTTGACCTTCTTCCTGAGGGGAAGGCTCATCCGGGTCCTCCCTCGCAGGTCGGCCACGAGCACCTGGGACGCCGTGGTGAACACGGTCCCGCTCCCGTTGAGATCGTGGACCCGCCGGGCGCCGGGGACCGGCACCGGGGCCCAGGTCCTGGTGTCGATGACCTGCGCGCCGTCCCCGTTCAGGACGACGTACCTGTTCTGGCCGAGGAACGCGGGCGTGGGCACCGCGGTGTCGGCCAGGCCGCCGGTGAGGCGGTGGACGCCCCGGGCGTCCTGGTACGCCATGCGGCGATCGTCCCTGCCCAGGTAGACGACGGCCTTCTTGTCGGGGCTGCGCACGAACGGCGCGAGCCGGGGGACCCCGCCCGGCCTGATGACGTACGGCGCCGCCTGCGGGAACGGTGTCCCGTTCACCCGCCACGACCGGCAGGGAGCGTCCAGATGGCCGGACCACGAACAGGTGGGCTCCTTGTAGCCGCGCACCGTCGTGAACGTGGCCGTCCACTTCGGAAGCGGCTTGGCTGACGAGTATTCCGGCAGTTCCGGCAACGGTGGCCGCCCGGGGGTGAGGATCACACTCGACAACATGACCGCGGTTCCCGCGAGGTAGAGGCCCCGGGTCGACCAGTGGCCGATGGCCTGCTCGGCCCGGGCCGCGTCGTCCGGCTCCCCGGACGCCGGCCCGGCACTTGTCCTCCAGGCGACGAGCGATACGGCCGCCGTCACGATGACCACGATGGCGGCATGAACCAGAAGCGCCGGTGTGACGTCCCGGCTCGTCAGCAGGTGGACGCCGGCCACCGCGGCGGCGGCCGAACCGAGCAGCCACACTCTCCGGTGGACATCGGCATCACCGGGGGCGCGCGATATCGGGGCCGGTGACCGTACACCGTGGAAAACGGAAACGGCGCACCAGCCCGCGACCAGATAGAACGGGTCATCGGTGAGCAGGGCCGGTGGAACGGCGACGACAAGGGTGATCAGCCGCCACCGGCGCAGAACGGTGAAGTGATCGATGACCTGCCGGGCGTTGGCCGATGTGACGGAAAGGCCGGTCAGCGTGACGAACCTGTCGAGCCTTTCCCGGGTGACCGGCACGGCCGCCGTCAGCAGGGCCGCCACGGCGATTACCGAAATGGCCATCGAGGGTACTGTCACAAAGGGCAACCATATATGGTGCTATATCGTGACTGCGGAGAATGCATGGGAGCAATTCGATATCGCCATGTGGCGCACGTGGCGCTCCCGATTGCCGGGTCTGCTGTCCGTTTTCGCATTGCTCGTGTTCATCACAGTTCTCCTGTGGAGTTCAGGGGTAATTACACCGCAGATTAGGTGGGATATAGATACTTTCTTCGTCCACGCCGAGGTGGACGAGAACGGCGTGCTGTCCGGCAGGTTGCACATCGAAATCGAGAACGAAGCCTCGGCCCCCTTCACCATCACCGGCGTCTCGGCGGAGATGCCCGGCCTCCGCCTGCTGCCCGCCGACGAGGCGAAGGGGGAGCGCACCGAACTGACCGTGGAGGGCGGGCGCATAGAGGTCCTGGAGAGGCGCGTCCTCATCACCGACTGCGCGGCGGTGCCGTACGAGCCCCGACCGGTTCGCTTCACCTACCGGACCTGGACGGGTTCGGGGTCGGCGGAGGTGACGTGGGGCTCGTGGCAGCTGTCGGGGCCGGAGGAGCAGGAGGAGTCCGGGGAGTTCGAGGGAACGGTCCTCATCGGCGACCGGCAGCAGAGCAGTCCCGTCGCCTGGCAGCGGGGCTTCGCCGGCATGGTCTGCAACGACGCGATGGACCCGGACAAGTTCCGATGACCGGCTCGTCCAGGCACGACGACAGGTAGGGAGAGGTACGGCGCATGCGGCCCGTCACGAAGATCGCCACCGGTTTCGTCTTCGCCTTCGGCGCCCTCAGGCTGAACGGCTTCGACCTACTGCTCGACCCCGTCGGATGGGGACTGTGCGCCTCCGGGCTGTTCCGGCTGCGGCGATCCGGCGACGGCCCGTTCGCCGCGGCCTGGGTCTCCGCCGTCGCCATGGTCTACGTCTCGTTCGCGATCCTGACCGTGTCCAGCGGAGTATTGGGTTACGACCGGACTGTCTCCTACTTCGCACAGGTGATCAGCGTCGCCGGGACGGCCGGCGCGCTGCTCACCGTCTGGCTGGCCGTCGAGGCCGTCATCAGGCGGATCCGTCCCGCCGGGGAGACAGCCACGGCGGATCTTCTCGACGTGCTGCGCTGGGCCGTGGCCGGGCTGGGAGCGCTCGCCGCACTGGCGCAGTACGGCTACGTCGGCCTGGAAACCGCCGTGGGCATCGTCTGGTTCGCGGCCGTCATCTCCCTGATCATCGTGCTCTACCGCTCGGCCCGCCTGCGGTGTCTCTCCCCGATGTGGGAATCCGTGGCGGACCAGGTGCGTCCGGCTCGGCATCCCTGAGAGAACCGGTTTCCCGGGACTGATCGGTTGGTCGATTCACCGGCCCGGTAGGACCCGGCACCGGCTCCGGCGCCCTCGGGGCCCCTGGGATCCCCGTCCCTCCGCGCCGGTTCTCAGGAGGGGCGGACCAGCCTCCGGGCCTCGTCGTCGGTGGGGCGCCGGGCGCCGAGCACGGCGGCGCGAAGGACGTCCCGGGACACGGTGTCGGAGGAGAGGACGCTGACCAGGACGCCGCCGTCCTGCCGGACGTATCCCCGCAGCCCGCACGGACATCCCCACTTCGGTTCCGGGATCCGGCCGGTGAGGTACCAGAGGCCGGGGCGTTCCAGGACGCACCGGGGGCGTTCGTCACGTCCGAGAGGAGCGCTGAGGAACGTCTTCGGGCACGTCGCCGTCGCGGGCTCGCCGCGTTCGGCGGTGAGTGAGATGGTGTGGTCCTGCCAGACCCTGACCACCTTCTGGTCCACCGGTTCGAAGAACGCGCTCACTCCCGAGGAGTCGCGGGCGACCCGGTAGCCGGGGACGTCCACGACGTAGAGCAGGTCCCGCACCGGATCGAGGCGGGCGGCGATGGCCTTCTCCTCCCCGTCGGCGCGCTGCCGGTCGGCGAGGTGCGTTCCGGTGGCCGCCAGCGCCACGGTCACCACGACGGCGCCGAGGGAGACCGCGCGCCGGGAGAGCAGCCCCGCGGCCAGTGCGAACGGCAGGCCGCAGGCCAGGGTCATCAGCGGTTGCCGGCCGAAGGGCAGGTCCAGGTCGGAGGTGGCCCAGGCGCCGCCGGCCCAGCCCGCCGCCCCCACGAGGAGCACGAGCGCCGACCAGGAGAGCCGGCCCCCCGCCCGGCGCGACGTCAACGCGGATCCCCGGGGGGTGAGCCGGGCGACGAGGTACAGCGTGCCGACCATGAGGGCGGCGGGGAGAGCGAGCAGGAGGGGATGGCCGCCGAAGAGGACCATCGCGCCGGCCTCCAGCAGTAACGGGCCCAGCAGGGAGCCGACCAGCCAGACCCCGGCGATCTGGCCGAGCGGCGCCGTCCAGCCGGCATCCGCCTTGCCGCCCATCCGCACGTCCTCTCCGGGTCCTCTCCGGGTCCTCTCCGCGCCCGGACCGGTCCGCGCATCAGCGTAGGCGGCCGCGGCCGAGGCGGTCGAACGTGTCAGCCGGTGAATCCCCGGAGCCCGGCACCGGTTTTCATCGCCTAAAGTCGGGCGAATGCCCCCGAATTCCTCCCGGCTGGCCTGGCTGGACGCCCTGCGCGGACCCGCCGCGCTCGCCGTCGTGTTGCACCACTCGGGCTGGACGTTCCTGCCGGACATCTGGGCCGAGGTGGACCGCAGGATCGACGTCGGCACATGGGGCGTCTTCGTGTTCTTCATGGTCAGCGGCTACATCATCCCCGCCTCCCTGGAACGGCGCGGCGACCTGCGGGCCTTCTGGGTCGGCCGCGCCTTCCGCCTTCTTCCCCTGCTGGCCGTCGCGGTCGTCCTGGCGCTGCTCCTCGCCGCCGCCGGGGCGTTCGACCTCCACCCGGGGCTCGGCGCGCGTCCGCTGCCTCTGGTCGTCCTCGGGAACGCGACGATGCTGCAGGAGCTGCTCGGCGTGCCCGCCGTCATCGGCGTGATGTGGACGCTCTCCTACGAGATGGCGTTCTACCTGCTGACGGCCGGGCTGTTCGCCGTACGGCAGGCGCACCGGTCGGCCGTGATCGCGGTCGTCCTGGCGCTGGTGGCGGTGCCGTTGGGGCTCCTGCTGCCGCGCCCGGCCATCAAGGGGGGCGCAGACCTGGTGGCCGCGCTGCTCGGGGTGGCGGCCGTCGCGGTGATCGCGGTGTCGGCGTGCGGGCGGGGCCGGAAGCGGGTGGCCGCCGCGGTGTCGGGCGGGGTCCTCGGCCTGGCCCTGGTGGTCCTCGGCAGCCGGATCGGCGCGTGGCAGGGTCTCATCGTCCTGGCCATGATGTTCGCCGGCACGGCCGTGTACCGCGCGGAGCGGGGGGCGATCCGGTGGCGCACCGCCGCCGCCACCGTGCTGGTGGTCCTGGCCTGCGGGCTCCTCGCCAAGGACGACCCCGGCTGGGCCCCGGCGCTCCTGCTGGCCGCGGCCTTCTTCGCGGCCGGGTTCGCGCTGCGGCGCAGGTCGTTCCCGCGCTGGCTGACCCATCTCGGTGTGATCAGCTTCTCCCTCTACCTGTTGCACCCGCTCCTGCTGCGGGTGGTCCCGAACCTTCCGCTGTTCTTCCTCGTCCTGGTGCCGCTCGCCTACCTGACCCACCGGCTGGTCGAGGCCCCCGCCCAGCGCCTCGGCAGGCGGCTTGCCCGGCGTGCGACGGGGGAACGGCCGGCGGCGGTGCGGGAGCCCGCGGCGGGTGAGCCCTCCAGATGAGGGGGAGCCGGCCCCGCGCCCGCGGGGGCGGCCCGACGAACACGTGAGCCCTCCGGGTGAGGGGAGAGCCGGGTCCGGGCGGCACGTCCGGGAGGAACACGGCTCTTTTCCGCTGGCTGTGGTTCTTCGCCGGGAATTACGGCAAATCTGCACTATTTCATCACGTATATCCTGTGCAACATTCATCCGCTTTTGGAATGATGGCCTCTTTGGTGCTCTCCCACCCCTCCAGAAAGGGACAAAGCCTCATGAGGCGATGGATTGTCCTCACCGTCGCGGCGCTGATCGCGTCCGTGCCGGTCACCGCTGTGCCCGCCGCCGCGCAGGCGGGTTCTCCGGATCCGGTGCAGGCGGTCAAGCGGCAGTTCCGCGACGAGCACGGCGTCCAGCTCGCCGAGGTCACGCGGCTGCTCGTCAACAAGGAATCCGCGGTGCGGATCCGGAACAACGCCAGGCTGCAGCTCAGCCGTTCCGGACCGGTCGCCTTCGACGCCACCTGGCAGATGGTCGCCGAACCCGAGCTCGAAAAGCTCCTCAAGGACGGCGACGGCGACGGCGGCGTGGTGTCCTTCGACTTCTTCGCCCCGTCCTCCGTGACCGTCGTGGGCGGGAAGATGTACGTCTCCAGCGACCTCTACCGGAAGATGGTCCCCCAGGACAAGGAGTTCGTCCGCACGGCGGCCCCCGCCGACCTCAAGGCCGTCAGCAGCCAGACCATCAACGTCTTCGAGCCGGCGGTCCTGAAGACCATGCTGAAGGGCGCGAAGCGGACGTCCGCACCCGGTGGTTTCCTCTACCAGGGCACCACGAGCCACGCCGAGCTGTCCAAGGCGTCGCCCAAGACCTACGCCGGCGCCTTCGGCCGCGAGAGCGCCCGCCAGGCCGCGAAGAAGACGATCTCCTGGCGAATCTGGACGAACGGTGACGGCCTGGTCCAGCGCATGCTGAGCACCGAGACCGCACGGCTGGACAAGAAGCTCTCGATGACCTTCAGGACCGACACCCGCTACACCGACTGGGGCATGCCGATCACCGTCGTCGCCCCGCCCGCCGACAAGGTCGTCGACGAGAAGGATCTGAAGGTCGAGGACCTCTTCGACTTCTCCGATCCCAAGGAGATCGTCAACACGGTCCGGCGCTGACGGCCCGTTCCGGTTCCCGTCCCCGTCTCCGGCGTCCGCGCGCCGGGGACGGGGACGCCGGGGTTCAGCGGGCGTGCAGGGCCGCGCGCCAGGCGTCCGGGACCGGCCCGCCGTACGTGATGGTCCGGGCGCCGAGGAACGCGGCGAGGGCGGCGACGGCCTCGGCGACCGGCTCGGCGGCAGAGGCGGGGGCGTCGGGCTCGGCGTAGACGCCCTCCACCGTCAGTACGGCGGCGCGCCGGTCGAAGCGCGGCGCGATCCGGCCGATCAGGCGTTCCCCGTGCAGGACGGGCAGGACGTAGTAGCCGTAGCGGCGCTTGGCCCGGGGGACGTACATCTCGGTGCGGAAGACGAAGTCCCACAGGCGCTCGGTCCTGGCGCGGTCGCAGATGAGGTTGTCGAAGGGCGACAACAGGACCGTCCGGGAGAACCCGTCGTCCGGGGTCTCCAGGAGCGGGAGGGTGTCGTCGTGGACGTACCAGGTCTCGGCGTCGCCGGAGCCGAGGCGGACGCGGTGGACGCGGCCCGCGCGTTCCAGGGCGGCCAGGGTGACGGGCAGGTCGGGGTAGCGGTTCCGGATGAAGTGCTGCTCGATGTCCGCCGGGCGCGCCACGCCCAGCGCCCGCAGCGCGTGCTCGGCCGCCCGCGCCACCGCCTCGGAGGAGGAGAGCGGCTCGCGGTCCGTCCAGTCGGGCAGGCAGCGGTCGGCCAGGCCCCAGAGCCGGCGGCGGCCGTCGCGCCCGGCGACCATCACCGTGCCCTGCCTCCACAGGAAGTCGAGCATGCGTTCCACGTTGCGGCCCGCGGTCCAGCCGCTCGACTGCCACGGCACCTCGGCGATGTCGTCGAATCCGCCGGTCGGCAGCGGGCCCGCCTCGTCCAGCCGCTCCAGGACGTGCAGGCGCAGGCGCTCGTTGGCGGTCATCCAGTCGCGGACCACCCGGGCGTGGGGGGAGTCACCCGCCGGGAAGCCCCGCATCATGACCTGGTGGATCGGGTAGTCCTCGGTCAGCACGATCGAGGCGGCGTGCGCCCAGAACTCGAACAGGCTGCGTTCCTTCCACAGCCGCGTGTCCAGCTCGGCCCGGTCGTAGGAGCCCAGGCGGCTCCACAGCACCAGCAGGTGGCTCCGGGCGACCACGTCGATGGGGTCGAGCTGGAGGCACCGCAGCCGCCGCAGGACCTGCTCCATGCTCACGGGCCCGGGGCTCGCGAGGCACTGCGCGCCCACGGCGAGTCGCCTCGCCTGGTCGACGGTGAGCGTGAGAGTTGACGGCATGCGCGGCGGCCCTTCTCGCGGGGGATTTCCGTCCGGCAATCTACACATAAGTCCGCGCGGTATTCGATGGTTTGTGCGAACTTTCGAGGCCGTCGGAAGGCGCCGGGGCGTGGAGACGGGAGCGGGGGCGGGAGGCGGAACCCGGTACGCGGGGAGGCGCCGGGGACGGCTGGGAACGGCCCGCGGGAAGAATCACGGAAGAGCGGTCATCGGGGATGGGTGTGCCGATCCCGGACACGATCGCCCCGGGGCTGGCTAGGATCGGCGCGTACGCGCATGTTCTGGGGGGACGGTGACCGAGCACACGCATCCGGAGGGCCGTCCGCGCGACTCCCTCGCCGCGGCCGCGAAGGCGCTGCTCCGGCTGGGCCGGGTGCGCGATCTGCCGGTCGTCCTGATGTTGGCGTGGGTGGGCTGGCTGGCCATCCCGTGGCCGTCCGGCGGTCTCGCCCAGGCGCGCGACGGGGGCGGGCGGCAGTTCAGTACGGACATCGCGGCGGGCCCGGCGTCCGGCGCGGGCGCCTCGGACGTCTCGGGGACCCCGGATACCGCTTCGGGTGCTTCGGGGATCTCGGGTACGGCCTCTGGTGCTTCGAGAACCCCGGACACGGCTTCCGGTGCTTTGGGGGCCTCGGGTACGGTCTCGGGCGTTTCGGGAGGTCCGGGCGCGGTGGGCTGGGCGCTCGCCGCGGCCCCGGAACGACCGGCGCCGCTGGTGAAGCCGGAGCGGCGGCCCGGGTCCGCGGAGCCGGATCGCCCCCGATGGCGCGCCGCGGCGGTGGACCGGGAGGCGGGCGGAGCCGTCCGGGGCGAACCGGGCACCGGAGCCGTTCGAAGTGAATCGGGTGCCGAGGTCGTACCGGGCGAACCGGATGCCGGGGCCGTCCGGGGCGAACCGGATTCCGGGGCGATGACAGCGGCGGCGGGGGTGCGGGAGTTGGTCGCCGCGGAACGCGCGCGCCTCGCCGACGAGGTGCACGACGCCGCCGGGCACGGCTTCGCGACCATCGCCATGCAGGCCGGGGTCGCGCTGCTCATGCTCGACGAGCATCCCGAGCGGGTCCGCGAGTCACTGGAGGCGATCCGTTCGACCAGCGCGCAGGCACTCGGCCGGCTCCGTTCCGCGCTCGACGTCATGGACCCCGAGCCCGCGGACCACGACCTGCTCCGGCTGGTCGGCGGAGTGCGGGCGGCGGGCCTGCCCGTGGACGTCGAGCCGGCCGAGCCGTACGTCCCCGCGGGGCTCGAAGAGCCTGTCTACCGGGTGGTGCGCGAGGCGCTGACCAACGTCGCGCGTCACGCCGGTCCGGGTGGAGCCCTGGTCCGCCTCGCCGACGGGCCGCGCGAGTTCGTCCTGGAGGTCGTCGACCGGGGAGGCGGCTCCCCCGGAGCGGCCGAGCCCGCCGGTTTCGGCCGGGTCCGGGCGGCCGGAGGACGGGGGCTCGCCGGGATGCGGGCCCGGGTGACGGAGGCGGGCGGCGTGTTCGCCGCGGGGCCTCGCCCGGACGGCGGCTTCGGGGTGGTCGCGCGCTTCCCCAGGGACGGCGTGTGCCTCCCCGTGGACGGCGCGGGCTTCCGGGGGGACGTGTGAGCGCGCCGGCCGGTCCGATCCGCGTCGCGGTCGCCGATGACCAGGCCGTCGTGCGCATGGGGCTGCGGGCCCTCATCGAACGCGAGCCGGATCTGGAGTTCGCCGGTGAGGCGGCCGACGGCGCCGCGGCCCTCCGGCTGCTGGCCGACACCCGGCCCGACGTCCTCCTGCTCGACATCCGCATGCCGGGAATGGACGGCATCGACACGTTGCGGGCCGTCGCGGCCGATCCCGCGCTCGACGGCACCCGGGTGGTCGTCGTCACGACCTTCGAGACCGACCGGTACGTCTTCGCCGCGCTTCAGGCCGGGGCCAGTGGGTTCGTCCTCAAGGACGGCGCCCCGGAGGAGCTGGCCCACGCGATCAGGGTCGTCGCGTCGGGGGAGGCGCTGCTCTCGCCGTCCGTCACGCGGAAGGTCATCGGCCTGTTCGGCCGCCACGACGCCGGTCCGGTCGAGGGTCTCGACTCCCTCACCCCTCGGGAACGCGAGATGGTCGCCTGGGTCGCCACCGGCCGGTCGAACGACGAGATCGCCCGGGAGCTGGTCATCAGCCCCGACACGGTGCGCACCCATGTCAGCCGTGCCATGGTCAAGCTCCGGGCCCGCGACCGGGCCCAGCTCGTCGTGTTCGCGGTCAGATCCGGTCTGGCGATCCCCTGAGACCTCCGGGGTCCCGAAGGAGCCCGGCCCGCCCGCCGTTCCCGGTCCGCCGGGTCTGCCCGCCGTCCTCGGTCCGCCGGACTCGCTCGCCGTCCCTGGCCCGCCGGGGCCGCCCGCCGTCCCAGGCCCCCGCGGTTCCGCGGTCCCGCAGGAAACCCCGGTAGTCGCGCTGTTCGACCTGCGCCTGGATCTGCTTCACGGTCTCCAGGCCCACGCCGACCATGATGAGCACGGTCGTCCCGCCGAACGGGAAGTTCTGCTGCGTCGCCGGGTCGCGCAGCACCACGAAGGCGACGATCGGGATGAGCGACAGCACACCGAGGTAGACCGCTCCCGGCGCGGTCAGCCTGGAGAGCACGAACCGCAGGTAGTGGGCGGTGGGCCGGCCGGGCCGGATGCCGGGCACGAACCCGCCGAACCGCTTCATGGTGTCGGCCACCTCGTCCGGGTCGAAGGTGATCGACACGTAGAAGTAGGTGAACGCCACGACCAGCAGCAGGTACGCCGTCATGTGGACCGGGTGGTCGCCGGAGGTGAGGTAGCGCGAGACCCACTCCGCGACCGGCCCGGTGCCGCCCGTCAGCTGTACGGCCAGCTGCGGCAGGAAGAGCAGCGAGGAGGTGAAGATGACGGGGACGATCCCGGCCTGGTTGACCTTGACCGGTAGGTATGTCGAGGTCCCGCCGTACATCCTGCGCCCGACCATGCGCCTGGCGTACTGCACGGGGATCCGCCGCTGCGCCTGCTCGACGAACACCACCGCCGCCACCAGGAAGACCCCCGCCACCAGCATCGTCGCCAGCGCGAACGGGCTGAGCCGGAAGATGTTCGACACGTAGGAGGGGAAGACGGCGACCGTCTGGGTGAAGATCAGGATGGACATGCCGTTCCCGATCCCCCGCTCGGTGATCAGCTCGCCCAGCCACATGATCACGCAGGTGCCCGCGACCATGACGGTCGTGATGACGACGACCGTCATCATGCCCTGGTCGTGCAGCAGCCGCTGCCGGCAGGTGGGGAAGATCTGACCGGAGCGGGCCGTCGCCACGATCGTCGCGGCGTAGGGCACGGACAGCGCCACCGCCACGTATCTCGTGTACTGGGTGATCTTCGCCTGCCCGCCCTGCCCCTCCTTCCTGAGCTCCGTGAGGCGCGGGATCAGTACGGCGAGCAACTGCATCATGATGCCCGCGGTGATGTACGGCATGACGCCGAGTGCGAAGACCGACAGCTTCAGCATCGCCCCGCCGCTGAACAGCTGCAGCATGTCGACCAGTCCGCCGCCGGTGTCGCTCAGGCATCGCCGTACCGCGGTCACGTCCACGCCGGGCGAGGGCAGGATCTGCCCGAACCGGAACAGGGCGATCAGTCCCAGGGTGAAGAGCAGCTTCCCGCGGAGGTCGGGCGCGCGGAAGGCGCGGATGAGAACGGTGGGCATGCGCCGAGTGTGTCCGCGTCGTGCGGTGCGGGTCATCCGCTCACCGGAGGCGTCGCCGTACGCGGATTCGCGTAGCCCGTGACGTGCGCGGTCACGCGCGACCGCGACCGCGACGGCTGAGCGGTGGCGGCCGAGCGGTCAGCGGTCATAACGGGACTTCTGTTCCATTACGGGGCGACCTCTGTTACCGTTCTCTCATTCTAATGGGACTCCAGTTTCATTAATGGCCGCCTCTTCAGGAAGGATCCCTGATGTCCATGCTCGACCGGGTCGCGCCCATCCAGGACGCGCCCGCCCGACCCGCCCCCGCCGAGGGCGGGCCCGTCCGGCCCGCGTCCACCCGGAACGGCCCCACCCCACCGGCACCCGTCCAGGGCGAACCCGGCCGGGGAGCCCGCATGACCGGGCGGCAGAAGCTGGTGCTGACCCTGCTGCTCGGCGCCCAGTTCATGATCGCCGTGGACTTCTCGATCCTGAACGTCGCGCTGCCCGCCGTCGGCGCGGGGCTCGGCTTCTCCCTGGCGGACCTCCAGTGGGTGGCCACCGCCTTCGCCCTGTCCGCCGCCGGGTTCACGCTGCTGTTCGGCAGGATCGCCGACCTCGTCGGCCGCAAGCGCCTGTTCCTGGTCGGGAGATCCGATGACGAACGGGTTCCGGGGAACCTGACATCGGTCGGCAGGTACGGGCGGTAGCGTCGCCCGAGAGCTCTTCGAGAGGAAGGCGGTTCGATGCGGTACGTGGCGCTGTTGCGCGGCATCAACGTCAACCCCGCGACCACGGTCGCGATGTCCGATCTCCGCGCGCTGCTGGAAGGGCTCGGCCACACCGGTGTGCGGACCCACCTTCGGAGCGGGAACGCCCTGTTCACCCCGGCGGAGAAGCGGCCCGAGCGGGTCGCAGCGGCGATCGAGCGGCGGATCACCGCGGAATTGGGGCTGTCGGTGGCCGTCATGGTGCGGACGGCCGCGGAACTGCGCGCCGTGGTCGAGGAGAACCCGCTTGAGGTGCGGGACCCGGCCAAGTTCGGAGTGTTCTTCCTGGCGGAGGCCCCCGATCGGAAGGTGCTCGCGGCCCTCGATCCGGAGGAGTACGCGCCGGAGGAGATGGCGGTGGGCAGGCGCGAGCTCTACGTGCACTTCCCGGACGGCCTGCGGCGTCCGAAGCTGCCGCCCCTGCTGGAGAAGCGGTCGAACACGCAGGCCACGATGCGCAACTGGAACACCGTCACGAAGCTGCTGGCCCTCGCGGAGGAATGACGCCGGTCCGGCGGCCGGATGAATCGCGGCCGGGTCGCGCCGGCTGAAACTATTCGCTCCATGTATACAGCGCATGTATAGTCGCGATCATGTCAACCGGACATGTCCTGCTCGGGCTGCTCAGCGAGCGGCCCAAGCACGGCTACGAACTCAAGAAAGAGCACGACCAGCGCCTGCCGGGCGCCAAGCCGCTCGCCTACGGGCAGGTCTACGCGACCCTGCAACGGCTGGAACGTGGCGGGCTCACCGAGGTGGCCGGGACGGCCCAGGAGGGTGGCCCGGAGCGCACGGTGCACGCGATCACCGAGGCCGGACGGGCCGAGCTGGACCGGTGGCTGGCGGAGATCGAGGCACCCGCGCCGTACGTCGCGAGCCCGCTGTTCGCGCGGGTGGTGGTGGCGACCCTGGCGGGCGGGACGGCCGAGGAGTACCTGCTCAGGCAACGCGCCGCCCATCTGACGCGGATGCGGGAGCTCACCGCGCGCAAGGCGTCGGGGTCGCCCGCGCAGGTGCTGGCCGCCGACTACGCGCTCCAGCACCTCGACGCCGACCTGCGATGGATCGAGACGGCGCTGGAACGGCACACCGTGCTGAAGGGAGAGACCGATGCTTGAGGCGCGAACGCTGCGCAAGTCCTTCGGCCGGACCACGGCGCTGGACGGCGCGTCCGTGGAGATCGGGGAGGGGGAGGTCGTCGCCGTCACCGGCCCGAGCGGCTCCGGCAAGTCCACCCTGCTGCACTGCCTGGCCGGGATCATCCGCCCCGAGGCCGGCGAGGTCCTGTTCGCCGGGCGGCGTCTCGACACCCTCGACGAGGACGCCCGGACGAGGCTGCGCCGGGAGAACTTCGGCGTCGTCTTCCAGTTCGGCGAGCTGGTGCCCGAGCTGACCGCGGAGGAGAACGTCGTGCTGCCGCTGCTGTTCGGCGGGCGAGGGCGGCGGGAGTCCCTGGAGGCCGCCCGCTCCTGGCTGGAGCGGCTGGACGTGGCGGACTGCGCCGGGCAGCGGCCAGCGGAGCTGTCCGGGGGCCAGCTCCAGCGGGTCGCGGTGGCCCGCGCGCTGGCCGCCGAACCGCGGGTGATCTTCGCCGACGAGCCCACCGGCGCACTCGACTCGCTGGCCGGGGAACGGGTGATGGGCGAGCTCGTCGGCGCGGCCCGGGAGAGTCGCGCCACGCTGGTGGTCGTCACCCATGACAACCGGGTGGCCGCCTACGCCGACCGGGAGATCGCGCTGCGGGACGGCCGGGTCGTCGCGGGCGCGACCGCGGCGACGGGAGGAACGGCGGACGGGACGCCCGGAGAGGCGGCGGCCGGGGCGTCGGCGGCCGGCGGGGTGAGCCGATGATCACCGTGGTCCGGATGCTCGCCCGGGGGCGGTCCCGCCGCGAGCGGGCGCGTGGGCGCCTGATGGCCGCGGGGGCGGCGCTCGCGACCGTCCTGCTGTGCGCGGCGGCGCACCTCACGGCGTTCCGGCTCGACGCGCGGCGCGGCGCTCTCGGCATCCTCACCGAGAAGGAGCCGCGCCTCATGGTGGCGCTCACCCTGGCGCTGCTGGCCGTACCCGCCGCGGCGTTCATCTACCAGGTGAGCCGCCTGGCCACCGCCACCAGGGAACGGCGGTTGGCCGCGCTCCGGCTGGCCGGGGCCACACCGCGCGAGGTACGGCTCACCGGGGCGGCCGAGAGCGGATGGTCGGCGCTGGCGGGCGGGACGCTCGGCGCGGCGGTCTACCTGCTCGCCGCCCTGGTGGCGAGGTGGTCGCTGGGCGACGTCGTGCCGGTGCGCCCGCTGCTCTGGACGCCGGTCGTGCTCGCCGCGGTCGTGCTCGGCGGCGCGCTGTCCGGCCTGCGGGCGGGCCGGCACGTGGTGGCCTCCCCGCTCGGCGTGGTACGGCGGGCCCGGCCGCGGGGGCCGAGGGTGCGCGATCTCGCCCTCGTCGCGCTGGGCGTCGGACTGCTGGCGGCCGCGCTCGCCGGGAAGGGCAGGTTCCTCCTCGGGGGCAAGTACGGCGCGGCCGTGGCCATCGCCGCCGGGGCGGTGCTGCTGCTCTTCGGCCTGGTGCTGGCCACCGCGTGGCTGATCAGAATGGCCGCCCGCCGGGCCGGGCGCGGGGCGGCGGCGCCCGAGACGCTGCTGGCCGCGCGGATGGTCGAGGCCGATCCCCGGGCGTGGGCCCGCGCGCTGTCGGTGGTCGGGCTGACGGTGTTCTTCGGCTCGGCCGTGGGCGCCCATCAGGCGCTCACCGTGTTCCAGAGCGACCTGACCGCCTTCCAGGCGGCGTCCTACGCGCTGCTGTACCTCGCGTTGCTGACGGCCATGGTCACCTCGGCCGGCGCCCTCGTGGCGCACCAGGCCGAGGCACTGCTGGACCACCGGAGGTCGTTCGCCGTCCTGGCCGCCTCCGGTGTCCCCGTCCCCGCGCTGGGGCGGGTCCTCACCCGGCAGGCGCTCGTCGCGGCGCTGCCGGTGTGCGTGGTCAGCGCGGTCGCCGGGACGGGCGTCGTGGTCCTGCTCCTGGCCGAGCTATACGCCCGGCGGCCCGGTGCGCTGGCCGTCTCCGTCGCCGGGGCGGCGGCGATGGCCGGGATCGGCGTGCTGGCCGCCGTGCTGGTGGCGAGGGCGGCGCGGCCGATCCTGCGCCGCTGGGTCCGGCCGGGGGAACTGCGCGCCGGGTGACCCGGCGAACCCGGGTCCTCCCCGTCGGAGGACCCGGGTTCGCCGTATCTCCTTGCGGACCGGGCGCGTAAAGTGCCAGTCTCGTTACCATCAGTGACAGGTCATGTCCGGGCGGGGCGAGCGTGGCCCGCCGGGCGAAGGTCCAGGAGCACGAGAGTAGGCGCCCCCATGCAGGCTTTCACGCTGCCCGACTTCTACATGCCGTACCCGGCGAGGCTGAACCCCCACCTGGAACGTGCCCGGGAGCACAGCACGGACTGGGCCCGGCGGATGGGCATGCTCGACGCGCCTCGGCCCGGTGGCGGCGTCGTCTGGGACGATGACGCGCTGGCCCGCATGGACTACGCGTTGATGTGCGCCTACACCCACCCCGACTGCGACGGCCCCACCCTCGACCTGGTCACCGACTGGTACGTCTGGGTGTTCTTCTTCGACGACCACTTCCTGGAGCACTTCAAGTACTCCCGCGACCTCGCCGGGGCCAAGGCGTACCTCGACCGCCTGGAGCGGTTCATGACCGCCGACGGCGAGACGCCGCCGGAGCCGGGGAACCCGGCCGAGGAGGGCCTCGCGGACCTGTGGGAGCGCACGATTCCGGCGATGTCCGAGGGGTGGCGGCGGCGCTTCGTCACCAGCACGCACAACCTGATGGTCGAGTCGATGTGGGAGCTGGACAACATCGACCGCGGCCGGATCGCCAACCCGATCGAGTACGTCCAGATGAGGAGGCGGGTCGGCGGTGCCCCGTGGTCGGCGAACCTCGTCGAGTACGCCGCCGGCGCGGAGATCCCCGACGTCTTCGCCGAGACGAGGCCGATGCGGGTGCTGTCGGACACCTTCTCCGACGCCGTGCACCTGCGCAACGACCTGTTCTCCTACCAGCGCGAGGTCCGGGAGGAGGGTGAGAACTCCAACGCGGTGCTGGTCTTCGAGCGGTTCTTCGACTGCCCCACGCAGGAGGCGGCCGAGCTGGTCAACGACCTGCTGACCTCGCGGCTGCAGCAGTTCGAGAACACGGCGCTGATCGAGGTCCCGGCCCTGCTGGCCGAGCACTCCGCGTCCCCGTCCGAGCTGGTCGCGGTGGCGGCCTACGTCAAGGGGCTGCAGGACTGGCAGTCCGGCGGGCACGAGTGGCACGCGCGGTCCAGCCGGTACATGAACGACGTCACCGCCACCGACGCCACCGACGCCGCCGACCCGGCCGCCGCCACCGTGTCCGGCCCCGCCGTCTCCGACCCGGGCGCCGTCTCCGGCTTCGCCTTCTCCAGCCCGGCCGCCGTCTCCGGCCCGGTCACCGCGCCGGGCGGCCCGACCGGTCTCGGCACCTCCGCCGCCAGGCTCGTGCCCTCCGCGGGGAGGCTCGGGCTGCGGACCCGGGCGCGGCAGCACCTCTTCGCGCCGTTCCGCCCGGTGGGGCACCTGCCGCTGCCCGCCCTGCGCATGCCGTACCCGGTCCGCACCAACCCCCACCTGGACGCCGCCCGGCGTCACGCGGTCGGCTGGGCCAGGGAGATGGGCATGTTCGGCTCCGTGCCCGGGGTGGAGGGCGGCGGGGTGTGGGACGAGCGGCGTTTCCGCGGCTTCGACTTCCCGCACTGCGCCGCCATGATCCACGCCGACGCGACCCCCGGGCAGCTCGACCTGTCGTCCGACTGGCTGGCCTGGGGGACGTACGGCGACGACTACTTCCCCCTGGTGTTCGGCGCGACCCGCGACCTCGCGGCGGCCAAGCTCTGCGACGAGCGGCTGCGCCTGTTCATGCCGCTGGACGACGAGCCCGTCCCCGAGCCGGCGAACCCGATCGAGGCGGGCCTCGCGGACCTGTGGCGGCGTACGGCGGGGCCGATGACGGCCGACCACCGGCGGCGGTTCCGACTGGCGGTCGAGGAAATGACCTCAAGCTGGCTGTGGGAGCTGGTCAACCAGGCCCAGAACCGCGTCCCCGACCCGGTGGACTACATCGAGATGCGCCGCAGGACGTTCGGGTCGGACATGACGATGGGCCTGGCCCGGCTCGCGCACTCCGACGTGGTGCCCGAGGAGCTCTACCGGACGCGGACCATCCGCGAGCTGGACACCGCGGCGCAGGACTACGCCTGCTTCACCAACGACCTGTTCTCCTACCAGAAGGAGGTCGAGTTCGAGGGCGAGTTCCACAACATCGTCGTGGTGGTGGAGCACTTCCTCGGGGTGGACCGGCTCACCGCCCGGGACGTCGTGGCCGACCTGATGGAGGCGCGGATGCGGCAGTTCGAGCACATCGTCGCCGAGGAGCTTCCCGCCCTGTTCGACGACTTCGGCCTCGACGAGCCGGTCCGCCGGGTCCTCACCCGCCACGCCGACGACCTCAAGGAGTGGATGTCCGGCATCCTGGAGTGGCACCGCCGGTGCGCCCGGTACACCGAGGCGGAGCTGCTCCGTCACCGGTTCACCGCCGTGGCCGGCTTCCCGTTCGCGCCCACCGGGCTCGGCACCTCCGCGGCGCGGCTCGCGGCGATCGCCGCCCGCTGACCGGCCCGAGATTCCGTACGGCCGCCCCGCGCCCCGGCGGCCGTACGGCCGCCGGGGCGCGGGGCGGTCCACGGTCCTGGTGGGTGGTCACGGCTTGACGCGGGACGGTTCGCCGTCTCAGCGCGGGCGGGTCGCGATCACGACTCCGGCGGGGCGTTCACGGTCTCAGCGAGGTGGCTGTCCGGTGTCCAGCGCGTTGAGCGCCCCGACGAGGTGCTCCTCCTCGTAGGCGAAGTGCGCCTCGATCTCGGCGGTCAGCCGGTCGAGTTCCTTGCCGATCCGCTCCGGGTCCGCCGTGCGGGGGCCGGAGAACAGCTCCTCCACCTGGCGGATGAGGTCCGCCAGGGCGACGTGCTCGCCCCGCAGCCTCTCCAGCGCGGGGCGGAGGCCGGGGAACCGGCGCTCCAGGAGCGGGAAACCGGCGGTGTCCTCGCGGGTGTGGTGCTCGTGGAGCGCGGAGCAGAGCGTCAGGCAGTGTTCGCGCAGCTCGGCGCCGATGTCAGCGCCGGCGCCGGTGCCGGACCCGACGCCCGGCCCGGCGGCCGGGCCGACCCCCGTTTCCGGCCCGGCGGTCGTTCCCCGGTCCGGGCCCGTCGCCCCACTGGCGTCCCCGGAGCCGGTGAGGGCCTCGTCCACCTTCGCGCGGGTGGCCGCGAGCCGTTCGCGGATCCCCGCGTGGATCCGCACCAGTTCGTCGCCGATCGCCCGGGCCCGCGGGTCGTCCGCCCAGTACAGGGCGACCACCGGGATGACGCGGGAGGTCGCGGCCTGGTAGCCGGCGAAGGCGGGGACGAGCCGGGCCTGGCGGGCGTAGGCCTCGTCCCGCTCCGCGTCGCGCAGCACGGTCGCCGTCGCGGTGCGGCTCTCGACCTTCTCTCCGTCCCCGATCTCGACGGTGACGCGCGGGCGCCTCAGGAGGTTCCCGTACCAGGCAGGGTGGCTGTCGGACCCGGCGTTGGATCCGAAGACCAGGATGCGCTCCCCGTCCCGCGCGTACATGACGGGGGTGGTCCTGGGCCTGCCGGTCCTGGCTCCGACGGTCGTCAGCAGCACCAGCGGCGCGCCCTCGAACATGCCGCCGACCCTGCCGCCGTTCGCGCGGAACTCGTCGATCACCCGCTGGTTGAAATCGTCGGCCACGTGCCGATCCCTCCGATCCGCGCGGAGGCGTGTTTCGGTAGCCTCCGGACAACGAGGAACTTTTGCTTTAGTAGCAAAGCTATTTTGGAGATCAAGGTATGTCAACCGGTGGCCTGAGCGTCGAGGACGGGATCCGGACGCTGCTGCTCCTGATGCCACGCATGGTCGGGCGCACCAAGCGGATCAAGGTTCCGCCGCGGCTCCAGTCGCTCAACCTCGCCCCGCGGCACCTGTCGCTGCTGTCGTACCTGCTGTTCGACGGCCCTCTCGGGGTCAACGAGCTGGCCGCGCGCCTGGAGGTGGCGCCCGCGACGGTGAGCCTGATGGTGGGCGACCTGAGCCGGAGAGGCGTGGTGGAGAGGCGCGAGGACGACGCCGACCGCCGCCGCACGATCGTGTGCATCGCCGAGGCCAACCGGGAGGCGGTCGACGGGTGGCTGGCGAAGGGGGCGCGCGCCTGGCGCGCCGCCCTGGAGCCGCTGACCCCCGAGGAGCGGCTGATGTTCATCGAGACGCTGCGGACCTACGAGCGCGTGGTCGCCGAGGAAGAGGGCGACGAGACCTGACCGCGCCCGGGACGCGTCACCCCGTGCGCCGAGTCCCGCGCATCGAGTCCCGTGCGCCGAGTCCCGTGCATCGAGTCCCGTGCGCCGAGTCCCGTGCATCGAGCCCCGGTGCCGGGGGAGGGTGCAGCGGTGCGGCCCGGCGGCCGACGGCGCCGTGACCGCGCCCCGCGCGGCAGGAGAGGGTACGGACGGTGCTCAGTCGCGGGTCATCGCGTCGAGGGTCTCGGTCATGTGCTTGCGCAGCTCGCCCAGCCGTACGTCGAGGATGACCGAGGCGATCTCCGGGTTGCTCCGGATCATCTCGCGCAGGCCGCTGTCGCCCGGCCCGTGCTCGAAGCTGTGCCGCACGACGGTCCGGCCCGGCTCCTCGGCCGGCTCCAGGTCGTAGCGCCACCGGGAGGAGGGACGCTCCGGGTCGCCCGCGCGGTCGAGCACCGCCCAGGCGAACGAGCGGGGGCGGTCGGCCTCGGTGACCACGGACGTCACCGTCCACACCCGGTCCTGGCGGCGGTTGCGCCCCTCGAACCGCGCCCCGACCCGCGGCGCGGCGTCATCGGCGTCCAGCCAGGCCAGGTGCTCGCACTCAGGGCTCCAGTCGGCGATCCGCGGCACGTCCGTGATGAGGTCCCACAGCCGCTCCGGGGGCAGACCGACGGTGGTCTCGATCTCCACCCTGGATCCCGTGACGTCGTGGTCTTCCATGCCCGCCTCCGCGTGCTCGCGGCACCTCGCCCGGTGCCTGTTCCGGTCTCGCAGACGATTCCGTAATCGTCATCCCCAACGATGGACGATCGGCCCGCCGGTGCACACCCCTGTCCCGGTCAAGGGTGGAAAGGATGGCCTCGCCGTACCGCCGCAGCCCGCCGTACCGCCGCGGAACGGCGGAGCCCGGTACGGCGAGGCTCGGTACGGCGCGCCGGGCGGCCCGCCGTACCGGCGGGCGTCACGAGGAGGACCGGACGACCAGCTCGGTGGGGAGGATCACCGAGGACGAGGGGCCGCCGCCGATCTGGCGCAGGAGCAGGCGCACCGCCGCCAGGACCTGGTCCGACCACGGGACGCGCACCGTGGTCAGCGGGGGGACGGCGTAGGCGGCGTCCTCCTCGTCGCCGAACCCAACGACCGCGACGTCCTCGGGCACCCGCAGTCCGGCCTCCCGCAGCGCGTGCAGGGCGCCGACCGCCATCAGGTCGCCGGCCACGAAGACCGCGTCCAGCGACGGGTCCGCGGCGAGCAGCTCGCGCATGGCGGCGGCCCCCGAGGCGCGGCCGAGGTCTCCGACCGCGTCGGCCGACCGGCACGCGGCGTCCCGCAGGGCGTTCCGGTAGCCGTCGAACCGGTCCCGCGCGGCGGCGAGGTCCACCGGCCCGCGGATCGTCGCGATCCGCCGCCGCCCCCGGCCGAGCAGGTGTCCGACCGCCGCCGCGGCCCCGCCCGCGTCGTCGGTCCCGGCGTACGGCAGCGCCACCGCGGCCGGCGGCCTGCCCAGCGACACGACGGGGACGCCCGTCCCGGCCAGCGCGCCGGGCAGCGGGTCGGAGCCCCGGGCCGGCAGCAGCAGGGCCCCGTCCACGTGCCCGGCGGCCAGGTGGCGCTCCACCCGGTTCCGGTCCGCGGGGGAGCCGGCGAACATGAGCGTGACCCGTTTGCCGGCCCGCTCCAGCTCCCGGCCCGCCGCGTCCACGGCCGTGGCGAACAGCGGGTCCCCTGCGCGGGCGCCGTCCGGGACGATCAGCGCGATCGACTCCGTGCGCCGGGTCACCAGGCTCCGGGCCGCCGAGTTGGGCACGTAGCCGAGTTCGGTGACCGCGTCCATGACGACCGCCCGGAACTCCGGGCTGACCGCCGCCTCACCGTTGATCACCCGGGAGACGGTCGACCTGGACACGCCGGCCCGGGCGGCCACCTCCTCCAGGGTGGGGCGCCGGGCCCGTCCGGCGCGCAGCCCGTTGTTCCGGATGACGTCGCGGTACCACAGCGCGCTGTCCTTGGGCAGCCGCCGCTGGGTGTCGAAGTCGACGTGCACGATCCCGAAGCGCTTGCCGTACCCCTCGGCCCACTCGAAGTTGTCCAGCAGCGACCAGACGAGGTATCCGCGCAGGTCGGCCCCGGCGTCGACGGCGGTGTGCGCGGCCCGCAGGTGGCCCTCCAGGAAGGCGATCCGGTCGGCGTCGTGGACGTGCTCGCCGGACACCGTGTCCTCGAAGGCGGCGCCGTTCTCGGTGACGAGCAGGCCGACCTGCGGGTAGTCGCGGGAGAGCCGCACGAGCAGGCGGGTCAGGCCGGTGGGGACGATCGGCCAGCCCATGGCGGTCTTGGGGGCGTAGGCGTCGCCGAACCGGATGCCCTCGGTGCCGGGGTAGGCCGGGTTGGCCGGCTCGCCGGGCTCGGCGCTCACCACGCAGGGGTTGTAGTAGTTGACCCCGAGCAGGTCGAGCGGCTGGTTGACGGTCTCCAGGTCGCCGTCGCGGATGTGCCCGAGGCCGGCGGCCCGCTCCACGACGTCCAGGACGGCGGCGGGATACTCCCCGCGCAGCACCGGGTCGAGGAACTGCCGGTTGATCAGGCAGTCGACGAGGTCCACCGCCGCGGCGTCCTCGGCGGAGAGCGCCGCCTCGGGGTCGTCCAGCCGTCCGGGGGTCGTCACGGGGGCGAGGTTCAGCGTCAGGGCGATCTCCCGGGCGCCCGCGTCGCGCAGCGCCCGGGCACCCAGCCCGTGGGCGAGCAGGAGGTGGTGGGATGCCTGGAAGGCGTCCCGCCAGGACGCGCGGCCGGGGGCGTGCGCGCCGATGCCGTACCCGAGGACGGACACCACCCAGGGCTCGTTGACCGTGATCCAGGTGCCGACGCGGTCGCCGAGCCGGTCGTGCACGATCCGCGCGTAGTCGGCGAACCGGTGGGCCGTGTCGCGCTCCGTCCAGCCGCCGCGGTCCTCCAGCGGCTGGGGCAGGTCCCAGTGGTACAGCGTCACGTAGGGGGAGACGTCGGCGGCGAGCAGCTCGTCCACGAGGCGGTCGTAGAAGTCGAGCCCGGCGGCGTTGACGGGGCCGGAACCGGTCGGCTGGATCCGCGGCCACGCCACCGAGAAGCGGTAGGCGCCCAGGCCCAGCTCCCGCATCAGGCGGACGTCGTCGCGGTAGCGGTGGTAGTGGTCGCAGGCCACGTCGCCGGTGTGGCCGCCCGCGACGCGCCCGGGGGTGTGGGTGAAGACGTCCCAGATCGACGTGCCGCGGCCGTCCTCCCCCGCCGCCCCCTCGATCTGATAGGCGGCGGTCGCGGCCCCCCAGACGAAGCCGCCGGGGAAGGACAGCGTTCCCCCGGCGGCGGCGGTGAACATCGCCGTCATCGTTTCCGGCCCCTTGTCTTCTGGGGTACGGCGACGCCGCCGTCCCCGTCGTCGCGGACATCTGAATCATCGGGGTGCCGGGCACCCGGCGTCGAGCCGGGACCGTCGTGGCCACCGGAGCCCGCCGCGCCCGCCGTTCCCGGCCGGCCCGCCATGCCGCGTCCCCGGCCCGCCGCGCCCACCGTTTTCCGGTACGTTCCGCAGTTTTCCGCCGTTCCGTGCCGCCTGCGGTTCTACGCGAAGTAGAAAAAGTGATTAATCAATAATGATTAGTTAAATGAATGATCTGTCTTATGTGTCGTTCTTTCCGCGCCGGGCATACGAGTTCCAGGGGGGCGTACGGCGAAAGGCCGTGCGATCAGGGGGAGCGTGGAACATGACAATCACCGGCATCATCAGTGCCATCATCATCGGCGCCATCATCGGTGCTCTCGGCCGGCTCATCCTGCCGGGCAAGCAGAACATCCCCATCTGGCTGACGGTCGTGATCGGCATCGTCGCCGCCTTCATCGGCTCCGGGATCGCCAGGGCCATCGGGGTCAGCGCGACGAGCGGCATCGACTGGATCGAACTGATCCTGCAGGTCGTCGTGGCGGCGGTGGGCGTCTTCCTGATCGCCAGCATGTACGGCAGGCGCAGCCTCCGCTGACGCCCCGCGCGGAGCGGTCCCGGGGAGGCGGCACGTTCTGAGGACGCGGTAGGTCCCGAGGACGCGGCACGTTCCGGGGGCACGGCACGTTCCGGGGACACGCCGCGCAAGCGGCCGTGTCCCCGGCCGGCGGGGGGAGCGCGGGCGCTATTTGGTCGGGTCGTGTCCCCAGTTCATCAGGGAGTGCCGCCACCGGGTGTCCGTGACGTCCCCCGACGGGCGCTGCGCGAGGTGGCGGTGGACGTACCCCGTCACCTTCCGCATGTGGGCGTAGTCGTCGTCGGACAGGTCGCCCTTCTTCTTGCGGAGGATCTCGGTGATGCGGCGGCCGGACTCGTGTCCCGTCGACTCGCCGCCCCCGGACCTGTCGCCGGCGGCCTCGGACTCGGGGGTCCGCAGCCAGCGTTCCAGCTCGGCGGCGGTCATGTTGACCGCCTCACCGAACTCGGCGGAGATCCGCTCCCGGTCCTCGGCCATGTCAGCCCTTCTTCCGCAGCGCCGACGGCCGATGCACGGCGCTCCCGCCGCTCTCGTCGCTGCTGTGTTCCTCGCCCATACGCCCCCTGTACCCCTTCCGGCGGACCGGACGGTCAACGGACGGGCACGGGCCACTATGCCTTCCCGCCGTCCGGGGCGCGCGGTGGGTCAGCCGCGCTCCTCCCGCTCGAACCTGCGGACCTCCGCGCGCTCGTCCTCGTTGAACTTGCGGGTGTCGCGGGGCTCGACGTACGGCTCGGCGTCGGCCGGCACGCCCGCCTCGATGGCGCGCTCGCGGGCGAGCTCGGCGTCGAACTCCACGCCGAACAGGACGGCGATGTTCGTGATCCACAGCCAGATCAGGAAGATGATGACCCCGGCCAGGGCGGCGTAGGTCTTGCTGTAGGAGCCGAAGTTGGCCACGTAGAACGCGAAGGCCGCGGACGCGACGATCCACAGCACGACGGCCAGCAGGCTGCCGGGGGTGATCCAGCGGAAGCCGGGGTGCGAGACGTTGGGGGCCGCCCAGTACAGCAGGGCCAGCACCAGCGCCACGACGATCACCAGGGCCGGCCACTTGACGATGCTCCAGACGGTCAGGGCGGTCTCGCCGATGCCCAGGAACCTCCCGGCCTGCTGGGCGAGCGATCCGGTGAACACGACGGAGACCGAGCCGACCGCCATCAGGATCACCAGGACCGCGGTGATGCCCAGGCGCAGCGGGAGGGTCTTCCAGATGGGCCGGCCCTCGGGCATCTCGTACATGACGTTGGAGGCCCGGATGAACGCCCCCACGTACCCGGAGGCGGACCAGAGGGCGACGGCGATGCCCAGGACCGTGGCGACCCCGGCGGCGCCCTGGTTGCTCTGCAGGGCCTGGAGCACGGCGTCGATGGTCTGCCGGGCGGCGCCGGGCGCGATGGCGCTCAGGTTGTCGGTGAGCGCCTTGGTGGTGTTCTGGCCGAACAACCCCAGCACGGACACCACGGCCAGCAGCGCCGGGAAGATCGACAGCACCGCGTAGTAGGTGAGCGCGGCGGCCCAGTCGGTGAGGTTGTCCTGCTGGAACTCCTTGACGGTGCGTTTGAGCACGCCCCACCACGACCGCTTGGGAAGCTCCGACGGGCTTTCGGGAGCCGGTCCGCCGGCGGTGCCGGGGTCGCGGGTCGCGCCCCGGTCGTCGTGGCGTGGAGTGTCGTGCTGGATCATCGCGCACCGTTCTCTTCACACAGCTTACGGATGCCCGCCGCCGCCCTCCCCTGCCGGGCGAGGGCGGCGGCGACGGCGTTCTCTCATCAGGCGTCCTGGTCAGGCGTCCGTCCGGACGTCCTGGTCAGGCGTGCTGTTGCCGGGCTCCTGTCGCGGACGGGACCCGTCAGACCCCGTGGGAGGAGCGGGCCGTCTCGGTCACCTGGTGGGCCTGGTCGCGGGCGTGGTCGCCGGTGGCCTTGGCCGCCTCGCCGGCGGTGTCCCTGACCTGGCCGACGGCCTCCTGGGCGACCTGCTTGGCCTCCTGGCCCAGCTGCTGGGCCGACTCGCGCACCGCCTCCTTGACCGGCTCCATCATGTCGCCGGCCTGCTCCTTGACCTGCTGGGCGGCCCGCTGCTCGGCCTCGGTCGCCGGGATGAGGGCCGCGGCGAGCAGACCGGCGCCGAAGGCGATCAGCCCGGCGGCCAGCGGGTTGCCCTGGGTGCCGCGCATCGCCTGCTCCGGCGCCTCGCGGACCAGCTCGGTGGCCTGCTGCGCGCCGTGCCTGACGCTGTCGGCCGCGCCGGCGGCGGTCTCGCGGACGGTGCCGGCCGCGCCGGCGGCGGTCTCGCGGACACCGTGGGCGGCGTGTCCGGCCTGGTAGCGAGCCTGGTGGACGGCGTGGGACGGGGTGCCCATCACCCGCTCGCGCACCGAGTAGAGCTTCTCACGCATGCGATCGGTCCTCCGTTGAATGATCCGCGACGGGCTCGTCCGGTCGGCCAGCCGATCGACGTCGGCGGCCAGTTCCGCCCTGGTGGCGGCGATCTCTCTTCTTATTTCGTCAGGTTCCGCGCCCATCGCGCATCCTCCTTGAGCGTCTCGACGGTCTGTTCGGGCTTGGGGGAGACCTCGCTCATCCGCTTGCGCCCGTTGGTGTACAGCACTCCGCCGATCACGGCCCACACGACCGCGACGATCAGGGCGGCCCAGCCCAGGGGCATGACGGCGCCCAGGCCGAACATGACCGCCAGCGACACGAAGAGGGCGACCACGAGGCCGGCGACTCCGGCGCCGCTGAGCATCCCGGCGGCCTTGCCGGCCTTGGTCGCCTCCTGGCGGATCTCGGCCTTGGCCAGCTCCACCTCCTGGCGGAAGAGCTTGGAAAGGTCCTCGCCGACCTCGCCGACGAGCTGTCCCAGCGAGGGCTCGGCCGGTTCGTAGACGGACGAGCCCGGTTCGTAGGCGGGCGAGCTCACCGTGGCTCACCGTCCCAGCCGGTCGACGGAGGGGCCTCGGACGGGTACTGCGTCGTCGGGCGCGTCTGGGCCGACGACGGGTACGGCTCGGCGGAGCCGTAGGCGTCGGCGGTGGTGTAGGTGCCGTCCGTGGTGTACGGCTGGGCCGACGGGTACTGCGTGCCGGTCGGCTGGGTGTACGGCTGCGCCGGCTGGGCGTACTGCTGCGGGCAGTAGCCGTCCTGGAAGCCCTGGTACGCCGTGCCGGAGGCGTCGTTCTGGGAGGCGGCCGTCGCCTTGGCCATCCGGCCGACGAGGAAGCCCGCGGCCACCGCGCCCATCAGGAACGCTCCAGGGCGGCGGCGGGCGAAGCTCTGGACGTCCCGGACCACCCCGGCCAGGCCCTCCTGCTCCAGGTAGTCGGCCGCGCGGCGGCCCGTCCCGGCGACCTGGTGCACCACGTTGGTCACCGGGGAGTCGGGCTTGGCGGCGTCGGTCATCGAGCTGAGGTCGTCGGCCCACTGGCGGATGCCCTGGGCGGCGCGGCGGCTCTGGTGCCTGCTCTGCTCGCCCACGCGGTCGCGCAGCTGTCCCATGACGTTCTGCGCCTGGTAGCGGGCCTCGTGGGCGACCGCGCGGGTCTGGTCCTTGGCGGTCTCGGCCACCTCTCCGACGGCTGCCTTGGCGTGTTCGGTCGTCGTGTGGGGCTGGTCGCTCAGCGTGGAGCGCTCCCCCGTCCCGGCTGGGAATTCGTTCACCGATGCCTCCAAAGTCGTGCGCGTCTTCGCTTGGGACCGCCGCTACCCCCAGCGATTCAACACATTCGTAAACGGCAAGAAAGGGCTCTCGACCTGCCCCTCGGCGCGAACGGTCGGTGTAGGGGAGTATTGGTCACAAAAAACCACAAAAGGGACCGAGCTGCCCGTATCTCCGGCTCTCATGCAGGGGGACGGTTCGGCGCTGACCAAAGAACGGGGCCCATAAGGTGCCGCGTATGAAACGGACCATGCCGAACCAGGCAGAAGCGGTGCAATCTCAGCCGGATCGGCGCACGATGGCGGCGGCCGGCGTCACCGTGCTGCTGTGGGCCTCGGCGTTCGTCGGCATCCGTGGCGCGGTGCCGTACTTCTCCCCCGGGGCGCTCGCTCTCGGCCGGTTGCTGGCGGGTTCGGCGGTGTTGGGGGTCATCCTGCTGGTGCGGCGCGAGGGATCGCCGCCGAGGGCCGCCTGGCCGGGCATCCTCGTCTCGGGAGTTCTGTGGTTCGGCGCCTACACGGTCGCGCTGAACTGGGGCGAGCAGGAGGTCGACGCGGGCACCGCGGCGATGGTCGTGAACATCGGCCCGCTGCTCATCGCGCTGCTGGGCGGCCGGCTGCTCGGGGAGGGGTTCCCGCCCCGCCTGCTGGCGGGCATGGCGGTGTCGTTCGGCGGTGCGATCGTGGTCGGGATCTCCATGTCGGGCCAGGGGCGCGCGTCGGTGACGGGCGTCCTGCTCTGCCTGGTGGCGGCGGTGACGTACGCGGTGGGCGTGCTGGCCCAGAAGCCCGCGCTGCGCCACGCCTCGGCGCTCCAGGTCACCACGTTCGGCTGCTTCATCGGGACGGCGGCCTGTCTGCCGTTCGCCGGGCAACTCGTGTCGCAGGCGGCCCGAGCCCCGCTGGCGGCGACCCTGGATGTCGTGTACCTCGGCGTCTTCCCGACGGCGGTGGCGTTCACCACCTGGGCTTACGCCCTCGCCCGCACCACCGCGGGCAGGATGGGCGCCACGACATACCTCGTCCCGGCGCTGGTGGTCCTGATGGCCTGGGCGGTGCTGAAGGAGGTCCCCGGGTGGCTGTCCCTCCTCGGCGGGCTGCTGTGCCTGGCGGGGGTGGCCGTCTCGCGGAGGCGGGCTCCGGGACGGTGAATCCGGGACCCGCGGTCAGGCCGGCGTCGAGACCCCGATGCCGCCCCGGGTGTGCGCGCCGTACCGCTCCTTCTCCGCGGCGAGGTCGAGGGGCCGGATGCTGCTGCGCCCGCGCAGCGTCTCCTCGGTGAGCAGGGCGGCCGGGACGAGCCAGGACACCTCGAACTCCAGCCCGTCGGGGTCCTTGGCGTACAGGGCCTTGGTGGTGGAGTGGTCGGAGGCGCCGACCAGGGCGCCCATCTCCGTCAGCCTGGCGGCGATCCGCTCCAGCTCCTCCAGGGTGTCGACCTCCCAGGCCAGGTGGTACAGCCCGACGGCGGAACGGCCGGCGGGCGAGGGGGCGGCCTGGGCGCCGACCTCGAACAGGCCGAGGTCGTGGTCGTTGGCGGAGCCGGCGGCCTGCAGGAACGCCGCGCCCCGCATGCCCATGACGACCTCGAAGCCGAGGGCCTCCCGGTAGAAGGCGACGCTGCGCTCGACGTCGCGCACGTACAGGACCGCGTGGTTGAGCCGCTGGACGGGCATGGCTCTCTCCTAGAACTTGAACCTTCAACCAGACTACCCGCCGGAGCAAGGGCGCCGGATACGGAGTGCGGATGAGACCCTTCCGCCCGGCTCAGCGGAAAACGTGTCCACGGCCGGGCACACTTCCATCAGTCGATCGAGACGCTTTCCGTGCGCGAGGCCCGCGAACGGACCCTCTTCCAATCGGCATCCGAACGGGCACAGCTTGACCTACCCTGCCACGTGTGATCAGGACTGTGGTGTTCGACATCGGCGAGACGCTCGTCCGCGACGATCGTTACTGGGCTTCCTGGGCCGACTGGTTGGGTGTTCCCCGGCACACCCTCTCGGCCCTCGTCGGAGCGGTGACGGCGATGGGTTTGGACAACGCAGAGGCGGTACGCCTGCTCCGGCCCGGCATAGACCTAGGCGAAGAGCGCCGCGCCCGGGAAGCGTCCGGGCACGGCGAGTTCCTCGACGAGACCGACCTGTATCCCGATGTCCGGCAAGGGCTTCAAGGATTGCGCGATATGGGGATCCGTGTATGCATCGCCGGAAACCAGACGACCAAGGCGGGGAACCTCGTACGAGATCTCTCCCTCCCGGCCGACGAGGTCGCGACTTCGGAGGAATGGGGGGTGGCGAAGCCGGACCCCGCGTTCTTCCGTCGCGTTGTTGAGTTGAGCGGAGCAGCCCTTGAGGAGACGGTCTATGTCGGTGACCATCCGGCCAACGACATCATCCCCGCGAAGGCGGCGGGCTTACTGACATGCATGATCCGGCGAGGCCCCTGGGGGAACTTGTGGGCGAATGATGCGTCCGTTTTAAATTCAGTTGATTGGCTCATTGAGAGCATCCTGGATCTTCCCTCGCTCCTTCCTCGCAGTTCCGAATGGAGCTGAGATGCCCACCGCAACCCCTAACGACGGAATAGGGCAGCGCATAGCCTCAATCCGCAGTGCGCGCCGCATGACACAGGCCGGCCTTGCTCAGACGGCCAATGTCTCCTTGAGCATGCTCCGGAAAGTGGAGCAGGGCACCCGCGCCCCCAGTGATGGTGTGCTCGACGCCATCGCGGCAGCGTTAGGCATCGACCCGTCTCGATTGCTCGGCGAGGCCACGCACCTGGATGGTCGAGTCCACGACACGATTCCTCTCCTCCGGCAGGTCATAGCCGCCTACGACCTCCCGGAAGACGGCCCGGTGCGCCCCGCGCACCAATTACGAGCAGCCGTGACCGAAGCGGTTCAGTGGCGATTGGACGCCCAGTACATCCGTCTGTCTTCCACGCTGCCCGCCCTGATGGCAGAGCTTATCCGCGCCCTTAACGGATCGAGTGATTCCAACCAGGTGACGATAAGCGGGATCGGTCACCGTGGTGTTGAGATACAGGGCGGCTTCTGTCCGCTCGGTGTCCGTCCACCCCCATGGTGGCCCTTCCCGCTGGATCGTCGTGCGGCCCACGATGCGGGAACCGTTCATCTCCATGACCCACACGTCACCGAAGGGATTGCCACACTGCCCCGCGAGGTCATCAACGCTCGGCCGCCAACTCGGCAGGCCGTTCGCCTCCATCCACTCGCAGCGGGCGAGGATCATGGCGGCCACCGCATCGTGGTCAGCCGCTCGCGCCGGACGCATCACCAACACGATGGACACCTCCACAGCAGAGCATCACCGCAGGCACCGCCACCATACGCCCCACCGATCCTGGCAATCGGCCTTTTCAACAACGGAATCACCAGCGCCGATCTCTCCGCGTCGTGGCCCGCTGCCAGCATGTGAAGCGGGCCGATGCACCACCCGCGCCCCCAACTCGGGCAGCCTGTCCGGAGAAGCCAGTCGTCGCGGTGCTACTCGTCGCCCGCAAGCCCAGCGATTGAGGGTCAGAGGGTGAGCGGGCGGGCGGTGGGGAGGTGGGGGGCGGGGTCGGCGATGACGCGGTGGATGACCCGCCCGGCCCCGCCGAGGGTCGCGGCGTCGCCGCCGAGCCGGGAGACCGCGAGCTCGGGCACGGAGCGGCGCATCCCGGCCAGCCGGGTGGACATCGCCTCGCGGACCGGGCCGGCGATCCACTCGAACAGCGGCGCGAAGATCCCGCCCAGCACGACCGTCCCGGGGTCCATCAGGTTGACCGCCGAGGTGAGGGCGACGCCCAGCGCCCACCCGGCGCGCTCGCAGGCGCGCAGCGCGTCCGCCTCGCCGGCCCGCAGCCGTTCGGTCAGCTCGGGCACCCCGGCGGCGCCGGAGGCGCGGAGCAGTGCCTCCTGGCCGGCGTACCGCTCCAGGCAGCCCCGGCCGCCGCAGCGGCAGTCCGGGCCGTCGGGGAAGACGACCACGTGGCCCAGCTCGCCGGCCAGGCCGTGCGCGCCGCGGAACAGCTCGCCGCCGACCACCAGGCCGGCGCCGATGCCGGTCTCCCCCGACACGTGCAGGAAGTCGTCCGGCCCGCCGCCGAACCACAGCTCGCCCAGCGCGGCGAGGTTGGCCTCGTTCTCCACGGTCACCGGGAAGTCCAGCAGGTCGCCGGCCCGGACGCCGCGCCACCCGAGGTTGGGCGCGGTGTGCAGCAGCCCGCCGTCCACGGGGCCGGGGACGGCGAGCGTGGAGCCGACGACGGACAGGCCGGCCGTACGCGCTTCGTCCACAGCCCTGTGGGCAAGTTCCTGCAGATGGGCCATGGTTTCCACAGGGGGGCGGGACCGGTTGTCCACAGCCTGTGCACAACGGAGCCGCACCGCGAGGGTGAGGTCCGCCACGCAGGCCGACAGGTGGCCGGCGGTGATCTCCAGGCCGAGCGCCGCCACCCGGTCGCCGCTGAGGGAGACGGCCGTGCCCGGCCGGCCCCGCTCGCCGTCGCGGGGCGCCGCCGACTCGGCGACCATCCCGGCCTCCAGCAGGTCGCCGACCATCTTGGAGACCGTGGTCTTGGTCAGCCCGGTGATCTCGGCGAGCGCCGCGCGGGTGACCGGGCCGCTCCGGCGCACCTCGCCCAGCACCACGGCGAGGTTGCGGGCGCGCATCGCGTCGTGGCGTACGGCCTGCGTCGTCATGGAACCCGTCCGGTCAGCGCCGCCCCGGAACCCGTCGTCTCGGAAGCCGGCGTCCCGGAACCCGTCGTCGTGACTCCTCCGCTCCCTGAAGAGAGCGGCTTCTCGCTTTCCTCGGCCGAGGTGGGCGACGGACAAGCCCTGCCCGTTCTGAACACAGGAACCATATCAATGAAGCGATTCTCCCACCGGGTGAACCCGGCAGTCCCCTCGCCAGGTCTGATGGAACCCATGGAACCCCCCACCTCTTGACGATCCCACCCTGCCGGACCATATTAAGTCCATAATGTGGATTAAATAGGAGGGCGCGATGAGCGACTACACCCCCAGGCCGGAGGACCGCTTCACCTTCGGGCTGTGGACCGTGGGCTGGCAGGCCCGTGACCAGTTCGGGGACGCCAGCCGCCCCCCGCTGGACCCGGTCGAGACCGTCCACCGCCTGGCGGAGCTCGGCGCGTACGGCGTCACCTTCCACGACGACGACCTGCTGGCCGTCGAGTCCGACCGCGAGCGGGCGATCGCGGCCTTCAGGAAGGCGCTGTCGGAGACCGGGATGAAGGTCCCGATGGCCACCACGAACCTGTTCACCCACCCCGTTTTCAAGGACGGCGCGTTCACCAGCAACGACCGCGACGTCCGCCGTCACGCCCTGCGCAAGGTGATGCGCAACCTCGACCTGGCAGCCGAGCTGGGCGCCACGACCTACGTCTTCTGGGGCGGGCGCGAGGGCGCCGAGTCCGGGGCCGCCAAGGACATCAGGGCCGCGCTCAGCCGCTACAAGGAGGGCGTCGACCTGCTGACCTCCTACGTGATCGAGAAGGGTTACGACCTCAGGTTCGCCATCGAGCCCAAGCCGAACGAGCCGCGCGGCGACATCCTGCTGCCGACGATCGGCCACGCGCTGGCGTTCATCAACGAGCTGGAGCACCCCGAGCGGGTCGGCCTCAACCCCGAGGTGGGGCACGAGGAGATGGCCGGGCTCAACTTCGCCCACGGCATCGCGCAAGCCCTGTGGCACGGCAAGCTGTTCCACATCGACCTCAACGGCCAGCACGGTCCCCGTTTCGACCAGGACCTGGTCTTCGGCCACGGCGACGTGAAGAACGCGTTCTTCCTGGTGGACCTGCTGGAGAACGGCGGCTACGACGGCCCCCGGCACTTCGACTACAAGCCGGTCCGCACCGACGACCCCGAGGACGTGTGGGTGTCGGCCGCCTCCAACATGCGGATGTACCTGATCCTGAAGGAGAAGTCCCGGGCGTTCCGCGCCGACCCCGAGGTCGCCGAGGCGCTCGCCGCGAGCAGGGTCGCCGAGCTGTCCGAGCCCACGCTGACCCCCGGCGAGACCCTGGCAGACCTGGCGGACGACGAGTTCGACGTCGAGGCGGCGGCGGCGCGCGGCTTCCACTTCTCCCGCCTCAACCAGCTCGCCATGGACCACCTCCTCGGGGTCCGCGGGGGCGACCGGGCATGACACTCGTGGCCGGGGTCGACTCCTCGACCCAGAGCTGCAAGGTGGTCATCAGGGACGCCGAGACCGGGGCCCTGGTCCGCCAGGGCCGCGCGGCCCACCCCGACGGCACCGAGGTCGCCCCGGCCGCCTGGTGGGCCGCGCTCCAGGAGGCGATCGCCCAGGCCGGCGGGTTCGACGACGTCGCCGCGGTGAGCGTCGCCGCCCAGCAGCACGGCATGGTCTGCCTGGACGAGTCCGGGCGGGTCGTGCGGGACGCGCTGCTGTGGAACGACACCCGCTCGGCCGACGCCGCCCGCGACCTGGTCGAGGAGCTGGGCGGGCCGGAGCGGTGGGCCGAGGCGGTCGGCAGCGTGCCGGTCGCGTCGTTCACGGTGGCCAAGCTCCGCTGGCTGGCGGTCCACGAGCCGGAGGCGGCCCGCCGTACGGCGCGGGTGTGCCTGCCGCACGACTGGCTGACCTGGCGGCTGGGCGGCGGGGACGGCGAGCCCGTCACCGACCGGGGCGACGCCTCCGGCACCGGCTACTTCTCGCCCGCCACCGGCTCCTACCGCACCGACCTGCTCAAGGTGGCGTTCGGCGCCGTGCCCGGCCTGCCGCGCGTGCTCGGCCCCCGCGAGGAGGCCGGCGAACTGCGGGCCCCGGGCCCGCCCGGGGCGTCCGGACCGGTACGGCTGGCCCCCGGGACCGGCGACAACATGGCCGCCGCCCTCGGGGTGGGCGCGGGACCCGGCGACGTGGTGGTGTCGATCGGGACGTCCGGCACGGCGTTCGCGGTGGCCGAGCGCCCGAGCGCCGACCCGACCGGCGCGGTGGCCGGGTTCGCCGACGCGACCGGGCGGTTCCTGCCGCTGGTGTGCACGCTCAACGCGGCCCGGGTCCTCGACGCCGCCGCCCGGCTGCTCGGGGTCGGTCCCGCCGACCTCGACCGGCTCGCGCTGCAGGCTCCGCCCGGGGCGGGCGGCCTGGTCTGCGTGCCGTACCTGGAGGGGGAGCG
The DNA here is from genome assembly GCF_013409935.1 of Streptosporangium sandarakinum. Taxonomy (GTDB): domain Bacteria; phylum Actinomycetota; class Actinomycetes; order Streptosporangiales; family Streptosporangiaceae; genus Streptosporangium; species Streptosporangium nondiastaticum. The sequence continues at coordinate 3,262,859 of NZ_JACCCO010000001.1, read as the reverse complement.
GACGCCGAACCTGCCCGAGGCCACCGGGACGCTGCACGGCCTGACCCTGGCCACCTCCACCCCCGCCCACCTGGCCAGGGCCGCGGTGGAGGGCATGCTCTGCCACCTGGCCGACGCCTTCGACGCCCTCGGGCTGGAGCCGGCCAGGGTACTGCTCATCGGCGGCGGGGCGCGGTCGGAGGCGGTGCGGCGGATCGCCCCGGCGGTCTTCGGGCGGCCGGTGGTCGTCCCGGAGCCGGGAGAGTACGTCGCCGACGGCGCGGCGCGGCAGGCCGCCTGGCTGGTCGCGGGCGGGGACGAGCCCCCGGTCTGGGACCGGGCCGGCTCCCGGAGCTTCGAGGCCGACGCGGTGCCGGAGATCAGGGCCCGCTACGCCGAGGCCCGCGCCCGGTACACCGGAGGCCGCGACACGGCCTGAGCGGCGGCCCGGGGCGGGAACCCGCGGGCCGGCCCGGGGCCGCGGCGCGGCCCCGGGCCGCCGGTCCCCGGGACCCCGCTCCGCGGGGCGGGATCTCGGGGATCGCTCAGGGTCGGATCAGGGACGCCGCCGGATGTGTGGAACCGGGTCCGCGGGACAGTCTGGGTCCATGCTCGTGTCGAAGAGGCTCTACCCCCTGATCGCCTGCGCCGGTACGGCGGCGGCGATCGTGGCCGCGATCGCCGGTCAGATCGACCCGGATCCGCAGCTGGATCCGCTCAACCTGACGATCAGCGAGTACGCCGTGCTCGACCGCGGCGGGGCCACCGAGTTCGCCATGGCGTGCCTGGGTGTCGCGTCCCTCGCGCTGGTGGCGGGGCTGCGGGCGGTCCGGGCCCCGATCGGCGCGGCGGCCGAGCGGCTGATGCTGGCCTGGAGCACGGCGCTGGTCGTGATCGCGGTCGTGCCGACGGTCGCCCCGGGCCTGGCGATGGATCTCGGGGCCCAGGTGCACCGCTACGTCTCCATCGCGGCCTTCCTGGCGCTGCCCGCGGCGGGCGCGCTGATGGCTCCGGGGCTGGGCCGGGACGAGCGGTGGCGGGTGGTGGCCAGGCCGGTGGAGTGGCTGACCCTGGCCGGCGGGTTCGGGCTGCTGGCCCTCACCTACGTGGCGCTCCCGGGCGACCGGGTGCTGATCGGCCTGGCCGAGCGGGCGCTGCTGGTCACCGAGGTCGCGTTGCTCGGGGTGCTCGCCGTACGGCTGGCGTGGCTGGCCTGGGCTCCGGACGCCGCCCGCACGTCGCGCGCGGGCCAGGTGCTTCTTGGGGGACTTGTCCCGGAACATGACTATTTCCTGACAGGTCACAAATAGGACAAGAATATTTCTCCTGTCCGATGCTATCCTCGTCGGCGATCTGAAGATCGTCCGGAGGTTCTCGCTCTCGCGCTCCGAGACCGAACCGTTGAGGTGACATGGCATCGAGCAGGTCCATCCGGTTCAAGATCTCTGCTCTGCTGGCGATCCCTCTGACCTCACTGGTGGCCCTCTGGGGATTCGCGGCGACGGTCACCGTCGGCGACTCGATGAGCCTGCTGGAGGCCGACGACCTCTACGACACCGTCATCGCGCCCGCCAACGAGGTGAGCCACGCCGTGGAGCGCGAGACCGTCCTGTCGGCCGAGTATCTCGCCGTCCGCTCCGCGGACGCCCGCAGGTCCCTCGACGCTCAGCGCGCCATCACCGACCGGGAACGGTCCCGGCTGCGTGACGGGGCGCGGCGCGGGCTGGACCTGGCGGGCCTGGGCCCGACGTCCAAGGCTCGGTTCGCCGACCTGACCGCCGCGGTCGACGCGCTCGACGCGGTGCGGGCCAAGGTGGACGGCGGACGGATCGAGCCCGCCGGGCTCGTCAGGGAGTTCGGCCCGGTGTCCGACGCGTTCTACCGGTTCATCGACATCGCGGCCATCACCGACGACGAGGCCCTGTCCCGGCAGATGCGCGGCGTCAACACGGTCGGCTACTCGATGGCCTTCTTCTCTCACGAGCGAGCGCTCGCCGCGGACGCGCTGGCCACGGGCCGCCGCCTGACACCGGCCGAGCTGCGGTTGTTCGGCCAGTTCGCCACCAAGCGGGCCTTCCTCATGGAGGAGGGCATGTCGCAGCTCGACACCGAGATGCGCGCCCTGTTCACCGGCCTGGTCCCGTCGTCACGGCAGGTGCGGGACCTCACCGAGATGGAGGACCGCCTGCTGTCCGGCGGCGTGGTCGCCGAAACCGACTGGCGGGCCACCACCGGCCGGCTGGAGATCACCTACCGGAGGGGGACGTCGGCGGCCGCGCTCGGGCTCGTCGACCGGACGGCGCCGGCGGCCCTCACGACCTTCGCCAAGGCCGGGACCGCCGGCGTGCTCGGCCTCGTCGCGGTCATCGCCTCGCTGCTGGTCTCCTTCCGGATCGGCCGCAACCTCACCCGCGAACTCGCCGGGGTCCGGCGCGCCGCCGCCGACCTCGCGGAGGTGCGGCTGCCGCGCGTCATGGAGAAGCTGCGCCGGGGCGAGCCGGTGGACGTGGCCGCCGAGGCGCCCCCGCTGGAGCCGCTGGGCAGCACCACCGAGGTCCACGACGTCGCCGCCGCCTTCGACAGCGTCCAGCACCGCGCCGTGGACGCCGCCGTGGAGCAGGCCAGGCTGCGCGAGGCCGTCGCGCAGTCCTTCCGCAGCCTCGCCCGGCGCAGCCAGTCGCTGCTGCAGCGCCAGCTCAAGCTTCTCGACGGCATGCAGAAACAGGCCGAGGACCCCGAGGCGCTGGAGAACCTGTTCCGGCTCGACCACCTGACCACCCGCATGCGCCGCCACGCCGAGGGCCTGGTGATCCTCTCCGGCGGGGCCGCGGGCCGCAAGTGGCGCTCGCCCGTCCTGATCGAGGACATGCTGCGCGGCGCCGCCGCCCAGGTCGAGGACTACGCCCGGGTACGGATCTACCCCATGCCCGGCGCCACCCTGGCCGGTGACGCGGTGGCGGACATGATGCACCTGTTCGCCGAGATCATCGAGAACGCCACGGCCTTCTCACCGCCGGGGGGCGAGGTGTCGGTCCGGGGCGAGTTCGCCGGTCACGGCTTCACGGTCGAGGTCGAGGACCGCGGCCTCGGCATGACCCCGGAGAAGCGCGCCGCCGTCAACGAGCGGCTGGCCAGCCCGCCGGAGTTCGATCCGGCCGAGACCGACCGGCTGGGCTTCGCGGTGGTCGGCATGCTGGCCGCGCGGTACGGGGCGAAGGTGACGGTGCGGCCCTCGCCGTACGGCGGGACCGGGGTCGTCGTGCTGGTCCCCGAGTCGCTGCTGGGAGCGCCGGAGACGGACGGGCAGGCGCCGCGGGAGATCCCCGGACCGTCCGGGACCGGCGGCGAGCCCACCGGGATCGTACGGCCCGCCGGGGCCGCCGGGGCCGCCGGGGCCACAGTGCCGGAGCCCGCCGGAGCCACGGCCGGGAGCGCGGAGCCGGCCGGAGGCGCCGGGTTCGCCGGGACGGCCGGGATCGTACGGCTCGCCGGGACCGGAGAGCCCACCGGGCAGACCGGGGCCGCGTCGCGACCGAACGGCCTGCCCCGCCGGATCCGCCAGGCGAGCCCGCCGCGGCCGTCGCATGATCCGGACGCGGCCGGGCAGGCCGAGGAACGGTCGCCCGAGGAGGCGCGGGCGGTGCTCAGCTCGCTCCAGGCCGGCTGGCGGCGCGGCCGGGCCGAGGACGGCGGTGAGGAGCACTGAGGCCGGGCCGAGGACGGTGATGAGGAGCACCGAACGGGAGACCGGCCCGCGGCCGGCGTAGACACGCGAACGAGCGCGATCATCACAGGGGAAGGGGTTTTACCACGTGCCGGGTGAGCTGTATTGGCTTCTGGATGACTTCGTCACGAGCGTGGCGGACGTCTCGCACGCGCTGATCCTGTCCAACGACGGGCTGATGATGGCCTCGTCACGCGGGCTGAGCAAGGAGGACGCCGACCACCTGTCGGCGGTGGCCTCCGGGTTCCAGAGTCTGGCCAAGGGGACCAGCCTGCAGTTCGGCGGAGGAGCCGTCCGGCAGACGATGGTGGAGATGGACTCGGCGTTCCTCTTCGTCACCTCGGCCGGCCAGGGCAGTTGCCTGGCGGTCATGACCACCGGCGCCGCCGACGTGGGCCTGATCGCCTACGAGATGGCCCGCCTGGTGACCCGGGTCGGCCAGCACATGGCCACCACCCCCCGGGCGGGGCAATGAGCGACGACGTCGAGTGGGTGGACGAGGAGGCCGGTCCGGTCGTCCGCCCCTACGCGCTGACCGGCGGGCGCACGCGCGCCTCCTCGTCATCGTTCGACGTGCTGTCGATGGTGGTGGCGACCGGCGCGGCGGCCGCCACCGCCGTCCACCTGGGATCGGAGCACCGGCGGCTGCTGGACCTGGTCCGCCGGACCAGGCCCATCGCGGAGGTCGCCTCGGAGGCCGGGCTGCCGATGGGAGTCGTCAAGGTGCTGCTGGGCGACCTGCTGGACCAGGGGCTCATCCTGGTGCGGTCACCGGTCCCGGCCGCCACGCCGCCCGTGGAGAGCCTCCTGCAGGAAGTGATCAACGGCCTCCGGGCGCTCTGAGCCCGTTTCCGCCGTGGTGGGGGACGGCGGGAGGAACGCGGTGGCCCGCGACGGGAGTGCGGGCCACGAGTTCGTCCGTGCCGGCGGGCCGGTCAGTGCTGGCCGGCCGTCAGCACCTTCAGGGAGTGCTCGACGAGCGTCACCAGGACCGTCTTGGCCGAGGCGCGGCGCCGTACGTCGCACAGCAGCACCGGCACGTCCTCGTCGAGGTCCAGTGCGGAACGCACCTCGTCGGCCTCGTACCGCTCGGCGCCGTCGAAGCAGTTGACCGCCACGATGAACGGCGTGCCCCGCTGCTCGAAGTAGTCGATCGAGGGGAAGCAGTCGGTCAGCCGCCGGGTGTCGGCGAGCACCACCGCGCCCAGCGCGCCGTAGGACAGCTCGTCCCACATGAACCAGAACCGCTCCTGCCCGGGGGTGCCGAACAGGTACACGACCAGGCCCTCCCGGATCGTGATGCGGCCGAAGTCCATCGCGACCGTGGTGGTGTGCTTGCCCTCCACGCCCTCGACGTCGTCGATGCCGATGCCGCGGTCGGAGAGCACCTCCTCGGTCCGGAGCGGCCGGATCTCGCTGATCGAGCCGACCAGCGTCGTCTTGCCCACCCCGAAGCCGCCCGCGATGAGGATCTTGAGCGCGACTGGTTCGTCAGAGGGCTCGAAGTCCATTGATCACTTCCTTGAGAATGCGCTCGCTCGCCGAGGCGCGCCCTATCGAGATCAGCTTGTGGTCGTGCAGGTCGCCGAGGAGGACACGGACCACGCCGAGGGGCAGGTCCAGGTCGGAGGCGATGTCGGCGACCGAGGTCGCCGTGGCGACCAGGGAGAGGATCCGTTCCTGCTCGGGGCCGGGGACGAACCCGCCGGGCGGGACCGTCCCCGTGGCGGTGATCATCGAGACCAGGTCCAGCGCGTCACCGGACGACCGGGTCCGGCCGCCGATCAGCGCGTACGGCCGGACCACGGGCCCGGCCTCCTCGTCCATCCACCGCGTCATGACGGCCGCTCCCCTCCGCCCCCGTACGGCGCGTGGGCGGCGGACAGGCCGTACGCCGTACCGACCGCGTGGCGGCCGTACGGACCGCGGGTCACCGGCCGGCCGTACGGCGCGCGTGCCGCGCGGCGGCCGCGCGGGAGGCGGGTCGCGGGACGACCGCCCGGCACGCCGCGCCCGGTGTCCCGCTCGCTCATGAGAGGCCTTGGCGCGGGAGCGTGGAGATGTGCGGGCCGACCCGCTTGACCAGCATCGCCATCTCGTAGGCGATGTGGCCGACGTCGGCGTCGGAGTTGCTCAGCACGGCGAGGCACGTGCCCTGCCCGGCGGCGGTGACGAACAGGAACGCCGACTCCATCTCCACGATGGTCTGGCGCACCTCGCCCCCGCCGAAGTGGCGGCCGGCCCCGCGCGCCAGGCTCTGGAACCCGGCGGCGACCGCCGACAGGTGCTCGGCGTCCTCCCGGCTGAGGCCCTTGGAGGAGCCCACCGCCAGGCCGTCGGTGGACAGGATCACAGCTTGGCGCACCGCGGCCACCCGGCTCGTCAGATCGTCGAGGAGCCAGTTCAACTCGCCGGTGTTGGTGAACTTCCCGGTCATCAGTCCCTCTTGTCGGCTGTCGTGTGGTGTGCCAAGTCTTCGTTCTCCTCGCGTGCCCGTCGTGTGCCCGCCTGGAAGGCGGAGAACAGGGCCCGCACCTCGTCGGGCGAGCGGCCTTCGGCGGGCGGGTCCGGTTCGGGCTCCGGCGCGGCGGGCGCCTGCCCGGCCGGAGCCGTCGCCTCCTGCCGGAGCTGCGGCACGAGGCTGGCCTGCCGGACCCGGCGGGGCAGATCCCGGGGGCCGGTGGTCTCCGCGGTGCTCTCCACGGCGTTCCCCGCGGTGGCGGCCTTGTCGGGGGCCGCCACGCCGGTGGCCCGCCCCGCGTGCTCCTCGCCGGCCTGCCGGACCGCCTCACGGTTCTTCCCGGAAGCCTCGTCGGGGGCCGTGTCGCGGTCCTTCCCGGGAGCCGTCTCCGGTGACGACGGCCCGGGCACCACGGTGAGCGTCGGCGCGGCGAGGGGCGGTCGCCCGGCCGGAACGTCACCGGGGGCGCCGCCGGGCTTGGGCGTCGTCCTCGTCCGCCGGGGCAGGCCGCCGTTCTGACGGCCTCCGTTCGACCGCGAGCCGTTCGGACGGCCGCCGTTCTGGCGGGTGCCGCCCGCCGCGGTGAGCGGGGACGGCGCGACGGCTCGGGGGGCGTCGCCCGCGGGCGCCTCGGGCCGTCGCGGGACGGCGGGGGCGAGCGGCGGGCCGGTCTCGGCGAGCACCGCCCGGGGGATGAGCACGATGGCCGTGGTGCCGCCGAACGGCGAGCTGCGCAGAGTGACCTGGACGCCGTGCCTGGCGGCGAGCTGGCCCACCACGAACAGGCCGAGCCGGTCGCTGTCGGCCAGGTCGAACTCCGGCGGGGTGGCCAGCCGCTCGTTGATCATCGCGTACTCCGTGGCGCTGAGCCCCAGGCCGCGGTCCTCCACCTCGACGGTGAACCCGTTGGCCACCACGTCGCCGCGCACGGTCACCGAGGTCTGCGGCGGCGAGTACACCGTGGCGTTCTCGATCAGCTCGGCGAGCAGGTGCGTGAGGTCGGCCACCGCGGCCCCGTCGACCGCGGCGGCGGGCATCGGCGCCACCTTGACCCGCCGGTAGTCCTCGACCTCGGCCAGGGCGGCCCGGACGACGTCGAGCACCGGCACCGGGTTGCGCCAGGCCCGGCCCGGCGCGGCGCCGGACAGGATGATCAGGCTCTCGGCGTGCCGCCTCATGCGGGTGGTCAGGTGGTCCAGCCGGAACAGGCCCTCAAGGGCGTCGGGGTCGTTCGTCCGGCGCTGCATGCCGTCCAGCAGGGTGAGCTGGCGGTGCAGCAGCCCCTGCTTGCGGCGGGCGAGGTTCACGAAGACCTGGCTGACGCCGCGGCGCAGGTCGGCCTGGCCGACGGCGGCCTCGACGGCGGTGCGCCGTACCGAGTCGAACGCGTGGGCCACGTCGCGGACCTCGGCCGAGCCGCCGGCGATCTCCATCGCCGGGGCCTCGGCGCGCACGTCCACCTTCTCACCGAGCCGCAGCCGCTCCACGAGACGCGGGAGCCGCACGTCCGCCAGGTCGAGCGCGGCCGACCGCAGCCCGGCCAGCTCGCCGGACAGCCGGCGGCCGAAGCGGACCGAGATGACGATGGAGGCGACCACCGCGAGCAGGCCGACGCCGCCGGCGATCGCGATCCGGGTCAGAATGCCCGTGGCCACCGACTCGGAGCGGTCGGACAGCACGGTGGAGGCGGAGGCGCCGAGCCGGTCGAGCGAGGTCGACAGGCCGTCGACGGTCGTCTTCCAGGCGCCCAGCTCGGCGGGGAGCAGGTCGTCGGGGGCCGTGATGACGGCCGTCTCCAGCTCGGTGAACTTCTTGAAGGCCGCGGATCCGAAGACGTCGCGGTACGGCCCGGCCAGCTCGCCGTCCAGGGCCGCCAGGCCGCGCGAGTGCAGGAACCGGCGGGTGGCGGCGTACTCACCGAAGACCTCCCGCTCCTGGCGGGACAGCCGTTCGTCGATCAGCGCGCCGCTGATCAGGGCGTTCTCCCGGGCGATCATCTCCCGGGCGTTGCCCATCGACTGCAGGGCGACGGCCTGCCGGAAGATGCCGACTTCCGGGACGGCGACGAGCTGGTCGTACAGCAGGAAGATCGAGTCCAGGATCTGGTTGTACTGCGTCAGGGCGTCCAGCCGGTCCCGCCGCCCGCCGTCGATGCCGGCGCGGATGCCGTGGAGCCGGTCGAGCTGCCGGAGCACGCCGTCGAGCGCGGCGCTCATCTCGGGGCCGCCGGGGTCGGCGGCGTGGACCGCGTCCCGGAAACTCGTCACGGCCCGGTCGGTGCGGCCACGCTGCTCGCCCGTCACGCCGGTGACGGCCCGGGAGCTGATCGCCACCGAGGACTGGGTCCGCTCGGCCTGGATCTGGAGCCCCAGCTCGGTGGAGCTCACGCCGACGCCCTGGTAGAGGTCGTAGGACCTCAGGAGGGCGGTGCCGTCGCCGACGGTCAGGTTGAGGGCGAACCCCCACAGCGCGCTGAGCGACACCAGGGGCAGGAGCAGCAGTAAGACGATCCTGAACCGAATGGATCGGTTTCCAGAGCCCATGCCCACTCGTCCCAACCTGTGAGTATGTGGAGGCTCGTGACCGGCTTGGGGATGGAATGCGCCTCCGGAAGATCGCACAGGAGACTAGCACCGATTAAGGTTTCGGCGCAGTGGAGGATCTGATGATTAGTGTGATTACCGGGGCCAGTGCCGGAATCGGCGCGGCCGCCGCGGTGGAACTGGCCCGCCGCGGCCACCGGCTCGTCCTGGTCGGCCGCGACGCCGGACGGCTGGCCGAGGTGGCCGGCCGGGTGGCCGAGGCGACCGCCGCCTCCGGCCCGGATGCCGGCTCCGGCGCCGCGCCGGACACGCTGACGTGCGACTACGCGTCGTTCGACGACGTGCGGGCGCTCGCGGCGGAGCTGCGCTCACGCTACCCGCGCATCGACGTTCTGATCAACAACGCGGGCGTGATGACCACGCAGCGGAGGCTCACCCGCGACGGTCACGAGACGATGATGCAGGTCAACCACCTGTCGCCCTTCCTGCTGACGAACCTGCTGCTGGACCGGGTGGCCGGCCGGGTGATCACCACCTCGTCCCGGGCGGGCAAGTCGGGCCGCCTGGACCCCGCCGACCTCGACCGCGAGCGGCGGAAGTGGAGCGGCTGGCTGCAGTACGGCGACTCCAAGCAGGCCAACGCGCTGTTCACCGTGGAGCTGGCCCGGCGGCTGGCGGGGACCGGGGTGAGCGCCACCTGCTTCCACCCCGGCGTGATCAGGACGGGGTTCGCCCCGGGGACGTTCCTGATGTGGATGGTGAAGCACATCCCGGGCATGGGGCAGACGGCGGAGGAGGGCGCGAGCACGATGGTCCACCTCGCCACCCACCCGGACGGCGCCGACCACCCGGGCCGCTACTTCGCCGACCGCGCCCCCGCCGCCGTCCCCCGGGGGATGAGCGACCCGGAGCTGGCCCGCGCCCTCTGGGACGCCAGCGCCGCCGCCGTGGGCCTGGACTAGCCGCCGGGGACACCGGGGCCCGGCGCGGTCCCGGACGGTTTCGGGTGGCGCGAGGCGGTTCCGGCCGGCCGGCCCGGCACGCACCCCGGCACCCGGTCGGCCTGGGCGGATGACCACTTCCTCAGACGCTCTTGGCGCTTCGCGAAGATTCTCCGGATCCGGCACCGGCAATCTCACGATTGACACGGCACCGGCATCGCACGGGGACTTCACATGAGGCGCGGGGGGCTTCGCATGAGGATCGGAAGAACGACCTGGGTCACGGTGGCGCTCGCCGCCCTGGTCACCCTCGTGGGGTGCGGCGGGGGGCAGCCGGGCGGTCCCACCGCCTCCGCCCCCGCCACGACCGGCAGCGGCACGAACTCCCCCGCGGCCACCTCCCCGCCCGGCGGCCCCTCCGCCCCCGGCGGGGCGCCCGGCGGTGCCCCGACCTCGCAGCTCGCCAAGGTGTCGGCGAACACCGCCAGTGAGAGCCAGATCGCCACCGCGCTCCGGGACGCCGGGGTGCCCAACGCCGAACGGTGGGCGAAGGAGGTCGTGGAGTACCGGCCGTACCCCGCCGACGACCGCAGCCTCACGAAGCTCCGCGAGGAACTGGCCAAGTACAACCCCGGCCAGGACACGATCGACAAGATCATCTCAGTGCTCCAGCCTTGAACGACCGCTCCGCCTGGCTGCGCCCCGGCCTCCTCGCCCTGGTCGCGGTGAGCGTCCTCGGCACCGGCGCCGAACTCGCCGCCGAGCGGCACTGGCAGGCGTGGAACCAGCTCCCTCCCTGGGGAGCGCTGGTCCTCCTGGCTGCGGGAGCGGTGATCGCCGCCCTCCGCGACTCCCGGTGGGCGGTCGCCGTGGTCCAGGTGCTCTCGGTGGTCGTGCTGGTGGTGGCGGCGCTCGGCGTCTACCTCCACGTCACGGCCGACTACGACGCGGGTTTCCTCGACCAGCGGTACGCCGCGACCTGGGAGAGCATTCCGCCGCTCACCCGCTGGTGGTACGCCGTGAGCAAGACGGTGGGGCCCGCGCCGCCCTTCGCCTCGGGCGCGCTCGCCCAGACCGCCGTCGTCCTCCTGCTGGCCACCCTCGTCCGCCGTCCGGGCCGCGGGGACTGAGTCCGAGCCCTCCGTCCGGGCCGCGGGGCCGAGGCCGGGGTCGGCGCCCGTACGAGCCGAGGCCGTGCCGCCCGTCCCACCCTGGCGTGCGTCCACCGCGCAGACCGAGGCGCCCATCGGCCGGAGCGCGCCGTACCCCGTCCCTGGCTAGGGTCGAACGGTGACTGAAACGATCATCATGCTCCGCGGCCTGCGGGTGGGCCTCGGCGGGAATCCGGTCCTGCGCGGCATCGGGCTGACGGCCGCGGCGGGGGAGATCGTCGCCGTGACGGGGCCGAACGGCGTGGGCAAATCGACCCTGCTGCGCTGCCTGGCCGGCCTGCAGTCCCCCGACGAGGGGGAGATCACCGTCCTCGGTGGCCCGCCCCGCGACACCCCGGCGTTCTGGCGCGATGTGGTGCTGGTCGCCGACGAACCGGCGTGGTACCCCGGCCTGACCGTGCGGGAGCACCTGGAGTTGGTGCGCGCGGTCCATCCCGCCCCGCGGATGGACGCCGGGGAGGCGCTGGAGACCTTCGGCCTGCGTGACCGCGCCGACGCGGTGCCGCAGAACCTGTCCACCGGCCAGCGTCAGCGGCTCTCCCTCGCCGCGGCGCTGCTCCGGCCGAGCCGGCTGCTGCTGCTCGACGAGCCGGAGCGCGGGCTCGACGCCGACTTCCGCGAGCGCCTGGCGGCCCTCCTGGCCGGCTACGCGGCCGAGGGGCGGACGGTGGTCGCGGCCACCCACGACCCCGGGCTCGCCGAGGCCGCCGGAGCCCGCCGCGTCGAGCTGACCGACGCCCCGGCGGACGGCCCGGCGACCGGCTCGGCCGGCCGCGGGAAACCCGGACGCCGGGCCGCCCGCCGTAACGCCGGTACGGCGGGCGGCCGCGCGACGAGGAGTGCCCGATGAGCGAGGGCGCCGCCGCGGTCCGGGCCGTGCGCGCGCTCGCCCGTCCCCGGCGCGGACGGATGAGCTGGTCGGACCGCTACGTTGCCGGGTTCGGGCTGGTGATGATCATCGCCGTCCTCGCCGAGCCCCTCTCCTCCGCGCTGGCCGCGTTCGGCGACCCGCGCGACCCGTCGCGGGCGGCGGCCGGGATCGCCCTGGTCCTGCTGGCCTACGCCGGGCTCCTCGCCCTGGCCCGCGCCGCCGGTCCCGTCGCCCTGCCCGCCCCGGACGCCTCCTGGCTGCTGCTGTCCCCGCTGGACCGGCGGGCCCTGCTGGGGCGGACGACGCGGATCCTCGCGCTGGTCTGCGTGCCGGTCGGGATCACGCTGGGGGTGGTCGCGCTCGCCGTGCTCGGGGCGCCCGACCAGACGGTGGTACGGCTGGCCGTGGCGGTGGCGCTCGGTCTCACGGCGAGCGCGGCGGGCATGGCCGCGGCCGTCACGGCCCAGGCGTCGCAGACGTGGGACTCATGGCTGCAGGCCGCCGTCGCCGTGACGGTGGTCGCCGCCGCGGCGGTCGCGCTGCTCGGCGGCGCGGGGCGGTGGCTGCTCGCCGCCTCCTCCGCTCCCCCGGCGTACGGCGCGGCCCTCGCCGCGGTATCCGCCGCCGTGGCCGCGCTGCTCGTACGGCGGGCCCGCGCGGCGACGGCGGCGATGCCCGCGAGGGCCATGCTCGGGGCCTCCACCCGGACCGGACACGTGACGCGGGCGGCGACCGGTCTGGACCCCAGCGTGCTGGCCGAGATCGCCGAGGAGGCCCACTGGCGCGGGCGCCGCCTGCGGTCCCGGCCGTGGCCGTCACTGCCCGCCCCGCTGGCGACGGCGTGGCACGACTGGCGCAGGCTCGCCCGGCGGCCGGGACGGCTCGCCGTACTGTTCGGCGTCGCCGTACTGCCGGCCCTGGTCGCGCGGGCGTCCGGCGGGCTCACCCCGCTGACCGCGGCGGCGGTGCTCGCCGGCGGGCTGGCCGCCGCGGCGTCCGGCGTCTCCGGTGCGCGCCGCGACGGCGACGACCCCGCCCTCGCCCGGCTCCTCGGCGCGGGGTTCCGCTCGGTCCTGGCGGCCAGGGCGCTGCTCCCGGCGCTGCTGGGCGCGGCCTGGCTGGCCGTGGCCCTGGGCGGGCTGACGCTGGCGGGCGCGCTCCCGGCGGGCCCGTGGTTGCTCCTGGGCGTGGCGGCGGCGCCCGCCCTGGCCGCGGCCGCGCTGCGGATGGCCCGCAGGCGGCCGGTCGACCACTCGATGCCGGTGATCGACACCGGCGGCGGCGCGGTCCCCACGGGACCGGTGATGTGGGGCCTGACCGGCGCCGACCTGGCCGTGGCCGGGTGCCTGCCCCTGGCGCTGGCGCTGACCGGCGGCTCCGCCGGGCCGGGCGCGTTCCTGGTGGCGCAGGCGCTGACCGGCGCGGCGGCCCTGGCCGCCTACCTGCTCTGCGCGCGCCGCGGCGGCTGAGGAGCGGGCGGCCGCGCTCCCCGGACCGAAGGCCGGGGAGCGCACCGGAGCCTAGTAGCGCTCGCGGCGGACCGTCGCCCGGCGGCCCTTGATGGTGCTTCCCCGCAGACCCGCGATCACCTGCTCGGCCGCCGGGTCCGGGACCTCCACCAGGGAGAAGCGGTCGAAGATCTCGATCGCCCCGATGTCCCGGCCGCTGAGGCCCGTCTCGCCGGCGATCGCGCCGACCAGGTCCTGGGGCCGGACGCCGGCGCTGCGCCCGGCGCCGACGAACAGACGGGTCATCCCGCCCGCGGCGGTCCGCGGCCCGCGCCGCGGCTCGCGACCGCCGTCCCGGCCACCGTCCCGCCCGCCGTCCCGGCCCATGCCGTCGCGGCGGCCCCGGCCCTCGGCGGGCCGCAGGGTGACCTCGGGGATCTCCTCCTCGTCGGCGGCGGCCCCGCTGGCCTCGTGGGCCAGCTTCACCGCGGCGAGCGCCACCTCCATGATGTCGAACTCGTCGGTGAGGGTCTCGACCACGACGCGGAAGCGGTCGAAGTCGTCCTCCAGCAGGCTCTCGTGCAGCGCGGCGCGCGTCATCTCCAGCTGCCGGGCGCGCAGGTCCGCCACGGTCGGCACCTTCTCGACCGGGATCCGGCGCTTGGTCACCCGCTCGATGGTCTTGAGCATCCGGTGCTCGCGCGGCTCGGCCAGGGTGATGGCCACGCCCTCGCGGCCGGCCCGGCCGACCCGCCCGATCCGGTGCACGTACGCCTCGGGCGCGGAGGGCACGTCGTAGTTCACCACGTGGGTGAGCTGCTCGATGTCGAGGCCGCGCGCGGCCACGTCGGTCGCCACCAGCAGGTCGGCCGTGCCGCTGCGCAGCCGTCCCATGACGCGGTCGCGCTGCTCCTGGCCCATCCCGCCGTGCAGGGCCTCTGCGCGGTAGCCGCGGCCGTTCAGGGTCTCGGTGAGCTGGTCCACCTCGTCGCGGGTGCGGCAGAAGACGATCGCGGCGGTGGGCGACTCCACGTCCAGCAGGCGGCCGAGCGCCGCGGGCTTGTGCGCCCGGGGCACCACGTAGGCGGTCTGCCGCACCAGCGGCGACTCGCCCGGCGCGGGCGCCTCCCGCCCGATCTCGATCCGGACCGGGTCCTGCAGATGACGACGGGCGATGCCGTTGATGCGCGGCGGCATCGTGGCGGAGAAGAGCACCGTCTGGCGGTTCTCGGGGGTCTCCTGGAGGATCGCCTCGATGTCCTCGGCGAAGCCCATGTCGAGCATCTCGTCGGCCTCGTCCAGCACGACCATGCGCAGGTTCGACAGCCGGAGCGTGCCGCGGCCGATGTGGTCGAGCGCGCGTCCGGGCGTGGCGATCACGACGTCGACCCCGCGGTCCAGCGCGCGGAGCTGCCGCCCGATCGGCTGCCCGCCGTAGATCGGCAGGACCTGCGCGCCCAGCTCGCGGCCGTAGTGGTGGAACGCCTCCGACACCTGTACGGCCAGCTCCCGGGTGGGCACCAGCACCAGCGCCGTCGGGTCCTCCCTCTCGGCCGCGGTGCCGAGGCGCTGGAGCACCGGGAGCGCGAAGGCCGCCGTCTTGCCCGTGCCCGTCGCGGCCTGGCCGAGCAGGTCGCGGCCCTCCAGCAGCGGCGGGATCGCCTCCCGCTGGATCGGCGTGGGCTCCTCGTAGCCCAGGCCGGAGAGCGCGCGCAGGATCTCGGGCCTCAGATCCAGCTCGGCGAAACCGGACGCGATGCCGTCGGACATGGCCGCGTCGGGCGCGGGGGTGGTATTCGGGGTGGTCATGCTCGGGTTTCCTCACTCCTGGACGGACGCGCAGGGCTCACGGTGACGACAAGTTCCACCCCGTGACCGCATGCTCCGTCTTCGGGGCGCCCCCGGACCGCCGGTTTCACCGGTCCGTCACGGCGCGCCTCCCCGGACGGCGGCCGTCGTGAGCGGCCGGGCGCGAACGCCGGTGGACCCGTCGGCCGGTCCCACCTCAAGGGACCGGCGCCGCCGATCCGGTGGTGACGGGCGGGCCAGGGTGCGTGTCCCATGACATGCCCGGCCGCGCGCCGGACGAACGTCGAACAGACGACATCCGCGGCGAACTCCGGATCGGTGGTCCCAGCCTAGTTGACCTCCCCGTGCGTTCGTCCGGGGCGGGTGTCCCGATGAGGCCCGAAACGCCGACGCCCCGGCGTCCGGCCGGGAAGGGCCGGGCACCGGGGCGTTCGCCGTGCGGTCAGCGCAGAGCGGAGAAGAACTCCCGGACGTCGCCGGCCAGCAGCTCCGGCTGCTCCAGGGACAGGAAGTTGCCGCCGCGCTCGAACTCGGTCCACCGGGTGACGTTGTGGTCGCGCTCGGCGAACCGGCGGACCGTGATGTCGGTGGTGCGGGCGAGCGCGATGGCGGTGGGGACGGTGCCGCGCTCCTTGGGAGCCCAGGCGGCCGGGTCGTGGGCCATCTCGTAGTAGAGGTTCGCCGAGGAGCCGGCGGTGCCGGTGAACCAGTAGACGCTGACGTTCGTCAGCAGGTTGTCGCGGCCGACGGCGTCCTCGGGCAGCTCGGCCGCCGCGTCCGTCCACTCCTTGAACTTCTCGGTGATCCAGGCGAGCTGCCCGACGGGGGAGTCGTGCAGGCCGTACGCGAGGGTCTGCGGGCGGGTGGACTGGATGACGTTGAAGCCCATCATGTCGTCGCGGAAGTTCTGCAGCCGGGCCAGGCGCTCCTGCTCGTCCCCGGTCAGGCCGGCGAAGTCGGCGGGGTCGTCGGAGGGGAAGGTGACCAGCCCGTTCAGGTGGATCCCGACGACGCGCCCGGGGACCTGGCGGCCCATCTCGGCGGCGATCCAGGCGCCCCCGCCGCCGCCCTGCACGCCGTAGCGGTCGTAACCGAGGCGGTCCATCACCTCGACGAACGCGCTCGCGATCTTCCCGGTGTTCCAGCCGGGGGCGGTGAGCGGCCCGCCGAAGCCGACGCCCGGGGTCGAGGCGATGACGAGGTGGAACTCCTTGGACAGGGGCTCGACGACCTCGGTGAACTGGGTGAACGAGCCCGGCCAGTCGTGCAGGAGCAGCAGCGGGAGTGCGTCGGCGTCGTCCGACCGGACGTGGGCGAAGTGGATCGTCTGGCCGTCCACCTCGGTGGTGAACTGCGGGAGCTCGTTCAGTTTCGCCTCGGCGGCGCGCCAGTCGTAGCCGTTCGCCCAGTGGTCGGCGAGCCCCTTCAGGTAGTCCACCGGCACGCCGCGGCTCCAGCCGGCGCCGGGGATCTCGCCGCTCCAGCGGGTGCGGCGGAGCCGGTCGCGGAGGTCGTCGAGGTCGGCCTGCGGAACGTCGATGTGGAAGCGGCGGATCTCGGTGCTCGTCATGCCGGCGTGCCTCTCTCGCGGTTCACCGACCCACCCTGCGGAGCGGGTCGTTCTGTTCCAACTATATCAGAACGGAATGCTCTATTCCACAAAAATGCCGGAGCGAGCCGACCCGGTGGACATGGAACCGCGGGCGCGGCGACGCGCCTCCCGGCGCCCCCGGCGCCCCGGCGCTCTCAGTGCGTCCCCAGGGCCTCCCGTACGGCGGAGCGCGGCCTCGTCCGAGGCTCCGAGGCCGGGCGTTGGCAGCGCCCCGGCCGGTTCCCCGAAAGGAAAACCCCTGCGTCGGGTCCCGCCCACGCGGGAGTGCCATGGGCGGGATTCGACGCAGGGGCTCGGGCCGCGGCCGCGGTGTCCGGGCGGTTCCGGGTCAGATCATCACGTGGTCGTCGGGGCGGCCGACGAAGGAGAACTGGGCGCCGCGGGTGAGCTTGTGGTCGTCGGGCTGCCAGGTGTGCATCGTCGGGTCACCGCTGCGCCAGTAGACGAAGTTGAACCGGTCGGTGGAGTAGATCTTGACCCGGTCCTCCTTCAGCCGCTTGACCAGGCGGGTGTCCTCGCCCCGGGTGACGTCCTCGAAGCCGTAGTGGCGGAACATCTCGGCCTTGCCGAGGAAGGTGCCGCCCTGCACCAGCCAGGCGTAGCGGTGCTCCAGGCCCGGCATGCGCAGCATCGTGGTGTTGGTGGACTCGAAGTAGGCGTAGTGCGCGCCCTTGCCGACCAGTTCGGCGTCGGAGTAGTCGAAGGCGCGGACGAGGTCCGACAGGTAGTGCTCGCCGTACAGGTTGTCGTCGTCCATCTTGGCGATCAGCTCGCCCTCGGCCGCGGCGATGCCCATGTTCATGCAGGCGCCCAGCGACATCGACGCGTCGGCGGCCAGCACCACGACGTCGGAGACCCCCGCCACGCGGGCCTTGTCGGCGACCACGACCGGGTCGATGTCCAGGCCGTGCAGCACCATGACGAGCTGGACCGGGTTGTGGATCTGCCGGGCCACCGAGGAGATGGCGTGTTCGAGCTGCGAGGCCCGGTTGGTCGGCAGCACCACCGAGACGGACCGCGTCCGGGGCCGCACCGGCCGGCCGAGGAAGCCCAGGATCTGGTCCACCCGGTGGGTGAACAGGTGCTTGTCGAAGACCTCGCGCATGGCCAGGTGCCCCCGGCGGGCGCGCAGCTCGGGGCTGTTGATCAGGTGCAGGACGTTGTTGTAGGACTCCAGCTCGTCGTGGGCGATGGGGACGAGATCGCCGAAGGTCTCCTCGATGGCCCGGGACCAGCCGGAGACCACCGGGGTGGAGCAGGCCGACAGCTCGAAGACCCGCCGGGCGCACATGGTCGGCGAGTGCAGCACCGAGTTCACGTTGAGGAAGACCTTGTACATCTTGTACGCGGCCAGCATCCGGTCGTAGGGCAGCTCGCCCACGATGTGCGGGACGTACTTCTCCGGCCAGGCGTACTTCTCGTCCACCGTGCCGTTGCGGGCGAAGATGTGCAGGCCCAGCTCGCGGATCGGGTCGAGGACCGTCTCCATCTGCTCGCGGCGCTCGGGGTGCTTGTCGCGGAAGTACATGCCCGCGAAGACCACGTCGTGGATGCGGCCCTGCTTCTCCTGGATCGGGTTGTGCACCCGGGGCTGGGCCGCGAACTGCAGGACGTCCACCCGGTCGTGCCCGAGCACCTCGCGGTAGCGCGGCACCATGTCGCCGTCGCAGGTGAAGACGTAGTCGAACAGCTTGGCCGTGTCGATGAAGAAGTCGAAGTTCGGCGGGTCCTCCTTGTTCCAGAAGACCGTCGGGATCCCCTCGGCGCGGCACCACTCGATCAGCGCGCGCAGCTCCGGCTTGGGGGCGTTCGTCCCGGTCATCTGGTAGCGCCATCGGCCCTGGTTGCCGTGCCAGGCCGACTCGGCGAACAGGATGTCCGGCCGCCGCTCGGCGAAGATCTCCGGCCAGTCGCGCAGCCCGAACTCGATCTGGTCCCACTCGTACTTGAACGCCATGCGGGAGAAGTCGTCGAGGATGACCGCGACCTTCAGGTCGGGCCGGTTCACCGGGCCGGACGGCCACTTCACCTGCGGCACGTCCACGACGGGCCCCCGGTTGGAGACCTCATCGATCACCTCCGACACCGGCCGGGGCGCCTTGGGCGCGCGGCCGGGCCGCATCGCGCCGCGCAACTTGCCCGGCAGGTTCACCACCCCGGCCCCGCGGGCCCCGGTCAGCGCCTCGGCCACCCGGTAGGGACGCTGGACCTTGGTCGACTCCAGCTTCCACTGGGCGTACTCGGCGCGGGCCTCGGCGATGGCCAGCCGCCGCTCCAGGTCCTGGACGCGCTCCTCGTAGCGCTCGATGACCTTGCGCTCCTCGGGCAGCCAGTTGACCGGTCCGAGACGCTGGTACTTCGGCTCTTCGGGGGTCTGCTCACTCATGGGGTCGGTCGCCTTCGTCCGGGGTCGTGCCAGCGTACGGCTTACGCCGTGATCAAATGGGCGTTTTGCGGAGGTTCGCGGAGTACGGCCCGCCCGTCACGGCACGCCGTACGGTACGGCTCGCGCCGTTGGCACAGCCCGCGCCCGTCACGGCGTGCCGCCCGTCACAGCGCGTCGCGCGGCTCGTTCTGCGCCGCCGGGGAGAGGTTCCGGCCGCCGAGCCACGCCTCGATCACCCGGGCGATCCGGGGACCGGCCTTGCCGTCCCAGAGCGGCGGCAGCTCGCCCGACGGCGTCGCGGCGCCGCCGGCCAGGGCCCGGTCCGCGGCGGCGGGCAGCCCCGCCGGGGTGACCAGGCGGTTGGTGCCGTGGGTGACGGTGACGGGCCGCTCGGTGTTGGGCCGCACGGTCAGGCAGGGCACACCGAGCATGGTGGTCTCCTCCTGCACGCCGCCGGAGTCGGTGACGACCAGGGCCGCCCCGCGCACCAGCGACAGGAAGTCGACGTAGCCGAGCGGGTCGACGATGGACAGCCGCTCGCCGTCCACCAGACCGGCCTCGGCCAGGCGGGTCCGGCCGCGCGGGTGCAGCGGCACCACGACCGGCAGCCGCTCGCTCACCGCCAGCACGGCGTCGACCAGCTCCTTGGCCGCGGCCGGGTCGTCGACGTTGGCCGGGCGGTGCAGGGTCGCCACGGCGTACCGCTCGCCGAGCCCGAGGCGCGCCCGGACCGGGGCCGGGTCGAGCCGGTCCAGCGCGGAGAACAGGCTGTCGATCATCGGGTTGCCGACGAGGTGCACCCGGGCGGGGTCCACGCCCTCGTTCGCCAGGTGGGAGAGCGCGTCGGACGAGGTGGCGAAGAGGATGTCGGACAGCGCGTCGGTGACGACCCGGTTGACCTCCTCGGGCATCCCCCGGTCGAAGGAGCGCAGGCCCGCCTCGACGTGCGCGGTCGGGACCTGCAGCTTGGCGCAGACGAGGATCGCCGCGAGCGTGGAGTTCACGTCGCCGTAGACGACGACCAGCGCCGGGCGGTGCTCCAGCACCACCTCCTCCAGGCCGGTCAGCAGGGCCGCCGTCTGGCGGGCGTGCGAGCCGGACCCGACGCCGAGGTTGGCGATCGGCTCGGGCAGGCCGAGGTCGGCGAAGAACACGTCCGACATCAGGGCGTCGTAGTGCTGGCCGGTGTGGACGATGCCCTGGCGCACCCCCACCTCCGTGAGCGCCCGCACGACCGGGGCGGCCTTGACGAAGTTGGGCCGCGCGCCGAGCACGTGCAGGACGAGCGGGTCCTCGGGGGCCGGAGCCGTCTCCGTGGGGGCGTAGTCCCTCACTGACCTCGCCTTTCATCCGGGAGTAGGTCAAACGTTGCCTATGGTACGGTCACGGCGTGGTATCCGACGCCAGCAGGCCAGAGTCCCCCAAGGTATCCGCGAGGACGGCCCGAGCCGGTCTCGGCGGGCTGCTGAAGGGGTTCGCCCAGCACCCCGTGATCGTGTCCCGCGTCGTCGCGGCCAAGGTCAAGTCCGACCCGGTCAGGGTGGCCCAGGCCGCCGCGGAGACCCTCCCGCCGAAGCTGCGCCCCGTCGTGGGCCGGGTCGCCTGGCCCGCCGCGCGCCGGGCGAGGTTCGTGTTCCGCAAGCTCGGCATGCGGGTGCTCAAGGGCCCCTGGAACGACGCCAAGGAGCACTTCGACGCCGGCCGGATGACCGACGCCGTCGCGGTGCTGCAGCCGTACACCAAGTACCCCTTCATCAACCGCCGGGCGACGTACTACGCGGGTGAGCTGGCCGCCATCCAGCCGAACCCGATCCCGCCCAAGCCCAAGGTGATCGTGGGCGAGCGCGTCCAGGGGCGGGTGCTGCACTGCGTCACCAACGCCCTGCCGTACACCCAGGCGGGCTACACCGTGCGGACCCACCGCATCGTCACCGCGCAGAAGGCCGCCGGGCTCGACCCGCACGTCGTGACGAGCTGGGGCTGGCCGATGATGCAGGGCCACGCCGACGCCGAGCCGTACGAGGAGATCGACGGGATCCCCTACCACCGGCTGCTGCCCAGCGGCGAGGTGCCGTTCGAGAGCCACGGCCGGATGATCCGCGGCGCCGGCGAGGTGACCGAGCTGGTCAGGACGCTGCGCCCGCAGGTGCTGCACGCCGCGACCGACCACCGCAACGGCTCGGTGGCGCTGGCCGCCCGCGAGCGGACCGGCACGCCCCTGGTCTACGAGGTCCGCGGCTTCCTGGAGGAGACCTGGGCCTCGCGCGACCCCAAGCGGGTCGGCAGCCAGCGGCAGGTGCTGCAGCGTGAGCGCGAGGCGTTCATCATGCGCTCGGCCGACGCCGTGGTCACCCTCGCCGAGACCATGGCCACCGAGATCGTCGACCGGGGCGTGCCGCGGGAGAGGATCTACCTCGCGCCCAACGCGGTGGACGACTCCCTGCTCACCGCCTCCTACGACGGCCCGGCCTTCCGCGCCGCCTACGGCATCGAGCCCGACGAGATCATCATGGGCTCGGTGTCGAGCATCGTGGGCTACGAGGGCTTCGGCACGATGATCAGCGCCGCCGCGCTGCTGCGCGACCGGGGCGCCCCGATCAAGGTCCTGCTCGTCGGCGACGGCGCCGCCCGGCCCGGGTTGCTGGAGCAGGTCGAGGAGCTGGGTCTTGAGGACATCGCGATCCTGCCCGGCCGGGTCGGCCCGGACGAGGCGCTGCAGGCCCAGGCGGCCATCGACATCTTCGTCTGCCCCCGCGAGGACCTGCGGGTCTGCCGGCTGGTCACGCCGCTGAAGCCGGTCGAGGCGATGGCGCTCGGCAAACCGGTCGTGCTGAGCGACCTGCCCGCGCTGTCGGAGCTGGTGGGCACCGACGGAGCCGGCCTCCTGGTCCCGCCGGGCGACCCCGAGGCGCTCGCCGACGCGCTCGCCGAGCTGCGCGAGGACCCCGAACGGCGGGCCGCGATGGGCGAGGCGGGGCGGGCCGAGGTGGCGGCGAAGCGCACGTGGAGCCGGGTCGCGGAGACCTACCGCGAGATCTACCGATCCCTCACCGACCGATGACCACCCACCATGAGCTGTATGACCAGCCGTTTACGAGGCGTTCAGTCGCATTAGACGTGCCTCGTGCCGACTTGAGATAGCCTTTGCCACCATGAAGTGTTGTTTCCGGCATTCCAAGGTCGCGCCGTGAGCGAGCGAAGTGAGCACGCCGACGGGCGAGGCAGCCTCGCGGGCGTGGCCGAGGAAGCCCATGACGCGGGCGTCTACGACCTGGCCGTGATCGGTCTCGGGTATGTCGGCATGCCCCTGGCCAAGGAGGCCGCGGCGGCGGGCCTGCGGGTCGTCGGCTTCGAGGTCGACCCCGCCAAAGTCGACGCCCTGAACGCGGGCCGCTCCTACATCGACGACCTCACCGACGCCGACCTCGACCACATGCTGGCCGGCGGGTTCCGCGCCACCCTCGACGAGTCCGTGCTGGCCGCCAGCCGCACCATCGTCATCTGCGTGCCCACCCCGCTGGACGAGGACCACCGCCCCGACCTGTCCGCCGTCGAGGGCGCCACCGCCACGGTCGCCCGCAACCTCTCCGCCGGCACCCTGGTCGTCCTGGAGTCCACCACCTGGCCCGGCACCACCGACGAGGTCGCCCGCCCGATCCTGGAGGCCTCCGGCCTCGCCGCGGGCACCGACTTCCACCTCGCCTTCTCGCCCGAGCGCATCGACCCGGGCAACCCCAAGTTCGGCCTGCGCAACACCCCCAAGGTCGTCGGCGGCTACACGGCCGCCTGCCGCGACCGCGCGGTCGGGTTCTACTCCCAGTTCGTCGAGCAGGTCGTGCCGGTCAGCGGCACCCGCGAGGCCGAGATGGCCAAGCTCCTGGAGAACACCTACCGGCACGTCAACATCGCCCTCGTCAACGAGATGGCGATCTTCTGCGACGAGCTGGGGATCGACCTCTGGGAGTCCATCGAGGCCGCGGCCACCAAGCCGTTCGGCTTCCAGAAGTTCCTGCCCGGTCCGGGCGTCGGCGGCCACTGCATCCCGGTGGACCCGTCGTACCTGTCCTACACGGTCCGCAAGCTGGGCTACCCGTTCCGGTTCGTGGAGCTGGCCCAGGAGATCAACGAGCGGATGCCGTCGTACGTGGTCGCCCGCGTGCAGCGGCTGCTCAACCGGCACAAGAAGGCGGTCAACGGCGCCAGGGTGCTGCTGCTCGGCGTCACCTACAAGCCCGACATCGCCGACGAGCGGGAGACCCCGGCCCTCCCGGTCGCCCGGGCCCTGCTGGAGCTCGGCGCCGATCTGGTCTTCGCCGACCCCCACGTCAGGGAATGGCGGGTGGACGGCACGGAGGTGCCGCGCGAGGACGACCTCGCCCGGGCGGTCGCCGAGGCCGACGTGACGCTGCTGCTGCAGCAGCACGCCGCCTTCGACCTCGCCACCATCGAGGACCACGGCCGGCTCGTGCTCGACACCCGCGGCGTGCTCGCCGAGGGTGAACGCGTCGAGCGACTCTGACGGCGGAGGCTGCGCGCAGTGCACGTGCTCGTCATGACGGTGGTGCATCACCCCGAGGACGCCCGGATCCTGCACCGGCAGATCCGGGCGCTCGTCGATGCCGGTCATGAGGTCACGTACGCCGCGCCGTACACCGCGCGGGGCGTCATGGCCCGGTCGTGGGTGAACGGCGTCGACCTGCCCCGGGCTGCGGAGCGCAGGCGCCTGTCCGCCGTGCGGGCCGCCCGCAAGGTGTTCAAGCGCATGCGCGACCAGGTCGACCTGGTCGTGATCCACGACCCCGAGCTGCTGCTCGCGGTCGCGGGCGTGCGACGGCGGCCCCCGGTGGTCTGGGACGTCCACGAGGACACCCCGGCGACCCTGTCGCTGAAGCCCTGGTTACCGGCGTTCCTGCGGCCCCCGGTACGGTTCATGGCCCGCATGTTCGAGGGCGTCGCCGAGCGGCACCTGCACCTGCTGCTGGCCGAGAGCGCCTACGCCGGCCGGTTCAGCCGCACCCACCTGGTCGTCCCGAACGAGACCTGGGTGCCCGACACGGTGACCACGCCGGGCGACGACCGCGTCGTCTACCTCGGCTGGCTGTCGGAGGCGCGCGGGGTGCACGACGCCATCGAGGCGGCCCGGCTGCTGAGACCGCACCGGGTGGCGGTCGAGCTGATCGGCTACGCCGACCCGCAGTCCCGGCCGGCGCTGAACGCGGCGGTGGCCGAGGGGGTGCTGGAGTGGCGCGACTTCATGCCGAACGACGAGGCGCTCAAGCGGCTCGACGGCGCGCTGGCCGGCCTGTCGCTCCTGCACGACGAGCCCAACTACCGCCACTCCATGCCGACGAAGATCGTGGAGTACATGGCCCACGGGGTCCCCGTCATCACCACGCCCTCGCCGCGCGCGGTGGAGCTGGTCGAGCGCTACAACAGCGGCGTGGTCGTGCCCTGGAACGACCCCAGGGCGGTCGCCGACGCCGTGCTGTTCCTCCGGAACGACCCCCGCGAACGGCATGGCCGGGGCGCCCGGGGGTATGCGGCGGCCCGTGCGAACCATCACTGGCCGAACTCCGCCCGTCGCTTCGTGGCCCAGCTGGAGGAGTGGGGCGGCGTCAAGAACTGACCGCGTGTACGGCGAAATGATTTACGTCCGCCTGATCACAAGAACGGTAGTGTCCTGATCGTGCGCTGGTTCACCGCTCTGCTCGGCGTGGCGATCCTCGCGGCGGTGGCGGCGGTCGTCCTGGTCCTCCCCCGGGACGGCGAGAAGGCGGCCGACGGCAGGACGCCGATCGCGTCGTCGGTCCCCGCGCGGACCCCCTCGACCCCCGCCCCGAAGGCCGAGTTCACCGACCCCTGTGGAACGTTCGACACGGCCATGCCCACGCCGTACGCGGTGACCGGCTACTGGCTCATCCCCACGGTCGACCACTGCACCTGGCGGCGGCAGTTCGCCGCCATCCACCGGCTGGGCGGCGACACCGTGATCCGGATCGGCTGGGGCCTGCAGGCCCGCCGCGTCGACGACGAGGGCCGCGTCCTGGACAAGAACGGCGAGGAGGTCGATCCCCGCTACGAGCCGTGCGTGGAGGACGGGCTGCCCTGCGAGGCCGCGGCCGAGCGCGACCTCCAGGCCGCCAACCCCGGCAACCGGGTGAGCTGGACGTTCGTCTACCGCACCGACGAGGCGTTCGGTCCCGGCCTGTTCCGCTGCCCGGAGTTCGAGCGGAAGATCCCCATCGGCAAGACCGTCTTCTACCGCCTCCTCGTCAACGAGGACGGCAGCGACGACCCGACCTGTGACAACATCAGGGCCAAGGGCCGCGGCTACCACGTGATCCTGATCGCCGCGGCGGAGAAGGACAGCCTCACCGAGCTGCTCGACCTCGGCGACCAGTTCGGGGTGAAGGTCTTCCCCGCCCTGCCGCTGGCCCCGCGCGACCCGGCGCTGCAGTCCAGGGCCGCCAAGCAGGGCACGAACACCCTGACCACCCTCACCCGGCGCATCCTGCAGGACTACGGCGACCGCTTCGGTGACCGGGCCTCACTGGGCGGCTTCTACCAGCCGTTCGAGGTGCAGATGCGCGACATGCGCTACTCGGGGTCCAGCGACCCGGAGGAGGCGAAGAAGGACCATCCGACGCTGCGGGTCTACGCCTCCCAGCACGAGATCGTCGAGCAGGAGATGCCGGGCAGGCCCATCCTCGTCAGCCCCTACCTCGACGCCCGCAAGAGGCTGTCGTTCAGCGCCACCCCCCAGGAGGTCGCCCGGGGGTTCGAGGCCCTCGCCAGGACCGGGGTCGGCATCATCGCGCCGCAGGACAGCCGCGGCACCGGCAAGGTCGGGCTGTTCTGGCCCGACGAGCGCGACGAGAAGGTGGACGAGAGACTGCGCCCGGTCGTCGGGGAGGCCGACAACGGCACCGCCTACCACGGCTCGACCCGCGACTACTACCGGGAGATGTCCGCGGCCCGCGACCGGATGGCCGAGCAGGGTTACAACGTGCAGCTGTGGGCCAACGTGGAGGCGTTCGAGCCGTCGAAGGGCGAGCCCTGCGAGGTGCGGACCGGCGACCGCGGCCGTACCGACAAGAAGCGGCTCGACGCGGCCGTGACCCAGGCCGGCCGCTACGTCTCCAAGATCGTCTCCTACATGTGGAGCGACTTCTACACCTGCGGCTCGCCGCCGCTGTCGGAGGAGATCACCCGCGACTGGAACCGGCCCATCCCGGTGGACGCCGTCCGCCGGCCGCGTGACATCCAGGACGGCGTGGAGATCCGGGGCTACAACATGCCGATGGGCGCGAAAGTCACCCTGACCTGGGAGGGACAGGAGACCCCCAAGGTCGTCGAGGTGGCCGGGGTGAACCTCAACCCGCCCCCGCCGAACCAGCCCGCCCGGATGGAGACGGCGTGGATCCCCTTCGACTGGACCCAGGTGCCGCCCGGCCAGTGGGTGGAGGTCGAGGTCGCCGCCCCCGACGGACGGGCCGCCGCCGAGGCGCTGCACGTCCGCGTCGCCCTCTGACCGGTGTAACGTGCCTGGCATGGTGCCGCGCATTCCCGTCAGCGTGGACCTGGTCGTCCTCACGGTGCGCTGCCAGGCGCTGAGCGCGCTCGTCTGGCGCCGCGACAGGCCCCCCTCCGAAGGACGCTGGGCCCTGTCCGGCGGATTCATCCAGCTCGACGAGGACCTCCCGGCCGCCGCGGCGCGGATCCTCGCCGAACGGGCCGGCCTGCCCGGCGCCCCGGTCCACCTGGAGCAGCTCCAGACCTACGGCTATCCCGACCGTGACCCGCGCCAGCGCGTGCTGAGCGTCGCCTACCTCGGCCTCGCCCCCGACCTGCCGGCCTCCACCGAGGCGCACATGAGCTGGGAGCCCGTCTCCTCGCTGCACGACATGGCCTTCGACCACCGGCGCATCATGGTCGACGGGGTCGAGCGCGCCCGCAGCAAGCTGGAGTACACCCCGCTGGGCGCGGCGTTCTGCCCCCCGGAGTTCACCGTCGCCGAACTGCGCCGGGTCTACGAGATCGTCTGGGACCGTCCCCTGGACCCGCGCAACTTCCACCGGAAGGTCACCCGGGCGGAGGGCTTCCTGGTGCCGACCGGCCGCACCACCACCCGCGACGGCGGCCGCCCCGCCAAGCTCTACCGACGCGGCCCGGCGACGCTCCTGCACCCCCCGATGCTCCGCTCCCTGAAGGACTGACCTCGGCGGATCCCCGAAGGACGGGCGGTGACGGCACGGGCGGCGTCGCCCGGACGTGAGCCCCGGTCACGCAGGGCCGAGGAGACGGACGGAGCCCCCGTCGTTCGGTCCTCGGCGCCTCACGGCGGTCAGAGCTCGTCGATCTCCCCCAGGTCGATGTCGATCTCGAAGGGGACGCCGACCTTCAGCCGGTCGTGGTGGACGCCGGCGATCCCGTAGGTCCGGGTGGCCGGGTCGAGCTCGTAGACGTAGACCACCGGGCGGCCCTCGGCGAACTCCACCCGCCAGAAATGGGGGATGCCCGCGCCCGCGTACAGCTGCGGCTTGCGCTCGCGGTCGCGGATCTCGGACTCGGCGGAGACGACCTCGACGGCCAGGAGCACGTCGGCCGGTTGGTAGGTCGTCTGCCGCATGTCCTTGACGGCCTCCCCGCGGATCACGATGAGATCCGGTTCCGGCCGCTGACGCTTTCCGAGCGTCACGGTCATCTCCCTGCGGACACGCACGTCCGTGGGAGCGGCACGGCGAAGCTCACGCTCCAGAAGGAACATCACCAGCGCGTGGAAGTTGGTCTGGGGGCTCACGAAGACGAGAGTGCCATCGATCAGTTCGGTGTGCGGGGGGATTCCCCTGAGCCGGTCCAGGTCGTCGGCGGTGAAACCCTCCGCGGGAGGGATCACCCAGGACGGCAGGGGTTCCGTTTCGGATATGTCGGCATCGGGGGCCTCGGCCACGTGCGGCGGTGCGATGCTCATGTCGTCCTCCCGGTCGGGCAAGCCTCTCACCTCCAGTGTTCCAGGATCATGCCCCGTGCGCCCGCCGTTCTCCCAGCCGGGCGATCCTCCTAAAGTAAGAGCATGCCTCGTTTCCGCGCCATCCTGGACACCATGCCCGCCTACAAGGCGGGCAAGGCCGTCGTCTCGCCCGACGGCCGGTCCTACAAGCTGTCCTCGAACGAATCCCCCTACGAGCCGCTGCCCTCGGTGGTCGAGGCGGTCGCGAAGGCGGCCACGGAGATCCACCGCTACCCCGACCCGGCCGCGACCGGCCTGACCAACGCCCTGGCCGAGCGGTACGGCGTGCCGCCGGAGCACGTCGCGCTCGGCGGCGGCTCGGTGGCGGTGGCCCAGCAGCTCTTCGAGACCGTGGGCGAGCCGGGCGCCGAAGTGGTCTACGCCTGGCGGTCGTTCGAGGCGTACCCGCTGCTGGCCGACCTCGCCGGGACGACCTCGGTACGGGTCCCGCTGGCGGGTGAGTCGCACGACCTGGACGCCATGGCCGAGGCGATCACCCCGCGGACCCGCATGGTGCTCGTCTGCAACCCCAACAACCCCACCGGCACGGCCGTCCACTCGGCCGAGCTGGAGGCGTTCCTGGACCGCGTCCCCGAGGACGTGCTGGTCATCCTCGACGAGGCCTACCGGGAGTACGTCAGGGACGCCGACGTGCCCGACGGCCTCACCCACTACCGGTCCCGGCCCAACGTCGCCGTGCTGCGCACCTTCTCCAAGGCGTACGGCCTGGCCGGGCTCCGGGTGGGCTACCTCATCGCCGACGAGCCGGTGGCCTCCGCCGTGCGCAAGACGATGGTGCCCTTCGCGGTCAGCCACCTCGCGCAGGCCGCCGCGGTCGCCTCGCTCGCGGCCGAGGACGAGCTGCTGGAGCGGGTGGAGGCCGTGGTCAAGGAGCGCACCCGGGTCCGCGAGAGCCTGATCGGCCAGGGCTGGGAGGTGCCCGTCACCGAGGCCAACTTCGTCTGGCTCCGCCTGGGCGAGCGCACGACGGCCTTCGCCGAGGCCTGCGCGGCCGAGGGTGTGGCGGTGCGCCCGTTCGCGGGGGAGGGGGCGCGGATCTCCATCGGGTCCCCCGACGCCAACGACACCTTCCTCGCGGTCGCCGAGGCGTTCCGGAAGGCCTGACGGCCCGCCGCGGGCCCGCTCCGCCGGGCCCGCGGCGAAACCCACGGCCCCTCGCCCGCCGCGTACGGGCCCGCATGGTCCGCGTCCGCCGTGCACGGCCCGCGTCCGCCGCGTACGGCCCCGTCCCGGCGCGCCGTCAGGCGGCCGCCGGTTCCTCCTCGGCGGCCGTCCGCGTCCGGCCGCGGCGTTCGGTGGAGACCACCAGGGCCACGCCCAGGACGATCACCAGGCCCGCCACGAGCATCGGGACGGTGACCGCCTCGTGCATGACGAGCGCGCCCAGGGCGACCGCCACCGCCGGGTTGACGTAGGCGTAGGTGGAGACGAGTGAGATCGGGGCGTTGCCCAGCAGCCAGACGTAGGCCGTGAAGCCCACCAGGGAGCCCATCGCGATCAGGTAGGCCAGTCCCGCCCAGGACGCCCCCGAGATGGCCCCGAAGTCCACGTGTTCACCCGCGACGGAGGCGACCAGCACCAGCCCGGCGCCGCCCGCGGCCATCTCGACCGCGCTCGCGGCGAAAGGGTCGGCGGGCATCGGGATCCGGGCCGACAGGAATGATCCGACCGTCCACGACAGCGACCCGAACAGGATGATGGCGATCCCCACGCCGTCGCCCGAACCGCCCCCGCCGGTCAGCGACAGCCCGGCCACCCCGCCGAATCCGAGCAGCACCCCGGTGAGGGTCAGCGTCCGCGGCCGGTCCCTGGCGATGAGCCGCAGGATGACCAGCCACAGCGGCACCGAGGCCACCAGCAGCGCGGCCAGCCCGCTGGAGATGTGCTGCTCGGCCACCGCGACCATGCCGTTGCCGCCGGTCAGCAGCAGCAGCCCCACCAGCGCGGCCCCGCCGGCCTCCTTCGCGGTCATCCGGAAGGCCCGCCGCCCCCGCAGCGCGAGCACCGCGAGCGCCAGGATCGGGGAGGCCGCCAGGAAGCGCATCGCGCCACTGCTCAGCGGTGGGATCGTCTCGATCGCGAACCTGATCCCCAGGTAGGTGGACCCCCACACGACGTACACGATCGCGAGCGCTCCCCACACGAGGAGCGGCCGGGGGCCGACAGCAGTGTCACGGCTCATGACGCATGACAATAGCCCCTGCGCCCGATCGTCATGTCGCATATTTCAGACATTGAGATGGGCGAGGGGCGAGTCGCCGGATCAGGAGTGAACCGCCGGATCCGGGGAAGCCATGAAGCCTGAAGACGAACCACCGGACCCCGGAACCACCGGGCTCCCGGAAGCCGCCGGGAGCGGAAGGAAGCCGTCGGGCCCGGGGGGTGAACCGCGGAGCCCGGGGACCCCGCCGTGCGAGGGCGGGGTCACCCGGCCGCGGAAGGCCGCAGGGGCTCGGTGACCGCTCGGACGACCGCTCAGCGGCCGTACGGTGACGGCTCGGATGACCGTACAGTGACGGCTGACCGCACAGCGGACGCTCGGTGGCCGGCCCGGTGGCCGCCTCAGTGACCGCCGAGCTTCTCCACGATCAACCGGTACAGCTGGCGGGGCCGGCCCGGCTGGGGGGTGCGGTTCGGCGGAAGCGGCCACGCGAGTCCCTCGTCCACCAGCGTGCGCAGCAACCGCCGTGCCGTCCGCGGGGTGACGCCGAGCATCTTGCCCGCGCTCTCCGCGTCCACCACCGTGTCCCCGCCCTCCAGCTTGGCCGCCAGCCTGGCCAGCACCTCCACGCCCTTCGGCTTGAGCTGCCCGCCGCCCTGGGGAGGCATCCTCGGCGCCGGGACCAGCGCCCTGCCCTCGCGGTCCACCGCGAAGCCCTGCGCCTGCTTGCCCGCCTGCGTGCGCGCCATGGCCGCGCGGGCGTGGGCCTCGGCGTCGTGAGCGGTACGGCCCATGCCGACCCCCACCTCCACCGCCAGACCCAGCTCCTCGCGCACCCGGGCGGCGAACGGCAGCACCCGGAACCCCTCGGTGGCCGTGGCCACCGAACCCCGCGTCGCGGTCACCATGTAGCTGTGGTCGTCGACCGGGGTCACCGCCGCGTTGATCCGGTTGGCCTCCTGCACCAGCAGCCGGTGCAGCGACAGCCGCAGCTCGTCCCGCCAGTGGCGCGGCGCGGCCCGGCGGACCGGCTCGCGCAGCGTGGGCACCTCCACCAGGATCACGGTGAGCTGTGACTCCTCCAGCCGGTGGTGGGCGCCCAGCAGGGTCGCGGTGTGCAGCGCCGTACGGATCGCCGCGGAGGTCGGGCGGATCCTGATCGTCGGCACCCCCGCCGCCTGCAGGCGGTCGGCGACCGCGGGCAGGCACGTCAGCGCGCCGGTGCTGAGGCCCTGGCGGACGAGGCGCTCATGGAAGGCCGTGATCGTCCCGGTGGCCCCGGGCTCGTCACGGCTGTGCACCTCGCCCGCGGGTAGGCCGAGGTCGGCGTAGGCCTCCTCGACGTCGGCCCGGCTCAACACGTCCACGCTGACCCGGCGGGGGTCGATCCGCTCGTCCAGCGCCGCCCTCGCCAGCGCGGCGATCAGGGCGGCGCCGCCGAGCTGGACGTACGTCGCGGGCATCGTCAGCACCCCCGAACGCCGGGCCAGGTCGTAGGGGACGGGGCTGGCGAACAGGCAGGCGTCCACCCCCGCACCCAAACGATTGACCTTGTCGGAGGCCTCCTGCTCGTCCCGGTATGCAGCGGCTACCAGGCGACAGGGCAGCGGGGCCGCCGCGTGTCCCATCAACATCACTCGCTCGACGAGGTCATGGGGTCCCACGACACCGATAGTGAGGTCCGGTGTCATGGCACCCGGGCGTGACACTCGTGGAGCTTCTTCAGCTCGCTCGACCAATGTTCGTCCCATCATGCCATCCGTTTGTTTCGGCTCTCTTTTGGAACGATCGCTTGTGATGGCCGTAATGTCACGCCCGATTTGATGTCAATTCTGGAGGCAAGTTCGGGGGTAAACCCCTTACTTCCATCGTTTACACAGGTCATCCCGGCTTTAGGGGAGGCGTGAACCCGGCGATTACGCGGGAGAAATCTCCCGGGTCACATCGCCGCCCAGGGCCTGCATACGCTCGGCGAGATATGAGTGGCCGCGGTCGATGAGATATCCGGATTCGATGACGGTCTCCCCTTCGGCGGCCAGACCGGCGAGCACGAGGGCGATTCCCGAACGAAGGTCGTGCGCGGTCACCGACGTTCCGGTCAGCGGAGTGGCACCGCGGACGACCGCGCTGTTCTCCTTGACCTCGATGTCGGCGCCCATCTTGTTCAGTTCGGAGGCCAACGCGAACCGGCCGTCGAAAATGCGCTCGTGAATGTAGCTGGCGCCGTCGGCGAGGCAGGCGACCGTCATGATCGGCGACTGCAGGTCGGTGGCGAAGCCGGGGTAGGTGTCGGTGATGACGTTGATCGGGCGCAGCGGACGGTCCCGGCGCACGTGGAGCACCGCGCCGTGGTCTGCGAACTCCACCCCCATCTGCTCCAGCTTGTAGCGGACCACGCCGAGGTGGTCGAGGTCGGCGCCGACCAGGTTGACCTCGCCGCCGGTGACGGCCGCCGCCATGGCGAACACGCCCGCGTCGAGACGGTCGGGCATCACGGTGTGCTCGACGGCCTGCAGCTCCTCCACGCCCTCGACGGTGATGAAGCCGGTCCCGCCGCCGCTGATCTTGGCGCCCATCCGGGTCAGCATTTCGATCACGTCGAGGACCTCGGGCTCCAGCGCCGCGTTCTCGATCACGGTGGTGCCGCGCCCGAGGACGCCCGCCATGATGAGGTTCTCGGTGCCGGTGTGCGAGGGAGTGTCGAGGTAGAGGGTGGCGCCGGTGAAGCCGGCGGCCTTGACGTGGATGACGGCGTCGCCCTCGTCCACCACCGCGCCGAGGCGCTTGTAGCCCAGGTAGTGGAAGTCGAGGTTGCGGCTGCCGAGGTTGCACCCGCCGACGCCCTCGATGACGGCCTCGCCGAGGCGGTGCAGCAGCGCGGGCACGAACAGCACCGAGCCGCGGAAGCGGCGGGCGATCTCCGCGGGCAGCACCGGGCTCGTCAGCGTGGACGCGTCGATGACCAGCGTGCGCTCCGCCTCGTGGAGCTCGACCTTCGCGCCGATCGCCTCGGCCAGTTCGACCGCGCGGCGGACGTCCTCGATGATCGGCACGTTGCGCAGCACGGTGCGGCCCTTGGCCGCCAGGAGCGCGGCGCCGATCATCGGAAGGACGGCGTTCTTGGCTCCCTGGATGAAGGCGGTTCCACGGAGGGGATTGCCACCGCGCACGCGGTAACGGACCATTCGTAATGCTCCTTGCAGGTGGGGCGGTTGTACGTCTACGGCGAAGCGCGACAGCCGGGGCGGCTACCGGCCAACAGTAGCCGCTGGATGTCCCTGAACAGGCCGCTTCGTGCGGGAACTACCCCTCGAACGGCCGAACAGTCGGGGGGCGCGTGAACTCCGGGTGAGGGGCACGCGTCCGCTCGGCGGTCCGGGGGGAACGGAAGGGCGGCACGGGGGTCTTTCGCGGGGTCGTCCGGGACGGTCGCCGGGGCGGCGCGGAGGCGACCGGGGGCCACGGGAGCCCGCCCCAGGGCACGTGCTTCACCGCCCCGATTTTATTCACGCCGCCCGGGTCCCCCGCGCGGCGGGGGTCAGCGGGGAGGCGGCCGACAACAGGGTGTCGGCGCGCTGGTCGACGAAGCGGGTGACGAGTTGCTGGCCGTACCCGAACGCCATGGCCCATACCAGGATCGCCGGCTGCGAGCCGAGCCCGGCGAAACCGGGGACGAAACCGGAGTTCAGGATCAGCAGGCCGAGCACGGCCGTGGCGACCCCGGCCGGCGCCTTGAGGAGGTTCTGCACCACGGCCAGCGAGTAGCGGGTGGACTGCTCCGACCGGGTGGACAGCGAGGCCGCGGTGGCCAGCGCCGCGCCCAGCATCCCGACCAGGGCGACGAGCGGGACGTCGCCGTGGCCCGGACTGCGCCCGCCGGTCGGGCAGATCTGCGCGGGCATCAGCCCCTGGGCCTGGATCACCGCCTGGTTCCCGCACATCGGGACGACCTCGGGCCAGATCGCGCCGACGGCGACCACGCCCAGCACGAGCAGGGTGAGCATCAGCACCCCGGCGAGCAGCAGGTTGCGGAAGCTGCGGACCCGCCCCGTCTCCATGGCCTGGGCGGTGTAGGCGGCGCGCAGCACCGACTGCATCAGCGGCCTGTCGTCCTCGCCCAGGTCGCCGGCGGCGAGCCTGGCCTGCAGGTGCACCAGGCGGGGGTCGTCGGCGGGGAGGTAGGCCCGGCCGATCGCCACCACCTCCGGGCACCTGCCGCACAGCTCCACCGTGGGCAGCACGCCGTACAGCATGACGGTCGCGCTGTTGATGTTGGACCAGGCGCCCTCGATGGCCTGGCCGGTCAGCCAGCGCCGCAGCCCGTGCCTGCTGCGGGCGTAGGTCTCCGCGCGGGCCAGGTGGGTTCCGATGCCCTCGCCGACCGAGACGAGCTGGCCCGCCTCGTCGCGCAGGGCCAGGGCGCGCTCGGCGTCGGCCCTGATCTCCTCGCTGCGCGTGGCGACGTACACCCGCCAGGTGCCCGGCCAGCGCAGCACGCCGGTGTCACCGATCCGTTCGAGCGACACCGGGGAGTCGAGCGTCATCGTTCCTCCGAGGGGGGCGCGGCGGGACGGGCGGCACCTGCCCCCTGCTCATCGGGGCATGCCTCCTCCACGCTACGTCTCCCGCCCCCCGCGGGTTCACCGTGCCGCCCCGGCGTCTCCCGCGGGCCTCCGGGCCGCGCCGGCCGCGCCCGCCGTACGGGGGCGGCGCCGAGAAGAGGCCCGGGGAGGGCCCGGGGCGCCGTGCCCGCGGCTTCAGAGGGCGCGTGACGCGATGTCGGTGCGGTGGTGCGAGCCGCGCATCCGGACGCGGCCGACCGCCTCGTAGGCCGCCGCGCGCGCCGCCGCCACGTCCGGGCCGGTGCCGACCACGCTGAGCACCCGCCCGCCGTTGGAGACGACGCGGTCGCCGTCGGCGGCCGTCCCGGAGTGCAGCACGTAGGCGTCCCCGCCGACGTCGGAGAGCCCCTCGATCACGTCGCCCTTCACCGGCTCGCCGGGGTAGTTCTCCGCCGCGACGACCACGGTCACCGCGGCGCCCTCGCGCCACGACAGCGGCCCGAAGCCGCCCAGCGTGCCGTTCGCGCAGGCCAGCAGCAGCCGGCCCAGCGGCGTGGCGAGCCGGTCGAGCACCACCTGGGTCTCCGGGTCGCCGAACCGCGCGTTGAACTCGATGACCTTCGGGCCGTCGGCGGTGAGGGCCAGGCCGACGAACAGCACCCCGGTGTACGGGGTGCCGCGCCGGGCCAGCTCGGTGACCGTCGGGATGACGGTCTCGGCCATCACCCGCTCCGCGAGGTCCGCGGGCGCCCACGGCAGCGGCGTGTAGGCGCCCATGCCGCCGGTGTTGGGCCCCTCGTCGCCGTCGTAGGCGCGCTTGTGGTCCTGGGCGGGCTGGAGCGGCACGGCCGTGGAGCCGTCGCACAGGGCGAACAGCGACACCTCGGGGCCGTCGAGGAACTCCTCGATGACGACCCGCCCGCAGGCGGCGGCGTGCCGCAGCGCCTCGTCGCGGTCGCCGGTGACGACCACGCCCTTGCCGGCCGCGAGCCCGTCGTCCTTCACCACGTACGGCGCGCCGAACTCGTCCAGCGCCGCGGCGGTCTCCTCGGGGGTGACGCAGGTGCGCGACCGCGCGGTGGGCACGCCCGCCGCGGCCATGATCTCCTTGGCGAACGCCTTGGACCCCTCGATGCGGGCCGCCTCCGCCGACGGCCCGAAGCAGGGGACGCCCGCCGCCCGGACCGCGTCGGCCACCCCGGCGACCAGCGGAGCCTCCGGGCCCACCACCACCAGGCCGGCCCCCAGCTCCACGGCCAGCCCGGCGACCCGGTCCGGGTCGGTCGGGGTCACCGCGTGGAGGGTCGCCACCCGCGCGATGCCCGCGTTTCCGGGAGCGCAGTGGACTTCGGTGACCTCGGGATCTGCCGCCAGCGCCCGGCACAGGGCGTGCTCGCGCCCGCCGGAACCAATCACAAGAACGCGCACGTGCGAGAGCCTATCGGTCCCCCGCCGGGCGGCGGTCCTCCCGGTTCGGCGGACGGCCGTCACGGCCAGGAGTAAGCTGGAGGGCACCCGACTTCTGTGCTAGGTTTGGGCGGCTTTGCCTCTCTCAGGGTGATTGGAGGTGGTTGGGGATGTCCTCTGGCGATCCCAGCAGTACGTGCACGCGCACGTCTTCGGTGCGCACCCTTGACCACTCCGCATCATTGCCCGGCGGGCATCGCGCGCTTTTCTCCGCAGAACCGAGGTGACATCGCGTCGCGCGTGAACGGCCCAGGCCGGGCGGGAAGGCCTGCCATGCGCTCCTCGCTTCTCTTTCCCCGGATCAAGCACGCCCGCGTCGTGCGGGCTCCGCACGCCCCCGCCGCCTCCGCCCGCGTCAGGGCCGCCGGCCGGTGCGTCCCGCCCAGCGACTCGCTGGTCGAGTACGCCGCCTACATCGGCGGCAAGAAGATCGAGGCGCTGGGCATCCCCGACGCCCTGGAGATCGTCCGCCGGCACAACGCGGCCGAGGAGAACGGCAACGCGTTCGTCTGGGTGGGGCTGCACGAACCCGACGCCCCCGAGGTCGAGTGGCTGGCGGAGGTCTTCGCCCTGCACCCGCTCGCCGTCGAGGACGCCGTCAAGGCTCACCAGCGCCCCAAGGTCGAACGGTACGGCGACTCGCTGTTCGTGGTCCTGAAGACCGTCGCCTACCTCGACCACGACGTGCTCACCGCCACCAGCGAGATCATCGACACCGGCGAGATCATGATGTTCGTCGGGCCCGACTTCGTGGTGACCGTACGGCACGGCGGGCTCTGCCCGCTGTCGGTGGTGCGCGAGCGCCTGGAGGACGACCCCCGCCTCCTCGACCGCGGCCCGACCGGCGTGCTGCACGCGATCGCCGACCACGTCGTGGACAAGTACCTCACCGTGGCCGACCTGATGCAGGCCGAGCTGGAGGACGTCGAGGCCATGGTCTTCGCCGACGTCAGCGCCCGCGACATCGGCCGCATCTACAACCTCAAGCGCGAGATGATCGAGATGAAGCGGTCCGTCACGCCGCTCCAGTCGCCCATGTCGTCGCTGGCCCAGCGCCGCATGATCCCCTCGGAGATGCGCGAGTACTTCCGCGACGTCGTCGACCACCTGGCCCGCGTCTGCGAGCAGGTCGAATCGTCCAACGAGCTGTGCAACTCGATCCTGCAGGCGGCGCTGGCCCGCTCCAACGCCCTCGCCAACGAGGACATGCGGAAGATCTCCGCGTGGGTGGCCATCATGGCGGTCCCGACGATGATCGCCGGCATCTACGGCATGAACTTCAAGCACATGCCCGAGCTCGACTCGGTCTTCGGCTACCCGCTGGTGATCGGCGCGATGGTCATCGCCTGCTCGCTGCTCTACCGGGGCTTCCGCCGCAACGGCTGGATGTAGCGGCACAGGCCGGGCTGCGCCGTACGGCGCGGGCCCCGGTTCGGAACGCCCGCCGTACGGCCGGGGAAGGGCGCGGGCGGCCTTTCGGACCTACGCGCGGGCCAGGGCCGGAGCCGGGGACGGAGCAGGGACGGTGACGGGCGGGGGGACGGGCAGACCACGCTCCGCCCACAGCGCGCGCATCCGGTCGGGGTAGTCGGTCACGATCCCGGCCACCCCGAGGTCGAGCAGCTCCGCGGCCCGGCCGGGGTGGTTGACCGTCCAGGGCACCACCGGCAGCTCGTGCTTCTCCGCCTGCCGCGCCAGCTCCACGTCGACCATGACGTGCGCGGGCGACAGCACGGTGCCCCCGGCCGCCGCCGCGGCGGCCGGCACGTCGCCGCCGAAGTCCGCCAGGTGCAGGCCCGCGAGCCAGACCGCGTCCATGGTGGCGTGCTCGATCAGCGCGTACCGGGGGACGTCGGGGACGAGCGAGCGGGCCACGTCCAGGATCCGCCAGTCGAAGCTGAGGATCGCCGCCCCGCCGAGCCTGCGGTGGCGGGCCAGCTCGGCCACCACGGCCTCGGTGAACTCCACGGGATCGGCGGTGAGGTCGGGCCTGGACGGGTCGGACTTCAGCTCCACGTGCATCCGCACGTCGTCCGCGCCGTAGGCGTCCACCAGGCCGAGCACGGCGCCGAACGTCGGCATCCGGGTGTCGGGCACCGGCACCTGCGTCGCGGCGAACCGGTCGGTCTCGGAGCGCGGGCGCCGGACCCCGCAGTCGAGGGTGCGCAGCTGCGCCAGCGTCAGCGCGCCGACGGGCCTGCCGACGTAGGGGAAGAGCGGGTCGCCGGGGAAGACCGGCCCGCGGTCGGCGCTGGTCACCGGGGAGACGGTCAGGTCATGGCTGAGCACCAGGCACCGGTCGGCCGTCATCACGACGTCGAACTCCAGCGCGTCGACTCCCAGCTCCAGGGCGTGGGCTAAACCGGGAAGCGTGTTCTCCGGACGGAGCCCGCGGGCCCCCCTGTGGCCGTGAATCTCGACATGCACGGGGGGACCTTACCGATCTCCCGTGCCGAACGCCCGTACGACACGCGCCCGCCGTGCAACGGGCGCGCGTCATCGGGATGAACCTTAAGGGAAAGGAGATCAGATCAGCGAGTGCAGCTGGAGCGTCTGGGTACGGCCCGGCCCGACGCCGATCGCGGAGATCCGGGCGCCGCTCATCTCCTCCAGCGCCCTGACGTACGCCTGGGCGTTGGGCGGCAGCTCGTCGAACGACGTGGCACCGGAGATGTCCTCCTGCCAGCCCGGGAACTCCTCGTACACCGGCTTGGCGTGGTGGAAGTCGGTCTGGGTCATCGGGATCTCGTCGTGGCGGACGCCGTCCACCTCGTAGGCCACGCAGACCGGGATCCGCTCCAGGCCCGACAGCACGTCGAGCTTGGTGAGGAAGAAGTCGGTGACGCCGTTGATACGGCTGGCGTAACGGGCGATCACCGCGTCGAACCAGCCGCAGCGGCGGTTGCGGCCGGTGGTGACGCCGTACTCGCCGCCGGTGGTGCGCAGCCACTCGCCCATCTCGTCGGTCAGCTCCGTGGGGAACGGGCCGGAGCCGACACGGGTGGTGTACGCCTTCAGGATGCCGATCACGCGGGTGAGCCGGGTCGGAGGGATGCCCGAGCCGGCGCAGGCGCCGCCGCTCGTCGGGGAGGAGGAGGTGACGAACGGGTACGTGCCGTGGTCGAGGTCGAGCAGCGTGCCCTGACCGCCCTCCAGCAGCACGGTCTTACCGTCGTCCAGCGCCCTGTTCAGGATCAGCGAGGTGTCGGCGATGTGCGGCTTGAGGCGTTCGGCGTAGCCGAGGTACTCCTCCAGGACCTTGTCGGCCTCGATCGCCCGGCGGTTGTAGAGCTTGGTGAGGACCTGGTTCTTCTCCTGCAGCGCGGCCTCGATCTTCTTCCGCAGGATGCCCGGGTCGAGGAGGTCCTGGACCCGCACGCCCATCCGGTAGACCTTGTCGCCGTAGGCCGGGCCGATGCCCCGGCCGGTGGTGCCGATCCTGGCCTTGCCGAGGAAGCGCTCGGTCACCTTGTCGATGGCCTTGTGGTGCGGCATGATCAGGTGCGCGTCGGCGGAGATCAGCAGCCGCTCCGAGGAGACGCCCCGCTCACTGAGCCCGTCGATCTCGCTCAGCAGCACGCCCGGGTCGACGACCACGCCGTTGCCGATCACCGGGACGACGTTCGGCGAGAGCACGCCGGTCGGCAGCAGGTGCAGGGCGTACTTCTGGTCGCCGATGACGACCGTGTGACCGGCGTTGTTCCCGCCCTGGTATCTGACGACGTAGTCAACCCGGTCGCCGAGAAGGTCGGTCGCCTTACCCTTGCCCTCATCGCCCCACTGGGCACCCACGAGAACGACTGCCGGCATCGCTTTTCTCCCACCGCAAAAACGAAAACCCCGGACGCAATCGCGACTGGGGCTCTTGCGTGGTGAGAATACCCGAACGAATCCGGTAAGGGGATCTCCCGCCCTCCCGGCGGGAGATCCACCGGCGTCAGCGGGCGCTGAGAACCTCGGCCGCCTCGGGGCTCGCGTCCTTCAGGAACTGCAGACAGCGTTCGGCCTCGTCCTTCTCCCCGATGGCCGTGGCCGCCCGGCACAGCGCGTGCAGGCAGCGCAGGAAGCCCCGGTTGGGCTCGTGCTCCCAGGGGACGGGCCCGTGGCCCTTCCAGCCCGCGCGGCGCAGCTGGTCGAGGCCGCGGTGGTAGCCGGTGCGCGCGAACGCGTACGACGTCACCGCGTGGCCGCCCGCGAAGTACTCGTCCGCGAGCGCGGCCCAGGCCGCCGGGTAGGCGGGGAAGCGCGCGGCGACGTCGGATGCCTGGACGCCGGATTCCAGCGCCTCCCTGGCCTCGGGCAGGTCCGGCAGCCGGGTCGGCGGCGGGCCGGCGAGAAGGTTCTCGTGCGTTTCCATGGGGACAGTCCTACCTCTTCCGTCGGTCCTGGCGAAGAACGACCCCCGGTTGTCCGCGCCGGGGAGCCGCCCCGGCGCCGCGCCGGGCGTCCGGAGCGGCTCCCCTGACGCCGGGCACCGTCCGGGAGTCGTTCCGGCGCCGTCACGTCACGCGTCGTCCGGGAGCCGCCCCGGCGCCGCTGATCAGGAGATCTTCGTGCCCGCGGACCTCAGGTGCCGGCAGGCCTCGACCACGCGGGCGGCCATGCCGGCCTCGGCGGCCTTGCCGTACGAGCGGGGGTCGTAGGTCTTCTTGTCGCCGACGTCGCCGTCCACCTTCAGCACGCCGTCGTAGTTGCGGAACATGTGGTCGGCGATCGGCCGGGTGAAGGCGTACTGGGTGTCGGTGTCGATGTTCATCTTGACCACGCCGTAGGAGATCGCCTCCTGGATCTCCTCCAGGGCGGAGCCGGAGCCGCCGTGGAAGACGAGGCTGAACGGCTTCTCCTTGCCGTACTTGGCGCCCACGGCCTCCTGGATGTCCTTCAGCACGCTCGGGCGGAGCTTGACGTGGCCCGGCTTGTAGACGCCGTGCACGTTGCCGAAGGTCGCGGCGAGCATGTAGCGGCCCCGCTCGCCCAGGCCCATCGCCTCGGCCGTGGCCAGGGCGTCCCCGACCGTCGTGTAGAGCTTCTCGTTCATCTCGCCGACGACGCCGTCCTCCTCGCCGCCGACCACGCCGATCTCCGCCTCCAGCACGATCCTCGCGCGGGCCGCCTTGTCCAGGAGCTCCTGCGCGATCTCCAGGTTCTCGTCCAGCGGCACGGCCGAGCCGTCCCACATGTGCGACTGGAACAGCGGGTCCTCACCCCGCGACACCCGCTCAAGGGAGATGTCGAGCAACGGCCGGACGAACTTGTCCAGCTTGTCCTTGGGACAGTGGTCGGTGTGCAGCGCGACCGTCACCGGGTACTTCTCCGCCACGACGCGGGCGTACTCCGCGAACGCCCTGGCGCCCGTCACCATGTCCTTGACGCTCGCGCCGGACAGGAACTCGGCGCCACCGGTGGACACCTGGATGATCCCGTCGCTCTCCGCCTCGGCGAAGCCGCGGAGCGCGGCGTTCAGGGTCTGGGACGAGGTCACGTTGATCGCCGGGTAGGCGAACTCGTTCGCCTTCGCCCGGTCGAGCATCTCGGCGTATACCTCTGGGGTCGCGATGGGCATGGTGTCATCTCCCTACGAGACGGCTTAAGGCGGCTGGCGCGGGGCTCGGCGCGGACCGGGCCCTTGGCCAGTATCCAGGGTCCTGGTCCGGCCCGATAGTTCCGCCACCGTCCCTTCGCATGCCCAGACGACCTCGCCGGTAATCCCCGGCGGGGTAGGCTTCACGCTGATGGACCTCCTGCACAACCTCCTCGACCCCAAGTGGTGGCTCGGCCTGCTCGGCCCGTTCGCCACGGCCGGCGTGCTCGGCATCATCTTCGCCGAGACCGGGCTGCTGCTCGGCTTCTTCCTGCCCGGCGACTCGCTGCTGGTCGCCGCGGGCATCTTCAGCACGGCCGAGGCCGCCGCCGCCATCCCGGGGCTCGCGCCTCTGTCGTTCCCCCTGCTGCTGATCCTGGCGCCCCTGTGCGCCATCGCCGGTGCCCAGCTCGGGCACCACCTCGGCGCCACCTATGGCCGAAGGATGTTCGACCGCCCCGACTCCAGGCTCTTCAAGAAGGAGTACGTCGACAAGGCCGAGCACTACTTCCAGAAGTTCGGCCCGGCCAGGGCGGTGGTGCTCGCCCGGTTCATCCCCATCGTCCGGACGTTCCTCAACCCGGTCGCCGGCATGCTCGGCATGGACCGCAAGCGGTTCTTCCTGTGGAACTGCATCGGCGGCATCATCTGGACCGACGGCATGCTGGTCTTCGGCCGGCTGGTCGGCTCGGCCGTGCCCGACATCGACAAGTACATCCTGCCGGGCGCCCTCGTCGTCATCCTGATCTCGATCATCCCGATCATCCTGGAGATCGTGAAGAGCCGCAGGGGCGGCGGACCCGGCGGTCCGGCCGCCCCCGGCACCCAGGGTGCCCCGGGCGTCCAAGGTGTCCCGGGTGTGCCGGGCGTTCAGGGTCCGCAGGGCGAGGCCGGTGTCGCCCGCCCCCGGGGCAGGCACCACCGCGACACGTCCGCCCCGTGGGGCGACGGCCAGTGGTGACCGCGCGGGACGACGCC
Organism: Streptosporangium sandarakinum; assembly: GCF_013409935.1. GTDB lineage: Bacteria > Actinomycetota > Actinomycetes > Streptosporangiales > Streptosporangiaceae > Streptosporangium > Streptosporangium nondiastaticum. Next base: position 3,220,133 of record NZ_JACCCO010000001.1, on the reverse strand, counting down.
CGGCGGTGACGCGGGGTCACCACCATGCGGGTGAGGCACGGTGGTGACGAGCCGGGGCGCCGCTCTCAGGCCAGGTCGAGCTCCTCCAGGCCGTAGGCGCTCCGGTACGGCAGGCCCGCCTCGGCGACCGCCGCCGCCGCGCCCCGGTCCACGACCACGGCCACCGCCACCACCTCGGCACCCGCCTCGCGCAGCGCCTCCACCGCGGTCAGCGCGGACCCGCCGGTCGTGGAGGTGTCCTCCACCGCCAGCACCCGCCGCCCCGCGACGTCCGGGCCCTCGATCCTGCGCTGCAGCCCGTGGACCTTCTGCGCCTTGCGCACCACGAACGCGTCGAGTCGGCGGCCCCGGGCCGCCGCCGCGTGCAGCATGGCCGCCGCGACCGGGTCGGCCCCCAGGGTGAGCCCGCCCACCGCGTCGTAGTCGAGGTCCTCGGTGAGGTCCAGCATGACCCGGCCCACCAGCGGAGCCGCCTGCGCGTCCAGGGTCACCTTCCGCATGTCCACGTAGAAGTCCGCCTCCTTGCCGGAGGACAGCACGACCTTGCCGTGCACGACACCCTTGCTCTTGATCTCGGCCAGCAGGCTCTCACGATCGCTCATGGCAACAAGGTTAGGGCGGCATCCCCGGCACGCCGTTCCCGCCCCGCTTCACGCTCCGTCCCCGCCCGCTCCGGCGCTCCCGCCAGCCCCGCCTGGTCGCCCCGCCGCTCCCGCCTGGCCGCCGCTGAGCCGTACCCGGGTTCCGCGCCTCCGGGGCCGGCTTTACCCGCACCGCGACCCCGGCAAAACCGCGGTCCCGGTTTAGCCATCACCCCGAGTGCGGAATCACCGATACTGCTACTCAGAGTAACGGAGGGTTCTCGATGAGCGCGGTAGGGCCTCAAGGAGACGCCGACCTGCTGGCCGCGACGCGGGGCGGGAACGCCGCGGCCTACGGCACGCTGTACGAACGGCACGCCACGGCGGCCCGGATCCTCGCGCGCCGCCTCGTCCGCGACCCCGTCGAGGCCGAGACCGCCGTCGCGGAGACCTTCACCGCGCTCCTGCTGCTGGTCAGGGACGGCGGCGGTCCGCGAGAGGCGTTCCGGCCCTGGCTGCTCGCCGCGCTCCGCCGGACGATCCGCGACCGCGGGCGAGGGGAGCGCCGGCCCGGCCGGGGGACGTTGCCGGCGGACCCGGCCCTGGCCGGGCCGGAGCGCGCGCCGATGGCACGCGTCTTCTTCTCGCTGCCGGAACGCTGGCGGCTCGTCCTGTGGCACACGGGAGCGGAGCGGGCCGGACCGGCCGAGATCGCGCCCCTGCTGGGTCTGACCCCCGACGGCGCGGCCGCGCTCGCCCGCACCGCGCGGGAGGGGCTGCGCCAGGCGTACATCCGGACCCGCCTGGCCGGCGACCTGCGGATCGGCTGCCGCCCCACGCTCCGGAAGATGGCCGCTCACCTGCGAGGGGACCTCGACCGGCGCGCCGTGGCGGCCCTGGAGGAGCACATGGACGGCTGTGCCGGCTGCCACGCCGCCTTCCTGGAACTGGCCGACGTCGGCCGGGCGCTGCGCCGGGCCGTCGGCCCCCTCGTCGCGGGCCCGGCGTTCCCCGCCTACCTCACCGGGCTGGAACGGGCGAGGGGCGTGCGCGGGCGGCTCCGCCGGTGGCGGGTTTCCGGCTCCTGGTGGCGGCCCCTCGCGGCCGTCGCGGCGACCGTCGCGCTGACCGCCACGGTGACCCTGGCCGCCGCGCTCACGGTGGCGTCCGCGGGCGAGCCGCCGGGCCCGCGGTCCGGTTTTCCGCCACCCGGCACGCCGTCCCCGCCCTCCCCGGCGGGCCGGTGCGCCGGGGACCCGTCCGCCCGTACGCCGGGCGGATCACCGGGGGCGGGAAGCGTTCTCCCCCGGCCGTGAATCGCTCACGGGAATCCGGACACGGGCCGAACGGGCCGGGGCGAATCGGGCAGTTATGGAAGACCTGAATAACAGGACAAACTGGTACGGTCTGCGTGGACACACTGGCGTATGGTCAGGCGCGGGTCGAATCGCCGGGATTCAGCCTCAGACGATCAGTTGCTTGATTACCCTGAGGAAGGGCCGCCTGCCTGATCCCTCAGGGTGCTTTCTGGCTTCTTCAGGCCGAAGGCGGGCCACGTAGGAAGGGCGGTGTCGCGTGGATCGCTGCGCGCTGTTCGTGGACGCTGGCTACCTGCTGGCCGACGGCGCTATGGCCGCGCATGGGACCCGCCATCGCGAGGCCGTCACCTGGGACTACCCGGGCCTGCTGAAGCTCCTCAACACCCTGTGCCGGGAACGCACCGGGCTCCCCGTGCTGCGCTGCTACTGGTACGAGGCGACCGTCGAGGGCCGGCGCACGCCCGAGCACGACACGCTGGCCGACATCCCCGGCCTCAAGCTGCGGCTGTCGCGCATCCGCCCCGGCCGCCGGGAGGGCGTCGACGCCCAGGTCCACCGCGACCTGATGACGCTCGCCCGCAACAACGCGGTCTGCGACGCCGTCGTGGTCAGCGGTGACGAGGACCTCGCCCAGGTCGTCTGCGACGCCCAGGACCTCGGCGTCCGCGTCACCGTCGTGCACATCGGCGCCGACGGGAGCTGGGCGGTGTCCCGCTCGCTGCGCCAGGAATGCGACGACCTCATCGAGATCGGCGCCGGCCACCTGCGGCCCTACGTCACCCTGAACGGCGCCGCGGCCGACTCGCCCGCCCGCGGCAACGGCCACCACGCCGCCGGAAACGGCCAGGTCACCGTACCCCTGACCAGCGGTTCGCTGAGCGGCGGCACAGGCGGCCTGGGCTCCGGTACGCCGAACGGCGGCCCGAACGGCCTGAGCGGCGGCACGGCCGGCCTTGGCGATGGCCCGGCCGGCCTGGGCGGCAGCGGCGGCAACGGTGGCACGGGCGGTCCGGGCGGCCTGGGCTCCGGTACGTCGGCCGGCGGCCTGGGCGGTGGCACGACCGGCCTGGACGACACCACCCCGAGCAGCGGCATGAACCCCGGCACGGCGGGTGGCGGCTTCGGCGCCGGCCCGGGTTCCGGTACGGCGGGCAGCGGCCTGAACAGTGGTGCGCAGGGCGGCGGTACGGCGGGCAGCGGCCTGAACACCGGTACGCCGGGCGGTTCCGCGGGCGGCGGACAGGGCATCGGCGCCGCGGGCGACGGCCTGAACACCGGCGCGGGCGGCGCTCCGGCCCCCGCCCCCCTTCCGCAAAGGAGGAGCCGGGCGAGCCACGCCCAGACCTCCCAGCCCGCACCGCCGTCCTACTCCGGTTACCCCCAGGAGCCGTCCTCCTCTTCCCTCCCGCCCGCCGCGGCGCCCCGGTCGCAGGCTCCCGCCACTCCGCCCCCGGCTCCCGCCTCCCCGCCCCCGGCTCCCGCCTCCCCGCCCGCCCCGGCCTCGCTCCCGGCGGCCTCGACCCCCAACGGGCCGACCAGCCCGTTGCCCGCCGCCTCGCCGTACACGTCGAACGGGACCGGAGGCATGTCCGGTTACCAGTCCGCCTACACCGGTCCCCAGGCGGCTCCGGTGCCGATCCAGAGCATGCCCGCGGGCGTCGCCACCACCCTCGCCGACGCGGTCAAGGCCGCGCACAAGGAGGGCTACGACTTCGGCGAGTCCGTCGCCAAGGACGCCCCCGCCCTGTGGCTGGAGGCCGTGCTGGCCCGCAAGCCTCGGATGCCCTCCGACCTTGAGGCGCGTCTCCTTCAGGGCTCCTCCCTGCCGATCGACTTCCTCCTCCATGACGAGGTCCGCCACGCCCTCCGCCGAGGCTTCTGGGACGCCCTCGAACGCGCCCGCCGCTAGCGCGGGCGCGACGGTCCGCATCGCGAAGTCCGGCCCGTGCGGCCGTTCAGGCTGGTGCTTTTCCCTCAGGTTTGAGTGATTCGGCGATTGCCGCACCGGTCGTTTGTGCGTACTGCGGCGGGTGTTTCGATTGGGGCTTTTCCGCTCTTCGGGGCATTTTTCTGGTGTTGGGCGGGTCGGTGGTCGCCGGGTCGGTGGGTGGTGCGCGCTGCGGTGGGTGGGTGTTCCGGCCGGCGTTGTGGCCGGGCTCTGGTGTTTTCCGGCCTCCGGCCTGGCCTCGGGCGCGGTGGTTTCTGGCGTTTTGAAGCCGGCCGGAACACCCACCCACCTCCGCGCCATGACTTGCCCGGCCGCACGGCCCGCTCGCCGTAGCTTCTCCCTTTCCGCCCGCCCATGGTTCCCGCCGCCGCTGAAGCGACCCTTGCTCCCGGCCCAAGGCGGGTCGCCGTAGCCTTGCGGCCACACTGGCAGGGGAGAGCGCAGGGCCGGGCGCCGTAGCCTCTCCCTTTCGGCCCGCTCATGGCCCCCGCCCCTTTCCCTTCGAGCAGGAACTCGGGTCTCCCAGGGTGCCGTCCGGGGAGCAGGAACGCGGTCCTACGGTGAGCGGCTGCGGCGACGGACCGCTCAGTGGGCGGTGGTCCGTGCGCGTTCCAGATACGCCAGGAGTTCGGCCATCTTCTCGGCTGGCCAGGGCAGGCGGGCACTGAGCTGGTCGCGGTGCTCCTGCCACATTCGCCGGGCCGCCGCCTTGGTCTGTTCTCCCCTGGCGTCTTCGGCGTGGAAGGGGGTGGCCAGCTCGTCCCAGCGCCGGACGAGTTCCTGCACCTGCGGATCGTCGGCAGGGGTGCCGTCCTGCACGTGCCTCAGGAGTTGCTCGACCAGCTCGACGAAGTGGGTCTTGGCCTCCTCGACGGCCTCGGCGCCCAGCTCGCCGCGGCGACGGGCGAGTTCCTCGCGTTGCTCTTGCGTGAAGTAGGTCTCCAACATCGAGATCATCTCCAGGGTCGTCATGAACTGGTCCGGATCGGGCATCGACGCCTCGTCGAGCTGTCGCAGCAACCCATGAATCTGTTCGATCAGCTGTTGAGTCTGTTCCGCCTGGAACGTCAGCTGCCGCAGCTGGGTTCTCAGGAGAGCCCGCATCGCCGCCGGGTCCTCCGGCGAGGACGCGAGCACCTCCTTGATCTCATCCAGCGACATGCCCAGCGCACGCAGTGACCGCACCCGGTACAGCCGCCGTAGGTCAGCCGCGGTGTACCGGCGATGGCCGGACGTGGCGCGCTCGCCGGATCGCAGCACGCCGATCTCGTCGTAGTGCCGCAGCGTGCGCACCGTGACCCCGCTGGCCCGAGCCAGCTCACCGATGCTCCACCAGCGCGCGGTGGCGTCTTCCCCGATCACGTCAGCAACGCTAGGACCTCACGCGACGAGAGGTTCAAGCCCGGCCTTCCGCCCGCTCTCGCCTCTTACTTCCTCGCCCCTCGGATTTCTTCTCAAGATGGGTGGGGACCGTGAGCGGGCCGAAAGGGAGAGGCTACGGCGCCCGGCCCTGCGCTCTCCCCTGCCAGTGTGGCCGCAAGGCTACGGCGACCCGCCTTGGGCCGGGAGCAAGGGTCGCTTCAGCGGCGGCGGGAACCATGGGCGGGCGGAAAGGGAGAAGCTACGGCGAGCGGGCCGTGCGGCCGGGCAAGTCATGGCGCGGAGGTGGGTGGGTGTTCCGGCCGGCTTCAAAACGCCAGAAACCACCGCGCCCGAGGCCAGGCCGGAGGCCGGAAAACACCAGAGCCCAGCCACAACGCCGGCCGGAACACCCACCCACCGCAGCGCGCACAAACGACCACCCCGGCAACCACCACCCCGGCAACCACCAACCCGCCCAACACCAGAAAAATGCCCCGAGGAGCAGGAAAAGCCCCAGCCCGGCAGGTGGTCAGGAGAGCGCGTCGAGGCCGGCGCGGAGGTGGTCCAGGCGGTGGGAGAGGTCGGCCAGCGCGCCGGTGAGACTGGGGTCACCGGTTTTGCGGGCCAGCTCGCCGACCCGGATGAACTCGTCCTCCACCGCGGCCAGACGCCTCGACAGCTCCGGGAGCACGGCCGCCTGGTCGGCGGCGTCGCCCGGGGGCAGTTCACCGGCGAGCCGGTCGCGGAGCATGGACGCCTGCTCGGCCAGGCGGCGGTTCATGTTGTAGAGCTCGACGAACACCGCGACCTTCGCCCGCAGCACCCACGGGTCGAACGGCTTGGTGAGGTAGTCGACGGCGCCGGCGGCGTAGCTGCGGAAGGCGTAGTCGGGGGCGCTGTCGACGACGGTCAGGAAGATGATCGGGATGTTACGGGTGCGTTCGCGCCGCTTGATGTGGGAGGCGGTCTCGAACCCGTCCATGCCGGGCATACGGACGTCCAGGAGGATGAGCGCGAACTCCGTGTTGAGCAGGGCCTTCAGCGCCTCCTCGCCCGACCTCGCTCGGACGGGCACGAGGTCGAGCGAGCTGAGGATGGCCTCGAGCGCGATCAGGTTCTCTTCCCGGTCGTCAACCAGGAGGATCTTCGCCCGGTCGGACATCGATCAAGCCCCTTCGTAGGAGTCGCCGGTCGCCTTGCCGCGGCTCAGCCAGCCGCGCAGGCGTTCCAGCAGGCGGTCGACGTCCACGGGCTTCGGCACGTAGTCGGAGGCGCCGGACGCGATGCTCTTCTCCCGATCGCCGTGCATGACCTTAGCGGTTAGCGCGATAATCGGCAGATCGGCGAACTGTGGCATCTGGCGTATCGCGGACGTGGTGGCCCAGCCGTCCATCTCGGGCATCATGATGTCCATCAGCACCAACGCCACGTCCTCGTTGCGTTCGAGCTGTTCGATGCCCTCGCGCCCGTTCTCAGCGTAGATGACCGTGGAACCGTACCGTTCGAGCACGCTGGTCAGCGCGAAGACGTTGCGGATGTCGTCGTCCACGATCAGGATCTTGGCGCCGGTGAGCGGGTCATCGCCCTTCCAGGGCTTCGTCTCGTTCTGCCAGGGGTTCGGGGCCGGCAGGCTCTCCGGCAGGATCGTCTCCAGCTCGGGCAGCGCGACCGGCTCCGCCGGCGTCTCGTCCGGCACGAGGATGGGCGCCTCGTCGTGGGACGGGGCGGAGACTGCCGGCACGGCGGCTCCGCCGTCGCGTGACGCCAGCGGGCCGCTGTAGACCGGCGGGAGGTAGAGGGTGAAGATGCTTCCCTTCCCGACCTCGCTGACCACGTGGATCTCACCGCCGAGCAGGCGGGCGATCTCCCGGCAGATGGACAGGCCCAGGCCCGTCCCGCCGTACTTGCGGCTGGTGGTGCCGTCGGCCTGGCGGAACGCCTCGAAGATGACCTCCTGCTTGTCGGCGGCGATGCCGATGCCGGTGTCCACGACCTCGAAGGCGAGGATGCCGGTGGCGCCGCGCAGGGTGTCGTCCACGAAGGCCACGCCGGGCTGCGCGTAGCTCACGCGCAGCCGTACCTCGCCCGTGGGGGTGAACTTCATCGCGTTGGACAGCAGGTTGCGCAACACCTGCTGGAGGCGCTGCTCGTCGGTGTGCACCTCCTGCGGGACCGCCGGGTCGACCTCGACCGCGAACGACAGGCCCTTGTCCTGTGCCACGGGGGCGAACGTGGCCTCGAAGTAGTCGACGAGCTTGGGCAGGGAGATCTGCTGGGGGTGGATGTCCATCCGCCCGGCCTCGACCTTGGTCAGGTCGAGGATGTCGTTGATGAGCTGGAGCAGGGAGGAGCCGGCGCCGTGGATGGTCCGGGCGAACTCGACCTGCTGGACGGTGAGGTTGCCCTCGGTGTTCTCGGTGAGCAGCTTGGCCAGCACCAGCAGGCTGTTCAGCGGGGTGCGCAGCTCGTGCGACATGTTGGCCAGGAACTCGGACTTGTATCGCGAGGAGACCGCGAGCTGCTCGGCGCGCTCCTCCAGCGTCCGGCGGGCCTGCTCGATCTGGAAGTTCTGGATCTCGATGGCGCGGTTCTGCTTGGCCAGCAGCGCGGCCTTCTCCTCCAGCTCGGCGTTGGAGCGGCGCAGCTCCTCCTGCTGCCGCTGGAGCTCGTCGGAGCGTTCCTGCAGCTCGGTGGTGAGGCGCTGCGACTCGGTCAGCAGGTCCTCGGTGCGGGAGTTGGCCATGATCGTGTTCATCGTGACGCCGATGGTCTCGACGAGCTGGGTCATGAAGTCGTGGTGGACCTCGCCGAACTGGCGGAAGGAGGCCAGCTCCAGCACGCCGAGGACCTGCGACTCGAACAGGATCGGCAGCACGACGATCTGGGCGGGGGAGGAGGAGCTGAGGCCGGTGTCCACGGTGAGGTACTTCGCGGGCACGTCGTCCAGGACGATCCGCCTGCCCTCCAGGGCGGCCTGTCCCACGATGCCCTGGCCGATCCTGAACCGTTCCCGGGCGTTGGAGCCGGGGCGCGTGCCGTACCCGGCGATCAGGTGCAGGTCGCCGGAGGCGTCGGCGAGGTAGAAGGCGCCGTAGCGGGCGGAGACCAGCGGGGTCAGCTCGCTCATGATGAGCCTGGCGACCTCCATCAGGTCGCGGTGGCCCTGCATGAGGCGGGAGATGCGGGCCAGGTTGGACTTGAGCCAGTCCTGTTCCTGGTTGGCGGTGGTGGTGTCGCGCAGCACCGACACCATCGTGTTGATGTTGTCCTTCAGCTCGCCGATCTCACCCTCGGCGTCGACGGTGATCGAGCGGGTCAGGTCGCCGCGGGCGACGGCGGTGGTGACCTCGGCGATCGCGCGGACCTGGGTGGTCAGGCGGCCGGCCAGCTCGTTGACGTTCTCGGTGAGCCGCTTCCAGATGCCCTCGGCGCCCTCGACGCGGGCCTGACCGCCGAGCTGGCCTTCGGAGCCGACCTCGCGGGCGACGCGGCTGACCTCGGAGGCGAAGGAGGACAGCTGGTCGACCATGGTGTTGATGGTGGTCTTCAGGGCGAGGATCTCGCCCTGGGCGTCCACGTCGATCTTGCGGGTCAGGTCGCCGTTGGCGACGGCGGTGGTGACCTCGGCGATGTCGCGGACCTGGTAGGTCAGGTTGTTGGCCATGGAGTTGACGTTGTCGGTGAGGTCCTTCCAGACGCCGGAGACGCCGCGGACGCGGGCCTGGCCGCCGAGCTGGCCTTCGGTGCCGACCTCGCGGGCGACGCGGGTGACCTCGTCGGCGAACATCGACAGCTGGTCCACCATGGTGTTCAGGGTGTCCTTGAGCTGGAGGATCTCACCCGCGGCGTCCGCGGTGATCTTCTTCGACAGGTTGCCCTGGGCCACCGCGGTGGAGACGGCCGCGATCTGCCGCACCTGGGTGGTGAGGTTGTTGGCCATGACGTTGACGTTGTCGGTGAGGTCCTTCCAGACGCCCGACACGCCCCGCACCTGCGCCTGGCCGCCGAGCTGTCCCTCCGACCCCACTTCGCGGGCGACGCGGCTGACCTCGGAGGCGAAGGAGGACAGCTGGTCGACCATGGTGTTGATGGTGGTCTTCAGGGCGAGGATCTCGCCCTGGGCGTCCACGTCGATCTTGCGGGTCAGGTCGCCGTTGGCGACGGCGGTGGTGACCTCGGCGATGTTACGGACCTGGTAGGTCAGGTTGTTGGCCATGAAGTTGACGTTGTCGGTGAGGTCCTTCCAGACCCCCGACACACCCCGCACCCGGGCCTGGCCGCCGAGCTGGCCTTCGGTGCCGACCTCGCGGGCGACGCGGGTGACCTCGTCGGCGAACATCGACAGCTGGTCCACCATGGTGTTCAGGGTGTCCTTGAGCTGGAGGATCTCACCCGCGGCGTCCGCGGTGATCTTCTTCGACAGGTCGCCCCGCGCCACCGCGGTGGACACGTCGGCGATGGCGCGCACCTGCGTGGTGAGATTGCTCGCCATGACGTTGACGTTGTCGGTGAGGTCCTTCCAGACGCCGGAGACGCCGCGGACGCGGGCCTGGCCGCCGAGCTGGCCTTCGGTGCCGACCTCGCGGGCGACGCGGGTGACCTCCTCGGCGAACGCGGAGAGCTGGTCGACCATGGTGTTGACGGTGTTCTTCAGCTCGAACATCTCGCCGACCGCGTCGACGGTGACCTTGCGGCTCAGGTCGCCCTTGGCGACCGCGGTGGTGACCAGCGCGATGTCGCGGACCTGCGCGGAGACGCGGCTGGACATCGTGTTCACGGCCTCGGTGAGGTCGCGCCAGCTCCCCGACATGCCCCGCACGTTGGCCCGCCCGCCCAGGCGGCCCTCGGTGCCGACCTCGCGGGCGACGCGCGTCACCTCGGAGGTGAACAGGGAGAGCTGGTCGACCATGCCGTTGATGGCCTTGCCGAGGCGGCGCACCTCGCCCCGGGTGCCCCGGCTGAGGTCGATCCGGCGGGACAGGTCGCCCTTGGCGACCGCGTCGATCACGTCGGCCGCGCCGGTGACCGGCCCCACCAGGGCGTCGATCAGCAGGTTCACCGAGTCGACGCTCTCGGCCCAGGAGCCGACGCCGGGGCCGGGGGTGAGACGCTCACCGAACCGGCCCTCCCGCACCACCTCGCGGCGGACGCGGTGCAGCTCGTTGGCCAGGTGCTCACGGCGGTCGGCGACCTCGTTCAGGAGGAGACGGATCTCACTCAGGATCCCCGGAGGAGCGTGCGGGACGCGGCGGCGGAAGTCGCCGTCGCGCCAGGTGATGAGCGTCTGCAGGATCGGCCTGAGATCCGATTCGCTGTAACGCCGCTCCTCGACGTGGGACACGGTGTCGGCCGTGGTCATGAGACCTCCTTGACTCCCGGGGGGCGCATCCGTGAGTCATCCCAGTCTGTCACGGTGCGCAACCCCGAGTCCCGCCTTCGAATTACCCCATGCCGCCGTCAAGTGTGATAGGCACGAAGCAATGACTAATGCTCCCCGAGCCGTCCTGGCTGCGGCGTTCGCCCCAGCAGACACGGCCGTCCTCGCCGCCAGACGGTTCACCACGGAGGTGATGACCGCCTGGGCCGCCGTGTCCGTGATGGCATCGGCCGAGCACCTGGCGGGAGAGCTCTCCTCGCAGGTGATCGACGAACCATTCGAGGTCGTCTGGAGCCACCTGGGAGACAGCGTCCAGATCGAGGTCCGGCAGCGGGGTGTTCCGGAGAAAACCCCTGCCGCTCCCACCGTACCTGTGGAGGAGTGGGGAGTCACCTTCGCAGGTCAGACCCGTACTCATTGGGTGCGGCTGCGGCTGCCCGAGGCCGGCGGCCCGGCGACCGGGGAGTGGGAGATCGGGGAGCCGAGCAGGGGCCCGCTGTGGATGGGCTTCCTGGCCAACGCCAGCGATCTGCTGGCCGGCACCCTCGACCCGGGCATGGTGCCGGCGATCATCTCGCAGATCGTGGTGCCCCGGCTGGCCAGTTGGTGCGCCGTCTACACCTGGGGTGACGACGGCGGCCCGCAGCGCCCGGCGTACGTGTGGCACGCCGACGAGCGCCGCATCGACGCGCTGCGCGACGAGCTGGACACGGTACGGATCCCGCAGGCCGGCGGCACCCTCCAGGTCGGCGACTCCCAGATGCTGGTGATCCCGCTCCTGGCCCGGGGGCGCGCCCTGGGCGTGATGTGCCTGGGCCGGCCCGACCGCTTCGCCGAGGACGCCTTCCAGTACGCCGAGGACATCGGCCGCCGCGCCGCCCTGGCACTGGACAACGCCCGGCTGTACGCCACGCAGGCGGCGGCCAACCGCGCGCTCCAGCGCAGCCTGCTCCCGCCCGGTGAGCCCGGCGAGATCCCCGGCCTCGACCCCGCGGTGGTCTACGAGCCCGCCGGCGAGACCAACGAGGTGGGCGGCGACTTCTACGACCTGTTCGCGGCCCGCGACGGCGCCTGGCGCTTCGCGGTCGGCGACGTCTGCGGCACCGGTCCCGAGGCCGCCGCGGTCACCGGCCTGGCCCGGCACACCCTGCGCCTGCTCGCCCGCGAGGGGTACGGCATAGCCGCCGTCCTCGACCGGCTCAACCAGGCGATCCTGGACGAGGGCGACCGGGCGCGCTTCCTGACGCTGCTGCACGGGGAGCTCGTGCCGGCCGCGTCCGGGTTCGACGCGTCACTGGTCTCGGCCGGTCATCCGGAGGCGCTGCGGCTGCGGCCGAGCGGCCTGGTGGAGACGGTGGTGACCTCCCAGTCGCTGCTGGGCGTCTTCCCCGAGGCGACCTTCAAGGCCGAGACGGTCCACCTCGACCCGGGCGACGTCCTGCTGGCGGTGACCGACGGGGTGACCGAGCGGCGCCGGGACGGCAGGCTGCTCGACGACGACGGCGGGCTGGCCAAGCTGTTCGCCGAGTGCGTGGGGCTGTCGGCGCGGGCGGTCGCCGAGCGGATCCGCCGCGCCGTACAGGACTTCGCGCCCGACCCGAGCGCCGACGACATGGCGATCGTGGTCCTGCGCGCCCGCTGAGCCCCGGCTCCGCGTGCCGGCCGGGCGCACCCGCCGGAGGGGCGCCGGTACGGCGGAGCGGGACGTCAGTCGTCCAGCTTGACGTGTTTCCGGACGAAGTCGAGCTGGAGCGCCATCTGCGCGATCCGCTCGGCGACGACCAGTGAGCCGTGGCCCGCGTCGTACCGGTGGACCTCGTGCTCGTGCCCGCGCTCGGCCAGCCTGGTGACGTAGCTCTCGACCTGGCCGATGGGGCAGCGCGGGTCGTTCTCCCCGGCCAGGATCAGCACCGGCGCCTCGACCCGGTCGACGTAGGTGATCGGGGAGCTGACGGCGTAGCGCTCGGGGTGCTCGTCGGGCGGGCCGCCGAACAGCGCGCGGTGGTAGGCCCGCAGCGCCTCCGGCTCGGACTCGTAGGCGGCCAGGTGGTCGGTGAGCGGCACCGCCGCGACGCCCGCCGCCCACGTCCCGGGCTGGGTGCCGAGGCCGAGCAGCGTGAGGTAGCCGCCCCAGGAGGCGCCGGCCAGCACCAGGCGTTCGGGGTCGATGACCCCCTGTGCCACCAGGGCGTCCCGGACGGCCGCGACATCGGACAGTTCGATGTGGCCGACGTCGCCGGTCAGGGCGTCCCGCCAGGCCGAACCGTACCCGGTGGAGCCGCGGTAGTTGACCCGGACGACCGCGAGGCCGAGGTCCACCCACGCGGCCACCTGCGGCAGGAACGAGTCGTCGTCGTGCTTGCCAGGCCCGCCGTGCAGCAGGAAGACCGCCGGGAGCGGCCCGGAGCCGCGCTCGGGACGGGACACCAGGGCGTGGACGCGCCCGCCGGGACCCGTCACGTCGAGGTCCTGGACCGGGACGGACGGGGGCGGGGTCGGCCCGCCGTGGCTGATCACCACGTTGCCGTTGCTGGAGCGGATCACCGGCGGGTGGGCGCCGCTGGACCAGGAGTACTCCACCGAGCCGTCGGGCCGGGGGACGGCGGCGTCGATCACGCCGAGCCGGGTCTCGACCGGGAAGAGGCGGCCGCCCGCCAGGTCGTAACGGTGCAGGTAGGTGCGGCCGCGGTTGGCGCGGACGATGAGCAGGGAGCGGGCGTCGCCGTACCACTCGGCGGTGATCTCGCCGGGGTCGCGCAGCCAGATCTCACGCTGCTCGTCGCTCTCGGGGTCCCAGACCAGCGGCTCGCGGCGTCCCCTGCGCTCGTGCAGGGCGAGCAGCCTGCGGTCGCCGGGGAGCGGGGCGAAGCGCAGGCCGAGGACGCCCCGGCCGGGGCCGTCGTGCAGCTCGCCGACGGTCTCGCCGTTCGGGCGGAGCACGCGCAGCGCCGGGTGGCGGGCGTCGCCGTGCTCGCTGTGGCTGATCGCGATCAGCGAGCCGTCCAGCGACATGGCGGCGACGGAGGCGGCCTCGGCGTGCTCGTAGATCACCCGCGCGGGGTGGCCGGGCCGGACGAGGTGGATCGTGAAGCCCTCACCGGGCCGGGCCATGCCGACCACCGCGTCACCCGTCGCGGACAGGGCCAGCCCGGCCGGGGTGCCGGGCGGGAGGTCGACCGGCTCGTCGGGGCCGCCGCCGAAGGGCTGGCGCATCCACCGGCCCCACTCGTCGCCGTCGGTGTCGGAGAACCACCAGATCCACCGGCCGGAGGGGTCGATCGCGCCGTGCGAGGTGCCCTTGGGGCGGGAGGTCGCCTGGCGGACGGAGCCCGCCGAGCGGTCCCAGGCGTAGACCTCCCAGGTGCCCGAGGCGTTGCTGCGGTAGACCGCCCGCGCGGGGGCCTGGGGCGCCCACGCGGGCAGCGTCGCGCGCGGTGCCCGGAACCTGGTCTGCCAGCGTTCCTCGGCCTGCATACGGCGCTTCCCTCCGTCATGGCATGGCTACGATCCAGGCGCAGGGATCGCCGGATTGCCGTCCAGTATGTCGGTTCGCCCCGTGTTTCGCGTGGCTAATGTGTGGCAATTTCGGACTATATGTCACTTAAGTAACATGCGCCCCTTAGGCTGCTGTCAAGCCGCACCCTTGCTCATGGGTTCCGCCGGAAGATAGACATGCGAAAAGAAGCCGTCACGTAGTTCGTTTCCGGCAGTTTCGCAATTTCCCGCCGCATATTCTCCGGATCGGTGTGCCAGGCGCTCGGCCCCATGCCCACCACGGCCTCCACCGCCGCGCGGTCCAGCGCCATCTCGAACTCGTGGACGCTCCGCTCCGACTCGGCGAACCGGCCGTCCAGGCTCGCGGCCACCCGCCGCTCCTTGTCCTCGTCCACCGACAGCAGGCCCAGCCGTTCCACCAGCGGCCGCAGGTGCCGCGGCGTGGGGGTGACCACGACCAGCGACCCTCCGGGCCCGAGCACCCGGGCGAACTCCGGCCCGTTGCGGGGGGCGAACACGTTGAGGATCACGTCGGCCGCGCCGTCGCGGACGGGCAGCGGCCGCCACACGTCGGCCACCACCGCCCCCAGCCGGGAATGCGCCCGCGCCGCCCGCCTGATCGCGTTCTTGGAGACGTCCAGCGCGATGCCGGCCGCCCCGGGCAGCCGGTCCAGCGCCCCGGCGAGGTAGTGGCCCGTCCCCGCGCCCGCGTCCATCACCACCCGCACGTCCGCCGCTCCCGTACCGGTACGGCAGGCCGCGGCGACGGCCTCCACCAGCGGCGCGAAGTGCCCCGCTCCGAGGAAGGAGTCCCTGGCCGCCACCATGGCGGCGCTGTCGGCCGTGCCGGGCGCCTGGGAACCGGTCAGCAGGCTGACGTACCCCTGCCGGGCGATGTCGAAGGCGTGCCCCCGGGGGCAGCGGAGCACCCGGTCACCGAGGCCGAGCCCGTCCCCGCAGACCGGGCAGATGAGGTGTTCGACGATGTCTGCGAGGCTCACCGGAAACCAATCGACGAAGACGGCCTTACCGGCGCAGCGTAGCCGCAGGGCGCCTCCGCCAGGAAAACGCCCGCTCCCCGCGCGGCCCCGACCCCTGAGCGGGACCGTACGGCGGGCACGCGTCCTCGCGCCGGCCTCCCCCGGCCGACATGGAGCCGACGGCCCCCGGCCGTCACCGTCCCGCGGGAGGCACGGGCGATGAGGATGAGCCGTCGGGGCCACGACGAAGGGACGAAGCCGTTCAGCGGAGCACAAGGGCTCTGCAAGTCGGGCGGACTATCTGTAGGGGACATGAGGAAGATCACCGTCATCGGCGGGGCGCTGGCGTTCGTGCTCGCGGCCGGCCTGCCCGCCGCCGCGTCCACCGGCTCCACCGGCTCCACCGGTTCGTCTGGGGCCACGGCTCCCGCCCCCTCCGCGGCGTCCGCGAACGCCGTACGGACCACCGCCTCCGCGGCGTCCGTGAGCGCCGTGCGGGCCGTCGCGCCCGCGGGCACGAAGTACCACTGGGGGCCGGTCCGGTCGGCCGCGGGGCACTCCGGCCACGCCGCGGCGGACGTGTGGGTGAGCGACTTCTCCGCCGAGACGTTCGTCGTGTCGGGTGCGCTCCGCGACCGCGACGCCCACCGTGGCCACTGCGCCTACGTCCGCGCCAGGTTCCACTACGCGGGCGGCGGCACCGGATGGGCGCGGCCGAGCACCACCTGCCGGGCGAGCGCCCCCTTCCGGCTGTCGTCGGACGGCGAGATCACCCGGGTGGACGTGCGGGTCTGCCTCCTCGACGCCGGGCGCGTGCCCTTCCGCTGCCACGTGGACCCCATCAAGGCCGAGACCATCGCCGGCTGGCCCCGGTAGTCCTCGGCCGCGCCGCTCTCAGGCCAGGGCCGCCCGGATGGCCTGAGCGGTCCGGGGCGGGTCGTCCACCCAGGGGAAGTGGCCGCGGCCGGGCAGCCATTCGAGGCGGGCCTTCGGGAACCAGCCCGTCCGGCTTCTTCAACTATCTGTGATGGATCGCATGCGGATTGTTGATGCGCCGAGTAGCGTCCGCCGTATGTATGCACAACGTACGTACACTGTTGTCATGGCGAAGGACGAGCGCATCAACCTCCGGGTCGACGCGGAGCGGAAGCAGCTGTTCGAGGCGGCGAGCGCGGCCGAGGGCAGGTCCGTCTCAGCGTTCATCCTGGATGCCGCGACCGTCGCAGCGGAGCACGCTCTGGCCGACCGAACCGTCTTCAGGCTGAGCGAGGAGCAGTGGGCGGCCTTCGACGCGTTGTCGGATCGGCCGGCGCGGGATCTCCCGAAACTTCGTGAACTCCTCGACACTCCCACGATCCTCGACGAGCTGCTGTGAAGCTTGCTCCCCTGCAGCTCCTGCGGAGGAGCCACCGGATGGAGGAGTTCGACTGCGGCTCTCCGGCACAGAGTGACTGGCTCCGGCGGTACGGTCGAATGGCGCACACCGCCGGCACCTCCCGTGTCTACGTCGTGGAAGACCTCGATGCCGAACGGGTCGTGGGCTACTACGCTCTGGCCGCCGGAAGCATGACGGCGCCATCCGCCCCGGAACGGCTGCTCAAAGGCGTGGGCCGGCACGACCAGCCCGTCATACTCCTGACGCGTCTGGGGGTCGACCGCGCCGCCCAGGGAGTCGGGCTGGGACGCGCACTGGTGGCCGACGCGCTGCGCAGGGTGGGGAACGTGGCCGACCAGATAGGCGTCAGGGCGTTGCTGATCCACTGTGAGAACGAGGCGGTCCGCGGGTTCTACACGCGTATCGCCGAGTTCGAAAGCAGCCCGACCGACCCGCTCCACCTCGTACTTCTCACCAAGGACCTGCGGCGTTCGCTGGGCTCCGGAGACCGGTGGCCGGATGGTGACCATCGGAGCCGGTCCGGCGGGCGGTGAGAGCCGCCGCACCGAAGCCCCCGGGATCGGCCTCCGGCCGGTCGTGTTCCCGGCGAAGCGGCCCGGAGGCCGGCGGGTCCCGGAATTCGCGCCGGGGGTGGTGAGCGGGGACGGATGTCCGGTATCTCTGGGAATCCGCTGGAACATGGGAGCAGGAGGCCGGATGCGGCACGAGCCGAGGATCGTCGCGGGAGTCGAGGTGTTCCCGCTGTGCGACGCCGTGGGACCGATGGGCGGTGACGTCCGGCGTCCGCTGCCGGAGCTGTTCCCCGGGGGCGTCCACGAGGACGCCGAGTGGATCCTGCACTTCCACTGCTACCTGCTGCGCGACGCGGCCGGCCGTACCGTGCTGGTGGACACCGGGGTCGGTCCCGAGGACTCCCCCGCGGCGAGCTGGGCGCCGGCGCCCGGAGCGCTCGGCGCGGAGCTGACGCGGGTGGGGGTGACCCCCGAGGAGGTGGACGCGGTGGTGATCACGCACCTGCACAGCGACCACGCGAGCGGAGCGGTGGTCGGCGGTGTGCCCGCCTTCCCCAACGCCCGTCACCTCCTGCAGCGGGCGGAGGTCGACACCGCCTCCGAGGCGGTCCTCGACCACGTGGTCCGGCCGCTGGGCGAGCGGGTGCGGGTGGTGGACGGCCCCGCCGAGGTGCTGCCCGGCATCCGGGTGCTCCACGCGCCCGGGCACACCCCGGGTCACCAGGTCGTCCAGGTGGGGGAGCTGACGCTGACCGGCGACGTGGTGCTGCACCCGGTGCAGCTCGCCGACCCGAAGGTGCCCTACCTCTACGACGCCGACCCCGAGCAGGCCGCGGCGACCCGGGTCGAACTGCTGGAGCGGGTCAGGGCGGAGAACGGGCTGATCGCCACCGCCCACTTCGCCGAGCCCTTCACCCCCGTCCGCTGACGGGCGCCGGGAACCTCCGGAGTCCTCTCCGGGTGCCTTCCGGGCCCGTCCGCCGGCGGTCACCGCCCGGGGGCCGGCGGGCGGCGCGGGTAGCGGATGAGCAGGCTCGCGCGGACGTCCTCGTCGCCGGCCGCCGCGTAGGTGTGCGGGACGTCGGACGTCCAGCTCACATGCTCACCCGGCCCGGCGACCAGGGGCGCGTCCGCCGGGCCCGCGCGGAGGGTGCCGCAGAAGACGGTGATGTGCTCGGTGACGCCCGCGTGGTGGGCGGGGGAGGTCTGGACGGTCCCCGCCCGGACCGTCAGCCGGTAGAGCTCGTAGGTGACCGCCTCGTCCTGGAAGACCTCCAGCAGCTCGGCCTGTACGGCGGCGCCGTGGATGACCGCGCCCGCGGCGCCGGAGGGCGCCGTCTCCCCGGGGCCCCGCCCGGCCGCGTCCGCGCCCAGGGCCAGCGCCAGCGGCACGCCCAGCTCGGCGGTGACGGCCCAGAGCGTCTCCAGGGTCGGATTGCGGGTGCCGTTCTCCAAGCCGGAGAGCGTCGCCTTGCCCACGCCGGCGCGCCGGGCCAGCTCGGACAGGGAGACGCCGCGCTCCTCGCGCAGCCTGCGGATCCGTGATCCGACCTCCTGGACGCCCGCGTCGAGCGCAGGGCGGGGGACTGGTGTGCCGGGCTTCATGGGGATATCGTGCAACACGCCGTCGTTCCGTTTACGGAACGATCGGCCCGCACACCGGGAGAGGACCACCAGATGACACGCCTTCTGCAACCGGTGACGGCCGGGGTCGTCACCGGGATCGTCGGCTTCGCCAGCTCCTTCACCGTCGTCCTGGCCGGCCTGCGGGCGGTGGGCGCCGACGAGCGGCAGGCGGCGTCGGGGCTGCTCGCGCTCTGCCTGGCCAACGGCGTGGTGGCGATCTGGCTGGGTCTGCGGCGGCGGATGCCGATCACCATCGCCTGGTCCACCCCGGGCGCGGCGCTGCTGGCCGCGACCGGTGCGGTGCAGGGCGGCTTCCCCGCCGCGGTCGGCGCGTTCGCGGTGTGCGGACTGCTGGTCGTCGCCGCCGGGCTCTTCCCCGTGCTGGGGCGCTGGATCGCCGCCATCCCCGCCCCGATCGCCGGCGCCATGCTCGCCGGGGTGCTGCTCGGTCTGTGCGTCGCGCCGGTCCGCGCGCTCGCGGAGATCCCGGCGATGGCCGTCCCGGTCGTGCTGACCTGGGCGCTGCTGAGCAGGTTCGCCCGCATGTGGGCGGTCCCGGGGGCGCTGCTGGTCGCGGTCGCGGCGATCGCGCTCACCGGCCCCGGCCTCGGCGCGGTGGACGTGCGCCCGGTGGTCGTGCCGACCGTGCCGTCCTTCGGCGTGCAGGCCATGGTGAGCATCGCGCTTCCGCTGTTCCTGGTCACCATGGCCTCGCAGAACGTGCCCGGCATGGCCGTACTCGCCGGGTACGGTTACCGCCCGCGGCTGGGCGGCATCCTCGTCGGCACCGGCCTGGCGACCGTGGCCGGGGCGCCCCTGGGCGGTCACGCGGTGAACCTGGCGGCCATCACCGCCGCGCTCGCCGCCGGTCCCGACGCCGACCCCGACCCGGGACGCCGGTGGATCGCCTCGGTCACCGCCGGGGGATCGATGATCGTCCTCGGCCTCGGCTCCGGCCTGGCGACCGCGCTGGTGCTGCTCTCGCCCCCCGTGCTGATCGAGGCCGTCGCGGGCCTGGCCCTGCTCGGCGCGCTGGCCTCGGCGGTCACCGCGGCCGTGGCGGACCCGGAGCGCCGGGAGGCGGCGGTGGCGACCTTCGTGGTCACCGCCTCGGGGTTCACGCTGTTCGGGGTGGGGGCGGCCTTCTGGGGGCTGGTCGCGGGCGGGGCGATGACGCTCCTGCACGGCCGGAGGAAGGACCGGGCCGGATCGGGGGAGAGCACCGGGGAAACCGGGGATTCCGGGGATTCCGGGGAGAGCGTCGAGGGCGCCGGGGGTCCCGGGAAGAGCGCCGGCGGTGCCGGGGAGGGCTCCGGGGCCGGGGAGTCCGGTGCCCACGGGAGTGCCGGCGACCCCGGAGAGTCTGGGCTCCCCGGGAATAAGGCCGGCGCGTCCCGGGGGGAGACCCGGCTCGCCCAGCGGTGACCGCCGAGCTATCGCCGGGCGAGCGGGTCGCCTGCGTCCCCGCCGGAACGCGTCCTCGCCGGTACGGCCTGCGTGCCGCACCGGCGAGGACGCCGCGGTGAACCAGATCGGGGCATGGTCACCGGGTGTTCTCGTGGCGCCCGTGGCGGCCGGCCACCAGCCGGTCGTCGCTGGACTGCCGGGGCACGTCGATCCGGGGGTGCGGAGCGGTCGGCTCGTTCCGGTCGTCGATGCCGTCGCGGTCCCGGTCGAACACCGGGGCGCGGTCGGCGACGCCGTCGCCGTCGCGGTCGGACACCGGGGTCCGGCGCGCGGGCACGTGGGCGTCGGTCGTGGTCGTGGTCGTGGTGGCGGTCGTGGTGGCGGGGGTCTCTTCCAGCTTGCGCTCCAGCTCCCGCTTCTCGGCCTCCAGGCGGGCGACGCGGTCACGCGTCTCCAGCTTGGTCTCGCGGAAACGGCGGCGCTTCTCGGCGGCGCGACGCATCCCACTGAAGATCATCGAAAGGCCGAGCAGGAACACGGCGCCGGTGATGGCGCCGGCGAAGAAGAACTCCAGCTGGGAGAGCTGGATCGTCTGGTCGAAGACCGTGAACGACGCGGGGGTGGTCGCCGTGGCGGTCTCGTCCCAGGAAACCGCGATCACGGCAGCGCCCGCGAGCACGATCATGAGGAGTCCCAGAACTATCATTTGACCTCACTTCGGGCTGCGTCTGTGGTGCCACCGCCTCTGCCCCGGGGAGGCGGGATTATGCGCGCGGCCGGGACGCCGGGAGTCGCCGGAACGCCGACGCGGCCGGGGTTTCCGGGGCCGACCAGGGCGGGAACGCCGGCGGGAGTCGTCAGGAAGGCAACGACGGCGGACGCGGGAAGGGCCCGGGGCGGTGCCGCCGGGATGCGCGGAGCCGGACGGACACCGCCGGGATGCGAGGAGCCGCCGGGGACGGGTCCACGGGGGTGGTGCCGCTTTACCGGGGCGCGGGCTACCGTTGACGGCCATGAACCGTACCCGCCTGTACCGCGACGGCGTCCTGGAAGCGGAGGGCTTCCCCGTGGACGAGGTCTCCGACCACGTCTGTGACCCGTCCGCCACGGTGTGGTTCGACCTGTGCTCCCCCACCCCCGCCGACCTGGCGAAGATCAGCGAGGAGCTCGGCCTGCACGAGCTGGCCGTCGAGGACGCCCTGCACAGCCACCAGCGTCCCAAGCTGGACATCTACGACAGCCACCTGTTCCTCACGGTCTACGGGGCGAAGTCGGTACGCGGGCGGCTCGACCTCGTCGGGCTGTCGGTCTTCGTCACGAAGAACGCGCTGGTCACCGTGAGGGACAGTCCGGAGTTCGACATCGACGAGGTCGTCAGGCGCTGGGACGCCAACGGCGCGATGGCCAAGTACGGAGTGCAGTACCTGCTGCACGGCCTGCTCGACCACGTGGTGGACGGCTACTTCGAGGTGCTCCAGAAATTGGACGACCGGGTCGAGGACCTGGAGGACGAGCTCTTCGACGAGCAGCCCGGCGACCGCGCGCACATCCAGCGCCAGACCTACGAGATGCGCAAGGAACTGGTGCGGTTCCGGCGGATGGCGGTCCCGACGCGGGAGGTCGTGGGCAGCCTGCTGCGCCGGAACGTGGAGACCCTCGACCCCGTGCTGACCCCCTACTACCAGGACGTCCACGACCACGCGCTGCGCGTCGCGGAGTGGACGGACTCGCTGCGCGAGCTGGTGGGCAACGTGCGCGAGGCCCACATGAACCAGCAGGGGTTCCGGCTCAACGACATCATGAAGAAGATCACGAGCTGGGCGGCCATCGTCGCGGTGCCCACGATGATCACCGGTTACTACGGCCAGAACGTGCCGTATCCCGGCTACGGTCACCCGGCCGGCTTCTGGGCCTCCACCGCGGCCATCATCGTGGCCTCGGCCGCCCTGTACGTGGTCTTCAAGAAGAAGGGCTGGCTCTAGGTTCCGTCCTGCCGGTTCTCCGCCGCGGTGAGGAGCCGCGGAACGGGGTCCCGGCCGCGCCGGGCGGTCGTGACCGGGTCGCGGTCGCCGTGCCTCGCGGCTCGTACTGCTCACCGGACACTCCTGACGCACGGGACATCCGCGGTTGACCAGGCGTTCCGGATGACTCACCGCCGAGCGTGCCAGAAGTGATGAAACAGTTCGTGTGATCCGTACGGACGCGGGTAGCCCGAGAACTTCTGGGCCTGTCACTCGCTCCGGAGGCATAGGTGGGCACACGGGGGGTGGTCGCCGCCGTTCTCGGCGCGGCCGTGATGTTCTCGCTGGCGGGACAGTCCGGCACCCGGGCGGAAAGCGACGCCGGGACGTCGGCGCGGAGCGGCACCCGGGCGAGGGCCGTCCCGCTCGACAACCCCCGGGGCGTGCGGCCGGGACTGGCCCCGGTCCTGTCCACGCGGGACCGGGCGGCGGCGCGCAGGCTGATCAGCGGGCTGCGGGTCGGCAGGGTCGGGCCGGTGAAGGGGTACAGCCGGACGAGGTTCGGCGAGAACTGGAGCGACCGTGCCAGGGGCGTGCCGTACGCGCGCAACGGCTGCCGGACCCGCGACGACGTCCTCGCCCGCGACGGCGACGACATCACGCGCCGGAAGGGGTCGCGCTGCGTCGTCGTGGCGATGCGGCTGCGCGACCCCTACACCGGCAGGACGATCCGGTGGCGCAGGGAGCGGGCCGACGTGGTCCAGGTCGACCACGTGATACCGCTGTCCTACGAGTGGCGGATGGGCGCCTCCCGGTGGCCGCTGTCCAAGCGGATCCGCATCGCCAACGACCCGCTCAACCTCATACCGGTGTACGGCGCCGCCAACCAGGCCAAGGGCGGCTCGGGGCCGGCCACCTGGCTGCCGCCGTCCCACCGGATCCGCTGCGCCTACGTCGTCCGCTTCGCGCAGGTCGCGCTGAAGTACGGCCTCCCGGTCAGGCGGGCCGACAGGACGGCCATGCTGGCCCAGTGCCGCTGAGCACGGAGACGCGCGGGAACGTCGCGGAGACGTCCCCGGACACCCGAGGACGGCGCACGGCGTCCCGGGGAACCGCCGGGCACCCGAGGACGACGCGTGGGAACGTCGCGGAGACGTCCCCGGACACCCGAGGACGGCGCACGGCGTCCCGGGAAGCCGCCGAGCTCCCGGACGGGCGGCGAATGCCGCGATCCGGCCGTGGCGATCTCCTATCCTTTCGTGCGAAGCCCCACCCGCGACCGTCAGGCGGAGGAACCACGTGACGATTCCCGCTTCGGACCCCGGCGAGCTCGCCGCCCGGCGTGACAGCGCCCTGCGCGACTACGAGGCGCTCAGGGCGCGCTCGCTCTCCCTCGACCTCACGAGGGGCAAGCCGTCGGCGCGCCAGCTCGACCTCGCCGACCGGATGCTCACCCTGCCCGGCGGCCACACCGCCGCCGACGGGACCGACTGCCGCAACTACGGCGGGCTCCAGGGGCTCCCCGAGCTCCGGGAGATCTTCAGCGGACCGCTACAGGTCCCGGCCGGGCAGCTCATCGCGGCCGGAAACTCCAGCCTCGCGCTGATGCACGACTCCATCGTGCACGCGCTGCTCGACCGGGTCCCGGGCGCCGACCGCCGCTGGGTGGACGAGCCGCGGATCGCCTTCCTGTGCCCGGTCCCCGGGTACGACCGCCACTTCGCCCTGTGCGAGCGCTTCGGCATCGAGATGATCTCCGTTCCGATGACCGCCGACGGTCCCGACATGGACGTCGTGGAGCGCCTGGTGCGTGAGGACGCCCAGATCAAGGGGATCTGGTGCATACCGAAGTACAGCAACCCCAGCGGGATCTCCTACTCCGACGAGACGGTGCGGCGCCTGGCGGCGATGCCCGCGGCGGCGCCCGACTTCCGGATCTTCTGGGACAACGCCTACGCCGTCCACCACCTCACGGACACGCCGGTGGAGATCGCCGACGTCCTGGCGCTCTGCGCCGAGCACGGCCATCCCGATCGCGCCTTCGTGTTCGGATCCACCTCGAAGGTCACCTTCAGCGGCGGCGGCGTCGCCTTCTTCGGCTCGTCCGAGGCGAACGTCGCCTGGACGCTGAAGAACACCGCCAAGCGCACCATCGGCCCCGACAAGCTCAACCACCTTCGACACGTGGAGTTCTTCGGCGACACCGACGGCGTCCTCGCGCACATGCGCCGCCACGCCGAGCTGCTCCGGCCGAGGTTCGACCTGGTGGAGACGGTTCTCACCAAGGAGCTCGGCGGCACCGGCCTGGCCTCGTGGACCACCCCGGCGGGCGGCTACTTCGTCACGCTCGACGTCCTCCCTGGCTGCGCGCGCGAGGTCGTGCGCCGGGCGGGCGAGGCGGGCATCGCGCTGACCCCCGCGGGCGCCACCCACCCGTACGGGGACGACCCCCGCGACAGCACGATCCGGATCGCGCCGACCTATCCGGACCTGGCGGAGCTGGAGCTGGCGATCACCGGGCTGACCGTCTGCGTACGGCTGGTCGCGACCGAGAAGCTGCTGGAGCAGGCCGGGTAGGGAATCCGGGTTCGGGAGGTCTCCCGGTGGCGTGGCGGCCCACCGCCCACCCGGGAGCCCTCCCGAGGACCGCTCACCCGGGGACCGCTCCTCCCGAGGACCGCTCACCCGGGGACCGCTCCTCCCGAGGACCGCTCACCCGGGGACCCGGAACTCCGGGAGCCGCCCGCCGTCAGTCCCGGACGGCGGCCCGGACGATCTCCGCGAGCCGCCGCATCCCGGGCGCGATCCGTTCCGGCGTGATCGCGCCGTAGCCGATCACCAGCCCCGCCTGGGCGGGCGTCTCACCGCAGTACCCGGCCAGTGACTCCACCGCGATCCCGGCCACCCTGGCGCGGGAGACCACCTCGCCGGCGTCCAGCCGTACGCCGGTGGAGACCCGGGCGCACAGGTGCAGGCCCGCCACGGAGGGCACCGGGTCGAGCAGCCCGGCGAAGTCCCGCCGGAGCGCGGCGACGATCCGCTCCCGGCGGGCCGCGTACTCGCGCGTCGCCCGGCGGATGTGCCGTCCCATCAGCCCCTCGTCGAGAAACCTCGTCAGGGCCGCCTGCGCGGACGGTTCGCCGTGCCAGTCGGTGAGCCGCCGGGCGGCGCGCAGCGCGGGCCGCAGCGAGGCCGGGGCCACCAGGAAGCCGAGGCGCAGCGTGGGCAGCAGCGTCTTGGAGAAGGACCCGACGTAGACGACGTGGCCGCCCCGGTCGAGGCTCTGCAGCGGCTCCAGCGGACGGTCCTCGAACCGGAACTCGCTGTCGTAGTCGTCCTCGACGACCACCGCGCCTCGCCGCGCGGCCCACTCCAGCAGCGCGGCGCGGCGGGCGAGGGACATCGGCGTGCCGAGCGGGAACTGGTGGGAGGGCGTCACGTAGACCAGGCGGGCGGCGTCGGGGAGGGCGGAGACGACCAGCCCCTCGGCGTCGACGGGCACCCCGGTGACGCGGGCGCCCAGCGACCGCAGCAGCGCCCGCGCCGGGGGGTAGCCCGGCTCCTCGACCGCGACCAGGTCACCGGGCTCGATCAGCACCCGCCCGACGAGGTCCAGAGCCTGCTGGGCGCCGGCGGTGACCAGCACGTCGGTGGCGCCGGCCCGCACCGAACGGGACACGCCCGCGTACCGGGCGATCGCCTCGCGCAGCCCGGGGTACCCGGCCGGGTCGGCGTACCCGGCGGGCCGGACCAGGGCGGCGCGGAGCTCGCGGGCGAGGAGGCGGCGCCAGGTCTCCAGAGGGAACAGCCCCGTGTCGGGGACGCCCACCCGGAAGTCGTAGGGCGGCGGGGCCGCCGTCCCGGCCCCCGGTTCCCGCGGGACGGCCACCCCGGTCCCCGGTTCCGGCGGGGCCACCGTCCCGGCTCCCGGCTCCGGAAAGGCGGCCGTCCCGGTCCCCGGTTCCGGCGCGGCGGACCGCCAGAAGGCGCGGGGGCGCACGCCGCCGCCCGTGGGCGCGCTCCTCGAGAGCGTCCGGCCGGGCGGCTCGTCGCACACGAAGGTGCCCGCTCCGACCCTGCCGACGAGGAAGCCCTCCGCCGTCAGCCGGTCGTAGGCGATCGACACCGTGTTGCGGGAGACCTCCAGCCGCCGGGCCAGTTCGCGCGTGGGCGGCAACCGCTCGCCCGGCCGGAGCCTGCCGTCCAGGACGGCCTCGCGGAGCTGCCGGTAGATGCGAGCGGCCAGGTCGCCGTGCCCGGTCAGGGTCACGTGGACGTCCATCCGCGTCCTTTCTCGTCTCTCGTCGGATTGGCCTGATCGATTCGCCGGATATTGGATCTTACAGCGAGCCAATCGGCTCCATAACGTAAGTGTCGAACGTGATCGGCAAGCGAGACCGACCCGCACCCGACGAGGAGGAAGACGAGATGACGACGGTCGACATGTGGTTCGACCCCAAGTGCCCCTGGGCCTGGATCGCCTCCCGGTGGCTGCTGGAGGTCGAGCGGGTCCGCGAGGTGGAGGTCCGCTTCCGCGTGATGAGCCTGGCGGTGCTGAACGAGGGCCGCGAGGGGCTGGAGGAGTGGTACGTCGAGTGGCTCGCCCAGGCGTGGGGCCCGGCGCGGGTGGCGCTCGCGGTCGAGCGGAAGTACGGCGCCGCCGCCACGCGCGACCTCTACACCGCGCTCGGCACCCGCATCCACCACGACAGGACGCCGCCGGGCCGCGACCTCTACCTCGCCGCGCTGACCGAGGCCGGCCTGCCCGCCGAGTTCGCCGACGCCGCCGAGACGGCCGAACTGGACGGGGAGCTGGAAGCCGCCAACCGCGCCGCCCTCGGCCCGGTCGGCGAGGACCTCGGCACCCCCGCGATCCACGTGCACGGTCCGGACGGCACGGTCAACGCCTTCTTCGGGCCGGTGGTGAGCCCGATCCCGCGTGGCGAGGACGCCGGGCGGCTCTGGGACGGCGTGCTGCTCGTCACCGGCGTCGACGGGTTCTTCGAGCTGAAGCGGAGCCGTACCCGCCCGCCGATCACCCGTTGAGCAGGAGGCGAACATGTCCGGCCGGATCATCCCGCCCCCCGGGGCGCCGCGCGTCCTGGCGCTGGCGCAGCTCGCCAACTCCTTCGGTGACGGCGCGTACTACGTGTGCTCGGCGCTGTACTTCACCCGTGTCGCGGGGCTGTCCCCCGAGCAGGTCGGGTTCGGCCTGACCCTTGGCTGGGCCGCCGGGTTCGCCGCGGGGGTCCCGCTCGGACACCTGGCCGACCGGCGGGGGCCCCGGGGGGTCGCCGTGCTGCTGGCCGTGGCGACCGGCGCGGCGGTCGCCGGATTCCTCCTCGCCGGGTCGTTCGGCGCGTTCGTCGTGGCGGCCTGCCTGTACGGGTGCTGCCAGTGCGGCCTCGCGGCGGCCCGCCAGGCGCTGCTCGCCGCGCTGGTCGGACCCGAGGAGCGGACGCGGGTCCGCGCGTATCTCCAGGCCACGGTGAACGCCGGGCTGGCGGTCGGCGCGGCGCTCGGCGGGCTGGCCCTGTACGCCGGGACGCGCGAGGCGTACCTGGCGGTGTTCGCGATGGACGCGGCGAGCTTCCTGGTGGCGGCGCTGGTGCTGCTCCGCCTCCCCCCGGTGCCGCCCGCGCCGCCCGCCCCACCCGGCGAGCCCGCGCTGGCCGTACTGCGCGACCGGCCGTACGCCCTGGTCACCCTGCTGAACACGGTCATGCTGCTGTACATGCCGATGCTCAGCCTGGTCGTCCCGCTGTGGATCGCCCAGCACACCCGGGCGCCGGGCTGGACGGTCTCGGCGCTGCTGGTGCTGAACACGGTGGGCGTGGTGCTGTTCCAGGTGCGGATGGCCCGCGGGGTGACCGATCTCGCCTCCGCGGCCCGGTCGGTACGGCGGGCCGGCGCGACGATGCTCGCCTCGTGCGCGGTGTTCGCGTTGTCGGCGGCCGTCCCCTCGGCCTGGGCTGCCGGGGCGATCCTGGTGGTGGCCGCCTGCCTGCAGGTGGTCGGCGAGATGATGCAGGCGCCGGGGGCCTGGGAGATCGGGTTCGGTCTGGCCCCGGCGGACCGGCAGGGTCAGTACCAGGGCTTCTTCGGCGCCGGTACGGCGGTCGCCAGGATGCTCGGTCCCCTGCTGCTCACCACGATGGTCGTGGGCTGGGGCGCCCCGGGCTGGCTCGCGCTGGGCGGGCTGTTCCTGCTGGCGGGCCTGGCGACGGGCCCGGCCGTGCGGTGGGCCGAGCGGACGGGGCCGACCGGCCGGACCGGGCCCGCCGCGGTGCGGCTCACGGGTGCAGCCGAAGCCCCTTGAGGGTCTTGTCGACGGCGTTCCGTGGCCCGTGGACCGCGATGCCGACCAGGCGCAGCTCCTCGGCCGGCACGTCGAGCACCGCCGCCCGGTTGTCGTCGTCGTTGTCGGTCTTGAACAGCTCCTCGGTGTAGAGGGCCACGTCGAGGCCGCGGGTCAGCGCCCGGGAGTGGGCGGCGGCCAGGCCCGGGGCGTCGGCCGCGTAGACGAGGACGGGCTGGCGGAACATGGCGAGGTAGGTGTTGCCCGACCCGTCGGCGTACGGCTCGCCCGTCACCCGCGGCCCTCCGGCGGCCACCCCGCTCGCCAGGAAGGCGGTGACGTTGAGCTTCTGCCAGACGGCGAGGTCCTCACGGACCACGATGCCGAGCTTCGTATCGAGACGCATGGGCACAGCCTGGCCGCATGGTCCCCGGCGGGTCTTGGACGCTCGTGCGGCGGGACAATGGACGCATGCCGCGTGACTGGTCCCGGTACTGGAGGTCACCCCGCCCGGGGCTGGAGGCGATGCACGCCCACTTCGAGCGGCACACCTACCACCGGCACAGTCACGAGACCTACTCTTTCGGGGTCACCGACGCGGGGGTGCAGGCGTTCACCTGCCGGGGCGGGGGACACCGGAGCACGGCGGGGATGGTGCTGGCGTTCAACCCCGACGAGCCGCACGACGGCCGGGCGGGCGACGAGTTGGGCTTCACCTACCGGATCGTCCACCTCGCCCCCGAACTCGTCGCCGGCGCGCTGTCCGACGCCGCGGGCCGCCCGGTGGGCCTGCCCCTGTTCCCCGACCCGGTCGTCCACGACCCGGTCCTCGCGGCGGCGCTGCGCAGGCTGCACGCGGCGCTGCTCGGCGGCGCCCCCGCGCTGCTCCGTGACGAGCTGCTCGACGCCGCCGTCCGCGCCATGGCCGGCCGCGCCGCAGCCTCCGGCTCCGGGCGGAGCCGTCGGGAGCCGGCCTCCCGCGGGGCGGCCGTCCTCGCCGCGCGGGCGGCCGAGGCGCTGCGGGCGGACCACCGGACCGACATGACCGCCGACGAGCTGGCCGCGACGGCCGGCTCCAGCCGCTTCGCCGTCTACCGCGCCTTCCAGGCGGTGTACGGCATGGCACCGAGCGACTACCGGCGGCAGCTCCGTCTGCGGGCGGCCCGCGAGCTGCTGGCGGGCGGCGCGCCGATCGCCGACGTCGCGGCGGAGACCGGGTTCACCGACCAGGGGCATCTGACCCGGTGGTTCGTCCGCTGCTACGGAGTCACTCCGGGCGCCTATCGCCGGGCCGTGGCCTGAGCGCCGCCCGGCGAGCCCGGTTTCCGGGCCGGGTCCGTCAGCGCTGGACCTCGGCGGCGGGAGCCTGGGGAGGAACCGTCGCGACGCCCGGACGGGGGGTGTCGGCGGCGACGCGGTCCGGGAGCGTGACGCGGATCTTGGACTGCTTGTGGGGGAGCCTCTCCCAGTCGTCCATGAACGTCGCCCGCAGGCCGTGCTTCTCGGCGAGGGCGACCAGGGTCCCGGTGCGGTAGTAGAAGTCCTCACCGAGGACCTGGTGCTCCTGCCCCTCGGTGCGGTCGAAGGTGAAGTCGAACCAGCCGCCCGGCTTCATGATCCGTCCGATGTGCTCGAAACACTCCTCGATCACCTCCGGCGGGGAGTGGGAGAACACGCTGTGCGCGTGCACCACGTCGAACATCGCGTCGGGCAGGAACTCGAAGCGCAGATCCTTGATCACTGTGAGGTGGGGGAGCTTCTCGCGCAGGCCGTAGTCGGCGACGACGTCCTGGGCGGCGAACAGGATGTCGGGGGAGATGTCCACGCCGTAGTAGTCGCCGGTGTCGAGGTGGCCGATGAACAGGCGTCCCGCGCGCAGGTTGCCGCAGCCGATCTCCAGCATGCGGTGACCGGGCGCGAGGCCGTGCCGTACGAGGTAGTCGAACTGCATCTGCCCGATGGCCAGCCAGCGCCGGTGCGACCTGCTGCCGGTGGCCGCGTGGGCGCCGCGGGCGGCCTCGGACCTCATGATGGCGCGGTAGTAGCCGACATGGTCGGAGGTGCTCAGCCGGAGCCAGGCGTTCCTGGTCACGCGCCTGAGGTGCCGGGGGATCCGCCCGGGGCGGCGGAGGGCGTATCCGACCTGGTGGGCGAGGCTCGCCCGGTTGTGGTTCTTCACGTCTCTCCCCACGTCGAGACCGTGTTCCGATGATCATGACAGGAATCCGATCGTATCGGAGAGTGATCGTCGGGTCGCTCAACGCGGCGTTCGTGGGAGTGGCGGGCGCGCCGCCGACCGGGTCGGCCGTTCCCGTCGGGGATCCAGGACTCGACGCGACCGGCGGATCGGTTCGGATGGTGTGGATCAGGCGGTGTGGCCGGCGGGCCGGAGGTGCCGGGCGGCGACGGCCTTCGGGTAGCGGACCGTGAAGACCGCCGGGACGGCGAAGCTGAGGATCTTGACGGCGACGACGGCGGCGGTGGCGTGCGGGGCCTCGTGCAGCAGGACGGCGAGCGCGACGGCGGCGACGGTGAAGGCCGCCCCCCACACCATGGTGATGACGACGTTGACCCGGAGGAACAGCGGGGTCCGCCACACCTCCGGCGGGGTCGTCCGGCGGGCGATGCCCAGGGTGAACGGCCGCCGGACGGCCAGCGACCCCCAGGCGGTGAGCGCGAGCCAGGCGTTGACCAGGGCCGGGCCGTACGGCATGAGCGGGGAGTCGGGACTCACGAAGGAGATCACGGTGATCGGCAGGAAGAACGCCGCCGCGCTGACCTCGATCACCATCTGGTCCCAGGTCCTGCCCGCCCGGCGGTCGATGACGATCACTCCCACGGCGATGACGAGCCCGAGGATCGCGCCGTAGCGCCACTCGTCGCTCGTGGCGACGACGGCGTAGGCGATCCACGGGAGGAAACCGAGCAGACTGCGGGCCATTTGGGGCTCTCCTGACATTCCTATTTAGACAGGTCGAGAATAGAACCTCCTGTTGTGACATGTCAATGTAGGAATATAGGGTGAGGGCATGAGCCTTCGACACGCGCTGCTGGGTCTCCTGGCCGCAGGGCCCGCCAGCGGCTACGACCTGCTGAAGATCTTCAACGTCTCGCTGGCCAACGTGTGGCCCGCCACCCAGAGCCAGGTCTACGCCGAGCTGGGCCGCCTGGCGGACGCCGGGCTGGTGGAGGTGGTCGCCGAGGGGCCGCGGGGCCGCAAGGAGTACGCCATCGCCGACACCGGCCGCGCCGAGCTCCGGCACTGGCTGACCGAGGTCGCGCCGACGCGGTCGGGTCGCAGCGACACGCTCCTGCGCGTCTTCTTCCTGGGGCAGGTCGAGCCCGGACAGGCGCGCGCCTACCTGCGGCGGCTGGCGGAGACGGCCGCGGGGGCCGAGCGCGACCTCGCGGCGCTGAGCGACGCCGTCTCGGCCGAGGAGGACGACCTGGCGTTCTACGGTCGGCTGGCCCTGGAGTGGGGGCTGCGCTTCAACGCCATGCAGCGCGAGTGGGCCGACTGGGCCGAGCGGCGGATCGAGGAGCGCGAGGCGGTCGCGCGCCGGCCGTGAAGAACTCCGGGCGGCGCGTCACGACGCCGGAGCAGGCGGCGTGACGAGACGTCGACCGCGCAGAGGGCGCGGCCGTCGTGCCGGACGGTGCGAACGTGCGCGGCGGTGGCCGCCGCGTGCTGTTCCCGGCCGGTGACCGTACCGTGGTTCCGCCCGGTGACCGTACCGGGACTCCGCCTGGGGCCCGAGTGGGTCGGCCGGGAGACCGGGACGCCCCCGGTGGTGGCCGGGCGGTGGGCGATGACCACGCCGAGGGGCTGGTCGCCGACGGGAATGGCCGCCACGACGGTGTTGGTGGCGATATCGACCACCGAGACGGTGTCGGACACCTGGTTGGCCACATACATCCGGGAGCCGTCGGGGGTGACGGCCACCACCCGCGGACCGTCACCGACCTCGATGACGGCGATGACCTTCAGGGCCGCGGTGTCGATCACCGAGACGGTGTTGAAGTAGGCGCTGCCGACGTAGGCACGGGCGCCGTCGGGGCTGAACCTGACGACACGAGGACTTTTGCCGACGTCCAGCTCGGCGACGGTCTCACCCGTCGCGATGTCGATCACCCTCACGACGCTCTGCTGCAGCTCGGTGACGTACAACCGCCGCCCGTCGGGGGAGACCCGCGCCCCCCAGGGGCCGCCGCCGACGCTGAGGGTGCCGACCACCGCGACGGCGGCGGTGTCGACCACGGCCACCGTCCCCGATTCGAAGTCGGTGACGTAGGCGCGCCGGCCGTCGGGGCTGAGCGCCACCTCCACGGGGGTGACGCCCGTGTCGACGGTGCCGGTGAGCGTGTCGGTGGCGGTGTCGACCACCGACAGGCCGCCCCCGCCGAAGTCGGCGACGTAGGCCCGCCGGCCGTCGGGACTGACGGCCACGCCGAAGGGGGCCTTGCCGACGGGGACGGAGGCGGCCACGGTACCGGTGACGGTGTCGATCACCGACAGCCTCCCGGAGACGAAGTCGGTGACGTAAAGACGGCGGCCGTCGGGACCGGCGGCGATCCTGCCCGGACTGCCGCCGACGCGGAAGGTGCGGACGACCCGGCGGGCCGCGTCATCGATCACCGAGATGGTGCCGTCGGCGTAGTTGGTGACATAGACCAGGTTCCGGCCGCCGGGGTCCGCGGAGGCGGGCGCCGCCGGCGTCATGGCCAGGAGCGCGACCAGGGCCCGGCATGCCCAGGGCCGACGCCGCCCCCGCCGGACGCGCGCCGGGCGCCGGCCGATCCCCAATGTGTTCTTCATCCGCTCGCGCAGCATCGCGGCCCCCGGTATCGGCGGTGATCGGCACTTTTTCTACTCCCTCGCGACGACCCGCGAGAGGTGGGACATCCCGCCGCTTCGCACCCCGGCCAGACGCTTGACCGGGCCCTCGCCTCCGCGGCGTATCACCGGTCCGAGCCGGGTGGCGGGTTGACCCGCCGCTGACCCGCCGCGACGGCGTGAACGCCTGTCGCCGATCCGTCAGGCGGTCGGCACCGGCCGTGCCGCGCCACCGGCCGGCCGGGCGCGTCCACCGAAATGCGGGCCGGTGCTCCGGCCTTCAGGCCGGGGAGGAGTTCAAACCCAGAACGTGTCGTGGCGGAAGTAGAACTCCGTCAGCTCCTCGTCGGTGGGCCGGCCCGACACGGCGAACTCCGCGAGCCCCTCGAAGTAGCCCTCCCTCGGCGCTCCGGGCGCGAAGTGCAGCAGCATCGACGCGGGCCGGCCCGACTCGTTGCGGAAGGCGTGGATCCCGCCCTCGGGCACGTGGACGAAGTCCCCGGGGGCCGTGTCGATCCAGCGGGTGCCGTCGTAGATCCGCACGCTCCCGGTGAGGATGAAGAACGATTCGGAGATCGACCGGTGGAAGTGCGCGCTCGGGCCGCTCGGCTGCGGGCCCATCTCCCACCGGTAGAGGCCGAACCGGCCGTTGGTGGTCGCCCCGGTCGCGAGGTAGTGGACGGTGTTGCCGGAGTGGTAGGTCAACTCGGGCTCGTGATCGGCCGGGCGGTAGGTGGCGCTGATCTCCCCGTCGGCGCCTAGATAACGCGGTTCTGGATATGTCATGAGATTTCCTCGCCAGGTCCGTCGATCTCCGGCGGGCCGGATCCGGCCCGCCGGAAATAGACACTAGGGGTTTTCTCGGTTCTTTCCCCCCCGGCGGCATATGGGCGTTTCCTGGCCGAGCCGGTTCGTCAGATCCCCGGCCGGAGTCGCAGCAGGCCGTCGGCGAACGCCTTCTGGCTGAGCGCGCCCAGCCGTACGACCGAGCTGGGGTAGGGGCTGTCGCAGCTCGTGTCCTGGGCGACGAGGTCGGGGCGGATCACGGCCGAGTCGATCACGCCCTGGCCGTACCCCATGAGGAAGGAGCGCAGCTCCACGGGGCCGGGGCGGGCGCCCTCCCGCCGCAGGGTCTCGTCGATGACGGCGACCTCGCGGGCGATCGCGTCGGACAGGGCCCGGTCCATGGCGGCCCGGGCCAGGATCTCGCGGCCGAAATGAACGTACAGATACTCCAGAGATGTGGCCGGGAGGTGGCTCGTCAGAGTCCGCGCCCGCATCATGCGCAGGGCGTGGGCCAGCCGAAGCATCAGCATCTTCATGCTTCTCTGAGACGGCCGCCGGCACCGGCGGGATGGCGTTGCCAGCCAATCGTTATCCGGTGGATACCGCTTCTCCCTCGCCCGGCCAGATATGGTAAAAAGCCGCGAAAAACGTGAACCCGCTGGTCAATGGACCTGCGCTGGGGGTTGTGGCGCGGCCAGGACGCCTTTTCCGACATCCATTGCACTGTGCAATGATGGGTCGGCAAGCTGCTCGGGCCGTGTGCCGACGGGCTTGGGCGAACCGGATGAAGGGCCGCTCGCGAGGGCGACCACCGCCCCGGCGAGCGGGCGAAGAGGATGTCGTGCGGGAAAGAACGGGCCACGGTCGACCTGCCGCCTTCTCCGTGACCACCGGACTTCGCGGCGACGTCGTCGTCCTGCGGCTGGCCGGAGAGCTCGACCTCGCCGCGGCGCCTCTCCTGCGGGCCCGCCTCTCGGAGGCGATGGCGCTCATCACCCCGCCGCACATCGTCATCGACACCGAGGATCTCCTCTTCTGCGACTCGTCGGGACTGAGCGTCCTGGTGGGCGGGCTGCGCGGCGTGCGGGCGGCCGGCGGGCGGCTGGTGCTCAGCGGGGTCCGGCCGCGCTTCGCCCGCCTGCTCGCGCTCACCGGGCTGACGCGGGAGATCCGGGCGTACACGACGGTCGACGAGGCCGCCGAGCACCTGGCGCCGTCCCGAGAGGACGGGTGACGGCGCTTCCGGGGATCCGGGCGGACGCGACGGGCCGGGCCCGCGGCGCCGCCGGAGCCCGCGGCGCCGCGGGAGCGATGGGCGGCGGCACCGGGACGGCGGGCCGCGGCTTCAGAGTGGCGGCTCCAGGGTGGCGACTCCGGGACGGCCGGCCGCACCCGTGGCGGAACGGGCCAGGTGGGAGCGGGGCTGACGGAGGCGCCGTGTAGAACAGACCATATGTCGGATCATCAGGCGAACCGGGCGAACCGGGCGGACGCGGACGGGGAGGACGACCCCTCCGCGGTCATCTCCGCGGTGCTCACCGGCTCACGCCTGCTCGTCGCCATCGCCGCCCGATCCCTCGGCGCCGTCGAGGACCGGATCACCCTGCCGCAGTTCCGCATGCTCGTCATCCTGACGAGCCACGGGGAGACCAAGCTCGTCACGATGGCCGAACGGCTCAACGTCAACCCCTCGACGGCGATGCGGATGGCCGACCGCCTCGCCGCCTCCCGGCTGGTGGTCCGCGAGGTCAACCCGCGGAACCGGCGGGAGACCCTGATGCGCCTCACCCCGGAGGGGCGGCGCATCGTCGACGAGGTCACCGCCCGGCGCCGCGAGGAGATCGCCGGCATCGTCTCCCGGATGTCCGCCGAGCAGCGCCACGCCCTCATCTCGGCGATGACCGCCTTCAACGAGGCGGGCGGCGAGCCGCCGGTGGACGACGCCCATCCCCTCGGCCGGCCCGACGTCTAGACGACGCCCATCCCCTCGGCCGGCCCGACGTCCAGACGACGCCCGTTCCCGGGCCGGGGACCCGGTACGCACCCGGGTGGGTCCTTCACGGCCGGACGCGGACATGTCTGGTATCACTGACTACTGAACGTAATCAGGGATCGGTGCGCCGTTCACCGCCGGGTCGCGGACGTCCGTACGTCCGTTCGCCGGTCCGGTGACCTCCTCCCGCCGGCGCCTCGGGCGGAAAGCCGCGGGCTCGGTTTCTCCGTCCGGACGCGGACGGACGCGAGCGGGGACGGGTGATGGCGAGACGGCGGCCGGTACGGCCACGGCCCCTCCCAGCACGCTCCCGGCCCCTTCCGGCGTGGCCACGGCCCCTCCCGCCGCGTTCGGCGAGGTGGCCGTGGATCGCGCTCGCGGTCCTTCCCCTCTCCGCCTGCTCGGGGTCCGGTCAGTCGACGCTGACGCCGTACGGTGACGGCGCCAGGCGGGTGGCGGGGCTGTGGTGGCTCATGTTCGGCATCTCGCTGTTCGTCACCGCCGTGATCGTGGTCCTCGTGCTGTGGGCGGCGACCCGCCGCCGCCGGCCGGGGGTGCGGGCCCGGATGGACACCGGGCAGCGGTACGTGACGATCACCGGCATCATCCTGCCCGCCATCGTCCTGGTCCTCGTCTACGTGATCAGCCTGCCCACGCTGCGCGCCATCGGGGACCCCAAGGACCCCGACCAGCTCACCATCGACCTCCTCGGCCACCAGTGGTGGTGGGAGGTGAGCTATCCCGGCTCCGGGGTCGTCACCGCCAACGAGATCCACATGCCGACCGGGCGGACCGTCCACCTGAGGCTGCGCACCGCCGACGTCAACCACAGCTTCTGGGCGCCGCAGCTCAACGTGAAGACCGACCTCGTCGCGGGCCGGACGAACCACCTGTGGCTGCGCACCGACCGTCCCGGCGTCTACCGGGGACAGCGCGCGGAGTACTGCGGGCTCCAGCACGCCCGGATGGCCTTCCACGTCGTGGCCCAGCCGCCGGCCGAGTTCGCCGCCTGGCTCACCGGGCAGGCCCGGCCCGCGCCGGCCCCGCCCGGGGGCCTGGCGGCCCAGGGGCTGCGGGTGCTCGAATCGGGCTCCTGCGCCTCCTGCCACGCCGTACGCGGGACCACCGCGAACGGGCGGATCGGCCCCGACCTCACCCACCTGGCGAGCCGGAGGTACCTCGCGGCGGGCACCGTGCCCAACACCCGCGGCTACCTC
Organism: Streptosporangium sandarakinum; assembly: GCF_013409935.1. Lineage (GTDB taxonomy): Bacteria > Actinomycetota > Actinomycetes > Streptosporangiales > Streptosporangiaceae > Streptosporangium > Streptosporangium nondiastaticum. The sequence continues at coordinate 3,183,041 of NZ_JACCCO010000001.1, read as the reverse complement.
GGCGGCTGGATCTCCAACTCCCAGACGATCAAGCCCGGCAACAGGATGCCGCCGCAGCCGCTGGGTTCGGAACAGTTGCAGGCGCTCATCGCCTACCTCGAGACGCTGCGCTAGGGGACCGGGATGAGCATCGACAACGCCACCCACGCGTACGGCGTCACCGAGGAGACGGCCGGCGGGCGGGTCGGGCGGCACTGGCCGGAGGAGCACGGCCTGCGGGCCTGGGTCACCACCGTCGACCACAAGCGGATCGGCCGGCGCTACCTGGTCACCGCGGCGGTGTTCTTCGCGCTGGCCGGACTGGACGCCACCGCCCTGCGCACCCAGCTCATCACGCCGAACGGGGATCTGCTCGCCCCCCGAGGCGTACAACCAGCTGTTCACGCTGCACGGCACGGCGATGATCTTCCTGTTCGCGACGCCGATGTCGTTCGGGTTCGGCAACTTCCTGCTGCCGCTCCTGCTCGGCACGCGCGACATGGCCTTCCCCCGGCTCAACGCCTTCACCTACTGGGTCTTCACGTTCGCGGGCGTGATCCTGTTCTCCAGCCTGCTCTTCGGCCGGGCGCCCAACGGCGGCTGGTTCGCCTACGTCCCGCTCACCGGGCCGAAGTACCAGCCCGGCATCAACATGGACGTGTACTCGCTGGGGCTGCTCTTCCTCGGCGTCTCCACCACCTCCGGATCGATCAACTTCATCGCGACCTCCCTCAAGCTGCGGGCCCCGGGCATGACGCTCAACCGGGTACCGATCTTCGTCTGGGCGCTCGTGGTGACCGCGTTCCTGCTGATCTTCGCGTTGCCGCCGCTCAACACGGCGAACGCCATGCTGTTCCTGGACCGGAGGTTCGGCACCCGGTTCTTCCAGCCGGACGCGGGCGGGGACGTGGTGCTGTGGCAGCACCTGTTCTGGCTGTTCGGCCACCCCGACGTGTACATCATCGTGCTGCCCGCGCTCGGCATCGTCTCGGCGATCATCCCGACCTTCTCCCGGCGGCCGATCATGGCCTACCCGTTGCTCGTGCTGGCCATGGTCGCGGTGGGGATCATCAGCTTCGGCGTGTGGGTGCACCACATGTTCGCCGTGGGGCTGCCGCAGCTCTCGCTGACCTTCTTCTCCGCGGCCAGCATGATCGTCACGATCCCCTCGGGCATCCAGATGTTCGCCTGGGTGGGCACCATGCTCATGGGCCGGGTCGTGCTCGGGGTGCCGATGATGTGGGCGATGGGCTTCCTCGTCGTGTTCGTGATAGGCGGGGTCACCGGCGTCATGTTCGGCATCGTGCCGTTCGACCAGCAGGTCACCGACTCCTACTTCGTGGTGGCGCACTTCCACTACGTGCTGTTCGGCGGCGCCGTCTTCCCGGTGATCGGCGGCGTCTTCTACTGGTGGCCGAAGACGACCGGGAGGCTGACGGGCGTCCGGGGCGGGCAGTGGTCCTTCTGGCTGGTCTTCGCCGGGTTCAACCTCACCTTCTTCCCCATGCACATCTCCGGGCTGCTCGGCATGCCGCGCCGGGTGTACACCTACCCCGGCGGCCTGGACTGGGACCTGTGGAACCTGCTCTCCAGCCTCGGCGCGTACCTGCTGCTCGCCGGGCTGCTCGTCACGCTGGGCACGTTCGCGCACAGCCTGTGGAAAGGGGCGCAGGCCCCGCCCGACCCGTGGGGCGGGGAGACCCTCGAATGGGCCACGGCCTCCCCGCCGCGCCCGTACAACTTCCCGGTGATCCCGACCGTGCACAGCGTGCACCCGCTGTGGGACCAGGGGAGCCTGGACTCCTTCGCCGAGGGGGCGCGCTTCAAGGACCGGGTGCTGGCCGAGGGGCACGAGCTGCTGGTGACCAGCGAGCTCGACGCCGAGCCCGAGGTGGCCCTGGAGATGCCCGAGCACACGCCGGTCCCGTTCTTCACCGCGGTCAGCCTGTTCCTCGCGGTGCTGGGGCTGCTGCTCGGCGTGTACGTCCTGGCGGTGGCGGCCGGCGTGGTCGCCGTCCTCGTCATCGGCCGGTGGCTGTGGCCGCGGTGGAGCAGGCGCGAGGCCGGCCACGCCCCCGGGGAGAAGGCCCGGGAGACGGCCGAGCGGGACGCGGCGGCCGAGCAGGAGGCCGAGAAGGAGAAGACGGAGAAGGGGGCAGGGGCATGACCGCCACGGGGGAGTGGGTTCCCATCCGGCCCGTCGGGCCGGCGCCGCCGCACGGCAAGCCGCCCAGCGGGCGGACCCCGGCCTGGTGGGGCATGGTGCTGTTCATCACCACCGAGGCGACGATCTTCGCCTGCCTGCTGGGCTCCTACTTCTACATCCGGTTCTCCACGGCCGGCCCCTGGCCGCCCGGCGGGATCAAGGACCCCGAGCTGTCCAAACCGCTGATCATGACCGTCCTGCTGCTCTCCAGCAGCGGCCCGATGGTCTGGGCCGACCTGGCCGTACGGCGCGGCCGTACCGCGCAACTGCGGGCGGGGCTGGCGTTCACCCTCGCGCTCGGCGCGGCGTTCCTGGGCCTGCAGGCCACCGAGTACGCCACCAAGCTGGGCGAGTTCGTCTGGTCCACCAACGTCTACGGCTCGCTGTTCTACGTCATCACCGGCTTCCACGGCCTGCACGTGATCGTCGGCCTGGTGATGCTGGTCTTCGTCACGATCGCGGCGCTGGCCGGCAAGCTCGGCAGCCGGCACCACGAACGGGTCAGGCTCGTGGCGTTCTACTGGCACTTCGTCGACGCCGTCTGGATCACCATCCTCTTCACCATCTACCTCAGCCCGCACCTGTGAGAGCCATGTCCGAGCAGACCGAATCCGCCACCCCGGGCTCCGGGGGACGCCCCGGGGAGGCCCGAACGTCCGGGAGGCCCGGGGAGCCCGGGAAGCCTGGGAAGGCCCGCCGTACCCGGCCGGGACCGCTGTGGTTCGCGGTGCTGGGCGGGGTGATCGCGTGGTCCCTCCACATCGTCTTCGCGTGGAGCGTGGTCGAGCTGACCTGCGTCGATGGCGGCGGCCTCATCGGCGGGATCCCGGTGGTCGTCTTCGCCGCCGTCGCCACCGGGCTGCCCGCCGTCGTCGTGGCGGCCGCGCTCGTCGTGGATCTGCTGCTGTGGCGGCGCGACCCGCCCGAACCCCCGGGGAGGAAGTCGGACCGGGTCCGTTTCATGCTCCAGATCGGGTTCTGGCTGAACGTGTTCTCCGTGCTCATGATCCTGATGGGGGCCTCGCCGTGGTGATGCTGCCGCAATGCGTCCAGACATGACGCTCCTCGCCCACGGCGGCGGCGCCGGGCCGTGGAAGTGGGACGTGCTCGCGGTTGCTGCGCCTGCTCTACCTGCCGGTCACCGCCTGGCTGCTGCACACCGTGGTGCTGTGGTTCTGGCACCTGCCGGTCCCCTACGACCTCGCCCTGGCCGTCGAGCCGGTGCACGTGATCGAGCACCTGTGCTTCCTCGGCGCGGCCTGGCTGCTGTGGTGGCACCTGCTGACCCCGGGCAGGCACCGGATCGGCGGGCCCGTCGCGCTGCTCTACCTGTTCGTGACCATGCTGCCCGCGGCGGCGCTGGGCGCGGTCCTCACCCTGGCGCGGGCCCCGCTGTACCCGCTGCAGGCCGCCGAGGCGGCCGGGATCGGCGTGGACCCGCTCACCGACCAGCAGCTCGCCGGCCTGGTCATGTGGGTGCCGGCCGACCTGGTCTACTTCGCCGTGATGATCGCCCTGTTCCTGCGGTGGATGGGCGGATCCGCTGGGGAGGACGGCACGGCCGCGCCGCCGCGCGTGCCGGAGGTCCCCGAGCGGGTCCCCTCCGGGGAGGCGCGCTCATGAGACCGGCGGGGCCGGCGGGGCCGGGGGCACGGCGGGCGGAGGCCCTGGCGGCCCTGGCGGCACTGGCGGCGCTGTGCGCGCTCGCCGCCGGTCCGCTCGCCGGGTGCGGCGCGGGCGGCGGCCGGTCCGGCTTCCCGCCGCCGGAGGTGCAGGGCGGCGACCCCGAGCGCGGGCAGCGGCTCATCAGCGTGTACGGCTGCTCCTCCTGCCACACCATCCCCGGCGTGCAGGGCGCGGAGGGGACGGTGGGGCCGCCGCTCACCGCGTTCGGCCGGCGGAGCTACATCGCGGGGGTGCTGCAGAACAACGCGCCGAACCTGCGGCGCTGGCTCCGCGACCCGCAGGGCGTCGTGCCCGGCAACGCGATGCCGAACCTCGGGGTGACCGAGGAGGACGCGCGGGACATCACCGCCTACCTGTTCACGTTGAGGTGACCGATGCGGTACCACGACCACCGGCCGGGACCCGCCCGGCGCGTCACCCGGCGGACCGTTCGGGGCACCGCCCGGGGCGCGGCCCGGCACACCCTGGAGCAGGCCGTACGGCACGCCGCGAAGCACACCGTGAAACACGCCGCCCGGGGCGCGCTGCTCCTGGCGGCGGCCGCCGCGGGCGCGGGCGCGCTGTCCGGCGGGCCGGCGGACGCCGGAGCGCGGAGCGAGCCGTGGCCGCGGTCCTCGGCACCCGGGGCGCGGGGCGAGCCGTGGCCGCCGTCCCCGGGGCCGGTCCCGTCCCCCGCCGCGAGCGACCCGTTCGCCCGCGGGCGGCAGCTGTACCGGGCGACCTGCGCCGGCTGCCACGGCCAGGACGGCGGGGGCAGCCAGAACGGCCCGAGCCTGCGCGACGCCGGGCCGGCCGACGTGGACTACCAGGTCTCCAGCGGCCGGATGCCGCTGCCCGCGCCCGACGCCGTGCCGCGGCGCGGCAAGCCGGCCTTCGGCCGCCACGACATCGACGCGCTGATCGCCTACGTGTCCACCCTCGGCAGGGGCGAGCCGATGCCACGCGTCGCCCCGGGCGACGTGCGGCTGGGCGCCACCCTCTACCTGCAGAACTGCGCCTCCTGCCACTCCGCGAGCGCGGTGGGTGCGGCGCTGCCCGACGGGCGCTACGCGCCGTCGCTCATGTACCCCTCACCCACCCAGATCGCCGAGGCGATCCGGATCGGCCCCGGGACGATGCCCCGGTTCTCACAGGGGACGCTGAGCGACGCGGAGGTGAACTCGATCATCGGTTACATCCTCGCGCTGCGCCGTACGGACGACCGGGGCGGGGCGAAGCTGGGCGGGGTCGGGCCGGTGGCCGAGGGCCTCGTGGCGTGGGTCTTCGGCATCGGCCTGCTGCTGATCGTCATCCGCCTCCTCGGGAAGAGGGCGCGGTGAGCGGGCCCCGGCGCCGGGCGGAGCGCCACGTCGCCGTCGCGTTCGGGGTGGCCGCCCTCGCCGCCGCCTTCTTCGCCGCGATGTACGTCCTCGGCGACGACACCCAGCTGCTCGGGCTCGGCCTCCTGGTGGCGTTCGCCGGGCTCGCGGTGGGATTCGCCCTCTGGGCGCACACGCTCCTGCCCCAGGGGCCGTTCGTGGAGGAGCGGGAGCCGATGATCTCGCCGCTGCCCGAACGCCGCGCCCTGGCCTCGGAGTTCGCCCGCGACGAGGCCCCCCTCACCCGGACGGCGCTGCCCCGCAGGATGCTGACCCTCGCGCTCGGCGTGCTGGGCCTGGCCGCGCTCTTCCCGATCCGGTCGCTGCTGGCGCGCGGCCCGAACCCGTGGCGCGCCCTCGCCGACACCCCCTGGCGGGCGGGCGCCCGCGTCGTGAACGACAGGGGCCGGCCGGTACGGCCCGGCGATGTCGCCGAAGGCGGCGTGGTCACGGTGTTCCCCGAGGGACGGGCCGGGATCGGCGACGCGGCGGTGCTGCTCATCCGGGTGGACCCGGCCGACCTGGAGCTGCCCCCCGGGCGGGAGAACTGGGCCGTCGACGGCCTGGTGGCCTACTCCAAGCTCTGCACCCACGCCGGCTGCCCGGTCGGGCTGTACGTCAAGCAGACCCAGCAGCTCCTGTGCCCCTGCCACCAGTCGCTCTTCGACGTCCTCGGCGGGGCCAGGCCGGTCGCCGGACCTGCCGCCCGGCCGCTGCCGCAGCTGCCGCTCGGGGTGGGCGCCGACGGGACGCTCGTCGCCCGGGGCGGCCTCTCGGGCCCGCCCGGTCCCGGCTACTGGAGGAAGACATGATCACGCGGTGGCTGGTGCGGCGGAGCATGGGCTGGCTGGACGCCCGGCTGCGGATCGCGCCGCAACTCCGGCTGGCGCTGGCCAAGGTCTTCCCGGACCACTGGACGTTCATGCTGGGCGAGATCGCCCTCTACTCCTTCGTGGCGCTCGTCGCCACCGGTGTCTTCCTGACGTTCTTCTACGACGCGAGCATGGCCGACCGCGTCTACAGCGGCGGCTACGCGCCGCTGCGCGGGACCACCGTGTCGGCCGCCTACGCCTCGACCGTCGAGCTGAGCTGGGACGTGCGAGCCGGCCTGCTGATGCGGCAGGCCCACCACTGGTCGGCGCTGTTCTTCATCGGAGCGATCATCGTCCACATGTGCCGGATCTTCTTCACCGGCGCGTTCCGCAAGCCCCGGGAGATCAACTGGGTGACCGGGCTGACGATGTTCGTCCTCGGGATGGCCACGTCCTTCGCCGGGTACTCGCTCCCCGACGACCTGCTGTCCGGAAGCGGCCTGAGAGTCGCGTCGGCGATCGCGCTGTCGATACCGGTGGTGGGGCCGTGGTCCAGTTCCTGCTCTTCGGCGGCGAGTTCCCGGCCGACCTGATCATCCCCCGGCTCTACATCCTGCACGTCCTCCTCATCCCGGTGCTCATCGCGGCCCTGCTCGGCGTCCACCTGGCGGTGATCATCAGGCAGAAGCACGCGCAGTTCCCCGGCCCCGGGCGCAACGACCACAACGTGGTCGGGTCGAAGCTCTGGCCGACCTACGGCATCCGGTCCCTGGCCCTGCTGTGCGCGGTGCTCGCGGTGGTCTTCGGCTTCGGGGGCTTCGCCCAGATCAACCCGGTCTGGGTGTGGGGGCCGTACGAGCCGGCGGCGGTGACCGCGCCCGCCCAGCCGGACTGGTACCTCGGCTGGGTGGACGGGATGCTCCGCATCTTCCCCGCCGTGGAGCTCCGGGTCTTCGGCTATCTCGTCCCGTCGCCGTTCCTGCCCGGTGTGTTCTTCCCCACGGTCGTCATCCTCCTCATGTACGTCTGGCCCTGGGTGGACCGGCGCCTGACCGGCGACCGGGACCGGCACCAGGTGCTCGACCGGCCCCGGGTCAGCCGGCGGCCGATCTCCGCGCGCATGGCCCCGGCCAGCTTCGACGGCGACTCGGCGGCGGACAGCCCCTGGCAGTCGGGGCAGCGCAGCATCGCGGCCACCTCCATGACGCGCTCGCCGAGGGCCGGTTCGCTCCGGCCGGCACGCCACACCGCCGCGCAGGCGAGCGCCACGAGAACGATCAGCCCCGCGACCGCGAGCCGGCGTCTCACGGGGCGGTCCACGATGTGATCCGGGGACGTGGAGCGGCACGCCGCGGTGCGGCCCGAAGGCGCGGGGCGGCGTCTCATCGCGTGAGCCGGGGCAGTACGGCGCGGTCGATCCACCGCTGTGTCACCGGGCCGAGCACGCGGTCGGCGATCCGGCCGTCCCGGCCGACCAGGAAGGTCTCCGGCACGCCGAGCACGCCGAGTTCGAGGGCCAGCCGGCCGTCCGGGTCGAAGAGCTGGACAGGGACGCTCACGTCGGTCACGCCGGACTCGCGCAGGAACAGCCGGGCGGCCTCCCGGGTGTCGCGGGTGTCCACCCCCACGATCCGCAGTCCTCGCGGGCCGAGCCGCCGTGCGGTCTCCACGACGAGCGGGAACTCCTCTCGGCACGACTCGCACCAGGACGCCCAGACGTTCACGAGCACGACGTGCCCCCGCAGCTCGCCGAGTGTGAACCGCGTGCCGTCCAGGGTGGTGCCGGACAGCTTCGGGGCCGGCCGGTCGGCGGGCACCGCCGGTTCCGCCGGTCCGCGCGCGAGACCGCGGGCGAGGACCGCCGACAGGGCCATCACCGCCGCGGCGACCAGGAGCAGCGCGGGATAACGCCATCTCCGCGAGGGACCGGCCGGGGCCGGCGGATCCACCGTGCCCACCGGACCGGCCGGGTCCGCGAGACTTCCCGGGCCTGCCGGATCAGCCGGGTTCGCCGGGCCCATCGGGTCTGTGGGGTCCACCGGCCCTGTCGGGTCCGTCGGATTCACCGGGCCGGCCCTCCCACGGCCTCGCGGCTGTCCACGCCGGGTCCGCCCGGGTCCTCCCGCACCGCCACGGAGGGTGCCTCGGTCCCGCCGATCCGCGCGGACGGCATCCGCCGCGCCTGCCGCGGGCGCCGCGCCCACCGAGGATGCCGTGAACGCCGCAGACGCCGCGCCCCGGGGCGGGGCAGGGCCGCCAGGGCGCCGAGCACCATCACGGCTCCGGATGTCCACAGCAGGGCCATCAGCGGGTTGACGGCCGCGCGCAGCACCGCCGTACCGTCCGCCGGATCCACCTCCGAGACGGTGATGTAGAGGTCGGCCAGCGGCCCGGTGCGCACGGCGGGGGCGCCGACCGGGGGTGCGCCGCTCGCCGGGTAGAAGGTGATCGACGGGCGCAGGGTCCCGGCCGGGCGGCCGTCCTCGAAGACGCTCACCCGCGCGGCGACGGACATGGCGTCGGCGTCGCGCCGCCGTTCCACGCCGTCGAGCCGCAGGACGTACCCGCCGGCCCGCAGGGTGTCCCCCGGTTCCAGGCGTCCCCACGCGTCGTGGGTGTACGCCGTGGAGCCGGCGATCGCCACGGCGGCCAGCGCGACCCCCGCGTGGACGATGGAGCCGCCCAGTCGCCGCCGGACGGACGCGCGGACCGGCGCGGCAGGGCCGTGCCGCCCGGCGACCTCGCGGACGCGGAGCGCGGTGGCCGCGAGGACGAACGCCCCGAGCCCGAAGGCGACCAGCGGCAGGGGCCCGTGACCGCCGCCGTGACCGCCGAAACCACCGGAGCCGCTGAATCCACCGGGTCCGGCGAAGCCGCCGAAGCCGCTGAACCCGCCGAAGCCGAGGGCCGCGACGGTCGTCGCGCCCGCCGCGACCGGCCAGGCCAGCCGTCGCAGCGGCGGCCGCGCCCGGTTCGGGGGGACGAGCGGGGCCACCGCCATGAGCACGAGCAGCGCCAGGGCGAGCGGGACGGTCACCCGGTTGAAGTACGGCGGGCCGACGGCGACGTCCGCCCCGACGAGGACCTTCACGACCAGCGGGTACAGGGTGCCGAGGAGCACGGTGAACGCCAGGGTGGCCAGCAGCGCGACACCGGCCCCGACCAACGTTCCGCGACCGTCACCGCAGGCGTTCCCGACCGGCGTCCCATGGCCGTCACCGTGTGCACCCCCGGCCAACGCCCCTCGGCCGTCACCGGAGGCGTCCCCGACCGGCGTCCCATGGCCGTCACCGCCGGGGACCTCCCCGGCCCGGCGGAGCCGCCCGGCCCGCCACACCAGCAGGCCGCAGGTCGCGATGAGGGTCGCGGTGAGGATGCCCAGCAGCGGCGGGCCCACGGCGGACCGGGTGAAGGAGTGGACGCTGGCGACCGCCCCGCCGCGGGTGAGGAACGTCCCCAGCAGTGCCAGCGGGAACCCCGCCGTCGCGAGCGCCGCGGACCACGGCCCCAGCGAGCCGTGGCGGTCCCGTACGGCCAGTGAGTGCAGGGACGCCGTCGCGGTGAACCACGGGACGATCGAGGCGTTCTCCACCGGGTCCCACTCCCAGTAGCCGCCCCAGCCGAGCACGCCGTAGGACCACCAGGCGCCCAGCACGATGCCGGCGGTCAGCGCGGCCCAGGCGGCGAGCGTCCACCGCCGCATCGCCCGCACCACCGGACGCCCGGCGCGCCCCGCGACCAGGCTCGCGACCCCGAGGGCGAACGGCACGGCCAGGGCGAGGTAGCCGAGGTACAGCAGCGGCGGATGGATCCCCATGAGGGGGTGGCCGCGCAGCAGGGGATTGGGCCCGGGGCCGTCCGCGGGGGGCGCGGCGACCTCCCGGAAGGGGTTCGCGGCCAGCGGGACGAGGGCGAGGAAGCACGCGCACAGCGTCATGAGCACGGCCATCGCGATCCGCCGGTGCGGTCCCTCGTCCCGGCCGAGCCCGGCGACGAGGGCGCACCCGGTGAGCGCGAGCGCCCACAGCGCCAGCGAGCCCTCGACGGCCGACCAGAGGCTGGTGAAGGTGTAGTAGGACGGGACGCCCCGCCCGCCGTTGCGGGCCACGAATCCGACCTGGAAGTCACGGGTGAGCAGGGCCCATTCCAGGACGGCGAACGCCGCCGCCGCGCAGCCGGACGCCGCCGCCGTGGCGGCCACCGCCGTACGGCGCCCGGCGAGACCGGCCCAGGCGAGGGCGGCGACCACCGAACCCGCCGCGCCGGCCCAGAGCGCGAGCGTTCCCAGCAGGCACTTCACCGGGCCGGCTCCGCGGCGCGGTACTCGTCGGAGTGTTTGACCATCAGGCGGTCCGAGCGGAACACGCCGCCGGGACCGAGCACGCCCTCGGCCACGGCTCCCTGCCCCTCGCGGAACACCGGCGGCACCTCGCCCCGGTGCAGCACCTCCACGGCGCCGACGCCGTCGCTCAGCCGGAAGCGGAGGGCGTCCCCCTCGGCCCGCACCGAGTGCGGCAGCACCAGCCCGCCGACCCGCAGCCGGCCGGTCTGCCCGGCGTCGTGCCCGGCGAGTTCGGTGGGCGTGCGGTAGTACACCATCCCGTCCCCGATCCCGGAGAACGCCAGGGCACCGAGGGTGAGCGCGGCGACGCCGACGAGCAGCAGCGGCAGGCGGCGCCGTACCCGGTCCGGGAGCGGGCGGCGCCGCGTCCACGGAGCGGACGGCGGGCGCCGGAGCCACCGGCGGGGCGGGATCACGACGGCCGCCGACCCGATCGGAGCAGGTACGCCGCCCAGGTGGCGGCGGTGAGCAGGTAGCCGGCCCACACCCATCCCCAGCCGGTCACGCGGCCCTCCCCAGCGCGGCGCGGCTGACGTGTTCCGCCGGGGCCGCCGCGGCGTCCAGCGCGCGGACCCGCCGGGCGACCACCAGGCATCCGAGCAGGGTGAACGCCAGGACCCCGGCGGCCAGGGCGGCCAGCATCGGCGGGTCCACCGGCACGTCCCCGGGCGGGCGCAGCACCGAGGGAGGCTGGTGCAGCGTCCGCCACCACAGGACGGAGAAGTGCGTGACGGGCACCATCGCGAAGCCCGCCACCCCCGCGACGGCCGCGCCCCGGGCCCCGCGGGCGGCGTCGCCGTGCCACCGCCGCACCGCCAGGCAGGTGAGGAAGGCCAGCAGCATGGCGAGCGTGGCGACCAGGCGCGGGTCCCACGTCCACCAGACGCCCCACACCGGCCGCCCCCAGATCATGCCCAGCGCCACGGCGAGGGCCGTCATCCCCGCGCCGAGCTCCGCGGCGGCCCGGCCCACCCGGTCTCACACCGTGCCGCGGCGGGCCAGGACGGCCAGGCCCGAGACCGCCGTGACGGTGAACGCGGCGTAGGCGGTCCAGGCCGCCGGGACGTGCACGTACATGAGACGCTGCGCCTCGCCCTGCACCGCGTCGGCGGGCGCGAGGACGAGACCGGTCACCAGGGCGGCGGAGGCCGCCAGGGCGGCGACCGCGGAGTGGTGGCACGTGTCGCGGTGAGGCAATGTTCCGCTCCAGCCGGGTGCGCTCGGTGAGGCCGTGAAGGCGGCCTTCGTCTGCCGCCCCCACTCCAGTCCGGCGGCTCCGGCGTCACAATCCGCCACACCCCGGGGCGGGAGACCTTTGTCAGTTGTTTTCCGTCGCCACTACGCCCGCTACACCCCGGAGATGGTCGAGCGGATCTGCGGCATCCCGCGGGAGCTGTTCGCCGAGGTCTGCCGGCACCCGGTGGAGAACTCCGGCCCGGAGCGGACCGCCGAGTTCGTCTACGCGGTGGGCTGGATCCAGCACAGCGACGGCTCGCAGTTCATCCGCGCCGCCTGCGTCCTGCAACTGCTGCTGGGCAACATGGGCCGTCCCGGCGGCGGCATCCAGGCACTGCGCGGGCACGCCAGCATCCAGGGCTCCAGCGACATCCCCACGCTGTTCAACCTGCTGTCCGGCGACATCCCCATGCCGCACGCCCACAGGAACCCGCCTGCGCCAAGAGCCGCCCGACCGACTCCATCCAGTTCGGCGAGCTGGACGAGTTGCGCGACCGGGCGGCCCGGCGTCTGGACCAGCTCCGGCTGGGGATGCTCGCCGCGCCGGTCGGCGAGGCGGGACCGGCCCGCCGCGCGGCCCTGCCGGGCGTGGTGAGCGGCCTCCTGCTCCCGGGGCCGTCGCGCGGGGCGCCGCCGTGATCTCCGCGGCCCCGGAACCCGGGCGGCCTCGTCACGAAACGCCGCCGGTATTTCGGCTGCCAAATGCCGGAAAAGCGGTCATTCCGATTCTCCTTTCCCATGGTTTCCGTGGTCCGCGGGAAGCGCGGCGGGAAAGAGGTAACCTTTACGGAAAGGGAAGACCGTCGGGTTTTGATGAATTTTCGCGTATTGTGTCTGACTCTGAGTTTTGCGATCCTCGAAACAGAACGGACAGGACGGCGGCGAACCCGGCCGCTCGGACGGAGCACGGACGAGAGGCGGATCGCGCGTGGCCATACGTGCCCAGCGGCCCTTCCTCGCGGAGGGCGGGAAGGAATGGCCCGCGACACTGGACGTTCCGGCCCTGACCGCGGCGGGCTGGCGTCCCACCCCCTTCCGGGAGTTCATCGTCAAAGTCCACAGCCGGTGCGACCTCGCGTGCGATTACTGCTACGTCTACGAAATGGCGGACCAGACGTGGCGTTCCCGCCCCGTCCGGATGTCCCCGCGGATCGCCGACCGGGTCGCCGCCCGCGTCGCCGAGCACGTACGGTCCCACGGTCTGACCGCGGTCCGTGTCGTGCTGCACGGCGGTGAGCCCCTGCTCGCCGGGCCCGCGACGATCCGCCGCCTGGTGGACGCCCTGCGCGCAGAGGTCGGCCCGACCGCGCGGACGGACGTGGTCGTCCAGACCAACGCGGTCCGCCTCACCGAGGACTACCTCCGCCTGTTCGACGAGCTCGGCGTCCGGGTGGGGGTCAGCCTGGACGGCACGGCAGAGGCGCACGACCGGCACCGCCGCCGCGCGGACGGCGGCGGCAGCCACGCGTCCGTGCGGGCCGCCCTCGAACGGCTGACGAGCCCCCGTCACCGGCACCTGTTCGTCGGCCTGCTGTGCGCCGTCGACCTGCGCAACGACCCACTGGACACCTACGAGGCGCTGACGGAGTTCCGGCCGCCGGTCGTCGACCTATTACTTCCCCACGGAAACTGGGACGCCCCGCCGCCCGGCCGCGGCCCGGACCGCTCCGCCACACCGTACGGGGACTGGCTCGTCGCGGTCTTCGACCGGTGGTACCGGGAGCCCCGGCAGAGGACGCGGGTGCGCCTGTTCGGTGAGATCCTCCACCTCCTCTTCGGCGGGGCCTCCACCAGCGAGGCGATCGGGCTCTCACCGGTGGGCGTGCTGGTCGTCGAGACCGACGGAAGCATCGAGCAGTCCGACGTGCTGAAGTCCGCCTACCACGGAGCTCCGCACACCGGCCTGCACGTGGACCGCGACCCCTTCGACGCGGTGCTGTCGCTGCCGGCGGTGGTGGCCAGGCAACTCGGGGCCGGGGCACTGTCGGCGACGTGCCGGGCATGCCCGGTGCACCGGGTGTGCGGGGCGGGGCTGTACGCGCACCGCTACCGCTCGGGCACCGGTTTCGCCAATCCGTCGGTCTACTGTCCGGACCTGTTCCGCCTGGTCACCCATGTGAAGCGGACCGTTGAGGCGGACCTGGCCGTACGGCTGGGCCGCCCATGAACCTCGGCGCGCACCGCCTGAGCGAGGCCGTCTTCCGGGCTCTCGCGGCGGGAGGCGGCGGTGCCGCGGTCCGTGACCTGGCCGCAGCCCAGCACAGCAGGCACATCCTGCTGATCCGCGGGGTCGTGGACGCCGCGGCCGGGACCCGCCATCCCCAGGCCGCCCGAACCCGCCGGGCCTACGACCTGCTCGCGGACGTGCAGGCCCACGCGCCTGCGGAGGCCGAAGCGGTGATCCGGCATCCGGGCACGGGCGCGTGGGCCCGCCGTACGCTGCGCGCCCTGCACGGTGGGGCGGCGGCTCCGGACGGCGGGCCCACGCGGCCGGGCCCGGCCGTTCCGGCTGTCCCCGCGGACCTCGCGGCCGTCGCCGCCGCGACGGCGATCAGGGCGGGTGTCGCGGCCGTCGTCGAGGTGCCCGTCCATGAGGGGGTCGTCGCGCTGCCCACTCTCGGCCGCGCCGTCCTGGCCTCCGGCGGGGGCGGTGACCGCGCGGTCGTGCGGGTCGCGCCGCGCGGCGGGGCGGAGATCGTGGCCGGTGACGACCGCGTCCGGGTGCCGCCGGACCACCGGGCCGAGGCCCCGGGCTGGCACGGCGTGCGCAGGCTGTCGGCCGAGGCGGGAGGAAGCGGGATCGAGCTGCTCCTCGACGACGTGGACGCGCACTGCCTGCCCGCGGCGACGACCGCGGCCGGCCGACTGACGGCAGCCGAGGCCGCGAGGTGGCAGGTACTCCTCGACGGAGCGTGGCAGCTGCTCGTCAAGCACCACTGGACCGTCGCCGCGGAGATCGGCGAGATCGTCAGGGTGCTGGCACCGCTGGCTCCGCCGACGGCCGGGCAGGTGAGCGTGTCGTCCCGGGAGACGTTCGGTTGCGTGGCGCTCTCCGCTCCGGAGGACGACCGGGTGCTGGCCGTGACGCTGGCCCACGAGGTGCAGCACGCCAAGCTCACGGCGTTGCTCGACCTGGTCCCGCTGACCCTGCCGGACACCGGGGCGCGGTACTACGCGCCGTGGCGCGACGACCCCCGGCCGGTGAGCGGTCTGCTGCAGGGGGTCTACGCACACCTGGGGGTGGCCGGGTTCTGGCGCAGGCAGCGCCTTCACGAACACGGGAACGCGGCGATCAGGGCGAACGCCGAGTTCGTCCGCTGGCGGGACGCCGCGGCCGAGGTCGTGCGGACGCTCACGGCGAGCGGGGCGCTGACCCCCGAGGGGACGGCGTTCGTCTCCTCGATGAACCGGACGCTGGCCGGCTGGCGTGGGGAGCCGGTGCCGGACCCGGCGCTCGGGCTCGCCCGCCGCGCCGCCGAGCGGCACCGACGGCACTGGCGCCTGCGCAACGGCTCGCCCTGACCGGCCCGGCACGAACCGCCCGCACGGCGCGCCCCGGTCGTCCGCACGGTTGTCCGCCCGCGCGGCCACCACCCGGCACACACGACCGGCCCGGCCCGCCCGTCAGGGCGGACCGGGCCGGATCCGGCGGGTCCGGATCAGATCGGCGGGGGGTCGAAGTCGAGGTCGAGGTGCCTGCCTTCCAGGGCGACCCTGGTGTCCGGATGGTCGGGTCCGAGGGTCCGGGCGTAGGCGTCCAGGGTCTCCTCCGAGAGGCTCTTCGCCTCCCCCTCGGCGCCCGCCCGGTACAGGTCGGCGACGAGGTTCGCCGCGCCGGCCAGTGCGACGGGGTGCTCGCGGCCGAGGATGGTCCGCAGCCGCTCCAGGGTGTCGCGCCGCAGCGGGATGGCCTCGTCCAGCTCCCCCAGCATGACCAGGTCGGTGGCGAGGTTGGTCGCGACGGTGAGGCTGTAGTGATGGTCACGCGAGAGCCGGGCGTCCAGGGCGGCGAGTGAGGCCCGGTCGAGGTCGCGGGCGCCGATCACGTCGCCCCGCACCCGGCGCAGTACGGCCAGGTTGCCGGCGCAGCCGTGGTGGTAGGGATGGTCCGCGCCGTAGACGGCGGGGTAGCGGTCGAGGGTGTCCTCGGCGAGGTGGAAGGCGTCGTCGATGTCGCCGTTGCTGCGCAGCGCGTTGGCCAGGCTCATCGCGGCGGCGAGGGTGTCCGGGTGGTCCTTGCCGAAGATCCGCTCGTAGCGGGAGAGAATGTCCCGGGCCAGCTCGATGGCCTCCGGGATCCGGCCGGTCCGCCGCAGCGCGATGGACAGGTCCTTGGCGGTGCGGAGTGTCCAGGGATGCTCGGCACCGAGCTCCTGCACACCGTAGGCGTGGGCGTCCTCACCGAGGTCGCGGGCCTCGGGGTAGTCGCCGCACAGCCGCACCACCCGGGACAGGCCGTTCCAGGAGGAGAGCACGTCGGTCCTGCTGACGCCGTTGACGCCGACGTTCTGCTGCTGGAGGAGGTAAGTGTCCTCGTGCAGCTCGCGGGCCCGCTGGTACCGGCTGATCAGGCCGTGGTCGACCGCGAGGTTGTTCATCATGTTGAGCGTCCAGGGGTGGACCGGGCCGAGCACCGCCTCGTGCCGCCGCCGGGCCTCCTCGTCGACCTCCAGGGCCGCGGCGAAGTCGCCGCGGGCGCGCAGGTCGGCGGCGTGGATGTTGGTGACCACCAGCGTCTGCGGGTGGTCCGGGCCCAGGACCCGCGTCATCTGCTCCAGCGTCCTGCTGTTGAGGTCGTACGCCTCGCGGTACTCGCCCAGCTCGCGCAGGACGTCGCCCAGGTGCCGCTGCGCGGACAGCACGTCGGGGTGGTCGGAACCCGAATCGGCCCGCCAGCGCTGCAGGAACTGCTGCGCGAAGGCACGCGCCGACTGGTAGCCGCCGGAGACGAACAGGTAGCGGAGGAGGTCGAGTGCCATCCGCCGGACGGTCGGGTTCCTGCTCTCCGGCACCAGCGCGGGCGTCACGTGGGCGAGGAGGTCGGCGTATCGCGGCCAGTTGGCCGTGTCGTCGGGGTCGAGCGGGGCACCGGCGGCGAGCAGGAGGTGGACCTCGCCGCGGTAGCGGGCCTGCTCCCGGGCGGTCAGCTCGTCGCGGATCAGCGCCTGGATCAGCCGGTGCACCTGGATGGTCCGGCTGGGGGAGTCGATGCGGGCCAGGGCGAACCGGCCGAGTTCCCGGATGGCCCTGCTGAGCAGGATGGGGTTGCCGAGGATGCGGCGCAGTGCGCCGGCGGCCTGCGGGTCGTCCACGTCGGCCGTGTCGCCGGACAGCGGCCGGAACACGTCGCGGGGGATGGGCTCGGCGCCGAAGAACGCGCAGCAGCGCAGCAGCTCGACCGCCTCGGGGAGCTGCTCTTTCAGCCGCTCCACCGACAGCGACCACGCCGCGGTCATCGACAGGGGGTACTCCGAGGGCTTGCTCTCGGCCAGTAGCTGGCTGGTCTTCTCGGTGAGCAGCCGGAGGTACTCGTCGACGGACATCCCCGTCTCGGCCTGCAGGGCGCCGGCCTGCTCCAACGCCAGAGGCAGGTCGCCCAGCTCGTCGGCCAGGCGGCCCGCGTCGACGGTGCTGATGGCCTTGGGCACGCGGCGGCTGAGGAACTCCACGCTCTCCGCCCGATCGAAGACGTCGACGGCGAGCGTGTCGACGACCCCTTCCCACCGGTGGTTGCGCGAGGTGATCAGCACGTGCCCGGGGCCTCGGGGGATGATCTCGTTGATGTCCTCGGGCTGGTCGGCGTTGTCGAAGATGAGCAGCCACCGGGAGTAGGGCTCGCCCCGGCGCAGCGCGTCGAGGACGGCGGCGGCGGCGTCCTCGATACCGGTCACCGCCGCCGAGGGCAGCTTGAGGTGGGGCGCCAGGGCGGCGAGCGACGAGCGCACGAGGAGGGGCTGGTCGGCGGAGATCCACCAGACGAGCTCGTAGTCGCCCTGGTAGCGGTAGGCGTACTCGACGGCGAGCTGGGTCTTCCCGACGCCGCCGATGCCGTGCAGCGCGTGAGGCAGAACGGCGGTGACGTCCATCGTGATGCCTTCGCGCAGACGGGAGAGAAGGTCTTCCCTTCCCGTGAAGTTCATGTTGCGCTGGGGTACTTTGCCCCAAACGTGTGGAATACGCCCGTGTTCAGCCTTCACAATGACCATCCTAAGCGCGCCACCCCCCGATCGTCGAAGAGGCGGACGTTTCATCGGTGTCTGCTGTGGGGGAATATCGAGGATGCCGTTCCTGTTGTCCGGAATGACATGATTAATCGTTATAAGTGAATTTATCCGTGACATTCGGTTGAATTCGGACATGCACAAACGGGCGCGTGACCATGGTCGGACGGCGTGCGAAGATAGAGGGGCGGAGCACCGGGAACGAAGGTGACGGGAGCGCCTATGTGGGATGACGCCGCCACGCGGGACAGTGGCCTCATCGACGTCTCAGGGCTTTCCCTGAGAGATCTCGACAGGCTCGACGAGACCGCCTTGGCGCACGCGCTTCGCAGGCTCATGGAGATCGAGGAACGGGACGCCGATCCGGTCGCGGGTCATCAGTCGTCCGTGTGACGCCCCGCGCGCCGCGGACGAGATCCCGTCGATGACAAGTGGGTGATGAGGGTGCGGTCGATGCCCGTTCCGCGGTCGGCCGAGTCGGCGTGCCGTCGTCCGTCCGCGAAACGGCGGAATCCGCGCCCCCGATGGGCGTGCGCGGATGAGGCGGCAGCAAGGATGCGTAAAACTCGTGCACACATTCCATTTGGTCACTCAGGCCACCGCCCCACTATTTCGGCAGTGACGCAGGATTCGGTCGACGAGTGGTTGTATTGCACCGGATGGGATCGATGTGACCGTTGAGACTCTGATCAATACCGTGGACCACGGTCCCTACATCGGCCTGCGCGCGTTCCGCACCGAGGAGAGCCGCCTGTTCTTCGGGCGGGAACGGGAGTCCCGGCAGGTCGCCAGACTCTGGAAGGCCGACCGGCTGACCGTTCTCACGGGGGGGCCGGGGGTCGGCAAGACCTCGCTGCTGAACGCCGGCGTCTGTCCGCTGCTGGCGTCGGAGCGACTGCGGATCCTTCCCGTCGGCCGCCTGACGTACGCCTCCTCCTTCCCCGTCGCGGCAATGCCCGAGCACAACCCCTACGTCCTCGCGCTGCTGGCCTCCTGGTCCCCCCACGAGTCACCGGCCCGGCTGGCCGCGATGACGATCTCCGGGCACCTGCGCAGATACGAGGCGATCGCCGGCCGCTCCGCCGCCTCCGGCCCGCTGATGGCCGCCATCGACCAGATGGAGGAGCTGTTCGACGACCGCGAGGACCGCCGACGGCACGTCGGCGCGTTCGTCGACGAACTCGCCGCCGCCCTGGACGACCATCCGGGACTGCACCTGCTGCTCGCGGGCCGAGAGGAGTTCACCGATCTCTTCGAGCCCTACCGTGCCCGGTTCGGGACGGCCGCGGGCTCGAAGGTCGTCCTGGCGCCCTTGGATCGCGACGCGGCGACGCGGGCGGTCCGCGGCCCCTCGGAGACCCGGGGCCGTCCCTTCGCGCCCGGCGCGGCGGAGGAACTGGTCGACGACCTCCGCTCGGTGACGCTCCTCGACGACATGGGAAGACCGGTCGCCTCTCCGACCGACACGGTGCACCCGGCGCTGGTCCAGACGGCGTGTTCCTCGCTGTGGGAGACGTTCTCCGGCGCCGACGTCGTCACCGGACCACACCTGCGCCGGGAGGGCGGCGCCGAGCGGTTCCTCGGCGACACCTGGCGGCGCGTCGTCTCCGGGATCGCCACCGACCATGACCTGTACCCCGAACGGCTGCTCAACTGGCTGGGACGGACACTCACCGCAGGCTTCCCCGGACGCGCGCGGGTCGGCGAACGGGAGGCGGAGGCAGCCGGCGTGCCCGGTTCCGTGCTGCGGGCACTGGCCGCCCTCCACCTCCTCCGGTCCGAGGGAGGGGCGTCCGGCTCGCGGGAGTACGCGCTGTACGACGACCGTCTCGCCGCGGTCGTCCGCGGGCTCGTCGTCGGCGGCCCGGTTCCGGCGGTTCCTCCGGCGCCGACGTCCTCCGCGGCGCTGCTGCACGCCGCGGTCCAAGCCCTCGCCGAGGGGGAGGCCGCGCTCGCGCGCGGGCACGTCCGGAGGATCCTGGAAGCCGGTGACGACGATCTGCGCCCGCGCGCCGAGGCGTGGTCCCTGCTCGGCAACATCGCCTGCGAGGAGGGCGACCTGGAGGAGGCCGTCCGGTCCTACGACACGGCCACGACCATGTTCGAGGCCCTGGGAGACACCTCCGCGGTGGGGCGGCTGCTGGCGGCGGCCGGTCGGCTACACCTACGGCAGGGGGACGGGGCGCTCGCCCTCACCCTGCTGCGTGCGGCCGTCGAGCGGGTGCCCAACGACCTGACGGTGCAGACCCAGCTCGGGTGGGCGCTCGGGGAGCTGGGTCGCCCACGGGCGGCCGTGGCGGTGCTCAACGGGGTGCTGGCCGTCGACGGGAACACGCCGGACGCCCTGCGCGTGCGCGGGGAGATCCTCGCCGACCTCGGCGAGGCCGAGGAGGCGCTACGCGATCTGGACCGGGTGCCGCACCGCGCGGAGCCCGTCACCCGGGCGGCCCGCGCCTTCGCGCTGGCCACGCTGCACGACTTCGGGGCCGCCGACGGCGAGTTGGCCGCCGTGCTCGCCGACGCGCCGCACGAGGGTTCCGTACTGCTGTACGGCGCGCGGGCACGGGCGGCGGAGGGAGACCGGGTCGGCGCCGCCGACCTCGCGGGCCGGGCGCTGACGGCCGCTGGTGCGCCGCTGCCACCCCACCGGCGCGAGGTCGCCCTGGGACTGCTGGCGGCCTCGGAGCCGGGTGAGCCGTACCATGACGATCCGGGGCGGTGACGACGCGGAGTCGCACGGCGATCACTCCGTGCCGCCCTCACTCCGTGCGGCGCGTCACCTCCCCGTCCCGGCGGCGTCCCGTGCCGGGGTCCGGCGTGCTCCCCGCCTCCGGGCCGCCGGTCACCTCGCGCCTGGCGGCGAGCTGGAAGGCGGCGAGACGGGCGTCGAGGTCGCGCAGGTCCGGGGCACTCCTCATCTGGCCGCCCAGGCAGACGCCGTCCTGGAAGGCCAGGTCGATGGACTTCACCGCGGCGGCGGCGCTCCGGCCGGCCGACTCGGCCAGGGCCAGCGCGGCGGACGCCACCTCCTCGGGAGCCGTCAGAGACACCTGCGCGGCGTGCAGACCCGTGGCCGTCGCGTGCTCCTGGACGGCGCCGAGCCTGACGTCCATGTCCCGCCAGTGACGCTGGGCCGCGATCTCGATCGTCATCCTGAGCTGAGCGGCCGACTCGGACAGGTTCGCGCACGCCTGCCGGAGCTCGTCACGCCGCCGGTCGCGCCGGTCGCGCTCCGCCTGGCGTCTCTCGCGCCGGGCGGTGGTCCCCTGGGTCAGCGCCACTCCTCCCAGAGCCCCCAGAAGCGTGCCTACCGTCGATATCACCGTCGTGACGACAGATGGGTCAGGCATAGGTAGATCGTGCCATCGGCGGGTCATTCTCCGCAGGCTCCGGCGAGCGAACCGTCCCGCCACGGGCCGGTACCAGGGCCTCATCCCCTTCCAGGCGGTGCTCGCGTCCCAGTCGCGCTTCGGCCAGCCCGCGCAGCGCCACGGTCTCGCCGAGCCGGTCCCCGGACCGGCGGCAGGCCGCCAGGGCGGCCCGGAGGGCTCGCTCCACACCGGTCCAGGAGGACCGCAGCGCCGCGTCGTTCAGCATCGCGGCGGTCAGCTCCCAGCACAGCTCGTCCAGGCCGAGGGCCGACGCCTGCAGCACGGCGGCGACCAGGGAGGCCCGCTCGCTCTCGAACCAGGCGATGGGGTCGGCGAGCAGCGTCTCGCGGACCCGCGCCGGAGGCGGCCAGCGCGGCGCCCTGCCCCGCACCGGGGTGTACCGGGCCGACGGCAGGCGCTCGTCGGCCTCCTGCGCCAGGGTGAGGAAGGCCGCGAGGGTGCGGGTGATCACCACGTCGACGACGGTGCCGCTCTCCTCCTGCGCGGCCTGCTCGCGGGCGTAGCGGCGGACGAGCTCGTGGAACCGGTAGCGGGTCTGGCCGGCGGCGTCCGGCTCGGTGATCTCCAGCATGCGCGCGTCGGCGAGGGAGTCGGCGAGCTCCTCCGCCGCCTCCTGGGATGTTTCCAGCACCATCGCGATGGTCCACGTGGCGAAGGAGGGGAGGTCCAGGACGCCGAGGAGGCGGACGGCCCGCCGCGCCGCCTCGTCCAGCCGGTGGTAGTCGGCGGCGATGCCTCCCCTGACGTCCGGGTCACCGAGGGCGAGCTCGTCGAGGCCGTCGCGGTCCAGCCGCTCGGCGAACCGCGCGAGCGTCCAGTGCGTACGGCCGGCGAGCCGCGTCCCGGCGGCGCGCAGCGCCAGCGGCAGACACCCGCACAGCCGGGTGACCTCGGCGGCGGCCCCGGGCTCCGCGGCGACGCGCTCGCGGCCGAGGACGTTCGCCAGCATGTCCGCGGCCTCCCCCGGCTCCAGCGGCTCCAGCTCGACGCGGGCGGCGCCCGGCCAGCCCGGCAGCCGGGAGCGGCTGGTCACGATGACCGAGCAGGTGGGCGAGCCGGGTAACAGCGGCCTGGCCTGCGCGTGGTCGGCGACGTCGTCGAGCACCACGAGCATCCGGCGGCCGGCGAGCCGGCTGCGGTACAGGTCGATCCGTTCCTCCAGGTCCTGGGGGACGGCGGAGGCGTGGACGCCGAGGGCGCGCAGGAACCGGGCCAGCACCCGCGACGGGTCCGCGGGGCACGCGCTGGAGCCGTGCATGTCGGCGTAGAGCTGGCCGTCCGGGAACGCCTCGCCCAGCCGGTGGGCCACGTGCAGGGCCGTGGCGGTCTTGCCGACGCCGCCCTGCCCGGTGACGAGCCCCACGGCGACGGACCCGGTGCCGCGGGCGGTCAGCGCGCCGCGGAGCCGGCCGACCGTCTTCTCCCGCCCGGTGAAGTCGGCGACGTCGGGAGGCAGGAGGGACGGGCGGAACGTTCCACCGGAGGGCGCGGACTCGCATGACTCGCAGGAGTCGTAGGACTCGTAGGGCTCGTAGGAGGAGGACGGGCCCGTCTCCTGCCGCAGCACCTGCAGGTGCGCCGCGCGTAGCTGCGGGCCGGGGTCGATGCCGAGCTCGTCCGCCAGCCTCCTGCGGGTCGCCTCGTACTCGGACAGCGCCTCGGCCTGCGCCCCGGCGCCCGCGAGGGCGAGCACGAGCCAGGAGTGCACCGCCTCGTTCAGCGGCTCGGCCGCGGCGACGGCCCGCAACTGCGGGATGACCTCGCAGGTCAGGCCGAGCTGGAGGGCGAGCTTGGCGGCCTCGAGCAGGCCGTCCACGCGTTCCTGGTCGGCCGCGCGGACCCAGGGGTGCCCCCGGACCGCGTGGCCGAGATCGGACAGACAGGGGCCCTGCCAGAGCTGCAGTGCCCGCAGCAGCAGCTCCAGGGTCTCCCTGGGGGAGCCGGCCCGCCCGGCCCGCGCCACCGCCGTCCGGAAGCGGACCAGGTCGGTGTCGCACCGGTCGAGCCGGATCGCGTACGCGGGTCCCAGCCCGGCGAGCCAGGAGACGCCGGACCGGGCCACGTGGGACGGATCGACGCGGCGGCGCAGCCGCCCCACGTAGGTCTGGACGAGGTTGACCACGGAGTCCGGGGCGCCGTCGCTCCACACGGCGTCGATGATCTCCTGGCGGTGGACGGGCGTCCCCGCCTTCAGCAGCAGCAGAGCGAGAACGGTCCGTTGTTTGTCCGAGCTGATCGCGACCTCGGTATTTCCTCGCCATACCCGTAGTGAACCGAGCAGGCTGAACCGTATATCCGCCATTTCTCTCCTGAAAAAGCCCACGGTCAGTGCCGGAAATCTGGAGAATCATATGTTTTGACGGAATGTAAAGCGAGATTGTGATGTGTCCAATCCCGGCCATCACCGCTGTCACTTCCTCCTCTTTCCCGTCGCCGGATGGCCGCTCCACCCCAGGACCGCGCCGTACGGCACCGGCCCCGGCGACGCGGCCGGCACCGTGCTTTCCGCTCCGCCGTACGGCGCGATCCGCCCTGCCGTACGGCCGGCACGGCGCGGGTCCGCTCCGCCGTACGGACGCGTCGTACGGCCGGTCGCGCCGGGTCCACTGGCGGTTCACTGGCGGTTCACTGGCCGCGCCGCCCGCCCGTGCCCGCGCCGGGTTCAGTGCCGCGGCGACGCCGCTCCAGCGGCGGCGGCCATCGTTGACATCGACCTTCGGACCTCGGGAGGAGGTGCACGATGAAGAAGATCAAGATCCGTAAGGCCGGCCCGGTCCGCCTGACCGCCGCCGCCTGCTCGATCTACAAGAACGTGAGCTGACGTCGGCTCCCGGCGGTGCGCCGGGTACGGCACGCCCGCACCCGGCGCTCCGCCCCACGCCGCGGAACCCCACCGCACGGGACCCGCCACCGTGGAATCCCGTCGCGGGACACACCGCCCCGCTGCCCCGCCCACCGCACGACCTCGCACACCACCCTCACGCGACGCCACCTGGGAGGGCTGCCCGTTGACCGACGCAGAGGCCGTGACCGGCGGCCCGGCGACCCGTTACGACCCCGACCGGCCGCTCCCGCTGCACCACCTGGTCTACCTGGAGGACGGCGAGGAGGTGACGGTCGGCAGACCGGACACCGACTCCTACGCGATCTTCCCGGCGGACGGCGCCGAACTGCTGCGCAGGCTCCAGGAGGGACTTCCGCCGCGCGAGGCGGCCGCCTGGTACGCCGAGCGCTACCACGAGGACCCCGACATCGACGACCTGGTCGCGGCGCTCGGCGAGCTCGGATTCGTCCGCGAGGCCGGCGAGACCGGCGAGGCCGGCGAGGCCCGTGAACCCGGCGCGGTCGACGATCCCGGCGCGCCGTACACCGCGGACCGGCCGGTTCGCTGGCGGCGGCTCGGCGCGGCCCTCTTCTCCGTCCCCGCCTGGACCTGCTACGCGGCCGTCGTCGGATGGGCGCTGGTCGCGATGGCGCGCCGGCCCGACCTGGTGCCGAGCTACCGCAACGTCTTCTTCACCGACTACTACACCGTCATCCAGGCGGCGCTGTTCGTCGTGGCCATCCCGCAGCTGCTGCTGCACGAGAGTTTCCACGCGCTCGCCGGGCGGCGGCTGGGCCTGCGCTCCAGCCTGCGGATCTCCCGCAGGTTCTACTTCGTCGTGCTGGAGACGTCGCTGGACGGGCTGGTCGCGGTGCCCCGGCGGAAACGGTACCTGCCGATCGTGGCCGGGATGCTGGCGGACGTGGTCGTGATGGCGGCCCTGACGATCGCGGCCGACCTCACCAGGCAGCCGGGGGGCGCGCTCTCCTTCGCCGGGAGGTTCTGCCTGGCGTTCGCGTTCGCCGTACTGCTCCGCATCCTCTGGCAGTTCTCCCTGTACCTCCGCACCGACCTCTACGTCCTCGTCTCCACCGCGCTCGGCTGCGTCGACCTGCACACCACGGCCCGGCAGATGCTGGCCAACCGGGTGAACCGGCTGCTCGGCCGGCGCGACCGGCTCGTCGAGGAGTCCGACTGGCACCCCACGGACCGGCGCGTCGCCCGGTGGTACTCCTGGCTGATCGTCGCCGGCTACACGGTGAGCCTGACCACGTTCCTCGTCGCGGTCGCCCCGATCGTCTACCAGATGTTCACCGGGATCCTCGGCCGGTTCACCGGCCACGGCGCGTCCTGGCCGGAGCTGCTGGACTCGCTCGTCTTCTGCGGATTCATCCTCGCGCAGCTCGTCGTTCTCGCCTGGGTGGCGGCCCGGGAGCGATACCGCGACCGGAGACAGCGGCTCGAACACGTCATCACCTGAAAGGGACGCACCATGGGTAACCACCACTGGATCCGGGCCGCCCGGCGCCGCGACCGCGACCTGCTGCGGGAAGGACTCGACCTGCCGCCGGTGCTGATGGTGCTCGACGCCCACCGGCGGCTGCGCGGGCCGTACACGGCGGCCGGCACGCTGATGCGGGCGATCGCGCCGGAGGCGCTGGAGCGCTGGCCCGAGCTGGGGCCCGCGCACAACATCGAGATCCTGACCAGCACCCCGGAGCTGGCCCGCCTGGTGCCGCCCGCGTGGACCTCGCTGGAGTGGCAGGCCGGCAAGGGGGAGCGCACCCGCTTCTACTCCCGGCTGCACACCCTGAACATCTCCAACGGCCTGGCCGAGCTGCTGCGCGACCACCTGGCGGCACTCGGCGGAGGGCCCCGCACCCTCGTCTTCGAGAACGTGCACCACGCCGACCCGACCGACCAGGAGCTCGTCGCCGTGCTGCTGCGCCGCGGCGACCTGGACGGGCTGACCGTCGTCGTCGGCACCGGGCCCGAGCCGGTCCCCGACCCGCCGGGCGAGGTCACGATCTCACTGGCGCGCGTCCTCGCGCGCCACGCCGTACCGGTGGACGCTCCCGCCACCGCCCTGACCTCCGCCGCTCCGGACGCCGGGGCCGTGGACGCGCCGGCCGCCGCGCGCGCCTACGTCGAGGGCGACTGCACCGACGACGACCCGCTGCTGCTCGCCGCCTACGAGGCGCTGCCCGCCGCCGAGCGTGCGCGGCTGCACGACGAGCGGGCGGCGGCGCTGGCCGGCCGGGGCGAGTTCTCCCTGTCGCTGGGCGCGATCCCGTACCACGCCGAGCACGGCACCGACCCGTCCGGCGCCGGGCTGGCCGCCCTGCGCCTGGCGATGGACCACTGCCGGGGCATCGGCCTCTACCAGGCCGCCGCCGACCTGGGACTGCGCGGCAGGGCGCTGGTGGACCGGTCGACGCAGGAGGAGCTGTGGTGGCACTTCACCAACGCCACCAGCACCACGCTCGCCTCCCTCGGCCGGGCCGACGAGGCGATGACCATCTACGACGAGGCGCGGGCCGTCAGCACCGACCCCATCGTCCACATGGAGCTGGCCTACAGCACCGCCATGCTGTACGCCCGGCACTACCCCGAGCCGCGGCGCGACTACCAGCGGGCGCGGATATGGATGAACATGTCCATCGCGATCGCCTCCCTGGTGGAGGACCCGAAGAAGCGGGCCTTCCACTCGGTCTTCGGCCACAACGGGCTCGCGCTGGTCGAGGTGCGCCAGAAGCGGGCGGACGAGGCGCTGCGGATGCTGGAGGACGGCATGGCCCGGCTGGACCGGGAGCTGGAACCCGGCGAGCACGCCCTGCACCGCGCGGTGCTGCGCTACAACCGCGCGCAGGTCCTCGGCATGATGGGCAGGCTGGAGGAGTCGCTGAGCGACTACCTCGCGGTCGTCGAGCTCGACCCCGACTTCCCCGAGCACCACTTCAACGTCGGCAACATCCTGCGGCGCCTCGGCCGCGACGAGGAGGCCATCGCCGCCTACGAGCGCGCGCTGCGCCTGTCGCCGCCGTTCCCCGAGGCGTACTACAACCTCGGCGACGCCCGCCTCGAACTCGGCGACGTGCGCGGGGCGCTGGCCGACTTCGGCTACACCCTCGAACTCGACCCCGCCCACCTCGACGCCCGGGTGAACCGCGCCGGGCTGCTGTGCGACCTGGGGGAGACCGACGCCGCCTGGCGGGACGTCACCGAGGGGCTGGAGCTCGCGCCGGACAACGCCCACCTGCTGTGCCTGAAGGGCCGGCTGCTCGCCGAGCGGGACGACCCCGACGCGGCCCGCGAGGCGCTGTCGGCCGCGATCGGCCGCGACGAGCGGCTCGCCGAGGCGTGGGCGCTGCGCGGCGAACTCGCCTACGCGGCCGGGGACCTCGCCGGAGCCGCCCACGACCTGGACCGGGCGGTCGAGCTGGGCGGCACGCCCGAGATGCGGTTCAACCGGGCCGTCGTCCACCAGGAGTCGGGCCGCTACGCCGAGGCCGCCGCCGACTACGAGATCGTGCTGGCCGCGACCGGCGACGAGGACAGCCGGGAACGGCTGGGCGCCTGCCGGGCGGCGCTGGGCGAGCCCGCCGCGGCCGACGTGCCGGCCTGAGCCGACGTGCCGACGCGCCGGCCCGGGAACGACCCACGGCCGGCGTGGGCCCCGAGAACGACCCGCGGAAGGGACGCGCCATGCCAGACCTGTTCGAGCCCGCGCGGCTGGGACGGCTCCGCCTGCCCAACCGGCTGGTGATGTCACCGATGACCCGCAGCCGCGCCGACCACCGCGGGGTGCCCGCGGCGGAGACGGCCGTGTACTACGCGCAGCGGGCCACCGCGGGACTGATCGTCTCCGAGGGCGCCCAGCCGAGCCAGGCCGGACAGGGTCACCCGGGGACCCCGGGCCTGCACACCGCCGAGCAGGTCAGGGCGTGGCGGGCGGTGACCGACGCGGTGCACGCGGCCGGCGGCCGGATCTTCGCCCAGCTCATGCACGCCGGCCGCATCGGCCACGAGAGCGTCAACGGGCTGCGGCCCGTGGCGCCGTCGCCGGTACGGGCCGCCGGGCGGATCTTCACCCTCGGCGGGCACCGGGACCTGCCCGTCCCCCGGGAGCTGAGCACCGCCGAGACGCGGGCGACGATCGGCGACTTCGCCCGCGCCGCCCGGCTGGCCCTCGACGCCGGATTCGACGGGGTCGAGCTGCACGGCGGCAACGGCTACCTGATCCACCAGTTCCTCGCCTCGGGCACCAACCACCGCGGCGACGTCTACGGGCGCGACCGCCTCCGCTTCGCCGTCGAACTCGCCGCGGCCGTGGCGGAGGCGGTCGGCGGAGACCGGGTGGGGCTGCGCGTCACCCCGGGCGACCCGCACAACGACATCGCCGAGGACGACCTCGAACTGGTCTACCCGGCGCTGGCCGCCGCCCTCGCCCCGCTCGGCCTGGCGTATTTCCACCTCGCGGGCGTCGCGGCGGGCACGCCGCTCGCCGCCCGGATCCGGGCTGCCTGGCCCGGCGCCCTGGTGGTGGCGCCGCGGTCGGGGGGCGAGTTCCCCGACGACGGCGGCCGGGCCGCCGCCGAGGGATGGCTCGCCGCCGGGGCCGACCTCATCGCCTTCGGCCGGGCCTTCCTCGCCAATCCCGACCTGGTGGAACGGCTGCGCACCGGCGCGCCGCTGAACCGCCCCGATCCCGCGACCTACTACGGCGGCGGCGGGCACGGCTACACCGACTACTCCTTCGCCTCAGCCCGCGGCTGACCCTGCCGCGGCGCCCACTCCGCGGCCGGCCGTACGGCAGGGAACGCCACCGGCGACCTCGAACCGCCACCACCCCGTCGTCCTGACCGGGCCGTACGGTTCCGGCCGTGGACCGAGCGGACCGCGTGGACCGGCCGGCCCGCGGGGCGCGGGTCGGCCGGTCACGACGTCACGGGTTGAGGCGGTGCAGGTCGCGCGGGAAGAGGGTGGTCTGGCGGACGTTGGCGGCGCCCGTCAGGCGGGAGGTCCAGCGTTCCAGGCCGATGGCGAAGCCGCCGTGCGGCGGCATGCCGTGCGCGAAGGCCGCGAGGTACCCCTCGTACGCCGCCGGGTCCTCGCCCCGGGCGGCGAGCGCGGCCAGGTAGTCGGCGTGCAGGTGCAGCCGCTGGCCGCCCGTCACCAGCTCCAGCCCCCGGAAGAGCAGGTCGAAGCTGCGTGAGCGCTCCGGCACGGCCGGGTCGGGGTGGGTGTAGAAGGGCCGCTTGACCATCGGGTAGCCCGTGACGAACAGGAACTCCGAGCCGTGCTCGCGCAGCGCCCACTCGCCGAGCCACCGCTCGTGCGCGGGGGCCAGGTCGGGTTCGCCGCGCGGGTCCTCCTCGGTGTGCCGGGCGAGGAGCTCCTGCGCCTCGGCGAAGTCGATCGCCGGGATCTCCTCCGGGACCTTCGGCACCTCGATCCCCAGCAGGGCGACGGCGGCCCCGGCGCGTTCGGCGACGGCCGCGTGCATGCCGCCGAGCGCGCGGGTGAGCACCGCCATGACGTCGCGGTGGTCGCGGACGAAGCCCAGTTCGGCGTCCAGGCTCGTGTACTGCGCCAGGTGCCGGGCGGTGTCGTGCGGCTCGGCCCGGAAGACCGGCCCGACCTCGTAGACCCGCTCGAACACCCCGACCAGGGCCTGCTTGAAGAACTGCGGGGACTGGGCCAGGAAGGCGGGCCGGCCGAAGTAGTCGATGCCGAAGACGTTGGCGCCCGACTCCGTGGCCGAGGCCACGATCTTCGGGGTCGACGTCTCGACGAACCCGAGCCCGTCCAGGGTGGCCCGGAATCCGGCGACCCCGGCGGCGGCGATCTCGAACGGCGCCCGCAGCCGAGGGTGCCGCAGCGCCACCGGCGCGTGGTCGAGGACCGTGGGCAGCGTGCCGGAGACGACGGGCCGGTACAGGTCGAAGGGAGGCGGCTCGACCGGCGCGGAGAGCACGTCGATCACCGGGTCGGCCAGCTCGGCCCCGCCGGGGGCCTGCGGGCTGGCGGCGACGGTCCCGGTGACCTCGACGACGGTCTCCTCGGCCAGGTGGACCGGCTCGCGCAGCACGACCTGGGCGAGGCCGGAACGGTCCCTGACCACCAGGAACGACACGGATTTCAGCTCGCGGCGGCGGTGCAGCCAGCTGGCGATCCGTACGGTGCGGCCGACGTGCGCGGGCAGGTCGGCGGCGAGGATACAAGAGATCATCACACTCCTTGTGGAATATGAGCGGATCCCTTGGGAGTGCGGGGGAGAAGGGTGCTCCCGGTGCCACCGCACTTTCGCCGCCGCCTGGGCGGCGGCCTCATCGCGGCCCGATCACGGGGGCCGGCCGGCGGGGCATTGGGCGGGATCGCCGTTCCTCCCCGCACTCGGGAGGGTCTTCACCCCGGGGCGCGGGACCGCCTTCGCAGCTACCGGCGGCTCTCTGACCCGCGTGATCCCGGGACTACTCGTCTCCGTCATCGCGTTGCGCCCAGTCTAACCCGTACGCGTGCGCGCCTCCGAGGCCATGGCGGTCGCGACGTCCCGGGGGTAGGTTCGTCCCGCGGTGAAGAGGATGAGTCCGTTGGCGACCAGCGGGACCAGCATGATGAGGAAGGTGTACTTCAGGCCATCGGCCCGGCCCGCGCCACCGCCGAGCGCATCGGTCACCGCGCCGAACAGCACGGGGGCGCTCGCCTCGGAGCTCATGCGCAGGAACGTGCGGACGCTTTCCGCGCGTCCCCAGAGCCGGAAATGCATCACATCCAGGCGGGCGGCGTCCAGAGGGGGGTTCGTCGCGGCCAGGCAGAACGCCGCCGCCGTGTACAGGGGGATCGCCATCGCCACGGTCGTGGTCGTTATCGCGGGAAGGAACAGCGCGGCCGAGACGATGTAGGCGGCCGCGGGCATGCGCACCCGGCCGCTGAGATGGCCGCGTTCCGTCAGCCGGTCGGACAGCGGCCCCGCGCTCAGCACGCCGGCGAGGGCGCCGATGCCGATGATCGGGATCAGCCCGCTCACCGCGACCCTGCTCAGTCCGTAGTGCCGGGTGACGAACTCGACGGTGAAGGTGCGCAGGCCCGAGAAGAAGAAGTAGCCGACGGCGGAGGCGACGATCATGATCCGGTTGGTGGGGACACGCAGGACGTAGACCACCGCCTGCCGCAGGGACATGCGGGCGGGATCGTGCTTGAGGATCAGCGCGGTCTGGGGTTCGATCGCCCGCCGCCGGATCGTCTCGTAGACCAGGTCGTTCCGCTGGGGAGGCTCCTCGCCCGCCGTCCCCGCCTCGCCGCCGTCGTGCTCTCGGCGCTCGTGCCGCTCCCCGGCCGTGCGCGTCCGGCTTCCACCACCGCGCTCCGGTTCGGGAAGCCGGCGCGCCACCACGTAGAGCAGCCCGAGCCCGATGAGCGCGAGAACCCAGAGGGAGGTGCGCCAGGACGTCCAGGAAGCCAGATCGCCGAGCACGATCAAGCCGAGGCCCGAGCCCAGCATCTCCCCGGCGAGGATGAAACCGTACATGCGTCCTCGCTCGGAGAGCGGGAAGTAGTCTCCGACCAGGGAGGCCAGCGTCGGTCCGGTGGTCGCGGTGACGGCCCCCATGGCCATCCGGGAGAACAACAGCACCTGGAAGGAGTCGGCCAGGGCGCTGATCGCCATGGCCATGCTCCACAGCAGGATGCTCCCGGCCAGCAGCCGGACGCGGTTCACCCGGTCGGTCAGCCAGCCCACCGGGATCGCCGCCAGTGCGCTGGCTCCGGACGAGACCGCGACCAGGGCTCCGATCCCCGTGTCGTCAATGCCGAGGTCCCGTCTGAGGTCCGGAGCGACTGCGCCGATGGTGCCCTTGTCCGCCGCGTCCAGGGCGAGCACGCAGGCCAGGATGGCGATCACCTGAAGCCGGGCGGAACCTCCCACCTGGGCCGCGAGCCGCCCTAGCAGTTGCCGCATCCGCCGGGAGGCGGTGTTGCGCGTAGAGCTACCAGTCATTCATCCTGGCGCTTCCTGCCCTGCGCGTAAGGGATGCCCGGGGACGCAGCCCCGAGATCCCCGGTCAGGTCCGGCCGGCCGTCCCTCGGCACGGCATCGGCCGGCCCTCCGGGAAGGAACGTGGTCCGCCCTCGGCGCTGCGCTCAGGTGGAGTTCACTGCCCGATCTTCACACCCGGCTGCCCATGGACGTATTCCAGCGGCCGGATGGCCCGCCTCCCGGGGATGTCGGCCTCGTGGCTGTACCTGCCGGTCGGCAGTATCATCCGGCCGAAGCTGGACTCGCACATCAGCGCGGTGGCCGTGTAGAGGGCGATGCAGGCACCCGCGACGAACAGCCAGCCGCCGACGATGACCGCCCATGACGAGCCGGCGAAGAATCCGGCGGCGTTGAAACCCGCTCCCGCGGCCAGGACCGTCAGCAGCAGGCCCAGGACGAGGTTCTCCGCGAACGCCGCGATCGCCGTCAGCCCGGTGATCAGGCACAGCACCAGGAACCAGAACCCGAAGCCGGGGTTGCCGATCCCGATGATCGGCACGAGCGCGGTGGGAAAGGCGCCCAGGGCGACGAGGGTGAACAGCAGGCCGAACGCCAGCCAGAACGTCCCCCACAGCCCGTGCACCGCCGTCGCCAGGCCGTCGCGCGCCCGGTAGGACCACATCCCGGCCAGGAGTTGCGCGAGGCCGCCGAAGGCCATCACGAACGGGAAGATGATGAGCGGCGTGGCCGCGGTGCCGTACCATCGGGCCAGCCAGGCCCCGACGATCAGCGTCGCGCCGGCGAGCCCGAACAGCCCGAGGATGGACGGCGCGGCGATGGGTTGCAGGAAGACTCGGGTTCTGCCCTCCCATTCGGCGCGGTCGTCCGCGGATGACCGCGGTGCCGGGGGGCTGGTGGAGCCGCCGTACGAATAGGGGCCTCTTGGTCCGGACATGGCGTTCTCCTTCCGAACGGGTTTACTGTTCCTCTACCCTCTGACCTCGGAAATACATTTTCACTCGCCCCGTTTCGGATCATATATTCCTGAAACGGGAACCATGCCTCGGCGGCGAAGGCAAGCGTTTGGGAAAATCATGAGATATGTCAAACTCCGGTATCACTGTCTTTTGGAGAATTTCAGGCCGTTGGCCGACGTCGCATGCCGATGCCGCGGCTGACCCCGTTCTGTGGACGGCGCAGATCTGTTCGAGAGGTGATCGAGGCGTTCGCGGCGCGCCGCCGGGCCGGGACCTGTCGAACCTGCTGAGACGCCGAGCTGCGTTCGGTGTCCGTGCTGAGGTCTCGGTTTCGTCGGCTTCGGGATCCGCCGGCGGCCGGTCGATCCACACCCGGGACGGCAACGGAGGCGGACTCGGCCGCGGAACCGCCCGGGATGGGCCAGGGTGCGGCGTGGCCCGGGATCTGCCGAGGGTCGCGCATGAACGGCCCGTGCCGAGCGTTTCCTCCATCGCGGGGAAACGCTCATCGAGCACCCGGTTCACTTCTCGCCGGAGTCGGTGCTGTTTCCTCGTCTGCTGAGCCGGGGAGGTCGCTCCAAGATGAGCTACCCGCAGATAGCGCCGCGCTCCCGGGCGAATGGGTAAATACCTCACTGGGTTCATGTGGCGGATCCGAGGAGGGGAGCGATGCGGGACTGGCAGGGAGGCGCCTGGCAGAGGTCAGTCCTGTGATCGTCACCGTGCTGCTGGGGCTGGCGGCCGCGTGCCTGCTCGGGCTGGGATTCGTGGCCCAGCAGCACGCGGCCTACACCGAGCCGCTGGGGGAGATGCTGCATCTGCACCTGCTGCTGGACCTGGTCCGCAAACCGCTGTGGCTGTGCGGTGTCGCCACGATGGTAGGCGGCCAGGTGCTCGGCGCGCTGGCCCTGCGGCGTGCCGACGTCGCCCAGGTCGAGCCGCTCCTGGCGACCAACCTCATCTTCGCCCTGGCCGTGGCGGCGGCCGTGTACCGGGAGCGCCTGGGCCGATGCGAGTGGCTGGGGGCGGTACTGGTCAGCGGAGGAGTGGCGATGTTCCTGCTGGCCGGCCAGCCGCACGACGGCGGCGTGCCCGGCCCGGTCTCGGTGGTCTGGGTGGCGATACTGGCCACGCTGATGGTGGCGGCCGTGCTGGTGCTGGTGGCGGTACGGGTCACGCTGCCGACCAAGGCCATGCTGCTGGCGGCGTCCGCAGGCATGCTGTACGGGATCCAGGACGTGCTCACCCGAGCCTCACTGGTCACGCTGGAGCAGGCGGGGCGCGGGCCGGGCGCGTTGCTGACGATCTGGCAGCCGTACACGCTGCTCGTGATCGCGGTGCTGGGCATCCTGCTCAACCAGAGCGCCTTCGACGCCGCGCCGCTGCGCATCTCGCTGCCGGCCACCACCGCGGCCGAACCCGTCATCGGGATCATGCTCGGGGTGGTGATCCTCGGCGAGCGCCTGCGCGCCGACCCCCCGGCTCTCGCGGGCGAGGTCGCGGGGCTGATCGCGCTGGTGGCGGGCATCGTCATCCTCGGCCGCTCGCCGTACCTGGCCAAGTCCGAGCAGGGCGCCCAACGGCGTCCGGGAAGGAGGCGGCGATGATCACGGCCCTCTTCGCCCTGCCCCGCGCGGCCGGCGACGCGACGGCGCCGGTTCCGCGGCGGCACGACTCATGGCACCCTGTCGCCCGGGTGATTCAATGAGTAATCGGATGTCACGCGGCAGGTCACCGGCATGCCCGGCCGGTGGTGCGCACGGTCGCGGCCATGTCCGTCACCGAATCGCCGGCCAAGACGGCATTCGATGGTTCCACGCCGAGATGCGTGAGCATTCGCCGTACGAGGTGCGCAGGCGGCTCATGAAATGACGAAAGGCCATCTGTGATTCTCACAGATGGCCTTTGGCCTCGGGAAATAACGTCGGGGTGACAGGATTTGAACCTGCGACCTCTTCGTCCCGAACGAAGCGCGCTACCAAGCTGCGCTACACCCCGGCACACGACGGTCTTGCTCGTGCTTGAGAAAGTCTAGCGGACTTCGCGGGTGCTTGCGCCATTCCGGCGCCGCGGCACCAGGGTCAGCAGGCTCGCCTCGGGGAAGCAGGCGAACCGGGCCGGAGCGTAGGGGCTGGTGCCCAGGCCGGCCGAGACGTGGAGGAACGCCGAGTCGTGGCGGCTCAGGCCCTTGACCCGGGCGCGGTCGATGCCGCAGTTGGTGACCAGCGCGCCGTAGAACGGGACGCAGAGCTGGCCGCCGTGGGTGTGGCCGGCCAGCAGCAGCTGGTAGCCGTCGGCGGCGAAGCGGGTCATGTTGCGCGGCTCGGGGGAGTGCATCACGCCCAGGCGGAGGTCCGCCTCCTCGGGGGCGGGCCCGGCGATCAGGTCGTAGCGGTCGCGGTTGATGTGGGAGTCGTGGATGCCGCCCACGGCCACGTCGAGATCGCCGACCTTGAGACGGGCCGTGGTGTTGTTCATGTCCAGCCAGCCCTCGGCCGACATGGCGGCGCCCAGCTCCTCCCAGGGAAGCGAGGGGATCTTCTGGACGTGGTCGCCCTTGGAGGTGCGCCACAGGTAGCGGGCCGGGTTCTTGGGGCGCGGCGCGTACATGTCGTTGGAGCCGTAGACGAACAGGCCGGGGCGGGTCAGCAGCGGCTCCAGGGCGTGCATGAGCGGGGCGACCGCGTCGGGGTGCGCGATGGAGTCACCGGTGTTGACCACCAGGTCGGGCTGGAGCTCGCCCAGCGAGCGGACCCAGTTGATCAGCATCCGCCTGCCCGGGGTGAGATGCAGGTCGGACAGGTGCAGGATGCGCACCGGACGCCGGCCGGGCGGCAGCACGGGCACGTCGAAACGCCGTAGGCGGAACGCGTTGCGCTCGACGACCGAGGCGTAGGCGAGGCCGGTAAGGCCGACGCCGAGCAGGGACAGGGGCACCGCGGCTGCTTTCCTCACACCCTCATCATGCCCGACACCCGGTGCCCAGGGAGAAACCCTGGATACACCGGGACCGGTGAGACGGCAAGATGGACCGCATGAGCACATTGAAGGACAAGCTGAAGGCCGACCTCACGGCCGCGATGAAGGGCCGCGACGAGGTCCGCACCCGGACCATCCGCATGGCCCTGGCGGCCGTGAACGTCGAGGAGGTGGCCGGCAAGGAGGCGCGCGAGCTCTCCGACGACGAGATCGTCAAGGTGCTGACCAAGGAGGCCAAGAAGCGCCGGGAGGCGGCGGAGGCGTTCAGCGGCGCGGGCCGCGCCGAGCAGGCGCAGGCCGAGCTGGACGAGCAGGCGGTGCTGGAGGAGTACCTCCCCGCCCAGCTCTCCGACGACGAGATCGCCGGGCTGGTGGACGAGGCCATCGCCGAGAGCGGAGCATCCGGGCCCAAGGCGATGGGCCAGGTCATGAAGGTCCTGAACCCCAAGGTCGCCGGGCGGGCCGAGGGCGGCCGGGTGGCGCAGATCGTGCGGGCCCGCCTGAGCGCCTGAGCCCGCTCCCGGTGCTGCGGGAGCGGCCGGCCGACGCCGCCGGACCCGCTTGAGCGCCTGAGTCCGCTCCGGAGACGCCGGGAGCCCTCCCCGCGACGCGGGGAGGGCTCCGGTGGCTCGGTGACCGGTCGTGAAGGACCGGCGGGGGTTACGGAGTCATCCGGGGCTCAGGGGGTGCCGTCGTTGACGACGCCGCCGTTGCCCCGGCCCCGCCCGTGGCCCCGGCCGACCCCGGGCCCGAAGGTGCCGCCGTCGTTGACGACCGTGTTGCCGTCGCCGTCCCCGCCGCCGTGGTCGCCGCCGACGTCACCCGGCTTCCTGGGCGGCGGCTTGGGCGCGCAGTTGCCGGAGCAGCCGCCGAAGCGGTCCATGTCGACCGCGTGGAAGGACGTCGGCTCGACGCCCTTGAGCGCGCCGGGCATGGACAGCTTCCAGATCTTGCCGGAGATGGTGGCGCCGTAGACGTAGCCGTAGTAGCGGCCGCCGATCGTCACGCCCGTCAGGTCGTGGCCGAAGGCGCCGCGCGGGTCGCCGAGGCTGACCGCGGAGGCGAGGTCCGGGGTGAACCCGGCGAACCAGGCGGCGGTGTAGGCGTCGGTGGTGCCGGTCTTGCCCGCCGCCGGCCGGCCGATGCCGCCGATCTCGCTCATCGTGCCCTTGGTGAACACCCCGGACATGATGTGGGTGGCCGCGTCGGCGACCCCCTCGTCGAGGACCTGCTCGCACTTCGGCTTGTACGGCGTGACCTTGCCGGAGCGGTCGCGGACCTCGGTGATGGCCATCGGCTCGCAGTAGGTGCCGCGGGCCGCGATGGTCGCGTAGGCGGCGGACACCGTCACCGGGTCCATCTCGTTGACGCCCAGGGTGAAGGTCTCGACCTCCCGCAGCAGGCCGCCGTCGGACCGCTTGATGCCGAGCTTCTTGGCCATCTCGACGACCTTGCAGAGGCCGACCTTCTCCTCCAGCTTCATGAAGAAGGTGTTCACCGAGCCGAGCGTGCCGGTGGTCAGCGACTTGAAGCCGCCGCCGCCCTCGCTGGAGTTGAAGACCTGGTGGCTGGGCTCGCCGACCGCGTTGCCCTTGCAGTCGCGGAACGCGCTGTGGCTCGGCGCCTGGTAGGTCTTGCCGGTGCTGTTGCCGTCGTTGAGCTTCATCCCCTGGTCAAGCGCGGTGAGCAGGGTGAACGCCTTGAACGTCGAGCCCGCCTGGAAGCCGATGCCACCGCCGTGCTGGGCGTCGGCGGCGAAGTTGATGCTGGTCTCGTTCTTCTTCCTGCTCGTGCCGAACTTCCGGCTGGTGGCCATCGCCCTGATGGCACCGGTGCCCGGGACGACCATCGCCTGCGCGGCGACCGGCTTGTCGCTCGCGTTGACCATCTGCTTGATGGCCTTCTCCGAGGCCTTCTGCGCCTGCGGGTCGAGCGTCGTCTTGATCGTCAGACCGCCGCGCTGGAGCAGCTTCTCGCGCGCCTCGGCGGTCTTGCCGAACGCCTTGTTGCTGCGGATCTCCTCGCGCACGTAGACGCAGAAGAAGGGGTACTTGCTGGTCTCGCAGCCACCCGGGGCCGAGATGTCCTTGAAGCCGAGCTTCTTGGCCTTGGCCTCCGCCGCCTCCTGCGGCGTGATCTTGCCGAGCTCCTGCATCCGCTGCAGGACGATGTTGCGCCGGTCCAGCAGGAGCTTCTGGCGCTTCTTCCAGCTCTTGGAGGACTCGCCCTTGTGCCGGGCCGGGTCGGTGCCGTTGGGGTCCTGTACGGCGCCGGCCAGCGTGGCGGCCTCCCACAGGTCCAGCTTGGCCGCCGGCTTGTCGAAGAACCGCTTGGCCGCCGCCTGGATGCCGTGGGCGCCGGCACCGAAGTAGGAGATGTTGAGGTATTTCTCCAGGATCTCCGACTTGGTGTACTTCTCCTCGACCGCCAGGGCGTAGCGCAGCTCGTTGAGCTTCCGGGAGAGGGTCGGCGCGATCGCGGCCTGCTTCTCCTCGGGGGTCTCGGCGCTGTTGAAGAGCACCTGCTTGACGTACTGCTGGGTGATCGAGGAGCCGCCCTGCGTGGAGCCGCCGCCCGCGTTCCGCACGGCCGCGCGGAGGGTGCCCTCGATGTCGATGGCGCCGTGCTCGTAGAACCGGAAGTCCTCGATCGAGATGATCGCGGTCTTCATGACGTCGGCGATCTCGTCGAGCTTCACCGACTCGCGGTTCTCGTAGTAGAACTGCGCGAACTGCTTGCCGTCGGCGTCCAGCAGGATGGTTCTCTCCGGCAGCGCGGGTTCCTTGAGCTCCTCAGGGCGTAGGTTCAGCTCCTCTGTGACGGAGTTCACGCCGAGCCCCGCCCCGCCGACCGCCGGGAACGCGACTCCGGCCGCCAGAAGACCCGCGGCGGCGCCCGCGGCGACCAGCCGCAGAACCTTCCCGACCGCGCCTATCGCCGATACATGATCTTTGCCCTGAGCTTGCACACGTCAAGAGTACGTCGGACGGATGTCCCAAACGGTAACGGATCGCCAATTCGACTTGACTCGGTCTTGTCTCGAGTCAGGCGGCGGCCGCCTGCCGAGTCAGGTGACTAGTCATTCCCGGCCACGTGGCCGCTGATGACCATGCGGGAAATTGGTCCCGCCGGGGTCTGTCGGCTCGAACGTCTGATTGCGTACGTTCTCTTTCTGCGGCAACTGAATACGGAGGCCCGACGCCCGCGCCCGTCGGCCCCAAGTCACGACTGACCACCTAAGGGGAGTGGGGTCGAATGTGGATCACGGATTGGACCTCCCGTGCGGCCTGTAAGGGTGCGGATCCTGACGCGCTGTTCGTTCAGGGCGCTGCCCAGAACCGGGCGAAGCTGATCTGCCGGGGATGCCCGGTCCGTACCGAGTGCCTCGCCGATGCACTGGACAACCGCATCGAGTTCGGGGTGTGGGGCGGAATGACCGAGCGCGAGCGCCGCGCGTTGCTGCGCCGGCGACCTGACGTCGACTCCTGGCGCGATCTGCTGGAGATGGCCAAGGAGGAGTACGAGCGGACGAACGAGCTGATCGCCGGCTGACGTCCGCCCTGATCCCGTACGGCCGGCGCCTCGGCGCCGGCCGTACTCGCGTGTTCCGGGGAGGGCCGGGAACCCCGGCCCCGTGACACCCTGTGCTCCCCGTCGCCCACCGGGCGGCGGGGAGTCCGCCATGCCGGGCTCCGGACGACCGCCGCGCGGCCGTGCCGGGCTCCCGGCGGTCGCCTACTGCGTGGCCAGGAGCTTGCCGATCTGGCGGAGGCCCTCCAGGTCGTGCACGTCCTCCCACATGGCCGGCACCTCCGCGACGGGC
The DNA here is from genome assembly GCF_013409935.1 of Streptosporangium sandarakinum. Lineage (GTDB taxonomy): Bacteria > Actinomycetota > Actinomycetes > Streptosporangiales > Streptosporangiaceae > Streptosporangium > Streptosporangium nondiastaticum. Next base: position 3,143,228 of record NZ_JACCCO010000001.1, on the reverse strand, counting down.
ACCGTGGGGTGGGCGGTGACGAAGTGCTCGCGCTCGCGGTGCTCGCGGGCGGCGAGCTGCATCCGTCCGGTGTGCAGCCGGAGCACGGCGGCGGCCAGGTCGTGCCCGCCCCGCGACTCCAGCTCCTCGGCGGCGGCGGCGCTGCGCGCGGCCGACAGGCCCTCCGCGGGCGAGCGGTGCACCCGGTTGATCACGACGCCCGCCAGGGGCATGCGCTCCTCGGCGAGCCGTTCCACGAAGTACGACGCCTCGCGCATCGCGTCGCGCTCCGGCGCGGCCACGACGACGAACGCGGTCCCGGGGGCCTGCAGCAGCCGGTAGGTCTGCTCGGCGCGCGCCCGGAAGCCGCCGAAGACGGCGTCCAGCGCGGAGACGAACGTCTGCAGGTCCTTGAGCACCTGCGCGCCCAGCAGCTTGGTCATGGCTCCGGCGATCAGGCCGAAGCCCGCGTTGAACAGCTTGAACGCGCTCCGCCCGCCCGCCTTGGCGGGGGCGGTCAGCACGCGGATCAGCCGGCCGTCCAGGAAGCGGCCGAGCCGTTCCGGCGCGTCCAGGAAGTCGAGCGCGGACCGGGAGGGCGGGGTGTCCACGATGATGAGGTCCCACTCGCCCGACCGGCGCAGCTGGCCGAGCTTCTCCATCGCCATGTACTCCTGGGTGCCGGAGAAGCTGGACGACAGCGACTGGTAGAAGGGGTTCGTCAGGATCTGCCGGGCCCGCTCCGGGTCGGCGTGGGCCTCGATGATCTCGTCGAAGGTCCGCTTCATGTCGAGCATCATGGCGTGCAGCGTGCCGTCGCCCGTCACGTCCTCGACCGGCCGCGGGACGTTGTCCAGCTCGGTGAGGCCCATCGACTGCGCGAGCCGCCGCGCCGGATCGACGGTGAGCACCACGGCCGCCCGGCCGCGCTCGGCCGCGCGCAGCCCCAGAGCGGCCGCGGTGGTGGTCTTGCCGACGCCGCCGGAGCCGCAGCAGACGATGATCCGGGTGCCCGGGTCATCGATGATCGCGTCGAGGTCGAGGACCGGGACGTCCCGGTGCCCGCCGGATCGCTCGCTCATGCTGCTCCCTGGTTGCGGATCGATTCGGCCAGCTCGTACAGCCCGGCGAGGTCGACCCCGTCGGCCAGCAGCGGCAGCTCGTAGCGGGGGCGGCCGGACGCGTCGAGAGACTCCCGCTCCCGCTGCTCCAGCGCGGTACGGCGGGCGTGCTCGACGATCTCCTCGGCGAGGGCCTCGGCCACCGCGGTGGCGTCGGAGGCGCCGTCGGCGAGCCCCGCGGCCTTGAGGCCGAGCGCCAGCTCGGCCGGGTCGAACCGGCCGCCGGCCGCGGCGTCCAGCACGGAGTCGGGGAGCAGCGACTCCCTGACCATGTTCGTGAAGATCCCGCCGGGCGGGAGCCCGGCGGCGGTCAGCTCGGCGAGCCCGTCGAGGGTCTCCTGGACCGGCATCTCCTCCAGGAGTGTGACGAAGTGCACGGCGGTCTCCGGGGAGGCCACCACGCCGTTCACCAGGTCGGCGTGGTTCTTGATGGGGCCGACCCTGGCCAGGCCCGCCACCTCGTTGGTGACGTTGAGGAAGCGGGTGATCCGCCCGGTCGGGGGCGCGTCGAGCACGACCGCGTCGTAGATCCGCCTGCCGTCCTTGCTCTTGCGGCGGACCGCCTCGGTGGTCTTGCCGGTCACCAGGACGTCGCGGAAGCCGGGGGCGATGGTGGTGGCGAAGTCGACGATGCCCATCTTGGTCAGGGCCTTGCCCGCCCGGCGCATGCCGTAGAACATCTCGAGGTAGTCGAGCATGGCCTCTTCGGGGTCTATGGACAGGGCGTGGACGTCCCCGCCGCCGGGCGCGACGGCGATCCGCCGCTCCTCGTACGGCAGCGGTGGCAGGTCGAAGACCTGCGCGATGCCCTGCCGGCCCTCGACCTCGACCAGCAGGACCTTGCGCCCGCCCGCGGCGAGGGCAAGGGCGAGCGCGGCGGCCACCGTGGTCTTGCCGGTGCCGCCCTTACCGGTGACGACGTGGAGGCGTACGCCGTCCCAATCGGTGTCGCGAGCTCTCACGTCTCGAAGGCTACCCAACCGTCACCTTACGATTCGCCCGGACCGTCCGGCTCCGGGGCCCACCTTGGTGATCCCGCTCACTGGTGTGCCGGAGCGGCGTAGGGCGACCGCCGGCCGGGCCCGCCTCGCTAATGTGTCCCCCATGACGAAATGGGAGTACTCGACGGTGCCACTGCTGGTCCACGCGACCAAGCAGATTCTCGATAACTGGGGCGAAGACGGCTGGGAGCTCGTCCAGGTCGTGCCGGGGCCGAACCCCGAGCAGCTGGTCGCCTACCTGAAGCGGCCCAAGCAGTGACGCCGCGGCAGAGGTTGGACGAGCTGGGCATCGAGCTGCCCGAGGTCGCGGTGCCGCTGGCCTCCTACGTCCCGGCCGTCCGGACGGGTGACCACGTCTACACCTCGGGCCAGCTCCCGATGGTGGACGGCAAGCTCGCGGCGACGGGCAAGGTGGGCGAGAGGCTGACCGCGGAGGAGGCCGCCGGCCTCGCCGGGATCTGCGCGCTGAACGCCCTGGCCGCCGTGGCGGCGGCGGCGGGCGGCGTGGACAACATCGTGCGGATCGTCAAGGTCGTCGGTTTCGTGGCCAGCGCCCCCGACTTCACCGGGCAGCCGCAGGTGATCAACGGCGCGAGCGACCTGCTCGGCAAGGTGTTCGCCGAGACCGGCGGGCACGCCCGCAGCGCGGTGGGCGTGGCGGTCCTCCCGCTGGACGCGCCGGTGGAGGTCGAGCTGATCGCCGAGGTCCGCTGACGGCGGCTCACCGGAGACCGGAGCCGGCCCTGGCCCGGCCCGGTCGCCGGGGCCGCCCGCGATTGTCCGGGGCGGCGGACCTGCCACATGATGGTTCCCGAGACCGACTGTTGTTCTGGTGGAGGATCTGAATGGGTGGGTTCCCGCTTTCCGGCGCGGACGGCGAGCGCGCGCGCGACATCCTGGCCGGCCGGGCGCGGCCCGCTCCGACCCGGGACGCCGCCACGGTGGTCCTCCTGCGCGAGGGCGCCGAGGGTTGCGAGGGCGGCGAGGACGCCGGGAGCGCCGGCGGTCCAGGGGGCGCGGGCGGTCCCGAGGGCGCCGGCGGTCCCGAGAGCGGGGGCGTCGAGGTCTACCTGCTCCGGCGCAAGGCCGCGATGGCCTTCGCGGCGGGCGCCTACGTCTTCCCCGGCGGGTCGGTGGACCCCCGGGACGCCGACCACGCGGTCGCCTGGGCCGGGCCGTCGCCCGCCGAGTGGGGCGAGGTCTTCGGCGTGGACGAGAAGCTCGCCCGCGGCCTGGTGTGCGCCGCGGTGCGCGAGACGTTCGAGGAGTCGGGGGTCCTGCTCGCCGGCTCGTCCGCGGCGTCCGTCGTGGCCGACACCACCGGTGACGACTGGGAGGCCGACCGGCTGGCCCTGATCGACCGGAGCCTGTCGTTCGCCGACTTCCTCGCCGGGCGCGGGCTGGTCCTCCGCTCCGACCTGCTGCGGCCCTGGGCCCACTGGATCACCCCGGTGGTCGAGCCCCGGCGCTTCGACACCCGGTTCTTCGTCGCCGCCCTCCCGGCCGGCCAGCGCACCCGCGACGTCGGCGGCGAGGCCGACCAGGTGACCTGGGCCCGGCCCGCCGACGCGCTCGCCGGTGCCCGGGACGGGCGGATCTTCCTGATGCCCCCGACCTACCGCACGCTCGGCGAGCTCGCCGGGTACGCGACCATGGCCGACGTGCTCGCCGTACGGCGGGAGATCGTCACGCTCATGCCCGAGGTCGCCGAGGTGGACGGGGAGCTGTGCCTGGTACTCGACGGCGAGTACTTCAGGCAGGGCCGCCCGTGAGCGGGCTGCGGATACCCCTGGGCGGACCGGACGGGTCCGGCACGGCCCACACCCTGGCGCTGCTGGCGCCCAACCCCTCCCCGATGACGCTGGACGGCACGAACACGTGGCTGATCGGCCGCGAGGAGGACGTGCTCGTCGTCGACCCCGGGCCGGACGACGAGGCGCACCTCGCCCGGGTCGCCGCCCGCCTGGCCGGGCGCAGGGTGGCGGCGATCCTGCTGACCCACGGCCACGACGACCACAGCGGCGGCGCGCGGAGGTTCGCCGGGCTGGTGGGCGCGCCGGTCAGGGCGCTGGACCCCCGGCACCGCCTCGGCGAGGAGGGACTCGCCGACGGCGACGTGGTCACCGCCGACGGGCTGGAGCTGCACGTCGTGGGCACGCCGGGCCACTCGTTCGACTCGCTGTGCTTCTGGCTGCCCGAGGACCGGGCGATGCTGACCGGCGACACCGTGCTCGGCCGGGGCACCACCGTGATCGCCCCGGACGGAGACCTGGCCGACTACCTGCGGTCGCTGGACCGGCTGCGGGCGACGGCCGAGCGGGTCGGGGCCGAGGTCCTGCTGCCGGGCCACGGTCCGGTGCTGGCCGATCCGATCGGCGCGCTGGACGGCTACGTCGCGCACCGCAGGCGGCGGCTGGACCAGATCCGGGCGGCCCGTGCCCGGGGCGCGGCGACGCCGCGGGAGATCGTCGAGATCGTCTACGCGGACGTCGACCCGTCGCTCTGGCCGGCCGCCGAGATGTCGGTCCGCGCCCAGCTCGACTACCTGGCGGGCTGACCGGGCCGGATACGGGAACGGTCCCAACGGCTCCGGCGGGTTCTAGCGGGAACGGTTGTGCAGGCGCTCCAGGTCGAGGATGACCACGGCCTTGGCCTCGATCCGCAGCCAGCCGCGCTGGGCGAAGTCGGCGAGGGCCTTGTTCACCGTCTCCCGGGAGGCGCCGACGAGCTGGGCCAGCTCCTCCTGGGTGAGGTCGTGGTGGACGCGGATGCCGTCGTCGATCCGCTGGCCGAAGCGGTCGGCCAGGTCGAGCAGCGCCTTGGCGACCCGCCCCGGGACGTCGGTGAAGACCAGGTCGGCCAGCACGTCGTTGGTACGGCGCAGCCGCTGGGCCAGGGCCCGCAGCAGGTGCAGGGCGACCTCGGGACGGCCCGTCAGCCAGGGACGCAGGTCGTCGTGCCCGAGGCCGGCCAGCCGGACGTCGGTCAGGGCGATGGCGGAGGCGGTGCGGGGGCGGGGGTCGAACAGCGACAGCTCGCCGAACATCTCACCCGGGCCCAGCACGCTCAGCAGGTTCTCCCGGCCGTCCGGCGCGGTCCTGGACAGCTTGATCTTGCCTTCGAGCACCACGTAGAGACGGTCGCCCGTCTCGTTCTCACTGAAGAGCGTCTGTCCCTTGGACAGGGTGACCTCGGAGATGCTCGTGCGCAGCGCCGCGGCGCTCTCACGGTCGAGCGCCGCGAACAGAGGTGCCTTGCCCAGCACGTCGTCGGTGTTCACAGTGCCTCCTGTTTCACGGCTCACGCAGTCATTGTGACGTATCCCACCGCGCGGCCCCAAAGGGGGCCGTACGCGTAGGCTGTCGGGGTGGCCCGCAACGTCATCCCCGCTGGTGAGACCCGGCTCGCTCTGGTCCGTCGTGCCCGGCGAATGGACCGGATCCTGGCGGAGACCTACCCCGACGCACACTGTGAACTCGACTTCCGCGACCCGCTCGAACTGCTGGTCGCGACGATCCTGTCCGCGCAGTGTACTGACAAAAGGGTCAATCTAGTCACTCCTACCCTTTTTGTGAAATATAGGACAGCGGAGGACTACGCCGCCGCCGATCGGGCCGAGCTGGAGGAGATGATCCGGTCCACCGGCTTCTTCCGCGCCAAGGCCGCCAGCATCATCGGCATGGCCCAGGCCGTCTGCGAACGCCACGGCGGCGAGGTCCCCCGCAGGCTCGCCGACCTCGTCAAGTTGCCCGGCGTGGGCCGCAAGACCGCGAACGTCGTGCTGGGCAACGCGTACGGCGTGCCCGGCATCACCGTGGACACCCACTTCCAGCGCCTGGTCGGCCGGTTCGGCTGGACCGCGGAGACCGACCCGGTGAAGATCGAGAAAGTCGTGGCGGAGCTGATCCCCAGGCGCGACTGGACGATGATGTCCCACCGCCTGATCTGGCACGGCCGCCGCATGTGCCACGCGCGCAAGCCCGCCTGCGGCGCCTGCCCCCTCGCCACCCTCTGCCCCTCGTACGGCATCGGCCCGATCGACCCCGCCCAGGCCGGAAAGCTGGTGCGACCGGGGCCGTTCTCCTGATCCGCCGGGAAGCCACCGGGACCCGGGAAGCAGCGGGCCGGGCCGAGGTGTTGCAGAAGATCGGAGGTGTACCCGTGGAAGTTCCCGGATGGTTGGAAACCCTCGCCCAGAAAGCCGCCAAGGCGCCCGTTCCCCCGACGCTGCGCCCGCCCGCCTCCGGAGGGCGCGCCGCCGCGGTTCTGCTGCTGTTCGGTGAGGGTCCCCTCGGCCCCGACGTGCTGCTGATCCAGCGCAGCCGGCGCGGGCGTCTGCACGCCGGCCAGCCCGCCTTCCCCGGCGGCGGGGTCGATCCCGTCGACGGCGGCCCGGTCGCCGCCGCGCTGCGCGAGGCGCGGGAGGAGACCGGCCTGGACCCGGCGGGTGTGCACGTGGTCGGCACGATGCCGGAGCTGTACGTCTGGCACAGCCACAACCGGGTGACCCCGGTGCTGGGCTGGTGGCACACCCCGTGCGCGGTCCACGCGGCCTCGCCCGACGAGGTGGAGTCGGTGGAGCGGGTCCCGGTGGCCGAGCTGGTCGACCCGGTCAACCGCCTCAGGCTGCGCCACCCGAGCGGCTACAGCGGCCCGGCGTTCCGGGTGCGCGGGCTGCTGGTGTGGGGCTTCACCGCGGGAGTGCTCGACGGCGTGCTCGCCGGGTCGGGATTCGAGCTGCCCTGGGACCGCTCACGGATCGAGGACATCCCCCCGGACGTCGTCAACCTCGCCGCCCGCTGACCGCCGCCCACCGCCTGGTCGTCACCCACCGCCTGACGGCCGTCCGCCCGCCACCCTCGTCGCCGGCCGCCCGTTCCCGGTTCAGCCGGCCGGCGGCCGGACGTCGTCGACCGCGCCGCCCGTCGACAGCGCCAGGCCCAGGCAGGCCCACTCGGCCACGTCGTCGTCGGGGTCGGCGGCCAGCCGCCGCAGGGCCGTCAGACCCGTGGGGTCCGGCGGCCTGCCCACGATGTTCGGCAGCGCGTAGGCCGCGCCGTACCGCACCCTGGAATCGGGGTGCTCGCTCAGGCGGATCACCGACGGCAGCGCGCGGCGGTCGTGGAGATGGCCGAAGGCGATCAGCACCGAGTACAGGACCGTCCGGTCCTCCTCGCGGGCGGCCAGCGCGCGCAGGATGGGCAGGCTGCGGTCGGTGAGGCCCAGGCGGCCGAGGATGTCGGCTCCGAGCGTCCGCTCGGCCACCGTCCCGCCGTCGCACAGCCGCCGCGCCGCGGCGAGGGTCTCCAGGTCGTGCCGCTCGCCCAGCAGCCCGATCACGTGCCAGCGGACCTCGCCGTCGTCCTGGTCCCGCAGCGCGGTCTCTATCAGTGCCGCCACGGGCGCCGACCCCCCGATCGTTGCCATACGGCCACGATAACGGGCCGCACGTCACCGAAGGAGTGCACGCGCGGGCCGGTCGGTGGATACCGTAAAGGGGTGAGTGGTGATCTCCTCGACCTTATCCTGATCGCACTGATGGTGGCCTTCGCGGTGTCGGGATACCGGCAGGGGTTCATCATCGGGGCGCTGAGCTTCGTCGGATTCGTCGGCGGAGGGCTGCTGGGCATGTTCATCGCCCCGCCGATCGCGGCCGCCGTGGTCGACGGGGACACCGAGCGGGCGCTGCTCGCCATCGTCATCGTGTTCCTCAGCGCGACCATCGGGCAGTTCGCCTCCTCGACGATCGGCGCGGTGGTCCGCAGCCACGTCACCTGGGAGCCGGCGAAGGTCGTCGACGCGGTGGGCGGCACCTTCGCCAGCGCGTTCTCGGTGCTGGTCACCGCCTGGCTGATCGGGTCACTGCTGACCTCCTCGCAGTTCACGCTGCTCAGCGAGCAGGTCAACAAGTCGCTGCTGATCAGCACCGTCGACCAGGCGCTGCCGACCGCGGCGAAGGACCTCCAGAAGCCGTTCAAGAACTTCATCGACACCTCCGGCTTCCCCAAGGTCTTCGACGCCATAGGGGCGGGTCAGTTCGTCGAGGTGCCGCCGCCCGACCAGGGTGTGCTGAAGGGCTCGCAGCTCTCGCGGGCCCGCCGGGGCATCGTCAAGGTCCAGGGCATCGCCACGAGCTGCCGCAGGCACATCGAGGGCACCGGCTTCGTCTACTCCCAGAACCGGATCATGACCAACGCCCACGTGGTCGCGGGCGTCGACCAGGGCCTGCAGGTCACCGACTACCTCAACAACGTCCACGACGCCAGGGTCGTGCTCTACAACCCCGACCGGGACATCGCGATCCTCTACGTCCCCGGCCTGAACCTGCCGGTCCTGCGCTTCGACGGCACCGCCGAGAAGGGCGACGACGCCATCGTCGCGGGCTTCCCGCACGGCCACGGCTTCACGCCCAACGTCGCCCGCATCCGGGGCCAGCAGAAGGCCAAGGGCCCCGACATCTACGACCGCAAGACCGTCTTCCGCGACGTCTACGCGATCCGCGGCCTGGTACGGCAGGGCAACTCCGGCGGTCCGCTGCTCTCCCCCGAGGGCAAGGTCTACGGCGTCGTCTTCGCCGCGGCCCTCGACCAGCGCGAGACCGGATACGTCCTCACCGCCGCCGAGGTCACGCCGGACGCCCAGGACGGCTCGCGGCTGGTCAACCGGGTCAGCACCCAGGAGTGCGACCAGAGCGGCGGCTGATCCCGGAACCCGGCTCCCGGCGGCCACCCGAAGGCGGGCCGCCCGGCCGGGTCGCCGTCTTCCGCGGAGGGTCCCTGGACCACCGGGCCTCGGAGGTCCCCGGCCTCTCAGCGCCCGGGTGCTTCGAGGAGGTCCCGGACCGCGGCGACGGCCGCCCCGGCGTCCGCGTCCCCCAGGGTCCGGGCGGTCCGGGCGATCTCCCCGTACGGCGCGCCGTACCCCTCGATCCGGTCGGCCCCCCGGGCGAGCAGCGCCGCGGCCCCGCGCCGGTTGCCGCGCTGGAGGTGGGTGAGACCGACGCAGATCTGCGCCAGTCCCTGCCACAGCTCCCGCTCCCCGGCCGGGGAGTTCTTCCACCGGCCCTCGAACACCTCGTGGGCGTGGAACGGCCGGCCCTCGCCGAGCAGCCGCCGCGCCTCGGACAGGGCTTCGGCGGCGCTCGGCGCGTAGTCGTCGGGGATCCGCTCGACGCCCTCGGCGCCGTGCGGCAGCGGCCTGCCGAAGGCGTCCCGGGGCCGCCGGTTGCGCGGCCGTCCCTCCGGGTCGCGGTCTCTGGGGATCACCGGCGCGGCCCCTTCGCCGGAGCGGGCCGGGCCGGAGACGCCCCCGGTGCACGGCGGGCCGGGGACGCCTTCGCCGTACGGCGGGCCGGGGACGCCCCGGGGGCGCGGTCGCGCCGGGTCACCGGCCGGGCTCCGGGTCGGCCAGCCACGGGATGACCTCGGCGTCGAACTCCTCCGGGCGCTCCTCGTGCGGGAAGTGCCCGGCGCCGTCGATCATCCGCCACCGGTACGGCCCGGTCACGTAGCGGCCGGAGCCGTGGGCGGTGCGCGGCAGGGCGTGGGGGTCCAGCGCGCCGTGCAACTGCAGCGTGGGCGCGTCGATCCTCTTCCGCATCATCCTGGCGTACCGCAGCCCGTCGGGGCGGAGCTGGGAGCGGGCGAACCAGCGGTGGTACTCCACCGCGCAGTGGGAGACCGTGGGGATGCGGAACACCTCGCGGTAGGTCCTCGCCACGTCCTCCTCCGGCCAGCCCGGCCCCGACCACTCGTCGAGCATCCGGCCCACCTTCGCCCCGCCCCTGGCCACCAGGCGGCGCTCGGGCAGGAACGGAAGCTGGAAGCCCAGCGCGTAGGAGGCCGCCCGCAGCTGGCCGAACGGCTCGCCGAACAGGGCCGCGCGGAGCCTGCGCGGGTGCGGGGCCGACACCGTGACCAGCCGCAGGACCGCCTTGGGGTCGCACACCGCCATCGTCCAGGCCAGCAGGCCGCCCCAGTCGTGGCCGACCACGACGGCGCCGCTCTCGCCCAGCGCCCGGATCAGCCCGGCCGCGTCACCGGCCAGGGTGGGCAGGTCGTAGCCGCGCGGCGGTTTGTCGCTGCCGCCGTAACCGCGCAGGTCGACGGCGACGGCGCGGTATCCCGCCGCGGGCAGCGAGACGAGCTGGTTGCGCCAGGTCCACCAGAACTGCGGGAATCCGTGCAGCAGCAGCACGAGCGGCCCCTCGCCGGCCTCCACCACGTGGAAGCGGGTCCCGCCGGCGTGCACCGACCGGTGGGTCCAGGGGCCTTCGACCTGTACGAGGGACTCGTCGGGGGCGCTCACAGGTCCCGGCTCACCGGCTCACGGTGCGATCCGACCTGGCCCGCGGTCGGAGGGGCGGGCGCGGCGGCGACCGGGAGGTCGCTCTCGCCGCCCTTGAGCGTCTTCAGCGAGTGCAGTGTCCGTTTCATCCCGGTCAGGCCCTTGAGCCGGCGGATGCCGAGGTAGACGAACAGGGCCGCCACCAGCAGGTAGAACACCGTGACGATCGCGAACGCCAGCCACGTCCAGACGCCGAGGGCGACCAGGCCGTAGGCGATGGCGAACGAGGCCAGGATCAGGCACAGGTGGGCCATGAACGCGGCGGCGCCGAACAGGCCGCCCGCCACGCCGGCCCGCTTGGCGTCGAACTTGAGCTCGGACTTGGCCAGCTCGATCTCGGCGCGGACCAGGGTGGAGATCTGGTCGGTGGCCGCGGCGACCAACGAGCCCAGCGACTCCTCCTGTGGTTCCGCGGGTGGGATCTGTGTCATCTAGGGGTCTCCAATCAAGCGCCGGTGTCGACCATCATCCTGCGTGCGGAGTGTTCGCGCACGCGCACCCTGAGCAGGATCGCCGCCAGGACCGAGGCGGCGAGGCTCGCCGTCAGCACGCCGACGGTCACGGCGTTCGCCCGCCCCGGGTCGTCACCGTAGGCCAGGTCACCGATGAGCAGGGAGACGGTGAACCCGATTCCCGCCAGGGTGGACACGGCCGCCATGTCCCGCCAGCTCAGCTCCTCCGCGAGCCTCGCCAGGCCGAGCCGTACGGCCAGCCAGGCGCCCCCGAAGACACCGAGGAACTTGCCGACGACCAGGCCCGCGACCACACCGAGCACCACCCGGTCACCGGCCGCGTCGCCCAGCCCGGCCGGGTCGAGCGGGACCCCGGCGGACAGCAGCGCGAACACGGGCACCGCGAGACCCGCCGAGAGCGGGCGGATCCGGTGGTCGGCCCGTTCGGCGGGGGAGCCCGTCTCGCCCGGCGCGGCGTGCACTCGCGTCATCAGTCCCAGCGCTACCCCGGCGACGGTCGGGTGAACACCGCTGATCTCCACGGCGTACCAGGCGGCCAGGGCGAGCGGGAGGTAGATCCACAGGCTGCGGACCCGGCGGGCCTGGAGCAGGCCGTACAGGGCGATGATCAACGCCCCGGCCAGCAGGGCGAGGAGGTTCAGGTTGTGGCTGAAGAAGACGGCGATGACGGCGATCGCGCCGAGGTCGTCCACGACGGCGCAGGTCAGAAGGAACGCCCGGAGCGCGGCGGGCATCGCGCTCGCCGTCACGGCGAGCACGGCGAGGGCGAAGGCGATGTCGGTGGCGGTGGGGATGGCCCAGCCGCGGCCCGCGTCCGGTGCGCCCCGGCTCACCACGAGGTACACCAGGGCCGGCACGATCATCCCGGCGATCGCCGCGATGACGGGCAGCGCGGCCTTGCGGAGGTTGGCGAGCTCGCCGTGGACGAACTCCTCCTTGACCTCGACGCCGGCGACGAAGAAGAAGATCGCGAGCAGGCCGTGCTGGGCCCACCGGTACAGCTCCAGGTCCAGGTGCAGGGCCCCCGGGCCGAAGGAGGCGGCGCGCAGCGCCTCGTAGGAGTCGTGGGAGACGTTGGCCCAGACCAGCGCGGCGACGGCGGCCAGCAGCATGACGACGCCGCCGACGGTCTCGGTGCGCAGCGCCTCGGCGACCTGGCGGCCGTACCGGATGGTGGGCCCGAAGGGCCAGATCTCGGCGGGACGGCGCGTGGAACGGCGCATGGGACCTCCTGGCAACGCGGCGGAGGTCGTTCCCCCGCCGGCCGACCAGACTTCCCGGCACACCTGCCTGTCAGCCTACAGGGGCCGGAAAAATCCCTGTTTGCCGGGATTAATGGACGGATGGCGGGATTTGAGGAGACATGGCCGTGGACATGGGCCCGCGAAAGAAGCGCGGCCCCGGCCGGTCCTTCGGTGAGGACCGGCCGGGGCCGCGCTTCCTTCAGCCGTGCGCGCCGGTCAGTCGTCGCTCTTGGCGCTGGGGAGCTTCTCGGAGATGAGGTTCATCACCGTGCTGTCGGCGAGCGTGGTGACGTCGCCGATGCTGCGGTTCTCGGCCACGTCACGCAGGAGACGCCGCATGATCTTGCCGGAGCGGGTCTTCGGCAGCTCGGGGACCACCATGATCTGCCGCGGCTTGGCGATCGGGCCCAGCGTCTTCGCCACGTGGCTCCGCAGCTCGGCGGCGATGTCGTCGCTCTCCTCGGCGCTGCCGCGCAGGATCACGAACGCCACGATGGCCTGGCCGGTGAGCGGGTCGGTGGCGCCGACCACCGCGGCCTCGGCGACCTTCGGGTGGGAGACCAGGGCCGACTCCACCTCGGTGGTGGAGATGTTGTGACCGGAGACGAGCATGACGTCGTCGACCCGGCCCAGCAGCCAGATGTCGCCGTCCTCGTCCTTCTTGGCGCCGTCGCCCGCGAAGTACATGCCCTCGAAGCGCGACCAGTAGGTGTCGATGTAGCGCTGGTCGTCACCCCAGATCGTGCGGAGCATGGACGGCCATGGGTCGCGGATCGCGAGGTAGCCGCCACCGCCGTTGGGCACCGAGTTGCCCTGGTCGTCGACCACGTCGGCGCTGATGCCGGGCAGCGGGCGCATGGCCGCGCCGGGCTTGGCCGCGGTGACGCCCGGCAGCGGGCTGATCATGACGCCGCCGGTCTCGGTCTGCCACCAGGTGTCCACCACCGGGCAGCGCTCGCCGCCGATGTGCTCGCGGTACCAGACGTACGCCTCGGGGTTGATCGGCTCGCCGACGCTGCCCAGGATGCGCAGGGACGACATGTCGTACTTGGCGGGGATGTCGTCGCCCCACTTCATGAAGGTGCGGATCGCCGTGGGAGCGGTGTAGAGGATCGTGACCCCGTACTTCTGCACGATCTCCCAGAACCGGCCGCGGTGCGGGGTGTCCGGGGTGCCCTCGTAGATGACGCTGGTCGCGCCGTTGGCCAGCGGGCCGTACACGATGTAGGAGTGGCCGGTCACCCAGCCGATGTCGGCGGTGCACCAGTAGACGTCGGTGTCGGGCTTGAGGTCGAACACCGCGTCATGGGTGTAGGCGATCTGGGTGAGGTAGCCGCCGGTGGTGTGCAGGATGCCCTTGGGCCTGCCGGTCGTCCCGCTGGTGTAGAGGATGAACAGCGGGTCCTCGGCACCGTTGGCCTGGACCTCGTGGGTCTCGGGCTGCCGGTCCACCAGGTCGTGCCACCAGATGTCCTTCTCGGTCCAGGCCACCTCCTGGCCGGTCCGCCGCACGACCAGGACGTGCTCGATGTCCGGGCACTCCTTGACCGCCTCGTCCACGGTCGGCTTGAGGGCGCTGGGGGCGCCCCTGCGGTAGCCGCCGTCGGCGGTCACCACGAGCTTGGCGTCGGCGTCCTTGATCCGGCCGCTGAGCGCGCTCGCGGAGAAGCCGCCGAACACCACCGAGTGGATCGCGCCGATACGGGCGCAGGCCAGCATCGTGATCGGCAGCTCGGGGATCATGGGCATGTAGACGGCGACCCGGTCGCCCTTGCCCACGCCCAGCTCCTGCAGCGCGTTGGCCGTCTTTGCGACCTCGCGCTGCAGGTCGGCGTAGGTGAGGGTACGGCTGTCGCCCTCGGGCTCGCCCTCCCAGTGGTAGGCGACCTTGTCGCCGCGGCCCGCCTCGACGTGGCGGTCGACGCAGTTGTAGGCGACGTTGAGCTCTCCGCCGACGAACCACTTGGCGAAGGGCGGGTTCCACTCCAGCGTGGTGTCCCAGCGCCTGGACCAGGCGAGCCGGTCGGCCTGCTTCTCCCAGAACGCCAGGCGGTCCGCCTCGGCCTCCGTGTAGGCGTCGGCCGTCACGTTGGCGGCCGCGGCGAGGTCGGCGGGAGGCGCGAACCGCCGGGTCTCCTGCAGCAGGTTCGACAAGGTCTCCTGGGTCTCACGCGACTCGGAACCAGGGGTCTCCGGGGTCACTGCGCACTCCTTACGTACGGGCCGGTCGGACTGGTCGTGTCCCACTTCACCAGGCCAGCGGTGCCCGCCACAAGAGGTCTAGACAGGTCTGTACCAACCGGTGATAGGGGTTCAGCGCGGTTCACAACGGTCTTGACGCTCGGTGACGGACGTCGGGAAAACGTTGTGCTTTCGACACCATAAGAATGGATGAAGCGTTATTCCCATGGTTTTATAGGGGCTTGCGGTGGGCGGTGGTATGCGTTCGCCGAACGGCGCGCCGCGCGTTTCCCGCCGCACGTACCGAACGTTTCGGCGACGGGCCCAAATCGCCACGGTGGCCGGTCCGGACCCGGCCGGAAGCAGGCGGCGCCGTACCGGGGGCGGAGGCGAGAGCCGCGGGGAGGCCGGTTCGATGCCGTCCGGAGTACGGATCGGGCGTTTTGCCGGCCGCTTTGCCGGGCGAGGGCCGGGTTTTGCCGCCCGGATGCGCGGCCGGATGCGCGGCCGGAGGCTCGGCGGGCGGAGACGCGCGGCCCCGGGTCCGCCACGCCGGACCCGGGGCCGCGCCCCGCGAGGACGTGCGTCTGCGAGGCCGTCATGCCTCGGGTCCCAGGTCGGACCGGTCCGGCGGGTGTCCGGTGAGTGTTCGGCGGGCGTCCGGCCAGCCTTCGGCGGGCGGGGGCGGCCCTTTGTTGACCGGCCGGTAGGGTCGGGGGCGTGAACGACCCATTGGCTGCCATCGCCGAGCTCCCCGGGGTGCCCGAGGCCGTCGCCGAGGCGCGCGGGGCCGTGGACCGGCTCTACCGCCATCGCGTGCTGCGGCGCAAGAGCCCGCAGGTGTCGGCCATGTCGGCGCTGCACGGGGCGCGCGCGTCCGCCGCGCTGGACGGCGTGGACATCCCGCTCGAAGCCATCCCCGAGGTCACCGACCCGGTCGTCCAGGGCGCGCTGCGCGTCTCGGCGGAGCTCGGCCGGCTCAGCCCCACGTGGCGTACGGCGCCGCGCCAGGTGCTGGCCAGGCTGCACACTCTCGCCGCGGCGGGCCTGACCGAGGACCTCGGACGGCCCCGGACCACCGCGGAGGCGCCCGATCCCCTGGGGTCGGGCCCCGCGCCCGGCCCGGAGGAGACCGTGGCCCGGGTGGACGGGCTGGTTGACCTCCTCACGGGGACGTCCACGGCGCCCGCCCTGGTCCTCGCCGCCATCGTGCACGCGGAACTGGCGGTGCTGCGGCCGTTCGGGTCGGCGGACGGCGTGGTCGCCCGGGCCGCGGAACGGCTGACCCTGGTGGAGTTCGGTCTCGACCCCAAGTCACTGGTGGCCGTCGAGGTGGGCCACGCCGAACTCGGTTCCGGCTATCCGGAGGCCCTGCGCTCCTACCTGCTCGGCACCCCGGAAGGGGTGGCGGCCTGGGTGCGGCACTGCGCCTCGGCGGTGACCCTCGGGGTACGGGAGGCCACGGCGATCTGCGAGTCCATGCAGCGCTGACCGGGTCCCGGACGCGGTGGGGTCTCCCGCGTCCGGAGCGGGCGGCGTGCGGGTGCGGCGCCCTGATGCGCCGGTGGGAAGCCCGTCATGCCGGTGCGGGCCGGTGCGGCGGTGGCTGCTCGTCATGCCGGTGTCCGGTGTTCCGGTGTGGCGCCCGTCATGCCGGTGGAGTGCCCGGGGCGCCGGTGGGTGTCCGCCCTGTCCGTGGGCCCGTGGGCCCCGTGGGCACGGCTTGGCCGTACCCGCGGACATAGCAGACGGCGCTCCTGGTGTGGAGCGCCGTCGCTGGCACGTCCAGCCGGGTTACCAGGCGTGCACCCTGATGTCACTGAGCGGGTTGGAGCCCGCTCCGACATGCCTCCCGCGGCTCGGCGGCACGTGGGTGCCCGATGGCCATGCCCCGGACAAGTGGTCCGTTGAACCCTTTCTATGCCGGATCGAGGCCGATGGGAACCCCTGAGACCAAGACCTTTACAGACCGAGGGACATTCATGGACTAGTCCCGCTTGCGGGACATAGGGGACGTGTACTGCCAAAAGCGGCATTGTGGTCGACTGGTCACCCTTCGTGTCCGCGAAGTCCCGGCGAGGGGGCGGTGAATGAGAAGTTCCTCGCGACTGAATCGTTACCTTAGAAAAACCATAAGAAATCACCGTTTACTCCTCGACGAAACTCAAGTTGATCGGGCAGCATTGGGGCGTATCCCCGTACCGGGGTGGCCGTGGACGAGTTCGTTCGACAGCGTTCCTGTCCTGCCTCCGATACCGGTGAAGGCTTTCTTCTGAAACGGGACCGGCTCTACCCCCCCAGAGCCGGACCGGTCGGCGACCCCCGCTCTCCCCCCTGCGGGGGTCGCCACTTTTTCCGGGGTCCCACCTCGCGCCCGGCGCGCTCCCGTCCGCCTCTCCGGCCCGACCTCGACCCCGATCCCGGCCTCGGCTCCGTCCACACGGCGCGCCGGTGCGACGGCTCGGCCGTCCACAGGGGGCGGCCACGGCGGCGAGGTTTTCCACAGAGCGGTGTTCGGTGCCTCGGGGACGGGGGCCTTCCCCGGAAAGTGGCCTTCCGTATTTCAGGGAGGCACCCATGGACCGCCCGCTGGTCATCACCGAAGACCCCGACCTGCTCGACGACCTGCTCCGCGTCGCGGCCGCCGCCGGGGCCGAGCTCGACGTCGCGCACGCCCCGGCACACGCCCGGCCCTACTGGAACCGCGCCCCGCTGGTCGTGGTCGGCAGCGACCTGGCCGATGCCCTGGCCGCCACCGGGCCGCCGCCCAGGCCCCGCGTCCTGCTGGTCACGCGCGCTCCGGACGAGCCCGACACCTGGCGCAGGTGCGTCGCGGTCGGCGCCCAGTCCGTCCTCGAACTGCCGTCGGCCGAGCGGCGGCTGGTCGACGAGTTCGCCGACGTCGTGGAGCCGGCCGAGCGGGCGGGGCACGTGGTCTGCGTCGTGGGCGGGAGCGGCGGGGCGGGGGCCAGCGTCCTGGCCGCGTCGCTGGCGCTGAGCGCCTCCCGCCGCCGCCTCCGCACCCTTCTCGTGGACGCCGACCCGCTCGGTGGGGGCCTCGACCTGCTGCTCGGTCAGGAGGAGGCCGAAGGGGCCCGCTGGCCCGACCTGGTCGCCCGTGAGGGAAGGATCAGCTTCACCGCCCTCCAGGCCGCCCTGCCCTCCTTCGCCGAGCTGACCCTGCTCTCCTTCCACCGCGGGGAGGTCCAGGCCATCCCCGCCGAGGCGATGCGCTCGGTCCTCGAATCGGGCACGCGCGGCTTCGACCTGGTGATCGCCGATCTTCCCCGCCGCCTCGACCCGGCCGCGGCGGAGGCACTCGGCCGGTCCGCCGTCACCCTGCTCGTGGTCGCGGCCGACGTGCGCGGCGTGCTGGCCGCCGCCCAGGTCCTGACCGGGCTGCGCGAGCACACGGGCGAGGTGCGCGCCGTCGTGCGCGGCGGGGTCCTCGAAGAGAGCGTGGTCACCGCCTCACTGGACGTCCCCTCCGCGGGCGCCCTGCCCGACCAGCCCCGGCTCGCCGCCGCGCTCAACCGCGGCGACGCCCCGCCGGTCGGCCGCCGCACCTCCCTCGGCCGTTTCTGCTCCTCGTTCCTGGTCTCGCTGTACGGAGCCGAGAACGGAGCCAGGGCATGAACCGGGAGCCGGCCGCGGGCCGTGCCGGCGACCGCCCCACCGGCACGGCCGCCGCCGTCTCACCCGACCTGGTGGAGGCGGTCCGCGTACGGCTGGCCAGGGCCGGCGTCGAGCCCAGCGCCGCGCACGTCGCCGCCGCGCTCAGAGCCGAGCGCGCGGTGCTCGGCGACGCCGAGATCCTGGCGGTCGCCCGCGCCCTGTGCGCGGACCTGATCGGAGCGGGCCCGCTGGAGCCCCTCCTCGCCGAGGCCGAGGTCACCGACGTGCTGGTGAACGGCCCGCGCGAGGTGTGGGTCGACGACGGATGCGGTCTACGCCGGACACCGGTCGTCTTCCCCGGCGAGGACGCGGTCCGGCGGCTCGCCCAGCGCCTCGCCGCGGCGGCGGGGCGGCGCCTCGACGACGCCTGTCCCTATGTCGACGCCAGGCTTCCCGGGGGCGTCCGGCTCCACGCCGTCCTGCCGCCGGTGGCGCCCGGAGGGACCTGCCTGTCCCTGCGGCTCCCGCCCCGGCGTGCCTTCACCCTCACCGACCTCGTCGAGGCGGGCATGATCGGAGCCGGCACCGTCCCGGTGCTCACCGCGGTGGTCGAGTCCAGGCTCGCCTTCCTCGTCACCGGCGGCACAGGCACGGGCAAGACCACACTGCTGTCGAGCCTGCTGTCCCTCGCCGACCCCGGTGACCGGCTGCTCCTGGTGGAGGACTCCGCGGAGTTGAGGCCGGAGCACCCGCACGTGGTGCGCCTGGAGTCCCGTCCGGCCAACCTGGAGGGAGTGGGCGGCGTCCGCCTGCGCGACCTCGTCCGCCAGGCCCTCCGGATGCGTCCGGACCGCCTTGTCGTCGGCGAGGTGCGGGGCGCCGAGGTCGTCGACCTCCTCGCCGCGCTGAACACCGGGCACGAGGGCGGCTGCGGCACCCTCCACGCCAACACCGCGACCGACGTGCCGCCCCGGCTGGAGGCTCTGGCGTGCGCCGCGGGTCTCAGCCGTGAGGCCGTCCACAGCCAGATCGCCGCCGCTCTGGACGTGGTCATCCACCTTGTGCGCGGGCACGTCGGCGGCCGCCGCAGGGTGGCCGAGATCTGTATGATGATCCGCCGCTCCTCGGGCCTGGTGGACGCCGAGCCGGCCCTCACCTTCCCGGCCGGAGGTGAGGCGATCCCCGGCCCCGGCTTCGCGGCCCTCAGGGAGCGGATCCCGGGCATCACCGCCGTAGCGGCCCGCCCGGACTCCGGTGCCCCGGAAGCATGGTCATGACGGCGGCCGTGTTCCTCGCGACCCTGGCCGCCTGGCTGTGGACCGGGCCGGATCCGGGGACGGCGCGTCTCCTCCGGATGGGCCGCCGTCCTTTCCGCCGGCTTCCGCCCCTGAAGGAGAGGATCACCCGCCGTTCCAGGCCCGCCAGGCGCGCCGCGGCCTGGCGGGCCGCCTCCCTGGAGCTTTGCCAGGGGCTGGCGGCCGAGCTGGCCGCGGGGCGGGCACCCGGTGAGGCGCTGGCCCGGGCCGCGGCGGTCGTGGAGTTCCCCGACCCGGTGGCGGTCCGGCCGCTGGTGGCGGCGGCGAGAGACGGGGGAGACGTTCCCGCCGCCCTGCTGGCCGCGGCACCGCAGCACGGGGGAGAGGCGTTCCGCGGGCTGGCCGCCTGCTGGCGGGTGAGCGCGACCGCCGGGGCGGGGCTGTCGGTCCTCGTCGATCGGGTGACCGCCTCGCTGCGGGAGACCCAGGCGCATCGCCAGGAGGTCGCCGCCCAGCTCGCCGGTCCGCGTGCCACCGCACGCCTGCTGGCGGTCCTCCCGGCCCTCGGCCTGGTCATGGCCACCGGTCTCGGCATGCGGCCGCTGCACTTCCTGTTCGGCGGCCCGGCGGGGTTCGGCTGTCTGCTCGCCGGGCTGGCGCTCGACGGCTGCGGCCTGTGGTGGACCCACCGCCTGGCGGCCCGTGCGGAACGGTCCTGACCGTGGGGCGGAAGCCGGCGCCGGAAACCCGGAGGAAGGGCGGCCCCGGGCCGGGAGGCGGTGGGTCCAGGTGCCTCCGGGCCCCGGAGGTGGCGCGCTCTAGAACGGTGAGCACGCGAAGGCACGAAAGCCGAAGAGGTGCGAGGCCTGAAGAGGTGCGAGGCCCGGAAAGCGTGGGGCCCGGAAAGCGTGAGGAACGACTCGGGGAGAGACAGATGATCGGACTGCTCACCGTCATGCTCACCGCGCTCGCGGGCTGGTTGTGGATACCACCCGACGACCCGGCCCGGCGCGTCCATCGGATTCACCGGGCCGGGCCGGCTCCGGGCCCACCGGGATTCCCGGGCCCGGCGGCTCCGGCGGGCCCGGGAATCCCGGAGAGGTCGGCGAGGCTGGGGAGGTCGAAGAGACCGGGGAGCCCGGGAACGCCGCAGGCGGGAGCTGAGGCGCTCCCGTTCCGTCCACCCGAGGCGAACGGCGTCCCGGCCGCGAGGCGACGGCTGGGCCGGAAAGAGACGATGCTCTGCGCCGCCGTGGGCGTCACGGTGTTCCTCCTCGTCGAGGACGCTCCGGGGCTCGCCGCGGGAGCGCTCGGCGCCGTTGTCACGTGGGCGATGCTCCGCAGGCGAGAGCCTCCCGGCCCGCGCCGTGAGCACGACCGTGTGGCGGCCGACCTGCCGCTGGCGGCGGACCTCATGGTCGCCTGCCTTCGCGCCGGGCAACCGGTCACCGGGGCCGTCGACATCACGGCCGAGGCGATCGGCGGGCCGATCGCGGACCGGCTGGCCTGGGTGGGCGGGCAGTTGAGGCTGGGCGCGGCACCGGAGAGCGCCTGGCGGGCCCTCGCGGCCGACCGCCCGCTGGCTCCTCTCGCGCGGACGATGAGCAGGACGGCTCTGAGCGGTGCCCCGGTGGCCGATGTCCTCACCCGGTTGGCCGACGACTCCCGGCACGAGGCACGGGCCGCGTCCTCCGCCGCGGCCCGTCGAGTCGGAGTTCAGGCCGTCGCCCCCCTCGGACTCTGTTTCCTGCCCGCCTTCGTCCTCCTCGGGATCGTCCCCGTCGTCGCCGGTCTCGCCGGCGAGGTGCTCCTTCCCTGACGCCCGGTCAGGGCGTGGTGGGAGAAGGGGCTCTGCGGCGTGTCCTGCGCCCCGCCGGCGGAGCTTCGTGCCGGGTTGACTCCGTTTCCATGGCGTTCGGTACGGCGGCGGCTCTCCCACGTGCGGTGAGGGTCGCTTTCTATGCCAGAGCCGTCGTCCGTCCCGAGTTCGCCGCGTTGATCGGGAAACCGGATCGGGAAACCGGATCGGGAGGCCCGCGACGATATCGGCAGGGTCTTCGGCCATGCCGAGTCCGTCGGCGAACCGCGTTCGGGGGCCGACCACGACGCGCTCATCCGGCTCACCTCTCAGATCACCGATGGGCTCATGTGGGCGATCCCATGAGCCCATCCGGAGATCCGGGGGTTCACGAGACGGACCGCGGACGCCGCGGTCCGTCTCGTCACCAAGCCGGTCAGGCGGGTCCCGAAAGGTTCCCGACCTCGTCGATGACGATTTCGGACGCCTCCCACAGATCTCGCCATCGCTCATCCCGCGCTTCGGACCGGGAGCGAGCTTTTCCACAGGGAGCTCTCCTGGTCTCCGGGTTATCCCCAGAACGTCGTTCGCCTCCCTTGGCGCATACCCGCATCGGGGACCCTGGCTTCGCAGGCACCGGGCATGGGGTCCGGTCGCGGCATTCAGGAGGAGACATGGTTCGTTCGCCGAGTTCACCCGCCGCCGGCTCGTTCTCCGGCGGTGTCCGGAGGGGGCCGCTGCGCAGCGTGCCGACGCTCTCGCCGAACGGGTGGCACGTACGGTCGCGGCGCTGGGCGGGGAGGTTGTCCTCGCGGGCGCGCGAGGCTCTGGCGCGCCGGACGGCCGCCCTCACCGGTCCGGACCGTGACCGGGGCATGTCCACCGCCGAGTACGCCGTCGGCACGATCGCCGCCTGCGCGTTCGCCGCACTGCTCTTCAAAGTGGTCACGAGTCCGGAGGTTCAGGAGATGATCTCCAAGCTGATCAAACGAGCTCTGAACGTGGCCGGATGAGCCCGGCGAACGCATTCGCCTCTCCACATTCGAGATCTCGCGTCCGTATCCGTCCGCGGCCGGGTGCCCCAGCTCATCGGTCCGCCAGGCTATGCCGGTTCGCTCGGTCCCGACGGCCTGTCGGGTTCCACCGGCTCGGGAGGCCGGTTGACCGGTTCGGGAGGCAGGTCGGCGCCCTCGCCCGCCCGCGCCGTTCCGAGGGGTCGGTGACCGCCGAGACAGCCGTGGTGCTGCCCGCCGTCGTGGTGGTGCTGGCCGCCGCTCTGTGGGCGGTGGCGGCGGTCGGGGCACAGCTTCAATGCGTCGACGCGGCCCGGGCCGGTGCCCGGGCCGCGGCCCGGGGTGAGCCCGCGGAGCGGGTGCGTGCCGATGTCCTCGCCCTCGCCCCGGCGGGGGCGTCGGTCAGGGTGGACGTGACCGCGGAGGCCGTCCGAGTCGAGGTCGCCGCGCGTGTCCGGCCTCGCTGGGGTTCCACGCTTCCGGCCGTCGAGGTCGGCGCGTCCGCCGTCGCCGCGCCGGAGCCCGGAGTTCCCGGAGTGCCGGAAGCGCCCGGTGCGCCGGAAGCGTCCGGTGCGCCGGAAGCGTCCGGTGCGCCGGAAGCGCCCGGTGGGTCCGAGGGGGAGCCATGAGCCGGAGAGGTGCGAACAACCTGACGGGCCGCTTCAGCACGAGGACGGAGCGGCGAACGGATGAGGCGGAGCGAGGAGCGGCCGACGCCCGGCAACGGGGACAAGAAGCGGTCGGCACCGGGAGGGCGCAGACGAGGAGCGGCCGATGCCGGAAGCGCAGACGAGGGGCGGTCGGCGCCCGGGGGCGCGGTCGGCGAACGACCGAGGAGCGGCAGTGGATACGGTGACGGAAGCGAGCACGGTTCGTGACCATGGGCACGAGGGCGGGGCGGCGGTGCGGAGCCGGGCCTGGCGAGAGCGAGGGTCGGCGACGATCTGGGCGGTTGCCGTGGTGGCGGCGGTATGGGCCGTGGCGGCGGCGCTCATGGCCGTCGGCGCGGCCAGGGTGGGAAGACATCGCGCGCAGAGCGCCGCCGACCTGAGCGCGCTCGCCGCCGCCCGGCTGGCCTTCGTCGTTCCCGACCGCGGATGCGCGCGCGCCGAGGCGCTGGCCCGGGCCAACGGCGCGGAGGTCACCGGATGCGCCGTCGGTCAGGACGGCATCGCCGACATCCAGGTGACCGTACGGCTGTCGCTGCCCGTTCTCGGTCCTCGGCCGATCACCGCACTCGCCCGGGCCGGGCCGGTGTACATCGCCGAGTCCCCGGCGGAGCCGTCGGCAGGCCCCTGAGGCGGCTGCCGGCCGTCCGGCGGAGCCGTTCATGGGAGTACGGCTCGGCAGCCACGCGGAAGCGCGTTTCGCGCCACGCCGGAGGGCTTTCCCGAAGTGCACGAGCTCGTGAGCCGCGTCAGGGGGTTTCCCGTCGGATCCCCCTGCCGCGCGGCTTCGCGTCGCGTCAGGGGCTTTCCCGAAGCGCGCGAGCTCACAGCCGTGCCCGGGGGCCTCCCGAGCCGTGCTAGGAACGTGCCCCGAGGGAGAGCAGAACGGCGAGGAGCCGGAGTGCTCCGGCCTTGTCCAGGGGTTCGTTTCCGTTGCCGCACTTGGGTGACTGGATGCACGAGGGGCAGCCGTGGTCGCACTCGCAGGAGGCGATGGCCTCGCGGGTGGCCGTGAGCCAGTCGAGGGCCCGGGCGTAGCCGCGCTCGGCGAAGCCGGCGCCGCCCTCGTGGCCGTCGTAGACGAAGACCGTGAGCAGGCCGGTGTCGGGGTGCAGTTCGGTGGAGACGCCGCCGATGTCCCAGCGGTCGCAGGTGGCGAAGAGCGGCAGCAGGCCGATGGAGGCGTGTTCCGCCGCGTGTGCGGCCCCGCCCAGGTCCAGGCCCTCCTCGGCGAGAGGGGTGATCACGGAGACGGGCAGGGTCCACCAGACCGCCCGGGTGCGCAGGGTGCGTGGAGGCAGGTCGAGGTCCTCGTCCCCGAGGAGTTCGCCGCTCTGGGTGCGGCGTTTGAGATACGACACGACCTGGCGGGTGACCTCCACCGAGCCGAAGTGGAGCTCACCCGGGCCCAGGGGCCGCGAGCGCAGTGATTCGAGGATGGAGATCTCGGTGACGTCCCGGGCGAACGTCGTGTAGTCCGGTGTACCGGCCTCCACGAGGGCCACTCCGGCGTCCAGGTCGAGCTCGTCCACCAGGAACGTCTCCCCCTGATGGACGTACACGGCCCCGGCGTGCACGGTCGTGTGGGCCGAGGGCTCGTCCACGGTGCCGAGCAGCCGCCCGGTGGACGCCTCCACGACCTGGATCGGCGAGCCACCGGCTCCCCGGATGTCGGCGAGGTCGGTGGCCCGTTCCCGCTTGGTCCAGAACCATCCGGTGGCGCGCTGCCGGAGCAGCCCGTCCTCGACGAGGCCGGCGAGCACCTCCTTGGCGGACGGGCCGAAGATCTCCAGGTCGTCGGGGGTGAGCGGGATCTCGGACGCGGCGGCGCACAGGTGCGGGCCCAGCACGTAGGGGTTCCCGGGGTCCAGCACGATCGCCTCGACGGGCCGGCCGAACAGTGCCTCCGGGTGGTGGACCAGATAGGTGTCCAGGGGGTCGTCCCTGGCGATGAGCACGGCCAGGGCGTCCTGCCCCTCCCGGCCCGCCCGGCCGGCCTGCTGCCAGAGGGAGGCCCGGGTGCCCGGCCAGCCCGCGATGAGCACGGCGTCCAGCCCGGACACGTCGACGCCGAGTTCCAGCGCGTTGGTCGTGGCCAGGCCCAGCAGCTCACCGGACCGGAAGGCCCGCTCCAGCCTCCGGCGGTCGTCGGCGAGATACCCGGCCCGGTAGGCGGCCACCTTGCCCGGGAGGCCGGCGAGCATCCCGGTGCCGCCGGTGGCCGTCCCGGTGCCACCCGTGGGCGTCCCGGTGTCACCGGCGGGCGTCTCCACCTCGCCCGGGGATGTTCCGGTGTCACCGGCGGGCGTCTCCGCGCCGTCGGAGGCCGTCCTCGTGCCGCCGATGGACCTTCCCATGTCGGCGGCCAGGTCCTCCAGCCTCGCCCGGGTGGTGAGGGCCACGGACTCGGCGGCGCGGCGTGAGCGGACGAAGGCCAGGGTGCGGACCCCTCCGGCCACCAGGTCGGCGAGGAGCTCGGCGCTCTCCATCGTCGCGGGACGGCGCACGGGGGCGCCGCCCTCGCCGCGCAGCTCGGTCAGGGGCGGCTCCCACAGGGCGAAGGTGGTCGTGCCCCGGGGAGAGGCGTCGACGGCCACCTCCTCGGCGGGCAGGCCGGTCAGGCGCGCCGCGAAGGCGCCGGGCTCACTGGCGGTGGCCGAGGAGAGCAGGAAGACCGGGCGGGAGCCGTACCTGGTGCAGACCCGTCGCAGCCGGCGCAGGATCTGCGCCACGTGCGAGCCGAACACGCCCCGGTAGCCGTGGCACTCGTCGACCACGACCACCCGCAGCCGCCGCCAGAAGGCCGACCACTGGGCGTGCCGGGGCAGCAGGGTGCGATGGAGCATGTCGGGGTTGGTGAGGAGGTAGTTGGCGTGCCGCCGGGCCCACGCCCGTTCCTCGAAGGAGGTGTCGCCGTCGAAGGTGGCCGCGCGCAGCTCCGGCGGGTCGAGCTCGGTCAGCGTGCGCAGCTGGTCGGCGGCCAGCGCCTTGGTCGGCGTCAGGTAGAGCACCGTGCCGCCGTCGAGCACCTCGGAGACGGCCGGGACGAGATAGGAGAGGGTCTTGCCCGAGGCGGTCCCTGTGGCAATGATCACGTTTTGCCCGCCGCGGGCCAGTTCGGCCACCTCGATCTGGTGCCGCCACAGGCCGGTGACGCCCAGGTTCGCCCAGCGCGTAACCAGGCGTTCGTCCACCCAATCCGGCCAGCTCACCGGCGCAGCGGGCCGGGCGGGGACGTGCTCGACATGGGTCACTCGCGCCCGACGTGCGGGAACGTCGAGCAGACGGGCGAGCGCGGAGCCCGCCTGAAGCGGCGAAGATGAGAGCGGAGTCACTGGTTTCCAGTCTTGCATCTGTGGGCAGAGTCGCCGGGAATCGTGATTTCGTATAGACACTGAGCGTACGCATGGTTGAATGCCGCGCGTCAGGGCTTGTCGTCTGGGGCCGCCCGGCCCCGGGGAGTCACGCCTGAATCGGTACTTTCGCAGGCAAGGCGCTGGAGGATCTGTGGATCTGAAGTTGGACCACCATTCCGAGGACCGTCTCACCATCGTCGAGGTCGAGGGTGAGATCGATGTCTACACCGCGCCCAGATTGCGTGAGCTCCTGATCGACCTGGTCAACAAGGGAAACTTCCACCTCCTGGTCAACATGGAGAAGGTCGACTTCCTCGACTCCACGGGCCTTGGTGTCCTGGTCGGCGGGCTCAAGCGAGTTCGGGCGCACGACGGCTCGCTGGAGCTGGTCTGCACCCAGGAGCGCATCCTGAAGATCTTCCGGATCACCGGTCTGACCAAGGTCTTCGGGATCTACGCCTCGGTCGATGAGGCCAAGGAAGCTCACGGCCGAGACAAGTAGTCATGGCCACCGTCGAGCTGACGTTCAGCGCACTTCCCGCCCACGTCCGAACGGCACGCCTGGTCGCCACCGCGATCGCCAGGCGAACCGGGGTGGAGGAGTCGGTGCTGGACGAGGTAAGGCTCGCCGTCGGGGAGGCGTGCTCCCGGGCCGTCGAGGCGCACCGCCTTCACTGTCCGGGGGAGCCGATCCGCATCGAGCTCTCCGACGACCTGGGGCGTTTCGAGGTGACCGTCACCGACTCGGCCCCCAGCGACGAGTTGGAGCATGATCGCGGGATGTTGCGGATCGATGATCCGCTCGGGCAGCTCCCCGATACCCTGATGTCCGGTTTCGGCATCGCGGTCATCGCGGGACTCGCGGACGATGTCCAGGTCTATCCGAGCCCCAAGGGCATGCGCATCCGCATGAGCTGGCCCGCGGCTCCCAACGGCCTGCCCAGGATCTGACCCGGCGGCGGCCGGGACGGACCCGATCCGACGTTCATGGATTCCGGTAGCCGGGTGCCTCACCGGGGCACCCGGCCGTCCGCGCTCCCGATCCCTCATTTTCGGTCAAAGCATAATTTTTGCCACTGAAGACCGAAAAATGCTTGAAACCTGGTTCCGGGCTCACCGTGTCAGACGAATCGGCCTCGTCGGCGGGCTTCCTGACAAGGTTCGGCCAAACACGCTGTCAATTCACCGTGCGCGGAGGCTTTATATCCGCAGCGACGCTGCGTAGACTCCCTGGACCGGCCAAGGTTTGTCCTTCGGACCGGCCCGTCAGCGGGTCCGGCTCCCCGGAGGAGGTCTGCGGACGCAACCGGAAGCGGCACTGCCAATACCCGGATGTGTGCCGCTTCTGCCGACCATCCACGGCGGCGCACTCCGGGCAGGACGTGAACCCGTCTTGCCGAGGAGAGTCGGATGTCTGTGCTTCGATCAGCCGTTGCCGATGAGCCAGCGGTATCCCTGAGCGGTTCCCACTCCACCATTGTGATCGTCGTGGCCGTCGTGGCCCTGTTGGCGCTCGCCGTAGCGGGTGTCCTGGTGCGGGAGGTGCTGGCCGCCGGCCAGGGCACCGAACGCATGCAGAACATCGCGCGAGCCGTACAGCAGGGAGCCTCCGCCTATTTGGCGCGGCAGTTCCGGACGCTCGCGATCTTCGTGATCCTGATCCCCTTCCTGCTCTATCTCCTCCCCGCCCCCTCGACCGGCACGGCCATCGGCCGGTCGGTCTTCTTCATCGTCGGAGCCCTGTTCTCCGCGCTGACCGGTTTCATCGGAATGTGGCTGGCGGTGCGCGGCAACGTCCGCGTCGCCGCGGCGGCCCGCGAGTCGGGCGAGAAGCGCGCGATGCGGATCGCCTTCCGCACCGGCGGCGTGGCCGGCATGATCACGGTCGGTCTCGGCCTGCTCGGCGCGGCCATCGTGGTCCTGGTCTACCGGGGCGACGCGCCCGCGGTGCTGGAGGGCTTCGGCTTCGGCGCCGCGCTGCTCGCCATGTTCATGCGGGTCGGCGGCGGCATCTTCACCAAGGCGGCCGACGTCGGCGCCGACCTGGTCGGCAAGGTCGAGCAGGGCATCCCCGAGGACGACCCGCGCAACGCCGCCACCATCGCCGACAACGTCGGTGACAACGTCGGCGACTGCGCGGGCATGGCGGCCGACCTGTTCGAGTCGTACGCGGTCATGCTCGTCGCCAGCCTCATCCTGGGCAAGGTCGCCTTCGGCACCGAGGGCCTGGTCTTCCCCCTGATCGTCCCGATGATCGGGGTCATCACGGCGGTCATCGGCATCTTCGCCACCGCCCCGCGGAGCGGCGACCGCTCCGGCATGAGCGCGATCAACCGCGGCTTCTTCATCTCGGCGATCATCTCGGCGGTGCTCGTCGCCGTGGCCGCCTTCCTCTACCTGCCGAGCAGCTTCTCCGAGCTGTCCGGAGTGAGCCCGCAGATCGCCTCCGTCACCTCCGACCCGCGTCTGATCGCGATCGGCGCGGTGCTCATCGGCCTGGTGCTGGCCAGCGCCATCCAGATCCTCACCGGCTACTTCACCGAGACGAACCGCCGCCCGGTGCGGGACATCGGTGAGAGCTCGCGCACCGGTCCCGCCACGGTCATCCTGTCCGGCATCAGCGTGGGCCTGGAGTCGGCGGTCTACTCGGCGCTGATCATCGGCGCCGCCGTCTACGGCGCGTTCCTGCTCGGTTTCGGCAACGTCACCATCGCCCTGTTCGCCGTGGCGCTGGCCGGGACCGGCCTGCTGACCACGGTCGGTGTGATCGTGTCGATGGACACCTTCGGGCCGGTCTCCGACAACGCCCAGGGCATCGCCGAGATGTCCGGCGACGTCGAGGGGGAGGGCGCCCAGGTGCTCACGTCGCTGGACGCCGTGGGCAACACCACCAAGGCCATCACCAAGGGCATCGCGATCGCCACGGCGGTGCTCGCCGCGACCGCGCTGTTCGGCGCGTTCCGGACATCGGTCGAGACGGAGCTGGCCCGGGCGTCGGCGAGCGTGCAGGGGGCGCTGGGCAGCTTCAAGGTCTTCAGTCTCAGCGTCGACTCCCCGAACGTCCTGGTCGGCCTGATCATCGGGGCGTCGGTGGTGTTCCTGTTCTCCGGCATGGCCATCATGGCGGTCGGCCGCGCGGCCGGGCGGGTCGTCTTCGAGGTGCGCGAGCAGTTCCGTACCAAGCCGGGCATCATGGCCGGGACGGAGCTGCCGGACTACGGCAGGGTGGTCGACATCTGCACCCGTGACTCGCTGCGGGAGCTGGCCACGCCGGGTCTGCTGGCCGTTCTCACCCCCATCGCGGTCGGCTTCGCCCTCGGATACGCCTCCCTGGGCGCCTTCCTCGCCGGGGCCATCGCCTGCGGCACCCTGATGGCGGTCTTCCTCGCCAACTCCGGCGGCGCCTGGGACAACGCCAAGAAGCTCGTCGAGGACGGCCACCACGGCGGCAAGGGCTCCGAGGCTCACGCGGCGACCGTCATCGGCGACACCGTCGGCGACCCGTTCAAGGACACCGCCGGTCCGGCGATCAACCCGCTGATCAAGGTGATGAACCTGGTGGCGCTGCTCATCGCTCCGGCGGTGGTGGCCTACGCCGACAACCCGGGGCTGCGGATCGGCGCCAGCCTGGTCGCGGTCGGCATCGTCGTCGGCGTGGTGGTGATCTCCAAGCGCCGGTCGGCGAGCATCGCCCCGGCGGAGGACCGGCCCGCCGACCGGGAGCCGGAGCAGATCCCGAGCTGAGGACCGCCCCCCGGCTCCGCCCCCTGAAGGCGGGCGGCGCCGGAGGACCGGTACGGCCGGCGGAACCAGGTACGGCCCTGCGAAGGCCGGGCCGGGTACGGCCGGGCGAGGTCTGTGAAGTCTGTGAAATCCGTGAAAGGGGTGTGCCGGAGCGGCGCACCCCTTTCACGAGTGCGGGGTGGCGCGGTGGGAAACTGGACCACGTGACTTCTCCACTTCACGCGGCGAGCGGCCGTTCCGCCCCGGACCCGCGAACCGCGCCGGGGAGGCGGTCGCGCCGGACCGGCCCGGCGCCCCTCTCACCGGACCCTACGGAACGGCGGATCTGATGGAACAGCAGCCCTCCGGGGGCAAGACGCTCCTGCTCATCCTGCTGGGGATGGCCGTGGTGTTCGCGGTGATCGTCGGGCTCGCCATATGGGCGTCGGGATGACGGCGCGCACGCTGGTCGTCCTCAGGCACGCCGAGGCCGCCACCGTCCCGGGCCTGGCCGACCGCGAGCGTCCGCTGACGGCGCGCGGCGAGCGCGACGCCCGCGGGGCGGGCGAGGCGCTCGCCGGTCTGGGGCTGCGCCCCGAGGTGGTGCTGTGCTCACCCGCGCTGCGCACCCGGCGGACGGCGGAGCTGGCCCTGCCGGACGCGGACGTCAGATTCGAGGCGGGCATCTACGAGGCGTATCCCGACGAGCTTCTTGAGCTGCTCAGGCGGAGCGACCCCGAGGTCCGCACGCTGGTGCTGGTCGGCCACAACCCCGGTGTCCACGAACTCGTCCTGGGTCTCACCGGCACGGACGGCGGCGACGGCTTCCCGCCCGGCGCGTTCACCGTCCTGGAGACCGAGGACGAGTGGATCGGGCTCGGCGCGGGCCGCGGGGTAGCCCGCTGGGCGCCGGGAAGGCGCTGAGGGGCCCGGGCCAATCAGCCGGGACGGCGCTGAGGAGCCGCCTGTGAACCAGCCGGGGCGGCGCTGAGGGGCAGTCCGTGAACCAGCCGGGAAGGCGCTGAGTGGCCCCGCCCGTGAACCGGCCGGGACGGGCCCCAGCCCCGGCCCGCGGACTCCCGGAGGGAACGGCGCGCGGAGCCGCTCCGTCCGGGATCGGCCGCGCTCACGGCTTCGGCGGAACGACACCGTCCTCGGCGTCGGCGGCCTCTACCTCGGCGCGCGGGATGCCGAGAAGGTAGAGGATCGAGTCGAGGTAGGGCACGTTGACCGCGGTGTCGGCGGCCTCGCGCACCACCGGCTTGGCGTTGAACGCGATGCCCAGGCCGGCCGCCGAGATCATGTCCAGGTCGTTGGCGCCGTCGCCGATGGCCACGGTCTGGCTGATCGGGATGCCCGCCTCCCGGGCGAAGCGCTCCAGCGCCCGTGCCTTGCCGGGGCGGTCGAGGATCTCGCCGACCACCCGGCCGGTCAGCACGCCGTCCACCACCTCCAGGGTGTTGGCCGCGGAGTAGTCGATCCCGAGGTCCTCGACGAGGGCGTCGGTGAGCTGGGTGAACCCGCCGCTGACGATCGCGAACCGGTAGTCGAGCCGCTTGAGCGTCCGCACGAGCGTCCGCGCGCCCGGGGTGAGCACCAGTTCCTTGCGGACCGTGTCGAAGACCGACTCGGGCAGGCCCACCAGCAGGGCGACCCGGCGGCGCAGCGACTCGGCGAAGTCGATCTCGCCGCGCATCGCCTCCTCGGTGACCTTGGCGACCTCGGGCAGGCAGCCCGCGTGCGCCGCGAGCAGCTCGATCACCTCGTCCTGGATGAGCGTGGAGTCGACGTCCATCACGATCAGTCGCTTGGCCCTGCGGTACAGGCCGCTCCGCTGCACGGCCACGTCCACCTGGTGCGCGTGCGCGGCGGCGGCGAGGCTGGCCCGCAGCATGTCAGGGTCGGCGCCGGAGACGGACATCTCGATGCTGGTCACGGGGTAGTTGGACAGGCGCTCGATGCGGTCGATGTTGGCCCCGGCCGCGGCGATCCGGCCCGCGATGCCGGCCATCGCGGCGGGCTGCAGGGGCGAGCCCAGGACGGTGACGTGCAGTCGCCCGCGCCGCCGCTTCTCCTGCAGGTCGGTGCCGGTGGTCAGCTCGACGTGCAGGCCCATGTCCTCGGCGATGCGCTCGACGGCGGTCCACATGGCGCCGAGGGTGCCGCCGGTGCCGGTCGGCGGACCTCCGGAGTAGGCGACGAGGACGCCGAGGGTGAGCCGGCTGCGGATGACGACCTGCTCGATGTCGGCGACGACGACGGGGAAACCGGCGAGGACGGAGAAGAGCCGGGAGGTGACACCCGGCCGGTCCGGCCCGGTCAATGTGATCAGGAGCGTGCGCTGGTTCATCGCCATCTACGCTACTTGGCCGTGGAAAATGCCGTGGATACGGTTCACCATGCGGACGCCTGGAGTTCGCCCTCGCCTTACAACCGGCACATCCCCTCATAAGCCGGTGCGCGGGGCTCGCGTCCGGCGCGGCGTTCGTGTTCGGTGCGCGTGGGATCCGTGCCCGGCACGCGGAAAGGCCCCCGCCTTCCGGCGGGGGCCTTCGCGCGGTTCACGGCCGCCCGGGAACCCCGGTCAGCGCACGACGCGCGTGCTGTACCGCTTGCCGTAGAGCCAGCTCTTGACGCCGAGGCGCTCCAGCTCCTCGCGGCTCAGGTTCTCCGCGCCGTTGGGCACGTCGTAGGCCAGAACGCCGAGGGTGGTCTTCAGCGTGCCCTTGGCGTTCTTCTTGACGTTCATCCTGAAGGTGAAGGAGACCGAGTCGCCGACCTTCATGGTCTTGTCGACCGCGCAGACGGCGATCGGGCCGTCGCTGACGCACTGGCTCTTCTTGGGACCGTAGTAGGACCACTTCCCGCCGACGTCGACGCCCTTGGGGGCGTACACCACGACGTAGTACTCCCCGGCCTTGGACTCGTAGGGGCCGGTGTTCGTGGCCTTGAGGGAGTAAGTGATCTTCCCGCCGGGGCGGACCTTCTTCGGGGTCGTGCCCTTGACGGCGAAGACCGAGAACGGGTCGTCGGCCTTCTTGGCCGCGGAGGCGGCGGAGGCCGTCGAGGCCGCGGCGGGAGAGATGGGGGCCGCGGTGGCCGGGGCGGCGAACAGCATCGCCCCCGCGAGCGGGGCGGCCACGGCGAGGGTGGCGATCTTAGAGATCGGGTGGCGCATTAAACGTCTCCCAGTTGAGGGGGGAACGGGGATATCACACGTTCCCCGTGAAAGTTCAAGATTTTTACCACATTCGGCGGGAAAGAGGGACTGGAATTCGGGTTCCCGAGGGAGACGATTGATGTATCGGCGGTGAACCGGCGGAACGCCGGAACTCCTGCCGGGGACGCCGGAACCCCTGTCAACCCGGGCCTTCCGGGTCCTGCCGGGTGATTCCCCGGCTCATTCACCAGCCGTTTTCCGCCTGGACTTGAACCGTTCCAGGGCCGGAACCACCCGGCGCGCCTGCTCGCCGGGCGGGTGGCCGTGACGGATCGGGCGTCCGCGATTTCCCCACCCCCTGGAATTCGTTTCCGGCCGGCTGCGCCTCCGGTGCCCGGTGACCGGATCGCGACCCCTTCGGAGCCGGCCGGAAGGGCCGGACGTCAGCGGATGATCAGGTGGACGTCGCCGAACTCGTGCCACAGGTAGCCCTCCCCGAGGGCCTGCGCGTAGGACCGGGAGAGCAGTTCGTCACCGGCCAGCGCCGACAGCATCAGCAGGTGGCTGGAGCGCGGCTCGTGCAACCCGGTCACCAGGCCGTCCACGACCCTCACCCCGGACCGTGGGGTGACGAGGTGGGTGGTCCAGCCGCTCGCGGCCCCGATCCGGCCTCCGGGCAGGGCGGCCGTCTCCAGCGCCCGCACCACGGTCGTGCCCACCGCGACCACCCTGCCCCCGGCCTCGCGCGCGGACGCCACCTGCCGCGCGGTGGTCTCCGGCACCTCGAACCTCTCCGGGTAGGGCGGCTCGTCCGCCTCGGGCGAGGCGACCCCGGTGTGCAGGGTGATCGGCGCGACGCCGATCCCGCGCGACACCAGCTCGGTCACCAGGGCGGCGGTGAACGGCCGCCCGGCGCTCGGCATCTCCGCGCTGCCGGGCCGCAGGGCGAAGACCGTCTGGTAGTCGGTCAGCGGCCAGTCCCGGCCCACGTAGGAGTAGCGGATAGGCACGCCGTACCGGCGCAGGTAGCCGAGGACCTCGCGGTCCAGCCGGGCCCGCCACAGGCGCGGCGTCCGCCGCTCCAGGAGGCGCAGCGTGGCTCCGCCGGGCAGCGGCAGCCACTCGCCGGGCACGCCGCCCGGGTACGGCTCGCTCGTGCCCGCTTCGTCGTCCACCCGGGCCGTCCCCCCGCCCGCCGCTCCCGTACCGTCGCCCGCCGTCCCGGTGGGCCGTCCCGCGCGGCGGCGCAGCTCCACCAGCCAGGTCCCGTCCTCGCACTCGGTGGAGAAGTGCACCGCGAGCCGGTCGAGCCGGACCGCCGCCGGGAGCGTGGCGGAGTTGTTGACCACCAGCAGGTCACCGGGTTCCAGCAGCCGGGGCAGGTCGGTGAACCTGTGGTGGCCGATCTCCCCGGTGCCGCGCCGCGAGACCAGCAGCCGCACGCCGTCACGGGCCAGCCCCCGCGCCTCGGGCGGCTCGTGGGCCTCCAGGTCGTCCGGGAGGGTGAAGCCGCCCGCGCTTCCGGTGAGGAGACCGTCCGCGCCGCCGGTGGGGAGGCCCTCCGCGGATCCGGGGTTCCGCCCGTCCCCGGAGAGGCCGTCGGAGATGCCGTCGAGGAGTCCGGAGAGCGTGAAGTCGCGCGCGCCGCTCATGAGTGGCTCACCCGCCCGCTCGGCGGGCGCTCCGCCACCAGCCGCCGCAGCGTGGGAACCACCTTCTCCGGCGGGGAGGCCGTCGCCGCCTCCTGCTCGCCGACCGCTTCTGCGAGCATGGCCGTGTTCATCTCGCCCGGGTCCACCCACCACACGGCGACATCCGGCTCCTCGGCGGCCAGGACGTTGGAGAGCTGCTCCAGGGCCGCCTTGGTGGCGCCGTAGCCGCCCCAGCCCTCGTACGCCTCCACGGCCGCGTCGGAGGTGACGTTGACGATCGCGCCGCGCCGCTCCCGCAGACCCGGCAGCGCCGCCTGGATCAGCGCCAGGGGGGCCAGCACGTTGGTCCGCAGCAGCTCCTCCAGCTCCCCGAGCGGATAGTGGGACAGCGGCGGCAACGGGACCGTGCCCAGCCCCGAGGCGTTGTTGACCAGCAGGTCCAGCCCGCCGTGGTCCTCCACGGCCCGGATCAGCCGGTCCCGGTGGGCCGGGTCGGCGACGTCCCCGGCCAGGGCGAGGGCGCCGAGGCCGCCCGCGGCGGAGCGCAGCGCCTCCTCTCCCCGCGCGGTGAGGATGAGGCGCCAGCCGTCGACGGTCAGGGAGCGGGCCAGTGCCAGCCCGAGTCCGCGGGACGCGCCGGTGATGAGTGCTGTCTTCGTCATGTCCCCGACGCTAGGAACCGGCTCCGTGCCGCACATCGGCCACCGGCAGCAGGACCCCGCGGGCCCATGGTCCTAGGACCGCCGCCCCAGCCGCTCCACCAGGCAGAACGTCTAGAGTTCCATCTGTGAACGCGATGGGCTCCGGGAGTTCCGGTGACGAGGACCGGGACGACGTCCTGCACGCGGTGAGCTCCGCCGTCCTCGCGGTCACCAGGCACCTGTCGGTCCGGGAGGTGCTGCAGGTGATCGTGCGGTCGGCGCGCCGGCTGCTGGACGCCCGCTACGCCGCGCTCGGCGTGCCCGACGACGACGGGGCGTTCGCCGAGTTCGTCGCCGACGGCATCACCGACGAGCAGTGGAAGGCGATCGGGCCGATGCCCCGCCAGCACGGCATGCTGGGCGCGATGCTGCGCGAGGGGGCGCCCGTCCGGCTGCCCGACATCCGCAGGGACCCCCGGTTCGAGTACTGGCCGCGCGCCCACCCGGTGCTCAAGGACTTCCTCGGGGTGCCGATCCGCGACGGCGACCGGGTGCTCGGCATCGTCTTCCTGGCAGACAAGCGGACCCCCGGCGGCTTCACCGAGGCGGACCAGAGGCTGCTCACGCTGTTCGCCGCGCACGCCGCGATCGCGCTGACCAACGCCCGCCTGTACGAGCGCGGCCGGGAGCTGGCCCTGGCCGAGGAGCGCACCCGGATGGCCAGGGAACTGCACGACGCGGTGACCCAGAAGCTGTTCTCGCTCCGCCTCACCGCCCAGGCCGCGAGCTCCCTGCTGGACCGCGACCCCGGGCGGGCCCGGCGGGAACTGGAGCGGGTGGAGCGGATGGCCGGGGAGGCGCTGGCCGAGCTGCGCGAGGTGATCGTCGAGCTCCGCCCGGCCGACCTCGACCGCCACGGCCTCGCCGAGACGCTGCGCAAGCACGTGCGGCTGCTGGACCGCCTGCACCCGGCCGACTTCTCCTTCGAGGAGGCCCCGGTGTGCGAGTTCGAGCCGGCGGCGGGGGCGGCCGTGCTGCGCGTCGCCCAGGAGGCGCTGCACAACGCCGCCCGGCACGCGGCGGCCCGGACGGTCACCGTACGGCTCGGCTGCGAGGGCGACCGGCTGGTCCTGGAGGTGCGTGACGACGGGCGGGGATTCGACGTGGCCGCCGCGACCGGACGGGGGCTGGGCGTCGCCTCGATGCGCGAACGGGCCGGCGCCCTGGGCGGGGACGTGCGCGTGACGTCGCGGCCGGGCGCCGGCACGCTGGTGCGGATGGAGGTCCCCGCGTGATCCGCGTCCTGATCGCCGACGACCACCCGGTCGTACGGCAGGGCCTGCGCACGTTCCTGGACCTGCAGGACGACCTCGACGTGGTGGGCGAGGCCGCCGACGGCGCCGAGGCGCTCGCCCTGGTGGAGTCGCTCGCCCCGGACGTGCTGCTGCTCGACCTGAGGATGCCGGTCCTCGACGGCCCGGGCACGCTGGCCCGCCTCGCCGGCCGGGAGGGCGGCCCGCGGGTCCTCGTGCTGACCTCGGTCGGCGACCCGGAGGACGTCGCCCCGGCGCTGCGGGCGGGGGCGGCCGGGTTCCTGTACAAGGACGTCGATCCCGGCACGCTGGTCCAGGCCATCCGGACCGTCCACGGCGGCCAGGTGCTGCTCGCCCCCGAGGCCGCCGGCGCGGTGCTGTCGGCTGCTCCGGTCGCCCCGGAAGCTCCGGCCGGGGTCGCCCCGGCGGACCCGGCCGCGTCCGTCCCGCCCCGGCGGGGAGCGGGCCCGGTGGCGCCGCTGACCGGCCGCGAGAGTCAGGTGCTCGCGCTGATCGCCTCGGGCCGGTCCAACCGGGAGATCGCCCGCGAGCTGGCGGTGGCGGAGAAGACCGTGAAGACGCACGTCTCCAACGTGCTGATGAAGCTGGGCGTGCAGGACAGGACGCAGGCGGCCCTCTACGCCGTCCGCCACGGCCTGGCCTGAGCGACCGGACCGTGTCCGCCTCGGCCCGGAGCGGGGCCGCCGATCCGGTTCCCGCCCAGGCCGGACGGCCGGACCCGCCGGTTGGTTTCGCTGCGGGATCATCTCGCAGCGGGACGATTTGTTAGGCTCGCACCATGACGAGCGGTATGACGAGCGGTATGACAATGAGCGCGCCCCCGCGAACCGTCCGCGACCTCACCGGCATGCTCATGCACGCCGGCCACGTGCTGACGACCCGGTTGACCGCGGCCCTCGCCGAGATCGGCATCACCCCGCGCGACCAGTGCGTCCTGTGGCACGCGGCCGAGGCCGAGCGCACCCAGATCCAGCTCGCGGAGCTGGCCGACCTCGACAAGACCACGATGGTCGTGACGATCGACAAACTGGAGCGGGCCGGATACGCCGAACGCCGCCCGTCGAGCACCGACCGCCGGGCCCGGATCATCTCGGTCACCGAGGAGGGCATACGGATCGTCGCCGAGGGCGCGAAGATCGTCGATCGCGTTCACGCCGAGGTGCTCGCCGCGCTGCCCGAGGGGGAGCGGCAGGCGTTCGTCAACGCGCTGATGCGGCTCGTCGGCGGCCCCCTCGCCGAGCCCGAGGAGGGTGGCGGGCCGGTGCGCCGGTCCCGCCAGGCCCGCTGAGTTCATTGCGACGCTGTATTCATTGCGACGTTGTGTTCATTGCGACGTTGTGTTCATTGCGACGCTGCGCGTCGCGGCTCGGGGGCTCAGACCCGGTGTCTTCCCTCGTCGGTCGCTCGCTGCGCTCGTTCTCTCCTCGGTCCAGACACCGGCGCCCCCTCGCGGGCTCATGGCGACGCTGCGCGTCGCGGCTCGGGGGCTTGAGCCCGGTGTCAGACGAGTTCGGTGATGGCGTGGTGGGCGGCCACCCGCGCTCGCCGTACGGCGCGGTCGAGGTCGCGCAGCGCGGCGCCGCGGGCGGCGATCTGCCCCGAGGTGAGCCCCCGGTCGTCGGCGACCCGCAGCACGGCGGCCAGCCGGGCGGCGAGGGCCGCCACCCGGTGGGCGCGAGCGGGGTAACCCGGGGCCAGGCCGTCGTCGGCGTCCCTCGGCCGGGGATGCCCCTGGGTGGGGCCGCCCAGTCCGAGCAGGGTGTCGGTGGCCGTGCGCATCGCCATGGTCAGGGCGTGCTCCGCCTCGGCCAGGGAGGGGACGTCCGGGGCGTTGGCGCTGGCCGCGAGCGCGCTCCAGCGGACCCCGGCGTACGATGACCCGCGGCGGTCGGACGCGGGCACAAGCCCGACGCACCGGTCGGGGAACACGGCGATCGCCGCCTGCCCGGCCTCGATGGCCGCGGAGTTGAAAGGGGGCGGCCCGGTGAGTCCGAGCGGGTCGCCCGGCACGGGAAGGGCCAAGCGCAGCGACTTCATGCCGTCCATCCGCAGGTCGGCGAGGAAACCGCGCAGGCCGGTGTCGCCGGTCCCGGTGGCGACGAGCTGGGGGCCGCCGCGGCGCTCGACGCGGTCGACGGCCTCGTCGAGACCGACCTGACCCGTCAGCCAGGCGTTGCCCCAGCAGACCAGGGTGGCCGAGATCTGTGAATCAGGGTGCACCGGTCCACGATATGCGCTTGTCCTGCAATAGGTTTTGTTCCAGCGATTCTCTAGGAGGGGTAGGGGCATGGGCGGTCAGGTGCTTCGGCTACAGGACGTCACCGTGCGCAGGGACGGGGCGGCGCTGCTTCGAGACATCGAATGGACCGTTCACGAAGACGAGCGATGGGTCGTCATCGGTCCCAACGGCGCGGGCAAGACGACGTTGCTCCAGGTCGTCGGCGCGATGCTGTTCCCCTCCGAGGGAGTGGTGGAGATCCTCGGCGAGCGCCTCGGGCAGACCGACGTGTTCGACCTGCGCCCCCGCATCGGGCTCGCCAGCGCCGCGCTGGCCGAGAAGGTGCCGCCGGAGGAGAAGGTCATCGACCTCGTCCTCACCGCCTCCTACGCCATCATCGGCCGCTGGAACGAGGAGTACGACTCCGGCGACGTCACCCGCGCCGTCGAGCTGATCGACCAGCTCGGCTGTGCCCACCTGATCCGGCGCCGGTTCGGCACGCTGTCGGAGGGCGAGCGCAAGCGGGTGCAGATCGCCCGCGCGCTCATGCCGGACCCCGAGCTGCTGCTGCTGGACGAGCCGGCCGCCGGGCTCGACCTGGGAGGCAGGGAGGATCTCGTCCGCCGCCTGTCGGCGCTCGCGCAGGATTCGAAGTCCCCGACGATGGCGCTGGTCACCCACCACGTGGAGGAGGTTCCCGCCGGGTTCACCCACGCCCTGCTGCTGCGGCACGGCTCGGTGGTCGCGCAGGGTGAGATCGATCACGTGATGACCGCCGAGAACCTCTCCCGCACCTTCGGCATCCCGCTCAACCTGGAGCGCGGGCGCGACGGCCGCTGGTACGCCCGCGCGTACGGCTTCTGAGCCTCTCCGACCGTTTCCGGGCCGCTCCGGCCGGGCCCGCGGGCCACGGCCCGCTCCGGCCGCGCGGCGGGGCCTGCCACCCCGCCGACGGCTCACCGACGTTCCCCTCCTAGCATCCGGTGGAGGCCGTGCACCGATCATCGGGCGCGAGCCGTACGACCGAGGAGGGGCCAGATGACACCGTGGGAGGCAGTCGCCGTCCTGGCGGCGGGGATCGCGGCGGGCGGCATCAACGCCGTCGTCGGCTCGGGATCGCTGATCACATTTCCGACCATGGTGGCCGTCGGGTTGCCGCCGATCGTGGCGAACGTCTCCAACAACATCGGCCTGGTTCCGGGGTCGCTGACCGGCGCGCTCGGCTACCGCGCCGAGTTGGTGGGGCAGCGCGGGCGGCTGGCCCGGCTGGGGGTCGCCTCGACCCTGGGCGCGCTGATCGGAAGCGTCCTGCTGCTGTTCCTGCCCGCCGAGACCTTCGACGTGGTCGTGCCGGTCCTGATCGGGCTGGCCTGTGTGCTCGTGGTGGTCCAGCCGAGGCTCAACCGGTGGCTGGCCGCCCGGCGCGAGCACGCCCATCCGCACGGCGGGCCCCTGCTGTGGATCGGGGTCCTCGCCGCCGGCGCCTACGGCGGCTACTTCGGCGCCGCCCAGGGCGTGCTGCTCATCGGGCTGCTCGGCAGCTTTCTCGACGACGGCCTGCAGCGCGTCAATGCCGCCAAGAACGTGCTCTCGGTGCTGGTCAACGGCACCGCGGCGCTTCTGTTCATCGGGTTCTCGCTGTTCTCGGGGCGGGACGTGGTGGACTGGCGGGCGGTCGCGCTGGTCGCGGTCGGGGCGTCGATCGGCGGGTTCCTCGGCGCGAAGGTCGGCAGACGGCTGCCGGCGCCGGTGCTGCGCGGCTTCATCGTGTGCATCGGCGTCGTGGCGATCGTCAAACTGGTGTACGGCTAAAATCCCTCACTTGCGGGAACAATACGGTCATGAAAGGCGACCGTGTAGAGATCGTCATCGATGCGGGCGACAGCTCGCGCACCTACGACGTCGTCGCGACCAAGGCGGGCCGCCGGGTCGAGATAGCCAACCGCCGGGGCGGCGTGGTCGAAGTCAGCGAGGTCACCCGCAGCGGGACGGCGGTTCGCACCGCGCGGTTCATGTCCAGCCGGGTCCTCGCACTCGTCGAACACCCCGCCGACGGCCGGTCGGAGGACGAGGAATGACGGCCCCCTGAAGCCCCGGCCGCCGGGAGACGCAGGCGCCGTTCCGCGGGTCCCCTTCGCGAAGGGGACCCGCGGAACGGCGCCTGGCGGAACCGGACCGGTGGACCGGACGGAGAGGTCACGCCGGGACGGGACGGACCTGCAGCACGCCGTCGCGGCGCAGTCTCGACTCGAAGGCCGGCTGCGGGGCGGTGGCGGGGCCGTGCATGACCGTGCCGTCGGACAGCCGGAACGTGCTGCCGTGCCAGGGGCACACCACGCAGTCGGCGCCCTGTACGGACGTCACGCGCCCCTGGTGCAGCGGTCCGGCCAGGTGCGAGCAGCGGTCGGCGAGCACGGTGACGTCCTCGCCCCTGCGCAGCACGAACAGGTCGATGTAGCCCAGCCGCCGGGTCACCGGGCGGCCGTCCGGCAGGTCCTTGAGCTCGCACAGGTCATGCCAGCCCAGCGGGACCAGGTGGGAGACCGACACGGCGTGGTTGGCCCCGGCCGCCTGCCGGTACGACATGTGGCCGCCGAGGTAGGCGCCCAAGCCGCCGACGGCCAGTCCGGCGAACGACAGCATCCGGCCGCGCCGTTCGTCGCCCCGCACACGCAGCAGCAGGGAGCCGGCGTAGAGGGTCAGGGCGGCCACGTTGGCCAGCGCGTGCACGAACCCGACCCGCTGCTGCTCGCGGTGGAGCGCCGACCAGTCGGTGATCCCGGACGCGGCCGTGGGAACGGACGCCGCGAGGCCCGCCGCGATCAGCGTCCGGGAGGCCCGGGGGTCGACGTCGGTCACGTCGAGCAGCGACGCCGATATCCAGCAGCCCAGGGTGACGTCGGTGAGCGGCGGGTGGAGGGGCTTGCCGGTGGGAACTCCGTGCAGCAGGTCGCGCAGGAACCCGGGGCCGAGCCGCCGCCGTACCGCCTTGGACACCGCCTGGATCGGGCGGTCCAGCTTCGTCGAGCGCTCCACGTTGCCGACGAGGTCGACGGGCGGAACGAGCTTGCGGAAGCTCTGGCGATTCGTTTTAACGTTTTCCTTCACGATCGTCCCCTTTCCAAGCGATAGGGACCTACCCGGGAACGGTGTTATGCACGCGCCAAATGTCCCCGGCTGACCGAGAGCTCGACGATCTCCGTGGCGTAGGCGCCGAGTGTGGGCGAGCCCTCCTCGATGATCTTCACCTTCTCCAGCACCTGCTCCGCGGTCACCTTGTACAGCGACCAGGTGCCGCCCTCGTTGTGGTGGTTGGCCAGGATCGGGGCGATCCGGTCGAGGGCCCTGGCGAACCTGGCCTCCGGGGTCTCGCGCTCCTCGAACTCGTCCCACAGCGCCCGCAGTCGCGTGGCCTGGTCGTCCGGGAGTAACCCGAAGATCCGGTCGGCGGCCTTGCGCTCCAGGCCGGCCTGGGCCTCCACGGCGGAGGCGTCGTAGACGAAGGTGTCTCCGGCGTCGATCTCGACGATGTCGTGGACGAGCAGCATCGCGACGACTCTGTCCAGATCGATGCCCGGCGGGGCGTGCTCGGCCAGCACCATCGCCAGCATGCCCACGTACCACGAGTGCTCGGCGTCGTTCTCTCGCCGCGACCCGTCCATCAGGGTGTTGCGGCGCACGATGCGTCTGAGCTTGTCGATCTCCATGGCGAAGGCGAGCTGAGCGTGCAGACGGTCCTGTTCTGGAGGGGTGGTCACGCGCGTAAGCCTAATGCGCGCGGATCCCGCTTTTCCGAACGATCATCGGATCGCGCCGCCCCGGACGCTCGGATCACACCGTCCCAGCCGTCCGGGTACCGCGAGGGGGCGCCGGTGTCTGGACCGAGGAGAGAGCGAGCGCAGCGAGCGAACGACGAGGGAAGACGCCGGGCTTGAGCCCCCGAGCCGCGACACGAAGTGTCGCCATGGGCCCGTGAGGGGGCGCCGGTGTCTGGACTGAGGAGAGAGCGAGCGCAGCGAGCGAACGACGAGGGAAGACGCCGGGCTTGAGCCCCCGAGCCGCGACACGAAGTGTCGCCATGAGCACAGCGAGGGAAGGCACCGGGTCTGAGCCCCCGAGCCGCGACACGAAGTGTCGCCATGGGCACTGCCGTACGGACGTCCGGAGACGGCGGCGGCCCGCACCCCGGTGAGAGGGTGCGGGCCGCGCGGACCGGTCGTTCCGGGCTTTCCCGGGCGCGTCGGGCCGGTCGTCCCGGGCATTCCGGATCAGACGGTTCCGGGGTTTCCCGGGCACGTCGGATCAGGCGGTTCCGGGCTTTTCCCGGTGCGCCGGGTCAGACGCCGACGCCGAGACCCTGGGCGACGCTCTGGCCGAGGTCCTTGTGGATGTTGGTCCAGTACTCCACGACGCGCTTCTTCATGTCCGCGGTGACCTCGGGGGCCGAGGCGTGGCCGACCACGTTGCTCACCAGGTGGGCCCGGTCGGTCTCGGACAGGACGTTCTCCCACAGCGCGCGGGGCTGGACGAAGTTGTCGTCCTCGCGGTGCAGGGCGTAGGCGGAACGGATGATCTCCCCGGTCACCTGGTAGTTCTCACCCTCGTACAGCGACGGGTCGGCCGCGGGGCCGCCCACGGTGTTGGGGGCGTAGACCGGGTCGGCGGGGTTGACGAAGGCCATCTGGCCGTCTTTGTTGTAGCTGTGGACGGGCGACAGTGGCCGGTTGATCGGCAGCTGGAGGTAGTTGGCGCCGATGCGGTAGCGGTGGGCGTCAGGGTAGGAGAACAGCCGCCCCTGGAGCATCTTGTCCGGGGACGGGCCGATGCCCGGCACCAGGTTGGCGGGCTCGAACCCGGCCTGCTCCACCTCGGCGAAGTAGTTCTCCGGGTTGCGGTTCAGGACGAACCGGCCGATCGTGATCTCGGGGTAGTCGGCGTGCGGCCACACCTTGGTCAGGTCGAACGGGTTGAAGCGGTAGTCGGCCGCGTCCTCGAACGGCATGATCTGCACGTTCACCGTCCAGGACGGGTGGTCACCGTTCTTGATCGCGGTGTGCAGGTCGCGGATGTGGTGGTCGGCGTCCTGCGCGATGACCGCGCCGGCCTCGGCGTCGGTGAAGTTCTTGATGCCCTGG
Organism: Streptosporangium sandarakinum; assembly: GCF_013409935.1. Taxonomy (GTDB): domain Bacteria; phylum Actinomycetota; class Actinomycetes; order Streptosporangiales; family Streptosporangiaceae; genus Streptosporangium; species Streptosporangium nondiastaticum. Next base: position 3,099,314 of record NZ_JACCCO010000001.1, on the reverse strand, counting down.
TCGGTCTTGAAGTGATACTTGACCCAGAACTTCTCGCCGCCGGCGTTGTACCACAGGAAGGTGTGCGAGCCGAAGCCGTGCATGTGGCGCCAGGACGCCGGGGTGCCGCGGTCGGTCATCAGGAACGTGACCTGGTGGGCGCTCTCCGGGGAGAGCGTCCAGAAGTCCCACTGCATGTTGTGGTCGCGCAGGTTGGTGTCGGCGCGGCGCTTCTGGCTGTGGATGAAGTCGGAGAACTTCTGCGGGTCGCGGATGAAGAAGATCGGCGTGTTGTTGCCGACGATGTCGTAGTTGCCCTGCTCAGTGTAGAACTTGATCGCGAAGCCGCGCGGGTCACGCTGGGTGTCGGGGCTGCCCAGCTCGCCGGCCACGGAGGAGAAGCGCAGGAAGAGCGGGGTCTCCTTGCCCTTGGCGAACAGGCCGGCCTTGGTGAACTGGCTGACGTCCTCGGTGATCTGCAGGATGCCGTGGGCGCCGCCGCCCTTGGCGTGCACCACCCGCTCCGGCACCCGCTCCCGGTTGAAGTGCGCCATCTTCTGGATCAGGTAGTGGTCCTGCAGCAGCAGGGGTCCGTTCGGGCCTACCGAAAGGGAGTGCTCGTCGCTCGGCGCGGGGATGCCTGCGTCGGTGGTGGTGGGCCTGGTGCTCATGAACAGTCCTCCGGATCTTCTTCAGCGAGCCTCAACGGGACGGCAGGCGGGACACACGCCCCAGTAGATGACGTCCGCCTCGTCCACCAGGTATCCGGCGTCGGAGACGGGGGCCATGCACGGGGCGTGCCCGACGGCGCAGTCGACGTCGGTGACCCTTCCGCACTCTCTGCAGACGAGATGGTGGTGGTTGTCGCCCACCCGCGTCTCGTACCGGGCGGGGCTGCCGGGAGGCTCGATCCTCCGCAGGAGCCCGCCGCGCTGCATGGAGTGCAGGGAGTCGTAGACGGCCTGCAGGGAGACCTGACCGACCCGCTCCCGCACGCCCCGATGGATGGCGTCCACGTCGAGATGGTCGCCGTCTCGCACGGTCTGCATGATCGCCAGGCGGGCCGCGGTCACCCGCAGTCCCGCCCGGCGGAGCCGGTCCCTGTCGTCCACGAGACACACGCTATGTCCCAAACAGGAATCATTCAAGTATTTGAGCTATACCAGTTTTGAGGAGATGACACTCCATCGGCCGGGTTGTGCCGGATGTGCCCTCTGAGGTGGCATCCTCGGATACCGATGGACACCTACCTCCCCCGCCGACTCGGGGCCGCCGCCGCCCTCGTCGTCGCCGCAGCGCTCTCCGCGGCCTGTACGGCGGCGCAGTCGGCGTCCCCGGAACCCGCCACATCGACGCCGGACGTCGTGGAGAAGCCCACCTCCTCGGCCCGGCCCAAGCCCGAGCGCCGGCCGTACACCATCTCCTTCGGCGGTGACGTGCACTTCGAAGGGGTGCTGCGGTCCCGGCTGGACGCGAACCCGCGGACCGCGCTCGGCCCGATCGCCAAGGTGCTCAGCCGGTCCGACATCGCGATGGTCAACCTGGAGACCGCGATCACCACCGGCGGCACCCCCGCCCCGGGCAAGCAGTTCACCTTCCGCGCCCCCTCCTCGGCGCTGACCGCGCTGAAGGCCGCCGGGGTGGACGTCGCCTCCATGGCCAACAACCACGGCATGGACTACATGGAGAGCGGCCTCACCGACTCGCTGGCCGCGATCAGGCGCGCGAGGTTCCCGGTCGTCGGCGTCGGCGCGACCGAGGCCCAGGCGTACAAGCCCTGGCGGACGACCGTGAACGGCAACCGGATCGCCGTCATCGGCGCCACCCAGGTGCTGGACGCCGAGTTCATCCAGCCCTGGACCGCGCTCGGCGCCAAGGGCGGCCTGGCCTCGGCCAAGCGGGAGGACCGGCTGATCCAGGAGGTGCGCAGGGCGCGCCGTACCTCCGACACGGTGATCGTCCACCTCCACTGGGGCACCGAGCTGCAGAAGTGCCCGAACGAGGCACAGCTCGCCCTGGCGCCCAAGCTGGTCGCGGCCGGGGCCGACGTGATCGTGGGCGGGCACGCACACATCCTGCTCGGCGGTGGATATCTCAAGAACGCCTACGTCAACTACGGCATGGGCAACTTCGTCTTCTACAACTGGGGTCCCCAGACCGGCCGGACCGGCGTGCTCACGCTGACGATCCAGGGGCGCAAGGTGCTGAAGGAGCAGTGGACCCCGGCCACGATCCAGGGCGGCGTCCCCGTCCCGCTCACCGGCGTCGCCCGGCAGCAGGCCCTGACCGACTGGAAGGCGCTGCGCGGCTGCACGGGCCTGTCCACCCGGCCCGGCTCCGCCACGGAGAGCTGACCGTACGGCGAACCGGCGGCCGCGAAGGGTTCCCGCGTGGGAGGCCGGGAGCCCGGCCGCGCGGGAAACCGGCGGGTCCGGGGCGCGCGCGGGGAGGCCGGCCGGGGAAATCCGGTGATTGGCCGATACGGCCTGACCCGGCGGTGCCGGAAGGGCAAGATGGGGGGATGTCCATCCTGCCTGCCGAGGAGCCCGGCGAGGCTCCGCTGCGCCGCCGGCCCGCCCAGCGGAGGAGCGCGAGACGTGTCGAGAGGATGCTCGACGCCTGCGCCGACCTGCTCGACGAGGTCGGCTACGAGGCGCTGACCACCACCCGCATCGCCGAGCGCGCCGGGGTCGCGATCGGCTCGGTCTACCAGTTCTTCCCCGACAAGCGGGCCATCGCCCAGGCGGTGACCCGGCGCAACGTGGAGCGTTTCATCTCCCGGATCGGCCACCGCTTCCTGTCGGAGGAGTACGCCTGCTGGTGGGACGCGGTCGACGCGATCATCGACGAGTACGTCGAGATGCACCGGACCGTCCCGGGGTTCCGCTCCCTGCGGTTCGGCGACGTGGTCGACCTCAACCTGCTCGACCCGGCGTCGGACAACAACGCGGTGATCGCCGGCCGGCTGCGCGGCCTCCTCCTGCAGGAGTACGGCATGGCCGACAGCGAGGAGCTCGACCTGGGCATCCTGATCGGGGTCGAGGCGGGCGACGCGGTGCTCAAGCTGGCCTTCCGGCGCGACCCCGCCGGCGACCCGCAGGTCGTGGCCGAGGCCAAGAGCCTGATCCGGGGCTACCTCAACCGCCAGTTCGCGGTGGTCTCATCCTGAGCGGTGTCCCCGGTCCCGCCGGTCGCCGTGCTCGCGCCCGTGCTCGTGCCCGGCCGATCTGCGCCGTATCTCGGCGTGCCCGCCGCTGAATCCCGGGGCCGCGGATCCGGAGAACGCCCGGCCGGGGACGGTCCCGGGGGGTATGGCCGCCGGATCCAGCGCCTCGACCGGCGCCGGGATGAGCCCGGCGGGCATCGGCGTGCCCCTCCGCCGGGTCTGCGGCTGTGCCATGACGGGGCAGGGGGCCGGCGCGGCGAGCATCCGCAGCCACGACTCCTGGCGGGCCGGGGTGATGAGCCGCTCCTCGCGCAGCCGGTTCTCCAGCGCCACGAGTCTGTGGTGGGCCTGTTCGACCGCGTCCATCCTGGCGGAGAGGTATCCGGCGGACCCCGGGACGATCACCGAGAGGCCGAGCAGGAACGTCAGCGTGAAGGTGGTCTGCTTGGACATGCCCATCGCAGCTCCTTCGGACGAGGTCGCCTCTCGGGCCGGGATCGCCTGGCATATGCCCGTTTTCCTCCAGAAATACGCAGACTGTAATTAATGATGCACAGAGGGTGGCATAACAAATACCTGCCGTTGTGCGGGCGAAGTCGAGCGCCGCTCGGTACTCTCGCGATGTGGCGTATGTGACACACGGGCAACTGCACCGGTTGCTTGAACAGGCACTTCTGGCCGACGATCACGAGAACCTCGCCCGGCGCCTGGAGGCGCTGGCCGAGGACGACGTGTCCGGGGACGTCTCGCGGGCGGCGATCCTCGTGCTCGCCGGCGAGGAATGGCGGCAGGCCGGGCAGCCCGCCCACGCCCTCGACTGCTTCCAGCGGGCCGTGGACGACGGCGGCGAGGTGAGCGCCGATCCCCGGGCGGGGATCGCCGACACCCTCTTCGAGCTCGAACGGCCCGACGAGGCGCGCGAGGTGATCGAGGCGATCCGGCTCGGCGGCTGCACCCCGGCCACCGCGCTCACCGTCGCCGAGACCCTCGTCGCCTACGGCGACCTGCGGGAGGCCCACGTCTGGGCCACCGACGGGGCCCGGCAGGCGGCGGAGGGCAGCGGGGAGCACGCCGCGCTGCTGCGCACCCGCTACCGGATCCGGGTGGACCTCGGGCTGCCCGAGGACGACCTCGACGCGCTGCTGGACGCCTCCCGCTGACGTGAGAAGGGCCGCGACCCCCACGGGTCGCGGCCCTTCTCACGGCGGCCGGGCATGGCCCCTACCGGAGCCGGAAGCCTCCGCCGAGGACGGTCTCCTCCGCGGTGGAGGCGTCGCCGTCCTCCCCGGAGACCTGGGGTTCGTCGCCGTCCGTCGCGGGCGCCTCCGCCGTCGTGGTGACCTCCCGCTCGATGACCGCGACCTCCCGCTCGACCACGCTGGGCAGCTCGCCGACCTGGGTGCCGGTGTCCCCGGCCGAGGCGGGGAGCGACTCCCCGGTGCCGGTGCCCGCCTGCGCGCCGGGCAGCGCCGCGCCGTCGAGCGGCGCGTCGGTGGTGCCGGCCGGGTCGGTGGCGCCGGTCGTGCCGGTGCCCGTGGAGACCGGCGGCGCCGGCCGTACCGTGACCGGTGCCCGGTCGAAGCGGGTGTCCGGGGTGGACGGCAGGCCGGGCAGGTCCGGCGCGGCGGGCAGTGGCCCGGCGGCCATGTGCTCCACGGCGTGCCCCGCGACCGCCGCCTCCGTCTCCGTTCCCCCCGGACACGCGGACAGGTCCGCGCCCCCCGCGACGCCCGCGGCGTCGGTGAAGCCGGCCACGGCGGACGCCTGCGACAGACCCGGCAGGCCGGCGATCCGCGCGAGCCGCTCCGCGCTCATCGGCGCCTCGGCCCCGGCGACGCCCGCTCCGAGCGTCTCAGCCTCCCCGGGCGCCTCGGGCCCGGACACCGCCGGGCCGTGGCAGGCCGCGGCCGAGGCCGGGACCGCCCCGAGCCAGGACACGCCGGCCGGAGCGGTCGACAGCCATGTCACACCGGCCGTGAGCGTCGCCACCGCGAGGATGCCCCGGATCTTCAGTGATGGGTTCATCATGCACGTCCCCCTGTCGTTCGTTCTCGTGCCGGACGAGTGCCGAACGTATCCAGCGGGGGCCGTCCCAGGGGCGGGCTTCACCCAACGGTGGTCAAGCCCTTACCCTCGTCGAGATCGTCAGGGCGTCGTCGCCCTCGGCCATGTCCACCACGACCTCGTCGCCGTCCTGGACCTTCCCGGCCAGCACCTCCTTGGCGAGCTTGTCGCCGATCGCGGTCTGCACCAGGCGGCGGAGCGGGCGGGCGCCGTACAGCGGGTCGTAGCCGGTGAGCGCCAGCCAGTCGCGCGCCGCGGGGGTCACGTTCAGCGTGATCCGCCGGTCGGCGAGCCGCCTGGCCAGGTGCGCGACCTGCAGGTCCACGATCTTCGACAGCTCCTCCATGCCGAGCGCGTCGAACATGATCACGTCGTCGAGCCGGTTGAGGAACTCCGGCTTGAACGCGCTCCGGACCGCGTCCATCACGGCCTTGCGCTGGGCCTCCCGGTCCAGCTTGGGGTCCACGAGGAACTGCGAGCCCATGTTGGAGGTGAGGATCAGGATCGTGTTGCGGAAGTCGACCGTCCGGCCCTGGCCGTCGGTGAGCCGCCCGTCGTCGAGCACCTGCAGCAGGATGTCGAAGACCTCAGGGTGGGCCTTCTCGACCTCGTCCAGCAGCACCACGGTGTACGGCCTGCGCCGTACGGCCTCGGTGAGCTGGCCGCCCTCCTCGTAGCCGACGTAGCCGGGCGGGGCGCCGACGAGCCGCGCCACGCTGTGCTTCTCGCCGTATTCGCTCATGTCGATGCGGACCATCGCCCGCTCGTCGTCGAACAGGAAGTCGGCCAGCGACTTGGCCAGCTCCGTCTTGCCGACGCCGGTGGGGCCGAGGAACAGGAAGCTGCCGGTCGGCCGGTCTGGGTCGGAGATGCCCGCGCGGGCCCGCCGTACGGCGTCGGAGACGGCCTGGACGGCCTCGCTCTGGCCGATGAGCCGCCTGCCCAGCTCGTCCTCCATCCGGAGCAGCTTGGCGGTCTCGCCCTCCAGCAGGCGGCCCGCGGGGATGCCGGTCCAGGAGGAGATGACCTGGGCGATGTCGTCCGGCCCGACCTCCTCCTTGACCATGGCGCTCTCCGGCTGGGCGGCCGCGCTGGCCTCGGCGAGCTCGGCCTCCAGCCGGGGCACCTCGGCGTACATCAGCCGCGACGCGGCCTCGAAGTCGCCGTCGCGCTGCGCCCGCTCGGCGGCGCCGCGGGTCTCGTCGAGCTGCTTCTTCAGGTCGCCGACGCGGTTCAGGCCGGCCTTCTCCCGCTCCCAGCGCCCGACCAGGGCGTTGAGCTCCTCCTGGCGGTCGGCCAGCTCCTTGCGGAGCCGCTCCAGCCGCTGGAGGCTGCTCTCGTCGGTCTCCTTGGCGAGCGCCAGCTCCTCCATCTTCATCCGGTCGACGTTCCGCTGGAGCTGGTCGATCTCCACCGGACGGGAGTCGATCTCCATGCGGAGCCGGGAGGCGGCCTCGTCGACGAGGTCGATCGCCTTGTCCGGCAGGAACCGGGAGGTGATGTAGCGGTCGGACAGCGAGGCGGCGGCCACCAGCGCGCCGTCGGAGATCTGCACCTGGTGGTGCGCCTCGTAGCGGCCCTTGAGCCCGCGCAGGATCGCGATGGTGTCCTCGACGGTGGGCTCGCCGACGTACACCTGCTGGAAGCGCCGCTCCAGCGCGGGATCCTTCTCGATGCGCTCGCGGTACTCGTCCAGCGTGGTGGCGCCGATCATCCGCAGCTCGCCGCGCGCCAGCATCGGCTTGAGCATGTTGCCGGCGTCCATGGCGCCCTCGGCCGCGCCCGCGCCGACCATGGTGTGCAGCTCGTCGATGAAGGTGACGATCTGGCCGTTGCTCTCCTTGATCTCACTGAGCACGGCCTTGAGGCGCTCCTCGAACTCGCCGCGGTACTTCGCGCCGGCGACCATCGCGCTCAGGTCGAGGGCCACCAGGCGCTTGTCGCGCAGGCTGGAGGGCACGTCGCCGGCGACGATGCGCTGCGCCAGGCCCTCCACCACGGCGGTCTTGCCGACGCCGGGCTCGCCGATGAGCACCGGGTTGTTCTTGGTCCGGCGGCTGAGCACCTGCACGACCCGGCGGATCTCCGAGTCACGGCCGATCACCGGGTCGAGCTTGCCGGCCCTGGCCCGCTCGGTCAGGTCGACGCCGTACTTCTCCAGCGCCTGGTAGGTGTCCTCGGGCGTCTCGCTGGTCACCCGGGCGTGCCCGCGCACCTTCTCGAACGCCTCCAGCAGCGCGTTCGGGGTGGCGCCGCGGGACTTCAGCAGCTCGGCGACCGGCCCGCCGTCGGTGGCGAGGCCGACCAGCAGGTGCTCGGTCGAGACGTACTCGTCCTCCAGCTGACGGGCCCGCTGGGCCGCGGTGTTCAGCGCGGTCAGCAGCTGCCGGGAGCTCGACGGGGCGCTGACCGTGGCGCCCTGCGCCTTCGGCAGGGCCGCGAGCTGCTTCTCGGCCTCGGTGCGGAGCTGCTTCCAGTCGGCGCCGACCGCCTCCAGCAGCGGTACGGCGGTGCCGCCGGTCTGGGACAGCAGCGCGGTGAACAGATGGACCGGGGCGACCTCGGGGTTGCCCTCGGCGGCGGCACGCCTGATGGCGGCGGAGACCGCCTCCTGGCTCTTCTGCGTAAGCTTGTAATCCATGGCTATCGCCTAACTCCGTTCAGGCGTTCTATACGCGCCGGAGCACGGCGCGACGTAAATCCCCCCGGCCCTGGTCGGTGGAGTGTCAGGCGGGCGGCAGCTGGTACCGGATCAGCGCGCGGATCATGGCGGTCTCGGCGCGCAGGCGGTGGTTCTCCTCGCGCAGCCGCATCGCCTCGTTCTCGAGCGCCAGTATCCGCTTGATGCCCGCGAGGTTGATGCCCTCCTCCTGGGAGAGCCGCTGGACCTCGCGGAGCATGACGATGTCGCGGGTGGAGTACAGGCGGCCGCGGCCGGCCGTACGGCCCGGGCTGACCAGGCCGAGACGGTCGTACTGCCGCAGGGTCTGCGGGTGCAGACCCGACAGCTGGGCGGCCACCGAGATGACGTAGACGGGAGTGTCGTCCGACAGATCGAAGTAGTTGGCTTCCATGGCTACTCGCTTCTGGCCTGTTGGATGAGGTCGGCCCGCGGGTCGCCCCCCGCGGTGGCGTCGCGGAACTCCTCCAGTGCGCTCCTGGCCTTGTCCTCCAGATGCTGGGGCACCAGGACCTCGACCGTGGCGAGCAGGTCGCCCTTGGTGCCGTCCTTGCGGGTCACGCCCCGGCCCCGCACCCGGAAGGTGCGGCCGTTGGGGGTGCCCTCGGGGATGCGCAGCGTCACCGGCAGCCCCTTGAGGATGGGCACCTTGATCTCCGCGCCGAGGGCGGCCTCGGCGAAGGTGACCGGGACGGTGACCGTCAGGTTCTCGCCGGTCCGGCCGAAGACCGGGTGCGGCTTGACGTGGACCTGGACGTACAGGTCGCCGGCCGGGCCGCCGTTCTCGCCGGGAGCGCCCTTACCCTTGATCTTGATGCGCTGGCCGTCGGCCACCCCGGCGGGGATGCGCGCCTGGATCGTGCGGGTGCTCTTGCCCCGGCCGCTGCCCTCGCACACCGGGCACGGGTCGTCCACCAGCAGGCCGCGGCCCTTGCAGTCGCGGCACGGCTCGGAGAAGGCGAAGTTGCCGAGGTTGCGGCTGGCCGCGCCGGTGCCCTCGCAGGTCGGGCAGACCCGCGGGGTGGTGCCGGCCTTGGCGCCGGTGCCGCCGCACGCCGTACAGGCGGCGGAGCTGGTCAGCCGGAGCGAGACGGTGGTGCCCTGGACGGCCTGGGTGAACGAGAGCGTGACCTCCGACTCGACGTCCTGGCCGCGCCGCGCCCTGGTGGTGGTCCCGCCGGTCCGGGGAGCGGTGCCGCCCCGGTTGAACAGGCCCCCGAACAGGTCGCCGATGCGCTCACCGGCGCCCTGCTGGGTGCCGCCGAACAGGTCGCCCAGGTCGAAGGCGAAACCGCCACCGCCGCGGGAGGCCCCCCCGCCCCCCGGGTAACCGCCGAGACCCGACCCGAACAGCGTCCGCGCCTCGTCGTACTCCTTGCGGCGCTTGGTGTCGGACAGGACGTCGTAGGCCTCGGAGACGTCCTTGAACTTCTCCTCGGTCTCCTTGTTGCCCTGGTTGGCATCCGGGTGGTACTGCCTGGCCAGCTTCCGGTACGCCTTCTTGATCTCTTCGGCGGTGGCGGTCTTGGGCACACCAAGGACGGCGTAGTAGTCCTTCTCCAGGTAGTCCTTGGTGCTCATCATTTTCCTTTTCCGATCAAATGGAATGGGGGTGTGTTCAGTTGTCGCCCGCGGCGCCCGCGGTGGGCTCCTCGGGTTCGGCGACCGCGACCCGGGCGGGCCGCAGCACGCGCTCACCGATCCGGTAGCCCGGCTGCAGGATCTCCACGCAGGTCGGCTCGGTGACGTCGGGGGAGTAGCTGTGCATCAGCGCCTCGTGCACCGTCGGGTCGAACGGCTCGCCCTTGGCGCCGAAGGCGCTCAGTCCCAGCTTCCCCGCGACCGCCTCCAGCGACTCGCTCACCTTGGCGAAGCCGCCGGTGAGCTCCCCGTGGTCGCGGGCCCGGCCGATGTCGTCGAGGACCGGCAGCAGCTCGGACAGCACGCCGGCCACCGCCTGCTCCTTGACCATGGCCCGGTCGCGATCGACCCGCTTGCGGTAGTTGGCGTACTCGGCCTGGAGGCGCTGGAGGTCGGCGGTGCGCTCGGCGAGCTGGGTGGCCAGCTCGGCCGCGGCCAGGCCGGCGGCGGACTGGCCGGCCTCCCCTGCCTGCGCCGCCCACTCGGCCTGCTCCCGCTCGGCCTGGCTGCGCGCCTCTCCGGTCTCCGGATCGATCTTCCGGTTGTCGCGGATCACCGGCTCCTCCCCGGAGCCGTTCTCACGCGTGCTCACGCTCACGCTCCCCTCGGATCACGGCTCGTCACTTCGCGCCGTTGTCGCGCTTGGGCTCTTCGTCGACGATCTCGGCCTCGACCACGTCCTCGTCGGCCTTCTGACCGGCCGCGCCCTCGGCGCCGGCGCCGGCGGCGGCACCGGCCGCCTCGGAGCCCTGCGACTGGGCGTAGATGGCGGAGCCCATCTTCTGGCTGACCGTGGCGAGCTTCTCGGCGGCGGCCCGGATCGCGGCCGTGTCGGTGCCCTCCAGAGCCTTCTTCAGCTCGGCGACGGAGTCGTTGACCTCGGTCTTGACGTCGTCCGGGACCTTGTCGGAGTTCTCGCTGAGGAACTTCTCGGTCTGGTAGACGAGCGAGTCCGCGTTGTTGCGGGTCTCGGCCTCCTCGCGGCGCCGCTTGTCCTCCTCGGCGTAGGACTCGGCCTCGCGCATCATGCGCGCGATGTCGTCCTTCGGCAGCGCGGAGCCGCCGGTGATCGTCATCGTCTGCTCCTTGCCGGTGCCGAGGTCCTTGGCGGAGACGTTCACGATGCCGTTGGCGTCGATGTCGAAGGTGACCTCGATCTGCGGGATGCCGCGCGGCGCCGGGGCGATGCCGGTCAGCTCGAAGGTGGCCAGCTTCTTGTTGTACGCCGCGATCTCACGCTCGCCCTGGTACACCTGGATCTGCACCGACGGCTGGTTGTCCTCGGCCGTGGTGAAGACCTCGGAGCGCTTGGTCGGGATCGTGGTGTTGCGCTCGATGATCTTGGTGAAGATGCCGCCCTTGGTCTCGATGCCCAGCGACAGCGGGGTCACGTCGAGCAGCAGGACGTCCTTGACCTCGCCCTTGAGCACACCGGCCTGCAGGGCGGCGCCGATGGCGACGACCTCGTCCGGGTTCACGCCCTTGTTGGGCTCCTTGCCGCCGGTCAGCTCCTTGACGAGCTCGGTGACGGCGGGCATGCGGGTCGAGCCGCCGACGAGCACGACGTGCGCGATGTCGGAGACCTTGATGCCGGCGTCCTTGATCACCTGGTGGAACGGGCCCTTGCAGCGCTCCAGCAGGTCGGCGGTGAGCCGCTGGAACTCGGCGCGGGTGAGCTTCTCGTCCAGGTGCAGCGGGCCCTCGGCGGAGGCCGTGATGTAGGGCAGGTTGATGCTGGTCTCGGACTGGCTGGACAGCTCGATCTTGGCCTTCTCCGCCGCCTCACGCAGACGCTGGAGGGCCATCTTGTCCTTGGACAGGTCGACGCCGTGGGCGTTCTTGAAGCGGTTGACCAGCTCGTCCACGACGCGCTGGTCCCAGTCGTCGCCACCGAGGTGGTTGTCGCCGCTGGTGGCCTTGACCTCGACGAAGCCGTGGCCGTCCTCCTGGCCGACGTCGAGCAGGGACACGTCGAAGGTGCCGCCGCCGAGGTCGAAGACCAGGATCGTCTGGTCCTGGTCCTTGTCGAGGCCGTAGGCGAGCGCCGCGGCCGTCGGCTCGTTGATGATGCGCAGGACGTTCAGGCCCGCGATCTGCCCGGCCTCCTTGGTGGCCTGGCGCTGGGCGTCGTTGAAGTAGGCGGGAACGGTGATCACGGCGTCGGTGATCTTCTCGCCCAGGTAGGCCTCGGCGTCCTGCTTGAGCTTCTGCAGGACGAAGGCGCTGATCTGCTGGGGGGAGAACTTCTTGCCGTCGATCTCCTGGTTCCAGTCGGTGCCTATCTCGCGCTTGACCGAGCGGATCGTCCGGTCCACGTTGGTGACGGCCTGTCGCTTGGCGACCTCGCCGACGAGGACCTCGCCGTTCTTCGCGAAGGCGACCACGGACGGCGTGGTCCGAGAGCCCTGCGCGTTGGCGATGACGGTGGGCTCACCGCCCTCGAGGATCGAGACGACGGAGTTGGTCGTCCCCAGGTCGATACCTACCGCACGTGCCATGAGTACGTCCTTGTAGTCAAAGTTGAGTCGGTCAGGCTCATATTGGAGCCTCGAGTGACGTTTGTCAAACGACTTGAGCCTATGTCACTCAACCTTCCGGCGCGTGAAAGCATTCCCGCTCTCCGGGGAAGAACGGGCGATCCCCCTCCCCCAACGAAGGAACCCCCGTGTCCGCTCCCCACCCCGTCCCACGGGACGAAGCGTGATCGCTCCCCGCCTCGATCCCGAGGCCGGTTCCGAGACCGGCGGCAGCCCGCCGGTCCTCGACTTCGACCGGATCTTCGACGACCACTTCACCGAGATCCACCGCTACGTCGCCCGCCGCCTGGACGTCCACACCGCCGACGACCTCGCGGCCGAGACCTTCCTCCGCGCCTTCCGCGACCGCCACCGCTTCGACGCCGCGCGAGGGGAGATCCGCCCCTGGCTGTACGGCATAGCCACCAATCTGCTCGCCAAACACCGGCGGAGCGAGATCCGCCGATGGAAGGCGCTCGCCCGCACCGCCGTACGCGACACCGCCGGTCACCACGGCGGCCACGCGGACGGACACGAGGACGCGGTGACCGCGCGGGTCGCCGCGGGGCGGGTGACCGGCCGGCTCGCGGGGGCGCTGGCCGGTCTGGCCGAGCGGGACCGGAACGTGGTCCTGCTGGTCGCGCTCGGCGGTCTCTCCCACGCCGAGGTGGCCGCCGCGCTGGACATCCCCTACGGGACCGTCGCGTCCCGGCTCAGCCGGGCCCGCAGGCGGCTCCGCGAGGCGCTCGGTGACATCGACCCGCTGAAGGAGGACCACGATGGATGAGATCAACCTGCTGGCGTCGTCGCTTCCGGACGCCCCGCCGCCGTCGCCCGCCGCCGTCGCCCGCGCCCGCGCCCGGCTGGCCGCGGCGGAGACGGCCCGGCCGGTACGGCACCGCTCGCGTCTCCGCCCCCGGCCGTGGGTGTGGACCGCCGCCACCGCCGCCGCGACGGCCGCGGTCATCCTGGCCGTCACGGCCGGGGTCGGGGCCGGAGGCGGGTCCGCGGACGGTCCCGCGACGGCGGTGTCCGCGCCGGACGGCCGCCAGGCGCTGCTGGACATCGCCGCCAGGGCCGAGGCGCTGCCCGCGGAGACCCCGGGGGCGTACTGGCGGCGCAGGTCCGTCACCGGTTCATTCACCCGGTGGGGGGACGGATCCGCCCGCTACATGGTGCTCCTCACCACCGAGCTGGACTCGTGGACGCCCCGCGACCCCCGCGACCCCGCTTTCACCCGCCTCGACAGGATGGAGGGCCGTCCCTCCGCCCCCGAGGACGTGGCCGCCTGGCGGGAGCAGGGCGCCCCGCGCCGTCAAGGTCCCAAGGACGCCCTGTGGCCTGGCGGCCCGATCGCGGAGTGCGCCGGGGAACCGGGCTGCACGCCGAAACCGGTGGGGTGCACCTACTCCTGGCAGGTCGACCCGAAGGGGATCCTCTACGACCGCAGGATGGCCGAGCTGACCTTCGCCGACCTGGAGGCGCTGCCCAGGGACGCCGGGACGCTGCTCGAACGGTTCAAGGCGGCCAGGAGGGGGGACCAGAGCCCGTCGCAGGAGCAAAACTGGTCCTTCTCCGCGGTCTCGCTGCTGAACCTGCCGAGCCCGCCCGATCTGCGGGCGGCGGCGCTGCGGGTCCTCGCCGGCCTTCCCGGGACCCGGGTGGTCGGCGAGATCACCGACCCGCTCGGCCGCCCGGGGGTCGCGGTGCGGATCAACGCCGGTGAGACCGGCGAGACCGGAATGGGCGACGCCATGGTCCCCGTCGACTACCAGATCATCCTCGATCCCGTCACGGGCGAGATGACCGGCGAGCGCTCCACCGTCGTCCGGGACGCCGAGGGCGTGGCCGCCGGCACGGTGATCGGCTACGCGGCCTACACCGAGCAGGGATGGACCGGCGAGCGGCCCGAGCGGCCCGAGGGATGCAAGGAGGGCTCGGTCGGGTGAGGCCGGCCGCGCCCGCGCGGCTCTCCGGGAGCGGCCCGGGTCCGGTGGGGCCGGTGTGCCCCGCGGGCCCTCCCGGAAGCGGCCTCGCGTCAGCGCGCCCCGTCGACCACCTCGCGCTTGCCCAGGGGGGCCTTGAGCTTGACGGTCGTCACCTTCTTGATGGCGATGTCGATGCAGGCGACGTTCCGCGCCTTGCCGCTCGGGCCCTCCCAGAGGGTGACGGTCACCCGCCGGGCCGTCTCCTTGACGCTCACCCGGTCGAGGACGGTGCAGGGCTCCACCCCCGACCACCAGACGATCCGCAGGCTCCGGCCGTCCTTGGACGGCTTGGCGGTGAGCCATCCGGCCTTGCGGGGGTTGACGGTGTGGCCCTCGGGCCTCACCGGCTTGGGGGTGCCGTGCGTGGGCTCGGTACGGGGCGCCACGGGTGGCACGGTGTGCGAGACCGGCTGCGAGGGGCCGGTGGCCGTTCCGGCGCCGTGCCCCGCCGGGGCGGTCGTGGTGACCGAGGCCGCGGTGCCACCGTGCTCGGCGCCGCAGGCCGTGGCCAGCAGCAGGCTTCCAGCCAGGAGAGAGGTCGCGATCATCCGCATACCCCTACAACGTCCCGGACGGCGGACCGGTTCAAGGAGACCGCGCGTCCCGCCGCGCCGGGCGGCCGGGGGTGAGCGCCGCCCGGTGTCACGTGGGCGGACCCCTTAGGCTGGGGATTCACTTCTCCCCGATGGTCCTCTCACGCGAGGTGCGCCGAAATGATCGCGATTCTGGGAACCGGCAAGATGGGCGAGGCCCTGCTGTCCGGGCTGCTCCGGGCCGGTGCGAGGCCGGGCGAGGTGCTGGCCACCGCGCGCCGCGCCGAGCGCGCCGCGGACCTCAGGGAGCGGTACGGCGTGCAGGTGGTCTCCAACGTCGAGGCCGCCAAGACCGCCGACACGCTGATCCTCGCGGTCAAGCCCCAGGACATGGCCTCCCTGCTGGCGGAGATCGCCCCGCACGTCCCGGGCGACCGTCTGGTGGTCACGGCGGCGGCGGGCATCACCACCTCCTTCGTGGAGGCGCGGCTGGGCGGCGAGATCCCGGTGGTCCGGGTGATGTCCAACACGCCGGTGCTGGTGGACGAGGCGATGAGCGTGATCTCGGCGGGCGCCCACGCCTCCGAGGCGCACCTGGAGCTCACCGAGAACCTGCTGCGGCCGGTCGGCAAGGTGCTGCGCATCCCCGAGTCGCAGCAGGACGCTGCGACCGCGCTGTCCGGCAGCGGCCCGGCCTACTTCTTCTACCTCGTCGAGGCCATGGTCGACGCGGGCATCCTGCTCGGCATGCCCCGCGCCGCGGCCCTGGACATGGTCGTCCAGTCGGTCGTCGGGGCGGCCATCATGCTGCGCGACTCCGGGGAGCACCCGGTGATCCTGCGGGAGGCGGTCACCTCCCCGGGCGGCACCACCATCTCGGCCATCGCCGAGCTGGAGCGCCACAGCGTCCGGGCCGCCTTCCTGGCGGCCATCGAGGCCGCCCGCGACCGCAGCCGTCAGCTCGCCGCCGGCTGACCGGCGCCCGCCGTACCCGCCGACCGGTCAGCCGGCGGTCGACCGGCACCCCACCGTCCCCGCCCGGGTGCCCCGGCCGTACGGCGTGTGCCCGGCCGTACGGCGTGTGCCCGGCCGTACGGCGGGCGCTCTCGCCGCGGCTTCGCGGCGGTCGGCGTGTTGAGGCGAATAAATATGGATATTTCGCTTAGATGAAAAGCGCTCGCTCCTCCGGAGCCCCCGCTCCGGCCCCTGCGCCCGGGTGCGGTAGCGTCGGCCGGAGCGGGGGACCCCGGGAGGGCGCGGCGTCGTCGCGCCCGGCGGGGGAGAGCCCGTGTGCGAGCAGCCCGTGAGCGAGAGCGGGGGGCGGGCCGGGGAACGCGGCGGCCCGCGCACCAGGCCGGCGAAGGAGGACCCGTGAGCCGTTCCGTGCGGGTCGTCTGGGACGACGCCCTCACCTCATACGACTTCGGGCCGGGTCACCCGCTCGCGCCCGTCCGGGTCGAGCTGACCATGGCCCTGGCGCGGGAGCTGGGCGTGCTGGACGCGGTGGAGATGACCGGCTGCGCGCCCGCCACCGACGACGAGCTGGCACTGGTCCACACGCGCGACTACATCGAGGCCGTCAGGCGGGTGTCCGCGACCGGGCGGCCCGATCTGCTCCACGGGCTCGGCACCGAGGACAACCCGGCCTTCACCGGGGTGCACGAGGCGTCCGCGCTGATCACCGGCGCCAGCCTGGCCGCCGCCCGCGCGGTCTGGACCGGCGAGGCCGAGCACGCGGTGAACGTGGCGGGGGGCCTGCACCACGCGATGCCCTCCGCCGCGAGCGGGTTCTGCGTGTACAACGACCCGGCGGTGGCGATCGCCTGGCTGCTCGCGCAGGGCGCGACGCGGGTCGCCTACGTCGACGTGGACGTCCACCACGGCGACGGCGTCCAGGCGGCGTTCTACGACGACCCCAGGGTCCTGACCGTCAGCCTGCACGAGAGCCCGCAGACCCTCTTCCCCGGCACGGGCTTCCCGGGGAGACCGGCGCGGAGGGCACCGCGGTCAACGTGGCGCTGCCGGCCGGATGCGGCGACGGCGGCTGGCTGCGGGCCTTCCACGCGGTGGTGCCGCCGCTGCTGCGGGAGTTCGCCCCCGAGATCCTGGTCACCCAGCACGGCTGCGACAGCCACGCGCTGGACCCGCTGGCCCACCTGATGCTCAGCCTGGACGGCCAGCGCACCGCCTACGCCGCGCTGCACGAGCTGGCACACGAGACCGCGGGCGGGCGCTGGGTCGTCACCGGGGGCGGGGGATACGAGCTGGTGCAGGTCGTGCCCCGGGCATGGACCCACCTGATATCCGAGGTCGCGGGCCGCCCGCTCGACCCGGCCACCGCGACCCCGCCGGAGTGGCGCCGGATGACCAAGGAGCGGACGGGCCAGACGGCGCCGCTGACGCTGACCGACGGCAGGAAACCGGAGTTCGCCGACTTCTCCGCCGGATACGATCCGGCGGACCCGATCGACCGGGCCGTCATGGCGACCAGGAAGGCCGTCTTCCCCCTCCATGGACTGGACCCCCTCCCGTGAGCCGGCCGGGCCCGCCCGCTGCCTCACCGGGCTCTCCCGTGAGCCGGCCGGATCCCTCCGCGGCCCCGCCGGGCCCTCCCGTGACCTCGCCGGGCCCTTCCACGGCCCCATCCGGCCCTTCCGCGGCCCCGCCGGGTCCCTCCGCGTCTCCGCCGGACCGCGCGGCCCTCCGCGACCACCTCGTCCGCACCCGGATCGCCGGCGACGTGGCGACCAGCCGGGAGAACAACCTCGACCACTACCGGTCGCTGGCCAACCGTGACCCCTACCACTTGTTCGGGCTGACCCTGCGGGGCCGCTGGTCCTACCGGGACGTTCTGGAGCTGATGGCCCGATCCGCCGGGGTGGTGGCCGACCCGGGACACCGGGAGGGCCAGGACACCATCGACCCGGACCTGACGATCGCCGCGGTGGAGGCGATGGGCGACACGATCGCCGGGGTGCTGCGCCGCGGGGCCCCGCGGGTCCTGATGGCCACGGGCCATCCCACGGGCCTGCTCACCGTCCATCTCGCCCTGGCCCGGCTGCTGCGGAGGCACGGCGCGGTCATGATGAGCCCGGCCGAGGGCTGGTCCTACTGGGGCTCCGGGTACGGCCGCAAGCGCAGGATCCGGTACATGGACGACGTGGCCATGCTGGACGACCGGGGCGCCTTCGTGCACACCCACGACCCGGCCCCGATGCAGGCCATGCTCGGCCGGCTCGCGGAGCCCGCGGGACCCGGTGACGGCCGGCCGGACCTGGTGATCGCCGACCACGGCTGGGCCGGCGCGGCCGGCGAGGCGGGTCTCCTCACGGTCGGGTTCGCCGACAGCAACGATCCCGCCCTCTTCGTCGGTGAGGCGGAAGGCAAGATCGCTGTCACCGTGCCGCTCGATGACAATGTGCTACCGAGGCATTACGATCCGCTTACGAAGTATCTGGTCGAGAGGGTCGTGCGGGCACTGTGAGGCGCGGGGGACGTCGTTGCGGGCATCCCTATACCGGCTTTTCGCGCCTGCATTCCGCCTGCCTCGACGACCGTTTGTCAACTTTTTGGAGATTGTGGGCGACTCTAATAGGAGACAGTTGGTCCGTTCCAAGATCTAGGCGAGGGGCACGGTCCGGCTGCTGGCCAGCGAGTTTCTCCATTTCGCTGACGCGGGACTGCAGAGGCTGACAAAGTAGGGGGTTTGCGCACTCCGAGTCCCGACTTACGCTGACGGCAGTACACGTGCGTGAGCAATGGCACCAGTGGGGATAACCCGGAAACACGTGCGGAAGAGGCGTCCGATGGCTGCAGGCGAAAGACCTCTCAGTGAGGTGAAGTTCCTGACCGTGGCCGAGGTGGCCACAGTCATGAGGGTGTCCAAGATGACCGTTTACCGACTCGTGCATTCGGGCGAGCTGCCGGCCATCAGGGTCGGCCGATCCTTCCGGGTGCCGGAGCAGGCGGTTCACGACTATCTGAGGGACGCCTACATCGAGGCGGGTTGAGGCGGTGAGCCCCCCGGCGCAGGTCGGGGGGCACCGGCCGCAGGCCGTACGGAAGGGGCGACCGGCCGGCCGCCGGTCCCCGGATCCGGCCGGTGACGACGGAGCAGGAAGAGGTAGCGGCGCGCGCGGCGGCGCCGTGAGTTCCCAAAACATCCCCCGGGCATCCCCCAGGGCCGATCTACCGTGGATCGCCGGTAGTCTGTTGAGCCGGTGTGTTGTTTCGCGCACCGGTTTGACAATCTCGGCTACCAGCTACCTGGGGGTCCCGTGGGCTCTGTGATCAAGAAGCGCCGTAAGCGCATGGCGAAGAAGAAGCACCGCAAGCTTCTCAAGAAGACCCGCATCCAGCGGCGTAACAAGAAGTAGCGAAGCGGATCTGCGAGGCGTCGATGACCCACACCGTGCTCGTCACCGGGGTCTCGCGCCACATCGGCGCCCGGGTGGCGAGCGTTCTCGCGGCCGACCCGGAGATCGGCCGGGTCATCGGAGTGGACACGGCGCCGCCGCCCTCGCTGTCAAGTGATGGCGGCGTCCCCCTCGGCCGGACGGAGTTCGTCCGCGTGGACCCGCGCGGCCCCGACATCGCCAAGGTGATCTCGGCCGCCGACGTCGACACGGTGGTCCACATGAGTCTGGTGAGCGCTCCCCCCCGGAGCGGCGGCCGGGCGCTCATGAAAGAGCAGAACGTCATAGGCACCATGCAGCTGCTCGGTGCCTGCCAGCGGTCCGCCACGGTCCGCCGTCTCGTCGTGCGCTCGACCACGGCCGTCTACGGCTCCTCCCCGCGTGACCCGGCGGTCTTCACCGAGGACGCCGAACCGGCCGAGCCGCCGGCGCACGGCTACGCCAAGGACGCCTGCGAGGTCGAGGGTTACGTCCGCGGGTTCACCCGGCGGCGCCGTGACGTGACCGTCACCACCCTCAGGTTCGCCAACTTCATGGGGCCCGGCGTCGACTCGCCGCTGACCCGTTACTTCACCCAGCCCGTCCTGCCGACGGCGCTCGGCTTCGACCCCCGGCTGCAGTTCGTCCACGAGGACGACGCGGTCGAGGTGCTCAGGCGGACGGCCACCGAGGACCACCCCGGCACGTTCAACGTGGCCGGGGACGGCGTGCTCCTGCTGTCGCAGTGCGCCCGCCGGGCCGGGCTGGTCACGGTCCCGGTGCCCTCCTCGGCCTTCCAGCTCATGGGCGAGCTCGCCCGCGGCGCCGGCCTGGTCGACTTCTCCCCCGAGCAGCTCCGCCTGATGCGCCACGGCCGGGTCGTCGACACCACCGCGCTGGCCGCGGCCCTCGGCCGGCGGCCGGCGTTCTCGACCGCCACCGCCTTCGACGACTTCCTCCGGGCCCGTGACATCGCCGGCGGCCTGCCCGCGGCCCTGATGGACCTGCTGACCCGGGCGGTGGCCCGATGAGCGACGTCGACCGGCGTGTCGCCGAACTGCTGGCCCTCCTGCGCCGCCGTGTCACGGGCGAGTACGAGGTCGACGAGTTCGGCTTCGACCCCGAGCTCACCGACAAGGTGCTGCTGGAGCTGGTCCGCCCGCTGTACCGCGACTGGTTCCGCGTCGAGACCACCGGCATGGAGCACGTGCCGGCCGACTCCGGCGCCCTCGTCGTGGCCAACCACTCGGGCACCATCCCGCTGGACGGGCTCATGCTCCAGGTGGCCCTGCACGACCACCACCCCGCGCGCCGCGCGCTCCGGCTCCTCGGCGCCGACCTGGTCTACCGGCTCCCGCTGCTCGGCCACCTGGCCCGCAAGTCCGGTCACACCCTGGCCTGCCGGGAGGACGCCGACCGCCTGCTGCGCAAGGGCGAGCTGGTCGGGGTCTTCCCCGAGGGGTTCAAGGGCGTCGGCAAGCCGTTCTCCGAGCGGTACCGGCTACAGCGGTTCGGCCGCGGCGGGTTCGTCGCCTCGGCGATCCGCGCCCAGACGCCGATCGTGCCCTGCGCCATCGTGGGGGCGGAGGAGATCTACCCCAAGATCGGTGACCTGCGCCTGCTGGCCAGGGCGCTCGGCCTGCCGTACCTCCCCGTCACCCCGCTGTTCCCCTGGCTGGGGCCGCTCGGCGCGGTGCCGCTGCCGTCCAAGTGGGTGATCGGGTTCGGCGAGCCGGTCAGGACCGACGAGTTCGACCCCGCCGACGCCGACGACCCCATGGTGGTCTTCCACCTCACCGACCAGATCCGCGAGATCATCCAGCAGCAGCTCAACGAGCTGCGGCTGCGGCGGGGCCACGCCTTCCCGCCGTTCTTCTGACCCGGCCTTCCCGGCGAGCCGTCCGGCGGGGCGGGCCGCGGCCGTACGGAGGTCAGCGGGCGCGGTGGAGGCGGCGCAGCGCGACGGCGGCCGCCACGCCCCCGGCCAGCGCCCCCACGCCCGCGGCGATGGGCAGGCCGATCATGGTGGCCTTGCGGCCGGTGCGGAAGTCCTTGATCGCCCACTGGTTCTGCCGGGCGTGGTCGCGCAGCTCGGCGTCGGGGTTGATCGCGGTGGCGTTGCCGACGATGGACAGCAGCGGCAGGTCGTTGGCCGAGTCGCTGTAGGCCGAGCAGCGGCTCAGGTCGAGGCCCTCCCGGCGGGCCAGCGCGCGCACGGCCTCCGCCTTGGCGGGGCCGTGGAGCAGGTCGCCGACCAGGCGGCCGGTGTAGACGCCGTCGCTGGTCTCCGCCACGGTGCCGAGGGCGCCGGTCAGGCCGAGGCGCTGGGCGATCACCCGGGCGAGTTCCACCGGGGTCGCGGTGACCAGCCAGACCCGCTGGCCGGCGTCGAGGTGGCTCTGGGCCAGGGCGCGGGTGCCGGCCCAGATGCGGTCGGCCATCACCTCGTCGTAGATCTCCTCGCCCAGCTGGACGATGTCCTCGACCTTGTGGCCCGCCACGAACGCCAGCGCGGCCTCCCTGGCCTCGGCGATGTGCTCGGGGTTCTCACCGCCGCGGACCCGGAAGACCGTCTGGCCGAACGCGAACCTCAGCAGGTCGCGGGTGGTGAACAGGCCGCGCGAGGCCAAGCCGCGGGCGAAGTAGTAAATGGACGCGCCGCGCATCATCGTGTTGTCCACATCGAAGAAGGCGGCGGCGGTCGGGTCGGGCTCGACCATCGGCAGCGCGACCGCCGCGGCGGCCGCCACCTCCCCGGCTGCCACCTCTCCGGCCGTCCCCGCCCCACCCCGGTCTCGCAGTAGCCGCCTCATAGCCCTCAGCTTAACCGGAGCAGGCGGGTTAAACCGGTATACAACGCGTGGCCGTGAGGCGACGTACGGCGGGCGGGCGGCCCTCCGGCGGCCCGGCGACCGGCCCGCGCGGCGGCCCTGAACGGGGCCCCCGACGGCTCGTCAGCCCGAGGGAGCCAGCTGGATGATGTAGTGAAGATAGCCGTTGGCCCGGCGCTGATCCTCGACGTCCAGCTTGGGGAGCATGCCCTCGATCTGGTTCCGCTGCTTCTGGACGAAGCGCTTGAGCTGGCGGGAGTCGCGGACGTCGCGGCGGCGCACCCGGGTGAGGGAGGAGACCGCCGAGCGGGTGGTGTCCTCCATGTCCTTGAGGGTCTGCCGGATCAGGCGCTTCTCCCGCCGGGAGGAGCCGAGGAGCTCCTCGACCTCGTGGGCGCGGGTCTCGGCGTAGCCGAAGGAGCGGTCGGCCCGCTCGGCCTCGTCGGCGCTCAGGTGGAACAGCGTGCTCTCGGCGGCCCGCTTGAGCGGGTAGAGCGTCTCCCCGGGCATCGACCGGTAGGTGGCCAGGCCCGCCACCAGCATCACCGCCACCAGCACCGCGCTCACCAGCCGGTAGAGCGGGCCCGGGCGCGGGCACCGCACCCGGACGCCCCGCCGCCCGCGCCGCCGGTGCCGGGCACGGCGCGCCGGGACGGCCGGTTCCGCGGGCTCGTCGGCCCCGGCGAGGTCCTCCCGGGCGGCGTTCGTCAGGCGCTCGCGCAGCCCCGCGCGGAACTCCGGCCGGGGCGCCCCGCCCATCCGGGTGCCGAGCCTCGTGACGTGGCTCCGGGCGCGTGCCCGGGACCCGCGCGAGATGCCCGGCGGCCACTCACCCATGAACGCTCCCTGCCGCCCCAGATCCGTGACGCATCGTGTCACCTGCCTAACGACGGCCCGGCGCGGCGGGTTACGCGCCGCGCGTACCGGGCTTCGGGCGCCCTCACGGGGGCCTCGCGGGGCTCCGCCGGGCCTCGCGCCGCCACACGCGGTTCAGCCGAGGTCCGACGGCAGCGCGCGGGCGAGCGCCCGGATCGCGCGGAACTGCAGCGCCTTGATGGCGCCGCTCTTCTTCCCCATGATCAGCGCGGTCTCCGCCAGCGACATGCCGTGCAGGAACCGCAGGACCACGCACTCCTGCTGCTCGGGTCCCAGATCGCGGACCGCGCTGAGCACCCGGTCGCTGACCATGGCGGTGACGACGGCGTTCTCCGGGATGTGGGGGCCGTCGAGCGGGGTGTCGATCACCTCGGCGGTCGAGACCTCCAGCCGGTACCTGCCGGACTTGAAGTGGTCGGCGATCAGGTTCCTGGCGATGGTCACGAGCCAGGCCCCGAAGTCACGGCCCTGCCAGGTGAAGTCGGCGATCCGGCGCAGCGCTCGGAGGAAGGTCTCGCTGGTGAGGTCCTCGGCCAGCGGATGGGAGCCGACCCGGAAGTAGACGTAGCGGTACACCAGGTCGAGGTAGCGGTCGTAGAGCGCGCCGAACGCGTCCGTGTCCCCGGTCTTGGCCCGCAGGACGAGCTCGCGGAGCTCCTCCACGGCGTCCGCGCGCGCGGCGGGCTCGTCGCCGCGGGCGGGGGCCGTCCCGACGGCGGTGGGGAGGTGCCCGGCGAGCGGCCACGTGTCTGGCATCCGGTATCCCTGTGGGGGAGAGGGTGCGGCGTGCCCGCTCACTCTAGGAATCAAACGGGTGATTCCACAATCCAAACGCCAATTCATGACTTACGGTAATCGTCCGGTGTCGCGGCCTCGGGGCCGGTCCGGCCGCCGTACCGGGCCGTTCGGCCGCCCGGCTACCCGTAGGGGGCCGATGTCCGGCAGCATGGGGACACCATGGAAGTCCTCGTCGCTGTCATCGCATTCGCCGGATCGCTCCTCGCGGCCGTCGCCACCGCCGCCCTCGTCGGCCGGTTCCGCAGCGAGCCCACGGGATGGGCGGTCGCCTGGAGCCTCACGACGGCGGCGCTGTGCGTGTCACTCGGAGTGATCGGCGCAGGTCACCTGCTGGGATTCGGGGCGGGCACGTTCCGCGTCTACCAGCTGACCGGCTCCCTGCTGGCCCCGCTGTGGCTGGCCGTCGGGGTCGTCCAACTGCTGGTGCGCGGGGCCGGCATCAGGTTCGCCTCCTGGCTCGTGGGCGCCGGGTTCACGATCGTCGGCGCGGTGATCCTGGCGGTCGACCGGGTCGAGGAGGAGAAGAGCTTCGGCAAGTCCCTCCCGGTCGGGAGCGTCCACTGGGGCCTGCCGCCGACCTACGTCCTGCTGGCCGTCCACGTCGTGGCCGCGCTCGTCCTGGTGGCGGGCGTCGCGCTGACGGTGAAGCGGTGGAGGGGCGGCGACGAGTACGACGCCGACAACATGCACGCCCTCCTGGTGCTGGGCCCGACCGGCCTGGCCCTCGTGGGGGCGATGAGCTTCGCCGTACCGGGGATGTTCACCGCGCTGCTGCTCTGCGTCAGCGCGGCCGCGGTCTGGTACAGCCTGCTCCGCCCGCTCGCGCCGTACGAGGACGACGAGGACGAGGACGGGTACGACGAGGCCCCGGCGGGCGGCGCCGCCGGTGGGCGCGAGCCGGCGGGCCGCCGCGCGGCCTTCGGGCAGCCCCCCGCGGACGTCCAGGTCGCGGGGCGGCGCGCCCTCGCCGAGGAGTCCCCGCGCCGCTCCGGCCTCGGCGACCTCGTCGCCGAGTACCGTGCGGGCGAGCCGGAGCCGCAGGCCGCGGGCCGCGGGCACCGGTCCACGCCGCCCCGGCCCGCAGGGGACGACCCGTTCGGCGGCCCGGCCACCGGCATGTTCATGGCGGGCGAGTACGGCATGCCGCCCGCCGCGAACGGGCACGACCGGCAGGCCGGCCCGGCCGACGACCGGGTCGCCTCCACCGGCGAGTACAACGTGCCGCTGAACGAGTACGGCAGGCACTCCGGCGGCCCCAGCACCGGTGAGTTCGCCGCCCCCGACTCGCCGCTGCAGCCCATGTCGGCGGACCAGGCGTTCGGCGCCCCGCAGTCCCGGCACGGGCGCTCCGCCGAGCCGTCCCCGGGCGTTCCGGGGGCCCCGGGCGGCCGCGGCCGGACACCCGAGCCGCCGGAGACCGGCGCGATGTACCCCGGGGCGGCGGCCGGGCGGCCGGGCGGGGCCGGGCGCCCCTCGCCGAACATCTTCGGGCTGCTGACCGTCTTCACCCTGATCGACGGCACCGGCGAGATGTTCGACCGGCTGGCCGAGGAGACGGTCGAGGCCGTCCGCGGCGCGGAGCCCGACACGCTGATCTACGCCTGTCACGCCGTGAAGTCGGCCCCGCTCCAGCGCATCGTCTACGAGATCTACCGCGACGAGGTCGCCTACACCGAGCACCAGCGCCAGCCGCACGTCGAGCGGTTCGTCAGCGAGCGCCAGAACATGGTGCTCGCCACCAACGTGATCGACCTCAGGGTGAACGCCGCCAAGGTGCTCCCGCTGCCGACGTCCTTCTAGCCCCGGCGGGCCGGCCGTCCCTCAGGAGGCCAGCGCGGCGCGCAGCCTGGCCTCGTCGACACGCCAGAAGTCGTGCTGCACGCCGTCGACCAGTGTGACCGGGATCATCTCCCAGTACTTCTCCTGGTCCTCGGCGGAGGCGGTGATGTCGCGCTCCTCCCAGGGGACGCCCAGCTCCGTGGCGACCCGCTCGATCACCGCCCGGGCGTCGTCGCACAGGTGACAGCCGGGCTTGCCGAGCAGGGTGATGCGGTGGTCCTGCGGTGCCATGGCAGCCACCGTAGCCGAGCCGTACGGCGGTGCCGCGATCGGCGTGCCCCGCCGCGCGCCCGGAGGCGCCGGGTTCGGTGTCAAGACCCGTGGCCTGAAGGACCGTGCCCCGCCGCGCGCCCGGAGGCGCCGTCCCGGAGGAACGCCCGGGACATCGGGAGGCGCCGTCCCGGAGAAGAGCCCGGAATGCCCGCCGGACTCCGGACACCGTAGGACGTGCAAGGACGCCACGGGGCGTTCCTGGGCATCGATGACATCAGGGCCGCACGAGCGCGGATGCGTGAAGTTTCACTTTGTGCATCGCTTCACAAAGGGACTAACCTGAAAGA
Organism: Streptosporangium sandarakinum; assembly: GCF_013409935.1. Classification (GTDB taxonomy): domain Bacteria; phylum Actinomycetota; class Actinomycetes; order Streptosporangiales; family Streptosporangiaceae; genus Streptosporangium; species Streptosporangium nondiastaticum. Next base: position 3,073,449 of record NZ_JACCCO010000001.1, on the reverse strand, counting down.
CAGTGGCCTCACCTCGTCATCCGCCGCGTTCCGGCCGCGCCGGTCGCCTGTCCCCCTGGAGCTCCGGCACGTGATCCGCCGTCCGTCCCACGCTCGCGAACGCGGCATACCCGAGGCGACCGTCGCCAGGCTGCCGCTCTACCTGCGAGCCCTCAACGGCATGTCCGAGAGGGGCCTGGCCACGGTGAGCTCCGAGGATCTCGCGTCGGCGGCCGGGGTGAACTCCGCCAAGCTCCGCAAGGACCTGTCGCACCTGGGCTCCTACGGCACCCGCGGGGTCGGATACGACGTCGAGTACCTCATCTACCAGATATCCCGTGAGCTGGGTCTCACCCAGGACTGGGCCGTGGCCATCGTCGGAGTGGGTAACCTCGGTCGTGCGCTCGCCAACTACGGCGGGTTCGTTTCCCGCGGCTTCCGGGTCGCCGCCCTCTTCGACGCCGACCCCGAAGTGGTGGGCGACCACATCGCGGGATTGAATGTGGAGCACATCGACGATCTGGAGGCCGTCATCAGGCGGCGGGGAGTGTCGATCGTGGTGCTCGCGACGCCGGCGGCGGCCGCCCAGCAGGTGGCCGACAGGGTCATCGCCGCCGGGGTCACCAGCATCCTGAACTTCGCCCCCGTCGTGCTCACGGTGCCCGAGGGCGTCGATATCCGTAAAGTCGATCTATCAATTGAACTTCAGATCCTCGCGTTCCACGAGCAGCGCAAGACGGATCGGATGAGTGGGGGACCCGCGATGGCCGAGGAGTGGCCCGAGGCGGTGGACTTGTGAACGGCGGACCAGGAAGGCCCCGGAGGTACGGCATCGCCCGGGCAGGCGCGGACACCGCGGCCGGCCGGCGCAGGCCGGTGAGGGAGGTCGAGACCCGGTGAGTGTTCTCGTCGTCGGTCTGAGCCACCGCACGGCTCCCGTGGCACTGCTCGAACGGGTGTCGGTCACCGGTGACGCGCTGGTGAAGCTGCTTCACGACGTCCAGCGCGACCCCGCCGTGGCCGAGGCGATGGTGGTCTCCACCTGCAACCGGGTCGAGGTCTACGCCGTCGTCGACCGGTTCCACACCGCGGTCAACGGGCTGTCGGAGCTGCTCGGCGTCCACTCCGGCGTCCCGCTCGACCAGCTCTCGGCCCACCTGTACGTGCACTACGAGGACCGTGCCGTCGAGCACCTGTTCTCGGTCGCCGCCGGACTCGACTCGATGGTCCTGGGCGAGGGGCAGATCCTCGGGCAGGTCCGCTCGGCCCTGCGGCTCGCCCAGGAGGAGGGCACGCTCGGCGCGACGCTCAACGAGCTCGTCCAGCAGGCGCTCCGGGTGGGCAAGCGGTCCCACGCCGAGACCGGCATCGACCGGGCGGGCGCGTCCCTCGTGGGCGTGGGCCTCACCCTGGCCGGACGGGTGCTCGGCCCGATCGGGGACCGCACGGCGCTGGTCGTCGGAGCCGGCTCGATGAGCTCCCTGTCGGCCGCGACCCTGCAGCGGGCGGGCGTCACCGACATCGTGGTGGTCAACCGCACCCACGAGCGCGCCGTACGGCTGGCACAGGCGGTCGGCGGCCGGGCCGCCGAGTTCGGCGAGCTGGCGGCCGAGCTGGCCCGCGCCGACCTGGTGATCTCGTGCACCGGCGCCACCGACCTGGTCATCACCGCCGACATGGTCCCGGCCAGGGAGATGTTCCTGCTGGACCTCGCGCTGCCGCGGGACGTCGATCCCGCGGTGCGGGACCTTCCCGGCGTCACCCTCGTCGACCTGGAGTCGATGCAGGACGGCACCGCCGACGCCGACACCGACGACGGCGGGCGCGCCGAGGCGATCGTCGCGGTGCGGGAGATCGTCGCCGAGGAGGTCGCGGCCTACCTGTCGGCCGAGCGGGCCTCGCGGGTCACCCCGACCGTGGTCGCGCTGCGCAGCAAGGCCGCCGACGTGGTGGAGGCGGAGCTCGGACGGCTCGTCTCCAGGCTCCCGGAGCTCGACGGGCGGGCCAGGGACGAGGTCACCCAGACGATCAGGCGCGTGGTCGACAAGCTGCTCCACGAGCCCACCGTGCGTGTCAAGCAGCTCGCGCAGTCCCCGGCGGGAGATCATTATGCCGAGGCGCTGCGCGAGCTGTTCAACCTGGACCCGAAGGTCCCCGCCGCAGTGAGATGCGCAGAGGTCGAGAAGGAGGTGGGCAGGTGAGCGACGTTTCCTCCCCGCTCAGGATGGGGACGCGCCGTAGCCTCATGGCGACGACCCAGTCCGGCCTGGTCGCCGACCGGCTCACCGCGCTGACCGGCCGGCCCGTCGAGCTCGTCGGCGTCACCACCTTCGGCGACGTGTCCAGGGCCAACCTCACCCAGCTCGGCGGGACGGGCGTCTTCGTCAGCGCGCTGCGCGACAAGCTGATCGATGGCGAGATCGACTTCGCGGTCCACTCGCTCAAGGACCTGCCCACCACGCAGGACCCGCGGGTGACCATCGCCGCCATCCCGCCGCGCGACGACCCCAGGGACGCGCTGGTCGGCACGGCGAAGCTCGCCGACCTCCCGCCCGGCGCGAAGATCGGCACCGGCTCCCCCCGCAGGATCGCCCAGCTGCGGCTGCTTCGCCCCGACCTGGAATACGTCCCCATCAGGGGAAACGCCGAGACCCGGATCGGCAAGGTGACCTCCGGCGAGCTGCACGGCGTCGTACTGGCCGCCGCCGGGCTCGGCCGGCTGGGCCGCGAGTCGGAGATCTCCCAGATCTTCGAGGTCGAGGAGATGCTCCCCGCGCCCGGGCAGGGCGCGCTGGCCGTGGAGTGCCGGTCCGACCGGGCCGACCTCATCGAGTTCCTCGGCGTGCTCGACGACGCCGCGACCCGGGCCGCGGTGACCGCCGAGCGGGCCGTGCTCGCCGCCCTGGAGGCGGGATGCGCCGCGCCGGTCGGGGCGTACTCCGCTCACCAGGGGGAACAACTCATTCTTACCGCCGCTGTCGTCGCCGTGGACGGCAGCCGCGCGGTGCGCAAGTCCACCGCCGGAGACCCTTCGGCGTCCGCGAACCTCGGTCGCGACCTCGCCTCCGAGATGATCGCCGAAGGGGCCGGCACGTTGATAGGGGAGCAAGCACATTGAGCTCCGGAAGTACCGCCTTCGAGAGCCCCGCGGGCTTCGTCGCCTTCGTGGGCGCCGGTCCCGGTGACGAGGGCCTGCTCACGCTCCGCGGCGCCGACCTGCTCTCGAAGGCCGACCTCGTCGTGCTCGACCGGGAGGCCTACGGCGCGCTGCTGCGTCACTGCCGTCCGGAGGCCGAGGTCGTGGACGCCGCCGAAGAGGGCGCCGTCTCGCTGCGGGCCGTCACGGCGGCCAAGGACGGCCGCCGCGTCGTGCGCCTGTGCGCCGGCGACCCGATGTTCTTCTCCTCGATCACCGACGAGGTCACGGCCTGCGCGAAGGCGGAGGTGGACTTCGAGATCGTGCCGGGCGTGCCCCCGGCCACGGCGGTGCTGACCTACGCGGGCATCCCCGCGGCGGTGTCGGTACCGGAGTTCCGGGTCGTGGACGCCACCCAGGTCGAGGACTGGTCCGCCCACGCGGCCGGCGCCGGCACCCTGGTGATCTACAACGGCGTCACCGAGGCCGTCCCGATCGCCAAGGCGCTCATCGCGGCCGGCCGCCCCGACTCCACCCCGGTCGCCGTCAGCGGCGCGGGCACCACCACCGAGCAGTACACTGTGGTGAGCACCCTCGGCCGGATCGGCCCCGACCTGAAGCACGCCGGGGTGACCGAACCCGCCCTGATCGTGGTCGGCGAGGCCGTCGGCATGCGCGACCGGCTGTCGTGGTTCGAGACCAAGCCGCTGTTCGGCTGGCGGGTGCTGGTGCCGCGCACCAAGGAGCAGTCGGCCGCCCTGGTCGAGCAGCTCCACTCCTACGGCGCCGTGCCCGAGGAGGTCCCCACGATCTCCGTCGAGCCGCCGCGCACCCCGCAGCAGATGGACCGGGCGATCAAGGGCCTGGTCACCGGCCGCTACGAGTGGGTGGCGTTCACCAGCTCCAACGCGGTCAAGGCGGTCCGCGAGAAGTTCGAGGAGTACGGCCTGGACGCCCGCGCGTTCGCCGGACTCAAGGTCGCGGCGGTGGGTGAGGCCACCGCCAGGGCGCTCGTGGCGTTCGGCGTCAAGCCCGACCTGGTGCCGTCCGGGGAGCAGTCCTCGGAGGGCCTGCTCGCCGAGTGGCCGCCGTACGACTCCATGCTCGACCCGATCAACCGGGTCCTGCTGCCCCGCGCCGACATCGCCACCGAGACGCTGGTGGCCGGGCTCACCGAGCTCGGCTGGGAGTGCGACGACGTGACCGCCTACCGGACCGTCCGCGCGGCGCCGCCGCCCGCGCCGATCCGGGAGGCCATCAAGGGCGGCGGGTTCGACGCGGTGCTGTTCACCTCGTCGAGCACCGTGCGCAACCTGGTGGGCATCGCGGGCAAGCCGCACAACGTCACGGTCATCGCGGTGATCGGCCCGCAGACCGCCAAGACGGCCGAGGAGTTCGGCCTGCGCGTCGACGTCATGGCCGACAGGCCCTCCACGTCGGCCCTGGCGGCCGCGCTGGCCGAGTACGGCGCCAAGCAGCGGCAGGCCGCCGTCGGGGCCGGAGACGTCCCCCGCAGGCCCTCCCAGACCCGGAGGGGAGCCCGGCGCCGCGCCAAATAGACTGGGAACCGTGCCGCGAACGCCGCCCGCAGATCCGGGGCGTCCGCGGCGGCTTTCGCGTTTCCAGCGGGCTGAAACCATACGTGTCCCCCGGCTCCTCGATCCTTGTGGCCGGGGAGAGGGAGGACCCATGACCGCCCAGTTCCCGGTCGCGCGTCCCCGCCGGCTCCGCCGTACCCCGGCGATGCGGCGGATGGTCGCGGGGACCAGGCTGCACCCGGCGGAGCTCGTGTTGCCGCTGTTCGTCAAGGAGGGCATCGATCGGCCGAGCCCGATCGCCTCGATGCCGGGGGTGTTCCAGCACACCCGCGACTCGCTGCGCAAGGCCGCCCACGAGGCGGCCGAGGCGGGCGTCGGCGGTCTCATCCTCTTCGGCATCCCCGCGGTGAAGGACGCCCGGGGTTCGGCGGCCGACGACCCCGACGGGATCGTCCAGCAGGCCGTCGCCGACCTGGTCTCCGAGGTCGGCGACACGATGGTCGTGATGACCGACACCTGCCTGGACGAGTTCACCGACCACGGCCATTGCGGCATCCTGACCCCCGACGGCGAAGTCGACAACGACGCCACCCTGGAGCGCTACGCCGCCGCGGCGGTGGCCCAGGCCCGCGCCGGATCGCAGTTCATCGCGCCCAGCGGCATGATGGACGGCCAGGTCGCCGCGATCCGCGCGGCCCTCGACGCCGAGGGCTTCCAGCAGGTCCCGATCATGGCCTACTCGGTGAAGTACGCCTCGGCCTTCTACGGGCCGTTCCGCGACGCGGCCGAGTGCGCGCCGCAGTTCGGCGACCGCAGCGCCTACCAGCAGGACGCGGCCGGGCCGATCGGCGAGGCGCTGCGCGAGGTGCGGCTCGACCTCGCCGAGGGCGCCGACGCCGTGATGGTCAAGCCCGCGCTCGCCTACCTCGACATCCTGCGCCAGGTGCGCGACACGGTGGACGTTCCGGTGGCGGCCTACCAGGTCAGCGGCGAGTACGCCATGGTCGAGGCCGCCGCGGCGAACGGCTGGATCGACCGCGACCGCGTCATCATGGAGTCGCTGACCGCGATCCGCCGGGCCGGGGCCGACACGATCCTCACCTACTGGGCGACGGAAGTGGCGCGCAAGCTCCGGTGACACCCGTCCGGCGAGGCCGGCGGGAGCGCACGCGGGCGTCGGCGGAACCGGTGGGAACGCCGTGTGACGCCGGGTGAGACCAGCGGCACACGGTGAGAACTGGGAGTTTGTCGCTTCGTCGTGGGGCGCGTGCGTTAGAGTGCGAGAACCGGTGCGGATGTGTCCCAGGTGGTGTAGACCCTGGCTGTCTGACTTCTCTTGCTCACCAGAATGCGGATATGTCCTCATCCGGGGGGTGCGAGTATGGCGGAGACGGAGGACACAATGGTGGGGGTACCACGGACTCGTCGCGGCAAACGACGTGCCCATCCGAAGCAGACGATCAGTTCGGTGCTGGAATACGCCTCCCTGGGCTGGGCGAGCTGTCCCGGGGCCCAGCCGATGCCCACCGGCCCCCGCGCGTGCTCCTGTGACCGCGTCGGCTGCCCCGACCCGGGCGCCCACCCGCTCTCCCGTGCCTGGCAGATCCAGGCGACCACCGACCCGGCCCAGCTGTCCCACTGGTGGCGGCACGAGCCCGAGGCGAACGTGATCCTGCCCACGGGGCGTGTCTTCGACGTCTTCGACGTACCCGCCGCCGGGGGCCTCGCGGCCCTCACCGCCATGGAGTCCAGCGGATTCATCCCGGGCCCGGTCGCCGTCTGCGGCGACCGGGTCCTTTTCTTCGTGGCCACCCGCAACGTCGCCGAGGACGAGGACGAGTGGTGGTCCTGCCCGCTCGACTACGGCCCCTCGACGATCGACGAGATGCCCGGACTGCGCTGGCACTGCCGCGACAGCTACGTCCTCGCCCCGCCCTCCACCCTCCCGAACGGCCAGACGGTCTCCTGGCTGCGCTCCCCGGACGGCCGCCCGCTGCCCGACCCGCTCCAGGTCCTCGACCGCCTCGCCGACGTCTGCGACTGACACCGGGGCGGCTGCGCGCTCGACGATGCAGCCGAGGCGTTCGCGGGTCCCGGAGGCGATCAGCGCCGTGGCGTGGCGGTGGCGTCGGCACAGGACGAAGGTCGTCCGCCTCGCCACACAGGGCATCCGCGGCTGAGGCAGAGCCAAGCGCAGCAGGATGCGCGGCGCGGTATACCGGGTCAACTGCATGGCCAGCGCGAACATGACTCGCCGGCTGGCGCGTCCGGCCGGCCCATGAACATCGTGATCGGAAGCGAAGCGGGATGTGCGCTGCTGATAGCGTCCCAGGGCCCCGGGAAGCCGTTGCTGGAAGGTCTGGCGGCAGCCACGCGTCGGGCTACCGAACGGCGAACCCGCACCATCGGCACGCGACGTGCATCGAGTGGGACATCCGCAACGCTTCGCTCGTAATGAACGTGTACACGCACCGTCTCGCCGCCGCGGCCCGGACGGGCGGCCCATCCGGAGGTCGTGCCCGTGTCCGTATCCGCTCACTCTCGTCCGAAATGTTCTCCGTGACCAGTGACGGTAACCCGGAAAATATTATATTTACAAGCTTGTCGGGATCACGCACGGCTCGCCATTGCACACAAGGGCCTTCCGTCACATCGAATCTGTGACGAAGCCGCTTGCCGGACAGGGCCGTAAAGGATCTGCTTCCGGTCATATTCGCCCGACAGTTTGCGATATGGCACGGTGGGAGTCGTGACGGGGTGGGATCGATGCCGACGTGGTTTGTGGAGGCTTCGTGGGTGGTTCGATCAGGCTGCGCGTTCTGGGAACAATGGAAGTCCTCCGGGGAAGGGAGTGGCTTCCGGTCGCGCCTTTGAAAGCCCGCGTCGTGTTAGGTTTGCTCCTCGCCCGTTGAGGGCAGGTGGTGATGACGCGCTGCCTGGTGGAAGCGTGCTGGGATGATCCACCTGCTACCGCTGACAGCCTGGTGAGACGTCAGATTATGAATTTACGCAGACGTTTCGAGGGTATCGGTCTAGCGACTCGCGGCGGCGGCTACTCCTTGTCCCTCGATGCCGCCGAGGTCGATCACTGTCTCTTCGAGAGCAAGCTCCATGAGGGGCGGACGAAGCTCATGCGCGGGCTCGCCGAGGATGCCGAAGAGGAAATTTCCAGCGCGCTGGATCTATGGAACGGCCCCGCCTATGCGAATGTACGCGGAGTGTACGAACTGGAGGCGGAGAGAGCGCGACTCGCCGAGCTGAAAAGCATAGCGACTATGTCGCTGGCCGAGGCGATGATGGCACAGCAGCGTCACCGCGATGCGGTAACGCTGCTCAGCCGAGCGGTGGAGGCCCACCCGCTGCGAGAGGATCTGTGGGAGCAACTGATGGTCGCCCTCTATCTGAGCGGGCGACGCGCGGAGGCCACCCGGGCCTTCCACGTGATGCGGCATCGTCTGATCGACGAAGTCGGCGTGAAGCCGGGAGCGAAGATACAGCTGCTGCACTCGATGGTATTGAGCGATGACTCCCAGGGAGTTCGCTGGGTGCTTTCTCCGAGCGGCCGGCGTGATGCCACCCCGCCGTGAATCAGCGTCTCTGGAGTCTCAAATGGAAGCGATCACGAAAAACGTTGGAACGGGTGCGCAGCGTCACCGGCGCCGGCCTCGGTGCTGATCGACCGCAACCTTTCTGCAACAAGAGGTGCAACGTCCTATCGAAAGAATGTCCCTGCCGCTCAGAGCACGTTGACCAGCGGATTCCGAGCGGCAGGACCATCCGAGCGGGGCGACTTCGCCCCCCAAGAGAAAGGATACGACGTATGCACGCACGCTTAAAGCGGGCTGCGGCCGGACTCGCTGGTCTTTTGGTCACCACGAGCGCCGCCGTGGCGTTGTCCGCAGGACCTGCTTCGGCCATGCCGTCGTGCACTAAGTACGAGGGTAAGACCTACGGCAAGGTCGACTGCAAGGGAAGCGGTCAGTGGCAGGGAGTATGGGACTGCGACTGGCAGGCCGACTACTGGACCGGTTGACTGGCGAGCCCTAGCAGTCGGAGCTTCACCTGCAACAGCCTCCTCATCCACATCGACGTCATGCTTCGATAGCGGACCGGCTGAAATCGTTCACCGGTTGTCTGTAGCTTTCTGACAGACGCCGGACTCGGTGGGGATTGGCGGCCGACAGGCTGGCTGTCAAAGGGCGGCCCCGCCATGGGCGGGTCCGCCTCAGGTTCGAGCGAGTTGTGGGAGGTCGTCGGTGGACTTCATATTCGAAGTCGAAGGCCTGGCGCAGGGTTACGGTTCCCGCCGGATTATCTCGGGTCTTTCCATGAGAGCCGCCCGGGGTGCGGTGGGGCTCCTCGGGCCGAACGGTGCGGGTAAGACGACCTTGCTGCGTACGCTGGCCACGGTGACGCCTCCCAGACAAGGAAAGATCCGAATTTTCGGCCAGGAGTTGCGCACCGATGCGGACGTACGGGAGGCCCGGCGATCGATCGGTTACCTACCGCAGGACTTCGGCTGTCATCCGGGGTTTTCCGTCTATGAGTTCGTGCGGTACTGCGCATGGCTCAGGATGGTGCCGGAACGAACGGCGGGCAAGGCCGCGCTTCGAGCACTCGACCAGGTCGGGCTCGCGGCCATGCGGTCCAGGAAGATGAAGGAGCTCTCCGGCGGCATGCTCCGCAGGGCGGGCATCGCCCAGGCCATCGTCGGCGAGGTGAAACTGGTGCTGCTTGACGAGCCGACCGTAGGGTTGGATCCCGAGCAGCGACTGGAGTTCCGTGACCTCATCCGTGAGATCTCAGGAGAGGCGGCGGTTGTTCTCAGTACCCATCTGGTGGAAGACGTCGCTGCGGCCTGCGGGACTCTCTACGTCATTCGTGACGGCGCTGTGGTCTTCTCCGGTACGCCGCAGCAGTTGACTGATCGGGCGGCACCGGACGGGCGAGGCGATACGCCGTTGGAACGTGATTACACCACGGCGCTCCGATCGTCGGCGGTGACGGCGTGAGCTGGATGATCTGGGTGGAGCTACGTCGTTCGCCAGCGAAGTGGGCCTTCCTTCTCGTTCTTGCGCTGGGGGGTGGGTTGATGTGGGCCTGGGGCCAGGGGTGGTATCTGGTCTGGCCGGAAGCCAGTGCGATGGCCGCCAATGCCTCGACCTACTTCGCCGCCGCGATTCTGGCCGGGATGGCCGCTTGGTCGGCACAACGAGACGTGCGGAACGGCATGCGGGACCAGCTGACCGTGGTTGCCCGCCGTCACTGGCAGACGGAGAGCGCCCACCTGACAGCTACCCTGATCTACGCTTGGTCCGGCATCGTGGTCTTCTCGATCGCGGCCATCCTGGTGGCGTCCGGTTCGGCCGGAGCGGGATTCTTCTGGCCCTCCTACCCGCTGTCGGTGTTCACGACGCTCACCGTGTGCGTGGCGAGCGGTCATGTGGTAGGGCGCCTCTGGCCGTCAAGGATCACCGCGCCGCTGGTGGCCGCGGCCGTACTTGTGATCCAGTTCATGACTCCGACGAATGCGCCGTTCGACTTCTCGGCCGTCACCGGCCCAGCCAGGCTGGAGCTCAACAACGAGGCACTCCTGGCACGATGCGCCTTCGCCGCCGGGGTGGTCGTACTGGCGGTGCTGCTGCGGTCGACGACGGCTCAGAGTAGATCATGGGCGCGACCTCTGGCGCTGCTGACGAGCGTGGCGGGGTTGCTGGCTTGGGTCACTTTGTCTGGCTCTCTGCAGGTCGCTCGTACCCCTCCGGCGAAGCCACTCTGTGCCGAACCGGGGGCGGGGGCACCGATGGTCTGCCTATGGCCGGAAAACAGCGTGTACCTTGGCACCGTTCTGGAAGCCGCGCGGCGAGTCTCGAAAGCCGCAGGAGGCGCTGTACCCCTTCCGAAGGTGTACTACGACAGTGGCCTGAAGCCGGACGGAACGCTGCATCCTTACTTCACCGCGCTGCCGGAGGTCGACGCGATCACCACCAGCATGGCCCTTTCCGGTTTCCTCCCGCCCGGGAAATGCCCGGATACCAGTGACGCCGCGATGGCGGCGAGGTACGACATCGGAGGAAGCGTCTGGGTGTGGCATGCGGCGGTGGCGAAGGGGGTACGGCAGGTCGGCACGGACGACTCCTTCATCCTGCCGCCGGCAGTGGCGAAGGAAGTGGACGCGATTCTCGCTAAACCCATGGCCGAACAGCGCGCATGGGCTAAAAAGCAAGTCAAGCGGACATGGGTCGGATGCAATGGTTGAGGGTTTCGGTGCTTTGCGTTCCTTCATGGAAACTCGGAGGATCAGGCCGATGCTCGGCGCTCTCCTCGTGCTCTCCGTTGCTGCCGGGCTGTGGGGACGGCTGGACATGTCCTTCCCTCAGGCGTTCGACCACCTCCGCACGCCGGTACCGGTTGCGGTGCTGCTTCCCATCCCCTTCGCCTGCGTCATCGTGGTGAGCTTGCACAGTACGATGGCGGGATTCGAAGCGGGGGCCGCTCGGCGGGTACGCCGTATAGACCTGGAGCAACTTGGGGTACTGACGGCTTCCTCCGTGGTGGGGCTGACGGTCGGCTTGTCGTTGGGAGGAGCGGTGGAGACCGTTCCGGCGGCGTTGCGGAACTTGCTCTGGTGGCTCGGTGTCGCCTGTGTCTCGGGAAGGATGTTCGGCAGACGGCTCGCATGGGTGCTCCCCCTCGCCGCTGCCATACCGGTTTACGTCTTCGGCGTCGTCGATGGAGAAGTCTCGGCATGGGCGATCCCCAAACTCGACGTGAATGTCCCGCATTCCTGGATGGTCTCGGGAGCCGTGGTGCTGGTCGGCATCGCGATGATTTCCATGGACCGTTACTGGAGAGCGCCGCGTCAAGCTCGCCGAACGGGTGACAAATCCGAGAACCTGCTCACCGACGTCAGCGTCCGCTGACACGACAGCGGACCCGCTCCATATGTTCGGGCCGGGTGCCGGTCTCCTTCAGTGAGCTTGCCGTGTTGGCTTTCACCTGGCGGCGTCAGCGCGCTGATGGTCGAGTGTTCACGAATGAGATTCGTGTTCATCAGGTGAGGAGAGCCGCGCGTCGCGGCGGTTGGCGTGGACGCTGGTGAGGGTGACGACGGCCAGGACCACGACGATGACCCCCAGCGAGAGCGGGGTGGGCACCTCCGGCACCCACGTCCAGACGCCGTGCGCCCAGTGCAGGACCAGCTTGACCCCGATGAAGGCCAGGATGACGCCGAGACCGTGGTTGAGGTGACGCAGCTTCGCCAGGACGCCCAGCAGCACGAAGTAGAGAGCGCGCAGGCCCAGCAGGGCGAAGGCGTTGGTGGCGAAGACGATGAAGGGGTCCTCGGTCACGCCGTACACCGCCGGCACCGAGTCGACGGCGAAGACGATGTCGGTGGCGAAGACGGCCACGATGGCCAGCGCGAGCGGGGTGAGGGCACGGCGGCCGTTCTCGTGGACGACCAGCCGGGAGCCGCGGTAGTCGTCGGTGACCGGCATGAAGCGCCGCACCAGGCGGACCGCCCGCATCGACGACACGTCGACGTGCTGCTCCTTGTCGCTCAGCGCCTCCCGGATGATCTTCACGGCGGTGAAGATCAGGATCGCGCCGAACAGCAGAAACGCCCACGTGCCGCTCTGCAGGACGGCCGCCCCGAGCGCGATGAAGATCGCCCGCAGCACCAGGGCGCCGATGATGCCGTACAGCAGGACCCGCTGGGCCAGCGCGGTCGGGACCGCGAAGGCGGCCAGCAACAGCATGAACACGAACAGGTTGTCCACCGACAGCGACTTCTCCACCACGTAGCCGGTGAAGAACTCCACCGCCTGCGCGGAGCCGAAGGCCATCCAGAGATAGACCCCGAAGAGCAACGGCAGCGCCAGGTAGAAGACGGACCAGGCGACGGCCTCACGCATCCGCACCTCGTGCGGGCGCCGGGTCAGCACGAAATCCAGCGCCAGCAGCAACACGAGGACGGCGACGCTGATCCCCCACAGCTGCGGGGAACCGATCGTCTGGAGACCCGCCGAGAGCGGATCGGCGCCGGACGGCGCGCCGGATGCTCCGAGGGCGGCGGCCTGCGGCGCGGCGGATCCCTCGAAGACGGGAGCCGGGAGCGCGGCGGAGCCGTCGAAGGCAGGGGCCGGGAGTGCGGTGGATGTCTCGAAGACGGTGGCCGCCGGGAACGCCACGGGTGGCGAATGAACGGCGGGCATCGAGAGTACAGCGGACATGACGGGCATGGGACCTCCTCGAACGCGCTTGGTCGTTCGAGGTCTCCTTCACCCGCTTCGCGCGGGCGACCGCCCGGGGACGTCGTGGAACGTCCGTACTGACCGGGTCGGCTCTTGGGAAGTACTCCCCTCGCCACCCCAGAGTAGGGCACCCAACCGGGACGACGCACGTCCATCCGGCGAATCACGATGCGCAGGGGATTCACCGGCGTGCCGCGGCGGGTGTTTCCCCTGGGGTCGCGCGGGTCGGGGCTTTTCCCGTTGGGGCGTTTCTCCTTCTTGGGCGGGTCGGTGGTCGCCGGGGTGGTCGTTTGTGCGCGCTGCGGTGGGTGGGTGTTCCGGCCGGCGCTGTGGTTGCCGTCTGGTTCCGACCGGCCTTCGGCCTGGCCTCGGGCGCGACGGTTTCTGGCGTTTTGAAGCCGGCCGGAACACCCACCCACCTCCGCGCCAAGACTGCTTCGGTCGTACGGCCCGCCCGCCGTAGCTTCTCCCTTTCCGCCCGCCCACGGCCCTCGCCGACGCTGAAGCGTCCCTATCGCTGGTTGCCGGGGCGGGTCGCCGTAGCCTTGCGGCCACACTGGCAGGGGAGAGCGCAGGGCCGGGCGCCGTAGCCGCTCTCCTCCGGACCGCGCATGGTGCCCGCCGTAGTCACTCTTCCTTCGGATCGGTCATGGCTCCCTCTCCTTTTCCGCTCTCGGTCTCCACCCGGGGAGTGGGAACGCCGAGGGGAGCGGGAAAAGGTGGAGCGCCAGGCCCCCACGGATTCGCCGCGGGAACGTGGACGGCGGGAGGGGGAGCGGTGTAACGGTCATGAGGTGAAGAGATCGGAGGCGAAGGGGAGAGAATGGAGGGAGGGCAACGGAGATGGTCCGAATGAACACACCCGGTGACGGAGACGATGTTACGGTGACCGACGTGAGCAGCGCCCTGGAGTACTGGCCTTCTCCACCTCCCTGGGGATGGACCGCCGACGACCTCGATCGTCTTCCGGCGGAGGGACCCAACGGCGAGCCCGACTTCTTCGAACACGTCGAATACGTCTACGAGCTCGATCCGGCCACCGGCGCGTACGGGCTCACCGGCATCCACCACGGGCGTCTGACCGTCCCGGTGCCCTTCCCCATCGACATCGACCTGGACGCGTAGAAGGGCCTGGCCCGCCTGTTCGACGGAATCGCCGTGGGCCGGCTGAGGAACGGTCCTCAGCCGGCCTGGGCGGCGGCCTTGGCGGCGAGGGGAAGGGCCTCGGCCACGCGGGTCAGGGCCTCGTCGTCGTGGGCGGCCGACAGGAACCACGCCTCGTAGGCCGACGGCGGCAGGTAGACGCCCTGGTCGAGCATGGCATGGAAGAACGCGCGGTAGGCGGCGGTGTTCTGCGTCTGGGCCGTGGCGAAGTCCGTGACCCGATCCTCGGTGAAGAAGATCGAGAACAGGTTGCCGGCGCGCTGCAGGCGGTGCGGAACCCCGGCGGCGGCGAGGGCGTCGGCGGCGGCTCGGCCGATCACCAGGGCGGCGGCGTCGATCCGGTCGTAGACCTCGTCGTCGCAGCCGCGCAGGGTCGCCAGGCCCGCGGCGCAGGCCAGCGGGTTACCGGACAGCGTGCCCGCCTGGTAGACCGGGCCCTCCGGGGCGAGGTGGGCCATCACATCGGCCCGGCCGCCGAACGCCGCGGCCGGCAGCCCGCCGCCCATGACCTTGCCGAAGGTCATCAGGTCGGCGTCCACCGGGTCGAGGCCGTACCAGCCGGCCCCCGAGACGCGGAACCCGGTGAGCACCTCGTCGATGATCAGCAGGGCCCCGTGCGCGGTGCACAGCTCGCGGAGCGTGGCGTTGAACCCGTCGAGGGGCGGGACGACGCCCATGTTGGCCGGGCACGCCTCGGTGATGACGCAGGCGATCTCGTCGCCGAAGGCGCTGAACGCCTCGGTCACCGCCTCGACGGAGTTGTAGGGCAGCACGACGGTGTCGGCGGCCGATGCGCCGGTGACGCCGGGGGTGTCGGGCAGACCGAAGGTGACCAGGCCGGACCCGGCCGAGGCGAGCAGGGCGTCGACGTGGCCGTGGTAGCAGCCGGCGAACTTGACGACCTTGGACCGGCCGGTGAAGCCGCGGGCCAGCCGTACGGCGGACATGGTGGCCTCGGTGCCGGAGCTGACCAGGCGGACCTTCTCCACCGGCGCGACCCGGTCGACGATCTCCTCGGCGAGCTCGACCTCACCGGGCGTCGCCGTACCGAAGGAGGTGCCGCCCGCCAGCGCCTCCTGCAGGGCCTCCACCACGGCCGGGTGGCGGTGGCCGAGGATCATCGGGCCCCATGAGCAGACGAGGTCCACGTAGCGGTTGCCGTCCGCGTCGGTGATGTAGGGGCCCTGACCGGACACCATGAAGCGGGGGGTCCCGCCGACGGCGCCGAAGGCCCGGACCGGGGAGTTGACACCTCCCGGGACGATCTCGCGGGCGCGGGCGAACAGGTCCTCGGACTTCTCAGTACGGCTCACGCCCTCCAGGGTAGTCACGCCCCGAGCCGCCTTCGCCGTCCCTCGCCCAAACCCTTTGACATATCAACTCTTGATCCCTTCAATAGAAGATCGGACCAAGGAGGTGGCCGTGGACCGGCTCCAAACCCCCGAGGACAGGTTCTTCCAGGACCTGATGGGCGGCTGTGCCGAGGTGCGGCAGGCGTTCTCCCGCCATGTGGGAATGAACGGGCACCGTCTCCAGACACTGATGCGGCTGTGGCGAAACGGTGAGACGAGCCACAGCGACCTGCGCCACGCCCTCGCGATCGACGGGGCGAGCGTCACACGCCTCATCAAGGAGTTCGAGGCCGAGGGACTGGTCAGCCGCCGCATCGACCCGGAGGACAACCGGTACACCCTGGCCGCGCTGACCCCCCGAGGCGAACGGACCGCCGCCGGGCTGGCGCGTGCCCACCAGGACTACCAGGTGCGGCTCCTCGACGGCGTCACCGCCGAGGAGCGGGAGACCGTGCTGCGGGTCCTCGGCCGCCTGCGCGCCAATGTGGCACGCATACCCTCCGAACAGGAGTGAAGCAGATGACAGACGACGCGAAGGTTCTCGCGCACCGCATGTACGAGGCGTTCAACACCCGTGACGTCGCGGCCGCCAAGACGATCTTCTCGGTGGACTTCGTGAGCCACCCTCTGGGCACCGTCGGTATCGAGAGCGTCATGAAGGCCTGGGCCGGGATGCACGCGACGTTTCCCGGCCTCAGGATCCTCGTCGAGGACATGCTCTCTGACGGAGACGGGGTCGCCGTCCGCACGACCCTGCACGGAACCCCGGCGGACAAGCCTCCCGCGATGATGGAGTTCTTCCGGGTACGGGACGGCCGCATCGCCGAGCTGTGGGGTCTCTCCACCCTCTCCCGTCCCTGAGGCTCTGGCCGACCGCAACCGGGCGCTTCAGCGGCATCGGGAACCGTGAGCGGTCCGAAAGGGAGCGGCTACGGCGCCCGGCCCTGCGCTCTCCCCTGTCAGTGTGGCCGCAAGGCTACGGCGGCCCGCCCCGGGCGGGGAAGCAGGGTGGCTTCAGCGTCGGTGAGGGTCGTGGGCCGGGCGGAAAGGGAGCGACTACGGCGGGCGGGCCGTACGGCCGGGCAAGTCATGGCGCGGAGGTGGGTGGGTGTTCCGGCCGGCTTCGAAACGCCGGCAACCGTCGCGCCCGAGGCCAGGCCGGAGGCCGGAGACCACCAGAGCCCGGCCACAACGCCGGCCGGAACACCCACCCACCGCAGCGCGCACAAACGACCGGCACGGCGACCACCGACCCGCCTAAGACTGGGGAAACACCCTAAAAAGCGGGAAAATCCCCAGCCTGAACGGCCGGAACACCCGAACAAACACCGGCCTGGCCGGTCAGGAACCATCAGTGGCCACAGCGGGGCCGTACCGGCTATCCCCCGGTGGGAGCGGTGCTGCCCGCGCGGGGCCGGTCACCGTCCCGCCGTCCCGCCCCGCCGGGGACCCCGCCGGAAGCTTCGCCGGGAACAGCCCTCCGGCGTGGGCGGGCGCCCGCGTACAGGACTCCGGAGATGATCAGTACGGCGGCGGCGAGCTTCATCGGGGAGATCGGTTCCCCGGTGACCAGAAGGGCCGAGGACATGCCGAAGACCGGGACGAGCAGGCTGTAGGGCGCGACGACGGACGCGTCGTACCTCTTGAGCAGGAAGCCCCAGACCCCGAAGCCGCCGAGGGTGGCGAGCAGCGCGACGTACAGGACGGCCAGCACGCCCTCGGTGGAGAGCCGCACCTGGGGGACGCCCTCGACCAGCAGTGACAGGCCGAACATGGGTACGGCCGCCACCGCGCTCAGCCAGATCATGAACCGCAGGGAACTGGGCGGCGCCGCCTTCCGCACCGCGATGTTGCCCAGACCCCAGCCGAACGCGCCGCCGACGACCAGGAGGAAGGCGCCGATCGGGCCGCCCTCGCCGCCCAGGTCCACGCCGATCAGCACCAGCCCGGCGAACGCGACGCCGAGGCCGGCGACCCGTCGCGCGGTGATCCGCTCCTTCAGCAGGAACACGGCCAGGACCACGGTGAACACCGCCTGGGCCTGGACGACGATCGACGTCAGGCCGGCGGGCATGCCGGCTCGCATGCCCAGCAGCAGGAGGCTGTACTGCGCGACGCCGAGTGTGGCCCCGGCGACCAGGACCCGCCGCCACGGCACACCGGGACCTCCGGCGAACAGCAGCGCCGGGAAGGCCGCCAGGGCGAACCGCAGCGTCACGAAGAGCAACGGCGGGAAGTGGCGCAGCCCCGCCTCCATGACGACGAAGTTGAAGCCCCAGACGGCGGCAAGGCCGATGGCCAGGAGAAGGTGTCTGGTTCTCATCTTTTCATCGTTGCTCACGCCAATAATTCAGGACAATCGAGACTTTCTTTCTAAATGGCTTTAGAATCGCTTACATGTTGGATCTCAACCGCCTCAAGGCCCTGCACGCAGTGGCGGTCTACGGCTCCGTGGGCGCCGCGGCCGAGGCGCTGATGGTGACCCCGTCGGCGGTCTCCCAGCAGCTCGCCAAACTGGAGCGGGAGACCGGCGCGCCCCTGCTGGAGCGCAACGGGCGCGGTGTGCGGCTGACCGACGCGGCCGGGCTGCTCGCCGACCACGCCGGGCGCATCCTCGCGCTGGTTGAGACCGCCGAGGCCGACTTCGAGGCGCTGCGCGGGGAGGTCGTGGGACGGCTGTGCATCGGCGCCTTCCCCACGGCGGCCCGCGGCCTGATGCCCGGGGCGCTTCGGCTGCTGCAGAAGCGCCACCCCGACCTGCAGCTGCAGATGATGGAACGCGAGCCCGCACGGCAGATCCGTGAGGTGGCCCGGGGGGAGCTGGACCTCGCGCTGGCCCAGGACTGGTCGAACCGGCCGATGGCCATCCCCGAGGGGCTGTCGCGGGAGACGCTCCTCGATGACATCGCGGACGCGGCCCTGCCCGCGGCCCACCCGCTGGCCGGGCGTCCGGAGATCGAACTCGCCGACCTGTCCGGGGAGCGGTGGGTCAGCTCCTCGCCGGGCACCGTCTGCCACGACTGGCTGGTCCACACGCTGCGCGCGGCCGAGCTGGAGCCGGAGATCTCCTGCATGGCGGACGAGTACCCGACCCAGCTCGCCCTCGTCGCCGCCGGGCAGGGGTGCGCGATCATCCCGCGCCTCGGCCGCGACTTCCTGCCCGACGGGGTGCGGATCATCCCGCTCCGACCCAGACTGTCCCGCCGGGTCTACGCCCTGTGGCGCGCCGACGCGGCCCGCCGCCCGGCGATCCGGGCCGCCGTGGAAGCGCTCAAAGCCGTGGCCGCCGAACGCTGCGACTGAAGGCCGCCCCCGGGCGCCGTCGTGGACGGCCGGGCGAAGGCCGTCGTCGCCGAGGCATGGCCGTCGGACGCCGCCGAAGCCGAGGCATAGTCGTCGGACGCCGCCGAAACCGTGGTCGCCGGACGCCGCCGCCGAAGTCGCCGAACCCGTGCTCCCGGGCGCGGTGGGGCACCAGGTGGGGCGCGCCGTACGGATGGGTAGGCTGATGACACCATGGCCGAGACCACCATCGTTCATCTACTGCGCCACGGCGAGGTGCACAACCCCGCCAACGTCCTGTACGGCAGGCTGCCCGGCTTCCACCTCTCGGAGACCGGTGTGCAGATGGCCGAGACGGTCGCCAAGGCGATCGCCTCCCGCGACGTCGTCGCCCTGTTCTCCTCCCCGCTGGAGCGGGCCCAGGAGACCGCGGCCCCCCTGAGCGCCACCTTCGGGCTGGACGTCACGCTCGACGACCGGCTCATCGAGGCGGAGAACATCTTCGAGGGTCTGATGGTCGCGGGCGGCGACGGGATCTTCCGGAGCCCGAGCCGCTACCGCTACCTGTGGAACCCGCTCCGCCCCTCCTGGGGCGAGCGTTACACCGACGTGGTCCGGCGGATGAAGGCGGCCATCGACACCGCCCGCGACGCGGCGCGCGGTCACGAGGCCGTGCTGGTCAGCCACCAGCTCCCGATCTGGATCATCCGCCTCGCGGCCGAGGGCAGGCGGCTGCCGCACGACCCGCGCCGCAGGCAGTGCGGTCTGGCCAGCCTCACCACCCTGTCCTTCGAGGGGAACCGCCTGACCAGCGTGGGCTACAGCGAGCCGGCCGGCGCACTCGTCCGGCGCCCCGCCGTACCGGGCGCGTGACACCCGCGGACGCGCTGCCAGGCATATGACACGCGCCGGCGGGCGCGTGTCACCTGCGGACGCGCCCGCCGGACGCCCCACTGTGCCGGGGCGCGTGACCCCGCCGGTAGAGTGGCTGCTCTACCGGTTGTAGTACAGGGAGACCCCGCCACCGATGCGCGCAAAACTCTTCTTCGCTGCCGCGCTGTGCGCCGCCGTCGCCGTGTCCGTGTCCGGGTGCGCCGGGAACGAGGGGTCGCAGCCGCAGGCGGGCGACACCCGTTTCGTGGCCGGTGACGGCAAGATCACCATGTTCGACGCGGCCTCCCGCAAGGCCGCCCCCGCGGTGGAGGGGGAGACCCTGGACGGCGGCCGGGCCACGCTCGCCGCGCACCGGGGCAAGGTCGTGGTGCTGAACTTCTGGGCCTCCTGGTGCGCGCCCTGCCGGGCGGAGGCGCCGGTGCTCAAGGACATCGCGGCCAAGACCAAGGGCTCCGGCGTGGAGTTCCTGGGCATCGACTTCAAGGACCGCAAGGCCGACGCGCTGGCCTTCGAGCGGGGGCAGCAGGCGGGCTACCCCAGCATCTTCGACCAGCCGGGAAAGATCGCGCTCTCCTTCCAGGGCACGGTGCCGCCCGCGGCGATCCCCTCGACGCTGATCATCGACCGTCAGGGCCGGATCGCCGCCCGCGCGCTCGGCGCGGTCAAGCACTCCGACCTGCTCGCGACGGTCACCAAGCTGAGCGATGAGTCACAGTGACCGGCGGCGGACCCGATGAACGCGGGTGTGATGAGCGCTGACCTGGCCGGGACGGTGGCGGGCGGGTCGCTCGCCCTGGCGCTGCCGATCGCGGTGGCGGCGGGGCTGGTGTCCTTCCTGTCGCCGTGCGTGCTGCCGCTGGTGCCCGGCTACCTGTCGTACGTGACCGGGATGAGCGCCGACCCCCGGCGCGGCCGGATGGCCGGGGGCATCGCCCTGTTCGTCCTGGGGTTCGCCGCGGTGTTCGTGGCGGGCGGCGCACTGTTCGGCGGGCTGGGCGCGGTGCTGCTCGGCAACGCCGAGATCATCACTCGGGTGCTGGGCGCGGTGACCGTCGTCATGGGTCTGGCGTTCATGGGCGCGATCCCTGGCCTACAGCGGGATCTCCGCATCCACCGGGCGCCGGCGGCGGGCCTGGCCGGGGCGCCGCTGCTCGGGGTGGTGTTCGGCCTGGGCTGGACACCCTGCATCGGCCCTACCCTGGGAGTGGTGCTGACCCTCGGGCTCAACGAGGGCAGCGCCGGGCGCGGCGCGCTGCTGGCGTTCGCCTACGCCCTGGGCCTCGGCCTGCCCTTCCTTCTGGCGGGCCTGGCCTACGGCAAGGCGCTGCGCACGTTCAAGGTCTTCCGCCGCCACTCACGACTGATCACCCGGGTGGGCGGGGCCATGCTGGTCGCGGTCGGCCTGCTGCTGGTCACCGGGCTCTGGTCGGGGCTGATCGCGACGATGCAGACGTGGATCGGCGGATTCGAGCCGGTGATCTGATGAACCAGGCCGAGCGCGACGAAAGGGGGACGCGGTGAGCGAGACCGAACGGACCGGCCGGGCGGGTGTGGCCGTGGAGACGCCGTCTCCGGCCGGGCAGAAGCCCGCCGTACGGCCGGCGTCGTTCGGCGCGGTGGCGTGGGCGCGGTGGTTCTGGCGCACGCTGACGTCGATGCGGACCGCGCTGATTCTGCTGTTCCTGTTCGCGCTGGCCTCGATCCCGGGATCGCTGTGGCCGCAGCGCGGCATCGCCGACGCCAGGGTCGCCCAGTACTTCCGCGACGATCCCGGGCTCGCCGAGTGGCTGGACCGCTTCTGGCTGTTCGACGTGTTCCGCGCGCCGTGGTTCGCCGCGATCTACCTCCTGCTGTTCATCTCCCTGATCGGCTGCGTGCTCCCCCGGGCCGCCGTCCACCTGCGCGAGCTGCGAAGAAAGCCGCCCGCGCCGCCGCGCAACCTCGTCCGGCTGCCGCACCACGCCTCCTTCGACGCCGGCCTGACCGTGGAGGAGGCGGCCGCGCGGCTGCGCGGCCGCCGCTACCGCGTCACCACCGGTCCCGGCTGGGTGTCGGCGGAGAAGGGGTATCTCCGCGAGACCGGCAACCTGCTGTTCCACGTCTCGCTGGTCGGCATCCTGGTCGCCGTGGCCATGGGCGCGCTGTACGGCTACCGCGGCAACGTGCTGGTCGTGGAGGGAGAGGGGTTCTCCAACACGGTCGCCGCCTACGACCGCTACATCCCCGGCCAGCAGGTGAACGCCGAGTCGCTGGAGCCGTTCTCCTTCACCGTGGACGACTTCCAGGCCACCTACATCGCCCAGGGTGAGCGGCGCGGCCAGCCCCTGGACTACTCGGCCAGGCTCAAGGTCACCGACGCCCCCGGCGCGGCCGAGCGCGACTACGACCTCAAGGTCAACGAACCGCTGGACGTCAACGGCACGCTGACCTACCTGATCGACCACGGCTACGCGCCGACCTTCAAGGTCACGGACGGCAAGGGCCAGGTCGCCTACGACGGCCCGGTGCCGTGCCTGGTCGCCCAGCCGAGCACGTTCACCTCCGAGTGCACGATCAAGGTGCCGGACGCCCAGCCCCAGCAGCTCGGCATCCTCATGGGCTTCCTGCCGAGCGGTGTGCCGATGGGCGGTGAGTGGGTGTCGGTCTTCCCCGGCGCGGCCAACCCCCTGGCCCAGGTCTACGGCGTCTTCGCCGGTGACCTGGGGCTGGGCAACGGCCAGCCGCAGTCGGTGTACCAGCTCGACCCGGAAAGCCTGAAGAAGATGAAGCCGCTGGTCATGAAGGCCGGCGAGCCGCCCGCGGGTCAGAAGCCCGACCTGCCCGGCGGAGCGGGGGCTCCGGTCACGCAGGCCGAACCGCTGGCCGTCGGCCAGAAGCTCGACCTGCCCGGAGGCGCGGGCTCGATCGAGTTCACCGGCGTCAAGGAGTGGGTGGCCCTGCAGATCACCCACGACCCGGGCCGGATGCCCGCGCTGGTCTTCTCGGCGCTGGCCGTCCTCGGTCTGGTGCTGTCCCTGACCGTCCGCCGCCGCAGGGTGTGGGTACGGGTGAAGAACGAGGCCGTGGCCACCGGGGAACCGGACAGGTCCGCGCCCGGCCTCCGGCACATCGAGGTGGGCGGTCTGACGCGCACCGAAGGCGGTGACTTCGGCGAGGAGTTCGCCGAGGTCATCGCCGCCTTGAACCCAGGAGTTAAGGATGCCCGTTGAGAACAGCGGCCTCGCCGTACTGAGCGACCAGCTCGTCCTGGTGACGGTGCTGCTGTACGTCTTCGCAATGATCGGATACGCCCTGGACCTCGGCTTCGGCCGTCCCCGGTCCAGGGCGAGGGCCGCCGGGACGGAGGCAGGCGCCGACGCCGGGACGGAGGTCCCGGCCGACGCCGTGCTCGCCACGGTCGGCGGCGGTACGGCCCCGCCCGCCGGTGGGACCACCGGGCCCGTGGAGGCCGTGGAGGCCGTGGAGGCCGCCGGGCGGGACGCCACCGCCGGGAAGGAGCCCCCGTCCTGGGCGTCGCGGGCCGGCACGGTCGCGGTGGCGCTCACCTGGCTGGGCTGGGCCGCGCACCTGTCGGCGATCCTCACCCGGGGCATATCGGTGAACCGGTGGCCGTGGGGCAACATGTACGAGTTCGTGGTCGCCATGTGCCTGGCGGCGGTGGCCGCGTTCCTGTTCATGGACCTGCGCTACCGGGTCCGCTTCCTCGGGGCGTTCGTCACGGTCGCCGCCGCCCTCGGGCTGGGCTTCTCCGTGAAGTACCTGGAGGTGCAGGCCGGCCCGGTGGTGCCGGCGCTCAACTCCTACTGGATCGCGATCCACGTGTCGGCGGCGATCATCGCCAGCGGCCTGTTCACCGTGGCCGGGGTCTGCGGCATCCTCTACCTCGTCCGCAAGGACACCGCGCTGCGGCTGCCGTCCCTTGAGGACCTGGACCGGATCGCGCACCGGGCGATCGTGATCTCCTTCCCGATCTGGACCTTCGCCGTCATCGCCGGCGCGCTCTGGGCCGACAAGGCGTGGGGCCGTTACTGGGGCTGGGACCCCAAGGAGGTGTGGGCGTTCATCACCTGGATCGCCTACGCCGCGTACCTGCACGCCCGCGCCACCGCCGGCTTCAAGGGCCGGGCCGCCATGATCGTGCAGCTCATCGCCTTCGCCTGCCTGCTGTTCAACCTCGTCGGAGTGAACGTCTTCATCGGCGGCCTGCACTCCTACGCGGAGGTGCCGGGCTGATCGGAAGGTCCGGGAAGAGCGTCCGTGACGGGGCGGTGCGGGGTGGTCCCGCGCCGCCCCGTCCGCGTTCCGGTGGTTCTAGGGCCATCCGGCGGGTCGGTCCCGACCCGCCGGGCATGGCGCCTCAGTCGTCATCGCGCAGGCGCCGGTCGAGGTCGCGCAGGAAATCGGGGTCGTCGTCCGGGCCCCGGGGGGCCTGCGGCCGCGGCGCGTCCCCGGGCAGGGAGACGCGGGGCGAGCGGGGACCGACCGGCCTGCCGAGCAGGAGCCAGAACACCCCGCCGGCCAGGGGGACCAGCACGATGATGATCACCCACAACAGCTTGGGCAGGTTTCTCGCCTCCTCGTCCGGTGTGGTGATGGCGTCGAACAGGCAGTACAGCCACAGGGCGAGCAGTGCCAGCGCTAGCAAGGGCATGTTCCGCACTGTAGGCCATCACCGGTTCGGGTGAGGCAAGAGCCCGGTTTCGGGTGACTGGTGAAGATCCACGTCGTACGGTGGGATCCGTTGCCACTTCCCCTGGAGGGCATGCGATGGCGAGTTCCGCCGACAAGGGCCGCCACCGGCGGCGCTGGTGGCAGAGCGGCTTGTCGTCCCGGCGCGTGGACGGCGGCGCCGGCAGGGCGCCGCGCGACGCGGGCCCGGCGCCGCGCGAGACCGGTCCGGTGCGCGAGGCGGGGACGGCGCGCGAGACCGGCCCGGTGCGGGAGACGGGCGCGGTGCGCGAGGTGGGGGCCGGTCCCGAGCGCCGGGCCGGCACCGTGACGGCGACCGCGGCGGATCGTCCGCACTACACCTGGCGCGACTTCGAGCTGGCGGACGAGCGGCCGCGGGCCCTGCCCAACCCGCCCGACGCCCCCGGCCTCGGCGACGGCCTGCGGCACTGCGGGCCCCTGGAGGCGATCCTGCACCGCCAGTGGGACTCCCGGGAGGGCCCGCCCTCCCGGGAGACGGTGCGGGCGGTGGAGAGCCTCGCCCGGCTGCCTGACAGGCTCAAGGAGAAGCTGGCCGAGGGGCTCACCGGGATCTACGTCGGCGAGGGCGGGGTGCCCGACCTGGACGACATGGGCTACCTGCGCGGCGCGGCGCTGCCGTCGGGCCGCGCCACCTGGGACGTCTGCGCCGGGGCGTACGGTGACCGCAAGGTGGTCGTGGGGGACCGGCCCTCGCCCACGCCCGACGTGATGATGCACGAGATCGGGCACGCCCTGGACGACGTGGACGCGCCCCATGACGACTGGGTGTCCGACTCGGCGGAGTTCGTCGCCCTCTACGAGCAGTGCGTGCCGGTGCTGGCCTCGGGTTTCCACCTGCAGGCGGGGGAGCTGGGGCGCCGGGAGTTCTTCGCGGACGCGTTCGCCGCCATCGCCTCCCGGCAGCGGCCGGCCCTGGTGGACATGCTCGGCGGCGACACGCGGATGGCGCTCAATGTCATGTTGTTCTTCAACCGGCGCTACGGAATCTAGGTGATCTGAGGATGTACGTCATCAGGCTCGCTGACGGGACTCTGCGCGTGCCGCAGAGCCTGTCCAGCGATGACGGGCGTCTGATCGGCAACGCGTACGTGGAGGTCTCGCCGGGGGACCCGGACTACGACCGCTGGCTGGCGGAGTCGCTCACCGAGGAGGAGTTCGCGCTCCGGCGGAGGCGCTGGCTGGAGGAGAACGACGAGCTGGAGCGGGAGTTCCTGGCCTTCAAGGCGGAACAGGAGGGGTGAGCGGCGGGCGTCCCGCCGCCTCGCGGGGCGCGGTCGGCGGGCCGGTTCGCCCGTGGGCCGCGCGACTCCATCGGCGATCCTGCGGCATTCCGGGTAAGGCGCGCAGGACCACCGATGAGGTGACGTCCTCAGTCGTCAGACGCGCGGGGTCTCGCCTGCCGGCCGTTCGGCCGTCAGTACGTCCTCTCCGCGCAGAAGGGCGTGCACTTCCGACTCGCGGAACCGCCGGTGCCCTCCGGGGGTACGGATGCTGCTGATACGGCCTGCCGCGGCCCACCGCGTGACCGTCTTTGGGTCGACCCGGAAGAGGGCGGCGACCTCTCCGGGCGTCAGCAGACGCTCGCTGCTACTCTCCACAATCTCTCCCCCTCGCATCCCGCTTCCTGCCAGCGGGCGGACAGGTAACCAGTGTGCCGAGCGAAGTCTGATTTATCCGTGGTTTCTAACAAAGATCACGGGTTGTTACCGACTGACTGCCCGATTGTTATATGATAGAGCGTCTTTGACGCTCTCGTGGGTGTTTCTTTACAAAACTGATCTGTTGGGCACACTAGCAGTGCCCGTGCCCGGTGCGAAGAGCGTCCGCTCTGTCTTTATGGCACCGTCATGCCCCCGGATACTCCGGGGCGGCGCGGACCATACATGGAGAGTGACGTAACCTCGACGGTGTGCATCCCGTCTTCGTTTACACCGCCTCCCGGCTGGGACTGTTCGCCGTGAGCTTCGGCCTGCTGTATCTCCTCGGCCTGCGTGAGCCCTTGATCCTCATAGTCGCCGCATTCCTGGTCAGTGGGGTGGCCAGTTACGTCCTGCTGTCCAAACAGCGGGACGCGGTGAGCGCGCGAATCGCCAAGAATCAGAAGTGATCACGGCAGCGGGAACATGCCGACTCGGGCATGGTACTCGTGACCGAGCCGAGTTGTGTCGCTACCAACGAGTAGTCCCCTGGGGCAGGTGAGGAACGCCTTGACCCCGATTCCCCGGTCTCTGGTGGGATTCCACGGCAGCGCCCGGCCGGTGCGCGGGTCGATGGCCCCGATCCCCGGACGCGGAACCGCTCCGGGCCCCGCGGAGTCGTGGCCCTCCGGATTGTCCAGCCAGCGTTGGTGGCCGCCGACGTAGACCGCGGCCCCGGTCGCCGCCACCGCGTACAGCGAGTCACCCCCGGTGTGGTTGACCCAGGTGGGGGAGACCTCGCCCGAGGCACGCGGCGGGCGGGTCTCGAAGCGCGCGGCGGTGTCGCACGGCCGACTCGCCCCGCGTGGGCCTCCGGTCGTGACGACCGCGAAATAGGCGCCGTCGGGCGCGAAGTCCAGGCCGCGCACATAGCTCGGGAAGTCGCGGGCGCACCGCGCCGCGTAGAAGGCGGTCCGCCAGGCGTCGACCCGGGCGGCGCGGACGTCCACCAGGCCGAGCTGGGCCCTCGGCAGCCCGCCGAGGGTGGTGAAGTCGCCGCCGACCGCCAGCTTCCCGCCGCCGAGCGCCAGCGCGTGGACCCGTACCCGGGAGCCCCGCGGCGTGCCCGGCCGGATGCCGAACGCGGGGTCGGCGGCGCCGGTGGCGGCGTCCAGCCGGGCCAGGGCCGGGCGGGCCAGGCCGCCCGCGTGAGTGAAGCCGCCGCCCGCGTACAGCGCCGAACCGTCCCTGACCAGGGTGGTCACCGCGCCGCCGCGGATCCGGGCGGCGAAGCCGGTCACCGGCGAGCCGTCGGACAGCCGCAGCCGGGCCAGCGCGCCGGTCCGGCGGAGGACGGGGCCGCCCGCCGCGGTGAACTCCCCGCCGGCGTAGACGGTGCCGCCGTCGCCCGCGGCCAGAGCCCGGACCGGGCGGTCGGGCCGCGGCGCGAAGCCCGGCAGGATCCGCCCGGTGGCCAGGTCGTAGGCGAAGAGGTTGCGCCGCTCCACCGCCCGTGCCGAGCCGGCCTCGCGCACCCGGCTGAACCTGCCGCCGACCACCACCGTGTCGCCGACCAGGGCGATGGCGTTGACGATCCCGTCGAGAACGTGCGGGGTGGTGTCCACCGGGTCGGCCGAGACGACCGCGGGGTGCCGGACCGTGCCGGCCGCGGCGGGCGGCGGGGGGATGGCGAGGGCGGCGAGGATGGCGAGGGCCGACGCGGCGGTGACGGCGGCCCGGCGGAGGGCGGGGACGGCCGCGGCGGGAGCGGCGGCCCGGCGGAGAACGGGGACGGCCGCCGCCGGAACCGGGACCGGAACGGGGGCGACGGCCCGGGGAGGGGCGGTTTCGGGGAGCATTCCGCAATTACTAGCAGACCGTGAGTAACCGAGTGGCTACTTTCCGTGGAATGTCCTCGCGGGCCTAGTCTTGTCCTCATGACGCGCGCTTCGCTGGACAAGCAACCGCACGAGGTCGCCGCGATGTTCGATCGCACGGCCCGGCGCTACGACCTGGTAAACGACATCATCTCCCTCGGCCAGGTCCGGCTGTGGCGCAAGGCGACCGCGGCGGCCGTCGACGCCGGCCCCGGCGAGCTGGTCCTCGACCTCGGTGCGGGCACCGGCACCTCCACCGACACCTTCACCGCTCTCGGCGCCCGCGCGATCGCCTCCGACTTCTCCCTCGGCATGCTGCGCACCGGTGTGCGGCGGCGGGGCGGCTCGGGCCTGTCCGGCGGCGGGGTGCGCGGGGTCACCTTCGTGGCCGGTGACGCGCTGCGGCTGCCGTTCGCCGACGACGTCTTCGACGCGGTGACGATCTCCACCGCGCTGCGCAACGTCCACGACACCGGCCAGGCGCTGCGCGAGATGCTGCGGGTGGCCAAGCCGGGGGCGCGCCTGGTGATCCTGGAGTTCTCCCACCCGACGAGCAAGGCGTTCGACCTCGTCTACACCCAGTACCTCATGAGGATGATGCCGCAGGCCGCCAGGCTGTTCGGCTCCAACGACGACTCCTACGAATATCTGGCCGAGTCGATCAGGGCTTGGCCGGATCAGGCCGGGCTGGCTAGGATCATCCGAGAGGCCGGCTGGGAACGGGTCGCGTGGCGCAACCTGGCCCTGGGGATCGTGGCGCTTCACCGCGCCTACAAGCCGGCGTGAAGATTCGCGGGCGTTGCCGTACCCCGCTGACACTTCTGGCCGTAAAGGGGCTAGACTTCGGGCCGACAAGTTTGTGAAGCACTTCACAAAGGAACGAAGGGCCGAATACTCAAAGGCCTCGAAGCTGTAGGACAGGACGGGTCTCGTGACCGTGCCAGCCGCCACACAGCGGAACGTCACCGAAATCGACGCCGACGTGATCGTCGTCGGCGCCGGACCCGCCGGCTCGACGACCGCCTTCCATCTCGCCCGGGCCGGCCTTGAGGTCCTGCTGCTCGAAAAGACCACCTTCCCCCGTGAGAAGGTCTGCGGCGACGGCCTGACGCCCCGGGCGGTCAAGCAGCTCATCGCCATGGGCATCGACATCGACGCCCCCGGCTGGATCAGGAACAAGGGCCTGCGGGTGGTCGGCGGCGGCCTGCGCTTCGAGCTCGACTGGCCCGAGCTGGCGAGCTACCCCGACTTCGGCCTGGTGCGCACCCGGCAGGACTTCGACCAGATCCTCGCCGCCAACGCCGAGCGCGCCGGGGTCCGCCTGCTGCAGGGCGTGAACGTCACCGCCCCGATCCTCGACGAGCGCAGCGGCCATGTCGTCGGCGTCACCGCGAAGAAGGACGGCGAGGAGGTCTCCTACCGTTCCCGCCTGGTGGTCGCCGCCGACGGCAACTCCACCCGGCTCTCCCTGGCGATGGGGCTGCACAAGCGCGAGGACCGCCCGATGGGCGTGGCCGTACGGACGTACTTCACCAGCCCGCGCCACGACGACGACTATCTTGAGACCTGGCTGGAGCTGTGGGACGGCGACACCCTACTGCCCGGCTACGGCTGGATCTTCGGCGTCGGCGACGGCACCTCCAACGTCGGCCTCGGGCTGCTGAACACCAGCGACGCCTTCAAGGGCACCGACTACCGCGACCTGCTGCGGCGCTGGGTGGCGACCATGCCGCCCGAGTGGGGCTACGTCGAGGAGAACATGACCGTCCCCATCCGGGGCGCGGCACTGCCGATGGCCTTCAACCGGCAGCCCCACTACACCCGCGGCCTGGTGCTCGTCGGCGACGCGGGCGGGATGATCAACCCGTTCAACGGCGAGGGCATCGCGTACGCGATGGAGACCGGCCATATCGCGGCGGAGACGATCGTCCAGGCACTCGGCCGGGCGACCGCGGCCCAGCGCGAGCGGGTGCTGCGGGCCTATCCGAGCATCCTCAAGGACGCCTACGGCGGCTACTTCACCCTTGGCCGCGGGTTCGTGGAGCTCATCGGCCACCGCGGGGTGATGAACTTCGTCACCCGTCACGCGCTGCCGCACCCGCCGCTGATGAGGTTCGCGCTGAAACTGCTGGCCAACCTCACCGACCGGCGCGGCGACGCGTCCGACCGCATCATCAACGCCCTGTCGAAGGTGGCGCCACCGGCATGAACACCTGCATTGTGAAGCCCGGCCAGCGGGAGGCGAGCGCGATGACCGCCCTGCCTAGACTTGCACACCACACAGACACGACCAGCTACGCGCCGGCGCGCGTGGAGATGGGAGAGGAGGCGTAGCGATGGACCTGTACGCGCCCATCCTGGTGCTCGCCGTTCTCGCGGCGGGATTCGCGATCTTCTCGGTGACGATCGCTCCCTTCACCGGTCCCAAGCGCTGGAACCGCGCGAAGCTCGACGCCTATGAGTGCGGCATCGAGCCGACGCCCCAGCCGGTCGGCGGCGGCCGTTTCCCGCTGAAGTACATGATCACCGCGATGCTCTTCATCGTGTTCGACATCGAGATCATCTTCCTCTACCCGTGGGCGGTCGCCTTCGACCGGCTCGGCGTCTTCGGGTTGGTCGAGATGGTGCTGTTCATCGTCACCGTTCTCGTGGCCTACGCGTACGTGTGGCGCCGCAAGGGTCTGGACTGGGACTAGATATGGGACTTGAAGAGAAACTTCCGAGCGGGTTCATGCTCAGCACGGTCGAGCAGGTCGCCGGCTGGGCGCGCAAGAACTCCGTGTGGCCGGCCACCTTCGGTCTGGCCTGCTGCGCCATCGAGCTGATGTCCACCGGCGGTCCCAAGCACGACCTGGCGCGCTTCGGCATGGAGCGCGCTTCGGCGTCTCCGCGGCAGGCCGACCTCATGATCGTCGCGGGTCGGCTGTCGCAGAAGATGGCCCCGGTCCTGCGTCAGATCTACGACCAGATGGCCGAGCCCAAGTGGGTCATCGCCATGGGAGTCTGCGCCTCCAGCGGCGGCATGTTCAACAACTACGCCATCGTGCAGGGCGTGGACCACGTCGTGCCCGTCGACATCTACCTGCCCGGCTGCCCGCCGCGGCCGGAGATGCTCATCGACGCGATCGTGAAGCTGCACGACAAGATTCAGAACATGAAGTTCGGCGCGCACCGCGCCAAGCAGATCGACGAGCTCGAACTGCAGGCGCTGCGGACGCTGCCGCTGATCGACCAGGAGGCCGCGAAGTGACCGGCGGTTTTCCGGCGGCGGGCCCGCGCACGGCGGACGAGGAGCGGTAAGGCGACCGATGACTGACAACCTCCCCGAGATCCCGGAGGAGCCGATCGCCCGCACGGGCATGTTCGGCGCCACCGGCACCGGCGACACCTCCGGGTACGGCCGGCTGGTCGTGCGGCGCAAGCCCGAGCTGGCCACCCCGCGCCCCTACGGCGGCTACTTCGACACCATCGCCGACGAGCTGGAGCGCGCGCTCGGCGCGGACTTCGGCGACGCGATCGAGCGCGTGGTCGTCGACCGCGGCGAGCTGACCCTCCACGTCCGGCGTGAGCACCTGCCGAAGGTCGCCCGGACGCTGCGCGACGACCCGGCGCTGCGCTTCGAGCTGTCGCTCGGCGTCTCCGGCGTGCACTACCCGCACCTGGAGGGGGCGGAGCTGCACGCGGTGATCCACCTGTGCTCGATCACGCACAACCGGCGGCTGCGCCTGGAGATCTCCTGCCCCGACGCCGACCCGCACATTCCGTCCACGGTCTCGGTCTACCCGACCCACGACTGGCACGAGCGTGAGACGTGGGACTTCTTCGGGATCGTCTTCGACGGCCACCCGGCGCTGACCCGCATCATGATGCCCGACGACTGGGACGGCCACCCCCAGCGCAAGGACTACCCGCTCGGCGGAATCCCGGTGGAGTACCGCGGCGCCGAGATCCCGGCACCGGACCAGAGGAGGTCCTACCAATGAGTGCCCCCTACGACGAAGAGGTCACCGAGGGCAGGGTGTACACCGTCTCCGGCAACGACTGGTCGGAGCTGGTCGACTCCCTCAGCGGCCAGCAGGACCAGCAGCTCGTCGTCAACATGGGCCCGCAACACCCGTCCACGCACGGCGTGCTCCGCCTGGTGCTGAACCTCGACGGCGAGACGGTCACCGAGGCCCGCACGGTCATCGGCTACCTGCACACCGGCATCGAGAAGAACCTCGAGTACCGGACGTGGACCCAGGGCACCACGTTCGTCACCCGGATGGACTACCTCGCGCCGATCTTCAACGAGACCGCCTACTGCATGGGCGTGGAGAAGCTGCTCGGCATCACCGACCGGGTCCCCGAGCGGGCCCAGGCCATCCGCGTGATGATGATGGAGCTCACCCGCATCTCCTCGCACATGGTGGCCATCGGCACCTTCGGCATGGAGCTGGGCGCGACCACGCCGTTCCTCTTCGGGTCCCGCGAGCGCGAGATGGTGCTCGACCTGATGGAGTACATCACCGGCCTGCGGATGAACATGGCCTACGTCCGGCCCGGCGGCGTCGCCACCGACCTGCCGGCCGGCGCCGTGGACAAGGTCGGCGAGCTGCTCAAGGTCATGCCGGGCCGCATCCGCGACTTCCGCAAGATGCTCGACGCCAACCCGGTCTACCTCGCCCGCACCAAGGACGTCGCCTACCTCGACCTCACCGGCTGCATGGCCCTGGGCGTCACCGGGCCGATGCTGCGGGCCGCGGGCCTGCCGTGGGACCTGCGCAAGACGCAGCCCTACTGCGGCTACGAGACCTACGAGTTCGACGTGCCGACCGAGCGCAGCGCCGACGTCTACGGCCGCTACCTCGTGCGGGTGGCCGAGATGGAGGAGTCGCTCAAGATCATTGAGCAGGCCCTCGACCGGCTGGCCGGCCCGCTCAAGGGCGACCGCGTGATGGTGGACGACAAGAAGATCGGCTGGCCCGCGCAGCTCGCGCTCGGCCCCGACGGCTACGGCAACTCGCCCGACCACATCGCGCACATCATGAGCGGCTCGATGGAGGCGCTGATCCACCACTTCAAGCTGGTGACCGAGGGCTTCCGGGTCCCGGCGGGTCAGGCCTACGCCTCGGTCGAGTCGCCCCGCGGCGAACTGGGCGCGCACGTCGTCAGCGACGGCGGCACCCGCCCCTACCGCGTGCACTTCCGCGACCCGTCCTTCACGAACCTGCAGGCCGTCCCCGCCACCTGCGAGGGCGGCATGGTCGCCGACGTGATCTCCGCGGTCGCTTCCATCGACCCGGTTATGGGAGGTGTGGACCGATGAGCCATGAGGAGGACGCCGTCGTGGGCGCGACCTATCCGCCGGAGGTCCGCGAGCGTCTGGAACGGGACGCCAAGGAGATCATCGGCCGCTACCCGAAGCCGCGCTCGGCCCTGCTGCCGCTGCTGCACCTGGTGCAGTCGGAGGACGGCTACGTCTCCGACGCGGGCCACGAGTTCTGCGCCGAGATGCTCGGCCTGAGCAAGGCCGAGGTCGTGGGCGTCTCGACCTTCTACACGATGTACAAGCGCAGGCCGATGGGCGAGTACCACGTCGGCGTGTGCATCAACACGCTGTGCGCCGTCATGGGCGGCGACCAGATCTGGGACGAGCTGTCCGAGCACACCGGAGTGGGTCACGACGAGACCACCCCGGACGGGAAGGTCTCGCTGGAGCGGCTGGAGTGCAACGCCGCCTGCGACTTCGCCCCGGTGATGATGGTCAACTGGGAGTTCTTCGACAACCAGACCCCGGACTCGGCCAAGCAGCTCGTCGACGACCTGAGGGACGGCAAGAACGTCGCGCCGACCCGCGGCCCGAAGAAGCTGTGCACCTTCAAGGAGGCGTCTCGGGTGCTCGCCGGGCTGTCCGACGACCTGGCCGGTGAGGGCCCCTCGGCCGCCGGCGCCTCGCTGGAGGGCCTGAAGGTCGCCAAGGCCAACGGATGGAAGGCGCCCGAGGCACCATGACCACTCTCACCCCGGTCCTGACCGTGAACTGGGACCAGCCCGACTCCTTCACCCTCGACGGCTACGGCGACTACGCCGCCGCCCGCAAGGCGCTGACCATGGACCCCGACGCCGTCATCCAGGCGGTCAAGGACTCCGGTCTGCGCGGCCGCGGAGGCGCGGGCTTCCCCACCGGCATGAAGTGGGGATTCATCCCGCAGGGCGACGGCAAGCCGCACTACCTGGTGGTCAACGCCGACGAGTCCGAGCCCGGGACCTGCAAGGACATCCCGCTGATGATGGCCAACCCGCACTCGCTCGTCGAGGGCGTCATCATCACCTCCTACGCGATCCGCGCCAGCCACGCGTTCATCTACGTGCGCGGCGAGGTGCTGCACGTCATCCGCCGCCTGCGGGCGGCCGTGGCCGAGGCGTACGAGCGGGGCCTGCTCGGCAAGGACATCTTCGGCTCCGGCTTCGACCTGGAGCTGGTCGTCCACAGCGGGGCGGGCGCCTACATCTGCGGCGAGGAGACGGCGCTGCTCGACTCGCTGGAGGGCTATCGCGGCCAACCTCGGCTCAAGCCCCCCTTCCCCGCCGTGGCGGGCCTGTACGCCTCGCCGACTGTCGTGAACAACGTGGAGTCGGTGGCGAGTGTTCCCTCGATCATCACCAACGGCGCCGAGTGGTTCGCCTCGATGGGCACGGAGAAGTCCAAGGGCTTCGGCATCTTCTCCCTCAGCGGGCACGTCACCCGCCCCGGCCAGTACGAGGCGCCGCTCGGCATCACGCTGCGCGAGCTGCTCGACATGGCCGGCGGGATCCGCGCGGGTCACCGGCTGAAGTTCTGGACCCCCGGCGGGTCGAGCACCCCGATCTTCACCGACGAGCACCTGGACGTGCCGCTCGACTTCGAGTCGGTCGGCGCCAAGGGCTCCATGCTCGGCACCCGGGCCCTGCAGATCTTCGACGAGACCACCTGCGTGGTGCGCGCCGTACTGCGGTGGACCGAGTTCTACGCGCACGAGTCCTGCGGCAAGTGCACCCCCTGCCGGGAGGGCACCTACTGGCTCAAGCAGGTGCTCAAGCGGCTGGAGAAGGGTCAGGGCAGCGAGGAGGACCTGACCACGATCACCGACATCGCCGACAACATCCTGGGCCGCTCCTTCTGCGCCCTGGGCGACGGGGCCACCAGCCCCATCCACTCGTCGGTGAAGCTCTTCCGCGACGAGTACCTCAAGCACTTCGAGATCGGCGGCTGCCCGTTCGATCACGCTCCGTCCACGGTGTGGGGGACCGCATGACAGTCGAAGCGACCACCCCGGCCCAGGCGCCGGTAGACCTGGTGACCCTCACGATCGACGGCTTCCAGGTCAGCGTCCCCAAGGGGACGATGATCATCCGGGCGGCGGAGCTGCTCGGCATCCAGATCCCGCGGTTCTGCGACCACCCGCTGCTGGAGCCGGCCGCCAACTGCCGCCAGTGCCTGGTGGACATCACCGACGCCGGCAACGGCCGAGGCTTCCCCAAGCCGCAGCCGTCCTGCGCCATCGAGGCGGCCCCGGGCATGGTGGTGCAGACCCAGCTCACCTCCCCGGTGGCGGAGAAGGCTCAGCGCGGCGTCATGGAGCTGCTGCTGATGAACCACCCGCTGGACTGCCCGGTCTGCGACAAGGGCGGCGAGTGCCCCCTGCAGAACCAGGCGATGTCCAACGGGCAGGGCGAGAGCCGCTTCACCGAGGCCAAGCGGACCTTCCCCAAGCCGGTCGCGCTGTCCACCGAGGTGCTGCTCGACCGTGAGCGGTGCGTCCAGTGCGCCCGCTGCATCCGCTTCTCCGACGAGATCGCCGGCGACCCGCTCATCGACTTCTTCGAGCGCGGGGCCAAGGAGCAGGTCGGCGCCGCCGACGGGCAGCCGTTCGAGTCCTACTTCTCCGGCAACACCGTGCAGATCTGCCCGGTGGGCGCGCTGACCGGCGCCGCCTACCGCTTCCAGGCCCGCCCGTTCGACCTGGTCTCCACGCCCAGCGCGTGCGAGCACTGCGCCAGCGGCTGCTCGTTGCGCACCGACCACCGCCGCGGCAAGGTCACCCGCCGCCTCGCCGGGGACGACCCGGAGGTCAACGAGGAGTGGAACTGCGACAAGGGCCGCTGGGCGTTCACCTACACCACCGCGGCCGACCGGCTGAAGACCCCGCTGGTCCGTGACGAGGAGGGCCGCCTGGTCCCGGCCTCCTGGCCGGAGGCGCTCGCCGTCGCCGCCGCCGGGCTGGCCGCAGCCCGCGGCCGCGCCGGCGTGCTCGTCGGCGGCCGGGTCACGGTCGAGGAGGCCTACGCCTACTCCAAGTTCGCCCGGACCGCGCTCGGCACCAACGACATCGACTTCCGCTCCCGCCCCCTGTCGGCGGAGGAGACGCTGTTCCTCGCGCACGCCGTCGCCGGCAAGGGCATCGAGGTCCGCTACTCCGACCTGGAGGCGGCCCCGGCCGTGCTCCTCGCGGGCTTCGAGCCCGAGGATGAGTCGCCGATCGTCTTCCTGCGGCTGCGCAAGGCGTGGCGCAAGAAGGGCCTGCCGGTCTTCTCGATCGCCCCGTTCGCGAGCCCCGGCCTGGCCAAGATGGGCGGCACGCTGCTGCGCGCGCTGCCCGGCGCCGAGGCCGAGGCCCTGGACGAGCTGATCTCCGGCGGCTCGCCGGCCGCCGAGGCCCTCCGCAGGCCGGGCGCGGTCATCCTCGCCGGCGAGCGGCTCGCCACCGCGCCCGGCGCGCTCTCGGCGCTGGTACGGCTGGCCGACGCGACCGGTGCCCGGCTGGCCTGGGTGCCGCGCCGGGCCGGTGAGCGCGGCGCCGTCGAGGCGGGCGCGCTGCCGAACCTGCTGCCGATCGGCCGCCCGGTCGCCGACGAGACGGCCCGCGCCGAGGTGGCCCGGGTCTGGAACGTCACCTCGCTGCCGGACACCCCCGGCCGCGACACCTCCGGCATCCTGGGCGCGGCGCTGGACGGCGAGCTGGACGCGCTCATCGTGGCCGGCGTCGACCCCTACGACCTGGCCGACCCCGAGGCCGCGCTGGCGGCCCTGGAGAACACCCCGTTCATCGTGAGCCTGGAGCAGCGGGCCAGCGCCGTCACCGACCGCGCGGACGTGGTGCTGCCGGTCGCCGCGGCGGCCGAGAAGTCCGGCACGTTCGTCAACTGGGAGGGGCGCGGCCGCACGTTCGACCAGGCGCTCCGGGTGCCCGGGGTGATGAGCGACCTGCGGGCCCTGACCGCGATCGCCGACCACATGGACGTCCACCTCGGCCTGCCCGACCCGGCCGCCGCCCGCCGCGAGCTCGGCTCGATCGGCGCCTGGCGCGGCCCCCGGGCCGCCGCCCCGGACATCGCCGGCCGCCGGGTTCCGGCCCTGCGGCCGGGCGAGGCGACCCTCGCCACCTGGCACCTGCTGCTCGACGACGGGCGCCTGCAGGACGGCGAGCCGTACCTCGCGGGCACCGCCCGTGAGGCCGCGGCGCTGGTGTCGGCGGCCACCGCGGCCGCGTCGGGGGTATCCGACGGCGACAAGATCGTCGTCACCGGCGAGCGGGGCTCGCTGAGCGTCCCGGTGCGGATCGCCGACCTGCCCGACGGAGTCGTGTGGCTGCCGTCGAACTCCGCCGGCCGCTCGGTGACCCGAGACCTGGGCGCCGTCGCCGGTGACACCGTAAAGATCGGGAGTGTCTCGTGAGGACTACTCTGCTAGCAGCGGCCGATCCGACCCTCGCCGACTTCGGCAAGGACCCGCTCTGGATCAGCATCATCAAGGCCGTCGTCATCTTCATCGTCCTGATGCTGGGCGTGCTGTTCGGCGTGTGGTTCGAGCGCAAGCTGATCTCCCGCATGCAGAACCGCTACGGCCCCAACCGGGCCGGCAAGTTCGGTCTCCTGCAGTCGGTCGCCGACGGCCTGAAGATGGGCCTCAAGGAAGACCTGATGCCCCGGACCGTCGACAAGGTGATCTACTTCATCGCCCCGGTGGTCCTGGCGGTCCCGGCGTTCCTGGCCTTCTCGGTCGTCCCGATGGGCCCGATGGTCTCCATGTTCGGCGTCGAGACGCCGCTGCAGCTCACCGACCTGCCGGTCGCGGTGCTGCTGGTGCTGGCGATGGCCTCGGTCGGCGTGTACGGCATCGTGCTCGCCGGCTGGGGGTCGCGCTCGCCGTACGCGATGCTGGGCGGCCTGCGGGCCAGCGCCCAGGTTGTGTCCTACGAGATCGCGATGGGCCTGTCGTTCGTCGGCGTGTTCCTGTACGCCGGAACGCTGTCCACCTCCGAGATCGTCAGCGCGCAGGCCGGCGGCAACGAGCTCTTCGGCGTGCCGATGCCGTCGTGGTACATGATCACCCTGTTCCCGTCCTTCGTCATCTACGTCATCACGATGCTGGGCGAGACCAACCGGGTGCCCTTCGACCTGCCCGAGGGTGAGGGCGAGCTGGTCGGCGGCTTCCAGACGGAGTACTCCAACTCGCTGAAGTTCGCGGTCATCATGCTCGCCGAGTACGTCAACGTGTTCGTCGTCTCGGCCATATCGATCACCCTCTTCATGGGCGGCTGGCGTGCCCCGTGGCCGATCTCCCTGTGGGACGGCGCGAACAGCGGCTGGTGGCCGCTGCTGTGGTTCTTCGCGAAGATGGTGCTGGTCTTCGCCTTCTTCGTCTGGTGCCGCGCCTCGCTGCCGCGAGTCCGCTACGACCAGCTCATGGCCCTGGGATGGAAGATCCTCATCCCGGTCAACCTCGCCTGGATCCTGCTGATCGCCACCGCCAAGGCGTTCCGCCTGACCGGCACCGACCGGACGCTCGTGTACGCGCTGGGCGTCGTGGTGCTCATCGGCTGCGCCCTCATCTGGTGGCGCTTCGACAGCGTCCTGCAGCGGCGCAAGGAGGAGCGGGAGGCCCAGGTCCAGGCCGAGTTCGAGGAACTCGGCGCCGAGCCCGCCGCGGGCGGCTTCCCCGTGCCGCCGCTCGACCTGCCGCACTACCACGGGGTGGCGCGCAAGGAGGTTTCCAGTGGGAGCAACTGATTGGCTGAACCCCGTCAAGGGGTTCGGCGTGACCTTCCACACGATGTTCAAGAAGGTCGAAACGGTCAACTACCCCGAGGAGAAGCGGCCCACGGCTCCGCGGTTCCACGGCCGGCACCAGCTCAACCGCTGGCCCGACGGCCTGGAGAAGTGCGTCGGCTGTGAGCTGTGCGCCTGGGCCTGCCCGGCGGACGCGATCTACGTCGAGGGTGGCGACAACACCGACGAGGAGCGTTACTCGCCGGGTGAGCGCTACGGGCGCGTCTACCAGATCAACTACCTGCGGTGCATCCTGTGCGGCCTGTGCATCGAGGCCTGCCCGACCCGCGCGTTGACCATGACGAACGAGTACGAGCTCGCCGACTCCAGCCGCGAGAGCCTCATCTACACCAAGGAGATGCTCCTCGCGCCGCTCGGGCCGGGGATGGAGACTCCGCCGCACCCCATGCGCCTGGGCGAGACCGAAGAGGACTACTACCGGCTGGGACGCAACAATGGGTGAGACCGTCACGTTCTGGGTGCTGGCCGTCGTCTCGGTCTCCGCCGCCCTCGGCCTCGTCTTCAGCCGCAGGGCCGTCTACTCGGCCCTGATGCTGGGCGTCGTCATGCTGTCCCTCGCGGTGCTCTACGCCGTCCAGGACGCCCCGTTCCTCGCCGCGGTGCAGATCGTCGTCTACACCGGCGCGGTCATGATGCTCTTCCTGT
This sequence comes from Streptosporangium sandarakinum, assembly GCF_013409935.1. Lineage (GTDB taxonomy): Bacteria > Actinomycetota > Actinomycetes > Streptosporangiales > Streptosporangiaceae > Streptosporangium > Streptosporangium nondiastaticum. Next base: position 3,033,889 of record NZ_JACCCO010000001.1, on the reverse strand, counting down.
TCGTGCTCATGCTCGTCGGCGTCGACTCCGCCGACTCGCTGGTCGAGACGATCAAGGGGCAGCGCTTCTGGGCCGCGATCGCGGGCCTGGCCTTCGTGCTCCTGCTCGCCCTGGGCGTCGGCAACGCCGCGTTCAGCCCGGCGGTCGGCGTCGAGGGCGCGGCGAAGGAGGCGGGCGGCAACGTCCCGGCGCTGGCCCAGCTCATCTTCACCCGGTACGTCTTCGCCTTCGAGGTCACCTCGGCGCTGCTGATCACCGCCGCGCTCGGCGCCATGGTCCTGGCCCACCGCGAGCGGGTCCGGCCCAAGGCCACCCAGCGCGACCTGGCCCGCGCCCGGTTCGCCGGGCCGCAGCCGTCGCCGCTGCCCGGGCCCGGCACCTACGCCCGGCACAACGCCATCGACATGCCGGCCCTGCTGCCCGACGGCTCGGTGGCGGTCAAGTCGATCAACCGGGTGCTGGCCCGGCACGACATGGAGGACGGCATCCGGCCCACCGACCCCGAGAAGGCCGCGCTCATCCGCCAGGTCATCGACAAGGAGAAGGCCGGCGAGCCCGACGAGGCGGCCGGCGAGGCCGCCGCGGGCGAGGGCTTCCGGGTCGAGGAGAGCGTCGCCGAGCGCAACCCCGCCGTCGAGAGTCCCGCGGCCGCCCAGGGCGCCCCGGCCGAGGACGGCGTCGCCGAGCGCGACTCCGCCGTCGCCGGACACGACCGGGAAGCGGCTCAACGAGAGGAAGGCCAGTGACCACCCACTACCTGGTGCTCTCCGCGCTGCTGTTCGCGATCGGCGCCGTCGGCGTGCTGATCCGGCGCAACGCGATCGTGGTGTTCATGTGCGTGGAGCTCATGCTCAACGCCTGCAACCTCGCGTTCGTGACCTTCGCCCGGCAGCACGGAAACCTTGACGGTCAGCTCATCGCGTTCTTCGTGATGGTGGTGGCCGCGGCCGAGGTCGTGGTCGGCCTTGCCATCATCGTGATGATCTTCCGAACCCGCAGGTCGGCGTCGGTGGACGACGCGAACCTGCTGAAGTACTAAGAGGTGGCCGGTGCAATCTCCCGTTGAGATCTTCCAGCACTCCGGTGGGGTGATCGGGGTCTCCTGGCTGATGATCGCGCTGCCGTTGCTCGGCGCCGCGGTCCTCCTGCTGGGCGGCCGCCGCACCGACCGCTGGGGTCACCTCCTCGGCGTGGTGATGTCGCTGGCCGCCTTCGTGGTGGCCGTCGCAGCCTTCGTCGAACTGCTCGGCCTGCCCGCCGGGGAGCGCCGCCGGGCGATCAGCCTGTACGAGTTCATCCCCGGCGTCGCCGACACGGGGCTGCTGATCGACCCGCTGTCGATCAGCTTCGCGCTGCTGATCACCGGTGTGGGCTCGCTGATCCACATCTACTCGATCGGCTACATGTCGCACGACCCCGACCGGCGCAGGTTCTTCTCCTACCTGAACCTGTTCGTCGCGGCGATGCTGCTGCTGGTGCTGTCGGACAACTACCTCGGCCTGTTCGTCGGCTGGGAGGGCGTGGGTCTGGCGTCCTACCTGCTGATCGGGTTCTGGCAGTTCAAGCCCACCGCGGCGACCGCCGCGAAGAAGGCGTTCATCGTCAACCGCGTCGGCGACCTCGGGCTGCTGATCGCGCTGTTCACGATCTGGTCGGTCTTCGGCTCGTTCGCCTACAAGAACCTCGGCGCCGGCGCCGTACAGGACGCGCTGGCCGGTGGCAGCCTGTCCCAGGGCACGGTCACCGCGATCGGCCTGCTGCTGCTCCTCGGCGCCTGCGGCAAGTCGGCGCAGCTGCCGCTGCAGTCCTGGCTGCTCGACGCGATGGAGGGCCCGACCCCGGTCTCGGCCCTCATCCACGCCGCGACCATGGTCACCGCCGGCGTCTACCTGGTCGTCCGGTCCGGCGCGTTCTTCGAGGCCGCCCCGACCGCGCAGCTCGTCGTGACGATCGTCGGCGTGGCCACGCTGCTCGCCGGTGCGATCATCGGTTGCGCCAAGGACGACATCAAGAAGGGCCTGGCCGGTTCGACGATGTCGCAGATCGGCTACATGATGCTCGGCGCGGGCCTCGGCCCGGTCGGCTACGCCTTCGCCATCGCGCACCTGATCACGCACGGCTTCTTCAAGGCCAACATGTTCCTCGGCGCGGGCTCGGTCATGCACGCGATGAACGACGAGGTCAACATGCGCCGCTACGGCGGCCTGTTCACGGTGATGAAGATCACCGCGGTCACCTTCTTCATCGGCTACCTCGCGATCATCGGCTTCCCGCTGCTCTCCGGTTACTACACCAAGGAGGGCATCATCGAGACGGCCATGGAGCACAACGAGATCCTCGGCTGGCTCGCCGTGCTCGGCGCCGGTCTGACCGGCTTCTACATGTCGCGGATGGTCTTCATGACCTTCTTCGGCAAGCGGCGCTGGGCCGACGACGCCCACCCGCACGAGTCGCCGTCGGTCATGACCGTCCCGCTGGTCCTGCTGTCCATCGGCTCGATCGGCCTGGGCGCCTACCTGATCCTCGGCAACCGGTTCATGAAGTTCCTCGCCCCGGCCGTCGGCCTGCCGGCGGAGCTGCCCGAGCCGCACATCTTCGGCGTCGGCACGGTCGGCCTGGCCACGCTCGCACTGGTCGCGATCGGCGCCGCGTTCGCCTGGTTCCGGTACGGCGCCGCCGAGGTGCCCGAGGTCGCCCCGCGCGGCTCCTTCCTCACCGTCTTCGCCCGCCGCGACCTGTACGGCGACGCCCTGAACGAGGCGCTGTTCATGCGCCCCGGCCAGTGGCTGACCCGGATCGCGGTGTTCTTCGACAACCGCGGCATCGACGGCCTGGTCAACGGGCTGGCCGCGGGCATCGGCGGGACCTCCGGGCGGGTGCGCCGCATCCAGACCGGCTACGTCCGGTCCTACGCGTTGTCCATCCTCTTCGGTGCCGCCGTGGTCGTTGGCGCGCTGCTCTACGTAGGGACCATGTGATGCCCTGGCTCTCAACCCTGATGGCCGTGCCCGTACTGGGCGCGGTGGGTGTCTCCCTTGTCAAGAACGACAAGCTCGCCAAGCAGGTCGCCCTGGCGGTCTCGCTGGTCGTGCTGGCGCTCACGGTCGTCATGGCGACCCGGTTCGACCCCTCTTCGGCCGAGCGGTTCCAGTTCGCCGAGGTCCACCAGTGGATCCCGCGGTTCGGCGTCCACTACGGCGTCGGCGTGGACGGCATCGCGCTGGTGCTGATCGCGCTGTCGGCGCTGCTCGTGCCGATCGTGATCCTGGCCTCCTGGCACGACGCGGACGGCACCGGGGCCGCGGCCCCGCCCAAGCGGTCGGTGCGGACCTACTTCGCGCTGCTGCTGGTGCTGGAAGCGATGATGATCGGCGTCTTCGCGGCGACCGACGTCTTCCTCTTCTACGTGTTCTTCGAGGCCATGCTGATCCCGATGTACTTCATGATCGGGTCGTACGGCGGCGTCCAGCGGTCCTACGCGGCCGTGAAGTTCCTGCTCTACTCGCTCTTCGGCGGCCTGCTCATGCTGGTCGCGGTGATCGCCCTCTACGTGGTCGCCGAGAAGAACACCTTCATGTTCCCCGAGCTGATCGGGGCCATCCAGGACCCGGGCACCCAGAAGTGGCTCTTCCTGGGCTTCTTCATCGCCTTCGCGGTCAAGGCGCCGCTGTGGCCGTTCCACACCTGGCTGCCCGACGCCGCGGCGCAGGCCCCGGCCGGCGCCGCCGTGCTGCTGGTCGGCGTGCTGGACAAGGTCGGCACCTACGGCATGCTCCGCTTCTGCCTGGAGCTGTTCCCGGAGGCGTCGAAGTTCTTCACCCCGCTGGTGATCGTGCTGGCCGTGGTCGGCATCGTCTACGGCGCGATCGTGGCCATCGGCCAGACCGACATGAAGCGCCTGATCGCCTACACCTCGATCTCGCACTTCGGCTTCATCGCTTTGGGCGTCTTCGCGATGACGAAGGACGCCGGCGCGGGCGCCACGCTGTACATGGTCAACCACGGGTTCTCCACCGGCGCGCTGTTCCTGATCGCCGGGTTCCTGATCTACCGCCGGGGTTCCAGCCGCATCGCCGACTACGGCGGCGTGCAGAAGGTCTCCCCGGTGCTCGCCGGGTCCTTCCTGATCGCCGGCCTGTCCGGTCTGTCGCTGCCGGGCCTGTCGACGTTCGTCAGCGAGTTCATGGTCCTCATGGGCTCCTACGAGCGTTACAAGGTCGCGGCGATCATCGCCGCCTCCGGCGTGGTGCTGGCGGCGATCTACATCCTGTGGATGTACCAGCGGACGATGAACGGCCCGACGGCCGAGTCGGTCAAGGGCTTCACCGACCTCAACGCACGTGAGCGGTGGGTGGTGGGCCCGCTGGTCGCGCTCCTCATCGTCTTCGGTTTCTTCCCCAAGCCGATGCTCGACGTGATCAATCCCGCGGTGGACAAGACGCTCTCCAGCGTTCATGTGACCCCGTTCACCCCGGCCGTCGCTGAGAAGAAGGGGGCCGGGCAGTGAACGGCACCATCCAAGCTCCGACGATCGAATACGCGCTGCTCTCCCCGATGCTGATCGTGTTCGGCGCGGCGATCATCGGAGTCCTGATCGAGGCGTTCGCGCCTCGCTATCTGCGCAAGTCGATCCACATGCCGCTGACGCTGCTGGCGCTGCTCGGCGCGTTCGCCACCACGATCCTCGGGGGGGTGAACGGCCTGCCGACCAGCGCCTCCGCCATGGGCGCGGTCGCGGTCGACGGGCCGGCCCTGTTCGTCTGGGGCATCATCCTCATCCTCGCCTTCGTCAGCGTGCTGCTGATCAACGACGACGAGCAGTTCGTCGCGCAGGCGGCCGCCGTACCGGGCAGCTCCGACGAGGAGGAGGCGGTCCGCAGCGGCTACGCGCAGACCGAGGTCTACCCGCTGCTGCTGTTCGCGGTCGGCGGCATGCTGCTGTTCTCCTCCGCCAACGACCTGCTGGCCATGTTCGTCGGCCTGGAGGTCATGTCGCTGCCGCTGTACCTGCTGTGCGGCCTGGCCCGCCGTCGCCGCCTGCTGTCGCAGGAGGCGTCGGTCAAGTACTTCCTGCTCGGCGCGTTCTCCTCGGCCTTCTTCCTGTACGGCATGGCCCTGGTGTACGGCTACACCGGGACGGTGAGCCTCAAGGGCATCGGCGACGCGCTCGGCGTGGTCTCCGGTCAGGAGACGCTGCTGCTGATCGGCACCGCGATGCTCGGCGTCGGCCTGCTGTTCAAGATCGGCGCCGCGCCGTTCCAGGCGTGGAAGCCCGACGTCTACCAGGGCGCGCCGACCGCGGTCACCGCCCTGATGGCCTCCACCGTCCTGGTGGCCGCCTTCGGCGCGGTGCTGCGCGTCTTCTGGGTCGCCCTGGGCGGCCTGGAGTGGAACTGGCAGCCGGTCATGTGGGGCATCGCGATCCTGACCATGATCGTCGGTGCGATCCTGGCCATCACCCAGACCGACATCAAGCGGATGCTCGCCTACTCCTCGGTCGCGCACGCGGGCTTCCTGCTCACCGGCGTGATCGCCACCGGCGCCGCCGCGCAGAACGCCAAGGCGCTGTCGGCCATCCTGTTCTACCTCGCCGCGTACGGCTTCACCACGGTCGGCGCGTTCGCGGTGGTCACCATGGTCCGCGACGCGGGCGGCGAGGCCGGTCACCTGTCCCGCTGGGCGGGCCTGGGCAAGCGGTCGCCGTTCCTGGCCGGAGTCTTCGCGTTCTTCCTGCTGGCCTTCGCGGGCATCCCGCTGACCAGCGGTTTCTTCGGGAAGTACGCGGTGTTCGCGGCGGCGGTCTCCGGCGGCGCGGTGCCGCTGGTCGTGGTCGGCGTGGTGAGCTCGGCCATCGCCGCGTTCTTCTACGTCCGGGTGATCGTGCTGATGTTCTTCAACGACCCCGCGGCGGACGGGCCGAGCATCGCCGTCCCCACTGTGGGGACCTCGGCTGTGGTCGCACTCGCGGCAGCGGCTACCGTAGTGCTGGGAGTCTTCCCCCAGCCGGTGCTCGATCTCGCGGACCAGGCTGCGTCCGCGTTGTTCATTCGTTAGAGGAGTAGTGCTTCATGGCTGCGCCACCGGTTGTTGATCTGCCTTTCATCGACGAACGGCTGGCGCAGGACCTCACAGCGGGGCTGGGAGAGGTCGAGAAGCTGCTGCGGGCCTCGGTGGAGAGCGACGACGCCTTCGTGACGGAGGCGTCCAAACACCTCATCGAGGCCGGCGGCAAGCGGTTCCGGGCGATGCTCGTGCTGCTGGCCGCCCAGTTCGGCGCCGCGGACGCCCCCGGGGTCGTACCGGGGGCGGTGGTCATCGAGCTGACCCACCTGGCGACGCTCTACCACGACGACGTCATGGACGAGGCCCCGGTGCGCCGGGGCTCCCCGTCGGCCAACGCCCGGTGGGACAACACCGTGGCGATCCTGACCGGCGACTACCTGTTCGCCCAGGCGTCGGAGATCCTCGCCGACCTCGGCGCCGACATCATCCGCATCCAGGCGCAGACGTTCTCCCGCCTGGTGCGCGGGCAGATCCGCGAGACCATCGGCCCCCGCCCCGGCGAGGACGCGGTCGCCCACTACATCAACGTCCTGGCCGACAAGACCGGCTCCCTCATCGCGACCTCCGGCCGGTTCGGCGCCCTGCTGAGCGGCGCCGCGCCGGAGGTCGTCGAGCGGCTGACCCGGGCCTGCGAGGCCATCGGCGTGGCATGGCAGCTCGGCGACGACCTGCTCGACGTCGCCTCGGAGTCGGCCGAGTCCGGCAAGACCCCCGGCACCGACCTGCGCGAGGGCGTCCGGACGCTGCCGGTGCTGCACGTCCTGGCCTCCGACGACCCCGCCGACGCCCGGCTGCGCGAGCTGCTGGCCGGTCCGGTGGCCGAGGAGGACGTCGAGGAGGCCCTGCGCCTGCTGCGCGCCAACCCGGCCATGGAGCAGGCCCGCGCCGAGCTCGTCGCCTGGGCCGACCGGGCCCGCGAGGACCTGTCGGGCCTGCCCGACATCCCGGCCCGCGCCGCCTACCTGGCGCTGTGCGACTACGTGGTCGAGCGCTCGGGCTGATCGGGCCGTAGCCCCGGTACGGGGCCTCCCTATCCGGGCGTGCCCGCCGGCTCCAGATCGCGGAGCGCGACGCGGCGCGCCTGGTGGGCGGCCCGGAGGCTGTCCCAGGTGAAGATCGACAGGGCCAGCCAGACGATGGCGAACCCGGCCCACCGGCTGGCCGGCATCGCCTCGTGGACGACGAACACCCCGCACAGGAACTGCAGCACCGGGGCGATGTACTGCAGCAGGCCGATCGTGGTGAGCGGCACCCGGATCGCGGCGGCGGTGAAGCAGAGCAGCGGCACGGCCGTGATCGCGCCGGCGCCGGCCAGCAGGAGGGCGTGGCCCGTGCCCGCGTTCGCGAAGGTGCCCTCACCCTGGACCTGCAGGTAGACCAGGTAGGCGAACGCGGGCACCAGCAGCACCAGCGTCTCGATGGTCATGCTCTCCGCGGCCCCGACCGCCGCGATCTTCTTGATGAGACCGTAGGTGCCGAAGCTGGCGGCCAGGACCAGCGCGATCCACGGCAGCCTGCCGTAGTCGACCGTGAGGACGACGACGGACAGGGCGCCCATGCCGACCGCCGCCCACTGCAGCGGCCGCAGCCGCTCCTTGAGCAGGAAGACGCCGAACAGGACGCTGACCAGGGGGTTGATGAAGTAGCCGAGCGCGCTCTCGACCACGTGGCCGGTGTTGACCGCGTAGATGTAGACGCCCCAGTTCACGGTGACGATCGCCGCGGCCAGGACGAGCAGGCCGAGCTTGCGGGGAGTGCGCAGGAGCTCACCGAACCACGACCAGTGCCGCCGGACCGCCAGGATGGCGGCGACGACCACCAGGGACCACACCATGCGATGGGCGAGGATCTCCAGGGCGCCGGACGGCTTCAGCAGCGGCCAGTAGAGGGGGAAGAGTCCCCACATGGCGTAGGCGGCGATGCCGTACAGGACTCCTCGGCGCGATTCAGGCATGTTTCATATTTTCGCTGCTTACCACATTTAATACAAATTAGCGATGCTTCGTTAATTGTTAAGCGGCACTTACGGGAACATCGGGGTGCGCGCACTGGTTCCCCCTGTAGCGACAGGCGAGGACGCCCGGGTCCCCTGGAGCGACAGGTGAGGAGGATGTCGGCAAATGGGCTGGCTGTTCGGCAACAAGACTTCCATGGTGTCCCCGGAGAACGCGCTGCCGGGCCGTGACACGAGGATGGCGGTGCCCGCGCGCCACGCGGTCCTCGACGCCCCGCTGGCTCCGCCGTACCCCCAGGGGACCGAGATCGCCGACTTCGGCCTCGGCTGCTTCTGGGGCGCCGAGCGGAAGTTCTGGCAGACCCCCGGCGTGGTGTCCACCTCCGTCGGCTACGCCGGCGGGTACACCCCCAACCCCACCTACGAGGAGGTCTGCACCGGGCAGACCGGCCACGCCGAGGTCGTCCGCGTGGTCTTCGACCCGGCCAGGATCTCCTACGAGGAGCTGCTGCGCGTCTTCTGGGAGGCCCACGACCCCACCCAGGGCATGCGCCAGGGCAACGACGTCGGCACCCAGTACCGCTCGGCGATCTACTTCCACTCGCCCGAGCAGGAGAAGGCCGCCCTGGCCTCGCGCGACGCCTACCGGAAGGTGCTCGCCGACGCGGGCTACGGCGACATCACCACCGAGATCGCCCCGGCCGGCGACTACTTCTACGCCGAGGAGTACCACCAGCAGTACCTTTGGCACAACAAAAACGGCTACTGCGGCATTGGCGGAACGGGCGTGGCCTGTCCGGTGGGCCTGACCTCCGGCGAGGCGTAGACCTGCGGAGACAGCCGATTGCTGACCTGAGGTCGCCCGACTCATCCGGTGTCGATCTCGGGTCAGTGCTGTTTCTGGCGACGATCTTCTCTACAGGGTTGAAGGCGATCCGCCTTCGGTGGCTCGCCGCGCGTCAGGCGGTCGCCGGCCGCGCTGCGGCTCTTCGGCCGGTCGCGACCAGCGCCGCCCACGCGCCCTGAGTGCGCTGGGGCATCAATGAGCGCTTTTCATCCTGAGTAGCGGCCTTCTTCGATGAGCTGCAGGACAAGGATGGTTGCATGATCGCCGTGCCGGGCGTCGGGGCCGTAAGCGACTGAGGTGGAAGCCCGATCATCCCGCCCACGTGGGAGCAGGCTCCAACTCCGTCAGGACAATCCGGCTCACCGGCCGAGCGGATCGCCCGGACGCCCAGGTGGCCTGGGCGACCTGGGCGCCGCTCGCCGGTTGCGCGGCCTCTCACCTGAGTCAGCGGGCTTCGAGGTTGCCGTGGGCCTCGATTGAGAGGTCCTGCCAGTCGGCCCAGGTCTTGAGCCGGTCGGCGTAGGCCCGCTCGATCAGTGGGTGGAAGCCCATGCCGAACAACACCCGCACCGGCGGGTTGGCGGAGTCCACGAGCTTCAGCAGTGCCTGCGCCGCGGCGGCCGGGTCGCCTGCGGGCATCTTCCCTGTCATCGCCCCGAGGCGCTGACGGAGACCGTCGTAGGCCGGGTCGGGCTTGGCCATGTAGCCGTTGGCGAGCGGGTCGGGGTTGTTGCCGTCCCGGGTGGCGAAGCCGCCAGGCTCGATGATGGTCACCTTGACGCCGAACGCGGCGACCTCACCGGCGAGCGCCTCGTTCAGGCCCTCCAGGGCCCACTTAGAGGCGTGGTACGCGCCGCCGAGCGGCATCGCGATGACCCCGGCGGCCGAGGAAAGCTGGATGATGTGCCCCGAGCGCTGCTCGCGCAGGTACGGCAGCGCGGCCTGGACCACCCACACCGCGCCGAACAGATTGGTCTCGAGCTGGTCGCGCAGTTCCTGTTCGGTAAGTTCTTCGACCGCGCCGACCTGGGCGTAGCCGGCGTTGTTCACGATGACGTCGAGCCTGCCGAAGTGCTCCTTGGCGCGCTTCACGCTCTCGAAGACGGTGGCCCTGTCGGTCACGTCCATCTCCAGTGGAAGCACCGCGTCTCCATAGGTGCCGGCCAGCGCCCGCAGGCTCGCGGAATTCCGGGCGGTGGCAGCGACCTTGTCGCCGCGCGCCAGGGCGGCCTCCACGAAGTTGCGGCCCAGGCCGCGGGATGAGCCGGTGACGAACCAAACCTTCTGCATGGTGTGCTCCTTGTTGCCGCTTTCAGCCGTTACAACCCCCTGGACGAGATAGCCCGGCAGAGATGTGAGATCACCGGTGTGTGACCTGCGACACCATGTCACCTTTATCCTGAGTGGTGATATCAATGGTCGGCATGACTCGCGTCGAGGACTTCCAGGAACTGAGGCCGCTGCTTTTCGCGATCGCCTACCGCATCCTGGGCAGTGTGAGCGAGGCCGAGGACGCCGTCCAGGAGGCCTGGCTGCGCTACGAAGGTTCCCCGACCCAGCCCGAGTCACCCAAGGCCTTCCTGTCGGCCACGGTGACGCGGATCTCGATCGACGTGCTGCGCTCGGCCCGCGTCCGGCGCGAGGCTTACGTCGGGCCATGGTTCCCCGAACCGCTGCTGACCGACCCCTACCAGGACCCGGAGCGGTCGGCGGAGCTGTCCGACTCGTTGTCGATGGCGGCGCTGATCCTGCTGGAGCGGCTCAGCCCGCTCGAGCGTGCGGTCTTCGTGCTCCGCGAGGTGTTCGCCTTCAGCTACCGGGAGATCGCCGCCGCGGTGGAGCGGTCGGAGGCGGCCTGCCGCCAGCTCGCGGTGCAGGCGCGCCGTCACATGGACGCGGGCCGGCCCCGCTTCGAGGCGGATCGCCGGGCCCGCGAGCAGCTCGCCGGGAGGTTCTTCCATGCGATGAGGGAGGGGGACGTTACAGGGCTGCAGGAACTGCTGGCCGCCGACGTCCAGCTGGTCAACGACGGCGCGGGCAAGATCGGGAGTACGATCCCCCTCTTCGGCGTCGCGAAGGTCGCCCGGGTGCTGTCCGTCGCCGTCCCGCCGTTCGCCCAGATCGGCGCGGTGCTGGAGGCGCACGAGGTGAACGGCCAGCCGGGTGCGATCATCCGCGACCGAGACGGTCACATCTTCAACGTCTGGACGCTCGACATCCTGGACGGACGCATCCAGACCATCCGCTCGATCGTCAATCCCGACAAGCTCGCTCACCTAGGCCCCGTCGCCGACGCCCACGCGGTCATCCGCGAGAAGAAGCAGACCCGCCGCGACCAGCAGACGCCATGATGGGCGGCACGCGGGTCGGCCGGACGGAGTCCCGCAAGGCGCTCAATGACGACTGGCAGGTCAACTCGGGTATCGCAATCTCAGCTGGTCCATTGAGCCCTTCAATCCTGAGTAGGGGTCGGCTTCGACGGCGTGCAGGACGAGGATGGCCTGCACGGTCGCGGTGGCCCGGCGAGGACGGCAGCGGAGCTTGGCCGGGGCCTTCCACGTCTTCAGGGTCGCGATGGCGCGTTCGCCGAGGGCTCGGATGCGGGCGTGGGCACGGTTGACGTCCTTCTGCCCGCGTGACAGCCGCGGCCGGTGCCGGTGGCGCTTGAACGGGGTGCGGACCGTGCCCCCTGCGCCTTGGTAGCCCTTGTCGGCGAAGGTCGGCACGCCGTTGACCGTCAGTGCGTCGATCAGGCCCACGATGCGGGCCGCGGTCAGGTCGTGCACCGCCCCGGGAAGAGCAGGAGAGGCCCGGACCAAGCGCTCCCGTGTGACCGTTGCGGCACTCCTGGATCGGTCCGCATCAGAACGTGTTCTGACATACACTCGTGGAGTGAGCACTGGCCATGCCGACGCGGTGACGTTCTCCGACCTGTCGAGAAATCCCCGGGCGGTCGCCGAGCGCGCGGCGCGCCTGGGGCGGGTGCGTGTCACGCATCGGGATGCTCCAGATTTCTACTTGACCACGGTGGACCGTGAAGAGGAACGCGAACAGACGCTGGCCACTGCGTCCCGGCTGTTCCTTGCTTTGATCAAGTACGACCCCACCGCGCATGCGCTGGTCATAGCCATGCCGGAGGTCTTCCCCTGGGTTCGCCACCTGTCCTCGGACGAACTTCGTGCCTTCACGCTCGAGCTGGTCGAAGCACTCTCCGACGCAGCCGAGCTGGATGTCGATGCCACCGTTCAGGAGGTCGTCGCAGGCTGGCGGGCCACTGCCAGAATCAAGGCTGACCCTGCGCAGTACGGCGAAGCTCGCCGGCCCACGAGTGGAGACTCTGGGCCGGTGCAGGTTTCGCCATGAGCCCGAAGCGCGGAGATCGAGTTACGGTGCCACCGTCGGATGACGAGCGGGATGACCGGTTCGGCACCAGCGACGCAGTCAGGGGCTGGGAGGAACTGTGCCGTCATGCCTTGGCCAATACGCGCTGATGCTTCGAGGTGTTGCGGGTTGATCCCCGTTCACGCTCCAGCCACGACCGGCAACATCGCCTGCGCGGTGACCTCGCGACTGTGAAGTCAAGTGCTATCACCGGCAGTACCGGTACAAGGTGCCGAACGGGTATTGCGGCATCGGTGGGACCGGCGTGGCCTGTCCGGTTGGACCGGCCTCCGGCGAGGCGTGGACCTGCGGAGACAGCCGATTGCCGACCTGAGGTCGCCTGGTTCGTCCGGTGTCGATCTCGGATCAGGGCTGTTTCCGGCGACGATCTTCTTCACGGGGTCAAGGCGTGAGATCCGGCTCGAAGAGGTCATGTCGGCGGTGACGGTGTGGACATGCAGAAATCGAGGTGCCTGAACCGGGCGCGCGTCCCTACCCTCGGCCCCATGCACCACGAATCCGCCCTGCTGAACGTTATCGATGTGGAAGCCACCTGCTGGGACGGACAGCCGCCGCCCGGCTCTGTGAACGAGATCATCGAGATCGGTCTCACCGTCGTGGACGTGTCGGCACGGCGCCGCGTGTCCCGGCACCGTGTCTTGGTCCGCCCTGTACGGTCGGCGGTGAGCGACTTCTGCACTGAACTGACCGGACTGACGCAGGCCGAGGTGGAACGAGGCGTCACCTTCGCCGAGGCATGCCGGATCCTCGTCGAGGAGTACGAGGCCGGGGAGCGCCCCTGGGCGAGCTGGGGCGAGTACGACCGTCGGCAATTCGCTCGGCAGAGTCAGGCCGACGGGGTGGCCTACCCGTTCGGCTATCCAACGGAGCGCACCCACACCAACGCCAAGGCCGTGTTCGCCGCGGCCTACGGGCTGCGCAAGAAACCCGGCATGAACCACGCTCTACAGATCGCCGGACTGCCGCTGGAGGGCCGCCATCACCGCGGCGAGGACGACGCGTGGAACATCGCCGCACTCGTCCTCGATCTGTTGGGCCGCGGGGCATGGCCGGTCACGGCTACAGCCGTCTAGAGAGCGTTTCGTCGAATCAGGCTTGATGCCCGGTGCGGACTCTGCGACCCAGCGATCGGATCTTCCACCCGGTCGGTGACCGGTCGCTTGGCACGGTCATCCCGACCGCCGGAACTTCAGCCTCGTTCCGAGGCTGCGGCCTCGCCTCCATCGACTCTCCAGTTCCCTTGGCGTTCAGGAAGAATCGGACCTCCGTTGCAGACGGAGAGTTGGTATTTCCCGAACAGGGGCGGCAGCCGGAATGCGGGACGTTCGGGCGGCGTCGGGCCTGTTCCCGGAGGCTGGAGTCTCAGGCGGGTCCGGGTGATGCGGCCCGGACGAAGCGCTCGCCCCATTCGCGGATGTACGTGATGAATTCCGGCGGGCCCAGCACCTCGAACTCCGCGCCCACGTTGCCCAGCGCCTGGGCCGGCCAGTCCAGTGAGGTCGAGGTCATCCTGAGCAGGCAACTGCGTTCGCCGGCTTCTTCGACCGTCCCCCACTGACCGACCGTCGTGCGTACCCATGCGGCGGGTGCGTGCACGAGTGCCTCGACCGTGTACGGCTCGGGCACGCCGCCGGCCGCTCTGACGAACGCCGCCGCGTCCTGCGTGGGCAGGTCGCGCGGGCGGAAACGTGCTCCCGTCGCCTGCGCCTGTGCCAGGCGGTCGAGCCGGAAGCTGCGCCAGTCCTGCCGGGTCAGGTCGTAGGCGACCAGATACCAGCGGCGGCCGAGGGTCACCAGCCGGTACGGCTCGACCTCGCGCGATGAGGGCTCGCGGCCCCGTGCGGCGTAGGAGAAGCGCAGCCGCTCCTCGTCCCGGCACGCCTGGGCGACGGTGGTCAGCACGTCCACCGTGACGACCGGCTCCGCCGAGGTCGCGGAGACCGTCGCCCCGCGCAGGACGTCCACGCGGCGGCGCAGCCGGGGCGGCATGACCTGGACGACCTTGGTGAGGGCCCGGATCGCGGACGCCTCCATGCCCGTGATCGAGCTCCGCGCGGCCTCACCCATGCCGACGGCGAGCGCGACCGCCTCCTCCTCGTCGAGCAGCAGCGGCGGCAGCACGGCGCCGGGCGCGAGCTGATACCCGCCGTCGGTCCCGCGCGCGGCGTGCACCGGATACCCCAGCTCCCGCAGCCGGTCGACGTCACGACGAAGCGTCCGTTCGGAGACGCCGAGCCGGTCGGCCAGTTCCGTGCCCGCCCATTGGCGGTGGGTCTGCAGGAGGGCCAGCAGCCGGAGGGTGCGTGAGCTCGTGTTCGCCATGGTTCCAGTCTCCCCGAACTTCCGGTCAAAAAGTGGCCGGAAGCCTCCCTAGCGTTGAGATCGAAGCCCGCAAGGAAGGAACAGGAATGATCACTCGTGAGATCCGGCTGGCCGCGCACGTCACCGAGGAGCCCGGCCTCGATCACTTCGCCCTCGCCGAGACCGAGGTGGACGGCGAGGTGATCGTCAGGACCGACTATGTCGGGTTGGCCGCGACCTATCTGGAGCTGATGCGGGCCGACTGCCGGATCCCGGTGCCCGCCTGGCAGCCCGGCGACCGGGTGGGCGCCGCCGTCGTGGGCACTGTGGTCCGCTCCGACAGCCCGGATCTCGCCGTGGGTGATCTGGTGCAGTCGATGACCGGCTGGAGCGAGTACTCGGCGGGCCCGGCCGCGCAGTACGTCAAGCTCGACCGTGACCTTTTCCCCGAGCCCTCCTATCACCTCGGCCAGGGCGTGACCGCCTACTACGGGATGGCCGATGTCGCCGCCGTGGGGGAGGGGGACGTGGTGTTCGTCTCGGGCGCGGCCGGCGGGGTCGGTTCGCTGGCCGGGCAGATCGCCAAATGCCGGGGCGCGGCCAGGGTGATCGGCAGCGCGGGCAGCCGGGCGAAGGCCGCCTACCTGGTCGACGAGCTGGGCTATGACGCCGCCTTCGACTACCACGACGGACCGGTGGCCGACCGGCTGCGGGAGCTCGCGCCCGAGGGCATCACGGTCTTCTTCGACGTCGTGGGCGGCGAGCAGTACCAGGCGGCGGTCCGGACGGCGCGGCCCGGCGCCCGCTTCGCGCTGTGCGGCTCCCTTTCCCACCAGCTCGGCGGCGGCGCCGACCGCTTTCCCGAGCCGGACCGTGCGGCGGCCCAGGCTAGAGGCATCGAGCTGTTGCCGTTCTCCTGCCACCACACGCCGGAACAGGTCGCGGCCTGGCGTGAGTACTTCCCCCGATGGCTGGGAGAAGGCCGTTTCGTCTTCCCGCAGACCATCGTGGAGGGCGGCATCAAGGAGGTGCCCGGCGCGTTCCTGTCCATGCTCAAGGGCTCCTACCGGGGCAACGTCGCGGTGCGGTTGGCGTGAGCGGGCTCTCCCGGCGCGCGCTCAACCGGGCCCTGCTGCACCGGCAGTTCCTGGTGCGGCGCACCGGCCGTACCGCACTGGAGGTGATCGGTCATCTGGTCGCGATGCAGGCCCAGGAGCCGAACTGGCCCTACGTCGGACTGTGGAGCCGGATCGACGGCTTCACCCAGACCCGGCTGAGCGATCTGCTGGAGGAGCGTACGGTGGTCCGCTCGGCGCTGCTGCGCAGCACCCAGCACCTGGCCGTGGCCGACGACTTCCGTCGGCTCCGGCCGGTGCTGCAACCGGTTCTCGACCGTACGGCGAGCACGCCGTACTTCAGACGGGTGAGCGAGGGGCTCGACACCGATGGGCTCATCGCGGACGGAGCGCGGATCCTGGCGGGCCGGACGCTGCCCCGGCGGGAGCTGGCCCGGCGGGAGCTGGCCCGGCTGCTGGCGCTGCCGGGCGCGGCGATGGTGCTGCCGACCTTCCTCGTCGACGGATTCGTCCACGGCAGCTGGTCGCTCAAGGACGACACGCTGCGCCTGGTCCCGTTCCGGCCGTTGCGGCCGGCCGAGATGAGCGCGGTGACGGAGGAGGCCGAACGCATGATGCCGTTCCTGGGCGTCAGGAACATCGCCTTCGGCCAGGCGTCGTAGCGGCACCGCCTCCGCACACAGCGCCGGTGGAGGTGAACCTTCGTATCAGCGCGGTCCAGCCCTCCGCCAGGCAGCCAGAAGAGTCATCGCCTGAGAGGAGCCGCTACCACCGGCGACATCTTCTCAAGGTGCCGAACGGCTACTGCGGCCTCGGCGGGACCGACGTCAAGCCGGGTGACCGTCCGATTCATCGGATTCCAGATGATGCAACATTTCGGGGTTCTGGTGCGTCTCAGCCGGGATGAACGAGAGGATTCCCGCCCGTGGATGACGCGCCGGATTTCGCGGACTTCGCCGCCGATCGGATCGATGCGTTGTTCCGCTACGCCTACATGCTCACCGGCAACCCGCACGACGCCGCCGACCTCGTTCAGGAGGCGATGGTACGGCTGCGCAGCTCATGGCCGCGTGTGCGGCGCAAGCACAACCCGGAGAGCTACGTGCGAACCACGATCACCCGGCTGCACATCTCCGTCTGGAGGCGGCGCAGGCGCGAACATCTGGCATGGGATGTGCCCGAACGGCCGCAACCGGTGGCGGAGCCACCGCCGGACCTCTGGGACGAGTTGGCCAAACTGCCCAAGAGGCAGCGTGCCGTACTGGTCCTGCGCTACTACGAGGACCGATCGGATGCCGAGATCGCCGAGATCCTCGGCATTTCTCCCGGAACCGTACGGAGCCAGGCATCCCGTGCCCTCGGCAAACTGCGTGACACCGTCAACCCGCTAAGGAACCTGCGATGAACGACGTCGAAGAGGCGCTGCGCCGTACGTTCGCCCGCGCGGAGACGCGGATCCCGGCCACTCCGCCGGATCTGCTGCGCCAGGTGACCGTGGGGCGGACCCGGCGCGGCCGCCGTGGCCTGGTGCTGGCGACCGCGATGGCCACCTGCCTGGCGATCTGGGCGGCGTCAGGCGTGACATGGTGGGCTTCCGAGCAGCGACCCGCCACCGCGGCCAAGCCTACGCCGTACGTTCATGAACCACGGATCGTGGAGGAGATCGCGCCGCCGCTGGAACAGGTGCTGCCTTCGGTGATCGCGGAGGTCCCCCGGAAGGTCCCGAACGGTAAGGCGTTCACACCGAAGCGGTTCATCGATTCACGCACCATGCTCGGGTACGTGTCGAAGAAGGGCTACGATCGCGCGCCTGAGTTGTGGGCTTATCACCTGGAGTCGCAGACCTTTCGGCGCCTGGCCGTCATCGACCGCCCCATCGCGCCGGTGGACTCGCCGGCGGTGGGCGACGGCGTGATCGCCTGGTTCAAGTACGTGAACCGAGACATCCACATCATGACGATTCCGATGACCGGGGGCACTCCCCGCACCGTGGTCTCGTTCCCGGCCGAACTGGATGTGGACAAGGTGAACGGGGACACCATTCACGGTGTGGACCTGGCCGTCGGAGGCGGCAGGATCTTCTGGTCGTCGATCAAGTCGGGGGGCGTCAACCAGGTTCCGGTGGCGGGCGGCGAACCGTCGTCCGTCCCGGGTACGAAGGGGCTGCGCCTCTTCTCCTGGCCCTGGGCTGGGCGTCCCGCCGATGGCCCGGGGGCCATGACGAATCTGCTCAACCTGAGCACCGGGGAGCGGCTGAAAGATCCGGCGCGGGCGCGGTGCGATGTGACCTGGTGCCTCACCGGCAACCGGGCGACCCGCCGCGACGGCAGCCGGGTTCTGGACCTGCCGGGCGACAGCCCCCGGTCACTCGTGGCCGACCGCTTCGTCACCATGGATCAGGTCGACGAGCAGGGACGGAAGGCCTCAGTGATCTTCGATCTCGCCACATCACGGGCCGGCAGGCTGTGGATTCGCAACGACCGCAAGGCATCCCCCACCCTCTACACGGATACGGAGATGCTCTACTTCAAGCGCGGTGACAAGTGGGCCGTCATTCACGACCCGGACCGTTGAACGACAGGGCCACGCGGCCACGGTCATTGCCGGTTCGGTGCCCCATACGCTGGACGGGAAGTCCGCCCACGCAAGCCCCCGCCCACCGAGGCTGTCGCCATCCGTTGAGCATCGCTCCGAAACTCCGCGGAAGGCGGAAGGCGGGGATTTCCCGAACGACCAGCCGGAGGCGGTTGCCGGCGTGGCGCCTCTCGGGACGTTTCGCCACCGGCGAATCCGCGGCAGAGCCGCTCACCGGACGGACCCGGCTTGGTAGTGCAGGCCCCACCGTGAACAACCCTGACGGCATGACTGATCTTCGAATGCGAAAACCGAAGGATAGAGGCATCACCTCACGTACAAGGAGATCCTCTCAATGCGTAAGCTTCTTGCCGTCGCGGCCGCCGGCACGGCCTTCGCCGTCCTCCTGGGCGCTGCCTCGCCGGCCTTGGCCACCGGCGTCGCCGTCTCCGGTGGCAAGGCCGTCCAGCAGCAGGTGGACCGGCTGACAAAGCAGGACGGCATGGCCGGTGCGGTGCTTTCCGTGCGTGACCGCGATGGCCGCACGACGACGTGGACTTCCGGCACCGCGCAGCGTGGCACCGGCAGGCCGATGGTCGGCGGGGACGGCCGGTTCCGCGCGGCGAGCGTCACCAAACCGGTGATCGCGACGGCGGTGATGCGGCTGGTCGACGGTGGCAAGCTGGACCTGGATGAGCAGGTCGAGCACTACCTGCCCGGCTCGTTGCACGGTGCGCGTGTCACCGTCCGTCAGCTGCTGAAGCACACCAGCGGCTTGCCGGAGTACTTCGACCTGGTCGACTGGACCAAGCCCGCCATTCCCGCCGATCACCTCGCGCTCGCCTTGACCCGCCCCATGGTCGGCGAACCGGGCGAGCGGTGGTTCTACTCCAACACCAACTATCTGGTGGCCGGCATGCTGATCCAGAAGGTGACGGGCAAGGACTTCCGCGAGGTGACCGAGGACGGCGTGCTGAAGGGCCTGCCCGGCACCTACTGGCCGAAGAACGGCGAACTCGGCATCCGCGACCGGCACGCACACACCTACGGCATCAACCCCGCCTCCCCGCGGTCCGGGGAGACGGACACCACCCGACTGCCCGGCTACGCCTTCGGCGCCGGCGGCGGCCTCATCTCCACCCCGGAAGACCTCAACCGCTTCTGGCAGTCCATCCCCGAGGTGACCCTGCGTACGATGCTCGCCGACCCGGTGCCCGCCTCCGACCCCAAGGGCAGCCGCTACGGCCTTGGCCTGTACACCTATCAGCTGAGCTGCGGCCCCGCCTGGATGCACGACGGCGGCCTGCCGGGCACCCGTGTGCTGAGCGGGCGCAACCGCGCGGGCAAGGCCGCGACCGTCTACGTCACCGGCACGCCGAAGGGCGACGAGCATCTCTTCGCCACCCTCGACGCCGCGCTCTGCCGCCCCTCACGCTGATCCACACCCCAGCGGTTCCTGCCCGTGGCCGGTCCCGAAGCGGAAGCCGGCCGCGCTCGGCGCGAGCCCTTCTCGCGCGCCGCGGTACGCCGGCTCATGGCCGCGTACGAGATCGAGAACCGCACCGGCGATCGGTGTCCCACACGGGCTCAGGGCCGATGCGTTCCCGGTTGGTGAGACGGGCGCGCCTCTGACACGGGCGAGTGGTCGAGCGCGCTCCGGTTCGGGAACGGCAAACGCGTTTCCAGGCCAGAAGGGCGTCGTCAGGGGGGCGGATCCGTCGAGGACGGACGTCGATTCCGGGTGACACGGCGGGCCTTCATGGGTCCTGCTGCGACGGGAGACGCAGAGTGAACGTCGTGCGGACACCTGGCACGCTGGCGACCGTGGCCGTGCCGCCGTGCGCCTCGGCCAGGTTGCGCACGATGGCGAGTCCGAGCCCGCTGCCGCCGGTCTGGCGGTTGCGGGACTTCTCCGCCCGCCAGAACCGGTCGAAGACGTGGGGGAGGTGCTCGGCGCGGATCCCGACCCCCGTGTCGGTCACCTCGATGACGACCTGGTCGCCATCCTGGCGGGCGCCCAGCGTGATGTGCCCGCCGCGTGGCGTGTAGCGCAGGGAGTTGGTCACCAGGTTGCCGATGGCCTGGCGGAGCCGTACCGGATCCGCGGTCAGCGGAGGGTCATCGGTGACCACGGGGGTCAGCGTGAGCCCCGCGGCTTCGGCCCGGCCACGGTGAGCGGTGGTCACCTGGTCGAGAAGGTCGCCGAGGTGAAGGGGTTCGACGTGCAGGCGGAGCTTGCCCGCGTCGGCGAGGGCGAGCTCCTGAAGATCGTCGACGATGTGCTGCAACAGCAGGATCTCCTCGACCAGCGAGGCGATCAGTGCGGGGTCCAACTCGGCGACGCCGTCCTGGGTGGCCTCCAGCCAGCCTCTGAGGTTGCTCAGCGGCGTGCGCAGCTCGTGGGAGATGTCGCTGACCATGGCCTTTCGCTGCTCCTCCATGCGCTGGAGGTGTTCCGACATCTCGTTGAACGCCGTGGCGAGCTCGCTGATCTCGCCGGTGGTCCTGACCGTGACGCGGGCGGAGCTGTCCCCGTCACGCATCCGCTGCGCGGCGTGGGTGAGCGCGTTGACGGGCTTGACCAGGCGTCTGGCCGCCATGACGCTCACGCCCACGGTCAGCACGAGCACGAGGAGGGCGGCACCGGCGATCGAGGGCAGCGGGATGCGCTGGCCGGTGCCCTCGGCGGGGGAGCCGATGTACAGATACGCCGCGGGGGCGACGTAGGGGTCGAGTTGTTCTCTGCGGGCGGTGACGATGCAGGAGGAGATCACCTGATCGGGTTCGGCGACCGGCGGCATCGGCTGTTTCTCCCTGGAGACCCAGGTGAGGTCAAGGCCGACCGAGCCCCTTCCCGCGTCCTTGCCCTTGCCCTTGAGACACTTGCCGACCAGGAGGTTGAGCTGTTTCAACGCGGCCTTCTCGGTGCGCGTCGGCGTGCTGAAGACGGTGGCGTCGCAGACGTCCACCACGGCGGGGGCCTCAGCCGGCACCGGGCTCGGTACCGGGCTCGGCATCGGGCTCGGCTCCTGACCGCCCCCCTGGCTGAGCGTCGTGACGAGGGGCCTGCCGGTGTTCGAGACGGTCACCTGTACGGCCTGCCCGGTGCGGCCCGCACAGGCGGCGTAGGTGTCGGCGGCCTTCCTCAGCCGGGCGCGATCACGGGCGGACAGCAGGAAAGGGCCTACCGCGCGTGGATCGATGCGGTCCCTGGCCGCCCCCGGCACCAGGGTCACGTCCACGGCCAGCGGGTCGACGACGGCCGACACCTTGGCGGGCAGTGGGGTCCCGGCGGTCGCCGAGTCGGCGATGAGGGCGCCGCTCTCGGTGACCAGCGCGATGCGGCGGCCGTTCTGGGCGGCGAGGTCGCGCAGGGTTCCGGCCACGCCCGACCAGTCCGGATGGCGGGAGGCGTAGCCGAGCAGGCTGTTGTTGATCCGGGCGTCGCTGGCCAGCGTCTGGCCCTGCTCTTGCTGGATGGCGCCGGAGGTGCTGCTGGCGGCCAGCCACGCGGTCGCCGTGATCGAGCAGACCGCCACGACAGCCGAACTCGTGAGCAGTCTGGCGAACAACGACCTCATGCGCGGGTCAGTTTGTAGCCGACGCCGTACACGGTCAGCAGCCGGACCGGGCGGCGCGGATCAGACTCGATCTTCTTACGCAGGTTCATCACGTGCACGTCGACCGTGCGTTCGGTGATGAACCTGTCGAAACCATGGATGCGCTCCAGCAACTGCTTCCTGGTGAACACCCGTTCCGGCTCGGCGGCCAGCGTCTCGATGATCCGGAACTCCGCGAGTGTGCAGTCCACCAGCGTGTCCGCCGCGGTGACGGTGTGCCTGACCGGGTCCACGAGGAGATCACCCACCTGGAACACCTGCCGATCGGCGCCGTGGGACCTCCCGGTGCGGCGCAGCAGGGTCCGCACGCGGGCCATCAGCTCACGCGGGCTGTACGGCTTGGCGACATAGTCGTCAGCGCCGAGGTCGAGCCCCAGCAGCAGATCGTCCTCGGTGGACCTGGCGGTCAGCATCAGGATCGGCAGGTCGGACTCGGCGCGCAGCACCCGGCAGACGTCCAACCCGTCGACCTTCGGCATCATCACGTCGAGTACCACGAGGCCGGGATCCGCCCGCCGCGCCTCGTCGATCGCGGAACGCCCGTCGTGCACGACGAGGACCTCGTGGCCCTCCTGCTCCAGATATCGCCTGAGCAGTTCGGCCTGCTTGGGATCGTCCTCGGCGACCAGCACGTACGCGCACATGGGCTGAGGTTATGCCCATGTCAGGGGTGCACATGGGATCTGCATGACAAGCAAACAGGTTCCACACATTCTGTCGCCAGGCTGCGGCAGGTGAGAACCAACCTGCTTCGTACGGCTGCTGCGGCGACACTCGCCTTCCTGCTGACCGGCTGTGGGGGCAGCGCGGGCAGCGCCGCACGATCCGAGCCGGTGGGCAGTGCCGCACGGTCCGAGCCGGTGGGCAGTGGCAGTTCGAAGATCGCGAGCGTCAAGGGATCTCGGATCACGGTCTACGGAAGCAAGGAGGGGGTGGCACAGAGGACGATCACGAGTCCCAACGACTACGGCGCGGTGCGTGTCTTCCTGGTGGAACGTGACGAGGGCGAGTGGCTCCAGGTGCTGCTGCCGATCCGGCCGAACGGCAGCAAGGGCTGGGTCAAGGCCACCGACGTGACGCTCGCGGAGACCGCCTACCGGGTGGAGATCGATCGCGGGGCGTTCAGGTTCACGGTCTATGACGGCGACAGGGCCGTCAGGACGGGCAAGGTCGCGACGGGCGAAGCGGGCACGCCGACGCCTCCGGGTCGCTACTTCTTCACCGAGCTGGTGCGACCCGTCGACCAGGGCGGGGCCTACGGCGCCTACGCCTTCGGGCTGAGCGGCTTCTCACCGGTGCTGAAGAGCTTCGCCGGCGGCCCAGGCCAGCTGGCGATCCACGGGACGAACAAGCCCTCTGCCATCGGCACGCGGGCCAGCCATGGCTGCGTCCGGATCAGCAACGACGACATCACCTGGATGGCGAAGAACCTGGCGATCGGTACTCCGGTCGTCGTACTGGGCTGAGGCCCGACTTGAATGAACAGGGGAATCCTATGAAGATCAAAGCCACGCTCATCGGCATCGGCGCGGCGCTGGCCCTGACCGCGGGCCTCGCGGGTCTCTCGGGCGCGGCCGCGGCCGAGCCTGCGAAGCCGGCCGCCACGCCCGCTCCGGCGCCGGCCGAGGAACGGCCCACGCCCGCTCCGGCGCCGGCCGAGGAACGGCCCACGCCCGCTCCGGCGCCGGCCGAGGAGCGGCCCACGGCCAAGGCGGGCCCGAAGGAACCCGTCGTCGTCAGGCCGGCCTACACCGGCTGATCGTGGTGCGGCGCCGCGGCCACCGGGTCTGCGACGCCGTGCCGGCCTGACGGCCTCCAGCGGGGAGTGGCCGGATCGTGAGACCTCCGGGCGGCGGCGTGCCGCCCGGAGGCCCCGCGTCCGCGGCCGGAGAGCGCGGCGCGATGCCGGCTCCGCTCCCCGGCCGGGGTCGTGTCGCGGTTACTTCAGGTTGATGGTGGTGAAGTGGCTGCTGCCGTCATCGAGCTTCAGCTCGAACGTACGGCAGGTGCCGGACCACCGCTTGTCGGTCTTCCACACGTAGTTGTACCGACCGTCTCCGTAGCCGAGCTTCGAGTTCCCGGGGCCGCCGGTCGGCTCGGCCGTACCGGTCGCCTTCCCGGAGTCGCAGGCCACCGGCTGGGAGACCGGGTAGCCGGCGGCGATGACGTCCAGGCCGCGGTCACCGCCGAGGCCGAACCTGATCGGTACGGCGCTGCCGGCCTTGCCGTCCATCGTCTCCGGGAAGTGGGCCTTCCAGGGGTAGACGACCTGGTAGGTCACCTTCTTGTCGGCTGCGTTGCCGGCCTTGTCGGTGGCGTTCACGGTGAACTCGTGGAAGCCCACGGCGGAGGTGTCGAGCGCGCTGCCGTCGGGCACCGTGCCGGCACAGGTGGCGACCCCGGCGAGGTCGTCATCGCACCGGTAGGACGCGGTCGCGGCCGTCCCGAGCGTGAAGACCGCGCCGTCGGCGGGCATGGCGAGGGAGATCGTCGGCTTCGTGAGGTCGACGGTCATCTTCACCGCCTGGTCACCGGCGATCGACACACCGCGCTCGTTCGCCACCCGGCCGTCGACGGTCGTGGTGAAGTCACAGGTGGCGTGCGGGAGCACCGTCTGCAGCCGGCCGTCGGCGCCGGTGGCGCCCAGGTCACGCGGGCCGTTGCCGCAGTCGGCCCGCACCGGCGCCCCGGCCAGCGGCCGGCCGCCGTCGGAGACCGCGGACACCGTCACCGCGTTCAACGCGTTGTGCGCCACCGCGCCGCCCACGACGTCAAGGGTGATCTGCAGCCGCTCGGGGCTGATGTTGTCCATCGTGTCCGTCGGCCTGTGGTACTGCGGCTCGGTGACGTACGTCCCACCGGTCGGACCGCAGACGGCCGGCGGGGTCGGCGGCCGGTAGTCGAGCCAGATGAACAGCGAGGACGGGATGCCCACGTCGAAGAACGCCTGGTGGTCGCTCTGCCCGAGCCTGCAGTTCCGCAGTCCGTCGAAACCGACGCGCGCGCCCGCGTTGTACGCCTCCTGGACCACGTGGTTCGACTGGCCGTTCGGGGTCAGCGCCCACAGCCGGGCCGGCTCGTACGGCGTGCCGACCATGTCCATCTGCCACTCGCCGACGAACCGTGCCCTCTCCGCCGCGGTCAGCGTGTTGACGTACGCCTTCGCGCCGAGAAGGCCGCCCTCCTCACCGCCGAAGCCGCCGATCCGCAGCTCCTTGTCCAGCGGGTACTGGCTGAGGACCCGGGCGATCTCCAGCGAGACGCCGTTGCCCGAGGCGTCGTCGTGGGCGCCGGGCGCGCCCAGCACCGAGTCGATGTGCGCGCCGACCATGACGATCGGAGCCTTGGTGCCGTCCGGGTCGCCGACCGCGTGCCGGATGCCGATGACGTTGGTGCCCATCGGGTTCACGTACTGGTTGGTCGTGATCCGCAGCGTCAGCGGGCCCTTGTCCAGAAGGTCCTTGATCCAGGTGTGGTGCGCGCTGCCGCCGCCCATCACCGGGATGTTCGGCTGGGCCGTGGTGAGCGTGAACGACGGCGGCGCGTTGTTGCCGGCCGGGTGGGCCAGGATGACCGCGACCGCGCCCTGGCTCACCGCGTTGACCACCGCGGTGTTGCGGACCGACGCGGTGGTGCTGTAGTCCATCATCACGATCTTGCCCGCGGTGTCGGCGGGGAAGTCCGCGGCGGACTGGCCGGTCTTGGCGTAGACGACCCGTCCCTCCACGGCGGCGTCATCGCCGGTGAACTTCGCGCTGGTCGACGCGGCCATCTGCCAGTTCGGTCCTCCCGGCAGGTCGGCGTTCGGGGACGTGACCTTCGCGACGCTCTTGGTCGAGACCGGACCCCATGACTGGAGGGTCACATCGAAGCCGTAGGACTTCAGGACGCCGCCGATGTACTCCGCGCCCTCCCGCTCCTGCGGGGTGCCGTTCAGCCGCGGGCCGATGTTCACGGCGAGCCGCCGAATATGGTCGACGGAGTTGGCCGAGTCGAACCGGTCGACGATCTCTTGGTCGTAGTCCTTCGGCGCGCCGGTCGCGGTGGCCGTCAGGCCCGCGTCTGACGATCCCTGGGTCTGGACACCGCCGGCGGCGGCGGACACGGTCCCGAGGGCCAGCGTCGCCGCCAAGCCGCCGACGAGGGCAAGTCGCCTGAGCCGACGGGGGTGGTCGAATGAACTCCTCATAGAGGAACTCCCTGGTACTGGCGGATGTGGAGGTCCGCGTGGCGTCCTCGCCCTTTGGGCCGCAAGGGGAGAGGACAAGATTCGCGATTAGTACCAGGACGGTAAAATAGGCGTCAATAGGTACATTGCTCCTGACATGGTTGACCGCTGCCGGTAATCTCGCCCCTTCCCGTGGGGGGAGAGCGCGGTGACCCGCCGGCGCCCGCGAGCGCCGTGCGAGCGTGACCGATTCCGTGACCGGGGATCGAAAGCGGGTCCGGGGGTGGCGCCGGCCGGCAGGGGCCGGAGCCTTCCCGGCGCGGAGACCGTCCTCACGGTGGGGGCGGCGCCGACCGAGGGACGGAGTCGTTTTTCGGCGAAAATCTCCACCGCAAGATCCAGGCCCGGCGGCCGGGCCGTATTGTCGGCCATGATCGTGGCTTTTCCGCTGCCGTCCTCGCGAAACGGCGGAATTGATCAAGAGGAGTCGCGGGATCTCTCAAGGGGTGATCTCGGCGGCGGGCCACCTGGTGAGCGGTCCGACCTCGGTCGAGTTCGGAGAGTCGGCAAGGGGCGTTATGCCGCGCCAGGGCCTTGACGTGAAATTCTGAATAAAACAAACTTAATGCTGCGGAATCGAGAAAAGGGCTGATATGTTGCGCCCGCGAGTGGGCGGCGGAAGTGCACCCGGGCCGGAATCGCGGCCTGCATGCCGATCGCATCACGCGACCGGCCCGATCGAGCGCGAGGTGGGGACGTGGTCAAATACTGCGTCATTCCCGGCATCGACGGTAAGCCCGACTCGGAATACATCATGGGTACTTACCCGAACGCCGACGCGGAGTGCAGGAGCAGCGGCGGCCGCGTGGTCGACCGCTCCGAGGGGGTTGCGGCGCGACCGCCGCGGCGGGCCCTCCGGGCGCCGACTCCGGAGCGTCGGCGTCCTCGCCCCTGACCGCCGCGGTCGTCGGCCCCATTCAGAAGCTCCGCGATCAGCTCCCGGAGTCCGACGTCCTGCGCGACCTCGAGATCGTGAACTACTCGCCCGACCTGCTCCGCATGCTTGAGGAAGACGAGGCCGTGCGCGACCGTGCACGCGACGTCGTCGGGATGACGAGCCAGTTCGCGTTCCTCGCCCTGGCCGACCCGCGGGCCGAGACACTCAAGCGCTCGCACTACACCGAGGAACTCCATCGCTGGATGGTCGAACTGGCCGACATGGTGCGTGAACGCACCGATGACGAGGAACTGCGCGGAGCCGTCGATCGCTTGGTCCGTGCCTTCGAGCAGCGGGTCGGCGAGCCCATCGGCGCCCTGATCGAGCGGATGCACGGCGGCGGCTCATCGGCGACTTCCTGAGCCGTGAGCGGCTGATCCAGGTTCGCGCGGGCCCATTCCAGGACAGGACCCAGACCCTCGTCATCGGTCGCCGGCACGGACAGGTCGATGAACTGCGCCTGACCGCCGGGCCGATGGGCGGGGACCACCATCCGGCGGGCCAACTGGTTGGCGATGTGCGCGCCGAGGTCGCGGCGTACCAGGTGAAGGCAGAGATCGAGTCCCGCGGTCAGCCCGGCGCCGGTGAGCACGTCGCCGTCGTCCACATACGGCACCGAGTCGTCGACCTGCACCTTCGGATAGCGCCCGGCCAGCTGGGCGGTGTGCATCCAGTGGGCGGTGGCGCGGCGTCCGTCGAGCAGCCCCGCTTCGGCGAGGGCGAAGGCGCCGGTGCACAGGGAGACGATCCGGGCTCCGGCGGCATGGGCACGGCGACGGAACCTGCGCTCATGGCCCGGAGCCTATGGCGGAAATTTGGTGACATCCGTCATTCCCGTCACTGTTCCGGACCGCGGCCCGCTGAGAACGTGGTCTCCGCGTGATCGACTGCCGCGAGGCAGACGTACAAGGAGCCATGGATGACTTTTGACCACCCGGCCGTGACCGTCCTCGGGCTGGGCTCGCTCGCTCGGCGCCGGCTACCTCGACGGCGCCATCATGACGACTCCTCCGGGCGTCGGCAGCCCGGAGATGATGTTCCTCTACAGCGGCTCACCCGAGGCCTTCGAAGCCCACCGCCCCACCCTGGCCGCACTGGGCGACCCCGTGCACCTGGGCGTCGACCCGGGCCTGGCGTCTCTCTACGATGCCGCGCTGCTCGGCCTGATGTGGTCCACCCTGACCGGTTGGCTGCACGGCGCCGCGCTGGTCGGCGCGGAGAGGGAGGAGGCCACGGCCTTCACTCCCTTCGCGGTCCGCTGGCTGACCGCCGTGGCCGGTTTCATGACCGCGTACGCGCCCCAGGTGGACGTCGGCGTCTACCCGGGTGACGACGCCACCGTCGATGTGCAGATCGCCGCCATCGACCACCTCATCCACGCCGCGGCGGCGCGGGGCGTCGACAACGCGCTGCCCGAACTGCTGAAGCACACCATGGAGCGGGCCGGAGCGGCGGGTCACG
The DNA here is from genome assembly GCF_013409935.1 of Streptosporangium sandarakinum. Taxonomy (GTDB): domain Bacteria; phylum Actinomycetota; class Actinomycetes; order Streptosporangiales; family Streptosporangiaceae; genus Streptosporangium; species Streptosporangium nondiastaticum. Next base: position 3,005,426 of record NZ_JACCCO010000001.1, on the reverse strand, counting down.
GCTCCGACAGCTACGCGAGCGTGATCGAGGTCCTGCGGAACCCGGAGGGCGGCCGATGACCCGGGTACGCCGGGCGCGGGAGACGGCCGGTCGCGGCCGGGTTCAGGGGCGGTTGAGGTAGAGGAGGACGGCCAGCACGCGGCGGTGGTCCTCCTCCGAGCCGGTCAGGCCGAGCTTGGCGAGGATCGAGCTGACATGGGTCTCCACCGTCCGGCCGGTCAGCCAGAGGCGCCGGGCGATGCCGACGTTCGTGCGGCCCTCCGCCATCAGGGCCAGCACTTCGCGCTCCCGGGCGCTCAGTGACGCCAGAGGGTCGGCGGCCCGGCGGGCGCCGATGAGGCGCGCGACGACTTCGGGGTCGAGGGCGGAGCCGCCGGCGGCCACCCGCTGGAGCGCGTCGAAGAAGTCGTCGACATCGAAGACCCGGTCCTTGAGCAGGTAGCCGAACCTCCCGCGGGACACCAGGTCGACGGAGTGCCGGGTCTCGACGTGCTGGGAGAGCAGGACGATGCCGAGCTCCGGGTGGGTGTCGCGGATCCGCCGGGCCGCTCGGGCGCCGTCGTCGGTGAGATCGGGCGGCATCCGGATGTCGATGATCACCAGATCGGGGTTCGCGGCCGCGACGGCGGCGATCAGCCCCGGGGCGTCCTGGGCTTTGGCCACGACCTCGTGCCCGGCGTCGGCGAGCAGGCGGGCCAGCCCCTCCCGGAACAGCACGGAGTCCTCGCCGATCACAACGCGCACGGCAGCTCCGCCTCGATCAGGGTGCCGCCGCCCGCCGGGCTGGACAGCCGTAACGCGCCACCGGCCGCCCGCACCCGGTCGGCGAGGCCCGCCAGGCCGGCCCCCGGACGTATCTCGGCGCCCCCGGGCCCGTCGTCGCTGACCCGTACGGTGACCCGATCGCCGGCCCGGGTGACGCGGACTCCGATCGTGGCGGGTCCGGCGTGCTTGACCGCGTTGGTCATCGCCTCGCTCGCGACGTAGTAGGCGGTCATCGCCACGTCCTCGGGGAGGTCGTCGGCGGCGACGTCGAGTGTCACGGGGACCGGTACCTTGCCGGCCAGCATGACCAGTGCGTTGCCGAGCCCGTCGTCGAGGCTGCTGGGCCGCAGGCCGTGGGCGATCTGCCGTAGCTCGGTGACCGCGACGGCCAGCTCCGCCACCCACCGGTCGAGCAGGCCGTCGACGTGGACCGTGCCGTCGTGGAGATGGCGCTGTGCCAGCCGGATCGCCATGCCGAGGGAGACCAGGCGCTGCTGCGCCCCGTCGTGCAGGTCGCGTTCGAGCCGCCGCCGCTCCTCGTATCCGGCGTGCAGCAGCCGGGTACGGCTGGCCTCGGCCTCGCCGAGCGCCCGGCTCACCTCGATGCGCAGCCGGACCACCTCGATGAGCAGCGCGCCGGCCGAGGCCGCCTCGCGCAGCAGTTCCCGGCTGCCGGCGTTACCGCGCACGATGGCACCGATGTCGTGGCCGCCGAGCCGTACCTGTGCGACGAGGGCGTCGCCGGGGTCGACCGGAGCGCCGGTCGCGTCGACGAGCCGGGACGCGCCGGGCAGCCGGTAGCCGACCCGCAGCGCCGGGTCGCGCAGCGCGGTGCGCAATGTGGTCTCCAGCTCCTCTGGCTGCGCCTGACCCGCGTGCGTACGGTCGCGCAGCTCTTCGATGGCGGTCAGCACGGCCTGCCGGTCCGGGTAGAACCGGCGGTCGACCCAGCGTTGGAGCCGGACGCGCAGCGGGGACAGCGCGGCGGCGCAGATGGCCGTGCCCGCGGCCGCGGCGACGGGCGAGCTCCGGCCGGCGCCGAGGCCCACCAGGAACGAGGCGGCCGTGTAGAAGCCGAGCAGGATCGCCGTCACCAGGCCGTAGGTGACGGCGGTGCTGATCGCGCGGTCGATGTCGTAGAGGTCGTGCCGCAGCACGGCGATCGTGGTCGCCACCGGAATCGCCAGGGCCGTCGCCGCCAGGCCGGCGAGCACGAGATCCGGCCCGTCGAGGAACAGGTAGCTCGCCCAGCAGAGCAGCAGCGTCAGCGGCAGGCAGGCGGCGCCGAGCGCGAACCACTTGAGCTGTGCCCGCTTCGCCTTCCCGGTCGTCCTCCGGTAGCGGAGCACCACCGCGGCGGCGGACGCGACCAGCAGGCCGAGGAAGACCGGCAGCAGCGCCAGGCCCACCACCCGCAGCACCGGCAGGTAGGGCTCCGGGAGCCGGAAGAGGTGCGGCGTGGACTCGAACGGCGGCCGGTAGGGGCCGGGATCGAACGCCGTGATCAGCATGAAGAGCGCCGGAACGCCCAGCAGCCCGGCGATCGCCCAGCGCCATCGCCGCCCCGGCAGCCGTCCGTCCGGAAACACCAGCATGAGGAGTGCCGCCGGCACGTACAGGAACATCCAGTCGCCCTGCGACAGGGCCGCGTACAACTCGGAGAACGGCAGGTCCGGCCGGCGGGTGACGGCCGAGGCGTACAGGTCGCCGACGGTGACCCACACCGCCGTCGCGCCGACCAGCATGAGCAGCGGGCCGACGACGCTGTCGGGACGCCGTACGGCGACCAGCATCCCGAGCACCACGGAGGGCAGCGCCAGCGTCGCGCCGGCCGCGAACTCCGTCGTGGCACCGCCGTCGCCGCCGATCACCGCCAGCACCACCCCGGCGCCCGTGAGCACGCCGATCAGGGGCGCCAGGGCGAACGCGAGAAGACGGGGGGTGGCCACGCCTACACGGTAGGACTCCGGGGCCGCCCGATGAATACGTGCCAGTACGGAGATCGGTCCCGTGCCCGCCCGGATCCGCGGACCCGGGCGGGCGGCCGAGACTGCGAGCAGGCACACGAAGGAGGACCACATGAAACGCTCCCGTCTTCTCACCGCCGGGCTGATCCTGAGCGGCCTGCTCGGCCTCATCGATGTGGTCACGCTGCCGTTCGGCGACGGGGAACACCCGCCGTTCGCGGTGGCCGTCGCGGGGGCCGTCCTCGGGCTGATCACCCTGGTCGGCGTCGTGCTCGCCTGGCGCGGCAGCCGGGGCGGCGCGGTCGCCGTGATCGTCTCCAGGCTGCTGTCGGGGCTGACCGCCGTCCCCGCGTTCTTCGCCGGCGGAGTTCCCGCAGAGGCGATGGCGATGGCCGCGGCCGGCGTCGTACTCACCCTCGGTTGCATCGCGCTGGTCGCGCCGGCGCTGCGACCCCGCGGCTGAACCCGCGACCCTCACCGGCGCGGCTCGTCACCCCTGACGTGAGCGTCGCCCGAACCCACCCCGCGCTCCGCCGAAGGCGTGCGGGCCGCACCCCCCGAGGAGAATCGTGGAAACATCCGTCCCGTCCTCCGGCGTGTCCGCGCCGGCCGGTCCGTCGCCCACCCGCAGCCTCCCGCTCGCCATGGCGCTGTTCAGTGCGCCATGGGGATTCGTCGTCGCCAACGGCGCCTACGCGTGGGCCACCCGCGCCGGAGGAGGCGACGGCAACGGCGCGGAGACGCTCGCCCTGGCCGCGGCCCACCCCGGCCTGTATCGCCTCGGCACCGTCGCCGCGATGCTGGGGAGCCTGCTCATGGTGCCGGCGGTTCTCGGCGCCAAGCGACTCGTGGCTGATCGGAGCCCGAAGCTCGGTTTCGCCGGTGCGGTACTGATGGCCGGTGGGTACATCTGCTACTTCGGGGTCGCCCTCAGCGGGATCACCGACCTCGCCATGGCCGAGCGCGGCGGCCCCATCGCGGATTACGCGGCCGTCCTGGACAGCTCCCAGAGCGACGCGTCGGCCCTGTGGGTGTTCCTTCTCTTCGTGCTGGGCAACCTGGTCGGGACGCTGCTGCTCGGCCTGGCCCTCCTCCGCAGCCGCAGGGTCCCGCTCTGGGCGGCCGCCGCGGTCCTCGCCTGGCCTCCGCTCCATGTGACCGGGCTTGTGGTCGGCAGCGAGTGGTTCGAGGTCGCGGGCGCCGTCCTGCAGGGGGTCGGCCTGGCGGTGACCGGCTCTCGCCTCCTGGCCGCGGCGGGCCCGGCCCCGCGGTCCTGACCGGCCGGGAGAAGCCGGGCCGGGGGCGGTGGAGGACATGGCCCGGCGCGCGTTCGAGGCCGCCGGTTCGCCCGCGTCGTTGTCCTCGGTGAGGGCGTCACGTAGGTTCCGGCTATGAGTCGTCGATAGCGAGGGAGAGATCGTGTCCGACCTCGTCGCACCCCAGCTCGTCGTCAACAGCCGGATGATCTATTTCGGGTGGGTGCCGGCCGACCCCGACGCCGTCGCGGCCCTCGTGCCCGACGGGTTGAAGCCGATGGCCAACCGGCAGGTCTTCATGAACCAGTACGTCGTCGACCGGCCGGAGCAGACCTCCGGGTTCGGCGCCTACTCGCTGACCTACATCGGGCCCGACCTGGAGGACGCCTACGCGCCCGACGGCGTGACCCCCGGCCGCTGGTGGACGCACTACTTCAACTCCAGCGAGGTGGTGCGCGAGTACGCGGTCGCCCGCGGGGCGCCGGCCACCCCCGGCCGTACGACGATCGAGATCGACGGGGACACGCTGGTCGCGACGACGGAGGCAGACGGCGTGCCGGTGATCCGTACGACCGCGCGGGTCGGGCGGACCGGCACGGCCGTCAACCGGGGGCAGCTGCGGTACGTCACCGAGGTGGACGGGCGGCGGATCAGCGGGAACTATCCGTTCGTGGCGGAGCCGGTCGATCCGTTCGAGGTCGTCTCGCTGGAGTTCCTGGAGCCGGGCCACCCCGTCCACGCGCTCCGCCCGGCGGACCCCCTGCAGATCGTGTGGGGGTTCTACTCGCCCCGGTCCTCCTTCGCCTATCCGGGCGGCGAGTCGGCGATGGACTGACCGGCCGCGGACCCCCTCCCACGGAGGGGGTCGTCCTCGTCGGCGCGTCCACGGGGACGCCCGATTGGTGTAATGGTCTCTAGCGGTGAGGGCCTATTACATCTAAGCTCGCCGGTAAGGATCAGCGATGGACTGTAACCCTTACCGGAGGGCGGATGGACGAGCGTGTGGCGGGGACCGGGTCTCCACTGCGGCAGTTGATCACGCTCGCCGTGCCGGCGCTCGGCGTCCTGGCCGCCGAACCGCTGTACCTGCTGGTCAACACGGCCGTGATCGGCCACCTGGGCGCGGTGCCGCTCGCCGGGCTCTCGGTCGGCGCGATCGTGCTGGCGCAGATCGCGTCCCAGATGACGTTCCTGTCCTTCGGAACGACCGCCCGCGCGGCCCGGTTGCACGGCGCCGGCCGCCGGGCCGACGCCGTGGCCGAGGGGGTGCAGGCGACCTGGCTCGGCGTGGCCGCCGGGCTGGTGCTGGTCGTGGCCGGGGAACTGCTCGCCGCGCCGGTCGCCGGCCTGCTCGCCGGTGACGACCGCGTCGCCGCCGCGGCGGTGGGCTGGATGCGGATCGCCCTGCTCGGCGCGCCGCTGATCCTGGTCACGATGGCCGGCAACGGCTGGATGCGCGGCGTGCAGGACATGCGCCGCCCGCTGCGCTACGTGCTCGTGGGCAACGGCCTGTCCGCGGTGCTGTGCCCGGTGCTGGTGCACGGCCTCGGCTGGGGACTCGACGGCTCGGCGGTCGCCAACGTGGCCGGGCAGCTGGTCTCGGCGGGCCTGTTCGTGCGGGCGCTGCGGGCCGAGGGCGTGCCGCTCGCCCCGGTCCCGGCCGCGACGCGCGCCCAACTCGGCCTCGCGCGGGACCTGGCACTGCTCGGCCTGGCCTTCCAGGCGTGCTGGGTGTCGGCCACCGCGGTGGCCGCGCACACCTCCGCCGCGGCGTCCGGCGCCCACCAGGTGGTGTTCCAGCTGTGGATGTTCCTGGCCTTCGTGCTCGACGCGCTGGCCATCGCCGCCCAGGCGCTGGTGGGCGCGGCGCTCGGCGCGCACGAGGCGGAACGGGCACGCCGGCTGGCCTGGCAGGTGACCGGCTGCGGGCTGGTGTTCGGGGCGTTGCTCGGCGTGGTGTTCGCGGCGCTGGCCGGGATCCTGCCCCGCGTGTTCACCGCCGACGCGACGGTGCTGGCCGAGATGCCCCACGCGTGGTGGTTCTTCGTCGCGTTGCAGCCGATCGGCGGCGTCGTGTTCGCCCTGGACGGGGTGCTGCTCGGCGCCGGAGACGCGGGATACCTGCGCACCGCGACCGCGTGCGGGGCTGTTCTGGGATTCCTGCCGGTGGTGTGGGCGTCACTGAGCTTCGGCTGGGGGCTGGTGGGGATCTGGTCCGGCCTGTCGGTCTTCCTGCTGATCCGGATGGTCACCCTGCTGGCCAGGCTGCGCTCCGGCCGATGGGTGGTGCTCGGCGCCGTACGGTGACCCGGCGGTACCGCGACGGTCGTCCGATGCGCGGCCGTGGCATGACCGGCGGTTTGTCGACCGCGGGGCGGTGTGCCAGCGTAGGGCGGCATGAGCGATGATCACGAGCGGGACGCGGCGCTGGCGGGAGCCGTGCGGTTGCGGGAACAGGGCCAGGCCGAGCAGGCCCGGGAACAGTTGGTGGAACTGGCCGCACGGTATCCGGAGGACGCCGAGGTCGCCTACCAGACGGCCTGGGCGCACGACACGCTCGGCCTGGAGACGGAGGCCGTCCCGTTCTACGAGCGCGCCCTGAGCGGCGAGGGGCTGTCGCGGGAAGATCGCCACGGGGCCTTCCTCGGGCTGGGAAGCACCTACCGGGTGCTGGGCCGGTACGACTCCGCCGTGGAGACCCTGCGCCGCGGGCTGGAGGAGTTCCCGGAGGCCCCGGCGTTGCAGACGTTCCTGTCCATGGCCCTGTACAACAGCGGCGAGGGCCGCGAGGCGGTGCGGCTGCTACTGAGGACGCTGGCGGCAACCAGCGGCGACCACGGGGTGCAGAGATATCGGCGGGCGATCGAGTACTACGCCGACGATCTGGACGCCGTGTGGCAGGCCGCCGAGAAGCCGGACGGACGAGAGGACTGAATCACCGGCCTCGCCACGGAGGCCGTCGCGGCGGTGGGCGACCCGGGTTCGTCAGGTAAGGCCGCGGACGGTGATGACGGCATCGGCCGGTCCGTGCGGCCGGCCCCGGGCGGTCCCGTGTCGGGCGGTTCAGGGCCGGGCGGTCCCGCGTCGGGCGATCCCGGGTCGACGCAGAAAAATCTTGAAAAAGTTCCGGCCGCGCTGTCGAAACGGCCCCGTCCCGTTCGAAGCGTGGTCAGAGGGCCGAGAGGAACAGAGAGTCCGGCCCCTGGACCGCATCGAAGGAGAACCCCATGCGATACATGATCACCCTCAGCGTCACCTCCCAGCCCGCCACCCCGCCGCCCGCCGAGCTGATGGAGGCCATCATGAAGCTCGGCGAGGAGGCCACCGGGGCCGGCGTCATGCTCGACACCGCGGGGCTCGCCCCGAGCGCGCAGGGCGCGCGGGTCGAACTCGCCGGGGGACGGCTGAGCGTCACGGACGGGCCGTTCGCCGAGGCCAAGGAACTGATCAGCTACGCCCTCTACCAGGTCAGCTCGAAGGAGGAGGCCGTCGAGTGGACCTCCAGGTTCCTGCGGCTGCACCGCGACCTCTGGCAGGGCTGGGAGGGCGAGGCCGACATCCGGCGCGTCATGGGCCCCGAGGACTTCGCCGCCCCGGCCTGACCGTCTGTCCCCGCCTGACTCGCCGCCCTGGCCTGACCGTCCACCCCGGTCCGGCCCGGTCGCTCCGGCCCGATCCGCCCGCGGGCAGGGCCGTCCGGTTCCGCCCGTCCCGCTTCGCCCGCGGTGAGAATTGCCGCGGGCGGGGACGAGGTGTTTGGATCGGTGGCCGTGACGATCGAAGACCCTCGCCGGGTGATCGAGGCGGTCTGGCGGATCGAGTCCGCCCGGGTGGTCGCGGGGCTCGCCCGGATGGTGGGCGACATCGGCCTGGCCGAGGAACTGGCGCAGGACGCCCTGGTCGCCGCGCTGGAGCAGTGGCCGGAGTCCGGCGTGCCGGAGAACCCGGGCGCGTGGCTCACACTCACCGCCAAGCACCGGGCGGTCGACCTACTGCGCCGCAGGACCCGCTACGAGCGCAAGCTCCGGGAGGTCGGCCGCGACCTGGAGGTCCGGCAGGAGACGGCCGAGGCCGAGCTGGACGACGCCCTCGACGACCACATCGGCGACGACGTGCTGCGTCTGCTGTTCACCGCCTGCCACCCGGTGCTGCCGGTCGAGGGGCGCCTGGCCCTCACCCTCCGCCTGCTGGGCGGCCTGACGACGCAGGAGATCGCCCGGGCCTTCCTGGTGCCCGAACCGACCGTCGGCCAGCGGATCTCCCGGGCCAAGCGCACCCTCGCCGAGAAGCGGGTGCCGATCGAGCTGCCCCCGCCCGCCGAGCTGCCCGGACGGCTCTCGTCGGTCCTGGAGGTCGTCTACCTCGTCTTCAACGAAGGCTATTCGGCGACGGCCGGTGACGACTGGGCACGCCCGTCGCTCTGCGAGGAGGCGCTGCGCCTCGGCCGGGTCCTGGCAGGGCTGATGCCCGGCGAGGCCGAGGTGCACGGGCTGGTCGCCCTGATGGAGATCCAGGCGTCCCGCGTCCGGGCCAGGACGGGCCCGGACGGCGAACCGGTCCTGCTCGGCGACCAGGACCGGAGCCTGTGGGACCGGCTGTTGATCCGCCGCGGGCTGGAGGCGCTCGGGCGCGCCGAGGCACTCGGCACCCTCGGCCCGTACGGCTTGCAGGCCGCCATCGCCGCCTGCCACGCCCGCGCGCGGTCCACCGAGGAAACCGACTGGGAGCGGATGGCCGCCCTCTACCGGGTGCTGGCCCACGTCGCCCCCTCTCCCGTCGTGGAGCTGAACCGCGCGGTCGCGGTGGGCATGGCGTACGGTCCGGCCCGCGGGCTTGAGATCGTGGACGGGCTGGGGGCGGAGCGGGCGCTGCGCGGCTATCCGCAGTTGCCGGCCGTACGGGGGGAACTGCTGGCGCGGCTGGGCCGCGCGGCGGAGGCCCGTGCGGAGTTCGAGCGGGCCGCAGAGCTGACCCGCAACGAACGGGAGCGGGCACTCTTCCTCACCCGGGCGGCCTCGACGGTGGACGGCGCGGCCGGGACCGGAGAAGGGTGACCGTCCCGCCGGGCGGGGAGGACGGGGACCGGCAGGGCAGGGAAGCGGCGCGGGCGGCGGCCACGGCCACCGGGGTGGGCCGGTCGTGGGTCATCGTCCGCTCCTTCTCCCTCTTCGCGCCGGCCGTTCCGGCGGGCCTCCCCTACGCGCCGGCCGTTCCGGCGGGGGCGGTGCGCAGCAGGTCCACCAGGCTGGAGACGTCACCGGCGCCGAGGCCCGCGGCGACGCCCTGGTCGAGCAGCGCCCGCATGGGCTCGACCAGTTCGGTGCTGACGCCCTGGTCGGTGCTGGCGTCCAGCAGGTTGACGTAGGCGGTCGCCTGCATGGCGAGGTTGGAGGCGGCGGCCGAGTGGTCGCCGGAGTCGACCGCCTCCGCCATCCCGGGGAAGGCGGCCATCATGGCGGTGAGCCAGGGGGCGACCAGCGGCGCGAACTCCGTCGCCGGCACCTTCTCCGAGCCGGTCAGGGCGAGGGCGTGGAAGAACCCGCCGAACATCCCGTACATCGCGCTGAGCAGCGCGATGTCGTACAGCGCGGCCAGACCCGCGTCCTCGCCGAGGTACATGGCGCGGCCCAGCGCGCCGAGGGTCCGCTCGTGGGCGTGGAAGCCCTCGGGCGAACCGCTGTAGAGGACCAGCGACCCGGGGGTGCCGATCATGGGCGGGACCGCCATGATGCCGCCGTCCACGTAGCCGACGCCGTGCCCGGCCGCCCGGTCGGCCGCCTCCCGGGCCTGCCGGGGTGTGCCGTTGGTGAGGTTGACCACGGTACGGCCGGCCAGGGAGCCGACCGCCCCGTCGAGGACCTCGCGCACGGTGTCGTCGTTCAGCAGGCAGACGACGACGAGGGGGCTCGCGGACACCGCCTCGGCCGCGGTGGCGGCCTCGGTGGCGCCCCGGGCGACGAGGTCCGCCGCCCTGCCCGCCGTACGGTTCCACACGGTGACGGGGTGACCGGCGTCCAGGAACGCCCCGGCCAGCGCCGTTCCCATCGCACCCAGTCCGAGGACCGTCACGGGCGCGTTGTCGTTCATGGTCATTCTCTTCTCCGATTCGTCGAATACGGGCCGGGCGGCCTCCCGGCATGGCGGACCGGGCCTTCCGGTACGGGAGGCTCCCGGGCGTACGGGTTCATCCGGCACGGCGGTCCCGCCGGTACGGCGGTTGACCGGCCCGGTGATTCCACCGGCCTGGCGGTCCTTCCGGCCTGGCGGTTCCATCGGACGCCGGTGGTGGCGGCGCGCGGCGGGATCGGCCGGGACGCTCCGGCGAGGCTCGCCGGACGTTTCGATCCTGCGCCCTTGCTGACTTTTCCTCAAGTACCTACTATTTGGTCGGGTACATACCTTTTGGTAAGCATGCCGAGCCGCGCGGGGCCGCCTGGGAGGCCTCGACAGGCGAGAAGCCACGGAACAGGCCCCAGGACGCGGGGAGCGGGATGAGGAAGCGGACCTACTCGTGCGGGCTCGACGCCGCCGTGGACATCGTGGGCGGCAAGTGGAAGGCGCTGATCCTGTGGGCACTCCACCACGAACCGCGCCGGTTCGGCGAGCTGAAGCGGTCGGTGCCGGGGATCAGCGAGAAGATGCTCATCCAGATGCTGCGGGAGATGGAGGCGCACGGCCTGGTGCACCGCGAGGTCTACCACCAGGTCCCGCCGAAGGTGGAGTACTCCCTGACCGAGTTCGGGCAATCGCTCAACACCGCGCTCATCCCGCTCGGCGTGTGGGGTGAGGAGAACATGCGGGCCATCGAGGCCATCCCGCGCGACTGACGCGGGGTTCGGGCGGGGCCGTCCGGCCGTGTCGAGGACCGGACGGCCACCGTCCCTGGCGGCGCCTGGACGGCGCCGTGAAGCGAAGAGTGGCGATGGGGCGCAGACGCCGCCCTTCCCTCAGGAGTCGGTCTTCCTCCTGGCGGGTGTCCGCTGGTCGGCCTCGTCGGCGAGCTGGTCCTCGACGACCGCGCACCATCGGTGCCACTGCGCCAGGCCCAGATGCTCGTCCACATCCCCCACCCCCGCCTCGGCCATCAGCTCGTGGCTGCTGGCCGCGGCCTCGTGCGCGTTGACCAGCGCGTGATGGCCGTGGTTGGCCAGCGCCTCGCTCACCGCCAGATTCACCGCTATCTCCCCCATCGTCCTCGGCCGGTCGGAGGGGTCGCCCCCGAATTCCCTTCCTCGAAAGTCGTGGCTCTGCGAATCGTCACTCATACGAGCTTGAGTGCCCATACAGACTTAGATCTATCTGGGAGTTTCCGATCCGGGGGCGGGGCGGCGGCGCGGCGCCGCGGGCCTCACATCGGGGCCGTCCTCCGGCCCAGGTAGGTGAGGGGACCGGGGCCGGCGACCGGGATCTCGTGGAACCCCAGGCGGTCGTAGAAGGCCCGCGCGGCGGTGTCGGCGGTGACCCTGCCCGGGTGCACCGCGGCCACCCCCTTGCGGTGCAGGGCGTCGAGGAAGGCGTTCATCAGCGCGCGGCCGTGCCCCCTGCGCCGGTGGTCCGGCAACAGGTCGAGGTCGGGATGGATGCGCCGGGAGTCGCCGCCCTCGTGGGCGGTTCGCACGCAGATGTCACCGAGCGCGGCGCGGTCATCGGGCCGGTAGGGCCGAACGGTCGGCATGCGAGGATCATTCTTCAAGTGGGAGCGCTCCAAAAAGATGTGATGGACACCGGATCGGGAGCCTGGCGGCGAGCCTTCCCGGCGCGCCGCCGGTGGCATACCCTGCGCGGCATGATCGATGTCGAACTGCGTGACTGGCACCCCGACGACATCGGGGTCGTGCTCGACGCGTTCAGCTCTCCGGACATGGCGCAGCAGTCGGCCTGGCCGGTCGACACCCGGCGGGCGGCCCTGGAGTGGATGGGGACGTGGCGCTTCCGCGACGACGCGCGGGCCTTCGCCGTGGTGGCCGGCGGCGAGGTCGTGGGGAACGTGGCGGTGAGCAACATCGACGCCCACGACACCGGCTGGGTCTCCTACTGGACGTCCCCGCACGCCAGGGGGCGCGGGGTGGCGGTGGCGGCGGTCCGCAGGCTGGCGGACTGGGCCTTCGCGGAGCGCGGCCTGTTCCGCCTGGAGCTCGGGCACCGTACGGACAACACGGCCTCGTGCGCGGTGGCGGCCAGGGCCGGGTTCAAGGTCGAGGGGGTGGAACGGGGCAAGCTGCGGTACGGGGACGTCCGGCACGACGTGGAACGGCACGCCCGGCTGGCCACCGACTGATCCTCCGCGCCGCCCGGCCGCCGTGTGGCCGTCAGGGGGTCGTCATGGGGCCGAGCCGCCGCCCGGACGTCGCCGTACGGCCAGGCCGTCGGGTCACCGGGTCGCCACCCCGAGGCCGCCGCGCCGTACGGTGCCGGGCGGTTCACAACCCCTTCAGCCCGGCCAGGACCTCGCGCAGCACGTTCTCCCGGGGGAGCGCGGCGATGGGCGTGGGCGGCCGGATCGCGACCAGGCCGGAGTCCCGCAGGTCGCCGAGGAGCACCCGGATCACCCCGACGGGCAGGCCGGTGGCCGAGGCCATCTCGGCCACCGAGGTCGGCGAGCGGCAGGCGTCCATGATCAGCACATGTTCGGGGGGCAGGTCCTCCTGGGGCGACCTGACCACCACGACCGTGGCCAGCAGGTCGAACGAGGCTCCGCTGCCCCTGGTCCGGCCGCGGGTGAGCGTGTAGGGGCGGACGATCGGCCCGGCGTCGTCGAGCCAGTGATCCGTCATTCCACTCCTTTCTCCTGCTCCGCGCGGTGCCAGCCGTTGCGGAACGACGTCAGCAGGTTGCCCGTGACCGGCTCGGGGGTCTCGTCCCGCGCGGGCGGCGGAGCGGACGGCACGGACAGCGTGGGCGGCACGGACGGCACGGACGGCACGGACGAGGAGGTGGGCGGCGGGACGGACGGCCGGCCGGACGGAGCGGGCGGCTGGGCGGACGGAGCGGGCGGAGCGGGCGGGGCGGACAGTGCCGGTGACGGGGCGGTCAGCGCGGGAGCGGCCCGCCGTACCCGGCGGGGGAGGCCGACGGGGGAGAGCCGCTCGGCGTCGGTCCGGTGGGCGGTTCGGGAGGCGGACGGCTCGGCCATCAGCTCGTTCGGCAGGAGCACGATCGCCGTGGTGCCGCCGAACGGGGAGGGACGCAGGGTGACGCGGATGCCGTGCCGGGCGGCGAGCTGGGTGACCACGACCAGGCCGAGGCGGTCGCTGTCGGCCAGGTCGAACTCCGGCGGACCGGCCAGCCGCTCGTTGAGCCTGGCCATCTCCTCGGGGGCCATGCCGAGCCCCCGGTCCTCCACCTCGATGGTGTAGCCGCGGGCCACGACCTCGCCGCCGACCCGCACGGTGGTGTTCGGGGGGGAGAAGACGGCGGCGTTCTCCACCAGCTCGGCCACCAGGTGGATCACGTCGGTCGCGACCGTGCCCTGGACGCAGGGGCCGGGCGGAACGGCCACGGTCACCCGCTGGTAGTCCTCGACCTCCTCGACGGCGGCCCGGACGACGTCGTAGACCATGACGGGCGTGCGCCACCCCCGGCCGGGGACGGCGCCGGACAGGATGATCAGGCCCTCGGAGTGGCGGCGCATGCGGGTGGTCAGGTGGTCGATGGCGAACAGTTCCTCAAGGGTGTCGGGGTCGCCGGCCCGCTTCTCCATCGCCTCCAGCATGGCGAGCTGCCGGTGCAGGAGCGACTGGCTGCGCCGGGCGAGGTTGACGAACACCTTGTTGACGGCCTTGCGCAGCTCGGCCTGGCCGACGGCCGCCTCGACGGCGGTCCGCTGGACGGAGGAGAACGCCCGGCCGACGTTCGCGACCTCGGCGGTGGTCCCGTGGTCCAGCTCGCGGACCTCCGAGCAGACGTCCTCGCCCTTGCGGAGCCGCTCCACCACGTCCGGCAGCCGCCGGTGGGCCAGGTCGAGGGCGGCGCGCTGGAGGCCGCCGAGCTCGGCGGCGAGCCGCCCGCCGAACCGCACCGAGATGAACACGGAGAAGGCCACGGCCACCAGTCCGAGCCCGCCGGCGATGCCGATCCGGGCCAGGATGCCGGTGGCGACCGGCCCCGACCGTTCGGTGAGGAGCTTGCTGGCCTGGCCGCCGAGGTCGTCGAAGGAGTCCGACAGCGCCTTCGCGTTCGCCGCCCAGAACGAGTCGGGCCGGCCTCCGGTGAGGGCGGTGTGCTCGACCCGTCCGAACGCGAGGTAGACGGGGGAGCCCTCCAGCTTCCGGTACAGCTCCCGGAGCTCCGCGTCGAACTGGTCGAACCCGAGGGAGTAGAGCAGCTTGCGGCTGCTCGCCAGCTCACCGAACCGGGTGCGCTCGGCGGCGCTCATGGTCTTCGAGGCCACGGCGCCGGAGATGAGCGCGGCCTGCCGGCTGAGCATCTCGCGGCTGCGCCCCACCATGACGACGGCGCGCATCTGGTCGGCCAGGGCGGGGTCCGCGGAGCTGATCTTGCTGTAGGCGTCGAAGGCCGAGCCGACCAGGGCGCTGTAGGCGTCCAGGGTCGTAATGCGGGTGGCGGTACGGGTGTCCACCCCGCTCCTGATCTCGGTGAGCCGGTCCAGCGCGACCCTCAGCCGGCTGCTCCGCTCCCACACCGCGGGGGTCGAGTTCTCCTCCAGGAGGGGCGTCAGCCGCTCCAGCTCGGCCCGGGCGGCGTTGGTACGGCTCCGCTGGGCGTCCAGCTCGGCACGGGAACCGCTGCCGCCCAGGTAGGCGAGGGACAGCAGCCGCTCGTGCTGGAGCGCGGTGGTCAGCGCCCGGGTGGGGACGACCCCGTACTCGTAGCCCTTGCTGGCCCGCAGCAGCTCCAGGCCGCTCTGCAGGGTGAGGGCCGCCGCAAATCCCCAAATTGCTACAAGTGAGACAATTGGTACAAGTAGCAGGGTGAAGATCTTGACCTTGATCGAAGGTTTGCGGTCGCCCATCAGACCTCGCATTACGGATATGGGCTGTTAGCAGTGGCGAAACCCTAGCAACGGCTGTCTTCCGCGACCAGAGATGCGAGTGATTCGTATCCCGCCGGTATTTGCGCTCTGGGGGAAACGGGGGATCTTTTCCGCCTCGGGCGCCTCCGGAACGCTCCATCACGCGGCCCCGGGGGGCGCCGTCCCCTATGGCGCCGGGATGCCGCCTCGGGATGCCGTCCCGGAGGACGCCGTCCCGGAGGACGCCGCTCCGGGCCGCCCCCAGAGCGAACCGCCCGGATGCGAAGGTCGATTGGACATGATCTGTCTGGTTGTCAGACAATGTGAGGCATGAAGCTCGCCGTAGTCGGAGCCGCCGTCCTGTGGGGGACCGCGGGCACCGCCGGACTGCTCGCCGCGGGGGTCCACCCCGTCTCCCTGGCCGCCGCGCGGCTGGTCGTCGGTGGCCTGGTCCTCGCGGCCGTGGCCGGGCCCGCCGTACGGTCCCTTCCGCACCGGGGCCTGCTCGTGGCGGCCGCCCTGGCGGTGGCCGCCTACCAGCTCTGTTTCTTCGGCGCGGTCAGCCGGACCGGGGTGGCCGTCGGCACCGTGGTCGCGATCGGCAGCGGCCCCGTCTTCGCCGGGCTGCTGACCTGGCTCCTCGACCGGGTGCGGCCCACCAGGCGGTGGGTCGGGGCGACCGCGGCGGCGGTCGCCGGCTGCGCCGTACTGACGGGCGGGGGCGGCGAGGTGCGGGCGGACGGGGTGCTGCTGGCGATGCTCGGCGGCCTGCTGTACGCGTTCTACGTGGTGGCGGCGGCGAGGGTGATCGGCGCCGGAGGCTCCTCCGACACCGTGATGGGGGCGATGTTCGGCGGCGCCGCGGTCGTCATGCTGCCCGTCCTGCTGTGGACGGGCGCCGGCTGGCTGGCCGAGCCGCGTGGCCTGCTCACCGCCCTCTACCTGGGCTGCGTCACCACCGCGCTGTCCTATGTCATGTACGGCAGGGGCCTGCGCACCACCCCCGTCGCCACCGCCGCCACCCTCTCCCTCGCCGAGCCCGCCGTCGCGGCCCTGCTCGGGGTCGCGGTGCTCGGCGAGCGGCTCACCCTCCAGGCCGGGGCCGGGCTGGTGCTGCTCGGCGCGAGCCTGGCGGTGGTGGCGCTCCCCGAGCGGCGGCGGCCCGGCCGTGAGGACCCGGTGGGGGCAATAGGGTCGTCGGCGTGACCATTCCGCTCCGTCCCGTCTCCGCCGTCGAGGCCCTCGCCGACGCCCTGCGCCGCCGGGTGCTCTCCGGTGAGCTGGCCCCGGGCACCCCGTTGCCGGAGCAGGAGCTGTCCGCCGCGTACGGCGTGGCCCGGCCGACCGTCCGCGAGGCGCTGGCCGTCCTCGTCCACGAGGGGCTGCTGCGCCGGGAGCGGCACCGCAGCGCGCAGGTGGCCGAGGTGACCCTGGACGACCTGGACGACCTGATGTTCGTCCGGCGCCCGCTGGAGGACCTGATGGCCGTCGCGCTCGCCGGGCGGCGGGTCGCCGACGCCGACGCGGCGCTGGACCGGATGGCCGCGCTGCCCGCCGACGCCCCGTGGTCCGACGTGGTGGCCGAGCACATGGCCCTGCACCAGGCGATGGTGGTCGAGGTGGGCAGCCCCCGGCTGGAGCGCCTCTACGGCGTGCTGGCCGCCGAGACCCGCCTCGGCCTGGTCCGGCTGCGCACCGTCTACACCGACCGCGACGTGCTGGTCGCCGAGCACCGCGAGCTGCTCGACGCGGTCGCCCGGGGCCCGGCCGACGCCGCCCGGCGGGCCGTCGCCGCGCACCTGGACCACGGCTGGGGCGAGGGATGACGGGCGGGTGACACGCCGGACCGCACCCGTCCGGGCCGAGGGGTGACGGGCGGCGAACCGACCGGCTCACCGGTCCGGAACGAGAGGCGGCGGGCGGGTGATGGGCCCGGCTCGCACGTTTCTATTGCACCGGGTGCCCGGCAGTCGTCAGAATCGCGGCCATGCACGGCGACTCAGTGCCGGACTCCTACGTGTACGTCACCGAAGAAGGCGTTGCCCGCCACTACGCGGACGGCAGCGTCGCCGCCCTCGCGTGGGAGGACCTCGCCGAGGTGCGGATCGAGGGCGGCTCGGACGCGGACATCCTGTACATCCTCCTCGACCACGACGGCCAGAGCTGCGTGGTGCCCAGATCGGCGGTCGACGCCGCCTTCCTCGCGCGTCTGCGCTACCTGCCTGATTTCGACCCGGAACGGCTCGGCGCGGCGGTGAACGCCTCCGCCGGGGAGTCCGTGGTCGTCTGGCGCAGTCCGGAGCCCCCGGCTCCGCTGCCCGATTTTGAATACGACTAAATCCCCCTTTTTCTGAATAAATCCTTCATAAAGCCTGCATGTTTGGATCGTTCCGTCAAGATGAGTACGTCTCCTGACTTCGGCCGGTAGTGGACACTTAGCTGCTGTTCCCCTCCCCAATGGCGATCCCTAGGATTTCCCTGGAATAGCCATACTGCCGGTGCATTCGGTAATGCTGTCATCCAATGAAACGCGATGCGCGTCCCGTTACGTGGTAACGCCTAGGGCATCCGGGTGGGGTTGGTATGAGGGTGGGGACGGCGGAGCCCGCCACAGGGCTCCCGGATGATGTCGTACGCACTGCTCCGAGCATCTGGACGCGCTCCTACGCGCGGGTCCTGCTGGTGGGAGACGTCACCTGCGCCGTGGTGGCCTGCGAGACGGTCCTCGGGACCCGTCTGTGGCTCGGCGCTTTCATCCCGGGGACGGAGGCGCTGCTGGGGCTCGGCCTGGCCCTGGCATGGCCGTTCTCGCTCGCGATCGCCGGCGCGTACCGAAGGCGCGCGCACGGCGAGGGAACGGAGGAGTTCCGGGCGGTTTTCGACGGGGGCGTGGGACTGACCGCCGCCGTGGCCATCGGCGCCTACGCGACGCAGACGACCATCGCCCGGAGTTTCGTCATGGCGATGTTCCCGCTCGCCCTTCTCCTGACGATTCTCTTCCGATATCGCATGCGCAAACGGCTCCACCGGCGGCGCTCCCACGGCGAGTACATGCGCCGGGTGGTCGCCGTCGGCCACCGCGAGTCCGTGCTCGACCTGGTGATGCAGTTCCGCAGGCAGCCACACCACGGCATGCGGGTCGTGGCCGCGTGCCTGCCCGCCCCCACGGAGGTGGCCGACGTCGACGGCGTCCCGGTCCTCGGGGGGTTCACCGACGTCGCCGAGGTCGTGACCAAGGCCGACGCCGACGCCGTCGCCGTGCTGGCCTGCCCCGAACTGGACGGCGCCGCGCTGCGCCGGCTCGCCTGGGACCTGGAGGACGCCCGCACCGACCTGTTCGTGGCGCCCGCGCTGATGGACGTCGCGGGTCCGCGCATCAGCATCCGCCCGGTGGCCGGGATGCCGCTGCTGCACGTGGAGCACCCGGAGTTCGACGGCGCGAAACACCTCGCCAAGAACCTGTTCGACCGGACCGGCGCCGCCGCGGCCCTGCTGCTGCTGGCCGTTCCCATGCTCGTCATCAGCGTCCTGATCCGGGCGACCAGCCCGGGTCCGGCACTGTTCCGGCAGGTCAGGGTGGGCAGGGGCGGCGAGGAGTTCAGGGTGGTGAAGTTCCGCACCATGGTGGCGGACGCCGAACACCGCAAAGTGGAGCTCGTCTCGCACAACGAGTTCGACGACGTGCTGTTCAAAATCCGGAACGATCCAAGGATCACCCGGATCGGGGCGTTCCTGCGCCGCTACTCCCTCGACGAGCTGCCGCAGCTCCTCAATGTGGTGCGGGGGGAGATGTCACTCGTCGGGCCGAGACCCCCGCTGCCCGACGAGGTCGCCCAGTACGGCGCCGACGTCCGCCGCCGCCTGGTCGTCAAGCCCGGCATGACCGGCCTGTGGCAGGTGAGCGGCCGATCCGACCTGAGCTGGGAGGAGTCGGTCCGCCTGGACCTGCGCTACGTCGAGAACTGGTCCCTCATGCTCGACCTGCAGATCCTGTGGAAGACCTGGAGCGCCGTCACCGGCGGAGAAGGAGCCTACTGACCGTGAAAGCACTCCTGCTCGCCGGAGGGTCGGGCACCCGGCTGCGGCCCATCACCCACACCTCCGCCAAGCAGCTCGTCCCGGTCGCCAACAAGCCCGTCCTGTTCTACGGACTGGAGGCCATCGGGGCCGCCGGGATCCGCGAGGTCGGGATCGTCGTCGGCGACACGCAGGCCGAGATCGAGTCGGCGGTCGGCGACGGCTCGGCGTTCGGCCTGCAGGTGACCTACCTGCGCCAGCAGGCGCCGCTGGGCCTCGCCCACGCCGTGCTGATCGCCCGCGACTACCTCGGCGACGACGACTTCGTCATGTACCTCGGCGACAACTTCATCGTCGGCGGCATCGACGACATCGTTGCGCGGTTCGCCCGCGAGCGGCCGGACGCCCAGATCATGCTCACCCGGGTCGGCGACCCCCGGCAGTTCGGCGTGGCCGAGCTGGACGCCGACGGCCGCGTCGTCGGGCTGGAGGAGAAACCCGCCGCCCCCAAGAGCGACCTCGCGCTCGTCGGCGTCTACCTCTTCACGCCCGCGATCCACGAGGCGGTGGCCGGGCTCAAGCCGTCGTGGCGGGGCGAGCTGGAGATCACCGACGCGATCCAGTGGCTGATCGAGGAGGGGCGGCGCGTCTCCTCCACCGTCATCACCGGCTACTGGAAGGACACCGGCAACGTCACCGACATGCTGGAGGTCAACCGGCTGGTCCTGGAATCCCTGGAGCCCCGGGTGAACGGCCGGGCGGACGCCGCCAGCGAGCTGATCGGCCGGGTCGCCGTCGAGGCGGGCGCCGTGGTGGAGCGGTCGCGCATCGTCGGCCCGGCCGTCATCGGCGCCGGGACCCGCGTCGTGGACAGCTACGTCGGCCCCTTCACCTCCATCGCGGCCGGCTGCCTGATCTCCGGCAGCGAGATCGAGTACTCGATCGTGCTGCCCAGGTCCTCGATCCGCGGGGTCTCCCGGATCGAGGCGTCCCTCATCGGCCACGACGTCGAGGTCACCCCCGCCCCCGCCATCCCCCGAGCCCACCGCCTCGTGCTGGGCGATCACAGCAAGGTGCAGATCATTTCTTGACTTCCTCCCCCGCCTAAAGGCGGGGGATTCCAGCGGTCGCCCGCTGGGGTTCCTGCTTCACCGACGACCGCCCCGTCCGGGAGGACTCCCGTTGAGGTCTTACACCGTCTCCACAGGCAGACGCCGCCAGCCCGGCGGTCAGGATGTTGCGTGCCGCGTTCACGTCACGGTCATGCACGGCGCCGCAGTCGCACGTCCACTCACGGACGTTCAGCGGCAGTCTCCCGCGGACCGTCCCGCAGTTCCCGCACGGCTTCGAGCCGGGGGACCAGCGGTCGATCACGACGAGATCGAGTCCGTACCAGGCGCACTTGTACGCCGGCATGGAGCGCGGTTCCGTCCAGGCCGCATCGGAGATGGCGCGCGCGAGCTTGCCGTTCTTCAGCAGATTGCGGACGGTGAGGTCCTCGATCACGACCGTTTGGTCCTCACGGACGAGCCGAGTCGACAGCTTGTGCAAAAAGTCGCGGCGCCGGTCGGCGATCCGCGCGTGGACCCTGGCGACCTTCCGGCGGGCCTTCTCACGGTTGGCCGAGCCCTTCGCCTTTCGCGACAGCTCACGCTGCGCCTTCGCCAGGCGGGCGCGGTCACGGCGCTCGTGCCTCGGATTGCTGATCTTCTCGCCGGTGGACAAGGTCACCAGGGAGGTGATCCCGGCGTCGATGCCGACGGCCGCCGTGGTGGCGGGCGCGGGGATGATGGTGTCCTCGCACAGCAGGGACACGAACCACCGGCCCGCGCTGTCACAGGACACGGTCACCGTCGTCGGCTCCCTATGCGTCAGCGCGGCCGAAGACTCCACGTAGGAGATCCGGCGCTGCTCGCCGTACCACGCCCGTGTGCGCTCCTCCAGAGCCTTGTTGTACACGAGGCGGACGCAGCCGAACGTGCGGGACAGCTCAGCCGCCTGCTCGTCCGCGGGGTAGAAGCGGCACTTGAATGCCCGCTTGACCTGCTGCATCGCGCCTCACGATCTACCAGTTTCCGTGTGAGTGGCAGGTGCCGGCCAGTGGCCGCGGACGCTGAATCACCTCGGCGGCGATTCGTCCCTCCTTGCCCTGCTCCGCAGGAGCTTCGCTTTCTCCCCGGCCTGAAGGCCGGGGTATCCACGAAGGAGACCCGATGACAGACTCCGGCAGCACCGCCGCCCGCGCGTTCCGCCGTGTCCTGGTCACCGGTGGCGCCGGGTTCATCGGCTCCCACTTCGCCCGCGCGCTCGCCGCGGACGGCGCCGCCGTGACGGTCCTCGACAAGCTGACCTACGCCGGCAACCCGGCGAACCTGCGCGACGTCCCGCACGACTTCGTGCGCGGCGACGTCTGCGACGCCGCGCTCCTGGCGAAGGTCGTGCCCGGCCACGACCTCGTGGTCAACTTCGCCGCCGAGTCCCACGTGGACCGGTCGATCGAGGGGCCGGCCGAGTTCACCCGGACCAACGTCCTCGGCACGCAGACCCTGATGCAGGCGTGCCTTTCGGCGGGCGTCCCGCGGGTGGTGCAGGTGTCCACCGACGAGGTGTACGGGTCGATCGACAGCGGCTCCTGGGACGAGTCCGCGCCGCCGCGGCCCCGCTCGCCGTACGCGGCGGCCAAGGCGGGCGGCGACATGATCGCGCTCGCCTACGCCGTCACCTACGGCCTGCCGGTGTCGATCACCCGCTGCGGCAACAACTATGGGCCGTACCAGTACCCGGAGAAGATGATCCCGCTCTTCGTGACCAACCTGCTGCGCGGCCTGAAAGTGCCCCTGTACGGCGACGGCGGCAACGTGCGCGATTGGATCCACGTCGCCGACCACTGCGCGGGCATCCGCCTGGTGGCCGAGCGCGGCGAGCCCGGCGAGGTCTACCACATCGCCGGTACGGCGGAGCTGACCAACGTCGAGCTCACCGGGCGGCTGCTCACGGCCTGCGGCGCGGGCTGGGGCATGGTCGAGCGCGTCGCCGACCGCAAGGGGCACGACCGCCGCTACTCGCTGGACGACGCGAGGCTGCGCGCCCTCGGCTACCGGCCGGCCGTGCCGTTCGACCGGGGGCTGGCCGACACCGTCCGCTGGTACGCCGACAACCCCGGCTGGTGGAAGACCGCCGTGGAGGAACGCGACGAGAAGGGGACCGCATGACCCGGTGGCTGGTCACCGGCGCCTCCGGGATGCTCGCCGCCGAGCTGCTGCGCCGCCTTTCGGCCGACGGGGAGGACGTCGTCGCGCTCGGCAGGGCCGACCTCGACCTGCGCGACACGCGCGCCGTACGCCGCCTGGTGCCCGACCTCCGGCCGGACGTCGTGGTGAACTGCGCCGCGTGGACCGCGGTGGACGACGCCGAGACCCGCGAGGCCGAGGCGCTGGCCGTCAACGGGCACGGCGTGCGGGCACTGGCCGAGGCGTGCCGGGCCGCCGGCGCGCGGCTGGTCCAGCCGTCCACCGACTACGTCTTCGACGGCACCGCCCGCGCCCCCTATCCCGAGGACGCCCCGACCGGCCCGGTCAACGCCTACGGTCGCACCAAGCTCGCGGGCGAGCGGGCGGTGCTGGAGACGCTCCCCGGCGCCGGTTACGTCGTGCGAACGGCCTGGCTGTACGGCGCGGCCGGCCGGGACTTCGTCCGCGCGATACTCGCGGCGGAGCGGGCACGGCCGGTCGTGGACGTCGTGGCCGACCAGTTCGGCCAGCCGACCTGGGCCGGCGACCTCGCGGCCTGGATCGCCGCGCTCGGCCGCGCGGACGCCCCGCCGGGCGTCTACCACGCCACCGCCTCCGGCCGAACGAGCTGGTACGGCTTCGCCCGGGAGATCTTCGAGCTGGCCGGCGCGGACCCGGCGCGGGTCAACCCGGTCGCGGCGGAGCGGTTCCCCCGCCCGGCGCGGCGCCCGGCCTACAGCGTGCTGGGGCACGACCGGTGGCACCGGGCGGGGCTGCCGCCGCTGCGGGACTGGCGGGAGGCGCTGCGGGAGTCCGATGTGCTGGTCAGAGGCTAGGGCCGCCCGCGCCGCCCGGGACGTGACGGCTCGCGGCGCCGTCCACGACGGGGGAGCCGGGGGCCGCGCCGTACGGGTCCGGCACCCGGGCGGCGCCGTCCGCGGTGGTGGCACGGTCCACGGCGGCCAGGCGGCGGTAGTGCGCCGCGCAGGTCTCGTAGCGGGGCAGCAGCCCCGCCGCGAGGGCCTCGGCGAGGGTGGGCGCGGCGGCGTCCTTGTCCGACAGGATCGGCTCCACGCCGGCCGGCCACTCGATGCCGACGGCCGGGTCGAGCGGGTGGACGCCGTGCTCGCGGGCCGGGGTGTAGGGCTCCGAGCACAGGTAGACGACCGTGGCCTGCTCGGTGAGCGCCATGAAGCCGTGGCCCAGCCCCTCGGCGACGTACAGGCCGCGCCGCGACTCCTCGTCCAGGCGCACCGTCTCCCACCGGCCGAAGGTCGGCGAGCCCACCCGGATGTCCACCACCACGTCCAGGACGGCCCCGGAGACGCACGTGAGGTATTTCGCCTGGCCGGGCGGCACGTCCGCGAAGTGGACGCCCCGCACCACCCCGCGCCGGGAGACCGAGCAGTTGGCCTGGGCCAGGCCGAGCCCGCGCCCGGCCGCCTCCCGCAGCCCGCCGGCGGGGAAGACCTCGGCGAACGTGCCGCGCCGGTCGGCGTGGACCCGCGGCGTGTGGACCCACGCGCCGTCGATGCTCAGCGGCTTCATGGGCCGAAGCATGCCACGGCGGTGTAACGCGGTGGAGGAAACGGGCGAAATTCAAGGGTCCCCGCCCGCTGAAGTGATCTTGGCGAATACCGGTCGAGCCGCGTCGCGCGGCGAGGGAGCGTAACCATGACAACCTGCCGGCTGTGCGGCTCGACGAGCCTGGCCAGCGTCGTCGACCTGGGGGCGACCCCGCCCTGCGAGCGGTTCCTGACCGCCGACCGGCTCGACGAGCCGGAGCCGGCCTACCCGCTGCACCTGCGGGTGTGCACCGCCTGCTGGCTGGCGCAGATCCCGCCGCTGATCACCCCCGAGGACACCTTCACCGAGTACGCCTACTTCTCGTCCTACTCGACGTCGTGGGTGGAGCACGCGCGGCGGTTCGTGGACGACGCGGCCGGGCGGCTGGGGCTGGACGGCGGCTCGTTCGTCGTCGAGGTGGCCAGCAACGACGGCTACCTGCTGCGGCACGTCGTCGACCGGGGCATCCGCTGCCTGGGCGTCGAGCCGTCGGCGAACGTGGGGCGGGCGGCGAGGGAACGCGGCGTGCCGACGCTGGAGGCGTTCCTCGGCCCGGAGACCGGCGCGGCGGTGCGCGCGGAGCACGGGCCGGCCGACCTCGTCGTGGCCAACAACGTCTACGCCCACATCCCCGACGTCATCGGCTTCACCAGGGGCCTGCGCGCGCTCGTCGCCGACGACGGGTGGGTCTCCGTCGAGGTGCAGCACCTGCTGACGCTGATGGAGCTGAACCAGTACGACACGATCTACCACGAGCACTTCCAGTACTACACGGTCGCCTCCGCCCGCCGCGCCCTGGCCTCGGGCGGGCTGGCCCTGGTGGACGTCGAGCGGCTGCCGACCCACGGGGGCTCGATCCGGCTGTGGGCCCGCCCGGCGGAGGCGGCGGGCGAGCCGTCGGAGCGGGTGACCGAGGCGCTCGCCGAGGAGAAGGCCGCCGGTCTGCACGAGCCGGCCGGGTACGCCGAGTTCGCCGGGCGGGTGTCCCGGGTCCGGCGCGACCTGCTGGGGTTCCTGCTGCGCGCCGCGGAGGAGGGCCGTACGGTCGTCGGCTACGGCGCCCCGGGCAAGGGCAACACGCTGCTCAACCACTGCGGCGTCCGCCCCGACCTGCTCCGCTACACCGTCGACCGCAACCCCTACAAGCACGGCAGGTTCACCCCGGGCGCGCGGATCCCGATCCACCCGCCCGAGCGGATCGCCGAGGACCGGCCCGACTACGTGCTGGTCCTGCCGTGGAACCTGCGCGAGGAGCTCACCGGCCAGCTGTCCTTCGTCGGCGGGTGGGGCGGCCGGCTGGTCTTCCCCATCCCGAGACTGGAGATCGTCGAGGTGAAGCCGTGAAGGTCGTCCTCTTCTGCGGCGGGTACGGCACGCGGATGCGCACCGGGACACCCGGTGACGTGCCCAAGCCCATGCAGCTCGTGGGTCCCCGCCCGCTCATCTGGCATGTGATGCGGTACTACGCGCACTTCGGGCACACCGAGTTCGTCCTCTGCCTGGGCTACGGCGCGCACCACATCAAGGACTTCTTCCTGAACTACGAGGAGACCACCTCCAACGACTTCGTGCTGCGCGGCGGCCGGGTCGAGCTGCTGTCCGCCGACATCTCCGAGTGGTCGATCTCGTTCGTGCAGACCGGCATCGACTCGCCCATCGGCGAACGGCTGCGCCGGGTCCGCGACCACCTCGGCGGCGACGACATGTTCCTCGCCAACTACGCCGACGTGCTCACCGACGCGCCGCTTCCGGAGATCATCGACCGTTTCGCCGCCTCCGGCGCGGGCGCCTCGATGATGGTCGTCCCGCCGTCGGACACCTTCCACTGCGTGGAGCTCGGCGAGCGCGGGCTGGTCGGGGGGATCACCCCGGTCAGCCGGATGCCGCTGTGGGTGAACGGCGGGTACTTCGTGCTCCGGCAGGAGGTCTTCGACCACATCCCGCCGGGCGGCGACCTCGTCACGGACGGCTGCGCCGAGCTGGCCAAGCGCGGCCGGCTGCTCGCCTACCCGCACCGCGGCTACTGGCGGCCGACCGACACGGTCCGGGAGCGGGTCGCCCTGGACGAGGCGTACTCGCGGGGCGAGCGGCCGTGGGCGCTGTGGGAGCGCGAGCCCGGCACGCCGCCGCCTCCGCCGGGAACGGTCCCACGGGTACCGGCGGGGGCCGGAGCCCCGGCCGCCGAGGCCCCGCCGGGGCGGTCCGCGGGCGGGGTGGCGGCCGTACCGGGGGCGCGTACCCCGTGATCGGTTTCCGGACGCCGCCGGGCGGCGGCGCGATCGCCCTGCTCGCCGCGCACTGCGACGACCTCGCCATCGGCGCCGGCGGCACCCTGCTCACCCTCTGCACGGCCCGCCCCGGGCTCCGGGTGGACGCGCTGGTGCTCTCCGGCGGCGGCACCGAGCGGGAGGACGAGGAGCACGCCGCCCTCGCGGCCTTCTGCCCCGGCGCGGACCTGCGGCTGACCGTGCTGAGACTGCCCGACGGGCGGCTGCCGGCGCACTGGGACGAGGCCAAGGAGGCGGTCGAGGGCCTGCGCGCGCGGACCGGCCCCGACCTGCTGTTCGCCCCGCACCCCGGTGACGCCCACCAGGACCACCGGGGTCTGGCGAAGCTCGTGCCCACGGCCTTCCGCGACCACCAGGTGCTCGGCTACGAGATCGTCAAATGGGACGGCGACCTCGGGCGGCCGTCGGTCTACCAGCCGCTCGCCCCGGAGGTCGCCGAGGCGAAGGCGGCCCTGCTGCACGAGCACTACCCCTCCCAGCGCCGGCGGCCCTGGTACGACCGCGAGGCGTTCCTCGGCCTGGCCCGCATCCGCGGGATCGAGTGCCACGCCCGCTACGCCGAGGCGTTCCACGTAAGCAAGCTGACCCTTGATCTGGCTGGAGGAGAGACGCGATGCGGGTGCTGCTGACCGGGCATCAGGGATACCTGGGGAGCGTGATGGCCCCGGCGCTGACCGGGGCGGGTCACGAGGTCACCGGACTGGACTCCGGGCTGTTCGCCGACTGCGTCCTGGGCCCCGCGCCCGCCGACCCGGGCGGGCACGCGGCCGACCTGCGGGACGTCACCGCCGCCGAGCTGACCGGGGTGGACGCGGTGATCCACCTGGCCGCGCTGTCCAACGACCCGCTCGGCTCGCTGGCGCCGGAACTGACCTACGAGATCAACCACCACGCGTCGGTACGGCTGGCCCGGCTGGCCCGCGACGCGGGCGTGCGGCGGTTCCTGTACGCCTCCACCTGCTCGGTCTACGGCGCCTCCGGCGGCGACGACCTGGTCGGCGAGGACGCGCCGCTGCGCCCGGTGACCCCGTACGCCGAGTCCAAGGTCCGCGTCGAGGACGACCTGGCCGAGCTGGCCGACGGCGACTTCAGCCCGGTTTTCCTGCGCAACGCCACCGCGTTCGGCTTCTCGCCCCGGCTGCGGGCCGACATCGTGCTGAACAACCTCGTGGGGCACGCGCTGCTGACCGGGGAGGTCCGGGTGCTGTCCGACGGCACCCCGTGGCGGCCGCTGGTGCACGCCCGCGACATCGCCGACGCCTTCGTCCTGGCGCTGGCGGCCCCCCGGGACGCGGTGCACGCCAGGGCGTTCAATGTGGGCACCGAGCAGAACAACGTGCGGGTGTCGGAGATCGCCGCCGAGGTCGCCGAGGCGGTGCCCGGCTCCCGGCTGGTGATCACCGGTGAGGCCGGGGCGGACCCGCGGTCCTACCGGGTCGACTTCTCCCGGGTGCGCGCCGCGCTGCCCGGCTACCGGCCGCGCTGGACGGTCAAGGCGGGCGCGGCCGAACTGGTGGAGTCCTACGAGCGGCACGGCCTGACGGGGCACGACTTCCAGCGGCGCTTCACCCGCCTGACCCGGCTGGCGGACCGGCGGATGGCCGGAGCCGTCGACGACACGCTCCGGCCGGTCGCCGGTGACGCGCCCCGGCCGCGGGACGGCCGCCGATGACCGCCGGAACCGCCGGAACGGCCGGGACCGCGGGGGCCGCCGGGGCCGCTGCCCGGTCGGGCACGGCGGGGGCGGGAGCGGCCGGGGACGAGGGCCGGGAGATGCACGCCCTGGTCGAGCGGCTCTACCCGCTGTGCCGGAGCATCACCGGCGACGGCGTGCGCCGGACCCTGGACATCGTCGGCGAGAGCGTCCCACTCCGGGTCCGTGAGGTCCCGACGGGGACGCCGGTCCTCGACTGGACCGTGCCGAAGGAGTGGAACGTCCGCGACGCCTACGTCAAGGACGCCTCCGGCAGGCGGGTCGTCGACTTCGCCGCGTCGAACCTGCACGTGGTCGGCTACAGCGTGCCGGTGTCGGCCACCATGACCCTCGCCGAGCTGCGGCCCCACCTGCACACGCTGCCCGAGCAGCCCGGCCTGGTCCCGTACCGCACGAGCTACTACGCGGAGACCTGGGGTTTCTGCCTGGCGGAGAACACGCTCGCCGCCCTGCCGGAGGGCCGCTACGAGGTCCGGATCGACGCGACGCTCGCCGACGGCCACCTCACCTACGGCGAGCACGTGGTGCCCGGCCGCACCTCCGAGGAGGTGCTCGTCTCCTGCCACGTGTGCCACCCGTCGCTGGCCAACGACAACCTCGCGGGCATCGCGGTGGCCACCCGCCTCGCCCGGCGGCTGGCCGGGACGGACCCCCACTACACCTACCGCTTCCTGTTCGCGCCCGGCACCATCGGCGCGATCACCTGGCTGGCGCTCAACCGGGAGCGCGCCGGGCTGATCCGGCACGGCCTCGTGCTGGCCTGCGCCGGGGACCGCGGCCACCTGACCTACAAGCGCAGCAGGCGGGGGGACGCCGCCGTGGACCGGGCCGCGGCCCACGTGCTGCGCGCGTCGGGACGGCCCCACGAGATCGTGGACTTCTCCCCGTACGGCTACGACGAGCGGCAGTTCTGCTCCCCGGGGTTCGACCTGCCAGTGGGCTGCCTGACCCGCACGCCGTACGCCGGCTACCCCGAGTACCACACCTCGGCCGACGACCCCGGCTTCGTGACGCCGGAGGCCATGACCGACACCCTCGAAGCCTGCTGGGAGATCACCCGGGTGCTGGAGGGCGACCGCCGGCACCTCAACCTCAGCCCGTACGGCGAGCCGCAGCTCGGCAGGCGGGGCCTGTACGGCTCGCTCGGCGGGCGCAGCGACACGAAGCAGGCGCAGATGGCGATGCTGTGGGTGCTGAACCTCTCGGGCGGCGACCACGGCCTGCTGGACATCGCGGAACGGTCCGGACTGCCGTTCCA
This sequence comes from Streptosporangium sandarakinum, assembly GCF_013409935.1. GTDB lineage: Bacteria > Actinomycetota > Actinomycetes > Streptosporangiales > Streptosporangiaceae > Streptosporangium > Streptosporangium nondiastaticum. The sequence goes on along the minus strand of NZ_JACCCO010000001.1, from coordinate 2,976,393 downwards.
CGTCGTGGCGGACGCGGCGCGGGACCTCCGCGCCGCCGGACTGCTCAAGGAGCTGGCATGACGGCGACACGGACCGCCCCGGACGCGGGCGCCCTCGACCTCCGGGCAGGGGATCTGGTCGAGGTGCGCGGCGAGGCCGAGATCCTGGCCACGCTGGACGAGCGGGGCGAGCTGGAGGGCCTGCCCTTCATGCCGGAGATGCTGGCCTACTGCGGGCGGCGGCTCACGGTGCACAAGGTGGCGCACAAGGTGTGCGACACGATCGGCCGCAGCGGGATGCGGCGGATGGAACGCGCCGTCCACCTCACCGGCGCGCGCTGCGACGGCGGCGCGCACGGCGGCTGCCAGACGGCCTGCCTGATGTACTGGAAGGAGGCGTGGCTCAAACGGGTCGAACCCGGCGGCCCTCCGGAACGGGGCACCCCCGCCGATCCGGCCGCGGCTCCGCCCGGCGCCGCCGTACCGGAGAGGCGGGACGGCTCCTTCGCCGCGCTCGGCGCGCCGGGCTCCGCCGCACCGCCCGGTCCCGCGTCGGGCCGCCGTCTGCTGCCGCTCATCGAGGCGGCCACCAGGAAGGAACCCGGCCCGGACGGCGAGGAGCGGTTCTCCTGCCAGGGGACCGAGATGCTGCGCGCCGCGCCGTCCTGCCTGCCGCTCAAGGACGTCCGGCAGTACGTCATGGACGTGCGCACCGGCAACGCGGGGCCGCTGTTCGTGCTCCGCGCCCTGCTCATCGGGCTCTTCAACCGCGTCCAGGACCGCAGCCGGAGGCTGCCCGGGTGGCTGCGGTTCCGGGACGGCATGCGGTGGGGATTCGTCGCGGGGCGGCTCACCGGCCCGACACCGGACGGCGCCCTCGGCCTGCGACCGGGCGAGCTCGTCCGGATCAAATCGAAGGCGGAGATCCTCGGAACCCTCAACCAGGACCGGCTCAACCGCGGGATGGGGTTCGACGAGGAGATGTCGCGGTACTGCGGGCGGACCGCGCGGGTGCTGTCCCGGGTGGACCGCTGCATCGACGAGCGGACCGGCCGGATGCTCACGATGAAGAGTCCCTGCATCGTCCTGGAGGGCATCGTCTGCGCGGGCGCCTACACCGTGAGCTGCCCCCGGGCGTTCATCCCGTTCTGGCGGGAGATCTGGCTGGAACGGGTCGAGGAACCCGCTTAGGAGGAACCCGCCCGGCCGGCCCGCACGCCGGAGGTGGGCGGCGACCGGCGGGCGGCGGTCGGATGGTGAGAGGCGGGAGATGGAAGACGGTCAGGGCGCGGCGCCCGCCACCGGTGCCGCGGACCCGGGCGGCGGCCGGGCCGGGGAGATCGGCCGGCGGGCCGGGCGCGGGCTGCGCTGGAGCGTGCTCGGCAACCTGGTGATGAAGGCCGGCTCGTTCGTCATGAGCCTCGTCCTCGCCCGCCTGCTGGTGCCCGAGGACTTCGGCGTCTACGCCATCGCGCTGGCCGCCAGCCAGTTCGTCCTCTACGTCAACGACGCGGGCGTCATCGCGGCCGTCGTGCAGTGGCGGGGCCGGCTGGAGGAGATCGCTCCCACCGCGACCGTCGTGGCCATCGCCTCCAGCGCCGCCCTGTACGGGGTCTTCTGGGTGGTCGCCCCGTACTTCGCGGAGATGTCCGGCAACGAGGGCGCCACCGGGGTCATCCGCGTGCTCAGCGCCACCAACCTCGTCTACGGCCTGACCGCCGTGCGCAGCGCGGCGCTGATGCGCCGGTTCCAGCAGGACCGGCTCACCCGGGCCAACCTGGTGGGCTTCTGCGTGAACGCCCCGGTGACGATCGGGCTCGCCGCCACGGGCGCCGGGGCCTACAGCTTCGCCTGGGGGCAGCTCGCCGGCGCCGCCGTCACCGGGGTGCTGGTGGTCCTCTCCGCCCGGGTGCGGATCAGCGCCGGGCTGGACCGCGCGGTCGCCGGGCGGCTCCTGGTGTTCGGGTTGCCGCTGTGCGTCAGCCTGGGCATCGAGGGGGTGCTGCTGAATGCCGACTCCGTCATCGTCGGCGACACCCTCGGCGCCGCCCCGCTCGGCTTCTACCTGCTGGCCTTCAACATCTCCAGCTGGGTTCCGGGCCTGGTCGGCACCGCCATCCGCTACGTCGCGCTGCCCGGCTTCTCCCGGCTGGCCGAGGAGGACCGGGAGTCGCTGTCGCGGGGGGTGGGGCGGGCCGTGCCGCTGCTGGTCTCCGTCGTCCTGCCGATCGCCGTGGTGCTCGGCACGCTCGCCCCCTCGGTGGTGGTCCTCCTGTACGGCGAGCGCTGGGCGCCCGCCGCCGAGGTGCTGCGGTTCCTCGCGATCCTCATGGTCGTGCGGATGCTGGCCGCCCTGGCGGTGGACATCCTCGCGGCCATGGGCGAGACCCGGTCCACCGTATGGCTCAACCTGGGCTGGGCCGTGGCGCTGGTGCCCGCCCTGATGATCGGCGCGCGCGTGGACGGCATCCGGGGGGCGGCGATCGCACACGCGGCGGTCGCGCTGCTGGTGGCACTGCCGCTGACCGCGCTCGCCCTGCACCGGGCCGGGGTGGCCGTCGCCCCGCTGGCCTCCGCGCTGGTGCGGCCGCTGCTGGGCGGCGCGCTGGCGGCGGCGGTGACGACCGCGCTGGCACACGTCACCCCGGACATCCCGTTCGTACGGCTCTGCGTGGCGGGCGGCGCGGGAACGCTCGCCTTCGTGCTTCTCGTCGTACCGCGGGCCGAGCTGGGGCGGCTCGCCGGACGGGTGACCGGATCGCTGAACGCCGGAACCCGCCCGGTGACGCCGGGCCCCGAACCCACCGAAGAGGAGAACCGATGATCGGCCCCGGCACGCTGGTGTCCGTCGGGCTGCCGGTGCGCAACGGCGCCGCGCGGCTGGAGGGGGTGGTCCGGTCGGTGCTGGCCCAGGACCACCCGGACATCGAGCTGGTGATCTGCGACAACGCCTCCACGGACGGCACGGAGGAGATCTGCCGGGAGCTGGCGCGCGCCGACGACCGGATCGTCTACCACCGGCAGCCGGAGAACGTGGGGCTGCTCAACAACTTCATCGGCGCCGGCCGGCTCGCCCGGGGCGAGTTCCTGCGCTGGGTCGGCGACGACGACCGGCTGGAGCCCGGCTGCGTCTCCCGGTCGCTGCGCGCCTTCGCCGAGGACGAACGGCTCATCCTGGTCACCACGCAGGTCGCCTACACCGACCCGGACGGAACCACCCGGACCGGCGTCTACGAGGGCACCGGGCTGCGCTCCGGCGACCCGGTCGAGCGGTTCGCCGAGATGCTGCGCCTGCTCAACGAGAGCCACCTGCTGATCGACCCGCTCTACGGGCTGATGCGCCGCTCCGTCGTGGTCGGCATCCCCCGGCGCAACATGCTCCGCGAGGACGAGGTGTTCGCGGCGAAGCTGGCACTGGCCGGGCCGTGGGGCCACGTGCCCGAGGTGCTCGCCCACCGCAACTGGAAGCACGAGCGCATGGGGACGATCGCCCGCCGGCTGGACGTGCCCGTCTGGCAGGCCCGGTTCTCCTCCACCCTGCAGTACCGCGAGCTGCTGCGCTGGCTCGACCGGAGCGGCCTCACCGACGACCGGCTCCGCCGCGCGCGGGCCGCCGCGCGCCGGATGTACGTGCGCCGCCAGTGCGTGGTCGCGGCCCGGCGCGGACGCAAACTCGCGCGGATGGCGGCGAACCTGGTCACCTCCGGCCGGGTCGCCGGACGCCCGGCGCCCGGCCCGCGCCCGTGACGGCGCCGCCGTACGGCGTGCTCCCGCGGCCCGGCCGTACGACCGGGGCGGTGAGGCGGGCCGTACGGCGCGCGGGCGGACCGGTGAAGGCGTCAGGGGCGTTCGGGGGCGGGGCGCAGCGCGGCGCGCGCCCGTGACACCCGGCCCCGCATCGCCTCGCGCAGCGCGGGCCAGCCGCGGTGACGCTGGAACGGCAACTCGAAGACCGCCGCGAACGAGCGTGCCGCCACCAGGCTCACCGGCCCGGCCACCGCGAGGGTGACCAGGAACGCCGGGACGCCGCCGGGCACGTGCGGGGCGACGACCAGCCGGTGGATCGCCACGACGATCGGCGCGTGGACCAGGTAGAGCGTGTAGGAGAAGGAACCGAGGCTCCGTACCGGCCGCGTGTCCAGCAGCCGCACCAGCGCGGCCGGCCGGCCCGTCGCCACCCCCGCCAGCAGCAGGGCCACGGCGGGGCCGAGCGCGAGATCGACCCAGTAGTAGTGCTCCACGGTCCAGACGGGGCCGCGCGCGACGACCAGCGCGAGCACCGGGACGCAGGCGAGCGCCGCCACCCGGTGCCAGGGGAACCGCCGCACGCGTTCCCCGGCGGCGAGGACGCCCGCCGCGACCACGCCCGCCGCGAACAGCGCGGCGAACTGCGGGGTCAGCCGGAGCAGCAGGCTCACCGGATGCGACACGGGGGCGAGCAGGCCGACCACCGCCACGACGGCGGTGACGGCCGCGAGCATCACGAACGCGCCCGCCCGGCGCAGCACCAGCAGCAGGAGCGGGAAGACGAGGTAGAGCTGCGCCTCCACGGCGATGGACCAGAAGGCGCCGTTGGGGCTCGGCGCGCCGAGGACATCGTGCAGCAGCAGGCCGTAGACCAGCACCGACTTCGCCGTGGGAGCCCCTTCCCCAGGCTGGGGGACCAGGGTCCAGGCGACCACCAGGCTGAACACCAGGGCCGCCCAGTAGGGCGGGAGGATGCGCCAGGCGCGGCGGCGGGCGAACCGGCGCACGCCGCCCAGCCGCCACCCGGACCGCGCGGGGGAGACCGCCAGCGAGAAACCCGACAGGACGATGAACACCACCACCGCGAAGTGGCCGTAGACGAGCCAGGAGAGCCAGCCCGGCCCGGTGTCGGCGGGGTAGCCGGGGAAGGCGAGCAGCCGGCAGTGGTGCACCAGCACGAACAGGGCCGCCACCCCGCGGATCCCGTCGAGCCCCGGCAGCCGGCCGCGCCCCCCGGCTCGGGACGACGCGGGCTTCGTGGCGTCCCCGGCCTCGGCGGTCCCCGCGCCGGCGAGCACGGCGTCCGCGCCGGGGCCGCCCGTTCCGTCCTGGTCGTCCCCGGGCGAGGCCCCCATCCGATCAACCCCCGTCTCGGGCGGCGCGGCCCGGTCACCCGGGCCTTTCGGCCTGTCAACGGGTCTATCGCTGCATGGTCGCCGGACGTAACATCCGGAATGGGACGCCGACCGGAATGGTCTCCCAGCCGACCGACGTAACGAGGAACCCGCGTTTTCCGATTGGTGACTGTATTGTCTCGGGGCCCGGTAACGCCCCGGCACAAATAGGGGCGGAGACCTATGTATTTCTGGAAGGCCGTTTTCGCTCTGGTCAAACGGAGATTCGTCGGTCCTCCCCTGATCGTCCTGTCGTTCGCCGCCGCCGCTCTGGCGTTCCACCTCGTGCCGACCACCTACGTCTCGACCGCGTCCATGGTGCTGACCACCCCCGCGACCGGCGGGACGCTCCCGGCCGACCCGACCAGGCCGACAGGGCTGACCAACCCGCTGCTGCAGTTCAGTGACGGCCTGCGCGTCACGGCCGGCATCCTCATCCTGTCGATGAACACCTCCGAGGTCGCGGCCGAGCTGGGCTTGGTGAAGGGCGGCACCACCGAGATCACGATCAACGACGGCCGCACCAACCCGGACCTGCTGGGCATCAGCACCAACGGCCCGTTCGTCTACGTGGAGGTGCGGAGCAGATCCGCCGCCGAGGCCCAGAAGGTGGTCGTCAAGGCCAAGCAGCGCATCAGGAAGGAACTGCTCACCCGCCAGCAGGCGCTCAGGGCCCCGCGCTCCACCTTCATCTCGGTCGTCGACGTCGTACCCTCGTCCACCCCGGAGGCGAAGGTCACGAGCAGGCTGATGGCCGCCGGCGGGGTGCTGTTCGCCGTGCTGGCCGTCGGCTTCGGCGTCGCGTACGGCGTGACGGAGGCGCGGGCGGGCAGGCGGCGCCGCGCCGCCGATCCCGCGTACCCGGCCTCCCCGAAGGCCGTCCTCCCCGAACCCGCCTTCCCGAAGCCTCCCGGGCTCTTCGAGGCTCCCGCCGCTCCCGGAGCCCACGTCGCCGCGGCGGCCCCGGCGGCCGGCGCGGAGCCGTCCCTGGCCGTGTATCCGCCGGAGGACGTCCGAGGCTCCGCCGAGGGACCGTTCCACGACGAGCCCGCGCAGCTCGTGGTGGTCCTGGACGAGGAGGAGCCGCCGGAGCGCCATGGCGAGCACCCCGGCGGGGACCACGAGGACTCCGGCGAGAAACACGACGGAGGCCACGAGGACCTCGACGGTGAGCTCGGCGGGGAGCGCCGGGACCTCGACGGTGAGTTCGGCGGGGAACGCGAGCGCTTCGGCGGGGATCCCGACGACGACCCCGGCGAGAGGGCCGCGGACACGGTCGTCTTCACGCGCGCCGGCGGCCGCGGTCACCGCGAGAGGTAGGAGGGACGGGCCGGCGGGACCCCGCGTCACCGGCCGCCATCCCGGTTCGAGAGGAAACGCATGGACTTCTGGGGGACGGTTCTCGTCCTGTTCCGGCGCTGGTACGCCGCCGTCCCGGCCCTCGTGCTGTCCCTCGCCGCCGCGGCGGGCGTCTACTCGACGATTCCCACCACCTACATCTCCAGCGCGGTCCTCATCCTGACCACACCGGTGACCGGCGGGAGCCTGCCGAGCAACCCGCGCTACCCCAACGGCCTGACCAACCCCATGCTCAACTTCGAGCAGGGGCTGAACGTCTCCGCCTCGATCCTCATCGCGGTGATGGCGACGCCCGACATGGCGGCCGAGCTGGGCGTCGCCGAGGACGGCGACACCTCCTACAAGGTCACCAACGGCAGCAACAACCTGGAGTCGCTGGCCACCGGCCCGTACCTCTTCGTCGAGGGGGAGAGCCCGTCGCCCGAGGGCGCGCGGGAGATCGTGAACCGGGTCCTGTCGAGGATCAGGCTCGAACTGGTCAACCGGCAGCGGGCGGTGAAGGCGCCCCAGGCGACGTACATCACCACCTACGAGGCGGTGCCGGCGACGACCCCGGAGCCGCAGCGGAACCGCAAGCTGCGGGGCCTCGCCGCCGCGGTGGGCGTCGGCGTCGTGGCGGGCCTGTGCGCGGCGTTCGGGACCGAGAGCTTCGCCCGGGCCCGCGCGGCCCGGCGGCGAGGACCTGCCTCGTGACGACCGCCTCCGCGTCCGCGTCCGAGCCCGCCGTATCCGCCACGGACGCGTCCGCCGTACCCGCTCCGGCCGAGCCCGCCGTACCCACCGCTCCGGACGCGTCCGCATCCGCTCCGCGGGCCCGTCGCCGCGCCGACGGCGCGACCCTGGTCTGCTTCTTCGTCGTCGCCCTGATGATCGTTCCCGCCAGGCTGGTCCTGCGGGGGCTGCCGCTGTCGCTGACCCCGGCCAACATCCTGGCCCTGGTCGCCGCCGTCTGCTGGCTGTGCGCGCACTTCACCCTCACGCTGGGGATGGCCAAGGGCCGCACGCCGGTGCGCACCGCGCTGTTCGTCCACCTGACCGCGATGGTGGCCTCCTACGGGTACGCCACCTACGGCTACCTGCCCTCCGACGAGCTCAACCTCGCCGACCGCGCCCTGATCCTGCTGGTGGCGGGCGCCGGGCTCGCGCTCATGGTGTGCGACGGGGTGCGCGGCGCCGACCGCCTCGACCTCGTGCTGAAGACCGCGGTGGTGGCGGGGGCGGTCATCGCGGTCATCGGGGCCTGCCAGTTCCTGCTCGACCTCGACCTCACCCGGTATCTCCAGCTCCCGGTGCTCCGCTACACCTCCGAGGACGGGTTCGTCACCGCCAGGTCCGACTTCCGCCGGGTCGCCGCGACCACGGGCCACCCGATCGAGTTCGGCGTCGTGTGCGCGATGCTCCTCCCGCTCGCCGCCCACTACGGCTTCCAGGCCCGGCGGCTGGGGCGGGGCGCGCTGCGCTGGTGGGCGTGCGCCGCCCTGATCGGGGCGGGCCTGATGTTCTCGGTCTCCCGGTCGGCGGTGCTGAGCCTGGCGGCCGTCGGGATCGTGCTGTTCCTCGGCTGGCCGGCCCGGCGGCGGATCCAGACCGTGCTCGTCGGGCTGGCCTTCCTCGCGCTGATGCGGCTCATGGCGCCCGGGCTCATCAGCACCTTCTACAACCTGTTCGCCAACGCCGGCACCGACGACAGCGTCCGCTACCGCACGCACGACTACGACGTCGCCGCCTACGAGGTCTCCAGGCACATGTGGCTGGGACGCGGGGCCGGCACCTGGTACGCCCCCAAGTACCAGGTCTTCGACAACCAGTACCTGCTGTCGGCGGTGGAGACGGGACTGATCGGCGTCACGGTGGTCGTCGCGCTGTTCGTGTGCGCGATCTACTCGGGGCTGCGGGCCCGCCACCTGAGCGCCGACCCCGCCACCCGCGACCTCGGCCTGACCCTCGCCGCCTGCCTCGTGGTCCCGCTGGTCGGAGCGGCCACCTTCGACCTGCTGTCCTTCGCCACCGTCACGGGCCTGTCGTTCCTGCTGATCGGCGCCGCCGGATCGCTGCTGCGCACCGCGGGCGGAGAGGCGGCCGCTCGCGCCGCCGGTCACGACGCGGGCGAGGACACCGGCACCGTACGGTGGCCCGCCCGGGTCGGCGGCGCCGCCAGGGAACTGCTGCGCGTGCCCGGCGGCGCGAGCGGCCGCTGAGATGGGCCGCCGCCTCGGCCTCGATCTGGCGGCCTGATCGATATCGTCCTTGGGGTCACCCTGACCGGGAGGACAGGCTCGACTGGCCGGGCAGCAGATCGGCCAGCGCGGTCCGGACCGCAGCCCGGCTCACCCCGTGCGCACGCGCGAGCGCCGCGATCGAGGCGCCCTGGTCGGTGAACGCCGACCGCGCTTCCTCGAGCCGGGTACCGGTCAGTGCGGGAGGCCGGCCTCGGTGAGGATGTGCCGCTGCCGCAGCAGCGACTGGGGCGCGGTGGACACACGCGAGTAGACGATCCGCACCGGAGGCTCCTCAATGAAGGACAGAGCATCCTTCTAGCTGTCGGGAAATCCTGTCGTCGGTTCCGGCCTGCAGTCACTCGCCCGGCATGGTATTCCATCCCCGATGTCCGGTTTTCCGGGCGGTCGAAGGCTGGGCTGTGCGGGGTGTCGGCAAATCACCTAACTCCGACACCTCTGCGAGCGTGCCAGCCCAGGACGGGGTGTGGCCAAGGTGGGCCCAAAACCCGCAATTGCGATCTTGGTTGAGTGAGTCGAAGGCCGGGCACGCGGCCGCGTCGGATGACTCGAAAAATTTTCCAGTATCTAGAAAGTTCCATGTGATGTATATTTTGCGCGTGGAGGAATCACGCCGCGATCGCAAGAAGCGGCTGACCAGGCAGCGGATCATCGCCGCGGCGATGAGGCTGTTCGCCGAGCAGGGGTATGAGCAGACCACGGTGGCGCAGATCGCCCTGGCGGCGGACGTCGACCCCAAGACGTTCTTCAACTACTTCCGTGCCAAGGACGAGGCCATATTCGCCGACGTCGAGCACATCTTCGGCCTGCTGCTCGGCGCGCTGGCGGCGCCGCGGCCGCAGGAGGGGCCGGGTGAGCTGCTGATCAGGGCGGTGCAGGAGTACGCCGCCCGGCGCCGTCCCGAGGTGCCCCGCAAGGAGCCAGAGGAGCTGTCGGCGGGGGTCCGCCTGATGATGACGACACCGGCGCTGCAGGCCAAGGGGTTGTACCTGATGCTGGACCTGCAGCGGAGGATGGCCGGCGAACTGCTGAAGGCGTTCCCGGACCAGTTGAATCCGATCACCGCCGCCGCGATGACCGGCTCCCTGATCGGCGCCGTCCAGCAGGCGAGCCTGGCGAGCGTCGAGCTCGGCCGGTCGCAGGACGAGCTGTGGCGGGCCGCGCGGCACGGCCTCGACGTCGCCGCGCGCGGCCTGCTCTCGGTCCGCGCGGACGCTGCAGAAGGGAACGACCCGTCATGACAGAGAACGGACGAAGTCTCGCCCGCGACGCGCGGCGGGCGCTGCGCGAGGGCCCCGAGGGGATCGCGCGGCGGCAACGGGCCCGCCTGGCCGAGGCTGTGGCCTACGCCCGCGCCCACTCGCCCTACTACCGCGAGCTGTACCGGGCGCTGCCCGACGAGATCGACGACCCGGCGCGGCTCCCGGTCACCGACAAGAAGGCGCTCATGGCGCGCTTCGACGAGTGGGTCACCGACCCGGACGTGACGCTGGCCAAGGCCCGGGAGTTCGTCGCCGACCCCGCCCTCGTGGGCGAGCGCTTCCAGGGGCGGTACCTCGTGGCCACCACGTCCGGCACCAGCGGGCTGCGCGGCATCTTCCTGCAGGACGAACGGAGCGTGGCCGTGGGCAACGCGGTCGGGCAGCGCGCGCGAGCCGGGCTGGGGGTCGGCGCCCTCGTGCGCCTCATGCGCGGCGCCGGCCGCACCGCCATCGTCTCCGCGCCGCCTGGCCACTTCTCCACCGTCGCCGGGGCCGCGCGGTTCCGACGCGACTACCCGCGGCTGGGCTGGATGATGCGGGAGTTCTCCATCCACAAGCCGCTGCCGGAACTGGCCGCCGAGCTGAACCGATACAACCCCGGCTCGCTCGCCGGCTTCTCCGGCATGCTCGGGCTGCTTGCCGGCGAGCAGGAGGCCGGTCGCCTGCACATCCACCCGGGGGTGGTCATCGCCGGCGGCGAGGCGCTCACCGAGGAGAACCGCGCCCGGATCGCCGCCGCGTTCCACGCCCAGGTCCGCTCCGCCTACGCCGCCACCGAGTGCGGCTTCCTCACCTACGGCTGCGCGCACAACTGGCTGCACGTCAACACCGACTGGGCGGTGCTGGAGCCGGTCGACGCCGACCACCGGCCCGTCCCGCCGGGGCAGCCCTCGCACACCGTCCTGCTGAGTAATCTCGCCAACCGGGTCCAGCCGATCCTCCGCTACGACCTGGGCGACAACGTCCTGGTGCGGCCCGACGCCTGCCCGTGCGGCAGCCCGCTGCCCGCCGTCCAGGTGCAGGGCCGCGCGGCGGAGATGCTCGAGTTCCCCGCCGGTGACGGCGGGCACGTCCGCATCTCCCCCATGGCGTTCGGCACGCTGCTGGACCGCGTCCCCGGCATCGCGCAGTTCCAGGTCGTGCAGAGCGCGCCAGCCACGTTGCGGGTGCGGCTGAAGCAGGCGGACGGCGCCGACCCCGATCACGTGTGGCGGACCGTGCGCGAGGAGATCTCGCGCCTGCTGGCCGAACACAGGGCCGAGCACGTCGCGTTGGAGCGCGCCGAGGAGCCGCCGGAGCAGTCGGCCGGCGGCAAGTTCCGCAGGGTCATCCCCCTGGCCCGCTGACTGCGGCGCGGGCCGGCCTCACCTCCGAACCGTGCTCACCGTAGCGGCGACCCGACGTACCCGCCCGTAAGTCACCAAACCGCACCCACGCCCCTTCAAGATCGCATTGTGGGGTTGGGCTTACCTTGGCTACACCCCAAGAACGATTCCTATCTTTGGGGCTGGGGCCGGCTTCGGGAGCGGAGGGCCATGTCCGGCGGCGCGGGGTGCCGATCCGCGTCCGGCGGCGCAGGCGGTCGTTGAGTCCGCCCGCGCCGCCAGGTCGCCGTCAGCCGCTGCAGGGCAGCGGGGCGACGGTCGAGGTGACGCGGTAGCTCTGGTCGATGGTGACCAGTGAGTTGCCCGACCAGTCGATCTTCGCGCAGTCGGCCTCGACGGGACCGTAGACCCATGAGCGATCGACGAGCCTGTTGTCGCGGACGACCAGCCGCCCGCGGGCGTTCTTGAGCTGGATGCTGTAGGTGCCGCCCATGATGAGGTTGTCGGTGACGGTGGCGTTCATGATCTGGTCGTCGGTGAGGAAGATCGGTGCGGTGATGTCCTTGGCGTGGCGTTGGTCGACGGTGTTGTGGTGGAAGGTGAGGTTCTTTCCGGTGTTGTAGGTCTGGATGCCGTCGGAGTGGTCGCCGGGGTTGGAGCAGAGGTTGACGTAGGAGTCGCGGATGGTGACGTCGTCGCCGGAGGCGCGGAAGCCGTCGCCGTGGCCGCGGACGTGGACGCGCAGGGCGGTGTACTTGTCCTGGCCGATGCCGGGCAGGGTCTGGCAGCCGGAGGCCGGTCCGATCGTCGAGTCGGTGATGGTGAACCGGAAGGTCCTGTCACCGTCGGCGTTGATCACCCGGCCGTCGATCTGGCTGTTCCTGACCGTGACGTCGTCGGCGTTGATCACCAGGTCACCGGGGACCCGCACGCCGTCGAGGACGGTGCCGCGCGCGGTGACGAGGTAGGCGGCGCCCTCCTCGTTCGGGGCCAGGGTCCGGAGCTTCACGCCCGGCGGCACGCCCGTGCAGGCCGGCGTCGGATGCCCCGCGCACACCCTGCCGTCCGGGACGGGCTCCGGGTCGCGCGGCGGGACCGGCTTCGGCGTGAGCGTGGGCCCGCCGGTGCCGCCGGTCCCGGGCGTGTCGTCCGGCCCGTCCGAGCCCTTTCCGGTCGGCGCGGGCCGGGGGGTCCCGCCGTCACCCGGGGCCTCGGAACCGTCGCCCGGAGAGGACGTGGCGGTTCCGCCCGGATCGGGGGACGGGGAGGGCGTGGCGCCCGGCCACCGGTCCTTGCCCGGCCACCGGCCTCTGCCCGGTCCCCGGCCCTCACCCGGCCACCGGTCGCCACCGGGGCGCCGGGCGTCGCCGGAGCTCCGGTCGTCGTCCGGCCCCCGGCCCTCGTCCGGCCACGGATCGTCACCGGGCCACGCGGTCTCGCCGTCCCATGGGATCTGGTCCGGCCAGTAGCCCCGGTCTCCCCGGTCCGGCGCGGGGGTCGTCTTCCCGGGGAACGGCCGGGGGGTGGACGACCCGGTGTCCCGCTGCTCCCCGGTCTGGGGACGCCAGCGGAAGACGACGTCCACCCAGTAGTTGTACCGCTTCGGGTTCGACCGCTGAGGGAAGGCGCTGGAGCCGTACCCGAACACGCCCGCGTCGCGCGGCGTCGTGGCCAGCGGGCCGGAGCGGGCCGGGCGGGAGCCGCTGGTGCCCACGTAGGTGCCATGGGTGCTGTGGTAGGAGACCGTGTACGTCCGCCCGGCGGCCAGCCTCACCGGTGAGGCGAAGCGGGCCTCCTGCCAGCCCGACGCGGTCTCGTCCTCGAAGGTGACCCGCGCGAGCCGCCGCCCGCGGGCGTCCCACAGGTTTCCGGTGTGCTCGCCCTGTTCGCCCCGGGCCTTGTAGAACCGCACGCCCGTCGCCCAGCCGCCGCGGGCCGCGGTGAAACGTGTGCCGAGCTCGACGGGCGCGCGGTCGGCGTGCGTCCCGGCCCGCACCGGGACGTCCGGCCGCCACAGGCTCGTCTCCTTGGCGGCGCCGGAACCGGGGGCGCCGGAGTCCGCGGTGCCGTGACCCGGTGTGCCGGAGTCGGCGCCGGAGCCGGACGGGTCGGGATCGGAGGCGTCGGGGGCCGGGGTGAAGACGGCGGGGGCGGGCCGCCCGGCGGATGCCTCCCGGAAGGCGACGCCGTCACGGGTGAGGGCCCAGACGGCCGGGGCGGTCGTCGCCGCGAGGACGGCGACCAGCGCCGCCGTCAGAACCGGCGGTCGCCGCCGGGATGGTGCGGATGGCGCGCTCTCGCTATTCCCCTCGTGCCGTGGGGGGCTCGTACTGGACATTCCTGTGACCTCCGCGCCGGTTCTCGCCCGGCTCGACGATGTGTCCGCTTGGTCCTCGCACAGGGGACATTGTTGCGACTGGGGTCACAGATACGCACCGGATTCACGAGTATTGGTCTGCGAACGGTCCGGGAATGATCGGCGAACGGCCATGCGGACGGTCCGGTGAACGGTTATACGGCGGTCCGGAACCGGAAAGGGAATCGGAGCCGGAAAGAGAATCGGAGGCGGCGCCGGAAAAGTGATCATGCCGTTCGGCTTTCCGGCCGTCACGCCGCTTTCCCGGCCGGGTCAGCCCGCGCAGGGCAGGGGGCCGACGGTCGAGGTGACGCGGTACTGCTCGTCGATCGTCACCAGCGAGTTGCCCGACCAGTCGATCTTCGCGCATTCCGAGTCGACCGGTCCGTAGACCCACGATCCGTCGACCAGCTTGTTGTCCCGCATGACCAGTTTCCCGCGCCCGTTCCTCAGCTGGATGCTGTAGGTGCCGCCCATGATGAGGTTGTCGGTGACGGTGGCGTTCATGATCTGGTCGTCGGTGAGGAAGATCGGTGCGGTGATGTCCTTGGCGTGGCGTTGGTCGACGGTGTTGTGGTGGAAGGTGAGGTTCTTTCCGGTGTTGTAGGTCTGGATGCCGTCGGAGTGGTCGCCGGGGTTGGAGCAGAGGTTGACGTAGGAGTCGCGGATGGTGACGTCGTCGCCGGAGGCGCGGAAGCCGTCGCCGTGGCCGCGGACGTGGACGCGCAGGGCGGTGTACTTGTCCTGGCCGATGCCGGGCAGGGTCTGGCAGCCGGAGGCCGGTCCGATCGTCGAGTCGGTGATGGTGAACCGGAAGGTCCTGTCGCCGTCGGCGTTGACGACGTATCCGTCGATCTGGCTGTTCCTGATGGTGACGTCGTCGGCGTGGACGAGCAGCACGCCGGGGACCCGCACGCCGTCGAGGACGGTGCCGGACCTGGTGACGCGGTAGGCGGCGCCCTCCTCGTTCAGCGCCAGGGTCCGGAGCTTCACGCCCGGCGGCACGCCCGTGCAGGCCGGCGTCGGGTGTCCGGGGCAGCGGCCGGCGGCCCCGGGAGCGGGGCCGGTGGTGGGCGCGACCGGTCCGGGGGTGGGTCCGCCGCTCCTCACCGGAGGAGCCGGTGCGGGGGCGCCGCACCCGGCCAGCAACGTCACGGCGGCCACCGTGACGGCGGCGAGCAGGCTGCCCCAGCGCATCGCGTCGTTCACCTCGTCGCTTCCGGGCTCCGGAGCCGGTCCCGGAGTCGTTCCCACGATCCCGCCGAAAGATCCCGGTCGCTGATCGCGGAGACCGGAAGCGGCCAGTCGATCCCCAGCGCCGGGTCGTCGTAGCGGACCGACAGGTCCTCGACGGGGTCGTGCTCGCGGTCGATGCGGTAGCACACGTCGGTCTGCTCGGTCAGCGCCTGGAATCCGTGCAGCAACCCGGGCGGCACGTAGAGGGTCACGAAGCTCTCGTCGTCGAGCAGCACCGAGATCCGCTCGCCGAAGGTGGGCGAGTCCGGGCGGGCGTCCACCAGCACGTCGTGCACGGCTCCGCGCGCGCAGCGCACCAGCTTGGCCTCGCCCCGGCCGGAACGGCCGTGCAGGCCGCGGATCGTGCCCCGGCGCGAGCGTGACTGGCTGTCCTGGACGAACGCGGCGGGGTCGAGCCCGGCCCGCTCGGCGACGACCGCGTCGAAGGTCCGGGTGAACAGCCCCCGGTCGTCACGGTGCGGCGTCGGTACGAACAACAGCACCCCGTCGATGGCGGTTCGCTCTACTCTCAAGGCGTCATCCCCTTTCTCGCGGTTTCACGGTCGGTCGGGAGGCGTTCCGGTGAGCGACCAGGTGAACGACCCGGTGAACGATCCGGTGCCGGGCCCGGCGGACGCCCCGGCGGCGGTTCCCGGGTGCGGCCCGGCGAACGGCCCGGACGACGCCGGCGAGGACCCCCCGCCCCCCGCCGGGTGGCCGGTGGCCAGCATCGTGGTGCCGGCGCACGACGAGGAGGCCGTCATCGCGGGCGGCCTGGCCCGGCTGCTCGACGGTTCGGCGCCCGGCGAGTTCGACGTCGTGGTGGTGGCCAACGCCTGCTCCGACCGTACGGCGCGGGCCGCCCGGCGGCCGGGCGTGCGGGTCCTGGAGACACCGGTCCCGGGCAAGGCCCACGCGCTGCGGCTCGGCGACGCGGCCTGCCGTACGTTCCCCCGTCTCTACCTGGACGCCGACGTCGAGCTGGACGCCGCGTCGGTGCGCGCGCTCGTCGCCGCCGCGGCCCGGCCGGGGGTGCTCGCCTGCGCCCCGGTGCCCGACTGGGACCTCGCCGGGACCGGCCGGGTCGCCCGGCGCGTGCACCGGGTGCACGACCGGCTCGTCGCGCCGCTGCGCGGGCTGGCCGGGGCCGGGGCCTACCTCCTCACCGGGCGGGGGCACGCCAGGGTCTTCCCCATGCCGGACGTGATCTCCGACGACGGCTGGGTGCACGGGAGCTTCGCCCCGCACGAGCGGGTGACCGTGCCCGAGGCCCGGACCCTCGTCCGGCCCGCCCCGACCGTCGCGGCGCACCTCGACCGGCGGGTGCGGGTACGGCTCGGCAACCGGCAGCTCGCCGCGCTGGGCCGGTCCGCGGCCGAGGGCCGCCTGCGGCTCGGCTCGCTGGCCGCCCTGGTGCGGGGGCGCCGGGTGAGCCCGCTCGACGCGGCCTGCTACCTCGCCGTCCTGCTCGCGGACCGGGTGCTGACCCGGGTGCGCGCCCGCCGCGGCGGCGAGGTCCAGTGGGGCACGGACGGCGGCAGCCGCTCCCGTCCTGCCCGCTGACCCGCGTACCGCGGCGCGCCGCGCGGCGGCCGCTTTCGTCCCGCCGCCCGGCCCGAGCGCCGCGTCACGCCGTGCGGTGGCCGCCGTCGCCCCTCCGACCGGACTCCGCGGGCCCGTCTCGGTCGGCTCAGGCATCGGGCCTCTCGGTGATCGCGTAGACCCGGGTCAGGCCGAACGGGCCCTCCTGGCGGGTCCCGCGCCCGTGCGCCACCGTGCGCAGGGGGCGGAAACGGCCGGTGCCCAGGAGGAACTCCTCCTCCGTGGGGTTGAAGTAGATCACCGTGACCCGGCGCGGGCTGCGGTCCACGCTCGCGACCAGCCGCTCGATCACGGTCTCGAAGGTCTCCCCCCGGAAGGGGTTGTTGAGGAACACCACGCTGACGTCGTCGGGGATCCGGTAGTCGAGCGCGTCCGACCGGACGAGCTCGACGTCCCGGCAGCGCAGGCGCAGGCGGGTGGTCGCGAGGTTCCGCCGGGCGATGTCGTTGAGCTGCTCCGACAGCTCGACGCCGATCACCTTCCCGAACCGGTACCGGGACGCGGCCTCCAGCACCATGCGGCCCATGCCGGACCCCAGGTCGACGAACACGTCGCGTTCGCCGACCTCGTCCCGCGGCAGCGCCCGGCGCAGCGTCCGCCAGTTCGCCGCCGAGTAGTAGACCCGGTCGTGGCGGGCCAGCCCGAACTCCTCCAGGCTCACGACCTCGGCGGTCCGCACGCCGTACCGGCGTTCGAAGAGCAGCCGCCCGGCGGTGCGGCGGAGCCACCGGTGGGCCCGCCCGAACCCGCCCAGCAGGCCGCTCGCCACCGCCGCCGACGCGTCGGCGACGGCCTGCGCGACGGGGGCGGCCTCGGGGGACACGACGGTCTCGACGAGCACGCTCACGATGACCACTCCTTCGTCGTCAGGCCGGTACGGGTCAGGTGCCGGAGGTCTTCCGGGACGGACGCCGCGCCGGGGGCTTCCGGCGCGGACCCGGCTCCGGGGTCCCGCGGCGCGGGTCCGGAACCGGGGGCTCCAGGGCGTCGTGTCCTCCGTCCGGAGGTCACGACCCCGCGCGCCGGGGGCGGGCGGCCTCGTAGGCGGCCAGCAGCGCCGTCCGGGAGTGCTCCCAGGACAGCGGGCCGGAGACCCGGGCCCGGCCGATCTCGCCCATCCGCCGCCGCTCCCCGGGGTCGTCGAGCAGCCGGGCGACGAGCTTGGCGAACGCCGACTCGTCGTTGGCCGGCGCGTACAGCGCCGCCTCCCCGGCCGACACCCTCGCCTCCCGCAGGTCGAAGGAGACGACCGGGCGGGCCATCGCCATGTACTCCATGATCTTGTTCATGGTGGACACGTCGTTGAGCGGGTTGAGCGGGTCGGGCGCCAGGCAGACGTCGGCCGCGGACAGGTAGCGCAGCAGGTCCTCGTCGGGGATCCGGCCGGTGAACTCCACCTGGTCGGTCAGGCCCAGCTCGCGGGAGAGGGCCACCATGTCGTCGAAGGTGTCACCGGAGCCGACGAAGACCGCGTGCCAGTCCGTACGGCCCAGCTCGTCGCGGAGCCGGGCCAGCGACCGCAGCGCGTAGTCCACCCCGTCCTGCGGGCCCATCACCCCGAGGTAGCACAGCAGGTGCGGCCTGCCCCGCCTGAGCCCCTCCTCGACGGGGACCTGGTGGAACCGTTCGACCACCGGGGCGCTGCGCACCACGAACACCCGCTCCGGCCGCTTGCCGCCCCGCCGGACCGCGACGTCGCGGTAGCTCTCGTTGGTCGCGATGACCACGTCGGCCGCGCGGTAGGTGAGCCGTTCCAGGAGGCGGACGGCCCGGTAGAGGAGGTCCTCGCCGCGGCCGAAGCGCGACAGGTACAGCTCGGGCACCAGGTCGTGCTGGTCGAAGACGAACCGGGCGCCGCGCCGCCGCATCGTCAGGGCCACCAGGAACAGCAGGTCGGGCGGGTTGCAGGCGTGTACCACGTCCACCGGTCCGACCCGCCGGGCCAGCCGGAAGGTGTGCCACAGCGCCGTGCCGTACTCCCGCAGGTAGCCGAGCGGGCCGCCGGTCGCCGCCCGCAGCGGGTAGCGGTGGATGCGCACCCCCTCCACCTCGGCGTACGGCTCGGTGTCCCGTTTCGCGCCCCGCGGGCAGATGACGTGCACCTCCCAGCCGGCGTCGCGCAGCGCGGTGCTCTCCTGCCAGACCCGGCGGTCGAACGGCACGGAGAGGTTCTCGACGAGGATGAGTGCTTTCCTACCAGCCAAGGCCCACGTATCCAGGGTGTGCCCGGCGCGCGGCGGCGTCGGGGAGGCGGACGAGGTCGATGATCACGCGGTCTCCGGCTCCGGCCAGCGCGTCCAGCACGTCGGGGTCCTTGCATCCGACGACGCAGACGTCGGCGTGCGCGAGCACCTCGCCCGCGGAACCGCTCAGCAGGTCGCCCAGGTGCGGCAGCCTGCTGGCGATGTAGTCGCGGTTGGCCCCCACCAGCCGCGACAGGGAGACGTTGGCGTCGTAGATGCGCAGGTCGTAGCCCTTGCCCAGGAGCCGTTCGGCCAGCTCGACCATGGGGCTCTCCCGCAGGTCGTCGGTGCCCGGCTTGAACGACAGCCCGAACAGCCCGACCCGGCGGCCGCCCGCGGCGGTCACCAGCTCGAAGGCGCGGCGCAGGTGGTCGTCGTTGGACGGCAGGACGTGCGCCAGCAGCGGCACCGAGACGTCGGCCCGGCGGGCCGCGTACACCAGGCCCCGCAGGTCCTTGGGCAGGCACGAGCCGCCGAAGGCGAAGCCCGGCCGCAGGTAGGCCGGGCTGACGTTGAGCTTGCGGTCGGCGAGGAAGACGTCCATCACCTGGTGGGAGTCGAGGCCGAGCGCCTGGCAGATCGCGCCGATCTCGTTCGCGAAGCTGATCTTCAGGCCGTGGAAGGCGTTGTCGGTGTACTTCGTCATCTCGGCCACCGTGATCGGCACCCGGAACACCTCGCCCGGCAGCCCCTCGTAGAGCGCGGCGACCACGTCGCCGCTCACGCGGTCCAGTTCGCCGATGACGGTCTTGGGCGGGTCGAAGAAGTCGCGCACGCTGGTGCCCTCGCGGAGGAACTCCGGGTTGACCGCCACGCCGAAGCCGGTCCCGGCGGTCAGGCCGGACTCCCGCTCCAGGATCGGGACGAGCAGGTCCTCGCAGGTGCCGGGGAGCATGGTGCTGCGGAAGACGACGGTGTGCCGCCCCGCCCCGGCCGCCGGCGGTTCGGGGGCGGGCGTCTCGGCGGCGGCCGGTGTCCCGGCGGCCAGCGCGCGGCCGATCTGCTCGGCGACCCGCTCCAGGTAGGCGGTGGACAGGCTGCCGTTGGGCGCGGACGGCGTGCCCACGCACACCAGCGAGACGTCGGTCGAGCCGACCGCCTCGGCGACGTCGGCCGTGGCCCGCAGCGCGCCGCTCCGCACGGCCTCCGCGGTCAGCTCGCCGATGCGCTCCTCGACGACCGGGGCCAGGCCGCGGGCGACCAGGTCGACCTTGAGCGGGTTGACGTCGACGCCGACCACCTCGTGCCCGGCGGAGGCGAGGCAGGCGGCGGAGACGCAGCCGACGTAACCGAGCCCGAAAACGCTGATTCTCACTGGGAACCGCCTCCATGGGGTCGTCCGCCGGCCGCGGGCGGGAGGCGTTTTCCGCGCCCCGCACTGCTCGTTCTCTAATCAGGTGATTTTCTGCGAGCGTTACGAAGTGAAAAATGGCAGCTCTGACTCATATGGCATTAGTTTCTCATTAATGTACGGATTTTTCGGGTCATATTTTGTAACCCCGGACCCAGGGGAGACGCTTTCGCCGCGGCCACCGCCGAGGCGCGCGCCCGCCGCAGCGCCAGCCGGGCCGCGCTCCGGGTGACCAGCCCCTGGCACACCGCCGTCTCGCCGGTCCTGGCCCGCCGCTTGTACTCGTCGTCCCCCCGCCCGAGGTCGACGCGGGTGATGCCCAGGGCCGGGGCCGCGGCGACGATCTCACGCAGCAGGATCCACCCGGGGGACAGGCCCGCGAAGGCCGGGTCGTAGACGGGGAACCACCAGTGCAGCACGTTTCCCGAGCGGATCCCGAAATGCGCGGCGACCAGATGCGGGCCCGCGTGCACCGCGGACAGGATCCCGCCGAACGAGGGGTCCCGCACCCGCAGCAGCCGTTCCAGCAGCTCGCGGCGGCCCGGTTCGGCGAAGTGGTCGCGGACGCCGGTGGCGGCGTACTGCGCCCGCTTCAGCGCCACCACCCGCCCGAGGATCCCCGGGTCGGCCGCGTCGGCGGTGAAGCGCACCGCGCCGTGGTCCCGCTCGGCCCGCCTCGCGCGGCGCCGGGCCTGCGCCATGTTGTCCCGGCCGCTGCGCGAGGCCCGGCCCAGATACCCCTCCAGCCCCCCGGAGACGTCGAGGTACGGCGACGCCCGCCGCGACTCCACCCACGGGGCGAAATCCGCGCAGCTCTCCACGAGATGGTCGAACGCGAAGCCGCGCACCCCGCCGGCGAGCAGGGCCCGCGGGGGGAAGGACGAACCGGGCGCGAGCACCGGCCCCTGGAAGTCGGCGCCCGGCCAGCCCGCGGGCCTGGCCATCGACCCGTCGCGGTGGTGGGGCAGCAGGGCGCTGACCACGCCGCTGCCGTCCCGGCCGACGGCGACCCGTACCTCGAAGCCGCTCGCGTGCACGGCGGCGGCGAACCCGGGGTGGAAGTAGGGGCTGTCCAGCAGCGGGTTGGCCGCCCGCAGCGAATGCCAGGCGTCGAGCTCCTCGGCGGTGAGCGCGTCGAAGCCCACCGTCCGCACGCTTCGCACGGTCCGGGCGGCGGGCGCCGCGTCCGCGGGCACGGTCATCGTGGCCTCCCCCGATCGCCGGTCAGTCGGCGAGCTTCCGGATCCGGCGTGACGGCAGCAGCAGCGCCATGACCGAAGCCCTCGACGTGCGGCGCCCGGCGAGCGCGCGGGCCGCCTCGCCGAGGACGACCGCGGCGAAGAAGAGGGACCCGGCGGCCGAGCCCCGGCGCCGCCGGAACAGCCGCACCCGGTTGACGGTGAGCAGCGCGGCCAGGGTGGGGTTGACGCCGGAGTCGCCGCCGATGTGCTCGAACACCGACGACGGCTCGTACCACAGCGTCCATCCCCGGTCGGCGGCGCGCAGCGCGAACTCGGTCTCCTCGCTGTAGAGGAGGAACGACTCGTCCCACGGGCCGATCTCCCGGATGAGATCGGTGGAGACGAGCATGGCCGCGCCCGTCGCCCACGCGGCCGGACCGGCCCGCTCATACTCCGCCGGGTCGGTGACCAGCTCGCCCAGGGTGCCGATGCGGCCCGCGAGGCCGCCGCCGATCACCGCCTCGGCCAGTGCCCGCCGTACGGTCGGGGTACGGCGCAGCGAGGGCTGCAGGCTGCCGTCCGGGTTCACCAGCCGCGGCACGGCGATACCGCACCCGGGTCGCCGCAGGGCCTCGGCGAGGGGGGCCAGCGAGCCCGGCCGCAGCCGGCAGTCGGGGTTGACCACCAGCACCGCGTCGAGCGCGCCGAGGTCGAGCTCCGCGACCCCCGCGTTGACCGCGGCGGCGTATCCGGCGTTGCGGCCGAGCTGGACGGTCCGGACCGGCAGGTCCGTGGCCTCCCCGGCGATCCGCAGCGAGCCGTCCCGGGAGGCGTTGTCGGCCACGACGACACGCGCGAGGCGCGTCCCGCGTGCGCCCTCGGCGAGGGAGCGCAGGCAGCCCGGGAGGACCTCCGCGCTGTTGTAGGTGACGACCACCACGGCGATCCTGGGCGCACCAGACGTCATGTACGGCTCATCGTGCCGCGCCGGGACGCCGTTACCGCGTTCCAAAAGGGCGTCGGAAAACGCCTTGAGGGTCCGAAGGGTCTCCGGGGGCGCTGGGCTGCCGGGGGTTGCCGGGGGGTTGCCGGCGCTGCGAGGTGGCCCCGCGCCGGCCGGTGCGGCCGGTCAGCCGTGGAACCGCTTGAGCCGACCGGTGCGGCCGGTCAGCCGCGGAACCGCTTGACCACCCGGGCGACCGTCCGGCGGGCGCGCAGCGGCAGCGGCGGGGTGCCGTCCACTACGCGGGACGCCCAGCCCGGGTCGATGTCGTGCCGCAGGCTGTTGCGCGCCTGAAGCCAGGAACCCGGGCGGGCCCGGCCGCCGTCGCTGGTGTAGGCGCGGGTCACCCCGGCCCGCCTCAGCATGCCGAGCACCCGCCTGTCGTAGGACCCGAACGGGATGGCCACCCTCGTCACCGGCCCGCCCACCAGCTCGCCGAGCAGGCGGTTCGCGCCGTCGATCTCCTCCTTCGCCTGCCGGGCGTCCAGCCGCCGCCAGTCGCGGTGGGCCCAGCCGTGCGAGCCGATCCGCATGCCCGCCGCGGCGAGCTCGCGGACCCCGTCGGCGTCCAGCCTGCCCGGCTCGCCGAGGAGCCCGGCCAGCACGAAGAACTCCGCGGTCAGGCCGCGTTCGAGCAGCCGGGGGAGGGCGATCTCCACGTCGGAGGCGTTGCCGTCGTCGAAGGTGACGCGGACGTCCGGGCGGCCCGCCACGGCGTCGAGCACCCGCTCGAACCGTTCCACGTCGACCCAGGTCTCGTCCTCGCCCTCATCGAGCGGGCGGACGGCCGGGCCGATGCCGTGGACCGTGAGGTTGACGACCGACTCCACCAGCGTCCCCTTCTCCGGCCGGGGTCCTTCGGCCACGCGGGACGGCGGGGCGGCGCGGCGTGCGGTCTTCCGGCTCCGTCCGGGATATCGGGACCGCCCGCGTCCCCCGTTACAGCGGTGGACGCCCGCCCCGGCCGGCGCAGGGCGGGCCCGGTGGTTCAGGACGGGCCGGGCGCGTCCTGGAACTCGCCGGCCCGCAGCCGGTCGGCGTACCAGGCGACGGTACGGCGCAGGCCGTCCTCCAGCCCGATGACGGGCCGCCAGCCGAGCACGTCGGCGGTGGGACCGATGTCGGCGATCCGGGCGCTGTCCAGCGGCCGGTCGGGGAGCGCGCCGTAGCGGGGACGCGCCACGCCGCCGGTGATCCGGACCAGCAGCTCGGCGGT
Source organism: Streptosporangium sandarakinum (assembly GCF_013409935.1). Classification (GTDB taxonomy): domain Bacteria; phylum Actinomycetota; class Actinomycetes; order Streptosporangiales; family Streptosporangiaceae; genus Streptosporangium; species Streptosporangium nondiastaticum. The sequence continues at coordinate 2,952,902 of NZ_JACCCO010000001.1, read as the reverse complement.
GTCGCGGATGGTCGTCCGCGTGCCCGAGCCGACGTCGAGGCTCCGGCCGGCCGCCTCCGGGGTCGTGGCGGCGGCCAGGAACGCCTCGACGACGTCGTCCACGTGGATCCAGTCGATCTCACGCTTGCCGCTGCTCAGAGCCGGCTCCCGCCCCCGCAGCAGCGACAGCGCCATGTACGGCACCAGCCTGGCGAGGTTCCGCTCGCCCTGGCCGTAGACCATCGCGACGCGCAGGTTCGTCACGGGGACGTCCCACAGGCGGTGGAACATCAGGGCGTAACCGCGCGCGGCCCACTTGGCGGCCGCGTAGGGGGAGGACGGCACGGCGTCGCCCTCGTCCGGACGGGGCTCCTCCACCGACCCGGCCAGCACCACCCGCGCCCCGGGGTCCTCGGCGACCGCGGTCAGCAGGTTGACCACGCTCGCCAGGTTGCCACGGAGCATCGTCGGGACGAGCCGGGGGTCACGCGCGCCGGCGACCTCGCTGGCGAGGTGGAAGACGACGTCGGGCCGGACGGAGCGGACCAGCGCCCCGGCCGCCTCGGTGTCGCCGACGTCGGCGACGTGCCAGGCCGGGCCGTACTCGGTTGCCCGGCCGGGTCTGCGGCTGACCGCGTGCACCCGCGCGCCGAGGGCGGCCAGGCGTCCCACCAGGCGGGCCCCGATGAACCCGGTGGCGCCCGTCACCAGCACGCGGCGGCCGTGCCAGCCGGAGGCCTCGGAGCCTTCGGGACCCCCGGATCCCGTGAAGTCCCCGGAACCGCCGGAGCCGTCCAAGCCCGGGAAGCCCCCGGAACCTCCGAAGCCCTCCCGCTCGGGCCCGCTCGGCCGTTCGGATTCCGGGGCGGTCGGCATGGGCGTTCTCCCAGGGGTCGATGACGGCGCCGCCGGGCGCTCCGGCCGGGCCTCGGAGGGCACAGGCGTTTCATACCGCAACCGACCCGACGATGTACCCGATAACCGATGTATCGGGAAATTCTCCCTGGTTCTTCGGTGAGAAAAGCCACGGGGCCGCCCCCGCGTGGGAGCGGCCCCGTGGCCGTGCCTTCTTTCGTTCACTCCGGGCTCCGGAGCGGTCCGTGCGCCAGGCGCGGTCAGCCGATGCGCCAGGTGTCCCCGGCGAGCAGCAGTTCGTCCAGGTCACCGGCGCCGCGCTGGGCGGTGGCCTCCTCCAGCTGCGCGGCCATCAGCTCGTCGTAGCTCGGGCGGTCGACGTTGCGGAACACGCCGATCGGCACGTGCTCGAACGCCGGCTCGTCCAGCCGCGACAGCGCGAAGGCCAGCGTCGGGTCGGCGCGGTGGGCGTCGTGCACGAGGATCTCCTCCTCGCGCACCTCCGAGCGGGCGACGACCTCGATGCCGCCGTCGGCCGAGCGGCGGACCGCCTTGGTGGCCGAGACGATCGGCTGCCCGTGCTCCAGCCGCAGCGTGATCTCGTCGCGCTGCGCCGGGTCCTTGAGCTGCTCGAAGGCGCCGTCGTTGAAAATGTTGCAGTTCTGGTAGATCTCCACCAGGGAGGTGCCGCGGTGCTCGGCGGCCTGGCGCAGCACCGACTGCAGGTGCTTGCGGTCGGAGTCGATGGTGCGGGCCACGAACGATGCCTCCGCGCCGAGCGCCAGCGACACCGGGTTGAACGGCTTGTCCAGCGACCCCATCGGCGTGGACTTGGTGACCTTGCCGACCTCGGAGGTCGGGGAGTACTGGCCCTTGGTCAGCCCGTAGATCCGGTTGTTGAACAGCAGGATGTTGAGGTTGACGTTGCGGCGCAGCGCGTGGATCAGGTGGTTGCCGCCGATGGACAGCGAGTCGCCGTCACCGGTGATCACCCACACGCTGAGGTCCGGCCGGGAGGCGGCCAGGCCGGTGGCGATCGCCGGGGCGCGGCCGTGGATCGAGTGGAACCCGTAGGTGTTCATGTAGTACGGGAACCGCGACGAGCAGCCGATGCCCGAGACGAACACCATGTTCTCGCGCTTGAGGCCCAGCTCCGGCACGAAGGACTGGACCGCGGCGAGGATGGCGTAGTCGCCGCAGCCGGGGCACCAGCGGACCTCCTGGTCGGACTTGAAGTCCTTCATGCCCAGTGCGACGTCGGACTTGGGGACGAGGGACAGGCCCCTGCCGTTGGTGATGAGGTCACTCACTGTCGATCACATCCTGGATCACGCTCGCCAGCTCCTCGGCCTTGAACGGAAGCCCGCGCACGCGGTTGTAGCTGATGACGTCGACCAGGAAGCGGGCGCGCAGCAGCAGCGCCAGCTGGCCGAGGTTGATCTCCGGAAGGAGCACCTTGTCGTAGGAACGCAGCACCTCGCCGGTGTTGGCGGGCAGCGGGTTGAGGTGGCGCAGGTGGGCCTGGGCGACCTTGCCGCCGGACTTCCTGATCCGCCGCACCGCCGCGGCGATCGGGCCGTAGGTGGAGCCCCAGCCCAGCACCAGCACCCGGGCGTCGCCGTCGGGGTCGTCGACCTCCAGCTCCGGGATGTCGGCGGCGATGCCGTCGATCTTGGCCTGGCGCAGCCGGACCATCTTGTCGTGGTTGTTCGGGTCGTAGGAGATGTTGCCGGTGCCGTCGGCCTTCTCGATGCCGCCGATCCGGTGCTCCAGCCCCGCGGTGCCCGGGATCGCCCACGGGCGGGCCAGGGTCTCCGGGTCGCGGGCGAAGGGCAGGAACGTCGTGCCGTCCTCGCCGTTCGGCGCGGTGGCGAAGTCGACGGAGATGTCGGGCAGCTCGGCCGCGCTCGGCACCTTCCACGGCTCGGAGCCGTTGGCGAGGTAGCCGTCCGACAGCAGCATGACCGGGGTGCGGTACTTCACCGCGATCCGGGCCGCCTCGACGGCCGCGTCGAAGCAGTCGGACGGGGTGGCCGGCGCCACGATCGGCACCGGCGACTCGCCGTTGCGGCCGTACATCGCCATCAGCAGGTCGGTCTGCTCGGTCTTGGTCGGCATGCCGGTGGACGGGCCGGCCCGCTGCACGTCGACCACGACCAGCGGCAGCTCCGTGGTCACCGCCAGGCCGACGGTCTCGGCCTTCAGCGCCACGCCGGGCCCGGAGGTGGTGGTCACGCCCAGTGCCCCGCCGAACGCCGCCCCGAGCGCGGCGCCGACACCGGCGATCTCATCCTCGGCCTGGAAGGTGCGGATGCCGAACCGCTTGTGCTTCGACAGCTCGTGCAGGATGTCGCTGGCCGGCGTGATCGGGTACGAGCCGAGGAACAGCGGCAGCCCCGACCGCACCGAGGCGGCGATCAGGCCGTAGGCCAGGGCCTGGTTGCCGGAGATGTTGCGGTAGACGCCCGGGGCCAGCTTGGCCGGCTTGACCTCGTAGGACACCGAGAACGACTCGGTGGTCTCACCGTAGTTCCAGCCCGCCTGGAAGGCCGCGATGTTGGCCTTGGCGATGTCGGGCTTCTTGGCGAACTTGGTCTCCAGGAACTGGATCGTCGCCTCGGTCGGCCGGTGGTACAGCCAGCTCAGCAGGCCCAGGGCGAACATGTTCTTGGAGCGCTCGGCGTCCTTCTTGGACAGGTCGAAGCCCTCCAGGGCCTTGACCGTCAGGGACGTCAGCGGCACCGCGTGCACCCGCCACTCGGCCAGCGAGTCGTCCTCCAGCGGGTTGGCGGTGTAGCCGACCTTCTGGAGGTTGCGCTTGGTGAACTCGTCGGTGTTGGCGATGATGTCGCCACCGCGCGGCAGGTCGGACAGGTTGGCCTTCAATGCCGCGGGGTTCATCGCGACCAGGACGTTCGGCGCGTCGCCGGGCGTGAGGATGTCGTGGTCGGCGAAGTGAAGCTGGAAACTCGACACGCCCGGCAGGGTCCCTGCGGGGGCGCGGATCTCGGCGGGGAAGTTGGGCAGGGTCGACAGGTCGTTGCCGAACTCCGCTGTCCCGGCCGTGAAGCGATCACCGGTGAGCTGCATGCCGTCGCCGGAGTCTCCGGCGAAGCGTATGATCACGCGGTCGAGTTGCTGAACCTGCTTGGTCACAGCTCGGTCCTCCTCGACGCGATGGGGCGCCGTCGCTGGTGGCACGTTTTTCTTTCCATGCTAGATCCCTCGGGGTCACGCTTCGGGTGTTCCGCGTTCCACACGGTGGAAAGGCGCGTGCTCGCGTCACACGTCCTCTGCGGGTCGCGGAGTCGGGCTTCGGAGGGGGTCGTGAAGGGCCTGGGGGACGGTCACGACCGCGGGCGACCTGCCCGACACAGCCCGGCGGCGATCCGGCACAGGTCGACGTGCAGGCGGCCGAAGAGGACGGTTGTGGTCACGATCCTCAACTATATGTCCCGCCTCGAGTCGGAACCTTCTCCCCCGTAGCCATCTCCCCGTGGCGTCGGCCCCGCGCCGGTCAGAGCATCGTCTGCTTGTCGAGGGTCCGGGCGCGCTCGCCGGACTCGGCGGAGTCGTAGACCGCGCCCGGCCGCATCCCCTGCGAGCCGTACAGCTCGGGGACGGTGACGAAGGTGTAACCCTCGGCTTTGAGACGCCGCAGGACCTCGGCCGTGGCCTCGGCGGCCGATCCGCCCGTGTCGTGCATGAGGATGATCGCGCCGCGCGTGGCCCCCGCGACGGCCCGCGCGGCGACGTCCGCGGGGGCGTTGTCGCCGAGGTCGCCGGTGTCGACGCTCCACCGGACCACCGGCATGCCCAGCTCGCGGGCGGCGGCGGTGATCTGGTCGCCGACCCTGCCGTACGGCGGGCGCACCAGCGTGGGCACCTGCCCGGCGGCCTGGGCGACCGCGTCCCGGCCCCGGACGAGCTGGTCGGTGATCATGTTCCGGGACATGGCGCTCAGGTCGCGGTGCGACCAGGTGTGACCGGCGACCAGATGCCCCTCGGCCGTCATGCGCCGGAGCAGGTCGGGGCGGGCCACCGCGCTGGAGCCGACGCAGAAGAAGGTGGCCCTCGCCCCCTGCGCGGCGAGGGCGTCCAGCACCCCGGCGGTGCCGGTGCCGGGGCCGTCGTCGTAGGTCAGCGCGACGCACTTGGCCTTCGCGCAGTCGACGTCGCCGCCGCGCGAGCTGGTCGCCTTCGGCCGGTCGGCGTTCGGCTCCTCCAGGGAGGAGGGCGGCGGCGCCGTGGCCCGCCTGCCCGCCTCCTCGACGACCGCCCGCTGCGCCCGCAGCCCGGTCGGCGACAGCATCGGCCCGGCGGTCCCGGCCGGCACGGCCACCGCGACCCGGCCGAGGAAGCCCGGCCCGACCTGCGAGTCGTCGAACTCCACGACGAGATCGCCGTGCATGTTGAAGGCGATGGAGTCGAAGATCTTCGGGTCCGGGGTGACCGCTTGCGGGTTCGCCGCGGCCCCCCGGGACAGCAGGCTCCGCCTGGCGAGCCTGGCCAGCTCGGTCAGGGCCGCGCGGTCCCTGAGAAGGCCGGCGGAGTCCACGGCGCGCTTGTCCACCCGGTCGTACCAGACGGTGGTGCGGGTCTCCGTCCAGCCGCCGCCGGCGGACTCGCCGGTGCGCAGCCGTACGCCGAGCACCTCTTCCGAGGCGGCGGTGAGCTGCCAGTCCACGTTGAACTCGGCGCGGGGCGACTGCCCCGCGGTGCCCTTGCGATCCTCCCGCACGCTCCGGTCGAACAGGTCGAGCTGCGCGGTCACCGTACGCCGGAGCTCCTCGGTGAGGCGGGGGGCGTCCGCGACCGAGGGGTAGGCGGCGTGCACCTCCGGCTTACCGGGGTCGCGCCGGGAGACGGTACGGACGTCGAGTCCCCGCACGGCGGTGGGCGCCACGTAGTCGACCATCGTGGGTTCCGAGTGGAGGGGGGCCTCGGTGTCGGAGGAGACCGCGCCGCAACCCGCCGCGGAAGCGACGATCAGCGCGATTCCTCCGGTGAGTCGCAGACTGGGCATGGGTGCCAGGCTAGGGGCGATAAGTGGCTATTTGCCGTTTTTTGGGGTTAATGGCGGAGAGGTTTTGATCGTGAGAAGGTTTGGGCCCGCCATGGGGTGACCGGTGCCGCGGATGCTGATATAGCTGGTCAGAAGGGGCGCACACGCGGGACCGCCGCGGGCTCCGAAGCCGGTCGGAAGGAAGCCGCGCGGGAGGATCGACGCGGGCTCCGGGGCCGGTTCGAGGGGCGTGCGCGGCGGGACGCCCGCCGGGCGCGCCGGCGACGGAGAGGGAGGTCGTGACCGTGTCTCTCGGGTATCTCGGCTCCTACGCCGCGGTCTTCGCCCTGCTCGTGGTCGGGGTGGCGATCGTCGCCGGGGCGCTGTTCGCCAACCGGATGCTCAGGCCCGCCCGGCCGACCCCCGAAAAGCTGGCGACCTACGAGTGCGGCGTCGACCCGGTGGGCGAGGGCTGGGCGCAGTCCCAGGTCCGCTACTACGTCTTCACCTACCTCTACGTGATCTTCGCGGTGGACGCGGTCTTCCTCTTCCCCTGGGCGACGGTCTTCGCCGCCCCCGGGTTCGGAATGACGACGCTGGTGGAGATGTTCGTCTTCCTGGGGTTCATCGCGCTCGGCATCCTGTACGGCTGGCGCAAACGCGTCCTGACCTGGGCCTGACAACCGGGCGCCGCGCGGGACGGTCCGGCCCGCCGGAGCCCGCACCGGGAAACGGCGCCCGGCCCCGCCGAGGGTCCCACGGCCCCGGCCGACCGACACGGAAGGGAGAATGCATCACATGGCTGATCTCCCGATGCCCACCGTGGGGCCGGTCTCCCGGCTGGCTCCCAAGCCCATGCGCTTCGTCCTCAACTGGGGCCGGCGCTACTCGCTGTGGGCGTTCAACTTCGGTCTGGCCTGTTGCGCCATCGAGTTCATCGCGACCTCGATGAGCAGGCACGACTTCATCAGGTTCGGGGTCATCCCGTTCGCCAACGGCCCCCGCCAGGCCGACCTGATGATCGTCTCGGGCACGGTGACCGACAAGATGGCGCCGGCGGTCAAGCGGCTGTACGAGCAGATGCCCGACCCGAAGTACGTCATCTCCTTCGGCGCGTGCTCCAACTCGGGCGGGCCGTACTGGGACTCCTACTGCGTCACCAAGGGCGTCGACCAGATCATCCCGGTGGACGTCTACGTCCCGGGCTGTCCGCCCCGGCCCGAGGCGCTGCTGCACGGGATCATGATGCTCCAGGAGAAGATCGCCGCCGAGAACCTGGGTGACCGGTATGTCTGAGCAGCCCCCGATCCCCGAGCCGCCCGCGCGCCCCGTGGCCGGGGCCGGGCCCGCGACCCCCGTCCGGGACGCCCTCCTCGCCCGGTACGGCGAGCGCGTCCAGGTGTCGGAGTCCTTCGGCGAGATCACCGCCGACGTCCCGCCGGGTGACTGGACCGACCTGCTGGAGTTCGCCCGCGACCGGGGATACGTGTTCTTCGACTGGCTGACCGGTGTGGACGAGCCGCCCGACGCCTTCTCGGTGGTCGCCCACCTCTACGACCCCGTGACCCGCGCCCACCTGCTGCCCCGCACCCGGGTGCCGCGCGCCGACCCCCGCCTGCCCAGCGCGGTCGGCGTGTTCCGGGGCGCCGACTGGCACGAGCGCGAGACCTTCGAGATGTTCGGCGTGGTCTTCGAGGGCCACCCCAACCTGGTGCCGCTGCTGCTGCCCGAGGGCTTCGAGGGGCACCCGCTGCGCAAGGACTTCGTGCTGGCCGCCCGGGTCGCCAAGGCGTGGCCCGGCGCCAAGGAGCCGGGCGAGTCCGGCCACGGATCGCCGAGCCGCCGCAAGACGCTCCCGCCCGGCGTGCCCGCCGCCGGCTGGGGGCGCGACACCGAGGAGCGGTAACCGGGGACGGCACGCGGCCGGGACCGGGCCGCGATGATCCGTCCGCCGCGATGGATCCGGACGCCGCGGTGGTCCGTCCGCCGCGGTGAGTTCGAATGCCGCGGTGATCTGTCCGCCGCGGTGGGTCCGGACGCCGCGGGGGCCGGGAACCCCACGACGGGCGCGATTCTCGCGGCGGCGGGCGGGGATGCCACGGGCCCGGCCGGGGCATGATGACCGGGAGACCGGCAGACCCGGCCGCCCCCGCCCGTGGGCGCGGCGGCCGAGAGGTCCGGGTCCCGGCCCCCCCGGGGCACGGCGTTGGGAGGCGTGATGGCCGTGGTGCTCGACGTCGCCGTCCGGCTGGCCGTGATCGTGGCGGCGTTCCTGGTGCTCCCGCTGATCGCCGGGCAGGCCGAGCACAAGGTCATGGCCCACATGCAGGCGCGCCTGGGCCCGATGCGCGCCGGAGGCTTCCACGGCTGGGCGCAGCTGATCGCCGACGGGGTCAAGTTCGCGCAGAAGGAGGAGATCGTCCCGGCCGCCGCCGACCGCCGGGTGTTCGCCCTGGCCCCAGCGGTGGCGCTGATCCCGTACCTCGTGGTGCTGGTGGTCGTCCCGGTCGGCCCCGGCCTGGTCGGGGTGGACCTCGACGCCGGGCTGTTCTTCGTCCTCGCCGTGATGGGGATCGGCGTGCTCGGCTCGATCATGGCCGGCTGGGCGTCCGGCAACAAGTACTCGGTGCTCGGCGGCATCCGCTCGGCCGCCCAGCTCGTGTCCTACGAGCTTCCGCTGGTCCTGGCCGCCTCCAGCGTCGCGATGGCCGCCGGGACCCTCTCCCTGCCGGGCATCGTGGAGGCGTGGCGGTGGTGGTGGCTGCCCTGGCAGGCGATCGGCGCGGTCGTCTTCTTCACCGCCGGGCTCGCCGAGCTGCGCCGCCCGCCGTTCGACATGCCGATCGCCGAGTCCGAGATCATCATGGGCCCGATGACCGAGTACACCGGCATGCGGTTCGCCCTGTTCATGCTGGCCGAGTACGCCGGGATCATCGTGCTGTCCGCGCTGACCACGGTCCTGTTCCTGGGCGGCTGGCACGGGCCGTTCCTCCCCGGGCCGGTCTGGACGCTCCTGAAGGTGGCCGTCCTGGTCTTCGTGGTCATCTGGGTCCGGGTGAGCTACCCCCGGCTGCGCGAGGACCAGCTCCAGAGACTCGCCTGGGTGGGACTGGTGCCGCTGGCGCTGGTCCAGCTCGCGCTGACCGGGATCGTCCGTGTCCTGGCGGGCTGATCCCGGTGCGTCCGGCGGCCCCCGGACGTCGTGTCCGGTTCCGGCCACGTGTCGCGCCCCCGGATACGGCCTCCGGGATTTCAAAACGTGCACGCTGGGCAGGAGGAGGACCCGCATGTGAGACAGCACGGCCATAGGACGGAACCGATGACCCTCGCACTCGCCGTGGACCATGACGACCTCGTCGTCGAGGTGCCGGAACACCCGCCGGTACGGCTGCCGCTCGCGGGCGGCGCCCGGGTGTGCACGCTGCTGTTCTTCGACTACCCGGGCCGGAGCAGGACCAGGTACGGCCTGGCGCTGCTCGACGAGTCCGGCCTGGTGATCATGCAGGCCCCCGGTTCCCGTTCGCGCGCCTATCTGGAGGCGTTCGCCCGGCGGCACGGCCTGACCTTCGAGGAGCGGCGGTTCGCCACCGGCGAGGAGGCCCGCGTCGCGCTCGCCCGCCGGTCGCCGGGGTGGTGCATGGTGGGCTGGCGCATGCCGCCCCCGGCCCTGCCGCGGCTGCGCGTCCCCGGCCCGCGGAGCCTGCGGCCTCCCAAGGGGCCGGCGAAGGTCTGGTGGCGCGAACAGCTCCTGTACGCGCTGATGTGGCTGGTGCTCGCCTACGGCGCCGCCTTCGCCACCCTCGTCGTCCTCAACATGGCGAACTTCACCGACGTCACCCGGGGCATGGACACGCTCGGGATCACCTCCCTGGTGCTGGCCGGGCTGACCGCCACCGGCGCCGCCGCCGTCTTCCTGGTCGGGATCGGCAGGCGGCGGGCCCGCAGGCAGACCGCCGACAGCCGCGAGCTGCAGCGGCAGGGCAAACCGCACTGCCGGCTCGTGGTGGTGCACGATCGGCTGCTGCTGGAGACCGAGCGCAGGACCCGCGAGATCGAGGCCGACCGGCTGCTTCTCTACTCGGCCGACCCCGGGATGACCGGGCTGATCGTCGGGGAGGGCCGGTTCCACCTGCCGGGGCGCTGGGACCCGGAGGCGGCGCGCCGCTTCGCCGTACGGAACGGGCTGGAGCTGGAGACCCGGACGCTGAGCCGCGAGGAGTATCTCGACCTGACGAGCCGGGTCGGGGACGCGGTGCCCTGATCCGGAACAGGCCCGCCGATCGGCCTCCGGCCGCCCCGTGGTCCGCTCGCCGCCGGCCGCCGGCTGTTCTCGCCGGTCGCCGGTCGTCCGCTCCAGCCGTCCGCCGTCAGCCGGTCGACTGTTCCAGCCGTCCGCTGTCAGCCGTCCGCCGGTGGGGGGCGGGGGACGGCTAGTGCACGATCCGCAGCATGATGTCGGCGGCCGTCGGCCGGTTGACGGGCCGCTTGTCCAGGCAGGAGGCGGCCAGCGGGCGCAGTGACGACGGCAGCGAGGACAGGTCGGGGTGGTGGCTGATCACCCGGTTCAGGATCGCCGGGATGGTGTCCGCGCCGAAGGCCACCCGGCCGGAGGCGGCGAAGATCATCGTGGACGCCCAGCTGAACACGTCGGACTCCGGGCCGACGTGCTCCCCGGAGATCTGCTCCGGGGACATGTAGGCCGGGGTGCCGATGACGCTGCCGGTGGCCGTGGCCGTCGCCTGGTCCAGGGCGCGGGCGATGCCGAAGTCGATCACACGCGGCCCGTCCCCGCCGATCAGCACGTTGGCCGGTTTGAAGTCACGGTGCACCACGCCCGCCCGGTGGATCGCGGCCAGCGCGCCGGCCGTGGCCAGGGCCAGCCGGGTCAGGCCGTCCTCGGTGCGGGGACCCTGCTCGCGGACCAGCTGCTCCAGGGAGACGCCGTCGACGTACTCGCTGACGACGTAGGCCTGGTCGTCGGTGATGTTCACGTCGAGCACCCGGGCCGTGGAGAACGTCGCCACCCTCCGCGTCGCCTCAACCTCCCGGATGAACCGTTCCCTGACCACCGGGTCGCCGGTGAAGTGCTCGTGCAGGACCTTGATCGCCACCTTCTCCCCCCGGGGGGTGAGCGCCAGGTGGACCGTGCCCTGGCCACCCCTGCCGAGGGTGCCGACCAGCCGGTACGGCCCCAGGCGGCGCTCCTCGTGGTCGTGACCGCCCTGCGGGTCACGACGGTCGCGCCGGTCGTGACCGTCGTGCCGGCCGCCGCGGTCACGGTGGCCGTCGTGGCTGTCCTGGCCTTCGCGGCCTTCACGGCCTTCACGGCCTTCATGGCCGCGGAGGGAGCCGGCGGGCCCGCCGGCTCCGGTGAAGGTCCCGGCGGGCGAGGGCCGGTCGTAGGGCCCCGGGGTGTGGTGGGCGGGGGTGTGGTGGGCCGGGGTCCGCGACGTGCCGTACGGCGGTTCGCCGGGCCGGGGCCCCCACGGGGAGGCGGGCTCCCGGCCGGGGACGGGGGGAGCCGGGTGCGGCGCGGCGACGGCCGGGGCGTGCGACCCCGGCGGCCCGTACGGTGTCACCGGACCCGCTCCGTGCGAGGCCGGGGTCGGTCCGTACGGCGTCACCGGACCCACCCCGGGCACAGCCGAAGCCGGTCCGTGTGACGCCGGGGCGGGCCCGGCCGGTGACCCCGCCGGTGTCCTCGGCTGCGCGTACGGGCCGGGCGGCGAGCCGTACCGTGACCGTGACCCACGCGGAGCTGTTTCGTACGATTCACGCGGTTCGTACGGCTTGTACGGCGATCCGGGCGGCGGCTCGGCGGAGGGCCCGTGCGATGATCGGCGCGGCGCCTCGTACGGCGATCCCTGCCGTGAGGGGTGCGTCATCTCGTGCGAGGACCCGTGCCGCGAGCCGTGCTTCGTCCCGTACGGCTCGCCGTACGGTTCGTACGACCCGTACGGTGCCGCCTGCCGCGGGGAGCCCTCCCGCCGGAACACCGCGCCCCGGATGGTCAGCGCGTGTCCCAGGCCGCCGATCCAGGTGCCGAAGAAGCCGATCATCATAATGGTGTCCAGCCAGGTCGGGATCAGCTCCGAGTCACCGTAGGTGCCGGCCCCGACCAGGAACGTCGCGACGGCGATGCCGTACAGGACGGTTGCGAGGGCCAGCCCGGGACTGCGCAGGCGGCGGGCGGCGTGGCCGATGACGAACGGCGTGCCGATCCCGAAGGTGAACAGGGGCACCAGGGCCCAGGCCACGCTCCATCCCGTGGAGGGCCGCGGAGGCGTCTGCGGGTACCGGCCGGGGCCGTACTGGTGGGACATGTCGCGAACAATACGTATTCCCACCGTCAGCCGCAGTCTCCGCGGGTGTCCTTTCCGTATCGGCCTCCGGATGGGGGCCGATACTCGAACACACAGTCTGTGGATAACTTCTGTGGACAACCCTCGGAGGCTGGATCGGTGTCCGATATGGGCGTTTTACTGGACGCCGCATTCCCGGGCGCGCCCCCATGCGTCATGATGTGGTGTTGTGGCACGGATACCAGGAGTGGGGCTGGCGAAAGGGCTCTCCGTCACCCTTCGCCACATGCTGAACAAGTCGGTGACCCAGCAGTACCCCGACGTCAGGCCCGATCTGCCCGCCCGGAGCCGCGGCGTGATCGCCCTGGTCGAGGAGAACTGCACGGTGTGCATGCTCTGCGCCCGTGAGTGCCCCGACTGGTGCATCTACATCGACTCCCACAAGGAGACCCTCCCCGCCCCGGAGGGCGGCCGTCCCCGCGCCCGCAACGTGCTCGACCGGTTCGCGATCGATTTCTCGCTGTGCATGTACTGCGGCATCTGCATCGAGGTGTGCCCGTTCGACGCGCTGTTCTGGTCGCCGGAGTTCGAGTACGCCGACGGTGACATCCGTAACCTTCTGCACGAGAAGGACAGGCTGGCGGCCTGGGTGCAGACGGTTCCGCCGCCCCCGGCCCACGAGCCCAACGCCGAGCCGCCCAAGGAACTGGCGGCCGCCTCACGCCCCGCCCGTCCCCGCACCACCGCGGGGCCGGCCCGGACGGTACCGGGAGGGGCCGGGACGGCCGGGACGCCGTCGGCGCCCTCCGAGGCGCCCGCGTCCCCCACACCGCCGGAGGCGACCACCTCTACCGGGCCGTCCACCTCTCCCGAGTCGTCAACGTCCTCCGGACCGTCCACGTCCTCCGAGCCGCGCCGTCCCGAGCGGAGGACCTCGACCCGGCGCGCGGACGTCCGGGCGATCCGCCCGCCGGGCGCGCTCCCGAAGAATGACATTCCCCCCGCCGGGGACGAGCCGGTGGAATCCCCGGGAGGACGGCCCGAGGACTCCACGCCGGTGGGTTCCGAGCCCGCCGGTTCTCCTCCCCCCGGTCCCGGCTCCGGGCCTGCGGGCTCCGGATCTGCCGGTTCTTCTCTCCCCGGTGCCGGGCCCGCGGGCTCCGGGTCTGCCGGTTCCCCGCCGGTCGGCTCCGAACACGGTGACCAACCACCGTCTCCCACCGAGTCTTCCCGGCCGGAACGGCCGCGACGGAGGACCTCCACCCGGTTCTCGGACGTCCGGGCGATCCGCCCGCCGGGCGCGCTCCCGAAGAAGGACACCCCGCCTGCCGAGAACTTATCCACAGAACAGGGTGGTGTGCCCCCGGACGAAGGCCCGGCGGAGCAGACTTCTGCCACGGACCAGGCTGAGGAGTCCGAGGAGGAGAAGTGACCGACGCGCCGTCCTATCTGTCACCGACCGGGCAGGAGATCGTCTTCCTGCTGCTCGGCGCGGTGGCGGTCGGGGCGGCGCTGCTGGTGGTGACCACCAGGCAACTCGTCCACGCGGCCCTCTGGCTGGTCGTCACGTTCGGCGCGCTCGCGGGGTGTTACCTCGTCCTGACGGCTGAGTTCGTCGCCTGGGTCCAGGTGCTGATATACGTCGGCGCGATCGTGGTCCTGCTGCTGTTCGGCATCATGCTCACCCGTGCCCCGATCGGCAGGTCGGCCGATCTCGACAGCGGGAACCGACCGGCCGCCGCGCTCGTGGCGCTCGCCACGGCCGCCGTCCTGGTCACCGTCGTGGTCGACGGCTTCCGCACCGCCTACGCCCCCCTCCGGGCCGGTGGCGGTTCGGCCGGCGAGATCGGCTCCAGCGTCTTCCGCAACTGGGTGCTGCCCTTCGAGGCGCTCTCGGTCCTCCTGCTGGCCGCCCTGATCGGCGCCATCGTGCTGTCCCGCACCGACATCCGGGGGAGGGGCTGACATGCACATCGTCTACCCGGCGGTCGTCTCGGCGCTGCTGTTCTCCATCGGCGTGTACGGCGTGCTCGCCCGGCGCAACACGATCCTCGTCCTGATGTCCGTCGAGCTCATGCTCAACGCGGTCAACCTCAACCTGGTCGCGTTCGACGTGTGGTTGCGCGACCGCCTGCACGCCGGCCAGGTCCTCACCCTGTTCGTCATCGTGATCGCCGCGGCGGAGGTCGGTCTCGGCCTGGCGATCATCCTCGCCCTCTACCGCAACCGCCGGACCGTCGATCTCGACCGCCTCCGCCTCCTGGCCGAGACCCCCGCCCCCACCGGATCCACATCCGTCCCCGGGGCCGTGTCCCCGCCTTCTTCCGGGCCCGGTGAGGGCCCGTGACCACCGCCGCCGTCCTCGCCATCCTGTTGCCGTTCGCGGCCGCGGCCGCCGGCCTGCTGGGCTCCCGGTTCCCGAAGGGGCTCCGCGGAGGGGCGGCCGACGCGGCCGCGAACCGGCGGGCCGCCTGGATCGCGATCGTGCCCACCGCGGTCTCCACGCTGCTCACGATCTGGCTGGCGTATTCCATACGGGCCGGTCAGGCCGCCGGGGGAGGTGACTGGCTCTCCCGGTTCACCGGGTCGGCCGGCACCGCCCGTGTCGCCACGGCGTCCGTGGCCGTTGACACGGGCTCGGCGCCGATCTCCGTCGGACTGCTCGTCGACGGCCTCGCCGCGACGATCGCGGTGCTGGTCACCGTGGTGGCGCTCGCCGTCCAGGTCTACTCCGTGGGCTACCTGCGCGACGACCGGCGCTACCCCTCCTACAGCGCTTTCATCAGCCTGTTCACCAGCGCCATGCTCCTGGTCGTCTACGCGGCCGACCTCCTCGTCCTCTACGTGGGCTGGGAGGTCATGGGCCTGTGCTCCTACCTGCTGATCGGGCACTGGTGGGAAGACCGGGCCAACTCGCGGGCGGCGATCAAGGCGTTCCTGGTCACGCGGATCGGCGACGTCGGCTTCCTGTTCGGCGTCTTCGTCCTCGGCACGGCGGCCGGCGGCTTCCGGATCGCCGACGTCCTCGCCAAGCTCCCGGAGCTGCCGCCCGGCACGATCCTCGCCGCCGCCCTCCTGCTGCTGGCCGGGGTCGCCGGGAAGAGCGCCCAGGTGCCGCTGCACACCTGGCTCCCCGACGCGATGGCCGGCCCGACCCCGATCAGCGCCCTCATCCACGCGGCCACCATGGTCGCGGCCGGCATCTTCGTCGTCGCCCGCCTCTATCCGGTCTTCCTGGCCTCCGGACCCGCCCTGGACGTGCTGGCGGTCATGGCCGCGCTCGGCATGCTCGGCGCCGCGCTGGCCGCCCTCGCGCAGGACGACCTCAAGCGGGTGCTGGCCTATTCCACGATCAGCCAGCTCGCCTATATGGCCGGGGCCCTGGCCGCCGGCTCCCGCGACGCGGCGGTCTTCCACCTGATCACCCACGGCGCTTTCAAGGCCCTGCTCTTCCTGTGCGCGGGGGCGGTGATCCACGCGGTCGGCTCCAACCTCATGAGCGCGATGGGCGGTCTGCGCCGGGGGCTGCCCGTCACCTTCGCGGCGATGACGATCGGGTTCGCCGCCCTGGCCGGCCTCCCGCCGGCCAGTGGTTTCTTCAGCAAGGACGAGGTGCTGGCGGCGGTCGAGCGGTCCCTGTCCGCGGGTCACCTCGCCGCCCCCGTGGCCCTGCTCCTGTACGGCTGCGCGCTCGCCACCGTCGCGGTGACCGGCGCCTACGCCACCCGCGCGTGGCTGCGGACGTTCTTCGGCGAACGTGCCCTCTCCGGCCTCCCCGGCACCGCCGCCTCCGAGCCCGCCCCGTCCATCGCCCCTGAGTCCGCCTCCGAGCCCGCCCCGTCCATCGCCCCTGAGTCCGCCTCCGAGCCCGCCCCGTCCATCGCCCCTGAGTCCGCCTCCGAGCCCGCCCCGTCCGCCGCCGTCCACGAGGCGCCGCCCGTCATGCGCTGGCCGATCATCATTCTCGCCGTTCCAGCCCTGCTCCTGGGTCTGCCCGGCGCGCTCCACATCCACTGGGGCACGGCCGTCCTCAGCGTCGCGCTCGCGCTGCTGGGCGCCGGCGCGGTCCACGCCGTGTGGCGGGCCGATCCCCGGCGGGACCCGGCCCGGCTGCTCGGCCCTCTCCGCGGGCTCTGCGAGCGGGCGTTCTCCGTCGACGAGCTGTACCGCGCGGTGCTCGTCCGTCCCACGCTGCTCCTCGCGTACGTGGTCGCCCGTGCCGACGGCCGCGTGGTGGACGGAGCGGTGCGCGGTTCCGGCCGGACGGTCACCGGGCTGGCGGGCCTGGTGCGCCGGGCGCAGAACGGCAACGCCCAGCTCTACGTCACCGGCCTGCTCGCGGGCGTCCTGCTTCTCGCGGTGGGAGCGGTGATGCTCAGATGACCCCCGCCCGCGGACCCGTCCTCACCTGTCCAGCCGGTTCCGCCCGGCAGGCCGGCGGCGTCTTCCGGATCGGCGCCGCCCACCGGCCGGCTTCATCCCCGGAGCCGCTTCCGGACCGAGCCGGTTCCGCGCACCGGCCCGGTCAGGCCCGGGTTTCCGGAGCCGGGCCGATCACCGCACCGGAGAGAGCCGTGACCGGGAGGTGGCGGGTGACATGAGCTGGTTGCCGGTCGCGTTGCTCGCGGTCCCGCTCGCCGGGGCGGTTCTGCTGGCCGTTCCGGTGGGCTCGGCGGCCCGGGGCCCGACGGCCCGGGAACGCTGGTTCCCCCGGTACGGCCTGGCGGTGTCCGGGATCACGCTCGCGCTGTCGGCCGTCCTGGCCGCCGCCTTCGACCACGACGACCCGGCCCGGATGCAGTTCGTCACGAACCTGCCGTGGATTCCCGGCCTGGGCCTCAGGTTCCACCTCGGCGTGGACGGCGTCTCGCTGCCGCTGGTCCTGCTGACCGCGCTGCTGACCTTCCTCTGCTTCGCCTACCTCTGCCGGGGTCGCCCCGCCGGGTCCGGCCGCGTGCCCGCCCCCGGCCGCTCGGCGACGCCTTCGCCCGGAGGCCCGTCCACGCCTTCGCCCGGCGACCCACCCGGGGCGGCGTCCGGCCGTCCGTCCGAGCCCGCGGACGGCGGCCGCCCGCGGGCCCTGGCGTTCACATTGCTGGTCCTCGAAGTGGGCATGATCGGCACCTTCCTGGCGCTGGACCTGCTGCTGTTCTTCGTGTTCTTCGAGGTCGTCCTCATCCCGATGTACTTCGTGATCGCCATCTGGGGCGGTCACCGCCGCCGGGCGGCGGCCACCAAGTTCATCCTCTACACGCTCCTCGGCTCGGTGGTGCTCCTGCTGGGCCTGCTGTTCATCTGGGCGCAGACCGGCACCCTGGACATGACCGCTCTCGCCCGTGCCCACGGAACCGGCATGTCCCGGGCCGCGCAGATCCTCGCCTTCCTGGCGGTCGGCGCCGGTCTCGCGGTGAAGACCCCGATGTGGCCACTGCACACCTGGCTGCCCGACGCCCACACCGAGGCGCCCACCGTCGGCTCGGTGCTCCTCGCGGGCGTCCTGCTCAAGATGGGCACGTACGGCTTCGCCCGCATCGCCGTCCCGATGCTCCCCGGCGGCGCCACCGTCCTGGCCCCGTGGCTGGGCGCCTTCGCGGTGATCGGCATCATCTACGGTTCCCTGGCCTGTCTCGCCCAGCGCGACCTCAAACGGATGATCGCCTACTCCTCCATCGGTCACATGGGCTTCGTCCTCCTGGGCTTCGCCGCGCTCACCCCGGCCGGCTTCAACGGAGCGCTGTTCGGCAACATCGCCCACGGCCTGATCACCGCGCTGCTGTTCTTCGTCGTCGGCTCGATCAAGGAGCGCTACGGCACCGCGGAGATCCCGTCGCTCGGCGGTGGGATGCTGACACGCCTGCCCCGGCTCGGCTCCGTGCTCACCTTCGCCGCCGTCGCCTCCCTGGGCCTTCCCGGCCTGGCGGGCTTCTGGGGCGAGGTGCTCTCCCTCCTGGGGGCGTTCCGGCCGGCGGCGGGCCTGCCGCGTTCCCTCTATCTCGTCTTCATGGCCCTCGGTGGCCTCGGCACCGTCCTGACCGCCGCGTACTTCCTGTCCATGCTCTCCCGCGTCACCCACGGCCGGCCCGTCGAGACCGTCCACGCCCCGGTGCTGGCCGCCGTCGGCCCGGCGGACACAGGCGGCACCGGGAACGCCGAAAGCGGAGAGGGCACGGCAGACGTGGGGAGCACCGGCCGTGGAAGGGGGCACGGGAGGCGGGGCATGCGGGACGTCGCGCCCCACGAACTCGTCGCCTGGGTGCCGCTCATGGCGCTGATCCTGCTGCTCGGCCTGTGGCCCAAGGCGTTGCTCGACGTCACCGGCCCGGTGGCCCGAAGCCTCCTGGGGGCGCCGTGATCCAGCCGATCGACTACTACGCCGTCGCGCCACCGCTGATCCTGGCGCTCACCGCCGGGCTCGTGCTGCTCCTGGACGTCTTCCTGCCCCGCGCGCCGTACGCCAGGCCACTGCTCGGCATCGTGACACTGGCCGGGGTGACCGGCGCCCTTGCCGTGGTGATCTCCCAGGCCGTGCGGGCGGCGGGGCCGCTGCGCACCTTCTGCGTGCCCCCCGGCCTGCCGGGCTCCGCCGCCCCCGGACCCGGCGCGCCGTTCCCGGTCACCGCGCCGGAGGCGGGTGCCGCGCCCCCGTGCTCGTTCGTGGTGGACGGCTTCACCCTGGTCTTCGCCGGGCTCGCGCTGGCCGCCGGGATCATCGTGGTGCTGCTGTCGATGACCGAGCTGTCGTTCGGCGACATCCCCGCCGGTGAGTGGCACTTCCTGCTGCTCTGCACGCTGACCGGCGCGGTCGCGCTGCCCGCCTCCCGCGACCTGGTGATGCTTGTGGTCGCGCTGGAACTGGCCTCGTTGCCGGTCTTCGCCCTCACCGCGCTCAGGCGTTACGACGGCCGCGGTTCGGAGGCCGCCGTCAAGCTCTTCCTCGTCTCCGTGGTCTCCACGGCCGTGATGCTCTTCGGGATCTCCCTGCTGTACGGCCTGACCGGCACCGTTTACCTCGAACGGCTGGCCCGGGTACCGCACGCGGTGCCGGGGGCCGCGGCGGGCGCCGTATCCGGCTCCGGCGTGGGGACGGCCGGGCCGGCCGCCGTCACGGCGGGCGGCGTCGACGGGGCGTACGCGTCCTCACTCCAGATCGGTCACGACCTGCCGCCCGTGCTCGCCGTCGCCGCGGTCCTGGTGCTCGCCGGGTTCGCCTTCAAGGTGGCCGCGGTGCCGTTCCACGCCTGGGCGGGCGACGTCTACGAGGGCGCCCCCATCCCCGTCGCGGCCCTCCTCTCGGTGGTCTCCAAGGCCGCGGGGTTCGCCGGGCTGATCCTCGTCCTGGTCGGCGGCCTGCGAAACCTGGCGCCGGTCTGGGCCCCGCTGGTCGCGGTCGTCGCCGCGCTGACCATGACCGCCGGAAACCTGCTGGCCCTGCGCCGGCGCCGTGCCGTACGGCTGCTCGCCTGGTCGTCGGTCGCCCAGTCGGGGTACATCCTCGCTCCTCTCGCGGTCCGTGACGAGCGGGCGATGAACGCCTCCGTCGCCTACCTGGCGTTCTACGCGGCGATGAACCTCGGCGCCTTCGCGGTGGTCATGCTGGCTGCGCGGCGCGGCGAATCGGGCGAGCTGGACGGCTACCGCGGGTTCGCCGCCCGCAGCCGGATCGCCGGTCCGGCGCTGGCCTTCTTCCTGATCTGCCTGGCGGGCCTGCCGCCGGGGCTGGCCGGGTTGTTCGCCAAGATCGTTGTGTTCCGGGAGCTCGTCGGCGGCGGGCTGGGCTGGCTGGCCGCCGTGATGGCCGTCAACACGGTGATCGGCCTGTACTACTACGTCGCCTGGGTCGTACGGATCTTCACTCCGGCCCCTGTTCCCGCCGCGACCACCACCCCGGCTCCAGCCGAAGCCCCGGCCATGGCTCCGGTTCCGGTTCCAGCTCCGGCTCCGGGCGTGGCGGGGACCGCCCCCGAGGCCGTCCCGGTCGCGCCGGGAGCCGTCTCCGCGGCGGCCGGCGGCCGTACCGGGCAGGTGGCGGCGGGTGTGGCGATCGCTCTGGCGGCCGTCGTCGCCGTGCTCTTCTCCGTCGCCCCGCAGACGGTGTTCGTCCTCCTGCCGGAGACACTCATCGCCACCGGCTGAGTGCTCCCGGCCCCGGATCGCCGCCGTCGGCCGGGCCTCCACTGGGGCCGTCCATCACCGTCGGCAGAGCGCCCCCGGGGAACGTCCGGCTAGGCCGGGGAACGTTCGACCTGGCCGGAAACGTTGGCACTGATGAGTCGGCACCGGCCGAATCGCATCCACCGAAAGGACGGTGCAGTGCGCCACAACGGTCTGCGTACCGCGGTCCTCCTCGGCACGCTGTCGGCGGTCATCATCGCGGTGGGCGCCTGGCTGGGGGGCGGCGCGGGCGTGCAGATCGCCGTTCTCATCGCGCTGGCCTCCAACGGTTTCGCCTACTTCTTCTCCGACCGCATCGCCCTGTCGGCGATGCGCGCCCGCCCGGTGAGCGAGGTCGAGCAGCCGGTCCTCTACCGCATCGTGCGCCAGCTCTCCACCGAGGCCCGCCAGCCCATGCCGCGGCTGTACGTCTCGCCGACGATGCAGCCCAACGCCTTCGCGACCGGCCGCAACCCCCGGAACGCCGCGGTCTGCGTGACCTACGGCATCACCCGGCTCCTCGACGAGCGGGAACTGCGCGGCGTCATCGGGCACGAGTTGTCCCACGTCTACAACCGCGACATCCTGATCTCCTCGGTGGCCGCAGCGCTCGCCACAGTGATCACCTACTTCGGTTACATCGGCATGTTCTTCGGCGGCGGGGACGACGACGAGGGCCCCGGCTTCGTCGGCGCGCTGCTGATGATGGTGCTCGGCCCCGTCGCCGCCGGGATGATCCAGATGGCCGTGTCCCGCTCCCGGGAGTACCAGGCCGACGAGTCCGGCGCCCGGCTCACCGGTGACCCGCTGGCCCTCGCCTCGGCCCTGCGGAAGATCGAGATGGGCGCCCGCCGGCTGCCGCTCCCGGAGAACGGCCGTATCGCCTCCGCCTCCCACCTGATGATCGCCAACCCGTTCCGGGGCGCGGGCATCGGCCGCCTGTTCTCCACCCACCCGCCCACCGCCGACCGCGTCGCCCGCCTGGAGCGGATGGCCGGCTACCGCCGCTGAGCCGTCGCGGACGTCCTCTTCCCGGAGGGCCGGGGCGAGGACGGCCGCCAGGGCTGGAACCCGTCCCTCAGGAGTGGTGGGTGACGGGGTCGGTCTCCTCGGGGGCGAGGCCGGGGATGCCGTCGATGCTCTCGCGGTTGTGCTTGGCCCGGTAGGCGCGCCTGCGCTGGACGTCCTTGCGCCCGGTCCACTCGTCCAGCAGCGTCCGGTCCTGGTCGAAGGACATGAACGGCACCGAGTAGCCGCAGGAGTCGGCGATGCGGTCGCATTCGACGACGATGATCGTCCGGACGCCCGGGTGCGGGCCGAAGTTCCGGATCAGCTCGGGGAAGTCGGGGTCGGCCGGGAGGACGACCCGGCCGGTGCCGTACAGGCGGACGATGTTGGGCGGCCCGGAGAAGGCGCAGAACATGATCGTGATGCGGCCGTTCTGACGGAGGTGGGAGACGGTCTCCACTCCGCTGCCGTCCAGGTCGAGGTAGGCGACGGTGGTGTCGCCGAGGACGGCGAAGGTGTCGGCGTATCCCTTGGGGGAGACGTTGACGTGTCCACCCTGTTCGGGGGCGGTGGCGACGAAGTAGACCGGCTGCGCCTCGATGAACGCGCGCAGCCGGCCATCGATCCTGTCATGAATTTTCCCCATAAAAGGGAAGATAGCGAGTGGCTATTCTCCGGATGCCCACCAGATCCACGAATCCCGCCGGGGCTTGAAGGAGTGCAGCCTGCGAGTGACGCCGGTCTCGGCGTCCACCGTCCGCTTCACCACGAGGACGGTCCCCGCGTCCCCGTTGCCGACGTAGTTCCACATGGTGAGGGCACCCGCCGGCCCCCATCCGAGCAGTTGCACCTCCTCGCCCTTCGGCAGGCTGAACCGTACGGCACCGGAGACGGCGTCGGAGGTCAGGTCGTAGGTGTGCAGGCGGGGCTTACCCGAGTCCCCGCCGACGACCACGGCGACCGTGGTCCCGTCGTCGGCCAGCGCGAACGGGGCGTTGTTGGCGACGATCTGCGGGACGACCCTGCGCGCGGTCCTGCGGCCGTCTTTGCCGAAGACCGAGAACTCGGTGGTGTTGTCGGCGGTCTGCCGGGTGGTCAGCAGATGCTCGCCGTCCGGGCTGAAGCCCGCCACGTCCTCCCTCGCCGACAGCGTGGCCACCTTGCCGGTCCTCAGGTCGGCGATGAGGCTCGGCAGCCTGTCGTTCGCGTCCCCGTAGTCGACCGCGACGACCGAGCCGTCGGGGGAGAGGGCGGTGGACACTTCCCCCTCGTCGGCCCCCCGGGGGAGGGTGGCGGCCCGGCCCGGCAGCGGCCTGACCTCGCCGCTGCTCACGTCGCGGACGACGAGCCGGCCGTTCTTGAGGTAGCTCACGATCCGGCCGTCCCCGCTGACCCGGAGCGGGGCACCGAGATCCTTGTCGACCTTGCCTCCGGGCCTCCTGGGGAAGGACTGCGCGTCGGTCAGCGTGATGGTCTTCCCGCTGCGCATGGCCAGCTTCCACTTCCCGCAGGGAACGGTGTAGTCCTTCTTGGGGCAGCTCTTGATCCACGCGTAGTCGACGGAGTCGGCGGACACGGCTTCCGTCTTCGCGTCCGCCGGACCCGCGATCAAGAACGAGGTCACCGCCGTCACGGCGGTGAGGAGTGCGGCTGTGCCGCGTGGGGGGTTCATCGGCGCTCCTTTCACCACCGGTATAGACGCCCCCCGGGGACGAAAGGTTTGGTCGCGAATCGAGCATTTCCTCCGGCGGTGTCGGCGGTCTCGACCGGCCTTGCCCCGCGCGGCCGTCCGGTCTCGCCGACATCGAATCGGCGTCCCCCGGCGAACTCCGGTCCATGGCCCGGATGCCCGCCTTGCCACGGGCGATCGACGCGGAGACGGGCCGGTAGCGTCCCGCGCCCTTCAGAAAGGCACGGCTCCTGGGCAACGTGCCCTGGGCGTCATTCCGGCCGGGACGTGCCGCGGCCACGGCAGCCGCCGGACGTGGCCGGGTCCTCCCGCTCCTCCATCCGATGAGCGATCGCGTGTGCCGCTGTCGAAGCGGCGCATGCGCCTTCCTGCCCGGTGGGCGGGGAGCGGCGTGCGGGAGAGAATGGGGCTCGGCCGGACGTGCCGTTCGCATGCCCCGGGTGCGTCCTCCCAGGAGAGCAAGGCCCTGACGCCACAGATCAGGGCCTTGGTTCCCGGTGCGTCAACGGTAGTTGGTGAACTGCAGGGCGATCTCCAGGTCCTTGCCCTTGAGCAGGGCGATGACCTCCTGCAGCTCGTCCCGCTTCTTGGAGCTCACCCGCAGCTCCTCGCCCTGGATCTGGGCCTTGACGCCCTTGGGTCCCTCATCCCGGATGATCTTCGAGATCTTCTTGGCGTGCTCCTGGTCGATGCCCTCCTTGAGGTTGACCATGAGCCGGTACTCCTTGCCGGACAGCTTGGGCTCGCCGGCGTCCAGGATCTTGAGGGAGAGCCCGCGCTTGATCAGCTTGTCCTTGAAGACATCGAGGACGGCGTTGGCCCGCTCCTCGCTGTTGGCCCGGATCTCGACGGCCTTCTGCCCGCCCGCCCAGGCGATGTTCGCGCCGGTGCCCTTGAAGTCGAACCGGTGCCCGACCTCCTTGACCGTCTGGTTCAGCGCGTTGTCGGCCTCCTGGTGGTCGATCTTGCTGACGATGTCGAAACTGCTGTCGGCCATGCCTTGGCTGTCCTCTCTAGCTCTCTCGCCGACACTAGCGCCTTCGCCGGTCGGCACACATCGAACGTCACCGTCAACACCCCGACGACGGTGACAATGATCGCCCACCGCCGGTACGGGCCCTGCCCCGGCGGGGCCTTCCGCACGGTGACCCCACACGGCAGGGCCCCGTACGGCGAGACCCGCACGATGGGGACCTCCGCGCGCGGGATCCCTTGCGACAGCGGAGCTCCCACGCGACGAAACCGTCCGTACGGCGGGCCGCGACCTCCGTACGGCGGGCCCGCCCGAGCCGGATCCCGCCGATGTCACGTCACACCCCGAAGTCCGCTATTCTTTCTCATGTCGCCGCTTCGAGCGGATGACGCGGCAGGTTGCCCGAGTGGTCAAAGGGAGCGGTCTGTAAAACCGTCGGCTCAGCCTACGCAGGTTCAAGTCCTGCACCTGCCACACCAGCGGGAGAGCCCCATCACCAGCGGAAACGCGGCGATGGGGCTCTTCTTCTATGTCCGGCTGTCCACGGTCATCGCCGGAGGTCTCCGGGCGTTCGCGTCGGATGTGCGTCGGTGGCTGGCCGGCCTCTTGCATAGCCTCAAGGGATCGCATCCTGTGCCTCTCAAGGCCATGCGCTGAGGTCTTCGCCTGGACAGGCTCCTGTCGACTGGAGGCGTCGTCCGTGAGCGCGGCCGACGAAGACGAGTCTCTTCGGCGATGGCAGGACAGTTCGTTGCTCTGTGACCTCAATCCATGATCTGGTGGAGGAGGCCCACCATGGCCAGCCCTGTGCCGAATCCGGTGGCGATGCTGGTGGTCATGGCCCCAACGAAGACTCCTGTCCCTGCTGCCAGGCTGAGGATGACGACCCAGCGAAGCGGAAGTCGACGCCTCTCTTCAGGTTGTTCCTCTTGCTTTCGCTGGACAGCTTGGCTAAGTATCCTCATCGTGTGGCCTCTCTGGGTCTAACTGCATGAGTGCCGCAGAATGGTCCCTCGTGCCCGCGAGGGACCATTCACATAGATCGGGCAAAGCCCTTGCGCAACCACACCGTTCCAGAAGATCGCCTTCGGTGCTACTTGGGTGAAAGCTGATCGGAGTTACTAGTCTCTTCTGGCGGGTGAAGAAACTTGTAACCGGTATGAGCTTTCTACGTCTAAGCTGTCAAAGGTTTATGCGTTCTCCGCAACGCATTGCGGTGTACGCATAAATGTGTACATACTGCAAGGCGTGAGCGACATTGCAGAAGAGATCATCAAGGTCTTCTATCCCGACCCTGCACCGTGGCCGCAGGAGAAGCGCGAGCACTTCGTGCAACGACGCTCCGAAGCGAGTCGCCGGCGAGACGAGATGCGGAAGCGGCTGACCGGTCCAGCGGGTGCCCCTAAGGACAGCTCTGACCTCTTGATATCGGAGCTACGCCGACTCGGCAGGGCAAAGAGGGAGGTCGAGGAGCAAATGCGACTTCTCGTGACTTACGGGCGAGAGTTCATTCGGCCTGAGCCGTACCGCCTTGCTTCCCTGGCAGAAGCCGCTGGAATGTCCATATCTGGAGTCAGGGGAATGTACGGCCTTGTTGATATTCAACGGGTCGCTGACGCCATTGGGCGGCCTGACCGGAAGAGGCAAGTAAGCCCGGTAGACCCATCGGATGCCCTCCCAGATGCCGGGTTCGATGCTTACGGCCGTCTTGCGCCGATATATCCCTCTTTGTACCCGTCGGCCAAAGAGGAAAAGACGGTCGATCCTCGGGAGGCGCCCAAGGTGTCAGATCAGCGGCAGCCATGATCAGGGTCACATCCCACGCGCTATATGTGATGTAGCGCTCCCGCGGACTCGATGGGAGCGCTACATCATGTGCGGACTGGTGATCCGTTAGGTCTCTCGCTCGCGTTTCAAAGCTTCAGCGATCAGATGCCGAGCAAAGTCATCCTGGCCGGCGATGCACTTGGCGTAGACCCGTAGAAGCACGTTCACGCTGTGTCCTGCCCACTCGGCGATCTGAGGTGCTGGGACACCAGCGTTGAGCCAGGTAGATACGCAGGCGTGTCGAAGGTCGTAAGGCCGCTCAGCGAGGGGCGAGGCGGTCTCTGCCGTGCTCAGCGCCACCATGCGGGCCTTCTGCCAGACGCGGCCATAGACGCTTTCCGACAGCGGACCACCCCGTTCTCCGACGAACAAGTGACCGTCGCGGCTTATGCCGTGCTTGGTGAGGTGACTTCGGAGGATGGTGACCAGGGGCGGTGGAATCGGCACTGGCCGGACCGCCTTGCGCGCCCGGTGCTTGAGCTCGCGAGACTCCCGACGCTGCCCATTGCCTGTCCAGTCAGCTCCCACAGCCGGCGCGGAGTCACCGAGGCAGAACCATCCCCAGGCGTCGCTGTTCCCCGCCTCGGGAAGGTCGATTTCGTCGATGGTCAGGTCAACGGCCTCCGCGGGGCGCAGAGCCGAGTAGTACATGACCGCGAAGAACGCGGTCAGGCGCGGCATGATCTTCTCCACGGCAATCAGCAGCGATTCAGCCTGCTGAGGATTGACTACACGGCGGGGAGAGATCTCTTCGGTAACCTTGGGCGCCTTCCATTTCACGCTGATCAGCGGGTTGCCTGCCAAGAGCTTGGCAGGGCTCACCGCGTAGTCCAGCACGTTGTAGAAGACCGCCCGCTTGCGGGCGATCGTGGTTCCCGCAGCGGTCTTTCCATCAAGGGTCCTGGAGATCCCCTTGAGCGTCCTGAGGATCACGGCCTCATCGGCAAGCGAGGCAACCGGAAGCGTGTGTCTCTCCAGCCATGACACGGTACGGGCGATGTCCTCGGGCATGTCGTCGGTGGCGCGCCGGGGCTTGTGGGCTGCCCACTTGGTCACGGCCTTGCGGATTTCCTCCTTCGTGGGACATCCCGTCCCGCTGTTGACCAGGGAGAGGGTGACGGTGGAGAGAGCGTCAGCGATCGAACGGCGCGTGTTCGGGGCGGCGTCGTCCCAGCGATGGTCGACGTAGTCGCACATCAGCGCCCACCAGGTAACCGACTGGCCGCGCTGGCCAGCATGCTCAGCAGGGCGACCGGTGGCCAAGTCGAACGCCACGCCTTTCCGGATCGCGGTCAGCAGCTCGGCGCGGAAGCTCTCGGCGAGCGCCCGTGTCGTGAAAGTCTCCCGCCATGGTCGGTCCGCTGTGAGCCAGCGAACGGTGTAGGTGTTCCCTCCCTTGTTCTTATTGATCAGCAGACGCCATACGCGCACGTCATAGGTGGTGTTCATCAGGCGATGTCCTCTCGGGAGGCCAACCACCGCTCGTACTCGCTTCGGCGAACACGCAGGCTGCCGTTCGGCAGTGTGATGCACTTCGGAGCACGGTGCTTGGCACGCCAGTCGTAGAAGGTGCTGCGGGAGATCCCGAGGTCTTCGCAGATGTCGGCGATGGTGAGCTTTTCGGCCCTGGGCATGGCGGGTGTTTCTCCTCGGCGATGCGCGTGGATCCGGCGGGTTTTCGGGGTGGTCGGGTCAAGTTCTGAGGGGGGTAGCCGTCCCAGCCGTCCCAGGCTCATTTCCGCAGCTCAAGCCTGGGACGGCTTTTTCGGTGGGACGGCTCAAGCCGTCCCAGGGATCGGAGCCGTCCCGCTCTGACCTGCACTGATGATGCTGGGACGGCTGGGACGGCTCCCTCGGGTGAAGGCGAGCACATCGGCCTCCGGAACCGGGTCGACGGCGGGGCAGTAGCGCGTCCAGGCGTCGGTGAAGTCGGCGCGGTGGTAGCCCTTGGCCTGGGTGCCGTCGGGGAAGCGGATGTTGGCCGAGCGGATGTCGTACTCGCGCAGGATCGCGCCGAGCCGCATCGCGGTCAGTCCGGTCGGCCCGTAGTCGGCCCATGGTGCTTCGGGATCGGCCTTGAGGCGTTCCAGCAGGGTCGCGGTGGGCAGGGCGGTGTCGGTGCCGAAGGCGGTGCGGCAGTCGGTCAGCAGCCGGATCCGCGGGGAGGGCTGGCC
This sequence comes from Streptosporangium sandarakinum, assembly GCF_013409935.1. Taxonomy (GTDB): domain Bacteria; phylum Actinomycetota; class Actinomycetes; order Streptosporangiales; family Streptosporangiaceae; genus Streptosporangium; species Streptosporangium nondiastaticum. The sequence continues at coordinate 2,924,938 of NZ_JACCCO010000001.1, read as the reverse complement.
GGACTCGTCGGCCTCGGCGGTCAGGGCCAGGACGGCGGCGCGGGCGCGCTCGGGCCAGTGCCCTGCGGCGTGGTCGGCGACGGCCACCAGGGGTTCCCAGGTGTCGGCGGCCCGGTCCTCCACCGGCATGGCCGGTTCGGCCTGCTCCAAGGTGGCCAGGTCGGCGCGCAGCCAGGCGGCCAGGTCGTCGGCGAGCTGGCGCAAGGGTGGCCGGTCGCGACGGTGCCGGTAGGGGGCGACGGTCTCGCCGGGGCCGCGCCGGCGCATCCGGATGACGACGGCGCGGTCCTCGATGGTGTCGGGCATGGCGCCGATCCCGGCGAGGGCGGCCATGGCGAACGTCGGGATGGACTCCACCCGGTTGGCGTTGGCGTCGTAGCGCTTGGCGGGCCGGTTGCGCTGGTGTCCGGCGTTGAGCAGGCCGCGAAGGTCCTCGTTGCCGTCGGCCTTCGGCCCGAAGATGGTGTCCGCTTCATCCACCAGCATGGTCGGCGGGTCATCGCTGATGGACCGGTAGACCGCGGCGCTTGAGCTGTTGACGGTGATGAACGGGTCATGGCAGGTGGCCTCGACCACGTCCAGCAGCCGGGACTTGCCGCACCGCTTCTCGGGAGCGCGGATCACCAGCCGGGGGGCGTGCGCCCAGGCCGGTTGGGCGTGGGTGGCGGCGATCCACAGCGTGACCGCATCGGCGGCCTCCGGGCTCGGCAGGATGACGTAGCGGGTCAGCGCGGCCAGCAGAGCGTCCAGGAGCAGCGCGCCACGCATGGTGTGCTCAGACATCGGTTCAGCTCCTCAGGTGCGTCGATCGGGTGGTCATGCGGCCACCGTGCGGGGTCGCTTGGCGCCGGCTCTCAGGCCGGAGGCGATGGTGCGCAGGGTCTCGGCGCGGCTCAGCCCGGCATCGACCCCCTCCTGTTCCAGCAAGGTCGTCACCTCCGTCTCGCCGAGTGCGCCACCGGCGACCAGCTGGCCGAGGGCGATCGCGGCCAGATAGAGGGTGCTGTTGCGCTGGCCGGTCGGTGCGGCGGCCACCCGGTCCAGCTCGCGGGTGATGGCCGCGTGCAGGTAGGCACCCCGGCGGGTGTCGGGCAGGCTCAGCCGCACGGGCGTCGGCGCCGGACGGGGCGGGGGTGCAAGCAGCTGGAACAGGAAGGGGGGCAGCGGGGCCGGGGGCGCGTTGTGCAGCACCTCATAGGCGCCGGTGCCGTCTAGCCGGTTCACGTGGCTGCCGGGGCCGAGGACGTAACCGCCATGGGCGCGGGTGTCGATCAGCCAGCCCAGGCCGTTGCCCTTGTCGCCCTCGGTGTTGCCCAGCCGGGCCCCGTCCGGGGCGGCGAAGTACAGGTGGGTGCCGCCGCGGCGGGTGCGGACCTGGAAGGTCTCCAGCGGCAGCGGCTGGCCGGCGCGTTCGCAGATGACGGCCAGTACGTCGGCGCCGTCGTTCACCCCCGGCAGGTCCCAAGGGGGCGGCGGGCGAAGCCCGTCCTCGTCGGGTTTGGGGGTGTCCAGGTCGATCACGACCAGGCCGGACGGACCGCAGGCGATGCCGATGTTGTACGGCGCCCGCGACCAGATGCGGCGGATCTTCTCGGGATCGGCGGTGGCCTTGGCCTCCCAGTCGGTGAAGCCCTTGACGGGTGGCTTGTCGCCGATGGCGATGGGGAAGATCGCCCAGCCGCGGGCGGCAGCGGCCAGGGCGTAACGGAGCCGGTCGGGGACGCTCATGACGGTTACCACGCCGCCCCTGCGGTGTGCAGGGTGCTGCCGTACTCCACGACGGCCGGGACGGGCTTTCCGGTGGCCTGGTGGTCGGCGGCGTGTTCCTGGGCTGCGGTGCGGGCGGCCGGCATGCTGCGGTAGTTGCTGCCGGTCCATGGGCAGTCGCCGCACCGCCAGGCGTAGTCGTCGCGGTGCGGGTTGTTCCAGATGTCGATCCCGAACCCGAACACGATCATCCCGGTGGGGATGGGGACGGTCGCGGCGAGCCGCTTGAGGAGGTCGGTCACGGCCGACGGCTCGCCGTGGATGGCCCGATCGAAGTGCTCGCGGGCGGCGGGAAGGTCGCGGTCGTCGAGGGCGTCGAGGATGTCCTCGATCGCCTGAGTCATGGTGCTCATGGGTTTCCTTCGGTCAGCGGGTGGTGAGCGGGAAGACGTTCCAGTCGCGGACGGCGGCCAGGGCGTAGCGCAGGGGCGAAGGTGTGGTCATGCGGCGTCTCCGAGGTAGTCGAAGAGGTCGGCTTGGTGGCCGCGTCGTTTTAGGCCGGTCAGCAGGCGGGTGCGCCAGGTGGTGGCGTAGCGCAGGCAGTTGGCGCAGTTCTTGTGACCGGTGCAGCCCGGCAGGGGTGGTTCGCGGCGGGCGGCGTAGCTCCAGGCCATGGAGTCGGCTGATGCCAGGTGTGGGCCGTAGCGGTGCAGGCCACCGGTCTTGACGCCGAAGCCGTGCAGGCGCAGCCCGGCGCGGGCCAAGGTGGTGACGATGGCTTCGATCTCTGCGGTGGACTGGCGGCGGCAGACCGAGCCCAAGCTGACGCGCGGCAGGGCGGCCAAGTCCACTCCGGCGGCCTCATACAGCCGCAGGCAGGTGAGGTAGTCGCTCAGCTGCCAGCCCTGAAGCACCGGAATGAACGGCAGATGTGGGGCGATTCGGCGCAGGTGTAGGTAGTTGGCGATGGTGCGGTGCTGGTGCTCGCGCACGCTCAGCCCGGTGCGCTGGAGCATGAACGGCTCGCACATCCAGTCCTGCGGTGCAGCGAAGTCCAACTGTCCGATCTGCTCGTGGTAGCGGGTGACCGCGGCGGCGTACTGCTCGGGGCTGGTGATCCATCGGCCGTGCAGGCTCAGCTCGGTGAAGCCGCCGGAGTCCAGCGCCCACCGGGTACGGGCCGGGCGCAGCGTGGCCTTGCGGGCCAGCTGGCGGTGGCTGACGAACAGCGGGAAGTCTGCGGTCCACAGCCAGTGCGGTTGGTGGGCGCCGAGGTAGAACACCGGCGCCGCGGTCATGGTCGTCATGCGGCGACCTCCCCATCGGCGGGGGCAGGCAGCCAGGCGGTCAGCGGGTCAGGGGTCTCGGCGTGGGCCCTCGTCAGGTCCATCGCGGAGATCAGGCCGAGGAAGTGGGTGCCGCAGGTGATGAGCATGCAGCGCCCGGCCGGGCGGATCTCCAAGGGGGCGCCGGTGCGGGTCGCGGGGCGGAACCGGGCCAGGTAGGCGGCGTTCAGGGCCACGCCGTGCGGCGAGGTCAGCACCGGGTCAGGCGTCAGGCGGGCGCGCTCGGCTATCCAGGCGCGCCAGTCGGACAGCAGCGGGTGCTCGCCGCTGGCCGGGAGGCGGTAGCTCAGGGCGGGTTCGCTGGTCTGGTCGATGCTCAGGCCGTCTGGGGTCAGGCGGATCGTGAGGGTGGCGCGAAGCTTGATCTGGCGGAGCACGGCCTGGACGGCGCGGGCGGGCAGGGTGAGCGCGAAGTGCCCCCAGGTGGTCGGCAGCGGGTGGCGGACGATGCCGAGGGTGTAGCGGTCGGTGGCCAGGACGTGTAGCCAGCCGTCGGTCACGTCGAGGGTGAGCATGGTGATCGGCGGGAGGGTGTCGTCGGTGCCGGCGTGCGGTAGGACGGCGTCGAAGATCTCACGCAGCTCGCGGCCGGTCAGGTCTGTGGTGACCTCGCGGCGGCGGGAGCGGGTGGTGGTGGTCGGGGTGGACATGGATGTCTCCTTGACGGTGGTGATGAAGATCGGTGAAAGGTGGCGTATGTCGGGCGCGCACAGGTGGCCTGATCGGGTTTCCCGGGGCGTCTGTGTGGTGACGGAGCGGAGTCAGGTCGCCGGGCAGGGAGGCGGAAGGCCCCGCCCGCGAAGCGGCCCCTGAGGGGGTTCCAGGGCCATGCCGGGAGGTGCCTCCCTGCCTCCCTGAAGAGGTGTTTGCGCTGGTGGTGGCCAGGGAGGCGGGGCAGGGAGGCGGTCAGGGAGTTCTCCCTGCCTCCCTGAGGGCATCCCTGACGGCTTCCCGCTACTCAGCGTGGTATTGGCGGTGGTTCTGCTCGCGCTGGGCGAGGGCGGTCAGGATGCGGTCGCGGCTGATGACCATGCGGCCGTCGGACTTGTACGGCTCGGCCCCGGACCCCTCCAGAACCCGCTTCAGGTCGGCGAAGGTCCACTCCCGGTAGGTGCCGGGGTTGCGCTCGGTCAGGCGCTGCAGAACCTCCTGGGTGGGCATCCGCGGCGCGTCCCCCAGCACGTCGGCGATGTCGGCGTAAGGGTCGATCTGCTCCTCGGGGACCACGCTGGCGCGGGTGGTCACGTTCTTGCGGTGGGCCTTGGCCCGGTCGGCGACCTCGACGGCCTCCTCGTCGGAGATGTAGTGCGTGCGGATCGTGATCGACGACTGGCCCGTCGGCAGCGTCAAGCCCTCGCCGTTGCTGACGAGCGTTCCCTTGTCGAGGCCCTGCCGCAGCAGGTGAGGTGACGCGCCGCCATCAACGGCCTTGTCGCCCAGCGCCATACGCGACTGCGACTCGGTGCCGACGGCCAGCGACGTGCGGATGTGAGCGCCCTCGCGGACGAGGACGGGCAGGTTTGCGTCGGTGGGGTTCTGCGTGCCCTGCCACAGCAGCACGTCCACGGCCCGCCCCTGGTTCTGAAGCTTCCGGGCCGCCATGAAGTACCGGGACGTGGCCTTCGTCCCGCCGTAGGGCCGGCCGTCCTCGCCCTTGGCCGGGCACATGAACGCCACCTGCGCCTCGTCCACGATCAGGATCAGCGGGGCGAACCGGGTGCCGGGCTTGGCGAGCAGGCGCCGCTCCATCTCCCGCACGCCCTCCTCGACCATCTCCGTCACGGCTATGACATGCTCATCGGTCGGCCCCTGGATCAGTACGGTGGCCAGGCCGTCGAACATGGCCCAGTCGCCTACGCCCTTGAGGTCACCGATACGGAACTCCACCTTCGGGTCGAAGCCCAGCCACAGCGCCAGCGCCCGCAGCGAGGCGGTCTTGCCCTGGTTGGACAGCCCCGTGATCAGCAGATGCCGCTGATACAGGCTGATCGCTGCGGCGTCCCCGCGCAGGTCTTGGCCCCACGGCGCCCGGCCGCTCTTGTAGTCGGCCTTCATCTCCGGGTCGGTGACCAGCGGGGACGGGCCGATCGGCTCGTCCAGTGCGCCGGAGTCGGCGATCCACAGCCGCACCGTGCGGGCGGCCTGCGGGATGGTGATGAACAGTTCGTGCTCGTGGCGGCCGAGGTTCTCCGCCAGCTTGCGGCGCCGCTTCTGCACTTCGTCCGTAGAGGAGCCCGAGGGCAGGGTCACGTCCACCTCGACACCGCATCCGGCGATGCGGATCGGGCTGAGCATGGCCGCACCGGCGTCGCCCATCTCCTTGATGGCCTTGCGCAGCGGGGCGTAGTTCAGGTCCCGCAGGGCGGTGACCACGATGGACGGGGTGATCGGAGCACCGGTGTCATCCCGGCCGGCGCCGCTGGCGGCCAGCCAGACGGGCGTGATGCCGCGGCGGCGGCCTTCCCGCCAGGCGGCCAGCAGCAACGCGGCCGGCGAGCAGACCAGCAGGGGCGTCCAGACGGCTGCCACCACCTGGAAGATGCCGCGGACCAGGGCGCCGACGGCGCCGAACACCGCGCCGAACTCACCCACCCCGGTGGCCCACACCGCGAGGCTGAGCAGCAGCAACAGCACCAGCGCGCCGACCAGTGAGATCCCGAGGAACTTCGCGACGTTCAGGGCCGTCAGCGGCAGGTCCATGAGACGGGCGTGCCGCTGCTGGACGGCCCGCTCCTTGCGCTCGACCCACTCGGCCAGCGCATCACGGTCGCCCATGGCTTCGGCCGCGCGGATCTGCTTGCGGTAGACCCCCAGGGTGAGCGCGTCCCAGGAGCGGATCAGCCACGAGTGCCAGCCCTGGCCGATGGTCAGGGAGGTGCGCAGCACCGCCCGGACGATGGCGGCGGTCTGCTCGGCATCGCGCGCCGCGATGACGCGCCCGGTGATCCGCATCGGCAGCGGCGCGACGTCGGCGGCCTGCGTGGTCTCCGGGCGGGGCAGCAGCGTGCCCTCCAGCGCGGCGGGAGCGGCATCGGCGCGGGCGGGAAGCGGAAGCGGCGGCGCGGCGTCGGCGTCGCGCCGCTGGGGGAATCGGACGAGGTCTCCCATGGCGGCACCACCTTTCAGCGGTTCGGTGAAGTCAAAGTTGGGGTGGGGGCGGGCGCTCATGCTCGGCCTCCCGCCATGCGGGCCATCCGGACCGCGCGGCCGTCCATGGCCAGCAGCGTGGTGAGCGCGCACGCCGTCCACGACAGGCCGGCCAGGGCCAGCCACAGGGCGGTACGGGTGGCGACGGCGGCGGCGTACAGCGGCACGGCGAGGAACACCCCGGCCAGCCAGCCCAGGCAGCCGCGCGGTGTGGCGGTGGCGAGGCAGGCGGCCACCTGCGCCGGGGTGCGATCCCCCGGGCGCGGCTCGGTGATCGACCCGAGGACGAGAAGCAGCAGGATCAGGCAGACGGCGAGCGTGCTCATGCCGCGACCTCCTCACCGTGCTCAGACGCGGTTGCGGCGAGGGCGGCCCGCACGCGCTTGGCGCGCTCGAACCCGATCCCCAGAGCGGTCGCCACCTGCCGGATGGACGCGCTCTCGGCGAGCGCATCCGCGTCCATGAGAGCGGCCAGGCGCTGGGTCAGCTCCTCATCGGTGACCGAACGGGCAGGCACGCCCTTCAAGACCGGCGGCAGCGCCGCGCCCTTGTTCGGGCGTGCTGCCGGGCGCACCGGGCGGGGCGCTCTCAGCGTGGCCGATCCCCCCTGGCCAGCCCCGTTTCGCGCGGTGCCGCGCGCCCGTGCCGATGCGGGGGCCGAACGCGCGATGATCGGCAGCAGCTCCCGCCCGTCAGCCGAGATCGGCCACGCCAGCGGGGGGCGCTCTGGAGTGCTCTGCGAAACGGCCGGGCTCGCGTTCTCGTGCGCGGCGTCAAGCGCAGGTGAGACGGGCGGGCGCAGGTCCATCTCCGCCAGGCGCGGCACCCGCTCCCCGCGCTCGTCGTGCCAGGGATCGGCGTGCGCGATGCTCGCGTCGATGACGCCTATCAGGTGCGCGGTCCCCGCCGCTCCGAACGGGCCGATGGCGTGCGCGATGATCGCGCCGACCACCGCCCAGCCGGTCGGGCCACCCTCGCCGGGAAACGCGCTGATGACGTTGAGGATCACGCTCGTGCCCAGGCAGGCGACGGCGATCCACTCGGCGGCCTCGGCCAGCCGGCCACCGGAGGCGGCCAGGCGGGCGCGGGCGATGATGACCCAGGCCACCGCGCCGATCAGGACCGGCTCCAGCAGCCACAGCGCCCACCACATCGCCTCATCCGAGCCGATGGCCATCAGCCGGGCCGCGCCGCCCTGTACGCCCGTGGTGGACCAGGCGGCGAACCCCAGCAGTACTGGCACGAGGACCTTGAGGTTCAGGGTCCGTAGGCGCTCCAGGCGCAGCGCCCTGGCCTCGGCCGACTGTGACAGTCCGGCAGAGATGCGGATGCGCTCTCCGGAGGTGAGCGCTGCCCGGTACATGCGGGCCAGCTCCGCATCGGCCTTGGCGGACGCCTCCCGCTCGGCGCGGGCCAGCTCCTCCAGGCGTGAGCCGACGGCGACATCGGCGCGGGCTCGCTCGTGGGCAGCCTGCGCGCGGGTGCGGGCCAGCTCGTCGGCGCGCCGTACTTCGGCGGCCTGGCGCTCACGGCCCAGGACGCCGGCCAGTTCCTCGGCGGACATCTCAGCGGGAGTGTGGCGGCTCATCGCGCACCTCCCGTGCGGCCGTGCCGCCGGTCGATCAGCGCGAAGTACTCCTTCGTGCCGAACTCGGGGCAGGCGCACGGCGCTTGCTCGCACAGGGCGCAGCGGATCTGGGAGACGTCGATCCGGCCGGAGGCGTAGGCGTCCAGGTCCGGCGACCAAAGCACGCTGCTCTTGCGGTTCTTCTTGCTCGTCATGGCAGTCACCTCGGGTCAGGGCGTGGAATGGGCGAGGGTGCGGCACAGCCGGCAGGCGGCCGTGCAGCGGATGCCGTGGACGGGGCAGCGCGGGATCGGGCGGGCGGCGGTAGTGCCGCAGCGGCGGCAGCCGATCGGACTGTGGGAGCGGGCGCCGCAGTCGGTGCAGGAGAAGCGGGCCATCACCGGCCACCTCCGCACGGGGTCTGCGTGGCCGCGGCGCGGCAGCCGGAGCAGGCGTGGTCGTAGCCGAGGGTGTGGACCGAGCAGCGCGGCAGGTCCTCGCTGCGGTGGCGGCCCGAGCACAGCGGGCACTGGTAGCGGCCCATGAGCTAGGCCACCTCCGCCAGCGCGGGGAGGACGTCGGCCAGGTGGCCGATCTCCTCGGCGGTGTGAGTGGCCCACACGCCGGTGGCGGGGCGGACGGTCAGGGCGTAGGCCAGGCACAGTGCCCGCACCGGGCACGGGCCGCACACCTCGCGGGCGACCTGGACGCGGGCGGCGCGCTCCTCCTCGCTTTCCGGGTGGTCGGGTCCGGCGTGCAGGTCGCGGTCATAGCGGCATTCGCCGGCCTCGGCCAGGACGTTCCAGGCGTCGGCCGGGTTCAGTTCCTGGGTGCTCGCGGTCCCCGGCGGCAGCCAGGTGAGCCCGTGCTGCGCTCGGGTGGATGAGTGGGACATGATGGTGGAACTCCTTTACCGGGAGAGGTCGGGGCGGTTTCGGACTTGGCGGTTGGGAACCGCCCCGGCGTGATAGAAGCGGAGCTGACTGCTCCGGGCACCCGCCCGACCACATAGGCCGGGCGAGCACCCGCAGGTGTCAGCCGAGTACCTCGGCGAGCATGGCCTCGTGCGCGCGGAATACCGACGCCTCGTAGACGTCAGCCAGGTGAGCCACCAGGGCGGCGTAGGAGTCGGCCGGTACCCACGCCGCCCGCCGGGCGTCGTCAGCTCCTACCACGGCGGGTAGCTCGGCGACGTCGCCCAGATCGGCCATGGCGGGCCAGGTCACCATCCACGCTTCATCGCTGGCCCTCGGGTCCGGCACGTACCGAGCCGGGAGGACCTGCCAGGCGGCGCCCTCGATGACCAAGCAGGTCTCCTCCTCCAGTTCCCGGATCGCAGCGCTCAGCGAGTCCTCCCCCGGGTCGAGGCAGCCGCCGGGGATGGCCCAGCCGTGGTTGTCGTCCCGCTCCACCATGAGCAGCCATCGGTTGCCGGCGTGGTCGGCGGTGACGATCGCGTCGGCCGCCTGCTTCTCGCCCCAGTGGCCGAGTTCATTGCGTCCACGCTGGATGCTGGTCTTCTCGCAGGGGTTGACCGGGCGGCCGTCGATGACCTCGAACGGGATCGCCGCAGTGATCTGCCGGGCGGGCCAGTCGATGCGGCTTGGGTCGGTCTCCGCCTCGGCCCAGCCGTCCCGGACGCCGATGGTCAGCACGTCGGGGTGCGTGTACTCGGTCATCGTCATCACCGCGGCATCCGGATGGTCAGCCCGCCGCGGACCTCGTCGGCCTGGAGACCGACCCGGGCGTTACCGGACCGGACGTTGGTCACGGTGCCGGAGGCGGCCCCCCTGGGGGGAGTCAGCGTCGTCGGCTCCTCGCCGGAGTCGACGACCCTGCCGACCTGGACGGCGGTCCAGCCACTGGTGGTGACGTTCGTGGTGCTCTTGCGCTTGCTCACGCTGTTGCTTCCTTTCGGGGTGACGGAGCTGGCTGCTCCGGGCACCCGCCCGACCTCGGGGACCGGGCGAGCACCCGCAACGCCGCTACGCGCGCTTCGGCTTGCTGACCAGGAACCCACCAGGCACCTTCACGGCCGTGGTGCCGCTGGCGTCGCGGTGGACCAGGTGCCGGTCGTTGTCGCGGTCGCAGACGAACAGCTCCTCTCCGTTGGCGAATGAGCCGCCGCACTTGTCGGTCTGAGACATCGCTCTCTCCTTACTTCCGGGAGTGGTCGTGGTTGATCGGGCTGGAGCTGATCGCTCCGCAGACGCAGGTGTGGAGCGGCTTGCCGGGCGTGATGTCGTTGGCCCCGGCCGGCCACTGGCCTCTCATCGGGTGACCTTGCTTGCGCCGGTGGAGCCCTGGCAGATCGGGCACGGGTAGGAGCCGGAGCCGGGGTTCCAGATCTGGCCGTTGCGGCAGTCCGACGGGCAGCAGTCCGACTTGGCCGCGGCGAACGGGCGGGTCATGATGGTTGTGCTCCTTTGCGGGAGTGAGGGGCGGCCCTGCGTCTTGGCGGATGGGGGTCGCCCCGCTTATGTGAAGCGGAGAAGTCAGCCCAGAGCGTTGGCGAAGGTCATCAGCGCGTCCGCGACCTTGGCCGCGCCGTGCGTGGCGCTCGTGACCGCAGCGGCGGCCTTCTCGGGCTAGGTGACGATGTAGAAGGCCGCGAGGGCCATCAACAGGGCAGCGATGAAGCGGCGGGGCTTCGGGGTCGGGATCACAGTGCTCCCTCCAAGTCGTTCGTCTAGGGGGTGCTACACGAACGACCGTACAGAGCCCCCTGCACGAACGTCAAGGGGGTGCTACACGATTTGTGTAGGGGGTCCTTGACGAAGCGGCGTACGCTGGGTCTCATGACAGAGGAGGATGCGACCAAGGCCGTCGCCGCTGCCCTGGCGGCTCTTGAGCGCGACTCCGAGGCGGCAGCGGGCGCCGTTCGAGAGATTGGCGACCCCAACCAGGCGTTCCAGCAGGCGACAGAGCTGGTAGAGACCCTGCGGAAGCTTTACGAAGCCTCCGCAGACCTACGAGCTGAGCAAGCGGCTCGAATCTTCGAGACCGAACGCATGTCGCTGGCTGGCCTCGCCGACCGGATCGGAGTGTCCAAAGCGAGGGCGGCTCAGTTGGTCAAGACGGCCAGGAGCGTAGGCCGGCCGAAGACATCGGAGGATGAACATGTCTGACCGCGCAGGGGTCCGCGTAGAGGTCTGGCCGGTGACGGCGGACGCTGTCGGGCTCTGGCTGATCAGCGGGGCCGACGCATGGCGCTCAGGCCCCATCACCCAGGACAGCGATCCGCACACCACTGTCGAAACGCTCCTTGCGGACCACTCGGCATCGGCCGACGTGACGCTCCTGCACTCCACCTCGTGGCGTGCGGAGGACGGCGATGTGATCCTGACGTACGTGGCCATCGTCGGCTGCTCAGACCTGGCCCGTGAACAGTGGCCGGACGCTTCGCCGATCAATCCCGCACTGCCCGATGCGGTCGGTAAGCCCATTCCGGTGGAAGCCACCGAGGCGCCGATTCCCCGGTACATCGACGTGCTCATGCATGGACTGAGGCACTTGCGGTTCCTGCTTCACACCGACTCCGCCGCGCGGTCGGCGCTGTGCGGCCGGTGGAAGACGCACCTTCAGGCGTTCCTCCCCGCCCTGGCTGGCATGTACGACCACGACCGCGGAGAGGCACCGATCACGCTGCCTGACGCGAGCGTTCTGTCCTGAGCGGCACGAGCACGAATACGGAGGTAGCCATGGACAACCAGCAGAAGGCGCAGCAGCGAGCCTACGCAGCTCTTGGAAGGCTTCTGGGGCAGGCAAACACGGAACGGCTTCCGGCTATTTCATGGACCATCACGGATGGTGGTTCTGGTCCCACGCTGGTGGGGGAATGCAATGCGGCCGATCCCATCCAACGCCAGGATGATTTTGAGGCATGGCGCAACGCTCTTGGCGCGGAAGCATGGCCGCACGGTATTCGCAGAGGGAGCGGTGTGCATCTCCACTCTGCAATAACTGATGAAGAAGGCGTCTCCATTAGCCTCGCGGCTGATGTCTTGGACGAAGAGATGTAAGGAGGTGTTGGAGGGCTTAGAGGTCTTTGTCCCGGTTGGGTTTGTCTATCATCCGCTGCATCTGCTCGATTTCGGCCACCTCTGCCCTCGTTACTCCATGAGCTAGGACATTCCGGGAGATCGCTACTATCTTCAACAGTACAAAAACAAACATCGTTCCTATTGCTACAAAAAATGACTGCTCAAGAGTCGCGGGAAGATGCGATGCTGTTGACCGGTAGGCCACTGCTCCAATAACGGCACCAACGTTAAATCCAATGTTCACCACGAACGGTGCAAGAAAGATCCTCACCCCGCTAGGGTGTGTCTTCAGTTGAAGCAGATAACTGTCTGAAAATAAAGTTATTACTAAAGCGAATGCGGCGACCATCACTCCTAAGAGCGCCCCTATGAGAGTTAAGAAGTCGCCAGCAATCACGACGCGGTCGGCTATTTTTGTTGAGGGAATTAGTAGGCCGCACCCGAGGCCGCCTAATATTAGGGCGAATATCCCCTCGATTCCTATCAGTTGTCCAGCTGGCATGTCTTTGGCATTTTTCCAAAAGCCGAAGTCGCTACGATTGAGGTTCACCTAACGTTCTCCTCTCTGCGGATTGCGACTCCCTTCTGCGTGCTGCTCGGGCATGTCTCCTACGCACAACCTCTAGTACCTCTTGTGCGGTCTCTATCCAGTTGGGGCCAAGTTCTTCTGTTGTTTCTCGGGCGACCTTCTCTCTCTGATCGTATTTGGTCTCCCTGCCATTCCTAATTCCCTTTGCTGTTATGTATCCGAAGCCGTTTGCGCTCATCGCGATGTGCGCTTTCACGCGTTCGTCTTCTTCGATGTCAATAAGACCTTCACGTTCGTCTGCTGCTTCCATGATCTGTTTGAGAAGGCGTGCTTTGTGTCTCTCCATCTCTTGCCAGACCGAACCGAACTCGTCTAGTCCATCCGGGTTGGGCATCCTAGCCACTAGATTAACCCGCTGAACGGACTCAACGCTGTGCAGCCAGTTTATGAAATCTATCTCATCTAGTATGGGCTCTACTGACCATTCAGTGGACGGCCAATCTCGCCTCTCTTCTCCTTGTCGAAGCAGTGTTTCAAAGACTAGAGAGATGGTTTTCTCGGTGAACGTTGGATGTTTTAATACACCTAAAATCCGACTGGGGCTATGAAAAATGAAGGGTGCTCTTGCGGATATCTCCGAAGATTCTACGGAGTCTATCCAAGTCTTTGTTACCGGATCAAATTTATCTGTTGTTCGCTCGCTAGACCTGTGCCACCCAATCTGACCGGTAAGAACCGTTTGATCGTCCGAGATTGTCTCATTCCCTAAGATCCAGTCGCGAGCGTTGGTTTGACGCCCTGCTGTCACTGACTGGCCGAAGCTAAGGACTTCTGAGATGTGCACCATAACCGAAGAGGGCTGTTCAGCACCAAGAGTCTGATTTGTCCTGGGTCTCCGATTTACCCGATATAAGAGGACTGTTCCTATTTTTCCTGTGAACCATGGTTCTGGAGCCCTGTGCCCCTGAACTTCTCCGGATGGTGCCACCCGAATCACCACCTCCACTATGCCGCCGACTGGTACGTAACTGTGTTACATGACGTTCGTGGAATGCAACTAGTTGTCACTTGAGACCAAGAAGATCACTCTGATGTGAGCGTTGCGTCGGATGCGCGTCGCCTTGGTCGTTCCGGGAAAGAGAAGACTTAGCTTTCTGCAGGTCAGAAGCTATGTAGAGGAGCCATCGGCAGGGCTCTGTAAAACCGTCGGCTCAGCCTACGCAGGTTCAAGTCCTGCACCTGCCACCAGCCAACTGGCAGCTCAGAGGCCCTACGGGGCCTCTTTTGCTTTTCCGGGCCATGCAGCCGTGTGCCGCTCTGAGCCGCCGCCTGTCGCCGGTCCACCAATATACGTGCAATGATCTTGGCCGTGTTTCCCCAGGTCGTGCCGGGCTTTTCGGTCGTCTTGGAGACGGGGACCGGCCCCGAAACGCCGAAGGACCCCGGAGCGCTTCCGGGGCCTTGGCCGTACGGCATGCGCCTCACGCGGTCAGCGCGTCATCGATCCGCTTGTTCGCCACGTCCTTGTGCCCGTCGAGGCACTTGGCGTAGACCCGTAGGAGCACATCCACGCTGTGCCCGGCTCGCTCCGCCACGTCGGGAGCCGAGACACCCGCGTTGAGCCAGAGCGACACCGCCGCGTGCCTCAGGTCGTACGGCCTGCGGGCCAGGGGGGAGGCCACCTGGGCGGGAGTGAAGGCCAGTCTTCGAGCTTCCTGCCAGACCTCGGTGTAGGCCGTCGAGGCGACCACTCCGCCGCGCTCGCTGCGGAAAAGGCGCCCATCTTCACCGGTGCCGTACTCGGCGATGTGCTCCCGAAGGATCTTGACCAACGTCGGCGGGATCGGCACCGGACGCACGTCGTCACGGCCCCGATGCTTGAGCCCGCGTTCCTCGTGGGCGTCCCCGCTGTCGGTCCACTGAGTGTTGACCTCCGGCCGGGAGACATCGACCGTCAGCCGCCCCCAGCCCTTGAGCGGCAGGTGGCAGTCCTGGATACGCAGGCCGACCGCTTCAGCCGGGCGCAGCGCCGCGTAGTACATACAGGCGAACAGCGCCATGAGCCGCCGGCCCCTGCCCCGGCCACCCACGTAGGTGACCATGGTCAGAAGTTCCTGGGCCTGCCGCGGATTGACCGCCACGCGAGGGTCCACGGTCTCGGTGACCTTGGGTGGTTTCCACTTGACCTTGTGCAGCGGATTGGCCGACAGCTCTTCCAGCTCCGCCGCGTACTCAAGAACGGCATGGAAGACGGCCCGCTTACGGGCGATCGTGTTCGGCGCCGCCGCCTTGCCGTCGAGGCGGAGGGCGAGCGCGTCAAGCGGCGGCGCTGCGCGCCGCCGACGGCCCTCCGCCGCCCGGGTGTGCGGCCTGGGGGTCGGTCCCGGGCGGCAGCGGCCCGGGCCGTTCGGTATGCGAGGCGACTGCGACATAAAGAGGTAGCAGGCATGCCTTGAAGCTTGAGATCATCCGACCATGTCGGACGGCACTTCAGGACAGTACCGAGCAGGCGAGACGGCCTTGCTGGCCGTGGTGAAGGAAGCTGAGCCAGTGGTCGGACGCTGGCGGTAGCGTTTTGATTCCTTCGCCTCGGCCGGGGTTCCCGCGCATGTGACGGTGCTCGTGCCCTTCCTGGACATTGATCGCATCGACACTGCAATGTTCGACGAACTCAGGGCACTGCTCGGCGAGCACAGGCCGTTCACTGTCCGGTTCGACAAGTGCCAGCGTTTCCCCGACGTGCTCTACCTCGCGTCGACACCTGACCAGCCCTTTCACGCCCTGACCGAGGCCGTCGTGGCACGGTGGCCCGAAGCGCTGCCCTACGGTGGATAGTTCACGGAGGTCATCCCGCGCCTGACCGTCGCCCACGGCCAACAGGCGCATGTGCTCGACGAGGCGGAAGCCGCGCTGACCGCACGACTGCCCATCACAGCCAACGTCACGTTGGTCAGCCTCTTCGTCAGCGACGGAGACCGCTGGCACTCACGTGCCGAGTTCCCGCTACTCGGATGATCTCTCCACCCGTACCTCATGGAAAAGATCGCCTCCGGCGGGGGCGCTCCGGCTCCGGGATGATCGCCGTTCGGGCCTGAGGTTCGTGGGTGGCTGAGGTGGAAGCCTGATCATCCCGCCCACCATCGACCCGGGACAAGCCGAGCAGACCAGGGCCACGGGGCCAAGGTCGTTCCTGCGGTTGGGGGCTCCACCTTGTCCCCGTGGCCCTGGCCCGCTTCCCCTTCGGGCGGGTCGAAGGCGGACGGGATGATCAGGCGGGCCGGGGTACGCGCGTTGCGCGAGAAATGCCAGGTCGCTGGCTGATCGTTGGGCCATTAGCGGGCCATTAAGAGGGGGACGAGGGGTCCGCCACGGTCACTCAGGACCGGCTCGCTGCCCAGCTCAGGGTTCCAGTAGGCCATGATCGATGCAGTTCCCAAGCTGACAGCGCGGGTTCGATTCCCGTCATCCGCTCCACGCGCGAAGGCCCAGGTCAGGACGCTGATCCAGACTCGCACCTTGGTCATTTTTAGGGCCATGTCCATGTCCCGTTGCGAGCGTTCTAACAGGCGGCACATACTGGTGGGGATGAAGTCAGCCAGCGGCGCGCCCCGTCGCCACCTGTCCACAAGTCCCTTCAAGCCCCCGCCCCCCGCCCCGCCTGCCGAGCGGTTCAGCGTGAACGACCAAGTGACCCATGATCGGTATGGTCTCGGCGTCGTCATCGCTGTAGAAGACGAGATCGCCGTGTTCATCGATTTCGGATCGCGGCAGCAACGAATCACTACACCGTTCAACAGGCTGTACAAACTCTGAGACCGCTGTCATGCGGGAAAGCACACAGCGCGAGCACATCCATGCCAGCGTCTAGCTCGGCCGAGCCGGCGTCCGCAGGACCGTGTGGAGACGTTCCTTCCTCGGCCCGGCCATACGACCATAGGCATGCCGCGAGGAAGCAGAAGCCATGCCCCGTGCCCGTTGCATGCCCGTCGGTGAGGAGACCATGAGGGACTCATAGGGAGCCGTGGCTACTCAATAGGCGTTGCGGGATATGCACGGGATGATCTCCGTCTTCGGCTGACCCCCGACGTCTCATTCCGCGGATCAGAGGCTACGCGAAGCCCATGAAGGGTCATCCACTTCTAATCCGATGGCCCTTCGTCCTCCTTGCCGCCCAGGTGTCTCGTGCTCGCCGAGTCGAGGGCGCCTGCGCCGTTGCCTCACGATCAGCTTCGCTGACCCTTGACACAGCGGTCCCGTCCTGGGAGGTCGACAGCTATGAGGAGGACGAAGCCTGGAGGCGACGGCCGAGGGCGCTTGCTTCAAGGGCGAGCCTTCCAGGCTCCGACCGCCAGCGCGATCGGGACCGTGACGACCTGGGCGACGTCCAAGCCCATCAGTGCGGCCAGGCGCAGATGCTCGAATTCATCGCCCCGCTGGATCTAGAAGAGGGGGATCAGCACGACTCCGCAGAGAAGCCCGATGGCCGAGAAACGGAGAAACAGCATGATCGACATGCTCTCGGATGGTGGACGGGACAGGTCAAGAGCTGGGAGGGAAGTCCTCGCCCGCGACATGTGCGGCCACCGCAGGGTCCTGGTAGGCGAGGATTGAGAAGTGCGCGGGACATATGCGGGATGATCTTCTGTGGTTGAGGTGCCGGAAGGTGCTCCCGCCCTGATCAGAGGCTCTGCCGCCATCTGGAATACGGCCCTCTTGAAAACCGCTGCCACCGTTGACCAGCAGGACGCTCTGCCGATGACCTCAGGCGCGAGAGGGCTTCTCGGGGCAGTCGATATCCACCCACGTGGCGGTCAGGTCCCGGCAGACCACCATGGTCGTTCCGGGCCGGAAGGCGATCTCGTGGCTGCATCCGTCGGGGTGCGGCAGGATCTCATCGAGGATCACCACGCTGCGCGGTTCGATCCCGGAGGGGGCGGCGATGTCGAGTCTGTAGCCCGTCACGCCCTCATAGCGGATGACGAGGTCCTCTTCGTGCTTCCAGCAGTTGTGCCGGAACGCGAGTTCCATGCGGTTCTCACCGCCGGTCTCGGCGAACGAGATCCGCTCCAGGTTGAGGTCCTTCACGCATCGCGGACCGTGGAAGTCGTAGTGCTGGGGATCTGCTGCGAACGCCCGAGCGCCCGCCGGCAGTACGTCGGCGAACTCGGGAAGCCGTTCCAGGTACTCGGCCGGGCTGATGACACCGTGAACGACACCACCGGGCAGGGTCATCGAGGCGTTGAGATCGACGTACCTCATGCGTCGACCGCATCCGGAGGGATGGCCCGAGTGCAACTGCTGCGGAGCCTGCACGGAACGATCTTCATCCCACTCACCGTCCCATAGCCCACAGCCGTAGGCCACCGCATTACGGAGCCCTCAACGACCGATCCGCCTCTGATCCGATGGTCGTGGGTTCGAATCTTGCGGGACGTCCGTTCCGCAGTGGTGGTCAGCCGGCCCAAGGGTCCGTCAGCAGCACCACACGGTCGGCCCGGACATCGAACCCGAGCACTGGACGGTCCGGGTCACCCTCCGGCGATATCAGCACCGGCTTGCCCAGCTTCCGCCCGATCTCTACGAAGAATCCGCACAGAAGGTCCAGCCGCTCCTGCCCCTGCAGCTCCCGCAGATCGACATCGAAGTCGATCATGTCCTCCGACAGAAACCGGAAGATCGCCAGCACATCCGGAGCCGGCCAGACGCGCAGGCTTGGGTAGTCGGCATCCGCAGGTAGGGACAACACCTGCTCGGCGTGAGGCAGCGGCAGGACGATGTCGCCCTCGGAGTACTCGCTCCTCCAACCATGGACCTCGATCAGATCGAGGACCGCCTGCCAGTCGTCGACCGAGGCATCCGCAACCCAGACATCCGGCAGGCTCCCCATCAGATCGGGGTCGAAGAAGCTCCTGACCTCATCCCACAGCAGATCCGGCATTCTGCCATGCTGCCTGTCGGAGGAGGCCGGCGCATCCCGCTGGGGCGGCTTGCCCGCGAGAGGGCCGGGCAAGAACCTGATCAACGTCCGCGGTCGGACCAAGCAAACCGGGTGATCCAGGGTTCCTGTGCGTCCGCTCCGGACAAGCCGTGATCGGCTCGTCGTACGACATATATGCAATGATCATGGAAGTCGTGGCAGGTAGACATGGCTGCGCCGCAGGTGAGAGGCCATATCTCGGCGGGAACGATCATGACTTGCAAAACCGTCGGTTCAGCCTGTGCAGGTTCAAGTCCTGCACCTGCCACCAGGCAAACGGCGGCTCAGAGGCCCTACGGGGCCTCTTTTGCTTTTCCGGCCGAGTGGTGATCGGCTTCGATCGCCTGCGGAACGAGAACGGCCCAACGATCGCGGTAGCGCGACGGAGATGGCAACGGAGCCGGACCGGTGCCCTCCTGCCCTCGGTAGCGCGACGACACGCTCATCGATCGCACAGGTGCGGGCATGGACGCGATTGACGGATCTTTGGCCGCAGGACGGGAGGGGTCGACACCGGTGGCGCTCGAACAGCATGTGGATCATGCCGCCCGAGCCCTGGGACTCCCTGGCCGGCGAAGGCCGGCATGTTGGCATGGGTGAGCACGTCGATCAGGCGCACCGGGCATGCAGCGGCTAGATCATGCACAACCCTGGGCGGTGTGGGCGCTGGGGCTCGCATCCACGCCGCTGAAACCCATCGAAGACTGCTATTTGATCTCGCCGAGGTCGAAGGCGACGTCGGTGAGGTGAATCGTCCGCACCTCCGGGTCGTCGAGGAGCTTGCGCAGGTCGGCGAGCTTCCAGCGGTCGGCCACGAGCCCGTACACGACACCCTCCTTGGCCGTCCCGTTGAGCCACTCGTAGTTCAGCTCGAAATCGCTGAGGTCGTCCCCCTCGTCAAGCAGCCCTACCCATCTGCGGAACTCCTTCAGCGCCGCCTCGGGCTCGGTCTCGCACTGATATGTGAGATCCGCCCGGATGCGGTCCTCGGTCATGGCGCGGTTCCAGACGACCGCGTTCAACGAGGGATCGTCGCTGGAGTCGTCGTAGAAGGACGGGGAGTAAATGTAGGCGACGTCCGCTCCTCCGCAGAGTCCGTGCCTCCGGTTGAAGGCGACGAGTTGCTCGGTGGTCATCACGTGTGCGAACTCCACGACAGCGACGGCGTCGAGTGTCTGGGGGAGCCCATCGATGGTCTTTCGGGCCTTCTCCGTAAGTTCCCTGTCGACGCCGAGGTCTGCCTCCATGGAGGTGATCGCGCCGCCCAGGCTGCCGGATGACTCGCCGAGGGAGGAGGCCCGGACGGTGCCGAACAGGTTCTTCGTGATTTCGTACCCTGCCCAGCCCTCGCCGCGACCGGCCCGGCGCGGCTCCCCCCACAGCGTGTAGGTCGTCTCCAGTAGCCCCTCGTCATCGCCGTGGCCGTCCGTCAGGCGCATATCCGGGTTCGCGACGCGAGCGGCCGTGCCGTACACCTGGGCCATCCGCTCGTCGTCGAAGTCGATGAACATCGTCAGAACTCGTTCGGCCGCGCTGAGAGCCAGGAACAATGCCGCGGTGACGGCCAGGACCTTGAGGAGGGACCTGGCCACGTACGCCCAGTCGGGCTCCCTCACGTTCATCACTGCGCGCTCCTGCTATCTAGATCAAATCGGGTACGGCGCACCATAGCCGCCCGGAACCAGCGTGAGCCGGGAAATCAGGCGAGGACTCGGGGTGACGGATCAGCCGCAACCGGTGCCAGCCGTGACTGGCCGCCAAGGCTGCATGCTCGCTGAAGGACCCCGAAGTGCTTCCGCTGGTCGTACGGCATGCGCCTCACGCGGTCAGCGCGT
Source organism: Streptosporangium sandarakinum (assembly GCF_013409935.1). Taxonomy (GTDB): domain Bacteria; phylum Actinomycetota; class Actinomycetes; order Streptosporangiales; family Streptosporangiaceae; genus Streptosporangium; species Streptosporangium nondiastaticum. The sequence continues at coordinate 2,904,787 of NZ_JACCCO010000001.1, read as the reverse complement.
CATCGATCCGCTTGTTCGCCCGTCCTTGTGCCCGTCGAGGCACTTGGCGTGGACCCGTAGGAGCACGTCCACGCTGTGCCCGGCACGCTCTGCCACGTCGGGAGCCGAGACGCCCGCGTTGAGCCGGAGCGACACCGCCGCGTGCCTCAGGTCGTACGGCCTATGGGCCAGGGGAGAGGCCACCTGTGCGGGAGCGAAGGCCGGTCTTCGGGCTTCCTGCCAGACCTCGGTGCAGGCCGTCGAGGCGACCACTCCGCCGCGCTCGCTGCGGAAAAGGCGCCCATCTTCACGTGGTACATGCAGCCGAACAACACCATGAGCCGTCGGCCCCGGCGTGACCATGATCAGCGGTTCCCGAGCCTGCGGGCATGCGCTGTGAGACCACTGCGGGCTTCGCGGCGTAAGACCGCGACAGGGAAAACCAGTACAGCGGGTGGGGTTACCGTCACTCTAAGTCGAGAATTTCGACCCCGTGACCGCAATGGCCGCCCCAGCGCAGGGTGCGGCATGAGAAGAGGGGCCGATCATGCCCAAGTACCTGATTCAGGCGACCTACACCGCGGACGGCCTCAAGGGAGTGTTGCAGGATGGCGGCACCGGGCGACGGCAGGCGGTGGAGCGCATGGCGGAAAGCGTCGGCGGCCGGGTCGAGCAGATGTACTTCGCGTTCGGCGAGGCGGACACGTATGTGATCGTCGACCTGCCGAACAATGTGGCTTCGGCCGCCGTGGGTTTCACGATATCGGCGTCCGGGGCGGTACGGACGAAGACGGCTGTCCTGCTGACGCCGGAGGAGATCGACGACGCCGCGCGGATGGAGGTGGCATACCGGGCTCCTGGCGCGTGACAGCCGGGGGGTCGCGGGGAGCGGACAGGTGAATCCGGTACTTCGATTACGGGCGAGAAGCGGAAGGATCTGAGCCGGCGAGCCGAATGTCTCGTACTTTGGGCTGATTGTTTGTGGTGGGGGCTCTCGTACCATGACTTCGTGCACGGCCTTATTCGCTCCGTGTGGCATGAGCCCCGTTCCCCCGACGCGCCACGGCGGGTGTGGCGAGACTGGGTGCTCGTAGGGGTGTTGCTGCCGGTCGCGCTGCTCGAAGGAGTGGTGCGGCCGGACATGCCCTCACGGGTCATCTCGGTGAGCCTCGCGGTCGGGTTGGTGCCCACCTTGTTGTGGCGCCGCACCCGGCCGCTGCTGATGGTCGCGATCGCGTTCGGCGTGTCGGGTGTGGCCCAGGTGCTGACGGGTGGCGTCTCGCCCGAGTCCAACACCATGATTTATCTGCTTCTCCTGCCTTATGCGCTGTTCCGGTGGGGGTCCGGGCGAGAGGCGATCATCGGGTTGGCGATCATTCTCGTCAAAGCCACGTTCTCCGTGGTCGTGGACTATTCCGGTCCAGCCGACACCGCCGCCGCCTTCGCCGTCGTGCTCGCGGCGATCGCCGTGGGAACGGCGTTCCGCTATCGGACGAGGGCGCGGACGCGGGAGCTTGACCAGGTCAAACTGCTCGAACGTGAGCAACTGGCCCGAGACCTGCATGACACCGTCGCCCATCACGTCTCGGCGATGGCGATCCGGGCACAGGCGGGGTTGGCGACGGCGGCGTCGCGGCCGGACGCCGCCACCGAGGCGTTGCGGGTGATCGAGGCTGAGGCGGCCCAGGCGCTCGCCGAGATGCGCGCCATGGTTCACGTCCTCCGCCGGAACGCGCCCGCGGACCTGGCGCCTGGGCGGAGCATCGCCGATCTCTCCCAGCTCGAAAGCCCGGGACGATCCGGCCCGTCCGTCCAGGTGGAGATCGAGGGCGACACCGCCGGCCTCTCCCCTTCCGTCGAGGCCGCGATCTACCGCCTCGCCCAGGAGTCGGTCACCAACGCCCGGCGCCACGCGCGGCACGCCACCCGCGTCCTGGTCCGGGTCAGCGCCGACGACACGTCGGTCCGTCTGCGCGTGAGCGATGACGGTGATCCCGTTCGCCCCGCGGGGACACCCGGTTACGGGATCATCGGCATGATCGAACGGGCTGATCTTCTCGGGGGCACCTGTGCGGCGGGCCCCGATCCCGACCGGGGATGGAGCGTCACCGCCGTGCTGCCGCGTACCGGGGTGGCCGGATGAGCGTCCGGGTGCTGGTCGCCGACGACCAGGAGATCGTCCGTACCGGACTGGTGATGATCCTCGATGCGCAGCCGGGGATCGAGGTGGTCGGCGAGGCCGCCGACGGGCGGCGAGCGGTCGAACTCGCCCGGCGGCTCCGACCGGACGTGTGTCTTTTCGACATCCGGATGCCCGTGCTCAACGGCATCGAGGCCACCCGGATGCTCGCCGGGCCCACCGTCGACGACCCACTCGCCGTCGTGGTCATCACCACCTTCGACCTCGACGAGTACGTCTACGCGGCGCTGCGCGCGGGGGCCCGGGGGTTCCTGCTGAAGAACGCCGGCGCCGAGCTGCTCTCCCAGGCCGTTCACGCCGCGGCGGCCGGTGACGCCCTCATCGCTCCGAGCGTCACCGCCCGCCTGCTCACCGCCTTCGCGCACGCCGGGCCCGCCGCGCCGCCGGTCCGTCCCATCGAGGCGCTCACCGAGCGTGAGGAGCAGATCCTCGTCACGGTGGCCCGGGGGCGCACCAACAGTGAGATCGCTGACGAACTTCACATCTCACTCAGCACCGTCAAGACCCATATCGCCAGCCTGATGGCCAAGCTCGGCGCCCGGAACCGGGTGGAGATCGCCATGTGGGCGTACGAGACCCATCGGGTCAGGAACTAGGGTCTGCGGATGATCCACTCGGCCACGGCGAGGTTGATGACCCATCCGGCGGTCACGAGCAGGGCTCTGGGGGTCTCGCCGAGGGGGCCGACGAGGAGCATCCAGGGGAGCTGGGTGAACGCCTGGGTGCCGGCGGCCACGCCGATCGCGTAGGCGCGGATCATCCAGTCGTGGTGACGGCGGAAATCTCTCCGCCGGACGGCGGCGAAGCCGAGCACGAGGGAGACCGCCATCGCCGTGCCGAACACGAGCCGGAACGCCGCGAGGAGATCGCCGTCGCCTTCCGGGCGAGGATGGAACACGGTCATCCACAGGCCGGAGAGTGCGGCGACGAGTCCGCATACGACGAGAATCCGTCCTGTCATGCGATGCCAGGCCGGCCTCCGGCGACGGAACCTCTTCGCGAACTGGAAGGCGCCCACGATGCCGTAGAGCGACGCTCCGATGACGTGTGACACCACGGGTAGCGGTGTCGCGAAGAATCGCGCGTTGGCGGGGGTGACCGCCGCGCCACCTGCCAGTTCCCCCAGACGCAGCGCACCGGCGACCACCGGAATCGCGCTGAGCATGATCAGGCCGGTGGGCACCATCCATCCGGGGACTCTGGCGCCCCGTCCGCCGGGCCGTACCCTCTGGGGCTTGGCGCCCCTCACACCGCTTTCGGTCATGAGGGGATCGTGGCTTTCTCCCCCATGTCTGTTCATCGCGCGAAAGGCCCGATTCAGCTCAGCCGATCATCCAGCGATCAGGCGTACTTTCGGCTGATTCGCTGGTCCGGTCGCATTTCTTAGTCTTTCAACCGCCTCCGCATTGAACTCGCATAGGGAGATGGCGATGAAGGCGTTCGTCTCACGCTCGTACGGGCCACCCGATGTCCTGACGCTCACTGAAATCCCCGTCCCCGTTCCTCGCGACGACGAGGTCCTGGTCCGGGTACGTGCCGGCTCCGTGAATCCGTACGACTGGCACAACATGCGCGGCGAGCCGTACCTGGCCCGCCTGATGCCCGGCGGTCTCGCGCTCCGCACCCCCAAGATCACCATCCTGGGCGCCGACATCTCCGGCCAGGTCGAATCCGTCGGCGGAAACGTCACGGAATTCCGCCCCGGCGACGACGTCTTCGCCGTCATCAGCGGTGGCGGCTTCGCCGAATATGTCTGCGTCCGCGAATCCGACCTCGCCCCGAAGCCGGAGAACCTCTCGTACGAGGAGGCCGCCGCGGTTCCCATGGCCGCCAACACCGCCCTCCTCGCCCTGCGCGACGAGGGTCATATCCTGCCCGGCCAGCGTGTTCTCATCAACGGCGCGTCCGGTGGGGTCGGCACGTTCGCCGTGCAACTCGCCCGTGCCCTCGGCGCCGAGGTCACCGGCGTCTGCAGCGCCCGGAACGTGGACCTGGTCCACTCCCTCGGCGCGACCAGGGTCATCGACTACACCACCCAGGACTTCACCCGCGAGACCCGGCGCTACGACCTGTTCCTGGACATCGCCGGGAGCCGGCCGGTCTCCGTCTCCCGCCGCACCCTGCACCCCAAGGGGACCTACGTGGTGGTCGGCGGTCCGCCCGGCCGCTGGATACAACCCATGGGCCAGGTGCTCTCCGCCCTGGCGTTGTCCCCCTTCGTCGGCCGGCGGATATCGGTGGCCGACGCCCTCAAGTGCCCCAGCCCCAGACAGAACCTGCAGACGTTGAGCGGGTTCCTGAACGACAAACGAGTGATCCCGGTCATCGACCGTCACTACCCCTTCGAGGAGATCCCCAGGGCGATCGGCTACCTGGAGGGGGGCCACGTCCCCGGCAAGGTCGTCATCTCCTTCTGAGCGGCGTCCTCACCGGAGGCGTCCCACGTGACGCCGGCCTCCGGCGTGGACCGGGGAGCGCGGGCGGCGAGCGCGAGCAGCTCGTCGACCGACCACTGGTCATAGGCGTGGCGGCCGAGCCTGGCGGCCAGCACCCGGCCGTCACCGGCGATCAGGAAGTCTCCGGGAAGGCCGAATCGTCCGCCATGCGGGACGGCCGACGGCGCGCGGTCCAGTCCCCGGGGCATCCGCCACAGGCTCACCGCGACGCCGCGGACGATCGCCGGCCACACGCGCGGGTCGAACAGCGCGCGGATGGACGGCTCCACGCCGAACTCCCTGTAGAGCCGCTGGTCCGGATCGGCGACCATGGCGAATGGCAGTCCTTCGGCGTGCCGTGCCAGCTCGTCCGCCGGCGAGTGGAACACCACGATCTCGCGGATGCCGGCCGCCTCGATCTCGTCGTGTCGCCGCGCCACCGAGCGCAGGTGCAGATTGCAGACCGGGCAACCGGCGAACCGCCGGAACTGCAGGTGGATCAGCCGGTCGGGGTCGGGGACGGCGAGCGGCGGCTGGTTGACGGGGGTCAGCACGCGAGAGCTGATGGTCCGGGGATGAATGAACGTGCTCATGGCCTTCCCGCTTTTTGGAGTACTGCGTACGCCTACGAGGATAGGCGTACGCAGTACGCTGTCAAGCGTCATGCCTCGTCCTCGCTCGCTCACTCCGACCACGCTGGCCACCGCCGCGCTCGCCGTCATCGACCGCGACGGTCTCGCCGGCCTCACGATGCGCACCGTCGCCAAAGAGGTCGGCATGAGCACCATGGGTCTCTACCGGTACGTCACCGACCGCGCAGAACTGGAACGACTCGTCGTCGATCTGGTCCTGTCCCAGGTGGACACCGCCCCACCCGATCCCGCCGCGCCCTGGACCGACCGGGTGGCCGCCATGGTCCGACGGCTGCGCGGCGCCGTGGGGACGCATCCATCGGTGATTCCCCTGATCGTCGCCCACCGGCACCGGTCCGAGCGGCTGCTGGGATGGTCGGAGACGCTCGTCGGAATCCTCAAGGAGGCGGGCCTCGACGGGCCTCGGCGGGTGGTCGCGCTGCGCTGCCTGCTCGCCTACGTCATCGGAGCGCTTCAGCTCGACCACCTCGGCCCGCTGGCCGGTCCTGGTACGAGCGTCATCGCCGACCTGCCGGAGTTCCCCCTCATGGCCGAGACCGCCCGGGAGGCTCGCGGCGTCGGCGTCGGCGCCGAGGCCGAGGCCGAGTTCGATGACGGCCTGGCCGCCATATTGCGCGGAATGGAGTGCGGCCACAGGCCCTGAACGGCCAGGCCGATCGTTTTCCGGTCGGCGCGCACCCGCCTGACGCCGCTGTGGGGAAACGGGATCCTCTCCCCACGCAGGATGTGGCCGGAGGCGACGGCGGCCATCCCGATGGCGCTTCGCGGGGCCGGTACTCCGGCGCCCCGTCCAAGTTCACCCGCCGGTTGCCCGCGATGGCCGGCGCATGGCGGATCCGGCGGTGCTCCAGCAGGGCGCGCAGGCACGGGCCCGGCCGTACCGGATGCGAAGGGCCGCCCTCTGCCGGTCCGGTGACGCCCGGCGTCATCGGTGATCATCCGCCGGTCCGGGACGGCCGGTTCGGGGGCGCCGCCGTCCGGAGCCTCAGCGGATCCGGCATCGGCTGTAAATAGCATAAATCCTGCTTTAGTGCTTACGCCTGCAAAGATCAGTCCATCTGCGCTTCTATCGCATTTAATCGAATATAGATATATATAATTAGAATGTGCTGTCAGTGGGATCTCCTGTCGGGGCGGCGGCCTCGAACGCCGAGCTTGATCCGGGTTCACGAGAAAAATTCACGAGGCATTCGGCAACTGATATCAGGCGAACATCTATCCGTCTCAAGGGCCATGTGTAACTGTGGCCGGAATCTGCCACTCCACCTGTGCCCCGGGTCTTGCGCCCCTCCTGTCATCAATGATTAGGTCAACTGCATGACGGGTGTTCCAACGTATGCGTCGGGCGAAATTCAGGCTGAATCGATCGTGATTCGTCCACGACGGGTCCCCCCCAGATCATGATCGTCGGCGATGTCGTCGCCGGACCGACCCGAGCCGCCTGAACAGGATGTGAGCAGGGGCGAAGGCGCCCTCTCGCGCCGTCTCCCGCTGTTGCTGATCGACGTTGCCTCTCGAAATTGGATCGTTCCAAAGAGTCGCGACGACCCGGTGGTACGAATTCCGTCCCGTGCCCCCGAGTGTCGAGGGCCTCTTTTGCTCGACGCACCATCACAGATCACGCATTCACTCGCGAGAACCTTCATTTGATCGACCGGGAGTCCGGTTCGCCGCGTGCGAATTATCCCGGGCGCGACCAGGTGAGCGTTCTCAACTCCGGACCGTTTGGAGTACCCTCCGTGACGAGTTCACTTTCCGATGGCCAGGGCCCCCTTCCGGAGCCGGCGACCGGCGAAGGCTCCCGGTCACCCACGCCGGGTCTCACCGCGGCCTTCGACCCCGGACGTTTCCACGACGGCGCCGCGGGCATCGTCAGCCGCCTGACGACGTATCTGGGCGACCGGTCGGTCCGGGGACTCGACCTCCTCGATCCGGCGGTGCTGCTGAAGGCCGCGCGGGCGCTGATGACCCCGGAACGGCAGCGCATCGCCGACTTCGACGCCGACCGGGTGAACCAGATCGTCGACCTGTACACGGGGACCGGCATCCCGGTCTACTCACCCGGTTACATGGGACGGCAGTTCTCCGGCGTGGTGCCGCTGGCCGGCCTTATCGACCTGGTCGGCTCGGTGGTCAACCAGCCCTCCTCCTTCTACGAGGCCGGGCAACTCCCCAACGTCGCCGAGCGGCTCATGGCCGAGGAGCTCAACCGGTTCATCGGCTGGGACCGCGACCGGTTCGCCATGGTGACGACCTCGGGGGGCTCCCTGGCCAACCTGACCGCGCTGCTGGCCGCCCGCAACCGCGCCTTCCCGCAGATCTGGACGCGTGGAGCCGGCAGTGTGCCGGGTTCCCCGGCCATCGCGATCAGCGAGGAGGCCCACTACAGCGTGACCCGGGCGGCCGGGGTGCTCGGCATCGGGGAACGGCAGCTCGTCCGGCTCCCGGTCGACCGGGGCGGGCGGATCCGTCCCGATACGGCCGGCCCGGTGCTGGACGAGGCGCGCCGGCGCGGTCTGCGACCGTTCTGCCTGGTCGCCTCGGCCGGGACCACGTCGATGGGCGCCTTCGACCCGCTGGAGGAGCTCGCGGCCGTGGCACGCCGGTACGGGCTCTGGCTCCATGTGGACGGGGCGCACGGGGCGAGCCTGCTGCTGTCGGACCGGCACCGGGGCAGGCTGCGCGGCATCGAGCAGGCTGACTCGCTGACCTGGGACGCCCACAAGATGCTGTTCATGCCGGCGCCGTGCACGCTGCTCTTCTACCGCGACGGCGCGACGGCGCGCGGTGCGTTCCGGCAGCGCGCCAGTTACGTCTTCGACGAGGAACCGGACGTCTACAGCGCCTACGACAGCGCGGACAAGAACCTCGAGTGCACGAAACGCCCGATGATCATGCCGCTCTGGACGGTCTGGTCGGTCTACGGCCCGGCGCTGTTCTCACAGAAGATCGACCGGCTGTGCGCGGTGGCCCGGCAGGCGTACCGGATGCTCGCCGCCGAGCCGGACTTCGCGGTGGCACACGAGCCGGAGTCCAACATCCTGTGCTTCCGGTACCGGCCGGACGGCCTGGAGCCGGCGACCGTACACCGCCTGCAGCTGGAGATCCGCAACCGGATCCGGGGCGGCGGGCGCTTCTTCATCTCCAAGGTCGACATCGACGGGGTGGCGGCGCTGCGCGTGGTGGTGATGAACCACCTGATCGACGCCGACCACCTGACCATGCTCATCGCCGAGATCAGGGACATCGGGCAACGGGTGCTGCGCGAGAGCGTCGCGGTCCGGCCCGGCCAACGGAACGGGAGTCATTCATGACCATGACGAGTTCGGACGTCGCCGCCCCGGCGGAGCTGGCGGCACGGCTGATCCCCGAGGAGGAACTGCGGCCCCGCTCGGTGGACGACGTCATCCGGCTGCCGTCGTTCGCGGAGAAACTGGAGGAGTGCGGGCGGCTCACCGGAACCCCGTACTGCGAGTCCCCGCTCGACCTCCAGAACGCGCTGGTGTTCCGCCGGCTTCAGCAGCTCGTCGGCGTCGCCCTGCTCAACCCGCTGTGGCGCGAGCGGCTGCACTACTTCGGGATCCGCAGCGCCCCCGCCGACATGTCCGAGTGGGAGCGGATCCCCCTCTCGGACAAGACCGTGCAGCGGGACATGTTCATGGGCGCCCGGGCCGGGATGGTCGTGCCGCTCGAACACGGCGGATTCGAGGTGGTGGCCAGCGGCGGCACCGGTGACGGCATGCCCCTGGAGATCGTGTACTCCCTGCGGGAGCTGCGCGACACCTACCGCATCGCCGGGGCGTTCATGGGGGCCTACCAGCTCGGCCGCTACCTGCGCGGCCCCGCGCCGCGCTGGCTGTTCACCACCTTGGCCGACTACCAGATGTGGAGCAGCGGGACCATGGTCGGCGGCGTCCTGTCCCAGGTCCCGGGGGTCAACTACATCGGCGCGGGACCGGTGAGCGCGCCGGTGCTGGAGCACATGTTCTCCTACCCCGGCCACAAGGCGCTGATGGGCATCACCGCCGGCATCGCGCTCCTGCCCGAGCTGGGCGCGGGGCTGTCCCCGCAGGCCAGGGCGAGCTTCCGGGTCGCCATGTACGGCAGCGGCTCCCTGCCGCAGCGCAAGCGCGACGAGCTGCAGGCGTTCTTCCCCAACGTGTCGATCCTCAGCTACTTCGCCGCGACCCAGGCCGAGTGCGTCGGGCTCCAGCTCGACCACACCTCGCCGGCGCTGTCCGCCGTGCCGGGGCTGCACCTGGTGGAGATCGTGGACGAGCACGGCCGTGCCGTCGCCGAAGGCGAGGAGGGCGAGCTGGTCGTCACCCGGCTGCACGCCGGCGAGACGCCGCTGCTCCGGCTCAAGCTCGGCGATCGGATGATCCGCCGCCCCGCACTGAACGGACCCGGGCTGCGCACCGAGCGGTTCGAGTTCGCCGGGCGCACCGCCGACGTGCTGCACCTCAACGACAGCCAGTACTCGGCGACGCTGGCCTACGCGGCCCTGCGCGGGCGGCTGCGCTCGACGACCGGCGTCGACCTGGACCTGGTCGCGCACGAGGTCCAGTTCCACAACCACCGTGAGGACCGGACCCTCACCCTGCTCGCGGCGGTGGACGATGCCGAGGGCACGGCCGCGGCCGTCGAGCACGCCCTCGGCCCGAACGGGATGCGGAATCTGTTCGTCCACGCACTGCCGAGCTCCCTGTCGCTCTTCAACGACCGGGAGGCCAACGCTGCGGCCATCGAGCAGACCGGATACGGGTTCCGGCTGGTGTTCGTGCCGCGCTCCTCACCACAGATCGAGCGGACCACCGTCGGCAAGACACCGCTGGTCAGGGATCGGGGCTGAGCGCGTGGTGGCCCGTACGCCCGAATGACACACGACAAGGGAGGAACGATGAAACACAGGGTCAGCATCGTCGTGATGGTCGACGCGGTCGGGGCGCTGTCCGACCGGACGCTGCACAACGGCAACCTCTCGCTGGTCGACGACAGTTCGGCGGGAAGCATGCACCAGGGGACCCCCGACCTCGTCACGGCGGTGGTCCCGGGACAGGTCATCCAGTGGACGCCCATCCACGTGGACGTGCAGACTCCGGTCGAGATCGAGTCCATCGAGTTCCTGTCCGGCGTGACCGCCCCGCCCCCGGCCGGCCAGACCGTGCCGCCGCATCCGGTGGACTCCGCCCCCTTCCCGGCACCCGGCGCCGTGCCCGGGACGGAGGGCGACGCCATGGGTTCCGGCGGCTACGAGAACCACGACCTGCTGGTGTGGGAGGGCATCGTGCCCTACGACATGACGCCCGGTGTCCCGTACCGGTACCGGCTCTCCCTCAAGCTCCACGAGGGATCCAACAGCGTGCTGCACATCGACTCGCCCGCGCTGCTGCGCGTGTGAGCCACGTTCTGCGAAAGGCGGTCTCATGGCCCAGCAACACGGGATCATCGTGCTCTTCGACGTCGAGAACGCGCTCCGGACGCGATCGCTCGACGGCAACACGTACTGGTTCGACAACATGAAGTTCCTCGGCTCGGCCGGGGTGGGCACCGAGCAACTGGTGACGATCGTGCCCGGCACCCATTTCTCCGACGGGTCGCAGGCGACCGAGCAGGTGCTGAACTGGCTGCCCGCGGTGCTGGGAGCGATCCCCCCGACGGTGCCGCGCAACTACCTGGCCGAGCAGGAACGCGCCGACGACCGGCGCACGCTGAGGGAACTGGCCTCGCTCGACGGCGAGGGCGGTGTGAGCGACGCCGACATCAAGCGGTTGCAGCGGCGGGTCGGCAAGCGCGCCCGCAAGTCGGGCGGCGGGCGCGGTCTCACCGAGTCCAAGCTGCTGGACGTCACCGGCAGGACCACGAGTGACTCCGGCGCGTACAACTATCCGGCTCCGGTGATCACCGATATCACCGGACCGGCCGTCGCCGAGAAGATCATGTATCCGGCCCAGTACGGGTCACCCGACATGATCTACGACGGCTGGTACTGGGCCGCGACCGTGGACACGAGCCGGCCCGGGGTCTACCCGTACACGATGCACGTCCAGCTCCACGAGCTGGTCGAGCGGAACGACGAGCTGGTCTGGGAGTCCGTGGACCTGACCTGCGGGTCCAGTCTCAAGATCACCAACGATCCGAAGCGCAACGGGTTCACCGGCGCCGGGCTGGGCGTGCTCCCCCTTCCGCCCGTCCCGGCCGCAGGCTGACCCGGTCCGAGCCGGAGCATTTTCGAGCGGAGGAGCCGCATGCCCCCGAGGAACAGACAGTCCGAACGCCGGCCCACCCGGCCCGTGACGATCACCGCGGTGGTCGACCCCGTGGCCGCCCTGGCGTCGGAGAACCTGGACGACAACCTCTATCTCTACGACACCAACAAGACCGTGGGGTCCACCGGTTTCGGCACCCCTGAGCTGCACAGCCGGGTGCGCAAGGGCGACACCCTGCTGTGGAACGTGCTCCCGCTGGAGTGCGAGACCTACGTGGCCCTCATCGACATCGAGATCGACCCGCGGATCGCCGAGCCCACGCGGAAGGTGTATCCCGGCACCGACATCGTGTTCTGGACCGCCGAGGTCAAGCAGGACATCACCGAACCGGTCCCGTACCGGCTCTCGTTCCTGCTCGGCACCGTCAGCACGCCGTTCACCCCCACCGCCCGGCCGGCCCTGGCCGGTCCCGCCGACGAGGAAAGGGGAGGCCGATGACCCAGGCGTACGCGGCCACGGACTTCGCCGATCGCGGCCAGCTCAACTCCGTCCAGCTGAACGTGGTGACCCTCGTCGACATGGAGAGGGCCGCCGCGACGAAGTCTCTGGACGGCTGCCTCTACATGATGGACAACAGCGTCGGCGGGGTCGGGCAGGGCACCGACCATCTGGAGACCGTCTGCAAGCAGGGGCAGGTGATCAACTGGATCATCCGCCCGATCGACATGCACCGCCGTCCGGACGGCACCTGGCCTCCGATGCCGAAGATCAACAATCTGGTCTTCCTCGACGTCGAGAAGGGCGACGAGGAGGACGTCGCCGAACGACGGATGATGACCGAGCTCAAGGTCTACGGCGCTCCCGACCGGATGCGCGACCAGTACACCGCCGTCTACTACTACTGGGCCGGGGCGGTGATGAGCGAGGCCCGGCCGGGGCTCTACCGCTACCGGCTCGTCCTGGAGCTGGAGAAGGAGCACGGCACCGACAAGCTGTATCTGAACTCGGTCCGCCACCCCGCCCTGCGGGTACTGCCCGTCTGACGGCCTTCGGGGCCGCGCGCGGTGCGGTGAAGGTGGAGGTCATGGTCGCCGGCGGACGGCGACCATGACCGACCGGCGCGCGGCCCGATCCCGTGGACGCGGGCACCGCCCGATCGTCATCGGTACGGGTTCGGCGTGTCCGGGATGAGCGGGACCTCGGTGACCTTCCGGTCGGGAAGGGCGAAACACCAGGTGGTGCACCCGATCGGGGGGTGTTCCGCGCCCCGTTCGGTTAGCGTGATCCGGACGATGCCCGACAGCGTGGCGAACGGAGCCGCCCATGCAGCCCACCATCACCACGATCGGCGGCCCGACGGCCCTGCTGGAGCTCGGCGGGCTGCGGATCCTCACCGATCCGACCTTCGATCCGCCGGGAGATCACCCCGTCGGGCCGCTCACGCTCACCAAGACCATCGGCCCGGCCCTCTCCCACACCGACGTCGGCCAGGTGGATCTGGTGCTGCTCAGCCATGACCAGCATCCCGACAACCTGGACAGGCTGGGGCGCCAGGTGATGTCCGCCGCGCCGCTGACCCTGAGCACTCCCGAGGCCGCGGAGCGTACCGGCGTCACCCCGATGCACCCCTGGCGGCACCACGACGTCGGCGGGGTCCGCGTCACCGCCGTTCCCGCCCTGCACGGCCCGCCGGGATGCGAGCCCATCGTCGGTCAGGTCACCGGCTTCGTGCTCACCGGCGACGGGCTGCCCACCGTCTACATCAGCGGGGACAACGCCTCGCTGGAGTGCGTGGAACTCATAGCCGAGCGGTACCCGGCCGTCGATGTCGCGTTGCTGTTCGGCGGTGCCGTCCGCACACCCCTGATCGACGAGCGGCTCACCCTGAACGCCGCCGACATGGTGATCGCCGCGCGCCTGCTGAAAGCCCGGTACGTCGTGCCGCTCCACGTCGAGGGCTGGACCCACTTCACCGAGAACCAGTCGGACGTGCACGCCGCCTTCTCCGAAGCCGGTCTCGACGACCTGCTCGTCTCTCCCACTCCGGGACGACCGGCTCCTCTGATGCCTGTCCGGTGATCGACCAGGGCGGATGAGGAAGCCGAGGTCGGTCCGGCGGGGGCCGGATCAGGAGCGGGGGCGGAGCAGGTCACGGATGCGTGCGGCGTAGGCGCGCGGGTGGGTGAGGTTGCCGTTGTGCCCGCCGGGGAACTCCGCCACCTCGGTGCCGATGAGCGCCGCCAGTTCGTGTGCGCATCGGTGGTCGAACACGTGGCGCGGGGTGGTGCGCCCGGCGGCGGGGACGACGCGGGTGGCGGTGTCCTTGAGCCTGGTGACGTCCAGCGTGTCGTCGATGACCGCGCTGAAGTCGTTGCGGATGAAGAAGTCGAAGCCGGCCCGGCGCCGGTCGTCCATCGGGTGCGGGGTGAGTCCCGGCTCGGTCTGCTGTTCACCGAGCTCGATGCCGAGGACTCCGGCGATCCCGGTGATGGCTTCGGCGAGTCCCCGGTCGCGGTAGAGCCGCTGCAGGTCCGCGAGCTCCCGCCGGTGGTGCTCGCGTTCGGCGAGGGGGAGCAGGGCGGGCGCGACGGGCTCGTGGGCGATGAGCGTGCCGAGCCGGCCGGGGTGGTCGATGGCCACGTGCAGGCCGAGGACCGCGCCGAAGCTGCAGCCGAGCATGTCGGCGGGCGCGTCCGTGACCTCCGCGAGCAGCCGGTGGACGTCGTCGGCGTGCTCGGCCATGGTGGCGCCGGCGTCAGGGTCGTCCAGGACGCTGCGCGACAGGCCCCGCCGGTCGTAGGTGACCACGGTGTGGTCGGCGACGAGCCGATCCACCAGGTCGACCGTACGGCGGGCGTCTCCCTCGCCGCTCTGGGAGATGAGCAGCACCGGGCCGGTGCCGCGGATCTCGTAGTAGAGGCGGGCGCCCGGGACGTGGAGGATTCCGTTCATGTCCTGAACGTATCAGAATTGATGCATCTTTTTTGATGTAAATTTGGTGGCGTGAACGGAGTCGACCTATTCCTGCTCGGCCGGACGCTGATGAAGATCGGCGAGGAGGCCATGCCCACCGAGAGCATCGGGCCGCAGACCACCAGCACCCGCACCGTCCTGGTGGTCGTCGCCGACCTGCGCGGCCATGCCGAGACCTCCATCGGCGAGATCGCCGCGCGCACCGGCCTGCCGCAGAGCGCCGTCTCCGCCGCCGTGGGCCGGCTGCGAACGGTCGGCGCCGTCGTGACCGGCCCCGACCCCGTCGACCGCCGCCGCACCCTGGTCAAAGTCGCTCCCGAGGTGCCGGAGAGGGTGACCGAGGTGCGAGCCGCACCGATCGACGGCCCGCTCGCGAAGGCGCTGGGCACGGACGACCCGGCGCGGGTCGCCGAGGTGGTCGCCCTGCTGGAGACCGTCGCCGCCCGCCTTTCCCCGGGACGTTCCCGGGAGCCCGGCGGGCCGGCGGCCGGCTCCTCCGGGTGACCTGCCGTGATACGGCCGCGCCGCCGTCAGCCCCGGTCGGCGTTGTACAGGTGGCGCAGCGATCCGATCTCCGCGGCGTTCTTCATCAGCTCGATGTTCGCCCACGCGAGCACGTGCCCCAGGGAGAGGGTCCCGTCGGCGAACCAGCGGCTTCGCTCGGTGGAGTCCAGTTCCGCCTCGTTCAGGGACTCCAGTGCGCCGGCCCACCGGTCACGGCACTCGTTCAGCCATCCGATCGCCGACGCCGCGTCCCCCGGCCACGGTGTCGCCGCCGCGGCCTCCGACCAGTCGAGTTCGGCGGCCACCGCGCCGGGCTCCCCGAAGCACCGCTCATGTGCGTGACTCCACCAGAAGCCGATGTGCCACATCACCCACCCGACCGATGTCACCGGGATCGGCTCGGGCTCCGGCACGACCCAGTCGGCCGCCCATGTCCCGTCCGGACGGCGGCGGACGTTCCAGCAGTTCGACGCGGGTTCCCACAGGGCCTCCTCGTCGGTCACCCGCTCCAGGTGAAGGGACAGCAGCGACCAGGACACGTTCAGCTGCCAGCGGAGCCGCTCAAGTTCGGACATGACGGGAAACCTAGTTCGGCGGGACGCTCCGGCTCCACGGGATTTCACGGGTGCGCTCCCGCCGTCCGGGCCCACGACAGGCGCCCCGGCTCACCGTGGGCCATCGAGGTTCGCCCATGTATGAGACCTCCGGGCAGCGCGGCGCTGCCCGGAGGTCTCATGGTCCGGCTACTTCCCGTGGGCGCATCGCAGGCGTGCCTTGCCACGCAGCTCGCTCAGGCCTTCCGGAGCCCGGCGAACTGCAGGCCCGTGAAGCCCGCCACCCCTGCCGCCTGGAAGATCACGAAGGCCGTGCCCAGACCGGACACCGGGAACCATCCGGCGATCAGCATCTCCACGCTGGCCACCACCCAGGCCACGTTGACCACCATCACCGCGATCACCACCGCCCTGTTCAGCGCCGGACGGGTGGCAAAGTAGAGGAGGTCCGCGGCGAAGACGGCCAGGAACGCGCCGACCGGCACGAGGAAGGCGGCGGGCAGACCGAACATCGAGCCGGAGATCGCTGCGACGGCCAGGAGGACGAGGCCGATGGCACCCGACGCGATGGCGTCCAGCTTGAGCGCGAACCGCAGCAGCTTGGCCTCGGAGTTGGAGTTGGCGGTGGTGGTGGGCGCGGTGGCGATGGCGGCCATGATCAGATCCTTTCGTGCGGAACGCTGTCGTCCCTGTGTCAACGAAATTACGCAGGTCGACGCCGCGCCGAATCTGTCATCGTGACGGTAGTGCCCGGTCACGCTCACCCGCTCACACCCGGCGGGCATCCGTCATTCGCCGCCGCCGCCAGGCCGGAGATCTGATCCGCGTTCCGCTGGATTAGATTTCAGCCATGTTGTATGGGCGGGCTGCGGAGCAGGCTCAGGTGGACCGGCTGCTGGCGAACGCGCGGTCCGGGCGCAGTGGTGTGCTGGTGGTACGCGGCCAGCCGGGTATCGGGAAGACCGCGTTGCTCGGCCACCTGACGGAGCAGGCCGCGGGGGTGCGGGTGCTCCACGGGGTCGGCATCGAGTCCGAGGCGGAGCTGCCGTATGCCGCCCTGCATCTGCTCCTGCGTTCCGAACTCGACCGGATCGACATGCTGCCCGAGGCACAGGCGGCGGCGCTGCAGGGCGCGCTGGGGCTGGGGGCGGCGGCTCCGGAGAACCGGTTCCTCGTCGGGCTGGCCGTGCTCAGCCTGCTGGCCGAGGTCGCGGGCGACGGGGCGCTGCTCTGCCTGATCGACGACGCGCAGTGGTTCGATCAGGCGTCCATCGACGCGCTGGTGTTCGTGGCGCGGCGGCTGGACGCGGAAGGCATCGCGCTGGTGTTCGCGGGCAGGGAGGAGTTCCGCCCGCAGGGGTTGCCCGAGCTGTGGCTGGACGGTGTGGACCGCGACGCCGCCATCGCGCTGCTGGCCGAGTCGACCCGGGATCTGGCGCCGAAGGTGCGTGACCGCGTCCTGGACGAGGCGGGCGGCAATCCCCTCGCGCTCATCGAGCTGCCGTCCACGCTCACCGCGGAGCAGCAGGCCGGGCAGCTGAACCCGTTCACCACGATTCCGGTCGCCAACCGGGTGCAGGAGGCCTTCCAGCAGCAGATCAGGGCGCTGCCCGACACGGCTCAGGCCCTGCTCGCGGTGCTCGCCGCCGACGACACGGGCGACCTCGGCATCGTGCTGCGCGCCGCGGAGTCCTTCTCCGCCGAGCTGACGGACCTGGAGGCGGCGGAGCAGGCCAAGCTGGTCACGGTGAACGGTGCCGTGGTGACCTTCAGGCACCCGCTCATCAGAGCCGCCGCCTACCAGAACATGCCGTTGACCTCGCGGCTGGTCGTACGGCGTGCGCTCGCCGGGGTGCTCGACGGCGACGAGCACGCCGACCGCCGGGCCTGGCATCTGGCCGCGGCGACGACCACGCCCGACGAGGACGTGGCGCGCGAGCTGGAGCTGGCCGCGGAGCGGGCGCGCACCCGTTCCGGCTATGCGGCCATGGCCGCGGCCTACGAGCGGGCCGCGGAGGTCACCCCCGACGCCGCCAAACGGTCGGTACGGCTGGCCGCGGCGGCCGTGGCGGCCAGCGACGCGGGCCAGCCGGCCCGTGCGGGCTCGCTGGCCGACCGGGCCAGCGAGGAGATCCAGGACCCGTCGGCCCTCGCCCACCTGACCCAGGTGCGCGCCCATCGGGAGTTCGAGCAGGGCAGCCCGGCCGCGGCCGGCGAGCTCATCATCGCCGGCGCGGAGCGGGTCGCCCCGCTGGACGCCGAGCGGGCGGCCTACCTGCTCGTGGAGGCGGTGCGCTGCGCGTGGTACGCCAGTGACCCGGGCCTGGCGGAGCGGGCGGCGAGGCTGCTCAGGACCCTGCCCGAAATCGGCTCTCCGCTGGTGAGCGGCGCGCTCGGGCTGGCCGCACTGGTCAACGGCGACCTGAAGGACGCGGTCACACTCATGCGGGAGCTGGTGCTCGCTCCGGATCTGTCCGCGCTCCGGGTGCCGGGCATGCTCTTCGTGGCCCAGCTGTGCGCGCCGATCGGACGCTACGGTCAGGGCGAGGCCGCCGCGGCGCGCGTCGAGGCCGAGTGCAGGGCCCACGACATGGGCGGCTGGCTGGCCATCGCCGTGGAGACCCGGCTGCAGGCGCAGATGCTGATGGGCAGGTATCGCGAGGCCGTGACCGAGCTGGAGGAGATCATCCCCATGGTCGGCGACCTGGGGCAGCGGAACGGAGCGGTCGTGCTCACCGCGTCGCTCGCCTTGGCACGCGGCGAGCTGGGCGACGAGCAGGGGTGCCGGACGGCGGCCGCGGCCGTCTTCGAACAGGCGGGAACGCGCGGGCTCCGCGTGGCCGAGGCGGCCGCGATGGCCGTGCTCGGCCGGCTGGAGCTCGCGCTGGGCCGTCCAGAGGCGTCGCTGGAGATCCTGGAGAGGATTTCGGCCGCCAACGCGCTCTTCTTCGCCCCCGACAGGATCGAGGCCGCCGTCAGGGCCAGGGAGCCCGAGCGGGCGCGCGAGCCCCTGGCGTACTACCTGAACTGGGCGGCCGGCGTCGGCGTGCCGTCCGCCGACGCGGTCGCACTGCGCTGCCGCGCCCTCGTCGAGAACGACGAGGGCCTGTACGAGGAGGCCATGCGGGCGCACGAGCAGGGCGGGCAGCCGCACGAGCAGGCCCGTACGCGGCTGCTCTACGGCGAGTGGCTGCGGCGGGCGCGCAAGCGCGCCGCAGCCCGCGCCCAGCTGCGCGCCGCCCTGGAGACCTTCGACCGGCTCGGCATGGCGCTGTGGGCCGAGCGTGCCCGCACGGAGCTGCGCGCCACCGGCGACGTCCCCGCGGCCCCGCGCCAGGCGGACGATCCACTCAGCGTCCTCACCACGCAGGAGAGGCAGGTGGTACGGCTGGCCGCCGCGGGCGCGTCCAACCGCGACATCGCGGCCCAGCTGTACCTCAGCCCGCGCACCGTCGGCTACCACCTCTACAAGGCCTTCCCCAAGCTGGGGGTCTCCTCGCGGGCGGAGCTGGCCGCGATCGCTACCTGAGCCTGCCGTACAGCTCGGTGATCTTGGCTTCGTCGGCGACGAGCGGCAGCTGGTCGAAGGTCAGGGTCCAGTCGTTCGAGACGCCGCCGGTGTCGCCGACGCGCTCGATGACGCCGAAGCTGACCGGGTCGGCCTGGCCCTTGGGCAGGAGCGTGCCGTGCCATTCGAGGTACGTCGCGCCGTCGACCTTGACGGTCTGGCCCGGCTGCAGCCGGACATCGCTGACCTGTTCGAAGAACCTCTTCAGGTAGGCGAGCTTGCCCTGCGTGGTGCGCAGCGTGCCGTTCAGGCCGGGGGCGGACAGCGGCGCGCCGGTGAGCCGTTCCACCAGGGCCTCCGCGTCCTCGTCGTTCCATGCCTCGGCGCGGGCGACGAGCTCGTCGGGGGCGAGGACGGGCCTGCGGCTCCGGTCGGGGGCGCCGCCGTCGGCGACGCCGGCGAACAGGTCGGGCAGCTCGGGGTCGAGCGGCTTGAACCAGGTGTGCCGGTCGTAGTAGCGGCGGCCCTGGACGACCTTGCCGTCGTCGGTCAGCAGGACCCGGTAGACCGCGGCGTAGTCGACCTCGTGTCCCTTGATCGTGGCCTCGTTGTGCGCTTCGAACATCACGGCGGGACCGTTCACAGCGATGCGCGTGCCGCGGAAGCGGAAGTCGGGGACCAGGCCGAGCGATCCGCTGATCGCCTGCCTGATGGCCTCCTCACCCTGGAGAAGCGGCTTGCTCGCCTTCGCCGGCTCCCACAGCGTCGCGTCCTTGGACCACATTTCGACGTAGGCGTCCACCCGGTCGGGGGTGGTGACCTTGCCGAACCTGATCTGCCGCTTGATGAAGGCGCAGGCGCTGGGCGACACCCAGCCGCTGATGGATGTGACCTCCGGCCGCGCCTCCGCGCAGCCCGCCGTTCTGTCCCAGCCTTGCTCGGCCGCCTGCGCCGGCCCTGTGACGGTGCACAGCGTCAGCACCGCCCCGACCGCGAGCCCCATCCCCGCCATCCGCATCGCCGTCATGACCTGCCCCTTTCGGTGTTCTTTCAGGTGCCACCGAAATTAGGCCGATCCTCGTCGCGGCAAATCCGTCAACGTGACGGTAGGCAGACACACCGCACCAGGTAGGTCACGGGAAGCGCCACCGGGTCCGGCCGTGTTCGCCCGCGCCGAAGCCTCCCGCGCGAAGGAGAGCCGGGGAACGGAGCCGAAGCGTCGCCTGCCGCGCCGGTGGCCGGTGGTTGAACGAGACCTCCGGGCGGACGTGAACGCCGTCCGGAGGTCTCAGTCCGGGTTCTCGGTGTGGCGGCGGCAGTGGGCGAGGGCCCGTTCCGTCGACGCGATCAGCTCCGGGTCCCCTTTGGCCTCGCGCAGTTCGAGCGTCTCGCGGAGCAGGGACTCCGCCTCGTCCAGGCGGTTCTGGTCGATGCGGTGCTTGGCCAGGTGCTGGAGGGCGAAGTCGCGCATGTCCGACGGGGCGATCGCGAGCGCCTCCAGGTAGAGCGGCTCGGCGCGGCCGAGGTCGCCCGCGTGGCGGTGGGCGTCGGCGAGGTTGATCCGTACGGCCGTCCGCGCGGCGGGACTCTCTCCCGCCAGGAGCAGCGCGCGCTCCAGGTGGGAGACGGCCTCGCCGTGCTCGCCGAGGACGACCAGGCCGAAACCGACGCGCCGCAGCAGCCGGAACACCTCGGACGGATCGGCCGCCCCCTCCGCGTCCAGCCGCGCCAGGTCCGCCTTCAGCCCGCCGACCATGGCGGCGTAGGCCTCCCGATCGGCCGGGACGGCGCGGAGGCGCTCGTCATAGGTCACCTCGATGCTCACGGAGGACAGGCTATGCCGCTCCCCGCACGGGACCATGGCCGCGGCCTCGCGATGTCCTCGGGCCGCCGGAGCGGTGGGTCAGCGGTTCAGCCGCCGGTAGCGGCGTGCCGACAGCGGCAGGAAGACCAGCGTGATCAGCACGGGCCAGCCGATCGCCAGCCACAGCGCGTGCTGGGCGGCCCAGGAGTCGCCGCCCCAGCCCGGGTTGCCGAACAGCTCCCGGCAGGCGGCCACCGTGGCCGACAGCGGGTTCCATTCGGCGATCACCCTCATCCAGCCGGGCATCAGGGCGGGGGAGACGAAGGTGTTGGCGAGCATGGTGATCGGCAGCAGCGGCATCCAGGCCGCGCTCGCCGACTCGGGGGTGAGCGCCAGCCCGACGTAGATGCCGACCCAGATGAGCGCGAAGCGCAACAGGAGCAGCAGTCCGACGGCGGCCAGGGCGGCGCCCGCGCCCCGGTGCCAGCCCCAGCCGACCACCAGGCCGCAGGCGAGCAGGACGGCCAGCTCCAGCACGGAGTTGACCATGTCGGCGAAGGAGCGGCCCAGCACCACCGCGGCCTGGGATATCGGCATCGACCGGAACCGGTCGGTGACGCCGCGGGCGGAGCTCGTGGCGATGATGATCATGGTGGTCATCACGCCCATGGTCATCGACTGGGCGTACATCCCGGGCATCAGGAACTCGCGGTAGTCGCCGCCCCCGGCGACGTTCATCGCGCTGCCGAAGACGTAGCCGAACAGCAGCACCATCACGATCGGGTACAGCAGCGCGTTGAGGACGGCGGCGGGGTTGCGCGTCCAGTGGACGAGGTTGCTGCGGGCGATCGTCCACCCGTCGGTCAGCGTCCAGCGCAGCCGCTCGCGGTGCGTGCGGGGGAGCGCGGGGGTGAGGGGGAGGGCGGTCATGCCACGGTCCTCTCCCCGGCGACACCGGTGACGCCGGGGACGCCGGCGGTGCCGGTGATGCTGAGGAACACCTCGTCCAGCGTCGGGCGGCGCAGGGTGACGTCCTCCACCTCGACGCCGCGCTCCTGCAGCTCCCGCATGATCCGTGTCAGGGCGCCGATCCGGTCGCGGACGGGGACGGTCAGGCGCCGGGTGTCGTGGTCGGCCACCGGTTCGGCGCCGGCGGCCCCGGCCAGGACGCGCGCGGCCTCGGCCAGGTCGGCGGCGTAACGCAGGACCAGGTCGACGTGGTCGCCGCCGACCGTGGACTTGAGCCGCTCGGGGGTGTCCTCGGCGATCACCCGGCCCGTGTCGACCACCGCGATCCGATGGGCGAGCCGGTCGGCCTCGAACAGGTACTGCGTGGTCATCAGCACCGTGCTGCCCGCCTCGGCCAGGCCGCGTATGGCCTGCCACACCTCGTTGCGGTTGCGCGGGTCCAGGCCGGTGGTGGGCTCGTCGAGGAACAGCACGCGCGGGGCCAGGACGAAGGCGGCGGCCAGGTCGAGGCGGCGGCGCATGCCGCCGGAGTAGTGCCTGACCCGCTTCCCGGCCGCCTCGGCCAGCCCGAACCGCTCCAGCAGTTCCCCGGCCCGGCGGTGGGCGGCGGTCGCGCCGAGGTGGCGGAGCCGCCCCCACATCTCCAGGTTCTCCCGGCCGGTGAGGATCTCGTCCACGGTCGGCTGCTGCCCGGCCAGGCCGATGGCGTGCCGTACCCGGTCGGGCTGCGCGACCACGTCGAACCCGGCGACGACGGCGCGGCCCGCGTCGGGGCGCAGCAGCGTGGTCAGGATCCGGACGGCCGTGGTCTTCCCGGCGCCGTTCGGCCCGAGCAGGCCGTACACCGTGCCCTCCGGCACGGTCAGGTCGAATCCGTCGAGGGCGTCGGCGTCGCCGTAGCGCTTGCGCAACCCCTCGGCGACGACTGCGAAGGATGTCATTGCTCCATAATGAGACTTCAATGTCTCAAAAACAAGCGTCGAAATCTCTTTATGGGGCGTGATGCTACTCTTCGCAGGTGAGCGACACCCCGGAGTCCGGAACCCGCAGCCGCACGCGCCGCGCCATCCTCGGCGCCGCGGCTTCGGTCCTCGCCCGCGACCGCGGCGCCACCCTGGCCGACATCGCCGAGGCCGCCCAGGTCGGCCGCAGCACGCTGCACCGCTACTTCCCCGACCGCAAGGTGCTCGTCGACGCGGCCGTCGCCGACTCCTTCCGGGTGGTCGAGCGGTCGACGGCGGAGGCGGCGATCGACCAGGGGCCGCCGCTGGAGGCCATGCGCCGACTGATCGCGGCCATGGTGGACGTCGGCGACCGGCTGGCGTTCCTGTTCGGCGACCCGCGCGTGCTGGAGGAGGCGGGCTGCTCCGAACCCGACCCGTTCGAGCCCGACCCGTCGGTGCCGACCACGATCGGCCTCATCGAACGCGGCCAGGCCGAGGGGGTCTTCGACCCTGAACTCGGCGCGGAGTGGATCCAGCAGGTGCTCTGGGCGCTCGTCTACACCGGCTGGGAGGCGGCCGAGAAGGGGCAGCTGCCCCGCCACGGCGTCACCTCGACCGTGATCCGGACCTTCGAGAACGGAGTCGTCACCGGAAAGAGGTGAGATCTCCCCGTCTCCTCCTCCGCGACCTGTCTCCCCTCTCCGTCCGTGCTCCGTCACCGGTCATCGCGTCTCGTCACCGGTTTCCGGGCCCCCGCCGGGTTCCGCCTCCCGCCGTCGCCGTCCGGCGCGTCAACGGTCGAACGCGGCCCACAGCGTGGCGAACTCCTCGGCGGTCACCTGGTTCAGGCCGAAGTCGTCGGGATAGATCGGGCCCTCGGCCAGGAAGCCGTGCTCGTCCTCGATGTGCCGCCACGAGTACCTCCGGGCCACCCCGTCGGACCCCAGCTCGGCATGCCTGACCGGCCAGTACTCCCCGCCGTCGTCGATGACGGCCTCGAACAGCCACACGTGGCCGTCGCCGTCCACGCCGTGCCAGTACCAGTGCCGCCGGTCGCTCTCGTCGAGCGCCCGGATCGTCTCCACGCGCCGGTCGTGCGGCATCTCGCTCCTCGCTGTCGAATCCCCGGGCCGAATCCCGGCGCCGTACGGAATCATGCTGCCGGACGACGTCAATCCATCGGCAATCCGGACCGCTTACGCTGCCCCTGCTATGTTGCGTGTTCTCGGTCCGCTCCAGGCGGAGATCAACGGTCGTCGGGCGGACCTCGGCCCCTTCCGGCAGCGAGCCGTGGTGGCCCGGCTCGTCGCCGCGGGCGGGCACGTGGTCTCCACCGATCGTTTCATCGACGACCTCTGGCGCGGGCAGCCCCCTCCCAGAGCCCTGGCCGCCCTCCAGGTGTACGTGTCCAACCTGCGCAGGGCCCTCGAACCCGACCGCCCGCCCCGGGCACCCGCCACCCTCCTGGTCAGCGCCGCGCCGGGCTACCGCCTCCGCCTGGAGCCGGAGCGGGTGGACGCCTGGCTGCTGCCGGGACTGATCGAGTCGGCCGCGGCCGCCCTCACCGAGGACGACGGGGACCGGGCGCTCGACCTCGCGGACCGGGCACTGGCCCTGTGGCAGGGGCCGGCCTACGCCGAGTTCGCCGACGAGCGGTGGGCCGAACCGGAGGCGGCGCGGCTGGAGGAACTGCGCCTGGTCGCGGTGGAGCACCGGGCCGAGGCGTTGCTGGCGCTCGGCCGCGAGGCCGGGATCGAGCTCGAACGACACGTCCGCGCCCATCCGCTGCGGGAGAACGCCGTCCGGCTGCTCGCGCTGGCGCACTACCGGGCCGGACGGCAGGCCGACGCGCTGGCCGCGCTGCGCCGGGCCCGCGCGACCCTCGCCGACGAACTGGGGGTCGATCCCGGGCCCGCGCTGCGCGCGCTGGAGGCCGACATCCTGCGCCACGCCGACTCCCTGCGCCCCCGGGAACGGGCCGTGCTCCCGCGCCGCCGCGACTCCGACGTCCCCCCGCACGGCCGGGGGGTGGCCGTCTTCCCCCGCCGGGACCCGCCCGCCCCGTCCCCGGCCGCGCGGCGCGCCCCGGAGCCGGGGAAACCGGGCGGTCTGGTCGGCCGTACGGCGGAGCTCGCCCGGCTGGAAGCCGTCGCCGGAACCCCCGGGCCGAGCACGGTCTGGCTGGGCGGCGAGGCGGGGGCGGGCAAGAGCGCCCTGGCCGGCGCGTTCGCACGGAGGCTGGCGGGCCGCGGATGGCTGACCGCCACCGGGCAGTGCCCGGAGACCGACGGCGGGGCGCCGCCCGCGTGGGCGTGGAGCGAGGTCCTGCGCCGTCTGACCGCGGAGCTGCCCCCCGGCGACGACGTGGCGGCGCGGCTCGCGCCGCTGCTGACCGACGACGCCCCGGCCACGGGCCGGTTCCACCTCGCCAGGGCGGTGGAGGACTACCTGGCGCGGGCCGTACGGGAGGACGTCCGCGTGCTGGTCGTCCTGGAGGACGTGCACCGCGCCGACGAGGAGACGCTCGGCCTGCTGCGCCACCTGGCGGTACGGCCCGCCGCCGAGCGGATCACGTTCCTGGCCACCTACCGCCCGGCCGAGGCCACCGACCACCTCGGCGCGACCTGGGCGGCGCTGGCCGGGCACGACACCCACCGGCTCGACCTGGGCGGGCTGGACGGAGACGAGGTGGCCCGGCTGCTGCGGGAGCGCTCCGGGCTGGACGTGGACCCGGTCATCGCCCGTACGGTGGCCGAGCGGACCGGAGGCAACCCCCTCTTCGTGTCCGAGACCGCCCGGCTGATCAGCACGGACGGGATGGCGGCGGCCAGGGCGCTGCCGCCCGGGGTGCGCGACCTGATCCGGCGCAGGATCGCCCGGCTGCCCGCCACGGCCCAGACCGCGCTGCGGGACGCGGCGATCATCGGCCGGGACGTGGACGTGGACGTGCTGCTGGCGATGGCGGGCGCCGACGAGGACGCGCTGCTGGAGGGGATGGAGGCCGGCGTGCTCACCGGGCTGCTGGACGAGCCCGCCCCGGGCCGGGTCCGGTTCGCCCACGTGCTGGTGCGCGAGACGCTCTACGAGGACACCCCCCGCATCCGCCGTACCCGGCTGCACGGCAGGGTCTTCGACGCGCTGGAGCGGGTCCGGCCGGGGGACGTCTCGGCGCTGGGACACCACGCGCTCGCCGCGGCCACGCCGGGCACGGCCGGACGGGCCGTGCCGTACGTGGTGGCGGCGGCCCGGAAGGCGGCGGCCATGCACGCCTACCGGGAGGCGGGGTTCCTCTACCGGGGCGC
The DNA here is from genome assembly GCF_013409935.1 of Streptosporangium sandarakinum. Lineage (GTDB taxonomy): Bacteria > Actinomycetota > Actinomycetes > Streptosporangiales > Streptosporangiaceae > Streptosporangium > Streptosporangium nondiastaticum. Next base: position 2,878,753 of record NZ_JACCCO010000001.1, on the reverse strand, counting down.
GCTCGACCTCGTCGGAGGCGACGACGACCACCGGCGGCTCGACCTGCTCTGCGGCCTGGTCGGCGTCCAGGCCCACGAGGGTGACGTGATGGCGGCCCGGGGCAACCGGGAGCGGGCGATGGAGGCGGCGCGGCGGCTCGGCACCGGCATGACCCGGGCGCTGACCTGCTACGAGGCCCCGGTGACCTGGTCGATCCAGCCGTACCGGCAGGTCGACGAGGCGTTCGTCGCGGCGGTCCGGGAGGCGCTGGCGGACCCCGCCGGGACCGACGACGAGACCCGCTGCCGGCTGCTCGCCACCCTCACCTTCGAACTGGAGGGGCACGACGACGACACCTGCGAGCGGGCCGGCGCCGAGGCGCTGCGGCTGGCCCGGCGGCTGGGCCGCGCCGAGCTGGTCTGCCTGGCGCTCAACGCCCGCTACTTCGTCCTGCTGACGCCGCACCGGCGCGACGAGCTGGAGGCGGTGGGCAGGGAACTGGTGGAACTGGGCGGCGAGGCCGGGCTGCCCGGCTACGAGATGCAGGGCCACCACGCGCTGTACATGGTGAGCCTGGGCCGCGGCGACCTCGCCGCCGCCCGCCACCACGCCGACCGGGCGCTCGAACACTCCACCGGCGGACAGCTCGGGCTGGCGCTGAGCGTGCTGTCGATGCTCGACACCCTGCTCCTGCTGATCGGAGGCGACTTCGCGGGGGCCGAGCGGTCCTACGCGGCGGCGGCCGAGCGGATGGCGGCGGCCGGCGGCGCCAACGCGGCCGGCGCGGGCGTCATGGGCCGCTTCGTCGCCCGCCTGGCGGGCGGCCTGCCGCAGGACATCCCGGAGATCATGGCGATGTACCGCCTCGTCCCGTCCGACGCCTCGGAGATCCTGACCCGGGCCCTGGTGGCCGAAGGGCGGCTCGATGAGGCCCGGACGTTCTGGGAGCCGGACCGGCGGATCAGGAAGGACTACTACTGGCTGATCCAGACGGCGCTGCGGGCCGAGAACGCCGTCGCGCTGGGCGACCGGCCGACGGCCGAGCGGTGCTACGAGGAACTGCTGCCCTGGGACGGCGAGGCGGCCGGGCTGCACTGCGGGTCGGTCACCCTCGGGCCGGTCGCCCATATCCTGGGCGATCTCGCCGAGGCGCTGGGCCGGGACGGGTCCGCCCACTACGCCACGGCGGAGCGGGTCGCCGAGCGGCTCGGCTCCCCGCACTGGGCCGTCCGGGCGTCCGAGGCGGCCCGTCGGGGCGGGGGCCGCCTCGGCCGTTCGGACGGGATCCGTCCGGGCGGGTGACGAGCCGGGCGGGTACGGTCACCCGGCTCCTGGCTCCCGGCCTTCGACTTCCGGCTCATGCGGCCAGAGGGCCGAAGACCAGTCGCTGCCGGCGGCGGTGGCCGCCGCGGAACAGCGCGAGCAGCACCGACAGCACCGGCCCGGCCAGCCTGCGCAGCCGGGCCAGCTCCTCGGGCCGGGCGTACTGCTCGATCCTGGGCAGCTCGACGCTGGCCTTGGTGCCCTTGCGGACCGCGTCCTCGACCTTCTTCCAGTCGGCCGCGGAGACGTACTTCATGATGACCGGGAAGAGCAGCCGCTCCTCCTCCTCGATGTGCTCGTCGAGCATGTCGGCGAGCCGGGCCAGCGACGAGGCCAGAGCGGAGGCGTCACGGGTCGTGGCGAACGCGACGGCCTGGCCGTCGATCTCGTTCAGCAGCGGGTCCAGCGCGGAGTGGTCGTCGCTCAGGTCGCGCAGGTCCACCTCGGCCCCGGCGGACCGCTCAAGGACGGGCCACAGGACGCGGTCCTCCATCGTGTGATGGTGGTGGATGCCCGCGCACAGGGCCCTGACGTACTCGGAGACGGCCCGGGCGCGGGCCGGGTCGGCGGTCTGGCGGCCTTCGGCCAGCTCCGCCGCCAGCGTGGCCAGACGGCGGGTGTCGCCCCGCATGGTGCGGTGGGTGAGCTGGAAGCCAAGAAGTTCGGGGGCCATGTCGGAGGTTCTCCTCGATCGGTCCGGATGGGGTCGCCGGTCCAGATTGCGGAGATCCACTTATGGACTACTTGTCGGCCACTTAAGGAGGTCACTCAGGGGCGAAGCCCCCCGGGATCCCCCTGATCGGGCGGCTCCCGTTTGATTTCGCATCCTGGTCCGGAGCCGTGTATGGTTACACCTGTCGGCAAGCGCGAAAGCGAAGCGGACAGGCCCCTTTAGCTCAGTCGGCAGAGCGTCTCCATGGTAAGGAGAAGGTCTACGGTTCGATTCCGTAAAGGGGCTCCACCCAGCAGGAAAGATCGCCCGGACCGCGAGATCGCGGGGCCGGGCGTTTCTCGTTTCGGGCGGGATCCCGTGGGATCCGGCCCGGCCTCTGTGGGGGCCGTGCGCCGACCCCCGCGGCGTGGCTCACGGCCGGGGCCCGCGCGGAGCGGGAGCCGGAGCCGGCAGGGTTCGCCCGCGACCCGGCCTCCGATGCCGGTAGGCCGCCATCCCGCCGCTCGCCGTACGGCTGGAGCCGGGTGGGCGGCGGTGGCCGGTCAGCGGGGGGAGTGGAAGCGGCGGTGGAGGTCGTGTACCTGTTCCGCCAGGGCGGGGACCGGGCCCTCCACGACGACGCCCGGGGCGATCTCGTGGATCGGCAGGGTCCGCACCGGGGGCGCGGGGACCCCGAGCTCGGCGAGCCAGGCCGACAGCTGCTCGGAGGAGCTCACGTAGACGATGCGGCCCAGGCCGACCCAGGCGTGCGCGGCGGCGCACATCGGGCAGTGTTCACCCGAGGTGTAGACGGTCGCGGCCGCCCGCTCCTCGGGGGTCATGTTCGCCGCGGCCCAGCGCGCCAGCTCGAACTCGGGGTGGCGGGTGTGGTCGCCGGAGGCCACCCGGTTGTGGTCCTCGCCGAGGACGGTGCCGTCGGCGGCGACGAGCACGGAACCGAACGGCTCGTCCCCCTCCTCCAGGGCCTCGGCGGCCAGCTCCACGCAGCGGCGCAGGTGCCGCAGCTCGGCCTCGTCGATCACGGTGACCTCCCGGTGGGACCTTCGGCTTCACGCCGGATTCCTTGATCGTGTACGGCCGGATCCTATCGACCGGCGGCTCACGGGGCGGGTGCCCGCCGTGCGCCGGCCCCGGGTTCCGGGGGCGCGGTGCCGGGCGCGCGGTGCCGGTCCGGTGCCCGGTGGGCGTCCGCCGGTCCGGTGGGGCCGGGTGGTTCGCGCCGGCCTCCGGCCGCTGGTAGCCTGGCCTGTGATCAGGGAGGACCCGCCGATGGGCGGGGGCCCGATCCGGGCGCGGCTCGCGAGGCCGGAAAACTCCCGTGACTCCCGGCGTGCGGGCGGTCATACTGGGGAAACCCAGAAAAGAGTGCCCCGACCTGCACGAGTGCGCAGTCACTCCGCGGGTCGGGTATCCTATCGGGGTCGGCCGATGTCAGTCGGCCTCAAGGCGGAGTAGCTCAGTCAGGCAGAGCAAACGGCTCATAATCGTTGTGTCGCCGGTTCAAGTCCGGCCTCCGCTACTACCCTCCCGGTCTCCCAGCAGGGGCACCGGTGTGGGTTGTCCCAGTCCCGAACGTAGAAAGGCACTCCCAAGTGGCTGCCACCGACGTTAGGCCGAAGATCACGCTGGCCTGCCAGGAGTGCAAGCACCGCAACTACATCACGCGGAAGAACCGGCGCAACGACCCGGATCGGCTTGAGCTGAAGAAGTACTGCCCCAACTGCAAGACGCACCAGGCGCACCGCGAGACCCGCTAGGTCTCCCGGCGAGGCCCACCGGTCCCCACCGGGTGAGGCCCGCTTCAGCGGCATTCCATACCGACGACGAACCGGCGTCCCGACATCGGGCGCCGGTTCGTCGCGTCCGGACGGTCGTCGTGTTCGGCCGGTCATCCTCCCCGAGGCGGTCGTCCCGTCCGAGGCGGTCACCGCGTTCGTACGGATCATCGTGTCCGGCCGGTTGTCATGCCCGGTCGGTGTCGTGTCCGGAGACCGTCGTATCCGGAGGTTGTCGTGTCCGGACAGCTTTCCCGGCCGGGCGTTGACCGCGCCCGACAGCCGGTGCCGCCCGCGGACCGGGCTAGGTTTCTGGATGACCGGTCACGGGGCGGGAGCGCAGGACTCTTGTTACCGTCGGTCTCACCAGCTCGGTAACCGTAAAGGAGCATGATGGCTCTGAACCGTGATTTCGTCGGTCGGGCGTCCGCGCCCTCCCCGCCCTACGAGGTCAGCCGCGTGAAGATCAAGGAGTTCGCGGCGGCGATCGGTGACAACAACCCGGTCTACCGCGACCGGGAGGCCGCCCAGGCCGCCGGCCACCCCGACGTGATCGCGCCGCCCACCTTCCCCATCGTGTTCAGCCTCTCCGGCGGGTCGATCCTGGCCGATCCCGAGCTGGGCCTGAACTTCGCCATGGTGGTCCACGGCGAGCAGCGCTTCGAGTACCACCGGCCGATCCACGCCGGTGACGAGCTGGTCAGCGTCTCCACCGTGACCGACATCCGCAGCGTGGGCCGCAACGAGCTCATCACGGTCAGGAGCGACGTCACCACGGTCGACGGCGAGTCCGTCTGCACGACCTACAACACCATCGTCGAGCGCGGAGGGGCGAGCTGAGATGGCCGCGACTGTCAGGTACGACGAGGTCGAGCAGGGCCAGGAGATCCCGGCCGCCGACTACCAGGTCCGCCGCGCCAACCTGGTGATGTACGCGGGGGCCTCCGGCGACTTCAACCCCATCCACTGGAACGAGCGGTTCGCCAAGGCGGTCGGCCTGCCCGACGTCATCGCGCACGGGATGTACACCATGGCGCAGGCGGGCCGGTTCCTCACCGACTGGGCCGGTGACCCCGGCGCGGTCGTCGACTACGGCGTGCGCTTCTCCTCCATGGTCGTCGTCCCGGACGACGACGAGGGGGCGACCATCACGGTGAGCGGCGTCGTCGAGGAGAAGCTCGACGACAAGCGCGTGCTGGTCGGGCTGACCGCCCGGTCCGGCGACTCCCGCGTGCTCTCCCGGGCCCGCGCGGTGGTCCAGCTCTCCTGACCGCTCCCGGCCCGCGCCGGGTCGTCCGGGGCGCGGGCCGTACGGCGGGCGTCCCGGGGTCTTCTCCCGGGCCGGCGGATCCGTACGGCGGGCTTTTCCAGGTCTGCGGGTTCGTACGGCGGGCACGTCCCGGTCCCGCCGCGCGGAAAGATCCGCCGGTGGACGGGCCGGGCGATACTTCGCCCGGTCCGTGGGTAGCGTCCCGGCATGAGCGATGTACCACCTCACGTGACGGAGCTCGCCGAGCGGCGGGCCAGGGCGCGCGCCGACCGCGACTACGCCGGGGCGGACGCGCTCCGCGACGACATCGAAGCCGAGGGCTGGGCCGTCCGCGACACCGACGACGGGTTCGAGCTCACCCCCAGGCCGTCCTTCAAGGTCTGGCCCACGGTGAGCTCCGTACCGGTGACGGGCGCGGGCGGCAGGCCGCCCGAGCGATCCGCCGAGGCGGGGCTCCGCCCGGAGGGGCACGGCATCCCCGCGTCCACGAACCGCGACACCGACGCCGGCACCGGCCGTGACGCCGCCGCGGGTACCGCGGACGTCGGCCGGGGCGACGCGCCCGACGCCGAACGGGTCGCCGCGGCCGCCGAGCCGGGCGCCCGTCCCGAGGGGGTGGGGCAGCTCGACGCCGAACGGATCGGCGAGGCCGAGGCGGCCCCCCGTCCGCGGCCCGAGGGCGCCGAGCTCCTCGGCCGGTCCGACGACGTCGAACGCGCCCCCGAGCGCATGGTCTCCTCGCAACTGCTGTGGGACGCGAGCCTGGCCGTCTCCCGGGTGGACGAGGAGGTCACCCCGGTCGAGGGCCGCAAGCCGATGACCTCGCCGACCGTCACGATCGGACTCGTCGTGGACGGCTGGCCCGACGACCTGCGCGAGTGCGTCCGCGCCCTGCTCACCCACACCGACGCGAAGATCGTCGCGCTGGACCTGGGCGACGTGGACGGCTCCGGCGCCGTCCTGCAGGAGCTCGCCGACGACAACCCCGGACGGATCCAGGCGTGGCACGTGGCCGAGACCCCGCACTGGCGGGGCGGCACGGCCGGCTGGGGCGAGAGCCGCAACAAGCTGCTGGAGCTCGACGACTCCGACGTGCACGTGGTGATGGAGACCTCGACCGTCCTCGACGGCGACGCGATCACCCCGCTGGTCGGGGCACTGAGCGACAAGGTGAGCGCCGCGGGCTGGAAGGGCGTCGACCCGGGCGAGAACCGCCAGGAGTGGAAGGACGCCGGGCCCGGCGACGTCCGGGCGGTGCTCGGCCACCTGTTCGCGGTCCGCCGGGACGCCGCGCTGTCGGTGGGCGGCTTCCCCTCCGGGGCGCGCTACTACCGCAACGCCGACCTGGAGTTCTCCCTCACCATCCCCGGCAACGTCGTCGCCCTCGGCGACGAGCTCCCGGTCCACGAGGGACGCCACCGCGGCTACCACGACGTCGATCCCGAATACCGCGAGCGCGAGTCGCGCCGGACCTACGAGCGCGTGCTGAGGCTGTTGGGTTCCCCGTAGGCTGGTCGCGGGTCCAGGACCGGCGTTTTTGGGGAAAGTGCATGGCTGAGCGGGTGGCAGGGGTACGGCTGGCGCCGTACACGACGTTGGGGCTGGGCGGACCGGCCGGGGCGTTCGCGGAGGCGGGGTCGGCGGAGGAGATCGTCGAGCTGGTCGCCGCCGCGGACCGGGCCGGTGAGCCGGTCCTGGTGCTCGGCGGCGGCAGCAACCTCGTCGTGTCCGACGACGGCTTCGACGGGCTGGTCGTCCGGGTCGCCTCCCGCGGGATCGAGGCCGACGGCGACCGGCTCACCGTCCAGGCCGGGGAGGACTGGGACGCGCTGGCCGCCCGCGCGGTGGCCGAGGGGCGTTCCGGCATCGAGTGCCTGGCCGGCATCCCCGGCCAGGTCGGCTCCACCCCGATCCAGAACGTCGGCGCCTACGGACAGGACGTGTCGCAGACCATCGCCGGTGTCCGGGTCTACGACCGCAAGAACGGCGACGTGACCGAGCTGTCCGCGCACGAGTGCCGGTTCGCCTACCGGCACAGCGTCTTCAAGGAGGAACCCGGACGATACGTCGTCCTCGCCGTCACCTACGAGCTGCCGGCGGTGGGCGGACTGTCCGGCCCGGTCGCCTACCGTGAGCTGGCCGTACGGCTGGGCGTCGCCCTCGGTGAGCGGGTACCGGTGGCGCGGGCCCGCGAGGCCGTGCTGGAACTGCGCCGTGGCAAGGGGATGGTGCTCGACGCCGCCGACCCCGACAGTCGCAGCGCGGGCTCGTTCTTCACCAACGCGCTGCTGTCCGCGGCCGAGGCGGCCGGACTGGAACGGCGGGCGCCCGGGTTCCCCCGCTTCGACATGCCGGACGGGTCGGTCAAGGTGCCGGCGGCGTGGCTGATCGAGAACGCCGGGTTCCCCAAGGGGTACCGGCGGGGCGCCGCGCGCATCTCCACCAAGCACACCCTCGCCCTGACCAACCCCGAGCTGTCGGCCACGACCGCCGACCTGCTCGCCCTGGCTCGGGAGGTCCGCGACGGGGTGCGGGAGAGGTTCGGCGTCACGCTGGTCAACGAGCCCGTCATGGTGGGCGTCCGGCTGTGACCGGCCCCGGGTCCGTGTGCTCGGTGGAGTCCGTGTGCGACCGGCCGGGTAAGCGGTGCTTGGCCAGGTCCGCCGTGGCCGGCTGGGCACGGTCGCGGGTAAAAACCATCCTTTTCTGGAATCAAACACCGGGATTCACCTGTTAGGGTCAGGTGAAACACCCGAAGGGGAGTAGTCCCAATCGCGTGATCGACATACTGGCGCCCCCCGGCGCCCGGTCACGCGGGCCCGGCATCCGAGCGGATGCGGGCGGACGAGACCTTCGGCCTGGCAGTCGTACACACCCGCTGCCGGGCCGAAGCCGTGCCCGTCTCCCCGGGTGCTCCCTTCCGGCCCGGCCGCGCATGCGGAAGGGCACTCTCGTTGGAAGCGTTCTGGATCAGTCTCGCCGTGATCTTCGTCGCCGAGCTCGGCGACAAGAGCCAGCTCATGGCGATGACCTTCGCGACGCGGTTCAAGCCGTGGCCGGTCCTCGCCGGCATCACCCTGGCCACCGCCGTCGTTCACCTGTTCAGTGTGGGACTGGGCAGGATCGCCGGTGACCTGATCCCCACCACGGCGATCACCATCGTCGCGGGCATCGCGTTCCTGGGCTTCGCCGTGTGGACGCTGCGGGGTGACGAACTGACCGAGGAGGAGTCACAGAAGGCGCAGCGGACCACCAAGTCGGCGCTCATCGCGGTGACCGTGGCCTTCTTCCTCTCCGAACTGGGCGACAAGACCATGCTCGCCACCATCACCCTGGCCACCCAGCACGGCTGGTTCGGCACCTGGATCGGTTCCACGATCGGCATGGTCGCCGCGGACGCGCTGGCCATCCTCGTCGGCCGGATGCTGGGCAAGCACCTCCCGGAGAAGGTCATCAAGTACGGCGCCGCCGCCGCGTTCGCCATCTTCGGCATCCTGCTGCTGCTCGAACCGGTACTCGCCTGACCGGCCGTTCGCACTGCGGTAAGGCTGTTCCAGCCGATCCATGCTGGGGCTTTTCGCACTGCGGGGCATTTCCAGCGGTGTGAACGGGTGGGTGTTTGCCGGGTTGGTCGGTGGCGCGCGCTGCGGTGCGTGGGTGTTCCGGGCCGCTCAGACTGGGGCCTTTCCCATTTGGGGGCGTTTCCCGGTGTTCGGGCGGGTCGGTGGTTGCCGGGCCGGTCGTTTGTGCGCGCTGCGGTGGGTGGGTGTTCCGGCCGGCGTTGTGGCTGAGCTCTGGTGGTCTCCGGCCTCCGGCCTGGTCCCGGGCGCGACGGTTGCCGGCGTTTTGAAGCCGGCCGGAACACCCACCCACCTCCGCGCCATGACTTGCCCGGCCGTACGGCCCGCCCGCCGTAGTCGCTCCCTTTCCGCCCGGCCCACGGCCCTCACCGACGCTGAAGCCACCCGTTGCTCCTGCCTCAGGGCGGGCCGCCGTCGCCTTGCGGCCACACTGGCAGGGGAGAGCGCAGGGCCGGGCACCGTAGCTCCTTCTTTCCGGGCCGCTCACGGTCGCCGCCGTGACCACTCCTTCTCCGGTTCCGGGCCGCCTACGGTCTCTGCCGCAACCGCGTCCTTTCCGGTATGCGCACGGTCTCCGAAGTAAGGAAGCGTGGAGAATTCGACCCTTACTTCCTCTCCGCAAGAAGCGAGGAATCGCGAACAACAGGGAGAAAGGCGGCGATGGGCGAGGAGACCGCCGAGAACAGGGACGAGAGGGGCGGGGAGGCTGCGGAGAATGGGGATGAAAGGGCGGGGTGTGGAAAGCTACGCTCTTTTCATGGTCGACTCTTGGGAGTCCACGACGGCGGGTGTGCTGCGGCTGCCCTCAGGCCGGCTCGTTCGCGGCCGGGGGCTCAGGCGTCCGCTTCCGGAAGGACCGGAGCCCACCTTCGCGCTGTACCTGCTGGGCCAGGAGCCGCCCCCGGTTCCTTGGGAGACCCGCTGGCTGCGCTGGCCGGACTTCTGGCTGCCGTCCGACCGCGCCGCCGCACGGGACGCGCTGCACGAGGCGTGGGAGCGGGCCGGAACCGAACGCGTCGAAGTCGCCTGCGCGGGAGGACAGGGACGGACCGGTACGGCGCTCGCCTGCCTCGCCGTACTGGACGGGGTGCCGGGCGCTGAGGCGGTCGCCTACGTCAGGCGGCACTACGCGGCTCGCGCCGTGGAGACCCCCTGGCAGCGCCGGTTCGTCACCCGGTTCCGGTAGGGCCCCATCCGCCCACGACCCCGCCGTCAAGGAACCGCGGGGATCCATGAGGCAACGGCGGTCCGCCCGCCGGCGACCGCGGGCTTGCGTCTCCCCCAAGGGGAGGCACGAAGGTAGGGGCCATGGACGGCGGTGCGCTCTACTCGATCGGTGACCTGGCCCGGCGGACCGGGCTGACGGTCAAGACCATCCGGTTCTACTCCGATCGCGGGATCGTGACGCCGACCGACCGCAGCCCGGCCGGTCACCGCCGCTACGACATCGAAGCAGCCGCCCGCCTGGACCTCGTGTGCACGTTGCGGGACCTGGGACTGGGCCTCGCCATGATCCGGAAGGTCGTGGACCGGGAGCTCTCGCTCACCGAGGTCGCGGCGACGCACGCCGAAGCCCTGGCGACGCAGATCAGTGCCCTGCGCCTGCGGCGCGCGGTGCTGACGGCGGTGGCCGAGCGCGGGGCCACCCCCGAGGAGATGGATCTCATGCACAAGCTGGCCAAGCTCTCCGAGAACGAACGCCGACGCCTGGTCGACGACTTCCTCGACACCGTCTTCGGTGGTCTCGGCGCCGACCCCCACTTCACGGGATCAGGCGCTCGATGACCCCCGAACTTCCCGATGACCCCGGGACGGAGCAGGTCCGGGCCTGGGTGGAGCTGGCGGAACTGTCCCAGGACCCCGATTTCCGCGCCCCGGTACTCGACTGGTCCATCCAAGCCCTGCGCTCCCAGGCCCCGCCCTCCCCTGCTCCTGGCGACAGGTGATCTCACGCCTCCTGCTCCCGCCGCCCACGGCCTCCCGCAATGGCGAGGACCGTGAGCGGCCCGGAAGGAAGGAGCTACGGTGCCCGGCCCTGCGCTCTCCCCTGCCAGTGTGGCCGCAAGGCTACGGCGGCCCGCCCCGGCCAGGGAAACAGGGTGGCTTCAGCGTCGGTGAGGGCCGTGGGCCGGGCGGAAAGAGAGCGACTACGGCGGGCGGGCCGTACGGCCGGGCAAGCCATGGCGCGGAGGTGGGTGGGTGTTCCGGCCGGCTTCAAAACGCCGGAAACCACCGCGCCCGAGGCCAGGCCGAAGGCCGGAAACACCAGAACCCAGCCACAACGCCGGCCGGAACACCCACCCACCGCAGCGCGCACAAACGACCGGCCCGGCGACCACCGACCCGCCCGAACACCGGGAAACGCCCCGCGACGCGAAAAGCCCCAGCCCGGTCCCGCGGGAAACGCCCCCGAACGGGAAAAGCCCCAGCCCGGTAGCTCAGGAGGCGCACACGTCGCGGTACGGCGTCTCCGGGAGGTTCGTCCGCCACTCCGCCTGGGTGAGCGTCCGGCCGGCCCGGGCACAGGCCGCCTTCGCGAGACCGTCGGCCGACACCGTCCACCGGTGGACGGCCCCGTCGCGGTCCAGCGCGAGGAGGGCCGAGCCGTCGGCGGTGAAGGCCGTGGACAGCACCTCCTGGGTGGCCTCCAGCGTGCCGAGGCTCGCTCCGGCGGTCAGATCGAAGAGCTGCACCCGGCCGCTGTCCGTGATGGCCGCGGCGACGTCCTCACGCGGTGAGTAGGCGGCGGCCTGCGCGTAGGTGAGCTTCCCGCGGGCGGCGGGTGTGACGGGGCGGTGGGTGGCGACGTCCCACAGGGTCAGATGGCCCCGGGAGTCCACGGTGGCCAGCGCCTTGCCCCGGCGGGCGAAGAACATCTGCAGGATCCTGAAGCCTCGGCCGGCGCCGTCGAAGGCGTCGCCCAGGGGTTTGCCGGTGGCCGCGTCCAGGATGCGCCCCTCATCGGAGGCGATGGCGAGCCGGGCGCCGTCGGGAGAGAAGGTCAGGGCGCTCACCTCGCCGAGATCCGCACTCCACAGGAGCCGTCCGGCCTTCCAGTCCCAGACCTGGACGCGGTACTCGTTGGGCCTGCCGGCGAGCTCACCCGACAGGCCGACCGCGAGCCGGGTGCCGTCGGGGCTGAAGGCCATGATCTCCGGATCGTGACCGTCCTTCCGGGCGCGCACCTCACCGAGCGGCTTCCAGGTGGCGGTGTCCATCACCGTGATCCCGCCGCGGTAGCGGCCGATCGCGGCGAGCTCGCCGTCGGGGGAGAAGGCCATGCCGGAGAGCGAGCCCTCGCCGTCGCGAGCGGCCAGTGGGGAAGCCACCGGCCGGCCGTCCCGGGTGTTCCGCAGTACGACGTCGTCACCTGACTTCGAGGTCAGCGCCAGTCGCCCGTCCGGGCTCAGCCTTCCCTCCGAGAGCTGCTCCTTCGGCACGGTCGTCGGCAGGCCGGTGAGGTCGAGGGAGAACACGCGGTCGCCGACGAGGTAGCGGAAGAACCGGCCGTCGGGGTCGAAGCCGGCGAGGGGGATGTCTCCTTGGGAGACCTCCCTGGATCCCCTGACCGGCAGGGTCGCCATGAGTCTGCCGTCTTCGACGCGCCAGATCTGGAGGGTCCTGTCGCCCGCCGAGGCGGCGAGCCGGCCGTCCGCGCTGAAGGCCACCGCTCCCTCGTTCCACCGGCCGTGTTCGCCGCCCAGGGGAGAGGAGATCCGCCCGGTGAGGTCGACGAGGTAGAGCCGCCTGCCGTACGGCAGGGCGACCTGGCGGCCGTCCGGGCTGACCGCGACGGGGGCGGGGCAGTCGCGGCAGGATTCGGGAACCGGGATGCCGTCGCCCTGGACCCGCAGCGCGGGCAGGTCGTACCGCAGCAGGGACCGCCCGTCGGGGCTCCACGCGTACATCGAGGTGCCCGTGGGGGACATGGCCCGGTTCCAGGGGTCGCGCATCACGGCCCGCGTGCCGGTCCGCAGGTCCCACACGTACAGCCGCTGATCGACGGTGACGAGCGCGTACCGTTCGACGGTGCCGAAGTCGGCGGCGATGGCGTATCCGGCCTCGGGGTCCAGTTCCTTGGGGAAGCGCCAGGTCCGGCCCGCCTCGCCGGTCCGCAGGTCCCAGACGCGCGCGTTCCGGCCGGTGAGGACGAGCAGGGTGCGGCCGGTCGGGCCGAGCGCCACGCTCAGGATCGGCTCGCCGGCCAGGCCCAGCCGGGTGACGCCGCCGACCTGTCTGCCGGTGCGCACGTCCCACAGCCGCGCGGCGTCCCCGTCGACGCTGACGAGGGTGCGCCCGTCGCGGCTGAGCCTGCGCTCGGTGTCGGCGGCGGACGCCGGGTCCCGGAACACGCCGGTCTCCCGCTGGACGAGCGAGGCCGTCAGCGCGGCCCGTGATCGCGGGGACGGGTCGAGTCGCCAGGCCGCCACGCTGAGCAGCGTCGCGAGCCGGGGGTCGGTGTCGCGGGCCCGGCCGGCGAGGGTGGCGGCCCGCGCCGCCTGCGCCTGGTCGCGCTGCTGGGTGATCCGCTCGTTGCGCGCGTCGGCGAGCGTGCCCTGCCGTACGGCGAAGACCCCGGCGCCCAGCGAGATCGCCAGCAGCACGCCGAGGCAGGTGGAGATGAGTTTGTTCCGCCGGGCTCTGCGCCGGTTGAGCGCGGCGCCCGTCTCCAGGAAGCCGCGTTCGGCGGGGGTGAGGGTGATGTGCCCGTGCGGGCCGGCCGCCCAGCTCAGCGCGTCCTCCAGTGCGGCGCCGTGGAGGAGGTCGCCGTCCCGGCGGCCCGCCGCGTCCCAGCGCCGCGCCGCGTCGAGGATCCGCCGGTGTACGGCCAGGCCGTCGCGGTCGGCCTCGATCCACGCCCGGAGCCGGTGCCAGGCGTGCGGCAGCGCCGGGCTGGCCGCCCGGATCTGCCGTCCCTCCCGGATGAGCAGGTGGCCGAAGACCTCCAGTACCCGGTTGACGGCGGCGGTCTCGTGCAGTGCCCGGCCCTCGGTGAACTCCGCCAGGTCGGCCCGGCGGGTCACGACGTCGCCGTGCTCGTCCACGGTGACGAGCCGCAGGAACACCTCCGGGACGGTCTCCCGTTCGGCGGGGGAGAGCAGGGCGTACGCCTGTTCGGCCAGCGTGCCGAGGGCCGGGTCGTCGGCGGGCGCGGTGATCCGGGCGGCCTCCCGGCTGCCCTCGGCGAGCAGTCGCGCGGTGCCGAGCTGCCCGTCGCCGCTGATCAGGGTGAGCAGGAGGGCCCGCGCGGTGGGCCGCTGCAGCGGGTCCTTGCTGAGCGCGGCGGACAGCAGCGGGCGCAGCGGCGGCGGCAGCACGCTCAGGTCCGGGTCGACCGACAGTACGCGGTGCATGACGCCGCCCAGGCTCTCGGCGTGGAAGGGGTCCTCGCCGGTCGCGGCGAACAGCACGACGCCGCCCCAGGCGAAGACGTCGGCCGGGGCGCCGGCGCGCCGGCCGGTGAAGACCTCGGGGGCCATGTAGGTGGGCGTGCCGGTCACCATGCCCGTCGCGGTCAGCGACATGTCGAGGGTCCTGGCGATGCCGAAGTCGATGACGCGGGGGCCGTCCGTGCCGATCAGCACGTTGTCCGGTTTGAGGTCGCGGTGGATCACGCCGGCGTCGTGGATCGCGGTCAGCGCCGTGGCGATCGCGGTGGCGAGCCGGTGCAGCTCGCCGCCGGCGAACCGGTGGCCGCCGGTGACGGCCTGGCGCAGGCTGAGGCCCTCGATGTACTCGCTGACGATGTACGGCCGCGGCCCGTCGAGTTCGGCGGCGAGGACGGCCGCGGTGCAGAACGACGCCACCCGCCGGGCGGCCGTGGCCTCCCGGCCGAACCGGTCGCGCAGGTCGGGATCGTCGGCGGGGTCGCCGTGCAGCACCTTGATCGCCACCCGGCGGCCGTCCTCGGCGTACGCCTCGTAGACGACCCCCTGACCGCCCGCACCCAGCCGCCCGGCCAGCCAGTAGTCCCCGATGCGCCGGGGGTCCCCGTCGATGAGTGCCGTCGCCATTCGTCGCTCCTTCGTGATTTCCACGATCTTTGATGCGCGGCGGCGCGGGGAAGTTCTCGCGGACGGTCCGCGGATGTGCCCGCGGTCGCGGAGGGGCGTCACGGCCGGGGGGCCGGGTCCGGGCGGGGTACGGCCGGCGAGCCACCATCTTTCGCATATTGCCATATATCGCTATTTATCGGCTTTTAGACTTATAACTCGTGATAAGTCGATTCTGGGAAGACAGGGGACGGGTCCCGTAATCCATGGTTGCCTTGACGATCTTTTTTTGATCCGCTGCACACACTCATATGTGTACGAAGGGATCTCGATGACCGCCACCGCCTCAAAGAACGCCGCCTGCCCGAGGCATCCGCTCGACCAGGACGCCACCGGAGTCAACCGGCCCGGCCTGTATCCGAACGAGATGTACCACCGGATCCGCGAGACGGGGACGGGCGTCGCCGAGGTCATCCGTCCCACCGGCACGGGCAAGCTCGTCACCCGTTACGACGACGTCAAGGAGGTGTTGCGGAACCAGGCGGTGTTCTCCCGCGAGGCCGCCCTCGACGCCGACGACGTCGGCCTGGAGGACACCATTCTGGGACTGGACGGGGAGCGTCACGCGGCCGTGCGCAACGTCGTCAAGGCGCTGTTCACCCCGCGGGCCGTGGAGCGGCACCGGAGCGACGTCGAGATGCGCGCGGCGACGCGGCTGAAGGAGATGACGGGGAAGGGGGAGCCGGCGGACCTGATCGAGGACTTCGCCCTGCCGCTGGCGCTGGACACCATCTGCGACCTGCTGGGGCTGCCCCAGCGGGACCGGGCACGGTTCCGCCAGTGGGGCGAGGCGTTCCTGGCCCACACCGTCGTGGCCGGCGAGGAGGCCCAGGCGTCGTCGGCGGCGATGGCGGGCTATCTGGCCGGCCTCATCGAGCAGCGGCGGCAGCGGCCGGAACCGGACCTGCTGGGCCGGATCGCCGTCGTCGGCGCGGATCTGCCCGCCGCACAGCAGATCATGCTGCCGATCGCCCTGGTGCTGGGCGGCTGGGAGACCACGGCGAGCTCCATCGGGACCTTCGTCCAGGTCCTGCTCACCCACCCCTACGAGGGATACGAGACCGCCTACGCCTACCTCATCGACCATCCGGAGATGATCCCGGCGGCGGTCACCGAGCTCACGCGGATGTTCTCCACCACGGGGGCCGACGCCATGCCCCGCCGGGTGACGCGGCGGGTGACGCTGCCCAGTGGCGCCGAGCTGCAGCCCGGCGAGATAGTGATCCCCTCGGTCGACGCGGGCAGCTACGACCCGCGGGTCTTCCCCGACCCGCATCGGATGATCTTCGACCGTCCCTACAACCACCACCTGTCGTTCGGGCACGGCCCGCACCACTGCCTCGGCCGTCACCTCGGCCATCTGGAGATCATCGTCGCGCTGGGCCTGCTCACCCGGGAGCTGCCCCGGCTGCGGCTGGCCGTCCCCTCCGAGGACATCCCCCGCAGGACCGGGCACGCCATCAAGGGGGTGGCCACGCTGCCGGTGACGTGGACGTGACGGGCTGATCCCGCCGCCGGGTCCGGCGGATCAGCCGATCAGGGCCAGGCGGTGCGCGGCCGCGGCGGCCTCGCCGCGGGTGGCGACGCCCAGTTTGGCGAGGATGTTGGAGACGTGGACGCTGACCGTCTTGGCGGAGATGAACAGCTCGGCGGCGATCTCGCGGTTGGACCGGCCCTGGGCGACCAGCCGGAGCACCTCCTGCTCGCGCGGGGTCAGCGGGGCCGTGGGCGCGTCCGCCGCGGGGAGGGCCGTACCGGTGACGGGTTCGCGGTCCAGCGTCACCCCCAGCCGGCGCGCCAGGGACTCGATCTCGGTGGTCAGGGGCGGGGTGCCCAGCGCGGCCGCGACCGGGTGCGCCGCGCGCAGCCGTACGGCGGCGTCCTCGCGGTCACCGGCGCCGGCCGCGGCCCGCGCCGCCTGCAGCAGCGACTTGGCCCGCAGGTAGGGGCGGTCCAGCCGCTTCCAGACGGCGGCCGCGGCGTCGTGGTCGCGGTTGACGGAGAAGCGGTAGGCCTCGGCGACCGGGCTGTCCACGGTCAGCGCCGCCGCGGCCCCCTCGACCTGGGGCCGCAGCGCCGCCGCCCGCTCGGGCGCGACGGTCTCGGCGATCTCGCAGATCCCGGCCAGCAGGGCGAGCGTCCGCCAGCCCAGCATGGGCTTGCTCGTGATCAGGGCCGCGCGGACGGCCTCCTCGGCGACCTCCAGGGCGGCGAGCGGTTCGCCGTGCAGCAGGTGCAGCCCGGCCCGGAGCCGGATGTTCACCGTCAGCTCCTGGGTGAACTCCTCCTGCGTGGAGAAGGCACCGACCTCGTTCAGCACGGACGTGACCAGGTCGGTCTCGCCGTGGGCGAGCGCCACGTCGGCGCGGATCCTGCGCAGGTGGTGGCGGGTGCGCAGGCTCGGGTCCATGGCGAGCCCCTGCTCGGCGACCCGGGCGGCCTCGTCGAAGCGGCCCAGCGCCTCCAGCGCCTCGGCCCGGTTGTTGGCGATGAAGGTGCCCTGGGTGCGGTAGCGGCCGTACTTCCTGGCCAGCCGTTCGCCCTCCAGCGCCAGCTCGACCGCCTCGGCGGAGCGGCCTATGTCGTTGAGCGTGTCCACGGTGTTGGCGATCGACCGCAGGATGACGCGGGCGGAGCCGACGCGCTCACCGATCGCCTTGGCGGTCATGTTGATGGCGATCGTCTCGTTGATGCGTCCGGCGATCGAGTGGCCGAGGGCGAGGTTGAGCAGCAGGTCGGCCTCCAGACGCTCGTCCCCGTGCTCGCGGGCGATGCCGAGCGCCTCCTCGGTGAGCGCGGTCCCCTCGGCGACCTCGCCGCTGAACATCAGGTAGGAGCCCAGCCTGACCAGGACGGCGGCGCGGTGCAGGTCGGGTCCGGGGACCAGCCGTTCGGCGTAGCGGAGGTCGTCGAGCGCACCGGGTCTGCGCTTGGAGATCTTGAACTGGGAGAGCCGCACGACCAGCTCGGCCACCCGCGCGGGTTCGGTCTTCTCGTCCAGCTCGGCCAGCGCGGCCTTGACGAACTTCGTCCCGCGATCCAGCTCGCCGCAGGCGTTGGCCGCCGCCGACGCCTGCTCCAGGACCGTGGTGTGGTCGGCGTCGATCAGCTCGGCGGCGTCGGGCACCTTGCCCCACAGCATGAGGACCCGCTCCAGGAGCTGCATCTCCTCGTTGTAGGCGAAGCTCTTGGCGGCCTTGCCCGCCGCCTCCCAGGCGGAGATGAGCGCCCACTTGTCGTCGCGGGCGGAGTACCAGTGGTGGGCGATCTCGACGGCGGCCCGGCCGGGCGGGACCATCGTGCGGTCCCGGCTGATCTCCTCGGCGAAACGGGCGTGCAGCCGCATGTGCTCGCCGGGCAGGAGCTCGTCGTGTACGGCCTCGCGGATCAGGGCGTGCCGGAAGGCGTAGGCGCGGCCGTCGGCGACCTGGAGCACGTTGGCGGCGACGGCGGGCCGCAGCGCGTCCTCCAGGTCGGTGTCGGACAGGCCGCTGACCGCGGCGAGCAGCGCGTGGCCCACCCGGTTGCCGCCGGCGGCGGCGATGCGCAGCACCCGCTGGGTCTCGTCGGGGAGCTGCTCGACGGAGCCGATGATCAGGTCGTGCAGGGAGTCGGGGAAGGAGCACTCGCCGCCGCACTCGAGGAGCGCCTCGACGAACAGGGGGATGCCCTCGCTGCGTTCGAAGACCTTGCCGACCTGCGCGAACTCGGGTGTCGTGCCGAGGATGCCGGTCATCTGGGCGGCCACCTCGTCCTGGGTGAGCCGGGGCAGGTCCAGGCGGAGCACGCCCTCGACCCGGCCGAGTTCGGCGAGCACGGGGCGCAGCGGGTGCTGGCGGTGCAGCTCGTCGGAGCGGTAGGTGAGGACCATCAGGACCGGCGCGGCGCGCAGGTTGCGGCTGAGGAAGGCGATCAGGTCGCGGCTGGAGCGGTCGGCCCAGTGGATGTCCTCGATGACCAGGACGACCGGGCGGTGCTCGGCCAGTCGTTCCAGCAGGTTGAGGATCTGTTCGAAGAGCCGGGCACGGGCGGTCTCACCGTCGTGGTCGCCGCTCGGCTCGCCGAACTCGGGCAGCAGCCTGGCCAGGTCGCGCGCGCCGCCCTCGGGCAGCAGGGCGGCGACCTTCCCGGCGCCGCACTCGCGGACGAGCTGGCGGATCGCGGCGGTGAACGGCGCGTAGGCGAGGCCCTCGGTGGACAGCTCCACGCAGCCGCCGAGGAGGACGTGGGCGCCGTCACGGGTGACGTGTTCGGCGAAGGAGGCGGTCAGCCGGGTCTTGCCGACGCCCGCCTCGCCGCCGAGGAGGACCGTCGCGGCCGTGCCGTCGCACGCCTGCGCGAAGGCCTCGTTCAGCGCCGCGAGTTCGGCCTGCCGCCCCACGAACACGGGGCTCACCGTCCGACCCATCATGGGCTCTAGCATGTCACGCCTTATGGGTAGTTATCTCCCCATTTGCCGTACGGCGGGCGGGCCTGCCGTACGGCTCAGGGAGGCTGCGGAGCCCGGCCGGGCTGAGGAGGACGGCCGGGCTCTCGGGGCGTGGTCATGCGGGGAGGAGCCGGCTGAAGAGGCTCCGGCGGCGCTCGCCGCCGGACCGGTTCTCCGAGGCGGCCTTCGCCTCGCGGGCGAGGCGGTGCTCGCCGGCCTTCCGCTGGAGCTCCGCGGTGCGGTCGTTCATGAGCTGGTAGTGAAGGTCGGAGTTCATGACTGACGCCTCCTGGCGTTTCGAGAGGTGCTTTTTCCTTGCACTCTCAAGATTCGGCCTAAGGCCCCCACCCCCACATCGGGCGGATGCCTTATCTCCGGGGGCTTTCCGCGCCGTGGGCATGCCTAGGCCGGTCCGGGCATGCCTAGGGGGTACCTAGGTCGTCCGGGGTCCGTGGCCGGGCGACCCCGTTCCGCCCTCGTCGCACCCTCGTTCCGGCCCGTTTCGGCCCGTTCCCGTCCCGGGCGCGGAGGCGCCCCCGCCGTCCTCGGCGAACATTGCCGAAACCCGGACCCGGACCTGGGCGGTGTCCGGTTTGGAACTAATCACGCCAGTCGGCATGCTGTAGAGGTGTCAACTGTGACTACCTCGTTCGCCGACGTGGCCTCGTCCAACGTCGCGTTGCGAACCTTCCTCCACGGCCTGCCCGGCGTCGACCGTGTCGGCGCCGACCAGCGGGCCGCGATGCTCGGCACCCGCTCCATCAAGACGACGGCCAAGGCGGAGGCCATCGACCTGGCCATCCGCATGGTGGACCTGACCACCCTCGAAGGCGCCGACACGCCGGGCAAGGTCCGCGCGATGTGCGCCAAGGCGGTCCACCCCGACCCGGCCGACCCCGCCGTCCCCAAGGTGGCCGCGGTGTGCGTCTACCCCGACCTGGTGGCGCAGGCCGTCGGCGCGCTCGCCGGGTCGGGCGTGAAGGTGGCCAGCGTCGCCACGGCGTTCCCCAGCGGGCGTTCCTCCCTCGACGTCAAGGTGGCCGACACCCGGCTGGCCGTCGAGGCGGGCGCCGACGAGATCGACATGGTGATCGACCGCGGCGCGTTCCTCTCCGGCGACTACGTCAAGGTCTTCGAGGAGATCACCGCGATCAAGGAGGCCTGTGGCGAGGCGCACCTGAAGGTGATCCTGGAGACCGGCGAGCTCGCGACCTACGACAACGTACGGCGGGCGTCCTGGCTGGCCATGCTGGCCGGCGGCGACTTCATCAAGACCTCCACCGGCAAGGTGCAGCCGGCCGCGACCTTCCCGGTGACGATGGTCATGCTGGAGGCGGTCCGCGACTTCCTGGCCGCCACCGGCCGCGCCGTCGGCGTCAAGCCCGCGGGCGGCATCCGGACCACCAAGGACGCGATCAAGATGCTCGTCCTGGTCAACGAGGTCGCGGGCGACCGCTGGCTCGCCCCCGACCTGTTCCGCCTCGGCGCCTCCTCCGTGCTCAACGACCTGCTGATGCAGCGCCAGAAGATGGCCACCGGCCGGTACGCGGGCCCCGACTACTTCACCCTGGACTGACGTGATGTTCGAATACGCACCGGCCCCCGAGTCCCGCGACGTCGTCGACATCAAGCCGTCCTACGGGCTGTTCATCGGCGGCGAGTTCACCGACGGCACCGGCACGTCGTTCAAGACGGTCAACCCCGCCTCCGAGGAGGTCCTGTCCGAGGTGGCGTCCGCGTCCGCCGACGACGTGGACCGGGCCGTCCGGGCCGCGCGCGAGGCGTTCGGCACCTGGTCGGCGATGCCCGGCTCCGAGCGGGCCAAGTACCTCTTCCGGATCGCCCGCATCATCCAGGAGCGCTCCCGCGAGCTGGCCGTGCTGGAGTCGCTGGACAACGGCAAGCCGATCCGCGAGTCGCGCGACGTGGACCTCCCCCTGGTCGCGGCGCACTTCTTCTACTACGCCGGCTGGGCCGACAAGCTCCCCTACGCCGGGTACGGTCCCAGCCCCCGGCCGCTGGGCGTGGCCGGCCAGGTCATCCCGTGGAACTTCCCGCTGCTGATGCTGGCGTGGAAGATCGCCCCGGCGCTGGCCTGCGGCAACACGGTCGTGCTGAAGCCGGCCGAGACCACCCCGCTGACCGCGCTGCTGTTCGCCGAGATCTGCCGGCAGGCCGACCTGCCGCCGGGCGTGGTCAACATCGTGACCGGCGCGGGCGAGACCGGCGCGGCGCTGGTCAACCACCCGGACGTCGACAAGGTCGCCTTCACCGGCTCCACCGAGGTCGGCCGGCTGATCGCCCGGTCCGTCGCCGGGACGCACAAGAAGGTCACCCTGGAGCTCGGCGGCAAGGCCGCGAACATCGTCTTCGACGACGCCGCGCTCGACCAGGCGGTCGAGGGCATCGTCAACGGCATCTTCTTCAACCAGGGGCACGTCTGCTGTGCGGGCTCCCGGCTGCTGGTCCAGGAGTCGATCGCCGAGGAACTGCTGGAGGCGCTCAAGCGGCGCCTGTCCACGCTGCGCCTGGGCGACCCGCTGGACAAGAACACCGACATCGGCGCGATCAACTCCGCCGCCCAGCTCGCGAAGATCCGGGAGCTGTCCGACCACGGGGAGCTGGAGGGCGCCGAGCGCTGGTCCCCGGCGTGCGCGCTGCCCGAGCGGGGCTTCTGGTTCCCGCCGACGATCTTCACCGGTGTCGCGCAGTCGCACCGCATCGCCCGGGAGGAGGTGTTCGGCCCGGTGCTGTCCGTGCTGACCTTCCGTACCCCGGCCGAGGCGGTGGAGAAGGCCAACAACACCCCCTACGGCCTGTCGGCGGGCGTGTGGACGGAGAAGGGCTCGCGCATCCTGTGGATGGCCGACCGGCTCCGCGCGGGCGTCGTGTGGGCCAACACCTTCAACCGGTTCGACCCGACCTCCCCGTTCGGCGGCTACAAGGAGTCCGGCTACGGCCGGGAGGGCGGCAGGCACGGACTGGAGGCGTACCTCGATGTGTGACAACGATCGAACACGGCGCCGGGTCCGTCGCGACCAGGCGACGCGGGGTCACGGATTCGCCCGCGTCGGCCGTCCGGGGCTGCGCGGCTGGTTCGCCCACCGGTGCGGGGTGAGCCGGTGCGGCCAGATCTTCGTGCCGGCCAGGCTGGCACAGCAGGAGAGCTCGCGGAGAGGGCGCGGAGATGAGTAGGACCGAGTCGCCCGCACGGCTGGCCGTGCGCAAGACGTACAAGCTGTACATCGGCGGGGCGTTCCCGCGTTCGGAGAGCGGAAGGTCCTACGCGGTGACCTCCTCCAAGGGCGAGTTCCTGGCCAACGCCTCCAGGGCTTCCCGCAAGGACGCCCGCGACGCGGTGGCCGCCGCGCGCAAGGCGTTCGGCGGCTGGTCCGGGGCGACGCCGTACAACCGCGGGCAGATCCTCTACCGGATCGCCGAGATGCTGGAGGGCCGCCGGGCGCAGTTCGCCGCCGAGCTGGCCGACGCCGGGACCAAGAGCCCGGGGGACGTCGTGGACGCGGCCGTGGACCGGCTCGTCTGGTACGCCGGCTGGTCCGACAAGATCGCCGCGGTCGCGGGGGCGGCCAACCCGGTCGCCGGGCCGTACCTCAACATCTCCTCGCCGGAGCCGACCGGCGTGGTGGCGGTCGTCGCCCCCGACGACCCGCTGCTGGGCCTCGTCTCGGTGGTCGCCCCGGTGATCGTCACCGGCAACACCTGCGTGGTCGTGGCCAGTGAGCGGGCCCCGCTGCCGGCCGTCACCCTGGCCGAGGTGCTCGCCACCTCCGACCTGCCGGGCGGCGTGGTCAACATCCTCACCGGCTCGGTGAAGGAGATCGCGCCCTGGCTGGCCGGGCACATGGACGTCAACGCCCTCGACCTCGCCGGCGTCTCCGACCCCGGTCTCGCGGTCGCGTGCGAGGAGGCGGCGGCCGAGAACCTCAAGCGGGTCCTGCGTCCCGCGCCCGCCGATCGGGCGGCCGACTGGGCGGCCGACTGGGCGGCCGACCCGGGCACCCGGCGCCTGACGGCTTTCCTGGAGACCAAGACCGTCTGGCACCCCACCGGTATCTGACGGGCCGCACACCGGCCCCGGGGTCCGCCCCGGGGCCGGGCGGGCGGGTCAGTCCATCGGCGCGTGGCGCAGCCAGGGGTGGGCGGTCTCCAGCTGGGCGGCCAGGGCCAGCAGCTGCGGTTCGCCTCCCGGGGGCGCGACGAGCTGAACCCCGATGGGCATGCCCGTGGAGTGCCAGCCGTACGGGACGTTCATGGCGGGCCAGCCGGCCATGTTCCAGGCCGCGGTGACCGGGGCGTACGTGACGTTGGCCCGCACGTTGGCCAGCAGCCCGCGGTCGCCCCAGCGGTCGGCGGGCGGCGGGACGGCGGCGAGCGTCGGGGTGATCAGCACGTCGGCGTTGCCGAACCACTGGTCGGCGCCGTGGGCGCGCCAGCGGTCCCGGCCCGCCGAGCCGTCCAGCCCGAACCGGGCGAGCAGCCGGCCGGCCTTGGCCAGCGCCCGGGTGCGGCGCTCCAGCCGGCGCGGGTCCAGCCCCTCGGCGTCCTCACGGGCGCACGCGAACCAGCCGATGATCGCGGCCGCCCCCACCCAGCTCGGCACCTTCGGCTCGTGCTCCACCACGGTGTGCCCGACGGCGGCGAGCGTGTGGCCCGCCTCGACCACGGCCCGCTGCAGCTCCGGGTCCACCGAGAACCCCGGCGGCAGCGGCACCGGCGCCGTGGCGATCCGCAGCCGCACCGGCTCCGAGGGGGTCAGCCCGCCCGGGTAGTCGTCGATGGCGCTGCCGGCCTCCAGGTACTCGCCGTCGCCGGGAGTCGCGAGGGACATGTCACCGGCCATCACCGCCAGGCCCAGCGCGAGGTCGCCCACGGTCGTGGCCAGCGGGCCGTTCTCCGACATCCCGTGCCAGTCGCGTCCGGGCGGCGGGACCACGCCCGTGCCGGGTTTGATCGTCACGAGCCCGCAGCAGGCGGCGGGGATGCGCAACGAGCCGAGGCCGTCGTTGCCGTGGGCCAGCGGGACCATCCCGGCGGCCACCGCGGCGGCGGCGCCGCCCGACGAGCCGCCCGGCGTGCGCCGCGGGTCCCAGGGGTTGCGTGCCACGCCGTACGTGCTGTCGGAGAACCCGACCAGGCACAGCTCCGGGACGTTGGTGATGCCGACGACCACCGCGCCCGCCGCCCTGAGCCGGGCGACCACCGGGTGGTCGGCGGCGGCGGCCTCGCTGGAGGAGGCCGCCGACCCGTTGCGCGTCGCCTCGCCGCGGACCGGGATGTTGTCCTTGACCGCCACCGGCACCCCGGCCAGCGGCAGCTCGGCCAGGTCGGGCCGCTCCTGTACGGCGCGCGCCTCGGCCATGGCCCGCTCGGCCCGCACCTTGCGGAACGCGCCGATGCGCCCGTCGCGCTCGGCGATCAGCCGGAGGTGCTCCTCGACCACCTCCGGAGCGCCGGTCTTGCCACGTCGAACGGCCTCCGCGATCTCACCTGCGGACTTCCCCACCCACGGCATGCCCCGAGTCTGGTACGGACGGCACGCCGACGGAAGTGTTCCACGTCTCAATCAGGTGACTTGTTGGGTACCGTCCGTGTCATCCGGGGTTACTGGCGTTCGTCCGAATCGTCCCGCTCGTTCTGTTCGCTTCGGCCGGGGCCCTCACGGCCCGCCCGCCTGACGTCGCGGCCCACCCCGCGCAGGGCCAGGCGCAGGGCGTACTCCAGCTGGGCGTTGACGCTGCGCAGGTCGTCGGCCGCCCACTTGGCGATCGCCTCGTAGACGGCCGGGTCGAGCCTGAGCAGGATCCGTTTGCGCTCAGCCATACAGGCTGCCGGTGTTCACCACCGGCTGGGTCGCGCGGTCACCGCACAGGACCACCAGCAGGTTGGACACCATCTGCGCCCTGCGCTCCTCGTCGAGCTCCACCACATCCTCCTCGGCCAGCCGGTTCAACGCGAGCTGGACCATTCCTACCGCGCCGGCGACGATCTGCGTGCGCGCCGCGACCACCTGCGCGGCCTGCTGGCGGACCAGCATGGCCTGGGCGATCTCCGGCGCGTAGGCGAGGTGGGTGATGCGCGCCTCCAGCACCTCCACCCCGGCGAGGTGGGTGCGCTCACTCAGCTCGGTGGTCAGCTCGGCGGCCACCTCGGTGCCGTCACGCAGGCTGGTGCGGCTGTCGTCGTGGGAGTCGTATGGGTGGCTGGTGGCCAGGTGCCGGACGGCGGCCTCCGACTGGATCGCCACGTACTGCTCGTAGTCGTCCACGGAGAAGGCGGCCTTGGCGGTGTCGGTCACCCGGTAGACGACGACGGCGGCGATCTCCACCGGGTTGCCGTCGGCGTCGTTGACCTTGAGCTTGGTGGTCTCGAAGTTGCGCACCCGCAGCGTGATCCGCCGCCTGCTGGTGAACGGCGCGGTCCACTGGAAACCGGCGTCGCGCAGGGATCCGATGTAGCGGCCGAGGAACTGGACCACCATCCCGTCGTTCGGGTTGACCACGGTGAAACCGCTGGCCACGACGAGCGCGATGACGCCCCAGGCGATCGCGGCGGCGACCAGGACGTCCGGCCCGGCCGCCAGGCCCACCGCGGCCAGGACGGCGCCGAGCAGCACGAGCCCGGCCAGGACGGCGAACCCGTTGAGGTGGAAGGCGCGTCGCTCCATGTGCTCCCCTTTGCTATCGGAGTGATATCACCACGATAGCGTCAAAAGGGGGACGGCACGCAACCCGCTTCCCGGAGCGCAGGCCGTACCCCGCCGCCCCGGCCGAGTCCCGCCGAGGGCGGGCGGCAGGCCGGTTCCACGGGGGGTTCGTTCACCGCGGGTCGGCGGTGCCGGATCAAGCGAGGAGGTGCGCAGCGATCTCCTCCCACCACTGAGCGGGAGGAGCGTGGGATTCGGCGGCCAGAACGTGGAGGCTGACGTGGTCGGCTCCGGCGTCGAGGTGCTGCCGGACGCGGTGGGCGACGTCCTCGGCGCGGCCGTGGGCCACGATCGCCTCGACGAGCCGGTCGCTCAGTGCCTCCGGGGACGGGTGTCCGAGTCCGCGCAGCAACTCGCGGCGGTTGGGCAGGGCGGCCGCGGCCGTGGCGCGGGCCGGTCCGGCGGTGTGCGCGCGGTCGTGGCCGAGCACGCAGAGCTGGGTGACGGCCAGAAGGCGGTCGTCTCCGAGGATCTCGCGGGCTGCGCGGGTGTATTCGACGGGCATGCCCAGTACGGTCGCGCCCCAGGCGCGTTCGGCGGCCAGGGCGAGCATGCCGGGATCCAGTGCGGCCAGGACGCGGTGGGGTGAGGCCGTCGTGGCGGGCGGCCCGAACGGGGCGGTGTCGAGCGCGTCGAGGTAGGAGCGCATGGTTGCCAGGGGAGGGCCGAAGCGGTGGCCGCGGACGTCCTCGGCCAGGCTCGGATGGCTGTCCCACAGGCCGAGTAGGAACCGTTCGGGAAAGGCCTCCTCCAGGGTGCGCTGTGCGGCGGCGGCCGTGACCGCGTCTCGTGCGTAGATGTCGGTCATACCGGAGGCCACGGTGATCCGCCGGGTGCTCGCCAGCAGGATCGCAGTCTGCGCGATGGCTTCACGTCCCGTGGTCTCGGGAATCCACAGGGCGCCATAACCGAGGTCCTCGATCGCGGCCGCGGCCTGACGGACGTCGGTCGCGGGGAGCGAGTCGAACCCTCCCGCCCAGATCCCGATGCGTCCGAGGCCGGGCGTGCGGGTGCTCACGCGCCCTGGCCCGTGGTGGGCGCGGAGTGCAGGAACGCCGAGATCTGGGCGGCCCCGGTGCGCTCCAGCCAGGTGGAGAAGTCCATCGCGGCGGGGTGGATCCGCCGGGTGGCCGCGATGTCCGCGCGGTAGCCGCGTTCGTTGAGCCATTCGTTGGCGTAGGCGAAGTCCTCGCTCAGGTCTCGGATCGCCCCGATCGGGATCTGGACGTAGGGCAGCGCCGTCCCGAGCGCCTTGCCGATGGCCGCGGCGACCTGGACCGGCGTGAGCTCGTCGGCGGCCAGGGAGACCGCCCGGCCGATCCACTCCTCGGGGTGGCGGAACGCCGACTCGGTGATGAAGCCGACGTCGTCGACGGCCATGAGCTGCTGGGCCGTGTCCGGTGCGATCCCGGTGGACAGGCTCCCGTTCTGCAGTGCGTATCCGCCGGTGAAGTTCTCCATGAACGAGACCGGCCGCAGGATCGTCGCGGGCAGGCCGAGGCGGGCGATGTGTTGCTCGATCCGCCACTTGCCGACCAGGTTCACCGGCACCTTCTCGCTGAGATGGCGGTCCGCGCCGGCGACCGAGGTGAACACCAGGTGTCCGACGCCGGCGGCGTGCGCGGCCTCGGCGACGTTCACGCCCCAGCGGACCTCGTCCTCGGTGGTGAAGTCCGGTGGGGTGCCGGGCGAGCCGACCGTGGGCTGGACGCTGAACAGACCCCAGGCGTCCTTGGCCGCCGCGGTCAGGGAGGCGACGTCCTCCATCTGCGCCCGCACCACCTGCGCACCGGCCCGCGCCAGTGCTCGCGCCCGTGTCCCGTTCGGGTCACGGGTGAGCGCACGCACCTGCCAGCCGCCGCGGAGCAGGTGGTGCGTCACGGCCCCGCCCTGCAGGCCGGTCGCTCCCACCACCACGACGGTCCTGTTCTTCGGAGTCACCGTCTCTCCTTCTGAGCTCGGGGGAGGAGGAGCCACTCGCATAAGTGGGGTGGTCCTCCGGTTAGCGTTCGCTACGATATGGGGGACCACCCCACTTGGCAAGCCGTCAGGAGCCGCCGTGTCCAAGGACGCCGTCGTGTCATCCCGGCAGCGGATGCGTGCCGACGCCCGCCGCAACTTCGACCGGATCGTGGCCGCCGCCGGGACCCTCATCGCCGAGCACGGCGCCGAGGCGTCCCTGGAGGAGATCGCCCGCCGCGCAGAAGTCGGCTCGGCCACCCTGCACCGGCACTTCCCCACCCGGCGGGCACTCCTGGAAGCGGTCTTCGAAGACCGGGTGAAGACGCTCTGCACCAAGGCCGATGACCTGCTCACCGCCCCCGACCCGGGAGAGGCGCTGTTCACCTGGCTTCGCGCCGTCGGCACCCACGCCGCGGCCAACCGGGGCCTGGGCGCTTCGCTGATGCGGGGCGGCGGCGACCCGGCGCTCGGCCGTACCTGTCACGACATGATCATCAATGCGGGTGAGAGACTCCTCGTCCGCGCCCGAGCGGCGGACGCGGTGCGCCCCGGGATCGCCGTCATCCATCTCCTGAAGCTCGTCGGCGCCATCTCCCTGGCCACCGAGCAGGAGCCCGACGGCCCGGCCGAAGCCGACCGCCTGCTGGCACTCGCCATCGACGGAGTCCGCCCGCGCTGAATCCCGCCTCCGCGAACGAGTGATCGCGCCGAGAACGGCGCACCGCGCGTCCGGCGAGGCGTCCCACCGGGTCGCCGTCCGTGGAATCCCTCACGGCCCCGGTGTTCCGAAAGACGATTCCGGGACGGCCCCGAACCGTTTCCCCGGACTCTTGAACCGGCCCCGCGACTCCTCAGCGCCGCGGGTTGGCGCGGCGGGTGGCGACCGCCGACAGGGGGTCCTCCGGCCAGGGGTGCCGGGGATAGCGGCCCCGCAGCTCCGCCCGGACCGCGCGGTAGCCCTCGCGCCAGAACGTGGACAGGTCGGCGGTGACGGCCGCGGGCCGGCCCGCCGGGGACAGCAGGTGCACCACCAGCGGCACCCCGGCGATCCGCGGGGCCTCGTCCCAGCCGAACAGCTCCTGCAGCTTGGCCGCCAGGACCGGCCGGTCGCCGGAGTAGTCGATCCTGATCCGCGAGCCGCTGGGCACCTCGATCCGCTCGGGGGCGACCTCCGCCAGCCGGGCGTGCCACGGGACGAGGCGGTGCAGCGCGGCGACCACGTCGAGGCGCTCCAGGTCGGCGCGACGGCGGGCGCGTGACAGTTCCGGCTCCAGCCAGCGCTCGGCCGCCTCGACGAGGGCGTCGTCGTCCGTCGCGGGCCAGGGGTCGCCGAGCGCGCGGCGGCAGAAGGCCAGGCGTTCGCGCAGCGCGACGGCCTCGGACGTCCAGCGCAGGAGCGAGAGCCCCTCGGCGCGCAGGCCCGCGAGTACGGCGGGCCGGACGTCGGCGTCGCGCAACGGGACCGACGACAGCTCGACGGCGCCCAGACGCTCCACCCGGCGCGCCGAGACGTCGCCGCGCCGCTCACCCGGCGGGACCCGCCAGGCGACCTCCTCGGCGGCGTCGTACAGGGATGCGGCGGCCAGCCGGGCGGTCTCCTCGTCGATCACGACGGCCTGCCTGATCCGCGCCGCCGCCGACCCCACCGGCCGGTCGGCCACCGCGATCGCCAGCCACTCCGCGTCGCCCAGCCGCGACCCGGCGGACGGCTCCGCGGCCGTCCCCGACGCCATCAGGTACGCCCCGCCGCGCCGCCGGGCCACCCGCTCCGGGTAGGCCAGCGCCACCGTCAGTCCGGCCACGGCGTCGTCGGACCCGAGCCCGCCGGTTCCGGACCGGCCGCTCGCGGCTCCATCGGTCCGGGAGCGGCCGGCCGCGGGGCCGCCGGTCCGGGAGCCGTCGTGTCCGGGGCGCCGGGTCCCGGGGCGGCCCGCCGGTCCCTGAGCGGGCCCGTCGCGCCCGGCGTCCTCCCTGGGGACGGCGCGGGCCAGGCGGGCGGCCTCCCCGCGCCAGCGGGCCGGGAAGCCGTCCCCGGGCCCGTTGCCGCCCCGCCGGACGGACCGCCAGATCGCCGCCAGGTCGTCGCCGGCGTCCCGGGGCAGCGGCTCCGACAGCAGCGCCACCACCTCCGCGGCCCCGGGACCCGCGTCGACCAGGGCACGGGCCAGGCGGGGGTGGACCCCGGCGGCGGCCATCAGACGGCCCCGACCGGTGACCCGGCCGCCGGAGGCGTCAAGGGCGCCCAGGGCGAGCAGGGTCCGCCGGGCGGCGTCCATCGCGGCCGGCGGGGGCGGGTCGAGCAGGGCGAGCCCGGCGGCCTCGGGATCACCCCAGCAGGCGGCCTGGAGGGCGAAGCCGGTCAGGTCGGCCAGGGCTATCTCGGGCCGCGCGTACTCGGGCAGGCGGTCGTGCTCGGCCTGCGACCAGCACCGGTACACCGTCCCCGGCGCCTCGCGGCCCGCCCGCCCGGCGCGCTGGACCGCCGAGGCCCGGGACGCGCGGACCGTGGTGAGCGAGCCCAGGCCGCGGGCGTGGTCGGTGCGGGGCTCGCGGGCCAGGCCCGAGTCGACCACGACCCGGACACCCGGCACGGTCAGGCTCGACTCGGCGACCGAGGTGGCGAGCACGACCCGCCGCCCCCGGCCGGGGGAGAGCACGGCATCCTGGACGCGGGCCGGGGCCTGCCCGTGGACCTGGAGGATCTCCGCGCCCCCGGTGCCACCGCCGAGCAGCGCGGCGATCCTGCCGATCTCGCCGACCCCCGGCAGGAAGCACAGCACGTCCCCCTCCCGTTCGGCCAGGGCGCGCCGTACGACGGCGGCGACGTGGGACAGGAACGCCGGGTCCACCCGCAGGCCGCGCGGCGGCGTCACCGGGCCGGAGGGAGGCGCCCAGACGGGTGTGACGGGGTGCGCCTCACCGGAGGCGCGCACGACCGGCGCCGCGTCGCCGTCCCCGTCGCCGGACGCGCCCGCGCCGTACGGCGAGCCGCCGGACGCGCGGTCGCCGCCCGCCGGGCCGTGGCCGTACGGCGGGGCGCCCGAGCCGAGCAGCCGGGCCCACGGCTCGGCGTCGGCGGTGGCGGAGGCGGCGACGATCCGCAGGTCGGGGCGGAGGGTGGCGCGGACGTCGAGGAGGAAGGCCAGGGCGGTGTCGGCGTCCAGATGGCGCTCGTGGCACTCGTCCAGCAGGACGGTGCCGACGCCGGCCAGTTCGGGGTCGCGTTGCAGCCGCTGGAGCAGGACCCCGGTGGTGACGACCTCGACGACCGTGCCGGGTCCGGCCCTGCGCTCGCCCCGGACCGAGAACCCGACCTCCGCGCCGACCTGGGAGTCCAGCATCCAGGCCATCCGGCGGGCCGCCGCCCGCGCCGCCATCCGGCGGGGCTCGGCGACGATCACCCGCCCCGGCTCACGCGCTCGTCCCCGGCCGGGATCCGGTTCACCGGTCAGCCCGGTGAGCCCGTTGAGATCGGCGGTCCCGGTGAGTCCGGCCAGTGCGAGCGGGACGAGCGTGGTCTTGCCCGTGCCGGGCGGCGCGGCGAGCACGGCGACGCCGCGCTCGTCCAGGGCCGCGAACAGCTCGGGCAGGACGTGGCGGACGGGCAGGTCGAAGCGGTCGGGACGCACCCGTCCAGTCTTCCCGATCCGGACGACCGCGCCGTCCGTGCCGTCTGCCGCCCATGCGGGCCGTCCGTCGCCTGTGCCGTGCGGGCCGTCCGAGCCGTCCGCCACCTGTGTCGTCCGTGCCGGCGGCGCCCGGAGAGATCAGGGTCAGCCGGGGGCGGACGGCATCAGGCCGGTTTGTGGCGCCGGTAGTGGCGGGCGACGCGGGCGCGGTTGCCGCAACGGGCCGCCGAGCACCAGCGGCGGCGCGGATGGGAGGGCAGGAACAGCATCACGCAGTCGTCGGCCGCGCACCGGCGGACCTCGGTGACCGCCGGGTCGGCCAGCAGTTCGGCGGCGGCCTCGGCCAGCCACGCCGTCAGCCGGTCGCCGGGCGTTCCGGCGCGGCGGCGGACCGCGGTGACCGCCGCGCCGTCCCAGGTGAGGGCGGTGAAGGCGGGTGCGGCACGTTGGGCCCGGTTGAGGGCGTCCAGGTCGTCGGCCGGGGGGCGTTCGCCGCGACGGACGTGGTCGAGGACGCGAGCGGTGCGGTCGCGGACGTCCCGCACGGCGGCCAGGTCGGCGGCGGCCAGGCCGGCGGTGACGAGCTCTCGCGCCTCACCGAACCGGCCGGCCTGCAGCTCCAGCCATGCGTGCAGGTCGGCGGGGGTGGCCAGCAGGTCGCCGACCGCCGTGCCGGTGTTGATCAGGTCCAGGGCCAGCGGCTCCCCGGTGAGGGGAACGATATCGCTCATGAGTCTAATGGTATCCGGCGGAGTTGACGCATTAGATCAATGATCACTATAACTAACGCATAATTAACGATGAAAGGCATTAGAGATGACGGTCGTCCCGATCACCCGGATCGCCCACCACCACCTCGACGTCGACGGTGTCCGGGTCTTCTACCGCGAGTCGCTGCCGGAGCGGGCCGACGCGCCGGTGCTGCTGCTCCTGCACGGGTTCCCTTCCGCGTCGCACCAGTTCCGCCGGCTCATCGACGCGCTCGGATCGCGCTACCGGCTCATCGCCCCCGACTACCCCGGATTCGGGCACACCCGGGCCCCGGACGACTTCGTCCACTCCTTCGATCGGCTCGCCGACGTCATCGAGGGCCTCGTGCGTGGACTCGGGCTGACCCGGTTCGCGATGTACATGTTCGACTTCGGCGCGCCCGTCGGGTTCCGGATCGCCGAACGCCATCCCGAGTGGGTCGCGGGCCTGGTGGTGCAGAACGGCAACGCCTACGAGGACGGACTGTCGGACGGCGCCCGTGACTTCACCGCGCTGCGCCCGGAGACGCCGGGGGCCGAGGAGACCATCCGGGGCCTGCTCACCCTGCGGGGGACGCGGAGCCAGTACGAGACCGGCGTGTCCGACCCCGAACTGGTCGCACCGGACGGCTGGACGCTCGACCAGCACTTCCTCGACCTCCCCGGCCGCAAGGAGGCGCAGGTGGCGCTGGCGTTCGACTACCGCTCCAACATCGAGCGCTACGGCCGCTGGCAGGCATGGCTGCGTGAGCACACCCCGCCCACCCTCATCACCTGGGGCGTCGGCGACCCGTTCTTCCCCGAGCCCGGCGCCCGTGCCTACCTGCGCGACCTCCCCGACGCCGAGCTGCACCTGTTCGACGCCGGCCACTTCGCCCTGGAGACCCACCTGCCGGAGATCGCACCGCTGATCGCCGACTTCCTCGACCGCGTATGAAACCAGCGCCTCCGGCACCGGCCCGGAGCCTCCGGTCGGATACGGCCTACGCCATGGGGTTGAGGACGCCGAAGGAGACCAGGGCGATGATGATGACGCCCAGGATGATCCGGTAGACCACGAAGCCGGTGAAGCGGTGGGAGCTGATGTACTTCAGGAACCACGCCACCGCGGCGTAGCCGACGACGAACGAGATCACCGTGGCCAGGATGGTCGGCCCCCAGTCCGGCGCCCGGCCGTCGCCGATCTTGAACAGCTCCAGGAAACCGGAGCCCAGCACGGCCGGGATGGCCAGCAGGAAGGAGTACCGGGCGGCCTCCTCCCGGCGGTAGTCGAGCACCAGGCCGGCGCTGATCGTGCCGCCGGAGCGGGAGACGCCCGGGATCAGGGCCAGCGACTGGGCGAAGCCGTACACCAGGGCGTGGGTGAGGCTGAGGTTCTTCTGCAGCGTGAGCTTGTTGCGGGCGGTGCGGTCGGCCAGCCACAGGATCGCGCCGAAGACGATCAGGGTGGTGCCGATCAGGCGCAGGTCGCGGAAGACCGTCTCGATGCTGTCCTTGAACAGCAGGCCCAGCACGACGATCGGGATCGTGCCGGCGATGACGTACCAGCCCATCCGCGCCGCGTGGTGGGACCGCAGGTCGGGCCGCCACAGAGACCGGGTCCAGGTGGAGATGATCTCCCAGATGTCCTTGCGGAAATAGATCACCACCGCGGCCTCGGTGCCGAGCTGGATCACCGCCGTGAACGCCGCGCCCGGGTCCTGCCAGCCCAGGAGCGCCGAGACGACTCTGATGTGGGCACTGGAGGAGATCGGCAGAAACTCCGTCAGCCCCTGTACGAGCCCGAGGACCACCGCTTCGAACCAGCCGATCAACTTGGTGCCTTTCGTCCCGGCGTGTGCGTGCCGTAGGCGAGGCTAGCGGAGCGCGGAGGCCCCCGTGACCGGGTCGCCGCCGAGGAGCCGCGCGGGCCGCCGTCACGGAGCCTGCGGGCCGCCGTCACGGGATCGGGCGGAGCGGCGGGAAATCGCGCGGAACCGCTGTCATCCGTACGGCGGGCCCAGGCGGTAGTGATCGGCGGAGCTTCGCACTGGAGGCAGGATGACAGAGTTCGCGGAGTACGTCGCGCAGCGCCACGAGAGGTTGCGGAGAACGGCGTATCTCCTCACCCGGGACTGGGCGACCGCCGAGGACCTGGTGCAGACGGCGCTGGCCAGGGCCTGGCTGGCCTGGCGGCGGATCGACGGGGACCCCGATCCGTACGTGTACCGGATCATCGCGAACACGCACGCCTCCTGGTGGCGGCGGCGCTGGCGGGGTGAGGTACCGACCGGGGACCTCCCGGACCGGGCGGACGCCGGGGACTTCACCGACGGGGTCGGCGACCGGGACGCGCTGTGGGCCGCGATCGGCGCGCTGTCCGCCCGCCAGCGGGCGGTGGTCGTCCTGCACTACTACGAGGGGATGACCCTCTCCCAGGTGGCCGGCGTGCTCGGCTGCTCGCTGGGGGCGGTCAAGAGCCAGCTCGGCAGGGCCCTCGCGAAGCTCAGGGTGGATCAGCGGGTTCGGATGACGGCGGGAGCGGAGCGATGACCTACACGGAGCATGATCTGCGGGAACTGCTCGACGAGCGCGGCGCGGGCGGCAGCGGGGGCGCCGCCCGGCTGGAGGAGATCCTGCGCCGGGGCCGGGCCGTCCGGCGCAGGCGCAGGCTGGCGGGCGCGGCCGGGGCGTTCCTGGCCTCCGGCGCCGTGGCGGCCGCGGTGGCGGTGCCGTTCTCGCTGCCCGGGGGGCCCGGCGGCGGGGACACGGTGACCGCCGCCCGGCCCGCGACGCCCGCGGCCGCGCCCGCGGGGGGACCGGTGGCGAGGCCGACGGAGAGACCCACGGAGAGGCCGGTGCCGCCGCCCACGGAGAGGCCGGCCCCGAGACCCACCACCGGCACGGAGGCGCTCCCCACGCCCCGCACACCCGAGCCGGGCAAGGACCTGCCCGCGTCCCTGAAGGACATGGACCGCAGGAAGGTGACGCTGATCGGGGGGCACCGGTCGAAGACGTCGGGCACGCCCTACACCCTGAGGTTCACACCGACCAGCCGGTACACGGGGTTCAGGTTCGTCTGCGCCGAGCCCGGCGCGAGGCTCGTCGTCTTCAGGCCGGGGGAGTCGTCCAGGCCGGGGGAGTCGGTCAGCGCCTCCTGCCCCCACGCGGGATCTCAGCAGGCGAAGGACGTGGCGTTGTTCATGCAGCACAGCCCGGAATCGGCCGGTCCGTCCTGGGTGGGGCGGGAGCAGACCTACACCGTCTGGCCGGTTCCTCCCGGCGCCCGCCGGATCAGCCTCGCCGAGGCGAAGCGCCGGGGGTGCGCGCCGCGGGACGACAGGGGGGTCCGGTGCGGTGACGTACACCTCGTGCCGGAGTTCGGTTCCTCGAAGGAGCTGATCGAGCTCCGGAAGCGGCCCGGCCGCTGGGCGGTGGGCGTCTACGACCGGCCCGCGTCCTGATCCGCGCCGCGGTTCCACCGCCGCACCCGGGCCGCCATGCCCGGGACGCCGCGCCGGAGACGTCGGCCGTAGAGCCTCCCGCCGCGCCGTGGACCCCGGGTGTACGGCTCCCGCCGTGTGGCGGGAGCCGTACGGAGGGGTCCCGTGGGCTCCGGCGGGTTCTAGCGGGTGATCTTCACGTCGTCGATGCCGGCCTCGACGAGCGAGGCGGTGGAGGCGTCGGCGGCCTCGACGAGGATGCGGACGGTCTGCCCGGCGTAGGAGGAGACGTCCGCCTCGGCCGCGGCCCAGGCGCCGTTGCGGTTGGCCGCCGCGCCGAGCTGCTGGAAGACCTGGGTGGTGGTGGAGCCGACGACCTTGACGCGCAGGTAGTCGGCGCTGGAGGAGTTGGAACCGTGCGCGAGGTACCACGAGAAGCCCAGCTTGAGCGGGCCACCCGACGGCAGCGTGATCGGCGGTGACTGCACGGTGGTGGTGCCGCCGTCGACGTCGTGGTCACCGGCCGCGGCCCCGGCCAGGCGTCCGGTGACCAGGTCGTTGGTGCCGCTGACCGTGGTGCCGAGCTGCTTGGCGCCGCTGGAGGTGGTTGCCTCGGGGTCGCCGCGCTCCCACTGACCGAGGGTGGCGGTGTCGGTGCCGGCCGGGTTGACGGTCCAGCCGGTCGCCGTCTCGAAGGTGTCGGAGTAGACCGTCACCGGCGGGGTGGCGGTGGCGATCGTCCACACGGCGTAGGCGATCGCGTCGGCGTTGCGGTTCAGCGCGGTGTCGTTGATGTTGGAGGTGGTGTCGCACGAGCGGTGGTAGCAGGAGTCGAACGCCGCGCCCGCCGTGCCGCCCCACAGGCTCGCCTGGGCGCTCGACTTGATGCCCTCGGCCCCGGTGAACGTGCCGCCCGCCGGGATGCCGGCGGAGATGAACGGCCCGTAGTCGGAGCGTCCGTCGAAGTCGGTGCCCCGGGTCGGCACGCCGATCGAGGAGAAGTAGGCGGCGAGCGTCGCCTCCAGCTGTGCCGAGCCGGCCGGGCCGGGGCCCGAGCCCACGCCGTCGGAGTTGTCGCCGTCGTAGATGAAGTAGCCGGGGTTGGGAGAGCCCACCATGTCGAAGTTCAGGTAGCCCTTGATCTTGGACCGTTCGGTGGACGGCAGGTTGTTCACGTAGTACTGCGAGCCGCGCAGGCCCAGCTCCTCGGCGCCCCACCAGGCGAAGCGCAGGTGCTTGGACGGCGCCAGGGACTGGCGGGAGACCTCCAGGGCGGTCTCCAGGACGGCGGCGCTGCCGGAGCCGTTGTCGTTGATGCCGGGTCCGGCGGTCACGCTGTCGAGGTGCGCGCCGACCATGAGGATGTCGTCGGGGTCGCCGCCGGGCCAGTCGGCGATGACGTTGTAGCCGGTCGCCCCGTTGTAGCTGAACGACTGCAGGGTGGTGGTGAAGCCCGCGCCGTCCAGGAGGTTCTTGACGTAGTTGGCCGAGGCGAGGTAGCCGGGGCGGCCGTGGGCGCGGTTGCCGCCGTTGGCGGTGGCGATGGACTGGAGCTGGGTGAGGTGGGCCTTGACGTTCGTCAGCGAGATGTCCGGCGGGGCGGCCGCCGAGACGGCCGGTGCGGTGAGCGCCAGCGGGATGGCCAGGATCGCTGCCGTCCCGATGCTCCACAGTCTGCGCATCATGCTCCTCGGGCTGGGAGGTGAGGGGATCCCCCGATCGGCGCGCGCCTTCGTGGGGCGCGCGCCGTACAACCTGGTGGTGCGCCGGTGCGCCGCCGAAGCGGCTTGTGCGATGTGGTCCGGTGCGCCGCGGACGCGGTGCGCGTGTGGTCGGACGCGCCGCGGAGGCGGCGCGAGGAGCGGTCCGGCGCGCCGCCGAGGCGGCGCGCGGTGTGGCCGGGCGGGTTAGCTCGCCGCGCCGTGGGCCGGGACCCGCGCCGGGGCGGCGGTGGCGGACATGGTCCGGGCGGCGGCGTTCCGGTCGGGGATGCCGGTCAGGTCGTAGGCGTAGCGAGCGGTCGCGTAGCCGATGGCCTTGGCGTTGCGGTCGAGGGCGGCGGCGTTGATGTTGGAGATCGTGTCGCACACGTCGTGGTAGCAGGGGTCGTACGGCGCGCCGGCCGTGCCACCGAAGCGGGCGGCCTCCTCGGCGGTCTTGATCCCCTCGGCGCCGGTGAAGATGCCGCCGGACGGGATGCCGTTGGCGATGAACGCGCCGTAGTCGGAGCGTCCGTCGAAGTCGGTCCCCTTGTACGGCAGGCCGCGCTTGCCGTAGTACCGCTCGAAGACCTTCTCGATCCCGGCGGAGCCGTCCGGGCCGGGGCCCGAGCCCTCGGCGTCGGAGTCGTCGCCGTCGTAGAGGAAGGTGACGTCGTTCGGCGAGGCCACCATGTCGAAGTTGAGGTAGAGCCGGATCCGGTCCCGCTCGGCCTGCGACAGGCCCGCGACGTACTGGTCGGAGCCGAGCAGGCCCAGCTCCTCACCGGCCCACCAGGCGAACCGCAGCCGGTTCTTGGTGGGCAGGTGCGCCATCTTCAGCGCGGTCTCCAGGACGGCGGCGCTGCCGGAGCCGTTGTCGTTGATGCCGGGGCCCTCGGGGACGCCGTCGAGGTGGGCGCCGACCATCACGACCTCGCCGGCGGCGCCGAGCCGGGACTCGGCGATGAGGTTCTTGGCGTGGCCGACCGTGGTCTTGGCGTCCACCTTCAGGTGGACGACCGTGCCCGGGCTGTCGGCCAGGTCGAGGCCGACGGCGGTGCTCGCGATGACGACCGGGAAGCCGAAGCGCCACTCGCGGATGTCGAACTCGAACGGGTCGGTACGGCCCGGCTGGCCCTCGTTGAAGAAGATGACGCCGGCCGCGCCCGCGGCCTTCGCGTTGAGGGCCTTGTCGACGAACGCGCAGGTGCCGCGCTGGATGAGGGCGATCCGGCCGGGGACGAAGCCGGCGAAGTCGGAGCTCTCGCAGCCCGCGGTGGAGGTGTTGGGGGCGGGGGCGGGCGGGATGACCGGGTCGACGACCTGGATCTGCGCGGTGACGTCCCCGCCGCTGGAGGGGGTCACGGTGACGAAGTCGGTGGGGTTGACGTACGTCTTCGCCTCGGGGGAGACCTGCTGCAGGACCGAGGGGGAGAACTCCTCCCACTTGACGGGGAACTCCACGTCGGTGGTGGAGACCTTGTATCCGGCCCGGGTCACCTTGTCCCTGACGTAGGCCAGCGAGGCGTCGTAGCCGGGTGTGCCCACGGCGCGGTTGCCGCCGTTGGCGTCGGCGATGGACTGCAACGCGTCGAGATGCTTCTTGACGTTCTTGCCCTTGACCTGGTGGGCCAGGGCCTCTGCCAGGACGTCGGAGACGCCGGTCGCGGCGGATGCGGCGGTCCCGGCCGTCGCGGCGGGCGCCGCGAGGGCGAGGGGAAGGGTGACTGCCGTGACCAGGGTGGCCGCCCTGACCATGCCGCGGCGTGACGTAAGGCGCATTGCGCTCCTCGGAAGGTGGAACGTGGAAGGTCCCCCGTGCGTACTAAGGCGGAACGTACCGTTATAAGTCGCTCGCGCCTAGATCCTCCCGAGCGGGGATGCGAAAAGTTATGGGGTGCCCCGGAACACCCCGGTACGGCCCGGCGGGAGCCGTATCGGGGTGCTCACAGGAGCCGGCCGGGCCCCCGGTCGATCCTGACGTCGTCGATGCCCGCCTCGACGAGCGAAGGGCCGGCCTCGTCGGCGGCCTCGATGAGGATGCGGATGGTCTGCCCGGCGAAGTCGGAGATGTTCGTCTCCGCGGTGCCCCAGGCGCCGTCGCGGTTGGTGGGCCGGCCGAGCCGCTCGAACACCTGGCGCGTGGTGCGGCCGACGACCTTGACGCGCAGGTGGTCGGCGTCGGTGGCGGTGGCCGCGTGCGCGAGGTACCAGGAGAAGGACAGCCTCAGCGGGCCGCCGGCCGGCAGTGTGATGGGCGGCGACTCGATGCTCGTGCTGCCCCCGTCGATGTCGTCGGCCCCCGCCGACGGCCCGGCCCACCGCCCGGTGACCAGGTCGTTGACGCCGCTGGTCGTGGCGCCGAGCTGCTTGGGGCCCTGGTAGGAGGTGGCCTGGGGGCGGCCGCGCTCCCACCGGCCGCTGGTGGCGGTGTCGGTGCCGGCGGGGTCGGTGATCCAGCCGGTGGCCGACTCGAACCTGTCCTGCCAGACGACCCCCGGGGCGGAGGTCACGGAGGACGCCCACACCAGGTGGGCGATCGCGTTCGCGTTGCGGTTCAGCGCGGTGTCGTCGATGTTGGAGATGGTGTCACACGACTGGTGGTAGCAGGAGTCGAACACCGCGCCCGCCGTACCGCCCCACAGCTGGGCCTGGGCCATGTCCTTGATGTCCTCCGCCCCGCTGAAGATGCCGCCGACCGGGATGCCGGCGGCGAGGAACGAGCCGTGGTCGGACCGGGCGTTCAGCGCGATGTCCTGCACGGGAACGCCGATCGAGGCGTAGTAGGACTTGAAGGTCCTTTCCAGCTCGGCGGAGCCCTCCGGGGCCATGGTCCCGCCGGCGACGGTGCCGTTGTCGCCGTCGTAGACGAAGTAGCCGATGTTGGGCGAGGCGATCATGTCGAGGTTGACGTACCCCTTGATCTTGGACCGCTCGCTCGCCGGGAGGTTGTTCACGTAGTACTGCGAGCCGCGCAGGCCCAGCTCCTCGGCGCCCCACCAGGCGAAGCGCAGGTGCCGGGAAGACATCAGGCCCTGGCGGGACACCTCCAGCGCGGTCTCCAGGATGGCGGCGCTGCCGGAGCCGTTGTCGTTGATGCCGGGTCCGGCGGTCACGCTGTCGAGGTGCGCGCCGACCATGAGGATGTCGTCGGGGTCGCCGCCGGGCCAGTCGGCGATGACGTTGTAGCCGGTCAGGCCGCCGTAGGGGAACGGTTGCAGGACGGTGGCGAACCCGGCCTCGTCAAGGAGGTTCTTGACGTAGTTCGCCGAGGCGAGGAAGCCGGGGCTGCCGTGGGCGCGGTTGCCGCCGTTGGCGTCGGCGATGGCCTGGAACCGGGCCAGGTGCGCCTTGATGTTCGCCGGCGAGAGGGACGGCACGGGGAGCGGGGCCGCCGGTGGGGCGGACGTCGGCGCGGCGACGTCCGGGCGGGCCGGCGGCCTCACCGGGGGAGCGACGACTGGGGTGGTGGCCCGGGTGGTGGCCGGGGTGGCCTGCGGGGCCGCGGGGGGCGTGGCGACCGGCGGCACCACCGGCGGGACGGCCGCCGACACGGCCGGTGCGACGAGCACCAGGGGCACGGTGAGGATCGCCGCCGTTCCGGTGGCCAGGTGGTTGCGCATCATGCTCCTCGGGTCGGAAAAGGACGTGCGGGGTACTCCGAGGGGCGCGCACCTCCGTAAACCGTAAGTGGGGTAAAACCCTGAGGCGGGCCTGACGCGCCGATCGGGAACGCGAAGGCGGGAATGGGTTTTACCAGGTGAAGCGGGCCGTGGCCGGGAAAGGCGGGACCGGTGCGACCCTGTCAGGGTTTTCTCAGGGTCACGCGGGGAACGTGGACGTCCCGGGCCCTCGTTGGACGGGGTGAAAACGACGACTCGGAAAGAGGAAGAAATGCACCGTTCGGCCAACCACAAGATCATCGCCGGTGTCTGCGGCGGGATCGCGGACAGCCTCGGCGTGCCGCCCACCCTCGTCCGGGTGCTGTGGCTGATCCTCTCGCTCCTCCCCGGGCCGATGTGGATCGCCTACGTCCTGCTGTGGATCTTCATGCCGAAGGCCCCCTCCGCCCGCTACTAGAGGCCGCCCGCCACCGGTACCCGCCGGGGAAAATATGCTGGGGGCATGAGGCAACGTCCCCTGTCGCTGATCCAGGACGAGCTGGTCGAGTACGAGAAGGCCATGGAGCGGATGACCGACATGGTCGGTCAACGGCAGCGCGACGAGCGCCCCGACACCCTCTGGCTCCTCAGCCACCCGCAGGTGTACACCGTCGGCAGGCGCACCCTCCAGGAGCACCTGCCCGACCCCTCCCACGGCATCCCGGTCGTGAGCACGGGCCGCGGTGGGCAGCTCACCTACCACGGCCCGGGCCAGCTCGTCGGCTACCTGATCGTCAAGCTCGACGAGACCGAGCGGATCGTCGACTACGTCCGGGAGGTCGAGCTGCGCCTCGTCCGCGCGCTCGGGGCGCTCGGCGCCCCGGCCGAGCGCCGTGACACCCCGCCCGGCTCCGAGCTGCTCACCGGGGTGTGGACCGTCGCGACCGGCCGGAAGATCGTCTCGATCGGCATGCGGCAGAGCCGCGGTGTGACCAGCCACGGGTTCGCCCTCAACGTCGAGGGCGACCTGTCGCCGTGGAACTGGGCGGTGCCGTGCGGCATGCCGGAGGTCGACATGACCTCCCTGAGCCGCGAGATCGGCGCCCCGGCCGACATGGACCGGGTCCGCGCCGCGGTCGCCGAGGCGTTCGAGGCGTCCCCCGAACCGGCCTGACGCCGGTTCAGACGGCTCCGAGGTGGGAGACGGTCCGGTGGACCGGGACGCCCGGGACGCACGCCGCCCCGGTGCGGTTCACCCAGCAGAAGTCCACCCCGGCGGCCCGCGCGCAGGCGCCGTCGCTCGCCGGGGAGTCGCCGACCATCAGCGCGTCGTCGGCCTTGGCCTCCAGCAGGCCGAGGGTGTGGTGCAGCAGGTCGCCGTCGGGCTTGCGCATGCCCACCTCGGGCGCGATCACCACGTGCCGGAAGAACCCCCCGATACGGGTACGGCGCAGCTTGGCCCGCTGGACGTCGGCGAGGCCGTCGGTCACCAGGGCCAGCGGGAACCGCCGCGCCAGCCGCCGCAGGGCGGCACGGGCCTCGGGGAACAGGGCCACGTGCCGCCCGAGCGCGTCCTCGAAAGCCGCCGCGACCCCGCCGGGGGCGCCCAGCCGGGCCCAGCGCTCCAGCCGGAGCTCCGCCAGCGTGATCAGGTGCTCGCGGTAGGCCGCCCATAGCGGCTCGTTGGCGGCGTGGAAGGCCGCAAGGAACTCGGCGTGGTCCATCCGGAAGAACCGGCGGCGGACCTCAGCCAGCGCGGCGCGCTCCGTCCGGGCATAGTCGACCACCGTCCCGTCCAGGTCGACCAGCATGACCAGGTGCCGACCCGCCCTCGCCGAGCCCATCGCGCTCCGACAGCCGGAGGATCTCCTCGACCGCCGCCGCGTCCACCGCGTAGATGTGCGGAACGTCGACGAAGACCCTCATCGCCCCACAGTCCACTCCGAGGTCTTCGGCGACCTCGCCCTGGATACTACGCAGCGGCACGTAGTTCAGGTAGGAGGTGAGGGCGTTCTGTGACCGGAAGGCCGCGGTCATCGCCAGCCGCCCCTCACGGAGCCGGAAGGCGAGGCTGGTCAGACAGGGCACCGCGTCCGGCGGCTCGCCGGGGGCGGTCAGGGAGATCCAGGCGCTCTTGGTGTACGGCTTGGCGCGCAGCACGCCGGCCGCCCAGCGGAGCTGGTCGACGCCGAGGAACTGCCGGAGCCGGCCGCCGTAGCTGTACTTGAACGGCGGGATCACCGTGCGTTCGCTGAACTTCCCGGAGTACAGCGGGATCTTCCGGGCGTCGCCGTAGGAGCGCAGGATCGGGTCGTCCCAGCCGAGGCCGGTGATCTCGAACAGCGCCGGCGGCGCCTCGAAGATCGGGCCGCGGTCGTCGTCGGCGGGCAGGCCGTGGCGCCGCACGTGGCGCATCAGCCAGATCCACGTCTCCCCACAAGACGCGAATCTGAGGTAGTCGGGCATTCAGGTCTCCACGTTGGGGAAATGGTAGGGGTTGTGGGGAAGCCTGCGACGGCGGGAGACGTTCGCGCGGACGTAGTAGATGAAGTAGTGGATCAGCGCGATCAGCCCGATGACCACCATGAGCAGCCCCGGGTTGGGATCGGCGCCCACCAGGCCGAGCACGCCGACCGCCATGTAGGCGCCGTTTACCACGGCGAGCATCATCACGTTGACGCCCGGCCAGGCGAGCGGCGCGTACGTCTCGGGGTAGCGGGGGTCCACCGGCAGGTTGGGGGTCCAGCCCAGCGCGGACAGGTGGTCCTTGAGCTGGACGACGTAGAGCAGGCGGAAGTTGTTGATGGCGCGGGCGGTCCGCATGTGGGCGTTCACGGCCTCGATCAGCCGAAGGAACGGCAGCATGTTCAGCAGCCCGAACGCGGTGACCATCGCGAACAGGTAGCCCGGCACGCCGTCCCACGAGGTCAGCGCCCGTGGGTCGATCACCTTCGTGCTGGCCAGCGCGATCGCGGCGGCGAACGGCGCCGACAGCAGGCTCATGGAGAGCCGGGTCATCTTGAGCCGTTCGTCCTTGGCGGAGAGGTAGACGTTGTAGGTCCCGGCGAAGTCGACGGCCACGAGCTGGAGGAAGTCCTTCGGCTCCACGGGCAGATCGTCCAGCCGCTCGGGCAACGACTCCGCGGTCATGCGCGGCACCATTTTTCGCATCGGGACCCACTTTCACGAAGTAGTGGACCGCCCCTGGTGACACGATTTTGACGCACCTGTCAGTGCGGTGCGCGGGGTTTCGCGACATCGTTCGAGAAGTTATCTTTTCTCGGCGTTTTTCCTGCTCTTTATTGCCGATTCGGCCTGCCGCTCCGTTCGGCCCGCGGCAGGTGTGCGTCCCCGCGAACGGGGCACCAGAACGCGAGGACCGTCGTTTCGTGACTCCGGCTCGGGGGCCGGGGTCCGGGACGTCCGCCGGAGCCCGCCGTTCCGGCGGCGCGCGCCGTTCGGCGGTCCTCCGTGGCCGCGGCACCGCGCCTCCGGTCCGCCGCGGCCCCGCACGGACGGGGTTGGAGTAGATGGACGTCGCCGGAACACACACGCTCACGAGGGCCGCCAAGGCGTCAGGACTGCGCCACGAGCTCTATCCCTACTCCGGGGAGGCGCAGTTCCTCTCCGGGGCGCTGTCCTTCATCGAGGAGGCGCTGGCGGCCGACGAGGTCGTGCTGGTCTCCGTGCCGGAGCGGAGGGAGCGGGCCCTGCGCGCGGCGCTTCCCGCCCCCGACCCGCGCGTGGTGTTCATGGACACCTCCGGGCTGGGCCGCAACCCCGCCCGGCTCATCCCCGCCTGGCAGCGATGGACCGCCGAGTGGGCGGGGAAGGGGCGGCCGGTGCGCGGCATCGGCGAGGCCGGCTGGGACGGAC
Source organism: Streptosporangium sandarakinum (assembly GCF_013409935.1). GTDB lineage: Bacteria > Actinomycetota > Actinomycetes > Streptosporangiales > Streptosporangiaceae > Streptosporangium > Streptosporangium nondiastaticum. The sequence goes on along the minus strand of NZ_JACCCO010000001.1, from coordinate 2,834,005 downwards.
GGAGCGCCGCGGAGATCACCGAGCTGCGCTACCACGAGTGGCTGCTCAACGTGGCGTTCACCGCCTCGCCGGCCTGGTGGCTGCTGTGCCCCTGCGACACCGCCGCGATCGGCGCCGGGACCCTGCGGGAGATCGCCCGGTGCCACCCGTTCATGTTTCAGGAGGGCGTCCACCGCGGGCACGCGGCCTACACCGCCGAGCCCTTCGCCTGGGACGAGCTCGAACCCGCCCCCGGCCCCCTCGAGGAGTTCTCCTACGGCCGGGGTGACCTCGCCGCGGTCCGTGACGTGGTCGCCGCCCGCGCCGCGCCGCACGGGCTTCGGGGGGAGCGGCTGAGGGAGACCCTCGTCGCGGTCACCGAGGCGGCCACCAACAGCGTCGTCCACGGGGGTGGGCACGGCACCCTCCGGGTCTGGGCGTGGCGCGGCACGTTCGTGTGCGAGTTCCGCGACGAGGGGGTGATGACCGACCCCATGGCCGGTCGCAGGCTCCCCGAGGCCAGGTCACTGGGCGGCCGGGGCCTCTGGCTGATCCACCAGCTGTGCGACCTGGTCCAGATCCGGTCCGCCCCCGGGGCCGGGACGGTCGTCCGCCTGCACATCGACCTCGACCCGTCCTGATCCCGGCCATGCCGGGCCGGGAGCCCGATCCGCCGCCGTGTCCGCTGCCGTCCCGGGACGCCCCATGGCCTCCACCGCGGAGGCCGCCGTCTCGAAGTAGGGCAGCAGGCCGGTGATCCTCATCATGTGGAGCAGGGCGCTGGACGCGCCCGCCAGCACCATGCGGGTCCCGGTCTCCCGGCTCCGGCGCATGCCCCACAGCAGCCCGGCCAGCCCGCTGGAGTCGCAGAAGGTGAGCCCGGCCAGGTCGAGGACGAGCAGCTCAGGCGGTCCGGTGTCACGGTCCAAAGCCCGGGACAGCTCCTGCTGGAACACCGGGACGCAGTCGTAGTCGAGCTCACCGGCGACGCGGATGACGATGACGGCGTCGTACGAGTCCGATGAGACGAAGAGCGTCGTCGCACCTTCGGATGACATCAGGGGGCTCCTTAGACCCGCGGTTCACAGGGCGGGTACTACATCCGTCCTACCAGGTATACGGCCTCCGGGACGAGATATGACCGCATTCCGCGGCGATTCCCTCCCGTCCGCCGTCGCCGGGGGCGTCTGCCGCGCCACCGGGTCGGTTCCGGGCCCGGGTTCGTTTCCGGTCCGGACTCCGGCTTCGGTCCCGTTTGCGGTTCCGTTTCCGTTCCCGATTACGGTTCCGTTTTCAGTCCCGGTCCCGGTCCCGGTCCCGGTCCCGGTCCCGGTCTATGGTTCGGTCACGGCGCCGCCCGCGGTTTCAGCGGCGACCCGTCCGGGGTGTCGTCCAGGGCGAAGCGGAGGTAGCGCTCCGCGGAGCGGCGCACGGCCGCGGCGCCGTCGGTGCGGACGACCCGTTTCCACCACCCGCCGTAGACGCGGTCGAAGCCGTACGGCCCGAGCAGTGACAGGGCCCGGCGGACCGTGCGGGGACGCTCGGGGATGAGGTTCGGGTAGCTGTACATGAAGCTCACCCAGCGGCGGTCGGGCACCACCTGGAGGATGTCGCCGGAGAACAGCGCGCCCCGGCCGTCCTCGCCGTCACGCCGGTGCATCACCTGCCCGCCGTCGAAGTGCACCCCCGCGTTGATCAGCGTGAGACCCTCGGCGATCTCGTGCGTGTCGCCGTCCCAGAAGACGACCGACTCGTCGGGGCGGGCCACCCACCACCGGTCGGCCGCGTGGATGTGGATCGGGGCGTCGAACACGTGGGCCCACTCCACCATCGTGCCGTAGAAGTGCGGATGGCTGATCGCGATGGCGTCGATCCCGCCCAGCTCGTTCACCTGCCTGATCAGGTCGTCGTCCAGGTGGGTGACCATGTCCCACAGCACGTTGCCCGACGGGGTGCGCACCAGCAGCGCCCGCTGCCCGATGGCCGTGGCCGGGTCGGTGCCCACCCCGAACACGCCCGGCCCCTCCTCCGCGACCACGGACCGGTGCCCGGCCTCGCGCAGCTCGCGCAGGGACGTCCAGCGCTGCCCCTCCCAGCCGACGTACTGCCGCTCGTCCTCGCAGATCGGGCAGTCGTCACGCGGCTCGCCGTACTGGACTCCGCAGGTCGCGCAGATCGGCAGATCGTTCACGTCGCCCCTCCTCCTCCGCTGCCTCCGGCTCGCCGATGGATCTTCACCGTGGCGGGGGGCTTCCAAACCGGGGCCGGCCTCCTTCCCTGGCGGGCCGGTTCTCCCGGGAGGAGCGCTCCCGGGGGCTCGCCGTACGGTTCTCCCGCCGGTCGGTGTCCGTTTCGGGCACCACATGGGAGAAATGTGAGGTGTTCTCAGTTTTGGCCCGCCATGGCCCCTTGGCTCCTTTAGGATCGGCGGAAACGCGTGAGGGTGGGATGAAACGTGAGCACTGTGCCTGAAGGGATCGATCCGGCGGTTCCGAGTGCTGCCCGGATCTACGACTACCTCCTGGGCGGCAAGGACAACTTCGCCTCCGACCGCGCCGCGGCCGAAAAGCTCCTTGAGATCACGCCGAACGCCCGGGAAGGGGTACGGGCCAACCGGCGTTTCCTGCGCAGGGCCGTACGATTCATGGCGGAGAGCGGAATCCGGCAGTTCCTCGACATCGGCGCGGGCCTGCCCACGCAGGAGAACGTGCACCAGGTGGCGCAGAAGGCGGCGCCCGACTCCCGCACGGTCTACGTCGACAACGACGTCATCGTGCTCACCCACGGGCGGGCGCTGCTGGCCGACGACCAGCGGACCATCGTCGTGGACGGCGACCTCAGGGAGCCCGGGACCATCCTCGACGACCCCCGCGTCACCAAGCATCTCGACTTCACCCGGCCGGTGGGCGTCCTCCTGCTCGCCGTCCTGCACTTCGTCCCCGACGACGACCTCGCCGAGCGGATCGTCGCGACGCTGCGCGACCGGCTCGTCCCCGGCAGCGCCGTGGCGATCAGCCACCTGTCCTTCGGGGACCTCGACGAGAACACCGTCCGCAAGGGACGCGAGCTGTACACCCGGACCGCCGCCGGCTCCCCGACGCCCCGCACCCACGCGCAGATCCTGCGCTTCTTCGACGGCTTCGAACTGGTGGAGCCCGGCCTGACGTCGACCGAGGACTGGCGCCCCGAGGCGGACGAGCCACGCCTCCCCAAGATGCCCGGCGTCGACGGCTACAGCGCGGTCGGGCTGCTGCGCTGACGGACGCGCCGCCGCGTCCGGTCGTCGATCACGACGACATGGCGGCTCAACACGACGGCGGGACCGCCGTATCGTCATGATCGGCGGGCCGCCGGGTCCCGGACCCGGCGGCGGCGCGGGCCCGCCGGTGGCGCGGAAGGGGCACGATCGGGCATCCTGGAGGTCAAGCGACTGGCGGCACGGGGATGGCGTCAACCATCGGGGAGCTCGTCGTGGGGGTCGACCGCCTGGGCACCCACTCCGAGGAGACACATGTCCCAGCCTCCGCACGGTGACGCCGCGTCCGCACCCGCCTCTTCCAGCCCCTCCGATCCTTCCGAAGCCTCCGGCGACGCCGCGGCCACCGCGCGGCTCCTCCCCGGCGGCCCGGTGGCCGAGCGGATCCTCGCCGAGGTGGCCGAACGGGTGGCCGCCCTGATCAGGCGGGGTGTCACGCCCGCCCTGGCGACGGTCCTCGTCGGCGACGACGACGCCAGCGCCGGATACATCCGCATCAAACAGCGCCAGGCGGCCGAGCTCGGCTTCGCGTCCCCGCACGCCCACCTGCCCGCGGACGCGACCCAGGCCGACCTGCACGCCGTCATCGAATCCTTCAACGCCGACCCGGCGGTGCACGGACTGCTCGTGCAGTACCCCGTCCCGGCGCACCTGGACTACGACCGGGCGCTGATGGCCGTGGACCCCGACAAGGACGTCGACGGCATGCATCCGCTCAACATGGGACGGCTCGCGCTCGGGCTGCCCGGCCCGCTTCCCTGCACCCCGGCGGGCATCGAGGAACTCCTCGCCCACCACGGCATCCCGGTGTCCGGCCGGGAGGTGGTCATCCTCGGCCGGGGCGCGACCCTCGGCCGCCCCCTGGCGATCCTGCTCGGGCAGAAGCGGCCCACGGCCAACGCGGCCGTCACGGTGGTGCACACCGGGGTGCCCGACTGGCCGCGCTACACCCGGCGCGCCGACATCCTGGTCGCCGCCGCCGGGGTTCCGGGCATCATCCGGCCCGAGCACGTCAAGCCGGGCGCGGTCGTGATCGGCGGCGGCGTGCGGTACGCCGGGCGCCGCCTGCTGCCCGACGTGGACGAGTCCTGCGCCCGGGTGGCCGGCGCCATCACCCCCAGGGTCGGCGGCGTCGGTCCCACGACCGTCGCCATGCTGTTCCGCAACGCGGTCGCGGCGGCGGAACGCGCCACGGCCGCCGCGAACGGCTCCGGGGACCCTACGGTCTCCGGCTGACCGGCCGTCCCGCCCGCGGCCATGGCCGCGGGCGGACCCCCTACTGGTCCATGATCTTGATCCAGTCGTTCACCAGCTTCTCAAGGGTCTCCCGGCCGGCCTCGACCTCGGCCATGGAGTGGAACTTGACGTAGGCCCTGCCCTTGGGGCCCGCCTCAAGCAGCCCGGTCTCGTCGCTGAGCAGCGACCCCTTGTGGAAGATCACCGGAACGTAGTTCTTCACCCGCGGGTTGAGGCTGGCCATGTCCTCCTTGTAGAAGAAGCTGGGGCCGCCCCACTTGATGTCCTCCTCGATGTCGGGGCTCACCTTGGCGATGATGTCCCTGACGGCCACGATCTCGGCCTTCATCGGGTGGTCGAGCTTGCTCAGGAAGTCGTCTACTTTCTTCGTGTCGCCCATGGTCGAACCGTATGCACGCGCGACGCGCCCGGCCACTTCTTCCGCGTGATTCTGGGGTCGCGTGTTCCGATTCAGGGGTACGGGAACCGGTCCGGCGAAGGCGCGGGGCGCCCGCGTCGCGACCGCCGGATCCAGGCTCCGGGACGGCCCTGGGCCTCAGGGGCCGGTGACCTCGCCGGGCGCCTCACGGCGCAGCCGTCCGAGGGCGTCGAGGGCCCGCGCCCACGGCCGGTCCTCCGGGTCCCCGGTCCGGTCGTGGACGGCCGGAGGGCCGGACCGGTCCTGCCCCGGCCCCGGCAGGATCGAGACGCCTTCGGCCCGCAGGCTCTCGACGCTCCGGCGGAAGGGCACGCGGGAGGCGAGGGCGTCGTTGACGAAGGGCAGCACGACCACCGGAATGCCCAGGCCCGGGGCCTCGGCGAGGAGACCGAGGGCGTAGGTGTCGGCGATGCCCAGCGCGAACTTGTTGATCGTGTTGAAGGTGGCCGGGGCGACGATGATCGCATCGGCTCGCGGCGGCTTGGGCTCGTCCGGCCTGCGGTAGCGGCTGCGGACCGGACGGCCCGTCTGCCGTTCCAGGGCGGGGACGTCGATGAAGTCCAGGGCGGGCGGGGTGGCGACGATCTGGACGGTCCAGCCCTCGTCCCGCGCGAGCCTGACGAGGCGGCCGACGTCGCCGGCCGCGCCGGAGGCGCACACGATGACGTACAGAACGCCGTTTCCCCAGGTCATTTGGTACTTCCTTTGCTCATGGCGACGCTGCGCGTCGCGGCTCGGGGGCTCTTGCCCGGTGCCTTCCCTCGTCACTCCGTCGCTTCGCTCCTGCGTTCCTCAGTCCAGACACCGGTGCCCCCTCGCGGGTCCAGACACCGGCGCCCCTCGCGGGTCCGGTCAGCGGCGCCCCCTCGTGGGAGACTGGCACCGCGTGACAGGAGGAGACGAAGGTGCACGATGCCACGGACATGGAGACGCCTCCGCGGCAGGGGTCCGTCCCGGTCGGGTCCGCCTGGCGGATCGAGCGGTGCGCGGCACTGGCCTGGCCCGCCGCGGTCACCGAGGAGCGTGAGGGCTGGCTGCTCCGGCACAGCCCGGGCGTGACGCGGCGGCGCTCCAACTCCGCGCTGCCGCCGCCCGCTCCGGTGCGTTCGATCGAGCCCGTCGAGAGGTTCTACCGCGACCGCGGCGTCCCGGTCCGCGTCCAGATCAGCCCGGCCGAACATCACCGTGAGTTGGACGCCCGGCTGGCCGGCCTCGGCTACCGCGTCGAGAGCGGGGTCGCAGTCCTCACCGCGCGCACCGGGGACGTCGTCGCCGCCACGGCGCCGGCCGATACGGCACCGGCGGTCACGGCGGCGGAAGCGACACGGGAGGCCGTGACACCGGCGGGCACGGTGGCGGCCATGGCGCGCGAGGTCGTGACACGGGCGGATGCGGCGCCGGCGGGCGCGGCGGGGTCCGTGCCGGTCGAGGTGGCGGGGGACCCGGGCGGGTGGCTCGCCGTGTTCGCCGATCTGGACGGCCACTCCGACAGCGAGACCGTCGGCAGGGAGGTCATCTCGCGGATCGCCGGGCCCGCCGCCTTCCTGAGCGTCTCGCAGGAGGGCCGGGCCGCCGCGATGGGGATGGTCGTCGCCGACTCCGGCTGGGCCGGTGTCTTCTGCATGGCCACCCGGCCGGACCTGCGGCGCCGGGGGCTGGCCGCCGCGGTCCTGGGGGCCGGTGCGCGCTGGGCGGCGGGGCGGGGTGCCGACCGGCTGTACCTGCAGGTGGAGAAGGACAATCTGGCGGCCCGCGCCCTCTACGAGCGGGTCGGTTTCACCTACTCGCACGGCTACCACTTCCGGACCTTCCCCTGACCCCGCTTCCGGGCGAGCCGGAGGCGATACCTTGCCGAACGTGGACGTTCAAGCATCGATCGCCTCTTTCGCGGTCGTCGTGGGGTTCCTGACCATCACTCCCGGACTGGACACCGCGCTCATCCTGCGGACGTCGCTGCTCTCCGGCCGGGGACACGCCTGGGCCGTCGCGCTGGGCATCCAGGCCGGGACGCTCCTGTGGGGCACACTGGCCGGCGCCGGGCTCGCGGCCCTGCTGGCCGCATCCTCCCTCGCCTACGAGATCCTGCGCTGGGCCGGGGCCGCCTACCTCGTGTGGATGGGCGCCCGGATGCTCTGGCAGAGTCGCCGGAGCGGTGAGGAGGAGGCAGCGGAGGCGGAGCGACCCCGGGGCGGGCGGTGGCAGGCGTTCCGCCGCGGCCTGCTGACGAACCTGCTGAACCCGAAGGTGGGGGTCTTCTACGTCGCGATGCTGCCCCAGTTCATGCCGCACGACGCGCCCCCCGCCCTGATGGGCACGCTGCTGGCGGGCGTCCACGTGGGCGAGGGGCTGCTGTGGAGCGCCCTGCTCATCGGCTTCACCGGTCTGGTGCGCGGCTGGCTGCGCCGGCCGTCGGTCCGCCGCGGCATCGACCGGCTCACCGGCCTCGTCGTCGTCGGCTTCGGCCTGCGACTGGCGGTTCAGCAGTCGTAGCCTCCACCGCATGGTGATCGGCCAGGTCGCCCTCGCCTCCTGATCGCGTTCCCGTGGCCCGGCCCCCTCCGGCCGGGTCACGCCTCCCGGTGGTGTGACTCCTCGGACGGCCTCTCGGACGGCGTGCCACACCCGCCCGCCGCTTCCGGCGCGCCTTGACCGGGGTCACGAACAGGGCAGACTGGAGCGGTGATCAAGACGCTCCGTCCGCAGAACTACAACGAGGCGCTCCACGTCGGGCACTTCTTCCGTACGGGCACCCCGGTGGTGATGGACCTCACCGAGCTGCCGGACGCCGAGGCCAAACAGTTCGTCGACTTCGCCGCCGGTCTGGTGTTCGGCAGGAGAGGGGACATGGACCGGCTCTCGCCCAAGGTGTTCCTGCTGATGCCGGCCGGGATGGCCGCCCCCGCCCGCGACGACGCCCGATAGGCGCCTGACCGGGGACGGCTTCCGGGCCGCCCACCGGGCACCTTCGCCCTGGCTTCTCCAGGGCCCCACCGGGTCCCTTCACCGTGGCTTTCCCCGGGCGCCCACCGGCCGCCCACCGCGATGTCTCCGGGGCGGCGGCCGGTGGACGCCGCCTCAGGGGTGACGCCTGTCGGCCTGCCGCATCTCCTGCTCGATGAGCATCCTCGCGTCGGCGCCCGCGGCAGGGGACCGCGCCGTCACGTGGTCCGCACGCGGGAAGAACGGACGCCGGGATGCGGGCACGCGTGAAGAAGCGAGCCGAATCCGGCGCCCCCGACGATGAGGTGATGTACCAGCCCCATCCGGCACATGGGTGCCCCGCCGAGCCGACGCCGCGCGGAGACCGTCCGCGGGGGCTGCTGCGCACCCTGGAGGAGGACCTGCGGACGATCGTCGAGCGGGATCCGTCCATCCGCAACCGGCGGGAGGCGCTGCTGCACCCGGTGCTGCCGGCCATGTTGCTGCACCGGGTCGCCCACCGGCTGTACCGGCGCGACCGGCGGCTGACCGCCCGGCTGCTGATGCTCCTGGCCCGCGGGTTCACCGGGGTGGAGATCCATCCCGGCGCGGTGCTCGGGCGCAGGGTGTTCGTCGACCACGGCGCGGCGGTGGTGATCGGGGAGACCGCCGTCGTGGGTGACGACGTGACCATCTACCACCAGGTGACGTTGGGCGCGGTCGGGTGGTGGCGCGACAACCGGCGGGCCGGCGGGGAACGGCGGCACCCGGTGATCGGCGACCGGGTGGTGCTGGGCGTCGGCGCGACCGTCCTCGGCCCGGTGCGCGTGGGGGACGACGCCGTCATCGGGGCGCGGGCGCTCGTTCTCGGCGACGTGCCGGCCGGTGGGCGGGCCCTCGCCCCGGTCAGGGCCGTGTCCCCGGGGCCCCCGGGGTCCCCGGGGCCGCGCCCCGACCACTCCCACGCCGAGGACAGGCCCCTTGTCGGCGCCGGTGCCGCGCCCGCCGTGGAACGGCCGTCCCCACGCCGGGGGCAGGTTTCGCGACCGGCTCGTCCCGGCGCCGGTCACGCGCCGCAGGCACGCGGAGGGGCGGGCGAAGCGGCCGGAATGACGTGACCGCGGCCGGATGACCCTCTTCACGCCGGTCACCTCTACGCTGCTGGGAACACCCGGCTCCCCGGGCTCCAGCCGCGTACCCGCCGCCCAGGCGTCGAAGGAAGACCATATGGAGATCTGGATCAACCCCGACTGCTCCAAGTGCCGTTCCGCGCTGTCCGTCCTGGACGCCGAACAGGCCGACTACACCGTCCGCCGTTACCTGGAGGACCCGCCCAACGAGCTGGAGCTCCGCGAGGTGCTGACCCGGCTCGGCCTCGAACCCTGGGACATCGCCCGGACGGGTGAGCCGACGGCCGCCGGGCTCGGCCTGGACGGCTGGTCCCGCACCCCCGCGGACCGCGACCGCTGGATCCGGGCGCTGGCCGCCCACCCAGTTCTGATCCAGCGCCCCATCATCACCGCCGACGACGGATCGGCCGTCGTCGGCCGCAGCGAGGAGGCCGTCCGCTCGGTGCTCCCGCGCCAGTAGTCGTCGCCACACCGGCCTCCGGCGGCGAGCACTCCGCCGGAGGCCGGTGTCGGCACGGCTGAACCGGTCCGCGACCGGTGCCGGGCCGGTCGTCGCGCGCGGCGCCGGGCCGCCCGGCACGGTCGTCGCGGCCGGTGGACGGGCGGATTTCGATACGGGGAATTCACGCGGTATCGGCGCGACGAAATTCGGGACGGCGGTGGAGCCCGACGGCCGGCATCGCGGAAATCGCGCCGCCCTGCGCGGCCGGGCCTGGAATGCCGGGCCGTTGCTCTCTTTCTCACCTGCGGCGACGCTGCCGTACGGGGCGTCGGCGTCATACGTACAGTCCTTTGGTGAGCGTTAACATCCAGAGCCCGGACTCCATTTAAGAACTATTCGGAGAGAACGTCAACGGGTGTTAACGGATCATTTCGGTGTGACCAGAACGTAACCGGAGGCCACCTTGACGACGCTTAATGTTAGCGCTCACAGTCTTCTCAGGCCGAACGCGAGGAGCATTCGGCGGGGCCGAGCGCCGGGCATCGAGGCCGGGCAAGGGGGGCTCCGTCGTCCCGGCACTGACCCCAGAAAGGAACCCCCGTGTTCAAGAGGATCTCGGCGCTGGTCCTGGTCGGCGTCACGACACTGGCCATGGCCGGATGCAGCGGTTCAGGCGGCTCGGGCGGCTCGTCCGACGGGAAGATCGTCATGGGCTTCGCCCAGGTCGGCGCGGAGAGCGGCTGGCGCACGGCCAACACCAAGTCGGTCCAGGAGTCCGCGAAGTCGGCGGGCGTCGAGCTGAAGTTCTCCGACGCCCAGCAGAAGCAGGAGAACCAGATCAAGGCGATCCGCTCCTACATCCAGCAGAAGGTCGACGTCATCGCGTTCTCGCCGGTCGTCGAGTCGGGCTGGGACACGGTGCTGAACGAGGCGAGGAACGCCAAGATCCCGGTCATCCTGACCGACCGGGCCGTGGACTCGCAGGACAAGAGCCTCTACAAGACCTTCCTCGGCTCCGACTTCGTCGAGGAGGGCAAGAAGGCCGGCCAGTGGCTGGTCGACCAGTACAAGGACGGCACCGACCAGGTGAACATCGTCCAGCTTGAGGGCACGACGGGGTCCGCCCCGGCCAACGACCGCAAGGAGGGCTTCGAGCAGGTCGTCTCCGCCGACCCCAGGTTCAAGGTCATCGCCTCGCAGACCGGCGACTTCACCCGGGCCAAGGGCAAGGAGGTCATGGAGGCGTTCCTCAAGGCCAACCCGAAGATCGACGTCCTGTACGCGCACAACGACGACATGGCGCTCGGCGCGATCGAGGCCATCGAGGGCGCCGGCAAGGTGCCCGGCAAGGACATCAAGATCATCTCGGTGGACGCGGTCCACGACGGCATGCAGGCGCTGGCCGACGGAAAGATCAGCTTCATCGTCGAGTGCAGCCCGCTGCTCGGCCCCCAGCTCATGGACCTGGCCAAGAAGGTCGTGAAGGGCGAGCAGGTCCCCGACCGCGTCGTGACGGAGGAGACCACGTTCACCCAGGAGCAGGCGAAGGACGCGCTGCCCGGTCGCAAGTACTGATCCGGGACCGGCCGCCCCCGTGGAACGGGGGCGGCCCGCCGTCCGGTGAGGAGAGCCGGTGAGGACAGCCGACGAGGAGAGAGACGCCACATGGCCCCACCCGCGCCGATCCTGCGGATGAGAGGGATCGGCAAACAGTTCCCCGGCGTGAAGGCGCTGGACGGCGTGGACTTCCGGCTGCTGCCCGGCGAGGTCCATGCGCTCATGGGAGAGAACGGCGCCGGCAAGTCCACGCTGATCAAGGTGCTGACCGGCGTGTACGGCATCGACTCCGGCGAGGTCGAGCTGGCGGGCCGCCCGGTGGCCTTCCCCGGCCCGCAGGCCGCCCGGCAGGCCGGCATCAGCACGGTCTACCAGGAGGTCAACCTCTGCCCGAACCTCTCCGTCACCGAGAACGTCGTCATCGGCCGGGAACCCCGCCGCCTCGGCCGCATCCGCTGGAAGGAGGCCCGCCGCCGGGCCGCCGAGCTGCTGGGCCGCCTCGACCTCCACATCGACGTGTCGGCCCCCCTGTCGGCGTACTCGCCGGCCGTCCAGCAGATGGTGGCCATCGCCCGTGCCCTGGACGTCGACGCCCGGGTCCTCATCCTCGACGAGCCGACCTCCAGCCTCGACAAGGACGAGGTGGCCCAGCTGTTCCGGGTGATGCGGCGGCTGAAGGAGCAGGGCATCGCGATCCTGTTCGTCTCGCACTTCCTCGACCAGATCTACGAGATCGCCGACCGCATGACGATCCTGCGCAACGGCCGGCTCGTGGGGGAGTACCTCACGAGCGAGCTGAGCCAGGTGGACCTGGTCGCCAAGATGATCGGCCGTGAGCTCGCCGACCTGGAGCGGCTGGAGGACAGGCCGCCCGCCAGGGAGGGCGCGCCACTCGTGGAGGCGGACGGGCTGGGCCGGTCCAGGGCGATCGAGCCGTTCACGCTGACCATCCGCGAGGGCGAGGTGGTCGGCCTGGCCGGGCTGCTCGGCTCGGGCCGTACCGAGGTCGCCCGGCTGCTGTTCGGCGCCGACCACGCGGGCACCGGCTCACTGCGGATCGGGGGAGAGCCGGTCGGCCTGCGCACGCCCCGGGCGGCGATCCGCCACCGCCTCGCCTTCTGCTCCGAGAACCGGCGGGAGGAGGGGCTCGTGCCCGACCTCACCGTGCGGGAGAACATCGTCCTCGCGCTGCAGGCGGCCCGTGGGTGGACCCGGCCGATCCCCCGGCGCAGGCAGGACGAGCTGGTCGCCAAGTACGTCTCCGCGCTGAACATCCGCCCGGCCGACCCCGAGCAGCCCGTCAGGAACCTCAGCGGCGGCAACCAGCAGAAGGTGCTGCTGGCCCGCTGGCTCATCCTGGAGCCCCGGCTGCTCATCCTCGACGAGCCCACCCGCGGCATCGACATCGGCGCGAAGGCGGAGATCCAGCGCCTGGTGGCCGAGCTGTCCGGCGGCGGGATGGCCGTGCTGTTCATCTCCGCCGAGCTGGAGGAGGTCCTGCGGCTCAGCCACCGGGTCGGCGTGCTGCGCGACCGCCGCCTCGTGGCCGAGATCGACAACGACGAGCGGCTGACCACCGGCGCCCTGATGGAGACGATCGCGAGCGGAGCCGCGTCATGACCGCACCCTCACCCGCACCAGCCTCCGGGTCCGCGTCCGCCTCGCCCGGACGCCGCCTGCTCGGGCACCGCCTGTTCTGGCCCGCCGTGATCCTGGTGGCGCTGCTGCTGATCAACCCGGTGTTCACCGACGGCTTCTTCAGGGTCGAGCTCAAGGACGGCCACCTCTACGGCAGCCTGATCGACATCGTCAGGTTCGGCGCGCCCCTGATCCTCGTGGCGCTGGGCATGACGCTGGTCATCGCGACCCGGGGGATCGACCTGTCGGTGGGCTCGGTCGTGGCGATCTCCGGGGCGCTCGCGTGCCTGCGGATCAGCGACCTCGGCGACCAGAACTCGGCGGGCGGCGTGCTGGCGGCGGCCGGCGTCGCCCTCGCGCTGTCGGTGGCGCTCGGCGCCTGGAACGGCCTGCTCGTCGCGGGCGTGGGGGTCCAGCCCATCATCGCGACGCTGATCCTCATGGTCGCCGGGCGCGGCCTCGCCCAGCTCATCACCGACGGCCAGATCATCACGGTCAACAGCGCGCCGTACAAGCTGATCGGCGGGGGCTACTGGCTCACGCTGCCGTTCGGGATCGTCATCGTGCTCGCGGTGCTGGCGCTGACCGCGTTCCTCACCCGGCGGCTCGCCCTCGGCCTGCTCATCGAGTCGGTCGGCGGCAACGCCGAGGCGAGCCGGCTGGCCGGCATCGGCGCGCGCGGGGTGATCCTGACCGTCTACACGTTCTGCGCGCTGTGCGCGGGGATCGCCGGGCTCATGATCAGCTCGAACGTCTCCAGCGCCGACGGCAACAACGCCGGGTTGTGGATCGAGCTGGACGCGATCCTGGCCGTCGTGATCGGCGGCACCCCGCTGTCGGGCGGCCGGTTCTCGCTCGGCGGCACCGTGCTGGGCGCGCTCATCATCCAGACGCTGACCACCACGATCTACTCGATCGGCGTGCCGCCGGAGACGACGCTGCTGTTCAAGGCGCTCGTGGTGACCGTCGTCTGCCTGGTCCAGTCCCCGGCCTTCCGCGCGAAGGTCTTCCATCGGCGCCGCCGCCCCGCCGGCGCGTCCCCGGTGGCGGAAGAGAAGGTGGGGGTCTCGGCATGACCGTCGCGACCGTCCCGGGCCGCAAGGCCCGGGTGCCGCGCAGATACGTCCCGGTCCTGGTCACGGCCGCGCTGTTCCTCGCCATGTTCGCCGCGGGGGGCATCCGGTACGAGGGGTTCGCCACCGGGCAGATCATCCTCAACGTCTTCATCGACAACGCGTTCCTGCTGGTCGTGGCCGTCGGGATGACCTTCGTGATCCTCGCGGGCGGCATCGACCTGTCGGTCGGCTCGGTGGTGGCGCTGTCCACCATGGTCGCCGCGACGCTGCTGAAGCAGGGCTGGTCCCCCTGGCCGGTCATGATGCTCGTGCTGCTCATCGGGGCGGTCCTCGGCCTCGGCATGGGCGCGATCATCCACTACTTCGAGATCCAGCCGTTCATCGTGACGCTCGCCGGGATGTTCCTGGCCCGCGGCCTGTGCTACACGATCGGCGCCCGGTCGATCCCCGTCGACGATCCGGTGTTCACCGCGTTCGCGCAGACGCGGATCGACCTCGGCGCGGACATGTGGATCTCGCCCGGCGTGGTGGTCGCCGCCGCCGTGGTCGTCGCGGCGGCGTACACGCTCCACCACACCCGGCTCGGCCGGAACGTGTACGCCACCGGCGGGAACGAGCAGTCGGCGCTGCTCATGGGCCTCCCGGTGGCGCGGACGAAGATCGCCGTCTACACGATCAGCGGCTTCTGCTCCGCGCTCGGCGGCCTGGTGCTGTCGTTCTACATGCTGTCCGGGTACGGCCTGCACGCGGTCGGGATGGAGCTCGACGCGATCGGGGCCGTCGTGATCGGCGGCACCCTGCTGACCGGCGGCTCGGGCTATCTGTTCGGCACCGTGCTGGGCGTGCTCGTGCTCGGCCTGATCCAGACGATCATCAGCTTCGAGGGCACGCTGAGCTCCTGGTGGACGCGGATCCTCATCGGCCTGCTTCTGTTCGTCTTCATCCTGATGCAGCGCCTGATCACGGCCCGCAGGCGGTAGCCGCCGGGACGTCCCCACCGTCGAGTCCGGAGAGCGCGTGACGAGTTTGGAGAGCATGTGAGCGGTAACGGCGAGCGCTACGTCGTCGGCGTCGACTTCGGGACCCTGTCGGGCAGGGCCGTGGTGGTGCGGGTGAGCGACGGCGCGGAGCTGGGCGGCGCGGTCCACGAGTACGCCCACGGGGTGATCGAGGACGCCCTCCCCGGGCCGGGCGTCCGGCTCGGCCCCGACTGGGCGCTGCAGGCGCCCCAGGACTGGATCGACGTGCTGCGGCACGCCGTACCGGAGGCCCTGGCGGCGTCGGGGGTCCCGCCGGAGCGGGTGATCGGCGTCGGCACCGACTTCACGGCCTGCACGGTGCTGCCCGCCACGGCGGACGGCGTTCCGCTGTGCGAGTCGCGGCCCGGCCGGCCGCACGCCTGGCCCAAGCTGTGGAAGCACCACGCGGCGCAGCCGCACGCCGACCGGATCAACGCGCTGGCCGCCCGGCGCGGCGAGCTCTGGCTGCCCCGGTACGGCGGCAGGATCTCCTCCGAGTGGGAGTTCGCCAAGGGACTGCAGGTCCTGGAGGAGGACCCGGAGACCTACGCGCTGGCCGACCGCTGGATCGAGGCCGCCGACTGGATCGTCTGGCAGCTCACCGGTGTGGAGACCCGCAACGTCTGCACCGCCGGCTACAAGGGGATCTTCCAGGACGGCGGCTATCCCTCCGAGGACTTCCTGGCCGCGCTGAACCCCTCCTTCGCCGGTTTCACCGGCAAGCTCGGCCGGGAGCTCGCACCGCTCGGCGGCCTCGCCGGTCGGCTGACCGCGCGGGCCGCCGGGTGGACGGGCCTGCCCGAGGGCGTCGCGGTGGCCGTCGGCAACGTCGACGCGCACGTCACCGCGGCCGCCGCCGACGCGGTGCGGCCCGGCCAGATGGTCGCCATCATGGGCACCTCCACCTGCCACGTCATGTGCTCCGACCGCCTGGCCGAGGTGCCCGGGATGTGCGGGGTGGTGCGCGACGGCATCGTGCCCGGCCTGTGGGGCTACGAGGCGGGCCAGTCCGCCGTCGGCGACATCCTCGCCTGGTACGTGGACCACTGCGTGCCCGCGCCGTACGCCGTGCGGGCCGCGGAGCGGGGCCTCGGCCCGCACGAGTACCTGACGGAGCTGGCCGCGGAGCAGAGGGTCGGGCAGCACGGGCTGGTCGCGCTCGACTGGCACGGCGGCAACCGCTCCATCCTGGTCGACCACACCCTGTCCGGCGTGATCGCCGGGCAGACGCTCGCCACCCGGCCCGAGGACGTCTACCGCGCGCTCATCGAGGCCACCGCGTACGGCGCCCGCCTGATCGTGGAGACGTTCGAGGACGCCGGCGTGCCGGTGGAGGAGTTCGTGGTCGCCGGCGGCCTGCTGAGGAACCCCTTCCTCATGCAGGTGTACGCCGACGTGCTGCGCCGGCCGCTGTCGGTGATCGGCTCCGGCCAGGGACCGGCCCTCGGCTCGGCGATCCACGCGGCCGTCGCCGCGGGCGCCCACCCCGACATCACGGCGGCCGCGGCGGCGATGGGCAAGCGCGTCACCGGCGCCTACCTGCCCGACCCGAAACGGGCCGACGCCTACGACCGGCTGTACGCCGAGTACCGCCGGCTGCACGACCACTTCGCGGACGGCGGCATGCTGCACCGGCTCCGCGCGATCAGGAACGAGGCGAGCGCGTGAGGCGCGACCGGAACGAGGCGAGCGGGTGAGCGGCGACCAGGGGCGGGACGAGCGGGTGAGCGGCGACCAAGGGCGGGACGAGCGGGTGAACCGCGACCGCAATGAGGAGAAGCGTGTGATCGGGGCGGGCGGATGAACGAGGAGAAGCGTGTGATCGAGGAACTGCGGGAGACCGTCTGCCGCCTCCACACCGAGCTGGTCCGCTACGACCTCGTGGCGTGGACCGCGGGCAACATCTCCGGGCGGGTGCCCGGGGCGGACCTTTTCGTCATCAAGCCCAGCGGCGTGTCGTACGACGACCTGACCCCGGAGTCGATCGTCGTGTGCGACCTGGACGGCGACCTCGTCGAGGGGTCGCTCGCGCCCTCCAGCGACACGGCCGCGCACGCCTACGTCTACCGGCACATGCCGGAGGTGAACGGGGTGGCGCACACCCACTCCACGTACGCCTCCGCCTGGGCTGCCCGAGGCGAGCCGATCCCCTGCGTGCTGACCGCGATGGCCGACGAGTTCGGCGGTGAGATCCCGGTCGGGCCGTTCGCGCTGATCGGCGGCGACGACATCGGCCGGGGGATCGTGGAGACCCTGGCCGGGCACCGCTCCCGCGCGGTCCTCATGCGCAACCACGGGGTCTTCACGATCGGCGAGTCGCCGAAGGCGGCCGTCAAGACAGCCGTGATGTGCGAGGACGTCGCCCGCACCGTGCACGTCGCCCGCCAGCTCGGCGCCCCGGCGCCGATCGCCCCGGGCGACGTCGACAGCCTGTACGACCGCTACCAGAACGTCTACGGACAGAGGAGTCACCGGTGAAGCTATGGTTCCTGACCGGCAGCCAGGGCCTGTACGGCGAGGACACGCTGCGCCAGGTGGCCGGGCAGTCCCGGGAGATCGCCGGGAGACTGGGCGAGGCGCTGCCGTTCGAGGTGGAGTGGCTGCCGGTGCTCACCGACGCGGCGGCCATCCGCCAGGTGTGCCTGGAGGCGAACGCCGACGACGACTGCGCCGGCCTCATCGCGTGGATGCACACGTTCTCCCCGGCCAAGATGTGGATCGCCGGGCTCGACGCGCTGCGCAAGCCGCTGCTGCACCTGCACACGCAGGCCAACGTCGAGCTGCCGTGGAGCTCCATCGACATGGACTTCATGAACCTCAACCAGGCCGCGCACGGCGACCGCGAGTTCGGCCACATCCAGGCCAGGCTCGGGGTGCCGCGCAAGACCGTCGCCGGGCACGTCGGCGACCCCGCCGTGGCGGCACGCGTCGCCGCGTGGGCGCGGGCCGCCGCCGGACGGGCCGAGCTGGCCTCCCTCCGGCTCGCCCGCTTCGGCGACAACATGCGCGACGTGGCGGTGACCGAGGGCGACAAGGTCGAGGCCCAGCTCCGGTTCGGCGTGTCGGTCAACACCTACGGCGTCAACGACCTGGTCGAGGCCGTGGACGCCGCGTCGGACGCCGACGTGGGCGCGCTGGTCAAGGAGTACGAGGACCTCTACCGGATGGCCCCCGAGCTGCGCGCGGACGGCGGGCGGCACGACTCCCTGCGCTACGCGGCCCGCATCGAGCTGGGCCTGCGCGCCTTCCTGGAGGCCGGCGGGTTCCGGGCGTTCACCACGAACTTCGAGGACCTCGGCGGGCTGCGGCAGCTCCCGGGGCTCGCCGTACAGCGGCTCATGGCCGACGGCTACGGCTTCGGCGGCGAGGGCGACTGGAAGACCTCGGTGCTGCTGCGCACGCTGAAGGCGATGTCGGCCGGGCTGCCGGGCGGCACCTCCTTCATGGAGGACTACACCTACCACCTCACCCCGGGGGAGGAGCTGATCCTCGGCGCCCACATGCTGGAGGTCTGCCCCAGCATCGCCGAGGGCACGCCCTCGTGCGAGATCCACCCGCTGGGCATCGGCAACCGGGAGGACCCGGTGCGGCTGGTGTTCGACGCCCGGCCCGGACCGGCCGTGGTGGTCGGCCTGGCCGACATGGGCGACCGGTTCCGCCTGGTGGCCAACGAGATCGACGTCGTCGTCCCGCCGGCGCCGCTGCCGCGCCTGCCGGTGGCCCGCGCCGTCTGGCGGCCGCGGCCCGACCTGCGGACCTCCGCCGAGTCGTGGCTGACGGCCGGCGCGCCGCACCACACCGTGCTGTCCGCGGCGGTCGGGGCCGAGGAGCTCACCGACCTCGCCGACATGCTCGGCGTCGAGCTGCTCGTCATCGACGCCGAGACCACCTCCCGGCGGTTCGCCAGGGAACTGCGCTGGAACCAGGCCTACTACCGGCTCGCGCAGGGGTTCTGACGCGCCCGTGGCGGCCGGCGAGGAGGATCCCGCCGGTCGTCCCGCCGTACCGGGCGGGGAGCCGCCGCGACCGCGGCGGCACGGGCGGCCCGCCCGTCACGGGCGTGGTTCGAGGGAGATGTACGGGGACAGCGCGCGGAGGAAGTCGGCGGCGTCGAAGATCTCACCGGCGGAGGCGACGCCGACCGTCCTGGTCCGTCCGGTGAGGATACGGTCGACCGCCTCCACCGCGAGCGGCGCGGTGACGGCGTAGATGTCCCGGCCGCTCGCCACGGCGCGCCGTTCGACGTCGCCGGAGCGCACGACGACGTCGACGAGGAAGGTCTGCGCGGACCGCCCGCGCTCGTCGACCGGGGCCGGCACCGGCGTGTCCGGGTCCGACAGGTCCCTGGCGGCCTCGACCGTCATGTAGGTGCGCACCTCGGGGATGGGCAGGTGGCTGGGAATGGTGACGACGTCGGCCATCGTGAACTCCCCGATGACGGCCCGGGGCCCCATCGGGTCGGGGAAGGGCCACTCCAGGGTCGGCAGGGCGTCGTCGTGGTACTCCAGCCGGCCGTTCGTGTGACGGACGCGCCGGCCGGCCCGCCGCTCCCCGGAGACCACGCCCGAGGCGCGGGTCCCGGGGGTCGGGTGCCAGCTGCTCAGCCCGTACGCGACGTGCGCCTCGTCGGCCGCGCTCCAGTCGCCCATCGCGGCGGTGGCCAGCAGGTCGCCGAGACCGCCGTAGAAGGCCATCGCGGGGACGACCGCCACTCCCGCGGCGCGGGCGCGGTCCGCGAAGTGCGCGAAGGTGTCGGCGTTGGCCTCGATCTCGGCCGCCACGTCCACGTACGGGATCCCGGCGCGCAGCGCCGCCTCGATCACGGGGGCGGCCGTCGAGGCGAAGGGCCCGGCACAGTTGATCACGGCCGCCGTGCCGGCCAGCGCGCGGTCGAGCGAGGCCGGGTCGTCGACCGACGCCGGGTGGGCCTCCAGCCCCGATTCGGACGCCATCGCCTCCAGCCTGCCGGCGTCACGGCCGGACAGGACCGGGGCGAACCCGCGCTCCCGCAGCCGCGCCGCCACGAAGCGCCCGGTGTGCCCGTACGCGCCGAACACCGCCACCTTGAGCCCCGCCGCCTCCGACGCCTCTGATGTCCCCGATGCCATGACTTCTCTCCTCGCACTCGAATGATCTGCCGCGATCCGTGGTGAACATCCTGGCGGCGGCGAACATCCCGCCGTGAGTGTCTGGAACGCCATGACCCGTACAATTCCGGACATGCATACTGTCGCGCTGGCCGTCACCGACGGAATGCTGCACTTCGAGCTGTCGCTGGCCCACGAGGTCTTCGGAACCCGCCCCGACGGCGTGGCGGGCCCCTGGTACCGCCTCATGCTCTGCGGGCCGGGCGCCGTGCGGACCGGCAGCTTCCTGCTGGAGCCCGACCACGGCCTCGACCGGCTCAGGCACGCCGACACCGTGATCGTCCCGGGCTGGGCCGACGTCGACGTCGATCCGCCCGCGGACCTGGTCGACGCGGTGCGCGAGGCCCACGAGGCGGGCGCACGCGTGGCCTCCCTCTGCACGGGCGCGTTCGTGCTGGCCGCCGCCGGCCTGCTGGACGGCAGGCGCGCGACCACGCACTGGGCGCACACCCGGGACCTGGCCGTCCGCCACCCACGGGTGGAGGTGGACCCGGACGTCCTGTACGTGGACGAGGGCAGCGTGCTCACCTCCGCCGGCAAGGCCGCGGCCATGGACCTGTGCCTGCACCTCGTCCGCCTCGACCACGGCTCCTCGACCGCCAACACGGCCGCCCGCCGCCTGGTCGTGCCGCCGCACCGGGACGGCGGCCAGGCCCAGTTCGTCACCACCCCGGTGCCCGCCCCGGACAACCACCCGCTCGCCGAACTGTTCCCCTGGGTGATCGAACGGCTGGACCGCCCGCTGACCGTGGAGGACCTGGCCCGCCGGGCGCGGATGAGCTCGCGCAACCTGAACCGCCACTTCAGGTCGGTGACCGGCACCACCCCGCTGCAGTGGCTGCTGACCCAGCGGATCCGTCACGCCCAGGAACTGCTGGAGACCACCGACGACGGCGTCGACACCATCGCGGCGGCCACCGGCATGGGCACCGCCACGACGCTGCGCCGGCACTTCAACCGCACGGTCGGCGTGCCACCGGACACCTACCGGCGCACCTTCCGCTCACGGGCCCGCCCCGCCCCGGACGGCGGCGGGACGGACTCCGCCGCTCACGGTTCCGACGGCGGGACGGATCCCGCCGCTCACGGTCCCGCGGGGTCCAGTTCGAACCGGTAGACCGCCGAGTCCCGGCGCCGGAACCCGGCGCGCTCGTACAGCCGGTTCGCCGCCTCCCGCGACGGCCGGGACGTCAGATCGACCGTGCGGGCGCCCATCCGCCTCGCCAGTTCCAGGGCCGTGTCCGTCAGCGCCGCCGCCACGCCCCGCCCGCGCGCGGCCTGGTCCACCACGACGTCCTCGATGCGCGCGCGGAGCCCGGACGGCAGGGGGAAGGCGACCAGGGTCAGCGTGCCCACGATCCGTCCCTGGAGACGTGCGGCCAGCACCGTGTTCGCCTCGAAGGCCAGCAGCCGGGCCACGGCCCCGCGGTCCGGGGCCCCCGCCGTCGCCGACAGCTGCGGCAGGAGCAGGCCGAGCGCGGCCACGACCTCGTCGCTCGCCTCGCGGAGGATCTCGATCTCGACGTCCATGATCAGGGTCATGCCCCGGGGGTCGCCGTCCCATGTCCGCGGTGACCCGTTCACGCGACGCGGAGCCGCGAGGCCCCGGACGACCGGGCACGCGCCGGGGTTTCGTCGGTGCCGGGTGAGAGCATGCGGCCATGGCCACGTGGGAACGGTTCGAGAGAGAGGCGGCCGACCTCGCGGCGCTGGTCCGGGAGCGGTTCGAGGCGGCCGAGACGCACATCCTGGCGACGCTCCGCAGGGACGGCTCGCCGCGCGTCAGCGGATCGGAGGTCGACTTCCAGGGGCCGGACCTGTCGTTCGGCTCGATGCTGGACGCGGTCAAGGCCCGTGACCTCCGGCGCGACGGCCGGTGCGCGATCCACGCCCATCCGGGCAAGGACGGTGACGCCAAGGTCGCCGGGGTCGCGGTCGAGGTGACCGGTGAGGACAAGGCCGCCTACACCACCGGGAGCGAGCCGCCCGGCGGCTTCCACGCCTTCCGCCTCGAACTCCACGAGGCGGTGTTCACCAAGGTCGAAGGCGGCGAGCTCGTCGTCCGCCTCTGGCGTCCCGGGCAACCGGTGAGGACCTTCCGCCGTAGATAGGGGATTCGTCCCGATCGGCGGTCCGTTCGGGCTAGCGTTGCCCGCCATGACCGACTTCATCGCCCTCCCCTTCTACGACCTTCTCCATGAGAACGCGCATGTGCCGGAGATCCGCGAGAAGCTGCCCCCGCTCCTCACCGGGGTACGGCGGAGCATCCTGGAGATCGGCGCGGGGACCGGCCTGATCACCACGTCGCTGGCCGACTGGACCCCGGCCGAGATCTTCGCGCTGGAGCCCTCGGCCGGCATGCGCGGGGTGCTGCTGTCGCGGCTGACCGCGCGCCCGGAGCTGCTGGAGCGGGTGACCGTGCTGCCCTGCGACGCGCTGGGCCTGGACCTGGCCGAGCCGGTCGAGGCCATGGTGATGATCAACGTGATGTACGCCCTGGAGCCGGACTACCGCGCGCGGCTCTGGCCGATGCTGGCCGCCCACCTGGAACCCGGCGGCCTGCTGGTCTTCACCTGGCGCGACGGCGGCCCGCCCGCGCCGGGTCCGATGCGGGAGCTGGACTCGCGGCGGGTGGGCCGGCACACCTACACGGTCCTGTCGGAGATCATCGAGTCGGACGGGGAGGAGGCGTGCAAGGCCCGGTACCTCTACCGGATCACCGAAGGCGACAGGGTGGTCGACGAGCAGGAGATCGTCGGCCACGCCTACCGCCCCTCGCGGGAGGTGATCGAGAAGGAGCTGACCGGGGCGGGTTTCACCCGGGCCGACGCGCCCGAGGGACTCCTCGCCTGGCGGCTCCCCTGAGGCGGCGGACGGCCTGACGCGGGCCGTCGCGGGCTCGCCCGAGAGATGAACGCCCGGCCGCGGTCCCTTCGTGGGACGCGGCCGGGCCGTCCGGGAGGCCGAGGCACCCGGCCGCCGGAGCGCGGACCGGTCAGGTGGTGACGCCGGTCCGCCCGCCCGGTCCGCCCGCCCGAGGCGGCCGGGCCGGAGCGCTACGCGGTCGGCGAGGCGTCGTAGTCGTGCCGGGCCCGTTCGACCTCGCCGAGATTGGTGGCGGCCCACTCGGCGAGATGGGCGAACAGCGGGGCGAGGCTGCGGCCGAGCTCACTGATCTCGTACTCCACCCGAGGGGGGACCTCCGGGTGATAGGTGCGCACGATCAGGCCGTCGCGTTCGAGCTGACGCAGCCGCTGGGTCAGCACCTTCGGGGTGATCGTGGTGATCCGTCGTTGCAGCTCGACGAACCGTTGGCGGCCGTGCGCGTGGAGCGTCCACAGGATCGGCGTGGTCCACCTGCTGAACACGATGTCCACGACCGGGGCGATCGGGCAGGCGTTCCCGGGGTCGGCCGACGCGTCCGCCGGCCAGGGCATGTCACCGCCCATGCCGCCCTCCTCTGAGATAGTCACTTTCCTCTAGGTACCTACTATACCGGCGGTGTTAGCGTCGCCTGAGCCGCGGCGGAGTCACCGCCCCGGTGAGGTCCCCGTCCGTTCGGACGTGGAGGACCAGGGTCACGTTATGAGGGAGCTGTTCATGATCGTGGTGACGGGCGCGACGGGCAACGTCGGCCGATCGCTCGTACGGATACTCGCGGACGCGGGACGGCGGGTGACGGCGACGTCCCGGCGGATCTCGGACGCGGACGTGCCGCGGGGAGTCCGGCACCACCGGGTTGATCTCACCACCCCGGAGGTCCTCCGGCCGGTTTTGGACGGCGCCGACGCGCTGTTCCTGCACGACACCGCCACCAGCGCGCACCTGCTGAGGCCGCAGGACATCCTTGACGCGGCCAAGGCCGGTGGAGTGGGACGGGTCGTGGTGCTGTCCTCCCAGGGGGTCGCGACCCGGCCGGCCTCGGCCTCCCACGGGATCGTGGGACGGTCCATCGAGGACGCCGTCCGGCGGTCGGGTATGGACTGGACCATCCTGCGGCCCGGCGGTTTCCACTCCAACGCCTACGCCTGGTCGGAATCGGTCCGCACCCGGCGGACCGTCGCCGCGCCCTTCGGCGACATCGGCCTGCCGACCGTCGACCCGGCCGACATCGCCGGCGTCGCCGCCGCGGCGTTGCACGAGGACGGCCACGCCGGGCAGGTCTACGAACTGACCGGGCCCGCCCTCACCACACCCCGGCAGCGGGTCCGGGCGATCGGTGACGCGCTCGGCGAACCCGTCCGGTTCGTCGAGCAGACCCGCGACGAGGCCCGCGCGGAGATGCTGCGGTTCATGCCCGAGCCCGTGGTCGAGACCACCCTGGCCATCCTCGGTGAGCCCACCCCCGCCGAGCGGCGCGTCAGCCCCGATGTCGAGCGGGTCCTCGGCCGCGCGCCGGGGAGCTTCGCCGACTGGGCCCGCCGCCACGCCGCCGCCTTCCGGTGATCTACGCATCCGCAGGCCGGTCACGTCCACCGTCCCGTGCGGGACGCGAGGGCACGGCGCCACCGGTTTTCCGGCCGGCGGGAACCGCGGCCGGAAAACCGGTGGCGCCGCACCGCCCGCCGGGAATTCACTGAGGGCCACCGCACACAGAGTGGAGTCCTCCGTTGATCGCAGTCTCGGCCGCCTCCGGCGCGCTCGGCCGCCTCGTCATCGCTCACCTGCGCACCCGGGCGGAGGTGGTCGCCGTGGTGCGCGACCCCGGACGGGCCCCCGAGGGCGTCCCGGTACGGCGCGGCGACTACGACGACCCGGCGAGCCTGCGCGAAGCCTTCGACGGGATCGACCGGCTGCTGCTGATCTCGTCCCCGGAGCTCGACACCGCCCGCCGGATCGGGCAGCACCTGGCCGCCGTGGCCGCCGCGAAGGACGCCGGCGTCGGCGCCGTCGTCTTCACCAGCTTCCTGGGGGCCGACACCGCCGCCACCGGCCTGACCGAGGCGTACCACGCCACCGAGCGGGCCGTCCTCGGCAGCGGCCTGCCGTACACGATCCTGCGGCATCCCTTCTACGGCGACCCGTTCGTCCCGCGGGTCTCCGGCGGGGAGCTGACCGCGAGCACCGGGGGACGCGGCCTGAACACCGCGTTCCGGTCGGACCTGGCCGAGGCCGCCGCGAACGTGCTGACGGGCGAGGGGCACCTGGGCCGGGCGTACGACCTCACCGGCCCGCTGTGGAGCCACCCGGAGGTGGCCGCGGCGCTGGGGGTGCCGTACCGGGAGGTGCCGGACGCCGGTCCGGGCGCCATGAGCTGGATCAACGCCCAGGTGCGCGCGGGACTGCTGGAGCGGCAGACCCCCGACCTGGAGCGGGTGCTCGGCAGGCCCGCCGAGACGGTCGTCTCCCGCGCCCTGGAGCTTCACGCCACGCCGCGCTGATCGTCCGGCGCCGGAAGCGCTGCCCGTCCGGCGCCGGAAGCGCTGATCGTCCGGCACCGGAAGCGCTGCCCGTCCGGCACCGGGACCACTGCCCGTCCGGCACCGGATCCAATGCACAAGAGTCATTGCACAAGAATTGTTGTTCATCTAGGGTGAGGTGATGCGCGATCATCAGACGGGCGGCGAGGCGGACGAGACGCCGAAGGCCCGCGTGACGGACCAGGTGCGCGAGGTGCGCGACTCGAAGGTGCTGGCCGCGATGTCCCACCCGCTGCGCCGGCGCCTGCTGGACATCCTGCGGGTGGACGGCCCCTCCACGGCGTCCGTGCTCGCCGGGAAGTCCGGGCAGGCCGTCGGCAACATCAGCCACCACCTGAAGGTCCTCGCCGCGAGCGAGCTCGTGGAGGAGGTCCCCGAGCTCGCCCGCGACCGCCGGGAACGCTGGTGGCGCAGGTCGCCGGGCGCCCTCAACTGGTCGCCGTCGGACTTCCCCGACGACCCCGTGGCGGCGGCGGCCGAATCCCTGGTCCTGGAGCGGCAGACCGCCCTCGTCCGGCAGTGGTTCGCCGCGCGCGACGACTACCCCGAGCCGTGGCGGCGGGCCGCGTTCACCACCGACCACTGGGCGAGGCTGTCGGTCGCCGAGCTCGCCGAGCTGGAGGAGAAGATCTTCGCCCTGCTCGCCTCGCTGGCGGACCGGGAGGTCCCCGACGACGGGCAGGAGCGCGAGCTCGTCTTCCTGTCCGTCCGCGCCGTTCCCGGGCAGCCGTGACCGCGGCGGCCGCCACGCCGGCCGTACGGGGCGGGTCGCTGAGGACGCGCGACTTCCGGCTGCTGTGGATCGGCGAGACGACGAGCATGCTCGGCAGCGCCGTCGCCGGCGTGGCGCTGCCGCTGGTCGCCGTGGTCACCCTGCGCGCCGGAACCTTCTCCGTCGGGCTGCTGACCGCGGCCGCCTGGCTGCCGTGGCTGCTGGTCGGGCTGCCCGCCGGCGCGTGGGTGGACCGGCTGCCGAAACGGCCGGTGATGCTGGCGTGCAACACCGTCTCGATGGCGGTGTTCGCGAGCGTGCCGGTCGCGGCGTGGTCCGGCGCGCTCACGATGGCGCACCTGCTCGCGGCGGCCACGGCGGGCGGGGCGGCGAAGGTGTTCTTCAACCTCGCCTACCGCGCCTACCTCCCCACCCTGGTCGGAGACGAGCGGCTGCTCGCGGCCAACACCAGGCTCCAGGGCAGCGAGTCGGCCGCGCAGGTCGCCGGCCCGGGACTGGCGGGGCTGCTCGCGCAGGGCTTCGGCGCGGTCAGCGGCGTGCTGGCCGACGCGGTCAGCTTCGGCGTCGCCGTACTGTGCCTGCGCTCCATCCGCACACGCGAGACACGCCGGGACGGTACGGCGGGCGAGACGCGCCAGGGTGGCAAGGGGGACGGGACACGCCGGGACGGTACGGCGAGGCGGCGGCTGCGCGCGGAGATCCGCGACGGGCTGCGGTTCGTCGTGGGCGATCCGTACCTGCGCACGCTCACCGTCTTCAGCGCGCTGTCCAACATCGCGCTGATGGGCTACCAGTCGATCCAGGTCGTGTTCCTCGCCCGGAACCTCGGCGCCCAGCCCGGGCAGGTGGGCGTGGTGCTGGCCCTGGCCGGCGCGGGCGGCCTGCTGGGGGCGGCGCTGGCCGGCCGGATCGCCGCGCGGTTCGGGACGGCACGGGGATTCCTGCTGTGCGAGGCGTTCGCCGCGCCGATGCTGCTGCTCGGACCGGCCGGCAGCGGCGGCACGGGCCTGGTGTTCTTCACCGCCGCCGGTTTCGGCGCGGGCGCGGGCATCGTCGCCTCGAACATCCTGACCGGCACCTTCCGCCAGCGGTACTGCCCGGCCGAGATGTTCGGGCGGATCACCGCGAGCACCTCGGCGCTGAACTACGGCGCGATCCCCCTCGGCGGGTTGCTCGGCGGCGTGCTGGGCGAGGCGGTCGGCGTCCGCGGGACCATGTGGCTGATGGCCGCCGTCCAGCTCCTCTCCCTCACCGTTCTGCTGCTCGGCCCGCTCCGCCCCCTGCGCGACTTCCCCACGGAGCTCAGGCCCGCCGGGCGGCGAGCCGTCCCGCGTACTCCTTGACCGCCAGCGACAGGGCCAGGGTCTCCGGGCCCAGCAGCAGGCCCGCGCAGAGCAGCCGGTACCAGAACCCGGCGGACAGGGGGCCCTCGGCCAGGCCGCCGGCCGCCCAGCGCAGGACCTCCGCGAAGACCGGCAGCAGCAGGAGGCAGAACCAGACGACCACGCCGACGAACCCCGCCAGCCACACCCAGCGGAACCAGCGCCCGACCCGCAGGTCGGTCTCGGTCGCCTCCGCCAGCTCCCCGGCCTCCTCCGCCGTCAGCCTCCCGAAGGCCCGCCGCAGCATCAGCGACTTCACCCGCCACAGGTTGCGGCAGCCCAGGGCGTTGACCAGCACCGCGTAGAGGTCGGTGCGGAGGAAGACCAGGCTCTGCCAGAGCATCTGCATGACCTTGATGAACACCCAGGCGGCCAGTAGCGACCCGACCAGGTCCGGGGCCGCCCAGTGGCCGGTGTCGATCAGCAGCCGTCCGGTGAGCAGCACGGAGTCAACGGCCAGGCCCGCCAGCAGCGGGCCGTACCTGCGGCGGCGCGGGAGCGTCCACAACTGGGTGAGGTCCGTCTCGAAGACGAGCATCCACATGCGGCGGTCGACGCCGAAGCGGGTCTGGATGCCGAGGGCCCGCGCGCCGAGCCAGTGGCCGCACTCGTGGCTGGCCGCCGCGAACCACACGAAGGGAAGCCAGGCCAGCGCGCTCAGCCCGGTGTCGTCGAAGGGGAAGGCGTCCTCGGCCGGACCGGGGAGCAGGCCGGGGCGGAGGGCGAAGACGCCCAGCGCGTACAGCAGGCAGGCGGCGTAGCAGGCCCAGGCCACGGGGCCGAAGAAGGGGCGCACCGTCTCCGGGCGGATGCCGGTCATCCAGCGGCGGGCCTGGATGGGCGCGGTGCGGACGGGCTCCGACGCGGCGCCGTCCCCCGGATCCCCGTCGCCGTCCTCCCCGGCCAGGAAGCCGAGCTCCCCGAGGGTGGCCACGAACGACGGCACGTTGACCGGCTGGCCGGCGAACTCCTCGGCCTCGGCCGCCGCCTCGTCGACGCTCGCGCCGCGCTGGAGAGCGGCGATCACCACCCCGCCGACCGCCGGGATCGTCACGAACGTCCCGGTGGCCGGGTCGCCCACCAGGACCTCGTCCTCGCCTTCGGGAACGACGCTGAGCGGCCTGAGCCTGACCGTGGCGGAACCGCCGACGGCCGCCGCTCCGGGGCCGCTCACCTGCTCGGGCGCGGCCTCCGGCTCCGATACGGCCGCCGGCTCGGGCGCGGTCACCGGTTCCGCCACGGTCACCGGTTCGGGTGCGGTCGCCGATCCGGGAGCCGCCCCCGGGGCCGTCACCGGTTCGGAGGCGGTCATCGGGCCTCGTCCCCGCGCGGTGGCGCCAGGCGGCAGACCGGGCACTCCGGGTTCTTCGGCAGCGGCTGCCACTCCGGCACCAGTCCCTGCCGCAGGTCGAGGGTGACGCGGAACCCGGCCGCGCGGGGCGGCTCGTAACCGGTGAGGTACCGCTGCGCCTCGAAGGCGAGCAGCGAGCCGACCTGCATCGCCATCGGCCCGGTGAGCGGGTTGCTCAGCTTCATGTTCTCCGCGATCCGGTAGGCGACCCCCTCCGGGCCGTCCTCGGCGGGCCGGTCCGCGTAGTCGCAGGCCAGGCAGGCCGTACGGCCCGGGTCCACGGAGAGGTACATCAGCTGGGAGCGGTTGGCGCCCCCCAGGACGTAGGGGACGCCGGCCCGGACCGCGGCCTCGTTCGCCCAGAGGTTGGCGTGCGGATGACCGTCGAGGCCGCCCGCGATCAGGTCGACGCCCGGCACCAGGTCGGCGAGGTCCTCGGGGGCGGAGACCCAGCGGTCGACGGCGTTCACCTTGATGCCCGGGTCGTAGTCGCGCACCCACGCGGCCGCGCGTTCGGCCTTCGACAGGCCGATGTCCGCGTGGTGGTAGAGGAACTGCCGGGCGAAGTTACGGGGTTCGACGCGGTCCTGGTCGACCAGCGTCATCTCGCCGACGCCGAGGCCGGCCAGGCACTGCACCAGGGAGGAGCCGCCCCCGCCGACGCCGAGCACCAGGACGTGGGCCTCGCGCATCGACCGGAGGAACCCGGTGCGGCGGCGGTCCAGGGTGGCGTGGGTGCCGTAGAAGCTGAGGTTGGAGAAGTGCCGCTCGTCCTCGTCCGGGTCGCCGAGGGTCCTGCCGTCGGCGTCTTCGACCAGGCCCAGGGAGTCGAGTCCGCGCAGGCCCCGGCCGACGTCCTCCTCCGAGAGGCGGAACCCGCGCCCGCCGAGGGCGGCGCTCAGCTCGGCCGCGGTCCGCGGGGCCCGGCGCAACTCCTCAAGGAGGGCGGCCACCTGCCCGTCGGGGTCGCTCAGGGTCGTCGCCTCGCGAGCGTCGAAGACCACGATGAGATCCTCGCCGACCGTCTCCCACTCGCATTCCTTCAACGCCACACGCATCGTGTCTCCCGCGCCGGCACGCGTCCAGGGTCCCGCGGGGAGGGCTGCGGCGCGTACGAGAGGCTTCTCGTATCCCTCCCCGCGGGAGAAATCGTCAGGCGACGTCAGCGCCTCAGGTGGCGGGGTTCTGGGTCGCCTTGACGGACTCGACCTTCTTGACCTTGATCTCCATGGCTGCCTCCTCACGAGGTTGTGCGGCTGAAGTGCCGCTCGTGACCAGAGTGTGGCCCGGTGCTGAAATGGCGCTGATTTTCCGCTGAGCCGGGGGTTGGGCTGCCAAGCGGTGATCATGAGGGACACTCACCGAGGCGTTCGGGGGCTGGAGGCAGGAACGAGTGACCGCGGAGGGCGTTGACTTCCGTCTGCTGGGACCCGTGGGGGTGTGGGACGCCGGGCGGCGGCTGGGCCCGTCCACCGCGCAGCAGCGGACCGTGCTGGCGACGCTGCTGCTCGAACCGGGACGGCCGGTGCCCGTGGCCCGGCTGGAGACCGCGCTGTGGGGCGGCGAGCCGCCCGGCTCCTCCCGCAACGCCGTACAGGGGCACATCTCCCGGCTCCGCCGGCTGCTGGCCCCGTTCCCCGAGGCGGCCCTTGACACCTCGGCGCGCACCTCCCCCGGACACCGAGCTGTTCACCGCCCGGGAGGAGGAGCTGGCCGCCCTGGACCGCCTGACGCTCCCGCCCGCGGGCTCCCCGCCCACGGCGCACGTGATGGCGCCCTGCGTCATCACCGGCACCGGCGGCGTCGGCAAGACCACCCTGGCCGTGCACTGGGCGCACCGGGTGCGCGACCGCTTCCCCGACGGCCAGCTCTACGTGAACCTCCAGGGATTCGGCCCCACCGACATCGCCCGGACGCCGGCCGATGCGGTGCGGCTGTTCCTGGACGCCCTGCAGGTGCCGTCGCAGCTGATACCCGCCACGCTGGAGGCGCGGGTCGGGCTCTACCGAAGCCTGCTGGCGGAGCGGCGCATGCTGATCCTGCTCGACAACGCCCTCGACTCGGACCAGGTCCGGCCGCTGCTGCCCAACGCGCCCGGCTGCCTGGCGCTGATCACCAGCCGCGCCGAGCTGACCGGCTTGGTCGCCGCGGAGGGCGCCCGCACGCTGTCGCTGGGACTGTTCTCCCCGGCACACTCCCGCGAGCTCCTGACGCGGCGGCTCGGCGTGGACAAGGTGGGCGCCGAGCCGAAGGCGGTCGACGACATCGTCTCCCGGTGCGCCGGGCTGCCGCTGGCCCTGGCCATCGTGGCCGCCCGCGCCCACGCCCGCCCGGCGTTCCCGCTCCGCACGCTCATCTCGGGACTCGCCGCCGACGCGGCCAAGGACGGGTGCGGCGCCGACGGCACCGCCGTGGCCGCCGCCGGCCTGGCCGGGATACCCGTACGGCAGGCCCACCACCTGCTCACCGAGCTGACCCGGGCCAACCTGGCGGCGGAGCGCTCCCCGGGCCGGTACGGCTGGCACGACCTGCTGCGGGTGTACGCCGAGGAGCTGACCCGCCTGCACGACTCGGAGGCCGAGCGCCGCGAGGCGCTGCACCGGCTGCTCGACCACTACCTGCACAGCGCCCGCCTCGGCGACCGGCTCCTCGACCTGTACCACCGCGTGCCGCTGGCCCCGGCGCCACCGCGGCCCGGCGTGGTCCTGGCCCGCATCACCGACCGCGCGCAGAGCCTGGCGTGGTTCGGCCGTGAGCACCGGACGCTGCTCGCCATGATCCGGCACGTCGCGCGCTCCGGGTTCGACGCGCACGCCTGGCAGCTGGCCGGCGCCTGCTGGGGCTTCCTGTCCCAGGAGGGGCGCTCCGACGACCAGGCGGCCATGCACCACATCGCGCTGGAGGCGGCGGCCCGGCTGGACGACCCGGCCGCGCAGGCCCACGCCCGCGTCGGGCTCGCCCAGGCCCTCATCCGGCTGGGCCAGGACGACGCGAGCGCGTCCCATCTGCGGGAGGCGCTCGACCTGTTCGGCGGGCTCGGGGACCCCGCCGGGCAGGCACTCTGCCTCATCTACCTCAGCGTCGTGGAGGACCGCCACGGCCGGTACGCGGAGGGGCTGGCCATGAGCGAGCGGGCGCTGCGGCTGTACCGGGCGGCCGGCGACCGGGCGGGCGAGGGCCGGGTCCTGAACAACATCGGCTGGTTCCACGCGCAGCTCGGGGCGTACGAGGAGGCGCTGCGCCACTGCGAGGAGGCGCTGGCCGTCCATTGTGAGCTGGACGACAAGCCCGGCGAGTCGGCCACGCTCGACAGCCTGGGCCACATCCACCACCTGCTCGGCCGGTACGAGCAGGCGATCGACTACTACCGCCGGTCACTGGCCTGGCGCCGGGGCGGGAAACGCGCGCTCGGCGCCCGCACCCTGCGGCGGCTGGGCGAGGCCCAGCTGGCCGCCGGACGGCTGAGCGAGGGCAGGGACACCCTGCGGCGCGCCCTCGACCTCGTCGCCGAACTGGCCCCCGGCGACGCCGACGCGCTCCGCGCCCGGATCAGCCGCCTCAACGAACCGGACGAACCACCGGCCCAAGATTCCTGAGGCTCAGAGCCCTTGCGCCTTCAGTACGCATCGGGACCGGCCCATCCTCTGCATGAAAACCGTCCGCCGCATCCCGCTCTATAGCATTTCCAATGCCATACTTGGAGTCATGGCTGACGAGGTGGAGTTT
The DNA here is from genome assembly GCF_013409935.1 of Streptosporangium sandarakinum. GTDB lineage: Bacteria > Actinomycetota > Actinomycetes > Streptosporangiales > Streptosporangiaceae > Streptosporangium > Streptosporangium nondiastaticum. Next base: position 2,801,555 of record NZ_JACCCO010000001.1, on the reverse strand, counting down.
CCTCCCGGTGACGGTCCCACCAACGGGATCTCCGTCACCCTGACCGCCGGCACCCTGCAGGCGATCCGTGATCGGGTCGGCAAGCGGGGTGTCTCGGCGTACCTGGAGAGGGCGGCTCAGCGGCAGATCGAGCGGGACAACCTGGACGAACTGATCGCTGATTTCGAACGGACGCACGGCCCGGCCGATCCGGAGGCGGTGACGGCCAAACGCATCCGGCTCACCGGTGGCACTTCGGACGCCGGAGCGGCCGCGTGAGCGGTGCCCTGGTCCTGGACAGCGAGGGCCTGGCGAAGGCCGTACAGCGCGACCGGGAGATTCACGAGTGGCTGACGGCGGCTCGTGACGCGGACCTACCGGTCGTCACCTCGGCCGCGGTGCTCGTCGAGGCGATCCACCCGAAGATCAGTGATGCCGCGCTGAAGTGGACGCTGTCCCGGTTGCGTGTGGAGCCGGTCACCCAGGCGATCGCGTACTCCGCCACCACCCTGTTACGCACCGCGGGATTGCACGGCCACAAGTACGCCATCGACGCCATGCTGTGCGCGACCGCACTGCAGCATCCAGGCCGGGTGACGATCCTGACCTCCGACGTGGAAGACATCGAACTGCTCACCGCCGGGCACCCGCGAGTGCGGATCGAGAAGGCCTGACGCTGATCCAGCGTTATCGCGGCGGTGGCGCGGAAGCATGGACCGACGGCAGCGAGCGGCCAGGCTCCAGGCTGGGTGCTCCACTACGGTCCGGCCATGAGAATCCTCATCGTGGGCGGCAGCGGCTTTCTCGGCGGCGAGCTCGTACGGCGGTCCGTAATGGACGGCCGTGTCGTGGCCGCGACCTATCTGTCCCGGCCGGGAGCAGCCGCGGGGGCCGACTGGCTGCCGCTTGACGTTCGCGACCGTACGGCCGTGGCCGCTCTGATCGGCGAGTTCGGTCCCGACATCGTCGTCAATGCGGCCTTCCGCCAGTCGGACTGGGTGACGACGGCCATGGGCGCCGCTCACGTGGCCGTGGCGACCTCCGAGAACGGCGGACGCCTGGTGCACGTGTCCAGCGATGCCGTCTTCTCCGGTAAGGCGGTCACCTACACCGAGAACTGCGTCCCCGATCCGATCACCCCGTACGGAGCGGCGAAGGCGGCCGCGGAGACGGCCGTGCAGGCGATCGATCCCACCGCGGTGATCGCACGGACATCCCTCATCGTCGGCGACGGCGGTTCTCCCCATGAGGACCTGGTGCGCTCGCTGGCCACAGGCGGCAGGAACGGCGTGTTGTTCACCGATGACGTGCGCTGCCCGGTGCATGTCCGTGACCTGTCAGCGGCTCTCCTGGAGCTTGCGAACTCCGATCGCGCGGGGATCCACCACGTGGCCGGAGCGGACGCGGTGAGCCGGTACGAGCTGGGATGCCTCATCGCGCGGCGTGACGGATTCGATCCGGCCCGGTTGCCGTTCGGCCGGCGCGCCGACACCGACTTGCCTGGACCGGTCGATGTGCGGTTGGACTGCGGTCTGACCCAGCGGCATCTGCGGACCAGACTGCGTGGTGCGCGGGAGTTCGTGAAATAGCCTGCGATGCCTCCCTCACCGCCTCGCCAATCCGGTGTCGGGTGAGCGACCCCCAGGGGTCGCGGGTCCTGGCCGACTGCGTCGGTCGCTGAGGCGGGTGCGGCGAGGCGGTGAGTCCGTCGGTAAGGGGGATGCCGGAAGGGCGTCATCCCTTTCTCGCCGTATCCCCCGCTCCCCGGCGGGCACTGGAGCGTGGTCGCGCGGCCCACCCCCCCGTACGCACGGCTTTCCCCGTCTCTCCTGCCTGCCGAGGCTGCTCCGCAGACGATCGCCGCACGCGCGGGATGTGCGACCACGTTTCGAGGTGTCGTCCCTGCGAACACAGCCTCAAGGAATGGGATGCGGCCCTTCGTGGGGTCACCGCCCGGCCGGTCGTGACCGGCCCTCTGCGTCTCCAGGCTGGTCGCCATCGGCGCGCCCGGCGGCCAGTGGAGGATGGCCCAGTCCGGGGAAGACGGCCGGACGGATCCTCACGGTGAGACGAGCGGTTCGGCCTCGTAGGCCCGGTGCAGCAGTTCCGCGAAGGACGGCGCCTCGGGCAGGGACACGGATCCGATCCGTCGCACCGCCACCCCCGGAGTCCACGAGTTCATGACCACGGCTCCCGCCAGCGCCGGCAGGTCGGCGGGCGTGACCTCCCGGACACGCTGGGGCACGCCGAGGCTGCCCAGTCGCCGGCGGACGATGCCCATCGTGACCCCGGCCAGCATCCCGGCCTCGGGCCACACCACCGCGGTGCCGTCCCAGAAGGCCAGGTTCCAGATCGTCGCCTCGCTGAGCCGGCCCCGGCGGTCGACGAAGGCGGCGTCGTCGAAGCCCTGCTCGACGGCCTGGCGGAGGAGGTACGTCTTGGCCACCTCGCCGACGTGCTTCACGGTAGGGAGGAACCGTTCGTGCTCGACCGTCGCCAGCGCGAGCGGGCCCCGGGGGCCGGACGCGGCCGGTCCGGTGCGCACCAGCAGTTCGAGCCGCGCATCGGCCCCTGCCACCGTGAACTCGCCCGTGGGGGAGTACACCGTGGCCGTCAGCGAATGGTCGGCCGGGCCTGCCTGCGTCGCCGCTCGCAGGCACGCCCGCACCCGGTCGTCGGGCAGCGCCTGGCCGAACAGCGTCACCGAGGCGGAGCGCAGCCGTTCCAGGTGCAGGTCGAGGCCCCGTACCCGGCCGCCGCGCACCTGCATGGCGGTGAAGTGGGCGTAGCCCGCGAAGGCCAGCGGCGCCAGGTCCCCGGCGCGCGCCGTACAGCCGCCACGGTGGACAACGAAAGACGACATGTGACGCTCCAGCAGTGCGAAACGAAACGGATCGCGGACGGTCCGTCTGGAATGCCCGTCCACGAGGCGACGTTAGGGCTTCGCATCAATGTGAAGGTCAAATTCGGAGGCGGGCCGCATGCTGATCGGGGAGCTGTCCCGGCGCACCGGGGTGAGCACCCGGTTGCTGCGCTACTACGAGACGCAGGGACTGATCGAGGCCGGGCGCGGGCCGAACGGCTACCGCCACTACGGCGAGGACTCCGTGGTCACGGTGCGGCAGATCCGCGCCCTGCTGAAGGCCGGCCTGACCACCGAGGTGATCCGTGTCGTGCTGCCGTGCGCGCGGGGTGAGCGCCCGGACTTCGACTGGTGCGCGGAGCTGTGGGACGTCCTGAACGGGGAGCTGGCGGCCATGGACGAGCGCATCGAGGGCCTTCGACGCAACCGCGGCGCCCTCGCGGACTTCCTGACGCGGCCCTGAGCCGCCGTCACGGTCCGACCCCGCTTCGCGGCGTTTTCCGATGCGTGCCTTCGGCGCGCAGAGCCTCGGCGCTTCGGCGGAACGGAGTACGGGAGGCGAACCCCCTGGCGCGGAGCCGTCGGGGCCGGAGTTCCGGTCCGCCGCGCGGGCGCGGTGAACGGCGGGAAAGCAGTGGCGGCCCGCCCGCTCGGGGTGTTGGGAAGGGCGCCGTAACGGGCGGGAGGGGGAGGAGGCCGGAGGCATGGGGATGGTCGGCAGGGTCGTGGCGGGTGGCGTGCCGATCGCGGTGGAGGATCACGGCGGACACGGTCAGGATGTTCTCCTCCTCCACGGCGGCGGACGGTCCCGCGGCGACTGGGACGCCTTCGCCGGGCTTCTCGTGGGCAACGGATTCCGCCCGGTGGCGATGGACCTCCGCGGCCACGGCGAATCCGGGGAGGCGCCGTGGTCATGGCGCGAGGCGCTCGGGGACGTCGCCGCCGTCGTCGAGGAGCACGGGCTTCACCGGCCCGTGGTCGTCGGGCACTCTCTCGGGGGTATGGTCGCCGCGCTGTGGGCCGGTGAGCATCCGGAGTGTCCGCTGGCGGTCAACCTCGACGGTCACGGCAACCCGACGCGGCCCGATCAGTTCTCCGGCCTGGACGAGGGCCGGGCGGACGACGCCTGCCGGGAGATGACCGCGTTCCTGACGGAGATGGGCCGGGGGCTCCCGGAGTGGTTCCTCCAGGTCATGCGGGAGATAGACGCCCTGGATCTGTTCGCCGTCTACCGTGCCGCGCGTTGCCCGCTGCTGGTCGTCAGCGGTGACGCGGCGGCCTTAGCCGGCATGTTCCCCGAACGACTCGTTCCCGCCTGGAACGCCTACTGCCTGTGGACACGGCGGCAGCTCGAAGCGGTCACGGAGGAGCCGAGCCCGGTACGGCATGCCTCCCTGCCGACGGGACACGATCCGCACCCTGAGGACCCCCGGGCTCTGCTCCGTCTCCTGCTCGGACAGCTGAGGCCGGCATGACCGGCACCCGGGCGGCGAGGGCCGTGCGGTGTCAGCGCTCGTCGACGACCCGGCCGTTCAGGGCGGTGGCGTCCCCGGTGAGGGCCATGGTCAGCGGCGCCTCCGGGAAGGTGGGCAGCGCGGCGAGCGCGGCGCCCATCTGCTCGGCGGTCTCCCAGTGCCAGTTGTCGGTGTAGGTGCCGTCCTCAAGCCGGACCAGCACGGTGCGGACGAGCCCGGGATGCCCCTCCCGGATGGTCGCGATCAGCGAGTTCCGGCGGGCCAGGAACTCCTCCAGGTCGGTGTCGGCGACGGAGTAGCGGTGCGAGCGGACGGCGGACATGCCGGTGTCTCCTGTACGTGAGGGGTGATTCGGTGGAGGGGACCCGCCGGGGCCGGTGTCTCCCGTGCGCGGGGCCGGGGTTCACCAGCTGCCGGCGACCTGCCGGATCGGGGCGTTCAGGCGGTTGAAGAGATTGGTGACGGCGGTCATCAGCAGGATCGAGGCGAGCTGCCGCTCGTCGAAGTGGTCGGCGGCCCTGTTCCAGACGTCGTCGGGGACGCCGTCGGCGCGGTCGGCCAGCCGGGTCGACGCCTCCGCCAGCTCCAGCGCGGCCCGCTCGGCGTCGGTGTAGTACGGGGCCTCGCGCCAGGCGGACACCAGGCCGACGCGCTCGTCGCTCGCACCGAGCTTGCGCAGGTTCTTGTAACCGGCGTCGACGCAGAAGCTGCAGCCGTTGATCTGGCTGACCCGCAGGTGGATCATCTCCATGAGCTCCTGCGGGAGCCCCTGCGACTGGGCGGCCCGCATCAGTTCCATGATCGGCTTCATCGCGGCGGGGATGATCGTGGCGGGGTTCTTCATCCGGGCTTCCATCGTGTTTCCTCCGTCTTGGTTCGGGTGAGATCCGCGGTTCGCGGGAGACCGTCTCCTTTGTGGGAGACCGCCTCGGTTCGTGTGAGATCAGAGTGCCTGTCCGGGTTGATACATTCGCGATGCGCGCACGATGCGGTGATCATGGGGGGACGATGCTGCGGTTCACTCTTCTCGGCCCCGTCCAGGTGGTCCTCGACGGTGAGCCCCTGACCGGCATCGCCCCGCGTCACCGCGCGGTGCTGGCCTACCTCCTGCTCAACGCCGGCCGGGTGATCGGCATCGAGCGGCTGATCGACGCGATGTGGGGCCACGACCGGCCCGACACCGCCCGGTCGCAGATCCACGCCTCGATCACCGCGATCCGCAGGGCGCTGCGCGGCGCGGGAGCCGCGGATCTGCTTGAGACGCGTGCCGGCGGCTACGTCGCGCGGCCGGAGCCCGGACAGGTCGACGCGCAGGAGTTCACCGAGCTGGTGGCCGCCGGCGCGCTGCGCGAGGCCCTGGACCTGTGGAGCGGCGAGGCGCTGGAGGACGTGCACGCGCACTACGTCGACGGCGCCCGGGAGCTCTGGAACGACCGGCGCCTTTCGGCCTACGAACGCCTGGTGGAGGGCGAGCTCACCGCCGGGCGGCACGACGGTCTGCTCGACGGGCTCGCCGCCCAGGTGGCCGCCAACCCGCTCCGCGAGAGGCTCAACGGTCATCTCGTCCTGGCCCTGCACCGGGCAGGACGGCAGGCCGACGCCCTCGCCGCGGCGCGCTCCTACCGTACGGCCCTCGCGGACGAGCAGGGCCTCGACCCCGGGCACGCCTTCATCGAGTTGGAGCGGGCGGTCCTGGCGGACGACCCGGTCCTGCGGCCGGCCGGCGCGGCTCCGGCCGTTCCCGGGCCGCCGCGCCGCTCCACCTTCCTGCCCTATGACATTCCCGACTTCTCCGGGCGGGCCGCCGAGCTGGAACGGCTCGTGGGCGAACGGGCCGGGCCGGCGGTCGTCACGATCGACGGCATGGCCGGGATCGGCAAGACCACGCTCGCCGTCCACGCGGCCCACCGGCTGGCAGCCCGCTATCCGGACGGCCGGCTCTTCATCGACCTGCATGCCCACACCGCGGGCCGGGAGCCGCTCGACGCCGCCGCCGCGCTGGAGGCCCTCCTCCGCCAGCTCGGGGTGCCCGCCGACCGCATCCCGGTCACGCCGGCCGAGCGGGGCGCCCTCTGGCGCGCCGAACTGGCCGGCCGCCGGGTGCTCGCCGTACTGGACAACGCCTTCGACGCCGAGCACGTGCGCCCCCTGCTGCCGGGGCACTCCGACACCCTCGTCCTGGTCACCAGCAGGCGGCGGCTCGTCGACCTGGACGGCGCCCAGGCGCTCTCGGTGGACGTGCTGGGCGAGGAGGACGCCGCCGGGCTGTTCGAGCGGATCGTGGGCGAACGCGCCCGCCACGAGCCGGATGCCGTACACGAGGTGCTACGGCTGTGCGGGCGTCTCCCGCTCGCCATCCGGATCTCGGCCGCCCGTCTCCAGCACCGCCCGCGCTGGACCGTGTCCTACCTGGCGGGCCGGCTGCGGGAGCACCGCCGGCTCCTGGACGGGGTGTCGGCGGCCTTCACCATCTCCTACGAGCAACTGGACGAGGCCGAGCGGCGCATGTTCCGCCTGCTCGGGCTGGTACCCGGCCGCGACATCGACGCCTGCGGCGCGGCCGCGCTGGCGGGGATCCCGGAGGACGAGGCGGAGGAACTCCTCGAAGGTCTCCTCGACGCCCACATGCTCCTGCAGCTCGAACCGGGCCGGTACACCTTCCACGACCTGCTCCGCGAGCACGCGCGCTCGATCGCCGAGGACGACGGCGCCGTCCTGCGGCTGCTCACCTACTACCTGCACCGCTCCCGCGCGGCGATGGACCGGCTCTTCCCCGACAGCCTCGGCGAGCGGGAGGGCATCCCCCGGCCGGACACTCCGGTCGCGCCCGTCCGCGACGCCGCGGAGGCGATCGCCTGGCTCGACGCCGAGCGTTCCAACATCATCGCGACCGCCGTCCACGGGCCCGAGATCTGCCTGGGCATGCTGGCCCTGGCGATGCGCCCCTACCTCGACCGGCAGGCGCACCACGACGACGCGCTCACCCTCCACACCCTGTCACTCCGGCGCAGCCGCATGCTCGGCCGCCGCGAGTTCGAGGCGCGAGCGCTCACCGACCTGGCGTGGACCCACTGGCGGCTCGGCGAGTACGAGCGGGCGGAGGAGCACGCGCACCAGGCCCTCGACGCGTGCGAGGAGACCGCCGAACGGGCTCGGGCGCTGCTCACGCTGGGCAACGTGGCCCTGCGCCGGCGGCAGGACGCGCAGGCGGAACGGCATCTCAGGCAGGCGCTCGACCTCACCCGGATCGGCGCCGACACCTGGGGCGAGGCCCACGTGCTCGGCATCCTCGCCCTCGTCCTCGACCGGGCCGGCCGTCCGGAGGAGGCCCGGCGCCATCTCGACCTGGCGTTGGCCCTCCACCGCAAGGTCGGCAACCCGGCGGGGGAGGCGATGACCCTCGACCACCTCGGCGTGGTCCTCCGGCACCAGGGCGAGCCCGACCTGGCGCGCACCCGCCACGAGCAGGCCGCCGCCCTCTACCGCGAGCTCGGCGACACCGCCGGCGAGGCGGCCGCGCTCAACGGGATCGCCGAGGCGGCGGGCGATCCGGCCCGGGCGGTCGAGGAGCACACGACCGCGCTCGCGCTCGCCTGCCTGACGCGCAACCGGCCGGAGCAGGCGCGTGCCCACGACGGCCTGGCACGCGCCCACCTCACGCTCGGGCACCCGGCGCGGGCCCGCGAGCACGGCCGGCTGGCTCTCGGCCTCTACGGCGAGCTCCGCGTTCCGGAGGCCGAGGAGGTCCGAGCCTTCCTGGAGCGGGCCGGAGAGCTCCCGGAGCATGCCGGAGAGCCCGTACGGCAGGACGTCCTCACCCGGTGAGGCCGTGAGCGCTCCGCCGCGGTTGGACTCTCCCACTGTGGGAGGCGTCAAGGTATCTCCGATGATCCTGGTGGCCGGCCAGGGAGGAAACGGGCACGCGCTGGTCGCCCGGTTGTGAGGAGGGCGACGTATGACCATCGTGAAGGACGTCGAGGTTCGCGGCACGCAGCACTGCGAGACGACGACGCTGGGGGTGCTGCTGCGGCACGAGGGACTCGATCTGTCCGAGCCCATGCTGTTCGGGCTGGGCTCGGGCCTGTCCTTCGTCTACTGGGACGGCAAGGGCATGGCGTTCCCCTTCCTCGGAGGCCGCGTCAGGCCTTTCGAGCTCACCAGGAACCTGACCGCCAGGCTGGGGCTGACACTGCTGGTCAAGGAGACCACCTCACCGCGAAAGGCATGGGAGAACGTGGTCGCCCCCATCGACGCCGGCCGGCCGGTCGGCCTTCAGCTCGACTGCTATCACCTGGAGTACTTCCGGTCCAAGGTGCACTTCGGCGGCCATGTGGTCGCCATGTACGGCTACGACGAGCACGACGTCCACCTGGTGGACACCGAACAGCAGGGAGGGGCGGTGCGCGCCGGCAGGGCCGGCCTGGCCATGGCGCGGGCCGAACGCGGCCCGATGACCGCCAGGAACCGATCCTTCACCATCACCCTGCCGGAGCACCCGCCCCGCTGGCAGGACCAGATCATCCCCGCCATCAGGGACTGCGCCGACGCCTTCCTGTCCGCTCCCATCGCGAACCTCGGCCACCGGGGCATCGGGAAGGCCGCCGAGCGGGTGCCCGGATGGCTGCTGCGCGCCGGTGACCCGCGGCGGGACCTGCCGCAGGCGGCCGTCCTCATGGAGGAGGCCGGCACCGGCGGCGCCCTGTTCCGCGCCCTCTATCGCGACTTCCTCGGCGAGTGCGCCCGGCTGATCGACGACAGCGGCCTCCGCACCGGTCACAGGCTGTACGCCGAGGCCGCCACCCTGTGGACGGACGTGGCCGGCCTGATCACGAAGGCCGGGGAGAGCGGCGACGCGGGGCACCTCGAACGGGCCGGCGTCATTCTCCGCGACCTCTCGCGCATCGAGAGCGACGCCATGCAGGTGCTGCGCCGGCTGTAGCCCCACCCGGATCGCGCACGGCCGGTGAAACCGGCGGTTCGGCGGTGAAACCACCGTGAAGCCGCGATGAAGCCGACAGCGCGGAAGCTCTTCTCCGACGCCGGGAGATACCCGGCGGAGAGAGGAGACGTGTCATGGCGGACCTCGATGCCGTCCGCGCCGACGGTCTGGTCAAGGACTTCGGGGACTTCCGGGCCGTGGACGAGATCGACCTCCACGTACGGCAGGGCGAGATCTTCGGAGTCCTCGGCCCCAACGGAGCGGGCAAGACCACCACGCTCCGGATGCTCGCCACCCTGCTCCCGGTCGACGGCGGCCACGCGGAGATCTTCGGCGTCGACGTCCGGCGGGAACCCCACCGGATCCGGCAGCTGGTGGGCGTCACCGGCCAGTACGCCTCGGTGGACGAGGACCTGACAGCCCGGGAGAACCTCCGGCTGTTCGCCCGCCTGCAGGGCCTGACGAGCGCCCGGGCCAAGGCGATCGCCGGTGACCTGCTCGAACGCTTCGGCCTCCAGGAGGCGGCCGACCGCCCCCTGTCCCAGTTCAGCGGTGGCATGCGCCGCCGCCTGGACCTGGCGTCGAGCCTGATCACCCGCCCACCCCTGATCTTCCTGGACGAGCCCACGACCGGCCTCGACCCCAGGACCCGGGGACAGATGTGGGACACCATCCGCGAGCTGGTCACCGACGGTTCCACGATCCTCCTCACCACCCAGTACCTGGACGAGGCCGACCAGCTGGCCGACCGTGTGGCCGTGATCGACCGGGGCCGGAAGGTCGCGGAGGACACCCCCGACGCCCTGAAGACCCAGGTCGGCGACTCGACCCTGCAACTCGGCCTCGCGGACGGCTCCGACCTCGCCCTGGCCGCGGACATCGTCCGCCGGCTGCTGGCCGAGGACCCGGTCCTGACCCCGGAGTCGGGACGCGTGAACATCCCCCTCCCCGACCCGAACCGGGCCGCGGACGTCCTGATCGGCCTGCGGGAAGCGGGCATCGGCATCTCCTCGGTGAGCGTCGCCAAGCCGACGCTGGACGAGGTCTTCCTGGCGCTGACCGGCCACGGCGCCGACGAACCCCGAGCCGGCGAATCCCAGGCCGGCGAACCCCGGATGGAGGCGGCCCGATGACCACGAGCGTCACGACCCCGATGACCCCTGCCCCCGGCGCCCCCCGGCGCGTCGACCCGTCCGCCGCGGTCGCCCGCACCACGTCCCACAGCTCGCTTCAGGAGACCCTGGTCCAGACCCTGGCGATGGCGTGGCGGGCCCTGAAGAAGATGCGCCGCAAGCCCGAGCAGTTCTTCGACGTTCTCATCCAGCCCCTGCTGTTCACGGCGATGTTCGCGTTCATCTTCGGCGGCGCGATCTCCGGCAGCGTGTCGGACTACCTCCCGGTGCTGATCCCCGGCATCCTCGCCCAGACCGCCCTGACCGTCTGCATGGCGACGGGCGTGCAGCTGCGCGAGGACATGGACAAGGGGGTCTTCGACCGCTTCAAGTCCCTGCCGATCGCCAGGATCGCCCCCCTGGCCGGTCCGATGATCGCCGACCTGATCCGCTACGGCATCGCGTCGGTGCTGACGCTCGTCACCGGCCTGATCATCGGCTACCGACCCGGCGGCGGCGTGCTCGGCTGCGTCGGAGGCATCGCGCTCACCGTGATCGCGGGCTGGTCGCTGGCGTGGATCTTCACCTGGCTGGGCACGATGGCGCGCTCGGCGCAGAGCGTCCAGGGCATCTCAATGATGATCATGTTCCCGCTGACCTTCCTGTCCAACGCCTTCGTCCCCGCCGAGACGCTGCCCGGCTGGCTGGAGGCGTTCGTGAAGGTCAACCCGGTGTCGCACGTCGTCTCCGCGGTGCGCGACCTGCTCAACCACGGGGCCGTGACGGCCGAGGTCGGCTGGGCGGTCATCGGCTGCGCGGTCGTCGTCGCGATCTTCGCTCCGCTGGCGGTCCGCTCCTACTCCCGCAAGATGTAGGCGGTGTCAGACCACCCGCTCCAGGACGGCGTGGGCCTCGGCCAGCAGGTCGGGGCCGCGCCGTGCTCCGTACCCGGCCTCGATCCGGGAGATGACGCCGGGGGCGACCCGTTCGGCGTGCGCGGCCAGCACCGGCCACCGCATCGTCGGGGTGAACCGGTTGTAGGCGAACCGGTCGGCGAGCACGAGCATCCGGACCGCCTCCTCGGCGGGCATCGCTCCCTTCAGCAGACCCCAGATGCCCAGCCCGGCGAGCACCATCCCCATCGCCGGGAGGTCCGGGAAGGCGCGGTCCGGGTCGAACACGACCAGGACTTCGGCACGCAGCGCCTCGAAGAGGTCCGCGCCGTCGTCGCCCTCGCCGTACTGCGCGAACGCCGAGAGCGCGATGACCTCGCCCAGGATGGTCCACAGCGTGGAACCTTCCGGCGCGCCCGGGACACGCAGGTTCCGGAGCACCCGGGCCGTCTCGCGGTACCGCCGCAGCCCCCCGGCGATGTCACCGTCGGCGAGGGCCAGCTCGGCTCTGGCGGCGGCGGCCGACAGGACCTCGCCGTAGGTGCCCTGGGAGGCGAGCGCCTCCAGGTCGTCGGTCATCCGTGCGGCCTCGTCACGGCGCCCCTCGGCGAGCGCCGTCATGGCGAGGGTGGCGCGGATCTGGACGACGTCCTCCATCACCCCGAGGCGTTCGAGCACCGGAAGCGCCTCGGTGGCATGTCTGGACGCCGACGCGGAGTCGTCGAGTTGCGCGTACATGCCGGCCAGCTGGGTGTGCAGCATCGCCCGGTGCCAGGGGCCGCCGTCGTCGCCGACGAGTTCCAGGGCGGCCCGGGCGGCCTCGATCGCGCCGACCGGGTCGCCGGCGTTCTCCCGGCCGTGGCTCAGCCAGTGCAGCGCGATCCGGCGGATCAGCGGGTCGGGGTCGGCGGCCAGCTCGTCCAGGCCTTTCCCGGAATCCGGCACCATGGTGAGCAGGGCGGTCACCAGCGCCCGGACGGCCGGGTTCGCCGAGTCGGCGCCCAGCCCGGACAGCAGCCGGGCCGGCGTCCCGATCTCCTCGGGGGAGGCCATGACGGTGCTGAACAGCGCGATGCCCAGGGCCATCCGGGCCCGGTCGAGGAGCCGGGGCGGAGGCGCCCAGCCGTCCAGGGCGGCGGTGACGGCCGGGGTGAGGACGATGCAGCGCGGGTGATCTCCGCGGATCGTCCAGTAGCCGCCCAGGGTGGAGAACAGCACCACGACCGCTTCGGGGTCGGGGTCGGCGAGGGTTTCACGCAGAATGTCGGCGAGGTTCGTCTCCTCCGAACGCAGCCGGTCCACCGCGTCGACCTGCTCCGGCGAGTACAGCCGGGCGCCGTGCCGGTCGGCGTACCCCACGGCCCACGCGCGTACGGCGGCCCGCGCGCCGGCGGTCTCACCGGCCGTGTCCAGCCGCACCCGGCCGAACTCGCGCACCGTCTCCAGCATGCGGTACCGCACCCCGCCGGCCGTCTCCACGACGGTGAGCAGGGACTGCTCCACGAGCTCCTCGACGTCGCCGAGGGCGTCGCCGCCGAGCACCTCCTCCGCCGCGTCGAGGGCGAAGCCGTCCGGAAAGGCGGAGAGGCGGCGCAGGGCCCGGCGCTCCCGCTCACCGAGGAGGTTCCAGGACCAGTCGATCACCGCCAGCAGCGTCTGGTGCCGCGAGGGGGCGCTCCGGTCACCGCCGCGCAGTAGCGCGAACCTGTCCTCCAACCGGCGGGCGATCTCGGCCGGCGACATCACCCGCACCTTCGCGGCGGCCAGTTCGATCGCGAGCGGCAGGCCGTCCAGGCGGGCCACGACGGCGCCCACGTCATCCTCGTCCAGGCGCACACCGGGCCGGGCCGCGGTCGCGCGGTCGCGGAACAGCTCGACGGCGTCACCGGTTCCCAGCTGGGGCAGCGGATAGACGCGTTCGGCGGCGATCGCCAGCGGCGAGCGGGTCGTGGTGAGGACGCGCAGCTCCCGCGTGGTCGCGGTCAGATAGGCGACCAGGTCGGCGACCGCCTCCACCAGGTGCTCGCAGTTGTCGAGCACCAGCAGCGCCGGAGCCAGGTCGAGCTGCTGGGCGATCCGGGCACGGACGTCGGCGCGCTGCCGCGGGGTGAGCGTGCGGCGTCCGGTCACCGAGTCGCGGACGCCGAGCGCCGACCCGACCTCGCCGACCAGGTCCTCGGGCGCGGTCACGCCGGCCAGCTCGACGAAGTGCACCACCGGCTGCGGGGCCTCGCGGGCGACGGCGTGGGCGAGCCGGGTCTTGCCGAGCCCGCCGGGACCGAGGATCGAGACCACCCGGGAGGCGGCGAGCAGTGCCCGCACCCGCCGGAGGTCGTCGGCGCGGCCGAGCAGCGGGGTCGCGTCGAACCGCACGCCGGCGCGCACGGGGCTGTCGAGCGCCAGCAGCTCACGATGGACCCGCCGCAGCTCCGGGCCGACGTCGGCGCCGATCCGGTCGCGCAGGTCCGACCGGTGGCGCTCGAAGCGGTCCAACGCGGCACCCGTTCCGCGCACCGCCGCCTCGCTGCGCAGGAGGTCGGCGAGCAGCCCCTCGTCCTCGGGACGGACGCGCGCGGCGTCCTCCAGCCCGGGCAGGGCCGGGTCGTGGTCGCCGCTCCGGCTCCGGGCCCGGGCGAGCACGATCCGCGCGGACGCCAGGTCGTGTTCCGCGCGGCGGCGCACCTCGGCCAGCGGACCGCCGCCCTCGGGCGGCAGCGTCCCGGCGCCCAGCGCGAGCGCCTCCTCCGCCGCCGCGGCCGCCGCGGCGGGATTCTCGGTGAGCAGCACCCCCGCCCGGCCCGCCAGACCGTGCAGCCGACCGGCGTCGACCAGGTCGGGCGGAACCGCGAGCCGGTAGCCGTTCCCCGCCGTGACCAGCGACGCGGACCCCACGACCGACCTGGCCCGGGACACCAGGACCTGCAGCGCCTTCGCCGGATTGGCCGGTTCGCCGTCCCCCCACACCTCCGCGACGAGCCGGTCCGCGCTCACGGTCCGGCCGGCGAGCGCGAGGGCCGCGAGCAGCGCCTGAGCCCTCTCGCCGACCACCGGCCGCCCTTGCCACCGCACACCGTCGAGCAGGGTCAGGTGGATCGGCATGCCGCAAGTCTAGGCTTCACCGGGCCCTCCCCCCGTTCCCGCTTTCACCGGTCCCGGCGGCCCTCCCCCCGTTGCCGCTTTCACCGGTCCTACCCGGATCAGACGCGGCCCTCCGACGAAGCGGCCGTCCTGCTCATGCCCGAGACGGCCGCGCTGACCACGGCGAGCGTCGCTCCCACCCACATCACCGCGGAGAGCGACACACCGTCCACGATCCGGCCGCCGGCGAACGAGCCGAGCGCGATGGAGACGTTGAAGGCGCCGACGAAGAGAGCCGTGCCCATTTCGCCGCCACCCGACCGCATGATCCAGAGCTGCAGCGTCACACCCACGCCGCCGTAGCCCAGACCCCACACCACGAGCATGATCAGGGGCAGGCCGGCCAGAGGCAGCGCCGCCGTGGAGAGCGCGATCAGCGCGGCCAGTGTGACCAGGACCGGTCTGGGGTTCCTGGCCGCCCACGCGCCCGCCGCGAAGTTGCCGACCACGCCCGCGACGCCGTACAGGAGCAGGGCGACGCTGACGAAGGCGGGACCGGCGTGTGAGACCTGCTCCAGGAACGGCCGGACGTAGGTGTAGGCCGCGAAGTGGCCGGCCACGATCAGGACGGTCAGGACGAGGACGACCTTGAGCGGGCCGGAGAGCCGGGAGAGCGACCTCTTCGGCGCGGGGGAGGGGGGCCCGTGGGGCGCCGGTTCGGCCGCCTCCGCCCGGGACTCGCCGGGCAGGGGCGGCAGGGCGGCGGCCAGCAGCGCGAGCAGGGCCAGGGCCAGCACCCCCATGGAGACGAACGCGGTCCGCCACCCCGCGAACGAGGAGATGAAGGTCCCCGCGGGCACCCCCAGCACCGACGCCACCGACACCCCGGCCAAGATGATCGATGTGGCCCGGCCGACGGACCTCTCGGGCACCAGTCGCAGGCCGAGCCCTGCCGCGAAGGCCCAGAACCCGCCGATGCTCACCCCGGTCAGCACCCGGGCGGCCAGCATGACGGGGTAGTTCGGCGCGAACGCGCCCGCCAGGTTCGCCACCGCCAGCAGCGCCATCAGCCCCAGCAACGTGACACGCCGGTCGAGCCGTCGAGCGGTGATCGCCAGCACCGGCGCGGAGACGGCGGCGACCAGCCCGGGCGCCGACATCATCAGCCCGGCCGTCCCGTCGGAGACGCCGAGGGTGGCGGAGATCGAGGTCAGCAGGCCGACGGGCAGCATCTCGCTGGTCACGACGGTGAAGGTGCCCACCGCCACCGAGAAAACCGCGAGCCAGCGCGCTCGGGCGGCGGTGGAGACGTCAGTCATGGTCATGCCGTTCAGCCTTCTGCCGTCCACCGGCGGGAACAACGCCGAAGGCCGAAGGCTTGGTTTAGGTGGACTAAACGACCAGGCGGAGGCGGGGATGGAGTTCAGGGAACTGGAGTGCTTCATCGTGCTCGGTGAGGAACTGCACTTCGCGCGTACGGCCGAGCGCCTCTACCTGTCACCCGGCCGGGTGAGCCAGCTCATCCGCTCACTGGAGGACAGGATCGGCGGCCGGCTCTTCCAGCGGACCAGTAGGCACGTGAGCCTCACGCCCTTGGGCGAACGGTTCCTGGCCGACCTGCGCCCCTCCTACGACGGCCTCGCGAACGCGGTCAGCCGGGCCAAGGCGGACGCCCGCGAGGTGACGGGCGTGATCCGGATCGGCTTCCTGGCCACGCCCACGCAGGTCGTCACCGGCAGCGTGTGCGCCTTCGAGCGCCGGTACCCGGGATGCCTGACAGAGCTCGTGGAGATCCCGCTCTCCGACCCCTTCGGGAAGCTGCGGGCCGGGCAGGTGGACATCGCGTTCACGCTGCTCCCGGTGGACGAGCCCGACCTGGCGACGGGCGAAGGGTTGAACCGGGTCTCGTACCGGCTGGGCGTGTCCTCGCGCCATCCGTTGGCCGCCCGTTCGAGCATCAGCGCGGAGGAGTTGGCCGGCGTTTCCCTGATCGGACTGGACGGCCCGGCTCCGCGCGCGTGGCGCGAGCGTACGGCACCGTCCGCCACCCCCTCCGGCCGTCCCATTCCCAGGGCCGGTACGGTGACCACCAGTCAGGAGGGCCTGACCCAGGTGGCGCTCAACCGGGGTGGCATGTTGCTCTGCACCCCCACGGCGGCCTACCACAGGCGCCCGGACGTCAGTTTCATCCCCGTCACGGGATTGCCTCCCTCGATACTCGGCCTGGCCTGGGTGAAGGCGGCGGAGACGGCGACCGTCCGGGCGTTCAACGAGACGGCCGTCGGGCACGCACTCGGGAGAGCGGTCCTGGTGGCATGAGCCATGGCGGCAGACGGTCCCGGAACGTCTCGCGGCCGGCGGATCCCGTTGGGGCCCGGAGCCGGTCGGAGGCCGGGCCGGCCCTCGCCGGGAGGTGCTCGCCCGCACCGCCCGTATCAGAAGTGGGTGGCGATGCCGTAGATCCTGCGCAGCTGTGCCATGTCGTGCCGGTCCCGGTCGGTCGGCTCGTAACCCTGGTGGAAGTGGACCTGCTGCCTGACCGACAGACAGGCGATGCTCGTGCCGAGGATCGTGCCGGTGGCGAAGGCGTTCGCGGGGTAGGGGAAGACGTCCCCCCGGTCGTTGGCCGGCTGCACGGCGGAGCCGTCGGGCTGGAAGGTCAGCGGGTGCAGATCGAGCTCCCGCCCGTCGGGATGGCGCATGACGAACCGGGCAGGCCGTCCGGGGACGATGTCGTGCCTTTCGGCGAAACCGGTGTTCTCCAGGATTTCGATCAGGGTGGGCTCCTGGGTGGCGTCGTGCATCAGGTCCAGGTCCCGATGGGGGCGGGTGACCTCGCCCACGAGCGCGTCGATGCCCCAGCCGCCTCCGACCCAGACCCTGCATCCACCATCGCGGAGCAGCCCGATGACTTCGATGACGTCTCTGGCTTCGAACATGGCGAAGACCCTACCTGCCATCGCTCCGCCCGAGTGAGCCGGTCGCGGCGGGACCCGCGACCGTTCGAGAGATCCACCGGGCAGGGTGCAGGAGCCCGGCCGTCGCCCCGGTGACGGTTTTCAGGCGCGTCGAGTCCGCCCGGGAGCGCCGGCGGGCGACCACCGGAGCCTCCCCCGTCGCCGTCGACCTGTTTCGGGGATCCGCCTTCCCATCACGAGTCCGCAGGCAAGCCGATCCGGCCGAGCTGGTGGTCGAGGACCGCGACCGCCTCCGCGACGCCCAGTTCCCCGACCAGCACGCCGTCGGCCAGGCCGCGCGCGAGCCCGAGAAGCACGTGGGCCTCGGCGCCGGCATCGACGCCGGGTCCCGAAGCGGTGGCGGCCACGAGCGCGGTGATCTCGCGATGGACCGCATCGCCGCCCGCGCGGTACAGCCCGCGTACCTCAGGGTCGGCGACGGATATGGCCAGGAACGCGTGCCCGGCGAGCAGGAGTACGGGAGCGCGCACGCCCAGCTCGACGATGGCGAGCAACGTGCGCCGCAGCGTGTCGGCCGGGCTGTCGGCGTCCTGCAGCGCCGCGCGGACATGGTGCTCGATTTCCTGCCTGAGTAGATGTGCGCTCGCGCGCAGCAGGTCGGCCTTCGCCGCGAAATAGTGCTGCACGAGCCCTTTGGAGACGCCGGCCTCCTGGGCGACCCGCCCGATGCTCACACCGGCCAGGCCGTCCCGGGCGCACAGTCTGAGGGCGGCATGGGCGATCTCCGCCCGCCGCGCCGCGTGGTCCACCTGCTTCGGCACGGCCCGGCCTCCTCTCTTTGCGATACGAGTGTATCGTGATATTGATGCGATGCGATCGTATTGCAAAAGGCGAACGGAGGATCCCGTACGTGAACGACCTCGTGGAACCCAACATCGGAGCCGCGTTCCGCCCGCGGCGGCTCGGCCACTTCCGTGACGCGTCCGCCTTCGCGCGCTACCGGAACGCCTACGACCAGGCCATGGCCCGGCTTCCCGAACCCGATCAGATCCAGGACGTGGCGACCCGCTTCGGGACCGTCCGGATCTATCGTTTCGGCACCGGCGACGGCGTACCGCTTCTCCTGCTGCCGGGACGCACCGCGTCCACCCCGATGTGGGAGGCGAACCTGGCCGGCCTCACGGGCCACCGGCCGGTTTACACGGTCGACCTGCTCGGCGAGCCCGGCCTGTCGGTACAGACCCGGGCGTTCACGAGCGCGGCCGACCAGGCCGACTGGCTGGCGGAGCTGCTGGCCCGGCTCGGCCACGACCGGGTGCACCTCGTCGGAGTGTCCATCGGCGGGTGGAGCGCTTTTCACCTCGCCCTGCACGCTCCGGAGAAGGTCGCCTCGGTGAGCCTGCTCGATCCGGCCAGCCTTTTCGGCCGGTTGACCTGGAAGGTCGTCGTCGTCTCGCTGGGATCGGTGGTGCCGTTCTTCCCCGAGTCGTGGCGCCGGGGGCTGCTGAGCTGGATCTCCGGCGGAGCCGACGCCTCCGAGGACGAACCCGTCGCCAACCTGATATCGGCCGGGATGCGGGACTTCACCGCCTTCCTGCCGCCTCCGACGTACCCCACGGACGACCAGGTGGCCGGAGTCGACGTGCCGGTACTCGCCCTGATCGCCGGGCGCAGCATCATCCACGATCCGCGCAAGGCCACCCTGCGCGCCCACCGCCTGCTCGCCCGTGGCGTCGTCGAACTGTGGCCGGACGCCTCCCACGCCATCAACGGCGAGTTCCCCGAGCGCGTCAACGCCCGGGTCCTCGCCTTCATCGACGAGATCGACCGCACCGGCCACGCCGGCGACACGCCGTGATGACACGAGCCGGTGAAGCGCGCTCCCGAACGGCGCGGGCGTTCATCGCGGACAGGCGATGGGGACCCGACCTCCGTATGGAGCGGGTGACGGGAACCGAACCCGCGCTGTCGGCGTGGGAAGTACGTCGATCGCGCCTCGTAGAGCGTCTGAGCTGGGCGTTCGGCCGGTCATGAGTGACCGTGGCCGCCCCCTCGCCACCCTGGTTGATGGCACGCTGATGGCACGGCGATCAAGGCTCCAGATCGGCTTGACGATGGACCCGGCGGTGATGGCCCGGAGTCGTTCGATCATCCCGCAGGTGAAGCGCTCCCGCCGGAGGCATCGGGGTTCATGGGGAGCGTTCGGTAGGTGGGTCGGGTCGCCCCCAGTCTCCGGGTACCGGCTGGAGACAGGGTCATAGGGGTGACCCACCCTTGCAGGGTCAGGACCACTTGAGCCGGCAGCGGGGTGATCGGGTAGGCCTCGATGCCGCGTGACCAGTTCGTGAGCAGTCCTTCGGTGCCGCTGGAGTCGACCAGGACGAGCGAGATGGGCTGGCCGTCCATGGCCCAGGTGTTCCAGATCGCCCATCCTTCGGGCCGGGCTTCGACTCCCAGGCGGGTGCAGATCTCGATGTAGCTCTCTTTCATATCGGCGGGGACGGTATGCGGTCGGAGGACGATGACTCCGGCGAGTTTCATGAGCGGAAGCTCTCCGCCGAGGCAGCCGTCCCCGTCGAAGTGATGGTGACGGAGTTGACGGGCCGTTTCGATCACTGCTCGCTGAAGGGGAGTGACTTCATCGGAGACACCGGTGAGAGCGAGCCACCCTTCGCCGTCCGCCGCGTCGACAATGGCGCGCGCCAGGTGCTCGATGTGACGAAGGTATTCGGTCTCGCTGAGGTCGGCTCGGGACACCGCGACAGTGTGGCATCAGGTCGTGCGCTTGAGCACGTGGGTTACCCGACCGACCGGAAGCCGTCGGTCTCCTGGCGTGGAGTCGGTGACGGGATTCGGATCATGCGCGGACGCGCACACTTCTCCCGGGCCTGATCCGCTGACGTGACGAGTCATCCTGAAGGTCGCTTCCATGCGCGAACGGTCACCCGGTGCTCCCTCTTGTCGATGAAGACGGGACGAGAAGACTTCTACCTCAGCCAGTCGCGACCTCGTCTTATGATCGCGGCAATGGTTCCGGAGGCGAGGCCCTCGCTCATGGAGGGAGCGGGGAGGCGCGCTTGGTTTTACTCCGGGGTGGTCCTCGCCGTCGTCTCCTCGGAGCTCGGCGTCGAGGGCTTGGGCGTAGTCGCAGAGCTTGAGCAGTGTGGGACGGTCCGGATAGCCGTACACCGCCGACCGGGAGACCGCCGGACACCAGAACCTGGTCATCGTCGGCGATGTTGTTCTGTGGCCGGCCGACGAGACGCCGTCTCGGGGTGAGATGGGCTGGATTTTCCATCCATCGATGTCGGGCCGCGGGTTTGCCACAGAGGCGGTTCGAGCCCTCATCGGCGTGGCCTTCGAGCGCTGCGGCATGCACCGGGTCATTGCTCGACTCGATGCGCGGAACGAGGCATCGGCGCGACTGTGCCAACGTGTGGGCATGGTCAAGGAGGCACACCTGCGCCGGGACTACTGGATGAAAGGCGAGTGGGCCGACACTCTGATCTACGGACTGCTCGCGGAGCAGTGGCACGGCTGAAGGAACAAGAGGGCCAGTGCCACACCAAGGGTGAAGGCCACATTCCCGTAGACCCTCACGGTCTTCACGTCGCTCTTTGCCTCGTGAGGGGTGACGTCATCCGGCTCATTCACAGCGCTTCGTGAAGAGGTTGAGCACCTCGCTGAAGCCGTTGGTGAGGCTGTCGAGTAAGGCTTTGCTTTTTCGGCGGTGGCCATGGAGAGGCGGCCGATGACTCCGCTGCCCGGAAGCACCGTGGCCCCTCAGCTCAGCCGGGGGAGACGAAACCGGACTCGTAGGCCGTGATGACGGCCTGGGTGCGATCGCGCGCCCCCAGCTTGGCCAGGACGTTGCCGACGTGGGTCTTCACCGTCTCAGCCCCGATGACCAGCTCGGCGGCGATCTCGATGTTGGATCGGCCGCAGGCCATCAACCGCAGCACGTCGGCCTCCCGCGCGGTCAGCTTCCCGAGCCCGGGGACGGCACGGGTGGCGGCGTACCGGCTCTGACGGTTCGCGGCGAGCGCGCGGATCGCGGCCGGGAACAGCAGCGATTCCCCGGCGGCGACGATTCGGATGGCGTGGACCAGGTCGTCGGGCCGGCTGCGCTTGAGCAGGAAGCCGCTGGCCCCCGCGCGCAACGCGTCATATATGTAGTCGTCGTTGTTGAAGGTGGTCACCACGATGACCTTGGGCGGTTGAGACAGCGCCAGCAGCAGCCGGGTGGCCTGAATGCCGTCCACCGCGGGCATCCGCACGTCCATCAGCACCACGTCGGGCCGCGCCGTCCGAACCACCGGCACCACCGCCGCTCCATCGGCCGCCTCGCCCACCACCTCCAGGTCGGGTTCGGCGTCGACGATGATCCGCAGACCGGTCCGGATCAGATCCTCGTCATCGGCGATGACCACACGAATCGGCATGCGCCCGACACTATCCACCACCGTTCAGGGACGGAGTGGCAGCCGTAGCGACACGTGCCACTCTCCATCCGCGGGACCGGCAGCGAAGTCGCCGCCCAGCAGCGTGACCCGCTCGCGCATGCCACCGATGCCGCGTCCACTCCTGCCAGGCGCCCGTCCCGCCGGGTTGCGCACGTCGAGCTCCAGATGGTCGTCGTGCACGGCCAGCGCCAGCCGTACCGGACCGGTCCCGTGGCGCAGGGCGTTGGTGAGCGACTCCTGGGCGATCCGGTAGACCTCCCGGGAGACCTCGGTTGGCACAGCGGCCAGGTCGCCGGTGACCTCAGCGGCGGCGCCGGTCCCGTGTACCAGGCCGCTCAGGTCGGCGAGCGTCCGCGCTGGGGCCGTGGACGGCTCGTCTTCCTGCTCGCGCAACACCCCCAGCACCTGGTCCAGCTCCTCCAACGCCGCGCGCGCCGATTCCTCGATCGCCCCCAGCGCGGCCCGGACCGCCACGGGGTCGCGGTCCAGGACCCGGGCGGCCGCCCCGGCCTGCACGGTCACCACACTCAGCGCGTGCCCGATCGAGTCGTGCAGTTCACGGGCCAGGCCGTTGCGGACCGCCTGGCGGCGGACCCGCTCCTCCAGCAGCGCCAGCCGCTGGGCGGGTGAGGGACCTAGCAGCTTCGGCGCCGACCGGGCCAGCAGCGCGCCCATCCCGGCGATCAGGTAGACGAGCGCGACCAGGAGGACGACGCCCAGCAGCGGGCCGCCCCACCAGACCGCCCGCAAGGTGGACACGATCCACAGGTCGAACGGGGCACCGGTGACCGGCAGCAGAATCGCCACGACCACGAACGGAACCGTCGCCAGCGTCAGTCCCGCCATCACCCCGCCGACCCCCAGGTGCAGGGTGAACCAGGTGGCGGTGCGCCGCCGCTCACCCCAGCTTCGCCTCCCGGACGCCCACTCGGCGGGCAGTGGGTCGATCTCGGCGCCCAGCAGGCTACGCGCCGCCGCCACCTCCAGCGCCCGGACCGGCAGTACCAGCCCGGTCAGTGCCACCAGCGGCAGCACCGCCAGGAAAACCAGCGGCTGGAGCAAGTCGCCTGACGCGGCCGACAACCCGGTCAGGCCACCGATCATGGAGCCCACCATCACGTACGGCATCAGCAGCGCTCCGCCGAGGACGAGACAGGCCCACCGCAGATAGGTGGCGCGGCAGACAAGGGGTGACAACATGCCTTCAATCATCCTCAACCGTGGACACCGTACGGCGGGCGAGTCCAGTGGGCGTAGACCAGCGTGGTGATGACCGTCCCGATGTTCCAGAGGAACGGACACATGCCAGCAGGGAGTGCTCGTCTCCTCGTGCGTCGTCTCATTCGGTGACCAGACGGTGGTGAATGAGGGCATCCCGCCGGTCAGGAGGCCGTCCGCTCGACGACCCGGCGGTGCCGTCCCAGGCGCCGGCGGGATTCGATCCCACGGCGAGCGGTGCGCGGGATGATGTCTTGCCCACGGCACCTACCTCGTCGAGCTTTCACACCGCCTCACGGGCGCGACCCTGCTCGCTCTGCCCAGCCGCCATCCGGCCGTTGCCCAGCACACCCCCCAGAGAAGAAAGAACGGCGACCACAGCAGCAGATCCCAACGCGCCAGGTCGCGAGCCAGCGAGGCATGCTCGACCGGGGGCGGGCGAACCCCGGTCAACAGCAGCACGTCGCCGACGAAGCCGAACCCGAGCACGCCGATCGACCGGGCGATCATGAAGACTCCGAGCGTCCCGGTGATCGCGAGCAGCAACCGGCGCGGCACTCTCGCACCCCAGGGCCTCACGGTGGCCAGCGCGACGATGACACCGACCATTGCGGCACCGGCCAGCAACCAGTGGCTTGCCACGAACAAGGGATCACGGGCAAGCAACTGTTCGCGCAGGTGCGGGGGCAGCGGGTCCTTGTCGGCCAGTGCATTGGCCCCCAGCGCCTGAGCGAGCTTCATCGATCCGTACGCCGCGGCGCACACCACGGCCCCGTACGCGCCCACCCGTGCGCGATCAGCCCGCGACACGTCTCGTCGCCGCCGCGTAGGACCGGGTCATCTCCAGGAACAGCCCGATCACGAGGATTCCAAGGACTCCGTGGTACCACTGCCAGCCCACACCGATGCCGACGAACCCGTCCACGATCATGATCCCCGCGCCGCCGCCAACGGCCAGCAGCATCCCGGCCAGCACGAGCAGCATCAACGTTCTCGGCACCCGACGCCCCAGCGCCGTGACCGTGGCGAGGGCGACGCACGCACCCAACACGCCGGAAGCGGTTGCGAGCCACTGTGCGGTGGCCGCCTCCATGAAATAGCTTCCGGTTTCGGCAGCCGATACGGGAGGGCCGCCCGGGAACCCGAGCCGGGCCTGCAGAGCAAAAGCGGCCTTCCCCGCGGCGTAACCGAGGAACAGCACCGCCACCGCGTACGCCGGCCAGCGTCGCCGGCGATCAGAGGTAACCATGATCACGAGAGTAGAAGCCGCACGTCAAACGTCATTCCCCACAGCAGGGGAAGCGCCTCCCCCGAACGAGGGAGCACCAGCAGTCCCTTCGAGCACGTTCCCGGCCCTCCCGAATCCCGAAGACCGGTGGCTGACCGGGTTCCGGGCCGACGTCCAGGCCAAGCGCGACGAGGCTGAGCGAGATGGGGAAGACACCCTCGGCAGGGACGGGGCGTGAGAATCGCAACCCTGACAGGGTTCAGAATCAAAGGCTCTCTCCCAAGGTTCGGGAGGGGGTCTCTGAAATGCGGAGGCTCGGGAATTTGAATCCCGGATGGGCGGTAAACCCAAACCGCATCAGCAGTCCTGATCCTGCCCCTTCAGATCAGTTTCACCTGGACCGACGGGAACGGCCGGTGCTGACCGTGGCCCAGGTCTTCGAGCCGGCCGACCTGGTGGGCCGCCGACCGGTCGGCAACGTCCGCAAGCTCAAGGAGAACGCCTACCGGCTGCGCTTCCGGCGGCACGGCGAGATTCGCACCCACCCGGAGGTCTTCACCGGCCGGGTGGATGCCGAGCGGGCGCTGTGGAAGGTGGGGATGGACGGCCGGGCCGACCGCACCCATGACGGCCGCTTCCGCGCACTGATGCTCGGTGGGCCGGGGTTGAGGGACGAAACCCCGGACCGTCGTTCGCTCCCAGCCTCTTACGGAGATCAGCCATCGCCAGGCGATCGTCAGGGCGGTATGGGTGCGGCACCACCACGAAGGCACGGCAGTCAGGCGCTTGATCTTTCCAGGTCGTTTGGGTGAGTCGGAGGTTCTCGGCTGTTTAGAGTCGCCCCATGGAAGTGGATCAGTACGTGTACTTCGCTCTCAAGAGCGAACGCATGTCTGCAGAGGAGATGGCCACGCGACTGGGACTTGAGGCGGATGAGGTCACGATTCGAGCCGGTAAGAGGCTTGAGCCCCCTCGTCCAGCGGTGCACATCTGGCAGATCAACGTTCCCGGATCGAGCCTGCCCGTTGACGACATGATCGCAGCTTTGGTCGACCGATTGGAGCCATACGCCCCAGCGATCGGAGCACTCGCCGACGAACTGGATCGGCATGAGCCCGGACACACTGCCGTCCTACAAGTGGTTCGCTTCTTCGGTGACGATGACAAGAACTCCGAGGAAGAGCGAACAACTCGACCCCGGCCACTGGGCTGGCACCTTGACCGCCGTGTCCTCGACTTCTTGCAGACCACTCGGGCGGAACTCGACGTCGATGAGTACGGGGACACCCTCTGGTCATCGATCAGTGCCGCTCTGGCTATGTGCCCGCCCATAGCTTGGCCGAGTGGTTTCACCGGCGGCGCGTCGCTGGTGCCGGCGAGTCTCGTCGGGTACGGCGGGTGCATGGTGCGGCTACGGCCCGGGGCGCCGCCGACCGGGACCGGCGCCCACGCCGCACGCCCGGACGGGGAGCCGACCGAGACGGTCTCGCCGTGGGTGCCGGTGGAACTCTCTCAGGGCACCGACCTGACCAGCGCCGAACCGCTTCCGCAGGGTCTCCGGGAACATCTCCGGTCTCGCAAGGGCGTGCGGTTCGATCACATCGTGGAACAGATCACCGCGCGCATGCCCACGGCCGACGAGACCAAGCGGCCCGACATGCCGAAGAACACACCGCTGCCGGCCGTCTACGGCGCGGCTCGGGACGCTTCGGGTACGGCGCCGGCCGTGGTGGAGGCACTGCTCCCTGCGGACCGGTACGAGCTGGAAGACGCCTATCCGATCGAATGATCGGCCTCTAATCGAACCAGACCACCAGTCGCACGCCATCGTCTCCGAACCGCCCCGCCAGAGCTCGCATCACCTCGAAGACGTGTTCCCACCCGGTGCCCGGCCCCAGCGCGTGCAGCCGTGTCACCGGGCCGTATTCAAGTGTCGCTCCGGCAGCTTCCCAGCGGCCTGCCGGCGCCTCGACAGGCGAGCCTCCCAGAGGGGACATGCCATACTGCTCGACCATCTCGCTGGGCCACCGGTCATCGATTCGATACCTGTGGATGCGGTAGGTCGAGGAGCCCGGCCCTGAGCGGACCTGAAGTATTCCGCGCGCGGCCGGGCGGGCGGACATGTCAAGATCACGCAGCTCCGACCAGGCGACCCACGTGCAGCCATGCGTGGCGGCATCAACCCTTACGGAACCCTCGTAATCGGTACGGACATGCTCTGACACGTCAGCCGGTAAACCGCGGCCGGCCGCGACCGGGGTCCAGCCGAGCCAGTTACGGACGCCGAAGAGGCAACCGAACGCCACGTGGTCATCACCGTCGTACAGCGGATAGAGGGGCATGGCCACCGGCCACGGCTCTCCCTCGTACCACTCTTCAGCAGCGGACGGGTGACGAGCCTCAATGAAGCCGTAAATATCGGTGGGCACGGCGGCAGGTTAGAGGAAGCAGATCACCGCCGCTTACGATCGTCGTTCGTAACCGCGAGCCGTCTCTGCATCTGTCCTCTGCGTTGCCGTTGCACTCGGCGCGGCAAGACGGGTGCCGGCGCGCCGAGAGGCAGGACCGGGCCGTTCTAGTCGCTCACGATGAAGGCGAGGACGATCAGCAAGGACAAGATCGTCCCGGTGCCGAACAGCCATACGGCGGTCTTCCGGCCACTCCGTGCTGCAACGACTGCCGCCATCGAAGGAACCCCGACCACCACGATCCCGGCCGCAGCCATAAGCCGCGAGATGTGGTCTCGGTCGACGGGGGATCCCAGCCTGCCGCGATGCCTTTCACGAGCAGGATCGGAGGGACCAGCAGCCAGAGCAGGGTCAACAGGGTCAGGGTGACACCGCTCCAACGCCGTAGCTTCGCAACCTCCGATCTCATGATCTGGATTCTTGCTCTGGTGTCGGAGAGCCGGTGTGGCAGGTCGCGGTCATGGACGCCGCCCCGGGATGTGGTCCGGAAGGTGGGGTTGCCCGGTCTACGCTTCCATGATCTGCGTCACACGGGTGACATGCTCGTCGCCGGGTCAGGTGCCGGGCTCAAGGATCTGATGGCCCGTATGGGTCACGACAACGTGCGGACGATGATGATCTGTCAGCGTGCCGTACGCGGTGCGGGCAGAGTGATCATGGACGCGATCGACCGGTGACTCGAAGCGCGCGATGAGGACGAGGGCACCGGGGCGGCGGCGGGGTGATCCGGAACCTGACGGCCCGCTGATGGCCCGTGAAGATCGAGAATGTTCTGAAAACAATCAAGGCCCGGGTCGGGGTCCAGCCCCTGACCTGGGCCTTTCAAGTGGAGCGGGTGACGGGAATCGAACCCGCGCTGTCAGCTTGGGAACTGCATCGATCACGGCCCGCTGGGGCACTGAGCTGGGCGGAAGGCTGGTCCTGAGTGACCGTGGTTGACCCCTCGTCACCCCTCTTAATGGCCCGCTAATGGCCCGGTGATCAGTCTGCGACCTGGTGTTTCTCGCGCGACGCGTGCATCCCGGGCCGGTCGGTGTAGCGGGTCACCTCTGGGTCGCCGGCGAACGCGTGCACGGCTGCGTGATCACTGGCACGGAAGTCACGCAGCAGCAGCCTAGGCGTGGTCGGTTCCATGATCTTAAGTATGGGCGCACCCAGAATGAGCCGCAGCCCGGAGTGAGGCTCTACGAAATGTCTAGCTTCATCACGATGCATGGTGACGATCCGTTACGCTGCCCAGCGTCAAAGTATGATCTTGAGGAGAGTGAGCCAGACAATGCGTAGATTCAAGCAGGCAGCGGTGTTCACGGTCGCCACGGCAGTCGCACTTGCCAGTTCCGTGGTCATGAGCAGCCCGGCAATGGCCGCGTCATCGCCGACCGCGGCGTGCGGCGGCGGCAGCTACCACGTCATCGACAGCCACGCCATCAGCGGGCTCGCCACGATTTACCTGCTCTACAACGGCAGCACCAACTGTGTGGTGACGTGGAAGAGCAGCAAGTACCAGGGCGGTTACACCCTTACGGGGGCCACCATTCAAAGGAAGGGCGGCAGCAAGATTAGTGACACCGGCTCCTACAAGATCTACGCCGGTCCCGTGAAGGTCAACGCTGCCGGCACCTGTGTCTCGTGGGGAGGCCATGCTTCGAACAGCGCCGGTGTCGGTGAGGGCTGGCAATCGAGCTGGACTCACTGCGGCTGATCATCGAGACAGGCCGTCATTTCAACGTCGGGGTGACTCGGCCCTGGGTTCACCGGGGCGCGAGTCCCCTTCCGTGCGCGGGCGAACGACTGGTGTCGAGAATGACTGCCCGCACGCTTGCGTTCCACCTCGGCCGGGCGCGCAGTGACCGTACTTGCGCACCGACAGAGACCTTCTGCCTAGGGTCGGCGGTATGAGCCAAGGCCCGGACGGGGATCGTGTCCCTACCTGGGTCTTCACAGTGAGAGCGGGTGACGGGAATCGAACCCGCGCTGTCAGCTTGGGAAGTCTCTATGGCGGCGGGTCGCTGAGCTGGGGAGACACTGACCTGCGGGGGAGTGGATCGAGTGCCCGTGGTTCCCCGTGAGTCCCCCTTGATCTCCTTCCCGCCGGGCACGCGACGGGCACGGTCATGCCTTCTGATCCGTAGGTCCCCAAACGATCTTCAGAGCCGTCCGGACGCGTTCGCCGGGCTGGTCGGCCGTCGCCCCGCCGTTCAGGTTCGTTCGGCTCAGTTCGTGATCGTCCGTCCGGGGGGCTCCCAAGGTGGCTCCCAGAACGGCCTCGTTGTACAGGCTGGCGGCGCAGATCTGGAGCGCGAGTGACTGTCATCCTGGCGCTATGGCGCAAAGAGTCGACCACGGCTGCGACTGTAGGCGCCACACCTGTGCCACTCACCGGAGCGAGGGAGCGGCATCCCCCTGCGGGGGGAGTCACACCGGACCGCGGCTCAGAGAAGCTGGCAACCATGAGCACTACACCCGCGGCCTACCCACCTGCATTGTCCGCGCCCCCGAGTCGGCTCACCATCTGGGCCGGCCGAAGCATGATCTTGATCGCCGTGGCGCACACCGCCGTGTTCGCCCGCCTCGCTCCCTGGTCTAGCTGGCTCGCCGGGGACCTCCGCAACCGTGCCGCGGACAGCGACTCGGTGGCAACGTTCTGGGCGTTGCCCGGTGGATTCGTTGTGGTGCTGGTGCTGCTAGGGCTACTGGTGGCGCGGGCGGGGCGGCAGGGACAAAACGTCCCCGGGTATGTCGGCTGGGTGATCCTCGCCTGGGGAGCGCTGGCCGTCAGCCTGATCGGACCGAGCGGTTTCCTTCTCGCAGCTGTTCCTGCCGGGCTGCTCATTGCGGCGAACATCACCGCCAGACGACACCCCCGCGCTTCGTCCTGAGCAAGTCTCGCCGGTTGACCCACCTTTAACGGCTCCCGCTGATCGCAAGGCTCAAGGACTTGCCTTGGCTTGGAAGCAGCCCGCAACCGCATTGCCCGGTGGGCCAGGGCTGAGGAACGAAGCCCTGGACCGTCGATCGCCCCCGACCTGTACGGCGGCGGACCATGCCGTGGCGATCGTGAGGGGCGCATCTGTGCGGCGGCGTGGCAACCCCGGTCGGGGCGTTCGGTTGGTACGGCGGGGCCGGCGTGCGGTGCCCGGCCCGGTGTCCCGCCGCCGTCCGGGACCGGCCCCCAGGCCGCACGCCCGGACGGCGGGCGGGCGGAGGGCCGGGGGTACGGCGGCGCGCCGCGCCGCCGCTTGATCCCTATAAGGACAATTCGGCAATTCTCAGCGATGCTTGCCTGTCCGCTCGGCGGCCTGCCGTGCGTCTGCGATGAGTGTGACCAGTTCGCCCAGGATTTTGGGGCCGGCCGCGATGGTGCCGCGGGAGTTCATGGTGTGGGGGCTGCCGTCGAGGTCCACCACCATGGCTCCGGCTTCGCGGGCGATGAGGACGCCTGCGGCGGTGTCCCAGGGGTTGTTGCTGAACATGGCGCTGGCGTCGATCTTTCCCTCGGCGACCCAGGCCAGATCGATGGCCGCCGATCCGAACATGCGAACTCTTTGGACGCGGGCGGCGAGGTGCTGGGTGAGGGCCAGCCGGGGGCGGTTCTTTTCGGCAGCGTCGATGCCGACGGCGTAGTCCCCGATGGCGACGATCGCCGATTCCAGGTCGGCGGCCTGCGAGACACAGACGGAAGTCCCATTGGCCCGTGTGCCGTGGCCTTCGGCGGCGGTGTAGCGGGAACCGAGGAATGGCAGGTCGATCACGCCGACCACGGGGACGTCACGGTGGATCAGCCCCAGGGACACACCACACAGCGGAATGCCGTGCAGGAAGTTGGCGGTGCCGTCCAAGGGGTCGAGCGCCCAGGTGAGCGCGGCGTCGGCACCCCTCGTCACCCCCTCCTCCTCCCCGAGGAATCCGATCTCAGGTGTCTCGCGGCCGAGGAAGTCGCGGACGGCCTGCTCGACGGCGTAGTCCACCTCGGTTGCCATGTCGCGGTCTCCCTTGGCCGTGACGGCTCCGGGCAGCGTGGTCCGCACGATCCGGCCGGCGAGGGTGACAGCCTCCTCGGCGATCTCCAGAAGCGACGTGACGGGGAGGTTCATACGGGGCGGCTCCGCTCCCACATCGACGTGAAGACCTGCTCGAACACGGGGAACAGGCCGTTGGCCGCGGTGTTGTCGTTCATCACGAACGTGGGGGAGTCCACGCCGCGGGCCTGGGGCAGGTAGGGCTGAACCACGCAGGTCCTTCCGTCCACGATGAGGATGTTGAAGCGGATCGTCTCGTCGTAGAGGTGTACCTCCAGGCGTTCGGCCGGTTCCGGGACAAGGCCGGCCTTCAGCCGGGACAGGACGCTGATGTTCAGTGCTGTGAGGGTGGTGAGCGTCCCGGGGGGATGGTTCTCCTCCTGCTCCCGGGCGCGGATGGCGCTGCCCTCGGGGTCGAGGAAGAGGCAGCGGATGCGCGTGCCGTTCTCCAGGAGCCGTTTGAGCTGGTGGTCGGGGTAGTTCTGGCACAGCATGTTGAGCGACAGGCCGGCGGCGTGGATCTCCTGGGCGTCGTCGAACAGCGCCGTCGGAGGGAACGCGGCGGCGAACGCCGACCGGCTGCTGAACACCGCCGTCACGTCGGCCATCTGCGACATCGGGTTGACCGCTGCCTGCGCCGTGCCGTTGGGCGGCTGGGCCGGCACCGTTGGCGTCGCCGTACCGGTTCCGTTCGGGGAGAGGGAGAACAATTCCTGGGCTGTCCGGCCGGGGAACATGGCTTCCAGCACGCGGCAGTGATCGGGGTAGGGCAGGCCCTTGAGCTCACCGGAGAGCCAGCGATGGAGCTGCGCCCGGCTCGGCCTCTTGCCTTCCAGCGCCGGGTCCACCGATCGGGCGGCCTTGTCGTACTCCTTGCAGAACGTGCTGTAGGTCTGCCAGTGACGTTGGTGCAAGAGCGTTTTCAACAGGACCTGTCGATCAGCCATGCTCCGTGCCCTTCGGTAGGCGGAGGCCCCTCGCACGCCCAGATTAGCGATCGAGACGAGACAAAGACGAGACAAAGCAAGACGTCATGATCGAAGGTGATACACGCGCGGTGTCGAGACGCGACGTGGTGTTCGGCGAATCTCGCTTCATGACTGAACCGTGCTTGTCCTGCGAGGGCCGGGGCTGGAAGTACGTCAGCTTCCGGCGGGCTCTGATCGCCGGCCCCGGTGGTCCGGTCGCCTCCATGCCGCGGGTGCGAGACGCCTGCTCGGCCTGTCAGGGGATCGGCGCCTTTGCGGCGGAGCAGGAGCGGTCATGAACAGTGCGATCGGTTCCGCGGACGCCGTAAGGGATGAGGTGTTCTCCCCGGTGGAGGCCGGGGAGGGGCTGCGCGGCGCGCTTCACCGGTTGGGCATCCCCGCCGATGTGATCGACGGCTACGGGCTGGCCGTGGTGTCGGTCTGGGCCGGTCTGGTGGTGTGGTCGGACGGCCTGCGGTTCTGGTGGCAGACGGGTGGCTGGGATGAGCGGCGGCGTCGGGCCGTCTACGCCTGGCACTCGGCGATGGAACCGGACCGGGCCGCGCGCCGGGTGGCGTTCCGTTACGCCGAACTCGTACGGCAGCGCCCACTTCCCCAGGCGCTCGGGCAGGCCGGCGATGCCACTCCGCGATGACTGCGCCGGGTTCAGCCCGCACGTCGCCATGGTTCAGCGTGATCACGTGCCGCTGGAGTGGCGGGAGCCGTACCCGGTGCTGGAACGAGTGCGGGTGACAGCCTGGACCTGCGCGTGCCTGGCGATGGTCTACGAGCTGTGCGCGGGAGCCGGCCAGGGGTTCATCCGGCGGACGGTGCAGCACGACCAGGGCCATCGGGTGCATCAGACGCGGTTGTGGCCGATCGATGAGGCGCGGGCAGTCTGGACGGGGGTGCTGTCCGGACGCGCTCGGTAGACGGGTGTGACGGTGCGGTCGGTCCGGCCGAAAGACGGAGGGGGTCGGACAAGGACGCCGGCCTCTCCGGTGTCCACTTCCATGATCTCCGTCACACGGGCAACACGTTCGCCTCGCAGTCGGGAGCGACGCTCCGTGAGCTGATGAACCGGATGGGCCACTCCACTACACGAGCGGCGCTGATCTATCTGCACACCGAGAGTGAGCGGGACCGGAAGATCGCCGACGGCATGGGCAGGCTCGCCGAGGAGGCACTGAAGAACGAAGATCAGCAGGGATCGGGCACGTAACGGGCACGGAAGGTGAGAGAGGCCCTGAAAACAATCAAGGCCCGGGTCGGGATCTGATCCCTGACCTGGGCCTTTCAGGTGGAGCGGGTGACGGGAATCGAACCCGCGCTGTCAGCTTGGGAAGCTGATGTTCTGCCATTGAACTACACCCGCAGCGGTGTGCCGCGTCCACCACTGTAGCGGAAACTCCGACCACTCTCACCGTCTGCGCCGTCCGCGGAGGAGGAGATTTCCCGGCGCGACCGGCGGCGTGGCGTTGGTAGGTTGCCTCACGTGCTGCTTTCCGACCGTGACATCGCCGCAGAGATCGAATCTGGCAGGGTCAAGCTCGATCCCTTCGACCCCGAGATGATCCAGCCGTCCAGCATCGACGTGCGCCTGGACCGTTACTTCAGGGTCTTCGAGAACCACCGTTACCCGCACATCGACCCGGCGGTCGAGCAGCCCGGCCTCACCCGGCTGATCGAGCCGGACGGCGACGAGCCGTTCGTCCTGCACCCGGGGGAGTTCGTCCTCGCCAGCACCTACGAGGTCGTCAGCCTCCCGGACGACATCGCCTCGCGGCTGGAGGGCAAGAGCTCGCTGGGCAGGCTCGGTCTGCTCACCCATTCCACCGCCGGCTTCATCGACCCCGGCTTCAGCGGCCACGTGACCCTGGAGCTCTCCAACGTCGCGACGCTGCCGATCAAGCTCTGGCCGGGGATGAAGATCGGTCAGCTGTGCATGTTCCGGCTCAGCTCGCCCGCCGCGCATCCGTACGGCTCGGAGCGGTACGGCTCGCGTTACCAGGGGCAGCGGGGGCCGACACCGAGCCGCTCCTATCTGAACTTCCACCGGACCACGATCTGAGCGACCCGGACCGGGGCCGTCCGCCGAGCCGAGCCGGGCCGCCCAGCCTGCTCGACCCGGACCGAGGCACCCGGACCGCCGGCCCGATCGGGGCCGCCCGACCGCCGGCCCGTACCGGGCCGCCCGACCGCCGGCCCGGCCAGGGCCGGGTGGCCCGCGGGAGGCGGCGGTACGGCGAAGCCCCTGGAAAGTGAACGCAAAGTGAATATCAGATGAACATGGGGCCAAAAAGATCCACTCGGTCTGGCGGGGAACGAGGTATTCGAGTGGCGGAGTGACCGAAATCACGGTCGCCGTCCGAAACCCCTGGATGGCCGGGGCCCTGTCATCGCAGGTGAAAGGGCTTGCCCGCGCGCGAGGGGCGGGGGAGGGCGTGCCCGGGGAGAAGAAAGCGTGACGGGCGGGTCAAGCCACAGCTGGCGGTCCTTCTTGCCGGCCCCGGCTCGGCGTAATATGGCCCAAAACCAGCAAAACGGTCATCGGAAAGATGAGCCCAAGGCTTCCTCCGGAAGGGTGCCGCCAGGTATACACCGGGCAGCGGCAGTTGGAAGAGTAGGCGTCTACTGGGTGAAGTTCGGATTTCCGCTGGTAACCCGTACCCTTCTCTGCGGACCATCCCCGCACATCTGGAGAACGACGTGCGCCTGCGTCTCACGCCTAGTGAGGACAGCTACTACGACTTGTTCGCCGACTCGGCGAACAACCTCGTCACAGCGTCCCGTCTACTGGTCGAGATCATCAGCGACGGATCGGACAGGGACGCCCTGGCCGAGAAGATGCGTGCCTGTGAGCACGCCGGTGACGAGCGCACTCACGCGATCATGAACCGGCTCAACGAGAGCTTCATCACGCCCTTCGACCGCGAGGACATCTACCGTCTCGCGTCGAACCTCGACGACGTGATGGACTACATGGAGGCCGCCGCCGACCTCATCGGCCTGTACCAGATCGACCACCTCCCCAAAGAGGTCGTCCGCCAGGTGGAAGTCCTGGAGCGCGCCGCCGAGCTGACCGCGGAGGCCATGCCGCGGCTGCGTTCGATGCGGAACCTCAACGAGTACTGGATCGAGATCAACCGTCTGGAGAACCAGGCCGACCAGGTCTACCGGCGCCTGCTCGCCAAGCTGTTCGGCGGGGAGTACGACGCGCTGACCGTTCTCAAGATGAAGGAGGTCATCGACCAGCTGGAGATGGCCGCCGACGCCTTCGAGCACGTGGCGAACACGATCGAGTCGATCGCGGTCAAGGAAAGCTAAGTGGACCTCACGCTCGTACTCGTCATCGGCGTGGTCGCCGTGGCGCTGGCGTTCGACTACACCAACGGCTTCCATGACGCCGCGAACGCGATCGCGACCTCGGTCTCGACCCGCGCGCTGACGCCCCGGGCCGCCCTGTTCATGGCCGCCGCCATGAACTTCCTGGGCGCCCACCTGGGCACACAGGTGGCGGCGACGGTCGGCAAAGGCATCATCGACGCCCCCAAAGGGGTCCACGGTCTGGTGATCGTGGTGTCCGCGCTGGTCGGGGCGATCTCCTGGAACCTCATCACCTGGTACTTCGGCCTGCCCTCGTCGAGCAGCCACGCGCTGATCGGCGGCCTCGTCGGCTCGGCCCTGGCCTCGTCGAGCGTCGTCCACTGGGACGGCGTGATCGAGAAGGTCGTCATCCCGATGATCCTGTCGCCGCTGATCGGCTTCGTCCTGGCGGCGATCGTCATGATCGCCATCCTCTGGGGCTTCCGCCGTTCCCAGCCGGCCAAGACGAACCGGGGCTTCCGGCACGCCCAGACCGTCTCGGCCGCGGCCATGGCCCTGGGCCACGGCCTGCAGGACGCGCAGAAGACCATGGGAGTCATCTTCCTGGCGCTCGTCGTCGGCGGGTTCCAGCACGAGGGTGACGCGATCCCCCAGTGGGTGATCCTCTCGGCTGCGGCCGCCATCTCGCTGGGCACCTACGCCGGCGGCTGGCGGATCATGCGGACGCTCGGCCGCCGGATCATCGCGCTCACGCCCCCGCAGGGCTTCGCCGCCGAGGCCGCCGCGGCCTCCGTCCTCTACACCGCGGCCATCGGCTTCGGCGCCCCCATCTCCACCACGCACACGGTCACCAGCGCGATCATGGGTGTGGGCGCCACCAAGCGCCTGTCGGCGGTGCGGTGGGGCGTCGCGGGCAACATCGTGATGGGCTGGATCCTCACGATCCCCGCCGCCGCGGCCGTCGCCGCGGTGTGCTACTTCGCGGTCCACTGGCTGGTCGAGTAGCGAATCGAGCGGTCGAACGGAGCGCCGGTCGGGGACTTCCCCGGCCGGCGCTCCGCCGTCTCCGCCGCCTTCCCGGTCTTCACGGTCTCCGGGGCCGGACGGTGCGTCCTACCTGCGGTACATGACGTCGACGTCCCACCGGGTGAAGCCCAGCTTCTCGTAGAGGCGGACCGCGGCGACGTTGCTCTCGTCGGCGTACAGCATGACCTGCGAAAGGCCTCGGGAGCGCAGGTGGGCGAGGCCCGCCAGGGTGAGCGCCCTGCCCAGCCCGCCGCCCTGTTCGTCCGGGTCCACGCCGACCACGTACACCTCCCCGATCGGGTCGTGCGCGTGGTCGCCGTCGCCGTGCACCTTGGTCCAGTGGAAGCCGACCAGTCGCCCGCCCCCGGCACGCCCACCGGCCGCCCCGCCGTACGGCTCGTCGGCCGCTCCGCCGTACGGCGCGCCGGCCTCCCCGCCCGGCGGCTCCTCGGCCGCCCGCTCGGCGAGGAAGAAGCCCGCCGGGTCGAACCACGGCTCACGCTCGCGCCGCCGCAGGTCGTCGAGCGTCCACGCGCCCTGCTCGGGGTGGTGGGCGAACGCCTTCGCGTTGAGGGCGACCCACGCCTCCTCGTCCGGGGAGCCGGGCTCGAACGTGCGCAGCCGTACGCCCGCGGGCAGTTCGAAAGAGGGGAGGGGATCGGTCAGCGGGCGGCGCATCTGCCACAACGACCTGACCCTGCCGAACCCCGCCGACGTGGCCAGCGCCTCGGCCCCCGGGTGCCCGCCGTGCGCCCACAGACGCAGCCGTCCCCCGGTCCGCTCCAGCACGGCCGCGAGCAGGCGCCGTCCGTGGCCGCGCCGACGGAACGCCGGATGGATCACCAACTCCCCGCTCGGCCCCTCGACCGGGTCGGTCGGATCGACGTGGGCGTAGCCCGCGAGGGCGTCCCCGTCGTAGAGGAGCACGGCTCCCGCCCGGTCGTCGCCGCCGTAGCGGAGATGGAGCATCACGTGTTCGTTGAGCGGCCTGACACCGTCGGCCTCCGTGGCGGCCGTGACCACCTCCATGACGGCGGCCACCTCCGCCTCGCCGAGCCTTCCTCGCTGTTCCACACGCACGTTCATGCTCTGGACTCTAGGCGGAGCCCGGGATGCGAAGGTTGTCCGGACCGGCTGAATCACCCCCTTCCGGCGGGGTGAATCGTTACCTCCTGGACATTGTTTACATAGATTGCCGTTTTAGGGTCGTGGGTCATGATGTCTCGCTCCCTCAAGCGGCTGGCCCTCGCCGGTGCCCTCGCCGGCAGCGGCCTCGCCCTCGCGGTGGGGCCGGCCCAGGCGGTCGACCGGTCCGCCAAGACGGTGCCGGTCCGTCTGCTCGCCCTCAACGACTTCCACGGCAACCTGGAGGCCTCGACCGGGTCCTCCGGCCGGATGGTCGACGAGACGGGCGCCACCGTCTACGCCGGTGGCGCCGCCTACATCGCCACCCACATGGCGCAGATGACGGACAAGAACACGCTGAAGGTCGCCCAGGGCGACCTGATCGGCGCCAGCCCCCTGATCTCCGCCGCCTACCACGACGAGCCGTCGGTGGAGTTCCTCGGCAGGCTCGGCGTCACCGCCTCGGCCGTCGGCAACCACGAGTTCGACGAGGGGTACGGCGAGCTGCGGCGCATCATGTACGGCGGCTGCCACCCGGTGGACGGCTGCTCGCCCGCCGGGCAGTGGAAGGGCGCGCGGTACGACTACCTCGGCGCCAACGTCCTGTTCAAGCAGCCCACCGGGACCGCCGAGAAGCAGGCGCTCGCCGCCTTCGGTGATCCGAAGAACGCGGCCGCACTGCGCGCCCTGCTGAAGGACTACGGCGTTCCGGCCCTGCCCCCGGTCGCCATCCGCTGGATGAACGGCGTGCCGATCGGCTTCATCGGCCTGGTCACCCAGAGCACCCCCGGCATCGTCACCTCCGAGGGCATCAAGGACCTGCGGTTCATCGACGAGGTCAAGGCCGCCAACGTCGCCTCCAAACTCCTGTCGCTGGTCGGCGTCAAGGCGCAGGTCGTGCTGATGCACGAGGGCGACCAGGCCGCCGTGGGCAAGTCGCCCGACTCGTGCAGCGCCGAGCCGGGCGCGGGCACCCGCATCGCCACCCAGGTGGACCCCCAGATCGACATGATCCTCAGCGGCCACTCGCACCAGGCGTACCTGTGCCAGGTGACCGACCCGGCGGGCGGCAAGCGCCTGTTCAGCCAGGGCGCCTCGTTCGGCCGGGTGATCACCAAGGTGGACTTCCAGGTGGACGTCCGCACCCGTGACGTCGTGCGCTCCACGGTCGCGGCCGACAACCAGGTCGTCACCCGGACCGTGGACCCGGACGAGGACACCTCCACGTTCGTCCAGACGTGGAAGGACCGCGTCTCGCAGATCGCCGACAGGCCGATCGGGAAGATCACCGCCGACATCACCAACACCGCCTCCCCGTCCGGGGAGTCGCCCCTGGGCAACCTCATCGCCGACGCCCAGCTCGCCGCGACGAAGACCGGCGGCAACGCGCAGATCGCGCTGATGAACCCGGGCGGCGTGCGCGAAAAGCTCACCTACGCGAGCTCTCCCGCCGGCGAGGGCGACGGGGTCGTGACGTACGGCGAGGCCTTCGCGGTGCAGCCGTTCAACAACCTCACGCAGGTCGTCACGCTCACCGGCGCCCAGCTCAAGACCGTCCTGGAGCAGCAGTTCACCGGCGGGCCCAACGCCCAGCCGTTCACCAAGATCCTGCAGCCGTCGTCGAACTTCACCTACACCTACAGCGCGAGCGCGCCGTGGGGCTCGAAGGTCTCCGACATGAAGATCGACGGCGTCGCCGTGACCGACACCCAGACGATCCGGGTCGCCGCCAACAACTTCCTCGTCGGCGGCGGTGACGCGTTCCAGGGCTTCACGGCCGGCACCGACCTGTGGAGCGGCCCGCTCGACATCGACGCCTTCACCGCCTACCTGACCACGGCCGGGACGATCGCGCCGCCGGTCCCGAACCACATCACCGTCGCGCCCTGACCCGGCGCGAAGCCCGACCGGCCGCCTCCCGCAACCCGCGGGGGGCGGTCCGGCTCCCGGGCCCGCCGCGTGCGGCCCGTCGCCGTGCCCGGGAGCCCGTGGGGCGGGCCCCGGCCCTCGCTTTCCGAGGGTCCTCGCGCGTGCGCCGCTACTTGCGTGCGGGCTCGCGTCTGTCGGTGGCCTCCTCGCCCCGCTCGGGGACGAAGCGGTACCCTACGTTGCGCACGGTGCCGATCAGCGCCTCGTACTCGGCGCCGAGCTTGGCGCGCAACCGCCGGACGTGGACGTCCACGGTCCGGGTGCCGCCGAAGTAGTCGTAACCCCAGACCTCCTGCAGGAGCTGGGCGCGGGTGAAGACCCGCCCTGGGTGCTGGGCGAGATACTTCAGGAGCTCGAACTCCTTGAAGGTCAGATCCAGCGCGCGGCCGCGGAGCCGGGCGGTGTAGGTGGCCTCGTCGATCGTCAGGTCACCGTTGCGGATCTCGTCGGGGGCCTCCTCCGCGGCGGCCTGGTTCAGCCGGCCCATGGCCAGCCGGAGCCGGGCCTCGACCTCGGCGGGGCCGGCGGTGTTGAGGACGACGTCGTCGGCGCCCCACTCGGCGGTCATCGCCGCGAGCCCGCCCTCGGTGACGATCACGAGGAGCGGGCAGGTGATGCCGGTGGTCCGCAGCAGCCGGCACAGGCTCTTGGCGTGGACGAGGTCGCGGCGCGCGTCGAGCAGCACGGTGTCCGCGGGCGGCGCGTCTATCAGGGCGGTTGCCTCCGCGGGGGCGACCCGGACCGGATGCAGCAGCAACCCCAGCGCCGGGAGCACCTCCGCAGAGGGCTCAAGGGCGTTGGTGAGCAGCAGCAGATTGCTCACAGTGCCTCCTTCCGCGTCGTGCGGCGAAAAGCCGTACAAACACGTAAAGGACCCGGGGGCTACGTCGCCCAGGTCCCGTAGTAGGTGAGGATAGCCCACGGGGTCGAAGGAACCAGCGGCCGTCCACCTGATGAACACCGGTTACATCCGGTGAGTTACCCGTGACGACGTCGTCACCATACGTGTTCCGAAGGAGTTGGTCAGAAGATGGCGAAAGGTGTGATCCGCTACTGGGCCGCCGCGAAGGACGCGGCCGGCGTCGCCGAGGAGCCCTTCGAGGCGAAGACCCTGGCCGATCTCGTGGCGGATGTCACAGCGGGCCGCGAGTCGCTCGCCCAGGTCGTCAGGAGGTCGTCGTTCCTGGTGAACGGTGACCCGGTGGGGCTGCGGGCGCACGACGCCGTCGCGCTTCCCGAGGGGGCGACGGTGGAGGTGCTCCCGCCCTTCGCCGGAGGGTGACGGCCGGACTCCGCCCCGGCGACAAGAGGCCGAAAACGTCGCACACCTGGTAATGATGAGGTGTTTCCCGGGAAATTACCCGGGGGCGCCGCCGTGGCGTTCGGGCCGGAACCGGGGACGGACAGGGAGTCGGATGCGTAAGCTGGTCGCTTTTCTGATTGTGCTGCTCGTTCTCGTGGGTGTCCTCGACCGGGTCGCGGCCGCCGGGGTGGAGCGGGAGATCGCCACCCGGGCGACCGCCGAGTACGACCTCGCCTCCCCGCCCGAAGTGGACATCAAAGGCATTCCCTTCCTGACCCAGGCGATCTCCGGGCGGTACGACGAGGTCCGGGTCACCACCGGCGCCCTGGAGGTCTCCGGCATCCGGCTGGCGGGCGTCGACTTCACCCTCTACGGGGTCACCGCCCCGCTGCGGGACCTGGTGCTCGACGGCGGCAAGGCGAAGGTCCGCGCCGACCGGGTCGCCGGGACCGCGGTCGTCTCGCTGGACACGCTGAACCGCAGGGCCCCGCAGGGGTTCAAGGTCGCGGTGGACGGCGACGCCCTCAAGGTGGACGGCGAGCTGACCGTCCTGGGCCGGAAGGTGGCCGCGGAGGCCCGGATGAGGATCGGGGTCGAGGGGGACGGGCTGCGGATCGTCCCGGAGAAGGTCACCCTGGCCGGCGGCATCCCGGTGCCGAACGCCGAGAAGGCGATCTCCTACCGGATCCCGCTCCGGAACCTGCCGTTCAACCTCAAGGTGACGGGCGTGAACGTCGTGCCGGAGGGGCTGCGGATCTCCGGCGAGGCGACGGACGTCCCCCTTCAGGGCTGACCCGGCCGCCCCGGCCGGACTCCGGTCCGCGAGCCGCCGCGCTTCCCCGCCCGGCCGCTGCGCTTCCCCGCCCGGCCGCGCAGGACCACCGCGCAGGACCACCGCGCAGGACCACCGCGCAGGACCACCGCGCAGGGCCGCCGCGCCTGGCCGCCATGAGGAACCGTCGTGCGGGACGGGCCGGTGTGTCCGGGACCGGTCGTTTTCCATGGCCGACCGGAGAGACGTCCGGAGCCGGTCGTTTTCCGTGGTCGACTGGAGGGGTGTCCGAACCGATCCGCCCCGCCGTACGTCATGGGGGTGTGAGCCGAGCCGGAACCGCCGACGAGCAGCTCGTCAGGGCGCTCTTCGACGAACACGGCGGGCCACTCTACGGCTACGTCCTGCGGCTGACGGGCGATCCGGGGAGAGCGGAGGATGTCGTGCAGGAGACGCTTCTGCGGGCCTGGCGGCATCCCGACGCGCTCAGCGGCCGTCCCATCCGGGCGTGGCTGTTCACGGTGGCCCGCAACCTCGTCGTCGACCAGCATCGGGCGCGCAAGGCGCGTCCCCCGGAGACGGGGGATGAGGCGCTCGCCGTACTGCCCGCCGACGACGAGCTGGAGCGGGCCGTCGAGTCATGGGCCGTCGCCGAGGCGGTGGCCACGCTGCGGCCGGAGCACCGCGAGGTGCTGGCCGAGGTCTACTACCGGGGGAAGTCGGTCAAGGAGGCGGCCGAAACGCTGGGCGTGCCGGCCGGAACGGTGAAGTCGCGCACGTACTACGCGCTTCGGGCGCTGAAGCTGGCGCTGGAGGAGCGGGGGCTCGCGCCATGATGATGACGTGTGACGAGGTCCGGATGTCGCTCGGCGTCTACGCGCTGGGGGCGCTGGAGCCCGAGGAACGGGTGCTCGTGGAGGCGCACCTCGCCGAGTGCGCCGCCTGCCGGACGGAGGCCGAGGAGCTGGGCGGGGTGGCGGCCCTGCTCGGCCGGGTCGCCGAGGAGGACGTGGCGCAGGCGGTCAGCCCACCCCGGGTGGTGCTCGACCGGCTGCTCAGCGAGCGGCTGCACGACGACAGGGCCAGGAAGCGCCGGACGGCCCGGGCGCTGCTCGCCGTGGCGGCCTCGGTCGTGGTCGCCGGGATCGGCGGGACGGTGTGGATGACCGCCGGGCAGCCCGCCGCGGACCATCCGGCCGCGGCCCCGGCGATCTCGCAGTCCCGGTCGGAAGCCTCCCGGAGCGGGACCCTCCAGAGGTACGGCAAAGCCGCGCCGGAGCGCTCCGCGCCGTCCGAGAACCCCGAGGGCGAGGTCAGGATCCTGCTGGACGCCCCGCGGGGCCGCGAGTTCGAGGGCCGCGACGGCGCCGCCCACGCCACTGCGATGGTGACGGCGGGCGCCGGGCCGAGCGCCGAGCCGAGCGCGGGACCGGCCGCGTCGGCGGGCGCGGAGCGGGGCGGAGCGCCGAGCACGGTCACGGTCACGGTGTCCGGGGTGCCCGGCGGGACCCGCTGCCGCCTGGTGGCGGTCGGCGCGGACGGCGTCCGCCGGACGGTCACCGAGTGGACCGTCGGCCGGGCCGTCCACGGCAGCCCCGGCGTCTCCGCCGGGAGCGCGGTCACCGGGACCACGGCGCTCCGGCCCGAGGACATCGAGCGGTTCGAGGTCGTCGCCGGCGGCAGGGTGCTGCTTCGCCTCGCCCCCCGCTGACGGCCGGTGCCTCTTGACGGGCGGACGGGAATGACCGCCGCCGGTGGCGCGTTGTCGGCTCCGTGACCGGACTCGCGGTGCTGCTCGTCACGCTCGCCCTGGCGACGCTGACCGGGGTGGCGCTGCGGCGGCGCGCCGTGCCGCGCGACACGGGAGGCGGGAGGAGAGGCGACATGGGACGCCTGACGTCCGAGCAGCTCGCGGCGGAGCTGGGGGAGCGGGCCACGCTCGTGCAGTTCTCCAGCGCCTTCTGCCAGCCGTGCCGGGCGACCCGCCGGATCCTCGCCGAGGTCGCCGGGATGGTGCCCGGCGTGGCGCACGTGGAGATCGACGCCGAGGCGCGGCTCGACCTCGTCCGCGCGCTGAACATCCTGCGCACGCCCACCGTGCTGGTTCTCGACGGATCGGGCCGCGTGGTGAGACGCGCCTCCGGGCAGCCCAGGAAGGCCGATGTGATCGGGGCGCTGGGACTCGCCGTCGGCGACTGAACCGGGGCCTCCGAACCGGGGTCTCCTGACCGTGGTCCTCCGAGCCACGGCTCTCCCGTCCGCCGAACATGGATGTCTCACGAATTGGACGGGGATGTGACAGAGGGCGGGACGTCGGGGTAATGTCGTTCGTATGATCCTGACGACAGAGCTGCTGACGAAGCGGCGCGCGGTCGACTTCTGCCGCGTGACCACCGCGCTCTGTCGCTTTTCCTAAGGGCGATCTCAAGCGGCCCCCGCGCCGCGCCGATCCGCACACCCTTGGGGAGCATCGAGCGATGCACGTCGATCCCAGAGCACTCCGTTTCGCCGCGACCGTGACGACCGCCGTTCTCGCGATCGTCCTGATCACGGGGAGCACGTGGCTGCTCGCCGCCCAGGCCGTGGTCTTCGGACTGGGCGTCTTCGGAGCGTCGCCGTACGGGATGGTCTTCAAAGGGATAGTGAAGAGCCCGCCCAGTGTGCTGGAGGACGCCGCCCCGCCGCGCTTCGCGCAGGGGGTCGGCCTCGCCTTCGCCCTGGCGGCCCTGGTCGGATACATCACACGGATCACGCCGCTGGCCCTCGGCGCCACCGCCGCGGCCCTCTTCGCCGCCTTTCTCAACGCCGTCTTCGGCTTCTGCCTCGGCTGCGAGATGTTTTTGATCATCCGCCGATCACTGCCCGCAAGATAATTCCGGAGGATTGCCATGAGCCGTTCCGCCACACTGGTGGACGCCGACTGGGTCGAGGCCAACCTCGGCACGCCCGGTGTCGTCCTCGTCGAGGTCGACGAGGACACCAGCGCATACGAGAAGGGTCACATCCGGGGCGCCGTGCGGATCGACTGGAGGACCGACCTCCAGGACCCGGTCCGCCGCGACTTCGTCGACCGCGAGGGCTTCGAGGCGCTGCTGTCCGCCAGGGGGATCTCCAACGACGACACCGTCGTCCTCTACGGCGGCAACAACAACTGGTTCGCGGCCTACGCCTACTGGTACTTCAAGCTCTACGGCCACGAGAACGTCAAGCTCCTCGACGGCGGCCGCAAGAAGTGGGAGCTGGAGTCGCGCGAGCTGGTCAAGGACGTCCCCGAGCGTCCGGCCACCCAGTACCGCGCCCAGGAGCAGGACAGCTCCATCCGTGCCTTCCGTGACGACGTCGTCGCCGCGATCGGCAAGCTCAACCTGGTCGACGTGCGCTCGCCCGACGAGTTCACCGGCAAGCTGCTCGCCCCCGCCCACCTCCCGCAGGAGCAGGCGCAGCGCGCCGGCCACGTGCCGACCGCGCGCAACATCCCCTGGTCGAAGGCGGCGAACGACGACGGCACCTTCAAGTCCGACGAGGAACTGAAGGCCCTCTACGAGGCCGCCGGTGTCGACTTCGGCAAGAACACCATCGCTTACTGCCGCATCGGCGAGCG
This sequence comes from Streptosporangium sandarakinum, assembly GCF_013409935.1. Classification (GTDB taxonomy): domain Bacteria; phylum Actinomycetota; class Actinomycetes; order Streptosporangiales; family Streptosporangiaceae; genus Streptosporangium; species Streptosporangium nondiastaticum. The sequence goes on along the minus strand of NZ_JACCCO010000001.1, from coordinate 2,756,851 downwards.
TTCGGCCCACACGTGGTTCGTGCTGCACGAGCTGCTCGACCAGGCCGACGTCAAGAACTACGACGGTTCGTGGACCGAGTACGGCTCGCTCGTGGGCGTGCCGATCGAACTGGGAGAGGCCCGATAATGACTGACGGATGCGCTGCTCCGGAGCAGACTGTTGCTCTTCCGGCCGGGATCGACCTCTCGACCCAGGCCGTCATCCAGGGGGTGGTCTCCGGCGCCGGCACCGCTTACGCGCGCCTGCTGGACCACTCCGGCGAGTTCACCGGTGAGGTCGTGGTGTCCGACGAGGGCGTCTTCCGCTTCTTCGCCGCCCCCGGCGACTGGACCGTCCGCATCATCGCGGGCGGCGGCGTCACCAAGGACATCCCCGCCCAGGCCCGCCTGGGTGAGGTGACCCAGCTCAGCGTGACGGTCTGACCGTCCGGACCCGTTCCGGCGGCCGGCCCGTCCGGCCCGCGTCACGGCTCTGAGGGCCGGCGTTCCCCGCGAGGGGGCGCCGGCCCTCTCGCGTTCCCGGCGGGGACGCCTGCCGGGCTCCCGTTCCGGCTCGGGCGCCGTCCGGGGGCCGGGCTCCCGCGTGGCCGGCGCCGGGCTCGGGTCCCGGGCGGGCACGCGGGTCCGGTACGGCCGGCGACGCCGATCGCTACGATTCGTCGGGTGTCCGGAACGCCTGTCATGCCCCAGACGTCAGCCCCGACGCCGCCGCGGACCGCCGGCCGGGCCCCGGCCGCGCCCACCGCGTACTCGCTGCCCCTTCACGCGCTGCGGATACTCGGGTCCCGCGCCGCCTCGCTGGTGCTGTGGTTCTCGGCGGGACGGGCCGTCCGCGCCGGCCTGATGTGGGCGGGCACCGAGGTCTCCCACGGCGACCACCGGCAGGTGCGGCTCGTCGTCACGATGCTGATCTTCACGTTGATCGTGCTGAACGAGCTCGTGGTCACGGTGGGCATGCTGCACTCGGTGCGCGGCGCGCTCCGGGAGATCCGGGTACGGCGGGCCGGAGACGAGGCGGACGAGAGCCTGTTCGGCGCGCTCAATCGGGCCACGCTGGTCTTCGCCACCATCTACCTGGCCTGGAGCTTCCACGTCGAGGACGCCAGGGAGTTCGTCGCCCTCGACCGCACCCATAACGCGGGTGAGGACCTGCTGCTCCGGCCGCTCACCGGTGAGGAGTCCACCACCGGGACGGGCCTCATCGCCCTCGACGTCCGGCTCTCCATCGCCATCGCCGTGGCCGCCTACCTGCTCAGGGAGCTTTTCGGCTGGTGGCACACGCAGGGCAGGGTCAAGGGCAGCGGGATGCTGACCGCCTTCTTCGAGCTGGCGTTCGCGTTCTACGGCATCAACGCGATGCTCACCCTCGTCCAGGCCCGCTCCGACTGGCTGTCCCACCGGGTGGTCGTCGACGCGCTCGGTGACCAGGTCAAGCGGCTGGAGGAGAGCGTCCCGGGCTGGAAGGAGGTCGCGGCCCGGATCGGGGAGGTCTGGCCGTACGTCGTGGACGCGCTGCTCGGGCCGCTGACCTGGCTGACGGTCGCGGCGCTCGTCTACGGCGCGTTCGCCGAGGACACGAGGTCGGTCGTGCGGGGGACCCGGCTGGACGCCGTGGCCGGACGGATGGAGCGGACCCACTCCCTCACCCGCTCCACCATGACGCGGATGACGGCCGGGTTCCGGGAGCGCTGGGTGCCGCCGGTGAACGCCTTCCGGCTCGCCGCCCGCGGGGGCGCCGAGCTGTTCGGCATGTTCTGCCTGTGCTACGTGCTCGTCCGGGTGGGCGCCGACCACGCCACCCAGGGCGTCAAGATGCTGATCGGCAACTCGGAGCCCTTCAGCTGGGTGGCGTGGGGGTCCGCCGCGTCGGTCCTGCGCGACCTCGTCGTCGACACGCTGACGATCTGCCTGCTGGCGGCGACGTTCGACATCGCCGCCACCCGCGCCAGGGAGACCGGCGAGGCCGTCAGCGCCTGAAGCAGAGGACGTTGTCGTTCAGCTCGCTCTCCCGCGCGGTGCGCTTCATCGAGTCCTCGAAGGACTCGTTCTCGATCGTCCGGAAGGAGCTCGGGCGCACGCACACCGACACCTCGCGGGCGAGGGCCCTGGGCACCAGGCTGAGCACGTCGTAGTGGTACGGCGTGCCGACCCTGTGCTCGGCGGCGGTGAGGGGCACGTCGTCCTCGGTGATCTGCGCCATCCAGGACCGGCCGTCGGGGTGGCGCACCTCGACGTCGGGGATGCCGCGCCGGATCACGCCCTCGGGGTCCAGGGCGGTCCGGGTCAGCCTGATCCTCAGCCACCGCCTGTCCGGCTCCAGCGGGCGGTCGCCGGGCAGGCCGTCCGACTCCTCCACGGCCACCTTCCAGGAGACGTGCTGGAACGTGGCGGTCCGGCCGGCCGCGAACGTGTGGACACGGTCGTCCGGCCGCGCGTCTTTGTAGGTCATGTACCCGTCCCACGTCGGGACGGCCACGGCCACGGCCAGCGCCAGGACCGCAGCGGTGACCCGGAGCGCGGTGCGGGCCGGACGCCCGGCGGGGGCGGGGGACGCGGGGAGGTCTCCGCGCGCGGTCCCGGGGATCTCCAGCGGGCCGGGCGGCGGCGCGGACCGGGGCAGCGGGGCCGACCTGACCGCGGGGAACGGCTGCGTGGAGGCGCCTCCCGAATCCTCCCGGGCCACGGGGGGCCAGACCTGGCGGTCGGGGAAGGCACGGCGCTCACCGGACATCCAGGGCGCCCCGCCGGTGGCGGGCCCGGGACCGCCCCGGTGGGGCGCCGGAGCCGGTCCGGGGTGGCCCGGATGGGGAGCCGGAGCCGGTTCGGAACCGCCTGGACGGGGAGCCGGAGCCGTCCCGGGGCCGCTCGGACGGGGAGCCGGCGCGGGCGTCACAGGGCCGGGGGACGCCGTTCCCCGCCCGGGGACCGGCGCCGCGGACCGGGGGCCGTGGGGAGGGGCGTCCTGGGCGCGCGGGGTGAACCAGCCGCCGGAGTCCCGGCCGCCGGGGGGTGCCGTCACGGCTTGCCCGCCAGTGTGTGGACGTCCTTCGCCGTGGAGACCAGGCGCGCCGCGGCGGCCTCGTCCAGCCCGAGGTCGATCTCCACCTCGGGGGCGGAGGGCTCGATCAGCCCTCCGTTCCCCTCCTGCGGATGCACCACGATCCGGGCCCCGGCCAGCTCGGCGGGCGGGACCTCGAAGACCGCGGCCTTCCTCACCCACCAGCCCCACTGGATGAAGGGGCCCGTGATGGTCAGGTCGCCGTTCACCTTGTCGGTGGCGGCGTACCGGCGTCCGCTCTCCGTCAGGAGGACCGGCGGGGCGATCCGCTGCGGGACGCGGGTGGACGTCGCGGCCAGGTCGACGACGAGGAAGATCCCCTTGGTGGTGGCCCGCTGTCCCGTGCCGGACGAGGTGCCCGGGGACGTGCCGGCCTCGATGGCCCTGGCGGCGTGGACCCCCTCCGCCCGCACCGATATCCGCGAGGCGGTGACCGTCTCCCCGAGGCCGCCGGTCCAGGTGAGGGGGCCGCTGTAGTCGTCGCGGGAGAAGGCGAACGACTGGGCGGCGACCGCCGCCGTGGCGAGGACCGCCCCGGTGAGCAGACCGCCCAGCCTGCGCCACCGGCCGGGGGCCGACCTGGCCATCACCCGGCCGCCTTCCGCCGGACGGGCAGGGTGACCTGCGCGGCGACGACCGGGGGCCCGTCGTCGTCCTTGGCCAGGAGCCAGCCGATCTCCTGGGTGAACCCCTCGGGGTGCTCGAAGGTGCCGACGTCGAGCCGCACCTGCCCGGGCGGGCGCCGCCCCTCGGGCAGCTCGTACCGCACCACGACGGTGGACTCCATCCCCGGATGCAGCTGCTTGCCGGGCACGCCGTCGGCCTGGACGAACACGTCGGGGCCGAAGTCGCTCCTGATCTCCGGGGTCATCCTCAGCAGGGACCCGGCGAAGAAGTAGCCGGGCTTCCCGCCCTGCCCCGGCGCCCCCACGCCGGTGGTCTCGTCCCCCTTGTTGGTCACCTGGAACACGATCTCCAGGTACCGCTTGTCCGGCCCGCCGTACCGGCCGGGCCGGGTGGTGGCGCGGGACTCCACGAACCTCGTGGTGAACTCCCCCTGGTCGAGGACGGCGCCGGGCCCCAGCCGCCTGGGCGGGTCGTCGGGCGCCTCGTCGAGGCCGCCGAGGGCCGCGGTGATCCCCAGGCCGGCGGCCGCGACGAGCGCGGCGACCGGCACCGCGACCGGGCGACGCCGTCGGGTCGCCGCGCCGCCGGGGGGAGACGTCATGGCACAGGATGGTAATCGCTGATCTTCCTGTCGTTCGACACACAGGTCCCACCAGCACTGGATAACCAACGGAAAATACAGCAGATTGGTGGGAACGCCGCCCGGAACGGAGATCCAGCTCCTACGCTGTCACCGAGGCGGCGAGGGTCCTATGGCGGAGGTTCCGTGGCGGACGTGCATCCCGAGCACGCGCAGCTCCAGGCGGACCGGATCTACCTGGGCTGGCAGTATGCCCTGCTTCACCCCGACCCGGGTCCCGCGCCCAGACGTCCGTCCCCCGCCGACGAGACCGTCGCGGCCGACCTGCCGAAGATCGACCCCGAGTGGGCGCGCCGGGAGCGGCTCAACGAGAACCTGCTGAACCGGCCGATGCGGACCTTCCGCGCGTTCATGGGCGTGCTCGCCGCGCTCATCCTCGTCCTCGGCGTCAGCCACCTGCTGAGCTGGTCGTTCGCGGTCGCCGGGCTGGTCGCGACCTGCGGGGTGGCGGTGTTCTGCAGCTACTCCATCCACCAGGGCGGCAGGGCGGTCCGCCACCGCATCCGCGAGCACGAGGAGGCCGGTGACCGGCTGCGCCGGGAACGTGACAGGAGCCTGCACCGCGCCCAGGAGGAGCACGCCGCCCGCTACCGGGAGTGGGCCGAGAAGAAGGAGCGCCACGACCGCCAGCTCACCTGGTACGCCGTGACCGTGCCGGACGAGCTCGACCGGATCGACGTCGCCGGGGGCACGCTGGCCGGCTGGTCGGCGCTGATCACCCTGCTCGGCGCGACCCGCCTCTACAGCGGCGGCCACCTGACCGTCCTCGACCTGTCGGAGGGCGCGGTCGCCAAGGACCTGATCGAGCTGGCCCGCCGCGGCGGCGACGACCCGCTGGTGTGGGTGCTCCCGGTGGACCTGCCCCGGCTCGACCTCGGCGCGACGCTCGCACCCGAGGCGTTCGCCGACGTGCTCGCGCACGTGGTGAGCGTCAGCGAGGAGCACCGCACCACCCGCGACCTGTCGTTCGACAACGCGATCCTGGAGCGGGTCCTTGAGGTCCTCGGTGAGAACGCCACGATCAACCAGGTCACCGCCGCGCTGCGGGCGCTGGCCCAGGTCGGCGACCCCCGCGAGGACCTCAGGCTCGGCCTGATCACCGCCACCCAGCTGGAGCGCATCGGCACGCTGTTCGGCCGGGGCGTCAGCGACCGGGTGGTCATCGAGCGGGCCTGGGCGCTGGAGTCGCAGCTGCGCAAGCTGGAGACGCTCGGCTCCGAGGCCGTACGGCTGCCGCCCGCGCGGCTGCGCGTGGTGTCGATGGACCGCCAGGCGGGTGTGTTCGGCAACCGGGTCCTCGGGACGTACGTCGCCACGGCCCTCACCCACATCCTGCGCCAGTCGCCCGCCTCCGAGCGGCCCTGGTACCACACGATCGTCGTCGCGGGCGCCGACAAGCTCCGCGGCGACGTCCTGGACCGGCTGATGGACGCCTGCGAGACGTCCAGGACCGGGCTGGTGCTGACCTACCGGTCACTCACCCCGACCGTGCGGGAGCGGCTCGGCCGGGGGCACGCGGCGGTGACGTTCATGCGGCTGGGCAACGCCGAGGACGCCCGGGTGGCCAGCGAGCACGTCGGCACCGAGCACCGCCTGGAGCTGGCCCAGCTCACCGAGACGATCAGCGCCGCCGGGGCCGGGATGGACGGCGGCTACGTCTCCACCGTCGGCCACACCGACGACGGCGACGACCGCGACGCCGGCCGCCCCGACCTCAAGGAGGACATCACCTCCTCCACCGAGTGGGGCCGCCGCGCGACCGAGGCGATGGGCGAGACCGAGCGGGTGCTGCACCGCTCCAGGGAGTTCCTCGTCGAGCCGCACGAGCTGCAGCAGCTCCCCACCACCTCGGTGATCGTCACCGACGCCACCGCCCACGGCCGCCGGGTCCGCCTCGCCGACGCCAACCCCGCGATCCTCACCTTCCCCAAGACGACGCTGGGGGAGTTCGAGGAGATCAAGGAGGCCGTGCTGGAGCGCGGACGGCGGGAGGAGGAGCCGGAGGTCCCCGCGCCGGGTCCGTTCGCCGACGCGCCGCCCAACCTGGGCCCTCCGCCGGCCCGGCTCGACTGGCGCACGCGTCAATGAAGCGTTCTTTTCCGGTAAGGGGATGGTCAGCAGGCGGGTGTCCTCCACCGTGGAGGTCCGACCCTGGTCGCCGGGGTGGTCCGCCTCCCGGCCCGCACCGGCCGGTACGGCGGGGCCGCCCATGACGCGTCAACACCCCGGCGTCGAGCCGGGTCCCCCGGGTGGAGACCAACAGATGCAGCCAAGCGTGTCCCTTCCCGCCGGCGGCCTGACCGGCCCCTGGTACCGGATTCAGGCGATCACCGCGCCGTCCCGCAGCTCGTCGGCGGAGTGGGACTTCGTCACGGTCCTGCCGGCCGTGCTGTCGGCCGCGCAGCGCAACCGGCCGTTCGTGGTCGGCTGGCTGTCGCGCGGCTCCGGCGCCCCGCTGGAGCTCGTCACCAACGCCGGGCCGCTGACCCCGCCGCGCCCGCCGCGCCGGGCGGCCGACATGACGGCCGAGACCGATCCGGTCCCGGCCGCCTCGGAGCCGCTGCTGTTCCCCGCCGGGGCCAGGGGCGTGCGGATCGGCGACGAGTGGCTGCGCGACCTGGCGGACCTCGCCTGGACCGCCTGCCCCGGCCGGCAGGCCCCGCCGCTCGGCGGGCGCCGCGAACCGGACGCCGACGAGGTCAGGCGGCCCACGCTGTTCGAGTCCACGCTGGTCACGCTCATGTCGCGGCCGTTCGCCTGGCTGGTGGTGGCCGAGCGGACCGACCTGCTGGACGCCGAGGTGGCGCACCTGCGGACCCAGCTCAACGTGCTGCGTCAGTACGGCGACGCCTCCGAGCGCTCCCGCTACGACGCCGAACGCGCCGAGCGGCGCATGCAGGAGCTGGACGCCTTCCGCGAGGCCGGGCTGTGGAGCGTGCGGGTGCTGGCCGGGGCCGCCGGGCCCGAGGAGCTGCGGCAGATCGCGCCGGTCCTGGTCGGCTCGGCCGAGATGAGCCACCACCCCTACCGGCTGCGCAGCGCCCTGTCCGGCCCGGTGTACGGCTTCGCCGAGGCGCTGTCGGTCACCCTGCAGGACCCGGCCGACGGCAGCGCCGCGCCGTTCGCCGCGACCGCGGGGGCGCTGGCGGCGCTCGCCGGGCTGCCGCGCCGGGAGGTGCCGGGGGTCCGGGTGCTCGACGCGGGCTTCTTCGACGTCACCAGCGAGGCGGAGGCCGCCTCCGGGGCCGGGACCGTCGAGCTCGGGTCGATCCTGGACGGCCAGAACCGGGCGGTCGGCTCGTTCCGGGTGCCGCTCGCCACCCTCAACCGGCACGCCTTCGTCACCGGCGCCACCGGCTCCGGCAAGTCGCAGACCGTCCGGCACCTGCTGGAGCAGCTCACCGGCGCGGGCATCCCGTGGCTGGCCATCGAGCCCGCCAAGTCCGAGTACGCCGCGATGGGCGGCCGGGTCGAGCACCTCGCCCCGGTGACGGTGATCAACCCGTCTGCCCCCGAGGCGGTGCCGTTCAGCGTCAACCCGCTCGCGCCCGAGCCGGGCTACCCGGTCCAGGCGCACATCGACATGGTGCGGGCGCTGTTCATGGCCGCCTTCGACGCCGAGGAGCCGTTCCCGCAGATCATGTCGCTGGCCCTGCAGCGGGTCTACGAGGCCAACGGCTGGGACGTGGTGACCGGCTGGGCCGCGCCCGGCGCCGCCGTACGGCCGGCCGTGCCGACCCTCGCGCAGCTCCAGCAGCACGCCATGGACGTCATCCAGGAGATCGGCTACGGCCGGGAGGTCCAGGCCGACGTCGAGGGGTTCATCTCGCTGCGGCTGCGGTCGCTGCGGGTCGGCTCGGCGGGCCGGTTCTTCGAGGGCGGCCACCCCGCCGACATCGGCGACCTGCTCCGGCGCAACGTGGTGCTGGCCATCGAGGACGTCGCCAACGACGAGGACAAGGCGTTCCTGATGGGCACGCTGATCATCCGGATCGTGGAGCACCTGCGGATGCGGGCCAGGACCGAGCGGAGCAGCGGCCTGCGGCACGTCATCGTGATCGAGGAGGCGCACCGGCTGCTGCGCGACCGCGGCGCCGGGCGGGCCAGCACCCACGCCGTCGAGCTGCTGGCCGGCATGCTCGCCGAGATCCGCGCGTACGGCGAGGGCATCGTGGTGGCCGAGCAGATCCCCACCAAGCTGGTCTCCGACGTGGTGAAGAACACCGCGCTGAAGGTGGTGCACCGCCTGCCGGCCGAGGACGACCGGCAGCTCGTCGGGGCCGCGATGAACCTCAGCGAGGAGCAGTCGCGGCAGGTCGTCTCCCTCCAGCCGGGGACCGCGGCGGTCTTCGCCGACGGGATGGACCGGCCGCTGCGGATCCGGGTGCCGCTGGGGGAGGATCGCGAGCGGGCCGTGCCCGGCGCCCTGGGCCACACGCCGCCGATCAACGGGCGCCGCTCGGCGGCCTGCGGCCGGGAGTGCCGGACCGGCCGGGCCTGCACGCTCGTGGAGCTGCGCGAGGCCGACCTGCTCGCCGACGCCCCCGAGTGGGCGTGGCTGCGCATCTGGACCGACACGCTGGTGCTGGCCTTCTGCACCGACCGGCCGCTGCCGGGGGTGCCGCGGGCCCTCGCGGACCTGTGGGCGGAGCTGCCGCTGCGGCGCCGCGAGTGCCTGCTGGCCACGGCGGTGGAGCGAGCCGTGGCCCCCCGGGCGTGGTCGCTGCGGACCGTCGCCGACCCGGCGAAGCTGACCGAGCGGGTGGCGGCCACCGCGACCCGGCTGCTCGGCCCGGAACGGGAGGGCGCGGAGCGGCCCGGCTCCGAGTGGGTCATCCCGCAGGTCCGCTGGCTGCACGAGGTGGACCGGCTGTTCCCGCACGACCGGCCCGCGCCCGATCCGCGCTCGCCCGCTCCGGCCCCGGACTACCCGCTGGTCACGCCTCCGCCGGGCGGCGCCGAGCTGCTCGGGCATCGGGCCAGGGCGCTGCGCCACCACCCGCTGTCCATGGAGGCCGACCGAAACCGAGCGCTGGCCTGGCGGGTCATCCTCGGCGACGACGAGCGCGAGAGCGTGGAGCGGGACATCCAGACGGTGACGATCGGCGTCGCTCCCGCCGACCGGCTCCGGCACGTCGCCCAGACGATGGGGGCGGGGTGGCTGGAGACCGTGCTGGCGTGGCCGCGCCGGTTCGTGCTGCCGTTCGACGCCGCCGCGCCGGAGGACGTCGAACTCGCCTTCACCGACTGACCGGCGCGCGCCGTACGGCGGGCGGCGCGGCCGGGGCGGCGCGGGCGGCTCGGACGCCTCGGAGGCGGCACCCTGTGATAGGGCGAGCCAGGCACGCCGTACGAACGGGACGGACGGTGCGACCTTCGTGATCGGCCCTTTCGCGGGCGTTGCCGGACCGTGACCATGCCGAACCCCGGCTAGTATCGCGGCATGAACGATTCGGCGGACCAGCCCCGGATGCTGAGTCGTCCCGCGACGGGGCCGCTGGGCGAGGAGAGGTCATGACACAGCTTCCGCTGCGGGCTCAGCTCGCGAGCGCTCTCGGACGGACGGCCGCGACCCTGTCCCGGGCCACCGGCCGCGGCGACGGATCGGTGATCGGCGGCCGGATCGGGCTGGCGCTGGAGCCCGACCTGCTGAGCCAGCTCGCCCGGGACCGCAGGCTCGCACTGGTGAGCGCGACCAACGGCAAGACCACCACGACCCGCCTGATCACCTCCGCCCTCCAGGAGCTCGGCGACGTCGCCACCAACGCCTTCGGCGCCAACATGCCCGCCGGGCACGTGTCGGCGCTGGCGTCGGCCAAGGACGCTCCGTACGGCGTGCTGGAGGTCGACGAGAAGTACCTCCCCGCGGTGATCGACGCCACCGGCGCGGGTGTGATCGCCCTGATGAACCTCAGCCGCGACCAGATGGACCGGGCGGGCGAGATCTGGCTGCTCGCCCAGAAGTGGCGGCGGGCCCTGGCCGGCAAGAACACCCACGTGATCGCCAACGCCGACGACCCGCTGGTCGCCTGGGGCGCCTCCACCGCCGCCCGGGTGACCTGGGTGGCGGCCGGGCAGCCCTGGAAGGAGGACTCCTGGTGCTGCCCCGAGTGCGGCGGCCCGCTCGACCGCAAGGGGGTCGACTACACCCCGCCGGGCGGCCACGTCGCCGGCGCGGCCCCCCTGGCGATGGTCCCGCGCCCGGTCGAGGACGACTGGGCCTGCCGCGAGTGCTCCTTCCGCCGGCCCCAGCCCTCCTGGTTCCTCGACGACGACGCGGTGATCGACCCGCGCGGGCAGCGCTGGGTCCTCGACCTCCAGCTTCCCGGCCGCGCCAACCGGGCGAACGCCGCGATCGCGCTTGCCACCGCCGAGGCGTTCGGCCTGCCGGTCCAGGCGGCGCTGCCCCGGCTGCGTGAGGTCAGGTCCGTCGCCGGCCGCTACACCACGGTCGAGCGCGACGGCCGCCGCGCCCGGCTGCTGCTGGCCAAGAACCCCGCCGGCTGGCTGGAGGCGTTCGACGTGCTCGACCGCTCGCTGCCGGTCATCCTCTCGGTGAACGCCCAGGGGCCCGACGGCCGCGACACCTCCTGGCTGTGGGACGTCGACTACCGCGTACTGCGCGGCAGGCCGGTCTTCGTGACCGGGGAGCGGATGCTCGACCTCGCGCTCCGGCTGGACGTGGCGAACGTGCCGTTCCAGCTCGTGGCGTCCTTCGAGCAGGCGCTCGCCGCGCAGCCGCCGGGCAAGGTCGACGTGATCGCCAACTACACCGCCTTCCAGCAGATCCGAGCGGAGTTCGACCGTGCAGTCTGACAGCATCCTGCGGCTCGTCTGGATCTACCCCGACCTGCTGAGCACCTACGGCGACCAGGGCAACGTCCTGATCCTGGAGCAGCGCGCCCAGCGCCGCGGCATCCCGGTGCAGACCATCCACGTCCGCTCGGCCGACCCGGTGCCGGAGAGCGGCGACATCTACCTCATCGGCGGCGGCGAGGACCGGCCGCAGATCCTGGCCGCGGAACGGCTGCGCCGCGACGGCGGCCTGAACCGGGCCGTGGCGCGTGGCGCGACCCTGCTGGCGGTCTGCGCGGGCTACCAGATCATGGGCAGCACGTTCGGCGGCGAGGAGGGCCAGCCGGTCCAGGGCATCGGCCTGCTGGACATCGCCAGCGGCCGGGGCGCCGGCCGGGCGGTCGGCGAGCTGGCCGGGGAGGCCGACCCCGCGCTCGGCATCCCGATGCTCACCGGGTTCGAGAACCACATGGGCGTCACCCGGCTGGGGCCCGGCGTCCGCCCGCTGGCGCGCACCGCGGTCGGCACCGGCAACGGCGACGGCACCGAGGGCTGCTACGCCGGGAAGACCGTCGGCACCTACCTCCACGGCCCGGCGCTCGCCCGCAACCCGGGCCTGGCCGACCTCCTGCTCACCTGGGCGGTCGGCGCGCAGCTCCCGCCGATCGACGACTCGTGGTACGACCGGCTCCGCCAGGAGCGGCTGACGGCGGTGCTCCCCCAGCAGGCCTGACGGCCCGCCTCCCGGCGGGTCGCCGCCCTTCAGTAGACCAGCGCCTGGACGCCCTCGGCGAGGACCTCCTCGACGAAGGTGGAGGCTCCCGCGATGCGCACGCCGTCGATCAGGTCGTCCGCCGTCAGGTCCCGCCGGGCCGCGCACTGGGTGCACAGCGTCACCCGGCCTCCGGCGAGGACGGCGTCGAGCAGGTCGCCGAGCTGGGCCGCGTGCGGGAGCGAGAACTCCTTGGCCCGGCCGGGCAGGGCGAACCACGACGCCTCGCCGGTCAGCCACAGCGAGACGGGGACCCCGCTCGCCAGCGCCGCCGCGGCCACCGTGAACGCCTGGTTGCAGCGCTCGGGGGCGTCCGCGCCGGCGGTCACCTTTATCACCAGTGAACGTGCCATGGTACGCAGCCTAATGCGGGCGGGAACCGGGGGCGCGAGCCGTACCGGGGCGGCCTTAGGCTCGTGTCCATGGACGTTCCCGAACTGCACCCCGGCCTTGAGCCGATCGCCTTCCTCCTGGGCCGGTGGGAGGGCGCCGGAGTGGGCGGATACCCGACGATCGAGAGCTTCAACTTCGGGCAGGAGATCGTCTTCGGTCACAACGGCAAGCCGTTCCTGACCTACACGAGCCGCACCTGGCTCCTGGACGACGCGGGCGATCGGGTCCGCGAACTGGCCACCGAGACCGGTTACTGGCGGCAGCTTCCCGACCGCCAGCTGGAGGTGTGCCTGACGCACCCCACCGGGGTCGTGGAGATCTACGTCGGCGAGGTCGTCTTCCACAAGATCGAGCTGCACACCGACGTGGTCGCCCGCACCGCCACCGCCAAGGAGTACACCGCGGGTCACCGCCTCTACGGCCTGGTCAACGGCAACCTGATGTGGGCCTACGACATGGGCGCGGTGGGACAGCCGATCCAGTCGCACATCTCCGCCGAGCTCAAGAAGGTGGCCGACTTCGTGCCGGAGGCCGGCTAGAGCCGCCGGGGAGAAGAGCCCGGGGAGGCCGCGCGCAAGGCGGCCGGGAAAAGAAAAGAACCCCGGGCCTGCTCCCGCCGTTCGCGGCGGGGCCGGATGGACCATAGACGGGCTCTTCGCGTCCCGCCCTCCGGCAGCCCGGGGTTCCGGTGATCGTCATGGATTCGCCGAACGTCGCGAGACGTCCGGACAGAGTCCGGAGTCGCGGCGTCCTAGCGGACAGCCACCTCGCTAGCCCAAGAACTGTCAACCATTGTCTGGACCACCTCCTTTCTGCGTGCCCCAAAGCTATGCGCTCGGGTCAGCCGCGGGCAAACCTTTTTCCGCCTGCCGAAACGATCACTCCGGCCCCGCCGCGGGCGGTGGTGCCGAAACCTCGTCGACGAGGCCGTCGCCGACCCCCTATGTTCCAGATCATGGAAGACGATCCCATTGCGGCTCGGTGCGACTGTGGTGCGGTGGCCGGCCCGCTGGGCGTGTGCGCGGACTATTACCACGCGATCCTCGCCGAGGAGCAGGCTGATCCTCAGATGTACCGGTGGCACGCGCCTGTGGTCTGCGCATACCTCCTGCAGCATCCCTCCAGAGCTCATGAGAAGTATCTCGACGGCCAGTTCCGGCAGATGCAGCTCTATTTGGACAAGGGTCTCGACGCGCTGCTTCGCGTAGCGGCTCATCAGGTGGCGCGGAACAGGCACGGGGTAGGGTCGGGCTACGACATGGCACCGTTGGCGGCATACGAACCGCTCCCGCCCGGTGGACCTCCGCGGCACTTCCGCGCCACATTCTGCGGGTTGCCGTTCAGGGACGGCAGCTTCGTGTCCGACGGTCATTCGACGTACGGAGACCGCATCGAGGCCATCGTCGGAGCGACCGTGGAGTCCTGGAGATCCGTCCAGGCGTGAGACCCGGAGGCGGCTCCACACCACCTCGCTGGACGTGACCCGGGCCGAGCCCGCGGCGGGCTGCTCCCGCGGCGGAACAGACCCTAGACTCTGGGCATGTCCGAGACGTCGTGGCACGAGCAACTGCGGGCGCACGGTTACCGGGTCACCCCGCAGCGCCAGCTGGTGCTGGAGGCCATCAAGGCCGCCGAGCACGCCACTCCCGAGGAGATCTGCGCCAAGGTGCGGGAGACCGCGCGCGGGGTGAACATCTCGACCGTCTACCGCACCCTCGAACTGCTCGAACAACTCGGCCTGGTCACCCACACCCATCTCGGGCACGGCGCCCCGACCTACCATCTGGCCGCCGACGCCGACCACGTGCACCTGGTCTGCCACGAGTGCGGCGAGATCGACGAGGTCGCGCCCGAGCTGGTGCAGGACCTCGTGACCAGGTTCGACGAGGAGATGGGGTTCGCGGTCAACGTCCACCACCTGACGGTGTTCGGGCGTTGCCGTAAGTGCCGCTGAGGGCTCGTAGGCTTGGGACCATGCGAAGCCCTCTGCTGGACACTCCCGGCGCGGTCGCGGCCGAGGCCCCCGACGCCGACGTCGCCGGACACTACGGCGACCCGTTCGCCGAGCAGCGCGCGTTCCTCGCGGGCGAGGCGATGGTCGACCGGAGCAACCGCGAGGTCGTACGGATCTCCGGGCCCGACCGGCTGAGCTGGCTCAACGACCTGACGTCGCAGAAGCTCAATGACCTCAAGCCCGGCGTGCCGACCCAGACGCTGTTCCTGGACGCCCAGGGCCGCGTGGAGCACCACCTGACGCTCGTCGACGACGGCGAGGCCGTGTGGGCGCACGTCGAGCCGGGCACGTCGGCCGAACTGGTCGCGTTCCTGGAGAAGATGCGGTTCATGCTCCGGGTCGAGATCGCCGACGTGACCGGCGACTACGCGGTCGTGTCCGTCGCCGAAGGGACGCCGGTCGCCCCGCCCGAGGGGTCCGTCGTCATCGGGGGCGACGTGCTGCTGCCGCGGGCGCTGCTGACCGACCGGCTGGGCGGCATGGCCCTGGCCGGGCTGTGGGCCTACGAGGCGCTGCGGATCGAGGGGCACCGCCCCCGCCTGGGCTTCGAGACCGACCACAAGACGATCCCCCACGAGGTGGGGTGGATCGGCCCGGCGCTGCACCTGAGCAAGGGCTGCTACCGGGGCCAGGAGACCGTGGCCCGGGTGCACAACCTCGGCCACCCGCCGCGCCGCCTGGTCTTCCTGCACCTGGACGGCAGCGTGGACACCCTGCCCCGGCACGGCGACCCGGTGACCCACGACGGCGCGGAGATCGGCTTCGTCGGCAGCGCCGCCCGGCACCACGAGCTCGGCCCGGTCGCGCTGGCCATGGTCAAGCGGACCGTGCCGGTGGACGCCACGCTCCAGGCCGGGGGAGTGGCCGCGGCGCAGGAGGTCGTCGTGCCGCCGGACGCCGGCCGCAACGTCGCCATCGACCCCGCCCTGCGCCGCCGCATCCGCTGAGACGGCGGCGGGCCCCTGAGGAACGGCCCGGCGCCTCGGAAAAGGGCCGGGCCGTCCGGCGGTCCCGGCTCGCCGGAAAGGCGGCTGCCGCCGGTCAGGAGGCCAGCGTGCGCAGGAGCGCGGCGGTGAGGGCGGCGCGCTCCAGCATGCCGTCCACGCTGACGTGCTCGTGCCGGGCGTGCGCGCCCGCGCCGACCGCGCCGAGCCCGTCGAGGACCGGCAGGCCCAGCGCGGCGGCGAAGTTGCCGTCGCTGGCCCCGCCGACCGAGCGTTCGCACAGGTCGAGGCCCAGCCGGGCGGCCACGTCGCGGGCCCGCCCGAACAGGCGGGCGGTGCCCTCGCTCCGCTCCATGACGGGACGGTTCCACCCGCCGGTGACCTCGATCGAGGCGCGGGGGTCGTGCGGGCGCAGGGCGGCCAGGGCCGCGTCCACCCGGGCCGCCTCGGCCTGGCTGGCGACGCGGACGTCCACCTCGGCGCGGGCCGCGCCGGCGACGACGTTGGAGCCCGTGCCGCCCGAGACGACGCCGACGTTGATGGTCGTCCCGGCGTCGAGGTCGGTGAGGTCGTGCAGCAGGCGTACGGCCCGCGCCAGCTCGTCGATCGCGCTGGCGCCCTTGGCCGGTTCGAGGCCGGCGTGCGCCTCGACCCCGGTGAACTCCAGGCGGAAGATGCCGACGCCCTTGCGCTCGGTCTTCAGTGCCCCGTCCACGCTCGCCTCGAACACCAGCGCCGCGGCGGCGTCGCCGGCCGCCTCCTCGATCAGCGGCCGGGAGGCGGGGCTGCCGATCTCCTCGTCGCCGTTGAGCAGCAGCCGCAGCGGCGGCCGGGGAAGCCCGGCGGCGTCGAGCGCGCGCAGCGCCCAGACGAGCTGGACCAGCCCCGCCTTCATGTCGAAGACGCCGGGGCCGCTCGCCCGGTCCCCCTCGACGGTGAACGGCCAGGAGGCGAGGGTGCCGGCCGGCCACACCGTGTCGTAGTGGGCGAGCAGCAGGATCGGCGCGGTCCCCCGGCCGGGATAGTCGTTGACCCGGATGTCGCCGTACGGCCCGCCGTCGACGCGCCGGGTGGCCGCGGGAGCGCCCAGCCGGGTGGTCAGGTAGCCGTCGAGCCACGTGAGGCCCGCGTCGAGCAGCGCCCTGTCGTTGCTGGGGGTCTCCAGCGAGACGTAGTCCGACAGGTCGGCGAGCATGTCGGCGCGGTGCTCCGCGATCCAGGCGTGCAGCGCCCGCGCGTCCGTCACGGCTTCCGCGCTCATCGGGCGGCCTCCAGGTCGCGCAGGTGGTCCTCGCTCATCGGGGCGCGCCCGGTCTCGACGTCGGTGAGGCGGGCGAGCACGCCGCGGGCCAGCGGGGTGGCGACGCCGGCCGCGTCCGCCTCGGCGAAGACGGCCCCGTAGTGGTCGCGCACCTCGACGGGGCGGTGCCGTACGGCGATGTCGCGCCAGATCCCGCTGCGGTCCTTGGGCTGGGTGCGCAGCCAGGCGGTGAGCCGGTCGGTCGCCGCCTCGCGGACGTTCTCCGGCGCGCCGGGCAGGTAGGCGGCGGGGTCGAACGCGTCGAACGGCTCCAGCCGGTGGCCCAGCCGCGCGGCGACCGCGAACACCTCGGCCACCAGGGCGTGCATCAGCGGGCGGTGCCGGTCGATCAGGTCGGCCATCGGCGCGTCGGCCAGCGCGGTCGCGGTCAGCATGATCCCGAAGCCCAGCTTGGACCACAGGTAGCCGTTGATGTTCCCGGTGGCCTTGGCGCCCAGCCCGGCGAGGTCGGAGACGATCCGGTCGACCCGGGGACCGGACTCGCCCGACAGCTCGCCGACCACGAAGGCGCCGGGGCCGCCGTCGCGGATGACGCCCGGCTCCACCACGTCGGCGAAGAGGTTGACGAACGCGCCCACGACGCGGTCCGCTCCGACGTGCTCGGCGATGAGCCGCTCGTTGAGCCCGTTCTGCACCGAGACGACGAAGCCGTCGGGGGCGAGCCGGGGCGCGATCCAGCCGGCCGCGCCGTCGGTGGCCTGGGCCTTCACGCACAGCAGGACGTGCCGCAGCGGGCCGTCCACCTCCTCGGGGGTGGCGGCGCGGACCCGCGCGGTCTCGTCGCCCGTCGCCCGGCGGAGCACCAGCCCGTCGCGGCGGACCGCGGCGACGTGCGCGGGGTCGGCGTCGACGAGCAGCACGTCGTGCCCGCCCCTGGCGAGGTGGAAGGCGACGCTCCCGCCGATGGCCCCGCCGCCGACGATCGTGTACGGCGCGCCCGGGGCGACTCCCGTGGCCCCGGTCGTGTCGGCGGTGTCGGTCGTGTCGGTGTTCCGGTCTGTCATGCGGTCTGCACCTCGCTCGTTCCCTTCCAGTGCAACGGCAGGGCGGTCGTGCCCGCCGAGGCTCCGCCGTCGACCCGCACCACCGTGCCGGTCACCCATTCGGCCTCCTGCCCGGCCAGCCAGCGCACGGCCCGGGCGATGTCGAGGGGCAGGCCGCGCCGTCCCAGCGGGTTGGCGGAGACGGCGTCGGCGTACTCCTCGGTGACGGGGTTGGCGGCGCTGTCGACGGTGACGAATCCCGGGCTGACCGCGTTGACCCGGACGCCGAGCGGGCCGAGTTCGACGGCCGCGGCCTTGGTGAGCATCTCCAGGGCGGCCTTCGACGTGCAGTAGTGCGCCGCGCCGGGGCGGGCCCGCAGCGCGGCGCCCGAGGCGATGTTCACCACCGAGCCGGTACGGCCCGCGGCGGCGCAGGCCCGGCCGAAGGCCGCGGTGACCAGCATGGGCGCCCGCACGTTGACGTTCTGCACCCGGTCCCACTGGGCGGCGGTCATCTCCAGGAACGGCGTCGCCGGGTAGATGCCCGCCGCGTTGACCACGACGTCGACCGGCCCGCGGTCCCGCCAGGCCCGGTCGAGCAGTTCCGCCGCGGCGTCCGCGCCGGCCAGGTCGGCGACGATCTCACCGACGTCGGCGCCGTGATCGGCGCGCAGCCGTCCGGCCAGGTCGGCCAGGGTGTCGGCCCGCACGTCGACGGCGGTGATCCGCGCTCCCTCCGCGGAGGCGAACAGCTCGCAGATCCCGGCGCCGATGCCGCTGGCCGCTCCGGTGACGAGCACGTGACGTGGCCCGGCCATCAGGTCAGCTCCTTTCCCTTGGTCTCGGGCATGGTGGTGTAGACGATCACGCCGACGAGGGCCGCGGCGACCACGTAGAGCCACACCTGGTCGCGGTAGCCGTTCGAGCTGAGCCAGGTGGTGACGTACGGGGCGGTGCCCCCGAAGATCGCGACGGACAGGGCGTACGGCAGGCCGATGCCGGTGGTGCGGACCTCGGCGGGGAACTGCTCGGCCATGATGGCGGCGCAGTTGGCGGAGTAGCCGACCAGGAAGACCATGCCGATGATCTCGATGACGAGCAGGGCCCCGAAGCCGCCGTCGAGGAAGTGGAAGGCCGGCCAGGCGATGACGAGGAAGCCCAGGGCGAAGGCGGTCATCGTGGGCTTGCGGCCGATCCGGTCGGAGAGCAGGCCGCCGAACGGCAGCAGGATCAGGAAGACGACGACCGCGATGGTGTTGGCGAGCAGGGCCTCGTTCAGCGGGATGCCGGTGTCGACGTGGGCGTAGGTCGGCATGTAGCTGACCCAGATGTAGTAGAGGAGGGTTCCGGCGATGGTCACGCCGGCCACGCGGAGCGCGGCCCGCGGGTGCTCCCTGAACATCGCGGTGAGCGGGTTGGCGCGGGTCCGGCCGGACGCCTCGACCTTGGCGAACGCCTCGGTCTCGGGGACCGAGACCCGCAGCCACAGGCCGATCAGGCCGAGCAGGCCCCCGACGGCGAAGGCGATGCGCCAGCCCCAGCCGCTCAGCGCGGCGTCGTCGAGGAAGGAGGTGAGGACGGTGCCGAGCGCCGAGGCGATCAGCACGCCGCCGCCGACCGAGACCTGCTGCCAGGACCCGGCGAACGCGCGCCGCCCGCTCGCGGCCGACTCGATGAGGAAGGCCGACGAGGTGCCGAACTCGCCGCCGGCGGAGAAGCCCTGGACCAGCCGGGCGAGCACCAGGACGACCGGGGCGGCGATGCCGATGGTGTCGTAGCCGGGGCAGATCGCGATCACGAAGGACGCCGCCGCCATCAGCGTGATGGTCAGCGTCATGCCCTTCTTGCGGCCGTGCCGGTCACCGTACGCGCCGAGGATCGCGCCGCCGATGGGGCGCATGAGGAAGCCCACGGCGAAGACCACCAGGGTGGACAGCAGGCTCGCGGTGGGGTTGCCGGAGGGGAAGAACTGGCGGGAGAACACCGACGCGAACGTGGTGTAGATGGCCCAGTCCACCCATTCGACGGTGTTGCCGATCGCGCCCGCGACGATCGCCCTGCGCTGCGCCGGGGTGAGGCGCGTGGCGGGTGCTCCGGCGGCTGTCTGGACGTTCATGGGGGTTCCTTCGGTGCTCTCTCGGGCGCTCGGGCCGGCCGTACGGCGGGCGGGTGCGGGGCTCACGTGGACTCCCGCAGGACGTACTCGGCGATGTCGGCGTGGGTGGCGTACCAGACGCCGTCGTGCCCGGCGATGTGGTCGAGCAGCTCGGTGAGCGCCGCCATCCGGGAGCGGTGCCCGATGATGTGGGGGTGCATGGTGAGCTGGAACAGCCCGCCCTCGGCGTAGGCGGCGTCGAACTCGTCGCGCCAGATGTCGGCGACGTCCCGCGGCGGGGTGTACGGCCGGAGCGCGCCGTAGCGCTCCATCATCAGGTACGGCGCGTCGTCCCTGATCCACTCGACCGGGATCTCCACGATGCCGGTCGGCTCGCCGTCGGCCAGCAGCTCGTACGGCTCGTCGTCGGCCATCAGCGAGGAGTCGTAGACCAGGCCCAGCTCGCGGGTGATGGCGAGCGTGTGGTCGGAGAAGTCCCACGAGGGGGTGCGGATGCCGACCGGGCGGGTGCCACTGAGCCGCTCCAGCGTGTCGGCGGCGCGGAGGGCGAGCTCCCGCTCGTCGGCGGGGTCGAGCAGCATGTTGCGCTCGTGGATCCAGCCGTGCATGGCGACCTCGTGGCCTGCGGCGACGTAGTCGCGCACCTCGCCGGGGTGCAGCAGCGCTGACACCGCCGGCATGAAGAACGACGCCGGGATGCCGTGGCGGTCCAGCAGGCGCAGGACGCGGGGCGTGCCGGCGCGGGCACCGTACTCCCCCTGGGAGAGCTTGCCCGGCCGGGTCTCGCCCTCGCGCAGCGGGATCGTCTCGTGGTCGGAGTCGAAGGAGAGCGCGACGGCGACCCGGGCGCCGCCGGGCCAGGAGGCGGGGGTGAGGCCGCGTCCGGCGCGCACCCGGTCGACGTGGCCGCGCCAGGTCTGCTCGGACCACTGCCAGGGCTGCTGCTCGGGGGCTTCGGTGGGGTCGGGGACACGGGCGGTCATGGCGGTCACGGTTCCTTCCGGTCCGACAGGGCGGTGGGGATGGGGACCCAGGCGCGCTTGAAGGTGGTGAGCTGGAGGGTGACGTCGGCGGCCCGCAGGCCGGGCAGCGAGCCGACGTCGTCGGTCATGTAGCGGAACAGGTCGCCGTAGTGGCGCAGCGCCACCTGGGCGGCGAGGTTGAAGCGCCCCGTGGTGGCCGACAGGTAGCGGGTCAGGGGGTGCGCGGCGAGCTGCTGGCCCGTGGTCTCCAGCCGGCCGGGCTCGACCTCCAGCCACAGCATGAACTCCACGGCGTAGCCGAGCACCTCGGGTTCGGCGAGCGTGCGGAACCGCAGGCAGCCCCGCCGGACGAGCGACTCGACCCGCCGCTTCGCCGTCGACTCGCTGCTGCCGACGGCCGCGGCGAGGGTCTTGTACGGCATCCGCCCGTCCTGGCCCAGGACCTGGACGATCGCCTGCTCC
This sequence comes from Streptosporangium sandarakinum, assembly GCF_013409935.1. GTDB lineage: Bacteria > Actinomycetota > Actinomycetes > Streptosporangiales > Streptosporangiaceae > Streptosporangium > Streptosporangium nondiastaticum. Next base: position 2,735,743 of record NZ_JACCCO010000001.1, on the reverse strand, counting down.
AGCTCGTCGAGCCGCTCCGGGGAGTCGTCCCGGAACCGGTCCTCGAAGGGGAGCTCGGCCGCGTCCCGCAGCTCGGCGGCGGCCTTCGGGTCGAGGACGCCGGGGTTCCAGTCGTGGTTGGAGACGAAGGTGCGGATGACCGCGTGCGTCTCGCTCTCGATGACCCGGTCGCCGCCGGGCACGTCGGCGACCATCACCCGGCCGAGCGCGGCGTGGTCGGGCACGACGAGCTCGGCGACGCAGTCGGCGGCGCCGGACACCACCGCCACGAACCGCGCCTCGGGCCGGGCCGCGATCGCGCCGGCGACGTCGTAGGTGGTGCCGGGCCGGCAGCGGAACCGGGTGAGGACCGGCACGCCGAGACCGCACCGCAGCACGTCCACCACGCCGATGACGCGGAGCATGCCGCTCTCACCGAGCAGGGCGGCGCGGCGGACCACGGTGGACTCGCTCGCGCCGACGAGGCGGGCGACGAGGCTCCAGGGGGCCCGCCCGTTCAGCTGGAGGGCCGCGACGATCGCGCGGTCCAGCTCGTCGACAGGGACGCCAGGTTGCATGCGACACAGAATTCCTGACGGAATCCCCCAAACGCAAGCCTAAAGTGACGCAATATTCGATTGGAAGGTAAAATCTGGTTAGTCGGACATAGTGGACAGGGGGCGGGTCGCCGGTCAGACGTCCAGGACCAGGGTGATGGGCCCGTCGTTGACCAGGGCGACCTTCATGTCGGCGCCGAACACCCCGGTCTCCACCCGGGCGCCCAGCGCGCGCAGCTCGGCGCAGACCGCCTCCACCAGCGGCTCGGCCACCGGACCGGGCGCGGCGGCCTGCCACGTGGGGCGGCGGCCCTTGCGGGCGTCGCCGTACAGGGTGAACTGGCTGACCACGAGCAGCGGCGCGCCCACGTCGGAGCAGGACTTCTCGCCGGACAGGATCCGCAGGCCCCAGAGCTTGGCGGCGAGCCTCGCGGCCTCGGCCGGGGTGTCGGTGTGCGTCACCCCCACCAGCACCAGCAGGCCGGGCTCGTCGATCGCCCCGGCCGTCACGCCGTCCACAGTCACCGAAGCGGAACTCACCCGCTGTACCACCGCACGCATGCCCCCCATCATCTCGCGCACCCGGCGACCCTAGAATCCACGCGAAAGGAGACAAAGGTGTCTGCTGAGTCGTTGGTTGTCGAGGTTGTCCGCTCGGGGTTCGTGGAGTCCACCCACCGGGCGCGAATGCTGGCCGTCGAGGCCGACGGGTCTCCGGTGAGGGTGCACGGCGCGGTCGACGCCCTGGTCTCACCGCGCTCGTCGATGAAGCCGCTCCAGGCCCTGGCCATGGTGCGCCACGGCCTGGCCCTGGAGGGCGAGCTGCTCGCGCTGGCGTGCGCCAGCCACTCCGGGGAGCCGTTCCACGTGGAGGGGGCCAGGAAGATCCTGTCCGGGGCCGGGCTGGACGAGAGCGCGTTGCGCTGCCCGGAGGACCTCCCCGGGGACGACGCCGCCCGCGACGAGGTGCTGCGGTCGGGCGGCGGACCGGCCCGCGTCCACATGAACTGCTCCGGCAAGCACTCCGCGATGCTCGCCACCTGCGTCGCCAACGGCTGGCCCGTGGAGACCTACCTCGACCCGGCCCACCCGCTGCAGCGGGCCATCCGCGAGGTGGTCGAGGAGCTGACCGGCGAGCGCGTCGCCGCCACCGGCGTGGACGGCTGCGGCGCCCCGCTGTTCTTCGTCTCGATGGTGGGCGTGACCCGGGCGTTCCGCGCGTTCGTGCTGGCCGAGCCCGGCACCCCCGAGCGGCGCATCGCCGACGCCTTCCGCGCCCACCCCGAGTGGACGTCCGGCACCCGGCGGGCCGAGGCCCGGCTGATGCGCGCCGTGCCCGGCCTGATGCTCAAGGCCGGCGCCGAGGCGTTCGACGCGTTCGCCTTCAGCGACGGACGCGCCGGAACCGTCAAGATCGAGGACGGCGGCCAGCGGGCGCGGACCCCCGTCACGGTCGAGGCGCTGCGCGCGCTGGGCTTCTCCGGCGCCGACCTCGACGAGCTGGCTGCCGGGGTGCTGTACGGCGGCGGCCGGCCGGTCGGCGAGGTCCGCCTGCGCCGCTCCTGACCGCCCGCGGTCGCGCCGCCCCGGCGGTCACCCGCCGCCGGGGCGGCACGGAGTCGCGCGGCGGTCAGTCCCCGCGGAGCTCCTCGGCCACCAGCCCCGCCCCGATGCCCAGCAGCCAGACGTCCTTGACGATGCCGAGCCCCTCGGGGGTGGGGCGCAGGCTGCCCTGCCGCCGCAGGCCCGGGGTCCGCAGGTACAGGCCCATCAGCCCGCCGGCGAAGGCCGCGAGGGCGGCGCCGGCCAGCGCCGACGGCACCACCGGGAGCAGAAGAGCCGCGCCGAGGGCGATCTCCGACTTGGCGAGCCAGCGGGTGAACTCCTCCGGGTCCAGGTCCTTGAGGAACGGGTAGGTCCCGGCGGCCATGCCGTGGGTCTGCCGGGCGCGCTCGCCGTTCGAGGCGGCCATGGACAGCCCGGACTCCAGGATGACGAGCCCCGCGGCGACGCGGGCCGGAAGCTGGTGCGGTCGGGCGGTGATCCTCATGGCGGCTCCTCCCAGTCGTCGGTGAGACGGGCGGGGGACCGTGGTCCTTCCCCCGCCCGCGAGGCGCACGCCCGATTTGATCCTTTCTTGGCGAGGAACCGCCGGAACCGCCCGCGGCCTCCTCATCCGGTGCCGCCCCGGACCGTCCGAGGCCTCCTCGCCCGGCGTCGCTCCGGACCGCCCGCCGCGCTCCCGGTGAGGCGCCGTCCGGAACCGTCTACAGGGAGCGGAGCTGCCGGGTCGCGGAGATCGCGCCCGACGTCGTCGTGGTGAACGTCCGCATCGAGTCGGCGAACTTCGACAGGTCCCACTCGGCGGGGCCGTGGTACCAGTACAGGTTGTCGGCCTGCTGCCCGTTGCCGGTGACCGAGGAGACCACGCGGGCCCAGCGGTCCACGCTGTCGAAGATCACCGCGTACGGCAGGTAGCGGGAGAACAGCTCCACCCGCTGGGCCTGGGGCACGTCGGCGCCGACCTCGCCCCGGGCGAGATACTCCCGGAAGCCGAGGGTGTGGGCCAGCGCCGCGGACCCCTTGGCGGTCTTGGCCGGCATGTACTGCCCGCCCACGGCCAGCGCGGCGCCCGCGATGATCAGGGCCAGGCCGAGCACGCCGTACGTGGTGAACCAGGCGAGCGCGACGGTGGCGAGCACCCCGGCGAAGGTGAGCACCACGCCGACGGTCGTCCAGCGGGTGCGGACGGTGTCGGGACGGCGGGCGAACCAGCCCTGGGTGACCACGTCCCGGTAGAGCGCGTCGCGCACCTTGCCGAGGTTCGCCGCGAACGTGCCCTTGAGCTGGGAGAGCGGCACCGCGTCGCGGCCGTCGAAGATCGCGTCGTAGAGCGCCCGCTCGTACGGCATGAGCGCGCCGACCTGGGCGCCCGGCAGCCGCACGAGCGTCCAGTCGGGGGCGTCGTAGGTCTGGCGCGGCTGCTCGTCGATGCGGAGGTAGCCGCGGACGGCCAGGTCCACGATGGTGGCGGTCACGTCGACCACGTCGGCCTGCTCGTCCACGAGCGTGCCGATCTGGCCGGGGCGCACGCCGTCCGGCGGGGCGAAGTGGCCGTTCTGCACCGCGTCGAGCGCGCCCGACTCGTGGCCGACCACGCGGGCGTCGCGGCCCCGAGTCCAGTAGAGGAGGCCGAGGCCGCCGAGCAGCAGGACCAGCAGGCCGGCCAGCGCGCCTCCGGTGACGGTGTTCAGCGTGAAGGCGTTGGACAGCTCGAAGCGGCGCTGCAGGATCGGCGCGCCCTTGGTGGCGCCCGCCGGGTAGCCGACGACGACGGTCAGCACCTCGTTCGCCCCGAGCTCCTGCTGCTCGAAGTCCGCGGTGGTCCCGGTGTGGTCGGGGGAGGCGGCGGTGCAGCCGATCGCGGAGGTCAGCACGCCCGCGAAGCAGGACAGGCTCTGAAGCTGGGCCGGCCCGGTCACCTTCACCGTGGCCAGCTCCACCGGGACCGGCCAGCCGCCCACGGCGTACCAGCGCAGCTCCTGGGCGTCGCCCAGCGGGGTCACCACGCCCTTGACGTCGTACTCCAGCGTGGCGGGGCTCCGGCCGGTGACGGTGAGCGAGTCTCCCCGCAGGGTGCCGCCCCGCAGGTTGGTGACCTGGTAGACCCGGTCGTTCCCGTCGTCGTAGCGCGTCCGGGTGACCAGCTTGCGGGTCGGCCCCGTCCCCGTGAACTCCAGGGTCTCCTTGACGTGCAGGACGCCGTCCGGCCGCAGCTGGAGCTCGACGGCGTCCTTCGTCACCCTCCCGTCCGGCGCGGCGTTCCGGGCCTCCGCGGCGCGTCCGGGCCCGGTGATCGGTACGGTCACCGCGGCCCGTCCGGCCTGCGCGGCCTCCGTGGTCCGTCCCGCCGGTACGGTGGCGCCCGCCGCGAGGGCCGGGGACGCGCCCAGGGTGAGCGCGAGGGTGGCGGCCACGGCCAGGCCACTCGCCGCTCGATGCATCAAAGATCCCGCCATGGCTCGGGAGCCTATCGAGAACCACCCATTCCGTGGCGGCCGGGCGATAACCAATTTTTCAGTCCTTAAACCTACATATGTGTGTATCCGCTAGATTGCCGGGCGTAGATCATTCTTCGGGAAGGCGGTCACATGCGGTCGCGCGGGTCGAGTCCCCTGGTCTTCGGCGTTCTCGGACTCCTCGCCACGGCCTTCACCGCGGTCGTGGTCGTCGCCGGCCTGACCGGCGGGGACGACGTCGAGGCCCCGGCCGCCCCCGGGTCGGGTCCCGTGGCCACCGAGGGTCCCGGACCCGAGCCGATCGAGGGCGCCGAGGTCGCCCCGCCCAGCTTCCGGCCCCCGCAGCGGCTGAACCTCGGCTCGGCCGCCGGCTCCCGCGTCGCGCTGGCCGCCGCCCGCCGTCAGGTCGTCGACCTGCGCACCATGCGGCGGGCCGACACCGCCGCCCGTCTCAAGCGCAACCCCCTGTACGGCACCGGCGTGATGCTTCCCACGGCCTGCCGCGCCCCGCGCCCCTCGACTCGGTCGCAGGACATGCTCGCCTACCTCGACGCCGTCTCCTCCTGCCTGGACCGGGCCTGGGCGGGCAAGTTCTCGCAGGCCGGGGCGGTGTTCCAGGCTCCGCGCCGGGTCTACTGGTCCCGTCCGGGCCGCGGCCCCTGCGGCACCTACCCCGCCCCGAACGCCGCCGCCTACTACTGCCCCGCCAACCGGGGCATGTACATCGGCCTGGGCCACGTGATCGAGCAGACCGGCGGGCGGAACCCGGCCGGGAACCACGTGCCCTACCTGACGGTCCTCGCCCACGAGTACGGCCACCACGTGCAGTCCATGGCGGGCATCGGCGGTGCCTGGTGGTGGGAGGTCTCCGACCGGTCCAAGGCCGCCCAGAACGCCTACAGCCGCCGGTCGGAGCTCCAGGCGCAGTGCCTGGCCGGGGTCTTCGCCCGCAGCGTCCGCACCCCGCTCGCCATCACCGGCTCACGCTGGCAGGAGGTGCTGGAGTCGGAGTACGGCCGCGGCGACGACCAGAACGGCGTGGGCCTGCGCGACCACGGCAGCGGCGAGCACTTCGCCGCCTGGATCCACCAGGGCTGGCGATACGCCAAGGTCGGCTACTGCAACACCTGGGTCGTCCCCTCCTCCCAGGTCAGCTGACCCCGCAGGGGCCGTTCCCGTCCCGCGCGTCACCCTTGTGGGCCGCCGTCCCGGATGGCCGTTCCAGGACAGGACGAATCCCGGCGGATTGGGCGGACGGTGCCGTGGGCATGCCGCCGGAGGACGAGTACGGAGATCGTCGAATGCGAGGGACGGCATGCTGAAGGTGATCGGCGCGGGGTTCCCGCGCACCGGGACCAGTTCGACCAAGGCCGCGCTGGAGCGGCTGGGGTTCGGCCCCTGCTACCACATGTTCGAGATCCTCTCCAACCCGGACCACGTCGACCGGTGGCTGCCCGCCGCCTCCGGCGAGCCGCTGGACTGGGAGCGGGTGTTCGAGGGCTACCGGTCCAGCCAGGACTGGCCTGCCAGCTTCTTCTGGCGCGAGCAGGCGGAGGCGTATCCGGACGCCAAGGTCGTCCTGACCGTGCGCGACCCCCACCGCTGGTACGACAGCATGGGGACCCTGCTCGCCAACGGGCCCGGCCGGGAGCTGCCGCCGGGCATGCCGGAGGGGGCGATCGCCGTGTTCCAGGCGATGGCCAGGCTCCGCCCGGTCCTGGACATGATCGGACGGAGCGTCTTCGGCGAGACCTGGAGCTTCGGGGAGAAGCTGCCGAGCGAGAAGGTCGCCGTGGAGGCGTTCCACCGCCACGTGGACGCGGTCCAGAAGAGCCTGCCCGCCGACCGGCTGCTGATCTTCGACGTCCGGGAGGGCTGGGAGCCGCTGTGCGACTTCCTGGGGGTCGACGTTCCCGAGGGTGAGCCGTTCCCGCACCTGAACGACTCCGACACCATGCGGCGGATGATGGAGCGGCTGGTGACCGAGGGCAGCGTCGAGAGTCCCTTCGGGGGCGGCCGGCGCGGCTGAGCCGGCCTCCGGCGCGGGACCGTACGGCGGGCCGGGGCTCGGGAGCGGATAAGGCCGGGCGGGATTCCGCCGGTGCTTCCGGGCGGGTGGTTCCGGCCTGCCGGACCCGGGCCGCGTTGGACGGGCCGCCCTACCGGTACTACGAGGTGGCGGTGACCACGACACGAGGCTGAGGTAGGGGGCCCGTAATGCCAGATACTGCCTATTTGTGATGCTTTGGGCAAGGCCCAACCTGCAATATTTCAAAAACCTACCCCTGGCGGCAGGCCGGATGAGGCGGGAGTGAACGAAAGGGATCGAAGGGGCGGCTGGGGGCCCGTCGTCCCCGTGATCCCGCCGCCGGATCCGTGCCGGGGAATTCCACGATCCCCGGACCGGCGCTCCCGGTCCGGGCTACCGAAATGCGGGCCGGTGCTCCGGTCTTCAGACCGGAGGTGAAGGCCCGCGCGGGAGTGCCCGCCAGGGCGCGGGCGTGCCCTGACCTTCCTGGTCCTGTCGTTCGGCCCACCAGGCGTGGGACATCAGGACGGCGAAGGACCGGCCACCCGCGTTCGGCGATGGTGTGCTCGCCGAGGTGGTGGGCGGCGTCGGCGCGGGCGCCGATGTGTTCACGGATCGCCCGGATTCCCCTACGCTCGGTCATGGTCGAGTGGCACGATGATGGCCGTGCGGCTTCGTTACCAATACCGGCTCTGTCCGAATGCCGCCCGGCGCCAGGCGCTGGCGCGGGCCTTCGGGTGCGCCCGCGTGGTGTTCAACGACGGGTTGCGCGCACGAACCGAGGCCCGCGAGGCGGGCCTGCCGTACAGACGCCTGCGCAAGGCGCAGCAGGCCCTCTCCCGGAAAGTGAAGGGGTCGAACAACCGTAAGAAGGCCGTCGTCGGGGTCGCCCGCGCGCACGCCCGGGCGGCCGACGCGCGCCGGGACCTCGCCCACAAGCTCTCTGCCGCGTTGATCCGCGACAACCAAGCGGTGTACGTGGAGAACCTGTCGGTGAGGGGCCTGGCGCGCACGAGGCTGGCCGGGAGCGTCCATGACGCAGGCTGGTCGGCCTTCGTGGCCATGCTGGAGTACAAGGCCGCCCGGTACGGGCGGACCTTCGCCAGGATCGACCGCTGGTTTCCCTCGTCGAAGCTGTGCTCGGCGTGCGGGGCCGTCGCCGGATCGATGCCGCTTTCCGTCCGGTCATGGACCTGCCCGTGCGGGGCGGATCATGACCGGGACGTCAACGCGGCGATCAACGTCCTGGCCGCCGGACGGGCGGACAGGCGAAACGCCTGTGGAGACCCGGTAAGACCACCGCTCGCGGTGGCGCGGGTCGGCGAAGCAGGAAGCCACAGAGGCGCCGCATGACGCGGCACGGGCTGAATCCCCGGGCCTTCAGGCCGGGGAGCGCGTCAAGATGCCGGTCTGCTCATGACGGTCCCGCCGGGCGGCGGCGCCGGAGTCCTCGCCCGGTCGGCGCGGCGCTCCGGATGGCGAGCGCGAGCCGCCGCGCCCGCGGGACCGGCCCCCGCCGGCACCCCTGTCGGCAGCCCAGAGATCCCCGAGGTGACATGCGCGGGCCCGTGCCTGGACGACCCCGAGCATGGACACTCGCCTTACTTGTCGGGATTTGCTGCCTTATTTCGGGATGCACGGCCGGGGGGACCCGGACGGCCGGACCGGAGACGGGGGCGCCCGGCGACCACCTCGGGCCCGGCCGGGCGGCCCCGCTGGTCATGGTCATCGGCGACAGCTTCACCGCCGGCTCCGGTCCGGTCGAGCCGTGGGAGACCTACGCCGCCGAGACGGCCCGCGAGTTGGGCTGGCAGCTCGTCACCGCCGGGGCGCCCGGGACGGGCTACGTCAACCCCGGCAGGGTGGGACGCACGTTCCTCGGCTCCTTCGCTCTGGAGCTCTCCTGGCGGCCGGCCCCCGACCTGCTGATCGTCTCCGGCGGGCACAACGACCGCGGTGTCTCCCCCGGCCGGGTCGGACAGGCGGCCGGGATCCTGCTGGAGGCGGTCCGGGCCCGCTGGCCGGGCACCAGGATCGCCGTGGTCGGCCCCATCTGGATGACCCCGGCGCCCCCGTGGGCCCACGAGGTGCGGAACGCCGTCGCGGCCGTCGCCGCCGGGGAGCGGGCGCCCTTCCTGGACCCGATCGACCGGCGCTGGGGCGGTGACGCGCTGCTGCCCGACGGGGTCCATCCCACCCGCGAGGGCCACATTCGCCTGGCCCGCTGGCTCGTCGCCGCGCTCCGCGAGCACGGGATCGGCCGGGACGTCCGCTGACACCCCGCGGCCGGCCCGCCGTACCCCCGGCCCGCAGCACCCTCCGGCCCGGCCGGGCCCCCGGGACGACCGGCCGCCGCTCCCGGGCTCAAGCCGTATGCAAACCGCTCCCAGCTCTTCCGCAAGTCGCCTCCGTGACGATGGCGGCGCGAAGGAAGAGGAGAGATCATGACATTCGGGGACGACCTGCGGCGCACGGTCAGAGGACGGGTACTGGTCGCCGGGGACGAGGGGTTCGAACAGGCCGGGAAGGCCTGGAACCTCTCGGTGGACCAGCGGGTCAGGGCCGTGGTGGAGGCCGAGGACGCCGACGATGTGGCCGCGCTGGCCGCCCACGCCCACCGGGTGGGACTGTCGGTGGCCGCCCAGCCGAGCGGCCACGGCGCGTCCGGTGACACGGACGGGGTGATCCTGCTGCGGACCCGGCGGCTCGGCGGCGTGGAGGTGCGGCCGGAGCGGCGCACGGCCCGGGTCGGGGCGGGCGTGGCGTGGGGCGAGGTGCTGTCGGCGACGAGCCCGCACGGTCTGACCGGGCTGGCGGGCAGTTCACCCGCGCCCAACGTGGTGGGCTACACCCTCGGCGGCGGCCTGAGCTGGTTCAGCCGCCGGTACGGCTTCGCCGCCGACAGCGTCCGCGCCTTCGAGGTCGTCGACGTCGAGGGCCGCCGGGGTACGGTGACCGCCGACTCCGACGCCGAGCTGTTCTGGGCGCTGCGCGGTGGCGGCGGGGACTTCGCGCTGGTCACCGCCATCGAGTTCGATCTGCACCCGGCGCCCGCCCTGTACGGCGGGCGCGTCATGTGGCCGGTCGAGCGGGCCCCGGAGGTGCTGGCCGCCTTCCGGGAGATCACCGAGGACGCCCCCGAGGAACTGACCGTGTGGTTCCAGCTGCTGAACCTGCCGCCGCTCCCGGAGCTCCCGGAGTTCCTGCGGGGCCGGTCCGTGGTGACCGTGGACACCACGTTCCTGGGCGAGGAGGGTGAGGCCCGGGCACTGCTGCGCCGCCTCGACGAGATCGACGGGTCGATCATTGACAGCCGGGGGACGCTCCCGGTGGCCGAGCTGGGCGGCATCTGCGCCGAGCCCACCGCCCCGTCGCACAGCCTCGCCCGGGGGGAGCTGCTGACCGCCCTGGACGACACGGTGGCCGGGGCGCTGCTGGCCGAGCCCACCGCCCCGCTGGCCGTCGTGCAGCTCCGCCACCTGGGCGGGGCGCTGGCCCGCCCGGCCGAGGGCGGCGGCGCCTGCGGTCACTTCGCCGAGCCGTACATCCTCGGCCTGATCGGCGTCGTGCCGGCCCCCGAGCTGGTGCCCGCGGTGGCGGACCGGCAGGAGGCCATCGTGGCCCGTCTCGCGCGGTACGTCAGCGGGCGCAAGCCGTTCACCTATCTCGGGAAGGGGGAGCGGGCGGCGGCGGCCTTCCCGGACGACGCCCTGGCCCGGCTCCGCGACGTCAAGCGGGCCCGCGACCCGCGCGGGGTGTTCCGGAGCAACCACCCGGTCCTGGACTGAGGCCGGAGAGCGCGCCCGGCGCGGCCGGCTCCGCGGGGGAGCGGTGGAGGCCACGCCGGGTCGCGGGGAGGCGTCAGGAGAAGGCGGGGGCGGGCGGGGTGCCGGTGCCGTTCCAGGAGCCGATGTAGCCGAAGGTGGTGGAGCCCCCGGCGGGGATCGTGCCGTTCCAGTCGGCGTTGGTGAAGGTGTAGGCGGGCCCGCCGCCGGTCACCTTGGCGCTCCAGACCTGGGTGATGCCGACCCCGGAGGGGTAGGTCAGCGTGGTCTTCCAGGAGGTGACGGCGCTCGCGCACCTGATGGTGATCTCGGCCTGGAAGCCGCCCTGCCAGGAGTTGACCAGCTTGTAGGTGGGCGTGCAGCCGGTGGACTGCCCGGCCAGGGTGGTGAAGCCCACCGTCCCGGAGGCCGGGGAGGTGTTCCCGGCGGCGTCGCGGGCGACGACGTGGACGGTGTAGGCGGTGTTCGGGGTGAGGCCGGTCAGGGTGAGGGAGGTGCCGGTGGCCGAGCCGAGTCTCGTGGTACCGGAGTAGACGTCGTAGCCGGTGACGCCGACGTTGTCGGTCGCGGCGGCCCAGGTCAGCGTCGCCCCGGAGGAGGTGACGGCCGACACGGACGGCCTGCCCGGCGCGGTCGGCGGCGTGGTGTCGGAGGGGTCGGGACCGCCGGCGGCCAGCGCGTCGTGGATCGCGGTGTAGGCGGGCTTCCTGCCGTAGTTCTCGTCGTACGGCAGGGCCGCCCCCTCACCCGGGAACGTGTCGGGCACCCAGGAGTACTTGTCGGTGAAGCCCCAGATCGTGACGCCCACGCACCGGCTCACCGCGAGGCAGGCGTCCATGACGTTGCGGTAGTAGGTGGCCTGCCGGGCGTCCTTGGTCGAGTCGCGGGGGACCGCCATCCGGACGTCGATCTCGGTGAACCGGACGTCGACCCCGAGGTCGGCGAAGCGCTGGGCGTTCTCCTTGACCTGGCCGGGGAAGCCGTACTGCAGGGAGAGGTGGCCCTGGAAGCCGACGCAGTCGATCGGCACGCCCTGCCCGCGCAGCGTCTTGACCAGGTTGTACATGGCGGTGCTCTTGGCGTTGACGCCCTCGACGTTGTAGTCGTTGATGCACAGCTTGACGTCCGGGTCGGCGGCGCGGGCGGCGCGGAAGGCGTCGGCGATGTAGCCGCTGCCCAGCTTCCGGTACCAGAACGAGTCACGCATCGTCCCGTCCTCGTTGAACGCCTCGTTCACGACGTCCCAGGACTTGACGACGGGGTTGTCGGCGTAGCGTCCGACGACCGTGGCGATGTGGTTGTTCATCGCCGAGCGCAGGGTGGTGGCGTCGAGGTTCTCCACCCAGCTCGGCGTCTGGCTGTGCCAGACCAGGGTGTGCCCGTGCACCTGCTGGCCGTTCTGCGCGGCGAAGGCGACGACGGCGTCCGCGCCGGAGAAGTTGAACTGGTTCCGGCTCGGCTCGGTGGCGTCCCACTTCATCGCGTTCTCGGGTGTGACCTGGTTGAACTCGGTGGCCGCGATGGTCCGGTAGGACGCCTCGTTCGCCAGCTGGGTGGTGGCCACCGCCGTGCCGATGAACTTGCCGCGCGCCTCGGCGTGCGCGCGCAGCGGCTCCGAGGCGTGGGCGGGCGACGCCGCGACGACGGCCGAGGCGACCGGCAGGAGGGCGAGCGCTCCGATCGCGATCACCCTGCGGGTTCGTGACATGGGTGGTTCCTTCCTGGGGGGAGGCGGGCCCGGCGGGGCCGGGACCCGGGTGTCAGAAACTTGTGTCGCTAGTCCGAAACTTTCGGAGCCGGCGTGAGGGGAGGGGGTACGGCCGGCCGGGCCGTACCCCCTCGTGGGCGGGGTCGTCAGGGGCCGTCAGGAGAAGGTGGGCGCGGGCGGGGTGCCGGTGCCGTTCCAGGAGCCGATGTAGCCGAAGGTGGTGGAGCCCCCGGCGGGGATCGTGCCGTTCCAGTCGGCGTTGGTGAAGGTGTAGGCGGGCCCGCCGCCGGTCACCTTGGCGCTCCAGACCTGGGTGATGCCGACCCCGGAGGGGTAGGTCAGCGTGGTCTTCCAGGAGGTGACGGCGCTCGCGCACCTGATGGTGATCTCACCCTGGAAGCCGCCCTGCCAGGAGTTGACCAGCTTGTAGGAGGGCGTGCAGCCGCTCGCCTGTCCGGCCAGGGTGGTGAAGGAGGCGGAGTCGGAGGCGTCGGAGACGTTCCCGGCGGCGTCGCGGGCGACGACGTGGACGGTGTAGGCGGTGCTCGGGTTGAGGCCGGTCAGGGTGAGGGAGGCGGTGGTGGCCGAGCCGAGCCTCGTGGTGCCCGAGTAGACGTCGTAGCCGGTGACGCCGACGTTGTCGGTCGCGGCGGTCCAGGTCAGCCTGGCGCCGGTGGAGGTGACCTCGGAGACCGCGGGCTTGCCGGGCCTGCCGGGCTTCTGGGTGTCGGGGGTGCCGGGGTTGCCGTAGATCGTGGCCTCGCGGGAGGTCTGCGCGATGCCGTTGGCCCCGTTGAAGAGACGCTGGCCCCAGCTCGTCAGGTCGGCGGTGTTGAAGTTGGTCACCTGGTCGAGATACTCGACGCCGCCGCCGTTGCCGCTCCAGGACCAGCCGAGGTAGCCGATGCCCCGGGACTGCGCCTGGGCCATGATCGTGTCCTCGTCGGGGTCGCCGTCGGAGTGGTTGAACCCGAACTCGCCGACCACCAGCGGCAGGTTCGCCGTCTGGAAGCGCTGCATGTAGTCGGTGACCTCGGCGGCGGTGTCGAACACGCCGTACATGTGGATGGAGAAGACGGTGTTGCGCTGCGGGTCGGCGGCGAACACGGTCGCCGCGTTGTCGCGCATGGTGAAGCTCCAGTCCTGGCCCCAGTTGGGCGCGTCGACCATGAGCATGTGCTGGAACCCGGCGTCCCGCATCCGCTTGATCGCGGCGGAGGTCGCCTGGGTCCAGCCGGGGGTGGTGGCGTTGTTGCCGAACGGCTCGTTGCCGATGTTGATGACGACGTGGTCCTCCTGGCCGGCGACCGCGCTCTTCACGCTGATCCAGTAGTCGACGGCCTGGTCGAGGGTGTAGGCGCCGCTCTGCTCGCCGTACCCGGTGGTGTCGTGGTTCTCCAGCACGCAGATCAGCTTGTTCTGCTTGCACAGCGAGACGACATCGGCCACGTCGGAGGCGGTGTTGGGGGTCCAGCGCCCGCCGCTCAGCACCACGCGGACCGTGTTGGAGCCGAGGGACTTGATGCCGGCGAAGGAGGCGGTCTGGGACGGGTACCAGGTGTGCGCGTGGCTGGTGCCGCGCATGACGAACGGGGTGCCGTTCCCCTCAAGGATCTTGGTGCCGCTCACGTGGAGTCCGGTGGCGGCGTGGGCGGGGGGCGCCCAGACGAAGAACGACGCCAGGAGCGCGACGAGGAATGCGAGTCGGGTTCTCATGCCTGCCTCTTCCGGGGGTGACCCGGAGGTCGTACGAGGGCGGGGGTGTCGTAGGGGCTGGGAGAGAGGGGCCCGGCCGGACGGAGGGGTCCGTCACGTCCGGCCGGGCCTGGGGCCGCGCCCGCGGCGGGGGCACCGGGGCGCGGCGTTCCGGGACCGGCCCGCCGCGGCCGGTGGCTCCGGCGTACGGGGTCAGTTCGCGGCGCAGGTCACCGCGGGGACGGCGTTGGCGCCGTTCTGGGTTCCGGTGAACCCGAAGGCGGCCGTGGCGCCGGGCGCCAGGTTGCCGTTCCAGGAGATGTTCCTGACGGTCACGTCCGCCCCGCTCTGGGTGTGGGAGCCGTTCCAGAGCTGGGTGACGGTCTGGCCGTTTGCGAACTTCCAGCTCACGGTCCAGCCGCTGATGGCCGAGGCGCCCTCGTTCTTGACCGTCACGTCCGCCTGGAAGCCGCCGCCCCAGGAGCTGGTGACCTTGTAGGCGGCGGTGCAGCCGCCGACCGGGGGCGCCGTCGTGGTGAACGACGTGCTCGCGGAGGCCGGGGAGGTGTTTCCGGCGGCGTCGCGGGCGACGACGTGGACGGTGTAGGCGGTGTTCGGGGTGAGGCCGGTCAGGGTGAGGGAGGCGGTGGTGGCCGAGCCGAGTCTCGTGGTGCCGGAGTAGACGTCGTAGCCGGTGACGCCGACGTTGTCGGTGGCGGCGGTCCAGGTCAGCGTCGCCCCGGAGGAGGTGACGGCCGACACGGCGGGCTTGCCCGGCGCGGTCGGCGCGACCTCGTCCTCGACCGGCGGCGGCTCGTCACCGGGCGGGTTGCCCCAGATCTTGGCCGTCCCCGCGTACAGGGTCATGTTCGGCGTGCGGACCGGGGTCGCGCCCGGGGTGGTCGGGATGTCCTTGTACGACCAGTCGTTGGACGGGTCCCACGCGCCGGTGCTGGCGATGCGGAACTGCACCTCACGCCGGTGCTGCGACTGGCCCGCCGGGGCGATCGAGGTGCCCGAGCAGTCCACGGTGACGTAGTAGGTCTTCCCCGACAGCAGGGTCGGCCCGGTGGGCGCCTTGCACTGGTTGTAGGCCGACGAGACGGTGACCTGGCTCGCGGTGGTGTCGCCGTCGAGGGTGAAGTAGTAGCGGAACGAACCGTTGTCCAGGACGCGGGCCGGCCAGGCGGACTGGTTCCGGACGATGGCCTTGATCTCGGTGAACGTCGTGCCGGAGGCGTTCACCCCGGCCTCCACGAAGATCTCCGGGCCGTCGGGCGTCTCGGCCTTGGGGAAGCCGGTCGCCGGGGCTCCGCCGTACTCGGAGTACAGGCGGGCGAGCGCGCCGGTGAAGCCGGCGTTGTAGTCGGTGGCGACCTCGTTCATCACGTAGTCGTCGCGCTTGTCGGTGTAGGCGTCGTCGGGGTCGGGCGGGCCGCCGACGAGCGCGCCGTACAGGGTGTGGCGGGTCTCGGCCGGATTGGTCATCTGGTCGGTCCACGAGCCGTGCGCGGTGCGGTGGTGCGGGTTCTTCGGCGGGTTGTCGCCGAACCCGATCACGTAGGAGGAGCTGCGCGGGTTGTCGCCGAGCGCGTAGTCGATCTGGCGCTTGGCGAAGTCGTGGTAGCGCGCCTTGCGGGTCGAATCGGTGATCGTGTCGGCGTGGACCAGCGCCGCGAACGCGGTGTTGGCGGCGTAGCGCAGCGACCCCCACCGGTCGAGTACGGCCTGGCCACCCGGCGAGTACTTCACCCGCTGGCCGTTGACGCCGACCGTCCAGTAGTCGAGCCAGCGGTTGGCGTCGTCGAGGTAGCGCTGCTTGCCGGTCAGCTTGTTCAGCAGCACGTAGGCGCCGTAGGACTTGTCGTCCCAGGCGATCGTCCACTTGTAGGACCTGGTCGTGGACTGCGGCTCGGTGCCGAGGTTGTCGTAGTAGGACTCGGCCTTGGCGAGGTAGGAGGCGTCCTTGGTGGCCCGGTACAGCCAGATGGCGCCCCAGACCAGCTCGTCGTTGTAGCCGCTCCAGGAGTTGTAGTAGCCCTGGGCGTCGGAGATGCAGTCGCTGTACTTCTTCCGCACGGTGTCGGCGAAGGTGTACAGCTGCTTGGCGTGCGTCAGCAGCGTGTCGGCGTAGGACGGGTTCGTCGGGCGGAAGACCATCGAGGAGGCGGCCATCGCGGCCGCGGTCTCCCCGGCGAGGTCCGACCCGCCGCAGGAGGCGTCGATCCTGTAGGCGGGCCGCTCCATCTGCATCGCCTCGGCCGGACCCCACCAGGCGTGGTCCTTGCCGCCGTTGCCGACCTGCCCGTAGAGCACGTTCGGCGACGGGTGGGCCTTGATGAAGTAGTCGTTGACGAACTTCAGGTTGTTCAGCAGGTGGGTGAGCTGCCCGGCGGAGTCGTAGGCGTCGCGGTACTCCACCGCCCCCCAGGCCAGCATCGTCGCGCTGGCCGCCATGGGCAGGCCGAACTTGACGTGGTCGCCGGCGTCGTACCAGCCGCCGGTCAGGTCGAGCCCGGCGTCCTTGCCGTCGTTGAGCGCCGAGTCGCCGCGCCAGCCGACGCGGTTCCAGCTCGGCAGCTTGCCGGACTGCTGGGCCTCGTAGAACCAGATGGACTTCTGCAGGGCATCGCCGTAGGCGAACGCCGGGGCGGCGCTCGCCGGCACGGCCTGGGCCACGGCGGGCAGCGGGGCGGCGACCACGGCCGCCAGGCCGAGTGCCGCCAGGTGTTTCCTCATCGGGGGGTGCCTCTCGGGAGACGAGACGGTGCTGTGGACGAGACGGGTTCCGCGGATCGGCGCCGGGGGTACGGCGGGCCGGTGAGGGGGGTACGGCGGGCGCCGGGGTACGGCGGGCCCGTGAGGGAGGGGAGCGGCGGGGCGGTCGATGGTGCTCGGGGCGTGACGGCAGGTCAGGGGTACCGTCACGCCCCGAGGTCTCGCGGGGGCGGGCCGGCCGGGGAGCCGGCCCCGCTCCGTCAGGGCGGGGGTGGGCCGGCCGGGCCGGCCCTGCCCCGCCGGGGCCGGGTGCGGGTCAGCCGAAGAGCCGGCCGTACTCCGCCAGGGCGACGGCCACGTCGACCTGGGCCCAGAACCGGTGGTAGTTGAAGGTCGGCGCGGGACCGGTGCCCTTCAGGTAGGCGTCCACCTTCGGCCAGTCCGGGTCGTTCTTGTAGAAGGACCGGATCGACAGGAAGGTGGAGTTCGAGTCGATCACGTCGCCGTTCGGCATCTTGCCGGTCCAGCCGGCCGGGACGTAGATCGGGTCGTCGAGGCGGTTGTAGTCGGCCTTGGTCTCCGGGGTGGAGACGCCCTTGGCGTCCTGGTTGTTCTTCCACATGCCGTCGAGCAGCCCCTTGGCGATGCTCTGGGCCTTGGCGTCACCGGCCTTGGCCGCGTAGTACATCAGCACCTTGGCGTAGGAGCCGGCCACACCGACGTCGGTGGTGTAGTCGCGGATGCTGACGTGCAGCCCGGTGTTGGGACGCGGGTTGTTCGGGTCCCAGGTCTCCGGCTGGCCGGTCCACACCAGGGTCGAGGGGATCTGGAAGGTGCCGTCGGCGTTGACCGTGGTGTTGTCGGTCGCCCACTTGACCCACTTGTCCAGGACGAGCTTGGCGTCGGCGTTGCCGGTCGCGTAGTAGAGCTCCGCGACGCGCTCCATGGACCACGCCTGGAAGCCGAACCACTGGTTGGACGGCGGGTCGTGGTAGACCGGCTGCCAGTCGTAGGCCATGCCGTAGAAGGTCGGCAGGGTCGACGGCGGGCTGGCGTAGTGGCCCTGCCAGCTGTTGGTGGCGCCACCGGCGATCGCGCCCTCGGTCGACTGCAGCCAGCGGTAGAACTCCAGCTGCCGCTTCAGGCTGGTGGTCCAGTCCTGGACGGCGGTCGTGCCCTTGGGCTTGAGCGCGTCCACGCTGGACAGGGCCCAGGCCGCCATCGGGTTCTGGTAGCCGGAGTGGTTGTGGCTGGAGCCGATCCGCCAGGCCCAGCCGGCGGAGCTGTCGAGCGCGCCGCCCCAGGCGTAGTACCAGCTCAGCAGGTAGGCCGAGCTGTCCTTGCCGGTGCCGGCCGGGCACGAGGTGCTGGTGCAGCCCTGCTTCTTGAAGTACTTGTCGTACATCGCGTAGCGCAGGTAGTCGCCCATCTTCGCGGCCTTGGTGACCGAGGCGGTGACCTGCGACTCCTTGCCCTGCTCCTTGGCCCAGGTGTGGGCCCAGTAGGCGACCTGGACGGCGCGGGCGTCGGCGTCGGGGGCGTTGGTGTACTTCCACTGCTTGGCGTAGCTGCTGTCCCCGGTGAACAGGTCGAGGAAGCCGTTCTTGCCGCCGTGCTTGAAGGTGTCGCAGGACGGCTGCGGGATGGTCTCGAAGACCGACTCCTCCGGGCCGCGCTGGTAGGTGTTGATGTAGGCGGGCCTGGTGGTGCCGTCACCGCAGCGGCCGAAGCCGTAGGTGTTGTCCACGTCCAGCAGCCAGTGCATGCCGTAGACGTCGCTGGTGCCGTAGGCGCTCTTCAGCTCGTTCGCGAGCGGGTCGACGCCGACGCTCACGCCGCCGTCCAGCTTGGACGGGTACTGCTTGATGTCGTCCCACTCGCCGGCGTAGGTGGCGGGCTTGGACGGGTTATAGAAGGAGTTGGTCGGCTGGTCCGCGGTGGAGGGGATGATGTACTTCTCCATCGAGGCCCAGGCGGCGTTGAACTTGGTCCAGTCGCCGGTCACCCTGCCGTAGGCGGCCTCCAGCCACAGGTAGTAGCTGTAGGCCTCGGAGGTGGTCTCGTGCCCCTGGTCGGGCGCCTCGACCATCAGGGTCTCCACCGAGTGGTACGGCACGCCCTCCGGCGAGAAGTAGCCGTTGGCGGGGTCCTTGAGCTTGTTGTACATCGTGGTGAAGCGCTGGACGTACTCGTTGTCGCCGCCGGTGGTGTCGTTGTCCACCTCGGTGGCGGTCGCCTTGGCCGAGGTGTGGCCGGCGGCGGCCGCGGTGAACTCGGCGGTGCCGGAGGTCTTGTCGGCGTCCTCGGCCGCGGCGATCCGCACCGTCTGGGCGGTGTTCCAGTTGGCCGGGGTGAAGGTCAGCGTTCCGCCGGAGGCGACCGTCAGGTCGGTGTCACCGCTGGTCCTGGTGGTCGTCACGGTGACGTTCGAGGCCGGGGCCTTGGAGAGCCTGACCGACAGGTTCGCGCTGCCGCCCTCGGGGACGGCGAGGGTGGCCGGGCTCAGGACGACCGCGGGGGCGCTGTCGGCCCGCACGCTGATCCCGACCGGGTCGGAGGTGGTGGAGGCGCCCTTGTCGTCGGTCGCCCTGGCGGTGATCGAGTAGTCGCCGGCCGCCACGCCGGTCCAGCTGTAGGCGTACGGCGCGGTCGTGTCGGTGCCCAGCAGGGTGGTGCCGTTGTAGAACTCGACCTTGGAGACCGTGCCGTCGGAGTCGGCCGCGTCGGCGGTGATGTCCACCGTGGCGGGCGCGGTGAAGGTGGCGCCCGCGACCGGCTTGGTGATCTTCGCGGTGGGCGCCTTGTTGACGGGGCCGGACCCGCCGCAGGTGGAGCCGTTGATCGAGAAGCTGCTCGGCTTGGGGTTGGACCCGGACCAGCTTCCGTTGAAGCCGATGTTGGTCGAGGCGCCGGTGGCGAGGCTGCCGTTCCAGTCGAGGTTCTTCGCGGTGACGTTCTGGCCGCTCTGCGACCAGGTGGCGCTCCAGCCCTGCTGGATCTTCTGCGCGGCGTCCGGGAAGGCGAACCCGAAAGTCCAGCCGTTCAGCGGGTCGCCGAGGTTCTTGATCGTTATATTGGCGGTGAAGCCGCCCTGCCAGTCGTTGGTGGTGTAGGTCACCTCACAGGCGACGGCCGCCTGCGCGGGCGCGGCGGCCAGCGCGGTGGTCATCCCGGCCGCCACGCTGAGCAGCGCCAGCCCGGCGATCCGTCTCCGGAAGCGTGGGAGCGCTCCCGTTCTTTGCGGGGATTGAGGCATCGGGAAGGTCCTCCAGGGGGTGGGTCGGCACAAAACCGCTGGTTGCGGTCACGTGCCGGTTGGAGCCGGGGGAAAGGGGGGTGGGAGCGCTCCCAAAAGGGATTTTTTGAGGCTGGGTGTCCGGATGTCAATGGGATGGATTCCGGGTTACACCCGCGTTTCACGCCGCGGGCCGCCAGGCTGCTGAGATCCCGGCGGGGGATTTCCCGCCGTCTGAAACTTTCACGTACCCGCGGAGGTGCCGGGGGCCCCGGGAGGCCGGGTCACCGGGAAGGGACCGGCCGCCGGGGCTCCCCGGAGGGGGTCAGGATCCGGAGCAGGTGACGCCGGACGGCTCGCCCGCCGTGCCGTTGGCGGTGAAGCCGACCGCGACCGACTGCCCGGCGCCCAGGTTCCGCGCCCAGTCGGGGCCCTGCGCCGTCCAGGTCGTGCCGCTGGTCGTGACGACGGCGTTCCACGCGCTGGCGAGCGTGACGCCCGAGGGCATCGTCCAGGTGGCCTTCCAGCCGTTCAGCGCCGAACCGCCGGAGTTCTTGATGGTCAGCTCGCCCTGGAAGCCGCCCTGCCAGGAGTTGACGAGCTTGTACGACGAGGTGCACGAGGCCGGGCCGGCCGTGGGAGAGACCGTCGGGGTGGCCGTCGGGGTGGCGGTGGGGGTGCCGGACGGGGAGGGCCCCGGGGTCCCGCCGTTCCCGCCGGACGGCGGGATCAGGTAGGGCTGGATGATGTCCTGCTTGACCTGGTCGACCGTGGTCCAGTCGTCCTTGAGGATGCCCCCGGTGTCACCGGAGTTGGGGTTCCACGACCAGTACGTGAACGACATGCCGTTCACCCCGGTGCCGGTGTACTTCAGCAGCTCCTGGAGCCAGACCTTGTCGATCGGGGACTGCATGGTGCTGCCGAACTCGCCGATCATGATCGGGGCGATGTTCTGCCGGTGGAGGTAGCCCCAGTACCGGTCCCAGATCGTGGGCATGTTCGCCGGGTAGGACGGGTCGTCGAACCACGCCTGGCGGTAGACGGACGTGGCGTACTCGTGCGGCGAGTAGACCAGGCGGTTCGGCACGCTGAGCCGTACCGGGAACTGCCCGGCCTTGGACAGGTTGCCGCCCCACCAGCCGCAGTCCTCGTCGTTGCTCGGGTCGTTGTCCCAGACGTTGGACAGACCGCCGCTCGGGCAGCTCACGCCCTCGACGAAGATCAGCCAGTCGGGGTTGACCGAGAGGACCGCGTTGCCCGCCCGCTCGGCCGCCAGCCGCCAGTCGCGCGCCGGGTCGCCGCAGCCCCAGCAGGACCCGGTGGCCGCCGGGTTGGTGCCCTCGGCGTGCGGCTCGTTGTGCAGGTCGGCGCCGATCACCGTGGTGTTGCCCGCGTAACGCCGGGCGAGCGCCTTCCAGTCGTCGATCCACGTGCTCTCCGGCGTCGCGGAGACGTACCACAGGGCCGACTGCCCGGCGGAGGTCGGACGGTGCCGGTCGAGGATGATCCGCATTCCCTTGCCGCCCGCGTAGGCGATGACCTTGTCGAGGATCTGCAGCGGGGTGTTCCCGGCCAGGTCGGGGTTGACGTAGTCGTTGACGCTGGTGGCCGTCGCGCCGGGCTTGAGCGCGTCGTTGGAGAACGGCACGCGCAAGGTGTTGTAGCCGAGCGAGGCCATCTTGTCGATCTGGCTCCGCCACGGGTTGCTCGACCACAGACCGTGGAAGGTCCTGTTGTCGGTCTCCATGCCGAACCAGTTGATGCCGGTCAGCCGGACGGTCGCCCCCGCACTGTCGACGATCTTGTTGCCGGAGGTGTGCAGGTAGCCGGTTCCGGTGCCGCCCGCCGCGCCCGCGGGGGAGGAGACGAACACGACCGCCAGCGCCGAGGTGACGGCGAGCGCCGCCAGCGCCGCCATCCACCTGCGAACACGCAGGACTCTCATCGGGTGCCCTTCGAGGAGTCGAGGACGGATCTGCCCGCGGGGGGTTCCCCGCGAGGGAGGTGCGGCCGGTCGCGTCGTCATGCTTGGCCGCCCGGCGGACGCCCGTCAACCGCCCGTCGACCGTCCCGTCTCCCCCGCGGGCCGCGTGACCTGCGCCGTCCCGGCACCGTACGGCTCCGGCCCGCCCCCGGGTTCCGTGAAAGTTTCACCGGCCGCGCCCCGCGGACGCGGCGGGGCGCGGCCGGCCGGCCGGCCGGTCAGCCGGTCAGCGCCAGCGCCACGTACCGGAGCTGGTCCCTCAGCGCGTCGCGGAACCCGTCCGACAGGGCGCCCTCCCGGTGCCGGGTGTCGATCTTCTCCCGGACCACGGCGAGGTCGCCGGAGCAGCAGACGACGCCGTCCAGCACCTGCCGCAGGTCCAGCGCCACGTCCGGGCGTATCCCGCCCCTGCTCTGCCCCTCGGCGAGCAGCGCGTTGAAGCCCCGCACGCTTCCCTCCAGGTCCGGCACCGGTGGGACCTCCGCCACCGGGGCCGTCTCGGGCGCCCCGCGGTCCGGAGGCGACCGCCACGCGCGGGCCGTCCGGTCCGCGCGTGGCCGCTCGACCGTCCCCGGGGACCGCTCGGGGGAACCGGCGGATCCGTCCGGGGTGGCCGCGGACCGCTCAGGGGTGCCCGCGGACCGGTCAGGGGGGTCCGCGGGCGGCGTGGAAAGGTCCGCGGGCTGGTCAGGGGAGCCCGCGGACCGGTCTGGAGAGACGGGGGAAGGGGGGTCCGGGGAGCGGGCCCGGCCCGGGGTGGGAGAGGCGCCGAGACGGGGCGTCGCGGACGGGACGGGCCGCGTGGCGGGCCCGAGCGCCGTGCCCGGCCCGGCCCGCTGGCCTCCCGGGCCGAGCACCTGATACCACGTCAGGGCTCCCGCGGCCAGTACCACCGCCGCCGCCACCAGCGTCCAGCGCACGATCACGGTCCGCGCCGCCGTACGGGTCCTGGACGGCAGCCGGGAGAGCCGGTCGGCCACCTCGCGGGCCTTCGGCCGCTCCGCCGGGTCGGCCGACAGGCAGCTCCGGCAGAGCGCGGCGATCCCGGACGGCAGGCCCGGCGCCCGGACCTCCGGCGGCGGTCCCTCCCGTCTCGCGTTCTCGATCTCCTCCCAGGTCCGCTCCGGGTACGGCGGGCCGCCGGTGAGCATCTCGAACAGCAGCACGCCGAGCGCGTACACGTCGCCGGCCGGGTCGGCCGTCGTGCCGGTCAGCCGCTCCGGCGCGACGTAGGGAGGGGTGCCGTAGTCGGAGGCGTGGTCGTCATCGCCCTCGCCGATGAACGCGGCGATGCCGAAGTCGAGCAGCTTGGCGCCGTCCGCGGTCAGCAGCACGTTCTCGGCGGTCACGTCCCGGTGGACGATGCCGCGGGCGTGGGCGGTGGCCAGCACGGCGGCCAGCCGGGCGGCGATGGCCGCCGCCTCCCGCCACGGCAGCGGCCCCTCGGCGATCCGGTCGGCCAGCGGCCGGCCCTCCAGCAGGCGCATGACCACGTACGCGGCGAGGCGGCCCCGGGTGGTGACCGTCTCGCCGTAGTCGTACACCTCGATCGCGTCCGGGTGGATGAGGCGCGCGGTGGCGCGGGCCTCCCGGCGGATCAGCTCCCGGTCTCCCCGGTCGGAGCCGAGATCGCCGTCCAGCACCTTGACCGCGACCTGCCGTTGCAGGGACCGGTCGAAGGCACGCCAGATGACGCTCATGCCGCCCGCCGCGATCGGCTCCACCAGGTCGTAACGACGGGCGAGGACGTCTCCCGCCTGAAGTCCACCGGGCTCAGGCGGACTCACGGACCACCAGCTCGGTGGGCAGGACCGGGTTGTTGCCCGCGCCGCCGGCCGTGGCCGGTGACGACATGGCCAGCAGCAGCAGGCGGGCGGCCAGGGCGGCGAACTCCTCCACGGGCTGGCGCACGGTGGTCAGCGGGGGAGAGGTCCGCCGGGCGACGGGGGCGTCGTCGAAGCCGATCACGGCCACGTCGTCCGGCACCCTGCGTCCCGCCCGCCGGAGGGTCTGGACGGCCGCGGCGGCCATGACGTCGGAGGCCGCGAACACCGCGTCCACGTTCGGCATCCGGCGCAGCAGCCACTGCATGCCGTGCACGCCCGAGTTGTGGCTGAAGTCGCCGTATGCCACCGGCACCCCGGTCATCCCGGCCAGGGCGAGCGTCTGCAGGAAGCCGTCGAGCCGGTCCCGCGCCGCCGGCAGCCCTGGCGGGCCCGAGATGACGGCGACGGACCTCCGCCCGCCGAGCAGCAGGTGCTCGGCGGCCTGCCGTCCGCCGTCGCGGTTGTCCATGTCGACGTGTGGAAGCTCGATGCCCTCCGGCGGCTTGCCCAGGCACCGTATCGGGACTCCGGAGGCGGCCAGGGTGACCGCGAGCGGGTGCCGCTCCCTGGCGCCGATGAGAAGGACGCCGTCGACGCCGCCGGAGACCAGCGGCGGCGTGGCGACGGTCGAGGTCGCCGCGGTGGCCGTCATCATCGCGAGGGGAACGCCGTGGCGGGTGAGCACCTCCTCCGCCGCGGTGATCAGCCTGGCGTAGAACGGCTCGGTGAACAGACGGTGTACGGGCTCGCAGAGCACCGCGGCCACCATGTGGTCGGACCGGCGTCCGGCGCCGCCCCTGGGGGCGCGGTGCCGGACGTAACCGAGACGTGAGATCGCGTCGTGCACCTGCCTGCGGGTCGACGTGCTGACCCGCACCGAACCGGTGAGTACCCGGGACGCCGTGGCGGGGGAGACCCCCGCTTCCGCCGCGACCTGGGCAAGTGTGGGTAGATCCGACATAACTTCCTCCACACCAACATTCCGCACAGGTGGGAGCGCTCCCAGTGAACGTAGCATTGTTTCGGAAGTGTCAAAAGATATTTCCAAAAAATCACTACATGTATGTCAAATCTCTCTGACTTTCCAGTCAGGGGCCAGTACCGCCATGGTGATCGAGTCGTGCCATTCCCCGTCCCACCGCAGGGCGTCACGATGCACGCCCTCCTGGACGAAGCCGGCCTTCCGGTAGACGTGCAGGGCCCGCTCGTTGAAGGTGAAGACCTCAAGGTGAATACGGTGGAGCGGCGTGGTGGTGAAGGCGTGGCGGAGCACCAGCCGGATCGCCTCGCCGCCGTACCCCCTGCCGAACACCCGGGGGCCGATCAGGGCGATGCGCAGGTTGCAGGAGAGGTTGTCGGTGTCGAGATCGTTGAGAACGATCTCCCCGACGTAGGCGCCGTCCTGGTCGTTGGCGCAGATCGCCAGGTCCAGCCGGTTGTCGTGCTCGCCGCGCGAGGCGTACCAGCGCTTGATCGCCTCATGGTCGGACTTGGCGTGCGAGCCGGTCAGCCGGCCGGTCTCCGGGTCGTTGACCAGCTCCCACAGCCCTTCGACGTGCTCGGGGCCGACGGGGCGGAGCGTCACGCGGTCCCCGGACAGGATGGGTTTGTCGGCGAACATCATCCGGAATGTCTACCTGGTCCGCCGCCCGCCGGGCAACGGGGTTACGGCGTCCGGGGCGACGGACCGTGTGCCCGGGTGGCCGGGCCGTGCGTCCCGGCGGCAGGGCCGCCGAGCAGGCGGGTCGCGGGTCCGGGCGAACGGGTCGCGGGTCCGGGCGGGCCGAACGGAGGGGCGGCGATCACCAGGGGCCGTAGGGGCCCGAGTTGCCGCCCCGGCCGACCTCGCCGACGGCCGGCTTCACGTCGGCGAGATAGATGCCGGCCGCGATCACCGCGGCGATGGCGAAGATGTTGAGCTGGCCGAGGCCGACCCCGAAGTAGCCCACCGCGGAGGCGAACGAGAAGAGGGCCGCCAGTCCCAGCACGATCAGCCAGAACTTCTTGCTCTGCTTGCCGGCGACCGCGAACGCCCGCGCCGACGTCCGTACGGCGTGGAAGAGGGCCCAGGCCGACATGGCGAACGCGGCGATGGAAAGCACCCAGAAGATCAGGTCCAACACGCCGTGGATCTGGAGCATCGCCTCTCCTAAACGTTCGCCTCGCTGGTGTCTCTCAGACTAATGCCGCCGGAACGTGTGTGCGGCACGCGAACCGGAGCCGCCCGCGGGCGCGTGCGGGCCGGCGCCCCGGAGGACGCCCGCGGTGCGCGGACCGGCTTCCGGGGCGCGCGGGATGTGAAAGCGCCCGCCCCGCGGCCCCGCCGCGGAAGCGGACGGGGGCGCGGGGCGGGCGCGGTGCCGGCGTCAGGCGCGCGCGGCGTTGTTCGGCTTGGTGGTGCGGGTGGTCTTCCGGGGCGAGGCGTTGGTGGCCGACGCGGCGATCGCCGGCTCGGCGGTCTCGGAGACCTCCTCCAGCTCCAGCGCGGCCTCGCCGCTCGCCCGGGAGACGACCTTGCGGCCACGGGTGGCGAACTCCTCGTAGAGGCCGGCCGCCATGCTGGTGAACTGGTCGGCGTAGACGCGGGCCTTCTCCGGGAAGTCCTTGGCGTAGACCTCGGCCTTGTCGGCGAACGTCCTGGCCCGCTCGGGCAGTTCCTTGGCGGCCTCGCGGATCTCCTCGCGGCGGTCCTGGAGCCGCTGCAGCTGGTCGGGGATCTCGCGGAGCTTCTCGACCGCGTAGTCGCCCGCGCCCGCCACGGCGTAGAACGGCTTGGAGTCGGCCAGCTTCTTGACCTCGGTGGTGAACGTCATTGATCAGTCCTCCTGGTTTTCCGGTTTGACGTCTTGGGCTTCGCCGCCGCCTTCGGGGACCCGCCGTCCTCCGGCGTGGTCACGCGGTCCTCGGGCGAGGGCGTGTCGTCGGGCGAGGAGTCCGTGCCGCCCCCCGGAGACTCCGCCGCCGGGTGCGCGTCCCCCGTGGTCCACGCGCCCTCGGCCGGTGTCTCCGACCGGTTCTCCTTGCGAAACGACTCGTAGATGTCGATCAGCACCTGGCGTTGCCGCTCGGTGATGTTGCGATCGGCCCTTATGGCGGTCAGCACGTCACTGTCGGGCTCGCGATCCTCGATGAGGCCGGCCTGAACGTAAAGTGCCTGGGAGGAGATCTGCAGGCCCTTGGCGATCTGGTTGAGGATCTCCGCGCTGGGCTTGCGCAGGCCGCGCTCGATCTGGCTGAGGTAGGGGTTGGAGACCCCCGCCGAGGCCGCCAGCTGGCGCAGAGAGATCTTCGCCTGCGTCCGCTGCTCCCGGATGTACTCGCCGATCGAACCGACCTTCGGTAGTGCCATGTGTCCAGTGTGCACCACTCTGCTTGCAAATGCAAACACGGTGGCTAACACCAGCAAACGCGGGCCGGCGCGATGAGGCGGAACGGAGCGGCCGGCGCGGCGTCCTGAGCCGTGCGCGGGCATGCCCGGCCGGCGTGGCGCCACGGCCGTACGGCCGGCGTGGTCAGTGCGGGATCAGCCAGAGCAGCGGGGCCGAGGAGGTCAGCGTGACCGAGAAGGCGACGATGGCGTAGCGGATCCGCCGGGGCAGGTCCGGCACCGGGTTGACCAGGCGCTGCACCCGGGCCATCACCGTGTCGCAGGTCCCCGTCGCGCCGAGCGTTCCCTGCGGGGCGGGGACGCTGCCCGCCGTACCGAAGCGCAGCAGGGCGGTGGCCAGGCGGCGGGGTGAGCAGTAGCGGCGGGCGGCGTCGTCGGCGGCCATCTCCACCAGCAGGCCGACCTCGCTCTGTATCAGTCTGACCAGCCGCGACCAGGGCAGCGCCCGGTGCAGGGCGGCGAACGGCAGCAGCACCAGGTCGTGGCGCTCGCGGACGTGCGCGCTCTCGTGGGCGAGCACCGCGGTCAGCTCGTCGGGGGACAGCAGCTTCAAGGTGCCGGCGCTGACGACGACCTGGGAACGCAGGCCGGGCACGCAGTAGGCGGTGGCGCCGGGGTGGTCGAGGACCCGCACGCCCGGGACGTCGGGGTCGTCATGGGAGACCAGCGCCAGCAGGACGCGGTGACGGCGCCGGGCACGGAGCGTCTGGGAGGCCGCGGTGAGCAGCACGACGACCAGCACCGACAGCGCGGTCAGTCCCGTGATGAGGGCGAGGATCCTCGGCACGTCGTAGGGGCCGGGGGCGTCGTAGCCGCCGTCGAAGGCCGAGTGGACGAAGGAGAGGAGACCGTGCAGCACACCCTGCCGGTAGGGCTCCAGGGCATAGGCCAGCAGGGCCCCCGTCCCCGCGAGGCCCCAGGTCACCCCGAGTGCCTGCCACAGGACGATGGCCACATGGGGAGCGCGGTAGGTCCACCGTGCGTGGGTGAACCGCCAGGCTCCAATCGCGCAGACCACGGCGAGTATCGCCAGGGCTGCAGCGGCTATCACTCGTCCTCCAGCTCCGAAAGGGCTCTGAGCAGGATCTCCGCCTCGCTACCGGAAACGGCCTGGGCGAACCTGGTGAGCGCGGCGGACCGGTCTCCGGTCATGTCCAACGCCTCAAGCATAAGCTCCGCGACGTACGCGTCGCGGCTCTCGGCCGGCTCGTAGCGCCAGGCGCGCCCGGAACGGGTGCGCACGAGGAAGCCCTTGCGGGTCAGCCGGTCGAGCACGGTCATCACGGTGGTCGGCGCGAGGTCCCGGTCGGCGATCAGACGCCCGACCTCGCGCGCCGTCACCGGGGATGACTGCGCCCAGATGATGTCCATGATGCTGCGTTCCAACTCGCCCAGACCCTTCACGGGAACAAGCCTAGCTCCCGCACCACGAGGGGTAGTACTACGGGTTGTCGAGTCACGCGGAAGTGGCCTTCCCGTCAGGGTTTCCGGCTTCGAGGTGATCGGCCCGGGGCTCCGGGGAGGACGCCCCGGATCTCCGGACGCGAAAGGGCGGGCCGGGACCCCGGGAACGGCCGGTCGAGGCTTCCCGGCGGCCGGTCGCGGATTCCGGTCACCGGTCACCGGTCACGGACGTCGGCCGTGGGCTCCGGGGGCCGGCCCGGGTTCCGGGGGGCGACCGCCGCCCAGTCGAGGGTCAGCTCGCCGAGCCGCCAGCGGCCCTCGCCGCCGAGCGGCGGGCGCACGGCCACCGGCCAGGCCGCGGCGAGCATCCGGGCGGCGGCGATCCAGCGCTGCCGCGCGCCGTGGGCGCCGAGGGCGGCGTTGACCGCCCAGGCCCGGTCGAAGTCGCGCAGGAAGGCGTGAACGGGCTCGCCGGGGACGTTGCGGTGGATCAGCGTCTTGGGCAGCCGCTCGGCGAGGTCGGAGGGACGGTCGAAGGCGTCGAACCGGGCCGCGAAGGTCAGCGTCCGCGGGCCGTGCTCGTCGAGCCCCACCCAGGTCGCCCGGTGCCCCACCTCCGAGCAGGTGCCCTCGACGATCATCCCGCCCGGCGCGATCCGGCTCCGCAGCAGCGCCCAGTGCTCCCACGCCTCGGCCTCGCCGTACTGCCGCAGCACGTTGAAGGCCCGCACCAGCAGCGGCGGCCTGCCCACCGGCAGCTCGAAGCCGCCGAGCCTGAAGGACAGCCCCGGCCGCTCGTACGGCCTGGCCGCCGCCACCCGGGCCGGGTCGATCTCCACCCCGACGACCTCGACCGACGGGCAGACCGCGCGCAGCCGTTCGAACAGCTCCAGGGTCGTGATGTGCGAGGCCCCGTAGCCCAGGTCGACCACCAGTGGGCGGTCCGCCGACCGCAGGAGCCGCCCGCAGGCGGCGGTGATCCAGCGGTCCACCCGCCGCAGCCGGTTGTGGCCCGTGGTCCCCCTGGTGATCTCCCCGACCGGTTTCGCCATCGTCAGACGCGGTGGACCTTGTGCTGGGCGGCCTGGGCGCGGGGCCGGATGACCAGCCGGTCGATGTTCACGTGGGCGGGGCGGGTGACGCACCAGGCGATGGCGTCGGCGACGTCGTCGGCCGACAGGGGGTCGGGGACGCCCTGGTAGACGTGGCCGGCGGCGGCGGAGTCGCCCCGGAAGCGGTTCAGCGAGAACTCCTCGGTGTGCACCATCCCCGGAGCCACCTCGACGATCCGGACCGGCTCGCCGCACAGCTCCAGCCGCAGCACCTCGGCCATCGAGCTCTGGGCGTGCTTGGCCGCGACGTAACCGCCGCCGCCCTCGTAGGAGACCAGCCCGGCCACCGAGGTGAGCATCAGCAGCACGCCGTCGCCCGACTCGATCAGGCGGGGCAGCAGGGCCCTGGTCATCCGGAGCGAGCCGAGCACGTTGACGTCGTACATCCGCTGCCAGTCGGCCACGTCGGCGCCGGCCACCGGTTCGAGGCCGATCGCGCCGCCCGCGTTGTTCACCAGGACGTCGCAGCGGTCGAGCGAGGCGGCGAACTCGTCCACCGACTCCTGGGAGGTCACGTCCAGGGTCACCGGGCGGATCCCCGGCACCTCGGCGGCCAGGGCGTCGAGCCGGTCGCGGCGCCGCGCGCCCGCCACCACGTCGAACCCCTCGGCGGCCAGCCGGCGCGCCGTGGCCGCGCCGATCCCGCTGCTTGCACCCGTGACGACCGCTGTCTTCCTCATGGCGTCCCATCCTGCCAGGGCGGTTCACCGGTACCCCCGGGGAGTCCGGATGCTGGGAATGTTGCGAAGTATTGAGTGGTTAAAGCGTTTTCGGAGGTGGTGTCCGTGAGGCGACGGCGGGTCAGCCGGGTCGCGACGATCAGCATGCACACGTCCCCCCTGGACCAACCGGGGACCGGGGACGCGGGCGGCATGAACGTCTACATCGTGGAGGTGGCCAAACGCCTGGCCGATCTCGGGATCGAGGTCGAGATCTTCACCAGGCAGACGGCCCGTGACCTGCCCCCGATCGCCGAGATCGTCCCGGGCGTCTCCGTCCGCCACATCACCGCGGGACCGTACGAGGAGCTCGACAAGGGCGACCTGCCCGGCCAGCTCTGCGCCTTCCTGTCGGGCGTGCTGCGCACCGAGGCGATGTACGACCCGGGACGTTACGACCTGATCCACTCCCACTACTGGCTGTCGGGCCAGGTGGGCTGGCTGGCCAAGGAGCGCTGGGGCGTGCCGCTGGTGCACACCATGCACACCATGGCCAAGGTGAAGAACCTCCTGCTGGCCGAGGACGACAAGCCCGAGCCCGCGGGGCGGGTGCTGGGCGAGGAGCAGGTCGTCCAGATCGCCGACCGCCTGGTGGCCAACACCCCGACCGAGGCCCGCGAGCTCGTCGACCTGTACGGCGCCACCCCCGGCCGCGTCGCCGTCGTCAGCCCCGGGGTGAACCTCGGCGTCTTCCGGCCCGGGTCCCGCAGGGCGGCCCGCCACCGGCTCGGCCTGCCGCGCGACGCCCACGTGCTGCTGTTCGTGGGCCGGGTGCAGCCGCTCAAGGCCCCCGACGTGCTGCTGCGCGCCGCGGCCCGGATGATCGCTCAGCGTCCCTCGCTCCGGCGGACGCTCATCGTCGCCTGCGTCGGCGGCCTCAGCGGCAACGGCCTGAGCCGGCCCTCGTACCTGTCCGACCTGGCCGCCTCCCTGGGCATCGAGGACGTCGTCAGGATCGTCCCGCCGGCACCCCAGCCGGAACTGGCCGACTGGTACCGCGCGGCCGACGTCACCGCCGTCCCCTCGCACAACGAGTCGTTCGGCCTGGTCGCCCTGGAGTCGCAGGCCTGCGGCACCCCGGTCGCCGCGGCCTCCGTGGGCGGCCTGCGCACCGCCGTGCGCGACGGCGTCTCCGGCGTGCTCGTCGAGGGTCACGACCCGCACGACTGGGGGCGGGTGCTCACCCGGTTCGTGGACCGGCCCGCCTGGCGCGACGCGCTGTCGGCGGGCGCGGTGAACCACGCGGCGGCCTTCGGGTGGTCGGCCACCGCCGCCCGCCTCTCGGAGGTCTACGCCGGAGCGATGGCGCACCTGCACCGCGTCCCGATCGCCGTCTCCTGCTGACCCCGCGTCCCGCCGTCTCCCGCCGACCTCCCGCGTCGTCCGTCTCCGTCCCGCCGTCTCCCGCCGCCCGCCCGCTCTCCGAGTCGCGCCCCTCCTCGCGGGCGGCTCGTAGGGTGGACGCATGCGCGAAGTGATCGAGGCGGCGCTGAAAGGCGCTGAGGTCTCCTACGAGGAGCCCCGGCCGGGGGCATTCCTGGTCAAACTCCCCGGCCAGCACAAGCTCGCCACCATGACATGGTTGATCGTCGGCGACCAGGCGCTGCACGTCGAGGCGTTCTTCTGCCGCCAGCCCGACGAGAACCACGTCGAGTTCTACCGCTGGCTGCTGACCAAGAACGGCTCCATGTACGGTGTGCACTTCGCCCTCGACCCCGTCGGCGACGTCTACCTCGTCGGCCGGGTGCCGCTCGCCGCGGTCTCCGAGGAGGAGATCGACCGGCTGCTGGGCTGCGTGCTGACCTACTCGGACGAGGGTTTCGACCGGGCGCTGGAGCTGGGCTTCGCCTCCTCGATCCGGCGCGAGTGGGAGTGGCGCGCCAAGCGCGGCGAGTCGCTGGCCAACCTCAGGGCGTTCGCCCGGTTCGCCGAGCCCGGCCACTGAGCCCGGCTGCCGGGCCCGGCCACTGAGCCCGGTTCGCCGAGCCCGGCCGCGCCCCGCCGGACGTTTCGGTCGGCGCCGAAGGGTTCCGCGCCTAGCGTACGGGTCATGACCTCTCAGCCGAACAGCGCGGCCCGGCCGGCCCAGCCGGTGGTCGTGAGCCGTTACGACGAGGTGCGGGCGCTCCTGGCCGATCCCGCCCTGACCGTGCCCGCCGTGCCGCGGCCGCCCTTCTCGCTGACCGTGGCCTGGCTGCGCGGCGCGGTCGGCCGTTTCGCCGACGGCCCGGTGCACGCCGCCCGCCGGGCCGCGTCGGTGGGCGTGCTCGCCGGACTGGACGAGCGGGCGCTGCGCGCCGAGGCGTTCCGGCGGGCGGCGGGGCATCCCGGCCCGGAACTGGTGCCGGTCGAGGTGCTGGCCGTCGCGCTGGGTGTGCGGGCCGAGGACGGCGCGCGGGCCGCACGGGCGGTCGCGGCCCTCGCCCCGGCCTACCTGCCCCCCGCGACCCCGCCCTCCCCGGTCGCCTCGCCCGTCCAGGCCGCCCCGGACGATGCCGCGGCCGACGCGGGCCTGGCCGAGTTGTCGCGGCTGCTCGGCGACCCGGAGCCGGAGCGGCTCGCCGTACTGGCCGGGCTGCTCGCCCAGGCGTGCGCGGCGACCGCCGATCTCGTCCGGAACGCGCTGGCGGCGGACGCCGGCCCCTGCCCGGTGGAGGACCTGCTGGCCGAGACGCTGCGCCACGACCCGCCGGTGCGGACGCTGCGCCGCGTCGCCGTACGGCAGGCCGCCGGGGGAGTCCCGGCCGGGACGACGGTGCTGCTGGACGTGGCCGCGGCCAACCGGGATCCGCACGTGTTCGACGACCCGGACCGCTTCCGGCCCGGCCGTTCCCCGCGGCACCTGACCTTCGGGGCGGGACCGCGGCCCTGCCCCGCCGAGCGGATCGCGCTGGCGCTGGCGGCCGGTGTGGTCGAGGCGATACGGCGATGACGATCGAGGCGGTACGGCGATGACGATCGAGGCGGTACGGCGATGACCGGAGGGATGGGAGTGACGAAGGCGATGGGTACGGAGGCGGCGATGGGGACGAGGGAGACGAGGGTGGCGGGGATGGAAGCGGCGAAGACGGCGGGTGGCGCGACGGCGACGGCGTTCGAGCGTTTCAGGGCGCTGCACCACGGCCCGGAGCCGCTGTTGCTGCCCAACGCCTGGGACCACGCCTCGGCCGCGGTGCTGGCGGCGGCCGGGTTCGCGGCCGTGGGGACCACCAGCCTGGGGGTGGCCGCCGCGGCGGGCAAGCCGGACGCCGCGGGCGCGACACGCGCCGAGACGCTGGCGCTGGCCCGCCGGATCGCGCATCTGGACGTTCCGGTCACGGTGGACATCGAGGACGGTTTCGGCGGCTCACCCGCCCAGGTCGCCGAACTGGCCGGGAGCCTGGCCGCCATGGGGATCGCGGGCGTCAACGTCGAGGACGGCCGCGGTGACCGGCTGGCCGATCCCGCCGAGCAGGCGGAGCTGATCAAGGCGATCAAGGACAGCGCGCCGCACCTGTTCGTCAACGCCCGCACCGACCCGTTCTGGCTGGGCATGCCCGGCGCCCTCGCCGAGGCCGTACGGCGGGTGCGGATCTACGCCGACGCCGGAGCCGACGGGGTGTTCGTCCCGGGCGCGACCGCCGGGCGGGACCTGGAGACGCTCGCCGCGGCGGCCGGGGTGCCGCTGAACGTGCTCGTCCAGCCGGGGGTGCCGCAGTCCCGGCTGGCGGAGCTGGGGGTGCGGCGGATCAGCTTCGGCTCGCTGCTGTTCCGCGCGGCGCTGGGCGCGATCACGGGTACGGCGCGGGCCGTCGCCGCGGGCGGCCACCCGGTCGCCGAGGTCCCCTCCTACGACGAGATCCAGCGGCTGGCGGGTCCCGAGGACGAGGAAGGGCCGACGACCGGCGGACCCCGACGGTGAGGAGGCCCGGCGGGCGGCGGGTTCCGGCGGCAGGGGAGATCCGGCGGCCGGCGGACCTCGACGGTGAGAAGACCCGGCGGGCGGAGGACCCCGACGCAGTGGCCGCTCCGTAGCGGGGCGCGGGCACGCTCTAGGCTTGTCCGCATGGCGACTTTGGTGCTGTTGCGGCATGGCGAAAGCGAATGGAACGCCAAGGGGCTGTTCACCGGGTGGGTGGACGCCGGGCTGTCGGAAAAGGGCGAGGAGGAGGCGCGGCGCGGCGGTCGGCTGCTGGTGGAGGCCGGGGTGCGGCCCGACGTGCTCCACACCTCGGTGCTGACCCGGGCGATCCAGACCGCGAACCTCGCGCTGGGCACCGCGGACCTGCTCTGGCTCCCGGTCAACCGCTCCTGGCGGCTCAACGAGCGTCACTACGGCGCGCTCCAGGGCAAGGACAAGGCCCAGACCCGGGCCGAGTTCGGTGACGAGCAGTTCATGCTCTGGCGCCGCTCCTACGACGTCCCGCCGCCTCCGATCGCCGACGACGACGAGTTCTCGCAGGCCGGCGACCCGCGCTACACCCTGCTGCCGGGCGAGCTGATGCCGCGGACCGAGTGCCTCAAGGACGTCGTCGAGCGGATGCTGCCCTACTGGTACGACCGGATCGTCCCCGACCTGGCGGCGGGCCGTACCGTCCTGGTCGTCGCGCACGGCAACTCGCTGCGGGCGCTGGTCAAGCACCTCGATCAGATCGGCGACGACGAGATCGCCGGGCTCAACATCCCCACCGGCATCCCGCTCCGCTACGAGCTGGACGACGACTTCCACCCGGTGGTCAAGGGCGGCGAGTACCTCGACCCAGAGGCCGCCGCGTCCGCCATCGAGGCCGTGGCCAACCAGGGCCGGTAGGCCCCGAGGGGCCGCCCCGGCGTGACCGGAGCGGCCCGCCGCCGGCCCAGAACGAGGCCACGGGAAAGGCCCGCCCCCGGCCGAAAGCGAAACCATGGGAACCACGGGAAACCACGTGAAAAGGGGAGAGGCCCGCCGCGCCGACGGGCCCTTCCCCCTCCCCCGATCCCGCGTTTCCGCTCCCGGTTTCCGCGGTGACGGTGCCCACCGGCTCCCGATCCGGTGATTCCGTGGTCCCGCGGTTCCGCTACAGGACGCCGTCCTGCGGCCGGGAACCGGTCACCAGGTAGACCACGTCGTTGGCGATGCGGACCGCGTGGTCGGCGTAGCGCTCGTAGTAGCGGCCGATCAGCGTCACGTCGATGGCAGGCTCGACGCCGTGCTTCCAGTCGTCGGCCAGCAGGATCTTGAACAGTCGGCGGTGCAGCCGGTCCATGGCGTCGTCGTCGCCGTGCATCTCCATGGCGGACTCCACGTCGCGCGAGGCGATGCAGCTGCCGGTCTTGGTGACCAGGCGCTCGGCGACCTGCCCCATCTCCAGGATGGTGGCGCGCAGCTCCGGCGGGATCGCCGACTCCGGGTGGCGCAGCCGTACGACCTTGGCCACGTGCTCGGCGAGGTCGCCCATCCGCTCCAGGTCGGTGCCCATCCGCAGGGCGGCGATGACCATGCGGAGGTCGACGGCCACCGGCTGCTGCCGGGCCATCAGGTCGAAGATCGACGCCTCCATCTCCGCGAAGAGCCGATCGACCTCCTCGTCCTGGGAGATGACGCTCTCCGCGAGCTGGAGATCGGAGTCCAGCAGGGCGGTGGTGGCCCGGGAGATCCCGGAACGCACCAGGCGGGTCATCTCGATCAGCCGGTCGGTGAGGGCGTCGAGTTCTTCGTGATAGAGGTCGCGCATGGCCCTCAACGTACGCGGGCGACGGTGAACGAACCCCGACCGTAAAGTGAACATTGCGGGAAAGGCCGTTGTAGTGCCGCTCTGAGCTGCCTGAAGGGGAAAACGCCCGCCTACCATCGGGACCGTGAAGCCTACAGGAGGACCGCATGAGTGAGCTGCTGGCGAGCTTGGCCGCGCTGGCCGGCTTCGTCGTCGGAGCGCTGGCCGTGATGGTCGTCCGGCACAACATCGAGGGACGGCGTGTCGTGCTGACGCCGGTGGACGACGTCGCGCCCGGTGCGCTGCCACCGGGCGTCGCCTCCGTGCTGGCCGTGCTGCCGTCCTCGGCGGTCGTGCTCGACAGGGACGACAGGGTGCTCCGGGCCAGTTCGGCCGCCCGGGCGTTCGGCCTCGTCAAGGGTGACCACCTGGTGGTGGCCGAGCTCCTCGCGATGGCCAGGCGGGTCCGCCGGGACGGCGAGATCCGGGAGAACGAGATCGAGGTCGCCGGGCACAAGTTCGGCCAGGACTCCACCTGCTTCGCGGTCCGGGTCGCCCCGCTGGGCTCCTACGGCCAGGTGCTCGTGCTCGCCGAGGACCAGACCGAGCACCGCCGGGTCGAGGCGGTGCGCCGCGACTTCGTCGCCAACGTGAGCCACGAGCTCAAGACGCCGGTGGGCGCGCTGTCGCTGCTGGCCGAGACCATCCAGGACGCCGCCGACGACCCCGAGGCGGTCACCCGCTTCGCCGGGCGGATGCAGCACGAGGCCGCCCGCCTGACCTACCTCGTCCAGGACCTCATCACGCTCTCCCGCATCCAGGGGGCCGAACCCATCCCCACCCCGGGGCCCGTCCCGATCGACGACGCCGTGCACGAGGCCATCGACCGCTGCAATACCACCGCCGCGGCCAAGAACATCAGCCTGGTCACCGGGGGCGTCGAGGGCCTGCGGATCTGGGGCGACGACGAGCTCCTCGTCACCGCGCTGCGCAACCTCATCGACAACGCGGTCGCCTACAGCCCCGAGCAGACCCGGGTCGTGGTCAGCGCGCGTGCCGTGGGCCCGCACCACGAGTCGATCGAGATCAGCGTGAGCGACCAGGGGATCGGCATCCCGGAGAGCGCCCAGGAGCGGATCTTCGAGCGGTTCTTCCGCGTCGACGCCGCCCGCTCGCGCGCCACCGGGGGCACCGGCCTCGGCCTGGCCATCGTCAAACACGTCGCCGCCGCCCACAACGGCGCGGTGACGGTGTGGAGCAAGGAAGGCTCCGGCTCCACCTTCACCCTCCGCCTGCCCGCGTTCGGCGGACAGGCGGTAGCCGTACCCCGTAACACCCCGATCCCCCTGGAGGCCGCGCAGTGACCCGCGTGCTTGTCGTCGAGGACGAGGAGTCCTTCTCCGACGCCCTGTCCTACATGCTGCGCAAGGAGGGCTTCGAGGTCGCGGTCGCGGCCACCGGCCCCGAGGCGCTGGACGCCTACGACCGCAACGGCGCAGACCTGGTGCTGCTGGACCTGATGCTGCCCGGCCTGCCGGGGACCGAGGTCTGCCGCTCGCTGCGCCAGCGTTCCAACGTCCCGGTGATCATGCTCACCGCCAAGGACAGCGAGATCGACAAGGTCGTCGGGCTGGAGCTGGGCGCCGACGACTACGTGACCAAGCCGTTCTCCTCCCGGGAGCTGGTGGCCCGCATCCGCGCGGTGCTGCGCCGTCAGGGCGACACCGAGGAGACGGAGTCGGCGGTGCTGACCGCCGGCCCGGTCCGGATGGACGTCGACCGGCACGTCGTCGCCGTCCGGGGTGACCAGGTGCAGCTCCCGCTGAAGGAGTTCGAGCTGCTGGAGGTGCTGCTGCGCAACGCCGGCCGGGTGCTCACCCGGGGCCAGCTCATCGACCGGGTCTGGGGCGCCGACTACGTGGGCGACACCAAGACCCTGGACGTGCACGTCAAGCGGCTGCGAGCCAAGGTCGAGGCGGATCCCTCCAACCCGCGCTGCATCCTCACGGTCCGCGGGCTGGGCTACAAGTTCGACCCCGTGGAGGGCTGACGAAGGGGGCGTGCGGGAAGTCGTCCCGCACGCCCCCTTCGCATGTTCACGGTGGCGCGGCCGACGCGGAATCGCGCGGGCCGCCGCCGGTCACTCGGTGGTGGAGGGGCTGGGGGACGGCGACGCCGTCGCGCCCTCCGAGGGGCTCGCCGACGGCGTGGCGGACGGCGTGGACGACTGGTCCCCGCCCGGCGCCGGGGCCAGGGTGGCGAACTCGCGGCTACGGGTGATGACGGGAACCGTCACCGGGATGATGCCCGCGTTGGCGAACTGCAGCTGGATCTTGATGCTCTCCCCGCCGCCCAGGGGCTGCTTCAGGCCCTCCACCACGATGGTGGGCGTGGGCGTGCCGATCCGCACGCCCTGACCCGTCTTGAGCTCGACGGGTGCGGGGATCTTCGCGGTGCCCACGGCCGGGTCGATGCCGACGCCGACGAGCTGGTCGGCGGTCCGCGCGCTGTTGACCAGCGACATGTACAGCGGGATCGCCCCACCGGCCTGGATCTTCGAGCCGGGCTCGGGGCCGAGGAAGAACGCCTGGGAGATGTCGATGCCGTTCTGCCTGACGGTGACGGCCTCGGTCGGGTGGTAGGGCTTGCTGGTGTTGGCGTCCTCCCCGGTACCGCAGCCGGCCAGGACGGGGGCGGCGGCGAGGAACGCGGCGGCGGCGATCGCCCAGCGACGGCTGTTGCGGGTCACGGTACGGGGTCTCCTTGTCACACTGGATGCAGGACAGGGCCAACCCTATCCGTGTCCAATACCGGGTTTTCCGGCGGCCCACCTGATCGCGGAGGAGTGCCGAATGCAGGTGGGGACCGCTTTTCAGCCTGCCGATTCACAGGAGAGAATATTTGTCAAGCCATAAGATGCCGCTTTGACCTGCAGTTATGGTGATTTCACTGTTCCGGGAGGCTGTGGATACGTGGTACTCTTGAGTACAGCGGAAGGGGTACTTGTCACATGACTTTCCAGGTCGGCGACACTGTCGTCTACCCCCACCACGGGGCTGCTCGGATCGAGGCAATCACGACCCGGACCATCAAGGGTGAGGAAAGGACCTACCTGGTCCTCAAGGTCGACAAGGGCGACCTTACCGTCCAGGTGCCGGCAGACAACGCCGAACTCGTCGGCGTTCGCGATGTCGTCGGTCAAGAGGGCCTTGAGCGCGTTTTCGACGTGCTTCGCATGCCTCACACCGAAGAGCCCACGAACTGGTCCCGCCGCTACAAGGCCAACTTGGAGAAGCTGGCGTCCGGTGACGTCAACAAGGTGGCCGAGGTCGTTCGCGACCTGTGGCGACGAGACAAGGAGCGCGGGCTCTCCGCAGGAGAGAAGCGAATGCTGGCCAAGGCCCGGCAGATCCTGGTCAGCGAGCTCGCGCTCGCGGAGAAGACCAACGAGGACAAGGCCGAGGCACTTCTGGACGAGGTTCTCAACTCCTGAACACGATATTTCCGCGGGTGGGCGTCGGAGTCGACGTCCACCCGTTCGCATCCGGTCGCGAGTTGCACCTCGCGGGGCTCCACTGGCCTGGAGAGACCGGTCTCGCCGGGCACTCCGACGGTGACGCGGCGGCCCACGCCGCCTGTGACGCGCTGCTGTCCGCGGCGGGTCTCGGTGACCTCGGCGGGCTGTTCGGCACCGCGGACCCCCGCTGGGCGGGCGCTTCCGGCGTCACCCTGCTGGGCGAGGCCGCCCGTACGGTGCGCGCGGCCGGCTTCGAGATCGGCAACGTGGCCGTCCAGGTGATCGGCAACCGGCCCAAGCTCGCGCCGCGACGGGTCGAGGCGGAGAGGGCGCTCTCGGCGGTCGTGGGCGCACCGGTGAGCGTCAGCGCCACCACGACCGACGGCCTGGGCCTCACCGGGCGCGGTGAGGGCGTGGCGGCCGTCGCGACCGCGATCGTGATGAGCCGGAACCCGTCATGACGATTCGGAACCCGGGGGAGGGCCTCGCCTGACGCGGCGTCGTCGGACCCGGGAGCGTCTCCTGGCGCGGCGCGCCAGGACCCGGAGGCGGATGTCCCCCGGCGGGTGAACCCGAACCGGGAGGCGGACGTCTCCTTTACGAACGCGAAAGCGTTCCGGCGGGCGGTGCGGAATGCCCGCCGAGGTATTCGGGGCGGTGGCCCGTCAACTGGCGCGGTGCGGGCCACCACCTTTCCCGAATGACCGGTGAACGTCCTGGGTAACCCCCTGATGACATGCTCCGTATCGGGGGGAGAGCCGGACATGCTCGGATCCATCATCGCCGCGATCATCATCGGCGCCGTCATCGGGGCGCTGGCGCGCCTCATCCTTCCCGGCCGGCAGAACATCTCCATCGGCATGACGGTCATCGTCGGCATCGTCGCCGCGCTCATCGGCACCGCCATCGCCGCCGCTCTCGGGCTCGCCGACACACCGGGGATCGACTGGTGGGAACACCTCATCCAGCTCGCACTCGCGGTCATCGGGGTGCTGGCCGTCGCCCAGATGCAGCCGCGGAAAAGTCCCTGATCCAGGATTTCCCGGCCGCCGCGCATAACTCCGGCCCGGAGGGTAGCGAGCTTCCCGTGAGGTGAAGATCTCATCCCATTGAGGAGGTTGATATGACCATCGCGTCCATCCTCGGGGCCATCGTCATCGGCGCCATCGTCGGCGCCCTCGGTCGTCTCGTGCTTCCCGGCCGGCAGCCGATCGGCTGGTTCCTGACCATCGCCGTCGGCATCGTCGCCGCGCTCATCGGCACCGCGATCGCCCAGTCCCTCGGCGTGGCCACCACGGACGGCATCGACTGGATCGAGCTTGTCATGCAGATCGTCCTCGCCGCCGTCGGTGTCGGCCTGGTCGCCGGTCTGCGACGGTCGCGCTCCAGGGTGTGAGCCATCGGCGTGTAACGGCCCGCGACGTGAGCCGCCGCCGGGTCCCGTTCCGCGGATCTCCCCCGCAGCGGGCGGGAGATCCGCGGAACGGGACCCGGCGGCGGTCCCGCGGAATAGAACGACCGGTACGGCGGGGCCCGGCCCCGATCGCCTCGCCGTGACCCGGAAGAACGCCCTCCGGCCCGGAGGTGAAGGCGGCGGCCCGCACGGCGCCACCGCCTTCGCGGGTGACCTGCTCGGCTGGCCCGACAGGCGAGTAGGTCACCACCGTTCCGACCATTTCCCGACATGTCGTGAGGTGGTCGGCCCCGGTCCATCCGGGGACGGGCGCGGAGGTGAGCAGGGCGCCGGTCCGCAGTGGGGCGCCGCTCACCGAGGTGTGAGCGAATAGCTGCGGGCCGGTCCGGCATCGGGCAGAGGGCGGTGGCCGCGTCACGACGCGGCCACCGCCCTCTGTCATGGGTCGGCACCTTGCCGGCCGAGGCCGGGCGAGCGTACGGCGTCACGGGGACGGGTCGCACGGTGGCGCGGGGACGGCCGGTCAGGACCTCACTCGTCCGGCGGGGTGGGCGTGCTCCGCATGCGCCCCGAGGGCGGCGGGGCCGTGGCCGAGCCGCCGTCCGCGGACCCCTCGCCGGGGTCGGCGGTCTCGGCGCTGTGCGCCGGATCGGGATCCGGGACAGAACCCGCCGCCCCGGACCTCCCCGCCGGATCCCGCTCCTCGTCCCCGCTCTCGTCCTTGTCGGGGATCGCGAGCATCGGCTGGGTGTCGGCCCCGCGCTCGTCGGCCTCTTGCCCGGCGGCCCCGGCCTCCGGTGCGGCGGGGCGGAGCGGATGGACCAGCACGTCACCCTTCGAGGGACGAAGCAGATCCCCCCAGCGCACCGGCCTGCCGGGCGTGGGAGCGGCGGTCGGCTCGGGGGCGGGCGGGGTCTCGGAGGACTCCCGGACGACGGGCGGCTCGACGGTCGGCTCGGGGGCGGTGGAGTCCTCGGAGCCGGAAGGCTCGAATCCGGTGGAGGGCCTGGAACCGGTGGGCGCTTCGGGAGCCGTAGGACGCGCAGGGACGGGGTCCGGGTCCGGATCGCCGGTCGGCGGCAGTTCGTCGACCTCGGGGGTCTCCGGGGCCGGGGTGGGGCCGACCAGCGGAACGGCGGGCGGCAGGTCGTGGTGCGGCGCCGACTCCAGCGGCGGGGCGGCCTGCGGATCGAGCGGGGTCTCCACCGGAGCGTGATGGACCGGTTCCCCGGGCGGGGTGTGCGGGGCACGCTCCACGGGACGGGCGGCCCGCGGGCGATCGCCGTCGGCTGTGCCGTCCGCTGTGTCGTCCGTCGCGTCGGTCGGGGCGGCGTATGGGGTGGCGCTCGGCGAACGCGTGCTCGCGGTGGCCGAGGGGCCGTCCGCGATGGGGCCGGAGGCGCCGCCCGGGGAGGACGTGCCCGCGACGGGGCCGGAGGCGGCGTCCGGGAACGGCACGATGTCACCGCGGTCCCGCCACCCGGCCTCGTCCCCGGTGCCCCCGGTGTACCCGCCGTGGCCGTTCCGGCCCGCCGTACCCGGGCCGGACGCGGTCCGCCGGCCGGCGCCGTGCTTGATCAGCAGGAACCAGAGCCACAGCGCCAGCAGCACCATCACCCACGGGGCGACGGCCACCCCGACGGCCGCCTGCCGTACGTCCACCGGGGCCCGCATCGCCGTGGTCACCTCGGCGGCGGACGCGGCGGCGAGCAGCAACGCCAGCACCAGGCCCGCCTGCAGACGGGCCGGCCAGC
This sequence comes from Streptosporangium sandarakinum, assembly GCF_013409935.1. GTDB lineage: Bacteria > Actinomycetota > Actinomycetes > Streptosporangiales > Streptosporangiaceae > Streptosporangium > Streptosporangium nondiastaticum. Next base: position 2,693,228 of record NZ_JACCCO010000001.1, on the reverse strand, counting down.
GGCCGTTCCACAGCAGCAGCGCGGCGGTCATCGCGATGACGAGCAGCGCGTCGAAGGCCGCGGGGTACAGGTAGGCCAGTCCGGGATCCGCCTCGCCGGTCACGGCGAGCGCGCGCAGATCCTCGAAGGAGAGCACGCACGCGGCGGCGGTGAGGGCGGCCACGCAGATCCCGGCGAGGGCGATTCCGGCGCGGCGTAACACGATCGCCGTCCTGCTCGGCCGGGCGGGTGCGGGCAGGGGCGCAGACGGGCGGGAGACCGGGTCTGCCGCCGCGGGGGGTTTCACGTCCATGGCCCTTCGAGCCTACAGAATCGGTCACGGAATGATCGGTCCGGCGAACCGTACGACAGACCGGCGTGGGCGTCCGGTACGGCGGGCCCGCCCTTCTCCGGACCGATACGGCACGGCGGCGATCATGGCGTGGGGGTGGACGTGGTCCGCTGGATGGACCGGCGCCGTCGCGGCGGTGGTCATGGCGCAGGGGTGGACATGGCCCGCCGGACGGGCCGGCGACGTCGCGGTGGTGACCGTGCCGACCCGCGGCCGGGTGGTCGGGCGCGGTCGTGTCACCGGCGGGGCGCTCGCCACGAAGCCACGCGTAAATGGGCATTGATGCCATTGGCGGTCAATGGCCGCAAAAGACTCGCCTGAGCGACGTCAACGTCGCGTAACCCGGCTTGTGAGGTGAGGTAAGGCGTTAGCCTTGCCTTCGTGAGCACCCTGCACCTATACGACACCAGCGTACGTACGGTCCGCGAATTCGTTCCGGTCGAACCCGGCCGGGCGTCGATCTACCTGTGTGGCGCCACCGTGCAGGCTCCTCCCCATATCGGGCACGTCCGTTCCGGAGTCAACTTCGACGTGCTCCGCCGCTGGATGATCCGGTCGGGCTACGACGTCACCTTCTGCCGGAACGTCACCGACATCGACGACAAGATCATCCGGGTCGCGGCGGCCGAGGGCGTGCCGTGGTTCGTCGTCGCCGAGCGCAACCAGCGCGCCTTCACCTGGGCCTACCAGATCCTCGGCTGCCTGCCGCCGACCGTCGAGCCGCGGGCCACCGGCCACGTGCCCGAGATGATCGAGCTCATGGAGCGGCTGATCGAGCGCGGCCACGCCTACGCCTCCGACGGCGACGTCTACTTCGACGTCCTCTCCTACGCCGACCGGTACGGCTCGCTGTCGAACCAGAAGCTGGAGAACCTCCGCGCCGCGGGCGACACCGACACCGACTCCGCCAAGCGTGACCCGCGCGACTTCGCGCTGTGGAAGGGCGAGAAGCCCGGCGAGCCGAACTGGCCGACCCCGTGGGGCCGCGGCCGCCCCGGCTGGCACCTGGAGTGCTCGGCCATGGCCACCAAGTACCTCGGGCCGACCTTCGACATCCACGGCGGCGGCGTCGACCTGGTCTTCCCGCACCACGAGAACGAGCTGACGCAGTCGCAGGCGGCCGGGGACGGCTTCGCCCGCTACTGGATGCACAACGGCATGCTCAAGATCGGCGCGGAGAAGATGAGCAAGTCGCTCGGCAACTCCCTGCTGGTGCCCGAGGTGACCAAGAAGATCCGTCCGGTCGAGCTGCGCTACTACCTCGCCGCCCCGCACTACCGCTCCGCGATCGAGTACTCCGAGGAGGCGCTGTTCGAGGCCGCCGCGGCCTACCAGCGCATCGAGGGCTTCGTCACCCGTGCCGCCGAGGTCATCCACGACGTCGACGCGCACGCGCCGCTGCCCGAGTCGTTCGTGGACGCCCTCAACGACGACCTGAACACCTCCCAGGCGCTCGCGGTCGTCCACGAGGTGGTCCGCGAGGGCAACGTGGCGCTGGCGCAGGGCAACAAGGAGCAGGTCGCCAGGCTCCTCGCCGAGACGCAGAACATGCTCGACGTCTTCGGTCTCGACCCGCGCTCGGAGCAGTGGCGCTCCTCCGGCGGTGACACCGGCCTGCGCGCCACCGTCGACGCGCTGGTCGGTGTGGCCTTGGAACAGCGCCAGGCGGCCCGGGCCCGCAAGGACTTCGCGGCGGCCGACGGCATCCGCGACCAGCTCGCCCAGGCCGGGATCACCGTGGAGGACACCCCCCAGGGCCCCCGCTGGGAACTGTCCCGGTAAGCGCAGGCCGTACCCTATACAACATGGCTGGTGGGGGTAGAGGGTCCGGGCGGCCCGCGAAGAAGAAGAGTCCGACCAAGGGCACGGGCGGCAATGTCCGCCGCGGCCTCGAGGGCAAGGGGGCGACCCCGCCGGCGCACATGCGGCACTGGTACAAGGACAAGGCGCGCACGCAGCGGGTCGAGCGTGAGGAGCGGACCGGCAAGTCCGCCTCCTCGCGCCCCCTGGCCCGCGCCAAGCGCGGCGAGGACGCCCCCGAGTACATCGGCGGGCGCAACCCCGTCGTGGAGGCGCTGCGGGCCGGGGTGCCCGCCAGCACCCTCTACGTCGCCACGCGCATCGACAGCGACGACCGGGTCAAGGAGTCGATGCGGATCGCCGCCGACCGCGGCATCGCGATGCTCGAGGTCGGCAGGGAGAAGCTCGACCGCCTCACCGAGGGCGGGATCCACCAGGGGCTGGCCCTGCAGATCCCGCCCTACGACTACGCTCACCCCGACGACCTGGTCGCCATCGCCCAGGACGCCGCCGAGGTGCCGCTGATCGTGGCGCTCGACGGCGTCACCGACCCGCGCAACCTCGGCGCCATCGCCCGCTCGGCCACCGCGTTCGGCGCCCACGGCCTGGTCGTCCCCTCCCGCCGCTCGGCCGGAGTGACGGGCGGCGCCTGGAAGACCTCCGCGGGCACGCTGGCCACCCTGACGGTCGCCCGGGCGGCGAACCTGACCGCCACGCTGCGCGAGTATCGCGAGGCCGGGCTCTTCGTCATCGGCCTGGACGGTGAGGGCACCGTCGACCTCGCCGACGCCAACCTCCTCGACGGTCCGCTGGTCGTGGTCGTCGGCTCGGAGGGCAAGGGCCTGTCCCGCCTGGTCCGCGAGGCGTGCGACCTGGTGGTCCGCATCCCGATGAACGCCGCGGCCGAGTCTCTCAACGCGGGCGTCGCCGCCGGTATCGCCCTCTACGAGGTCTCCCGCCACCGCAAGCGGTGACGCGCCGAGCCTCCGGGCACGGGGCGGGAGCCGGGTACGGGTGCCGGGCGCGGTGCCGTACGGCGTGGGCGGGCGGCGGTCGTCCGAAGGAGTCCTCCCTGGTCAGGTAGGGATTCGGCGTCCCGGGTAGGTAGTGGGCGGGAAACCCGCCCGACGGCGACCGCCCGCGGGAGCCGTACGGACCGCCGCCGGGCGGGAGATCTCCCAGAGAGGTGGGAGCGCCGCCTCCGGCGGGCCGCGGGGTCCGGGAGACGAGAACGCTCCCTCGCGGCGCCCGCCCGGCCGGACACACCGGACGGCGGCGGGCCGACCCCGGAGGACGCACGTTGATCTTCTTGATCTCTCTCGTCTCGGCGTGCCTGCTCGGCCTCGGGTTCGTCGCCCAGCAGCACGCGGCGTACCGTGAGCCGCTGGGAGAGATCCTCCATCCGCGCCTGCTGCTGCACCTCATCCGCTCCCGGCTCTGGCTGACCGGGATCGGCCTGATGCTCGCCGGCCAGATCGTCAGCGCGGTGGCGCTGTACGAGGACGACCTGAGCAAGGTGGGGCCGCTCCTGGCGACGAGCCTCCTGTTCGCCCTGACCGCCGCCCACGTGGTCTACAAAGAACATCTGAGCCGGATGGAATGGCTGGGCGCGGTACTGGTCAGCGGTGGGGTGGCGCTCTTCCTGGTCTTCGGGCAGCCGCACGGAGGCAGCTCACCCGACCCGGACTCCTCGCGCTGGCTGACGGTGCCCCTCGTGGTCGTGATCGCCGCAGTCCTCGTCCTGATCGGGCGCCGCTGCTCCCTGCAGGTGGAGGCGTCCCTGCTAGCGGGTGCCGCCGGAATGCTGTACGGCGTGCAGGACGTGCTGACCCGCGGCTCGCTGCTCAGGCTGCGGGAGGGGACGGAGGTGCTCGCCGTGAGCTGGCAGCCGTACGTCCTGGTCGGCGTCGCCCTGGTCGGGCTGCTGCTCGGCCAGAGCGCCTTCGACGCCGCGCCGCTCCGGGTCTCGCTGCCCGCCACCACCGCCGCCGAACCGATCGTCGGGATCGTGCTGGGCATCGTGATCTTCTCCGAGAAGGTACGGGTCACGTCCGGGGCGCTGGCGGGAGAGGTCATCGGCCTGATCGCGATGGTGACGGGGATCTTCATACTCGGCCGATCACCGTTCCTGGCCAAGTCGGAACAGGCCGCACCCCCGCGCCCGGAGTCGAAACCGAGAACTCGGTGATGCGCTCGTCCCCTCGTCTCCTTCTCGTCGCTTCGAGGTTCCTCCGGATCGGTGACGTCCGAGCCACCAGGTTGGTGACGTCCAGGCCGGGAGCCGACTAAACTCAGGAGGCGACCATGCCGACGTAGCTCAATCGGCAGAGCATCTGTCTTGTAAACAGAAGGTCAGGGGTTCGATTCCCCTCGTCGGCTCGCAAAGAGAAAGGCCCCTGAACAGGTGTTATGCCGTCAGGGGCCTTCTGCTTGCCGGGGCAATTCTGCGCTCTTGCTAACGCTCTTGCTAACGGCGCTAACCCTGGGATCGCGTGGCGTCCCGCCTCGTCCGGCGGATGTACCAGTCCAGGAAGGGAACCGGTTCGGTCCAGCCGCTGTACAGGGGGCCTGGGCCGTTCGCGTCGAGCCAAGGGGCCGAGGGCCACCACAGCATGTCCTCCACCCACCCCATCTCGGTAAGCCAGACGGTGCCGGCGAACTCCCCGTTCATGGCGAGCATGCTGATCCACGAGCATCCGTGGCTGTGCAGGAGCATGGTGCCGGGGAGTGGCCTGCCCAATTCCAAGAGCGGGTGCCGGTCTTCGTCGGCGAGCCGTCGAAGACGAAGAACATCGGCTTGGGACACGGGGAACGGCTCCCAGGGATGAGCGGCGATGCTCGGTTCCTCCAAGAAGCGCTCCCGCTCGTAGCGGGTCTCCTCAATGATCCAGTCCAGGTTGAGCAACGGTCCGGGGGCGACGCCGAGACCGAACCGGAGCAGGAAGGAACGGAACTCCTTCGGGAGCGGCGCGCCGATCACTTCTTCCAGGTCGTTGACCGTCGCCTCCGGCAGGGGCGTGATCGTTGCATGGTCGCTGAGTTGGCCGAGTTCCGTGGCCAGCTCATCCAAGCTGATGTCCGAACGCATGGGTTCTCCTGTTGGGGCGGCAGGCACTGGTTAAGAATGCCGGAAATGCCGAGAGGACTCCGGCCGATCGGGCGGGAGTCCTCTAATGAAGGGGATGTTCTACGTGGGTTCTTCGATCGCTTTGGCGAAGACATCGGCGGCCGTTGCCGCCTGCTCGTGGATCACGTGAGCGTAGACGCGAAGGGTGATCGCCGGATCGGCGTGCCCGAGCCGGGCCGCCACCACGTGTACGGGGACGCCGGCCAGGAGGAGCGTGGTCGCGTGGACGTGGCGAAGGTCATGAAGCCGTGCGTGGGGGAGCGGGGAATCCGGTCTCGCACTGTTGTGCGCGCTGATCAGCTTCGGCATGAGGGCGCTCACCGTGTCGGGATAGATCGGTTCACCCCATCCGATGGTGAATACGTAGCCATCGGCCCCCTTCCATCCGTCTCCGACCTTGTCGCGGTCGGCCCGCTGCTGCTCCCGGTGGCGGCGCAGGAAGCCGGCTGTCTCGCCGTCGATGCTCACCACGCGGGACCGGCCACCCTTGGTCGTACCCTCCACCCGTCTGCCATCGATGACCGCGGTCGTTCCGGTGATCCGGATCTGCGGCACGTCCAGGTCGACGTCCGACCAACGCAGGTTGAGCAGCTCCCCGCGGCGAGCACCTGCGTAGGCGGCCAACCGGAAGAACGCCGACAGCCGGTGATCGCCGACCGTGACGAGGAACTCCCGGAGCCGGGCGGGAGTCCACACGAGACCGAGCTCCGCTGCTTGGACACGGGGTAGCTTCACCCGCGCCGCCGGGTTGCTGGCGAGGATCTCGTCAACGGTGACCGCGTCCCCCAGAGCCTTGCGGAGCACGGTGTGGACGTGCTTGACCGTGTTGGGGGAGAGCGACGGAGTCCACGACGATCTGGGCGATCAGCCCCGGCGCCGGCGTTTTCGCGAACTCGTCAGCGGCTGCGGATCAGTCACTTCCTAGCCGATCCGGCGGTACCGTACATCGGCTGAGATCAACGCCGGCCGAGGGCATGGCGTTTCTTCGGAAGCCAGCGGACGATATTGCCGGGCCGGTCACGGCGCGGGCTGCGCGCGGGGCATCGCCGTACGGCTGCCGCACCGCGGCTAACCAACGCGCCGACCGCCGGCACACCGCCGCTACCCACCACCGAGCCGGTCCGGCGCCGCATCCGGCCAGTCGAGCTGCCGCACATCCCTCTAGCCTGTAACCCAGTCCGGGTATCCCTGCAGCCGGTCACCCAACGACGGGGTCGCCCTTCACATCCTGGCCGGTTCGCTTTCGCACCAGATATACGGCACCGGCAACAAGCTTGAGCAGAATGCCCAGCGAGAGAAACACCCACAGTCCTGTCAGTCAAGCATCCGGCATGGGCCCGCGAAACCCGGAGAGCCCGAACACCGCACCAGCCCCGATCCACCCGCAGAAGATGAAGGTGCACGCAGACCCAAGCCGGTACCAAAAAGATCGCTAGCGGGCGCTGGCACACCTGGACCTGCCTGGGCGGCCTCGTCGCCGATGTCTACCGAGCCACCGGCGTCCAGCCGGGGTCCTGGGGGCTGATCCAGGATGAGCAGGACGCGCGCCGGGCCGCTCAACGGCTCACTGACTCAGGTCTCGGTGACCCCAAGGTGTTCCTCTGGGCTGCCGTACTGCTCATGGACGTCGCACAAGCGACCCTCCAGGCCGAGGAACAGCGCACGCTCGGAATGATTTCCTTCCATCAGTAGACCGAGGGCTCACTCGATGCCCGTCACCGGCTGCGGAAGGTGCGCTTGCCTCAAGCGGGTCGTGCCCATTCGTACTGTCAGTCGCATGCCCTAGCGTGTCCACCTGCCACAGGGCGGTCACGTCGCCATGGAACCGGACAGGAGCGCTTACGTGGGTGTCTTCTATGAGTACTACCGCGCCGTGGACCGTGCTGCGGCGACCGTCCAACCCGAGCATTTCCGTGAGATCGCCGATGCCTCGCGTGGAGTTCCGGAGTTCGATGTGGTGGTGACCAAATGGATCGACCCCGATGTGGTCCTGGGTCAGCTCGTCGCGTTCGCCGGCCAAGTCGACTATCGCCTGGGGTTGGTCGAGACGGTGGTGCTGTATCCACCGCCGGAGGGTGCGCCGCGAAGCGAGGAGGAGTGGGATGCCCTACCCGAAGGCTCCCCGTACCTCGAAGGGCCCGGCATCATGGAGCTGTCGGCGAAGGCTCGTGACATGCTCGCCGGTGTGGACGACGCCCGCCTGCCGATGCTGGCGGGGCAGTGGGCGGCCATAGAGGAGTTCTCCCACTTCACCGATGATGACGACGGGTACATGCTGTCGCTCACCAAGGATCTTGTCGGTCTGGCACGTCGCGCGAGAGAACATGATCAGCTGCTCTACTGCTGGTTCTGCTTGTGACATGCCTGGCGGCCGTGCCCGTTGCGTGCCCCAGGCGACGGGCGGTGTCCAGGCTGAGCGCGCCGATGATCGCCTCGTGCAGGTGGTTGCCCGGCGGAGCGGCCGGGGTGGGCCGGCCGTAGCACACGCCGGTCAGCCGGTCGCCGTCGTGGGCGGTCCAGGCGGTGAAGCCGGGCCGGGCGAGCGACCGGGCGAGCCGGGTGGGGTAAGCGCGCAGCCGCTCGGGCGTCTCCGACCAGGGCGGTGCGCCGTAACAGCGCTCGTACAGGGCGACGATGTCGGCCGGCAGCCGTATGGCGTCGGCGGCGTCGTGGCGGTGACACCGGTGGGGCATCGGCGTCCTCGCTGCGGGGACCGGCCGGTCCGTGTCGTGGTCGCACCGAGGAGCCGGACGGGCAGAGGGACTCGGGTGAAGTGGTCCGGGCGGAAGGGTCCGGGTGGAGGGGCTCGGGCGTATGAGCTCGGATGGAGGGGGCCGGGCGGGAGGGCTCGAATGGGGGGAGAGGGTTCGGTGCCCGCACGCCGGGTGGACCATCGCGCAAGGAAGGCCGGCGTACGGGCACCGGGTTCATGGGGCCCGGGATTCGGACGGCGTCGTCAGGAGACGGCGGGGGTGGCGTTCCTGGCGGCGGTGTAGCGGGTGATGACGTCGTTCCAGTTGATCAGGTCCCAGAGCTTCTCGACGTAGTCGGGGCGCACGTTGCGGTACTGCAGGTAGTAGGCGTGCTCCCAGGCGTCGAAGACCAGCAGCGGGGTGGTGTTCATCCCGACGTTGCCGTGGTGGTCGTAGACCTGCTCGACGATCAGGCGGCGTCCCAGCGGTTCCCAGGCGAGCACACCCCAGCCGGAGCCCTGCACGGTCGTCGTCGCCGTGGTGAGCTGCTTGGCGAACGACTCGAAGGAGCCGAAGTGCTCGGTGATGGCGTCGCCGAGCTCTCCGTCGGGGCGGTCGCCGCCGTCCGGGGACAGGTTCTGCCAGAAGATCGAGTGCAGCACGTGGCCGGACAGGTTGAAGGCGTAGGTCTTCTCCAGGCCGACCAGGCCGCCGAACTCGCCCTTGTCGCGGGCCTCGGCCAGGCGCTCCAGGGTGTCGTTGGCGCCCTTGACGTAGGCGGCGTGGTGCCTGGCGTGGTGCAGCTCCAGGATCTCCCCGGTGATGGCCGGCTCCAGCGCGGCGTAGTCGTAGGGCATGTCCGGCAGGGTGTAGTTCCCCATCGGCGTTCTCCTCGCGATCGACGTAGTTGCAACTTACTTGCAATAGCACCATTTAAGCAATAACACTCGATCTTGGGGAGGCCGCTCCGGCCCTGTGAGCGGTGGGTCAGGGATTCGGCTCCCTCGCTGGCTCGTTGGTGAAAGGCCTTTGAACAGGGGTCATGTCGTCGGGGGCTCGTCGTTTCCGGAGGTCGGACTGTCTTTCCGGCGCGGAACTCCTCCTGCGACCACCCTCACGACATGGGCGCTCGGCCTGCCCACCTGCGCGTTCCCGGAGAGCTTCGGGTGCCGCGTACGGTCGACGGGATCGCCGCCGCACCTCAGGATGGTCGGCGGGTGGAGTTCCGCTGTGAGTTCGGGCAGGTGCCTTTGAGTCGGGCCGAGGCGGTCCTGTGCCGTTGGTGGTGCGAGGCGATGCTCGACATCGATCCCGAGGCGGATCGGATTCGCGAGGCCGCATCGGAGGGCACGCTTGCCGTTGTCGCCCTCGCGGATGTCCTTGACCGCCGGGAAGCGGGAGTGCCCGCCCCTGCCTGTTGAGCGAGTTCACCGAGGAGGGGCGGCCCTGCCGTTTTCCTGGGGGAGTCGTGGAGCTTTCAGCCGACCCTCAGCCCAGCCCGACGCTGTTCTCAGCGATCGCCGCACTGTCACCAGGCGGCACCTTTCGCGGACCCGGCGGTTATGAGGACGATTCCTGGTCTCGGTCGTACCGCTGCGGATGCCGGCGGTAGTACTCGGTCATACGGTCCTGTGCCGCCCGCACCGTCTGAGCGCTGAACAGGCGGTGGTACGGCTTGCTCTTGTCGAGCACGAAGCTTTCAAGCATGAGGTCGTCGCGGCCGGCCGCCTCAAGGTGCCCGAACCCCTGGGTGCGACGCTCGACCGTCTGCGCCACGGCATCGATCAGCCGCCTCTCATCGTGGGCTCGTTTCATCTGCTGCATGAAGCGAACCGCCGCGTACTTCTGCCGGGTTCCGTCGCTGCGGGGGATCGTCACCTCCTGCCGAGCGGTCTCATAGATGTGGCAGCAGTCCTTGTACAGGGCTTCGGTAGCCGCCTTGTCGGTCGCCGATACGGATTCATCCATGTCCTTCTCCGCCTCGGGTAGCAGGAACTGGAAGATCAGGCCTTCGCCGTCCGATCCCGTGATCTTGCGGGTCTGCACCTTACAGGCCAGCTGTTTCGCCTTCATGTGAAGGTTGACCCGCATGTTCTCCGTCGCCACGTCGTAGTCCTCACCCCGCCGGATCTCCCACGGGCTCCCGTCCGCCCATTCCGGCCATGGGTACTTACGCGCGGCGTCTCCGAGCCGATCTCCGAAGGACGTCACTCTCCGTGCCATGGCCTCACCCTGGGCCACTAAAGACCATCGCGTCTATCCCTGATGGGCCATGCTGACCTGCCTCTGGCCACGAAGGCGGTGGTCTGCTTGGGTCATACGGAGCCGGATGCCTGGACCGTCATGCGCGGTGGTCAGTTCGGGCAGGCGTCGCGGCAGCCGCCGAAGCGGCCGGTGTCCGGCCGGACGAAGCCGGTCTCCCGCGTCCCCCGCACCGCCTCGGTCATGGTCTCCTTCCAGATCGAGCCGGGAACCGACGCGCCGTCCACCCTCGGGTGGCGGTGACCTCCGATGGTGACGTCCGTCAGCGGGTACCGGTACCCGTCGCGAGGGTCGCCGAGGCTGACGGCCGAGGCCAGGCCGGGGGTGTAACCGGCGTACCGGGCGGCGGTGAAGCCGCTGGTCGTTCCGGGCATGCCCGCGGCCTCGCGGCCGACGCCGCCGAGCGCGCTCTCCGTCAGGGCTTCGGACAGCACTCCGGTGACCGCGTCGGCGACCGCCGGGTCCAGGACCTGCCGGCAGCGCGGTGGGAAGAGACGCGGGGCGGCCGAGCCGTCGCGGATCTCCGTGATCACCGTCGGCTCGCAGAAGCGGCCGCGGGCGGCGAGAGTCGCGTAGGAGCCGGCCACCGAGACGGGATCGGCCTCGTTGACGCCCAGCGTGAACGTCTCCAGCTCCCGGAGCGGCGCCCCGTCGCCGCGCCTGAGCCCGAGCGACTCGGCCGTCCTGACGGTCTCGCACAGGCCGGTCTTCTCCGCGAGACGCATGTAGAAGATGTTCATCGCGCCGAGGGTGCTCGACCGCAGGGTGACGAACCGGTCCCCGCCCTTCTCCAGGTCGAAGATGACGTGGGAGGGCTCGCCGACGGACTGGCCCGCGCAGTTCCTGAACGCCGTGTGGTCCGGGGCCCGGTAGACGTCCGAGGCGGGGAAACCGTCGTCGTACCGCAGGCCGGCGGCGAGCGCGGCGGCCAGGGTGTACGGCATCGCCGTGGTGCCCTGCTGGAGGGCGGCCCCGTCACCGGCGCCGCGGCTGGTGGCCATGGCCCTGATGGCGCCCTCGCCGGGGACGATCATGACCTGGGTGGCGACCGGCGCGTCGTCGCGGTGGACGTGGGCGTCGATGGCCCGCTGCGCGGCCCGCTGGAGCCGCTGGAGCCGCTGGTCGATCGTCGTCCGGATCGTCAGGCCGTCGCGGGTGAGCAGCCGCGGGTCCTCGGTGAGCAGCCGCTCCCTGACATGCCGGCAGAGATACGGATATCCGCTGCCGGCGCAGTCGCCGGAGAACTCCTCGATGACGGCGCCCTCGACGTCCAGCAGGACGCTCTTCCCGGCCACGGGGGGGAGCCGAGGGCGGGACGGCGGAATCCGCGGCCACGCGTTCCGCGCCGGCACCGCCGTCCGCCGGGGCCCGCAGTAACAGGAGGACGGCGACCAGCGCGCTCACCGCGGCGACACCCATGAGCACCAGCAATGCCTTCATCGTCGCCCCTCGGTACGCCTCACCCCATATGTGGATCATCCAGGAGCGACGCGGCACAGGCAACCGGTTGGAACCGGTCAGGCGTCGTGGTCCGCGCCGTACCCGTCCGGGGCCGGGACGGCGTGTTCGGCGGCGCGGCTGACCTCCTCCCAGGCGGCCCAGGTGTCCATGCGCCGCCGGGAGACGTCGAGGGCCAGGTCGTAGACCATGCTGCCGAGCAGGAGTCGCAGCGGGGGGTTCGGGCTGTCGACGAGCTTCAGCACGGCCTCGGCGGCCAGGCGGGGTTCGCTGTCCACGGAGCCCTCGGCCCACTGCCTCTCCAGTTCGGCACGCAACGGGGCGTAGGCGGGGAGAGGAGCGGTCGAGGTCATGCGGGTGTAGAGGTCGGTCCAGTAGCCGCCGGGCTGGACGATGGTGAGCTTCACGCCGAACGCCGCGGCTTCCATCGCGAGCGCCTCGCTCATGCCCTCCAGCGCGAACTTGCTCGCGCTGTACATCCCGGTGCTGGGGAAGCCGCCGAGGGCGGCGATGCTGGAGATCTGCAGGATGTGTCCCGATCCCTGCGCACGCAGGTGCGGCAGGACGGCCTGGCTCACCCACAGCGCGCCGAAGAAGTTGACCTCCATCTGAGCACGCGCCTCGGCCTCGGTGAACTCCTCGACCATTCCCGAGGACATGGCGCCCGCGTTGTTGACGACGATGTCGATCCGGCCGAAGTGCTCGTGGGCGGCCGTCACCGCGGCGAGGACGGCGTCACGATCGGTGACGTCGAGGGGCATGGTCAGCAGGCGGCCCTCGTGCTCGCTCACGAGGTCGCGCAGCGGTCCGACGTCCCGGGAGGTGGCGGCCACCCGGTCGCCGCGCTCCAGCGCCGCCTCGGTGAAGGCGCGGCCCAGGCCGCGGCCGGCACCGGTGACGAACCAGGTCCTGGGGGTGTGCGGGGTTTCCAAAGGGGGCCTCCACTGACCGAAGCTGTGACGAGACGGTTCGTCTCGTCGAGATGCCCTTCACCATGTCCCATCGATCGCCCTATGTCAAGACGGACCGTCTCGTCTCATGTATGTGTTACGGTGACGTCATGACTGATCAGCGCCGTCCGTCCGCCGGCGTGGCCCGGCGCAGCGAGACCTCCCGGCGAGCCGTTCTCACCGCCGCCTTCGAGCTCGCGGCCGAGGTCGGGTACGCCAAGCTCAGCATCGAGGGCATCGCGGCGCGGGCCGGAGTCGGCAAGCAGACCATCTACCGCTGGTGGCCGTCCAAGGGCGCCGTGCTCTTCGACGCCTTCCTCATGTTCACGACGGGTGAACCCGGTGAGGGAGGCGGCGGGGAAGGTGGCGGGGAGTCCGTCGAGGAGGCCGCCCTCCCCGACACCGGGGACATCGAGGCCGACCTGAAGACGGTCATGTTCGCGACCGTGGACGAGCTGAACGATCCCCGCTACGACCGGACGATGCGCGCGCTCAGCATCGAGATCGCCCACGACGCCGACCTCGCCGCCCTCTACGCGGAACGGCTCAACCGGCCGATGCGGGAGCTCAAGAAGAGGCGTCTTCGCGCTGCCCAGGAGGCCGGGCAGCTCGCCGCGGACCTCGACCTGGACGTCGCGGTCGATCTCCTGTGGAGTCCGCTGCTCGTCCGCTGGCTGCACCGCGAAGGCCCGCTCACCCACGAGTACGCCGCCGCGCTCGTCGAGACCGCCCTCGGCGGAATGCGCCCCTGAACGACCTCCCTCTCCCGTCCCGCGCGGGCGACGGCCGCGACGGCCCGGCTTCCGCGATACGGTGGCCGGCTTCCGCGGTACGGTGGCCGGTTTCCGCGGTACGGTGGCCGGTTTCCGCGGTCGCGGTGGTCGACCTCGCGGTCGCGGCGGTCTGCTTCGACGATGCGACGGTCCGGTTTCCACGGGGCGGTATGGTCCGTGACATGTCGCAGTCCCGTGAAGCCGCGCCGCCCCGCTCTCCCGTCACCGCCGACGACCTCGACGAGGCCGTACGGCTCGCCATGGACGTCGTCCGCCGGGTGCCCGCGACCGCTTGGGACGACATGGCGGGCTCGCTGGAGTGGAGCCGCTGGGAGACCGTCGAGCACCTCGGCGACGACCTCTTCGCCTACGCCGCACAGCTCGGCCTCCGCACGCCGCCCGGCGACCGCGAGGTGCCCTTCCGCCTGGAGCGGCGCAGGCCCGGGGGCCCGCGGAACACGATCCACGCCGATCGCGCGGCGGGGCCGGACGGATTGCTGCAGGTGCTGGAGACGAGCGGCGCGCTGCTGTCCGCCATGGTGCGCACGACACCGCCGGAGCTCCGCGCCCACCACGTCTTCGGGGCATCCGACCCCGAGGGCTTCGCCGCGATGGGAATCGTCGAGGCACTGGTGCACACCCACGACCTGGCCGGGGGACTCGGGCTCGGCGGGGCGCCGCCCGCCGGACTGTGCGAGCGGGTCCTGGCCAGGCTGTTCCCGGACGCCCCGAGGGACACCGGCCCCTGGCCCACCCTGCTGTGGGCCACCGGGCGCGGCGAGCTCCCCGGCCGTCCCCGCCTGACCTCCTGGCGCTGGTACGGCGAGCCGCGACCGTAGCCCGCCGGGCACCCCGCCCGTCCGGCGACGGCACAGCCGATCACCCGTGAGGGGAGTACGGCCGGGCGGCCGGGCGCGGCTCAGCCGTACCCCGGGGGCATGACCGGCGTCACCGGGGCCGGCCGAGTCAGAAGCAGGGCTCAGCCGTACCCCGGAGGATGACCGGCGTCATCGGGAGCGGGGATCAGTCGTACTCCGGGGACATGGCGGCGGCCATGCTCAGGTGCGGGGCGGCCTCCTCGGCGAGGCCCTGCCGCTGGAGGGTGCGGCCGAGCAGGTGCCGGGCGTAGGAGTCGTCCGGCGTGTCGCCCACCAGCCGCTCCAGCGTGGCGCGGGCCCGGCCGAGCTGCGCCGAGGCGAAGTAGGCGCGGGCGGCGAGCATCAGCACGTTGCGGTCGTCGCCGTACGCGTCGAGCAGGGGCCGCAGCAGGACCAGCGACCCGAGCGGGTCGCGCCGGTCGAGGAGGGCCTCGGCGTGGCGCAGCCGCTCCACCTCGTCGGGCAGCTCGCGGCGGTGGCCGCCCCGGGCGATGAACTCCCGGATCACCTCGGCCGGCTGGGCGCCGGCCAGCGCGCGGTCGCCGACGACGATCGTCGGCGAGGTCGCCACCCCGCGTGCCTTGCCGATGAGGAGCAGCTCCCGCACCTCGTCCTCGCCCGCGCCGGTCTCCAGCAGCGCGGCGCCGTCGGCGAAGCCGGCCTCGGCCGCGACGGCGGCGAGCGTCCGGCGGTCGCCGATGTCGGCCCCGTCGACGAAGTGGGCCCGCATCACCCGCTCGGCCACGGCGTTCTGCAGTTCCGCGCCGCCGTGCTCGTGGGCGAGGAACAGCAGGCGGTGCGCGTCGTGGCTGCTCGCCCGCCAGGCCGCTCCCCAGCGCGGGCCGATCCCCTCCGCGGCGGCGATGTCGGAGACCCGCGTCCGGTTCTCCCCGGGGGACAGGCCGGGCGCGCAGACGCGCAGCGCGTTGTCCACCGCGGGGTCGGCGAGCGCCTCCTCAAGGGGGGTGGACCGCGCGGGCGAGGTGGGGTCGATCCGGAACGGCCGCCACACGACCTCGACGGGAACACCGTCGAAGGCCGGGTCGGCCAGTGCCGCCTCCAGCCGCCGCTTGCCGATGTACGCCCATCCGCAGACCACGTCCGCCCAGATCTCGATTCGCATGCCCGGCAACTTATACGACATGTGTTGATTATGCAACACCTGTTGTATAGTCCGGGGCATGAAGGCGGACGATCCCCGAGTACGGCGCACCCGGGCGCGGCTGCGCACCGCGGTCCTCACCCTGGCCGCGGAGAAGGACGTGGGCGCCATCACGGTGTCGGAGGTGGCCAGGTGTGCCGGGGTGAACCGGGCGACGGTCTACCTGCACTTCCCCGACGTGGACGCGCTCGTGACCGACGCCATGGAGGAGGCGGTGGCCCAGGTGGCCCGGGCCGCCGCGCTGTGCCCGCGTGACGCGCCCCGCGACCGGACCCCCGAGCCGCTGACCGTCCTGTTCGGGCACGTGGCCGCCGCGGCCCCGCTGTACCGGCGGATGCTGGGCCCCCAGGGCAGCGCGCTGTTCGTCGTGCGCATGCGTGAACGGCTGACCGCCGAGCTGGCCGGGCGCTTCGCCGGCGGGCACCGCGCCGGAGGGCTCGACGACGTCCCGACGGAGACGCACGCCGCCTACCTGGCCGGCGCCCTCACCGGTGTGATCGCCCACTGGGTCACCGGCGACCCCCCGGCGCCCGCGGAGGAGGTCGCGCTGGCGTTCTGGCGCCTCTTCCGCACCTGACACCCGCCCGAACCCGGCCCCCCGCCCCCGTACGGCGTCCCGGCGGGCTCGCGCACCGGCCGCAGGGCCCGCCGGCGCCGGCCGTCGAGCCCGCCGGCCCGGGGCGGCGGCCACCCGGCGTCGGGTCCGCCCGGCCGGCCGTCGGGTCCGCCCGGCCGGCCGTCGGGTCCGCCCGGCCGGCCCGGCGACCCCGTCAGCGGGCCGGCGCGGGGGTGATCTGGAAGAGGGCCGCCTTCCAGACCCCGTCCGAGTCCCTGGTCAGCGCGGTGGTGGCGAAGACCGCCATGGTCTGCGGGTCGGTGCCGTTCACCAGCATGTCGATCTCGACCCTGCTGGTGTGCACGACGCTGCCGGAGTCGAGCGTGATCACCCGGTGGTCCGACTGGTCGGTGCGGGTGTAGGGGTTCCGGTTCTCGGCGAACCCCTTCAGGATCGCGTCGCGGTCGGTCACCACGCCCCACGGCGACACGCTGACCGGGTCGTCGGTGAGGAAGCCGTCGTAGAAGTCGGCGTCGCCGTTCCGGTTGGCCTCCCACGCCCGGTCCATCAGATCGATGATCTCCTGCATGTCTCGCCTTTCGTTCACACCGGATGGTGACACCGGTTTAACTGGTGTCAGAGGCTAGACTGGTGGGGTGAACAACGCAAACGGCATCCTTCTGACGCCTCGGGACGGTCAGACCTTCCGGTTCGACGCGGGGACGCTGTGCCTGGAGTTCCTGCTCACCGGCGCGCTTCCGGAGTGGGAGCAGTTGCACGCGCCGGAGGACCTGGCGGCCTGGATCCCGCTGTCCCGGCTCGGCCTTCCGGACGAGGTCGTGGTCGGCGAGGCCGACCTGGCCGAGGCCAAACGACTGCGCGCCGCGATCCAGGCCCTGGCCGAGCGTGCGACTGGGGTGGGGGACTCCGCCGATCCGGAGGGCGCGCTCGCCGTCCTGAACGAGTTCGCCGCCGCCCCGCCTCCCGTGCCCGTGGTCACGCCGTCCTTCCAGCGGGGCTGGGCGACGCCGGTGACCGGCGCGCAGTTCCTGTCCGCGGTCGCCAGGGACGCCGTCGAGCTGTTCGGCGGGCCGATGGCCTCCCGGGTGCGCGTGTGCGGCGGGGAGCGGTGCCTCCTCATCTTCCTGGACACCTCCCGGCCCGGCGCCCGCCGCTGGTGCTCGATGGACCGCTGCGGCAACCGGTACAAGCTCCGCACCCGCCGCGACCGCGCTCCACGGCCCGCGGATGCCGGTCACTGACGACGAACGACACGATCCCGCCCTCACGGGACACCCGGCCGGTGGTCCACCCGGCGCGCCCCGGGCGGCCCGCGCCTCACGACCGCTTCCCGCCCGTGTCGGAAAGGCGCGTCCGTCCCGGCCCGGCGGGCGCATGCCGGGCATGGGGGACAATCGGCACCGTGCAGTTCGGCGTTCTCGGGCCCCTGGAGGTGCGGTCCGCCGCCGGTGAGGAGATCCCGGTGGGCGGCCCCCGGCCGCGTGCCCTGCTGGTGATGCTGCTGCTGAACGCGGGCCGGGTGGTCGGCGTGACGGAGCTGATCGACGGCCAGTACGGCGACGACCCCCCGGCCGGCGCCGCGAACGCGCTGCAGGCCCAGGTGTCCCGGCTGCGCCGGAACCTTCCCGCCGGTGTCGTGGAGTTCCACGGGGCCGGGTACCGGCTCGCGGTCGATCCCGGTGACGTCGACGTCCACCGGTTCGAGCGGCTCGCCCGCGAGGGGCGGCGGCTGCTGGCCGCGGGCCACCATGAGGCCGCGGCGGGCACGCTGCGCGAGGCGCTCGGCCTGTGGCGGGGACCCGCTCTGGCCGACCTGCCGCCCGGGTCGTTCCGGCGGGAGCGGGAGGCGCGCCTGGAGGAGCTGCGGCTCGCCGCCGCGGAGGACCTCGTCGAGGCCGAGCTCGCCCTCCCCGAGGGGACCTCGGTGGCCGAGCTGCGGCGGCTGGCGGACGCGCATCCCCTGCGGGAGCGGCTCAGGGGCCAGCTCATGCGCGCCCTGCACGCGGCCGGGCGGCAGGCCGAGGCACTGGAGGTCTTCGAGGAGACCCGGCGGACGCTCGCCGAGGAGCTCGGTGCCGACCCCTCACCGGAGCTGGCCGCCGTCCACTTGGCGGTGCTGCGCGCCGCCGAGCCCGCGCCGCCACGGCGGCGGCGGCTCGCGGCCCAGCTCACCAGCTTCGTGGGACGCGAGCGGGAACTGGGGCGGCTCGGCGCGTTGCGCGACTCCCGGCTCGTCACGATCACCGGACCGGGCGGCACCGGCAAGACCCGGCTGGCGATCGAGGCGGCCGGGCGGGACCGGCGCGAGGCGTGCTTCGTCGACCTGACCTCCGCCGCCGACGACGACCAGGTGCCCCGGGCGGTGCTCGGCGCGCTCGGGCTGCGCGAGACCGGGTTCCAGTCACTCCGCACGGCCGACCCCGCCGACCGCCTGGTGGCGGCGCTCGCCGGCCGGGAGTCGCTGCTCGTCCTCGACAACTGCGAGCACGTGATCGCGGGTACCGCCGCGCTGGCCCGCGGTCTGCTGGCCGAGTGCCCGGGGCTCCGTGTCCTGGCCACCAGCCGCGAGCCCCTCGGCATCACCGGCGAGACGCTGGTGCCGCTGGCGCCGCTGCCCACTCCGCCCCCGGATCTCCCGCCGCGGGACGCGGCCGCCTACCCCGCCGTCCGCCTGTTCGCCGACCGGGCCGCCGCCGTACGGCCCGGCTTCGAGGTGGGTCCGGACAACGCGGCGGCGGTCGTCCGGATCTGCGCGGCGCTGGACGGGCTGCCGCTGGCCATCGAGCTGGCGGCGGCACGGCTGCGGTCGTTCACCGCGGAGGAGATCGCCGGACGGCTGGCCGAGCACGGCCGGTTCCGGCTGCTGTCGCGCGGCGACCGTACGGCGGCGGCCCGGCACCGGACCCTGCGCGCGGTGGTGGAGTGGAGCTGGGACCTCCTCACCCCGGAAGAGCGGGCGCTGGCCCGGCGGCTCGCCGTGTTCACCGGCGGGGCGTCCCTGGAGGCGGTCGAGGAGGTCTGCGGCGTGGACGACGCCGCCGGGCTGCTGGCCGACCTGGTGGACAGGTCGCTGGTCGAGGCGGACGGCGACCGCTACCGGATGCTCAACACGATCCTGCTGTTCTGCGCCGAGAAGCTGGCCGAATCCGGGGAGGAGGAGCGCCTGCGCGCCGCCCACGCCCGCCACTTCCTCGGCCTCGCCGAACGCGCCGCCCCCCACCTGCTCAGGGCAGGGCAGCTGCGGTGGCTGGAGCGGCTGTCGGCCGAGCACGGCAACCTGATGGCCGCGCTGCGCTGGGCCGTACGCGGGGACCGGGGTACGGCGATGCGGCTGGTCGCCGCGCTGGCGATCTACTGGTGGCTGAGCGGGCGGCGCGCCCAGGCGGGGGAGGCCGCCGCAGAGCTCCTCGACGCGGCCGGCGGGCCGCCCGAGGGGCTGGAGGAGGAGTACGTCGTGTGCGTGGCTCACGCCGTGCCGCGGGCGCCGGCCGGGCACTGGGAACGGGCCGGGAAGATCATGCGGTCGCTGGACCGGCCGACGCGCCACCCGTTCACCGTGGCGCTGTGGGGCATGCTCGCCGGGCCGCCGTCGGGGCCGATCGGGCCCGAGGCGGAGCGGCTGCTCGGCTCCGACCCGTGGAACCGGGCGCTGGGACGGCTGAGCCGGGGGCTGCTGGCGGTGTTCGGCGGCGAGATCGCCCGGGGAGAGCGGGAGTTCGCGGAGGCGCTGACGGGGTTCCGCGACCTCGGTGAGCGCTGGGGGACGGCCCAGGCCCTCGACGGGCTGGCCCTCATCGCGGGGCTGCGCGGCGAGTGGGCGCGGGCCCGGGAGCCGTGGGGGGAGGCGCTGCGGCTCATGGAGGAGCTCGGCGCCCTGGAGGAGAGCGCCGACCTGCTGGCGCACCGGGCCGAGGCGCTGGTGCGTCAGGGCGATCCGGCCGCCGCCGTCGCCGACTACCGGCGGGCCGGGGAGCTCGCCCGCAAGGCGGGCTGGCCGGACGCTCCCGCCGAGGTCCACCTGGGCCTGGGCCGGATCGCGTGGTATCGGGGCGACCTCGCCGAGGCCCGCCGGCTGTTCGGCGCCGCGTTGCGCGCCGTGGAGGACGGGCCCCTGGCGGCGGGGACGCGGACGCGGGCGCTCACCGCGCTCGGGCGGCTGGCCGAGGCCGAGGGCGACCCCGCCGGGGCCCGGCTCCGGCACCGGCGGGCGCTGGCCGCGGCCCGCAGGACGCCGCTGACGTCGGACCTCGCCGCCGCCGCCGAGGGGTGGGCGGGCGCCGTACTGCTGGAACACGGGGGAGAGCCGGCGACGACCGCGGAGGGTCCCGCGACCGCGGAGTCCGCGTCGGGTACGGCGGGCACCGGGCGTCCCGGGCGGCCCGGGACGGCCATGGCGGGCACCGGGCGGCCCGCGTCGGGTACGGCGCGGGCCGGGGAGAGCGCGCGGGTGGCGGGGGAGCGGGCGGCCCTGCTGCTGGGGGCGGCGGTGGCGCTGCGCGGCACGGCCGTGGCCGGGGACCGCGACGTCGCGCGGACCGCCGCGGGCGCCCGGGACCTCGCCGGCGTGGAGGCGTTCGCGGCGGCGTTCGCCCGCGGGGCCGCCATGCGCCGCGACGAGGCGCGGGCGGTGCTCGACGCCGAAGCGCGCGGAGCCGAGGACGCGGAGGCGCGCGGAGCCGAGGACACCGAGGCGCGCGGAGCCGAGGACGTGGAGCGGCGGGACGCGGAGGCGGAGCCGGGGGAGTGACCGACGGCGGCTGACGGCGGCTGACAGCGGCCGGCGGCGGGGGAGCGCGGGTGTCAGCCGGTGGTCGGCGGGCTGTCAGCGCCCCTGGCGAAGGTCGGGGCATGAAGAACATCACGGTCCTCATCTCCGGCGCGAGCATCGCCGGCCCCGCGCTCGCCTACTGGCTGATCCGCTATGGCTGCGCCGTCACCGTCGTCGAGCGGGCGCCCTCACTGCGCCCCGGCGGCCAGGCCGTCGACTTCAAGGGCGAGGCCCAGCTCTCCGTGCTGAGGCGGATGGGCATCCTGGAGGAGGTGCGGCGCCATCAGACCGGCGGGACGGACCAGGACATCGTCGACGCCGAGGGCCGGCGGCTGGCGGTCCTGCCGGGCGAGTTCACCGGCGGCGACGTCGAGATCCTGCGCGGCGACCTGTCGGCCCTGCTGTACGAAAGGACGGCGGGCCGCTGCGAGTACGTCTTCGGCGACTCGATCACCTCGCTCACCGAGACGGCGGACGGCGTGCACGTCACCTTCGAACGCGGCGCGCCGCGCACCTTCGACCTGGTGGTCGGCGCGGACGGCATCCACTCCAACGTGCGGCGGCTGGCCTTCGGCCCCGAGTCCGACTACGTGCGCTTCCTCGGGTACCACTACGCGCTGGCCGACCTCGGCGCCGGCCTCGGCACCGGGATGTACAACGAGCCCGGCCGGATGGTCTCGCTCGGCGGCCCCAGCTCGCCCGTCTTCTTCGTCTTCGCCTCCCCGCCGATCGACTACGACCGCTACGACGTCGAGGCGCAGCGGCGGATCCTGGCCGACGCCTATCGGGGCGCGGGCTGGCGGGTGCCCGAGATCCTCACCCGTCTGCCGCACGCCCGCGAGCTCTATCTCGACTCGATCAGCCGGGTCCACATCGACCGGTACGCCAGTGGGCGGGTGGTGCTGCTCGGCGACGCCGCCTACGGCAACACCCTCGGCGGCTTCGGCACCGGCATGGCCGTCGTGGGCGCGTACGTGCTGGCCGGGGAGCTGGCGCTGGCCGGCGGCGACCACCGGGCGGGGTTCCGCGGGTACGAGGAGTTGCTCCGCGGTTACGCCAAGGTGACCCGGAAGGGCGACGCCGGCGCCTTCCTCGCCCCGTCGACCCGCGGGAGGATCAGGATGCGGAACTGGATGTTCCGGCGCCGGCTCATGTTCGCGCTCATGGTGAAGCTGACCGACCGGTTCGCCACGGACATCGAGCTGAAGGACTATCCCTCGCTCGTCGCGGCCTCCGCCGCGAGGTGACACCGGGACCGCGCCCCCGCGCCCGCCGAGCCCGCCGCCGGAACGATGGCCGCCGCCGGGAGTGGAGGACGCGGCCGGGAACGGTGGACGCCGTCATGGGCGGAGGGTGCCGGGGGAGGCGGAGGGATGGTCGGCGGCCAGACGCGGCCGCGGGGGACGGCCGGCGAGGAAGCCGGGGACGGCCAGGGTCTGCCGGACGACCAGTTCGGCCACGTCCGCCACCCGCCGGCGGCGGTGGTAGGCGGCGCGCTGGCGGGCCGCGCCGGAGCCGAGGCGCCGGATCCGCTCCAGCCCGGCCGTCACCAGGCCGAGGTCGCCGCTCTCCTCCAGGCCGGGGCGGGCGCGGTCCAGCAGCCGGCCCGCCGTCACCCAGGCCGGTACCCGGCGGCCGGAGGGGAGTTCCACCCCGTCGCCCTCGATGCCGTCGCGGGCCGCCCGCCAGTACGCGGCGAGCAGCAGCGTCTGGTCGACCGGGCGCGGCGGGACACCGCGCCGCACGTCGGCGAGGAGGACGGCGACCAGCCCGCGGATCAGCCCGGCCAGTACCGTCGCCTCCTCCACGGTGGCGCAGGTGTCGGCGGTGCGGAACTCCAGGGTCGGCAGGTGGTGGGAGGGCCTGATCAGCCAGTGGACCATTCCGTGGTCCAGGATCGTCCCGCCGGCGCGCAGGGTCTCGACGAGGGCGTCGTAGTGCGCGGCGGACTCGAAGACGGGCGGCGGCCCGACGCTCGGCCACCGGGACCACAGCATCGCCCGCCAGCTCGCGTACCCGGTGTCGGCGCCGTCGCAGACGGGGGAGTTACCGGACAGGGCGAGGAGGGTCGGCAGCCAGGGCCGCACGTGGTTCATCACCTGGACGGCCTCCTCCCGGTCGGGGACCCCGACATGCACGTGGCAGCCGCACACCACCTGGCCCCGCAGCAGCGCCCGGTAGTGCCCGTGGATGCGGTGGTAGCGGGAGGAGTCGGTCAGCGGCGGCATGCCGCCGTCCCCTGCCAGGCACGTGCCGCACGCGGCCGGCGCGGCCCCGGACACGGTGGCGGCCTCGGCCGCGGCGCCGCGCAGCCGCAGCAGGTCGTCCGCGAGGTCGCGCAGTCCGGTGTGGACGCCGCTGTTGATCTCGATCTGCATCCTGGTCAGCTCCGGCACGATCCGGCCGCGGGCCGGGCCGGTCACGTGGCCGAGCACCTCCGCCGCCAGGGGCAGCGCCAGGCCGGTCCGTGGATCGACCAGCAGGAGTTCTTCCTCCATGCCCAGGGTGAGCTCGGAGACGGCGACCTTCCGGGGGACGGTGGCCGTCGGCGTGCCCGGCTCCCGCGCGGCCTTGGACGGGGCTTCCTGAGGCGGGTCATGGCGATCGGGCACGGCGGATCGGCGCTCCTTCCTCGGATCGGGCCGGGAGGCGCCAGGCGAGACACGCGTGCCCGGACATCCATCCCTAAAACAGGATTTATGACCATTTTCAGGGTATTTCTCCCGGTTTTGGGAATGCCATTGGGTGACGACTGAAAGGCTTGCGTCTCGCGGAACCGGTGTGACAGGGCGGTGATCGGGTAGGGAGGCGTGGCTGTCTCCACTCCGGCGGGATCCGGCGTGGAGCGGGACCGGTCGCCGGCGACGGCTGGCCATCGCGTGCGGGTGAGGGGGTCCACGAGCGGATAACACCGTTTTTTTCGGCGTTCGTCCAGCGGTCCGGCCGGTCATGAGGGTGACATCCCCGTGTTCTGCCGCGTCCGGCGCCGGACGTGTCCATCACCTGTCGCGGTTCACGGAATACGGATATGAGGAAATGATCATGGTGTCCCAGCCGCAAAGCGCCACCGCGCTCACCATCTCGTCCCAGCCGCGTGACGGAGCGGTCGTCCTCCGCGCCCACGGGGAACTCGACATGGGCTCCGCGCCGGTGCTGCGTGAGCGACTGCGGCAGGCCACGGAGCGGCCCGCCGCCCCGGCGCTGGTCGTGGACCTGGTCGAGGTCTCCTTCTGCGACTCGGTGGGGATGAGCGAGCTGGTCCTGGCGCTGCACCGCAGCGAGGCCGAGGGCCTGCGGCTGGCGCTCAGCGGCGTCCACGGGAGCCTGGAGCGGCTGCTGTGGGCCACGGGGCTGCACAACGTCTTCGACATCCACCCCACCTGCGACGACGCCCTCCGCGCGGTCACCGCTCCCGGAAGGCTGAAGCGCCGCCCGTGACGCCGGGTCCCCGGGTCACGCCGGGGAGACGTCGATGTTCCCCGTGCCGCTGAGGACCCGCACCAGCCGCGGCGAGGCCGGGTCGTCGGTGATGGCGACCCGGGTGAGCCCCGTGGCGGTGCCGGTGACGACCCGGTAGGTCCCGGGCGGCAGCCGTACCACGCCGTCGCCGGTGCCGGTCCGCACGTCCACCGCGTCGGGCGGACCGGCGAACCCCAGCCGTACGGCGCCGGCGCCGGTCGCGGCGGCCACCTGCCGGCCCGTCAGGCCGTCGGCCACGACGTCACCCGCCCCCGAACTCGCCTCCACCGGGCCCGACAGGCCGTGCAGCCCGATCGGCCCGGCCCCGCTGTCGGCCCTGACCCGCAGGCCGCGCGGGATCTCCACCCGGTAGTCCACGACGCACGTCCGGCCGATCCCGTCGGACACCGGCGGGCACGTGTGGTCGAGCGTCAGCGTGCCGTCCAGCACGGGGTGCCGGGTGACCGGCCTGCGGTCCGTCCACCGGAGGCTCTCGGTGACGTGGGCGCCGGACCGGGACGTCTCCGTCACCTCGATGGTCCCGCCGGTCGCGACCCGCAGGCCGGTCAGCGGGCCGTTGACGTCGTAGGAGACGGTCTCGTGCCGCTCGGGGCCCGCGGGACCGCCGGGCGGCGCGGCGGGCCCGCCGAGGTCTCCCGGCACCCCCGCGTTCCCGGCCTCGCAGCCGGAGACCACAAGGCCGGTCGCGAGCAGCACCGCCGCGATGACTGTCATCACTCGCCTCACTTGCCTCCACTGCCTCCACGCGGGGCCTCTCCGCCCTGGCGGGAGGGGACGCGGAACGGGGCCGCCTGGCCGTACGGCCGCCGCCTCCGGGGAAGGCCCGGAGCACCCCGAAGGTACTCCGGGCCGCCCGGCCGGGGACGCGGTTCGGCGCCGAACCGCGGAACGTTTTACCCGGCCGGGGGGCCGTCAGAAGATCCGGCACACCTCCCCGGCCATGGCCGCCTGCCACGGGACGGTCGCCGACGACTCCTCGCCGCCCTCCATGGCGTCCGGGGCGAACCCGGCCAGCGGGACCTCGACGACCCGCTGGCCCGCGCCCTGCCGGACGCGGACCGGGATGGGCCAGTCCTTCCGCGGCACGGCGTCGCAGTCGGTCACCCGGTAGCGCAGCTCGTAGCTCACCCGCTCCCTGGGCTTGAGCGTCTGGGGGCTGTCGTCCGCGGACATCAGCCGCAGCCCCGGGCCGTTGCGGCCGATCCCGACGAGGGTCACGGGTCCCTTGTTGAGGTTCTGCACGTCCACCCTGATGACGAACTCCCGTGCCCCGCCGCTGACCTGGCTGGAGCTCGCCGTCGACCGCAGCCGGAATCGCAGGGGCGCGGTCTCGTCGGCGGGCGTCTCCGGCCCGGTGGCCGGGACCGTGACGGCCGGGGTGGAGACGGCCGCCGGGACGACGGCCGGCGCGGCGGCCGAGGCGGGGACGGGGAGGCAGAGGGCGGGCGACATCGCGCAGGCCGCCAGGACGAGGGCGCGGGCGGAGACGGCGGGGCGGTCCTCCGGGCGGCGGTCACCGCCCGGCGCCGGGCTCGGGCCCTGGACGTGCGTTCCGGTCATGCCGTGGATGTTCGGTGTCACGTTCATGCCGTGGAGATTGGCTGGTGGGGCGGCAAAACAAACTCACGCCGTGATCAGGGTAGTTCCATGTCGTCCCGTCGCCGGGGACCGTTCCGGCGGCAAGTCGTACGAAACGGGCGTTCCTCACCCCTCGGCGGCGTGGCGGCCCGAAGAGCGGCGGACCAACACCGCGGATCCGCCGCGCGCGGGGGGCTCCGCGGCACATACTGTATCGCCAAGAAAACGGAAAGTAACCGACGAGGGGCGCGGCGGTGACGGGGACGATCCTTCAGCGAGTCCGGACCGGCCATGGCGGGGAGGCGGCGGGTGCGGGCACCTCCGGAGGGGCCGGGCGCAGAGGGGCGGCCCGCGCGGGGGCTCCGTCCCGGGTGGACGTGTTGCGCGACATCGACGTCAGCGTCGTCGTGCCGGTCCACAACTGCCGCCCCTACCTCGACCGGTGCCTGACGTCCATCCTGGTCCAGCGGGTCTCCCGGGAGATCGTCGTGGTGGACGACGGCTCCACCGACGGCGGCGCCGACCTGCTCGACCTCTACGCCGCCTGTCATCCCGGCGTGGTGCGGGTCTTCCGGCAGGGGCCCTCCGGCGGCGCGGGCCGTCCCCGCAACGTCGGGCTCTCCCACGCCCGCGGCAGATACGTGTTCTTCTGCGACGCCGACGACCACCTCGGCCCCGAGGCGCTGGAGCGGATGCTCGCCATGGCCGACCGCAACGGTTCCGACATCGTCCTCGGGAAGATCGTCGGGCACGGCCGCCGGGCGCCGGTCTCGATGTTCCACGAGAACGCCGACCGGGTGCCGCTCGGTGACAGCGCGGTCTACAACAGCCTGAGCTGCTTCAAGCTGTTCCGCCGGGAGATGCTGGAGCGCCACGCGATCCGCTTCGACGAGAGCCTGCTGGTGGGCGAGGACGTGGTCTTCACCACCCACGCCTACTGCCACGCCGAGGTGATCTCGGTGGTCGCCGACTACGACTGCTACCACCTGGTCGACCGGCCCGACGGCAGCAGCATCATGCAGCGGCCGGGCAGCCGCGACCCGGTCGCCTGGCTGCGGATGATCAGGAGGCCGATCGAGGTGATGACCTCCCACGTGCGGCCCGGGGCGCTCCGCGACCACCTGCTGCGGCGGCACTTCCGGATGGACGCCTTCGGCAGCCTGGGCAGGCCGTTCCTGGAGGCGGGTCCCGACCAGCGGGAGGAGATCGCCGCCGAGGTGGCCGACCTGTGCGACCGCTGGCTGACCGACGGGGTGCGTGACCGGCTGCGGGCCATCGACCGCAGCCGGCTCGCCGCTCTCAGGGACATCGACCGCCTCGTCCGGCTGGCGCACGTCGAGTCGGCCGTGGTCCGCCGCGAGCTCACCGGCCTGTGCTGGGACGCCGGGGGACGGCTGGCCGTCTCCGGCCGGGTCGCGCTCAGCGCGCCGGTCGGGGGCGACGGCCCCGAGCCGGACGTGGGCGGCCTCGTGCTGGTCCTGCGGCGGCGTCACGAGGGCCCGGAGCGGCCCCGCGACGTCGTGGTCCCGGTCGACGGCGGGCCCGAGGGCTTCACCGGGGCGGTCGACGTCGCGGCGCTGTCCTCCGGCGTCTGGGACGTCCACGTGCGGATCGAGTGCGAGGGGGTCGCCCGGCTGGCCCGGCTCGGCGCCGACCGCGACGGGCGGATCGTCCCGCCGGTGCCCCGGGTGGCGGGCGGCGTCGTGGCGCTGCCGTACTTCACCCGGCCGCACGGCAACCTCAGCGTCGACGTCGGCGGCCACGTGGTCAGCGTCCCGGGCAACGTGCGCCTGACGCGGACCCGCTGGATGTTCGGCCACCGGCTGGCGATCGACGGGGAGGTCACCGTGGGCGCGGCCCGGCCGGCGGCGCGCGCCGTACGGCATCTGGTCTGGCGGGAGCGGTGCTCGGGGCGGGAGCGCCGCGAGCCGGTCGTCGCCGGGGAGGGCGGCGCGTTCGCGGTCAGGCAGGCGGCGAACCGGCTCGGGCCCGGCACCTGGGACGCCTACCTGGAGCTCGATCTCGGCGGTCCGCCCACGCTCTTCCGGATCGAGGCGCCGGCGGAGGCGATCGCGCCGCCGCGCACCTGGTGGCGCGGCCTGGTCCGGCGGAACGTCCGCCCCTACGCCACGGCGGGCAAGGGGCGGCTGAGCACGGCGGTGCGGACCCTCACCCCCGGAGCGTTCGTCCGGAGACTGCTCCGTTAATGCCACTTCATTGCAACTACAAGTCAATGGCCTAAAGTATGGGGGCGATGCCGCATTTGGGAGGTTCGCCGTGCACGTACCCGATGGATTCTTCACTCCGGCCGTCTCGTTGTCGGCCGGGGTCGTCGCCGCCGCGGGCGTGGCGGTGGCGCTGCGCGGCGCCCGCCGCGAGCTCGACGACCGGACGGCCCCGATGGCGGGCCTGGTCGCCGCCTTCGTCTTCGCGGTCCAGATGCTGAACTTCCCGGTGGCGGCGGGCACCAGCGGCCACCTCCTCGGCGGCGCGCTCGCCGCGATCCTCGTGGGACCGTACACGGCGGTGTTGTGCATAGCCGTGGTGCTCCTGGTGCAGGGCTTCTTCTTCGCCGACGGCGGCCTGACCGCGCTGGGCGTCAACATCACACTCATGGGCATCGTCTCGGTCCTCGTCGCCTGGGGTGTCTTCCGGCTCATCACCCGGAGCGCGCGGGGCCGCGGGGCCGTCGTCGCCGCCTCCTTCGCCGCCGCGCTGCTCTCGGTGCCCGCCACGGCGCTGACGTTCACCCTGCTGTTCTGGCTCGGCGGCACCGCGCCCGTCTCGGTCGGCACGGTCGCCGCGGCCATGGGCGGCGTGCACACGCTCATCGGCATCGGCGAGGGCCTGATCACCGCGGTCACCGTCAGCACCGTCCTGGCCGTCCGCCCCGACCTGGTGTACGGCGCGCGCGGCCTGGCCGCCCCGCTGGTCCTGCGCGGCCCCGGCGGCGAGGAGCGTGAGGCCGGGGCCGCCGGGGACGCCGGGGACGCCGGGGATACGGTGGCCGTCCCCGCGCAGGCGACTTCGCGCCGCCGTCTCGGCTGGTTCGCCCCGGCCGCCATCGCGCTGACCGCGGTGCTGGCCGGCGGGGTCAGCTTCTACGCCTCCGCCTCGCCCGACGGCCTGGAGCGGGTCGCCGAGGACAAGGGCTTCGCCGACCGCGCCACCGACCACGCGCTGGGCGACCAGCCGCTGGCCGACTACGGCGAGCAGGGCGGCCTCCCGGTCGGGGTGGCGGGCCTGATCGGCGCCGGGGTGACGCTGGCGGTCGGCGGCGGGCTGTTCGCCGCGGTGCGGCGCCGTACGCGGGAGGGGGTCGCGGCCTGATGGGCGCCGGGCACCACCACCGCCTCCATCTGTCGGGAGACTCACTCGTCCACCGGCTGCCGCCGCAGTGCAAGCTGGCGGCGGTGGTGTGCTTCGCGCTGGTGGTGGTCGCCACCCCGCGCGAGTGGTTCGGCCTGTTCGCCGGCTACGGCGCGCTGCTGGCCGCGGTGGCGGTGATCGCGCGGATCCCGCCGGGCTTCCTGCTGCGGCGGATGGCGGTCGAGGTGCCGTTCGTGGTGTTCGCCGTGGCGCTGCCGTTCGTCGGGTCCGGTGAGCGGACGCCGTTCCTGGGGCTGTCGCTCAGCGTGGCCGGCCTGTGGGCGGCGTGGAACATCCTGGTCAAGGCCACCCTGGGGGTGCTGGCGAGCGTCCTGCTCGCGGCCACCACCGAACCCCGGATGATCCTGCTGGGCGCGCAGCGGCTCAGGCTGCCGTCGCTGCTGGTGCAGATCGCCATGTTCATGCTCCGCTACCTGGACGTGATCCTCGCCGAGATGCGGCGCATGCGGGTGGCCAGGGAGTCCAGGGGCTTCGCCGCGCGGGACGTCCGGCACATCCCGGTGATCGCCAGGTCGGCGGGCGCGCTGTTCATCCGGTCCTACGAGCGGGGTGAGCGGGTGCACCTGGCGATGCTCAGCCGCGGCTACACCGGGTCGATGCCGGTGCTCGCCGACCCGTCCGCCTCGTCACGGCAGTGGCTGGCCGCCGGTATGTTGCCTGGCGTGGCGCTCGTGGCGCTGCTGGGAGTCTGGGGGTTGGCTTGAGCGCTGGGACGGGCGCCGGCACGGGTACGGTGCCGTCGCTGGAGGTGAGCCGGCTGGCGTACGCCTATCCGGACGGCACGCAGGCCCTGTTCGGCGTGGACCTCCGCCTGGAGCGGGGGGAGCGGGTGGCGCTGCTCGGCCCGAACGGCGCGGGCAAGACCACGCTGGTGATGCACCTCAACGGCATCCTGACCGCCGGCCACGGCACGGTGACCGTGGCCGGGCTGCCGGTGGGCAGGGACTCGCTCATGGAGATCCGCAGGCGGGTCGGGCTGGTCTTCCAGGACCCCGACGACCAGCTCTTCATGCCCACCGTCCGCGAGGACGTCGCGTTCGGCCCGGCCAATATGGGCGTCCGGGGCGCCGAGCTGGAGCGACGGGTCGTCACCGCGCTGGAGCGCGTGGGCATGCTGCAGACCGCCGACCGGCCGCCGCACCACCTGTCCTTCGGCCAGCGCCGCCGGGTCGCGGTGGCGACCGTGCTGGCCATGGAACCGGAGATCCTGGTGCTGGACGAGCCGTCGTCGAACCTCGACCCGGCCTCCCGCCGCGAGCTGGCCGAGATCCTGCGGGGCCTGGACGTGACCGTGCTGATGGTCACGCACGACCTGCCGTACGCGCTGGAGCTGTGCGAGCGCTCGCTCATCCTCTCCGGGGGCGTGATCGTCGCCGACGGGCCGACGCGGGAGATCCTCGCCGATCCGGAGCTGCTCGCCGCCCACCGCCTGGAGCTGCCGTACGGCTTCGCGATCCCGGGCGGCGCGGGCGCGGGACGGGCGGGCGCGGGAGGTGCTGGTGATATGTGACGGTTGTAGGGAAAACTCCTGATCCGGCGGGATGATCCGCGCGGTCGCGGGACCTCACGGGCGGTGATGCCGAAGTAAAGTGGGGCTGCCTCATGGGTCCCGGAGGAGGAGTTATGAAGCTGCGGTTGGCTCGCCGCGCCGTTGGTGACGCCGTGGTGGTGGCCGTCGAGGGAGAACTCGACCTGTTCACCGCTCCCTTCTTGCGGGACGAGATCCGTGACGCCATCAAGCTCGACGGCCCCCGGCTCGTCCTCGACCTCACCGACCTGTCGTTCATGGACTCCAGCGGCCTGTCCGTGCTGATCGAGGCGTGGCGGCTGGCCACCGCCCAGAGCGGCGGGGTCCGCCTGGCCGCGCCGCAGACCCCGGTGGCCCGGATCCTGCGCACCACCGGCCTCGACCGGCGCATCAAGGTCTACCCCGACGTGGCCGACGCCGTAGGAGAGATTTGGCCACCCTGAGTAGAACTTCATTCGGTCCGCGCGTTAAAGTCCGCTCATGGACCTGAACGGAGCAGCAGCAATCATCTCGGGCGGCGCCAGCGGTCTCGGCGAGGCCACGGCCCGCGAGCTCGCCGCGCACGGCGCCACCGTCGTCATCGCCGACCTCAACGAGGAGCGCGGCAAGGCCATCGCCGACGAGCTCGGCGGTGTGTTCGTCAAGACCGACGTGTCCGACGAGGAGCAGGTGCAGGCCGCCGTGGACGCCGCCGTGGCGACGGGCAAGCCGTTGCGCGTCGTGGTGAACAGCGCCGGCATCGGCTGGGCCACCCGTACGGTCAACCGCGACGGCTCCCCGCACGACCTGGCCTCCTACCGCAAGGTCATCGACGTCAACCTGATCGGCACCTTCAACCTCATGCGCATCGGCGCGGCGGCCATCGCCAAGACGGAGCCGGCCGACGAGGACGGCCAGCGCGGCGTGGTCGTCAACACCGCCTCGGTGGCGGCGCTGGAGGGCCAGACCGGCCAGGTGGCCTACTCGGCGTCCAAGGGCGGCATCGTCGGCATGACGGTCCCGGCCGCGCGTGACCTGGCCGCCATCGGCGTCCGCGTCAACACGATCTGCCCCGGCATCATCGACACCCCCATCTACGGCTTCTCGGGCAACGCCGAGGAGTTCAAGGCCAAGCTGGTGGCGCCGGTGGTCTTCCCCAAGCGCATGGGCCGGCCCGCGGAGTTCGCCCACCTGGTGCGCGCGCTGATCGAGAACGACTACATGAACGCCGAGGTCATCCGCTTCGACGGCGGTATCCGCTTCCAGCCCAAGTAGGAGTGACCGGTGTCTGACGAGGTTCTGGTCGACGTCGAGGACGGCGTCGCCGTCATCACGATCAACCGCCCCCAGGCCAGGAACGCCGTCAACGGCGCCGTGGCCCGGGGCATCGCCGCGGCCCT
Source organism: Streptosporangium sandarakinum (assembly GCF_013409935.1). Lineage (GTDB taxonomy): Bacteria > Actinomycetota > Actinomycetes > Streptosporangiales > Streptosporangiaceae > Streptosporangium > Streptosporangium nondiastaticum. Next base: position 2,661,094 of record NZ_JACCCO010000001.1, on the reverse strand, counting down.
GGACGAGCTGGAGGAACGCAAGGACGTCGCCGCCTACGTCCTCACCGGCGCCGGCGGCACGTTCTGCGCCGGAATGGACCTCAAGGGCTTCCTGGCCGGTGACGTCCCGGTCGTGGCGGGCCGGGGGTTCGGCGGTCTCGTGGAGGCGCCCCCGAAGAAGCCGATCATCGCCGCGGTCGAGGGCTACGCCCTGGCCGGCGGGTTCGAGCTGGCGCTGGCCTGCGACATCGTCATCGCCTCCGAGGAGGCGAAGTTCGGGCTGCCGGAGCCCAGGCGCGGCCTGGTCGCCGGGGCCGGAGGGGTCATGCGGCTGCCCCGGCGCATCCCGTACCACCTCGCGATGGAGATCGCCCTCACCGGCGACCACTTCCCGGCCGCCCGGCTGCGGGAGGCCGGCCTGGTCAACCACGTCACGCCCGCGGGCGAGGCGCTGGCCAGGGCGGTCGAGCTGGCCCGGCGGATCGCGGCGAACGCCCCGCTGGCGCTGGCCGCGACCAAGCGGGTGATCGTCGAGTCGGCCGACTGGAGCGCCGAGGAGATGTTCGAGCGGCAGCAGGAGATCATCAACCCGGTGTTCGGCTCCAAGGACGCCATGGAGGGCGCGGCGGCCTTCGCCGAGAAGCGCGCCCCCCGGTGGCGGGGCGAGTAGCGCTCCGCGCCGCACGTCCCCGGGGGCGTCCCGGGTCGTCCGTTTCCAGGTCGTCCTGGGGACGTCTCCGGGGACGTCCCGGGCCTGTCTCCCGGTCGTCCCGGGCCCGTTTCCCGCCGGCCATGCCCGCCGGTGGGAAACAGGCCCGGGCAATGAGCGCGTTTCCGTCGTGAAGTGCATACCGTGAAGGTGTGGACAAGCCGGGCGGGGGCACGTGATGTCCACGCGAGGCTCCGACGGCCAGGAGAGTGCATGAACGACCACCCGACCGGGATGTACCCGACCGGCCCGTCCTCCCCGTCCTCCTCGGCCCGGTTCCGCCGCAGGGCCGGTGACCTGGCCGCGGGCGCCGCGGGCGCGGCGGTGGTCAACATCCTCCTCGTCGCGGTCATGTGGGTGAGCGAGATCGCCGACTACGTGCTGCCCGCCGACTTCGACGCCTACGGCATCCGCTCCTGGGACCCCGATGGGCTGCCGGGCATCCTCCTGGCCCCGTTCCTGCACGCGGGCTTCGGCCACCTGATGGCCAACTCGCTGCCCCTGCTGGTCCTCGGCTTCCTCGCCGCGCTGCGCGGCATCGGCCGCTTCCTGGCCGCCAGCCTGATCATCATCGTGGTCAGCGGCCTGGGCGTGTGGTTCACCAGCCCGCCGACGTACGTCACGGTCGGCGCGAGCGGGCTGGTGTTCGGCTACTTCGGCTTCGTCCTGGCCCGGGGCCTGTTCGACCGCCGCGCCCTGGACATCGTGATCGGCATCGGCGTGGCGGTGGCGTACTACTCGATCATCTGGGGCGTGCTGCCCGGCCAGGTCGGCATCTCCTGGCAGGGGCACCTGTTCGGGCTGATCGGCGGGATCGTGGCGGCGTGGGTCCTGCGCCGCAGGCGCCGCGCCCTGCCCGCCTACTGAAGACACCCCGGGCCCGCGGGTCAACGGACGCGGCACGGGAGCCGGGACCGTACGGCGGGCCGGGCCGTACGGCGGGCACCGGGCCGGATCCGCCCCCTGGCTAGAGTGGTCCGGACGAGCACCGGACCCGGGGGAGCGGAACAGCCGTGGACGACACCACACCCGACGATCGCACCGCGGACGTCCCCGGAGGGCATCGCCCGGCGCCCCGCGTGCTGGTGAGGCGCACGCTGCCCACCGAGCCCGCGGTGCGCGGCTCGGCGTCGCTCTTCATGACCGAGGCGGGCGCCCAGGGCGTCCGTCCGGGCCGTCAGATGCTCCACGTCGGCCCGGAACCGGCCGCCGGGCACATCGCCGAGGCCCTGCGCGTCGAGCCCGGTACGGAGGTTCTGGCGCGCCGCAAGCTGCTGCTGGCCGACGACGTGCCGGTGCGGATCGCCACGAGCTTCTTCCGCCTCGACGTCTTCGGCGGCACCCCGATCTGCGCGCCCGGCTTCGTCACGCCGACCCTGCAGGCCGGGATCGAGGCGCTCGGGCACCGCTTCGGCCACGCCGAGGAGTATCTCGTCGTCCGCCCGGCCACCGCCTCCGAGACGGGGACGCTCCGGCTCGACCCCGGCGAGTGGGTGGTGCGGATCGTACGCGCCGCCTACGGCGACGACGGCACGCCGGTGCACGTCCTGGAGACGATCTGCGCGGCCTCCCGCCACATCTTCCCCATCGCCCAGGTCACCGGCGCCGACGAGTTCTGAGCCTGGCGGGCGGCGCGGCGTCCGGGCCGGGCGGACGGCGCGGTCAGGCGGTGCGGCGGGAGCGGGCCAGGGCACGCCATCCGAGGATCATGGCGGCCACCCCCAGCGCCAGGGCCAGGTAACCCCCGACGATCCCGCCGCCGGTGCCGGGACCGCCCTCGGAGTTGACCACGACCAGGCCGCCGGTGACCGTGCCGGCCAGCCCTGACGCCATGGCGGTGACGGCCCTCTGCCGGCCGGTACGGCCGGCGGCGCGCAGGGCCGGCCAGCCGACGACCACGCCGGCCAGCACCAGCGCGATGCTGATCAGGGCCCAGATACGCCCGGTGGTGAAGTAGCCGACGCCGACCGGCTCGGCCAGGACATGCGCGGCGGACCCGGGACCTCCGCTCAGGGCGGTTCCGGCGGTGGCGAGCAGGTGACGGACGGACGACATGAAGTGCTCCTCCCAGGATCGGACGTCGCCGATCATGCCCGCCGGACCCGCCGCCGGTCGTCCGGCGGACGCGGACGATCCGCGCTGCCGCCGTCGCCGCAGCCGGCTGCCGCGGACGCCGCGGGGGCCGTGGAGGTACCGCGGGCGCGGTAGCCGGACGGTCATCCGTGCGCAGGAGTCGCCCGCGCGGACATCGGGCTAGGGTGCGCGCATGAGCGCAGGACGGTCCGTTACCCGGGCAGATGTCATGGACTGGGCGATCGCCGTCGGCATGGCGGCGGCGCTGCTGGTCACCGGGCTGGCCGGGCGGCACCCCGCCACGGGCCCCGGCCTGCTCGGCTACGCGCTGCTGGCGGCCGGCGGGCTGGCGCTGGCCGCGCGCCGCCGGGCTCCGGTTTCCGTGCTGGCCGTCACCGGGCTGTGCGTGGTGGGTTACCAGGCGGCCGGTTTCGACGTGCCGGCCGTTCCGTACCTGTTCGCGGTGTACGCCGCCGTGCGGGCGGGGCACCGTACCGTCACGGTGGCGGCGAGCGTGGCCGTGCTGGCCCTGCTGCCCCTCGCGGCCCTGGCCTCGGGCCTGCACGACACGGGCGAGGCGTTCGCGCAGGCCCGGGGAGCCCTGGAGATGGCCTGGCTGATCGCGGCCGGCGCCGCGGGTGAGGCGCTGCGGCAGGCCGAGCGGCGGGCGGAGGAGGCCGAGCGCACCCGGGAGGAGACCGCGCGGCGCCGCGCCGACGAGGAGCGGCTGCACATCGCGCGGGAGCTGCACGACTCGCTCACCCACCAGATCTCCGTCATCAAGGTGCAGGCCGAGGCCGCCGTCCACGTGGCCCGCAGGCGGGGTGAGCAGGTGCCGGAGGCGCTGCTGGCGATCCGGGAGGCCGGCCGCGAGGCGGCCCGGGAACTGCGCGCGACCCTGGAGGTGCTGCGCGACGACGCCAAGAGCCCGCCGCACGGGCTCGACGACGTCCCGGAACTGGTGGAGCGCGCCCGGACGGCCGGCCTGGACGCGAAGCTGACGGTCGAGGGACGACGGCATGACATGCCGGCCGCGGTGGACCGGACCGCCTACCGGATCGTCCAGGAGTCGCTGACCAACGTCGCCCGTCACGCCGCCGCCGCGACGGCGTCGGTCCGCATCGACTACCGTCCCGGCACCCTGGCCATACGGGTCGACGACGACGGCAGGGCCACGTCGGAGGACGCTCCGGCGCCCGGCGTCGGACTGCTCGGGATGCGCGAGCGGGTCACCGCCCTCGGCGGCCGCCTCCGCGCGGAGCCGCGCGGCGAGGGCGGCTTCACCGTGCAGGCCGAAATCCCCGTGGACGGGACGTCATGATCCGTGTTCTGCTGGCCGACGACCAGCCGCTCATCCGCAGCGGGTTCCGTGCGCTCCTCGACCTGGAGGACGACATCGAGGTGGTGGCCGAGGCCGGGGACGGGGGCGAGGCCCTGGCGCTGGCCAGGCGGCACCTGCCCGACATCGCGCTCGTCGACGTCCGGATGCCGGTCATGGACGGCATCGAGGCGACCCGGCGCATCGCCGCGGACCCGGCCCTGACCGGGGTGCACGTCGTCATCCTGACCAACTACGGCCTCGACGAGCACGTCTTCGACGCGTTGCGCGCCGGCGCGGCCGGATTCCTCGTCAAGGACATCCAGCCGGAGGACTTCCTCCACGCCGTACGCGTCGCCGCGCGCGGCGACGCCCTGCTCGCTCCGTCGATCACCCGCAGGCTGATCGACCGGTACGTCTCCCAGCCTCTCCGCACCGACGCCGGCGCGGCGCTGAAGGAGCTGACCAACCGCGAGCGCGAGGCCGTCGCCCTGGTCGCGCGGGGTCTGTCCAACGACGAGATCGCCGACCACATGGTGATCAGCTCGACGACCGCGAAGACCCACGTCAACCGCGCCATGGTGAAGCTCCACGCCCGCGATCGCGCCCAGCTCGTGGTCCTCGCCTACGAGTCCGGCCTGGTGGTCCCGCGCGAATCCTGACGGCTTCGCTCCGGCACCGGGAGAAGCGGGTCGGAGCGGTGGTCCCGCGCGGCTCCTCCCGCCACCCGCGCCGAGCCCTCCGGACCCGGGACGCCGGCTGCGACCGCTCGGAGGGCGGCCGTGGCGCGCGGTGGTGACCCGGCCGGCCGCGGCCCGGCCGGGAACCGGGCCGCGGGAGGCCGGGTACGGCTTACGGCTTGAGCCGCTCGACCACGTGGTCGATGCAGGCGGTCAGGGCCTCGACGTCGTCGGGGTCGATGGCCGGGAACATCGCGATGCGCAGCTGGTTGCGGCCGAGCTTGCGGTAGGGCTCGGTGTCGACGATGCCGTTGGCGCGCAGCGCCTTGGCCACCTGCGCGGCGTCCACCTCGTCGGCGAAGTCGATGGTGCCGACCACGTTGGAGCGGAACTCCGGACCCGCGAACGGGGTGGTGTAGGAGGTCTTCTCCGCCCAGGTGTACAGGCGGCGGGCCGACTCGGCCGAGCGGGCGGTGGTCCAGGCCAGGCCGCCGTTGCCGTTCATCCACTCGATCTGCTCGGCGAGCAGGAACAGCGTGGCGACCGCCGGGGTGTTGTAGGTCTGGTCCTTGGCGGAGTTGTCGATCGCCGTCGGCAGGCTGTAGAAGTCGGGCACGTAACGGCCGCTCGCCGCGATCTCCTCGACCCGCGCGAGCGCGGCCGGGGACATCAGGGCGATCCACAGGCCGCCGTCGGAGGCGAAGCTCTTCTGCGGCGCGAAGTAGTAGACGTCGAACTCGCCCGCCTCGACGGGCAGGCCGCCGGCGCCGGAGGTGGCGTCCACCAGGACCAGCGAGCCCTCCTCGCCCACCCGCCGGATCGGCATGGCGACGCCGGTGGAGGTCTCGTTGTGGGTGAGGGCGTAGACGTCCACGCCCTCCTCGGTGCGGGCCTGCGGATGGCTGCCGGGCTCGGACTTGATCACCGTCGGGTCGCCCAGCCAGGGCGCCCTGGCGGTGACGGCGGCGAACTTGGAGGAGAACTCGCCGAAGTGCAGGTGCTGCGACCTGTCCCGGACGAGTCCGAAGGCGGCGATGTCCCAGAACGCGGTGGTGCCGCCGTTGCCGAGGACGACCTGGTACCCCTCGGGCAGGGAGAACAGCTCCGAAAGGCCCGCGCGCACCCGCCCGACGAGCGACTTGACCGGCTTCTGGCGGTGGGAGGTGCCCATCAGGGCCGATCCGGAGGCGGCCAGAGCGGACAGCTGCTCGGGGCGCACCTTGGAGGGCCCGCAGCCGAAGCGGCCGTCGGCGGGCTTGATGTCAGTGGGAATCACGATGTCAGCCACCCCGTCAGCCTACTGAGCCGGACCGCCTGACTCGTACGAGGTCCGCATGATGAGACATTCGTGTCTGACAAGCGGAACGGCCGCCGCGCGAGGGGATCGCGCGGCGGCCACGGGGGAGGGCCGGCCGGACCGGGCCGGGGAGCCGGGTCCGGCCGTGGTGGCTCAGACGGAGGCGATGACCTCGGCGGCGCCGGGGACGTCGTTGATCGAACGCTGCGCCGGGCCCACGTAGTCGGCGCTGGGGCGGACGAGCCTGCCCGTGCGCTTCTGCTCCAGGATGTGGGCGGCCCAGCCCGCGGTGCGGGCGCAGGTGAACATGGAGGTGAACATGTTGGAGGGGACCTCGGCGAAGTCGAGGATGACCGCGGCCCAGTACTCGACGTTGGTGGCGAGCACCCGGTCGGGCTTGCGGGCGTGCAGCTCCTCCAGCGCGGCCTTCTCCAGCGCGGCGGCGACCTCGTAGCGCGGCGCGTTCAGCTCCTTGGCCGTACGGCGCAGCACGCGGGCGCGGGGGTCCTCGGCGCGGTAGACGCGGTGGCCGAAGCCCATGAGGCGCTGGCCCTTGTCGAGCTCGGACTGCACGTACTTCTTGGCGTCGCCGACCCGCTCGACACCCTCGATCATGTGCAGCACGCGCGCCGGGGCGCCGCCGTGCAGCGGGCCGGACATGGCGCCGACGGCGCCGCTCAGCGCCGCCGAGACGTCGGCGCCGGTGGAGGCGATGACGCGGGCGGTGAAGGTGGAGGCGTTCATGCCGTGCTCGGCCGCCGAGACCCAGTAGGCGTCGATGGCCTTGACGTGGTTGGGGTCGGGCTCGCCCCGCCAGCGGGTCATGAACCGCTCGACGATGCTGTCGCACTCGTCGACCCGCTTCTGCGGGACCATCGGCTGGCCGAGGCCGCGCGCCGACTGGGCGACGAAGCTGAGGGCGGTCACGCTGGCGCGCGCGAGGTTGTCGCGCGCCTCGGCGTCGTCGATGTCGAGCAGCGGCTTGAAGCCGTACGCGGGGGCCAGCATGGCCAGTGCGCTCTGCACGTCGACGCGGATGTCACCGGAGTGGACAGGAATGGGGTACGGCTCAGCCGGGGGCAGGCCCGGCTGGAACTTGTTGTCGACCAGCAGGCCCCACACGTGTCCAAAGGAGACGCGACCGACCAGCTCTTCGATGTCGACGCCCCGGTAGCGAAGGGCGCCCCCTTCTTTGTCCGGTTCCGCGATCTCCGTCTCGAAAGCTACGACGCCTTCGAGCCCGGGTTTGAAGTCGGACATTCTCGGCCGCCTCCCTTTCTTGAAGTCAAAGCCTTGATGTCGAGATACCGGCGGGTCATATTCAACCCTGTGGGGGAGAGTGGTGTGGCCCCGGACCCACCGGAACGCGATCGTCCCAGGTAGGGGGCGCGCGCATGCTCTTGCTGTCAACCACGGGAGAATACCGAACCGTGGATGCCACATCGCGCCCGCCATCGCTCGCGGGCCTTCGCCGTACCTACGAGGGCGCTCCCCTGACGGAGGGCGACCTCGCGCCCGACCCCGTGACGCAGTTCACCATCTGGTTCGGCGAGGCCCTGGACGCCGGGCTCCCCGAACCCAACGCCATGATCCTCGCCACCTGCTCGGCGGGCGGGCTGCCGACGGCCCGCACCGTGCTGCTGAAGGGCTACGACGAGCACGGGTTCGTCTTCTACACCAACTACGAGTCCCGCAAGGGCCGCGACCTGCGGGAGAACCCGCGGGCCAGCCTGCTGTTCCCATGGCACCCCATCCGCCGCCAGGTGCGGGTGGAGGGCACGGTGACGCGGCTGGCGCGCGAGGAGTCGGCCGCCTACTTCCGCTCCCGCCCCTACGGTTCGCGCATCGGCGCCTGGGCGTCGCGGCAGTCGGCCGTGGTGGGCTCGCGGCAGGAGCTCGACGCCCGCTACGCCGAGCTGGCCGCGCGCTGGCCGGAGGACCCGCCGGTGCCCGACTTCTGGGGCGGGTTCCGGGTCGCGCCGGTGGAGATGGAGTTCTGGCAGGGCCAGATCTCCCGGATGCACGACCGCCTGCGGTACCGGCGCGCGGGTGGCGGATGGGTCGTGGAACGCCTGGCCCCCTGACGCATTACTCCCTTATTACTGATATATCCGCATGTATCAGTCTTGACGAGGGGGAACTGTGGCGTTCGGGGACATGGTGCGGCGGCTCGCGGTGGACACCCGTCCGCTCGCCATCCCGGACTTCCGGCGGCTCTGGGCCGGCCAGGGCGTGTCGTTCATCGGCTTCCAGCTCACCGCGGTGGCCGTCAGCGCCCAGATCTACGACATCACCTCCTCCTCGTTCTGGGTCGGCATGCTCGGCCCGGCCAACCTCATCCCCCTGATCGTCTTCGGGCTGTGGGGCGGCGCCGTCGCCGACGCCGTGGACCGGCGCAGGCTGCTGCTGACCGGATCGGTCATCACCTGGGCCGCGACGCTCGCCCTGCTGGCCCAGGCCGCCCTCGGCACCGCGAACGTCGGGCTGCTGCTGGCGACCACGGCCGTGCACGCCACCGGTTTCGCCATCACCGGCCCGACCCGCGCCGCGATCATCCCCAGGCTGGTCCCGGCCGAGATGGTCCCGGCCGCCAACACGCTCAACTACCTCGCCGGCGGCCTCGGCAGCGTCGTGGGCCCGCTGGCCGCCGGGGTCGTGCTCGCCCAGGGCGGTCTCGCCGCCGCCTACCTGGCCGATGCCGTGCTGTTCACCGCCGGCTTCTACGCCGCGCTGCGGCTGCCGCGCCTGGCGCCGCTCGGCGAGGTGACCCGCCCCGGCCTCCGGTCGGTCCTGGACGGCCTGCGCTACATCTCCGGCCACCCCATCGTGATGATGTCGTTCGTCGTGGACATCATCGCCATGGCCTTCGCCCTGCCCCGGGCGCTGTTCCCCCAGGTCGTGGCCGAGCGGTTCGGCGACTCCCCGATCGCGTTCGGCTGGCTGTCGGCGAGCATGGCGATCGGCTCGGTCGTCGGCGGGCTGATGTCGGGCTGGGTGGGCCGGATCCGGCGGCAGGGCCTGGCCCTCACGTTCGTGATCGCCGCCTGGGGGCTCAGCGTCGCCGCCTCCGGCCTGGTGGGCGCGCTGTGGGCGATGGTCGCGCTGCTCGCCTTCGGCGGGGCCGCCGACCTGGTCTCCTCGGTGTGGCGGCAGACGATCCTGCAAACACACGCGCCCGACGAGATGCGCGGGCGGATGCAGGGGGTGTTCATGGTCGTGGTGGCCGGGGGGCCCCGCCTCGGGGACCTGCGCGCCGGGGCCACGGCCACGTGGTTCGGCGCCACCGGGGCCTGGGTCGGCGGCGGGATCGCGTGCGCGCTCGCCGTACTCGTGGTGGGGCTGGCGGTGCCCTCGTTCAGGGGTTACCGTGCGGGCACACGCGAGGTTTGACCTGTTCGGGAAGTATTGGACATGCTCCGGTGTTGCCGTCCTATGCCACCACGGACTCGATCTCCCAATAGGGTCGGGGTCTGAGACTTCTTCCGTCCCGCGTTGCCCTTCGCGGAACGTCGCGTGATGGACGAGGCATCGAGATAGGACGGAGGAGCCTTGACCGCACACGGCCTGATCGACACTACGGAGATGTACCTCCGCACCATCTTCGAGCTGGAGGAAGAGGGGATCGTCCCGCTGCGGGCCCGGATCGCCGAGCGGCTGCAGCAGAGCGGCCCCACCGTCAGCCAGACGGTCGCCCGCATGGAGCGCGACGGCCTCGTCCGCGTGGAGGGCGACCGCCACCTGGCCATGACCGATCTCGGCCGCACCCTGGCGACGCGCGTCATGCGCAAGCACCGCCTCGCCGAATGCCTGCTCACCCAGGTGATCGGGCTGCCCTGGGAGGAGGTGCACGTCGAGGCGTGCCGCTGGGAGCACGTCATGTCGGAGTCGGTGGAGGCCCGGCTGGTCTCCCTGCTGAACAACCCGACCGAGGACCCCCACGGCAACCCCATCCCCGGCCTCGACGAGCTCGGTGTCGAGGGCCCCGGGAACGGCTGGGAGTCGCTGCCGTCGATGGCCGCGCTGGCCGGACCCAGAGATATACCCGTCGTCGTCCGCCGAATTAGCGAACAAGTGCAAAGCGATCCGGCTGTGATGCTTAAACTCAAGCAAGTTGGGATACAACCCGGACGCGAGGTAACGCTCGCGGCGAGCGACGACGGTGTGCGGGTGACAGGTGACGACGAGGCGGAGAACCATCTTGCGGAGCTTCCGCGGGAGATCGCCGCGCACGTCTTCGTCTCCACTCGCTGACCAGGGCCCCTCTGCTTGGTTGGATCCCCCTGGGGAGCCCCTCCGCTTCCACTCCCAGGCCGAGACTGCAGCTGGAGCAACCGTGGTTCGCTTTGCGCACACCCGTCCTCAAGGGGTGGTCACCGGATGAAGCGGTGGGGGGATCTCTCACCGGAAACCGCCGACCACCTCACGGCCGGTTCCGTCCTCGACCACGCCGAGATGGCCGTGGTCGTCACCGACAGATTCAGCAACATCCTCTACCGGAACCCGTTCGCCGAGAGGCTCTTCGGCCGCCCCGCGGCCGCGGCCTCCCGGGAACAGGCGTTCTCCCTCGGCGTCATGGAGAAGGACCACCCGCTCGCCGGTGAGCTCGCCAAGCACGTCCTCAAGGGCGGGGTCTGGGAGGGCACCTTCGACGTCCGTCGCGGCGACGGGACGATGATCTACGTCCGGGCGCAGGCCGTGCCGCTGCGCCACCCCTCGGGGTCGGTCAGCGGCATCGTCATCACCGCCCGCGAGGCGATGCGCAGCAACGAGCGGGAGAAGGACCGCTTCGGCCTGCTGGAACGGATCGGCGAGCGGCTCGCCGGGTCCCTCTACGTCGAGGAGACGCTCAAGCGGGTCGCCGAGATGCTCGTCCCGCAGTTCGCCGACCACTGCTTCATCGAGCTGATGGAGGGCGACCGGCTGACCCGCAGGGTCTCCACCCACGTCCAGGGCTGGAGCCCGCCGCCGGACACCTGGGCGCCGCTCGGGGCCGAGATCCGCTACCCCCCGGGCCACTACGCCGACATCGCGCTGCGCCGCCAGGAGACGGTCCTGGTCGAGGACTTCGCGCAGACCAACTACCCCAGCCCCGGCGAGGCCAACACCCGTCTGGCCGCCGAGATCGGGCTGACCTCGGCCATCGTGGCGCCGCTGTGCGTGCGCGGCGAGACCCTCGGGCTGATGTACCTCGGGCTGTCCAACCTCACCGACCGGCGCAGCCCGCACTACGACGCCTTCGACCGCGACTTCGTCGGGGCCATCGCCACCCGCGTCGCCGTGGCCGTGGACAACGCGCTGCTGTTCGAGGAGGAGCGGCACACCGCCGAGTCCTTCCAGAAGTACCTGCTGCCCCCCGCGCCGCTGCCCGAGCTCGACGGGCTGGAGATCGCGGTCCGCTACTACCCGGCGGCCCCGCTCGCCAGCCACGGCCAGGGCATCCAGACCCAGGTGGGCGGCGACTGGTACGACGTCATCCCGCTGTCGGCGGGCCGGGTCGGCATCGTCATCGGCGACGTCGAGGGCCGCGGCGCCAAGGCCGCCGCCGTCATGGGCCAGCTGCGGGCCGCGCTGCGCGCCTTCGCCCAGGACGACAAGCCGCCCGCGGAGATCCTCGCCAAGCTCGACGAGTGGACCCGCATCATCGCCACCCCCGAGCGCGACGACAGCGGAACCGACGTCAGTGTCCCGCCCATCGTCACCTGCCAGTACCTCGTCTACGACGCCTGGTCGCGGCAGCTCTCCTTCGCCAACGCCGGCCACGCCCCGCCGCTGCTGCTGCACAACGGGGTCTGCCGGGAGCTGCAGATCGAGGAGGTGGGCCAGCCCCTCGGCGTCCGCGCCAAGGGCATGCACGCCGACCTGGTCTACAAGGAGGAGACCCGGACCCTGCCCCCGGGCGCCGCGCTCGTCCTCTACACCGACGGCCTCGTGGACCGCCGCCCGGTGCGCGACGCCGACGGCCGGGCGCCCACCGAGGAGGAGACCTTCGACATCCTCCGCGGGCGGCTCGTCCAGGAGTCCGGCTCGTCGGTGGAGCGCATCGCCGACGCGGCGACGATCGCGGTGCCGGGCGAGATCGACGACGACATGGCGATCCTGGTGGTCAGGTCCGCCCCCGACGACCTCGACGTCGAGGAGCGCACGTTCCCGGCCCAGCCGATCATGGTCGGTGAGGCCCGCCGGATGGCGCTGGACGCGTTCACCGGCTGGAGCGTCCCCGAGGAACGCGCCGAGCTGGCCTGCCTGCTGGTCTCCGAGGTGGTGACCAACGTCGTACTGCACGCCGCCACCGCCAGCGTCCCCCGGCGGGAGCTGCCGATGGACGGCCCCTCGCTGTCGTCCCTGTCGTTCGACGAGTCCTGGGGCGACGGCCCCGACTTCGACGACGAGGTCACCGCCGAGAAGGAGTTCACGCTCCGGCTGCGCCGGGGCCGCGACGCGGTCTGGGTGGAGGTCTTCGACCAGGACCTGCGGCTTCCCCGGATCCGCAGCGCCGGGGAGAACGACGAGGGCGGCCGGGGCCTGTACCTCGTCGACCAGCTCGCCAGGCGCTGGGGATCACGGCCCACCAAGGAGGGCAAGGCCGTCTGGTTCGAGATCCCCACCAAGACCCGCTGAGGCCCCGGCCCGCCGGGCCCTGGCCCGCCGAGGTCCCACCGAAGCGCCGTCCCGCCGCCGAACCCTCCCCGGCGGCGTCCGGCCCGGTGGCCCTCCGGCCTTCTCCTCCGCCGGGGCGGTGGTACGGCGCGGGCGGCTGGTCGGCCTCCGCGCGAAGTGCTTGACTCGTGGGCATGGAACTGGCCTTCGAACGGCGCGGGGTGGGTCCGCCCCTGATCCTGCTGCACGGAATCGGGCACCACTGGCAGGCGTGGCTGCCGGTGCTCGACCGTCTCGCCGCCGAGCGGGACGTCGTCGCCGTGGACTTCCCCGGCTTCGGCGTCTCACCGCCGCTGCCGTCCGGCACGCCGTACACCCCCGAGGCGCTCGCCGACGCGGTCGAGGCGTTCTGCGGGGTGCTCGGCCTGCGTGAGCCGCACGTCGCGGGCAATTCCCTGGGTGGATACGTCGCCCTGGAACTCGCCGCCCGAGGGGTGGTCCGCACCGCCACCGCCCTCTCCCCGGCCGGGTTCTGGAACCGTACCGAGCTGGCCTACGCCCGCGCGGTGCTCCGGGCGGCCAGGTCGCTGGCGCGCGAACTGCCGGCCGGACGCGCCCGTCCCCTCGCCGAGCACCGGATCGGCCGGACGCTGGCGATGGGCCTGATGACGGCCCACCCGGACCGGCTGCCCGCCGAGGCGATGACGGCCGCCACCGAGGCGCTCGCCGGAGCCCCGGGGTTCGACGACGCCCTCGACGCGTTCCTGTGGACGATGCCGCCTGCTCCGCCGAAGGTGCCGATCACCATCGCCTGGGGCGAGCGCGACCGGCTGCTGCCCCGGCGCCAGGCCGTGCGGGCGGCCCGGTGGTCGGGACAGCGGGTACGGCTGCTGCGGGGATGCGGGCACCTGCCGATGAGCGACGACCCCGGACTGGTCGCCCGCGTCATCCTGGAGGGCTCCTCCGGCTGAACCCGCGCCGGGGCGTACGGCGCGCGGCCGGGCTTCCGGCGCCTGCCCAGAGGTACGGCGCGCACCTCGGCTCCGGTGTCTGGCCGGTCGTACGGCGCGTACCCCGGGCGTCCCGGTCCGTCCCGGGGGACGGGCGTTCTCCGGCCCTACCGGGTTCCGCGGCGGCGGTTGCGCAATGCCGCCACTCCCGCGACCACGGCGGCCAGCGCGCCCGCCGTCACCGCCGTCGCGGTGTGGCGGCGCTGCTGCACGGCGGTGCCGGCCAGACCCCAGACCAGCGTGGCGGGATAGGAGATCGAGCGGGGCCCGGCGGCGGTCACGGCCGTGGCGACGGCCCCGGTCACGGCCAGCGCCGGGACCGCCCAGCGGCGTTGCGGGTCGGCCGCCGCGGGGCCGTCGACGGTGCCGTCGAGCACCGAGATGGCGGACGCCAGGGTGAGCCAGCCCGCGAACCCGGCGAGCGGCTCCCGCACCGCCCAGCGCCACCCGTCACGCCGCCCGCGGTCCCCGCGGGAACCGTCCCCGGCGGCGTCCGGGGTGCCGGGGCGCCCGGCCCCTCCCGCGCTTCCCGAGCCCCCGGTGGGGGCCCAGGAGCCGATTCCGCCGCCGAAGGGTCCCTCGGTGGCCTCGGCCCACTTCCGTTCCTCGAGGGTGTCCCGGCCGGTGAGGGCGTAGGCCGCCATCGCGGACGCCCAGGTGACGCCCACCAGGGGCAGGAACGCCCGGGTGCCCCGCGCGCGGCTCCACAGGCCCGCGCCGAGGTAGCCCAGCGCGGCGGGCAGGGCGAGGCGGCCGAGGACGTGGTCGGCGCGCCGCCGCGGCATCGCCTGGTAGGCGGCGTAGGCCAGTGAGCCCGCGTAGATCGGCCCCCAGATGCCGAAGGCCCGGCTGGGCGGGACGATCGCCGACGGCGACCGGTTCGCGTCGCCGTAGTTCCCGGTGGCCCCCAGCGTCAGGCCGGTCACCACCGCCCCCGCCGTCAACGCCTGCCGTGCCGCGCCCTGCCGCATGCCGTCTCCCATGTCCCCGAATCCACCGCGAGTGGCCCGGCGAGACGCGTCGCGTCTCGGCCGACCGGGTTCCCGCGTGCCGCGATGGCCCTTCGACGGGCTCACTTCCCCGGACGGGCCCGCCCATTCGGCGCGGGCCGGTGCTCGGCGGAGACGGCCGACAGGGGCCGGCTCGCGGCCGGCCCGTCCCGGAGGTACGGCGGACCACGGAAACGCCCGGCCGGCGGGCAGGGCCGGTCACCGGCCGGGAGGTCCGGGCGCGGTCAGCGGAACGTCCGGCCCCACAGGGCGAGGACCACCAGGATGAACACGATCACGATGCCGGCGTAGCCGACGGGGCCGAGCCGCAGTGCCCGCCGCATCCGGTTGAGACCCCAGGCGAACAGGATCGCCAGGAAGATCAGCAGAATCAGCCCGCTGTCCATCGCCACCGCCTCAGGGAGTCCACGCAGACCAGTATGCGTCGACGGAGCCGATCACGCGGCGGGTAACGGCCGGCTGCGATCACATGAGATCGTTGCGCCTCATGAACGCTTCACCGAAGATATCGCGCATCCTGCCGGCCGCCGCCCTCGCCGTCGGTCTCCTGGCCGGGCTGACCGCCTGCTCCGGTGACGGTGACGGCGGCGAGTCCGCCGCGCCGGCTCCCGCCGTCTCGGCGACCGAGCCTTCCGCGGCGCCCGAGACGGCCTCGGAGCCGCCCGCCACCGCCCTGCCCACCGCCACCGCCCTGCCCACCGTGACGGCCACGCTCACCGCCTCGCCCGCCGCGACGCCGAGCGTCTCCGGCATGCGGGGGTTGGACGGGGACCTGGTGGGGGACGTGCAGCTCCAGGGGAGCGACGCGATCACGGTGGCTCCCGAGGGCGAGGCCGCGCGGCAGGCCGAGCTCACGCCGTTCACCGAGGTGCTCGACGTGCAGGGCGGCATCTGCACGAAGGGTTCGCTTCCGCACCGGTGCACCACGGACCAGCTCCGCAAGGCGCTCAAGGCGGGGAAATCCCTCTACGCCAAGGTCACGATCAAGGACGGCTTCGCCATGCGGGTCGAGGAGATCGTCCCGAACTGACCGGGGCGCGGAAGCCGAAGGGCCGGCCTGGGCCGGAGGCCCGGAGGCCCGCCGGAACCTCAGAAGCCGAAGGAGCGGCCGATGATCTCCTTCATGATCTCGGTGGTGCCGCCGTAGATGGTCTGGACGCGGCTGTCGATCCACGCCCTGGCGACCGGGTACTCCAGCATGTAGCCATAGCCGCCGTGGAGCTGGAGGCAGCGGTCGATGACCCTGTTCTGCAGCTCGGTGGTCCACCACTTGGCCTTGGCCGCGTCCACGACGCCGAGCTCCCCGGCGTTGAGCGCCCGGACGCACCTGTCCACGTAGTGGCGGGCGATATCGACCTCGGTGTCCAGCTCGGCCAGCACGAACCGGGTGTTCTGGAAGCTGCCGACGCTGCGGCCGAAGGCCGTGCGGTTCCTGCAGTACTCGATGGTCGTCCGCAGCACGGTCTCGGCGGCGGCCACCGCCGCCACGGCGATCGACAGCCGCTCCTGCGGGAGGTTGGCCATGAGCTGGTAGAAGCCCTGCCCCTCCTGCCCGCCCAGCAGATTGGCGGCGGGGACCCGGACGTCGTCGAAGAACAGCTCCGCCGTGTCCTGGGCGTGCATGCCGATCTTCTCCAGGTTGCGGCCCCGGGTGAAGCCCTCCATGCCCCGCTCGACGACGAGCAGCGAGATGCCCCGGGCGCCCGCGTCCGGGTCGGTTTTGGCGACCACGACGACGAGGTCGGCGTTGATGCCGTTGGTGATGAAGGTCTTGGAACCGTTGACGACGTAGTGGTCGCCCTCCCGCACCGCGGTCGTCCGTACGCCCTGCAGGTCGCTGCCCGCGCCGGGCTCGGTCATCGCGATGGCTGTGATCAGCTCGCCGCTGACGAACCCGGGCAGCCAGCGGGCCTTCTGCGCGTCGTCTGTCAGGCCCAGCAGGTAGGGGGCCATCACGTCGTTGTGCAGGGAGAAGCCCAGACCGGACGCGCCGGCCGCGATGATCTCCTCGACGATCACGGCGTTGTAGCGGAAGTCGGTGATGCCGGCTCCGCCGTACTCCTCGGGCACCGCGAAGCCGAACATGCCGACCTCGCCGGCCTTCTTCCACACCTCGCGGGGGACGATGCCGTCCTTCTCCCACCGGGCGTGGTGCGGGACGACCTCGCGGGTCAGGAACTCGCGCACGGTCTCGCGGAAGAGCAGGTGCTCCTCCTCGAACAGGTCTCGCTGCATCGACGGATCCTCCCGGGGCGGTCCTGAGGTCGTGCGTAACAGAATACGATTCTGTTGTCGCCGCGGTACAGTCCGGCCGATGACGCCGGTGTGGCTCCCGTCCGGGCCCCGACCGGCCGGAACGCGCCGCTCCCGCCGGGTGTCCTCCCGGGGAACGGCGCATCACAACTGCGCCACGGTCCCCTGTGGATTCGCTGATCCCGCTGCGCCAAAGATGTCGAAAACCGTACGATCTACCCTTGGTTTGCTATGGGTGGCCCCAAACAGCGGCCCCGGCGATCGGAGTGTTGTGGTGGTTCGGTGGCGGTCCAGGCTGAGCAAGCCCGTCGCGGTCTCGATGCTGGGGCTGCTGGGCGGAGCACTGGTCGTGCTCCCCTCGGGACAGGCGAGCGCCAACGCCGCCGAGCTGGTGGTCGACTACCAGTGCACCGGTGACGGTCCGAACAGCATCGCGCAGAGCGGCCCGGTGCGTCTGCGGACCCGGGTGTCGGTCCCGACGACGCTGACCGTGGGCCAGCCGCTCAACATCGGCTGGAAGCTCGGCTACCTCGGCAACGCCAGGTTCGGCTCGCCCGGCTACTTCGCGCCCGGCGCCGCGGTCACCGCCACCGGCACCGTAGGGCTGTCGGGCGTCTGGAGCGGCGCGCTGAAGCCGGTGGGCGCGGCGGAGCAGCCCCATCAGCTCCAGCCGGGCACCATCCTGAAGCTCCCCGAGACGATCTCCGACTTCGCGCACACCGACCAGGCCGGGACGCTCAAGGTCACGCCGCGGAACATCGTGCTGGACTTCACGCCCCCGGCCGGCGAGGTCATGGTCAACGACGACGACCCCCAGGTGGACTACTCCGGGGGCGGCTGGAAGGACCTGAACGACCAGCCCATCCAGAACAACGACTACCACCACGACCTGCACCGCACCGAGGAGAAGGGCGACACCGCCTCCTTCACGTTCACCGGCACCGGCATCGAGTACGTCGCCCAGCGTGACTACCGCGCCGGGAAGGTCCGCTTCTACATCGACGGTGAGGCCGCCACCCCCGCCTACGTCGACGCCTCCAAGAAGGCCGACGGCTCCCCGTCCACCGACGCCGGCAAGGGCGGGCTGACCCTGTGGCGTTTCCGCGGGCTCAGCTACGGCAAGCACTTCGTCCAGGTGGTCAACGACGAGCAGGGCAAGTGGGGGCAGCTCGACGCGTTCCGGGTGATCACCAAGGAGCTGGCCGCCCCGCCGAAGGCGCACCGGGTCACCTGCAAGATCGTCAGCAATCCGGTGTCGGTGAACGTCGTCATCTCGGACCCCTCGTCGACGACCCCGCCGCCGACCACCGAGCCGCCGACCTCTCCGCCGCCGACCACCAACCCGCCGACGTGTCTCCCGACGAGCCCGCCCCCTGGGCTCCTCCCTCCGGGCACGCCGACGCCCGCCCCCACCGGTTCCCCCACGGGCACGCCGACGGCGACCCCGGACCCCGCCGCGACGCCGACCACCACGGAGGACGACCCGGGCGCCTCGGACGATCCGGACACGACCCCGGAGGGTTTCGCGAAGGCCGCGAGGACCCCCACCCCGCCGGAGACGCCCGCGCCGACCGACCCGCCGACGGAGCGGATGCCGATCGCCCCGACGCTGACCCCGGCCCCGACGCAGACGCCGACGTGCCCGCCGGCCACCCCCACGAACACGAACAGCCACACGCCCACCGCGACGCCGTGCATCACCATCACCCCCACGCCGACGCCCACCTCCACCATCACGCCGACCCCCACCGTCTCGTGCACGCCCACGCCGACTCCCACGCAGACCACGCCGACCCCCACGCCCACCCAGACCACGCCCACGCCGACCCAGAGCAACAGCGCCAACGGCAACACGTCGACCCCGAAGCCGACGCTGACCGTGACGGCGACCGTCACCCCCACCAGGACCGCCCCCACCACCCCGCAGGTGGCGATCACCCCCTCGGGCGGCGCCCAGACCGGTGAGGCCCCCGAGGAGGAGGGCGGCCCCTCGGGTCTCATGCTGGTCGGCGCCGGAAGCGCCATGCTCGCGGGCAGCGGGATGGGCGGCGTCGTGCTCGTACGGCGGCGCGCGGCACACGCCCGCGGCCGGAGCTAGGTAAGGAGGCGCCGGATGTACTCAGGGCCCTCGCACGGCGGCCCCGGACCCTACGGGCACGACCCCCGGGATCCGTACGGCGCCGGCCGCCCGCCCAGGAGCGCCCGGAGGCTGCTGCTGCCCGCGCTGCTCGTGGTCGGGTCGCTCGGCGGGATCGGGGCGATCATGGCGGGGCTGCTCACCTACCTGTCCCCGGCGGACGAGGAGGAGTACTACCGGGCCTCGGAGTCGCAGTCGGCGACCGGTACGGCGCCGCAGAACCCGCCGCCGGTGGCGGCGGGGGAGGAGAACCCCGCGCTGACGCTCTCGGCGGCCGTCGGGCCGGGCGGGCTGGACGGGCCGCTGACGGCCGCCGCCCCGACGGCGCCGCCTCCGCTGCCCGTGGTCCAGCCGCCGGAGCCGCTCAGGACCGCCGCCGGCGTGCGGCCGAACAAGCTCTCCATCGGGAAGATCGGGTTGCTGGCCCCCCTGACGCAGCTCGGAGTGGACGCCAAGAAGGAGGTCCAGACCCCTCCGCTGAGCAAGCCGAAGCTGGCGGGCTGGTACAGGCACGGACCCGTCCCCGGCCAGCAGGGCCCCTCGGTGATCCTCGGCCACGTGAACACCAAGAGCGGTCCCGCCGTGTTCAGCCGCCTGAAGGAGATCAAGCGCGGCGACACGATCAAGGTGTCGCGGTCGGACAAGGCGGTGGTGGAGTTCACCGTGGACGGCGTGGAGCAGGTCAGCAAGAAGGCGTTCCCGTCCAAGCGGGTCTACGGCAACACGGGTGAGGCCACCCTGCGCCTGATCACCTGCGGCGGCGTCTACAACCCGAGGATCGGCCACTACACCGACAACATCATCGTCTACGCCACCCTCTCCAAGGTCGTCCGCCGCTGACCGCCGGGCCGAGGCGGCGTACGCGCGGCCGTACCGGGGCGGGCGGAGCCGGATCGGCACCGGCACGCCGGGCCTGCCGTACGGTGTCGCCGCTGGTCGGAAGGCCGATCGTTACCCTGGAGGGAACGGGGCCGTATCCGCCCGCGGCGCGTGCCGGGCCGCGGGCGGGGAGCCGGGGACCGAGGGTCGCGGCGGGGCCGGAGGGGGTGTCGCGCATGGACGGGCGGGTGGAGCAGGTCCGCGAGATCCTGCACGAGGCGGCCGAGACGCATGACCGGGTCTACCGGATCACCGACGGCGTCGATGACGACTGGCCGTACTGGTACGCCGACTGGCTGGTCAACCTTTCGGAGCTGCCGGAGGCGCTGGGCACCGAACCGCTCCGCAGCCGGCTCGTCTACGAGCTGGTCAGGCTGGACGCGGAGTACGCGACGGCCGACCGGTCGGAGCCCTGGGAGGTCTTCTACGCGCGGGGCCTGGTCGACCGCCTCCGTCCCGGCCGCGGCCCCCTGGCGTAGCGGCGCGGTGCCGGAGACCCGGGAGGACCGATGGACGAGTCGAAGCTGCGGAGGCTGGTGGAGCGGGTCACCGGCGACATGGGGGCGGCCTTCGGGGCGGCGACCGTCATGCTGGGGGACCGGCTGGGCCTGTGGAAGGCCCTCGCCGGGGCCGGGCCGCTCACCCCGGAGGAGCTGGCCGGGCGCACCGGCACGGACCCCCGGCTCGTCGCCGAGTGGCTCGCCGCCCAGGCCGCCGCCGGGTACGTCGACTACGCCGACGGCGTGTACACGTTGACCGACGAGCAGGCCGCCGTGTTCGCCGACGACTCCAGCCCGGCGTTCATGGTCGGGTTCGCCGAGGTCGTCGGGTCCGTCCACCGCGACGAGGCCAAGGTGGCGCGGGCCTACCGCGGTGAGGAACCGCTCGGCTGGGGCGACCACGACCCGGCGCTGTTCCGCGGGGCCGAACGGTCCTTCCGGTCCGGCTACGCCGCCAACCTCACCGCGAGATGGATCCCGGCGCTCGACGGCGTGGAGGCGCGGTTGCTGGCCGGCGCCCGGGTCGCCGACGTCGGCTGCGGGCACGGCGCCTCGACGCTGGTGATGGCGGCGGCCTACCCGGAGTCCCGCTTCACCGGGTTCGACCAGCACGGGGAGTCGATCGCGCGGGCGCGCGGGCTGGCGGAGCGGGAGGGGCTCGCCGGCCGGGTGAGGTTCGAGCGGGCCGATGCGTCGGCCTACCCCGGCAACGGTTACGACCTGGTGTGCCTGTTCGACTGCCTGCACGACATGGGGGACCCGGTGGGGGCGCTGCGGCACGTCCGCGCCACGCTGGCCGGTGACGGCACCGTGCTGCTGGTCGAGCCGTTCGCCACCGGCAGGCTGCCCGACGACTTCACCCCGGTCGGGCGGGTCTTCCGCAACGCCTCCGCCACGGTCTGCGTGCCCAGCGCGATATCGCAGGGCGGCACGGAGGTGCTGGGCGCGCAGGCCGGACCGGAGCGGCTCCTCTCCGTCGCGCGCCGGGCCGGATTCACCCGGGCGCGCGAGGCCGCGGTCACCCCGATCAACCTGGTGCTGGAACTCAGACCCTAGGCCGCGTCCGGTGTTCCGGGAGCACACCGGCCTCCCGGCGATCCCGGATCCGGGCCGGTCGCGCGGGTCTTCGGCGCAGGTTCCGGCTGTTAGCCGTTCGGCCGGAACGGGTAGATCCACACCAGTCTCCCCCCGTGAGAACGAGTGGCGGGAGTGACGCTGGTGAGCACTGTCCGGGCCGGAGCGGCGGCCCTTCTCATCGCAGTGGCGGCGGTCGGAGCGCTGAACCACCAGAACGCGGGCGGACGGCACGGCAGGCCGGGTGGCGACCGGCACCACGTGAAGTCGCTGTTCGACCGGCACGGCAAGTCGCTGTTCGACCGGCACGGCAAGTCACCGGGCGGTTGGCGCACGAGGCCGAGGACGGGCTGGCACCCGCGGCAGGGGGCCGTACGGCGGGCGCAGACGGAGGCGGGCCGCCACGCCCGGCAGGGCAACGGGCGTCCCGCGACGTACCGGGACTCCGACGAGTACCGCAACTCGGGCGGCGAGAGCAGCACGAGATCGACGAGCGAACACCGGGTGAGCTCCGCCGCCGACTGGCGTCTGGGTCTGCTGGACGGCCGGACCATGCGTCCGGTGGCGTACCGGGCCGAGTACCCCGGCGGCGTGGCCGGCGGGGCCGAGCGCCATGGCAGGGCGCCGATCGTCATCGCGCACCGCGGCGCCAGCGCGCTGCGGCCCGAGCACACCCTCCTCGCCTACAACCTCGCCGTCCGCTCGGGGGCCGACTACATAGAGCCGGACCTGGTCTCGACCAAGGACCATGTGCTGGTGGCCCGGCACGAGAACGAGCTGTCGCAGACCACGGATGTGGCCCTCCACCCGGAGTTCGCCGCCCGGCGGACCACCAAGGTGATCAACGGTGTCCGCCGTACCGGCTGGTTCACCGAGGACTTCACCCTCGCCGAGCTGCGCACCCTGCGCGCCAGGGAGCGGCACCCGGGTCGGCGGGGCGGTTCCGTCTACGACGGCAGGGCGGCGATCCCGACCCTGGACGAGATCGTCCGGCTCGCGCAGCGGCGCGGCGTCGGCGTCTACGCCGAGACCAAGTTCCCGAGTTACTTCGCCTCGATCGGGCTGCCGCTGGAGGAGCCGATGCTGGCCACCTTCAGCCGGTACGGCTGGGATGACGCGGCGGACCCGGTGTTCATCGAGTCCTTCGAGACCGGCAATCTGAAGAAGCTCGGCGCCATGACGCATCTGCGACTGATCCAGTTCATCGGCGGCAGGAGGGCGCCGTTCGACCTGGTGGCGGCCGGTGACACGCGGACCTACGACGACATGGTCACCCCGGAGGGGCTGCGGGAGATCGCCGGTTACGCCGACGGCATCGGCGTGAACACCCGGCGGATCGTGCCGCGCGCCCCCGACGGGAGGCTGGGGCCGCCGACCTCGCTCGTCGACGACGCCCATGCCGCCGGGCTGCTGGTGCACGTGTCGACGGTCCGCGCGCAGAACGGCCGGCTCCCGGCCGACTACCGCCTGGGCGACCCCGCCGTCAGGGGGTACCGGGGCGCCGCCGGTGACGTGGCCGGCTGGCTGGACCGGCTGTACGGCCTCAAGGTGGACGGGGTCTTCGCCGACGACCCGGGCGTCGCCCGCGCCGCGCGGGACCGCCTGTTCCCACGCGTGTGACCGGCGGGGGGCCGGTGACCGGATTGCTCGTTATTCGCCGAGCCGGTCCGGGTATATAGGGATATATCGATCTGTCCCCCGCCGTTGAGTGGGGGTGCCGGATGCCGAGCAGAACGCGCGGCGGTCTGCTGGCCGTGCTCGCGGGCGGAACCGCGTTCGCCGCCCTGTACGGCGCGCACCCGGCGGCCGACCGGCCACCCGTCACCGCCCCGGCCCCGGCACTGGTGCCCGGACCGGCGCTGGTGCCCGGACCGGGGCGGAGCGCGTGCGCGGACAGGAAGCCGATCGTCATCGCGCACCGCGGCGCCAGCGCGCTGCGGCCCGAGCACACCCTCCTCGCCTACGACCTCGCCATCGGGACGGGCGCCGACTACATCGAGTGCGACCTGGTCTCGACCAGGGACCACGTGCTGGTGGCCCGGCACGAGAACGAGCTGTCGCAGACCACGGACGTGGCCCTCCACCCGGAGTTCGCCGCCCGGCGGACCACCAAGGTGGTCAACGGCCGCCCGAGGACCGGCTGGTTCACCGAGGACTTCACCCTCGCCGAGCTGCGCACCCTGCGCGCCCGGGAACGCTGCCCCGGCCAGCGGCCCGGCAGCGCCGCCTACGACGGCCTGGACCGGATCCCGACCCTGGACGAGATCGTCCAGCTCGCGCAACGGCGCGGCGCCGGGCTGCACATCGAGACCAAGATCCCCTCCTACTTCGCCTCGATCGGGCTGCCGCTGGAGGAGCCGCTGCTGGCCACCCTCGCCCGGTACGGCTGGGACGACGCGACCGACCCGGTGTTCATCCAGT
Organism: Streptosporangium sandarakinum; assembly: GCF_013409935.1. Taxonomy (GTDB): domain Bacteria; phylum Actinomycetota; class Actinomycetes; order Streptosporangiales; family Streptosporangiaceae; genus Streptosporangium; species Streptosporangium nondiastaticum. The sequence continues at coordinate 2,637,157 of NZ_JACCCO010000001.1, read as the reverse complement.
CCTTCGAGACCGGCAACCTGAAGAAGCTCCACGCCATGACGCATCTGCGGCTGATCCAGTTCATCGCCGACGCCGGCGCGCCGTACGACCTGGTGGCCGCCGGGGACCCGCGCACCTACGACGACATGGTCACCCCGGCGGGCCTGCGGGAGATCGCCCGGTACGCCGACGGCGTCGGGGTGGTCACCCGGCGGATCGTCCCCCGCGGGCCGCACGGCAGGTCGCTGCCGTCCACCTCGCTCGTCGCGGACGCCCACGCCGCGGGGCTGCTGGTGCACGTGTCGACGGTCCGCGCGCAGAACGGCCGGCTCCCGGCCGAGTACCGCCGGGGCGACCGCCGGGACCCGCGCTACCGGAGCCTCCCGGGTGACACGGCCGGCTGGCTGGGCCGACTGTGCCGGCTCGGGGTGGACGGGATCTTCGCCGACGATCCGGGCGTCGCCCGTGCCGGGCTGGACCTGGTGCGGGCGGCGCACCCGGCGGCGGTCCGGCCGACCGGCGCCGATGGCGGCGCGACACGGGCCGCCGGGGCCGCCGTGACGCGCGACGTGAGGATCCGGGTCACCGGGGCGGGGGCCTCCGGGACGCGGGCCGATGAGGACCCGCTGAAAAGGGGTGGATCACTCCGAAGACGGGTGGATACCATCACGGCATGACCTGGCGACAATGATTCACGACCTGAGGCCTGAGCGGGGCACGCTGCCGCGGACCGCCGGGGATGCCGAGCATCCCGTCCGCGAAGCATCCCCGTGAGAAGGACCTCATGATCACCACTTTGCCGCGTGCCTCGGACGCACGCGTGCGGCGGCTGGCCGCCACACTTTACGCGTACACGTTCCTGGACGACTTCACCCTGCTCTACCCGCTCTACGCCCTGCTGTTCGCCGACACCGGTCTGTCGACCGCCGAGATCTCCTCGCTGCTGGCCATCTGGTCGCTCACCTCCCTGGTGATGGAGATCCCATCCGGGGCGTGGGCCGACACGGTCTCCCGCCGGCTGCTCCTCGTCCTGGCGCCGCTGCTCGCCGGGGCCGGCTACGCCCTGTGGTTCCTGGTGCCCTCCTACGGCGCCTTCGCCGCGGGCTTCGTGCTCTGGGGCACCGCGGGGGCGTTGCAGTCGGGAGCGCTGGAGGCGCTGGTCTACACCGAGCTGGAGCGCGAGGGCGCCGTCGGCCGCTACGCCGGGATCATGGGCCGGGCCCGCGCGCTCGGCACCGGCGCCGTGATGGCGGCCACCGCCCTGGCCGTCCCGCTGTTCGCCGCGGGCGGCTATTCGCTGGTCGGCGTGGCCAGCGTCCTGGTCTGCCTCGTCTGCGCGGCCGTCGCGGCCGCCTTCCCCGAGCACCGTACGCGCCGCTCCCACCGGGGGACGGGCGGCCGGGACGGCGACCCCGCACCGGACGCGCGCGACCGCGCCTCCGGGCCGGACGCACCGGACGCGTTGGACGTGCCGGACCGGGACCGTGCGCCCGGGTCGGACGCGCGGGACCGTGACGGCGGCCCCGGAGGGGACGCGGAGGACCGGGACGACGGCACCGGGGAGGACGCGGAGCCGTCGTCGCCGCGCGCCTACCTCGGCATGCTGCGCGCGGGCCTGCGGGAGGCGCGCGGTGACCGGGCCGTACGGCGCGCCCTGCTCCTGGTGCCCGCGGTGGCGGCCCTGTGGGGGGCGCTGGAGGAGTACGTCCCCCTCCTCGCGGCCGGCACCGGGGTGGCCACGGAGACCGTGCCGCTCCTGGTGCTCCTCGTCTCCGCGGGGGTCGCGGCCGGTGGCTTCCTCGCGGCGGCCGGGAGCCGCCTGACCAGCCGGGGGCTCGCCGTGCTCCTCGCCGTGGGGGCGGTGGCGCTCGGCGCGGGCGCGGCCGCCGGGAACGCGCTCGGGTTCTTCGCCATAGCGGCGGCCTTCTGCGTCTTCCAGACGGCGACCGTACTGGCCGACGTACGGCTGCAGAACACCATCGCGGGCCCGGCACGGGCCACCGTGACGTCGGTCGCCGGCCTGGCCACGGACGTGGCCAGCCTCGGGGTGTACGGGGGTTACGCCGCCGCCTCGGCGGTGGCCGGGCACGGTGTGATCTTCGCTCTCTCCGCCGTGCCGTATCTCCTGATCGCCCTGTTCCTCGCGAGCCGACGTGATTCCGGGCGGAGCCGGCGGGGCCCCGGGCGGAACCGAGGGGACTCCGGGCGGAGCCGGCGGGACCCCGGGTGACCTCCCGCGACGCCGGGAGGGTGCGCTCTCCTCCCGGTGCCGCGGTGGGACCCGGCCCTCCCCGCGGCCAAGGGGAAGGTGGCCACGACGGGGCTGGAAGGAATTTGTGCCCGTTTTGTGGAGTTGCGTGCATCTCTAGGCCACCGTTCATAGGATCTATGCCGAACCGTGACCATGGTTTGGAATCGTGGACGACCGCCCCGGGTGGCCGACCGGCCACGTGGAGAGAACGGAGAGCACCGTGCTGGAGTCCAGGACGCGGCGCCGCGTCGCGGCCAAGATGACCGCGATCGCGGTGGCGGGCGCGGGCGTCCTCTTCGGCGCCGTCCCCGCCATCGCCTCCCTGGTCGCCACGCCGAAACCGGTCACCTACACCTGCACCGCGCTCACGGGCGGCGGCGCCTCGGCCACCCACACCTTCCAGGTGGAGCTGGCCGGCCCGGCCACGGCGCCCACGCCCAGCTCCACCGCCGTGGTCACCTTGAAGATCGGCTCGCCGGCGCCGGCCCTGGCCGCCCCCACGGCGTTCGGCGCGGGCGACCGGATCGCCGTCGACGCCGACGTGGTCGTCACCGGCTCGCCGCTGCCGTCCCCCGTGGCGACGCCATCGGTCCAGGCCACGACCACCTCCGGGGCGGTGGCCTCCGGCGGGTCGATCACGTCGTTCCCGACCATGCTGGTCACGGTGATGCCGACCGCGACCGGTGTCTTCGCGGTCCGCCCCGACTCCTTCACCCTCCTCCATGTCCCGGCCACCGGCACGGGCACGGAGAACGAGCTGTACGACTGCGTCGTCGACCAGACCTCGGCCACCGGCGCCGCGGTCCTGGTGACCGTCCAGGCGACGAGCACCGGCACCGGCATGCCCACCTCGACGCCCACCGGCACGTCCACCCCCACCCCCACCCCGACCGACACGGCCACCGAGACCCCGGACCCGGTGGTCACCATCACCACGACCCGCACCGCCGGGGACGACGACGAGGACGAGCAGATCGAGAAGACCCCCGGCGGAGGCGCCTCCACCGGCGGCGGCGGCGAGGCCGGGCCGGACGCCCGTGTGATCATGTTCGGCGGTGTGCTGATGGTGGCGGGCGCCGCCGCGGGCGGCCTGATGCTGCGCCGCCGCACGGCGACCAGGGGCTGACCGGGGTGACCCGGTGACGCTCCCGACGCCGCCAGACCGCCCGCCGATGCGCCCCCGCGGACCGGTGCCGCCGTACCCGGGGCGACCGGCCGGCCCGCCGTACCCGCCGCACGAGGGGTACGGCCCGCCGTACGACGGGCGGTGGCCCGGTGGCCGGACCGACGACGGCGGGAGGATGCTCCGGTCGGTGCTCATCCTGGCGGGCATCGCCGGGGTGGTCACCGTGCTGGTGGGCCTGCTGCTCATGCTGGCCAGACCCGAGGAGTACGGCCTGGCCGACCGGCGCACCGCGCTGCCGCCGCGCAGCCAGGTGAACGCGAGCGCCGGCCCCTACTTCCAGGCGCCCCCGACCGCGCCGCCGCCCACGCCGGCCCTGCCGCCCGCGCCCCCGATGCAGCCCTCGACGCCGGTCCGCGTGGTCATCCCGAAGCTCGGCGTCAACGCGCCGATCAGGTCCGTCGGGCTGGACCGGCAGGGCGCGATCGAGGTGCCGCCGATCGGCAAGCCGAACCTCGTCGGCTGGTACCGCTCCGGGCCCACCGCGGGGGAGGCCGGACCGGCGATCATGCTGGGGCACAAGGACACCCGGTCCGGCAGCGCGGTCTTCAGCCGCCTCGACGAGATCCGCAACGGCGACCTCATCGAGGTGCACCGCAAGGACGGCGTGATCGCGATGTTCACCGTGGGCGGGCTCGAACAGGCGGAGAAGTCGGTGTTCCCGACCCAGCGGGTGTACGGCCGGTCGCGTGACGCCCAGCTCCATCTGATCACCTGCGGCGGCACCTACGACCGCAACACCGGCCACTACACCGACAACGTCATCGTCTACGCGACGATGACGGGAACGCGGCGAGAATGAGCCCTGCCTTCCCGGCCGCCCGGCGGCCCCCGCGCCCGGTCGTCTCCGCCGCCCGGTTCCCCGGGGCCCCGCGACCCGGTGCCGCCGAGAGGGCCGCGGACGCGGAAACCGCCGGGGAGCCCGCCGCGAAGACCGCGGCCGTGAAGACCGCCGTGGAGTCCGTCGCGGACTTCGCGCGCCGGCGGCGGCACGGCCTGATCCTGGGCGCCCTGATGGCCCTGGCGGCGACGGCCTACTCGACGTTGAGCCTGGTCAAGTTCGCCACCTTCAAGGCGAGCGTCTTCGACCTGGTCATCTTCGACCAGGCGGTGCGCGGCTACGCGCGTTTCGGGCCGCCCGCCGTGCCGTCGGTCGGCATGTCCTACGGCATGGGCATGGACTTCCTCCAGCTCGGCGACCACTTCTCGCCGATCCTCGCGGTCCTGGCGCCGCTGTACTGGCTGTACGACGACCCGCGGACGCTCCTGGTCGCCCAGGCGGTGCTGCTCGCGCTGGCCGCGATCCCGATCCGGCGTTACGCCGAGCGCCGCCTGGGGGCGGTCCCGGCCCACCTGGTGGCGGCCGCCTACCTGGTGTCGTGGCCGGTCGCGCAGGCCGCCGGGTTCGACTTCCACGAGGCGGCCTTCGTCCCGCTGCTCAGCGCGATCATGATCGAGCGGTTCGACGCCGGCCGTCCGGCCTGGGGTGTGGCGGCCGCCGCCGGCCTGCTGCTGGTCAAGGAGGACATGGGGCTGCTCGTCGCGGGGTTCGGGGTGTACCTCTTCCTCACCCGGCGGCGACTCGAAGGGGCCGCGTTCGTCTTCTTCTCGCTGGGCGCGCTGGTGATGATCCGCGGCGTACTGATGCCGATGGCCGGGTCGCCCCCGGCGGGGTTCCACTGGGCCTACGGCGCCTGGGGCACGAGCCTGGGGGAGGTCGTGCTGGCCGTCGCCCGCGACCCGGCGGGGGCGCTGTGGCAGATGGTCAGCCCCGAGGTCAAGGTCGACACCCTGGCGTTCCTGCTGTGGCCGGTGCTGCTGACCGCGCTGGCCTCGCCGCTGACCCTGGTGGCGGTCCCGCTCGTGGTGGAGCGGTTCCTGTCCGACCGGCCGCAGTGGTGGGGGGCGGACTTCCAGTACAACGCCTTCGTCGTCGCGATCCTGTTCTGCGCCGGGGCGGACGGCGTCCACCGGCTGCGGGGCCGGCTCGCGGCCCGCCGGGGGAGGCGGGCCGGGGTAGAAGAGGCGGCCGAGCGGCCCGAAGGCGAGCCGCCCGAAGCCGGGCGGACGGACACCGGGCGGCCGGAGGCCGGACGATCCGAAGCCGGTTCGCCCGAAGAAGGGACGTCCCCGGGGAACCGGTCCGTGGACGATCCGGTGAACCGGCGCGTCCGGTGGGACCCGGTGCCGCACTGGGCGGTCGCGATCCTCGTGATCGGCCTCACGCTCGTCCCGAAATTCGCCCTGGGCAACCTCGTCGAATCGTCCTTCTACGAGGGCGAGCCGCACGTCGCCGCGGCCCGCGAGGCGGTCGCCGCGGTCCCGGACGGCGTGGTCGTCGAGGCGGTCAACAGCGTCGGCCCCGCGCTCACCGCGCGGACGACCGTGCTGCTGTGGGGGCCGCAGAGCCACAACGCGCCCTGGGTGGTGGCCGACGTGGCGCGGTGGAGCTACCCGTTCGGCGACTTCGACTCGCAGCGGCGCCGGGTGGACGAGGCCCTGGTGAACGGCTACCGCAAGGTCTACGACCGCGACGGATACATCGTGCTGAACCGCCCCTCCTGAACACGACAGTGGGAAGGCTTCTCCTGTAATCTCCTAGTAACCGAACATTGCTCGGTTTCATGAGCAGGAGGCACTGTGGCAGAGGCGTACATCGTCGGGGCCGTCCGCACCCCGGTCGGCAAGAAGAAGGGCGGGCTGTCCACCGTCCACCCCACCGACCTGGCCGCGCACACGCTCAGGGCGCTCATCGACCGCACCGGCGTCGACCCGGCCGCGGTGGAGGACGTCATCATGGGCTGCGTCATGCAGTTCGGCCCGCAGAGCATGGACATCGCGCGCAACGCCTGGCTGTCGGCGGGCCTGCCTACGAGCGTCGCGGGCGTCACCATCGACCGCCAGTGCGGCTCCTCCCAGCAGGCGGTCCACTTCGCCGCCCAGGGAGTGCTCTCCGGCACCCAGGACCTCGTGGTGGCCGCCGGCGTGGAGTCGATGAGCGTCGTGCCGATGGGCTCGTCGATCACCGCCGCGCTGGAGAAGGGGATGCCCTTCCCGTTCGGCGAGGGCTGGGCCGAGCGGTACGGCAAGCAGGAGATCTCCCAGTTCCGCGGCGCCGAGCTGATGTGCGAGAAGTGGGGCTTCGAGCGCGAGGAACTGGAGCGGTACGCCTACGAGAGCCACCAGCGGGCGGCCAAGGCCATCGCCAACGGCCACTTCCGGGACCAGATCGCCCCGATCAACGGCGTCGAGGACGACGAGGGGCCGCGGCCGGACACCACACTGGAGAAGATGGCGTCGCTCAAGGCCCTCCGCGAGGGCGGGCGGATCACCGCGGCGACCTCCTCGCAGATCTCCGACGGCTCCGGCGCGCTGCTGATCGCCTCCGAGAAGGCGATCCGCGACCACGGTCTGGTCCCCAGGGCCCGGATCGTCACGCTGGCGCTCACCGGCGACGACCCGGTCTACATGCTGACCGCGCCGATCCCGGCGACCCACAAGGCCCTGCAGCGGTCCGGGCTGTCCATCGGCGACATCGACGTCACCGAGATCAACGAGGCGTTCGCCCCGGTCCCGCTGGCGTGGATCAAGGAGCTGGGCGCCGACCCCGCCAAGGTCAACCCGAACGGCGGCGCCATCGCCCTGGGTCACCCGCTGGGCGGCACCGGCGCGATCCTGATGACCAAGCTGGTCCACGAACTGGAGCGCACCGGCGGCCGGTACGGCCTGCAGACGATGTGCGAGGGCGGCGGCCAGGCGAACGTCACCATCATCGAGCGGGTCTGACCCGCCGGGGCTCCCGAGAGTTCCCGAGGGGAGCGCGCGAGGCGAAAGGCCGCCCCGGCCCGGTCTTCCGGGTCCGAGGCGGCCTTTCGCCCGTCACCGGCCGGGCGGGCCCGCCGCCAGGAGGACCCGCCCGCCCTCAAGGGACGCGCTTTCGAGAAGACGCGCCTTCAAGGGAACGCGCCGAACAGGAGGACCCGCCCGCCTTAGCGGGGACGCGCCTTCAAGGAACGCGTCGCGCCGAGAGGGCCCGCCGTCAGCGGCCGCCCTTGCCGGGAATCCGGCGCGGCTGGTGGGTGGGCCTGGCCGGAGTGCGGGGCATCGCCACGCGCCGGGGCGCGGCCGGAAGCCCGCGGCCGGGCGGGAGGACGCGGGGCGAGCCCCCGGGCGTGCCGTCCTCGCCGGGCCGGTCGGGGTCCTGGGACTGATGGGTGAAACGGATTCGCATGTGCCACTCCTCGAAGATCATGAAGACGCGGCCGAAGGCCGTGCCGGAGACTCAGCCGCCGCGTCGAACGAACGGGCCAGAGAGCTGAGTGCGGGCGGACCAGTCATCGCTGGTCGACGCCGGCTTCTAGGAGTTGATCCACATACGGCCACCGTACGGCGGGCCCGCCGTACGGTGCAATCCATTTATCCCGGCGTCCCGGGACCGGGCCGGGGGTGCGGTGGCACGCCGCGTCCCCGAGCCGGTCCCGGCGGGTCTCCCCCGATCTCCGATCTCCCCCGGTTTCCCTCGATCGCCCCGAGCCCCGGTGGTCCCCGGCGGATCGGGGCCTCGGCGGTCCCGGTGAATCGGTGGCTCCGGTGGTCGCCAGCGGATCGGTGGCTCCGGTGGTCGTCAGCGGATCGGCCGGTGCACGTTCTCGGCGGCCGACGGGCCGGGCTCGGCGGCCGCGATCCACGGGCCCTCGATCGAGGGGTCGATGATCCCCTCCTCCAGGAACGCGTACCGGTCCTCCAGCACGCGCGCGGCCAGTCGCGCGTCGCGGGAGTCGGTGTTGTCCCACAGCCGGTCGAACAGCGCGTCGGCGCGGAGCCGCGCCTGGTGGCAGAAGGCGTCGGCCAGCTCGACGGCCCTGATGCCCAGGTCGGTGGCGTCCTCCCGGGCCCGGACGCATGTCGCGGTGATCGCGAACAGCTCGGCGCCGATGTCCACGATCCGGCTGAGGAAGCCCTGCCGGTGCTCCAGCCTTCCCTGCCAGCGGGACATGCCGTAGAAGGTGGACCGGGCCAGCCTGCGGCTCGTCCGCTCCACGTAGCGCAGGTGCGCGGCCAGCGGCCCGAACTCCGCGTAGGAGCCGGGGACGCTGCCCGGGCCCGTGACCAGCGTCGGCAGCCACCGCGCGTAGAACCCGCCCGCCTTCGCCGCCGCGCGGAGCCGCGCCGCGGTGTCCAGGGACGGGTCGATCACTCCGCCGGCGGCCGACAGGTGGGCGTCCACCGCCTCGCGGGCGATCAGCAGGTGCATGATCTCGGTGGACCCCTCGAAGATCCGGTTGATCCGCAGATCCCGGAGGAACTGCTCGGCCGGGACACCGCGCTCGCCCCGCGCGGCCAGCGACTCGGCCGTCTCGTAGCCGCGCCCGCCGCGGATCTGGACCAGCTCGTCGGCCACCCGCCACGCCATCTCCGAGGCGTACAGCTTGGCCAGCGCCGCCTCGATCCGGATGTCGTTGCGCGCGTCGTCGGCCAGCCGGCACGACAGGTTCGTCACCGCCTCCAGAGCGTAGGCCGTGGCCGCGATGAAGCCGATCTTGGTGGCCACCGCCTCGTGGCCGCCGATCGGCCGGCCCCACTGCTCCCGCGCGCCGCTCCACTCCCTGGCGATCTTGACCGCCCACTTGGAGATCCCGGCGCAGACCGCGGGAAGGGAGAGCCGCCCGGTGTTGAGCGTGGTCAGCGCGATCTTCAGGCCCTGGCCCTCCCTGCCGATCAGGTTGGCCGCCGGGACGCGCACCCGGTGGAACCTGGTCACACCGTTCTCGATGCCGCGCAGGCCCATGAAGGTGTTACGCCGCTCGACCGTGATCCCGGGGGTGTCGGCCTCGACGACGAACGCGGAGATCCCCCTGTCGGTGCGGGCCATCACGACCAGCAGGCTCGCGATGACCCCGTTGGTCGTCCACAGCTTCACACCGTCCAGCACGTAGTCGTCGCCGTCCCGTTCGGCCGTGGTGGCGAGCCGCGCCGGATCGGAGCCGACGTCGGGCTCGGTCAGCAGGAACGCCGACACCTCGCCCTTCGCGCAGCGGGGCAGGAAGGCCCGCTTCTGCTCCTCGGTGCCGAACTGCTTGAGCGGCTTGGGCACCCCGATCGACTGGTGCGCCGACAGCAGCGTGCCGAGGGCCGGGTTGCAGGACCCGGCGAGCATCAGCGCCCGGCCGTAGTCGAGGTGGCTCAGCCCGAGCCCGCCGTACCGCTCCTCGATGGTGATCCCGAACGCGCCGAGCTGCGCGAGATCCTTGATCACCTCATCGGGTATCCGGGCGGTCCGCTCGATCAGCGCCGGGTCCACCCGGGTCTCCAGGAAACGCCGCAGGGCGTGCAGGAACCGCTCGCCCTTCTCGGACTCGGCCTCCGGCGGGACCGGTGCCGGATGGACCAGATCGAGGCGGAAGTCGCCCAGGAAGAGCTGCCTGCCGAAGCTGGGCCGGGTCCACTCCTTCTCCCGGGCCTGCTCGGCCACCTCACGTGCCTTGGCGTAATCGGTCATGCTGACCTCCTCGGACGCGGATGCTTCGAGGTTACGCCCCGGTAACAGACCGGAGAAAGGCCAGGTGGCCCCCGGGAACCCGGGCGGTTCCCGTCGCCGAGGGAAACCCCGGGAACACCGGGGACGCCGGGAGGACGATCCGGCGGGAACACCGGGAACGGCAGGAAGAAGGCCCGGGAGATCGGGCGCCCGCGGCGGACCGCCGTCCGGCCGGACCGCCGGTCCCTACCGCGGCACGCGGGCGACGCAGAAGACCGTCTGCCCGAAGGGCGGGCGGATGAAGCGCTCGATGAAGCGGGTGGTGGGCACCACCGTGCGGTCGTAGATCTTCACCAGCCGGGGGTCGGGGTAGCCCACGCCGCCGCGGCGGACCGCGGCCCACCAGGCGATGCCGCCGAGGAAGTTGATCGGCTTGAGCACGCCGATGTCCAGGCCCGCCCGGGAGACCGTGCTGCGCAGCGTGGCGGGGGTGTAGCGGGTGACGTGGCCGACCTTGCGGTCGAAGTCTCCGTAGAGCTGCATGTAGCCCGGGACCCAGATGATGATCCGCCCGCCGGGAACGGTCACCTTGGCCAGGGAGCGCAGCGCCTCGACGTCCTCCTCGATGTGCTCCAGGACGTTCATCATCACGACGGTGTCGACCTTCTCGCCGATCGGGATGTCGGTCGGCAGGCCGAACTTCAGCACGTCGATGTCGTCGCGGCCGGCGAAGCGCTTCTTGAGCTGCTCCACGCAGTAGGGGTCGAAGTCGCTGACCACCAGCCGGTCGAGCCGGGGCAGGAACTGCTCGGCGAAGTGCCCGAGGCCGGAGCCGATCTCCAGCATGGACCGGCCCACGTGCGGGGCGACCATGTCGAACTCGTACTGCCGGTAGTTCTTGGCCTCGTCCCCACCCAGGTGGTTCTCCAGGGCCTCGTCGCCGGCCGCGGGTTGCACTACGCGGTCATACCCAGACATGAGGTTCCGTCCAGCTCGATCACTCAGGAGCCGCGGCACCGGCTGGCGCACGCGGCCATGGACAGCCCAAGAGTCTAGTGGCCGTCACCCCGGGACGGCCTCGCGAACGGTCGCGCCCCCCGGGACGCGCGCCCCCATCCGGCTTCCACACCGCCGTTCGGCTTCCACACCTCCGGCCGGTTTCCGCGCCCCCGTCCGGCCTCCACTCCACCGGACGCACCCTCCTGACCGGCCTCACCCCTCCGACCGGCTTCGCGTCTCTGACCGGCCCGACATCCTCCTGACCGGCCTCGCGCCCCTGACCGGCCTCGCGCCCCTGACCGGCCCGACACCCCGCCCACCCCCCGACACCCGGACCGGCCGCCGTTCACCCGGCGGGGGGACCGCACTCCTGGTACGGTTCCCTGCGTCCCGGGCGGGCAGGGGCTCTGCCCGCCGTCCACCTCGGCCAGGGAGGCGGGAGGCCGTTCCCTCCGGTGAGCGGAGGAGTCACGGAAACCACCTTCGTCGGCCGTCACGCCGAGACGGAACAGGTGACCCGCCTGGTACGGCGGGCCCGCCTGGTCACGCTCACCGGGCCGGGCGGCGTGGGGAAGACCCGGCTGGCACACCGGGTGGCCGAGATGATCGGAGCGGAGACCCCCGGCGGTTTCCGGATCGTCGACCTGTCCTCGCTGACCGACCCGCACGAGCTGCCGCGCGTCGTCGCCGCCGCCCTGGGCCCCGCGCCGGACGACGAGTCCCTCCCGCCGGTGCCGGAGGCGCTCGCCGCGCGGCTGGACCCCCGCGGGTCGCTGCTCGTGCTCGACACCTGCGAGCACCTGGCCGAGCCGGTGGCCCGCCTGACGGTCGCCCTGCTGGGCGCCGCACCGCGCCTGCGCGTGCTGGTCACCTCCCGGCGGCCGTTGGGCCCGCCGGGCGAGCACGTCTACCCCGTCCCGCCGATGCGGACCGAGGACGCGGTGGCCCTGCTGCGCGACCGCGCGGCCATCGCCCCCGCCCCGGCCTCCTTCCCCGCCCCCGGTCTCGACCCCGACCCCGGCTCCGGCCAAGACCAAGGCACAGGCCCCGGCTCCAGTCAGGGCACCGGTTCGACCCCGGACCCGGACCCGGACCCGGACGGGCTGGCCGCGCTCTGCGAGCGGCTCGACCGGATCCCGCTGGCCGTCGAGCTGGCCGCCGTACGGCTGCGCGCCGCGTCGCCCGCGTTCTCGCCCGCGCTGCTCGCGCGGTCCCTGGACGACCGCTACGCCGTACTGACCGGAGGCGGCGGCCCGGTACGGCACCAGTCGATGCGCGCGGCCATGGGCCGGAGCCACGAGCTGTGCGGTCCGGTGGAGCGGCTGCTGTGGGCCCGGCTGTCCGTCTTCCCCGCCGGGTTCGACCTGGAGGCGGCCGAGCGGGTCTGCGCGGGCGGGCCGCTCCCGACCGGGGCGGTGCTCGACGCGCTGACCGGCCTGGCCGACCAGTCGCTCGTGCGGAGGGAGGAGCACCCGGCCGGGGCGCGGCTGCGCATGCTGGACACCGTCCGGGAGTTCGGCGCCGAATGGCTGCTCCGCCTGGGGGAGACCGGTGATCTCAGGGGCCACCATCGCGACCACTACCTCCGTCTGGCCGGGCGCTGCGCCGCCGAGTGGCCCGAGCGGCAGGCCGAGTGGGCCGGGCGGATGCGCGCCGAGCGGCACAACCTCCGCGCGGCGCTCGACCTGTGCCTGGCCGATCCCGCGCGGTCACGGGCCGGCGCGGCACTGGCCGGCTCGCTGTGGTTCCTGTGGATCTGCTGCGGCTTGCCGGACGAGGGCCGCCACTGCCTGGACGCGGCGCTGCGCATGCACGCCGAACCCGGCCCGGAGCGGTTCCGCGTCCTGTGGGCCCGATCGTGGGTGGCCCTGCGCCAGGGGGATCCGCAGACCGCCGGGCGGCTGCTCGACCTGCTGCGCGCGGAGGACCGCGAGGGCCACGCCACCGGCCACGCGCTCCAGATCGAGGGCCTGGTCGCCCTGGTACGCCGCGAGTTCGCCCGGGCCGCCCGGCTGCTCGGCCGCGCCGCGGACGGGCGCGCGACCGGCGACGCGGAAGGCCCCGGCGGTCCCGGCGGCCGTGGGGGCGGCATGTCCCCGGAGCCGCCCGCCTGCCACGCGCTGGCCGCCCTGAGCCTGCTGGCCGCGGGCCGGGTGGGGGAGGCCGCGGAGACGCTGGCCCGCGACCGGCGTCCGCGCGACGACCCGGGCGGGGAATGGAGCCACGCCCAGACGGAGTACGCCCTGGCCTGGATCGAGCGGATCGGGAACCGCGGCCGTACGGCGGCGCGCCACGCCCGGACGGCGCTGGCGGGGGCGTGGCGGCTGGGGGACCCGCTCCTGACGGCGGCCTGCCTCGAACTGGTCGCCTGGACCGCGACCACCCCGCCGGGCGCGGCCGGGAAAGCGGAGGCGGAGGCCGCAGGCGGGCGCGTGGCGGCCGGGCTGCTGGGAGCGGCCCGGGCCGCCCGGGACTCCCAGGGGGCGCGGGCGGCCGGCTGGCCGGTCGACGCCATGATCCGCAGGTGGGCCGAGGCGGAGGCCGTCCGGGTGCTCGGCGGTGCAGGATTCGACACCCGCTTCACCGAGGGAATGGCCTTTGACCTGGCCTTCGCCGTCGATTATGCGCTGGGGGAGAAGAATCCGTAACCGCCGCCGCCGGCTCGGGTCGGCTTCGCCGCCGCTTCCGTGGTTGGCTTGCCACCTCACGCGGGGGGTGCGGAGCGGTGGGGGAGACACGCACGTGCCGGGGGAACGTCCCGGCGGAGATCAGCAGCCTCGTCGGGCGGCGCGAGGAGCTCGGCGGGATCGCCGCGCTGGTCGCCCGGTCGCCGCTGGTGACCCTCACCGGCGGCGCAGGGGTGGGCAAGACCAGGCTCGCGCTCGGGGCGGCCGGCGTGCTCGGCGGCTCCTTCCCCGACGGAACGTGGTTCGCCGAGCTGTCGGCCGAGCAGAACGGAGCCCTCGTCGGCCACCGGGTCGCCGCGGTCCTCGGCCTGCCCGAGCAGGCGGCCCACCCTCAGGCCGAGGTGCTGGCCGGATTCCTCGCCGACCGGCGGCTGCTGCTGGTCCTGGACACCTGCGACCACCTGCGCGGCGCCTGCGCGGAACTGCTGCGCCCGATCCTGGCCCGGGCCCCGCACGTCCGGGTGATCGCCACCTGCCGCCGCCCGCTCGGCGTGCCCGGCGAGCGGGTCCTGCGGGTCGGGCCCCTGGACGCGAGCGGTCCCGGCTCCGACGCGGTGCGGCTGCTCGGCGAGCGGGCCCGCGCCGCGGTACCCGGCCTCACCCTCGACGAGGCGGAGGCGACCCGGATCTGCCGGCTGCTGGACGGCGTCCCGCTCGCCATCGAACTCGCCGCCCGGCGGCTGCGGGCCCTGTCGGCCCGGCAGGTCGCCGACCGGCTGGGCGACCGCCTCGGGCTGCTCACCGGCGGCGGTCCGGCGCCGTTCGGGCGGCACCGGACGCTGCGCACCGCGGTCGGCTGGAGCCATGAGCTGTGCTCCCCCGCCGAGCGCCTGCTCTGGGCCCGGCTGTCGGTCTTCCCCGCGGACTTCGACGCCGATGACGCGCGCGCGGTGTGCGGCGACGAGGCGCTCGCCGACCCGCCGCTGGCCCGGCTGGCCGAGGCGTCCCTGCTGGAGAGGCGCGGAGACCGCTACCGGATGCTCGGCATGACCCGCGACTACGGCGGGGAGTGGCTGCGCCGCCTGGGCGAGGAGGACGCCCTACGCCGCCGCCACCGCGACCACTACCTCGCCGCCGCGCGCCGCGCCGGGGCCGAGTGGTACGGCCCGCGCCAGCGGGAGTGGGCCGCCTGGACCCGCCGGGAGCTGCCCAACCTGCGGGCGGCCCTCGACCGCGACGACGGTCCCGACCTGCCCGGCGCCCTCTGGTTCGCCTGGTGCTGCCTCGGCCTGGCCGATCCGGGCCGCCGTTACCTCGACCGCTCGCTGCGCCGGCACACCCGGCCGGGCCCGGCACGGACCCTGGCCCTGTGGGCGCGGGCGCAGGCCGCGCTCTCCGCCGGCGACGCGACGGCTGCCCGCGCCGGAGCCGTGGAGGCGTACGAGGCCGCGACGGCCGGGAACGACCCGGACATCGCGGGGCGGGCGCTCCAGTGCGCCGCGGCGGCCACCCTCGCCCTCGGTGACCCGGGGGAGGCCGGGCGCCTCGTGGTCGCGGCGTTCGAACTGCTCGGGCGGGCCGCCCGGGACACCCGGGACGACCTCGGCCTCGCCCTCGCCGAGGTGACGCTCGCCCGGACCCTGTGCGCGCGGGGGGCGTTCGACCGGGCGGTGGCGATACTCGACCGGCGGGCGCGCCGCGCCGTACGCGGTGAACTGTGGACGCGCGCGGAGGGCGAGCAGGTGCGCTCGCTGGCCGAGCTGGGCCGGGGGGACGCGGGCGCGGCCGAGACCTCCGCGCGGGCGGCGCTCGACGCCAGGTGGCGTCTGGGCGACGGGATCGGCGCCGCCCTGGCGATGGAGCAGCTCGCCGCGGCGGCGGCGCGCCGTGGTGACGGGCGGCGGGCCGCCTGGCTGCTGGGGGCGTCCCGGCGGGCGCGGGAGGACTCCGGCGCGTCGGTGAACGGCGTGTTCACCGGCGACGCGGCCACCGGCGGCGGACCCGCGCACGGCACGCTCCCGGACGCCGCGGGCGGCCCGTCCGGATCCGGTGCGCCGGTGGGCGGGTCACCGGGGTGGGATGGGTCCGGTCACGGCACGCCGGTGTACGGCGGGCCCGTGTACGGCACGCCCGGCTTCGCGGTCGGGCGGGAGCGGACGGAACGTAGGGCCCGGGCGCTGGCGGGCGACGTCGCGCACGATTGGGCGTTCGCCCGGGGGCTGGCCACGGCGCCGGGGGTCGCCGTGGCGCTGATCCGGAACGCCGGTGACGCCGTCCACCCGCCCACCGGACGCGCCTCCTCCCGGACCTGACCCTTCCGGGACCCGCGCCGAATCCTTCCGGGACCCACGCCGGTCCGCCGGATTCGGCGCGCCCTCCCCGGTCCGACAAAAGGGATGTTTTCGTAATTTCCCTACGCGTGGGGGAAGTTCGGCCTCGGCGCGGCGGTGAGATATGCGCCGGAGGAGAAGGAAACCCCCACCGGCAAGGGGCCTGTGGCCCGGTCCGTGACCCTGACGGGATGCGATTCCTGAGCGACCCACGTTCAGCAGGAAGCCCAGCAGGAGGGAGCGCGAACCGGTGGAACCCCATCCATGGTGGCGAGGGAACCTGCCCGCGGAACCGAACCGTTTCGTCGGACGCCAGGCCGAGGTCACGAAGGCGCTGAAACTCCTGGCCGACACGTCGTCGGTCACGATCACCGGCGCGGCGGGCGTCGGCAAGACACGGATCGCCCTCAGAGCGGCGGCGGAGTGCCGCGACTTCCACCCGGACGGCGCCTGGCTGGTGGAGCTGTCCGGCGAGCGCGACGGCGGCCTGCTCCCGCACGCCGTCGCGGCCGTCATGGGCATGCCGGAGCGGTCCACCCGGCCGCAGGACGACCTGCTCGTCGAGTTCCTCGCGGGAAAACACCTCCTGCTGATCCTCGACTCCTGCGACCGGCTCGCCGCCGCCTGCCGCGAGCTCGCCGTCCGAATCCGGGCCGAGGCGCCGGGCGTGCGCCTCCTGCTCACCTCCCGGCGGCCGCTCGGACTGCCGCACGAGGCGGTGCTGCCCGTGGAGCCGTTCCGTCCCCCCGCCCCGAGGACCTTCGCCCCGAGGACTCCGGTCCCGCGGACCCCAGAACAGCGGATCCCAGAACAGCGGACCCCAGAACAGCGGACCCCAGAACCGGGGACTCCGGATCCGTGGACCTCCGCCCCGTACCCGGCCGACGCCGCGACCGACGACGCGCTCCGGGTCTTCCTCGACCGGGCCGAGGCGGTGGCGCCCGGCCTGGTGACGGGTGAGGCGGCCATCGGGGCCGCCGAGCGTATCTGCCGGCTGCTGGGCGGCGTCCCGCTCGCCCTGGAACTCGCCGCCGGGCAGCTCCCGGCCGCTTCTCCTACCGCCGGGTCCCCGGCCGGACCGGTGGAGTGGCTCGCCGACCGGCTGGAGGAGCGGTTCGAGCCCCGGCCGGCCGCCCACCCGCCGTTCTTCCGCCCCCAGCGGCTGCGCGCCGTGATCGATTGGAGCCATGAGCTGTGCTCCCCGGCCGAACGGCTGCTCTGGGCCCGCCTGTCGGTCTTCGCCGGCCCCATCGACCCGGAGTCCGCCCGGTGGGTGTGCGGCGACGAGCGTCTCAACGGCGTGCCGGACCTGCTGGCCGGCCTCGCGGCCAAGGGGCTGCTCACCCCGGTCCCCGGCGGCTACCGGCAACCGGAACCGGTCAGGGAGTACGGCGCGGAGCGGCTGGCCCGGCTCGGGGAAGAGGCCCGGATGGTCCGGCGGCACCGCCACCACCACCTCGGGCTGGCCCGTCGCGCCGAGGCCGGCTGGTACGGCCCGGCGCAGGAGGAATGGGCCGCCCGGCTGCGGTTCTCGCTGCCCGACCTGCGCCGCGTGCTCGGCTCGCCGTCCGATCCGCTGTCCGCCGAGCTCGCCGGGGTCCTGTGGATCGTCTGGCACTGCATGGGCCGGCTGAACGAGGGCCGCCGCCACCTGGGGCGGGTGATCGCCGCCGCACCGGTGGCCGATCCCGGCCTGCCCCGGCTGCTGTGGGTCGACGCGTGCGTGGCCGCCGCCCAGGGAGACCCGGAACGCGCCCACCGCAGGGCCGAGGCGGCGTTGTCGGCCGCCCTCGACTGGTCCGACCACGCGGCCGCCGGGCACGCCCGGCTGGCACTGGCCTGCCACGCCCTGCTCACCGGCGCCCTCGGTGAGGTACGGCCCGCCGTACGGCGCGTCCGTGAGCACTTCCACCGTGCCGGGGTGATGACCGTCGGCGAGCCGCTCGCCCTGGTGGTCGCGGCGATCGCGGACACCTGGCGCGGCGAGTTCGCCCGGGCCGTCGCCACGCTGGAGGAGGCCGGGCGGCAGTGCGAGGCCCGCGGCGAGCTCTGGGCCCGCGCCCAGTGCGACCACGTGCTGTCCATCGCCCGGCTCGGCCTGGGTGAGGCCGACGAGGCGGCGCGGGCGGCCGGGCGGTCGCTCGCCGCCCGGTGGCGCCTGCGCGACACGGCGGGCGCGGCGGAGGCCCTGGGCCAGCTCGCGGTGATCGCCTCGATCCAGGGGGACGCCCGCCGTACGGCCCGCCTGCAGGGCGCCGAGAAGCGGATGCGCGGCCTGTCCGGGGCGCGCGGACCCGGCCGGGAGAGCGTGTGCGAGCCCGGGACGGTCGCCGAGCGGACCGCCCGGCAGCTCCTCGGCGACGACGCCTACGACGCCGCCTTCGCCGAGGGATGCGACGACGACCCGGGCTCCGCGGTGCTCCACGCCCTCGGCTGAGGGGCCGCCGCGATCGGCGCGTGCCCGGGGACTCCCGCGGGTCCGGGGCTTCCCGGGAGGGGCCGCGGCCGTGAGGCGGTTCGTGCGGAGACTCCCCCGGGGCCCCGGGGGGCTTCCCGGGGACGCCGTGATGCGGTGGAATCTTGGGGCGCGCCCCGATCCCGGGGCGGCACCCCCCGAAGGAGCCCCCGGCGGACGACGACGAGGCGATCGCCCGTTCCCTGGACGGCGACCTGGCGGCCTACGAGGTCCTGGTCGCCCGCTACAGCGCGCTCGCGCACCGCACGGCGGCGATGCTCGGGGCCGGCGACGAGGCGGAGGACGTCGTCCAGGAGGCGTTCGTCAAGGCGTACCGCCACCTGGGCGGTTTCCGGCGCGGCGCGCCGTTCCGCCCCTGGCTGCTGCGGATCGTGGCCAACGAGACCCATGACCTGACCCGTTCCCGGGGCCGCCGCGCGGAGCTGGCCGCGCGGGTCACCGAGCTCGGCCCGCCGGGCGCGTCGCAGAGCTCCGAGGACGCGGCCGTCGCCACCGACCGGCGCGCCCGGCTCCTCGACCTGGTGCGCGCGCTTCCGGAGCGGGAACGCCAGGCGGTCATTTGCCGGTACTTCCTGCAGCTGTCCGAGGCCGAGACCGCGCAGGTGCTCGGGCTGCCGGTCGGCACCGTCAAGTCCCGGACCTCCCGGGGCCTGCGCCGGCTGCGCGAGGAGGTGGACCGTGACCTCACCTGACGACACCCCGCCGGGCGTCCCGTCCGAGGGCGCCGGAGCCGGTGGCGGTGTGCCGTCCGGGGACGATCCCTCCAGGGCCGCCGCGCCCGGTGACACCGGCGGCGTCGAGGCCGCGCTCCTGGCCCTGGGGGAGGCACTGGAGGTCCCCGCGCCGCCCCCGGCCGAGGTGGCGCTGGCCGTACGGGCCCGGCTCGAAGCCGCCGGGGAGGGCCGTCCCGCCGGGGCGCCCGGCGGCGGTCCGCGCCCGGAACCGTCCTCCCGTCCCGGACCGCGGCGCGCGCCGGGGCGGCGCGGTGACGGGCGGGGGCCGGGGCGCGTCACCCGGCGGCGCGCGGTCGTCGCGGTCGTGGTCGCCGCCGCCCTCCTGCTCGGGGTCACCCCGGCGGGGCAGGCGGCGGTCGCGCGGGTCCTGCGGTTCGCCGGGATCGAGCTGCGCGTCGGCGGCCCCGGGCCGCTGCCCTCCGGGGTGGCCGAGCCGCTTCCGGGGGAGCGGCGGGTCACGCTGGAGGAGGCCCGGCGGCAGGCGGCCTTCCCCGTCTCGGTCCCCACCGGGCTGGAGGACCCCGCCGACGTCCGGGTCGCCGACGGCGGCCGGGTGGTGTCGCTGCTCTGGCCGGGCATCCGGCTGGACGAGTACGACGGCGTGCTCCAGGTCGTCTTCCGCAAGGAACTGGGGCCGCCCTGGCCCGATCAGGTGACGGTCGGCGCCTCGACGGGATGGTGGATCCCGGGCCCGCACGGCCTGGTCTACCTGCCCCGCACGGGGGTCGGTGAGGCACCCGCCCGTCCTCGCCGGGCGGACCCGACCCTCATCTGGCAGAAGGGGAGGACGGGCCTGCGCCTGGAGGGGGTCGCCGACCTCCGGCGTGCCCTGGAGATCGCCCGGTCGGCCCGCTGAGCCCCTGAGCCCGCCGAGCCGGGTTCCGCCGTACGGCTCAGGCCGGGGACGCCAGCCAGGCGTCGATGTCCGCGAGCAGATCCCGGCGCACGTGCTCCGGGGCCGCCGAGGCCCGGATGGACTGCCGGGCCAGTTCGGCCAGCTCGGCGTCGGCGAAGCCGTACACCTCCCTGGCCAGCTCGTACTGCCGCAGCAGCCGCGAGCCGAACAGCAGCGGGTCGTCGGCGCCCAGCGCGATCGACACGCCCGCGTCGAAGAGCCGCCGCAGCGGCACGTCCTCGGCCCGCTCGGCCACGCCGAGCCCGACGTTGGAGGACGGGCAGACCTCGCAGGTGATCCCCCGCTCCGCCAGGCGCTCCATGAGCCGCTCGGACTCGGCCGCCCGCACGCCGTGCCCGACCCGGTCGGCGCCGAGCAGGTCGACGCACTCGGCCACGCTGCCGGCGCCCAGCAGCTCTCCGCCGTGCGGCAGGGACAGCAGCCCGGCCCGCTTGGCGAGCCGGAACGCCCCGTCGAAGTCGCGGGCCCGGCCCCGGCGCTCGTCGTTGGACAGCCCGAACCCGACCACGCCCTGGTCCATGTGACGGGTGGCGAGCCGGGCGAGCGTCTTGGCGTCGAGGGGGTGCCGGGTGCGGTTGGCGGCCACCACGACGGCCACGCCGATCCCCGCGTGCCCGGCGGCCTTGCGCGCGGCGTCGAGCATCAGCTCCAGGGTCCGGGTGAGACCGCCGAACCGGTGGGCGTACCCCGACGGGTCCACCTGGATCTCCAGCCAGCGCGACCCCTCCGCCGCCTCGTCCTCGGCGGCCTCCCGCAGCAGCCGGTAGACGTCGTCCTCCCGCTGCAGGACCGACCGGGCGATGTCGTACAGCCGCTGGAAGCGGAACCAGCCGCGCTCGTCGGTCGCCCGCAGCTTCGGCGGCCAGTCCTGGACCAGCGCGTCCGGCAGGTGCAGGCCGTGTCCCCGGGCCAGCTCCACCAGGGTGGTGTGCCGCATCGAACCGGTGAAGTGCAGGTGGAGATGAGCCTTGGGCAGTGCGCGCAGGGGACGTGCCATTTCCATATGGTGCCCTACCCGCGGCACTCCCGCGCACCGTACGGCGGGGCGGCCCGACGCAGGAGACTGCCGGGGCGGCTGGGGCTCCAGGGGAAGACGGGTTTCACCACGCGGTTACTCTACGCCTCTTTGCGATTACTTTACGTTGTTGGGGCCGGGTCGCAGACGGCGGCCCCGCACGAGCAGGAGGCACCAATGAGACGCGTGACCACCACACTCGGCGCACTCGCCGCGGCCGCGGCGCTCGCCCTGACCGTCTCCCAGCCCGCCCAGGCGGCCCAGGGGGCGCTGATCATCAACGGGGCGGTCTACTACGACCCCAGCGGCTGCTACGGCTCCGACGTCTTCCCGCTCGACGTCGAGAACCAGACCGACGACTACGTCTACATCTGGAACGGCCCCTACTGCACCGGGGAGGTCGTCCTCGTGCTGAGCCCGGACACCGCCGCCGTCGTGGAGGAGGGGGTCAGCGTCTCCGTCGAGTGAGCCGGGCCCGGCCGCGGGGGTTCGCCTCCCCGCGGCCGGGCCGGCCGTACGGCTAGCGCGACTGGGTGAGGAACTTGGCGACCCGGCTGACGCCCTCGACCAGGTCGTCGTCGCCCAGCGCGTAGGACAGCCGGAAGTAGCCCGGGGTGCCGAACGCCTCGCCGGGCACGAGCGCGACCTCGGCCTCCTCCAGGATCAGCTCGGCGAGCTCGGCGGACGTCTGCGGCCGCCGGCCGCCGAAGTCCCGGCCCAGCAGCTCCTTGACCGACGGGTAGGCGTAGAAGGCGCCCTTCGGCTCCGGGCAGACCACGCCGGGGATCTCGTTCAGCATGCGGACCATGGTCCTGCGGCGGCGGTCGAACGCCTCACGCATCTCCGCCACGGCCGACAGGTCGCCGGCGACGGCCGCCAGCGCCGCGGCCTGGGCCACGTTGGAGACGTTGGAGGTGGCGTGCGACTGCAGGTTGGTCGCGGCCTTGACGACGTCCTTGGGGCCGATCAGCCAGCCGACCCGCCAGCCGGTCATCGCGTAGGTCTTGGCGACGCCGTTCAGCACGACGACCCTGTCGCCCAGCTCGGGGACGGCGGTGGCGATGCTCACGAAGCTCGCGTCGCCGTACGTCAGGTGCTCGTAGATCTCGTCGGTGACGACCCACAGGTCGTGCTCGGCGGCCCACCGGCCGATCGCCTCGACCTGCTCGGGGCTGTAGACGGCGCCGGTCGGGTTGGACGGCGAGACGAACAGCAGGACCTTGGTCCGGTCGGTGCGGGCCGCCTCCAGCTGCTCGACGCTCGCGAGGTAGCCCGTGGTCTCGTCGGTCACGACGTCGACCTGGACGCCGCCGGCCAGCTTGATCGCCTCGGGGTAGGTCGTCCAGTACGGCGCGACGACCAGGACCTCGTCGCCCGGGTCGAGCAGCGTGGCGAACGCCTCGTAGACCGCCTGCTTGCCGCCGTTCGTGACCAGCACCTGGGCCGCCTCGATCCGGTAGCCGGAGTCGCGGAGCGTCTTGTCGGCGATGGCCTGCTTCAGCTCGGGAAGGCCGCCGGCCGGGGTGTACTTGTGGAAGCGCGGGTTCCGGCACGCCTCGACGGCCGCCTCGACGATGTAGCCGGGAGTCGGGAAGTCCGGCTCGCCCGCGCCGAAGCCGATGACCGGGCGGCCCGCCGCCTTCATCGCCTTGGCCTTGGCGTCCACGGCGAGCGTGGCGGACTCGGAGATCGCGGAGATACGCGCTGAGATGCGAGGACGGGTCATGGCTCCATGGTTACAGAACCGTGGCCCGCCTTCCGACGCCCATCCATGATGTGGACGTCCGCGCGCCGGACCGGCGAAGCCGCCGGAGACGCCGGGCCGTACGGCGGGCCCCGGCGCGGGGATGCGGCCCGGCGGGTCGAAAGGAGGCGTGACCAGGACGATCGTCCGCCGGTTCGACGTACGGGCCATTCCCACGTAGACTCCGGCATGGTCTTACCGCCCTCCGCGTGAATCGGCGGTCAAGACCGTGAGCCACGGACAAACTTCGGTCCAACCGATGTATGGTGGTTCATGTCTTAGGGCACTAGCGCAATTGGTAGCGCACCGGTCTCCAAAACCGGCGGTTGGGGGTTCGAGTCCCTCGTGCCCTGCGAGGAGCGGTCCGCGCATCAGGGCGTCTAGCGCGCCGCAGACATGCGTTGGACACGACGGATTTCGGGTGAGGACTGTGGCGATCGACACGCGCGGCGAAACCGCAGACAAGCCGAGCGGTGAGAAGAAGGCCAAGCGTACTTCTCCTGCCCTTTTCTACCGACAGGTCATCGCTGAGCTGCGCAAGGTCATCTGGCCCACGCGCAAGGAGCTCATCTCTTACACCGTCATCGTCCTGGGTTTTGTTCTGATCATGGTCGCGATCGTGGCCGGTCTCGACGCGATCCTCACCGAAGGTGTGCTGCGGATCTTCGGCGGAGCCTGATCCGCCGCCGGGCGCGCTCATCCCCGCGTCGTACCGCGGTAAGTCAATAGCCATCGACGGAAAGAGAATGAGTCACCGTGTCCGAGTCTTCACAGACGGCCGGCGAGCACCCCGAGGACCGGGTGAGCGAGCCGGAAGAGGCCGTCGACGTCGAGGCGAGCTCGCCGGTCGAGCCAGCCGAGACTGACGTCGAGGCCGAGACCGAGGCCGCGGAGGCCCCGGCCGGCGCCGTCGATGAGGACGGAGACGTCCTTCCCGACGTCGACCCGGTCGAGGAATTCAAGCGCGAGCTGCGGGGCCAGTACGGCGAGTGGTACGTCATCCACTCCTACGCGGGCTACGAGAACCGCGTGAAGTCGAACATCGAGACCCGCACGCAGTCCCTCAACATGGAGGACTACATCTTCCAGGTCGAGGTGCCGACCCATCACGTGACCGAGGTCAAGAGCGGCAAGCGCCAGCTCGTCAAGGAGCGGGTGCTGCCCGGCTACGTCCTCGTCCGGATGGAGCTCACCGACGAGTCCTGGTCCGCGGTGCGCAACACCCCCGGCGTGACCGGCTTCGTCGGCCTGTCCAACAAGCCGAGCCCGCTGAGCATCGACGAGGTCGCCAAGCTGCTCGCGCCCGAGCCGTCCGAGGAGACCAAGAAGACGACCTCCAAGGCCGCCGCCGCGACCGTCGACTTCGAGGTCGGCGAGTCCGTCACGGTCATGGACGGCCCCTTCGCGACGCTCCCCGCGACGGTCAGCGAGATCAGCGTCGAGTCGCAGAAGCTCAAGGTGCTGGTGTCGATCTTCGGTCGTGAGACCCCGGTCGAGCTGTCGTTCAACCAGGTCTCGAAGATCTGACCGGTTCACATACACTAAGTCGTTCGGTGGCCGTGTCCGCGAAGCACGGCCCGCCGACATGCTCCCGCACGCTCTGCGCGGGAGCCGCGTCAACCCGAAGAGGACCCGGAGAGAACCATGCCTCCTAAGAAGAAGATCGCGGCACTGGTCAAGGTCCAGCTTCCCGCTGGCCAGGCCACGCCCGCCCCGCCGGTCGGTACCGCCCTCGGTCCGCACGGCGTCAACATCATGGACTTCGTGAAGCAGTACAACGCTGCCACCGAGGCCCAGCGCGGCAACATCATCCCCGTTGAGATCACCATCTTCGAGGACCGCACCTTCACCTTCGTCACGAAGACGCCCCCGGCGCCTGAGCTGATCAAGAAGGCCGCCGGTGTGGCCAAGGGCTCGCCCGTCCCGCAGAAGGACAAGGTCGGCAAGCTGACCCGCGACCAGCTGCGCGAGATCGCCCAGACCAAGATGCAGGACCTCAACGCCAACGACATCGAGGCGGCCGAGAAGATCATCGCCGGCACCGCCCGGTCGATGGGCATCACGATCGCCGACTAGTAACGGCGAGCCGGGCGTGAGCGGGCGTGGACCGAGGAGGTCCACCGGTCCCGTGAGTGCCCCGGAGGCGGGCGCGGCCGACGTCGCGCCGGCACCACGACCTCGAAGCATGTGGAGGGGCCAGGCGCTGGCCCGTACCACGGACACTCGGATCCAGGAGTGAGCAAGTGAAGCGCAGCAAGGGCTACCGCAACGCAGCGGCCCAGATCGACCGCGAGAACCTCTACAGCCCCGCCGAGGCGGTCAAGCTGGCCAAGGACACCAGCGTCGCCAAGTTCGACGCGACCGTCGAGGTCGCGCTGCGGCTGGGCGTCGACCCCCGCAAGGCCGACCAGATGGTCCGCGGCACCGTCAACCTCCCGCACGGCACCGGTAAGACCGCCCGGGTCCTGGTCTTCGCGACCGGTGACCGTGCCGAGGAGGCCCGCGCCGCGGGTGCCGACATCGTCGGCGCCGACGAGCTGATCGACGAGGTCGCCAAGGGCCGTCTCGACTTCGACGCGGTCGTCGCCACGCCGGACCTCATGGGCAAGGTCGGCCGCCTGGGCCGCGTGCTCGGCCCGCGTGGCCTCATGCCGAACCCCAAGACCGGCACCGTCACCCCGGCCGTCGGCAAGGCCGTCACCGACATCAAGGGCGGCAAGATCGAGTTCCGTGTCGACCGGCACGCGAACCTGCACTTCATCATCGGCAAGGTGTCGTTCACCGAGCGTCAGCTCATCGAGAACTACGCCGCCGCCCTTGAGGAGGTGCTGCGTCTCAAGCCGTCCGCGGCCAAGGGTCGCTATGTCAAGAAGGTCGCCTTCACCACGTCCATGGGCCCCGGCATCCCGGTCGACCCGAACGTGACGCGGGTGGCGGCCGCCGACGCCGAAGCCTGACGGCGATCACCTCTTCGAACGCGAGAGTCCGCGCGTAGACCCCGCCACGGCGGGGATCCGCGCGGACCCCGGGGCCTCAACCGAATCGGCCATTCGGTTGAGGCCCTTCGTGTTTCCTTCGTTCCTGCGGACGACGCGGACGACACGTTCGCCGCGTAGTGTCTGGGGCAGGTTGAGGGGGAAACGAAGGGGTGATGATTAATGCGCCGATATGCTCCCGCACTCGCACTGGGAGCGGCCGCGCTGGTCACGGCCACGGGATGCGGTGCGCAGAGCGCCGGCTCCGGCGTGACGAGCGCCGGCTCCCTCGGGAACATCAAGCTGGCCGCCGCCGACGCGGTGCTGCAGAGCGCGCAGAAGGCGGAGGAGGCCACCTCCTACACCGCCGACCTGGTGGCCGAGACCACCGGCGGTGACCAGGGGACGGGCAAGATCCAGGGCACCGTGCGCTACCAGAGCAAGCCCGCGCTCGCCGCGGACGTCACACTGAGCACGATCGCCTTCGGCGGGCAGAACGTCCCCGGTGGGGTGCGCGCGATCCTCACCGACGACTCGGTCTACGTGAAGTCGGAGACGCTGCGGCAGTTCGCCGACACGACCAAGCCGTGGGCCAAGGTCTCGCTCACCGACCTCGGTGCCGGGGAGCAGGCGAAGATCCGCGACTTCATGGCCCAGGCCCAGCAGTTCGACCTGGCCGGGACGGTCAAGATGCTCACGACGTCCGAGGACGTCAAGGCGGTCGGCACCGAGACGGTGGGCGGCGTGGAGACCACCCACTACAGCGGCACCTTCCCGGTGGACAAGGCCGCCCAGGCCATCGACCCGGCCAAGCGCGAGCAGCTCCAGCGGCAGCTCGCGGAGGTCAAGGACGTGAAGTTCGACCTGTGGGCCGACGCCCAGAGCCTGCCCCGCAAGGTCACGATGAGCGGCTCGGAGCAGGGCACCACGTTCAACGCGACGGTGCTCTTCAAGAACTTCAACGAGCCCGTGCAGGTCGCGGCCCCGCCCGCCGACCAGGTGGAGGAGCTGCGCGGGCGCACCGGCGGCAACTGACGTCGCCGCCTGGCCCGACCGATCTCTCGTACGGCCCGCGCCCCGGCCCCTTCCGGCCCGGGGCGCGGGCCGTACGGCTTCGAGGGTGGAAACCGGCGGTTCGCGGGCCTGTGAGGCGCCGTACGGCCCGGCGCGGCCGGGAGCGGGGGGATCGCCGAGGGGAGGCGGCCGGGGCCGGACGTGGTTCGTACGGCGATTTGGCACATGTTCCGGCAGGGCGTATGCTGTGCGTGCCGAAGACCGCCGGTCGTCGTCATGCCTCATGGTGTGTCGACCCAAGGATCCACGTCGTGGACGGCCCGCGTAGGTGTGTAGTGAGTTTCCATTGGGAAAATGCCTTCCTTATGTGAGCCCCGTGCGCCTGCGCCGGGGCTTGTTCTTTTCTCGGGCCTTTGCCGGCGGCACATATGGAAGGAGGCCCATGGCGAAGGCGGAGAAGGCGACGGCCGTAGCCGAGCTCAAGAGCAGCTTCGAAGGCTCGAGCGCCGCCGTTCTGACCGAGTACCGCGGTCTCACCGTCGCGCAGCTCAAGCAGCTGCGCGTCTCTCTCGGTGAGAATGCGAAGTTCGCCGTGGTGAAGAACACGCTGACCAAGATCGCGGCCAACGAGGCCGGGATCAACCAGCTCGACGACCTGCTCGCGGGTCCGTCGGCGATCGCGTTCGTCAAGGGCGACGTGGTCGAGGCTGCCAAGAGTCTGCGTGACTTCGCCAAGGCCAATCCCCTCCTGGTCATCAAGGGCGGTGTCGTCGACGGCAAGTCGATGACGCCGGACGAGATCAGCAAGCTTGCCGACCTTGAGTCGCGTGAGGTTCTCCTCGCGAAGCTGGCCGGCGCTCTGAAGGCCAAGCAGGGCCACGCGGCCGCTGTCTTCAACGCGCTGCCCACCAACATGGCTCAGCTGGCCGAGGCTCTGCGTGCGAAGCGCGCGGAGGCGGGCGAGTAGGTCCGCGCAGGCGGCCCGGGGGATTAGCGCACACGAACCGCGGTCCCAGTTCTTAAGTTTTTAGATCCATACGGAGGAAACCATGGCGAAGCTCACCACCGACGAGCTGCTCGACGCTTTCAAGGAGATGACCCTCCTTGAGCTGTCCGACTTCGTGAAGCTCTTCGAGGAGACCTTCGACGTCAAGGCCGCCGCCCCGGTCGCCGTCGCGGCCGCCCCGGCCGCCGGTGGCGCCGCCGGTGCCGCCGAGGAGGCCGAGGAGCAGGACGAGTTCGACGTCATCCTCGAGGCCGCCGGCGACAAGAAGATCCAGGTCATCAAGGAGATCCGCGCCCTGACCAGCCTGGGCCTCAAGGAGGCCAAGGACCTCGTGGACGGCGCTCCCAAGCCCGTCTTCGACGGCAAGGTCAACAAGGAGCAGGCTGAGAAGGCCAAGGCCGCCCTTGAGGGCGCCGGCGCCACCGTGACCGTCAAGTAAGACCGTCGCGTAAGAAGTATCACCGCGGAAAGAGCGGGTCCACCAGGTGCCGGTGGCCCGCTCTTTTCGTGTCTCCGGGGTCTTCTCCGGCCCTTCCAGGGCCCTTCCCGCCCTCCGCTCCTTCCCAGGGCTCTCCCCGCCTTCCGGTCCCCGGCCCTTTCCCGCTCTTCTTCCGCGCCTCTCACCTTCCGCCACGGGTTCCTCCCCGCTCCCGTGCTCTTCCGCGTCCTCCTCGGTGTGGAAAGGCCGATGGCTCCGGCCGCCGGCGGGTTATGATCCGCCCGATGGGGCTCACCGGCCCGGTGGCCCGCGCCGTACGGCCGCCGGCTCGCGTCACGCGGGCCGGGATGGGAGGTGGGGTTCCGATGAACGCCTCCCGGCGTCGCCTCCCGGGGCCCGCCGGTCTCGCACCGGGCCTGCTGATCCTGGTGCTGCTCGGGGCGGCCCTGTGGGCGGGCGTGGGCCTGCGGGAGGCCCGGGCGGCGGCCGACGATCGCGAGGCGGTGCTCAGGGCGGCGAGGGAGCACGCCATGACCCTGATGTCGGTCGGATACCAGAACGTCGACGCCGACATGCGGCGCGTCCTCGACACCTCGACCGGGCAGGCGCGGGCGGAGTACGCCCGTGACGCCGCCTCCCTGCGGGAGACCACGGTCAGGGACAGGCTCCTGCGGACCGGGGCGCTGCGCGCCTCCGGGATCGTCTCGCTGACGGGGGACACGGCCGTGGCGCTCGTGGTCGGCGACGCGGTGGTCCGGGGGGACGGGAGCGAGAGCGCCCCCCGGGAGCAGTTCTACCGGTGGCGGATGCAGCTGGTCAGGACTTTCGGGGGCTGGCTCGTGTCGAAGGTGGAGCAGGTCGCGTGAGGGGCGGATCCCGGACGGTCGCCGCGGCGCTGGGCGCCGTCGCGCTCGTGCTCGCGGTGGTGACCTGGGTCGTGTACGGCGACCTGAGCCGGCTGCGCCAGGAGGAGGCCGACGGCCGCGAGGCGCTCGCGGCGGCCCGCCTGGCCGCCCCCGACATGCTCTCGTACGACTACCGCACGATCGAGCAGGATTTCACGCGGGCGGCGGGATACACCACCGGCGGCCTCACCGAGCACTACCGCCAGCTCGCCAAGTCGCTGGCCCCGCAGGTCAGGCAGGAGCGCACGGTCCAGCAGGTGACGGTGGCGGGCGCGGCGGTGGAGTCGGTGCGGGCCGGCCGGGTCGACGTGCTGCTGTTCACGAACGTCGGCACGGTCAGGACCCCGCCCGGCGAGAGCGAGCCCCGGCGGCAGGTCGTCCAGAACCGTGCCCGGTTGGGCATGGTGAAGCAGGGTTCACGCTGGCTGGTGGCGGAGCTGTCCACCCTGCTCGGCACCCCTCCTCCCGCCTGACCGGCGTGGCGCGCCGGTCAATTATCGGCAAAATTCATGTTTGGGTTCGGTGCCGATCGGGGTAGATGAGCCACGGTAGTGTCGATCGTCGGCCCGGCATGGGCTAGCGTTCGAGCCGTCGTGCGACTGAGCGTTAGCCTCGGCGGGTCGTCGGGTATCGTCCTGAGGCCGATGGTGACGCGCGGTTCGCGGCGGGGAGAACTCCCGGCGTCTCGGCCGTTCCTCGGCTGAAATGTCAGCTCGCGGGCTTGACGTTTCGGCGCTGACGGGCGATGCTGCGACCAACGTGGAGCATGCAGCGAGAGTGGACTGGACAGGTGTATGCCGTTCGGCTACACTGCCCCTTTGCGCTGCCCTTTGACGACCCGCTTCTTTTGGTGCTCCGATGCATGGTCGTCTGGCGTGCGTGTAGTCAGTCCGCCGCGAGCCCTCGGAAGGACATCTGTTGGCAGCCTCGCGCAACGCCTCCGCCGTACCCGCTGGTCCCCGTCGTGTGTCGTTCGCACGCATCCAGGAACCCCTTGAGGTTCCCGACCTTCTCGCTCTGCAGACCGAGTCGTTCGACTGGTTGCTGGGCAACGAGAAGTGGAAGGGGCGGGTCGAGGCGGCTCGCCAGGCCGGGCGCAAGGACGTTCCGGCCCAGTCGGGTCTCGAAGAGATCTTCGAGGAGATCAGTCCCATCGAGGACTTCTCCGGGACCATGTCCCTGTCGTTCCGCGACCACCGGTTCGAGCCGCCCAAGTACTCCGTTGACGAGTGCAAAGACAAGGACATGACCTACTCCGCCCCGATGTTCGTCACGGCGGAGTTCATCAATAACACCACCGGTGAGATCAAGAGCCAGACCGTGTTCATGGGCGACTTCCCGCTCATGACCGGCAAGGGCACCTTCATCATCAACGGCACCGAGCGTGTCGTGGTCTCCCAGCTGGTCCGCTCTCCCGGTGTCTATTTCGACCGCAGTGTCGACAAGACCTCCGACAAGGATCTGTACGGCTGCAAGGTGATCCCCTCGCGGGGGGCCTGGCTGGAGTTCGAGATCGACAAGCGTGACAGCGTCGGGGTGCGCATCGACCGCAAGCGCAAGCAGGCGGTCACGGTGCTGCTGAAGGCGCTGGGCTGGACCAGTGAGCAGATCCTGGAGCGGTTCGGCCAGTACGAGTCGATGCGCGCCACGCTGGAGAAGGACCACACCGCCGGTCAGGACGACGCGCTGCTGGACATCTACCGCAAGCTGCGGCCGGGTGAGCCGCCGACGCGGGAGTCGGCGCAGGCGTTGCTGGAGAACCTGTACTTCAACTCCAAGCGCTATGACCTGGCCAAGGTCGGCCGCTACAAGATCAATAAGAAGCTGGGCGTCGATGCCGACATCACCCAGGGCACGCTGACCGAGGACGACATCGTCGCCACGATCGAGTACATCGTCAAGCTGCACGCGGGCGAGACGTCGATGGCCGGGGCCGGCGGTGGTGAGATCGTCGTGGAGACCGACGACATCGACCACTTCGGCAACCGGCGGCTGCGCAACGTGGGCGAGCTGATCCAGAACCAGGTCCGGCTGGGCCTGGCGCGGATGGAGCGCGTGGTGCGTGAGCGGATGACGACCCAGGACGTCGAGGCGATCACGCCGCAGACCCTGATCAACATCCGCCCGGTCGTGGCGTCGATCAAGGAGTTCTTCGGCACCTCCCAGCTGTCGCAGTTCATGGACCAGACCAACCCGCTGGCCGGCCTGACGCACAAGCGGCGTCTGTCCGCGCTGGGTCCGGGTGGTCTGTCGCGGGAGCGGGCCGGCTTCGAGGTCCGTGACGTCCACCCCTCGCACTACGGCCGCATGTGCCCGATCGAGACGCCCGAGGGCCCCAACATCGGCCTGATCGGCTCGCTGGCCTCCTTCGGCCGGGTCAACTCCTTCGGCTTCGTCGAGACCCCCTACCGGAAGGTCGTCGACGGCCGGGTCACCGAAGAGGTCGAGTACCTCACCGCCGACGAGGAGGACCGGCACGTCATCGCGCAGGCGAACACGCCGATCGCCGCGGACGGCAGCTTCCTGGAGGACCGCGTGCTCGTCCGCCGCAAGGGCGGCGAGTTCGAGTCCGTGCGCGCCTCCGAGGTCGGCTACATGGACGTCTCGGCGCGCCAGATGGTGTCCGTCGCCACCGCGATGATCCCGTTCCTGGAGCACGACGACGCCAACCGCGCGCTCATGGGCTCCAACATGCAGCGCCAGTCGGTGCCGCTGCTCAAGAGCGAGGCACCGCTGGTCGGCACGGGCATGGAGTACCGCGCCGCCACCGACGCCGGTGACGTGATCAACGCCGAGAAGGCGGGTGTGGTCGAGGAGGTCTCGGCCGACTACGTCACGGTGATGAACGACGACGGCACCCGCACGACGTACCGGGTGGCGAAGTTTAAGCGCTCCAACCAGGGCACCTGCTTCAACCAGAAGCCGATCGTGGCCGAGGGCGACCGCATCGAGGCCGGTCAGGTCATCGCCGACGGTCCCTGCACCGACGACGGTGAGATGGCGCTGGGCAAGAACCTCCTGGTGGCGTTCATGCCGTGGGAGGGCCACAACTACGAGGACGCCATCATCCTGTCCCAGCGGCTGGTGCAGGACGACGTTTTGTCGTCGATCCACATCGAAGAGCACGAGGTCGACGCCCGCGACACCAAGCTGGGCCCCGAGGAGATCACCCGGGACATCCCGAACGTGTCGGAGGAGGTGCTGGCCGATCTCGACGAGCGGGGCATCATCCGCATCGGCGCCGAGGTCGTGCCCGGTGACATCCTGGTCGGCAAGGTCACCCCGAAGGGGGAGACCGAGCTGACGCCGGAGGAGCGGCTGCTGCGCGCGATCTTCGGGGAGAAGGCCCGTGAGGTGCGCGACACCTCGCTGAAGGTGCCGCACGGTGAGCAGGGCAAGGTCATCGGTGTGCGGGTGTTCTCCCGTGAGGAGGGCGACGAGCTGCCGCCGGGCGTCAACGAGCTGGTCCGGGTCTATGTGGCGCAGAAGCGCAAGATCACCGATGGGGACAAGCTCGCGGGCCGGCACGGCAACAAGGGCGTCATCTCCAAGATCCTCCCGGTGGAGGACATGCCGTTCCTGGAGGACGGCACCCCGGTCGACATCATCCTCAACCCGCTCGGCGTGCCGGGCCGGATGAACGTCGGGCAGGTGCTGGAGACCCATCTGGGGTGGATCGCCGCCCGGGGCTGGGACATCTCCGGCATCGAGGAGGCCTGGGCCGAGCGGCTGCGCGACAAGGGCTTCGCCGAGGTCGAGCCGCGCACCAACGTCGCCACCCCGGTGTTCGACGGCGCCAGCGAGGAGGAGATCGTCGGCCTGCTCGGCAGCACGCTGGTCAACCGCGACGGCGGCCGCATGGTCGGCCCGAACGGAAAGGCGCAGCTGTTCGACGGCCGCTCCGGTGAGCCGTTCCCGCACCCGATCTCGGTCGGTTACATCTACATCCTGAAGCTGCTCCACCTGGTGGACGACAAGATCCACGCGCGGTCGACCGGCCCGTACTCCATGATCACCCAGCAGCCGCTCGGCGGTAAGGCCCAGTTCGGCGGCCAGCGCTTCGGTGAGATGGAGGTCTGGGCGCTGGAGGCCTACGGCGCCGCCTACGCCCTGCAGGAGCTGCTGACCATCAAGTCCGACGACGTGCTGGGCCGCGTGAAGGTCTACGAGGCCATCGTCAAGGGCGAGAACATCCCCGAGCCGGGCATCCCCGAGTCCTTCAAGGTGCTCATCAAGGAGATGCAGTCGCTGTGCCTGAACGTCGAGGTGCTCTCCAGCGACGGCATGTCCATCGAGATGCGCGACACCGACGAGGACGTCTTCCGCGCGGCGGAGGAGCTCGGCATCGACCTGTCCCGGCGCGAGCCGAGCAGCGTCGAAGAGGTCTGATCTAGAAGCTGAGGAGGGGATTACAAATGCTGGACGTCAACTTCTTCGACGAGCTTCGGATCGGACTGGCGACGGCCGACGACATCCGTCAGTGGTCGCACGGCGAGGTGAAGAAGCCCGAGACCATCAACTACCGGACCCTCAAGCCCGAGAAGGACGGCCTCTTCTGCGAGAAGATCTTCGGTCCGACCCGGGACTGGGAGTGCTACTGCGGCAAGTACAAGCGCGTCCGCTTCAAGGGCATCATCTGTGAGCGCTGCGGCGTCGAGGTGACCCGGGCCAAGGTGCGCCGTGAGCGGATGGGCCACATCGAGCTGGCCGCGCCGGTCACGCACATCTGGTACTTCAAGGGCGTGCCGTCCCGTCTGGGATACCTGCTCGACCTGGCCCCGAAGGACCTGGAGAAGGTCATCTACTTCGCGGCCTACATGATCACGCACGTGGACAAGGAGCTGCGCGAGCGTGACCTGCCGTCGCTGGAGGCGAAGATCTCCGTCGAGCGGCAGCACATCGAGCAGCGCCGTGACGCCGACGTCGAGGCCCGTCAGAAGAAGCTCGAGAGCGACCTGACCGAGCTGGAGGCCGCCGGCGCCAAGGGCGACCAGCGCCGCAAGGTCCGCGAGGGCGCCGAGCGTGAGATGCGCCAGCTCCGCGACCGGGCCCAGCGCGAGCTGGACCGCCTGGAGGAGGTCTGGAGCCGCTTCAAGAACCTCAAGGTCCAGGACCTCGAGGGCGACGAGCTGCTCTACCGCGAGATGCGCGACCGCTTCGGCCGCTACTTCCGCGGCGGCATGGGCGCCCAGGCCATCCAGGAGCGCCTGTCCAACTTCGACCTCGACGCCGAGGCCGAGAACCTCCGCGAGACGATCCGCAGCGGCAAGGGCCAGAAGAAGGCCCGCGCCCTCAAGCGTCTCAAGGTCGTGTCCGCGTTCCTGAACACGCGCAACTCGCCCAACGGCATGGTCCTCGACTGCATCCCGGTCATCCCGCCGGACCTGCGCCCGATGGTGCAGCTCGACGGTGGCCGGTTCGCGACCTCGGACCTGAACGACCTGTACCGCCGGGTGATCAACCGGAACAACCGCCTCAAGCGTCTCCTCGACCTCGGCGCGCCCGAGATCATCGTGAACAACGAGAAGCGGATGCTCCAGGAGGCCGTCGACGCGCTGTTCGACAACGGCCGCCGCGGCCGCCCGGTCACCGGTCCCGGCAACCGCCCGCTGAAGTCCCTCAGCGACATGCTGAAGGGCAAGCAGGGCCGGTTCCGCCAGAACCTCCTGGGCAAGCGTGTCGACTACTCCGGCCGTTCGGTCATCGTCGTCGGCCCGCAGCTGAAGCTGCACCAGTGCGGTCTGCCCAAGCAGATGGCGCTGGAGCTCTTCAAGCCGTTCGTGATGAAGCGCCTGGTCGACCTGAACCACGCGCAGAACATCAAGTCGGCCAAGCGGATGGTCGAGCGGGCCCGCCCGGTCGTGTGGGACGTCCTCGAAGAGGTCATCACCGAGCACCCCGTGCTGCTCAACCGCGCGCCCACCCTGCACCGCCTGGGCATCCAGGCCTTCGAGCCGCAGCTGGTCGAGGGCAAGGCCATCCAGATCCACCCGCTCGTCTGCACCGCGTTCAACGCGGACTTCGACGGTGACCAGATGGCCGTGCACCTGCCGCTGTCGGCCGAGGCGCAGGCCGAGGCCCGCATCCTGATGTTGTCCACCAACAACATCCTGAAGCCGGCCGACGGCAAGCCGGTCACCATGCCCACCCAGGACATGGTCATCGGCCTGTACTCGCTGACCACCGAGAAGGACGAGAGCGAGAACGCGCCGGGTCAGGGCCGGATCTTCGGCTCGGTGTCGGAGGCCCTCATGGCCTTCGACCGCCGCGAGCTGGACATCCAGGCCAGGATCCAGGTCCGGGTCGACGGGGACGTCCCGCCGCCGCGCGGCTGGCAGGGCCCCGAGGGCTGGGAGCCGGGCGACCCCTACCGCCTGGAGACCACGCTCGGCCGCTGCCTGTTCAACCAGACGCTCCCGGCGAACTACCCGTACGTCAACTTCCAGGTCGGCAAGAAGCAGCTCTCGGCCATCGTCAACGAGCTGGCCGAGAAGTATCCGAAGGTGGAGGTGGCGGCCGCGCTCGACGCGCTCAAGGACGCCGGCTTCTACTGGGCGACCCGGGCCGGTGTGACGATCTCCATCGAGGACGTCATCGCGCCGCCGAACAAGGCCACGATCATGGAGACGTACGAGCGCCGGGCCGACAAGGTTCAGCGCGAGTACGAGCGCGGTCTGATCACGGACGAGGAGCGCCGCCAGGAGCTCATCGAGATCTGGACCCACGCCACCAGCGACGTGACCGACGACATGCAGCAGGCGTTCCCGAAGAGCAACCCGGTCTGGATGATGGTCCAGTCGGGTGCCCGAGGAAACCTGATGCAGGTCCGGCAGATCTCCGGCATCCGCGGTCTGGTGTCCAACACCAAGGGTGAGACGATCCCGCGTCCGATCAAGGCCTCGTTCCGCGAGGGCCTGTCGGTGCTGGAGTACTTCATCTCCACCCACGGACAGCGGAAGGGTCTGGCCGACACCGCGCTGCGTACCGCCGACTCGGGTTACCTGACCCGTCGTCTGGTGGACGTCGCGCAGGACGTCATCGTCCGCGAGATCGACTGCGGCACCGACCGCGCCGTCCCGCTGCACGTCGGTGAGCGCGACGCCCAGGGCAACCTGGTCAAGGCCGAGAACGCCGAGAGCAACGTGCACGGCCGCATCCTGGCCGAGGACGTCGAGGTGGACGGCAAGGTCATCGCGAGCGCGGGTGTCGACATCAACGACATCCACGTCACCGCGCTGGTCGAGGCCGGAGTGGAGACCGTCAGGACCCGCAGCGCCCTCGTCTGCGAGGCCAAGATCGGTGTCTGCGCCACCTGCTACGGCCGTTCGCTCGCGACCGGCAAGCTCGTGGACGTCGGCGAGGCGGTCGGCATCATCGCCGCCCAGTCGATCGGCGAGCCCGGCACCCAGCTGACGATGCGTACCTTCCACACCGGTGGTGTGGCGGGTGCGGACATCACCCACGGTCTGCCCCGTGTCCAGGAGCTCTTCGAGGCGCGCGTCCCCAAGGGCGTCGCCCCGATCAGCGAGGCCGAGGGCCGGGTCCGCATCGACGAGACCGACAAGACCCGGAAGATCGTCATCGTTCCCGACGACGGCTCCGACGAGGTCGCCTACCAGGTCTCGATGCGGTCGCGGATGCTGGTCTCGGAGGGGCAGCACGTCAAGGTGGGCCAGCAGCTGGTCGCCGGTGCGGTCAACCCCAACGAGGTGCTGCGCATCCTCGGCCCGCGGGCCGTGCAGCTGCACCTGGTGGCCGAGGTCCAGCAGGTCTACCGCTCGCAGGGTGTGTCCATCCACGACAAGCACATCGAGATCATCGTCCGGCAGATGCTCAAGCGCGTGAACGTGCTGGAGTCGGGTGACACCGACATGCTGCCCGGTGAGCTCGTCGAGCGGCCCCGCTTCGAGCGGATGAACCGCGAGTGCGTGGCGGAGCAGGGCACGCCGGCCTCCGGCCGCCCGGTTCTGATGGGCATCACCAAGGCGTCGCTGGCCACCGAGTCCTGGCTGTCGGCGGCGTCCTTCCAGGAGACGACCAGGGTGCTCACGGACGCGGCGATCCACGCCAAGTCCGACTCCCTGCTCGGCCTCAAGGAGAACGTCATCATCGGTAAGCTCATCCCGGCCGGTACCGGCATGCCGCAGTACCGCAACGTCCGGGTCGAGCCGACCGAGGAGGCCAAGGCCGCGATGTACACGGTCGGCGGCTACGACGGCTCCGCGGCGGACTACACCTTCGGCTCGGGCTCCGGCGAGGCCGTGCCGCTGGAGGAGTACGACTTCGGTCAGTACAACCGCTGAGTGTGACGCCGACGGCGCCCGTCCCCTCCGGGGGCGGGCGCCGTCCGCTTTTCCGCCGAATTCTTATTGATCTCTCTTGACCGGAATGTTGCGGTGGAGGCCGGATGTTAACGAGAAGAACGGCCGGAGAAGTCCCGCACGACCGGTAAACTCGTCATGGACCCAGCAGCGGCCGGCGGTGAGTCGGTCGCGGGAGTCATGGCACGAATACGGGTGTCCACTGAGACGGCCGGCAGGCGCAATGGTTTTGACGCGTTGCGCTTGACTGGGTAGTCTTGCCCATCGTGCCCATGTCTTCATGGGCTCTCATGCGTGCGCGTCGACAGGTTCCCACGGGGAGTCGGCAGAGGCGCCGTGTGGCCCCCTCCACCGGGCAGGTTCGGAGATGGCGCGACAAGTGCGCGACACGCCCGACCGCGTGGGTCGGAGTGGGCGGCCACTTCGCAGGTCATGACACCGGCAGTACCTGCAAAGGCAACAACATTCGAATCACCGGCAAGCACGAACGGAGACGCGGTGCCTACGATTCAGCAGCTGGTCCGCAAGGGCCGCCAGGATAAGGTCACCAAGACCAAGACCCCGGCGCTCAAGGCCAGCCCCCAGCGACGCGGCACCTGCATGCGCGTTTACACCACGACCCCCAAGAAGCCGAACTCCGCCCTCCGCAAGGTCGCGCGTGTCCGGCTCACCAACGGCATCGAGGTCACGGCCTACATTCCGGGCGTCGGCCACAACCTTCAGGAGCACTCCATCGTGCTCGTGCGTGGCGGTCGTGTGAAGGACCTGCCGGGTGTTCGCTACAAGATCATCCGCGGCTCGCTCGACACCCAGGGTGTCCGCAACCGCAAGCAGGCCCGTAGCCGTTACGGCGCGAAGAAGGAGAAGTAAGAATGCCTCGCAAGGGTTCTCCTGGTCGTCGTCAGCTCATGGCTGACCCGGTCCACAACTCGCCGCTGGTCACCGCGCTCATCAACAAGGTGCTCCTGGACGGCAAGCGCTCCATCGCGCAGTCCATCGTTTACGGCGCCCTCGAAGGTGCTCGGGAGAAGACCGGCAACGACCCGGTCGTCACCCTGAAGCGCGCGCTGGACAACGTCAAGCCCACCCTCGAGGTCCGCAGCCGCCGCGTCGGCGGTGCGACCTACCAGGTCCCGGTCGAGGTGCGCGCCGCGCGCAGCACCACCCTGGCCCTGCGTTGGCTGGTGCAGTACTCCCGCGCCCGCCGCGAGAAGACCATGACCGAGCGCCTCATGAACGAGCTGCTCGACGCCAGCAATGGCCTCGGCGCCAGCGTCAAGAAGCGCGAGGACACCCACAAGATGGCCGAGTCCAACAAGGCCTTCGCCCACTACCGCTGGTAACAGCGGGTTCGACGAGACGACGAGGACGCGAGAGAAGTGGCCACCACGACCGCTCTTGACCTGGCCAAGGTCCGAAACATCGGCATCATGGCCCACATCGACGCGGGCAAGACCACCACGACCGAGCGCATCCTGTTCTACACCGGCATCAACTACAAGCTCGGTGAGGTCCACGAGGGCGCAGCCACGATGGACTGGATGGAGCAGGAGCAGGAGCGTGGTATCACCATCACCTCCGCTGCTACGACCTGCGAGTGGCTCGGTCACACGATCAACATCATCGACACGCCGGGCCACGTCGACTTCACCATCGAGGTGGAGCGCTCGCTCCGCGTCCTCGACGGCGCCGTCGCCGTGTTCGACGGTGTGGCGGGTGTCGAGCCGCAGTCCGAGACGGTCTGGCGCCAGGCCGACGGTTACGGCGTGCCCCGTATCTGCTTCGTCAACAAGATGGACCGCGTCGGCGCGGAGTTCCACCGCTGCGTCGACATGATGGTCAGCCGGCTGAACGCCACTCCGGCGGTCCTCCAGCTTCCCTGGGGCGTCGAGGCCGACTTCAAGGGCGTCATCGACCTGGTGAAGATGAAGGGCCTGCTCTGGAGCGCCGAGGCGGCCAAGGGCGAGATGTACGAGGTCGTCGACATCCCGGCCGAGTACGCCGACGCCGCCCGTGAGTGGCGCGACAAGCTCGTCGAGACCGTCGCCGAGAACGACGACGAGCTGATGGAGCTCTTCCTGGAGGGCACCGAGCCCACCGAGGAGCAGCTGGTCGCGGCCATCCGCCGCGCGACGCTGGCCAGCGCCATCAACCCGGTCCTGACCGGCACCGCGTTCAAGAACAAGGGCGTCCAGCCCCTGCTCGACGCGATCGTCGCCTACCTCCCGGCGCCGACCGACATCCCGGCCTTCAAGGGCCACGCGGTCGGCAACGAGGAGGAGACCGTCGAGCGTCACGCGGACGTGAGCGAGCCGTTCGCCGCGCTGGCCTTCAAGATCATGAGCGACCCGCACCTCGGCCGTCTCACCTACATCCGCATCTACTCGGGCACCCTCGAGTCCGGCTCCGGGGTCATCAACTCCGTGAAGGGCCGCAAGGAGCGGATCGGCAAGATCTACCAGATGCACGCGAACAAGCGCGAGGAGCGCCCGTCCGCGCACGCCGGTCAGATCGTCGCCGTGATGGGCCTGAAGGACACCACCACCGGTGACACCCTGTGCGACCCGGCCCACCAGGTCGTCCTGGAGTCGATGACGTTCCCGGCCCCGGTCATCAACGTCGCGATCGAGCCCAAGACCAAGGGCGACCAGGAGAAGCTCAGCACCGCGATCCAGCGGCTGGCCGAGGAGGACCCGTCCTTCCAGGTCCGCCGTGACGAGGAGACCGGCCAGACGGTCATCTGGGGTATGGGCGAGCTCCACCTGGAGATCCTCGTCGACCGGATGCGCCGCGAGTTCAAGGTCGAGGCGAACGTCGGCCGGCCGCAGGTCGCCTACCGGGAGACCATCCGCCGCAAGGTGGAGAAGGTCGACTACACCCACAAGAAGCAGACCGGTGGTTCCGGCCAGTTCGCCCGGGTCATCATCGACCTCGAGCCGCTCGGCGAAGGCAACGACGGTTACGAGTTCGCGAACAAGGTCTCCGGTGGCCGCATCCCGCGGGAGTACATCCCGTCGGTGGACGCGGGCGCCCAGGAGGCCGCCGAGTTCGGTGTTCTCGCCGGCTACCCCATGGTCGGGGTGAAGGTCACCCTGCAGGACGGCGCCTTCCACGAGGTCGACTCGTCCGAAATGGCCTTCAAGATCGCTGGATCGATGGCCTTCAAGGAGGCCGCGCGCAAGGCGGACGCCGTGATCCTGGAGCCGGTGATGGCCGTCGAGGTCACCACCCCCGAGGACTACATGGGCGACGTCATCGGCGACCTCAACGGCCGCCGCGGGCAGATCCGGGCGATGGACGAGCGCGCCGGCGCGCGTATCGTCCAGGCGCTCGTGCCGCTCTCTGAGATGTTCGGCTACGTGGGTGACCTTCGTAGCAAGACGCAGGGGCGCGCCAGCTTCAGCATGTTGTTCGACTCCTACGCGGAAGTGCCTGCGCACATCGCCAAGGAGATCGTCGCGAAGGTGCGGGGCGAGTAAGTCCGGCATCCGTTCCGGTGGCGGAGGCGATCTGATCGCCTCCCTGCCGGGGGTGCGGGGAGCGAATACTCGCCGGTCGGTCCCGCGAGGGACCGACCTCCCCAAGCCCGAGTGAAAAGACGCAAGTCAAGTCAGAATCTCTAAGGAGACAGACAGTGGCCAAGGCCAAGTTCGAGCGGACCAAGCCGCACGTAAACATCGGCACCATTGGGCACATCGACCACGGCAAGACCACTCTGACCGCGGCGATCACCAAGGTGCTCCACGAGCGTTTCCCTGAGCTCAACGAGGCGACCCCGTTCGACAAGATCGACAAGGCGCCCGAGGAGAAGGCCCGCGGCATCACGATCTCCATCGCGCACGTCGAGTACCAGACCGAGAAGCGCCACTACGCTCACGTGGACTGCCCCGGTCACGCCGACTACGTGAAGAACATGATCACCGGTGCGGCCCAGATGGACGGCGCGATCCTCGTGGTCGCCGCCACCGACGGCCCGATGCCGCAGACGAAGGAGCACGTCCTCCTGGCCCGCCAGGTCGGCGTCCCCTACATCGTCGTGGCCCTCAACAAGGCCGACATGGTCGACGACGAGGAGATCCTGGAGCTCGTCGAGCTCGAGGTCCGTGAGCTTCTCTCGGCCCAGGAGTTCCCCGGCGACGACCTGCCGGTCGTCCGCGTCTCCGCTCTCAAGGCCCTTGAGGGTGACGAGAAGTGGGGCGACAGCATCATCGAGCTCATGACCGCCGTGGACGAGAACGTCCCCGAGCCGACCCGTGAGACCGAGAAGCCGTTCCTCATGCCGATCGAGGACGTGTTCTCGATCACCGGTCGCGGCACCGTCGTCACCGGCCGTATCGAGCGCGGCATCGTCAAGGTCAACGAGACCGTCGACATCGTCGGCATCAAGGACACCAAGACCACGACCACGGTCACCGGTGTCGAGATGTTCCGCAAGCTCCTCGACGAGGGCCAGGCCGGTGACAACGTCGGTCTGCTCCTCCGCGGCATCAAGCGCGAGGACGTCGAGCGCGGCCAGTGTGTCATCAAGCCGGGCACCACGACTCCGCACACGGAGTTCGAGGGCCAGGTCTACATCCTCTCGAAGGACGAGGGTGGCCGCCACACGCCGTTCTTCAACAACTACCGTCCGCAGTTCTACTTCCGTACGACTGACGTGACCGGCGTTGTGAACCTGCCGGAGGGCACCGAGATGGTCATGCCCGGTGACAACACCGAGATGACCGTCCAGCTCATCCAGCCGATCGCGATGGAGGAGGGCCTCAAGTTCGCGATCCGCGAGGGTGGCCGCACCGTCGGCGCCGGCCGTGTGACGAAGATCATCAAGTAGTACGATCGCGGAGTGGCGGTCGGCCCTCGACTCAGGGGGCCGGCCGCCGCACCACGAGGTGGCCGTGCCGTACGGCGCGCGCCGCCGGGCGGGACCCACGAACCGTGATCTCGCAGTTGGTTCGGCCGAAGTGACCGAAGTAACTGCCAGATCACGGAAGAAAGCGCAGACCGTAAGCGTCTGCTACGTGGGGCACGGACGAGGACGCCACGCCGGAGACGGCGCGGGCCGCCAGGCCCGGCGGACTCGGCCATCACATAGCGGCCACAGGCCGCACGCAACTTTTTCAGACGACAGCGAAGGACACCGAGGCCATTATGGCGGGACAGAAGATCCGCATCCGGCTCAAGGCCTATGACCACGAGGTCATCGACAGCTCGGCCAAGAAGATCGTCGAGACGGTGACGCGGACTGGCGCTAAGGTCGCGGGCCCGGTTCCGCTGCCGACCGAGAAGAACGTGTACTGCGTCATCCGCTCGCCGCACAAGTACAAGGACAGCCGCGAGCACTTCGAGATGCGCACGCACAAGCGGCTCATTGACATCATCGACCCGACGCCGAAGACGGTCGACTCGCTCATGCGACTCGACCTTCCCGCCGGCGTTGACATCTCGATCAAGCTCTGAGGGAACGCACTGACATGGCTAAGCAGATCAAGGGCGTCCTGGGCAAGAAGCTCGGCATGACCCAGGTCTTCGACGCGGACAACCGGATGGTCCCGGTGACCGTCGTCGAGGCCGGTCCGTGCGTGGTGACCCGCGTCCGCACCGCCGAGAAGGACGGCTACTCCGCCATCCAGCTCGGCTTCGGGCAGGTCGACCCCCGGAAGGTCAACAAGCCGCTCGGCGACTACCTCCGCAAGCACGACATCACCCCGCGCCGTTACTTCGCGGAGATCCGTACCGACGACGCGAGCGACTACACCCTCGGCCAGGAGCTTCTGGCCGACACCTTCGAGGCCGGCCAGTTCGTTGACGTGACGGGCAAGAGCAAGGGCAAGGGCTTCGCCGGTGTCATGAAGCGGCACGGCTTCGGGGGTCTGGGCGCTTCGCACGGTACCC
The DNA here is from genome assembly GCF_013409935.1 of Streptosporangium sandarakinum. GTDB lineage: Bacteria > Actinomycetota > Actinomycetes > Streptosporangiales > Streptosporangiaceae > Streptosporangium > Streptosporangium nondiastaticum. The sequence goes on along the minus strand of NZ_JACCCO010000001.1, from coordinate 2,593,876 downwards.
AGCGCAAGCACCGCTCGCCGGGTTCCATCGGTGGCTGCGCCACCCCGGGCCGCGTCTTCAAGGGCCTGCGCATGGCCGGTCGGATGGGCAACGTCCGCACCACCATCCAGAGCCTCAAGGTCCACGCTGTGGACGCCGAGAAGAATCTCATCCTGATCAAGGGTGCGATCCCCGGCGCCAACGGCAGCCTGGTCCTCGTCCGCACCTCTGCCAAGAAGGGGGCTGCCAAGTGAGCACCATTGACGTCCTCGACGTGCGCGGGGCCAAGGCGGGCACCGTCGACCTGCCCGAAGACATCTTCGGCGCCAAGGTCAACATTCCTCTGATCCACCAGGTCGTCGTGGCCCAGCTCGCCGCTCGCCGGCAGGGCACCCACAAGGCCAAGACCCGCGGTGAGGTCAGCGGCGGCGGCAAGAAGCCGTACCGCCAGAAGGGCACCGGCCGCGCCCGCCAGGGCTCGACCCGCGCCCCGCAGTTCGCCGGCGGTGGCACCGTCCACGGCCCGGTCCCGCGGGACTACAGCCAGAAGACGCCCAAGAAGATGAAGGCCGCCGCGCTGCGCGGCGCCCTCTCCGACCGGGCCGGCGGCGGCCGCGTTCATGTGGTCAGCGGCCTGGTCGAGGGCGAGACCCCGAAGACCAAGGCGGCTCTGGAGTCGCTGCGGAAGATCACGCAGGCTCGCAGCGTCCTCGTCGTCGTCGACGAGGGTGACGAGCTCACCTGGCTCAGCCTGCGTAACGCTCCCGAGGTCCACCTGCTGGACGCGGGACAGCTGAACACCTACGACGTGCTCTGCTACGACGACGTCGTTTTCACCCAGGCGGCGTACGACCAGGTCGTGGCGCGTCTGGGCAAGAGCGGGAAGGAAGACGCCTGATGGAGAAGATCGCCGACCCGCGCGACATCATCATCAAGCCGGTTGTCTCCGAGAAGAGCTACGGCCTGATCGACGAGCACAACAAGTACACGTTCCTGGTGCGGAAGACGGCCAACAAGACGCAGGTCAAGATCGCCATTGAGCAGATCTTCGGCGTCAAGGTGGCCAGCGTCAACACCATCAACCGCCAGGGCAAGCGCAAGCGGACCAAGTTCGGCTTCGGCCAGCGTCCCAGCACCAAGCGCGCGATCGTGAGCCTGGTCGAAGGCGACCGGATCGACATCTTCGGTCAGGTCGGCTGACCCGCTCGCACGTAAGTACCCGGCCGGAGCGCCCCCCGTCCCACGACGGGGGGCATTCGGCCGGATCAACCGACAAAGGATGAACGAAAAAGATGGGCATCCGTAAGCTCAAGCCGACGACCCCGGGTCGCCGCGGCGCCAGCGTCTCGGACTTCGCCGAGATCACGCGCAGCACGCCCGAGAAGTCGCTGCTGGCGCCCCTGCACAGCAAGGGCGGCCGCAACGTCCACGGCAGGGTCACCACCCGTCACCAGGGCGGCGGCCACAAGCGCGCCTACCGGATCATCGACTTCCGGCGCCACGACAAGGACGGGATCCCGGCCAAGGTCGCTCACATCGAGTACGACCCGAACCGCACCTCCCGCATCGCACTGCTGCACTACGCCGACGGGGAGAAGCGCTACATCCTCTGCCCGACCGGTCTCAAGCAGGGCGACCTGATCGAGAACGGCCCCACGGCCGACATCAAGCCGGGTAACTGCCTCCCGCTGCGCAACATCCCGACCGGTACCTTCATCCACGCGGTGGAGCTCCGTCCGGGTGGTGGCGCCAAGCTGGGCCGGTCCGCCGGTGCGCAGATCCAGCTTCTCGCCAAGGAGGGCCAGTACGCCACGCTGCGCATGCCCTCCGGCGAAATGCGCCAGGTCGACGTCCGCTGCCGGGCCTCCATCGGCCAGGTCGGCAACGCCGAGCAGGGCAACATCAACTGGGGTAAGGCCGGCCGTATGCGGTGGAAGGGCAAGCGCCCCACCGTTCGCGGTGTCGCGATGAACCCGGTCGACCACCCGCACGGTGGTGGTGAGGGTAAGACCTCCGGCGGCCGTCACCCGGTGAACCCCAAGGGCAAGCCCGAGGGTCGTACTCGTGCGGCGAACAAGGCCAGCGACCGGCTGATCATCCGCCGTAGGACCAAGCGGAAGAAGCGGTAGGAGCAGCCAAAATGCCACGTAGCCTTAAGAAGGGTCCCTTCGTGGACGACCACCTTCAGAAGAAGGTGGACTCGCAGAACGAGAAGGGCACCAAGAACGTCATCAAGACGTGGTCGCGGCGCTCCATGATCGTGCCCGACATGCTCGGTCACACGATCGCCGTCCACGACGGCCGCAAGCATGTCCCGGTGTTCGTCACCGAGTCGATGATCGGTCACAAGCTCGGCGAGTTCGCCCCCACGCGGACGTTCCGCAGCCACGTCAAGGAAGACCGCCGCAGCCGGCGGTAAGCGCCTCAGCGAAGCAGAAGTAAGAGGAGTAAGCGATGGAAGCCAGGGCTCAGGTGCGGTTCGCGCGCCACACGCCCATGAAGGCCCGCCGTGTGGTGGACCTCATTCGCGGGCTGCCCGCTTCGGAGGCGCAGGCCGTGCTGCAGTTCGCTCCCCAGGCGGCGAGCGAGACCGTGTACAAGGTGCTGTCGAGCGCCATTGCGAACGCGGAGCACAACTTCAAGCTCGACCGCGACACGCTCTTCGTGAGCCGTGCGTGGGTCGACGAGGGCCCGACCCTGAAGCGGTTCCGTCCCCGCGCCCAGGGTCGTGCCTATCGGATCAACAAGCGGACGAGCCACATCACCGTGATCGTGGAGTCCCGCGAGCCGAAGGGGAGGACCCGCTAGTGGGTCAGAAGGTAAACCCGCACGGGTTCCGCCTCGGCATCACGACCGACTTCAAGAGCCGGTGGTATGCCGACAAGCTCTACAAGTCGTACGTCGCCGAGGACGTGGCGATCCGCCGCATGCTCAAGAAGGGCATGGAGCGGGCCGGCATCTCCAAGGTGGAGATCGAGCGGACCACCGACCGGGTACAGGTCGACATCCACACCGCCCGTCCGGGCATCGTCATCGGCCGCCGCGGCGCCGAGGCCGACCGGATCCGCGGTGACCTCGAGAAGCTGACCAAGAAGCAGGTCCAGCTGAACATCCTCGAGGTCAAGAACCCCGAGATCGACGCCCAGCTCGTCGCGCAGGGTGTGGCCGAGCAGCTGTCCAGCCGTGTCTCGTTCCGGCGGGCCATGCGCAAGGCGATGCAGTCGGCGATGAAGAGCGGCGCCAAGGGCATCCGGGTGCAGTGCTCCGGCCGTCTGGGCGGCGCCGAGATGTCGCGTTCGGAGTTCTACCGCGAGGGCCGCGTGCCCCTGCACACGCTCCGCGCCGACATCGACTACGGCCTCTACGAGGCCCGCACCACCTTCGGCCGCATCGGCGTGAAGGTGTGGATCTACAAGGGTGAGGCCCCGACCAGCCGCGCCGAGCGCGAGGCGGCCGCCGCCGGCGCCCGCGCCGGTCAGCGTCGCGACCGCGACGACCGTCGTGGCGGCGCCGACCGTCCTCGTCGTGGCGCCGGCGACCGTCCGCGCCGCGGTGGCGCCGGTCGCGGTGACCGCGCCCCCAGGAACGAGGCGGCCTCGCAGGCTGCCCCCGAGACCGGCCCGGCTACGCAGCCGGGTGCTGAAGGGAGCTGACCATGCTGATCCCTCGCAGGGTCAAGCACCGCAAGCAGCACCGGCCTGACCGTCACGGCGCCGCCAAGGGTGGCACCAGGGTCGTGTTCGGCGAGTTCGGCATCCAGGCGCTTGAGCACTCCTACGTGACCAACCGCCAGATCGAGTCGGCTCGTATCGCGATGACCCGGCACATCAAGCGTGGCGGCAAGGTCTGGATCAACATCTACCCGGACCGTCCGCTGACCAAGAAGCCGGCCGAGACCCGCATGGGTTCCGGTAAGGGTTCGCCGGAGTGGTGGATCGCCAACGTCAAGCCCGGGCGCGTCATGTTCGAGCTGTCGGGCGTCGCCGAGCCGGTGGCTCGTGAGGCTCTGCGTCGTGCGATGCACAAGCTCCCGATGAAGTGCCGGTTCGTCAAGCGTGAAGTGGGTGAGGCGTGATGGCTAAGGGCCTGACCGCCGGTGAGCTGCGGGCGGAGGACCAGGACACCCTGGTCCAGAAGCTGAAGGAAGCCAAGGAGGAGCTGTTCAACCTCCGCTTCCAGGCCGCGACCGGCCAGTTGGAGAGCCATGGGCGGCTGCGCGCCGTCCGCCGCGAGATCGCCCGTATCTACACCGTGATGCGTGAGCGGGAGCTCGGCATCGTTACGGTTGAGAAGGAGTCGATCGATGGCTGAGACCGCTGAGAGCACGACCCAGGCGCGGAACTACCGCAAGACCCGTGAGGGCCTGGTCGTCAGCGACAAGATGGACAAGACCGTCGTGGTCGCCGTTGAGGACCGCGTCAAGCACCCGCTGTACGGCAAGGTCATCCGCCGGACGACCAAGTACAAGGCGCACGACGAGGCCAACGCCTGCGGCGTCGGCGACCGCGTTCTTCTGATGGAGACCCGGCCGCTGTCGGCCAGCAAGCGCTGGCGGGTCGTCGAGATCCTCGAGAAGGCCAAGTAAAGAACGCGCGCCCCGTGGGGAGTGATCCGTTCACTCCCCACGGTGGTGTCCAAGGGGGCGAAGAAGACCTTCGCCCCGCCTGCGGCGGCGGCCCGCAGGCGGCAGAACCCCGTCGCACCGCGTAGGCTGCGACGGGCGGACCCGCCCGCAGGGCTGTCCCGGGGGAAAAAGACCCAGCAGGTTCCGCAAGGCTCACCCGAGGGTGAGAACCGGCGAGACAAACAGGAGTACAAGTGATCCAGCAGGAGTCGCGGCTCAAGGTCGCCGACAACACGGGTGCCAAGGAGATCCTTTGCATCCGGGTGCTCGGTGGCTCAGGCCGGCGCTACGCGGGAATCGGCGACATCATCGTCGCCACGGTCAAGGACGCCATTCCGGGCGGCACCGTGAAGAAGGGCGACGTCGTCAAGGCGGTCGTCGTCCGCACTGTCAAGGAGCGCCGCCGGCCCGACGGCTCCTACATCCGCTTCGACGAGAACGCCGCCGTCATCATCAAGGACAGCGGTGACCCTCGTGGCACGCGTATCTTCGGTCCGGTCGGACGCGAGCTGCGTGACAAGAAGTTCATGCGCATCATCTCGCTCGCGCCGGAGGTGTTGTAAATGCCGAAGCTTCACGTGAAGAAGGGTGACCTGGTTCAGGTCATCGCCGGCAAGGACAAGGGTGCCAAGGGCCGGGTGATCGCCGCCTTCCCGCGCGAGGAGCGCGTGGTGGTCGAGGGCGTCAACCTGATCAAGAAGCACTCCAAGGAGACCCACCAGGGCCCGCGCGGCGCCAAGACCGGCGGTGTGCAGACCATGGAGGCTCCCATCCACGTGAGCAACGTCAAGAAGCTCAAGGATGACGAGAAGCCTGCCAAGAAGGAGTCGGCCAAGTCCGCCTCCGACGAGTCGGGTGAGGACAACTGATGACCGCTGAGACCACCGAGACCGTCCAGGCCGCGCGGCCCGCCCCGCGCCTCAAGCAGCGCTACCGCGAGGAGATCATCGCGAAGCTGCGCGAGGAGTTCGGGATCGAGAACATCATGCTGGTGCCCACGATCACCAAGATCAAGGTGAACATGGGCGTCGGCGAGGCCGCTCGCGACTCGAAGCTCATCGAAGGCGCCGTCCGCGACCTCACCGCGATCACCGGTCAGAAGCCGGCCGTCGTCCGGGCCCGCAAGTCCATCGCCCAGTTCAAGCTGCGTGAGGGCATGCCGATCGGCGCCCACGTCACGCTGCGCGGCGACCGGATGTGGGAGTTCCTGGACCGGCTGCTGTCGCTGGCGCTGCCGCGTATCCGCGACTTCCGCGGTCTGTCGCCCAAGCAGTTCGACGGCAACGGCAACTACACCTTCGGCCTCACCGAGCAGGTCATGTTCCACGAGGTCGACCAGGACAAGATCGACCGCCAGCGGGGCATGGACATCACGGTCGTGACCACCGCTAAGACCGACGACCAGGGCCGGGCGCTGCTCAAGCACCTCGGATTCCCCTTCAAGGAGGCCTGATCATGGCGAAGACGTCGCTCAAGGTCAAGGCTGCTCGCAAGGCCAAGTTCGAGGTCCGGGCGTACACTCGGTGCTCGCGCTGTGGTCGCCCGCGCGCCGTTTTCCGGAAGTTCGGCCTGTGCCGCATCTGCTTCCGCGAGATGGCGCACCGGGGCGAGCTGCCCGGCATCACCAAGTCGAGCTGGTAGCCGTCCGCGCGGCCGTACGGGTCCCATCGGGGCACGTGGAGCCGCGCGGCGCCACCGGCCACACCAGTAAGTCCATTCACCGGGCGCCGTTCCAGGCGCCCATGACCGCACCGCAGGTCCCCTGGGGAAACCGCGGTGAGGAAGGCCACCGGCCATGACGATGACCGACCCGATCGCAGACATGCTCACGCGTCTGCGAAACGCGAACTCGGCGTACCACGACACCGTGGCGATGCCGTACTCGAAGATCAAGGCGCACATCGCCGAGATCCTCCAGCAGGAGGGTTACATCCAGTCCTGGAGCGTCGAAGACGCCAAGGTTGGAAAGAACCTCGTGGTGGAGCTCAAGTTCGGGCAGAACCGTGAGCGTTCGCTCTCTGGCCTGCGCCGGGTCTCCAAGCCCGGCCTGCGGGTCTATGCGAAGAAGGACAACCTGCCTCGGGTTCTGGGCGGGCTGGGCGTCGCGATCATTTCGACGTCCGGCGGTCTGATGACCGACAAGCAGGCCAGCAAGCGTGGAGTGGGCGGGGAAGTCCTCGCCTTCGTTTGGTAGAAGGGAGAAGTCACAGCATGTCGCGAATCGGACGGCTGCCCATCCCTGTACCGAACGGCGTGGACATCGCCATCGATGGCCGGAATGTTACGGTCAAGGGCCCCAAGGGCACGCTTTCACACACGGTCGCTGAGCCGATCGAGGTCGCCAAGGGTGAGGACGGCAATGTGACCGTCACGCGCCCCAGCGACGAGAACAAGATCCGTGCGCTGCACGGCCTGTCCCGCACGCTGATCGCCAACATGGTGACCGGTGTGACCCAGGGATACTCCAAGACCCTGGAGATCGTGGGCGTCGGTTACCGCGTCCAGGCCAAGGGCCCGACCCAGCTTGAGTTCTCGCTCGGCTTCAGCCACCCGGTGATCATCGACGCGCCGGAGGGCATCTCCTTCCGCGTCGAGAAGCCGACGCTGTTCCACGTGGACGGCATCGACAAGCAGAAGGTCGGCGAGATCGCCGCGAACATCCGCAAGCTGCGCAAGCCCGACCCGTACAAGGGCAAGGGTGTGCGCTACCAGGGCGAGGTTGTCCGCCGCAAGGTCGGAAAGGCTGGTAAGTAGGCATGGCTGGCAAGACTGCGTTCGGCAAGCACACGGCCGCCCGCGCCGTCTCGCGGGCCCGCCGCCACGGCCGAGTCCGCAAGAAGGTCGTCGGTACGGCCGAGCGTCCCCGCCTGGTCGTCAACCGCTCCACGCGGCACCTGTTCGTCCAGATCGTCGACGACGCTCAGGGCCACACGCTGGTGAGCGCCTCCACCATGGACGCCTCCCTGCGTTCGGCCGCCGGCGCCAAGACCGACAAGGCCAAGCAGGTCGGCGAGCTTCTCGCTCAGCGGGCCAAGGCCGCCGGGATCACCGCCGTCGTGTTCGACCGCGGTGGCAACCGCTACGCGGGTCGCATCGCGGCCCTCGCGGACAGCGCCCGCGAAGGCGGGCTGGAGTTCTGATGGCCCGTCTTACGAATGAGAAGAGGAACCACTAATGGCTGGAGCACCGCGTCGCGGTGGTGCCGCCGGTGGCGAGCGGCGTGATGGTCGTCGTGACGACCGCCGCGGTGGCAACGCTGACAAGGGCGTCTCGTACATCGAGCGCGTCGTGAAGATCAACCGAGTGGCCAAGGTCGTGAAGGGTGGTCGACGCTTCAGCTTCACCGCCCTCGTCGTCGTCGGCGACGGCAACGGTCTGGTCGGCGTCGGCTACGGCAAGGCCAAGGAGGTGCCCGCGGCCATCGCCAAGGGCGTCGAGGAGGCCAAGAAGCACTTCTTCCGCGTGCCCCGCATCCAGGGCACCATCCCGCACATCGTGCAGGGTGAGGAGGCGGCCGGTGTCGTCTTCCTCCGCCCGGCCTCGCCCGGTACCGGCGTCATCGCCGGTGGCCCGGTGCGCGCCGTGCTGGAGTGCGCCGGCATCCACGACGTGCTGTCCAAGTCTCTGGGCTCGGACAACCCGATCAACATCGTGCACGCCACCGTGGCGGCTCTGAAGGGCCTCAGCAGGCCCGAGGAGATCGCCGCCCGCCGTGGCCTGCCGATCGAGGACGTCGCGCCCAAGGCCATGCTCAAGGCTCGTGCCGAGGGCATCGCCGAGGCCGCGGCGGCTAAGGCGGTGAGCTAGGCGATGGCACGCCTGAAGATCACTCAGGTTCGCTCGAAGATCGGTGGCAAGCAGAACCAGCGTGACTCGCTGCGCTCGCTCGGTCTGAAGCGCATCGGCGATGTCGTCGTCAAGGAGGACCGCCCGGAGATCCGCGGCATGGTCTCCGTGGTGACGCACCTCGTCACCGTGGAAGAGGTCGACTAGACATGGCAGAGAACACTCCGCTCCGTATTCACCACCTGCGGCCGGCTCCCGGCGCCAACAAGTCGAAGGTCCGCAAGGGTCGCGGCGAGGCGTCCAAGGGCAAGACCGCGGGCCGTGGCACCAAGGGCACGCACGCCAGGACCACCAACACCCCCGGTTTCGAGGGTGGCAACGTTCCGCTCCAGCGTCGCCTGCCCAAGCTGAAGGGCTTCTCCAACGCCATGTTCAAGACGACCTACCAGGTCGTCAATCTGGACAGGCTCGGCGAGCTCTTCCCCGAGGGTGGCGACGTCACCATCGAGGCGCTGATCGCCAGGGGTGCGGTTCGCAAGAAGCAGCCGGTGAAGGTGCTCGGTACCGGCGACATCTCCGTGGCGTTGAACGTGCAGGCGCACGCCTTCTCCGCCAGCGCGAAGGAGAAGATCGCCGCTGCCGGTGGCTCCGTCTCCGAGCTGTAGGCATGGCATGACGTGGCGCGGGGGCTCATAATGGGCCCCCGCGCCCGTAGTGCGTTAGAGTTCGCTGGACAGTGGGCTTCGACTACTCACGCGGGCTCGTTGACTTGAGATAGTAAAGATGCGCCACCCCCGCACCATAGTTGACCGACCTCGCCTTTCAGGCGCGCAGGAGGGACCGTGCTGACCGCGTTTACCCGAGCGTTCCGTACGCCGGACCTGCGTAAGAAGCTGCTCTTCACACTGGGCATCATCGCGCTTTTCCGACTCGGCTCGGTTCTTCCGACCCCGGGTGTAAACAACGAGAACATCGCCCGATGCCTCCAGCAGGCGCAGGCCGGCGATTCCGGAAACATCTACGGCATGGTGCAGCTGTTCAGCGGTGGCGCCCTGCTGAAACTTTCAGTGTTCGCGCTGGGCATCATGCCCTACATCACCGCGAGCATCATCCTCCAGCTCCTCGTGGTGGTCATTCCCCGGCTGGAGGCCCTGAAGAAGGAGGGGCAGGCGGGGCAGTCGAAGATCACGCAGTACACGCGTTATCTGACGATCGGCCTGGCGATCCTGCAGTCCACCGCCTTCATCGCCCTCGCGCGCAGCGGGCAGCTGTTCCCGCAGTGCCGCGAGGAGATCCTCATCGACAAGGACAACATCTTCGCCATCATCACGATGGTGCTGACGATGACCGCCGGCACCGGCGTCATCATGTGGCTGGGTGAGCTCGTCACCGACCGCGGCGTCGGCAACGGCATGTCCATCCTGATCTTCACCCAGGTGATCGCGGTCTTCCCGGCCGAGCTGCTGAACATCGCCCGCCAGAAGGGCGCCTTCGTCTTCGCGGTGGTGATCATCACCGGTATCGCGATGATCGCCCTGGTGGTCATGGTCGAGCAGGCGCAACGCCGGGTTCCCGTGCAGTACGCCAAGCGAATGGTCGGCCGCCGGATGTACGGCGGGACCTCGACCTACATCCCCCTGAAGGTGAACCAGGCGGGCATCATCCCCGTCATCTTCGCCTCCTCGCTGCTGTATCTCCCGCAGCTGCTCACGACCCTCTTCAGCAACTCCGCGGAGGAGCCGAACCAGGTCGTCCAGTGGATCGAGCAGAACCTGGTGCGGGGCGACACCCCGGCGTACATGGCCACCTTCTTCGTGCTCATCGTCTTCTTCACCTACTTCTACGTGTCCATCACCTTCAACCCCGTTGAAGTGGCCGACAACATGAAGAAGTACGGTGGTTTCATCCCGGGCATCCGCCCGGGCCGGCCGACGGCTGAGTACCTGAACTATGTGCTCACGAGGCTGACCGCTCCCGGCGCGCTGTACCTGGGCCTGATCTCCATGGTGCCGATCGTCGCGCTCGCGGTCGTCGGTGCGAGTCAGAACTTCCCGTTCGGAGGAACGAGCATTCTGATCATGGTTGGTGTCGGTCTCGACACCGTGAAGCAGATCGAGAGCCAGCTCCAGCAGCGCAACTACGAAGGCTTCCTGAAGTAGTGCGTCTCGTCCTGGTCGGGCCCCCCGGAGCGGGTAAGGGGACGCAGGCCCAGTTCATCGCATCGAACCTGTCCATCCCGAAGATCTCGACAGGTGACATCTTCCGTGCCAACGTCTCGGGCGGCACGGAGCTCGGCAGGATTGCCAAGGAGTACATGGACCGCGGCGACCTCGTGCCCGACGAGGTGACGATCGCGATGGTCCGCGACCGCCTCTCGGAGAGCGACGCGCAGGACGGTTTCCTGCTCGACGGCTTCCCCAGGAACGTGCCCCAGGCCGAGATCCTGAAGAAGATGCTCTCGGAGTTCGGCGCGGCCCTCGACGTCGTCCTCGAACTCGTGGTCGACGACGAGGAGGTCGTGCGCAGGCTGGCGGGCCGCCGTACCTGCGGCCAGTGCGGCCGCATCTGGCACGTCGACTTCGACGACAAGAAGGACGACGTCTGCGACGTCTGCGGCGGCCGGCTGTACCAGCGCGAGGACGACTCCGAGGAGACCGTCCGCCACCGGCTGGAGGTCTACCAGGAGCAGACCGCCCCGCTCGTCTCCTTCTACGCCGACGAGAACCTCCTGGTCGGCGTGGACGCCACCGGTCCGGTGGAGGAGATCACCCAGCGCGCGATGGAGGCCCTGCGTCCCTTCGCCGACTAGCGGCCCGCCCAGGTCCCGGACCGGGAACGGCCCGGCTCGGGTCCCGTTCCCGGGGAACGACCCGCGGAGCCGGGGCCGGAAGTCCGGAGACATGTCATCCAGCACGCCACCCATGGAAACCCCACGGGTGGCGTGTTGTCATTTAGGGCAGAATCGGGGGAATTGGGCCCCTCGACCGCCCGTTGAACCACCCCAGGGGGTGCGCACGTGTTCAAGAAGAACAGGCACGGAATCCAGCTGAAGACGCCCGAGCAGCTGGAGAAGATGCGGGCGGCGGGCCTGGTGGTCGGCCGGACGCTGCAACTGCTCCGCGAGAGCGTCCAGCCGGGGATGACCCCGCTGGACCTCGACGGCATCGCGGAGAAGGCCATCAGGGACGAGGGCGCGATCCCCTCCTTCAAGGGCTACCAGGGCTTCCCGGCGACGATCTGCGCGTCGGTGAACGACGAGGTCGTCCACGGGATACCGAGCGACCGGCGCCCGCTGCGCGAGGGCGACATCATCTCGATCGACTGCGGGGCCATCCTCGACGGCTGGCACGGCGACTCCGCCGTCACGATCCCGGTGGGCGAGGTGGATCCCAAGCTGACCGAGCTGATGCGGGTCACCGAGGAGGCCATGTGGCGGGGCATCGCCGCGCTCACCGTCGGCCGCCACCTCTCCGACATCGGCCACGAGATCGAGAGGTACGTCCGTTCCCAGGGCCGCTACGGCATCCCCCAGGAGTACGGCGGGCACGGCATCGGCACCGAGATGCACATGGACCCGTGGGTCGCCAACCACGGCCGCCCGGGCCGGGGGCCGCGCTTCGAGGCGGGCATGTGCCTCGCCGTGGAGCCGATGCTGAACCTCGGCACCGACCGGACCAGGGTGCTGGCCGACGACTGGACCGTCGTGACCGTCGACGGAAAGGCCTCCGCGCACTTCGAACACAGCGTCGCGGTGACCGATAATGGTCCGTGGGTACTGACCGCCCTTGACGGGGGAAGAGAGCGGCTTGCCGACCTGTTGGGAGACGCGGGCTAGGCGATCTGCCCGCCGGTGAGCGGATGTGATGCCGATGGCGGTTGGTCCGGAGATGCGAGCCTCTGACGGAGACCGTGACAGGGTCGCCGCGGCGCTGAGGGAGCACTACGCGCAGGGCCGGCTCACCACGGAGGAGTTCGACGAGCGTCTGGAGCAGCTCTACACCAGCAAGACCTACGGCGAGCTGGCCCGGCTGACCTCCGACCTCCCCGACGTCGATCTGCGGAGCCTTCCCGAGCCCGTCTCCCGGCAGCCGGAGCGGAGCGGGAAGGCCAAGTCCGGCAAGGGGTCCGGCGACCTCAAGGAGGCGTGGCAGGCCTGGGCGGTGGTCGGCGCCGTCAACTGGGGGATCTGGTTCTTCGTCGGCCTGGTGAGCGGTCTCGACTTCGCCTATCCCTGGCCGCTGTGGGTGATGGGGCCGTGGGGCATGGTCCTGCTGGTCATCACGATGTTCTCCGGCTCGGGCCGCCGCCGGGATCCCTGACGGTCCCCCGGTGCCGGGCCCGGCACCGTACGGCCGGGCCGTGGCCGTACGAGACCCTCGTCTTCCGGAAAGGCCCTCCGGCGGTCCGCCGCCGGGGGGCCTTTCCGGCGTTGTGCGTGATCTTTACCCCCTGAGGATCTTGGTCACCGGGCGGCCGGGTACATGATCGCCATCGGTGGGCCGTGAGGTGGGGGTGGGCGATGGGGCCTGGTCGCGACGTCGCGACGTGCGTGAGAGTCCTCGGGATGTGCGCGGTCGTGTTCGTGCTCTCCGGTGGCGCCGCCGCGGGGGACGACGTGAGCGTCACCCCGTCCACGGCCCGCCCGGGACAGCTCGTGATCGTCTCCGTCGACCCGTGCGTCGCCCCCGCCGTCGCCTACTCCGCCGCCTTCGACAGCACCTCCGCCCGGCTCGGCGACCACGACGGCGCGATGTACGGCACCGCCCGCGTCAGCTTCGACACCACCCCCGGCTCCTACGTCGTCACGGTCCGCTGCGTCCGGGGCGGGCCGTACAACGGCACGTTCACGGTGGGCGCGCCGCTGCCCGCCGGGCACTCCGGCGGGGACCCGGACCGGGAGGCGGAGGCGGCGTCCGCCGTCCGGACGCTGTGGCTGTTCGGGGCGCTCGCCACCGTGGTGACGGTGCTGGGGACGGGGCTGACGCTGGCGATCGGCCGCCGGGCGCGCGGCGACCGCGAGACCCCGGCGGCGCAAGGGGACGGCCCGATCTGAGGTATCCTGGATAGCGGTTGTGTCAAGGTACCGGCCGTCTGTTTCGCATTTCATCGCCCGGTGCCGTACACTCCTTCTTCGGTTCACTATGACCATTGCGCGTCGGCGGTTCGCAACCGTCGCTCTCATCGAAGCGCGTGGTCGCGGCTGCTTAGTGTTCCGATGCCTCAGACGACCGATCAGTGAAACGCGAGGGCCATGGCCAAGAAAGACGGCGCCATCGAGATCGAGGGCACTGTGGTTGAGTCGCTCCCGAATGCGATGTTCCGGGTGCAGCTCGACAACGGCCACAAGGTCCTGGCCCACATCAGCGGGCGGATGCGAATGCACTACATCCGGATCCTTCCCGACGACCGGGTTGTCGTCGAACTGAGCCCCTACGACCTCAGTCGTGGGCGGATCGTCTACCGATACAAGTAAGCGTCTGAGGGACGAATTAGGACTATGAAGGTCAAGCCGAGCGTCAAGAAGATCTGCGACAAGTGCAAGGTGATCCGCCGGCACGGTCGCGTCATGGTGATCTGCGACAACCTGCGCCACAAGCAGCGCCAGGGCTAGTCGAAGAGCAAGGCCTTACATGAGTCCGCTCCACGTGGCGGACTCGTCCCATGTGGGGCCGAAGAAAGCAAGCGCGTCTCACACCCGTGCAGGCGGCCCTCACCGGGCCGGACCACGCGGGAGACCCCCGGTCGGAGGCCGGGGCCCTCGCCCCTGGGCATGGGGAGGGGCAGTGCGGCGCAGGACCTCCGCCACAACGAAGGAGAATGCCCGACCATGGCTCGCCTGGTTGGCGTCGACCTCCCCCGCGACAAGCGGCTGGAGATCGCTCTCACCTACATTTACGGAATCGGCCGCACCCGCGCGCTGGAGGCCCTCAAGGCCACCGGTGTGAGCGGCGACCTTCGCGTTCACCAGCTCACGGACGACGAGCTCGTCCCGCTGCGTGACTACATCGAGGCCAACTTCAAGATCGAAGGTGACCTCCGCCGCGAGGTCCAGGCCGACATCCGCCGCAAGATCGAGATTCAGTGCTACCAGGGCATCCGGCACCGCCGCGGCCTTCCCGTGCACGGTCAGCGCACGCAGACCAACGCGCGTACCCGCAAGGGCAAGAAGAAGACCGTCGCCGGCAAGAAGAAGCCCGGTAAGAAGTAGTCCGCGCAGCCGCAGGACCGAAGACCTCAGGAGTGAAGGCAAGCAATGCCTCCTAAGAGCCGCCAGGGCGCGCCCAAGAAGGTGCGTCGCAAGGAGAAGAAGAACGTCGCTCATGGGCACGCCCACATCAAGAGCACGTTCAACAACACGATCGTCTCGATCACCGACCCGAACGGGAACGTGATCTCCTGGGCCAGCGCCGGCCACGTCGGGTTCAAGGGCTCTCGTAAGTCCACCCCGTTCGCCGCCCAGATGGCCGCTGAGAACGCCGCCCGCCGCGCCATGGAGCACGGCATGCGCAAGGTCGACGTCTTCGTCAAGGGCCCCGGCTCCGGCCGTGAGACCGCGATCCGCTCGCTGCAGGCGACCGGGCTCGAGGTCGGGTCCATCCAGGACGTCACCCCCGTGCCGCACAACGGCTGCCGTCCGCCCAAGCGCCGTCGCGTCTGACGCCCAGGAGAAGATAGAAAATGGCTCGTTACACGGGTGCGGACTGCAAGCTCTGCCGCAGGGAGAAGACCAAGCTCTTCCTCAAGGGCAAGAAGTGCGAGTCCGCGAAGTGCCCCATCGAGATCCGTCCTTACCCGCCGGGTGAGCACGGCCGCGGCCGTCCGAAGGAGTCTGAGTACCAGCTCCAGCTTCGTGAGAAGCAGAAGACCCGCCGCATCTACGGCATCCTCGAGAAGCAGTTCCGCAACTACTACGAGGAAGCCAACCGCAAGGGCGGCAAGACCGGCGAGAACCTCCTCCAGATCCTGGAGAGCCGTCTCGACAACGTGGTCTACCGCGCCGGCTTCGCCGAGTCCCGCGACGCCGCCCGCCAGCAGGTGCGCCACGGCCACTTCCTGGTGAACGGCAAGAAGGTCGACATCCCGTCGTACCGCGTTCGCGAGCACGACATCGTCGAGGTGCGGGAGCGTTCGCGCAACCTCCTGCCCTACGAGGTCGCCCGCGCCACCGCCGGTGACCGTACCTTCCCGGCCTGGCTGGGTGTGGCCCCCGAGGCCATGCGCATCCTGGTCCACCAGCTCCCGGTCCGTCAGCAGATCGACACGCAGGTCCAGGAGCAGCTGATCGTCGAGCTCTACTCCAAGTAGCGCTCACGCGGGTGCCGTACGGCTGAGCCGTACGGCACCTATGCTGTTTGTAGCGAGCGACGTCAAATAGCGGGCGTCGCCATCCAGGGGGAGAACCCACATGCTGATCGCTCAGCGTCCCACCCTCCTCGAGGAGTCCCTCGAGGAGACCCGCTCCAAGTTCGTCATCGAGCCGCTGGAGCCGGGCTTCGGCTACACCATCGGCAACTCGCTGCGCCGCACGCTGCTGTCGTCCATCCCGGGCGCGGCCGTGACGAGCATCCGCATCGAGGGCGTGCTGCACGAGTTCTCGACCGTCCCGGGGGTCAAGGAGGATGTCACCGACATCATCCTGAACCTCAAGGAGCTGGTCGTGTCCTCCGAGCACGACGAGCCGGTCGTGATGTACCTGCGCAAGCAGGGCCCCGGTGACGTCACCGCCGCCGACATCGCGCCCCCCGCGGGCGTCGAGGTGCACAACCCCGAGCTGCGCATCGCCACCCTGAACGGCAAGGCGAAGCTGGAGATGGAGCTGACCGTCGAGCGCGGTCGCGGCTACGTCTCCGCCGCGCAGAACAAGCAGCCGGGCCAGGAGATCGGCCGTATTCCGATCGACTCCATCTACTCCCCGGTGCTCAAGGTCACCTACAAGGTCGAGGCGACCCGTGTCGAGCAGCGCACCGACTTCGACCGTCTGATCCTGGACGTCGAGACCAAGCCGTGCATGAAGCCCCGCGACGCGGTGGCCTCGGCCGGCAAGACCCTCGTCGAGCTGTTCGGCCTCGCCCGCGAGCTGAACGTCGAGGCCGAGGGCATCGACATCGGCCCGTCGCCGACGGACGCGGCCCTGGCCGCCGACCTGGCGCTGCCGATCGAGGAGCTGAACCTCACGGTCCGCTCCTACAACTGCCTCAAGCGCGAGGGCATCCACACCGTGGGTGAGCTCGTGGCCCGCAGCGAGCAGGACCTGCTGGACATCCGCAACTTCGGTGCGAAGTCCATCGAGGAGGTCAAGCAGAAGCTGCACGAGATGTCGCTCGCGCTCAAGGACTCCCCGCCCGGGTTCGACCCGACCGCGGTGGCCGGCGGCGGCTACGACGACGACGACAGCGCGTACGTCGAGACCGAGCAGTACTGAGTTTCATCATCGGGGGTCCTAGGACCCGCCGGCCCGACCCCGGTACCTCGTACGGCCGGGGCGGGTTAACTACAAGGAGATCGAAATGCCTCAGCCCACCAAGGGTGCCCGTCTCGGTGGAAGCCCTGCTCACGAGCGGCTGATCCTGTCGAACCTGGCCACCCAGCTGTTCCAGCACGGCCGGATCACCACCACGGTCGCCAAGGCCAAGCGGCTTCGCCCGCTGGCCGAGCGGCTGATCACCAAGGCGAAGAAGGGCGACATCCACAACCGTCGCCAGGTGATGACCGTCGTCCGCGACAAGGGCGTCGTCCACCACCTGTTCACGGAGATCGCCCCGACCTTCGCCGAGCGTCCCGGTGGCTACACCCGGATCACCAAGATCGGTAACCGCAAGGGCGACGCCGCCCCGATGGCCGTCATCGAGCTGGTGTCCGAGCCGCTGAACACGGTCCGCACCACCACGGCTCCGGCCGCCCCGGCCCCGAAGGCCGAGGAGACCGAGGCCCCCAAGGCTGAGGAGACCCCGGCCGCCGAGGCTCCGGCCGAGGAGACCGCCGAGGCCCCGAAGGCCGAGGAGGCCGAGGCCAAGAAGGACGAAGCCTGATCCGTCAGGCCCGCTGAACGGGCCCGGCATCCCCTTTCGCGGGTGCCGGGCCCGTTCCGCGTTCAAGGGCTCCGCGTCAGGGGTTCTGAGCTCAAAGCGCGCTTCATGGGAGGAACATCGTGGTACGGCTGCGCCTGGACCTCGCCTACGACGGCACCGACTTCTCCGGCTGGGCCAGGCAGCCGGGGCGGCGGACGGTCCAGGGTGAGATCGAGGAGGCGCTCGGGAAGGTCCTCAGGGTCCCCGAGCCGCCGGCGCTGACCGTGGCCGGCCGGACCGACGCGGGGGTCCACGCCCGGGGCCAGGTGGCGCACGTGGACGTGGACGCCGGGACGCTGGGCGCGCTGGACAGCCGGCATCGCCGGACCGAGCCCCTCCCCGGCCTCGAAACGGCGGAGGGCGTCGCCGTACGGCTTCCCGTGCTGGGCCGCAGGCTCACCGGGGTCCTGCCGCCGGACGTCAGGGTGTACGGCGTCACGGTGGCCCCGGAGGGCTTCGACGCGCGGTTCTCCGCGGTGTCCCGCCGCTACGCCTACCGGGTCTGCGACGCGCCCGGCGGGGTGGATCCGCTCCGGCGCCACGAGGTCATCTGGTACGGCCGGCCCCTCGACCTCGGCAGGCTGAACGAGGCGGCGCGGACCCTGCTCGGCGAGCACGACTTCGCCGCGTTCTGCAAGAAACGCGAGGGCGCCACCACGATCCGCGAGCTGCAGCGGCTCGACTGGGTGCGGGAGGGCGACGTCCTGGTGGCCACCGTGGTGGCCGACGCGTTCTGCCACTCGATGGTCCGCGCGCTCATCGGGGCGCTGCTGCCCGTCGGCGAGGGCCGCCTGCCGGTGGACTGGCCGGGCGGGGTGCTGACCCGGGCCGTGCGCGACTCCGGAGTGCGCGTCGCGCCGGCGCACGGCCTGTGCCTGGAGGAGGTGCGCTACCCCGAGCCCGGGGAGCTGGCCCGGCGGGCCAAAGAGACCCGCCGGGTGCGCACGCTCAGTCGGTGACGGCCGCGCCGCCGGTCTGACCCGCCTGCCCGGCCACCGCGCGCTTCTCGACGGCCTTGGCGGTCTGGTCGCGGAAGGCCCCGCTGACCCTGCCGAGGACCTTCTCCTTGGCCGCCGGGGTGTGGCCGTCGCTGAAGGTGGCGTAGCTGAAGACGATGTAGCGGCCCCACACCATCCCCGACGCGTAGCCGCCGGCGATGCTCACGCGCTCGGCCCCGGAGCCGGCGGACCCGGGCAGGCCGCGGAACCACAGGTTGCTGCCGAGGTTCTTCTCCTGGTCGGCCGCGATGGCCGACGCCCGGTCAGGCAGTATGGCGATCCCGGTGGTCACGGCGTACTTCCGCTTCTTGTCCACGTACGTCGCCCGCAGCACCTGACGGCAGTCGCGGTTGCTCAGCGCGCTGGCGAACTTCCCGGCCGCCGCCTCCTGGCACTGCTTGGTGACGTCGGTCCTGACCCGGACGAAGGTGGCCGAGCCCACGGTGACCTTCTTGGTGAAGGCGTCCTTCACGGTCATCCTGCCGGGGTCGGTCTTCTCCGAGTTGATCACCTGGGTGTCGGTCAGCTTCGGTTCTTCCGCGGCCGCCGGGTCGTCCGTGGGCCCGGCCTCCCCGGTGGTGGGGACCGGTTCGGCCACGGCCGGCGGCTTCGGGTCGTCGGAGGACCGCTGGACGAGGACGACGCCGGTGCCGACGCCGGCCGCCAGGACCACCGCCGCGGCCGCCAGGATCACGACCCGGTTCCGCCGGGCGGAGGGGGGCGCGGTGGACGGCGCGGGCGGGGCGGGCGCCACCGCCGAGGGTGGGGTGAAGGGGCCGCGCTCCTGCGCGACCGCCTGCATCGGGACGGGCGGCTGGGCCGCCTGCGACGCGGGGATGGGCGGGAAGAGCGGAGGCAGCTCCGGTATGCCGCCCGGCGGGGTCGCCTCCTCGGCCGGCGCCGGGCCGGGGGGCGCGGGGGAGGCGGCCTCCGCGGTCCCGGGGGCCGCCGCGCCCTCGCGTGCCGGGCCCGGCGTGCCGGGCCGGGCCTGTCCGGCGGGCGCCTGCGCGGCCGCGTCCGGTACGGCGGGAGCCGCGGGGAGGGAACCGGGAGAACCGGGGGCGGCCGTTCCGGCGTGCGCGGCCGGGTCCCCCGGTGCGGGCCCGTCCTGCGCCGTACCGGCGGGAGCGGCGGGCCGCTCCGTGGCGGCCGGACGGCCGGGCCCGGCCGTACCGGCGGGATCGCCCCCGGGGCCGCCCGCGCCGGGCGGCCGTACGGCGGCGTCACCTGACTCGCCGGGACGGCCCGCGGCGTCGTCGTGCTCGGTCCAGACCGGTTCGCCGGTGGCGGCCGGCCACCTCGGGGCGTCGTGGGCCCCGGGTTCGGTGGAGGGCCAGACCTGCATCCCGGCGGCGGCGGCGGTGAAGGCCGGCGGCGGCTGCCAGGGCGGGGCCCCCGGCACGATCGGCGCGGTGGTCAGCGGGACGGGGCCGCCGGGCCCGTCGCCCGGACCGCCGGGCCGGCCCGGCGCGCCCGGCGGGGCCGGTGGACCCGCCCAGGCGGGGCCGGACGGGGAGGGAGCGGACCCGCCCGGTCCCACCGGCGGGGCCCACGGCGGCGAGGAGGGGCCCTGAGGGGCCTGGGGGGCCTGGGGGGCCGCCGCCCACGGCGGCGCCCCGGATCCGGCGCCCTGAGCGCCCTGAGCGTCCTGGGGGCCCTGGGGGCTCTGCGGGGCCGCGGGGCCCGCCCAGGGCGGGCCGGAGTGCTCCGGCGGCACGGACGCCCCCGGCTGGGGGGCGCCGCGCCGCGAGGCGGGGGGCTGTGGAGGCTGGGAGGGCTGTGGGGTCGACACCTCGTCGTCGGGGTCGGCGTACCAGTCGTAGGGGGCACCGTCGTCGGGGACCGTCCACGGCTGGGCCGCGCCCGGAGCCCGCTCCGGCCACGCCGAGGGGTCGCGGGACTGGTCGTAGGGCTGGTCGTCACCTGAGGGGGCGGTCCGCTGCACCGGCGGCGAAGGCTGGCCGAAACTCGGCGGCGGCGTCGTCGGTGCGGCCGAACGTTCGGCTTCGCGTTCGTGCTCGGACCCGGATTCCTGGCCACGCATACGGGGAAGCGTAGCGATAGCCGCAAGATCGTCAGGCGGGTATGGACGTCCGCGCCCTTTCCGGCCCGCCCGTTTCCGGGCCGGAAACGGGCGGACGGGCGCTCTGTCAGGGGCGCTTCCCGGTCAGCGAGCGCGCCTCCAGAACGGGGGTGACGGTCGCGTCGACGGCCCCGAAGGCCGCCTGGTTCAACTTCTTGACCTCGGTCTTCTTCGGCAGGTGCCCGTCCTTGTACTGGAACCAGATCAGCACGGCGTAGTGGCCGTGGGCCCATCCGCCGGCGAACGCCTCGCCGCTGCCGAGAGATTTGGTGACTTTGTCCTTACCGGGCAGCGCCTTGAGATACTCCTCCAGGGACTTGCCCCGCACCGTGGAGACGACCTTGGACGCCGCGGCCGACGTCTTGAGGTTGGCGACCCCGACGGTGCCGATGATCTTCCCCGAGGAGTCGCGGAAGCTGGCCCGCAGCAGCTGGGTGCACTTGCCGTCGGTGAGCGCCTTCTGCAGCTTGTCGCCCACCACGGCGTCCTTGCACTTGGTGTCGTTCCTGCGGACGGTCATCTCGAACCGCTGGCCGCCGTGGGCGACCTTCTTCCGCTTGAACACCTCGTTGAGGGTGAGCCTGCTGGGATCGGTGGCCCGCGAGGCGGCGAACCCGAACTTGCCGCCCGGCGCGTCGGGCAGCTGCGCGCCGGAGGTCCGGGCCGGCGGGCTCGCGGTGGCGGCCGGCGGGACGTCGTCGGAGCCGGCGAGGGCCGCCAGGCCGAACCCCGCGGCGACCAGTACGGCCAGTCCGGCCCCGATGAAGATGAACGGCCGGTAGGAGCGGGGGCCCTCGTCATAGGGGCTCCACGCCTGACGCGGACGCTTCGACGCCCCGGCCCGCTCATCGGCGCGCGACGCCCCCGCGGGCGGTCGGGGGTCCCGCTCGTACGGCGCGGCGCCGTGCCGGGCGCCCTCCCCGGGGGAGGCGGCTCCGTGGCGTTCCGGCGCGCCGTACGGCCGTCCCGACTCGTCGCGGGGTCCGGAGGGGTCGCTCGGGGGCTCGAACGCGTCGCGCGGCTCCCGCGGATAGGGCGGCTCGGACGCGGGGTTCCGCTCGCGCGCGTACGGCGGCTCGGGCATGCGGTAGGGCTGCTGCGCGGACGTGCCGCCGGGTTCCGAGGGGTCGTACGGCTGTTCGTGCGGCCTGCCCGGCGAGGCGAACCAACCGCCGTCACCGGCGGGTGGGCCTCCGGGCCGGTCGTGCGACGCGGGCCCGGGCGGGCGCTCACCGCGCGAGGGCGGTGTCGGCGCGTCGGGCAGGACGTACGGCTGGCGGCGCGGCGGTTCACCGGGAAAACCCATGCGCCGAGACTAGGCCATGTGCTGCGGATCTTCCGCCCGCCGGAGGCCCGCCCGCGCGGATCGGTCCGGGACCCCGCCGGGGGGCCCGCCCCGCGCGGCGCGGCCTGGGCGCGGTCTAGCTGTAGCCGAAATCCTGCGTCCACCAGGGGCCGTCCGGGCCCTCGGCGAGGCCGACGCCGGTGGCGGCGAGCCTGCAGTCGAGGATGTTGCGCCGGTGGCCGGGGTTGGCCATCCAGTTGCGGACCGTCTCGGCGGCGGTGAAGTAGCCGCGGCCGATGTTCTCGGCGCCCCCGTCGCGGTAACGGACCGCCTCCATCCGCTTCCAGGGCGAGGCGCCGTCGGGGGAGTTGTGGGAGAAGAGTCCGCTGGTCGCCATCTCGGTGGAATGGGCCCGGGCCGATCTGACCAGCCGCGAGTCGATCCGCAGCGGCGCGCAGCCGGCCCGTCTGCGCTCGGCGTTGGTCAGCCGGACGACCTCGCGCTCCATCGTGCTCAGGGACGTCATGACCCGGGTCGTGCCCGTGCCGTCGCCGTTGAGGTAGCGGGGGGCGTCGTCGGTGGGGTCGGTGAGGGGGTGGCGGGGACCCCTGCTGGCGCGCGTGGTCGGCTGCGGCGACGGTGTCACGGGGGCGGTGGGGCGCACGACCCGGGCGAGCGGGGCCCGGCCGGCCAAGCCCTCCGGTCCGGAGGCCGAGGGGGAGGGTCGCGCCGGGTCGGAGTTGTTCAGGTACACCTGGCCGGTGGTCGTCACCTCGCGGCTGTTCCTGCCGAGCAGGAAACCCAGCAGCAGCACGAGGGTCAGGCATGCGAACAGCCCCATGCGGCGAAGGCTGGACCGATGGGTGCGCCGGGGGTGAGGGAACTGCCACATACCGCTGTCAAAGATAGAGATGTTTCGGAAGAGGAAGAAGAGAATGCCCGGAACGTAGCGGAACCGTTCTGCGGGCCCGGGCGCGCCGATCCCGGAGCAGTCGCCGGTCATGGGTACACTGGTCACAGGCATCGGCGTGCGGCCGGGTCTTTTTGACCCATGTCCTCCACCGCCGGTATCCTCTTAGTTCGTTGTGTGCGAATTGGTCTCCTCCATCAAGACCGATACGCGGCGCGTCCGGCGTCATCTCCTGAGGATTGGGAGACGGAAGGTCCGGGCTGTCGTGTGCCCGCACCTACCGACCAAGCCGCTGTCGTTTCCGACAGTCCCGAAGACGCGAGCAAAGAAGGCATACGACCGTGCGCACGTACACACCCAAGCCTGCTGAAGTCGAGCGTCAGTGGCACATCATCGATGCCACCGACATCGTGCTCGGCCGGCTGGCAAGCCACGTCGCGATCCTGCTTCGCGGTAAGCACAAGCCGACCTTCGCCAACCACGTCGACACCGGTGACTTCGTCATCGTCATCAACGCCGACAAGGTCGCGCTGACCGGCAACAAGCTGGAGCAGAAGAAGGCTTACCGTCACTCGGGCTATCCCGGTGGTCTGCGTTCCATGACCTACGGCGAGCTCATGGACAAGCGTCCTGACCGCGCCGTCGAGAAGGCCGTGCGGGGCATGCTGCCCAAGAACGCCCTCGGCCGAAAGATGATCAAGAAGCTCAAGGTCTACTCCGGCTCCGAGCACCCGCACCAGGCCCAGAGGCCGGTGCCGTTCGAGCTGACCCAGATCGCCCAGTAGTCGCCCAGCTGCTTATCGCCAGCAGCGTCGGCCCGATGGCCGGCGCCAAGTAGGAAAGTAAGAGGAGAACCGTGGCTGAGCCCACCGGTGTCGAGACGCCCATCGAGGGCGAGCAGGAAGCTTATCTGTCGGAGGAGTTCCCCTCCGAGTACACCACCGAGTCCGTTGCCGGCGGCGAGGCCGCCGTTCGCAAGCCCATCACGACGGGCAACTCCTACGGCACCGGCCGCCGCAAGGAGGCCGTCGCCCGCGTCCGCATCGTGCCGGGCACCGGCAAGTGGACGATCAACGGCCGTCCGCTGGACGTCTACTTCCCGAACAAGGTCCACCAGCAGATCGTCAACGAGCCCTTCGTGACGCTCGGCGCCGAGGACCAGTTCGACGTCATCGCCCGCATCGACGGCGGCGGCGTGACCGGCCAGGCCGGTGCCCTGCGCATGGGTCTCTCCCGCGCGCTGGCCACGCTGGACGTCGAGGTCAACCGCCCGCCGCTGAAGAAGGCCGGCTTCCTGACCCGTGACGCCCGCGCCACCGAGCGCAAGAAGTACGGTCTCAAGAAGGCCCGCAAGGCTCCGCAGTACAGCAAGCGTTAAGTTGGGGCGCCTCTTCGGCACCGACGGGGTCCGTGGGGTCGCGGGGAGCGACCTCACGGCCGAGCTGGCCATGGAGTTGTCCGTGGCCGCGGCTCATGTCCTCGGCGATGCCGGAGCGTTCAACGCCGGTACGGGGCGGCACGACCGCCCCGTCGCGGTCGTGGGCCGGGACCCGCGGGCTTCAGGAGAGTTCCTGGAGGCCGCCGTGGTCGCCGGCCTTGCGTCGTCCGGCGTGGACGTCCTCCGGCTCGGCGTGCTGCCCACCCCGGCGGTCGCTTACCTCACCACGGCTCTCGGAGCCGACACGGGCGTGATGATCACCGCCTCCCACAACCCCGCCCCCGACAACGGGATCAAGTTCCTCACCCGCACCGGTCACAAGCTGCCCGACGCGGTGGAGAACGAGATCGAGCGGCGGCTCGGCGAGAAGTGGGACCGCCCGGTCGGTGCCGCGGTCGGCCGCGTGCGCGAGGCGTACGGCGAGGCCGATCGTTACGTGTCCCACCTGCTGTCCACCATGACGGGCCGCCTGGACGGCCTGCGGGTGGTCATCGACTGCGCCAACGGCGCGGCCCACGTGGTCGCCCCCGAGGCCCTGCGGAGGGCCGGCGCGACGGTCGAGACCATCGGCGCGAGCCCGGACGGCCTCAACATCAACTCCGGGGTCGGCTCGACCCACCTGGAGCGGCTCCAGGAGGCCGTGGTCTCCGGCGGGGCCGACGTCGGCATCGCCTACGACGGTGACGCCGACCGCTGCCTGGCGGTCGCGCACACCGGCGAGGTGATCGACGGCGACCAGATCATGGCGGTGCTCGCCCTGGCGCTGCGCGCCGAGGGCAGGCTGGCGGCCGACACCGTGGTCGCCACGGTCATGTCCAACCTGGGCTTCAAGATCGCCATGCGGAACGCCGGCATCGAGGTGATCGAGACCGCCGTGGGCGACCGCTACGTGCTGGAGGCCATGAAGGCGGGCGGCTACAACCTCGGCGGCGAGCAGTCCGGCCATGTCCTGATGCTCGACCACGCCACCACCGGCGACGGCGTGCTGACCTCCCTCCAGCTGCTGCAGGTGGTCGCCCGCGAGGGCAGGCCGCTGGCCGAGATCGCCTCGGTGATGACCCGGATGCCGCAGGTCCTGATCAACGTCAAGGACGTCGACCGGGCCAAGGCCTCGGTTCCGGAGCTGTCGGCGGCGGTCGCCGTGGCGGAGTCCGAGCTCGGTGAGACCGGCCGGGTGCTGATCCGGCCGAGCGGCACCGAGCCGATGATCCGCGTCATGGTCGAGGCCGCCTCGGCGGAGCAGGCCGAGCTGATGGCGGGCCGCCTGGCCGAGGTCGTCCGCACGGCCTGCGCCTGACCTCCGTACGGCCCGCAGCCCGAACGAAAGGGGGCATGACCCGCGTGTCACACGCGGGCCATGCCCCCTTTCGTCATGAGTGGGAGTGAAGCTGGCCGTCGAGCGTCCAGATGCCGACCTCCACCCCGGTCACCCTGCTCCGGTAGAGCTCCCGCTCCGTGAGAATGCAGAGGTCTCCGAGGCCGAGCTTCGCCATCACGTGATCGGAGAACGGTATCCCGGTGCCGGCTCCGGCGAGGAGCCGTCGAAGGAAGCCCTCCCCCCACTCGACGGTGTGCAGGACCCAGGGCGCCTGGCCGGTGATGACCAGTTCGAGGAACTGCTGAAGCTTCTCGGCACGGTCCCTGCGAATCCGGCCGTCCGGGAGCTGAGCGATGTGGTTGCCCGTCTCGATCACCGCGGTGACGGGCAGGATGAGGTCGCAATCCCTCTTCTCCTCCCGCCACTGCCGTACCACGTTCTCCCGGCTCTGGTTCTTACCGGGAATGTCGAGGATGTTGCAGAGCACCGACGTGTCGACGAACTCCACCCTGCGTCTCACCGTCAGCCGATTCCCATCAGCCGGTCGAACTCGGTGAAGTCGCGTTCGCGGGCGGGAGGCCGCTCCAGGAGGCCGGAGGTGACGACCGTGCCGAGATCGCCCTGGGCCATCAGGCTGGGATACCCCTCCATCTGCGGAAGCCTCCGGAGATGGGAGAGGCCGGTGTCGCGATCACGGGAGCAGACGACGACATGTTCGTGATCGTCCGCGTTCAGGGCGGAGAGCAAGGCGGGGCTGTGCGTGGTGAAGATCACTTGTGAGGCGTCCTCCTGTGTGGCCTGCCTGACCAGATCGAGTATCTGACTGGCTTGCGAGGGGTGCAGGCCGTTCTCCAACTCCTCGATGACCAGAGTCGGGAATCTGCGGTCATCCTCCGCGCCGCGTACACCGAGGTCGAGGTCCCGTCCCTGGCGGAGCAGGCTCGTGGCGATCGCGGTGAACCTCAGCAGACCGTCGCTCATCTCCCTGGCCGGAGTGACCGCTCCGTCCTCACGCAGGGCCACCATGACGTCGTTGAGCTGGGAACGGATGACCTCGATCCTGGTCGCGTCGTGCTCGACGAGATCGCGTACGCGGGTGACGAGCTGCCGGAACCGATCGGGGTCGTGCCGCTCCATGTGACCGATCACGGCGGAGAGGTTCTCCGCGGTCCTCCGCAGCCGCATGTCACGGCTGGGAACGTACTGCCGCATCAGATGGGGTACGGGGTCCAGGTGGAAGACCCCGCGAAGCGCCTCCAGGACGTCCTCTGCCGCGGCGACCACCCGGCGCTCGGCCTCCGTCTCGCCCGGGAGCCGCAGCGGAAGCTGGCTGGTGAGCAGACGCGTGGAGCGGAACGACGCCTTCGGGTCCCGGCCTGGACGGCCGTTGTACCAGGTGGCGTCGATGCCGCCGGACCCCGGCTGGGCGTCCGCCGTTCTTAGCAGGTCATGGATCATCCGGCCCTGAGGGTTTCGCGTCGAGCGGTGGTCTTCCGAAATGCCGACGAGTGTCTCGCCGAGGATCTCCGGTTCCGGATGAACCTGGACGGTGACGTCGAGGAGGACCTGGAAATATCCCCTGTCCAGCCGATCCGTCGAAATGAGGGTGCAGCCCAGTCGGAATCTGTCACTTCCGTGGGGCGGGCATCCTTCCATGCCTCCTCGCAGCGGACCCTCATCGCCTCGCCTGCTGTCGAGCGCGTCGACGAGGTCCGCTCCGGACGCCAGGCGGGACAGCACCTCCAGACCGTCCAGCGCATTCGACTTCCCGCTGCTGTTGCGACCGATGAGCGTCGTCATGCCGCCCAGGGGGAGCGTCGCGTCACGGAAGGTCTTGAACTCGGTGAGACGCAGCTCCGTCAGGCGAGACCTCATACCTGAACGGTACATGCGCGCCCCTCGCCGGGGCGCGCATGCTACCGGAACTACTCGTCGCCGGTGAGGGAGAAGCCTCGCAGGCGGTGGCCGGCCCAGACGATCGCGCCGATGGTGACGACCAGCAGGGCGACGGCGGCGAAGCCGATCGTGATCCCGGTGGACAGGAACGCCGAGGACGACACCTGGTCGGCGACGGTCTGGGCCCACTGCTGGATGGAGAACCTGCGGGCGCCCGGCACGAAGTTGCCGACCACGCCCTCCCACACCAGGGCGTAGGCGATGCCGATCGTGACCGCGTGCCGGGTGATGATGCCCAGCAGCATGAACACCGCCGCGTACGCGACGCCCCCGGCCAGGGCGCCGGCGGCGAAGCCGTACGCGATGCCGGACTCGGAGCCGACCAGCAGGTAGGACGCGGCGAAGGTCGGGACGGCGCCGAACAGGGCGAGCAGGGAGGCGGCGACGACGAACTTCGTCCGCGCGATGACCGGCCGGGAGATCGGCTTGGACAGCAGGTGGACGACCGTGCCGTCCTCGATCTCCGGGGCGATCACCCCGGTGCCCGCGATCAGGCCGAGCAGCGGCAGCATCGTGCCGATGGCGAAGGTCTGCATGAGCGTGACCGCCGCCTGCTCACCGGCCTCGCCGATCCACCGCAGCAGCACGGCCAGGCCGAGGAGCACCAGTGGGAGCAGGACGAGCAGCCAGATCCTTCTGCGGCCGAGCAGCGCGCGGTAGGAGATCCCGGCGATGACACCGTTCATCAGCTGCTCCTGTCGATCAGGTAGGAGAAGACGCTTTCGAGGTCCTCGTCGGCCGGGGAGACCTGCGTGATCCGCACCCCGGCGTCCCTGGCGACCCTGGGCAGCAGCCGGGTGAACCGCCGGAAGTCGACGGCCTGCACCTCCAGGCCCTGGCCGGTGAGGGAGACCGCGCTGGAGGAGGGGTCGGCGACCAGGGCCGACGCCAGGCGGCGGTCGTCGCTGGAGCGGATCCGGAACACGTGGGGCCGGTCGGTCATCCTGCGGCGGATCTCGCGGAAGTCGCCGGAGGCGGCGTGCCGGCCGGCGACCATGACCTCGATGTGCTGGGCGACGCGCTCGACCTCCTCCAGGATGTGCGAGCTGAACAGGATGGTCTTGCCGGCCGCCCCCATGCCGGTGACCAGGTCCATCAGGTGCATGCGCTGGCGCGGGTCCATGCCGTTGAACGGCTCGTCGAGCAGGAGGACCTGCGGGTCGTGGACGAGGGCGGCGGCGACCTTGATCCGCTGCCGCATCCCCTTGGAGTAGGTCTCGATCCTGCGGTCCCTGGCGGGTTCCATCTCGACCAGGGCGATCGCCTTGCGGGCGGCGTCCTCGGGGTCGGGGAGGCGGTGCAGCCGCGCCCCGGACAGCACGAACTGCCAGCCGGTGAGGAAGCCGTAGGCGGCCTCGCGCTCGGGGACCAGGCCGATGGAGCGGTAGATCTGGTGGTTGCGCCAGATCTTCGTCCCGTCGAGGGTCACGGTTCCGCTGGACGGGGCGAGGAACCCGGCCATCATGTGCAGGAGCGTCGACTTGCCGGCGCCGTTGGGGCCGAGCAGGCCGGTGACGCCGGGGCCGATGGTCATGGTGACGTCGTTGACGGCGACGACGTTGCCGTACCAGCGGGAGACCTGGGCCAGTTCGATCCTCATCGCGAGGCCGCCTTCCGGTAACGCAGGATCAGGGCGGTCACGGACAGGGCGATCAGCGCGACCACGGCCAGGATCGTCACGACGACGCCGGCGCCCGCCGGGTAGGTGGTGGGGCCCGAGGCCTTCGCGCCGAGGAGGCCCACCTGGACCGCGGCGTCCACGAGGAAGAACGGGTTGATCACCCACGCCCACGCGGCGGCGGTGTAGTCGTTCACCGACTCCAGCATCGCCGCGAGCGCGCCCGAGACCGCCGAGGTGAGCAGGTAGAACGCGATGACCGCGGCGACGCCCAGGCCGCGCCGGGGGGTGAAGGAGGCGATCGCCACCCCCAGGCAGGACAGCGTCACCGCGAGGACGACCGCCCCGGCGAGGGCGGTGAGATAGTCGGAGGTGTGGGCCGGGCCGGGCGGGTCGATGACCAGTTCGCCGACGAACAGCACGGTGAGCGGGACGGCCAGGACCAGGAACATCGCCGCGGTCATCGCCGCGACCTTGGCGCCGACGTAGTCGAGGAGCCGCACCGGCCGCGACAGGTAGAGGGGCAGCACCCGGAAGCGCAGGTCGGGCGCGACGGTGTACGGCGACTGCGCGGCGAGGAAGATGGCGAGCACGACCTGCATGGTGACCGCGTAACCGGTGTAGGAGATGATCGGGTCCCGCTTGATCAGCGCCATGACCCCGATGGAGACGACCGTCGGGAACATCATGATCGTCGCGAGCGCGAACGGGATGATCTTCGAGCGGGCCGGGCGGCCCAGCCCGAACACCCCGCGCAGGGTGTGCAGGGTCAGCGCCCCGGCGGCGTGGGCGCGGCCCAGCCGTACACCGTCGTAGTGGCGGTAGCCGATGTCGTGGATGACCCCCGCGGGGGCCGCGGAAGGCGCGCCGGAGGGCGCTGGAGGCGTCTCGGGCACGGCGGTCCTCTCACGGGTGCGGCCGGGGCCCGCCGGGGGCCCGGCCGGACGGCTGGGCGTGTCGAAGCCGTTCCGGTCGTCCGGCAGGTCGGGTGTGCCGGGCCGGTCCCGGTCGTCCGGCAGGTCAGGCATCGGCGGGCTCCCGGAAGACGTCCTCGATGCGCTGGCGGCCCTGCTCCATGCGGACGAGGTGGAGGTCGAGGTCGCAGACGGCGTCGCGGAGCGTGTCGAAGGTCTCCGGCGTACGGATGTCCACCAGGAGCGTCCGGCCGTGCGGGGTGACGGTCTCGCCCAGCTCGGTGAGCCGGGCGGCCAGGGCGTCGCGGCCCTCCTCCACCTCCACCACGACGGTCCGGGTGGTCTGCGTGAAGTCGGAGATGGGGGAGGAGCGCAGCAGTCTGCCGCCGTCGATCACGATGACGTGGTCGCAGATCCGCTCCAGCTCGCCCAGCAGGTGGGAGGTGACGAGCACGCTGATGCCGAACTCGGTGCCGATCCTGCGGATCAGCGCCAGCATCTCGTCGCGGCCCTGGGGGTCGAGCCCGTTGGTGGGTTCGTCCAGGAAGACCAGCCGGGGGTCGTGCGCCAGGGCCTGGGCGAGCTTGACCCGCTGCTTCATGCCGGTGGAGTAGCCGCCCATGGCGCGGTAGCGCTCCTCGTACAGGCCGACGTGGCGCAGCACGTCGGCGGCGCGTTCGCGGGCCGCGGTGCGCGGCAGGCCGGCCATCTGGCCCATGTGGACGGTGAACTCCGTGGCCGACAGGTCGGGGGGCAGGCAGTCGTGCTCGGGCATGTACCCGACGGCACCGCGGATCTCGGCGCCCCGGGTCGTCACGTCCATGCCCAGCACCTCGGCCCGGCCGGCCGAGGGCGCGAGCAGGCCCAGCAGGATCTTGATCAGCGTCGATTTGCCCGCGCCGTTCGCGCCGACCAGGCCGGTCACGCCGGGGCCGACGTCGACGGTGAGCCCGTCGAGCGCCGTCACCCGGGGAAATCGTCTGGTGAGTCCCTCGGTGGCGAGGATAGTCATACCCGGACACTATCCACCGGCCGCGCCGGGAGCCTCCGCCGTGCGGACGAATCCGCCTCGGCCGAAAGGTCGGTCCGGTCCGGTCCGCCCGCCTTCCGCCGGGTTTCGCTTCCGTCCGTACGGCTTCCGCCCGGTTCCGCTTTGCGCCCGGTTCGGGCTCCCGTCCGTACGGCTTCCGCCCGATGGTCGCGGTGCCCGCCCCTACCGGCCGCCCCGCCGGAGCCCCGGCCCTCCGCCGCGCTCCAGGCCGCGCGGCCCGCGCGCGGGGAACCGTACGCCGAACCGCTCCCAGTAGGCCCGCTGGACGACCAGGGTGACCGTGCCGGAGATGACCATGCCGGCGATGTTCACCGCGAGCTGGGTGACCGAGCCCGCCACGTCGGCCCAGCGGCCGAGGGCGACGGCGACGGCGAGGTATCCGGCGGCGGGCACGGTGGTGACCGAGATGAAGACGCCCACCAGGGCCGAGGACTTGCCTGCGGTGACGGACAACACCCCGGCCGCCCCGGCCAGCAGGGCCACGACGAACGACCAGCGGTCGGGCTTGACGATGAACTCGATCTCCTCGTGCCCGCGCAGCGTGCCGGTGTCGATCCAACCCAGCGCGCGGAAGGCCAGCGCGCAGGCGAGCGTGACCGCTATGGCGACCGCGAACCCGGCGAGGAGCGTGCGCAGGGCGCGGACGATCAGGTGCCGGTCGCCCCTGAGCAGGCCGAAGCAGACGGCCGCGACCGCGCCGAACTCCGGGCCGAGCACCATCGCGCCGACGATCAGGATCGGCGAGTTCACGATCACGCCGACCGCCGCGATCTGTGTGGCGATCACCAGGAACGCCAGGAAGGCCCAGCTCAGCTCGGTGTCGTCCTCGACCCGCTGGGCGAGCTCGTCCCAGATCACCGCGTCGTCGCCGTGGCCGGGCGCCTCCTCCTCCGCGCGGGTGGCCACCTCGGAGACCGACAGGTCGACCCGTTCGCCCGCGATGGACCCGAGGGTGTCCAGGTCAAGGTCGCGCAGGCAGTCGATCATCTCGCTGGCGGCCTCGCGGGCGATGTCGAACTCCACGAGGTCGCCCTTGGGAGAGCGGGCCGCGCCGTGCAGCACGACGACGTTGGCCACGCCGACGGCGCCGTCGAGCAGGCCGAGGACCTCGTCCGTCCGCCCGGACGGGCTGATCACGCGGAGATGCAGCACGCGACTCCCCCTACCCGTCAGATGCGGCGCAGTCCCACCCGGCGGACGGAATGGTCGGCGCCCTTGTGCAGCACCAGGTCGGCCCGGCCCCGGGTGGGGGCGATGTTCTCGACGAGGTTGCGTTCGTTGATGTCGCGCCAGACGTTCCTGGCGAACTCGGTCGCCTCATGATCCGACAACTCGGCCAGGTGCCGGAAGTAGGAACGCGGGTCCTCGAAGGCGGTACGGCGCAGCTTGTGGAAGCGGTCGAGGTACCAGTTCCGGACGTGCTCGACTTTCGCGTCCACGTAGATGGAGAAGTCGAAGTAGTCGTTGACCGCGAGGGCGGCGGGCGGGGCGGGCTGCAGCACGTTGAGCCCCTCGACGATGAGGATGTCGGGCCGGCGGACGGTCTGCGTCGCGCCGGGGACGATGTCGTACTCCAGGTGGCTGTAGACCGGGGCGGTCACCTCGGGCCGGCCGGCCTTGACGTCGGCGACGAACCTGACCAGGGCCCGCCGGTCGTAGCTCTCCGGGAAGCCCTTGCGGTGCGTGATGTCCCGGGCGGCGAGGACCGCGTTCGGGTACAGGAAGCTGTCGGTGGTGATCAGGTCCACCCGGGGGTGCTCGGGCCAGCGGGCCAGCAGGGTGTGCAGCAGCCGGGCGGTGGTGGACTTGCCGACGGCGACGCTGCCGGCGATGCCCAGGACGTACGGCGCGGGCCCGGCGCCCGTCCCGAGGAAGGTGCTGACCGCCGCGCCGCGCTGCCTGCCCCCGGTGAAGTGCAGGTTGAGCAGCCGGGTGAGCGGCAGGTAGATGTCGGTGACCTCGGCCAGGTCGATCGGGTCGTCGACGCCGCGCAGCCCCTTCAGCTCGTCCTCGGTAAGCGTCAGCGGCGTGTTCCTGCGGAGTCCGCTCCACTGCTCGCGGCTCAGCTCCACGTACGGAGTCGCCTCCCACCCGTTGGTCATAGCCAGCAAGCGTACTGATCGGTCAGGTGCCGCTCCGCGCGGGTCCGGGCATGCTCAGCTCCGCTCAGGGCAAGGTTCTGCCCGATGGCGGGCAGGATTCTTGGTTTCTCTCGGGGGTTCTCCATAGGCTCGTCGGTCGATCTCACAGGAAGAGGGAGGTTGGATATGTGCGGAATAGTGGGATATGTCGGTCACCGGTCGGCGGTCGAGGTCGCCGTCGAGGGTCTGGGCCGGCTGGAGTACCGGGGCTATGACTCCTCCGGCGTCGCGCTGGTCGGCCCCGGCGGGGAACTGGCCGTGGAGAAGCGGGCCGGAAAGCTGGCCAACCTGCGCTCGGCGCTGATGTCGCGGTCCCTCCCCGAGGCGACGGTCGGCATCGGGCACACCCGCTGGGCGACCCACGGCGCGCCGACCGACCGCAACGCCCACCCGCACACCGACTGCCGCTCCAGGATCGCGGTGATCCACAACGGCATCATCGAGAACTTCGCCGAGCTCCGGGCCGAGCTGGAGGACGACGGGCACAAGCTGCTGTCGGAGACCGACACCGAGGTGGTGGCGCACCTGCTGGAGCGGCACGCCGCCGACGGGCTGGCCGAGGCGATGCGCCGGGTGTGCCGGAGGCTGGAGGGGGCGTTCACGCTGCTGGCCGTGTCCGCCGACGAGCCCGACGTGGTGGTGGGCGCCCGCCGCAACTCGCCGCTGGTGGTCGGGCGGGGCGAGGGGGAGAGCTTCCTCGGCTCGGACGTGTCCGCGTTCATCGCCTACACCCGCGAGGCCGTCGAGCTGGGTCAGGACCAGGTGGTCGAGCTGCGCGGCCCGGGGATCACGGTCACCGACTTCCACGGCGCCCCGGCCGAGACGCGTGACTACCACGTCGGCTGGGACGCCTCCGCCGCCGAGAAGGGCGGCTACGACCACTTCATGCTCAAGGAGATCGCCGAGCAGCCGCGGGCGGTCGCCGACACGCTGCTCGGCAGGATCGGCTCCGACGGGCTGCTCACCCTGGACGAGATGCGGCTGTCGGACCAGGAGCTGCGGGACGTCAGCAAGATCATCGTGGTCGCGTGCGGCACCTCCTACCACGCCGGCCTCATCGCCAAGTACGCCATCGAGCACTGGGCCCGCGTCCCGTGCGAGGTCGAGCTGGCCAGCGAGTTCCGCTACCGCGACCCCATCCTCAACCGCGACACGCTCGTCATCGTGATCAGCCAGTCAGGCGAGACCATGGACACGCTGATGGCCGTACGGCACGCCCGCGAGCAGCGGTCGCGGGTGCTGGCCATCTGCAACGTCAACGGCTCCACGATCCCGCGCGAGTCCGACGCCGTCCTCTACACGCACGCCGGCCCGGAGATCGCCGTCGCCTCCACCAAGGCGTTCCTCACCCAGCTCGTCGCCTGCTACCTCGTGGCCCTCTACATCGCCCAGGTCCGCGGGGTGAAGTTCGGCGACGAGATCACCCAGATCCTGGACCGGCTGGCCGGGATGCCCGCCAAGGTGGAGGAGGTGCTGGCGACCATGGAGCCGGTCCGCGCGCTGGCCCGCTCACTGGCCGACGAGCGGTGCGTGCTCTTCCTCGGCCGGCACGTGGGCTTCCCCGTCGCCCTCGAAGGGGCGCTGAAGCTCAAGGAGCTGGCCTACATGCACGCCGAGGGGTTCGCGGCCGGGGAGCTGAAGCACGGCCCGATCGCGCTGATCGACCGGGGCCTGCCCGTCGTGGTGGTGGTCCCCTCCCCGTCGGGTCAGCGCGTCATCCACGACAAGATCGTGTCCAACATCCAGGAGATCCGGGCGCGCGGGGCCAGGACCATCGTCATCGCCGAGGAGGGGGACACCGCGGTGGAGCCCTACGCCGACACGCTGATCCGCGTCCCCGCCGTGGAGACCCTGCTCCAGCCGCTGGTGGCCGCGGTGCCGCTGCAGGTCTTCGCCTGCGAACTGGCCACCGCCAAGGGCCATGACGTCGACCAGCCCCGCAACCTGGCCAAGTCGGTCACCGTGGAGTAGCCCTTTTCATGATGCCGCCGCCCGCCCCCGCCCGCCCCGGGCGGGGCGACGCGGTGACGCGGCGGCCGGGAGACGGGTACGGACGGTAGCCTGAGGCGGTGATCGTGGGCATCGGGGTGGACGTCGTGGACATCGCCCGGCTCGAAAAAGCGCTGGCGCGGACGCCCGCCCTGCGGGAGCGGGTGTTCACCGAGGCCGAGCGGGACCTGCCGACGCCCTCCCTGGCCGCGCGGTTCGCGGCCAAGGAGGCGGTGGCCAAGGCGCTCGGCGCCCCGCCGGGGCTGGACCACCTGGAGGCCGAGGTGCGCCGCGGCGCGCACGGCCGCCCGGAACTGCACGTCAGCGGCCGGGTCGCCGAGGTCGCGGAACAACTGGGCGTG
This sequence comes from Streptosporangium sandarakinum, assembly GCF_013409935.1. Lineage (GTDB taxonomy): Bacteria > Actinomycetota > Actinomycetes > Streptosporangiales > Streptosporangiaceae > Streptosporangium > Streptosporangium nondiastaticum. The sequence goes on along the minus strand of NZ_JACCCO010000001.1, from coordinate 2,558,356 downwards.
GGGCGCTGGCACCTCTCGCTGACCCACGACGGGGGCGTGGCCATCGCCTACGTGATCGCCGAGGCCTGACCGCGGCCGGCCGGCCGGCCGGCGGGCCGGCCGTACGGCGCGGCGGCGCGGGGCGGGAACGCCGCGGACCGCAGGGCCGCGTGGGCGGAACGGACGCGGCGGGACACGGGGCCGGGTGACGGCGGGCCGGCCGTACGGCGGGTCGTGCCGGAGCATGCGCCGGAGATCGCCGCGGGATAGCGTCGGAGCCATGCTGACCGCGTACACCTCCGATCAGATAAGGGCCGCCGAGGCGGCGCTCATGGCGAAGCTGCCCGAGGGGACGCTCATGGAGCGGGCCGCCGCGGGCCTCGCGGTCGTCTGCGCCGGAGCCCTCGGGAGGGTGTACGGCTCCCGCGTCGTGGTGCTGGCCGGCGGCGGCGACAACGGCGGCGACGCCCTGTACGCCGGGGCGCGGCTCGCCGCCAGGGGCGCCCGGGTGCACGCCGTGCTGGCCGGGGCGCGGGCCCACGAGGGCGGGCTCGCGGCCCTGCGGCGGGCCGGGGGCCGGGTGACGGACCTCGGCGGCGCGGCCGGGGAGGCCCCGGCGGCCCCGGCGGGCGGTGGGACGGCGGACCCCGCGCGGGACTCCGCGGCGGACTCCACGACGGACCCCGCGCGGGGGTCCGGGAAGGGCTCCGTGCGGGGTCCGGCGAAGGGCCCGGCGGTGGGCGCCGGGGTGCGGCGCCTCCTCGACGGAGCCGACCTCGTGGTGGACGGGCTGGTGGGGATCGGCGGGACGGGCGCGCTGCGCGAGCCGTACGCGACCCTGGCCCGGCTGGCCGCCGAGGGGCCCGCGACGGTGGTCGCGGTGGACGTGCCGAGCGGGGTGGACGCGAGCACCGGGCGGGTCGACGGGCCGGCGGTCCGGGCGGACGTCACCGTCACGTCCGGGGCCCGCAAGATCGGCCTGCTCACCGACCCGGGCGCGGCCCGCGCCGGCCGGGTGGAGCTGGTGGACATCGGGCTGGGACCGTACCTCCCCGACCCCGGGGCGTCGGCGCTCACCGACGCCGACGTGGCGCTGATGCTGCCTCGGCCGGGGGTGGAGTCCGACAAGTACCGCCGGGGGGTCGTGGGCGTCGCGGCCGGAAGCCACCGCTACACCGGCGCGGCGGTGCTGGCCGTGGGCGGGGCGGTGCGGGCCGGGGCGGGCATGGTCCGCTACGCGGGCCCCGCCGAGCCGGTGGCCCAGGTACGGGCGCGCTGGCCCGAGGTCGTCATCACCCCGCTCGAACCGGGCGAGGGTGTCGGCGAGGTGGGGCGGGTGCAGGCGTGGGTGCTCGGGCCCGGCCTGGGCACCGGCCCGGAGGCGCTCGCCGTCGCCCGCTCGGTGCTGGCGAGCGACGTCCCGGTGCTGGTGGACGCCGACGGCCTGACGCTGGTCGCCGAGAACCGGTCGCTGCTGCGCCGCTCCGCGCCGGTGCTGATCACCCCGCACGCGGGCGAGCTGTCGCGGCTGCTGGACGTGCCGCGGTCGCGGATCGAGGCCCGCCGGGTGGAGTACGCGCGGCGGGCCGCGGACGAGCTGGGCGTGACGACCCTGCTGAAGGGCTCGACCACCGTGGTCGCCGAGGACGAGCGTCCGGTCAGGATCAACCTCACCGGCAGCTCGTGGCTGGCCACCGCGGGCACCGGCGACGTGCTGGCCGGGGTCGCGGGCGCGCTGCTGGCCGCCGGGCTGGGACCGTACGACGCGGCCTCCTGCGCGGCGTACCTGCACGGGCTGGCCGGGCGGAACGGGCCGGTCTCGGCGTGGGACGTCCTTTCGGGCGTCCCGGGGGCGGCCAGGGAGGTCATGGACCGGCTCGGGGAGGACGACAGAGCTGCCAAACTGGAAAGATGAATTTCCCGACGACGCCCGCCGAGGCGCGGGTGGACCTCTCCGCGATCCGGGACAACGTCGCCCTGCTGGCCGGCCGGGCCCCCGGGGCGGAGGTCATGGCCGTGGTCAAGGCCGACGGTTACGGGCACGGCATGGCCGCCAGCGCGCTGGCCGCGCTGGAGGGCGGGGCCGCCCGGCTGGGCACCGCCCAGATCCGCGAGGCCCTCGCACTGCGCGACGCCGGCGTCACCGCGCCGGTCCTGGCGTGGATCATCACGCCCGGGGAGCCGCTGGACGAGGCGGTCGGCCGGGACGTGGAGCTGTCGGCGGCGGTCCCCGGCCTGGTGGACCGGATCGCCGAGGCGGCGGTCCGCGCCGGCCGGGTCGCCCGGGTGCACCTGAAGATCGACACCGGTCTGTCGCGTGGCGGCGCGGCGTTCGGCGACTGGCCCGCGCTGCTCGACCGGGCCCTGGCCCGTCAGGCCGAGGGGACGATCGAGATCGTCGGGATCTGGTCGCACCTCGCCTGCGCCGACGATCCGGGGCACCCGTCGGTCGAGTCCCAGCTCGCCGTCTTCGACGACGCGCTGGCCCTGGCGGAGAAGGCGGGCGCCGCGGGGTCCCACGTGATCCGGCACATCGCCAACTCGGCGGCGACGCTGACGCTGCCGCAGGCGCGCTACGACATGGTCCGCCCCGGCATCGCGGTCTACGGCCTGAGCCCGGTGCCCGGGCTCGGGGATTTCGGTCTCCGCCCGGCGATGACCCTGACCGCGCGGATCGCGCTGACCAAGCGGGTTCCGGCCGGAACCGGGGTGTCCTACGGACACCTTTATGTCACGGATCGCGAGACCACGCTTGGACTGGTACCCCTCGGGTATGCGGACGGCGTTCTGCGATATGCGACAAATCGGGCGGAGGTGATGGCGGGTGGGCGACGCCGCCGCATCGCCGGACGGGTCTGCATGGACCAGTTCATGATCGACGTGGGGGACGACCCGCTGGCCGAGGGCGACGAGGTGATCCTGTTCGGCGATGGCTCGCGCGGCGAGCCGACCGCCCAGGAATGGGCGGATTCCCTCGGCACGATCTCGTATGAGATCGTGACCCGGATCGGTTCGCGGGTCCCGCGCGTTCACCGGTGAGAGGCACGTCAGGGGGTCGTATGAGCACTGCCACACGGCGAAGGGTGGGGGTCGCCGGCGCGCTCGTCGGCGCCGCGTCCGCCGGGGTGGCCGCCGCGGCCTTCGCCAAGCGCTACGCCATCGGCCGCATCAGGCTCCGGCCCGACCTGGAGGCCGGCGAGCCGTTCGGCGAGCTGCGCGGACGGTCCGCCGCGGTCACCGCCTCCGACGGCCTCGTCCTGCACGCCGAGGTCGACGGCCCCGAGGACGCCCCGCTGACCGTGGTGCTCTGTCACGGCTACACCCTCAACCTCGACTCCTGGCACTACCAGCGGCGCGACCTGCTCGACTCCTACCGGATGGTGCTGTGGGACCAGCGCTCCCACGGACGCTCGCCGCGCGCGCCGGTCGACGACCACGGCTCCCTCATCGACCGGCTGGGCGAGGACCTCGCCGAAGTGATCGAAGAGCTGGTGCCCGGCCCGTGCGTGCTGGTGGGCCACTCCATGGGCGGCATGACGATCATGGCGCTGGCCGACCGCCATCCCGAGCTGTTCGAGGAGAAGATCAGGGGGGTCGCGCTGATCTCCACCTCCGCCGGCAGGCTGGGCGAGGTCTCCCTGGGACTGCCCGCCCTGCTGGCCAGGGTCGTGCACACGGTCACGCCGGGCACGGTCTCGCTGCTGGGCCGCCGGGGCGCGCTGGTGGACCGCGGCCGGGAGGCGGCCAACGACCTGGCCTTCCTGATGCTGCGCCACCTGGGCTTCGGCGACGCCACCAACGTCAGCCCCACGGTGGTGGACTTCGTCGAGTCGATGATCCGCTCCACCCCGTTCGAGGTGATCGCCGACTTCTACCCGGCGCTGATGGCCCACGACAAGCTGGCCGCCCTGGGAGTGCTGGACGACGTGCCGACCTCCATCATCGTGGGGGACAAGGACTGGCTGACGCCGGTGGACCACAGCAAGGCCATGGCGGCTGCGCTGCCCCGCGCCCAGTTCACCGAGGTTCCCGACAGCTCGCACCTGGTCCAGCTCGAACGGCCTACCGTGGTCAACGACGCACTGCGCGACCTGATCAAGCGGGCCCTCGCCGACGAGGCCGCCGCCAACGCCGCCGAGGCCGACAGGACCGCCGAGGCCGGCGGCGACGGCGGCGACGGTGCCGGGGGCCCGCGCGGGTGACCGGGCCACCGGGCGCGGTCCGCAGGACGCGACCATCGCAGGGGAGTTGATCGAGAAGTGAGAATCGCGGCGACCGCCGAGGAGATGCGGGAGCTCGGCAGGGAGCTGGCCGGGCTGCTGCGCCCGGGCGACCTGGCGGTGCTGTCCGGGCCGCTGGGCGCGGGCAAGACGACCCTGGTCCAGGGGATCGCGGACGGGCTCAAGGTGCGCGGCCCCATCACCTCGCCGACCTTCGTCATCGCCCGGGTGCACCCCTCGCTGTCCGGGGGCCCGGCGCTCGTGCACGTGGACGCCTACCGGCTGGGCGGCGACCTGGAGGTCGACGACCTCGATCTCGACGCCTCGCTGGAGGAGTCGGTGACGGTCGTGGAGTGGGGTGAGGGCCTGGTCGAGGGCCTGGCCGAGGACCGGCTGGAGATCTCCATCGAGCGCGGCGAGACCGGCGAGGAGCGTGCCGTACGGCTGCGCGGGGTCGGCGCCCGGTGGGAGGGCGTCGTCTGACGGAACCTCGCGCGTCCGCTCCGCGTCCCAGTTGGTATGGATCAATGATTGTCCCAAGCGGGTTTGCCCTTGTTTTAAGGGGAACAGGTGCAGTGGTGCCGGGCGAGGGTCGTCGGCCGGAGTGGGAAGTGGAGTGCGACGGTGCCAAGCGTCAAGCATGCCGCGGTTCTGGGGGCCACTCTGGGCGGCCTCACTCTTCTCGGGGTGACCGGATGCACGGCCGAGGCGGACTCGGGGTCGGGGGCGACCACCTCGCCCGCGGCGTCGCAGACGTCCGTCAGCAGGGGTGACATCGAGGTCCAGCTCCAGCCTGCCCGGGTGAAGGCCGGGCAGAAGGTGTGGATCCTGGCCAACTGCCCGATCCCCCAGGGCGGACCCGAGCACCGCGGCACCGGGTCGTCCCGGATCTTCCGCACCGCGGTGACCCTCGACCCGATCCTGGTCACGCCCAGTCCCGCCCCCTCGTCGAGCGCCGCGCCGACCGCGCGGCCGTGGGTCCGGGGCCAGGCCACCGTGGCCCCCGGCACCGCGGCCGGCGTCTACGAGGTCAACGCCCGGTGCGAGGGCACCAACGACACCGGCAAGGCGAGCCTCCGGGTGGTGGGCGACGCCAAGCCCAGCGCCAAGCCCACCGCGGAACCCAGCGAGGAGGCGTCCGACGAGCCGACCCGCAAGCCGAAGCCCCGGCCGACCCGGACCGTCATCAGCACCCGCGCGCCCTCCACCGGCGGCGGCGGCACCGCGGCCGGTGGCCCGGAGGACGACGGCACGCCGCTCGGGGTGCCCGGGGTGCTGCTGGCCGCCGCCCTGCTGGGCGGCACGGGGGTCGTGATCGCCCGGCGTCGCCGCCCGTAACCGCCGATGGCCGCCCCCACCCGCTGGTCACGCGTCATCACCGCCGGAATCGTCACCGGCTTCGTCATGGTGCTCTTCCACCGGGGCGCCGACGTGGACGTCCCGGACATCCGCGACACGGTGGTGCCCGAACGCGTGGAGATCCCCTCGCTGGGCATCAAGGCGCCCCTGATGAAGCTCGGGGTCAAGAACGGCGAGGTCGAGCTCCCGCCGTACGACAAGCCGAACGCGGCGGGCTGGGTCAAGGACACCGCGGTGCCCGGCGACGAGGGCCCCGCGGTGATCCTCGGGCACGTGGACACCAAGACCGACCCCGCGGTCTTCTACCGGCTCAAGGACATCCGCGAGGGGCAGGTCGTCAAGGTCAGGCGCAGCGACGGCGAGGTCGCCCAGTACCGGGTGGACTCCGTCGAACGGGTGAGCAAGGACCGTTTCCCGGCCGACAAGGTCTACCTCCAGGACGGCCTGCGGCTGATCACCTGCGGCGGGGACTTCGACTGGGACAGCCACGAGTACCGCGACAACGTCATCGTCTACGCCACCCTCGTCAAACCGGCCGACCCCAGGACCTGACCCCGGGAGCGGCCGAGGGCGCCCGGCCGTCCGCCGTACGGGAGACGGCCGGGCGCGTCGGCCGGCATCGGCGGAAACGACGGGGAAGCCGGTGAAAACGGCGGGAAAATCGCCGTGAAATCAGCCGCTCCTACTCTCACAGCCAGAGATCAAGCAAACGGTCCCGGCAGTGGGAGAGAACGGCATGACAATGCTCGACAGCGGGACACGTGCCGAGCGCACGGAGTCACCCGCGAGTCCAGACCAGGAAACCGCGATAACGATCGACGGCCTGGTGAAGGCCTACGGTGCCCACCTCGCCGTCGGTGGCCTGAACCTGACCGTGCCCGCCGGGGAGGTCTTCGGCCTGCTCGGCCCCAACGGCGCGGGCAAGACGACCACGGTGGAGTGCCTGGTCGGCCTCAGGGAGCCGACCGAGGGCCGGATCAGGGTGCTCGGCCTCGACCCGCTGCGCGACCGGGCGGAGTTCGTCCGGCGGGTGAGCGTTCAGCCCCAGGAGGGGGCGCTCTTCGCCACGCTGACCGTGACGGAGACCCTGCGGCTGTGGGCGTCCCTGCACGCCGCGCCCCGCACCGTGGCCGGCACGCTCCGGCGCATCGGGCTGGAGGAGCAGGCCGGGACGCGCGTCAAGGCCCTCTCCGGAGGCCAGCGCCGCCGGCTCCTGCTCGGTGTCGCGGTGATCGCCAACCCCGAGGTGCTCGTCCTCGACGAGCCCGCGGCCGGGCTCGACCCGCAGGCCCGCCAGCAGCTGTGGGAGCTGATCAGGGCCGAGCGCGCCGAGGGCACCACGGTCCTGCTCACCACGCACGACATGACGGAGGCCACCGAGCTCTGCGACCGCGTCGGCATCGTCGTCGGCGGCCGGATGGTCGCCCTGGGCACCCCCCGTGAGCTGGTCCACCGGCTGGGCGCGGCCCACGAGGTGTCCTTCGAGACCGGCGCCGACCTGGCCGCCGTCTCGGCGCTGGAGTGCGTCACCGGCGTCTCGGCGGAGGGCGGACGGGTGACGGTCACCACCTCCGACACCGACGAGGTCGTCCGCGTCGTCGCCGGGCTCGACGCCCGGCACATCGAGGTCCGCACCGGCCACCTGGAGGACGTCTTCCTGCGGCTGGCGGCCGGGCACCACGAGAGCGCCCCCGCCGGGCGGAACGGGGGCGGGCGATGACGGCCGTCACCCCGCCCGCGGCCGGAGGCCGGCCCGGCGCCTTCGCGGAGCTGACCCGGGCCAGCGCCCGCGAGCTGGTCAGGGACCCGAAGAGCTTCTTCTTCGTCCTGGTCTTCCCCCTGCTGTTCATGGCGATGTTCCTGTTCATGGGCACGCTCAACCCCTCGGAGGGCGGCGGCTTCGACCCCGTCCGGTCGGGCATCCCCGCGGTGCTGATGATGGCGTTCATGTCGCTGGCCTTCTTCGGCACCGCCACCCCGCTGATCATGATGCGACAGCAGGGCACGCTGCGCATGCTCGGCACCACGCCGCTGCGCCGGACGACCTTCATCCTGGCCCAGGCGCCCGTCCGGCTGGTCATCGCGCTCGCCCAGCTCGCCGTACTGTCGGCCGCCGCCCTGGCCACGGGTTTCCTGCAGCCGTCGGCGATCGGCAGGCTCCTGGTCACCTGCGCGCTGGGTTTGGTCATGCTCTTCGCGGCCGGCTACCTGGTGGCGGCGCGGATGCGCAACGCGGAGCTGGCCAACGGCGTGCTGGCGCTGGCCATGCCGGTGCTGCTGATGCTCTCGGGGGTCTTCCTGCCCATGGAGATCCTGCCGGAGGCGGTGCGCACCGTGGCCGGGCACCTGCCGACCACCTACTTCGCCGACGCGCTGCGTCAGGACCTGACCGGGGTGGCCGGGGGATCGGTGGTCACGAGCTGGCTGGTGATGGCCGGGGTGGCGCTCGTCGCCGCCGCCGGGGCCGTCTCCCTGTTCAGCTGGACGGACGGTGAGAAGCGATGAGCGCCACCGGAACCGAGACGAAGGGCACCGCCGCACCCGAGGTGACGAGCGCCACCGGAACCGAGACGAAGGGCACCGCCGCACCCGAGGTGACGAGCGCCGCCGGAACCGAAGCGAAGGGCACCGCCGCACCCGAGGTGACGAGCGCCGCCGGCCCCGAGGCGGCCCCCGCCGCCGAGCCCCTGGGCGCGCTGGCCGAGCTGGACCGCCTGATGGGCCCGTACGGCCTCGCCAGCCGCGTGCGGCGGCTCCCCAACCACCCCGGCGAACCCCGGTTCGCGATCTTCACCGCCTCCATGGGCGACCTGACCGCGGTCTCGCCGAACATCGCCGAGTCCGCCGCGGGCTCCGACATCCGCGGCGGCATGGACGGCGCGGGCGGCGGCCTCGGCACCGAGCGCGCCGGCCGGCTCTGCGTCGCCGAGTCGCTGGAGCGCTACTCCAGCTGCGTCTTCGACGAGGCGGCCCTGCGCTGGGCCACCGCGGAGGAGCTCGGCGACGAGGCGCTCGACCTGGGTACGGTGCCACGCTGCTCCCCCCGGGAGCTGGCCCACCCCAAGAGCATCGTCACCACCCCCGACCCGGCCGGACCGATGCGCTGGACCAGGGGCTGGTCGCTGACCGGGAACCGGCCGGTGTGGGTGCCGGCGGTGATGGTGTGGATGCACATCCGGGCCAAGTCCGCCGCCGAGCGGCTCACGATGCCCATCTCGACCGGCTGCGCGGCCCACTCCGACCTCGCCCCGGCGCTGGTGGGGGCGATCTGCGAGGTGGTGGAGCGGGACGCGATCGCCCTGACCTGGCTGCAGCGCATCCCCTGGCCGCGCATCGAGCTGGACGAGATCCCCGGGCGGCTGGCGCCGTACGTGGAGCGGCACCGGGCCGGGCACGTGCGGACGCACTTCTACGACGCGACCACCGACCTCGGCGTCCCGACGGTCTACTCCATCGACCTGACGCCGGACAACGAGGTCCTGGGCCAGCTCGTGATGTGCAACACCGACCTGGACCCGGCCGTCTCGATCGGGAAGATCATGCGGGAGTCGGCGTCGTCGCGGATCGCCATGCAGGTGCCCCGGCCCCGGCCGGCCGATCCCGACGAGTTCCTGCACGTCTTCCACGGCGCCTCCTACATGGGCGCGCCCGAGCGGGCCGGCGACTTCGCCTTCCTGCTGGACGGCCGGGAACGCCGGCCGCTGTCGGCCATGCCGGACCTGTCCACCGGGACCGCCGCGGGCGACCTGCGCCTGCTGGTCGAGCGGCTCGGCGCGGCCGGCTGCGACGTGATCGCCGTCGAGATCACCACGGACGAGGCCAGGGACGTCGGCTTCCGGGTGGTCCGGGTGATCATCCCGCAGCTCATGCCGCTCTCCTTCGTCCACACGGCCCGCTACACCGCGCATCCCCGCCTGTACGAGGCCCCGGCCCGGATGGGTTACCCGGTGCACGCCGAGGCCGACCTCAACCCGCTGCCCCAGCCGTTCGCCTGACGAGGAAGGACACCGCGATGCACGAGCTTCACATGATCACGCTGGGCGGCTTCGGCGCGGCGGTGGCCGGCCGGGTGCGCGAGCTCCGGGACGGCGTCGCCGTCACCCCGGCCGACGAGCACGGCCACCTGGACCCCTCGCTCTGGCCGGCCGCCAGGGTGCGGGTGCTGGCCTCCTTCCGGCCCGCGCCGCGGCTGGAGGAGACCCTGGACGGCGCGTCCTTCGCCTACCGGACGCCCTGGTTCCCCGTCGTGCTGGAGCACCCCCGCCTGCGGGTCGGACCGGTCGCCGCCCCCGGGCACGGCGCCTGCGCCCGCTGCTTCGCGACGCGCCGCCGCCAGCACGACCCGACCCACCACCTCGGCGCCGTGCTGGCCGGCGCCTACGACGCCGACCCCGCCCTGGGGCCCGGAGGTCACCTGCCGCACCACACCGAGCTGGCGGCGCTGCTGACGGTCCGGCTGACGGACTCGCTGCTCGCCGACGGCGGCGCCGCCGAGGCCGGGCACGTGCGCCACGTCCACCTGCTCGACGGGACGCTGGGCCGTTCCACGGTCGTCGGCGTGCACGGCTGCCGCCGCTGCCGTTCCACCCCCGACCAGCGCGAATCGACCTGGCGCGACCTCGCCGACGAGCTGCCGGAGCTGCTCGCCCCGGCCGCCGGACACTAGTGATGGGACGAAACATGGCCAAGCCGAGCCTGGTCCCCGCGGAGGCGATGAGCCACGCGGTGGCCACCGACCCCCAGTTCCGGATGCCCCGGCGCCCCCGCCTGGTTCCCGGCCTGGTGACCCTCCCGCTGCCCGACGGCCTGCTCGTCGAGGGCACCCCGACCCGGCAGGCGCTGCGTGGTACCGCCGCCCGGGACCTCATCCCCCGGCTGCTGCCCGAGCTGGACGGCCGCAGGGAGGCGGCCGAGCTGGCCACGGACCTGGGGCTGTCGCCGGCGCACCTGCACCAGGCGGTGTCGCTGCTGTACACCTGCGGGATGCTGGAGGACGCCGCCGGGCCGGCGGTCCCCGAGGACACCCCGGAACCCGTCGCGACCTTCCTGACCCGGTCGATCGATTCCAGCCGGGTGAACGTCTCCGGGGGCGAGGCCGTACGGCGGCTCGCGGCCTCCGAGGTCGCCCTGGCCGTCGCCGACCCGGTGCTGGCCGGCGCGGTGCGGCGGCTGCTGCTCGCGGCGGGGGTGGGGACCGTGCGGCCCTGGACCGGCGACCCCGCGGGGGTGGATCTCGTCATCGCCTCCGGCGGAGAGCCCACGGGCGGAGAGCCCACGGGCGGAGAGCCCACGGACGGGGAGCCCACGGACGGGGAGCCCACGGACGGGGAGCCCCCGCCCGGCGGGGACCCGTCCGGGGCCGGGACGCCGGTGCTGCCGGTCCGCCTCGCCGGTGACGTCGCCTGGCTCGGGCCGTACGTCGACACCTCCTTCACCGCGTGCCTGTCCTGCGTCACCGCGCAGCGCGACGCGGCCGAGGACGGCGGCGGGCCGGCCACCCTGGACCGGGGGCTCGCCGCGGAGACCGCCGCCGCGCTCGTCACCGCCGACGCCGTCGCCCTGCTGTCGCGGATCGGCTCCACGCACGTCCTGCACGGGCTGGTGAGGGTGGATCTCGGCACCTGGCACCAGCGCTCCTACCCGCTGGCGGCGCTGCCGGGCTGCCCCCGGTGCGGCGGCGGCCCCGGGCTCGACCCCGGCTCCCGCCTCGACCTCGACTCCGATCCCGGTTCCCACCTCGACCCCGGCTCCGACCCCGGATCCGATCACGGCTCCGGCTCCGGCTCCGACCCCGGGTCCGATCACGGCTCCGGCTCCGGCTCCGGCTCCGGCTCCGCGACCGGAGCGGGACCCGGGACCGAGGTTCCGGTGGCGCTCGGGTACGAGGAGTCGGTCAGCTTCCCGCCCCGCCGCCTGACCAACCCGCGCGACCACCAGATCCACTACCGGCCGGGCAACCTGGCCCTGCAGGTGGAGTGCAAGCGCTGGCCCTCGGCCCGCCACGTGGAGCTGCCCGACGAGCCCTTCGGCCCGGTCCGCGGCCCAGTGCCCGCCACCGCGCGGGTGCCGCGGCCGGTCCGGCTGGACGCGGCCACGCTGGGCGCGCTGCTCCGGCGGGCCGGCGGCCTCCGCGACGACGGCGCCGCCGCCGCGCGCAAGGTACAGCGCTGGGCGCCCACCGGCGGCAACCTCGGCTCCCCCCAGCTCCACGTGATCGTCCGCGACGTGTCCGGCCTGGACCCCGCGGTGTACGGCTACCGCGCCGACACCCACCGGCTGGCCGTGCTGTCCTGGGCCGACCCGTACGCCGAGGTGGCGGGGCTGCCCGACGCCGAAGCCGTGGTCGTCGTCACCGGGGCGCTCGCCCGGGTCGCGTCGAAGTACTCGACCTTCGCCTGGCGGGTGCTGCACCTGGACGCGGGCGTCACGCTCACCCAGCTCCGGCTGGCCGCGGCCGACCGCGACGTCGCCACCCGCGTGGTGACCGCCTGGGACGACGCGGCGCTGGCCGCCCTGCTGTCCGCCGAACTCGACGAGGAACCGGTCACCGCGGTCCTCGCGATCAACCCGCTGGAGCCCCGATGACGACCTCGCTGCGCGACCACACCACGCTCTTCGCCCTGCTGCGGGAGCAGAGCAGGCTGACCGCCGAGGACGTGCGGACGGGACCGAGGCGGAACGGCGAGCCGGTCCCGCCGGTCGGCCCCCGCCGGCCGGTCCCCGCCGGGCTCACCGAGGTCCGCCCGGTGGCGGCCCCGAAGTCCGGACGACCGCTGGAGGACGTCCTGCGGACCCGGGTGTCGATCCGGGACTACGCCGAGCGGCCGGTCCCCGTCGAGGTGGTCGCCGCCGGCCTGGCGACGGCGTTCCGGCTGGACCGCGAGGCCTGGCCCGAGGAGTGGGCGGACGGCAACGGCCTGGGCGTGCTGGTCGCGGCCCGCCGGGTCGCCGGCCTGGCCCCCGCCCTCTACCGGGCCGACGAGGACGGCGCCCGCCTGGTGCCGCTCGCCGGGCTCGCCGACGGGCGGGCCGCCGAGGAGATGGTGCTGCAGATCGAGTACGCCGCCAGCCCCGTCATCCTCGCGGTCACCGGCTCGCTGTCCACCGCACTGCGGCGGCACGGCGCCCACGGCCACCGCACGCTGCTGGCCAGAGCCTCCGGCCTGGCGTACGCGGCCCTGGTGGAGAGCTGCGCGCACGGCCTGGCCGGCAGCGTCTTCGCCGGGTTCCTGCAGTCGGGCATGCGGCCCCTGGTCGACCTGGACGGCTACCGGCAGCGGCAGCTGTTCGCGGTGTCGCTGGGCTACCCGGCCGCCCCCTGAAGACCCCCGTGCGGCGCCCGCCGTACGGAGAGAAGCCCCGTGCGGTGCCCGCCGTACGGAGAACGAGGAAGAACCCACGGAGAGGAAGAACGAGATGGGTGACGCCAAGAAGAACGAGCCGGTGGACCTCTACGCGGAGGACCTGACCGACGTGGAGGCCGAGGACCTCCCCGGCGAGACCGCGCTCGCCTCCCTCAGCTCGCTGACCACCGCCGGCTCGGCGTCCTGCCCGGCCAGCTCCGCCAGCTCGCTGACCACGGCGGGCACCTGGGGCTGATCGGCCCCGCTGACCCCCTGAACCGTCCGAGGAGAGTCGGAAGTGGAGATGGATCTTTTCGCCGAGGAGATCAGTGACGACGAGCTGTACCTGTACCAGCTCGACGAGACCACGCTGCTGGCGTCCATGAGCACCGCCAGCACGCTGGCCTGAGCGTCCTGCCTCCGCCCCCGCACGGGGGACGCGGGGTGAGCCACCACCCGGCATTCCTCGGCAGACCGCACGACCTCGAACTCCAAACCCCAACCCCTTGAAAGGACCGACCACCATGGCCGACGAGAACGACATCGACCTGTTCGCGGAGGAGCCCGAGGAGCTCGCCGTCGAGGAGCTCGCCGACACCAACCTGCTGGGCACCTGGAGCACCGCCGGCTGCGCCGGATCGGCCTCCTGCCCCGCCTCCACCGCTTCCAGCGCTTCCAGCGGCTCGTCTTTCGGCTGATCGACAAGGAGGAACGAGATGAACGAGATGAACGACCACGACAAGGACCGGATCGACCTGGCGGCTGAGGACCTGGCCGCCGAGGGTCTCGACGAGGTGACCTCGGCGGGCTTCACCACCGCCAACACGGCCTTCACGGCCGGCTCGGCCAGCTGCCCGGCGTCGTCGGCCAGCACCGGGTCGTCCTTCTCCAGCACCGGCAACTGATCCGGGAACGGCGCGGGGACGGGTGCCCCGGGAACGAAGGCAGCGCTCCCGTGGCACCCCACCCGGCCCTCCCGGCCGGCGAAGGCTTCTGACCACGGGGGCTCCCGACCACAGCGAGGGAGCTCCCGGCCACCACGAAGGAAAGAGAGAACCATGAGCGACGTCAGCAAGGACCGGATCGACCTGGCGGCCGAGGACCTGGGCACCGAGGAACTGGACGAGGTGACCTCGGCGGGCTTCACCACCGCCAACACGGCCTTCACCGCCGGCACCGCGAGCTGCCCCGGCTCGTCGGCCAGCACCGCCTCCACCTTCTCCAGCAGCGGGGGCTGATCCCCGCGAACGCGGGAGCGCCGGGACCCGTGAGGTCCCGGCGCTCCCAGCGCTCTCAGCGCGATGCGGCTCCGATCCGCGAGCCGTCGAGGGTGAAGGCAGCACCCTCGACGCAGAGACCAGAAAGGCGCATTATGCGATCCGCCCCCCAGGATACCTCCGCCGGTCCGGCGGCGGCAGGCCGTACCGCGGCGCACGGTCCGGCCGGCCCCGAGACCGACTGGATGGTCTCCGTTCCGCTGCAGATCAGGCCGGACGTCGAGGTGATCACCGGTATCGACGACCGGCCGCTCCTGTACAACTCCGCCACCGGGCGCTACCTCGCCCTCACCCCCGCCGGCGTCCGCATGCTCGACCTGCTCGACGGCAGCAACACGGGCGGGGCGATCCTCGACCGGCTCACCGCCCACCGGGACGACCGGGAGACGGCCCGCGCCCGCGTCGGCGCCTTCCTCGACGACCTGCGGCAGGCGGGCGTGCTGACCGTCGAGCCGCGCGAGCCGGACCGCAGATCGAAGATCATGAAATTCTCGCTCCGCGAGCACATGCCCAGACTCAAGCTCACCGGCCGTGTCGGGCACGTCATGGAACCGCTCGCCACGCTGCTGCGGCGGCTCCCCGTCCGGGTGCTCAACGCCGCGGTGCTGGCGACGGCGCTCGCCGGCATGGTCGTCGGCCTGTACGCGCTGCTCCACCCGGCCGGCCACGGCTACCCCGCGCTGTGGTGGACGGCCATGCCGATCCTGATCGTCCAGGTGATCTTCCACGAGGCCGCGCACGCGCTGGTCTGCCAGTATCTCCGCGCCCCCATCAGGGAGGCGGGGATCGGCCTGATGCTCTACTTCATGCCGGTCGCCTACGTCGACCGGACCGACGCCTACCGGGTCAGGAGCCGCGGCGGCCGGGTGATGATCGCCCTGGCCGGTCCGCTGAACGACCAGGTCTGGTACGGCGCCGCCGGCGTCGTCGCGCTGACCGTCCCGGGGCAGGTGGGCGACATCGCCTACGTGCTGCTGGTCCTGCAGACCATGCTGACCGTGGTCAACCTCAACCCGCTGCTGCCCTCCGACGGCTACCACGCCATCACGGCCGCGAGCGGCGCGGTCAACCTCCGCGGCCGGGCCTTCGCCTACCTGGCCCACGTGGCGCTGCGCTCGCCGCTCCCGTCCGGTATGCACGCGCTGGGCCGCTGGAGGCGGGCGGGATACCTGCTGTTCGGCGCCCTGTGCCTGCTGTACGCGGTGGGCCTGGCCGTACTGGTGCTGCGGAACCTGTGGAACATGATCGGAGGGATCGTCTGATGACCGTGATCCTCCCGCCTCCCGCCCGGCCGGACGGCGAGCACGCCGCGCCCGTCCCGCCGGACGCCGGGCACGTGGCCCCCGCCCTGGCGGACGGCGAGCGCGCCGCCCACGCCCTGGCGGACGGCGAGGTGGGTGACCTGCGGATCGACCGGGTGAGCGGGCTGCCCGCCGCCGCGGCCGACCTCGACCTGGTGGAGACCGGGCGGCTGCTGGACGAGACCGCCGCGGCCGAGGAGATCCTCGCCGGGCTGGCCGACCCGGTCAGCGACGTCCTCTACCGGCTCGTGCCCCGCCTGGACCACGACCCCGCGCTGCGGCGGCTGGTGCTGAAGGTCAGGCGCGCCACGCACGGCGACAGGCGGCCCGGGGCCGGTGCGGAGGACCTCGGCCGCATCGCCGCCGAGCTGGACGGCGACGACGCCTCGCTGTTCCGTCGCTGGAGCGCGGCGGCCCGCACCCGCGCGGACCTGCTCGGCCGGCTGCCCGCCGTCTACGAGGAGGAGACCGCGGGGGCCGGGCGGCGGCTGGGCGCGCTGCTCGCCGAGTCCGCGCTGTCCACCGGCATCGCGCACGCCAGCGCCGGCCTGCTGCGGCACGTGGACCTGACGGACCTGCGGCCGGGCGGCAAGGCGTCGCGTTCGGTGCTGTCCTACGCCGCCCGCGCCGCCCGTAAGACCAGCCCCTTCTCCACCTTCACCGGCGTCGGCCTGCACGGCAGGCCGAGCACGGGCCGCAGCGCCACCGCTCTGTCGCAGACCCACGTCTTCGCCTGGCTGCAGGCGCTGGTCCGCGACGAGCGCCTGGTGACCGCGTTCGAGCTGGAGCCGATGGGGGCGCTCCGGACGATCGACGGCGAGCCCCGGGCGCTGGTCTCGGCGTACCGGATCGGTGACGCCTTCGCGTGGCGGACCGACGAGATGGTGGACGTCACCGTCTACCAGGCGATCATCCGGTCGCTGGCCGGCGTCGGCCGGGCGGGCGCCGCCGAGTACCTCATCAGGCTGGGCGGCGAGGACCCGTTCGCCGCGCTGCAGCGCCTGCTGGACGCCGGGATGCTGCGCGTCGTGGCGCCGTGGCCCCGCGGCGACCGCGCCCCGATGCTCGCCCTGGCCGAGTGCGTTCGCCGCGTCGGCACCGAGTACGCCGCGCGGACCGCCCGCGAGCTGCGCGAGCTGCACGCCGACGCCGTCGCCCTGGCCGGGCAGGACGGCGAGCGGCGGGTGCGGACGCTGGAGTCGATGGCCACGCGCGCCACCGACGCCCTCGGCCGCCTCGGCGTCCCCGCCGAGCGGACCGGGTTCGCCGTGTACGACGACGCCGAGGCGGTCGCCGACGTCCCCGGCCTGGGCGAGCACGTCTCCGCCGACCTGCGGGAGCTCGCCCGCCGGATGCGTCCGATGATCTTCCGCAGTCACCTGTACGACATGCTCGTCGAGATCTTCGTCGAACGGTACGGCGCGGGCGGCCGCTGCCCGGACGCCCTGCGGTTCTGCATGGAGGTCTCCAACATCCCGGACCTGACGCGGCGGCTGTTCGCGGCGGTCCGCGCGGACGCGCGCACCAGGGGCCGGCCCACCGACCGTGCCTGGCTGCCCGTCGGCCCCAGCTCGGCGCCGCCCACCGCCGCCGTCGCCTACCAGGTCGCGGCCCCCACCCCGGAGGCGGCCGGCGCGGGCGGGCACCTGCTGGTGGTCAACCAGTTCAACGCGGGCTCCGGCGGCCTGGTGTCGCGGTTCCGCGCCACCCTGGACGGCCCGGACGGGCTGGCCGGGCGGCTGCGCGCCTGGGTGGGCGGCAACTTCCCCCGGGCCCGGCCGCGTGAGCTGGTCATCTCCGCCGACGTCAACGGGCTGCAGTACTCCTGCGCGGGCGCCATGCCCGCGCTCACCTGGCCCAGCGAGACGCCGCACGCCGACCCGGGGGACTCCGTCGCGGTGAGCGAGCTGTCGGTGGTCCACGACGCCGCGACCGGCACGCTGAACCTCCTGGACGCCCAGGGCGACCCGGTCGCCCCGGTCTACCTCGGCGTGGTGCCCGCGCACATGGTGCTGGGCCCGGCGCGTTACCTGATGGTCATCGGGGACCCGTGGGTGCTGGGGGCGCGGATGGCCTGCACCCGCGGCCCGTCGGAGCCGGTCACCGAACCGGTGGGGGAGGTCGAGCGGGTCGGGCGCGAGGGCTTCGGACGGGTCGTGACGCGCAGGGCCGCCTGGCGGCTCCGCCCGGAGTCCTTCCCCCGCCCGGACAAGGGGGAGTCCCCGGACGCCTACTTCCTGCGCGCCGACCGGTGGCGGCGCCGGCACGGCATCCCCGAGGAGGTGTTCGTCTCGCTGGAGACGCCCGGCATCTCACTGGAGCACGGCAAGCGCAAGCCGGTCCCGCTCAGCTTCCGCAGCCCGCACTCGCTGCACGCCGCGGCCGGTCTGGACGTCACCGGGGTGGTGGCGATGTCGCTGGCCGAGTCCCTGCCGGGCCGCGACGGCCACTGGCTGCCCGGCCCCGGCGGGCGGGCGCACGCGGCCGAGCACGTGTCGTTCGTCCGGTGGACCCGGCCCCCGATCCCGCCCCGGTCCGGGGAGGGGTGACCCGATGTTCGACGTGCCCGAGTGGTGGTTCGTCCGCCTGTACACCGGCGGGTTCGCCGCGAGCGACGTGCTGGTCAGCGAGGTCCTGCCGCCGCTGGTCGCCGAGGCGCGGGCGCACGGCGCGTTCCGCTGGTTCTTCATCCGCTACACCGATCCCTCCGGACCCCACCTGCGGGTACGGGTGTTCGGTCCCCGGGAGACCGTGGACCGGATGCACCGTTCGCTGGCCAGGGTGCAGCGCCACGCCGACGCGGTGGTGGCCGGTACCGGGGCGGATCCGGGCTGGCTGGCGCCGTTCCCCATGCGCCGCATGCTGGGCGACTCCGGAACGGGCCTGGCCTCGGCGCTGTACGAGCCGGAGTACGGCAAGTACGGCGGAGCGCCCGGCGTGGAGCTGGCGGAGCGCGTCTTCGAGTTCTCCAGCGACCTCGCCATCTGGGCGACCGCCCGGTTCGGCAAGATCCCCGAACGGGCGGCGCTCGCGGTGCTCCTGCTGCGCGAGGCGGTCCGGGCGATGCTGGAGGGCCGGCCGGGGGATCTCGGCCCGGAGCCGGTGATGCCCCCGGCGGACCGGCGCCGGCTCAACGTGAGCTGGGACCGCTACTGGCACCGGCACCTGGCCTGGTGGACGGCTGACCTGGCCAGGCACGCCCCGGAGCTGCAGGCGCAGCTCCGGCTGCACGCCGAACGGGACCCGCACCGGGTCCGTTCGATCACCGGGGAGCTGTGCGGCGACAGCTCGGTCGATCCCTGGCTGCGCCGCTGGGGCCAGGTGATCGACGACTCCCTGGTGCGGGCCCACCGCATGCGCATAGGTCTCACTCCGCAGCACCTTGTTTTCCACCAGGCGCACATGATGATGAACAGGCTGGGCTTCCTTCCCCGGGAGGAGGCCTTCCTCGGCGTCATCGCGGCCGGGTCACCGGCGGAGACCTCTTCCGGATCGTCAGCCGGCAGTGGAGCAACCGGCACTGGAACAACCGGCAGTGCGACAGTCAGCATTCGAAGGAGAGAGCAATGACGAACGTCGTGACAGGGCGGTCCGCGGGGATCCGCCGGGGCCTGCTCATCGCCGCCGCCGGAACGCTGATCATGGGCGTCGGCATGACCGTGGTCCGGGATGCCGCGTGGATCCTCGGCGCGGGGGTGGCGGTGCTCGTCGTGGGATGCGTCCAGGCGGCGATGGCCGCGCGCGGGCGGACGGGGGCGCGGCGGCGGACGTCGCCCGCCTGGATCGGCGGTGTCGCGGTCGCCTTCGCGGCGGTCATGATCGCCGCGGTCCGGATCGCGGGCGCCGGCCACTGGTGGGTGTGGACGGTGGTGGGCGCGCTCGCCGCCGCCGTGCTGGTGGCCGTCGCGCTGCGGCAGGGGCGTGCCTGAGGGCGCCCCGCCGCCCGGCGCCCCGGCGGGGGCCCGCGTCCCGGACGATCCGGGACGCGGGCCCCCGCCGTTTTCCGCTCCGCGCCCGCTGTTTTCCGCTCCGCGCCCGCTGTTTTCCGCTCCGCGCCCGGCCGTCCTATGCCCGGCCGGCCCGTGCCCGCTGTCCTGTGCCCGGCCGTCCCGCCTCCCCGCGCCGTTCCGTGCCCGGCCGTTCTCCGCGAGGTCCGCCGCGCGGGGAAGGGGTCGGCTCCGTGGCCGTGAGCAGGGAGAACAGCGCGAAGAAATTGGCGGGAAATAGGCGGCCCCTAGTGTCTGGAGGTGTCAAGCGGACGCTACGGAGATGAGGAAGTCGACATGAAGCGCGAGGCCAAGACGATGCTGGCTCTGGTGATCTGCGGCCTGATCCTCGGCCCGGTGGCGGCGGAGGCCGCTCAGGGACCGGCCGGCGGCGAGTGCGTCCCGGTGTCCTGCGACCAGGGCCAGGAGCCCGGCAACGGCCCCGGTCCCGGCCACAACGGCGGCAACGGTCACGGCGGCCCCAGCGGGGGCTGGAGCGGCGGCGACATGTGGGGATGACTCAGGGGACGAGGTCGCCCGGCTGCGCGCCGAGATCCGCCAGGGCCGACAGGGCGCGCTTCTCCCAGATGGGGGCGGTGTCGTCGGCCGCGATGGCGGCGGTCTCGCGCAGCAGGGCGACGGCCCGCTCCGGGTCCCCACCGGCGATCATCGCCTGGGCCAGGGAGAAGCAGGCGCGGGCGTGGGCCGCGGCCTGTCCCGCCTCCTGCGCCACCTGGCGGGCCCGGGAGAGGGTCTCGCGTCCGCGGTCGAGCATCCCCTGCAGGATCTGCGTCTCACCGAGCCCGCACAGGATGTACGCCTCGCCCAGCGCGTCGCGGCGCTGCCGTACCAGTTCCAGGGCCTCCTCGAACGCCGCCGCCGCCCGCCGGACGTCACCGCTGCGCAGGTGGAGCTCGCCCAGCCGCCACAGCGCCTGGGCCTGGCCACGCCGGTAGCCGACCCGCTCACAGATGGCGAGGGCCTCCCGCAGCCTGGTCCTCGCGAGCTCGTAGTCCCCGCGCAGGATCGCGATCTGCGCCATGCAGCCGAGGACGTGCGCCTCGGCCGCGCGGTCGCCGGCGTCCCGGAGCGCGGGCAGCGCGGCCTCGTAGCGGGCGAGCGCCTCGGCGTGGTGACCGCGGAAGTGCTCCGAGAGCCCGAGGTAGCGCTGTGCCAGGGCCTTGCCGTGCGCGTCGCCCACCTTCTCGAACAGCTCCAGGGCCGTGTCGAGCAGCCGGGAGGACTTCACTCCGTAGTACAGCTCCAGGCTGCCCAGACTGTAGGACATGGCCGCCTCGCCGAGCAGCGCGCCGCTCCGCCGTACGGCGGCGATGGCCTGCTCGTGCGTCCGGCGCCAGTCGTCGAGGTAGCCCCTGGCCTCGAACAGCGTGACGCCGGCCAGCGCGAGCTCCCAGCACAGCTCCGGGAATCCCGACTCGGCCGCCTGCGTCACGCCGACCACCAGCGTGTGCCGTTCGGACTCCAGCCAGTCCAGCGGCATGGCGAGCAGGTTCTCGTCCAGTCCGTCCGGCGGCTCCCAGTAGGCGCCCGCACCCCGGATGATCGTGAAGTCGCCGCCCCGCTCCCGGCGGTTGGCCTCGTGCGCCAGGGCGAGGAGGCGGCCGAGTACGCGGGCCAGCGCGCCGCTGCGGCACTCCTCCGGCTCCTCGGCCAGCACCCGTTCCCTGGCGTAGAGCCGCACCAGGTCGTGCATGCGGTGCCGGAGGCGGCCCGAGGCGTCCGGGCCCACGGTGTGCACGAGCTGGGCGTCGAGCAGCTCCTCCAGGCAGACCTGGGCCTGGCCGAGACCGGTGCCGAGCAGGGCCGCGGTCACCCAGTCGGCGAAGTCCGGCATTCGCAGCAGGCCCAGCCGCCGGAACAGCTCCGCGGCCGGCCCGCTCAGCCCCTGGTAGCTGAGCGAGAAGCCGGCCCGCAGCCCCACCTCGCCGTGACTGAACTCGGCGAGCCGGCGCTGCTCGTCGTCGAGCCGGGCGGCCAGGCTGGCCGGGGTCCAGTGCGGCCGGGCCAGGAGCCGGGCGCCCGCGATGCGCAGGGCGAGCGGCAGCCCGTCGCACAGCTCGGCGAGCCTGGCGGTGGAGCAAGGGTCGGCGGCGATCCGCTCGGGGCCGACGATGGTGCCGAGCAGGGCGGCGGACTCCTCGGGGGTCAGCGTGGGCAGCCGCATCGGGTGGGCGCCCTCACGCACCACGAGGTCGATGAGCTGGTCGCGGGTGGTGATGACGACCGCGCAGCCGGGACTGCCCGGCAGCAGCGGCCTGACCTGCGCGGAGGTGCGCGCGTTGTCCAGCACGAACAGCACGCGCCGGTTGGCGAGCATGCTGCGCAGCAACGCCTCGCGGTCCTCCAGCCCGGCCGGCACGCGCTCGCCGGGGACCCCGAGGGTGCGCAGGAACCGGTCGAGGGACGCCTCCGGGGTGAGCGGCTCGGTCTGCGCGGTGTAGCCGTGCAGGTCGATGAAGAGCTGCCCGTCGGGGAAGTGCTCGGCCACCCGGTGGGCCCACCGTACGGCCAGGCCGGTCTTGCCCGCGCCGCCCATGCTGGTCACGACGATGCAGGCGGGCACGCCCGCGGCGCGGCTCTCGGCGAAGACCCGGTCCATCTCGGCCAGTTCGCGCTCGCGGGCGACGAATCCGGCGACGTTGGACGGGAGCTGGGCGGCCGTCACCGGGGCCGCCGGGACGACGGGGATCGACGGGCGCGGGGCGGGGGACACCGCCAGCTCGCCCCGGAGGATCGCGTCGTGGGTGAGCCGGAGCTCCTGGCCCGGGTCGACCCCCAGCTCGTCGGCCAGGAGCTTACGGCCCTGGCGGTAGACGTCGAGGGCCTCGGCCTGGCGGCCGGCCCCGCACAGCGCCCGCATGAGCGTGGCGCGGAGCCTCTCCCGGAAGGGGTGGCGGCCGACCAGGTCGGTGAGTTCGGTGATCACCTCACCGCCGAGGCCGTGGACCAGCCGCAGATCCAGGTATTCCTCGATGACGCCGAGCCGCCACTCCTCCAGCCTGGTGGCCTCGGTGCTCATGATGTCGCTGTCGAGGCCGGACAGGGTCTCACCGCGCCACAGGTCCAGGGCCGACCGAAGCCGTTCGGCCGCGGTCGCGGGATCGTTCTCCTCCGCGGCCGCGCGGCCGGCCCTGACCAGTTCCTCCGCCGTGTTCAGGTCGACGGTGACGGCCTCGGGGCGGAGCTGGTAGCCCGGTGGCACGGCGGCCACCAGCTGCTCACCCGGGCCGTGCAGGACGCGGCGCAGCCGGGTGACGCAGATGGCTATCTGGTTGCGCGCGGACGCCGGGGGACGTTCGCCCCAGACGGCGTCGATCATGAGGTCGAGCGGGACGACCCGGCCGGCGTTCAGCGCGAGCAGCGCGAGAACGACGCGCTGACGCCGGCCGGTTATCTCCAGGGCCGTTCCGTCCACCATTGCGTCCACGGGTCCGAGGACCCGTACCTTGCGGAGGTCGCTCAAAAAATCTCCCCGTGACCGGCCGAAACCCCTTCATGGCTTTCGTGATCATCAATATCTTGAAATTTAGGGTATAGAACGCCATTCGTGAATCTTTTACTCTTATGTCTGACTTTTGGTTACGGTGGAGAGAATCCTTTTCCGCCCCCGAACGCGCCGCCGGGACCGGCGGGGGGAGCGGGATTCCGGTGGGACGGCCGCCGGCCGGGGCCCGGCGCCCGGACGGCCCCGATCTCCGCGGGCCCGAGACGGGGGAGCGGGATTCCGATGGGGCGGCCCCGATCTCCACGGGCCCGAGGCGCGGACGGCCCGGTTCTCACGGGGTTCTCCACGGGCCCCGGGCCCGGACGGCCGCCGGGAAGCGGTCCCGGCTCCCGCGTGACGGACTAGGCTAACTGTTCGTGCTGGTCCTGGCCTTTGATACCGCGACCCCCGCCGTCACCGCAGCGCTGCACGACGGTGAACGGGTCCTCGCCGAGTCGACGACCGTCGACGCCCGCCGCCACGGCGAACTGCTCGTGCCCACGATCGAGACCGTCCTGCGGGAGGCCGGCGCCACGCTCGCCGACGTCACCGTCGTCGTCGCGGGCGCCGGACCCGGCCCCTACACCGGCCTGCGGGTCGGCCTGATGACCGCCCAGGCCCTCGGCGCGTCGCTCGGCGTCCCGGCGTACGGCGTGTGCACGCTCGACGCCGTCGCCTACGGCAGCGGGCTGTCCGAGCCGTTCCTGGTCGCCACCGACGCCCGGCGCAAGGAGGTGTTCTGGGGCCACTACGAGGACATGCGGACCCGGCTGTCCGGCCCCGCGGTGAGCCGGCCCCACGACCTGCCCGCCGACCTCCCGCTCGTCGGCGCGGGCGCGCGGATGTACGCCGAGGTCGTCGGCGCCTCCCGGCTGCTGGACGCGCCCGAGTACCCCTTCGCCGGGGCGCTGGCGTCGCTGGCCGCCGAGCAGCTCGGCGAGCCCGACGTCCGCGAGGTCGTGGAGAGCGGCACGCACCCCGTGCTGAGCCTGCCCCGCCCGGTGTACCTCCGCCGCCCCGACGCCCAGGTGCCCGCTGCGCCCAAGAAGGTCGGCACATGACCGTGACGCTGCGCACGATGACCGAGGACGACCTGTCCGCCGTGCTGAAGATCGAGCGGGACACCTTCCCCGCGGACGCCTGGAGCGAGGGCATGCTCCGCGACGAGCTCGCCGGACAGCCCGGCACCCGCCACTACGTGGTGGCCGAGGCCGGCGACGGGATCATCGGCTACGCCGGGCTCTTCGCCGCCGGCGACCAGGCCGACGTGCAGACCATCGCCGTCACGGCCGACCGGCGGCGCACCGGGGTCGGCGGCGCCCTGCTCACCGAGCTGCTGGCCGAGGCCGGACGGCGCGGCGTGCGGTCGGTCTTCCTGGAGGTGCGCGCCGACAACCCCGCCGCGCAGGCGATGTACGAGCGGTTCGGCTTCGTCCGGCTCGGCCTGCGCCGCCGCTACTACCAGGACGGCACCGACGCGATCACGATGCGGAAGGATCTCATCCATGAGTGACGAACCCCTGGTCCTGGGCATCGAGACCTCCTGCGACGAGACCGGGATCGGCATCGTCCGGGGACACACCCTGCTGGCCAACACGATCGCCTCCAGCGTCGACGAGCACGCCCGCTTCGGCGGCGTGGTGCCAGAGGTGGCCTCCCGGGCGCACCTGGAGGCGATGACCCCCACCGTCGAGCGGGCGCTGGAGCAGGCGGGCCTGCGCTTCTCCGACATCGACGCGATCGCGGTGACCGCCGGGCCGGGGCTGGCCGGCGCGCTGCTGGTCGGCGTGGCCGCCGCCAAGGCGTACGCGCTGGGCCTCGGCGTCCCGCTGTACGGGGTGAACCACCTGGCCGCCCACGTGGCCGTGGACCAGCTCGAACACGGCGCCCTGCCCAAGCCCTGCATCGCCATGCTCGTCTCGGGCGGACACTCCTCCCTGCTGCTGGTGCCCGACGTCGCCAAGGACGTCATCTCGCTCGGCTCCACGGTGGACGACGCCGCGGGCGAGGCGTTCGACAAGGTGGCGCGGGTGCTCGGCCTGCCCTTCCCCGGCGGCCCCTACATCGACCGGGCCGCCCGCGACGGCTCCGGCACGGCCATCGCCTTCCCCCGGGGCAAGTACGACGACGGCACCCTCGACTTCTCGTTCTCCGGCCTGAAGACCGCCGTGGCCCGCTGGGTGGAGGCCAGGGAGAGGTCCGGCGAGCCGGTCCACGTGCCCGACGTGGCGGCGTCGTTCCAGGAGGCCGTGGTCGACGTGCTGACCCGCAAGGCCCTCCAGGCGTGCCGCGAGCACGGCGTCCAGGACCTGCTGATCGGCGGCGGCGTGGCGGCCAACTCCCGGCTGCGCGCCCTGGCACAGGAACGCTGCGACGCGGCCGGGGTGCGGCTGCGCGTCCCCCGGCCGGGGCTGTGCACCGACAACGGCGCGATGGTGGCCACCCTGGGCTCCGACCTGGTGGCGGCGGGCGTCACCCCGTCGTCCCTGGAGATCCCGGCCGACTCCTCGCTTCCGATCACCACCGTCCACGTCTGACGGCACGGCCCAGCGCGCCCCGGGGACCACGGGGCGCGCGGTCCTTTCTCCGCGGGTCAGGCCGGGCTGCAGATGAGGGCGAACGGCCGCTCCCCGACGCGGGTGAGGACCACCGTCGCGGACCCGCCGCCGGAGAGCCGCAGATCCCTGCGCAGACGCTCCACGTCGACCGCCGAGCCGCGCTTCTTGACCGTCACGGTGCCCGCCCCGCGCTCGCGCAGCGCCGCCCGCAGCCGCTTGAGCGAGAACGGCATCATCTCGTGCACCTCGTACCGCGCCGCCCAGGGCGTGGTCGCCCCGGTGTCGCCGGTGATGTAGGCGATGCGCTCGTCGAGCAGCCGGCCGCCCACCTGCCGGGCCACCTCCGCCACCAGGTGCGCCCGTACGGCCGCGCCGTCCGGCTCGTAGAGGTGGCGGCCTATCGCGCCCACCGGGGCGGGCTCCGCGTCCGGATCCGGCGTCAGCGTCACGCCGGACGGCA
The DNA here is from genome assembly GCF_013409935.1 of Streptosporangium sandarakinum. Taxonomy (GTDB): domain Bacteria; phylum Actinomycetota; class Actinomycetes; order Streptosporangiales; family Streptosporangiaceae; genus Streptosporangium; species Streptosporangium nondiastaticum. Next base: position 2,532,368 of record NZ_JACCCO010000001.1, on the reverse strand, counting down.
GCATCGTGGCCCTGCGCCCCGCGTCTCCGGCCAGGCCGCCGCACCAGATCGCGGCCTCCTTGACGTCGCCGCGCCAGGAGACCCACTCGGCCTCGGCGCCGTCCGGGATGAACTCGTACGGGATGCCGGGGGCGACCTTCAGGCAGGCCGCCGGGGCCTTCGCCACCATGCCGAGGACCTCCGGCCACGGCGGAGAGTAGGCCATCGGGTCGAACGTCCTGCCCCGCGCGGTACGGCGGGCGGGATCGGCGAACAGCACGTCGAAGGCCGACGGGTCGACCGTGGCGGCCTCGGCCGCGCGGACCGTGACGCGGTCGCCGAGGCCCAGGGCGTCGGCGTTGGCCCGCGCGACGGCGGCGGTGAGCGGGTCGGCGTCCACGGCCTCCACGACGCAGCCCGCCCTGGCCAGCGCCAGCAGGTCGCCGCCGATCCCGCAGCAGACGTCGGCCACCCGGGAGCCGGCCGGGACGCGCCGGGCTCGGTGGTCGGCCACCTCTCGGCGGGTGGCCTGCTCCAGGCCGTGCGGGGTGAAGTACATGACGGCGGCGTCGGAACCGAACTTCTCCCGCGCGCGCTCCCTGAGCGCCGCCTGGGTGAGCGCCGCGGAGGTCAGGGCCGCGTCGTAGGTCCTGCGCAGCCGCGTCACCGCGGCCACCGGGCCGTCACCCGCGGCCTCGGCCGCCGCCGCGAGGGCCTCCTGGCCGCGCGGCGTCAGCAGTTCCCGGAATGCGTCGAGGTCCACACCGCCCGACGCTACCGCCTGGCCGGAGGCCGTCGGCGCGGCGCGGTGACCCGCTCAGTCGGGCAGGCAGGTCAGGACGAGATCGATGTCGAACGGCTCGCCGGTCTTGAGGCGGTCGTGGTGGATGCCGGTGACCATGTAGGAGCGGGTGACCGGGTCCAACTGGTAGACGTGGATCACCGGATCACCGCCCTTGTCCTCCACCAACCAGAAATGCGGAATGCCGGCCTCGGCGTAGAGCTTCGGCTTGACCTCGCGGTCACGGAACCTGGATTCGGGGGAGACCACCTCGATGACGAGATGCACCTCGTCGGGCTTGTAGGAGGTGCGGGAGCGGTCCTTCGCCGCCTCGGCGTCGATGACGACGACGTCCGGGCACGGGCGCTGCTTCTCACCGAGTACGAGGTCCATCTGCGTCACGGCTTTGAGGTGATGGGGCGCCTGCGAGTTGAGGGCGGTGCGGAGCCCGTAGATCACGGACTCGTGGAAACGCTTCTGGGGGGACATGAAGACGAGGGCTCCATCGACGAGTTCGACGTGCTTGAAGAAGTCCGGCTCGCCGTTCGGGCCCTCGTCGGGCAGGCGGTCGAGATCGTCGGCGGTCCACCCGCCGGCCGGGGGGCGGGGCCAGTTGGCGAGCGGGTCGCGGCCGTCACCTCGCGTGCCCGTCTTCTCGCAGACAGTGCTGGTCACGTCGTCCACCGTAGCGTCATTCCCGTTTCTTTTCGTGACCATCGCATTACTTCCCGTCGATGTCCGTCGTCCCGCTTCCCTCTCATGTTGCCCCCGGTGAGGGCTCCTGTCCCCTTGTCGAGGGCGCCCGGAGCGTCGGCGGGCGGTTCGTGTTGACTGTCAAGGCCTCCTTGCATACTGTTCCGTATTGGCACTCTCCCGGTGAGAGTGCCAATGCAAGCGCGACGAGGCTGGTCTGACACCCGCGACGGCAGACCGCTGGTCGCCTCTTCTAGATCATTCAAATCTGAAGGGGAGGTCCGACGTGACGACCGCCACCAAGGTTCCCGTTAAGCCGCTCGGCGACCGCATCGTGGTCCAGCCGCTTGAGGCCGAGCAGACCACCGCCTCCGGCCTGGTCATTCCTGACACCGCCAAGGAGAAGCCCCAGGAGGGCAGGGTCCTCGCGGTGGGCCCGGGCAACTGGGACGAGGACGGCGACAAGCGCATCCCGCTCGACGTCAAGGAGGGCGACGTCGTCCTCTACAGCAAGTACGGCGGCACCGAGGTGAAGTACGGCGGCGAGGAGTACCTCGTGCTCTCCGCCCGTGACGTGCTCGCCATCGTCGAGAAGTAGTTCATCGCTTCCGACGTTTCCGAGATGACGCATCGAGCCCCGGGTCGCGAGAGCGCCCGGGGCTTCGATGCTCCCACGTGCCCCCAGAGAGGACTGTCATGCCCAAGATCCTGTCGTTCGAGGAGGACGCCCGCCGCTCGCTGGAGCGCGGTGTCAACGCCCTCGCCGACGCCGTCAAGGTGACCCTCGGCCCCCGCGGCCGCAACGTCGTCATCGACAAGAAGTTCGGCGCTCCGACCATCACCAACGACGGCGTCACCATCGCCCGCGAGGTGGAGCTGGAGAAGCCGTACGAGAACCTCGGCGCGCAGCTCGCCAAGGAAGTCGCGACGAAGACCAACGACATCGCCGGTGACGGCACGACCACCGCGACCGTCCTCGCCCAGGCGATGGTCCGCGAGGGTCTGCGCAACGTCGCCGCCGGCGCCCAGCCGCTGGGCCTCAAGCGGGGCATCGACCTCGCGGCCAAGGCCGTCAGCGACAGGCTGGTCGAGACCGCCCGTCCGGTCGCCGACAAGAAGGAGATCGCCCACGTGGCGACGATCTCCGCGCAGGACGCCAAGATCGGCGACCTGATCGCCGAGGCGTTCGACAAGGTGGGCAAGGACGGCGTCATCACCGTCGAAGAGTCCAACACCATGGGCCTGGAGCTGGAGTTCACCGAGGGTCTCCAGTTCGACAAGGGCTACCTGTCGCCCTACATGGTGACCGACCAGGAGCGCATGGAGGCGGTCCTGGAGGACCCCTACATCCTGATCACCCAGGGCAAGATCTCCTCCGTCGCGGACTTCCTGCCGCTGCTGGAGAAGGTCGCGCAGACCAAGAAGGCGCTGCTGGTCATCGCCGAGGACGTCGAGGGCGAGGCCCTGGCGGTCCTGGTGACCAACAAGATCCGCGGCACCTTCACCTCCGTCGCCGTCAAGGCCCCGGGCTTCGGTGACCGCCGCAAGGCCATGCTCCAGGACATCGCCATCCTCACCGGCGGCCAGGTCGTCAGCGAGGAGATCGGTCTCAAGCTGGAGCACGTCGGCCTGGAGGTGCTCGGCACCGCCCGCCGCGTCGTGGTCACCAAGGACGCCACCACCGTCGTGGACGGCGCCGGCGACGCGCAGGCGATCGAGGACCGCGTCCGCGAGATCAAGGTCGCCATCGAGCAGTCGGACTCCGACTGGGACCGCGAGAAGCTGCAGGAGCGCCTGGCCAAGCTCGCCGGCGGCGTCTGCGTGCTCCGGGTCGGCGCGGCCACCGAGGTGGAGCTCAAGGAGAAGAAGCACCGCCTGGAGGACGCCATCTCCGCGACGCGCGCCGCGATCGAGGAGGGCATCGTCTCCGGTGGCGGCTCCGCGCTCGTCCACGTCTCCAAGGCCCTTGACGACCTGGGCCTGAGCGGCGACGAGGCGACCGGTGTGGGCGTGGTCCGCCGGGCGCTCGTCGAGCCGGCCCGCTGGATCGCCGAGAACGCCGGTCTGGAGGGCTACGTCGTGACGTCCAAGGTCTCCGAGCTCCCGGTCGGCCACGGCCTGAACGCCGCGAGCGGCGAGTACGGCGACCTGATCGCTCAGGGTGTCATCGACCCGGTCAAGGTCACCCGTTCGGCCGTCCAGAACGCCGCCTCCATCGCCGGCATGCTGCTGACGACCGAGGCCCTCGTGGTGGACAAGCCCGAGGAGGAGGCTCCGGCCGCCGCCGGTGGTCACGGCCACGGTCACGGTCACGGCCACTGATCCGCGCGATCGGCCGGTACGGCCCGCGTCCCGTTCGGGGCGCGGGCCGTACGTGTTTTCGGATGGCCCGAAAGGGGCCCCAAAGCGTCACGGCGGAGAGCCGGTAAGAGAAACCCCCTTATGGGAAATCACTGACATATTAGACCGGTCTATGAAATATATTTTCATCACGTGACCCTTACTGTCGTCGCGCGATTACACCCCGTTATCGGCGTGTCAATGTGACCAATCCGTAGCCGTTGGTCATGGGGACAGGCCCGAGCGATACGGGCATCATGCGTAACGTGACCGAGGGATGCGTCGCCGACGCCAAAAGAGGGGTAAGGCTTGCGACGAGATCTGAAGGGAGCGCCCACGGGGATGACCTCAAGGATCTGACGAGCCTCGCAGTTCAAGGTGATCGAACCGCGATCGAAAGTCTGATCGCACAGTTGCGGCCAATGGTCGTCCGTTATTGCCGTGCTCGTCTGGGCCGGGTTTCCGGTCAGTATCACATCGCGGACGACGTGGCCCAGGAGGTGTGCATCGCGGTGCTGTCCGCGCTGCCCCGCTACCGCGACATGGGGCGCCCTTTCGCGTCCTTCGTCTTCGGCATCGCCTCCCACAAGGTGGCCGACGCCCTGCGCAGCTCCGTGCGCTCGGCCGTGCCCACGCAGGACCTCCCGGACGGGCCCGACGACGGCCCCGGCCCGGAGGAGACCGTGGTGCGCTACATCGAGGCCGAGCACGCGCGCAGGCTGCTGTCCAGGCTCCCCGACAACCAGCGGGAGCTGCTCATCCTGCGGGTGGTGTCGGGCCTGTCCGCCGAGGAGACGGGTAATGTACTGGGCATGTCACCAGGAGCGGTTCGCGTCGCCCAGCATCGGGCGCTGGCCCGGCTGAGGGCGATGGCGGAGCTGGAGTCGACGGCTTGACCCCGAACCCGTCGAGCGGCGCCCGGCGAGGGTCGCGCCGTCCCCGGCGCGGGTCCGGCCGGGCCGGCGAGCACCCCGAGCGAGCGCGGGCATGACCACCGTCCACCCGCTCCGTCCGGCGCGCGAGCGCGGGCCGGACGACGGCGGGGCGTGCGACGGCGCGGCCGTGGCCGGGACCGACGCCCTGCTGGAGGCCCTCTCCCGCAGGGAGCCCGTCCCCACCGCGGATCCGGCGATCGCCCTGCTCGCGGCGCTGGTCGACGACGTCGATCAGCGGCGTTCCTCGGTGTCGATCACACCGTCGACGTAGCCCCTGGCGTACTCCCAGGTGACGTAGTCGCTCGGGTCGGGCTGGTAGGCGGGCTCGTGCACCTGCGGCCAGCCTTTCTCGATCATCTGGCGCAGGTTGCCGCGCAGCAGCTCCCAGCCGAAGTAGTGCTGTTCGCCGCACTCCGGGCAGTCGAGGACCAGCCCGAGCACGCCGTGCGGTTCGAGCAGGGAGCGGAAGACCTCCACGTCGGCCAGGTCGGTCATGGCCTCGTCGCGTTCGGCTGAGGTCAGCGGTTCGGCGTCGCCTGGCTCTCCCAGGGTCGCCGCCGGGTCGTCGGGGTCGTCCGCGAACGGGTCGCGTGGGACATCGTCGAGCACTATCCCACCTTATGACCTCGATGCGATGGGCAGGCCCCGAACTGTCCGAGCCGTCCGGGACGTGACATCCGCGGCGAACCGTACGGCCGTCGAACCGGACCCGCCGGGGCCCGCGCCCGGCACCCGCGGCGAACCGTACGGCCCGCCGCGCGGGACGACCGTACGGCCGCCGAACCGGACCCGCGCCCGGGGCCCGCGTCCGGGGTCGCGCGCCCGGTGTCCCGGGGTTTCGCGCCCGGCGTCCCCTGCTTGGGAGCCAGACCCTAAACTTGCATACGGGGGCCGGCGCCTTTCCCCAGCCATGAGAGCGCCGAGGCAGAAGGGTTGCAGATGGCCAAGTTCACCGAACCGGGACTCACGTTCGACGACGTGTTGCTCGTGCCCGCCTTCTCGGACCTGCAGCCGGGTGAGGCCGACACCCGCACCCGTCTGTCACGTGGGATCACGCTGAGCATCCCGCTGATCTCCGCGGCGATGGACACGGTCACCGAGGCCCGGATGGCGGTCGCGATGGCCCGCCAGGGCGGCATCGGCATCCTGCACCGCAACCTCTCCATCGAGGACCAGGCCCAGCAGGTCGACCTCGTCAAGCGCTCCGAGGCCGGGATGGTGACCAACCCCGTCACCTGCTCGCCGGACGACTCCCTCGCCGACGTCGAGCGCCTGTGCGGCACCTACCGCATCTCCGGCGTCCCGGTGACCGACGCCGACGGCGTCCTCGTCGGCATCGTCACCAACCGCGACATGCGCTTCGAGACCGACCACAGCCGCCCGGTGCGCGAGGTCATGACCCCCATGCCGCTGGTCACCGCGCCGGTCGGGGTCTCCAGGGACGACGCGTTCGACCTGCTCAGGAAGAACAAGATCGAGAAGCTGCCGCTGGTCGACCCCACCGGGCGGCTCCGCGGGCTCATCACCGTCAAGGACTTCACCAAGAGCGAGCAGTACCCCCTCGCCACCAAGGACGCCGACGGACGGCTCGTCGTGGGGGCGGCCATCGGCGTCGGGAACGACGCCGAGAAGCGGGCCTCCGCCCTCATCGAGGCCGGGGCGGACGTGATCATCGTCGACGTCGCGCACGGTCACTCCAAAGGGCTCGCCGACATGATCGCCAAGATCAAGGCCAACAGCGGCGTCGAGGTGATCGGCGGCAACATCGCCACCCGCGCCGGCGCCCAGATGCTGGTCGACGCCGGCGCCGACGCGGTCAAGGTCGGCGTCGGGCCGGGCTCCATCTGCACCACCCGCGTGGTCGCCGGTGTCGGCGCCCCGCAGGTGACGGCCATCCACGAGGCGTCCCTGGCCGCCGGTCCCGCCGGGGTGCCTGTGATCGGCGACGGCGGCCTGCAGTACTCCGGCGACATCGTCAAGGCCATCGCGGCCGGCGCCGACGCGGTCATGCTCGGCTCCCTCCTGGCGGGCTGCGAGGAGTCGCCGGGCGAGCTGATCTTCATCAACGGCAAGCAGTTCAAGTCCTACCGCGGTATGGGTTCGCTCGGCGCGGTCCGCAACCGCGAGCGCGGCGGCGCCTCCTTCAGCAAGGACCGCTACGCCCAGGCCGACGTCGGCGGCGAGGACAGGTTCATCCCCGAGGGCATCGAGGGCCAGGTCCCCTACCGCGGCCCGGTCGCCGCGGTCGCCCACCAGCTCGTCGGCGGCCTGCGCCAGGGCATGTGGTACTCCGGGTGCCGCACGATCTCGGAGATGCACGCCAGGTGCGAGCTCATGCCGATCACCGCGGCGGGCCTCAAGGAGAGCCACCCCCACGACATCCAGATGACGGTCGAGGCCCCCAACTACCACCGCCGGTAGGGGGCCGGCCGCGGATGCCCGGGGCGGACGACGGAAACGACCGACTCGTACCAGGCACGCCGAGCGGGCGGGCCGAGACGGCAGGTACGGCTCGCGCCCGATCGCGTGCGCTGCACCCGCACGAAATGGGAAAGACAGGCATATGACTCAGGTGGAGATCGGGCGCGGCAAGAACGGCCGTCGTGCCTACGCGCTGGACGAGATCGGCATCGTCCCGTCCCGGCGTACCCGCGATCCGGAGGAGGTCTCGATCGCCTGGCAGATCGACGCCTACCGGTTCGAGCTGCCCGTCGTGGTGAGCCCGATGGACAGCGTCGTCTCGCCCGCGACCGCGATCGAGGTCGGCCGGCTCGGCGGCCTCGCCGTACTCGACCTCGAAGGGCTGTGGACCCGCTACGACGACCCCGCGTCCCTGCTGGCCGAGGTGGCCGAGCTGCAGGGTGAGGCCGGCACCCGGCGGCTCCAGGAGATCTACAGCGCGCCGATCAAGGAGGAGCTGATCGGCCGCCGCATCGCGGAGATCCGCGAGGCCGGGGTGACCACGGCCGTCCGGCTGTCCCCGCAGCGCACGGTCCAGTACCACAAGGCCGTCATCGACGCGGGCGTGGACATCTTCGTGATCCGCGGCACCACGGTCTCCGCCGAGCACGTCTCGGGGCGGGCCGAGCCGCTGAACCTCAAGCAGTTCATCTACGAGCTCGACGTTCCGGTGATCGTCGGCGGCTGCGCCACCTACACCGCCGCGCTGCACCTGATGCGGACCGGCGCGGCCGGCGTGCTGGTCGGCTTCGGCGGCGGCGCCTCGCACACCACCCGCACCGTGCTGGGCGTGGCGGTCCCGATGGCCACCGCGATCTCCGACGTGGCCGCGGCCCGCCGCGACTACATGGACGAGTCCGGCGGCCGTTACGTCCACGTGATCGCCGACGGCGGCATGGGCACCTCCGGTGACATCGCCAAGGCCATCGCCTGCGGTTCGGACGCGGTCATGGTCGGCTCGCCGCTGGCCCGGGCCGCCGAGGCCCCCGGCCGCGGCTTCCACTGGGGCTCCGAGGCCCAGCACCCCGAGCTGCCCCGCGGCAAGCGGGTGAGGTTCGACACGGTCGGGACGCTGGAGCAGATCCTGCACGGCCCCTCCTCGGTCGCCGACGGCTCGATGAACCTCATGGGCGCGCTCAAGCGCACGATGGCCACCGCCGGATACTCCGACCTGAAGGAGTTCCAGCGCGTCGAGGTCGTCGTCGCCCCGCAGGGCAGCTGACGTCCCGCCCCGGCGCCTTCGCCGATCACGGCCGTGGCCTTCCGCCGGCCACGGCCGTGATCTTCCGCCGGTCGGCCCGCGGCCTTCCGGTCGCGGCCGTGGCGCCGGGGTACGTCCGTGGCGCCGGGATGCGGTCGCGCGGCGCGTGACGGCGGTATGGCGCGTGACGGTCTGTACGGTGCGCGAAGGTCGTATGGCGCGCGATGGCCGTGTGACGCGCGATGGTCGTATGGCGCGCGATGGCCGTGTGTACGGTGTGCGACGGTCTATGACGCGCGACGGTCTGTACGGTGTGCGACGGTCGTGTGACGCGCGACGTCGGACAAATGTGAGCGACAGGCGCGAAAATGACGTATGACGGAAAATCTGTGAACATTCCCCTGTGCCGGATGATCCGCAGCTCCGCCTCGCCCTCAACGAGGGGCCGTTCCACGCCGCGCTGCGCGCCGCGGTGGAGGCGCGGGGCCTGACCCTGGAGCGGCTCCGCCGGCACCTGGAGGAACGCGGGCTGCGGGTCGGGATGACGAGCCTGAGCTACTGGCAGCAGGGCCTGCGCCGCCCGGAGCGGCCCGAGTCGCTGCGCGCCGTACGCGCGTTGGAGGAGATCCTCGCCCTGCCGCCGCGGTCCCTGATGGGGCTTCTCGGCCCGCCGCGTCCCCGGGGGCGCGGGCAGGGCGCACGGTCCCCGGCGGGCGACGGGGAGCCCGCCGCCCCGCTCGCCGGGTCGGCGCACACCCTGTCGGCGCTGCTCCACGACCTGGACGGGGTGGCCGACGACCGCCGCCTGCACGTCACCGCGATGTACGAGACCCTGCAGATCGGGACCGACCGCAGCGCCACGCGGCGCGAGACGCTCCAGGTGGTGCGGGCCCGCCGGGACGACCCCGACCGGTTCATCATGGTCTACCGGGGCGACCTGGGATGCGACGTGGAACGCGTGCGGATCAGGGCGCTGGAGGACTGCCGGGTCGGCCGGATCCGGCGCGACGGGGCGACCGCGCTGGTGGTGGCCGAACTGCTGTTCGGCCGGGCGCTGGAGGCCGGTGAGACCCAGGTGATCCGCTACGAGCTCGCCGACCCGAGCGGCGTGGAGACCACCGAGTACGAGCGGGCCTTCCGGTTCCCCGCCGACCAGTACGTCCTGCGGGTCGCCTTCTCCCCGGCCGCGCTCCCGTCCCGCGTCCGCCGCTTCGCCCGTCACGCCCCCGGTCCGGGCGACCGCGATCCAGGTGACCACGGGCCGGACGAGCATGGAACGGACGACCGCGGGCCGGACGACCACGGGCCCACCGGGTGGGAGCCGGGCGGGCGGGAGGACACGGAGAGCGCGGAGAGCGCGGAGAGCGCACTGACCCTCAACGCCCACCACGCGGTCCACCTGGTGACCGGGCCGTTCGGGCCCGGTGCGGTCGGCGTCCGCTGGGACTGGCCCTGACCGGCCCGGCGGGCGTGCGGAACCCGGGGCGGCCTTCGGCGAGCGGAGGACCCGGCTCCGGCGTCCGGCCTCCGGAGGCCGCGACGGCCTTCCGGCGGTCGGGACGACCGTGACCCCCGGTGCCCGCTCTTCCGGCGGCCGGAACGACCGTGACCCCCGGTGCCCACTCTTCCGGCGGCCGGGAGTCCGGTGATCTCGGGGCTCAGCCCGCCAGGACGCCCAGGAGCCGGGCGACCTCGGCGGCGACGGCCGTACGGCCCGACCCCAGGTACTTGCGGGGGTCCACGACCTTCTCGTCGGCCGCCAGGTGCTCGCGGACCGCGCGGGTGAAGGCCACGTTGAGGTGCGTGGCGATGTTGATCTTCTTCATGCCCTGCCGTACGGCGGCGCGCAGGGTCTCGTCGGGCACACCCGAGGAGCCGTGGAGCACCAGCGGCACCGGTACGGCGGCGCGCAGCCTCGCGATCAGTTCCAGGTCGAGGACGGCGTCCTTGGTGGTCATGGCGTGGGAGCTGCCCACCGCCACGGCCAGCGCGTCGACGCCGGTCCTGGCGACGTAGTCCACCGCCTCGTGCGGCCTGGTCCTGACACCCGGCGCGTGCACCCCGTCCTTGCCGCCGACCTCGCCGAGCTCCGCCTCCACCCAGACGCCGCGTTCGTGGCACAGCGCGGCGACCTCGGCGGTGGCGGCCACGTTCTCCTCGTCGGGCAGCGCCGAGGCGTCGAACATCACCGACCCCAGGCCCAGCTCCAGGGCCTCCTCCACCAGCGCCCGGTCGGTGGCGTGGTCGAGGTGCACCGCGACGGGGACCGCCGCCGCGCGGGCCACGGCGAGCGACGCGGCCGCGATCGGGGCCAGGGATCCGTGGAAGCGGACGCAGTTCTCGCTGATCTGCAGCACGACCGGCATGCCCGCGGCCTCCGCGCCGGCGACGATCGCCTCGGCGTGCTCCAGTTGGATGACGTTGAACGCGCCGACGCCCGCCGGGGCGGCGTCGATGATGTCTCCGATGCCGGCAACAGGCATGGTCACCCTTTCGTCTACGGGGTCCGGGCCGGGCCCGGGGTGGGAGGGGTTCATGGGGAGATGGGGGACGGCGTGAGGAAGCGGACGGATCAGGGGCCGACAGGGTCCACCCGGATGCCGGGGAGGACCCGCCGGAACGTCTCCTCGTCGAAGTCGCCCGCGACCGGCGCCGCCACCGCGGCCGCGCCCAGGGCCGCCGCGCGGCGCAGCCGGTCCGGCCAGGGCGTGCCCTCCACCAGGCCCAGCGCCAGCCCCGCGACGAGCGCGTCACCGGCCCCGGTCGGGTTCCCCGCCACCCGGTACGGCATGGCCGCCCGCCAGGCCCCCTCGGGGGTCACCGCCAGGAGCCCGTCCGCGCCGAGGGAGACCACGACCGACTCCGCCCCGTCGCGCCGCAGGACTCCGGCCCCGGCCAGCGCGTCGGTGATCGGCGCGTGCCCGGTCCCCGGAACGCCGGCCGGCGTCCCGCGGGCCTCCGAACCACCGGCCTGCGCCCCACCGGTCTCCGCAGCACCGCCCGGCGCCCGGAGGTCCGCGGCGGACAGGGCGCGGGCCAGCTCCTCGGCGTTGGGCTTGAGGACGGCGGGGCGGCCCGCCGGGGCGGCGCGGAGCGGCTCGCCGTCGGCGTCCACGATCGCCGGGACGCCGCGCCCGCGGGCCCGTGCGGCGAGTTCGGCGTAGAAGCCGGCCGGAACCCCGGGGGGCAGGCTGCCGGAGATCACGACGGCCGCGGCATCCCCGAGCCGCCGGTCGTAATCGCGCAGGAAGTCGTCCAGCTCCGCCTCGGTGACCGTCGGGCCTGGCTCGTTGAACAGGGCGGTGCGCGGACCGGCCGTCCATGCCGGGGCCGCGTCCTCCGGGGCGGTGCCGTCCGACGCCGGGCCGCCCCCGACCGGACCGGCCGGCGCCGCGCCGTACGGGAGCGGGGCGGGGTCGCAGACCGCGAGGGTGGCGCGCGACTCGGCGGCGATGGGGGTGAGGGCGGCGGGCAGGCCCGCCGCGGACAGGTCGGCTTCGGCGGCCCGGCCGTTCGGCCCCCCGGCCAGGCCGGTGACGAGGACGTCGCGGCCGAGGGCGGCCAGCACCCTGGCCACGTTGACCCCCTTGCCGCCGGCCCGGCGGTGGACGGACCGCACCCGGTTGACGCCGTCCCAGTCGACGCCGTCGGCCACGTAGGTGACGTCCAGCGCCAGGTTGAGCGTGACGGTGAGGATCGTGCCGGAACCGGCCGCGGAGGAGCTCATCGGAAACCTTTCGGCGGGACCTCCCGACCCGGCCGGGGAGGGCCGGGCCAGGAGGTCAACGGGGTTCGGTGATCCAGCTTCCGTGCCTCATGACGCCCGCGACCTCCAGGTCGTCGGTGAGGACCACCAGGTCGGCCTGCCTGCCGACGGAGACGGACCCGAGGCGGTCGTCGAGGCCGAGCACCCGCGCCGGGGTGAGCGCGGTGACCTCGGCGGCCTCGGTCATGGACAGCCCGGCCTCCCGGACGGCGCGCCGGAAGGCGACGTCCATGGTGAGCGTGCTGCCCGCGATGGAGCCGCCCTCGGCGAGCCGGGCGACGCCGTCGGTGACCTCGACCTTCATCGGGCCGAGCAGGTAGGAGCCGTCGCCCATGCCGGCCGCCGCCATCGCGTCGGTGATCAGGACCGTCCGGGCGGGGCCCGCGACGTCGTAGGCCAGGCGGGTCATCGCCGGATGCAGGTGCACGCCGTCGTTGATCAGCTCGACCGTGACCCGCTCGTCCTCCAGTAGCGCGGCGATCGGCCCCGGCTTCCGGTGGTGCAGCGGCGGCATCGCGTTGTACAGGTGCGTCGCGACGCGGGCGCCGGCGTCGACGCCGGCGAGGGTCTGCTCGTAGGTGGCGTCGCTGTGACCGAGGGCGGCGATCACACCGTTGGCCGCCGCCTCCCGGACGGTGTCCAGCGCGCCGGGCAGCTCCGCGGCGATGGTGAGCATCCGGACGTGCCCCCGGCCCGCCGCGAGCAGGCCGGCGAACTCACCGGGCGAGGGGTCGCGCAGCAGGGCGGGGTCGTGCGCGCCGCAGCGGGCCCGGGAGATGTAGGGGCCCTCGAAGTGGATGCCGGCGAGCAGGCCGTCCTCGCACAGGTCGGCCAGGGCGGAGGTGGCGCGGGCCAGGTCGTCCAGGCTCGCGGTGACCAGGCTCGCCATCAGCGTGGTGGTGCCGTGCCGGGCGTGCAGGGCGGCGATCCGGCGCGCCTCGTCCTGGTCGCCGTTCGGGAAGGATCCGCCCGCCCCGCCGTGGCAGTGGATGTCGACGAAGCCCGGAACGACGTACCGGCCCGCGAGGCTGTGGCCCGGTCCGGGGGCGGTGCCCCGGCCCACGTGGGTGATGCGGCCGTCTTCCACGGTGAGCCAGCCTTCGTGCACGCCTTCGGGGGTCACGACACGGGCGTCGGCGAGAGTGATGCTCATGGCCCTATCCTCTCCGGTTCCCGGTGGGCCCGGTTCGCGGAGGTACGGCGGGAGCCGTCACGATGCGCACCGCCATGGGGTTCCTCCCCGCCCCTTCTGCGTCAGCCGGGGAGAATGACGGAGCGGGTCAGGTGCATCGGCCGGTCGGGGTCGAGACCGGCGGCGCGGGCCCGCGCCACTGCCACCCGCTGCACCCTGACGAGCTCGGCCATGGGGTCGAGGCCGCTCTCCACGAACGACCCGCCGGTGGCCTCCACCTCGCCGCGCAGGCCGTCGGGGGCCTCGCCGAGCATCCAGGTGACCCGGCCGGGCCCGGCGATGCTGATCGGCCCGTGCCGGTACTCCATAGCGGGGTAGGACTCGGTCCACGCCCGGCACGCCTCACGCATCTTCAGCGCGGCCTCCAGGGCCAGGCCGTACGTCCAGCCGCGGCCCAGGAACGTGAACTGCTCGGCGGAGATCAGCTCGTCGGGCAGCGGTTCGGAGAGCACCCGCTCGGCGTCGGCGATCGCGCCGGAGACGTCCTCGCCGAGGTGGGCGCGGAGCAGGGCGAGCTGGGTGGTGGCGAAGCGGGTCTGCACGACCGACTCCTCGTCGGCGAAGTCCAGCACCACGACCTCGTCGGCCAGCGTCATGATCGGGGTCGAGGGGTCGGCGGTGATCGCCGTCGTCGGCGTGCCGGTGGGCCGCAGCCGCTCCAGCAGCTCCAGCACCTCGGTGGTGGTGCCCGAGCGGGTCAGGGCGAGCACCCGGTCGTAGGAGCGCCCGGCCGGGGCCTCGGAGGCGGCGAAGGCGTCGGTCTCGCCGTGCCCGGCCCGCTCGCGCAGGGCCGCGTACGCCTGGGCGATGAACCAGGAGGTGCCGCAGCCGACGACGGCCACCCGCTCGCCCCGGCGCGGGAGCGCGCCCGCGGGCACCTCGGCGACGCGACGCCAGCAGTCCGGCTGGGATGCGATCTCGGCTTCGGTGCGAGTGGTTCCGGCGGTCCCGTCAGTCACGGCTTGCCTCCCGATGGTTCGTTTATGAGTGATTTATAGCAGAAATGAGCAAGTTCGCGCACAGGTGAGTTTCCTGCCGGGCTGTGTCAGGCTGGGCACCGTGAGCCGCTATGAGCGCTGGAACGCGATCCTCGAACTGCTCTCGCAGGAGGGGCGCCTGTCGGTGGAGCGGGCCGCCGAGGCGCTCGCCGTCTCCACGGCCACCGTCCGCCGCGACTTCGACCAGCTCGCCCAGCAGCAGATGCTCATGCGCACGCGCGGCGGCGCGGTCGCGCAGAGCGTCAGCTACGACCTGCCGCTGCGCTACAAGACGGCCCGCCGCACCGGGGAGAAGCAGCGGATCGCGCGGGCCGCGGCCGAACTGGTGAAACCCGGCGCGGTCGTCGGCGTGAACGGCGGCACGACCACCTCGGAGGTCGCCCGGGAGCTGGCCCTGCGCGCCGATCCGGAGACCGGCTTCACCCTCGTCACGAACGCCCTGAACATCGCCGCGGAGCTGACCGTGCGGCGGCACGTGAAGATCGTCGTGACCGGAGGGGTGGCGAGGCCGCAGTCGTACGAGCTGATCGGCCCGCTGGCGTCCGGGGTGCTGGAGCGGGTGTCCCTCGACATCGCGTTCCTCGGCGTGGACGCGATCGACCCCGAGGCGGGCGCGTCGGCCCGCCACGAGGGCGAGGCCGAGGTCAACAACCTGCTGATCGGCCGGGCGGCCCGGGTCGTCGTGGTGGCCGACGCCTCCAAGGTCGGCCGCCGGGCCTTCGCCCGGATCTGCCCGATCGGCGCCGTCGACGTCCTCGTCACCGACGAGAGCCTGCCCGGTGAGGCCGCGGCGCGGTTCGCGGAGGCGGGCGTGGAGGTGATCCGCGCCTGACCGCACCCGGCCCGCGCCAGGTCCGCCGGTGCGGCGGCGCCGTACGGCGGACGGACGGGGCCCGTGGGCGCGAGGTCCGGGACGCGACGGCGGATGCCGGTCCGCGCCGTACGGCCGGCGGGGCAGGCGAATGTGGCGCTGATCTCACCGCCGGGTGCTACTCCCCGGTAGTGTCGTTCGGCCTTGTGGGGTAAATACCTCGCGCAAGGTGACATTCCAACCCCCAGGGGGATGCAGCATGACGGTGCGAACGGGCACGGCACGCCTCGGTCCCGAAGAGCGGGGCACCGCGCTGGCGCAGATGGCCGCCCGGGAACTCGACGTGGTGGTGATCGGCGGCGGGGTCGTCGGCGCCGGCGTCGCTCTCGACGCGGTCACCCGCGGGCTGAGCGTCGGCCTGCTGGAAGCCCGCGACTTCGCCTCCGGAACCTCCTCCAGATCCTCCAAACTGATCCACGGCGGCCTGCGCTACCTCGAACAACTCAACTTCGACCTGGTCAGGGAGGCGCTGCAGGAGCGGGCCCTGCTGCTGCAGCGGATCGCCCCGCACCTGGTCCGCCCGGTGCCGTTCCTCTTCCCCCTCACGCACACCGGCTGGGAGCGCCCGTACGTCGGGGCCGGCCTGGCGCTGTACGACTCGCTGGGTTTCTCCTTCGGGTTCACCCGGGGCGTGCCCGGCCACCGCCACCTGTCGCGCAGGAGGGCGCTGCGGCTCGCGCCCGCGCTGCGCAGGTCGGCGTTCACCGGCGCGGTGCAGTACTGGGACGCGCAGGTGGACGACGCCCGCTACGTGATGACCATGCTGCGGACCGCCGCCACCTACGGCGCGCACGTCGCCTCCCGGACGCAGGTGGTCGGCTTCCTGCGCGAGGGCGAGCGGGTCACCGGGGTCCGGGTGCGCGACCTGGAGGCCGGGACCGAACTGGACGTGCGGGCCCGGCAGGTGGTCAACGCCACCGGCGTGTGGACCGACGACATCCAGGAGCTGGTGGGCGGGCGAGGGCAGATCCACGTCCGCGCCTCCAAGGGCGTCCACCTGCTCGTGCCGCGCGACCGGATCCACTCCCTCACCGGGATCATCCTGCGCACCGAGAAGTCGGTGCTCTTCGTCATCCCCTGGGGGCGGCACTGGATCATCGGAACCACCGACACCCGCTGGGACCTGGACCGGGCGCACCCGGCGGCCTCCCGGGCGGACATCGACTACGTGCTGGAGCACGTCAACGCCGTGCTGTCGGTGCCGCTGACCCGCGACGACGTCGAGGGCGTCTACGCCGGGCTGCGGCCGCTGCTGTCGGGGGAGTCGGAGGAGACCTCCAAGCTCTCCCGCGAGCATGTGGTGGCCCACCCGGTGCCGGGGCTGGTCATGGTGGCCGGCGGCAAGTACACGACCTACCGGGTCATGGCCAGGGACGCGGTGGACGCCGTGGCCCACGGGCTCGACCAGCGGGTCCCGCGCTCCTGCACGGACCGGATCCCGCTGGCCGGAGCCGAGGGCTACCAGGCGCTGTGGAACGCGCGGCAGCGGCTGGCCGCCTCCTCCGGGCTGCACGTGGCGCGGATCGAGCATCTGCTCCAGCGGTACGGTTCCATGATCGGAGAGGTTCTCACGCTGATCGAGGAGGACCCGGCGCTGGCGCGGCCGCTGGCCGGCGCCGACGACTACCTCCGGGCGGAGATCGTCTACGCCGCCACCCACGAGGGCGCCCGCCACCTGGACGACGTGCTGGCCCGGCGGACGCACATCTCGATCGAGACCTTCCACCGCGGGCTGGCCGTCGCGCAGGAGGCCGCCGAGCTGATCGCCGGCCCGCTGGGCTGGGGCGAGGAGCAGGTCCGGCGCGAGGTGGAGTACTACACCAAGCGGGTCGAGGCCGAGCGCCTGTCCCAGGAGCAGGACACCGACCAGGAGGCCGACGCGGTCCGCCTCGGCGCACCCGACGTGGTGCCCGCCGTGGTGCCGAGGAGCGCGTGACCCGGTACGCCGGTCACCGGGTCATGAGGTGCCCCGGATCTTCCGGACAGGTCCCCGGCCACCGTCGAGGACGTACCGGAAGATCCGGTTCCGGCCCGGTGGCTTCCGCCCCGGGTGATCCAGGTGACGACGCCGGGCGCGTCGAAGGCGCTGTCGAGGCCGGTTCCGGAGGACGCGCCGCTGGACCCCCGGGTGCGGACGACGGCGGTGGCCCCGTGGTCAGGCAGGTGCTCACGGGGCCGCGTCGTGGCGGGCGCGGCGTCGTCCGCGGATGAGCAGGAACGAAGCCGCCGCCAGCGCGGGCAGGACGATGCCGGCGGTGACGATCGCCGCCACGAGGAAGCCGCCGTCGTCCATGGTGGCGGCGGCCATCCTGGCGGCTCCCGCGACGGGGAAGTGGATGTCGGCTTCGGCGGTGTGCCGGACCAGTCCGCTTTCGAGGTGGAAGCGGACGTGCCAGGGGCCGTCGGGGACGCGTTCGGTGAGGGGCGCGGTGACGGGGCCGGCGTCGCCGGGGGCGAGCGTGGTTCCCGTCCGGACCTGGTAGGGGCCCGCGGTCAGGCCGCCGTTGGTGAGCGTCACCTCGCCGGTCAGGTCGAGCGCGCGTCCTCCGGTGTTGCGCACCTGGGCCGAGACGATCTGCTGCCCGTCCGGCGCCCGCTGGGCGGTCAGCGTGTCGATGGTGAAGTCCGCGGCCGGTGGGTTGTCGCCGCCGACGGACAGGTAGACCCGGACGCCGACGCGGTTGACCTGCCGCAGCCCTCCTCCCGGCGGCGGGTCCTTGGCCACCTCGGCCCAGATCATCGCGTAGCGCTCCCCCGGGGCGGCGCCTTTCGGCACGTCGACGGTCGCGGTGACCATCGAACGGGCGCCCGGCGCGAGCAGGATCTCGTGCCGGTTCGTGCTGATCCAGGTGGACAGGTCGTTGGGGGTGCGGCCGGGGGCGAAGCGGAAGGCCCGGTCGCGGATCTCGGCCGCCGCCGGGTAGAGCGAGACGACCCAGGGGGAGCCGGTGGTGTTGGACACCTCGACGCGGCGGTGGATGACCGTCCCGGGTTTCAGATGGTCGACGATGTAGCGGCGGGCCCGCGAGTCGGCGCGCGCCTGGAGCGGCGCGTCGACCAGGCGGATCCCGATGCCGTTTTCGCGGGTGTGATCGACGGTGGCCGCCGCCGCGGCACCGGGGTGGAGCGTGGCGGTGGCCGAGGCGATCGCCCCGGCGTGGAGTGTGGCGGTGGCCGAGGCGATGGCCCCGGCCACCAGCAGTCCGCGGAGGAGGTCGTGGATGCGCACAGGCTGTCGCCGTTTCGGGAGGGTCAGCCGACCGAGTGGGTGACGGTGCCGGTGTAGGTGCCGGCGACCCTTCCGTCCGGGATGGTGATGGTGAGCGTCGGGTTCCAGGTGGCGCTGTTGTCACCGACGAGGTCGGTTCCGGTGAAGGCGACGCGCGGCACGTTGATGATGCCGCCGGGGCCGGGGGTGAAGGTGCCCGTCCCGGTGGTGGCCGTGGCGGCGCCCGGCGTGTAGGTGACGTTGATGTTGGGGACCGTCTCGGGCGGGGTGGCCGCGCCGGTGGTGAAGTCGGTGCTGATGGCGGTGGCGGTCCAGGAGCCGTTCAGGACGCCGCGCTTGTCGGTCACCGTGACGGGGCCCATCGGTCCGGAGATGCTGGTGGCGTCGGAGGCCACCGAGCCCAGGTCGACCGAGTCCGGCGCGTTGATCGTGAGGTCGCCGCTGTCGATGGTGAACGTGACGATGGTGTCGTCGGACGCGGCCGTGGCCGGTGGGGCGGTGACGGTCGCGAGGCCGAGGCCGGCGACCACGGCGGCCATGGTGAATTTTTTGCGCATCGTTGCTCCGGTTGCCAAGCATGGATGTGATAGGCGTGGCGAAGCGGACAGGCTGGTCTATTGAGTGATTCAAGGGACCTGTCGCTACACCTCGCATTAGAAGGTAACTGTATGTAGTCAAATGGTGATCGAGGGCGCGACCATGGTTCTTCCAATGGGGGTCCTGGAATGCGGCTTCACCCTTTGCCGGGTCGGTCCGCACGGGCCGGTCCGGCAAAGGGTGTGACGCGCCGGGTCAGCGGGAGGACGCCTGGAACTCGGCGGCGCGGAGCCGGCCCCTGGCGGTGTGCCACCGGTTCGTCCACGGGTGGACGTGTCTGTGGTCCGGCGTGGTCACGTTGCTCCGGGTGCCGACGCCCGCGACGACAGGGCGACCGGCCCCGGAGACCCGCCGAGCCCGGCCAACTGAGCCCGGCCAACCGAGTGTGGCCCGCCGAGCGTGGCCCGGCGGGCCCGGCCCGGCGGGCCACCGGTCAGTCGAACGGTATCCAGCCCCGGTCGGCGAGGCCGTTCAGGGCGCTGACCTTCAGGCCCAGGTCGGAGACCGTCCACAGGTCGTCGCCGATCACGACCGAGCGGCGGATGCCGGGGTCGTAGGCGAAGCGGGCGTCGCCGCGGCCCCCGGGGCGGGGGTGCGTGACGGTGCCGGTCCGGGTGACCGAGGAGTCGTCGATCCGCAGGACCAGGGCGCCGCCCGTGGGCCGCTCACCGCTCCAGGAGTTCAGCGGGACGACGGCGGCGCCGGTGGCGGGCCAGTAGAGGAAGGCGTGCGGGTCCCACTCCGCCTCGGAGCCGGAGTCCTTGGCGAACATCCGCGACAGCAGGCGCGGGGCGGCGGGGTCGGAGACGTCGAACAGCGACACCTGGGTGCCGAGCGTACGGCCCCGCTCGCTCGCCTCCTGCCCGATGCCGATCAGCCGTCCGTCGCCCGCCGGGTGCAGGTAGGCGGAGTAGCCGGTGATCTTCAGCTCACCGGTCGCCCGGGGAGCCTTCGGGTCACGCAGATCCAGCGTGTAGAGCGGGTCCACCTGCCGGAACGTCACCACGTAGCCGACCGGGCCGATGAAGCGGACCGAGTAGATCCGCTCACCCCGGCCCAGCCCGCCGACCTCGCCCACCTTTCCCAGGGTCCGGGCGTCCAGCACGTACACGGCGCTGGAGGAGTCACTCTCCCCGGCCGCCGGGCCCGAGAGGTCCGCGGAGGTGGTGGCGACCCGCAGGTGCCCCTCGAACTCCGACAGGGAGTACTGGTTGAGCAGCCGGCCCGGGACCTTGCCGGAGGCGACGTAGCGCGGAGCCCCGGGCGCGCCGATGTCGAACCGGTGGATCTCGGTCTCCTCGGGCGGCAGGACCGGGGTCGCCTCGGGAGCCGCCGTCCCGGGCGCGGTCTCGGCCGTGGCCGTGGGCGGTACGGGGGCGGGTTCGGAGGGGGTCGGCTCGTCCCGGGCCGGCGGCTCGGACGGCGTCGGCTCGGCGGTGACGGCCGGCGGCTCGGACGGCGTCGGCTCGTCACGGGGCGCCTGCGCGGTGTTCGCGGGCGTCGCCGTCCCCGGGTCCGGAACCGCGGGCTTCCCCGGTGTCGTGGACTCCACCGGGGGAACGGGTGCCGCCGGAGTCGCGGGTGTGGCCGACGGCGCGTCCTCCACGGGCGGCTCGACCGGCCGGGGCCACAGCATGCGCGGGTTGCTGGTCACGTACAGGCTGGAGGCGGTGCCGTACACCGTGTCGCCGTCGGCCGCCACGCTGATCGGGTCCGGCGCGGCGATCCCCTTCGCGCCCGCGGCCAGATCGACGCTGTAGACGGTCAGCATCGACGTGCCGGTGTACTCGTCCGGGTGGCTGACCCGCTCGCAGCCGACCGTGCCCTTGGTGGTGCGCCCCGCGGCGTCCGTCGTCTCGAACGCCGGCAGCCACGCCCCGGCCGGGGCCTTGGTCACGACGTCGCGGTTGTGCCGGATCCGCTCGGCGTCCGTCAGGTCGGGGCCGGGGTCGGGGAAGGCGATCTCCGGCTGGCTGCGGACCACGATCCGCACCGTCGAGCCGGTCATCCTGGCGTCCAGGTGCGACCCGGACGCGGTGAGCGTGCCGGTCACCGTGGGCTTGCCCGCCAGGTCCACGAGCACGTACCGCGGCCCGGAACTCGGCGCCCGCTTGGCGATCGCGCCGAAGGGGATGCCTCCGCCTCCGGAGAACAGCACCAGCGCCCGGTCGCCGCTGACCAGCAGGTCGGCCGGGGCCCAATTCTGGTCGCCGTCCACCAGCTTCAGCGTGCCGGTGACCTTCCTGGTGGCGGCGTCCACCACCCGCAGCACGCCCCGGTTGACGACGATCACCCGCTTGCCGTCGGTCTTGACCAGGTCGGGCTCGTCCGCCCCGGCCTCGTGGACGTTGGTGGTCGAGTGCTCGGGGGCGGCGGTCTTGGCGCGGGGCGCGGCGGTGTCCGCGCGCGCCTCCATGTACATGATCTGCGGCGGCCCCAGGCCCCACGGGCCGACGTTCCGCGCCGCGGCCGCCCGCAGCCCCGCCAGCATGTCGTCGCAGCCGTCGTAGGAGACCAGCCTGATCCTGCCCAGGTCGACCGGCGCCGTACGGCTCGCGCCCGGCCCCGCCTGCTCGCACCCCGAGGCGAGCAGGACCACGGCGAGGGCCGCGGCGAAGGTGGAGGTGAGGGTGGTGCGGGTGGGGGTGAGGGCGGCGCGGGACGCCGGGCGGGAGGCCGCGCGGGATACGGCGCCGGCCGTACCTGTGGATGTCCTCATGCCCCTATGACGGGCCCGGATCGCGCCCGGTTCATGGGAGGGCCCGGATCGCACCCGATGGGGTGGGGAGCGGGCCGCGGCGGGTCCGGGTCGCGTCCCGTCCGGAGGCGGGAGGTGTACCGACCGGTAGCCAGGGCGGCCGCTCCCGAATATTCTTCGAGCATGGCTGTCACCCTTGGCGCTACCAGGACCCTCGACCCGACCATGGTCGAACGTGTCGCCCGGCAGGTGGTCTCGTCCGGCAAGACCCAGGAGATCATCGCGCCGTTCACCGGCGAGGTCCTCGCCGAGCTGCCCATCTCCACCGCCGACGACGTCCGCGCCGCCCACGCCCGAGCCCGCGAGGCCCGCGCCGCCTGGGCCGCGCTGCCCGCCGCCGAGCGGATCCGGCCCTTCCTGCGGCTGCACGACGCCATCCTCGACCGGCGCGAGGAGATCCTCGACGTCGTGCAGTGGGAGACCGGCAAGGCGCGCAGGCACGCCTTCGAGGAGGTCCTCGACGTCGCGGGCTGCACGCTGTACTACGCGCGCCGGGCCCCCGGCCTGCTGGAGACCCGCCGCCGCGCGGGCATCTTCCCCGTCGCGACGAGGACCTTCGAGGCGCGCCGGCCCAAGGGGACCGTGGCGCTGATCTCGCCGTGGAACTACCCCCTCTCGCTCGGCGTCACCGACGTCGTCCCGGCGCTGCTCGCGGGCAACACCGTGGTGCACAAGCCCGACACCCAGACCGCGCTGTCCACGCTGTGGACGATCGACCTGCTGGTCTCCCTCGGCATGCCCCGGGACATCTGGCAGGTCGTCCTCGGCGAGCCCGCCGAGATCGGCGACCCGCTGCTCGACGGCGCCGATTACGTCGCCTTCACCGGCTCCACCCGGGGCGGCCGGAAGATCGCCGAGGCGGCGGCCCGGCGGCTGATCGGCTGCTCGCTGGAGCTCGGCGGCAAGAACCCGATGCTCGTGCTCGACGACGCCGACCTCGACGTCGCCGCCCAGGGCGCGGTCCGCGCCTGCTTCACCAACGCCGGGCAGCTGTGCATCTCCGTCGAGCGGCTCTACGTCCACGACGCCGTGTACGACGCCTTCACGGAGCGGTTCGTCCGCCAGACGAAGAACATGCGCCTGGGCGCGGGGCTCGACTGGAGCGTCCAGATGGGCTCCCTCACCTCCCGCCGCCAGCTCGACGCGGTCACCGCCCACGTGGACGACGCCGTGGCCAAGGGCGCGGTCGTCCTGGCCGGCGGGAAGGCCCGGCCCGACCTCGGTCCGCTGTTCTACGAGCCGACGATCCTGGCGGACGTGGACGAGACCATGAGCCTGTGCCGCGAGGAGACCTTCGGCCCGGTCGTGTCGCTCTACCGCTTCACCGGCGAGGACGAGGCGGTCGAGCGGGCCAACGACACCGCATACGGCCTCAACGCCTCCGTCTGGACGCGCGACGTCGCCCGTGGCCGCGCGCTGGCCGCCCGCATCAAGGCCGGCACGGTCAACATCAACGAGGGGTACGGCGCGGCCTACGCCTCCTACGACGCGCCCATGGGCGGCATGAAGTCCTCCGGCCTCGGTCGCCGCCACGGCGCCGAGGGCCTGCTGAAGTACACCGAGGCGCAGACCGTCTCCAGCCAGGCGACCTGGATGGGCTTCGAACCGATCCTCGGCATGACGTACGACAGGTACGCCGACACCCTGGCCGGGCTGCTCAAGGCCATGAAGCGGCTGCACCTGAAGTAGGAGGGCGGGCCGCGCGCGGAAGGGGCGGCCCGGTCCGACACGCCGGGCGTCCCCCCGTCACGCCCCGAAGGGAATCGCGGAATGTTCAACTACGACGTGCTCGTCGTCGGCTCCGGGTTCGGCGGCGGCGTCGCGGCGCTCCGGCTGACCGAGAAGGGCTACCGGGTCGGGGTGCTGGAGGCCGGGCGGCGGTTCGACGAGGACACGCTGCCGAAGACGTCCTGGCGGGTCCGCGACTTCCTGTGGGCGCCGGCGCTCGGCATGAAGGGCATCCAGCGCATCCACGTGCTGCGCGGCGAGAAGGGCACCGGCGTGATGGTCCTGGCGGGCGCCGGGGTCGGCGGCGGCTCGCTCGTCTACGCCAACACCCTCTACGAGCCCCTCGACCCGTTCTTCCGCGACCCCCAGTGGGCGTCGATCACCGACTGGAAGGCCGAGCTCGCCCCCTACTACGACCAGGCCCGGCGGATGCTGGGGGTGACGGTCAACCCGACCGTCACCCGCGCCGACGAGATCGTCAGGAAGGTCGCCGACCGGATGGGCGTGGGCCACACCTTCCACCCGGCGCCGGTCGGGGTCTTCTTCGGCCGGCCCGGCGTGGAGGTGGACGACCCCTACTTCGGCGGGGCCGGACCGCGCCGCCGGGGCTGCACCGAGTGCGGCGAGTGCATGACCGGCTGCCGGCACGGCGCCAAGAACATGCTGACCAAGAACTACCTCCACCTGGCCGAGAAAGCCGGTGCGAGGATCCACCCGGAGACCACGGTCACCTCGGTCCGCCCGCTGACCGGCGGCGGCTACCGGGTCGAGGTCGCCCGGACCGGGGCGCCGTGGCGGCGCCGCACCCTCACGGCCGGGCAGGTGGTCTTCGCGGCCGGGACGTACGGCACGCAGCGGCTGCTGCACCACCTCAAGGCGTCCGGCGCGCTGCCCCGCCTGTCGGACCGGCTGGGCGCGCTGACCAGGACCAACTCCGAGGCGCTGCTCGGGTTCGAACGGCCGGCGGGCAGCCCGGGGGAGAAGCTCAACCGCGGGGTGGCGATCACCTCCTCCATCCACCCCGACGAGCACACGCACATCGAGCCGGTCCGCTACGGCGACGGCTCCAACGCGATGGGCCTGCTGCGCTCCCTGCTGATCGACGGCGACACCGGCGACGGGGGGACGCCGCGCTGGCGGAAGTTCCTCGGCGAGGCGCTGCGCCGGCCCCACCTGCTGCCGAGGCTGTTCGACCACCGCCGCTGGTCCGAACGCACGATCATCGCCCTCGTCATGCAGGCCAAGGACAACTCGATCACGCTGTCCGTCCGCCGGGGCGTGTTCGGCCGGCGGCTGCGCTCCGGGCGCGGCCACGGCGAGCCCAACCCGACCTGGCTGCCGGCCGGGCACGAGTTCGCCCGCCGGGCCGCCGAGGAGATCGGCGGCATGCCCGGCGGCTCCTGGCTGGACCTGTTCGACATCCCCGCCACCGCGCACTTCCTGGGCGGCTGCGTCATCGGCGCCGACGCGGGCAGCGGCGTGATCGACGCCTACCACCGCGTCCACGGATACGACGGCCTCCACGTCGTGGACGGCTCCGCCATCTCGGCCAACCCGGGCGTCAACCCCTCGCTGACCATCACCGCCCAGGCCGAGCGGGCCATGGCCCTGTGGCCCAACCGGGGGGAGACCGACCCCCGGCCCGCGCCGGGCTCGCCGTATGCGCGGATCGCGCCGGTCGCGCCGCGCGACCCGGTCGTCCCCGAGGCCGCCCCCGGCGCGCTGCGCCTGCCGATCGTCGCCGTCACCTGACGGCCCGCGATTCACCCCGGGAAAGCCCGCCGTAATTGGCCATCACGGACCGCTTGACCCAGTATTCCGGTGTGACGTGGGATGTGGAGGAGTTCGTGCGGGCCGCCGCGGCGACCGTCGAGGAGCTGGCCGCGCACGTGGACGAGAGCCGGCGGGGCCTGACACCGGTCCTGGGCCGCCGCCCGCCGTACGAGCTGGCCGAACGGCTCGGCCTGGCACGCTGGATCCGCGAGGGCGGGATGACGCCGGAGAGCCACGCGGAGTTCCTGGCGGCCTACCTCGCGGAGGGGAGCCGGCCGCACCACCCCGCCTCCCTCGGCCACCAGATCGCCGCCCCCGACTTCCCCGCCGCGCTCGCCGACCTCGTGCACGGCGTGACCAACAACCCGATGGCGGTCTACGAGATGGGCGCGGCGGCGGCGACCGTCGAGTTCGAGGTCGTGCGCTGGATGCTCGGCAAGGCCGGCTTCGGGGAGACCGGCGGCGGGGTGCTCACCCACGGCGGGTCGCTGGCCAACCTCACCGCGCTGCTGGCCGCCCGCGCCGCCGCAGCGCCGGACGCCTGGGCCGAGGGGACGCCCGGAGACCTCGCGCTGCTCGTCCCCGAGGCGTCCCACTACTCGCTGGCCCGCGCCGCCGCGATCCTCGGACTGGGGGAGCGGGCCGTCCTCCCGCTGGACGCCGACCCGCTCGGCCGGATCGACGTCGCCCGCCTGCCCGCGGCCCTGGACCGGGTACGGCGGGCGGGCCGGCGGCCGATGGCCCTGGTGGCGAACGCCTGCGCGACGGGCACCGGCCTCTACGACGACCTGCGCGGCGTCGGCGGGTTCTGCGCGGCCAACGGGATCTGGTTCCACGTGGACGGCGCCCACGGCGCGTCGGCCCTGCTGTCGGAGGGACACCGGCACCTGCTCGACGGGATCGAACTGGCCGACTCGCTGATCTGGGACGCGCACAAGATGCTGCGCACGTCCGGCCTGGCCGCGGCCGTGCTGACCCGGCGCCGGGACGACCTGGACGCGGCGTTCCGGCAGCGGGCGAGCTACCTGTTCTACGGCGCCCAGGACTTCGACTCGGCCGGCCGGACGGTGGAGTGCGCCAAGGCCGCACTGGGCCTGAAGATCTTCCTCAACCTCGCCTGGCGGGGCGAGCGGGGCCTCGGCGAGTACGTCGCGGGCCGGTACGCCGCCGCCCGCCGCCTGTGGGAGCTGGGCCGGGAGCGGCCCGGGTTCGTCTTCCCGTACGAACCGCAGAGCAACATCGTCTGCTTCCGGTACGGCACGGGCGACCAGGCGGCGATCCGCGAGCGCCTGATGGCGGACGGATCCTTCCACCTGACCTCGGCCGAGATCGGCGGAGTCCGTCACCTGCGGGTCACGGTCATGTCCCCCTCCACGGACGACAAGACCCTGGAGGCGCTTCTCGACCGGATCGCCGGGACGGGGGATCGGACGGCCTGACGCACCGTGAACCGCGAACGGCCGTCGCCGTAAGGGTCAGTCCGTGGCCTCGGCGTTGGCGAATCGGATGTCGTACTCACCGCCGACCGGTGGAGGCGCGGCGCGATCACCCCGCTTCGGGCTCACCCGCTCACCTCTGGCGCGGTGGCCGGGCCGAGGTCGCCGTCGGGTTCGCGGGTGAGGATGGAGAGCGGGGCCGGATCCGCGTATATCTCGGCGCTGTGCCTCCACCGGGCCAGCAGGAGCGCTATCGGGGTGAGATCCTTCAGAGCCGCCGCTCCACGCGCCGTGTCCACCAGTTCGGTGAGCATCGCATCCACATCCTCCGGGGGCAGAAACGTGCTCCAGGGCAGTGCCTCGGGCAGAACCTGACGCAGCGCCGCGGTGTTCTCGGTACGCACCAGCCCGGCGAGCAGGCGGGAGGTGAAGTCGACGACCGCGGTGTCCCGCTCCAACTGGTCCACACGCATCAGAGCGAGGTCTCCCGCGTCGCGCCGCCGCAGCCGCAACGCCCGGACGGTGTCCAGCCTTTGAGCGGTCGCGGCGGGATGGTGGAGCAGCTCGCTGAAGGGCAGTTCCTCGTAGGCCGGAGTCATACATCCACAGGAGCTCGGATGTTCGACCCTTCACGGCGTTCGGCGGTCAAATCTTTTCTGGTCCGCCGTACCGGGAGAACAAGAACGCCTGATCAGGCCGGGGCGGTGAGGCGGTGGCGGACCCAGACGTTGGGCTCGACGTAGACGGCGTGGTCCTGATCGACGTCGCAGTGGACCGGAGCGAGGGCGCCGGGCACCTCGACCGGACCGCTGACGTCGAAGGGCAGGCCGGTCCACTCGCGCCACTCGGCGAGCGTGCCGGGCACCGTCATCGAGCGCGGCGCGACCTTGACGATCGTGCCGCCCGCGCGCACGTGGACCCGGAGCCACGGGTCGGCCGGCAGGCCGTCGGGACGGGTGCGGGCGGCGTACTCCGCCATCGGGGTGCGCGGCTCCAGGTGCTTGGCGTTGGGCCGTACCGGGGCCAGCAGCTCGCCGAACCCGAGGCGGGCGGCGTTGTCGCGCAGGGCGGCCAGCATCACCGGTGACAGGCCGGTCCCCAGACGGTCGGGACGGACGGTGATCTCCAGGGCGGACACCGTTCCGGGCTCGCCGCCGGTCAGCCGGGTGTGCCAGGCCCGCAGTATCGCGGTGTCCCACCCGCCGTCCGGCAGCTCGTCACGGGTCCAGGTGAACGGCACGCTCATCGCCTTGGCCACGAGCCGCCCCGGCTCGTCGTCATCGTCGGCGACCAGCACGAACTCGGCGTACTCCTCGACGACCTCGTAGAACAGCGACGCCATCGGATCGTGGAACATGAACTCCGGCCAGGAGCTGGGCATGTCCGACAGCGCGTCGCGAAGGTGGGGGCGCTCGGCCAGCGTGGTGATGTGGAGGGGCACCGGCGTATCCTCCCACCGCCGCCCCGCGCCGCTCGACCGGTTTTCCGCGGGCCGCGCGCCGCACGCCCGCTTCCCGGCGGGTCGCCGACGCCGGCGGGCGTCCGCGCGGCTCCCGGTTCGGGGCTCGGCGTGGAAGGTCGTCTGGGATAGCTTCGCCTACATGAGTGAACTCGACTCCCGCCTGCGTGCGGTGTGCGACATGGCCGTGGCCGAGTCCCGGGAGGCGGCCGGGCGGCACGAGTACGACGGGGTGGTGCAGGACCTCTCCCCCGAGGGGGTGCGCGCGGGGCTGGCCGCGCTGGGGAAGGGGGCGCCGCCGGACGACCCGCACGACGCCGCGCACCTGGAGATCTTCGAGGCGGCCACCCGGGCCGCGTTCGGCGAGCTGGAGCTGCACCGGCGCAACCCGCTCGCACACCTGAACAACCTCGACCTGGCCTGCTACGACCGGGAGTACGCCCCGGAGGCGGAGCGGACCGCGGCCAGGCTCGCCCACCTCGCCCGCTGGCCCGAGGCGGTGGAGGGCGCGATCGCCTCGCTCGACCGGCTCAGCGCGCCGGTCGCCGGCGCGCTGCTGGGGGCGGTGCGCGGCCTGGCGGCCGGGGTGCCGGAGGACGCGGACGAGCCCGTGCGGGAGGCGGCGCTCAAGGCCCACGCCCGGCTGGTGGAGCACGTGGAGGAGGCGTCCCGCTCCGGCGACCCCGACGCCTCGCTCGGCGCCGAGGGGCTGGCCCTGCTGATGGGCTCGGGTGACGGCCTGCCGGTGGACCTCGGCGCCCTCGCCGCGCGGGCCGACGCCGAGCGCGACCGGCTCATGGAGCGCCTCACCGAGTCGTGCGCGAAGCTGGACGCGGCGGGTCGCCCCCCGCTGGAGACGGCGCGCGAGCTGATCCGCGACCACCCCGGCATCGACGGCGTGATGGACGCCGCGCGGACCGGAGCCGAACGGGCGATCGCCTTCACCCGGGAGAAGGACCTGGTGCCCTACCACGACGGCGAGTGCCTGGTCGGCCTGGCGCCCGAGTCGCGCCGCTGGGCCATGGCGATGATGTGCTGGGCCGCGTCCGGCGAGCCCGACGGCCCCTCGTGGTACTACATCACCCCGCCGGAGCCCACCTGGCCGGAGCGCGACATCGAGGAGTGGCTGGAGGTCTTCAGCGCGACCACGCTGCCCGCGATCAACGTGCACGAGGTCGCGCCGGGGCACTTCTCCCACGGCCGGGCCCTGCGTCACGCGCCCTCCGACGTGCGCCGGACGCTCATGTCGCTGGCGTTCGCCGAGGGCTGGGCGCACTACGCCGAGGAGCTGTGCGTCGAGGAGGGCTTCGCGCCCGACGACCCCCGCTTCGAGATCGGCGTGTGGCTGGAGGCGCTGATCCGGGTGACCCGGCTGGCCTGCGCGATCGGCGTGCACACCGGCTCGATGACGGTCGAGGAGGGCGCCCGCCGCTTCGAGGCCGACACCCACATCAGCGGTCCGGCGGCGATGTCGGAGGCGGCGCGGGCCACCTTCGACCCGACCTACGGCCGCTACACCTGGGGCAAGCTGGAGATCCTCGACCTGCGCGAGCGGGCGCGGGCGGCCTGGGGCGCGGAGTTCTCGCTCAAGCGCTTCCACACCGCCATGCTCGACCTCGGCTCCCCGCCGCTGGGCCTGCTGCCGAACATCCTGTCAACGACCCAGGGGTGAAGTCCTGGGCTTGCGCCTCCCGCGCCTGCCTGGCCGGCAGGCGCGGCGAGCCCGCAGTGGGCTCGCCCCGTTCTTCCTCCCGGATTCCGTACGGCTTCGCGGACCCGGCACGGCCCCCGTGCTCCGTACGGCTTTTCCGGGCCCCGAAGCCCCTTTTCGGGCTCGGCGCAGGTGTACCGACGAGCGCCGATAGACTGAAGACACCGCTGTGGTTTCTTTGGGGGTCTTGGTGTCTGATTTCGACACGGTCCTGGTCGTCGACTTCGGCGCGCAGTACGCGCAGCTGATCGCGCGACGGGTGCGTGAATGCCACGTCTACTCCGAGATCGTCCCGAGCACGATGCCGGTCGAGGAGATGCTGGCCAAGAAGCCCAAGGCCGTCATCCTGTCCGGCGGCCCCTCGTCGGTCTACGCCGAGAACGCCCCCGCCGTCCCCGCGGGCCTGTTCGAGACCGGGGTGCCGACCTTCGGCATCTGCTACGGCTTCCAGGCCATGGCCCAGCAGCTCGGCGGCACGGTGGCCCGCACCGGTCTGGCCGAGTACGGCGGCACCCCGCTGGAGGTGCGGCAGGAGGGCGTGCTGTTCGCCGGGCTGCCCGTCGCGCAGGCCGTGTGGATGTCCCACGGCGACAGCGTCTCCGCGGCCCCCGAGGGGTTCGTCGTCACCGCCGCCACCGCGCAGACGCCGGTCGCCGCCTTCGAGAGCCCCGAGCGGGGCCTGTACGGCGTGCAGTTCCACCCCGAGGTGCTCCACTCCGAGCACGGCCAGGCGGTGCTGCAGCGCTTCCTCGACGCGGCCGGCTGCCGCCCCTCCTGGACGATGCTCAACATCGTCGAGGACGCCGTCGAGGCGGTCCGCGCCCAGATCGGCCCGGAGGGCCGGGCCATCTGCGGCCTGTCCGGCGGGGTCGACTCCGCGGTGGCCGCAGCCATGGTGCAGCGGGCCATCGGTGACCGCCTGACCTGCGTCTTCGTCGACCACGGCCTGCTGCGCAAGGGCGAGGCCGAGCAGGTCGAGCGCGACTTCGTCGAGGCGACCGGGGTCAAGCTGCGCGTGGTCGACGCCCAGGAGCGCTTCCTGAAGGCGCTCGACGGGGTCACCGACCCCGAGGAGAAGCGGAAGATCATCGGCCGGGAGTTCATCCGGGTGTTCGAGGACGAGCAGCGCGCCATCCTCGCCGACGGCCCGGTCGACTTCCTGGTGCAGGGCACCCTCTACCCCGATGTGGTCGAGTCCGGCGGCGGCACCGGCACCGCCAACATCAAGTCCCACCACAACGTCGGCGGCCTCCCCGAGGACCTCCGGTTCACGCTGGTGGAGCCGCTGCGCACGCTGTTCAAGGACGAGGTCCGCCGGGCGGGCGAGGAGCTGGGGCTGCCCCCGGCGATGGTCTGGCGCCAGCCGTTCCCCGGGCCGGGGCTCGGCATCCGGATCGTCGGCGCGGTCACCCGCGAGCGCCTGGAGATCCTCCGCGAGGCGGACGCCATCGCCCGCGAGGAGCTCTCCCGCGCCGGGCTCGACCGGGAGATCTGGCAGTGCCCGGTGGTCCTGCTGGCCGACGTCCGCTCGGTGGGCGTCCAGGGCGACGGCCGCACCTACGGTCACCCGATCGTGCTGCGCCCGGTCTCCAGTGAGGACGCCATGACCGCCGACTGGTCCCGCGTCCCGTACGACGTGCTCGCCCGGATCTCCACGCGGATCACCAACGAGGTCCGCGAGGTCAACCGCGTCGTCCTCGACGTGACGAGCAAGCCGCCGGGCACCATCGAGTGGGAGTAGGCGAATACGGCGCGGCCCCGCGGAAGAACGGTCTTCCGCGGGGCCGCGCCGTATTCGCCGCCTAGAGGGCGGGGACCCGGTCGAGGAAGCCGTGGACCTCCCGGATCCGGCCGTCCTCGGTCAGGACCGCGACGTCGAAGCCGATCACGATGGCCTCGCCGCCCTCGGGGCCGAGGTGCCAGGTGAAGCGGGCCACGTCGTGGTGGGCGTCGACGTCGCCGGCGAGGGTGAAGACCATGCCGGGGAACTGCCCCTGGACGGCGGTGATGACGGCGTCGATCGCGTCGCGGCCGGTGACGTCGGCGAGCGGGTCCACGTAGCGGGCCTCCTCGGCCCAGATGGTGTCGATCTCCGCGCGGCGCTCGGCGGCGTCGGTCATGTTCCAGGTGGCCAGGTAGCGCTCGACCAGCTTGGCGACGTCGTTCATCTCGTTCTCCTTCGTGTTTCCCGCGGTTGTCCTCGCAGGTCACAAAGTTACGGAGAACGGCGGATCGCGGAATCCGTCATGCACCGGTACTTGCCGGGACCGCTATCCGTCTGCCCGCCGGGTCGCCTCCGGCCGCACTTGGGAATTGTGGGCTTTTATCCTTTTTCTGACCGGCAAGCCGGTAAGTTGGGACGGGTGTCAACGAGCGCCGCCCTTCCCCCGCCCCCGCGACCGACCTCCGGGGCCCGGCTCGCGTGGCTGGACGCGCTGCGCGGCCTGGCCGCCGTCGCGGTTCTGCTGGAGCACCTGCTGTCGTGGTTCATGCCCGCCCTGCGACCCTACTGGTTCAACCTCGGCATGTACGGCGTACTGGTCTTCTTCCTGGTCAGCGGCTACATCATCCCGGTGTCGCTGGAGGGCCGGGGTGACGTCCGGGCGTTCTGGATCGGCAGGGGGTTCCGGCTCTACCCGGTCTACCTGCTGGTCGCGGCGATCGTCCTGGTGATGGCGGTGTGGCTGCCGGTCCGCGAGCAGGTGCCGCGCGACCTGGCGGGCGTGCTCGGGCACGCCACGATGCTGCTGGACGTGCTCCACATGGGCGGCCTGGCCGACACCATGTGGACGCTCTCCTACGAGATGGTCTTCTACCTCCTGGTCACCGCGCTGTTCACCGGCGGCCTGCACCGCCGGAGCGGGACCCTGGCGGTGGGGTTCGGCGCCGTGGCGGTGGCGGCCGGGCTGGTGTTCTCCGCGCCGCTGCTGAAGGGCTCCTGGCCCGCCTACGTGGCCGGCGCGGTGTTCGCCGTGGGGATGTTCTGCCTGATCAGCGGCAAGTTCCGGGTCACCGCCGCCTGGGTGCTCGGCGTGACGGCCGTGCTGCTGACGGTCTTCAGCAGCTTCGTGCCCTGGCTGGGCGCGGCGATCCTGGCCGTGATGTTCACCGGGACCGCGATCCGCCGCTGGGAGCAGGGCTCCGGCCGGCTCTGGCCGGTGGCCGCGGCCACCGTACTGGTGGCGCTGGCCCCGGTGTGGTCGCCGCAGGCGGGCTGGTGGTGGGTCCAGCCCGGCGTGTGGTTCACCACGATCGCGCTCGCGGGGGCGACGTTCGCGGGCGCGATGGCCCTGCGCGAACGTCGCCTTCCCCGCTCGCTGGTCAGGCTGGGCCTGATCAGCTATTCGCTCTACCTCTTGCACCACCCCCTGCTGAAGGCCGTCTCGGCCGTCGCCGGGGACGTCCGGGCCATGCGGCCGGCGGTGCAGGTGGCGGTGTCGGTGGCGACCATCGCCGCGGCGGTGGTGCTGAGCCTGCTCACCTACCGCTACGTGGAGGTGCCCATGCAGCGGCTGGGCAGGCGGGTGGCCCGGAGATGGTCTCAGAGGCCGTCTTCGGGCGACTCGGCGTACTCGCCACCGCCGTCGAGCGGCGTGTCGGACGAGAGGTCGTCGTCCTTCTCGCTGCCGACCGGGTAGATGTCACCGGGCTTGAGGTCCTTCACGCCGCGCATGGCGGAGATCCCCACCATGTGGTAGCCCTGCTTCTTCAGCGCCGCGAGCAGCTTGGGCATCACCGTGACGGTCTGCGGGACCCAGTCGTGCATCAGGATGACGCCGTCGCGCTTGGCGTTCTTGAGCACCTCGTCGTAGATGGCCTTCTCGTTCTTGGTGGCCCAGTCGCGGGAGCCGCCGTTCCACAGGACGATCGGGAGTCCCATCTCCTTGGCGATCTCGACCACCCGGTTGTCCAGCTCGCCGTACGGCGGGCGGATCATGGCCGGTGCCTTGCCGGAGGCCTTCTTGACGACCTCGACGGTCTTGTTCAGCTCCTCGCGGATCCGGTCCTCGGACAGCTCGCGCAGGTGCGGGTGGGTGTAGCTGTGGTTGCCGATGTCGTGGCCCTCGGTCACCATCCGCTTGACGAACGCCGGGCGGGACTTCGCGTACTGGCCCTCCAGCATGAAGCTGGCCTTGGCGTCGTACTTCTTGAGGGTGTCGAGCAGCTTGTCGGCGTACTTGCCGGGGCCGTCGTCGAAGGTCAGCGCGATGCACTTGACCTTGGCGCAGTCCACCGGCGCGGGCTTCGGCTTGGCCGAGGGCTTGGGCGAGGGCTTGGCCGTCGGCTTGGGCGAGGGCTTCGGCGTGCTCGCCGGCTTCGCCGTGATGTCGGAACCGCTCCGCGTCGCGCTCCAGGCGACGGCCGGGACGGAGGTCAGGGCCAGCGCACATGACGTGGCCAGCAGCATGCGGACAGGAGACTTCATGAGGGGGCTCCGGGTCAAATTGACGTCGGTTGAATGGGAATCTTATCGAGGCTCCCGATGGCTTCTGGGGCCTATGCGTCACGATGTCCTGTGAAAAGCCCGGTTTTATGTCACTGAATAAGTGTTTTGTGGTGGTTTGATGGTCAGGTGCGCCGGGAGACAACAGGCGGATGAGCCCGTCCCCGTCCAACGGCAAACTTGACAACTCATGCGGTCACGGCCGGGTATAACGGCCCGAACGGACCCCCGGCGTACCCGATGATGGGCACGACCCCCCGCCCCGAGGCGCTGGGAAGACGATGACGATCACTACGGCGGGGCCGCGTCCGGCCGGGGAGAGCGGGCCGGACGGCGGCGGGGACGGCGGGGGCGGCACGCCGGCCCGGGACCGATGGTTCCCGCTCGCCTGCTACGCGACCGGCCAGCTCGTGCTGCTCGGCTGGTGGCTCGCCCTCCACCCCGGGCTGATGAGCCCCGACACCGTCTCCTACGTCCGGCACGTCACCACCGGGCCCTGGACCGCCACCCACTCGGTCGCCTACGACGCCCTGCTCCGGCTGTCCCTGCGGGTCACCGGCGACCTGTCCCCGGTGACCCTCCTGCAGACGACGGCCATGTCCGCCGCGCTGGCCCACCTCGCCGGCGCCCTCGGGCCGTACGGCCCGCGCCGGCGGTGGCTGGTCGCGGCGGTGGGCTGCGCGGCGCTGCTCCCGCCGCTCGGCGCCTTCACCGTGACCATGTGGAAGGACGTGCCGTTCACGATCTGCGTCCTGTTCGCCGCCGGGACGGCCGCCGGGATCGCGGCCCGGCCGCGCGCCGGGACCCGGCACGGGGACGGAACCCCGTCGGGAGCCACGGCCCCGGACGGCGTCCCGGCCCCCGCCCGCCCGCGCCCGCGCGGCCGGGGCTGGGACCCCCGCCTGGCCGCACTGGGCGCCGAGCTCCTCGGGGCGGGCCTGTTCCGCAACAACGGCTTCGTCGTGGCACTGATCGCCGCGGTCCTGCTGGTCCCGCTGCTGCCGGCCGCGCGCCGGTGGACCGCGGCGGTCGCGGCCGTCGCGGTGGCGGTGCCGCCGCTGCTGATGAGCACCGGCTACCCGGCCCTCGGCGTCGCCCCGCCGCCGCGCGTCTTCGCCTACCAGACGGTCTTCGGCGACCTCGCCGTGGCCTACGCCGAGCGCCCCGGACTGTTCGACCGCGGGCAGCGGGAGCTGCTGGCCGGGATCGCCCCGATCGACACCTGGTTGCGCGGGGCGACCTGCCACACCGTGTCCCGCGTCTACTTCGACCCGGACTTCGACGGCCGGGAGGCCGAGCGGCGCGTCTCGGAGGTCATGGACCTCTGGCGGGGCCTGCTGGTCCGCGCGCCGGGCGTGATCCTGGACGCCCGGCTCTGCCGCGCCGCGCTCGCCTGGCAGGTCGGCTCGACCGCCGGCGAGCCCGGCGGGGAGCTCTACCGGTTCTCGTTGCGCGACCCGGTGCTCCCGCCCGGCTGGGAGGGCACCCCGGTCGCCGCGGTCATGCGCGGCCGGCCGCTCTCCGAGGGGCTGCGGGCCGCCGCGCTGTCCGCCCTGGACGCGGCCGGGGCCCACCGCCTCGAATGGCTGCTGTGGCGGGGAGCCCTCTGGTGCTACCTCTGCTACGCGACGGCCGCGCTGGCCCGGCGGCGCACCGGAAGCCGGGCGGTGGCCGCGGTGGCCGCCGTGGTCTGCGCCCAGCAGCTCGGCGTGCTCCTCACCAACACCGCCCAGGACTTCCGGTTCATGGTGACGCCGATCATCATCGGGGTGCTGCTGGTCCCCACGTTCCTGCGGGAGACGCGGGCCCTGCTGTCACCCCGCTGACCTTCGCTGACCCCGCGGGCGGCCCGCGCCCCGATCCCTCCGGTGTACGGCACGGCCCCCGGCCCCCTCAGCGGTCGATCTCGTCGAACAACGCCTCCCACCGGTCCAGGACGCGCGGCAGGAGATACCCCCGCATCCGCTCCCGGCCCCGGGCCCCCATCTTCCGGCGCAGCTCCCCGTCCGACATCAGGCGTTCCAGCGCGGCGGCGAACCCCCGCGCGTCGCCCGGCCCGACCAGGAGGCCGTTGTCCCCGTCGGCCACGAGCGCGCGCACCCCGGCCGAGATGTCGCAGGCCACGGCGGGCAGGCCGCAGGCGGCGCCCTCCGCCAGCACCAGCCCCCAGCTCTCGGCGTCGCTGGTCAGCGTGACGACGGAGGCGCCGAGATACTCGGCCTCGACGTCCGCCACCTGGCCGCGGAAGACGATCCGGTCGCCGAGTCCCGTGGCGCGGGCCTGCTCCTCCAGGGCGGCCCGCACCGGGCCGTCGCCGACGATCCGCAGCTCCCACGGCTCGGCGGCGGACGGGGCCGCGGCGGCGAAGGCGTCGATCAGCAGGTCGATCCGCTTGGGCCTGACCAGCCGCCCCGCCGAGACGATCCGCGGGGCGCGGAGCGGGGCCGGCTCGTCCGGGAAGACGCCGACCGGGTTGGGCATGACCCCGCAGTTGGCGAGCCGGTGGCGGGTGAAGGCCGCGGCGTACTCCTCGCACAGGAAGAGGGCCTTGTCGTAGTGGGCGTAGTGCTTCCTGATCAGCCGCAGGTGCGGGGTGCCGGCCGCGTCCTCGTAGGTCTGGTGGTACTGGCCGATCATGGCGAGATGCGGCATGGGCACGTCGGAGATCCAGTGGGCGGCCCACGGCGAGGCGACGACCATGTAGCCGCCGGTGACCTCCTCGGCCAGCCCGGCCAGCCTCCGCTTGGCGGCGGTCACCTCGTCCGGGGACCGCCGGGGCCTGCCCGCGCGCCGTGGGAACGGCAGCCGGCGGGCGGGCGCCTCCGGGGCGGGCGTGCCGTACAGCGTGACGTGCCGGTAGGCGGGGTCGGCGACGTAGGACTGCGGCTGCCGGGAGGGGTTGATGCTGACCAGCGTCACCTCGTGCCCGCGCTCGGCGAGCCCCTGCGCCAGGGTGTGCAGGACCCGCTGGGAGCCGCCCATGGAGTCCCCGTCGGTGCTGACGAAGAAGACGCGGCGCGGTCGTGCGGTGCTCATCGGGTGGCCTCCGGGAGGCGTGCGGTCCATCGAGCGGTCTGCGGAGGAGGCACGGTTCATCGGGCGGCCTCCGGGAGTCGGGGGACTTCGGGGGATCGGGGGGCTTCGGGGAAGAACGCGTCCACGACCGCGCGGGCGGCCCGCCCGTCGTCCAGGGCGCACCAGCGGGCGCGGAAGTCCGCGTAGCGCTCGCCGTACCGCTCGGTGACCGTGTCGAGCCGGTTCAGCGCGGCGACGAGCTCGCCGGGGTTGCGCAGCAGCGGTCCCGGGGCGAGCCGCTCCAGGTCGAAGCAGACGCCCCGCCGGTCCGTGGCGTAGTGCTCGTAGTCGTCGGCGTAGTAGAGGATGGGCCGCCCCAGGCAGGCGTAGTCGAACATGATCGAGGAGTAGTCGGTCACCAGGACGTCGGAGGCCAGCATCAGGTCGTTGACCTCGGGGTAGGACGAGGCGTCCCGGACGAGGTGGCCGAGCGGGTCCGGCACGGTGAAGCGGTCGAAGGGGTGGGCGCGCACCAGGATCACCCAGTCGCGGCCCAGCTCGGCGGCCAGGACCTGCGGGTCCAGCCGGATCGACTCCCCGCTGAAGCGCCGTTCGTCGCGGTAGGTGGGCGCGTAGAGGATCACCCGCCTGCCCTCGGGGACCTCGAAGAACTCCCGCGTCCGCCGCGCCCGCTCGCGCTGCTCGGGCTCGTCGTGCCGGACGAGCACGTCGGTGCGGGGATACCCGGCGTGCAGCGCCTCACCGGTGAACCCGCTGGCGTCGCCGAAGTCGCGGCGGAAGTCCGGGCCGGGGGTGAGCAGGACGTCCCAGCGCGCCACCGCCTCGGCGTACCTCCTGGCCATGGCCGGCTGGGCGCGCAGCCGGGGATCGTTCAGGCCCATCTTCTTGAACACCTGGCCGTGCCAGGTCTGCAGGTACCGGGTGGCCCGGCGCTTGCGGTAGCAGTACGGGAGGTTGTGGCTGTCCACCCAGTAGCGGGCGCGGGCCAGGAACCACGCGTGGCGGAAGGTGTTGCGCCTGACCAGTACGGCGTCGCGGGGGAAGTGCGCGGTGTCGCCGGTGTGCGACCAGACGACCCTGATCGGGGCGTCGCGCCGCCGCAGCTCCTCGTAGACGTAGCGGGGATTGCCGGTGTAGGCGCCGCCCTCGGCCGACTCGAACACCGCCAGCCGCCGGTCCACCGGCGTCAGCGCGGCGGCCAGCCGGTAGAAGCGGCCCAGGTTGCGCGGGGTGGCCAGGCGCAGCGGGAGGTCCCGCCACAGCTCGGCCGCCCGCGCGAGCCGCCCCCGCCGGGGGGCCGGGCCGATCCGGCGCGCGGTCAGGCGGAACGGGACGTCGGCCGACGCCTCCAGCACCAGACGGCCGGCGGACAGGGTGCCGGTGGAGGTGAACGACAGGTCGGGGAAGGCCAGCACGGGCCGGGAGCAGGAACGCCCGCCCTCGGCGAGCGACAGCTCGACCGACTGGGGTTTCACCGCGTCCTCCGGCCAGTCCAGCGCGGACAGGTCGAGCGTCACCTCCCACTCCCGTGTCCCGTCCGGCGCGGATCCGTCCGGCGCGGATCCGGCGGGCGCGGGCTCACCGTGCGGCGCGGCCGGTTCGGACGCGGGCCCGCCGTACGGTGCGGCCGGTCCGGACGCGGGCCCGCCGCGCGGCACGGCCGGCACGGGTTCGGCCGGTAGCGCGGCGATCGTCCGTTTCCGGCCGCCGATCCGCAGCCGGGCGGTCGGCGCGCGGCCGTCGAGCACCCGGCCGGGGTCGTAGGTCCGCAGGCGGAGCCGTATCCGGTCGCCGGACGCCTCCAGGTCGGCGAGCTCGTGCCGGAGCAGCGCGGAGGCCAGCGGCTGCTCGCCCAGGTGCGACTCGGTGACGTCCAGCTCCTCGCGGCCCCGCTCGGTCGCGGGGACCGTCTCCCCCCAGAAGACGCGGGCGCCGTGCCCGGTGACGGCCCGGGGCGGGACCCACCTGCCGCCCAGCTCGACGGCGGCGACGGCGGCCTCCTCGTGGCGGCCCTCGCGCAGCAGTTGCACGCACACCCGCTCGGCCCGGCTCGACCGCCGGACGGCCGCCGGCTCCAGCGTGTCCACGTACGGGACGACGATGTCGGCGAACGCGGCGATCCACCCCGGGTCGCGCCGGGGCAGGTCACCGAGGTAGAGACGCAGGTCGTGGGAGAGGAAGCGGAAGTCCTTGTCCTCCTTCAGGTCGAGGGAGCCGGTGGCGGCCAGCACCCGGTCGGTGAGCTCGGCCGCCGCGATCCGCTGCCGCACGTTCTCCAGCTCGTGCCGCCGGGAGGAGATCGACGTCGTCGCCGGGGCGGCGGCGAGCAGCCACCGGTAGACCGGCCAGGGGACGACGGCGAACAGCTTGCTGTGGCAGAACAGCTCCGTGGACCAGACGATGTCCTCGTGGTGGATGCCGGTGGGGAAGCGGATGCCGGTCGCCTCCAGGAAGGCCCGCCGGTACAGCTTGTTGGTGGCCAGGCAGTTGAACAGCAGCTCGGGCTCGGCGCGGACGCCGTGCACGACCCGGCGCTCGGCGAAGAGCCGGGGGTACCAGAGGGTGGTGTTCCCGGTCCCCTCGTCGACGCGCTCCACGGTGCCCATGACGAAGTCGGCGCCGGTCGCCTCGGCCTCCAGCAGCAGGCTCTTGCAGGCGTGGCGGGGCAGCTCGTCGTCGCTGTCGAGGAACATCACGTACGGCGCCGCCGCGGCGTCCATGCCCGCGTTGC
Organism: Streptosporangium sandarakinum; assembly: GCF_013409935.1. Lineage (GTDB taxonomy): Bacteria > Actinomycetota > Actinomycetes > Streptosporangiales > Streptosporangiaceae > Streptosporangium > Streptosporangium nondiastaticum. The sequence goes on along the minus strand of NZ_JACCCO010000001.1, from coordinate 2,492,250 downwards.
GGGGGGCGCCGCAGCCGCCGCTGTTGGCCGGCAGCCGGATGCAACGGACCCTCGGGTCCTCCCGGGCGAGCGCCGCGACCACCGCCGGGGTGTCATCGCCGGAGCAGTCGTCCACGATGATCACTTCGAGGTTCTTGAGGGTCTGGCTGAGGACGGATCGTACGGCTCGCGGCAGCCGGGGCGCGTCGTCGTAGGTGATGACGACCACGCTGACGTCCGGAACCGTGGAACGCTGTGTCATGGATGCGAACTCCGGTCGGATGTAAGGGGGTTTGCAGGGGTCCGGCGGGCGTCCCGCCGCGCGGGGCCCGCCGCCCGCCCGGCGGAAGGGCCGGGCCGGAGACGGGGCGGAAAGCCCGGGACGGGCCGAAGGGCCCGGGACGCGGCGGAAGCCACGGGAGGAGCCGGGGACGCGGGGCGGATCACGGATGCGGGGCGGCCGTCTCCACCAGGACGGGGGCGGCACGGCCGGTGCCCGCAGGGGCGGCGCCGCCGCCGGAGGAGCCGGGGCCGGAGCGCTCCTCGTGGTAGTCGGCGTCGACGTTGACCTCCCACACGTCGTGCCGGGCACCGTCGGCGACGTTCTCCACGGCCAGCATCGCGGTGAGCATCGAGTGGTCCTGGTTGTTGTAGCGGTGCATGCCGTTGCGGCCCACCGGGTGGACCTCCGGCCACTCCACGTCGAGATACTTCCTGATCGTCTCGACGTGGCCCGCGTAGCCGGCGTCGTAGACCGGGTACGCCTTCGGCATCCGCACCACGTAGCCCTGCCGGACCGCGCCGGGCGTGACCAGGCCCAGGCGTTCCAGCTCCCCGGTGCCGAAGGCCACGAGGTCGTCGTCGGGGGCGTCCCACAGGTCGTCGCCCTCGTTGACGAAGTACTCCAGGCCCAGGCACGTCAGGCCCTCCCGCACCAGGTAGGGCGACCAGGAGCCGTAGTTCTGCACGCGGCCCAGCCGTACCTCGGGGGAGTGGATGTAGATCCAGTTGTCCGGGAAGGAGAACCGCTCGGGCACCACCAGCGCGACCGTCAGGAAGTCGCGGTGCCGCAGGCCCGCCGCGGCCTCGGCCACGACGTCCGGCACGTCCGGGCCGAACGCCCGGACGAGGTCGCCGAGCGGCATGGAGGAGATCAGCGCGTCGCAGCGGACCTCCCGGCTGACGCCGCCGTCCAGGACGGTGACCACCAGGCCGCCGGAGCCGCGGCGCACCCGCCCGACCCGGACGCCGAGACGCACCGGGCAGCCCCGCTCGCGGACCCGCTCGGCGCAGGCCTCCCACATCATGCCTGGCCCCAGCCGGGGGTAGCGGAACTCCTCGATCAGGCTGGTGACCTCGGTGCCGCCCCGGCCCGGCCGCAGCGCGGCGAGCACGGCCCGGCCCAGCGAGAGGTTCCTGATCCGCTGCGCCGCCCAGTCGGCCTGGATGCTCGCCGCCGGGACGCCCCACACCTTCTCGGTGTAGGTGCGGAAGAAGATCTCGTACAGCCGGCGGCCGAACCTGGCGGTGACCCAGCCCTCGAACGTCGACTGGTCGGCGGGCGGGCGCAGCCGGGCCCCGGCGTAGGACGCCACGCAGCGCGCCGACTCCAGCGGGCCGAGGTTGCGCAGCGCGTTGGACGCCCGGAGCGGGTAGTCGAAGAAACGGCCGCCGTAGTGGATGCGGCTCATCCTCGGCCGGAGCAGGAAGTCCTCCTCGCCGAGGATCTCGTTCCAGAACTCCTCCACCCGCGCCACCTTCGTGAAGAAGCGGTGGCCGCCGATGTCGAAGCGCCAGCCGTCGCGCTCCACGGTCCGGCTGATCCCGCCGACCACGTGGTCGGCCTCGAAGACCTCACACGGCAGGCCCCGCCGGGTCAGCTCGTAGGCGGCGGTGAGCCCGGCGGGCCCCGCCCCCACGATGACTGTCGACTCCATGCGCTTCCCCCCGCGGACGATTTCCCCGTTCCCGGCCGTTTCCGGTTCCCCGTTCCCGGTCGATCCCGGCCGTTTCCGGCGACCGGCGGCCCGGCGAATCGATCGTGTCGGACCGGGGGGCGATTGCGGAGGGTCATCGCGACTTGCTAGGGAGTGTGCATTCCCAGCCTTGACCCGTCGGTGGGGAAGCGGTGCCTTCCCTTTGGGAGACGCCCGCGGCCACCCGCCCGCCCGGCGGCCCCGCCGGACCCCGCGCGCGGCCGCACGGAGACGCGAGGGACGGTCAAGACTCGGTCAGCTCGTTCCATCGCGGCCGCATTCCGGTGCCCGCCGGACCGCGGACGCGGCCATGCTGGGCCGGGCGATTTCCGACTACCGGAGGACCGATCGTGGCCCTAGTGAGCGTCATCGTGCCCATCTACGACGTGGAACCGTACCTTGAGGCGTGCCTGGCGTCGGTGGCCGCGCAGACCTGGAGCGACATCGAGGTCGTCATGGTGGACGACGGCTCGCCCGACTCCAGCGCGGAGATCGCCGCCGCCTTCGCCGCCCGCGACGGGCGGTTCCGGCTCGTCCGGCAGGAGAACGGCGGCCTGGGCGCGGCGCGCAACACCGGTGTCCGGCACGCCTCCGGCGAGTTCCTCGCCTTCCTCGACAGCGACGACCTGCTCCCGCCGACCGCGATCGAGACGATGGCGTGCGCCCTGCTGGAGAGCGGCTCGGACCTGGCGACCGGCAACGTGCTGCGCTTCAGCGGCCACGGGGTGCGCCAGTCGCCGATGCACCGGGCCATCTTCACCCGCTCGGCCAGGCGGACCCACGTCACCCGCGACGACATCCTGCTCAAGGACCGGCTGGTCACCAACAAGCTGTGGCGCCGCGCCTTCTGGGACCGCAACGACCTGCGCTTCCCCGAGGGGGTGCTGTGGGAGGACATCGCGGTCGCGCTGCCCGCGCACTTCCTCGCCGAGGCCGTGGACGTGCTGAGCGTCCCCGTCTACCTGTGGCGGGAACGCGAGGGGGAGAGCACCTCGATCACCCAGAACCGGGCGCACGTCAAGGGCGTCGAGGACCGCTTCGCCGCGGTCCGCTCGGTGCGGGACTTCCTCGTCCGGACCGGCCGCGCCCGCCACCTGCCCGCCTGGGACCGGATGGTCCTCGACAGCGACCTGCCCAACTTCCTGCAGGTGCTCGACCAGGCCGACGACGACTTCCGGCGGCGCTTCAGCGACCTGGCCCGCGCCTACCTGGAGGAGGCCGGCCCGAAGGTCCTCGCCTCCGTCCCCGCGCCGCGCCGCGTCAAGTGGGAGCTGGTACGGCAGGACCGGGTGGACGACCTGCTGCGGGTGCTGGAGTGGGAGCGGACCGCCAAGGCGAACACCCGCGTCACCGGCGGCGGCGTGCGCGGCTACCACCTCAACTGCCCGGTGCCGCTGCCCGGGTCCGTCACCCGGATGCGCAAGGAGCTGGACCTGCGTCAGCGGGTGGACGAGCTGCGCCGGCAGGACGACCGGCTGGTCGTCGACGGCCGGATCTCGCCGCGTCATCTGCGTCCCCGCAAGCGGATCCAGCAGCACATCGCCGCCTGGCTGGTCGAGGAGGACACCGGCCGCCGCGTCCGGCTCCGGGTGCGCAGGCGGCGCGGCCCGTCGCTGGTGGACACCGGCCCGCGGCGCCGTAAGGACTGGTGCGGGTTCCGTCTGGCGATCGACACGGCGGAGCTGCCCGCGGGCTCGTCGTGGCGGGTCGAGCTGCGTGTCCTGCACCGCGGCCTGGTACGGCGCGCCACGCTGGGCCAGCCCGGCCCGGCCGCGCGGCGGCCGGTGCTCGCCGAGCACGACCGGGGGACGGCGGTGTGGACGGAGTGGACGGCCGCCGACGAGCTCAGGCTGCGGGTCGACCGGCCGGCCGCCCGGGTCACCGGGCACCGGGTGGTCGACGGCAGGCTGTGGATCAGCGGCCGGTGCGAGGACGACCTGGGCGCCGGCCCGCACCTGCGGCTCACCCGCCCCCAGGGCGGGCGTGACCGCCGCTACCCGATGATCATCTCGGACGGCGGGACGTTCGACGCGATGATCGACCTCGACGGGGTGCTGTCCGAGCGGTGGCCGGACCTGGACCCGTCGAGCCTGGAGATGAGCGCCCTGAACCCCGGGGCCGAGTGGCGTTTCGACGTCGTCCCCCAGGTGGGGCCCGCCCGGCCGCTGGTCGTCGACGACGGTGTGGAGCGCGGCCTGCACCGCAGGCACGGCCGCGACGTGGTGGTGAGCCGGTCGGCGTCGGGCGGGCTGGTGCTGCGCGAGCAGCGGCCGACCTTCCACGTCGAGCGGGTCTGGTGGAGCGAGCGGGGCCACCTGGAGCTCGCCGGCGCGCCGATGCGCCCGATCGACGGCCCGGCGTGGCTGGTCGTCACCTCGCGCGGCCGGTTCAGCGAGCGGCTGTTCCCGATCGACGGCGAGCGCGTCACCGTGACCCCCGAGGCGTCCGAGACCCTCGGGGGCCGCCTGCCGCTGCCGTCGGGCGCGCACGGCTTCACGGTCCGCACCGCCGCGGGCGACATGCGGGTGGAGTTCCACCAGGCCGAGCCGCTGGAGCACGCCACCGGCAACCGCACCTTCACCTTCGACACCGACCTGATGGCGGAGGCGGTGCTCACGGTCGGCGGCGACCTGGGCGCCGAGGGGCGGCCCAAGCAGCAGCGGCTGCTGCGCGAGGAGTTCTACCCCGCCCGGCGCGCCGAGCCGCGGCGGGACGCCGTCCTGTTCGACAGCCACGGCGGGCGGCAGTTCTCCGACAGCCCCCGGGCGATCTACGAGGAGCTGCGGCGGCGCGGCGCGGACCTGGAGTTCCTGTGGAGCGTCCGCGACGGCCAGGTGGAGCTGCCCGAGGGGGTCACGCCGGTCCGGCGGTACGGGCGCGAGCACTACGAGGCGCTGGCCCGCTGCCGCTACGTCGTCACCAACGTCGACCTGCCCGGCTGGTTCGAGCGCCGCCCCGACCAGGTCGTGCTGCAGACCGGCCGCGGCACGCCGCTCAAGCGCGTCGGCTTCGACGTCGAGCGGATGCCGCTCGCCCGGCCCGACCACCACGAACGGCTGGCCTGGAAGGTCGCCCAGTGGAGCCACCTGATCTCGCCGAGCCCGTGGTGCACCCCGGTCCTGCGGCGCGCCTTCCGCTTCGACGGGGAGATCCTGGAGACCGGCCTGCCCCGCAACGACGTCCTGCGGCACGGCGACGCCGCCCGGATCAGGGCGCGGCTCGGCCTGCCCGAGGGCCGCCGGGTCGTCCTGCACCTGCCGACCTGGCGCGACGACAAGCTGTACGCCAGGGGTCGCTACCGGCTGGACCTGCGGCTCGACCTCCAGCGGATGTACGAGGAGCTGGGCGGTGACCACGTGCTCCTGATCCGCCGCCACCCGAACGTGGTGGACCGGGTGCCCCGGACCGGCGGGGACTTCGTCCGGGACGTCTCCGGCTACCCGGACGCCACCGAGCTGTATCTGGTCGCCGACACGCTGGTCACCGACTACTCGGCGGCGATGTTCGACTTCGCGGTGACCGGCCGGCCGATGGTGTTCCACGTCCACGACCTGGAGCACTACCGCGACGAGCTGCGCGGTTTCACCTTCGGCTTCGAGGCCGACGCGCCCGGCCCGCTGGCCCGCACGACCGAGGAGGTGACGGCGGCGATCAGGGGCGCCGCCGAGGCGGAGGCGAAGTACGCGGCGCTGTACGAGGAGTTCCGGGCGAGGTTCTGCCCGCTCGACGACGGCGGCGCGGCGGCGCGGGTCGTGGACCGCGTGTTCGGCTGACCGCGCGGGGCGCCTCTCCCGCGGCGGCGGGGGAGGGACGCGGGCCGTGTGTCCGGCCGGCCGGTCCGGTCCCTCCCTTTCCCAAAGCCGCGGATCTCAACGGCGCGGGACGGTCAAGAACTGGCATGGACATCGTCCGGTAGTTACAGAGCGTAGATGTGAAGCGACCATGTGTCGCCATGCTTGGACGCATGAGGGCCTATTCGTTGAACGACGTTCACGCGACCCGCAAACGAAGAGACTCCTGGTGGACGGTGTTCCTGGTCGATCCGGTGGCGTGCAGGCTCACCCTGTTCGTCGCCAACCGCACCTCCGTCACCCCCAACGGGCTCACTCGTCTGTCACTGGCCCTCGGGATGGGATCGGCGGCGTGCTTCGCGCTCGGACAGCTCGTGGCGGGGGCCGCGCTGTTCTACGTGAGCTTCATGGTCGACTGCATGGACGGCAAGATCGCCCGCCTCAAGGGGACGGGGACCGCCTTCGGCCTCTGGCTCGACTACGTCGGCGACCGCATCCGGGTCGTCTGCTGCGCCGGGGGGCTGGCGTTCGGGCAGTACACGGCGACGGGGGACCTGGCCTACATCCTGCTCGGCGCCGGCGTCGCCGTACTCGACCTGTTCCGCTACGTGAACGCACCGCAGATGAAGCGGGTGCGCGAGGTGGTCAGGGAGAACCGGGCCGAACGCCAGGCCGAACGCCAGGCCGAGCGCCAGGCCGGGTCCCACCCGGTGGAGCCCCGGCCGCCCAGGTCCGCCAGGAGACCCACGCTGCGCCGCAGGGCCGACCGGTTCCTCGCCCGGCACCGGGTGCGCAGCCACCTCATCAGCGGCATCGAGTTCCACGCGGCGGTGTTCGTGGTCGCCCCGCTCATCGGGGTGGTGGCGCTGCTGCCGGTGGTCGCCGTGGCAGGGGGACTGCTCCTGCTGAACGAGGTCTTCCTGATCCACCGAATGTGGCTTTTCGCCCGGGCGGTGCCCTCCGCACCGCGCCCGGAGAGCATGCAGCGCGTAGCTGTCTGATCATCTTCTACGGGGGTTCGTCGTCATGCAGTCAGACCGACCTGTGTTCGTCATCGGGTGCCCGCGCTCGGGCACCACCATGCTGCAACTCATGTTGCACTCGCATCCGCGCATCGCGGTGCCGCCCGAGACGAGGTTCGTGGTGCCCGGCTACTACCGCAGGTTCGTCTTCGGCGACCTGCGCGAGCCGGGGAACCGGCGCCGGCTGGCCAAGTGGATCGTCAACGACAAGGACACCAAGTTCAAGGAGCTCAAGCTCGACGGCGACAAGCTGATCGAGGACATCGTCGCCGGCCCGCCGACGCTGGGCTCGGCGATGGGCATCGCCTTCCGCTCCTACGCCGAGCAGTACGGAAAGTCCCGCTGGGGCGACAAGCGGCCCAGCTACTACCACCACGTGGACCTGCTGCTGCGGCTCTTCCCCGACGCCCAGTTCGTCCACCTGATCAGGGACGGCCGCGACTGCGTGGCGTCGCTGAAGGAGATGCCCTGGTACACCAAGGACATCTTCCACGCGGTGGTCAACTGGGCCGAGGCCATCGACTACGGCCGCCGCCACGCGAAGAACCTCCCGGCCGACTCCTACTACGAGCTGCGCTACGAGAACCTGACGGCCGACCCCGCGACCGAGCTGGCCGGGCTGTGCGAGTTCCTCGGCGAGGACTACGACCCGGCGATGTGCGAGCCGTCCCACGTGGCCCGGGTGGCGATCCCGCAGCACAAGGTCTGGCACAGCAACACCCACGGCGAGGTGACCACCGCCCGGTCCGGTTCCTGGCGGACCCGGCTGGAGCCGTGGGAGATCTCGGTCTGCGAGACCGTGCTGGGCGAGCGGCTCCAGGCGTTCGGCTACGAGCCGTCCGGCGCCCCCAAAGCCGAGAAGGCGCACGTCGAGGCGTGCGAGAAGGCGGCGTCCAAGCGGCGCTGGGCACGCCGCCGCAAGGAGCTCCGCGACCGCGTCAACCGGCTCCGCGAGCCGAGCCCGGTGGCGGCGCAGCTCACCACCCGGCAGCTCGGCGAACTGGCGAAGGTCTGACCGATGGAATCCGACCGGCCGATCTTCATCGTGGGCTGCCCCCGCTCGGGCACGACGCTGCTCCAGCTCATGACGCACGCCCACCACCGCATCGCGATCCCCCCGGAGACCCGGTTCATGGTCACCGCCTATCAGCGGCGGCTGCACTTCGGTGACCTGGAGGACCCGGCGCGCAGGCGCGAGCTGGCCGAGTGGGTGGTCAACCGCCGCCAGTCCCGCTTCCACGAGCTGGGGCTGGACGGCGAGAAGGTCGTCGAGGAGATCGTCGAGGGCCCGCCGACGCTGGGTTCGGCGCTGGGCACCGTGCTGCGCGCCTACGCGGCCCGGCACGGCAGGCCGCGCTGGGGCGACAAGCGGCCGTCGTACTTCCAGCACGTCGAGGTGCTGCTGCGGCTCTTCCCGGACGCGCAGTTCGTCCACCTGATCAGGGACGGCCGCGACTGCGTGGCGTCGCTGAAGGAGATGCCCTGGTACAACGGCACCGTCTACAGCGCGGTGGCGGCGTGGGCCGAGGCGATCGACTTCGCCCGGCACGGCGCCCCGAAGCTGCCCGCGGGCAGCTACCACGAGCTGCGCTACGAGGACCTCACCTCGGCGCCGGAGGCCCAGCTGCGCAGACTGTGCGAGTTCCTCGGCGAGGACTACGACCCGGCCATGTGCGAGCCGCAGCGGGTGGCCGACATCGCCGTCCCGGAGCGCAAGACCTGGCACTCGCGCACCCACGACGAGGTGACCACCGCCAGGACGGGCTCCTGGCGCGACCGCCTCGACCCGTGGGAGGTGTCCCTGTGCGAGAGCGTCCTCGGCGAGCGGCTCCAGGCCTACGGCTACGAGCTCAGCGGGGCGCCCAGGACCGACGCCGCGCGGATGGTCGCCTACGAGCGCACCGCCGCCAAGCGGAAGCTGGCCCGGGTCAAACGGGTGGCCTTCGACCGGCTGATCCGGCTCCGCGAGCCCAACCCGCTGGGTGCGCGGCTCACCTCGGCCCAGATCGTGCTGGCCGGGGTGCCCCAGCCGCGCACCGAACCCGTCTCGGTCAACGGGTGACCTGCGCGAACAGGGCCTCCCAGCGGTCCAGGACCCGCTCGGGGCGGAACGCCTCGACGTGGGCGCGGGCGGCGGCGCCCAGCCGCCGCCGCTCGTCCCCGGAGACCATCAGCCGGGCGAGCGCCGCCGCGAGGGCCGGCACGTCGGCCGGGGGGACCAGCAGCCCGGTCCTCCCGTGGACGACCAGCGACCGCACCCCGCCCGACACGTCGAACGCCACCGCCGGCACGCCGCAGGACGCGGCCTCGCCCACGACCAGCGGCAGCCCCTCGTGCTCGCTGGAGAGGGCCAGCAGCGACGCGGCGAGGTACTCGCGCTCCATGCCGGACGCGGGCACCACGCCGCGCAGGACCACCCGGTCCGCCACCCCGCACGCCGCCGCGTGCCCGCGCAGCCGTTCCCGCTCCGCGCCGTCCCCGACCAGGTGCAGCTCCCACCGCCCGTCGGCGGCGCCGCCGTCCGCCGGGTCGTGCGCCGCCTCGCCGTACGACGGCCCGGAGGGACGCCCGCCGTCCGCCGGGTCGCGCGCCGTCGCCTCGCCGTACGACGGCCCGCAGGGACATCCGCCGTCCACGGCCCGGACGGCCTCGGCGAAGGCGGAGATCAGCCGGTCGAACCGCTTGACCCCCTCCAGCCTGCCCACCCCCAGCACCCGGCGGCCGTCCAGCCCGGAGGCCCGGTACGGCCGGCCGGGCAGCGGGTTGGGGATCGCCCACGTGTTGGGCAGCGGCGCCTGCTCGGCGAACCGCCGCGCGTCGTCCTCGCTGAGGAACACCGCCGCCTCCAGCTCGCCGTAGCGGTCGCCGACCGCCCGCAGGTGCCAGGAGCCCCGCGCGTGCTCGTAGGAGCCGTGGTACTGGCCGATCGGCAGCAGCCGGTCCGGCAGCACGCCGGTGACCCGGGGCACCACGCCCGGCGAGGTGAGCACCGCGAAACCGGGCCCCGCCTGCCAGAACACCTCCCGCAGCCGCCGGCGCTCCCGCCGGGCGGCCACCCGGGAGATCCGGCCCGCGCCCGCCGGCGTCGCGTGGATCACGTGGTGGCGGTAGCCGGGCCGGTCCACGTAGCGGACGGGCGCCTCGGCGCGGTGCAGTCCCACCACGTGCACGTCGTAGCCCCGGCCGGCCAGGCCCTGCGCCACCGTGTGGGTGACCCGCTGGATCCCGCCGAGCGTGTCGGCGTCCAGGCACGCGAACACCACCGACGTCACCGGCCCGCCTCCCGAAGCCACGCCCCGGCCGCCCGGAACAGGTCGCTCCGAACCGTGAGCCGCCCGGACCGGCGGGCACGCCCGTTCCCGCCGGGACCGTTCCGCCCGGGGCGGGGCTCCGGCGGGACGCCGAAGAAGGCGTCGACGACCTTCGCCGACGCGTGCCCCTTCTCCTCCGCGCACCACAGCGCGTGGAACTCCGCGTACCGGGCGGCGAACGACGCCGACACCGACGGCAGGTCCCGCAGGGCGTCCACCACCTCCCGCGTCGTGGTCAGGCAGGGTCCGGGGGCGATCGCGGGCAGGTCGTGGCGGACGCCCCGCTCCAGGCGCCGGTACTCGTCCCAGTCGTCGATCAGGAACAGCATCGGCCGCCCGGTGACGGCGTAGTCGCACATCAGCGACGAGTAGTCGGTCAGCAGCGCGTCCGAGGCCAGGATGAGGTCGTTGACCTCCCGATACGACCCGGCCGGGCGGACGAAGTGGCGCAGGTGACGCGGCACGGTGTACCGCTCGACGGGGTGCGGGCGCAGCACCACCACCCACTCGCCGGCCAGCTCCCGGGCCATCAGATCCAGGTCGGCCCGGACCGACCGGCCGGAGAACAGGTCGTGGTCCCGGTAGGTAGGCGCGTACAGCAGCACCTTCCGTCCCGGCGGGATCTCCAGCTCGTCCCGCGCCCGCCGTACGGCCTCGTCGTCGCCGCGCACGAGCACGTCGCACCGGGGTGAGCCGTACCGCAGCACCGGGCCGCGGTAGCCGTTGGACGGCAGGAAGATCCGCTCGAACTCCGCGCTCGGCGAGACCAGCGCGTCCCACCGGGCCACCGCCGCCCGCCACCGCGCCCGCGGTCCGGGGAAGTCGGCCCGCAGGTCCGGGGCGTCGAAACCGACGGTCTTGATGCCCTGGCCGTGCCAGGTCTGCAGGTAGCGGGTGCGAGCCGGCTTGGGGAAGTCCAGCGGCATGCCGTGGCTGTCCACCCAGTACCCCGCCCTGGCCATGGTCCACAGGTGGCGCCAGCTCAGCCGCCGCACCAGGCGCGCGCCGGCCGGGAAGTTCCGCCGGTTCCGCGCCACCGACCACACCATGGTGAACGGGGCCCGCCGCCGCAGCAGCTCCTCGTAGACGTAGCGGGGATTGCCGGTGCAGCCGGCGCCGACGTCCGACTCGAACAGCACCAGGTCCCGGCGGGGCGGGACCACCCTGACCAGGCACCGGTAGACGCCGAGCTTGACCCGCGGGTCCCCGGCCCGCCGGATCGCCCGCCGTACGGCCGCGCGGCCGGCCCGCGCCACCCGGGCCGCGGGCCGCAGCGCGCTCCGCCTGCGGCGGCGCACCCGCAGGAACCCGGCCCGGCCCTCCATTCCGAGGACGACCGTGTACCAGAGGAGGGTGACGGTGACCGGCCGGGTCCCCGGGTCGGCGAGCAGCGGGCCGGCGGTGGAGCGGCCGTCGGGGCGGACCACCACGACCCGCGGGTCATGGCCGAACTCGCGGAACACGTCGAGCACGCGGAGTCCGCGAAGTCCCGTGCCGGGGCGGTCGCGCCCGAGCGCGGCCAGGTCGACGGTCACCTCGCTGACGTGGACGCCGTCGTCCCGCCGCCGCGGGGACAGGCGTGTCCGGCGGCCCGCGACGTCGAGGTACGCGCGCCAGCCGGGGTTGGCGGCCAGCACCCCGAACGGGTCGTAGGTGCGGATCGTCAGGGTGACCTCCGTCCCCGTGCGACCACCCGTACCCGTGCCCTTTCCCGCACGCATGCTCGTCCCCGCACGCGCGCCCGTCCCTGAACCCGCGCCCGTGCCCGTCCCCGCGCTCACGGGGCTCACGGGGCTGACCGAGGTCACGGCCGCCTCGTGGCGGAGCCGGGAGCCGCCGAACGGCAGCTCGGCCATCCGCAGCGCGGTGATGTCCATCTCCTCCGGAGGGATCGCCGCGCCCGGCTCCCGTTCCCCGGCCGGTGCGGCGGCGCCCGGTTCCCCGACCGGCACCGGCTCCCCTGAAGAAGCCCGTTCGCGGCCCCCGCCGGATGTCCCGTCCGCCCCCGGCGGCCCGAAGGCCCAGTAGGTCCGCCCGTCCCGCCGTACGGCGAAGCGCGGCGGGACCTCCGGATCGCTGAGCGACCGGGCGGCGACCACCAGCTCGTCGGCCCGCCCGGTGACGATGAGACGGCAGCAGACCCGCACGACCGGGTCGATCCCCGCGAACTCCCGCGGCCCGAACTCCGCCAGGTAGGGGCCGACGACCGCGGCGAACTCCGCCGCCCACGCCGGATCGCGGCGGGGCAGCGGGTCGAGGTAGACCCGCAGGTCCTGCCGGAGGAACCGGCGCCGCCGGTCGGGCACCAGGTCGCCCAGGCCGTTCCCGCGCAGCACGTCGTCGCTGAGCCGGGCCGCCCGGACCCGGTGCCGGACGTTGTCCATGTCGGTGACGCGCAGCGAGATCGACGGCTTCCCCGGGTCGCCGGTGGGGACCCGGTGCCACAGGTAGACGACCCACGGCACCACGGCGAACCGGCGCGCCGCGCAGTACAGCTCGGCGCTGAAGACGTGGTCCTCGTAGTGCAGGTCCTCCCGGAACGGCAGCCGCCGCAGCAGCTCGGCCCGGTAGAGCTTGTTGGTGCTGAAGGAGTCGAGGAACATCTCGGGCTCGCGGGCGATCCCCTCGACGGTCCTGCGCCGGGCGAACAGGTGCGGGTAGTAGGGGCGCGTCCGGCCGCTCGCCTCGTACAGCCGGGAGATCTGCCCGGTGACGAAGTCGGCGCCGGTCCGCTCGGCCTCCAGCAGCATGCTCTTGCAGGCGTGCCGGGTCAGCCGGTCGTCGCTGTCGAGGAACATCACGTGGTGGGCGCGGGCCGCCGCCACCCCCTGGTTGCGCGGTGCGCCGCAGCCGCCGCTGTTGACGTCGCGGCGCAGGTAGCGGACCCGGGCGTCCGCCCGCTGGAGCTCACGCGCCACCCGCTCGGTGCCGTCGGTGCTCGCGTCGTCCACGATGATCACTTCGATGTTCCGCAGCGACTGGCCGAGCACGGATCCCACGGCCCGGGGCAGGCGGGCGGCGTCGTCACAGGTGATGACGACCACGCTGCAGTCCGGCGGATTGATCACATTTCGAGATGTTCCCTGGACCGAGAGGGGGTTCGTCGGATTTGCGCATTGCGCACCGGAGTTTTTACCCGCGCCCGACAGGCGCCGCCCCGGGGGCCCGACGGGTCCGCTGGGTCAGCGCCGGCCGAGGCCGAGCCGGTGGGCGACGCGCGCCATCAGCTTGGACATCCTGGAGGGGAACGCGTCGGGTCCGGGAACGGTGACGGGGCGGACGCGGCCGTTGTGAATGGCGCCGATCCTCCAGCCCGCTTCTGTCCGCACCACGACGATGGTCTGCCGTGACAGCCGTCGCCTGGGGAGCGTGGACCGCCAGGGCATCAGGACGGAGGCCGTGCCGTGCACGATCGCCACGTCCGGCGTGAGGTGGCGGACCGACTCCAGGTCGCCGACCAGCGCCGAACCGGCCAGGACGCCGCGGAAGAGCTTGTCGTGGTTGTGCTGGTGGGCCCGGCGGCCGCGGGCGATGGTGCCGTCGTAGGAGACGTACTCGGAGTCCTCGGTGAACAGCGCGCCGAACGCCTGAGCGTCACCCGCCGTCCAGGCCGCCATGAAGTCGGTGAAGAGCTTTTCGATCTGGGCGGTGTCGCCGGTTCGCGTGCCGGAGGCGGATCCGGTGGGGGCGGTCGAGTGCATGGCGGTGCCTCCACGAGTGATATCTTCGTTTCGTTCAACGAAATGTACGATAACAGAAAGATTCGAATGTCGAAACATGATGTCGTCGGAGAGATCGCCATGGAGCTCCGGCGGCTACAGCAGAGCTTCGACGCCTTCGACGAGGCGGCCGCCGCCCGGCTCGGCCTCAACCGCACCGACCTGCGCTGCCTCGACGTGGTACTGGCCGAAGGCCCGGTGCCCGCAGGCCGGATCAGCGTCGCGCTGAAGCTGAGCCCTGCGGCCACCACCACGGTCATCGACCGGCTGGAACGCGCGGGCATGGTGGTCCGTTCCGCCGATCCGGGCAACCGCCGCCGCGTCCTGGTCGCCGCGACCGACGCCGCCCGGTCGGCCGAGGCCGAGATCTTCGTCCCCGTCGGTCAGGCGGGCGCCCAGGCGTTGCGGAAGTACGGGCCGGACGAACTGACCGTCATCCTCGACTTCCTGCGTACCGCCCGCGGGGTCCAGGAGGAGCAGGCCACCCGGGTCAGGGTCGTGTCCTGAATCGGGGCCGGTGATACGAGGCTTCCTGTCCGTCCCGCGCCATGCCGCGCGATATCCCGTTGCCCGCGCCCGCCGGGCACCGGATCATTCCGCCATGGAACTCAAGATCAGGCCCGGTGCTCCGGAGGACGTGGCGGCCGTGGAACGCGTGCGGGTGACGACGTGGCGAGCCGCCTACCGCGGCCTCATGCCCGACGGCTACCTCGGCGCGCTCGGAGTCGATCCGGACCGGGTGGTCCGGATGGAGCGGGGGCTGACCAACGCCCTGGCCGAAGGACGCACGCCGCTCGTGGTCGCCGAGACGGAGGGCGAGATCACCGGTTTCGTCAACTTCGGCCACTGCCGGGACGAGGAGATCGGCGGCGGAGAGGTCTTCTCCCTCTACGTACTGCCCGAGGCGCAGTCCGCCGGACTCGGACGGGCCCTGCTGGCGGACGCGGTGACCCGGCTGCGCGCCGCCGGGCACGAGGAGATCGGCCTGTGGGTCGCGACCGGCAACGGCCAGGCCCGCCGCTTCTACGAGCGCTTCGGCTTCGTCCCGTCCGGCCGCACCGGCACCCATCCGCTGCCCGAGCCGTACCCCCCGATCGAGGACACCCACTACCGCCTCGCCCCGACGGCGCCCGGCGACGCGCCGCTCCTGCCCTGAGGACCGTCCCGGGAAGCCGTCGATCCCCGGGGAGGCAGGGGCCGCCCGCCGCGGGCCGGAAAGGTCACGCACCGGCACGGGGCGGGGCCGGACCCGGTGAGAACCGGGTCCGGCCCACCGGGAGACAGCAGGCATGACACGAACAGAATCGGCCGAGAGGGTGGAGGAGGACGGTGATGCGGAACTCATCCGTCGCTCGCACGACGATCCGGAGTGGTTCGCCGGGATCTTCGATCGCTACGTCCGGCAGATCCACCGTTACGCGGCCCGTCGGCTCGGCACCCAGGCGGCCGACGACATCGCGGCCGAGACGTTTCTGATCGCCTTCCGGCGGCGCGCGTCCTACGACCTGACGCAGCGGCTGGCCAAGCCGTGGCTGTACGGCATCGCCACCAGGCTGATCGCCAGGCACCGGCGCAGCGAGGAACGGTACTTGAGGGCGCTGTGCCGTACGGGCCAGGACCCGCCGCCGGAACCGATGGCGGACGCGGTCGTCGACCGTGTGGCGGCCCAGGAGAAGGACCGCGTGCTGGCGGGGGCGCTGGCGGGCCTGTCTCGGGGCGATCGCGACGTGTTGCTGCTGGTGGCGTGGGGCGACCTGTCGTACGAGGAGGTCGCCGAGGCGCTCGGCATCCCGATGGGGACCGTGCGCTCGCGCCTGCACCGGGCCCGGAGGAAGACCAGGGCCGCCCTGGGAAATGAAAGCGGACCACCTTGGAGCTGTGGAACAGCGTGGACGGCAGGCAGACGGCCCTGGACGACGGCAAGGGCAGGCTCGTCATCCACGAGGCCGGTCCCGGCGTCACCGCCGCCGACCTGGCCGAGGCGCCCGTCACACCGGAGCGGGTGCTCGCCCGGATCAGGGCGGCCGTCGCCGAGACTCCCGCGCCGCCCGGCGATGACGTACCGGACGAGCAGCGGATCGTCGAGACGATCTCCCGGGTCATGAACGAACAGGCGCTCGAACCGGAAGTGCGGGCCGCGCTGTTCCGTGCACTGCCGATGATCGAAGGCGTGTCGGTCAAGCAGGACGCGGTGGACGCGGCCGGCCGGCACGGGGTCGCGTTCGCCTACACGGGGCGGTGGGAGCGCTTCGAGATCATCCTGAATCCGGAGGAGTACACCTATCTGGGGACGTACGGCGAGACCGTCGCCACCCGCACCTACACCACCCCCGCCGGAACACGCGAGGTCAAGGCGGGTACCCCCGTCGTGTGGACCGCGCATCTGCGGGCCGGGATCGTCGACGAGCCGGGCGAACGGCCGTAGAGGTGTGCGGCTGAGAACCCGGAAAGGGGTGAAAAATCCGGGAAGGGGGCGGTGGGTGAAGGGCAAGAAGAGACGTCCTGTCCTTCCGGCAAGGGAGACCCTTGCATGATCACCGTCCCCGACGCCGCGTCGGTCGCCGACCCCGAGCGGTTCGGCGCCGTCTTCGACGCGCACTACGAGGAGATCCGCCGCTACATCGGACGGCGGCTCGACCTCGACACCGCCGAGGACCTCGCCGCCGAGACCTTCCTCATCGCCTTCCGCCGCCGCCACCGGTTCGACCCCGCCCGGGGCGGGGTCCGCCCCTGGCTGTACGGCATAGCCACCAACCTGATCGGCCGCCACCGCCGGGCCGAGGTACGGCGTTACCGGGCCCTGGCCAGGACCGGCCCGCCACCCGACGACGACGGCCACGACCAGCGGATCGCCGACCGCGTGACGGCGGGGGTGACGGTCGGCCGGCTCTCGGGGGCGCTGGCGGGCCTGTCGAAGGGCGAGCGCGACGTGGTGCTGCTCGTCGCGTACGGCGGGCTGACCTACGACGAGGTCGCCCAGGCCCTCGGGGTCGCCTACGGCACCGTGGCCTCACGGCTCAGCAGGGCCAGGAACAAGCTGCACACGTCGCTCGGGACGGAGGTCCGATGAATGATTTCAGGCTCGTCGACGCGGTGATGCCCGACGTCACGCCGCCCGACCCGGCGAAGGTCGCCGAGGCGAGGGCGCGAGTGCTGGGCGGTCGGAAACCCCGGAGGGTCCCCCGGTGGGCCGGGGTGCTGGTGGCGGCGACCGCGACCGTCGCGGTCATCGGCACGGTCACGGTCGTCCCGAGGCTCGGCGGCGACCCGGCCGGGCAGGCCGTCACGATGACGCGGGCGAGCGCCGGTGAGGTGCTCGCCGCCGCCGCCGACCGGCTGGCCCGGCGGCCGGAGGCGACCGGCCGCCGGTACTGGCGCGGGGAGACGGAGCACTCCAACCGGGTACGGGTCAGCGTCGCGGGGCACACGTTCCTCGTCGAGGAACGCGGCGGACAGGTCCTGTGGGTGGGACCGGGCCGGAAACGGGTCATCGTGGCCAGCGGGCTCGGCACCCGGCCGGTGACCGCCGCCGACCGGGCCGAGTGGAAGAAAGCCGGCTCGCCCCGGCTCTGCGGCTCGGACACCGACTGCGAGAACGACATGCTCCCCGCCGGGAAGACGCGGTACATCGTCACCGACGCGGAGGAGGTGCTCCAGCGGGCGACCCTGGAGCTCAGCGCGCGGGAGATCCGCGACCTTCCCCGCGACCCCGCGGCGCTGAGGGAGAGGCTCCTGTCGTACTGGCCCGCCGAATGGAAGGCCAGGAAGAAGGACGTGCCCGCACAGGTGGTGCGGGCGGAGGCCGCCGAGCGGGACGACTGGCTGTGGAGCATCGGCGAGAGCCTCCTCCTGGACACCCCGGCCACGCCGGGGACCAGAGCGGCCGTCTACCGCATGCTCGCCGGGCTGCCCGGGGCCCGGGTCGTGGACGGGATCCGGGACGCCGACGGACGGGTGGGGGTGGCCGTCCTGCGCGGGGGCGGGCCCGGCGAGCCGGAGAAGCAGCTCGTGATCGACCGGGAGACGGGCGACCCGC
Source organism: Streptosporangium sandarakinum (assembly GCF_013409935.1). Classification (GTDB taxonomy): domain Bacteria; phylum Actinomycetota; class Actinomycetes; order Streptosporangiales; family Streptosporangiaceae; genus Streptosporangium; species Streptosporangium nondiastaticum. The sequence goes on along the minus strand of NZ_JACCCO010000001.1, from coordinate 2,474,416 downwards.
TGGGGGTTCGGGAGGTGCCGCCCGCCCCGGCCACCGGCCGGAAGACCCTTCCGGGGACCGGCGTGTACTCCAGGGTGGTCAAGCGGCTCGGCTGGACCGACGACGAACCGGCCGTTCCGAAGGGCTGTGATCCGGACAGCGGGAAGGGGTGCCTGCGCTGAGCCGATCGTCTGCACCGTGGGCGACACCGTGAGAGACGGAGCGGAAGGGGCACGAGCAGGCGGGCGGGTCAGCGGCGGCGCAGGGCCCTGCGGGTCAGCCAGGCCGCGACCGCCAGGCCCGCCACGGCCCCCAGCAGCGGGGCGGCACGTCTGAGCAGGGGGATGCCGGCGATCTCCATCAGGTCGAGGGCCTCCTCGTCCGCGGTGAGGGAGGTCCGGGAGGTGCCGGCCGGGTGGGTGTCCCGGCCGGCGGCCCGCTCGGCCCCGGCCGGTGAGAGCTCCGTGACCGGGGCCAGGTTCTCGGAGGCGCCGGCCGTCTCCGGCGTGTCAGCTCTCTCCGGCTCCCTGGAAGCCTCGGATCCCTCGGGCGTCTCGGTCGGGGAGGGCACGGCGGTGAGGTGGCGGGGCGACTCCTTCCGGCCGTCGGCGGCCCGATAGGCCGTGGCCTGACCGTTCGCCTCGGGGGTGCCGGCCCTGCCCTGCCCGTCCGTCCGCGGTGTTCCGGCCGTGCCCTGGCCGTTCGCCTCGGGGGTGCTGGCCGTCCGGCCGGGCGGGGCCTGCGCCGGGACGGCGGACTCCGGTGCGGGGATCGGCGGCAGGGGGACGGTGTCCGCCGTGGCGGGCCCCGTCTCACCGGCCTCCAGCAGCGCGGCGAGGTTGGCCGCGAACCTGTCGATCAGCTTGGCACCGACCTCGCCCATCATGCCCCGGCCGAACTGCGCGGGGCGGCCGGTCACCTTGAAGGAGGTCTCGACGGTGACCCGGGTGGCCGAACCGGCCGTGCCTCCGGATTCCACCGAACTCGCCGAACCCGCGGCGACCTCCTCGGAGCCCGCCGTGCCCGCCGTCCCCTCCGCGCCCGGTCGTCCGGGGCCTCCGGCGTCATCGGGGCGCAGTCGCGCGGTGACCGTCGCGTTCGCCGTGCCGGAGCCGCGGGCCTCCCGGCCCGAGGCCCGCAGGGCCAGGGTCCGGGCGTTCTCGTCCACGTTCTCGAACGCGGCCTCTCCCCGGTAGGTCACCGTGATCGGCCCGACCTTCACCTTCATCCGGCCGGTGAAGGAGTCGCCCTCCGCCTTCTCCAGTGCGGCCCCGGGCAGGCACGGCGCGATCCGCTCGACGTCGAGCAGCACGGACCACGCCTGCTCGACGGGAACCGGAACGGTGAACTCGTGCTCGAACCGCATCGCCATCGATCCACTCCTCGTCACCGGACCAACCTGGACCAACCGAACAACCGCATCAATCGCACCGGCCGGATCCGCCGTTCTCCGGTTCGGTGCGGACCTTCCCGCATCGGACCGGCGGCTTCCACCCATTTGTCTGCCCCGTCCGCCGGGAGACGAACTCCCGGCGGACGGAACACGAACCCCAGCCGCCGGGGGGCGAACCCTCGCCCATCGGCACGCGAACCCCACCCGCCGGAAGGCGAACCCCACCCGCCGGGCGACGGACTCCCCGGTGGCTCAGCCGAGCGCGGCTCCGACCGCCCGGCGGGTCAGCACCCGGGCCAGATGGCGGCGGTAGTCGGGCCGGGCGTGCAGGTCGGCCGGGGGCGAGGTGCCGGCGTCCGCCTGGGCGCAGGCATCCCGGAGCGGGTCGCTCCCGTTGGAACCGGAGGGGGAGGGGGCGACGCCGCGCAGCGCGACCTCGGTCACCCGGGCCCGCACCGGGGTCGGGCCCATGTTGGTCAGCCCGATCCGCGCCTCCTCGATCGTCCCGCCGTCGCCGCGCCGTACGGCCGCCGCCACACCGACGGTCGCCCACGCCTGGGCGGTCCGGTGGAACTTCTCGTAGTGGAAGCCCCAGCCGGACCCGAGCTTGGGCACCCGGACGCCGAGCAGCACCTCGCCCGGTTCCAGCGCCGGCTCCAGGTAGTCGACGAAGAACTCCGCGGCCGGGATCTCCCGCTCGCCGTCGCTCGACCGGACGACGAACACGCAGTCCAGCGCGAGGGCGACGGCCGGCAGGTCACCGGCCGGGTCGGCGTGGGCCATCGACCCTCCGAACGTGCCGCGGTGCCGTACGGCGGGGTCGGCCACCGTGGCGGTGGCCAGCGCGACCAGCGGGACGTGCTCGCGCACGACGCCGGAGCGCATCACCTCGTCGTGCGTGGTGAGCGCCCCGATGTACACGTGGTCGCCGCGGTCCGCCACGCCGCGCAGCTCGGGCAGCCGCCCGAGGTCCACCAGCGCGGACGGGTAGGCCAGCCGCAGCCGCAGCAGCGGCAGCAGGGACTGGCCGCCGGCCAGCACCTTGACCTCGTCGCCCGCCGTCTCGGCGTCGGCAAGGACCCGGCAGGCGTCCTCCACCGACGCGGGCCGGATGTAGTCGAACGGCGCGGGGATCACCGGGCGCCTCCCTCGGGTGCGATTTCGGACGTGGACGGCACGGCGGCCCGGGACTGCGCCGGAACGGTCACCTCAGCCTCGGCGAGCGCCCGCCAGATCCGTTCCGGCGTGCACGGCATCCGCACGTCGCGCACGCCGTACGGGCGGAGCGCGTCGGCGATCGCGTTGACCACGGCCGGGGTCGAGGCGATCGTCCCGGCCTCGCCGACACCCTTGACGCCCAGCGGGTTGCTCGTCGCCGGGGTCTCGGTGCGGTCGGTGGTGAACTCCGGCAGGTCCGCCGCGGACGGGATGAGGTAGTCGGCCATCGTCGTGGTGACCAGGTTGCCGTCGGCGTCGTGGACGGCCTCCTCGAACAGCGCCTGGCCGACGCCCTGCGCGATGCCGCCGTGCACCTGGCCCTCGACGATCAGCGGGTTCACCACCGAGCCCACGTCGTCCACGGCGACGTACGACCGGATCGCGCACCGTCCCGTCTCGGTGTCCACCTCGACCGCGCACAGGTGGGTGCCGTGCGGGAAGGAGAAGTTGTCCGGGTCGAAGGTCGCCTCGGCGTCCAGCCGGGGCTCGAAGCCGCCGGGCAGGTCGTGCGCGGCGAAGGCGGCCAGCGCCAGCTCCTGGATGGTCCGCCCCTCGTCGGTCCCGCGAACCCGGAACCTCCCGCCGTCGAACTCGACGTCGTCGGCGGACGCCTCCATCAGGTGCGCGGCCAGCTCGCGGGCCCGCTCCTTGACCTTCTCGCAGGCGGCGAGCACGGCGACGCCGCCGACGACCAGCGAGCGGGAGCCGTAGGTGTCCATGCCCCGGTGCGCGACGGAGGTGTCGCCGTGCAGCACCGAGACGTCCTCGAACGGCACGCCCAGGGCGTCGGCCGCGATCTGGCTCCAGGCCGTCTCGTGCCCCTGTCCGTGCGGGCTGGTGCCGGTGACGACCTCGACCTTGCCGGTGGGCAGCAACCGGACCGCTGCGTGCTCCCAGCCGCCCGCGCCGTAGCTGAGCGAGCCGAGCACCCGTGACGGCGCCAGCCCGCACATCTCGGTGTAGGTGGAGACGCCGATGCCGAGCTGAACCGGGTCGTGCCGCTCGCGCCGGTCGGCCTGCTCGGCCCGGAGCCCGTCGTAGCCGAACATGGCCAGCGCCTTCTCGGTCGCGGCCTCGTAGTCGCCGGAGTCGTAGGTGAGCCCGGCGATCGTGGTGTACGGGAACTCCTCGCGGGTGATCCAGTTGCGGCGCCGTACCTCGACGGGGTCCATGCCGAGCTCGTGGGCCAGCTCGTCCACGGCCCGTTCGATGGCGAAGGTCGCCTCGGGGCGGCCGGCGCCCCGGTAGGCGTCGGTCGGCATCTTGGTGGTGAAGACGCCCGTGCAGGTGAAGTCGTAGGCGTCCATCTTGTAGATGCCGTTGTACATGAACGCGCCGAGCAGCGGCACGCCCGGCGTGACCAGCATCAGGTAGGCGCCCATGTCGGCGAGCAGCTCCACCCGCACGCCCCTGATCCGCCCGTCGCGGTCGGCGGCGACGGCGATCCGCTGGAGCTGGTCGCGGCCGTGGTGCACGGTGAGGTTGCCCTCCGAGCGGGACTCGGTCCACTTCACCGGCCTGCCGAGCCTGCGGGCCAGCAGCAGGGCGAGCACCTCCTCGGCGGTGACCTGGAGCTTGGACCCGAAGCCGCCGCCCACGTCGGGGGCGACCACGCGCAGCTTGTGCTCGGGGATGCCGGTGGTCATCGCCAGCATGACGCGCAGCACGTGCGGGATCTGCGTGGCGGAGTAGAGGGTGAAGCCGTCGCCGTCGGTGGTCGCGACGACCGCCCTGGGCTCCATCGCGGTCGGGATGAGGCGCTGCTGGACGTAGGCGCGGTCGATCACCACGGGGGCGTCGCGGAACGCCGCGTCGATGTCACCCCCGGCGAACTTCCAGGTGAAGGCCCGGTTTCCGGCCTCGTGGACCTTCGGGGCGCCCTCGGCGAGCGCCTCGGTCATGTCGAGCACCGGGTCCAGCGGCTCGTAGTCGACCGCGATGGCCTCCAGCGCGTCGGCGGCCCGGTACCGGTCGGTGGCGACCACGCAGGCCACCGCCTCGCCGGGGTAGCGGACCTCGTCCACCGCCATGGGCGGGTGGTCGGGGATGACGATGTCCTCGGTGACCGGCCAGGCGCACGGCAGGCTGCCCTGCTCCTCGGCGAGGTCGCGGCCGGAGTAGGCGGCGACCACGCCGGGCAGGGAACGCGCGGCGGAGACGTCGACGCCGGTGATCCTGGCGTGCGCCATGGGGCTGCGCAGGAACGCCACGTACAGCATGCCCGGGAGCTGGATGTTGTCGGTCCACATGGTCCGGCCGGTGACGAGCCGGGCGTCCTCCTTGCGCCTGCGCGCCCGGCCCATCTCGCGCTCGGCGGAGGGCTCGCTCACCTGACCGCTCTCGGCGATCCGCCCGGCGACCAGGCCGGCGTCGAGTTGCTCGGTCATGACGCGGCCGCCTCCCGACCCTCCGCGGCGCCCGGCGCCCGCTCATGCGGCACCCGCGACATCTCCGCCGCGGCGCGCCGTACCGCCCGGACGATGTTGGTGTAACCGGTGCACCGGCACAGGTTGCCCTCCAGGCCCCGGCGGACGGCCTCCTCGGAGGGGTCGGGGTCGTCGCGGAGCAGGTCGATCGCCGCCATGATCATGCCCGGGGTGCAGTAGCCGCACTGCAGGGCGTGCTCGGCGTGGAAGGCCTCCTGCATGGGGTGCCACCGGCCGTCCCGCGCCAGGCCCTCGACCGTGACGACCTCACTCCCGTCAGCCTGTACGGCCAGCACCGAGCAGCTCTTGGCGCTGCGGCCGTCGAGCGTCACCGTGCAGGCGCCGCAGTTGCCGGTGTCGCAGCCGACAGGGGTCCCCGTCTTGCCGAGGCGGTCTCTGAGCAGGTGGACGAGGAGGAGACGCGGCTCGACCTCCTCCTCGTAGGTGACTCCGTCGACGCTGACGGTGATCCGGGGCATACGTCCTCCAGGCAGCCCCTGGCGGGGCGGGAGAGATGGAAGCCGACATGAGTGAACGTACGCCCCTGTCCTGCCCGGTCAAGGTTTTCGCGAAGCCGGGGTTCACGCCAGCGGAAGGTCATCTTCTCCGGTGCGCGGGCCGCGGATGCGGCGGTCGGCCTCGTCGATCGGGACGTCGTTGATGCTCGCCTCGCGGCGCCGCATCAGGCCGTCGTCGGCGAACTCCCACAGCTCGTTGCCGTAGCTGCGCCACCACCGGCCGTCGGCGTCGTGGCACTCGTACTGGAACCGTACGGCGATGCGGTTCCCGCCGAACGTCCACAGCTCCTTGCGCAGCGCGTAGTCCAGCTCCCTGGCCCACTTGCGGGTCAGGAACTCCCGGATCTCCACGCGGCCGGTGAGGAACTCGTCGCGGTTGCGCCAGACGGAGTCGGGCGTGTAGGCGAGCGCGACCCGCTCGGGGTCGCGGGTGTTCCAGGCGTCCTCGGCGGCCCGCACCTTGGCCCGGGCCGTCTCCTCGGTGAAGTTCACGTCTCCTCCAGGGATATCGCCTGCACGGGGCAGGCCCGCGCGGCCTCCTCGACCGCGCCGATCAGCTCGTCGCCCGGTTCGGTGACGTAAATGAGCCGGTCGTCGTCGTCCAGCTCGAAGACCTCCGGTGCGGCGAACACGCACTGGGCGTGTATCTGGCACAGTTCCCGGTCCACCACGACCCTCATCGGATGTCCCCTCTCTCTTCCGGCTCCGCCTCTCCGGGGCCCGCCGGGTCCGTCCCGGGTGCGGGGCGGACCGGCGGGTTGAAGCGGGAGTGCCTCTCGAACGTCCAGCGCAGCGGGCTCGCCCCGCGCACGTGCACGGCCCGTTCGACGTCGAACGCGACCAGCCGCTGCGCGCCCGGCACGTCGCCCGGGTCCCACTCCACGCGCGCCCGCCCGGTCAGGTGCAGCGCGTCGCCGCCCTCCCAGTCGAGGAAGAGCAGGCCGCAGGCGTCGTCCAGCTCCAGGTTGCCGAGCGTCATGAACATCGCGTTGCCCGCGTAGTCGGGCCAGACCAGCCGCCGCTCGCCGGTCACCCGGACGAACCCGGAGGCGCCGCCCCGGTGCGACAGGTCGGCGCCGAACCCGGTGGCCCGGGTGGCGACGAAGAACGTGTCGGCGGCCTCGATCCACGCCCGGTGACCGGCGGTGAGAGCGCCGGTCACCGAAGCCCCCGCGGAAGGCCCGGCGACCTCACCGGTGACGGCCCGCGACTGGATGTACTTGGGACAGTTGGCGTAGGTCTGCTCGGTACGGATCGTCAGCCGCCCGCCGTCCCGGCGCACCGTGCCGTTGACCCGCATCCGCCGCCGGGTGTGCGGCTCGACGGCGAGCATCCCGATCTCGCCCTCCGCCAGGCCGGCCAGCGGGTCGTGCCCGCCCGGGACGGCGTCGATCACGACGGTCCGGTCGTCCACGGCCCGGGCGAACCCCGCCGGGCCGGTCAGCAGGGTCGCCCACGGCCGCCCGTCCCGGCCGGTCGCCCCGATGAGCAGCATCCGCTGCGCGGCGAGGAAGCCGGCCGCCACCGGCGGTATCTCCGGCCGGGTCCCGGCCGACCCCCAGTCGTCGGCGTCGACCCCGGCCCGCCGCCGCACCGCCAGCTCCCCCGGGTGTCTCAGCGCTGTTCTCATGCCCGTTCTCTCCGGTCGTCCCAGCAGAAGTCTCCCCGTCTTCTCAGAAGAATCCGCAGGTCGGGGCGCCGGTGGTCGGGGCGGGGCGGTCACCGGCCCCGTCGGGCGCGAAGATCTCCAGCCGGATGCCGTCCGGGTCCTCGAAGAAGATCCCCCCGGAGGAGGCGCCCTCGCCGTGCGGCACCACACCGTCGTGGTGGAGCGTGGCGCCGAGCTCCCGGACCACGCTCTCGGCCCGCCGTACGGCCTCGATGTCCGGCACCTGGAAGGACAGGTGGTGCAGGCCGGGCAGACCGGTGGCGAAGCGGCCCTCGCTCTGCTGCCAGAGGGTCAGCACGAGCGCGCCGTCGAGGCCGAGGAGGGCGAAGCGGCGGTCCTCCCGGCCGGACTCGCTGACGATCTCGAAGCCGAAGATCTTCACGTAGAAGTCCCTCGACCGGTCGAGGTCGGAGACGTTGAGGCCGATGTGGCCGGTCTGGAAGCTCATGGATGCCCTCTCTCATCGTTCTAACGGATTCTTCCGTTAGAAGTCGAAGGAAAATATAACGCTTATATCTTCATTAAGGCGTTAGAAATTAGTGATATGGGTCACATGGTCGCCGGGAAGAGGTGTTCGTCCGCCGGAAGGTGAAGTCATTTCGCCTGGTGGACCGGGGGGCGGGCTTTCTGTCCACGACGCTTCCGGAGAGAGGCGGGGAACCAGTGGTCATAAAAGAGAGCGCTGCTCTTGAGTCTGTCGCTCCATAGTGAGAGCATCGCTCTCGTAAATAAGCGCCGTTCCGCCTATTCGGCCTCAGGAGCCCCCCATGAACCGTGCCCGGCTCACCGCCTCGGCCTTCGCCGCAGGCGGCGTCCTCTTCCTGCTCTACCAGGCCGCCCGGCCCTACGCCGACGAGACCACCCTGGAGGGCGCCGCGGCGATGGCCTCCCCCTCCTGGGCGGCCGCTCACCTGGCCGCATCGATCGGGTTCGTCCTCGTCTCGCTGGGAATCCTCGGCCTGTACCTCGTGCTCGGCGGGCGCCGCCTCCTGCCCGCGGCGGTCGTGGCATGGCTCGGCGCGGGCCTCACGCTGCCCTACTACGGCGCCGAGACGTTCGGCCTGCAGGTGATCGGGGCGCGGGCCGTACGGGACCGGGACGTCACCCTGATCGAGCTCGTCGACCAGTTCCGCTTCGCGCCCGCGGCGGTCACCGTGTTCGCCGCCGGGCTCGTGCTGCTCGCCGTGGGCGTCGTCATGGCCGCGGTGGAGATCCGGCGCTCCGGTGCTCTCCGGCGGTGGAGCGGTCTCCCGCTGGCGGTGGGGTTCGCCCTGTTCATCCCGCAGTTCTACGGTTCCCCGGCGGTCCGGATCGCGCACGGCGCGCTGCTCGCCGCGGGCGGTCTCTGGCTGGCGTACGACCTGTGGCGGGCCGACGGCCGCGCGACGGCTCCGGCCAGGACGGCGAGCGGGACGGCGACCGAGGTGGCGACCGGGACGGCGGCCGTGGGCGCGGCCCGCTGACGGCGGCGGCCGGACGGCCCGGGTGCGGCGGGGGACCGCCGCACCCGGGCGGACGCGTGTCCGCCGGAGGGTGGGATCCGGGGGGTGGGATCCGGAGGCGAGGACGAGCGGGCCGTGCCGTGCCCACGGCGGGACCGCGGGTCAGTCGTCCCGGTGCTGGCGGTAGTGGCGGGCGGCGCGGGCCCGGTTGCCGCAGGCCACGGAGCACCACTCCTGGCGGGCGTGCTCCCTGACGAAATAGAGCACGCATCGGGGGGCCGGGCAGGCGCGGAGCAGCTCGCGACGAGGGCCGGCCAGGAACGCGATCGCCGCGGACGCGAGCGCGGCGCGGGCTCGGGCGGAGTCGCCCGCCGCCACGGCCGGGACGTTCCGGGCCGATGGTGCCGAAGAGGATGAAAGGTCCGACGGGGCCGACGACTCCGGCGGGACCGGAGGAGCCGATGAGCCCGGCGAATCCGGCGGGACCGAGGGGTCCGGTCCGGTGGGCCACTCCAGCCGGGGAGCGGTCGGGACGGCCAGCGCGGTGGCGTTGACCAGGTCGAGGGACTCGGCGAACCCCGGCAGTCGTCCGGCGTCCGCCCTGCTCGCCGGGCCGGGGGCGACGGCCCTGGCGAACAGGGCCCGTACGGCCTGCCGCAGCTCGACCAGCTCGCGGCGCACCTCCTCGGAGGCGGTGAACCCGGCGGGGAGGTCCAGCTCCGCGGCGTGCTCGCGGCACCATGCGGTCGTGCCCGCGACGTCGGAGAGCGTGTCCGTCAGCCCGGCCCGCGTCGCGCGGACCGTGCTGACGAACTCCAGAATCGGCATCCTCCAACTCTAACGCGTGACGGCACTCGCAACCGTGAGACGGTGACCGCCGGGCCGCCGGTCCCGGCCGCGAACCGCAAGGCGCGAACCGCGGTTCGCCGGTTCGCCGGGCCGCCGGGCCGCCGGGGCCGGTCAGCGGCGGATCAGCCGGGCGAGGATGGCGACCAGCCCCGCGAGGCCCAGGCCCGCCAGGACGGCCGGGAGCATGATCAATGGCTCGACCGACGGCCGGTCGATGAGGACGACCCCGGCCGCGATGAAGATCATTCCGCTGAGCAGGGCCATCCAGTCCGTGCGGTGCGCCCGCCGCCGGCGGGGCCGCTCCATCTCAGGCCGCACGTCGTACCTCCACGTCTCCGATGCCCGCGCTGATCCGCAGGACGATGGTCGCCGGGGCGCCCTTCGGCGGCGCCTCCGGCTTCAGCACCCTGACGTGCCGGACGCCGGTGCCGCCCTGGACCATCTGATCGATCTTCACGTCGCCCAGTTTGGCGGTTCCCTCGACCTCGACCCGCGCCGTCGGCGGCACGATCACCAGCATCTCGCCTATCGCCACCGACGCCTCCACGAGCGTGCGCGAGCCCGCCGGGAGCTGCAGCGCGCTCAGATCCACGGTGCCGTCGCCGACGCCGATCGCGTAGTCCCCGCCGCCCTTCCCGGTGATCTCCGACATCGTGGCCGGCGCCCAGTCGTAGGTGCCGAAGCGCCCCGGCATCCCGGACAGCAGCGACGCCGTCAGCACGGCGATCGAGATGAGCGTGCCCGCCGCGACGAGGGCCGCGCCACGGCCGAACCACGCGGCGACGAGGAGGCCGCCGCCGATGACGACCAGCACCGCGCCGCCGGCGACCGTCATGCCGGCCGCATCGGAGGCGGATTGGGCCGCCAGGGTGATCCCGCCGACGATCAACGCGAGGATCAGGGTGACGCCCGCCACGAACGACCGGGGCCGCTCGGGCCGCTCACGCCGCTCATGCCGGACGGACGTCTCGACCGGCCCGCCGAGCAGGGCGAGGTCGTAGGGGTCGTCGTAACCGCCGGGAGGGCCGCCGTAGGGGCGGTCGTAGGGGCGGTCGTACGGCTGCCGCCTGCCGGGGTCCAGCGGCCGGTAGGGCCCGTAGGGGGAGAACGGCTCGCCGGAGGAGTCGTAGGAGGGGGTGAACGGCCCCGCCGGAGAGGCGGAGGAGGCGAACGGTCCCGCGTGAGAGCCGGTGGGCGACGGCCCGGCGGGCCGATCGTCCTCACCGGGCGGCGACCCGACTGATGCCGCGGCCGCCGGCTCCGGCTCCGGAACCGGGCCGACCTCGGGGAACACCGCGGTCTGAGGCTCCGGCTCCGATCCCGGGACCGGGCCGACCCCGGGGAACACCTCGGTCTGCGGCTCCGCGGGGGAGGCTCCGGCCGGCGACCCGGCGGGGGCGGCTCCGGGCGCGGCTTCGGGCCCGGCGGGCATGCCCTCGGGCGCCGGGCGGCGCTCGGTGACCCCGGACGGGCCGGGCGCCGCCGCAGGGCGGCTCCCGGCGGGTCCGGCCGGCCGGACCGGCGCGGCCGGTTCCGGCGGCGCGGCGTGCGGTCCCTCCGCGAAGGCGGCCGGCCGGGCCGGGTCGAAGACGGCCGTCCCCGCGAGGGACCCGCCGTACGGGCCGGCGTGCGGCTCGCGGTGCTCGTCCCGGAAACCCCCGTGGGGGCCGCCGTACGGCGTGCCGGACCCGTCGGGGACTCGGCTGCCGCGCAGCCGCTCCGGCAGGGACCGCAGCGTGGCCAGCAGATCGACCCCGCGCGAGTGCGCGGCCATCAGGGCGATGGCGAAGAGCGTGCCGACCACGACCGTGCCGGTTCCGATGCCGCCGGAGGACACGTTCACGATCAGACCCAGGGTGAACACCCCGGCCAGCAGCGCCAGCACGGTCTCGCCGTCGAAGGAACGCCGGGTCCACTGCTCCATGTATCCCGGGCCGCCGTCCGGCTCCCGCATCAGCAGGAACGCCGCCACGTACAGCATGATGCCGATGCCGGAGCCGAGGACCAGCATGGCGAAGCCGAGGCGGAACAGCAGCGGGTCGACACCGGTGTGACGGCCGAGACCGGCGCAGACGCCGGTGAGCATGCGGCCTTCGTCACCGCGCCGGAGCGGCCCCCGCCCGCCGGACGCGAGGGGGGACGACGGGCCGGTCCCGGAGGTGAAGGGAGACGACGAGCCGGTGGGGGTGCTCGCCGGGTCGTGGGCGTTCCCGGAATCGGTCATGTCACCTATCGTGGCCTTTCTGCCTCCCGGGTCGCATCCGGGACACCCCTGAACCGTCCCCGAGGATGCGGGCCGCCGTCAGGGTCGCCTCAGGGGAACGCCTGATGCGCTGGCAGACTCTCCCATGTGACGATGCAGGCGATATGGCTGACCGAGAGACGATTCGTGACGCGGCCCCGGTGACCTCCGGAGAGCCCGACCCCTTCCCCCGGCTGGTGCGCCCCGTGCAGGGACGCCTGGTGGCCGGGGTGGCCGAGGGCGCCGCCGCCCAGCTGCGGCTCGACCCCGTCGTGCTGCGGCTGGCGTTCGTGCTGCTCACCGTCCTGGACGGGGTCGGCGCGGTGGCGTACGCGGCGCTGTGGCTGTTCACGCCGCGCGAGCCGTACGAGGGCAAGGAGCCCGCCCGCGACTGGAGCCAGGTCGCCTCCTACGCGGCGGTCGGGCTGGCGCTGCTGGCGCTGGGCTGGCTCACCGGCGCCCGGACGGGCGGGATCGGCGCCTGGCCGATCGCGGTCGGCGGGATAGGCTCGCTGATCCTGTGGCAGCAGGCCGACCCCGACCGGCGGCGGCGCTGGATGAGCACGACGGTCGGCCAGGTGCGCCGGAACCGGGTGCGCACGTTCGCCGGCCTGGTGCTGGTCGTCGTGGGCGCGATCGGCTTCCTGGTGGCCACCGACGAGCTGGACGCGGCCAAGCCCGGCATCGTGTTCACGCTCGTGGTCGTCGGCGGTGTCGCGCTCATCGCGGCCCCCTGGCTGGCCGGGCTGTGGAAGGAGTTGCAGCGCGAGCGCCGCGAGCGCATCCGGCAGGAGGAGCGCGCCGAGGTGGCCGCGCACGTCCACGACTCCGTGCTGCACACGCTGACGCTGATCCAGCGCAACTCCGAGGACCCCCGCGAAGTGGCGCGGCTGGCCCGCTCCCAGGAGCGTGAGCTGCGCAACTGGCTCTACCAGCCCAAGCAGGACGCCGACGCGTCCCTGGCCGCGGCCGTGCGCCGGGTCGCGGCGGAGGAGGAGGACGCGCACGGCGTGCCGATCGAGGTCGTCTGCGTGGGCGACTGCCCGCTGACCCCCGAGCTGTCGGCGATGATGCAGGCGGCCAGACAGGCTATGGTCAATGCGGCGAAATACTCCGGGTCCTCCGTCATCTCCGTCTACGCCGAGGCGGAGCCGGAGGAGGTCACCGTCTTCGTCCGGGACCGGGGCGCCGGGTTCGACATGGACCAGGTGCCCGAGGACCGGATGGGCATCCGCCAGTCGATCATCGGCCGGATGGAACGACACGGAGGCGGCGCCCGGATCCGGACCGAACCCGGAGAGGGCACCGAAGTCATGTTGACCATGAAGCTGGAGAAGGCGTGACCGAGCGGGCCGGGAGCGGCGGCGGCCGGTGCGGGCGGTCCGCGAGGCGCGTGGGGAGGGTGCATGAGCGCCATCAGGGTTCTGATCGTCGATGACCACCGGCTGTTCCGCTCGGGGGTCCGCGCCGAGCTGGGCGACTCCATCGAGGTGGTGGGCGAGGCCGAGGACGTGGAGTCCGCCGTCCGGGCGATCGGCGAGCTGACGCCGGACGTGGTCCTGCTCGACGTGCACATGCCCGGCGGGGGCGGCCAGGAGGTGCTGCGCCGCGTCCTGGGCGCGGGCTCGCAGGTCCGCTTCCTGGCGCTGTCGGTCTCCGACGCCGCCGAGGACGTCATCGGGGTGATCCGCGGCGGCGCCCGCGGCTACGTCACCAAGAACATCAGCGGCCGTGAGCTCACCGACGCGATCCGCCGGGTGGCCGAGGGCGACGCGGTGTTCTCCCCGCGGCTGGCCGGTTTCGTGCTGGACGCCTTCGCCTCCAGTGAGGCCCCGCCGATCGACCCCGAGCTCGACTCGCTGACCCAGCGCGAGCGGGAGGTCCTGCGGCTGATCGCCCGCGGCTACGCCTACAAGGAGATCGCCAAGGAGCTGTTCATCTCGGTGAAGACGGTGGAGACCCACGTCTCGTCCGTGCTGCGCAAGCTCCAGCTCTCCAACCGCCACGAGCTGTCCCGCTGGGCCACCGCGCGCCGCCTGGTCTGATCGGCCGGCGCCGTACGGCCGGCCGCCCGCGCGGCCCGTCCCGGACCGGCCGCGCGGCGCCGATCCGCCGGCTCGCCGTACGGCGCCGGGCCGCTCGGGCCGCTCGCGCGGACGGCCGGTGCGGTCTGGAGTGCCGCGGTCTGTACGAGCCATGCCTTGATGGGCGTTCGATCCCTGTATGTGAGTGCTGTTTCATCGCTCGGAGGGCTGGGAGTCGCCGCCCATGGCACCGAGCAGGGGTACGGGCACGGGCACGCCGTCCACCGTGACCAGGCCGTCACGGACCGTGGCCCGCGGCTCGGTCCCGCCCGGCACGATGAGCGTGAGCAGCCGTGAGGCCTCCGGGGAGACGACGGTCACCGACTCGGCGGTGCGCAGGTGGCCGGTGGCGATCAGACCGGGTCGCACCCCCTGCCCGCCCGCCGGCCGCGGCGGCCCGGCCTGCGGGACGGTGAACTGGAACAGCGTCACCCGCCGCTCGCCGTCGCCCAGCACCACAACGCCGTCGCGCCGGTCGAGCACCTCCAGGGACGGGTCGAAGTGCCACAGGCTCCGCACGGCGGAACCGGCCGGCACCGAGTCGAACACCGCCATCAGGTCGCGCCGGTGCTCGACCAGCACCTCCCGGGTGCGGACCACGCCGTAGGCGTCGTCGGTGAGCCGGAACACCTGCCGCGACGGCCCCTCCTCCCGCGCGGTCAGCCGCGTGGCCGTACCCGGCCGGAAGCGGGCCCCGGCCACGACGGGCACGTTGTGCGCCTCCGGCGAGCGCGTCCACTCCACATAGCCGGTCCGCTCATAGGAGTGGAAGCCCCCCTCGACGAGTACGGGCCGTCCCCGCGCGTGGTAGGTGACCCCCAGGTGGTCCTCGTGGCCGTGCAGCCGCCGCCCCGGCCCGAACCTGATCGAGTAGAACGCCGCCCGGGGATCGCCCCACGCCGTCCTGCCGAAGACGTAGCCGGCGGTGAACACGCGCACCGGCGGCTCCGCGTGTTCGAACCGGGGTGGCCGCAGGTCGGCCGGGCTGTCACCGATGGGCGTCAGCCGCCCGTCCGGCTGGGTGGCGTGGGTGATGTACGCCTCCAGCGCGGCGCGCCGGGCGGCCAGCCGGGGCGAGACCGCCAGGCCGCTCCGCTCGATCGCCCGCAGCGCCACCCCGAGCCGCCGGTGAACGTAGTGCCCGTACCTCGGCGCCTGCTCGTGCAGCACCCCCTCCTCGTCGATCGCCAGCTCCGCGGAGGCCGTCATCCTGCGCACCGCCAGGTCACGCCAGGCGTCCCTGCCCAGCCGGACGCCGACGACCAGCAGCGCGATGTCCTGGTCGAGGCCGTGGTTGTGACCGTGCCGGTAAAGCGCCGGATCGGCCAGCAGCCGCCCGTGCTCCCGCAGGCTGTCCCGCACCGGCGGGGTGTCCACGTGCTCGCTCAGGCACACCAGGACGGGCGCGCGCAGGGCGACCGCGTGCTCGGCCCACGCCCACGAGCTCGTGTCCGGCCGGTCGCGCGGGTTGCGCCGGATCCAGTCCTCGACGAGGGCGGCGGCCCGGTCGAGCGGGGCCGGGTCGCCGGAACGCTCGTGGGCGGCCACCAGCCCGCCCGCCCAGCGCAGGGTGTGCAGGTTCAGCATCCATGACCGCCTGCCGTACGGGTCGGCCCGCCAGTCGACCTCCTGGCCGAGGTCGGCGGGCGGCAGGCCGGCGAGCCGGACCCTGCCGCGCGTCACCTCCTCCACGTCGATCGCGGGGAAGTCACCGGACAGGCAGACGACCGGGCCACAGGACCGGTGGGCACGTCGGAACACGCGTACTCCCAGGGGCGGCGGGCACGCCGGACACGGCGCGCTCCCGAAGGTTTCCGGGCACGCCGAAGCCGCGCCCGGTCGGACGAAGGAGATCGCGCGCCCCGGCGGCGCGCGGGCGCGCGAAGGCGCGCCGGGCTCACGGAGCCGGGCTCAGGGGGCCGGGCTCACGGGGTCGGGTTCAGAGGGTCGGGGTCACGGGGTCGGGGTCACCGAGGCGGCGTCACGGAGGGGGGACGTCGTCGGTCCAGCCCGCGGCCAGGACGATCTCGTCCCGTTCGGCCGACGCGTTCCGGCCGCCGCCGTCCGCCCCGTCGGAGCTGGACAGCACCTGCGAGCTGACCGGGTCGATGACCAGGCGGCGTTGCGCGCCCGAGGCGTCCAGCGTGAACGCGAACAGCCGGCCCGGCCGGCCCGTCGGGTCGGTGGCCTGACCCAGATAGCGGACGTTCGGCAGGTCGGCGAGCAGCCGGTAGGCCGCGGCCCGTACGGCGGGCGGCGAGGGCTTGCTCCACAGCAGCCCGCTCACCGCGTCGGCCAGCAGCCCCTCACCGGAGCCGGGCGGCAGCAGCGCCGCGACCCGCCGCCTGAGCGCGTCCGTCCCGGTGGGCAGCCGCTCGATGTCGCGCAGCGACAGGGCCCTGCCGGCCATGGTGAACGGCTTCGTGACGGGCCGGGGGGCGGCGTCGGCGTCCGGCCCGGTGATCCAGGCGCGGCCGTCGCGCGCCGCCCACAACGTGGTGGTCTTCCCGCCGGTCCGCCGCGTGACACGCCAGTACGCGCCCCGCGGGGCGGGGTCCGATGCCGCCGTGGTCGCCGCCGCCAGCAGGACCGACCTGCCGGACCCCGCCGACGGGCCGGTCGTGGGAGCGCCGGACGCCGGGCCGCGCCCGGCCACGACGTCCCGTGCGGGATCGTGCGGCCGGTCCGCTCCTCCGGTGACGCCGTACGTGAGCAGCACCGCGGCCAGCGTCGCGACCGCCCCCGCGAGCGGCATCATCCACGGCATCCGCCAGCGGCGGGAACGCCGGGCGTCCAGCCGTTTCCGAACCCGCGTCTTGGCCGCCGGGTTCAGCGGCGGCTCGCCGTACAGGTCGCGGACCCACTCCAGCTCATCCACGCTCGGCCTCCTCCGGCACCAGCATCGGGTTGGTCCCGCCCAGCGACGCGCGCAGCTTCCTCCTGGCCCGGCTCAGCCGCGAGCCGACCGTGCCGTACGGGATGCCGAGCGCGGCGGCGACCTCCTCGTGGCTCAGCCCGGCCAGCGCGACCAGCAGCACCACGT
This sequence comes from Streptosporangium sandarakinum, assembly GCF_013409935.1. GTDB lineage: Bacteria > Actinomycetota > Actinomycetes > Streptosporangiales > Streptosporangiaceae > Streptosporangium > Streptosporangium nondiastaticum. The sequence goes on along the minus strand of NZ_JACCCO010000001.1, from coordinate 2,457,553 downwards.
CGCGGTCGCGCTGCGACAGCTCCGCCAGCGCCGCGGCGAGGCTCGGCCGCAGGCTCTGCGCGCTCACCCACGTCGCCACCCGGTCCTCCGGACCCGGCGCCTCGGTGTCGGCGCCGTAGCGGCCCATCGCCCGCAGCGTGCGCGCCTCCAGCCGGCGGTGCCTGGCGACGAGCTTCGTGACGATGCCGTACAACCACACCCGCACGCCGGCGCGGGCGGGGTCGTACTGCGCGCGCTTGCGGAAGGCGACGAGAAACGCCTCGGCGACGACGTCCTCGGCGTGGTCCGGGCCGAGCCGCTGGGCGACGTAGCCGTGGATCTCGTCGAAGTGGGCGTCGAACACCTCGCTGAACGCCTCCCCCTCGGCGAGACAGCCCTTGACAGGCGCGGCGGGCGCGGCTGGTACGGCGGACCCGGGCTCCCGGGCGGCCCACGACAGCGCCGTCACGATGCTTCCCCCGTCATCTCCAACCTTCCGGACGCGACCAAGCGGACATCTCTTATCTCCCGATCCGCGAGATCGCTTTCACGCCCGCCGGACAAGCAGGCATCTCTTGTCTCCCGATCCGCCGGATCGCTTTCACGCCCGCCGGAGAGGGGCGCCGCCCCGGACGGCGCCGACGGCGTGGTGGGTGGGGCGGCGGGGCCGCGCGCTCCCACGGACCGCCGGGAACGAGGCCGGATCACCGGGAACGAGGCCGGGGGAGGACGCATCGCCGATCCTTCCCGGGGCTAAGGCTGACATTCCGCCCATTCTTGAACGAGCCACCATGTGCGACCATGCGAAGTATGGGTCGTGACGTGCCCGCGATGGTGTTCAGCCGGGACGATCGGCGGCGATACCGGGAGAAGGTTCGCCGATGTCTCGACGTCTTCGCGCAGATGCTGCGGGAGTCCAGGTTCGAGTTCGACCGGCCCAGGGCCGGTCTGGAGATCGAGCTCAACCTCGTCGACGAGCGCGGCGAGCCCACGATGAAGAACGCCGAGGTGCTGGCGGCGATCGCGCAGCCGGACTGGGGCACCGAGCTCGGCCAGTTCAACGTGGAGATCAACGTCAGCCCGGAGGCCCTGTCGGGGGACGGCGTCGCCCGGCTGGAGAAGGTGGTGCGCGACCGCCTCAACCACGCCGAGGAACGGGCCCGGACGGTCGGCGGGCACCTGATGATGGTCGGCATCCTGCCCACGCTGCGCGAGAGCGACATGCACGAGGGCACACTGTCGGCCAACCCCCGCTACAGGCTGCTCAACGAGCAGATCTTCGCGGCCCGGGGCGAGGACCTGCACCTGCTGATCGAGGGCGAGGAGGTCCTCGACGCCTACGCCGACAGCATCACCCCCGAGGCCGCCTGCACCAGCCTCCAGCTCCACCTCCAGATCAGCCCCCAGGCGTTCGCCGCCAACTGGAACGCGGCCCAGGCCGTCGCGGGCCCCCAGGTCGCGGTGGCGGCCAACTCGCCGTTCCTGTTCGGCCGCAGGCTCTGGCAGGAGACCCGGATCCCGCTGTTCGAGCAGGCCACCGACACCCGCCCGGTGGAGCTGAAGACCCAGGGGGTGCGGCCCAGGGTGTGGTTCGGGGAGCGGTGGATCACCTCGGTCTTCGACCTGTTCGAGGAGAACGCCCGGTACTTCCCGGCGCTGCTGCCGCTGTGCGACGACGCCGACCCCCGCGAGGAACTGTCCCGCGGCGTGACCCCGCAGCTCGGCGAGCTGACCCTGCACAACGGGACCGTCTACCGGTGGAACCGGCCGGTCTACGCGGTCGTCGGCAACGTCCCGCACCTGCGGGTGGAGAACCGGGTGCTGCCCGCGGGCCCCACGGTCGCGGACATCGCCGCCAACGCCGCCTTCTACTACGGCCTCATGGGGGTGCTGCCGTACACCGAGCGCCCGGTGTGGACGCGCATGTCCTTCGCCGCCGCCGCCGACAACCTGCACGCCGCCGCCCGGCACGGCCTGGACGCCCGGCTCTACTGGCCGGGGCTCGGCGAGGTGGCCGCCGCCGAGCTGGTCCTGCGGCGGCTGCTGCCGCTCGCCCACGAGGGGCTCGACCGGTGGGAGGTGGAGCCGGCCGTCCGCGACCGGCTCCTCGGCATCATCGAGAGGCGCTGCGTGACCGGCAGGACCGGGGCCCACTGGCAGGCCGAGGCGGTGGAGGCGTACGGCGGCGCCGACCGGCACGAGGCCCTGCGCCGGATGACCCTGAGCTACGTCGAGCACATGCACACCAACGAGCCCGTGCACACCTGGCCGTCCCCCTGACACCCGTCCCGCCCGCCCCGATCGCCCACCGGCTCCGCACGACCCGCTCATCCCGCCCACCGGCTCCGCACGACCCGCTCATCCCGCACGCCGCCGGCCCCGTACGGCCCGCCCGTCCGCCGGCCCCGTTCATCCCACCCGTCCCACCCGCTCCGCACGTCGTGATCAGCGGACGTGTCGGAACGTAATCGCGTGTGTACCGCGCACACCGCCACCCACTGGGCCACGATTGGGGTATGAGCAGCTTCCGCCGCGTCGTCCTCGCGCTCCTCCTGCTGGCCGTCACCGTGTCCTGCGGCAGCGAACCCACGGAGACCGGCGGGGAGCGGCCCGGCGACGACCGGGGAAGCGTCGAGGCCACCACGCCCGCCCCGCTCGGGCAGGACTTCGAGTCGGACGTCAGCCTGGCCAAGGGGCTCGCCGAGCAGTACTGGAAGCAGACCTTCGCCGCCGCCGGGTTGAGCTACCGCCCCATCAGCGCCTTCATCCCCTACACCGGGCAGAACGGCCCCGCCTGCGGTGGCCAGCCCGCGGTGCCGGACAACGCCTTCTACTGCCCCTTCGGGCACTTCGTCGCCTACGACGAGAACTGGATGCGCGACCTGTACGACCGGATGGGCGACGGCTCCGTCTACGTGATCATCCCGCACGAGCTGGGGCACGCCGTGCAGGCCCAGCTGAACAACGCCGGCGGCCTGAGCATCCAGCGGGAGCTGCAGGCCGACTGCTACGCCGGCGGCACGCTGGGCGCCCTGGTCAGGGGCAACGCCCTCCAGGCCGAGCCGGGCGACAAGGACGAGCTGCTGCTCAACCTCGCCGCCGCCGGAGACCCCACCGACGACTGGCTGCGCCCCGACGCCCACGGTACGGCGCAGCAGCGTCAGCAGGTCTTCGCCCGGGGCTACAACGAGGGCACCTCATCCTGTGAGACCCGCTGAGACCCACTGAGGACGCGTTGTGACGCGCCGAGAGACGCGCGTGAGCCCCGCCGAGGCCCGCTGAGCCGCCCGGTCGCGTCCGGCGCGCCCTCCGGTGCGCGATCACGGCGGGGGCGGGGCGGAACGGGGTGACGGACGGGCCGGGGGCCCCGGGGTACGCCCGCCCGGTTACGGGTGAATCCACCGGAAGGCTGATGCCGTACCACCGCACGCGGCCTACGCTGAGGTCCGGTGATCGACCAGGGGGGTGGGCCATGCGCAGGATGACGCCCGAGATCGGCTGGGCCGTACGGGGTGCCTGCCGCGCGAGCGATCCCGAGCTGTTCTTCCCGTTGACGCAGTCGGCGGAGCAGGAGGCGCGGGCCAAGGCGGTCTGCGCCAGGTGCCCGGTGCTGGCCGACTGCCGGGCCTACGCCGTGCGAAGCGGGGAACCGGAGGGCATCTGGGGCGGCCTGACCGTGCGGGAGCGGCGCGGCCTGCGGTTCCCCGCGGGATGGCGGCGGCCCGCGGCCGGCTGAGACCGGGGCCGGGACCGCCCGGGACGAAGGCATGGGGGGACGGAAGGGGAGGCATGGGCGAGGCGGAGGCGGCGCGGGGACGGGCGGGGCGACGTCCGGCGGGTTCCGGGGAAGGGCCGGAGACCGGCGCGACGGACCACGGAGCAGACGGCGGAGACGAGGGGGCCGCACCCGGGGGCGCGGTGGCGGGCCGGAAAGCGGGCGGCGGAGGTGACGGGGCGGCGCTCGCGGGCGCGGTGGCCGTGCTGGCGGCGGCCAACGTGCTCAACAACCGGATCGCGCCGCGCCTGGCCCCGCTGACCTCGGCCGCGGCCACCGGCGCGCTGCTGGCCCTGGCCCGGAGCCGCGGGATCACCTGGGCCGAGATCGGGTTCCGCGACCCCGCCCGGGGCCTGCGGATCGGCGGCCTCCTCGCCTCGGCCGTCGCCGGCGTCTACGCGGCGGGGGTCGCCCTCCCGGCCACCCGCCGTCTCTTCCGCGACGAGCGGGCGCTGTCGCTGTCGCGTGCCCGCGTCCTGGAGGAGACGCTCCTGCAGGTGCCGTTCGGCACGGTCCTGCTGGAGGAGGCCGGTTTCCGCGGCGTGCTGCCCGCCCTGGTCGCCCGCTCGCACGGCCCCCGGACGGCGACCGCCGTCTCCTCGGCGCTGTTCGGCCTGTGGCACGTGCTCCCGGCGGTGGACATGGCCACCGCCAATCCCGCGCTGACCCGCCTGGCCGCCGGTGGGACGCAGGCGGATCCGGCCGCCGCCCCTCTCGCGGGCGCCCCCGGAACGGGACACGGGACCTACGGGACCGACGGGACCGTACGTCCGGTGCGGTCGGGGCCGCGGCGGCCGTCCGGGGCGGAGACGGCGCGGGTGGTGGCCGGGTCGGTGGCGACGACCGCGCTCGCCGGGCTCCTCTTCGGCGAGCTGCGCCGCCGGGGCGGGCTGGCCGCGCCGGCGCTGCTGCACCTCGCCACCAACTCGCTGGGCTACCTGTTCGCCCGCCTGGCCCCCGGCGACCCGCCCGCGGCGGCCCGCGGCCGGGCCGCGGTCACTCGGTGACGACCCGCTGGAAGCCCTCGGCGTAGCTGCCCTCGGGCAGACCGGCCTCGGCGGCGATCTGGGAGAAGCGCGACCGCAGGAACTCCTCGAAGCCCTCGACGTGGGAGGTCTGGCTCGCGTGGGCCCGCAACGCGGCGATCTTCCGGTCGAAGGTGCCGGTGACGTCGACGAAGTGGTCGGGGGAGGAGCCGCCGTTGAGCCAGACCTCCCGGACCGTCCAGGCGTCCAGTCCCTCGTCGCGCAGCAGCTCGGGGAAGGCGTACGGGTTGCGGGCGTCGGGGTAGACGGCGTCGAGGGCGCTGGCGCCGACCGCGCGGTGGTCGGGGTGACTGGGGGCGATGAACGAGTAGTTGCGCTCGGGGGTGTGAGTGATCACCAGGTCGGGCCGTACCTGGCGGATGACCCGGGCGATGTCGCGCCGCAGCTCCAGGCCGGGCACCAGCGTGCCGTCGCGGTGGCCGAGGAAGCGCAGGTCGGTCACGCCGACGGCCTTGGCGGCGGCCGTCTGCTCGGTACGGCGCAGCTCGGCCATGCCCGTGTTGTCCAGTTCGCGGTCGAATCCGCCCGCGTCGCCGTCCGTCACGATGCAGTAGACGACCTCCACGCCGCGGTCGGTGAACTGGGCGATCGTGCCCGCGGCGGCGAAGTCGACGTCGTCGGGGTGGGCGGTCACGACGAGCACCCGGCCTATCTCGTTCTCAGACAGCATGCCTGACCCTTCCGCTGATATCCGGCTAGTACGTGATTCTCGCAACTTCCTGCGGGCCTGTCGGCATTCCTTTGGGGCGCGGGCCGCGGTTGTCGGCCGGTCGGCCTAATCTAGGTGACGTGTCGATCCCAGCCGCCTCAGTGACCCACCCGTTGCTCGACGGGCTCAACCTCCAGCAGCGCGAGGCCGTGGTGCACCACGGCAGCCCGCTGCTCATCGTCGCGGGCGCGGGGTCGGGCAAGACGCGGGTGCTGACCCACCGCATCGCCTACCTCCTGGCCGAGCGGGGCGCGCGGCCGCAGGAGATCCTGGCGATCACCTTCACCAACAAGGCCGCCCGGGAGATGAAGGAGCGGGTCGACCGGCTCATCGGGCCGCGCTCGGCGGCGATGTGGGTGATGACCTTCCACAGCGCGTGCGTGCGGATCCTGCGGCGGGAGGCCGGGCGGCTGGGCTTCCCCACGAGTTTTTCGATCTACGACCAGGCCGACTCCCAGCGGCTGATGGCGATGGTCTGCCGCGAGATGGACCTCGACCCCAAGCGCTACCCGCCGCGGTCGTTCTCCGCCCAGGTCAGCAACTTCAAGAACGAGCTGATCGACTACGAGACGGCGGCCGGGCAGGCGGCGAGCCACCTGGAGCGCACGCTCGCCGAGGCGTACCGCACCTACCAGCGGCGGCTGACCGAGGCCGGCGCGATGGACTTCGACGACCTCATCATGATGACGGTCACGCTGTTCCAGCTCTTCCCCGACGTGGCCGAGCACTACCGCCGCCGCTGGCGGCACGTCATGGTCGACGAGTACCAGGACACCAACCACGCCCAGTACACGCTGATCCGCGAGCTGGTCGGCACCCCGGAGCTGCGCACCGCCGATGGCGAGCTGGTCAGGGAGGGCACGGCCGGGATCGCCCCGGCGGAGCTGTGCGTGGTCGGCGACGCCGACCAGTCGATCTACGCCTTCCGCGGCGCGACGATCCGCAACATCCTGGAGTTCGAGCGCGACTACCCCGACGCCAAGACGATCCTGCTGGAGCAGAACTACCGCTCCACCCAGACGATCCTGAGCGCGGCCAACGCGGTGATCGCGCGCAACGAGAGCCGCAAGCCGAAGAACCTCTGGTCCGACCAGGGCACCGGCCCGAAGATCGTCGGCTACGTCGCGGACAACGAGCACGACGAGGCCATGTTCGTCGCGCAGGAGGTCGACCGGCTCTCCGACGACGAGGGCGTCACGCCCGGCCAGGTGGCGGTGTTCTACCGCACCAACGCGGCCTCCCGCGTGTTCGAGGAGGTGTTCATCCGCACCGGCCTGCCGTACAAGGTGGTCGGCGGGGTGCGCTTCTACGAGCGCAAGGAGGTCCGCGACCTGCTGGCCTACCTCCGGGTGCTGGCCAACCCGGGTGACGTCGTCTCGCTGCGCCGCATCCTCAACGTGCCCAAGCGCGGCATCGGCGACCGGGCCGAGGCGATGGTGGAGGCGTTCGCCGCCCGGGAGCGTATCCCCTTCGCCGAGGCGCTCCGGCGGGCCGAGGAGGCGCCGGGGATGGCGACCCGCTCGGTCAACGCCATCAAGGAGTTCCTCGCCCTGCTGGACGACCTGACCGCCAAGGCCGCCACCATGCCGCCGTCGGAGCTGGCCCAGGAGGTGCTGGAGGCCACCGGCTACCGCGCCGAGCTCGCCGCCTCCGGTGACCCCCAGGACGAGAGCCGCCTGGAGAACCTCGACGAGATGATCTCGGTGGCCTCGGAGTTCGAGGAGGCCAACCCCGAGGGCACCCTCGTGGAGTTCCTGGAGCAGGTCTCACTGGTGGCCGACGCCGACCAGATCCCCGCCGACGACGGCGGCCAGGGCGTGGTCACGCTGATGACCCTGCACACCGCCAAGGGCCTGGAGTTCCCGGTGGTGTTCCTCACCGGCATGGAGGACGGCGTCTTCCCGCACGTGCGCTCGCTGGGCGAGCCCAAGGAGCTGGAGGAGGAGCGCCGCCTGGCCTACGTCGGCATCACCCGGGCCCAGCAGCGGCTCTACGTCTCCCGGGCGGCCGTGCGCAGCGCGTGGGGGGCGCCCGCGTTCAACCCGGCGTCCCGGTTCGTCTCCGAGATCCCCGGCGAGCTGGTCGACTGGCGCACCGACCCGGGCAAGAACGCCTGGGGCGCCGCCACCCGCCGGGAGCCGCGCGCCGCCGCGCCCGCGAAGAAGCCCGGGGGCCGGCAGATCCCCAGCCTCACCCCCGGCGACCGCGTCACCCACGACAAGTTCGGCCTCGGCACGGTCGTGTCGGTGGACGGCGTCGCGGAGAAGACCAAGGTGAAGATCGACTTCGGCAGCGGCGGCGAGAAGACCCTGCTCCTGGCCTACGCGCCGGTGGAGAAGCTCTGACGGCCCTCCCGGACGCCGGGGCCCACCGGGCGCCGGGGAGCCGGATGCCCTGGATGTCCCGAATGTTCCGGATGGCCGTCGTTCCGGACGTCAGGGGCCGGTGACCCGGCCTCCAGGACTCCGGGACCGGCGGCTCGGTGTCCGGGGCCGGAGGATCAGCTCCCCGCCTCCCCGGAGGCGGGGGCGGGCGTGGGCGCGGTGAGGGTGACGGGGGTCCCCCAGGAGGAGAAGCGCACGTCGCTGACGCGGGTCACGCGCATGTCGCGCGGCGGCACCGCCCAGGAGGTGACCAGCCGGGCGGGGAGCCGGTCGCGGCCGAGCCACAGGCGCCAGCTCACCTTCGTGGCCGCCACGGCGGCGGCGGGCCGCTTCCCGCCGAGAGAGGCGCGGTAGGACGGCGAGACGCGGTAGAGCGCGCCGAGGGTGGTCGTCCCCTTGAACGTCGACGGGCCGGCCTTCTTTCCGGCCGAGCCGCTCTTCTTCCCGGCGGGCAGCAGCGACTTCAGCGTGGCCGGCTCCAGGAGCATGACGGGGGTGAAGAAGGGGGAGGCGGCGCGGGCGGAGGACCTGACCCATTTCCTGCCGATCATCCCGCCGCTGAGGTAGGTGTCCCCGCCGATGGTGCGCGTGCGCAGCGGCGTGGCGTCGTCCCCGGGGAGGTCGGACTTCGACAGGACGTCGTGGCCCGCGACGCCGGAGGGGCCGAACTCCACGGTGCCGCGGCGTTTCTGGGCGGAGAGGAGCTCCCGGCCGGAGTAGGTCCGGCCGCTCTCGACGATCCGCACGCCGTGTCCCGCGACGAACCGCGCCTGCAGCGCGGCCGCCGGGTCGGCGGGCGCGGCCTTGGCGGCGGCGGGAACGGCGGCGGTGGGTACCGCCAGCGCGGTGGCCGCCACGATGATCCATCGCTTCATGGGGGTCTTCCTCCTGAGGATAGAAGATCAGAAACCCTATGGCATGTCATGTGGAATGCAGGCATTCATAACAATAAAAGTGGTGAAAAGCACTTTTGGTGGGAAAGATCCGCCAGAAAGCGCGGCCCCGGAGAACCGTGACGGGCACGCGCCCCGGAGTACTCCGGGCGCGGCCGTTAGGCTGCCGTCAGCTCAGCTCCCACGTCACGCGTGGGACACGGACAAGGAGGTCTGGATGGACGCCGAGCCGAGGATCCGCGTCGTCATCGCCAAACCCGGCCTGGACGGGCACGACCGAGGTGTGAAGATCGTCGCGAGGGCGCTGCGGGACGCCGGGATGGAGGTCGTCTACACCGGCCTGCACCAGACGCCCGAGCAGATCGTGCGCACCGCGATCCAGGAGGACGCCGCGGCGATCGGGCTGTCCATCCTCTCCGGCGCGCACATGACGCTCTTCGCCAAGGTGATCGAGCTGCTCGCGGAGAACGACGCGAGTGACATCGTCGTCTTCGGCGGCGGGATCATCCCGGAGGCGGACCTGCCCGAGCTGGAACGGATGGGCGTGGCCCGGGTCTTCACACCCGGGGCGACCACCCAGGAGATCGTGGAGTGGGTGCGGGGCGCGATCCCCACGCGGGTCTGACCCGCGAGGCGCGGCCCCCGGCGATCCGGTGGCCTCCGGCACCTGACATCCGGACGGCCCCCGGTATCCGGGCGGTCCCCGGCGTCCGGCCCGCACTCGGCACCCGGGGCGGTCCCCGGCGCCGGGGCGGCCTCGCCCGCCGTTTTCGCGGACGCTTCCCCGCCGCGTCCCGATATGATCCCCAGGACATTCGCCACCCCTGCCCCAGTGGCCCCGCCCGTAGCCGTTCGCGGACCCGGTGACCTGGTCATGCGCGCGGGGGGCTAGGCTTCATTGGCGCAAAAACCGCCGGGCTCCCCTCACACCACGGAGCCGGCCCGCAGACATTTTCAGTACACCAGCCGGACAAGCAAGGACGGACCCTCGTGGACCTGTTCGAACATCAGGCGAAGGAGCTCTTCGCGGAGTACGGCATCCCGGTGCCGCGCGGTATCGTCGCGCACACCGTGGAGGAGGCGCGCGCGGCAGCCGAGCAGCTGACCGGCCGTGTCGTCGTCAAGGCTCAGGTCAAGACCGGTGGCCGCGGTAAGGCCGGCGGCGTCAAGGTCGCCGACGACGCCGCCGACGCCGAGCAGAAGGCCGACCAGATCCTCGGCATGGACATCAAGGGCCACACGGTCCACAAGGTCCTGATCGAGGAGGCCAGCGCGATCGCGGAGGAGTACTACTTCTCCTTCCTGCTCGACCGCGCCAACCGCACGTTCCTCGCCATCTGCTCCGCCTCGGGCGGCATGGACATCGAAGAGGTCGCGCACACCGCCCCCGAGAAGGTCGCGAAGGTCCCCGTGTCCCCGCTGGACGGTGTGACCCGCGACAGGGCCCGTGAGATCGCCGCGGCCGGCGGTCTGCCGGAGAAGGCGCTGGACGGCGCCGCCGAGATCATCGAGAAGCTCTGGGCCGTCTTCGTCGACGAGGACGCCTCCCTGGTCGAGGTCAACCCGATGATCCTGTCCGCCGACGGCCAGGTGAAGGCCCTCGACGGCAAGGTCACCCTCGACGACAACGCCACCTTCCGCCAGGCCGAGCACGAGGCCTACGCGGACAAGGCCGCCGAGGACCCGCTGGAGGCCGCGGCCAAGGCCAAGGACCTCAACTACGTCAAGCTCGACGGCAGCGTCGGCATCATCGGCAACGGCGCGGGCCTGGTCATGTCGACCCTCGACGTCGTCGCCTACGCCGGTGAGGCGTTCCCCGGGCAGCCCAAGCCCGCCAACTTCCTCGACATCGGCGGCGGCGCCTCCGCCGAGGTCATGGCGGCCGGCCTGGAGATCATCCTCTCCGACCCGTCGGTGAAGTCGATCTTCGTGAACGTCTTCGGCGGCATCACCGCCTGCGACGCGGTCGCCAACGGCATCGTCTCGGCCTTCCAGCTCCTGGAGAACCGCGGCGAGACCGTCAGCCGCCCCCTGGTCGTCCGGCTGGACGGCAACAATGCCGAGCTCGGACGCAAGATCCTGGCCGACGCCGCCCTGTCCGGCGTCGAGCTGGTCGACACGATGGACGATGCGGCCAAGCGTGCCGCCGAGCTCGCCGCGGTAGGTGCGTAATGGCCATCTGGCTCAACGAGAACAGCAAGATCATTGTTCAGGGCATGACCGGCGGTGAGGGCACCAAGCACACCCGCCGCATGCTCGCCTCCGGCGCCAAGGTCGTCGGTGGCGTGAACGCCCGCAAGGCCGGCATCACCCACGAGGGCCTGCCCGTCTTCGGCACCGTCGCCGAGGCCATGGAGAAGACCGGCGCCGACGTCTCGGTCGTCTTCGTGCCGCCGGCGGCCACCAAGGCCGCGGTCAAGGAGGCCATCGACGCCGAGATCCCGCTCTGCGTGGTCATCACCGAGGGCGTCCCGGTCCACGACACCACCGAGTTCTGGGCCTACGCCGTCGCCAAGGGCAACAAGACCCGCATCATCGGCCCGAACTGCCCCGGCATCGCCTCGCCCGGCGCCTCCAACGCCGGCATCATCCCGGCCGACATCACCACCGCCGGCCGCATCGGCCTGGTGTCGAAGTCGGGCACGCTGACCTACCAGCTCATGTACGAGCTGCGCGACTTCGGCTTCTCCACCGCCGTCGGCATCGGCGGCGACCCGGTCATCGGCACCACGCACATCGACGCTCTCCAGGCGTTCCAGGACGACCCGGACACCGACGCGATCGTCATGATCGGCGAGATCGGCGGTGACGCCGAGGAGCGGGCCGCCGCCTACATCGAGCAGCACGTGACCAAGCCGGTCGTCGCCTACGTCGCGGGCTTCACCGCCCCCGAGGGCAAGACCATGGGTCACGCCGGCGCGATCGTGTCCGGCTCGGCCGGCACCGCCCAGGCGAAGAAGGAGGCTCTGGAGAAGGTCGGCGTCCGCGTCGGCAAGACCCCGAGCGAGACCGCCCGCCTGATGCGCGAGGTCATGCAGAACCGCTAGCCGGTCCGCGGGCCGTGTCGCGGCCCGCCCGGTTCAGCGGCCCGTCCGGCTCACCGGTGAGAGGCGCCCGCCGTCCGCGGGCGCCTCTCCCGTTTCCCGACCCGGCCGCCCCCGCCGCACGGCCCGCTCCCGCTGTACGGCCCGCTCCCGCCGTACGGCCCGCCCGTGCCGTACGGTCCCTCCGCCGTGCGCCCCTCCGTCGTTCCACCCCCTCGGTCCCGCTTTTCCGTACGGCTCGCCTTCCCGTTTTCCGTACGACCCGCGACACGCGGGGGGATGAGTCTCGTCCGCGCGGAAGATCCTGAGACCATCGGTTATCGTGACGGCCCTTCTCGATCAGCTCCGGACGGCTCCCCGTAACGTCCTCAGCCGCCTCCCCCTGCCCGGCGTCACGGGTGACGACGACGACGTCCGCCGCCCGCTTCCCGTTTCCGGGATGCTCGCCGCAGCGTGGACCCTGGGCGTGGGACTGGCGGTGCTCACCACGCTCACCCTGGTCGGCTGGGTCGCCTCCCCCCGCGGCTCGCTCGGCCCGGGGCTGCCCGGGGTGTTCCGCGCCGCGGCGCAGCTCTGGCTGGCGGCCCACCACGCCGGGTTCGAGATCCCCGGCGGCTCGATCGGGCTGCTCCCGCTCGGGCTGACGGTCCTGCCGGCCTTCCTGCTGTACCGGGCCGGGATCTGGATGGCCCGCGACGCCGACCTGCGGCTGCGCCTGCCCGCCCGGCTGCCGAGGAACAGCCCCAAGGAACAGGCCGACGCCCGCCGCCGGGCGCAGCTGGTTCTGATCGCCCAGGCGGGTGTCTCGCTGGCCGCGCCGTACGCGCTGCTGGCCGGGGTGATCGCGCTGGTCACCCGGAACGAGATCACCCAGCCCTATCTCGGCGACACCCTGGTCAGCCACCTGGTGCTGGCCTTCCTCGCGGGTTCGGCGGCCGTCGCCCGGACGATCGGGCCGTGGCGGTCGATGCTGCGCCTGCTGCCCGAGCGGGTGCGCTCGGTCGTGGTGAGCTCGGCCGCGGCGCTGGGGATCATGCTGGTCGCGGGGGCCGCCCTGGTGCTCGGCGCCGTCGCGGTCAACTTCGACCAGGTCCGGGAGCTGTCGGACGTCCTCGCGCCCGGCTTCGTCGGCGGGCTGCTGCTCCTGCTGCTGCAGGGCCTCTACCTGCTCAACGCCTTCGCCTGGGGCATGGCCTACATCGCGGGGCCGGGCTTCAGCCTCGGCGCCGGCACGCTGGTCGCGCCCACCGGCGTCCAGCTCGGCACGGTGCCGAGCCTGCCGGTCCTGGGCGCGCTGCCCGAGGCGGGCCCCACCCCGGCGTGGGTGATGGCGGTGATCGCGCTGCCGTTCGCCGCGGGGGCGGTGGCCGGCGTGCTGGGGGTGCGGATCGCCCCCTCACCCTCCTACGAGGGCGCGCCGCTGTGGGGCTTCGTCTGCGGGGTGGTGACCGGCGCGGCGGCCGGGGCGCTGGCCGCGCTGTCCGGCGGCTCGCTCGGCGGGGCGCGCCTGTCCGCGGTGGGGCCCGCGGGCTGGGAGGTGATGCTTTCTGTGACGCTGGAGGTCGGCGTCGCGGCCGGCATCTCGGCGGGCCTGACCAACTGGTGGCTGATCTTCCGGGGGCACAACGCGGCCGTGGTCCGGGCCGCGGCCAGGGTCGGCACGGCCACCGCGCCGGTCCGCCGGGCCGGGGCCAGGCTGTTCCGGGCCGCGGGGGCGGTGGCCGGCCGGGTCGGGCTGGCCGAGCCGGACGAGCCCCGCGCGCTGCCCGGCCACTGGCTGGACGCCACCGAGTGCGACACCCAGCCGATCCCGGTGGTCAGGGACGACTGGGAGGACGAGCACGCCTCGGCGGCGGACCCGCAGGAGCCCGCGGAGACCACGAAGCCTGTGAAGACCGCGAAGGCCGAGAAGCCTGTGAAGCCGGTGAAGGCCGTGAAGCCGACGGAGGCCGGTCCCAGGGTGCCGCGCCCCGCGCCGCCGCGCCCGCCCCGGCGCGACATCGTGGACGAGTCGGACGACCGCGGCGGCCACGTGATCTACGTGGACCCCTACGCCTGGGACCGCGACTAGATCGCGGATCCCCTCCGGGGTGAGGACCCACGGAACAGAGCCCGGACCCCGGATCTCCACCGTGGCGGGGCCGGCGGGCCGGGATCCGGCTCAGGAGGGAGGGCGATGCGGACCGGGGCCTATGCCCGGCTCAGGGGGCGACGCGGACCGGGGCCGACGCCCGGCCCGGGGACGACCCGGACCGGGACCGGCGGCCGGTCAGGGGGCGATCGGCAGCCGGAGCTCGCCGGGCTGGACGAACGGGAGTTTCTTCTCCATCGCCCGCTCCAGGCGCTGCACGCACTCGTTCTGCGCGGCGACGGTGCCCGCGCCCGTGCGGCAGTCGGTGTAGGCGGCCAGCTCGTCGCGGAAGTAGAACTGCGTGGCCGCCAGCGCCAGTGCCAGCAGCAGCGCCAGGGCCGACACGACCATCCCGACCACGCCGGTGCCCGCGGGCCTGGTCTCCGACCGGAGGGTCCGGACCGCGCGGATCGAGACCACGAGGGCGATGACCGACATGACGATTCCCGCGAGGGGGAGCAGAATCGTCAGGATCACCGCGGCGACCGCGAGCCAGAGTGCCCGCCGTCCCGCCCCCTCCGTCGGACGTGCCTTGACCGGTGTCGTCACCTGACCTCCTTGCATAGCGGCTGCGGACAGGCAGATACCCTTGCAGCGGCGTGAATCCCCGTCCGAATGGAGTGTGTCGGTGTCATCCCAGGCCGTTCGGCTTGTGGTTCTCGTGTCCGGTTCTGGAACCAACCTACAGGCCCTTCTGGACGCCGCGGCCGATCCGGCGTACGGCGCCGAGGTCGTCGCCGTGGGCGCCGACCGCGACGGGATCGAGGGGCTGGCCCGCGCGGAGCGGGCAGGCGTCCCGACCTTCGTCGAGAAACTGGCCGATCATCCCACGCGCGACGACTGGGACCGCGCCCTCGCCGGCCGGATCGCCGGCCACCGTCCCGATCTCGTGGTCTGCGCCGGGTTCATGAAGATCCTCGGCACGCCGACGCTCTCGGCCTTCCCCGTGCTCAACACCCACCCCGCCCTGCTGCCGGCCTTCCCGGGCGCGCACGGCGTCCGCGACGCCCTGGCGTACGGCGTGCGGGTCACCGGCTGCACCGTGATGCTCGCCGACGCCGGCGTCGACACCGGGCCGATCATCGCCCAGGAGGCCGTGCCCGTGCTGGACGGCGACGACGAGGCGGCCCTGCACGAGCGCATCAAGACCGTCGAGCGCGGCCTGCTCGTCGGCGTCGTCGGCCGGATGGCCCGCGAGGGATGGACCATCACCGGCAGGAACTTTCGCTTCGGACGTGCCGGCCGGTGAGCCGGACGCGCCGGAAGAGGACGACCCGGCACATGAGCCGGGCGCCCCGGACAAGACCGGAATCGATCAGGAGGACCAGGAAGTGAGCCGCATCGCCATCCGGCGCGCGTTGATCGCCGTTTATGACAAGAGCGGGCTGGAGGAGCTGGCTCGGGGGCTCGACGCCGCTGGGGTGGAGATCGTCTCCACCGGCGGCACCGCCGCCAGAATCGCCTCGTTCGGCGTTCCCGTCACCCCGGTCGAGACGCTGACCGGCTTCCCCGAGTGCCTCGACGGCCGGGTCAAGACCCTCCACCCGCGCGTGCACGCGGGCCTGCTGGCCGACGGCGGCAACCCCGCCCACGTCAAGCAGCTGGAGGAGCTGGAGATCGATCCGTTCCAGCTGGTGGTGGTCAACCTCTACCCGTTCCAGGAGACGGTCGCCTCCGGCGCGTCCGACGCCGAGTGCGTGGAGCAGATCGACATCGGCGGCCCCGCGATGATCCGCGCCGCGGCCAAGAACCACGGCACCGTCGCCGTCGTGGTCGATCCGGGCGCCTACGGCGACGTGCTCGCCGCGGTGGCCGAGGGGGGCTTCACCGTGACCGAGCGCCGCCGGCTCGCCGCGGCCGCCTACGCCCACACCGCCGCCTACGACACCGCGGTCGCCTCCTGGTTCTCCGACGTCTACGCGGCGGAGGACGGCGCCTGGCCGCGCTACATGGGCGCCGCCTGGACGCTCAGGACGCCGCTGCGCTACGGCGAGAACCCGCACCAGGGCGCGGCGCTGTACTCCGGCGGGCGGGACGGCCTGGCCAACGCCGAGCAGCTGCACGGCAAGGAGATGTCCTACAACAACTACCTCGACGCCGACGCCGCCTGGCGGGCGGCCTGGGACTTCGCCGAGCCCGCCGTGGCGATCATCAAGCACCAGAACCCCTGCGGCATCGCGGTCGGCGCCGATGTCGCCGAGGCGCACCGCAAGGCCCACGCCTGCGACCCGGTCTCCGCCTACGGCGGCGTGATCGCGGTCAACGGCGAGGTCACCGAGGAGCTGGCCGGGCAGATCGCCGAGGTGTTCACCGAGGTCGTGGTCGCGCCGTCGTTCAGCGCCGGGGCGCTGGAGACGCTCACCCGCAAGAAGAACATCCGGCTGCTCGCCTGTCCGGAGGGGCCGGGCAACCGTACGGAGTTCCGCCGCATCGACGGCGGCCTGCTGGTGCAGACCGCCGACCGGGTGGACGCCCCCGGCGACGACCCCGCCGCCTGGGAGCTGAAGGCCGGCCCCGCGGCCTCCCCGGAGGTCCTCGCCGACCTGGCCTTCGCCTGGAAGGCGTGCCGCTCGGTGAAGTCCAACGCGATCCTGCTCGCCGCGGACGGCGCCAGCGTCGGCGTCGGCATGGGCCAGGTCAACCGGGTGGACTCGGCGCAGCTCGCCGTCACCCGGGCCGGTGACCGGGCCCGCGGCTCGGTGGCGGCCTCCGACGCGTTCTTCCCGTTCGCGGACGGCCCCGCGGTGCTCATCGAGGCCGGGGTGCGGGCCATCGTGGAGCCCGGCGGGTCGATCAGGGACGACGAGGTGATCGCCGCGGCCCAGGCCGCCGGGGTCACCCTCTACTTCACCGGGACCCGTCACTTCTTCCACTGACGTCTCCGCCCGCCGCGCCGTACGGCCCCGTGTTCCGCCCGGGGTCGTACGGCGTCCGGGCGGCGCCCATACGGTGCTCATGCGGTGCTCATGCGGTGCTCGTGCGCGGGCGTCGCGGCTGGGACGGCCGGGCACCGGAGACAAGGAAGTGGCCAAGAAGACAGAAACTTCTGGTCAAAACAGGTTTAGGGCGCGGCTAATGTGAAGCGATTCGTGTCGCCTGCGCGTGGAGATCGCTCATGTCGCTGCTTGCCGTCATCCTGAACGCTTTTGTGATCATGAGCGGACTCTGGCAGAGCCCCTGGCTCCTGCTGATCGTCGCCGCCGGTGCCGCGTACCTGGGGGCGAAGATCGTGGAGGTCATCCCCTTCACCCGCCGGATCATCGAGCGCCGGGAGCGGGCGGCCGACGACCTCACCTGAGGCGGGGCCGCGCGCCGCCTCGTGGAAGGATGGGGCCCATGAGCGCGCGGACTATGGACGGCAAGGCCACGGCGGCGAAGATCAAGGCGGACCTCGCGCGGCGGGTGGCCGCGCTGCGGGAGCGGGGCGTCGTCCCCGGTCTCGGCACGGTCCTCGTCGGTGACGACCCGGGCAGCCAGATCTACGTCGCGGGCAAGCACCGCGACTGCGCCGAGGTCGGCATCGCGTCCATCCGCAGGGACCTGCCGGCGACCGCCACGCAGGCCGAGGTCGAGGCCGTCGTCGACGAGCTCAACGCCTCCCCGGAGTGCACCGGCTACATCGTCCAGCTCCCGCTGCCGCGCCACCTCGACACCATGGCGCTGATCGAGCGGATGGACCCGGCCAAGGACGCCGACGGCCTGCACCCGATCAACCTCGGCCGCCTGGTCCACACGGTGGACGCGCCGCTGCCGTGCACCCCGCACGGCATCGTCCTGCTCCTGCAGGAGTACGGCGTGCCGACCAAGGGCGCCGAGGTGGTGGTGGTCGGCCGCGGCATCACCGTGGGCCGCTCACTCGGCCTGCTGCTGACCCGCCGGACGGAGAACGCCACCGTCACCCTCTGCCACACCGGCACTCAGGACCTGGCGGCCCACACCCGGCGCGCCGACATCGTCGTCGCCGCGGCGGGCGTGCCGCACCTGATCACCGCCGACATGGTCAAGCCCGGCGCCGCCGTGCTCGACGTCGGCGTCTCCCGCGTCGACGGGAGGATCGCCGGTGACGTCGCCCCCGACGTCGCCGACGTCGCGGGCTTCCTCACCCCCAACCCCGGCGGGGTGGGGCCGATGACCCGGGCCCTGCTGCTCAGCAACGTGGTCGAGGCCGCCGAGAGGCAGGTCGCCGCGGGCTGAGCCGGGCTCAGGACGCGCGGCGTCCACCGGGGGTGCCCGCGGCCTGCGACTCCACCGCGCCGCCCGAACGCTGGGGCGGCACCACGGGGGTCGGCCTGACCAGCCCTAGGGCGACGACCTCGTTGGCCAGCCTGGTGCGCCGGTTGGTCCCCTCCGGGATGCGGAACTTCTGGTAGAGGCGCAGGAGGTGCTGCTTGACCGCCGCCTCCGTCACCACCAGGTCGTCGGCGATCTCCCGCGCGGTGGCCGGCGCGACGAACGCCTCGTCGGAGAGCGCCGGGCGGCACAGCGACGTCAGCACGTCGACCTCCCGCCTGGTCAGCTCCGGGGCCGCGGCCCTGCGGAGCTCGACCTCCGGGACGAAGTCCTCGCGCGGTACCCCGCCGATCCGGCCGCGCGCGGCGCCGAAGGAGACGACGTCGCCGTCGTCGAGGACCCTCCGGGCGATCGGCCTGCCGTTCACCCGCGTGCCGTTGCGGGACAGGCCCAGGTCAACGACGTACAGGTAGGGTCCGCGCCGGACGAATTCCGCGTGCAGCCGGGACACGCTCGGATCGGTGAGCCGGATGTCTACTCCCCGGCCACGTCCGATGGTCGTGATCTCGGGGCGCAACGGGACCACCTCGCCTGTGTCCTCGATGCGTATGAACGGCCCCTCCACGGCAGTTCCTCCCCAGGTAGCCCGCCGTAACTATTCCTACAGCCTCGGCTTACCCAAACGAGGTGATGGGGAATCTCCTTTGCCAGAAGGAGAATCGGCTTTGAAATTCGTCTTGCCCTCCTGAGAGGGTTTCCCCTGCTCACAGGTAGACTCCGTACAAGATAAGCGGAGGAAACACTTATGGCGGACAAGCCCACCAAAGGCCTCGCCGATGTCGTGGCCGCCTCCACGGCGATCAGTGACATCGACGGTCAGGCCGGTCGCCTCTTCTACCGTGGCTATGACATCCACGACCTGGCCGGCCGCACCACCTTCGAGGAGACCGCCCATCTCCTGCAGTACGGCAGGCTCCCGAACGCCGGGGAGCTCGCGGCCTACGGTGCGGAGCTCGCCGGGAGCCGGAGCCTGGGCGAACTCGCCGAGTCGTGCCTCCCGCGGGTCGCCGGGCGCCAGTCGCCGATGGAGGCGCTGCGCACGCTGGTCTCGCTGGCCGGCGGCGACGACCCCGACAAGGACTCCAACGCCCCCGAGGCCAACCTGCGCAAGGCGGCCCGGCTGACCGCGCGGCAACCGGTGCTGGTGGCCCGCTACCACGCCGAAAGGACGGGCGCCGACCTCCCCGAGCCCGATCCCGAGCTGGGGATCGCGGCCAACTTCCTGCTGCAGATCACCGGCCGCGTCCCCGACCGGCGCGCGGTGGAGATCTTCGACACCTGCCTGGTGCTGCACGCCGACCACACGATGAACGCCTCGACGTTCGCCGCCCGCGTCTGCGCCGCGACCCTGTCGGACATGCACTCGGCCATCGTGGCGGCCATCGGCACCCTCAAGGGCCCGCTGCACGGCGGCGCCAACGAGCAGGTCATGCGCACCCTCCAGGCCCTCGACCCGTCCGGGGTCGCGCGGGCCGTACGGGAGAGGCTCGCCGCGGGCGAGAAGATCATGGGATTCGGGCACCGGGTCTACAAGACCGAGGACCCCCGCGCCACGCACCTGCGCCGGATGTCGCGGGAGCTGGCGGAGGCGTCCGGCGACGACACCCTGTACCGCATGTCGAAGGAGATGGAGGAGGTCGTCTTCGAGACGAAGGGCCTCTATCCCAACGTCGATTTCTACGCCGCCACCGTCTACCACTACCTTGGCATACCGACCGACCTGTTCACCCCGGTCTTCTCGGTCAGCCGCATGTCGGGATGGACGGCGCACGTCATCGAGCAGCACTCCGACAACCGTCTCATCCGCCCCGACAGCGAGTACGTCGGCGAGCGCGACCAGAAGTGGAAGCCGATAGGCGAGCGGTGAGCCGGACGCACATGACGACGAACGAACCGGCCGCCCCCGGACAGGGCGGCGGCCACGGGGGCGAGCGATGAGCCGAAGCAGACCGCGGCAGGAGCGGTGGGGGCCCTACCCGATCGTCCTGCTGGGCGCTGTCCTGGCCGTGGCGTCCACGGCCGTGGTCGGCGACCCCCGATGGGGCGGGTTCGCCCTCGGTGTGATCATGGTGCTGGCCGCCCTCGTCCGGCTCTCGGGCGGCGGCGGCATCCTGGCCGTGCGCCGCAGGGCGACCGACACCCTCACCCTCGCCGTATTCGGCGTCGCCCTGATGGGCGGCGCCGTGGCGCTCGCCTGGACGGAGCTCACCTCGCGATGAGCGCGGAAGCGGCGGTGCCCGAGCGACGGGCGGAGCGCGGGGCGTTCCCGCCCGTCCGATAGCCTCAACGGCCAGTGAGCCTCAAAAGGACTTCTGGCCCGTGATCAGTTCAGAAGGGGAACCACACGCATGCCCAAGATCAAGGTAGAGGGTCCGGTCGTCGAGCTTGACGGCGACGAGATGACCCGGATCATCTGGCAGTTCATCAAGGACCAGCTGATCCTTCCCTACCTCGACGTCGACCTGAAGTACTACGACCTCGGGATCGAGCACCGCGACGCCACCGACGACCAGGTGACGATCGACGCGGCGAACGCGATCAAGCAGTACGGCGTCGGCGTCAAGTGCGCCACCATCACGCCGGACGAGGCCCGGGTCGAGGAGTTCGGCCTGAAGAAGATGTGGAAGTCCCCGAACGGGACCATCCGCAACATCCTCGGCGGAGTCATCTTCCGCGAGCCCATCATCATGTCCAACGTGCCGAGGCTCGTCCCCGGCTGGACCAAGCCGATCGTCGTCGGCCGTCACGCGTTCGGCGACCAGTACCGCGCCACCGACCTGAAGGTCCCGGGCGAGGGCACGCTGACCCTCACCTTCACGCCGAAGGACGGCTCGGAGCCGATCGAGCTGGACGTGTACGACTTCCCCGGCCCCGGCGTCGCGATGGCGATGTACAACCTGGACGAGTCGATCCGCGACTTCGCCCGCGCCTCCATGCGGTACGGCCTGTCCCGCAACTACCCGGTCTACCTGTCGACGAAGAACACCATCATGAAGGCCTACGACGGCCGCTTCAAGGACATCTTCGCCGAGGTCTTCGAGACCGAGTTCAAGGCCGACTTCGAGGCCGCCGGCCTGACCTACGAGCACCGCCTGATCGACGACATGGTCGCGTCGGCGCTCAAGTGGGAGGGCGGCTACGTCTGGGCCTGCAAGAACTACGACGGCGACGTCCAGTCCGACACCGTCGCGCAGGGCTTCGGCTCGCTGGGCCTGATGACGTCGGTGCTGATGACCCCCGACGGCCGCACCGTCGAGGCCGAGGCGGCCCACGGCACCGTGACCCGCCACTACCGCCAGCACCAGCAGGGCAAGCCCACCTCCACGAACCCGATCGCCTCGATCTTCGCGTGGACCCGGGGCCTGGCCCACCGCGGCAAGCTCGACAACACCCCCGCGGTCATCGAGTTCGCCGAGAAGCTGGAGCAGGTCTGCATCGAGACCGTCGAGGGCGGCCAGATGACCAAGGACCTCGCCCTCCTCGTCGGCGGCGACGCCAAGTGGCTGACCACCCAGGACTTCCTGGCGGCCCTGGACGAGAACCTCAAGAAGAAGATGGCCGCGTAAGGACGCGCCGGGATCCGTCAGGATCCGTCGGGATCCGTCCAGGGCCCTTCCCGGATGCGGAGGGGCGCGGAACCACGGAGAGGGCCGCCCCCGCGGGGGCGGCCCTTCTGCGTCTCCCGGCCTTCCAGAGCCCCGGGACGGCTCCCGGACGGGGAACGCCCGGAGAGGCGCCCGGGGACGCTCAGGGCGCCGTCAGGGCGCCGAACACGATGGGCTCCCCGTCGGGGAGGCCCTCCACCGGCCGGGTCCGGCCGGTGACGGCGTCCACCCGGTAGAAGGCCGTCCGGCCGCCGTCCTTCTCCTTCAGCCTGACGACGACCTCCCGGGTGCCCAGCCAGCCGACGACCTCGGACTCGGCCGGCCGCTTCGCGGCGGGCAGCGGCAGGCGCCTGACCACCTGCCGCGACCCGGCGTCGATGATGTGCAGATCCCCGGCGCCCGCCCGCTCCCCGCCGTCCCCGGCGGCCCTCACCGCCGCCGAGTGCCGGCCGTTGGGGGAGTCGCACCAGACGCGGTAGTTCTGCCGGAGCCACCCGGCCGCCTGGACGGTGGCCGCCCGCCGCCCGTCCGGCAGGGACGCGGACCTCCCGGTCGCGAAGTCGGTCCGCAGCCGCCGCCCGCCCAGCTCCACGGTGAACCGCCGGCCGTCCGCCGAGACGCTCACCCGGGTGCCCGCCGCGACGTCGGAGGGCGCCAGCACCGGGGACAGGTACCGCTTGACCCCGGTCCGCAGGTCGTGGGCGACGTACCTGCGCTCGGCGGCGCTGAGATAGGCCACGCGGTGGCCGTCCGGGCTGACGGCCGGCTCCACCCGCAGGCCCTTCTCGCCGCCGCCCGCCAGCTGCTGCGCCGCGTCCCCGACGCGCAGCGTGGACTCGCAGCGGCCGGGCCGCCCGCACGTGGCGGACGCGAGCTCCGAGCGGTCCGCGTCGGACAGCTCCAGCGTCCAGCCGGCGCAGGTGACATCACCCGCGCCGCCCGCCGGTACGGCGCCGCCCGGGCACTTCGCGGGGATGGCGTAGCGGATCGCGAGGGGGGTGCGCGGCGGCTTCCACGGCTCCGGCGTGGGTCCGGGCGTGGGGGCCGCCCGCATGGTGCGCGGGGTGGGCGTGGCCGCCACGCTCTCCCCGGTCGTCGGGGTGGAGTGCCCGCGCAGCGACGAGGTCCACGCCATCCCCGGCGGCAGCAGGACGAAGGCGGCGATCATGCCGATCGGCACCAGGACCGCGGCCATCGCCAGAAGGGCGCCCCGGCTGCGGCGGCGCCGCAGGGCGCGCAGGGCCCGCGTGGTGAGGTCGGGCACCGACGCCTCGCCCGCCTGCGTGGCCAGCCGCTTGGTGAGACGCGCCACGTCACCCTTGGTCAGGGTGTCCACCGCCTCGTCGAGCTCCTTCTCCACGGTCTCCACGGGCAGGCCGAGGAGGTCCGCCATCTCGGCGCGGGACCGGCCGTCGTGCAGGCAGGCGACGACCAGGACGCGCTGCCGGGGTGGGAGCCGTACCAGGGCGGTGTTGCCCGCCGCGCTCGGCTTGCGGAGGAAGCGGCGGTACAGGGTGACCTGGGCGTGCGTGGTGGGGTTCTCCCACGGCGTGGGCGGCCAGGTGAGGCCCACGGTGTGGAAGGACCACAGGGTCAGGCGGATGGCCTGCTCGTGACTGCCGGTCAGGAGGAGTGCCGTGCCGACCAGGGAACGCTGGTCACGCTCGACGAAGTCACGATAACCGATATATCGGCGCATGGGGTTCTCTGCTCCGGCCTTACCTGAGGGGACGGTCAACGGTAGCGATCTAAGCGGTTTCCGCGCCATCTCGGGGCGATATGGCGATCAACGGACGAGTGGTCATGCCCACACCCCGTCCGGGGCCCGCCCGGGAAAGGGGCGGCGGGGTCCGCGCCGGGAAGGGCGGCGGGGAATCCGAGCTCACTTCGGGGGAGGCCCGGGACACCGTAAAGTTCAGCTGGTCGGGCATTAACGAAATCATGGGGACGGCATGCCGGAGATCGCGCCACTGGAGGCCTGGGAGCCTCGACGGCTCGGTCGGTTCCGTGTCGTCGGCCGCGTCGGCGAGGGCGGCCAGGGGATCGTCTACCTCGGCGAGAGCGAGTCGGGGGAGCGGGCGGCGATCAAGCTCCTGCACGTGAAGTTCTCCGGCGACGCGATCGCGCGGTCCCGGTTCGCCCGGGAGGCGCGCGCCGCGCGGCGGGTCTCCTCGTTCTGCACGGCCGCCGTGATCGAGGTCGACGTCGAGGGCGACACCCCCTACATCGCCAGCGAGTACATCGAGGGCAGGTCGCTGCGGGAGACCGTGGAGAGCGACGGCCCGCTGCGCGGCACCGCGCTGCAGCGGCTGGCGGTCGGCACGGCCACCGCGCTCACCGCGATCCACCACGCGTCGATCGTGCACCGCGACTTCAAGCCGGACAACGTGCTGCTGGCCGCCGACGGGCCGCGCGTGGTCGACTTCGGCATCGCCCGCATCCTCGACTCCACCGGCACGATCACCAGCCGCGCCATCGGCACCCCGGCCTACATGGCGCCCGAGCAGATCTCCGGTGACGACGTCGGCCCGCACAGCGACGTCTTCTCCTGGGGGGCGACGATCGCGTTCGCCGCGACCGGCGAGACGGCCTTCGCCGGGAAGTCGCTCGCCATGGTGCTCAACCGCATCCTGAACCACGAGGTGGACGTCACCGCCATGCCGGAGCCGCTGCGCGGGGTGGTCCGCTCGGCGCTGGCCAAGGCTCCGTCCGCGCGACCCTCGGCCGACCAGATCCTGCTGCGCCTGCTGGGCCGCCCGGAGTCGGGGAACGTCTCCCCGGCCCTGCTCAGCAGCGGCGTGCGGGCCGCCGACCCGGTCTCCGGGCCGCTCCCGGCCACGGGGACCGGCCCGTCCCCCGCCATGGGTGCGGACTCCGGGCCGGGCGCGGTGTCCGGGCCGACGACGGCGTCAGGACCGGGTACGGCCTCCGGGACGGGAGCGGCTCCCGGGGCGGGCACGGCTCCCGGGGCGGACGCCGGCTCCGGCGTCGACGAGTCCACCAGGCCCATGCGGCTGCCCACCCCGGGCGTCACGCCCGTGCCGCCCGCCACGCCTCGCGGAGCCACGCCCGTGCCGCCCGCCGCGCCGCCGGGACGGCGGGCCACCGTCCCGTCCGGCTCCGCCACGGGCCCGCCTCCCATGCCCGGCCCCGGCCCCGGTCCCGCCGTCGTTCCCGTTCCCGGTTCGGACTCCGGAGCCGGAGCCGGAACCGGAGCCGGCGTCCCGGTTCCGGGCTCCGGCGGGTCCGGGCGGCCGTCCGGGCGGCGCCGGGCCGTCATCGCCGTTCTCGCCCTGGTCGTCCTGCTGGGCGGGGGCGCGGTCGCCGCGACCGCCGCTGGCTGGCACCCCTGGGCCGCCTTCCGGACCGGGCCCGTACCCTCGTCGTCCCCGTCGCCGACGAAGTTCGCCTCGGTGGCCGACAAGGCGGCCCGGACCCGCAGGCTCTCCGTGGGGCTGCGCGACTACCTGCCGGGCATCGCGCTGAACAGCGGCGGCGGGTGGAGCGGTTTCGAGGTGGACCTCGCCGTCGAGATCGCCAGGGCGCTGGGGGTGCCCCGGGGGAACATCGAGTTCCGGGCCACGAGCCGGCAGGAGCGGCCGGCCCTGCTGGCCTCCGGCGCCCTCGACCTCGTCATCTCGACCTATCCGATCACCCCGGGCGACGACGTCACGTTCGCCGGGCCCTACTACGTCGCCCACACGGACGTGCTGGTCAAGGACTCCTCCCCGATCACCTCGGCGGCCGGTCTGGAGGGCGGGCGGCTGTGCGGACCCGACGGCGCCGCGGCCGAGCGGGTGCGCAAGGAGGCGGGCCGGCTCACGGTCGTCCCCGCCCAGAACTACACCGAGTGCGTGAACATGCTCGCCACCGGAAAGGTCGACGGGATCGCGGGCGACGACCTGGTGCTGGCCGGGTTCGCCGCCCGGGAGGGCGTCCGCTACCGGGTGCTCGGCCTGCGGCTCACCGACGAGCGCTACGCCGTGGCCATGCGCAGGGGCGACGTGCGCACCTGCGAGGCCGTACGGGGGGTGGTCGCCGACCTGTACGGCAACGGCACGATCGGCAAGCTGCTCGACCGGCACCTCTCCCGGGTGAGGTTCCCCACCAGGGAGCGCCGCATCCCCGCCATGGCCGCCTGCCGCTGACCCCCGCTCGTCACTCCCCGCCGGGCGGGTCCCCGGCGGCGCGCTCGATCTCCGCCGCGGTCTCCTCGGCCCAGTCGCGCACCACCCGGGTCTGGCGGATGCCCAGCTCCAGGGCGTGCTCCCCGAAACCGGGCCGCTTCCACGACGCCTTCGCCGCCATGAGCGCCTCCAGTTCGGCCAGCCGGGCGGTGTAGACCTCCGCCTCGGCGCGGAGCCGCGCGGCGGCCTCGTGCGGCTCCAGCGTGGGCAGCAGGAACGCCCGCAGCGCGCCCTCGCTGCGGATCGACCGCGACGGAGTCCCCTCCAGGAGCCACTCGCGCAGCTCCCGGCGGCCCTCGGCGGTGATCGTGTAGGTCTTGCGGCCCCGCGGGCCCTCCTCCTCAACCGTGACGAGCCCGTCGGCCGCCATCTTGTTCAACTCCGGATAGATCTGGCTGTGCCGGGCCTGCCAGGCGTGGTTGATCGAGCTCTCGAACCGTTTCGCCAGGTCGTAGCCGCTCGAAGGGCCGGAGGTGGTCAGCAGGCCGAGGAGGGCGATCCGGAGTGACATGCCCTCATCATACTTAAGAGTTGACATGTAAAAAGTGACACGTAAATATCGACGTGTGTCTTCTGGCGTATCCCCATCCCCGCCCCAGGCCCCCTCGGTCACCGCCGCGACGGCCCCTCCGGCCTCGCCCGCCCCGGGCCGCTCCGGGAACGGCCTGCTGCTGGTCGCCGTGCTCGGCGGCATGTTCCTCGCGATGCTGGACCAGACGATCGTCGGCACCGCGCTGCCCCGGATCGTCCAGGACCTCGGCGGCGGCGACCTGTACACCTGGGTCGTCACGGCCTACCTGCTGACCGCCACGATCACCGTCCCGCTGTACGGCGGACTCTCCGACACCTACGGCCGCAAGCCGCTGCTGCTGACCGGCATCGGGCTGTTCCTGCTCGGCTCCGTCCTGTGCGGCCTCGCCCAGGACATGGGTCAGCTCATCGCCTTCCGGGGGCTGCAGGGGCTCGGCGCCGGGGCGCTGCTGCCGCTCTCCCTGGCCCTGGTCGCCGACCTGTTCCCGCCGGAGAAGAGCGGCCGGGTGCAGGGCGCGCTGGGCGGGGTCATGGCGCTGAGCTACGTCGCCGGGCCGTTCCTCGGCGGACTGTTCACCGACCACACCGGCTGGCGCTGGGCCTTCCTGGTCAACCTCCCCGTCGGCCTGGGCGTCGCCGCGATCATCGTCGCCAGGCTGCCCCGGGTCGCCGGGCAGGGGCGCGGCGTCCGCCCGGACTACCTGGGCATCGCGGTGTTCAGCGCGGCGATCGGCGCGCTGCTGGTCGGCCTCACCGAGAAGGGCGCGGACGGCCACACCTGGACCAGCGGGCCCGTGCTGTGGCCGATCGTCGCGTCCGTCCTGCTCCTGGTCGTGTTCGTCCTCGTCGAGCGCCGCGCGGCTCAGCCGATCGTCCCCCTGGCGCTGTTCCGGGTGCGGACCTACACGCTGGCCAACGCCGCCTCGTTCGCCACCGCGTTCTGCCTCTACGCCGCCGTCGTGTTCCTGCCGCGCTACTTCCAGGAGGCCCTGGGGGTCAGCGCCACCGAGTCGGGCGTGCGGGTCTACCCGCTCATGCTCGGCATGGTCGCCGGCAGCGTGGTCACCGGCGCCCTGATGACGAGGACCCGCCGGTACAAGCCGTGGCTGCTGGCGGGCGCCGTCCTGATCGCCCTGGGCGCCCTGCTCTGCGGCGGGTTGACGCCCGCCACCTCCGCCCTGACGCTGGCCTGCTGGATGGGCCTGCTGGGCCTGGGCATGGGGCCCATGCTGTCGGGCCTGACCGTGGCGGTCCAGATGTCGGTCCCGCCGCGTTTCATCGGCACCGCCACCGCGAACCTGACCTTCTTCCGGCAGATCGGCGGCGCCGTCGCGCTGGCCCTGGCCGGGACCCTCTACACCGCCGTGTTCGCCGCGGAGGCGCCGGTCGGCGGGACGGCCGCCGCGCACGCCGCGGCCACCGCGAGCGTGATCCCCTGGCTCGCCGCCGGCGGGTCGGCCGTGGCGCTCGCCGCGCTGGCCGCGCTGCCCGGGGGCCGTATCCGGATGGGTGCCTCAGGGCCGGGAACACTCGACGGGTAACATCCGAGCGTCACAGTTCATCCTCGAGTGGGGGAAGGTCATGGCCCAGACTCCCGTAAAGGTCACCGTCACCGGCGCCGCCGGTCAGATCGGCTACGCGCTGCTGTTCCGCATCGCGTCGGGCCAGTTGCTGGGCGCCGACGTCCCGGTCACGCTGAGCCTGCTGGAGGTCCCGCAGGCGGTCAAGGCGGCCGAGGGCACCGCGATGGAGCTCGACGACTGCGCGTTCCCGCTGCTGCGCGGCATCGAGATCACCGACGACCCGAACGTCGCGTTCAACGGCACCAACGTCGCGCTGCTGGTCGGCGCCATGCCGCGCAAGGCGGGCATGGAGCGGGGTGACCTGCTGGAGGCCAACGGCGGCATCTTCGGCCCGCAGGGCAAGGCCATCAACGACCACGCCGCCGACGACATCCGCGTGCTGGTGGTGGGCAACCCGGCCAACACCAACGCGCTCATCGCCCAGCAGCACGCCCCGGACGTCCCGGCCGAGCGCTTCACCGCGATGACCCGCCTCGACCACAACCGCGCGCTGTCGCAGCTCGCCGCCAAGCTCGGGGTCGCGGTCGCCGACATCAAGAAGATGACCATCTGGGGCAACCACTCCGCCACCCAGTACCCTGACCTGTTCCACACCGAGGTCGGCGGCAAGATCGCCGCCGAGCAGGTGGACGAGTCGTGGCTGCGTGACACGTTCATCCCGACCGTCGCCAAGCGCGGCGCGGCGATCATCGACGCCCGGGGCGCCTCCTCCGCCGCGTCGGCCGCCAACGCCGCGATCGACCACGTCCACGACTGGGTCAACGGCACCGAGTGGACCTCCGCCGCGATCGTCTCCGACGGCTCCTACGGTGTGCCCGAGGGTCTCATCTCCTCCTTCCCCGTCGCCTCGCGCGGCGGCCGGTGGGAGATCATCCAGGGCCTGGAGATCGACGCCTTCTCCCGCGAGCGCATCGACGCCTCGGTGCGCGAGCTGGAGGAGGAGCGCGACGCCGTCCGCAAGCTCGGCCTCATCTGAGCCGCGCGACCACCTCGCCGGGTGAGTGCCCGGCGAAGCCCGTGAAAGGGGCTCCGGCCGTCCGGGGCCCCTTTCGCTTTCCCGCGATCGCGACGGTACGGCGGTTCCGTGCCGGACCGGGCCCGTGACGTGCCGAAATCCGTCCCGGCGGCGTGTCATTCCCGCGGGAAGGCGGCACACCGGCGTTAAATGATCATTGATGCTCGGGGGATCGGTGGTCATGGCGCGTGGTACGGCGGGGGTCGTCGCGGGATTCATCAGTCTTGCCCTGCTGGGGGCGTGGGGAATGGCGCCGTCGTTGTCCCGCCAGGAGAAGAAGACGATCGGGGCGGACATGTCCGTCCGGCTGGTGTCGTCGCCCAAGCCGGCGCAGCCCGGCCAGATCCTGGTCTACCGGGCCGAGGTACGAAACAACGGCCCCGAGGACGCGGTGCTGCCCCTGCTGACCGTGCGCCTGCCCCGGGGGGTGGACGTCCTGCGCGTCGACGTGGCCGAGTGCCGGCCCGGGGCCACCGCCCGGGAGGTGGTCTGCCCCTCCCAGCGCGACGTCCTGGCCGGCGAGACCGGCGGCGTGACCGTCAGCGGCCTGGTCCGCCCGGGCGCCGGCGGCCCGCTGACGGCCACCGCGACGCTCTCCTCCGAGGTCGTGGACGCCAACGAGGCCGACAACGTCGCCCGGGCGGTCACCCCGGTGGACGAGGGCGCCGACCTCGCGGTGCGGCTGTCGGGCGAGCGGCGGGCCGGACGGCGGGTCACCATGGGCGCGGTGGTCCGCAACAGGGGGCCCCGGACGGTCCGCGACGCCACGGTCTTCTTCGACACCGGCGCGGCCCGCCTGCTGTCGGTGCGGGGCGCGCGCTGCCACCCCTCCGAGGGGCACGTCGGCTGCCGGCTGGGCGCGGTCGGCTCGGGCGAACGGGTGGGCCTGCGGCTCGCCCTGCGCGCCGCGGGGCGGGCGCCGCGGGCCAGGGCGACGGTCTACTCCCCGCACGTGGGCGACCGCCGTCCCGCCAACAACATCGCCCGCATCGACCTTCGCTAGGGCCCGTGCCGGGGGACGCCGGGCGGCCGACGGCATCGGCCGCCCGCCGGGCGCGCCCGGCATGCCGCACGGAGTGGCCGGCGCGCCCGGCGGTCGCCCGCCGGACGCGTTCGGCCCGCCGTACGGGGCCGTCAGCGGGGCAGGGCGGCCCAGGCGTCGGCGACGATCTCGGGGAGGGTCGTGCGCTCCGGCTTCCACCTCAGCTCGCTCTGGATCTTCGCGGAGGAGGCGACCAGCACGGCGGGGTCACCGGGCCGGCGCTCGCGGACGACCGCCGGGATCGCGTGGCCGGTGACCTCGCGGCAGACCTCGATGACCTCCCGCACCGAGAAGCCGGTGCCGCTGCCCAGGTTGTAGACCTTGTGCTCGCCCGGCGCGCAGGCGTCCAGCGCCAGCAGGTGCGCCCGCGCGAGGTCGGCCACGTGGATGTAGTCGCGCACGCATGTCCCGTCGGCGGTGGGGTAGTCCGTGCCGAACACGTCGACCGACTCGCGCCCGCCGAGCGCGACGGCGAGAACGTTAGGGATCAGGTGGGTCTCCACGGTGTGCCGCTCGCGATAGGAGCGACCGTCGCGGGCGGTGTGGGCGCCGCCCACGTTGAAGTAGCGCAGGCTGACCGCGGCCAGGCCGTACACCCCGGCGAAGGCGGTCAGCGCGGTGTCCACCGCGAGCTTGGAGGCGCCGTAGGGGTTCGTGGGCCGGGTCGGGTCGCTCTCCTCGATCGGGGAGCGCTCGGGCTCGCCGTACACGGCGGCGGTGGAGGAGAAGACGATCCGGCCGACCCCGGCGGCGCGCATCGCGTCCAGCAGGGCCAGGGTGCCGCCGAGGTTGTGGTTCCAGTAGAGGGTGGGCTCGCGCACCGACTCGCCCACCAGGGACCTGGCCGCGAAGTGCAGCACGCCGTCCATGCCCGCCAGCGCGTCCGCCGCGTCGGTGATCGAGCCCTCGACGAAGCGCGCGCCAGCCGGAACCGCGTCGGCGTGCCCGGTGGAGAGGTCGTCGAGAACGGTGACCTGGTGGCCCGCCTCGACGAGCTGGGCCGCCACGACGCTTCCGATGTATCCGGCCCCCCCGGTGACCAGCAGCTTCACAGACCCTCCTGTTTGGTGGTGTTTGTAATTGTTTATTTATGTACGCCTGGTGCCAGCATATGCTGTCACATCAAATATCGGGCACAGTCGAAACGGGCGACGGTCATGATGGAGACGTACTCATGAACGGCGTCGTGGCGAACATCGCCCTGGTGCTGCTCTTCATACTGATCGGCGGCTTCTTCGCGGCCGCCGAGATGGCCATGGTCTCCCTCCGGGAGAGCCAGGTGCGCAGGCTCGGCTCCCGGGGGCGCAGGGGGGCGCGGGCGGCCCGGCTGGCCCGCGATCCCAACCGCTTCCTGTCGGCCGTGCAGATCGGCGTGACCGTGGCGACCATGCTGTCGGCGGCGTTCGGCGCCGACACCCTCGCCCGGGGCCTGGTCCCGGCGGTGGCCGGCTGGGGGGTGCCCGCGACCGTCGCCGCCCCGCTGTCCCTGGTGCTGGTCACGCTCGCCATCTCCTACTTCTCCCTGGTGCTGGGCGAGCTCGCGCCCAAGCGGCTCGCCCTGCAGCGCGCCGAGGGCATCTCGCTGCTGGTCGCGCCGTTCCTGGACCGCATGGCCGCGCTGTCGCGGCCGGTCATCTGGGCGCTGTCGAAGTCCACCGACGGCGTGGTCAAGCTGCTCGGCGGCAACCCCGAGGAGGACCGGGAGGCGATCACCACCGAGGAGCTGCGCGACATGGTGGTCGGCCACCAGGAGCTCACCGCGGACGAGCGTCACCTGATCGCGGAGGTCTTCGCCGCCGGCAAGCGGCAGCTCCGCGAGGTGATGCTGCCCCGCACCGAGGTGGAGTTCATGTCGGCCGACACCCGGCTGGCCGAGGCCGCCGTCCTGGCCGCCGCGATGCCGCACTCCCGCTTCCCCGTCTACCGCGACTCCTATGACGACGTCGTGGGGTTCGTCCACATACGCGACCTGCTCGACCCCGTGCTGACCGGATCGATCGAGCCGATCAGCGAGCTGGTGCCGATCCGCCCGGTCAAGCTGGTGCCCACCACCAAGCGGCTGATGGCCACCCTGTCGGAGATGCGCCGCGAGGGCCACCACCTGGCCATCGTGGTCGACGAGTACGGCGGGACCGCCGGCATCGTCACGATGGAGGACCTGGTCGAGGAGCTCATCGGCGACATCCGCGACGAGCACGACGTGGAGGACAAGCCGGTCGTGCTGCCGGCCGGGGAGGTCGAGCTGGACGGCCTGGCCAACCTCGACGTGGTGGCCGCCGAGACCGGGATCCGCCTGCCGGACGGCCCCTACGAGACCCTCGGCGGGTTCGTCATGGCGACCCTGGGCCATCTTCCGGCGATGGGGGAGCGGGTGGAGATCCCCGGGTTCGAGCTGTCGGTCACCGGCATGGACGGCCGCAGGGTCTCGCGGGTCCGCGTCAAGCGCCGCCTCCCTCCGGCGGAGCCGGCGGAACCGGCGGGAGCGGCCGGACCGGCCGGGTCGGCGGGGACGGTGGAGGCACCGACCACTCCCGACAGCTGACAGAATTGCATGCTATGGCCAGTCCTCGTGTCCTGTCCGGTATCCAGCCCACCGCCGACTCCTTCCACCTGGGCAACTACCTGGGTGCGGTGCGGCAGTACGTCGCCATGCAGGAGGGCTACGACGCCTTCTACTGCGTCGTCGACCTGCACGCGATCACGGTGGAGCACCAGCCGGAGGTCCTGCGCAGGCGCTCCCGCGTCGCCGCCGCCCAGCTCTTCGCCGCCGGCCTGGACCCCGAGCGCTCCACCGTCTTCGTCCAGAGCCACGTCCGCGAGCACACCGAGCTGGCCTGGGTGCTGATCTGCCTCACCGGCATGGGCGAGGCCGCCCGGATGACCCAGTTCAAGGACAAGTCGGCCCGGTACGGCGAGAGCTCGGCCGGGGTCGGCCTGTTCACCTACCCGATCCTGCAGGCCGCCGACATCCTGCTCTACCAGGCCGACCAGGTCCCGGTCGGGGCCGACCAGAAGCAGCACCTGGAGCTCACCCGCGACCTCGCGCAGCGCTTCAACCACCGCTTCGGCGAGACGTTCACGATGCCCGCGGCGCACATCGTCAAGGGCGTCGAGAAGATCACGGACCTCCAGGACCCCACTGCCAAGATGTCCAAGTCCTCCTCCTCGCCCACCGGCATCCTCGACCTGCTGGAGCAGCCCTCCACGCTCCGCAAGAAGGTCATGCGGGCGGTCACCGACACCGGCTCGGAGGTCGTCGCCGACGAGGAGAACAAGCCCGGCGTCACCAACCTGCTGCGGATCCAGTCCGCGCTGACCGGCACGCCGATCCCCGAGCTGGAGGCCCGGTACGCCGGGCAGGGCTACGGCACCTTCAAGAAGGACGTCGCCGAGGCCGTCATGGAGACCTTCACGCCGATCCGGGAGCGGACCGAGAAGCTGCTCGCCGACGAGACCGAGCTCGACCGGATGCTCGCGACCGGCGCCGCCCGCGCCCGCGCCGTGGCCGCCGAGACGATGGCGAAGGTCCGCGACCGCGTCGGCTTCCTGCCCGCCCTCTGACCGCCTCCCCGCCCCCTCCCGGATCGTCGCCGGACGCGGGGGAGCGCCGGGCGCGGCGCTCCCGCGCCCGGAACGGAACCCCCGTACGGTGACCCGGGCGGGACGCCCGCGCCGGGCGGTGCGTCCGCGCGCTGCGCCGCGATGATCCGGGTAGGGAGAGCACGTGAAGAGCGTGCAGGAGCGGATCCGGGTGATCCGCGAGCGGGGCCGGGGCGTCATCGAGGACAACCGGATCAGGTGGCCCTGGGTCGATCACCTCATCCGGAGCGTGCAGCGCTACCAGGTCCAGTCCGGCGACCGGCTGGCCGGGGCGGTGACCTATTTCGCGTTCCTGTCGTTCTTCCCGATCATCGCGCTGGCCTTCGCGGTCTTCGGTTACTTCCTGACGCTGGACGTCAACGCCACCGTGGCCCTGCAGAAGGCCATCGACGCCTACCTCCCCGGCCTGTCGTCGAGGCTTCCGATCAAGCAGATCGCCGACTCGCGGGCCAGCGCCGGGATCATCGGCCTCATCGGCCTGCTCTACGCCGGGCTCGGCGCGATCGACGCGCTGCGCGGCGCGCTCCGCCAGGTCTCCATGACCACCGAGCCGCCGCTGAACTTCCTGCTGGCCAAGCTCCGCGACCTGGCCGCCTTCGTGCTGATCGGCGTCACCGCGATCACCTCGGTGCTGGTCGGCAGCTTCGCCACCCAGGCGGGCGGGACGGTGGCCGGGTGGCTGGGGCTGGAAAGCTCGCCGGTCGGCTGGACGGCGGTCCGGCTCGCGGGCCTCGCGGTGAGCCTGCTGGCCGACGTCGTCCTCTTCCTGATCATCCTGCGCTGGGTGGGCCGCTCCCGGCAGCCGACGAAGGCGCTGCTGCGCGGCGCGCTGCTGGGCGGGATCGGTTTCGGCCTGCTCAAGCAGCTCGCCACCTTCATCCTGGCCCGGACGCTGAACAACCCCATCTACGGGGTGTTCGCGGTGATGGTGGGGCTGCTGGTGTGGATCAACCTGTCGGCCAGGGTGATCCTCTTCGCGGCGGCGTGGACGGAGACCGCCATGTTCGGCCCGCCGCCCGAGCCGACGCCCGTCCCGTCCGGCGCCCTGCCCGCCGGCGTCCTGCCCGGTGCCGATCAGCCCGACGGTGATCGGTCCGACGGTGATCGGTCCGACGATGAACGGTCCGACGGCGAACGGCCCGGCGAGGACCCGCGGGACCGGGCCTGACGGGCGCCGATGCTCCCTACCGGCCCCGATCCCGTCCCGGCCGGCCTCGATCCGCCCCGGGCGGTCCCGCGGGCGGGCCTCAGTCCGCCCGGCGCCGGCGGCGCAGGCCGTACACCAGCCAGGTCGTGCCGCCGAGCAGGACGGCGCCCAGCGCGTACCAGACGACCGGGGAGGGGCCGCCCGCGGGCTCGCGGGCGGCGGCGGCCGGGGTGGCGCTCGCGCGCACCTGCGGCGCGGCCGGGACGACCGGGGTCGGAGCGGCCTCGGGGACCGGGTCCACGAGCCGCCCGACGGGCGTGACCCTGCCGCGGGCGGAGAAACCCCAGTCGAGCAGCTTGGCGACCTCGTCCCAGAAGTAGCCGTCGTGCCGCATGATCGACACGATGATCGTGTGACCGTCGCGGCGGGCCGCGCCGACGAAGCTGCCCAGGGCCTTGGTCGTCCAGCCGTTCTTGACGCCGATCATGCCCGGGTAGCGCCAGAGCAGCCTGTTGTGGTTGCCGATCTCGTAGTAGCCCTTGGGTGCGGGGAATTTGTCGGTCTTCAGGCTGACGTAGCGCCGGAAGTCCCGGTCGGCCAGCCCGGCGCGGGCGATCAGCGCCAGGTCGTACGCCGAGCTGCTCTGGCCCGGCTTGTCCAGCCCGCTGGGCGTCTTGGCCACCGTGTCGTACGCCTGGAGGCGCTTGGCCTCGGCGTTCATCTCCCGCAGGGTCTTGTCCAGCCCGCCGTTGGCCTCGGCCAGCGCCATCGCGCAGTCGTTGCCCGAGACCAGCATCAGGGCCTTGAACAGGTCCTCGGCGGTGTAGAGCGGCTTCGCGACCAGGCCGACGGCGCTGCCCTCCTGGTTCACCGCGTTCAGGCTCGGTCTGATCTTCAGTTTCTTGTCGATCTTCGGGATGAGGGTGAGCGCGGTCAGGGTCTTGAGCGTGCTCGCCGGGAGGAACCGGCCGTGGGGGTCCTTGGCCGCGAGCACCTCGCCGGTGTCGGCGTCGGCGATCACGTAGGACCGGGCGGCCGTCTTGGGCGGGGCCTTCGCCCCGAGAGGCGCGATCACGCCGTGCCTGCCGAGGTCGGCGCCGCCGACCGGCCCGTTCTCCGCGCGGGCGGGCGCGACCGGCGCGCTGTCCGCACCGGCGGCCGTGACCTGCGCGTCGCCCGTGCGGGCGGGCGCGGCCGGCCCGCTGCTCGCGCGGGCCGGAGCGGCCGGAGAGGCGGCCTCCGCGTGGGCGGGAACGCCGAGGAGGGCGGTCGCCGCGATCAGCGCCCCCGCGGGCGCGGCATGTCTCATCCCCATAGTGATCTCAGGGTAGCTTCGCCCGGTTTCGGAGAAGCCCACCCACGCCCTGACCAGGGGTGAATGTCGCACCGCGATACTGAAGCCATGCAAATGTCGCGAAAGATCGCCGGATTCCTGGTCGGCGTCGCCGCTTTCATGATCTTCGAGTGGATCAATCTTGGCTTCAACCTCGCCGACGGGCACCCGACGTCCTTCTACGTGGTGCACGGCGTGCTGGTGGCCGTCAACATCCTCCTCGCGCTCGTCATCGGCACGATCGGCGTGCGGGGACTACGGGGCCCGGGGGGCCCGCGCGGCTCCTCGGACCCGCGCGCGCTACACGGCCCGGCGGAGGGCGTCCAGCGTCCGAAGGTGTAGCTCGGCGGCCTCCTCCGCCGAGTCGCCGATGCTGGTGAAGCCGAGCTTGCCGTACTGGGAGATCGCTCCCATGAGGTGCAGCACGTTGCCCGTGCGCCGCTCGCGGTCGAACCCCAGCCCGAAGTCGTGCACCAGCTTGACGACGTCCCCGGGGGTGCGGCCCCGCAGGTTCTCGGCGTCGCAGTTGTCGGTCGCCACGTAGTGCTTGGCGCGGTCTCCGCACCGCAGCGTGCCGGAGGCCGGGTCGTAGACGGCGCCGGTGCTGAGCATCGCCGCGCCCAGGGGGTGCGTGGTGCCGCCGATGCGCAGGTTGACCTCGCACAGCAGCGCCCGGTAGCCGCCGTCGGTCTTGACCGCGAAGAAGTCGACGCCGAACAGCCCGACCACCCCGCGGGCGGCGAGGACCCCGGCGATCCGCTCGGCGCAGGCGGCCACCTCGGCGCGGTACTCCGGCCGGGCCGGGAAGACGCAGCCCTTGTAGACGTCGCCGTTCGGGCCGCCGAGAACCTGCTCGTGCGTGGCGATGACGCCGTGACCGCCGCCCGGTGTGACCATGGCCAGGGCGCTGGGGGAGTGCAGCGGCCGGCCCTGGACGAACTCCTCGATGACCGCGCCCCGTTCGGCGATCTTCTCGGCGAACGTGGTCCAGGTCTCGTCCGCCGCCGAGAAGCTCGTGGGGCAGGCGGTGAGCGGCCGGTCGTCCTTGATGACGATCGCGTTCCCCAGCCCGGAGTAGCTGTTGTTGAGCTTGACCATCAGCTTGGAGGCCGGGGCCAGCGCGCGGGCCGCGTGCTCGACCTCGGTCAGCGACCGCAGGTCGGAGAAGCCCCGGGCGGTGGGCACCCCCGCCTCCTCGGCCAGCATCCGCCCGCCGCTCTTGGAGCCCAGGTGGGCCAGTGAGGTGGCCGGGCCGTAGACGGGCAGGCCGAGCAGCCCGGCGAGCCGTTCCTCGTACTCGCTGACCACGAACGGCACCAGGCACGCGCCGCCGGGCCGGCCGGCGGTCCGGTCGAGGATCCGGTCGAGGAGGTCGGGGCGGTCCAGCAGCGCCGCGCTCAGCGGCCGGGTGTCCGGATCGTCGAGACTGATCATCTGCAGGCGCGTGCGGGCCTCGTCCGGGTCGTCGAGGAAACCGAGGTAGTAGTCCACGATCGCGGTGTCCACGGGCATCGAGGTGATGTAGACGATCTCGACGGAGGGGCGCCTGAGTGTCAGCAGCAGGAACAGCAGTCGCTCCTCGTAGCAGAGGGCGCCGGTGATCCTGCGCAGCTCGTCCTGGGGCAGGGACAGCGATGGGATGACCACCAAGGTCCCCTCATCCGGTTCGAAGATGCTCAATCTGGAGTGATTCTCCCCAAACGGGATGTGAGCGATCATATGCGGAGTGAAGCACGCATTCCTATCGGTAGCATCACTCCGCCGGGTTCGATCACTGGCACCTGAGGTGACGTAAATTGCCAGTTCGTTGATGTTTCAAGGGAGCCGATACGGGCCACTCCCCCGGCGCATGCGGCGGCCCGGCATGCCGGGGTTCTCGCCCGGGGCCGTCTCTCCGCCCTGCTTCCCCGGATCGTCCCCCTCTCACCTCCGGCGTCCACTTGCAGCAATCGCCTCCGGCGCCCGCCTCCCGGGGGCCGCTCCCGGCGTCCCCCGGCGGTCTCCGGCGCCCGGGTACCCCTCCCACCCCCCGGTACGGCTACCGGCATGGCCAATACGGGTCATCACCCCTGGTTCCAACGGGTCAGAAGGTGCCCGAGAAGGCCACGGGGCGACAAAACATTTGGTCCAGATGGCGGCGAGGGGCCGCGTGGGAGGGATAAAGTCGATGTCATCGTCGGTACGCCGGTCGCCTCACACTGGCTCGCACCTCCGTGTCGGCGTTCCTTGATTCGCGCCGGCGCGGTCCACGCATCCACTCCGGCCCATCGGCGCGACGGCCGTTTTCAGGCTGCCCGTTGGATCACGTGATTCCGGGGCAGTTGTTCATGATTGCCGCGACGTTCGAAGCCGCTGACGCGGATGGGAAGGTGCACAATGCGGGGGCGTAATCTCCGGGGAGAGCTCGACGCGTTTCTCGCCGGGTCAGAGCAGGAGCTCATTGACTTCCGCCGTGACCTGCACATGCACCCGGAGCTCGCCTTCGCCGAGTACCGCACCACGCAGCGGATCGCCGACCGCCTGATCGCGGCCGGCCTCGTCCCCGCGGTGCTTCCCCGCGGCACGGGCGTGATCTGCGAGGTCGGCAGCGGAGACGGGCCCACCGTGGGGCTGAGGGCCGACATCGACGCGCTGCCCGTGCCCGACGAGAAGGACGTGCCCTACAGCTCGACGGTCCCGGGCGTGTGCCACGCCTGCGGTCACGACGTGCACACCACGGTCCTGCTCGGCACCTCGCTCTTCCTGGCCCAGCAGGCCGAGGCCGGGCTGCTGCCCGGCAGGGTCCGGCTGATCTTCCAGCCGGCCGAGGAGCTCCCCGGCGGGGCGCTGGAGGTCATGGCCTCCGGCGGCATCAGCGGTGTCGACCGCATCTTCGGCCTGCACTGCGACCCGCGCCTGGACGTCGGCAGGGTCGGCCTCAAGTCCGGGCCGATCACCTCCGCCTGCGACCGGGTCTCCATCCGGGTCAGCGGCCCCGGCGGCCACACCGCCCGCCCGCACCTCACCGCCGACCTCGTCTTCGCGCTCGCCAAGATCCTCACCGAGCTGCCGGCCGCGCTGTCGCGCCGGGTCGACCCGCGCTCGTCGCTGAGCCTGGTCTGGGGCCGGGTCGAGGCGGGCTCGGTGGCCAACGCGATCCCCGACGACGGCGTGGCCGAGGGCACCGTGCGCTGCCTGGACGAGGACGCCTGGCACGCCGCCCCCGACCTGATCAAGGGCCTGCTCGACTCGGTCGCCGGCGCCTACGGCGTCGAGGCGCACATGGACTACATCCGGGGCGTCCCGCCGGTGGTCAACGACCCGGTCAGCGTGCAGATGCTCACCGAGGCCGCCCAGGGTGTGCTCGGCGACGGGGCTCCCGCGCCGACCCAGCAGAGCCTGGGCGGCGAGGACTTCGGCTGGTACCTCGAGTCGATCCCCGGCGCCTATGCCCGGCTCGGCACCCGCACCCCGGGCTCGCCGCACCTGGCCGACATCCACCAGGGCACCTTCGACGTGGACGAGAGCTGCATCGGCGCCGGGGTGCGCTTCCTCGCGGCCACCGCGCTCACCGCCCTGTGGGAGGGGCAGCGGCCCAGCAGCGGCGAGCCGCTCGTGTCGCTGAACGCCGACAACTGACGTCCCGGCCGACGGCCTTCCCGGTGGCCGCGCCGTACCCCGGCGGGGCGGGTGGGCGGCCGTACGGGACGCCGGAGACCGGCCCGCCGGAAAGATCTACGATCCCGTCCATGATGTGAGATGCGCTACACCGGGGGCGGTGGCCGGAACGGTCCGGTGGGCGGCCCCCGGAGGGGAAACCACCGAGCGACGGGCGGTTCGGCGCGACGACCGACATTACCGGTAGGTAGACGGGGCCGCCGCCCTGTGTCACAGGGCGGCCTGAGCTGCATAACGGACCTGTTTCGGACTCGTGTCCTGGTTTGGTCAACGCTGGTCAACCAACTATCTTCCGTGCAGGGTTGCCGTGCGTCTCTTCGCGCGTGCACGAATTCGCGAAGGGAGTCCGTCTTGCTTCAGAACCGATACGGCAGGCTGGCCGCCGCCGTACTGGCGGGCAGCATGCTCATGGGAGCTGCCGCGTGTGGTGGAAGCGAGGATTCGTCGGCGAAGCCCGCTGACGGCGGGAGCAGCAGCGCCGCCGCCGGCGGCGGCAAGGGCGCCAAGGTCGGCCTGGCCTATGACATCGGCGGCCGCGGCGACCAGTCGTTCAACGACGCCGCCGCCGCGGGCCTGGACAAGGCCAAGGGCGAGCTGGGCCTCGCCGAGACCAAGGAGCTGGAGGCCGGCAACGGCGAGACCGAGGCGGCCAAGGAGGAGCGGCTGCGCCTGCTCGCCGACGGCGGCTACAACCCGATCATCGCCATCGGCTTCGCCTACTCCGGCCCGCTCAAGAAGGTCGCCGCCGAGTTCCCGGACACCAAGTTCGCGATCGTCGACGACGCCGACGCCACCGGCCCCAACATCTCCAACCTGATGTTCGCCGAGCACGAGGGCTCCTTCCTCGTCGGCGCCGCCGCGGCGCTGAAGAGCAAGAAGGACCACGTGGGCTTCGTCGGCGGCGTCCGGGTGCCGCTGATCGCGAAGTTCGAGGCGGGCTTCATGGCCGGCGCCAAGGCGGTCAAGCCCGACATCAAGATCGACAGCAAGTACATCAGCGAGCCGCCGGACTTCGGCGGCTTCAACGACCCGGCCAAGGGCAAGACGGCCGCCCAGGGCATGTTCGACGCGGGCGCCGACGTGGTCTACCACGCCGCGGGCGGCTCCGGCGGCGGCGTGTTCGAGGCCGCCAAGGCCGCCAAGGGCATGGCCATCGGCGTCGACTCCGACCAGGCGAAGACCGCCGCCTCCGAACTGCAGAGCGTCATCATGACCTCGATGGTCAAGAAGGTCGACGTCGCGGTCTTCGACTTCCTGAAGAGCTACGCCGACGGCGCGGTCAAGAGCGGCGCGATCACCTACGACCTCAAGGCCGGCGGCGTCGACTACTCCACCACCGGTGGTCAGATCGACGACATCAAGACCAAGCTCGACGAGTACAAGCAGAAGATCATCTCCGGCGAGATCACGGTCCCCGACAAGAACTCCTGACCGGATCTCGTTTCTGAGCCGACAGTGATGAAGGGCCCGGTGGACGACTCCCCGGGCCCTTCCGTCCGTTCCCACCCTCACTCACTTTCCGTGACCTGGGCCGTCCGTGCGGAGGAGGCCGTCATCAGCACCTCGACCCCGGCCGTCGAGCTCGAGGGAATCACCAAGAGATTCCCCGGGGTCGTGGCCAACCGCGACATCTCCCTGTCCGTGCGACAGGGGCACGTCCACGCCGTCGTCGGCGAGAACGGCGCGGGCAAGTCCACCCTCATGAAGATCCTGTACGGCATGCAGCGCCCCGACGAGGGAGAGATCCGCGTCAACGGCAAGCCCGTGAGCTTCCGCTCCCCGGCGGACGCCATCGAGGTCGGCGTCGGCATGGTCCACCAGCACTTCATGCTCGCCGACAACCTCACCGTCCTGGAGAACGTGGTCCTGGGCAGTGAGCCCCGCAAGGGCGGTCTCGGCCTCGACTTCGGCTCGGCCCGCGAGAGGATCCGGGAGATCTCCCGCTCCTACGGCCTCGGCGTCGATCCCGACGCCCTGGTCGAGGACCTCGGCGTCGGCGCCCGGCAGCGGGTGGAGATCCTCAAGGTCCTCTACCGCGGCGCCCGGATCCTCATCCTGGACGAGCCGACCGCCGTGCTCGTGCCCCACGAGGTGGACGAGTTGTTCGCCAACCTGCGCGGGCTGGTCCGCGAGGGTCTCACGATCATCTTCATCTCCCACAAGCTCGACGAGGTGCTGTCGGTCGCCGACGCGATCACCGTCATCCGGCGCGGCACGACCGTGGCGAGCGTCGATCCCAAGGACGTCACCGCCCGGCAGCTCGCCGAGCTGATGGTCGGCAGCGAGCTGCCCAGCCCCGAGACCCGCGAGTCCACCGTCACCGACACGGTCGAGCTGTCGGTGCGGGGCCTGACGGTCCGCTCCGCCGACGGCCGTCCCGTCGTCGACGACGTCAGCTTCGACATCCGCAAGGGCGAGGTGCTCGGCATCGCCGGCGTCGAGGGCAACGGCCAGGCCGAGCTCGTCGAAGCGATCATGGGAATGCGGGCCGTCGAGGGCGAGATCCGGCTCGGCGGGCAGGACATCTCCGCCTGGCCGACGCTGCGCCGCCGCGAGGCCGGCATCGGCTACATCCCCGAGGACCGCCACCGGCACGGGCTGCTGCTGGAGGCCCCGCTGTGGGAGAACCGCATCCTCGGCCACCAGACGCGCCGGCCCAACGTCAAGGGTCCCTGGATCGACCGGTCCGGGGCCCGCGCCGACACCCGGCGCATCGTCGAGGAGTACGACGTCCGCACCCCCGGCATCGACGTGGACGCCGCGGCGCTGTCCGGCGGCAACCAGCAGAAGCTGATCGTCGGCCGGGAGATGAGCGGCGACCCGGTGTTCCTCATCGCGTCCCACCCGACGCGCGGCGTCGACGTCGGAGCCCAGGCCGCGATCTGGGACCACCTGCGCGCGGCGCGCGCCGCGGGCCTGGCCGTACTGCTGATCTCGGCCGACCTGGACGAGCTCATCGGCCTGTCCGACACGCTGAAGGTGATCCTGCGCGGCCGGATCGTCGCGGACGTCGATCCGCGGGACGTGACCCCCGAGCGGCTGGGGTCGGCCATGACCGGTGCTGGAGAGGCGGCATGAACATCTGCGTAACGCGAGGCACGGCCGGGGTGGTCGCATGAGCCCCGCCGGGTCGAGCTTCACCGACCGGCTGCTCGGCCGGGTCAGGCTCGGCGGCCTGCTCTCGCTCGCCGCGCCCGTCCTGGCCATCGTCTTCGCCGGCCTGATCACCTCGATCGTCCTGCTGGTCACCGGCGGCCCGCCGCTGGAGACGCTCGGCGTCATGGTCGACTACGGCGTGCAGCCGCGGACGATGGTGCTCACCCTGAACTACGCGACGACGTACTACCTGTCGGCGCTGGCGGTGGCGGTCGGGTTCCGGATGAACCTGTTCAACATCGGCGTGGACGGCCAGTACCGCCTCGCGGCGCTCATCGCCGCGGCCGTGGGCGGCGCCGCCGTCCTGCCCGGCCCGCTGAACACCGTGCTCGTCATCGTCGTCGCCATGCTGGTCGGCGCCGGCTGGGCGTCGATCGCCGGCCTGCTGAAGGTCCGGCGCGGTGTCAGCGAGGTCATCTCCACGATCATGCTGAACGCCATCGCCACCGCCCTCGGCGCCTGGCTGCTCAACACCGACCGCCTCGCGGTCGAGGTCGCGGGCAGCAACAACATCGGCACCAAGCCGATCCCGGAGGCCGCCCGGGTACCCGGACTGGAGATCATCCCCGGGACCGGGACGAAGGTGT
Organism: Streptosporangium sandarakinum; assembly: GCF_013409935.1. Taxonomy (GTDB): domain Bacteria; phylum Actinomycetota; class Actinomycetes; order Streptosporangiales; family Streptosporangiaceae; genus Streptosporangium; species Streptosporangium nondiastaticum. The sequence continues at coordinate 2,413,859 of NZ_JACCCO010000001.1, read as the reverse complement.
TCGGGCTGATCCTCCTGGCGGTCGCCATGGGCGTGCTGTACCACGTCCTGCTCAACCGCACCCGTTTCGGCTTCGACCTGCGCGCCACCGGCCGCTCGGAGTCGGCCGCGGTGGCCAGCGGCGTCAACGTCAGGAAGATGGTCCTCATCGCGATGATCATGTCCGGCGCGATGGCGGGCCTGATCGGCATGCCGCAGCTGCTGGGCGCGTCCTACAGCTACAGCCTGGACTTCCCCACCGGTCTCGGCTTCACCGGCATCGCGATCGCGCTGCTGGGCCGCAACCACCCCGTCGGCATCGCGCTCGGCGCCCTGCTGTGGGGCTTCCTGGACGCCTCGTCGAACATCCTGCAGCTGCACGACATCTCCCCGGAGATCGTCGCCATCATGCAGGGCACGATCGTCCTCTCGGTCATCGTCGCCTACGAGCTGGTCCACCGCTACCAGATCTCCGCCGGGCAGCGCCGGGTGAGCAAGGAACTGGCCGGCAAGACCCCGGCTCAGCCTGAAGGAGCGTCGGCATGAGCGAAGGTGCCCTCACCGTCGAGAAGGGGCGGGTCCAGGAGCCGGGCGGGACCGGAAAGTTCCGGCTGACCTGGCGGCTCCTGCTGCTCGGCCTCGGCGCCCTGGTCGTCCTGCTGTCGGTCGTCCGCGTCCTCACCGGCGCGGGCGACCTCACCTCGGCCGGAGCGGTCAACGCGGCGGTCGCGCTGGCCGTGCCGATCGGCCTGGCGGGACTCGGCGGCCTGTGGTCCGAGCGGGCCGGCGTGGTCAACATCGGCCTCGAAGGCATGATGATCATGGGCACCTGGTGCGGAGCCTGGGGCGCGATCCACTTCGCCAACCCCTGGGCGGGCGTGGTGGCCGGCGCGGTCGGCGGCGCCCTGGGCGGCCTGCTGCACGCGATCGCGACCGTGACGTTCGGGGTCGACCACATCATCTCCGGTGTGGCGATCACCATCCTGGGCGGTGGCGTCACCCAGTTCCTGTCCAAGATCACCTTCGCCGAGATGCCCGGCGGCGGCGACACGCAGTCGCCGCCGGTTCCCAAGCCGGGGACCGTCAGCCTGCCCGGGGTCTCCGACGCGCTGACCTCGCTGGAGTCCAAGCAGTGGTTCCTGCTGTCGGACCTGGCGGGCATCCTGCGCGGCCTGACCACGAACGTCTCGCTGTTCACCATCCTGGCGATCCTGCTCGTCCCGCTGACGTTCTACGTCCTGTGGCGGACGGCCTTCGGCCTGCGGCTGCGCGCCTGCGGCGAGCGTCCGGTGGCGGCGGAGTCGCTGGGCGTCAACGTGTACTACTACAAGTACGTCGCGGTGGTCGTCTCCGGCGCCCTCGCCGGCCTCGGCGGGGCGTTCCTGTCGCTGGTGGCCGCCAGCGCCTACCGTGAGGGACAGAGCGGCGGCCGCGGCTTCATCGGCCTCGCCGCGATGATCTTCGGTAACTGGCGTCCGGGCGGCCTGGCGGCCGGCGCGGCGCTGTTCGGCTACACCGACGCGCTCCAGCTCCGCCGGGGCGGCGAGTCGGTGCACGCGCTGCTGCTGCTCGTCGCGATCCTGATCGCCGGCCTGGCGGTCTACCAGCTCGTCCGGCAGCACCGCACCCGGGCGGCGCTGATCACCGCCGTCGCCGCGGTCGCGGTGTTCGCCGTGTTCGCGCTGACCGACACGATCGCGGCGCAGTTCACCTCGGTCACCCCGCACATCACCACGTTGCTGGTGCTGTCACTGGCGGCGCAGCGCCTGCGCCCGCCGGCCGCGAACGGCGTGCCGTACCGCAGGGGACAGGCGAAGTGACCACGACATCTGGGGGATCCTCCATGGGCAAGGCCGACGAGACGGGCATCGACTGGGCGGCGCTGAAGACCGCGGCGGTGCAGGCCATGACCAACGCGTACGCGCCCTACTCCAAGTTCCCGGTCGGCGCCGCCGCCCTGGTGGACGACGGGCGGATCGTGTCCGGCTGCAACGTCGAGAACGCCTCCTACGGCGTCGGCCTGTGCGCCGAGTGCGGCCTGGTGTCGGCGCTGCAGGCGGGCGGCGGCGGCCGGCTCGTCGCCTTCACCTGCGTCGACGGGCACGAGGAGCTGCTCATGCCGTGCGGCCGGTGCCGCCAGTTGCTGTACGAGTTCGGCGGCGGCGAGCTGCTCGTGGAGACCGTGGACGGTCCGAAGCCGATGGCGGAGATCCTGCCGTACGCCTTCGGGCCCGACAACCTCAGCCGGGGGGACTGACCGTGGACGCCATCGACGTCATCGTCACCAAGAGGGACGGCCGCGAGCTGTCCACCGCGCAGATCGACTGGGTGATCGACGCCTACACCCGGGGCGTCGTCGCCGACGAGCAGATGTCCGCCCTGGCGATGGCGATCCTGCTCAACGGCATGACCCGGCGGGAGATCGCCGAGTGGACCGCCGCGATGATCCGCTCGGGGAACCGGATGGACTGGTCGGCGCTGCCCGGCCGTACCACCGACAAGCACTCCACCGGCGGCGTGGGCGACAAGATCACGCTGCCGCTGGCCCCGCTGGTCGCCGCGTGCGGCGGCTACGTGCCCCAGCTGTCCGGCCGCGGCCTCGGCCACACCGGCGGCACGCTGGACAAGCTGGAGTCCATCCCGGGCTGGCGGGCCTCGCTGTCCAACGCCGAGATGCTCGACGTGCTCGGCGAGGCCGGCGCGGTCATCTGCGCGGCGGGCGAGGGACTGGCCCCGGCCGACAAGAAGCTCTACGCGCTGCGCGACGTCACCGGCACCGTCGAGGCGATCCCGCTGATCGCCTCCTCGATCATGTCGAAGAAGATCGCCGAGGGCACCGGCGCGCTGGTGCTGGACGTCAAGGTCGGCTCCGGCGCGTTCATGAAGACCCCCGAGCGGGCCCGCGAGCTGGCGACCACCATGGTCGAGCTGGGCACCGACGCCGGGGTCACCACGGTCGCGCTGCTCACCGCCATGGACCGCCCGCTGGGCCTGGCCGTGGGCAACGCGCTGGAGGTCACCGAGTCCGTCGAGGTCCTCGCCGGCGGCGGCCCCGCCGACGTGGTCGAGCTGACCGTACGGCTGGCCCGCGAGATGCTCGACGCCGCGGGCCTGGCCGGCGGCAAGGACCCCGCGGACGCGCTGCGGGACGGCTCGGCGATGGACGTCTGGCGGCGGATGATCAGCGCCCAGGGCGGCGACCCCGACGCCCCGATGCCCGTCGCCGCCGAGACCACGCAGGTCCTCGCCCCCGCCTCCGGCGTGCTCGCCACGCTGGACGCCTACGGCGTGGGCCTGGCCGCCTGGCGGCTCGGCGCGGGCCGGGAGCGCAAGGAGGACCCGGTGTCCTTCGGCGCGGGCATCACGCTGCACGCCAAGCCGGGCGACGAGGTCCGCGAGGGGCAGCCGCTGATGACCCTGCACGCCGACGACGCCTCCCGCTTCGAGCGGGCGCTGGCGGCGCTGGAGGGCGCCTACACGGTCGGCGAGACCGCCGACCCGGGCCTGCTCCCGCTGGTCATCGACCGCGTCACCGCCTGAGACCGGTCACCCGACGCCCGCCGTCCGGCTCGCCGCCGGACCGCGGGCGTCGGTGTGCTCAGGCCGCGCTCTCCGGCGGGGCGGCCTGAGCGGCCGCGGGCGGCGGGGCGGGCATCGAACGGGCGGCCAGGACGGCGGACACCAGGCCGCACAGCGTGACCGCGGCGAGCTGGCCGATGTCCACCGCCATCATCGTGGCGGTGGCCGGGTCGGGCCCGGTGACCAGGTCGAGGAGGCGGACGAGCGCCACCGGCACGGACAGCGCCGCCAGTGCCAGCGGCCAGGCGGGGTTCCTGCCCGCGTCGCCCCTCAGCCACATCACGGCGCGGATCAGGCTCGTGACCAGGAGCGCCAGGCAGGCCAGCCCCGGCTCGCCCCACCACGGCCAGATCCACGACCAGACCCGGAAGTCGGTCTGCGCGGCCAGCGCGATCGGGGCCAGGGCGTTGAAGGCGAGGTTGAGCACCGCCGCGGCGGGCAGCGCCCACAGGACCGGCCACCAGGACGGCGTCCGCGGCGCGTCGCGGTGGAACCCGGACAGGAGCGCCAGCATGGGGACGAGGAGCAGCAGGAGGTGCGGAGCCGTGGTCTGGGCGAACATGTCCCAGAACGCGGCGCTCGGTGCCTGGAGGCCGGGGCCGTAGTACAGGACCGCGGAGAGCGGCGCCAGGGCCACGGAGATCAGTGCCGTGACCTTCGCGACGCGAGGACGGCCCCGGACGAGCGCGACGAGGGCCGCGATCGGCAGCAGCGCGCCGAACAACCCGACGATGTCGCGGACCCGCTCCGCCGTCCCGGGGTCCTCCGGTGAGACGGGGGCGGCGGGCGGCGTGCCGAAGACCCCGTACGACCTCAGCAGGTCGATGAGCCAGTCGCAGCTCCTCATCGCGAAGAAGGCGAGGCCCAGCACGGCCGTCAGGCGGACCGCCTCGCCCCGGACGAGCTGCCGCGGCCCCGCGCCGCCCGCGCCGAGGCGCACCCGCACGGCCAGGGCGGCGACGCTGGCGATCTCCGGCCAGCGCGGCCGGGGGTCGTCGGCGTCGGTCAGGCCGCCCGAACCCTCCAGGAAGGCGTCGACCATCTCCTCCTCGCGCTCGGCGCGGTAGGAGGCGGGCAGCAGCCGCAGCACGCGGCGGTAACGCTCTTCGAGCAGGCCGCTGTACTCGTTCACGCCTTCTCCTTCGCCGGTCGCGTGCGCGGGGCCGCCGTGCTCGCCGGTTCGCTCGTCGCGCTCGCTCACGCCATGCCTCCCGCGTGCCGGGCGCTTAACCGGGTACGGGCGGCCTCGACGTTCCCGGCCAGCCGTACGGCCTCGGCCTCCAGGGCGCGGGCGCCGGGTTCGGTGAGGCGGTAGTAGCGGCGCAGCCGCCCCCGCTCGGCCTCCTCGCGGTCCAGGGCCACCAGTTCGTCGGCGGCCAGCCGGTCCAGCACGCCGTACAGCGTGCCGATCTTCAGCTCGACCCGCCCCCCGGACAGCCTCTCGACCTCCTGGACGATGCCGTAGCCGTGGCGGGGCTCGTCGACGAGGGCGGTGAGGACGAGGAACGCGGGTTCCGTCATCGTTCGCGGGCTCATGTTCCCACAATATCTTGAGAGACAGGATATTGGGCGGGGCGAAGCCGAATCCGCCGGCGCGCCGGGCCCGGGGGCCGGCGGGCGTGCGGGATGGCTCGAAGGCGTGCGGGCCGGTTCGGAGGTGCGCGGGACGGCGCGGGACGGCGCGGAAGCGCGCCGGGCGGCTCAGGCGGGGGAGGTGAGACGTTCCGCGGGGGAGAAGACCTCCGCCAGGACGGCGCGGTGGGTGGGCCTGGCCTCGGCGTGGCGGGCGCGGCCCTCGTCGGTGATGAGGACGAAGACGCCCCGCCGGTCGGCCTCGCACATCCCGCGGCGCACCAGCCCGGCCTTCTCCAGGCGCGCGATGAGCCGCGAGCAGGCGCTCTGGCTGAGGTGGACCGCGTCGGCCACCTCCTGGACGCGGTACTTCTCCCGGCCGCCCTCGACCATGCGCTCCAGGACCTCGAACTCGCTCATGCCGAGCCCGTGCCGCTCGGAGAGCTCGCGCTCCAGCACGCAGGAGGTCGTGGCGTGCTTGGCCAGCACCTCGCGCCAGGCGCCGACCAGGGACTCCTCGCTCATGCGCGGATCGTACCATGTGTGAACATTTAATGCACAAGAATTAAATTCGTTTGCATTAGATGCATCTGCATGGAAAAGTATGCGGCATGATCCATTCCTCCCCCGACGAACGCTGGGACGCGAGCCTTTGGGCCGCGCTCACGGTGCTCTCCGCCGTGGTGTTCCTCGACGCCCTCGACGTGTCGATGGTCGGCGTGGCCCTGCCGTCCATCCAGGCCGACCTGGGCCTTTCCACCTCCGCCCTGCAGTGGGTGGTCAGCGGCTACGTGCTCGGCTACGGAGGGCTGCTCCTGCTGGGCGGCCGCACCGCCGACCTGCTCGGCCGGCGCCGGGTCTTCCTGGCCGCGCTGGCCGTCTTCGCGGTGGCCTCGCTCCTCGGTGGCGTGGTCAGCGACGGGACCCTGCTGATCGCCGCCCGGTTCGTCAAGGGCGTCAGCGCCGCCTTCACCGCCCCCGCAGCGCTGTCCATCATCACCACGACCTTCGCCGAGGGCCCGTCCCGCAACCGGGCCCTCAGCGTCTTCACCGCCGCGGGCGCCAGCGGCTTCTCCCTGGGCCTGGTCATCTCGGGCTTCCTGACCCAGCTCGGCTGGCGCTGGACGTTCCTCATGCCGGTCCCCGTCGCCGTCATCGCGCTGGTCGCGGCACTGCGGTTCCTGCCCCGGCGCGAAGAGGAGCGGGCCGAGGGCGGCCACGACCTCATCGGCGCCGTCACCATCACCGCCTCCATGCTGCTGCTGGTGTTCACCGTGGTCCAGGCCCCCGAGGCCGGCTGGGGCTCGGTCCGCACCGTCGGCTCGCTGGCCGGGGTGGTGGCGCTGCTGGTCGCGTTCGTGGTCACCGAGCGGCGGGTCAGGCACCCGCTGGTACGGCTCGGCATCCTGCGGTCCGGCCCGATCGTCCGGGCCAACCTCGGCCTGGTCATCCTGTTCGGCTCCTACGTCGGCTTCCAGTTCGTGGCCATGCAGTACTTCCAGAACTTCCTGCACTGGTCGGCCCTGGCGACCGCGCTGGCGTTCCTGCCCGCCGGGCTGCTGGTGGCGGTGACCTCCACCAAGATGGGCGACCTGGCCGACCGGTTCGGCACCGCCCGGCTGATCGTCATCGGCTCGGCCGCGCTGGCCGGCGGCTACGCCTTCTTCCTCCGGGTGAACGCGGACCCGGACCTGGTCACGCTGGTCATCCCCGGCATGGTCCTGCTGGGCATCGCCTTCGCGCTGTCCTTCCCGTCGCTGAACATCCAGGCGACCAACGGTGTCGCCGACGACGAGCAGGGGCTGGCCTCCGGCCTGCTCAACACCTCCGGGCAGGTCGGCGGGGCGGTCGTGCTGGCCGTCGTGACGGCCGTGCTCACCTCGAACACGAGCGCCGACCCGCTCGACGGCTTCCGCGCGGCGATCACCGTCTCGGCGATCCTCGGGCTGACCGGGCTGGTGGTCGCGCTCACCGGCCTCCGCCGTGCCCGTACGGCCGTCCCCGCGGCGGACGGCGGGACGCCGGACGACAGGGTGCTGGAGACCGTCTGACGTGGTTCCGGCGCTTTCCCCCGTCTGACCTGCGATGATCGAAGCGGCGCGGTGGCCGGTGCCGTCCACGGGGTGAACCGCCCCCGCTCCCGGGGCATCTAAGACGTAGGAGGCCCACCATGAAGCGCATCCGCGTCGCCCTCACCCTCGTCCTTCTCGGCCTGCCGGCCGCCGGCTGCGGCGCCGCCGCGCGGGACACCGGTTTCACGCCGGCCGACCCGCCGGCCGCCACGGCGACCTCGGACGCCCCCGGGGCGCCGGGCGCCTCCTCGGCCCCCGCCGCGCCGCCGTCCTCCCCGGCCGCCACATCCGCCGCGCGGCCGGGGCGGAAACCCCCGACCGGCACCCGGGAGATCGAGGTCGAGCGCGACCTCGACGAGTCGCCGATCGTCACCGGCGCGCGGTTCGCCGAGCACGACGGGTTCGACCGCGTGGTGATCGACGTGAAGGGCGCCCTGCCGGGGTACACCGTGCGCTGGGTGCCCAAGCTGGTCCAGGAGGGGTCGGGCGACCCGATCGACGCCACCGGCGGGGCCTACCTGGAGGTCAGGATGCGGCCGGCCGCGGCGCACGGCGGCTCCGGGAAACCCACCTGGACGGGCGGGCCGATCTTCCAGGCCGGGCTGGGCAACGTGCAGAACGTGGTCAAGACCGGCGACTTCGAGGGCGTGGTGGGCGTCGGCATCGTCCTGGACCACCGGGCGGGATTCCGGGTGACGGAGCAGCGGAGCCCGAACCGGCTGGTTATCGACGTCGCCCACTGACCGCTCCCCGGCCGCTCCCCGGCCGCTCCCCGGCCGGTTCCGGCCGATTCCCGCCCGATTCACGGCTGGTCCGCGGCCGGGAAAGTGACAAACTGGTCGGATGGTACGCAGAATCGACAGCGCGACGCGGATCCCGGTCCCCGGCGGCAAGGTGATCGACGAGTACGTCGGCCGGGTCAACAGCGGTGACGAGACCGTCTCGATCGCCCACATGAAGGCCCCGGCGGGGTGGGAGGAGCCGGCCCAGACGCCGGAGTTCACCGAGTACACGCTGGTCCTCAGGGGCACCGTCATCGTCGAGCACGCCGGGGGCACGACCGAGGTAGGCGCCGGGCAGGCGTTCGTGAGCGATCCGGGGGAGAAGATCCGCTACAGCAGCGGCCCCGAGGGCGCCGAGTACGTCGCGGTCTGCCTGCCCGCCTTCTCGCCCGAGGGCGCCGGGCGCGAGGAGTAGGCCCGGCCCCGGGCGGTGCCGCGCGGCGCCTCCTTTCGTGTCCACGGCCCCGCGGCTCCTCCCACGTGGGAGGGGTCCCCGCCGGGCCTTCCGGCGGGCGGGATCGATCCGCCTGCAAGATTTCCGTTCCGACCTGCGACGTAAGATGGCGAGATGAGTCAGCTACCCACCCTTGAGGAGATCCGCCGGGCTCCGAAGGTGTTGCTCCACGATCACCTCGACGGTGGTCTGCGGCCGGAGACCATCGTGGAACTCGCCCGCGAGACGGGCTACGACCGGCTGCCCACGACCGATCCGGAGGAACTGCGGACCTGGTTCCGCGAGGCGTCCGACTCCGGCTCGCTGGAGCGCTACCTGGAGACCTTCGACCACACCGTCGGTGTCATGCAGACGCGCGAGGCGCTGGTCCGCGTCGCCGCCGAGTGCGCCGAGGACCTCGCGGCCGACGGCGTCGTCTACGCCGAGGTGCGCTACGCCCCCGAGCAGCACACCTCCGCCGGGCTCAGCCTGGAGGAGGTCATCGAGGCCGTACTGGAGGGCTTCAGGATCGGCTCCGAGGGCCGTGACATCCGGGTGGGCACCCTGCTCACCGCGATGCGCCACCAGGCCAGGTCCATGGAGATCGCCGAGCTCGCGGTCCGCTACCGCGACGTCGGCGTGGCGGGCTTCGACATCGCCGGTGCCGAGGCGGGCTACCCCCCGACCCGGCACCTCGACGCCTTCGAGTACCTCCAGCGGGAGAACGCCCACTTCACCATCCACGCCGGCGAGGCGTTCGGGCTGCCGTCGATCTGGCAGGCGATCCAGTGGTGCGGCGCCGACCGCCTCGGCCACGGGGTGCGGATCATCGACGACGTCACGGTGACGGGCGACGGCGAGGCCAAGCTCGGCCGGCTCGCCGCCTACGTCCGCGACAAGCGCATCCCGCTGGAGATGTGCCCGACCTCCAACCTGCAGACCGGCGCGGCGCCGTCCATCGCCGAGCACCCGATCGGCCTGCTGCGGAGGCTGAACTTCCGGGTCACCGTCAACACCGACAACCGGCTGATGAGCGGCACCAGCGTCTCGCAGGAGTTCGCCAAGCTGTCGGAGGCGTTCGGCTACGGCTGGGACGACCTGCAGTGGTTCACGATCAACGCCATGAAGTCGGCGTTCCTGCCGTTCGACGAGCGTCTCGCGCTGATCAACGGCGTCATCAAGCCCGGTTTCGCGCGGCTCAAGTGGCAGGCGTGAGCGGGGCTCCGGGAGTGGGGTCGGTGGTATGAAGCAGGTGTTCCGGTCGAGGGCCGCGTTGATCCTCGGCTGGGTCTGGATGGTGTTCGCCGCGCTCAACGCGGTGGACCTCGTCGTCCGCTACAGCGGGCCGGAGTCGATGGTCGCGGGCGCGGTGCTGGCGGTCATCACCGCGCTGGTCTACATCACCTGCCTGCGGCCCGGGGTCGTCCTGGCCGAGGACGGCGTGCTGGTGCGCAACCCGTTCAGGGACACGTTCCTCCCCTGGACGGCCGTGGACGATGTCACGGTCTCCCACTCGATCAAGATCACCTCCGGTGACACGGTCGTACGCTGCTGGACGCCGCAGACCTCCGGCCGAGAGCGGGCCTCGGCCGCGCGGCGGGCGCGGCCCGCCCGCACCGGCGGACGGTTCCGCACCGAGGCGACGCCCACCAAGGGGGAGCAGGCCGCGGCCCAGCTGCTGGCGGGCAAGACCCACGCGGACTGGGTGGCCGAGCAGATCGCCGAGCGGGCCGAGTCGGCCCGCCGGGCCGCCGCCTTCGCCGCCGCACAGACCGCCGGCGCGGCGGGTGCCTCCGGTACGGCGAAGGCCCCCGGCTCCGGTACGGCGCCGACCGCCGGGGACGCGGGGGACGCCGGGCGGGCTCCGATCAGGCTCACCTGGGCGCCGGCCGCCATGATCGCCCTGCTGGGCGCGCTCGCCGTGGTGGTCGCCGCCGTGGTGGTCTCCTGACGGGAGACACCGGGTCGTTCCGACCCGACGGGCCACGGGCGGGGACGGCCGGCGCGCCGCCCCCGCCCGCCGCTCCCTCTGTTCCATCCCTCCGGCCGCGGCCCGCCACCGGAGGACGCATCCTCCCTCGGTCTGTGTCGAGCGACGGCGAAATCTGTCGGTTTCTCGTTCCGTCAAATGTCGGTTGGCGGTACGTGGAGTGTCGGTCAGGCACCCCGTGAAATGTCGGCTTTCCCTTCTGAGCTGTGATTTCAAGGGGCCGTCGAATGTCGGCCGATGTTCTGTGAACTGTCGGTTACATGCCCCGTGAAATGTCGGTGCGGTCTATGCTGAGTCCGTTGCCGAGGGGAGGGGAACCATGTCCGAGTTGATCTCACGTCGTGTGATCGGGCACGCGGAGGAGTTTCTGGACGCCTTCCGGGTGGTGATCGTCAACGGGCCGAGACAGTCGGGTAAGACGACCTTGCTCCAGCAACTCAATGCCGGAAGAGGCGGGACGTATCTCACTTTGGATGATGGTCCGCTGAGAGCGGCCGCGCAGGCTGACCCATCCGCCTTCATCACCGATGGATCGCGCCCGATGATGATCGACGAGATCCAGCGAGGAGGAGACGACCTGATCCTGGCGATCAAGGCGGAGGTCGACCGAAACCCCGAGCGCGGCCAGTTCGTCCTGGCGGGATCCACGAGATTCCTCTCCACGCCGTCGTTGAGCGAGTCCCTGGCCGGGCGAGCCGGCATCCTGGAGGTCTGGCCCTTCGCGCAGGAGGAGCTGGCTCCCACCGGTGGGTCCTTTCTGGTCGCCGCCTTCGACAACCCCGAGGCGTTGCGCTCGTCCTCGCTCAGTGACCATGAGCGCAGGGATTACTTCGAGCTCGTCTGCCGAGGGTTCTATCCCGAGGCGATCGGAATGAGGTCGGAGTTCACCCGGGGCAGCTGGTACCGGACCTACGTCCAGTCGGTCATCGACACGGACATCAGGGAGATGGCCAGGGTCGACGAGCCGAGCAATCTTGGGCAGTTGCTCAGCCTCGCGGCGGCGAGCACCGCGCAGGAGCCGAACATCATGAAGATCAGCAGTGATCTCCAGCTCCACCGGACCACGGTCAGCCGCTACCTCGGTTTGCTGGAGACGGTCTTCCTGATCCGCCAGATTCCGGCATGGTCCAGAAACCTCACGGCTCGGGCGGTTCGCCGCCCCAAGCTTCACGTCACCGACACCGGCCTCGCCGCTCATCTGATCGGCGTCGACGCGGATGGCCTCGCCGCGAGGGTCTCCCCGGCGCGCGGACCTCTCGTCGAGTCGTTCATCGTCAACGAGATCGCGAAGCAGGCCACGTGGGCGCCGTTCCCCGTGGGTCTTCACCACTGGAGGGTCAGCCAGGGCGCCGAAGTGGACCTCGTCCTCGAACGGAACAATGGGCGGGTCGTCGGCGTGGAGGCCAAGGCGACCGATGCCGTCAAGCAGGATGACTTCAAGGGACTTATCGCACTGCGTGAAAGCCTCGGTGAGAGCTTCGTCCACGGGTTCGTCTTCTACACCGGGGTGAGATCGCTGTCGTTCGGAGACAGGCTGACAGCGTTGCCCATCAGCGCCCTGTGGGACAGATAGTCACCAAAGCCAGGTGAACCGTCCTGAGCGGGACCACGATGCCGGCCCATCGATGTCCTCTGACTCGACGGCGGACGACGGACGCCGTGGTCCGCTCGTCTTCCTCGCTCTTTGAGCGGACCCGTCCGACGGCCACGATGGTCTCATTTCTGAGTGTCTCAGAAATGAGACCATCGTCCGCGGCGGTCACCGAGAACTCGGGCGCCGGTTCCGGGGAAGGAGCGGAACCGGGCCCCACGGGGGACCCCGGCCCCTACAGGCCCAGGGCGGCCGACAGGTCGGCGCGGAGGGCGTCCAGGTCGGCGGCGGCCCGGGTCCGCGCCTCGGAGACCTCCCCGGTGACCGGGACGACGACCTCCAGATAGCACTTGAGCTTGGGCTCGGTGCCCGACGGGCGGACGACGACGCGGGCGCCGCCGGACAGCCGGTAGCGCAGGCCGTCGGTGGGCGGCAGGCCGCCCGCGCCCTCGCGCAGGTCGTCGGCGGACTCGACCTTCCGGCCGCCCAGCTCGGCCGGCGGCGTGGCGCGCAGCCCGGCCATCGCGCCGGCGATCAGGGACAGGTCGTCCACCCGGACCGAGAGCTGGGAGGTGGCGTGCAGGCCGTACCGGCGGGCCTGGTCGTCCAGCAGGTCGAGCAGGGTGCGGCCGTCGCGCTTGGCGCGGGCGGCCAGCCCGGCGACGGTCAGCGCCGCCCCGATGCCGTCCTTGTCGTGCACCGGCAGACCGGTGTCGGTGCCGACGCTGTAGCCCAGCGCCTCCTCGTAGCCGAAGACGAGGTCGCCGCCCGCGGCCCGCATGATCCACTTGAAGCCGGTGAGGGTCTCGGCGTGGCGCACGCCGTACCCGGCGGCGATCTTGCCGAGCAGGGACGACGAGACGATGGTGGTGGCGACCAGGCGCTCGTCGCCGGAGGTGTTCCGGATCACGTGCTCGCCCAGCAGGGCGCCGAGCTCGTCGCCGGTGAGCATCCGGTGGCCGCCGTCCGGCAGGGGAACGCCCACCGCGCAGCGGTCGGCGTCGGGGTCGTTGGCCAGCACGATGTCCGCGCCGATCCGCCCGCCGAGCTCCAGCGCGAGGTCCATCGCGCCCGGCTCCTCCGGGTTGGGGAAGGCGACGGTGGGGAAGCCGGGGTCCGGGGCGGCCTGGGCGTCCACGATGACCGGGGCCTCGAACCCGGCCGCCAGGAAGGCGCCGGTCAGCGTCACCGCGCCCACGCCGTGCAGCGGCGTGTAGGCCACCTTCAGGTCGCGGGCGTCCCCGATCGGCAGCGCGGTGACCGCGTCCACGTAGGAGGCCACGATCTCCTTGCCCAGCGTGGTCCAGGTGTCGTCGTCGGGGGAGCCGAGCGGCAGCCGGGAGACGTCCCCGACGGCGTCGATCGCGTCGGAGATCTCCCGGTCCACCGGCGGCACGATCTGCGAGCCGTCGCCCCAGTAGACCTTGTAACCGTTGTCCCGGGGCGGGTTGTGGCTGGCGGTGACCATCACGCCGGCGTCGGCGACGAGGTGCCGCACGGCGAAGGCCAGCACCGGGGTGGGCAGCGGGCCGGGCAGCACCGAGGCGCGCAGCCCGGCGCCGGTGAGCACGGCGGCGGTGTCGCGGGCGAAGACGTCGGAGTTGTACCGGGCGTCGTAGCCGATCACGACGTGCCTGCCCGGCCCGAGCACCCGGGCCAGGCCCGCGGCGGCGCGCATGACGGTGACCCGGTTCATCCGGTTGGGACCGGCGCCCAGCTCACCGCGGAGCCCCGCGGTGCCGAACTCCAGCTTGGCCCCGAACCGCTCGCGCAGCGCCGCCCCGTCACCGCCCTCCAGCAGCGCGCCGAGCTCGGCGCGGGTCTCCGGGTCGGGGTCCTGGGCCTGCCAGTCCCGCGCGCGCCGTACGAGATCGCTGTTCAACGTCGCCTCCTGCCGGCGGCGGCCCGCCGCCTCCGCCGGGTCCGTCATCGGGCCGGCCCGCCCCGCGGGCCCTGCCGGGTGGTTTCTCGGCGTCCCGGCCTCCTCGCGGGCCGGGACGGGGGTCAGAGCTTGTCGACGACCTTCGACAGCAGCCCGCCCATGCGCGAGGCGGTGGCGCGGCCGACCTCCAGCACCTCGTGGTGGTTCAGCGGCTCGCCCACCAGCCCGGCGCCCGGGTTGGTGACGAGCGAGATCCCCAGCACCTCGGCCCCGCCCTCGCGGGCGGCGACGGCCTCCAGCACGGTGGACATGCCGACCATGTCGCCGCCGAGGGCCCGGCACATGCGGACCTCGGCCGGGGTCTCGTAGGTCGGGCCGCGGAACGCGATGTAGACGCCCTCCGCCATCGACGGGTCCACCTCGCGGACCAGGTCGCGCAGGCGCGGGGTGTAGACGTCGGTGAGGTCGATGAAGGTGGCGCCGGTGATCGGGTTGGCCCCGGTCAGGTTGATGTGGTCGCTGATCAGGACGGCCTCGCCGACCGCCTGCGTCTCCGGGCGCAGACCGCCCGCGGCGTTGGTCAGCACGACCGTGCGGGCGCCGGCGGCGATCGCGGTCCGCACGCCGTGCACGACCGGCTCCACACCGCGGCCCTCGTAGAGGTGGGTGCGGCCCAGGAAGATCAGCGCGATCTTGCCCAGCGCGGTCCGCACCGCGCGGATCCGGCCCGCGTGGCCCGCGACCAGGGGCGGGGCGAACCCGGGCAGGTCGGTCACCGGGACCTCGGCGATCGTCTCACCGATCGCGTCGGCGGCCGGGACCCAGCCCGAACCCATCACCAGGGCGACATCGACGGACTCGACTCCCAGGGCGTCCTTGAGAGCGGTCGCGGCGTCCTCGGCGAGTGCATAAGGGTCATTCGTCACGCATCAGAGGTTACTCGCCGTTAGGGCGGGACGTCGCTCAGCTCCCCAGGGAGGAGCAGGGGCGCTCACGCAGCGCCCGGACGTAGTCGTCGGGCGCCCCGGCCTTCTCCGCCGCCTCGGCCAGGATGCCGAGGTAGCGGGCGGAGGGCAGCCCGCCCTCGTAGCCGTCGAGCACGTAGAACCAGGCCACGACCTCGCCCTCCAGGGTCTGCACCCGGAGCCTGACCTTGTGGTAGAGGCCGGCCGCGGCCCCCTCCCACTGGTCGAGGGTGGTCTCGTCCCACTCGGGCACGTCGTAGAGGACGACGAAGACCTGCTCGCCGGCCTCCTCCACGATGGTGGCGAGCGCGCCCTCCCAGCCGAGGTCGTTCCCGCCGAACGTCAGGCGCCAGCCCTGGAGCCAGCCCGATCCCCGCATGGGGGAGTGGGGGGCCCGCTGGGCCATCTGCTTCGGGTCCATGTTGCTGCCGTAGGCGGCGTAGACAGGCACGGCACCAAACACTAATCGAAGAACCGCCCGGCGATCACGCAGGCTCGGCCGGTGTCGATTTTCCCCGCCGTCGCCGTGGGTTCCGCGGCTTTCCCGGGGTACGGCGAGCCGACCGGTCCGGTAATGCGGAAGAATAGGGATGTGACAAGGATCGTTATCATCGGCGGCGGACCCGGCGGTTACGAGGCGGCACTCGTGGCCGCGCAGCTCGGCGCACAGGTCACGGTCGTCGAGCAGGACGGTCCCGGCGGGGCCTGCGTGCTCACCGACTGCGTGCCGTCCAAGACGCTGATCGCCAGCTCCGTGCGCAAGCAGGCGCTCCTCGACGCCAGCATGCTGGGCGTCCACTACACCGGCGGCCCCGACGGCGACGCCGGCGGCGTCATCGCCGACATGCCGGAGGTCAACCGGCGCGTCAAGGAGCTGGCCCGCGCCCAGTCGGCCGACATCGCGGCCAGGCTGGCGGCCGAGGGGGTCGAGGTGGTCCGGGCACCCGGGCGGCTGGTCGACCCGCAGGTGGTCAGGGCCGGCGACCGGACGATCCGGGCCGACGTGGTCATCGTGGCCACCGGCGCGACCCCGCGCATCCTCACCGGCGCCGAGCCCGACGGCGAGCGCATCCTCACCTGGCGCCAGCTGTACGACCTCGGGGAGCTGCCCGAGCACCTCATCGTGGTCGGCTCCGGCGTCACCGGCGCGGAGCTCGCGGGCGCCTACCGCTCGCTCGGCTCGGAGGTCACGCTCGTGTCCTCGCGTGACCGGATGATGCCCAACGAGGACGCCGACGCCGCGGAGGTCCTGGAGGAGGTCTACCGCCGGCGCGGGATGAACGTCATGGGCCGCTCCCGCGCGGAGTCGGTCAAGCGCACCGCCGACGGCGTGGTCGTCACGCTGGAGGACGGCCGCACCGCCGAGGGCAGCCACTGCCTGATGACGGTCGGCATGGTGCCCAACACCGCGGGCATCGGCCTGGAGGAGGCCGGGGTCACCCTCGACCGGGGCGGCTTCGTCCAGGTGGACAAGGTCTCGCGCACCTCGGCGCCCGGCGTGTACGCCGCCGGCGACTGCACCGGCGTGCTGATGCTCGCCTCGGTCGCGGCGATGCAGGGCCGGATCGCGGTCTGGCACGCGCTCGGCGAGGCGGTGCAGCCGCTCCGCCTGGCCACCGTCGCCTCCAACATCTTCACCGACCCGGAGATCGCCGCGGTGGGCGTCACCCAGAAGTCGATCGAGGCCGGCGAGATCGAGGCCACCGTCGTCAAGCTGCCGCTGGCCACCAACGCCCGGGCGAAGATGCAGGGGTTCAGCGACGGCTTCGTGAAGCTGTTCTGCCGCCCGCACACCGGCATCGTCCTCGGCGGCGTGGTGGTCGCCCCCCGCGCGTCCGAGCTGATCCTGGCGGTCTCGCTGGCGGTGCAGCAGCGGCTCACCGTCGACCAGGTCGCCCACACCTTCGCGGTCTACCCCTCGCTGTCCGGCTCCATCACCGAGGCGGCCCGCCGCCTGATGCAGCCGATGACCCCCAGCGGCATCTGACCCCGCCGGCGGTGGTCCGGGCCGCGCCGCGGCTCAGCCGCGCCGGCGGCGCCGCCACCGGGTCCGTACGGCCCAGCCCGCCAGCAGCAGGATCATGCCCGCCGCGCTGAAGGCCACCATGACGGGCCCGACGGCGGGCCGTTCCGGCAGGAGGTCCGTCTCCGGCGGTCCGACCTGGGGGTTGGACGCCGCGGACCTGGGCCGCCGGTTCCACGGGTCGCGGAGGCCCGCCGGGAAGCCCCGGGCGCCCGCCAGGTCCACGCCGCGGGCCTGGTCGAAGGTGGTCCCCTCGATGACCGCCCCGGTGAAGTCGGCGCCGCGCAGGTCGGCCTGGCCGAGATCGGCGCCGGTGAGGTCGGTGCCGGTGAAGGTGGCGTCGCCCAGCCCGGCCTGGTTCAGGTCGGTCCCGCCGAGCCTGCCCCGGGTGAAGTCGGCCCCGACCGCCGCCACCTGCTCCGCGTTGCTCTCCTCCAGGTTGGCGCCGACCAGCTTGGCCCCGGTGAGGTCGGCCTGCCCCAGGTTGGCGCGGACCAGTTTGGCCCCGGTGAGGTCGGCGTGCGGGAACCTCGCCTGCACGGCCTCGGCGTCGGCGAGGTACGCGCCGCGCAGGTCGGCGTGGTCGGCGCGCACCTCGCCGAGCTGCGCCTCGGTGAGGTCGGCGGCGCGCAGGTCGGCGTAGCGGAGCGAGGCCCCGGTGAGGTCGCTGCCGCGCAGGTCGGCGCCGCGCAGAATCGCTCCGGTCAGGTCCTCGTGGGCTAGGGTCACGCCGCTCAGTACGGCCCTGCTCAGGTCGGCGCAGCGCAGGCCGGCCGGGAGCGGGGCGCGGGTGAAGTCGCCGTCTCTCAGGTCGTGGCCCTCTCCCGGACGGCAGGGACCGTCCCGGCCCCCGGGCGCGCCGGCCGCGGCGGCCGGGGGGAGCGGGACGCAGGACGGCGTCACCGCCGCGGCGACAAGGGCGAGGGCCGCGACGGCGGTCGCCGGGGACGCACAGACGCCGGGTACGGGCATCGGCGGCGCGGGAGCCCGGAGGCCGGGTGCGGGGGGCACGGGACGGCGACGGCGCACGGGGAACCTCCTTCGGGCGGTCCCGGCCGCGCGGCGGGCCGTCGTGCCCGCCCCGGCGCCCGCTCACCCCTGCCGTGCCCTCCGTACGGCGTAGCCACCGGGAGGAAGCAGCGGACCGTCCGGGACCTGCTGTTCATCGTCTCCGTGGTTGACCGCGAACACCCATTCGCCACGCCGTACCAGCTCAAGGGGGGACGGCTCCAGTCCCAGCAGGCGGGAGAGGTCCGCGTCGGGGAGACGGGTGGAGACGTAGAGGGCGGTGCCCGGGGGCAGCGGGTGGGACTCCTCGACCCGGACGCCGAGCAGGTCGCGCAGTGCGCCGGGGTAGCCGCCCGTCCGGACCCTGGCGCAGAGGTCGGCGACGCCGCTGAGGTAGGTGACCACGAGGGTGCCGCCGCCCTCGACGTGGCGGCGCAGGTTCGCGGCGTCGTCGTCGGAGATCAGGTACAGGGCGGGGACGAGCACGAGCCGGTACGCCGACAGGTCGGCCGACGGGTGGACGACGTCGGCGGTGACGCCGCCGCGGTAGAGCACCCGGTGCGCCTGCCGTACCGCCCGGGTGTAGTCCAGCCCGGTGGACGGCAGGCCCGGCGCCTGCAGGGCCCAGCCGGCCTCGGCGTCCCACAGGACCGCCGCCCCGGCCTCGACCGGCGCCCGGCACGCCTCCTCCAGGGAGGGCAGCAGCGCGCCGAGCTCGGTGATCTCGCGGAAGATCCGGGAGTCCTCGCCGGCGTGCGGGACCATGCCCGCGTGCCACGGCTCGGCCCCGCCGCGCGAGGCCCGCCACTGGAAGAACATCACCCCGCGCGAGCCCCGCGCGATGTGCGACAGGCTCAGCCGGGTGATCTCCCCGGGCCGCTTGGCGATCATCCGGAGTCCGGTGTAGGTCACCACCGCCTGTTCCATCAGCAGCCAGGGCCGCCCGCCGGCCCAGCCGCGCGCCAGGTCGGCGGCGAACGCGGTCTCCTGCGGCGGGTCGGCGGCGGGGTAGTGGTCGACGGCGACCAGGTCGGTCTCGGCGGCCCAGCGCCGGTGGTCCACCGGAACCCAGTCGCCGAGGACGAAGTTGGTGGTCGCCGGGACGTCGGGGGTGTGCTCGCGCAGCACCGCCTTCTGCTCGCGGAAGTGCGCGAGCATCTCGTCGGAGAGGAACCGGCGGAAGTCGAGCGTCTGCGCCGGGTTGGGGAGGTACTGAGTGGCGCGGGGCGGCATGACCTGCTCCCACGCGGAGTGGTGCTGGCTCCAGAACGAGCCGGTCCAGGCGTCGTTCAGCGCGTCCAGCGTGCCGTACCGGCCCCGGAGCCAGGTGCGGAAGGCCGCGGCGGCGTGGTCGCAGTGGCACCCGGTGCCGTACTCGTTGTGCACGTGCCACATGGCCAGGGCCGGGTGGCCGCGGTAGCGGCGGGCCAGCTCGCCGGCGATCCGGGCCGACGCCTCCCGGTACGCCGGCGCGCTCACGCAGTAGGTGTCGCGGCTGCCGTGGGTGAGCCGGGTGCCGTCGGCGGTGACGGTGAGCGCGTCGGGGTGGGCCAGGCCGAACCAGGGGGGAGGGGAGGCCGTGGGGGTGGCGAGGTTCACCCGGACGCCCGCCCCGTGCAGCAGGTCGAGGACCCGGTCCAGCCAGGCGAAGTCGTAGGAGCCGGGTGACGGCTCCAGCCGGGCCCAGGAGAAGACCCCCACGCTGACCAGGTTGACCCCGGCCCGGCGCATCAGCGCGACGTCCTCCTTCCACACCTCCTCGGGCCACTGCTCGGGGTTGTAGTCGCCGCCGTAGCACAGTCCGCCGATCCCCTTGGGCCAGTCCACGTCACGTCCCCTATTTCGGATGGAAGCCAAACTAATTCTGCTACGTCCCCTCGTCCCGCCTTAAGGGGCGGCCGGAGGCGCCGTTGACGTTCGTTGGGCTAGACGCCAAACTAATTCGCGAACCGGGAACGCACCGACCCGCGGACCGGAAGCACCGAAGCGCTGGAGCCCCCATGCCCTATCGCCCTCCCCTGATCGCGCACGAGTACTTCGTCGCCGACCCCCCGGAACTCCCGGTGCGCGTCCGGGGGGAGGCGGGCCCGGCGACGCTGACCGCCGCCGAGGCGGTGGCGTCCGGCGGCGCCTCGGTGACGCTAAGGCCGCGACCTCCACCGGCGAGACGCTGGTGGCCCAGGTGGGCGTGGCGGGCGAGGGGGTGATCCGGGTGCGGCTCGGCCAGGACGCGGACGCGCGGACCCGGTCGGCCGCCGCGATCTCCATGGTCACCCCGGGCGGGTTCGCCGGGGCGAGGGTGGAGACCGGCGACGGCGCGATCACCGTCGACGCCGGCTCGCTGCGCGCCGAGATCACCCTGTCGCCCTGGCACCTGAGGTTCACCGACGCCTCCGGGGCGACCCTGCTGGAGCAGGACCGCGGCCACACCGACATCAGCGGCCGGATGCGCACGCTGCCGTTCGGCCGCTCCAGCGCGGACGGCGCGGTGGCCGCCTACCACGAGAGCTTCGCCGCCCCCGCCGACGAGGCGTTCGGCGGGTTCGGCGAGTCGTTCACCCCGCTGGACAAGCGCGGCCAGCGGCCTGTCATGTGGAACTTCGACGCCTTCGGCGCCGAGTCGCAGCGGGCCTACAAGAACGTCCCGTTCTACCTGTCCAGCCGCGGCTACGGCGTGATGGTGGACAGCGGCACGCCGGTGGAGTTCGACGTCTGCCAGTCCACGCACAGCTGCGTGCAGATCGTGGTGCCGGACGACCTCATCGACTACTACGTGATCGCCGGGCCCGCCCCCGCCGAGGTGCTCGACCGGTTCGACCGGCTGACCTGCCCGCCGCTGCTGCCGCCCAAATGGGCGTTCGGCACCTGGATCTCCTCGGGGTTCTTCGTCGACACCCAGGAGCGGGTGCTGAACCGGGCCCGGACGATCCGGGAGCGGGGCATCCCGTGCGACGTGCTGCACCTGGACACCTACTGGCAGACCGACGGGCACTGGTCGGACCTGCGGTGGGACGCGGAGAACCTCCCCGACCCCGGCGCGATGCTAGCCGAGCTGGACCGGATGGGCTTCAAGGTATGCCTGTGGATGAACCCGTACGTCTCCCATCTGAGCCCGGCGTTCGCCGAGGCGGCGGAGAACGGCCACTTCCTGAGGAGACCGGACGGCGAGGTCTACGTGGCCGGCTGCTGGCACGGCTCCTACCCGCCCTGCGGCATCGTGGACTTCACGAACCCCGCGGCCGCCGAGTGGTTCCGGGGACTGCTGCGGCCGCTGCTGGAGCAGGGCGTGCGGGTCTTCAAGACCGACTTCGCCGAGGGCGTGCCGCACGACGCGGTCGCCTCCAACGGGATGACCGGCGCCGACCTGCACAACGTCTACGCGCTCCTGTTCAACGACCTCGTCTCCGAGGTGACCAGGGAGGTCGCCGGGCACGGCATGGTGTGGGCGCGCTCGTCCTTCCTCGGCGGCCAGCGGCACGCGGCGCAGTGGGGCGGCGACACCTACACGAGCTACCCGGCGATGGGCAGCACGTTGCGCGGCGGGCTGTCGCACGGCCTGTCCGGCGTCCCGTTCTGGAGCCACGACGCGGGCGGCTTCACCGGCCGCCCGACCGACGACCTGTACGTCCGCTGGATGCAGTTCGGCGCGCTGTCGCCGCTGGTGCGCCTGCACGGCACCACCAGCCGGGAACCGTGGGAGTTCCCCGAGGTCGAGGCGGAGGCCGTCGCGGCGCTGAGGCTGCGCCACCGGCTCATGCCGTACATCTACACCGCGGCGGTCGAGGCCGCGCGCACCGGGGCGCCGATGATGCGGGCCCTGTGCGTGGACCACCCCGGCGACCCGGTGGCCTGGCAGGCCGACCTGGAGTACCTCCTCGGCCGCGACCTGCTGGTGGCCCCGATGACCTCGCCGGACGGCGTGCGGAAGGTGTACCTGCCCGAGGGCGACTGGGTGGACCACTGGACGGGCGAGGTGCTCTCCGGCGGCCGGTACGTGACGGTCTCCGCGCCGCTCGACCGGATCCCGCTGTTCGTCCGGTACGGCGCGCTCATCCCCGTCCTGTCCGACCCGGGGGAGGCCGTGGGCGACGGGCCGTTCGGGGAGATCACGCTGGTCGCCTGCGGGGTGGGGGAGAGCGGCGCCGTCGTCTCCGACGTCGACGGGGACACCGTGATCACCGCCGTCTCCGAGGGGGACGGGCTGCGGGTGACCGTCTCGGGGGGGCGCGCGTCACGGGCGTCGAGGTGGTGGGCGCCGACGTCCCGGTCGTCCTGACCGCCGTCTAGGGGGCGGCCCCGCCCGGGGCGGGGCCGCCGCGGCCCGGACGGGGCTGACCGGACTTTTGTCCGGTTTACCCGATTGTGACTTGACGCTGCCGGAAACATGGGCGTTACATGTCCTCCATCCGTAAACGTTTTCAGAGACGTGACGCCGCCTACTGAAAACGTTTACCGTCTTCGGAGGCCGAGGTGGGACATGAGTGACGAGCCGACGATCACGACGATCGCCCGGCGGGCGGGCGTGTCGATCGCCTCGGTGTCACGCGTGCTCAACGGCCTCCCCACCAGGGCGGAGACCGAACGCCGCGTGATGAGCGTGGCGCGCGAGCTCGGCTACGTGCCGAACTCGGCGGCGAGGTCGCTGAAGTCACGGCGCAGCAACCAGATCGGCTTCGCGATGGCCGACATAGGGAACCCGGTCTACCTCGCGATGGTCCGGGAGATCCAGCCGATGCTCAAGGCGGCCGGCTACCGGCTCGTCCTGCACTCCACCAACGCGGACGCGGCCGACGAGATCGACGTGCTCCGCGGCCTCGGGGAGCGGTACATCGACGGGCTCATCATGATCCCGCTGAGGGTGACCGACGGGCACCTGGAGATGTTCGCCGCCGCCCGCGCGCCCATCGTGGTCATCGGCTCCGTGCCCGAGGGCACCCCGGTGGACAACGTGCGGGTCGACTCCAGGGCCGGCGTGCGGCTCGTCGTCCAGCACCTCCACGGCCTGGGCCGGCGCCGCATCGGCTTCGTGAACGGCCCGCTGGACACCGTTCCCGGCGCGGCCCGCTCCGCCGCCTACGCCGAGGCGCTGGAGACGCTCGGCCTGCCGTACGACCGGAACCTCGTCGAGGTGGGTGACTTCTACCGCGCCGACGGCGCCCGGGCGGCGGCCCGCCTGCTCGAACGCGTGCCGGACCTCGACGCGCTGCTGTGCGCCAACGACCTGATCGCCCTCGGGGCGCTCGACGTCCTGCGGCGCGCGGGACGGAGGGTGCCCGAGGACGTCGCCGTGGCGGGCATGGACGACACCGACCTCGCCACGATCGCCTGGCCGCCGCTCACCAGCGTCTCGCTCGGCTCGGCCGAGCGCGGCCGGGCGGCCGCCGAGCTCCTGCTCGACCGCCTGGACCGCGACGGCCGGGCACCCCGCACGGTCACCGTCGAACCCCGCCTCGTGACCCGCGCCTCGACCATGGGGGAGGAGACTCCATGACCCTGACGGCCGAAAGAACACGGGAGCCCGCGGCGGATCGCCGCGGCAGGCCCAAAAAGAGCCGGCAGGGGCGCGAGACGCTCCTCCTGATGCTGCCGGCGCTGATCCCGGTGCTGATCTTCAGCGTCGGCCCGCTGCTCTACGGCATCTACCTCGCCTTCACCGACGCCAGGTCCGGGCGCAACTCCGTGACCTCGTTCGTGGGCCTGTCGAACTTCGGCGACCTCCTCACCGACGGAGACTTCTGGGCGTCGTTCCGCATCGGCCTGATCTGGGCGGTCTCGGTCACCGTGCTGCAGTTCGTGGCCGCGCTGGGGCTCGCCCTGCTGCTCAACGAGAACCTGCGGTTCCGGGCGTTCACCCGGGTGCTCGCCATGGTGCCGTGGGCGATGCCGCCGGTCGTCATCGGGCTGATGTGGCGGCTCGTCTACCACCCCAACGCCGGCATCCTCAACAGCACGCTGCAGGGGGCCGGGCTGCTCGACCACAACGTCGACTGGCTCAACGACTTCTCCATCGCGCTCCCCGCGGTGATCGTCGTCGGGATCTGGACCGGCATGCCGCAGACGACCGTCGTGCTGCTCGCGGGGCTGCAGGGCGTGCCCAGGGAACTGCACGAGGCCGGCCACGTGGACGGGGCCACGACGTGGCGCCGCTTCTGGAGCATCACGCTGCCGCAGCTCCGCCCGGTCATCGTGACGATCACCTCCCTCGACTTCGTCTGGAACATCAACCAGTTCGGCCTGGTCTACGTCCTCACCCAGGGCGGTCCGGGCGGGCAGACCCGGCTGCCGATGCTCTTCGCCTACGAGGAGGCGTTCCGCTACGGCTTCTTCGGCTACGCCGCCACCCTCGGGGTCGCGATCGTGATCGTCGTGCTGGCCGTACTGGGTCTCTACATCGGCCGGCAGATGCGGGAGGTGAGCTGACATGCGCAGGCCATTGCAGTACCTCGCCCTCCTCGGGTACATGGTCTTCCTGGCCTTCCCGCTGCTCTGGCTGCTGTCCACGGCGCTCAAGACGTCGCAGGAGATGGCGAGCCTGACCCCGACGTGGATCCCGCGTCACCCGGTCCTCACCAACTTCGCCGACGCGTTCACCGAGCAGGACATCGTCGGCAGCGCGCTGCGCAGCCTGGTGGTCGCGGTCGCGAGCTCCGTGCTGACGGTCGTGCTCGCCCTGCCCGCGGCCTACTCCATGGCCCGCCACCGCTCGCTCGTCAACAAGTTCGCGATCGGATGGGTGCTGGTCAGCCAGGTCTTCCCCTTCATCCTGATCATCATTCCGCTGTTCATGGTGCTGCGCAGCCTGGACCTGGTGAACACGCTGCCCGGCCTCACGGTCGTGCACGTCACCTTCACGCTGCCGTTCGCGCTGTGGATGCTCCAGGGATACGTGCGGTCCGTGCCGCGCGAGCTGGAGGAGGCGGCGGCGGTCGACGGCGCGGGCCGGATCCGCGCGCTGGTGAGGATCGTGGCGCCGCTCCTCGCCCCCGGTGTGGTGGCCACGCTGCTGTTCGCCTTCATCTCCTCGTGGAACGAGTTCCTCTTCGCCCTGGTCGTCCTCAAGGACCCCGACGTGGCCACGCTGCCGCTGACCCTCGTGAAGTTCACCGGCGCCGAAGGCGTCGTGCGTCTCGGCCCGCTCGCCGCGGCGTCGCTGCTCGCCACGATCCCGAGCCTGGCGTTCTTCGCGATCATCCAGAGACGGCTCAGGTCCGGCCTGCTGGCCGGTGCCGTCAAGGGATAGCCGATCTTCAAAAACCCCCCGACACCAGCGGGGCGAGCCGAGCCGGACCCGGCGGAGCCGTACCCCTCGATAGGAGAGTCCGTTGCGTACCAGAACCGCACTCGTGGCGGCCGCCACCGCGATCGCCGCCCTGACCGCCGGCTGCTCGTCGGGCGACGGTGGCGATGGCGGCAAGGCCGGTGAGCCGGTGAGCCTGAAGTTCCTGAGCCTGGCCTGGCAGAAGGAGTCCGTCGCCGCCAACAAGGAGATCGTCGACGAGTGGAACAAGGCCAACCCCGACATCAAGGTCGAGTACATCCAGGGCAGCTGGGACAACGTCAACGACCAGCTCGTCACGTCGTTCGAGGCCGGTGACCCGCCGGACGTCATCCACGACGACTCCCCCGCGCTGGCCGGCTTCGCCTCCCGCGGCTATCTCCTGGACCTCTCCGGCAAGCTGCCCGCCGACCTGAAGAGCGACATCCCGCAGGCCGCCTGGGACACCGTGACCTTCGGCGACGGCAAGGGCGGCCAGGGCGTGTACGGCGTGCCGTTCCTCCAGGAGTCGCAGGTCATCATCGCCAACAGGAAGCTGCTCGACAAGGCCGGGGTGCCCGTCCCGACCCCCGAGGACCCGTGGACCTGGGACGAGTTCGAGGAGATCAGCAAGAAGCTCACCAAGGGCGACACCTTCGGGGTGGCCTGGCCGCTGAAGACGCCGGTGAACAAGGTGCTCAACCTCGCGCTCAACTTCGGCGGCACCTTCTTCCAGACCGACGGCACCAAGGCGACGGTCAAGGTGGGGCCCGAGGAGCGCGAGGTGATGCAGCGCGTCCACGACCAGCTCTACAAGGACAAGACGGCCGACCCGTCCGCGCTCGGCATGGGCACCGCCGACCCGCTGCCGGGTTTCTACGCGGGCAAGTACGCCATGCTCCCCGCGAGCGTCTACCTGCGGCAGCAGGTCGTCGAGCAGGCGCCGCCCGGCTTCGAGTGGGTCACGATCCCGCCGCTGAAGGGCACCAGCGCCGACCAGGGGGCCGCCTCGCAGACCCTGTCCGTCGCGGCCGACAGCAAGCACCCCGACCAGGCGACGAAGTTCATCTCCTTCTTCCTCAACAGCACCAACCAGGCCAAGCTCGCCAAGGGTGACTGGCTGCTCCCGACCAGCGTCAAGGCCGCGAGCGACCCCTCCATGACCACCGAGGAGAACGGCTGGAACGTGGCGACCGCCTCCGCCAAGAACCTCGTGGTCGCGCCCTACCTCAAGGTGAACGGGTTCGACGAGTGGAAGAGCAAGGTGGCCACCCCCGCCCTGCAGCAGTACTTCGCCAACAAGATCACCCTTGACGAGGCGGCCAAGACGCTCGTCGACGAGGGCAACAAGGTGCTGGAGCGGTACAACAAGTGATGCTGACCCGCGCCCGGGGGTGCCTGCTCGGCCTCGCGGCCGGCGACGCCCTCGGGCGCCCCGCCGAGAACCTCGCCCCGGAGGAGATCGCCCGGCGCTGGGGCCGTCTCACCGAGATCGAGCCCGGCAAAGGCGGCACCGACGACACCGAGTACACCCTCTTCGCGGCCTCCCTGCTCTGCCGGTACGGCGCGGCGATGACCCCCGCCGACGTGGCCAGGGAGTACCGCGAGCAGATCATCCCGGGCATCGACGGTCCGATGCGGGGCGCGGGCTTCTCCGAGCTCGGCGCGATCCAGGCGCTCCGCCGGGGCCTCACCCCGCCGCTGTCCGGCCTGTGGCACCCGCACGGATGGTCGGACGGGCTGGCCATGCGCGCCGCGCCGTACGGGATCTTCGCCGCCGGCCGTCCCGCGGAGGCGGCCCGGCTGGTGGCGGTGGACGGCGTGGTGAGCAACAGCGGCGAGGGCGTGTACGGAGGCCAGGCGGTCGCGGCGGCGGTGGCCGTCGCGATGACCGGCGCCGCCCCCGGCGAGGTCGTCCAGGCCGGGATCGCCGCCGTCCCCGAGGACTCCTGGACCTCCCGCAACCTGCGGGCCGCCGTCGAGGCCGTCGCCACCGGCTCGGTGGAGGAGCTGTACGCGGCCGTGGTGGTGCGCCACTACCCCTGGACGGACCTCGCGCCCGAGGCTGTCGCCCTCGCCTTCGCCGGTTACCTCATGGGGGCCGGAGAGGTGGAGGGGTCCGTCGTCTCCGCCGCCAACCTCGGCAGGGACGCCGACACGACCGCGGCCATCGCGGGCGCCCTCGCGGGGGCGGGGCGCGGCGAGGCCGCCGTTCCGGAACGCTGGGCCGCGGAGATCGGCCCGGCCACGGGAAGGTGCCTCCCGGTCGTCGCCGGGCGGCACGTGCTCGACGCGGCCACCGACCTGGTGGCGGCGACGGGGAGGGTGGCGTGAGCGTGTCCGCGGGCCGGTACGAGAAGTAGAGGAGAGACATGTCATCGGGGGACAGGATCCGCGGCGCCTTCGTCGGCCTCGCGATCGGCGACGCGGCCGGCTGGCCGTCGGCGCGGCACCGCTCCACCCTGCTGGCGCCCTGGAGCAGGCGGCTGGAGCGGGAGCTGGACGCCTTCGCCGAGGAGCACCGGGTCACCACGCTGCCCGTGCCGTTCTCACTGAACCAGCCGGTCGAGCCGCTGGCGATCGGGCCGTCCGACGACGCCGAGTGGCTGGCCTGGACCGCGCTGACGATCCACGAGGACCGGGCGGAGGCGTTCGGCAGGCTCGCGGAGCGCTCCGACCTGCGGGTACGGATCTCGGTACGCTCGGCGCTCGACAACCTGGCCGCCGGCAAGCGGCCGCCCGCCAGCGGGCACGACAACCCGCACTTCTTCGACGACGCGGCGGCGATCCGGGCCGTCGCCTTCGGGGCGGCCAGCGCCGACCCGCGGGCCGACGCCTCGGTCACCAACGCCGGGGACGGCGTCCACGCCGCCGCGGCGATGGCGGCGGCGATCGCGGAGCTCGTCGCGGGCGGGCCGATGCCCTCGGCCGTGGAGGCGGCCCTGGCCGAGCTGCCCGAGGACACCGCGATCGGCCACATGACCCGGACGGCGCTCGCGGTGGCACGCGAGGCGGGCGACCCCTTCGCGGCGGTCCCGGCCCTCGACGCGGCCCTGCTGGACCACGTCTACAGCTACGGCGTCGCGGCCGCCCAGACGGTCGCCGCCGCCCTGGCGCTCGCGGAGGTGTCCGCGGGCGCGCTGAGCGCGGCCGTGCCCGCCGCCGCGTGCCTGTCGTCGCTCGCCGACTCCGCTCCGGCGCTGGCCGGGGCTCTCACCGGGGCGCACACCGGCTACCAGGCCCTGCCGGAGGGCTGGTGCGCCACGGCCCGCACACTGGTCGGCTGCGGCATCCCCGATCTGGCCGGAACGGATCTCATCGACATCGCTGGAGGACTGGCATGACGCCGCTGGAGGACCTGCTGACCGACAAGGCCGTCGGATGCGTGGCGGGCGCCGCGGTCGGCGACGCGATCGGCGGCGCGACCGAGGGCTGGACGCCCGAGCAGATACGCCGGCGCTACGGCGGCCACGTGACGGGCATCGTCCCGCCGTACTTCGAGGACTGGCGTAACGCCCGTCCCATCGCGCCCTACCACAAGGGCGACGGCCACGTCACCGACGACACCCTCATGACCCACGCCCTCATCCGCGTCTACGAGAAGGTGGGCGGTCATCTCGACGCGTACGCGGCGGCCGAGCACCTGGTGCCCGAGATGATGGGCGAGAAGCGCTGGATCCCCGAGCTGGAGGCCGAGGCGCTGCCCCTGCAGCGGGTCTTCCTCGCCGAGAAGTGGCTGGTCCTGCGCCTGCACTACGGCCACGTGGACCCGCGTGAGGCCGGCGTCGGCAACATCGTCAACTGCGGTGCCGCGATGTACATGGCACCCGTCGGCATCGTCAACGCGGCCGACCCGGACGGGGCGTACGCCGAGGCGATCGACCTGGCCGGCGCCCACCAGTCCAGCTACGGCCGGGAGGCCGCCGGAGTGCTGGCCGCCGCCGTCGCCGAGGCCATGCGCCCGGGCGCGACCCCCGACTCGGTGGTCGCGACCTGCCTGCGGCTCGCCAAGGACGGCACGCGGGCCGCCATCGAGGCCGTCTGCGACCGCGCCCGCGGCCTCGACCACTGGGAGGGCTCCTTCGACGCCCTGCGCGAGGCCGTCGCCCCCTACGACACCGTCGCCGACACCTACCGCGACCAGGGCCTCGGTGCCCGCCGGCCGAGCCGCCTGCACAGTATCGAGGAGATCCCGCTGGCGCTCGCGTTCCTGCTCATCGCGAAGGGCGACTACCGCGAGACCGTGCTCGGCGGGGTCAACTACGGCCGCGACGCCGACTCGATCGCCAGCATGGGCGGCGCGATCGCCGGGGCGCTCGGCGGAGCCGCCGCGGTGCCGTCCGAGTGGCTCGGTCCGGTGGCGGAGGCCAGCAGGATCGACCTGGTGGCCCCCGGCGTGTCCATCGCCGAGGTGGCCCGGCGGGTCCACGCGGACGACCTCGCCGCACGGCGGGCGCACGAGGCCGCCTTCGCCTCCCTGATCCGGGACGTTACGGCGGGAGGGACGGCGTGACCGACCGCCTGATCCGGCTCACCTGGGTGCAGCCGGAGGACCTGGTCGGCCACGAGCTGCGTCAGGCGGCCGAGGACGGCCGCCTCCCGGAGGCCGCCGCGCTCGCCGCCCGCTGGCACGCCGCCGGAGGGCACGACGCGCCGCCCAGGGCGGGCGCCTCCCCGCGGCCGGCCGGCCCGGCGCTGCGCGAGCTGGCCGGTGCGCTGCTGGACGAGCTGGCGGCGATCCCCTCCCCGCTCCCCGAACCCACCGGGCTCGCCGAGATCACCCTGGCCGCCCCCGGGGGCTTCCCCCGCGTGGCCGCCGACCCGGCCCGGCTCCCCGACCGGCTGCTCGGCGCCTGGCTGGGACGCGCCGCCGGATGCGTGCTCGGCAAACCCGTGGAGAAGATCCCCCGCGAGGGCATCAGGGAGATCGCCGAGGCCACGGGCAACTGGCCGATCCGCGGCTGGTTCACCGCGGTGGGCCTGCCGGACGAGGTGACGGCCCGCTGGCCGTGGAACAGGCGCAGCGCCGTCAACTCGCTCGCCGAGAACATCGACGGCGTGCCCGAGGACGACGACCTGAACTTCCCGCTTCTCGGGCTCGCCCTGCTGGAACGCTTCGGCCGCGACTTCACCACCGCCGACGTGGCCACCATGTGGCTGGACGAGCTGCCCGCGGGCCGGGTCTTCACCGCCGAGCGGGCGGCGTACCGCAACCTGCTCGACGGGATCGAGCCGCCCCGCACCGCGACGCACCGCAACCCGTTCCGGGAGTGGATCGGCGCCCTGATCAGGGCGGACGTCTACGGCTGGGTCAATCCGGGCGATCCGGCGGCCGCCGCCGCGCTCGCCTGGCGGGACGCCCGCCTCAGCCACACCGGCAACGGCGTCTACGGCGCGATGATGGTCGCCGCCATGTGCGCCCACTCCCTCGTGGCTTCCTCGGTCGAGGACGTGGTCGCCGCCGGGCTCTCCGTCGTGCCGGCCGGGTCGCGGCTGGCCCGGGCGGTACGGGACGCCGTCGAGGACGCCTCGTCGGAGCCGGACTTCGAGCGGGTGGTCGACCGGCTGTACGAACGCCACGGCGACCTGCACTGGGTCCACACGATCAACAACGCGGCGCTGATCGCGGCGGCGCTGGTCCACGGGCGCGGCGACTTCACGGCGTCGATCGCGGGGGCCGTCGCCGGCGGCTGGGACACCGACTCGGCCGGGGCGACGGTCGGCTCGATCGTGGGCGGGCTGCTCGGCGCCTCCGGCGTCCCCGACCGGTGGAAGCCGGGGAACCGGCTGGCCAGCAGCCTGCGGGGCTTCGACGGCATCGGCTTCGACCGGCTCACCGGCCGCACCCTGGCCATCGCGGAGGAGAGGGCATGATCTCGGTCTTCGGCAGCGCCAACATGGACCTGGTGGCCTACACCCCGGTCGTGCCGAAACGCGGCGAGACGGTCACCGGGCGGGCGTTCGCCGCCGTCCCCGGCGGCAAGGGGGCGAACCAGGCCGTCGCCGCGGCCCGGGCCGGCGCCGACGTCGCGTTCATGGGCGCGGTCGGGGACGACGCCTTCGGGCCCGTCGTACGCGAGACGCTCGGATCGGCGGGCGTCGACGTCAGCCGCCTCCGGGTCGTGCCGGGTTCCTCCGGCGTCGCCCACATCGTCGTCGACGACGACGGCGGCAACTCGATCATCGTGGTCCCCGGTGCGAACGGCGCCGTCACCGCCCCCTCGGCGGAGGATCTCGCGGTCATCGCCCGCTCCGACGCGCTGCTGCTCCAGCTCGAACTGCCCATGGAGGCCGTGGTGTCCGCCGCCCGCCAGGCGCGGGTCCCCGTCGTCCTCACCCCGGCCCCCGCCCGGGAACTGCCCCGGGAGCTGCTCGACGCCGTGGACCTGATCGTGCCGAACGAGCACGAGGCCGAGGCGCTCACCGGCCTCGCCGATCCGCGGGAGGCGCTGGAGGCGCTGCTGGAACTCGTCCCCGAAGCGGTGATCACCCTCGGCGCGGAAGGGGCGCTGTACGGTTCCCGCGCCGGCGGGCGGCTGCGCGTGCCCGCCGTACCGGTGCGGGCGGTCGACACCACCGCCGCGGGGGACACCTTCGTCGGCGCGCTGGCCGTGGCGCGCGCCGAGGGCAGGCCGCAGGAGGAGGCGCTGCGTTTCGCCGCCGCGGCGGCGGCCCTGTCGGTGCAGCGGGAGGGGGCCAGCACCTCCATGCCCGGCCGTGCCGAGATCGACGCGGCGCTCCGATGACCCCCGCCGGAGCCCGCCCGCGGCGCCCGGAAGTCCCGTCCGGACGCCCAACCCGCCACTGAACACCCAACCCGCCGCCGAACGCCGAACCCGTCGCGCCCCGGGCCCGGACGGCCACCGGACACCGGTTCCGGCCGCCCCGGCCGGGGGACGCGCCGTGAATCTGGAGGAACGACAGTGAAAGCCCTGGAAGGGATCCGCGTCCTCGACCTCGCGACGCTGTTCGCGGGACCGATGGCGGCCATGATGCTCGGCGACTTCGGCGCCGAGGTCATCAAGGTGGAGCATCCCGCCAAACCGGATTCCTCGCGGGGACACGGACCCGGCGGCCTGTGGTGGAAGATGCTGGGCCGCAACAAGCGGACGATCACCATCGACCTGTCGGTGCCCGAGGGCCAGGACCTGCTCCTCACCCTGGCGCGTGACGCCGATGTGATCATCGAGAACTTCCGCCCGGGAACGCTGGAGCGGTGGAACCTCTCCTACGACCGGCTCCGCGAGGTCAACCCGCGCCTGGTGCTCGCCCGCGTCACCGGGTTCGGCCAGTTCGGCCCGTACGCGAGACGGCCCGGCTTCGGCACGCTGGCCGAGGCGATGAGCGGGTTCGCCGCGATGACCGGCGAGCCGGACGGGCCGCCGACGCTGCCGCCGTTCGGCCTGGCCGACGGCATCTGCGCGCTCGCGACCGCCTACGCCGTGATGACGGCGCTCCACGCGCGCGGGTCCGGGGGCTCCGGGCAGGTCGTCGACATGTCGATCATCGAGCCGATCCTGACCGTGCTCGGCGCGCAGCCGACGATCTACGATCGGCTCGGGATCGTGCCGCCCCGCACCGGCAACCGGTCGGTCAACAACGCGCCGCGCAACACCTACCGGTGCGCGGACGGCTCCTGGGTCGCGGTGTCCACCTCGGCGCAGAACATCGCCGAGCGTGTCATGCGCCTGGTCGGGCGGCCGGAGTACATCACCGAGCCGTGGTTCGCCACCGGGGCGGGACGGGCCGAGCACGCCGCCGAACTGGACGAGGCCGTCGCCGCGTGGGTCGGCGCGCGCACCCGCGAGGAGGTGCTCGCCGCCTTCGAGGAGGCGCAGGCCGCGGTGGCGCCCGTCTACGACGTGCGCGACGTGCTGGCCGATCCGCAGATCGCCGCCCTGGACGCCGTGACCACCGTGGAGGACCCCGAGCTGGGACCGCTGCGGATGCAGAACGTCATGTTCCGGCTGTCGGACACCCCCGGCGAGATCCGCTGGACCGGCCGCGCCCACGGCGCGGACACGATCGGCGTCCTGACGGAGGCGGGGCTCTCGCCCGCCGAGATCGAGGCGCTGCGCGACAGGGGAGTGGTGTGATGCTGACCTGGTTGTACGCGCCCGCCGAGCGGCCGGACCTGGTGGCCAAGGCGCTCGCCGGCCCGGCCGACGTGGTGATCGTCGACCTGGAGGACGCCGTCGCCCCCGGCAACAAGGACCTGGCCAGGGCCGAGGTCGTGGCGCTGCTCGCCACCCCGCGGCCGCGCGTGCAGGTCCGGATCAACGACACCCGCACCGCCTGGGGCCAGGCCGACCTGCGCGCCGTCGGCGCCCTGGCCGCGGGTACGGCCGGCATCCGCGTGCCCAAGGCCGAGTCGGCCGGTCAGATGCGCGACGTCGCCGCCGCCGTGCCGGGCGCCGAGCTGCACCCGCTCATCGAGTCCGCTCTCGGCCTTGAACGGGCCTACGAGATCGCCTCGGCCGACCCGGCGGTGGCGAGCATCGGCCTGGGGGAGGCCGACCTGCGGGCCGACCTGGGCGTCAGCGACGAGGCGGGGCTGTCCTGGGCGCGGTCGCGGCTGGTGGTCGCCGCCCGGGCCGCCGGGCTGCCCGCGCCGGCCCAGTCGGTCTACACCGACTTCCGCGACCTCGAAGGTCTGGCCGAGTCGTGCCGCGCCGGCCGGGCCATGGGCTTCCGCGGACGGGCCGCCATCCACCCGGCCCAGCTCCCGGTCATCCGCGACGCCTACCGCCCCGGTGAGGAGGAGGTCGCGGCGGCCCGCGAGATCGTGGCGGCGGCCGGGACCGGGGCGGTCGCCCTCCCCGACGGCCGATTCGTCGACGAGGCCATCGTCCGCCAGGCCAGACGTGTCCTCGACGACCAGCTCGCCCATGGTGAAAAGGGGATTTAGCGGGTAACGCCCCCAGGTAGCCCTTTATAGGGCTAAAGCGATCAAATCTTCACACTTCGCTTCCTGGGGGAGACAGCGTATGACCACCACGACCCGTCCCGCGGACGCCTCCGGCCGGTTCGCCATCGGGGGCGACCTCACCGTCAACCGCCTCGGCTACGGCGCCATGCAGCTCACCGGCAAGGGGGTCTGGGGCGAGCCGCGCGACCCGGAGGAGGCCGTACGGGTGCTCCGCCGCGCGGTCGAGCTGGGCGTGAACTTCATCGACACCGCCGACTCCTACGGCCCGTTCGTGTCCGAGATGCTCATCAGGAAGGCCCTGCACCCGTACCCGGACGACCTGGTGATCGCCACCAAGGCCGGCCTGACCCGCTCCGGTCCCGACGACTGGCGCCCGGTGGGCCGGCCCGAGTACCTGCGCCAGCAGGTCGAGCTGAGCCTGCGCCACCTCGGCGTCGAGCGGATCGACCTGCTCCAGCTGCACCGCGTCGACCCCATGGTGCCCCTGGCCGACCAGGTCGGCGAGCTGGCCGCGCTCCAGCGGGAGGGCAAGATCCGCCACATCGGCCTCAGCGAGGTCGGCGTCGAGGAACTGGAGCGGGCCGGTGAGACGGCGACGATCGTCTCGGTGCAGAACCTCTACAACCTCGCCGCGCGCGACGCCGATCCGGTCCTCGCGCGCTGCGAGGCGAACGGCCTGGCCTTCATCCCGTGGTTCCCGCTCGCGACCGGCGAGCTGGCCAGGGAGGGCGGCCCGCTGGACGCCCTGGCCAAACGGCACGACGCCACGCCGTCGCAGCTCGCGCTGGCCTGGCTGCTGCGGCGCTCGCCGGTGATGCTGCCCATCCCGGGCACCTCCTCGGTGGCGCACCTGGAGGAGAACGTCGCCGCGGCGACCCTGGAGCTGAGCGACGAGGAGTTCGCGGCGCTGACGGACGCGGTCTGACCCGCGCCGACGGACACGGCCGGGCCCGCCGTACCCGGAAGGGGTCCCGGTACGGCGGGCCCGCGGCTCAGCCAGGCCGAGCGAGCTGACCAGCAGGTAGTTCGGGATCAGCCCGGGGCCGAACAGGAACGTCAGCAGGACGAGGAACAGCAGCGGCCGGTGCAGCAGCGAGCCGGGCCGGGACAGGCCGTAGGCGGCCAGTACCGTGACGCCCAGGCTGATCGCCGTGCCGGCCGCGGTCACGCCGAGGCTGACCAGGACCGCCCGGGTGACCACGCCACCTGCGAACAGTTGCCGGTAGGCGGCGAGGGACAGCTCGCCGGGCGCCGTGACCAGCCCGCCGGCCCTCGACACGGCCTCCTGGGTGGACAGGCTGGTCAGCACGACCATGTAGATCGGGAAGAGGACGGCCGCCACGACGAGCGTGAGCACGAATCCCTTGGCGAGCCCGCCGGCGCGGCCGGGCCGTTCGGCCCGGGGGGGTGAGGTCGTCATGATCGTTTGTAGATCCCCTGCTCTCCGAACCGGTGGGCGACCTTGTTGGCGATGACGATCAGGATCAGCCCGGCCACGCCCTTGACCAGCCCCGCCGCCGCGCCGTAGCTCCACTCGCCGGTCAGCGGCGTGCGCCAGTAGACGAAGGTGTCCAGCACCTCGGCGGCGTCCCGGCCGACCGCGTCGCGCTGCAGGAAGAACTGCTCGAAGCCGACGTTCAGCGCCTCGCCCAGCCGCAGGATCAGCAGCAGGACGATCACCGGGCGCAGGCCGGGCAGCGTGACGTGCCACATCCGGCGCCAGCGCGAGGCGCCGTCCACCGCCGCGGCCTCGTAGAGATTCTGGTCGATGGCGGCCAGCGCCGCCAGGAAGACGATCGCCCCCCAGCCGGCGTCCTTCCAGACCGTCTCGGCGGTCACCAGCAGGATGAAGGTGTCCGGGTCGGTCATGATGTCGAAGCCGCTGTGGCCGTGGTCCCGCAGGATCTGCGAGAGCAGCCCGGCGCCGCCGAACATCTGCTGGAACAGCGTGACGACCAGCACCCACGAGAAGAAGTGCGGCATGTAGACGATGCCCTGGATGAACACGCGCAGGCGGGGCCGTACCACGCTGTCGAGGAGGATGGCCAGCGCGATCGGCACCGGGAAGTAGAAGACGAGCTGGAACGCGGTGATCGACAGGGTGTTGAGCGTCGCGTCCCAGAAGCCGTCGTCGAGCAGCAGCCACTGGAAGTTGGACATCCCGACCCACGGGCTGTCGGCGATGCCGACGTAGGGCGAGTAGTCCTGGAAGGCGATGACGTTGCCGAGCAGTGGGACGTAGTGGAAGACGATCAGCAGCCCGATCGCGGGCAGCGTCATCAGCAGCAGCTGACAGTCGTGACGCAGCCGGCCCCGAAAAGGGACACGGGCACCCGGGCTTGTCGAGAAGGCCCTTTTACCGACATGCTTGGAGGCGCCGGTGCCGGCGGGTGAGGTCAGGTCACCCGCCGGTCCGGTCCTCGACGCGTTCCTAAGCACGGCCGTTGTCCCGCAGGATCTTCATGCGCTTTCCCTTCGTCGGCTCGGGGATCAGGGGAGTGTCCGCGGAAGAGGGGTCGCGATAGAGTTAGTTCGCCTGATGGCCAAACAAATCAGTCGAGGCTGACCCCCGCCACAAGGGAGCGCCGACCCGGCGTCCGCGGGGGGGCGGCCACGGATCGGTGAACGATGGTGCATGATGGGGCCAGCCTGGCCGAGCCGGAACGGGACTGACCTTGATCACATCTACGAGCGACCCGCAGCCGGCCGACTTCGCCGACGTTCGGGCCACCAACCTCGCCGTCGTCCTGCGGTTCGTGCGTGAGCACGCCCCCTGCTCGCGGGCGGACATCGCCGCCTCCACGGGCCTGAACAAGGCGACGGTCTCCAGCCTGGTCGCCGACCTGATCGACCGCAGGCTGGTCCGGGAGACCGGGCTGACCGAGAACCGCGTCGGCCGCCCGGCGACCATGCTGGTGCTCGACGGCTCGCCGTACGCGGCGATCGGCGTCGAGATCAACGTCGACTACGTCACCGCCGTGGCGGTGGACCTGTCGGGGGAGCGGCTGCTGTCCTGGCGGCGCTCCTTCCAGGGGCCGGACGTCACGGTGCCGCAGGCGATGGCGGTCGTCGCCGGGCTCGTCCGCCGCGTGACGACCCGGATGGCCCGGGAGGAGCGGCAGGTCCTCGGCCTCACCGTGGCCGTGCCCGGCCTGGTCGGCACCGACGGGGTCGTCCGCGTCGCGCCGAACCTCGGCTGGCGCGACGCCGACCTGTGCGGCGACCTCGCCAAGGCGCTCCGCGACCCCGGGTTCCCGGTTCAGGTGGACAACGACGCCAACCTCGCGGCGCTGGCCGAGCACCGCTTCGGACCGTGGGCGGGGACCGCTGACCTGGTGTACCTCACCGGCGGGATCGGGGTGGGCGCCGGGGTCATCCTCGACGGGCGGCTGCGGCGCGGCGGGCGGGGCTACGGCGGCGAGATCGGCCACATCCAGCTCGACCCGCTCGGCGCCGAGTGCCGTTGCGGCCGGCGGGGCTGCCTGGAGGCGGTGGCCGGGATCGGCGCGGTGCTGGAGCACGCGGCGCTCTCGCCGGCGGAGGTGGAGGTCGCGCTGGAGGAGACGGTCCGGCTGGCCCGGACCGGCGACGCGCACACCCTCGCCGTCCTGGCCGGCGTCGGCCGCGACCTCGGCCGGGGCGTCTCGATGATCGCCAACCTCCTCAACCCCGAGGTGGTCGTCCTCGGCGGCTACTACGTGCCCCTCGCCCCCTGGCTGCTGCCCGAGATCGAGGCCGAGGCGCGCGGGCGGGTGATCGCGCCGGACGCCGGCGGCTGCCGCGTCGTGGCCTCGGCCCTCGGGTACGGCGCCGCCGCGCTCGGCGGCGCCGCCCGGGTGCTCGACCTGGTGGATTCGGGGCGTTTGCCGCGGATCTCTTGACCTGGGTCGCACCGGCGTGCACCCTCGGGGAAGCTCCGTTCGAAACGCGCATGTGATGAGCGGAGCGTTCCCGGATCAATCATCGAAGCGCTTCGACGGACTTGAGCGCCTCCACCCGGCCCGGCTTTCGAAGCGCTTCGATATCCCCCAGAGGACGGTCCCCCCATGAACGAACCCTTCCGCGACCCCGGACTCCCGCTCGCCGCGCGCGTCGCCGACCTGCGGGACCGCCTGACACCGGAGGAGAAGGTCGGCCTGCCGCACCAGTACCAGGCGCCGGTCCCCCGGCTGGGCGTGGAGGGCTTCCGCACCGGCACCGAGGCCCTGCACGGCCTGGCCTAACTCGGCAGGTTTTGCTGCTCGATGTACTGGCGCAGGACGCTGAGCGGTGCGCCGCCCACCGACCCGGCGAAGTAGGAACCCGACCACAACTTGTTCGCCCGGTAGTAGTGGCGGGCCAGTTCGGGGAACTCTTGGCGCATCCTGCGGGAGGACACGCCCTTCAGGGAGTTGACCAGCTTGGACAGGGCGATCTTGGGCGGGAAGTTCACCGGCAGG
Organism: Streptosporangium sandarakinum; assembly: GCF_013409935.1. GTDB lineage: Bacteria > Actinomycetota > Actinomycetes > Streptosporangiales > Streptosporangiaceae > Streptosporangium > Streptosporangium nondiastaticum. The sequence continues at coordinate 2,375,361 of NZ_JACCCO010000001.1, read as the reverse complement.
TGGACGTGGTTGCTCTCGCCGTTGAACTCGCGCAGCCCGGTCTCGAAGTCGCCGCACACGCCCCGCATGATCTCTTCCATGCGTTCCAGGTGGGCTCCGGTGAACACCCGGTGCCGGAACTTGGTCACGAAAACCAAGTGAGCGTGCAGGACGAAAACACAGTGCCTGCCGGTTCTGATGTCTCCATATTCGGCCATAGACCAATGGCAGGATCATGGTGTGCAGCTCCGGTACAACTTCCGCCTCTACCCGACGCCGGATCAGCGCCAAGCACTGGCGCGGGCGTTCGGGTGCGCGCGGACGTGTTCAACGACGGGCTGCGCGCACGGCGGGACGCCCGTGAGCAGGGCTTGCCGTACATCTCCGACGGGGACCTGGCGAAGCGGGTTATCACCCAAGCGAAGCTGACGCCGGACCGGGCATGGCTCGGCGAGGTGTCCTCGGTGGTTCTTCAGCAGGCGCTCGCCGACCTGAACACCGCGTATCGCACCTTCTTCGCCTCGGTCACCGGGAAACGGAAAGGGCGCCCGGTCGCCCCGCCCCGGTTCCGGTCCAAAAGGACAACCGGTAGGCGATCCGGTTCACCAAGAACGCCCGGTTCGCGGTCACGGCGGGCGGGAAACTGCGCCTGCCGAAGATCGGGGACGTGACGGTGCGCTGGTCCCGATCACTGCCGTCCGATCCATCGTCAGTGACGGTGGTCAAGGACGCAGCGGGCCGATGCTTCGCATCGTTCGTCGTCGAGACCTCGCACCAGCCGCTGCCCGAGACCGATTCCGAGATCGGTATCGGTCTGGGTCTCACCCATTTCGCGATCACTTCGGACGGCCGGAAGGTGGCGAATCCGCGCATCCTTCGGCGTGCGGCGAAGAAGCTCCGCAAGGCGCAGAAAGCGCTGAGCCGCAAGGAGAAGGGCTCCGCGAACCGGGCCAAGGCCGAACTCAAGGTCGCGCGGGCGCACGCCAAGGTGACCGATACACGCCGAGACTGGGCGCACAAGCTCTCCACCTCGTTGATCCGCGACAACCAAGCGGTCTACGTGGAGAACCTTGCGGTGTCCGGCATGGTACGTACGAAGCTGGCCAAGAGCGTGCACGATGCGGGCTGGTCACAGTTCGTCGGCATGCTGGAGTACAAGGCCGCACGATACGGCAGGTACCTCGGGAAGATCGACCGATGGTCCCCCTCCTCGAAGCTGTGCTCAGCATGCGGCACCATCGCCGGATCGATGCCGTTGAACGTCTGGTCCTGGACCTGCCCGTGCGGCACGACCCACGACCGGGGCATCAACGCTGCGATCAACATTCTCGCCGCCGGACGGGCGGAGAGGCTAAACGACTGTGGAGCGCAGGTAAGACCGGGACCCGTTCCGGCGCAGCGCGGCGAAGCAGTGACCCACCCGAAGCCCACGCGGCAGGCGGGAATCTCCGTCCTTTAGGGCGGAGAGGATGTCAAGACTTCACCGAGGTCCGCACCGGGCTCGCCGATGTCCGCGGGGTTCGTGACCTCTATATGGTGTTCGAGAATGCTGGGATCACCCTGGCCGGCTTCACCTTCGGAGAGCACGCGTGAGCGAGTGCGGCGAGCGGACGGCGCGGCGCGCCCGCGGGCGCGTCCCCCGGGCCGCCGGACGGGGCGGCGTCCTTCCGGCCGGCGGGCGCGTTCCCGCGGCCGGTCGGCGAGGAGGCGCATGAGCGGGCGGACGGTGACGATCGCCGAGGTCGCCCGGCACGCCGGGGTGGCGGTGAGCACGGTCTCCTACGTCCTCAGCGGGAAGCGGTCGATCTCCGCCGACACCCGGCGGCGGGTCCTCGACAGCGTGCGGGCGCTCGGGTACCACCCCAACGCCGGGGCCAGGGCGCTGGCCAGCAGGCGGGCGAACGTCATCGCCCTGGTGCTGCCGCTGCGGGCCGGGATGCACGTCCCGGTGCTGATGCAGTTCGCCACCTCGGTGGTCACCGCGGCCCGGGGCTACGACCACGACGTGCTGCTGCTGACCGCGGACGAGGGGGCCGAGGGGCTGCGCAGGGCGGCGGCGAGCGCGCTGGCCGACGGCCTGGTGCTGATGGACGTGGAACTGCACGACAGCAGGGTGCCACTGCTGCGCGAGCTCGCCGAGCCGAGCGTGCTGATCGGCTTCCCGGCCGACGCGGCCGGGCTGACCTGCGTGGATCTCGACTTCCACCGGGCCGGCGCGCTCTGCGTGGAGCACCTGGCCGAGCGGGGGCACCGGGAGGTGGCGCTGCTCGGCGCCCCCTCAGTGGTCTACGAGCGCGGCACCGGGTTCGCCCGCCGTACCAGGGAGGGGTTCACCGAGGCCGTCGCCGGGCACGGCATGACCGGTACGGCGCTGCCGTGCGAGGAGGGCTTCGGGGAGGCCGCGGAGACGGTGCGGCGGCTGCTGGAGACGCGGCCGGGACTGTCGGCCCTGGTCGTGCACAACGAGGCGGCGGTCGGCCACGTCCTCGGGGCGCTGCGCCAGTACGGCAGGCGGGTCCCCGAGGACGTCGCGGTGGTGGCGATCTGCCCCGACGACATCGCCGAGCGGGCCGGTCCGGCGCTCACGTCGGTGCTGGTCCCGGCCGAGGAGGTGGGCCGCGAGGCGGTACGGCTGCTCATGGCCAAGCTGGAGGGCGCCGCCGTACCGGACGCCACCCTGCTCGCCCCCCGGCTGACGGTGCGCGGGAGCACCTGACCGTCCGGCGGCGCGGACGCGCCGGGCCGTCCGACGGATGAGGCGCCCGGCCGTCCGACGAACCCGGCGGCGCGGACGTGTGCCGGGCGGAGGCGGGCGGGTGAGGTCCGGACATGCGGACGGGCGCGTCCCCTCGCGGGGAACGCGCCCGTCTTCGCCGTCTCAGGAGGCGGCCGTCAACCGGTCACCGGAGGGTCACCAGTCGCCGCCGCCGAAGTCGCCGCCGCCGAAGTCTCCGCCGCCGCCGAAGTCACCCCAGCCGCCGCCGCCGAAGTCTCCGCCGCCGCCGAAGTCGGCACCGCCGCCCGCGTCGGCGACGCCCTGCTCGTAGCCCATGCCGTAGCCGCCCATGCCCCAGCCGCCGCCCATCATGCCGCCGAGCATGGTGCCGACGAGCATGCCGGTCATGATGTCGCCGAAGCCGCCGTAGTAGCCGTAGGCGTAGGGCTGGTAGGCGGGGCCGGCCTCGTAGTACGGGCGGTAGCCGCCGTTGACCATGACCTGGCGCGTCTGCGGCTCGAAGCCGCGCTCGACGGCCTCGGCGTCGGCCGCGCAGGCCGGGACGTCGCGCACCGCGCCGCCGGGCGGGGCCCAGCGCACGTCGCGGGCGGACGGGCCGTGCTGCGGGTTGAAGAAGCACGGGGAACGCCGCTCGGGCAGCGGCTGGTGGTTGACGCGGGCCTTGACGCAGGCGAGGGCGTAGCGGCCCTCCTCCAGCGTGGAGGTCACGTTGCGCAGCTCGTCGGGGCGCTTGACCGCGTCCAGCTCCACCTTGGCCCGCTCGTAGGAGTCGAGGGCGCGCTGCCAGTCCTGCTGGTGCTGGGCGCCGTCGCCGAGCAGCTTGACGTCGGTGTCGAGGTCGGTGATCTCCTCACCGAACTTGGTGACGTCCTCGTCCACGGTCTGCTTGACCGCGGCCAGCTCCGCCGCCTCGCGGGCCTCGCGCTGCTTCTTCTTCTTACGGGAGTAGAAGAAGATGCCGAGACCGCCGGCCAGGGCCAGCACCAGGATGCCGACCAGGACGCCACCCCCGCCGCCTCCGGAGCCGGAGGAGGAGCTGGAGCCGGAACCCGAGCCGAGCCCGGCGCCGGTGGCCGCGTCATCGGCCAGCTTGACGAAGTTGACCACGTTGTCGGTGGGGCTGGAGCCGGTCTTGGCCCGGCCCAGCAGCTCGTCGACGTCGACGCCCCGGATGTTGGAGACGCCGAACGGGGTCTTGCCGCTCATCAGCAGGATGGTGGACTTGCCGCCGATGTCCTTGCGGATGGAGGTCAGCAGGGTCCTGGCCTGCGAGGAACTGGTGACGGCCCCCTCCGGCAGCAGCCCGACGTAGACCGAGGAGGTCTGCTCGACGGCGCCGCGGATCTTGTCGGCGGCGTTCGCGGGGATGCCGGAGGCGGGGTCCACGTAGAAGTGGTCGCCGTCCTTCAGACCCGAGGCGATCGTGCCCGGGTCGGGCGCCGCGGCGTGGGCGGCCGGGGCGATCATAAAGACGGCCAGCAGCCCGGCGAGCATCGCGACGAGCGCGGCGCCGAGTCGGCCCGGTGCGGTTTTTGTCGTGGTCACGGCAAGAAAGCCTCCTTCGCCCTTCAGGACGAACAAGCGGACGTCAGAGTTCCCCACTTCCCGACCGTATCCCTTCCAGACGTCCCGCGGGGCGCCCGGGGCGGCGCGGCATCCTCCGCGCCGCCGGCGGACGCCGGTCAGGCGTCCTTGATGGGGCGGCGCGGCATCCTCCGCGCCGCCGGCGGACTCCGGTCAGGCGTCCTTGATGTCGCAGATCACGGCGCCCGCGGTGACGGTCTGGCCGGGCGTGGCCGACAGGCCGGTGACGGTGCCCGACTTGTGCGCGGTCAGCGGCTGCTCCATCTTCATCGCCTCCAGCACCACGACGGTGTCGCCGGCCGCGACGGTGTCGCCGTCGGCGGCCACCACCTTGACGATGGTGCCCTGCATCGGGCTGACCAGGCTGTCGCCCCCGACCGCGGCCTTTTTGCCCGCCCCACCGGGGTTCCCCCGGCGGGGCGGCCTGGCGGAGCCCCGGGCCGGGGCCGGCGCGGCGAACCCGGCCGGCAGCACGACCTCCAGGCGCTTGCCGCCGACCTCGACGGTGATGTGCTCCCGCTCGGCGGGCGCGCCGGAGTCGGCCACCGGGCCGGAGTACGGCTCGATGGGCGTGGCGAACTCGGTCTCGATCCAGCGGGTGTGCACCGAGAACGGATCGGAGGTGAAGGCCGGGTCCTCGACGACGGCGCGGTGGAAGGGCAGCACGGTCGGCATGCCCTCGATCTCGAACTCCGCCAGCGCCCGGCGGGCGCGCTGCAGCGCATGCTCGCGGGTCGCGCCCGTCACGACCAGCTTGGCGACCAGGGAGTCGAAGGACTGCGGCACGGTCATCCCGGCCTCGTAGCCGGCGTCCAGCCGCACGCCCGGCCCGGACGGGACGCGCATCGCGGTGATGGTGCCCGGCGCGGGCAGGAAGTTGCGCCCGGCGTCCTCGGCGTTGATCCGGAACTCGAACGAGTGGCCGCGCAGCGGCGGATCGTCGTAGCCCAGCGGCTCGCCGTCGGCGATCCGGAACATCTCACGCACCAGGTCGACGCCGGCGACCTCCTCGGTCACCGGGTGCTCGACCTGCAGCCGGGTGTTGACCTCCAGGAAGGAGACGGTGCCGTCCTGCCCCACGAGGAACTCGCAGGTGCCCGCGCCGACGTAGCCGGCCTCGCGCAGGATCGCCTTGGAGCTCGACCGCAGCAGCTCGACCTGCTCGGCGGTCAGGAACGGCGCGGGGGCCTCCTCGACCAGCTTCTGGTGGCGGCGCTGCAGTGAGCAGTCGCGCGTCGAGACCACCACCACGTTGCCGTGGGCGTCGGCCAGGCACTGGGTCTCCACGTGGCGGGGGCGGTCGAGGTAGCGCTCGACGAAGCACTCGCCCCGGCCGAACGCGGTGACGGCCTCACGGACGGCGCTGTCGTACAGGTCGGGGATCTCCTCGGCGGTCCTGGCCACCTTCAGGCCGCGCCCGCCGCCGCCGTACGCGGCCTTGATCGCGATGGGCAGGCCGTGCTCGGCGGCGAAGGCCAGCACCTCCTCGGGACCGGAGACCGGGTCGGGGGTGCCGGCCACCAGCGGCGCCCCGACCGCCTGGGCGATGTGACGCGCCTGGACCTTGTCGCCGAGGGCGGTGATCGCGGACGGCGGCGGGCCGATCCAGGTCAGGCCCGCGTCGATGACGGCCTGGGCGAAGGCGGCGTTCTCGGCGAGGAAGCCGTAGCCCGGGTGGACGGCGTCGGCGCCGCTGTCGCGGGCGACGCGCAGCAGCTTGTCCACGTCCAGATAGGTCTCGGCCGGGGACTGGCCGCCCAGCGCGTACGCCTCGTCGGCGACCCGCGCGTGCAGCGCGTCGAGGTCCTGGTCGGCGTAGACCGCGACGCTGGCCAGTCCGGCGTCCCTGCACGCGCGGGCGATCCGCACCGCGATCTCACCACGGTTGGCGATCAGGACCTTGTGCACCGACGTATTCCCTTCGTGCGTTCGTACGGCCTGGCGGGTCTTCCGATGGAGCATCGGCCTGGCGGGCCTTCAACGGAGTGTAAGCGTCATCTGATCGCCGGGTCTCGTCCGGGTTGCTCGGTCCGGTGACCGTTTCGCCGGCCGCCGGTCGTCCCGCCGTCCGGCGGCCGTCCCCGCGACACGCGGACCGGTATGAGAAACCGGATGAGAACCGCGGCGGCCTTTCGGGTGGGCTTTCGGGCGGAAGGAAGATCCATAGCCGCTGCGCATATTCGGGAAATCATTGTGGTCCGGTCGCTTATCGTGATTTCGTTTGGTGATCCCCGACACCGATCCCGAAGGAGACGGGCATGAGCCAGAACTTGCTCGGCGGAAATCCCGCGGAAATGCAGCAGATGGCCACCCAGTTCACCCAGCAGGCGGACCAGGTGAGGGCCACGATGGCCGCGTTGGACCGGGAGGCCGGCAAGGTCGGCACCGCCTGGACCGGTCCCGGCGCCCAGCGGTTCAGCGAGGCCTGGCAGAACTACCGCGCGGCCTTCCAGCGGATGTCCGAGGAGCTCGCCGAGGCGTCCCGGGTCATCAACACCTACCGCGGCAACATCGAGTCGGCCACCCGCTGACCCGTCGGCCTGGTCGCCATAGCGCTACTCCAGCGCATCAGCGCTAAAATAGCGCTATGGCAACCATCCAGATTCGTAACGTTCCGGACGAGGTCTACCTCACCTACAAGGAACGGGCCATGCGTGCCCGGCAGTCTTTGCAGGAGTACCTGCTGAGCAAGCTCGTGTCCGACGCGGGCCGCCCCAGCCTGGAAGAGATCCTGGACCGTGCCGCTGCCAATGCGGTCGACACCTTCTCCGCCGAGGACGTCATCGAGGAACTGGACAGAGGGAGATCCAGGCGGTGATCGTGGTCGACGCCAGTGCACTGATCAAGGTTCTCGCCGAGAAGGGGCCGGCCGCAGACACAGTGCGGAAACGGCTGGTCGGAGAAGCTCTCGCGGCTCCCACCCACCTTGATGCGGAGATCCTCTCGGTCCTGCGAGGGCTCACCCTGTCGGGCAAGCTCGCGGTCGACCGCGCCGAGGTCGCGATCGGGCTTCTTGAGATCATGCCTCTGGAACGGGTCCCCGCCCAGGTGTATCTTCGCCGAGGCTGGCAGCTGCGCGGCAACCACAGTGCCTACGACGCCCTGTACATCGCGCTCGCGGAGGCGCTCTCCTGCCCGCTGATCACCAGTGACGCTCGTCTCGCCCGGGGGAACATCGCCCACTGCGAGATCGAGCTCTTTGTCTGACGACGGGCTCAGCCGGGCAGGGCGGTCTGGATCGGGGTCGTCGAGCCGAGTGTGACCAGCAGGCCCCGGCCGGGCGGGCCGCCGACCGCGCCGCGCGGCAGCCGGATCGTGAACAGGTCGCCGTCGGCGGGGCTCTGCACCGCCAGAAGCAGGCCGGTCCGGGACTTGCGGGCCTCGGCGACGAAGCCCCGGTAGGCGGTGGTCAGGTCTCCGGTGGCCCCGCCGAGGATCAGCCCGTGCTCGCCGTCGCGGCCGGTGCGCAGCACCTGCTCCAGGGTCATGCCCAGCGGCGAGTCGGGGGAGACGAGCTCGGCGTCGTCGACGACGACCACGTAGCGCTCCCGTCCGGCGACGGCCCCCTCCAGGTCGCCGTCCGCGCCGAGGACGGCCACCACGCCGGGGACGTCCGCCAGGTCGCGCAGCGGGCTGCGCCGCGGGGCGACCGCGATCACCGGCGTGCCGCGCTCCAGCAGTGAGCGGGCGGCGGTCACCAGCGCCGAGGACCGGCCGGACCGGGGCGGGCCCGCGACGACCGCGCCGGGGCCGTGGGCCAGCAGGTCGAAGCCCATGGGGGTCAGCGAGTCGCCGCCGGCGCCGAGCAGGGCCCACAGCGGTGAGGGCGGCTCGTGCGACGGCGCCAGCGCCATGGCCTGCGCCGCGGTGATCCGGGTCGGCAGCGCGTCCACCCGCAGCGGCGGCTCGCCGTCCCAGACCCATCCGGCGGGCCCGGCCGCGGCGGTGGCCGCGCCGGCACCCGCCGGGGACGCCGCCAGGTCGCCGCCGAAGCGGGCGGGGATCGCGCGTGACAGCGCCTGGAGCTCGGCGACCTGGGCCGGGCCGGACGGGTCGTCGCACAGCAGCCCGATCTGGTGCTCGACGACGCCGTGCTCGCCGGCCGACACCGCGCGGCCGGGGGCGAGCGCGGCGGGCAGGTCCTTGACCGGCAGCCCGGCCAGGCCGTAGTCGGCCGGGTCGGCCAGCCGCAGGATCAGCCGGTCGTCGAACACCGTGGAGATCTGGCCGATCAGCGCCGACCGGTCGCCGGTCACCACGGCGCGCAACCCGACCGCCGGACCCTCGCGCAGCAGCTGCATCATGGCCTCGACCAGCCGGCCGTAGTCGTAGTTCTCGAACGCGGCGACGAACCCCTCCCACCGGTCGAGCATCAGCACCAGCCAGGGCGGCCGCTCGCCGGGAGGAACGGGAAGCCCGGAGGAGACCGTGGAACCGGGGGAGCCGGTGGAGCCGGCGCGCAGCTCGGCCAGCGAGGCGTGACCGGCCTCGGCGAGGAGCTGCTGGCGCCGCCCGACCTCGGCGCGCAGCCGGGTCAGCAGCCGTTCGACCCGGTCGAGCTGGTCGCGGGTCACCACCGCGCCGCAGTGCGGCATCGTCATCAACGGCAGCAGCGCCCCCGAACCGCAGTCGATCACGTGCAGGTGCACGTCCTCCGGGGACGCGCCCGCCGCGATCGCCCCGGCCAGGGTGCGCAGCGCGGTGGAGCGCCCGCTCCGGGGGGAGCCGGCCAGCAGCAGGTGCCCCCCGCGGGCGAGGTCCAGCGTCAGCGCCCGCCGGTCCTGCGCCCACGGCAGGTCCGTCACGCCGAAGGCCAGCGGCGGCACCTCCTCCTTCCCCGGCCGGTACGGCGCCGCCCCCTCAGGCTCCGGGAGGCCCGGGGCGACCACCAGGTCGGGGAGCGGGTCCAGCCAGGGGCTCGGCTGCCGGGGGACGCCGGCGACGCGGGCGGCGTCGGCCAGGGCGTCGGCGAGCACGGACAGGTCGGTGACGGCCGCCCCCTCGGCCGCCGCGTCCGGGGCGGCCGGCGGGTGCCCCAGGGCCCGCCAGCCGACCTCGGTGACCCGGGCCCTGACCTCGCTCGCCGCGCCGGGGCCGCGCCCGCCGATCCGCGCGGTCTGCACGGCGACGGCCGCGCCCGCGCCCGACTTGACGTAGCACCGGCCGGGAGCCGACTTGGGGATGTGCGCGGCGTCCGGCCGGTCGATGACGTCGGAGGACTCGGCGGCCTCGGTCACCCGCAGCGCGATCCGCAGCGAGGTGTTGGCCTGGATGTCGGCGGTCACCACGCCGCCGGGCCGCTGGGTGGCCAGGACGAGGTGGATGCCGAGCGAGCGGCCCCGCCTGGCGATGTCCACCAGCCCGGTCATGAAGTCGGGCAGCTCGGTGACCATGGCCGCGAACTCGTCGATGACCAGCACCAGCCTGGGCAGTGGGGGCAGCTGCGCGCCCCGGCCGCGCAGCGGCGTGGGCGGGGTGAGCGGGGCGCCGCCCCCGGCGACGAGCAGGTCGCGGGAGGCGCGGGCCGTCTGGGCGTCGCGCAGCTCGTGGTAGTCCTCGATGTCCTTGGCGCCGGCGGACAGCAGCAGCCGCTCGCGCCGCCGGATCTCCGCGGCGAGGGAGGCCAGGGCCCGCTGGGTCAGGTGGCCGTCGAGGTCGCTGACCATGCCGACGGTGTGCGGGAGCCGTACGCACTCCTTGAAGGCGGCGCCGCCCTTGTAGTCGATCAGCACGAACGTCATCTCGTCGGGCCGGTTGGCCACCGCGAGGGAGCAGATGAGCGTCTGCAGCAGCTCCGACTTGCCCGCGCCGGTGGTGCCGGCGATGAGGGCGTGCGGGCCGTCGACGCGCAGGTCGACCGAGAACGGCCCGTCGGGGCCGACGCCGATCAGCGCCTCGGTGGAGCGGCCCCAGCGCCCGGCCAGGGCCTCGCCCGACACCGACGGCAGCCGCAACACGTCGAGCAACCGCGCGGAGCCGGGCAGGGCCGTGGCGGAGTCGTCGCGGCTGACGTCGCGCAGCGGCGCCAGGGCCCGGGCCAGCCGGTCGCACCAGGTGGCCGTGACCTGGTCGGCGAGGATCCCGCCGATGCCGTCCAGTCCGCCGCCGCGCAGCCGTACGGTGCCGTCGGCGGCCACGTCGGCGACGGTGGCGCACTCCTCGGGCAGCAGCCGCTGGTCGTCGTCGATCGCCAGGGTGTACACGCCGGCCCGCGGGCCCTGGCGCAGCACCTGCGGCATGCCGGGCAGGGCGCGCAGGACCTGCGCGCCGTCCAGGACGACCAGCACGTCGTAGGGGCGCTCGTCGTAGACCGGGACCGGCTCGTCCCGCCCGGCCCCGGTCCCGCCGCCGAGGTCGGCCCAGCCCGCCGGGGCGCGGCCGATCCGGGCGGCCGGGTTGTCCTCCTCGCCGAGCCGTTCCTCGATCAGCGTGACCAGCTCGCTCACCCGCCGGGCCGCGGCCTCGGGGTCGGCGCCGACCAGCGCGACGCAGTCCTCGCCGCCGTGCGGGGCGCAGTGGGGCAGCCAGCGCACCCAGTTCCACCGCTCCTCGCCGTCGCCGTGCGCCGACAGCACCACGATCGCCAGGTCACGCGGGCTGTGCAGGACGGCGGCCTGGCCCACCAGCCAGCGCGCCAGCCCGGCGGCCCGGGGCCGCGGGCCGGTCAGGCCGGCGACGCCCAGCCGCCGCATGGCCAGGGCCACCGGCACCGCGTGGCAGGCCGGGGGGTCGGGCGGGACGAAGTCGGCGGGCGCGGACCGCTCGGGGACGAACTCCAGGCCGGCCGGCAGGTCGGCGAGGCCGACCCGCAGGCGCAGCGCGTCGGGGTCGTGGTCGCGGCGCTCCCACAGCCGCCGCCGGGGACCGGTCGCGGTGAGCAGGACCTCCGCGGGGTCGGGCGCGGCGGCGCGGCGCTCGGCCTCGTCGGCGGCGCGGGCCGCCTCCACGGCGGCCTCGAACTCCCGCATCCGCTCCCGGTGGCGCCTGAGCTCCCTGCGGTACTGCTTGCGGCCGTGCCGCCGGTCGCTCACCCACTGGCCGATCATGATGAGCGGGGTCATCAGCGCGATCAGCAGGTAGTACCACGTCTTGGTCGCCCAGGCCATGCCGACGCCGAGCAGGAGGGGCAGGAACGCGGCGAGCAGCTGCAGCCGCATGCCCTCGGCCCGTTTCGGCTCGGCCGGGACCTCGAAGCGCCGCTCGCCGCCGGGGGAGCGGAGCCGGGGCGGCCGGTTGTAGGCGAGGCCGCCGTCGGGCTGGGCGTCCAGGTGGGCGTCGGGGGGCTCCACGGCGGTCAGCGTCAGCACGGTCGTGCCGCAGGTCAGCAGGGCGTGTTCGGGCCAGGGCACGGGGCCGTCGAGGGGCTCGCGGTCCAGGCGCGGCGCGGCGCCGGCCCCGCCTCCCGCGCGGGATCCGCGTCCCGTGTGCGGCCCGCCTCCCATACGCGGCCCGTCTCCCGCGCCGGCCTCGGAGCGGCCTCCCGGGGCGGGCTCCACGGTGATCGCCTCGGGGGTGAGGCGGATCACCGCGGCCTCGGCGGGCAGCCCCGGGTCGGGGACGGACACCGCGCAGGCGGGGTCGGAGCCGACGACGTGGACGCCCAGGCCCAGCCGGTGCACCGACCCGGCGGCCGGGCCGCCGACGACGCGGATCTCCACGATGCCGCCGGGCTCCTCGGCGATCGTGGCGCCGGCCAGGTCGCGGTCGAGGGTGACGAGGTCGCCGTCGCGGAGCAGGCCGAGGACGGGGGCTCCGGGGTCGAGGGCGCGGCCGTCGAGCCAGAGGTCCGGCGGCTCGGCGGCGGCCGGGTCACGGCCCAGGCCGTACGGTGCCTTTGTGCGGGTCAGCCGGACCACGTTGGTCGGCCGCTCGCCGCCCTGCCCGGAGAGCGACTCCGCCAGGCGGCCCACCGTGGTGGTCTCGTCCGCCTCGATCACGACGTCGCGGTCGGCGTGCTCGCCGAGCACGGTGAGCATGATGCGCATCGCCGCTCTCCTCGGTCAGGGGCCGGGTCCACGGTACAGAGCGGGAACCGCCCGGGACGAGGTGTTTGCGGCAATGCCGCGGGTCCCGGGGCGGTATGTGGAAAACGTGCCCGCCTGTGGACAACCGTCGGGTGTTACCGGCCGGTCATGGCGTCTCTAATGGGATTCGATGTTCCTTGGGACGGGAGCGGACTGGGGACGGGTCATGCCTTCCTGTGGATAACCCGGCGGTTTCCCCCACTCCCGAGGGCACTACATCCGACAAAAGGGATTTTTCACTTTAAATCCGTCAAAGCTGGCGTGGGGCTGGGGCGATCCCGGGCGGTCCGGGCGGTCGATGGCGGAGCGCCTGGCGGCCGGGGGCGTGACGCCCCGCTCGGCGCCGCGCCCGGCACGGTGACACCGGGGAGACGGCGCGGCGCCCGAATCGGTCGCCGGACGGAGCGGCGCGGCGCCCGGCGGTGGAACGGTACGGCCGGGACCACAGGGACCGAGGGGAATATTGGGACAGTAGATATGTGCATTAATTCATGTCCTTATCACCCGGATATGCCCCCTGTCATGTGGCGAAAGGGATAGCTTCTCCGGAGCCGCCGTTGACAGACCTGTTCCTATCAAACGAGCATGGGACCCGGCTTTTGTCCGGCGCTTCATCGGCATGGTGCGCATAATGGCGTAAATTCGACCAGTAGTCCCAACGCGTTAATCACTCTGGGAGTCCCCCTGCCCATGAGGACCAGTGAAAAGCCGGCGAGCCGCGTACCGCTGAACGCCGAGCGGCCGGGGTCGGCGAGTTCCCTTTCCGGCCCGGCGTCGCGCAAGCTCCCCGTGCCCCCGCGCGAGCGCAAACCCGCCCTCGCGGCCCTCGCCGTACTGCTCATCCTGGGCGGCGCGCTCGCCACGACCCTCCTGGTCATGCGCAGCGGGGACCGGGTCTCCGCGATCGTGATCTCCCAGCAGGTCGGCGCGGGTCAGCCCTTCACCGAGGCCGTGATGCGCGAGGCGCAGATCGCCGACACCGGCGTCGGCTACGTCGCCTGGGCCGACCGCGCCCTCGTCGCCCGCAACTTCGCCCGTGTCACCCTTCTGCCCGGCACCCTCCTGACCCGCGACATGGTCGTCTCCGCCAGCAGGGAGCTGGGCCCCGGCAAGGCCCAGGTCGGCCTCTCCCTCAAGCCCGGCCAGATGCCCGGGACGCTGGAGCGGGGCGACCGGGTCCAGGTGATATACGTCCCGAGCCGGGGCGGCGGCGGCAACGCCACCAGCCGGGTGCTGGCCCCCAACGCCCTGGTCCACCAGGTCGGCGGGTCCGGCCAGACCCAGGGCAGGTCGTCCGGCCTGGTCACGGTGATCGTGGACAGTTCCATCTCCCCGACGGTCGCCGCCTACGCCTCCAGCGGCGAGATCGCGCTGGCCGAGCTGCCCGGAGCGCGCTGAGGTGGCGCTCATCGTGCTGGCCGCCGACAAGGGCGCCCCGGGCGTGACCACGGCGGCCACCGCGCTCGGCGCCGTCTGGCCGCACCCGGTGCTGCTCGCCGAGTGCGACCCGGCCGGGGGAGACCTCGCCTACCGCCTCCCGGCCGCCGACGGCGGGGTCCTCAACCCCGCCCGGGGACTGCTGACCCTGGGCGCCACGGCCCGCCGCGGCCTGCGGCCCGAGCAGATCCACGAGCACACCCAGAAGATCATCGGTGGCCTCGACGTGCTGGCCGGGCTGACCCACGGTGAGCAGGCCGCCGGGCTCACCTGGCTGTGGGGGCCGCTCGGCCGGGCGCTGGCCGCGGTGCCGGGCGCCGACGTGCTGGCCGACTGCGGCCGCCTCGGCGGGCACCCGCAGACGGCCGAGCTGGTCGCCGAGGCGGAGCTGGTGCTGCTGTTCACCCGGGCGAGCCTCGACCACGTCGCCCACCTGCGCGAGCGCCTGCATGTCATGCCCCGTGACCCGCAGATCGCGGTCGTGGTGATCGCCGACCCCCGTCAGTACCGCACGGCCATCGAGGAGGTCCGCCGGATCGTCACCGCCACCGGCCGCCGGGTCGCCTTCGTCAGCGGCCTCGCGCACGACCCCAAGGGCGCCGAGCTGCTGCGCGGCCAGTGGGGCGGCCGGCTGGACCGCTCTCTGATCATCCGTACGGCGCGCGAGCTCGCCGCCCGAGTCGTCGCCACCGTCCGAGCCCCGGAGCCGGCCGTATGACCGTCGACCACACCCTGGTGAAGCGCTTCCGGCAGGAGGTCGGCGACCGCCTGGCCCACCAGCGACGCCTCGACCAGGCCAGCGGCCTGGCGCCGATGACCGGCGAGGACGAGCGCCAGTTCGCCCGGGCGCTGATCGCCCAGGTGCTGGAGGAGTTCGCCCGCGGCGAGATCGGTGTCGGCCGTACCCCGCCCACGGCCGAGGAGGAGGAGGCGCTCGCCGCCGGCATCCACGCGGCCCTGTTCGGCGTCGGCCGCCTGCAGCCGCTGCTGGACGACCCCGAGGTCGAGAACATCGACATCAACGGCTGCGACCGCGTCTTCGTCGGTTACGCCGACGGCCGGGAGGGCCTGGCCGAGCCGGTGGCCGACAGCGACGACGAGCTGGTCGAGCTGATCCAGATCCTCGCCGCCTACAGCGGCCTGTCCAGCAGGCCGTTCGACACCGCCAACCCCCAGCTCGACCTGCGCCTGCCGGACGGCTCCCGCCTCTCGGCGGTCATGGACGTCACGGTCCGTCCGGCGGTGTCCATCCGCCGCGCCCGGCTGGGCAAGGTCTTCCTCAGCGACCTGGTGGGCAACGGCACGCTCACCCCGGAGCTGGGCCGCTTCCTGGCGGCCGCGGTGGCCGCGCGGAAGAACATCATGATCTCCGGCTCGACCAACGCCGGGAAGACCACCCTGCTGCGCGCGCTGGCCAACGAGATCCCGGCCACCGAGCGCCTGATCACGGTGGAGCGGGCCCTGGAGCTCGGCCTCGACCAGTTCCCCGAACTGCACCCCAACGTGGTCGCCTTCGAACAGAGGCTGCCCAACTCCGAGGGCCAGGGCGAGATCAGCATGGCCGAGCTGGTCCGCCGCTCCCTGCGCATGAACCCCTCGCGGGTGATCGTCGGCGAGGTCCTCGGCGACGAGATCGTCACCATGCTCAACGCGATGACCCAGGGCAACGACGGCTCGCTGTCCACCATCCACGCCAACTCCTCGATGGAGGTCTTCAACCGCATCGCCACCTACGCCCTGCAGGCGACCGAACGGCTGCCGATCGAGGCCACCCACATGCTCATCGCGGGCGCGATCGACTTCGTCGTCTTCATCGAGAAGCGCAACGAGTACGCCGCGGGCGGCCGGCTGCGCCGGTTCGTCTCCAGCGTGCGCGAGGTGGCAGGCGTGGACGGCCGGGTGCTGTCGTCGGAGGTGTTCGCCCAGGCGCCCGACGGCCGGGTCGTGCCGCACGCCCCCCTGTCGTGCGCCGAGGAGCTGGCCCGGCACGGCTACGACCCGGGAGGCTGGTCATGATCGCCGTCCCGCCCGGGCTGCTCGACCCGCTGGTGATGCTCGCCGGCGCGGCCGTCGGCGCGGGCCTGTTCCTGCTGGGCCTCGCCCTGTACGGCGTGCGCCCCCGCCCGGCCGTCCCCGGTCGCGGCCCCCGCCGCAAGGAGGTCCTGCGCGCCCTGTCCACCCGCTCGGCGGTCGGCGCGATCGCCGGGGTGGTCGTACTCGTGGTGACCGGCTGGCCGGTCATGGCGGTGGGCGCCGTCCTGCTCGCCCTGGGCTGGCGCGGCCTGTACGGCGGCGCGGCCGAGGAGCGCACCGCGATGCGGCGGCTGGAGGGGCTGGCGGCCTGGACCGAGTCCCTGCGCGACACCATCGCCGGGGCCGCCGGACTGGAGCAGGCCATCCCCTCCTCCATCCGGGCCGCGGCCCCCACCCTCCGCCCGCATCTGCGCTCCCTGGTGGACCGCCTGCACACCCGCATGCCGCTGCCCGACGCGCTGCGGCTGTTCGCCGACGAGCTCGACGACCCCTCGGCCGACCTGGTGGTGGCCGCGCTGATCCTCAACTCCAAGCTGCGCGGGCCGGGCCTGCGCGACGTGCTGGGCGCGCTGGCCGTGTCGGCCCGCGAGGAGCTCGACATGCGCCGCCGGGTCGAGGCCGAGCGCCGCTCCACCCGGCGCAGCGTGCAGATCGTGGTCGGCACGGCCGTCGCCTTCGCCGTCGCCCTGGTGGTGTTCAACCCCTCCTACGTCGAGGAGTACGACAGCACCCTCGGCCAGGCCGTGCTCGTGGTGGTCGCCGGGTTCTTCGGAGCCGGGTTCGCCTGGATGCGCCGCCTGGCCCGCTTCGACAAGCCGGCCCGGCTGCTGGGCCTGCCGTCCACGGGGGAGGTGCACGAATGACCGAGGGCGTGCTCGCCGGCGGCGTGCTGGGGCTCGGCCTGTTCCTGCTGGTCCGGGCGCTGTTCCCGGCCCGGCCCGGCCTGGTGACGCGGCTGCTGGCGCTGGACGCCGCCCGGGAGGGCACCGACGCGCCGCGCGCCCGGCTCGTCCTGCCCGACGAGGAGGTCAGCGCCTTCCGGCGCTCCCTGGGGGAGCGGCTGGCGCGCTTCTACGCGGCGCGCGGCTGGGAGGCCCGTTCGGCCCGGGCCGACCTCGCGCTGCTCGGCAGGTCGTTCGAGGGGTTCCTGGCCACCAAGGCGTTGCTGGCCGCCTCCGGGCTGCTGGCGTTCCCGCTGCTGGTGGGCTGGCTGGTGCTGATGGGGTGGGGCATCTCGCTGACCGTGCCGCTGTGGGCCGCGCTCGCGGTCGCCGGGGTCTTCTTCGTGCTGCCCGATCTTCAGATCAAGAGGGACGCCGCCCGGATGCGCCGTGACTTCCGGCACGTCGTCGGGGCCTTTCTGGATCTGGTCGCGATGAACCTCGCGGGCGGGCGCGGCGTGCCCGAGGCGCTGATGATGGCGGTCTCGGTGGGCAGCCCGAACGCCGACGACGACGGCGCCAACTGGGCGATGGCCCGCATCCGCGAGGCCCTGGGCAACGCCCGGATCGTCGGCATCACCCCCTGGCAGGCGCTCGGGCAGCTCGGCGACGAGATCAACGTCGACGAGCTGCGCGACCTGTCCGCCGCGCTCGGGCTGGTCGCCGACGACGGCGCCAAGGTCCGCACGTCCCTGACCGCCCGCGCCGCGACCCTGCGGCGCCGCGAGCTCGCCGAGGTGGAGGGGCAGGCCGGCGAGCGCTCGCAGTCGATGCTCGTCGCCCAGCTCCTGCTCTGCGCGGGCTTCGTGATCTTCCTGAGTTACCCGGCCGCTATGAAGATGTTGGGGTCCTGACCATGCTGAGCAACCATCCGTGGATCGTCTATACGGCCGCGTTCCTGAGCACGAGGATCGAGCGGGCCCGCAACGCCCCCACCCGGGGCGCCTCGGCCGTCGAGTGGGTCATCATCACGGCGATCATCGCCGGGGTCGCGCTCGGCCTGGCCACCCTCATCAAGACCCTCGTCGAGGGCAAGCAGGCCGAGATCTCCAACCAGTTCGGCGGGGGTGGAGGCGGCGGCGGTGGGGGCGGCGGGGAAGGGGCCGGCGGTGGCTTCGGTGACGGCTGAGCGTCGCCGAGAGCGAGGGGCCGCCGCCGTCGAGCTGGCGATGATCATGCCGGTGGTGCTGGCGATCATCCTGCTCGTCGTGCAGTTCGCCCTGTGGTTCCACGGGCGGCAGGTCGCCGACGCCGCCGCCAGGGAGGGGGCCCGCCTCGCCCGGATCGACACCGACTCCTGGGAGTCGGACGCCACCTCCCGGGCCGAACAGGTGCTCCGGGCGGTCGGCCCGAAACTCCTGGAGGGCGCCGCCGTGACGGCGTGGGACGAGAACGGCCGGCGCGGCGTCGAGATCACCGCCACCGCGGTCCAGGTGGTCCCGCTGCTTCCGGAAAGGACGCTCACCATCACCGCGCGGTTCGGAGGCCCCGTCGAGTGCTTCCGGCCCGACGACGGGAGCGAGGGATGCCCGTGAGCGCCTTCGCGAGTCTCGGCGGACGGCCGCCGCCCCGGGCCGGCGGCCCGCGTCACGGCCGGCGCGGCAGGACACCCGTAGCCCGGTACGGCCGATGCGGCCGGTGCGGCGAGCGCGGCTCGCTGACCGCCGAGACGGTCCTGCTGGCCCCGGTCTTCCTGCTGTTCCTGCTGCTGCTCGTCGGCGCCGGACGGCTGGTCGAGGCCCAGGGTGAGGTCAACGGGGCGGCCAGGGACGCGGCGAGGGCCGCCTCGGTCGAGCGCTCGTTCGCCGACGCCGAGTCCGCCGCGGAACAGGCGGCGCAGGACTCCCTGTCGGGGCAGTGCGAGCCGCAGGTCAGCCTGGAGGGCAGCCGATGGGAGATGGGCGGCCGGGTCCGGGCCGCGGTCACCTGCTCCCTCGACCTGAGCTTCCTCGGCTTCGGCGCGGCCAAGGAGATCAAGGGCGACTCGGTGGTCCCGCTGGAGGAGTTCCGGAGGGTGGAGGAGGACGGCGGGTGAACGCCATGCGGTGGCGGGCGCCGTGCCCCGGGCACGCCGAGCCTCCCGGTCATCCGTGGTCTCCCGGGCGTCCAGCGCGTCCCGGACCGGTCCGGCGGGCGGGCGAGCGGGGGTCGATGTCGGTCTTCACGGTGGTCTTCTCCGTGGCGGTCTTCCTGCTCGCCGGACTCCTGGTGGACGGCGGGGCCGCCATCAACGCCCGGCTGCGGGCCGCCGACATCGCCGAGCAGGCGGCCCGGGCCGCGGCCGACCGGATCGACGAGGAGACGCTGCGCGCCACCGGCCAGGTCCGGCTCATGGACGAGGGCGAGGTCTGCGCCGAGGCCGAGGAGATCGTCTCCGCCCACGCCACCGGCGACGTCCGGATCGCCGGGTGCTCCGTCGGCGCCGGGCAGGCGGAGGTCACCGTGGGGGTCACCGTCGCCTGGAAGGCGGTCTTCCTCGCCGCGCTCGGTTTTCCGGGCTCCGACATGAAGGCAGAGGCCACCGCGGGCCCGGACACCGGGGACGACGCCTGATGGCCCGCCCCGCCCCACCCGGGCACCGCCCCGGCCCGCCGCGACCGGCGAGCCATACCGATCGGGGCGTACCGCCCGCCCGGCCCCCTGGACGGGGCGAACCTGGACGAGGAGGGGAACTGAGAGGGAGAGGCATGCCACCGCGACAGCCCGTGCGCATCAGGCCCAGACGCACGCCGGGCGACGTGCTCGCCGGACTCGGCGCGCTGGTCCTGCTGGTCGCGCTCGTCGGCGGGGTCCCCTACGCCCTGCTGCGGCTGGCCGGGCCGCCCGTCCCTCCCGAACTGCTCGACCTGGACGTGCTGACCAGCCAGGTCGGCACCAGCACGATCATCGCGATCCTGGTGCTGCTGGTCTGGCTCGCCTGGCTGCAGCTGACCGCCTGCGTGATCGTCGAGGTCTACGCCGGGATACGCCGGGTCGGCATGCCGGCCCAGGTCCCGTTCTCCGGCGGCACCCAGGCGCTGGCCAACCGGCTGGTCTCGGCGGCGCTGCTGCTGTTCACCGTGTCGGCGGTGGTGGTGCCGATCGCCCGGCCCAGCGGCCCGCCGCCCCGTCCCCCGGTCGCCGCGGCCGCCGCGGACGCGCTGTCGGCCCTGCCGGCCCCGGTCTCCGGGGAGCAGCGGGCGCCGCTGGCGCCGGTCGCGAAGGTCAAGAAGGTGTACGTGGTGCAGCCGCCGCACGGCCGCCACCACGAGAGCCTGTGGGAGATCGCGGAGAAGTGCCTGGGCGACGGCCGCCGTTACCCGGAGGTCTACCGGCTCAACCAGCACAAGGAGCAGCCCGACGGCAGCCGCCTGCACATGGCCGACCTGATCAGGCCCGGCTGGGTGCTCGACATGCCGGACGACGCCAGGAACGTGCACGTCGTCCCGGTGGACCAGCCGCGCGACGAGACCCTCAAGGATCATCCGTACAAGCCCGCCGAGCTCGACGGGCGCACCCAGCACGTCACGCCCGGCACCCGGGACCTCCCGGCGGGGGAGGAGACGCGGACCGGGAGGCACGCGGAGGTCTCCCCTCCCCAGGACACCTCGGTCCTGCCCGGCGACGGCTCCGGCGACCGCCGGACCGGCGAGGGGACCGTCACCACGCGGCCCGGCGACTCCGGCCGTGCGGAACGGCCCGCCCCCGCCGAGACCGGCCGCGGCACCGCGGAGCCGTCCCGGACCGGTGAACGCGGCACCGCGGAGCCGTCCCGGACCGGCGAGCGCACCGACCCCGCTCGGACCGGTGAGCACGCCACCGGGCGGGAGCACGCGCCGGGCGACCCCGGCCGCGGGAGCGCCACGGAGCGGCCGGTCCCCCCTGACTGGGCCGCCGAGCCCGAGACCGGGGCGCCGCTGCTCGACTACCTCGCCGGGGCCTCCCTGCTGGCGGCCGGGGTGCTGGCCGCACTCGGCGGCAGGCGCAGGCGGCAGCTCTGGGAGCGGGCGCTCGGCCGCCGGGTCGTCCGGCCGCGCGACGACGCCGCCGAGGCCGAGGTCGCGCTCCGGATCGGGGCCGACGCGCCGGGCAGCCGGATGCTCGACCTCGGGCTGCGGCTCCTCGGCAGGTCGCTCGCCGAGCAGCGGCGCGTCCCGCCGACCGTCTACGCCGCGTACCTGTCCGCGCAGACCCTCGACCTGTGGATCCACCCGCCGCAGGAGGACGCCCCCGCCCCCTGGGTCTCCTGCGACGGGGGCCAGGTCTGGCGGCTGCCCGCCCAGGAGGGCCGGATGATCGACGAACGGTCCCTCGCCGACGCGCCCGCGCCGTACCCGGGGCTGGTCTCGCTCGGCTCCAACGGCGAGGGCCGGGTGCTCGTGGACCTGGAGGCGGCCCACGGCCTGATCAGCCTGAAGGGGGAACGGACCACTTCGGCGCTCGCCGCGCTCGCCGTGGAGCTGGCCACCAACCGCTGGTCCGACCGGATGCGCGTCACGCTGGTCGGCTTCGGGGAGGAACTGGCCGTGATCGCCCCCGACCGGATCCGGTGCGCGGGCACTCTCGCGGACGTCCTGCCCGAGCTGGAGGCCACCGCGAACGAGCGCGGCCACGGCGACGACGTGCTCACCGGCCGGATCCACGGCCGCGCCGCCGACCCGATCTGGCCGCCGCACTACGTGCTGTCCGCGGTCGCCCCCACCGCCGAGGAGGGCCGCCGCCTGGCGCTGCTGGCCAGGAAGGGCGTCCGGACGGCCGCCGGGTATGTCGTGGCGGGCGAGGCGCCGCACGCCACCTGGAACTGGGAGATCACCGAGGACGGCCGGGCGCTCGTCGACGCGCTCGGCTTCGACGTCACCGCCCAGCTCCTGCCCCGCCGCCACTACCGCTCCCTGGTGGAGCTGTTCCGCACGGCCGAACGGCTCGACGGCGAGCCGCTGCCCGACGAGCCGGAGCAGCAGCCGGCCGCGGGGGCGCCCTCGGTCGAGGTGCGGATCCTCGGCCCGGCCGAGGTGCTCGGCCCGCCGCCGATGGAGGAGGGCCGCGCCGCCCTGGCCGTGGAGCTCGTCGTCTACCTCGCGACCCACCCGGGCGGCGTCCACCCGGTCGTGCTGGGCGGCATCCTGTGGCCGCGCGGCGTGCAGTCCGCGGTCCGGGACGCCACCATCGCCCGGGTCGTGGACTGGCTGGGCACCGACCGTTCCGGCCGGCCCAACCTCCACACCGACGACGCGGGCCGGCTCCGGCTGGGCCCGGAGGTGCGGACCGATTGGTCGCTGTTCCGCGCGTTCGCGCGCCGGGCGCAGGCCGACCCGACCATGCGCGCCGTACTGCTGGAGAAGGCCCTGGGCCTGGTGCGCGGCCCGTTGCTCGCCGACCGCCCGCGCGGCCGGTACGCCTGGCTGGCCGCCGACGACCTGGAGTACGACGTGACCGCCGCCGTCGCCGACGCCGCCCACCGGCTCTGCGAGGTACGGCTGGCCCGCGGCGAGGCCGACCGGGCCGTCGGCGCGGCGCGGGCCGGGCTGCTGCTCGCCCCCGACGACGAGGGGCTCTGGCGGGACCTGCTGAGGGCCACCCACCTCACCGGCGACGCCGCCAGGCTGCGGGCCGTGGCGGACGGCCTGCACCGGCGCTCCGACCGGCCCGGCGGGGGCGGGATGGCGCCGGAGACCGAGGCGCTCATCGACGAACTGCTGCCCTCGTGGCGGGTGCGTTCGGCGCCGTCGGCATGACCGGTCGGAAGCGGTACGGCGCCGCCGGGCGGGGAGCGCGGTGGCGGCCGGGAAGAGCCGGAGACGTGGAAGGACGAGGGACAGGGATGACCGGGGACGGAGGGAGGAGCGGAACCATGCTGATTCGTGCATACCGGTGGTTCCGTGCGGCGGGCGCTCCTAACGTGACCGTCATGCGAGCGTTGGCCGCGCTGGCCCTGGCCGCGCCGGTGGGCTGCTCCTCGCCGCCCGCCCGGCCGTTCACCCCCGTCGACCTCCCGGCCGACCCGCCGGGCGCGTCGCGGGACGCGGCGGGGAGCCCCGCCCCGGAGGGCACGGGCGGTCCTCGGCGCACGGACGGCGCCGTCTCCGGGCCGAAGGAGGAGACCATCGTGATCTCCCCCGACGTGCGGGTGGTGGTCGAGTGGCCCGCGGTGTCCGACCCCGACACCGCGGGGATGGTCAAAGCGCTCCGCGACTACCGCGCCGGGTCGTACAGCGCGGTAGTCACCCGGGGCGCCGACACCGCCTACCTGAACGCGATGCGGGACGAAGGGGCCTGGCAGGGCCGCGAGTGGGTGGGACGGTTCCTGGAGCACCACACGTCGCTGCGGGGCGTCTCCCGGATCTACGCGATGAACGTCGCCGCGGCCGACGGCCGCGGGGCGACCTTCAAGGCGTGCATCGACGAGACCGGCATGCGGCTCCTGGACGCCGGCACGGGGAAGGCGGTCCGCCGGCAGCCGTCCTGGACCAGGAGGCCGTTCCTGCAGACCGCCGGGATGCGCCGCGGCGACGACGGCGTCTGGCGGATCGTGCTGCTCCAGTACGAGGAACTGCCCGGCGAACCGGCGAAGGGGTGTCTTCGATGATCGTGAATGTGGCCGTCGCGGGCCTGCTCCTGCTCGCCCCCGGCCCGCAGCCGGACGGCGGCGGTGGCGGCGGGGTCCGGACCAGCCAGAGCGGCAACACGAGCAGGATCGAGCTGTACAACTCCCAGATCCGCCTGTCCGGGTCCGGTCTGGGCGCCAAGAGCGACGGATACCAGGTCAAGCGCCACTGCTGGTACGAGCCGGGCAACAACGCCGAGGACGAGATGAACTTCCGCAACGGCCGTCAGCAGCGCGCGGAGAAGACCTGGGGCGAGACCCCCGACGACGCCTACCTGGACAAGTACAAGGACAAGGTGGGCCAGGAGGGCCGCTGGTGGCACGTCGCGCACGACGGCACCGACGCCGGGGTCGCCTGCTTCGGCGGCATGGAGCCCGAGATCTGGGTGCCGCCGAACACGACCCCGCCGAACGGGATCACCATGCAGGAGCTCCTCGACATCGCCCGCGCCGCGCTGACCGTGCCCGAGCCGAAGATCAAGCTGAACCCCGACGTCAAGAGCTACGTCAACCTGCCGACCTGGGTCTGGCTCGACGACGCCGGCCAGACCACCAGGTCGGTGACGGCCACGATCCCGGGCTACATGAGCGCCACGGTGACCGCGAACCTGAACGACATGACGATCAAGTCCGGGACGACCGACGACCGGGCCAAGGTCATGACGGACTGCGGGCCGACCGGCAAGCCGTACGCCAAGGGCGGGGAGTTCACCTGCGGCGTCCAGTACCTCCACGCCTCGGTCGACCAGCCGCGTCGCGTCTACGAGCTGACGGTGACCTCGGTGTGGGAGGTGACGGCCCAGGGGCAGGGCGGCGTCGTGCCCTTCGCCTACGACCCCATCCAGGTCGGCGCGACCCGCGACGTCGAGGTGGGCGAGGTGCAGAGCACCGTCACCGGGACCGACTGAGGTACGGAGCACGTCGCCGGGCCGGCCGGGATCGCGGAACGGGCACGGGCGGCGGGCCGTACCGCGTCCCGGCGAGTCCCGTCCCCGGCCGGTCCGGGCGGTGCGGGTGGTCAGCCGAGGGCCTTCTCGTGGGTGAGCAGCCACTGCTTGACCGGGGTGCCGTAGTAGTAGCCGCCGAAGCCCCCGATGGACGGCAGGACGCGGTGGCACGGGACGAACGGCGCGATCAGGTTCTGCGCGCACGCCCCGCCGGCCGCCCGGGCGGCCGTCCTCGGCATGCCCGCCCGTTCGGCTAGCTCGGCGTAGGTGACCGTGGTCCCGGCCGGGACCTCCCGCAGCGCGGTCAGCAGCCGTTGCCGCCCGGGCGACCCCGGCTGGGACACCTCGACGGTGTCGAGTGCCGTCAGGTCGCCGTCCAGATAGTCGCGTACGGCCCGCGCCGCGTGGCCCAGGTCGTCCACCCTGGTCAGGCCGTGAGCCCGCATCGCAGGTGAGAGCCTGGCGAACATCTCCTCCGGGTCGGCGGTGAAGCCGGCCGCGACGAGGATCCCCTCGTGCGAGAGCAGCGACAGCGGTCCGGTCGGGGTGGGCAGGACCTGCGCCTCGATCGTCGTAGTCGTCATTCTGAACTCCAAAGGTGCAGCGCGGCGTAGGCCCGCCAGGGCCGCCACCGCTCGATGTGATCTTCGGGAATGCCCAGGCTCACCATGGCGCGCCGCAGCCCGAGGTCTCCCCGGGGCCAGGCGTCCGGGTCGCGCAGGGCGCGCAGCGCGATGTAACCGGCCGTCCACGGGCCGATCCCCGGCACCTCCAGCAGCCGGGCGACCGCCTCGGCCGGTTCCTGCGCGCCGTCCAGGTCGATCTCGCCGCCGGCGACCTTCGCGGCGAGCGCACGCAGCGTGGTCACCCGTCGCCCGGTCAGCCCGAGCCCGGCGAGGTCGGCCTCGGCGAGGTCGGCGGCGGTGGGGAACAGGAGGTTCGGACCGCCCGCGCCGGTGCCGCCCGCGCGGGTGCCGTTCGCACCGGTGCCGTTCACCTCGCCCGCGCCGCCGGCCGCACCGATCGCACCGATCGCGCCGCTGATCT
Organism: Streptosporangium sandarakinum; assembly: GCF_013409935.1. Taxonomy (GTDB): domain Bacteria; phylum Actinomycetota; class Actinomycetes; order Streptosporangiales; family Streptosporangiaceae; genus Streptosporangium; species Streptosporangium nondiastaticum. The sequence continues at coordinate 2,350,048 of NZ_JACCCO010000001.1, read as the reverse complement.
CGCCGCCGGCCGTACGGCCGGCACGCGCGGTGAGGCGGCCCAGGATGGTGCGGGCGCCCGCGACGGAGATCTGCTGGCCGATCACGGCGCGGACGGCGGCCTCGAAGCCGTCCCAGGCGCCGGGGACGCGCAGCCCGGGCCGGGCTGCGACCAGCGGCGCGAGAGCGGTCGCGCCGAGGGCGTCGGAGATGGCCGCGGGATCGGCGTCGAGGTCGAGGAGGCGGCGGGCACGGGCGACGACGCGGGCCAGGTGGCGGGTGTCGTCGAGGGTGACGTCCAGCCGGACGTGGTCGGGGAGCGGGGTGAGGGTGATCGTCCCCTGGGGCACCGCGCGGCTGTAGGAGATCTCGTCGGCCCGCTCCAGCCCGGGGATCGCCCGCGCCGCCAGGAACCGCATCAGCGCCCCGGCCTCGTACGGCTCGCGCCGGTGCAGCCGGAGCGTCAGCGCGTTGCCGGAGGCGGCGCGGCCCGCGGTGGCCCGCAGCTCGCCGGGGGTGAAGCCGTAGGTCTCCTTCATGGTCGCGTTGAACTGCCGGACGCTGCCGAAGCCCGCGGCGAACGCCACGTCGCTGATCGGCAGCCCGGTCTCGGTCAGGAGCTGCTTGGCCAGCAGCAGGCGCTTGGTCCTGACCACGGCCAGCGGCCCCACGCCGAGTTCGGCGGCGAACAGCCGGTGCAGGTGCCGCTCGGTGATGTGCAGCCGCCCGGCCAGCCGGGTGATCCCGCCGTCGTCGGCCGCCCCCTCGTCGATCAGGCGGAGCGCCCGGCCCACCAGGTCGCCGCGGTGGTCCCAGCCGGGGTCGCCGGGGCTGAGCTCCGGCCGGCAGCGCTTGCAGGGTCGGAACCCGGCGGCCTCGGCGGACGCCGCGTGGCGGTAGAAGCGGACGTTGCGCGAGGTCGGGGTGCGCGCCGGGCAGACCGGGCGGCAGTAGATGCGGGTCGTGGTGACCGCCGTGTAGAAGCGCCCGTCGAAGCGGGCGTCCCGGGCGGCCACCGCTCGGTAACAGGAGTCGAAGTCGAGCTCTGTCGTGGACACACCTGAAACGCTAGTCCCAGCACAGGCGGGACGGCTGGCGGGAATCGGACGCGACCGTGGATCGGGTCCGGGAGGCGGGACCGGACCGGGGCCGGGGCCGGGGGAACCGGGATCGGCGGGACCGGACCGGAGCCGGCGGAGCTGGGATCGGCGGGACCGGGCCCGGGACGCGGGACCGGACCGGAGCCGTGCCGGGGGAACCGGGATCGGGTTCAGCGGGAGGAGATGCCCACTCCGATCTCGAACTCGCGGTAGACGCGGGCCCAGAAGCCGTCGCGGAGCCACACCCGGGCCTCGGGGTAGGGGCGCAGCGAGTGGCCGAGCTCCTTCTCCGCCTCGATCAGCAGCTCGGTGTCGATCACCGTGGGCAGCAGCGGGCCCGGCAGCAGGTCGCGGATGTTGTCGCGGCCGCGGGTGAGGATCCACTTCTGGGCCACGTGCTCGCCGACCTCCTCGACCCGCGGGCGGCTGGGCCCGAGCTTGGCGGCCTGGCCGGGGGAGACCTTCGGCTTGATCGAGGCGGGCGTCCGCCCGGCGAAGACCTGGGCGGGGGAGGGGGTGGCCGGGACGACCGGGACCGGGGCGGGGGCGCGGCTGAAGAAGGAGCGCAGGAAGTCGGCGCTGATGATCTCGACCGTGTCGGCCTCCCAGACCAGGCGCTCGGCCTGGTTGGTGCCGTACGGCGGCTCCACCCCCCACAGGTGGATCCGCACGCCGTACGCCTGGGCGGCCTCGACGGCGGGGACCATGTCCTCGTCCCCGGCGAGCAGGATTGTGTCGCTCACCGCGTGGTGGCGGGCCAGCGCCTCCAGGTCGCTGCGGATCTGCGCGTCCACGCCCTTCTGCTGCCCGCGCGCGTTGAGGTTGCCCAGGCGCACCTTGACCCACGGGAGCTGGGCGATGACGCGCTGGTCGACGGTCGGCACCCGGTCACGGGCGGCGTCGTACCAGTAGATCCGCAGCAGCTCGCCGTGGATGCGCGTCTCGGCGTGCTTCTGCAGCGCCTGGATCAGCTCGTCGGCCGCGACGCGGTATTCCTTGCGCTCCTTGGCGCCAAGCAACACCTCCCCCGCCGCGGCGTACAGGTATCCCACGTCGACCAGGACGGCGTACTTCGCGATGACGGGGTGCGAGGTGAGGTCCAGGATGGTCATGTCGTCCTCCAGGCCTCGGACTAGCTGATCGGCTGGCTATATGCGCCCATTTCTTAGATAGTCCCAACTCTCGTGCGGCTTGACACCCTGTTCCCGAGATCTATCGCGGTAATCCGCTCGATCGCCAGGCGCCTTGTCCGGTGGGGAGCGGCTTTCGCAGTCGGTAAGCGGGATCGCGCCAGTTTCCGGGCTTTCGTACGGTTTTACCCTCCGGTGCGGTCCGCGAGGTGATCGCGATCACCAGCGCCGCGACCTCCTCGGGCCCGGGTTCACCATGGACGATCTTCAGCTCGGTCACAGCGGAATGTTCCCATGCTTCTTCGGCGGAAGGGTGGCGCGCTTGTTGCGCAGGGCGCGCAGCGCGCGGACGATCTGCACGCGGGTGTCGGAGGGACGGATCACGGCGTCGACGTACCCGCGCTCGGCCGCGAGGTAGGGATTGGCCAGCGTGTCCTCGTACTCGGTGACGAGCCGGGCGCGCTCGGCGTCGGGGTCGTCGGCCGCCATCAGCTCGCGCCGGTAGAGGATGTTGACCGCGCCCTGCGCGCCCATGACGGCGATCTGCGCGGTGGGCCAGGCCAGGTTGACGTCGGCGCCCAGGTGCTTGGAGCCCATGACGTCGTAGGCGCCGCCGTACGCCTTGCGGGTGATGACGGTGACGAGCGGGACGGTCGCCTCGGCGTAGGCGTAGAGCAGCTTGGCGCCGCGGCGGATGATCCCGTTCCATTCCTGATCGGTTCCAGGAAGGAATCCGGGAACATCTACGAATGTCAGCACGGGAATGTTGAAAGCGTCACAAGTGCGGACGAATCTCGCGGCTTTCTCCGACGCCGCGATGTCCAGCGTGCCGGCGAAACTCATCGGCTGGTTGGCGACGATCCCCACCGGGTGTCCCTCGACGCGGCCGAAGCCCACCACGATGTTCGGCGCGAACCGCGCGTGCACCTCCAGGAACTCCCCGTCGTCCAGGACGTGTTCGAGCACCGTGTGCATGTCGTAGGGCTGGTTCGCCGAGTCGGGGATCAGCGTGTCCAGCTCGCGGTCGGCGTCGGTGACCGACAGCACCGGCTCGGTCTCGAAGACCGGCGGCTCGTCCAGGTTGTTGGACGGCAGGTAGGACAGCAGCGCCCGCGCGAACTCCAGGCAGTCCTCCTCGTCGGACGCCTCGTAGTGCGCCACGCCCGACCGGGAGTTGTGCGTGTGCGCGCCGCCCAGCTCCTCGAACGTCACCTCCTCGCCGGTGACGGTCTTGATGACGTCGGGGCCGGTGATGAACATGTGCGACTTCTCCGACACCATCAGCACGAAGTCGGTGAGCGCCGGGGAGTAGACCGCGCCGCCCGCGCACGGGCCCATGATCAGCGAGATCTGCGGGATCACGCCGGAGGCGTGGACGTTGCGCTTGAAGATCTCGGCGTACAGGCCGAGGGAGACCACGCCCTCCTGGATGCGGGCCCCGCCGGAGTCGTTGATGCCGACGACCGGGCAGCCGGTCTTCAGCGCGTGGTCCATGACCTTGACGATCTTCTCGCCGAAGACCTCGCCCAGCGAGCCGCCGAAGACCGTGAAGTCCTGGGCGAACACCGCCACCGGACGGCCGTCCACCGTGCCGTGGCCGGTCACCACGCCGTCGCCGTACGGGCGCTCGCGCTCCAGGCCGAAGTTGCCCGACCGGTGCCGGGCCAGCTCGTCGAACTCCACGAAGCTGTCGTCGTCCAGGAAGGCGAGGACCCGCTCCCTGGCCGTCATCTTGCCCTTGGCGTGCTGCTTGGCCACCGCGCGCTCGGAACCGGCGTGCTTCGCCTCGTCCAGACGCCGCTCCAGGTCGGCGAGTTTGCCCGCCGTGGTGTGAATGTCGATTCCGGTGGCCACCGGCTCAGCGCTCATCGGTCCCTCACCCTTGTCGTCAACTCCCTGCGAGGGTAACCGTCCCGGGCCCTCTCGAACTATCGGGGGCGCTCATTCGTTCAGCGGACTGGAATACTTCCTCCGAAAGCGACAAACGGCAGAGTAGGGGTCATGACGGACATCGTCGAAGCGGTACGCACCCGGCAGCTCGTCAAGAGATTCGGCCAGCAGGTGGCCGTGGGCGGTGTCGATCTCATCGTGCCCAGGGGCGGCTTCGCCGGCCTGGTCGGGCCGAACGGCGCGGGCAAGACCACCACCCTGAGCATGGTCACCGGCCTGCTGCGCCCGGACGGCGGAACCGCGCACATCGACGGCCTCGACGTCTGGCGCGAGCCGATCGCGGTGAAGGGCCGCATCGGCGTCCTGCCCGAGGGACTGCGGCTGTTCGAACGGCTGTCCGGCCGGGAGCTGCTGGCCTACAACGGCCAGCTCCGCGGCATCCCCAAGGAGGAGGTCGAGCGGCGGTCGGCGGAACTGCTGCGGGTCATGGACCTCGTCGACTCGGCCGACAAGCTCGTCGTCGACTACTCCACCGGCATGCGCAAGAAGATCGGGCTCGCCGCGGCGCTCCTGCACAACCCCGCGGTGCTCTTCCTCGACGAGCCGTTCGAGGGGGTGGACCCGGTCAGCGCCAACACGCTGGTCGAGGTGCTCCGGCGCTACACCGCCTCCGGCTCGACCGTCGTCTTCTCCAGCCACGTCATGGAGCTGGTCGAGCGCCTGTGCGACTGGGTCTCGGTGATGAGCCGCGGGCAGATCGTCGCGCAGGGCCCGCTGGACGAGGTCCGGGCCGGGCGGAGCCTCAACGAGGCGTTCCTCGGCCTGGTCGGCGCCCACGGCCACGGTGGCGGGGAGGAGGGCCTGTCATGGCTGGGCGCGACCTCGGCGTGAACGGCGGCGCGGACGGCGGCATGAGCGGCATGAGCGGCACGGGCACCGGGACCGTCGGCGGGGACGACCGGCCGGTGCGGACCACCGACGCGGTGCGGGTGGGACCCGGCGTCTTCGTCCGGCTCAAGCTCCGGCTGGTCGCCGGGGGCCTGCGCGGCAGTGGCGCCCGCCTGGCCGGGTTCGTCTTCTCGGTGATCGCCGCGGTGGTCGTGGCCGGCTTCGGGTTCTTCCTCCTGGCCGCGCTCCGCGCGGCGCCCGCCGACACCGCGCGGGACGTCACGACCGTGCTGTTCACCATGCAGCTGATCGGCTGGGCGGTCGTGCCGCTGCTGGCGTTCGGCCTGGACGACACCCTCGACCCGTCCCGGCTGGCGCTGTTCCCGCTGCGCACCGGGCAGCTCGCGACCGGCATGTTCGCCGCCTCGATCACCGGCGTCTGGCCGCTGGCCACGCTGGTGGCCGCGTTCGGCGCGGTCGCCGGCCTGGCCACGGGGGCCGGCGGCGCCGTGGTGGGCGCCGTCGCGGTGCTGCTGCAGTTCGCCCTGTGCATCGTGCTCTCACGGCTGGTCACCACGGCCCTGTCCGGCGTGCTGCGCACCCGCCGGGGCCGCGACGTGCTCGCCGTCTCCGCGATCTTCGTCGTCCTGGTGGCCCAGCTGCCCAACCTGCTGGTCAACGGCGGGCTGGCCGCCGACCCGCTCGCCATGCTGGGCGCTCTGGCGTCGGCGCTGCGCTGGACCCCGTCCGGGATGGCCGCGCACGCCGTCGCCGACGGCGGCCCGGCCGCCCTCGCCGAGCTGGCCGTACTCGCCGTCCTGGTCCTCGTGATCGGCCGGCTGTGGATCGCCGCGCTCCGCCGGGCGCTGGTCACGGCGGACGCCTCCACCGAGGCGTCCACCGTCCGCAGCTCGCGGGGCCTGCTGGCCCGCGTCCTGCCGGACGGCCCGCTCGCCGCGGTCGCGACCAAGGAGCTCAAGTACGCCCGCCGCGACCCGCGCGGCCGGGTCGGCTGGTTCGCCGCCATCGTGGTCACCGGCATCATGGCGTTCACCATGAACGGCGACGGCCGCGCCGTGCCGAGCCTCGCCGTCCTCGCGATCGCCCCCGGCTGCATCGGCGCGCTGATGATCGCCCTGCAGTCGATCAACCTCTTCGGCATCGACGGCCGCTCGCTGTGGATGAACTCCGTCGCCTACGGCTCGGCCCGTGACTGGCGGACCGACATCGCCGGGCGGCACCTGGCCGTCGCGACGATCGCGGTCCCGCTGCTGACCGTGCTGGCGGTCGTCGCGGCACTCCTCGCGGGCGAGCTCCCGTGGGCCGTCCCCGCCGCGCTCACCGCCTGGGGCGTCCTCGGCGCCGGGCTCGGCGTGGGGGCCCTGACCAGCGTGCTGATCCCGTACACCGTGCCGGAGCGGCTGAACGCCTTCACCGGCGCCGCGCCGGGGCAGGGCGGCGTCGCCTTCGCCGCCTCCTTCGGCGGGCTGATCGCCGGCGGCGTGCTGTCCCTGCCGATCGTGCTGCCGGTGCTGCTGGCGTCCCCCTGGTTCTGCGTCCTGGCGGTGCCGTACGGCCTGCTGGTCTCCTGGGGCGGGCGGCGGCTCGCCGGCGGGCTGGCCTTCGGCCGCTACCCGGAGATCCTGGCCGCCACCTCCCGGGCGAACTGACCGCCCGGCGCGTCCGGTCCCGCGCCCACCTCGGCGCGCGCCTGTTCCGGCCCCGCACCCGCCCGCCCGCGTCTCACACCGGGCGGGCGGCCCGCGCCGGATTCCGCCAGTGGTCTAGTCCAATAGGTGAGACCGCTCCTCACGGGAGATAACGGACTGGATACGCTGGCGAGCATGCCCGCCATCGCGAACGAACAGGCAGAACGCTCAGCGCAGGCCGCGCAGCAGGCAGAGCGTTCCTCCGCCGTCACCGAGATGCCCGAGGAGCTGCGCGCGGACGTGCGGCTCCTCGGAGAGCTCCTGGGGCAGGTCATCGCCGAGTACGGCGGCGACGACCTGCTCGCCGACGTCGAACGCCTCCGCAAGGCCGTCATCGCGGCCCGCCGCGGGGAGATCTCCGGCGACGAGGTCACCGCCCTGGTCGCCGAATGGCCGATCGATCGGGCGGTGCAGATCGCCCGGGCGTTCACCTGTTACTTCCACCTGGTCAACCTCGCGGAGGAACACTTCCGCATCCGCACCCTCCGGGTCCGCGACACCGGGAAGGAGCCGCTGCCCGACTCCATCGCCCAGGCCGTGCAGGAACTCGGCGAGGAGAGGGTCGCCGAGCTGGTGGAGGGGCTGCGGCTGCACCCGGTGCTGACCGCCCACCCCACCGAGGCCCGCAGGCGCGCGGTGGTCACCGCGATCCAGCGGATCAGCGGCCGGCTCACCGACTACAACAGCCCCGGCCGGGGCGCCGCCGAGCGGGCCGAGACCCGGCGGCGGCTGCTGGAGGAGATCGACCTGCTGTGGCGGACGGCCCAGCTCAGGTCCACCAAGCTCAACCCGCTCGACGAGGTCCGCACGGCCATGGCCGCCTTCGACGAGACCCTGTTCCGGGCGGTCCCGATGGTCTACCGCTCGCTGGACGCGGCCCTCGGCGTGGACACCGGCGCCCGCGCCCCGAAGGCCCGCGCCTTCATCCGCTACGGGAGCTGGATCGGCGGCGACCGCGACGGCAACCCCAACGTCACCGCCAGGGTGACCAGGGACGCCATCCTCATCCAGGCCGAGCACGTGCTGATCGCCCTGGAGAACGCCGCCCAGCGGATCGGCCGGACCCTCACCCTGAACGCCGGCCAGACCCCGCCCTCGCCCGAGCTGCGCGCGGCGCTCGCCGCCGCCGAGGACCATCACCCCGAGCTGGTCTCGGAGATGGCCACCCGCTCGCCGCGGGAGCCGCACCGGCAGTGGCTGCTGTTCGTCGCCGCCCGCGTCGCCGCCACCCGGCAGCGCGGCCTCGACCTGGCCTACCGCTCACCCGAGGAGTTGCTGGCCGACCTGCGGCTGGTCCAGACGTCCCTGGCCGGCGCCGGAGCCGCCCGGCAGGCGTACGGCGAGCTGCAGCACCTGATCTGGCAGGTGGAGACGTTCGGCTTCCACCTGGCCGAGCTGGAGGTGCGCCAGCACTCGCAGGTCCACGCCGAGGCGCTGGCCGAGATCCAGGCCGGGCGGACCTCCGAGCGGACCGAGGAGGTGCTGGCCACCATCCGGACCGTCGCCTGGATCCAGGAGCGGTTCGGCGTGACGGCCGCCTCCCGCTACGTCGTCTCCTTCACCCGCTCCGCCGACGACATCGCCGCGGTGTACGAGCTGGCCCGGCACGCGCTCGGCGACCGGGCGCCCACGCTCGACGTGGTCCCGCTGTTCGAGTCCGGGGCCGACCTGGCGAACGCCCCGGCCGTGCTGACCGGCATGCTCGACATCCCCGCCGTCCGGGACCGCCTGGCCACGGGCGAGCGCCGCCTGGAGGTCATGCTCGGCTACTCCGACTCCGCCAAGGAGCTCGGGCCCGCCGCGGCGACGCTGAAGCTGTACGAGGCGCAGGAGGCGCTGGCCGCCTGGGCCGTCGTGCACGACGTGCGGCTGACGCTGTTCCACGGCCGGGGCGGGGCCCTGGGCCGCGGCGGCGGACCGGCCAACCGCGCCGTGCTCGCCCAGGCGCCCGGCTCGGTCGGCGGCCGGTTCAAGGTCACTGAGCAGGGCGAGGTCATCTTCGCCCGCTACGGGCACGACGCCATCGCCCGCCGCCACATGGAGCAGGTCACCTCGGCGGTGCTGCTCGCCTCCACCCCGTCCGCCGAGGCCCGCACGGCCAAGGCCGCCGCGCGCTTCCGCGGGGTGGCCCGGCAGGTCGCCTCGGCCTCGGAGAAGGCGTACCGGGCGCTGACCGAGGCGCCCGGCTTCCCCGAGTGGTTCTCCCTGGTCAGTCCGCTGGAGGAGATCGGCTCGCTGCGGCTGGGCTCCCGCCCGGCGCGGCGCGGCCTCGGCGCGCCGCGCTCCCTGGACGACCTGCGGGCCATCCCGTGGGTGTTCGCCTGGGCGCAGACCCGGGTCAACCTGCCCGGCTGGTACGGCCTGGGCAGCGGCCTGGCCGCGGTGATCGACGAGATCGGCCTGGACGAACTGCGCGCCGCCTACCGCGAGTGGCCGCTGCTCGCCTCGCTGCTGGACAACGTGGAGATGTCGCTGGCCAAGACCGACCGCGACATCGCCGCCCGCTATCTCGCGCTGGGCGGCCGGGACGACTTCGTCCGGCAGGTCCTGGCCGAGTACGACCTCACCCGCCGCCTGGTCCTGGAGGTCACCGGCCACACCCGCCTGCTGGAGAACCGCCGGGTCCTCTCCCGCGCCGTCCAGCTCCGCGACCCGTACGTGGACGCTTTGTCGCACCTCCAGCTCCGCGCCCTGTCGAGGCTCCGCGCCGACCACGAGGTGTCGGAGGAGGAGCGCGAGAGGCTGTCCACCCTGCTGCTGCTGTCGGTCAACGGCGTCGCCGCCGGCCTGCAGAACACCGGCTGACCCGCCCCGCCCCGGAGCGGATCCTCACGGTGTGGCGATCCGCTCCGGGGCCGAGTAGACGTTGAACCGCTCGTCGCGCAGGAAGCCCACCAGCGTCATCCCGAACTCCCTGGCCAGCTCGACGGCCAGGGAGGAGGGCGCCGAGACCGAGCAGACGACCGGGATCCCGGCGCTGAGGGCCTTCTGCGCGATCTCGTAGCTGCTGCGCCCGCTGACCAGCAGAACGCTGTCGCGCAGCGGCAGCCGCTCGGTCATCAGAGCCCAGCCGACCAGCTTGTCCACGGCGTTGTGCCGCCCCACGTCCTCGCGGACCGCCACCAGGTCGCCGGCGGCGGTGAACAGGCCGGCCGCGTGCAGGCCCCCCGTCTTGCCGAACACGCTCTGGGCCGCGCGCAGCCGGTCCGGCAGGCCGTACAGGACCTTCGGGGCGATCTGTACGCCGGTGCCCGCGGGCAGCGGCGCGCACCGGTCGCGCAGGACCTCCAGGCCGGCGGAGCCGCAGACGCCGCAGGCACTCGACGTCATGAAGTGCCGGTCGAGGGCGGGCAGCTCGGGCAGCCTGCCCTGGCGCAGCCGTACGGTGACGGTGTTGTAGCGGGCCTCCCGCGGCAGGTCCTCGTCGGTGCAGTAGGCGATCGAGGACAGGTCGCCGGGGGTGATGACCCCCTCCCCGTACAGGAACCCGGCGGCCAGCTCGAAGTCGTGGCCGGGGGTGCGCATGGTGATCGCGACGGTGCGGTGGGCGTCCCCGGGGACGCCCGCGGACGTGGACGTGGACCCGTCGGCCGTCCGGGGCCGCGGGGTGGCCGAGCCGACGTGGCGGGAGGCGCTCAGCCGGATCTCCAGCGGCTCCTCGGTGGCCAGGTCGTCCCGCCGCTCCCTGACGATGTCGCCGGACACCGCGAGGACGCGGGCCCGGGTGCTCGGCCCCGGCCGAGGGAGATCGGCGCGACTTGTGCTCATGTCTCTCATCTTCCTCGCCCCGCGGAACGATGCCTGCAACCGGTGGAGCCTCTGACTTCCCCGCCGCGCCCACGGTATTCCCCGGTATTCCCCCGCGTCGTTCCCGGTCGTCGCCACGGTCCGGTCACGGTCGGCCGGGGGGAGGGGGATGATGGACGGGTGCCCGACTCGCCCTTCACCGACCTCGACCGGCCGCCGCTCTCCGAGGCGGCGCTCAACCGCGCCCTGGTACGGCCCGGCGGCCTGTGGTCCGGCGTCACCGTCGTCGAGCGGACCGGCTCCACCAACGCCGACCTCGCGCAGGCCGCCCGCGACGGCGCCCGGCAGGGGACCGTGCTGATCGCCGAGGTCCAGTCCGCCGGCCGCGGCAGGCTGGGCCGGGCCTGGACGGCGCCGCCGCGCTCCGGCCTGGCGCTCTCGGTGCTGCTGCGCCCCGACCCGCCCCCCGCCCGGCACGGCTGGCTGCCGCTGCTCGTCGGCCTGGCCGCGGCGTCGGCGGTGCGCCGGATCGCCGAGGTGGACGTCCGCCTGAAGTGGCCCAACGACCTGCTGATCGGCGAGCGCAAGCTCGCCGGGGTGCTCGCCGAGCGCATCGACGGCGCCGTGGTGGTGGGGATCGGGCTCAACGTGAGCGCCCGCCCCGAGGAGCTGCCCGTGGAGACCGCGACCTCCCTCGCCATCGAGGGCGCCGCGTGCGTCGACCGCGACCCGCTCGTCCGCGCGGTGCTGCGGGAGATCGAGGCCCACTACCGCGACTGGTCCGAGGCCCGGGGCGACGCCGACGCCTGCGGGCTGCGGGCCGCCTACCTCGCGGCCGGCGCGACCGTCGGCCGCGAGGTCCGGGTGGAGCTGCCGGGGGAGCGGGTGCTCGCCGGGCGGGCCACCGGCGTCGACGCCTCCGGGCACCTGCTGGTGGAGTCGGGGGGCGAGGAGCACGTGCTGAGCGCCGGCGACGTGGTCCACGTCCGTCCTCGCGCCTCCTGACGGCCGGAGGCCGGACGTGCCACGATTTGCCCATGGGTCTCCCGGATCACCACCTCACGGAGGGCGAGCAGCGCATCCGCTCGTTCCGCCCCCACTGGCGGCAGCTCGTCGTGCCGTTCCTGGCGCTGGTCGTCATCGTCGTCGCCTCCGGCGCCGCGATGTTCTACATCCCCGTCTTCGAGTACGCGGGCTACGCCCGGATCGCGGTCGCGGTGATCTCCGTCGGCCTGCTGACCGTCTGGTCGTTCGTGCCGTACCTGAAGTGGAAGAACACCTCCTACCTGATCACCTCGCATCGCCTGTCCATCGGCACCGGCGTGCTGAGCAAGTCGCACGACGACATCCCGATGGCCAAGGTCAACACGGTCAGCGCGGAGCAGACGCTGGTGGAGCGGATCCTCGGCTCCGGCACGCTCCACGTCGAGTCGGCCGGCGAGCAGGGCCGGATCGAGCTGCGCGACATCCCCCACCTCCAGGCGGTGCGGGCCGAGCTGTTCCGGGCGATCGACGAGGCCGACGATCCCGGCGAGGACGGCGAGGACGACGGCGCGGGCGGGGCGGGCGGCCCGGAGCCGAAGGGCGACCTGGACGGGACGGGCCGCCGGAGACGGTAGGGGCCTCCCGGGGCCGCCGTACGGGCCGAATGCCGTGCGGGGGTCGCTGTGGGGGCCGTGCCCGCCGTACGGCCGGGGGCCGCGCGGCGGGCACGGCCACGTGGCGTAACCTCCTGGGCGGGGAGGCGAGAAGGGGGTGAGGGGAAGTGACCGGACGTCCGACGGCCGAGCAGATCGAGAGCGTCTTCGCCGGAGACCGGCCCCGCTACACCCGTATCCAGGTGGCCGAGCTGGCCGGGGTGCCGCAGAGCCTCACCGAGCGCATCTGGCGGGCCCTGGGGTTCGCCACGCTGCCCGACGACGCGGTGGCCTTCACCGACGCCGACGTGGAATCCCTCCGCCGGGTCAGGTCGATGATGGACGACGGGTCCATGGACGACGAGACCACCGTCCGGATGGCCAGGGCGCTCGGCCAGACGACGGCCAGGCTCGCCCAGTGGCAGGCCGACATCCTGATCGGCACCATGCTCGACCCGGGGCGGACACCCACCGACGACGACCTCGCCGCGGTCCTCGACACCTCGCGCCGCCTGCTGCCGGACCTGGAGCGGATGCTGGTGCACGCGTGGCGCGCCCAGCTCGCCGCCGCCGGGACCCGCCTGCTGGCCGTCGCCGACATGGCCGAGGAGATCTCGCCGGCCCGGCGGACCCTCGCGGTGGGCTTCGCCGACCTGGTCTCCTTCACCCGCCTGTCCCGCTCGATGGACGAGCGGGCCCTGGCCGGGCTGGTCGAGGGGTTCGAGTCCCGCGCCTCCGACATCGTCGCCGCGAACGGCGGTCGCCTGGTCAAGACGCTCGGCGACGAGGTGCTGTTCACCGCCGCCGACCCGCGCCGGGCCGCCGCGATCGCGCTGGAGCTCGCCGAGACGACGGACCGGGACGGCCCCGGCGTGCGGATCGGCCTGGCCCACGGCCCGGTGCTGCCGGTCATGGGCGACGTCTTCGGGACCACCGTCAACCTGGCGGCCCGGCTGACCGCCATCGCCCGTCCCGGCACGATCCTCGCGGACGAGGGGGTGGCCGCCGCCGTCGAGGGCGCGCCGGGCGTGGAGGTGGTCCGCATGCGCCGCCGGCCGGTCCGCGGTCTCGGCATGGTCCAGCCGTACGTGCTGCGGGGGAGCTAGCCCGTACGTGTCGCGGGGAAGGACCGTACGTGCCAGGGGAGACCGGCCGTACGTGCAGCGGGGGAGCCGAGCCGCCCGGACGGGGCCACGGTCCGTGCGGAGTCGTGCACGTTTCGCGGGGACTGATAAGGATTGAGGCGTGGGCGTCCCGGGGGACCGCTTCGTGGGCGCCGACCGACCGGTACGAGCTCGAAGATCTGAGGTGCATGACATGCCGTACACCGTTCAAGGCGTGGTCGCGCGGGCGAAGGGTGAGCCCGTCTCGCTGGAGACGATCCACGTCCCCGACCCCGGCCCCGGCGAGGCGGTGGTGAACATCCAGGCGTGCGGCGTCTGCCACACCGACCTCCACTACCGCGAGGGCGGGATCAACGACGAGTTCCCGTTCCTGCTCGGCCACGAGGCCGCCGGGGTGGTCGAGGCGGTCGGCGAGGGCGTCACCGAGGTGGCCCCCGGCGACTACGTGATCCTCAACTGGCGGGCGGTCTGCGGTGAGTGCCGCGCCTGCCGGAGGGGCCGCCCGTGGTACTGCTTCAACACCCACAACGCCACCCAGAGGATGACGCTGGAGGACGGCACGCCCCTCACCCCGGCCCTCGGCATCGGCGCGTTCATCGAGAAGACCCTGGTCGCGGCGGGCCAGTGCACCAAGGTGGACCGGCAGGCGCCCGCGACCGCGGCCGGCCTGCTGGGCTGCGGCGTGATGGCGGGCATCGGCGCCGCGATCAACACCGGCGCGGTGACCCGCGGCGACAGCGTGGCCGTCATCGGCTGCGGCGGCGTGGGCGACGCCGCCGTCCACGGCGCCCGGCTGGCGGGCGCGACGAAGATCATCGCGGTGGACGTCGACGACCGCAAGCTCGGCTGGGCGAAGGAGTTCGGCGCCACCCACACGATCAACTCCCGCGACGCCGACCCGGTGGAGGCCATCCGCGAGCTCACCGGCGGCAACGGCGCCGACGTGGTGATCGAGGCGGTCGGCCGCCCGGAGACCTACCGGCAGGCGTTCTACGCCCGCGACCTGGCCGGGACCGTCGTGCTGGTCGGCGTGCCCACCCCGGAGATGACGGTCGAGCTGCCGCTGCTGGACGTCTTCGGGCGCGGCGGCGCGCTGAAGTCGTCGTGGTACGGCGACTGCCTGCCCAGCCGCGACTTCCCGATGCTCATCGACCTCTACCTCCAGGGCCGGCTCGACCTCGACCGGTTCGTCTCCGAGACGATCGGCCTCGGCGACGTCGAGGAGGCGTTCGCCAAGATGCACCGCGGCGAGGTCCTGCGCTCGGTGGTGGTCCTGTGACCGCCGGAGAGGGCGCGGCGATCGGCAGGGTCGTCACCTCGGGGACGTTCTCGCTGGACGGCGGCACCTGGGAGGTCGACAACAACGTCTGGCTGGTCGGCTCGGGCGACGAGGTCGTCGTGATCGACGCGGCGCACGACGCCGAGGCCATCGCCGCGGCGGTCGGCGACCGCACGGTCCGGGCGATCGTCTGCACCCACGGGCACGACGACCACGTCGGCGCCGCCCCGGCCCTCGCCGCGCGGACCGGCGCCCCGGTCATGCTCCACCCGGCCGACCAGGTCCTGTGGGACATGGTCCACCCCGGCACGCCGTACACGCCGCTGGCGGACGGGCAGGTGATCTCGGCGGGCGGGGTCGAGCTGACCGTCATGCACACGCCGGGTCACGCGCCCGGCGCGGTCTGCCTGTACGCCCCCGCGCTCGGGACGGTCTTCACCGGCGACACGCTGTTCCGGGGCGGGCCGGGCGCGACGGGCCGGTCGTTCTCGTCGTTCGAGACGATCGTCGAGTCGATCCGCGGGCGGCTGCTGACGCTGCCGCCGGAGACGGTCGTGCGCACCGGGCACGGCGACTCCACCACGATCGGCGAGGAGGCCCCGCACCTGGAGGAGTGGCTGGCCCGGGGGCACTGAGCCCACCCGGCCCGGCCGGCCCGCGGCGCGTCGGACGCCGCGGGCCTTTTCGGGATGATCGCCGGGACGCGCCCGTCAAATCCCTTACAGGGGGATTTACGGGTTCTGTTATCCGGGTCATTGGGAAGACTGCCCTTTCGAGGTTCTTCCGATGCGGGAGCCGTACCACGCGACCGCGGGGCGTTGCGGCGTGACTATCCGGGATTTATCAGTGTTTGCCCAGGTCAATGGATAGGTCAATGACGAGTCAAACCGCGCGCTGTACCGGGGAAACGATCCTCTAAGGTCCTACGATCGCGTTATGACCTGTGTACTTCTCGCCGAGGATGACACCTCGATCTCCGAACCGCTCGCGCGTGCGCTGCGCCGCGAGGGTTACCAAGTCGAGGTGAGCCCCGACGGCCCGCAGGCCCTGGAGCGGGCGCTGTCGGGTGGCATCGACTTGATAGTTCTTGACCTCGGCCTGCCCGAGATGGACGGCCTCGAAGTCGCCAGGCGCATTCGCGCGGAGGGGCACGGCACACCCGTGCTCATCCTCACGGCCCGCGTCGACGAGGTCGACACCGTCGTCGGCCTCGACGCCGGAGCCGACGACTACGTCACCAAACCCTTCCGCCTCGCCGAGCTCCTCGCCCGGGTGCGCGCCCTGCTGCGGCGTGGCACGTCCGAGACGCCCGTCGTGCAGGGCGTCCGCATCGACGCCGACTCCCGTCGCGCGTGGATGGGCGACAAGGAGCTCCACCTCACGACCAAGGAGTTCGACCTGCTCCGGGTCCTCGTCCGGGACGCCGGAAAGGTGGTCACCCGCGAGCAGATCATGCGCGAGGTGTGGGACACCAACTGGTGGGGCTCCACCAAGACCCTGGACATGCACATATCGTGGCTGCGCCGCAAGCTCGGCGACGACGCCGCCAAGCCGCGGTACATCACGACCGTCCGGGGGGTCGGCTTCCGCTTCGAGCGAGAGTAGGGGATGCGCCGCCGGCTCCTCTCCTCCACCCTGCTCGTCGCGGTCATCGCGGTGCTGCTGCTCGGCATCCCGCTCGGCGTGGCCGTGAACCGGCTGATCGAGGAAGAGGCGACCCAGGGTCTCGTCTCGCAGGCCAAGAGCCTGCTGAACGAGGTCGAGTACGCCCGGCTGCAGGACCAGCCCATCGATCCCGTGCAGCTGGCGCGCAAGTATCCCGACCGGTACATCCAGATCTACGTCAAGGGCACGCCGCCGCAGGTGACGACGGTGGGAACCGAGCCCTCGGACAATCGCAAGATGACCGAGGACGCCCAGTCGGAGAACGGGGTGTACGTCGCGGTCACCCGGGACCGCACCGCGGTGGCGCGGGAGGTCCGGGCGTGGCTGCTGCTCATCCTCGGGCTGGCCACGGCCGCGCTCGCGGTGGCGGTCGGGCTCGCCATCGTGCAGTCGCGCCGCCTGACGCTTCCGCTCAGCGACCTGGCGATGATCGCTGAGCGGCTCGGCTCGGGGGACGCCCGGCCGAGCAAGCACCGCTACGGGATCCAGGAGCTCGACCGGGTGGCCGAGGTGCTCGACCGCAGCGCCACCCGCATCTCCGACCTGCTGGCCAGGGAACGCGAGTTCGCCACCGACGCCTCCCACCAGCTCCGCACCCCGCTCACCGGCCTGACCATGCGGCTGGAGGAGATCGTCGCCGCCGCGCACGACCCGTCGGTCGTCAAGGAGGAGGGCGAGGCCGCGATCGTGCAGGCCGAGCGGCTCACCGCCGTGATCGACGAGCTGCTCGCCGCGGCCCGGCGGCAGCGGCACGCCCAGGCCGAGGCCGTCAAGCTCGACCGGATACTGGAGCAGCAGCTCACCGAGTGGGGTCCGGCGTTCCGCCGGATGGGGCGGGACATCCGGCTGGAGGGCACGCGCGGCCTGCGCCCGCTGGCCACCAGCGGCGGCATCAGTCAGGTGATCTCCACGCTGCTGGAGAACTCGCTGCGGCACGGCGACGGCACGGTGACGGTGACCACCAGCGAGAAGGACACCTCCGTCGTGGTCGAGGTGGCCGACGAGGGGGAGGGCATCGCCGACGACCTCGCCGGCCGGGTGTTCGAGCGGAACGTCAGCGGCAAGGGCGGCACCGGCCTGGGGCTGACCCTGGCCCGCGCGCTGGCCGCCGCCGACGGCGGCCGCCTGGAGCTCGTACGGCCCCGCCCCGCGGTGTTCGCGCTGTTCCTGCGCAAGGCCGAGACGCCGAGGAACCGGGTGGTCAGCGGGCCCGCGTGATGTCGTCGGGCAGTTCCTTCGGCACCTCTTCCGTGGCAGCCAGGAAGACCCACTTCTTGTAGGACCAGAAGCGGAACAGCGTGCCCAGGCCGATGCCGACGAGGTTGGCGAGGTTCATGCTCAGCGGGTCGGTCAGCTTCAGCGTGTAGTGGGTGAAGCCGAGGCAGAGCAGGCCGATCAGCAGGGCGACGGCGTTGAGCAGGAAGAACAGGAAGTACTCCCGGGCCAGGCCGCTCTGCTCGTGGTGGCGGTAGGTCCAGTAGCGGTTGCCGAAGTAGGCGAAGGTGGTCGCCACGACCGTGGAGGCCACCTTGGAGGTCAGCGGGCCCTGGTGCAGGCCGTACTGGACGAGGTTGAAGCCGCCGGTGTCGATGAGGAAGGCGATCCCCCCGATGGTCCCGAACTTCGCCAGTTCCTTCGCCAGGTCGGCGAACCGCAGGTAGGCGCGTCGCAGAAACTCCACGTCTTTGCCTGGTCCTTTCGGTCGGCTGAGGACCCGCCGCTCGGGGACCCCGGACACTTGCGCTGTCAGGGTACCGGGATACCTGCCCGTTCCGCGTCCCGGTGGATCGGTGGGGATGTCAGCGGTCGGGTAACACATTCCACGAAATATCAGGATGAGTCGGATAAATCGGTCAACATCGCGTTACTCCGACCGAAGGCCGCCGGACATGCATGATCACCGTTTTCCACGGCCGACACGGACGGAACCGGTCCGGGGACGTCACGTGGCAGGCCGCTCCGGGGCTCGCGGCGACCGGCCGTACCGGGCCGGTAAACTCGACCGACGTGAGCAGCCCTTCCTCCGCACCTTCCATCGGCCCGGTCGTCGGCATGATCGGAGCCGGTCAGCTGGCCCGGATGACCCAGCAGGCGGCGATCGCCCTCGGAGTGGAGCTGCGGGTGCTGGCCGGCGCCCCCGGCGAGAGCGCCGCCCGGGTGATCTCCGACGTACGCCTGGGCGACTACCGCGAGCTGGCCGACCTGCGCGACTTCGCCAAGGGGTGCGACGCCGTCACCTTCGACCACGAGCACGTCCCCACCGAGCACGTCCGCGCGCTGGCCGCCGACGGCCTCGCCGTGCACCCCGGCGCCGACGCGCTGGTTCACGCCCAGGACAAGGCCGTGATGCGCGAGCGGCTGACCGCGATCGGCGCCCCCTGCCCACCCTGGCGGCGGATCGAGACCGCCGCCGACGTCGAGGCGTTCGGCGCCGAGCACGGCTGGCCGGTCGTGCTGAAGGCGGTCCGCGGCGGCTACGACGGCCGCGGCGTCTGGGTCTGCCGGTCCGCCGAGGAGGCCGCCGAGGTGCTGGCCTCCGGGGTGCCGCTGATGGCGGAGGCGTTCGTGCCGTTCGAGCGCGAGCTGGCCGTCCTCGTCGCCCGGTCCCCGCACGGCCAGGGCGTCAGCTACCCGGTGGTGGAGACCGTCCAGCGCGACGGCATCTGCGTGGAGGTGCTCGCCCCCGCTCCCGGCCTCGACCCCGAGCAGGCCGCGGTGGCCCAGCGGATCGCCCTGAACATCGCCCACGAGCTGGGCGTGACCGGGTTGCTGGCCGTCGAGATGTTCGCCACCCCCTCCGGGCTCGTGGTGAACGAGCTGGCCATGCGCCCGCACAACAGCGGCCACTGGACCATCGACGGCGCCCGCACCTCCCAGTTCGAGCAGCACCTGCGCGCCGTGCTCGACCTTCCCCTCGGCTCGCCCTCGATGTCGGCCCCCGTCGTGGTGATGGCCAACCTCCTGGGCGGCGACGACCCGGACGTCTTCTCCCGCTACGAGCACGTGATGGCCCACGACCCGGGGATCAAGGTCCACTTCTACGGTAAAGAGGTACGGCCCGGCCGCAAGATCGGCCACGTCACGGCCCTCGGCACCGACCTCGACGAGGTCCGGGCCCGGGCCAGGCACGCCGCCGTCTACCTCTCCGAGGGCGTCTACACCTGAGCGTCCACGGCACCGAGAGCCCCACGGCGCGGTCCGCGAGACGGCGAGACCGTTGAGGTCACGAGACCACGAGACCACGAGAGCATGAGATCGCGAGGAGAAGGCATGACCGACGTCGGCATCGTCATGGGCAGCGACTCCGACTGGCCGGTGATGAAGGCCGCCGCCGAGGCGCTGGCCGAGTTCGGGGTGGCGTTCGAGGCCGACGTGGTCTCCGCGCACCGCATGCCCGACGAGATGATCGCCTACGGGGCGGAGGCCGCCGGGCGCGGCCTGAAGGTGATCATCGCGGGCGCCGGGGGAGCCGCCCACCTGCCCGGGATGCTCGCCTCGGTCACCCCCCTGCCGGTGATCGGCGTGCCCGTCCCGCTGAAGTACCTCGACGGCATGGACTCCCTGCTGTCGATCGTCCAGATGCCCGCCGGGGTGCCGGTGGCGACCGTCGCCATCGGTGGCGCCCGCAACGCGGGGCTGCTGGCCGTACGGATCCTCGCCGCCGCCGACGAGGAGCTGCGGGCCAGGATGGAGGCGTTCCAGGTGACGCTGAAGGAGCAGGCCCACGCCAAGGGCGCCAGGCTCCGCGCGGAGGCCGCCGACCTCGGGGCCTGAGCGCGCCGGGCGGGCGGTTCACCCCGGGTGGTCCGGCGGCCCCGGCGAGCGGGGCCTGAGCGCGCGCGGGACGGGTGGCTCAGGGGTGCCGGGGCGTGCCGAGCCGGGCGGCTCATGAGTTCCCGGGGTGCGCCGAGCCGACGGGCTTCGAGGCGGGAGAATCGGCCGGCGTCAAGATCGGAAGACCGCAAAAAGGCGCAATATGGTGCAGATGCAGTGATATCTCGGTGGCACCGGGGATAGCCGATCGCATCCAGGGAAGAAACAGACCTCCATGCTATGGAGGTGAGAATCATGCGGAACGCGGTACGCGCCGTCCTCGGGCTCACCGTGGCGGTGACGGCGGTCTTCGGAAGCCTGGGAGCGGGGGACCACTCCCAGAACAACGGTGCGGAGAAGCGGTCCGTGTCCACCCGCTGACCCGCCCGTTTCGGGAAGGCGCCCGGCCGTCCGCGGAGCCGGAGGATCGTCCGGAAAGCACGGGAGGACGTCCGGAGGGGACGGCGACGGCCGTCCCGCGACGCCGGTGCGGGGTCCAGGCGGCGGGGCACCCGAGACGGACGGTTCCGGCCGCTTCCCTTGGCCGGCCGTCCCTCACATGTTCCTAGCCGACGGGTTCCCGCCGGTGAGCGGCGTCGGCCGCCTCGGTCTCCGCCATCAAGGAAAGCAGGTCACCGGCCCGCCTCGCTTCGACGGGCCGGGGGTCATCGGTGATCCAGCAGGGGAACGCCCAGAAGGAGCGGGCCCAGGGACGCCAGAGGACCACCCATCCGGGGCGGCTGGCCTGCAGGGCGCGGGCCAGATCGTCCGGGTCGGTGCTCCTCGGAGCCTCTGAGGTCATGGGGACCACCGGAGTCCCGGGAGCGCCGGGCGGGCCGGGGCTGGCCGCCCGGTCCGGGCGGGGGCCGCCTACCGCGACCGCGGCGTCGAGGAGCTGTCCTCGTCCCGCCGCTGCGCGGGCAGGAGGGGGCGGATCGCCTCGGCGGAGGTCGGCTCGGCGGCGGTGCTCGCCTCGCCCGCCGGCGCGATCGGTTCTGTCCAGGACCATTGCTGCCACCAGCTTTCTTCACGGGATGCGGCGCGGACCTCTTCGGTGAGGGCGCGCAGTTCGGGATCGGTCCTCACCGGCTGGGGAGGACGGCGGTAGGCCACACGGACCCGTCCGAGCAGGCCCCGCCGCTCCAGGGACTCGGCCAGCGCCTCCAGGTCGCCCGTGGGGTCGAGGTCGGGCCCGGTCCTCGGGGCGCCCGCCGTTCCCAGGTCGCCCGGGGCGGGCGTCGCCTCCGGGCCGCCGGGCGCGAGCGCCGTTGCGGGGAGGCCGGAGGCCGGCGTGGTCTCCGGAGCGTCATGGACGTGCGAATCCGGAGCGTCCCCCCGATGGACCGCGGCTCCGGGACGGGGCGCCGCGGCCGTCGCGGCCGGGGCGTCGTCGGTGATGATGGTCATGATCTTCTCCGTGCGGAAAGGGATGGGCGTCGGGTTCGCGTGCCGCCGCCCGTCTCGGGGGCGCGTGGACGGGGCACGTCGCCGGGTGGGTCTCCGCTGGGTGGGGGACTCCATCGGGGACGGTCCGGCCGGGCGGTGGTGGAGGGCACCCGGCAGGACGCGTGGTGGTGACCCCGCTCCCTCCCTCCTCCGGTGAGGGAGCGGAGCCACCCGCTTTTCCGGAAGGGATGGCCGACGGTCGTCCGCGCCGTGCCCTCCCGGGCCGTGACCCGCGCCGCCGCCATCACCCGGAACCCGGCGGCGCGGGCGGTTCATGATCGGAAGGCTCGGTCAGCCATTTCGGGCATGCTCGCCGTCCTTCCGGTCGCTCGTCGAACTGCGCTTCACAGCGTGGCACGAGTTGATTACTTTGCGTGAGAGATTGGCCGCAAAGCGTTCGGGCGTGGTCCCGACGGGCCATCCCGGGGCTGGTCGTTCCACCCCGTCCCCGGCGTACGGAAGATTCACGGCAGGCCGTTGCGGGCGAGGGAGACGGCCCGGATACTGACCGGGATACCGAGGAGCGTCCCGGGCGGGCGCCGGGCCCACGGCGAAGGCGGTGTGAGATGGAGGCGGATCTGAGCGGCGCCGTCTGGCGGAGGGCGGCCTCCGGGGACGACGGCGGCGAATGCGTCGAGGTGGCTGTGGTGGACGCCCCGGCAACCGGCCACAAGGCCGATCTCGGCCCCCTTTACGTGCTGCGCGACTCCAGGGACCCTGACGGGCCGAAGCTGTTCTTCACCCGGGCGGAGTGGGACGCCTTCGTGGGCGGCGTGAAGCTCGGCGAGTTCGACGACTGACCCGTCCGGAACACCGAAGGAGGGCCCCACCGAGGTGGGACCCTCCTGCTCTTCGCGAGTACGGGTGACCTTTCGTACGGCACGCGGCCCGGTCAGCCCTTGATCAGCTCCAGGATGTCGGCGTTGAGCTGATCCCTGTGCGTCACGTACAGGCCGTGACCCGCGGTCGGGTACTCCTTGTAGACGGCGTTCGGCATGAGCTCCGCCGTACGCCGGCCGGTCAGCTCGACGCGGGCCGACTGGTCGGCGGCGCCGTGGACGATCAGCGTCGGGACGGTCATCGCGCGCAGCGCGTCCCGGTGGTCGGCGGAGAACATCTCCCGCCAGACGGCGGTCGTGGCCCAGGGGGACGCCTCCAGGCACTGCCGCATCGTGAGGTCGATCAGGGCGGGGGAGACGTCGTTGCCCAGGTGGGTGGCGAAGAAGCCCTGCGCCCGGTCGGCGAACCACTTGGGCCGGTCCTTCTGGAACCGGGCCACCGTGGCCTCGCTCAGCGCCTCGGGGACGCCGCCGGGGTTGTCGTCGGTCAGCTTCAGGAACGGCAGGACCGCCGCGACGAACGCCACGCGCGCGACGCGGTCCTCGCCGTGCCGGGCCAGGTAGCGGGCGACCTCACCGCCGCCGGCCGAGTGCCCCACCAGAGTGACCTCCCGCAGGTCGAGGTGCTCGATCAGGGCGGCGAGGTCGTCGGCCCGGGTGTCGGTGTCGTACCCGGTCGAGGGGCGGTCGGAGCGGCCGTGGCCCCGCCGGTCGAAAAGCACGCAGCGGTACCCCCGCTCGGCGAAGAACGGCACCTGGTACTCCCACATGTCGCTGCTCAGCGCCCAACTGGAGACGAACACGATCGGCGCGCCGGCGCCGTAGTCCTCGTACGACAGGCGGGTGCCGTCGGCGGTCTCGAAGTACGGCATGTCGGTCTCCTCACTGGCCGGGGTCTCGGGGGACGCGCTCGTCCCGCCGTCGGAACACTCCGGGGGCGCGCTCGTCGCCGCCGTCCGGAACACTCCCGGAGGTGCGGTGCTCGTCCCCGTGGCTCGGAACATTACGGAAGACCGGTATCCCGCCGAATCAGTCGCCCATCGGCAATTCCCCCGCCGCCCTTCAGTCGGCTCGACGACTGACGGAGAGTCGACGACCCCGCGACTCGCGGGGTCGTCGGTCCGGCCCTCTCCTGGCCTGTGACGGGTGCGGTAGAAAGGCACCCGTGACTGAAGACCACCGAAACAGCCCTCGACGGCGGAACCGACCGGGTACGGCACGCCTCGCGAAGATCCTGGCGGGCGCCCTGACGGCCGGAGCGGGCTTCGGCGCGGCGACCTCCCTGACCAACGCCGTCTCCGATCACTACGCGGATCTCGAAAGCCGGGCCGCCACCACCGGTGGGATGTCGGCGCTGGAGATCGTGAGCGTGTTGGTGGACTCCGGCTGGGCGTGGGCGGGGTTCGCGGTCCTCGTGGGCTGGCTGGTCGCGCGCGCCGACGACGGTCGTTCCGGGATGACGGTCCCGGCCGCCGCCGGCGCCCTGGCCCTTCTCGCGGCCACGGCGGCCTACAGCTTCGTGGACACCGTCCGAGGCGGCGGGCCGCTGTCCTCCTGGTACGAGTCCGAACCCCTCGTGTGGTGGATCACCAGCGTCCTCTTCGGGGCGCCCCTGGGGGTTGTGGGCGCCTGCGCCAGGAGGCCGGGAACGGTCGGCCTGCTGGCGAGGCTGACCGTTCCGGTCGGCGCGGCCGTACAGATGGTCGTGCTCCCACCTGGCAGGAACGAGCGGATCGAGGTCATGGGACAGGCGATCGTGTGGACGGCGGCTGCCGCTGCCGCCGGCTTCGTCGTCGTCCGCTTCCTCGGCGCGCGGCGGCACCGGCCCGCGACGGTGGGCGTGGAGTCGCCGTGACCTCCTGCGGCTCCGGCGGATGCGCGGAGCCGGCCGGTGTCGTACGCGAGACTCGCGGGACACCCCGGTACGCGAGGCGGGCCGTGCCGGGGGCGGGGTGTTTCGTCGCCGGAGGCGGGTAGGGCCCGGCTTGAGCACGGCCGTACAGGACGAGAGGGAGGGGTCGTCATGAGCGGTATCGGAGACTGGGCGAAGAAGGCCGAGGACCTCGCCAGGGAGCATCCGGATCAGGCCGACCAGGTGCTCGACCAGGGGGAGCGGTTCGCCGGCGAGCGGACCGGACACAAGTACGACGAGCAGATCGGCAAGGGCGTCGACGCCGTCCAGCGACGCTACGGCGGCGGTGACGCGGGCCCCGAGGCCGATCCCCGGGGCGGCACGGAACCCGTGGATCCCCGTGGGGACGCCGGTCCCGAGGCCAGTCCCCAGGGCGGCCGGAACGACGCGGGCCCCGAGGGGCGCGTCCAGGGAGGCTGACGCCGCCGGACCGCCCGGGGTGAGGTCCCGTCCGCGGAACCTCACCCCGGGCGGTCAGGACGTGCAGCCGTGCTGATACGCCGTGACGGCGGCCGTGATCGCGCTGATGGGGGCCACGGCGTCCCGCCCGGCGGGGCGCCGCTACGGGCGGCCGAGTGCGCGGTAGTGCCAGCCCGCGTTGCGCCAGACCTCGGCGTCGAGGGCGTTGCGGCCGTCCACCATCTTGCGGGCGGCCACGACGGCGCCCAGCGCCTCGGGGTCGAGCTCGATGAACTCCCGCCACTCGGTGAGCAGCAGCACGACGTGGGCGCCGCGGGCGGCCTCCAGCGCCGACTCGCCGTACGACAGGTGCGGGTGGGCCCGGCGGGCGTTCTCCTGCGCGACGGGGTCGTAGACGGTGACCCGGCCGCCCTGCTCACTGATCTTGACGGCGACGTCGAGCGCGGGCGAGTCGCGGATGTCGTCGGAGTTGGGCTTGAACGCGGCGCCCAGCACGGTCAGCGAGCAGCCCCGGAAGGAGCCGCCGGCCAGCTCGCGGGCGAGGTCGACCATGCGGGCCCGGCGGCGCATGTTGATCGCGTCCACCTCGCGCAGGAAGGTCAGCGCCTGGTCGGCGCCGAGCTCGCCCGCGCGGGCCATGAAGGCGCGGATGTCCTTGGGCAGGCAGCCGCCGCCGAAGCCCAGGCCGGCGTTGAGGAACTTGCCGCCGATGCGGTCGTCGTAGGACAGGGCCTGCGAGAGCTGCTTGACGTCGGCGTGCGCGGCCTCGCAGACCTCCGCCATCGCGTTGATGAAGGAGATCTTGGTGGCGAGGAAGGCGTTGGCGGCCACCTTGACCAGCTCGGCGGTCGGGTAGTCGGTGATCACCATCGGGGTGCCGGCCTCCAGCATCGAGGCGTACACCTCCCGCATGACCTTCTCGGCCTTGTCGGAGGCCACGCCCAGCACGATCCGGTCGGGCTGCAGGGTGTCCTGGACGGCGTAGCCCTCGCGCAGGAACTCCGGGTTCCACGCCAGCTCGGCCCCGGCGCCGATGGGCGCCAGCCGGACCAGCTTGTCGGCCAGGCGCTGGGCGGTGCCCACCGGGACGGTGGACTTGCCGACGACCAGGCACTCGCGTTGCAGGTGCGGGGCCAGGGCCTCGATCGCGGCGTCGAGGTAGGAGACGTCGGCTCCGTACTCGCCGGCTTTCTGGGGGGTGCCGACGCACAGGAAGTGCACGTCACCGAAGGCGGCGGCCTCCTCGAAGGAGGTGGTGAAGCGCAGCCTGCCCGCGGCGAGGTTGCGCCGCAGGATCTCCTCCAGGCCGGGCTCGTGGATGGGCAGATCCCCGGCCTGCAGCCGAGCGATCTTCTCGGCGTCGACGTCGACGCCGAGGACTTCGAAGCCCAGTTCCGCCATGCACGCGGACGTCGTCGCACCCAGGTATCCGGTTCCCACCATCGTGAGGCGGTAGGCCACTGGCGTTCCTTTCGGTTCTGCCCGATTCTGTGCCGTCAGAGTATCGGCATCCTAGGAGACAACTTTGCCACCTGCATAAACAGGCAGCGATACATCTCACACGGGATGGATCGGTCCACGCATTGTTGGACGTCCTACTATTTGCCCATGAGCTTCCCTCTCTACGCCCTGCCCGAAGAGCACCAGATGCTCAGGGAGACCGTCCGCGCCCTCGCCGACGAGAAGATCGCCCCCCGTGCGGCCGAGGCCGACGAGACGGGGGAGTTCCCCTGGGACGTCTACAAGGCGCTGGTCGCCGCGGACCTGCAGGCCATCCACGTTCCCGAGGAGTACGGCGGAGCGGGGGGCGACGCCCTGGCGGCCGTGATCGTCATCGAGGAGGTGGCGCGGGCCTGCGCGTCGTCCTCGCTGATCCCCGCGGTCAACAAGCTGGGCACCGTACCGCTGCTGCTGTCGGCGTCGGAGGAGCTCAAGCAGCGCTACCTCGCGCCGGTCGCGCGTGGTGAGGCGATGTTCTCCTACGCCCTGTCGGAGGCCGAGGCGGGCAGCGACGCCGCCTCGATGAAGACCCGTGCGGTGGCCGACGGCGACCACTACGTGCTCAACGGCGCCAAGATGTGGATCACCAACGCCGGGGTGTCGGAGTACTACACGGTGATGGCCGTGACCGAGCCGGGCGCGGGGGCTCGCGGCATCTCCGCGTTCGTGGTGGAGAAGAGCGACGAGGGCGTCGGCTTCGGGCCCAAGGAGAAGAAGCTCGGCATCAAGGGCTCCCCGACCCGCCAGGTCATCCTGGAGGACGTCCGCATCCCGGCGTCCCGCATGATCGGCGCTCCGGGCACCGGTTTCAAGACCGCCCTGGCCACGCTCGACCACACCCGCGTCACGATCGCCGCCCAGGCGCTGGGCATCGCCCAGGGCGCCCTCGACTACGCGGTCGGCTACGTCAAGGAGCGCAAGCAGTTCGGCAAGGCCATCGCCGACTTCCAGGGCGTGCAGTTCATGCTCGCCGACATGGCGATGAAGCTGGAGGCCGCCCGGCAGCTCACCTACGCCGCCGCCGCCAAGTCCGAGCTGGCCATGCACGGCGAGCCGCAGGCCGATCTGACGTTCTTCTCCAGCGCCGCCAAGTGCGCCGCCTCCGACGCGGCCATGGAGATCACCACCGACGCCGTGCAGCTCCTCGGCGGGTACGGCTACACCAGCGACTACCCGGTGGAGCGCATGATGCGCGACGCCAAGATCACCCAGATCTACGAGGGCACCAACCAGATCCAGCGCATGGTGATGGCCCGGCAGCTGCTGAAGTAGCCGCCGGCATGTGAGAGCCCCGCCGCCGCGGTCCGGGCGGCGGGGTTCTCACGTCTCGACCGGTCGCCCGCGCCGGAGCGGCACGCGCCGTCCACCCGGCACGTCCGCGTGACGGCGCCGGCCGGCGCCCCTGACGGCGGCGTCAGGGGCGCCGCCGGAGGGCGGCGTGGGCCGCGTGGAGGCGCTGGTCGGCGGGGCGGCCGGAGGCGTCGCCCGACACCTCGTCGGCCCATTCGAGCAGGCGGAGCAGATGGGGGCCGGTCGCGGCCGTGGTGACGGACGGGCTGCCGAGGACGACCTCGCCGCCGGTCCCGTCGATGGAGATGAGCGTCCCCTCGGGGAGCACCTGCCCGCCGGCCCGCACGGAGGCGCCGGTGACGGTGAGGTCCGGGACGCCCACGACGGCCGGTTTGCCCATCGTCCGCGCGACGATCGCGGCGTGGCTGGCCGGGCCGCCGCGGGCGGTGACGATTCCGGCGGCGACGGCGATGCCGCGCATGTCGAGCGGTGAGGTCTCCGGCCGCACCAGGATGACGGGGCCCTCCGCGGCCATCCGGACCGCGCCGTCCGCGGTGGTCGCCACGCGGCCGGCCACGACGCCCGGACAGGCGCCCAGCCCGCGGGCGAGGACGCCGGCCCCGCCGGCCACGGCCAGGCGGCGGGCGCGGGCGTGCCGGAGATCGTGGGGGGAGACCCTGAGCAGCGCCTCGTGGCGTCCGATCACGCCCTCGTCGGCGAGATCCGTCGCGAGACGGACGGCGGCGGCACCGGTGAACCGGCCCGGCCGGGCCTGCAGGAGCCACAGCTCACCGGCCTCGAAGGTGAACTCCAGGTAGCACGTGTCGCGGTGGTGCGCCTCCACGCGGTCCAGGGCGTCCAGAAGGGCGGCCCACACCCCCGGCTCCCGGTCGGCCAGGTCGCGCAGGGGAAGGGTCGACGATCTGCCCGAGACGACGTCCTCGCCCTGGCGGCCGAAGAGGACCTCGCCGAACGGGACGCGTTCGCCGGTGTTGGGGTCGCGGCTGAACGCGACACCGGTGCCGCTGCGGTCGTCGCGGTTCCCGAACACCATCGCCTGCACGATCACGGCCGTGCCGAGGTCGTGCGGGATGGCGTGCAGCTCGCGGTAGGTCGTCGCGCGCGGCGTGTCCCACGAGGAGAAGACCGCCGCGACGGCCAGCCTGAGCTGCTCGGCCGCGTCGTCCGGGACGGGCCGGCCGGCGCGCCGCCCGATGACGGCCTCGACCTCGTGGATCGCGCGGGACAGGCGCCCGGCGTCGCCGGACCCGTGCCGGGCCGCCTCGCCCGCGGCGGCGCCGCCGGGTCCGTGGCCGGTCGCCTCGTCCACGGCGGTGGCATCGGGTCCGCGCCCGGTCGCCTCGCTCACGACGGCGTCGAGGGTCTCCGCGGTCAGGTCCGTGGTCGCGGTGGCGAAGCCGTACAGGAACCTCAGCCGCGCGTCGAGCGCGAACCGGGTGTCGCCCGTCTCCGCCGCCAGCGCCGCCGTGGCCGCGGCGGTGAGGCCGAGGTTGAGGACCGTGGTCATCATGCCGGGCATCGACTCGCGCCCGCCGGAGCGGACGGACACCGCCAGCGGCCTCCCGGACCCGCCGAGCCTGCGGCGCGTCGTGTCCTCAAGGGCGGCGACGGCGACCGCGAGTTCGCCGTCGAGACCGTCGGGCAGCCGCCCGTCACGGAGGAAGGCGCGGCACGCGTCGGTGCCGATGACGAACCCCGGCGGCACGGGCAGCCCGAGCCGCCGCAGCAGGACGAGGCCGTACGCCTTGCCGCCGATGGCGCCGGCCGTCTCCCCGGTGTCCGGCGAGAGCGGGTGGATCCACCTCATCGGGGGATGCCCAGGGTGGCGAGCAGGTCCTCGTGGAGCTGGAACCACACCGTGTGGTACGACGCCATGTCGTCTGTCACGTAGTCGAGCGCGCCCGCGGTCGCCCGCGCGAGCGCGTCGGCGAGGCGGACGCGGTAGCGCCCGAATCGCGGCAGCGCCGCGGACAGGTCCGCGCAGACCGCCTGGGCCCGCCGGTCGAGGTCGGTGAGCCGGCCGAGGACCCGGGCGTCGTAGGCGGGGTCGGTGTGGTCGTTCATCGTCGTCGTCCCGCCGACGGGGCGCAGCTGCCAGGCCCCGCAGATGTCGAGGAGCTCCGGGTTGAGGACGAGGAAGCGGTCGTACGCGCCGGCCACGGCGGTCCGGGCGCCGGCCGCCTCCAGCTCCTCGGTGATCCACCGGGCGTCGGCGGCCCGGCCGGCCTCGGTGAGGCCCCATCCGCCGAAGAAGCCCGCCGTGTACGTGACGTGGCCCGCGGTGGCGAGGTCGATGAGTTCGGACTCGACGTCGGACTCGCCGAGTCCCGTCACCGCGGCCACCCTGGCCAGGTCGGTGAACCCGGCGCAGCGGAGGGCGTGGAGCACCAGCAGGTCGTCGCCGGCCGTGGAGGCCGTCATGCTTCGCCCCCGCCGTGTCGCGTGGCGCCCGGAGCACCGGCGCCCGGAGCACCGGCGCCCGGAGCACCGGCGCCCGGAGCACCGGCGCCCGGAGCACCGGCGGCCGCCGCGGCGTGGGCCGCGCCCCGGCCCTCGGCCCGGGCGACGATCCTGCCGTCCCTGACCCGGACGGCGGCCTCGGTCGCGTCGCCGACGCCCGGCAGGCCGAGGGCCGCGGCGGCCAGGGCGCGATCGTCGAGCACCAGGCGGAGGGACGGCCACCCGCCGGGGGCGAACACGCGCCGCAGGCACGCGGTGAGGTCGTCGATCCTGAGCCGTACCAGACGGCCGATCTCGGCCGGGTCGCCCGTCACGACGACCACGGTCACCCGGTCGCCCGGGAGGGCGCCGCGGACGGCCTCCTCCGCCGCGGCCAGCCGCCCGGCCCCCAGGACCGCGATCACGCCGTCGTCGCCGAGGCCGGTCGGACGGCCGGTGATCCGGTCGGACACCTCGGCCGGCGGCGTCCAGGGGTCGTCGCAGGGGCGCGCCGGGGAGACGTAGGGCAGGTGCGGCGGGTCCCAGGCGTCCGCCAGGTCGATCCCGGCCAGATGGTCGCAGGCGCGCACCACGTCGAACGGGTCGCCGAACCCGGGAGCGGTCTCGGCCAGGCCCGCCGAGCCGTTCAGCAGTGTCAGCGCCAGCTCGGCCAGCCGTACCCGCCGGACGCCCGGCGGCGGGTACGACTCAAGCGCGAGGGCGAGCAGCAACGCCTCCAGCCGGGCGGTCTGGGCCAGCGCGGTCCGGGCCGGTTCGTCGTCGAGCACGCCGGACAGCGAGCGCAACCGCAGGTGACCGTCGGCCGGTGAGTCGCCGGTCAGCGGCAGCCGTTCGAGCCAGACCCGGGCGAAGGCGCCCAGCGACCCGGCCACCGAGTCGGGTGACGGCCGCGGTGCCTGCCCGGCGGCTCCGGTGATCCCGTCGGACCCGTCGGCCTGGCCGGCCTCGCCGGCGGAGCGTTCGACCAGGTCGGCCAGCACCGCCAGGTACAGCGCGCGCTTGGTCGGGAAGTTCGAGTACACCGCGCCGCGGGTCATCTCGGCCCGCTCGGCGATCCGGTCGATCTTCGTCACGGCGTATCCGTGCTCGGCGAACTCCCGCCTCGCCGCGGCCAGCACGGCCGCGCGGGTGCGCTCCTGCTGCTGCGCCCGGGTCAATCGCGCCATCACCAATCCCCACCCGTCATCACGTCATCAGGATGCTCACTGAATCCAGATTATATGAACATCCGAATGGGGGGGTGTGGGGCCCGCGCGGCGAACGCGGAAAAGGGCAGCGCCCGCCCTCCCGGAGCGATCCTGTGAGTCTCAGGGCCTCATTGATCTCATGGGCCTCGCGAGCCTCGCGGGCGGGGGGACGGGCGCGGCGCGGTGCCCGCCGGTCCGTCAGGACCGGCCGCTGGACACCGCGCGATAGTGCAGGTCCTGCACGTACGGAGTCGCCGTGACCTTGTACGGCGAGGTCACCGCGGTCACGGCGGCGCCGTTCCGGGCGACCGACGCCGAGACGGTCCCCGCCTTCAGCGCGAACGTCCGGGCGGAGACCCCGGCGGGCGCGTCATAGGTCTGCGTGGTGCCGCCGACCGTGACCGACACCTTGCCCGCCGCCGTCAGCATGGTGAGCACCTCGACCGTGTCGCGGGACGGCGTGCCGCCCGCGCGCGGCTTCATGAGCTTGGTCTCCGGGTAGGACGGCTGGGCGGCGTACGGCTGCACCCGGTGGGTCAGGTACGCCACGTCCTTGGTGATCTTCGGGCAGCCGAGCTTGTAACAGGTCAGGTAGTACGCGCTGATGTCGAGGTAGGTCCAGCCCGCGTTCCGCGACGGGGCGAACTGGGTGTTCTCCGAGTAGTCGTTCCAGGTCGTGAGCTGCACCCACTCGGCCTTGCCGTCGATCGCGCCCTTCCAGGTGGCCCGGAGGTTCTCGGTGTTGGCCGCCTCGTCGTAGATCCCCTGGTTGGGGCGCTCGTCCTGGACGGAGACCGGCTGCATCCAGATCCTGCCCATGCCGTGCGCGGTGTCGATGTTCGTGGTCAGGGAGGAGTTGGCCGCGGGGTTGCGGTTGCCCCAGTTCGCGAAGCCGTAGCTGATCGGGCCGAAGGCGTCGCGGTACTTGTTGAAGTCGAGGAGGCAGGGCACGAGGGCCACCTTGATCCCGTGCTCGGTCTCCATGGTCTTCATCCAGTCGGACCACCAGGCGGCGGTGCGGCCCTCGGCCTTGAACGGGGCGACGACGAGCCGCCCGTCACCGAGCCGGTAGACCGACTTCGAGGCGGCGAGATCCGCCAGCGCGGTGGCGAGGGTGGCGGCGTCGACCGAGGCCAGGCCGTTCATGTCCGGCATGAGGACGATCTTGAAACCCGGGTCGACGGCCTCGGCGGCCGCGACGAGCTTCCGCACCCTCGTCCACTGGCTGCTCGTCACCGACAGGATGTCGACGGTGAAGCCGTCCAGGCCCGCGGCGACGGCCTGCCGCACCTCGGTCTTGTAGTCGGCCGACGCCCAGTCGCCGCTGAGCGGGGCGCGGCCCAGCGGCCGGTCGCGCAGCAGCCCGCCGTACGCGGAGTGCTTGCCGCTCTCGCCGTCCGGCTTGAGGTAGTTCCGCGCGTAGTAGTCGCTCGCCGGGTCCTGGTCGTCCAGCGAGACCGGGTAGGGCGGGAAGTAGTGGGCGAACACCTTCCGGGCGGAGGTCCGCAGCTGCGCCGTGCCGGGCATGGCGAACGGCAGCGGACCGGCGTTCGCCTCGTCCCCGGAGCCCTCGGTGTAGCTGACGGTCAGCCTGGGGCCGCGGTCGCCGCTCTCGCGCGAGGAGGACAGCACGGTCGGGGTGTCATCGGTCTGGGTGAGGGCGAAGGAGTAGGTCCCGTCGCCGGTGACGGCCGAGGAGACGTCCAGCTTGGCCGTCTGGCCGGAGGTGAATCCGGTGTGCGAGCCGGCCGCGTCGCCGAGGGCCGGGCGGGTGTTCCAGGTGGCCGCCTCCGTCCAGCCGCCCGTCACCGCCCGGGCCGTCACGGTGGTGTCGGTCGTCCGCGTCGAGGCGACCTCCAGGGTGGCCTTGACGTTCTCGGCGTCGTCGGGGATGCCGGTGACCTTGAACCTGGTGAGGGCGATGCGCTGACCGGTGGCCGAGCTGCTGCTGCAGGTGCCGCCGCAGATCGACAGCCAGGTCGCGGTGGCGAAGTTCTTGGCGGGTTCGGCCTGGCTGACGAACACGTCGTCCGTGGCGGCGAAGGTCGCGCTGACGGGCGTGGCCGCGGATGCCGGAACGGGAGCCGAGGCGGGCGCGGGCGCCGGGGTGAGCGCGGACGCCGGGGCGGTCGGCGCGGCGCCCAGGACGGCGAGCGTCACCAGCGCCGCCAGCGCCGTCCGATAACGGTTGATCATGAGGCTTCCTTGGTTCGAGACGTGGGCGCCCACCGGGTCCGGGACGCCCACTCATGATCAAGAGTGGAGCCGAGCCGCCTCCTTGATCACCGTTTTACGGATAAATCCCGATTTGGAACGGTGCTATTTCGCCGCCCGGCGATCGTTTCGTCAGGAGGTGGTTCGAGGGTCTCTCGACTCCCGCAGGCGGCGGCGGTAGGTCGCGGGCGGTGCGCCGTACGCCGCGCGGAACGCCCGGTTGAAGTGCGACTCGCTGGTGAAGCCCCACCGGAAGGCGACGGCGCGGACCGGCAGGTCGTTCCGCGCGGGGTCGGAGAGGTCGCGGCGGCAGCGTTCGAGCCGCCGCCGCCGGATCCAGCCGGCCACGCTGAGCCCCTGCTCCTCGAAGAGCTTCTGCAGGTGGCGGACGGAGACGTGGTGCTCGGCGGCGACGAGCGCGGGGGAGAGATCGGGGTCGGCCAGCCTGCGCTCGATGAACGCCTGGGCGCGCGCGACCGTGCTCGCGCGGGAGGTCTCCACGGGAGACGGGCCCGCGCCCGGCTCCCGGGTCAGGAGAGCCGCGAGCAGGTCGAGGACGGCGGTGGCGGCCCGTGCGTCCACGCCGGGGACATGGGAGGCGCGCTGCGCGGAGAGGTCCCGCAGGAGGCCGGCGAGGAGCGCGCCGACGTCCTCGTGACCGGGCGGCCTCCGCGCCAGGAGGCGCTCGACCTCCGCGCGGGGAAGCGGCGGCGCCCCGTGGGGGAACCGCGGGACCAGGCCATCGGCCGGTTCGGGGACGGGGCACGCCCGCGGCGGGGCCGTGAAGCCGCCGGAGCCGCCGAAATCGGCGGAACAGGCGGTATCGTCGAGGCGCATGATCTTCTCCCGCCGGTCGCCGCGGTGTTCCGGTGTGTGCCCCGGGCCCCGGCCTGGCACGTGCTCCGGGCACGCCTCCAGAGCATCATTCGGACGGCCACGGGAGGCAACGCCTTTCAGCTCTGGTTGAAAAGGGGTTCCGGACGGGAGGTAACCGGCATGATCCGCCTGCACTTCACCGAGACGGACCTGCGAAGGGTCACGCTCGCCCCGGCCCCGGACGCGCTGCTGGAGATCGGCCTGAGCCTGCGCCGGCTCCGCGGCGCTCCGGGCGGCACGGGCTGGTCACGGCCCGCCGTCCTCGAATGGAACAGGGAGATGGCCACCGGTCGGGGGGCCCGCGTCGGCAGACTCCTCGACCTCGTCTCCTGCGACGCGGCGATGCCGGCCTTCCTGTGCCAGCCGGACGCCGGTGACTTCGCCGCGGGCATCGAGCGGGTCAGGCGGACGCCCGGCGCCGAGCTCGCCGTCGATCTGAGCCATCTGACCCCCTCCCGGGAGGTCTCCGGGTGGTACCGGGAGCTCGCCGACGGCGGCGCGGCGGCGCAGCGGACCCTCGTCAGCGAGCTGGACGACTACTTCACCGCGTCGATGGAGCCGCTGTGGCCGCGGATCCGGTCGGCCGCCACGGCCGACCGCGCGCTCCGCGCCGAGACGCTGATGCGGGGCGGCGTCGACGCCCTCCTCGCCACCCTCGGCGTCGCCTGCCGGTGGGAGCCGCCGACCCTGCACGTCGGTACGGCCGGCACCCACGACATCCCGCTGTGCGGGCGCGGGCTGACGCTGGTCCCGTCGTACTTCGCGTCCGCTCCCGTGGTGGGCTACCGGCCCGGCGGGACCGTCGCCCTGGTGTACCCCATGGCCCCGGAGGAGCGGCCGGACGGCGCCTCGGCCGTCCTGGGGCCGCTGCTCGGCCGTACCCGGGCCGCCGTGCTCGCCGCCCTGCGCAGGCCCGCCACCACCACGGCGCTGGCCGAGCGGACCGGCGTCTCACCCGCCTCCGCCAGCCAGCACGCCGCGGTCCTGCGCAACGCCGGGCTCGTCTCCACGATCCGGACGGGCAGCGCCGTGCTGCACACGCTGACCCCGCTCGGGGAGGCCCTGCTGCGCGGCGGTCCGGCCCGCCACGGCTCCGGCCGCTGAACCGCCAAGCCCCCACGAGCGCCGCCTGACCGGCCGGGCCGGCGACCCGCCACCCGGGCGACCGGTCCGGCCGGAACGGTCAGGCGGCGGCCTCGTAGGCCTCCCGCAGGGAGGAACGGGTCTCGAAGTAACGATCCAGATTGGTGATCGTCAGAAGATGTGTGATCATCCCTGGGCCCACCACCAGGATCAGACGACCCTGGGCGTCCCTGACCCGGGCGAGCGCGCTCACCAGGACGCCCAGGCCCACGGAGTCACAGAACGGCACCTGCGTCAGATCCATCACCAGGCAGGGACGGCCAGGGGCGTCCAGGACGCGGTCCACCTCGGCTCGCAGCCGGGGTGCGACCGCCATGTCCAGTTCGCCCGCCGCCCGTACCACCGCGCACGGGCCCTGGCGCCAGCTCTCCACCTCGAACGTCGGATTTGAAAAAACCACGGTCATCACCTCCGTGCGTGGTTTCTGCCCGGGGCGGTGGTTTTCATGTGGAAAAATTACTTTTTACAGATGTTCTCCGTCGCCGTCCTGGCCGCCGGGGTGGCGCTGGGCGCGGACGGTCCCGCGGACGGCGCGGCGGACGAGGTGGCCGACGGCGCCGCGGCCTCGTCGACGGTGACCTTCCGGACCCCCGGGTACCGCCGGCCGACGACGACCTCGATCCGGTCGCCGAGGTCGTCCACCTGGCGCGTCTCGGCCCCGTGCAGGGCGGCGGCCACGGTCCGGGCCGAGTCCTCGCGGCCGGGACCGTATCGGACCACCGTCCCGTCGTGGTCCTTCTCAGGGGTGTTGCCGGCGGCCTCGGGGACCATGAAGCCGGCCCCCTGCAACTCGCCCCTGACCCGCGCGCCGAGACCGGGGGTCGTGGTGCCGTTGAGCACCTTGACGGAGATCCGCGAGGGCGGCACGGTCAGCGCGCCGGCCGTGGACGAGGGGGCGGGCGAAGGGGAGGCCGTCGCCGGGGCGGACGCGGCGGGGGAGGCGGGTTTCGAGGGTTTGACGAGCGGCTCGTCGGCGGCGATCCGGCGGAACAGCTCCCTGGCCGCGTCCTTGTCCCACAGCACGGCCGACTCGCCCGTCGGGGTCTTGTAGTCGACGTCGGCGAGCGGGACGGTGGCGAAGGCGACGTCGTCGGTGGAGACGTCCTTGATCTGCCGGGCCAGGCCGAGCAGATCCTTGCGGAGCGCGTCGTCCACCCGGAGCGTGCCGAGGGTGCTGTCGACGAACGAGACGAGCCTGGCCGGGTTGGTCAGCGTGCCGCCGCTGAGCGCCTGGTGCAGCAGGGCCGAGATCACCTGCTGCTGACGGTCGATCCGGTCGAGGTCGGAGCGGGCCGTGGCCCGGGTGCGGGCGTAGGAGAGGGCCTTGACGCCGTTCAGCGGGTACGTCCCCGGCTGGAGGTTCAGCCCGGTCTTGGGATCGTTGATCGGAACCGGCGTGCAGACCGAGACGCCGCCGAGCGCGTCCACCACGTCGATGAAGCCGAGCACGTTGACCTCGACGTAATGGTTGATCGTCAGCCCGGTCACGGCCTGCACCGCGCGTACGGCGAGCTTCGGGCCGCCGAGCTGGTACGCCGCGTTGATCTTGTGGTCGCCCTTGCCGGGGATCGTCGTCCAGGTGTCGCGGGGAAGGCTGACCACGGTCGCCCTGCCGTGGTCCTCCGACAGGTGGACCACCATCATGGTGTCGGTGCGCTGCCCGGACTCGCGGCCCAGCTTCAGCGCGTTCTGCTGCTGCCTGGAGAGGTCGTCGCGCCGGTCCACGCCGACGACGAGGATGTTCATCGCGCCGGTGGGCCGCGACCCCGCCACCCCCGCGTCGACCGCCTGGATCTTGCCGGCCGCGTAGTTCGGCAGCGCCCACATCACCCCCGAGCCGCCCAGCACCAGGGACGACAGCGCGCCCGCGACGAGCAGTCCGCGCCGCCGGGACCGCGCCCTCCCGGCCGGCCTGCGCTCATGCCGGGGGGCCAGCCGTACCTTGCCGTAGGCGTCGCCGCCGATCTGCACACCCGAGTCGTCGTCTTCCGGGTCGCGCATCCATGGCCCCCTAGGCTCCGGCTCGGCTGGGTCGATGAGGTACCGGTTCGTACAGTAGCGTGAGCCACGCCATGAAGCAGTTTCCCGACTCGCCCGCGCCGGCGTCGTCCCCCGAGACACGTGTCTGGCCCCCCATCTCCGTCGTCATCCCGGTGCTGAACGAGGAGCGCCACCTTCGGGAGGCCGTGCGGCAGGTCCTGTCGCAGCGGTACGCAGGCCCGATCGAGGTCGTGCTCGCCATCGGCCCGTCCAGGGACCGCACGCAGGAGGTCGCCGACGCGATCGCCGCCGAGGACCCCCGGGTCGTCGTGGTGCCGAACCCGACCGGCCGCACTCCCAACGCCCTCAACGCCGCCATCGCCGCCTCCCGCCACGGCATCGTGGCGCGGGTGGACGGGCACGCCATGCTCCCCGACGACTACCTCAGGGTGGCCGTGGAGACCCTGGAGGAGACCGGCGCCGACAACGTCGGCGGCGTCATGGCCGCCGAGGGCGTCACGCCGTTCGAGCAGGCCGTGGCCCGCGCCATGACGTCCAAGATCGGCGTCGGCGGCGCCCGGTTCCACACCGGCGGTACGGCGGGCCCGGCCGACACGGTATACCTCGGGGTCTTCCGCCGCGAGGCCCTGGAGCGGGTCGGCGGCTACGACGAGCACTTCCAGCGCGCCCAGGACTGGGAGATGAACCACCGCATCCGCGAGACGGGCGGCCTGGTGTGGTTCCAGCCCCGGATGCGGGTCTCCTACCGGCCCAGGCCCTCGGTCAAGGCCCTCGCCAAGCAGTACTTCCACTACGGCCGCTGGCGCAGGGTGGTGGCCAGGACCCACGAGGGCACCATCAACCTGCGCTACCTCGCACCCCCGGTGGCGGTGGCGGCCATCATCGCGGGTTTCGTCGTGTCCCCGTTCTTCTGGCCCGGCCTGCTGATCCCCGGGGGCTACGCGCTGGCGATCCTGGCCGGCTCGGCCGTGACCGGCAGCGGCCTGCCGACGGGCGCGCGCCTGCGGCTGCCCCTCGTCTACGCCACCATGCACATGTCGTGGGGCTGGGGGTTCCTGACGAGCCCCCGGCGGCTGAGCAGGCCCGGCGCGGCGTCCGGTTGAGCGGCGCGGCGGGCCGAACGACCCGGCGCCGGTGTACGGCCGGACTGATCGGTGATCGGTCCGCCCGGTCCGTCCTGTCCGCCCGCGGGCCGGGCCGCCGCGCGGTTCATCCGTGCGCGCGCACGGCCCGCTCGCAGGCGCCGTTCACCGCGTCGTTGAAGCGGGTCATGGCGTCCGGGTGGTCCGGGCCGAGCAGGTAGGTCCGCAGCTTGCGCCGCGTGGCCGCCAGGGCGTCCTCCCCGTCCTCCTCCATGGCCCGCAGCACGGCGGGCAGCTCCCGCAGGTCCGCGGAGAGCAGGTAGCCGCCCTCGGTGCTCGGGTAGCGCTCGCGGAACGCCTGCTCCGGCAGCCCCGCCACGTTGGTCACCGCGTACGGCTTGCCGCTGGCGACGAAGTCCGCCACCACGCTGGAGATGTCGGTGACCAGCAGGTCCGACTGGTTGAAGCAGTCGTAGAGGGCCGGCTCGGGACCGGTGACGACCAGGTGCCTGACCGCCCCGGCGCCCGGGCGACGTCCCCCGCCCGAGGGGTGGCGGGCCATCGACCGGTGCAGCTCCGCCCGGTCCAGCAGCGCGCGGACCTGCTGGTGGGCGCGGTGCGCGGCCGGGTTGCGGTAGCCCGTCAGCGGGTGCGGCTTGTAGATCACCCGGACCGCCGGGGAGTGGGCCAGCAGGGCCCGGACGATCGCCGGGCCCATCGTCATGATCGAGGTGTGGAACAGGTCGTCGGTCCACCCCTCCCAGGTCGGCGCGTACAGCACCGTGCGGTACGGCAGGCCCGGCCCGCCGGTGCCGACCCCGCTGAGCTGGGGGCGGCCCACCTCGTGGACGTCCTCGTCGCGCACGCCCACCCGGGCACGGAGGTAGCGGTCGCGCCCGGCCTGCCCGGCCACCCACACCTCGTCGTAGACCTTGGTGAACGGGTTGAACGACGCCTCCTTGTCGCTGTCGCCGTGCCCCACGAAGACGCTGCGCATCCCCCGGATGCGGAGCATGTGGATGTTCTTGCCGACGTTGGCCGGATACAGGCACACCCGCACACCGGCGAGGGCCTCGAACCCCATCAGGTCGGCCGCCGAGGGGATGCACACCACGGGCAGCGAGGTCTCTCCCAGCAGCCGCAGCATCTCCCGCTCCCGCAGCACCACCACGGCCCGGCGGTCGATCCGCTCCAGCGGGCGCAGCCACATCCGGGCCTGGTAGGCCGAGTCGGGGGGACCGGAGAAGTAGAGGGCGACCTCCGGCCGGTGGGCCGCCAGGCGCTCCCCGGCGGCCCGCAGCACCGCGGCGCCGTCGCCGAGCGGCCGGACCCGGCGCAGGTGCGGCAGCAGGCACAGCGCGCCCGCGCCCGCGACGGCCAGCGCCCCGGCCGCCCCCGCGGCGCCCGGCAGGGCGGTGCCGGACAGCGCGCCCAGGGCCGCGCCGCCCACCGGGAACACGTCCAGGTACAGCGGCCGCATGCCCCGGTGGTCGGTCAGGACGCGCCACGGCGGGGGCGGGACCCGCACCGCGTCGAGGTTGCGGGTCAGCACCGGCATCCGGTTGAGGGTGCGCTGGTGGAGGAGCGCCAGCCCGGCCAGCAGGCCCCGCGCGCCGTGCACCGCGAAGATCCCCAGGACCAGGCCCGCGAACCAGGGCGACGCGGTGCCCGCCGTACGGGCGACCAGGACGATCACCGCCGTCTCCCGCGTCACGAACCGGAGCGTGACGCCCAGGTGCGCCCTGGCCATCAGGTCGACCAGGGGGCGCGCCCGGTACCGCGCGACGACCTCGGCCGCGTAGGACACCGCGCACAGGGCCAGGAACAGGCGTGGCCGGGGCCACAGCGCGGTCACGAGGAGCGCCGGGTACGAGCCGAGCACGGCGGCGGCCGCCACCAGTGCGCGAAGGTCACGCTTCATCCTTAGAAGGTAACTTTGACCAGGCTGTTTGCCCTGGTAGGCGCGCTGTGCCGCGTTCCGCCGGGGTACGGCGGAGGCCCCGGGAGGACGCCGGGACGCGGGAGGGCCGATGGGACGCCGGGTCAGCCCGCGTCGACGCGGACGTCGATCACGTGCCCGGTGATGTCGGAGATCAGCACGTCCAGCGAGGTCTCGGCGACGGCGCGCGGCGACAGCAGGGTGTGCGCGGGCTCCTCGCCGAACGCGCGCACCCGCATCGGGGTGCTGGTCCGCTCGGGGTTGACGCAGTTGACCCGCACGCCGTCCTCGGCCCACTCGTCGGCCAGCGCCTGGGTCAGGTTGACCACGGCGGCCTTGGTGGAGGAGTAGAGGCTGTAGCCGGCCCGGCCCCGGGTGTAGGAGGACGAGGTGTACAGCAGCAGGTGGCCCCGGGTCTCGCGCAGGTGGGGCAGGGCGGCCCGGGCGATGTTGACCGGGCCGATGTAGTTCACCCCGACGGTCTCGGCGACCGTGGCGTCGTTCGCCTCGCCGAGGTCGCCCATGTGCAGCACCCCGGCGGTGTTGACGACGTAGTCGATCCGGCCGGTCTCCTTGGCCGCGAGGTCGAGCGCGTCGCTCACCGCCTGCGGGTCCTCCACCCGCACCCCGTTCAGCGAGCGGGAGAAGGGGAACACCTGGGCGCCGTGCCGCCCGGCCAGCTCCACGACCTCGGCGCCGATGCCGTAGCTGCCGCCGAAGACCACCACGGTCCTGCCCTGCAGCGCCTGCCGGTGGGCGAAGGCGGAGTGGTGCGGGGCGGCGCCGGCGGCGAGCTGGAAGAGCTTGTCGGCGATGAACACGTCCACCGGGTGGGTGACCTTCATGTTGTGCTCGCTGCCCGGCACGATGTAGATCGGCACGTCGGGCAGGTAGCGCAGCACCACGCCGCAGTCGTCGGTGGGCGGCTGCCGGTCGAAGTCGGGGTCGGCGAAGGCCCGCTCGTACGCCTCGCGGACCACCGAGAGCCGGAAGCACTGCGGCGTCTGGCCGCGCCGCAGCCGGGACCGGTCGGGGACGTCGCGGACGATCTCCCCGCGCGGGCCGGGGGCGGCCACCACGATCGTGTCGGAGCTGGGAATCGCCACGTCGACGGCCGAGTACACCTTCAGCGCC
Organism: Streptosporangium sandarakinum; assembly: GCF_013409935.1. GTDB lineage: Bacteria > Actinomycetota > Actinomycetes > Streptosporangiales > Streptosporangiaceae > Streptosporangium > Streptosporangium nondiastaticum. The sequence continues at coordinate 2,308,624 of NZ_JACCCO010000001.1, read as the reverse complement.
TCGACGCACTCGGTGATGATCCGCGGCTCCAGCAGCGGCCGCACGGCGTCGTGCAGCAGCACGTCGCACTCCCGCGTGCCCAGCGCCTGCAGCGCCCGCCACGTGGTCTCCGGGCGGGTCGCGCCGCCCTCCAGGACCTTGCTGACCTTGCGGAAGCCGTTGCGGGCGACGAGCCGCTCCACGTCGACGGTGAAGCCCGGCGTCATCAGAACCACGATCTCGTCGATCTCCGGCGCCGCGTCGAACACCGACAGCGTGTGCTCCATGATCGTCCGGCCGGCGACCTTGATGAGCTGCTTGGGGGTGTTCAGCCCGACCCGCTGGCCGACGCCTCCGGCGAGAACGACGGCGACGGTGCGGAGGCGTGGTTCCAGAGCGGCCAAGGTCAGCTTCCTTCGACGGTGCGGTTACCGCGAGCGTAATGGGTGCGTACCCGATCGCAGGCCGCGCTCCCGTGCTATCCGGTCAAGATCTCGCTACGCTAAGTGCGCACTCCCGATTCGCACGGTCATCCCGTCGGATACGAAGGAGCCCGGTCTTGCACGACTCCCACGCGCCCGCGCCGTCCGGCCCTCGCGCGTCCGACGACCTCCCGCCCCCCGGCGGTCTCCGTGAGCCGTACGGCGGGCCGCCCGAGTTCGGTGACCTGCCGTTCGACGACCTCCCGGCCGCGCCGCCTGGCGGTCCCCACGCGCCCGGCGGCCCGCCGGCCGGCCGCGCGGGGGCCTCCGGGCGGTCCGCCCCCGGCACGGCCGCCGCCGTCGTGCTCGCCACCACCGCCGGCGCCGCGCTGCGCTGCGGCGGCGGCACGCTGCTCGACCGGCTGACCGACCAGCTCGTCGCGCTCTCCGTCGGCGAGGTCCACGTGGTGGCCCGCTCGGGCGACATCACCCGCGCCACGGACGGGGCCTACCTGATCGGGGCGGAGGGGTCGCACGGCCTGGCCGACGACCTGCGCCGGGTCGCCCGGGTGGCCCGCGCCGCGACCGGCCCGGTGGCCGTGCTCGCCGGGGACCTGGTGGCGCACACCGAGGCGCTGGCCGTACTCCTGTCCGCCCCGGGCGGCGGCACGACCGCGCTGGTCGTCACGGACGGTGACGAGCCGGGGCCGCTGCGCCCGCCGGTCCGGGTCGAGGGCGGCAGGGTCGCCGCCGCGGGCACCTCGCTGCACGAGGTCGCCGGGGCCGACGGCACCTTCCGGGGGGCGCTGCGGGTGGGCGAGGCCGACCTCGGGCGGCTGGCCGAGACCGCCGAGACGCTCGCCGGCCTCGCCGAGACCGGCGTGTTCGGCGCGATGGGCGGCGCGGAGGCCGGTGACCTGCTGCTGGCCGGGCTGGTCCGCTACGGCGTCCACGTCCGCGCCCGAGGGCTCGGGCGGCTGCGTTGTGAGCGGGTCGCCGGGCAGGAGGACGCCGACGCGGCCGTGCGGCGGCTGAACGAGGTGGACGTGGCCCACGCCCGGCTGGACGCCGCGGTCAAGGCCGACGACGGCTTCTTCGCCACCTACGGCGTGAGCTCCTGGTCGGGGCACCTGGTACGGCCGGCCGCCGCGCTCGGGCTGACGCCGAACGCGGTCACCTGGTTCTCGGCGGGGCTGGCCCTCCTGGCCGCCGCCTGGTTCTCCGCGGGCACCCGCCCCGCGCTGGTCGCCGGGGCCGTCCTGGTCTACCTGTCGTTCGTGCTCGACTGCGTCGACGGCCAGCTCGCCCGCTACACCCGGATGTTCTCCCCGGTCGGCGCGTGGCTGGACGCCACCTTCGACCGGGCCAAGGAGTACGTCGTCTACGTGGGGCTGGCCGTCGGCTACGCGGCGGGGCACGGCGCCGTGGGCGGCGGCCCGGAGGGCATCTGGGCGCTGGCGGTGGCGGCGATGATCCTCCAGGCGCTCCGCCACATGATCGACTTCTCCTACGCCGGGTCGCGCGCCGACGCGGGCGCCGCGCGGGCCCGCTCCGCCGGGCCGTCCGCCGCGACCGGCGGGCCCTCGGGCGTCCCGGCCGACGCCGCCGCGCGGCTGGCGCCGTCCCGTCCCGCCCCGCCGTCCGGGGCCTCCGCCGGGAGCACGGACGCGGGGGGTACGGATACGGGGAGCACGGACACGGGGAGCACGGCCGCCGGGAGCACGGCCGGGCCGGAGCCGGGGGAAGGGACGCGGGCCGTACCGCAGGAGAGCCCGCCGCCGGGGAACCCGGTCGTGCGGCTGTCGCGGCTTCTGGAGCGGAGCTCGACCACCCGCTGGCTCAAGAAGATCATCGTGCTCCCCATCGGGGAGCGGATGGCGCTGATCGCGGTGACCGCCGCGCTGTTCAACGCGCGCGTCACCTTCCTCGCGCTGCTGACCTGGGGCGGCGTCGCCGCCCTCTACACGCTCACCGGCCGGATCGGCAGGTCGCTGAGCAAATGACCATGACCACGAGCGACGGGTCCCGCGGGGGCGCCGCCCGGCCGCCGGGCGGGGGACGGGCCGCGATGCGGGCGGTGAGGCGGATGCGATCGTGACGACCGTGCAGATGACGACGGCGCCGCGCGGCACCCTCGTCGCCTACCGCGACGACGGGGTGCTGTCGCGGGCGATGGGCGCGCTGGTGGCCGGGCAGCTCCCGCCGCTGCCGCCCGTGCTCGCCGGCACGTTCGTGGCCGCGGTGCTGCTGCTGGTCGGGGTGGCCGGCGCCGACGGCCTGGCGGTGTTCGCCCCGGCGGTGGCGCTGCTGCTGGCCGGTCCCGGCAGCTCCCACCCGCACGACGGCCGGCTCGACTGGCTGGTGCCGCCGATCCTGCGCCTCACCGAGTACGGCTTCGCGGCCGCGGTGGGGTTCGCGCACGGCGTGCCGTACTGGCTGATCTTCCTGCTGCTCGGCGCGATGGCCTTCCACCACTACGACCTCGTCTACCGGCTGCGGCAGCGGGTCTACCCGCCGGCCTGGCTGGCCACCGTCGGCTTCGGCTGGGACGGCCGGATGCTGCTGATCGCGCTGGGCGGCCTCGCCGGGCAGGTCACGCTCCTGTTCGTGTTGCTCTCCCTTTACCTGTGGGGGCTCTTCGGGTGGGAGAGCGTCACCTGCTGGCTGGCCGCGCCGGGCCCCGGGGCGGACGCCGCCGAGCCCGGTGAGCCCGCCGACGCCGGATGAGGAACCTCCGGTGAACCTCCGAATACACCATCGGGGCGTAAAGGCAACTAACCTTTGGGGCCAGGAGCGCCCGAGGAGGGGCTCATTCGGATGAGGAGTGCACGTTGCTGGGAATGGTGCTGGCCGCCGGGGCCGGACGACGCCTGCGGCCGTACACCGACACGCTGCCCAAGGCGCTCGTGCCGGTCGACGGCGACACCACGATCATGGACATCTCGCTGCGGAACCTCGCGGCGGCCGATCTCCGTGACGTCGTGGTCGTCGTCGGCTACCAGGCGCAGGCCGTACACGAGCGCAAGGCCGAGCTGGAGCGGCGGCACGGCGTGAAGCTCACCCTCGTGCACAACGACAAGGCCGAGGAGTGGAACAACGCCTACTCCCTGTGGTGCGCCCGCGACTACTTCGAGCAGGGCGTGCTGCTGGTCAACGGCGACACCGTGCACCCGGTCTCCGTGGAGCACACCCTGCTGTCGGCGCCGGAGACGAGTGACATCCTGCTCGCGGTCGACGACGTCAAGAAGCTCGCCGACGAGGAGATGAAGGTCACCCTCGACGGTGACGGCCACCTCGCGCGGATCACCAAGCTGATGGACCCGGCCACCGCGGCCGGCGAGTACATCGGCGCGACGCTGATCCGTCCCGGCGCCGCCGAGCGGCTGGCCGACGCCCTGCGGGCCACCTTCGAGCGCGACCCGCAGCTGTACTACGAGGACGGCTACCAGGAGATGGTCGACCGCGGGGAGAAGATCGCGATCGCCCCGATCGGCGAGGTCTCCTGGGTCGAGGTGGACAACCACGACGACCTGGCCAAGGCGCGGGAGATCGCGTGCCGATACTAGCCAGGATGCTCCCCGCCCCCCTGACCATGGAGGTGCGGCGGGGGGCGATCGCCCAGCTCGGCTCGCTGCTGGCCGACAGCCGGGTGGCGACCTCCGGGCGGGTGGCGGTGGCGGTGGGCGCCGGTCAGGGTGACAAGATCACCTCGATCATCGCCCCCTCCCTCGACGAGGCCCGGGTCTTCCGGGTGCCCGACGGCTCGGTGGACGCCGCGGTCACGCTCGGCGCCGACCTGCGCAAGGGCGCCTACGAGGCGGTCGTCGGCATCGGCGGCGGCAAGACCATCGACGCCACGAAGTACGCCGCGTCGCTCGCGGGCATCCCGATGGTGGCGGTGGCCACCAACCTGTCGCACGACGGGATCTGCTCGCCGGTGGCGTCGCTGACCCACGACGGCGGCAAGGGGTCCTTCGGCGTGCCGATGCCGCTGGCCATCATGGTCGACCTCGACTTCGTCCACGACGCTCCGTCGTCGCTGGTCCGCTCCGGCGTCGGCGACGTGGTGAGCAACCTGTCGGCGATCGAGGACTGGCAGCTCGGCAACGCCGAGCGCGGCGAGCCGATCGACGGCGTGGCCTGCGCGATGGCCCGCACCGCGGCGGAGGCGGTGATGGGGCGGTCCGACTCGGTCGAGTCCGACGCGTTCCTGACCGTGCTGGCCGAGGCGCTCATCCTCTCGGGGATGTCGATGGTGATCGCCGGGTCCTCCCGTCCTTCGAGCGGCGGAGATCATGAGATCCTTCATGCCGTGGACCAGCTCTTCCCCGGCACCTCCAACCACGGCGAGCTCGCCGGGATCGGTGCCGCCTTCTGCTTCTTCCTGCGCGAGGACGAACGGAGACTCGGCCAGGTCGCCGAGTGCCTGCGCGCGCACGACCTCCCGGTCAGCCCCGCCGACATCGGGCTGAGCGTGGAGCAGTTCACCGAGGCGGTCGTGCTGGCCCCGGCGACCCGCCCGGGCCGCTACACGATCCTTGAGCACCTGCGCCTGTCCGAGGCCGAGATCCGCGATCGGGTGGAAGATTATGTCCGGACCATCGGTCGCTGAGTTCCGCGCGGTCGCCCAGCCGCACTCGACCATGGACCGCAACAGCGGTGAGCACTGGGCCGGCGCGCTGTACATGCGCAAGCTGTCGATCTACGTCACCTGGGTGCTGGCCAAGACGCCGATCACCCCCAACCAGACCACCTGGCTGATGATCCTCACCGGGCTGCTGGCGGGCGCGGTCCTGGCGGTGCCCACCCTGTGGGCCGCCGTGCTGGCCGCCCTGCTGGTCCAGCTCTACCTGCTGCTCGACTGCTCCGACGGCGAGCTGGCGCGGTGGACCGGGCGGACCTCCATCACCGGCGTCTACCTCGACCGGGTCGGCCACTACTTCGCCGAGGCGGCCATGCTCATCGGGCTGGGCTTCCGGGCGTCGGAGGTCCGTCCCGACTGGTACACCGTGCTGGGCTTCGCCGCGGCGCTCGGCGCGATCCTGATCAAGGCGGAGACCGACCTGGTGGACGTGGCGCGCGCCCGGTCCGGCCTGGTCGCGGCCACCGAGGCGTCGGCGGAGCACTTCCGCTCACGCGGCCTGGGAATGGCCCGCCGGGCCGCCGCCGCGCTGAGGTTCCACCGGATCGTCCAGGCGGTCGAGCTGTCCCTCCTCGTGGTGGTCGCCGCGATCTGGGACCAGATCGCCGGCGGCCTGGCCGCGACCAGGGTGCTGACGGTGGCCTGCGTCGTGGTGGCCGTGCTGCAGATGGCGCTGCACCTGGTCAGCATCCTGGCCTCCCGGCGGCTCTCGTGAGCACCGGGCGACCGAAGGGCGGATGCCGGGGAAGTGAACGGCGCGGAACCGGACGGCGTCGCGGTGCGTCGTAGGTGCGGAGATCCCGCGTCGTTTGGCGGGTGTTCGCCGACGGTTCCGATACGCTTGTCCTCCGTACCAGAGGGCTCCAGCAATGCCACAGCCGCCCGACCCAGCAGACTGGTGATCATGAAAGTATGTTCCGCACGTGCTCTCGACGCGTCAGGACGATGACCCGTTGAAGATTTCGTGCGTCATCCTCACCATGGGCACCCGGGTCCCCGAGCTGGGCCGCGCGGTCGAGTCCGCGCTGAACCAGGTCGACGGCGACGTCGAGGTGGTCATCGTCGGCAACGGCGCGGACGTCCCCGAGCTGGCGGTGACCGTGCCGCCGGGCTCGTCGGCGTCGATCAAGACGATACGGCTCAGCCACAACACCGGCATCCCGGCCGGCCGCAACCGCGGCGTCGAGGAGTGCTCGGGCGACGTCGTGCTCTTCCTCGACGACGACGGCTGGTACGGCGACACGAGCCTCGTCTCCCACCTGCGCGAGCGCTTCTCCACCGAGCACGACCTCGCGGTCGTCTCGTTCCGGGTGAAGGACCCCGACGGCGGCGCCGGTCAGCGCCGGCACGTCCCGCGGCTGCGCGCGGGCGACCCCGAGCGGTCCTCCCCGGTCACCACGTTCCTGGGCGGCGCCTGCGCCATCCGGCGGTCGGCCTTCCTGCAGGTCGGCGGTCTCCCCGAGCGGTTCTTCTACGCCCACGAGGAGACCGACCTGGCCTGGCGGCTGCTGGGTGAGGGCTACCGGATCGAGTACGACGCGCAGACCGTCATGTACCACCCGCAGGTTCCGCCGACCCGGCACGCCGACTTCTACCGCCTCAACGCGCGCAACCGCGTCTGGCTGGCCCGGCGCAACCTGCCCTGGGCGCTGGCCGTGCCGTACCTCGTCAACTGGATCGTGCTGACCCTGGTCCGCGAGCGTTCCGGCACGGCGCTGCGCGCGTGGTTCAGGGGGTTCACCGAGGGCCTGCGCGAACCGGCCGGGGAGCGCCGTCCCATGGGCTGGAAGACGGCCTGGCGGATGCTCCGCCTGGGCCGCCCGCCGATCGTCTGACCGCTCGCCCGGGGCCGCACGGCGCACGCGGAACCGGGGACCGGCGGCGTGCGCCGCACGACGTCCGCGTTCCCGGTTCCGGGCCGGCGTATCAGTCGCTGGTCATCGTGGGGGCCGGTGAGCCCGTCGTGGGCTTGGGCACCCGGATGGTCTTGCCGGGCCGCTGGTTGCTGGTGCGGGCCTGCAGGGTCGGGTAGCAGTCGTAGTAGCAGTAGTAGGCGTCGCAGTAGCGCAGGAAGCAGATCCAGCCGCTCGCGGTGGCGTCGGCGGTGCAGGCGACGGCGGGCGCGGCCTGCGCCACCCGTGCCACGAGCGGGGCCGAGGCCGCGTGGGCGGCCGTGGGCAGCGAGGCGAGCAGGCCGCCGGCGAGCAGTGCCCCGGTCAGGGCCGCTCCGGTGCTGCGGATGAGGGTATGCATGGTCCTCCTCGATCGGGCGTGACGTTCGACGAGAAAGAACGTAGTTCTTTAGTCACGGAGAGTCACGAACCGTGCGTCGGCGCGGTGCCCTCCGGAACGCGGTGATCGAGCCTCTCGGAGCCACCCGTTGTGACGGGTGGGGCGGGCGGGCTCCATCCGGGGTTCAGGCGGTGGCGCCGCCGTCGAGGACGAGGTCGAGCCCCACGGCGTAGCCGGCCTCGTCGGAGGCGAGCCAGAGCACGGTGCCGGTGATCTCCTCCAGGGAGCCGACCCTGCCGATCGGCGACTGCTCCTTCATCCGGGCGGCCCGGTCGGCCTCGGTCTCGCCGGGCCGCATCGACATCGGGGTGTCGAACGGGCCGGGGCTGACCGCGTTGACGCGGATGCCCTCGCCGACGCACTCCAGGGCCGCGGTCCGGGTCAGCGCGCTGACCGCGGCCTTGGACGCCGCGTAGGCGCCGAGCCCGGGGAGCCTGCGGTGCGCGCCGATGTTGGAGGCGATGTTGACGATCGCGCCGCCGCCCCGGGCGCGCATCGCCCTGATCTCGTGCTTCATGGCGAGGAAGACGCCGGTCGTGTTCACGGTGAGGACCCGGGTCCACTCCTCCTCCGAGGTCTCCGCGACCGGGGCGGCGGTGAAGGTCCCGGCGCTGTTGACCGCGACGTCCAGGCCGCCGAACCGGCCGGTGATCCCGTCGACGAGCGCGGCCACGTCCGCCGGGTCGGTCAGGTCGGCGGTGAACGCGGCGGCCCTGGCGCCCTCGGCCTCGGCGAGCTCGACGGTGCGCTCCAGGGCCTCCCGGCGGCGGCCGGCCACCGCCACGGTCGCCCCCTCCCGCGCGAATCCCAGGGCGACGGCCCGCCCGATGCCGGAGCCTCCGCCGGTGACCAGCACGACCCTGTCGGTGAATCTCATCTCTTCCACACCTCTACCGGATGTCCCGGACGCGACGGTCACGCCGTGCGCCCAAATTTTGGACTGATCGTTACTTAATCATGGCACACATGATCCCCCTAGGCTCGCGGGGTGCACATGGAACTTTTCACGATCATCGTCGAGGAGTACGACCCGGCCATCGAGTTCTTCACCGGGGTCCTGGGATTCGACCTGGTGGAGGACTCGCCGTCGCTGACGAACGACGGGCGCCCCAAGCGGTGGGTCGTTGTGCGGCCGCCCGGCGCCCGGACCGGCGTCCTGCTCGCCCGGGCCGACGGGGAACGGCAGCGCGCCGCCGTCGGCGACCAGGTGGCCGGGCGCGTCGGGTTCTTCCTGCGGACGGACGACTTCGACGCCGCCTACGAGCGGATGACCGCCGCCGGGGTCGAGTTCGTCACGCCGCCGCGCGCCGAGCCGTACGGGCGCGTCGCGGTGTTCCGCGACATCGCCGGCAACCGGTGGGACCTGCTCGGCCCCGCCTGACCCCGCGCCGGCCCCGGGATCAGACGTTCACCTGCGGCAGCTCGACGGCCACCGTGAGCCCGCCCTCCTCGCGGGGCTCGGCGCTCACGGTGCCGCCGTGCGCCTCGGCGACCACCCGGACGATGGACAGCCCCAGACCGCTGCCCCGGTCGGAGCGTAGCCGGTCCCCGTGCAGCCGCCGGAACGGCTCGAAGATCGTCTCGACCTCGTACGGCGGCACGGGCAGCCCGGTGTTGGACACGACCGGCTCGACCTGGTCGGTCCGCCGCCGGGTGGACACCCACAGCTGCCCGCCCGCGTGGTTGTGCCGGATCGCGTTCTCCACCAGGTTCTGGACGAGCCGCTCGACCAGCACCGCCGCCACCAGCTCCTCGAACGCGAACGGCTTGGGCAGGTAGTCGTCCGCGCCGGTCAGACTGGCCGGTTCTGCTGCTCGATGTACTGGCGCAGGACGCTGATCGGCGCGTCGCCCACGTTTCCGGCGAAGTAGGAACCCGACCACAGCTTGTTCGCCCGGTAGTAGTGGCGAGCCAGTTCGGGGAACTCCTGGCGCATGCGGCGCGAGGACACACCCTTGAGAGAGTTGACCAGCCGGGACAGGGCGACCTTGGGCGGGAAGTTCACCAGCAGGTGGACGTGGTTGCTCTCGCCGTTGAACTCAGCCAGCTCGCACTCGAAGTCGGCGCACACATCCCGCATGATCTGCCCCAGGCGTTCCAGGTGGGCACCGGTGAACACCGGGTGCCGGAACTTGGTCACGAAGACCAAATGCGCGTGCAGGACGAAAACGCAGTGCCTTCCAGTTCTGATGTCTCCATCGTCGGTCATAAACCAAAGGTAGGATCGTGGTGTGCAGCTCCGGTACAACTTCCGCCTCTACCCGACCGCTGGCCAGCGTCTAGCGCTGGCCAAGGCATTCGGATGCGCGCGAGTGGTGTTCAATGACGGGCTGCGCCTGAGACAGCAAGCCCACGAACAAGGTCTGCCGTACCTCTCCGATGGGGACCTGTTCAAGCGGATGATCACGCAGGCGAAGAAGACACCGGAACGGGCCTGGCTGGGCGAGGTGTCCGCGGTGGTTCTTCAACAGGCGCTCGCCGACTTGAACACCGCGTTCCGCAACTTCTTCGCCTCGGTCTCAGGGAAGCGGAAGGGGCCGAAGATGGCCCCGCCTCGGTTCCGGTCCCGCAAGGACACCCGGCAGACGGTTCGCTTCACCCGCAACGCCCGATTCGCCATCACGACGGGCGGGAAGCTGCGCCTGCCGAAAATCGGGGAGGTGACGCTTCGCTGGTCCCGGGATCTGCCGTCCGAGCCGTCGTCGGTGACGGTGACCAAGGACGCCTCAGGCCGATACTTCGCCTCGTTCGTGGTCGAGACGGGCGACGAGCCGTTGCCGGAGGCGACGTCCCAGATCGGGGTGGACCTGGGTCTGACTCACTTCGCGGTCCTGTCGGACGGCCGGAAGATCGATAACCCGCGTTTTCTGCGCCGTGCCGAACGCCGGTTGAAGAAGGCGCAAAAGGCGCTCAGCAGAAAAGCGAAGGGCTCGGCCAACCGCAGGAAAGCCGTCGTGAAGGTCGCCAAGGCGCATGCCGGGGTGGCGGACGCGCGGCGGGACCACCACCACAAGCTGTCCACGGCGATCATCCGCGATGACCAAACGGTGTACGTCGAGGACCTGGCGGTGAACGGTCTTGCGTGCACACGGCTGGCCAAGAGCGTGCACGACGTCGGATGGTCGGCGTTCGTGGACATGCTGGAGTACAAGGCGGCCCGGTATGGGCGGACCTTCGCCAAGGTGGGCCGCTTCCTACCGTCGTCGCAGACTTGCTCGGTCTGCTTCGTGATCGACGGTCCCAAGCCCTTGAGCGTCCGGGAATGGACGTGCGGGGCGTGCCAGACCACCCACGACCAGGACGTCAACGCCTCCCGGATCGTCCTCGCCGCCGGACGGGCGGAGAGGCGAAACGCCTGCGGAGGGACCGTAAGACCCGCCGCCTAGCGGAGGGCAGGACCCAGCGAAACAGGAAGCCACAGAGGTGCCGCGCCATGTGGCACGGGCTGAATCTCCGGCATTCATGTCGGGGAGCACGTCAAATGCTGCCCGCGATCCCGGTGGCGTGCGCCGCCGCCGCCCTGGGCGCGGCGAGCCTGTGGCGCACCCGTCCCGGCCGCCGCTGAGCTCTCCCGCGCCACCGCCGCCCCGGGCCCTAGAGGGTCTTGGCCTCCTCGAAGCGCATGGTCACGTGCGAGGCGGTGGCGGTCAGGAAGGCGCCGCCGGGCAGGCCCAGCTCGCTCAGCTCCCTGGCGACGGGGTGGTTGCCCAGGCGGATCAGGGCGCCCGCCGGACGCACCCGCCCGCCGCGCGGCGCCACCGACCAGGGAACGCGGCGGGTGACGCCGTCCAGATGGGTGTAGGCGTCGGTGCGGGCGGTCAGGCCGGGCGCGGGCACCGGCAGGCCGGGCCGCAGCAGGAGGTCCAGCACCAGGCGGCCGTCCTGGCGGACGACACACCGCTTGTAGGGGGACGACAGGCGCAGGTCGATGTCGGCCAGCTCCTTGGGGAAACCCCAGATCGTACGGCCGGCCTCCAGGGTGAACCCCTGGTCGACGGGGAGCCAGTGGACGAACACCCCCGCCCCGTCCCGCAGCAGCTCGGAAAGGCCGCGGCGCAGACCGCGGCGGGGCGCCGGACCCGCCTCCGGCGGCCGGACCAGGAAGGTCACCCCGAACTCGTGGTAGGCGCCCAGGTCTCCCTCGGTGTAGTCCAGGAACGCCAGCGTGCACAGCGCCTTGCCGGGAAGAACCTCGACGACGTCGAGCCCCGAGTAGGCGATCACGGCGCGGGCCGCGTCGGCACGGACCAGATAGGAGGCCGTGCAGGCCATGGCGTCCCGGATGCGGACCGGCGTGGCGACCTCGCGGCCCTGGATCAGATGGCGTGCCATGGCTCCTCTAGACCAATCTTCGGCTCTCCCGTCACTGTGGTTTGGCATACCCCCGAAGAACCCGGCATTCACGTGCCGGGAGGGGAACCCGGCGGGCTCCGCGAACCTCACGGGTTCCGGTGGCGGGCGGGAGGACGCTCAGGCGGCGGCCGGGGGCCCGCCCGGACCGGGCCGGCACGCGGGCCGGGGCGGTCCGTCAGGCGGGCAGGGGGCGGGGACGGGCGGGTGCCGGGGCGGTCCGTCAGGCGGGCAGGGGGCGGGGACGGGCGGGTGCCGGGGCGGCGCCCGTCGCGGCCCAGCCCTCCAGCAGCTCGACGAACCCGCCCGCGTGGTCGGCCCAGTTGTGGTGGCGCAGCGCCTCCCGGTGGCCGCGCGCGCCCAGGTCCGCCGCCCGGACGGGGTCGTCCCGCAGCGCCAGTACGGCGCGCAGCGCGGCGTCCACGTCGCCGAAGGGCACCACCACGCCGCAGCCGGTCCGCTCGACCACCGCGGCGGCGGCCGGGGCCGGGGTGGTGATGACCGGGAGTCCCCTGGCCATGTACTCGACGACCTTGGCCGGTACGGCCCGCCCGGCGCCGGGCAGGTCGTGCGGGAGCGCGAGCCCGGCCAGGGCGCCCTCGGCCATCCGCGTCGCGTGCCGGTCGGGCACGTGGCCGTACCAGTCGAGCAGGCCCGCCCGCTGCGCGTCGCGGACCGCCGGGCGGACCGCCGGGTCGGCCTCGCCGATCAGGTCCGTCCTGATCCCGTACGGCGCCAGCCGCCGGGCCAGCTCGACCAGCTCGGCCACGCCGCCGTCCGCGCGGAGCCTGCCCAGGTGGACGACCCGCCCACCGGCGGGCGGCCGCGGCGGCCGCTCGGGCACCCGGGCGGCGCGGGGGACCACGGGATGGGACAGTTGGAACCGCTCCCGGTGGGAGGCGTCGGCCAGGATCAGGTGGACGCGGTGCTCGGCGCGGGACTCGGCGAGGCGGAGCAGGGGCCGCGGGAGGCGGGGCCCGGGGAACGAACCGGCCGCCCACGGCCCGGAGGCGTCGTCGCGGACGTCCCAGACGGTGACGGGGCGGCGGCGGGGCAGCCGGAGCAGTGACGCGAGGTCGCAGACGAGGAGCAGGTCGGCGTCCTCGGTCCCGCGCCGCAGCGCCCCGCGCACGGCCCGCAGTGCCCGGCCGCGGTGGGCGCCGAGCGCGCGCGGGACGTCGATCGCGCGGATACCGGGGGCCGGGGTGACGTTGCAGTCGGTGAAGGGGGCGACATAGGTGACCTCGTGCCCCGCGTCGAGGAGGGCCCGGATCTGCCTGTGCATGATCCGGGCGTCCTCGGGATGGTGGACGATCGTCCCGACACATACCCTCATACGCCGATGTTGGGCGGAGGTTCCGTCCTCACCGGGTGTGCCGGGTTAATCACCGGGGAAGCGGGGCTGAACTCTCCCTGCGGGCGGGCCCGGCGGCCGGGTCCACGGGCGTCGCGGCGGCGGGCATGTCCGCGGCGGGCACCGTCGAGGACGGGCGCGCCGCCTCCCCGGCCGGGCGCCGGTAGAGCCACACCAGGCGCGGCTCCAGCAGCCACTTGAAGGCCGTGCGGGTCACCGGCAGGCAGAGGATGATCGCCAGCACCAGCGCGCTGCAGGTGATCGCGATCACGCCCAGCGGGCCGTACAGCCAGGGGAAGCTCAGCCACTTCTGGTCCTTGGCGACGAGCACGACGACACCGTGCAGCAGGTAGGCGTAGAGGGTGCGGGTGCCGAGGTCGGAGAACCACGTCTGGCGCCGCGGCACCACGGCCAGCAGTGCCACCGAGAGCACCAGCCCGGCCAGCAGCATCGCGCCGCGCACGCCGAGGCCGAGCCACCAGCTCATGTCCATGGACTTGAAGCTGTAGCGGTAGTAGACCGGCTTGAGGCTGACGTGCGGGGCGATGAAGATCGCCACCGCGGCGCCCGCGGCCAGGACGACCCCGCCGGTGATCCGCACCCACAGCGGCTTGAGCAGGTCGAAGTGCTCCGGCTTGAGCACCAGGCCGATCACGTAGAAGGGGAGCAGGCCGAAGAAGCGGTCGATGCTGAAGTCGCCGGAGATCTCCGAGAAGCCGGCGACCATGGAGATGACGAGCGCGACGAGCACCGGCTGCCGCATGCGGTTCCAGATGGGCGTGGAGATCCGCCACAGCACCAGGGCGAGCAGGTACCAGTTCAGCCACGCCGGGTCGATGATCGTCAGGGACCACTTCTGGCCGACCGCGTAGCGCAGCAGCGCGTACCCCAGCTCCACGACCGCGTACGGCACCAGCATGGTGTCGACCAGCTTGTTGATCTTGGCGTTGGAGTTCCAGAAGTTGCGCCCGAGATAACCGCTGACCAGCACGAACGCGGGCATGTGGAACGTGTAGATGAAGAGGTACGCGGCCTTGGACGAATGCGCCGCCAGGGTCGGGACCAGCGAGTGGCCGGTCACCACCAGGGCGATCAGGACGAACTTGACGTTGTCGAGGTACGGCTCGCGCTTCTTCTTGGCCGGAGGGGCGGGCGGCTCCTCCTCGGGCCGCGGCTCCTCGTCCGCCTCGGGGTAGCGGCCCCAGCGCGACGACTCGGTCTGGGGCTTGTCCCAGTAGGAGAACGGCCGCTCGCCGGCTCCGGTCTCCGGCCGGGCCGGGGCGGAGGCGGCCGACGCCCACGCCGGGATGTGCGCGCCCGTGGGCGCCGGCGTCCACGCCGGGTCCAGCGGGTCCGGCGTCCCCCCGGCCGGGGCGCTTCGTGCGATCCGGCCGCCCCGGGGGTCCGGGACACCGCCCCCGGGGGCGGGGGCGCCCGGCGCCCAGGGGTCCTGGGCCGTCCGGTCGTGGTACGGCGCCCGCGCCCGCGGCGGGTCCCACGGCTCCTCGACCCCGGCCGGCGTCCACGGCTCCTCGACCCCGGCCGGCGCCCAGGGCTCCTCGGCCCGGGACTGCGCCCAGCCGTCCCGGGGGGTGGGCGACTCGGCCCCCCAGCCGGGGGTCTCGCCGCGGCCGGACGCCGGAGCGTGCCGGCCCGGGGCCTCGTGGAAGCCGTGAGTCTCCCGGAGCGGGGACTCGTGCGACCCGTGGGCGTGCCGGCCAGGGGCCTCGTGCGAGCCGGGCGCGGGGGAGTCCCAGGGGGAGGCGGGCGATTCCCGGGCGGGCTCACGGTAGGGCGGGTAGCCCCACGCGGTGACCTCGCCGGCCCCCTCGTCCCGGGTCCGGTCGTCCCCGCGGTGGTCCCGGTCGTCTCCGCGGTGACCCCGGTCGCCGCCACGACGGCCCCGGCCGCTCTCGCCCGGCGGCTCCGGCCAGGAGGGCTGGGGCGCCTCGGACGCCGGCCACCGGTCGGGCGTCCGGTCCTGCCCGCCTCCGGACCCGCCGGGGCCGTCGTCTCGGGGAGCCGGTACCTGGAAGGGGAATCGGGGATCACTCACGGGGCAAACGCTCGGCTATCTCTCGGAAGGCGGAAGGTGGGCTCGATCATCTCTCTGAAACGGGACCGGTGGGTCGCGCCGGCGGGACGCCCGGGGATCGCCGAGGGATGCGGCAGAGTGAGGTCCGCCTCGCCGACCCGACAACCCTAGACCGGGAACGCGGCCGATGTCGCACAACGGCTCCGGCGGACGCCGGGTTCCCCGGAAAACGTGACCTGGTGCCCAGCCCGCCGTGACCCGGCGCCCGGCGTCCGGGGCGGCGTCCGTCGCGGACGCCGCCCCGCGCGCCGGGCGCGGGCCGCGGGCTTCGCGGATCACTGGCAGGGGTCGGTCTTGCTGTCGACGACGTTGCCCTTGAGGGAGTCGGGGATCTTGGTGGGGACGCGGACGCCCTTCCAGTCGTTGCCGATGACCAGCTGGATGATCGGGCCCTTGGGAGGCGTGGTGACCGGGATGGTCGGCGCGTAGTTCTGCACGTTGGTGGGCCGCATCTTGCCCGCGACGGGGGTGAGCTTGTCACCCGAGAGCCGCAGGGCCAGCGCGTCGCCGTACGCGGCGCCCTCGGTCTCGGCCTTGGCGTAGCGGACCGAGGTGGTGGGCACGCCGGTGGCCGGGCCGGCGTTGCCGGTCTGGACCACCACGAAGCCCTGGTCGGCCAGTTTGGCGGCCGCCTCGCCGGCCACGCCGGGCCTGCCGGTGCCGTTCAGCACCTGGATCCGGACCTGCTCGTTCTTGACGGCCGGCTTGGTGGACGCCTTGTCCGGCTGGGTCACCTCGGTGTCGGCGCGGATCGCCTCGAACAGGTTGGCGGCCTCGGGCCGCCAGACGACCCGGTTCTTGTCGGCCGGGTCGGGCATCCACGGGACGGTGATGGCCTGCAGGCCCTTGGCGGTGAGCTTCTTCGCGCTCTGGGCGATCTCCAGCATGCGGTTGACGTTGAGGTGGCTGTCCATGGTGAGCGAGCCGGCCGCGGCCTTCAGGAAGGAGTTCAGCTTGATCGGGTCGGTCAGCAGGTCGGAGCTGGTGGCCTTCTTCATCACCTGGTTGAGGAAGACCTGCTGCCGTTTGATCCGGCTGAGGTCGCTGCCGTCGCCCATCGAGTATCGGGCCCGGACGTAGGCGAGGGCCGTCTCGCCCTTCACGACGTGGTTGCCCGCCTTGAGCTCCAGCTTGGCCTTCTTGTCCACCACGTCCTTGGAGACGCAGATCGGGACACCGCCCAGCGCGTCCACGATGTTCTTGAACCCGGAGAAGTCGACCTTGACGAAGTGGTCGATGTGGATCTGGGTCAGCGACTCGATCGTCTTCCAGGTGCAGGCGATGCCGCCCTCGTTGAACGTCGCGTTGATCATTCTGGGGCCGGGGGGAATGACCGCCTTGGTCTGGGGGCTACGGCATTCGGGCACCTGGACCACGGAGTCCCGGGGGAAGCTGATCAGGGTCGCCTTGTCGCGGTCCGGGGAGATGTGGAGCAGCATGATCGTGTCGGTCCGCTCGCCCAGGCCCTGCATGTGCTGGCCGTACCTCTTGTTGCCGGCGCCTTCGCGGGTGTCGGAGCCCACGATGAGTACGTTGAGCGCGCCGGTCTCCGGCGGGCGGTTCTTGCCGAGCTCGTCATCGATGTTGAGTTTCTTAAACTCGCCCTCGATGTCGTGGTAGACCTTGTAGCCGCCCAGCGTGCCGAGGACCAGCAGGCCGGTCACCCCGATGCCGATCCAGCGGCTCAGGCCCAGCCCACCGCGTCGCGGTGACCTGGATGAGCGGCGGGACACCGGGGGCTCCTCGGGCGGGGGCCGGTCGTCGCCGCCCGCGCGCCGCGCGGCCCTGCGGCCGGGCCCGGTGGGCTCGGCCCGTCGGTCCTTCACAGCGACTTGCCGATGGTCGCTCATGCGATCTCCTCGCCTGGCGGCAACGTCCGGTGCTGTCTCAGCTCGCTCATTGCGCCCAAAGAGTAGGTCACGAGACGAGTGCCGGACGACATGATGATGCGAACTTGGTCATGACAGCCCTGACAGCCCCCGTGAATGATCCGGCGGCCAGCATACTCAGATACGGACATTTCTTGGAATGTTATGTAACGAAGGTTTAGACGCCATAAAAGCGGCAGCAAGACAGGCCGCCGGTACGGCGGGCAGCACGTAGCGGTAATCGAACTCCGCCACCGCGGGGGGCATGACCAGCAGCAACACCGCGGTCGCCCACGGCAGCGGCCAGGCCGCCGGCCCGGCCCCGGCCGGTCCGCCGCTCACCCCCGCGGGCCCCCGCCGGAACCGCCACGACCGCCCCGCCGGACCCCGCCGGAGCCGCCGTACCGCCGCCGTCACCGGCGGGACGAGGACGATCACCAGCACCACCGTGCCGGGCAGCCTGGCGACGCTCTGGTAGGCGCGCATCCAGCCCGCGTACGGCTCGGCGATCCGGACGTCGATCGGCCCCCGCTCGTAACGCCGGGCGAACTCGGCGCCCACCGTGGCCGGGTAGCGGCCCGGGGGCGGGGGCGGCGTCGCGGGGAACTCGTAGTAGCCGTAGACCTCCGCGTCGGGGTAGACCGGGCGGTCCGGGGTGAAGGACCGGGCCAGCTCCGACAGCACCGAGCCGAGGTAGTCGAGCGGCTGGCGGGTGATGGCCAGCGACGCGAACCGCCCGGCCAGCGCGTCGTTCTCCTCGGTGAAGGTGATGCCGGGCAGTCTGACCAGCGGCGAGTCCTTGCTCCAGACGTACTCCTGGGCCGGGGGCCGCGCCGCCGGAGGGCGCGGGTCGCACAGCACGGCCAGGTCGGGCGGCGGCCTCATCACCGCGCAGTCGGCGAAGGTCATCGTCTTGCCGTACAGGAAGACGCCGTTCGCGCCCACCAGGCCGAACCGCTGGTGGGAGGTGTGGAACCAGAGGGCGTACCCGGCGATCGGCACCAGCGCCGCCGCGATCATCACCCCGGCTGCGAGCACCCGGCCCCGCGCCCGGTAGACCAGCCAGGCCGCGAAGAGCGCGACCAGCGGCAGGCCGACCGTCCTGGTCAGCGTCGCCGCCGCCGCCAGCAGGCCGATCCCGCCCGCCGCCACCAGCCCTACGGTCCGGCTCGGAGCGGACGAACCTGGAGAAACCGGTCCAGTCGCCCGGGACACGGCGAGGCATACGGCCGACATGACCAGAGTGGCGAACAATGTGTCTGAGACAAGCAGGTGCTCCAGCTCGATCTGGTAGGCGTCCAGCAGCGGAGGGACCGACGCGAGCACCGCCGCCCAGCCGGGGGCGCCCAGCCGCCGGGCGGTGAGGTAGACGAGCACACCGACCAGGAGACCCAGCAGGTGCTGGACCGACGCGACGAGGGCGAAGCTGTGGAAGGGCTCGAACAACCGCAGGAACATGGAGTACCCGGCCGGCCGGACCAGGTCGGGCCGGGGCTTGATGGCGGTGACGACGTAGGTGTAGGAGTCGGGGAACCACAGCGCGGGCCGGTATCCCAGCACGGTGACCACCCGCAGGGCGGCCCCGAGGCCCAGCACCCCCAGAAACCACCGGTGACGCCGCACCCCTCCGGCCACGCCGCGCGGGAGCCGTCCACGCGCCCACGCGCCCGTGTCCCGCAGGAACCGCCGGTATCGCCGCACCCGCCCGCCCACGTCCAGCCCCCTTCGCGCGCTGCGTACGCTACCGGCTCCGGCCCGGGCCCCGCGCCGGACGCAGCACCCGGCACCGCGCCGGACGCCGCACCCGGTCTTGCGCCCGTTCCGGCTCCGGACGCGGTGCCCGTTCCGGCCGCCCGTCGCCGCCGGTTCCGGCCGCCGCTACGCTCGGGTCCAGCTATGAGGCCGTCACCACCCTCGACGCCGGCCGCCGAGGCCGGCTCACGAGACCGCGAGCGCGGGCCCTCGGCGGGCACCGTGCTCGCCGTGCTGTCGGCCGCGCCCGCGCTCGTGCTGGTGGGCTGGCTGCTGGCCGGGCTGCCGCTGCTGCTGCTCGGCTGGTTCCGGCCGCTCGTCGCGGTGCCGCTGGGCCTGCTCGCGGCGGCCGCCCTGTGCCGGTACGGCCTGCGCCGCCTGCCCGAGACGGTCGAGGCGACGGCCCGGCAGACCGGCGCGGTCGTCGCGGTGGCGCTGGGCTCGGCGGTCTTCAACGCCGTCTTCCACAGCGAGCAGCTCGTCGTCCGCCGCGACCCCGCGACCTACGCGCAGACCACGATCTGGCTGGCCCGGCACGGCTCGCTGCCGATCCCGCGGGACATCGCGGCCCTCGGCGGACCCGACCCGGCGCTGCAGTTCTACAGCGCCGGCTTCTACGACTCCGGCGGCGCGGTCGTGCCGCAGTTCATGCCCGGCCCGCCGCTGCTGTACGCGTTCGGCCACTGGCTGGGCGGCCTGACCGGGCTCCTCCTGGCGCCGCCCGTGCTGGGGGCGCTGGCGGTGCTGGTCGTCGCCGGGCTGACCGCCCGGCTGGCGGGCGGGCGCTGGGCGCCGGTCGCCGCCCTGCTGCTCGCGGTCAGCCTCCCGTTCCTCTACACCGCCCGCACGACGTTCAGCGAGATCCCGTCCCTCATCCTGATCTTCGGCGGGTTGATCCTGCTGCACGACGCCCGGGCCAGGCTCCGCGCCGGCGTCACCGGCCTCGGCTACCTGCCCACCACGCCCTCCGCCGAGCTGCCCGGGGAGGTCCGCGAGGCCCAGCCGCGCGCCGCGCTGGCCGGAGCCGCACTGGCCGGTCTGGTGTTCGGGCTGGCGGTCCTGGTCAGGATCGACGGGCTGCGCGACGTGCTTCCGGTGCTCGTCTACGCCGGTCTGCTCATCGCCATGGGCCGGACCGGCCTGCGGGAGGAGGGACGGCTCGGCCTCCCGCTGCTCGGCGGGCTCGTCGTGGGCACCGGGCTGGGGGTCGCCGCCGGCTACCTCCTGTCGCGGCCGTACCTGAAATATCTGTCCAGCTCGCTCACGCCGCTGCTGCTCATCTGCGGCGCGGTCGTGGCCCTCACCGTGGTCGCCGCGCTGCTGGCCCGGCCGCTCGCCGCCGCGCTGCGCCGGGTCGCGGCGCTGCGGTGGCTGCCGGAGACCGTCGCCGGCCTGGTGGTCGCGGTGATGGCCGTCTTCGCCGCCCGGCCGTGGCTGCACCAGGTCACGAGGGTGCCGACCACGCGGGCCGACCGGCTGAACGCCCTGTTCATCACCAACACCCAGCGGGCCAACGGCCTGCCGGTGGACGGCACCCGCCTGTACTACGAGGACTCCCTGCACTGGGTGATGTGGTACATCGGCGTGCCCGCCGTGGTGCTCGCCACGCTGGCCGCGGCCGTCCTGGCCCGCAGGCTCGCCCGCGGCACCGGGTTCGGCTGGCTGCTGCCGCTGGCCGTGATCGGCTGGACCACCGTCACGACCCTCTACCGCCCGGCCATCACCCCCGACCACCCCTGGGCCGCCCGGCGGCTGGTCCCGGTCGTCCTGCCCGGCCTGATCGTGCTCGCCGTGTGGGGCCTGCGCTGGGCGCGCGACAAGATCCGCCGGATGGGCTACGGTCCGGCCGCGCAGCGGAGTCTGACCGTCGTGGGCGCGGCGCTGCTCGTCGTCCCCGCCGCCGTGACCTCGATCGGCACGGCCTTCACCCCGGTCGAGCGGGGCGAGCGCGCGGCCGTCGAGGCGATGTGCGCGGCCCTGCCCGAACGGGCCTCGGTGCTGATCGTCGAGCGGGTCACCGGCGACCGGCTGACCCAGGTGGTCCGGGGCGCCTGCGGCGTCCCCGCCGCGCGGGTCGCCCTGCTGTGGGGCTCCGACGTCGCCGGTAAGACCGACGTGCTGCGCCTGGCCTCCCGGATCCGCGCCGCCGGCCGCGTCCCCGTCCTGCTCGCCGTCAAGGGGAGCCAGCTCACCCGGTACGGCGAGCCGGTCCAGGTGATGGCGCTGCGCACCCGCCAGGACGAACGCTCCCTCGTCAGCCCCCCGGACGGCACCTGGTCCACCGCCATCGACGCCTGGATGACCGTCCCCGCCGAGAACCCTCCCTCCGGGTCCTGACGGCCCTCACCACCGAGGACGTTCTGTGACCGGAGGAGGCGGACGGGGAGCCGGAAGGCCGGCCGGCGGCCCGCTCGGCGGAGCCGCGCTCACCCCGCCGCCGGCCGCGTGACCTCCTCCCGAAGGCTCAGGGGCGGCCCCTGCGGGGATCCCGGACCGGGGCATGTGGCCACGGGGCTCGGATAGGCTGAGTATCCTCGCCGGACGTGAGTACGACCGAGACGACCTCCGAGAGTGGACCAGCCGTGGACGCAACGCCGTACGTGACGATCGTTCTGCCCTGTTACAACGAGCAGGACCACGTCATCGACGAGGTCGAGCGCATCTGCGCGGCCATGGACGCCAGCGGGTACACCTACGAGCTCGTGGCCGTCGACGACTGCTCCACCGACCAGACCCTGGCCAGGCTGCAGGAGGCCGCGCCGCGGTTCCCGAACATGCGGATCAGGGCGTTCCACCGCAACGGCGGGTCGGGCACCGTCCGCCGGATCGGCACCCAGGAGGCCCGCGGCGAGATCGTCGTGTGGACCGACGCCGACATGACCTACCCCAACGAGCGGATCCCCGAGCTGGTCCAGCTCCTGGAGAAGGACCCCACGATCGACCAGGTCGTGGGCGCGCGGACCACCGAGGAGGGCTCGCACAAGATCCTGCGGGTGCCGGCCAAGTGGTTCATCCGCAAGGTGGCCGAGCGGCTGGCCGGGCAGAAGATCCCCGACCTCAACTCCGGGCTGCGGGCGTTCCGCAAGTCCGTCGCCAGGCCCTACCTGCGGCTGCTGCCGCCCGGGTTCTCCTGCGTCACCACGATCACGCTGTCGTTCCTGTCGAACCAGCACGACGTCTACTACCTGCCGATCGAGTACAGCAAGCGGGCCGGCAAGTCGAAGTTCAGCTTCATCTCCGACGCCTACCGCTACATCCTGCAGGTGCTGCGGATGGTGATGTACTTCAACCCGCTGAAGGTCCTGATGCCCCCGGCCATCTGGCTGGTCTGCATCGGTATCGTCAAGGGGATCTACGACAACGTCATCCACCCCTTCTACCTCGCCAGCAACACCATCGTGATCTTCATCTCCGGGTTGCTCATCGGTTCGCTGGCGTTGCTGGCGGACCTCATCGTGCGGTCCAGGAGCGAGTAGATGCGCATCGCGATCGTCGGGCCGGTCCACCCGTACAAGGGCGGCGGGGCCGCGCACACCGCCGAGCTGGCGCACCGGCTGCGCGACGCCGGCCACGACGTGGTGGTCGAGTCGTGGCGGGCGCAGTACCCGTCGTTCCTGTACCCCGGGCAGCAGACCGTGGACACCCCGGACGAGCGGCCCTTCCCGAACGTCCGCCGCGACCTCGACTGGCGGCGGCCCGACGGCTGGTTCCGCGCCGGACGCCGCCTCGCGAGCGCCGACCTGGTGATCCTGGTACTGCTCAGCTCCGTGCAGGTGCCGCCCTACCTCGGCATCCTGTCCGGCCTGCGGCGGCGCACCCGGGTGGTGGCGCTGTGCCACAACGTGCTGCCGCACGAGCGCAAGCCGTACGACGAGCCGCTGGTGCGGGCGCTGCTGCGCCGGGTGGACGGCGTGCTGACGCACTCCGAGAAGCAGGCCGGGCTGGCCCGCGGGCTGACGTCCGCCCCGGTGAGGGTGGCCGAGATGGCGCCGCACCTGCCGCGGGGACTGCGTGGGAACGACCACGTCGAGGGCGTGACGAACCGGCTGCTGTTCTTCGGCCTGGTCCGGCCGTACAAGGGGCTCGACCTGCTGATCCGCGCGCTGCCCGAGGGCGTTTCGCTGCGGGTGGCCGGGGAGTTCTGGGGGGTCCGCGAGAAGATCGAGGCGCTCGTCAGCGAGCTGGGGCTGACCACCCGGGTGGAGCTGCGGCCGGGCTACGTCGCCGACGAGGACCTCCCGGCGCTGTTCGCCGACGTGGACGCGCTGGTCCTGCCCTACCGCGGTGGTACGGCCAGCCAGCAGGTGTGGCTCGGCCACGAGCTGGGGGTGCCGGTGATCGCCACCCGGGTCGGCACGCTCGCCGACCACGTCACTGACGGCGTGGACGGCCTGCTCGTCGAGCCGGGGTCGGTGGAGGAGCTGCGCGCGACGCTGGAGAGGTTCTACCGGCCGGGCGAGCCCGAGCGGCTGCGCGCCGGGGTCAAGGCCGTCGACCCCGACCCCTACTGGGCGGCGTACGCCGACGCGCTGGTCTCCGCCGGGGCCTGAGCCCGGCGGCCGAGCAGCCAGCCGATCCCGGCCCAGGCCAGGTCGGTGAGGGTGAACGCCAGCCGGGAGACGAGGGCGACGACGGAGACGACGGCCACCGTCTCCACGGTCCCGAGGCCGCCCGCGTCCTGGCTCAGTCCCGACATGAGAGCCGCGGCCATCGCGGCCTCGCGCACGCCGACCCCCGCCGGGACGACCGCGATCAGCAGGCCGGTGGCCCAGGCGGCGGCGTAGGCTCCGGCGCCGAGCGCGTAGAGGGAGAAGTCGCCGGTCAGGTCGCCCAGGACGAGCCAGGCGTGCAGGCCGTACACCAGCCAGCCGAGGAGCGTCCAGCCGAGGGCCGCGAGCAGGGCGCGGCCGGGCAGCACCCGCTCGACCGGCTCCCGGCGGGCGATCCGCAGCGCGAGGTTCAGCCCCCAGGTGAGGACCCTCGGGTGCAGGCACACCGCGATCACCGGGATGACCAGGACGAGATACCACGTCCGCCCGGCCATCGACCGGGCGGTGAACGGCAGCGTGGCGGCGGCGAGGCCGACCGCGCAGCCCAGCGAGACCAGCAGGGCCAGCGAGGTGGCGCTGAAGGTGCGCCGGGGCGGGCAGCCGTGGTCGCGGCCCAGTTCCATCATCGCCGCGTAGGCCCAGACCGACCCCGGGACGTACTTGCCGAGCTGCCCGACGAACAGCACGCGCGCGGCCACGCGCAGCGGCAGCGGCGAGCCGAGCCCGGCGACCACCCGCTGCCAGGCGACGAGCATGCAGCCCGCCCCGGCCATCACCGACGCCCAGGCCCCGGCCACCGACCACCACGACAGCTCCGCCAGCGCGCGGCGGGTGTCGTCCCAGTTCCGGGTCAGGCCGTAGCCGAGGAAGCCGATGGCGACGAGGGCGAGGAGAACCCGCAGCAGGCGGCTTGTCCGGAGTCGGCGCAGCATGCGCCCACAGTACGGCCGGGACCGTACCGGGCGGTAGGGAGCGGGCGCGCCGGTACGCTTGGGCGGCATGGCGGCGCCGGTGAGAACGCGCCGCCGGGCGGCCGACGACGACGGACGCCGACGGACGCCGACGGACGAGGAGCCGGAGGCGCCGCCGGGCGACCGGAGCCGGCGGACGACGGACGACGGGCCGGACGCGCCGGGTGACGGCGCGGGCGAGCGGGGAGCGGTGGACGACTCGGTGAGCGGAAAGGCGAGCGGTAAGGCGACCGGGAGGCCGGGAGGCGGGGCGGGCGGGGAGCGCCAGGCCCAGCTGGAGTACTCCGAGTTCCAGGCGGCGATGCTGGACGAGGAGAAGCGCCGCCGCAAGGCCGCGAAGATCGTGGCGGTGCTGGGTCACTTCCTCGGCCGCGACAAGGACGTCCTGGAAGGGCTGACCGTCGCCGACATCGGCTGCTCGGCCGGGTTCATCGCCGACGAGCTGGCCTCGGCGGGCGCGCGCCGCACCTTCGGCGTCGACATCGACGTGCCCGGCCTGCGCCGGGCGGCCCAGCGGTTCGGCGACCGGGTCCGGTTCGTGTGCGCCGACGGCACCGCGCTGCCGTTTCCCGACTCCTCGATCGACGTGCTGGTGTTCAACCACATCTACGAGCACGTCGTCGACCCCGACGCGATCATGGCCGAGATGCACCGGGTGCTGGCCGACGGCGGCGTCCTGTACCTCGGGCTGGGCAACCGGCTCGGGGTGATGGAGCCGCACTACAAGCTGCCGTTCCTGTCCTACCTGCCGCCCGCCCTGGCCGACCGCTACGTGCGACTCTTCGGCCGGGCCGACAGCTACTACGAGCGATACCGCACCCGCAGCGGCCTGCGGCGGATGGCCCGGGGGTTCCGGGTGTGGGACTACACCTTCCCGGTGCTCGCCACCCCGGCGGCCTTCGCCGGGTCGGAGCTGTTCCCTGGCGCGGCGGGCCGCGCGGCCACCGCCGTGCTGTCCCGGCTGCCCCGCCCCGTCCTGCGGGCGCTGCTGCCGGTGGTGCCGACCTACCTGTGGGTGGCGACCAAGGGCGGCCGCCGCCCGGCCGGGCCGTCGCTGCCCCAGCCGCCCGACCCGGTGGCCACGCGGTGAGTCCGGTGGCCGGACGATGAGGTCCCGGGGAGGCCGCATGCCCGTGGAGAGGCCCGAGGACCGTCGGGAAGAGGAAGAGGGAGCCGTGCGGCCCGCCAGGCCGGCGAAGCCGCTGCGCAGGCTGGTCCGCGTCGCGTTCCTGCTCGTCGCCCTGGGGTTCGGGGCATGGGCGGTGGCGCGCCAGTGGACGGAGATCAGCGCCGGTTTCGCCCGTCTGTCGTGGCCGTCGCTCGTGCTGTCGCTGGTCGCGGTGGTCGCGGCGCTGGGCGGCGGCATGATGACGTGGCGGTCGCTGCTGGCGGACCTCGGCTCGCCGCTGCCGGTGCGCGCCGGGGCGAAGGTCTTCTTCGTCGGGCAGCTCGGCAAGTACATCCCCGGCTCGCTGTGGCCGGTGCTCGCGCAGATGGAGATGGGCCGGGAGCTGGGCGTGCCCCGGCCACGCAGCGCCGCGGCGTTCTTCCTGACGCTGCCGGTGCAGCTCGCCAGCGGGCTGGTCGTCTCGGCGGTGACGCTGCTGGTGGCCCTGCCGGGGACGGCGGTGCCGTACGCCTGGGTGTTCCTGCTGGTGCCGGTGCTGGCGGTGGCGTTCGAGCCGCGGGTGATCAACGCCGTCCTCGGGTTCGGGCTGCGCAAGCTGGGCCGCGGCCCGCTGGAGCGCCCGCTCACCCGCCGGGGCATGCTCACCGCGCTGGGCTGGGCGACGCTCGGCTGGATCGCCTACGGCCTGCACCTGGCGGCGCTCGTGACGCAGCTCGGCCCCTCCGGGGCGTCGGCGGTGCTGTTCTCCATCGGGGCGTTCGCGCTGTCGTGGTGCCTGGGCATCATGACGTTCGTGGTCCCGGCCGGCGCGGGGGTGCGCGAGGTGGCGATGGTGGCCGTCATGGCGCCGGTCCTCGACCGGGGGTCGGCCATCGCGGTGGCGCTCTGCTCCCGGGTCGTGATCGTCATCGGCGACCTCGTCTGCGCGGGCGCGGCCGGCCTGGCCGCGCGGCGCGAGGTGCCCTCCCCGCACGACGCCGCCCGGGAGGAATCCGGGTGAGCGGCACGGTGTGAGGTGCCCCCGCATGATGCCGCGCGGGGAACCCGGGTGAGCGGTACGGCGTGAGGTGCCCTCCCCGGCATGACGTCGCCCGGGAGAGTCCGGGTGGGCGGCACGGGGAGAACCTGTGTGATTCGTCGCACATTTCCCGAGGCTCTGGCAATAGAGTGAGGGACCGGAGAGGGGCGGCCCTTCCGCGCGCATCACACCGAACCCGTTGGGGGGAGTGATCCTCGGTGACGTTCCGGGTGCTTGTGGACGCGGCCGCGGTCCCCGCGGACCGCGGCGCACTGATCAGATACGTCGACGGGCTCGTCGCGGCGCTCGACCGGGCCGGCACCGACCTCGCGATCGTCTGCCAGCGGGCCGACGGCGAGCGGTACGCCGCGCTCGCGCCGTCGGCGCGGATCCTCACCGGCCCGCTGCGGATCGCCAACCGCGCGGCCAGGCTGGCGTGGGAGCAGACCGGCCTGCCGGTCCTCGCCCGGCAGGCCGGCGCCACGGTGATCCACGCCCCCTATTACTCGATGCCGCTGCGCTCGGGCCTGCCGACCGTGGTGACCGTCCACGACGTCACCTGCTTCACCGAGCCCGCCCGGCACGACCCGCTCAAGGCGGCGTTCTTCCGCTCGGCGACCCGCACGGCCGTACGGCACGCCGCGCGGGTGATCGTGCCCTCCAAGGCGACGCGGGACGAGCTGGTCCGGGTGCTCGCGGCCGACCCGACCCGGATCGACGTCGCCTACCACGGCGTGGACCCGGCGCTCTTCCATCCGCCGTCCGCGCGGGAGGTCAGGCACGCCGCCGACCGGCTCGGCCTGCACGGCGCCCCCTACGTGGCCTTCCTCGGCCCGCTGGAGCCGCGCAAGAACGTCCCCAACCTCGTCCGCGGCTTCGTCCGCGCCGTCGGCGACCTGCCCGCGCCTCCCGCGCTGGTGCTGGCCGGGGGTACGGCCGGCGCCCGCGACGCCGGCGTGGAGGACGCGGTGCGCGAGGCGCCGTCGCGCCTGCGGGTGCTGATGCCGGGATACCTCGCCTTCACCGACCTGTGCGGCTTCTTCGGCGGGGCGACGGTGGCGGCCTTCCCCTCCCTGGGAGAGGGCTTCGGGCTGCCGGTTCTGGAGGCGATGGCCTGCGGCGCCCCGGTGCTCACCACGCACCGCGCCTCGCTGCCGGAGGTGGGCGGCGACGCGGTCGCCTACACCGAACCCGACGACGTCAGCATCGGCGAGGCGCTGCGCGCGCTGCTGGCCTCCGGGGAGCGCCGCCGGGCGCTCTCGGCGGCCGGTCCGGCCCGTGCCAGGGAGTTCACCTGGGAGGCTTCCGCGGAGGCGCACGTCGTGTCGTATCGGCGCGCGGTCGAATAGTGAGCTAACCTCGCGGGATGATGGAAACCCCTTTGCCGGATCTTGAGGCGATCCTCCTTGTCGGTGGACAGGGCACGCGCCTTCGTCCGTTGACCCTCGGCACGCCCAAGCCGCTGCTGCCCACGGCGGGGGTTCCCTTTCTCGCGCACCAGCTCTCGCGGGCCCGCTCGTTCGGCGTGCGGCGCATCGTGTTCGCCACCTCCTACCGGGCGGAGATGTTCTCCGAGGCGTTCGGGGACGGCTCGGCGTTCGGCCTCTCGCTGGAGTACATGACCGAGGAGACGCCGCTCGGCACCGGCGGCGCCATCCGCAACGCCGCCGAGGCGCTGACCTGCGGCCCCGACGCGCCGGTGCTGGTGCTCAACGGCGACATCCTGTCCGGCCACGACATCGGCGCGCAGGTCGCCATGCACGTCGAGCGGCGGGCCGCCGTCACCCTGCATCTGACCGAGGTGGACGACCCGACGCGCTTCGGGTGCGTGCCGACCGACGACGAGGGCCGGGTGACGGCCTTCCTGGAGAAGACCCCCAACCCGGTCACCAACCGGATCAACGCCGGCTGCTACGTCTTCACCCGCTCGGTGATCGACACGATCCCGGCCGGCGAGGTCGTCTCGGTCGAGCGGGAGACCTTCCCCTCGTTGATCGAGGCGGGCGTCCCGGTGCTCGGGTACGCCGACGCCTCCTACTGGCTCGACGTGGGGACGCCCGCCGCGTTCGTCAAGGGCTCCCGCGACCTGGTCCTCGGCCGCCTCCACTCGCCGGCCCTGCCCGGCCCCACCGGCGAGTTCCTCGCCCTGCCCGGCGCGGTGGTCTCGCCCGAGGCGAAGGTCGAGGGCGGCTCGACGGTGGGCGCCCGCGCGGTCGTGGAGTCCGGCGCGCAGGTCTCCGGCAGCGTGCTGAGCGACGAGTGCGTGGTCCACGAGGGGGCGACGGTGGTCGACTCGGTGATCGGGATCGGCGCCGAGATCTTCCCGGGCGCGGTCCTGCGGGGGGCGGTGATCGGCGACGGCGCGGTGGTCGGCTCCGGCAACGAGTTGCTCGCGGGCAGCCGTCTCTGGCCGGGTGTCGTGCTGCCGGAGTGCGCCGTCCGCTTCTCCAGCGACGTCTGACCGCGGTTCGCGGGTACGGCCCGGGGGCAAGGGGAGCGGCATGGGAGGGCGTTTCCGCAGGGGCCCCGGCGCGGCCTGGCCGCCGCGCGGCGCGGGCGGCTCCTGGACGGTCGGGCCGCGCGGGCCGGTCGGGACGCCCGGCGAGGCGCTCCGGCCGTCCGAAGCCGGGACCGGGGCGTCGCCGGTCCTCACCGGCCCGGCGGGCGGCGGGCCGAAGCGGCGTGAGTGGCCGCAGGACCGGCCGCTCGACCTGGAGCTCGTCCTGGCGCCGCACCGGCGGGGCGGCGGTGACCCCGCCTGGCGGATGACCCCCGACGGGGCGGTATGGCGGACGTCACGGACCCCCGACGGTCCCGGCACGCTACGGGTCTCGCTGCGGCACGGCCGGGTCAGCGGCGCCGCGTGGGGACCGGGGGCCGGCTGGCTGCTGGAGACCCTGCCTGCGCTGCTCGGCGCCGACGACGACCCCGAGGGGCTCGTCCCGGCGCACGACGTGGTCCGCCTCGCCGCCGGACGGCACGCGGGCCTGCGGATCGGGCGCACCTTCCGGGTGCTGGAGGCGCTGGTCCCCGCCGTTCTCGAACAGAAGGTTGTGACGGCCGAGGCGTGGCGGGCGTGGCGGTGGCTGCTGCGCCGGTACGGCGAGCCCGCCCCGGGCCCCGCGCCCGAGGGGATGCGGGTCTTCCCCGCCCCCGAGGTGTGGCGGTCGATCCCCTCGTGGGACTGGCACCGGGCGGGGGCCGAGGCCGTACGGGCGCGGACGATCGCGAACGCCGCGTGGCACGCCGCCAAACTGGAGGCGGTCTCGGGCAGTGCCGAGGCCGACCGGCTGCTGCGGGCGCTGCCCGGGGTGGGGGTGTGGACGTCCGCGGAGGTGCGGCAGCGCTCGCACGGCGACGCGGACGCGGTGTCGGTGGGCGACTTCCACCTTCCGTCGCTGGTCGGCTGGTCGCTGGCGCGGGAGCGGACCGACGACGCGGGGATGTTGCGGCTGCTGGCCCCCTACCGGGGCCACCGGCACCGGGTCAGCCGGCTGTTGGCGCTGTGCGGTGAGCGGCCGCCCGCTCGCGGGCCGCGGCTCGCCGCGCGCGACTTCCGCTCTTTCTGACCGGGAAGCGGTCCGCGAAGGCCGTGGCGGGCTGCCAGTCGCGGCTGTCGCGTGAGTCGGCACCGGCCAGCGGGCCGAGGGCGGCGACGAGGCCGAGGGCGAGAAGAAACCAGATCATCATCGGCTCCTGTCAGGGATCTCCTTGGGACTCCTCAAATATATGTTTACGCATGCATTTACGTCTATCGAGACTTTCTTTACCTGACAGTTCAGATCTGCTGAAATGTCTGGACGGCGATCCGGACCCGCGGCGAGCCGGCCGGGGAGCGGGCCGTAATGTGCCCCCATGAGCGTGAACCCCACCGACACCGCGACGCGGCGAGCCCTGGCCCGTGCCCGGGACGGCAAGACCCTCGACGTCACCGAGGCCACCGTCCTGCTGCACGCGACCGGAGAGCACCTCGAAGCCCTGCTGGAACACGCCGGGCGGGTCCGGGACGCGGGCCTCGCCGCCGCCGGGCGGCCGGGGGTCGTCACCTACAGCCGCAAGGTCTTCATCCCGCTGACCCGGCTCTGCCGCGACCGGTGCGGCTACTGCACGTTCGCCGTCGCCCCGCACCGGCTGGAGAGCATGTACCTCGGCCCCGACGAGGTGCTGGACATCGCCCGGCGGGGCGCGGAACTGGGCTGCAAGGAGGCGCTGTTCACCCTCGGCGACCGGCCCGAGGACCGCTGGCCCCAGGCCCGCGAGTGGCTGCACGCCCACGGCTACGACGACACCCTCTCCTACGTCCGCGCCATGGCGATCCGGGTCCTGGAGGAGACCGGGCTGCTGCCGCACCTGAACCCGGGCGTGCTGTCCTGGCGCGACCTGCAGCGGCTCAAGCCGGTCGCGCCGTCGATGGGCATGATGCTGGAGACCACCTCGCGGCGGCTGTTCGAGGAGAAGGGCGGCCCGCACTACGGCTCGCCCGACAAGGACCCGGCGGTACGGCTGCGCGTCCTGGAGGACGCCGGGCGCACGAACGTGCCGTTCACCAGCGGCATCCTCATCGGCATCGGCGAGACCGTCGCCGAGCGCGCCGAGTCGCTGTTCGCGCTGCGCGCGGTGGCCCGCGAGTACGGCGGGCTCCAGGAGGTCATCGTCCAGAACTTCCGCGCCAAGCCCGACACGGCGATGCGCGGCATGCCCGACGCCGACCTGCGGGAGCTGGCCGCCACGATCGCGGTGGCCCGGCTGGTGCTCGGACCGCGCGTGCGGTTGCAGGCCCCGCCCAACCTGGTGGACGGCGAGCACGCCCTGATGATCCGGGCCGGCATCGACGACTGGGGCGGCGTCTCTCCGCTGACGCCCGACCACGTCAACCCCGAGCGGCCCTGGCCGCAGATCGACGACCTCGCCGCCCGCACCGCCGCCGCCGGGTTCACCCTGCGTGAGCGGCTGACGATCTACCCCGAGTACGTGCTGGCCGGCGAGCCGTGGCTCGACCCCCGGCTGCGCGGGCACGTGGCCGCACTCGCCGACCCGGAGACCGGCCTGGCCCGCGAGGGCGCGACGCCGGTGGGCCGCCCCTGGCAGGAGCCGGACGGCGGGTTCGCCGCCGCGGGCCGGACCGATCTGCACACGGCCGTGGACACCGAGGGACGCAGCCGCGACCGCCGCGACGACTTCGACCACGTCTACGGCGACTGGGACGCCCTGAGGGACCGCCTGCCCGCGGGCCCGCCGTCCGGGGACCGTGCCGGGCGGGCGCCCGCGGCGCTGCTGGGGGAGGTGTCGGAGGCGCTGCGGCGGGCCGCGTCCGACCCGGCCGGGCTGACCGAGGAGCAGGCGCTCATCCTCCTCGACACCGCCGGCGACGCCGACGGCGCGGGCGCGGACGACGCCGCGCTGGACGAGCTGTGCCGGATCGCCGACGACCTGCGCCGCCAGGCGGCCGGGGACGACGTGACCTACGTCGTCAACCGGAACATCAACTTCACCAACGTCTGCTACACCGGCTGCCGGTTCTGCGCCTTCGCGCAGCGCCGTACCGACGCCGACGCCTACACGCTCAGCCTGGAGCAGGTCGCCGACCGCGCCTGGGAGGGGTGGCAGGCCGGGGCGACCGAGGTGTGCATGCAGGGCGGCATCCACCCCGACATGCCGGGTGACGCCTACTTCGACCTCGCCCGCGCGGTCAAGGCCCGGGTGCCGGACATGCACCTGCACGCCTTCTCGCCGATGGAGGTCGTCAACGGCGCCAGCCGGCTCAACGTGTCCGTCGAGGAGTGGCTCGCCGGGGCCAGGGAGGCGGGCGTGGACTCCCTGCCGGGGACCGCGGCCGAGATCCTCGACGACGACGTGCGGTGGGTGCTGACCAAGGGCAAGCTGCCCGCCGCCGAGTGGGTCGAGGTGATCACCACCGCCCACCGGCTCGGCATCCCGACGACGGCCACGATGATGTACGGCCACGTGGACACCCACGCCCACTGGGTGCGGCACATCCGGCTGATCCGCCGTATCCAGGAGGAGACCGGCGGCTTCACCGAGTTCGTGCCGCTGCCGTTCGTCCACACCAGCGCCCCCATCTACCTCGCCGGGATCGCCCGGCCCGGACCGACGGCACGGGAGAACCGGGCCGTGCACGCGCTGGCCCGCGTCCTGCTGCACGGCGCGATCGGCAACATCCAGTGCTCCTGGGTCAAGCTCCGCGACGACCTGTGCCGCCAGGTGCTCCAGGGCGGCGTCAACGACCTCGGCGGCACGCTGATGGAGGAGACGATCAGCCGCATGGCCGGATCCGAGAACGGCTCCTTCAAGACGATCACCGAGATCGCGGCGATGGTCGCCCCCACCGGCCGGCCGGTCCGGCAGCGCACCACCTCCTACGGTGTGCCGGACGCCGAGCGGCTGGCCGCCGCCGCGGCGAGCGACGGCGTCTGCCGCAGCGTACGGGCCCCGCTCCCGCTGGAGGCGCGCTGAGCCTGCCGGACGGGCATCGCGGGGGCGTTCCCTCCGAAAGGAGGGGCGGCCCGCGACGTCCCCGCCCGATGATCAGGAGAACAGGGCGGTGAGCCAGTCCTGCCAGGCCCGTTCGGCCTTCGCGGCGTCGGCGTCGGGGGCGAACAGGTGGTGGCCCAGGACCATCACGTCGCCCCGTTCCGGGCCGGAGTGGATGAACCGGTAGAGGCCGTCGGCGGTGCGGACGCCCAGCAGGGACCGTCCGGCGGCGTAGTCGACCACGCCCTCGACCGGGGCGAGCCCGTCCACCGTGACGCGGGCCGGGTCGCCCGCGGCGGGGTCGCCGGGCAGGCCGAGCGCGCCGGTGAGCAGCGACCAGGCGCGGTCCTGGTCGGCGGACCCAGGGCGGAAGGCGGAGACGACCGCCGTGGCGGTGCGGCCGGGGAAATGGAGCAGGTAGGCGGCCAGGGTGTGGAGGTACATGTCCCAGCCCTCCTGCATGGCCTCGTACTCGGCCTCCCAGTCGTCGCCGAGGAAGCCGTGCTGCGCCAGGCGCAGCACGGTGCTGCCGCCGTCGCGTCCCTCGATGAGGTACTCGAAGGCCATGAACCTGCCGTCGGGGGCCTCCTCGCCGCGGTGGGCGAACCGCTTGCCCGGCTCCCAGGCGGTGATGGTGGAGCCCTCCGCCATGCCGCCGAGGGTCATCCGCGTGCTGCCGCCCTCGCCGCCGAGGACCTCGTTGCGCCCCATGAACCACGAGTCGATGCCCGGACCGGTCGCGATGGCCTCCCACACCTCCTCGGGGGTGGCCGGAAGGGTGATCTCCTTGCGCAGATCGAACTCGTGCAGCATTCAGCTCTCCTCGGTGCCGTCGGACCCGGTGGTCCGAGTCTGCACCGATTCGGGAGTGACGCGCGGATGAATCGCGATGACGAGGCGGTGGGGCCGCCCACCCTCGGCCGTCTCGTCGTGGTACTTGGCGACCAGCGCGGTGACCGCGCCGGACAGCTCCTCGGCGAAGGCGGCGCGGTCGGCCGCCGAGGCGAAGCGCACCTCGCCGTCGATGGCGAACGTCGCCACCCGCTTCTGCGCCCGGGTCGCGCCGCTGATCAGCTCGCCCACGTCGCGCACCAGCCGGGAGGCGACGGCCAGCAGCCAGCGGGCCGACAGCCGGTCGGGCGCGCGCGACGGGTCGGGCGCCACCGGGGCCAGCGCGACCGGGGAGATGACGTAGGAGGAGGCGGTGGCGCGCATCACCCGCTCGGTGACGTTGCCCTTCCTGCGCTCCTCGACCAGCTCCACCAGGCCGTGCTGCTCCAGGGTCTTCAGGTGGTAGTTGACCTTCTGACGGGGCAGGCCGACCTTGGCGGCCAGCATGGTGGCCGAGGCCGGCTCGGCCAGCTCGGCCAGCAACCGGGCCCGGATCGGGTCCAGTGAGACCTCGGCCGCGGCCGGGTCGTCGATCACCGCCACATCCAGCATGCCACCACTGTATCCGACAATCTTTCTTGTCGGAAGGGCGGGATCCGGCCTACCGGACCGCGATGAAGTCGTCCGCCTTCCTCGGGGCCCGCTCGCGCGGCGGCGCGGCCGGGCGGCCGATCGCGACGGCGCCCATCGGGTCCCACGTCGCGGGCAGGTCCAGTACCTCGCGGACCACGTCGCGGCAGAACATGGTGGACGACACCCAGGCCGACCCCAGACCCTCCACCGCGAGCTGGACCAGGAAGTTCTGCACCCCGGCGCCCGCCGCGACCACGAACATCTCCCGCTCGGCCGCCGCGCGGCGCCGGTCGGGGTAGGTGTGGGAGCCGTCCATGACCAGGCAGGGCACGGCGAGGTACGGCGCCGCCCGCAGCACCTCCCCGCGCCTGACCCGCCGCTCGATCGACGCCTCGGAGAAGCCGTCGCCCCGCAGATCGGAGATCCACGCCTCCCGCATGGCGTCGAGCAGCCGCAGACGGGCCTCGGCCGACTCCAGCAGCACGAACCGCCAGGGGGTCGTGTGGTGCGGCGCCGGGGCGGCGATCGCCGCGTCCACCGCCCGGCGGACCTTGGCGCCGTCCACCGGCTCGGCGGCGAACTCACGGATGGTGCGGCGGGCGAAGACCACGTCGCGCGAGCCGTACCGGAACATGTCGTCCTCGGACTGGCGGACCAGCTCCCGCACGCCCGGCCCGTCCTCCTCGGTGGTGTACTCCGCCATGCCGCGGATCACCGCCACCGGGGTCTGTGCGATCTTGCCCTTGACCAGGTCTCCGGCGGCGGCGAACTCGTCGGCGATCGCGGTGAGGGTCACCTCGAGCGGGTTGCCGTAGTCGTCGGACAGGCCCCGGTAGTCGAGCATGGCGGTCATCCCGGCCACGCCCACGGCCATGTCGGTCTGGCCGTTGCGCCAGGGACGGCCGAAGGTGTCGGAGACGATCACCGCGACCGACACGCCGAGCCGCTCCCGGATGCTCCTGCGGACGGCCACGGCGGAGGCGTCGGGGTCGGCCGGGAGCAGCACGACGGTGCCGGGCTCGGAGTTGGAGGCGTCCACCCCGGCGGCGGCCATCACGAACCCGTGCGAGGTCTCGGCGATGACGGTCTCGCCCCGCCGGGCGACGACCCGCCGGGTCTCGTCGGCGACGGCCTCCGAGCGGCCTACGCCGCGGCGGACCCGGCCCTCGGCCTTGCTGGAGATCTTGGAGGTGACCACGAGGATGTCGCCGTCGCGGAGGTCGGGCATGGCCGCGGCGATCAGCGCGCCGACGTCGTCCCCCTCCCGTACCTCGGGCAGCCCGGGGACGGGGAAGATCTCCAGTCTGGTCTCGGCGGGCTGCTCGTCCTGCTTGCGGCGGGTCCTGCTCATCTTTCCTCTTCGTCTTGTGCCCCGGCGGCTTCGTTCCGCGCTCCGGTGGCTTCGCTCCCGGTCCCGGTGGCCCGGCCGCGCGAGGCCGCGAGGTCGGTGGCCATGTCGAGCGCGGCGCGGGCGATCGCGGTCGCCGCCTCGACGTCGTGCATGATCAGGGGGCGGGCCTCGACGCGGACGCCGTCGAGGCCGACCCCGGCGTCCTCCTCGGCGACCAGCCAGCCGTCCAGCAGCGGCGAGCCGTACAGCTCCAGGACGGCCTGGGCGGTGGTCTCCACACCGATCGCGGCGAGGCAGGCGTCGGCCATGCCGCGGACCGGGGCGCCGCCGACGATGGGGGAGACCCCGACGACCGTCTTGCCCTCAAGGGCCTCCCGGATGCCCTTGATCTGCAGGATCGTGCCGATGCTGACCACCGGGTTGGACGGCGGCAGGATCACCGCGTCGGCCTCGGCGACGGCCTCCAGCACGCCGGGGGCGGGCCGGGCCTCGTCGGCGCCGACCAGGACGATCCGCTCGGCCGGGACGGACGCGCGCATCCGCACCCACCACTCCTGGAAGTGGATCGCCCGGCGGCCCAGCTCGTCGGAGACGACCACGTGGGTCTCGACGCGGTCGTCGGTCATCGGGATCAGCCGCACACCCGGCTCCCAGCGGGCGCACAGGGCCTCGGTGACCGCGGACAGCGGGTATCCGGCCCGCAGCATCTGGGTGCGCACGATGTGGGTGGCGAAGTCGCGGTCTCCCAGGCCGAACCACTGCGGTTCGACGCCGTAGGCGGCCAGCTCCTCCTTGACGACGTGGGACTCGTCGCGCCGGCCCCAGCCCTGCTCCTCGTCGATGCCGCCGCCCAGGGTGTACATCACGGTGTCGAGGTCGGGGCAGACCTGCAGGCCGTACAGGACGATGTCGTCACCGGTGTTGCCGATGACCGTTATCTCCGAGTCGGGGGCCGCGGCGCGCAGGCCGCGCAGGAAGCGGGCGCCGCCGATACCGCCGGCGAGGGACACGATGCGCATGACGTCCAGTCTTCCACTGCCTCGTGGCGGCCGGTCCGGAAGCCCGGCGTGAGGCGGCGGCCGCCTTGTCTTGATCGTTACGGGAGCCGTCCGCGCAGGCGGGAGCACCGATACGGTCGTCCGAAATATACGGCAGTGTCCTTAATGGTTGTCTTGTGGGTCTGGTGAGGTTGCAGAGAGTTCCGACGTGTAAGTCGGCCATGTGCAAAACTGGCTCGGATTTACCTGACGACCCGGTGGGGGTAGTTGTGAACAACGTCGAGGCTGACCGGCTCCGCGGACCGGCCGCGTGGCTCATGGTCGCCACGGCGGCCATGAACGTCCTTTTCGGCATCACGCGGCTGCTGTTCGGGCTGTCCGGCTACGGCGAGGTGTCCTTCGCCGTCCGCGCCCAGGCGATCCTCGGCGGCCTCGCCTCCCCGGTTTTCGTCGCGCTCCTCGTCGGCGGCGTCCTGCTCGGAAGCCACTTCGGCCCGCCGGTCGCGCGGCTGAGGCTCATGACCCAGGTGGCCGTGGCCGCCCTCGGCCTGATGACGCTGTTCGGCGCGATCGGCCTGATCGGCGGGCTGTTCGCCGGTGACGACGTCATGGGCCTGCTGGAGTTCCTTCTCCTCAACGTTCCGGCGCTGGCGCTCGCCGCCGTCGGGCTGCTCCACCTGCTGCCCCGGATGTCCGCGGCCGCTCCCAAGGCCCGGCCCGCCGGGTTCGCCGAGGGAAGCGGCCTCGGCGCCGTCGGCGGCCTGGGCGGCGCGCAGGAGCAGCGCCCGCAGGAGCGGCAGTACGCCCCGGCGCAGGAGCAGCCCGTCCCGGCGCCCCCGCAGGCCGGACCCGCCGGGGGCCGGCAGGACCAGCCGTTCCAGCAGGGCTTCCCGCAGAACCCGGCCCAGCAGCCCGATTCGCCGCATGCCCCCCAGTACGGCGCCCCGCAGGCCCCCCAGCAGGCCCCACAGCAGGGTTTCCAGCAGCAGGAGGCCGCCTTCCAGCAGGGTCAGCCTGGCCACCAGAGCCACCAGGGCCAGCAGGGCTTCCAGGGGCCGGGGATCCCGCAGGGCCCCGCGGAGCAGGCGCCCGCCGCCCAGCACGGGTTCCCGGACCAGGGCGCGCAGCCGGGTCTCCGGCCGCAGGAGGCCCCGTCCGGCGCCCACGGCCAGCCCCAGCACTCCCGGGGCCTTCCGGCCCTCCCGCCCGCGCAGAGCGGCACGCAGGGTCCGGCGGTTCCGCAGGGCCCCGCGGCCCCGATGGTCCCCGAGGGGCACGGCGGCGGCTACCCGTCCGAGAACCACCTCCAGTCCGCCGCGACCACCGCCTACCCGGCCCAGCCGAGCGAGGGCCACGTGCCTGCCTACGCGCCGCCGGCCGGCGAGGGGCACGCGCCCGCCTATCCGCAGGCCGGCGAGGGGCACGGGCCGACCTATCCGCAGGCCGGTGAGGGCCACGCCCCGGCCGCCTACGCGCCGCAGGCCGGCGACCAGGGGTACGGCGCGCAGCCTCCGGCCTACAACCCGGCTCCGGCACAGCCCTCCCTGCCCCCGCAGACCCCCGCGGCCCCGGCCGAGCAGCCGTACACGCCCGGCCCGTACGTGGCGGCCGACGTCCAGCCCGCGGCCACGCCGTACGAGCAGCCCGCGGCCACGCCGTACGAGCAGCCCGCGGCCACGCCGTACGAGCGGCCGGCCGCGCCGTACGAGCGGCCGGCCGCGCCGTACGAGCCGCACGCCCCCTACGCCGCCCAGGCCGACCAGACCCGGCCCCCGGCCTACGGCGAGCCGCAGCCTCCCGGCTACGACCGGCAGCCGGCCGAGAGCGGAATGGGCGGTTACGCTCCGCAGGCCGAGCAGCAGACGCCGTTCTACACGCCCCCGCAGGAGACCTACTCGCCGCAGGAGGGCTACTCCCCGCCGGCCGAGGCCGGGGCGCACACCGCCTTCGACGGCCGGCCGCAGCAGTCCTTCCCGCAGCCGCCGGAGAACTACGGCCAGCCGCTCACCGGCTACTCCGGCGGCGAGTTCGCCTGGCAGACCGAGCAGGGCACGCCCTACCAGGCGCCCGCCCCGGTGGACCCCCGCTCCCAGCAGATCGCCCAGGCCTACCAGCAGGCGGAGAGCTACGCCCAGCAGGCGCAGGGGACCGAGCCGCAGCTGCGCGTCCCGGAGTACATGTCCTCCCCCGGCTCCCCGGGCCCGCAGACCGGCGGCTACGACGACCCCTTCGGGCATCCGCAGGCCCCCCAGGGGCCGCCCGCGGCGCAGCCGTACCAGCAGCAGGGCGGGCAGCAGGGCGGCGGGCAGTGGGACGCGCATGAGGAGTCGACGATGCGGCTCACCCCCGGCGCCTATCAGGGAGACCCGCTGAACGACCCCGACCCCGGGCTCCGGCCGTGGGACTCACGCCCGACCATCGACCCGACCGCGATCTACAAGCCGGAGCGCTCGGCGCAGGTCACGGGAGAGGAAAGCACGGATAGAGAAAGGGTGGGCCCCGGTCAGGAGCAGAACATGTCCTGGTACGGTTCCGACCGCCGAGAGCACTGAACGCCCAGGCGATCGTCATGATCGCCTGCCGATCGCCCTCGTGGCGAGGAGCCACGACACGCCGACCGGGGAGAGCAGGTCTTTCCCCGGACATCGGCATGCCGCTTGACGTCACACAGGCCACGCGCGTGTAATTACACACGTGTTGTTACGCCTTCCTCCTGCTGGGTAGGAGGGGGGCGTTCATAGGGGGGCTCGATTTGCGGGCGGGTGGCAGGGAGGTGTGCAGTGGCCGACCTGGTCATCGCACAAGACGGCATCGCTGAGGAGCAGCTCGGCTGGCAGGAACGCGCGCTGTGCGCGCAGACCGACCCGGAGGCGTTCTTCCCGGAGAAGGGGGGCTCCACCCGGGAGGCCAAGAAGGTCTGCCGCTCGTGTGAGGTGCGTGCCGAGTGCCTGGAGTACGCGCTGGAGCACGACGAGCGGTTCGGCATCTGGGGAGGGCTCTCGGAGCGAGAGCGTCGCCGGATCAAGCGCGAGGCGGTCTGAGGGTTCCGGCAGACGATGAGGGCGTCCGGAGAGGGCGTCCGGTGACATGACGAGGGGTCACGTGACCGTGGGGGGCGCGTGGCCCTTTTTTCACGCCCGCGCCCTGCCCGTCCGCGCTCGCGTGTACCGCGCGCCCGCGCCCCGGGACGCCCTGCCGGCCCGCGCGGTGCTCCGCCGCCCGCGCGCCCCCTGACCGCCCGCCGTACGGCCCGCCGCCACGCGAGGCCGGTGTCCCTCCCCGGGCACA
The DNA here is from genome assembly GCF_013409935.1 of Streptosporangium sandarakinum. Classification (GTDB taxonomy): domain Bacteria; phylum Actinomycetota; class Actinomycetes; order Streptosporangiales; family Streptosporangiaceae; genus Streptosporangium; species Streptosporangium nondiastaticum. The sequence goes on along the minus strand of NZ_JACCCO010000001.1, from coordinate 2,268,609 downwards.
TGATCCTTCCCCGGCGGACATGACCTTTCTTCCGCCCCTGACATGGCCTGACAGCCGTGTCGTATCGTTGTCGCCGATCATCACCCCCTCATGGACGCGAGACGCATGTCCGTCACCGACGCCCCCTCGCCCCCCGACACCGTGACCGCGATCATCGTCAGCCACGACGGCGCCCGATGGCTGGGGGAGACCCTCGACGCGCTGCTCGGGCAGACCCGCCCGGTGGACCGCGTCGTCGGGGTGGACACCGGCAGCCGAGACGGCGGCGCCGAGCTGATGAGAAGGGTTCTCGGCCCGAACGCCGTGCTCTCCCTGCCCCGCCGGACCGGTTTCGGCGAGGCCGTCGCCGCGGTGCTCGACCGGCTCGGCCCGGCGGACGGGCGGGAATGGCTCTGGCTGCTGCACGACGACTGCGCGCCGGACCCCGGTGCGCTGCGGGCCCTGCTGCGGGCGGCCGGCGACGATCCGGAGATCGGGGTGCTCGGCCCCAAGCTCCTCGACCGGGTGGACCGGAGGGTCCTGCTGGAGATCGGCGTCACCGTGGACCTGGCGGGACGCAGGGACACCGGGCTGGATCCCCGCGAGTACGACCAGGGCCAGCACGACGCCGACCGCGACGTGCTGTCGGTCTCCACGGCAGGGATGCTCGTCCGCCGGGACGTCTGGGAGGAGGTCGGCGGGCTCGACCCCTTCCTGCCGCTGTTCCGCGACGACCTCGACCTGTGCTGGCGGGTCTGGGCCGCCGGCTACCGGGTGCGCAACGTCGCGGGCGCCCTCGCCTGGCACGCCGAGGCCGCCGCCCGGCGCCTCCGCCGCGTCGGTGCCGGCGGAGGGGCCGACGACGGCGGCGTCCGTGAAGGCGTCCGCGGAGGCTTCGGCGCCGGTATCGGCCGTGGCGGCGACGGCGGCCGTCTCCGCCGCCTGGACCGGCGCAACGCCGTGTTCGTGGTCATGGCGAACCTGCCGCCCCGGTCGTTGCCGTGGGCGCTGACCCGCAACATCGCCGGCTCGGCCTGCCGCGCCCTGCTGCTCCTGCTGGGCAAGCGGCCCGCCGCCGCGCTGGACGAGATCGCCGCGCTCGGCTCGGTGCTCGCCCGTCCCGCCCGGCTGGCCGAGGCCCGGCGGGCCCGCGCCGCGGGACGGCGGCGGTCCCACCGGGCGGTCGCCAGGCTGCTCACCCCGCCGGGGGCGGGCTATCGGCGGGTGGCCGAGTGGCTGGAGGGCCGCCTGTCGGGCGCCGGGATCCCGGAGTCCGCGGGCCGCCACGCGGTGACCGCGCCCGGGGAGGACGGCGACGAGCTGCTCGCCGACGCCGGGGGGATGCAGCGGTTCCTCGGTAACCCCGGCGTGCTGCTCTTCCTGGCGCTGACCGCGGTCACGCTGGTCGCGGAGCGCTCCCTGCTCGGCGGCTCCCGGCTGGGCGGGGGCGCGCTCGTCCCGGTGATCGGCGGGGCGTCCGACCTGTGGGACCTCTACACCGGCGGGCCCCGCCCGGCGGCGCTGGGCGGCGACGCGTGGGCCCCGCCGTACGTCGCGGTGCTGGCCGCGGTCTCCACGGTGCTGCTGGGCAAGACCTGGCTCGCGGTGTGGCTGCTGCTGCTCGGGTGCGTGCCGCTGGCCGGGGTGTGCGCCTACGCGGCGGCCCGCCCGTTCGTCCCGGGCCGGTGGGCGCGGGCCCTGCCGGCCGCCTGCTACGCGCTCCTGCCGGTGGCCACCGGCGCGATCGCCGCGGGGCGGCTCGGCACCGCCGTGGTCTTCACGCTGCTGCCCGCCTGCGCGGCGCTGGCCGTCACCGTGCTCACGGGCGAGCGCCGCCGCGCCCGCCGGGCCGCGTGGGCGCTCGGCCTCATGCTGGCCGTCGGCACGGCCTTCGCGCCGCTGCTCTACCCGCTCGCGCTGGTCCTCGGCGCGCTCGCCGCGCTGGCCTTCCCGCGCCGGGGCATCGCCGCCTCGGTCGCGATCGTGTCCGGTGTCCCGGTGGCGCTGCTGCTTCCCTGGCTGGCCGGGATCGCCGCGAACCCGGGCCGGCTGCTGCTGGAGGCCGGCCTGCACCGGCCCGGTCTCGCCGATCCCGCGCTGCCCGCCGGGACGCTGCTGGCACTCGGCCCCGGCGGGCCGGGCGTGCCGCCGGCCTGGGTGACCTGCGGCCTCGTCGCCGCCTGCGTCGCCGTGACGGCCATGCGGCGCGACCGCCCGGTCGCCGCGACCGGCTGGGGGGTCGCGCTGTTCGGCCTGCTGGTCGCGATCCTGGTCAGCCGCACCACCGTCGCCTCCCCGGACGGCGACGCCGGCCCCGCCTGGCCCGGCGTGCCGCTCGCCTTCGCCGCCACCGGAATGCTGACGGTGGCGGTCCTCGCCGCGCGCCGGGCCGCGGGGTTCCTGACGGCGAGCACAGCAGGTACGGCGAGCACAGCAGGTACGGCGGGCACGGCGGGCACAAGAGCCATGGCGGGAGGAGGCACGGCGAGTGCGGTGGGCCGGGCGCGCCGGGCGCGCCGGGCCGCCGCGCTCGCCGTCGTGGCGGCCGCCTGCTCAACGCCCCTGCTCGCCGCGGTCGCCTGGGTCGCCCGGGGCGCGGACGGCCCGATCAGCGGGAACGTTCCGGACGCGATGCCGGCGCTGGCCGCGGTCAACTCGGGCGACCGCGACCTGACCCTGCTGCTGCGCGCCCGGGGCGGTGGCTTCACCTTCACCGTGCTGCACCGCCGTACCCCGCTGGTCGGCGAGGCCGACGTCCCCGTGCCCGCGGAGCCGCGCGACCGGGTCGCCGTCGCGGCGGCCGGGCTGGTCTCGGGCCGGGGCGGCGACGACGTCCGGGTGCTGGCCGCCCACGGGGTGCGGTTCGTCGCGGTGGCCTCGCCGGTGGACCCGCGGGTCAGCCGCGCGCTGGACTCCCAGCCCGAGCTGGCCAGGATGAGCCTGTCGCGCAGGGTGGGCGTGTGGCGGGTGACGCTCCCGGTCACCCCCCTTCCGGCGGCCCCGGACGACCCGTGGCACGGCCCCTGGCTCTGGGCCCAGGCGGTGATGGCGGCGGCCGTCGCGGTCATGGCCGCTCCCGGGTCGCGTGACGAGCCCGCCCCGGGTGGCTCCCGGGGCGACTCCCGGGGTGACTTTCGGGGCGGCTCCCGGGCGGGCGGGGAGGCGGTGGCCCGTTGAGAGCCCTCGTCGAACGCCGTCCCGGCTCGCCCCGGCTCGTCCTGGCCGTCCTCGCGGGCCTGGCCGTCCTGTACGGCCTCGCCGCCGCGACCCGTCCGGAGACCGCGGTCGCGCCCGCTCCCGCGCCGCGGAAGGTGCCGGTGGCCTCCGTGACGGCCGTCTGCCCCGACCCCGGCGGCTCCGACGTCGGCGTCGTCACCCCGCCGGGCGGCGGCGGGCGGGGCGCCGCCGCGCTGGTCGCCGGGGAGAGGACGCTGGCCACCCTGACCGTCCCCGGCAGTCTCTGGCAGGAGAAGCTGAAGGCCGGCTCGCCGCCGCTCGTCGTGACGGCCAACGGGAGCATGGCGGCGGGGCTGGAGGCGGCGCAGACCCGCCGGGAGACCTCGGGCGAGCAGCGGGGGCTGGCCGGAACACGGTGCGTGGAGCCGGGCGCGAGCGCCTGGCTGGTCGGGCCGGGCCCGGCCGCGGCCGACGTCACGCTCCACCTCGCCAACGCCGACCTGGCCCCGGCGGGCGTGGAGATCACCGTCTACTCCGGCGAGGGCCCGGTGGCCGGCGGCTCCGGCGACACGATCGTGGTCGAACCGGGCGAGAGCCGCGCGATCAGGTTGCGTGACATCGCCCCCTCGCCGCTGGTCATGGCCGTCGAGGTGAGCACCGCCTTCGGCCGGGTCACCGCGGCGGCCCACGCGGTCATGAGCGGTGGGCGGGGCGTCGACTGGCTGCCGCTCTCCGCGGATCCGGCCACCCGGGTCGTGGTGCCCGGCGTCCCCGGCGGCGGGGGCCGGCGCGACCTGCTGGTCGCCTCACCCGCCGAGACCGACACGATCGTCGAGGTCCGGGTCGTCACGCCCGACGGCACCTACGCCCTGGACGGCCACGACGCGATCGAGGTGCCCGCCGGGTCGGTCGCCGCCATGGACCTGTCCGCCGGCCTGGACGGCAGGCCCGCCGCGGTCCTGCTCACCTCCCCGGTGCCGATCGTGGCCGCGGTGACGGCCACCGGGACCGGCGACCGGGTGGATGTGGGCTTCACCGCCGGGGCCGCCCCGATCGACCTGGGCAGCGTGGTCGCCGACAACCGCACGGGCGGCAAGAAGAGCTCCCGGCTGGTGTTCAGCGCGCCGGAGACGGCCGGGAGGGTGAGCGTCACGATGCTGCCGCGCAAGGGGAAGGCGCCGGAGCCGATCGAGGTGGAGATCCTCGCCGCGCGCACCAAGGAGGTCGAGCTGCCCGACGTGGACGGCGCCTTCGCGGTGGTCGCGGAGCCGCTGCCCGGCTCGGGGCCGGTGTACGGCGCGCGGGTGATGGACGAGCGCCTCAAGGACGGGCGGGTGCTGACCGTCCAGCCGCTGGCCGCGGCCCGGGTCTGGGCGGTGGTGCCGCCGGTGACCGGGTCCGCGGCGACCGTGCTGCCCTGAGGGCCGCCCGGCGGGCGGTCACGGGTACGGCGGGCGCCGGCTCCGCGGAAGGGCTCTTTTCAGTCCTCGTCCTCGTAACCCGGGTCCACCGTCTCCGGCGACAGCCCCAGCAGCCCGGCGACCTGCTCGACCACCGTGTCGTGCACCAGCGCGCCGAGCTGCTCGCGGTCGCGGGCCCGGGCCTCCAGGGGGCGCCGGTAGATGACGACGACGGCCGGCCTCTTGCCCGCCGCGGGCTCGGACCGGCCGAACGGGATCGGCTCGCCGCCGAGCAGCCCGGGGCCGTCGCCCAGGTCGGCCGCCGGGGGCACCTCCTCGACCGCGAACTCCACGGTGGCGAGCTGCTTGCCCCAGCGGGGCTTGAGCCGGTCCACGGCGTCCAGGACGAGATCGTCGAAGCGCTCGCCGCGGGACTTGGCGATCGGCACGTGAGAGGGCGCCAGCGGGCCGCGCATACCGCGTCCGTGCCGGTCGCGGCGGCGGGGAGGGCGGGGTCTACCGGGTGCCGAGCTCACGGGCCAAGCTTAGGCCGTGTTCCTCCGGCGTTCCCCCGGTGTTCCCCCGATGTCCGCTCCGGCCCTTCCGGTCGCGCGGTGTGGCGGGCGGACCCGGAAACGGCCGCGCGGCGCCGCGGGTGCGCCCGGGAACGGCGCCCCCGGCGCGGGGGCACGCGGCCGGGCACCGGTCCCGCCGTGGCGGTCGCAAGCCGTACAGGCGGGTGAAAGCCGGGACACGTGTCCGAATTGTGGCGACACGCTCGTTAAGAGCGCTCAGGTAGTGGCGCCTCGGACGCTTACCGGATACGGTCCCACCGTGAGCCCCGTCCGCCGCTGTTCCCGCACCGCGTGCAGTCAGCCTGCCGTATTCACGCTCACGTACGTCTACGCCGATTCGACCGCCGTTCTCGGGCCCTTGGCGACGTACGCCGAGCCGCACTGTTACGACCTGTGCGCCGAGCATGCCGAGCGGCTGACAGCGCCTCGCGGCTGGGAGGTCGTCCGCCTGCCCAGCGAGGGCGCGCCGCCGAGCACGGACGACCTGGAGGCCCTGGCCAACGCGGTGCGCGAGGCCGCCAGGCCCGCCCCGGGCGGCGGCACCGAGCCGGTCGGCCAGGGGGTCGAGGTCGGGCGGCGCGGTCACCTCAGGGTGCTCCGCTCGGCTCAGCCCCAGCGTGACCGCTGACCCTACTAGGCTGGGGTCAGCAGACACGACATAAAGGGGCGGAGCTGGAGTGGGCGACCTCGCCAGGATCTTCAAGGCGTACGACGTTCGCGGCGTCGTGCCGGACGAGTTCGACGAGGAGACCGCCGAGGCGGTCGGGGCGGCGTTCGCGGAGGTGACCGGGGCCCGCACCGCCGTGGTCGGCCGCGACATGCGCGCCTCCTCCGAGCCGCTGGCCGCGGCGTTCGCCCGCGGGGCCGCCTCGCGGGGGGTCGACGTGATCGACATCGGCCTCGCCTCCACCGACATGCTGTACTACGCCAGCGGCAGTCTCGGTCTGCCCGGTGTGATGTTCACCGCCAGCCACAACCCGGCCCGCTACAACGGCATGAAGATGTGCCGGGCCGGGGCCGTGCCGATCGGCGGCGACACCGGCCTCACCGAGATCCGCGACCGGGCGGCCGAGCTGCTGGCCGCGGGGATCGGCGGGCCCGGCGGCGGGAGCGTGTCCCGGCGCGACCTGCTGCGGGGGTACGCCGACCACCTGCGCACGCTGGTCGACCTGTCCGGCATCCGGCCGCTGCGGGTCGTGGTGGACGCCGGCAACGGAATGGGCGGCCACACCGTCCCCACGGTGTTCGACGGGCTGCCGCTGGAGCTGACCGCCCTGTACTTCGAGCTGGACGGCGGCTTCCCCAACCACGAGGCCAACCCCCTGGAGCCGGAGAACCTCCGCGACCTGCAGAAGGCCGTCCTCGACACCGGCGCCGACATCGGCCTGGCCTTCGACGGCGACGCCGACCGCTGCTGGGTGGTCGACGAGCGCGGCGAGTCGGTCTCGCCCTCGGCGATCACCGCGCTGGTCGCGGTGCGCGAGCTGGCCAAGCGGCCCGGCGCCCGGATCATCCACAACCTGATCACCTCGCGGAGCGTGCCGGAGATCGTCGCCGAGCACGGCGGTGAGCCGGTCCGCACCCGGGTGGGCCACTCGTTCATCAAGGCCGAGATGGCCGGGACCGGCGCGGTCTTCGGCGGCGAGCACTCCGCGCACTACTACTTCAGGGACTTCTGGTCCGCCGACACCGGGATGCTGGCCGCGCTGCACGTGCTGGCCGCGCTGGGCGAGCAGGACCGGCCGCTGTCGGACCTGCTCGCCGCCTACACCCGCTACGCCGCCTCCGGCGAGATCAACAGCACGGTCGCCGACCAGGCGGCGGCCGTCGAGCGGGTCCGCGAGCGGTTCGCCGCCCGCGACGGTGTCACCTTCGACGAGCTGGACGGCCTGACCGTGTCCGGCCCCGGATGGTGGTTCAATCTCCGTCCGTCCAACACCGAGCCGCTGCTCAGGCTGAACGCCGAGGCGGCCGACGAGATTCAGATGGCAGCGATCAGGGACGAAGTCCTCGCTGTCGTGAGGAGCTGAGCGAGTGAAGATCGACGACTGGCTGCTTGAGATCCTGGCCTGCCCCAACTGCAAGTCACCGCTGCGCGCCGAGCGGGAGACCGATGAGCTCTCCTGCACCTCGCCGTCCTGCGGCCTGGTGTACCCGGTCCGCGACGACATCCCGGTGCTGCTCGTCGACGAGGCCCGGAAGTCGTGAGCTGGGAGCCGGACCGGCTCGACGACCAGGAGTGGCTGACCGCGGGCGACCCCTCGGGGATGCTGCCCGCGGTGGCCTCCTCGGCCGCCCAGGTCCGCGCCTACCACCGGGCCGCGGCCGAGACCGACCTGTCGTCGCTCGCCGACGACGGCAGGCCCCGGGCGGTCGTGGTCGCGGGCATGGGCGGCTCGGGCATCGCCGGTGACATCCTGGGCGCGGTGTGCGGCCCCGGCGCCCCGCTGCCCGTCACGACGGTGCGGTCCCTGCGGCTGCCCGGGTGGGTCGGCGCGACCGACCTCGTGATCGCGGTGTCCTGCTCCGGCGGGACCGAGGAGACGCTCGCGGTGGCGATGGAAGCCGTCCGCCGCGGATGCCGCCTGCTCGCCGTGGGCGCGCCCGGCTCGCAGCTGGAGTCGGTCGCCCGGCAGGCGGGCGCGCCGTTCGTGCCCGTCACCGTCGGAGGGCAGCCGCGCGCCGCCGTATGGGCGCTGTCGGTGCCGCTCGTCGTCGCCGCCGCCCGGATGCGGCTGACCGAGGCGTCGGACGAGCTGTTCGAGGGCGTGGCCGTACGGCTGGAGGACATCGCCCACCGGTGCCGCCCGGCCAGCGAGTCGTTCATCAACCCCGGCAAGTCCCTGGCCATGGAGCTGGCCGAGACGGTCCCGATGATCTGGGGGTCGTCGCCGCTCGCCGCGGTCGCCGCCTACCGGTGGGCCTGCCAGCTCAACGAGAACGCCAAGTACCCGGCGGTCTGGGGCGAGATCCCCGAGGCCGGCCACAACCAGGTGATGGCGCTCGACGGGCCGCTGGCCACCCGGGACATCTTCGCCGACGAGTCGGCGCGGTCGCTGCGGCTGGTCGTGCTGCGCGACACCGAGGAGCACCCCCAGGTGGCGCGGCGCCGCGAGGTCTCGGTACGGCTGGCCGAGGACCGCGGGGTGCACGTCACCCAGGTCTCCGCCGAGGGGACGCACCCGCTGGAGCGGCTCGCCTCCCTGATCGGACTGGGCGACTACGCGAGTACGTACCTCGCTCTCGGGTACGGGATCGACCCGACCCCGGTGGGGGCGATCACGGAGCTGAAGGCGAGAATCCCGCAGTAGGCGGGGACGGACCGATGGGATCGATTGTGGAAGCAGCAGGGAGGCCGGCGTGAGCGCGGGCGGCGGTAACAAGGCGATCATCGCGGCGCTGGCCGCCAACCTGTCGATCGCGGTGGCGAAGTTCGTGGCCTTCCTGATCACGACGTCGTCGTCGATGCTCGCGGAGTCCATCCACTCCGTGGCCGACTCGGGCAACCAGCTGCTGCTGCTGGTGGGCGGCAAGAAGGCCGAGCGCAGGCGCACCCGGGAGCACCCGTTCGGCTACGGCCGCGAGCGTTACTTCTACGCCTTCGTCGTGGCGGTGGTGCTGTTCACGGTCGGCGCGCTGTTCTCCCTCTACGAGGGCTGGCACAAGATCTCCGACCCGCACCCGGTGGAGACCCCGATCGTGGCGTTCGGTGTGCTGATCTTCGCGATCGTGGCGGAGGGCTTCTCCTTCCGCACCGCCATCAAGGAGTCGAACCCGCTGCGGGGCAAGCAGTCCTGGATGCAGTTCATCCGCCGCTCCAAGTCGCCGGAGCTGCCGGTCATCGTGCTGGAGGACTTCGGCGCGCTGGTCGGCCTGGTGCTGGCGCTGGCCGGCGTGACGATGGCCGTGATCACCGGCAACGGCGTGTGGGACGGCATCGGCACGATGGGGATCGGCGTGCTGCTCGCCATCATCGCGGCGATCCTCGCGGCCGAGACCAAGTCGCTGCTGATCGGCGAGAGCGCCGGCCCGGAGGTCGAGCGGCGGATCTGCGCGGCCCTGGAGGAGACGCCGGAGGTCAGCCGGGTCATCCACATGCGGACCCTGCACCTGGGCCCCGAGGAGATCCTCGTCGCCGCCAAGATCGCGGTGGACCACGACGACACGGCCGCGATGGTGGCGCGCGGCATCGACGAGGCCGAGCAGCGCATCCGCGCCGCCGTGCCGCAGGCCCGCGTCATCTACCTGGAGCCGGACCTCGACCGGGCCGCGGCCGGTGGCTCGTCTGCCCCGGCCGGTGACCCGTCGCTGAGCCGTCCGTAACGCTCTTCTCCGAAGGGGCCCGGCCGTCGTGCCGGGCCCCTTCGGCGTTGCCGGCGGCCTTCCGGGGGTCTCCGGCGCCCGTGGGGCGGCCCTGCGGCGGGGCTTCCGCCGTGCCCGGGGGGCGGCCCTGCAGCAGGCGCAGCGCCTTCTCCTTCTCGAAGTCCAGCGCCCGGCGCGGGGCCTGCAGCCTGCCGATCCGCAGGCCGAGGTCGCGGACGGCCTGCGCCACCGCCGGGTCGCTCAGCACCCGCAGCCCGAAGGCCAGCTCGGCGGGGGAGACGTCGAACCGCCTCTCCAACTCCACCCCCTGGGCCACCGCGGACAGCTCCTCGGGGCCGAACCGCCGGTGTGAGCCGCGGCTCCTGACCGGGGGCAGCAACCCGAGGGCCTCGCGGTAGCGGAGCATCCGGGGGGACATTCCGAGCCGCCGGGCAGCTTCCGTGATCCGCATCCCGGCCTCCCGCTGATTCTGACATTCTTCTGTCAGGTTACCCGTTTGGAAGATGCGTCCGGCCGGATCGGCCGCCTAAACTCGTACCGACGACTTTCCGACCGAGTGGCGAGCCGGGTCCCCGAGCGAAGCGGGGCCGCCGAGAGCGGCGGGGCCCGGGACGAACGCGACCACTGATCAAAGGGGTAACACATGGACTTCAAGGTCGCCGACCTTTCCCTTGCCGCCTTCGGGCGCAGGGAGATCCAGCTCGCCGAGCACGAGATGCCGGGCCTGATGGCCATCCGCAAGGAGTACGCCGAGGCCAGGCCCCTGGCCGGTGCGAAGATCATGGGCTCGCTGCACATGACGATCCAGACCGCCGTGCTCATCGAGACCCTGGTCGCGCTCGGCGCCGAGGTCCGCTGGGTCAGCTGCAACATCTTCTCCACCCAGGACCACGCCGCCGCGGCCGTCGTCGTGGGCCCCGAGGGCACCGTCGACGACCCCAAGGGCGTCCCGGTCTTCGCCTGGAAGGGCGAGACCCTGGAGGAGTACTGGTGGTGCACCGAGCAGGCGCTGAACTGGCCCGGCGGTGACGGCCCCAACATGATCCTCGACGACGGCGGCGACGCCACCCTGCTCGTCCACAAGGGCGCCGAGTACGAGAAGGCCGGTGCCGTCCCCAGCGCCGCCGAGGACGACCCGGAGGAGTGGAAGGTCATCCTCGACCTGCTCCGCCGTACGGTCTCCGAGGAGAAGAGGTGGACGAAGATCGCCTCGCAGATCAAGGGCGTCACCGAGGAGACGACGACCGGCGTCCACCGCCTGTACGAGATGTTCAAGGCCGGCACGCTGCTCTTCCCGGCGATCAACGTCAACGACTCGGTCACCAAGTCGAAGTTCGACAACAAGTACGGCTGCCGCCACTCCGTCATCGACGGCCTCAACCGCGCCACCGACGTGCTCATCGGCGGCAAGGTCGCGGTCGTGTGCGGCTACGGCGACGTCGGCAAGGGCTGCGCCGACGCCCTCCGCGGCCAGGGCGCCCGCGTCATCGTCACCGAGATCGACCCGATCTGCGCCCTGCAGGCGGCCATGGACGGCTTCCAGGTCACCACCCTGGACGACGTCGTCGGGATCGCCGACATCTTCGTCACCACGACGGGCAACTTCAACATCATCACCGCCGACCACATGGCGAAGATGAAGCACAACGCGATCGTGTCCAACATCGGCCACTTCGACAACGAGATCGACATGGCCGGGCTGGCGAGGATCCCGGGCATCGTCAAGACCGAGGTCAAGCCGCAGGTCCACACCTGGACCTTCCCCGAGGGCAACGCCATCATCGTGCTCGCCGAGGGCCGCCTGATGAACCTCGGCTGCGCCACCGGCCACCCCTCGTTCGTGATGTCGAACTCCTTCACCAACCAGGTGATCGCCCAGATCGAGCTGTTCACCAAGACCGAGCAGTACCCGATCGGCGTCTACGTGCTGCCCAAGCACCTCGACGAGAAGGTCGCCCGGCTGCACCTCGACGCGCTCGGCGTCAAGCTGACCAAGCTCACCAAGGCCCAGGCCGACTACATCGGCGTGGACGTCGAGGGCCCCTACAAGCCCGACCACTACCGCTACTAAAGGCCTCCGAAGGCTCCGCCGCCCGGCCCCGGGCCGGGCGGCGGAGATCCGGGAACAGGTCTTCCGGCCCCCGCGGCGAACCGCGGGGGCCTTCGGGCATATGGGGCGTCGGGTACACGGGGCTTCAGGCATGCAGGGCTCCGGGCATACGGGCCTCCGGGCACGCGAGGCTTCGGGCATACGGGCCTCCGGGCACGCGAGGCTTCGGGCATACGGGCCTCCGGGCACGCGGGGCTTCGGGAACGCGGGGTTTCGGGCACATGGGGAGAGACGTGGACAGCGAGCTCGTGGCCGCCGGAGAGCGGCGGATCGGCTGGGCGGCGCGGGCGATGCCGGTGCTCACCGCCCTCGGGGAGCGGTTCGCCGCCGAGCGGCCCCTCGACGGCCTGCGGATCGCCGCGTGCCTGCACGTGACCGCCGAGACCGCGGTGCTAATGGGCGCGCTGCGGGCGGGCGGGGCCGAGGTCGCGCTGGCCGCCTCCAACCCGCTGTCCACCCAGGACGACGTCGCCGCCGCCCTGGCCGGATACGACGTGGCCGTGCACGCGCTGGCCGGGGTGGACCGGGCGACGTACTACCGGCACATCCACCGGGCACTCGACATCGGCCCGGACATCGTCCTCGACGACGGCTGCGACCTGGTCAACATCCTGCACACCGAGCGGACGGAACTGCTCGACGGGGTCACCGCGGGCTGCGAGGAGACCACCACCGGGATCATCCGGCTGCGGCAGATGGCGGCCGAGGGGGCGCTGCGGTTCCCCGTCGTCGCGGTCAACGACACCCGGACCAAGCGGATGTTCGACAACCGCTACGGCACCGGCCAGTCCACGATCGACGGCATCATGCGCGCCACCAACACCCTGCTGGCCGGCAAGACCGTGGTGGTCGCCGGGTTCGGCTACTGCGGCCGGGGCGTGGCCGAGCGGGCCAGGGGGCTGGGCGCCCGGGTGGTGGTCACCGAGATCGACCCGGTCAAGGCACTGGACGCCTCGCTGCAGGGTTACGACGTGCGGCTGATGCGCGAGGCGGCCCCGGCCGGGGACGTGTTCGTCACGGTCACCGGCAACCGCGACGTGATCAGGGGCGAGCACCTGGCGGTGATGAAGGACGGCGCGATCCTCGCCAACGCCGGGCACTTCGACGTGGAGATCGACGTGCGGGCACTGGACGACCTGGCCGTGGACGTGCACCACGGCGTACGGCCCAGCACCGACGAGTACGTCCTCGCCGACGGCCGGCGGCTCCTGCTGCTGGCGGAGGGCCGCCTGGTCAACCTCACCGCCGCCGAGGGGCACCCGGCCGCGGTCATGGACATGTCCTTCTCCGCGCAGGCGCTCGCGGTCGCGTGGCTGGCCCGGGAGGGGGCGGAGCTCGCGCCGGGGGTCTACGACGTGCCGGAGGAGGTGGACGTGGAGGTGGCACGGCTGCGGCTGGCCGCCGCCGGGATCGAGGTGGACGTCCTCACCGGCGAGCAGGAGAGGTATCTCCACTCCTGGCGGCTCGGCTCCTGACGCCCTCGCCGCCGCCGCGGCGGCCCGACGTCCGCGGCGCGTGCGGTGGTCGCGCGGCGCGGGACCACCGCGGGCGGCGGGTCAGAGGCCGGCGAGGATCTCCCGCATCCTGTTGATCTCGGCGGTCTGGCCGACGGAGATCTCGTTGGCCAGCTCTTCGATCTTGATGTGCGAGCCGTCGACCAGGACCTGCCCCGACATCGTCAGCGCGCCCCGGTGGTGGGCGGTCATGAGCTCCAGGAAGAGCCGGTCGAAGTCCTCGCCGGAGGCGGCCTTGAGGGCCGCCATCTGCTCGGGGGTGGCCATCCCGGGCATGGCGGGCATGGCGGCGTGGTCGCCGTGCTGGTCGGGGACCCGCTGACCCTGCTGCCGCAGCCAGGTGATCATGTACTGGATCTCCGGGCCCTGGGCGTCCTTGATGCGCGCGGCCAGCCCCTTGACCTTGGTGTTCCGGGCCCGGGTGGGGGCCAGGGACGCCATGTCGAGCGCCTGCCGGTGGTGGACGATCATGTCCTGCACGTACTTGACGTCGGCGGCGTTGGCGGTGGGGGAGGGCACGGCGGTGGCGGCCTCACCGGGACTGAGCGTCCTGGCGGGCTCACCGGGGCGGCCGGGCGCGATGATCGGCGCCGTCTGCAGTGCCTGGGCAGGGGGGCGGTCGGCGCCGGCGCTGCACGCGCTCAGGCACAGGACGGCGGCCACGGCGACGAGCGCTCCGCGCACCCGACCTCCTCGAACGTATCCCGGTAACAACGTCGGAACACCCTAATATGCCCATAAGGGGTAGGTAAATAGAGCAAAACGGAAAAACTTACTGACACTGTGAAGGCTTGTACGACCCTCGGTTCAGGATGAACGATTCAGACATTTATGCGACTTTTATGGCGCATATGGCAAGGAGGTTCATCAGTGTTCACCCCCCGAGGGAAGGGTCTGACCGGCCGCTTCCTCATCGTGGCGGGGGTGGCGGCGGCGCTGTCGCTGTCCACCATGCCCGCCCAAGCCGCTGACATCCCCGCCCCCGGCGAGATCGTCATGAGCCAGAACATCGAGCACGTCACCAACGTCGCGAAGCCCGCGGCGCTGGCGGACATCAACACCGACATCGCCTTCCAGGGCGACTACGCCTACGTGGGCAACTACAGCGGCTTCTCCATCTACGACATCAAGCACCCCAAGCGGACCTCGGTGGTCAGCTCGGTGGTCTGCCCCGGTGGCCAGATGGACATGGCCGTCTACGGGAACCTCCTCTTCGGCGCCGTCGACTCCTCCCGCAACAACGACTCCTGCAGCAGCACGTCCCAGAGTGCGGCGAACAAGAACTCGTGGGAGGGCGTCCGGATCTTCGACGTCAGCGACAAGAAGAACCCCAAGTACGTCAAGGCGGTCGAGACCAACTGCGGCTCGCACACCCTGACCCTGGTGCCCGGCAAGGGGGCTGACCGGAGCAACGTCTACGTCTACGTCTCCTCCTACGGCCCGAACGACTCCTTCCCCGACTGCAGGACGCCGCACGACAAGATCTCCATCATCAAGGTGCCGCTGGCGAAGCCGGCGGACGCGGCGGTCGTCAGCACCCCGGTGCTCTTCCCGGACGGCGGCAACCCCGGCGAGCCGGACAAGCAGTACCCCTACCGCACGTCGGCGACCACCGGCTGCCACGACATCACCTCCTACCCGGAGAAGGACATCGCGGCCGGCGCCTGCATGGGCGAGGGCATCCTGATGGACATCTCCGACCCGGTGAACCCCAAGGTCACCTCGACCGTCCGTGACGACGAGAACTTCGCGTTCTGGCACTCGGCGACCTTCAACAACGAGGGCACCAAGGTCATCTTCACCGACGAGCTCGGCGGCGGCGGCGCGGCCACCTGCAACGAGGCGATCGGCCCGAACCGCGGCGCCAACGCCTACTACGACCTCTCCGGCACCACGCTGACGTTCCGGAGCTACTTCAAGATCCCGCGCCACCAGGCCGACACCGAGAACTGTGTCGCGCACAACGGCTCGCTGATCCCGGTCAAGGGCAAGGACATCATGGTCCAGGCCTGGTACCAGGGCGGCATCTCGGTCGTCGACTTCACCGACTCGGCCAACCCGCGCGAGATCGCGTTCTTCGAGCGCGGCCCCGACAACACCGCTCCCGCGCTGAGCGGCGGCTTCTGGTCGGCCTACTACTACAACGGCTACATCTACGGCAGTGACTTCAACCTCGGCTTCGACGTCCTGCGGATCAACGACCCGCTGACGAACCAGGCCAAGAGCGTCAAGATGGACATCTTCAACGCCCAGACCCAGCCTTCCTACGGTCACGGCGCCAACCACGGCGGCTGATCGCGCACCGATCGGCTCTTCCTGAGCGTCGCCGAGGGGGCGGTGGGAGAAGATCCCGCCGCCCCCTTCGCGTGCCGTACGGCGTGCCGGGCGGGGTCAGGCCGGGGGGACGAACCCGCCGGGGGTCGCCCCGGGAGCCGGGGGCCCCGGGGGCGGCGCCGGAGGCCGGTCCCGCATCACGGGCGGCGGGCCGTACGGCGCCGTGGGCGGAGGACCGTACGGCGCGGCCGGCGGCGGGCCGTACGGCGCGGCGGGCGGATGAGCGGCGGCGGGCCGATGGGCGGCGGGGAAGGGCGCGGCGTACGGCGGGTACCCGGGCGCGCCGCCGCGCCCGGACAGCCGTGCCTGGTCGCGGCGGCGGCGCTCGGCCAGGACGGCGGTCAGGTAGGCGAACGGCGGGACGCCCGGCGGCGGAGGCGGGGAGACGAAGGCCGACATCTCGGCGGCGATGCGCGCGCCCATCTCGTGCTGGACGGCGGGCGACAGGTCGTTCCGGCGGGTGAGGTACCGGGCGGCGGTCGCCGCGACCTCCTCGGGCAGCCGGGACAGCTCCAGCGTCGCCGCCCACGCGGCCAGCGGCGGCGGCATCTCCAGCGGCGGGCCGTACCGGCGGGGGGCGCGCTCGGCGATCACGATGGTCCCGGCGAAGACATCGCCGAGGCGCTTGCCCTTCTCCGAGACCAGCGAGCTGATCAGGGCGGGGGCGCCGCTGAGCGTCCAGATCTCCAGGACCCCGGCCAGGCCGCGGAACAGGGCCTGGCGGAACCGCTCGGGGCCGCCGTCGTCGCTGACCACCCGCAGGCCCAGGGCCAGCTTGCCGAGGCTGCGCCCGCGCGAGAGCGTCTCGAAGATCACCGGGTAGCCGACCAGGACCAGTACGGACAGCGCGATGTACACCATGGCGGTCAGCGCCGGGTCGGCGACGAGCAGCAGGCTGCCGGCCACGAAGGACGCCCCGGCCAGCGTCACGAGCTGGACCAGGATGTCGATGAGCAGCGCGGCCACCCGGCTCGGAAGCTGGGCGATCCGGACTTCGACGACGACCGCCTCGCCGGTTACGACCTCGGACACACCAGCACCCTACCGGCGGCCGGGTCCCGGGCGCCTGCCCCGGAAGCACGGGGTCCGGCGGCCCGGAAGCGGAAGGTGATCTGTGACGCAGGCCACCACCGGCGGGGATGGTGTTCATGTAATCGATTACATACCCTCATGTAATCGATTACACGGGAGGGCCGGTGGCACGTATCAAGGATGTGGCCGTTCGCGCGGGTGTGTCCGTCGCCACGGTCTCCCGGGTCCTCAACGCCAATCCCTCGGTGTCCGAGGAGACCCGGAACCGGGTCTACGCCGCGATGACGGAGCTGAACTACGTCCCCAACGCGGTGGCGCGCTCGCTGCGCACCGAGGCGACCCGGACACTCGGCCTGATCATCGGTGACATCCTCAACCCGTTCTTCGCCGAGCTGGCCCGTGCGGTCGAGGACACGGCGCGCAAGGCCGGCTACACCGTCGTCATCGGCAACGCCGACGAGCGGGCCGAGGAGCAGGACCACTACGTGCGCACCCTCATCGAGCAGCGGGTGGACGGGCTGCTGATCTGCCCCACCGCCGAGGTCACCCCGCTGGTGGAGCAGGCGGCCGCGACGGGCGACCCGCTGGTGTTCATCGACCGCGTGCTCCCCGGCATGGACGTGCCGTCGGTCCGGGTCGACGGGACCGCCGCGATCGGCGAGCTCGTCGGCCACCTGAAGAGGCTGGGGCACCGGCGGGTGGCCCTCATCTCCGGCCCGCTCCGGCTCTCCACCGGCCGGGAGCGCACCGACGCCTTCGTGAAGGCGGTGGCCGAACACGGGATGGAGCTGCGCCCGGAGTACATTCAGTCGGGGGACTTCCAGCTGGCCAGCGGCCGGGCACTCAGCGCCAGGCTCCTGGACCTGCCGGAGCCGCCCGAGGTGATCTTCGGGGGCGACAACCTGATGACCCTGGGCGCGCTGGACGAGATCCGGGCGCGCGGTCTGCGCATCCCCGAGGACGTGGCACTGGCGTCCTTCGACGACGTGCCGTGGTTCCCCCACATGAACCCCCCGATAACAGCCATCAGCCAGCCCGTCGCCGAACTGGGCGCACGCGCCGTGCGGGTCATCCTCGACCGGCTCCACGGGCGGCCCGCCGGGTCGGTGGTCCTGCCCGCCGTACTGGTGCCCAGGCAGTCGTGCGGGGAAGGAAGGAACGTCTCGTGACGAACGACGACAGCCCCCGGGGCGGGGCGGCCGGAGGCGAGATCCTCCGCGTCGAGGGACTGCGCAAGGAGTTCCCCGGCGTGGTGGCCCTGGACGGGGTCGACTTCGACCTGCGGGCCGGTGAGGTCCACGTCCTGCTCGGCGAGAACGGCGCGGGCAAGAGCACGCTGATCAAGATGCTCTCCGGGGCCTACCGCCCCGACGCCGGGCGGATCGTCGTCGACGGCGAGCCCGTCGAGATCCGCGGCGCCGGAGACGCCCAGCGGCTCGGCATCGCCACCATCTACCAGGAGTTCAACCTGGTCCCCGAGCTGTCCGTCGGCGAGAACCTCGCGCTGGGCCGCCCGCCCCGCCGTTTCGGGCTCGTCGACACGAAGAAGATGCACGAGCGGGCGCGCGAGCTGCTGGCCCGGGTCGGCGTGGACGTCGACCCGCGCACCCCGGTCGGCCGCCTCGGCATCGCCCGCATGCAGATGGTCGAGATCGCCAAGGCGCTCGCCCTGAACGCCCGGGTGCTCATCATGGACGAGCCCACCGCCGTGCTGACGACCAGCGAGGTCGAGCGGCTGTTCGCCATCGTCCGCCAGCTCCGCGACCAGGGCGTGGCGATCGTGTTCATCACCCACCACCTGGAGGAGATCCCGCAGGTCGGCGACCGGGTCACCGTGCTGCGGGACGGCCGCTCGGTCACGCAGGTGCCGGCGAGCACGCCGGAGAACGAGCTGGTCAGGCTCATGGTGGGCCGGCCGATCGACCAGCAGTACCCCCGGGAGCCCGCGGCGCCCGGCGAGCCGCTGCTGCGGGTCCGGGGTCTGGGCCGGCGCGGCGCGTTCGAGGACGTCTCCTTCGAGGTCCGCGCCGGCGAGGTCGTCGGCCTGGCCGGGCTGGTGGGCGCGGGCCGTACGGAGGTCGCACGGGCGGTCTTCGGCGCCGACTCCTACGACACCGGAGAGGTCCTGGTGAACGGCCGCCCGCTGCCGCGCGGCGACGTCCACGCGGCCATGGAGGCCGGTCTCGGCCTGGTCCCGGAGGACCGCAAGGGCCAGGGGCTGGTCCTCGGCGCCGACATCGCCGAGAACCTCGGGCTGGTCACGCTCCGCCGGGCCAGCCGCGGCGGATTCGTCGACCGGGCCGGGCAGCGCCGGGCCGCCGCCGACGTCGCCGGACGGCTCGGCGTGCGGATGAGCGGCCTCGGCCAGGAGGTCCGCACGCTCTCCGGCGGCAACCAGCAGAAGATCGTAATCGGGAAATGGCTGCTCGCCGACGCGAGCGTGCTCATCCTCGACGAGCCCACCCGCGGCATCGACGTGGGGGCCAAGGTCGAGATCTACCAGTTGATCAACTCGCTCACCGCCTCCGGGCACGCGGTGCTCATGATCTCCAGCGATCTCCCCGAGATCCTCGGGATGAGCGACCGCGTGCTGGTGATGGCACGCGGCAGGCTCGCCGGAGAGCTCGCCGCGCGTGAAGCGACCCAGGACTCGGTGATGGCCCTGGCCGTCAGCGAGGTGGAGGATGCACGTGTCCACTGATGTGCTCAACGGGACCGCCAAGGCGACGCGGCGCCGGCACCCGGCCGCCGCCTGGCTGGCCGAGAACGGCGCGCTGGTCGCCCTGGTCGTGCTCGTGGTCGGCCTGTCGCTGCTGTCGGGTGACTTCCTGACGGTGACGAACCTGCTCAACGTGGGCGTCCAGGCGGCGGTCACCGCGATCCTCGCCTTCGGCGTCACCTTCGTCATCATCACCGGCGGCATCGACCTGTCGGTCGGCTCCGTCGCCGCGCTGTCGGCGATCGTGCTGGCCTGGCTGGCGACCGACTCGGGCCTGCCGTGGCCGCTGGCCGTCCTCGTCGCCCTGGCCGTCGGCCTGGTGTGCGGGCTCGCCAACGCGGCCCTGATCGCGTACGGCAAGCTGCCGCCGTTCATCGCCACCCTGGCCATGCTGGGCATCGCCCGCGGCCTGGCCCTGGTCATCTCCCAGGGCAGCCCGATCGCCCTGCCCGACGCCGTCACCCACCTGGGCGACACCATCGGCGACTACCTGCCGATCCCGGTCCTCGTCATGATCGCCATGGGGCTGATCACCGCCCTGGTCCTGAGCCGGACCTACTCCGGACGGGCGATCTACGCCATCGGCGGCAACGAGGAGGCCGCCCGGCTCTCCGGCATCAAGGTCGACCGGCAGAAGCTCATCACCTACGGCCTGTCGGGTCTCTTCGCCGCCATCGCCGGCATCGTCCTGGCCAGCCGGCTCGCCTCGGCGCAGCCTCAGGCGGCCTCCGGCTACGAGCTCGACGCCATCGCCGCCGTCGTCATCGGCGGGGCGAGCCTGTCGGGCGGCAAGGGCCGGGCCTTCGGCACCTTCGTCGGCGCGCTCATCCTCGCGGTGCTGCGCAACGGCCTCAATCTGCTCTCCGTCTCCGCCTTCTGGCAGCAGGTCGTCATCGGAGTGGTGATCGCGCTCGCGGTCCTCTCCGACACCCTGCGCCGCAAGGCCACCACCTGAGAACCACCCTGAGGGGAAAGAAACATCATGATCAAGCGCACCATCAGCATCGCCGCGGCCGGAGCCGCGCTCGCCCTGGGTCTCACGGCCTGCGGCTCGGGTGGCTCGGACGGCTCCTCCGCCGGCGGCTCGGGGGCGTCGGGCGGGGACATCAAGATCGGCATGTCGGTCTCCACCCTCAACAACCCCTACTTCGTCCAGCTCCGCAAGGGCGCCGAGGAGGAGGCGAAGAAGGAGGGCGTCGCGCTGACCGTCACCGACGCCCAGAACGACGCCTCCCAGCAGGTCAACCAGATCCAGAACTTCGCCGGTCAGAACATGAAGGCGATCGTCATCAACCCGGTCGACTCCGACGCCGCCGGGCCCGCGGTCAAGGCCGCGGAACGTTCCAAGATCCCCGTGATCGCCGCCGACCGCGGCGTCAACGGCGGCACCGTCGCGCAGACCGTGGCCTCCGACAACGTCGAGGGCGGCCGGCTCGCCGCGCAGGAACTGGCCAAGGAGATGGGCGAGAAGGGCAAGGTCGTCGTCCTGCAGGGCGTGCCCGGCACCTCCGCGGCCCGTGACCGGGGCCAGGGCTTCACCGAGGGCATCAAGGCGTTCCCGAACATCCAGGTGATCGCCCAGCAGCCGGCCGACTTCGACCGGACCAAGGGCCTGGACGTCATGACCAACCTCCTGCAGTCCAACCCCGGCATCACCGGCGTGTTCGCCCAGAACGACGAGATGGCCCTCGGCGCCGTCAAGGCGCTGGGCGCCAAGGCGGGCAAGGAGGTCAAGGTCATCGGCTTCGACGGCACCCCCGACGGCCTCAAGGCCGTCCAGGACGGCACGCTGAGCGCCACCGTCGCCCAGCAGCCGGCCCTCCTCGGCCAGCAGGCCGTCCAGGGCGCCGTCAAGGCCGCCAAGGGCGAGAAGGTGGAGGCCACGGTCGCCGTGCCCGTGAAGATCGTGAACAAGGACAACGTCGCAGAGTTCGCGGGCTCGTGATGAGCGACCACACCACCGGATCTCCCCGGCCGGGGGCGGGCCCCGGCCGGCCGGCGTCGCCGTACGACGTGGTGGTCGTGGGGTCGGTCAACGCCGACCTGGTGGTCCGCGTCGCCCGGCGGCCCGCGCCGGGCGAGACCGTGATCGGCTCGGAACTCGCCACCCACCCCGGTGGCAAGGGCGCCAACCAGGCCGTCGCCGCGGCCCGGCTCGGCGCCCGGGTCGCCATCCTCGGCCGGATCGGCTCCGACGGCCACGGTGAGTTCCTGCGCGAGGCGCTGCGCATCGACGGTGTGGACCTCGGCCACCTCATCGAGACGCCCGGCCCGAGCGGGGTCGCGCTGATCTCCGTGGGCTCCGACGGCGACAACAGCATCATCGTCTCGCCCGGCGCCAACGGGCGGCTGACCGAGGACGACATCGCCGCCGCCGAAAGCCTGCTGTCCGCGGCGCCGGTCGTCTGCCTGCAGCTGGAGAGCCCGCTGGCCACGGTGGTGGCGGCGGCGCGGGTCGCGGGCCGGGTGGTCTTCAATCTCTCGCCGCCGGCGGTGGTGCCGGACGAGCTGCTGGAGGCGTGCGACCCGCTCATCGTCAACCAGCACGAGGCCGCGCTGCTCCTCGGCAGCCACGACACCCCCGGACGGCAGGCACGGGAACTGCTGTCGCTCGGTCCCCGCTCGGTGGTCCTCACCCTCGGTGCCGACGGCGCGATCGTCGCCGAGGGCGAGGACGTCACCGCGGTGCCGAGCCCGAGGGTGGAGCCCGTGGACACCACCGGCGCCGGCGACGCGTTCACCGGGGCACTGGCCTGGCGCCTGTCGCAGGGTGACCACCTGGTCGCCGCCACCTCGTTCGCGGTCCGGGTGGGTGCCGCGTCCGTGCGCCGGCACGGCGCGCAGAGCTCCTACCCCCGGATCGGGGACCTGGAGTCGCTGTGAGCCCGGAGACACCGCGGGCCCGGAACGGCCGTGAGGGTGGAGCCGCCGTGAGCCCGGAATCGTCGCGGGTCCGGAGCCGCCGTGAGGATGGAGTCGCCGTGAGGGTGGGGTCGCCGTGAAGCGCGCGGGAATCCTCAACGCGGCCTTGTCCGGCGCGCTCGCCCGCCTCGGCCACACCGACGAGGTGCTCGTCTGCGACGCCGGGATGCCGCTGCCGCCCGGGGTGGAGGTCGTCGACCTCGCCTTCCTGCCGGGGGTCCCGGCCTTCGCCGACGTGCTGGACGGCCTCCTCGCCGAGCTGGTCGTGGAGGGCGCCGTCGCGGCCGAGGAGGTCCGGGCGGCCAACCCCGCATGCCACGCGTTGCTCGGCGAACGGCTGCCCGCCCTGGCCCACGTCCCGCACGAGCGGCTCAAGGAGCTGTCCCGCTCCGCCCGGCTGGTGGTGCGGACCGGCGAGGCACGGCCGTACGCCAATGTGATCCTGCGCTGCGGCGTCGCGTTCTGAGCCGCTTGAACCACTGAGCGACCGGGCGACCGGGCGGCTGAAGCGCTGAGCGGCTGAACCGCGGAGCCGGCGGCCCGTGCGGTCTGTGCGGTCTGTGCGGTCCGTGTGGCCCGTCACGAGCCGGACTCGGGCGGGCCGTACGGAAGTCCCGGCCACGCGGAAGGTGGATACGCTTTCCGGGTGGACATCGACGCGTTCGTCACCGCGCACCGCCCCTCCTGGGACCGCCTGGAACACCTGGTCCGGAGGCGCAGGTCACTGGACGGCGCCGAGATCGACGAACTCGTGGAGCTCTACCAGCGGACCGCCACCCACCTGTCCATCGTGCGTTCCGGCCCCACCGACCCGATCCTGGTGAGCCACCTGTCGTCGCTGGTCGCCCGGGCCCGCTCGGCGGTGACCGGCGCGCACGCCCCCGCCTGGCGGGAGTTCGTCCGGTTCTTCACCGTCTCGTTCCCGGTGGTCGCCTACCGCGCCCGGTGGTGGTGGCTCGGCACCACCGCCGCGTTCCTCCTGGTCTCGGCGGTCGTCGCGGTCTGGGTGGCGGGGGACCCGGCCGTGCAGGCCGCGATCGGCACCCCGGAGGAGATCACCCGGCTCGTCGACCACGACTTCGCCGACTACTACTCCGAGCACCCCGCGGCCTCCTTCGCCGGGCAGGTCTGGGTCAACAACGCCTGGGTCTCGATGCAGGTCATCATCATGGCCGTGCTGCTCGGCCTGCCGATCCCGTACGTGCTGTGGCAGAACGCGCTGAACGTCGCGGTCTCCGCCGGGCTGATGGCCTCCCGCGGCAAGCTCGACATCTTCTTCGGCCTGATCACCCCGCACGGCCTGCTGGAGCTGACCGCGGTGTTCCTCGCCGCGGCCGTCGGCATGCGCCTGGGCTGGACGGTCATCGACCCCGGCCCCCGCAGACGCGGCGAGGCCCTCGCCGAGCAGGGCAGGGCCGTCATGAGCGTGGCCCTCGCGCTGGTCGCGGTGCTGCTGGTCTCCGGGCTCATCGAGGGGCTCGTCACCCCCTCGCCCCTGCCCACCTGGGCGCGGATCGGCATCGGGGTCGTCGCCGAGGCGGCCTTCCTCACCTACGTGATCTATTTCGGCCGCCGTGCCCTCCGCGCGGGCGAGACCGGCGACCTGGAACGCGCCCCCGACGTCACCCCCACCTCCGGCTGACACCGAACCGGAGTACGAAGGACCGCCTGTTCTTCGGCGAGCGGATCGGGCGGTGTGATGGTGTGCACCTACGTGTCGGTCCCGCGCTCAGCCGGTATCTCCCGCCCATCGTCGGTGGGCATGGGAAAAGTCATCCGTGATGGCCTGGGAACTCCTTGAGTTTCGCGTCACCTGTTCCGGCGGGGCGGGGGTCAGAGGCGGCCGGCGGCCTTGAGGGCGAGGTAGGCGTCGGCGAGGGCGGGGGCGAGTTGCTCGGGGGCGGCGTCGACGACCTCGACGCCCTGGCGGCGCAGCCGGGCGGTGATCCGGCGCCGGTCGGCGCCCTGGCGCTCCGCCGCCGCCGCGTCGTACACCAGCTCGGGGGTGCCGCGCCCGGCGGCCATCGCCGCCACCTGCGGGTCGGACGCGGCCGCCAGCAGCACCAGGTGCCGGGAGGACAGCTGAGGGAGTACGGGCAGCAACCCCTCCTCCAGCGACGCGGCGTTGAGATCGGTCAGCAAGACGACCAGGCAGCGCCGCCTGGCGCGGGCCAGGACGGCCGCGACCATGTCGGCCGCGTCGGCCTCGACCAGTTCGGCTTCGATCGGCGCCATCGCGTTGACCAGCGACGACAACAGCTCGGTACGGCCTGCCCCGGACACCCAGGCGCGCACCGACCGGTCGTGGGCCATGAAGTCCACCCGGTCGCCGGCCCGGGCGGCCAGCGCGGCCAGCAGCAGCGCCGCGTCCATCGACCAGTCGAGCCGGGGCCAGCCCGGCGCGGTCTCCGCGCCGCCCCGCCCGCCGGGAAGCCCGCCCGAAAGGCCGCCGGGAAGCACACCCGAAGGCCCGCCGAGCCCGGCCCCCCGGCCCGCGGAGGAGCGGTCCTCCCGGCCGGCGAGCGGGACCGGGGCGGTGCCGACCCGGCCGGCCGAGGTGCGCCCGGTGTCCAGGACGATCAGCACCCGCCGGTCGCGTTCGGGCCGCCAGGTGCGGACCACGACGTCGGAGCGGCGGGCGGTGGCCCGCCAGTCGATCGATCGCACGTCGTCGCCGGGCACGTACTCGCGCAGCGAGTCGAACTCGGTGCCCTGGCCCCTGACCATCGACGGGTGCGCGCCCTCCAGCTCCCTGAGCCTGGTCAGCTTGGCGGGCAGGTGCTTGCGGCTGAGGAACGGCGGCAGCACCCGCACCGACCACGGCACCCGGTGCGAGCCCTGGCGGGCCGCGATGCCCAGCGGGCCCAGCGACCGCACCGTGACGGCGGCGGCCTCCCGGTCGCCCCGGCGCACCGGGGTGAGCGTCAGCGTGAGGCGGCGGCGCTCCCCGGCCGGGACGTCCAGCGCGAAGCGCCGGGGGGCGGCTCCGGCCGAGGGCGGCCAGGCGTCCCGCAGCAGGCCCCGGACCCGCCGGCGGCCGGGGTTCTCCACGATCAGGTCGACCGTGGCGGTCTCGCCGAGCCGTACCAGGCGGTCGCCGGAGCGGGTGAACCGCAGCGGGCGCACGCCCCCGGCCAGCAGCAGGTCCACCGCGACCAGCGCGGCCAGCAGCAGCGCCACCCCGGCCACGGCCGGTCCCGGCCGCGGCGCGAACAGCACGACCAGCGTGCCCAGCAGGGCCAGCAGGGCGGCCCGTCCCGTCAGTGCCATCGGATCGCTCAGCGGGGGACGGGGACGGCGGCGAGGACGGCGTCGATCAGGCCGTCGGCGGACGCGCCCTCCAGTTCGGCCTCGGGGCGGAGCTGGACGCGGTGCCGCAGCGCCGGCCGGGCCAGCGCCTTGACGTCGTCCGGGGTCACGTAGGCGCGGCCGGACAGCCAGGCCCAGGCGCGGGCGCCGGCCAGCAGCGCGGTGGCGCCGCGTGGCGAGACGCCGAGCTGTAGCGACGGCGACTGCCGGGTGGCCCGGGCGATGTCCACGATGTAGCCGAGCACCTCGGGCCCGGCGTGCACCTGGCGGACCGCGGCGCGCCCGGCCTCCAGGTCGGCGGCGGTCGCCACCGGCCTGATGTGGGACAGGTCACGCGGGTCGAAGCCGAGCGCGTGCCGCTCCAGCACCGCGACCTCCTGCTCGCGGGAGGGCAGCGGCACGGTCAGCTTGAGCATGAACCGGTCGAGCTGCGCCTCGGGGAGCTGGTAGGTGCCCTCGTACTCCACCGGGTTCTGGGTGGCGGCCACGATGAACGGATCGGGCAGCCGTCGCGGCACGCCGTCCACGCTGACCTGCCGTTCCTCCATCGCCTCCAGCAGCGCCGCCTGCGTCTTGGGCGGGGTGCGGTTGATCTCGTCGGCGAGCAGCAGGTTGGTGAAGACCGGTCCGGGCCGGAACTCGAACTCCGAGGTCTTCGCGTCGTAGACCAGGGAGCCGGTGACGTCGCCGGGCATCAGGTCGGGGGTGAACTGCACCCGCTTGAAATCCAGCGACAGCGCCGCCGAGAGGGTCCGTACGAGCAGGGTCTTGGCGACCCCGGGTACGCCTTCGAGTAGCACGTGTCCCCGGCACAGCAGGGCGATCACCAGCCCGGTGACCACGGCGTCCTGGCCGACGACGCCCTTGGCGACCTCGGTGCGCAGCGCCCCCAGCGCCTCCCGGGCGGCGTCCGCGCCGCCGTTCGCACCGGTGGGCGCGCCGGTGGCCGGGCCGGTGGGCGCTCCGGAGGGCGTGCCGAGGGTCGCGCCGCCGTTCGTGCCGGGCGCGGGCCCGGCCGGCGTGCCGTTGTGCGGTGGCGTGGTCACGCGGCCTCCCCGGTCGGCACTGCCGGTACGGCCGTCGCGGCCGGGCGCGCGGCGCCGCGCCCGGCGGCTCGCTGGTCACACACGTTCACGAATCTCTGACCTGCCTCTCCAACATGTCCAGATATGCGGCCAGGGCGACCAGCCCGGCGTCGTCGGCCGGCGGCGGGCCGTACAGGGCGGACGCCACCTGCGGCGCGGCCTGCCCGGTCCGCTCGGCGAGCGCGCTCACCCTGGCGTCCGGCCCGGCCGCCGACGGCAGCCCGAGCCGGGGGACGACCCGGTCGGCGAAGCCCTCGCGCAGGGCGGCGGCGGCGCGGTCGCGAGCCCGCCTGGCCCGGTACAGCCTGGCCCTGCCCTCGGCGGTCTCGGCGGCCCGCACCACCACGGGCAGGCGTTCGGCCACCACCGGGCCGAGCCGGCGGCCCCGCCAGAGCGCCAGCAGCACGACCGCAAGCGCGAGCTGCGCCACGGCCCATTTGACCCCCGGCGGGACGAGATCGTAGATGCCCTGCTCGCCGGTTTCCGTCACCGCCTCCCCGGGAGGAGGCGGGACCAGCCAGACGAGCGTGGGCCTGGCGCCGGCGAGGTTCATCGCCAGCGCGGCGTTGCCGTCCTCGGCCAGGCGCAGGTTGGTCATGAAGTCGCCGTCGCCCACCGCGGTGATCGTCCGGTCGCCGTCGCGGTAGCCGACCATCGTCGGGGCGTCCCCGGCGGGGTAGCAGCCCGTCCCGCCCCGGGGGACGGCGAAGGTCGTCCCGCCCAGGTGGACGCTGCCCGCGGCGGCCGCGGCCGGCAGCGCGCAGCGGGGCTCGCGCGAGCGTGTCCGGGCCTCCCCGGTGGCGCGCAGGCCGGGGGCGAGCGTCCTCAGCCGCCGGTCGCCGCCGACGAGCAGCAGGTCACCCGGCGCCCCGGCCAGTCGCGAGGCGTCCCCGGCGGTGAGCGGGAAGACGTCGGTGACCAGCAGCGTGCTGTCGGCGGTCGCGGCGGCCCGCGCCTCGGCGGCCGAGGTGACCCGTGTGATCCGAACGCCGCGGCCCTCCAGCAGCCGGGCGAGCGCCCCGGCGCCGGACAGGGAGGTGTCGTCGGGGTCGAGCCGCCGGTCCTGGCCGCCGGTGCCGCCGAGGAGCACGCCGGCGACGGCTGCGGCCACCACGATGAGGGCGACCAGCAGCACGCCCCGGCCGCCGCGCCACAGGCTCGCGGCGGTGGGGGAGACGGACGTCGAGCCGGTTCCGGGGGCGGCGGCGAGACCCGCGGTGTCCACGGTGCCCACGGAGTCCACGGGGCCCGCCGGGCTCGTCCCCGCGTGCCCGGCGCCTGCGGTGTCCGCGGTGTCAGCGGTGCCTGCGGGGTTCATCGGGGTCCTCCCCACGCGCCCGCGCCGCCGGCCGGGTGCGCCGGGGCGGGGGCCACGTCCGCCGGGCGCGCCGCGCGGAGCCGCTCGTCGAGGTCGCGCAGCGTCTCGTACGCCCCGGCGGTGCCCGGGGCCTCGCCGTACGTCACGTCGTCGAAGATCCGGGCCGCGGCGGCGAGCCCGGCGGCCAGGCCGGGCAGCGCGCGGCCGGCCTCGGCGGCCAGTTCGGCGGCGGTGCGGCCCGGGACGGGATCGACGATCGCGCGGTCCTCCAGGTCGCGGGCGACGGCCCGCAGCCGCTCGCGGACCGCCTCGGCCCAGGCGCCCTCGGCGGCCAGTCGCTCGGCGGCGGCGCGGTGCTCGGCCGCGGTGCGCCGGCCGTCGCCGAAGACCTCCTCGCGGCGGGCGGCGCGGCCCCCGGCCGTCCGCCGCGCGACCACGGTCAGCGCGACGACCGCGGCGACCACGAGGGCGACGAGCACCACCCGGACGGTCACGCTCCCCACGGTCCCGAGGGAGTCCTGGTCGGTGAGGTCGCCGATGAACTGGTTCACCGCCCGGACGGCGCGGTCGAACACCGACTCCCTGGCGTACCCGGCCCGGAGCAGCTCGCGGGCCGCCTCGCGGCGGGCCTCGTCACGGCCGACGTCGACCGGTGCGCCGAGGCCCGCGAGGGTCAGGAAGGTCAGGAGTGGGGCCACGAAGCTCCCCGCCCGGCCTGCGGGTACGGGCCCGGCGCGCCGGGCGTGGCGGACGGCAGCCACAGGTCGTCGGCCGACGCGTGCACCCAGCCCTGGCGCCGCTGTTCGATCGCGGCGGTCTGCAGCACGAGGTCGAACGCCTCCGAACGCATCCGCCGGTCGGCGTAGAGCAGGCCGTTGACCCCGGCCAGGAACGGATAGGTGATCATCGCGCCGACGGTGCCGCCGACCGCGATCAGGACCGCCGTGGCGATCTGCGCGCCGGTCGAACCCTGGCCTCCGACGCTGATGAGGGCGGCGGCGAAGGTGAAGGGGACGGCGACCACGAAGGTGATCAGGAAGGTGATGATCCTGGTGAGGATCAGGATGCCGAGGGTCCGCCAGAAGCCGCCGTTCACCAGCCGCCAGGACCTGCGCATGGAGTCGAGGACCCCGCGCCGCTCCAGCACCGCGGCGGGCGCGGCGAGCGCCAGGCGGGTGGAGACGAACGCGGCGTAGGCGATGTAGCCGAGCACCGCCAGCGCCCCCGCCGCGACCGCCGTCCCGGGGCCGGCCCCGGCGCCCGCCAGCGCCACGACCACCACCGCGATCGCGACCACCGGCACGAGCAGGAGCAGCGCGTTGAGCGCCACCAGCCCGAACAGCGCGGGCATGCGGCCGCGGGACATCCGCCACGCCTCGCCCGCGGTCGTCCGGCCGCCGAAGACGGCCCGGCCCAGGATCCGGGTCAGCACGCCGGTGAGCAGCGTCACCACGACGAACTCCACGGCGGAGGAGACCAGTACGTCGCCGTACTGGCCGAGGAAGCCGGTCTCCCCGACGCCGTCCAGCGCGGAGGGGTCGTTCACGGCCGCGCCGACCTGGCCGAAGATGACCGCCTGGCCGATCGCGGTGGGGATCGCGCCGAGCACCGCGGCGATCGCCGAAAGGCCCAGGACGGTCTTGGGGTTGGAGCGGATCAGCCTGATCGCGCCGTCGAGGATGTCGCCGAGGCCGAGTGGGCGCAGCGGGATGATCCCGGGCCGCAGCGCGGGCGGCGGCGGGCGGTGGCCGTACGGCGGCTGCGGTCCCGGGCCGTACGGCGCCTGGGGTCCCGGGCCGGGGACGTACGGCCCGCCGGGGTGGGGCGGCCCGCCGTACGGCGCGGAGCCGTTCTGGCCGGGTCCGGGGTGGGGGGCGGGCGGCGGCCCGGGCGCGGTCCACGGCGATCCCGGGGCTCCCTGGTAGGGCGGGGGCTGGTGGGCCGCCCAGCCGGAGGGCGTGTCGGGAGCGGGACCGTGACCGTCTGACATATCCCAATCCTGGCATGTCGTGGGTGCCGATTGTGATGGGCGGGACGACGGATCCCGGTTTCCGGCGGCCGGATCGGCCGGATCGCGGGCAACCGGGACGCCGCAGGGATGGCCGAGACCGGGTTCTTTACTCCAGACTGGGAATGTCGCCACCTCCGCTTGGCGTCCGGGGTGGCCGGGAACGGAGGGGGTGACACGGGGGCTGGGCCATGGCTTTGCCGTGCGTGGGCCTAAAATTCGCCTTCCGAATGCTTGACGTCAGCGCCTGTGCCACCCACTGGTCAGGCAAGGGTAATCTTCGGTAACCGTGCATTCACCCCAAAACTCCCAGACGGCGTAACGAATGAGGGGCCATGAAAGGACGCGTGCTGGTCGTCGACGACGACGCCGCTCTCGCCGAGATGCTCGGCATCGTCCTACGGGGAGAGGGCTTCGAGCCCTCCTTCGTTTCCGACGGCGACAAGGCGCTCGACGCGTTCCGTGACACCCGGCCGGATCTCGTCCTGCTCGATCTGATGCTGCCGGGGGCCGACGGCATCGACGTCTGCCGCCGCATCCGCGCCGAGTCCGGCGTGCCGATCGTCATGCTGACGGCCAAGAGCGACACCATCGACGTGGTGCTCGGCCTGGAGTCCGGGGCCGACGACTACATCGTCAAGCCGTTCAAGCCCAAGGAGCTGGTGGCCCGGGTCCGCGCCCGGCTGCGCCGCACCGACGAGCCGACGCCGGAGATCCTGCAGATCGGTGACATCACCATCGACGTGGCGGGCCACTCGGTCAAGCGCGGCGAGGAGACGATAAACCTCACGCCGCTGGAGTTCGACCTGCTCGTCGCGCTGGCCCGCAAGCCGCGCCAGGTCTTCACCCGCGAGGTCCTGCTGGAGCAGGTGTGGGGCTACCGCCACGCGGCCGACACCCGCCTGGTCAACGTGCACGTCCAGCGGCTCCGGGCGAAGATCGAGAAGGACCCCGAGCACCCGGAGATCGTGGTGACGGTCCGCGGGGTGGGCTACAAGGCCGGCCCTGCCTGAAGACCCGTCGCGGTCTCCCCGGGATCCCGACATGCCCTCCAGTAAGCGCCTCCGAACCCCGCGCCGGGTGGCGCGGGGACTCCGCCGCCGGGCCCGATGGCTGGCCGGCTGGGTGCGCCGTGTCTTCTGGCGTTCCCTCCAGCTCCGCGTGGTCACCAGCACGATGGTGATCTCCATCGCGGTGGTCGCCGTACTGGGGGTCTTCCTCATGCAGCAGATCGTCGCGACCACGCTGGAGTCCCGGGAGCGCGCGGCCAGGAGCGAGGCGCAGGCCGACCGGAAGGCCGTGCTGGGCTACCTGAAGAACCAGCCCGGCGGCGAGACGTCCAAGCAGCAGGCCGACATGGTGGGGGCGCTCCAGGCGGGCGGGGACAGCCCGCTCGGCCAGGCGATCGTGGCGCTGGCGGGCCGGGCCGGCGCCGTACCCCGCTACTCGGTGGTCATCCGCAACGACAACCGGCCCGGCGAGTTCTACGTCACCACCAACATCGACCCGGTGAGCATCCCCGAGAGGCTCCGCGCCGACGTGCTGAAGAAGCAGCCCGAGGAGGTCACCACCTACTACGGCAGGCTGTACTACGAGGGCGGCGACTCGCGGCCCGGCATGATCCTCGGCACCCGCCTCGACACCTCCGGCACGCCCCTGGACAGCGGCTACGAGATCTACCACCTCGTCCCGCTGGACCAGGAGGAGAAGACCCTCACCTCGGTCCTGCGGATGCTCATCCTGGTCGGGGTCGCCCTGGTGCTCCTGCTGGCCGCCATCGCCTCCCTGGTCACCCGCCAGGTGGTCATCCCGGTACGGCTGGCCCGCCAGGCCGCCGAACGGCTGGCCGCCGGCCGCCTGGACGAGCGGCTCAAGGTCCGCGGCGAGGACGACCTGGCCCGGCTGGCCGCCTCCTTCAACGAGATGGCCGCCAACCTGGCGCTGAAGATCCACCAGCTGGAGGAGCTGTCGCAGGTGCAGCGGCAGTTCGTCTCCGACGTCTCACACGAGCTGCGCACCCCGCTGACCACCGTGCGGATGGCCGCCGACCTGCTCTACGACGCCCGGGAGGACTTCGACCCGATGGTCGCCCGGTCGGCCGAGCTGATGCAGAACCAGCTCAACCGGTTCGAGACGATGCTCGCCGACCTGCTGGAGATCAGCCGCTACGACGCGGGCGCGGCCGAGCTGGACATCGAGCCGGTCGACGTCAGAGACGTGGTGCTGAGCGCCGTCGCCGACTCCGAGGCACTGGCCGAGCGCCACTCCACCCGCTTCGACCTGCGGCTGCCCGGAGAGCCCTGCATGGCGGAGATGGACCGCCGGCGGGTCGAGCGCGTCCTGCGCAACCTGCTGTTCAACGCGATCGAGCACGGTGAGGGCCGCGACATCATCGTCACGGTCGGCGCCGACCGCGACGCGGTGGCGGTGGCCGTGCGCGACCACGGCGTGGGCCTGAAGCCGGGCGAGGAGAACATGGTCTTCGACCGCTTCTGGCGGGCCGACCCCTCGCGGGCGCGCACGATCGGCGGCACCGGCCTGGGGCTGGCGATCTCCCGCGAGGACGCGATGCTGCACGGCGGCTGGCTCCAGGCGTGGGGCGCGCCGGGCGAGGGATCGCAGTTCCGGCTGTCGCTGCCCAGGACGGCCGGGTCGCCGCTGCGCGGGTCGCCGCTGCCGCTGGTCCCGCCGGAGGTGGAGATGCGCCGGACGTGGCGGGCGCACATGACGCCGGTGCTGTCGCCGGCGACGGCCGACGGGGGACGCGATGCGGACTGAGACCGTGGTCCACGGAACGGAACGGCCCGCCCCCTCCGGGCGGACGGCCAGGGCCCGGCGGCTGACCCGCACCGGGCGGCGCGTGGGCGCGGTGAGCCTGGTCATGGCGCTGAGCTGTGTCTCCGCCGCCTGCTCGGTCATCCCGGTCGGGGGCCGGTCGGCCGTCGTGGACGACGTGCGCAAGGGCAACCCGCTGGGCGACCCGTACGCGCGGGTCATCGCCGTGCCTCCGGAGGCCGGCTGGACGCCCGAGCAGGTCGTCGCCGGGTTCCGCGCCGCGATGGCCAGCGTCGACGACCGCGACCGCGGCATCGCGCGCAGGTACCTCACCGACGACTTCGCCCGCAAGTGGGACCCGCAGAGCGGGGTGACGGTCTACAAGCAGGGCGAGGTCCAGCCCCCGCCCGAGCAGGGCGACGGCACCGCCCGGGTCGTCCTGAAGGGGACCCTCACCGCGATCATCGACCAGGACGGCCGCTACCGGCCGACCGGCGGCCCGCTGAACGAGCCGTTCAGCCTGGTCAAGGGGCCGAGCGGGTGGCGGATCAACGCGGCGCCCGACGGGCTGCTGCTGTCGGAGGCCGACGTCGAGCGCGCCTACCTCAAGGCGAACCTGTATTTCCTGGACTCGGCGTGGAAGGGGCTGGTGGTCGACCAGGTCCGCGTGCCGATCGACCCCACCGCCAACTTCGCCAAGACGATCGTCCAGCGGCTGCTGAAGGGGCCGAGCAGCCTGCTCAAGGGCGCGGTGAACACCGCCTTCAAGCCCGGCACGCAGCTCCTCGGCGTCGACACCCAGGACGACCGCGTGGTCATCAACCTGTCCAAGCCGGTCGACTCCGACCTGATCGGCCCGATGTCGGCCCAGATCGCCGGGACGCTCGCCGAGCTGACCAGGGGCGGCTGGGACTTCGAGGTGCGGGTGAAGGGCGAGCCGTACTACTCCGACAGCCTGCTGCCGATCGACGCCCAGGAGCACATCGACTTCGACACCTGGATGACCCCCGGCGACGTCCACCCCTACTTCCTCGCCGACGGCGCGCTGCGCACGCTGGGCCGGGACAACGTCGGCCAGCCGGTGCCGGGCCAGGCGGGGGAGAATGACGGCGCCCGCACCCGTCCGGCGATCAGCGACCAGTGGCAGGTGGCGGCGCTGTCGGCCGGCGAGCGGGAGATCGCGGTCACCCAGATGACCCCCGGCGGCCAGTGGCGGCCCTGGATCGCCGGCACCTCCCTGACCCCGCCCTCCTGGGACCGCTACCACACCCTGTGGACCGTCGACCGGCTCGACGACCACACCTCGAAGGTGCTGCGGCACGACGGCAGGAAGCAGTACGACGTCTCCGCCCCCGACCTGGAGACGGTCCGCGTCGAGGCGCTCCGGATCGCCCGCGACGGGGTGCACGTCGCGGCGGTGGTGCGGAGCGGCACCGAGGAGGAGGTGAAGATCGGCACGGTCACCGGCCAGGGGGCCGCCACCAAGATCACCAATCTGCACCCGGTGGTGAACGTCGAGCCGAACCAGACCGTCAAGGACATCGCCTGGAAGGACGGCACGACCCTCTACGTGCTCACCGGCAAGTCCGAGCTGCTGGAGGCGTCCGTCGTCGCCGAGCCCAAGCAGTTGCCGTCCAACCCGCAGATCCAGAGCATCACCGCGCTGAACGGATCCCTGCTGGCCGGGGCGAAGGACGACGACGGCAACTGGCAGCTGCTGTCCTGGAACCGCAACTCGGCCCAGTGGGAGGCCGTGGTCAAGAACGAGAACGGCTCCACCTCCTTCACCAAGGACGGTCCCTCCTATCCCGCCTACCCGCTGGGCTGAGCCGATGGCGCGTGCTCACGGGCGTTTCTGTCGGTGGCGCGTGAAACCGTGGGCACGTGTCGACCGT
The DNA here is from genome assembly GCF_013409935.1 of Streptosporangium sandarakinum. Taxonomy (GTDB): domain Bacteria; phylum Actinomycetota; class Actinomycetes; order Streptosporangiales; family Streptosporangiaceae; genus Streptosporangium; species Streptosporangium nondiastaticum. The sequence goes on along the minus strand of NZ_JACCCO010000001.1, from coordinate 2,234,134 downwards.
TCTGCTCGATCTGGTCCTGCCGCCGCGCTGCGCCGGGTGTGACGCCCCAGGCGCCCTCGTCTGCCCCCGCTGTACGGCGGAGCTGCACGGCGAGCCCGCGCGCCGGATGCCCTCCCCCTGCCCGCCCGGCCTGCCCGAGTGCTGGTCGGCCGCCGAGTACGCCGGCGGCCCGCGGCGGGCGATCCTCGCCTACAAGGAACACGGCCGTACGGCGCTCGCCCACCCGCTGGCCGGCGCCCTGGCGCTGACGGTGGCCGCGGCGGCGGGTGAGCGGCCCGTCATCCTCGTCCCGGTGCCCAGCGCCCGTCCCGCGCTGCGGCGGCGCGGGCACGACCCGGTGACCGGGCTCGCCGAGCTGGCAGCCGGATACCTCCGCGCGGCGGGATGGCCGGCGACCGTCGCCCGGGTCCTCACCCAGCGCCGCAGGGTCGCCGACCAGGCGGGCCTGAGCGCCCCCCGGCGCGCCGAGAACCTCGCCGGGGCCTTCCGGGTCGTCGCGGGCCACAACCGCGCCCGGCTCGGCTTCTGGGCCGGGAGAGGGGCCGTCGTGCTGGTGGACGACGTCCTCACCACCGGCGCGACGCTCGCCGAGGCGGCCCGGGCGTTGCGCGAGGCGGGCACGGAGGTCCCGCTGGCCGCCACGGTCGCCGCGACACGCCGAGAGGGCGGATTTCGAAACCATCACCGTAAGTAATGTAACGGCCGGAAAACGGTCCCGTCCGGTGGTGGTGCCCGCCTGTCCGGATCGGCTCCGCGCGGCCCCCCGGGGGCGCTGAGAAGCGGGCACGTGCCGGAGCCGCTCAGTGAAACGGCCGCCCCCGACCCGCGCGGGCGCGTTTAAGATCACGCAAAGTGACCGGCAAAGGCGGGGCCAAGCTGACATTCGGCCGCGATGCGGATAGCGTCTGAACATGGCACCCGCCCGGGTCCGTGGTTGCGCCGGACCGGCTCCCGCGAGGAGACCGGCCCGGCTAGCCGATGCCAGCCGCAGGCTAAACGGTCCACGTAAGACGACTTTTCGTCGATCGATCACGGTGCGGCTTAGAGGTAAGTCCTGCCTTCCCGAGGAGCCAGATGTTCCTCGCCAGAAGAGAAGGGCAGTAGTGGCAAAGAGCTGCGAGACCCTCAGCAGGCGGATGTGGGGACGAAGACCAGGTCGGCCGGGTGGGTGCCGCCGCTCAACACCGTCGAGGTTTCGAAGGGGGGCTGTGCATGGACATCATCGTCAAGGGCCGGCACACGGGAGTGAGTGACCGGTTCCGAGACCACGTGACCGCCAAGCTGGCCAAGATCGAGCGTCTGGACAACAAACTCATCCGCATCGATGTGGAGGTCTCCAAGGAGACGAACCCGCGCATCAACGGCCCGCGGGAGCGGGTCGAGCTCACCATCCACTCCCGGGGACCCGCCATCCGCGCCGAGGCCTCGGCCGACGACCGTTTCTCCGCCCTCGACATCGCGCTCGGGAAGCTCGAAGGCAGGCTCCGGCGCCTCGCCGACCGGCGCAAGGTCCACTACGGCAACCATTGCCCCCCTTCGGTGGCCGAGTTGACCGCCGCCGCGCTCGCCGAGTCCTTCGAGATCGACCCCGCCGGGGTCCGTGTCGAGCCCGCGACCGTCGGCGGTTCCGGCGACGAGTACCGCTTCGAGCCCGAGCCCGCGGCGGAGGCCGGCGACCTCTCCGAGGACAGCGCGATCGTCCCGATCCAGATGGACGGCGACGGACCGCTCGTCGTCCGGGAGAAGACCCACAAGGCCGATCCGATGACCATCGACCAGGCGCTGCTGGAGATGGAGCTGGTCGGCCACGACTTCTATCTCTTCCGGGACAAGGAGAGCGGCCTGCCGAGCGTCGTCTACCGGCGGCGAGGTTACAACTACGGAGTGTTGCGGCTCGTCGAACCCTGACGAACCCGTACGAAGATCCTCTCCGACCACCCCGAGGACCTGAAACCGTGTAATCATGGCGGTCCAACGGCTCTGGCCCCCCGAGGAGGAGGCGTGACGGAATCCGATGAGACGACCCGCGCTGCCAGGAGCGGTGACCCGATCCGCGTGCTGATCGTCGACGATCACGCGTTGATCCGCCGCAGCCTGGAGATGGCGCTGGCCGCGGAGACGGACATCGAGGTGGTCGGCGAGGCGAGTGACGGACAGGAGGCGGTCGAGCTGGCAGACCGCCTCACCCCGGACGTCGTGCTCATGGACGTCCGGATGCCCCGCAGGAGCGGCATCGAGGCCACGCGCGAGATCAAGGCCTCGGTGCCGAGCACGCGGATCATCATGTTGACGGTGAGCGACGAGGAGGAGGACCTCTTCGAGGCGATCAAGGCGGGGGCCACCGGCTACCTGCTGAAGAACGTGCAGCTCGACGAGGTGCCCGAGGCCGTCCGCGGCGTTCACGAAGGGCAGTCGCTGATCAACCCGGCGATGGCCGCCAAGCTCATCACCGAGTTCGCGAACATGAGCCGCAAGGAGGCCGAGCGGCCTCCCCAGCTCCCGGTCCCGCGCCTGACGGACCGCGAGATGGAGGTGCTGCGCCTGGTCGCGAAGGGGATGAACAACCGCGAGATCGCCAAGCAGCTGTTCATCGCCGAGAACACCGTGAAGAACCACGTCCGCAACATCCTGGACAAGCTCCAGCTCCACTCCCGGATGGAAGCGGTGGTCTACGCGGTCCGCGAGCGGATGCTCGAGATCACCTGATCGGCGGGCACGGCGCCCGCGGCCGGTCGTGACCGGCCGCGGGCGCCGTGCGGTGAGGCCGTCCGCCGCGGGACCCCGTCCTCGGGGGCCCGGTCACGGAGACCCGGCGGGCGCCCCGGGTCAGAGCGCCTCGGCGAGCGCCGCGGACAGCGCGACGGTCACGGCCGGATCGGCCCGCTCGACGCGTACGGCGTCGCAGCCCACCCAGGCCGCCGCCTCCGCGAGGGCCTCCGCCATCGCCTCGACGGCTCCGCGGCCCGCGCGGGGTTCGAGGCCGACCTGCCGGGCGACCAGCGTGGTGCCCTCCCGCGCCGGGTCCACCCGGCCGATCAGGCGGCCGCCGGACAGGACCGGCATCGTGAAGTAGCCGTGGACCCGCTTGTCCTTCGGGACGTACGCCTCCAGCCGGTGGTCGAAGCCGAAGACGCGCGAGGTGCGGGGGCGGTCCCAGACGAGGGAGTCGAACGGCGACAGCAGGGTGGTGCGGTGCCGTCCCCGGGGCTCGCCCTCCAGCGCCGCCGGGTCGGCCCAGGCGTCCGCCGCGCGCTCGGGCCAGCCGGAGACCCGCACCGGGACCAGCCCGGTGGCGCCGGAGGCGAGGGCCCCGTCCAGGAGCGCGGCCTCGGGCGCCTTGAGGCGGAGGAAGTCGACCAGGTCGGCCCGGGTGGCGACGCCCAGGGCGCGCCCGGCGGTCCGGGTGAGGCGGGTGACGCACTCGGTGTCGGAGAGCTCCTCGGCCAGCAGGTGCGCCGGGACGGCCCGCTCGGTCAGGTCGTACACCCGCCGCCAGCCGACGCGGCGGGTGCAGACGACCTGCCCGGTGTCGAGCAGCCACTCGATGGCGATCTTCGCGTCCGACCAGTCCCACCAGGGGCCGCCGTTCTTGGCGCCGCCGAGGTCGGCGGTGGTGACCGGGCCGCTCTCGCGCACCTGGTGCAGCACCTTCTCGACGGTCGGCGGCACCTCGTGCCAGCGGTACTTCCTGACCGCGTAGTACCGGCGGCGGAAGGCGTAAAGGGGCCAGTCGTCGATCGGCAGCACGCACGCGGCGTGGCACCAGTACTCGAACGCGCGGGCCGGGTCGTCCCAGTAGGCGCGCTCGACCTTCGCCCGGCCGACGGCGCCGAGGCGGGCGTAGGCGACGAGCTCGTGCGAGCGGGCCAGAACGGAGATCGTGTCGAGCTGGACGGCGCCCAGCCGGCGCAGCACGGCGGGGACACCGCCGCGGCGGGCGTCGGCGCCCAGGAAACCCTGGGCGCGCAGGATGATCCGGCGGGCCTCGTCGGCGGAGAGTGCGACCGTCATGAGCGGCCCCGGGGCAGGCATCGCGTCAGCATGACGCCGAGACTAGCGTCTCACACCGACGAAACCGGTATGCCGGTTAGCGGCCCCGGACGCCCGGGAACTCGCGGGGGAGCTCGACCGAGACGTCCCGGAACACCCCGAACGCCACGACGAGGACGCCGCCGAGGACGCAGACGGCCGTGCCCGCCCAGAACAGGAACCAGTCGGGGCCGCGGCACAGACCGATCCCGCCGACGGCGAAACCAAGGATGAGCACGGTCACGGCGAGCCAGGACGACGCCCTGCCGGCGTGGCCCGCGCCGTGGTCCGAATGAGGTGCGCCGTCCGGCATGGCGGCGTCTCCTTCCGGGGATGACCCGAGGGGGACGACGCGCCCGTGCGGCGACGGCCGTCATCGTGCGCGTGGGCCGATCGGCATACCCTTTAGTCTGGGAAGTAGTCCTGATGCAAGGACACGAGGGACTCCGCGGTCGTGGAAGGCGTCGCCGAGGATGGCTGTGCCGGGTGGCGGAACCGCCTACGATGGCTGCGGAGAACCATGTCTCGTCCTCATCCGGGCCCGTCCGGTCCGGAAGACCTGCGAGGAGCCTTACCTAAAGTGCCAGCCTTTCTCGACAAGATTCTTCGCGCAGGCGAAGGCAAGCTTCTGCGTAAGCTCAAGCGGATCGCCGACCAGGTCAACTCCATCGAGGACGACTTCACGAGCCTGACCGACGCCGAGCTGCGCGCGCTCACCGACGAGTACAAGCAGCGCCACGCCGACGGCGAGTCCCTCGACGATCTGCTTCCCGAAGCCTTCGCCACCGTCCGCGAGGCCTCCCGGCGTGTGCTGGGCAAGCGCCACTTCGACGTGCAGATCATGGGCGGGGCCAACCTGCACATGGGCAACATCTCCGAGATGCGCACCGGTGAGGGCAAGACCCTGACCTGTACGCTGCCCGCCTACCTCAACGCCATCTCCGGCAAGGGCGTGCACGTCATCACGGTCAACGACTACCTCGCCAAGCGCGACGCCGACGAGATGGGCCGGATCCACCGCTTCCTCGGCCTGGAGGTCGGCGTGATCCTGGCGAACATGCCGCCGGAGGAGCGCCGCAAGCAGTACAACGCGGACATCACCTACGGCACGAACAACGAGTTCGGCTTCGACTACCTGCGCGACAACATGGCCTGGTCGCTGGAGGAGTGCGTCCAGCGCGGCCACAACTTCGGCATCGTCGACGAGGTGGACTCGATCCTCATCGACGAGGCCCGGACGCCGCTGATCATCTCCGGCCCCGGCGAGCAGTCCGGCAAGTGGTACGCCGAGTTCGCCAAGATCGCCCCCCGGCTCCGCCGCGGCACCGAGGGCAAGGACGGCGAGGAGAGCACCGGCGACTACGCCGTCGACGAGAAGAAGCGCACCGTCGGCATCTTCGAGTCCGGCGTGGAGAAGGTCGAGGACTGGCTCGGCATCGACAACCTCTACAAGCCCGAGCACACCCACCTGGTCGGCTTCCTCAACAACGCGCTGAAGGCCAAGGAGCTCTACAAGAAGGACAAGGACTACATCGTCGTCGACGGCGAGGTCCTGATCGTCGATGAGTTCACCGGTCGCGTCCTGCACGGCCGCCGCTACAACGAGGGCATGCACCAGGCCATCGAGGCGAAGGAAGGCGTCAAGATCAAGGACGAGAACCAGACTCTCGCCACGATCACGCTGCAGAACTACTTCCGCCTCTACACCACGCTGTCCGGCATGACCGGCACCGCGGCGACCGAGGCCAACGAGTTCCACCAGACCTACAAGCTCGGCGTCGTCCCGATCCCGACCAACCGGCCGATGATCCGCAAGGACCAGGCCGACGTGGTCTACAAGACCGAGGACGCCAAGTTCCTCGCCTGCGTCGAGGACATCAAGGAGCGCTACGACCGGGGCCAGCCGGTCCTGGTCGGCACCACCAGCGTGGAGAAGTCCGAGCGGCTGTCGAAGGAGCTCAAGCGCCGGGGCGTCCAGCACGAGGTCCTCAACGCCAAGAACCACGCGCGTGAGGCGGCGATCGTCGCCGAGGCCGGCCGCAAGCACGCCGTCACCGTCGCCACCAACATGGCCGGTCGAGGCACCGACATCATGCTCGGCGGCAACCCCGACTTCCGCGCCGACCAGGAGCTGCGCAGCCGCGGCCTCGACCCGGTCGAGACCCCGGAGGAGTACGAGAAGGCCTGGCCCGAGGCGCTGGAGAAGGCCAAGTCCGCCGTGGCGGCCGAGCACGAGGAGGTCACCGAGCTCGGCGGCCTCTACGTCCTGGGCACCGAGCGCCACGAGTCGCGGCGTATCGACAACCAGCTCCGCGGCCGGTCCGGCCGCCAGGGAGACCCGGGCGAGTCGCGGTTCTACCTCTCCCTCGAGGACGACCTCATGCGCCTGTTCAACTCGGCCCGGGTCGAGATGATCATGACGCGGCTCAACATCCCGGACGACGTGCCGATCGAGTCCGGCATGGTGTCGAAGGCCATCGCCTCCGCCCAGCACCAGGTCGAGCAGCAGAACTTCGAGATCCGCAAGAACGTCCTGAAGTACGACGAGGTCATGAACCGGCAGCGCAAGGTGATCTACGCCGAGCGTCGCCGGGTGCTGGAGGGCGCCGACCTGCACGAGCAGATCCGCGGCTTCGTCGGCGACGTCGTCGACGGCTACGTCACGGGCGCCACCGCCGAGGGCTTCGCCGAGGAGTGGGACCTCGACAAGCTGTGGAAGGCGCTGGGCCAGCTCTACCCGATCACCCTCACCGCCGACGACGTCGCCGAGGAGGCCGGCAGCCGCGAGGAGATCACCGCCGAGCTGCTGTCCGAGAAGATCAAGGCCGACGCGCTGGCCGCCTACGACCGCCGCGAGGAGGAGCTGGGCTCCGAGGCGATGCGGGAGCTGGAGCGCCGGGTCATCCTGTCGGTCCTCGACCGCAAGTGGCGCGAGCACCTCTACGAGATGGACTACCTCCAGGAGGGCATCGGCCTGCGCGCGATGGCGCAGCGCGACCCGCTGATCGAGTACCAGCGCGAGGGCTTCGAGATGTTCTCCGCGATGCTGGAGGGCATCAAGGAGGAGTCGGTCGGGTACCTGTTCAACCTCGAGGTCGAGGTGCAGACCAACCCGATCGTCGAGGAGCACGACCACGAGCACGAGGACGCGGCGCTCGCCGAGACCCGCTCGATCATCGCCCGCGGGCTGCGCGGCCCGGAGCGCCCCTCCGAGCTCGAATACTCCGCGCCGGGTGAGAGCGGCGAGATCGAGCACACCCGCGTGAGCACGAAGGCCGAGCGCGACGCCTACGGCGACGTGGAGCGCAACGCCCCCTGCCCCTGTGGCTCGGGCAAGAAGTACAAGCGCTGCCACGGCGACCCGCGGAACGTCCAGGCCTGACAGGTCACCACCCGGAGAGGGGCCCGCACGGCCGACGTGCGGGCCCCTCTCCGGCTTTCAGGGGGTGGTCTCCACGTCGGTGCACAGCCACCGCGCCCCCCGCCGTTCCAGGCGCAGCGCCAGGACGCGCGGCCGGTCGCCGCAGTGCACCAGGACGCACATCTCCACCACCCCGTCCCCGGGCCGGGACACGTGCGGGACGCCGACCAGCGGCGGCCGGGCGCCGCCGATGACCTTGCCGGTCCGGACCAGCTCGGCGTGGGCCCGGACGGTCATGTGGGCGGACAGGCTCGCCGGCGGCCGGCGTCCGGACAGGGCCTCGGCGACGGCCTGGCCCAGGGCACGCAGCCGGCGCTCGTCGGGGACCGCGCCCGCCGGCCCCCACACCGGCGTCCGGCGGTCGCGGGCCCCGGCCGGCTCGGGCTCGCGGACACCGTCCGGCTCGGGCCCTCGGGCGCTGCCCGCCTCGGGCTCGCGCGCGCTGGCCGGTTCGGGCTCGCCGGCCGGCGCGAGGGCGCCCTGGACGTAGGGCGGAGTTCCCTGGGTGTACGGCGGGGCTGCCGGGCCGGACGGCGGCGGGCGCTCGTCGTCGTAGGGCGGCTCCGCCGGGGGATGCGGTGCGAGCCGGGGGAGCGGCACGGGACGCGGCGGACGGGAAAGGCGCGGCGGGCGCGGATGGCGGAGGGACCGTGGCGGGCGCGGCGGGTGCGGAGGGCACGACATGGGGGGCTCCGATCGTCGTCGGCTGACCTGACGCGTTCAGGAGTTTCCGGCCGCCCGTCCAGATACCGCCGCCGCCAACTTCCCGTCCGGCCGTGCCGGTTCGCCCCGGTAGGTGAGGAAGGCCGGGCCGACCTGGCGCGGTCTCCGGCCGGGCGGGACGGGTTCCGGCGCGGATCGCGGCGTCCGGAGGACGTCCGGAACGCCCCTCAGGAGGCGGACCCCGCCGGGGGAGCCTTCTCGCCGGGGTCGCGGGCCGGGCCGGCCTCCGGCCGGGCGGACGTCTCCCTGGGCGGCCGTTCCGCGGCGGCGCCCGCCTCCGGTCCGGCGGACGGCTCCCCGGGCGCTCCGGGCGGCCGTTCTCCGGAGGGGGCCGTGGGCGGCGCGGCGGGCGCGAGGGCGTCGCCCTCGTCCGGTTCCCGGCCCGGGGTGGCGAGGTTCATCCTCCTGATCAGCACGGTGAACAGCAGGTAGTAGACGGCGAAGTAGACCAGGCCGAAGCCGATGATCAGGGCGAGCCGGTGGGTGTTGGACTTGCCCGCGTTCAGCAGCATGTCGATGGCGCCCGCGGAGAAGGTGAACCCCAGGCGGGCGTCCAGCTCGGCCATCAGGGCCATCGACAGGCCGGTGAGCAGCGCGTGCACCACGAACAGCACGGGCGCGACGAAGATGAAGGCGAACTCCAGCGGCTCGGTGATGCCGGTGACGAAGGCGGTGAGGCCGGCCGACAGCATGATCCCGCCGACGGTCGCGCGCCTGCCGGGCGGCGCCGCCCGCCACATCGCGATGGCCGCGCCGAGCAGGCCGAACATCATCATCGGGAAGAACCCGGTCATGAAGATGCCGGCGCCGTCCTGGCCGGCGAAGTAGCAGTTCAGGTCGCCGGCGGCGCTCCTGGTCGCGCCGTCGACGCCCGCCTGGCACTCCGGGAGGGTGAACCAGACGATCGTGTTCAGGAAGTGGTGCAGGCCGACGGGGATGAGCAGCCGGTTCGCCACGCCGTACACGCCGGCGCCCACCGGGCCGTGCAGCGCGAGCCAGTCGCCCGCGTTCGCCAGCCAGTCGCCGACCGGCCGCCACAGCAGGCCGAAGACCACGCCGAGGAGCAGCGCGGCGACGGCGGTGACGATCGGGACGAACCGTCTGCCACCGAAGAAGGCGAGCCAGGCGGGGAGCTTGGTGCGGTAGTAGCGCTGCCAGAGCAGGGCGGCGACGATGCCGATGACGATGCCGCCCAGGACGCCGGTGGGGTTCTCCGCGCCCAGGTCGAGCGCGGGCGCGGGCCGTCCGTCGGGCCCCACGACGCTCAGCGCGACCTTCCGGTAGACCGCCGAGTCCTGCGGGGCGGCGAAGAACAGCGTCCGGGACACCCGGTCGAAGACGAGGTAGCCGACGAGCGCGGCCAGGGCGGTCGAGCCGTCGGCCTTGCGGGCGAACCCGATCGCCACGCCGATCGCGAACAGCAGCGGCAGGTTGTCGAACAGCGCGCCGCCCGCCGCCGCGAACACCCCCGCCACCTGGTCGAGGATGGGATTGTCGGTACGGCCGAGCAGGTCGTCCTGGCCGATGCGGAACAGGATCCCGGCGGCGGGCAGCACCGCGATCGGCATCATCAGCGAGCGCCCGACCCGCTGGAGCACCGCGAAGACCGCAGGGAAAGAAGGTCGCTTCACTGGCGTGGTCCCTCCGTTCGGGACGGGCGGGGCGCGTCAGACGCGCCGCGGCGTCTCCAGGACGGTGCGGAGCTGGTAGCGGTCCGCGCGGTAGGTGGACACCCCCAGCTCGGCGCAGACGCCTCCGGCGAAGGAGCGCCGCTGTAGCAGCAGCACGGCCCCGCCGCGCGGCAGTTTCAGCAGGTCGGCGTCGCCGGGGTCGGCGATGCCGCCGTCGATGGTCAGCTCGCCCGCGTCGAGCACCAGCCCGTAGCGGGTCTCCAGCAGGGCGTACAGCGAGCGGCCCGTCAGGTCGTGGTCACCGAGGTCGGGTGCGATGGAGACCGGGATGTGGGCCCGCTCGATGCACATGGGCTCGGCGTCGGCGGTCCGCAGCCGCTCGATGAAGTGCACCTCCTCGCCGGGGCGGATACCGAGCTCCCTGGCGAGGTAGGCGCTGGCCCGGACCACGCGGCGGTCGAGGTCGCGGGAGCCGGGTTCCATGCCCCGGGAGCGCATCTCGTCGCTGAACGAGGTCAGCCGGAGCGCCATCTCGATCTTCGGGCGGGCCACGAAGGTGCCCTTGCCCGGGACGCGCTGCAGCCTGCCCTCGGAGACCAGGTGGTCGACCGCCTGCCGTACTGTCATGCGGGACAGGCCGAAGCGCTGGCAGAGCTCGCGCTCGGACGGGATCGCCGTGCCGATGACCAGCTCGTCCCTCTCGATCATGTCGAGCAGGATCTCCCGGAGCTGGAAGTACTTCGGCACCGGGCTGTCCGGATCGATCCGGGCCACGGCGTCCCCCTCTCTGACAGGTATCCAGCCACTCGATCTGGGATGTGGTGATGAGCTATGGTTCGTACTGGTCTAGTCCGGACTAGACCACGTGCCGGAAAAGGGTGTCAACGTACGGACCGGAGACGGATCGATAACGGCCCGATCTCGTCCGTCCGAGCCGAAGGATGAACGAGATGACGACCAAGATGCGCAGCGAGATCGCCGAGCAGCCCGCCGCGCTGCGCGCCACCCTGGACGCGCTCCTCCCCCGGGTCGGGGAGGTGGAACGGCTCGCCCGGCAGACCCGCCAGCTGCTGTTCATCGCCCGCGGCACCTCCGACAACGCCGCAGTCTACGGCCGTTACCTCGCCGAGGCGCACACAGGCCGCCTGTCCACCCTCGCCGCGCCGTCGATCGCCACCACATACCGCCGCAGGCTGGACCTCGACGGCGTCCTGGCCGTGGCGCTCTCCCAGTCGGGCCGGACCGAGGAGATCGTCGAGACCCTCGCCTGGGCCAAGGACTGCGGCGCGGTGACCGTGGCCGTCACCAACGGCGGCGAGGACAGCCCGCTCGCCCAGGCCGCCGACCTCGCCCTGTGCACGCTCGCGGGCGAGGAGAAGGCCGTCCCGGCCACCAAGACCTACACCACCCAGCTCGCCGCCCTGGCCGTCCTGGGCCTCGGCCTGGGCGCCGACGTCGACCCGGGCGACCTGCGGCGCGTGCCGGACGCCGTGGAGAAGCTCATCGCCGAGCCGGGAGACCTGGAGGCGATCGTCGAGGGCCTGGCCGACAAGCCGGGCGCGGTGATCTCCGGCCGGGGCCTGGCCTTCTCCACCGCCCTCGAACTGGCCCTCAAGCTCAAGGAGGCGTGCTACCTGCACGCCATGGGCCTGTCGTACGCCGACCTGCTGCACGGCCCGATCGCGGTGGTGGACGCCGACACCCCCGCCGTCCTCGTCGCCGCGGGCCAGGGCCCCACCCTGGCCGGTACGGTGGCCCTGGCCCGGCGGGTCACCGAGGCCGGCGCCCAGGCGTTCACCGTCGGCGGCGGCACCGAGCTCGCCGCCGCCTCCAGCGCCGCGCTGAACGGCCCGGACCTGCCCGAATGGGTCGCCCCGCTCGGGCTGATCGTCCCGGGGCAGCTGCTGACCGAGGCCCTGGCCCGCCGGCTCGGGATCGACCCCGACGCCCCGCGCGGCCTGAACAAGGTCACGCAGACCGACTGATCACCGAGTGTCGTTTAGCCTGGTCACAGAGCGCAGGCAAGGGAGGGCGACATGGCGGCTGACGCCGACGCGATCATCGCGGGCCTCGGGGGCGCGAGCAACATCATCGAGATCGAACCGTGCATCACCCGGCTCCGCACCGAGGTGCGCGACGTCTCCAAGGTCGACCAGGCGGCCCTGCGGGCGGCCGGCGCGCACGGGGTGATGGCCACAGGCAACGTCGTCCAGGTGGTCGTGGGGCCAGAGGCCGACACGATCGCCGGTGACATCGAGGACATCATCGGCTGACGCGCCGGTCCGTCCCCGCCCCGGCGCACGGGGGGAAGACCGAGGGGGATTTGCGATGATGACGGTTATGGCCCCCGTCACGGGGACGGCCGTGGACCTGGACGCGGTGCCCGACCCGGTGTTCTCCAAGGGCCTGGTCGGCCCCGGGATGGCCGTCGAGCCCGAGCGGACGGCCGGCCGGGCGGTCTCGCCGATCACCGGCACCATCGTCAAGCTGCACCCGCACGCCTTCGTCGTCGTCGGCGACGACGGCCGCGGGGTCCTCGTGCACCTGGGCATCGACACCGTGCAGCTCAGGGGGGAGGGCTTCGAGACGCTGGCCGCGGAGGGGGACCGGGTCGGCGCGGGGCAGCCCGTGGTGGCCTGGGACCCGGCGCGGGTGGCGGCGGGCGGGCGCTCACCGGTCTGCGCGGTGGTGGCGCTCGACGCCCCCGCCGAGGCCGTCACCACCCTCGCCCGGGGCCCCGTGCGCGCCGGGGACGGGCTCTTCCGGTGGGCGTGGGCTCCTTGAGGGGGTATGACGTGTCCGGGCGTGACCGGGCCCCGGTACGGTGTGCGCCGCATGGCCGGGCCCCGCAGGGGCACGGGATCCGCGGCGGCCGATCACCGGCCGCCGTACCGTGGAGGCCGCCCGGGTTCCACCGGGCGACAGGACACCGGGTGGTCCGGACCGCCCGGCAGACACTCGCAGGAGGAGTTCGTGACCCAGCGTCAAGTCACCGTCGAGGCCGAGGTCGGCCTGCACGCCCGTCCGGCGGCGACGTTCGTGCAGACCGCCGCCAAGGCGCCCCTGGACATCACCATCGCCAAGGGGAGCGGCAAGCCGGTGAACGCCAAGAGCATCCTGTCGGTCCTGTCGCTCGACGTGCGCAAGGGCGACATCGTGGTGATCGCCGCCGAGGGTGACGGCGCCGACGAGATTTTGGACCGGCTGGCCGAGATCGCATCGGCTCCGTGAACGAGCTGACGGGGACGGGCGTCAGCCCCGGCGTCGGCTTCGGCCCGGCCTTCGTGCTCAACTGGGAGCCCCCCGTCCCCGAGCCGGGGGCCGGGCACGGCGGTGACGCCGAGGCGGAGCGGGCGCGGGCCGAGCGGGCCCTCGCCGACGTCGCCGCCGACCTGGAGGCGCGCGGGGCCAGGGTGGGCGGCGAGGCCCGGGAGATCCTGAACGCCCAGGCGCTGATGGCGCGCGACCCCGGCCTGGCCACCGGGGTGGCCGGGCTGATCGACGCCGGCGCGTCCGCCGCCCGCGCCGTCTACGAGGCGTTCGGCGCCTACCGCGCGATGCTGGCCGGCGCCGGGGGATACCTGGGCGCGCGCGTCGCCGACCTGGACGACGTCCGGGACCGGGCCATCGCGGTGCTCGACGGCCGGCCGCCGCCCGGACCGCCGGCCTCCCGGGACGCCCTCGACGGCCCGCCGGGACCGTACGTCCTCGTCGCCCGCGACCTGGCGCCCGCCGACACCGCCGCCCTGTCGCCGGACGTGGTCGCCGCCTTCGTCACCGAGGAGGGCGGGCCGACCAGCCACACCGCGATCCTCGCCCGCGCGCTGGGCGTGCCGGCCGTGGTGGCCTGCCCGGGGGCGGCCTCCATCGCGGCGGGCACGCCGCTGCTGGTGGACGGCGCCGCCGGGACCGTACGGCCCGCCCCGCCGGACGCCGACGTGGCCGCCGCCCTCGGGATCGCGGCCGGCAGGGAGGCCGCCCTGGCCGCGGTCACCGGCCCCGGCGCCACCGCCGACGGCCACCCGGTGCCGCTGCTGGCCAACATCGGCGGCCCGGACGACGTCGAGGCGGCCCTCGCGCACGGCGCCGAGGGCGTCGGGCTCTTCCGGACCGAGTTCCTCTTCCTGGGCCGGTCGGCGGCGCCCGGCGAGCGGGAGCAGGAGGAGGCCTACCTCGCGGTGCTGGACGCCTTCCCGGGCGGCCGGGTGATCGTGCGGGCGCTCGACGCGGGGGCGGACAAGCCGCTGGCGTTCCTGCCGCCGCCGCGCCCGGAGCCCAACCCCGCGCTGGGCGAGCGGGGCCTGCGGCTGCTGCGGGCCCACCCGGGGATCCTGGAGACGCAGCTGCGCGCCCTGGCCCGGGCCGCGGCGCGCTCGCGGGCCGATCTCCAGGTGATGGCCCCGATGGTCGCCACCGCGGAGGAGGCCGCCTGGTTCGCCGCCGCCTGCCGGGAGGCCGGGCTGCCGTCCGCGGGCGTGATGATCGAGGTCCCGTCGGCCGCGGTGCGCGCCGCCGACCTGGCCGCTGAGGCGGACTTCTTCTCCGTCGGCACCAACGACCTGGCCCAGTACACCCTGGCCGCCGACCGCCAGGTGGGGGCGCTGACCGGGCTGCAGGACCCCTGGCAGCCCGTCCTGCTCGACCTGGTCGGCCTGGCCGTGGCCGGCGCGGCCGAGCGCGGCAGGCCGTGCGGGGTGTGCGGGGAGGCGGCGGGTGACCCGGCGCTGGCCTGCGTGCTCGTCGGGATCGGCGTCACCTCGCTGTCGATGGCCGCGCCCGCGCTGCCCGCCGTACGGGCGGCCCTGGCGCGGCACTCCCGGGAGGAGTGCGTGCTCGCCGCGGCCGCCGCCGTGACCGCGGGCTCGCCGTACGAGGCGCGCGCCGCGGCCCGGGCGAATCTGCCGGGCCTGGCGGAGCTGGGCCTTTGACCGGCGGATGGGATGTTTCCGGCCCGGAGATGAGGCGGTGCGGCGCGTCCGTCGGTGGGCACGGATAGCGTGGGACGCATGGTTCGGTGCATTCGTACGACTGGTCTGGCAGTGATGGCGACTATGGTGGCCGGCTGCGCCGCCTCGGGAGCGGCCTCGCCCGCCGGGTCCGCCGCGAGCCGGGAGAACGGCGCCGTCGCGAGCGCCACCGCCACGGCCGCCACCACCGCGCCCGCCGCCCCGTCCGCGACCCCGGACGGCTCGCAGGCGCCCCCGGCGTCCCGGGCGTCCGCCTCCTCGAAGGTGGAGGCCGTGCTCGCCCGGATGAGCCTGGAGGAGAAGGTCGGGCAGCTCTTCATGCCGGTGGTGTACGGCGCGGACCCCGGCACCGTGTCGGGGGAGAACAGCGCGCGGTTCGGGGCGGACACCCCCGCCAAGGCCGTGGCGAAGTACCGGCCGGGCGGGGTGATCCTGTTCCCCTGGGCCGGCAACGTCAAGAGCGTCCGGCAGGTGGTGGCCCTGACCAACGGGCTGCAGAAGGCCTCGCCGAAGATCCCGCTGCTGATCGGCGCCGACCAGGAGAACGGCCGGGTCTCCCGCCTCGCGCCGCTGGTCACGGCCATGCCGGGCGCGTCGGTCATCGGTGCGACCGGCGACCCCTCGCTGGCCCGTAAGGCCGCCGAGGTCACCGGGAGCGAGCTGCGCGCCCTGGGGATCAACCTCGACTTCGCCCCGGTCGCCGACGTGAACATCAACCCGCGCAACCCGGTGATCGGCCCGCGCGCCTACGGCTCCGACCCCGCCAAGGTCTCCCGGATGGTCGCCGCGGCGGTCAAGGGGTTCCACGACTCGGGGACGGCCACGGCCGCCAAGCACTTCCCCGGCCACGGCGACACCGACGTCGACAGCCACAGCGGGCTGCCGGTGATCCGGCACTCCCTGTCGCAGTGGCGGAAGCTGGACGCGCCGCCGTTCGCCGCCGCCATCGGCGCGAAGACCGACGTGGTCATGAGCGCCCACGTGGTCATGCCGAAGCTCGACCCGTCCGGCGACCCGTCCACGCTGTCCAAGCCGATCCTGACCGGGCTGCTCCGCGACAGGCTCGGCTTCGACGGGGTCGTCTCGACCGACGCCCTCGACATGGCGGGCGTGCGGAAGAAGTACGGCGACGCGCAGGTGCCGGTCCGGGCCATCCTGGCCGGGGTCGACCTGCTGCTGATGCCCCCGAACTTCACCAAGGCGTACGACGCGGTGCTGGCCGCGGTGAAGTCGGGAAAGATCTCCCGGGCGCGGCTCGACCAGTCCGTGCGGCGGCTGCTGACGCTGAAGGAGGCGCGGGGGCTGCTGGAGCGCGCGCCGGTCGCCGATCCGGCGAAGGCCGAGAAGGTGCTGCGCTCGGCGGAGCACCGTAAGGTGGCCCGGCTCATCGAGTCCCGGGCCCGCTGACGGGAAGGCCGTGTCCAGGCCGTGTCTAGGCCGGCTGGAGGCCCCGGCGCTCCAGGACGGAGGCGACGATCGCCCGGATGGCGTAGGCGGCGATGGCTTCGAGCGCGATGACGGCCAGTTTGGCCAGCAGCGACGTCAGGATGGCGGGCATGGCGACCTCACAGGGGAGAAAACTTCTTATAAGCGATAATTCATGACAAATATGGACTAAACGCCCAGATCAGGTTACCGGGGGATGAACAGGCGGTGACACCTTGCGGGCCGGCACCTGCAGCGCCGCCTCCACGACCGTCGCGGCGGCGGCGCTGCCCAGGGCGACGGTCCACCCCACCGGCCCGAGCGGGCGGCAGCCGAAGAACCGGCACACCCCGGGCACCGACACCGTAAGGCCCAGTACGGCCAGCGAGACGGCCGAGGCCAGCAGGACCATCCGGTCCCGGCGGCCGAGCACCAGGGTCTGGAAGAGCTGCGCCGACACCAGCGCCACCAGCCCCATCGTGTTCGCCCGGCCCGTCGTGCCGGTCATCCGGCCGATCCACCACGCGGCCCCGGCCGCGCTCGCCGTGGTGACCGCGCGCAGGTAGATGTCCCGGGTCAGGGAGGCTCCCAGCGACGCCTCCGGCCCCTCGGCCAGCAGCTTCTCCGGGCTCGTCGACGCCGGCGGCCGGACGGCCACCGCCAGCGCGGGCAGCATGTCGGTGAGGAGGTTGACCAGCAGCAGCTGGCGGGCGTTCAGCACATTCCGGCCGGACAGCAGGCTGGAGCCGACCGCGAAGACGATCTCGCCGATGTTGCCGCCGAGCAGGACGCTCAGGGCGTCGCGCACCGAACTCCACATGGCCCGGCCCTCGGTGATCGCGTCGACGATCGTCTCGATCCGGTCGTCGGTCACCACGACGTCGGCGGCGGCCCGGGCCGCGGGGGTGGCGCGGGAGCCCAGGGCGATGCCCACGTCGGCGACGCGGATCGCGGGCGCGTCGTTGGCGCCGTCGCCGGTGACCGCCACGACCTTGCCGGACCGGCGCAGGCAGCGGACGATCCTGGCCTTGTGCGCCGGGGTGGTCCGGGCGAGGACCGCCGCGTCCGACAGCGCCTCGGCCAGCTCCTCGTCGTCCAGGGCGTCGATCTCCGGGCCGGTCATGACCCGCCCCCCGTTCAGCGCGTCCAGCTCGGCGGCGATCGCCTCGGCGGTGCTGGGATGGTCACCGGTGACCATGACGATCCGGACGCCCGCTCCCATCAGGCGGCGGACGCTGTCGGCCGCCGTGGGCCTGACCGGGTCGGCCAGGCAGAGGAACCCGAGGAAGCGCAGCTCGCGGATGCGCTCCTCGTCCAGGTCCCGGCGGCCGGAGGCCGGACGCTCGGCCACCGCGAGCACCCGGTACCCCTGAAGGGCCAGCCGGTTCACCTCCTTCTCCAGCTCCGCGCGCACCGCACCGGTCAGCGGGGTCTCGCGGCCGTCGCGCAGCACCGCCGTACAGCAGGTGATCACGATCTCCGGGGCGCCCTTGACGCTCAGCAGCGCCCCGGCCCGGCCCGCGCCGAGCACGGCGTGGTAGCCGCGGCCGGGTTCGAAGGGCAGCTCGTCGATCCGGAGCCACCCCTCGGCGCCGTCCCCGGGCGTCACCTCCAGCCGCCGGGCCCCCTCCAGGACGGCGCGGTCGGTGGGATGGGCGACGGGCCGTTCGGCGTCGTGCCGCGGCCCGGCCCGCATCCCCGCGGCCACGATCCGCCGCAGCTCCGGGGTCAGCGCCTCCACCGGCCGGTCGGACCGCCCGTCGGAGACACGCCGCAGGCTGATGCGCCCCTCGGTCAGCGTGCCCGTCTTGTCGAAGCAGAGCACGTTCACCCGGCCCAGGGCCTCGATGGTCGAGGGGTTCGGCACCAGGGTGTTGCGCCTGGACAGCCGCCGGGCGGCGGCGAGCTCGGCGACCGAGGCGACGAAGGGCAGCCCCTCGGGCACGGCGGCGACGGCGAGGCTCACCGCGGGCGCCAGCGCCTGCGCCATCGGCCTGCCCCGCGCCAGGTCGGTGACCAGGAGCAGCAGGCCGGAGCCGATCGCGGCGGGGAGGATCTCCCGGCTCAGCCGCCGTAGCCGCAGCTGCACCCCGGTCGGCGGGGGCCGCTCCGCGGTGATCCCCGCGGTGCGGGCCGCCTCGGTCGTCCGGCCCGCCGCGACGACCACGGCGAGGCCGTGCCCGGCCGCCACCGTCGTGCCCTCGTAGACCATCGAGGTCCGCTCGGCCAGGGCGGACGCGCCGACCGGCGCCGGCGACTTGGTGACGAGCTGCGACTCGCCGGTCAGGCTCGCCTCGTCGACCTCCAGGCCCACCGCCCTGACCACCCGGCAGTCGGCCGGTACGGCGTCGCCCGCCCGCAGCTCGACGACGTCGCCCGGCACGAGCTTCTCCACGGTCGTGCTCTCCTGGCCGCCGGGGCGGCGCAGCCGTACGCGGAACGCGACCGTCTCGGTCAGGCGGCGCAGGGACCGGTCGGCGGCGAACCGCTGGCCACCTCCGATGAGCGCGTCGATGACCATGACCGCGGCGATCAGCACCGCGTCGGAGACCGAGCCGACCAGGGCCGACAGGCCCGCGCCCGCGGTCAGGACCGGCGTCAGCGGGTTGGCCAGCTCCTCGGCGGAGGCGCGCAGCAGCGAGGCGGGGGTCTCGGGGCGCTCGGTCCCGGCGGCGGTACGGCGCCGCAGCGCCTCGGCCTCGCTGATGCCCCGGGGCGAGGAGCCGAGCCGGGTCAGGACGTCCTCGGCCCGCATCGCGTGCCAGGGGGTCGGGTCGGCGCGGACCGGCGCCGCCACGCGCCCGACGTCGCGGCCCGACCACTCGCCGACGGCGATGGCCAGCAGCGCCGTGCCGTCGCTGACGAGCTGCGCCCAGCGCACCACCGCCGCCCTCGGCACGAGGACCGTCAGGCCGGTCCCGAGCAGCGCCGTCGCGACGCCGATCCACACGCACCGCTCGCTCGTCCGGTGCGCCGGGCCCAGGGAGCTCAGCAGCAGGTGGGCCTCGCCGGGCTCGCAGATCACGTCCGCGTCCCACGGCACCGGACCGGACGGCCGCAGCACGCCGACGCCCAGGTCGGCCTGGGCCAGCGCGGCGAGGGAGCGATTCGACACCACGGCCACGCCGTGCCCGTCCGCCTGGAGCGCGCGGACCCTCGCGACGAGCCCGGAGCCGCCCGGCACGCTCTCGCCGACGCCCAGCCGCGGACCGAGTTCCGCGAACGCCGGGAGCTCCGGGTGGCCGCCGGCGAGCAGTACGGTGCCCGCGTCCCGGGCCGCGGCGACGAGGGCGTCCGCCAGGGGATCGACATCCGGCGCCACGCCCACCAGCGCGACCGGCACGCCCTCCCGCCGCACGCCGACGGCCCGCAGCCCCCGGCTCTCCCACTCGCCGAGGTCGTCCGGCGGGGGAGGACCGCCCGGGGGGAGGAAACCGGCGGGGTCGGTGAGCGGCTCGGCCGTCCATCCGTCGTGCTCGCGCCGCGCGCCGGGGTCGGAGAGGTCGATCAGCCCGTACAGCCGGGCCCGCAGCTCGTCCCCGTCCGTGTTCCCGGCCGAGTCCCCGGCCGCGCCGCCGTCCGTGCCGCTGTCCGTGTGACCGGCCGCGCCGCCGATCACGTCGTCGGTCAGCGGGACGACGCGGTCGATCGTCCAGGAACCCGTGGCGAGGAGGCCGGCGTCGAGGACGACCGTGTCCACGCCGTCCATCCGGCGCAGGGCGTTGCCCCTCAGCACGATCGCGCCGCGTCGCGCCGCGGCCCGGCCGACCGCGCCCGCGAACGCCTCGCGGCCCAGCTTCGCGGCCCTGGGCGTCGCGCTGACCAGCATGGCCAAGCCCTGCTCGCGGCTGCCGCTGAGCAGGCGCGTCAGGCCGGACACGCCCACCGCCAGCGGGCTCGCCACGCGCTCGAACCGGTCCACCGGGCTGTGGGACATCGGGGCCGTGCGGGGCGTCCGCGCCGCCCGGATGTGGCGGTAGCCCCCCTCCCTGGTGGCCAGCTCCTTCTCGTGCTCCCGCCAGGCCCGCAGGGCGCCGCGCGCCTCCGCGTAACGGGCGGCCGCGGTCACCGACTGGACCGCCATCCCGAACGGGCGCATCGCGAGCGTCTGGCCGACGATCCCGGCGGTGGTGAACAGCGTGTCGGTGACCGCGCGCCCGAGGCGACGTTCCAGCCCCGCGCGGATGAACGGGGTGGAGTCGACCAGGTTGAGGACGGTGGGGACGGACGGGGGGAGCAGTGGCGTCCGCAGCGCGCGCCCGGCGACCGCCAGGCCGGCCCCGAGCAGGCTCGCGCCGAGCCGGATACCGGCCCGCATGTGGTTCTCCGCCAGCCGGGACGACGGGGACCGCGGGCTGTGGTCGGTCGTGTCCCCGGCCTCCTCCACGGGGCCCGGTTCGAACTCCTCCTCCCCCGCCTCGCCCTCCAACTGGTCGACGATGGACAGCAGCCTGCCCAGGTCGGCCGAGGCGCTGTCGCAGCCGACGAAGACCCAGCCCAGGACGCCGTTGACCTCCGCCCGGCCGATGCCCTTCATCGACAGCAGCCGCTCCTCCAGCCGCCGCGCCATCCGCCCGGTGCCCGGACCGCCGATCCTCCGCAGGTCGATGCGGACCCCGCCGGGACAGGCCCGCACCTCGCGAGAGCCCGGCAGGGCGGCGCGGATCGGATCGGGCACGATTCCCCAGAGCGCCTCGATCGGCGATCTGAGCGCGCGCGGCACGAACATTCGGCTCTCTCCAGTGAAAAGGAAACCGGGCCGACCCGGCCTCGTGGATCATGGCCCGATCGGCCCTGTCACCCTGGCGTCGCGTCCCGCGCCGCCGCCCCCCGGACGTCCCTCCGGTGTCCTCCGGATGCCCCGGCGGTGCCCTTCCGGCGGGCACCGCCGGGATTCCCGGCGTCCTCCCGTGCCGGCGTGCCCGCCGCCGTCACCCGGAGGCGCCCTCCGCGCCCGCGGCGCGGGCGGTCCGCGACGCGGACCGGGTGGCGGGCGAGGCGGCTCTGGCGGCCCCGGCGGCCGGGGAGGCCGCCTTGGCGGCCGCGGCGGTGGACCGGGTGGCCCGCGCCGTGCCGCCGGCGGCCGAGGTGGCCCGGGTGGCCCGGGTGGTCCGGGCGGTGCCTCCGGTGGCCCGCGCCGTGCCGCCGGTGGCGCGGGTGGCCCGGGTGCGCGTGGTGCCCGCCGTACCGGTCGTCCCGGCGCCCTCGGCGGGGGTGCTCACGGAGCCCGGCCCGGAGGCCGGGACGGGCGGCGCGGCGGCCCGCTCCCTGCGGGCACGCTGGGCGATCACCGTTCCGACCCCGATGGCCGCCGCCACCGGCCACTCGATCAGTCCCGCGACCGCGAGCGCGCCGAGCCCGCCGTAGTAGACGAGCCGTTCCGGCGGCGGGAGGAGGGACCGGGCCGTGTCGACGGCGTGGCCCGCCTCCTGCCGGTTGATGTGCGGCAGGTGCATGTGCGGGGGACGCAGCTGCACGGTCAGCATGGGCAGGTTCAGCGTCAGCGCGTGGCCGTCCGTGCTCTGCTCCGCGGTCCCGCGCTGTTCCGTCGTCCGGCCGGTCGCCGCGGGCTCCGGCGCCGTCGCGGCGGAACCTGCCGTCGCGCGGCCGCGTGACGGCCGGGACGTCCGGCTCGACGTCCGGCTCGACGTCTGACTCACTGTCATGGCCCCTCCTGGACGGAGTTCTGAGGAAACGGTCAAAACAAAACCCGCAGAAGCCTCATCAGGCCATCTACGTGCTGTTTCATGGGCATGCCGCCATTCCCATAGCGTTCCTCCCGCGGCGCTTCCGAAACGCTTTATGCCTGGTCAGATGGGTGTTCGCCACGCAAAGCCATCGGCATTCCACGCTCTTTCCGGAAATATAAGGAAGAGGCGACGGAGGGGGTGTTTCGCCCTCCGGTGATCAGGGGGAGGATAGGACCCCCGTTGGCTTCGTCCGGATACGTCCTAATCTGGAGCCGATGCCGAGAAGGAGGCGGGATGCTCAAAGGTGTGCTCATCGACTGGGGCGGGGTGCTGACGACGAACCTGTCCGAGGCGATCACCGACTGGATCGTCGCCGACCGGATCGACGCCGATCACTACCACGGCGTGATGCGTGAGCTGGTGCAGCACGCCTACGAGGGGTCGGGGCCGGCCGAGAACGTCGTGCACGCCCTGGAACGCGGGGAGATCTCCGGGCCCGACTTCGAACGCTCCCTGGCGGCCATGCTGATCACGACGGATGGCGTGCCGCCGGCCGCCGAGGGGCTGCTGGAGAGGATGTTCGCCGGGTTCCTCCGGATCGAGCCGATGTACGACATGCTCCGCGCGGCGCGCGCCGCGGGCCTGCGGACCTGCCTGGTCTCCAACTCCTGGGCCAACGAGTACCCCCGTGACGGCTGGGAGGAGTTCTTCGACGAGGTCGTCATCTCCGGCGAGGTCGGCATGCGCAAGCCGGAGCCGAGGATCTTCGAGCACGCCCTGGGCCGGGTGCGCCTCACCGGTGAGGAGTGCGTGTTCGTCGACGACATCGAGGCCAACATCGTCGCCGCCCGCGCGCTGGGCATCGTCGGCGTGCACCACCGGGAGGCGGAGGAGACCATCGCGGAGCTGGAGACGATCCTCGGCGTGCCGCTGCGCTGAGATCCCCACAGCGTCCCCACAGCGTCCTCACGGCGCCCCCACAGCGTCCTCACGGCGCCCCCGCAGTGCCCCCACGGTGTCCTCGCCTCGCGCCGCGTGCGGCCCGGCCGTCCGGGCTGGCACACTCGATGGGTGATCGGCGCCGCACCGGCGCCGGTGTGGGATGAACAGATCGAGGCATGGATGCGCGTCTACCTGCCCTGCACGCTTCCGGCGCTGGCCCGCGTGCTCGCCGAGGGCGAGCTCGGCCCGGCCCCGCTGACCGGCTACGCGGTCACGCCCGCGCTGGTCGAGTGGTACGCCTCGGGTGACACCGAGGAGCTGGAGTACATCGCCCTGACCGACGCCGCCCGGGCGTCCCTGCGGATGCTGGCCGCCGACCGCGCCGACGGGGTCAAGGCGGCCGCGCGCCGGGTCGTCGTCGCCGCCGAGGTGCCGGACGACGAGGTGAGCATGGGCGCGGAGCCGGAGGAGCGCGCCCGGGTACGGCTCGCCGCCGCGGTCCCGATGACGCGGATCGCCGCGGTCCACGTGGACGAGGAGGCCGCGGCGGCGGACGTCGAGGCCGCGGTCGCCGCGCTGCCCGAGGCCGACCGCGGGGACGAGGACGCGCGGTTCACGGTGGACGGCGCCGAGGCCCACGAGCTGCTGTGGTACGCCACCCAGGAGATGCCCGACCTGCTCGGCTGACCCCGCGCGGCGCGGCGGCCCCGGGGCCGGGCGGCGCATGCCCGGCGTCGCCGTGGCACGCGAGTCACGCAGGTCACGCAGGTCACGCGGGCCCCACCCGGCGCGGCCATGCCGTCGTGGAGGGCTACGCTTGTGCGGCTATGACGAAACACATTGTCTGGGACTGGAACGGCACGCTCTTCCACGACATCCACGCCGTGGTGGAGGCGACGAACGCGGTCTTCGAACCCCACGGTCTGGCCCCCTACGACGTCGAGGGCTTCCGGGCGGTGTACTCCCGCCCCATCTGGGCGGCCTACGAGCGCATGCTCGGCCGTTCCCTCCTCGACGGAGAGTGGGAGAGGCTCGACTTCGAGTTCCACGAGCACTACCACCGGCTGATGCCGGAGTGCGGTCTCGCGGCCGACGCGCTGTCCACCCTGCGGAGCTGGGAGGAGTCGGGCGGCGGGCAGTCGCTGCTGTCCATGTGGGCGCACGACCGGCTGGTGCCCAAGGTGACCGAGCTGGGGATCGCCCGGCGCTTCCTGCGGATCGACGGCCTGCTCGCCGGCTTCGGCAGCCGCAAGGCGGAGTCGATGGTGGCGCACCTCGCGGCGCTCGGCGTCGATCCCGCCGACGTGCTGGTGATCGGCGACAGCCTCGACGACGCGCACGCGGCGCAGCACGTCGGGGCGCGGGCGGTGCTCTACAGCGGGGGCGTGACCGGCAGGGCGGCCCTGGCGACCTGCGGCGTCCCGGTCGTCGACACCCTCGCCGACGCCCTCGACCACGCCTGACGCGCGCCGGGCCGTACGCCCTCGGGCACATCCGGCGTGCGCCGGACCGGACGCCCCCGGTCACACCCGACGCCCCACCGGGCCGTACATCCTCGGCATCGGGTGGGGCGCGGGCCCGGCGGCGGCCGTACCCTTGGCATCCTCACCACCGGCGTCCGCGAGCCCCCGCCCCGGCGGCGTCCGCGACCCCCACCCCCGGGAGGCCACGATCAACCGCCTGGTTCTCTGGAACATCGACCTCACGCTGGTCGACGTGTCCATCGTGACCCGCGACGCGTACGCCGAGGCGTTCCGCCGGGTCACCGGCCGTCCGCTGGTCAAGCTGACCCAGCACAACGGCCGCCCGGACTCCGAGATCGTCTTCGAGATGCTCGCCCTGAACGGGGTCGTCGCCACCGACGACCACCTGCCGGCGTTCCTCGACGCGCTGGCCGTCGCCTTCGCGGCCCGACGCGGCCTGCTGACCCGGGACGGCCGGACGATGCCCGGCGCGGCCGACGCGCTCAGGGCCGTGGCCAGGCTCGACGGCACCGTCCAGTCGGTGCTCACCGGCACGATCAAGAGCAACGCCGTGCACAAACTGACCGCCTTCGGCCTGGACCGGCACGTCGACTTCGAGGTCGGCGGCTACGGCGAGGAGGTCTACCCCAAGGCCACCCTGCTCCAGGTCGCCCAGGGCCGGGCCAGGGCCAAGTACGGCACGGCCTTCGACGGCGGCAACACCGTGCTGATCGGCGACTCGGCCCGCGACGTCCAGGCCGCCCGGATCGCCGGGGCCGCGATGATCGGCGTCGCCACCGGCCGCTCCCTGCCGGCCGCGCTGCACGAGGCGGGCGCCGACGTGGTGCTGCCCGACCTGGCCGACCCCTCAGAGGTCGTCGCCGCCGTGGCCGGCCTCACCTCCCCGTCCCGTAAGGCCGGCTGAGCCACGGGGCGTTCCGGGCCACGTCGCGCCGGGCCGCGAACCGCCGTCCCCGGGTGCCCCGGGGCGTTCTCCGGGGTCCTCCGTCCCGCCCGGGACGGAGGCTCCGCGTTGACCTTGTCGCGACGTCAACGTTTCTAATGGCGGTATGAAGATCGGCGAACTCGCCGCGCTGGCCGGGGTCTCCACCCGGACGGTGCGCCACTACCACCGGATCGGTCTCCTCCCCGAGCCGGAGAGGCTGACCAACGGCTACCGGGACTACCGCCTGCGTGACGCGATCGCCCTGGCCCGGGTGCGGAGGCTGGCCGAGCTGGGGCTGTCCCTGGACGAGATCCGCGACGTGCTGGCCGACGACCGGGGCCGGGACCTGGAGGAGGTGCTGGCCGAGCTGGACGCCGACCTCGCCCGGCAGCAGCAGGCGATCGCCGCCCGGCGCGCCCGGCTGGCGGCCCTGCTGGCCGACCCCGCCGGCCTGCACCCCGACGCGACGGTGTCCCCCGGCGTGGCGGAGGTGCTGAGCGGCTTCCCGGCCGGGGAGTCGGCGCTCGCCGACCTCGACCGCGAGCTGCTGGCGCTGCTGGACACCGCGGTCACCCCGGAGGGCCACGAGCGGCTGCTCGGCCTGATGCGCCCGCTCACCGAGCCGGCCGCCGCCGCCCGGTGGAGGGCCGTCTACGAGCGGCTCGACGAGCTGACCGAGGCCGACCTCGGCGATCCCCGCGTCGCCGAGGTCGCCGCCGACGTGGCGGCCTGCATTCCGGGCGAGGCGGCGGCGATGGCCGCGGCCATGGGCGACCTCGCCTCCACGGAGGCGGAACGGTGGCTGCGGACGCTGTACGCCGAGGTGTCGCCCGCCCAGGCCGAGGTGTTCCGGCGGGCCATCGGCATGATCGCCCGGGGATCCGAGGAGAAGCCCGTGGAGGGACGATGACGCTCCGGATCGCGCGTGCCGCGCTGCTCGCCGTACCGGTCGCCGAGCTGGTGCTCGTGGTGCTGCTGCTGTCCGGGGCGCCGCTGCCGGTCCCGGTGGTCATGGCGGCGGAGGGGCTCGTCGCGGCGGTGTTCGCGCTGGAGGCGGTGACCTTCGTCCGGCTGTTCCGGGACGAGCGCCGCCGCGGCGCGGGCCGCCGGGCCGCCGTCCGGGGGGTCGCGCGCCGGCTGGTGCCGGAGCCGGTGCGCAGGCTCATGGGGTTCGAGGCCCGCAGCATGGCCTCCCTCGCGCTGTGGGCGGCGCGCCGCCGCGACGGCGTCCCGCCGGGCGCGGTCGCGGTGCCGTACGCCCGGGGGCAGTTCTCCACGGTCCTGCTCCTGCTGTTCGCGACGGTGGTGGAGGGGACGGCCGTGGAGCTGATGCTGCAGGGCGGGAGCGTGCCGTGGGCGGTGCACCTGGTGATGCTCGCGCTGCACGTCTACTCGGTCGTCTTCCTCCTGGCGTTCGGCGCCGCCTGCGCCACCCGGCCCCACGTCGTCTCCGATCGTGAGCTGCGCGTCCGGTACGGGGTCTTCCTCGACCTGCGCGTCCCCCGCGAGCTGATCTCCTCGGTACGGCGGGCGTCCGGCTACGGCGAGTCCGGCATGGTGACCGTGAAGGACGGGCGGCTCGGCGTGGCGGTCTCCTCCCAGACGAACGTGGTCGTCGAGCTGGCCGAGCCCGTCGTCGCGGTCCGCCCGTTCGGCCGCCGCGCGGAGGTCCGGGTGATCCGGTTCTTCGCCGACGACCCCGCCGCAGCCCTGGCCGCCCTGCGCCCGCCGGTTTCCGGCCCGGCCCCCGGGACGGGCCGGAAACCGGCACGGGACGCGGCCCGGCCGGACCCGGCGATCCCGTGACCCGGCGGCCCGGAACGCCGGATCCGTGATCGGAGCCGGTCGGCGGCCCGCCACCCGGAACCCCGGCCCGGCGGCCCGGCTCAGGGCGAGGCGAGGCCGTTGAGGAACCGGGCGGCGATCGGGGCGGCCACCGCCGCTCCCTCGCCGGCACCCTCCACGATCACCGAGAACGCCAGGTCGCCGCGGTAGCCGATGAACCAGGAGTGGGTGGGCGGCTCCTTCCCCGAGCCGAACTCCGCGGTCCCGGTCTTGCCCGCCGTACCGGACGGGAAGGAGACCCCCTTGGCGGTGCCGTCCGTCACCACCGCGGGCATCAGCGTGCGCAGCGCCCGCACCACCGCGGGCTCCAGCCTCCTCGGCTGGGCGGCCGGCAGCAGGGCGGCGTCCACGAGGCGGGGCGGGCGCCAGGAGCCGTCGGCGATGGCGGCGGCGACGGTGGCCATGTTCAGCGGGCTGGTCAGGACGCGGCCCTGCCCGATCGCGGCCGAGGCGAGGTCGGTGTCGTCCTTCGGGGCCGGGAACTGCGCCCGTACGGCGGGCACCCCCGGGTCCACCGGCCCGCCGAAACCGAAGCTCGCCGCGACCGAGGACAGGCGCTCGGCGCCGAGCCGTTCCACGCTCAGCGACCCGAACGTGGTGTTGCACGAGTGCGCGAACGCCGCCCGCAGCGGCACCGTGCCGAAGTCCTCGAAGCCGGCGTTGTGGAAGGCGTAGCCGCCGATGTTCCGCTCGGCGGGGCAGCCGACCGGCTGATCGGCCGTCATGCCGCCCGCGACCAGGGCCGAGGCGGTGACCACCTTGAAGGTGGAGCCGGGCGGGTAGTGGCCGAGCAGCGCCCGGTTGAACCCGCCGGGCTGGTTGGCCACCGCGAGGACCTCCCCCGTCGAGGGGCGCAGCGCGACGAGCGAGGCGGGCTTGGTCACGCCGTCCATGGCGTCGGCGGCGGCGCGGTGCACCCGCAGGTCGATCGTGGTGGTCAGCTTCCGGCCCGGCCGCGCGCCCGCGGTGGCGAGCGTGGTGACCCGTTCGGCGTCCCGCACCAGGTCGACCCGGCCGCCGGAGGAGCCGGTGAGGCGGGCGGCGTACCTGCCGGCGAGCCCCTCGACGAGCTGCTGCACCGAGCCGGGCGCGGAGGGGGTGTCGATCCTGGTGCCGTCGGCGGCCAGGATCGGCGCCCGCTCGGGCCGGGACGGCACGGCCTTGATCCGCAGGTCCGGGCCGAGGCGGGGGTGGATCGCCGCCGGGGTCCACCGCACCCGCCAGGCCCGCTCGTGCTCGACCACCCGCAGTGACCCGTCGTAGGACCAGCGCACCGGGCCGTCCAGCGTCGCCCGGAACCGGACCGTGGAGCCGTCGGAGCCGTCGGAGCCGTCGGAGCCGTCGGCGTCGTCGCCACCGGTGACCCGGAAGGCGGCCCCCGACATCTTCAGGTCCGACCGGAAGCGGGTGTACCAGCGGTCGAAGTCACCCGGCGGGTCGACGGTCAGCGCCCGCATCGCCCGGTAGTCCTGCCGGGTCCAGGCGGCGAGGAAGTCCCGGGCGGTGTCCTCGGGCGACCCCGGCGTGCGCAGCAGCCACACGCCCGCGCCCGCCGCGGCGGCGGCCAGCGCGACCGCGGCCGCGCCGTACCTGTATTTGTTCCTCATGGTTCGTCCCCCTGTCTCGCAGGTCGAGGAGACCAGAGGCGTCCCAGCGATGTCCAATATTGATATCCGCTGCTGATCTATAGCGAAACCGATATGATCCCTGCTCATGGACATCGTCCGCCATCTGCGCTACTTCACCGTCGTCGCCGAGGAACTCCACTTCGGCAACGCGGCGATCAGGCTCGGCATGGCCCAGCCGCCGCTCAGCCAGCGCATCCGGCGACTGGAGGACGAGCTCGGCGTGCGGCTGTTCGACCGCTCCGCCCGCCAGGTGCGGCTGACCGAGCAGGGGCGGATGCTGCTGCCCGAGGCACGCGAGATCGTGTCGCGGGTGGAGCGGCTGCGCGAGCTGGCCGGGCGCGGCGAGGGCGCGGTGCTGCGGGTGGGGGTCCTGCCCGACCTGGGGTCGGCGGTGATCGCGGCGCTCATCGCCGGGTTCCGGGAGCGGGCCCCCGACGTACGGCCGGCGCCGGCGGAGATGTGGAGCGCCGACCAGGTCGCGGCGCTGCTCGACGGCACCCTCGACGTGGGCGTGGTCCGGCACCCGGTGGCCGTGCCGGGCCTCCGCTTCGGCCCGGTGCTCGTCCAGCGTCCCGGCGTGGTGCTGGCCGAGTCCGACCCGCTGACGGCGTCGGCGTCGGTGCACCTGGCCGACCTGGCGGGGCGGCGGCTCGTGCTCTACCCTCACGAGCCCGGACTGCACGAGGAGACGCTCACCGAGTGCCGCCGCCACGGGTTCGTCCCCGAGGAGGTCCACGAGGCGCAGACCCTCGGCCTGGTCATGGCGGGCACGGCCGTCGCCTTCGGGCCGCAGGTCGCCCTTCCCGGGCTGCGCTGGAGGCCGCTGCTGGGCACCCCGCTGACCTGGCAGGTCTCCACCGCCTGGCGCGGAGAGCCCGGGGAGGCTGCCGTAGCCTTCGGTGCGGTGGCGGTACGAGTGCTGAAGGAGAACGCCGGGATGACGGACGACGGAGTGGCGCCGGCCCGGCGGGTGCGGGCCCGCCCCGCCTCCGGGTTCCTCGCTTGACCTCCGCCCGTCCCGGCCCCGGCGACCGGGCTTCCCTCGCCCAAGGAGATTCGATGACCGGCCTCGGCACCCTCTTCCGCTCCGCCGGGGTGACGGGCTTCCTGCACGCCGTGGACGTCGACACCGGCGCCGAGGTCGCCCACGACGCCGACGACGCCGTGGTCACCGCCTCGATGTTCAAGGTGGCGCTGCTGGTGGAGTTCTTCCGGCAGGCGGACCGGGGGCTGCTGGACCCGGCCGAGCGGGTCACGGTCATGGCGGACCGCCACACCCCCGGGGCCACCGGAGTGTCGGCGATGTCCGACGACGTGACGATGTCCCTGCGCGACCTGGCCTACCTGATGATGGCGGTCAGCGACAACACCGCCGCCGACACGCTGATGGACCGGGTCGGGCTGTCGGCGGTCAACACCATGCTCGCCGGTCTGGGGCTGACCGGCACACGGGTCGAGCACGACTGCCGCGGGCTGTTCGCGAGCATCGTCGAGGACTCCGGGCAGGAGGAGATGCCCACCGACCCCGCCGTGCTGGCACGGCTGCGGGCGCTCGACCCCGCGCGCACCAACCGCAGCACCCCGCGCGAGACGACGCGGCTGTTCGGCATGATCTGGCGTGACGAGGCGGCCTCGCCGCGGTCGTGCGCCGCGATGCGCAGGCTGCTCGGCCTGCAGGTGTGGCCGCACCGCCTGGCGGCCGGCTTCCCCTACGACGACGTCGCGGTCAGCGGCAAGACCGGGACGCTGCCCACGATCCGCAACGAGGCCGGCGTGGTGGAGTATCCCGACGGCGGGCGTTACGCCGTCGCCGTCTTCACCCGCTCGTACGGCACCGCCCACAACCAGCCCCGCGCCGACGCGGTGATCGGCGCCGCGGCGCGGGCCGCCGTGGAGCGGCTGCGCGGCTGAGCCACGTGGCCGGAACACACCCCGTGCCCGGCCGGTGTGTGCGCCCGGGGGATGACATTCGGGCGGGCCGCCGACAGGATGGGGACCATGGTTGAGGAAGGTGCGCTGCTCTGGGAACCCTCCCCGGAGGTCGTGAGAGACGCCAAGGTGACCCGCTACATGGAGTGGCTCGGCCGGCCGGGCGACTACGACTCCCTGTGGCGGTGGTCGGTGGACGACCCCGCCGGGTTCTGGACGTCGGTCTGGGACTACTTCGGGGTGGCCGGCGAGCGCGGCGACGGGCCCGTGCTGTCCGGGACGATGCCCGGCGCGGAGTGGTTCGCCGGCTCGACGCTGAACTACGCGGCCAACGCGCTGCGCCGCGCCGCGTCCGACCCCGGCCGCCTCGCGGTGGTGGCGCGCGACGAGACCGGTGAGCGCCGGACCCTCACGCTGGGGGAGCTGGCCGGTGAGGTCGCGCGGGTCCGCGCGGGCCTGGCCGCGCTGGGCGTCGGCCGGGGCGACCGGGTCGCCGCCTACGCGCCGAACGTGCCGGAGACGCTGATCGCCTTCCTCGCCACGGCCTCGCTGGGGGCCGTCTGGTCGTCGTGCTCCCCGGACTTCGGGGCCTCCAGCGTGATCGACCGGTTCACCCAGATCGAGCCGAAGGTGCTCATCGCGGTGGACGGCTACCACTACAACGGCAGGCGGTTCGACCGCTCCCAGGTCGTGCGGGACATCGCGGCCAAGCTGCCGACCCTGGTCGCCCGGGTGCGCGTCCCCTCCCCGGGCGCGCCCGCCGGAGCCGGGACGCCCTCGACCGAAGCGTCCGGTGAGGGGACGGCCGGCGCCGCCGGGGACGGCGGGCGGGTGATCGACTGGGCGGAGCTGCGGGCCGCCGAGGGGCCGCTCGACTTCGAGCCGGTGCCGTTCGGCCACCCGCTGTGGATCGTCTACTCCTCCGGTACGACCGGCCTGCCCAAGCCGATCGTGCACGGCCACGGCGGCGTGGTGCTGGAGCACCTCAAGGCGCTCTCCTTCCACCAGGACCTGGGCGAGGGCGACGTCTTCTTCTGGTACACCACCACCGGCTGGATGATGTGGAACTACCTCGTCGGCGGCCTGCTGGTCGGCGCGACGGTGGTGCTCTACGACGGGTCGGCCGCCCACCCGGGCACCGACGCGCTGTGGCGGCTGGCCGCCGAGGAGGGGGTGACGTACTTCGGCGTCGGCGCGCCGTACATCGTGACCTCGATGAAGGAGGGGGTGCGGCCGGAGGGGCTGGAGGCGCTGCGCGGCGTGGGCTCCACCGGTTCGCCGCTGCCGCCGGAGGGGTTCGCCTGGATCGCCGAGGCGCTGCCCGCGGTCCAGCTCGGCTCGTTCTCCGGGGGCACCGACGTCTGCACCGGCTTCGTCGGCGCGGTCCCGCTGCTGCCGGTCCGCGCGGGCGTCATCCCGTGCCGCTGCCTGGGCGCGAAGGTGGAGGCGTTCGACCCGTCGGGCCGGCCGGTGATCGGCGAGGTGGGCGAGCTGGTGCTGACCGCGCCGATGCCCTCGATGCCGGTCATGTTCTGGAACGACCCGGACGGCGCCCGCTACCGGGAGAGCTACTTCGCCGACTACCCCGGCGTCTGGCGGCACGGCGACTGGATCAAGATCCTGCCGGATGGCGGCTGCGTGATCTACGGCCGCTCCGACTCCACCCTCAACCGGGGCGGCGTGCGGATGGGCACCAGCGAGTTCTACCGGGTGGTGGAGCGCTTCACCGAGATCGCCGACAGCCTGGTGATCGACACCGGCCAGCTCGGCCAGGACGGCCGGCTGCTGCTGTACGTCACCATGGCCGAGGGGGCCGAGCTGTCCGGCGACCTGCTGGCCAGGCTGCGCACGGCGCTGCGTGAGGAGCTGTCCCCGCGGCACGTGCCGAACGAGGTCATCGAGGTCCCGGGCATCCCGCGCACGCTCAGCGGCAAGAAGCTGGAGGTGCCGGTGCGCAAGATCCTTCTCGGCGTCCCCGCCGAGAAGGCCGCCAACCTCGACGCCATGGCCAACCCGGAGGTGCTCTCGCACTTCACGCCGAACGAGGACTGACGCGGATCACTGAGGCACGGCTCGGCGAGCCGTGCCTCAGTGGTCCGCCCGCCACGGAAGGCGATGACTCCGGGCCGTCTTCCCGGCCGCGATCCGGAGCCGGACGGCCTGGCCTTCTTCGCCGGAGGGGACGGCGGGCCGAGACCACGTTCGGGGCGGTCAGCGGCTCTCCGCCGTACGGTCGGCACCGAACAGCGGCAGGCAGGGCTCCAGGCCGTGGATGGCGATGTCGTCCCGGGCGGTCCAGGCGTCGCGGGCCAGGCGCAGCCGGCGGAGTTCGGCGGCCTCGCCTCTGCGGCTGCGGATCTCCACGCCGTCGGGGACGTAGCCGAGCTTGCGGGAGACCCCGAGCGAGGCGAGGTTGTCGGCGAACGCGCCCGAGAGGGCGTGGCCGGCGCCGAGGCCCGCGAAGGCCAGGTGCAGCACGGCGGCGCGCATCTCGGTGCCGATGCCCCGCCCCTGGAACCGGCGGCCGATCCAGGAGCCGGTGTCGACCTGCCGGGTGACGGCGAAGTCGGTGGCGCCGATCTCCTGGGTGCCGACGACCTCCCCGTCCACGACGGTGACGAAGGAGCAGCTCCACTTCTCCGGAGTCCACGCGCCCCACTGCCGGAAGTGGAAGGCGACGGTGCTCCGCGCCCGCTCGCCGGGCTCGGCGTCGGTCCACGCGAAGAGGAACGGCATGACCCCGGGGTCGTGGACGCCTTCGGCGGCGAGGCCGGCCAGGGCGTCCAGGTCGTCGAGGGACGGGAACCGCAGCTCCAGGCGAGGGGTGGTCACCCGCAGTCCGAAAAGGGGCCAGTTGCGCATTTCCCGATGGTGCCAACCCGGACGGGTGGCGATCCACCCGTTTTCGGCGGACCCCCGGCCCTCGCGATCCGCCCTGCCACGCCGTACGGCCTGTCGCGGGCGGGCCGCCCCGGGGGTTCCGCCACGCCGTACGGCCGGCGGGACGGCCTGCCGGAGCGGTGAGGGCCGGCCCGGGTCGCCGGTGATGCGCGAACCTCGCGAAGACACCCGCCCGGGGCCCTACCATGGGGAGAGAGCGGGGGCTTCCCCGCCGCCCGGACCGCACGAGGCACCCCCCGGCGTCCGGCCGGACCGCTGCGGCGGCCCGCCGGAGCATCGACGCCACGTTGACGTTTCCTGGCTTTTCGGGTGATATGCAGGGCGGCGGCATGTTCTGGTCAACGGGGACCGGAACACGTGGCCGCTGGAGGTGTTGTGCCGCGGGCCATGCCCGGTGGGCGGAGTTTCGGTGGGCGGGGGGCGCGGTGTCGCCGCCTCATCCAGGCCACCCTGTGCGATGCTTTCCTCACCGCCCCCATTCGGCGGGGACCGTCCCTCCCGCACCACGGGACCGCCGGTCCCGCCCCGGCGACGGCGGCTTCCACGCCGACGACGGCGGGGAGCCGCGGGGCCCACGACGCGCCAGGCTCCGACGATCCGCGGCGACCGGTCGCCGGCCGAGCCGACCACGACGGCCACGCCGATCACGACGGCCACGATGGCCCGGCCGCCCGCTCCACCGCGGGGACACCGCGCCGCACTCCGCTTCCGCTCCCGTCCGCGCCGGGCGCCGGCCGTACGGGCGCGGGATGCCCGGGTGCGGGCCGGGCGGGTACGGCGTGCCCGGATGCGGGCCGAGCGGCGGGAGACCCGCCGCCGGGAGAACCGCGGCTTTCGTATTACTTCCTCCGACCCGGGGAACTACGGATTAAGCCGTAGATCCCTCCAACTATGGAAAACCCCTCACAAAGGAGTGAGAGCGACATGCCGCTCAACGAGGCCAAGGACGAGCTACTCAGGAGTGCCGCCGAGATGTGCGCGCACACGCCGGGTAGCGAGCACGTGGGCGCCGAGGAGGCCCTCGCCTATCTGCGGCTGTACTACCGGCATGTCGCCCCCGAGGACCTGCTGAGCCGCGACCCGGTCGACGTCTACGGCCCGGCGATGGCCCAGCGGCAGCTCGCCGAGCAGCGCCCCCAGGGCCGCGCGCTGGTGCGGGCCTACAACCCCACGCTGGAGGAGCACGGCTGGGACCCCGGATGCTCGGTCATCGAGGTGGTCACCGACGACATGCCCTTCCTGGTCGACTCGGTGACGATGGAGCTCGACCGCCACGAGATCGGCGTCCACCTGGTCGTCCACCCCCAGATGCGGGTGCGCAGGGACATGACCGGCAGGCTGCTCGGCCGCGGCGAGGACGACACGACGGGGCAGATGCTCGTCGAGTCCTGGATGCACTTCGAGGTCGACCGCCAGGCCGACGCCGCGGCCCTCAAGGCGCTTGAGGACGACCTGCAGCGGATCCTGTCCGACGTGCGCTTCGCCGTCGAGGACTTCGTCAAGATGCGGGCCCTGGCCGTGCAGACCGCCGAGGACGTCTCGCTCAACCCGCCGCCGCTGGAACCGGCCGAGGCCGAGGACAGCCTGGAGCTGATGCGCTGGCTGGCCGACGGCCACTTCACGTTCCTCGGCTACCGCGAGTACCGCCTGGAGGAGGGCGAGGACGGCGACAGCCTGCGCCAGGTCCCCGGCACCGGTCTCGGCATCCTGCGCCACGACAAGTCGGGCTCGGAGAGCTTCGCCGCCCTCACCCCCGAGCTGCGCGCGAAGGCCCGCGACCGGCAGCAGATGATGATCATCACCAAGGCCAACACCCGCGCCACCGTGCACCGCCCGGCCTACCTTGACTACGTCGGCGTCAAGATGTTCGACGCCGCCGGGGAGGTCGTCGGCGAGCGGCGCTTCCTCGGCCTGTTCACCCACGTGGCCTACAGCGAGTCGATCTCCCGCATCCCGGTGCTCCGGCGCAAGCTGGCCGAGGTCCTCGACCTGGCCGGGTTCACCGCCGACAGCCACGACGGCAAGGACCTCATCGAGATCCTGGAGACCTTCCCCCGCGACGAGCTCTTCCAGACCTCGGTGGAGCAGCTGCTGCCCATCGCGCTCGGCGTGCTCAGGCTCCGCGAGCGCAAGCAGGTCAGGCTCTTCCTGCGCCCCGACGACTACGGCCGCTACATCTCCTGTCTGATCTACCTGCCGCGCGACCGCTACACCACCAAGATCCGCGTCAAGCTGCAGAACCTCCTGCTCAAGGCGATCGGTGGCACCTCGCTCGACTACAGCGCCATGATCGGCGAGTCGGCCCTCGCCCGGCTGCACGTGGTGGTCCGCGGTGAGCGCGGCCGGCCGCTGAGCGCCGACACGGTGAACGTCGAGGAGCTGGAGGCCAAGCTCGCCGCGGCCACCCGCTCCTGGGACGACGACCTCGCCGCCGCGATCGTCGAGCTGAGTTCCGAGGAGGAGGCCCCCGGCCTCGTGCGCCGCTACGCCACGGCGTTCCCCGAGGGGTACAAGGCCGACTTCCCGCCGCGGATGGCCGTCGCCGACCTGCGCCGCCTGGAGGAGCTCGCGGAGTCGTCCGACGAGCTGGGGATGAACCTCTACGAGCCCTACGACGCCGCCGAGGGCGAGCGCCGGTTCAAGATCTACCGGATCGGCGCCCCCGTCTCCCTGTCGCAGGTGCTGCCGCTGCTGCAGCGCATGGGCGTCGAGGTGGTCGACGAGCGGCCGTACGAGATCGACCGCGACAACGACCCCGACACCAAGGACGCCTGGATCTACGACTTCGGCCTGCGCTACACCCCCTCGCAGGAGGTGGACCGCGACGAGTTCAAGCGGCTGTTCCAGGACGCGTTCGAGGCGCTGTGGCACGGCCGGGTGGAGAGCGACGGCTTCAACGCGCTGGTCCTGGCCGCCGGCCTCACCTGGCGGCAGGCCGAGATCCTGCGGGTCTACGCCAAGTACCTCCGCCAGGCCGGCACCACCTTCAGCCAGCACTACATCGAGCAGGTCCTGCTCGGCAACGTCCGCGTGGCCCGGCTGCTGGTGCGCTACTTCGAGGCGAGGCTCGACCCCCGCCGCGCCGAGGACGTCCGCGACGAGCTGCAGGCCGCGCTGCACGAGGAGATCCTCGGAGCCCTGGAGGACGTCGCCTCCCTGGACGAGGACCGCATCCTGCGCGCCTACCTGGAGATGATCGGCGCCACCCTGCGGACCAACTGCTTCCAGACCGTGGACGGCCAGCGCAAGCCGTACATCAGCCTCAAGCTGGACTCGCCGTCGATCAGCGTGCTGCCGCTGCCCCGGCCGAAGTTCGAGGTGTTCGTCTACTCGCCGCGGGTGGAGGGCGTGCACCTGCGCTTCGGCAAGGTCGCGCGAGGCGGCCTGCGCTGGTCGGACCGGATGGAGGACTTCCGCACCGAGGTGCTGGGCCTGGTCAAGGCGCAGATGGTGAAGAACACCGTCATCGTCCCCACCGGCTCCAAGGGCGGCTTCGTCGTGAAGAACCCGCCGAAGTCGGGCGGCCGGGAGGAGGTCCTGGCCGAGGGCATCGCCTGCTACCGGATGTTCATCTCCGGCCTGCTGGACATCACCGACAACCTCGTCGACGGCCGGGTCGTCCCGCCCGCCGACGTGGTCCGGCACGACGAGGACGACACCTACCTGGTGGTCGCCGCCGACAAGGGCACCGCGAAGTTCTCCGACATCGCCAACGAGGTCGCCAAGGACTACGGCTTCTGGCTGGGCGACGCCTTCGCCTCCGGCGGCTCGATCGGCTACGACCACAAGGGCATGGGCATCACCGCCCGGGGCGCCTGGGAGTCGGTCAAGTACCACTTCCGCACCATCGGCGTGGACGTGCAGAGCACCGACTTCACCGTGGCCGGCATCGGCGACATGTCCGGCGACGTGTTCGGCAACGGCATGCTGCTGTCCCAGCACATCCGGCTGGTCGCCGCCTTCGACCACCGGCACGTCTTCGTCGACCCCGACCCGGACGCGGCCCGCGGCTACGCCGAGCGCGCCCGGCTGTTCGCGCTGCCCCGCAGCTCCTGGGCCGACTACGACGCCTCGCTCATCTCCAAGGGCGGCGGCGTCTGGCCCCGTACGGCCAAGTCGATCCCGGTCTCCCCGCAGATGCGCGCCGCGCTCGACCTGGCCGACGAGGTGACCTCGCTGGCGCCCAACGACCTGATCAGCGCCATCCTGCGGGCCCCGGTGGACCTGCTGTGGAACGGCGGGATCGGCACCTACGTCAAGGCGTCGAGCGAGTCCCACGCCGACGTCGGCGACAAGGCCAACGACGCGCTGCGGGTCGACGCCGCCGAGCTGCGCTGCAAGGTGATCGGCGAGGGCGGCAACCTGGGCTTCACCCAGCTCGCCCGGATCGAGTTCGCGCTCAACGGCGGGCTGGTCAACACCGACTTCATCGACAACTCCGCCGGCGTGGACACCTCCGACCACGAGGTGAACATCAAGATCCTGCTGGACCGAGCGGTCCGCGACGGCGAGCTGACCGACAAGCAGCGCGACCAGATCTTCCTCGACATGACCGACGAGGTCGCCGAGCTGGTCCTGCGGGACAACTACGACCAGAACGTGGTGCTGGCCGCCGCCCGCGCCCAGGCGCCGGAGATGCTGCACATCCACGCGCGCCAGCTCCGCAGGCTGGAGCGGGCCGGGCTGCTCAACCGGGAGCTGGAGTTCCTGCCCTCGGACAAGACGATCGCCGAGCGGCGACAGGCCGGGCTCGGGCTCAGCGCGCCGGAGTTCTCGGTGCTGCTGTCCTACACCAAGCTGGTGACGGACGCCGAGATCCTCGCCTCCGACCTGCCCGACGATCCCTACCTGGCCTCCTGGCTGGTGTCCTACTTCCCGTCGGCGCTGCGCGAGCGGATGCGCCCCCACATGGACGCCCACCCGCTGCGCCGGGAGATCATCACCACCTGCGTGGTGAACGACATGATCAACTCCAGCGGGACCACCTTCATGTTCCGGCTGGGGGAGGAGAGCGGCGCGTCCGCCCCCGACATCGCCCGCGCCTACCTCGTCACCCGCGAGGTCTTCGACCTGCCCAGCTTCTGGCGGCAGGTCGAGGAGCTGGACAACAAGGTGGACACCGCCACGCAGATCGCCATGGAGCTGGAGGCGCGCAAGCTGGCCGAGCGCGGCACCCGCTGGCTGCTCGGCAACCGCCGGGCGCCGCTCGACCTGGCCTCCACGGTCGACTTCTTCGCCAAGGGCATGAACGGCCTGCTGCCGCACCTGCCCAAGCTGCTGACCGGCTCGGACCTGTCGGCGTTCGAGGAGCGCCGCGACTCCTTCATCGCCCGGGGCGTGCCCGAGGAGCTGGCCGAGCGGGTCGCGTCGATGGTCCCGGCCTACTCCACGTTCGACCTGGTGGAGGTCGCCTCGCAACTCGGCCGCCCGGTCGGCGAGGTGGCCGAGGTCTACTTCGACCTGGCCGACCGGCTCCAGCTGGCCGGACTGCGCGAGCGCGTCATCGCGCTGCCGCGGGACAACCGGTGGAACTCCATGGCGCGGGCCGCGCTGCGCGACGACCTCTACGCCGCGCACGCCTCCCTCACCCGCGACGTCCTGGCCCACAGCACGCCGGGCCTGTCGCCGGAGGAGCGCCTGGCCCACTGGACCGAGGCGAACGCGGCGGCGGTGGCCCGGGCACGGCAGACCCTGTCGGAGATCTGGGAGAGCGACAACTTCGACCTGGCGACGCTGTCGGTGGCGCTGCGCGCGATCCGCGCGCTGGTGGCCACGGTCAACCTGCCGCTCCGCGAGGTGTGATCCCGAGCCGCGGGGCCCTCGGTGACCGGCCGGTCACCGAGGGCCCCGCGGCCGGTCAGGTGCCGAAGACCTTGGTGACGGCGCCGAGGTAGGCGATGACCCGCGCCGGGACGTGGGCGTTGCGGCGCGGGACGACGCTGACGTAGGGCTGCGTCTCCACGATCCGCAGCTCCTTGACCGGCAGGTCCGAGCCGGAGACCAGCGGCTTCAGGTGCCTCGGCACCCTGATCATCGCGCAGGGCGGGACCTTGTTCGTCAGGGTGTCGGTCCTGACCAGCGAGTACACGACCATGGCCCCGCCGTCGGCGGTGCGCAGCGCGCGCACCGGGTAGCCGCTCGCGCCGAAGATCGAGTCGTAGGCCTGGCAGTCGTCGGCCTTGTACTTCTTCCGCTCGGTCGCGATCTCCTCGGCGTAGCCGGTGGTGCGCCGGCCCTTCTCGATCAGCCCGGCCGCGATCCCCTGGTTGCCCTGCTCCGCGGCGGTCGCGTGCAGCGGCGCCATCAGCCGCGGGCTGATCTCCACGGACCGGTCGTCCTGGTCCAGCGCGGTGGCGTAACCCTCGGCGTCCCTGGCGATCTCCGGGATCTTCTCGCCCGGCTCCAGCAGCGCGGTGGAGCTGACGCACCACCTGTCGTCGCGCTCGGTCAGGGTCAGCACGGCGGTGCGGGAGCCGCCCGCGGAGTCCTCGCGGCTCACCACCGCGGCGAACCAGTACGGCGCCCGCTGGACGCGGGGGACCAGCAGCCTCGGCCGGCCCCAGGTGTGGTGGGGCGGCGCGTCGGGGGAGACGTTGAACGCGGCGGAGCTGAGGGCCTGCTGCGCCTCGCAGGTCTGCGCCAGCATGTTCCTGCGGTCGGCGGCCAGGTGCGGCGTGGCGCCGCTCAGCACGCCCTCGGCGTCCAGGACACCCTCCAGGGCGTCGTCCGCCTCCTCAAGGGTGACCGGGGGCTTGGCCAGGGAGGCGGAGGTGGGGGTCGAGCCGGGCGGCATCCCGCCCTTGAGCGGCGTCTGGTCCCCGGGGCCGGAGCAGGCCGCGGCGCAGGTCACCAGCGCGAGGGCGAGCGCGAGCGGCCCGCGTCTCCGATGTGCCCGCAACTGCCCGCCTCCTCGTGGTCCCCCCTCGCGCGCCCATGCTAGCCACCGGCGGGGTGCGAGCCGTACCCAACGGGGTTCGGTGGTCGCGTACCCTTTACAGACGTGGCAGTCATCGATCCGGCCGAAGAGATCAACGAGCTTACCGGCACGCTCGCCAGCATCCAGGACGTCCTCGACCTCGGCGTGATGCGCAAGCAGATCGAGGAGCTCGGGGAGCAGGCCGCCGCGCCCGACCTGTGGAACGACCAGGAGCGGGCCCAGCAGGTCACCAGCAGGCTCTCCTACCTCCAGGGCGAGGTCAACAGGATCGAGTCGCTGGGGCGCCGCCTGGAGGACCTGGGGGTCCTGTACGAGCTCGCCGCCGCCGAGGACGACGAGGAGACCCGCGCCGAGGCCGACCGCGAGCTGGAGTCGCTCAAGAGCGACATCGGCGCCCTGGAGGTGCGCACCCTCCTGTCGGGCGAGTACGACGCCCGCGAGGCCGTCGTCACGATCAACTCCCAGGCCGGTGGCGTCGACGCCGCCGACTGGGCGCAGATGCTCCTGCGGATGTACCTCCGCTGGGCCGAGCGCAAGGGTTACCCGACGGAGGTCTACGAGACCTCCTACGCCGAGGAGGCCGGTATAAAGTCGGCCACCTTCACCGTCAAGGCCCCCTACGCGTACGGCACGCTCCGCGGCGAGCACGGCACCCACCGCCTGGTGCGGATCAGCCCGTTCGACAACCAGGGCCGCCGCCAGACCTCCTTCGCGGGCGTGGACGTGGTGCCGGTGGTCGAGACGACCGACCACATCGACATCAACGAGGACGACCTGCGCGTCGACGTCTACCGTTCCTCGGGGCCCGGCGGCCAGGGCGTCAACACCACCGACTCGGCGGTCCGCCTGACCCACCTGCCCACCGGGATCGTCGTCTCCTGCCAGAACGAGCGCTCGCAGCTGCAGAACAAGGCCACCGCCATGGCGGTCCTGCAGTCCAAGCTTCTGGAGCGCAAGCGGCAGGAGGAGGCCGCGGCGCTGAACGAGCTGCGCGGCGAGTCGACGACGTCGTGGGGCACCCAGATCCGCAACTACGTGCTGCACCCCTACCAGATCGTCAAGGACCTCCGCACGGGCTCGGAGGCCGGCAACCCGGCCGCGGTGCTCGACGGCGACCTCGACCAGTTCATCGAGGCGGAGATCCGCTGGACGCGCCGCCAGGAGTCGGGCGCGGAGTGACGGCCGGATGACGCCGCCGGGCGTCCGGGCGGACCGTCGTACGGCGGCCGGGCGCCGGGGCGCCGTCCGGCGCCCGCCAGGGGCCTTCTCAGGCCCCGGTGAGGTGGTTCAGGGCCAGGGACAGCAGGAGCAGGGCGACCAGCGCCAGCAGCACCATCGTGGCCGCCATGCCGTCCAGGCCGTGGTGGTGCATCCGCTCGCGAGCGGCGCGGCACTGAGGACAGCGGCCCTCGGCGACAGGGTGCGCGCACCGCGCGCAGACCAAGTCTTCACAGCTCATACGTCCTCCTTCTAGCCTTCAGAACCACTTTATGCGGTCGTTACCGGGCGGCCGAATCGTTTTGTTTCCGTTATGGACTTTCCAGGCCGGTCTTCCCCCTAGACTGGGCTCCGGCCACCGGAACGTCGATCCTCGGTAAAGACCGGCGCCCCCCGGCCGGCGAGAGGCGAAGGCGAAGCTCCGCCACTACCTCGACCGTCCTACCCCCTAGA
The DNA here is from genome assembly GCF_013409935.1 of Streptosporangium sandarakinum. Classification (GTDB taxonomy): domain Bacteria; phylum Actinomycetota; class Actinomycetes; order Streptosporangiales; family Streptosporangiaceae; genus Streptosporangium; species Streptosporangium nondiastaticum. Next base: position 2,191,986 of record NZ_JACCCO010000001.1, on the reverse strand, counting down.
CTGGCATGCCGTGATGCGCCCGTGATCCATTTTGATAATGTCACCAAGGTCTACGCGAACCAGAACCGGCCCGCGCTGGACCACGTCAGCGTCGATGTCGACAAGGGTGAGTTCGTGTTCCTCGTCGGCCCCTCCGGGTCGGGGAAGTCCACCTTCCTGCGCCTGGTCCTCAAGGAGGAGCGCCCCGACTCCGGGGTGATCCAGGTCGCCGGCAAGGACCTCTCCCGGTTGTCCAACTTCAAGGTGCCGCACCTGCGCCGCCGGATCGGCTGCGTGTTCCAGGACTTCCGGCTCCTGCCGAACAAGAACGTGTACGAGAACGTCGCGTTCGCCCTCGAAGTGATCGGCAAGCCGCGGCGGTTCATCCGTAAGGTCGTGCCCGAGGTCGTCGAGCTCGTCGGCCTGGAGGGCAAGGCCCACCGGATGCCCGACGAGCTGTCCGGCGGTGAGCAGCAGCGGGTCGCGATGGCCCGCGCGTTCGTCAACCGGCCGATGATCCTCCTGGCCGACGAGCCCACCGGAAACATCGACCCGGCCACGAGCATCGGCATCATGAAGGTGCTCGACCGGATCAACCGGACGGGCACCACCGTCGTCATGGCCACGCACGACGCGGCCATCGTCGACTCCATGCGCAAACGCGTAGTGGAACTGGAGGACGGCAAGATCGTCCGAGACCAGTCGCGTGGCGTGTACGGCCAGGCGTACTGACACACCAGTACCGGCAGCAGCGACAGGAAGAGCATGCGGGCAAACTTCATCTTCTCCGAGGTCTGGATCGGCCTCCGGCGTAACCTCACGATGACCGTCGCGGTGATCGTGACAGTGGCGATCGGCATGGCCCTGCTGGGCGTCGGCCTGATGATCAACTCCCAGATCTCCACCATGAAGGACTTCTGGTCGGACAAGGTCGAGGTCTCGGTCTTCCTGTGCAAGAAGAACGACCCCTTCCCGGCGTGCAAGGGCAGCGGCGGGGTGAACGCCCAGGAGCAGGCCGCCCTCTCCCAGCAGATCAAGGCGATGCCGCAGGTCGAGTCGGTCTCCTTTGAGGACTCCGCGCACGCCTACGAGGTCTTCAAGACGACGAACTCCGGCAACACCGTGCTGCTGTCGGCGATCCGGGCCGAGGACATGCCGGAGTCGTTCCGGGTGAAGCTCAAGGACCCGGACACCTACACCGCGGTGATCGAGCAGCTCAAGGGAGCCCCCGGCGTCTCCAACGTGGTCAACCAGAAGGAGATCCTGGAGAAGTTCTTCGCCCTGCTGGAGAGCCTCCGCTGGGCCGCCTTGGTGGTCGCCATCATCCTGGTCTTCGCGGCCACGCTGCTGATCGGCAACACCGTCCGGCTGTCGGCCTACAACCGCAGGCGCGAGACCGGGATCATGCGGCTGGTGGGCGCGTCCAACATCTACATCCAGTTGCCGTTCGTCATGGAGGGCGTCATCGCCGGCCTGATCGGCGGTGTGATGTCCGGGGTGCTGCTGATGGTCAGCAAGGTGTTCCTCTTCGACAAGGTGCAGGTCTACCTCGCCAACACCGTGCTCACCTGGGAGACCGTGACCAAGGTCATCCTCATCACGCTGATCTTCGGTGTGGTGATCTGTATCCTGGCGTCGTTCGTCACGCTCCGCCGCTACCTGCGGGTGTGACGCCTCGATGACCCTCGTGCCGGACATGCGCGCGATCTCGGGCGCGGTAGGCCGTCCCGGGCACCGGTAGGCTCGAAGCATGCCACGTGAGACCGGGCGGAAGGCCATCGCCCAGAACAAGCGTGCCTGGCACGACTACCACATCGAGGAGACCTTCGAGGCCGGCCTCGTGCTGCAGGGCACCGAGGTCAAGTCGCTCCGCCTGGGGCGGGCGTCCCTCGTCGACGGGTACGCCACGATCAAGGACGGCGAGGCCTGGCTGATCAACGTCCACATCCCCGAGTACACGATGGGGACGTGGACCAACCACGCGGCGCGCCGTACCCGCAAGCTGCTGCTCCACCGCAAGGAGCTCGACAAGCTCGCCGCCAAGACCAAGGAGGGCGGCCTCACCCTGGTGCCGCTCGCGCTGTACTTCAAGGACGGCAAGGCCAAGATCGAGATTGGCCTCGCGAAGGGCAAGAAGGACTGGGACAAGCGGCAGACGCTGGCCGAGCAGCAGGCCAAGCGGGAGATGGCCCGCGCGCTCAGGCACAGGAACAGGTAACTGTGACGGGGAAGGCTCGGCGCGCCGTCGCCGCGGCGCTCACGCTGGTCGCGACCGCACCCCTGCTGTCGGCGTGCCTTGAGGAGCCGTCGGCCCACGAGGCGGTCCGCGACTTCCTGGTCGGCTGGCAGACGGGTGACTACGCCGCCGCCGCCAGGCGCACCGACGGCGACGAGAAGGTGGTCCGCAGGGCCCTGGAGGACGCCAAGGTCCAGCTCGACGCGGCCTCGTTCCGCTTCCGGCTGACCGGCCTGCGCGGCGGGCAGGGCGACCGGGACGAGCAGGCCGAGGCCGACTTCGCGGCAGAGGTCGACCTGGGGGAGAACAACCCCCTGTGGGAGTACGACGGGAAGCTGCCGCTGCGCCTGGTGAACGGCCAGTGGAAGGTGCACTGGTCGCCCAGCGTCCTGCACCCCGAGCTGCACGAGGGCCAGCGGTTCGCGGTGGACATCAAGCCCCAGGGGCGCAACCCGATCCAGGACCGCACCGGTGAGCCCCTCCAGCAGGAGACCACGCTCTACGTGGCGAACGTCACACCGGCCGAGCTGAAGAATCCGTCCGAGGTCTGCGAGCGGCTGGCCAAGGTCACCGGATTCCCGCAGGACCGTCTGCTGAGCCGGATCCGGTCGGCCCGGCCGGACGCGGCCGTTCCGCTGGCCACCTTCGGCGGCAGGCGCTACGCGCAGCTGGAGTCCCAGCTGAAGGCCATCCCCGGCATCACCATCGCCAAGGACCCGCAGCCTCTGGCGCCCGACTCGCCCAAGCAGATCGTGGGCATCGTCTCCGCGGTCACCGCCGACCTCCAGCAGCAGCTCGGCGGCCCCCAGCGGGCGGGCGACACGGTCGGCCGCACCGGGCTGCAGAAGGCGTACCAGGAGTACCTCACCGGCTCGACCGAGACCAGCGTGATCACGCTGGACGTCAAGACGACGAAGAAGGTGGCCGAGCTGCACAAGTGGGAGGGGCGCCCCACCTCGCCGGTGCGCACCACCCTCGACCGCGGCGTCCAGAAGGCGGCGGACGACGCGCTGCTCGGCGTCACGCCCGGCATGCTGGTCGCGGTGCAGGCCTCCACCGGCGAGGTGCGGGCCGTCGGCGCCACCAAGGAGTACCACCAGGAGAAGGACGCCCTGGCCGGGCGGTTCCACCCGGGCTCGGCCTTCTCGCTCATGGCAGTCGAGGGGCTGATCAAGGCGGGGACGAACTTCAAGCAGAAGCTCGCCTGCCCCGCGGAGCGGAGCGTCGGCGGCGCCCGCTTCCGCCAGTCCGGGCCGCCCGCTCCGAGCACGCCCACCGTCCAGGGCGCCTTCGCCACCGGCTGCGTGACGGCGCTGACCTCGCTGGCCCGCAAGGTGGACGGCGCCGAGCTGGCGGCCGGCGCGGCGAAGTTCGGCCTGGGCACGCACTGGAACCTGCCGCTTTCGACCTTCAGCGGCTCGATGCGGCCCCTGAAGGGGGACGCGGCCACGGCGCGGGCCATCGCGGGCCAGAACGTGCTGGTCAGCCCGCTGACCATGGCCCTGGTGGCGGGGGCGGTCGCCTCTCCCACGGGCACCTGGCACCCGCCCGTCCTGGTCACCGACCCCAAGGAGCCCGACCCGTCGGCCGAGACCAAGCCGGTGACGCCGCCCGCGCAGATCAAGCTCGACGACAGGACGGTCGCCACCCTCAGGACGCTCATGCGGGCCGGGGTGACCTCGGGTTCGGCCGCCGCCGCCGCGGCCCCGGGCGACCCGGTGTACGGCGTCACCGCCACCGCCGTCCGCGGCCGCAAGCCCCTGGCGTGGTTCGTCGGCTGGCAGGGGGACACGGCCGTGGCGGTGCTGATGGAGAGCACCGACCCCGCCGCCGGGGCGACCGTCGCCGGCCGGTTCTTCCGGGGGCTGCGCGCGGGCCTGTGACCGATCCCCGCCGGACGGAGCCGTGACCCGTCCGGGCGGAGACGGAACCGGGCGCCTCGCCGGCCTCGTGCGCACTCCCGGTGACAATCTCGTCGCCCCGAGCAACCATGGGGTGCCCGCGCTGCGTCCTTCCAGATGACCGGGCACCGCTTGGGGGGTTGCGGGCCCGGTCGCTGTGACGGCGCCGGGTCCTCGTCTCGGGGAGGCCCCGCCGTCCGGACCGGCTCGACCCTGCCGGTCGATCCCGGGGGCGCGCGGCGCGACGCCCGCGCCCCCGGGATTTCCGGATTTTCCCGCCCGGAAGGGCTCCCGGGCGGGAATCAGGTTGGCATGGACGGTGTTGTTACGGGTATCTTCGGATCGCCCGCCTTTCGAGGCCGGGTTGACAACTCAACAGGGGGGTGACTGGTTTCGACTTTGGCTTTGCAAGTCAGGGGAAGCGGGTCGAGGACTGCGGACATAACCTCGTTAACACTGTGACCGCGACCAACAAGTGCCAATAAGACGCACTCCGAGGTCAGCCAGGGCAACCTGGCCCTCGCCGCCTAAGCAGCGAGTGACCTCTGCCGGCCCGGGAGCGCCTCCGGCCCGGATCCGGCATCGCTAGGAGGCTCAACCGATCGACCCGGCCACGGGGGAGATCGGGAAATCTAACAGTGGCTGAGCCCGTCGGCGACTTGCCTGCGTGATCGCCGGGGCTGAGAAAAGCACAGCGGGCTGCACCCGGAGAAGCCCTGTCTTGGAGCTGAAGGACGCGGGTTCGATTCCCGCCACCTCCACCACCCCATGAAGAAGCCCGCCGGGGCGAGTAGCACTCGCCCCGGCGGGCTTCTTCGTCGTGGCCGGGAAAATCCCCGGACGGGTCGTCGCCCCCTGGCGGAGCCCTCGGGTGGAGCCGCCTTCGCCGCCTTCGCCGCCTTCGCCGTGCCGGCGTGGGCGGCTTCTCGTGTTTCCCGCGCGGGTCAGCCGCTTTCCCGCGCGGGTCAGCCGCCGCTGGGGAGTTCGCTCAGGGTCACCGTGACGGTGGCGGTGGAGCCGTTCGAGCGGCGCAGCTCCACCCGGGCCCGGTCGCCGGGATCGAGGTCGGCGAGGACCTCCGAGAGGGCCTGCGTCGTCGGGGTGGCGGTGCCGTTGACGGAGACGATCAGGTCGCCCGCCTTGATCCCCGCCCGCGCCGCGCCGCCGCCGGGGGTGACCCGTACGACGCCGGTGCCCACGGGCAGGCCGTCGGAGCCGATCACGGTCTGCACGGTGACGCCGAGGGCGGCCCGGCGGGTGTTGACGACCCGGCCCTTCTCGATGATCTGCCGGGTGATGTCCACGGCGGTGTCGGAGGGGATCGCGAAGCCGATGCCGGCCGCCTGGCCGCCGCCCAGTTCGGGGTTGACGGCGGTGAGGGTGGGGATGCCGATGACCTTCCCCGCGAGGTCGACCAGTGCTCCGCCGCTGTTGCCCGGGTTGATCGCGGCCGACGTCTGGATGGCGTTGGTGATCGTCGCGGCGGGGCCCTCGCCCTCGGCGGGCTCGGTGACCGTACGGCCCAGCGCGGAGACGATCCCGTCGGTGACGCTGCCGGACAGGCCCAGCGGGTTGCCCATGGCCAGGACGAACTGGCCGACCCGCAGGCGGCTGGAGGCGCCGAACGCGGCCGGCCGCAGCCCCCTGGGGTCGTCCACCTTGATCACGGCCAGGTCGCCCAGCTCGAAGGTGCTGATCAGCCTGGCCGGCCGGGGCGGGCCACCGCTGGCGAGCGTCACCTGGAAGCGCCTGGCCCGGCCGACCACGTGGGCGTTGGTCACGATGTGCCCGGCGGCGTCGTAGACGACCCCGGAGCCGAGGCCCTCCCCCGTGGTGATCTGCACGATCGACGGCAGCACCTTGGCGATGACCTGCTCGTAGGCCGCCTGGAGCGACTGCGGTGAGACCGGCGCCCCGGGGCCGGGCGGCGTGCCGGTCGGGGAGCCGGGGAGTCTGCCGGCCGTGACGGCGGGCGGGCCGCCGGCCGAGCCGGAGACCGAGTCGGAGACGGAGCCGGTCAGCCCCGTCCCGCCGTTCCCGCCGCAGCCCGCGAGCGCCACGGCGACGGCCATCAGCAGCGCGGCCCGCGATGTCGATCCCCCCATGCAGGGATATCTTCCCGGACACCGGCGGCGGTACCCTGCCGAGGTTTTGATCAGGTCTGGGTTCATCGTTCCGGGTCCCGTGACGTAGCCTGACGACCATGGCGGACGTTGACGGTGACTCCTCCGGGCGTTCTCACGAGAGATACATCCCGTCGTACGAGGCGCCCACGGCGCCCATGCCCGCGGTCCAGGCCGAGGACGGCACGATGATCGGCACCCGGGTGCCCCGCCGGTTCCCCATCGGGGACGGCGAGGAGACCCTGCTGGTCCCGAAGATCGACCCGGCTGGAGCGTTCCCCGCGCCGGAGCGGCCGTCGCCCGCGGGTGAGCCGGCCGGGCGGACGGAGCCGCCGGCGCCGCCCCCGCCGTCCGGGGCCTCGCCCGCCGGGCCGCCGCGGCGCGGCGGGCTGTCGCTGCGGGCCGTCTACAGCATCGTCGCCGCCCTCCTCACCGCCGTCGCGGTCGTGCTGGTCTTCGTCCTGTTCTCCGGGGACGAGCCCCCCGAGCGGAGCGCGCAGCCCCGGCCGGAGGGCGCCGCCGCGCCCCCCGCGAAGGCCGCCCCCACGATCACACTGCCCGGCCGGCCCAAGATGAAGGCGCTGGCGGCGCTGCCCGGCACGCCCAGCGGGGTGGTCGGCTCGGTGAGCGACGCCACGGCGGACATCACCTACGCCAAGCTCGGCAGGCCCTGGAAGGCCGCGGTCGTGCCGCCCTTCTCGGTCGGCCAGCAGGTCGGCGCGGCGCGGCTGCCGCGCACGGTCGTCGGCTCCGGGATGCTCCCCGGCGCGACCCCGGCCACCGCCCCGAAGACCTACCCCGCCCTGCGGACGGCGGCGATGCAGGCGGTGAAGTGGACGGCCGCCACCCACCACCCGCCGGGCGGGAAGATCGCCTGGACGGCCTCGCAGAAGGCGGCCGGCGGCAAGGGCTGGACGCTCGGCTACCGCGTGACCTACGTGCTGAACGGCAAGAAGCACACCTCCCAGGCGGCGGTCACCGTACTGGACGTCGGCCGCCGCAAGCCCGCGATGCTCTTCGTGACCGTGCCCGACTCGCGCAAGGAGCTCTGGGCGGACATCGCACCCCTGATGGCCAGTGCCCGGCCGTTGTGATGGAAGCAACTTCTAGAATATGGTTCTGGCAGTGAATCGTGTCTGGAGGCTGCCATGGCGATCGGGTTGAGTGAGGAGCACGAGGCGCTCCGCGAGTCGGTGACCGGCTGGGCCGAGCGGAACATCCGCCCCGAGGTCGTGCGCGCCGCCGTCGCGGCGGGGGACGGGGAGCGCCCCGCCTTCTGGTCCGCCCTCGCCGATCAGGGCCTGCTCGGCCTGCACCTCCCGGAGGAGTACGGCGGCAGCGGCTACGGCCTGCTGGAGGCCGCCGTCGCGGTCGAGGCCCTCGGCGAGAAGGCCGCCCCCGGCCCGTACGTCCCCACCGTCCTCGCCGCCGCCACGATCCTCGCCTCCGACGGCAAGGCCCGCGCCGAGCTGCTGCCCGGCCTCGCCGACGGCACGCTGACCGGCGCGGTCGCGCTCGGCGCCGCCCTCACCGGCACCCGCGACGACGCCGGGACGCTCACCGTCACCGGCGTCGCCGAGACGGTCCTGGGCGGCGCGCTCGCCGACGTCCTGGTGCTCCCAGTGGACACCGGCCGGGACGAGGAGGAGTGGGTGGCGCTGGACGCCTCCGCGGTGACCGTGACGCCGGTCGCCTCCCTCGACCTCACCCGCGGGGTGGCCAGGGTCGAGCCGGCGGGGGTGACCGTGCCGGCCGGGCGGGTGCTGGACGGCCTCACCGGCGCCGCGGTCCGCGACCTCGCGGCGATCGTCCTCGGTGCGGAGGCCGCGGGCGTCGCGGCATGGTGCGTGCGCGCCGCCGCCGAGTACGCCAAGGTGCGTGTGCAGTTCGGCCGCCCGATCGGCCAGTTCCAGGGCGTCAAGCACAAGGCCGCCCGGATGCTCGTCGCGCTGGAGCAGGCCCGCGCCACGGTCTGGGACGCCACCCGCGCCGCGGCCGAGGCCGCCGCCGGGGAGGGGAACGGCGCCGCGGCGGCCGCCTACACGGCCGCGATCGCCGGGGTCGTCGCGCCCGACGCCGCCGTGCAGTGCGCCAAGGACGCCATCCAGATCTTCGGCGGCATCGGCTACACCTTCGAGCACGACGCCCACCTCTACTACCGCCGCGCGCTGACCCTGCGCGCGCTGCTCGGCCCCTCGTCCGAGTGGGCCGAGCGGGTCGCCGGGCTCGCGCTCTCCGGCGTGAGCCGGGAGATGGAGATCGAGCTGCCGGAGGAGTCGGCGGCGCTGCGCGAGGAGATCCGCGCCGAGATCGCCCAGATCGCCGCGCTGGAGGGCAAGGAGCAGAAGCGGGCCCTGGCCGGGGCCGGGTTCGTCATGCCGCACCTTCCCCGCCCCTGGGGCCGCGACGCCAAGCCTCTTGAGCAGGTGCTGATCCTCCAGGAACTCAAGGCCGCCCGGGTCAAGCCGCCCCAGATGATCATCGGCGCCTGGGTGGTGCCGTCGATCGTCGCGTACGGCACGCCCGAGCAGCAGGAGCGCTTCCTGCCGCCCACGCTGAGCGGCGAGATGATCTGGTGCCAGCTCTTCTCCGAGCCGGGCGCCGGCTCCGACCTCGCCTCGCTGCAGATGAAGGCCGAGAAGGTCGAGGGCGGCTGGCGGCTCAACGGCCAGAAGATCTGGACCTCCGTGGCCCACGTCGCCGAGTGGGGCATCTGCATCGCCCGCAACTCCTCCGAGGGCTCCAAGCACGAGGGCATCACCTACTTCATCGTCGACATGAAGGCCCCGGGCGTCACCGTCCGTCCGCTGACCGAGATGACCGGCGAGAACCTGTTCAACGAGGTCTTCCTCGACGACGTGTTCGTCCCGGACGAGCTGGTCGTCGGCGAGGTCGGCCAGGGCTGGAAGGTCGCCCGCAACACGCTGTCCAACGAGCGGGTCTCGCTGTCGGCGGGGTCCGGCGGCACCGGAGCGTCCGTCCCCGACCTGCTCGGCCTGGCCGGGCGGCTCGGCCGCGAGCTGTCCTCCGCCGAGCGCCAGGAGGTGGCCCGGGTCGTCTGCGAGGGCCACTCGATCAGCGCCCTCGGCATGCGGGTGACGCTGAAGCAGCTCACCGGCGCCGAGCCGGGCGCCGACGCCTCGGTGCGCAAGCTGCTGTCCACCTCGCACGCCCAGCACGTCTCGGAGTGCGCGGTCGGCCTGCTCGGCACGGCCGCGGTGGTCGCGGCGGACATGAAGCTCGGCGACGCCGGCTACTGGAACCGCGCCGTGCTCGCCACCCGGGCGATGACGATCTACGGCGGCACCACCGAGGTGCAGCTCAACATCATCGGTGAGCGGATGCTCGGCCTGCCGCGCGACCCGGAGCCGGGCCGGTAACCCGTGGCGGGAGTGCCTCCGGGGCCGGACGCGGCCGTCCCGCCGGGACCGGCCGCGGACGGAGGCACCCTTCCGGAGGCGGGCGGGCCGTCCGGCGCGCGGGCCGCGGCGGCGCGGTTCGCGCCCGCCCTGCTCGGGCTGGCGCTCGGGCTGCTCGCGCTGGGGCCCGCGCTGGGCCCGGGGTTCGTGCTGCGGTACGACATGGTGTTCGTGCCCGACCCGCCGCCGGTCGGGCCGGGGGAGGGCTTCCCCCGGGCGGTGCCCAGCGACCTGGTGGTCGCGCTGCTCGCGCAGGTCGTGCCCGTCCAGGCGGTGCAGAAGGCCGCGCTGCTCGGCATCTTCGTGCTGGCCGCCTCGGGTGCGGCGGCACTGGTGCCCTCGCGGCGTCTCGGCCCGCGGCTGGCGGCGGCGGCCTTCTACGCCTGGAACGCCTACCTCGCGCAGCGGCTGCTGCTCGGCCAGTGGGCGCTGCTGCTCGGGGTGGCCGGGCTGCCCTGGGCGGTGCGCGCCGCCGCCCACTCCTTCAGGGGTGCCTCAGCGGAAGCCGTACGGCGGGCCGGGCGGACTCCGGCGACCCCGGGGACCCGGGAGACCTGGTGGGCGCGGGCCGCCTGGCCGGTACGGCTGGCGGTCGCGCTGCTGCCGGCCGCGGTGGGCGGGTTCCAGGCGATGCTGGTCTCGGCGCTGGCGGTGCTCCCGGTGGCGGCGACCGCGCGGGGTCCGGCCGGTCACCCGCCACCCGCCGGCCCGCCGGGTGCGGACCCCGGGGAGCCGTCCGGCGGACCGGAGGCGGACCGGCGTCCCGGTGAAGCCGGCGGCCGGTGGCGGGTCGGTCCCGCGGTCCGCCGGGCGGGCGGGGCCGCGGCGGTCGTCGTCCTGCTCAGCCTGCCGTGGCTGGTGCCGGCCCTGGGCAGCCGGGCGGTGACCGACCCCGCCGGGGTGCGGGCGTTCGCGGCCCGCGCCGACGGCCCCTTCGGGACGGTCGGCAGCCTGCTCACGCTCGGCGGGATCTGGAACTCGGACGCCGGGGTGCCGGGACAGGGCACCTGGTGGTCGGCGGGCGTGCGGCTGGCGCTGGCGGCGGTCGCGGTCTGGGGGTTCGCGCGCACGCGCGCCGGGCGGGCGGCGCCGTACCGGGCGGGGCTGGCGACGGCGGCGGTGGCCGGGCTGGGCGTCGCCCTGGCGGGCGCCTTCGCGCCGGGGGTGCTGGGCGGCCTGATCGCCTGGTGGCCGGGGTTCGGGCCGCTGCGGGACGGCCAGCTCTACCTCGCCCCGTTCGCGCTGCTGCAGGCGGTGGGCCTGGGCTGCGCGGTGGAACGCTGGAACTCGCGCGCGGTGGCCGCGGTCGCGGCGGCGGTTCCGGTGCTGGTGCTGCCCACGTTCGCGCTGGGGGCGTTCGGCAGGCTGGCCGCGGTGGACTACCCGGACGAGTGGCGGCGGGTCCAGGCGATCGTGAACGCCGACCCGGCGCCCGGGGCGCTGCTGTCGCTGCCGTGGGGCGCGCACCGGGCGTTCGGGTGGAACGGCCACCGGGTGATCCTCGACCCGGCGACCAAGATGTTCCGGCGCAGGGTGCTGTGGAACGACGCGCTGCTGGTGGGGTTGCCCGGCGGCGGGCGGCTGCGGGTGGCGCCCGAGGACCCGGCGACGGCGGGGGTGGACGCGGCGCTGCGCGCCCGCCCGGGAGCGCGGGAGGCGGCGCTGGCGCGGCTGGGCGTCCGGTATGTCCTCACCCGGGCCGGTGACGACACGTTCCGTGATGCGGCGACCGTGTTCACCGGCCCGGAGATCCGGCTCCTGCGGCTTGACGAGGGCCTCTGAACAGCTTGATCGGCGTTCTTGGAGGGACATATCCCCAGCTCGGAGGAGTACCCAACGGTAACTTTCTTTGTCACGTTTTAACCAAAACCATGGCTTATGCGCGAATCACGTTCTAGTCTCGGCACACTGTCCGTCGCTGAAGGGAGCCAGGGATGCGAGTGCTCTTGGCGCTGGCCATCGGTGCGATCCTCGCGGTCGGTGCCTCCGTGGCAGTCGTGAACGTCGGCTCGCCCACCCCGGAGCCGCCGAACCGCCCCCTGTACAACTACGGCACCAGGTGATCTGAGGCCGCGCGGCGGCCGGTGATCGCACCGGTCCCCGGCCGGACCGCGGAGATCGTCCATCGGAACGGAGCGCGGCTTCACCATGCCCTGAAACGGGCGCGCCGGGCCGGGCGGGCGGCGGCGCCGTACCCGGACCGGACCGGCGGCGCCCGTCCGGACGCGGGGGACAGGAGAGACCGCGGAGGACCGCGGCCCGGAGAGCAAGGAGGCAGCGTGGCCCTTTTCGGCCGGAGCGCGGGGCCGCGCCCGTCCGCCCCGTCGCGGCCCGCCCTCAGCGTGGAGGCCGAGGGCACGCCCGAGGAGCCGCTGCGCGGCGTCCGGGTGGCGGTGCTGAACTTCCGCGAGCCGCAGCAGTCGGTGGCGGGCGGCGCGGAGGAGTACGCCTGGCAGATCAGCCGCTACCTGACCGGCCAGGGCGCGAAGGTGTGGTTCGCCACGGCCCGCGAGCCCGGCCAGTCCGCCGCGGAACAGCGCGACGGCGTCGAGCTGCGCAGGATGGGCAACCGCTACCTCGTCTACCTGCTCGTGCCGCTCTGGCTGCTGCTGCGCCGCCGCCGGTTCGACGTCGTCATCGACTCGATGAACGGCATCCCCTTCTTCTCCCCCCTGGTGGTACGCCGCCGCACCGCGGTGATCTGCCTGGTGCACCACGTGCACGACCGGCAGTTCCACGCATTCTTCCCGCCCTGGCTCGCCAGGATCGGCTGCTTCGTCGAGGGGCCGGTGGCGCGGTCGCTCTACCGCCGCCGCACCACGATCACCGTCTCGGAGTCGTCCCGGGAGGACCTGCGGGCGCGGCTGCGCTGGAAGGCGCCGATCCACGTCGTGGCCAACGGCAGTCCGGCGGCCCGCCCGGTGACGATGCGGGAGCTGCCCGGCGACCCGCTCGTGGTCTACCTGGGCAGGCTGGTCGGGCACAAGAGGGTCGAGCGGGTCGTCGGCCTGGCCGCCGAGCTGGGCGAGACCCGCCCCGGGCTGCACGTCCACGTCGTGGGCCGGGGGCCCGAGAGCGGGTCGCTCGCCCGCCGGGCCGCCGAGCTGGGCGTCGCCGGCCGGGTGCACCTGCACGGCTTCCTCGCCGAGCCCGCCAAGAACGCCGTGCTCGGCGCGGCGCTGCTGAACGTGACCGCCTCGGAGTTCGAGGGCTGGGGCCTCACGGTGATCGAGGCCGCGGGCTTCGGCGTGCCGACCGTCGCCTACGACGTCGCCGGGCTGCGCGACTCGGTCCGGGACGGGGTGACCGGCTGGCTGGTCCGCGAGGGCGAGACGCTCGCCGACGTGGTGGACCGGGCGATCGGGGAGCTGTCGGACCCGGCGCGGCGCGCGGAGATCCAGGCGGCCTGCCGGGCGTGGGCGGGCGAGTTCACCTGGGGGCGGACCGGCGCCGCCGTCACCGGCCTCGTCACCGCCGAACTGCGCGCCGCCCGTACGGCAGGCCCGCTCCGCAGGGCCGCGACCGCCGGCCTGCGCATCGCCTCCGGGGAGACCGACCCCGCTTGAACACGGAACCCGCCTCCGAGCCCGGCCGGCTCCGGCACGGCCTGCGCCTGCTGGCCGGCTGCCTGCTGCTCGCCGCCGTGGCGTTCAACACCGCCCCCGGCCAGGTCATCGGCGAGACCAAGCTCGACATGGCGATCAACCCGGTCGCCTTCCTGGCCAGGGCGACGCACCTGTGGGACGGCGCGTTCTTCGGCCACCTGCAGAACCAGGCGTACGGCTACCTGTTCCCGATGGGCCCGTTCTACGCGCTGTTCACCGAGCTCGGCATGCCCGCCTGGAACGTCCAGCGGCTGTGGATGGCGCTGGTGCTGTGCGCGGCGTTCCTCGGCGTCGAGCGGGTCGCGCGGGCGATGGGGATCGGCGCCCCCGCCACCCGCGTCCTGGCCGGGCTCGCCTACGCCCTCGCCCCGCACGCCGTCGCGCTGATCGGGACCAACTCCTCGGAGTTCCAGCCGAGCGCCGTGCTGCCGTGGGTGCTGCTGCCCCTGGTCCACGGCACCCGGCCCGGGGCGAGCCCGCGCCGGGCCGCCGCGCTGTCGGCGCTGGCGTTCGTCTTCGCCGGCGGGATCAACGCCGTGGCCGAGCTGGCGGTCCTCGTCGTGCCGCTGCTGTACCTGCTGACCCGGCGCGGCGGCCCCCACCGGCGGCGCCTGCTCGCCTGGTGGCTCGCCTGCGTGGCCGCGGTGTCGATGTGGTGGCTGCTGCCCCTGCTGGTGATGGGCCGCTACATCTTCTCCTTCCTGCCCTTCATCGAGACCGCCGACGCCACCACCGGCGTCACCTCGCTCCTCAACACCCTGCGCGGCACGTCGAGCTGGATGTCCTTCCTGCCGGTGGACGGCCAGGCGTGGCTGCCCGCGTCGTTCGAGCAGGCCACCGCGCCGGTGATGATCGCGCTGACCGCGGCGGTCGCCGCGCTCGGCCTCGCCGGGATCGCCGCCCGCGCCACGCCGGAGCGGCCCTTCCTCGCGCTCAGCGTGCTGGCCGGGGTGGTGGCGGTCACCGCCGGGCACGCCGACGCGCTCGCCCACCCGTGGACCGAGCAGGTGCGGGCGCTGCTCGACGGGCCGCTGGCGCCCTTCCGCAACCTGCACAAGTTCGACGCCCTCATCCGGCTCCCGCTGGCCCTGGGCCTCGCGGCCCTGCCCCTGGCCGGCCCGGTACGGCTGCGCCGACCCGTCCTGGCCGGCACCGCCGTGCTGGCCGCCCTGGCCGCGCTGCCGGTGGCCACCGCCGGGGCGACCCCCGCCGGGGGGTTCGAGGCGCTGCCCGGCTACTGGCGGGACGCCGCGACCTGGCTGAACCGCAACACCGGCGACGGCATGGTCCTGGCCGTTCCCGGCTCGCGCCGCGGCGACTACCTGTGGGGCCGCCCGATGGACGAGCCCATGCAGTCGCTGCTGACCGTGCGCTGGGCGACCCACACCAACGTCCCCTGGGGCTCGCCGGGACTGGCGAGGCTGGTCCAGGCGGTGGACGAGCGCTTCGCCACCGGCCGCGGATCGCCGGGCCTCACCGCCGCGCTGCGCCGGATCGGCGTGAAGTACCTGCTGGTCCGCAACGACCTCGCCCGGCAGAGCCTCGGCACGGCCTGGCCCGCGCGGGTCCACGAGACCCTCGCCGAGTCCACCGGCCTGCGGCGGGTCGCCGGCTTCGGCCCGGAGATCGGCCTGCGGTCCAGCCCCACGGCCGCCGGCTGGTTCGAGCAGCCCTACTCGGCGCTGGAGGTCTACGCGGTGCCCGACCCCGCGCCGCTCGCCGCGACCGTGCCGCGCGACGGGACGCTCCGGGTCACCGGCGCGCCCGAGGCGGTGCTGGACATGGCCGAGGAGGGACTGCTCGCCGACGACCGGCCCGTCGTGGTCGGGGACGAGCCCGGGGCGCCCGCCGTGTCCGCGCGCGACACGGTGGCCACCGACACGCTGCGCCGCCGCGAGATCCTCTTCGGCGACCTGCGTCGCATCGCCACCCCCACCATGACCGCCGGCCAGCGGCCCGAGCGGCCCCGGGGCGCCGACCTCACCGACCCCGCCTGGTCCGGCGCGACCGTCACGGCCGCCTACACCGGCGTCCGGGACGTGCGGGCCTCCTCCGCCGAGTCGGGCATCGGGGCGGGGGAGCGCCGCGACCCGGGCCGCCAGCCGTACGCGGCGTTCGACGGCGACCCGCGCACCGGGTGGCGCTCCGACGGCTGGGACGGCGCGGTCGGGCAGTGGCTCCGGGTGCGCTTCACCGAGCCGATCGACATGCCGCAGATCACCGTCGCCTTCGAGCGCTCGCCGCTGCTGCCGCAGGTGGCCGAGGTGTCCCTGGAGACCGAGGCGGGCGCCCGCCGGGTCGCGGTGAACCCGACCGCCGACCCGCAGCTGATGCGCCCGCCCCTCGGGCGGACCTCCTGGCTGCGGATCCGGGTGACCCGGCTGGCCGCCGAACTCGCGACGCCGACCGGCGCCCGCGTCGGCGTCACCGAGGTCGCGATCCCCGGCGTGCGGCCCGGACGCACCCTCGTCGTGCCCCCCGACGGCCCGCGCGACCCCGGGACGGTGCTGCTGACCCGCCGGGGTACGGCGAGCGCCTGCATGCGCGGGTCGTCCACCTGGACCTGCGACCCCTCCACGCTGCAGGTCACCGGGGAGGACGGCGACGGCTTCGACCGCTCCTTCACCGTCCGCGAGGGAGGGAAGCGGTCCCTCAGCGGCGACGCCGTGCTGACCGACCCCGTCTCCTCCCGCCTCGTCACCACCCTGCACGGCGTCCACCCGCAGGTGACCGCCTCCTCCACGCTGACCGGCCACCCGGCCGTGCTCGGCCGCGCGGCCATGGACGGCGACCTCGGCACCGTCTGGTACGCCGACCCCGCCGACCGCCACCCGACCCTGACGGTCAGGCTGGGCAGGAAGCGGACGATCTCCCAGATCATGGTCCTGTTCCCCGACTCCTTCCTCGGGCAGCCGCCGGTCCAGGTCAGCGTGAGCGGCGGCGGGCAGACCACGCGGGGCTGGATCCGCGCCGACGGCCGGGTGGTCTTCCCCAAGATCACCACCGACACCCTGGAGATCGGCTTCACCGCCCCGGTGTCCCGGCCGATCGAGGTGTCGGAGGTCACCGTCCCCGGAGTGAAGCCGCTCGGCTCGATGGAGACGACCCCGCTGCGGCTGCCCTGCGGATACGGGCCCACCCTCTCGGTGAACGGCAAAACGGTGCGCACCGAGGTCGTCCGGGGCACGATGGGCGACGTGCTCGGCGGCCGTCCCGTCGGCTACCGCGCCTGCGGGCCGGTCGAGCTGAAGCCGGGCACGGCCAGGGTGAGCGTCGCCCCGGCCGACGCCTTCCGGATCGAGTCGCTCGTGGTGCGCGCCGCGGACGGTGAGACGGGCGGTGCGACGGAAAGCGGGACGGACGGCGGGACGGCGGACCGGGAACCCGGATCGTCGTCCGGAACCGGCCGGGGCGGCTCGGAAGGCGACGCCGTGACGGCCTCGCCCGTGACCGCGGAGGCGTGGGGGCCGGCCGAGCGCCGGGTCCGCTTCTCGGCCTCCGCCCCCTCCTACCTGGTGGTCAACGAGAACCACAACGCGGGCTGGCAGGCGTACCTCGACGGCGGGCGGCTGACGCCGGTCCGGCTGGACGGCTGGCGGCAGGCGTGGGAGCTGCCCGCCGGGCAGGGCGTGGTGACCATGCGCTACGAACCCGACTCCGCCTATCGCGCGGCGCTGCTCGGCGGCGGGTGCCTGGTGCCGCTGGTGGCGGCGCTCGCGTTCGTCCGGCCGCGCCGTACCGCGGCCCGCCGGGCGGGGACGGGGGCCGCAGCGGTCCGCGCGGCCTGGTTCTGGCCGCTCGCCCCGGCCGTCGGCCTGTGGACCGGCGGCGTGGCGGGCGCGGTGGTCGTCACCGCGGCGGCGGCGCTGTACGCCCGGCCGGTCAGGCTCTGGGGCGTCCGCCCCGGCGGATCCGTGTCCGCGACGCTGCTGCGGTGGGCGCCGGCGGTCCCGCTCTTCCTGGCCGGTCTCGCGCTCGCCGCCGGCACCGCGTACGGCGGGACCGCGCTCGCCGGGGCGCTGACCGGCGTCGTGCCGCAGGTGCTCTGCCTGCTGGCGCTCGCCTGGCTGCCGGTCGCGGCCCCGGAGCCGGTCCCCGCCGCCCCGGCCGCCCCGGAACCGGTGCGGCACCCGGAGCCGGCCGCGACGGCGGTGCGCCGGTGACCGGCCCGCGGGTCCCCTGGACGGCGTTCGCGGCGGCGAGCGCCTTCTTCGTCACGCTGGCGGCGCTGCTGCGCCTGTACGTCTACCCGAGCGCCCTGGTGATGCCGCTGGAGCAGGCCAGGACGTACCGCATGACGGCGTCCGGCGCCCAGTACTTCGACACCGCGACGCTCACCTCCCACGCCGGGGTCTCGCTGCTGTCCACCACGACGGTGAGCGGGGACGCCGGCGCGGGCGGCCCGGACACCGCGGTGTGGGTGGAGTTCACCTCGCTCACCACCGAGGGCGGCGACCGGATCGACTACCACGAGCGCCGGACCGCCTTCGACCGCAGGACGGGCCTCGCGGTCGCCTGCTGCGACGGGTACGTCGACGACGACCCCGGCGCCCGCCAGGAGGGGCTGGCCTTCCGCCTGCCGTTCCGCGCCGAGCCGCGGACCTACCCGATGTACGACGTGCTGCTGCGGACGGCGGTCCCGCTCCGCTACGAGCGGCAGGAACGGGTGTTCGGCCGGCCGGCCTACCGCTACACCTACACGGCGGGCCCGATCAGGATCGAGGACGTCCCCGGGCGGCTCCCGGGCAAGGTGCTGGGCCTGCCGGAGTGGCGGGCCGTCAACGTCGCCCGCTACGCCGAGGTGACCCGGACGATCTGGGTGGAGCCGGAGAGCGGCCTGACGGTCAAGGTACGCGAACACCAGCGCCAGACCCTGCGCACCCCCGACGGGGTCGAGCGCAAGGTGGCCCTCCTGGCGGACCTGGACATGATGCCCGAGGACGTGGCGGACCGGGTGGCCGACGCGGAGGCCTTCGCCCGCTGGGTCCTCCTCGTCCGCGACCTGCTGCCGGGGCTGTTCCTGGCGGCCGGGCTCGCGCTGGTCCCGGTGGCCCTCCGGCGGCGGAGGCGGGACGGGCGGCCCGGCCCGGCCGGGGAGCCGGCCGTACGGCCGGACGCGGAGACGAACGGGGACCCGGCCGGGGTACGGCCGGGCGCGGAGGCGGGCGGCGAGCCGGCCGCGGCCGGGGCGGACGGGGAGCGGAAGTGAGCGGCGCGGCGGCCGGGGTGAGGCGATGACGGGAACGGGCGGCGGCCCGGTCGAGGTGGAACTGCGGCTGCCGGCCTGGGCGCGCGGCGTCCCACGGCTCCGGCACGGCCTCACGGCCGCGGCGCTGCTGCTGGTGGCCGCGGGCCTCGTACTGAAGGGATGGCTGCTCAGCCGGTCCTACTTCGTCGAGGACGACATCGTCTTCGTCGGCCGGGCCGTGACCGAGCCGTTCGGCTGGGCGCACCTGCTGCGGGTGCACATCGGCCACCTGATGCCGGGCGCCCTCGCGCTGGTCCGGGCCCTCACCGCGATCTCCCCCTACGACTGGGGGCTGGTCTCGGTCGTCGTCCTCGCCCTGTCCGCGGCGGCGGCCCTGGCGCTGTACCGGCTGCTGCGCCTGCTGTTCGGGGCCCGGCCGATGGTCCTCGTCCCGCTCGCCTTCTTCCTGTTCTCGCCCGCGAGCTTCCAGGCGACCGCCTGGTTCGCCGCGGCGATCAACATCCTGCCCCTGCACATCGCCATGCTCATGGCGATGTGCTCGCAGGTGCTGCTGGTCCGCACCGGCCGGGTGCGGCACGCGGTCGCCGGGCTCGCCTGGACCTGCGCCGGGCTGCTGTTCTTCGAGAAGGCGGTCCTCGTCCCGCCGGTGCTGTTCCTGCTCACCGTCGTGCTCCTCGCCGGGGAACACGGGGTGCTCGGCGCCGCGCGCCGGCACCTGGGCCTGTGGCTCGTCCACGCGGCGGTGGCCGGCGCCTACCTCGCCGGGTACCTCGCGGCGTCCGGGCGGTCCGGCGGCCAGGGGATCACGTTCCCCGGCTTCTACACGGCCGTGGACTACGCCGCGACGTTCTTCGGCGGCACGGTCCCGACCCTGCTGGTCGGGGGCCCGCTGACCTGGGAGCCGGTGCTGTCGGCCGGCGCGCTGGCCGGTCACCGGCCCGTCGAGATCGCCGTGGCCTGGCTGGCCCTGGCCGCCGTCGTGGCGGGAACCTGCCGGGCGCGGCGCGCGGCGGTCCCGGCGTGGCTGCTGGCGGGCGGCTACCTCCTGGTCGCGGACGGCCTGCTGATCATGATCGTCCGCTCCGGGCCGTGGCGCGCCTTCGAGAGCCGCTACATCGCCGACGCCCTCCCCCTGCTCACGGTCTGCCTGGCGCTGGCCCTGATGACGTGGCGGGGCGCGAAGGCGCGGGCCGTACGGCGGGGCACGGCGTCTCCGGCGGGGAGCACGACGGCGAACCCGGCGGTTCCGAGCCCGGAAGGGGACGCGTCGGACCCGGCGGTCCAGGGTCCGGAGGCGGCCGGTCCGGCGACGGTCCCGGACGGGGGCGCGCGGACCCTCCCGGTGTACGCCGTACCGGCCGCGTGCGCCTACGTGGCGCTCGCCCTGGTGTCGGCGTCGGTCTTCGGCCCCACGCTCCCCGGCCGTACCGGCCGCGCCTACTTCGACGCGGCCCGCGCGGACCTCGCCGCGCTCGGCCCCGAGCCCGGCGTGTACCCCGCGATGGTGCCCGAGCGGCTGCTGTTCCCCTGGCAGTCGCTGCCGGACCGGCTGACCTCCCGGGCGCTCGCCCCGCTCGCCCGGGGCGCGCTGCGCGAGCGGGTCGCCCACCCCGGGGTCGCCTACGACGCGGTCACCTTCGACGACCGGGGGCACCTGGTGCCCGCGGCGGTCCTCGGCGGGTTCGTGGCCGGCGAGGACCGCGGCTGCCTCCCGTGGCGCGGCGGCGCGGTCACCGCCGATCTCGCCGTCCACGAGGGGAACGTCGTCCGCCTGCACTACGACGTGCCCCGCGACACGCGTGTCATCGTGACCGTGGGGGAGCGGCGGACCGAGGTCACGTTGCGGGCGGACCGGGAGCGGGTCCACCTCTCGGCGGCACCCGCCCCGGGGCCGGTCCGCGTCACGCTCCCGGACGGCTCGCTCCCGGACGGATCACGCCGGGACGGCGGCCGGGAGAGCGGCGTCTGCCTGCGCGCGGTGGTGGTCGGCGCGGCCGTGCCGGAGAGGCCGGAAGGGGCGGTCGATGGCGGCACGGGCTGAGCGGCGGGCGGGGACTCCCGGAGCGTCTCCCGGTGCCCGGCGGCCGGCAGGGGACGAGCGGCGGGCAGGGGCGCCCGGAGCGTCTCCCGCCGGTGCCCGGCGGTCAGTGGCGGCGCAGGACGAGCAGCAGGTTCCAGCTCACGATCTCCCGCAGCCCCGGGACGCGGATCACCGGGGTCGCCCAGCGAGGGTGGTAGCGGGGCAGGGCGTCCAGGACCGTGACGCCGGGCCGCCGCCGGGCCCAGCGCAGCGCGGCGCCGACCGAGACGGGGTAGAGGCTCTCGCCGTAGACGTTCTTGGGGCGCCTGCCGTACCGGCGGGTGTAGCGGGCGGCGGCGCGGTGGCCGCCGAGGTAGTGCCACGGGGAGGTCTCGTGGCCGCCCCAGGGCGACAGCCAGTTGGTGAACGACAGGTACACCACGCCGCCGGGTCTGGTCACCCGGACCATCTCGGCGGCCATCCGCCACGGGTCGGGCACGTGCTCCAGCACGTTGGAGGAGAAGCAGACGTCCACCGACCCGGTGGCCAGCGGCAGGTCCAGCGCGCTGCCCAGCACCGCCCCCTCGGGCGCGGCGCCCTGGCGGGCCATCATCTCCCCGGCGTCGCAGTCGACGCAGACCGGGCGGGCGCCCGCGGCGCGCAGCACGTCGGTGAAGTATCCCGGGCCGCCCCCGACGTCGGCGACGAGCGCGCCGTTCAGTTCGGTGTAGGAGGCGAGCTGGGCGACCGTGTCGCGGGCCAGCATGCCGTAGAAGAAGTCCGGGTCGGTCTGCTCCTTGCGGAAGGCGCGGAGGAGTGTGACGGACCGGCCCAACGTGGCCCGGAACGGTGCCTGCGGGGTCTCCAATGCTGCTCCTCACCGCAATTGGACAAACCAGGTGGGCCGGAGCATAACACCGCATCACTTCTGGTCCTGACAGCTCGCGCGGTGTTCCGCCGGAACACCGGATCGTAGGGAGACGCCTGGTGGACGCCACTGAGGACACGAGAACCGCCACGGGCCCGGAGCACCCGGCCGGCACGGATCACGCCGACGAGGCCGCCGGACCGGGCCGTTCCCGGGACGGGGCGGATGCGGAGGCGGGCCGGCCGGAGGCGGGCCGGCCGGAGGCGCCGGCGGTGCGTCTCACGCTGCCCGGGTGGCTGGCGCGGCTGCGTGGCCCGGTGTCCCTGGGCGCGGCGGCCCTCATCGCGGTGTCGCTGGTCCTGCGCGTGCTGGTCCTGCGCGACTCCTACTTCGTCGAGGACGACCTGTTGTTCGTCGGCAACGCCTACGGCGAGGACTTCACGCTCGACTACCTGACCCGGGTGCACAAGGGCCACTTCATGCCGGGCGCGATCGCGCTGACCTGGGTGCTGTCGCGCGCCGCCCCCTACGACTGGGCGCTGGTGTCGGCCGTCACGCTCGTCGCGCAGGCGCTGCTCGGCGTGCTGGCGCTGCGGCTGCTGCGGACCCTGTTCGGCGGTCGGCCGGCGATCCTGCTGCCGCTGGCGCTGTTCCTGTTCTGCCCGCTGACCTTCCCGGCGTTCGCCTGGTGGGCCGCGGCGATCAACGCGATCCCGCTCCAGCTCGCCCTGGTGCTCGCGCTCACCGCCCAGGTGCGCTTCGCCCGCGGCGAGGGAGCCCGGTACGGCCGGCGCGCGCTGATCTGGTGCGTGGCCGGAATGGCCTTCAGCACCAAGGGGGTCTTCGCGGCCTTCCTGCTGTTCGCGCTGACCACGGCGTACCTGCGTGACCGGGAGACCGGCTGGCTCCGCTCGATGTGGCGGGAGCTGCGGGCGAACCGGTGGCTCTGGGCGACGCACGCGGCGGTGCTGGCCGCCTACACGCTCGTCTACCTCGACCGGATGGACACCGCGCCGGGCGAGGGCGCCGCGGCCCCCAAGCCCGGCGTGGCCGCCGACCTGATCTCCCTGCTGCTGGGCCGTACCTTCCCCAGCGGGGCGGTCGGCGGGCCGGTGTCGTGGACGCCGACCCCCGCGGGCGGCCTGGCCGCGCCGTCCGGCTTCGTCGTGGCGCTCTCCTGGGCGGTGCTGGCGGTCACGGTGGTGGCCACGCTCGTCTACCGGCGGCGGGCGCACCGGGCGTGGCTCACGCTGACCGGGTACCTGGTGTTCGCCGACGCGATCCCGACGGTGATCGCCCGGGGCAGCTATCTGGGGCTGGTGGGCGCCGAGACCCGCTACGTCGCGGACGCCGCGCTGGTCCTCGCGGTCTGCCTGGGCTGCGCGCTGCTACCGGTGGAGGGGGAGACGGGCGCCTACCGCCGCCCGCTGCCCGAGCGGTCCTCGCTCGCCCTCGTCGCGGGGCTCACCGCCGGGGCCTACCTGGTGTTGTCGGTGTTCTCCGTCGAGGCGTACCGGGCGACCCTGAACGGCCAGCGCGTCCGGGCCTACCTCGACACGGCCGCCGCGGAGCTGGCCGCCGCCCCGGACACCGCGGTGATCTACCCCGCCCCGGTGCCGCCCGACATCGTGCTGCCGGTGAACGGCGAGCGGCGGCTCACCGACCGCCTGCTCGCCCCGCTGGCCCGGCCGGTCCTGCGGGCCAGGATGGCCCACCCCGAACCCACCGAGGACGCCCGGGTCTTCAACCGGGAGGGCAGGCTGGTGCGGATGAACGTCGCCCCCGGCTTCTTCGCCGCCCGGGGTCCGGACGAGCGGTGCATGCGGACGCTGCTGGGCGCGATGTCCTTCCCCGACGCGGTCTCCTTCGGCGGCCGGGCCACCGTGGGCGGCCTGTCCTACTCGGCCGACCGTCCCGCCTCGGTCACCGTGGAGGTCGGCGGGGAGCGGACCGTCCTGTCGCTGCGCAAGACCGCCATGGGGCTGGTCCAGTTCCCGGTGCACGGGATCGGGCGGGGGATGCGGATCGAGATGAACGACCCGGAAGCTCCGGTCTGCGTGATCGCCGTGGCCCTGGGCGCCCCGGCCCCCGAGGGCGAGGGCCCGTCCTGACCCATCACCTGTACGACCCCGGCGATGACTTGACCGAGATCAGCGCCTACGACGCCTGAGGTGGGCCAGCCGGTAGGCGGGGCGTTCGACGAAGCGGTGGGTCAGGGCGGCCATCGCCAGCGTGACGACCGTGATGGGGACGAGGTTGGCGAGGAAGCCGCCGGTGAACGACCGCTGCCCGGTGAAGCCGTACCAGAGGTGGATGGCCACGAACTGCCAGAGGAACACCCCGTAGGAGATCCGGCCGAGGTAGGCCATGACCCGGTTGCCGAGCAGCAGCCGGACCGGGGAGTCGCCCGGGGGCGGCAGCGTGGCGGGGACGAGCAGGCACGTGGCGACGACCGCGTAGAGGACGATCTCGAACAGGCCCGACCAGAAGCCGTCGATGCCGAGGAAGCGGGTGCCGGTCACCGGGGAGGCCGCGAGCGCGTAGGCCAGCGCGGCGACCAGCCACCACGAGCCGGGGGAGGCGGACGCCGCCCGCCGGAACCGGCTCGCCGGGGAGTCTCCCGCCGGGTCGGCGCGGTCCCAGGCCAGTACGACGGCCAGCGCCATCCCGACGGCGAAGAAGATCGCCGACCGGGGCGCCCAGGAGTTCAGGTAGGGCCGGTACTCCGGGTAGTAGGTCAGCAGCGTCCAGACCAGTGACACCGCCCCCAGTACGGCCAGGCCGGCCAGCAGCCGCCGGGCCCGGGTGCCGGTGTCCGGGCCGCCGCGCCGGGCGAAGGCCGCGAGCCCGGCCGCCAGCAGCGGGAGCGCGACGTAGAAGGCCGCCTCCACCGACAGGCTCCACATCTGGGCGAGGCCCTTGGGCCCGAGGCCGAACCACCAGGGGTGGGTGTCGTAGTTCTGGGTGAGGGTCAGCAGCTTCAGCCAGGTCCAGCCGTCCGACAGGTGGTCGCGCGACCACAGCAGCAGGGCGACGGCGACCGTCAGCCAGTAGGCGGGCAGGATCCGCAGGGCGCGCTTCCACAGGTAGGACCGCACGTGGACGGGCGCCTCCCCGGCCAGCAGCGACGCCGCGAAGGGCCGGTAGAGCAGCAGCCCGGAGAGCGCGAAGAAGATCGGCACGGCCACGTCGCCTCGGGAGAGCAGCGCGCCGCCGAAGCCGGGCGCGAGCGCGGCCCCGGTCTCGGTCGCCACGTGGAAGACGAGCACGGCGAACGCGGCGACGGCGCGCACGCCGTCGAGGGTGTCGAGCCGGCCGTCGCCGGAGAGCGTCGCGGGCCCGTCCCCGGCGGCCGGTGCGGCGGGCTCCGAGGCATCCCGGGGGCTCGGGGGGAGCGGTTCGAGGGTAGTTTTACGGGGGACCGCGGGATCCGGATCGGAGAGGGCCTCCGTACTAGAACCTGTTTCGGTCACTTTTCCGCATCCCTACGTGACGACGGTCACTCTCGGCAAATAACATACTGGCCAGTAGCCTCGTTAATCCAGATATATCCCCCTAAATCTCCCAGGCCGGGACCCCCAGGAGGCCAGATGCGCCGGACCGTTGGACTAGTCCTCATAGCACTAGGGGCGTTCCTCATCGTGCTGGCGCCGCTCATGCGGTTCCAGGTCGGCCCCAAGCTGATCGCCGCCCCGGCCGACTACTACGGGATCAACAATTTGGTCGCCCCGGGCGCGCGGTACTTCAGCGCCAAGGATCTCAAGGTGATGACCGGTGAAGCCGACATCACCGTGACCGTGCGGGGAGACGTCTCCCAGGCCCAGGGCGACCGGGTGGTCTGGGATGAGCTCCTGGCGGCCAACGACGTGACCAACGACAACCCGCTGATCGCGCTCACCCCCCGCCGCAGCGCCTTCAACAAGTACACCGGCGCGGCCGTCGACTGCTGCGCCGCCAACATCGACAAGAAGCCGGTGAAGCTGGAGGGGCAGGTCTACCTGTTCCCCTTCGACGTGCAGAAGAAGACCTACCGCGTCTTCAACGCCACCGCGGGCAAGGCGTTCGACGCCCGCTTCGTCGGCGAGGAGGACGTCAACGGGGTGCGCACCTACCGGTTCGAGCAGGACGTTCCCAGAACGAAGACCGAGACCCGCGGCTTCCCCGCCTCGATCATAGGGGTGACGGACACGATCGGCGATGTCCAGGTCGACCGGTACTACAGCGGCCGGAACACCTTCTGGGTCGAGCCCACGACCGGCTCGCCGGTGAAGCAGGAGCAGGAGCGCCACGAGGTCTTCACCACCCAGGACGGCGCCCACAGCATCACCGCCTTCGACGCGACGGCGAAGATGACCCCCAAGACGGTCGACAACCTGGTGAAGAAGGCCATGGACGCCAGGGGCCAGATCACCCTGCTCAAGGTGACCATCCCGCTGGTCGTGCTGATCGTGGGCGTCGTCATGCTGGTCGCCGGGATCATCATGGTCGTCGCCGGGCGTGGGCGCCGAGTCCGGACCCGGTGAACGAGGAGACGGCCGTCGCGCGGCCGTCGGCGGACCCGCCGGCGGCCGCGTCCGATTCCCCGGGGTTCTCGCCCGTGGCGTTGCTGCGGGCCTGCCGGCCCCGCCAGTGGCTGAAGAACGCCCTCGTCTTCGCGGCCCCCGCCGCGGCGGGAGTGCTGACCACCCCCCGTGGCCTGCTGGGCGCGGCCATCGCCTTCGGTGCGTTCTGCCTGGCCGCGAGCGGCGCCTACCTGCTCAACGACGCCGCCGACGTCGAGGCCGACCGCCGCCACCCGCGCAAGCGCCGCCGCCCGGTCGCGGCGGGTCTGGTCACCGTACGGCTCGCCCGGATCACCGGGGTCGTCCTGCTGCTGCTGGGCCCGGCGCTGGCCGCGCTGTCCGGCGACTGGAAGCTGCCCGCCGTCGTCGCCGGGTACCTGGCGCTGACCTTCTCCTACACCTTCTGGCTCAAGCACCAGGCCGTGGTGGACCTGGTCGCGGTCGCCGGCTGCCACGTGGTCCGCGCCCTCGCCGGCGCGGTCGCCGTGGACGTGCCGGTGACGAGCTGGTTCCTGGTGGTCGTCTCGCTCGGCTCGCTGCTGCTCGTGACGGGCAAGCGCGAGGCCGAGCTGCGCGCCTCCGGCGACTCCGCCCGGCGGGCCCTGTCCGCCTACACGCCGAGCTACCTCGCCGGGGTCCGGTCGATGTCCTCGGGCGCCATGATCGTGACCTACTGCCTGTGGGCGCTGAACGAGCGGCACCCCGGCCCCTTCCACGCGATCAGCATCGTGCCGTTCGTGCTCATCGTCCTGCGGCACAACCTGCTGGTGGACCGGGGGGTGGGTGAGGAGCCCGAGGAGCTCGTGCTGCGCGACCGGCCCCTGCTGCTCTTCACCGCCCTGCTGCTCGTGCCCCTGCTCGTGGGAATCTACCTTTCATGACCTTCCTCACCGGCTGGGGCCGTACCGCGCCGACCCCGGCACGCCTGACCCGCCCCCGCTCCGCCGAGGAGATCGCCGAGCTGGTACGGCGGGCCCCCGCCCGCGGCGTCGCCGCCCGGGGCCTCGGCCGCTCCTACGGCGACGCCGCGCAGAACGCCGGGGGGCTGGTGTGCGACTGCACCGGGCTGGACACCTGGTCCATCGACGAGACCACGGGCCTGGTCACCGCGGGCGCGGGGGTGAGCCTGCACGACCTGATGGCCGCGCTGGTGCCGCGGGGCTGGTTCGTGCCGGTCACCCCGGGGACCCGGCACGTGACCGTCGGCGGCGCGGTGGCGGCCGACGTGCACGGCAAGAACCACCACGTCGACTCCTCCTTCGGCGCCCACTTGCGCTCCCTCACCCTGGTCACGGCCTCGGGCGAGACACGGACGGTCACCCCGGACAGGAGCGGCGGGGATGACGGCGGCGACGGCGGCGACCTGTTCTGGGCCACGGTCGGCGGGATGGGGCTCACCGGCGTGATCACCGAGGCGGTGTTCCGGTGCGTGCCGATCGAGACCTCCCGCGTCCGGGTGGACGTCGAGCGGACCCGCGACCTGGACCAGACGCTGGAGACGATGGCCGCCACCGACGACCGCTACCGCTACACGGTCGCCTGGATCGACCTGCTCGCCAGGGGCGGCCGGATGGGCCGCAGCGTCCTGACCCGCGGCGACCACGCCGCCCGCGACGAGCTGCCGCGCGGCGCCGACCCGCTGGCGTTCAACCCCGGCCCGGTGCTCAAGGCCCCGCCCTGGGCGCCCAACGGCCTGCTGAACCCGGTGACCGTGCGCGCCTTCAACGAGGCGTGGTACGCCAAATCGCGCCCGGCGACCGGCCTCATCCAGGGCATCGCGCCCTTCTTCCACCCGCTCGACGGGGTGGACGGCTGGAACCGGGTCTACGGCTCGCGCGGGTTCGTGCAGTACCAGTTCGCGGTGCCGTTCGGGCAGGAGGCGACACTGCGGCGGATCGTCGCCCGGCTGTCCGCCGAGGGCGTGGTCTCCTTCCTGACCGTGCTCAAGCGGTTCGGTCCGGGCACGCCGGGGATGCTGTCGTTCCCGATCCCCGGCTGGACGCTCGCCCTGGACATCCCGGCGGGGCGGCGGGGCCTGGCCCGGCTGCTGCGCGGGTTCGACGACCAGGTGGCCGAGGCCGGCGGCCGGATCTACCTCGCCAAGGACTCCCGGACGTCGGCCGCGACGGTGGCGGCGATGTACCCGCGGCTGGACGAGTGGCGTAGGGTCCGCGACGAGGTGGACCCGGCCGGGGTGTTCCGCTCCGACCTGGCCCGCAGGCTGCTGCTGTGAGGACCGGCGCCGTACGGGCCGCCGGTCGCCCGGATCCGGTGGGCCCGGGTCCGGTGAGTCCGGGTCCCGCGTGCCCGGGTCCCGAGAGAAGGAGGCTCATCCCGTGAGGAACGCGCTGGGGTCGGTGGACACCGTGCTGCTGCTCGGCGGGCGCAGCGAGATCGGGCTGGCGATCGTCGAGCGGCTGGTCCGCGACGGCGCCCGCCGGGTCGTGCTCGCCGCCCGCGGCGCCGCCGGGGGGACGCCCCCGGTCATCGGGGACGCCGAGGTGCACCTGGTCGACTTCGACGCCGCCCGCCCGGAGACGCACGGCGAGGTGATCGAGACCGCCGCGAAGCTGGTCGGCGACCTCGACGTGGTGATCCCCGCCTTCGGCGTCCTGGGCAGCCAGGCGGCCTACGACGCCGATCCGGTGGCCGCCGCGGAGGCGGTCGCGGTCAACTACGGCGGACACGTCTCGGCCGGGCTGTCCGCGGCCCGGCGGCTGCGCGAGCAGGGGCACGGCACGCTGGTGGTCCTGTCGTCGGTGGCGGGGGTCCGGGTGCGGCGGGCCAACTTCGTGTACGGCTCGGCCAAGGCGGGCCTGGACGGCTTCGCGCAGGGCCTGGGCGACGCCCTGCACGGCTCCGGAGCCCGGGTGATGGTGGTCCGGCCCGGGTTCGTCGTCGGCCGGATGACCGAGGGCATGTCCCCGGCGCCGATGTCGTCCACCCCGGGCGAGGTGGCCGACGCGGTGATCGCGGGCCTGCGCTCGGGCGCCGAGACGGTGTGGGTCCCCGGGCGGCTGCGGTGGGTGTTCGCGGTGACGCGCCTGCTGCCGCGGGCGATCTGGCGCAGAATGCCGCGATGAAACCTGTTCCTTTCTCATTTCGCGTTCCTTCCAAAGAGGGAATTGCGTAGCTAGAACACGTTGCAGTCATTCGGGGCCGGTCGTACCGTGAGCGCATGCGGACACGCGTCACGGACATGCTCGGCATCGAATTCCCGATCTTCGCGTTCAGCCACTGCAGGGACGTCGTCGCCGCGGTCAGCCGCGCCGGCGGGATGGGCGTGCTCGGCGCCCTCTACTTCACGCCGGAGGAGCTCGAAGTCGAGCTCGCCTGGATCGACGAGCACGCCGGCGGCCGGCCGTACGGGGTCGACGTCGTCATGCCCGCCTCCTACGAGGGGGCCGGCCTCGACGTCGACTCGCCCGAGGATCTGGTGGCGCGGCTGCAGGGGATGATCCCCGAGGGCCACCGCCGTTTCGTCGACGACCTGCTCGCCGCGCACGGCGTGGCCGAGCTGCCCGACTCCGAGGCGGGCGCCGGGAAGGTCCTGCTCGGCTGGACCGACGCCACCGCCCGGCCGCAGGTGGAGGTGGCGCTGCGGCACCCGATCGCGCTGCTGGCCAACGCCCTCGGGCCGCCGCCCGCCGACGTCGTCGAGGCGGCGCACGCGCGGGGAGTGCGCGTGGCGGCGCTGGCCTCCACGCCCGGGCACGCGGTCAAGCAGGTCGAGGTGGGCGTGGACATCGTCGTCGCCCAGGGCACCGAGGCCGGCGGGCACACCGGCGACATCTCCACCATGGTGCTGATCCCGCAGGTCGTGGACGTCGTGGACGTGCCCGTGCTGGCCGCGGGGGGCATCGGGAACGGCCGCCAGATGGCGGCGGGCATGGCGCTCGGCGCCGAGGGGGTGTGGACCGGCTCCGTCTGGCTGGCCGTCGAGGAGGCCGACACCCCCGAGCCGGCCCGGCGGCGCATCCTCGCGGCGACCTCCCGCGACACCGTGCGCTCGCGCTCGTGGACGGGCAAGCCCGCGCGCCTGCTGCGCAACGAGTGGACCGAGGCGTGGGAGGCCGGGGACTCGCCCGGCACGCTGCCGATGCCGCTGCAGTTCATGCTGGTCTCCGACGCCCTGCGCAGGATCGGCCGGTCCGACGCCGCGGAGCTGGCGACCTTCCCGGCGGGGCAGATCATCGGGGCGATGAACCAGGTGCGGTCCGCCAAGGAGGTGGTCTTCACGATGGTCGAGGAGTACATCGAGGCCGTCGAGCGCCTGGGCCGCCTGTCGGGGTGACCAGGCCCCGTTCCGCGGGCCGTCCCGCCCGCCCCGGCCGCCCGGGCGGGGGCCCGCGGAACGGACCGGCGGAACGGACCGGCGGAACGGACCGGCGGAACGGACCGGCGGAACGGACCGGCGGAACGGACCGGCGGAACGGACCGGCGAACGGGCTAGGTGAAGCGGCGGTAGGTGATGGGCTGCTGGCCCGCCACCTCGCCGACCTTCACCACCGTGCTCGGGTTCGGGGCGTGGATCATCTTGCCGTCGCCGATGTAGATGCCGCAGTGCGTGGCCGGGTTGCCGAAGGTGATCACGTCCCCGGGCTGGAGCGGGAGCGTGGCGGGCTTGCCGCTCACCCGGTAGCCCTCGGCCGTGGTGTCGCCGATCTTCACCCCGGCCTGGTTCAGGGAGTAGTACACGAGCCCGGAGCAGTCGAAGGCGCTGGGGCCGTTGGCACCCCAGACGTACGGCTTGCCGAGGTGGGTCCGCGCGGCGGACACGATGTCGGCCCCGGTCCCCGAACCCGTCACGTACGGCAGGGCCTGCGCGGTGGCGACCCCGCCCCCGCCGCCTCCGCCACCGCCGCCGGTCCCCCCTGGGGACCAGGGCGCGCCGGTGGCCGTGGTGCCGGGCGGGGCGCCGGTCGCCGAGCTGAGCGAGGTGGTGCGGACGGGGGTACGGTCGGCCGGGATCCACCCGTCGACGCTGCCGTCCTTGGGCGCGAACTCCTGGCCGGCGGGGACGGGGATGTGGCCGAACGTCGAGGAGAGGTTGTCGATATACCCCTTGATCTTGCCGGTGGCGGTGGAGATCGCGGTCTCGGCCCTGGTCACGTGCCCCTGGGCGAGGGTGACGGACTGGCCGACCGCCCCGCTGATCTGGTTCTCGGTGGCGCGGGGGTTGCCGCGGTGCCAGTCGAGGAGGGAGGAGCAGACCTCGTCGATGCCGCTCTTGGCCGACTGCACGGCGTCGGCGGCGTCGTCGAGGGAGTCGGCGCAGTTGCGGAGCGCGTCGCGCAGCGCGTTGCCCGCCTTGGGGTAGGCCCTCATGTACCGCACGAACGCGTCGGCCGAGTCGCCGTGCCAGGCTCCGTACACCTGCCGGCGGATCGCCCCGTCCAGGTCGTCGAACGGCTCGGCGCACTTGGTGGCGGCGTCCCGCCAGCGCTTCGCGACCGCGCGGATCTCCCCGGGGTTCCCGTTCGCCTTGTTCGCCAGTGCGATCAGCCGGTCCCCGCCCAGGCGCCGCACCGCCTCCATGTCGGTCATACGGCGCGCGTGCCCTTCTCATGGCCCGGCTCGGTCTTCCGGATGTTCCTCTCGACGTTGTCCAGGGCGCGCTCCACGTCGTCGAGGCGGCTCGTCCCGGCGCGGACGTCGGTCTCCACGTGCTTCTCCACCCGGCCGGCCTGGGCGGCCAGCTCCGCGCCCCCGGACAGCTGACCGAAGAGCGAGGCGCCCACCTCCGCGGGGAAGCCCTCGCGGGCGGCCGACAGCTCGCGTCCCCGCCGGTACGCCAGCCGGCCGAGTTCGAGGAGCGCCTGGCGGCTCCACTCGATGTCCGTCGCCACGATCGGATCCCTTCGCCGTCGTCGTCGCCTTCGCCGGAGGACGCCTCCGTGTGCCGCCTCCGCCCGACAACCGACTGTTCATGAACCATGCGGCCAACATCACCGGAAATGGATCATATAAGAAGAGATCCGATTTTCCCGGTTTCTTCCTGACATGTTCACCGAGCCGTCCGGGACCCGGACCACCCCTGAATCGTCCCGTGCCATCGGTCCCGGCTTCCGGAATCGCTCGGGTGACGTGGAGGTCCCCGTTTTCCCGTCGATCTGCCACCTCACGCGACAGACTCGTTTCATGGGCATGCCGGAACGGGAGCGCGCCAGAACGCGAGGGTTCCCCGCCTATGTCGATGCCGCGGTCGAGCGCCGGACCGAGCGGGATCTTCCAGAGGAGGCGCTCCGCGAGGACGAGGCCGCCTGCGGGCCCATACCGCGGGCGTTGCGCGATGAGGCGGCGGAGCCGTTCCGCTTCCCTGCCATCAGGGAAGCGGTTCGATCTCCACGGCCGGGGCGACGGCGCGCAGTTCGTCGCCCCGGTCGGTGACGACGCGCCAGCCGTATCGGATGCCGCACCATGCGGCGTGCGCGAGAGGGACGTCGGAGGTGTCGAAGTCGCCGATCTCGTGGGCCTTCTCGCGGTCGTCGAGAAAGTCGAGGTCCACCGTGGGAGAGCTGGTGAGAAGCATGAGCTGCCAGCGCAGGTCGTGCGGAACGGCGGCGAGGGCCTCCGCGTAGGCGCTCACCGGGATGAGGAGGGTGACGGTGCCGGAGCGCAACGCGGTGGCGATGAGGGCACGGGCGTAGACGTGCTTTCCCGTCGCCGCGGACGTCAGGGCGGAAGTGTCGAGAATGCGACCCGAACCGGTCGGTGGGAACGAACTCACCGGTAGATGGTGTCAGGAGGCGGCGCGATTCCGGTTCAGTTTGAGGGAATCGGCGGCCCGGTCCAGCTCGGCCTGCGGCAACGGACCCCAGGCGTCCGCGAGACGGCCCAGGACGGTCAACCGGGCGGCGCGTTCGTCCACGGACCGTTTGACGGCCGCCTGCATGGAGATGCCCTCCGCCTCGGCCATGCTTCGCAGGCGGCGGGTCTCGTCGTCGTCGAACCGGATGGTCATCGCCATGTCCCCACGTTAACCGACGGGTGATACCGTCGGCCAGCCATTCCGGTATCACCGGCGAACGCCGTGCCGCCGGTGAGCGCCGGGACGCGACGGCGCTCAGCGGCCGTGGTAGACGGCGGGGCGCTTCTGGCGGAAGGCGCGGGCCCCCTCCTTGGCGTCCTCGGAGCCGATCACCGGCCAGCCGATGGCGTCGGCGACCGCCAGCGCCTCGGCCTCGGGCAGGCCCAGGGTCTCGCGGTGGGTGCGCAGGATGGCCTGTACGGCCAGCGGCCCGCACTCGGCGATCCGGCCGGCGATCTCCAGGGCCTCCTCCAGCGCCCGGCCGTCCGGGACGACCCGGTTGACCAGCCCCATCTCCAGGGCCTCCCGCGCGGTGACGGACCGGCCGGTCAGCAGCAGGTCCATGGCGAAGGCGTAGGGGATCTGGCGCGGCAGCCGTACGGCCGAGCCGCCCATCGGGAACAGCGCCCGGCGGGCCTCGAACAGGCCGAGGACGGCCGACTCGGCGGCCACCCGCAGGTCGGTGCCGACGAGCAGCTCGGTGCCGCCGGCCACGGCGTACCCCTCGACCGCGCAGACGACCGGCTTCGACGGCAGGGCGCCGGGGTCGCGCAGCAGGCCCTTCCAGTGGACGTCGGGGATCCGCGCGGCCCGCTCCCGCACCCGGGGGTCCTCCGAGGGGGCGCCCATGGCCTTGAGGTCGGCGCCCGCGCAGAACGTCCCGCCCGCGCCGGTCAGCACGGCGACGCGGACGTCCGGCTCGGCCGAGACGTAGGCCCAGGCGTCGGCCAGGCCGACCAGCATGTCCGTCGACAGGGCGTTGCGGGCCTCCGGCCGGTCCATGGTCACCACGACGACGTGCCCGTCGCGCTCGATCCGGCAGTGCGGCGTGCTGATCGGCAGAAGTTCCACGAGGCCTCCGGTCTGCTGTCAAGCGCTTGCTCGGTCCTCCCGGGCGGGTTACCCTGCCCATGCATATGAGAACAGATTCTCGTTCCATCTTTCCCGTATCACCAGAGGTTTCATCAATAACGAGAACGTGATTCACTTTGGCGGTCCGGGCCTTTCTCATTCTCGGGAAGGATCTGCGATGGGCACGCTCGGCTTCTGGAGGCTGGCGCAGGCCGATCCGGACTGGATCGCGGCCGTGGACCCCGACGGCACCCCGCACCGCGCCGGCGACCTGCTCGCCCGCGCCGACCGGCTCGTGCACGCGCTGCGGGTCCTGGGGATGGAGACCGGAGACGGACTGTGCGGCCTGGTGCCCAACGGCTCCGACGGGCTCGTGCTCTACCTCGCGGCGCTGCAGGCCGGGTGGTACTACACGCCGGTCAACTGGCACCTCACCGGCCCGGAGATCGGCCACATCGTCGCCGACAGCGAGGCCCGCGCGTTCTTCGTCCACGAGCGCTTCGCCGCCGAGGGAACGCGCGGGGCCGCCGCGTCGGGGATCGACCCGTCCCGGGTCTTCGCCCTGGGGGACGTGCCGGGGGCGCGCCCGGTCGCCGACCTGGTCGCCGGGCATCCCGCCACCGCCCCGGCCGGCCGTACGGCGGGCGCCACCATGCACTACACCTCCGGCACCACCGGCAGGCCCAAGGGCGTCCGCCGGCCGCTGAGCGGCCTGGACCCCGACGACGCGGCCGAGCTGATGACGTTCCTGCTCGCGATGTTCGGCATGACCCCGGCCGGCGGGAACGTCCACCTGGTCACCTCGCCGGGCTACCACACCGCGGTCACCCAGTTCGGCGGGTCGGCCCTGCACATGGGCCACACGCTCGTCTTCATGGACCACTGGGACGCCGAGGAGATGCTCCGGCTCTGCGAACGGCACCGGGTGACCAGCTCGCACATGGTCCCCACCCACTTCAAGCGCCTGCTCGCGCTGCCGGAGGAGGTCAGGGGCGCCTACGACCTGACGTCACTGCGGTGGATGATCCACGCCGCCGCGCCCTGCCCGGTGCCGGTCAAGCGGGCGATGCTCGACTGGTGGGGCGACTGCGTCTACGAGTACTACGCGGCCACCGAGGGCGGCGGCACGGTCGCGACCCCGGAGGATTGGAAGAAGCACCCCGGCACCGTCGGACGGCCCTGGCCGATCAGCGAGCTGCTCATCGTGGACGACGAGCTGCGGCCCGTCCCGCCCGGCACCCCCGGCACGGTCTACATGAAGATGGCCGGCGCGACCTTCGAGTACAAGGGCGACCGGGCCAAGACCGAGGCCGGCCGCCTCGACGACTTCTTCACCGTCGGCGACATCGGCTACCTCGACGGGGACGGCTTCCTGTTCCTCTGCGACCGGAAGGCGGATGTGATCATCTCCGGCGGGGCCAACATCTACCCCGCCGAGATCGAGAACGAGCTGATGGTGCACCCCAAGGTCGCCGACGTGGCCGTGTTCGGCGTCCCGGACGAGGAGTGGGGCGAGCAGATCAAGGCCGTGGTCGAGCCCGCGGCCGGCGTCGAGCCCTCACCCGAGCTGGCCGCCGAGCTCGTCGAGTCGCTCCGGGGCCGGCTGTCCACCATGAAGTGGCCGAGGTCGGTGGACTTCGTCGCGGAGATGCCGCGCGAGCCCAACGGCAAGCTCCTCAAACGCAGGCTGCGGGACCCGTACTGGGAGGGGCACGACCGTGCGATCTGAGCGAACCGTGAGGCCCGGACGAACCGCGCGGCCCCGGAAGGGGAGGCGCCGGTGATCCAGCGGACGCGGCACGTGCTGGAGTTCCCCGGCGGCTACACCCGGACGACCGGGCCGGTGATCGGCCGGTTCCTCACCGAGCTGCGCGACCGCCGCCTCGTCGGGGTCCGCACCGCGACGGGCCGGACGCTGGTGCCGCCGCTGGAGTACGACCCGGACACCGGGGACGCCGTCACCGGCGAGTTCGTCGAGGTCGGTCCGGCCGGGACGGTCGAGAGCTGGTCGTGGGCGGGCTCCCCGCGCGCCGGTCACCCGCTGGACCGGCCGTTCGCCTGGGCCCTGATCCGCCTGGACGGCGCCGACACCTCCCTGCTGCACGCGGTGGACGCGGGCGACGTCCGGGCCATGCGCCCCAGCCTGCGGGTCCGGCCCCGCTGGCGGGCCGAGCGCAC
The DNA here is from genome assembly GCF_013409935.1 of Streptosporangium sandarakinum. GTDB lineage: Bacteria > Actinomycetota > Actinomycetes > Streptosporangiales > Streptosporangiaceae > Streptosporangium > Streptosporangium nondiastaticum. The sequence goes on along the minus strand of NZ_JACCCO010000001.1, from coordinate 2,156,004 downwards.
CGGCCACGTCACCGACATCGAGTGCTTCGTCCCGGAGGTCACGGCGATGACCGCCCCCGTGCGGGTGGAGTACACCGTCACGCCGGGGCTGGCGCTCGCCCGCTTCCTTTCGGGGATCGCCCGGGGCGTCTTCCTCGGCAGCCGCTGCGGCACCTGCGGCAAGGTGTACGTGCCCTACCGGCTGTCCTGCCCCGAGTGCGGCGTCGCCGTCACCGAGGAGGTCGAGCTGCCCGACACCGGCACGGTCACCACCTTCGCGATCAACAACCTCCCGGACCCGCGCGCCCCCGAGGTGCCGTTCGTGTCGGCCTACGTCCTCCTCGACGGCGCCGACATCCCCATGATCGTCCTGATCGGCGGGATCCCGGCCCATGAGGTGCGGGAGGGCATGCGGGTGCGGGCGGTGTGGGCGCCGGAGTCCGGACGCGGGCCGTCCATGGACAGCGTGCGGTGGTTCGCCCCCACCGGCGAGCCGGACGAGGAGGTGTGATGCGCGGGGACCACACGCGGTACGGCGCGGAGTCCGCGGCGCGCGGCGGCGGACACGCGGCGCCGGGGAGCGCGGCGCGCGGCGCCGTACGGGAGGGGGCGTGATGCGCGAGGTCGCGGTGGTGGCGTTCGCGCAGACCCGGCACAGCGCCGTGGACGAGGGACGCAGCGAGCCGGAGATGATCCTCGGACCGCTGGAGGAGGTCCGCCGGGCGACGGGACTGCGCCGGTTCGGCTTCACCTGCTCCGGCTCGTGCGACTACCTGGCGGGCGCGCCGTTCTCCTTCGTCTCCGCGCTGGACGCGCTCGGCGCCTGGCCGCCGATCTCCGAGAGCCACGTGGAGATGGACGCCGCCTGGGCGCTGTACGAGGCGTGGGCCAGGCTGCAACACGGCGACGTCGACTCGGCCCTCGTCTACGGCTTCGGCAAGTCGTCCCAGGGCGACCTGCGGGAGATCATGACGCTCCAGCTCGACCCCTACTACCTGGCCCCGCTCGGCCTCGACCAGGTCTCCCTCGCCGCGCTCCAGGCGTCGGCCGTGGCCGCGGACCGCGCCGAGCTGGACGAGATCGTACGGCGCAGCCGCGCCGCCGGCCGGGCCAACCCTCACGCCCTCGACCTGCCCGACCCCGAGGGGGAGGAGTTCGAGGTCGCGCCGCTGCGGCCGTACGACATCGCCCCGATCACCGACGGCGCCGCCGCGGTGGTGCTGGCCGCCGGTGACCTGGCCCGGGAGCTGTGCGAGCGGCCCGCGTGGATAAAAGGCGTCGCGCACCGCATAGAGCCGCACTACCCGGGCATGAGGGATCTCGCCCGGTCGGCCTCCGCCGCCGAAGCCGCACGTGCGGCGGGGGCCGGCAAGGGTCGGCCCGACGTGGCCGAGCTGCACGCCCAGTTCAGCCACGAGGAGATCGTGCTGCGCCGGGCCCTGGACATCCCCGCCGCCACGGCCGTCAACCCCAGCGGCGGGCCGCTGGCCGCCAACCCCGTCATGGCCACCGGCCTCATCCGTATCGGCGAGGCCGCCCGGCACGTCATGGAGGGAAGGGCCGGTCGCGCCGTCGCGCACGCCGCCGGCGGCCCCTGCCTCCAGCACAACCTCGTCGCCGTGCTGGAGGGCGGAAGATGAACCGTTGCGCGGTGATCGGAGTCGGGCAGACGCGGTACACGACGCGGCGGCGCGACGTGTCCCTCGCCGGACTGGTCCGCGAGGCGGCGCTGCGCGCCCTGGAGGACGCCGGGCTGACCTGGAAGGACATCGACGCCGTCGTCATCGGCAAGGCGCCCGACCTGTTCGAGGGCGTGATGATGCCGGAGGCGTACCTCGCCGACGCGCTCGGCGCGGCGGGCAAGCCGATGATGCGGGTGCACACCGCAGGATCGGTCGGCGGGTCCACCGCGCTGGCCGGGGCCTCGCTCGTCCAGGGCGGCGTGCACGGCCGGGTGCTCACGGTGGCGTTCGAGAAGCAGTCGGAGTCCAACGCCACTTGGGCGCTGTCCACGCACCTGCCGTTCAGCGCCTCGCTGGTGGTCGGCGCGGGCGGCTACTTCGCCCCGCACATCCGCGAGTACATCCGCCGCTCCGGCGCCCCGGACCACGTCGGCACGCTCGTGGCGGTCAAGGACCGGCGCAACGCGCTGCGGAACCCCTACGCCCACCTGCGCATCCCCGGCATCGACCGGGCGATGGTCGAGGCGACGCCGATGCTGTGGGAGCCGATCCGCTACCTGGAGACCTGCCCGTCCTCCGACGGTGCGTGCGCGATGGTGCTGGCCGCCGAGGACCGGCTCACCGGCTCCGTCCCCGCCTGGGTCCTGGGCGCGGCCATGCGGTCCGAGCCGATCTTCCGGGCGGGCCGAGACACCGTGAACCCCCGGGGCGGCCGGGACTGCGCCGCCGACGTGTACCGGCAGGCGGGCATCACCGACCCGCGCCGGGAGATCGACGTGGCCGAGGTGTACGTGCCCTTCTCCTGGTACGAGCCGATGTGGCTGGAGAACCTCGGGTTCGCCCCCGAGGGGGAGGGGTGGAAGCTCACCGAGTCCGGCGCCACCGCCCTGGACGGTGACATCCCGTGGAACGCCTCCGGCGGGGTGCTGTCGAGCAACCCCATCGGCGCGTCCGGGATGATCCGGTTCGCCGAGGCGGCGCTCCAGGTCAGGGGAATGGCGGGCGAGCACCAGGTGGACGGCGCCCGCCGGGCCCTCGGGCACGCCTACGGCGGAGGCGCCCAGTTCTTCGCGATGTGGATGGTCGGCAGCGACAGACCCTGACCCCTCCGGGAGGACCGAATGGAGTTCAACCACGCGGATCTGTTCGAGGGCCTCGCGGACGCGATCGGGGACCGGGTCGCCGTCGTCTGCGGCGACGACCGGATGACCTACGCCGGGCTGGACGCCGAGGCCAACCGGCTGGCCCACCACCTCCGGGAGGCGGGCGTGCGGGCCGGGCAGCACGTCGGCGTCCAGCTCCGCAACGGGATCGAGTACGTCGTGGGCCTGCTGGCCGCGCTGAAGATCCGGGCCGTGCCGGTCAACGTCAACCACCGCTACGTCGAGGAGGAGCTGCTGCACCTCTACCGCGACTCCGACATCGTGGCCCTGCTGTTCGACGCGGAGTTCGACGGGCGGGTGTCGGCCGTGGCGCCGCGGGCCGAGCGGCTCGGGCACCTGATCGTGGTGGGCGGCCCGTCCTCGCTCGGGGCGGCGGTGCCGTACGAGGCGGCGCTGGCCGGGCGGCCGGCCACCCGCGGCTTCCCCGAGCGGTCGGGCGACGACGTCTACATCATCTACACCGGCGGCACCACCGGCATGCCCAAGGGCGTGATGTGGCGGTGCGAGGACCTGTTCTTCGCCTTCGGCGGCGGCAATCCGTACGGCGAGCCGCGCGCCACACCGCGCGCGGTCGTCGAGGCGGCCGTGGAGTCCCAGCCGTTCAGCATGATGACGGCGGCCCCGCTGATGCACGGCGCGGCCCAGATGGCCACCTTCATCACCTGGTGGCTGGGCGGCACCATGGTCTACGTCCGCCGGTTCGACCCGGCCGAGGTGCTGCGGGCCATCGACCGGGAACGCGTCGTGTCGATCAACATCACCGGCGACGCGATGGCCCGTCCGCTGGCCGAGGAGATCGCCAGGGGCGGTCACGACCTGTCGTCGCTGTTCGGGGTCAGCTCCACCGGCGCCATCCTGAGCGGGGCCGTCCGCGACCGGCTGGCCGAGCTGCTGCCGGACCGGATGATCATTGAAAGCTTCGGCTCCAGCGAGTCCGGCTACACCGCCTCCGCCGTACCCGGTTCCTCACCGGAGTCGGGGCAGCGGTTCCGCGCCAACGACGGCTCCGGCCTGGCCGTGCTCGACGAGAAGCTGGAGCCGGTCGAACCCGGGTCGGGCCGGCTCGGCACGGTCGCCAAGAGCGGCCGGATCGCGTTCGGCTACTACCGCGACGAGGACAAGACGCGCCGCACCTTCGTCACCGACCGGGCGGGCACCCGTTGGCTGCTCACCGGCGACATCGCCACGGTCGAGGAGGACGGCACCATGACGATCTTCGGCCGGGGGTCGGCCTGCATCAACACCGGCGGCGAGAAGGTCTTCCCGGAGGAGGTCGAGGCGGTCCTCAAGGGCCACCCGGAGGTCTTCGACGCGGTGGTCGCCGGGGTCCCCGACGAGCGGTGGGGCGAGCGGGTCGCCGCCGTGGTCGAGCCGCGGCCGGGCACGGCCCCGTCGGCCGAGGCGCTGACCGCGCACTGCCGTACCCGCCTCTCCGGCTACAAGGTGCCGCGCACCTTCGCCTTCGTCGAGAAGATGGTCCGCTCCCCGGCAGGCAAGGCCGACTACCGCTGGGCCCGCGAGACCGCCCGGTCCGCCGCGTCGCCATGAACACAGCGAGGGAAGGCGCCGGGCTTAAGCCCCCGAGCCGCGACGCGCAGCGCCGCCATCAACACAGCTGATCGCCGTCTCGGGGTCCTTGCGGAGGGCGGAGGTGATGGCCAGGCCGGTCTCCCGGGACATGGGGCCGTCACCGGGGAGGCCGAGCTGGACGGCGAGGTCGCGGCCGTAGAGGTCGACGGAGGCCTCGACGAGGTCGGCGAGGGAGGCGGCGGTGGCACGGGCGCGGGCCCAGGCGGTGGCGCCGACGACCATGGCGACGAGGACGGAGGGCCACCACACCACCGTCACGGAGAGATAGAGGATCGTCCAGCCGGCCAGCCGGGCGGCGGCGGCGTGGGCGTCGCGGGCGGCGGTGAGCTCCGCGCGGGCCGTGTCGGGGATGACGAGCCACAGGCGCGGCCATGCGCCGGTGAGGTCGAGGTCGTAGGCGTCGTGGACGCGCCGGTCCATGGCGTACAGCCGGTCTCCGATCCAGGTGGCGTGCCGGGGGAGACACAGAGCGATGTCGTTCCGGGCGGAGATCGCCTCCGCGAGGCCCTCCGCGGCCTCCTCCGCGGGTCGTCCCACGGCGGCCGGTGCCTCTTTCGCGGGTCCCGTGGCGACCCGGGCCTTTTTCGCGGGTTCCGCGGCGGCCGGCCCGGACGCCTGGGCGCGGACGGCGGCGACGACCATCCGATGAACACGCGCGTCGGCCTCGCGCCAGCGGCGGCGTCGGCGTTCGGCGAGGAGGCGGGCGGGCCGGCGGTGGCCGGGGAACGACCACGCGCGCTCGGCCAACCGGCCCAGCACGCCGGCGGCGAGCCCCGCCGCCGCGGCGGCGGCCAGAACGGCGGTCGCGCCGAGGGCGACGGTTCCCGGAGCGGAGGCGGCGGGCCGGGCCGCCAGCCGGTCCGCCGCGTCACGGAGCACGGCGGGGTCGAAGGCGTGCGCGTGGCCGAGCGTCACGGCACCGGCCACGAAGACCAGGTAGATCAGGCCGGGGAGGACGAGCAGGGTGAACCAGCGTTCGGCGAGCTTCTTGCCCAGCTCATCGAGGAATCCGGTCACGTCCGGACCCGGACCGATGTGAGGGGCCGGTCCGTCGCCGCGCAGCGCGGTGGCCCGGCGTCCCGGGCGGCGACCTCGACACGGTCGCACGGCACGGCGGCCGGGCAGGTCCAGGCGTGCACCACCGGATGTCCGCCGCCGCTTCCGGGCAACGCCCGGTAGGCGCGTTCCGGCCGGGTCACCGGGCCGACTCCGAGCGTCGCCATGGCCTCGTCCAAGGCGTCCAGATCCTTCACGAGAGCGGAGGGGTCGCCGCCCGCCCCCCTGATCGCGGTGAGGAGCCGCGTCACCACGTCACCGGCCCCCGCCTCGTCGGCCAGAGCGTGGAACTCGCCGTCCTCCATCGCGGTGCACAACCGCCTGATCCGCTCGGCCGTATCGCCCACAGCCCCGCACCTCTCACACCGCGCCCGGCACCGTGCCTCCCCAAAGGGGTTGCCTGACCAGATAATCATGATCAGAGTGAGTCCGGAACGGTGGAACCCGGATGAGACGGTCCGTCGTCGGTCCACTGACGGCCGGCGCCGTTCTCCGGTCGGAGAGACGTCCGCGTCGTCGTGGGCGTGGGACGCGCTGCCGGAGGTGCCATGGACTTCCCCGCACAGGAGGACGCCGGGCCGGGCGCCCAGTCCTCTTCCGGATCCGGAGCGCCGGACGCCTGGTACCGGCGGGCTCTCGCCGAGGTGGACGACTACACGCGTACGGGAGATCTGGACGCCCTGCGCCGGGCGGCCGGCTCGGCGCGCCAGGTCGTGGAGAGCCTTCCGCCCGGTCATCCACATCGCGCCGAGGCCCTCTCCTTCCTGGGGAATCTGCTGGGAGCCCTGTTCGACCGGACCGGCGACATGCCGACGCTGGCCGCGGTGGCACGGGTGTGTCAGGAAGCGGTGGCGGCCGGTGACCCCCGCGAACCGGAGCACGCCGACCGGGTGGCCGCCCTCGGCAACGTCCTGCGGGCACTGGCCGACAGGACCGGGGACACACGGGTGCTCGCCGAGGCGGTGCGGTCGGGACGCGAGGCCGTCGCGGCGGCCCCGCCCGGTCATCCGAACCGGGCCGGGATCCTGTTCATCCTCGGGCTGACCCTCATGACGCTGTTCGAGCGGACCCACGAGCCGGGAGCACTGGAGGAGTCGGTGCGGGTGAACCGGGAGGCGATGGCCCTCGGTGACGCCCAGGAACCCGAACACGTGACGCGCCTGAACAACCTCGGCTACGCGCTGCGGATGCTGTTCGAGCACACCGGCGACGCGGAGACGCTGGACGAGGCGGTGCGGCTGGGACGCGAGGCCGTCACGACCGCTCCGCTCGACCACCCCGATCGGGCCATGATGCTGTCCAATCTCGGACTGGCCCTCGGCACATCGGCCTCCGGAAGGGCGACGGAACCGGAGGCCCTGGAGGAGGCGGTCCGGGTGCTCCGGGAGGCGGTGGCGGTGGGTGGCCCCCGGGACCCCCGTCACGCCGACCATCTCAACAACCTCGGGCTGTTCCTGCGGATGATGGCCGTGCGCACCGGCGACGCGGACACGCTGACCGAGGCGGTGCGGGTGGGCCGCGCCGCGCTGGAGTCGGTCCCCGCCGATCATCGCCACCGGGGCGCGTACGCCCACAACCTGGGGGCCGCCCTGTGGAGGCTGTTCGGGCGGAGCGGTGATATCGCCACGCTGGCGGAAGCCGAGCGGTTCATCCGGGAGGCGGTGGCGGCCACCCCGCCGGAGCATCCGGCCCATGCCCCGTACCTGCGGGGCCACGGGGTCGTACTGCGGGAACTGGCCGAGAGGACCGAGGACCTCCCCGTACTGACCGAGGCCGTCAAGGTGGCGCGGGACGTCGTGGCGGCGACTCCCCTCGAAGACCCCGACGGCCCGAGCGCCCGGGACCGTCTGGCGGGCGTTCTGACGCGCCTCTTCCAACGGACCGGTGACATCGGCGCACTCACCGAGGCGGTGCGGCCGGGACGCGCGGCCGTGGCGGCCACCCCGCGCTCCGACCCGGACTACGCCGTCCACCGGGTCAACCTCTCCACCATCCTGCAGGAGACGTTCATGGCGACCGGTGACCCGGCCGCGCTCGCCGAGGCCGTACGGCTGTCCCGGGAGACGGTGGCGACCGCTGATCCCGATGCCGCCGGGTACGTCATGGCACTCGCCGTCCTGGGCACCGGCCTGCGCCTCTCGGCCGAGCGGACCGGAGACCCGGAAACCCTGGCCGAGGCGGTCCGGACATCCCGCCGGGTGGTGGCGCTGACCCCGCCCGATGATCCCGCGCGGGCCGGATACCTCGACAACCTGGGAAGCGCCCTGCTGGCCGGGCGCGCGGAGGAGCCGGCCCCGCTGGAGGAGGCGGTGCGGGCGTTCCGGGAGGCCATCGCGGCCTCCGGCCCGGGCTCGGGCGTATACGCGATCGCCATGAACAACCTGGCGATCGGGCTGTCGCGCCTGTACGAGCGGACCGGTGACGTGGGAGCGCTGGAGGAGGCGGTGCGGTCCGCCCGGGAGACGGTGGCGTCCGTCTCACCCGGCGATCCCCACCGTCCCCTCTACCTGGGCACCCTCGGGCTGGCCCTGCACCGTCTGATCAGGCAGGCCGGTGACGCCGGGGTGCTGGACGAGGCGGTGTGGGCCGTACGGGAAGCCCTCGCGGCCTCGGCGCCCGACGCGCCCGGCCGTCCCGTCTGGTTGAACACCCTGGGACTTCTGCTGCGGCACATGTTCGAGCGGACCGAGGACCTCGCCGCACTGGAGGAGGCGATACGGACGTCCGGGGAGGCCGTCGCGGCCGCGCCGCCGGATCACCCCGACCGCGTCGTATATCTGAACAACCTCGGGCTCGCGCTGCACCAGTCGTCCCTCCGGGCGGAGAACGCCTCCGCGGCCGAGGAGGCGGTACGGATCCACCGGCAGGTCGCCGAGGCCGCTCCGTACGGTCATCCGCTTCGTCTCGCCGCGCTCAACAATCTCAGCGTCGCGCTGTGGGTCTCGTATCTGCGGTCCAGGGATCCGGCCGTGCTGGCCGAGACCATCGAGACGGCACGTGGCTTGGTCCGCGCCACCCCCGCCGACCACCTCCACCGCGCCATGTATCTCATCACCCTCGGACACGCGCTGCGAGCGCGGTTCCAGAACGAGGGCGACGAGGCCGCGCTCGCCGAGGCCCGGCGTGTCCTCGCCGAGGCGTCACGGTCCGCGATCGCCCCGGTCGTCCAGCGGATCCGGGCGAACCGGGGGCTGGGGGCGGCGGAGACCGCGGCGGGTGACGGCGCCGCCGCGCTCGCCGCGTACGAGGAGGCGATCGCTCTGCTGCCGCGGATGGCGCCGCGGCGGCTCGCGCGAATGGACCGCGAGAACGGCCTCGGCAGGGTGAACGGGCTGGCCGCGGAGGCGGCGTCCGCCGCTCTCCTGGCGGGGAGGCCGGCCCGCGCGGTGGAGCTGCTGGAACAGGTGCGCGGAGTGCTGCTGGGCGAGGCGATGGACGCCCGTGGCGACCTCAACGACCTACGGGTGCGGGAGCCGGAGCTCGCGGCCGAGTTCACCCGCCTCCGCGACGAGCTGGACGTCGTCGACCACGTCGACGCCGACGGGCCGGACACGGGGCTGCCGGGAGCGGGGATCGGGGACACGCGGGCAGGCGCCGGGACGCCCCCGTACGAGGCGGCCCGGCGGCTCGCCGAACGACGCGGACGGCTCGCGCTGGAGTGGGACGGACTGCTGGAGCGGGTGCGTGCAGTGCCGGGCTTCGAAAGGTTCCTGCTCGCGCCGTCCGTCGACGAACTGCGACGGCAGGCCGCCGACGGGCCGGTGGTGGTGGTGAGCGCGGGAGAGCACCGATGCGACGCTCTGATCCTCACGGACGACGCGGAGCGACCCGTGCGGACCGTGGAACTGCCGGGTCTCAACGGCGACCTGGTGACCGAGCAGGTCGTTCGTTTCACCGACGCCGTGGACGCCGTGACCTCCGGCGGCGGATCCATGAGGGAGCGGCTGCGAGGACAGCGGGAGATCCTCGCCGTTCTCGGCCGGCTCTGGGACGCGGTCGCCGAGCCCGTCATGTCGGAACTCGGGTTCACCGGCGATTCCGGGCGGGAGGAGGCGTTGCCGCGCCTTTGGTGGTGCCCCGTCGGCGACATGGCCTTCCTGCCCCTACACGCCGCCGGCCACCACGGTGACCTGCGACCGAAGGCGCGGCGAACGGTCCTGGACCGTGTCGTCTCCTCCTACACCCCGACGATCCGCGCTCTGCGCCATGCGCGCCGCGAACACCAGGCACCCCTCTCGCCTGCCTGCGACGAGCCGGTGGGGGCACTCGTCGTGGCGATGCCCGAGACCCCGCAGGCCCACAGGCTGCCGGGTGCCGACGCGGAGGCGGCCCGCCTGGGCGAGCTCCTGCCCGGCAGTCGCGTCCTCATCGGCTCGGAGGCCACCTACGACGCGGTCCTGGAGACGCTGCCGCGGCACCGCGTCGCGCACTTCTCCTGCCACGGGGTCAGCGACCGGAACACCCCCGCCGCCAGCAGGCTGCTGCTGCACGACCACGCCACCAGACCGCTCACCGTCCCTGACATCTCACGGTTGAGACTTCCCGCGGCCGAACTGGCCTATCTGTCGGCGTGCAGCACCACCAGGAGCAACCAGCGTCTCGCCGACGAGGCCGTGCACATCACCTCGGCCTTCCAGCTCGCCGGATACCGCGGGGTCATCGGCACGCTGTGGCCCATCGACGACACCGTCGCCGTCCGGATGGCCGATGACGTCTACACCCGGCTCACCGAGGGCGGCAGGAGCGCACCGCGCACGGATCGGGCGGCTCACGCGCTGCACGACGCCGTCCGCCGGCTTCGCGAGGACTATCCCGCCAGTCCCGCCCTGTGGGCCGCGCACATCCACGCCGGAATCTGAGAGACCGTTCCATGCCATGAGCACAACCCTCTGTAAAATATTACCCCCTGTTGGGGAAAGCGCTTACCGTAAGAGAGTGGTTCTCGCGTGCCCCCGCGGGGGCGCTTCACGGTGATGAAAGGTTGCTCCGCGTTGATCCACTCATATGACCCCCGGACCGGCGAGTCCTTCGGCGATCCCTTCCCCCTGACCTCCGACGAGGAGGTGGACGCCGCCGTCCGCGCCGCGCACGCCGCCGCCCCCGCCTGGCGGGCCGCCGACCGGGCCGCGGTGCTCGAAGCGGTCGCCGACGCGCTGGAGGCGAACATCGAGGAGCTGTGGCGGGCCGCCGACGCGGAGACCGCGCTCGGCGAGGTACGGCTGCGCGGCGAGGTCGGCCGGGCCGCCGGGCAGTTCCGGCTCTTCGCCCGGGTCCTGCGTGACGGCGCCCACGTCGAGGCGGTGATCGACCACGCCAGGACCGAGCCGCCCACCCCCGACCTGCGCCGCATGAACCACCCGCTGCCCGGCGTGGTCGGCGTGTTCGCGGCGAGCAACTTCCCCTTCGCGTTCTCGGTCGCCGGCGGCGACACCGCCTCGGCCCTGGCCGCCGGCTGCCCGGTGGTGGTCAAGGCACACGACGGGCACCCCCGCACCTCCGAGCTGTCCCACCGGATCATCCAGGGCGCCCTGCCCGACCCCGCGCTCCTCGGCCTGGTCCGGGGGCTGGACGCCGGCAAGGCCCTGGCGCGGCACCCCGAAGTGGTGGCGGTCGGTTTCACCGGGTCCATCCCCGGCGGCAAGGCCATCCAGGCGCTCATCGACGAGCGGCCCGACCCGATCCCGTTCTACGGCGAGCTGGGCAGCGTCAACCCGGTGGTCGTCCTGCCCTCCGCCCTGTCCCCTGACCACCGCAAGGGACTCGCGGCGGGGTTCGCCGCCTCGCTCACCCTCGGTGTCGGCCAGTTCTGCACCAACCCGGGCCTGATGTTCGTGCCCGACGACGCCGAGCTGCTGAAGTCCGTCGCCGAGGCGGTCGCCGCCACCGCCGGCGGGCCGATGCTGACCGAGCGGATGCGGGGCGGGTTCCTGCACGGGCTGGAGCGGCTGGGCGCGCTGACCCCGCTCGCCCAGGGACGGCCCGGCGAGGGCGCGTTCGCGGTGACGCCCCAGGTGTTCACCACCGACCTGGCGACATTCGCCGAGGCCCTGCCCGGCATCGCCGAGGAGTGCTTCGGCCCGGCCGCGATCGTGGTCACCTACGCCGACCCCGCCGAGCTGCCCGCCGTACTGGAGCGGCTGGACGGGGCGCTCACCGCCACCGTCCACGCGGACGACCCGGCGGAGGCCCGCGAGGTCGCCGAGGTGCTGCTCGGGAAGGCCGGGCGGCTGATCTGGAACGGCTGGCCCACCGGGGTCGCGGTGAGCTGGGCGATGCACCACGGCGGCCCCTGGCCCGCCAGCACCGCCCCCGCCCACACCTCGGTCGGCGCCGCCGCGATCAGCCGCTGGCTGACGCCCACCTCCTACCAGGACTGGCCGGCCGAGCTGCTCCCGCCCGAGCTGCGCGACGACAACCCCCTCGGCGTCCCGCGCCGCGTCGACGGCGTCCTGTCCGCCTGACGGCCGGCACGCGCGGGGCCCCGGCCCGCCGTACGCGGACCGGGGCCCCGGCTCCCTGAGCGGATCAGCGCACGCGGCCCGCGCCCGCGCGCTGCGACACCGACAGCCGGACCGACTCCGCCGGGTCGATCCCGGTGTGCAGGGTCGGGGTCCAGCCCGCGTCGGAGCCGAGGTCGGGGTCGTGGGCGGCGTTGTAGACCGCGACGAGGTCGATCGGGGAGACCTTGCCGCCTACCCGCAGCACGTTGCCGCGGGCGGTGAGGGCGGTGCCGCCCCAGTCGTGGAGCAGCGACGCCGGGTTCACCGCGCGGCCGAGCCGGAAGAAGTTGTTCTCCGCGAAGATCTGCGATCCGACGCCCACGCCCAGCGCGTACTCGAAGCCCGAGTCGCTCGGCACCTCGTAGTGGTTGTTGTAGACGTGCACCTGCCCGAAGCGGACCCGGGGCAGCCGCTGGAGCGTGTTCCTGAAGTGGTTGTGGTGGACGGTGACCTTGAGCTTGCCCGAGTCGGTGGCCGGGTTGTTGGTCGAGCCGATCAGCATCGTCTTGTCGTGGTCGGTGAACCGGTTCCACGACGCCGTCACGTAGTTGGAGCCCGAAGTGATGTCGAGCTGCCCGTCGTGGACCTGGTAGGGCCGCCCGAAGTACAGCGGCTGGCCGGAGTCGGGGTTGTCGCCGTCGGTGAAGGTGTTGTGGTCGGCCCACACGTGCGTGGAGCCGGTCACCGAGATGCTGTCGTAGAGGGAGTTCCAGTTGCCCTCGTCGCCGTCGGTGGGGTCCCACTGCGGGAAGCAGTCGGCGGTGTCCTCGAAGGTGATGTTGCGGATGATGACGTTGTCGGCCTTGTCGACGTGCAGGTTGACGCCGCGGATGACGGCGTTCCCGCCCAGGCCGACGATGGTGGTGTCGGAGGGGACCTTGAGCTTGATGTCCGCGGTCTGCCGGGCCGCGGAGGCGGCGCGGGCCTCCTCCTGCGGTCCGGACGGCTCGGTGTCCCGGCCCCACACCGCGGGGTCGTAGGCCGAGAGGTAGGCCTCCAGGGAGTAGCCGCCGGTCACGTAGTCGGCGCAGGTCCTGTCCGGCTCGATGGTCCCCGAGACGTAGATGATCCTCGGTCCCGGAGAGGCGAGCGCGGCGGCCAGCCCGGCGCGGGTGGTGACCGTATGGACGTTCCCGACGGGGGCGGCGGCGCCGCCGGTGGTGCCCGTCCCCTCGGCGGCCCAGCCGTCGCCTCCGGGAAGGGTCTGCCGGCCGAGGTCGGCGCCGTGGCCGTGGCCGGACGCGGTGGCCGGGGCGGCGGGGCCGGGGACCGCCGCCAGCGCGGGCGGGGCGGCCAGGGCCGCCAGGGACAACAGGGCGGTGAGGGTGGCCGTCCGTTTCATGAAGTTCCTCCGCAGGTCAGGTGAGGGGGAAGGAAGGGGAGGAAGGGCCCGGCGCCGGGTCAGCCGCCGTTGCGCTGCTTGTAGGCGGTCTGGGCCTCGGTCAGCTTGGCCGCGAGGGTGTCCAGGAACTCCTTGGCGGTCAGGCTGCCCTGCAGGACCTTCTGGAACTCCGGCTCCGCGTCGGTCTTGGTGATCGCGTTGAACTCGGGCAGGTAGTAGGGCATCTGCACGACCTTGGTGCCCGGGTCGTTGAGCACCTTGACCGCCGCGGAGACGTGCTGCAGACCCTGGATCCACGGCTCGTCGTTGACCTCGGTGTTGGCCGGCAGCACGCCGGTCTTCTCGGCCCAGTGGCTGTTCATCGCCTTGGAGGCGGCGAACTCGGCGAACCGGTAGGCGGCGTCCTTGTTCTCGCCGTTCGCGAACAGGCCGATCCCGGCGACCGGGTTGGACACGACCGTCCGGACGCCGCTGTCGGACATCGGCACCGGCATGGCCGCCACCTTGTCCTTGCCGAGCGCCTTGACGTGGTTGTTGTACGACCCGAGGTTGTGCTGCATGACCGCGACGGTGCCGCCGTCGAACTGGGCGACCATCTTCACGTAGTCGTTGTTGATGTCGGCCTGGGGGGTGACCTTGTCGTAGAGGCCGGTCAGCTTCTCCAGGGCGGCCACGTTCCTCGGGTCGTTGACCGTCGCCTTGCCGGAGGAGTCGAAGATCTCGGTGATGCCCGACTGGCCGTAGATCACCTCCATCATCTGCGCGATCGAGCCCGCGCCGCCGCGGATGGTGAAGCCGTAGCGGTTCTTGGACTTGTCGGTCAGCTTCTCGGCGGCGGTGAAGAACTCGTCCCAGGACTTGGGCTCCTCCAGCCCGGCCTCCTTGAACCAGTCGGTCCGGTACCAGAAGACGCCCATGTTGGTGGACATCGGCATCATGTAGGTCTTGCCGTCGGGCACGGTCGCCTTGACGGTGTTCACCACCTGCTCGTTCAGCCTGCCGTTCAGCGCCCCGCCGGAGATCCGGGTGTCCAGCGGGTCGAGCGCCTTCTGCGCCACGAGGCTGGCCAGCATCGCCGTGGTGACGCCGCCGACGTCGGGCAGGCCGCCGCCCGCGATGGCGGTGTCGTACTTCTGCTGCACCTGGGCGATCGGGATGCCGACGTACTTCACCTTGATCTTCGGGTTCGCCTTCTGGAATTCGTCGATGATGTGCTGCCACACCGGGGTGCGGGCGGGGCCGCCGTTGTCGTCCCAGAAGGTGATCGTGGTGGTGCCGTCGGAGGACGTGGCGTCGTCCGTGCCGCACGCGGCCAGACCGGAACCGAGCATGAGCGCGGTGGCGACGATCGCCAGGCGCTTCGAGCGTGCAGTCATTGCTCCCTGCCTTTCAGTGTCTGTCCCCCGACATCGCTGTGACGTTGGCGCCACCGGAGGGCCGGCGGCGTGAGATCCTCCCTGTCGTTCCGGCGGACCGGGCACGACCCGCCGGAGGCGCGTCGGAGACCCGCCCGCGCGGGTCTCTCCCGGCTGCGGTGGTCCCGGGGGCCGGGCCCGTCGCGGCCGGAGGTCATGTCATGGCCTTCTCCGCCAGCGCCGCGGCGGTGACGCGGCCCAGCCGCCCGTCCGCGACGACGGTGACGACCCTGCGGGCCAGGACTTCCTCGATGACCAGCGGTTTCTCCCAGGCGAGCGCGGGGCCCACCCCCGGGTACTCGGCGGTGCGGACGAACCAGGGGTCCGACCGCTGGGCGAAGACCAGGGTCCAGCCGGGGGACGCCAGGGCGAGCCAGGGGGCGGTGGAGCCGTGCACGCGCTCCTCGCCCTCGGCGTCCTCGGTGAAGACCTCGCGGTCGGCGGTCCGTCCCGGCGCCCGCCAGAAGAAGCCGCCGTAGCCGGCCCCGGCCCTGCCCTTGGTGGCCGAGCTGCGGACCGCGAGCGGCGCGCCGGTGAGGTTCGTCAGCGTGAAGGAGAAGTCGAGCGCCCAGCAGCCGTCGAGCTCCACCGCCCGGACCTCGCGTTCCTCCCTGGCGATCTCCGTTCCGCCGGGCCCGCGCCAGGACAGCGTCTCGGTGAAGCCCGCCGGGTCGTGCCGGAGGAAGGCCAGGTGGTGCTGGGAGCCGTGGTCGCCGAGCCAGGCCGGTCCGCGGTCGCGGACGTAGGTGCGCCCGCCCCAGAAGTTGCCGCCGCCCAGGTCGGACACGGCGACGCTCACCCCCAGGTGGTGCACGTGGTCGGCGGGGGCGAACTCGGTGACGACGGTCCCGCTCAGCGTCCGCACGGGGTGCAGGTAGGGGCGGGGCGACGACGTAACCGGCAGCCGGGGCCGGATCACGTACTCGGCCACCCGCACCCCGCCGACGTCGAGGCCCACGGCGGAGCCGGCCGTGTCGGCCGAGCCGGTGGCCGGGCCGGACGCGGGGGTGGCCGCGGCCCCGGCGGGCACGATCGCGGCGGGCGCGGGTACGGGCCCAGACGCGGGCGCGGACACGGGTACGGGCACGGACACGGACGCGGGCACGGGCGGCGCGACGGCGTCCAGGGCCCACGGCACGCCCAGCTCCGAGTACAGCGCCATGCGTTCCGCGCTCGCCGCCGTGATCCCGGCGATCCCGGGAAGCACGCGCTGCTCCGCGCCGACCTCCTGGAAGGCGTCGGGGATCACCCGGGGCTCGGGCGCGAGCCGTACCGCCTCCAGGACCCGCATGAACCCGGCGGTCCGCTCCAGCGGGACCAGCAGGTCAGCCCCGCCGCGGATGTGCGCGACCAGGTTCTCCAGCAGGTCGGCCCGGGGGTGCGTCGCCGACGCGCCGCCGAACTCGACGCGGTCCTCGGTGTAGGTGAGCCTGATCCGCCCGGTCTCACCGTGCACGATCAGGTACGGCTCGTGCCGCCGGTCGGCGCACAGCGACACGGCCACCGTGATCGTCGTCCCGTCGTCCATCCGCAGCCGCGCGGACGAGGTGTCGTCCGCCTCGATCGCGTTGGCGCGGTAGAGCTCCACCTCGACCGACTCGACCTCCGCGCCGGAGACGGCGATCGCGGTCGCCACGGCGTGCGCCAGCGGGTTGGTGAGCACGCCGTCCACCACGTCGACGCCATCGACCCGCCGCTTCCCGGCCCACGGCACCCGCGAGTAGTAGGAGTGGGGGCGCGCCCACGCGCCCGCCGCGCCGATTCCGGTGACCCGGCCGATCGCCCCGTCGCGGACCAGCTTCCGCACCGCCGGGACCGCCTCGGACCCGAGGCTCTGGAAGCCCACCTGGCAGGCCAGCCCGGTCTCCCGGACGGCGGCGGCGATCCGCTCGTAGCCGTCGTAGGCGGCGGCGGGCGGCTTCTCCAGCAGCAGGTGCGCCCCGGCGCGCAGCGCCCTGACCGCGAGGTCGGCGTGGGTGTGGATCGGCGTGCACAGGATCGCCGCCTCGGCGCCGGTCCGCCCGATCAGCTCCACCAGGTCGCCGGAGAACGTGACCCCGTCGGGCAGTCCCTCGACCGGCCGCACGTCGCACACCCCGGCGAGCTCGACCGTCCCGGCGGCGGACAGGCGCCTCAGGTTCTCCATGTGCCACCAGCCGTGCCCGTGGGCGCCGGCCAGCACGACCCTGACCGGTTCCGTCACGGCGCCCTCCAGTTCAGTCCCAGGCCGCGGTGGTCCCCGGCGCGCAACTCGCCCGCCTTCACCGAGACCGGGTACGGCTCGTCGATCAGGCCGAGCGCGGCGAAGGAGGCGTCCTCGACCTCCTCGGCCATGCACGGCAGCGGCAGGGCCAGGGCGAGCTGGCCGGAGATCTCCGGCAGCAGGTGCGGGTAGACCGGCACGCCGAACGCCCTGGCCAGCTCGGCGATCCGCAGCAGCGGGGTGATCCCGCCGACCCGGACCACGTTCGGCTGGACGATGTCGCAGGCCCCGGCGGCGAGCAGGTCCCGGAAGTCGTGGATGGAGTAGGCGCTCTCACCGACGGCGATCGGCACGTCCACGCACGAGCGCAGCCGGGCCTGGCCTGTCACGTCGTCGGCGGGCAGCGGCTCCTCCACCCAGTGCAGGTCGTAGTGCGACAGCGCCGCGATCGCCCGCCGCGCCCTCGGCAGGTCCCAGCGCTGGTTGGCGTCGACCATGAGGAGCGTGTCCGGGCCGATCACCTCGCGCACCGCCGCGACCCGCGCCACGTCCTCCAGCAGCGCGTCGCGGCCCACCTTGACCTTGACCGCCGGGTGGCCCGCCGCGCGCCACCGCCTCGCCTGCGCGACGAGCTCCTCCAGCGAGTAGTGCAGGTTGACGCCGCTGCCGTACACCGGGACGCTGTCGCGCCGCCGGCCGAGCGTCTCGACCAGTCCGCCGGGCCCGCAGCGCAGGTCCCACAGCGCCAGGTCCACCCCGGCCAGCGCGATCGTGGTCAGGCCGCCGCCGCCGGCCTCCCGCAGGTGCCGCCACAGCCGGTCCCACACGACCTCCGGGTGCGGCTCGCACCCGATGACGGCCTCGCGGATCTCGTGGTCCAGCAGCGCCCGTACGGCGTGCGCCCCGATCTGCGGCGTCCAGGAGAAGCCCCGCCCGGTCCGGCCGTCCGACAGGGTCAGCTCCACGACGATCACGTGGTTGGCGGGCACGTCGGGGCCCCACGGGCGGGGCAGGGCCACGGTCCGCAGCGTCGTGGACAGGCCGGTGACCACCGGCCGCCCGCCGCCGGCCGGGGTCCCACCGGCCGGGGCGCCCGTTCCCGCCCCGCCGTCCGGCCCGTCCGGCCCGTCCGTCCGTGTCCCGGAGCCGGACGGCGCGTCGCCGGTCATCGGCCCTCCACCAGGGCGAGCCCGGTCGTGACCAGCTTGGTGAGCTCCTCCAGGTGCTCGGCGGACGGCTCGACCAGCGGCGGCCGGACCGTGCCGACGTCCAGCCCCCGGTACCGCACCCCGGCCTTGACCAGCGACACCGCGTATCCCGGGACCTTGCCCCGCAGCCGCACCAGCGGTGCGTAGAACTCCCTGATCAGCCGCTCGTCGCCGTTGAGGTAGGCGGTGGCGATCTCCGGGGCGAAGCAGAACACCGCGCTGGAGTAGAGGTCCACGCCGATGGCCCGGTAGGCGGGCATGGTCAGCTCGGCCGTGGGCAGCCCGTTGAAGAACAGGAAGTCCGGCCGCTCCTCCCGCACCGCCAGCACCGTGCGCTGCATGAGGTCGATGTCGCCGAGGCCGTCCTTGATGCCGGCGACGCCCGGGATCCGGGACAGCTCGACGGCCTGCTCCGGGGTCAGCACCACCGAGCCGCGCTGGTAGACGATCACCGGGAGCACCTCGGCGACCGCCGTCACGTAGGCCGCGTAGCCCTCGCGCGGGCCGTTCGTCAGGTAGGGCGGCATGAGCAGCAGCCCGTCGGCGCCGGCCTCCCGGGCCGCCCGCGCCTGGGCGAGCGCGGCGCCGATCGGTCCGCCCGCCCCGGCCAGCACCGGTACCCGCCCGCCCGCGGTCTCGACGGCGACCCGCACCGCGCGGGCGTGCTCCGCCTCCGACAGGGCGGAGAACTCGCCGGTCCCGCAGGCCACGAAGACCCCGCCCGGAGAGTGCGCGAGGCCGCGCCGCAGGTGCTCGGCCAGCACGTCCTCGGCCAGGGAGTCGTCCGGCCCGAACGGCGTGACGGGGAAGAACAGCACTCCGCTGAGGTTCATCGGGACTCTCCGATCTCTGTGCGCCAACTGTGTTTGGCCTGCCAGCCGAGCAGTCGTCCGGCCTTGGCGGAGGAGAAGGCGGGGGAGGAGCCGGTCAGCCCGGCGGCGAACCCCGCCGTGGCGGGGTTGAGCCGGGGCAGCAGTTCCGCCAGGGGCTCGCGGGCCAGCGCGTCGGCCGCGCTCGCGAAGAACACCTCGCCCGACGGCAGCTCCGGAAGGCGGTCCAGCAGGGTCAGCACCAGGTCCGAGGCGTCGCGGGCGTCGACGTAGTTGAACAGCGACGTCCCGGCCAGCTCGGACCGGTCCAGCCGTTCGACGATCGTGTGCCCGGACTGGGTGGGCGCGCCCGCCCACTCCTCGGGGGCGACGACGAAGCAGGGCCGCACGGCCGCGAACCTCGTGGGCGACCGGCGCGCGAAGGAGGTCATCACCTGCTCGGCGACCAGCTTCGACAGGCTGTAGGCGTTCCCCGGGGCGACCGGGTGGTCCTCGTCGATCGGCAGGTAGGACGGCTTCCAGCCCGGCGCGCCGTACCCGATGACCGTGGGGCTGCTGGCCACCACGACCCGCTCGGCGCCGACGCCGCAGGCGGCCTCGCACACGTTGAACGCGAGCTGGGTGTTGACCCGGAAGGTGAAGGCGTCGGTCCGGCTGAACGGGGTGGCGATCGCCGCCAGGTGGACCACGGCGTCCGGGCGGAAGCGCGTCATCACCTCGAACGCCTCGCCGAGGTCGGTCAGGTCGGCCGGGAGCGTCTCGGCGGCGTCGGCGGGGGTGCCGGGCACGGTGTCCACGCCGATCACCTCGTGACCCGCCTCGGCGAGCGCGGTGACCACGCTGCGGCCGAACCGGCCGGCGCTTCCGGTGACAAGAGTGCGAACCACAGAGGTCATCCCTTCACCGCGCCGGCGGACATGCCCTGCACGAGGTAGCGCTGGATGACGGCGAAGACCAGGACGACGGGCACGGCGGCGACGACGCCGCCCGCGGCCAGCGCGCCGAAGTCGACGCTGAACTCGCCCAGCGAGTAGGCGAGACCGACCGGCACCGTGAACTTCTCCTGCTCGTTGACGAACATCAGCGCGAACAGGAAGTTGTTCCAGCTGTGGATGAAGGCGAAGGAACCGACCGCCACCAGCGCCGGGCGCAGCAGCGGCAGCACCACGGCGAAGAAGGCGCGCAGCCGGCCGCAGCCGTCCACCCACGCGGCCTGCTCCAGCTCCACCGGCACGTTCCGGATGAAACCGCTGATCAGGATGAGCGAGAGCGGGAGCTGGAAGACGGTCTCGGCGATCACCAGGCTCCACAGCGAGTTGACCAGGCCGAGGGTTCGGAAGATCTCGAACAGCGGGATCAGCATCATCGCGCCGGGGATGAACTGCGTGCAGAGCATCCCGAGCATGAACGCCTTCTTGCCGCGGAAGTCGTACCGGGCCAGGGCGTAGCCGCCGGCCAGCGCGATCACCGTGGTCATGACCAGCGAGGCGACGCCGACCATCAGGCTGTTCCTGAAGAAGACCGCGAACCCGAGCTCGTTCCAGACGGTCTCGAAGTTGTCGAAGGTGATCGGCCAGGGCAGCAGCGAGGTCGATCCCCGGGGCCGGACGGCGAAGACCAGCATCCAGTAGAAGGGGACCAGGGTGAACAGGAGGTAGAGGCCGAGCGGGACCCAGATCTGCCAGCGGCTGACCCGCATCCTCTCCCGGCGCTTCGTGCCCCCGGGCGCCGTCACGGGGCCGGGGAGACGTGGCCGTGCGGCCGTCTGGACGGTCATGACTTGGCTCCGAACTTGCTCAGTCGCAGGTAGGCGATCGAGAAGAAGGTCAGGATGAGGAAGGCGGCGGTGGTCAGCGCCGAGCCGTACCCGAAGTCGTGGGACTGCGCGGCCTTGCTCGCCACGTACAGCGGCAGCGTGGTCGTCGCGTGCGCCGGGCCGCCGCCGGTCAGCGTGTACAGCAGGTCGACGTTGTTGAACTCCCACACGCAGCGCAGCAGCGTGGACAGGATGATCGCGTCCTTGAGGTGCGGCAGCGTGACGTGCAGGAAGCGCCTGCCGCGTGAGGCGCCGTCCACCGAGGCCGCCTCGTACAGCTCCCTGGGGATGCTCTGCAGGTCGGCCAGGAGCAGGATCGCGAAGAACGGCACCCCGCGCCACAGCTCGGCCAGGACCGCCGCCCAGAACACGGTGCCGGGGTGGGCCAGCGGGGCGGCGCCGTACTCGATGAGCCCCAGGTCGGCGAGGTAGCGGGACACACCGGTGGTGGGGTTGTAGAGCAGCACCCAGATCCCGGTGGTCAGCACCCCGGACACGGCCCAGGGGGAGAACACCAGCGCCCGCGACAGTCCCCGGCCGACGAAGGTCTCGTTCACGATCAGCGCCAGGATGAGGCCGAACACCAGCTGCAGCCCCACCTCGACGCCGACCCACCGGGCGCTGAAGCCGAGGCTCTGCCAGAACAGCGGGTCCTCGAACAGCAGCCGCCGGAAGTTGTCCAGGCCGGCGAAGCCGTTGTCCCACGGTTTGGTGACGTTGTAGTTCTGCAGGCTGTAGTAGATGACGCTGGCCATCGGGTAGACCAGGAAACCGACCATCGCGATCACCGCGGGGGCGATCAGCAGGTAGGGGGTCCGCGCCGCGCCGCGCGGCCGGCGCATCCGATGGTTCGCCGTGGAGGCCGTGGAGATTGCCATGACCGGCGACTCCTTCGTGTTCGACGGGGGGATTCGGCGTCGCGAGCTGCAACCGGTTGCATGAAACATGGCGGACATCTGTTCGCAACGTCAAGGGCTCAATTTGGTAAACCGATCTCCACCAGCGACTTTTCCCGTATTTTCCGAAGAGGGGTCGATGCAACCGGTGCCATGCCGCCGCGGAGGGCCCAATCCGGTGCCGTTGACAGCTCTGCAACCGTTTGCACTAATGTGCACGAGAGCGCGATGAAGGAGCACAGTGACAGCGACGATCAGGGACGTGGCGCGGGCATCGGGAGTCCATGTCTCCACGGTCTCCCGCACCTTCTCGGCACCCCACCTGGTCAACGCCGAGACGCGCAACCGGGTGCTGGCCGTCGCCGAGGACCTCGGCTACCGGCCCAACAGGGCCGCCCGCGCCCTCACCACGGGCCGCACCCACAACATCGGCCTGATCGTGGCCGACATCTCCAACCCGTTCTTCCCCCCGCTGATCAAGGCCGCCCAGGCGCACGCCAGGACCCGCGACTACCACGTGTTCGTGGCCGACACCGACGAGGACCCGCAGGTGGAGGAGGAGCTGATCCAGACCCTCACCAAGCAGGTGGACGGGGTGCTGCTGTGCAGCCCCCGCCTGTCCAACCGGGTCATCGAGCGCCTGCACGCCGACGTGCCGTTCGTCGTGGTGAACCGGCGGATCAAGGGGATGCCGACCATACTGATGGACGTCGCCCAGGGCGCCCGGCTCGCGATCGAGCACCTGACCGGGCTGGGCCACCGCAGGCTGGCCCTGGCCGCCGGGCCGAGCGGCTCGTGGACCAGCGGGCAGATGCGCGAGGCCGCCGCCGCCGCGGCCGCCGCCTCCGGCGCCGAACTGGTGATCCTCGGCCCGAACGCGCCCACCGAGCAGGGCGGCCTCGCCGTCGCCGCCGAAGTGGTCGCCTCCGGCGCGACCGGCGTGCTCACCTACAACGACCTGGTCGCCATCGGGCTCATCGAGGGCCTGTACGAGAGGGGCGTGCGGGTCCCCGACGACGTCAGCGTGGTCGGCGTCGACGACACCCTCTCCGGGCGGCTGAACCGGCCGAAGCTGACCACCGTCGCCATGCCGACGTCCGCCGCCGGGCGGATCGCGGTCGACCTGCTGCTGCAGTCCGTCGGCGACGGCGGGACTTCCACCCTGACCACCCTGGAGACCCGACTGGTCGTCCGGGAATCCACAGGAGAGGCGCGATCGTGAACGTCGAAGCCAGACGGGACGGGGAGACCGCGGCGGCCGGGAACGAGGCCGGGCCGCGCCGGGTGTTCGGGATCACGCCGGACGGGGAGGAGGTCGAGCGGCACACGCTGGAGAACGGCCGGATGCGCGCGTCGGTGCTCACCTACGGCGCCGTCCTGCAGTCGCTGGAGGTCTCCGGGGTCGGCGTCGTGCTCGGCTGCGACACCCTGGACGACTACCTGACGCGCAGCCGCTACTTCGGCGCCGTCGTCGGCCGGTACGGCAACCGCATCGCGGGCGGCCGGTTCACCCTCGACGGCGTCACCCACCGGCTGCCGCTCAACAACGGCCCCAACAGCCTGCACGGCGGGCCCGGCGGCTTCTCCCAGCGCGTGTGGCGGGTGGCCGAGGTCTCCCCGGCGGCGGTGACGCTCACCTACGTCAGCCCCGACGGACAGGAGGGCTACCCGGGCACGCTGACCGTCTCGCTCACCTACACGCTGACCGGGGACGCGCTCCGGCTCGACTACCGCGCGACGACCGACGCGCCGACCGTGCTGAACCTGACCAACCACTCCTACTTCAACCTCGCCGGCGGCGGCGACGTCCTGGACCACGTGGTCCGCATCGACGCCGCCCGCTACCTGCCGGTCGACGCCACGCAGATCCCGACCGGCGAGCTCGCCCCGGTGGCCGGCACGCCGTTCGACTTCACCGTCCCGCACCGGATCGGGGACCGCGTCGGCGACCCGCTGCTGGGCGGCGGCTACGACCACTGCTACGTCCTGGACGGCGGCATCGAGGTCACCGACCCGGCGAGCGGCCTGACCATGGAGGTCACCACCACCGAGCCCGGCGTGCAGTTCTACACCGCCAACCTCCTCGACGGCGTCGCCACGCCGTACGGCAGGCACGCCGGGCTCTGCCTGGAGACCCAGCACTTCCCCGACTCGCCGAACCAGGAGCACTTCCCCTCGACGGTGCTGCGGCCCGGCGAGGAGTTCGCCTCCACCACCGTCTACCGCTTCCGCTGACCGACCCGACCCGACCCGGCCCGGCCACCGGGCCCGTACGGCGCGGCGGTCCGGGGTATGAATCCCGGCGGGAACGCGGCCCGCGGGGACTCCGCCGGCCGCTCGTCTTTCTCGGGGGGCCGCCATGACCGTCTACACCCTGTCGATCATCGAGGGGGAGGCCGGCCGGGACGCGGTCGGCACGGAGCTCTTCTCGGCCGGCTGCCCGGTCCACTTCAGCCAGCTCGACCCCTTCACGCTGACGTGGCTGTCGGAGAACGGGTACGAGGAGCCGAACCGGCACGTCCTCGTCACCCCGGCCGGCCGGGAGCCTGCCGCGCTCAACGTCGTCGCCTCCCGCGAGGTGGACCTCTGACTCCGGGCGGCGGGGGTACGGCTTCGGCTTCGGACGGCGAGCGTGGAGCCGGACCCGTCAGACGGCGTGGGCCTGGCCGGTGAGCGCGGCGGTGGCCCCGAGACCCAGGTAGACGACGCCGCTGCCGGTGTCCAGCCGGCGGCGGGCGCGGGCCGAGCCGCGCAGCCGGCCCGCCATGGCCGAGGCCAGCAGGGCGTAGGCGCCGTCGCTGGCGACGCCGAGGAGGATCCAGATCACGCCCAGCAGCATGATCTGCGGAGCGACCGCCCCCCGCGCGGGGTCGGTGAACTGCGGCAGGAACGCCAGGAAGAAGATGGCGGTCTTCGGGTTGAGCACGTTGACCACGAAACCCTCCCAGAACAGCCGGGAGCGGGAGGCGACCGGCGGCGCGGCGGCGTCGAGGCCGCCGGAGCGGGTCATGAGCCTGCGCACCCCCAGCCAGACCAGGTAGGCCGCGCCGAGATACTTGACCACCGCGAACGCGGTCGCCGAGGCGGCGAGCAGGGCGCTGACCCCCAGCGCCGCGGCGGCCACGTGCACCACCGATCCCAGGTGGACGCCGAGCACCGACACCATCCCGGCGCTCCGGCCCTGGGTGACGCTGCGGGTCACGATGTAGAGGACCGCGGGGCCCGGCACGAGCAGCAGGGCGAGCGTCGCGGCGACGAAGAGGGCGAGAGTGGTCGGGTCCGGCATACCCGGATCGTAGAACGGCGGGTCACGCCGCCGCCGCCGGTTTTCCCGGCCCAGGACCGGGGGGAGCGCGTCAGACCGAGGCGGTGAGCGCCTCCAGCAGCGCGGCGGTGGCCGGGGGGAGGGGCGGCTCGCCGTACGTGGCGACGTGGATGTGACGGACCGAGCCGGGCAGTTCGGCCACGCCGACGGCGGGGTGGCGGTGCGCCCTCAGGGCGAGACCCGGCAGCACCGTCACCCCCATCCCGGCGACGACCAGCGCCTGGACGGCCACGACGTCGTCGGTGGTGAAGGCGATCTCCGGCTCGAAGCCCGCCCGGGCGCACAGGTCCACCAGGTGGACGCGGCAGCGCTCGCAGCCGCCGATCCACCGGGCGCCTCGGTGCGCGGCCAGGCCGCCGGCGGGCGGGGGAGCGACGTCCGTGGGCGCGCCGGTTCCGGGCGCGGCGTTCCCGGACGCGGCGGCGCCGGAACCGATCGGGGCGGAGGCCGCGGTGACCAGGTAGCTCGGGTCGTCCAGCAGGTGCAGCAGCCGGACGCCGTCCTCCTCGGGGGCGGTGCAGTCGTAGTGGAAGACCACCGCCGCGTCCACGTGGCCCCCGCGCAGCATGCGCAGAGCCTCCGGCGGCTCGGTCTCGGTCAGGCGCAGCTCCAGGCCGGGGTGCCGCCGGGCCAGCAGGGAGACGGCCGCCGGCACGAACGTGCCGAGCGCCGAGGGGAAGGCCGCCAGCCTGACCCGGCCCGCCCGCAGCCCCACGTGCGCCGACAGTTCGGCGGCCGCCGAGTCGACGCGGCCGACGATCTCGACGGCCCGTTCGGCCAGCAGCCGGCCGGTCTCGGTGAGCCGGACGCCCCGGCCCACCCGCTGGACGAGCTTGGCGCCCGTCTCGGCCTCCAGCCGGGCCAGGTGGTGGCTGACCGAGGGCTGGGAGTAGTGCAGCTCCCGCGCCGCGGCGGTGACGGAGCCGTGTCTGGCGACCGCGGCGAGCACACGAAGCCGCACGATATCCAGCATTTATCAACAATATCTATGAATTACCGGGAAATAAGGCATTAGACGGATGAGTTTCCGCCCCGCACGCTGAAGGGCATGGAGACCACCGTCATCACCCGGCCCGGCCTCGCGGAACTCGTCGAGGGGACCCGCGGGCTGGTCGCGAAGTCCATGAGCCCGCGCGAGACCGCCTTCGCCGTCGCGGACCTGCTGCGCGAGCGGCTGCCGGCGCCCGGGATCCTCACCGAGGAGGAGCGGGCGGGAGACCCGGACCGCTACGTCACCCACGTCCTGCACACCGAGGCGGACCTCTCGGTCGTCGCCATCGTCTGGCGGCCCGGTCAGGAGACCGTGATCCACGACCACGTCGCCTGGTGCGTGTTCGGCGTGCTGCAGGGCGTGGAGTACGAGACGCTCTACCGCCTCGACGGCGACCACCTCACCGAGATCGGCCGTACGGCGAACCGGACCGGCGAGGTCAGCGGCTTCGCCCCGCCCGGCGACATCCACCGGGTCCGCAACATCGGGGACGGCACCGCCATCTCGCTCCACATCTACGGCGCGGACCTCGGCGACACCCCGACCAGCGTCCGCCGCGTCTACGACCTGCCGGTCCGCTGACCCCGCCGCGCCCGCCCGCGCGGCACGGCATCGGCCGCGGCTCCGGGCCGGACGGGTCCGCCGGGACCGGCCGGCCGTACGGCGCGGGTCAGGGAGCGGGGTCGGGGGGCTCGTTCCGGCCGGGCTTCCGCTCCAGGGCCAGGCTCTCCCTGATGGCTTCCAGCCGGGCCGCGCCCTCCACGTCGATGGCGGCGCGCTCGACCTCGATCATCCTGGCCTCGACGGAGCCGGCGGTCAGCTCGGCCTCGCCGAGGGCGCGGGCGTAGCGCTTCTCGATCTTCTCGCGGACCTCGTCCATGGTGGGGACGTCACCGGCCGGGGCGAGACCGGACAGGTCGGCCATGGCCCGGTTGAGCCGCTCCTGCATCTTCGCCTGGTCGAGCTGCGACAGCAGCCGCATCCGTTCGGCGATCTTCCGCTGCAGGGCCATGGCGTTGGTCTCGACCGCCGCCCGTGCCTGGGCGGAGGACTGCCGGGCCCGCTCGTGCAGGAGACGGGCCTCCTGCAGAGCCGTCTCCGCCGCCACCAGCCGGGTGGCGAAGGCGCGGGCGGAGTCCTCGTAGGAGGCGGCCTTGCGCTCGTCGCCCGCGGCCCTGGCCTGCTCGGCCAGCAGCACCGCCTGGCGGGCGTTGGCCTGGAGCCGCTCGGTCTCCTCCAGCGCGCGGGTGAGCCTCATCTGCAGCTCGTGCTCGTTGCCGATGACCGCGGCGGCCTGCTGGGACAGCAACCGGTGCTGCTCCTTGGCCTCCTCGACGGCCTGCTCGATCTGGACCCGCGGATCGGACAGCTCGCTCAGCCGGCCGGACAGGGCGAAGACCAGGTAGCGCCACGCCCGGCGGATGACTGTGATCATGGGGGGCTCCTTAACGATCCTCACCGGGCCGCGGCGGTCCGGCGCGTCTCGGGGATCGGCGTGTCCGGTGGGTTCGGTGGGTTCGATGGGCTCGGTGTGTCCTGTGGATCGGCGCGTCCGGCGGGTTCGTTGCGGCTCGGGGACCCGGTGCGCCCGGTGCGTCGCTCATGGGTCCGGCGCGTCCCGCGGGCCCAGCGCGTCGCGGGTGATCCGTTCGGTCTCGTGCAGGCCCCGCCGGACCCCTTCGAGACCGTCGGCCAGCTCGTCGAGGACCCGTGCCGGCCCCAGGGAACCGGTCGCGGGCATCGCCGCCAGCTCCACCACCCGGGCGACGAGCCCCTCGATGCCGATCGCGCTCGACTCCATCCGGGTGAGCACCTGGTTCCTGGTCTCGGTCAGCCGGTCGGCCACCGCCCGCTGGGCGGCCAGCGAGCCGAGGGCGCGGCCGATGTCGTCGACCACGTCCCCGCGGGCCCGCCGCAGCTCCTCCGTCAGGCGCGCGTGCTCGCGGTCGAGCCGGCCGCGGTCGAACCGCGCGAGCGCCGCCCCGGTGCGGGAGGCGTGCTCGGCCAGGCGTTCCAGCGTGGCCAGCGAGTCCTCGACCCGGGGCCGCATCAGCGTGATCCGCCCGGCCAGCGGGCCGGTCTCCAGCGAGGCGCTCAGCTCGCCGAAGTCCCGGGCCGCCGCGGCGGCCCGGTCCAGCCAGTACGCCTCCCCGCTGCCCTCGGCGACGGCCGGCGCCGTACGGCCCGCTCCCCGCCCCTGCGCCGCGGCGACGCCCGCCTTGACCAGCCAGACGGTCACCCCGACGAAGGCGGCGGCGGCCGGGTGCACGTCGACGGCCCAGGCGGCTCCGCCGGCGGTCGCGCCGAGCAGCAGCCCCCAGGGATCGCGGAGTTCCTCGATGAGGCGGGAC
Organism: Streptosporangium sandarakinum; assembly: GCF_013409935.1. GTDB lineage: Bacteria > Actinomycetota > Actinomycetes > Streptosporangiales > Streptosporangiaceae > Streptosporangium > Streptosporangium nondiastaticum. Next base: position 2,127,657 of record NZ_JACCCO010000001.1, on the reverse strand, counting down.
GTCGGGGACATCAGAAGTTGGATATCACCGCAGTGAACACCTGGTCGATACTCCCCGCCTCGCGGGAGTCGTACGCGGCCGCGTCGGTCGCCTCGGAGATCTTCCTGAGCACGTCGAGGTCGGCGTCCTGGCCGTAGGCGATGGTGAACATCCGCACCGACTCCCGGCCGGTCTCGGCGCGCAGGGCGGGCAGCAGGTTCTCCAGGGAGACGCCGTCGACGTCCTCGTTCTTGCCGTCGGTCAGGAAGACCACCGCGTTGATCGCGTCGTCGTCGTGCCGGCCGAGCACGTCCCGGTAGGCGGCGAGCGCGGTGTCGTAGAGGCCGGTCCCGCCGTCGGGGGTCAGGCCGGCCAGCCGTTCCCGCAGTTCCTTGAGCCGCCCGGCGTCCGCGGCGCGGATCGGGGCCAGCTCCAGGTGGTCCCGGGGGCCGTCCCGCCCGGTGGAGAACATCCACAGCCCGACCCGGTCGTGCGGGCCGAACTGCGACAGCGCGGCGGACGCCGCCTGCCTGGCCAGGTCCAGCTTGGTCCCGCCGGTGCCGGCCACCGTGGCGCCCATCGAGCCCGAGACGTCGATCACCATGAGCACGTTCGCGGGCCTGCGCAGGTCGGCCCAGCCGGCGAGCACCCGGTCCAGCACGTTGGGGGCGGGCGGGTTCAGCGTCGCCTTCGGCTCGGCGGGCAGCAGCCCGTTCGCCTCGGTGATCAGCTTTCCGGGCCTGCCGTCGTGCGACCGGAAGGCGGCGGCGGCGAACCGCTCCTGCTGTTCCGGTGCCCGCAGGTACGCCAGGAAATCGGCCGCCACCGCGCGCCTGGCGTCGTCCACCCACGGCGCGGTCAGCACGGCGTAGGGGTTGTCGGAGTAGAGCGTGCCCTCCTTGGGGTAGATCGCGACCAGCGGGACCTTCGGCCTGGCGTGCCGGCCCAGCGTCGCGGGGTCGCCGGTCGGGTTGCCCTGGTTGTAGTCCCAGACCGACTTCTCCTCCACGGCCACCGCGGAGATGTAGCCGAGCCCCGCCCCGGCGTCGTCGGCCCGCTGCAGGTTCGACAGGAAGGTCAGCGTGGTGTCGCCGTAGTGGACGATCGAGCGCTCCACCCCCCGCACGAACTCCCTGGTCCGCCGGTCGGCGACGTTCTTCTCCGTCAGGTCGCCGGACAGGCCGGTGGCGGCGAAGTAGGCGCCGATGGTGGCGTTCAGGCCGCTGGTGGAGAAGTTCGGGTTGGTCTTGCCCAGGCGGAAGGCCCCCCACTCCGGGTGGCCGTGACCGGCCCAGGAGCCGGTGGACAGGTCGAGCAGGTCGGACCAGCCGAGCTTCTTGCCCGGCCAGCCCAGCGCCTCGGCCATCGGCTTGGGCATCGCGACGACCAGCGGCGTCTTGGCGATCGAGGGATTCTCCAGGGCGACCGGAGCGCCGGCGTCGGACGCGGTGGCGCGCTGCCGGAGCAGCGTGACCCAGCCGCTGCTCGCCGGGGACCAGACGTCGGGGCGGGGGCCGTCCCGGCGCTCGTCCCAGCCGCGGGCCAGCGCCAGCATCGCGCCGCCGCTGGCCACGTTCTCGACGACCACGTCGGCGCAGCGCCCGCCGACCTTCCGGCCGCTGTAGCGGTCCGCCATCTCCCGCAGCAGCCCGGCCTTCTCCGGTGAGGCCGCCACGGTCAGCGTGGTCTTCTCGCCGTCGCATCGCCCGGCGGGCCCGGCGCTGTGCCCGGTGTCCCCGGCCGCGTCGCCCGGCCCCCTGCTCCCGACGTAGAGCCGCAGGCCGACGATCATCGCTCCGGCGAGGATGACCGCGATGATGAACGGGGCGAAGTTCCTGCGCCGTCGTGGCGGCTGCTGGTACAACCCTGCCTCCCGGGGGGTGTCGGTATATGTCCGACGAACGAGCCCCCGCCGAAGTTCGCCGCCGCGGCGATCTAAGGCGGCCCGTCCGGAACCGGCGGCGGTCCGGGACGTCGGCCGGTGACCCGCGGGTTCAGCGGGACCCGGCGAGCGACCACAGGGACACCGCCATGAGGAGGGCGGTCAACCCGCCGCAGATCATCACGATGGAGATCGGGAAGGCGTCGACGAGGCGGCCGCCGAAGAACGCGCCGAGGGCGAAGGTCGCCTGGAACGAGGAGGTGAAGAGGACCATGGCGGCTTCGGGCGCGTGCGGGGCGGCGCCGATGAACGACGCCTGCGAGCAGACGGGCACACCGCCGTAGGCGAGGCCCCAGAGCACGAGCGACACCGCGGCGCCGGCGGCCGTGGCGCCGGCCCAGGGCAGCAGCAGGGTGACGGCCGCGATCAGGCAGCCGCAGGCCACGAAGGCGCCCCGGGGACGCGTGGCGACGGCCCTGCCCGCCAGGAAGTTGCCGGCGATCCCGGCCGCGCCGTACGCCAGCAGGACGGCGCTGACGGCCGCGGGACGCAGGCCGGTGACGTCCTGGAGGAAGGGCGTGACGTAGGTGTAGGTGCCGAAGTGGGCCAGGACGACGAGGAAGGTGGCAAGCAGGGCGACGACGGTGCCCCGGGCGCGCAGCAGGCCGAGCAGGACACGGAGGCCGGTGGCCTGGTCACCGGGCAGCGGCGGCAGCAGCACCAGCAGGGCGACCAGGACGAGGACGGCCAGCGCGGCCAGGGCGAGGAACGAGACCCGCCAGCCGGCGAGCTGGCCGAGGAGGGTTCCGGCCGGTACGCCGAGCACGGAGCCCAGCGGCACGGCGGAGAAGATGACGGCGGTGGCGGTGCCGACGGACGGCGGCGCCACCAGGCGGCCGGCCAGCCCGGCCCCGATCGACCAGAAGCCGCCGATGGTGAGGCCGACGAGCACCCTGGAGACCAGCATGACCCAGTAGGAGGTCGCCCCGGCCGCCAGGACGTCGGCGACGGCGAGCACCGCCATGAGGACGCACAGCATCACGCGGCGGTCCAGTCGGGCGGTGGTCAGCGTGACGGCGGGCGCGGCGACCGCGGCGACGATGCCGGGCAGCGCCATGGTGAGCCCCGTGATGCCGTCGGAGACGCCGAAGTCGGCGCCGATGGCGGTCAGCAGGCCGATGGGCAGGATCTCGCTGGTGACGATGGCGAAGATCCCCAGCATGAGCGAGATGATCGCGAACCAGTCGATGAGGGGCGGGCGAGGCCGGGTGAGCGTGGTCGTTGGCATGGTTCCCGTCCAGGGGAGGGCGTGTGGACTGCGGGCGTCCAGCCAAGCAGGGACGAGGCGGCGGGCACCGGCAGGTTTCGGACCACACCGTCGCCGGAACGGGTGTCGGGGACGGCCCCCGCTCCGGACCCGAGCCGGAGCGGGAGCCGATCAGCCGGTGACCCTCCGGTGCAGCAGATCGGCGAGCGTGGCGTGCAGCTCCTCCAGCGGGCGGTCCGGGTGCAGCGCCCGGCGCTCGATGGAGACGGTCACCACCATGCCGAACACGGCGGTCGCCGCGGTCTCGACGTCCAGGCCCTCCCGCACCAGGCCCTCGGCCACCGCCCGGCGCAGCACGCCGGCGTAGACGCCCAGCACCTGGTCGCGCAGCCTGGCCACCGCGCTCTGCCAGGCGGTGCGCCACATCTCGGCGAGCAGCACCCGGGCGAACGCGCCGTACTCCTCGAAGAACCGCAACTGCGCCATGACCACCGCGTCCAGGGCGTCCAGCGCCGTGCCTCCGCCCGGCGCGGCGGGGCCGCCGGCGCCGTCCCGCCCGGTACGGCCGGCGTCGCGGTCCGGGACGGCGGGGCCCGGCCCGCCCGACGCGGCGTCGGCCAGCACGCCGGCCAGGTGCTCGATGCCGTGGTCGAGCATCGCCGCGAAGAGCGCCTCCTTGCTGCCGAAGTTGTAGAACACGGTGCCCTTGGCCACCCCGGCGCGCTCGGCGATCGCCTCCACCGTGGCGGCGGTGTAGCCCTGTTCGGCGATCACCTCCACGGCCGCGGTGAACAGCTTCAGGCGGGTCTCGGCCCGGCGCCCGCCCGCCTTCGCCGCGGCCCTCGGCGGGGCCGGGGCCGGGGGCGGCGCGCCCCGCCGGGGGGCGGCTCCGGACCGGCTGATCTCCGTCATGGGCCAACCGTAGCCACAGGAGCGCCCCCGGACGGAACCGTCGCGCGGACGGCGTCGCGGGACGGCCGGGCCGCCGCGCCGCCGGCCCGGGACGAAACCGTCGCGCCGGCGGTCACAGCGACAGCTCCGGGTGGAGGCGGCGCAGCGACCAGGTGCGGCTCCTGTGCACCGCGTGGATCGTCAGGGCGAGGCCCAGCGCGGTGGTCAGGCCGAGCACCCCGCACGCCTGCCAGACCACGGTGAGGTCGCCGCCGCTGATCAGCCGCCGCAGCGCGCTGACCACCCAGCTCATCGGCAGCCACGGCGAGATCGTCTGGAAGAAGCCCGGTGAGGTCTCGATCGGGTACGTGCCGGCCGAGGAGGTGAGCTGCAGCATCAGCAGGGCCAGCACCACGACCCGGCCCGGCGGGCCGAGCAGCGCGTTGACCGCCTGCACGACCGCGAGGAACGCCGCCGCGGTGAGCAGCAGGATCCCGGCCACCCCGGCCCAGTGCGCGGCCTCCATGCCGAGCCCGAAGCGCAGCACCGCCAGCAGCACGCCCACCTGGGCCGCGCCCAGCACCAGGGCCGGCAGCCAGCCGCCCACCGCGATCCGCCACGCGGCGGCCGTGCCGGCGAGGAGGCGGGGGTTGAGCGGACGCAGCACCATGTAGCTGACCATCGCGCCCACCCACAGGGCGAGCGGGACGAAGAACGGCGCGAAGCCGGTGCCGTAGTTGGGCACCTCGTTGAGGACCTGCTTGGCCACCCTGACCGGCTCGCTCATCATGTCGCTGCGGTCGGCGCGCTCGCCCTTGCCGTAGTCGGGGATCTCCTTGGCCCCGTCGCCGAGCTTGTCGCTCAGCTCGGCGGAGCCGTCGGTGAGCTCGCCGAGGCCGGTGGTGAGCTCCCCGGCGCCCCGGTGCAGGCGGCCGACGCCCCGGTCCACCTGGGTCGCGCCGTCGCTCAGCTTGACGATCCCGCCGCCGAGCTGGTTGAGCCCGTCGGACAGCTTTTCCGCGCCGTTGCCGAGCTTGGTCAGCCCCGCGGTGAGCTTGCCGTTCGCGGCCGTCGCGTCACCGAGGCCCTTGGAGACCTGCTGGGAGCCGTCGGCCAGCTTGCCGAGGCCCGTGTCCAGCTCGTTGAGCTGGTCGCGGAGCTGTCCGATCCGCTGCCCCGCGGTCGGCGCGACCTCCGCCGTACGGGCCGCGATCTCGGAGATCCGCTGGGCGTTCTGCCGGAGCCGGTCCGCCACGCCGCTCGTGTCGCCGCCGCCGGAGGACCCCTCCAGCCCGCCGGACACCTGCTGGACGGCCTCGGTCAGCCGGTCGGCGATGGCCCGCAGCCGCGGGTCGGCGTCGGGGTTGGACTCCACCCAGCTCTGCAGCTGCTGGGCCTGCCGGCGGGCCTGCTCGGCGCCCTGGGTGAGGCCGCCGGGCAGTGAGTTCAGTGAGTCCGCGCCGCCGGCGACCCGGTCGGCGCCCTCCTCGACGGCCTGCGCCAGCGTGCGCAGCCGCGAGCCGTTCTCCTCCAGCACCGGGATGACCTCGTCGGCCACCGCGTTGACCTTCGACACCTGGGCGTGGACCTGCCGGTAGACCTTCGCGTTGCCGTCGGCGACCTGCTTGGCGCCGCCTGCGAGCTTGGTCAGGCCCTGGCCCAGCTTGCGCGAGCCGCTCTCCGCCTGGCCCAGGCCGGTGGCCAGCTCGCCGGCCCCGGCGGCCAGCTTGCCGGTGGCGGTGTCGGCGCTGTTCAGGCCCACGGCGAGCTGGTGCGTGCCGTTCTTGGCCTGGCCGAGACCGTCGTTCAGGGAGGACGCGCCCTCGCCCGCCTTCGCCGAGCCGTCGCGTAGCTTGTCCGCGCCGTTCGCGGCCTTGGCGGTGGCGTCGTGCAGCTCCCCGAAGGAGACGAAGACGTTGTTCCAGTAGTCCTTGAGCGCGGTACGGCTCGCCGCCTCCCTGACCTCGGCGAACACCGCGTCGGAGATGGTGCCCATGATGTAGCTGCGGCCGGTGTCCACCCGCACGCCCAGCTCGGCGGGGGTGGGCGTGCCGTTCTTCTCGGACGGCGAGGCGAGGTGGGAGCTGAAATCGGCGGGGATGGTCAGCGACAGGTAGAAGCTGCCGTCGTTGACGCCGTCGGCGGCCTCGCGGGCGCTGACCCGGTGCCACTCGAAGACCTTCCGGTCGCGCAGTTCGTCGGCCAGCTCGCGGCCCGCGTCGATCGTCTTGCCGTCGGCCTTGGCGGGCCGGTCCTCCATGACGAGGGCGACCGGGATGTTCTCCAGGTGGCCCTGCGGGTCCCAGAACGACCACAGGTACAGCCCCGCGTACAGCAGCGGCAGCATCACCACGCCGGCCAGCGCCGAGCGGGTCAGCCGCGAGCGGGTGAACCGCCGCAGTTCCAGCCGTCCCGGTCCCAGCGCCCTCATCGGTCCTCTCCCTCGTGTCCCTTACGTGTCTCTTGTCCGTCGTTCTCGCCGTCCCCGTCCGGTACGGCTTCCGCTCCGCGAGCGGCGGCCTCCCGGGCCGCGGCCCCGGAGGGCAGGTGCACCGACGGCGCCGGGGCGTCCTCGACGCAGGAGGCGACGATGGTCAGGCCCAGGCCGGCCAGGTCCGACAGCGTCCCCCAGATCGCCTCCTCCTGGTCCGCGGTGACGCCGATGTCGATGTTGTCGGCCACCAGCAGCCCGGGTTCGTCGAGCAGCGCGAGGGCGATGCCGAGGCGGATCCGCTGCTCCCGGCCCAGGTCGCGGACGAGGGTCCGGTCGTCGGGCGGAAGGTCCAGCCCGGCCAGCTCCAGGGCCCGCGCGGCACGCGCCTCCTGCCGGCCGCGCCGGAGGAGGCCGGGGGACCGCTCGTGCAGGTGCTCGCCGACCGATAGCGCCTTCTCCAGGTCGTTCACCCCGTCCACCAGGCCGAGCGCCGCGATCCGCCGGATCGCCTTCGGCGAGGTGTGCCCGGCGACCGAAATCGTGCCCCCGGTGGGTTTCATCCGCCCGGCCAGGGTGAGGAGAAGGCTCGTCCGCCCGCTGCCGGCCTGGCCGGTGATCGCCGTGACGCAGCCCGGTTCGGCGTGGAGGGTGACGTCGCGGTAGGCCCAGCCGTGGTCGCCCTTCAGCGACAGGTCCGCCGCGCGCACCTCGGCTCCTCGGAACACCGCGTACCCCCATTCTTTAAACTGACCAGTCAGTATAAAAACTATCACGCAAAAGAGCCCTGCCCGACGGCGGGCAGGGCTCTTACCGGCCGGTCCTCCGCGGGGCGGCCCCGGACCCGCCGGGATGCCGGACGGTTCCGGTCCCCGGCGGACCCGTTCCGGTCCCGGGCGGGCCTCAGGCCGTCGCGGCGCCGTACCGCTGCAGGAAGAGCGCCTCGGCCAGGATGTTGCGGCGGAGCTCGGCGAGGTCCACGCGCTCGTTGGGCGCGTGGATCGAGGCGTCGTCGTCCTCGGCGCCGAACAGCAGGATCGAGGCCGCCGGGAACTGCTTGGCCAGCGTGGAGACCAGCGGGATCGAGCCGCCCGTGCCGACGTCGCGCGGCGGGCGGCCGTAGGCGCGCTCCATCGCCTCGTTCAGCGCGGTGCGGGCCGCGCCGCCGGAGTCGGCGAGGAAGCCGGAACCGGCGACGTAGTCGCTGAAGCCCACCTTGACGCCCCAGGGGGCGACCTGGTTGAGGAAGTCGACCACGGACTCGACGGCCGTCCTCGGGTCGGCGGCCGGGGGGACCCGCACGGTCACCCGGGCGCGCGCGACCGGCTGGACCGCGTTGATGGCCCCGGAGACGGTCGGCACGTCCAGGCCGGTGACCGTGATGGCGTAGGAGGCCCACAGCCGGTCGGCCAGCGACCCCGAGCCGACCAGCGAGACGCCGTCGAGCACGCCCGCGCCCTTGCGGAACTCCTCCTCCGAGGGGCCCGCCCCCAGGAAGACGCCGCGCGGCAGGCCGGGGACGCGGATGTCGCCGTTGTCGTCGTGCAGGGCGGCGAGCATGCGGATCAGCGCGGCGAGGGCGTCCGGGGCGGCGCCGCCGAACGTGCCGCTGTGCAGCGACTCGCTGAGGGTGCGCACCTCGACGGTGAACGCGCCCATCCCGCGCAGGGAGGTGGTCACCGCCGGGTCGTCGACGTGCGGGTTGCCGGTGTCGGCGACGATGATCGCGTCGGCGCGGAGCAGCTCGGGGTTGCGCTCGACGAACGCCTCCAGGCGCTCCCCGGCGTACTCCTCCTGGCCCTCGATGATGACCTTGACGCCGACCGGGAAGCGGCCCTGGAAGACGCGGAGGGCGGCGACGTGGGAGATGACACCCGACTTGTCGTCGGCGGCGCCGCGGCCATAGAGGGCGCCGTCGATCTCCGTCGGCTCGAAGGCCGGGGTGCGCCACAGCAGCGGGTCCCCGGCGGGCTGGACGTCGTAGTGGGCGTAGAGCAGGACGGTCGGCGCGCCGGGAGGCGCCGGGGCCTCGGCGTAGACGGCGGGGAAGCTGCCGTCCACCGGGATCTGGCGTACGTGCGGCAGCCCCGCGCTGCGCAGCAGCTCCTCGGTGGCGGCGGCCGCCGCGTGCACCGGCTCCTCCGGGTGGCCGGGGAAGGCCACCGAGGGGATGGCGACGAGCCGCTTGAGGTCTTCGACCGCCTGGGGCAGGCCGGCGGCGACGGCGCCCTCGATCTCGTCAGGAGTCACGAACTTTACCCCGCATCTCAATATCTGATCGTTTCCGTTGCGGCGCGGCCGGTGGGGTGGGCCGCTCCAACGACCGATTCCAGCACATCCCACCTCCGACCTGCGGCCCGAGGGTCGCGCGCCGCCCGTTCCGCCCCATTATCGACTCGCGGATTCCGTTGCTTGGGCCTGATGTGACAACGGATTTCGACGCGATCCTACGGCGACGCCACGTTTTCACTTGTCAATGTCCGTATTTGCCGGGCACACTGGTTGGTAGCCCAGCACAGCGAGGGAAGATGGTAATGACGCACCCCGAAAACACCGACGTGGCTTCGATCATGCAGGCCGCCCAGGACAACCTCTGGATGCACTTCACCCGGCACGGCGCCTATCAGGACTCCGAGGTGCCGATGATCGTCCGTGGTGAGGGCTCGTACATCTACGACGTCCACGGCAAGCGCTACCTCGACGGTCTCGCCGGGCTGTTCGTGGTCCAGGCCGGGCACGGCCGCAGCGAGCTGGCCGAGGCCGCCGCCAAGCAGGCCCAGGAGCTGGCGTTCTTCCCCCTGTGGTCCTACGCCCACCCCAAGGCGGCCGAGCTCGCCCAGCGCCTGGCCGAGCAGGCCCCCGGCGACCTCAACCGGGTCTTCTTCACCACCGGCGGCGGTGAGGCCGTCGAGACCGCCTGGAAGCTCGCCAAGCAGTACTTCAAGATGACCGGCCGTCCCCTCAAGCACAAGGTCATCAGCCGCCAGATCGCCTACCACGGCACCCCGCAGGGCGCCCTGTCGATCACCGGCATCCCCGCCTTCAAGCAGATGTTCGAGCCGCTGGTCCCGGGCTCGGTGCGGGTGCCGAACACCAACCACTACCGCGCCGACGAGATCACCGGCGTGCCCGGCATGACCCCCGAGCAGTACGGCTACTGGGCCGCCGAGCGCGTGGCCCGCGCCATCGAGATGGAGGGCCCCGACACCGTGGCCGCCGTCTTCGTCGAGCCGGTGCAGAACGCCGGCGGCTGCTTCCCGCCGCCCCCCGGATACTTCCAGCGCCTGCGCGAGATCTGCGACGAGTACGACGTCCTGCTGGTCTCCGACGAGGTCATCTGCGCCTTCGGCCGTCTCGGCACCATGTTCGGCGGGCAGAAGTTCGACTACGTCCCCGACATCATCACCTGCGCCAAGGGCATGACCAGCGGTTACTCCCCGATCGGCGCCATGATCGCCTCTGAGCGCCTGTTCGAGCCGTTCAAGAGCGGCACCGAGATGTTCGCCCACGGCTACACCTTCGGCGGCCACCCCGTCTCCTCCGCCGTCGCCCTGGCCAACCTCGACCTGTTCGAGCGGGAGGACCTCCTGGGCCACGTCACCCGCAACGAGCCGGTCTTCCGCGCCACCCTGGAGCGCCTGCTCGACCTGCCCATCGTCGGGGACGTCCGCGGCTCCGGATACTTCTGGGGCATCGAGCTCGTCAAGGACAGGACCACCAAGCAGACCTTCGACGCCGACGAGTCCGAGCGCCTGCTCCGCGGCTTCCTGTCCAAGGCCCTCTTCGACGCCGGGCTGTACTGCCGCGCCGACGACCGGGGCGACCCGGTCATCCAGCTCGCCCCGCCGCTCATCTGCGGCCCCAAGGAGTTCGACGAGATCGAGTCGATTCTGCGCTCCGTGCTGACGGAGGCGTGGAGCCTGCTCTAGCCGCGCCGCGTGCCGCGCGCCGTACGTCCCCGCACCGGCGCGCGGCGCCGCCCCGCCCCTTCGTCCCCCGTTCCTCCGGCGTCCCGCCGGAACCGAAGGGAACCGCAATCGGGTGGCGCTCGCCCCCGGCCTGCCGTACACGCGGGTCTCCGAGGCCGTCGCCGCCCGATCCAGATCCCGTACGGCCCGCTTCCCGCGCTCCTGCCGCGCGGGGCGGGCCGTACGGCTGTACGGGGGCGGGCCGTACGGCCACGCGGGGCGGCGTCAGGGCGGCCAGGCCGACCGCAGGTCGCGGGCGACCGCCAGGACCCGCTCGACCTCCGCGGGGGTCGGCCACGGAGCGCCGCCCGGGCGCAGCAGTGTGTCCCGCACCGAGGCCAGATACGCGAGCGCGTCCCGCGGGACGTCGCTCCGCCCGGCCAGCCAGGCCAGCGCGCCGGCGCGGTCGCGCGGCGGCCGGGTCACGAGATCCCAGGTGCCCAGGATCTCGGTCAGGTCGGCCACCTTCAGCGGGGTGCCGCCCCGCCGCGCCACGGCGGCGGCCGTCAGCTCGGCGCGGGCCACCAGCTCCGGCGAGGCGGGACGGTCCCAGAACGGCGGGAGCACGACCGCCGGCCGCCGCGGGCCCGCCCCGGGATCCTTCGCCGCGTGGCGTCCGCCCTCGTCCTGACGTCCCGCCCGGGACGCGATGCCCTCGCCGTGACGTCCGGCCTCCGCCGTCGGTGAGGCCAGCTCGGCGGCGGCGCCGCGGTGCCCGGCCCGCGCCGCCTCCCGGAACCAGCGCCGCCCGCCCCGCACGTCGCCGCGCTCGGCGATCAGCAGCAGGCCGAAGGTGAAGGCCGCCTCCGGGTCGCCCCCGGCCGCGGCCCGGCCCAGCCAGTGGCCGGCCGCCCGCGGATCGCCCAGCTCCACGCACACGAACCCGGCCATCCGCTGGTCGTCGATCCGCCCGGCGCGGGCGGCCCGCTCGAACCAGGCGCGGGCGGTGCGCAGGTCGCCGCGGGACAGCGCGATCCCGCCGAGCTGGGACGCGGCCCCGGGATGCTCGCTCTTGGCCGCGAGCCGGTAGAACGCCTCGGCCCCCTCGGGGTCGCGGTCGGCCCGCAGGAACAGCCCCAGGTGGTAGGCGGCGTCGGCGTGGCCGCCCCGGGCCGCCAGCTCCCACCAGCGCAGCGTCTCGTCGTCCTCGCTGCGGGTGTAGGCGATGAACCCCAGGTCGTGGGCCGAGGCCAGGTCGCCCGCCACCGCCGCCCTGCGGTGCCACTCCCCGGCGGCCCTCGTCTCCCCGGCGTCCTCGCAGATCAGCGCCAGGCGCCGGGCCGCCGACCGGCACCCGCCGCGCGCCGCCGCCTCGAACCAGCGTCGCGCGCCGGGCACGTCGCCGCGCTGCTCCAGCAGGAGCCTCGCCAGGCCGGCCGCCGCCTCCGCGTCACCGGCGTCCGCCGCCAGCTCGTACCACCGCGCGGCGTCGTCGGGACTGCCGTGCGTCTCGTGCCAGAGGCCCAGGTTGTAGGCGCTGTCCATGTTCCCCCCGGTGGCCGCCCGCTCCCACCAGTGGCGCGCCGCCGCCCGGTCGCCGCGCCGGGCGCAGTGCCGGCCCAGCAGGTGCGCGGCCCGCGTGTCGCCGCCGTGCGCGGCCGACCGCAGCGCCGCCTCCTCGTCCGGATCGAGAGCCGGATCGAGAGCCGGATCGAGAGCCGGGCCGGGACCCGGATCGAGGCCCGGATCGAGACCCGGACCGGGGCCGGTGCCGTGCCGGGCGCCGCGGGGAGGCGGCACCGCCGTACTCCGGGGGGCCGCCTGGGTCGAAACCGTCTCCGGACCATCGGGCCACCACCCCATGCCACCCTCCTCGTCAGGACATCCGACAGATTGCCATGTGACCGAGTGGGCACGGAGTGTAATTGAAATTTTCCCCGGGCAGGCCGAAAGATGACCTCCCTTCACGGGGGCGGCCGGTGCGCCGTCGCGCCTTTCGCCTCCCGGGCCGCCCGTTCCGGGTCATCTGACGAACACGGAGAGTAGTCGAACGCGGTTCGGCCTGGTCAGGTCCAGCCGGGCCTGACCAGGCCGGTCTCGTAGGCGATGACGACGAGCTGGGCGCGATCACGAGCGTGCAGTTTGACCATGGCCCGGCTGACGTGGGTCTTGGCGGTGGCGGGGCTCATGAACAGCTTGGCCGCGATCTCGTCGTTGGTCATGCCGGTGCCGACGAGGGCGAGCACCTCGCGCTCACGGTCGGTGAGCAGGGTGAGTTCGCGGGCCGGGTGGGGCTGCTTGGCGCGGCTGGCGTACTCGGCGATCAGGCGGCGGGTCACGCCGGGGGAGAGCAGCGCGTCGCCGGCGGCCACGACGCGGACCGCCTGGATCAGCTCGGCCGGCTCGGTGTCCTTGACCAGGAAGCCGCTGGCGCCGCCCCGCAGGGCCTCGAAGACGTACTCGTCCAGCTCGAAGGTCGTCAAGATGATGATCTTCGGGCCGGGTGGCATCCGGCGGGTGGCGGTCAGGCCGTCCATGCCCGGCATGCGGATGTCCATCAGCACCACGTCGGGGTCGTGCTCGGCGGCCAGCCGCAGGGCCTGCGCCCCGTCGGCGGCCTCGGCCACCACGGTCATCCCTGGCTGGGCGTCGAGCAGGGCGCGGAACCCGGCCCGGACCAGCGCCTGGTCGTCGGCGATGACGATCTTTATCATGCGGTCTCCTGGTGGATCATGCGGTCTCCCCGGGGGACGGCGTGCTCTCCTCGGGGATCGGCAGCCGCGCCTCGACGCGGAAGCCCCGTCCGTACGGCCCGGCGGTCAGCGCGCCGCCGAGGGCCGCGGCCCGCTCCCGCATGCCGGGAATGCCGTTGCCGCCGCCCAGGCCGCTGCCCGGCCCGTCCGCGGGGGCGTCACCGCCGGTGTCGGTCACCAGCACCACCAGCTCCCGCGGGCCGTACTCCAGGCGGACGGCGACGGAGGCGCCGGGGGCGTGCCGGGTGACGTTGGTGAGGGCCTCCTGGACGATGCGGTAGCCGGCCCGGTCGACGCCCGGCGGCAGGTCCCTCACCGCGCCGGTGACCTCGGTGACGACCGGCAGGCCGCTGCGCCCGGCCAGCTCCTCCAGCCGGTCCAGCCCGGCGGTGGGGGAGCGGGGGGCGCCGTCGCGCAGCACGCCGAGGACCGAGCGCATCTCGGTCAGCACGTCCTTGGAGGCGTGTTTGATCGTGGTGAGCGCGGTGCGGGCCTGCTCGGGGTGGTCGTCGATGAGGTGCAGCGCGGTGGACGCCTGCACGTGGATGAGGGAGATGTTGTGCGCGAGCACGTCGTGCAGCTCCTGGGCCATGGTCAGCCGCTCCTCGCTGGCCTGCCGCCGGGCCTCCTCCCGCGCCACCCGCCGCTGCTCGGCGAGCCGCTCCCGCCGGGCGCGGACGAACTCGCCCGTCGCGAGGACCGTCCCCATGGCGGCGGCGATGGCCAGGACGTGCCACAGGCCCGGGCTGGGGACGGGGGCCAGCCAGGTGGTGTAGACGACGAAGAACACGTAGGTCACCGTCGAGGAGATCCAGGCGGCGCGCCGGTGGCCCAGGGTGACGGCGATGTACAGGGCTATGGCCGGGCTGAAGAAGATGGGCCCGTAGGCGTGGCCGCGGAGGATGAAGACCCAGGTGGCGACGATGTTGACGGCCAGCGCGAAGGCCGGGTGGCGGCGCCGTACGGCCAGGGCCGCCGGCCCGGCGATCAGCAGCGCGTTGCCGAGGAGGTCGACCGGAAGGCGGTCGGGCTGGTTCCACTGCGCGCCCTGGGTCGTCAGGACCTGGAGGGCCGCCATGAGCAGGGGGAGCAGCGGGTCTATCCATCGGGTTCCGGCGCGCACGCCCGAACTTTACGCCCGCCCGCCGTCCGGTTCGTCCGCCCGGCGGGGCAGGGCCGGCTACGCCGTCCGCGGTAGCCGCCGGCCCCCGGGATGCCGAGTTCCGGGAGGCCGGGCTGCGGGAGGCCGGGCTCCGGGCGGCCGGGCGGGGAGAACCCGGCCGGCGGCGGACGGGGAATCGACGAAGGCCGCCCGGGTTCGACCGGCGGCGGGCGGGAATTCGACCGAGCTCATGCGAAGGGCTGACAGAACGAGCGAACCGCGAAAGGCTGGGTCGAGCTGACTGTGGGAGGACAAAGATGATCGATCGCCGTCTCGCCCTGCCCCTCGCCGTGGTGCTGGCCGGGGGATCCGTTCTTTTCACCCAGCCCGCGCTCGCCTCGCCGGCGGGCCACCCGATGTCACCCGGCCACCCGGCGGCGTCCGGCCACCGGGTGGAGAAGAAACCCGTCGCGGAGGGATACGGCGGAGCGGTCGCGACCGTCGACCTGGACGCCAGCCAGGCCGCGCTGGACGTGCTGCGCCGCGGCGGCAACGCCGTGGACGCGGCGGTCGCGGCGGCCGCCACGCTGGGGGTGACCGAGCCGTTCTCGGCGGGCCTGGCCGGGGGCGGGTTCATCGTCTACTACGACGCCCGGAACGGGAAGGTCCACACGATCGACGGCCGGGAGACCGCGCCGAAGGCGATGACCGCCTCCTCCCTGGAGGGCATCCCGTTCGACGAGGCCGTCACCAGCGGGCTGTCGGCCGGGGTGCCGGGCAGCGTGGCCCAGTGGGAGCTGGCCCTGCGCCGCTTCGGCACCCTCTCGTTCCGGCAGGCGCTCCAGCCCGCGATCGAGGTCGCCTCCCGGGGCTTCACCGTCGACCAGACCTTCCACGACCAGGTCGCCGCCAACGCCGCCCGCTTCGCGGACTTCACCTCCACCGCCCGGCTGTACCTCCCGGGCGGCGCGCCGCCGCGGGTCGGCACCACCTTCCGCAACCCCGAGCTGGCCGCCACCTACCGCACCCTCGGCAGGGAGGGCGGCGACTGGCTGTACCGCGGGCGGCTCGGCGCGGAGATCGTGGCCACCGTGAAGAAACCCCCGGTCACCCCCGGGTCCACCCGGAACGTGCGGCCCGGCCTGATGGAGCCGTCCGACCTGGCGGCCTACCGGGCGCTCGAACGGCCGCCCACGAAGGTCACCTACCGCGGCATGGACGTGTACGGCATGGCGCCGCCGTCCTCGGGCGGCTCGACGGTGGGCGAGGCGCTCAACATCCTGGAGGCCCTGCCGGGCGTGGGCCTGCACGAGTACCTGGAGACGTCCCGGCTCGCCTTCGCCGACCGCAACAAGTACGTCGGCGACGTCCCGGGCGTGCCGCTGGAGCAGCTGCTGTCGGACGGTTTCGCAAAGGAGCGCGCCTGCCTGGTCGGCGACCGGGCGATGGGCAACCCGGCCCCCGCCGGCAGCCCCGACGGCTCCTACGAGCCGTGCCGTCCCGCCGCCCCGGCCGGCGAGGCCGCCGAGGAGGCTCCGCAGGGGCCGGAGACGACCCACATGGTCATCACCGACAGGTGGGGCGGCGTGGTCGCCTACAACATCACCATCGAGTCCACCGGGGGCAACGGCATCGTCGTCCCGGGCCGGGGCTTCCTGCTCAACAACGAGCTGACCGACTTCACCTTCGGCCCCGCGGCCGGCGACCCCAACCTCCCCGGCCCCGGCAAGCGCCCGCGCTCGTCGATGGCGCCGACCATCGTCCTGAAGAACGGCAGGCCGCTGCTCGCCGTGGGCTCACCGGGCGGCGCGACGATCATCACCACCGTCCTGCAGATCCTCGTCAACCGCTGGGAACTCGGCATGACGATGCCGGAGGCGCTGGCCGCGCCGCGCGCCAGCCAGCGCAACACCGCCCAGACCCAGGCCGAGCCCGCGTTCATCGAGCGCCACGGTGCCGAGCTGACGGCCAGGGGGCACGTTTTCGCGCCGACCCCCGAGATCGGCGCGGCCACGGCCGTGGAGTTCCTGCGTGACGGCAGGCTCCAGGCGGTCGCCGAGCCCGTACGGCGAGGCGGCGGCAGCGCCCTGGTGCTGCGCGAGCGCCGCTAGCGGGTCGTTCGAGTCCTGTCCCGTGGGTCCCCGCCGCGACGGGGACCCACGGGACAGGGGTGGTTCCGCGCGGCGCCGCCGCTTCCACGGCCGGACCGCCTCCGTCCCGGGCACCGGTACGGCGGGCGGCGCGTATCGGCGCGACCGCTCGCGGACAGGGTTAGTAGCTGTTCGTACTTGAGTATTTTTTACTATGCATGAGTGAACTTGAAAGAGTGGGCGAAGGCGCAAGGCGTCCACCCGATCACCGCTTACCGCTGGTATCGGGAGGGCACTTTGCCCGTACCGGCTCGCAAGGTCGGACGGCTGATCCTGGTCGGAGACATCGATCCCGCCGCTCCGGGCGACGGAATCACGGTGGTGTACGCCTGCGTCTCTTCCGCCGACCAGAAAACCGACCTGGATGGCCAGGTCGCGCGGGTGACGGCGTGGGCGACCGGGCGCGGCATGAGCGTGGACCGCGTCGTGACCGAGGTCGGCTCCGCTCTCAACGGACGCCGCAAGAAGTTCCTCGCGCTGCTGGCCGACCCCGGGGTGGCCACGGTCGTGGTGGAGCACCGCGACCGCTTCGCCCGGTTCGGCGCCGAATACGTCGAGGCCGCGTTGTCGGCCCAAGGCCGCCGCCTGCTGGTCGCTGACCCTGCCGGGGTCGACGACGACCTGGTGTGGGACGTCACGGAGATCCTCACCTCGCTGTGCACCCGCTTGTACGGCCGCCGCGCGGCGGCGAACCGGGCCCGCCGCGCGGTGGCCGCCGCCACTGAAGACGAGGCCGCCCGGTGAAGGTGACGCAGGCGTATCGCTACGCCCTCGACCCCACTCCCGGGCAGGCCGCCGCGCTCGCCTCGCACTGCGGCGCGGCCCGGTTCGCGTTCAACTGGGGTCTGGCGCTGGTCAAGGCCGCCCTGTCGCAGCGCGAGGCCGAGGAGTCCTACGGCGTTCCCGGGGAGCACCTGACTCAGGCGCCGTGGTCGCTGTACAGCCTGCGCCGGGCGTGGAACGCCGCCAAGGACCGCCTCGCGCCGTGGTGGGCCGACAACTCCAAGGAGGCCTACAACAGCGGCCTGGACAACCTCGCGCGGGCGCTGAAGAACTGGAACTCCTCGCGCAAAGGCACCCGCAAAGGCCGCGCGATGGGCTTTCCCCGGTTCAGGTCCAAACACCGCGCCGCATCGTCGTGCCGGTTCACCACCGGCGCCATCCGCGTCGAGGCCGACCGCCATCACGTGACGCTGCCCCGGCTGGGAACGATCCGCACCGCCGAGTCGACGCGGAAACTGGCCCGGCACCTGCAGCGCGGCACCGGCCGAATCCTGTCGGCCACCGTCCGCTTTGAAGGGGGCCGCTGGTTCGTCGCGTTCACCTGCGAGATCGACCATGCCGACCGCGTCCCGGCCAGACCGGATGCCGTGGTCGGGGTGGATCTCGGTGTCAAGGACCTCGCGGTGCTGTCCACCGGCGAGGTCATCGCCAGCCCCAAACACCACCGGGCGGCGCTCAGGCGGCTGCGCCGGTTGAACAAGCAACTCGACCGCCGTATCGGGCCGCGCTCCCCCGACGGCGCCAGGCGTCAGCCGTCGGCCCGCTGGGCCAAGACCAGAGCCGCCCTGGGCAAGGCGCACGCCCGCGTGGCCAACCAGCGGCGCGACGGCCTGCACAAGCTCACCAGCCGCTTGGCGGCCACCTGGGGCACGGTCGTGGTCGAAGACCTCAACGTGTCCGGGATGCTCGCCAACCGGTGTCCGGGATGCTCGCCAACCGGCGTCTGGCCCGGGCGGTCGCCGATGTCGGCATGGCCGAAGCGCGGCGCCAGCTCACCTACAAGACCACCTGGAGTGGCGGCAGGCTCATCGTCGCCGACCGGTGGTTTCCCTCCAGCAAGACTTGTTCGGGTTGCGGCGCGGTGAAAGCCAAGCTCGCCCTGTCCGAACGCACCTACGCATGCACCGAGTGTGGCCTGGTCGCCGACCGCGACCACAACGCCGCGCTCAACCTGGCCGCGCTCGCGGCCGACGTCGCCCAGAGTCGCGGGGAGACGCTAAACGCCCGTGGAGGAGCGGTAAGACCCGGCGTCCGCGCCGGGCGCGCACCGGCGAAACGGGAACCCCGGAAACGGGGAACGCTCCGGCGCAAGCCGGAAGCTGCCTGAGAGCGCGCTTATCAAAGCACGCCCACAGGCCACGGAAAAGCGCCGGGGAACCCCACCGGCGCCGCTGCTTCGTTAGCGTGTCTCGTCCGAGTCGCGGGCCGCCCGGCCCGCGAACAGGGTGTCTTCAGAGCATGAGGTAGGCGACCACGGCGATGATGACCAGCACCGCGACCGCTATCGCGATCGGCACGGCCGGCGACTTCTTCTGGGGGGCCGCCTCCGGCTCCGCCCCTTGGGCGAACGCGCGGAACTGCTGGGTGTTGCCGGCCGGGTCAATCTGCGGATCAGACATGGGATGACTTTAGCGATATCGCGGGTTCTTCCACCACCGCTCATGCCATTTTCGCGAAGAGCACGGACGCTTCCCCAATGCTTCTCCGATGTCGCTTCGGTGTTCCCGGCGGTGCCCGGCGTGGCCGGCGCCCGGGGTTCCCGGAGTGACCCGGGGGACCCGGGTGGCCTGGGACACCGGTGAGTCGCGACGCTGGGGACGGGACCGCCGATCCGGGCGGATAGCGTGGTGTCATGCTCCGCATCCTGTTCTCGCCCCGCGCGCTGGTGCTCCACCTGCTCGCGGTCGGGGCCCTCATCGCGTGCGCGCTGCTCGGCCGGTGGCAGCTCGGCGTCTTCGAGGACTCCGGGAAGCCCCGCGCGGCGCGTGACCCCGCCCCGGTGGCCGTGCAGACCCTCGCCCGGCAGGGAAGCCACCTGACGAGCGACGCGGTCAGCCGCCGGGTGACGGCGCAGGGGACGTTCGAGCGGTCCAGGCAGCTCCTGGTGGCCGAGCGCGACGGCGGCCTGTGGCTGCTCGCCCCGCTCGACCTCGGGGACGGCACCGTGATCCCCGTCGTGCGCGGGTGGGTGCCCCGGGCCGACGACCCGGCCGTCGCCGCGGTGCCGGAGGGGACGGTGACCGTGACCGGGAGGCTGCAGCCCTCGGAGCCCACCGACAGCGTGCCGCGCAGGGCGCGGGCGCTTCCTGCGGGGCAGGTGCTGACCGTGTCGTCGCCCGAGCTGATCAACCTGTGGCCGGGCACCGGCCTGCGCGACGGGTTCGTGGTCGCCGCCGCCCAGTCGCCCGCCCCGGCCGTCGCGGCCAAGCCGGTGAACGTGCCCCCGCCGACCGAACCGGGCGGGCTCACCTGGCGCAACCTCGCCTACGCCGCCCAGTGGTGGATCTTCGGGTTGTTCGCCGTCTTCATGTGGTGGCACTTCCTGCGCGACATGGTCCGCAGCCGTTCTGGGGACCGGGACTCCGGCGCCGAACCGGCCACCGCCTGAGCCGCATATCGTTGCAGTGCCGAAAACTCACAGACCGAGGTAGATGACCGTGGAATCCGCCCTCAAGCCCTTTCGCGTCCTGGCCTACATCGTCGGGATCATGCTGCTCGTCCTGTGCACATGCATCGTGCTGCGGTACGGGTTCGACGTCGCGGGGCCGTCGAAGGTCGTCTCGCCGATCCACGGCTTCCTCTACATGCTCTACCTCGTCGCCGCGATGAACCTCGGGATGAAGGCCCGCTGGTCGTGGCCGTACGTCCTGGGCGTGATGCTCGCGGGCACGGTCCCGTTCCTGTCGTTCGTGTTCGAGCGCCGGGTCACCCGCCGCGTGGAGACCGAACTCGCCGCGGCCCCCACAGCCGCCTGAGCACCCGGTCCCCGGGGCCCAGACGGCCGCTCGGGGGCCGTCAGCGGCCGATGCCGCGCCTGCGGGCGCGGCGGAGCCGCGCGCGCTGGGACGGGTCGAGCATGAGGTAGCCGACCACCGGGGCGGCGACGACGCCCAGGATGATCAACCAGGTGACCACGCTCGGCAGGGGCAGGATCAGGGCGAGCACGATCACCGCGGCGGCCCCGATGGCGTACTTCTGGACGGGCGACATCCTCAACATCCTCCGAACGCGGAGCCGGCGCCCCGCCTTTGGTCCATTCTGCGTCGCCCGTCCAACGAGCGGGCCCGCCCCCCGGGTTCCGGGCGAGATATATCTTGTCCGTCCGCGATCACCGCGCCGGCCCGCCCCGGAGCCCTCGCCGGTCCCCGCGAACCCCGGGTACGGCTCAGCGCGCCCGGGGACGGGGGCGCTGAGGCCGTGGTCGGCGTGGCGGGCGCCGATATGGCTCAGCGCGCCCGGGACAGGGCTTCCAGGACCCACCGGGTCGCCCGCAACGATCCCGAGCGGGTGCGGTCGCCGGGGTCCTCGGCGCCCCCGCCGCGCTGGTACTGGACCGCGACCACGAGGTTGGCCGCGCGGAAGACCACGCCGCTGTTGTAGGTGATCCCGTTGGTGGTGGTGAAGGTGTACGCCTCCGTCGCGATGCCGGACTGCGGGGTCGCGGGCCTGACCCGCCGCAGCGGGACGCCGGCCGAGGTCCTGTCCTGTTTCGCCTCGGAGGCCATGAAGCGCGCGTGGTCCGCGTGGGCCCTCTCGTCCGTCGGGTAGCGCAGGACCTCGACGGTGAGCGTGTACTGGAGGCTCTCCGGCAGGCTGCTGTCCTCGGTGCCCCAGTCGCACTCGGTCTTCCCCACGGGCCGCGGCTCGGCGGTCAGGGTCAGCTCGGCCGCCTGCTCCTTGGAGATCAGAGAGCAGGGGTCGGGGGCGGTGGCGAAGGAGGCGGGTAGCGTGATCGGCGGGGTGGCCGGGCCGGAGGCGCGGGGCCAGAGCCAGAACGCGGCGCCGGCCAGGAGCGCGACGGCCGCCACCGCGGCCGTGATGAGGTGCCTGCGCCGGGACGCGGGAGGGGCGGGGGCGATCCGCTCCAGCGTGAGGCGGACCGAGGTGGCGTCGGGGCGGTGCGCCGGGTCGGCCGCCAGCAGCCCCTCCACCAGCGGCGCGAGCGGGCCGTGCGTCACCGTCCCGGTGGTGGGATCGGGGTCCGCCAGGGGTATGCCGCCCACCAGCGGCGGGAGGGAGCCCGTGGCCGGGGCCCGGCCCTCCAGGGCGGTGAACAGGGTGGCGCCCAGGTCCCGCAGGTCGTCGGCGGACACGGGGCCGGCCACGCCGGTCAGCACGACCCGGCCGTCCGCGCCGAGCAGCACGGTGTCGGGGGTGGCGGACAGGCGGACGCCCCTGCCGTGGGCGGCGGTCAGCGCGTCCAGCACCCGCAGGCCCACATCGGCCGCCCGCTCGGGGGCGAGCGGCCCCTCGGCGCGTACGGTCTGCAGCAGCGAGCGGCCGTCGATCGACTCCAGCACCAGCCACATCCGGTCCGGGGCGGAGATCACGTCGTGCAGGGTGACCACGCCGGGGTGGCGCAGGTCGGCGGCGGCCCGTACCTGGCCGAGGAGCCAGTCCCGGTGCGGGCCCGGCGGCGGGAGCCGCACCTCCGAGACGGTGACGTCGCGGTGGAGCACCTCGTCGCGGGCGCGCCAGGCGGTTCCGGTGCGGTCGCGGCGCTCCAGCAGGCGGTAGCGTCCGGCCAGCAGGTTGCTGGGCGCGCGGGTCTGCTCAGTCACGGCTGTTCAGCTCCTCGGCGATCTGCCGCGCGACGGTGAGCGCGTTCCCGCGCAGCGCGGCGTCGGGCCGCTTTCCCTTCCGCGACACGTCCACCTCGACCAGCACGTTGCTGACCCGGAAGTGGACCGTCGAGTAGACGCGGTCGAGGGAGGCCAGGTCGAAGGCGAACGCCTCGGCGCCGATCCGGCCCGTGTCGCGCAGCGGGCCGACCGAGCCGACGAGGCCCGTTCCGGCGTCGGCGGCGGTCTTGGTGCGGTCGGCGGCGAAGAACGCCCGCGCCGTCTCCGGCGCGGTCTTCCCCGGCACGGGTTTGTGGTGGGTGACGGTGACGCGGACCTGCGGAGCGCCCGGCCCGCCGTCCCAGGTGCACGAGGGGCCGTGGCCGTCCATGGCGCCCATCGGGAGCGGCTTGCCGGTCGGGCCCGCAGCCCGGACCTGGGCGGGGGTCAGCAGGGAGCAGGGGGCGGGGGCGGTGGTGAACCGCCCGGCGCGCGGGTCGGGCCCGCTGGGGGCGGACCTCGCGGGGTCGTCCGAGGAGGTCAGCACCACGGTTCCGGCCACCGCGGCGGCCACCACCGCCAGTCCCGCCCCCACGAGGAGACCGGTGCGGCCCCGCCTCGCCGTCCGGGCCGGCCCCGTCCGCTCCTCGGGGAAGAGCGGCCCGGCGGGCAGCCCCCGGGCCACCCGCTGCAGGGCCGCGCGCAGGGCGGCCTCCCCGGGCCGCCGCCGGGGATCCTTGTCCAGTACGGCGAGCAGCACCGGGGCCAGCTCGCCCGCCCGCGCGGGGACCGGGGTCTCCTCGGTGAGCACCGCGCCGAGGGTGGCGGCGGAGGAGCCCCGGTGGAACGGCCCGCGCCCCTCGACGGCGGTGTAGAGGGCCGCGCCCAGCGACCACAGGTCGGCCGCGGGGCCGTCGCCGGTGCCGCGCAGCCGCTCCGGGGCGATGTACCCGGGGGAGCCGACGAGCGCGTCGGGGGAGGTGAGCTGGACGTCGCCCTCCAGCGTGGCGATGCCGAAGTCGGTCAGCAGCACCCCGCCGTCGTCGGCCAGCATGATGTTGGCCGGCTTCACGTCGCGGTGCATGATGCCCCGGCTGTGCGCGAGGGCCAGCGCGTCCAGCACGGCCACCCCGATGGCGGCGGCCCGCCGCGGGTCGATCGGCCCGGAGGCGCGGACCACCTGCTGCAGGGACCGGCCCCGGATGAGGTCCATCACGATCCACGGCCGGCCGTCCTGGGAGATGACGTCGTGCACGGTCACGATGGACGGGTGGCCCAGCCGGGCGGCGGCCCTGGCCTCGCGCAGGGTGCGCTCGCGCATCTCGGCGCGCTGCGCCTCCGGCAGCCCGGGGCCGAGCTTGACCTCCTTGATCGCCACCTCGCGGTGCAGCAGCTCGTCCCGGGCGCGCCAGACCACGCCCATTCCACCCGCGCCGAGGCGGTCGATCGCCCGGTAGCGGCCCGCGAGGACGGGAAGGCCCGGATCAGCCATTGGTCCTGAGGGACTCGACGACCCAGCGGGCGGCCTTCTGCGCCCCCGCGGCGAGCCTGCCCTCGGCGTCCTTCTCGACGCCACCCTGTTCGTACTCGACCTCGCCGATCAGGTTGCTGACCCGGAAGACCACGCTCACCTTGTACGACCCGCCGTAAAGGTTGATCTTGCTGTACTTGCCGGTGGTGAACGCCTCCTCGCCGATGCCCTTCAGGTCGCCGGGCGGGGCGGGCTTGGGGGTGGCGAACTCGGCGTCCCTGACGAAGTCCTTCTTCTTGCCCGCGAGGTACTCCTTGGCCCGCTGCACGCCGGAGTCGCTCTGCTTCATGGCGACCAGCCGCACCTGCAGGTCGTACTTCTGCGTGCTCGGCTTGCGCCAGTCCTGCTGGTTGAGCCAGTCGCAGACGCCGGGCTCGACCTCCGAGCTGCGGAAGCCCGGCACCAGCTCCCCGGCCTGCTTCTCGTCGAGCATGTCGCAGGCGCGGGGCGGGGCGGCGAACCGGCCCCCGGGCCCGGCGGAGGCGGACGCGACCGGCTCGTCCGCGGCGGGGTCGCCGGGCGCCGAGGCGAGCAGGTAGCCGATGACGGCCGCCATGCCGACGACCAGGACGCCGGTCAGCGCCACGATCGGCTTGGGAACCAGCACCCCGGACCTGCCCCGGGCGTACTCGGTCGGGCCGGTCGGACCCTCCTGGCGCCGGGAGCGGGACGCCCGCCCGGACCCGGACGCCGCCTCCGGCGCCCCCGGACCCTGGCCCGCCTCGTGCGGGACGGGCACGCCGGGGGCGGCCGTCACCGGCGCCGGTCCCATACCGGTGATGGCCGGGCGCGGCGCGGTCGCCTCGGGGTTGGCGGCGGGGTCGTCGTCCGGCGGGTCCGCGACCGCGTTCCCCTGACCCGCCTGCTCCCGGGCCGGTCCCGCCGGTCCGGAGCCGGTGGGAAGCGCGGGCGGCGGGCCCGCCGGGGACCCCTGGGCGTCCCGCTGCGCCGTACCGGGGGCCGGCGGGAGGGCCTGGGCCGGGACGGGCGGCTGGAACGGCGTCGCCGGAGCCGCGCCGGTCAGGGAGATCTCCAGCAGGACGTTGCGCAGCGGCCCCGGGTCGGGCCGCCGCCCCGGGTCCCCGGACAGCAGGTGGGACAGGATCGGCCCGAGCGGGCCGGCGTTGTCCAGCGACCCGCCGGGGGCCGGCGGGCGGCCCTCGACGGCGGTGTAGACGGTCGCGCCGAGCGACCACAGGTCGGCGGCCGGGCCCGTCACCCCCTCGGGGGCGGTGAAGGTCGGCGACCGGAAGGTCGGCCCGAGGAGGGTGACCCGGTCGTTCGGGCCGAGCAGCACCGAGCCAGGCCGCACGTCACCGTGGAGCGTCCCCCGGCCGTGCACGGCGACGATCTGGTCCAGTACGGCCAGGCCGACCGCCGCGGCCTGGCGCGGCGCCATCGGCCCGCCCCGCGCGACCGCGTGCTCCAGCGAGATCTGCTCACCCGGGGACTGCTCCAGCACGGCGGGCAGCGCCGCCCCGGCGGCGGGCTCCGCCTCGGGGGCGGCGTGCCTGCGGCCGCGCCTGCCCTGGGGCCGGGTGACGTCTGGGTCGTTCATCCGCTCGCCTTCTGCTTGTTCAGCGCGTTCGCGATCCAGGCGGCGGCGGTGTGGGCGCCGGCCTGGATCGCCGGGGCGTCCTTGCCGCCGTCCACCACCGTGTATCCGACGTCCAGCACCAGGTTGTCGACGCGGAAGACCACGTGGCTCTGCTCCAGGCGGCCGGTCTTCCGGTTCTCGTAGTAGTCGTAGCCGAACGCCTCGTCCCCGACCGGCTTCACCGGCAGCGGGCCGGTGGTGCGGGTGGACCGGGGGGCGGCCTTGATCTCCGACCAGCTCCAGAGGATCGTCCCGGTCGGCACGGTGCCGTTGCGCTGGTTCACCAGCAGTTCGTGGGCCTCACGGGGGCTCTTGCCCCACGGCTTGGCCTGGCCGTTGCCGAGGGGGTCGATCCGCAGGCCGACCCCGGGGACCGCCCACGCGCAGCCGCCGGTGTTGAGCGGCACCCCCTTGGCGTTCACCGCCGGCAGGAGTTCCCTGAGGTCGGCCGCGGTGATCTGCTTGCACAGGTCCACGGGTACGGCGAAGGCGCCCGGCTTCCCGCTCAGCCGGGCCGGTTCGACCGGGGCGGCGGCGGAGGCGCCGGTGAGGTGGGTCACGCCCATGGTCGCCCCGATGACGGCCGCGATCGCCGCCACCTCGGCGGCCGCCCACAGCGCGACCCGGACTCCGGGACGGTCCGTCACGCGCGCGGCGGGGACGGGGGCCTGGGCGGGCTCCGGCCCCTTCCCGTGCCGCGGGAAGGCGTCCCGTTCCGAGGCCGGGGAAAAGGGCGGGGTGGGGGACGGGCCGGGGGGCACGGCGGCCGGCCGGCCCGCGGCGAGCTCGCGCAGGGCCTGGGCGACCGCGTCGAAGGACGGCCGGTCCTCGGGCCGGGAGGCGAGCATGCCGAGCAGCAGCGGGCCCAGGGCGCCGGCCCGCTCAGGCGGCCGGGGAGGCTCGGTCAGCACCCGGCTGATCGCCGAGACGGGGGTGTCCGCCGGGTGCGGCGGCAGGCCCTCGACGGCGAAGTAGAGCGTGGCGCCCAGGGACCACAGGTCCGAGGCGGGCCCGCCCCGCTCGCCGCGCAGCCGTTCCGGGGCGATGTAGTTGGGCGAGCCGACCAGGCGGCCGGTCTGCGCCGCGGTGGCCTCGTCCTCGACGACGGCGATGCCGAAGTCGGTCAGCACGGCCCGGCCGGTCCTGGTGAGGAAGACGTTGCCGGGCTTGACGTCCCGGTGCACCACCCCGGCCGCGTGCGCGGCGATGAGCGCGCCCGCGACGCTCACGCCGATCCTGGCGGCCTGGCGAACCGGCAGCGGACGCCCGTCGCGGACCGTCTGCTCAAGCGACGCGCCGGACAGCAGCTCCATGACGAGCCACGGCCGGTCCTGCTCGACGATCACGTCGTGGACGGTGACGATGGACGGGTGCTTGATCCTGGCCGCCAGGTTGGCCTCGCGCAGCGCCGCGTCGCACAGCTCCTGCCGCCGGGCGGGGTCGAGGTCGGGCGGCAGCCGTACTTCCTTGACCGCCACGTCACGGCCGAGCATCTCGTCGGCGGCAAGCCAGACGGTGCCCATCCCGCCCTCGGCGAGCGGGTTGAGCAGCCGGTAGCGGCCCGCTAACAGTCGAGTGTCGATCCCGTTCACCCCGTTCACTGTCCCATCGAGCACAGAAACATAGTCACTTAGCGCGATATGGACCAACGAACCAGGATCTTTCGCATCACCGAAATACCGGTGGACGGAACGGGCGACCGGGAGCTCCGGCCACCGACCCCGACAGGTCGTCGGGATCGGCGGAACGGACCCGGTCCTCCGGCCGCCGGCCTCGGCGGAACGGTTGTCCGCCCATCGGCCGGATGACCGGTTGATGACCCGGCGCTCCCCCGATACTCTTACGGCCTCGCCGACCGAGGTTCGGCCGGCGACGCGACAGAAGACAGGAGGTGAGGAGCCGATGTCCACCCTCGTCACGCGCTCCCGCCTCAGGCGACAGGAAGCCTGAGACCCGGGAAAGCGCACCGCTTTTTCGGAGAAAACGTGTCTGACCTGATTTTCCGCCCGCTCACCGCGGACGACCTCCACCTTTTCCACGCCTACGGCCCGCTGCCCGCCTCCGGTGTCGGCGTCCGCCACGCCCCCTTCGAGAAGCTGGGCTACGACCGGCCCGACTGGCTCTGGGTCGCGCTGCGCGGCGAGGAGGTGGTGGCCCGCGCCGCCTTCTGGGGCCCGCCCGGCGCGGAGCACCCGTTCAGCCTCGACTGGTTCGACCCGGGCACCGGCTCCGACCGCGTCGAGGTGGGTGCGGCCCTGCTGCGGGCCGCCTACGCCGCGCTCGTCACGCCGGACTACTCCTCGCCCGTCGGGGACCGCCCCGACTTCCACCTGTTCCTGCCCGCCGACTGGCACGACCGCCCCGACGCCGTCGCCGACGTCGCCGACCGGGTCGAGGCGGCCGAGCGGGCCGGGCTGCGCCACTCCGTGGAGCGGCTCAACCTGCGCTGGATCCCCGAGTACGGCCTGCCGCCCCGTTCCACCCGGCTCACCTTCGCCCCGGCCGACGACGACGAGGCCGTCCTCGACGTGCTGACCCGGATCACCGAGGGCAGCCTCGACGCCTGGGACCGCCACCGTCTCGCCGAGCAGGGGCCGCGGAAGACCGCGGAGGCGACCCTGGAGGACATCGCGGACTTCCCCGGCGGACGCCACCGCTGGCGGCTGGCCTACGACGCCGCGGGCGACGTGGTGGGCATCACGATGCCCACCCGCAACGCCACCGCCGCCACGATCGGCTACATCGGGGTGGACCCCGCGTACCGGGGCCGCCACTACATCGACGATCTCGTCGCCGAGACGCTGCACATCTTCACCGCCGAGGGCGAGCCCGAGGTCAGGGACAGCACCGACGTGGGCAACGCGCCCATGGCGGCGGCGTTCGCCCGGATCGGCTACCGGATCACCGGTCGCCGGCTGATCATGATCTGACCGCCGGGTCTTCGCGCACCCGCGCCCTCCCGGCGCGGGTGCGCGAAACCTTCACAATTATCCGCGGATCGTCTGCACCGCCCCGGTCTACGCTCCGCCTATGGCAACCCCTCAGCAACGACGCGTCCTCCTGGTGGAGGACGACGAGACGATCGCGCGGGCCGTACGGCACCGGCTGACCGCGGAGGGCTTCGACGTGCGGGCCGTCGGGGAGGGCGAGGCGGCGCTGGCGGCGTACGCGAGGTCGCGGCCCGACGTGGTGGTGCTCGACCGGTTGCTGCCCGGCCTCGACGGTCTGGAGGTGTGCCGGCGGATGCAGGCGGCCCGGCCGGTGCCCGTGCTCATGCTCACCGCGCTGGCCGAGGAGACGGACCTGCTTGTAGGGCTCGGCGTCGGGGCCGACGACTACATGACCAAGCCGTTCAGCATGCGCGAGCTGGTGGCCCGGGTGCACGCGCTGCTGCGGCGGGTGGAGCGGGCCTCCCAGCTCGCCGGACCGGACACGGTGATCCGGATCGGCGACGTCGAGATCGACGTCGCCGAGCGGCGGGTCTACACCCGGGGCGCCGAGGCGCAGCTCACCCGGACCGAGTTCGACCTGCTGTGCCGCATGGCGGAGCGGCCCGGCCAGGTCTTCGAGCGGGAACGCCTGCTCTCCGACATCTGGGGCTTCTCCGAGGCCGCCGCCACCCGGACGGTCGACAGCCACGTGCGGGCGCTGCGCCGCAAGCTGGGGCCCGGCGTCGTGCGGACCGTCCACGGCGTCGGCTACGCCCTCGTCCGCCCGTGACCGTGGGCGCCCCCACCCGCCGGCCGGGCCCCTCCGCCTCCACCCCCCTCCCCACCGACCACGGGATGTGCTCCGCGTGAGGCCCCTCGACTTCCTGGGCCGGATCAAGGTCAAGCTCGGGCTGGTGATCCTGCTGGCCGTGGTGGTGGCGTTCGTGGTCAACGAGGTCGGCATCAACTCCGGCTACTCGCGCAACGTCCGCGTCGCGGTGGCCGCCGTGCTCGCCCTGGTCATCATGCAGCTCCTCGCGCGGGGGATGACCAAGCCGCTGCGCGAGATGGCCGCCGCCGCGCAGACCATCGCCAAGGGCCGGTACGGCCTGCGCGTCACCGCGACCTCCCGCGACGAGGTGGGCGAGCTGGCCCGCGCGTTCAACGCCATGGCGGCCGACCTGGGCGAGGTGGACCGGCAGCGGCGCGCGCTGGTGGCCGACGTCAGCCACGAGCTCCGCACGCCGATCACCGCGCTGCGCGCCGTGCTGGAGAACGTGGTGGACGGCGTCTCCGCGCCCGACCAGGCGACGCTGGAGACGGCGCTGGCCCAGACCGAGCGGCTCGGCCGGCTGGTCACCCAGCTCCTGGACCTGTCTCGGCTGGAGTCGGGGGCCCGGCTGATCGAGCTGGAGAACGTCGAACTGCGGCCCCTGTGCGAGCAGGCGCTGCGCGAGGCCGTGCTGGCCAGGGACGGGGTCGCCGCCCGCTGCGAGGTGCCCGGGGGGCTGGGCGTGCGCGCCGACCCCGACCTGCTGGCCCAAGTGCTCGCCAACCTGCTGGACAACGCCGTACGGCACAGCCCCGACGGCGGCGCCGTGGTGCTGGCGGCGGCCCCGCGGGACGGCGGGGTGCGGCTGCGCGTCACCGACGAGGGGCCCGGCATCCCGGAGGCCGAGCGGACCCGGGTCTTCGAGCGGTTCTCCCGCCTGGACGCCGGCCGCGCGGCCGACGACGGCGGCGCCGGGCTGGGGCTGGCCATCACCAAGGAGATCGTCGAGCTGCACGGCGGCTCCATCCGGGTGGAGGACGGCCCCGGCTGCCGCGTCGCGGTCGACCTGCCGCGGCGCGCCGCCGCGGGCGCCGTCCCGCCCACGGCGGCGCCCGTCCCGATCAGGCCGCTACCCGTCCCGGCCCCGGCCGGAAGCGGACTCCCTGATCCGTCGGAACCGGAGATCCCGGGGCCGTCCCGGTGGGAGGTCCCGGCCCCCTCCGCGGACGGGCGACCGGTGACGTTCACCGTTCCGGTCCGGCCACTGCCCGGACCACCGGAGGCCGGCCCGGCGCCCGCCCCGTCCGCGCACGGGAAGGCGGCGGAGCCCTCCCCGGCCCCGCCGGGGACGACCGGGGAGTACGTGGCGCCGCCCGTGCTGCCCCGGCCCGAGCTGCCCCTCACCCCCCGGTGGGCGCCTCCGGCGTGCGCCGCCGTCGGGCTCCTCGCCGCGGTCGCGCTCCCGGGCAGCGCGATGAGCCTGGGGTTCGTCCTGGTCGCCGTGGCCATGGGGGCGGCGGCGCTGCCCGCCGTACGGCGTCGCGTCACCCCCTGGTCGGCGGTGCTCGGTCTGATCGCCTACGGGCTGGTCGCGGTGGCGGCGTTCCGGGACGCCGACTGGCTCGCCGGGCCGCTCCTGCCGGCCGGGTTCCTGCTGGCCGCGCTCGCCCTGTCGGGGGCCGGGCGCGGCTGGGCGGACGTGCTGCGGGGCGGGGCGTCGGTGGTGCTGGGGCTGCTGCCGGTGCCGTGGTTCCTGGCCGCGCCGGTTCGGCCGGCGAGGGGGCTGCCGCTGCGGCGGCGGATCATGCCGGTGCTCACCGGGGTCGCGCTGAGCGCCGTGCTGGTGGCGGTGTTCGGCGCGCTGTTCGCCTCGGCCGACGCGGTCTTCGCCGAGGCCGTCGCCCGGGTCTTCAGCGTGCGGGACCTGCTGGGCGCGGGGGCGCTGCCGCTGCGGATCCTGCTGTTCGGCCTCTTCGCGGCGGTGACCGCCTCCGCCGTGCTGGTCGGTCTGCGGCCGGCGGCCGAGCCGGAGGGGCCGGGCACGCGCCCGGCGGTGAGCCGGGGGCTGTGGGTGCTGCCGCTCGTCGCGCTCGACCTGCTGTTCGGCGTGTTCGTGGCGATGCAGCTCACGGTCCTGTTCGGCACCTCCAGGTGGCTGGTGTCGGCGACCGGCCTGACCTACGCCCAGTACGCCCGCTCGGGGTTCTTCCAGCTCGCCGTGGTCAGCGTGTTCGTGCTGGCGATCGTGGCGGTCGCCTCGGGGGCCCTCAGGCTGCGGGGCCGGGAGCGCTGGCTGATGGCCGGGCTGCTCGGCCCGCTCTGCGCGCTGACCATGGTCGTCCTGGTCTCGGCCCTGCACCGGCTGGACCTGTACGTCGGCGCCTACGGCTTCACCCGGCTGCGGGCCTCGGTGGAGGCGGCGATCTGGTGGCTGGGCGCCGTCTTCGCGCTGGTGCTCGTGGCCGGCGCCGTACGGCTCGTCCGGCGTCGCGCCGCCCGGTGGCTGCCCAGGACCATGGTCGCGATGACCGGGGGGGCGCTGCTGGCCTTCGCCGCGTGGAACCCGGACCTGCGGGTCGCCGAGACCCAGATCGCCGTCCGGGGCCCGGACCGGATCGACCACCGCTACCTGGGCGGCCTGGGGGCGGAGGCCGTACCGGTGCTGGACCGGCTGCCCGAGCCGGTCCGCAGCTGCGTGCTGCGGACCGTGGTCGAACGCAACGAGCTGGCCTCGCCGGACCCGTGGAACGGCTGGAACCTCGCCAGGGAGCGGGCCAGGGAGGTGCTGGCCCGCCACCCGGTCAGGGCGTCCAGCGATTGCCGGACACCGTGATCATCGCCTGGAGGGTGACGCTGGCGGAGAAGTAGTCCCGGCGGGTGAACGCGGTGGCGGCCATCTCGTCCCACAGGGCGTCCAGCCACGCCTGGCCGCCGGGGTCGGCCATCGCCGCCACCGCGAACGGGGCGGAGAACGCGAGTTCGGTGTCGCCGGAGAGGCGGCGGCCGGCGAGGGTGCGGCCGGCGCCGATCCGGCCGGGGTCCCCGCCGGTCTCCTTCCTGATCCAGGCGCTCATCCGGCGGACCGCGGCGAGCGACCGGGCGTCTCCGGAGGTCACCGCGTCGTCGCCGATCCGCCAGGGGGTACGGCAGGCGTTCCACCAGTACGCGCCGTCGTGGGGGTCCTCCAGGACCTCCCGGGGCGCGGGCTTCGGGGCGGTGCGGGTGCCGACCACGAAGTCGGCCAGCAGCCCGGTGCCCGGGGCGTACCGCGCCTGCTGGGCGGCGATCAGGTCCTGGTGGGCGTCGGTCACGGCGTCCCAGAACGGGTCGCCGGTGGCGCGGCGGAAGGCCCGGAAGTGGCCGATCATCCAGTCGGAGGACCGGCTGACCCAGTAGTACTCGTCGCCGCGGTCGGTCCAGTCGCCCAGTTTGGTGAGCCTGGTGACCGGGTTGATCTCGCCCTCCTTGATCGCGCGGATCCGGTCGAGCGCCAGCCCGCGGTAGTCGAAGGCGCCCGAGCTTCCCCACTGCCGGTCGGCCAGGAGCAGGCCGTAGGCGACGTCGAGGTCGCCGTCGGTGGCGGAGTCGCCGCCGTTCACGCTCTTGCACGAGGCGTCCTGCTCGGCCGCGAGCAGGCCGGGGGTGATCGACGAGGGGTGGGCCAGGACGTACCGCAGGAGCCCGTCGAAGATCTTCTTCGCGTCCGGGTCCGCCCCGGCCATGGTGGCGGTGACGACCATGCCGTAGCCCTGGGCCTCGGCCACGTACGGGTGGTCGGCGTCGGGGGAGAGGATCTGGTACCGGTCGCGGCCGCAGTCCCGCCTGACGAAGGCGGCCTTCCACCGCCGGTAGTGCTCGACGACCTTCGCGTCGAGGGCGGCCTGGTCGCCGCTCGGGCGCAGCGTCCCGGCGGCGTAGCGGCCCGCGTGCCCGCCGAACGGCACGCGGGGCGCGTCCGTCCCCGCCGGGGCGGGTGTGCCGGTCGCCCCGCCGGTCCCGCTCGCCGCGGGGGTCCGGGCGGCGGCGGAGCCGGGGCCGCGGGCCGTACCGCCGTCCGCGGCGCAGCCCGCCACCGCGAGCACCGCCGCGGCCAGCGCCGCCGCCATCGGGGCCGCCATCGGGGCCGCGGCCCGGACCGGGGCGTCGCGGGGACGGCGGGGGCGAGGGAGGAACTGCCTTGTGCGCACGGGACGACGGCCTTCCTGCGGGGGAGGTTCCTGGCCTTTGAAGGATGCCATCGCCCACCGGCTCCGGGCGTCACCGGCCCGTCGGTGGGGGACCGGCCGGGGAGAGGACCCCGCGCGGACGCCGTGGGCTTCCGGGTCGCGAGGCCCCGCGCGGGCGGGGGAGCGCGCCGCGACGACCTGGTCCTCATCCGCGGGCCCCGCGAAGGCCCGGCGCGGGCGGGGGAGTGCGCCGGAGCGCGGCGGATGGTTCAATCCGGGCATGATCTTTGATGTGCTGGTTCAGGGCGGCCGGGTGCTGGACGGCACGGGAGCCCCCGCCTTCCCCGCGGATGTCGGCGTCGTCGCGGACGAGATCGTCGCGGTGGGGAGGCTGGACGGCGCCGAGGCCGCCACGGTCGTCGACGCCTCGGGACGGCACGTCATGCCCGGCCTGGTCGACTGCCACGTCCACGGCGACGCCCTGGCGGGCGACCCGGCGGTGCAGCTCGCCGCGCTCCGCCAGGGCGTGACCACGTTCGTCCTCGGCCAGGACGGCCTGTCCTTCGCCCCGGCCACCACCCCCGGGACCCTCGCCTACGTCACCCGCTACTTCGCGGCCGTCAACGGCGTCCACCCCTGGGCCGACGGGCCGCTGAGCGTCCGCGAGCTGCTGGACGGCCACGACAGGACGACCGCGCTCAACACCGCCTACCTGCTGCCGCACGGCACGATCCGCTACGACGTGATGGGCCCCGCCGAGCGGGCCGCCACCCGGGAGGAGCTGGCCGCGATGCTCGCCCGGGTCGAGCGCGGCCTGGAGGAGGGCGCGGCGGGGCTGTCCACCGGGCTGGAGTACGCCCCCGGCCGTTACGCCGACGCCGCGGAGATCGCCGCGCTGTGCGCGCCGCTGGGCGGCCTGCCGT
Organism: Streptosporangium sandarakinum; assembly: GCF_013409935.1. Classification (GTDB taxonomy): domain Bacteria; phylum Actinomycetota; class Actinomycetes; order Streptosporangiales; family Streptosporangiaceae; genus Streptosporangium; species Streptosporangium nondiastaticum. The sequence continues at coordinate 2,093,811 of NZ_JACCCO010000001.1, read as the reverse complement.
ACGTCACCCACATGCGCGCGTACGGCGAGCGGGCCGCGACCGGCATGGCCGAGGTGGCCGCCATCGCCCGCGCGTCCGGCGCCGCCGTCCACGTGTCGCACTACCACGGCCCGGCGTCCGTCCTGCTGCCGCCCCTCGACGCGGCCCTCGACGAAGGGCTGGACGTCACCTTCGACAGCTACCCCTACCTGCGCGGCAGCACGATCCTGGCGATGGTCGCGCTGCCCGCGCGGATCCCGGCCGCCGACACCGAGCGGGCGCTGGAGATCCTCGCCTCCGAGCCGGTCGAATGGGACGAATCCCTCTGGCCGAGGATCACCCTCTCCCACGTGCCCGGGGCCGAGTGGGCCGAGGGGATGACGCTCCCGGAGGCCGCCGCGAAGGCCGGGACCGGCCCGGGGGAGTTCTGCCGCCGGATCCTCCTCGACACCCGCCTTTCGGCCGGCTGCGTGACGGCCCGCCCGGACGAGGGCCCCGAGGGGGAGGAGTCGGTCCGCGCGATCCTGCGCCACCCGGCCCACACGGGCGGCTCCGACGGCATCTACGTCGGCGGGCACCCCCATCCCCGGGGGTACGGGGCGTTCGCCCGCATGCTCGGCCACCACGTCCGCGAGACCGGCGACTGGAGCCTCGCGCAGGCCGCCGTTCACCTGGCCTCCCACCCCGCCCGCCGCTTCGGCCTGCCCCGCCGGGGCCTGGTCCGCCCCGGCCAGATCGCCGACCTCGCCGTCGTGGACGCCGCCGCCGTCCGCGACCTGGCCACCTACGAGTCCCCCCGCGTCCCGGCCGCCGGCGTGGACGACGTCCTCGTCTCCGGCGTGCCGGTCCTGGCCGCGGGACGGCTCACCGGCGCCACCCCCGGGCGGGCGCTGCGGCCGTGAGCGGCTCCGTTCGTTCCCCCGCGTCCCGGTGGACCCGGCCCCGTGCCTCCCCGGCGGTCCCGGTGGGCCCGGCTCCGCCTCCCGCGCGGCGTCCGTTTCCCCTGTGGCCCCCCGGACCGCGAGGATAGGGTCGGCGGGACCGGCGGCGTCCGGCGCCCGCGGGATCACCAGGACCCTCGCGGCGTGGAGGCACCGTCCTCCGGGACTGCGGGGAGACGAAGGGAGCGTGCGGTGACGGCGACGGTGAAGGGGATCGTGGACCCCGCGAAGGCGGTGGGGTCCTCGCTGTTCGGCGGGGCCTTCAGCTTCCCGGTCATGGTGGCGCGCCGCTCCGCGCTGGAGCACAACATCGCCACGCTCGCGGACTTCGCCGCGCGGCACGGCATGCTGCTCGCCCCGCACGCCAAGACGACCATGTCCCCCGAGCTGGTCCGCGCCCAGCTGGACGCGGGCGCGTGGGGGATGACGGCCGCCACCCCGAGCCAGGTCCTCATCCTGCGCGAGTTCGGGGTCTCCCGGATCGTCCTGGCCAACCAGTTCTTCGACCCCGCCGGGCTCGACGCCGTCGCCGCGTGGCTGGAGGAGGACCCCGCGGCCGAGTTCCTGTGTTTCGTGGACTCGGTGGCGGGGGTGGAGACGCTGTCGGCGCACGCGGGTGCCAGGCCGTTCCGGGTGCTGGCCGAGCTGGGTGTCGCGGGCGCGCGGTGCGGCAGCCGTACGCTGGATGAGCTGCTGGAGGTCGCCGGGGCGGCGCAGGCGGCCGAGGGCGTTGAGCTCGCCGGGGTCGCCGGGTACGAAGGGGTGCTGGGCACGGCCGAGGAGGTGCGGGCCTACCTCGGCCGGATGCTGGAGGCGCTCGCGCACCTGCGGGTGCGCGACCCGATCCTGTCGGTGGGCGGCAGCCAGTGGTTCGACGTGGTCGGCCGGGAGCTCGCCGCCTGCCAGGCCAGGATCGTGCTGCGCAGCGGCGCCTACGTCACCCACGACGACGGCCACTACCGCGAGCACACGCCGTACAACCGCATCGAGGGCGAGCTGCAGGCGGCGCTGGAGGTCTGGGCGCACGTGCTGAGCACCCCCGAGCCGGGGCTGGCCGTCGTCGGGCTCGGCAAGCGCGACGCCCCCTTCGACGAGGGGTTCCCGGTGCCGCGCGGAGTCCTCACGGGCTCGGAGGTGATCAGGATGCAGGACCAGCACGCGGTCGTACGGCTGGCACCCGGATCGCGGGCCACGCCGGGCGAGCTGGTGCCGTTCGGCATCTCCCACCCGTGCACCGCCTTCGACAAGTGGCGGGTCATCCCGGTGGTGGACGACGACTACCGTGTCGTCGATCTTGTTACCACTTTCTTCTGAATTCCGTATATTTCCCTCTGTTTAAGTTGTTTTCGATCGTTCGTCGCCCGCCGAGCCGGTGGGCGCGGACATGCGACCCGATCGGAGGCGTGGCGCCGTGCCGTGCCTCCTCCCGGCCCCGCGGGCCGGGTTCCCACGCTGGAGGTAGTTGATGAGCGTCAAGCAGGAGCTGCGCACCGCCGAGGGTGCGGCGCCGGTCGGGGCGTACTCCCAGGGTCTCGTCGTCGGGGACTTCGTCTACACCTCCGGCATGGGGCCGCTGCACCCCGAGACCGGCGAGGTCGTCGGGACCGACGTGGCCGAGCAGACCCACCAGGTCATGCGCAACCTCGGCGCGATCCTGGCCGCCCACGGCCTGGGCTTCGACGACGTGGTGAAGGCGACCGTCCACCTTCAGCACCTCAAGCGCGACTTCGCCGCCTACAACGAGGTCTACAAGTCCTACTTCACCCGGCCCTACCCGGTCCGCACCACCGTCGGGTCCGACCTCATGGACATCCTCGTCGAGATCGACTTCGTCGCCTACAAGGGGCGTTGAAGTCTGACCGGCTTCGACTCCGACTCCGGTTCCGGGTGAAGGGCGGCGGTTTGGACAGCTCGCTACGCGTCCACGTCGAGGACGTGCGCGGGGAGGGCCGCGCGGCGGTCCTCGACCGGATCGCCGGGTACGGCGTCGCGGGCGTGACCGTGGCGGCGGCCGGCGAGCGGTCCCGCGACATCACGCCCCACGGCCCGGCCCGGGTGACGCTGCGCGCGGACGGGGTCCACTTCACACCGCCCGCGGACCTGTTCGCCGGGCTGCGCCTGACCCCGCCCGTCCAGGCCGGGGCCGCCGAGGAGCCGCTGGCCGCCCTGCGCGCGGACACCGCCCGGCGCGGCCTGCGGCTGCACGGCTGGGCGGTCTTCCTGCGGAACGCCACGCTGGGCCTCGCCGCCCCCGACGTGACCGTGCGGAGCTGCTTCGGCGACCGGGGCGCGCCCGCCGACCTGTGCCCCTCCCACCCGGACGTCCGCTCCTACGCGGCGGCGCTGGGCCGGGCGGTGGCCAGGCAGGGGGTGGACAGCGTGGTCGCCGAGGCGCTGCACTTCGGCGCCTTCGGCGGCCCCTGCGGCTTCGGCGGCTCCGGCCGGGGGCACGGCCCCGGGCGCGGCCACGTCCCCCTCGGGCCGATGGACGCGTTCCTGTTCGGCCTGTGCTTCTGCGACTTCTGCATGCGGCGCGCGACCGACCTGGGCGTCAACGCCGAGGCGGCGCGCGAGGAGTGCGCGCGGATCGTGGGCGGCGTGCTCGGCGGCGACCCGCCGGCGCAGGGCGAGGTGACCCGGGCGGCGCTGACCGCCTACGCCGGACCCGAGGCGGTCGCCTACGCCAGGGCCCGTTCGGAGGCGGTGACCTCGCTGGTCTCGGAGGTCTCCGCCGCCGTCGCCGCCGAGGGTTCCAGGCTCGTCTTCCTCGACGGGACCGGCGCGGTGAAGGGCCACGACGACGGTCTGCCCGCCCCCGGACTCGCCGCGCACGACGCCTGGCAGCTCGGCGTGGACCTGGTGGCGCTGGGCGACCTGGTGCCCTCGCTCGGCGCGTTCGGCTACGCCCGCGACGCCGTCCGGGTGGCCGACGACGTGGGCGCCTACCGCCGCTCGGCGGGCGAGGAGCGGGAGCTGCGGGTCGTGCTGCGGCCCGGCCCGCCCGACACCGACTCGGCCGACCGGCTCGCCGCCAAGGTCCGGGCGGCCCGGGCGGCCGGGGCGGACGCGGTCGACTTCCACGCCTACGGGCTGGTGCCGTACCCGATCCTGGACCGCGTCACGGCCGCGCTCGCGGGCTGACCCGCACCGTCCGCGTCGACGTCGTCAGCCGTCGTCCCGGGTCAAGGGCAGGTCCCGTCCTCGCGGACCACCCCGTCGAGGACCGCGGACACCGCCCTCGCGGCGAAACCGTCGTCCAGCGGCATGCCGCGGAAGGCCACGCGCAGCCACACCGCGCCGCCGAGCAGGTCCATGATCAGCAGCGGGTCGGCCGAGGCCGGCAGCTCGCCGCGCCGCCGCGCCCGCTCGAAGATCTCCGCCTCCCCGGCGAGCCGCTCGGTGAAGAAGCGCCGGGCCGCGGCGGCCATCTCGGGATGACGTACGGCGGCGCCGAGCGCGGCCAGCGCCACGTCCGCCGACGGCGGGCGGGTGAGCAGCCCGGCCATGCCGGTGACCAGCGCCTCCAGATCCTTCCTGAGGCTGCCGGTGTCGGGCTGCTCCAGCGTCAGCAGGTCCGCCTCCACCAGCGCGGCGGCCAGCAGCGCCGCCTTCGACGGCCACCACCGGTAGATCGTGGTCTTGTTGACCCCCGACCGCTCCGCCACCCCCTCGACGGTCAGCCCGTCGTAGCCCTTCTCGGCCAGCAGGTCCAGCGTGGCCCGGAAGATCTGCTGCTCCTTGCGCGGTGCCATCCCTGCTCCCTGCTCCCTGTTCTTCGCTCTCCGCGGTCCCGTGCGGTGCCGTTCGGGTTCACCGTCCCGTGCCGCCCGACGCCGCCCGATGCCGTCAGGTCCCGCGCGATCGTGGAGGGTCCCGTGCGGTCCCGCGGCGGTGTGGTGCCGGTGCCGTGCCGTACCGACTATAACCACGCAACGGTGCGTTGTGTTTTAATGGCGGCATACCGAACTGCAACGCATCGTTGCGTTGCAGTCCGCTCGGTACGCCCTCGAAGCGTGGAGGTCAGTGATGCTGCCGGTCGTCCTCGTCCATGGAATCCGGGTCAGTGCGACCATGTGGGACCCCGTGGCCGCCCGGATCGGCGGCCCGGTCGCCGCTCCCGACCTGCCCGGACACGGCTCGCGCCGGGGCGAGCCGTTCACGATGGAGGGAGCCGCGTCGGCGGTGGCCGACGCGATCGACGCGCTCGGCGGCCGGGCGTTCGTGGCCGGGCTCTCCCTGGGCGGCTACGTCGGCATCGCCGCCGCGGGCCGCTTCCCCGGGCGGGTCGCGGGGCTGGCCGCCCTCGGATGCACCTCGAACAGCCGGCTGACGACCGTCCCCTACCGGTTCGCCGCCTCCCTGGCCGCGCGGAACCCGGCGCGCGCCGACCGGGTCAGCGCCCGTCTCCTCCGCGGCCTCCTGCCCGGCCCGGCCGGTGCGGCGATGGTCGCCGGGGGACTGTCGTGCGAGGTGCTGCCGCAGGTCGTCGAAGCCGTCACCGGGTACGACCACCTCGCGGCGCTGGCCGCCTACCCGGGCCGGGTGTGGCTGGTCAACGGCGCCCGTGACCCGCTCCGGGCGAACGAGCGCGACTTCCTGCGCGCCTGCCGGAACGGGCGGCTGATCCTGCTGCCCCGCCGGGGACACCTGGGCGCGCTGGCCGCGCCGGGGCCGCTGGCCCGCCTGCTGGAGGACCTGCGAGACCTGTCCTGCGACCGGCCGGACGGCGACGCGGGCGCGCCCGTGCCGGCGGGCGACCGGCCGAAGGGCGCTATCGGCGAGTCATGACATACTCGCCGTCGTGGGCTGGCAAAAGGCGCTGAACGCGCTTATCGGGCGATCGGCGGAGCTCACCCGCCTGGCCGCGGTCCTCGACTCCGCAGCCGCGGGACTGGCCGGGGTGGCCCTCATCGGTGGCGACGCCGGGATCGGCAAGACCCGCCTGGTCACTGAGCTGGCCGAACGGGCCGAGGCGGCCGGCTTCGCCGTACTGGTCGGGCAGTGCGCCGAGTTGGGCGACGCGCTGCCGTACCTCCCGCTGGCCGACGCCCTGCGCGGCGCGCCCGCGGAGCTGCGCGCGGAGATCGAGGCACGCCCGATACTCGGCAGGCTGCTGCCCGGCGGTGTCGACCTCGGCGCCGAGACAGCCTCGGCCCTCACCCAGCAGCAGCTCTTCGGCTCGATGCTGGGCTTCCTGGCGACGAGGCCCGTGCTGCTGATCCTGGAGGACCTCCACTGGGCCGACCGCTCCACCCGCGACCTGCTCGTCTTCCTCAGCCGGATGCTGCAGACCGAGCGCGTCTGCCTGGTCGGCACCTACCGCACCGACGACCTGCACCGCCGCCACCCGCTGCGCCGCGTCCTCGCCGAGCTCAAGCGCCTCCCCTCGGTGACCGCCGTCGAGCTGAGCCCGCTCGGTCCCGACGAGATGGCCGACCACCTCTCCGAACTCGGCGGGACGGATCCGCAGGTCATCAGCGAGGTCGTCGACCGGGCCGAGGGAAATCCGTTCTACGCCGAGGAGCTCCTGGAGGCGGTGACCGACGGCTGCTCGATGAGCGACGGCCTGGCCGACCTGCTGCTCTCCCGGGTCGAACCGCTCTCCGACGCCGCCCAGCGGGTGCTGCGCACCGCCGCCGTCGCGGGGCGGCGCGTCGACCACGCCCTGCTCCAGGAGGCGTCCGGCCTGGACGACCTCGCCTTCGAGGACGCCATGCGGGAGATCGTCTCCCAGGGGCTGCTCCGCCCCGACGGGGAGTACGGCTACGCCTTCCGCCACGCCCTGCTCCAGGAGGTCGTCTACACCGACCTGCTGCCCGGCGAGCGGACCCGGATGCACTCGGAGTTCGCCCGGCTGCTCACCGCCCGCGAGGGCGCCGCGGCCGAGCTGGCCTACCACTACCTCGCCGGACACGACCTCGCCGAGGCGATGTCGGCCTCCGTCGAGGCGGGCCGGCGGGCCGAGCGCCTCGGCGCGCCCGCCGAGGCGCACCGCCACTTCGAGCAGGCGCTCGGGCTCTGGGACCGCGTCCCCGACGCCGAGCGCCGCGCCGGGACGGACCGCGTACGGCTCGCCATGCGCACCGCCGCCGCCGCGGCCGACATGGGCGACAACCACCGGGCCATCGCCCAGCTGCGGGAGCTGCCCCCGACGGCCGAGACCCGCGAGCGGCTCGCCTACTACCTCTACGACTCCGACGACGTGCCGGCGGCCGTCGCCGCCGCGGAGGAGGCCGTGGCGGCGGCCGCCCCGGGCACGGCCGTACTGGCGCGGGCGCTGGCCACCCTCGCCCGCACGCTCATCCCCACCGCCCGCGATGCGGAGATCGGGCCGCTCGCCGAACGCGCCCTGGAGATCGCGGGGGACACCGGGGCCCGCGACGCGCAGAAGAGCGCGATGATCACTCTCGCCTCCTGCGCCGAGTACGACGGCGACCCCGGCCGGGCCGGGGAGCTGTTCGGCGCCGCCGCCGCCCAGGAGTCCGGCGACCTGGCCGTCGACCTGCGGGCGATCTTCCAGCACGCCCGGCTCACGTTCGAGCACGGCTCGATGGCGGAGGCAGCCGTGATCGCCGAGCGCGGCGTCCGGCTGGCCGAGGACAGCGGCCTGTCCTGGAGCACCTTCGGCACCGACCTGCGGTTCCTCCAGCTGCTGATCCACTACACGGCGGGGGACTGGGTGCGGGCCCGCAGAGAGGGCTCGGGGTTCGGCGTGCGCGTCGGCACGAACCATGAGGCGATTCTGTCGTCCTTCGCGCTGTACGTCGAGGTCGCCATGGGGTTGCCCGAGGTGGACGAGCGGCTGACCTGGGTGCGTCCCTTCTGGTCCGACTCCCTGGTCGTCTACATGTCGCGGGCGCTGGCCGCCGAGCACGCCCTGTGGAACGGCGCCCCCGCCCTCGCCCTGGACCACGTGACCGCCGTCCTCGACGCCCTCGACCCGGCCTACATGGGCAACATCCGCATCGGGGCGGTCGGGCTGTGGGCGCTGGCCGAGCTGGGCCGTACCGACGGCGCCGACGAGCTGCTGGCCCGTGCCCGCGGCCCGGTCCGGCCCGGGATGGGGGCCGAGGGGCACGCCTGGCTGGCGAGGGCCGAGGCCGAATGGCACCGCGCGCACGGCCGCGCCGACGTCGGGGCCTGGCGGGCCGCGGTCGAGGCGTTCGACTACGGGTTCGTCTACGAGACCGCGCGCTCGCGGTGGCGGCTGGCCGAGGCGCTGCTCGTCTCGGGAGACCACGCCGCGGCTCTTGAGGAGTGGAGGCGGGCCGTCCGGGTCGCCGCGTCGCTCGGCGCCCGGCCGCTGGGCGACGCCCTGGCCGATCTGGGCCGCCGGGCGCGATTCCCCGCGGCCGAGTCCGAGGCGCCGTCCGGGGCCGCTTCCGGGACCGGGCCCGGGGACGCTTCCGGGGGCGCTTTCGGGGGCGTGGCGGGGTCGGTGGCGGGAGCCGCGGCGGGGTCCGGGTCAGGGGCCGCCGAGGGGCGGGAGACACGGGACGGCACGCGGGGGCGGACGCCCGCCGGGTCGCGCCCGGGCGCGCTCACCGGGCGGGAGCGGGAGGTGCTCACGCTGGTCGCCGAGGGCCTGGCCAACCGCGAGATCGGCGAACGGCTGTTCATCGCGCAGAAGACGGTGAGCGTGCACGTCTCCAACATCCTGGGCAAGCTCGGCGTCTCCTCCCGCACCCAGGCCGCCGCCGTGGCCCGCAGGGAGGGCCTTCTGTAGGGACCCCGCGGGCATCGGGAACCGGCGCGGCGGCCGGGGAGTCAGCGGCTCCGGGTGGAGACGGCCAGGTCGCGGACGACCTGGATCAGCTCGGCCGGGTCGAACGGCTTGGTGAGGTAGGCGTCGACCCCGATGCCGAACCCGCGCCGCTTGTCGTCCTCCTGCGCCCGCGCGGTGATCAGAACGACCTTGATGTGACTGGTCCCCTCGTTTCTCCGCAGCTTCGTGGCGGTCATCCAGCCGTCGAGCCGGGGCATCATGACATCCAGCGTGATCACATCGGGCATCACGTCCCGCACCTTGTCCAGGCAGTCCTGCCCGTCGAAGGCGGTCTCCACCTGGAACCCCTCAAGGGTCAGGTTGACCGCGATGAGCTGCCGGATGACCTCGTCGTCATCCACCACCAGTACCTTGCCCAGAACCTCGCCCACGGCCGTGAGGCTAACCCGTGGGAGCGGGGCCACGCGTGGTTTTCGCCGGACGCGTACCGGCGGCGCCCGGAAAAGCCGCGGGAGCCGAGGGCCGGAAGGCGCGCCGCCCGCCGTTGGGGACGCCACCGTGCCCGCGGGCGATGAAACCGGCGGGCAGCGGCGCGTCACCCGCTGTGGGCGGTGCCGCGTTGTCCACAGAATCCCGTTCGGCTCCTTGGTGATCACATGTTCCGGCCGATCCTGGGCCCCGGTCATCCGCCGAACCTGGGAGGACACATGATCACCGCATTCCTCGCCGCCACCGCTCTCACGGCGACCCTGGCGGGAGCGCCGCAGGAGTCTCCGGCCCGGCACTGCCCCGACGCCGTGCGGCTCCTGTTGAGCATCCGCCCCCTCCTCGGGGCCGGGATGCCGGACGGCATCCGGAGATGGATCGAGAGCGAGGTGCGGGACGCCCTCGTCGCCGCCTGCGAGGCCCGCCGGGCGGTTCCGGCCCCCACTCCGCCGGCGCCCCCGGTTTTCGACTCCGCGCCGCCGGCGCCTCCGGCCCACGACTTCGCGCCGCCGGCGCCTCCGGCTCTCGGCTCCGTGTCGCCGTGGGCGCCTCCACCCTCCACGCCGCCACGGGGGGTTCCGGGCTCCGGGGGTGAGCCGCCGGAGAAGGTTCCCGGCACGGGCCCCGCCGGGCCCGGGGCCGCTGATCCGGGCGTGATCGGGGCCGTGCCCCCGAGCGCGGCCGAGGCCGGGCCGTCCCATGAGAAGGGCGGACCATCCGGCGAGGCGGGGAAGCCCGGCCCCTCGTCCGGCCCTTCGTCCGCCCCCTCTCCGCGGTCACGCCCCGCCTCACCCGCTCCCTCTCCGCGGCCGCGCCGTACCTCATCCGGCCGGACGGCCGTGACCGCGGCCCTCCGCCAGCTCGGCAGGCCGTACGTCTGGGGAGGCGGGTCCGGCGCGGGGCCGACCGGTGGCGGCTTCGACTGCTCGGGGCTCGCCCTGCACGCCTGGTCCAGGGCGGGCGTCGCGCTCACCCACTACACCGGCAGCCAGTTCAGGCAGGGCCGCCGGGTGCCGTTCTCCCGGCTCCGGGCCGGTGACCTGGTCTTCTTCGGAGGCGGCACAGGAGACCCCACCCATGTGGGCATCTACGTCAAGGACGGCGTCATGGTCCACGCCCCCAAGACCGGCGACGTCGTCAGGATGACGAATTTCGCCGTCTCCCCCTACTACCGCGCCCGCTACCGAGGAGCCGTCCGCCCGAGCCCTCGGTGACGCCATCCGCCCCGCCGGACGAAGCCGTTCGCCTCCTGTGATCTCCCCTCCGCGCTTCGAGTATCAGTCCACCTCCAGAACCTGGTAATCTTTCACTCGTTGGCCCCCTTAGCTCAGGGGATAGAGCACCGGCCTCCGGAGCCGGGAGCGCAAGTTCGAATCTTGCAGGGGGCACCAGCGATCTACCAGGGGAAACCCTCAACGACCTGCGGCAACGCAGGTCGTTTCGCTTTCCGGGGTGTGCCGCCCTGTGCCACCGGATCCAGCCGTGTGCCACTGGTCGCGTACCAGGGGTGTACCGATCTTGCCGAGGGTGTCTGGACAGGTAGGGACTCAGGCAAGCCAGGACCCATCCGGGTTGATCTTGGCGGCAAGCGCTCTGCCTGACTCTGTGAAGGGCACGCTCCAAGACATGTCTGTGATGACAGTGCCGGCGTGATGAGCGGCGGCCCTTACGAGGGCGGCACCGACTCCTTGGCCTCGCCGGTGATAAGCCACCCAGATCAAAGCGATGCCGGCACGAACAGGTCCATCGCTGATCTCGGCGAACTCCCCTGAGGGGGAGTAGGCGCCCGACGGTGGGCGCATCCGTAAGGCAGGCAAAACCACGGACTCGGTCGTCATGGCGATACGGCACCATCCGAGGGCGGTCCGAGTCGTCCCAAGGGCGGCCGGCGAACGGGTCGGGGACCGTGGGGACGTCATAGCCACCTTCCCGCTGGGCGAGCTTGGTCATCCCGTAGGCGAGTCTGCGCCAGGGCGTGGGGGAGGTGCTGTGAACAACGGCTATCCCGAGGTCCCACTGCCATCTTGGCTTCAGGGTGTTAGGGGCTACGCCATGACCCCACTCGAAGTGCTTCTGAACGTGCTCGTGCTCGTCGTCCAGTGCTCTGACCCGGAAGGTTCACCGGGTTGGTGATCGTGACGGTTGGATGTGCGGTGACGTCCGATCCGAGCGCTGGAGGCGCGGTGGCTGAGCCTGTCCGTTTACGCAGGCTGACCGACCAGGAGGGGCAGAAGCTGCAGCAGACCGTGCGCCGGGGCAGCACCAACTCGGTGCGCTACCGGCGCGCGATGATGCTGCCGGCCTCGGCCGGCGGGAACCGGGTGCCTGTGACCGCCCAGCTGGGCCAGGCCGACGAGGACACCGTCCGGGACGTGATCCACCGGTTCAACGAGATCGGCCTGGCCTGCCTGGACCCTCGCTGGGCGGGAGGCCGTCCCCGCCGGCTCAGCCCTGACGAGGAAGGCTTCGTCATCCAGACGGCCACCACCCGCCCCACCAAGCTCGGCCAGCCCTTCACCCGCTGGTCGTTGCGCAAGCTCGCCGCCTACCCGCGGAAAGTGCACGGACGTGTCATCCGCATCGGCCGTGAAGCCTTACGGTGCCTGCTCCGGCGCCGCGGCATCACCTTCCAGCGCACCAAGACCTGGAAGGAGTCACCCGACCCTGATCGCGACGCCAAGCTCGACCGGGTCGAGCAGGTGCTGGAACGCTTCCCGGACCGGGTCTTCGCCTTCGACGAGTTCGGCCCCTGGGGATCCGGCCCACCGCAGGCTCCTGCTACCTGCGCTGGCGCAACACCAACGCCCGCCACCCCGACGTACTCGCCGCCCAGCGCAAGGAACGCGCCCGCACCCGCAGCGAAGAGGGCATTCGCTGGGGCGGACGCCCCCTCAACACCGCGGCCTGACCAACCGCGAACAGCGGCCCCCGAACGCCGACGGGGCAGGTTCAGGAGAAGGACGGCGACAGAAGGATGACTCAGGAGGCGAACGGCTCGATCTCCCCCGCGAAGACGATGACCTGGTCGATGAGGCTCCGTCGCAGATGGACGACATCCGTTCCCGCCAGGCGGGGGCCTCCATCAGGCGTGGTGAAGACCCACTGGTACCGGGCCCATTCGTCAGGCATGTCCACCGCTGAGCAGCGCACCATCGTGCCGGTCCCCGCCGGGTGGCGTCGGATGTCCAGCACGAACCGCTCGACCGCCCCGATTCCTTCGCTGCGCCCCAACGGCCCCCAGAAGACCACGTCTGAGGTCAGGGCCCGGGAGAGCAGGGCGGTCACATGGCTGTCGTCCGAGGCGTTGAACGCGGAGATGAACGTGTCGATCGCGGAGCGTGCGGTCTCTTCCGGCATGCCCCAGTAATACCAGGGGTTTCGCGTGCGCTCGTCTCACGAGCCGCCTTCCGATCACGGTGAACCTCCCCGGTCACAGCACTAGGTTCCTGGCTAGGTGAACGCCTGGGTGGCTTCCGTGCGGGTCATAGACGGTGGAGGCGGCAAAGCGGCCCTTTTCGGCCCGGCGCTCGGGTCGGTGTCACCAGGCGCGAAGTAGAGCGTCTGCGCTGGTCAGAGGGCCCGGACGGCGGGTGGCGGCCGGAGTGGTCACGGCTGTGGACAACCGGGGCGGGGCGGTGGCCGGATCATGGCGTTCGGGCGTCCTAGGGCGCTGACCTGGACGGATGTGATTTCGGGAGACCCGGCAGAGCTGACGTTCTGATCGGTCGGAACTGTCGCGTGTACCAGGTGACAAGATCCTTACTGACAGGCCATGTGCCGCCGACTGGACGGGGTCAGCGGGTGTGCGCGGCCGCTCGTTCGGCCAGGGGCTCGTCCGGCTGGGCTTCGGCGGGGCCGACCTCATCAGCATGACCGGCCCGGTCGAGGTGGTCGGCGTGGAACAGCCCTTCGGCCAGCAGGCGCCGCACGTGCTCGTCGGCGGCGCTGTAGTACACGAACGTGCCCTCGCGGCGTCCTTTGACGAGGCCGGCCAGCCGGAGTTTGGCCAGGTGCTGGCTGACCGCGGTGGGGGCGGCGTCGGCGAGCTCGGCCAGGCAGGCGACGTTGGACTCGCCCTGCAGAAGCGCCCACAGGATCTTGATGCGGGTGGGGTCGGACAGCAGGCGGAAGGCCTCGGCGGCCAGATGCACCTGCTCCTCGTTCGGCATGTCGAAGTCGGATAGCGAGGTGTGCATAGGGCCAGCCTACCTCGAACCTCACTGCATGCGTATCTGCGTTACTGCGCATATAAGATGCTTTGGTGACGACTGATCTGACCACGTTCGAGGCCGCCGTACGGCCGGCACCCGCGTCCCGGCGGCTGCGCTGGTGGCGCTCGGGAGCGGGCTCGCTGCCCGAGGTGCGCTGGGCTCTGGCGGCCACCGCGCTGTTCGCCGCGGGTGGCGCCGCGCAGCTCACCGGCGCGCCTGCCTGGCTGCGGTGGGCGCTGTATCTGACCTGCTACGCCGCCGGCGGCTGGGAACCGGGCCTGGCCGGGCTGAAGGCCCTGCGCGAGAAGACCCTGGACGTCGATCTGCTCATGGTCGTCGCCGCGATCGGCGCCGCGGCGATCGGTCAGGTCTTCGACGGGGCACTCCTGATCGTCATCTTCGCCACCTCCGGCGCACTGGAGGCGGTGGCCACCAAACGCACCGAGGACTCGGTGCGCGACCTGCTGAACCTGGCGCCCGACCAGGCCGCCCGCCTGTCCGCCGCGGGCGAGGAGGAGATCGTGGCGGCCGCCGACCTGCGCGTCGGCGACGTCATCGTGGTGCGGCCCGGCGAGCGCATCGGCGCCGACGGGCGGGTGGTGGACGGGGCCAGCGACGTCGACCAGGCCTCCATCGCCGGCGAGAGCCTCCCGGCCGACAAGCAGAGCGGCGATGAGGTGTTCGCCGGGACGGTGAACGGCACCGGCGCGCTGCGCGTCCAGGTCACCCGGCCCGCCGGCGAGACGGTGATCGCCCGGATCGTGGCCATGGTCGAGCAGGCCGGCGCCACCAAGGCCCGCACCCAGCTGTTCATCGAGAAGGTCGAGCAGCGCTACTCGATCGTCATGGTGGCCGCCACCCTCGCCCTGTTCACGCTGCCCCTGCTGTGGGGCACCCCGGTGCAGGAGGCCCTGCTGCGGGCGATGACGTTCATGATCGTGGCCTCGCCGTGCGCGGTGGTGCTGGCCACCATGCCGCCGCTGCTGGCCGCGATCGCCACCGCCGGCCGCAACGGCGTGCTGGTCAAGTCCGCGGTGGTGATGGAGCACCTGGCCGACGTCGACCGGGTCGCCTTCGACAAGACCGGCACCCTGACCGAAGGCAGCCCGCATCTGACCCGGCTGCGCGTCCTGCCCGGCGCGGCGACCACCGCGGCAAGTGGATCAGAGGGTGGGGCCGAGGCGCAGGCCGACCGGCTGCTCATGCTGGCGGCCGCGACCGAGCAGGGCTCGGAACATCCGCTCGGCCGCGCCATCGTCGCCGCCGCCCACCGCAAGGGACTGTCGCTGCCCGAGGCCGCCGACTTCGCCGCCCTGCCCGGACGCGGCGTGCGTGCCCGCGTCGATGGGCACCTGGTCGAGATCGGCAGCCCCGCCCACCTGCTGAAGCAGACCGTAACCGGCACCATGTCCGGCGATGCCGAGCGGGCCCGCCAAGTCGTGGTCGGCCTCGAAGACGACGGGCACAGCGCCGTGCTGATGCTCCTGGACGGCCGCCCCGTCGCGGCGCTCGCCTTGGCCGACCGCATCCGCCCCGGCGCGGCACAGGCGGTGACGCAGCTGACCGGCCTGACCGGCACAGCCCCCGTCCTGCTGACCGGTGACAATCCCCGCGCCGCGGCCCGCGTGGCCGAACAGACGGGCATCACCGACGTGCGGGCCGAGCTGCTGCCGCAGGACAAGGTCAACGCCGTTCACGAACTGCGGCAGCACGGCGCCCGGCTGGCCCTGGTCGGCGACGGCGTCAACGACGCCCCCGCTCTGGCCAGTGCGCACGCCGGGATCGCGATGGGGAGCTCCGGCGCCGACCTCACCCTGCAAGCCGCCGACGCCGTCATCACCCGCGACGACCTGGCCACCGTCCCGGCGGTCCTCGCTCTGGCCCGCCGCGCCCGCCGCCTGGTGATCGCCAACCTCGTCATCGCCGCCACGTTCATCGCCGTACTGGTGGCCTGGGACCTGCTCGGTGAGCTACCGCTGCCGCTCGGCGTGGCCGGGCACGAAGGCTCTACCGTCATCGTCGGTCTCAACGGTCTGCGCCTGCTGCGCGATGCCGCCTGGAAGCGAGCCGCCGCGATCTGATGCGCCCTCAGGGCCGCGCGGCCGCCGATGCTGGATCGCCCAGAGGGAAGATCACCTAGGCGGATGCCTAGGTTCCCAGCTGGTGCGGTGACCGCAAACGTCCGCCGCGCCGAGCAACGCTGCCCTCGGCAGGATGGTGGATAGAGAGTTCACGATCAAGCTGACGCAGGATCAGGCCCTGGTGCTCTCTGACTGGCTCGACCGCGTGATCGGCACTGCGGAGTTCGACGACTTGGTTGGCGAGGACCGTGCGGTCTGGTCACCGCTACACCTGATCGCCGGGACGCTGGAGACTTCACTGGTCGAGGTCTTCATGCCGGACTACAGCGGACGCCTGGATGCCGCCCGGGAGCGGCTCTTGCACACCCTCGGGGAGGCGGGTCGATCCGTGGACAGATCGTAGCGATAGCAAAGACCGCCCGTCGGAATCGTCCCGCCGGTAAGCCCGGTGAACGGTTGTGGTCACCGCACTAGGTACCGGCTCCATCCGCAGGGGCACTCGCGAGCACTGCGGCCGGGGGTGCTGGACGGCAACTCCGACAGGCTGATGAGGGTGACGGGATCACGGGGAAGACGGGTGATCAATCCATGTCCTTTCCGGCTTCGATACTGATCTTTAGATACACGTCTTTGAAGGGACGAAGGGCCCTTCCGGGCTTTTCGGGGGGGGCCTCTAGCCCCTGGAGCGCTGGTAGAGCACCGAATTGGTCTCCAGACAGCCCTCTAGACCTGGAAGGCGCACCCCCTGGGTCCAGACGGCTCTTCGGGGAGACTGGCCCCGGTTGGAGGAGGCTTAACCGGCGTCGTCTCCGAGCGCGCGGTCGAGCATGCCGTGCCAGACGTGGTCATGGCCGTCCACGCACTTGGCGTAGATCTTGAGCAGGACTTCCACGCTGTGCCCCGCCCACTCGGCTACCTGGGTTGCCGGGATTCCGGCGTCGAGCCGGAGAGACACGCCCGCGTGCCGCAGGTCGTACGGCCGTCGCGCCGATTCGCTCTCCACCTGGGACGGCGTGAGCGCCAGACAACGCGCGGCCTCCCAGGTCCGGGAGTAGGCCGACGCTTGGAGTACCCCGCCGCGCTCAGTGCGGAACAGGCGCCCGTCCGGGGCCGTGCCGTACCGGGCGATGTGCCCGCGCAGGATCGCCACCGGCTCGGACGGGATCGGCACGGGGCGTTTGGCCCTGCGGGGACGCCCCTTCAGCCCGCGGTCCTCCTGCACCTGGCCGTCATCGGTCCACTCGGTTCCTACGGTGGGGCTGCTGCCCGCAGGGGAAAGGCAACTGCAGGTTGGGGGCGGCCAGCGCGGTCCGCTGGACGGCGGTGTCCGCGGAGGTCGCGCCGTGCGCCGGAAGGCTCGGCAGGCCGCCGATGAGAAGAGTGAGCGCGGCGGCGGCCGCCGCGCTCACCAGCGCGGAACGCGCTGTTCGTTGATACCTGGAGCGCGGGGAAGCGAACGGAGGCATGGTCATGCGTCTCCTGAGAGCGGCGGTCCTTGCGACCGGTGGGGAGTGGGCATGGTTGAGGATCTCGGCCGGCCCGGCGGTCTCACCATGACCGGCCCTCCACCCCGGGACAAGAGATCTGGGACGGCGTGGAAACGATGGGACAGCGGACCGCGTCGACCAGCGCGATCCCGCACGCGATGGGACCGTAATGGGATTCGGGCGGGAAACTCTGCCGACTCCGCTGTTGCCCTTCGGGAGTTAAGATCGGGCCGCAACTCAAGGAGCAGGAGTTGTCAGAGCCATCCGCCGTCGCAGAATTAGCCGCGCATCTACGCCATATGAGAGAAAAGACCGGCCGTAGTTACGACGCTCTCGCCAGGCGGCTCGGTGTCAGCAAATCCACTCTCCACCGCTACTGCTCAGGAGAGGGCGTGCCGCCGAGCTTCATGCTTCTGGAGCAGTTCGCCAGGGAATGCCAGGCGAGCCGAACACAGATACTCGAACTGCACCGGCGGTGGGTGCGGGTACAGACCGTTCAGATCCCCGAAGCGGAACCCGGGCCATGGCAGCCTGTCTAGCGGCCGGATGACCACCTGACGTCTCCGGATCGGGCTCTCCCCGCACCGCCGGACCCATCAGACCTATTGGACCCATCGGACTCGTCGGTTCTGCCGGTTTCGCCGGGGAACGCGCGTGGACGTCGGTCGGTCCTGCGGAGAAGTCGCGCATGGTCGGTGGCGGCGCTGGTGGTCCTGGTCATGGGCGGGATCCTGGTCTGGCGCTTGGGCGACCGCTTCGGGGCCGATGCGGAGAGCGTGAAGTCCTGCACCGAGCGCGGCGGAGTCAAGCACACCGACGCCGGACACGACGGCTATGCGTGGACCAGAGACTTCGTGTGCGCCAACCGATCCGAGACACCCCTCTACCTCACCGTGGACGGCACGGAGAGGATAGGGACCTTGGAAACGCGGAGAAGCTGGTTCGTCTGCTGGGAGCTCGGGCGTGTCCAGGGCGGTGAGGCGACGGTCTGGTACTACACGCAGGGAGACCGCACGGAGGCGGGCGGCGAGCGCTGGGAGGGGTGGGGATTCGCCGGAGCCGAACACGTCGACGTCTCCGCCCATCCCCCGCCGAACATGCCCCGCTGCCGGTTCGATTCGGCCTCGCCCGAGTAGTTCGGGCACCCCTGACGTCAGGGCGGCTCCGGAGCCGGATCGGTGCCGATGGCCTGTGCCGGCGTGCGCACAGGTCCGGTCTCGGTGGTGCCGACGGATGTCTGGACCTGTCCCGCCGCGACGGCTCCTCGCCGTCGCGGCGGCGCGGTCACGACCCCCACGCGGTGGCGTGCTCGGGGTGCGGACCGGGCGCACGACCGGCGGTGGGCGGTGTTTCGGGCCGGATCCATGGCGTTCACCTCCCTGACATCCATCTGTGTCGGGATTCCACAATGTGGTTTATTGTTAGGAAACTTTCCTTTATATTCGCATTACTACCCCCCAACAGAGGAAGGGTGACATGCGGAAACTGTTAGCACCCCTGGCAGCGCTCATCGTCGCCGCCACATCGGTGGTGGTGATCGCCTCGCCCGCTTCGGCCCACGGCTACATCTCGGACCCGCCGAGCCGGCAGGCATGGTGTGCCGCCGGCAAGGTCCCCAACTGCGGGCAGATCATCTGGGAGCCGCAGAGCGTCGAAGGCCCCAAGGGTCAGCGCAACTGCAGCGCCGGTGACCCCCGATGGGCTCCGCTCGACGACGACAGGAAGGCCTGGCCTGCCACTACGGTCGGCAACACGGTCACCTTCAAGTGGCTGATCGAGGCCCGCCACGCCACCAGCACGTGGGAGTACTACATCGGCAACGAGCGGATCGCGGTCATCGACGACCGCGGTAGGCAGCCGGGGTCCGTCGTCACGCACACGGTGAACCTGGGCGGACGGACCGGCCGGATCAAGCTGCTGGCCATCTGGAACATCGCCGACACCGAGAACGCCTTCTACAACTGCGTCGACCTCCAGGTGGGCCCCGGCGGCCCGGACCCGACGCCGACCCCGACCCCGACGCCCACCCCCACCCCCACGCCGACCCCCACCCCGACTCCTTCGGCGACGCCCGGCGGCGCCTGGACCTCCGGCACGGCCTACAAGGCCGGTGACCTGGTCACCTACAGCGGACGCACCTACCGGTGCCTCCAGGCGCACACCGCGTTGCCCGGCTGGGAGCCGTCGAACGTCCCGGCGCTCTGGCAGCCCGCGTGACCCCTCCTCGAACGGCCCGGTAGACCACCGGGCCACACCTGCGGGCGTCCCGCATCGGCGCGTAGCGCGGGACGCCCGCAGGATCCGCGCCGGGCCTGATGCGACCGGCAACCACCTGCGCCTTTCGGGCTGGGCTGAAAAGCCTTGCGCCGGAAATCGGTCGATCGTATCTTCGGCGCATTGGTGATTCGGCCGGCCCGTACGGCGGGCCATGATTCCAGATCCTTTCGATTGAGAGACGGCGCGGCCGCCGGGCGTTATCGTTCGGCGTGTGCCGGTGAGAAAAAGGCGGGGCCGACCGGTTCGAGAGTCGTATGCTCGCAGGCCGTTCGGATTTACCGATATCGTGCGGGGGGATCGAGCCCATGAGGTCACTTCCGGCGATGGTCGAAATTTCCGCCGCCGGGTCGATTCCAATAAGATCAACCCGGGCATTTCTCTCTTTATGTCATCGGAAGAGCGTCGGCGCGCCTGGGCCGGGATGAATCGCGATGCCCGGAAACGGGCGCGGGGCTTCCGGTGAAAAGGTTTCGCCCCGGCCCGCCCTCGGCCCGGAAGGCCCTTCGTGGTCACCTGTCGCGCCACGCGACGGCAACGACCTCACCGGGCGGGGTGTCGTCGGCGCCGGCGGCTGGAGCCGGACCCGTCCGCCGGGCCCGGCATGGCGGCCGCGAGGGGGCGCGGCGGAGGGCGCCGGAGGGGCGGTGTCGCGGCCGTCGCGGCGGTGATCCCCTACTCGGCGAGCCGTTTCAGGGGCGAACTGCGGATTTTGGATAAAATGCGAGCATTGTCAGAATTAACTGCTCGTTCATCTTCATTGCCCGTATTCTAAACAAGCCGTTTCGTCTGCTGTGATTTCTGTGATCGGCACACCGGAACCACCTGAAACGGTAGAAACATGACGCGCAGCAGCGCATCCCGAACACCCGCCTGGTCCGGCGCGATCACCGCGGTCGCGCTCGTGGCCGGCGCACTGGCCCTCATGCCGGTCTCCCCGGCCACGGCGGCCGACGAGAAACGGCCGGTCTACCTCGGCAAATCCCTGTACACCGGCGAGTTCCACGCGCACACCTCGGTGAGCGACGGTGTCGAGCTGCCGCCGGACGCCTACGAACACGTCCGCGGCGAGACCGACGCCGACTTCTTCGCGGTGTCCGAGCACGACGTCATGTGGGACATCCGCAACGGCGACGACTTCGTCGAGGACTGGCGGGACGCCGACTCCGCCGAATGGCGCTATCTGCACGAGAGCGCCGCGAAGTTCAACGCGGGCCAGGACGGCCTGGTCGCGGTCCCGGCGATCGAGAACACCTGGTACGACGGCACCGGTCACATCAACGTGTTCGGCGCCGACTGGCACGTGACGGCGCGGGCGACCGAGAAGGGCAGCGTCGACGGGTACGGCAACGCGTTCGGCACCGGCGACATGAAATACGACTACTTCACGTTCCTGGCGCGGCTGAAGCGGGACCCGAAGGCGATCGGCCAGTTCAACCACCCGTCCACCACGTCCAAGGGCGAGTTCTTCGGCTTCAAGGGCCTGGACCCGGCCGCCGACGAACGGATGGAGCTCATCGAGGTCAAGTCCGCCGACGCGGTGGGCGAGTTCCAGAAGGCGCTGGACGCAGGCTGGCACCTGGCCCCGACGTGGAACGGCGACGAGCACTCCGCGACCTGGGTGTCCGGGAACCCGTCGATCACCGGCGTGTGGGCCGGGGGACACTCCCTGGACTCGCTGTACGCGGCGATGCGGGACCGCAGCCTCTACTCGACCGCCGACGTCAACGCGGTCCTCGCGTTCGGCGGCAACGACAAGCTCATGGGCACGATCCTGCCGGGCGGCACCGCCACCCTGGACGTCGACCTCCGCCTCACCGACCCGGACGCCGGGGACTCCTTCACCTCCGCGCGCCTCATCACCAACGGCGGTGCGGTCGCCCACGACTTCGGCGGGATCAGCGGCAACGACCTGACGCTGAAGACCAGGCTGGACGTCCGGGACGGCGACTTCTACTACGTCCGCGCCGACCAGGCCGACGGCAACTTCCTGGTCTCCGCCCCGATCTGGATCGGGAAGACCGTCCGCGGCGCGAACTACGCCCCGCGGATCACCGTCCCGGGCGACTTCCCCGCCACGGCGCGGTACGGCGACACGATAACCCTGCCGCAGGCGACGGCCACCGACGACTCCGGAGCCCAGCCGGCCATCACGTTCGAGGTGTTCGACTCGGCGGGCAGGGTACCGGTCTCCGGCGACGCCTTCCGGATCCGCTCCTACGACGACGCTTTCGTGGTCGTGAAGGCGACCGACGACCTCGGTAACACCAACGCCGAGCTGCTCCGCATCCAGGTCTCCCGGAAGGCGCCGGACCCGGCGGGCGTGTTCCGCTTCGGCGGCAACGCGTCCGTCGGTGAGAAACCCGGCTCCGCCGGAATCGCGGTCACCACCGACCGCGCCGTCGAGCGGGTCTACGCGCAGGTCCTGCCCGCAGGTTCGGACGACTGGGCCGGGGCGGAGGTGCTCACCTCGACGAACGACCGCCCGTACGAGGTCAACGTGGTGGGCGACGGCGAGCCCGTCTACCAGCACTCCATCACGGGCCAGACGCTGCGCTCCCACGAGTTCCGCCTGACCGGGCTGAAGGTCGGCACGACCTACCGGTTCCGGTTCGGCGTGGCCCGCGACGGCCGCGCCCCCGCACCCGCCGACGCGTCGGCCTGGACCGGCGCGCGGGGCGAGTTCCTCGCAGGCGGCGCCAAGGGGGAGCCGGTCTACGTCCTGGGCGACGTGCAGGTGCCCGACGGAAACGCCGGCGACCTCACCCTGCCGCGGCGGGTGCTCGACCGGCTGAGGAGCCGGACGCCGGGCGGCGGCACCGTGGTCCAGGTCGGCGACCTCGTCGACCGCGGCGGCAGGGGGGAGAAGTGGGCCGAGATCCACGGCTCCTTCCTGTCCGGGCTCGACCTGCAGTACGCGGGCCTGGTCGGCAACCACGAGACCTACGAGGACCTCGACTACGACGCGGTCGGCAGGCAGCCGGGCGCGATCTTCACCAACACGTTCGCGCTGCCGCGCAACGGTGTGATCGGTGAGAGCAACTACTCCTTCGACCGCGGCGACGTCCACTTCTCCGTGCTGAACTCCAACGTGCGCCTGGACGAGCAGCTCGACTGGCTGGTCGACGACGTACGCGCCTCGGACGCGACGTGGAACGTCGTCATCGGGCACTTCTCCTACTACGGCGGCCAGCACGCCGACGACGGCGGCATGGACATCGACCGGGAGAAGGTCACACGCGTGCTCGACCGGCTCGGCGTCGACCTGTACGTCGGCGGGCACGACCACGTCTACAAACGATCCACGATCTACGAAGGACGCCTGGCCAGGACCCCCGAGGAGGAGGTCGCCGGCACCACGTTCGTGACCATGGGGTCGTCCGGCCCGAAGTTCTACGACAACCAGCGGTTCTGGTGGGACGACAAGGTCTTCGACGAGAACGTCCAGATGGGCGGCGTCCTGAAGGTGACCGACGCCGGACTGCGGCTGTCGACGTACACGATCGACGGGCGCCTGGTCGACGAGGTGACCGTCGCCAAGCCGCACGGCTCCTGGAAGGTCTCCTCGGCCGGGATCGAGAACCGTGAGCTGAAAGGTGTGGGGCTCCTGTCCTCCCCGGGCAGCCTGGACAAGGTCACCGTCATGGCCGCGGCGTACGACAGCTCGCAGCAGCGGATGATCGACGTGCGCACCCTCGACGTCGCACTCGACCACCTCGGCCGTGAGCAGTACGTCCGCTTCGGCACTCCGCTGCCGGTGGCGCCGAGCTCGACCGTCAAGCTGTTCACCTGGGACTCCCTGGCGTCCGGGAAGCCGCTGCGGCCCGCCGTGACCCTGCGCGAGGGCCTGGCCGGCGAGGGCACCGAGAAGTCCCCGTACCTGATCGACTCCCCGGACGACCTGTCCAAGGTCGACAACGACCCGGCCGGTCACTACCGGCTGACCGCGGACCTGAACCTGACCGGGCTCGCCCGTGCCCAGATCGGCCGCACCACCGCCTTCACGGGCGTCTTCGACGGCGACGGGCATACGGTCTCCGGACTGGCCGCCCTGCCCGACCAGGGGCCGGGCCTGTTCGCCGACAACCGCGGCACGATCGAGGACCTGGTGGTCCGGGGTGATGCCACCACCGACCGTTCGACCGCCGGACTGGTCGCCGACCAGAACCACGGCACGATCCAGCGGGTCCGCGCCGACGGGTCGCTGACCGCGAACAGCTATGCCGGCGGCATCACCGGTCACCACTTCGGCACCGTCCGCGACAGCGTCTCCACGGTGAACGTGCGCGCCGCGACCCAGTACGCCGGCGGTGCCGTCGGCGTCTCCGTCGGTGGGTCGGTCACCGAGAACGTCCTGGCCACCGGCGCGGTCTCCGCGGGCGGCGCGTCCGCGGGCGGCGTGGCCGCCTACGGCTACACCGACACCCGGGTGAGCCACACGGTCGCGCTGAACGCGAACATCTCCGCGTCGAGCCACGCGCACGCCATCGTCGGCCGCGTCTACACGGGGCAGACCGCCACGCTAGAAGACAACCACGTCAGCCGGTCCGTGCCGATCAGCGGGCAGTCGCTGACCGACCCGCCCGCGGCCGACAACCAGAAGGGCAACGTGGTCGCCACCTCGGAGATCCAGAGGCAGACCTTCTACGAGGAGCGCGGCTGGGACTTCGAGACCGTCTGGCAGTGGGACGGCGTCGCCAGGCGCCCGACGCTGCGGATGGCGCCCGAGACGCTCGAACCGGCCCCGGGGCCCGGGCTGCCGGCCGACGGGCGCGGCTTCCACGTCGTCGACAGCGTCGAGGACCTGACCCTGATGGGCAGGCACCCGTCCTACGACTACGTGCTCGCCGCCGACCTCGACCTGACCGGCACGCCGTTCACCAGCCTGCCGGGGCCGTTCACCGGCGAACTGGACGGCGCCGGCCACACCATCACGGGCCTGACGTCCACCACCGGCGGGCTGTTCACCCAGATCTCCGGGCACGTCCACGACCTCGCGGTCCTCGACGCCAGAGTGAACACCACCACCGCGCGCGTCGGCATTCTGGCCGGCAGCAGCACCGGCACCGTCGAACGCGTGTGGGTCTCCGGGTCCGTGACCGCGGGCTCGCGCGTGGGCGGCCTCGTCGGCGACTCGCAGGGCATCGTGCGGGACTCCTACTCCACGGCGAACGTGCGCGCGCTCACCACCGAGGCGGGCGGAGTGATCGGCGTGGCCCTGGCCGGTTCCACCACGGAGCGGGTCTTCGCCACGGGCACCGTCACCGCGGACACCCGCAACGACGGCGGCGTGGCCGGCTACGGCTACACCGGCACCACCATCCGCGGTTCGATCGCGCTCAACCCGGCGGTCACCGCGCCCTCCTGGGCGCACCGCTTCCTGGGCCGGGTGCTGGCGAACAACGTCGCCACGCTCAGCGGCAACTGGGCGGCCGAGACCGTGGTGGCGCGGTCGCAGACCGAGACCGCGACCGGCCCGGCCACGCTCAACGGCGCCACCGCGACCCGGGACGAGGTCGGCGACCAGGCCTTCTGGGCCGACAGACTCGGCTTCGACTTCGAGTCCGTATGGCAGTGGGACGCCGGCCTCGGCCGGCCCGTTCTGCGCGGCCCGGCGGCACCCGCCGCCGAGGCGAGCGCGGCGCCCGCCACCCAGGCGGCAGCGGTACGGCCCGCCGCCGCGGGTGAGGCCCCTGTCGAGGCAGGGGCGGTCCGCGCCGCCGCGAACCCGCCGGCCGCCGAGGCGTCCGAGTCCGCTGGCATCCGCCACGAGGCGGTCGTGAACGGCGACGGCACCGTCACCGTGACGGTGTCCGCCGGAACCGCCGGGGCGGGCGAGCAGCTGTCGTTCCTCCTGCTGAAGGCCGGCGCCTCTGCGTCGGCTCCGGCCGAGGACGACATCGCCCACCTCGGCGAGGTCCGCCTCGACGACCAGGGCGGCGCCGCGCTCACCGTCCTCCTGAGCCGGCCGGACGGGACGACGCTCGCGCTCAACACCTCCGGAGACACGGAACGCCACGTCGCCCCGCTCGTCCCGGGGACTCCGGGGACTCCGGGGACTCCGGGGATGAGAGTGCTCGACGACAGCGTCACCGCCACGGTCAAGACACAGGGGAACGCCCCCGCCCAGGCGGTGATCACCCTGGTCTGCGCCGGAGAGGAGAAGTGCCGGGAACAGGTCACCGTCACCTACGACGGCGACCCGCTCGACACCGAAAAGGTCACGCTCCAGCCCGGTATGACCCGGGACCTGAAGCTCGACCTCCGCGGCGACGCCCGCGCCGCACTCCGCGCCGGCAAGCCGATCATCCTGGACGTCCGGGTCGGCACGGCTCCGGCGGTCCGGGTGACCGTCAGCCCGTGACGCACCGGCCGCCGAAACCGCCGAGGCCACGGCCTTCGCGGTGACTCCCGAACCTGTGGCGCCCGCAGCCCCGCCTGCGGGCGCCACAGGCGGCGTGCGGAGGGCGAACGGAGGGCCGGAACCTCGGGCACGCGTGCGGGAGGGGCTTGCCGTGGAGCGCGCTCCAGGACCTAGGGTCCGACTTGCGATCATTCCGTCTGCGATCCCCAGGGAGTCCGGGCATGCGTTACCGAGTCCTCGGCGGCACCGGCATCGAGGTGAGCGTCCACTGTCTCGGCGCCATGATGTTCGGCGCCGTCGGCAATCCCGATCACGACGAGTGCGTCCGCATCGTCCACGCGGCCCTCGACCGGGGGATCAACTTCGTCGACACCGCGGACATGTACTCGGCGGGGGAGTCGGAGGAGATCGTCGGGAAGGCGCTGCGCGGCCGTCGTGACGACGTCGTGCTCGCCACCAAGGTGCACTTCCCGATGGGTGAGGGCCCCAACCGGGGCGGCAACTCCCGGCGGTGGATCATCAGGGCGGTCGAGGACAGCCTCAGGCGTCTGGGGACCGACTGGATCGATCTCTACCAGATCCACCGCCCCGACCACGCGACCGACGTCGAGGAGACGCTCTCCGCGCTGAGCGACCTCGTCCATCAGGGGAAGATCCGCGCCTTCGGCTGCTCCACGTTCCCGGCCGACGAGATCGTCGAGGCGTACCACGTGGCCGAGCGCCGGGGCCTGCTGCGCTTCAGGACCGAGCAGCCGCCGTACTCGCTGCTGGCCCGGGGCGTGGAGACCTCCGTGCTGCCGGTCTGCCGGCGGCTGGGGATGGGCGTGCTGACGTGGAGTCCGCTGGCCTCGGGGTTCCTGACCGGAAGGTACCGCGCGGGCCGGCCCATCGACCTCACCACCGGCCGTGCGGCGCTGATGCCGGCACGCTTCGACCCCTCGCTTCCGGTGAACGCCGCCAAGCTGGCCGTCGTGGAACGGCTCATCGAGGTCGCCGACGACATCGGCTGCTCACTGCCGGAGCTGGCCGTGGCATTCGCCGCGGCACATCCCGGCGTCACCTCGGTGATCCTCGGGCCGCGGACGATGGAGCAGTTGGAGGCGTCACTGAAGGGCGCCACGCTCACGCTCGACGACGCGACCCTCGACCGGATCGACGAGATCGTCCCGCCGGGGACCGACGTCTACCAGCCGGACGGCGCCTGGCGCCCGGTCGCGCTGACCGACGCCGCGCGGCGCCGTCGCCCGCTCGCGGACCGTGCCGCCGCTCAGTGACCCCTGATTCGCGACGGTCGACGGGTGGACGGCCGGCGGGGTGACGGCGAACCTCTCGGTTCCGGGGGATTCGCCATCGCCGCCCGGCTATAGTCCCGTTTCATGATCATCAAGACCCCTCGAATCCTGGCCCTGGCCCTGGCCGCGGTCGGCGTCGCCGCCCTCCAGGCCCCGGCGCACGCCGCCCCCGGCGATCGATGGCAACCCAAGGCCGGGCTGACCTGGCAGTGGCAGCTCTCCGGAAAGATCGACACCTCGGTGAAGGCCGACGTGTACGACGTCGACATGTTCGACACACCTGCCTCGACGGTGACCGCCCTGCACGGCATGGGACGCAAGGTCGTCTGTTACATCGACATCGGGGCGGCCGAGCAGGGGCGTCCCGACTTCAAGAACTTCCCGAAGTCGGTCCTCGGAAAGCCGGTCGACGGCTGGCCGCAGGAGCGGTGGGTCGACATCCGGCAGGTCGACGTCGTCAAGCGCATCTGGTCGGCCCGGCTCGACCAGTGCAAGGCCAAGGGTTTCGACGGCGTCGAGGCCGACCTGGTGGACGCCTACCAGCAGGACTCCGGTTTCCCGGTCACCGCCAAGCACCAGCTCGCCTTCAACCGGATGCTCGCCGAGGTCGCGCACGAGCGCGGCCTCGCGATCGGGCTGAAGAACGATCTCGACCAGATCCCGCAGTTGGTCGGAGACTTCGACTTCGCGGTGAACGAGCAGTGCGCCGAGTATCGCGAGTGCTCCGCGCTGACCCCGTTCATCAAGGCGGGCAAGCCGGTCTTCCAC
Source organism: Streptosporangium sandarakinum (assembly GCF_013409935.1). Taxonomy (GTDB): domain Bacteria; phylum Actinomycetota; class Actinomycetes; order Streptosporangiales; family Streptosporangiaceae; genus Streptosporangium; species Streptosporangium nondiastaticum. The sequence goes on along the minus strand of NZ_JACCCO010000001.1, from coordinate 2,066,202 downwards.
GCCGAGTACTCCGTGGCGCTCGGCAAGTTCTGCCCGGAGTCCAAGCGGCTCGGTCTGAGCTCCATCAAGAAGACCCTCGACCTCACCGCCAAGCGCGGGACCTGCCCCGCCTGATCTCGGCGGGGCCACGCCGACCGTCGTGAGCCGTGGCCCCCACACGCCGGCGTAAGGGCATCGGCACTTTTGCGGGCGGTGACGGAAGTCATCCACAGAACGCGGTTCGGCTCCGAGAGCACCTCCCGCGACCGGCCATCCTGTCCCGCGTGACAGGAAGAGCACGATGAACGGGCACTTCACGGTGGCGGAGCCGCGGGAGCGCCGATCCGACCTCGTGAGTACCACCTCGGATCATCGCAGGCGCAGGGGAGGATCAGGCGGATCTTCCAGGGTTCGCACGGTGAAGCCGCCGTGGCCGTCGAAGGTCACGATGTGGACCACGTCGAACCCGTACGACAGGCGGGGGCGGCGGAGCCGTTTGAAGGTGGCGTGGACGCCGACCTCGGGTACCCGCGCGCGGCCGAGCCGTACGGCGTTGCGGTCCAGGGACGCGGCGAGGTCGGGAGGGAACCAGTAGGCCACCGGGTTGGCGCCGTACTCCCTGGCCGTCACGATGAGCGGACTCCACTCCTCGGCGGAGGGATTGGTGTTGTCCACCGCCACGTGCCGCCCCTCCTCCAGCGCCTCGACGATCAGCCGGAGCTGGCGGCGCTGCCGGTGGCGGGCGGTGGGGAAGGCGTCCTTGCTCACATGGACGTGCGTCGCCGCCAGGCAGCGGCGGTAGAAGGTGGACTTGCCCGACGCCTGCAGCCCGACGAGGACGGCGACCTCCAGGTCCGTGATGCCTCCCCGGTCCGAGGACGGCAGCCGGCACCGCGGCCCGAGATCCGCCCTTTCCTGCAGCCTTCCCCCGCGGCACGGTACGTCACATACGGGCGCTCCTGAGCCGGTCGCGGGCCGGTCGGCTGTCCAGCCGGTGAGGTGTGCCTGTTCCATGAATCTCAGGACGGGCCGGGAACTCTCCGCCCTGGGCGAACGGGTCGCCGAGCACGTCCGGTGACGTTATCTTGTCCGCAAGGGGAGTTCCTCGTTTACCAATCTGGTTAATACTCAGAGGAGGCCGGCGAGTTGGAGGTGTTCTATGCGGACCGTCGTCTCCAGCTCGTCTGCCAGTCGGACCGGGAGATGCGCGCGGCCTATGGTGCCGAGGGGGCCCGGAAGCTCGGGCAGCGGCTGCAGGCCCTCCGTGTCGCGAACACCCTTGACGACCTCTTCTGCATGCCGGGGCGCTGCCACCCCCTGCGCGGGAACTACTCGGGCTGCCACGCGATGGACCTTCACCGGGGCTGGCGTCTCGTGTTCCGGCTCATGACGCCCAAGGAGAAGGCCGACCAGGGGCTGGCGGAGGAAGAAGCCGCGCTGGTCATAGAGATCGTCGACTACCACGGATGAACCGCCAAGCGAGAAAGGAGCGTGGAAGATGATGCCGGCGACCGAGTTCCATCCTTCTGGCGCCCCCGACTACGCCGTGCCGCCGGGGGAGACGATCCGCGAGTACCTCGACGAACTCGGCATGACCCAGCGTGAGCTGGCGACCAGGCTGGGACTCAGCGCGAAGCATCTCAACAGGCTGGTCCAGGGATTGGTACCGCTGAGTCACGAGATCGCGCAGCGGCTGGAACTCGTGACCGGTATGCCCGCCAGGCTCTGGAACCGCCTGGAAGCGGACTACCGGTCCGCCCTGCAACGGCTCAGGCTGGAAAAGGAGCTGCTGGAAGCGGTTCCGTGGCTGGATGAGATACCGGTTCGCGAACTGGTGGTCCGGGGGATCCTCCCCGAGGAGCCGACGGATGACATCTCCCGGGTGCAGCAGCTTCTCGCCTTCTTCGGGGTCGCGCATCTGGCGACATGGCGTGAACTGTACGAGCGACCGGCCGCCGCCTTCCGCAGGGCGGAGCCGTCCGTGACCCGCCCCGGTGCGGTCGCCGCCTGGCTTCGGCTGGGAGAGCTCGCGGCACGCGACATCGAGTGCGGGCCGTTCGACGGTCCGGGTCTTCGGCGTGCGCTGCCTCGTCTGCGGCGGCTGACCTCTCAGCCCCCCGAACTCGCCGCGTCGATGATGCGGGACGTCTGCGCGCGGTACGGGGTCGCGATGGTTTTCGTCAGGGAGTTCGACGGCGCGCGCGTCAGCGGAGCGACAAGATGGGTGTCCGGTGACAAGGTCACACTCCTGTTGAGTCTTCGCCGCAGAACAGACGATCACCTTTGGTTCACCTTCTTCCACGAGATCGGCCACATCCTGCTGCACGGGAAGGGCGACACGTGGATCGACGATGGTGGATCCGCCGACGACCCGAGGGAAGGGGAGGCCGATCGGTTCGCGTGTGACCTGCTGATTCCCGAAGAGCACTCCTCACGGTTGCGCACGATCACATCTCCGGATTCCGCCCGCGCGTTCGCCCATGAGATCGGAGTGTCACCCGGCATCGTCGCGGGGCGGCTCCAGCACGACGGCATCTGGCCCGCCGGCTACGGCGATGACCTGAAGGAGAGGGTCGATCTGGAGACCGGCCTTTGACGATCCTCGGGTCTCGGTGGCTGCGGTTCGCCACGCGGACCGGAGCGCTGTGCCGGGAACCACGCCCTGGCGAACCGGATGCCGGGACCACGCCCGTGGCGGTTCGGGCGTCGAAGATCATGCCCGTCTCGGGGCCCGGCCGGTACCGCCGCGATCGACACCGTCGCTCCGGCCCCGCCGTCACGGCCGCGGACGCCGTCCTGGCGCCGCGGCCGTGACCATGGTCGCCGCTTCTCGCCCGGCGGACGATCCGCCGACGTGCCCGGCCCGTCAGCCGCCGCCCTGGTCTCCGGTCACCTCTTCCCGGGACGCCTCCCCGGTGCTGCGGTCCTCGACCTCGCCGGACTCGCCGGGTTCGGCGCCGATCGCCTCGCGGGCGGCCTCTCCCCCGGTGCTCTCATCGCCCAGGGGAGCGCGGGTGCCGGTCCCCGCCATGTCGCCGATGCCCTGGACCTGGCCCTCGCCGCCCCCCGTCGCGCCCGGAGTCTCCTCGGTGACGCGTTCTCCTCGCGCCGCCGGGTCGGTGTGACCCAGCGCGGTCTCGCCCGACAGGTGTTCCACGTGCTCGTGCGCGATCTTCTCCAGGCGCTCTCTCCGGTCGTCCTGCTCGCTCATCGGGTCCCCCTTCCTCCGGCCACCCCTCCTTACCCGCTCCATGCCGGATGACCGGCCACGTAACCCCATAAATCGGCAATACCATCATTCGGCGCTAAGAGGTGGCGTCAACCGGCCATGCCGAGGAGAACGGCGGCGGCGCCCACCCCCAGCGCCAGCGGGTAGGCCCACCACCTGGGTGCGGGGCCGTTCCGCAGGACGCCGATCCCCAGCGGTACCAGCGCCGCGCACAGGCCGAGGACGGCGACCACCGACATCGGCCCCGTCCCCTTCAGCACGCCGATCGGCAGCGCGCTCGTCAAGGCCAGGGCGACGGACCTGGCGATCCCGAGCACACCCGCCCGCCACGCCCCGACGGCCAGCACGATCCAGCCGAAGAAGATCGCGGGAGACAGCGGGTGGAACGGGTGGAAGGCGCCGTAGGAGTCGGCCACCGCCCTCTGGGCCGCCCCGATCCCCTGGACGTCGACGAGCTGGAAGGCCAGGTGGCTGACCCCGGAGTGGAAGGAGCGGGCGAGCAGGCCGGACATGACCATCACGCCGCCCCACAGCGCCCACCGCGGCCGTACCGCCCACACCCGCCGGACCAGCGCGATGACGGCGGGCCACAGCAGGACGTTCCCCACGGCGAAGGCGCCGTAGGAGGCGGTCATCAGGACGGGATTCTCGGCGAACGCCGCGAGCTGCTCTGGGAAGAAGCCGTCGAAGCCGGCGCGGAGCAGCACGCCGGCGAGCATCAGGGAAGGCCCGAGGACGAGCCCGGCACCCTCCACCCAGCGGCCCGGGAAGTCGAACGAGGTCGTTGTCATACCGTCGACCCAACCGGCGCGGCATCCGCCGCGCACTGGCGCGGAGTGGAGACCCCGGGGTGGTCCTGGCACCACCCCGGCCGGTCCCGCGGCCACCGGCCTCACCCGCGGCCGGCGCGTGCGGACGCCCACGCGGCCAGGCCCTCCTCGGTGAGGAATCGGTCCAGCGCGACGGCCGCGGCCCCGTGCAGCGCGCCGTCCTCACCGAGAGCGGCGGCGACCACGGGTGGCGGATCCGCTCGGCGGAACCTCATGAGCCCGTCCCGCAGGGCGGCGGCGAACCTCGGCGCGGCCGCCGCCCGGAGCGGCTCCGCGAGACCGCCGAGCGTGACGACGCCGGGGTCGAGGGCGTTGACCAGCCCGGCCAGGCCGGAGGCGAAGTCACCCGCGACACGGTTCACCGCGGACCGGACGGCGGCGTCCTCCGCCATCCTGTCCAGAGCCGTCCGGGCGTAGGTGCGCGGGTCGCGGGGCGGGGGGTCGCCCAGGTGGCGGGCGATGGCCCGGCCGTCGACGGCGAGGTCCCAGCAGCCCCGGGCTCCGCACGGGCAGCGCAGCCCCCGGTCGCCGAACGGGAGGTGACCGAACTCGCCGCCGGCGCCCGTCATCCCCTCGACGGGGCGGCCGTCGACGATCAATGTGCCGCCGACACCCACCTCGATCGTGACGTGCAGGGCCACGGCGGTGCCGGCGGCGGCGCCGTACCGGGACTCCGCGACGCCGGCGAGCGTCGCGTCGTTGCCGACCAGCAGCGGCACGCCCGGGTGCGGGGCGAGGGCGCCAAGGTCCACGGCGTCCCAGCCGAGGGCCGCGGACTGTGCGATCCTCCCGTGCCGCACGGTCGCGGCGACCGCCACCGAGACGAACCGGACGCGGTCGCCGTAGCGGTCGCAGGCGTGGCGCACCGCCCGCGCGACCGTGCCGACGGCGCGGCCGGCGGCGCGGTCGGCGTGGGCCTCGGCCTCCAGCACCTCGGGTCTGCCGTCGAGCGCCGCGACGGCGCATCGGTAGTCCTCCTGCCGCAGGTCCACCGCGACGACGACGGGGCCGTCCGGGTGCGGGCCGAGCACGGTGGTCGGCCGGCCGCGCCCCGACGCCGCGGCGGGCGTCTCGGCGAGCAGCGCGAGTTCGCGCAGCCTGGCGGTGATCTCGGTGGCCGAGCCGCTGCTCAGGCCGAGCCGCTGTGCCACGGCGGCCCGGGTGACACCGGGCTCGCGCCGCATCTCCTGGAGTACGGCCAGCGCGCCGCGCCAGCGGGAGTCGCGGGTGCGGAACGAAAGAGATCGGCTCGCGGGGCTTGCGGTCGACACTGTCTCCCCCTTTATTCTCGTGAGGCGAGTTTATAGGAAGGGGGTAGGGCCCATGCCGCGGTTGGACCTGCGGACGGTCGGGACGGTGCTCCTGGACATGGACGGCACCCTGGTCGAGCGAGCCTGGAGGACCTGGGCGCGCGAGTACGGCGTGCCCGCCGAGGCGGTGCTCGCGCACGCCCACGGCGATCCGGCGGATCGCACCGTGCGCCTGCTGCTGCCCGGACTGGACGACGCCGCCGTCGGCCACCAGGTCTATCTGCCGTCGTTCGGCGACGGCACCGTCGAGGGACAGGCGGGTGATCCCGCTTCGCACCTGAACGCCGTCATCCGGTTGCCGGCGGCCCGGCGCGGCCAGGCGCTTCTGCCGGCGGCGCTGTGAGCGGGAACGAGCCGGCCGGTCCGGACGGCACGGGGCGTCCCGGCGCCGGGCCCTCGGCGGCCGGAGCGGCGCGGGAGACCCGGAAGGGCGGGGCCGGTGCTTCCGGGACCGGAGAGCGGCGGACGGGCCGGCGGGTCCCGGCGGGGGAGCGGAGCGTGACCCGGCAGGTCGGAGTCGCGCAGGCGGCGCTGGGTTTCAGCGTCAACAGTCTCGGCGCGTGCCTGGTGCTGCTCGCCGGTGATCTGGGCACTCCGCCGGAGAACCTGGCGTGGCTGGCGTCGTCCTTCGGAGCCGGCCTGCTCGCCGTCGGGGCCGCCGGGAGCATGCTCCTGCGCTCCGGCAGCCGGCCGGCCCTCTTCGCCGCGGCCCTCGTCACCGCCGCCGGAGCCGTCCTCCTGGCGACCGGAGCGGCCGCGGCCGTCGCGGCGGCCGGGGCGCTGCTGCTGGGGCTGGGCGCGGCCGGCATCGTCCTGGTGACCCCGGCCCTGCTCCGCGGTCCGGGCGCGGCCGCCGGCCTGGCCCGCGCCAACGCCGTCGGGAGCGTCAGCGCGATGCTCGGCCCGCCCGCCATCGGCGCTCTGGAGACCGCCGGGGCCGACGGACGGCTCGCCCTCCTGCTGGCCGTTCCGCCGCTGCTCTTCCTCGCGGCCGACACCCGCCCGCGTGCGGCGTCCCCAGTGGACGCCGAAGGCTCCACTCCGGCGCCCTTCTCCGTGGTCGACCGGCCCGGTGACACGTCCCCGGCCGGGGAAGACCGGTCAGGTGACACGTCCCCGGCGGGGAAAGACCCGTCCGGTGCGCCGGCTCCGGCGGCGGACGCGGGGACGCGCGGCCGGACGCGACGGACCGCGGGTGCGTGGGCGGCGATCGTGGCCGCCGTGTCCATCGAGTTCTGCTTCACGATCTGGGCCACGGCGCGGTTGCGGGACACAGGGCTGTCCGACGGCGGGTCCGCCGCGGCGGCCACGGCGTTCCTCGTCGGGATGGCGGCGGGCCGTCTGGCGGCGGCGAGGCTGGTCGGCCGGGGGTTCCCGGTCATCCCCGTGGGGTGCGGGCTCGCCGCCGCCGGAACGCTCCTCGTCGCGCTGCCCGGTGCTCCCGCCCCGGTCGCCGCGGGGCTCACGCTGGCCGGGCTCGGCGTCGCGCCGCTCTACCCGGTCACGCTCGCCAGGCTCGTCGGCGTCCCCGGTCTCACGGCGGCCAGGTCGGCGGCGTACGGCGCGCTCGCCTCCGGCACCGCGATCCTGGCGGCGCCCACGGGCATCGCCGTGCTCGGAGCGGCCCTGGAGCTGAGGGCCGCCCTCCTCATCGCGGTCCTTCCCCTGGCGGCCGGTCTGGCCGCGGCCACCGCGCTTCCCCCTCTTCTCGCGCGTTCACGAACGTGACCCCCGCCCACCGGCGACCCCGTTCCGCCTCGACATCCCCGAGTCCGACCTGCGCGACCTGCGCGAGCGCCTGACGCGCACCAGATGGCCGGAGAAGGAGACCGTCGACGACTGGTCGCAGGGCGTTCCCCTCGGCTACCTGCGGGACCTGTGCCGCTACTGGGCCGGAGAGTACGACTGGCGGGTCACCGAGAGGCGTCTGAACGCCCTGCCGCATTTCCGTACCGTGATCGCCGGGCTCGGCGTCCACTTCCTCCACGTCCGCTCGCCGTACGACGACGCGTTGCCGGTCGTCCTCACGCACGGCTGGCCCGGCTCCGTCGTGGAGTTCCTGAAGGTGATCGGCCCGCTGACCGATCCGCCGGCCCACGGTGGCGACGCCCGCGACGCCTTCCACGTCGTGTGCCCGTCACCGCCCGGCTACGGCTTCAGTGACAAACCGGCCGGCCGGGGCTGGGACGTCGAGCGGATCGCCGCGGCGTGGATCGAGTTGATCGACAACCTCATGTTCTACTGGCTGCCGGGAACCGGGGCCTCCGCGGCGCGGCTTTACTGGGAGAGCTTCGAGCGGATCCGGCGCGTCTTCACGGACGAGGTGACCGACACCGTGGCGGTGCCGGCCGGATGCTCGATCTTCCCGAAGGAGAACCCGCGGCCCTCACGGCGATGGGCCGCCAGACGCTTCACCGACATCCGGCACTGGGGCGAACCGGACCGAGGCGGCCACTTCGCCGCGATGGAGCAGCCCGGACTGTTCGTCGAAGAGGTCCGCGCGTTCTTCCGCCTGGTCCGCTGACGGCGACGGGCCGACGCCGGCCGGGCCGGAGGCGCTGAAGATCGCGGAAAGGGAGGGCGGCCTCCTATGCTCGCCACCATGCCCGAAGCGAATCCCGGCGCCGTGCCCGGCGGTCCCCTGCCCGAAGAGACACCCGGCGGTCCCGGCGCGGCGCCCGGCGGCCCCCTCCCCGGAACGGCGGCCGGCGGTTCCGCGCCCGGAGCGGTTCCCCGCGACCCGCTGCCCGGCGTCGTCGTGCGTCCCTCCGCCCGCGTCCTGCTCCTCGACGGCCACGACCGGGTCCTGCTGTTCCGGGGCCGCGGCCTGGTCAAGAACTCCGGCCTCGCCTGGTTCACCCCGGGCGGCGGTGTCGACCCCGGCGAGGAACTGGCCGAGGCCGCCGCCCGCGAGCTGCGCGAGGAGACGGGCCAGGTAGTCCCCCCGGAGGACTTCGGCCAGGTCGTCGCCGTCTCCCGGGGCCACTGGGCCGACAACGACGACCGGCTGTTCTACGCCTGGGATCACTACTTCCTGCTGCGCGTCCCCGAGCCGACGGTGGACCTCTCCGGCATGGAGGACCTCGAACGCTCCCTGCTGGACACCTTCCGCTGGTGGCCGCTTCCCGAACTGCGGGCGACCGGTGACCACGTCATCCCGTCCGGCCTCCCCGGTCTGCTCGACAGGCTGCTGACCGGCGACCTCCCGGCGGAGCCGCTGATCCTGCCCTGGCACCACCCGGAGCCTCCCCTTTAGGGGACGTGGAACCGGCCGCCCCCGTCCGGAAAGGCCGGTCCCGGGGCGTGCCGTCGCCGGCCCGCGGCGGCGCGCCCGTACGGGTGACCGCCGGTTCGTGAGTGCGAGGTCCGGTCACCGCCATATCCCGCCGTCCCCGGCCCGGCACGATTGCCCGTATGACGCTGAACGACGACAACGACAACGGCGGCGGGCGGACGGCCCGGGCGCTGCTGGAGCGGTTCTACGCCGCCGAGGCGCGGTACATCGCCGCCGGTGGACCCGGTAAGGCGGACTTCTCGGAGATGGCGGCCTGCCTCGATCCCGAGGTGATCATGTACCAGGCCGAGGGGCTTCCGTACGGTGGCACGTGGCGCGGACCGGAGGGCATCGAAGGGTTCATGGCCGCGATGAGCGAGGCATGGGACTCGCTGGAATTCATGGAGCAGCGCTACGTGGTCGACGGCGACAGGGTCGCCGTCTTCAACCTCGGCCGGCTGCGGGCGCGCGCCACCGGCCGGGTCCTCGACACGGCGGTCATGCAGCTCATCACCTTCGGGAACGGCCTGATCACCGAGATCCGCCCCTTCTACCTGGACACGATCGCGGTCGCGGAGGCGCTGGGCGTCCGAACGCCCGTGGAGACCGCCTGACATCCGCCGCGGCCGCCGGGGCGGGGGCCGGGGCGGCGGTGCGCGAAGGCGGACAGAGGCGGGCCGTACACAGGACGGAGTGTTCATCGGGGATTCATCCGGCGAACACAATGGGACAACAAGGGTGTTTCCTGCACATAGTTGGGTCTATCGGTGTCAGCGTTCCAAACTGGAGGCGATATCCGTGTCCTCACCCGTTTCCCGCCGCAACTTCCTTCGTAGCAGCGCCGCAGGCGGCCTCGGCATCGTGTTCGCCGGCAGCATCGAGGCGATCGCCGGCCCCGCGGCGTTCGCGGCGACGCGGCCCGCGCTGGGGTACGGCCCGCTCGCCGACGACCCGGCCGGTCTGCTGGCCCTGCCCGCGGGCTTCTCCTACAAGATCGTCGCTCAGGCCGGTGTGACGAGGCTGGAGACGGGTGAGCCGACGCCCAGCGACCCCGACGGCACCGGAGCCTTCCCCCACGGCCGCGGCACCACCCTGGTGAACAACCACGAGGTCGGCGGCGGCGAGCCGTACCGGGTGCCGGCCCTGCCCGGCCTCACCTACGACCCGGGCGCCGGCGGCGGCACGACCAACATCGACGTGGACGTCCGGGGCGACCGCGTCCGGGAGTACGTCAGCCTGGCCGGCACGCACAACAACTGCGCCGGCGGCAAGACCCCGTGGAACACCTGGCTGACCTGCGAGGAGACCGAGCAGAGGGCCGGCGGGCAGTACCAGAAGGACCACGGCTACGTCTTCGAGGTCGACCCCTTCGACCGCGACGCCAACCAGAACCCGGTGCCGCTGAAGTTCCTCGGCCGCTACTCGCACGAGGCCGTCGCCGTCGATCCGCGGAACTTCACGATCTACGAGACCGAGGACGCCTCCGGTCCCAACGGCCTGTACTACCGCTGGACCCCGCCCGCGCGCTTCCGGGGCGGCAAGGGCGCGCTCAAGGCCCTGGCCCAGAGTGAGGGCGGCGACACCGCGGGCACCCTGGAGGCGATGAGCTGCTACCACGGCTCCGAGCACATCCAGGACCTGTCGCAGGCCACCCGGCCGGGCACCCGCTACCGGGTCCGGTGGGTCCCGGTGCCCGACCGCGACGCCCGCAGCGTCTCGACGCGCAAGCAGTTCGCCGACGACCAGGTCACCCGCAGCCGCAAGCTGGAGGGCGCCTGGTGGGCCGACGGCGGCGCGTACTTCGTGGCCAGCTTCGCCCGGCACAGCGACGGCAGCCTCAACGAGCACGACGGCCAGGTGTGGTTCTACGACCCCAAGAGCCAGACGGTCACGCTGAAGACCATCTTCGGCGTCAACACCGACCCCGACGAGGACGGCGCCTTCGACGGGCCGGACAACATCACGGTCTCGCCGTACGGCGGGGTCATCCTGGCCGAGGACGGCGAGGGCGTCCAGCACCTGGTGGGCGTCACCGACCAGGGCAAGTCCTACCCGATGGCCCGCAACGATCTCAACGACAGCGAGTTCACCGGCCCGACCTTCAGCCAGGACGGCAGGATCCTGTTCGCCTGCATCCAGACCCCGGGCCACGTCTTCTCGATCACCGGCCCGTGGGGCCGCCCCGGCAACGGCGCGCACTGACGCACGGCGAGAGCCGGGCGGCGCCGTCCACCGGGACGCCGGCCGGCCGCGCGGTGTTCGACGGTGAGGCGGAACGGCCCGCCGCGTCCTCCTCGGAAGGCGCGGCGGGCCGTTCCGGCGTCCGGCGGCGTCCTGCGACCTCCAGCGGCTTCTGGTTCCGGTGGCGTCCGGCACGTCCAGCGGCGTCCGGCGGCGTCCTGCGGCCTCCGGCGGCTCCCGCCAGGCGGGAATCCCCGTTCCTCGATCCCGGGCGGATCGTGAAACAGTGAGCACAGACGGCCCGGAGGAGAGCGGATCTTCCAGTCGTGTGACGGCCACGGGCGGCCGGGAAGGGACGCGATGGACGAGAGCCGGATGGTGCGCGTTTCCAAATACCTCGCCAAGCACCTGCGGCACCGGCCCGAGCGGATCGGCATCAAGCTGGACGAGCACGGCTGGGTGGAGATCGAGACGCTGCTGGCCGCCGCGGCCGGGCACGGCTTCCCGATCTCCCGGGCGGAGCTGGAGCAGGTCGTCGCGGACAACGACAAACGCCGGTACGCGATCGAGGGCGGACGGATCCGCGCCAGCCAGGGCCACTCGGTGCCGGTGGACCTCGGTCTGCCCGAGGTGGAGCCGCCCCCTATCCTCTACCACGGCACCGTGGGGGCGAACCTCGCCGCGATCCGCGCCGAGGGGCTGCGGCCGATGGGCCGCCACCACGTCCACCTGTCACCCGACCGCCGGACGGCGGAGAAGGTGGGGGCCCGGCGCGGCAGGCCGGTCGTCCTCGTCGTGGACGCCGCCGCCATGCACGCCGCCGGGCACGTCTTCCACCTCAGCGCCAACGGCGTCTGGCTGGCCGGGCACGTCCCGCCGGCCTTCATCCGCCTCCCCGGATGACCTGCGGCCCTTCTCCCGTGAGGACCGCCGGAGTTCCGGAGACCGAGAGGCCCGACCGAAGAGGAGGCACATGACCACCCCAGCCGAGGGGACGAGGACGACCGGCCCGGCCGTGGCCGTCGTCGGCGAGTGCGTCGCCGACGCCTTCGCCGACCCCGGGGCGTCCCGGCGGGGAGAGCTCGCGCTGCGCGTCATCCCCGGCGGCGGCCCGGCCAACGCCGCGGTCGCGCTCGCCCGGCTCGGCACCCCCGCCCGCTACCTGGGCAGGATCTCCGCGGACCCGTTCGGCCGCCTCTTCCACGAGCGCCTGACCGCCTCCGGCGTCGACCTGTCCGGCGTCGTGCGCGCCGCCGAGCCCAGCACGCTGGCGGTGGCGACGCTCGACACGGAGGGCCGGGCCGAGTACTCCTTCCACGCCGAGGGCACCGCCGACTGGCAGTGGACGGCGGAGGAGCTCGCCACCCGCGACCTCGGCGGGGTCGCGGCGGTGCACACCGGCTCCCTGGCCCTGGTCATGGCGCCCGGCGCCGCGCGGATCGAGGAGTTCCTGGTCGGCGCCCGCGCCGGAGCCACGATCTCCATCGACCCGAACGTCCGTCCCGGGCTCGTCGATCCGGCGGTCTACCGGGCCCGCCTGCCCCGCTGGGCGGCGCTCGCCGACATCGTCAAGGTGAGCGAGGAGGACCTCGACCACCTCGGCGACTTCGACGGGTTCCGCGAGGAGTGCCACGCGGCCGGCGCAAGGCTCGTCCTGCTCACCCGGGGCGCGGACGGCGTGACCGCCTCCTTCGACGGCGTACGGCTCGCGTCCCCCGCCCCCGCGGTGAACGTGGCCGACACCGTCGGGGCGGGGGACGCCTTCACGGCCGGCCTGCTGCACCGGCTGGGCGCCCGGGGCCTCCTCGGCGGACGCCTGACCGGCCTCACCGCCGGCGACCTGTCCGACGCCCTCGCCTTCGCGGTCCGCGTCGCCGCCCTCACCTGCGAGGTCGCGGGCGCCAACCCGCCCTGGCACCACCAGCTCGGCGACCTCGCACCGCTCACCCCGTAACCGAACCGGGACGCCCCGGCCGCCGAGCGGGCCGGTACGGGTTCAGCCCTTGAGCTGGCGGAGGATCGACTCGTCGGTGATGTCGGTGTCGTGGGCCAGGAGGAACGCCTTGCTGAGGATGAGGGCGAGGCGGCCGTCGTCCTCGAAGGGCAGGAACAGACCCTTCCCGGCGGCGGGCGCGGCGACGACGCACAGGTAGACGTCGCCGGGTTCCATGAGGACGTTGGCGCTGCCGAGGTGGATCCGGTAGGTGCGCAGGTCGCCGCGGACGACGAGGTGGCGGTCGGTGAGGGTGCAGCGGCCGGCGATGGCGGTGCGGGGGAGCAGGCGGGCGAGGGCGTCGCGGCGGACCTCCGCGGACGGGGACAGGGGAGCCGAGGACGCCGCGTGGCGGTAGTCGCGGTGCCCGTCGTCGTCGCCGGTCCAGGCGGGGTCGGTGGCGATCGAGGTCAGGGCGACGAACAGGTCCACGTCGCGCATGGCCTCGCTGAACACCAGCGGCGGCACCTCGGGGAGCGGCGCCTCGCACCACTCGCCGGAGACCTTCCGGTGGAAGCGGATCCGGCCGGTGACCGCGCGCTCCTCGGTCTCCCCGTAGAGGTAGGAGTGGAGGAGGGAGACCCGCCACCGGCCCCCGGCGAGCACCCGCCGGGCCTCGTCCTCCCCGCCGCCGTCCCAGGGGCCGAGCATGGACGACGTCCAGCCGCGCTGCCTGAACAGGGCGTACAGCGTGCGGTACGCCACGACGTGGGCCGCGAAGCGGGCGGAGTGGAAGCGGGCGGCCTCCTCGGCGGGGGTGAGCAGGTAGACCTCGCGGAACGCCTGCTTGAACGGCTGGCGGATCCTCTCCCCGGTCACCCGGTCGCGCCAGGCCGTCACCTCCGCGAGCGGGGCGCGGGCCGGGTGCCACAGCCGCACCGGGGCGTCGGGCGGCGGCGCGGCCACCGGCTCTCCCGCCGCGTCGCGGGGCTCGGCGCCCATCATGCTCCGCCACCGCCCGGGGGAGTGCTCGAACTCCCAGATGAGGCGGCCGGCGACGGCCCCGGTGATCGGATGGTCGGCGATCTCGGCCCGCCACCTGGCGTAGGGGTGGACGGTCTCGCCGGGGTAGCCGCCCTCCAGCGCGCGGACGAGGGTGGTCAGCTGCCGCCGGACCTGCTGGACCTGCTGGCGCAGGTGCTTCACCTCGCCGGGGTGGTCGCGGCGGACCGCCGCCGGGACGCTCCTGAACCGCTTCTCGCCCCGCTGCCAGGTCAGCTCGACGTCGTCGCCGATCGTGATCACGCCCGTGTGCTCGCCGGCCGGCACGCGGAGCACACCGCCGGGTCCGAAGCCGAGGTCCGGCATCCGGAAGGCCACCTCGACCCGGTCGGCCAGCGCGTGGTCGATCCGCTTGAGCATGCGGTCGAGCTGCCTGGGCACGCCCGCGTGCCGCGTCGCCCCGCGCGCGGCGCGCAGCGCGGTGACCGCCTCGGGGGTCGGGAAGTCCTCGACGGCCCGGGCGATCTCGTACAGCAGCGCCTGCGACGGCAGGGTCCGCGCCGGGCCGGGGGCGACCGCGACCCCGGTCAGCAGCGGGGTGAGCAGGCCGGGCAGCCACTCCTCGTCACGGGCCAGGGCCAGCCGTACGGCGCGGCCGAGCGCCTCGGTCTCCGACGCCTCGAACGCGCGGTCGGCGCGGTAGGGGATCTCGCCCGCGTGGATCGCGGCGACCCGGGCGGCGGCGGTCTCCAGGGCCGCGCGGGCGAAGGCGGTGTACCCGGGGATGTCCGCCAGCCGTTCCCAGACGCCGGGCAGCGGCGGCGGGGAGCCGTACGACCTGTTCCGCAGGGTTTCCAGGAACAGCGCCCGGTGTCCGGCGTCCCAGCTCGCGAGCAGGCGGAGTTCGTCGGCGCCGATCGGGCCCCGGCCCGCTTCGATCGTCCCGGTCACCTCCGCGCCGAGTCCGTCGTCATCTCGCCCGTCACATCCGGCGAGCCCCGCGACGGCCAGCAGCGCGTACGGCTGGTCGGTCCGGCCGGTGTCCAGCAGGAACCGCACCAGCGTCCGTGCGGGGGCCGCGAGCGCGGCGAGGGGCGGTCCGTCCGGGCAGCGCACCAGCGAGGCGGCGCCGAGGTGCAGGTCGGCCCATTTGCGGGTGGCCAGCCCGTCGACCAGCGCCGCGAACAGCTCGGCGCAGGACTCGGGGGTGAACGCCGGCTGGCGCTCCCGGGCCTCGTCCTCCACCATGAACCTCGCCGACGTCCCGGCGGGGGTCGCGGGGGCGCGGTAGGCGAAGGGCAGCAGGGCCCCCAGGTCGTGGGGGCCGAGCTCGGCGCGGCCGGGCCAGGTGGCCGGGTACTCCGCGGCCGGGTCGGTCATGAGTGCGAGCAGCCGGCGGGCGGCGGGGGAGAGCTCCATCCGGGGCGATCCTCGGTCTGATGGTGGGGGCCGGTGACCCCGGCGCGGGCGGCCGGGGACGCGCGGCCGCACCGGGGCCGGGCGGTCGCGTCCGGCCCCCGGCGGTCGGGTGACCGCCGGGGCGTCCGCGGCCGCCCGGTCCGCGGCGGGTTCGCGCGTGCCGCGATCCTGCCGGGTCCCACCGACAGAAAACCGGCGGGGGCCGCCGGAGCACCGGGGAGGACCGCCGGAGGGCCGGCGGGGACCGGCCCCGGCGGAAGGCCGCCGGGGCCGGTGGGCCGGTCCGATGAACCGGTCCGATGAACCGGTTCGGTGGATCAGTTGACGGTGATGGTGAACGTCGAGGTCGTGTTCCTGATGTTCACGGAGTTGTCGCTCATCCTCAGGTTGTTGAAGGTCACCGACCCCACGGCCGGTCCCTGGTCGGGTTCGGGCAGCTCGTTGGCCCAGATGGCGAAGCCGGACTTGGCGTCGTAGGCGTCACCGCTCCGGTGGGCGCCGGTGATCGAGATGTTCGTGAAGACGGTGTCCTTGACCGGGTTCAGCGGCCTGCCTCCCGAGTAGCCGGTCTGGAACATGATGCCGTGGTAGGTGGGGTCGACGATGTCGACGTTGCTGACCCGGATGCCCTGGAACACCTTCGAGGCGGAGAAGACCCAGATGCCGGGGAAGGTCTGCGCCCCCCAGAAGTGGCCGCCGGCCCGGACGATCGAGATGTTGTCGAACCTGGTGGGCGGGTCGGCCCCGAAGCCGTTCATCGGGTAGCCGAAGTCGAGCGAGCTGATCGTGATGCCGGAGTAGACGAGCGTGTCGGCGATGTAGATGTTGCGGAAGACGTTGTCGTAGCCCCCGTACACCGCGATGCCGGCGGCGCGCCAGGGGAGGATCGCGGTCAGGTTCTCGTAGACGTTGCCCTTCATGTCGGCCCCGCCCGCGTCGATGGCCGAGAAGAGGGCGAAGCTGTCGTCACCGGTGGAGCGGGCCGCGTTGTTGCTGACGAGGTTGTCCGTGCTGCCGTTGGTCATGTTGACGCCGTCGGCGAACATGTCGCGGATGCGGGAGTTCCTGATCGTCATCCGGTCGGTGTTGGCGCCCCAGTAGAGGCAGACCAGGTGCTCGCTCCAGATGCCGTCGATGACGATGTCGGCGACGTTCTGGAAGTCGAACACCTTGCCGGGGCCGTCGATGCGGGAGGTGTAGTTGCCGAAGTAGGCGAAGCCGGTGAAGGCCGAGCCGTTGGCGGAGGACTCGGCGCGGAAGCCGACGTCGGTGTTCTCCTGCGTGACGGGGGCGCGGAACCGGGTGTACCAGGGGCCCGCGCCGACGACCTTGACGGGCTTGCCGTACACCTGGAACTTCTGCGCGGTCTGGTAGTCGCCCGGCGGCAGGTAGACGCCCAGCCACCCGTTCTCCATCCGCGCCCTGTCCAGGGCGTTCTGCACGTCCTGGTGGGTGAATCCGGACGGGACGACGTACCGCGCGGGGTCGGGGTTGGGGACCGGCGTGACCTGCTCGGTGTCGATGAAGTCGATCGCGTAGGTGGTGGTGTTGGCCGTGCCCTTCTGCAGCCTGATCCTGCTGCCCTTCGGGACGGTCGAGTTGAGCATCATGTTGGCCTCGTCGTAGATGTGCCGGGGGCCGCCCATGGACGGGGAGTTCCCGGGGCTCGCCTCGGGGCCGTACAGCCAGGCGTACTTCGAGGTCAGGCTGAGCGCCTTGTGGAAGACGCCGTCGACGTAGACGTCGAGGGTGGCGTCGATGCCGCCGCCGCCCGGCGCGTCCGGGATGGAGAACCGGGTGACGAGGGTGTTGGTCGGGGCCCTGGTGGTGAACTCGACGTAGGCGCCGGTGGTCGCGAGCTTCACCGCCCTGCGGCCGGACGCCTCGCCGGCCAGGTCGCCGACGGTCCTGTTGGGTCCGACGACGGTCGCGCCGCCGCCGATCGAGGCGTCCTCCGCCTCGTAGGTGTCGTAGGGCATGTTCGCGCCGCGGCCGATGAACAGGGGGGTCGTCACGGTGTTGTCGTCCCGCTTCACCGGAAGCTCGCCGGCGTCGGCCGCGACCTCCGTCCGGACCGTGTACCGGCCGTTCGCCGCCGTCCACGTTCCGAGGCTCACCGGGGCGGTGGTGGCTCCCGCGGCGATCGCGCCGCTGTACGAGCCGGTCAGGGTGCGCACCGCCGTCCCGGCGTCGTTGAGCACGGTGAGCGTGATGGCGTGGCCGCCGCCCGCGGACGCGATGTTGCCCTTGTTCCGGATCGCCACGGAGAAGGTCACCGTGGCGCCGTTCGCCGGGTTGCCCGGGGTCCAGCTCGCCACCGGTGTCAGGTCGGAGCTGTCGACCGGCTTGACGACCAGCGGGGAGGAGGAGGTGAGCGCGTTGTTCAGCTCGTTCTGCTCGGCGACCGCGTCGGCCTCGTCGACCTTGGCGGTCACCGGGTAGGAGCCGGCGTCCCACCGGCCGGCGGACGCCGAGACCTCCGCGGAGGCGCCGGCCGCCAGTGCGGCCAGCGGGGCGGAGCCGACCTTGGTGGCGCCGAAGTAGAAGTTCACGCCGGTCGCGCCGGAGGCGCGGTCGCCGGAGTTGCGGACGGTGGCCCGCAACGTGACGGTGTCGCTCTCCGCCGGCGACTGGGGCGTCCAGGAGACGGCGGTGACCGTCAGGTCGGGGTTCGGCGCCGGGACGCCGATCACCTGGAACTCGGCGACCTGCCCGCCGGGCGCCCCGGTGTTGGAGGTGAACCTGAGCTGGACGTCGGCGACGTCGCCGCTGACCGGGATCGTCACGGCGTTCCCGGTGGCAGGGTCGAAGGTGTACGGCGCCGCCGCCTTCAGCGTGGTGAGGGAGGAGGCGCTCTGCTCGCGGCCCAGCACCTCGATCGTCTGGGTGCGCCGGCCCCAGACGGGGTCGGGGTTGAGCTTGAGCACGACCGAGGTGACGCTCGCGTTGGCGCCCAGCTTCACCGTGAGCGTGGCGGGATAGGCGCCGGGCGCGGACTCCCAGTAGGTGGCCGTGTCGTTGTCGACCGCGTTGGCCGCGACGAAGGTGTGGACGTAGGAGGAGGCGCTGACCTGCTTGCCCACGGCCAGGTTGGAGCCGGCGCCGCTGCCGGTGCGGGTGACGGCGTTGCTCGGGGCCGACCGGTTGCCGGCCGCGTCCTTCGCCCGGACCCGGTAGGTGACGGTGGCGTTGGCGGGCTGGGTGTCGGTGTGGGTGAGGACGTTGCCCGCGACGGTGGCGCGCAGGACGTCGTCGGCGTAGATCTCGTAGCCGGTGACGCCGACGTTGTCGGTGGAGGCGGTCCAGGTCAGTTTGATCTGGCCGGCGGCGGGTTCGGTGTAGGCGAGGTTGCCGGGTGCGGTGGGCGCCTGGGTGTCGCCGGCGGCGCCGCCGTACACCTCCAGCTCGGAGACCTGCGCCGCGGGCCACCCGGTGTTGGCCGTCATGTTCAGCCGGACGTAGCGGGTGACGGTGGCGGGGAGGTCGACGGTGACCGTGTTGCCGGAGCCGGGGTCGAAGGTGCGCGTCGTGGGGCCGGTGATCGTGGTGTAGGCGGCGCCGTCGGTGCTGCCCTGCACCGAGAACGTCTGCGTGCGCGGCTCCCAGCCGGGCGGGAGCTTCACCACGACCCGGTCGACGCTCGTGTTCGTGCCCAGGTCGACCCGGATCCACTGCGGGAAGGCGTGTGACGGGCTCTCCCAGTAGGTGGACGGGTCGCCGTCGGTCGCGTTGCCGGCGACGTAGACGTCGGTGTGCCCGCTGGCGGTGGCGGCCTTGCCCGCCGCCAGGTTCGGGCCGGCCGCGGCCGCGGCGGGGAGGGGTGGTCCGGTGACGATCAGGAGGCCGAAGGCGGCCAACGCCGCGATCAGCCGGAGTAGTGTGGCGCGCTTGTGTCTCATCCGTTCCTCTGTCTCATGGCTGGAACGCCGGGGGGGTGCCGGGATCGGGGGAGCGTGCCCTTCGTCGGGTTGGATGGCTGAACCGTAAAATGACAAATCGATGCCTGCAATATTTCGACTGAATTTCGCAATGAATTGACTTCGCGCTCCTGCGTGAAGGTGCGGCATCATCGCTGCTCAACAAGGGTTTTCAGGGCGGAAAGCCGCTGTCGCGGGTCGCAAGCGGCTGACGTTCGGGCCCGCAAGTGGCTGCAAATATTTGCTTCAGATGTCGTATGGTTTGCGCATGACGCGACGACTTGCAGAGGTGGCCAGGAAGGTCGGGGTGAGCGAGGCGACGGTCAGTCGCGTGCTCAACGGGAAGCCCGGGGTCTCGGAGACGACCCGGGAGGCGGTGCTGACGGCTCTCGACGTGCTCGGCTACGAGCGGCCCACCCAGCTGCGCGGCGACCGGGCCCGGCTGGTCGGCCTGGTCCTGCCCGAGCTGCAGAACCCCATCTTCCCCGCCTTCGCCGAGGTCGTCGGCGGCGCGCTGGCCCAGCAGGGCTTCACCCCGGTGCTGTGCACGCGGACGGTGGGCGGCGTCTCCGAGGCGGAGTACGTCGACCTGCTGCTGCAGCAGCAGGTGTCGGGCGTGGTCTTCGCCGGCGGCCTGTACGCCCAGGCCGACGCCTCGCACGCGCACTACGAGCTGATCCTGGAGCGCGGGCTGCCCGCCGTGCTGGTCAACGCGGCCGTCGACCACCTGGGTCTCCCGCAGGTGTCCTGCGACGACAAGGTGGCGGCCGAGATGGCGCTCGGGCACCTGAAGTCCCTGGGCCACGAGCGCGTCGGCATGGTGCTGGGGCCGAAGGACCACATGCCCTCCCGTCGCAAGCTGGAGACCTTCCTCGCCGCCGGCGGGGACCCCGCCCTGGTCGAGCACACGATGTTCTCCCTGGAGGGCGGGCACGCGGCGGCGGCGAGGCTGCTGCGGGCCGGGGTCACCGGCGTGGTCTGCGCCAGCGACCCGCTCGCGCTCGGCGCGATCAGGGCGGCCCGCAGGTCGGGGCTGTCGGTGCCGGCCGACGTGTCGGTGGTCGGGTACGACGACTCCGCCCTGATGAACTGCACCGAACCGCCGCTGACCACGGTCCGGCAGCCGATCGACGCCATGGGACGGGCGGCGGTGGACCTGCTGGTCGCGCTGATCGGCAAGGCGGCCGTGCCCGCGGACGAGCTGCTCTTCGAGCCGGAGCTGGTGGTGCGGGCCTCCACGGCGAGGCCTGCCGCGGGCTGAGCACGGCCGCGGGCCGAGCGCGGCGGCCGGGACGGCGCGGAAGGGGTGGCCCGATCGGCGGGTCACCCCTTCCGGCGTTTCGCACGAGAAACGCGTGACTCAGTCGTTATGTTTCATATTTCTGTCGAAATATTGCATCAAGGTGTCGGGGATCCTATGGTGAGGCCACGCCGGAGCGGACCGTCCGGCTCACTCCTGGCCTCCCCCCCAGCAGAAGGGTCAGCTCCATGACGAGATCCGGGTGTCGCAGGCTCCTCGGGCCGCTGCTCGCGAGCGCCCTAGTCCTCGCGGCGTCGGCGTGCGGTTCCGGCGAACCCACCGCGGACGGCGCGCAGCCGTCCGGGTCGGGCTCCGCCGGCGGTCCCGTGTCGATCACGGTCAACTGCATGCCGCCGAAGACCAACAAGGCGCAGCGCACGACCTACGAGGAGGACCTCGCGGCGTTCCGGAAGCTCAACCCGGACATCAACATCGAGAAGGTGACCGACGCCTTCCCCTGCTACGAGCCGCGGACGTTCGAGGCGAAACTGGCCGGCGGCCAGCTTGAGACGGTCTTCTTCGTCAACTTCCCCAACGTCGGGCGCCTGGTGGCCGCCGGCCAGGCCGCCGACCTCACGCCGTACGTCGGGGAGCTGAAGACGTTCAAGGACTACAACGCCTCCCTCGACATCTTCAAGAAGGACGGCAAGGTCTACGGCCTGCCCACCGACGGCTACGGCATGGGCCTGGTCTACAACCGCGACGTGTTCACCAAGGCCGGCCTCGACCCGGCCAACCCGCCGAAGACCTGGGCCGAGGTCCGGGAGGCGGCCAAGAAGATCTCCGCCCTCGGTCCCGGCTACGTCGGCTTCGGCGAGTACAGCGGCAACAACGTCGGCGGCTGGCACTTCACCGCCTCCCTCTACGGCCGCGGGGGCGACGTCGTCACCCCCGACGGCAAGCAGGCCGCCTTCAACAGCCCCGAGGGCGTGGCGGTGCTGGAGAACCTCAAGCAGATGCGCTGGACCGACGACAGCATGGGCTCCCGCCTCTACATCGACTGGCCCGCGCTGATGAAGGCGATGGCCGGCGGCAGGATGGGCATGATGCTCGGCGCCCCCGACGTGCTGATCTCACTGCGCAACGACTTCCAGGCGAAGTTCGAGAACTACGCCGTCGCCGCGCAGCCCGAGGCCAAGGCGCTGTTCAACGGCGGCGCCGGATACATGATCAACCCCAAGGCCACGCCCGAGCAGATCAGGGCCGGCCTGAAGTGGATCGAGTACGAGTTCCTCACCCCCGGTAAGGGCCAGCTCGACTACGTGCGCGCCAAGGGCGCGAACCTGACGGTCGGCCAGCCGTACCCGGACCTGTACGGCGCCGACACCCCCTCCGGCCAGGAGGTCCTGCGGCTGCGCTCCGAGAACGCCAACGTCGCGCCCGAGCAGTTCGCGCTCTGGGCGCAGGGCTCCAAGGGCATCCCGCCCAAGGCCGAGCCGGGGCCGTACGCCCAGGAGATCTACGCCATCCTCGACACCCCGATGTCCGCGGTGCTGACGAGGCGGGACGCCGACCCCGCCAAGCTGCTCGCCGACGCCGAGGCGAAGGTCAACGCCCTGCTGGCGAAGAAGGGCTGACCCGGCGGCACGGGCCGGGGCGCCGGTACGGCGGGTGCCCCGGCCCGTGCCGGGAGGCGGGGGGCCGGTAAGGCCGGCGCCCCGGCCGTGCCGGGCCCCTCGGCCGGGCCGGAGCGAAACGAGCGGACCGCGGAGAGCGCGGGGCGGAGGACCGATGACCACTGTGACCATGCGAGGCCCGCGACACCGGGACGACCCGGGACGGCGACGGAACCAGCGGCGGCGGCTCGCCGTACGGCGGAACGTCACCGCCTACGGGTTCCTCTGCGGAGCGCTGATCTGCTTCGCGTTCTTCTCCTGGTACCCCATGGTCCGGGAGGTCGTGCTCAGCTTCCAGCGGACCAACTTCGTCGACGCGCCCGTCTGGGTGGGACTGGAGAACTTCGTCACGGTCGTCCAGGACGCGGCCTTCGGGCCCGCCTGGAAGAACACCGTGGCGTTCACCGTGCTCGCGCTGGTGCTCGGCTACGGCGTCCCGTTCGTCGCCGCCCTGGTGCTCAACGAGCTGCGCCACGCCCGCGCCTACCTGAGGCTCGTCGTCTACCTCCCGGTGATGCTGCCCCCGGCCGTCGGCGTGCTGCTCTTCCAGTGGTTCTACGAGCCGGAGTCCGGCCTGTTCAACCAGGTGCTCGGCTTCCTGCACCTGCCGCCCCTCGACTGGCTGAACAGCACCGACACCGCGCTCGTCTCGCTCGTCATCGTCTCCACCTGGATGAACCTCGGCAGCGGCACGCTCATCTACCTCGCCGCGCTGCAGACCATCCCCGGCGAGCTGTACGAGGCGGCCGAACTCGACGGCGCCGGGCTCTTCCGGCGCATCCGGCACATCACGATCCCGCAGACCAAACTGATCCTGCTGGTCATGCTCCTGCTGCAGATCGTCGCCACCATGCAGGTCTTCATCGAGCCCTACCTGCTCACCGGGGGCGGCCCGGAGAACTCCACGGTCAGCGTCGTCTACCTCATGTACCAGTACGCCTTCAACTTCGGGAACATCAACGGCGGCAACGCGCTCGGCGTGATGCTGATGATCGTCCTGATGGTCTTCTCCGCCGTCTACCTGCGCGTCTCGCGGGAGGACGAGAGCTGATGCCGAACCTCGCCGACCTCACGGCCGTCCCCGGCGCCCCCGGCACCACGCCTCCCTCCGCGCCCGCCCCGCCCGCGCGCCGCCCGAAGCGGCGGGGACGACGGCCGCGGCGGATCGAGTCGGAGTTCCGCACCGCCGTCTCCCCGCACCGGCTCAACTCGCCCGGGGGCCGGATCGTCTACTGGACCGTCCTCGTCGTGGTCGTGGTGAGCTTCACCGCCGCCTTCGTCTTCCCGCTGTACTGGATGGTCACCGGGGCGATGAAGTCCACCGAGGAACTGGTGCGGATCCCGCCGACGTTCCTGCCGTCGAAGGTCACGTTCGACGCCTACGCCGAGGCGTGGGAGCTGATGGACCTGGGCCGGCTGCTCGGCAACACCGCCCTGTACGCGGGCGGGGCCTGGCTGTTCACGCTGGCGGTTGACGTCACCGCCGCCTACGCCCTTTCCAAGCTGCGGCCGGTGCTCGGCAAGCTGATCCTGGCCATGATGCTGGCCACGCTGATGATCCCGCCGATGGTGATCATGCTGCCGGCCTACCTGACGGTCAAGGACCTGCCGCTCCTCGGCTGGGACCTGCTGAACACGCCGTGGGCGATCTGGCTGCCCGCGGCGGCCAACGGGTTCAACATCTTCCTGCTCAAACGGTTCTTCGACTCGATCCCCCGCGAACTGCTGGAGGCCGCCGAGATCGACGGCGCCACGCCGGGACGCATCCTGTGGTCGATCGTCATCCCGATCTCCCGCCCGATCCTGGGCGTGGTGTCCATCCTGACCGTGGTCAACGCCTGGCGCGACTTCGTCTGGCCGCTGCTGGTGCTGACCGACGACGAGAAGATGTCGGTCAGCGTCGGCATCGCCAACCTGTCGGCGCAGATGCCGCAGAACGTGCTCATCGCCTCGCTGGTGATGGCCAGCGTCCCGACCATCGTGGTCTTCCTCGTCTTCCAGCGCCACATCATGGCCGGCCTCACCGCCGGCGGCCTCAAGGGCTGACGCGGTGACCGGCGAATCCCTACCAGTGAGGAGTCACAGCAGCATGCCGGAAACGTGGTGGCGGGGGGCCGCGATCTACCAGGTCTACCTGCGCAGTTTCGCCGACGGCAACGGTGACGGGACGGGAGACCTGGCGGGTCTGCGCGCCCGCCTGCCGTACCTCGCCGACCTCGGGGTGGACGCCGTCTGGCTCAACCCGTGGTACCCGTCGCCGATGGCCGACGGCGGGTACGACGTGGCCGACTACCGGGGCATCGAACCGGTCTTCGGCACGCTGGCCGAGGCCGAGAGGTTCATCGACGAAGCCCACGCGCTGGGCATCAGGGTCATCATCGACGTGGTGCCCAACCACGGCTCCGACCGGAGCGCGTGGTTCCAGGAGGCGCTGGCCGCCGGGCCCGGCTCACCCGAGCGGGAACGCTTCTGGTTCGCCGACGAGCCCGGCGACTGGCGGTCCATCTTCGGCGGACCGGCCTGGACCCAGGTGCCGGACGGGCAGTGGTACCTCCACCTGTTCGCCCCCGAGCAGCCGGACTTCAACTGGACCAACCCCGAGGTGCGCGAGGAGTTCCGCGACGTGCTGCGCTTCTGGTTCGACCGGGGAGTGGACGGCATCCGCATCGACTCGGCCGCGGTGCTGGTGAAGGACTTCGACGGCGGCGACCCCGACGGCTACACCGACCTCGACGAGGTGCACGAGATCTACCGCGACTGGCGCCGCCTGGCCGACGGGTACGGCGACCGCATGCTGGTCGGCGAGGTGTGGTTCCCCGACCAGGAGCGCTTCGCCCGCTACCTGCGGCCCGACGAGCTGCACACCGCCTTCAACTTCGACTTCCTGGCCTGCCCCTGGGAGCCCGCCGCGCTGCGCCGTTCGATCGAGCAGACCATCGCCACGCACGCCCCGCTCGGCGCGCCGCCCACCTGGGTGCTGTCCAACCACGACGTGGCGCGCGTGGTGACCCGGTACGGCAGGGCCGACACGTCCTGGGACCACGGCGACCGCCGGGACGGCGCGCCGTCGGACCTGGGGCTCGGCGGACGCCGGGCCAGGGCCGCCGCGCTGCTGGCCATGGCGCTGCCGGGCGGCGTCTACGTCTACCAGGGCGAGGAGCTCGGCCTGCCCGAGGTCGACGACATCCCCGACGCCCTGCGTCAGGACCCCATGTGGACCCGTTCCGGCCACACCGTGCCGGGCCGGGACGGCTGCCGGGTGCCGCTGCCGTGGTCGGGGGAGAAGCCGCCGTTCGGCTTCGGCGCGGGCGAGCCGTGGCTGCCCCAGCCGGAGGAGTGGCGCGCGCTCACCGTGGAGGCCCAGTCGGCCGACCCCGGCTCGATGCTCACCCTCTACCGCGCCGCGCTGCGCATCCGCCGCGACCGGCTCGGCGACGGCACGCTCACCTGGATCGACCTGGGGCCCGGCGTGCTGGCCTTCACCCGCGAGTCGGGGCTCACCTGCGTGACCAACCTCGGCCCCGACCCCGTACGGCTCCCGCCGCACGGGTCGGTCCTGCTGGCCAGCGGCCAACTCGACGACGCCGTCCTCCCCGCGGACACCACCGCCTGGCTCGTCTGAACCGCTCCTCCGGACCGCTCGCGGGGAAGCCCCCGGGAAGCCGGGACCGGCGGCCGAGATCCGGGGACCGGCGGCCGACGGCCGGGAGGGGAGCC
Source organism: Streptosporangium sandarakinum (assembly GCF_013409935.1). Lineage (GTDB taxonomy): Bacteria > Actinomycetota > Actinomycetes > Streptosporangiales > Streptosporangiaceae > Streptosporangium > Streptosporangium nondiastaticum. The sequence continues at coordinate 2,040,495 of NZ_JACCCO010000001.1, read as the reverse complement.
GGCGGCCCGGGGTGGGCCGGCCGGTTCCGTTCAGGACGACCGGCCCACCCGGACGCCGCCGAACACCCCGTAGGCGCGGACGGTGACCACCGGGCCGTCGGGCGCCCCGGCGCCCTGCTCGACGTGGTGGCCACCGAACAGGTGGAACCCCCCGACCTCGACGCGGACGCCCGCGGGGACGGTGAGCTTCACCCCGCCTGCGAAGGAGACCTTGGTCAGGGTGAACCGGCCGCCGGAGAAGGCGGCGCCGGTGAGGTCGAGGTCGGCCCCGCCGACGGCGGTGACGACGACCAGGTGCTCGGGCAGCCGCTGGGGGCCGCGCTGCTTGACGCCGCCGAGGAGGGAGATCTTCCAGGACTTCGGGGTGGTGTTCGTCATGGTCACCACGCTACGAAGTCATCGATCTCCTGATAAGTGCCGCGGATCGTGATCTCACCCAGGACGGTCGTCACACCCCGGGCCCGGCCGTCCGGCCCGGGTCGTGTGAACGGTCTCCCGCGCGGCCGGGCCGCGCGGACCGGCCTCCCGCGCGACCCGGCCGTGACCCGGCCGCGCGGACCGGCCTCCCGGGGCCGGGGCTCCGCGACCGGCTCGCGCCGTCCGGCCGGACGTCAGAGCCAGCCCTTGGAGACGGCGATGTCGATGGCCTCGGTCCTGGTCCGGGCTCCGAGTTTCTGGATCGCCGCCGACAGGTGGTTGCGGACGGTCCCCGGCGACAGGTGCAGGTCACGGCCGATGTCGGCGATGGTGCCGTGGGCGCGGGCGGCGGCCAGGACGTCCTTCTCCCGCGGGGTGAGCGGGCTGGCGCCCTCGCTCAGCGCCGCCACGGCCAGCGCCGGATCGACCACCTGGCCGCCCGCGGCGACCTTCCGGATGCCCGCGGCCAGCTCGGCGACGGGCGCGTCCTTGAGGAGGAAGCCGCGGGCCCCGGCGGCCATCGCCGCGTGCAGGTAACCCGGCCGGCCGAAGGTCGTCACGATCACGACCCTCGTCTCCGGCACGGCCGAGCGGAGCCTGCGGGCGGCCTCCAGCCCGTCCATGCCGGGCATCTCGATGTCGAGCAGCGCCACGTCGGGCCGGAGGCGCTCACACGCGGCGACGACCTCGTCCCCGCGGGAGACGTCGCCGACCACCTCCAGGTCGGCCTCCAGTCCCAGCAGGGCGGCCATCGCGCCGCGGAACATGGTCTGGTCCTCGGCGAGGAACACCCGGATCAACCCGTCACCTCCACTCGCAGCCGGAAGCCGCCCCCGTCGCGCCTGCCCGCGGTCAGGGAACCGCCCAGGGCGCGGGCCCGCTCGCTCAGCCCGGCCAGGCCGTTGCCCGGCCGGCCGTCGTCGTCGCGGTCCCGTACGGCGCCGTCGTCGGCGACCTCGACCGCGATCCCGCCAGCGATCCCGGTGGCGTCCCCGGGGTCCCCGGTCACCGTGATCCAGCAGTTGGCGGCGCCGCTGTGCCGCAGCACGTTGGTGATGCCCTCCCGGACCGTCCAGGCCAGCAGGCCCTCGACGGCCACCGGCAGGTCCCAGGATTCCGGGCTGGTCACCTCGCAGCGGATGCCGGCGGCCCGGGCGGCCTGGACCGCCGACGACAGCTCGGCCGCCAGCGTCGGCTGCCGGTAGCCGGTGACCGCCTGCCGTACCTCCGACAGGGCGCGGCGCACGATGGCGTCGATGTCCTTCAGCTCGCCGTCGGCGCGACCGGTGTCGATCGGCAGCAGGCGGCGGGCCAGCTCGGTCTTCACGGCCACCACTGACAGGCTGTGCCCGACCAGGTCGTGCAGGTCGCGGGCGATGCGGTTGCGCTCCTCGACGACCGCCAGCCGGGCCAGCTCCTGCTTGGTCTCCCGCAGCTCGGTCATCAGCTCCGAGGCGTGCCGGGCCTGGACGGCGAAGAAGCCGGCGAGCGCGACGAACCCGCCCAGCACCAGGGCCAGCCCGGCGTCCCCGCCGCCGGCGAAGGCCAGCAGGGCCGCCGACAGCCCGAGCCCCACGACGTACGGCTGGGCCCGCCGCGGCGGCCCCCACCCGGCGGCGGTGCTGGCCCACGCGGCGGTCGCCGCCCACCAGGGACCGGCCACGAAGGCGAGCAGGAGCGGGATCGCGGCCAGCGCCGCGAACCGCGGCCACCACACCCTCGGCTCGGCGGCGGAGCGGACCGTCAGCCCCAGCAGGGCCAGCAGCACCCCGAGGGCGATCGCGGCGGCCGTCGGCCACGCCGGGGTGCCGGCGGCCACCTGGGCGGCCGAGGCCCAGACCGTGACGGCGACCAGCAGCAGGAGGCGGGAGCGGTCCCGGGCCGACCACAGGCGGGTGATCCGGCCCTCGTCCTCGGCGTCCGGGGGCCCGTCCATACCCGAAGACCCGGCGGGCCGGGCCCGCCGGGTCCAGCCGGCCGTTCCTCCGGGCGCGGCTCCGGAGGCCGCCCCCGGCGTCACCGCGGTCGTCGTCCCGGGCGCCGCCCCGGACGCCACATCGGACGCCGCCCCGGGTGTCGTCTCCGGTGCGGTCACCCGTCCGAGCTCCAGCGCCGCCGCGCCAGCACCGCCGCGCCGGCCAGCGCCGTCCAGGCGGCCAGGACACCGGCCTGACCGAGGCCGGCGGATCGTCCGTCCCGGCCGCTCGCCGCGGCGTCGCCGTACAGCAGCAGGCTGTGGGACGGGGTGAGCTCGCGGACCCGCTGCCAGGCGCCGGGCAGGTCGCCCTGGCCGATCACGCCGCCGAGCGCGGCCAGGGCGAAGAAGACCACCACGATCCCGAGCTGGGCGGTCTTGCCGCGCAGCGTCAGCCCCAGGAACAGTCCCAGCAGGCAGAACGGCAGCGACCCGGCCAGCAGGACCCCGGCCAGCGCGGCCCACCGCGCGGGCGGCAGGTCGGCGTGGCCGACCAGGACGGCCGCCAGGCAGACGGCGAGGATGCCGGGCAGGGTCATCACGACGCCGAGCACGACGCGCCCGGCGAGCCACCGGGCGCCGCTCAGCGGGGTGACCCGCAGCTGCCGCAACCAGCCCTGGGCGCGGTCGTCGGCGACCCCGCCGCCCGCGGCCATCAGCGCGCCGCCGGTCGCGGCGTAGACCGCCATCGCCACCAGGGCGGCGTCCGAGCCGCGTCCCCACATCAGGTAGAAACCGACCGGGACGGCCACCAGGAACACCAGGTACTTGACATTGCGCAGGGCGCGAACGAGTTCGAACCGCACGAGGGGCAACATTACGCGGCCTTTCCGGAAGACAGAAGGATCAGGGCTTCATCGAGGCCGGCGCCGGTCACCTCGAGGTCGCGCACCCCGCCGATCGCGGAGTAGAGGGCGCCCACGGTCCGGTCGGCGTCGTCGGTCCGCAGCTCCACCTGCCCGGCCCGGACGGTCACCTCCGTCACGCCCGGCAGGGCCAGCAGACGCTGCGGGTCGGGCTCGGCCAGCACGCAGCGGACGATCCGCCCGCCCACCCGGGCCTTGACCGTCGCCGGGGCGGCGTCGGCGACCACCCGGCCGTGGCCGAGCACCACGACCCGGTCGGCGAACTGGTCGGCCTCCTCCAGGTAGTGGGTGGCGAACACGACCGTCGTGCCCTCGGTCTCCCGGCAGGCGCGGACCGCGTCCCAGAACTCGCGGCGGGCCTCGACGTCCATCGCCACGGTCGGCTCGTCGAGGAACAGCAGCTCCGGCCGTCCCGCGACCGCGATCGCGAAGCGGACCCGCTGGGCCTGCCCGCCCGACAGCGCGGTCGCCCGCCGCCCGGCCAGCTCGGTCAGCCCGGCCAGTTCGAGGACCTCGCCGATCCTCCGGCGCCCGCCGTACAGCCCGCAGGCCAATCGGACGATGTCGCGGACCGAGGCGCCGTCGGGCAGCCCGCCGCTCTGCAGCATCGCGCCGACCCGGCCCCGGGCGACCGCTCTGGCCGGGGAGCCGCCCAGGACGCCGACCCGCCCGCCGTCCGGGCGGACCAGCCCGAGCATCAGCGCCACCGCCGTGGACTTGCCCGCCCCGTTGTGGCCCAGCAGGGAGACCGTCTCCCCGCGCGCCACCGTGAAACCCGCCGCGTCAAGCGCCCGGACCTGGCCGTAGCGCTTGCTCACCTCGTGGAACTCGACCGCCGCTCTCTCCATGACGCCAACCCTAGGAATCGGCGTTTTCCCAGGTAAGTGGCGGTCATCGTGACTTCACCCCTGACGGTCGTCACAGGCGCCGGGAGGCCGCCCAGGCGGTGAAGAGCGCGAGGCTCTCGGGGAGCTGGGAGTGCGTCCGGTCCGGAAGCCGGCCGGGTGCGAACCAGCCCAGCTCGTCGAACTTGTGGGGCTCCCCGATGGCGACCTCGGCCGGGTCCACCCGGACCGCGAACACCACCGCCACCCAGTGCGAGGAGACCGGGTCCCCGCGCAGGACGTTCCGGACGCCGATCGTCTCGATCTCCAGCGCCGCCGCCGAGTACTCCTCGCGGACCTCGCGCGCGACGGCCGCCTCGAACGTCTCGCCGTACTCCAGCGCCCCGGCGCCGCAGTCCCAGGCGCCGGGCTCGTCCCGCGCCCCGGTGCCGCGCCGGGCCAGCAGCACCCGGCCGGCGCCGTCGTGGCAGACGAACACGCACGATACGGAGGGCTTCGGTGTCATGTCTCCCCGTTTCCCGGTCTTCAGGCGGAGGCCCGGCCGACGCGGCGCGGTGGCGGCGGGCGTCAGCAGGCGTCAGAAGTGGTCGAGCAGCTCCGGGAACCTCCGCAGCCGCAGCACCCGGTCGTCGTCCGGGGTGAGGTCGGCCCGCTCCAGCACCCAGGTGTTGTCGTTGGGGATGAAGACGGCGTTCATGCCCGCCTGCCGGGCCGGCAGGATGTCCGACTTCGGGGAGTTGCCGATCATCCAGGTCGTCGCGGGCGTCAGGTCGTACCGCCGCACCAGCCCGCGGTAGACCTCCACGTCCTTCTCCGCAACGATGTGGACCTCGCGGAAGTGGTGCGCGAGCGCGGAGACCTCCAGCTTGCGCCGCTGCTCCTCCAGGTCGCCCTTGGTGAGCAGGAGCAGGTCGTGCCGGTCGCCGAGGGCGGCCAGGGTCTCCGAGACGCCCGGGATCAGCTCCACGCGGTGCTCGACGAGCGCCACCGCCAGCTCCTCGATCCGGCGGCGCTCCTCGGCGGTCGCCGGCCGCCGGTGCAGCCGTTCCAGGCATTCGCCGAGGCTGCGGAGGAAGACCTTGCTGCCGTAGCCGTGGGCGACCGCGTTCGCCGCCTCGATGTCGTCGAGGATGGCGCGGATCTCGGCCCGGTCGAGGGTCGGGTGCGCGAGCCAGCCCAGGAAGTCGTCGATGACCCGCTCGAACAGGACGTTGTTCTCCCAGAGCGTGTCGTCGGCGTCGAAGATGAGCACCTGCCCGGTGAGCCTCATGATCTTCTTCCCTCCCGAGGTCGCTGCCCGCCGGAGGCTATCAGCCGGTGGGCGCGGACTTCATGTCCATTCCGCCGGCCGTTTCCGTCCGTCCCGGTGCGCGCCGTCGTCGTCGTCGGTGGACCGTTCCCGCCCGCCTCGCCGCGCGTCCCCGCCGCTCCGGCGCACCCCCGCGACGGCTCTGGAGTGCAGGTTCGGGCAAGAAAAGTGAGTATTAATCATGATTCGAAAAATCTGTGGAAATGTTGCAGAACTGTTTCGGGTGAGGCTGATGTGGTCTAGGCTCCATCGGTTATGTGGGGGGAAACATCCGGTTTGGTGCTTCATCGCCGGGCTCGGGTACCCGCCCGCGCCCTCTCACAGGCTTGTGGTCCGGGACCGAATGGAGAGACGTGACGACCCAGCATGTGCCGTACGGCGGACTGGACGATGGCGAGGGCCTGCCCGGCTCCCGCGGGGAGCACATCCTCCAGAAACTCTTCGACACCAGGGAGCGGGCGGAGCGGTTCTACGGCCGTCAGGTGGTCGACCACCTGACGCCCCAGATGCGTGAGTTCGTGGCCCGACAGCAGATGGCTTTCGTGGGCACCGCGGACGCCGCCGGAAACTGCGACACGACGTTCCGCTCGGGCCCGCCCGGGTTCGTGCGCGTGCTGGACGACACCCGGATGGTCTACCCGGAGTTCCGGGGCAACGGCGTGCTCGCCAGCATGGGGAACATCCTGGAGAACCCGCACATCAGCCTGCTGTTCGTCGACTTCTTCGATGACCTGGTGGGCCTGCACGTCAACGGCACGGCGAGCATCATGACCGCCTACGACGCCTCCCGCCGCTACGGGCTCAACGACGAGGACCAGACCGCGCCGGGCAGGAAGGCCGAGCGCTGGATCATGATCGAGGTCGAGGAGGCGTACATCCACTGCTCCAAGCACATCCCGCTGCTGGTCAGGCAGGACCGCCGGGAGCGCGTCGCGGAGGGACGCAGGCCCGCCGGTGACGACTACTTCGGCGTCGGACGGATGAGGGGTGTGGGACTGAGCCGACATGAGGCGGGGAAACCGGTTGGGTGACGCCATGACCCTCGACATCCGGCTCATCCGGGAAAGCTGGTCGCTCGTCGAGCCGGTGGCCGACCAGGTGACCCTGGACTTCTACAGCAGGCTCTTCGCCGAGAACCCCCGCATCCGCGAGCTGTTCCCGCCCGCGATGGACCTTCAGCGCGACCGCCTCTTCGGCGCGCTGACGCAGGTGGTGCTCAACCTGGAGGACACCGAGGGGGTGCGCGAGTATCTCGGTCAGCTCGCCCGCGACCACCGCAAATACGGAGTCCGGCCCGAACACTACCCGGCGCTCGGGCACTGCCTGATCGCGGCGATGCGGGCGGGCGCCCACGGCGTCTGGCAGCCCGCCTACGACCAGGCCTGGGCGGCCGCCTACGACCTCATCGCCGAGGTGATGATCCAGGCGGCCGACCAGGACGCGGTCACCGCCCCGCCCGCCTGGATCGGCACGGTGGTCGGGCACGAGATGCGCACCCCCGACATCGCCGTCCTCACCGTCGAGCCCAACCACCCGTACCCGTTCCGGGCGGGCCAGTACACCACCGTGCAGACCGCGCTGTGGCCCCGGGTGTGGCGCGCGTACTCGATCGCGAACGCCCCCCGCCACGACAACAGGATCGTCCTGCACGTGCGGGCCATACCCGGCGGGTGGGTCAGCACGGCGCTGGTCAAGCACACCCGCCCGGGGGACACCATCCTGCTGGGCCCGCCCAGGGGCACCCTGTCGCTGGAACAGGCCACCACCTCCCACCTGGTCTTCATCGCCGGGGGCACGGGCCTCGCGCCGCTCAAGGCGCTCATCGAGGAGTCGGTGTGGATGCCCGAGCGCCCCGCCATCGACCTCTTCTACGGCGTGCGGCGCGCCGCCGACGCCTACGACACCGAGGCCCTGAACAACCTGCGCATGCAGCACCGGCGCCTGCGGATCGTGCAGGCGGTCTCCGACGAGCCGGGACCGGGGTACGGCCAGACCGCCATCGACGCCCTGGAGTACCACCGGATCATCCCGTCCGGCGACGTCTTCGTGTGCGGGTCGCAGCAGATGGTGCGCGTGACCTCGGACCGGTTGGTCCGCCTCGGCGTCCCGGCCGGGCGCATCCACACCGAGTACACCCCGGACGCGCCGGTCCCCGTGGGCTGACGGCCCCGGACGCCGCCCGCGGGCGGCGTCCGGCGGGCTATCCGCCCAGCCGGTCCAGGGCGGTCAGCGTGGTGTCCTCGGGGTAGGGCGAGCGCCGTACGGCCTCCTCGCGGCTCATCCGGCCCGCGGCCACCTCCCGGCAAAGCCCGGCGACCGCCTCGATCTCGGCGTGCTGGGCGGTGACGAACGCCCGGTCCACCGGATCGCCGTGCCCCGGCACCACGACGGCGTCCCCGGCCAGGCCGAGCAGCCCGCCGAGGGTGTCCGGCCACTCCAGGGGGAAGGCGTCGGCGTAGGCCGGCGGCGCGCCGTTCTCCACCAGGTCGCCGGCGAACACCACGCCGGCGTCCGGGACCGCGATCACCAGGTCGCACCGCGAGTGCCCGCGTCCCAGGTACGACAGGACGGCGCGGCGCCCGCCGGCCGTCACCTCGGCCCGGTCGGTCACCAGGCGGTCCGGCAGCACGATCTCCGTCTTCTCGACGTCGGCGGCCATGTCGGGCCGGCCCTGCTCGCGGTAGCGCCGTGCCCACGCCTCCTTCGTCTCGGCGCCGTCGGCGACCAGGTCGGCGCGGCAGTCCTCGTGGGCCCAGACGGGGCACTCCATGAACGGCCGGGTGCCGAAGGAGTGGTCGAAGTGGGCGTGGGTGAGCACCACGGTCCACGGGTCGAGGGTGATCCGGCGCACCTCCGCGGCCAGCTCGGCGCCCTGCCGCTCGTCGCCCCGGGTGTCGATCACCAGGCAGCCGCCGTCGCCCAGGACCAGCCCCACCGACAGGTCCAGCTCGGCGTACCGCCGCACCAGCACCCGGTCCGCCACCTCGATCCAGTGTCCTTCCATGGAGGGATTATCCTCCCGGCTCGACCCGGCGGCGCACTTCCGGACCGCACCCGGCGGCGCGCTCCGGAACCCGCGGCGTCGCCGGGTACGGACGCGCTGTCGGGTGAGGACGCGGCGTCGGGTGCGGACGCGCTGTCAGGCGAGGACGCGGCCGACCATCCGGGCGTACATCCGGCCCGGGCTGGGCACCGACGCCTCGTGGAGGAAGCCGGGGAGCATCGGCAGGTTCACCGCGAAGGGCTGCAGGCGCTCGTACAGGGCCTCGGCGCACGCGGGACGCCGCTCGGGATCCTTGGCCAGGAGCTCGGCCAGCAGGCCGTTCAGCGCGGCGGGCACGCCCGGCACGTCCGGCGGCAGCTCGTTGACCTGCCGCTCGAACACGGCGTACTCGGTGACGCCGGTGAACAGCTGCCGCCCGGTCAGCATCTCGTGGATCACGCAGCCCAGCGCGTACAGGTCGCTGCGCGGCCCGGACAGGCCGCGCTGGATCTGCTCGGGGGCCATGTAGGCCGGGGTGCCGAGGATCTGGCCGATCCGGGTGAACTGCGACGAGCCCGACTCGCGGACCATGGCGAGGCCGAAGTCGAGGACCTTGACGCTGCCGTCCGGGCAGAGCATCAGGTTGGTGGGCTTCAGGTCGCGGTGGTAGATCGACAGGGCGTGGGCGGCCGCCAGCACCGCGCACGCCTGGGCGGCGATCGCGGCGGCCCACGGCACCGGGAGCGGGCCGTGCTCGCTGACCAGGTCGGCGACGGTCACCCCCTCGATGAACTGCATCACCTGGAACAGCCGCTGGTCGAAGGTGCCGAAGTCGTACAGGACCGGGGCGCCGGGGTGCTCCAGCTTCGCCAGGATGCGCGCCTCCCGCAGGAAACGCCGGGTCAGCTCCTCGTCCGGGCCGGTGAGGAAGCGCAGGATCTTGACGGCGACCCGGCGGTCGAGGTGCTCGTCGTGGCCGCCGTAGACGGCGCCCATGCCGCCCTGCCCCAGGGGAAGGTCGTCGAGTACGTACCGGTCACCGATGACCATCCGACCCTCCCGAGGACTCCCAGGGACATCACACCCCTTGGTCGCACGGTCGGAGATGACCGTCAACCAGTCCGTCAAAGCCTAGCCGGATCAGCGTTTCCCCCAGTGCGGTCGTCTCACGCACCCGGTCCTCCAGCGCGAACAGCTCCCGGAACGCCGCGCCGTAGCGCCGCTGGTCGGCGAGGGGGAGCACCGGCACCCGGGCCCGCCGTACGTCCAGCCGGCTGAAGCCGGGATGTGACCTGTTCGTGTCGGCCGAGCGGATGAAGCCCGCCACGAAGTCGGGGTCGAGCCGCTCGGGGTCCACCCGGTAGAGCGTGAGCTGCGGCCCCAGCGCCGCGCCGCTCCGTCTCATCACCCGGACCGCACCCAGGACGCTCGTCACGATGTCCCCGGCCCTGATCATGACCAGGTCCGGGTCGAGGGTGGTCCCGCCCGTGGGGGCGGAGCCCACGGCCGTGTCACCGGCCGTCAGGACCGGTAGGGGACCCTCCTCGGCCGGCATCCTGGCCGGGGCCTGCAGGATCGTGACCAGCCCCGCCTTGGCCAGCTCCCCGACGGTGGTGGCCGGCAGGTCCTGCCGCTCGGCGAGCACCTCCAGCGCCGGGGGCGCGTCCGGCAGCGCGGCCGACGCGCCGCGGAAGCGGTCCAGCGCGTCGGTGAAGTCCCGCAGGAAGTCCGGCCCGCCCTGCTGGGGGCGGCGCCGGGTCGGGCTGACGTCCACCTCCTCGTCGAGCAGGTCGATGATCCGCACGCTGCGGCCGTCGCCCGGCGGCTCCGCCTCCGGGTCCCGCAGGTGGGCCCGCCAGGCGGGCTCCACGACCGACAGGTCCTCGGAGGCGTCGAGGAGCAGGAGCCTCGACGGGGGCCGCCCGCCGTCCGGGCGGCGCAGCAGCCACAGGTCCGGCCCGGCCGCGCCCAGCGTCACCACGGCCCGCAGCGCGCCGGCGCGCAGCAGGTTGGCCCGGATCCGCCGGCCGGGACGGCGGGACGCCGCGGCCGGCGGCATCAGGATCGCCACCGGCCCGCCCGGCCTCACATGGGCCAGGCAGTGCTGCACCCAGGCCAGCTCGCCCTCCCCGCGGGGCGGCAGGCCGTACTCCCAGCGGGGATCGCCGGTCAGCTCGCCGTACCCCCAGGCGCGCTCATTGAACGGAGGGTCGCAGATCACCGCGTCGGCCTGCCTTCCGGCCAGGCCGTCCTCCCGCAGGGAGTCGCCGGCCACGATCCGGGCGTCGGCGCCGCGCAGCAGCAGCCGGACGGCGGCGATCAGGGCGTTCGTCGCGTCGGCCTCCTGGCCGAGCGCGGAGCCGGCACGCAGCAGGAGGGTCCCGACGCCGCAGGCCGGGTCCAGGACCGCGCCCCGTCCCCGGCCCGCCAGCCGCCACATCAGGTCGGCCACGTCGTCCCGGGTGACCGCGAGCCGGCGGGAGTGGGCCTCGGCGTAGCGCTCGCACAGGAACTCGAACGTGGCGAGCGGACCGCGTTCGGCGGCCAGCTCCGCGACCAGCCCGAGAAGGCCGGGGTCGTCGGGCGGGGCGATCGGGGCCCCGGGGAGGCCGGCCGTGGCGGCGGCCACGGCGTCCGCCGTCCGCGCGCCGAGCCCCGGCCAGGCGCCCGGCTCGCGCCGCAGGAACAGCAGGAAGGCGCCGACCCGGCCCACCAGCTCGCCCAGGCGCAGGTCGTCGGCCGAGGTCCGCAACCGCTGCCACACCAGGTCGCCGAGGGAGACCTCGAACGGCTTGCCGTTGCGGCGCAGCCACGCGGCGACCTCCGGCAGCGAGAAAAGCGGGCTGGAGGTGGTTCCGGCGACCGGGCGGGGGAAGTCGTCGTGGCGGCGGCGCCAGTTGCTGACCGCGGCACGGCCGACGGAGGCGAGCCGGGCGATGTCGCCCGCGTTCACCGTGATGTCCTGGCTCTCCTCCATGCCGAACAACAGTAGTTCACGTCGCTGAAGCGGTCTACAACATGTTTGCTTGTGAAGTGCTTCAACCAATGCTTTACTGCCTTCATGGCACTCAACCAAGCGTTGGCGCTGCGCTACGCCGCTCGATCCGATGTCGGCGTCCGCCGCGAGGCGAACGAGGATTCCGGATACGCGAGCGCCCGCCTGCTCGCCATCGCCGACGGCATGGGAGGTCACGCGGGCGGCGAGGTGGCCAGCTCCCTGGCGGTCAGGGCCATGGCGGCGCTGGACGAGAGACTCCCGGCCGGCGGCGTCGACCTCGTGGCGGCGCTCAAGGGCACGGCCACCGAGGTCAACCACACGCTGCACGACATGAGCGAGCAGGACCCCACCCTGCGCGGGATGGGCACCACCCTCACCGCCATGCTCTGGGACGGCCCGAACTTCGCCCTCGCCCACGTCGGCGACTCCCGCGCCTACATGCTGCGCGACAGCGCCCTCTACCAGATCACCCACGACCACACCCTGGTCCAGTCGCTGGTGGACGAGGGCCGCATCACCGAGGAGCAGGCCGCCGAGCACCCGCGCCGATCCATGGTGCTGCGGGTCCTGGAGGGCACCGGAGACGGCGAGCTGGACCTGTCGCTGCGCGAGGCCCAGCCCGGTGACCGCTACCTGCTGTGCTCCGACGGCCTGACCGGCGTGGTCGGCCCGGAGACCCTGTTCAACACGCTGACCGAGATCGACGACCCGGCCGAGGCCGTACGGTGGCTCATCGACCTGGCCAACCGGGGCGGCGGCCCCGACAACATCACCTGCATCGTGGCCGACTACGGCCAGCACCCGCCGTCGGCCGACCGGTTCGTGGTGGGCGCCGCCGCCGAGGGACGGCTCACCCACTGACCGCCGCGGGCCCCGCCGCGGTGGCGGGGCCGCGCCGCGGTCGCGTCACGACCGTGCGGCGCCCGGGAGCGGCCCGCGCGTCACCACGTCTCGCCGGTGATGCGCTCGTACGCCTCGACGTAACGGGCCCGGGTGGCCTCGACGACCTCGGCGGGCACCTCGGGAGCGGGCTCCTTCTTGTCCCAGCCGGTGCCGGTCGCCCAGTCGCGGACGTACTGCTTGTCGAAGGAGGGCTGCGACCGGCCCGGCTCCCACTGCTCGGCGGGCCAGAAACGCGAGGAGTCCGGCGTCAGCAACTCGTCGCCCAGGGTGAGCGTGCCGTCGGCCGCCCGGCCCAGCTCGATCTTGGTGTCGGCGATGACGACGCCCCGCTCGGCGGCCAGCTCGGCCCCCCGGCGGTAGACCTCCAGCGTGATCCGCCGGAGCTCCTCGGCGGTCTCCGCGCCCACCCGCTCGACCACGCCCCCGAAGGAGATCGGCTCGTCGTGCTGCCCGAGCGGCGCCTTGGTGCTCGGGGTGAAGATCGGCTCGGGCAGCCTGGAGCCGTCCACCAGGCCCGGCGGCAGCGACACGCCGGAGACCGAACCGTGCTCGCGGTACTCCGTCAGCCCGCCGCCGGTGAGGTAGCCCCGGGCGACGCACTCGACCGGCAGCATGTCCAGCCTCCGGCACCGGATGGCCCGGCCGGCGAACTCGGCGGGGACGTCGGTGGCGGAGACGACGTGGTTCGGCACGACGTCGGCGAGCCGCTCGAACCACCACAGCGAGAGCTGCGTGAGGACCTTCCCCTTGTCGGGGATGGGCGTCGGGAGGATCACGTCGTAGACCGACACCCGGTCGGACGCCACGAGGATGATGTCCCCGCGGTCCTCGTAGACGTCCCGGACCTTCCCTGAGTGGAGAAGCTTCACCGTTTTCCCTGCTCTCACGTGCCGTCGTGCCGCCGTATACCGGGCGGCAACAGACTAATGGGCACGCGCCGGCGCGGTGGACGCGGCCGGGCGTCGCGGGGACGCGGCGGGGGCGCGATGAGGCGGCGCGGGGACGCGGCGGGGAGGGTCAGGCGGGGCGCGTGATCATGTAGGCCAGGCCGATCAGGATCACGACGGGGATCAGCCAGACGATGGCCTCGATGGCGAATTCCTTGTACATGGGCGCGCGTCCTTCCGGGGGTGGCGAGCGGTGAGAAGCACGGGAAACCGACGATAGCGTCTGCGCCGCGCCACGGCCAGGACACGCGGCCCCGCCGTACGGCGCGTCCCCCGCGGAGGGGGAGCCGTACGGCGGAACCACTCAGGAGGGGACGGCCGCGCCGACGGTCACGGGCGTGTCGGAGCCGTACGGCGGGACCCCTCAGGAAGGGACGGCCGCGCCGACGGTCACGGGCGTGTCGGAGCCCGGACCCTCGACCACGTCGGCGACCACGCAGGTGATGTTGTCCGGGCCGCCCGCCTCGCAGGCCAGCTCGATCAGCCGGCGGGTCACCTCGTCCAGGTCGTCGACCTCGGCGAGCACCTGGCGCAGCCGCTCGGCCTCCACCACCCCGGAGAGGCCGTCGGAGCACAGCAGGTAGCGGTCGCCGACCTCGGCGTCGCGCAGGGACAGGTCGGGGTCGGGGTTGTCGCCGCCGTCGAGGACCTGGAGCAGGATCGACCGGTGCGGGTGCCTGGCGGCCTCCTCGGCGGTGATCCGGCCGTCGTCCATCAGCGTCTGCACCAGGGTGTGGTCATAGGTGATCTGGTACAGGTCGCCGTCACGGAGCAGGTAGGCGCGGGAGTCGCCGATGTGGGCGAGCGCCACCCGCGGGCCGTCCCACAGCATCAGCGTCAGCGTGGTGCCCATGCCGGTGAGGCTCGGGTCCTCCTCCACCAGCTCCCGCAGACGCTGGTTCGCCTGGCGGACCCCGGCCTCGGCCGTGGCCACGAGATCGTCCGGCTGCTCCCGGTCGAGGGCCGCGACCGCGGTGATGGCCGCCGCGCTGGCGACCTCCCCGCCCACGTGGCCGCCCATTCCGTCGGCGACGGCGAGCAGCCGGGCACCGGCGTACGCCGCGTCCTCATTACCCTGGCGGACCCGGCCGACATCGGAGCCCGCCGCATAACGAAGCGTGATCATCTGCACATCACTGAAAGGTCGAGTTGCACGAGCGGGTCGCTTTCCGGGCAGTCGGGACGGGCATGGGGCGAACCATGGTGTTCCACAATCCACCGAACACCATGGTGACGCAAGCGGCCGGAGGAAGTGTTGCCACATCTGTTGACGGCCGCGCTGCACGTAAGCTGTTCCAGTGCCCTTCCGAAGCGTTTCCGAACGGGCCGGCCCCCATCTCACCCCCAGCACGGCGAGGAGAACAGCAATTGACCGCGATCATTGAGGAGGCGGCGCGGCGTCGCACGTTCGCGGTGATCAGCCATCCCGACGCCGGAAAGTCCACCATGACCGAGGCGCTGGCACTGCACGCGTCGGCGATCACCGAGGCCGGAGCGGTGCACGGCAAGGCCGGCCGCCGCGGCGTCACCTCCGACTGGATGGACATGGAGAAGGCCCGCGGCATCTCCATCACCTCGGCCGCCCTCCGGTTCGAGTACCGGGGCCACATGTTCAACCTCGTCGACACCCCCGGCCACGCCGACTTCTCCGAGGACACCTACCGGGTGCTGGCCGCCGTCGACTGCGCGGTCATGCTGCTCGACGCCGCCAAGGGCATGGAGCCGCAGACGCTGAAGCTGTTCGAGGTCTGCCGCCACCGCCGCATCCCCGTCATCACGTTCGTCAACAAGTGGGACCGCCCCGGCCGCGAGGCGCTGGAGCTGCTGGACGAGATCGAGGAGAAGACCGGCCTGCGGCCCACCCCGATCACCTGGCCGATCGGCACCGGCGGGTTCTTCCACGGGGTGATCGACCGCGTCGCCGACCGGGCGGTCCGCTACACCCGCACCCCCGGCGGCGCCACCAAGGCCATCGAGACCGACCTGACCCCCGAGCAGGCCGAGGCCGAGCTGGGCGACGACTGGACCCGGGCCAGCGACGAGGTCGAGCTGCTGGGCGCGATCGGCGCCGACCACGATCAGAAGGCGTTCGAGGGCCACGAGTCCACCCCGGTGCTGTTCGGCGCCGCCCTGAACAACTTCGGCGTCGGTCGCCTGCTCGACGCGATGGTCGACATCGCCCCCGCCCCGGCGCCGCGGCCCGACGCCAAGGACGTCCCGCGTCCCCTTGAGGAGCCGTTCTCCGGACTGGTCTTCAAGGTGCAGGCCAACATGGACCCCTCGCACCGCGACCGGATCGCGTTCGTCCGCGTCTGCTCGGGACGCTTCGAGCGCGGCATGGTGCTGACCCACGCCGCGACCGGGCGCCCCTTCGCCACCAAGTACGCCCAGGCGGTCTTCGGCCAGGAACGCGCCACCATCGACGAGGCATACCCCGGCGACGTCGTCGGCCTGGTGAACGCCACCGCCCTGCGCCCCGGCGACACCCTCTACGACGGCCCGTCGGTCGAGTTCCCGAAGATCCCGAGCTTCGCGCCCGAGCACTTCTGGACCGCCCGCTGCCGCGACGCGGGCCGGGCCAAGCAGTTCCGCAAGGGCATCGAGCAGATGGAGGCCGAGGGCGTCGTCCAGGTGCTGCGCTCCGAGATCCGCGGCGACCAGTCGCCGGTGCTGGCGGCGGTCGGCCCGATGCAGTTCGACGTGGTGAAGCACCGGCTGGCCGGGGAGTTCAACACCGAGATCGCGCTGGACCGGCTCGACTTCAGCCTCGCCCGGATCACCGACGCCGAGTCGGCGCCGATCCTCGCCCGGCAGCGGGGTGTGGAGGTCTTCACGCGCTCCATCGACGGGGAGCTGCTGGCGCTGTTCACCGACGAGTGGCGGATGCGCGGCGTGCTGCGCGACCATCCGAACCTGGTGCTCAAGGCGCTGCTCGCCGACACCCGGGGCTGAGCTTCTCGCGGCGGGCCCGCCGTACGGGGGAGTCTTCTCCGTACGGCGGGCCTCCCTGTACGGCGGGCTCTTGCGTACGGCGGGTCCTTGCGTACGGCGGGTTTTTCGCCGGAAGGTGGGGCGTGGTGCGGCGTAGCCGTACATGGTGGGATATGTCGCCATGAGCACCATCAGATGGGGCATCCTCGCGACCGGCTGGATCGCGGCCACGTTCACCGGAGACCTGAAGCTGCTGCCGGACGCCGAGGTGGTGGCGGTCGGATCGCGGACCGTGGAGTCCGCCCGGGCGTTCGCCGACCGGCACGGCATCCCCCGCGCCCACGGAAGCTGGGCCGAACTCGCCGCCGACCCCGACGTGGACGTCGTCTACGTCGCCAACACCCAGAACGCCCACTACGACGCCGTGCTGACCTGCCTGAACGCGGGCAAGGCCGTACTGTGCGAGAAGGCGTTCACGCTCAACCGCGTCCAGGCCGCCAAGCTGGTGGACCTCGCCCGCGAGCGCGGGCTGTTCCTCATGGAGGCCATGTGGACGCGCTGCGTCCCGGGTGTCCGGAAGATCGTGGAACTGGTCGAGGACGGCGCGATCGGCCCGGTCTCCGCCGTCCACGCCGACTTCGGGATCCTCGCCTCCGTCGGCCCCGAGCACCGGCTCCGCGACCCGGCGCAGGGCGGGGGCGCCCTCCTCGACCTCGGCGTCTACCCCATCTCATTCGCCCACCTCCTGCTCGGCGACCCCGCCGAGGTCCGGGCCTGGGCCCGGCTGACCCCCGAGGGCGTGGACGAGAACACCGGCATGGTCCTCGGCTACGACAGCGGCGCGGTGGCGGTGCTGTCCTGCGGCATCACCGCCGCCACCCCGGTCACCGCGACCATCTCCGGCCCGCTCGGCCGGATCGAGGTGCCAGGACCGTTCTTCCGGCCCGACACCTTCGTCCTGCACCGCCCGGAAGCCGAACCGGAGACCTTCCACGTCCCCTACGAGGGGTCGGGCATGCTGCACGAGGCCGCCGAGGCCATGCGCTGCCTGCGCGAGGGACTGCTGGAGAGCCCTCTGGTGCCCTGGCAGACGACGCTGGACGTGATGGGCGTCATGGACGAGGTCCGTGCCCAGGTGGGGGTGCGCTTCCCGGGCGAGTGACCGGCTCGGGCCGTCCGCGTTTCCCGTAGGGCTGAGCAGGGGCTCTCAGCGTTGCGGGGGTTTCCCGGGTGGCCGGACGGGTCGTTCGGTGGTTCCCATCGTGCGCGCTTCTCCGGATCGGGCAGGTCCGCGCTTGCCGGGCTGGTCGGTTGTGCGCGCTGCGGTGGGTGGGTGTTCCGGCCGGCGTTGTGGCTGGGCTCTGGTTCCGGCCGGCCTTCGGCCTGGCTTCGGGCGCGGTGGTTGCCGGCGTTTTGAAGCCGGCCGGAACACCCGCCCGCCTCCGCGCCAAGACTGCTTCGGTCGTACGGCCCGCTCGCCGTAGTCGCTCTCTTGCGGGCTGCCCATGGTTCCCGCCGTCGCTGAAGCGACCCGCTGCTCCCGGCTCAGGGCGGGCCGCCGTGGCCTTGCGGCCACACTGACAGGGGAGAGCGCAGGGCCGGACGCCGTAGCCTCTCCCTTCCGGGCCGCTCACGGTCCCCGCCGCAGCCACTCCTTTCGGGTCGCTCGTGGACTCCGCCGTGGTCGGCTACCTCTCGGGGCGCTCATGGTGTCGCCGTAGGGTGTGAAGCGACTCCCCGCAGAGATCAAGAAAGCGGAGAGGAAGCAGGTCGAGGGGGCTTTCAAAGCTTCTTGCGCATGACCGTGCAGGGGCGGCCGTGTTGGAGGTCCGGGCGGTGGTCGAGGATCTCGTAACCCAGGGCGCTCCAGAAGGCGAGGCCCTTGGTGTTGGCGTCGAGTACGGCGAGGCGGACCGCCGTCCGGCCCGCCGCCCGGAAGCGCTCCTCCACGGCGCCCGTCAGCGCCCGGCCGTACCCCGAGCGGTGCATCCGGCCGTCGATCAGCAGCAGGCCGATCCACGGGTCCGGGTCGGCCGGGTTCGGGTGGTGCGCCAGAGTGATCGCGATGCCCGCGAGCGGTCCACCGGCCTCCGTACGGCAGAGCAGCACCTCGGTGTCCGGGTTCACCAGCTCTTCGGAGAGCGAGGCCGAGATCTGCTCCGGCCGGATGTCGTCGGGGTCGGGGAAGTCGCCGCTGATGGCGAAGAACTCACGGTTGGCGGAGTGGAGGGCGGTCAGCTCGGCGAGCAGCGGCTCCGGAAGCACGCCGTCCCGGGGGGCGGCGAGTGGCTCGATGATCATGAGCAGGCAGCCTACCGACTGTCGGTCAGGCGCCGCCCGACGTCGGCCGTCAGCTTCTCCAGCAAACCGGCGAGCAGGTCGCGTTCGGAGTCGGACAGGCCGCTGACCAGCATGGCCTCCCGGCCGAGTACCGCGTCGACGGAGCGTTCGATGAGGGAGTGGCCCTCGTCCGTCAGGGAAACCATGACGGTGCGGCGTCCGGTCGTTCCCGGCGCGCGCCGTACGAGCCCCTCGCGCTCGGCCCGGGCGACCCGCTGGGAGATGGCACCGGCGGTCACGAGCGTCCGGCGCGTGAGCTCGCGGGTGCTGAGGGCGTAGGGCGGTCCGGAGCGGCGGATGACGGACAGCAGGTCGAGGGTCGCCGCGTCGATCCCCGCGGCTCGCAGAACTCTGACGCGGTCGTCCGAGAACAGCTTCGCCAGGCGCCAGATGGGAGTGACGATCTCGATCGAGCCGGTCGGGGTGCCAGGACGCTCCCGCTGCCAGGCGGCCGCGATCTCCGAGGGTGAATGGGTGGGGTCCGAACCACCGGCCATGGACGTCATGTCCGCCATGGTGTTAACTCCCTCGATCATCGGTTACGTTTAGATCTAAACGTATCAGCGATGGGGAGGCACCCTTGACTCGCACCGTGCTCGTCACCGGAGGCACCAGCGGCATCGGCCGGGCCGTCGCCGAGAGGTTCGCCGCAGACCGGGCCGAGGTCTTCGTCACCGGACGGCGCGCCGATCTCGTCGAGAAGACCGCCCTGGACCTCGGGGTGCACGGCGTCGTCTGCGACGCGACCCGGCCCGAGCAGGTCGCGGCGCTGGCGGACCGGATCGGCGGAACGCTCGACGTCCTCGTCAACGCGGCCGGCGGTCTGGCCGACGCGGTACCCGACGGTGCTCCGCCCCTGGAGGCGCTACTGGCCCAGTGGCAGGCCGACCTGGCCCAGAACCTGCTCGGCGCGGTGCTGACCACGGCCTCGGTCCGGGAGAGGCTCGGCTCCGGTGGTTCCGTCATCAGCATCGGGTCGATCGGGGCCGAGCGCCGGGGTGGTTCCTACGGGGCGGCCAAGGCCGCGCTCGCCGCCTGGAACGCCTCCCTGTCCGCCGAACTCGGCCCCCACGGCGTCACCAGCAACGTCATCTCCGCCGGGTACATCGAGGGCACCGACTTCTTCCGCGGCGGGATGACCGAGGAACGCCGCGCCGCGCTCATCGCGGAGGCGCAGAACAAGCGGCCCGGCTCCCCGTACGACATCGCCGAGACGGTGTACTTCCTCGCCTCCCCCGGCGCCCGGCACATCACCGGCCAGACCATCCACGTCAACGGCGGAGCCTTCACCACCCGATGACCTGCCGGTCAACCCTGGCGTGTGCGGTTTCAGCGTTCCGCCCCGGGGCGGGGGCTGCGCGCCATCGCCCTCACCGTCGAGGGCGCCGTGGCCGGTCACATGTGAGCTCTCAGCGTCCGGTGAGACGGACCGGACGTGCGGCGGCTCACCGGCGGCCCTTCTGGCGGATCTTGATCTGCCGCATGTCCGTCACCGCGATCTTCAGGAGGTGGTAGGCGTGGCCGTGCGCGTCCAGCGCCGCAATGGCCTTCCTGGTGGCCTCGGGCTCACCGTCGTCGGGGTCCGCGGGCACCTGGCAGCGGAAGGTGAAGGCCGAGAAGCTCCCGTCGTGGGTGAAGGCTCCCGTCTCGGTGAAGGCGGCACCGCCGACGGCCTGGACGGCGTCGCGTCCGGCGTCGTCCAGGCCGACGAACTTGCCCCGGATCATCACTCGGAACACGGTCAGTCCTTTCGTATGGCATAGGTGAGAACGCGTTCGCCGAGTACGTCCTCGACGGCGTCGAGAAGTTCCAGCACGGCCTCGGCGATCACGTCGGGGCGCTGACCCGCCGAGGTGCGCCGGCCGATCTCCTGCAGCACGAGGGAGTGCAGGGAGCCGAGCTGCCAGGCCACCACGCGGGGGAGCGGGGCGTCCCGCGCGGCCCCGGTCTCCTCGGCGAGTGTGGCGGCGAGCGCGTCGGTCATCTGGGAGCCGAGCTCTTCCAGCCGGGCGGTCAGCGTGGGGGCGGCCCGCATCATCTCCAGGAAGCGGCCGAATCCCTTGGTCAGTCCGAGCCTGCGGTCGCGGCGGCGGGCCTCCTCGCGCAGGTGGTCCAGCACCGCCCGCGCGGCGGACACGCCGGGCGGGCGGGCGCGCACGATGTCGGCGAGCCGTTGGGGGGAGGCCTCCTCCGGGGGCAGGACGAGGTCCTCCTTGGCTTCGAAGTAGTTGTAGACGGTATTGACCGAGACCTCCGCCGCCGCGGCGACCTCGGCGATGGTGACGTGGTCGAAGCCGCGCTCCACGAACAGGCCGGTGGCCACCTCAGAGATGCGCTGCCGTGTCTGCCGCTTCTTGCGCTCCCGCAACCCCTCCGTCATGGCTGGATTCTAACCGCACTGCAAATTTAAAGTCGACTACAAATTTGCCATGGCCTGTGTTTTTCCCGTCTCCATGTCCACATCCGTCATCCACGCTCAGGGTCCGACCCGGACGTGCCGCCTCAAGACCGGCCCGCGCACCATGTCCGCCTGCCCGCCTTCTTCTGCCGCGTCACCGGATGAGAGGACACGCACATGACGAATCGAACGCGGACCGGCCTGGCGGGGGCTCCGGGTCAGTTCGTGACGAAGGCGTCCAGGTGGTCCAGGACCCAGGCGCCGAAGTCGGTGGGTGGGCGTCCGAGGGCGCGTTCGACTCCGTCGGTCAGGACGGCGTTGCCGCCGTCCCGGATGATCTTGAGGCCCCTGAGCCTGCTCTCCACCATCTCGCCGTCCATTCCGGAGGCGAGCATCTGCTCGCGCACCACGTCGAGCGGAACGTCAACGGTCTTGATCGTGCGCCCCAGCGCCGCCTCCAGCCGGGCTATCTGGTCGGGGAAGCTCAGCAGTTCCGGGCCGGTCAGCGTGTAGGTCTGTCCTTCGTGCTTCGCCGAGACGAGAGCTTCCACCGCGACCTCGGCGATGTCGCGCGGGTCGATGACCCCCTGCGCCGCGGTTCCCGTCATGTTCGGCACGGGCTCGTCGGCACGCACCGCCGCGGCCCATTGCAGCGCGTTGCCGGCGAAGGCGGACGGCCGCAGCAACGTCCAGCTCATGCCGCCGGCGCGCACCGCCTGCTCTCCGGTCCGATGCCAGTGGTCGTCCGTGGCATCGGCCCCGATCGACGAGAGCTTCACCACCTTGCGTACCCCGGCTGATCGGGCCGCGGCCAGTACCGCCAGGTCGTACCGTTCGGTGGACGGCCCACCCGGAGCCACCAGGAAGACGCCGTCGACCCCGGATACCGCTCTCTCCAGCGACGCCGGATCGTCGAAGTCGCCCGCCACGACCTCGACGCCGGGCGGTGTCCGGGCACGTGAGGGGTCTCGTGTCAACGCGCGGACCGCCTCGCCGCGCGCCGCGATCCGCCGGAGGACCTCACTGCCGATGGTGCCCGTGGCACCGGTGATCAGGATCATGCCCCAGACCTTGCCGCGCGTCGCCCCGGATCGAATAGGAGATTCCGGCACCGAGCACATGACAGGGTCGTTCGTTCCGACGGCGGATAGCGTGAAGCACGTGAGTGCGACGTGGGGTCACGAGATACCCGTTCCAGGCGCTCTGCGGCCCTGGGTGTCCGACATCCGGGGTGTGACCGCCAGCGCTGATCAAGGAGTCCTGACGCATCCGCCGGAGGCATCCACGGCACTTGTGTTCCGCGTACTGGACGACCGGAACGGCGACCTGATGGTCGTCGGTCCTCGTACCCATGCCCGGTACCACCGAGGCAAGCACGTGCCCTTCGGCATTCGGCTCCGTATCCGGCCGAGCCGGGCTTCGCTGCTGCTGGGTGTGCCGGTCGGTGAGCTTGTCGACCAAGCCGTTCCGTTACGGGATCTCTGGGGAACCCCGGGTGATCGTCTGGCTCACGAACTGGCCGGACTCGGCCCCGATCACATGTCGGTCCTCAAGCGGATCGAGGCGGAGTTCCTGGCCCGCATCTCCCTCGCGGCACCGGGCGATCTGTCGCGAAGCGACCTCGTTCAGGCCGCGATCGCAGGACTGTCCGCGAGCACCGGTGCGCGACCCGAGCCGGTGCCCGCCATCGCACGACGGCTCGGCGTCAGCGAACGCCACCTGCGCGATCTCTTCAACAGAGCGGTCGGCGTGTCACCGAAGCGCTTCGCGCGCATCGATCGGTTGCGAACCGTACTCGCTCGTGCCCGTACCGGTTCGTGGGCCAGGCTCGCCGTCGAAGCGGGGTACTACGACCAGTCGCACCTGACAGGAGAGTTCCGCGAAGCGATGGGCGTGCCTCCCGGCTCGTTCGTCACCGGACACCTGCCCACCCCTACTCCGTGCGGGGCCTCATGCCCCCTCGGGCCTTCCCGCGGGGACCCGTACGGTCCCCGCGATGGTCACCACCCCTGATACGACCGCCGGGAGCGAGAGCGGCGGGGGAGCGGGGTTCAGGGGGAGGTGAGGATCAGGGAGGCGTTGTGGCCGCCGAAGCCGAAGGCGTTGGCCAGCGCCGCCGACACCCGGCCCCGGCGGGGACCGCCCATGACCACGTCGAGTTTGACCTCGGGGTCGAGGTCGTCCAGGTTCCGGACGGCCGGGACCACCCCGTCGCGGATCGAGAGGATCGCGGAGATCGCCCCCATCGCCCCGGCGGCCCCGCACATGTGGCCGGTCATCGACTTGGTCGCGGTGACCGCCGGGTGCGTCCCGATCGCCTCGGCGATGGAGCGGGCCTCGGTCACGTCCCCGGGCGGGGTGGAGGTGGCGTGGGCGTGCACGTGGTCGATGTCGAGCGGGCTCAGCCCGGCGGACGACAGGGCCGCCCGGATGGCGCGCATCTGCCCCTCCGGGTCGCCGGCGGTGATGTGGTAGGCGTCGGACGTGACGCCCGCGCCGGCCAGCGCCGCGTACGCGCGGGCCCCGCGGGCCGCGGCGAACTCCGCGCGCTCCAGCACCACGAGGGCGGCCCCCTCGCCGAGGACGAAGCCGTCCCGTGCCGCGTCGAAGGGCCGCGACGCCTCCTCGGGCGCGTCGTTGCGGGTGGAGAGCGCCTTGGCCTGGGCGAAGCCGGCGATGGTGAGCGGGTGGACGCACGCCTCGGCCCCACCCGCGATGACGACGTCGGCGCGGCCGAGCCGGATGAGGTCCAGGCCCATCGCGATCGCCTCGGCCCCCGAGGCGCAGGCGCTCACCGGGGTGTGGGCACCCGCGCGGGCGCCGAACTCCATGCTGACCACCGCGGCGGGACCGTTGGGCATCAGCATCGGGACGGTGTACGGCGAGACCCGCCGCGCCCCCGTGGTCCTGCGGACCTCGTCCTGGGCGAGGGTGCTCAGCACCCCGCCGACCCCGGTGCCCACGACCACGGCCAGGCGCTCGGGGTCCGTCTCCGGGGCTCCGGCGTCGGCCCACGCCTCACGCGCGGCGACCAGGGCGATCTGCTGGCAGCGGTCCAGCCGCCGGGCCTGAACCCGGTCCAGCACCTCGGTGGGCTCCACCCGCAGCCGGCCCGCGATCCGCACCGGCAGGCCGTCCGCCCACTCCTCCTCGATGAGCCCGATGCCCGACCGCCCCGCCAGCAGGGCGGCCCAGGCGGATGCCACGTCACCCCCCACCGGCGTCGTCGCGCCCAGCCCCGTGACCACCACGTCGGTTCTGCCGTCCGCCATCAATGCCCCCTTCACCGTGGAGACGCGGAGACACCACTTTGGAAGCCGCGCGTCCCGAGCCGGACTCCACGCTGCCAGAACGACGGCCCACCGGTCGGGTGGGACGATCGACGAAGATGACGGGCCAAAATTTGTCGGAAACGTTCATGATCGCCCTCCCGCGCTCCGTCTCTCGAGCCCCGATCTCCCTTCGGAACCCGCTGACGAGAGGGCTCGATGCGACGATTCAGCCACCCTGTACCGGCCCCGGCTCCCGGGAGCCGGGGCCGGTTCCCGGTCCGGCGGGTGACGCTCCACATGGAGGGCGGCGGATCAGGCCTGGGTGGTCTTGACGGCGGACAGGTCGAACTCAAGCGTGATCTTGTCGGAGATCATCACGCCGCCGGTCTCCAGGGCCGCGTTGTAGGTGATGCCGAAGTCCTTGCGGTTGATCACCGTACTGCCCTCGAAGCCGACCCGGGTCAGGCCCTGAGCGTCGACGGCGGTGCCGGTGTACTCCAGGGGGAAGGTGATCTGCCGGGTCACGCCCCGGATCGTGAGCTGTCCGGTGACCTCGAACCCGTCGCCGTCCACGTGCTTGACGGCGGTGGAGTCGAAGGTGATGTGGGGGTGGGTGGCGGCGTCCAGGAAGTCGCCGGTGCGCAGGTGGCCGTCACGGATCTGGCTGCCGGTCTGGATCCCGGCCACGTCGAGCACCACGTGGACCGTGGAAGCGGCGGGATTGGCGGCGTCCAGGGAGGTGGTGGCCTCGTGGACGGGGATGCTGCCGCGCACCTTGGTCACCATGGCGTGACGGGCGACGAAGCCGAAGCGGCTGTGGGCGGGGTCGATGGTGTAGGCACCGGTGAGCCGGCTGGGGAACATGATGACTCCATCCGCATTTATTTCAGCGCTGTAAGATTCGGCGCGACACTATCGCCACTTACTTCAGTACGCAACATTCCAGTAGGGTGACTTCTGTGACCCGATGGCTCAACGACGAGGAGCAGCACGCCTGGCGGACCTTCGGCCTGGCCACCCGCCTGCTGACCGACCGCCTGGAACGTGACCTGCTGGCCGCGGCCGACATGCCACCCACCTACTACGAACTGCTGGTCCTGCTCTCGGAGGCGCCCGAGCGCACCATGCGCATGAGCGAGCTGGCGCATTGGACCAACTCCAAACCCAGCCGCATCTCCCACGCGATCAACAAGCTCGAACAGAAGGGCTGGGTGCGCAGGCAGCACCACACCGGCGACCGGCGCGGCTGGCTGGCCGTCCTCACTAACGAGGGGCTCGACGCGCTCCGGGTCGCGGCCCCGCGGCATACGGAGAGCGTCCGTGAGCACCTGATCGACCTGCTGACCCCTGAACAGCTGCGGCAACTCGCGGACATCGGCCAGGTCCTCCTCGACCACCTGATCGACAGGGACTCCCGGTGACCGCCCAAGCCGACCGAACAGTGACCTGAGGCAAGCCGCCCCCGCCCGCCACCTTGCTCCCCTGCCACTCCGCTCCCCGAACCTTGTTTCCCGTGGGGAGGGCGATCCTCATGGGAGGCGCTCCCCACGACGAGGACCACGAGCAACCCGAAAGGGAGAGGCCGAGGATCACGAGCAACCCGAAAGGAGTGGCTGCGGCGGGGACCGTGAGCGGCCCGGAAGGGAGAAGCCGGGGGCCGCGAACGACCCGAAAGGAGTGGCTGTGGCGGGGGCCGTGAGCGGTCCGGAAGGGAGAGGCTACGGCGTCCGGCCCTGCGCTCTCCCCTGTCAGTGTGGCCGCAAGGCCACGGCGGCCCGCCCTGAGCCGGGAGCAGCGGGTCGCTTCAGCGACGGCGGGAACCATGGGCAGCCCGCAAGAGAGCGACTACGGCGAGCGGGCCGTACGGCCGAAGCAGTCTTGGCGCGGAGGCGGGCGGGTGTTCCGGCCGGCTTCAAAACGCCGGCAACCACCGCGCCCGAGACCAGGCCGAAGGCCGGCCGGAACCAGACGGCAACCACAATGCCG
Organism: Streptosporangium sandarakinum; assembly: GCF_013409935.1. Lineage (GTDB taxonomy): Bacteria > Actinomycetota > Actinomycetes > Streptosporangiales > Streptosporangiaceae > Streptosporangium > Streptosporangium nondiastaticum. The sequence continues at coordinate 2,014,325 of NZ_JACCCO010000001.1, read as the reverse complement.
GCCGGAACACCCACCCACCGCAGCGCGCACCAATGACCGACCCGGTAACCACCGACCCGCCCAACCCCAGGGAGACGCCCCCAAGCGGGAGAAGCCCCGGCCGGAACACTCACCGCAGCGCGTACAGCCGACCCGGCAACCACCGACCCGCCCAACCCTGGGGAAACGCCCCACGACGCGAAGAACCCGCGCCCAAAGCACGGGACCCGCTGAAGAAGTGTCAGACCCGTTCCCAGTCGTGCCGTTCCAGGAAGTCGCGCCCGCCCGTGGCGTACTCGGCGAAGGCGGTGCGGACCGCCTCCGGGTCGGGCACGTGGGTGCGGAGCATCAGGTCCCGGCCGCTGTCCTTGTACTCCAGCTCGTAACCGGTGATCTCCGGAGAGACCTGGATGAAGTGCGAGCCGAAGACGACCAGCGCGGTGAACGGGTTCTGCGGCGACAGGGTGCCCAGGGCGTCGTGGACCAGCCCGAGGTCGGGATCGACGACGATCATCCCGTCGCCCGTGTGCAGTTGCATGCCCGCGTAGACGCCCAGGGGCGCCAGGTTGTGGACGAGCCCGCGTTGCGGGTCGTAGCAGACCAGCCCGCACTCGCGGGCCAGGGCGAAGACCTCGCCGGACACCTCGTCGGCCCGCTCCGGTTCCACGGTGACCAGGGCGAACTCCGGGGAGACCTGCTCGGCCCCGGCCAGTCGCGCGGCGAACGCCGTCACCTGGGGATGCGGCTCGGCGGCGCCGGGCTCTCCACGGTGGAGCGCGTGGTGGACGCGCTCCGCGCGTTCCCTGCTGATCGGTTCGGGTTCGTACCAGACGGCCAGTTCGAAGCTCACCGTCCCATGGTCCTACAGACGGCCGCCAGGCCGGACCGGCGCCACGGTCCTCGAAGGCTCGCACCGGCCGGCGAGGACCGGCCGGGGAAACAGCCGGGGAAACGGCCGATGACGAGCACCATCCGGGACCCGGCCGGACCAGAACACCACCCGGCCCCGTGCCGGGCGTCAGACCGGCGGCTTGTCGGCCGCGCGGACCGCCGACAGCTCCACGGTGCAGAACGCGCAACGGCTCGCCTCGACCGGGATGTCGCTGCGGCACTCCGGGCACTCCTTCTCGGTCGCCGCCTTGTCCCGGTCGAAGAAGGAGATCAGCCGGGTCATCGGCATCACGACCAGCCAGTAGATCACCGAGGCGATGATCAGGAAGCTCAGCAGGTGGTTGATGAAGTCGCCGTACATGAACTTCGCGCCGTTGACCATGAAGTAGTACTGCGAGAAGTCCGGCTCCCGGCCGCCGGTGATCGCCGCGAGCAGCGGGGTGATCAGATCCTTGACCAGCGCCTGCACCAGCCCGCTGAAGGTGGCTCCGACGACGACCGCGACGGCCAGTTCGACGAGGTTTCCTCGCATGAGGAACTTCTTGAATCCGCTCATCCTCGCGTCCTCCACTCGTGAGACCGCTCGGAACTACCCGGGCGTCACGCGGCAAACGTCAGAAAGCCCTTGCCGCAGTGGTCGCTCCGATCCGGTAAACCCCCTGAAAGTCCCGCGAATCCGGACTAGACCGTCCACTACTATCGGCCCGATCCATGAAGAGGTGACCGATGGAATTTCGCGTGCTGGGGCCGGTCGGTGTGACGGCCGACGACGGGACGCCGCTGGCCATCGGGCCCCACCAGCAGCGGGCCGTACTGGCCCTGTGCGTGCTCGCCGCGCCCCGCCCGGTGTCCCCGGCCCGGCTGATCGACGCGCTCTGGGAGGGCGGCCCGCCGCCCGGGGCGGTCAACACCCTCCAGGCGTACATCTCCAAGCTCCGCCGCGCGTTCGAGCCCGGCAGGCCGCGCAGGGTGCCGCCCCGGGTCCTGGTCAGCAGGGCCGGCGGTTACGCCCTGGACGTCCCGGCGGCCCGGATCGACCTGGGCAGGGCGCGTGAGCAGGCCGCCGAGGGGCGGCGCGCGCTGGGCGAGGGCGACCACGAGGACGCGGCGCGGAGGTTCCGCTCGGCGCTGGGGGAGTGGCGCGGGGAGCCGCTGGCGGACTTCGGGGCCGACGGCTGGGCGGCGGACGAGATCACCCGCCTGACCGAGTTCCGGCTGGCGCTGGAGGAGGACGCGGCCGAGGCCGAGCTCGCCCTCGGCCGGGGCGCGGCGCTGAGCGGCGGCCTCACCCGGCTGGTGGCCGCGCACCCGTTCCGGGAACGGCTGCGCGCCCTCGGCGCCCACGCGCTCTACCAGGCCGGGCGGCAGGCGGACGCGCTGGCCGTGCTCGCCGAGGGCCGCCGTCTGCTGGTGGAGGAGATGGGGCTGGATCCCGATCCCCGGTCCCGGGAGATGGAGCGGCGCATCCTCGCCCAGGACCCCTCCCTCACCCCCCGGGCCCCGGCGACGACCCCCCGAACCACGGCGACGACCCCCCGGGCCCCGGCGGTGACGACCCCCCGAACCACGGCGACCACCTCCCGGGTCCCGGCGACGACCCTCACCGAGCCGCAGACCCGGCTGGTCGGCCGGGACGCCGAGATCGGGGCGCTGGAGGAGACGGTCACCGGGGACGGGCACCGGGTGGTGCTGCTGGCCGGGGAACCGGGGATCGGCAAGACCAGCCTCGCCGAGCGGGCGGCCGGGACGGCGCGGGCGCGGGGGCACCGGGTGGCGTGGGGCCGCTGCTGGGACGGGGTCGGCGCGCCGCCGTTCTGGCCGTGGACGCAGGCCGTACGGGATCTGGCGGACGGGGACGGGACCGGGGATGGAGACGACGGGACCGGGCGGCTTCCGTCGGCGCCCGCCGGAACCGCGCATCCCCAGCCCGCCGGATCAACGTTGCCCGCCGGGACCGGCCAGTTCCAGCGGTACGAGGCGTTCGCCCGGCTGATCGACGGGCACGGCCGCGTCCTGGTCGTCCTCGACGACCTGCAGTGGGCGGACGCGTCCTCGCTGCGGCTGCTGGAGTTCCTGGCCTCCACCCGGCTCTGCCCGGGGCTGACCGTGGTGGCGACCTACCGCGACACCGACGTGCGGCCCGGCGGCCCGCTCGCGCAGGCGCTCGGCGCGCTGACGCGGCTGCCGAACGTGCGGCGGCTGGCGCTGCGGGGGCTGGGGGAGGCCGAGGTTCGCGCCTACCTCGCCGGCGCCGGGGCCGACCCGGACCGGGCCGCCGAGATGGGCAGGCTGACCGCGGGCAACCCGTTCTTCCTGGGCGAGGTGCTGCGCCTCGGGCGGGCGCCGCAGGAGCTGGCGGACGTGGTGCGCGGCCGGCTGGCCGGTCTGCCGCCGGACACCGAGGAGGTGCTGACCGTCGCGGCCCTGGTCGGCCGGGAGGTGGAGGCGGACGTCCTGGTGGCGGTGTCGGAGGTGCCCGAGGAGCGGGTGCTGGACATCCTCGACGCCGCCGTCCGGGCCCGGCTGCTGGCCGAGGGCGACGGGCCGTCCTGCCGGTTCGTCCACGACATCGTCCGTGACACGCTGCGCGACGGCCTGCCGCCGCTGCGGCGCCGCCGCCTGCACGGCCGGATCGCGGAGGTGCTGGAGCGGCGGAGCCCGACCCGCCTGACGGAGATCGCGCACCACTACCGGGAGAGCGTCGTCAACGACCGTACGGCGGGCAAGGCCGTCGGCCACACCCGCCGCGCCGCGGCCCAGGCGATGGCGCAGTTCGCCCCGGAGGACGCGGCGGAGCTGCTGGAACTGGCGCTCACCGTGGCCGGCGGCCGTCCGGCGCCCGACGACGCCCTGCGCTGCGACCTGCTGCTCGATCTGGCCGAGGCGCAGGTGGCGGCGGGGATGAGCATCGAGGCCCACGCCTCCCTGGAGGCCGCCGCCGGGATCGCCGAGCGGCTCGACGACGGCAGCCGGCTGGCCAGGGCGGTGCTGGGTTTCTCCGACCCGATCCACCTGGCCATGTACGAGGAGATGACCGGCATCGACCGGCTCGCCGAGCGGGTCGGGCGGGTCCTCGGCTCCGGCCTGGCCGGGGACTCGCCGTGGCGGGCCCGGCTCCTGGCCGCCGCCGCGACGACCGGTTTCGCGACCCGGCCGGTGGAGCGCAGCGCGGAGCTCGCGTGGGAGGCGGTAGGGCTGGCCCGCCGTACCGGCGACGACCGCGCCCTGGCCAACGCGCTGGTCGCCCTGGTGATCGTGCTCCGGCACGGCCGGGACCACGACGCCCGGCGGGCGGCGGCGGAGGAGATCGTGGAGATCGGGCGCCGCACCGGCGACCTGGCCGTGGAGTGGCTGGGCCGGGAGTCGGCCTACGTCGAGCGGGTCGCCCGGGACGGCATCGCCGGGGCCGCGGAACCGCTGGCCTGGCTCAGGGAGACGGCCGGGCGGCTCCGGCTGCCCTCGATGGTCTCGCTGGCCGCCTGGCAGGCCGCGATCCACGCCTATCTCGACGGGCGCCCCGACGACGCCCTGGCCGCGGCCGAGGAGTCGGCGGCGGCCCACCCGCAGGGGGCGCTGGGCCGCGACGACGCCCGCCTGCGCGGCGGCGTCTTCCGTTTCCTGGCGCTGCGGGGGCGGGGCGAGCCCGCCGCGGCGCTGGCGGTGGCCGGTGAGATGCTCGCCCTGCGCCCCGGCCAGTGGCCCTGGCTGCTGCTGCGCTGCCTGGCCCTGGCCGACCTCGGCCGGACCGGCGAGGCCCGCGAGGTCTTCGCCGGCCTGGCCCGGGACGGGTTCGCGGTGCTGGGCCCCGGCCTGGCCCACCGGTTCACGGCGGACGCCGCCGCCGAGCTCTGCCTGGTGCTCGGCGAGGCGGACGCCGGGCGGGACCTGTACGGCAGGCTCGCCCCGGACGCCGGCCGGCTGGTGGGCTGGTCGGTCGCGGACCTGTGCCTGGCGCGGCTCGCGCTGCTCGCGGGCGACCGGGAGCGGGCCGGGGCGCACCTGCGGGCGGCCGGGGAGTTCGTCGCCGCGGCGGGCCTGCGCGGGTACGAGCCGGCCCTGCGCTCCCTGCGCGACCGGCTCGCCGTACCCGTGCCCGGAGCCGCGCCCGGAGCCGCGCCCGGAGCCGGGCCCACGCCCGGACCCGTACCCGAGTCCTGAGCCGTACCCGCGCCCGGGGGCCGCGCCGCCGGGTGAGCCCGGCCGGGGGCGGACGGCCGGGCGCGACACACCGGGCCGGAACGCGCCCGTACGGAAAACCACGCCTTAGCCTGCCCACAGGGGGAACACGTAGGGACGGCTCGCGCATCGTCTTCACCGATCCGACCCTGGAGGGACGCGTATGACCGTCAACCGCGTGGTGACCAACATCCTGTCCGACCGGCTACCGGAGACCAGGGACTTCTTCGCCCGGCTGCTGGACCTGAAGGTCAACTTCGACGAGGACTGGTACGTGCAGCTCTCGCCGCCCGACGAGCCCTCCCTGGAGGTGGGGATCTGGCGGCGGGACCACGAGCTGGTCCCGGAGGCCCACCGCGACTCCCCGGCGGGCACGATCCTGACGTTCGTGGTCGACGACGTCGACGCGGTCCACGAGCGGGCCCGCAGGATGGGCTGCCGGATCGTCTCCCCGCCGCGTAACCGGTTCTACGGCCAGCGCGGCTTCATGGTGCTCGACCCGAACGGCCTGGTCGTGGACGTCTCCACACCGGTCCGGAACGCGTAGGGGCCCCGGACGCCGCGTGCGGCGTACCCCACATGGCCCTGCAGGGTGAGGGGAAACGCGGCACAGCCGGACACGGGGATTTCGGTGTTCAACCGATGACGTTCGGTAATGTTCCGGGCGTGTCCCGTTACCGGCTGCGGCCCACCCCCGCTCAGGAGGCGGCGCTGGCCGAGCACTGCCGCCACGCCCGGTACGTGTGGAACCTCGCGGTCGAGGACCTCAAGATCGTCGCGATGACCCGCTCGGCCCGCGGCACGGCCGAGAAGCCGGGCCGCGGGGTGCGGCAGAAGGCCGGGCTGAACCGCGGCATCCCCGCAGGCGGCTGGGGCCTGCTGGTGACCCGCCTGGAGGACAAGGCCCCCGGCCGGGTCATCCGGGTCGATCCGGCGTTCACCGGTCGGCGCTGTTCGGCGTGCGGGTTCGTGGACCGGAGGGCGCGTGAGAGCCAAGCGCGCTTCCGGTGCCGCTCCTGCCATCACGCCGGGCACGCCGGGCATGCCGATGTGAACGCCGCACGCAACATCGCACACGCGGCAGGGCATGCCGTGGCCGCGCGGGAAGGGCCCCGGGTCACCGGGCCGGTGCACCGCGAACCTCGGCTCGCTCTCCTCATCGCGTAGGAGGCGGAGTGGAATCCCCCGTCTTTCCGGACGGGGGAGGACGTCAAAGTGACAAGGGTGGGAAATGCGTGCATGACCTGGGAAAGACAGGGCATGTCTTCCCACCGCTGAAGGGGCGGTGTGATGATTGAGATCTGGCCGGGGGACCCGTACCCCCTGGGGGCCACATACGACGGCGCGGGCACTAACTTCGCGCTTTTCACCGAGGTCGCCGAGCGCGTCGAGCTTTGCCTGTTCGACGACGACGGCGAGGAGACCCGGGTCGCCCTCACCGAGGTCGAGGGGCACGTCTGGCACGGGTACCTGCCGGGCGTCTCCCCCGGGCAGCGGTACGGCTACCGCGTCCACGGGCCCTACGACCCGGCGAGCGGGCAGCGGTGCAACCCCGCCAAGCTCCTGTTGGACCCGTACGCCAAGGCGATCGACGGGGACGTCAAATGGGACGAGGCGGTCTACGGCTACCGCTTCGGCCAGCCCGACAGCCGCAACGACGCGGACTCGGCGCCGTTCATGCCGAAGTCGGTCGTCATCAACCCCTTCTTCGGGTGGGGCCACGACCGGCCGCCGGCGACGCCGTACCACGACACGGTGATCTACGAGGCGCACGTCAAGGGCCTGACCGTCAACCACCCGAAGATCCCGGAGCGGATCCGGGGCACGTACGCGGCCCTCGGCCATCCGGAGATCATCGACCACCTCACCGGGCTGGGCGTGACGGCGCTGGAGCTCATGCCGGTGCACCAGTTCGTCACCGACCACATCCTGATGGACCGGGGCCTGACGAACTATTGGGGCTACAACACCATCGGGTTCTTCGCCCCGCACAACGCCTACTCCAGCACCGGCCAGCGCGGCGGCCAGGTGATGGAGTTCAAGGCCATGGTCAAGGCGCTGCACGAGGCGAACATCGAGGTGATCCTCGACGTGGTCTACAACCACACCGCCGAGGGCAACCACCTGGGTCCGACGCTGAGCATGCGCGGCATCGACAACGCCGCCTACTACCGGCTCGTCGACGACGACAAGCGCTACTACATGGACACCACGGGCACCGGCAACAGCCTGTTCATGCGGTCCCCGCACGCGCTACAGATGATCATGGACTCGCTGCGCTACTGGGTCACCGAGATGCACGTGGACGGGTTCCGGTTCGACCTGGCCGCGACCCTGGCGCGCGAGCTGCACGAGGTGGACCGGCTGAGCGCCTTCTTCGACCTGGTGCAGCAGGACCCGGTGCTGTCGCGGGTCAAGCTGATCGCCGAGCCGTGGGACGTCGGGCCGGGCGGCTACCAGGTCGGCAACTTCCCGGCCCGGTGGACCGAGTGGAACGGCCGCTACCGCGACACGATCCGCGACCTGTGGCGGGGCGAGCCGGCCGCGCTGCCGGAGTTCGCCTCCCGGCTGACCGGCTCCAGCGACCTCTACCAGGACGACAGCCGCCGCCCGGCCGCCTCGATCAACTTCGTGACCTGCCACGACGGGTTCACCCTGCAGGACCTGGTGTCCTACAACGGCAAGCACAACGAGGCCAACGGCGAGCACAACCGAGACGGCACCGACGACAACCGGTCGTGGAACTGCGGCGCGGAGGGGCCGGCCTCGCTGGACGTCGAGTCGCTGCGCGAGCAGCAGAAACGCAACTTCCTGACCACGCTGTTCCTGTCCCAGGGCGTGCCGATGATCTCCCACGGCGACGAGCTGGGGCGCACGCAGCGGGGCAACAACAACGTCTACTGCCAGGACAACGAGCTGAGCTGGGTCGACTGGTCGGACGTCCGGGAGAACTGGCTGCTGCTGGAGTTCACCCAGAAGCTGGCCAGGCTCCGCGCCGGTCACCCGGTGTTCCGCCGCCGCCGCTTCTTCTACGGCCGGCCGGTGCGCGGCTCGGGCGACAGCCTCAGCGACATCGAGTGGTTCACCCCGCTGGGTGAGAAGATGACCGACGCCGACTGGAACGTGGGATACGCCAGGTCGCTGGCGGTCTTCCTGAACGGCGACGCCATCACCGAGCCCGACCGGCGGGGGCGGCGGACCAGGGACGACTCGTTCCTGCTGCTGTTCAACGCCCACCACGATGTCATCGAGTTCACCATTCCCAAGGACTACGGGGAGATGTGGATGACAGAGATCGACACGGCCATGCCGATCACGGTGGACACCCGGATCTGCCGGGCCGGGGAAGAGGTGCCGGTGACCGGACGGTCGGTGAGGGTGCTGCGCCGTGTCTGACCCCACCGTCTCCTCCGCGTCCGCCGCGCCCGCGCCCGCCGTGGCCGGGCCCGCGGCCCCCCGCTCCACCTACCGGATCCAGCTCACCCCCGACTTCGGCTTCGCCGACGTGGCGGCCCTGGCCCCCTACCTGAGGGACCTGGGGGTCGATCACGTCTACCTGTCGCCGATCCTGCAGGCCGACCCGCCCTCGCGGCACGGCTACGACGTGACCGACCACTCCAGGATCCGCGAGGAGTTCGGCGGGATCGACGGGCTGCGGGCGATGGCGGCGACGCTGGCCGGGCACGGCATCGGCATCGTGGTGGACATCGTGCCCAACCACATGACGGTCCCGGTCCCGGAGCCGGGCAACCCGGCGCTGTGGTCGGTGCTCAAGGAGGGGCGGGCCTCGCCGTACGGGCGGTGGTTCGACATCGACTGGAGCGACGGCAGGGTCGCGATGCCCGTGCTCGGCGACGACGTCGAGCCGGCCCCCGACGGCGACGTGCTGCGCTACCACGACCACGTCTTCCCGCTGCCCGACACCCACTACCGGCTGGTCGACTGGCGCCAGGGCCCCGGCTACCGGCGGTTCTTCGACGTCTCCTCGCTGATCGGGCTGCGGGTGGAGGACCCCGAGGTGTTCGAGGCCACGCACGAGGTGATCCTCGGCCTGGTGCGAGAGGGCCTCGTCCAGGGGCTGCGGGTGGACCACCCCGACGGGCTGGCCGACCCGCGCGGCTACCTGGCGCGGCTGCGCCGCGAGTCGGGGGTGTGGACGGTCGCCGAGAAGATCCTGGTGGGGGAGGAGCGGCTGCCCGCCGACTGGGACTGCGACGGCACCACCGGCTACGACGTGCTCAACCGGATCACCGGGCTGTTCGTCGACCCGGCGGGGGCCGAGCCGCTGACCGAGCTGTTCACCGCCCGCACCGGCGTGCCGCGCGACTACGCCGAGGTGGTCAGGCGGTCCAAGCGGCACGTCATCGACCTGTTCTTCCGCGCCGAGGTGGACCGCCTGAACGCGCTGCTCGGCGCGGACCGCGAGACGCTGGTGGAACTGCTGGTCGCGATGCCGGTCTACCGGGCCTACGTGGTGCCCGGGGAGCCCGTCCCGGCCGCCTCCGCCGCGATCGTCGAGGAGGCCGGGAAGATCGCCGCGGCCCATCTGCCCGAGGGCGCTCCCGTGGAGGAGGTCGTCGAGAAGGTCCTCAACGGCCCGCCGGAGGCGGTCGTGCGCTTCCAGCAGCTCTGCGGGCCGGTGATGGCCAAGGGCGTGGAGGACACCGCGCTGTACCGGTGGTACCCGCTGTCCTGCCTGAACGAGGTGGGCGGGGAGCCCGACCGGTTCGGCGGGACCGTCGCAGCCTTCCACGACTTCTGCCGGGAGCTCCAGCCCGGCACGATGACGACGCTGTCCACGCACGACACCAAGCGTTCCGAGGACGTCCGCGCCCGGCTGGCCGTGCTGTCGGAGATCCCCGAGGAGTGGGCGGCGGCGGTCGCGGACTGGTCGGACCGGGTCTCCTTCGACCCGTCGCTCGACCATCTGGCCTGGCAGAACCTCATGGCGGCCTGGCCGATCAGCGAGGAGAGGTTCTTCGAGTACCTGTTCAAGGCGGCCAGGGAGGCCAAGACCGCGATCTCCTGGGCCACGCCCGACCCGGCCTACGAGAAGGGCCTGCGCGACTTCGTCCACCGGGCGATCGAGGAGTGCGGCGAGTCCGTCGCGCGGTTCGCCGCCCGGATCGAGCCCCACGCCCGGTCCAACTCCCTCAGCCAGAAGCTCGTCCAGCTCATGCTGCCCGGCGTGCCCGACGTCTACTGGGGCAACGAGATCACCGACTTCTCCCTGGTGGACCCGGACAACCGCCGCCCGGTCGACTTCGCGCTGCGCCGCCGGATGCTGGCCGGGGAGGTGGAGGGGGCCTCGGACTGGGACGCCGCCAAGCTGGCCGTCACCCGCGAGGCGCTGAACCTGCGCCGGAGGCTGGACCCCGCCCTGCCGTACGTCCCGATGGAGGCCGGGGAGCACGCCGTGGCCTTCGCCCGCGGTGACCGCGCCGTGGCCGTCGTCACCCGGCTCCCGGTCGGCCTGGAGCGGCGCGGCGGCTGGGGGGACGAGATGCTCACGCTGCCGCCCGGCTCGTGGCACGACCTGCTGTCCGGCGTACGGCACACCGGGCGGATCTCCCTCGGCCACCTGCTCGCGACCCGGCCGGTGGCGCTGCTGGAGAGGGAGTGAACGGCGCGTCCGGAGTGCGGGCGCCCGCGGTTTTCGGAGAGGGAGTGAACGGGGTGTTCGAGGTCTGGGCGCCCGCGGCTCTGGAGAGGGAGTGAACGGCGTGTTCGAGGTCTGGGCGCCCGCGGCGACGGCGGTGGACGTGGTGATCGGGGATGTCCGCCACTCGATGGACGCCGCGGGCGGCGGCTGGTGGACCGCGGAGGTGGTCGGCGCCGGTCACGGCACCGACTACCGGTTCAGCGTCGACGGCGGCGACCCGATGCCGGACCCGCGCAGCCGCTGGCAGCCCGAGGGGACCTTCGGCCCGAGCCGGGTGTACGACCACGACCGGTTCGCCTGGAACGACGACCTGTGGCGGGGGCGGAGCCTGCCCGGCTCGGTGATCTACGAGCTGCACGTCGGCGCCTTCACCCCCGCCGGGACCTTCGACGCGGCGGCCGGCAGGCTCGACCATCTCGTCGAGCTGGGGGTGGACTTCGTGGAGGTCATGCCGGTGCCGCCGGTGCCGGGGACGCGCAACTGGGGCTACGACGGGGTGGACCTGTGGGCCGTCACCGACAACTACGGCGGCCCCGACGGGCTCAAGCGGTTCGTGGACGCCTGCCACCTGCGGGGCCTCGGGGTGATCCTCGACGTCGTCTACAACCACCTCGGCCCGTCGGGGAACTTCCTGGCGCCGTTCGGCCCCTACTTCCACGACAGCGCCGCCTCCTTCTGGGGGCAGGCGGTCAACCTGGACGGCCCCGGCTCCGACGAGGTGCGCCGCTACTTCATCGAGAACGCGCTGCAGTGGCTGCGCGACTACCACGTCGACGGCCTGCGGCTGGACGCCGTTCACGCGCTGCACGACAGGCGGGCGGTCCACTTCCTGGAGGAGCTGTCGGCCGAGGTGGACGCGCTGTCGGCGGCCGTGGGCAGGCCGCTGACGCTCATCGCCGAGTCCGACCTCAACGACCCCCGGCTGATGACCCCGCGCGAGGCCGGCGGGCACGGCCTGGCCGCCGCCTGGAACGACGACGTCCACCACGCCCTGCACGTGGCGTTGACCGGGGAACGGCACGGCTACTACGACGACTTCGCCGGGGCGCTGCCCAAGGTGCTGACCTGCGCCTATCTCCACGACGGCACTTTTTCGTCCTTCCGGGGCCGCTCGCACGGCCGCCCGGCGCGGCACGTCCCGGGGTACCGGTTCGTCTGCGCGGCGCAGAACCACGACCAGATCGGCAACCGCGCCGAGGGCGACCGGATGCCGGCCGAGGCGCTGCGGCTGGCCGCCGGGCTGCTGCTGACCTCGCCGTTCACCCCGATGCTGTTCATGGGTGAGGAGTGGGGCGCGAGCACGCCGTTCCTGTTCTTCACCGACCACGTCGAGCCGCACCTGCGGGAGGGGGAGGCCGACCGGCGGCGCCGGGAGTTCGTCGGCTTCGGCTACGACGACTGGGCGGAGCGGGCCCCCGACCCGGGTGAGGAGACGACGTTCCTGCGCTCCAAGCTCGACTGGAGCGAGCTGGACCGGGACGCCCACCGGGCGCATCTCGACTGGTACCGGGCGCTGATCGCGCTGCGCAGGGCGCATCCGGAGCTGTCGGATCCCCGGCTGGACCGGGTCCGGGTGGACCACGGCGAAGGCTGGCTGGTCGTCCACCGGGGTTCGTGCCAGGTCGCGGCCAACCTCGGCCAGGTCGCGCTCACCGTACGGCTCGCGCCGGGCCAGGTGCTGCTGGCCTCCGACCCGAAGGTCACCGCCGAGGGTGAGGAGCTGTTCCTGCCGCCGCGCTCCCTGGCGATCGTCAAAGCCGGCTGACCTTCCCGGGGCCGGGGGACACCGGTCATGACGCCGCCCGGCGCGTCCGGGGTCTGGTCGGACGCGGCCGGGCGGCGGGCCGGTGCGGCGGTCAGGCCGGGACGTGGTTGCGCAGCCGCAGCGCCCGGGGGTAGGGCGCGAAGTAGGTCTGGTCGCGGACGTACTCGGCGGCCTCGCCGCGCGCGTGGTGGCGCAGCAGGGTCGCCGGCACGCTGAGCGCCACCTCCCCGGCGCGGTAGGAGTCGATCACCTCCGCCAGGTCGGCCCGGCGGGTCTCGTCCAGGTGGTCCTTCATCATCCCCATGCAGTGCTGGAGGACGTTGACGTTGCGCCCGATGCTCGCCTTGCGGGTGAGGGCCGTGCGGAAGGCGTGGGCGTAGGCGACGGCCAGCTCGTCCCGGGAGGCCGTCCCCGCCCGGGACACCACCTGCCCCGCCCGGTGGTAGGAGGCCGGGTCGTGGGCGAGCAGCTGCATCTTGTGCCGGGAGTGGAAGGCGATCAGGTCGCGCGGGCGCCAGTCGCTCTCCAGCAGCGCGCGCAGCCGGGCGTACGCGAAGATCCGCTCCACGAACGTCTCGCGGAGCAGGGCGTCGTTCAGCCGGCCCTCGTCCTCGACCGGCAGCAGCGGGTGGGCGTCCATGACGCGGGCCGCGAAGACGCCCATGGCCCCGCGGTCCACGACCCTGTCGCCCGCGTAGATCGGGATGCCGTGGATGCCGCAGCTGGGACTCCTGGCCTTGAAGACGTAGCCGTCCACGTCCAGGGTGAGCGCCCGCTCGGCGGCCAGCGCGTTCATCCGGCCGGTCAGGTCCGTCCCGGTCTTCCTGGTGACCAGGCGGGGGCCGTCGGCCGAGCGCTCCAGGCGCAGCGACTCGCGCGGCGCTCCGAGGCCGATCTCCATCTCGGGGCAGACGCGCACCCAGTCGACGTGCGGGTCCAGCTCCCCGCTGACGAAGCGGTCGCGGCTGTGCCCGCCGTTGAAGCGCACCGGGTCGCCCAGCAGGCAGCTCGACACCGCCACCCGCGGCCGGGGCTGCCGTTCCGTGTCGTTCCACTCGCCCATGTCATCCATGGTGTCCCCCCGGTCCGTGTCGTCCTCAGGGCGGGTCATGCCGCCGGGACGAGGATGTCCGACAGGCGGCGCAGGCCGCGCGCCGTACGGGCCTTGATCGTGCCGAGCGGCACGCTCAGCCTCTCGGCGATCTCCCGCTGGGTCAGCTCGCCGTAGTACGCCAGTTCGATGGCCTCACGCTGGGGCGCGGGCAGCTCGGCCAGCGCCCGCCGCAGCTCGTCGCGGGCGGCCACCCCGTCACCGTCGACCCGGCCGTCCGCGCCGGGCGGGTCGGCGACCACGTCCAGCGGCACCGTCTGCAGGGTTCGCGCCCGCAGGTGGTCGACGGCCCGGTTGTGGGCGATGCCGATCAGCCAGGCCGGCAGGTTGCGCTCGGGGTCGAAGCGGTGCCGCGAGCGCCACACCTCGGCGAACACGATCTGCTGCACGTCTTCGATGTCCTGCGGAGGGATGAAACGCCGCAGGTAGGAACGGATGAGCGCGCCGTGCGCGGTGAGGCACTCGGCCAGCGCCGCGTCGTCGCCCTGTGCGAGCCGGACGTTCAGGGTGTCTGTCATGGTGGCCTCACTGACCCTGGAAACCTATTCAAAACTTATTCATACCCGCCGGCTTCCATGAGCGCAAATGAGCCCGCCGCTCAGCGCGGCGGGCCGGATCGGTGGATCGGGTTCAGCGGACCGCTTCGCGGATCCGGGTGACCGCCTCCGGGAAGGACGTGACGAGGGCGACCGACGGCGGCAGCCCCTCCCGCCAGCCCGGGCCGCCCGCGACGATCCGGCTCGCCGGACGCAGCGTGGGCAGCGAACCGAGCGGCGCCGGGTCGCCGGTCTCGGACCGCTGCGACCAGACGAAGACCACCGCCGGGCTCAGCCGCCGCATCGCGTCGGCCAGGGCCGGATACGGGGTCCGGGCCCCCAGCACCCGGGTCTCCAGGCGGTGTACGGCGGACAGCTCCGCCGCCAGGGCGTGGACCGGCAGGCTGTGCTGCTCCTCGGCGGCGCAGGCCAGCAGCACCGGCCGGTCGTTGACCGGCCGGGCGGGGCGCCGGACGAGCCGGGTCAGCGCGGCCAGCACCCGGTCGGAGAACAGATGCTCGACCTCGACGCTCGCGCCGGTCTCGGCCTGGCGGTGGCAGATCGTCTCGAAGACCGGGAGCACCAGCTTCTCCCAGGTCCACACCACCCCGTGCCGCTCCAGCGCGGCGCCGATCCACTCGGCCACGGTCGAGCTGTCCAGCGCCACCGCGGCCCGCGCCAGCATCGCCGCGGTCGGGATCTGCGTCCCCGCCCCCGGCGCGGCCGGGACGATCCGTTCCAGGGCGAGACCGCCCTGGGCGGAGGGGGCGGCGGCGTCCTGGCCGGGGCCGGGACGCGGCGGCCGGCCGGAGGGGGCCTCCCGCCGGGCGGCCCCGGGCCTGAGGACCTCCCGCGCCGCGTCGGCCGCCGGGACGCCGAGCTTGATGAGGCGGTTCATCTCCTCAAGGCGCCGCAGGTCGTCGGCGTCGTAGCGGCGGTGCCCCCCCGGGCTGCGGCGGCTGGGCCCGATGCCGTACCGGAGGTTCCAGGTGCGCAGCGTGGGCGCGGGCACGCCGAGCCGGCGCGCGACCGCGCCGATGCCGTACCCCGGCTCGTCCTCGGGGGCCGGCCTGCCCGGTTCGTCCATTCTCGTCGTCACCCCGATCCCTCCCCGGTCATCGTCCGGCACCAGCTTGCCAGCAGTGCGACGCCTCCGGTTCGGGGCGTCCGTCCACGACTACTCCTTCGTGCGGCCCACCTGGGCGGATGCAGGGCGCTCCGGAGGAGGCTCCCGGCTCGGCCCCCGGCGGGTGCAACCGTTCCCGGCCGGTCACGCGAAGTCATCGTCGATGGACACCGTCATCGTCTTGCTCAATCGCGACCTGAGGGTGCACGACCACCCGGCGCTCGCCGCCGCGTGCGCGGAGGCCCGCCGGGTCGTCCCTCTCTTCGTGCTGGACCCCTCCGTGCCCGCCGGCCGCCGGTCCGGGTTCCTGGCGGAGTCCCTCGCCGACCTGCGCCGGTCGCTCCGGGAGCGGGGCGGCGACCTCGTCGTCCGCCGGGGCGATCCGGTGGCCGAGACCGTCCGGCTGGCCCGGGAGATCGCCGGTGGCGGGGCCGGCGGCGGATCCGCCGCGGGGGTGGTCGAGGCCGTCCACGTCAGCGCCGACGTCAGCGCCCTCGCGCGGCGCAGGGAGCGCCGCCTGGCCGAGGAGTGCGAGCGGCACCGGATGGGGTTCCGGGCCTTCCCCGGGGTGACGGTCGTGCCGCCGGGCGCGGTCACCCCGTCCGGGGGAGGGGACCACTACCGGGTCTTCACCCCCTACTGGCGGGCCTGGCAGGCCCACTCCCGCCGCGAGGTCCTTCCCGCCCCGGCCAGGGTGACCCTCCCCGAGGGGCTGGATCCCGGCGTCCCGCCGCCCGGCCATCCGCACCGGCCGCACGAGCTGTTCCGGGGCGGCGAGACGGTGGCGCGCCGGCGCATGCGGCAGTGGCTGAAGTACTGCGTGGCCGACTACGCCGCCGGCCACGACGACCTGGCCGGCAACCGCACCTCCAAGTTCAGCCCCTACCTGCGTTTCGGCTGCCTGTCGCCCCTGGAGCTCGCGTCCCTGACCGAGGACGGCGATGACTTCGTCAGGCAGCTCTGCTGGCGCGACTTCTTCTACCAGGTGACGATGGCCTTCCCGGCCATCAACCGCGCCGACTACCGGCCGCGCGGGCTGACGTGGAACGACGACGCCGAGGCCCTCCAGGCGTGGAAGGAGGGCCGGACCGGGCTGCCGATCGTGGACGCCGGGATGCGGCAGCTCCTGGAGGAGGGCTGGATGCACAACCGCGCCCGGCTGCTGACCTCGTGGTTCCTGGTCAAACGGCTGCGGGTCGACTGGCGGACGGGCGCCGACCACTTCTTCGACCTCCTGCTCGACGGCGACGTGGCGAACAACTACGGCAACTGGCAGTGGGTCGCCGGGACCGGCAACGACACCCGGTTCAACCGGACCGTCAATCCGGTACGGCAGGCCCGGCGGTTCGACCCGGACGGGGAGTACATCCGCCGCTACGTGCCCGAGCTCCGGAACGTCCCGCCGAAGACGCTCCACGAACCCTGGCGCCTGCCGTCAGCGGTCCGTGGCTATCCGCCGCCCCTGGTGTCCCCGGCCTGACCGGACGGGCGCCGGATCGGCCGGTGGGGCTGACGGGGCCGCCCGGCGGTGGCAAGCTCGGCGTGAAGGCAGCGCACGTCCCGAGTGGCTCGATGGAGGCCGGCATGTCGACGCCCCGCGTGGTCCCGTTCCTTCGCTACGAGGACGCCCCGGCGGCCGTGGCGTGGCTGGGTGAGGTCTTCGGGTTCCGCCCGCTGACCGCCCCGCCCGGCGGCGGGGGTCCCGGACACACCCGGCTCGCGCTCGGGGACGCGGTGGTCGTGGTGGCCCCGGTCCGCGACGGCGAACCGTACCTGCGCAGCGCCCTGGACCTGCCCGCGGTCAGCCAGGGCGTGTTCGTGGTGGTGGACGACCTCGACGCCCACTACGAGCGGGCGGCGGGCCGGGGCGCGGAGATCGTGACGGAGATCGAAGCCACCCCCGACGGCGCCAGGGCCTATCTGGCCTTCGACCTGGAGGGCCAGCTCTGGGCCTTCGGGGACGGCTTCGCCTAGGTTCCGCGGCGCCCGGGTGCCGTTCCGCGGATCCCCGCTGCGGCGAGGGGTCCCCGGCGGCCTCGGCGGGCGGGACGATCCACGGAACAGGACCTGACGGAACAGGACCTAGTGGTGGTGGTCGTGCTCGCCGTCCTCGTCCTCCTCCGCGGGGCCCTCGGAGGGCTCGACGCCCAGCACGGCCTCGCGGGGCTCGATCGACTCGATGTGCTCGATCAGGCCGAGCACGTGGTCCGGCTCGATGAGCCACTGCAGCGCGGTCGCCCCGCTTTCGTCGGCGGAGACCAGCTCCGCCTGCTCCCGGCGCTCGGCGTCGTCGAGGTCGGCCTCGGGGTGGTTGATCTCCTTCAGCGCGGCGGCCTGGAGCGCGCCCAGGTCGTTCACCTCCACGGTCAGTTCGACCGTGAGGCGAAGATAACGTTCGGTGCCCGATTCATCACTCATGGTGGTAAATCTTAGTGCCCCCGGCGGGCAGGGCCGACCCGGGAGGTGGGACACGGAGGCGGGGAAGGGGGTGATCCGCGGGACGGGACCCGCGGATCCGGGTGCCGTTCTCGCGGATCGGCCCACCTGCGGCGGCCATCCGGCCGGGGGTCAACGGTGGAGACTAGGGGAGCCGCCAGTCGACCGGGTCGGCGCCCTGCTCCTCCAGCAGGTGGTTGGCGCGGCTGAACGGGCGGGAGCCGAAGAAGCCGTTGCGGGCCGACAGCGGGCTCGGGTGGGCCGACTCGACGGCCGGGTAGGGGTGCAGCATCGGCCGCAGGTTGCGGGCGTCGCGTCCCCACAGGATCGCCACCAGCGGCTTGCCGCGTTCGGCGAGCGCCCTGATGGCCTGCTCGGTGACCTCTTCCCAGCCCTTGCCCCGGTGCGAGGCCGGCTTGCCCGGCATGACGGTGAGGACCCTGTTGAGCAGCAGCACGCCGTGCTCGGCCCAGGGGGTCAGGTCGCCGTTGCTCGGCATGGGCAGCCCGAGGTCCTCGGTCAGCTCCTTGTAGATGTTGCGCAGGCTGGCCGGGATCGGGCGCACGTCGGCGGCCACGGAGAAGCTCAGGCCGATCGGGTGACCCGGCGTGGGGTACGGATCCTGGCCGACGATCAGCACCTTCACCTGGTCGAAGGGCTGCTGGAAGGCGCGGAGCACGTTGGGGCCGGAGGGGAGGTACTGCCTGCCCTCGGCGACCTCCTTCCGGAGGAAGTCGCCCATCTCGGCGATCTTGCCGGAGACCGGCTCCAGGGCCTTGGCCCACCCGGCTTCCACGACTTCGTTCAAAGGGCGTGCGGACATGGGGAAACCCTATCGACCTTTGAGGTCCGGTACGGCTCGCCCGGGAAAACCGGGCAAGCCGTACCGGACCTGCCCCCTTACTTCACCGAGCCGGCCATCATTCCCTGGACGAAGTACCGCTGGAAGGCGAAGAAGAGCACCAGCGGGATGATCAGGGAGAGGAAGGCGCCCGGCGCCAGGATGTCGATGTTGGTACCGAACTGCCGCATCTGCGACTGCAGGGCCTTGGTCATCGGCTGGTTGTCGGAGTCGGCGAACACCAGCGCGACGAGCAGGTCGTTCCAGACCCAGAGGAACTGGAAGATCCCCAGCGACGCGATCGCGGGCTTGGCCAGCGGGAACACCACGGTCGAGAAGATGCGCCACTCGCTCGCGCCGTCCATCCGCGCGGCCTCCAGCAGCGAGGCGGGGATGCCCACGAAGAAGTTGCGGAGCAGGAAGATGGCGAAGGGGAGCCCGAACGCGACGTGGAAGAGCACCACGCCGGCGATGGAGCCGAAGATCCCGAGGGCGCCGTAGAGCTTCGCGATCGGGATCAGCGCGATCTGGATCGGCACCACCAGCAGGCCGACGACCACGAGGAACAGCGGGTCCCTGCCGGGGAAGTCCATCCAGGCGAAGGCGTAGGCCGCCATGGCCGCGATGCCGATCACCAGGATCGTGGCGGGCACCGTGATGGCCACGGTGTTCCAGAACGACGAGGTGAACCCGGTGGCCAGCAGGTCGCCGTAGCTCTTCAGGGTGAACTCGGCCGGCTTGGTGAACGCGGTCCACCAGCCGGTGGAGTTGTTGGCCGCCTCCTCGCGGATCGAGACCACGAACAGGCCGAGGGTGGGAACCAGCCAGAAGACGCCGATCAGGACCATCAGGGCCTGGATCACGCCGCCGCCGATCCGGTCCGTGACCCGGCTGAGGACGCCGCGCCGCGGGGCCCCGGCGATGGTGGAGGTTGTCACTGGTTGTCCCTCCTGAACCGGCGGATGTTGATGATCATGAACGGCAGGACGAGGATCAGCAGGAAGATGGCCAGCGCGCTGCCCAGACCCTGGTTGTTGCCGCCGCCGAAGGCGACCCGCCACATCTCCAGCGCGATCACGTTGGCCTGCGGCTGCACCGATCCCGGCGCGATGACGAAGACCAGGTCGAAGACCTTCAGGGTGTTGATGATCATCGTGACGAACACGACGAGCAGCACCGGCGACAGCAGCGGCACGGTGATCTTGCGGAACACCTGCCACTCCGTGGCGCCGTCGATGCGGGCCGCCTCCAGCGCGTCACGCGGGATGGCCGACAGGCCCGCCGCGATCAGCACCATGGAGAACCCGGCCCACACCCAGATGAAGGCCCCGATGATGGCCGGGGTGATCAGCGTCGGGCCGAGCCAGGAGACCCCGCCGAAGGCCGCCTCGAAGTTCGACTGCGGCAGTCGTACGACGTAGTCGCCCGCGGACAGCCCGCTGAGGCGGAAGGTGCCGTCGGCGCCGGTGGTGGCGGTGGCCTTGACCTCGCCGTTCTGCACCGCCTCGACCGTCAGCCCCTCCAGGGCCTTCTCGGTGGCGTCGACCTCGTTGAGCCGCCCGCCGCCGCCCTGGGTGAAGTCCACCCAGACGGTGCCGGCCAGCTCGCCGGGCCCGGCCTGCGGCGCCGCCTTGGCCGCGGAGGCCGTGGCGAGGTCGGCGGGCTTCACGCCCACCAGCGGGATCAGCACGGCCTTGCCGGGCTGCGCGGGCTGCTTGGTCACCACCGTGCCCTGCTGGGCGGCGACGGGCGCCTGGTCGTTCTCCCGGGGCCGGGCGTCGGGGAAGCCGTTGTGGCTGCCGAAGACGCCCTGCACCGAGGTGATCACGGCGTTGGCCACGCCCCGGTCGGGGGCCTGCTCGTACACGAGCCGGAAGATGACGCCGGAGGCCATCAGGGAGACGGCCATCGGCATGAAGACGATCAGCTTGAACGCGGTCGCCCAGCGGATCCGCTCGGTCAGCACCGCGAAGATCAGGCCGATCACGGTCACCATGGCGGGGGCCACCACGACCCAGATCAGGTTGTTCCTGATCGTGGTGAGGGTGCCGGAGTCGGAGAAGATCGCCCCGTAGTTCTCCAGCCCGACGAAGGTGTCCCCGGTGCTGTCGTAGAGGCTGCGGAAGATCGAGTAGATGATCGGGTAGATCACCATCGCGCCGAGCAGCACCACTCCCGGCAGCAGGAACAGGATCGCCAGCGTCGGCGACGGTCCCAGCCGGGAGGGGCCGCGCACCACCCCGGGCGCGGCCGGCCCGGCGGTGGCGATCTCCGGCTCGACGGCCGGCGCCATCCGCTCGGCGGGGTCGGCGGAGGTGGCGGGGGTAACGTCGGCGAGGGCGGGGTGGACATCCCCGTCCGCGCCGGCGCCGGTGGTCTCGGCCGCGTCACCGGTGGTCCCGGTGGCGGCGGTTCCGGCGGTGGTCCCGGCGTCCGCCGGGGAGGGGGATTCCTCGCGTGGGCCGGCGGGGGAGCCGGCTGCGTCATCCGGTCCGGGAGAGGACCCGCGGGCGGCGTCGCCGCCGCCGCGCGGGGCCCGCGGGCCGTCCAACCGTTCGGTCACGGCCGCTCTCCTCTACTTCCAGGCCTTCTTGGCCTCGGCCTCGAGCTTCTCCTGGATGTCCTTGACCTTGGAGGGGTCGCGGACGAAGTCCTGCAGGAGCTTCCACTCGCCCTTGCCGTCGGTGCCGCCGAAGGCGCTGGGCGCGAGGTCGGACATGTCGTAGCGGACGGACTCACCGGCCGAGACGATCGTCTGGGCGAGCTTCTTGGTCAGCTCGGAGGGGTAGTTGTCGGGCGAGACGTTGCGGTTGGGCGACAGGTAGCCGGGGAGCTTGGCCCAGACCTCGCCGCCCTCCTTGGAGGCGAGGAACTCCATCAGCGCCATCGCGCCCTTGGACTCCTTCATCACCACCGCGATGTCGCCGCCCAGCACGACCGGCTCGGTGTCACCGGCCTTGGGGAACGGGAAGTACTTGGCCTCCTCGCCCACCTTGGCCTTGGACTCCTCGGCGGTGGTGCCGACGAAGTCGGCCTCGATGACCATCGCCGCCTTGTCCTGGCCGTAGACCTGGGTGACGCAGGTGGGGAAGTCCGTCTGCAGGGCGCCGGAGGTGTCGCCGAGCAGGAACTCCTTCTTGCCGACGAGCTGGCCGATCTTCTCCAGCGCGGTGGTGACCGAGGGGTCGGTCCAGGGGATCTCGTGCTTGGACAGCTTGGTGTAGTTCTCCGGGCCCGCGCTGGACAGGTAGACGTTCTCGAACAGGTCGGTCAGGGTCCAGCCGGAGGCGCCGCACAGGGCGAACGGCGGGGTGCCGGAGTCGGCGATCGTCTGGGCGGTCTTGACGAACTCGTCCCAGTTGGTGGGCGGCTGCGCGCCGGCGTCCTGGAAGGCCTGGTCGCGGTACCAGACCAGCGACTTGTGCGCCGCCTTCATCAGCACGCCGTAGACCTTGCCGTCGGCGGAGCCCAGCTCCTTCCAGTACGGGGTGTAGTTGTCGTCGAGCTGCTTCTGCACCTCGGGGCTGAGCTCCTTGAGCGCGCTCTCCTTGGCGTACTGCTGCATCAGGCCCGGCTGCGGCAGGATCGCGATGTCCGGCGGGTTGCCGCCCTGGATGCGCGGGCCGAGGTAGGCGCCGGTGTCCTCACCGGTGGAGGCGTAGGTGACCTTGGCGCCGGTCTTGGCCTCGAAGGCCTTGAGGACCTGCTCGAAGTTGGCCTGCTCGGCGCCCGTCCACTTGGCGGCGACCTCGATCTTCACACCGTCGAGGGTCTTGGCCGCCGGGGCCGAGCTGCCGCTCGCCGCGGCGGAGGGCGAGGCGGCGTCGCCGCTCTGGCCGCCGCAGGCGGCGAGCGCGAGCGCCAGGCCCGCGGTGGTCATCGTGATGACGGACTTGCGCATGCTGGGAAGACCTCCTGTGCTGGCGGAGGACCCGGGGGCCGGGTCTTCCGGGGGGTGATGGAGAAGGGGAAGCCGTGCCGCGCGAGAACGGGGATGACGACTCGCTGAGGGGGTCACCCTCGGTCACTGAGTCCGTATGATCTCGCTGAGCTGGCCTTTCATGGAGGCGACGATGTCGCCGTCGTCCTCCTCCTGGGGGTGCGTGAGGGCGTTGGAGACCGCACTGGCGATCACCAGGCTCACCTGGTTGTAGTTGGCGCTCGCCGGTCTGGGGCGGGCGGACAGGATGCTCTGCTTCAGGACCGGCAGGTAGGGGAATCGCTTGATCAGGCCGGGGTCGTCGTACAGCTCGGCCCACACGGGCGGGAACGAGCCGTCGGCGAGCACCCGGCGCTGGTTCTCCAGGCCGGTGAAGTAGCGGATGAACTCCACCGCCGACTTCTGCCGCTTGGAGAAGGCGCTGACCGCGAGGTTGACCCCGCCCAGCGAGCTGGAGCCGGGGCCGTTGAGACCGGGCAGCCGGGTCACGCCGAACTTCCTGCCGACCGCCGAGGAGGTGGCCGGGCCGTAGGCGTGCGGCCAGTTCCTGGCGAAGGCCAGGCGGCCCTCCTGGAACGCCAGCCGCGACTCCTCCTCCTTGAAGGAGAGGGCCTCGGCCGGGATCCATCCCTCCCGGACGCCGCCGGTCAGGAAGTCCAGGCCCGCCTTGGCGCGGTCGGTGTCCATGGCGACCCGCGTGCCGTCCGGGCTGAGGATGTCGGTGCCGGCCGACTGCACGGCCTCGGCGAAGTTGACGGTCAGCCCCTCGTAGGCGAGGAACTGCCCGGCGTAGCCGCCGACGCCGTACCTCTCATGCAGGGTCCTGGCCTGCTCCCGCAGCTCCGCCCAGGTCGTGGGCGGCTTGAAGCCCTGCTCGGCGAGCAGGTCCTTGCGGTAGTAGAGCAGGCCGGCGTTGCTGGTGTACGGCACCGCCCAGAGTTTGCCCCGGTAGACCGCGGTGTCGACCACCGGCGGCAGGAACCGGCCCAGCGGGAACATGCCGCGGTCGAGCGGCACGATCCAGCCGGCGTCGGCGAACTCCGCCGTCCAGACCACGTCGAGGCCGAGAACGTCGTAACGTTCGCTCTTGGCCTGGAGGTTGGCGACCATCTGGGCGCGCTGCTCGTCGGCCGCCTCCGGAAGCTCCAGAAGGGTGACGCGCTCGGCCGGATGGGCCTCGTTCCAGCGGTCCAGGAGCGGCTGGAGATACCCGGTCGTGTCCCGTCCCGTGACGAAGGTGATCGGACCGGTCCCACTCGACCGTTCCGGCGTCTCCTGCGCGACGGCCCCCGAGCATCCCGCCGCCAGCAGCGCGGCGAGCGCGACCGGGAGCAGCCTGCGCATGATTGCCACCTCGTTTCGGTGCGGTTACATACGTGTTAGGTAGATGCATGCATGTTATGCACAGCGTTAATGTGGGCGTCAACGGATAGTGCCGTAACGCTCAGGTAACGAGCTCCTGAAGGAGGTGAGGGGTGAGGCTGTCGCTGCTGGCGCTCCTCGCGAAGGAACCTGCCCACGGATACGAGCTCAAACAGGCCCTTGAGCAGATATTCGGCAGGGCGTACCCCTCGCCGAACATCGGGCAGATCTACGTGACGCTGGGTCGTCTGGAGAAGGACGGCCTGGTGAAGGCGGTGGACGTCGAGCAGTCCAACCGGCCGAACAAGAAGGTGTACTATCTCACCGCCAAGGGCCGGGAAGCCCTCGACGCGTGGGCCGACGAACCCACCGAGGGACCCCGGGTCCGGGACGAGTTCTTCATGAAGCTCGTGCTGGCCCCGATGACCGGCATCGCGGACCGGACGGCGCTGATCAACCGCCAGCGCCGCCACTACCTCGCGCTCATGCGCGACCTCAACGAACTGGCCGAGCGGACCGACCGGGGGGATCGCGTCGCGCTCCTGCTGATAGAGGGGGCCATGCTGCATCTGCAGGCCGACCTCGACTGGCTCGAACGCTGTCAGGAGGACCTCCCGTGAGTCCACCCCCCATCGTCAACACCGTCAACCTCGTCAGGATCTACCAGGACGGCGGGGTTCCGGTGCCCGCCGTACGAGGGGTGGACCTGAAGGTCGAGGCGGGGGAGTTCGTCGCGATCATGGGGCCGTCCGGGTCGGGCAAGTCGACCCTGGTCCACATGCTCGGCGGCCTGGACGCCCGGACCAGCGGCGAGATCTGGCTCGACGGCTCCCGCGTCGACACGCTGAGCGAGAGCGCCTGGGCGCTGCTGCGCCGCAGGAAGATCGGCTTCGTCTTCCAGTTCTTCAACCTGGTCGCCAACATGACCGTCGCCGACAACGTCGAGCTGCCCGCGCTGCTGGCCGGGGCCTCCCCGCGCGAGGCCCGCGAGCGCCGGGAGTACCTCCTCGGCGAGCTCGGCCTGGCCGACCGCGCCGACGCCGCCCCCGCCCAGCTCGCCGGCGGCGAGCAGCAGCGGGTCGCGCTGGCCCGCGCGCTGGCCAACCGGCCGAGCCTGCTGCTGGCCGACGAGCCCACCGGCAACCTCGACAGCCGCAACACCCGCGACGTCCTGCGCCTGCTCGGCGAGGTCCACCGCGACGGCCAGACCATCATCCTGGTCACCCACGACGCCCGGGTGGCCAGCCTGGCCGACCGCGTGGTCTCCCTGCTCGACGGCCAGATCGTCGACGACGGAGCCGTCGGCCCGGTACGGCGCCGCCCCCGTGCCTCCGCGGGCGACGTCGTCGAGCTGAGGAGCTGAGCCGCCGATGAGCACGACCGGCCGGCCTCCGGCCCATCCCCCCGCGCGCCCGGGATCCCCGGCATGAGCACGGCCAGGGCCTCGGCCCGGTGGATCCGCGCCGACCTGAGGGCCCGGCGGGGGCAGGCGCTCCTGACGGTGCTCGCGGTCGCGGGGATCGTCACGGCGCTGATCGTCTCGGTGACCCTCCTGGAGGACGGCACCAACCCCTGGCGGGGACTGTTCACCGAGTCCCGCGGCGCCCACGTGTGGATCCACACCGGGGACGCCCCCGACGTGACCGCGCTGTCCCGCCTGCCGGGCGTGGCCGAGGTGGCCGGGCCGTACCGCACCGCGCCGGTGACGCTCACCCTGGAGGGCAAGAAGTCACCGGTGGCGCTGCGCGGGATGGAGGCGAGACCGCCGGCGGTGGCCACGCCGCTGGTCCGGCAGGGGCGGTGGCTGCGCCCCGGCGACACCGACGGCGTGGTCGTCGAGCGGTCCTTCGCCGAGGCGCTGGGCCTGCGGATCGGCGCCTCCTTCCCGGTCACCGCGCTCAACGGCGCCTCGCACCCGCTGACCGTGGTCGGCCTGGCCGACACCGCCGACCAGGGCTTCTACCCCGAGTGGACGCCCGGCCTGGCCTGGACGCTCACCTCCACCCTCGCCCGGGTCGAGCCGGCGCTCGGCCGCAGCGAGTCGGTCACCGGCCTGCGGCTCGTGGACGGCGAGGACACCCTCCCGGCCGTGCACGGCGCGGTCACCCTGCTGAACGACCAGATCCGGCGCATGTCCACCTGGCGCGAGGTCCGCGCCGCCATGGAGCTGGACAACCGGCTGCTCGGCCTGCTGCTGGCGCTGTTCGGCGTCACCGGGCTGGTCGCCGCCGCGCTGGCCGTCGCCAACGCGGTGGGCGGCCGGGTGCTCACCCAGACCCGCGACATCGCCACCCTCAAGTCACTCGGCTACACCCGGGGCCAGATCTTCGGCCTGCTGACCGTGGAGCACGGCGCGCTCGGTCTGCTCGGCATCGCCTGCGGGCTGGTCTGCGGGCAGCTCGTCGCCTTCTTCGCGCTGGACGGGGTGCCGCTCCTGCCGCCGTCGCCGCTGCCGCTACTGCTGATCATCCTCGGCACCGCCGCGGTGGTCGTGGTCGCCGCGGCCCTGCCCGCCTGGCGCGGGGGCCGCACGCCGCCGCTGCCCGCGGTGCCCGCCGCGCCGCCCCGGGGCCGCCTGTCGCGGATGGCCCGCCTCGCCCTCCTGGTACGGCTGCCGCCCGCGCTCGTCCTGGGCACCCGCGACGCCTTCACCCGGCGGACGCCCGCGCTGCTGAGCATCTTCGGCCTCGCCGTCCCGATGATGATGATCACCATCGGGCTGGGGTGCTGGGCGACCCTGGACGACTTCCTGCGCCACCCCGAGCGGGTCGGGCAGGCGGCGGCGCTGGTCGTCCACCCCGACAAGCTCCCCGCCGAGGAGGCCGCCCGGCTGGCCGCGGCCGACCCGCAGGTGCGGGCCGTCTACCCCGGCGCCGAGGTCTCCGCGCTGGAGCCGGAGCAGACCAGGACCGTCCTGGCCAGGGCGCTGGGCACCTCGGCCGAGCCGTACCCCTTCCGGGTGGCCGAGGGGCGGATGTTCGCCGCCCGCGGCGAGGCGCTGGCCGGGCAGGGGCTGCTCGACCTGCTGGGCGTGAAGATCGGCGACCGGGTGCGGATGACGGTCGGCGGCACGCCGCTGATCGTGCACATCGTGGGCCGGGTGGTGGAGCCCGACCAGGACGGCGAGGTGCTCTCCCTGGGGATGGACACCCTCGCGGCCAAGGACGCGGTGCCGCCGCAGTTCTACAGCCTGGTGCTCGAACCGGGGGCCGACCCCGCGGCGGTCCGGGCCCGGCTGCTGGCCGCCTCCGGCGAGAAGCTGGAGGTGGCCCGGGTGGTCAACCCGGCCGATCGGCTCTCGGTCATCCGCGTGGTGATCGTCGCGCTGATCGTGGTGCTCTCGCTGCTGGGCCTGGCGAACCTGCTGACCGCCAGCGCCCTGGGCCTGCGGGACCACGCGCTGGACCTGGCGGTGCTCAAGGCCATGGGTCTCACCCCCCGGCAGGTGGCCGCCACGCTGGTCACCGGCACCGGCCTGCTCGTCGTGCTGGGCGTGGTGGCCGGCGCCGCGGCCGGGGCCTCGGTGGTGGCGGGCCTGGTCGACCTGCAGGGCCACACCAGCGGCGTCGGCGCGGGCATCGGCCGGGCCCCCTCGCCGCTGACCCTGACGGTGGCGGTGGTCGTCGCGGTCGGCGCGGCCCTGCTGGTCGCCCTCATTCCGGCGAGGAGAGCCGCCCGCGCCCAGGTCCCGGTCACGGCCCGGTAGCCACGGCCCGATAGCCACGGGCCGGCGCCGTCGGCGCCGGCCCGCCGTCATGCCCCCAGGTCATGCCTCAGCTCATGACGGCGCGGTCACCTCGCCCGCCGGACGCCGAAGCCGGTGCGGTACGGCGGGGCCGTACCGCACCGTCTTCCGGGCGGGACCGTCAGGGGCGGGTGAGGGAGAACCAGTAGAAGCCGTAGGAGGGAAGGGTCAGCAGGTAGGGCAGGGTCCCGATCTGGGGGAACGGCACCGAGCCGCGGGCCTCGACCGGCGTCATGCCCTCGAAGCGGCGCAGGTCCAGCTCGACCGGCTGGGGGTACTTCGACAGGTTGTTGACGCACAGCATCAGGTCGTCGCCGTCCTCACGGATGAAGGACAGCACGGACGGGTTGCCGGACCACAGCTCGTTGTAGACGCCCGTGCCGAAGACCGGGTGGTTGCGCCGGATCTCCAGCATCCTGCGGGTGAAGTGCAGCAGCGACGCCGGGTTCCTCTCCTGGGCCTCGACGTTGATCGCCTGGTAGCCGTAGATCGGGTCCATGATGGTGGGCAGGTACAGCCGGCCCGGGTCGGCCTGGGAGAAGCCGGCGTTGCGGTCGGGGCTCCACTGCATCGGGGTGCGGACCGCGTCGCGGTCCTCCAGCCAGATGTTGTCGCCCATGCCGATCTCGTCGCCGTAGTACATGACCGGCGAGCCGGGCAGTGACAGCAGCAGCGCGGTGAACAGCTCGATCTGGTCGCGGTCGTTCTCCAGCAGCGGGGCGAGACGGCGCCGGATGCCGAGGTAGGCGCGCATGCGCGGGTCCTTGGCGTACTCGGCGTGCATGTAGTCGCGCTCTTCCTCGGTGACCGTCTCCAGCGTCAGCTCGTCGTGGTTGCGGAGGAAGATGCCCCACTGGGCCTTCTCGGGGAGCTTCGGCGTCCGGGACATGATCTCGGAGATCGGCTCGCGGCTGCCGCGTCGCACGGCCATGAAGATGCGCGGCATCAGCGGGAAGTGGAACGCCATGTGGCACTCGTCGCCGCCGGTGGTCGGGTCGCCGAAGTACTCCACGACGTCCTCGGGCCAGCCGTTGGCCTCGGCCAGCAGCACCCGGTCGGGGTAGAGGCGGTCCACCTCGGCGCGGACCTTCTTCAGGTAGGCGTGCGTCTCCGGCAGGCCGGAGCAGGCCGTGCCCTCACGCTCGAACAGGTACGGCACCGCGTCGAGGCGGAAGCCGTCGATGCCGAGGTCCAGCCAGAACCGCAGCACCTCCAGCATGGCCTCCTGGACCGCCGGGTTGTCGTAGTTGAGGTCCGGCTGGTGGGAGAAGAAGCGGTGCCAGTAGTACTGCTTGCGGACCGGGTCGTAGGTCCAGTTGGACTCCTCGGCGCCGATGAAGATGATCGGGGCGTCGGGGTAGCCGGTCGGCTCGTCGGCCCAGACGTAGAAGTCGCCGTAGGGGCCGGTGGGGTCGTGGCGGGACGCCTGGAACCACGGGTGCTTGTCGCTGGTGTGGTTCATCACCAGGTCGGTGATGATGCGCAGGCCCCGCTGGTGGGCCTCCTCGATGAGCTTCACGAAGTCCGCCAGGTCACCGAACTCCGGCAGGATCTTCATGTAGTCGGAGATGTCGTATCCGCCGTCACGCAGTGGCGACTCGTACAGCGGCAGCAGCCACAGACAGTCCACGCCGAGCCACTGGAGGTAGTCCAGTTTCTCGATGAGGCCGCGGAGGTCTCCCGTGCCGTCGCCGTTGGAGTCCTTGAACCCGCGGACCAGCACCTCGTAGAAGACCGCGCGCTTGTACCACTGCGGGTCGGAGGAGACGAAGTCCTCGGACACGGTCTCGGGGGAGGGGGATGCGTGCATCGTGTTCTCGCTCAGGGTGAGAAAGGGCAGGACGATGTCGCCGGTCTACCGGCTGAACATGTTGTGATCACCGCGCTGGCCGGGAGTCGTCATCCCCATGAGCTCCGGGCCCCGGTCGGACCGAATTTGTGATTCGGTGCCATCCGTTTGTGGCGCTTTATCCGCGAAGACTACCAGCCGGAGGGGCGCGGCGAACCCCCAGAAATCGGACGGTCTCCGCTCCGTTCCGCGGATTCCCCGCGAGTATCGCGCCATCCGCGCGTAGCCGTCACGACACTTACCGTTTCTTTACCGGAAAGCCGTCGGCCGCGACCACGCTGACCTGGGCGTACGGGTGCCCGGCCGGGTCGCGCCGACGGTGATGGGAAAGGGCTTTCCGAGAGTGTCGCCCGGGAGGGCCGGGTCCGGAACGGCGTCCCTCAGGCCCAGGGCGGGGTGAGGCCGGTCAGGCGCTCCTCGCGGTCGGTGAGCCAGGCTCCGAAGAGCACCAGGCCACGCACCCAGAACCGGTCGTTCCACCCGTTGAACCGCGCCAGGGCGTCCGGCCCGGCGGCGACGACGTCCTGGAGCTGCTCCGACAGGAGCGTGGGCACCGTCGAGGCGACCCGCGCCAGCATGCGGTGGCCGTACTCGCGGGCCGGCGCGGCGGCCGAGCGCAGCGGAACCCGCTGGAGCGGCTGCTTGACGACGTTGGTCGAGGGCAGCGCCGCGACGCGCGGGTTGGCCGCGTGCAGCAGCTCCCGGTAGAAGCGCCCGCCGTCCTTGCGGGCCACCCCCACCGACAGCGCCGCGTCGAAGAAGGCCGGGTGCATGAACGGCGCGGCGAACGACACCTCGGGCCCGACAAGGTTGACCGCCGAGCGGGCGATGCCCTTGGCCGTCCGGGTGTGCAGCACGGAGAGGGGCAGCTCGGCCCGGTGGCCGTTCAGCATCGAGGTCGACTGGGCGAAGGCCGTCCGCACCGCCGAGCCGATCCACTCGGCGGCTGCCTCGGACAGGAACGGCACCGAGGGGGCGCCCAGCGATAGCGAGCCCAGCAGAGCGGCCTTGCGCTCGGCCTGCGAGGAGGCGGTGATCGCGGCCCCGCTGACCATGAAGTTCTTCAGCAGCGGCCCGCCGGCCAGGCCGTCCACCAGGGTCCGGCCCGCCCGGTGGACCTCGCGGGCGAAGGGGGCGTACCAGGCGTGGTGCGGGGTGAGGAACTCGAGACGCCGGGCGACGTCCAGCGCGTCGGCGGGATAGGCGGCGGCGTCCTGGGGGATCACGCGGTGCCGTACGCCCAGCTCGCGGGTGATGGCGCGGGCGAAGGCGATGTCGGTGTCGGTGCCGTCGTCGGGGCTGGTCGTCCACGACTCCACGTCGGCGCCCCGGGCCACCGCGACCGAGCACAGCAGCCGCGAGTCGTAGCCGCCGCTGACCGGCACCAGCAGCGGCCGGTCCTCGAAGTCCTTGTAGACCTCGTGCAGGATCTCCAGGATCTCCCCGGCCGAGCGGCCCGCCTCGAACGGCTCCTCGCGCAGCCAGCGGGGCAGCATCCGCTCGGTGGCGATCCGGCCGGTGGCCCGGTCGAGCACCAGCGCCCCCGACCCGGTCAGCCGCTTGACGCCGGTGTAGGGGGTGTCGTCGCGGAGCGGGAAGGTGACCTGGATGATCGCGGCCCAGGCCTCCCAGTCGACCTCGTGCGGACCGCGCGTCAGCGACAGCAGCGGCTCCAGCAGGGAGGAGAAGTAGACCACGCCGTCCAGCGCCAGGTAGTAGACGTCCACCAGGCCGAGTCCGCCGGCGTGCAGCACGATCCGCTCGCCGTCGCCGATCAGGCCGGGCGTCTCGAACTCCTCCGCCACTCCGATCCACGACCGTGTCCGGCCGGGTCCCGACGGCCCGCGCTCACCCCAGGCGAACGCCCACGTCCCCTCGCCGCGGTGGTACGGCGGCAGCGGCGAGGAGCTGAAGAGGGCCGCTCCCGGCTCGCGCAGCGCGGGCCGCACCCGCGGCCCCGCCTGCCGGAGGGTCTCCAGCGCGGCCTCGTCGAGGTGGCCGATGCCGCCGCAGACGTACGGCCTCACATTGAACGTCGGCCACTGCACCGTGCTACTCCTCTTTGTCGAGATTGAGTAAAGGGTATCCTTTCGCCCGGCTCAGGAATCGGAGGACGACGTGGCGGGCGATCAACTCGAGAGCACACGGCTGGCGCTGCGGGACGCCGTTGCCCAGGCGGAGCGGGCCGCCGAGCTGGCCAGGCTGCTCGACGCGGCGCAGGCGAAGATCGCCGACGCGGAGCGCGCGTCGGCCGAGGCGAACACGCTGCGCGAGCGTCTGGAGCAGGCCGAGAAGGGCCTCGCGGCGGCGCAGGCGGCCGAGGAGAAGCTCCGCCGCGACCTGGCCGAGCAGCGCTACCAGGCCGAGGTGGCCAGGTGGAAGCTGTCGTCGGTGCAGGTGGCCCGCTGGTCCCGGCTCGGCGACGCGATCAAGACGGGCAAGAGCAACCCGGTCCGGCTGGCGCGGGGCCTGCGCGGGGCCGCCAAGCCCGCCAAGCGCCCGGTCGCGCCCAAGCGGCAGCCCATCCCGGTCACCAAGAAGACCGACCGGCAGGTCCCCGGCGCGTCGTTCCAGGCCACCACCTCCACCCGGGTCATCGGCGGCGCCTCGGTCAAGCTCAAGCCCTTCCGCGTGCCGACCGGCCCCAACACCCGCCCCCACCTGACGGCGGCCGTCGTCGCCGAGCCGCACGCCGAGGCGCTGCTGCGCTACGAGTGGCGCCAGACCGCCGGGTTCACCCCCGGCGACTTCGCCCGCGCCCTGTCGGCCGAGGTCCCGCACCTGCTGCTGGTGGAGTCGGTCACCGGGGGCCCCTGGGCCGACGAGGTACGCGAGGCCGGCCCGGCGCTGCGCGCCCTGCTGGCGTGGTGCGCCGAACGGGGCATCCGCACCGTCTTCTGGCACACCCACGGCGAGGTCGGCCGGTTCGCCGCCGCCGCGAGCCTGTTCGAGCACGTCGTCTCGGCGCTGCCCGGCACCGTCAAGGAATGGGGCGCCACCCTGGCGGCGCGGGAGCCGGAGCCCGGCCGCCGCCCGCCCTCCCTGGGCCTGCTGCCCTTCGCCGTCCAGCCCCGGGTGCACAACCCGCTGCCGCTGGCCGGGGACCGCTTCGACCGGGTGCTGACCCTCGCGGAGCTGCTCCCCGCCCACCTGGCGTATCCCGACGTGCTCACCTCCTACCGCTGGCCCAGGGCCGTGTACTGCCCGCCGGGCACCGAGCCCTGGCGGATGGCCGAGCTGGCCGCCTGCGGCACGCCGATCACTCCGGTCGACCCGGCCGAACCCGTGGCCGCGACGCCGCCGCAGGCCGGGCCGCCCGCCCCGCCGGACGCCCTCGCCCTCTCCGCCGACGACCGCCGGGCCCACGTGGCGCTCCGCCAGTCCTACGCCGCCGGCACGATGAGCCAGAAGGTCGACGACCTGCTCGGCGCGGTCGGCCTGCCCAGCGCCCGCGCCACCCTGAACGTCTCGGTCATCCTGATCGACCGGGGCGACCTCGACCACGCCCTCGCCCAGGTCGCGCCGCAGAAGGGCGTCGTGCAGCTCGTCGTGCTGTCGGACGCCCCCGACGCGGCCGAGCGGGCCCGCGCCGCGATGCCCGACCGGGTGGACGTCGCGGCCCGCCGCACCGAGTCCGGGCTGACCCTCGGCGGCATGCTGAACCGCGCCCTCGACCTGTGCGAGGGCGACCTGGTCGCCGTCATGGACGGCCGCGACCTCTACGGCGAGCACTACCTGACCGACCTCGCCCGCCCCTTCCTGTTCACCACCGCCGACATCGTCGGCAAGGCGGCCTACTTCGCGCACATGCGCGACGTCGCCGCGACGGTGCTGCGCCAGCCGTCGGCCGAGTACTCCTACCTCCCCGAGGTCTCCGGGGCGACGCTGCTGGCCCGCCGTACCGTCCTGCGCGGCATCGGCTTCGCCGACGTCTCCGAGGGCTGGGACGAGGTGCTGATGCGCCAGTGCCGGGCCGACGGGGTCAAGGTCTTCTCCGCCGACCGCTACGGCTACGTGTGCGTGCGCGACCGCGACCGCTGGCTCCTCGGCGCGGCCCGGCTCGTCGACTACGGCCCGCCCGAGCCGCACGCGCTCGTCTAGACTGCGCGGCGTGGCACCGCTCACCGGCGCGTTCACCGACGTGGCGCCGCCCGCCGGCGCGCTTCCGGGCGGCCGGCCGTGACGCCCGGCAGGCTCGCGGAGGTCCTGGGCCTGCCGCCGATCCCGCGCGGCACCTGGGCCGAGGCGGCGACGTACGTCTCCCCGGCCGCGCTGCGGCGCGGCGAGGACCCGGAGGCGATGGCCGCGCGGCTGCGCGCCCTGCCCGGCATCGCGGACGTGCGGGTACGGCCCGGCGGGTTCCTGGAGATCGAGGTCGCCGTGCCGGGGGAGCTGGTCACCGAGATCGGCCCGGCCGCCGCGGTGGCCGTGGCCCCCGCCGCCGGTCCGTCCCCCTGGCCGGACTTCCCGCGGACCTGGGCCAACCCCGGCTTCGCCGTACGGTACGCCCACGTGCGGGCGGCGGCCGTGCAGCGCTGGGCCGCGGAGCTGGGCGTGACCGGGGACTTCCGGCCCGGACTGCTCACCGGGCGCCGGGACCGCGCCGTGCTCAGGTCGCTCGCCGAGCTGCCCGGCAGGCGGGTGAGCAGGGACCCCGGCTGGGCCGCCTACACCGAGCAGCTCGCCCTGGCCTACCACGACGCGTTCGAGCGCGCCCCCGCCCTGCCCTCGGGCGACGAGCCGCCCTCGCCGCTGCACACGGCCCGGGTACGGCTGGCCCGCGCCGTACGGGACGTGCTGTCCGAGGGGCTGGCCGCACTCGGCGAGACAGCGCCGACCGGCCTGTGATAGACCCTCACGGACAGTCCGTGAGGAACCTTTACGGAGCGAGCGGACGGGAGGGGTCGATGAGCGGTCCGCGGGACTGGTCGCCCGGGGAGCCGCGGCGGCCCGGGGTGGTCCGGCGCGTCCTGCCGGTGGCGCTGGCCTTCGCGATCATCGCCTGCGGGACGGTCTACCTCCGCGGCGACCTCCAGGGCCTCATCGGGACCGCGCCCGGCTCGCCCCGGTCGGTCGCCGCCACCCATCGCCTCTACGCCGCCACCCGGCCGGTCGGCGGACGCTGCGCCGGGCTGCCCCGCGATCCCGACGCCCGGGCGGGCGTGACCCTGCGCGCCCTGGCCCGCTGCCTGGACGGGATGTGGGCGGCGTCGCTCGCCGAGGCCGGCATCGACTACACGCCCCCTGCCGAGCTGCGGCTGGTGCGCGTCCCCGCGGACGCCGCGTGCGGCAAGGAGGACCACGACTGGGCCGGGATCTACTGCCCGCGGGAACGCGTGGTCAACGTGCTGGTCCAGAGCGGAGGCCGGGCGGCCCCGATGATGTTCACCCTCGCCCACGAGTACGCCCACCACGTCCAGGAGGTCAGCGGGATCGCCGACAGGCGGGGCTCGGAGACCTTCGACGAGGCGTGGTCACGGCGGCTCGAACTGCAGGCCGACTGCCTGGCCGCGGCGGCGCTGCGGGTCGTCGGGCCGCGCCTGCTGCGCGAGCAGCGCCGGATGGCCGCCGCCGACGCCGGCGACCCGGACGGCCAGGCGGCGAGCTACCGCCAGTCGCACGGCTCGGGCGCCAGCAGCGCCGCGTGGATCGCCCGGGGGCAGCGCACCGGCACGGTGGGGGCGTGCAACACCTGGGGCGTCCCGGCGACGCAGGTGTCCTGAGACCCTCCCGGCGGCCGGGGCGACGGCACGGTCTCCCCGGCGCGGTCTCCCGGCGGGGCGGGGCCGGGGCGCGGATCTCCTCGCGGCGGAGGCGGGAGGAACGTAAAAATATCGCGCCCCGGGTGTGAAACGCGTGAAAAATTCATGCCATTGGGGAGGACGTCGTCTCGACAGGTGGTCATCGGTCTCATCGGCGCCGCCGGGTCCGATAGCCTCGATCGGGTGAGTCGATTCGCCCATCCCGCCGGTGACCGGCACGCCGAGGTGCTGCCCGAGGAGCGCCCTCCGCACGCGCCCGCCGACCTCAACGGACTCGATCCCCACATCTGGCCGCGAACGGCCGGCCGTGACGGCGGCGCCGTCACGATCGGCGGCGCCGACGTCAGGGACCTGGTCGCCGAGCACGGCACGCCTCTCTACGTGGTGGACGAGGAGGACTTCCGCTCCCGGTGCCGCGACTACCGCGAGGCGTACGCCGACGGCGACGTCCACTACGCCGGCAAGGCGTTCCTGTGCCGTGAGACGGCCCGCTGGGTCATGCAGGAGGGGCTGGGCCTCGACGTGTGCAGCGGCGGCGAGCTGGCCGTCGCGCTGAGCGTCGGCTTCCCGCCCGAGCGGATCACGATGCACGGCAACAACAAGTCGCTCGCCGAGCTGGAGCGGGCCGTCGAGGCCGGTGTCGGGCACATCGTGGCCGACTCCTTCGAGGAGATCGCCCGTCTGGGCTTCCTCGCCGACAAGCACGGCAGGCGCCCCCGGGTGATGATCCGCGTCACCGTGGGCGTGGAGGCGCACACCCACGAGTTCATCGCCACCGCCCACGACGACCAGAAGTTCGGCTTCTCCCTCGGCAGCGGCGCCGCGGCCGAGGCGGCCCGCCGCGTCCTGGCCCTGCCCCAGCTGGAGCTCGTCGGCCTGCACTCCCACATCGGCTCCCAGATCACTGACACGGCCGGGTTCGAGGTCGCCGCGCGGCGGCTGGCCACGCTCCTGGTGCAGATCAAGGAGGAGCACGGCGTCGTCCTGCCCGAGCTCGACCTCGGCGGCGGCTACGGCATCCCCTACGTCGAGGGCGACACCGCGCCCGACGTCAAGGTGATCGCCGACGGCCTGCGGGAGATCGTCACCAGGGTGGCCGAGTCCGCCGGCCTGCCGGTGCCCCGGCTGACCGTCGAGCCGGGCCGCAGCATCGCCGGCCGCGCGGGTGTGACGCTCTACGAGGTCGGCACGATCAAGGACGTCGAGGGGCTGCGCACCTACGTCAGCGTCGACGGCGGCATGAGCGACAACATCCGCACGGCCCTGTACGGTGCCGAGTACACCGCGCGCCTGGCCTCCAGGGAGAGCGACGCCGAGCCGATGCTCTCGCGCCTGGTGGGCAAGCACTGCGAGAGCGGCGACATGGTGGTCCGCGACCTGTGGCTGCCGGCCGACCTCGCCACCGGCGACCTGGTCGCGGTGGCCGGCACCGGCGCCTACTGCCGGTCGCTGGCCAACAACTACAACTACCTCCCCAAGCCCGCCGTGGTGGCGGTCAAGGACGGGGAGTCCCGGGTGATCGTCCGCCGGGAGACCGAGGAAGACCTGCTGAGGGGCCAGCTGTGAGGGCGGCCGTGAGCGAGAAGGGTGGTGCGGGCGCGTGGCTCTGAAAGTAGCCCTCCTCGGGTGCGGCGTCGTCGGCTCCCAGGTGATCCGGCTGATGCGAGAGCAGGCCGACGACCTCGCGGCGCGCGTCGGGGCCCCGCTGGAGCTCGCCGGGGTGGCCGTGCGGCGGCCGGGCCGCAGGCGCGATACCGACGTGGACCCGGCCCTGCTGACCACCGATGCCGAGGCGCTGGTCGCCCGGGACGACGTCGACATCGTCGTCGAGGTGATCGGCGGCATCGAGCCGGCCAGGTCCCTGATCCTGGCGGCCATGAAAGGCGGCAAGTCGGTCGTCACGGCCAACAAGGCGCTGCTCGCCGAGGACGGCGCGACCGTCCACGCCGCGGCCCGGGCCAACGGCGCCGACCTCTACTTCGAGGCGGCCGTCGCCGGGGCCATCCCGCTGATCCGCCCGCTGCGCGAGTCGCTGGCGGGCGACCGCGTCCACCGGGTGATGGGCATCGTCAACGGCACCACCAACTACATCCTCGACAAGATGGACTCCACCGGGGCGTCGTTCTCCGACGCGCTGGAGGAGGCCCAGGCCCTGGGGTACGCCGAGGCCGACCCCACCGCCGACGTCGAGGGCTTCGACGCCGCCGCCAAGGCCGCGATCCTCGCGAAGATCGCCTTCCACAGCCGCGTGACGGCCGCGGACGTCCACCGCGAGGGCATCACCGAGGTCACCGCGGCCGACGTGGCCGGCGCCAGGGCGATGGGATGCGTCATCAAGCTGCTGGCGATCTGCGCCCGCTCCGACGACGGCCGCTCCTTCGGCGTACGGGTCCACCCGGCCATGATCCCCAGGTCGCACCCGCTGGCCGGGGTCCGCGAGGCGTACAACGCGGTCTTCGTGGAGGCGGAGTCGGCCGGTCGGCTCATGTTCTACGGCGCGGGCGCCGGCGGCGCCCCGACGGCGAGCGCCGTGCTGGGCGACATCGTGGCCGTGGCGCGCAACCACCTGGCCGGCACCCGCGGCCCGGAGGAGTCCACCTACGCCGACCTGGCGGTGCACCCGATGGGCGAGACCGTCACGCGCTACCACGTCTCCCTGGACGTCGCCGACAAGCCGGGCGTGCTCGCCCGGGTGGCCGACATGTTCGCCAGGCAGGACGTCTCCATCCAGACCGTCCGCCAGGAGGGGCACGGCGACGACGCCCAGCTCGTCCTGGTCACCCACCGGGCCGACGACGCCGCCCTCTCGGCCACCATCCAGGGGCTGCGCGAGATGGACATCGTCCGCGACGTGGTGAGCGTCATGCGCGTCGAGGGCGAGGACATCGCCTGATCCGCCGCGAGGCCGGCCCGCCCCGGGGCCCCGCGTCAGGGGTTCCCGGGGCGGGCCGTTCCCGCGACGGGCGCCCCGTTCTCGCGACCCGGGCCTGATCCGGCCTGCGCGGCGGCCCGGGCGGTCCGCCGCCGGAGTTCGGGGCCAAGGTCCGGGGCCGTCCCGGCGGTTCCGCCGGGACGGTTCGGTGACATCCCGTGCATCGGTGATCACCGGCTTGTACCGTGGTGCGCATGCTCCCCTCCGCCGCCCGCAGGGTCGTGTCCACCGACAGGACCGTCCGCCGGACGCGGCCGCCGGCGACGGCGGCCGTCCTGACGACGCTTCCGGTCGTGCTTCTGACGGCGCTTCTGACGGCGTTCCTGACGGCGCTTCCCGCGATGCTCCCGGGGACGCTTCCTGGCGTGGCGGCCCGGGCGGACGGCCAGGGGGGTCCCGGGGCCGCCGGGCACCGTACGGCGGGAGGGGGCGGCGCGGAGGCCGACGGGGCCCGCGCGGCGGGAGCGGCCGGGACCCGGGCGCCGAAGCGGGCCGGGGCGATCGTCTCGCTGACCTTCGACGACGGCGACGCCACCCACCCGGCCGTCGCCCGCACGCTGGAGCGGCACGGCATGCGCGGCACCTTCTACGTCAACACCGGCACGGTCGGGCGCGAGCGCAAGCTGACCCGCCGCGGGCTCGCCGCGATCGCCCGGGCGGGCCACGAGATCGGCGGTCACACACTGACCCATCTCCGCCTGCCCGAGCTGTCCGCCGCCGAGCAGCGCGCCCAGATCTGCGACGACCGCAGGAAGCTGGTGGCCTGGGGATACCGGCCCGCCACGCTCGCCTACCCCTTCGGCTCGGTGGACGCCCGCGCCGAGGCCGCGGCCCGCCGGTGCGGCTACGACGCGGCCCGCGACGTCGGCGGGCTCCGCGAGTTCTCCTGCCCGGCCTGTCCGGCGGCGGATACCCTGCCTCCCAGGGACCGGCACGCGATCCGCACGGCGAGCTCGGTGGGCCCGGACACGCCGCTGCGGCGCCTGAAGCAGCAGGTCTTCGACGCCGAGAAGAGCGGAGGGGTCCTGCCGCTGGTCTTCCACCGGGTCTGCGAGGGCTGCGGCGACTACTCGGCGTCGCCGAAGCTGCTGGAGGACTTCCTCGGCTGGCTGGCGACCCGCGAGTCGCACGGCACGGTCGTCCTGCCGCTGGGGGAGGCGGTCGGCGCACGCTACCGCCCGCTGCCGCGCGGAGAGTGACCTGCCCGGCCTCCGGCACGCGGGCCGGATTCCGGCTCGGCTTCGTCGATGTCATCGACGCTCCGCCCGGCCTCCGGCGCACGGGCCGGATAGGACATTTCGTGAAAAATAGCCTTTCATCCTCGCTATCCTTCGCTGGTGCCCGTTCAGCCTTCCCCCTCCCCGGACGCCCCCGAGTCCCCCGTCCCGGACACCGCTGAGACGGATCCCGCCGAGGCCGGTCCCGCTGAGACCGGTCCCGCGACCCCCGAGGGGTTCAAACGAGCCGCCGACGGACCGGTGGCCGAACTGGTGTGGGACGGCCGGAACTGGGCCGCCGACGGCGAACCGCTCGGCGAGCGTCCGAGCGCCGCCGAGGCCGCCCGCCTGCGGCCGTTGCGGGGCCTGGCCGTACGGTGGCCCGCCGAACCGGTGCCGGCCGGCACGGTCACCGGGCTGGCCGCCGCCGGGGTGCCGCTGCACGCCGCCGCCTCGCCGGTCTGGGTCGAGCCCGGCCTGGCCCGCCTGCTCGCCGCCTGGGCACCCGCGGACGACACCGGCGGGCCCCGTTCGGTGACCGCGCTGCGCCGCGAGGAGCACAGCGTGCGGCTGCGCCGCCACGCGCTGCGCGGCCCGGCCGCCGGGACGGCGGGAGCCACCGGAGCCCGCGCCGGGGCCGGGGCCGCGGCGGGCGCCGCGCCGAAGGTCAGCGTCGTGATGTCCAGCATGCGGCCGCACCACCTCGGCCAGGCGCTCACCCAGATCGCCCGCCAGCGGGGGGTGGAGGTCGAGGTCCTGCTCGCCCTGCACGGCGTCCCGGCCGGCCACGAGGCGGTACGGCGGGCCCTGACCGCCTGCGAGGTTCCGGTGACGGTCGTCGAGGTCGCCGCCGACGTCCCCTTCGGGACGGCGCTCAACACGGCCGCCCTGCGGGCCGGCGGCGACTACATCGCCAAGTGGGACGACGACGACTGGTACGGGCCCGAGCACCTGGCCGACCTGCTCATGGCGCGGTCCTACTCCGGCGCCGACATCGTGGGCACCGCCG
Organism: Streptosporangium sandarakinum; assembly: GCF_013409935.1. Taxonomy (GTDB): domain Bacteria; phylum Actinomycetota; class Actinomycetes; order Streptosporangiales; family Streptosporangiaceae; genus Streptosporangium; species Streptosporangium nondiastaticum. The sequence continues at coordinate 1,973,986 of NZ_JACCCO010000001.1, read as the reverse complement.
CCGAGTTCTTCTACCTGGAGCCGCTGGACGCCACCGTCCGCCGCACCGACTACACCGGCGAGATCTGGTCCGACCACGTGGCCGGCGGCACGATCCTGCTCGCCCGGGACCGGTTCACCGAGACCGGCGGCTTCCCCGCCCTGCCGAGCGGGGTGGACGCGGCCTTCCTCAAGGCCGCCCACGCCGCCGGGGCGCGCGTCTACCGCACCCACGGCCTCGGCTACGTGCTGCGGCGTTCGGTACGGGCCCAGCACACCTGGCGGCTCCCGCTCGCCCACTTCCTGCGCGTCGCGTCCAACCAGTGGCGCGGCTTCCGCCCGAGCCTGCTTCTGGAAGCGTGATGACAGCACGGATCCCCGGCAACGACCACCGCGTCCTCACCCCGCCCGAGCTCGGCGCCTGGACGCCCTCGCTGCGGGTCAGCGTGGTCGTGCCCGCCTACGGCGGCCAGGACAAGCTCGACCTGGTGCTCGCGGGGCTGGCCGGACAGAGCTACCCCGCCGAGCTGACCGAGGTCATCGTGGTGGACAACGGGAGCGACCCACCGCTGCGCCTGCCCGCGCTCCGGCCGCCGGGCACGAGGCTGATCACCTGCCCGGTCCCGGGCCGGGCGCACGCCCGCAACGCCGGGCTCGCGGCCGCCACCGGCGACGTGATCCACTGGCTCGACTCCGACGTGGTCCTCGACCGCCGGTCGATCGAGGCGCACATGCGCTGGCACCACGCGGCGCCGTACCTCGTGGTGACCGGCTACCTGCGCTTCACCCCCGCGGAACTGCCCGCGCCGGAGGCGGTGGCCGCCGCCGGCGACCTGGCGGAGCTGTTCGAGCCCGCCGAGCCGCACGCCTGGCTGGTGGACCTGATCGAGCGCACCGGCGGCCTCACCGACAACCCGCACCGCGCGTTCAGCCTGCACGTGGGCGGCGCCACCTCGGTCGGCGCCGCGCTGCTCACGGCGGCCGGGCCGATGGACACCGACCTCATCCTCGGCCAGGACACCGAGATGGGCTACCGGCTCGCCCAGGCGGGCGCGGTCTTCGTGCCCGAGCCGCTGTCCCGGGCCTTCCACCTCGGCCCCACCATGCGGATGCGCGGCAAGGCGCCGATCGACCGGGTCAGCCACGCGTTCGTGGCCGACCGGATCCCGTCCTACCGCTGGCTGCGCTCCCACCCGGCGCGGCAGTGGAAGGTGCCCTACCTGGAGGTGGTCGTCGAGGCCGGCGGGCGGGCGGGCTACGACGAGGTCCGCGCCACGGTCGACGCCGTCCTCGCCGGCACCCTCCCCGACGTCGCGGTCACCGTCGTCGGGCCCTGGGACCGCGTCGCCGCCGAGGGCCGCGCGCCGCTGCGGAACCCGGACCTGGAAACGGCGCTGGTCCGCGGCCACTACGCCCACGAGGGACGGGTTCGCTTCGCCCTCGCCGCCCCCGGGGCGGCCCGCGTGACCGTGCCGTACCCGGGGGAGGCGGCGGGGGAACGGAGGCCGGAGGGGGAGCGGGGTTCGGTGACGGCGGCGCCGTACCGGCTGCGGCTGCCCGCGGGCTGGACGCCGGGCGAGGACACCCTGGCGCGCCTGCTCGACCTGGCCGTCGAGGGCGAGTACGGCCTGGTCTCCGTGCTGCTGGCCGAGGAGGCCGGGAACGCCGGGACTCCCGGAAACGCCGAGGACGCCGAGGACCCGGGGAACGCGGACGGCGCCGAGGGCGCGGAGAAGGCCGGGGACACCGGGGATGCCGGGGGCGCGGCGAATGAGGGGGACGCCGGGGACGCGGGGCTGGTGACGGCCCGGCTGGAGCGCACCGCCGCGTTCGCCCGCGCCGCGATCGTCGCCGGCGAGGGCGAGGACCTCGACGACGCCGTGGACGACGTCTTCGGGGTCCTCTGGGTGGACGGCGAGACCCACGGGTTCACCGCGGGACCGCGGCAGATCACCGGACGCCGGAGCGCCTACCGGGACCGGACCGAGGCGCGGGCCGAGGCCGACCGCCTCGCCAAGGAGGCCGAACGGCTCCGCGGCGAGGTGGCCCGGTGGAAGGAGGAGTCGGGCCGCTGGCGCAGGAACGCCGTCGAGCTGCGGCGCGAGGTCGGGGGGCTGCGCAAGGAGCTGGCGGCGGCCCGCAAGGAACTGGCCGCCGCCAGGAAGGTGATGCAGCTCGGCCTGCTGTCGTCGGTCAGGCGGGCGATCACGCGCCGCCGGTGACGACTCCGGCTCCGCCCGGGGAACGGTCTCCCCGGGCGGGCGATCACGCGCCGCCGGTGACGACCCCGACCCCGCCCAGGAAGTAGTTCCCGATGCCCCGGTAGGGCACCTCGGTGCCCGGTTCGGGACGCCACTCGGGAAGGTTGACGATGCCCGGCTCCACCACGTCGAAGCCCTCGAACATGCGGACGATCTCCTCGCCGGTCCGGGCGACGAAGGGCGCGGACGCCCGGTCGTATGCCTGGGTGACGGCGCCGGCGGCCTGGGGCCGGGCGTCGATCGCCACGTGCGACATGATCAGGTGGCTTCCGGGCGCCATGGCGTCGCGCAGCGTGGCGATGACGCCCAGCGGGTCCTCCTCGTCCGGGACGAAGTGCATGACCGACAGCAGCAGGACCGCCACCGGTCGGTCGAAGTCGATCGCCGCCCGCACGTCCGGGTCGGAGAGGATCTCGCGGGGGCGGCGCAGGTCGCCCTCGACGATCGTCACCCGGTCGTCCTTGCCGAGGATCGCCCTGCCGTGGACCAGGACGGTCGGGTCGTTGTCCACGTAGACGACCCGGGCGCTCCGGGCGACCTGGTGCACGTTGTTCTGGGTCGGCAGGCCGGCCCCGAGGTCGAGGAACTGGTCGATGCCGGAGGCGGCGGAGAAGGCGACGGTGCGGCCCAGGAACGCGCGGTTGAACCGGGTGCTGTGCCGGATCTCCGGGACCGCGGCCAGGGCCCGTTCCGCGGCCTCCCGGTCGGCGGGGAAGTTGTCCTTGCCGCCCAGGTAGTAGTCGTACATGCGGGCGACGTTGGGAACGTCCGCACGAATGCCCTTGGGTATCTGGTCGGTCACGAGCCGCTCCCCCGGGTGGTTTTTCCGAAATGCGGTGATCATATCGGTAGGAGGGCCTTGGAGAAGCGCCCCCGGAGCTGACAAGATCGCCGCATGGCCGCCTCCTCCCCGCGCCGGGTCCTTGGCCTCCAGCTCGCCGACGGCATCGGCCGCGGCAACATGTGGGCCTTCCTGTCCCTGGCGTTCACCTCGACCATGGTCATCTCCTTCCTTCCCGCGGCGCAGCCGTACGTGCTGAAGGGCGTCCTCGGCGTCGCCGAGGACGACACGGGGAAGATCGTCGGGTTGCTCGGCTCCGCCGCCGAGATCGCGATGATCGCCAGCCTGGCCTGGTACGGGGCGCTGGCCGACCGGTTCGGCCGCCGGCCGATCGTGGTCATCGGGTTCACGCTGTGCGCGCTGGGCGCGGGGCTGTTCCCGTTCGCCGGGAACACCGGCGTGCTGGTGGCGCTGCGGGTGGTCTTCGCCCTGGGCGTGGCCGCGCTGAACGGCATGCTCTCCACGCTGGCCATCGACTACGTCCGCGACCGCTCCCGGGGGAAGTCCTACGGCCTGGTCGGCCTGTTCAGCGGGCTCGGCGCGATGGTCGCGGTGCTCGCGCTGGTCCGCCTGCCCCAGGCCCTGGAGGAGGGCGGAGCGGAGCCGGTCACCGCGGCCCGCCTGTCGTTCCTGCTCGTCGCCGCCACCGTCCTCGGCGTCGCCGTGCTGATGCGGTTCACCCTGTCCGCCGCGCGGGTCAGCGAGAGCGCCGCGCGCGTCCCGCTCACCCGCCTGGTCCGCGAGGGCGTGACGCTGGCCCGCGATCCCGGGGTGGCGCTGTCCTACGCCGCGGCGTTCGTCGCCCGCGCCGACCTCGCGGTGGTCGCCGGCTTCCTGTCGCTGTGGATCACCGACTACGCCACGAGGGAGCACGGCATGTCGGCCGCCGAGGCGCTGGCCCGCGCCGGGGCCGTGGTCGGCGTCGCGCAGACCGTCGCCATGCTCGGGGCGCCGCTGTTCGGCTGGCTGGGCGACCGGATGCGCCGCCAGGACGTGCTCATCCTCGCCCAGGTGGTCGCGGCCGTCTCCTACCTGTCCACGCTGCTGGTCGACGACCCGCTCGGGGCCGGGATGATGCCGGTGGCGGTGCTCGTCGGCCTGGGGGAGATCGCCGCCATCACCACCGCGGGCCCGCTCCTGGCCGAACGGGTCCCGGCCGCCGTACGCGGGTCGGCCTACGGCGTGCAGACGCTCTGCGGGGCCGTGGGCATCCTGGTGGTCTCCTCGCTCGGCGGCGCGCTGTACGACTCCTGGCGGCCCGCCGCGCCGTTCGTGATCTCGGGAGTGTGCGGCCTGCTCGTCGTCGCCTTCGGCCTGGCCGTACGGCGGCGCATCGCGCCCCCGGCCGCCGAGCGCGAGGACGAACCCGCCACCGCCCACTGACCCGGCCCGTCGCCCGCCGCCCCGGCCCGCCCGCCGCCCGTCCCGCCATGCGCCCGTCCGGCCGCCGGGCGGGCGCGCCGTACGGGCCGTACGGGTGGGTCAGTCGGAGCGCAGGGTCGAGCGCAGCAGGGAACGCCAGTTCCGCCGCCGGGCCGCCGCGGACGCCGCCCGCCCGGGGACGCGCGCGGACGGCCGGGCGCCGCCGGAAGCCGCCTGCCCCGTCTTCGCCGCCTTGCCCGCCTCCGCCGCCTTGTCCGCCTGGGCGGTCTCAGCCGTCTTCGCGGCCTTCTCCGGCCGGGCCGCTCTCCCGGGCTGAGCCGCTGCTTCCGGCTGGACCGCCTTCTCCGCCCGTGCCGCCTGGGCGGCCCGCGCCCCCTGCGGCCCCTTCCCCGGCTTCCCCGTGCTCTCCGTCTTCCGCGCCTTCTGGTCCTTCCGGTCCTTCGCAGGCCAGAAGTCCGCCCGTGCGCCGTGCCGTACGCCGTGGGTCGCCTCGATCGAGGCGGTGACGTCGGCGGCGCCCAGCAGCAGCGCCCGGCCCAGCGCCTCGGTCCGCACCAGCGTCGCCGGGCCGTCCTCGCCGAGGTCCACCACGAGCATGCCGGACCGGTCGTCCTGCATCGCGGCGATCATCCGCTCCAGCGAGTCGCGGCCCAGCGGCACCGAGACCGGGCCCGTGTAGCGGAACGGGATCGGCGCGGGCGTGACCGTGATCCCGCCGACCCCGCCGGCCGCGCTGGTCCCGCCGGTCGCGGTGATCCCGTCGCCCTCGTCGGTCAGCCGTACCCGGCGGTCGTGGGCGAAGTGCTCACGCAGCAGCCGCAGCTCGAAGAGGGGGTCGTCCGGCCCGGGACGGTTCTCCGACAGCTTCGACCAGGGGGCGACGAGGGTGACCACCACGTCGGGCAGCGACCCGGACAGGGCCGCGCCCACCGCCGCGCGCACCCGCCCGGGGTCCGGGTCCTCCCCGAGACGGAACACGATCTCCACGTACGGCACGAGCCACTGGCGGCCCGGGTCCTTGCGCAGGTCGCGGCGGAGCGGCACGCGCTGGGCGAGGTAGGGCGCGACCGTGCGGACCGCGCGCTCGCGGTCGAGGCGCTGCGCGGGGATGCCCAGGTGCACCGCCTGGGCCTCCATGTCGGGCACGAACACCACGCCGTGCGCGGCGAGCCGGTAGGCGAACTCGGTGTCCTCGCCGCGCAGGACGGCCGGGTCGAACCCGCCGACGGCGTGGAAGACCTCCCGCCGCAGCGAAACCGTGGGGCCGGTGCACACGTGGTAGGGGTTGCGGCTGGTCCGCAGGCCGTTCGTGCGGGCGATCGTCTGCTCGGTGGAACTGGCCTGCGCCGCCGACAGGTCGAAGACCTCCCCGAGCGAGCCGGCGCGCACCGCGTCGTGCACCTCGCCGGGGGACAGGACGGGCTCCTCCACGAACCGTTTCGCGCCGATGGCGACGACGTACCCGGCCAGGTGGTGCCAGCGCGCCAGCGCCTCGATGTGCTCGCGGCAGACGACCATGTCGGAGTCGAGCCGCTGGACGATCTCGCCCCCGGCGCGGGCGGCCCCGGTGTTGACCGCGTGCGCGATGCCCCAGCCGCCCGGGGCGGCCGGCTCGATCCTGGCGCCCGGTGGCGCGATCTCCGGCAGCCTCAGCGGGGGGTCGCTGCCGTCGTCCACCACGATCACCTCCATGAGGTGGGCGGGGTAGCTCTGCGCGGCCAGGGCGGCCAGGGCGAGATCCAGCCGGTGCTGGCCGCCGCGCGCCGGGATGACCACGCTGACCGGCAGGGACGGCTCCCACGCGCCGAGCGCGGGCGGGGTCAGGGGGGAGTGGTCGTTGTGCCGGATCGGTGGCGGCCCGGCCGCTGCTCCATCCGTCATCCGAGAATGCCCCTTGTCTGCGTCGCCGCTTGTCAAGTTCCCGCCGACCATACCCGGGCAGCCTGAGGGTTTCCTGTACGGTGCCGCCGAGGCTGGGCGGATGCGTCCCATCTGGTGGACGGCGAATCCCGTCGCGCGGGCGGTTGCCCGTAGAATCGTGCCAACACCGCAGGTAGCGCGCGTGGTGTCACCACGCGCGAGAGGAGCAATCATGACCAGGGCGTGGCGTGGCCTGATCGAGGAGTACCGTGACCGGCTTCCGGTGACCACCGCGACGCCCGTCGTCACGCTCCTGGAGGGCGGCACGCCGCTCGTCCCGGCTCCCCGGCTGTCGGCGCTGACCGGCTGTGACGTCCACCTGAAGGTCGAGGGCGCGAACCCGACCGGCAGTTTCAAGGACCGCGGCATGACCATGGCCATCAGCAAGGCCGTCGAGGCCGGCGCCAAGGCCGTCATCTGCGCCTCCACCGGCAACACCAGCGCCTCCGCCGCCGCCTACGCCGTACGCGCGGGCCTGACCTGTGCCGTGCTGGTGCCGCGCGGGAAGATCGCGATGGGCAAGCTGGCCCAGGCGCTGGTCCACGGGGCCCGGCTGCTCCAGGTCGAGGGCTCCTTCGACGACTGCCTGGAGATGACCAGGAAGCTCTCGGAGAGCTACCCGATCGCGCTGGTCAACTCGGTGAACCCGTTCCGGCTCCAGGGGCAGAAGACCGCCGCCTTCGAGATCGTGGACGCCCTGGGCGACGCGCCCGACATCCACTGCATCCCCGTCGGCAACGCCGGCAACATCTCCGCCTACTGGATGGGCTACACCGAGTACGCCGCCGACGGCGTCGCGACCCGTACGCCGCGCATGTTCGGCTTCCAGGCCAGCGGGGCCGCGCCGATCGTCAACGGCGCGCCGGTCTCCCACCCGCACACCATCGCCACCGCGATCCGCATCGGCAATCCCGCCTCCTGGCACCTCGCCGAGGCGGCCCGCGACGAGTCCGGCGGCCTCATCGACGCCGTCACCGACCGGCGAATCGCCGCCGCCTACAAGCTCCTGGCCCAGGAGGAGGGCGTGTTCGTCGAGCTGGCCTCTGCCGCCAGCGTGGCGGGCCTCCTCCAGGCCCACGAGCGGGGACTCGTCGCCCCGGGGCAGCGCGTCGTCTGCACGGTGACCGGCAACGGCCTGAAGGACCCCGACTGGGCCATCTCCGGCGCGCCCGCCCCCGTCACGATCCCGATCGACGCCCACGCCGCCGCAACAGCCCTGGAACTCGCCTGACACGTGACGCCGGCGTGGGTCGTCCTTGAGCGGGTCCGGGCCGCCACACAAGGAGACCAATGATCAATGTTCCCCGCGGGAAGGCCGTCGTCAGGGTCCCCGCGACGAGTGCCAACCTGGGCCCCGGATTCGACTCGCTCGGGCTGGCGCTCACCCTGCACGACGAGGTCGAGATCGAGATCGGCACGACGGGCGGGCTGAGCGTCGACGTCGAAGGCGAGGGCGCCGGGCAGGTCGGCGCCGGTGAGGACCACCTGGTCGTCAGGTCGATGCGCGCGGCCTTCGACCTCTTCGGGGTCAAGCAGCCGGACGCGGTCCGGATGGTCTGCCGCAACCGGATCCCGCACGGGCGCGGCCTCGGCTCCTCCTCGGCGGCGATCTGCGCCGGCATCGTGGCGGCGCGCGCCCTGGCCTTCCCGGACTTCCCGGGCGGCGGCGGGGACGCGCCGTCGGAGGACGCCCTGCTGATCCTGGCCACCGAGATCGAGGGGCACCCCGACAACGTGGCGCCCTGCCTGGCCGGGGGGCTGACCATCGCGTGGACGGAGCAGTCCGGAGTTCCGCGTATGGTGAAACTGGCCCCCCACCCCGATGTCCGGCCCGTGGCCCTCGTTCCGGGGCACCGGCTGTCCACCGAGGTCGCCCGAGGTCTGCTTCCCGCGCAGGTGCCGCACGCCGACGCCGCCGCGAACGCCGCCCGGACCGCCCTGCTGGTGGCGGCCCTGACCACCAGGCCGGAGCGGGAGCTTCTGATGGCCGCCACCGAGGACCGCCTGCACCAGGGTTACCGCGCGCCTGCGATGCCCCGGACCGCGGATCTGGTACAACGTCTGCGCGGGATCGGCGTCCCCGCGGTCGTCTCGGGGGCCGGTCCCACGATCCTTGCGTTTTCCACAGGGGATACGCAGGATTTGATCGCACCGGAAGTGGGTAATGATTGGCACATCCAGCCACTGGATGTCGAAACCCACGGTGCCGGCGTCGTCTCTGCCGAGACACGCTGATGCCTCTTCGACCTTCAGGGAATAGCTGTGTGCGCTGGTGATGTTAGGCTGGTAGCCGCACCAGGTGTCCCCTTGTTGGATGCGTGCTTGTCAGTCACACATCGCTGCACCACGACTCACCTCGTGAGGCGTGAGCGCCGCAGTGGCCTCCCCGAATCCGTCGCCGCCGAATGCTCCATATTCGGATGGGGCAACGCGAGGCGGCGTTTGAGGAGACATGCTCGTTCGAATTACCTCGACATCTGGTTGCCGGTAGCAATCCGGGGGGTGTCCTCCAAGCCCCACCGTCGGCGAATCTCGATGGTGACGGCAAGGATGTGCCCTTCTCCGACAGTGGCGGCGGCCTCCACGGGCCGTCGAGGATCGCGACGTGCAACCCGACCCGGTCTGTCCCTCCGGGTCGATCGCACCACCGGGACGATTGGCTGATCATGGCCACGCCCGACCCCTGGGAAGGACCCATTTAGTGAGCGACACCACCGAACTCCTCTCCGACGCCCCCGGCACCCCGGTGGCCGGTGACACCCCCACCCGCCCCGCGGCCAAGCCGCGCCGTCGCTCCGGCACCGGCCTGTCCGCCATGGTGCTGCCCGAGCTGCAGGCCATGGCGTCCGGTCTCGGCATCAGCGGGACCGGGCGGATGCGCAAGAGCCAGCTCATCGCCGCCATCCAGGAGAAGCAGGGCGTCTCCGCCGAGAGCGCCCCCGCCTCCACCAGCGCCGCCGAGGCCCCCGCGGCTCCGGTCGTCACGGCCGAGCCGGCCGCCGAGCGCCCCGCCCGCAGCCGCCGGGAACGTTCCCGTGCCGCCGCGGCCGAGACCGCGCCCGCGGCCCCCGCGCCCACCGCGGCTCCGGCGGCTCCGGTCGCCGAGCAGACGGCTCCCGAGCCCGTGGCCGCGGCCGCTCCCGTCGTGGAGCAGCAGGCGAACGAAGGCCAGGCCGCCGAGGGCCGCGCCGAGCGCGGGGAGAGCCGCCGTGAGCGCCGCAGCCGCGGCGAGCGTGGCGAGAGCCGCCGTGAGCGCGGCGAGCGTGGCGAACGCGGTGAGCGCGGCGACCAGCGGACCGCCGACGGCGGCCAGGGCCGCGACCGTGACGGCCGGGGCGACCGCGACAGCCGTGACGGCCGGGGCGACCGCGACAGCCGGGGCGACCGCGGTGACCGCGGTGACCGCGGCGACAGGGGCGCCCAGAACCGCGGCGCGCAGGACCGTCAGGACCGTCAGGACCGTCAGGACCGCGGTGACCAGCACGGCGGCGACGACGACGACCGCCGCGGGCGCCGCGGCCGGTTCCGCGAGCGCAACCGCCGCGGCCGCGACCGCTTCGACGGCAACGAGCCGGTCGTGAGCGAGGACGACGTCCTCATCCCGATCGCCGGCATCCTCGACATCCTCGACAACTACGCGTTCGTGCGCACCAGCGGCTACCTCCCCGGCGCCAACGACGTCTACGTCTCCCTGGCCCAGATCCGCCGCAACGGCCTGCGCAAGGGCGACGTCATCACCGGCGCCGTCCGGCAGCCGCGCGACGGCGAGCGCCGCGAGAAGTTCAACGCCCTGGTCCGCCTCGACACCGTCAACGGCATGGACCCGGAGCAGGCGCGCCAGCGCCCCGACTTCAACAAGCTGACGCCGCTCTACCCGCAGGAGCGCCTGCGGCTGGAGACCGAGCCGAACGTCATGACCACCAGGATCATCGACCTGGTGTCGCCGATCGGCAAGGGCCAGCGCGGCCTCATCGTCTCGCCGCCGAAGGCCGGCAAGACGATGGTGCTCCAGGCGATCGCCAACGCGATCACCCGGAACAACCCCGAGTGCCACCTGATGGTCGTCCTCGTCGACGAGCGTCCGGAAGAGGTCACCGACATGCAGCGGTCGGTGAAGGGCGAGGTCATCCACTCGACCTTCGACCGTCCGGCCGAGGACCACACCACCGTCGCCGAGCTCGCCATCGAGCGGGCCAAGCGCCTGGTGGAGCTGGGCCACGACGTGGTCGTCCTGCTCGACTCGATCACCCGCCTGGGCCGCGCGTACAACCTCGCGGCGCCCGCCAGCGGTCGCATCCTGTCCGGCGGTGTCGACTCGACCGCGCTCTACCCGCCGAAGCGGTTCTTCGGCGCCGCCCGCAACATCGAGAACGGCGGCTCGCTGACGATCCTCGCCACGGCCCTCGTCGAGACCGGATCCAAGATGGACGAGGTCATCTTCGAGGAGTTCAAGGGCACCGGCAACATGGAGCTCAAGCTCAACCGCTCCCTGGCCGACAAGCGGATCTTCCCCGCGGTGGACGTCGACGCGTCCGGCACCCGCAAGGAGGAGATCCTCATGTCGCGGGACGAGCTGCAGATCGTCTGGAAGCTGCGGCGCGTGCTGCACGCCCTGGACATGCAGCAGGCCCTGGAGCTGCTCCTGGAGAAGATGAAGGAGACGAAGTCCAACGCGGAGTTCCTCCTCCAGGTGCAGAAGACGACGGTCAACTCCGACCGCGACTGATCACCGGCCTCACCCGTCGTACGGCGAACGCCCCGGCCCCCGTGGCCGGGGCGTTCGCCGTTTCCGGCCACCCTCCCGCGGGCGTCGGCCGTCCGCCCCCGCGCCCGCGTCCGCGCACCCCCGCGCCCCCGCGCCCCCGCGCCCGCGCCCCCGCGCCCCCGCGCGCGCACCCGGGCACGCGGTCCGGCCCGACGCGTCCGGGCGCAGCCGGGCACCGGTCGCCCGGGGCCGGGGACGTGGCGGTTCCGCCCCTTGTGCGTCCGGGACCCGGCGTGTATCCATGGCGTGATGACGCCTGTACGCTCCGTCCCGCCGCGTCCGCGCGGCGCCGCCGAATCCGCTCCGGAGGGCGGGGTCCGGGCGTGGACCGCGACCGGCGGTCCGGCGCACCGAGCCGGAGGGGGCGCATGACCGTCGAGACCACGACCGGGCGGACCGCGCCCGCGCCGCCGCGCGGGCGGACGCCCCTGGGGCCGTACGGGCCGCTGGCACTGCTCACCGACCCGATGACCTGGCGGGCCGTGCCGTACCTGCTGGTGAACATGTTCTACGGCCTGGCCTTCTTCGGCCTCCTGTCGTTCGCCGTCCCGGCCGCGTTCGCCCTGACGGTCGTCGGAGTGGGGGTGCCGCTGCTAGTGCTCCTCATGGTCGTGTGGCGGGCCGTGGCGATGGCCGAGCGCCGCCTGCTCCGGCTGGCGTTCGGGGTCGTGATCGCCGACCCCTACCGGCCGTCCGCCGGGGGCGGCCCGCTGCGGCGCTGGCGGGAGATGGTCGTCGACCCGGCGACCTGGAAGGACCTGCTGTACCTGCTGCTGCTGCCGCCGATCGGGTTCGTGGAGCTCGTCGTCTCGGTGGTGCTGTGGACGCTCGGGGCGGTCCTGCTCGTCGCGCCGCTGCCGCCGCTGTTCGGCGGCGCGCCGCTGAAGGTCACCGACGGGCTGCTGGTGGACGACTGGGCCAAGGCGCTGGCGTGCCCGCCCGCCGGGCTGGCGGTCCTCGTCGCGGCGCTCTACGCGACCCGCGGGCTGGCCTGGCTGCACGCGCTGCTCGGCGTCGCGCTGCTCGGCGCGGGCGAGAAGGAACTGCTGGCCGCGCGGGCGGCCCAGCTGCGGACGAGCCGGGCCCGCGGGGTCGACGCCGCCGAGGCGGAGCGGCGCAGGATCGAGCGCGACCTGCACGACGGCGCCCAGCAGCGGCTGCTGACGGTCGCCATCGACCTGGGCCGGGCCCGGGAGAGACTGGACCGCGACCCCCGGGAGGCGGAGGAGCTCCTGGCGCGGGCCCACGAGGGCGCCAAGACCGCCCTCGCGGAGCTGCGGGACCTCGCCCGGGGCATCCACCCGGCGATCCTCACCGACCGGGGACTGGAGGCGGCGCTGTCGTCCCTGACGGCGCGGGCGCCGGTGCCGGTGCGCCTGTCGGTGGAGCTCGACGGGCGCCCGCCCGCCGCGGTGGAGAGCATCGCCTACTTCGTGGTGTCGGAGTGCCTGGCCAACGTCGCCAGGCACGCGTCGGCCACCGAGGCGTCCGTCCGGATCGGCCGCCTCGGCGAGAGGGTGGTCGTCGAGGTGCGCGACGACGGCGCCGGCGGCGCGGCGCCCCGTCCCGGGGGCGGGCTCGCCGGCCTGGCCGACCGGGCGGCGACCATCGACGGCGTCCTGACCGTGGACAGCCCGCCGGGAGGCCCCACGACGGTCCGCGCGGAGCTGCCGTGCCGATGGTGACCCTCCGGGCCACGCGAGTGGTGATCGCCGAGGACTCGGTGCTGCTGCGCGAGGGGCTCGCCCGGCTGCTGGCCGACGGCGGGATCGAGACCGCCGGGACGGCGGGGGACGGTCCCGGCCTGGTGGCGGCGGTGGCCGAGTACGACCCCGACATGGCCATCGTGGACGTGCGGATGCCGCCGACCCACACCGACGAGGGGCTGCGCGCGGCCCTGGAGGTCCGGGCGCGGCGGCCCGGCCTGCCGATCCTGGTGCTGTCGCAGTACGTCGAGGAGCGGTACGCCGCCGAACTGCTCGGCGGCGGCGCCTCGGCGGTCGGCTACCTCCTCAAGGAGCGGGTCGCCGACGTGGCGGAGTTCCTCGACGCGGTCCGCCGGGTGGCGTCGGGCGGCACGGTCGTCGACGCCGAGGTCGTCGCCCAGCTCCTGGGCCGGCACCGCCCCGGCGACCCCCTGGCGGCGCTGACCGCCAGGGAACGGGAGGTCCTGGCCCTGATGGCCGAGGGCCGCTCCAACGCGGCGATCGCCGTGCGCCTGGCCGTCACCGAGGGGGCGGTGGAGAAGCACATCTCCGGCATCTTCTGCAAACTGGGCCTGGACCCGGCACCGGACGACCACCGCAGGGTCCTCGCGGTCCTGGCCTACCTGGGCCGGTGAGCGGAGCCGGCGGACAGGGGCCGGAGAACCGGTGGACGAGGGCCGGAAGGCCGTCGGGCAGGGGCCGGAGGGCCGGTGCGCGGGGGCCGGGGGGCCGCCGGGGAATGTCTTGTGGCCTGGGATGGTTGGAGCATCTGGCACACTGGTAGCCGAACCGAAGCGGTTCCGGTTCCCGCCTGCGCGCGTCCAGTGTGCTCACCGCGCGCGAAGCCCATCAGGCGAAGGACAGTGGCGACCCGGCGACCGCGCTCTGGAGAGGAAAGTAAGCGATGAAGCCCGACATCCACCCGGACTACAACGTCACCGAGGTCACCTGCACCTGCGGTAACACCTTCACCACCCGCAGCACCGCCAAGAACGGCGTGATCCACGCCGACGTGTGCTCCGCCTGCCACCCGTTCTACACGGGCAAGCAGAAGATCCTGGACACCGGTGGCCGGGTGGCGCGCTTCGAGAAGCGCTTCGGCAAGAAGACCACGGGCCAGTAGCCCACCCCCGACGCCGGCCCGGAACCGCCCGCCTCCACCGAGGGCGGGCGCGCCCGGGTCGGCGTTCGTGGTGATGAGGCACGTCACGAAAGGCCCCGCAGGAAGGACGCACGGTGAACATCGACGAGCTGCTCAGTGAGTACGCCGAGCTGGAACTCAAGCTCGCCGACCCCGCCGTGCACGCCAACCCCACCCAGGCGCGCACGCTCAGCCGGCGCTACGCCGAGCTGACCCCGATCATCGCCGTCAGCCGGGAGCTGGAGAGTCTCCAGGAGGACCTCGCCACGGCCCGGGAGCTGGCCACCGAGGACCAGGCGTTCGCCGAGGAGGCCAAGGAGCTGGAGGCCCGCGTCCCGGAGCTGGAGGACCGCCTCAGGCACCTGCTCGTCCCGCGCGATCCCAATGATGACAAGGACATCATCATGGAGATCAAGGCGGGCGAGGGCGGCGAGGAGTCGGCCCTGTTCGCCGGCGACCTGCTGCGCATGTACCTCCGCTACGCCGAGCGCGCCGGCTGGAAGACCGAGATCATCGACGCCACCCACTCCGACCTCGGCGGTTACAAGGACGTCACGGTCGGCCTCAAGGCCAGGGGCGACGAGGGCGTCTGGTCCAGGCTGAAGTTCGAGGGCGGCGTCCACCGCGTCCAGCGGGTGCCGGTCACCGAGTCCCAGGGCCGCATCCACACCAGCGCGGTCGGCGTGCTCGTCTACCCCGAGGCCGAGGAGGTCGACATCCAGATCGACCCCAACGACCTGCGCATCGACGTCTACCGCTCCAGCGGCCCCGGCGGGCAGAGCGTGAACACCACCGACTCCGCCGTCCGGATCACGCACATCCCGACCGGCGTGGTCGCCTCCTGCCAGAACGAGAAGAGCCAGCTCCAGAACAAGGAGTCGGCCATGCGCATCCTGCGGGCGCGCCTGCAGGCCATCGCCGAGGAGGAGGCCAACGCCGCCGCGATGGCCGAGCGCAAGTCCCAGGTCCGCACGGTCGACCGCTCCGAGCGCATCCGCACCTACAACTATCCCGAGAACCGAATCTCCGACCACCGCGTCGGCTTCAAGGCCTACAACCTCGACCAGGTGCTGGACGGTGATCTCACGGCCGTCCTCCAGGCCCTGCTCGACGCTGAGATGGCGGAGAAGCTCGCCGCCCACTCATAGAGCGCCCGATGACCTTTCTGCTGGACGAGATCGCCCTCGCCACCGCCCGGCTCGCCGAGGCAGGTGTGCCGTCGCCGCGCACCGACGCCGAGGAGATCGCCGCTTTCGTCCACGGTGTACGGCGCAGCGAGCTGCACACCGTCTCCGACGCGGAGTTCGACGCACTCTTCTGGGAGGGCATCGCCCGCCGTGAGGCCCGCGAACCGCTCCAGCACATCACCGGCCGGGCCTACTTCCGCTACCTGTCCCTGGAGGTCGGGCCGGGCGTCTTCATCCCCCGCCCGGAGACCGAGGTCGTGGCGGGCTGGGCGATCGAGCGGCTGCGGGAGATGGACGTCGCCTCACCGGTGGTCGTCGACCTCGGCACCGGCTCCGGCGCCATCGCGCTGTCCATCGCCCAGGAGATCGCACTGGCCACGGTGCACGCGGTCGAGGTCGACCCGCACGCCTACCACTGGGCCAAGCGCAACATCCTGGAGCACGGCCAGGGGCGGGTCCACCTGCACCCCGAGGACCTGGCCGACGCCCTGCCCGAGTTGAACGGCCGGGTCGACCTCGTCATCTCCAACCCGCCCTACATCCCGCCGGGCGCCGTCCCCCGCGACCCCGAGGTGCGCGACTACGACCCCAGGCGGGCCCTGTACGGCTCGGGCGGCGACGGCCTCGACGAGGTCAGGGCGGTGGAGCGGACCGCCAGGCGGCTGCTGCGGCCGGGCGGGTTCGTCGCGGTGGAGCACGCCGACGAGCAGGGCACCGCGGTTTATCTGATCTTCTCGGAGGACAACGGCTGGCGCGACGTCCGCAGCCGCCAGGACCTCACCCGCAGGGACCGTTTCGTCACCGCTCGGTTCGGCCAGGAGTAGGCCGGGAATTCGGCCGGGATCCGGCCGGGAATAGGATGGGTCGCCGTGAGCCGCCGTTATGACTGCACAGACACCGAGCAGCGGGCCGCGGGCCTGACCGACGCGGCGTCAGCCGTACGGCGGGGCGAGCTCGTGGTGCTGCCCACCGACACCGTCTACGGCATCGGGGCCGACGCCTTCACCCCGGCCGCCGTCACGTCGCTTCTTTCGGCCAAGGGCCGTGGCCGCGACATGCCCGTGCCCGTCCTCGTCGGCACCGTGCGCGCCGCCTCCGCCCTGGTGGAGAATCTCGGCCCCTACGGCCAGGACCTCATCGACTCCTTCTGGCCCGGCCCGCTGACCCTGATCTGCCGGGCCAACCGGTCGCTGTCGTGGGACCTGGGCGACGCCAAGGGCACCGTGGCGCTGCGGATGCCGCTGCACCCGATCGCCCTCGACCTGCTCAAGGAGACCGGCCCGATGGCCGTCTCCAGCGCCAACCGCTCCGGCGCCCCGCCCGCCACCACCGCCGCGGACGCCGAGGGACAGCTCGGCGAGTCGGTCGCGGTCTACCTCGACGGCGGACCGTGCGCCGACGACGTGCCCTCCACCATCCTCGACCTGACCACGGCCGTTCCCCGGCTGCTGCGCCAGGGCGCCCTCCCGGTGGGCAAGATCCGCGGTGTGATCGGCTACGTCGCGACGGACGCGGAGCCCGACTCCGCGGGCTGATCCGCCGGATGCTCACGGTCCGTGCCGTGAGCCATGCCGTCTGATTATCACCGTGACGCCGGGCGATCTCCCCGGTACCTTGAAGTGGGCCGACACTTCTGGGAGACGTCCATGGGCAAGTTCGACGGAATGGACCCCGAGCTGGTCCGCGATCTGCTGTCCGAGGTGCGTCAGGCGGCCGAGCAGATGCGGGCCGTCGAGGGCAGGGTCACCCGGCTGATGAGCGCGGCCGGTCTGTCCTCGCAGTCCGCCCACCGCCCGGCGCAGGTGGCCGACTCCGGCGAGAAGATGGTCCGTGACGTCTCCGCCCGCGTGGCGCTGCTGGAGAAGAAGATCAAGCAGAGCACCGGGCACGAGGTGGGCCCCAAGGCCGCGGCCCCCAAGCCGGACACCGAGCCGTCGAAGGCCGACGACCGCGCCCCGGAGAGGCCGAAGGCCGAGGACCTCACACCGGCCGTTCCCAAGGACGGCGGCGGCCCGGACGCCAAGCACGACTCGGGCTCCGACGCCAAGAAGGACTCGGACACCAAGCACGACACGGGCTCGGACGCCAAGAAGGACTCGGACGCCAAGCACGACACGGATGCCAAGAAGGACGCCGGTCCGGAGGACAAGCAGGAGGTCCGGCGGGACGCCAAGGTCGAGGACAAGCCCGAGACCGGTTCCAAGGGGGACGAGACCGCCCCGCGCCGGGACGGCCCGGCGGACGCCCGGCACGACACCGGTTCGGACGCCAAGCATGGCTCGGACGACAAACAGGACACCGGCTCGGACGGCAAGCACGGCTCAGAGGACAAGAAGGACGCCGACTCGGACGCCAAGCAGGAGGTCCGGCGGGACGCCAAGGTCGAGGACAAGCCCGAGACCGGTTCCAAGGGGGACGAGACCTCCCCGCGTCGTGACGCCCCCGCCCCCGACACCTCCGCGCGCCGGGACGACCCGGCTCCGGACACCTCGGCCCGCCGCGACGACTCCGTCCCCGACACCTCCGCGCGCCGGGACGGCTCCGTCCCGGACACCTCCGCGCCTCGTGACGACTCGACCCCGGAGTCGCCCGGCGGGCGCTCCGACGGGAAGATCGAGATCGTCTCCATCGGAGACCGCGACGCCGGGCAGGATCCCGGCGGTGACGCCGGGGCCAAGCAGGACACCGGTTCCAAGGGCGACGAGCGCTCACCCAGAGCGGACCAGACCGGGACCCAGCAGGTCGGGACGGGCCAGCAGACGGCCGACCAGACCGGGACAGGCCAGCAGACGGCGGACCGGACCGGGACCGGGCAGGGGACGTCCGGTGCCGACATCCTGGACACCCCGCGCAAGGACCACCCCGACGACATCGACCAGAGCGACCCGAGGCCGAAGGTCGTGTCGGTGGACGGCGTGAAGGTGCTGCAGATCCCGCTCAACCCGCCCACCGCCGCCGAGGTGACCGAGCTGCTGAACAACGCGGGGGACGTCCCGCCGGCCGACATGCCCACCGTGAACGGCGCCCCCGACCCCGCGGGGGCGCCTCCGGCTCAGGACGCCTCCCAGAGCGTTCCCACGGCACAGGACGCCGCCCACACCGCCTCCCAGGGCGTCCCCACGGTCCAGGGCGCCGTGGACGCCCCCGTCGCGCAGGGAACCGCGGACGCCCCGGCCACCGGGACGCCGGCCGCGTCCGGCGGCTCCGGGGCCGCGGAGGTCCCGCTCGACCGGCCGGGGCAGGTCGAGCCGCACGGGCCGGTGCGGGACGTCAAGCCCGCCTTCCCCGTCCCGGACACCGTCGAGCCCGTCCCCGAGCAGGAGATCCAGCCGCCGGGCACGGGCGGGGAGCCGGCCTCCGGGCAGTCCGGCGCCCTCCGCTCCGACGGCTCCGCCGCGCATCACGCGGCGCGGCACCCCTCCGACGCCGATGGCTCCGCCGCGAACCACGTGGTGCGGCACCCCTCCGACACCCCTGACACCCCTGACACCCGGAGCGCCGGTACGGCCGGCGACGCCGTACCACGGCAGGCCCCGCCGGTCGCAGGAGCGGCGGGCGGCGGTGACGTGGTCTCGGTGCGGGTGGTCCCGCCGGACCCGGACGTCCTGGCGGCGCTCGTCGGCGACGCGCGGGACGTCGAGCCGATGGACATGCCGAGCGTGCGGGTCCCCGACGGCGAGGTGTGGGGCGAGGGGGCGTGGAGGCCCATGAACGTCGGGCCGGACGGCCCGGCGGGTGACCTGGACCCGGGAGACCCGCTACGGCCGATACCGCCGCCCGGCGACGAGCGGCAGGGCGGACGGTGACCGTGAGGAGCGTGTAGATGTACGTGGACCCGCCCGCGCCGCAGCCCATGCGTCAGGGAGAGACCCCTCCGGTCTCCCCGACCCCCGGCCTGCCGACCCCGGGCACGGCGACCGCCTGGGAGTTCAACCCCGACTACCAGAAGCTGGTCACGCTGTGGCGGGAGGTGCTCCCCCTGCTCGACACGATGGCCACCAGCCTGGACAAGGCGTACCGGATGGCCAGGAGCGGGGACGTCTGGGACGCGCCCGTCGCCGAGCGCTACGTGCAGGACATGACCGAGTGGCGCAACCGCCTCGGCCTCTACCGGCAGGCGATCCTCACCTCGATCAGCGACCAGGCGGCCGACACGCCGAGATGGGTGCCCGCCGACGTCGGGGCGCCGCACGCGTTCTCCTGACAGCCGGAGGCCCGGTCGGGACGGGCGCCCGGCCCGGCGGCGGGCCGCGCCCGATCCGGCGAAAGGCCCGTGCCTGACCTGGGACGGGAAGGTGGCTGGACTTAGAGTGGGTTGAGTCACCGTCCCGGGGATGTGAGCCATGGACGACGCAGATCCGTACTACGGCCCCGACTTCGGCCTCCTGCGGAGGCAGGACCCAGAGGTCGCGAGCGTCCTGCTGGACGAGCTCGACCGGCTTCGCGGGGGCCTCCAGCTCATCGCCAGCGAGAACTTCACCTCGCCCGCGGTGCTCGCCGCCCTCGGCTCGACGCTCACCAACAAGTACGCCGAGGGGTACCCCGGCAGGCGCTACTACGCCGGGTGCGAGGTCGTCGACCGGGCCGAGCGCCTCGCGATCGACCGGGCCAGGCGGCTCTTCGGCGCCGACCACGTCAACGTGCAGCCCCACTCGGGGGCGTCGGCCAACCTCGCCGCCTACGCCGCGCTGCTCCAGCCCGGTGACACCGTCCTGGCCATGGCGCTGTCGCACGGCGGCCATCTCACCCACGGCTCCAGGGTCAACTTCTCCGGCCGGTGGTTCGACGTCGTCGCGTACGGCGTGCGCCGGGACACCGAGCTGATCGACTACGACGAGGTCAGGGAGCTGGCGCTGCGGCACCGGCCCAAGATGATCATCTGCGGGGCCACGGCCTACCCCCGCGCGATCGACTTCGCCGCCTTCCGCGGGATAGCCGACGAGGTGGGCGCGTGGCTGCTCGCCGATGTCGCGCACACCATCGGGCTGATGGCCGGCGGCGTCCTGCCGTCGGCGGTGCCGTACGCCGACGTGGTCACCTTCACCACGCACAAGGCGCTGCGCGGGCCGCGGGGCGGCGGGATCATGTGCACGGAGGAGCTGGCGGCCAGGATCGACCGGGCGGTCTTCCCGTTCGTCCAGGGCGGCCCGCTCATGCACGCGGTGGCGGCGAAGGCGGTGGCGTTCGGGGAGGCGCTCCGGCCGGAGTTCGCCGGCTACGCCCGGCAGGTGGTGGCCAACGCCAGGGCCCTGGCCGACGGGCTGGCCGCGGAGGGCATGCGCCCGGTCGCCGGGGGCACCGACAGCCACCTGGCCCTGATCGATCTGCGCGGCACCGGGATGTCCGGCGCCGCGGCCGAGGCGCGGTGCACCGCGGCGGGCATCACGCTGAACCGCAACGCGATCCCCTACGACCCCGAGCCGCCCACGGTGACGTCCGGCGTCCGGGTCGGCACCCCCTGCGTCACGACGCAGGGGATGGGCGCCGAGGCGATGAAGGAGGTCGCCTCGATGGTGGCGCAGGCCGTCCGGAACCCGGACGCGGCGGGAGAGATCAGGGCGCGGGTGACGGAGCTCGTGCGGGAGTACCCCGCATATCCCAGCGAACTGTGAGGGGTTCTGTACCCTTTTCCGGTCACAGCCGGTCGTGGCATCCGCGAAACTAGGTCCGTGCGCGAGTATCTGTTCATGGCGCTGGTGGCGGCCGCGGTGACATACCTGCTGGTGCCCCTGGTCCGCGTGTTCGCCATCCGCATCGGCGCGATGCCGGAGGTCCGCGACCGAGACGTGCACACCATCCCGACGCCCCGGCTCGGCGGTCTGGCGATGTACGGCGGGCTCGTCGCCGGTCTGCTGGTCGCCAGCAACCTCCCGTACGCCGGGGGCAAGCTGGCCGAGGGCAAGACCGTCATCGCGCTGATCGCGGCGGGCGGTCTCATCACCCTGACCGGCTTCCTGGACGACTGGTGGGGGATGGACGCCCTCATCAAGCTGGCCGGGCAGATCGGCGCCGCCGGGGTCCTGGTGGTGTTCGACGTCAGCCTGCCGTGGCTGCCGCTGCCCGACTCGCTGGGCGGTCAGGTCATCCTCGACTCCACGCTGAGTCCGTTGATCACCGTCATGGTCGTGGTGGTCATGATCAACGCGGTGAACTTCGTCGACGGCCTCGACGGGCTGGCGGCCGGGATCGTCGGCATCGCCGCGATGGCCACGTGGAGTTACTCGGTCGTGCTGTCGAAGGACTACGGCAACACCAGCATCAACGTGACGGCGGCGATCGCGGCGGTGCTCATCGGGGTGTGCCTGGGCTTCCTGCCGCACAACTTCCACCCGGCCAAGATCTTCATGGGCGACACCGGGGCGATGCTGATCGGTCTGGTCCTCGCCTCCACGATGATCACGATCACCCCGCTCGACTCCGAGACCTTCGCGGTCAACAGCTTCCCGGTGATCCTGCCGCTGGTGGTGCCGGTCGCCATCCTGGTGCTGCCGCTGCTCGACCTGATCATGGCGGTCATCCGGCGCACGTCCAACGGGCTGTCGCCGTTCGCGCCCGACCGGGGGCACCTGCACCACCGGCTGCTGGACATCGGCCACTCCCACCGGCGCAGTGTGCTGCTGATGTACGCCTGGACCTTCCTGTTCGCCTTCGCCGTCGTGGCCATGGCCGCGTGGGGTGTGCCGCTCCTGCTGTTCCCGCTGGTGGTGCTGCTGGCCATCGGCGTACTGGTGATGATGGCACTGCCGCGCTGGCGGGCGCGCCGGGGCGGCGGGGGGGCGGCGCCCGCCGCCGGGCACCACGACCGGCCCGACGCCGGGCCGGGCGGCCCGGACGGCGGCCGGGCCCGCCCGCTCCCGGGGGAGGCGCCGGGGCTGCCGCCGGAGATGCCCGGCCCCCGGTCCTCCGCCGCGGGGGACGACACGGCCACGCTGGCGGTGCTGCCCGACATCTCGCTCACGGCTCCCGGGCCGGGCGTCCCGGGTCCTGAGACGAGGCGCTGATCATCTCGCGTCCACTGCTTGATCGTTTACTTGAAACGGCAGGTAAAGGCGCTCTTCCATGAGCTTGTGATAGCTTTCACTAGCAGCCGCCGAATTGGACGCGACCTGTAAGGTACCAATCGCTCGCTTGATAACCACCCACCTGGAGCGCTGATGCAGGACAACGATCTCCGGATCCTCAGGGCCGCCGCGATTCCCACGGCCCTGGTCGGTCTGGTCGCCGTCGTCGTCGCCGCGCTTCTCGCGGGAGGGCAGGGGGCGCTGGGGGCCGGCGTCGGCGTCCTGGTGGTGGCGGCGTTCTTCACGATCAGCCTGGTCGCCGTCGCCTACGCGGCGCGGATCTCGCCCACGATGATGATGGCCGCGGCGATGGGCAGCTACTTCGTCAAGATCCTCATCCTGGCGGTGCTGCTGGAGGTCTTCTCGGACTCCACCGTGTGGAACCCGAGGGCGTTCGCCCTGACGGTCATCGCCTGCACGATCTGCTGGACCATCGGCGAGGCGCGCGGGTTCCTGCGGCTGCGCATGCTGTACGTCGACCCCGACACCAAGGTTCCTGGCCAGTACCAGGGAGGCAAAAGGTGATATTTCGCCTTTCGCTACCCGGGTCCCCTAGACTCGCTGCGACAGACGGGACGGAACGGGTCGCCGTCGGACGCCTGCGGGGGAGGGCCTCCGGAGGTTGGTTCGATATGACTAGTCAGAGTCGCGCCTGCTATTGTCGCGTGCGCGATAAACGAAGGTAGGGGAATGACCGCCGGAGCCACAGAGCCCTGGCCTCTCCGCCCTTTTCCACGTTCCTCGTCCGGCCGGTCCGCTCTCGGCGTGATCCGCTGGATGGCCTTTTGACCAATCACCACGACGAAGGGAACGCCGAGTGAGCGCCGCGCTGACGCCTCTCGCCTCCGAGGAGTTCCAGGCTCCGGGGCTCGGCATATTCGACTGGCCGCCGCTCGTCCAGGGTCAGGCCTGGTTCAACAAGCCGGCCCTGCTCGCGCTGATCGGCTCGCTGCTGGTCATCGTGCTCGTCTACGCCTCCTTCTCCCGTCCGAAGCTGGTGCCGAGGGGCATGCAGAACCTCGGCGAGATGGCCTACGAGTTCGTCCGCGAGCAGGTCGCCCGGCCGAACCTGGGCAAGGACAGCGACCGGTGGATGCCGCTGCTGTTCACCATGTTCTTCTTTGTGTGGATCATGAACCTGTTCGGTTCCGTGATCTTCATCCAGTTCCCCGTGATGTCGCGGATCGGCTACCCGGCGATCCTCTCCCTCGGGGTCTGGGTGCTGGTGATGTACCTCGGCATGAAGCACCAGGGACCGGTCAAGTTCTTCACGAACGTGATGTTCCCCCCCGGCCTGCCGAAGTGGATCTACGTCCTCGTCGCGCCGATCGAGCTCATCTCGACCTTCTTCCTGCGCCACATCACCCACGCGGTCCGGCTCTTCGCCACCATGATGGCCGGCCACCTGATCATCGCGCTGTTCTCCGAGGTCGGCTGGCACTTCCTGTTCGTCCAGCTCACGCCGCTCGGCGCGCCGCTCGGCGTGCTCGGCGTCATCATGACGATCCTGCTCACCGCCTTCGAGCTGTTCATCCAGGCCCTGCAGGCGTACGTCTTCGCCCTGCTGACCGCGATGTTCATCAACGACGCGCTGCACCCGGCGCACTAAGACCTTCCGCTCCCACCGCCAGAGAGCCCCGGTGGACACCTTCCACTGGTCGATAGAAAAGGAAACCCAAGAATGTCCAACGTCCAGCTGCTCGCTGAGGTGACCGGCAACCTCGGTTCGATCGGTTACGGCCTCGCCGCCATCGGCCCCGGCGTCGGCATCGGCATCATCTTCGGTCAGGGTGTCCAGGCCATCGCCCGCCAGCCCGAGGCCTACGGCCTCATCCGGCAGAACATGATCCTGGGCTTCGTGTTCGCCGAGGCGCTCGCGCTGATCGGTATCGCTCTCGCGTTCGCCTTCAAGGCCTGACAAACGACCAGCCCTGAAGGAAGGCAGCAGTCATGAATCTGCTAGCTGCAGAGGAAGCGACGAACCCGCTCATCCCCAACGTGGCCGAGATGGTCGTCGGGGGATTCGCGTTCCTGGTCGTCCTCTTCTTCGTCGGGCGTCTCCTGGTCCCCCGTATCCAGAAGACCCTCGCCGATCGCGTCGACGCGATCGAGGGCGGCCTGAAGCGGGCCTCGGACGCGCAGGAAGAGGCGCAGCGGGCTCTCCAGCAGTACAAGGACCAGCTCGCCGAGGCTCGTCACGAGGCTTCCCGCCTGCGTGAGGAGGCTCGCGAGCAGGGTGCGCAGATCAAGGCCGAGCTCCGCGAGGAGGCCCAGGCCGAGGCCCGGCGCCTCGTCGAGGCCGCGCACGCCCAGATCGAGGCCGACCGCCAGCAGGCGTTCGCGCAGCTCCGCAACGAGATCGGCCGCCTGTCGGTCGACCTCGCCACCCGCATCGTCGGTGAGTCCCTCGAGGACGAGGCGCGTCGTCGCCGCACCGTCGACCGGTTCCTTGAGGAGCTGGAGTCCAGCAACGCGGCGGTCCGCTGATGAGGGGTCTGAGCAGGGCCTCGCTGGCCGAGGTCGAAGAGCGCTTCAACGCAGTGGCGGGAAGCGCCGACCTCGGCTCGCTGGCCGACGAGCTCTTCGCGGTCGCCGACCTGCTCGACCGTGAGCACGGGCTCCGCCGCTACCTGTCCGACCCCTCCCGCGCCGCGGCCCAGAAGGAGCAGGCCGTACGGGTCCTGCTGCAGGGCAAGGTGAGCGCCGCGGCGCTGGAGACCGTCGTGGCGGCCGCGTCCGCGAGGTGGACGCGGCCCGGCGACCTGGCCGACGCGCTGGAGCGGCTCGGCGTCGTCTCGGCGGCCGCCGAGGCCGAGGCGCAGGGCAGGCTCGACGACGTCGAGGACGAGCTGTTCCGGTTCGGCCGCGTCGTCGCCTCCAACCGCGACCTGCACCAGGCGCTGTCCAACCCGAACGTCCCCGAGGGGGGCAAGCGGGAGCTGCTCGAGACGCTGGTCGGGAGCAAGGTCGTACCCAGCACGCTCCGTCTGATCGGGCAGGTCGTCGCACACCCCCGAGGACGTAGCCTGGACGGAGGGCTGGAGGAGTTCGGCAGCCTGGTCGCCGCCCAGAGGCAGCGCCTCGTCGCGGTGGTGCGCAGCGCCGTCGACCTCTCCGAGGAGCAGAAGCAGCGTCTCGCCAGGTGGCTGCGCACTACATACGGTCACGACGTTCAGCTGAACGTCGAGGTGGATCCGCGGGTGCTCGGAGGGTTCTCGATCCGCATCGGGGACGACCTCATCGACACCACCGTCGCGGGACGAATCGAAGAAGTCCGCCGCCGGTTGGCCGGCTAGGCGAATAGGGAGACTGAAGAGAGATGGCGGAGCTTACGATCCGGCCGGACGAGATCCGGGACGCCCTTGAGCGCTTCGTCCAGGCATACGAGCCGGAAGGTGCCGCGCGCGAGGAGATCGGGACCGTCGTCGACGCCGGCGACGGCATCGCCCACGTCTCCGGCCTTCCCTCGGCGATGGCGAACGAGCTGCTGGAGTTCGAGAACGGCACGCGCGGCCTGGCCCTGAACCTCGACACCCGTGAGATCGGTGTCGTCGTCCTGGGTGACTTCAGCGGAATCGAGGAGGGCCAGACGGTCCGCCGGACGGGCCAGGTCCTGTCCGTGCCGGTCGGCGACAACTTCCTCGGCCGCGTGGTCGACCCGCTGGGAGTCCCGATCGACGGCAAGGGCGCCATCGAGTCCGAGGGCCTGCGCGCCCTCGAGCTCCAGGCCCCGTCCGTGGTCCAGCGCCAGCCGGTCAAGGAGCCGCTGCAGACCGGCCTCAAGGCCGTCGACGCCATGACGCCGATCGGCCGCGGCCAGCGCCAGCTGATCATCGGTGACCGCGGCACGGGCAAGACCGCCATCGCCGTGGACACCATCCTCAACCAGCGGGAGAACTGGCTGTCGGGCGACCCCGACAAGCAGGTCCGCTGCGTCTACGTCGCGATCGGCCAGAAGGGTTCGACGATCGCCCAGGTGAGGGGCCGCCTCGAGGAGGCGGGCGCGATGGAGTACACCACCATCGTCGCCGCCCCGGCCTCCGACCCGGCCGGTTTCAAGTACCTCGCCCCCTACACCGGTTCGGCCATCGGCCAGCACTGGATGTACCAGGGCAAGCACGTGCTGATCGTCTTCGACGACCTGACCAAGCAGGCCGACGCCTACCGCGCGGTCTCGCTGCTGCTGCGCCGTCCGCCGGGCCGTGAGGCGTTCCCCGGCGACGTCTTCTACCTCCACTCCCGCCTGCTGGAGCGCTGCGCCAAGCTCTCCAAGGAGATGGGCGGCGGCTCGATGACCGGTCTGCCGATCATCGAGACGAAGGGCAACGACGTCTCGGCGTTCATTCCGACCAACGTCATCTCCATCACCGACGGCCAGTGCTTCCTCGAGACCGACCTGTTCAACGCGGGTGTGCGTCCGGCCATCAACGTCGGTGTCTCCGTCTCCCGAGTCGGCGGTTCGGCGCAGATCAAGGCGATGCGCAAGGTCGCCGGTACGCTCCGTCTGTCGCTGTCGCAGTACCGCGACCTGGAGGCCTTCGCGGCCTTCGCCTCCGACCTGGACGCGGCCTCCCGTGCCCAGCTGGAGCGCGGTCAGCGTCTGGTCGAGCTGCTGAAGCAGTCGCAGTACGCCCCGTTCCCCATCGAGAAGCAGGTCGTGTCGGTCTGGGCCGGCACCTCCGGTGAGCTCGACGACGTTCCGGTCGAGGACATCCGCCGCTTCGAGGCGGAGTTCCTGGACCACCTGGAGCGCAACAACAAGGGCGTCTTCGACGGCATCCGCGAGACCAAGGAGCTGTCCGACGACGCGGTGACGACCCTCAAGGACGCCATCACCGAGTTCAAGAAGACCTTCGAGACCGCCTCGGGCGAGCTGCTGGTCCGTGACGAGTCGGTGGCGGCCATGGACGCCGGCGACGTCGGTCAGGAGAAGATCACCAAGCACGTCCGCACGGCTGAGAAGAAGTAGCCGATGGGTGCCCAGCTAAGACTGCTGCGGCGGCGGATCCGGTCGGTCAGGTCCACGGCGAAGATCACGCGTGCCCAGGAGCTCATCGCTTCGTCGCGCATCGTGAAGGCGCAGCAGCGGATGCAGGCGGCCATGCCGTACGAGCGCGAGATCACGCGCGCCGTCACGGGCGTCGTCAGCAACACCGCCAGCGTCGACCACCCGTTGACCGTGGCCAAGGAGCAGCCCGCCAGGGCCGCCGTGCTCATCCTGAGCAGCGACCGCGGGTTCGCCGGCGGTTTCAACGCCAACGTCCTGCGCGAGGCCGAGGCCCTGCGCGGCCTCCTGGAGAGCAGGGGCGTCACGCCCACGCCCTACGTGGTGGGCCGCAAGGGCATCGCCTGGCACTCCTTCCGGGGCCGCGAGATGGGCGGGCAGTGGGCCGGGTTCTCCGACAACCCCTCCTACTCCCACGCCAAGGAGATCGCTGAGGCCCTGATCCAGGCGTTCTCGGCGGAGGACGGGGTGGACGAGATCCACATCGTCTCCACCGGATTCGTGTCCATGCTGACCCAGGAGGTGCGGGTCAACCGCATCCTGCCGCTGGAGGTCGAGGAGACGACCGAGGCGCCGGACACGCCGCTGCCGTACTTCGAGTTCGAGCCCGAGGCCGGTGCGGTGCTGGACTCGCTGCTGCCGCGCTACGTGGAGTCGCGCATCTTCAGCGCGCTCCTGCAGTCGGCGGCCTCCGAGCACGCGGCGCGCCGCCGGGCCATGAAGTCGGCGACCGACAACGCCAACGAGCTCATCCGCGTCTTCACCCAGCAGATGAACCAGGCTCGCCAGGCGGAGATCACCCAGGAAATCAGCGAGATCGTCGGTGGCGCGAACGCGCTGGCTGACGCCGCAGCGGGGAAAGAGTGAAATGACTGCAGAGACTGTTGAGACCGGCGTGGGCCGCGTCGCGCGGGTCACGGGTCCCGTCGTCGACGTGGAGTTCCCCGTCGAGGCGATGCCCGACATCTACAACGCCCTGACCGTCGACGTCACCATCGGCGGCGAGTCCCAGACCCTGACCATGGAGGTCGCCCAGCACCTGGGTGACAACCTCGTCCGGGCCATCTCCATGCGGCCCACCGACGGTATGGTCCGCGGCGCCGCCGTGACCGACACCGGCGGCCCGATCTCGGTGCCGGTCGGCGACGTCGTCAAGGGCCACGTGTGGAACGCCCTCGGCCAGCCGCTGGACACCGACGCCGCGTCGCTGCAGGTGACCGAGCGCTGGGGCATCCACCGCCCGTCGCCGTCGTTCGACGCCCTCGAGTCGCGCACCGAGATGCTGCCCACCGGCATCAAGGTCATCGACCTGCTCACCCCGTACGTCAAGGGTGGCAAGATCGGTCTGTTCGGCGGCGCCGGCGTCGGCAAGACCGTTCTGATCCAGGAGATGATCCGCCGCGTCGCGCTGAAGTTCTCGGGCACCTCGGTGTTCGCGGGCGTCGGCGAGCGCACCCGTGAGGGCAACGACCTCTGGCTGGAGATGGAGGAGGCGGACGTCCTCAAGGACACCGCGCTCGTCTTCGGCCAGATGGACGAGCCGCCGGGCACCCGTCTGCGCGTCGCGCTCTCCGCCCTCACCATGGCGGAGTACTTCCGTGACGTGCAGAAGCAGGACGTGCTTCTGTTCATCGACAACATCTTCCGGTTCACCCAGGCCGGTTCCGAGGTCTCCACCCTGCTCGGCCGCATGCCGTCCGCGGTGGGTTACCAGCCGACCCTGGCCGACGAGATGGGCGTCCTGCAGGAGCGCATCACCTCGACCCGCGGTCACTCGATCACCTCCATGCAGGCGATCTACGTCCCCGCGGACGACATCACCGACCCGGCCCCGCACAACGCGTTCGCGCACCTCGACGCGCAGACCGTTCTGTCCCGGCCGATCTCGGAGAAGGGCATCTACCCCGCGGTGGACCCGCTCGACTCCACCTCGCGGATCCTCGACCCGCTGATCATCGGTGAGGAGCACTACCGCGTGGCCCAGGAGACCAAGCGGATCCTGCAGAAGTACCGCGAGCTGCAGGACATCATCGCGATCCTCGGTATCGACGAGCTCTCCGAAGAGGACAAGGTCACCGTCCAGCGGGCCCGTCGTATCGAGCGCTTCCTCTCCCACCCGATGTACGCCGCCGAGGCGTTCACCGGCCAGCCGGGTGAGTTCGTGCCGCTGGACGAGACGATCGCCTCGTTCAAGGGTCTGTGCGCCGGTGAGTACGACCACCTCCCCGAGCAGGCGTTCTTCATGGTCGGTGGCATCGAGCAGGCCATCGCCAAGGCCAAGGAACTCGCCCGCTAGTCGCCTTGGGCGCCGGCATGGCCCCGGGCCGTGCCGGCGCCTGGTTCGAAAGGAACTGGAAAGAAAGTGGCGAAGCTGCGAGTAGGCGTCGTCTCTCCGGAGCGGGAGCTCTGGTCCGGAGAGGCCGACATGGTGATTGCCAAGACCATCGACGGCGAGATCGGCATCATGCCGAGGCACGCCCCGGTGATCGGTGTCCTCGTCGAGGGCGGCGTGCTGAGGGTCAAGCGCGGTGGCGGCGAGACGGACCTGGTCGCCGCGGTCCACGGCGGGTTCATCTCGGTGGCCAGTGATGAGGTGTCGATCCTGGCCGAGACGGCCGAGCTCGGCTCCGAGGTCGACGTCGACCGGGCCCGGGACGCGCTCCAGCGGGCTCAGTCCTCGATGGACGCGGGCCAGGCCGACGTCAGCGTCGATGTCACCGCCGCCAAGCGCGCCAAGGCCAGGCTGCGCGCGGCCGGCGAGGAAGTCGGTTAAATTCTGCTTCTGAGCGGTACGGCTTTTGGGAGCGGGAATGACGGCGCTGAACGTACTCATCGTGGTGACGGCGGTCGTCGTCCTCATCGCCCTCCGCGGGCTGGTTCTGGCACGCTCCCGGGGATCGGTGCTGTGTTGCCTGCGCCGGGTTCCGGGGAAGCGGAGCTGGCGGGTGGGAGTGGCCCGCTACGCCAAGGACCAGCTCAACTGGATTCCGCTCATAGGTCTGCTACCAAGGCCGCGCCACGTGATCGTGAGGCGCGGCCTTGTGGTTTCCGGGCGCCGCAGGGTGGGGTCCGGTGAGTTCTTCGGGTTCATCGAGGGGGTCACGGCGCTGGAGTGCCGTAACGGCCCCGACGCCTTCGAGATCGCCATGGGCTACCGTGCGCTGACCGGGTTCGTCGCCTGGCTGGAGTCCGCCCCGCCCAGCGCCTACCTCGACGTCGCCTGACCCTTCTTCCGCCGCCTTCGTACCGACGACAGGCCCCGTTCCCGGTCCGCCGGGGACGGGGCCTGTCGTTTTTCCCGGCCCCCGTCCCCGTTTCCGTCCCCGGTCCGGTCCTCTTCCCCGGCCGGGTGCCCGCCGTACGGGATTGACCGGTCGTCGCACGCCTTCTATGGTTCATTACTAGAGTAGTGAACCATAGAAGCAGGTGCCATGTTCGACGACCGGAGCCCGATCTATCGGCAGATCGCCGAGCGCATCAAGGCCGATGTGCTGAGCGGGACGTTGCGCGGCGACGAGCAGGTCATGTCCACCAACCAGTACGCCGCCTTCTACCGGATCAACCCGGCGACGGCCGCCAAGGCATTCCAGCAACTGGTGGAGGAGGGCGTGCTGTACAAGAAACGAGGGATCGGCATGTTCGTGAGCCCGGAAGCCCCGGAGGCGCTCAGGGCCGGGCGCAGGGAGAGGTTCTTCACCGACGTGGTGGACCCGATGGTGGCCGAGGCCAGGGCCATCGGGATGCCGCTCGGCGAGGTCATCGGCCGCATCGAGGAACTGGAGGGGAGATGAGGATCGACGTCCGCGATCTGGTGCTGCGCTACGGCGAGACCACGGCGCTCGACGGCCTGACGTTCACCCTGGAGAGCGGGAAGATCTACGGGCTGCTCGGCCGCAACGGCTCGGGCAAGTCGAGCCTGACGTCGGTCCTGGCGGCCTTCCGCCGCCAGACGAGCGGGGAGGCGCTGGTGGACGGGCGGCCGGTGTTCGAGAACGCCGACCTCACCCGCCGGATCGGCCTGGTCCGCGACGAGGGGGAGGCGATCACCATCGGCACCGTCGAGGACGCCCTCTACTTCGCCGAGGGGCTGCGCCCGAACTGGGACGCCGGTTACGCCCGCTCGCTGCTGGAGACGTTCGGGATCCCGCCCAAGGCGAACGTCAAGGCGATGTCGAAGGGCCAGCGCTCGGCGCTGGGGGTGGTGGTCGGCCTGGCGAGCCGGACACCGCTGACCATGTTCGACGAGGCGCACCTCGGCATGGACGTGCCGTCCCGGCAGGCGTTCCACGACGCGCTGCTCGCCGACTACATGGCGCACCCGCGCACGTTCGTCCTGGCGAGCCACCTGATCGAGGAGGCCGCCCCGCTGTTCGAGGAGGTGCTGATCATCGATCGTGGCCGGCTCGTCGTGCAGGAGGACGCCGGGACGCTGCTGTCGAGAGGGGTCTCCGTGACCGGCCCCGTCGCCCGGGTGGACGCCTTCACCGCCGGGCTGACCGTACTGGGCGCCAGGGACCTCGGTCCGACCAGATCGGCGATGGTCTACGGAGACCTCGACGACACCCGGCGCCGCGAGGCCGCCGAGGCCGGCCTCGAACTCGGGCCGGTCGCCATGCAGGAGCTGTTCGTCCACCTGACCGGAGGCCCCCGATGAGGTTCCCCAGCCGTCTCCTGGCCGCCAACATGGTCTTCGCGCTGCTGCTGTGGGGGTTGCTCCTGGTGGGCGTCGCGCTGGTCGCGGCGGGCGTCGCGGTCTTCGGCACGCTCACCGAGAGCACGTGGGAGAAGGGCGTGCAGCTCGCCCGATGGTACGCGCTGTTCGTCGGCGTGGCCCTGGTGCGGGAGTACCTGCCGATGTACGTCGCGCACGGGATGACCCGCCGCCAGTTCGGTGCGCAGGCGGCCGTCACCGCCACCCTGTTCGCACCGTTCCTGGCCGTCCTGGTCGCGGTGGGCTACCTGCTGGAGGCGGGAGCGTACGGCCTGGCCGGCCTGTCCCAGACGCTGGACCGGGCCCACATGTTCGCCGAGCCGACCCACGTTCCGCTCGTCCTCGCCGAGTACATGATCGAGCTCGCCGCCTGGCTCGTCGCGGGATCCGTCATCGGCGCCGCCTTCTACCGCTGGGACGGCGGCGGGCTGCTCGCCGTCCCGGTCGGCGTCGGGCTGGTCGTGCTGGCGGAGAGCGCGATAGGCACCGAGTTGCGGCTGCCGTTCGTCAGCCGCCTCGCCCTGGGCCTGGACGTTCCGCAGTCCCCGGCGGTCACCGCCGGCCTCGGGCTGGCCGCGTTCCTGTTCGGTCTGGCCCTGACCTGGCTGGTCATCCGCGACGTGCCGCTACGCAACAGGCCGGCCTGAGCGGCGGGTAGGGGCCGGGTTCCGCGCGGCGGCGCGAACCCACCGTTGACGCCTGAGTCCGGCGTTGCGGTCGCGGCCGGGTTCCGGCCCGCGCCCGCGCCGCCGGGGCCGTCAGCGGGTGCCGCCGGGCTTCCAGAGGATCTCGTCGCCGTGGGCGGCGACGCGGCACAGGATGAACATCAGGTCGCTCAGCCGGTTGAGGTACTTGGCGGTCAGCGGGTTGACGTCGTCGTGGTCCGAAAGGGCCGCCCAGACGGTCCGCTCGGCCCGCCGTACGACCGTGCGGGCCACGTGGAGCTGGGCGACGGCGGGGGTGCCGCCCGGCAGGATGAAGCTGCGCAGCGGCTTGAGGCGCTCGTTGAACTCGTCGCAGCGCTCCTCCAGCCATTCGACGTAGGAGGGCTCGACGCGCAGCGGCGGGAACTCGGGGTTCTCGGTGACCGGGGTGCACAGGTCGGCGCCGACGTCGAACAGCTCGTTCTGGATCCGGCCGAGGACCACCGCGACGTCCTCGTCGAGGGCGCCGGTCGCCAGGGCCACGCCGATCGCCGCGTTGGCCTCCTCGACGTCGGCGTAGGCGGCCAGCCGGGGATCGGTCTTGTGGGTGCGGCTCATGTCTCCGAGAGCGGTCGTGCCGTCGTCGCCGGTCCGGGTGTAGATCTTGGACAGCACCACCGGCTTGTCCCTGTCAGCTCGCGTCATGGGGTTCAGCGTAGCGACCGGAAAACCTCTACGATCTCCTGCATAGCGGACAATATGCTGGGGAAATGGGCTCTGGTTTCTACCTCCGATTTCCCCATCTCTCCCGCGACACGCTGACGTTCGTCGCGGACGACGACGTCTGGGCGGCCCCCGCGGACGGCGGGCGTGCCTGGCGCCTCACCTCCGACCGGGCCCCCGCGGCACATCCCCGTCTCTCCCCGGACGCCACGAAGGTGGCCTGGACGAGCCTCCGTGACGGCGACCCCGAGGTGTACCTCGCGGACCTGGAGTCCGGCTCCGCCGAGCGGCTGACCTACTGGGGGGACATGCGGACCCGCACCCGCGGCTGGACGCCCGGCGGCGAGGTCCTCGCGATCAGCGCGACCGGACAGCCCTTCACCCCCTGGAGCTGGGCCTACGCCATCGGTGACGGCCTGCCCGAGCGGCTGCCGTACGGGCCGGTCACCGACCTGTCGATCGCCGGAGAGACGGCCGGGGAGGTGTCCGGCGCGGTGGCGCTGCTGACCGGCGCCCTGGGCCGCGACCCGGGCACGTGGAAGCGCTACCGGGGCGGCACGGCCGGACGGCTGTGGATACGGCGGGCGGGCGAGGAGTCGTTCACCCGGCTGCTGGCCGACCTCGACGGGCACTTCGCCAACCCGATGCTCGTCGGCGGGCGCCTGGTGTTCCTGTCCGACCACGAGGGGATCGGCAACCTCTACTCCTGCGCGCCGGACGGCACCGGCCTGCGCCGGCACACCGACCACGACGTCTTCTACGCCCGGCACGCCACCACCGACGGCACCCGGATCGTCTACCAGAACGCCGGCGACCTCTACCTGCTGGACGGCCTGGACGCCGAGGCCCGCAGGCTCGACGTCAGGCTCGGTTCCCCGGTGCGGGGGCCGCAGCCGTACCAGGTGGACGCCGGACGGCGGCTGCACGGCCTGGCGGTGGACGAGACCGGCCGGGCCAGCGCGGTCGAGGTGCAGGGGACCGTGCACTGGATCACCCATCGAGACGGCCCGGCGCGGCAGCTCAGCTCCGGCCTGGCGGCCGGCACGCCGCGCGTCCTGGGCGCGGACAGGGTGGTGTGGGTCACCGACGACGGGCACCGGCAGGGCCTGGAGATCGGCCCGGCCGGAGGCGGGGAGACCCGCAGGATCGCCGAGGGGATGCTGGGCGAGGTCGGCGACCTGGCCGTCGCGCCCGACGGGAACACGATCGCGGTGGCGGCCAGGGACGGGCGGCTCCTGCTGGTGGACGTCGCCTCCGGCGAGGTCGCCGAGCTGACCCGGGCCGACGGGCAGGTCGACGGGCTGGCCTTCTCGCCCGACTCGGCCTGGCTGGCCTGGTCGCACCCCGAGGCCGACCCGCTGCGCAGGATCCGCCTGGCCCGGCTGGCGGACCGGGTGATCACCGACGTCACCGACGGCCGCTTCGTGGACACCTCGCCCGCCTTCACCGGCGACCACCTGGTGTTCCTGTCGCGCCGCGGCTTCGACCCGGTCTACGACGCGCACTCCTTCGACATGTCCTTCCCGTTCGGTCACCGCCCCTACCTGGTGCCGCTGTCGGCGGCCACCCCGTCGCCGTTCGCGCCCAGTGCCGAGGGGCGGCCCGTCGGGGCCCCGGACGACGACGGCGACGACAAGGGCAAGGACGACGTCCCCGCGCTCACCGTCGACCTGGAGGGCATCGCCGGCCGGGTCGTGCAGGTGCCGGTGCCCGAGGGCCGCTACTCGGCGCTCAACGCGGTCAAGGACGGGTTCGTCTGGCTGCGCGAGCCGCTGGCCGGGGAGCTGGGCGAAGACCGCGAGAAGGTGGGGGCCGACGCGCCCAAGCCCGCGCTGGACCACTACGACCTGGTCAAGCGCAAGTGCGAGGAGATCGTCGATGAGCTCGACGACTACTGGGTGAGCGGCGACGGCACCCACCTCGTCGTCTCCTGCGACGGCGAGCTCACCGTCCGCAAGGTCGGCGGCAAGAACGACGATGACGATGTGACCGTGGACCTGTCGCGGATCCGGGTCACCGCCGACCCCCGCGCCCACCGGCGGCTCGCCTACGACCAGTTCGGCCGCCGGATGCGGGCCGACTTCTGGGTCGAGGACATGGCGGACGTCGAGTGGGACGCCGTGTTGGAGGAGTACCGGCCGCTGGTGGATCGCGTCGCCACCGCCGACGACTTCGCCGACCTGCTCTGGGAGATCGCCGGGGAGCTCGGCACCTCGCACGCCTACGTCATCGCGGCTCCGTGGGGGCACCCGGCGTCCGACCGGGTCGGTCTGCTGGGGGCGGACCTGTCCCGGGACGCCGACGGCCGCTGGCGGGTGGACCGGGTGCTGCCCGGCGAGTCGTCGGACGTGTACGCCCGCTCGCCGCTGGCCGCGCCCGGCGCGGCCGTCCGCCCGGGGGAGACGCTGCTGGCGGTGGACGGCCGTCCGGTGACGCCGGACGGGCCGGCGCCGCTGCTGGTCGGCGCGGCCGACAAGCCGGTCGAGCTGACCCTGGAGGGCGGGCGCAAGGCGGTCGTCACGCCGCTCGGCGACGACCGGCGCCTGCGCTACCAGGACTGGGTCGCCGGGCGGCGGGCGCGGGTCCGCGAGCTGGGGGAGGGCCGGGTCGGCTACCTGCACATCCCGGACATGGTCGCCGAGGGCTGGGCGCAGTTCCACCGCGACCTGCGCCGGGAGATGGCCCGCGAGGCGCTGGTCGTGGACGTCCGCGGCAACCGGGGCGGCCACACCTCCGAGCTGGTCATCGAGAAGCTGATCCGCCGCGTCATCGCCTGGGAGAGCCCCCGCGGCATGACGCCCCTGACCTATCCCCGGGACGCGCCGCGCGGCCCGCTGGTCGCGGTCACCGACCGCGACGCCGGGTCCGACGGCGACATCGTCACCGCGGCCTTCAAGCTCCACCGGCTCGGGCCGGTGGTGGGCACCCGCACCTGGGGCGGGGTGATCGGCATCGAGGACGACCACCGTCTGGCCGACGGGACGTGCTTCACCGTGCCGAGGTACTCCTTCTGGTTCGAGGACCTCGGCTGGGAGGTGGAGAACCACGGTGTCGAGCCGGACGTCGACCTGGACATCACCCCCGACGACTGGGCCGCCGGGCGCGACACCCAGCTGGAGGAGGCCGTACGGCTGGCACTGGCCGCGCTGCGGGAGCGTCCGGCGGTGACCCCGCCCGACCCGGCCACCCGGCCCTCCCGCCGCCGTCCGGCGCTGCCGCCGCGGCCGTAGCTGGCATTTGTCATCTCCCGGAGCTGACAGAAGCCGGATCGTCCGGTGATAACGGCGACTACCTGGCGAAAGAGCGAAAAGCCAGGATTGTCGCCATGGAAGCACGGCAGCTCACGGACGTTGCGGACACCGCGACCGCCGGCCTCGACGACGTCATCGAGGTCGGCGGTCTCCGGCAGAGATACGGCGGCTTCGAAGCCGTGCGCGACGTCTCCTTCACCGTCGCCAGGGGCGAGATCTTCGCCCTGCTCGGCACCAACGGCGCGGGCAAGACCACCACGACGGAGGTCCTGGAGGGGTTCCGCCCCGCCTCCGGCGGCACGGTCCGGGTGCTCGGCCTCGACCCGGAGCCGGCCGCCCCGGCGATGATGGCGGGGGAGAGCCCGCTCACCGCCCGGGAGCGCGACGCCCTCGCCCTCGCGGCCCAGGGCGCGCAGGCCGGGGAGATCACCTCACCGAGGGAACGGTCCGCAACTACCTGTCCGCCGCCATCACCAAGCTCGGCGCCCCCAACAGGATCACGGCCATCCGGGTCGCCCAGGAAAAAGGTTGGCTCTGAGCAGAATCTTTTCCCCTCCCCGGGGCAGGCCGTCCTCTGAGAGCCAGAGGTCCGCGAGGGGGTCCCGTCGTCCCACAGTCCGGCATCAGCAAACCCGCACCATGTGACCGCCCGCCGCGTTCACGTGCCGCGGTCGTGTCCGGCCCGCGCCCCACGGCCGGATCTGAGGAGGAGGAGGCATGCGCGTCGCTGAGAACCCCGAAGCACAGGTGGTCGACATCGGGAACCGTCTCGACGTGGGCACCGTCGCCGAGGTGCGCCCGCGGCTGCACGAGGCCGTCGACACCGGGCAGGGCGACCTGATCGTCGACCTCTCCGGCCTGGAGATGATCGACGCCACCGGCCTGGGAGTGCTGGTCGGCACGCACCGGCGCGCGGTGGCCGCCGGGCGCCGGCTCATCCTGCGCCGGGTGCCGCCCAGGGTCATGCGCGTGCTGGCGGTGACCCGGCTCAACCGGGTGCTCACCGTCGAGCTCCCGGTGGGCGCGGTCGCCTGATCCACCGCGACCCCGGATCCCGGACCTCCGGGAAACGATCCCGGCTCCCGCGGCGCCACCGGGCGGTGCGCCCCCCTCATGCCACGAAGGACCGGTGGAAGACGTGCACGGCGGCGTCGATCAGGTGGTCCACCTCGGGCGGGTCGTCGGCCAGCACCCATTCGGTGAGCAGCTCCTGGATGGCTCCGATGACCCCGAGGGCCAGCAGCCGCCGGTCGATCCCGGCCGGGCCCGCCAGGGCGGGGTCACCGGGACCGATGATCTCTACGGCCTCGAAGAAGCCCGCCAGGGCCTGCTCGCGTGCCTTGGTGAGGCAGCCGCCGGCCCGCCGTACCTCCAGATGCATGAGGCGGGCCCGCCGCCTGTCCTCGGTGACGAAACCGATGTATCCGCCGATGCCCGCCCTGATCCGTTCGAGCAGCGAGTCGGGGGCCTGCGCGACGGACTTCGCCACCGACGCCAGCGACTCCTGCACGCACCGGTCGTGTACGGCCTCCATCAGCTCGTCGCGTCCGGAGAAGCACTCGTAGAAGGCACGGTTCGAGATGCGCGCGGCGGCGCACAGCCGCTCGATCGTCGTCTCCGGGAAACCGGGATCGCAGTAGAGCGTGTACGCCGCGGCCATCAGGCGTTCCCGGCGGTCCGCCAGCCGCTCCTCGGATGACATTCCCCGATAGGGCCGTCCATTCACGTCAAGCTCCCGGCGTTGTCGTGAGCTTGACAAATCATCGCTTTATCACTTCCACCCCAAAATTATGGCCCCAGAATCCACCATTATGGGTGCAAGATCCGTTTTTCTGGAAGAGTCAGAACGTCACATGTTCTGGCGTCCATGTAAGAAGGTCAGGGATCTGACCGGCCGGTCAAACGCTCCGGGAGGCCGGGATGGAGAAAGTGGGGAGGTTTTTCATTCTGGGTGGTCATACGGAGTTCCGTAAATGGGGTTCGGGGCGGTCCGAAAAGCCGTACGGCCTTGTGGCTCCCGGGAAACCGCCGGTTCCGTGACTCTGGAAAACCGGCCGGTTCCGTGACCCCCCGAAAGCCGCCGGCCCCGGGACTCCCGGAAAGCGGTCGGCGGCGGGAGGGTGACGGAAGAGCGCCGGACCCACTCGTCACCCCCTTCTGTCCACCCCGGGACGCGCCGCGCCTCCCGGCCCGGAGGACGCCCGGAGGGCGGGGAGCCGTTCAGAACAGCGTGTCGGTGCGCTCGATGCCCCGCAGCGCGTCGTAGTCGAGGGTGACGCAGCGGATGCCGCGGTCCTCGGCGAGCGTCCTGGCCTGCGGCGCGATGGCCTGGGCCGCCAGGACGCCGGCGACGGGGGCGAGCAGCGGGTCGCGGTTCATCAGCTCCAGGTAGCGCGTCAGCTGCTCCACGGCGTCGATGCCCGCGCGGCGCTTGAGCTCCACGGCCACGGTCGCGCCCTCGTGGTCGCGGCACAGGATGTCCACCGGCCCGATCGCCGTCATGTACTCACGGCGGACCAGCGTCCAGCCCGCGCCGAGCGTGGTGATGTGCTCGGCCAGCAGCTCCTGCAGGTGGGCCTCGACACCGTCCTTGATCAGGCCCGGATCGACGCCCAGCTCGTGGGTGGAGTCGTGGAGGATCTCCTCCATGGTGAGGACGAGCTTCTCGCCGCTCTTGCCGTGGGTCACCGTCCAGGTGCCCTCCTCCTCGCGGAGCCGGCACGGCGGGTTCATCCAGTTGAGCGGTTTGAACGCCCTGTCGTCGGCGTGCACGGACACACTGCCGTCCGCCTTGATGAGGATGAGCCTCGGTGCCATCGGAAGATGAGCGGTGAGCTTCCCGACGTAATCCACACTGCATCGCGCGATGACCAGCCGCATGGGGGCCAACCTTACCGCCGGAACACCGGTGCCGGTGGCCGAGCCCGCGGATCCGGTGACCTGCACCGACGTTGAGCTGGTTTTGGGGTGGTTTTGGGGAGAGCGGGAGACCTCTGGGAGACTGGTCGGCATGACGCGCAGCTTCGACCGGGCCGGAGCGGCCGCCCCCGGCGCGACGAGCGCCGTGGCCGCCGAGGTCCTCGCCCCCGCGCCGCCGCCCGGCCGCCTCGTCACGGCCGGGGCGCGGAGCACCCGCGACCTGCCATGAGCCCCCGCCGGTCCCGCCGCAAGGACCCCTTCGCCCGCGACGGACGCGGCGGGCGCGGAGGCTCCGGTCGGCCGCCGTCCTCCCGCCCCGTGGGGATGTTCGTCGCCGGTGTCGACCAGGTCGAGGAGTGGCCGGACGGCGACTGGCACGTACGGCGGGTCACCGGAGCCGGGGCGGACAAGACCTACCGCTGCCCAGGCTGCGACCAGGAGATCAGGTCCGGCCTGCCGCACCTGGTGAGCTGGCCCGCCTGGACCGGCGGGGAGGACGAGCGCAGGCACTGGCACACCGCGTGCTGGCGCCACCGGACCAGGCGCGGGCCGGGCCGGACCAGATACTGAAAGGCTGCCGGAGGGCCGCCGTACGGTCCCGGCGCCGAAGGGCGCCGACGGCGACCGTACGGTTCCGTGCCCGCCGGCGCCGGCCACGACACGACGTCACGAAGTGAGGAACACATGGAGATCCGGGCCTCCACGGTGCTGCCCGCGCGCAGGGAGCCGATCGAGCTGGTCACCGCCGACGGGCTGACGCTCGTCGGAGAGCTGGCCCTCCCGGCGGACCGGCCCCCGGCCGCCACGCTGGTCTGCCTGCACCCGCTGCCCACGCACGGCGGCATGATGGACAGCCACGTCCTCAAGAAGGCGGCCAACCGGCTGCCCGCGCTGGCGGACCTCGCCGTGCTGCGGTTCAACACGCGCGGCACCACCTCCGACCGGGGCACCTCCCAGGGGGCCTTCGGCAACGGTGAGGACGAGCGCCTCGACGTCGCCGCCGCGCTGGAGTACGCCGAGTTCCACGACCTGCCCCGGGCCTGGCTGGTGGGCTGGTCCTTCGGCACCGAGCTGGCGCTGAAGTGGGGCCGCGACCCGCTGGTGGAGGGGGCGATCCTCCTCTCCCCGCCGCTGCACCGGGCCACCGACGCCGACCTCGACGGCTGGGCGGAGTTCGGCCGGCCGCTGACCGCGCTGGTCCCCGAGTTCGACGACTACCTGCGGCCGGCCGAGGCCCGCGAGCGTTTCGCCCGGGTGCCCCAGGCCGAGGTCGTCGGGGTGGACGGCGCCAAGCACCTGTGGGTCGGCGAGCCGTACGTACGGATCGTCCTCAACGAGATCGTCCGGCGGGTGAACCCGGCCGCGCACCCCCTGCCCACCGAGATCCCCGAGTCGTAGCCCGGCCCGGCCGGCGTGGTCGCCCGGCCGGTGCGGCCCGCCCCGGGACACGGGGCGGCGCGGCCGCCCGGACGGCCGGCAGCGCCGATACGGGCCGGCGCGGCGATCCCGGCCATGCCGCTTCGCGCGTCAAGGGATGTCAGATCCGGAACGCGCGACTACCGTGGATCTGTGCATCTGTACACCCGGTCGGCGGGCGAAGGAGTTCCGGTCGTCCTGCTGCATGCGTTCCCCCTGTCCTCTGCCATGTGGCTGGCCCAGCGCGAGGGCCTGTCCGCACTCTGCAAGGTCATCACCCCCGACCTGCGCGGCTTCGGCGGTTCGGTGCTCGGCGACGAGGAGCCCTCCCTCGACGTGATGGCCGATGACGTCGCGCGGACGCTCGACCGCGAGGGCGTCGATCGGGCCGTCGTCGGGGGGCTGTCCATGGGCGGCTACGTGACGATGGCCCTGTGCCGCCGTCACCCCGACCGGCTGATGGGGGTCGTCCTCGCCGACACCAAGGCGAGCGCCGACCCCGACCAGGCCCGGGCGAACCGCGAGCGCATCGCCGCCGCCGTGGTCGAGGACGGCTCCGCCGTACTCCTGGAGGAGGTCCTCCCGCCGCTGGTCGGGCGGACCACCGCCGAGCGCCGGGCGATGGTGTACGGCAGGGTGCGCGGGCTGGTCCAGTCGGCCCCGCCGCGGGCGGTGGCGTGGGCCCAGCGGGCCATGGCGGCCCGCCCCGACTCCTTCGACACCCTGCGCGGGCTCAAGGTGCCCGCGCTGGTGCTGGTGGGGGAGGAGGACGGCCTCACCCCGCGGGGCGACGCCGAGGCGATGGTCGAGGCGGTGCCCGACGGACGGCTGGCCGTGATCGAGAAGGCCGGTCACCTGAGCGCGGTCGAGCAGCCGGAGGCGTTCAACCGCGCGCTGGCGGGCTTCATCGCCGAGCTGGCGGGGCGGGCGCAGCTCGGCGGCTGAGCGCGAACCGGTCCCGGGAACACGGACCCGGGGACGGTGACCGGGCGGGAGCGCGAGGACCGGGGACGCGGGGACCCCGGAAGACGAAGAGGAGCCCGGCGATCCACACGGATCGCCGGGCTCCTCGGATCAGCCGTCTCAACGCCTCCCGATCAGCGTCCCCCTACTCCTGCCACCACTCGGCGTCGTCGTCCTTGGTCTCGGTCCTGGACGCCGGAGCCGGAGCCGGGGCAGGCGCCGCGGCCGGGGTCTCGGCCGGGGCGGAGATGGCCGGCTTGGCCGGGGCCGGGGCGATCGCCGGCTCCGGGTCGGCGGCCGGGAGCGGCGCGCCGCCAAGCAGCTGGCGCAGCTGCGCGAGGTGGCTGGTGATGCTGTCGCGCTGCCGGGTCAGCTCGTCGACCTGGCGCTGGGCGACCGAACGGCTCCGCTCGGCCTCGGTCTTGGCCTCGGAGACGATCGTCTCGGCGTTCGTCTTCGCCTCGGCCACGAGCTGGTCGGCGTTCTTGCGCGCGTTGGCGAGCAGCTGCTTGGCGTGGGTGTCGGCGTCGCGGCGGGTCTGCTCGGCCTGCTGGGTGGCCTTGGTGGCCCGCTGCTCGGCGGTGGCGGCGCGCTGCTCGGCCTCGGAGACCATCCGCTGGGTGTTGGCCTGCGCGGTGGCGTGGCGCTCGGCCTCCTGGCGCTCGGCCTCCTCGCGCCGGGCGGCGAGCTGGATCTCGAACTCGGCCTCGTCCTGGGCGCGCTTGGCCTCCGACTCCTCCAGGATCCGCTGGGCCTGGGCGCGCATCTCGTCGGCCTGGCGCTTGGCGGTGGTGAGGATCTCGTCACGCTCGCGCTTGGTCGAGGCCCGCAGCTGGGCGACCTCGCGCTCGGTGGTGGTGCGCAGCTTGGCGATCTCACGCTCGGCGTCGGCGCGCTTCTCGGCCACCTCGTGGTCGGCGGTGGCGCGCAGCTTGGCCACCTCGCGCTCGGTGGTGGAGGTCAACTCGTCGGCCTCGCGGCGGGCGGTCGAGCGGATCTCCTCGGCCTCGCGCTCGGCGGTGGTGCGCATCTCGTCGGCCTCGCGCGTGGCCAGGGCACGCTTCTCGGCCGCCTCGTTCTCCGCGGCGGCGCGCACGTCGGCGGCCTCGACCTTGGCCGCGGCCCTGATCTCGTTGGCCTCGGAGCGGGCGGCCTGGACCAGCTCGGTGGCCTGCTCCTCGGCGAGCCGGAGCAGCTGCTCGATCCGCGCGCCCAGGCCGGAGTAAGTGGGGCGCTCCTGCTCCTGCAGCTGGCGCTGGGAGTCGGCCAGGTCGCGCTGCAGGCCCTGCACCTGCTCC
This sequence comes from Streptosporangium sandarakinum, assembly GCF_013409935.1. Classification (GTDB taxonomy): domain Bacteria; phylum Actinomycetota; class Actinomycetes; order Streptosporangiales; family Streptosporangiaceae; genus Streptosporangium; species Streptosporangium nondiastaticum. The sequence goes on along the minus strand of NZ_JACCCO010000001.1, from coordinate 1,930,813 downwards.
CTGGACTGGCGCAGCTCGGCGTCCACCTGCTTTAGATGATCATGGACCTGGTGCCGGTCATAGCCACGGAGCACCACGTCGAATTCCCGAGCGGGGGTGTCTTCAAAGAAGTTGTTGAGCTGGGCGTCGATGTCGGACTGCATGGAGGCTCGATCCTGGGTTGTCGAGACGGCTACACGGGGCGGACGAAGGATTCGGACACCCAAGGTGGGGGCCGTGGCGGGACCCACGTCCGGTGATAGGCCAGCGTACTCTGGAGTTGCCGCGTTGGCGGTCCCCTCTGACTTTCTGCGTGACTTGTTACGTATGAACCCTTCCTGTATGTGACGCGGCACCCGGCCGCCACGTTGACGCCGGTCGGAAGGGCGTCGACCGCGTCCGTCGGCCGAGTCGACGAAGATCGGCCGGCGCGTCGACGACGACCGGCGGGCGCGCCGGCGTCCGGTCACCGCGCGGTCAGTGCCCGGGCGCCGCGTCGTCAGTGTCCGGTCACCGCGCGGTCAGTGTCCGGGCGCCGCGTCGCCGGTGTCCGGGGCCTGCACCAGCTCGGTCAGCACCCCGCCCATGTCCTTGGGGTGGAGGAAGGCGATCGACGACCCCAGCGTGCCGTGCCGGGGCTCGGCGTCCAGCACCCGGACGCCCCTGCCGCCGATCTCCCGCATCGCCTCCGCCACGTCCGGCACCCCGAACGCCACGTGGTGCACCCCCTCCCCGCGCTTGGCGAGGAACTTTCCGACCGGGGTGTCGGGGCCGAGGGGCTCCAGGAGCTGGATGTAGGAGCCGCCGCCCTCACCGTCGGCGATGTGCAGCATCGCCTCCTTGACGCCCTGCTCCTCGTTGGTCTCGCGCGCGACCACCCTGAGGTCGAAGGTGCGCTCGAAGAACGCGATCTTCTCCTCCAGGTCGTGGCAGGCGATACCCACATGGTCGATGCGCATGAACATATGGACGGCCTCCATGGCGATCGGTCGGGTACTCATGGGTATGGTGGCAAAGTCGTTCGGAGACTCGCCAGGAGGCCCCTGCTCATGTCTGGTTCCGTCATCGTCGCCGGAGCTCGCACCCCCATCGGACGGCTGCTCGGCTCGCTGTCCGGCCTCACCGCCGCCGAACTCGGCGGCATCGCCATCAAGGCCGCGCTGGAGCGCGCCGGCGTCGCCCCCGAGACCGTGCAGTACGTGATCATGGGTCAGGTCCTGCAGGCCGGGGCGGGGCAGATCCCCTCCCGCCAGGCGGCCGTCCTGGCCGGGATCCCGATGACCGTGCCGTCGCTGACCATCAACAAGGTCTGCCTGTCCGGCCTGGACGCCATCGCCCTGGCCGACCAGCTCATCCGGGCCGGCGAGTTCGACATCGTGGTCGCCGGCGGCATGGAGTCCATGTCGAACGCCCCGCACCTGATGCGCGGCCTGCGCCGGGGCGTCAAGTACGGCGACGCCACCATCGTCGACTCGATGGCCTATGACGGCCTGACCGACGCCTACGACCAGATCGCGATGGGCGAGTCCACCGAGCGGCACAACGTCCGCCTGGGCCTGACCCGCGAGGAGCAGGACGACTACTCCGCCCGCTCCCACCAGCTCGCCGCCGCCGCGATCAAGAACGGCACGCTCGACGACGAGATCGTCCCGGTGCCGGTCCCGCAGCGCAAGGGCGACCCGGTGCTGTTCTCCGCCGACGAGGGCGTGCGCGGTGACACCACCGTCGAGGTCCTGTCGCGGCTGCGCCCGTCGTTCGTCCCGGACGGCACCATCACCGCCGGCTCCGCCTCGCAGATCTCCGACGGCGCCTGCGCGGTCGTCGTGATGTCGAAGGCCAAGGCCGAGGAGCTGGGCCTCGACTGGCTGGCCGAGATCGGCGCGCACGGCAACGTCGCCGGCCCGGACAATTCGCTGCAGTCGCAGCCGGCCAACGCCATCAAGCACGCCCTCGCCAAGGAGGGCATCACCACCGGCGACCTCGACCTGCTGGAGATCAACGAGGCGTTCGCCCAGGTCGTCCTGCAGTCGGTCAAGGAGCTCGGCGTCCCGCTGGAGAAGGTCAACGTCAACGGCGGCGGCATCGCCATCGGCCACCCGATCGGCGCGTCCGGCGCCCGCATCGTCCTGACCCTCGCCCACGAGCTGAAGCGCCGGGGCGGCGGGACCGGCGCGGCCGGCCTGTGCGGCGGCGGCGGTCAGGGCGACGCCCTGATCATCCGCGTCCCCTCGGCCTGACATGGAGACGTCCAGCCCCGCGGCGCGGCGTGACCCGCTGCCCACGGAGGTCTCCGAACTGGTCGCGCAGGCGCGGCAGGGCCGGCCCCGGGCGGTCGCGCGGCTGATCTCCCTGGTGGAGAACGGCTCGCCGCTGCTGCGGGAGGTCACCGCCGAGCTCTGCGCGGCCCGGCCCAGCCGGGCCCGCGTCATCGGGCTGACCGGCTCCCCGGGCGTGGGCAAGTCCACCTCGACCGGGATGCTGGTCCAGGCGTTCCGCAAGCTCGGCAGGCGGGTCGGCGTGCTCGCCGTGGACCCGTCCTCGCCGTTCACCGGCGGAGCGCTGCTCGGCGACCGGGTGCGCATGCAGGACCACGCCACCGACCCGGAGGTCTTCATCCGGTCGATGGCCAGCCGGGGCCACCTGGGCGGCCTGTCCTGGGCGACGCCGCAGGCGCTGCGGGTCCTGGACGCCGCCGGGTGCGAGGTCGTCCTCGTCGAGACCGTCGGGGTCGGCCAGGCCGAGGTGGACATCGCCTCGCTGGCCGACACCACCGTCGTGCTGCTCGCCCCGGGCATGGGCGACGGCGTCCAGGCCGCCAAGGCGGGCATCCTGGAGGTCGCCGACGTGTTCGTGGTGAACAAGGCCGACCGCGACGGCGCCCAGGCGGTCGTGCGCGAGCTGCGCAACATGACCGCCCAGATCGAGGGGCCCTGGCGGCCGCCGATCGTGACGACCGTGGCCTCCCGCGGCGAGGGCGCCGAGGACGTCGTCGCCGCCCTCGACGCCCACCTGACGTATCTGGAGGAGTCGGGCGAGCTCGGCCGCAGGCGCCGGGTCAGGGCCCGCGACGAGATCGAGTCCATCGCGGTCGCGGCACTCCGTACCCGCTTCGCCCACCTGCACGGCGACCGGCGGCTCGACGCCCTCGCCGAGCGTGTCGTGGCGGGCGGTCTCGACCCCTACACCGCCGCCGACGAGCTGATGGACGCCGCCGGCTGACTCCGCGCCGGGCCGTACGGCCCGGCGCCGGGTTCGCCCCGGGCGCGCGGTGCCGGCGGCCGGACGACGGGCCGCACGCCGTACGGCCCGCCGTCCCGTGACCGGCGGGCGGAGCCTACGGCCGGCCGTCCACCGTGACGGTGACCTTCTCGAAGCCCAGGCCGCCCAGCATGCCCTGGAGCATGGCCTTGGTGTTCTGGTCGGCCCGGTCGCGCAGGTCGCTGGCCTGCGCGGCCTCGGCGATCTTCTTCTCGGCCAGCTGGTAGAGCTCGCGCTGGTCGGCCGGGGAGGACGACAGGAAGTCCTGGACCCGGTCGAACAGGCCGCGCTGCTGGGCGTAGACGTAGGACCGCCCGTTGTCGAGGTTGGGCTTCTCCAGCTGCGCGTGCGGCAGCTTCACCGTCACCTCCTTGCGGTCGGGCGAGACGGTCAGCGCGCCGGAGGACAGTCCGCCGAAGTCGACGTAGGCGTCGACGCCGCCGGCGCCCACGAAGAGGGTCCGGGAGCCCTTGACGGCATCGGGCAGGAAAGCGGCGTCCTTCTCCAGGTCGACGATGATCTGGAAGTTGCCGGTGGCCGCCTCGAAGCGGCTGAGGTCATGGATCGACTGCAGCAGCGCGGGCTGGCTGCGGTCGATCGAGTTCTCGCCGAACGGGTTCAGCCGTGACCAGACCAGCCAGGCCGCTCCGGCGACGATGGCCAGCGTGACGACGACCCCGGCGAGAAGGCGTAGGCCGCGCCCGCGACGTGGCGGGGACGCCCCGGGGGGTGCCTGTGGAGAAGCGTTCACGACGATCTCCTTCCCCCCACGGGGTCCTTCTCACGTCCGCCGGCCCGGCCGTGCCCCCGGAGACCGTCCCGGGCGCCGGGTCGGGAGCCGCCCGGCGGTCCGCCGGCGCGCTTCAGCGGGCCGGCATGGTCGGCGCGGACCGGCGGGCCGAGGCGGCCGGGGCCGTCCGGGGGAGGGGCGGGGCGCCCGCCGCGGTGGGCGCCCCGCCCGGCGTCCCGTAGAGGGCGGACGCCTGGGGAGCCGGCCCGGTGGACGCCGGGTATCCGCCAGGGACCGGCGCGGCCGGCTGCGCGACCTGCGGGACCTGCCCGCCGAAGTCGCCGCTCTGCAGCCCGCACCCGGCGAACCGGTCGTAGTGCGTCCGCAGCCAGTCGCGCCGCTGGGTGTCGGTGAGGCCCGCGAACCACGCGGCGGCGTACTGGTGCTCGGCCAGCGGCCCGCCGGGCAGCGGCCGGCCGGCCAGCCACGCGACCACGATGTCGCGGTACCCCTGGGCGGTGGTGCCGGCGCAGCGCGGGGCCAGGCTCTCGACGAACTCGGCGGCCGCCTGGTCGGCGAACCCGCTGGACAGGTCGTCCACGTGGATCGGCACCGAGCCCGGCGGCAGCGGGGCGTCCTCGCGCCGCGGGCGCTGCTCCAGCCGGGAGAACTCCCCGGGCGTCCCGGCCAGCCGGGAGGCGATCCTGACGAACGCCGAGCCCAGCTCGGGCAGCCCGTCGCGCATCCCCGGGTGCACGCAGACCATGATCGGCCACTCCTCGCAGCTGTAGACCACCCGCTGCGCGGTGACCGTCCGCGGCTCGTTGAGCAGCCGGGCCATCCCGGCCGCCGCGGCGAGCACGGCGAGCAGCGCGCCGGCCAGCGCGAGCGACTGGCGCGTCACGACCGCGGCCCAGCCGAGCAGCAGCACCGCGCTGATGCCCAGCAGCCAGAACGTCTGGTCGGCGAACGCCGCCGTGCTCAGCCCCTGGAAGGGGTCGTACGGCTCGCGCGTGGCCGGGGCGAGCCGGTCGGCCCAGGTCCCGCTCCGGGCGAGCCAGGCGAACAGGCCGTAGCAGCCGAGCCCGGCGATCACCGGGGTGATCGTCCAGGGCAGCAGCCACCCGGTCACCCAGCCGATGGCGACGTACAGCGCCAGCCCGGCCATCCCCATGAGCAGGCCGCTGGGCGGCAGCCGTCCGGACTGCTCGCCGAGGATCGTCCGGACGGCGAGCACCAGCGCCGTCGCGGCGAACGCCACGGCCGGCACCGCCGCCACCGCCAGCGGCGTGCGCACCGCGCGCCAGGTGGTCGGCAGCCATCTGCCGCTCTCGCGCCGCCTGCGCACCGCCACCCAGGCGGCGAACGCCGCCGACACCGGCCCGGTCAGGCGGAGCGAGCCGATCATGGCGACCACGGTGTTCTCCCAGGCTCCCACGCCGGGTATGAGGACGCTCCACGCCGCGGCCAGCCCCAGCACGAGCAGGACGGCGGCAGCCACCAACGCGCTCTGCTGGAGTTCTTCGCGTGAAACGCCCCTGTGCTCACGCACCGGCGTGCGTGGAACGCATCCACGCCGCGTCGGCCGGCCATGAGCTCACGTGGCGCACGAGCGCCATCGGATCGTCGTTCATCAAGCACCCCCCGTGCTGTGAATGTGCGGTGGCCGGTCCCCTCGGCAACCGGTCCGGCGTGCATCCCCCGCAGCCGGACTGAGACGGCGCGACTTTGGCCGCGCCCTCACCATTCGATGTGGGAACCATAACTGAGCGTGACGTTTGGCGCCCGGGTTCTTGGTGAAGCGGTCAATCTTGTGACTCTACGTATACGGGCGAACCGGGATGAGCTCGCGCTACCGTAGCTCTGTGGCTACAGGTCAGCTGAATCTGCCGTTCGACCCCATCGAGCGAGCCGCCCGGACGTGGCGCGTTCACTTCGGGCCGTCCTCGGCCATGGCCGCCGTCACATCGATCATGAGAGCGCACCAGATCCTGCTCTCGCAACTGGACACGCTACTCAAACCGCATGACTTGACCTTCGCCCGCTACGAGGCGCTGGTGCTGCTGACCTTCAGCAGGACCGGGTCGCTGCCGCTGTCGAAGATCGGCGAGCGCCTGATGGTCCACCCCACGAGCGTGACCAACACCGTCGACCGGCTGGAGCGTGCCGGGCTGGTCCGGCGCATGCCCAACCCGCGCGACGGCCGGGGGGTGCTGGCCGAGATCACCGACAGGGGCCGGGAGATCGTCGAGGAGGCCACCGCCGACCTGATGGCCGACGGCTTCGCCATGACCATGTACGGCGAGGCCGAGCTGGAGGAGATGTTCGGCCTGCTCCGCACGCTGCGGGTGGCGGCCGGCGACTTCGCGGACTGAGTCCCGGCGGGCCGTACGGCCCCCGCGCCCTCCCGGCGGCGGTCTCGCCTTCCCGGCGAAGGCACCCGCGTCTTCCCGGGACGGCTCCCGTTTCTTCCCCCGCGCCTTGACCGGAAATTATTAGGACGTCCTAGTATCTCTCCTAGGGGGTGTCCCGGGCCCAGCCCGTCACGAACGGCGGTCCGCCGACGTCCTCCACGAGGCCACGAGCCACGAGGCCACAAGCCGCACACGAGCCGCGAGCCGTACAAGGGAGTGGGCATGAACGCCGAGGAGATCGAGGCAGGACGGGCGCGCTGGCAGGAGCGGTTCTACCGGACGGCCAGGCGGCCGACGGAGTTCCGGACCCTGTCGGGGCTGGAGGTGGAGCCCGTCTACGGGCCCCAGAACGACGACCCGCGGATGGAGCGCATCGGCTGGCCGGGGGAGTACCCGTTCACCCGCGGCCTGCACGCCACCGGCTACCGCGGCAAGACCTGGACCATCCGGCAGTTCGCCGGGTTCGGCAACGCACGGCAGACCAACGAGCGCTACAAGATGATCCTCGCCGCGGGCGGCGGCGGGCTGAGCGTCGCCTTCGACATGCCGACGCTGATGGGCCGCGACTCCGACGACCCGCGCTCGCTCGGCGAGGTGGGCCACTGCGGCGTGGCGATCGACTCCGCGCTCGACATGGACCTGCTCTTCGACGGCATCCCGCTCGGCGACATCACCACCTCGATGACGATCAGCGGCCCGGCCGTGCCGATCTTCTGCATGTACGTCGTCGCCGCCGAGCGGCAGGGTGTGCCGGTCGGCAGGCTGAACGGCACGTTGCAGACCGACATCTTCAAGGAGTACATCGCCCAGAAGGAGTGGCTGTTCGCCCCCGAGCCGCACCTGCGGCTGATCGGCGACCTGATGGAGTACTGCGCCGCCGAGATCCCGGCCTACAAGCCGCTCAGCGTGTCCGGCTACCACATCCGCGAGGCCGGCTCCACGGCCGCGCAGGAGCTGGCCTTCACCCTGGCGGACGGGTTCGGCTACGTGGAGCTCGGCCTGTCGCGGGGCCTGGACGTCGACGTCTTCGGGCCCGGCCTGTCCTTCTTCTTCGACGCGCACATCGACTTCTTCGAGGAGATCGCCAAGTTCCGGGCGGCGCGGCGGATCTGGGCGCGCTGGATGCGCGACGTCTACGGCGCCAAGACCGACAAGGCCCAGTGGCTGCGCTTCCACACCCAGACCGCCGGGGTCTCCCTCACCGCGCAGCAGCCGTACAACAACGTGGTCCGCACCGCCGTCGAGGCGCTCGCGGCCGTGCTCGGCGGCACCAACTCGCTGCACACCAACGCCCTGGACGAGGTCCTCGCGCTGCCCTCGGAGAAGGCCGCCGAGATCGCGCTGCGCACCCAGCAGGTGATCATGGAGGAGACCGAGGTCGTCAACGTCGCCGACCCCCTCGGCGGCTCGTGGTACGTCGAGGCGCTCACCGACCGGATCGAGGCCGAGGCCGAGGCGATCTTCCAGAAGATCCGCGACATGGGCTCCGACGGGACGATGACCTCCGGCATCCTGCGCGGCATCGAGGACGGCTGGTTCATGACCGAGATCGCCGAGGCCGCCTTCGACTACCAGCGCAAGCTGGAGAAGGGCGACAAGCGGATCGTCGGGGTCAACTGCCACACCTCCTCCGTCGAGGAGCCGCTGGAGATCCTGCGGGTCAGCCACGAGGTCGAGCGCGAGCAGAACCGCGTCCTCGCCGACCGCCGCGCCGCCCGCGATCAGAAGGCCGTCGACGCGGCGCTGGCCGAGATGACGCGGGTCGCCGCGGGCGAGGGCAACCTCATCCCGCCGATGCTGGACGCGGTCCGCGCCGAGGCCACGCTGGGTGAGATCTGCGACGCCCTGCGCGGGGTGTGGGGCGTCTACAGCGAGCCCGCCCGCTTCTGAGGGCCCCCGCCGGGAGCCACCGCCTCCCTCCGGGCCCGCCGTGGAGCGGGCCCGGAGGGAGGCGAACCCAGGGTGGCGATTCTGCGCCGCCTACGGGATACGGCAGGATTGGAGTCATGAGCCCAGCGGACTTCAAACGACCCGGATCGCTGTACGGTGCCGTGGATCTCGGCGCGCGCAAGCAGGCCATGGAGGCGCAGGCCAAGCGCGAGGCCGCCGCCCGGGAGGGCGGCGGGACCGCGGCGCAGGTGATCCACGCCGATGACGCCACCTTCGCGACGGAGGTCGTCGAACGCTCCATGAACAGCCTCGTGCTGCTGGAGCTCACGGTGACCCGCGCCGAGCAGGCCAAGGAGTACAGCCTGCTGCTGGACAAGCTGGCCGCCGAGAACGCCGGCCGGTGGGTCCTCGTCCGGGTGGACGTGGAGACCAGCCCGCAGATCGCGCAGGCCCTGCGGGTGCAGAACGTCCCCGCCGTCTACGCGATCTTCCAGGGGCAGCCGGTGGCGGTCGCACCCGGCATCGCCACTGAGGAGCAGCTCCGCGACTGGCTGGCGCAGCTCATGCAGGCCCTGGCCCAGTACCTCCCGCCGCCCGGGGAGGGCGCCCCCGAGGGCGACCAGGCCGCCCCGGAGCCGCAGGCCGAGCCGGAGATCATCGCCGCCGAGCAGGCCATCGACGCCGGTGACCTCGACGGCGCCGTGGCCGCCTACGAGCGGCTGCTGGCCCGCTCCCCGAACGACGTGGACGCCAAGCTGGGCCTGGCCGGGCTCGGCCTGATCCGCCGGACCCAGGACGTCGACCCCGCCGACGTGCAGCGGCGCCTGGCCGACCCCGCCGACATCGAGGCCCAGCTGCTGGCCGCCGACTTCGAGATGCTCTCCGGCGAGGTGGACGCCGCCTTCGACCGGCTCGTCGCGGTGGTGCGCCGCACCTCCGGCGAGGAGCGGGACCGGGCCCGGGTGCACCTGCTCGGGCTGTTCGACACGCTGCCCGCCGAGGACCCGTCCCTCGCCCGGGCCCGCCGCAACCTCGCCAGCGCCCTCTTCTGAGCGCCGCCGGGGACTCCCGGGGTACCCGGCGGGCGCCCCGGGCCCCGGACGAGGCGCCGCCGGACGCTCCGCCCCCGGTGCGGCGGGCGCCGCCGGGAACCGGCCGACGCGACGGGCGCGGAGAATGCTGAACGCGCTCCCACGGGGCATCAACCGGTCATGCGGGTCGTCACCCTCTCCGCGACGTACGGCACCGCCGGAAGCGTGATCGGTCCGGCGGTGGCCGGGCGCCTGGGCGTGCCCTTCGTGGACCGGGCGATCCCCGGCGAGGTGGCCGAGGTCCTCGGCTGCACGCTGGAGGAGGCCCTGGCCCGCGACGACCGGGCCGAGCACGGGCTGTCCATGCTGCTGTCGGGGGTCATGCGGCTCCCAGCCGTCACCTTCGGCGGCCTCGACGTCTATCTCCCCGGGGCGACGCCGCTCCCGGAGGACTTCGTCACCCACACCGAGCGGGTGATCAGGCGGACGGCGCGCGAGCGGGGCGGGGTGTTCCTCGGCCGCGCCGCGGCGATCGTCCTGGCCGACCATCCCGGCGCGCTGCACGTGCGGCTGGACGCCCCGGTGGCACGCAGGGTCCTCCAGACCGCGACGCTGACCGGAGTCTCCGAGGAGGAGGCGCGCAGGCTGGTGCGCGACGCCGACCGGGCGCGGACCGCCTACGTCCGCCATTTCTACCGCGCCGACCCTGCCTCGGCGACGCTTTACCACCTCGTGCTCGACAGCACGACCATCCCGGTCGACACGTGCGTGGAGGTCATTGTGACCGCTTCGACCGCGCTGAGCTGACCGAGGTGGGCCCGTTCACTCGTCAGGTGATGGCACGATGGATGCATCCTTGTAGCAAGTCAGTCGCAAAGGAGCGGATGACTGTGGCCACCGTGCCGAGCGTGTCGTACTCCATCACCGTGCGCCTTGAGGTGCCGGCAGGCGGCAAGGCCGTCAGTCAGCTCACCCACGCAGTAGAGTCCGCCGGGGGTGTGGTCACCGCGCTCGACGTGACCACGGCCGGCCACGAGACCCTGCGCATCGACGTGACCTGCGCCGCGAGGGACACCGAGCACGCACAGGCGATCGTCGACAACCTCGGCGAGGTCGAGGGCGTCGTCATCCACAAGGTCTCCGACCGCACCTTCCTCATGCATCTCGGCGGCAAGATCGAGATGAAGTCGAAGGTGCCGCTGCGCAACCGTGACGAGCTGTCCATGGCCTACACCCCCGGCGTCGCCCGGGTCTCGATGGCCATCGCCCGCAACCCCGAGGACGCCCGCCGCCTCACCATCAAGCGCAACAGCGTCGCCGTCGTCACCGACGGCTCGGCCGTTCTGGGCCTGGGCAACATCGGCCCGGCCGCCGCGCTGCCGGTCATGGAGGGCAAGGCCGCGCTGTTCAAGCGGTTCGCCGACATCGACGCCTGGCCGATCTGCCTGGACACCCAGGACATCGACGAGATCGTGCGCACCGTCCAGCTCATCGCCCCCGGCTTCGGCGGCATCAACCTGGAGGACATCTCCGCGCCGCGCTGCTTCGAGGTGGAGCGGCGGCTGCGCGAGCTGCTGGACATCCCGGTCTTCCACGACGACCAGCACGGCACCGCGATCTGCGTGCTCGCCGCGCTCACCAACGCGCTGCGCGTGGTCGGCAAGGAGCTGGGCGAGGTCCGCATCACCCTCGCCGGCGCCGGCGCCGCGGGTACGGCGGTGCTGCGCCTGCTGATGGCCGCGGGCGCGCGCAACATGATCGTCTGCGACTACCTCGGCGCGGTGCACGGCGGTCGCGACGACCTGGACGACACGCTGCGGTGGATCGCCGACCACACCAACGCCGAGGGCTACGCGGGCGACCTGCGTGGCGCGATCAAGGGCGCCGACGTGTTCATCGGCGTCTCCGCCCCGGGCATCCTCAACGGCGACGACATCGCCACGATGGCCGACGACGCGGTGGTCTTCGCGCTGGCCAACCCCGAGCCCGAGATCTCCCCGGACGACGCCCGGGAGCACGCCGCGGTGGTCGCCACCGGCCGCTCCGACTACCCGAACCAGATCAACAACGTGCTGGCCTTCCCCGGTGTCTTCCGCGGCCTGCTCGACGCCCAGGCCAACCTGGTCAGCGAGGAGATGCTGCTCGCGGCGGCCAAGGCGCTGGCCGCCGTCGTCACCGACGAGGAGCTGGGCCCGAACTACATCATCCCCAGCGTCTTCCACGCCGACGTGGCCGGCACCGTCGCGGCGGCCGTGCGCGAGTCGGCGGGCGGCCGGGCGCGCAGCGGCATGACCGAGGCGTGACCGAGACGTAGGGTCTCCCCGCCCGGGGGACGATTCCCGGGCGGTTCGCGGAGAATCCGGGCCGGGGTGAGCGGCGCGAAGCGGTCCGTACCCCTCATCATGGATGTATGGCGGAAGCGATCTACGTCGGTGGGCTGCTGGTGGCCGCGCCGCAACTCGACGACCCCAACTTCCGGCGCAGCGTCGTCCTGATCCTGGAGCACGACGCCGAGGGCGGCACCCTGGGCGTCGTGCTCAACCGGCCGAGCGACATCTCGGTGACGCAGGTGCTGCCGACCTGGGACACGATGGTCACCGGGCCGTCCGTGCTGTTCCAGGGCGGTCCCGTGCAGACCGACAGCGCCCTGGCGCTGGCCGCGGTCCCGAGCGGGCAGGAGCCGCTCGGCTGGCGGCGGCTGCACGCCGGCACCCCGGCGGTGTCGCGGCTGGGCACGGTCGACCTCGACGCCCCTCCGGAGATCCTCGCGGGTGAGATCGCCCAGATGCGGATCTTCGCGGGATACTCCGGGTGGACCGCCGGGCAGCTGGAGGCTGAGATCGGGGAGGGCGCCTGGTACGTCGTGGACGCCGAACCCGGCGACACGTTCTACCCCGACCCCGGCTCGCTGTGGCGGGCGGTGCTGCGCCGCCAGCCGGGCGAGCTGGCCTACGTCGCGACCTGCCCCGACGACCCCTCCATGAACTAGCCCGTACGGCCGGCGCCGCCGTCCCCGGCCGTGCCCTCACCGGAGCCGGAGCCGGGGCCCGCTCCGGAGGCCGTACCGTCGCCGGGCGCGGGGCGGTCCCAGCCGGGGCGCAGCGAGCGCTCGGCCAGCTCCAGCACCCGCTCCACGTGCCGGGTCAGGTCGGAGAGGTCGTTGATCTCGCCCGACCCGCACGCCTCCAGACCCACCCGGATGGCAGAGGTGAACAGCGAGACGACGAAGTGCGGGAGCAGGTCGTCGGGGCTCATGCCCTCGCGCCGGGCGATCTCGGCGACCAGCAGCCGCTCGTTCTGCATCATCATGCGCACGCCGCCGGCGAAGAGCGCCGGAGTGGCCTCGATCAGCTCGCGTGCCTTGAGGAACCTGCTCCGGTCGGCGGTGTCGCCCTGCTCCAGTATGGTGATCATAGAGTTCATCGCGCGGCCCAGCGCGGTGAACGGGGGCTCCTCCGCGGGCCTGGCGGCCAGCTCGGCGAGCAGGATCTCGTGCCCGTCGGCGTCCAGTGAGAGGGCGACGTCCTCCTTGGTCGCGAAGTAGCGGAAGAAGGTGCGGGGGGAGACGTCCACCGCGGCGGCGATCTGGTCGACGGTCGTGGCGTCGTATCCCTGCTCGGCGAACAGGTCGAGAGCCGCGTCGATCAGTGCCAGCCGCGTCTTCTGTTTCTTGCGCTCACGCAGGCCGGGCCGGCTCATCATGTCACCTCTTCGAAACGTGGTGTTCACAGTGTGCCACAAGTCATGGGGTGACAAAGTAAATAGTTTGTCAGTTGTCAGTGTCTGCCATAAATTACTCCTCTATGACGCCTCATCCGGGGCGGCCGAGCCCAAGGGGGAGTTCTCATGGCAGAAGCCAAGACGGTGACCGCGCCGTCGCCGGAAACCGGTCCATCGCCGGAACAGCGACATCCATGGCTCACCCTCCTCGCGGTATCGCTCGGCGTGATCATGGTGATGCTCGACGGCACCGTCGTCGCCATCGCCAACCCGGTGATCGCCACGGACCTGAAGGCGTCCCTCGCCGACCTGCAGTGGGTGACCAGCGGCTACCTGCTCGCCCTCGCGGTGTTCCTGATCACCGCCGGCAAGCTCGGTGACCTGTTCGGGCACAAGATGATCTTCCTGGTCGGGGTCGGCGGCTTCGCGCTCTCCTCGCTCGCGATCGGCCTCAGCTCCTCGGTCGGCATGCTGATCGCGCTGCGCGTGCTCCAGGGCCTGTTCGGCGCGATGCTGCAGCCCGCCGCGCTCGCGCTGCTGCGCGTCGCCTTCCCCGGTGAGCGGCTGAAGACGGCGATGGGCGCCTGGGGCGGCATCATCGGCCTGTCCAGCGCCGCCGGCCCGATCGTCGGCGGCCTGCTCGTCGAGCACGTGAGCTGGCAGTCGGTCTTCTTCATCAACGTCCCGGTCGGCGCCGTCGCCCTGGCCGTGGGCCTGTGGGCGCTCGTCGAGAGCAGGGCGCAGACCCTGTCCAAGGTCGACTGGCTGGGCGTCGTGCTGCTGTCGCTCACGATGTTCTCCCTGGTCTGGGCCATCATCAAGGCCCCCGAGTGGGGCTGGGGCGACCCGCTGACCATCGCCTTCCTGGCCGCCACCGTGGTGATCGGCGCCACGTTCGTGTGGTGGCAGTCGCGCGCCGCCGAGCCGCTGGTGCCGCTCAGCCTCTTCGGCAACGCCTCGGTCTCCATCGGCACCGGCCTGATGGTGCTGGTCGCGTTCTCCATGTTCGGCGCGATGTTCTTCCTGACGTTCTTCTTCCAGGGCGTGCACGGGCTCTCGCCCATGGACTCGGGCCTGCGCATGCTGCCGATGAGCGCCGGAATGATCTTCGCCTCGCCGCTCGCCGCGGTGCTGATCGGCAAGCTGGGACCCCGGGTGACGATCTCGGGCGGCATGCTCGTCACCGCCCTGGCGATGTTCCTGCTGTCGCGGCTCAGCCTCGACGCCGCCTTCATCGACAGCGCGATCCCGTTCGTGCTGCTGGCCTTCGGGCTCTCGCCGGTCTTCGTCGGAGCCACCGAGATCATCGTCGGCAACTCGCCCGAGGAGCTCAGCGGCGTCGCCGGCGGCGTCCAGCAGTCGGCCATGCAGGTCGGCGGCGCGCTCGGCACCGCGATCCTCGGCGCGATCGTCTCGGCCCGGGTCGCCGACGTCTACCCGCAGCACTGGGCCGACGCCAAGCTCCCGGCGCTGCCGCCCGCACAGGCCGAGCCGTTGAAGGCACTGGCCCAGTACGGCAACGCGCCCACCGCCCAGCAGATGCCCGGCATTCCCGAGCAGGTCGTCCAGGGCATCGCCGACGTCTCGCACCTGTCCTTCCTGGACGGCATGCACCTCGGCTTCACGGTCAGCACGGCGGTCGCGGTCCTCGCCGCGGTGTTCGCCCTGTTCGTCAGGGCGGGCCGCAAGACCGCCGACGCCCCGATCCACATGGGCTGACCCACCGGGCCCGATGCGGCTCCCGCCCGGGTGCGGCTCCCGCCCGCCGGGGTGGGAGCCGTACCCGTTTCGCGGCTCTGAGCTGCGGTGACGCAATCGGGAAGGGGGTTGGGGGTTCCCATGAACGGTTAGACGTCAGACATGAGAACGATCAACCACTGTTTCGGGATCGCAGCGCTGATCACCGTTTCCACGATGATCCTCGCCACCGGTCCGGCTCGCGCCGGGGCCGTGCCGCCCCGGGACTCCCGCGGGGTCCCTCCGCCGGGACCGCCCGTCCTCCGGTTCGGTGACCGCGCCGGCCCCGGCAAGGAGGTCGGTGACCGCGCCGGCCCCGGCAGGGAGATCGTCGCGGTGAAGAAGCGGCTCAACGAGCTGGGGTTCAACGCGGGCCCGCCCACCCCCGTCTACGACTCCGGGATGCGCACGGCCGTGTGGGCGTTCCAGAAGGCCAACGGCATGCGCCCGGTGGACCGCGTCGACACCCCCACCTGGGAGGCGCTGGTCCGCCCGGCGCGGATCAGACCGCTGGTGCTCGACGGGGAGCCGTCCAGGGTGGAGATCGACCTGCGCCGCCAGCTCCTCACCGTCTGGCGGCACGACAGGCCCGTGCTGGTCAGCCACGTGTCCACCGGAGCGGAGCGGTCCTACTGCGAACGCGGCCACTGCGGGTTCGCCGACACCCCGACCGGCGACTTCCGGGTGGGGAAGCGGGTACGCGGCTGGTCGATGGGCTACCTCGGCGCGATGTACTACCCCGTCTACTTCAACGGCGGCATCGCCATCCACGGCTCCACGCTCGTCCCGCGCTACCCCGCCTCCCACGGCTGCGCCCGCATACCGCTGCACAACGCCGTGCCGCTCTTCCGCCTGGCGCAGCCGGGGGAGCCGGTCCACGTCCGCCGGTCCGCGCCGGAGCGGCGGACGGCGGAACCCGCGCCCCGCCGGTGAGCGTCGCAGCGGCGACCGGCCGGATGCGGGCATAAACTCTGCAAGGTGAGCACGAAGATTCTCCCTGAGAGCGACGTCCGGCCGAATCTCTCGCACGGTGACGGCGACCACGAGCGGTTCGCCCACTACGTCGAGAAGAACAAGATCATGGAGAGCGCGCTGAGCGGCACCCCCGTGCGCGCGCTCTGCGGCAAGGTCTGGGTGCCCAACCGCGACCCGCAGAAGTTCCCGGTCTGCCCCGAGTGCAAGGAGATCTACGAGGGCCTCCCCAAGGGCGACGACTCCGGCGGCGAGTGAGTGTTGCTCGCGGCTGATCGCCGCGGCCCAGGCTAAGGTCGGATGTCGCCCGGCGGCGAACGACCGGCCGGGGTGACCTGTCGGGGGAGTGCATGGCTCGGCGCGCGATCGCCGTTCTCGTGATGTGCGTGTCGGCGGCGGGCTCCGCTCCCGGCGTGCCGTCGCGGCCGTCCGCGGTGGCCGGGCCGGCCCGGTGCGCCGAGACCGCGGGGGCTCCGCTCCCCGGCCCGCCGGCCGTACGGGCGTCGCTCTCCGGCGCGCGGGCCGGGGCCGCGTGGGCGCGGGCACCGTACCCCGGCGTGCGGGCGCCGTTCCCCGGCGCGCCCGCCGGGCCGAACGGCTCCGGACGGGTCCAGGCCGAGGAGATGCTGGCCGACCTGCGGGCACGCCAGGCGAGGCTGCCGCGCCCGGCGGGCCTGAGCTGGACCCCCGTCACGGTGCCCGTCTGGGCGCACGTCATCACCGCCGGCTCCCTCGGCGCGCCCGACGACGCGGTGCGCGCCCAGGTCGCCACGCTCAACGCCGCCTACGGCGGCCGGTACGGCGGGGCCGACACCGGGATCAGGTTCCGCCTCGACGGCCTGACCCGCGTCGAGGACCCCGTGCTGTTCCGCGACCCCCTGGGCCGCCCGGAGACGCTGGAGCGGATGCGCCGGGGCGGTCAGGAGACCCTCAACCTCTACGTCGCCCAGCTCGGCCGGCTGGTGCTGGGCTACTCGACCTACCCCTACTGGTACGCCGGCGACCCCGCGGGCGACGGCGTGGTCCTCGACTGGCGCACCCTGCCGGGCGGGTCGCTGCGCAACTTCGGCCGCGGCTTCACCGGGGTCCACGAGATCGGCCACTGGCTCGGGCTGCTGCACACCTTCGAGAACGGCTGCCTGCCGCTGGGCGACACCATCGACGACACCCCGTCCGAGGGACTGCCCACCCAGGGCTGCCCGGTGCACAAGGACACCTGCGCCGGCGACGGCGCGGACCCGGTGCACAACTTCATGGACTACGCCCACGACCGGTGCATGTCGGGGTTCACCGAGGGCCAGGCGACCAGGATGCAGGAGATGTGGACGGCCTACCGGCAGGCGCCGCCCGCGGGGCCGGGACCTGAGACGCCGCGCGAGTAGACGCGGCCACCGGGCCCAGGCCGGGCACGGCGTACCGGCGGACGCCGCTCGCGGAGCCGGACACTACCCTTGTCAGGTGACAGTACCGAAGACGGTTGAGACTCCGTACGAACCCCCTCGTATCTTCGGCCCCGAACACCGCACCGCCTCACTCGGCATCCTCCTCGTCGTCACGCTCATCGCGTTCGAGGGCATGTCCGTCGGCGCGGTCATGCCGGCCGTCTCCGCAGACCTCCACGCGCTCGACCTGTACGGCATGAGCTTCTCCGCCTTCCTCATCGCCGGCCTGTTCGCCAACGTCGTCGCGGGGCTGTGGTCCGACCGGCGGGGGCACGCGGCGCCGTTCCTCCTCGGCGTCGGCCTGTTCGTGGTGGGCATGGCCCTGGCCGGCGCGGCCGGCTCCAAGGAGTTGTTCATCGTGGCCCGCGCCGTACAGGGCATGGGCGGCGGCGCGACCATCGTGGCGACGTACGTGATGATCGCCCGGGTCTACCCCCCGGTGGTCCGGCCCAAGGTGTTCGCCGCGCTGTCGGCGGCCTGGGTGTTGCCCGCGCTGATCGGGCCGAGCGTCGGCGGCGTCATCGCCGAGTTGTTCGGCTGGCGCTGGGTCTTCTACGGCATCGTGCCGCTGGTGGTCCCCGCCATGCTGATGCTGCTGCCCGCGCTGCGCACCGGCGGGGGGCCGGCGCCCGTGCCCGCCACCGGCCCCCGCTCCCGGCCGCTGGCGATGACCCTGTCGGCGGCGGCCACCGCCGTCGGCGCCGGCGTGCTGCTGTACGGCGTGGACCGTCTGCACACCGCCCCGGTCGTCGGCGGCGTCGCCGCCGTCGCGGGCCTGGCCGGGCTGGCCGCGGGCCTGCCCCGGCTGCTGCCCGTGGGAGCGCTGCGGTTCGGCCGCGGCCTGCCCACCACGATCATGATGCGCGGCCTGCTGTCCTCGGCGTTCTTCGGGGTCAACTCCTTCATCCCGCTGGCGCTCACCTCGGTGCGCGGCTTCAACGTCACCGAGGCCGGGATCGCCCTCACCACCGGCGCGCTGGGCTGGTCCACCGGCTCCTACCTGCAGAGCCGCCGAGACTACGACCGCGCCCTGCTGGTGCGGATCGCCTCCGCCGCGGTCACCGTCGGCATCCTGCTGACCCTGCTGTCGCTGGTGCCGGGCGTCACCGGCTGGATCGACGTGCCCGCGTGGATCATCGCCGGGTTCGGCATGGGCATCGGCACGGCGAGCGTCAACGTCACCGCGATGCGCCAGTCCCCCGACGAGGAGCAGGGGGCGAACTCCGCCGCCCTCCAGGTCGTCGACACCCTGGGCAGCGCGCTCATGATCGGTTTCGGCGGCGTCCTGATCAACCTGATCGGCCACGACGACATCCGCACCGGATACACCATGATCGTCGTCCTGACGGCGGCCGTGGGGCTGCTCGGCGCGATCATCGCCACCCGCATGCGCGAGCCCGCCTCCTGACCGCGACTGTCCCTCCCAGGGGCCGCCGCCCGTCCGTGACTCCTCCCGGCGGGCCCTCGCGCCGATGACTCTTACCGGCACACGTCCGGCCCGCCGTGCGGACCACCGTCCGGGTCACGCGGGCATCCGGAAAGGCCGCGAAAGAGCGCGGCGGTTCCTGATCGGTCTATGGCCTGATCGCCGTCCGGAAGGCATGGTAGGACGGGGATGACCGTGACCACCGGAGGGAGTCGTCGTGGGCGAACGGCCTCGCCGGGCGTCGCAGCCGGAGGAGTCCGGCGGACGCCCGCACCCCCCGGAGGAACCCGAAGGGTCTTCGCAGCCCGCGGAGTCCCCCCGCCCCCGGCTCGGGCTGGGGGCGCCCCGCGACTTCGAGGAGTTCTGGACACCGGACGACCACGACCCCCCGGGGTTCCGGGGGTTCCGGATGTTCCGGGGGTTACGGGGCTCTCGCGAGGCCCGCGACGCCAGGGATTCCCGGCCGCCTCGGGACGCCGGGGGCGCCCGAGGCTCCGGGAACTCCGCGGGGCGCGGGGGTTCCGAGGGTTCCAGGGATTCCGAGAGCACCGGGAGTTCCCGGGGTTCCAGGGACTCCGGTGGTGACAGCCGGGTGTGGCCGCCCGAGGAGCGCGGGCGGCGAGGCCAGCACCGTGCCAGGCCCGCCGAGGACGTCCGGTTCGCCGGGGAGCGGGCCCGGATCGCCGAGGAGCCCGCGCCTCCGCCTCCGCCCGCCCGGCCCCGCCGGGCACGGCACGCGGGCATGCCGAAGGAGGAGGACCTCCCCGCCCCGGCCCGCCGGTACGGCGGGCTCGCCGGGGTGCCGAAGGAGGACGACCTGCCCCCCTCGGCCCGCTGGTACGGCGCGCCCGCGGCCCCCGCCCCCGCCCGTGTCTCCGGCCCGCTGCGCCGCGTCCTGCTCGGGCTGCTGGCCGTACTGGTCGCCGGCGGGGCCGTCGCGTGGGGGGCCGCACTCCTGCTGCGGACCCTGCCGTCGTCCCCGGGACCCGCCGCGGTGAGCGACCCCGCCGCGGGCGTGCGCTACCCGCTGCCCGAGGGCTGGCGGACGGGCGGGCCGCCGCCGGTCACCGGGTTCACCTCCGTGGCCGGCCGGGACGGGCTGGTGACGGTGCTGACCAGGCCGGCCGATCCGGTGACCGACGCGCGCAAGGAGACGGTCCGGCTCGCCGATCTGTACGGCAGGCTGCTGCTGCACGGCGACGAGGTGAAGGTCGTCGAGGACCGGGAGGTCACCGTGGGCGGGCGGACGGGCTACAGCCGCACCCTCCGGGCGGAGTACCGCGACGTGGTCAACCGCCCGGCCTACCTGCGTGTGGTGTTCCTCACGGGCCAGACGGGGCCGCCGGTGGTCGTGCTCGCCGCAGCCCAGCCGGACGACCCCCGGACGCGCGCCGAACTCGACACGGTGGTGGCCGGAATCCGCTAGGGGGCGGCACCGTACGGTGTCCGAAGTCCTTTAGCACCCGGAGGCGATATTGGCGAGCATCTCACCGGATCGGCACGTCCTGCCGGCGACTCAGATTACGCTGGGGACACTGTGAGCACTTCCGCCGCATCCCACCTGTCCCCCTCGTACCCCGACCGCGCAGCCTGGGGCACCGCGCCGAAGCTCCGTGCCTGGCAGCAGGAGGCGTTCGACCTCTACTGCCGCCGCGCGCCGCGCGACTTCCTCGCGGTCGCCACGCCCGGCGCCGGCAAGACCACCTTCGCGCTGCGCATCGCGAGCGACCTGCTGTCACGGGGGATCGTCCGGGCTGTGACGATCGTCACACCCACCGAGCACCTCAAGAGGCAGTGGGCGGACGCCGCGGGCAGGGTCGGCATCCCCATCGACCCCGAGTTCAAGAACAGCCAGGGCGCGACCTCGCGCGACTACATCGGGGTGGCCGTCACCTACGCCCAGGTCTCGATGCACCCGGCGCTGCACCGCGCGCGCACCGAGGCCCGCAAGACCCTCGTCATCTTCGACGAGATCCACCACGCGGGCGACGCGAAGTCCTGGGGCGACGGCGTGCGCGAGGCGTTCGAGCCGGCCGCGCGCCGCCTGGCGCTGACCGGCACGCCGTTCCGGTCCGACGTCAACCCCATCCCGTTCGTCACCTACGCCGAGGACGGCGAGGGCGTCCGGCGCAGCCTCTCCGACTACTCCTACGGCTACGGCCCGGCGCTGGCCGACGGCGTGGTCCGCCCGGTGATCTTCCTCGCCTACGCCGGCGAGATGCGCTGGCGGACCCGCGCCGGCGACGAGATCGCCGCGACGCTCGGCACCCCGCTCACCAAGGACCAGCTCGGCCAGGCGTGGAAGGCCGCGCTCGACCCCAAGGGCGACTGGATCCGGCAGGTGCTCCACGCGGCCGACCGGCGGCTGACCGAGGTGCGCCGGGGCGTTCCCGACGCGGGCGGCCTGGTCATCGCCACCGACCACGAGACGGCCCGCGCCTACGCCCGGCACATCCGCTCGATCACCGGCGAGGGCGCCACGGTCGTGCTGTCCGACGACCCCGACGCGTCCAAGAAGATCAAGCTGTTCTCCGTCTCGCAGGACCGCTGGCTGGTCGCGGTCCGGATGGTCTCCGAGGGCGTCGACATCCCCCGCCTGGCGGTCGGGGTGTACGCCACCAGCACCTCGACCCCGCTGTTCTTCGCCCAGGCCGTCGGCCGTTTCGTCCGGGCGAGAAAGCGGGGGGAGACCGCGTCGGTGTTCCTGCCCTCGGTGCCCACGCTGATGGGCCTGGCCGGGGAGATGGAGGCCGAGCGCGACCACGTCCTCGACCGCAAGCCGGCGGAGGAGGGGCTCGACGACTTCCTCCTGGAGGACGCGCAGCGCAAGAAGGACAACCCCGACGTCCTCGGTGACGAGCTGCCGTTCGAGACCCTGGAGGCGGTCGCCACCTTCGACCGGGTGCTGTTCGACGGCGGTGAGTTCGGCACCGGCGCCGAGCCCGGTTCGCCCGAGGAGGAGGACTTCCTCGGCCTGCCCGGCCTGCTGGAGCCCGACCAGGTGCGGACCCTGCTGAGCAAGCGCCAGTCCGACCAGCTCAGGGCCAAGCGCAAGGAGCCCGAGCCCAAGGAGACGGAGCTCGCCCCGCACGAGCGGATCGCCGAGCTGCGGCGCGAGCTCAACGGCCTGGTGGGGGCGTGGAACCACCGCACCGGCCAGCCGCACGGCGTCATCCACGCCGAGCTGCGCCGGGCCTGCGGCGGCCCGGCCATCGCGCAGGCCACCGCCGAGCAGGTCCAGGAGCGGATCGACCGGATCCGCCAGTGGGCCACCCAGCGCCGCTGACCCGCCGGCCCGGTGCTCGTCCCCGGGATCCCCGGCGTCCCCGGTGCGGGCTCGCCCTGACCCCGGACCGGCCGTTCCCGGCTCGGGCCCGCCCGGCCTCGGCGGTCAGGCCCGGTCGAGGGTGATGAGGAGGCCGCTGCGGCCGTCCACCGTCCGGAGGTCGCCCCGGACCGGCGGCGGTGTCAGGCGCGCCCGCACGGAGGCGACGCCGTCCGACACGGTCACCGGGACGGTCCTGGCGCGGGCCGGGCGGTGCTCCATGGCGCCCCCGTGCAGCCAGATCCGCACCTCGCGGCCCTCCCGGCGCAGCAGCACGGCGGCGGTGCGGCACTCGTCCGCCGAGGCCGGCCAGAACAGCCGCAGCGCACGCGGCTCACCCGCGCGGCGGACCAGCGCCGCGCGCTCCGGCACGACGGGCCGGGCGGCGCAGGGCGCGGCGGAACGCGCCGGGGCGGTCGTCCCCGGGCGGGCCGCCGCGTTTCCGTGCTCGGCGACGGCTCCGGGCCCGGCCGTGCCCGGGGCGATCGCGTGCCCGGCCGCGGCCACGGCCACGGTGTCCCGGGGCCCGATCATCCCCGGGCCGCCGCCGCTGACCCAGACGGTGGCCGCCTCCAGCCCGGCCAGCGCGAGCACCGCCCCGGCTCGGGCCGAGCCCCGGCCGCGCACCAGCAGCCACAGGGACAGGGGGGCCAGGACCAGCCAGGAGACACCGAGCAGCAGCATGGGCGGACACCACCGTGAGATCGAAGAGCGCTTCCGCTCTCCGTGATACTCCTGCCGCGGTCGGCGGTGTCCGCCTTGGACGTTCCGTGACCGTCCTTTACGAACGGATCACCGGCCGCACCCGCTCAGGCGCGGACCACCGGCTCGCCGCTGAGCACGACCCCCGCGGCGCGCAGCCGGGCCAGCGCCGCGTCGGTGGTCGGCCGGGCCACCCCCGCGGTCAGGTCGAGCAGCACCCGTACGGCCAGGCCGCCCGCCGCCGCGTCCAGCGCCGTGGCGCGCACGCAGTGGTCGGTGGCGATGCCGACCACGTCCACCGAGTCCACGCCGCGGTCGGCGAGCCAGCGGCCCAGGGGGGTGCCGTCGGGCGCGGCTCCCTCGAAGCCGCTGTAGGCGGCGGCGTGGGCGCCCTTGCTGAACACCTCCTCGGCCAGGGAGTCGTCGAGCGCCGGATGGAACTCCGCCCCCGGCGTCCCGGCCACGCAGTGCGCGGGCCAGGAGTCGACGTAGTCGGGTTCGGCGGCGAAGTGGGGGCCGGGATCCACGTGGAAGTCACGGGTGGCCACCACGTGGTCGTAGCGGTGGGCGGCGGCGTGCCGCGAGATGGCGGCGGCCACCTCCGCCCCGCCGCTCACCGCCAGGCTGCCGCCCTCGCAGAAGTCGTTCTGGACATCGACGATGATCAGTGCATTCGTCACGAAGCTAGTCAAACACGGTCGGGAGCGCGGCGTCGCCCCGGGAAAGATGATGGGCGGCCGCGGGCAGCTCGGCCATGGCCTCGCGGTGCCAGGCGCGTGACGCCTCCAGGCTCTCCCGGCCGACGACCTCACCGCCGCGCACCAGCGGGACCTGGAGCGGTCGGGCGCCGGAGGGCTCCCGCCCGGAGGTGACGACCAGCTCGGCGTCCGCCGTGCCGGACTCGTCGAGCCGCCGGAAGGCGCACTTGCGGCCCCCGCGGCTGGGCTTGCCCACCGACCGCTTCGCCACCGGCGCGAGGACCCCGGAGGCGTCCTCGCGGGCGACGAGCTTGTACACCATCGCGGCCGTCGGCACCCCCGAGCCGGTGACCAGGGAGGTCCCGACGCCGTAGCCGTCCACCGGGGCAGAGGCCAGCGCCGCGATGGCGTACTCGTCGAGGTCGCTGGTGACGATGATCCGGGTCTTGTGCGCGCCCAGCGCGTCGAGCTGCTCGCGCACCTCCGTCGCGACCTCGCACAGGTCTCCGGAGTCGAGCCGCACCGCGCCCAGCTCGGGACCGGCCAGCTCCACGCCGGTCCGCACCGCCTCGGCGACGTCGTAGGTGTCCACCAGCAGCGTGGTGCCCGCGCCGAGCGAGGCGATCTGCGCCTGGAAGGCGCCCCGCTCGGAGTCGTGGAGCAGCGTGAAAGCGTGGGCCGCGGTCCCGGCGGTCGGCACGCCGTACAGGTGGCCGGCCATCAGGTTGGAGGTGGAGGAGAAGCCGCTGAGGTAGGCGGCGCGCGCGGCGGCGACCGCGGACATCTCGTGGGTACGGCGCGAGCCCATCTCGATGATGGGCCGCCCGGCCGCGGCGCGGACCATCCGGGCGGCGGCGGTGGCGATCGCGCTGTCGTGGTTGAGGATCGACAGGATCACCGTCTCCAGCAGCACGGCCTCGGCGAACGTGCCCTCGACGGTCACGATGGGTGAGCCGGGGAAGTAGCACTCGCCCTCGCGGTAGCCGTACAGGTCGCCGGAGAAGCGGTAGCCGGCCAGGAAGTCGAGGGTCGGCTCGTCCACCACCTGGTTGTCACGGAGGAACGCGAGCTCCTCGTCGCCGAACCGGAAGTCCTCCACCGCGTCGAGCACCCGGCCGATCCCGGCGACCACGCCGTACCGCCGTCCGCCGGGCAGCTGCCGGGCGAAGACCTCGAACACCGCGCGGCGTGACGCCGCCCCGCTGCGCAGTGCCGCCTGCAACATCGTCAGCTCGTAGTGGTCGGTCAGCAACGCACTGCTCGTGGAAGTACTCACGATTCGAAGACTATGGGGGCGGTAGGGCAGACTGTTCCTGTGGGTGGCATCGCTCCGATGGAGGTCGAGCGTCCGGAGTCGGACGTCCGGCCCGACCTGCCATGGGTGACCGTCGTCTGGAACGACCCGGTCAACCTCATGTCCTATGTCACGTACGTCTTCCAGACCGTCTTCGGCTACTCACGGGAGAAGGCCGAGAAGCTCATGCTCGACGTGCATCAGAAGGGCAGGGCCGTGGTCTCCAGCGGCACCCGCGAGGAGATGGAGCGCGACGCGCAGATCATGCACTCCTACGGCCTGTGGGCCACGGTGCAGCACGACTCGTGAGCCGCGCCGCGTGGAGGTCCTCCCGGTCCGGGGCTCCGGAGCCGGGTTCCCCGGGTGACCCGTCGCGGGGCCGCCCGGCGGCGGGCGACGGCGGACGAGTGAGGGCAGGCGAGTGAAGGTGGTGGGCGGCCGGTGAGTTCGGGGTTCAAACGGGGACGCGAGGGCGGGGTGATCGCCGTCTTCGAGGACGCCGAGGTCTCGATCCTGCGCTCGCTCGCGGCCCAGATCCTCGACCTGATCGAGCCGGCGCAGACCGGCGACGACCCCCTGGAGCGCGCCCTCGGCATCGGGCCCTCCGGCCCGGCCGAGCCGCCCGGCGACCCGGTGCTGGCCCGGCTGTTCCCCTCGGCGTACGAGGACGACGGGGAGGCCGCCGAGTTCCGCCGCTACACCGAGGCGACCCTGCGCGACGGCAAGCGGGCCGACGCGCAGGCCATGCTCGACAGCGCCGCGCCGGGCCGGGTCGACCTCACCCGCGAGCAGGCCCACTCGTGGCTGCGCGCCCTGAACGACGTACGGCTGGCGCTCGGCACCCGCCTGGAGGTGACCGAGGACGTCCACGAGGAGTTCGCCGGGCTCACCGAGGACGACCCCCGGTATCCGGCGTACGTCACCTACGACTGGCTGACCTACCTGCAGGACACCCTGGT
Source organism: Streptosporangium sandarakinum (assembly GCF_013409935.1). Taxonomy (GTDB): domain Bacteria; phylum Actinomycetota; class Actinomycetes; order Streptosporangiales; family Streptosporangiaceae; genus Streptosporangium; species Streptosporangium nondiastaticum. The sequence goes on along the minus strand of NZ_JACCCO010000001.1, from coordinate 1,905,236 downwards.
CCGCGCCCTCTGACGCGCCGCGGGTCCTCCTTTCGAACCTGGGGCCCGTCCCGGGTGTCCTGGGTCCCTTGCCACGGCGCCTCCCGGGCTTCGGCCCACCCGGGCAGGTCCGGGGTGTCCCGGGTTCCCTCCCCAGGTCACGACGCGGCTCTTCCCGGACGCTCTGGTACCTTCCAGGCATGCTCACGATCTCGCGGGAACTGGTTGACAAGATCATCGCCCACGCCCGGGCCGACCACCCGGACGAGGCGTGCGGGGTGGTCGCCGGTCCGGCCGGTTCCGACACTCCCGAGCGGTTCGTCCCGATGGAGAACGCCGAGCGGTCGCCCACCTTCTACCGCTTCGACTCGATGGAGCAGTTCCGCGTCTGGCGGGAGATGGACGACCGCGACGAGGAGCCGGTGATCATCTACCACTCCCACACCTCGACCGAGGCGTACCCCTCGCGCACCGACCTCAGCTACGCCTCCGAGCCCGGCGCCCACTACGTGCTGGTCTCCACCCGTGAGGAACTGGGGGAGGACGTGGAGTTCCGCTCCTACCGGATCATCGAGGGCGTGGTGGAGGAGGAAGAGGTGAAGATCATCCCGGCGTGACCCGCGCCGCACGGGTGCCCGCCGTACGGGCGCGGATTCGCTCCCGCGAGCCGCGGACCGGCCGGACCCCGGCGCCATGGGGGTGCCCTTGCCCGGAGCGCGGATCGACGCTCACCGATGGACACCGGCATAGGGCGTAATCATCCTTTTCGGTAAACTGACCACGCCGACCATCGACCCGAGCCAGGAGGACCGACATGCTGTCACGTCCCCGCGCGCGGGCCCGGCACGAGGGCCTGGCGCCCGTACAGACCTACCTCTTCGCGCACACTCCCATCGTCGTCGTCTACGACTGTCGTTGAGTCACGGCTTCTCGGAGCCCTCCCGAAACCCTTCCCGGAATCCCCCCGTGCCCGCCGGTGTTCTGATCCGGAGGGCGGCACTCTCATGACGACACAAGGAGATTGACCCGCGATGGCCATCGAGGTTCGCATTCCGACCATCCTGCGCACCTACACCGACGGCGCCAAGGCCGTCGACGCCAAGGGCGCGACGCTTGAGGAGCTGATCGGCGACCTGGAGACCCGGCACCCCGGGCTGCGGGACCGCCTGGTCGACAAGGGCGCGCTGCGCCGCTTCGTGAACGTCTACCTCAACGACGAGGACGTCCGCTTCCTGGGCGGCCTGGAGACCCCGGTCTCCGACGGCGACACCGTCACCGTGCTGCCCGCCGTGGCCGGCGGCGCCCGCTAGGCCCTGCCTCGTGGGTCCTCGCCGCAGCGGGGATCCACACGGCCCTCCGCCGTCACCGGCCCTCCGGCGGGCCGGTGACGCGCCACTCTCCAGGTCCCGCCGCGCCCCCGAGGGCGGCCGGCGCCGGGACGCCACGAAGGACGACGCGGAAGCACGCACCATGCGCTTTGACTCACTGATCGACTCGGTCGGCCGCACCCCGATGGTCGGCCTGCCCCGGCTGTCCCCCTCGGAGGACGTGCGGGTCTGGGCCAAGCTGGAGGACCGCAACCCGACCGGTTCGATCAAGGACCGTCCGGCGCTGTGGATGATCGAGCAGGCCGAGAAGGACGGGCTGCTCAAGCCCGGCTGCACGATCCTGGAGCCCACCAGCGGCAACACCGGCATCTCGCTGGCCATGTCGGCCAAGCTCAAGGGTTACCGGCTGATCTGCGTGATGCCGGAGAACACCTCCGAGGAGCGCCGCCAGCTCCTGCGCATGTGGGGCGCGGAGATCATCTCCTCCCCGGCGGCCGGCGGCTCCAACGAGGCGGTCCGGGTGGCCAAGGGCCTGGCCGCCGAGCACCCCGACTGGGTGATGCTCTACCAGTACGGCAACCCGGCCAACTGGCGTTCCCACTACGAGACGACCGGTCCGGAGATCCTCGCCGACCTGCCGACCGTCACCCACTTCGTCGCGGGCCTGGGCACCACCGGCACCCTCATGGGCGTCGGCCGCTTCCTGCGCGAGCGCGTCCCCGACATCAGGATCGTCGCCGCCGAGCCCCGCTACGGCGAGCTGGTGTACGGCCTGCGCAACGTCGACGAGGGCTTCATCCCCGAGCTGTACGACCCCGAGGTGCTGACCACCCGCTTCTCGGTCTCCTCCGGCGACGCGCTGCGCCGTACCAGGGAGCTGCTGGCCACCGAGGGCATCTTCGCCGGGGTCTCCACCGGCGCCGCCCTGCACGCCGCGCTCGGCATGGCGGCCAAGGCCGTCAAGGCGGGGGAGCGGGCCGACATCGTGTTCGTGGTGGCCGACGGCGGCTGGAAGTACCTGTCCACCGGCGCTTATGAGGGCACCTTGGACGAGGCCGAGGAACGCCTGGAGGGCCAGCTCTGGGCCTGACGCCTTAGAGCTCCTGACGCAATGGGCGGGCGGCGCCGACAGATCAGGGCACAGCCGAGCTTGAGGCCGGTGTGCGGTACGAACGGGACGCCCTGCGGGCCGGACGGTCATTCAGCCGCCTTCGCCCTGTCCGGCTTTGCCCAGGCCCGCAAGCCGCGGCCGATCAGGTTCTGCGCGAGATGACCATGATGTATTCGCAGGGAGCACTCGTTCGGTTGGCGAAGCCGTGGTCCGCGTCGGCCTGGAAGAACAGGGAGTCGCCCCTGTTCAGGGTCTCGTTGATCCCGCCGATCGCGACGGTGAGGGTGCCTTCGAGCACCACGAGTTGTTTCTCCGTACCCGGCGGATATGCGGGCAGCAGCCCGGTAGAGACCTGCGCGGGGAGGTGGTGAACGACCATCTCGGCTCCTCCCGCGCCCGGGGCCGCTGACACGATGTGCCGCTCGAAGCCGGTTTCCGGGTCACGGAAAACGGGGCGATCGTTCTTGCGCATGACAACGGCCACACCGGACGCGGCGGCAGCCGGCGCACCGATCAGATCCGAGAGCGACGTGTCGAGCGCGTGGGCGATCCTGGACGCGACGCCGATCGTCGGGCTCTTCTCACCGCGTTCGACCTTGGACAGCATCGCCCGGCTGACCGACGACTGTGTGGACAGCTGCTCCAGCGTCAGGCCCGCCTCCTCGCGGCGTCGCCGCACGTTACCGCCGAACGCGCCGGCCAGGTCGTCACCGTGCTGTAGTCCGGCCGCGTTTCCGTCTTGCTTGACCACCGTGCTCCTCGATCGATGAGTACCTCGCCGCCCACAGTGTACGGTTTCTTCTAAAGAAGATAAGGTCTTCTATCGGAGAGGCGCGATGTGCGCTCAATGCGACGGAGGTTCCATGCGTTTGGTCTCGAGTGGCCGGCACCATGCCACGTTTGAATTCGGCGATCTGCAGGTGATCTCGTTGCGAGACGGGTACATCGACATGCCGCCGACACGGCTCCGCGACGAGGATGGGTGCACGCTCGATGAGCTGCCGGCCGCCGTCCCGCTGGCCGGCGACAACTTGCGGCTGTCGGTCAACGCCTTCTTCGTCACCGACGGCACGCGGTCGGTTCTCATCGACACCGGCGCGTCCAACGTCTGGCATGACCCCACCATGGGGTTGATCTATGACGCGCTCGACGAAGCGGGAATCGACCGCGCGCAAATCACCGATGTGGCCATCACCCACAAGCACGAAGACCACGTGAGCGGCCTGATCGCGCCGGACGGCTCAGAGGCGTTCACCAAGCTCGAGCGCGTGTGGATCGGCGCGGGCGACACCTCGGTGTTCACCGGACGGCTCGAGCCGATCCGCGACCGGGTCGTGTCCGTGTCGGAGAAGGTCGCGATCAACGACTGGGCCACCGCGCTCCCGACACCGGGCCACACACCCGGTCACACCGTCTACGAGGTCAGGAGCGGCGCCGGCCACCTTCTCGTCTGGGGCGACACCGTTCACGTTCCCACGCTCCAATTCGATCAGCCGAACGTGTCCTGGGAGCTCGACGGCGACCAGTCCCAGGCCCGCGCCGCGCGAGCGGCCCTCCTCGAACAACTGACCCGGCCGCATCACTTCGTAGCCGGCGCCCACCTCGACTCACCCGGCATCGCCCGTGTGACCGCCTCCGGCGATGGTTACGCGCTGGAGTACCTCGCACCACCGATCGGCTGATCGAGCCTGGTCCTGTACGGGCCGCGTCCCCGGCCTTCCGGTATGGCTTCCGCCTCGGGGTGGTTGCTGCGGACCGCGAAGCACCCTGATCCCGACCCCGGACGGATCGGTGGCCGTGTTCAGGAGGACAACCTCGACGAGGATGGGAGCGACTGAAGGCCGGCTCTGAGCCGGACACAGTCCGTTGCCGTATGGCAACGGAAAGCGTGCGTGAGTTGGCTGGAACGGGGTACTATCGGGATGCCGCCCCCTGCTAGGGGGAGAGGAAGTGAGCCCGGGTTTACCGCCGGAACTGACGGGACCCCGGGCTTCGCGCTTTCCCGGTCAATCACAGCACAGTCGATCGATGACCAGCTCGGCTCTCAAGGCCGCCATCAGATCTGCCTCACCTGCGATCGCCGACGCGATGACGCCCGCGAGGATGTCGGGAAGCCAGAGCAGTTCCTCGCTCAGAGGGTCGCACCACTCGACGCGCATCTCGTCAGGCAGCACGTTCTGCGCGCGCAGGGCGTTCACCATGTCGAGATCCTCCCTGTCGTTCGCAGGGCCGCGCCTTTCCATGGCCACGTGGTAGAGACCTCGCTGAGACAGCCGCCAGTAGAGGCGATCGATGCACTTGCGCCGTGCGCGCTTCTGCTTCGATGACGGCATGTCCGTTCCCACGACCGCGATCACTTCGAGCGGCGGCTCGGTGAGCGCGTGAACGATCTCATGCCGACGTTTCGGCTTTTCGTCGCGCCAGTGCAGACGGGGTTGCTTGGAAAGGAGCAACGCGCGGAGAGCCGTCCGATACATGTCGGCTCGGCGACTGGGGACGATCACGGATGCCAGCACGTAGAGGCCCGCACCAACGCGCATGGACTCGTCCACGTACGCGCGTGACTCACTGTTCACGATCCGTCACCGTAAGGGATCGGTGTGCTCTCCGCCCCTGGTTCGCCGATAGTGGGCGGAGTGTTCGGAGGAGACGGGCGGCATGCCGGGTGACCTGTTCAAATGCGCTGCTTAGGTGGAGGATCTCTGCGGTCGTACCCCTGGGAAGGCCGTCAAGATGGGGAGCGGGCCGACATCGTTTTCGTGGTGGCCTACGGCGGCCGGAAGTACCTGTCCACCGACGCCTACGAGGGCACCCTGGATGAGGCCGAGGGGCGCCTGGAGGGCCGGCTCCGGGTCTGGGGCTCGAACCCGTCGCGTCCAGGCTCCGGTGCCGGGTCTGCCATGGTGCAAGCCCGGCATGCCGGCGCTGCGGAGACCCCCGACTCCGCCCCGCGCGTGTTGTGGCCGGATCGGCTGTTCCCGCCGCTCCTCTGAGCTGTCAGCCAGGGCAGGTGCCGCCCTTCGATGAAGCGAGGTCTTCGGCGGAATGAGCACTCAACTCATGTCGTCCGGTGTGAGCAGCCCAAGGCGAAGCGCCGCGCGCTAGCCGGGGTGGCCGGAGCCGCTGCCGCCGAGGCGGCCGATCAGCCGGCCGAGCTGCTCGGCGTAGTGCTCGACCAGCTCGGGTGAGCTGCCGTCGGCGCCGAACAGGCCGCGCGCCAGTTGCGGGTAGATCGCCAAGGCGTTCGCCGCGCTCATTCCGATGAGCAGCAGTGCGGCCGGGTCGAACCGGTCGTCGAGCTCACCGGCCCGCTGGCGCTCGCGGATCAACTCCACCTCGTGCCGAAGCCGGGCGTTGCGTTCTTGCACCTCCTCGTCATCCTCGCCGGTGTCGGCGAGGCCCTCCCATGCGAGGAGGCGTCCGCCGAGACGGGTGTCGACGCTCACCCGCACGTAGCGCTTCATCAACTCGGCGAAGTCCATGTCGTCGGGGAACGCCTGCGCCTCGTAGGCACGCCACCGCCGGCCGATCTCCCGGTACAGGCCGTCCTTGCCGTCGAAGTAGTACGCGATGAGCTGCTGGTTCACGCCGGCGCGCGCGGCGATCTCGGACACCCGGGCACCGGCGAAGCCCTTGGCGGAGAACTCCTCGATCGCTGCGTCGAGGATGCGCGCCTTGGTGCGCTCGGGGTCGCGCTGCCGCTCGTGCGGAGCCGGGGTCCGCCTCGTCGACCGCCGCCCCTTCGTGGCCTCGTCCTCTGCCCGGCGTTCTGTGGTCATGGCCACCATTCTGCCATCCGGCCATAGAACTTAATCATATGAATGGTTGACAGCGTCATGCATGTAAATGACACTGCTTGACAAGAACATACTTTCTGGTCCGATCAAGCAGGGAGGCGATGAGATGACAAGGGAACCACCGACACGACCGGCCGCGCCGTACCAGGGCCGCTGGGCGGCGCTCGCCCTGTTGCTGACCGCGGTGTTCATGGACATGGTGGACAACCAGATCGTGAACATCGCGCTGCCGACCATCCAGCGCGACCTGGACGCGCAACCCTCGGCGCTGCAGTGGACCGCGACCGGCTACACGCTGGCGTTCGCCCTCACCCTGATCACCGGCGGCCGCCTCGGCGACCGCTTCGGCCACCGAACGCTGTTCGTGCTGGGTACGGCCGGCTTCGGCGTCGCCTCACTCGCCGCGGGCATCGCGCCGGGCGTCGCGGTACTGCTGGCGGCCCGCGTCGCGCAGGGCGTGTTCGCCGGTCTGATGGTGCCGCAGGTGCTGTCGTTCATCCACACCGAGTTCTCCGCGGCCGAGCAGGGCAGGGCGATGGGGTTCTACGGCATGACCTTCCCGATCGGCGGCCTCGCCGGCCCGCTGCTCGGGGGCCTGCTCACCCAGGCCGACCTGTTCGGCTGGCATTGGCGGACCATCTTCTTCATCAACGTGCCCATCGCCCTGGCCGCCGCCGTCGGCGCCGCGCTCGTCATGCCGGCGCCCCGCCGCCCCGGCCGGGGCGGCGCCGACCTGCCCGGCGTGCTCGTGCTGGCCGCCGCGCTGCTCGCCGTGCTCTACCCGCTGGTACAGGGGCGTGAGCTGGGCTGGCCGACCTGGGTCTTCCTGCTGATGGCCGCCGCGATCCCGCTCCTTGTGATCCTGGTCGCGCAGCAGCGGGCCCGGCAGCGGCGCGGACGCGAACCGCTGATCCGTCCCGGCCTGTTCCACAGCCGGGCCATGTCGGTCGGCATCCTCGTCATGCTGATCTTCTACTGCGGAATGGGCGCGTTCTTCGTGCTGACGCTGCACCTGCAGAACGGGCTGCACTACTCGCCGTTGAAGACGGCCCTGACCATGCTGCCGGCGACCGTGGGGATCGTGGCCGGCAACGGAATCGGCATGCCGATGGCCCCCAACCTGGGCCGCAGGCTGCCCATGATCGGCCTGACGCTGCTGCTGGCCGGCACCGCCTCGATGATCGCCGTGGTGACGCGATACGGAACCGACCTCACACCCTGGCAGATGGCTCTCCCCGTCCTCCTCTACGGCGCGGGCCTGGGCCTCGGCGCGTCCTCGCTGATGCTGATCACGCTCACCGGGGCGGACGCGGCCGACGCCGGTGCCGCATCCGGCGTGGTCAACACCGTGGTGCAGCTCGGCATGGCCGCAGGACCGGCCACCGTCGGCACCGCCTTCTTCAGCCGCCTGGCCGCCGACGGCGACTTCGCCGGCGCCACACAGATCAGCCTGCTCATCGGCCTCGCCCTGTTCGCCGTGGCACTGCTGGCCTGCTTCCTGCTCCCTCACCCGGCACCGTCGGCCCCGCCTGTCACCCGCACGGACATTCCCACGGCCGGCAACGACCGTCGATGACGCGGCCGAAGCCCTCGGGCGGTGTCTTCGTGAGATTCGCGGAGGAGCGAACCCTACCGGCCGCGCCCTGGCGATCAGGGATGCGAACCGCATCATGGGGATGATCTTCGCCCGCCGGAAACCGTTCGCAAGGGGTTTCGCGGTGCTCCTCAGAACGGCGGCCGGTGGGCGGAGAGCTGGAACCAGACGACGCGGCCGGCGGCGGTCTCGTACCAGCCCCAGGCGGTGGCCAGCTCCTGGACCAGCCACAGGCCGCGCCCGCCGCTGCCGTCGCCGTCGATGTCCGGGCGCAGGGCGGGGCGGCACCCCTCGGATCCGGCGTCGATGACGTCGATGTGGAGCGTTCCAGCGTGGTTGGCGACGGCAACGATGACCCGCCCGCCGGGGACGCGGCCGGAGTCGGAGTGCCGTACGGAGTTCGTCACCAGCTCGGTGACGAGGAGGAGCGCGTCGTCGGTGTGAGGGTGCTCGGTGTCGTCCAGCAGGTCGCGGACGTAGCGGCGCATCCGGGGGACGGCGGCGACCTCAGCGGGCAGCTCGACCTGCCCGAGCAGTCCTAAAACCCTCACCGAACAACCTCGGCTAGCCGTGCGGCCAGCTCACGCATCCGGCTTCGCCGTGCCGGGTCCGGCAGGAGGTCATCCGGCTCGTCGTGGTCCGGTCGGCTGCGGGTCCACCGGTCGGGGACGCCGGGCCAGGTGAAGGTCACGGTACGGCCGTGCTGGGCTGTGACGGGCCTGGGTCTGCCGAGCGGGAGGAAGACCTCCATGCTGGGCCTGCGGCCGGGCGGGAGGCGGACGATGGAGTCGAACCCGAGATCGTTCAACTCCCAGGCCAACTCCACCAGCCGCCCGCTTCCCTCCTGGGGATCGTTCATCCTCATGCCGTCTGCCCTCCCTGGATCGCATAGCCGCTGGGTGTGACATCTACTTCTACGAAGAGTCACGTGTTGTGTACGAAGAGCATGTATGGGCGGCGACATCGGCGCTACTGGAAGAGCAAATTTGCTTCTCAATAATCTCCAGCACTGTCGGTCAACGAGCCGCTACTGTTAGCGGCGATCGGAGGGAGGGCATCGATGATGCAACCCGGGGGTCCCACGGTGCGGAGGCGACGTCTGGCCGCCGAGCTTCGTCACCTTCGTGAACGCGCTCAGTTGACGCTGGAAGAGGTGGGAGAGCGGCTCGGCTGGTCCGCGACCAAGCTCTCGCGGATCGAGACATCCCGGGTGGGTGTGGTCCCCAAGGACGTCGAAAGTCTTCTTGGCCTCTATGGAGTCAACGGCTCCAAGCGCGAGGAGCTTCTTCGGCTGACCCGAGACGCCCGCAAGAAGGGCTGGTGGCAGGCTTACGACGACCTTTCCAGTGAGTACGCCGCTTACATCGGACTGGAAGCCGAGGCTGTTTCGCTGCGAAGCTTCGCGCCCATCGTCATGCCCGGTCTTCTCCAGACCGAGGACTACGCTCGCGCCGTCATCCGCGCCGGATTCGTTCTCGCGCCACCTGGAGAGATGGAGCGTCGTATCGAGATCCGCATGGCCCGGCAGGCACTCCTGACGAAAACCGAGCCCTTGCGTCTTTGGACGATCATTGATGAGGCGGTCATCAGCCGAACCGTCGGCGGGCCTTCTGTGATGCGCTCCCAACTCGAACGGCTCCTCGGCCTGATGGAGACGCCCAACGTCACGCTGCAGGTCCTGCCGTTCACGGTCGGGGCTCACCCAGGTACGAGTGGGGCATTTGAGATCCTTCAGTTTCCTGAGCCCGCTGATCCGGACGTCGTTTTCCTGGAGAACCTGACGGACAGCATCTACGTAGAGCAGGAAGGGGATATCTATCGATATACAGTTGCTTTTGACCACCTTCGTGCTCAGGCTTTGGCGCCGGACGCCTCTCGGACTCTCATTGAGGAGATGGCTGCTCGGCTCGGTTAGCTGCCGTGACGGGAGTGCAGAATGTCGGAAACCAGCTTCTCCTCTGTCGTATGGCGTAAGAGCTCTCTTAGTGGTGCCGGCCAAAATTGCGTTGAAGTCGGCGTCTGGCGCAAGAGCTCTATCAGCGGAAACGGTTCGAACTGCGTCGAGGTAGCGGCCTGGCAGCAGACGACCGGGAGTGACACCACCGGCGGCCAGTGCATGGAGGTCGTTCGCGGCACCTCGTCCATCGAGGCCCAACCCGACCGTCTCTTCCTGGTCCGTGACTCCAAGGACCCTGACGGCCCCGTGCTCTCTTTCCCTCCAACTGGGTGGAACGCCTTCCTCTCCGCCATCAAGAGCGGCGGACTCGACGCGCTGGTCTGATCGACTGAGCGATCATGCCTCGACGACCCACCATGTACCGGTGGCAGGAGGGCGAAAAGCCTCTCCGGAAGATGCAGACCAGGTCTGAATGCCGATTGAGCAAGAGTGATGGCTTCGCGGCATCCAGAGCCGGCCGTACGGACAGGGGAGCCTGAGCCCTGCGCCACCGGTGCCCGCTCGTCGCACTCATCCGCGGCCAACCCGAACGGGCGCGGTACCGGCCTGCGCCGTCGAACAGCCTCCTCGCCGGAACCGGTCCGATCCTCGACTGCCGTAACCCCGGCCATTCGCGATCGGTAGCCTGGGGTCCGATGAACCGTTTCACGACGCCGAGAGGTGCATTCGACCTCACCCGCTTCCCCGAGGATCCCCGCGACCCGCTCCGTGCCTGGGACGCCGCCGACGACTACCTGCTACGGCACCTCGACGGAATCGACGGCGAACCCACCGACCTGTCGGGCACCGTGGTCGTGCTGGGCGACCGGTGGGGCGCCCTGGTCACCGCGCTGGCCGAGCACCGTCCCACGCAGATCACCGACTCCTTCCTCGGTCGGCAGGCGACCCTGGCGAACATGGGGCGCAACGGGATCCCCATGGACGCGGTACGGCTCCGTACGACCAGGGACGCGCCTCCGGATCGGATCGACGTGCTGCTCATCCGCGTGCCCAAGAGCCTCGCGCTGCTTGAGGACCAGCTGCACCGCCTCGCACCCCACATGCACCCGGACACCGTGATCGTCGGCGCGGGGATGGTCACCGAGATCCACACCTCGACGCTGAGGCTGTTCGAGCGGATCGTGGGGCCGACCAGGACGTCGCTGGCGGTGAAGAAGGCCCGGCTCATCTTCTGCTCACCGGACCCGGAGCTCCCCCGGAGCGCCGGCCCGTGGCCGCGAAGCTACGCGTTGCCCGCCGACGTCGGAACCGTCTCGGGTCTGACCGTCACCAACCACGCGGGCATCTTCTGCGCCGACCGCCTGGACATCGGCACCCGCTTCTTCCTGCGGAACCTGCCGACGCGCCGTGGCCGCGAGCACGTCGTGGACCTTGGCTGCGGCAACGGGGTGGTCGGCCTCGCTGCGGCGCTCGCCGACAGCGAGGCCCGGGTGACGTTCATCGACGAGTCCTACCAGGCGCTGGCCTCGGCGGAGGCCACCTTCCGGGCGAACGTGGGCGCGGGCACCGACGCGGAGTTCCTGGCATCCGACGGGATGTCGGATGTGCCCGCCGGGACGGTCGACCTGGTGCTGAACAACCCGCCGTTCCACACGCACCGCGCGACGACCGACGCCACGGCCTGGCGCATGTTCAACGGGTCGCGCGCCGCGCTGCGCCGCGGCGGCGAGCTGTGGGTGGTCGGCAACCGGCACCTCGGCTACCACGCGAAGCTGCGCCGGCTCTTCGGCAACTGCGAGGTCGTCGCGAGCGATCCCAAGTTCGTCGTCCTGCGGGCCGTCAAGAGGTGACCGCACCGCACCGCCGCGCGGCGGTGCGGTGAGGCCCTACGGTCGGCGGGTGCCGTACGGTCGGCCGGCGTGGACCGGGCGGCCGGTCCGGGTGAGGGACGGGCTCTCCGCCGGCTTCGTCGCGGCGGACGGTTCCGTCGGATACTCGGGGGCGCAGCGGGTGCCGGGCTGCGGCACCTTGAGCTCGATCAGGTAGTCGACGATCGCGTCGTGGGCGCAGGCGCTGTTGCGGAACTGGCCGTGCCCGACCCCCTCGTACTCAAGCAGGGCCGACCGCGGGATCTGCCGTGCGACCGACTGGTTCCACGCCGCCGGGGTGCCGACGTCGTGGCGGGCCGTGGCCACCAGGATGGGCGGGGTGTCACCGATCGCGAGCCGGTGCTGCGGGTTGGAGACGGGGCCCTGCCAGTTGAGGCAGCTCGTCACGTCGGACCAGAACGGTGAGAGCTTCGTGTGCGGGGCGATCGTCTCAAGCCGCCGCCGGTACCGGTCGAGCTGGGAGAAGCTCGTGACGTCCCACTTCCAGTCGGAGCACCAGATCGCGGGGTAGGGGTTGTCGACCACTTCCGTCTTGACGGTGAACGGGGACGCCGGGGGAGCGCCCCTGGTGAGGGCCCTGAGCCATTGGGCGGCGTCGAACCAGCCGCTCGGGTCGTACATGTAGATGAACAGTCCCCCTCGCAGATCCTCGGCGGATATCGGAGAACCGTCGAAGGGGGATCTCAGGTCACCGGCCGCCGCCTTCGCGTGCAGTTCGTCCCACACGTCGGTGACCTTCTTGTCGTGCAGCGCGCAGGTCGCGGTCTCGCCGCACCACTTGGCGAAGTCGAGGAAGCTGCTCTCGAAGTCCTCCGTCGTGGTCTTCAGGTACTGCCACGCGGAGGTGATGCTGTGGTCCATGTTGGAGTCGATCGCCATCGCCCGGATGTTCCCCGGGAACAGTTCGGCGTACTGCTGGCCGACCATCGTGCCGTAGGAGATCGCGAAGAAACTGATCCTGCGTTCGCCGAGCGCGACCCGGATCGCGTCGATGTCGCGGGCCGCGCTGGTGGTGTCCACATGGTCGAACAGCGGGCCGGTCTGCCTGCGGCAGTCCCTCGACAGGCTCGCGTTGAACCGCAGGAGCGACCGGTATTCGGCCTCGTCGGCCGGATAGGTGATCGGTGTGCGGTCGACCAGGTCCGCGCTGCACACCGCCCGGGTGCTGCGGCCGACGCCGCGCGGGTCGAGAGTGACCAGGTCGAAGTACTGCCGGACGGGGTCGCTCTCCGGGATGGCGTTGTCGAGGATGAACGGGTCGATCCCCGAGGCGCCGGGGCCGCCCGGGTGGACGACCAGCACGCCGAGCCGCTTGGCCGGGTTCAGCGCGCTGAGCCGTCCGATCGCCAGGTTCAGGGTCGGTCCGTTCGGCCTCTTCCAGTCGATCGGCGCCTTCAGGGTCGCGCACTCGCCCCCGTGGTCTCCGCATCCCGTCCAGGAGAGCGGCTCGGAGGGGCGCCACTCCGGGGTGGCGGTCTGGGCGGCAGGCCGTCCGGTGGGGGACCGCTCCGCGAGGGCCGGGTGCGTGAACGAGGCCGTCAGCACGAGTCCCGCGAGTACGGCGGTGAGTAATCGCGTCTTCATGGATTCCTTTCCTGAGTGTGCGCCGTGTGAGAGGGGACGGCGACGGATCAGGAACGTGTGGACACCGCCTTGACCGGGGCGGAGGACGCTCACCGATGGAGCGAGCGCCGCGGCGCCGGCCACGGAGGTTCACCCGGGTCCCTTTGCGACGCTCGCTCCCCTGGGCGGCGTGAGAACCCGACGGGAACGGTCGGGAGCCCACGCCCGGAGATCGCAAGTAGACGGATTGATCCTGTCGTGACCTGAATTCGACCGCAATGGGTTTCAGTCATCGCGGGAAAGGAGATTCGCTCCCTGCCTGAAAGGGGAGAAGGGGACGCGGATCAGGGCCGGCCGTACCGGGCTGACGTCACGGGGTCGGCGCGGTGGCGTCGCAGGGCTCGGGTGCCTGCGACGAGGGCGATGAGGACGACGAGGACGACGAGGACGACGAGGACGACGAGGACGACGGAGACGGCGCGACGGCGGGTGACCGGCGCGAGAGCAGATATCCCGTCAGTGCGGTGAGCAGTCCGACCAGGCCGGCCGCCGCGAAGCCGCCCGCCGGCGCGGACGCGTCGATCGCCGCCCCCACGATCGGGGAGCCGAGCGCGAACCCCGCGCTCGACGCCGAGGACTGCAGGCCGGTCGCCTCGCCTCGCACACCGGCCGGCGCCAGCCGGCTCACCGCGTCGGCGACCGTGGAGAGGGTCGGTGCGGTGAGCAACCCGGCAGCGATGACGGCCACGCACAGCCAGGGCCAGTCATGGGCGAGTCCGACCGGAACCGTCGCCAGCCCGAGCAGGCCGAGCAGCAGCCAGGTGGACATCGGCCGGGACAGCGCTCCGTACACCAGGCCGCCCACGACGGACGCCACCCCGAGCACGGCGACGACCACGGCCGCCCACGAGACCTGACCGGTTTCTCGGAGGGTGGCGACGATGGCCAGGTCGATGCCGCTGAGCAGCATCGCGACGCCGAACCCCATCGTCAGGACGGCGACCATGGGCGCTCCCAGCCACTCCCGGCGCCGGGGCCGGTCCGCCGCCTCATCGTCCGCCTCGTCCTCGGCGCGCAGCGGCGGGTCGAGCAGGGCGATCCCCGTCCCGCCGGCGACGATCGCGGCGCCCAGTCCCCACGCCACCACCCCGGGGGACATCTTCGCGGCGCACAGGATCACCACCGCCGGCCCCACCATGTACGATAGCTCGCCCACCACCGACTCCAGCGCGAACGCCGCCCGCCGCTGCCCTGCCGTCGTCATCGCGGCGATCGCCTGCCTGGTGACCTGCTGGATCGGCACCATCAGCAGACCGGCGGCGAAGGAGGCGCCCAGCAGGATCACGTACGGCAGCACGGGCACGGTCGGCCAGAACACGAGCTGCGACATGACCGTGGCCCCCAGCACGGTACGCAGACCCCGCCGGTCGATCATCCGGCCCAGCAGCGGCCCGCCCAGCGCGACACCGGCGGTCAGCGCCGCCACCACGGCTCCCGCCGCCGCGTAACTCATGTCGAGGGCGAGGACGACGTACATCGTCAGCGCCGTCGCGTCCGCCGTGATCGCGGCACGGGCGAGCAGCGAAATGCTCAGCAGCGGCGTCATCCCCGGCACCACGAGCACCTGTCGAAACCTGATCACCGGTTCGACGCTAGGTCACCCGGAAGGCCATAGGAAGTCGTCAATTCGTTAGACCAGGCATAATGAATTCTTATGGCGCGTGATCTCGATACGGCACTGCTGCGGTCGTTCGTCACCGCGGTGCGGGCGGGCAGCATCAGCCGTGCGGCGGCGGCGCTCGGTCGCACCCAGCCCGCGCTCAGCCAGCAGTTGCGCAAGCTCGAACGGGCCGTCGGCAGTCCGCTGCTGCACCGGGCGCCGTCCGGCATCTCGCCGACCCGGGCGGGGGAGGAGCTGCTGCCCTACGCCGAGCGCATCCTCGCGCTGTCGGCACAGGCGCTCGCCGAGACAGGACGTGCGCTCACCGGGCACTGCGGGGTGGGACTCCTCGAAGACCTCGCCGCTTCCCGCCTTCCCCAGGCGCTCGCCGATCTCGCGCGGCTGCACCCCGACGCGACGCTGGAGGTGCTCAGTCTTTCCAACGCGGCGATGCGGGAGGCCTACGACACGGGCCGTGTCCAGCTCGTGCTCGACGAGGTCCCGGATCTTCCCTGGCCGCCGCGCTGGACGGTGCGTCTGCCGCTGGTCTGGGCGGTCGGGCAGGGTGTCGCCACCGACGCCGATCCGCTGCCGGTGGTGCTGTTCTCGAACACCTGCGCCTGGCGGACGTCGGTGCTGGAAACGATGGAAGGCTCGGGGCGCCGCTGGCGGGTGGCGTTCGAGAGCAACAGTCTCGCCGGAGTGCTCGCCGCGCTACGGGCCGGGCTCGGAGTCGCGGCGCTTCTGCCCTCCAACCTTGAGCCTGCCATGGCCTGCCACGACGCGGCCGCGTTGCCCGCTCTGCCGGACGTCGAACTCGGCCTTGCCCGCCACCCCGGTACCGAAGGTGACGCGCTCATCGACGCCGTGGAGACCGCCCTGCGGCGGATGATCTGAGCCGCGAACGGCCGGAGCCCGGCGACGGTGGTCGCCGGGCTCCGTTCTCGGACGTGAACCGGGTCGTCTCCCGGTCCCGGGCCTCACGCGGCGGTCGGCCGTACGGCCGTCGCACGCGAGGCGGGTGGGTCAGTCGAACAGCACTCGCAGGGAGAACGTCGCCTCGTCGCCGGTGGCGGTGCCGCTCAGGCCCACGGCGCGCAGGGCCTGGACGCCGGCCCTCTCCTCGCCCTGGATGCTCTTCAGGTAGAGGGGCTCGATCTTGTTGAGGTCGGCGTAGAGGGCGAAGGTCGCCTTTTCGCCGTCGGGGATGGCCTGCTTGAAGCTCTCGCTGTCGCCCAGCTCGCCGCCCTTGGCCAGCGCGGCGGCGTACTCCTGGGTGCTGGCCACCGTGAAGACGCCGTCGCCCGCGACCTTGCCGAGCTGCGGGGCGGTGCCGGACTGGGCGGCGAGCTTCTCCACCTTGCCGACGACCGCCTGGGCCTTGGCCGGGTCGGTGGTGATCCGGGCGCCGACCCTGGGCTGGTTGTCGGTGAGGCCGTTGGCGTCCAGTGCGACGGTGAGGTTCTCGCCGAGCAGCGTCACCAGGTCGGCCGGGAGCGAGAGCCCGGTCTGCTGCTGGAGCTGGGCGACGGACTGCTTGAAGCGTCCCCCCGCGGCCTGGTCCGCCGAATCCATGATCTTGGGCCACTGCTTGGCGATCGCGTTGCCGAGGCCGGAGACGGAGACCGCGGCGACGGTGGAGCCGGGCAGCTCGCCCATGCCGTTGGGGGCCGGGTCCTCCAGGCCCTCGACCGGCTGGGTGCCGCGGGCGACGCCGGCCAGCTCGGCGTAGTCGCCGTCGAAGCGGAGCGCCCCGGCGATCCGGGCGTTCTTGATCGCTTCGATGGCCGCGGTGTTGTCCTTGGCCTCGGGGATGAACGGGACCATCCGGCCGGCGCTCACCCAGAACGACAGCACGCCGGTCTCGCCGAGCGCGCCCAGGTCGTCGGAGAAGTCGGCGTCGTCGGACAGCGAGGGCCCCTGCGCGGCCCGGTCGGCGACCGCCTTGCTCTCGGCCACCAGCGCGTAGTCGTCGCGGAAGGCGATGCCGTGCTCCTCGTCGCCCATCAGCTTGTCGATCCCGGCCTTGGCCTTGCCCTCGTCGGTGACCTGGACGGCGATCAGGGGGTTCGGCTCGTCGCCGGGCTTGGCCGGCGGGAGCATCGCCACGCCGATCCGGCTGCCGAGCCACGGCTCGATGTCGGTGGCGTAGTCCACCTTGGCGAGGTCGGAGTCGTCCTTCTTGAGCAGGGAGAACAGCGCCTTGCGCGGGTCGTCGCCGCTGAAGGAGTCCTTGGTGGCCGGGAACTTCCGCGCGATCTGGAAGAGCGCGAGCTTCTGGTTGGCGGCGGGGTCGAGGTCCAGGCGGACGTAGGCGAGGGCGTTGCCGGGCAGCACGTCGTGCGGCTGGGTGCCGCCGCCGCTGAGCAGGTTGACGGCGTAGAAGCCGCCGCCGCCCACCAGGGCGGCGATCAGGACGGCGATCGCCGTGATCAGCAGGCCCTTGCCGCCCTTGCGGTCCTTGCGCCGGTCCGGCGGGGTCGCGGGGTGGCCGGAGCCGAGGATCTCGGTGTTCTGCCCGCCGCCGTAGGGCTGCTGCTGCCCGTAGGCCGCCTGGCCCCCGTACTGCTGGCCGCCGTAGGGCTGCTGTCCTCCGCCGTAGGACGACTGGTCGCCGTACGCCTGCTGGTTGCCGTACGGCTGCCCGCCGGAGGGCTGGGCGCCGTACTGCTGGCCTCCGTACTGCTGGCCTCCGTACTGCTGGCCGCCGGGGGACTGGTCGCCGTAGGGCTGCTGCCCGTAGGGCTGGCCGTAGGACGGCTGCTGGTGGGCGGCCTGCTCCTGCCCGCCGTACGGCGAGGCGGGCTGCTGCCCGTAGGAGGGCTGACCGTAGACCTGGGTCTGGTCGTATCCGGAACCGCCCTGCGGGTGACCCGGCTGCGGCTGCTGCGGGTAGCCGCCCTGCTGCGGGTGCCCCGGGGCGGGCGGCGGCACCTGCTGGGTGGCGTCGTTCCAGGGATAGGGGGTCGTGCCGTCGGGTTGCCAGCCGGGGCCGGGCGGCTGGCCGGGGAGATTGTTGGGAGACATTCTCACTCACAATGTGGATTTATTAGGTGAAGCGAAAATAGTGGACTTCGGTAACTGATCACTTGCATTGCACTAACCGTGAGACGTCCTGTCAGGGCGGAAACGTGGAAACGGGGCCTCCCTCGGGGCCGCGTCCCGCACCCGGACGGCGAGACGTCGTCGCAGATCACGGCGGTCATGAGAGGCCGGGGAGGCGGAGCCCGGCGGGAGTCGGTACAGTGAGCGCTCTAGAACAAGGTTCGGGAGTGTGGATGACGAAGTTCGACGAGGCGACGCAGGCGATCCGGGTGGACGAGACCACCTACGACGTGTGCCTGGACACCGGCTACTCGATCGGCGGCCCCCTCAACGGCGGCTACCTGATGGCGGTGCTGCTGCGCGCCGTGGTGGACGCCTCCCCGCACGAGCACCCCGTCAGCACCGGAGCCCAGTTCCTGCGCGCCCCCGTCCCCGGCCCCGCCCAGGTGCGGCTGGAGCAGCTCAAGGCGGGCCGCACCGCGGCGATGACCCGCGCCACCCTCGTCCAGGACGGCGTCTCCTTCATCGAGGCCCTCGTGACGACGGCGACCCTCGGCGACGTCGCCCCCGACTGGACGGGCGAGCCGGCGGCGGTCCTGCCGCCCGCCGAGGAGTGCGTCAAGCTGCCCGACCCCAAGCCGGAGTCGAACATGACGCTCAGCGCGCAGATGGACATGCGGTTCGACCCGCCCACCCTCGGCTGGCTGCAGGGCCGTCCCACCGGCCGCCCCGAGGCCCGCGCGTACTTCCGGATGACCGAGCCGCAGGACCCCGACCCCTACGTGCTGGCGCTGGCCGTCGACGCGCTCCCGCCCGTGGTGTTCTCCGCCGGGGCGCGCGGCTGGGCCCCCACCGTGGAGCTCACCTGGCACCTGCGAGCCCTGCCCGCGCCCGGCTGGCTCACCCTGGTCGGCAGCGGCAGGCTGATCAGCGACGGCTGGTTCGACGAGGACGTCGAGGTCTGGGACTCCGCCGGGCGGCTGGTCGCCCAGTCGCGGCAGCTCGCCCGGGTGGGCCGCGGCTGAACCCGGCCCCGGCGGGACCCGCGCGACGGGGCGCCGCTGTGACGATTCTTACCGTGATCGGAGGCCCGGGGTCGCCTAACCTTGGGAACCGTGTCGCAAGCAAG
Source organism: Streptosporangium sandarakinum (assembly GCF_013409935.1). GTDB lineage: Bacteria > Actinomycetota > Actinomycetes > Streptosporangiales > Streptosporangiaceae > Streptosporangium > Streptosporangium nondiastaticum. Next base: position 1,886,244 of record NZ_JACCCO010000001.1, on the reverse strand, counting down.
CATCGGGATCTTCGACAGCGGGGTGGGCGGTCTCACGGTGGCCCGCGCCGTCATCGACCAGCTCCCGAACGAGTCCATCCTCTACGTGGCCGACACGGCGCGGCAGCCGTACGGGCCCAAGACCATCGCGCAGCTCCGCGCCTACGCGCTGGAGGTGATGGACCACCTCGTCGAGCACGACGTCAAGATGCTGGTGATCGCGTGCAACACCGCCAGCGCCGCGGTGCTGCGCGACGCCCGCGAGCGCTACGACGTGCCGGTCGTCGAGGTGATCCAGCCCGCGGTGCGCCGGGCCGTACGGGCCACCCGCAACGGCAGGGTCGGGGTGATCGCCACCCGGGCCACCATCGAGTCGATGGCCTACCACGACGCCTTCGCCGCCGCCCCCGACGTGCTGCTGACCGGGGTGGCCGCGCACCGGCTGGTGGAGTTCGTCGAGCGGGGCGAGACCATGAGCGACGAGCTCATCGAGGTCCTCCGCGACTACCTCAAGCCGGTGCTGGCCGACGGATGCGACACGCTGATCCTGGGGTGCACGCACTACCCGCTGCTGGCCGGGCCGATCGCCTATCTGGTGGGGGACGACGTCACGCTGGTGTCCAGCGCCGACGAGACCGCCAAGGACGTCTACCGGATCCTGCACGACCGGGGGCTGGCCGCGACCTCCGGCACGCCCCGGCACCGGTTCCGCGCCACCGGCGACACCGAGCTCTTCGAACGGCTCGGGCGGCGGTTCCTCGGGCCGGAGATCGAGGCGGTGGAGCTCGCGGCGCTGGGCGACGGCCCCGGCGGGCGGCTCGTGGCAGGCTCCGACGAGTGGTCCGCGGACGGCGCACGGCCAGAGACGGGCGGCGGGCGGCCGGCAGCGGCCGGGGGGTGGCCCGCGGAAGCCGGAGGGCGGACGATGGAGGCCGGCGGGCGGCTGACGGAAGGGCGGGAGACGCCGTGAAGGTGACGATCGTCGGATGCTCCGGGAGCTTCCCCGGGCCGGACAGCCCCTCCTCCTGCTACCTGCTGGAGGCCGAGGGGTTCCGCATGCTGCTGGACTTCGGCAACGGCTCGCTGGGCGCGCTGCAACGCCACATCGGCCTCTACGACGTGGACGCGATCTGCCTGTCCCACCTGCACGCGGACCACTGCCTCGACATGTGCTCCTACCACGTGGTGCGCACCTACTCCCCGAAGGGGCCGCACCCGAGGGTGCCGGTCCACGCGCCCGCCGACGCCCCTCTTCGGCTGGCCCGCGCCTACGACATGCCCGCCGAGCCGGGCATGGAGACCTCCTTCGACTTCGCGCCGCTGGCCCCCGGCACGTTCGAGGTGGGCCCGTTCCGGGTGACGGCCGCGCCGATGAACCACCCGGTCGAGACCTACGGCTTCCGCGTCTCGTACGGCGGACGCTCGGTGGCCTACTCCGCCGACACCGGGGAGACCGACGAGCTGGTCCGGCTGGCCGCCGGGGTCGACCTCCTGCTGTGCGAGGCCAGCTTCCCCGACGTCCCCGGGCTGCCCGCCGACCTGCACCTCACCGGACGCCAGGCCGCCGAGCACGCGGCCAGGGCGGAGGCGGGCACGCTGGTGCTGACCCACCTGGTGCCCTGGCACGACCCGGCCCGCATCCTCGCCGACGCCTCCCGGGCCGGTTTCCCCGGACGGATGGAGCTGGCGCGGAGCGGCGCCGTCTATGACCTAGGGTGATTCCATGGCTCGTGCAGATGGACGCTCCCCTGACCAACTCCGCCCCGTCACCATCACCCGTGGCTGGCTGGCCCACGCCGAGGGCTCGGTGCTCGTCGAGTTCGGCGGCACCAGGGTGCTGTGCGCCGCGACCGTGCAGGACAGCGTGCCGCGCTGGCGGCGGGGCAGCGGCCAGGGATGGGTCACCGCCGAGTACGCCATGCTGCCCCGGTCGACGAACACCCGCAACGACCGCGAGTCGGTACGCGGCAAGATCGGCGGGCGGACGCACGAGATCTCCCGGCTGATCGGCCGCTCGCTGCGCGCCTGCGTCGACTACAAGATCCTCGGTGAGAACTCCGTCGTCATCGACTGCGACGTCCTGCAGGCCGACGGCGGCACCCGTACGGCGGCCATCACCGGCGCCTACGTCGCGCTGGCCGACGCGGTGAAGTGGATGCGCGAGCGGAAGATGTGCTCGGGCAACCCGCTGGTCGAGTCGGTCGCCGCGGTGTCCGTCGGCGTCGTCGGCGCAACGCCGCTGCTCGACCTCTGCTACACCGAGGACGTCGCCGCCGAGACCGACATGAACGTGGTGATGACCGGCTCCGGCGCGTTCGTCGAGGTCCAGGGCACCGCCGAGGGCCGCCCGTTCGACCGCGCGGCGCTGGACGAGCTGCTCGACCTCGGCGCCGCCGGGTGCGCGGAGCTGACCCGCCTGCAGCGCGAGGCGCTGGCGTGAGCGCCGGCGCGCCGGCCGCGGGGCGGGTGGTGCTGGCCACCCGCAACGCCGGGAAGATCACCGAGCTGCGCCGCATCCTGGCCGAGGCCGGAGTGCCGGTCGAGATCGTCGGGCTGGAGGAGTTCCCCGAGATCGGCGACGTCCCCGAGACCGGCCTGTCCTTCGCGGAGAACGCCCTGCTCAAGGCGCACGCGGTCGCCCGGGCCTCCGGCCTGCCCGCGGTCGCCGACGACTCGGGCCTGTGCGTGGACGCGCTGAACGGCATGCCCGGCATCTTCTCGGCCCGCTGGTCGGGCAGGCACGGCGACGACCTCGCCAACCTGGAACTGCTGCTCGCGCAGGTGTCCGACGTGCCGGTCGAGCACCGGGGCGCGCACTTCGCCTGCGCCGCCGCGCTGGCCCTGCCGGACGGGCGGGAGCGGGTCGCCGAGGGCACGATGCACGGCGTGATCATCGACGCGCCGCGCGGCACCGGCGGTTTCGGCTACGACCCGGTCTTCGTGCCCGAGGGCGAGAGCCGGACGAGCGCCGAGCTGTCGGCGGCGGAGAAGGACGCCATCAGCCACCGGGGCCGGGCCTTCCGCGCCCTGGCCCCGATCCTGGCGGAGACGCTCTCCGGCGGGACGGGCTCATAGCGGCGGACGGCCGCTCCGGCGGGTGACCGCGCGGACGGCCGGGCGGACTCCCGTCATCGGCGCGTAATATCTCGGCCCCGCCGCCGGGCGTAGCGTCGGAGGCATGAGGAGTGACAACCGCCTGCCCGGCTGGGCGGCGGCGCTGATCGGCCTGGTGACCGGAGCGGTGGCGGTCGGGGTCTCGCTGCTGGCGGCGGGGCCGGTGAAGGCGTCGGCCTTCCCGGTCGTCGCGGTCGGCGACGCCGCCGTCGATCTCGCCCCGGCCGGGTTGAAGGACTTCGCGATCCGGACCTTCGGTGAGAACGACAAGCCGGTCCTGCTGGCGGGCATCCTCGCCGTCATGGCCGTGCTCGCCGTCGCCGTGGGCGTCTTCGCCGCCCGGGACCTCCGGTACGGCCTGGCGGGGCTGGCGGCCTTCGGGGCCGTCGGCGTGGCCGCCGTCCTGACCCGCCCCGGCGCCGGCCCTGCGGACGTGATCCCCACCGTCGCCGGGGTCGCGGCGGGCGCGATCGCGCTGCGGGTCCTGCTGAGGCGGGCCTCCGCCGCCCGGCCCGACGACGCCCGCCCGGAGGAGACGGGGCCGCCGGTCATGCGGGCCGGGCGTGACCGGTACGCGGTGAACCGGCGTGGGCTGCTGACCGGCGTGCTCGGCGGCGCCGCCGTCGCCGGGGTGAGCGGCCTGGCAGGCCGGGCGCTGTCGAGCCGGTCGGAGGTGAGCGCCGCCCGGGCGGGCCTGGTGCTGCCCCGCCCCGCCGTACCGGCCGAGCCGATCCCCGCCGGGGCGGACCTGCGGATCAGGGGGCTGACGCCGTTCGTCACCCCCAGCCGTGACTTCTACCGGGTGGACACCGCGATCGTCGTGCCGCAGGTCGATCCGCGCGACTGGACGCTGCGGATCGGCGGCATGGTGGACCGGCCGGTCGAACTCACCCTGGCCGACCTGCTCAAGCGGCCCCTGGTGGAGGCGGACGTCACGTTGTGCTGCGTCTCCAACCCGGTCGGCGGGCCGTACGCCGGCAACGCCCGCTGGCTGGGCGCGCGGCTGGCCGACGTGCTGCGCGACGCGGGAGTGCGGAGCGGGGCCGACATGCTGCTCAGCACCTCCGCCGACGGCTGGACCTGCGGCACGCCGCTCGACGTCGTCCTCGACGGCCGCGAGGCCCTGCTGGCCGTCGCCATGAACGGCGAGGCGCTCCCGGTCGACCACGGCTTCCCGGTCCGCCAGGTCGTGCCCGGCCTGTACGGGTACGTCTCGGCGACCAAGTGGGTCACCGAGATCAAGGTGACCCGCTTCGACCGGGACACGGCCTACTGGACGACCCGGGGATGGGCGGAGAAGGGGCCGGTCAAGACGCAGTCGCGCATCGACCTGCCGAGGGACGGCGCGCGCGTCCCGCCGGGCCGTACCGTGATCGCGGGCGTCGCCTGGGCGCAGCACCGGGGGGTGGACGCCGTCGAGGTGCGGATCGACGGCGGGCCGTGGCGCCGGGCTCGGCTGGCGGAGGCACCGACCGCCGACACCTGGCGTCAGTGGGTGGTCGACGACTGGGACGCCGTCCGGGGCCGGCACACCATCGAGGTGCGAGCCACGGACGCCACCGGACGCCCCCAGACCGCCCGGCGCGCCCCGGTCACGCCCGACGGCGCCACCGGCCTGCACACCGTCACGGTCACCGTCGCCTGAGCCTCCGGCCTCACGACCCCATGGGCCCGGCTCCCGGCCGGGCACGGCCCGGCCGGGTCGCGGGGCGTCAGTCGTTGACCCCGGCGGGACCGCTCGCGCCGCCGCCGCCGGGGTTGATCTCCCCGCCACCGCCGATATGGCCAGGGTTGATACCGGGACCGCTCTTGGACGTGCCCCCGCCGTGGCCGTGGTGCCGGGCGCGGCACTTGGCGGGATGCTTGGCCTCCGAACAGGGTTTGGCGGTCTTGGCCTGGGACGATGCCGCGGAGAGCAGCCCGGCCTGCCCGGGGGGACCGCCGAGTCCGTCCAGCGTCACCGCCGGGACGGCGAGGAGGGAGGCGAGCACCGCCCCCGTGGAGAGGGTGTGCCTGATCGTCATGGACATCACTCCGTCCGGCCCTCGGGGTCCGGGTGCGGCCCGGACCGGCGAACCGCCGGGCCGTCGCCGTACGCGGCGCCGTCCCGGCCTGGGAACCTCGTGTCCCACGGTAGGCACGGCGGGTCCCGGAGGTCGCCCAGGGGAGATCAAAGCCTTGCGCCCAGCTTATTACCATTGAGTAACATAAAGTGACCAAATGAAGCAGAGTGGTGACTTTCCGTGTCTCGAGCCGGGGCGGGCGGCCACGTCGCCGCGGGTAACGGCCCGGTAGGTCGCCCCGCCGCCGGTCGGTTCCGGAACGCCCGGTGCGCGCCCCCGGTTCGGTCAACTCACCCGCCGGTCTGGTCAACTCGCCCGCGCCGCGGGCGGGGCGGCCCTACCATCGGCCCCGGACGGATGGGCGAGGGGGACGCATGACGCGGTTGTTTCTGCCCGAGGGGGTCTACAACCCCGTCGTGGCCGCGGACGGGCGGCGGTGGCGTGACTTCGAGCTGGACGGCTCGCAGCCGGTCCCGGCTCCGGTCGCGGCGCCACGGGAACCGGAGCCGGCGCGCTGGCGGCCGCTGCTGCTCGACCGGTGCCGGCCGTACGGCGTGGCGGGCGGGCTGGCGATGCCCGACCCGCAGACCCAGGAGGACGTGACGCGGGCGGTGCCGCTGACCGAGCGGGGCGTGCCGCGGCGCTTCCCCGACCCGCGCGGCATGTGGATCAGGCTGGTCAACGGCGCCGGCCCCGCCGAGGACCCGTTCCGGGCGACCAACGCGGTGGACTGCGCCCTGGCGGTGCTGTCCACCTGGTACGGCGCGCCCGCGGTGGCGGCCCCCCGGCGGCCGGAGTACGACCGGGCCGGCAAGCCGCTGCTCACCGGGGAGGCCGGGGGAGTGGCCCGCGCCGAGCGGTGGCTGGGCCAGCGCTTCCGGTACGTCGGGCAGGGGCGGCACTCCTACGTCCCGATCGCGCAGGCGCTGCTGTCCGGCGGGCACGGCTCGTGCGCGGTCATCATGAACCGGTGGCCGGGCGGCGGCAGTCACGCCTGGAACGCGGTCAACTACTCGGGCGAGGTGATCTGGATCGACGCGCAGCGGGGCCACATGTCGGTGGAGCCGCCGTACGAGTCGGTGGCCGGCGTCTTCTGCGTGGCGGTCGACGCGGAGGGGCGGCGGCTGTGAATCCCACCGGGGCATCGACGTGGAGGGGCGGCCGTGAACCTCATCGGGGCCATCGGCGCGGAGGAGTGGTCGTGAATCCCATCGGGGGCATCGACGTGGAGGGGCGGCAGTGAACCTCGACCAGGCCAGGGCGATCGCCGAGGAGTACTTCAACGGCGTCCGCCGTCCCGGCTCCACCGTGGAGATCCGGCTCCACGGCTTCGGCGGCGGCTACGTCGCCTGGGCCGTGGAGCCCGAGCCCGACGACCCCGGCGTGCTGCCCGACACCGTCGGCGGCGGTTGCGTGGTGATCGACAAGTACACCGGGGAGCTCGCCCTCCGGCCGCTGCTCCACCCCGAGGCGGTCGCCGAGCAGTGGCCGGGTCCCCGTCTCCGGTAGATCGCTGTTTTTAGGAGTACGATACTAATAAACGTGCTCCTAAAAATGGAGGGTTCGTGCGACCGGCCAAGCCTCCGGACATGTTCGATCGCGACTGGGAGTGGCGGCAGCTCACCCGCTTCGCCGGTGACGACGGCCCGGGCGCCACCCTGGGGGTGGTGTCGGGGCGTAGACGGCAGGGCAAGTCCTTCCTCCTGGAATCGCTCTGCGAGGCCAGTGGCGGCTTCTACTACGCGGCGACGGAGGCCGTGCCGCGCCAGGAGGCGCTCCGGCAGCTCGGTGACGCGGTGGCCGCCTACAACGGCGCACCGGGGACGGTCCGCTTCGGCGACTGGGCGCAGGCCATCGACGGGCTGCTGGCCCTGGCAGCGGACCGTCCGGTCCCCGTGGTCCTCGACGAGTTCCCCTACCTGGTCAGAGATGCCAAGGACCTTCCCTCCGTCATCCAGAAGGCGCTGTCGCCGCGCCGCGCCGCGCGGCTGGCCTCCAGGGCGCGGATTCTGCTGTGCGGGTCCTCGATCTCCTTCATGGGGGGCCTGCTCACCGGCGCCGCTCCGCTTCGCGGCAGGGCCGGCCTCGAACTGGTCGTGCCGACCTTCGATTTCCGGACGGCCGCCGGGTTCTGGGGCATCACCGACCATCGGCTCGCGGCCACGCTGTACTTCGTGCTCGGCGGCACGCCCGCCTACCGCACCGAATACCTCCGCGGTGAAGCACCGGCGAGCCTCGACGAGTTCGACGCGTGGGTCGTCGAGCACGTGCTCAATCCGGCGAGCCCTCTCTTCCGTGAGGTGCGCGCCCTCCTCGCGGAGGATCCGACACTCCGCGACACGGGTCTCTACCACACGGTTCTCGCCGCCGTGGCCGAAGGGAACGCCACCCGGGGCGGTATAGCGACCCGTATCGAGCGCAAGGCCACTGACATCTCCCACCATCTGACGGTTCTGGAAGAGGCGGGTCTTCTCGTCACCGAACCGGACGCGTTCCGGTCCAACAGGTCGGAGTACCGCATCACCGAGCCACTGATCCGCTTCTATCACGTGATCATGCGCCCGTACTGGGCGCAGCTGGAGCAGGTACGGCCCGGCCGTACCGAACGTATCTGGAAGGCGTCCGCGCCGAAGTTCCTCAGCAACGTCGCCGGGCCGGTGTTCGAGCGGATGTGCCGGGTCTGGGCGTCGAACATGGCCGCCGACGACACCTTCGGGGGTTTTCCCGCGAGGATCCTCTCGGGGGTCGTCTACGACCAGGCCACGCGCACGGGGCACGAAGTCGACCTCGCCGCGTTCGACCCCGAGGGCCGGCTGCTCGCCATCGGTGAGATCAAATGGGGAGACGTCGTCGGTCTCGGCCACCTGAACAGGCTTGAGAAGATCGCCTCCGTACTGGCCGCCCGGGGGCGGGCCCCGGGGGTGCTCATCATGTTCAGCGGAGCGGGGTTCACCGACGATCTCCGGACGGCGGCCGCCTCCGGTGACGGCCGGATCCAGTTGGTGGACCTCCACCGGCTCTACACGGGGGAGTAGGAGGAACGGCCGGGGCGCCGCCCCCGCGGGCGACCCGGCCGTGTGCGTACTTCTCCGCTCGACGCGCGCCGCCCCGCGGGCGCCCGGCCGCCGTGCCGGCCGGTCAGCCGGTGGCGAGGGAGCCGACGATGGAGGCGCGGGCGGCCCGGCGGGCCGGCAGCACGGCGGCGACGATCCCGGCCAGGCCGGACAGCGCCACGAACGCCAGGATCTGCGTGACCGGCACCTGGAAGGCGACGTCGTCGACCATCGTCCGCGTCGCGGCCCAGCCGAACCCGACGCCGAGCGCCACGCCGACCAGTGCGCCGATGAGCCCCAGGATCAGCGCCTCCACCGAGAGCATCCGCCGCAGCTGGGGCCGGGTCAGGCCGAGCGCCCGCAGCAGGGCCGACTCCCGGGTCCGCTCGTGGACCGACAGCGAGAGCGTGTTCGCGATGCCCAGCAGGGAGATGAGCACCGCCAGGCCCAGCAGGCCGGTGATGATCATCACCATCATGTCGAGTGATTCCTCGAACTGGCCCCGGACCTCGGCCGCGCTGGCGACCTTCGCCGTCGGGTACGGCTGCGCCGCCGCCTCGACGATCCGGCGTCCCACGTCGGCGCCGACGCCGTCCCGGGCGTTGATCATCATCCGGCTGTCGCCGACCGCGCCGAAGTAGCGGTCGAAGTCGCCCTCCGGCACGGTGACCGGGGGCAGGACCCCGGATTCGGGGTTGAAGGTGGCCGCGACCCGCAGGTTCACCGTGCCGGCCCTGGCGGTCCGCACGGTGATCCGGTCGCCGACCTTCAGCCCCAGGTCGGTGGCGACATGCCGGCCGATGACCGCGGTCCCGGGCGTGAGCAGCGCGATCGAGCCCTTGTCGAGCTCCGGCCGGAAGCCCGGCGCCGGGGTGAAGGTCCCCACCCGGAACTCGGCGCCGCGGTCCCCGACCTTGGTGATCTTCTCGCGGAACGCCACGACCGAGGCGAGCTCGGGGCTGTTCCGCAGCCCCTGGCCCAGGGCGCGGGGGAGCGTGGCGTCGCGGTCCTGCGGCTGGATCAGGTAGTCCACCGGGAACTGCTCGTCGAGCCGCTCGGTGAAGGTCGTCCGTACGGTGCCGGTGATGACGGCGATGAGGGTCATGAGCGTCACGCCCACGGTGAGCGCCACGGTCGTGGTGGCCGACCGGCGGGGGTTGCGGCCGGAGTTGTCCATCGCGAGCCTGCCGGGCACCCCGGCGAGCTTCGCGGGCAGCCAGCCGACCAGCGCGCCGAGCGGCCTGACGAGCACCGGGCCGAAGACCAGCACCCCCAGGAAGAAGACCGTGCCGCCGGCCATGACGACGAAGAGCGCGGTCTCGCCGGGGTCCATGGCGACCCCGGCCGCGGTGACGCCCGCGCCGGCGAGCAGGAACAGCGCCGCCAGGACCATCCGGACGACGCCGGTCCGGAAGGTGCGCTCCTCGATCTGCGAGCGCAGCGCCGCGATCGGCGCGACCCGCGTCGCCGTCCGGGCCGGCAGCAGCGCCGCGCCCACGGTGACGATGACGCCCAGGGCCACGGCCAGCCCGATCGTGCGCGGTGTCAGGGTGGGGGCCACGCCGGTGGGCAGCGGCGCGCCGAGCGAGGTCAGCGCGGTGAGCGCCCCCAGGCTCAGGCCGTAGCCGAGCAGCAGCCCGAGGGCCGAGGAGAGCAGGCCGACGACCGTCGACTCCAGCAGGACGGAGCCGAAGACCTGCCCGCGGGTGGCGCCGATGCAGCGCAGCAGCGCCATCTCCCTGGTCCGCTGGGCGACGAGGATGGTGAAGGTGTTGTAGATGACCAGGGCGGCCACGAACATCGCCACCAAGCCGAACAGCAGCAGGCCCGTCTTGAGTATCCCGGTGTCCGCGCCGTTCCGCTTCGCCAGGTCGTCGGCGAACTTCTCCCCGGTCACGACCTGGTAGCCCGGCCCCAGGGCGGCGGCGACCGCCGTGCGGGCCTGCTCCTGGGAGACGCCCTCGGCGGCCACGACGTCGATCTCGGTGAAGACGCGCTGCCCGGTCATCCGCTGCGCCATGGCGGTGGTGTATCCGACCGCGCCGGTGTAGCCGAGCTCCTGGTCGAGGCCGACGTCGAACAGGCCGACCAGGGTGAACTCGTGCCTGGCCTCGCGCGAGTCGAGCACCGTGATCCGGTCCCCGACCTTGAAACCGCGGGTCTTCGCGGTGTTCTCGTCGAGTACGGCCTGCGCGTCGGTCTTCGGCGCCGCGCCGCTGGTGATCTCGGTGCGGTTCAGCGGGCCCTCGACGACGGAGAGGCCGGAGGTGGGGTAGTCGCCGGCGGCCTTGCCGTCCTTGCCGATCAGGGCGGAGGTGCCCCGCACGAGCCCCTGGGCGTCGGCGACCCCTCTGGCCGCGCGGACCTTCTCCAGCGCCGCCGCCGGAATGTGGGGCGGCACCTGCCGGTCCGTGCCCGGGGCGGGCAGCACGGCGACGTCGACCTTGTCGGCCGCCGCGGCGAACCGCCGGCTGAAGCCCGCGTCGATGGTGTCGGTGAGCACGAAGGTGCCCGCGATGAAGCCCACGCCCAGCGCGATCGCCAGCGAGGTGAGCAGCAGGCGCAGCCGGTGCGCCAGCAGCCCGGCGAGTGTCGCCTTGACCATCCCTCAGGCCTCCAGCTTCATCAGCGTGTCCAGCACGCTCTGCGGGGTCGGCCGGTGGATCTCGCTGACCAGCAGGCCGTCACGGAGGAACACCACGCGGTCGGCGTAGGAGGCCGCCACCGGGTCATGGGTGACCATCACGATCGTCTGGCCGAGCTCGCGCACCGACGTGCGCAGGAAGGACAGCACCTCGGCGCCGCTGCGGGAGTCGAGGTTGCCGGTCGGCTCGTCGGCGAAGATGACCTGCGGCTTGCTGATCAGCGCCCTGGCCACGGCCACCCGCTGCTGCTGGCCGCCGGACAGCTCCGTCGGCCGGTGCCCGAGCCGGTCGCGCAGGCCCACGGTCTCCACCACGCGGTCGAACAGGTCCTGGTCGGCCTGGCGGCCGGCGATGTCCAGCGGGAGCCGGATGTTCTGCTCGGCGGTCAGCGTCGGCAGCAGGTTGAACGCCTGGAAGATGAAGCCGATCCGCTCGCGGCGCAGCAGGGTGAGCCGCTTGTCGCCCAGCCCGGTCAGCTCGACGTCGCCGATGTGCACCTGCCCGCCGCTGACCGTGTCGAGGCCCGCCAGGCAGTGCATCAGCGTGGACTTCCCGGACCCGGACGGCCCCATGATCGCGGTGAAGGCGCCGGTCGCGAAGGAGACGTCCACCCCGCGCAGCGCGTGCACGGTCGTGTCCCCCCGGCCGTAGCTCTTCGTCAGCCCCTTCGCGACCACGGCGGGCGCCGCCTTCTCCCGCGCGCCTCGCGCGCCGACCTCTCCACCGGTGAGGGTCACGTCAACTCTCCTTGCGACAACAGCCATTGATGACGGGAAAACGCTATTGCCAGGGGAAACGCCCGCCATCGGACTGCGGGACGGACTTGTCCTCCGCCGAAGGGCCCGCGCGGAGCGGCGGTTCCCACCGGAGGGGTAGCCCGGCATCGGCCATTCGGCCGACCCGGCCCGGCCCGTCCCGGGCGAGGGCTCCCGGGCCCGGACCCCGAGCGGGCTCGGCGGGAGCCGGGAGGGAGAGAGCCGGGGCCGGCGGGGCGGCTAACCCGCCGAGTTCGGGGTGACCAGGCCGCTCTCGTAGGCGTACACCACCACCTGCGCCCGGTCCCGCAGGCCCAGTTTGGCCAGGATCCGGCCCAGGTGCGTCTTGACCGTCGCCTCGGCCAGGACCAGCCGGGCGGCGATCTCGGTGTTCGACAACCCCCGCGCCACCAGCACCAGCACCTCGCGCTCCCGCGCGGTGAGCCCGTCCAGCGCCGCGGGCTCCGCCGTACCCGGCGACGGGAGGTGTACGGCGAAGCGCTCCAGCAGCCGCCGCGTCGTGCTCGGCGCCACCACCGCGTCGCCGCTGTGCACCGACCGGATCGCGCTGACGAGGTCGGCGGGCGGCACGTCCTTGAGCAGGAACCCGGACGCGCCGGCCTTCAGCGCGGCGAACGCGTACTCGTCCAGGTCGAAGGTGGTGAGGATCAGCACCCGCGGCCCGTCCGGCTCCGCGCGGATCAGCCGGGTCGCCTCCACCCCGTCCATGACGGGCATCCGCACGTCCATCAGCACGACGTCCGCCCCGGCCGTCCGCGCGGCCCGGACCGCCGCGGCGCCGTCGCCCGCCTCCGCGACGACCTCGATGTCGGGCTGCGCCCCGAGCACCATGCGGAACCCCGTCCGCAGCAGCTCCTGATCGTCCACCAGCATCACGCGGATCACGTCCCGCGCACCCCTCTCGCTCAACCGGCCGCGGGCTCGCCCACCGGTAGCCGCGCCGTCACCTGGAACCCGCCGCCGGGCCGGGGGCAGGCGTCGACGCTCCCGCCGAACACGGCGGCCCGCTCTCGCATGCCGACCAGGCCGTGGCCGTCCGGGCTGCGGGGGGCAGCGGCGCCGCGGCCGTCGTCGGTCACCCGCAGCAGCAGCTCGCGCACGCCGTACTCCATCTCGACCGTGGCCCGCGTGCCGGGACCGCCGTGCTTGAGGGTATTGGTCAGCGCCTCCTGGACGATCCGGTACACCGTCAGCTCCTCCCCCTCGGGGAGGGCCTGCCGGATCCCGGTGACGCGCAGGTCCACCGGCAGGCCGGAGGAGCGGACCCGCGTCACCAGGTCGTCGAGCTGGGACAGGCCGGGCTGCGGGGTGTACTCCTCGGCGGTGTCGTCGGCCCGCAGCACGCCGACCATCCTGCGCATCTCGGCCAGGGCCCGGCGGCCGGTGGCGGAGATCGTCCTCATCGCCTCGCGGGCCGTGTCGGGGTTTCCGCCGCCCAGCGCGTAGCCCGCCCCGTCGGCTTGGACGATCATCACGCTGACGTTGTGCGCGACCACGTCGTGGAGCTCGCGGGCGATCCGGGCCCGCTCGGCGGCGGTGGCCAGCCGGGCCTGCTGGTCGCGCTCGCGCTCGGCCCGCTCGGCCCGTTCCTCCAGGCCCTCCAGGTAGCGGCGGCGGGTGCTGGTGTAGATGCCGGTGATCCAGATCGCCACGACGAACACCGAGGAGCTGGCGAAGGATCTGCCGTCGGGGTCGCCGGGGGACTGGATGAGGGAGAGGAAGATGCCCAGCTCGGAGGTGAGAAGCGCGCCGACCGCCCAGCGCGGCGTGCAGTGCGACGCCACGCCGTACATGGCGATGAGCACGGAGAGGTTGAAGAACTGTGGCTGCACCTCGGCGAGCCACTGGGCGAAGCTGACCAGCGAGACGGCCGTGAACACCGCCAGCGGGTGGCGGCGCATCCAGAACATCGGCGCCACCAGCGCCACCGCGAGTGCGAGGAACCCCCAGGGCCCGAGGTCCCGGCCGATCAGGTGGGCGTCCCCGGAGCGGAGCAGCTCAAGGTTGGCGAACGAGATCAGCAGGAACGGCGTCAGCCACAGGAGGTCCACGACCGCCGGGTGCCGCCGGCCCCAGGAGTGCAGTCTGCCGAACACATCCCCACGATACGTACGGGTGGATCGGTCCCCTTCCCCCTCAGGGGGGAGCACGGTGTACGACCCAGGTAGCACATTTTGTACGGCTTACGTGTGCTTTACCGCTTCTTGGGCATCATGGTGGCTGGGAGCACCCTCCGGGGTGAGTAAAGGGAGACCGTTTGTGATGGCGGATCACAACAACGCCGGGCCGCGCGATGGTGAGGACGCACCGCGCGGCCCGGCGACTCGGGAGACATCCGCCCGCCGGGCCGGCGACTCGGGAGAACACGCCGGCCGGTGACGATGGGGATAGTGCGAAGCGGCCCCGGCCCCTGGGGAGGGGACCGGGGCCGCGACGTTCACGTGACGGCCGGGCCGCCACGCCGGAGCCGCCGGATCAGGACTTGGTGATCTTCACGTCGTCGACGCCGGCCTCGATGAGGCTCGCCGTCGAGGCGTCGGCGGTCTCCACCAGCAGGCGGACCGTCTGACCGGCGTAGGACGACAGGTTCACCGTCGCCGTCTGCCAGGCCCCGGCCCGGTCGGAGGCCGCGCCGAGCTGCTGGAACACCACGGTGTTCGAGCTGCCGCTCACCACGCGGACCCGGAAGTAGTCGCTGCTGGTGGCGTTGTTCAGGTGCGCCAGGTACCAGGAGAACGTCAGCGTCAGCGTCCCGGACGGCAGCGCGATCTCCGGCGAACGGACGCTCGTCAGGCCGCCGTCCACGTCGTAGTCGCCCGCCGCGATGCCCGCCAGACGGCCGGTGACCAGGTCGTTGGACCCGCTGACGGTGGTGCCGAGCTGCAGCGTCACGCCCGAGGAGGTCGCCGCCGGGTCACCGCGCTCCCACTTCCCGGTGGTGGCGGTGTCGGTGCCGCTCGCGTTCACCGTCCAGCCCAGGTCGGTCTCGAAGGTGTCGTTGAAGACGACGTTGCCCGTCGTGCCGACCGTGAGGTTGAACGTGGCCGTGTGGTCCACACTGGCGCCGTCACCGGTGACGATCACGTTGTAGGTGCCCGCGGCCGTGCCCGCCGGGACCGAGATCGTCATGGTGGAGGAGGCGCCCGAGGTCACCGACGCCGGGCTGAAGGACGCGGTCGCCCCCGACGGCAGGCCGGAGGCCGAGAACGTCACGCTCTGCGCGCTGCCCGAGGTGGTCTGCGTGCCGACCGTCGAGGTCGCCTGCTGGCCGGCCTGCACGCTGGCCGAGGCCGGGTTCAGCGTCATCGAGAAGTCGTTGCTCGTCGAACCGCACGAGGTGGGCTCGCCCGAGGCGGCCGGGACGCTGACGGCGTTCCACGCGGCCTTGGTCGCGTTGAACTCGGTGCAGGAACCCGGGAACAGCTGGATCGCCGCCTCCAGGGTCGCCTTGCGGACGAGCTGGTGGGTCCACGTCGTGGTCTTGCGGTTCAGCGCGCCCATGAAGATCTGGCCGGCCTTCTGGATGCCGACCCCGGTGACCGTCGTGTTGTTGCAGGTCGGGCTGACCGGCTGGCCGTTGGTCGGGTTGGTGCCCATCGAGAGCAGGTAGAACCAGTGGTTCTGCACGCCCGCCGCGGCGTGCACCTCCATGTTCGGCACCGAGGAGGAGTAGCAGTCGGGGTCGCCGAGGAGGGACGGCTTGTGCATGTAGCGGATCGGGCCGTCGCCGACCAGGTTGACCTCCTCACCCACGCTGAGGTCCGGCGGGTCGTACTGGCTCGGCTCGTTGGCGTAGAACTCCGTCAGCGCGCCGAAGACGTCACCGGTGGACTCGTTGAGCCCGCCCTTCTCGTTGCTGCCGCTCGAACCGCCCGGCGTGGTCTGGAAGATCGCGTGCCCGAACTCGTGGGCCACCACGTCGATCGGCGTCGCCTGACGCTGCCCGTCCTGGGAGCGGCCGAAGTTGGTGTAGCTGCCGTTCCAGTAGGCGTTGACGTCGCTCAGGCCGACCCGCGCGGGGAAGCCGCTGCCGTTGCCGTCGATGCCGTTGCGGCCCAGCCAGCTCTTGAGCATGTCCCATTCCTGGCTCACCGCGTACATGGCGTCCACGCACGCGGTCTCCAGGTCGGTGCCCGAGCCGTTGCCCCAGCTGTCGTCCGTCCCGGTGTAGGCGGTGCCGCCCTGACCGCCGCAGCGGATACCCGGGCGGGCCGGGTCGGTCATGGAGTACGACGTGCCGGAGCCGGAGGTGCCGATGGTGACCGGGCCGTTGTAGTAACTCGCCCCCGAGCCGTCCCTGACCACGTCCGACTTCTCGGCGACCTCACCGGTCACCGCGTCGACGAAGACGCGCATCTTGCTCTCGCGGCCGCGGTCGGCGCCGGTCACCAGGACCTCGTAGGCCAGCCGGCCCCGCCCCTGGGCCATCACCGACAGCTTCGGCGCGGCGACCTCGGCGGGGTCGCTGATCTGCGTCCGGGCGATCTCGGCGGCCTTCGCCGCGTCGATCTTCGGGGTGGTCGAGACGCTCAGCGGCTCGGTCTGGGCGACCGACGTGCTCAGCACGCCGCCGGTGGCGTTCGTCACGACGACGAAGTCGCCGCCGTAGACCGGCAGGCCGGCGTAGGTGCGCTCGTAGGCGACGTAGTTGAGCCCGTCCTTGGTGGCGAGAGCGCTGTGGCGCAGGAAGCGGTCCTTGGGAGAGGCCCGCAGGATCGCCGGTTCGGACTCCACCAGGCGGTCGGCGGCCTGGGCGGGAGTGTCGGGGGAGGCGGCCGGCGGAGCCTGGGCGGTCAGCCCGACGGCTCCGGCGGACGGGGCGGACAGTGCCACGGCGAGGCTTGACGCCGAGGCAACGAGCGCAAACGCGACAGAGCGTTTCACGCGGGTGCTCCTTTGCTGAGCGGCGGCCACGGGATCTTTTCGGAGGGGTGTCCGTGGTCCGCCGTGGTGCGTGGTGGCGAGTCCCGGAGCGCGTCCACGCACGCTGCGCGCCTGGCGAGGTGAACGGCGGAGGGGAGGGACTCGTCGGTAGCACTGGGGCTGAGAGGATTTGACCCTGCCGTGAGATCGCCGTCAATATTTCGGTCAAAAGATGAATTTTCACGATTTGGTGACGAGAGTGATCACCGCGTGGAGATCCTGTTCACGGCCCCACCCGTCGTTCACGGCCGGGTTTCGGCGGGTACGGATGGGGCCCATTGCCGACCCGGCGCGGTACGGCGCGGCGGGCGGAGCGCAGGGAGACGTTCGGGAAGGCGGCGGCGCGCTCCTCCCCGAGGGGCGCCTCACGCGGCGGTCGCGGCGCCTCACGGATGACCGCGGACCGCGACCTCGCGCCCTTCTCCCTCCGGGGGTGCTCGATGAAGAACGCGTCCTGCGGCGAGACGGTCACGGCGGGGTTCACGGGCCTGAGGACCGTCGAATCGCTTTCGATTCTTTGTGGGGCCGACGGGATTCGAACCCGCTCTGTACAGTTCCTAAGACTGCCGCCTCTACCGTTGGGCTACGGCCCCTGCTTTTTCCTGCGAGATTCTCTGTCTGAGAATGGCGGTTCGGGCAGAGAAATCGCAAGTTTTTTATTCTGTTGTCGAGCCGGTCGCCGTTGATGTGGCCGACGTGCGGGGTCAGGGCCCGGCCCGGCCAGGCTCCCCCGATCTTACAGCCCTCGCACCGGTAGGGCGCGCCCACTTCCCGCGGCGCCCGGCGCGGCACGGGGGCCTGATCCGGTGGGAGCCGGGTGGGAGCGCGCGGAGAATCCGGCCCGGTGACAGACGCCGGGACGAGCAACCTCCCCGTGGTGAGCCTGGCCGAGGAAATGGGACGTGACGATCCCGAAGCGTTTCGGCCGACGGCTGATGTGGGCGTGGTCGCCTCCGGCGACGGTCATGCCCAGGCGGCGGGGGACCTCGGTGACGCCGAGGGATTCCGCCGCCGCCTCGGCCGGCATTTCGGGGGCGTATTCATATTTGATGGGCACGCCCCGAGGACGGGCGGTGCGACCGACAATCCCCGGGGTGCGCTCGAATGGCTGTAAAAGGGGAAGAGCTACTGGTCGACGCCCAGCTCGCGGCGGAGACGGGCCACGTGGCCGGTCGCCTTCACGTTGTAGAGGGCCTTTTCGATTTTGCCGTCGGCGTCGATGACGAAGGTGGAGCGCAGCACCCCGACGGTGGTCCTGCCGTACATCGTCTTCTCGCCGTGCGCGCCGTACGCCTTGTGGACCTCCAGTTGCGGGTCCGACAGCAGCGGGAAGGTCAGCGCGTCGCGCTCGGCGAACTTCGTCAGCCTGGCGGGGGAGTCCTTCGACACACCGAGTACGGCGAAGCCGGCGGCGGCCAGCGAGTCGAGGCTGTCGCGGAAGTCGCAGGCCTGCTTGGTGCAGCCCGGGGTCATCGCGGCGGGATAGAAGTACAGGATCACCCGCCTGCCGCGCAGCCCCTCCAGGGAGACGGTCGTGCCGTCGGCGGCGGGAAGGGCGAAGTCCGGGGCGGCGTCGCCGGGCTCGAGTTTCATTGTGTCCCTCCGTGGAATCGTTCCCGGGTCAACTTACCGGTCGGCCCGAAGTGTCGTCGGGGGGACGGACCTGACAGACTGATCGATGTCAAGGGCGATGAGAGGAGAGCCATGGCGGACACCGATCCCATGGAGCTGGAACGGCGGATCGCGCGGACCCGTGCCGAGTTGGCCCAGACGGTGGATGCCATCGCCGACCGGGTGAGCCCGAAGAACGTCGCGCGCCGGACGGTCGCCAAGGCCGAGTCGGACGCCAGGAGGTTCCTGGTCTCGGTGGGCGAGCGGGTCGGTGAGGCGGTCGGGCTCAACCCGCGGCCGGTGCGGCCGGGGGAGGAGCCGGAGGACCTCTGGGCCGGGGAGCAGCCGGAGCTCGGGCCGATCCTGGTGGGTGTGGGGGCGGTGCTCGCGGTCAGCGCGGCGGTCCTGCTCTGGCGGCGCCGCCGCCGCTGACCCGGCGGGCCGTACGGCCGGCGTCGGCGACCCGGCCCGCTGACCCGGCCAGGCCCGGGGGCGCGGCCGGTCGGCGCTCCACGGGCTCGCCGTCCGGGCCGCGCGGAAGGCTCACGGCGCGGTCCGCGAAGGCTCGCGGACCGCGCCGCGAAGGCCGCGGGTCCGGTCTCAGAGGAAGGTCCGGCCCTCACCGCGGTAGGTGGGCGCCTCCTCCACGATCTTCTCGCCGTCGACGAGGTACAGGCGCGCGAAGCGTTCGGACAGCTCGCCGGCCTTGGCGTGGCGGAACCAGACGCGGTCGCCGACGCGCAGGTCCTCGGCCGCCTGGCCGAGGAGGGGCGTCTGGACCTCCCCGGCGCCCTCGTCGGGGTCGTAGCGCAGCCCGCAGGGGAGATACGGCTGGGGGAGGCGGTCCGGGCCGGGGGCGCCGGAGGCGTGGTAGCCGCCGCCGAGGACGGTGACGACGCCGGGGGCGGGGCGGCGGACGACCGGGAGGGCGAACAGCGCGGCGGGCCGGCCGGTGAAGCCGCGGTAGAAGTCGAACAGGCGGGGATGGAAGAAGCCGGATCCGGCGGCGATCTCGGTGACGGCCTTCTCGCGGGCGGTCTTCTCGATGCTGCCGGTGCCGCCGCCGTTGACGAACTCCAGGTCGGCGACCTGGCGGACGGCGTGGACGATGCGGCCCCGGCGGGAGACGAGCTCGCGCCGCGACCTGGCCTGCATCCACCGGATCGCCCGGGTGCGGGCGGGGCTGCCCGGCGCGGCGTCGCCGACTCCGGCGATCTGGGCCTCGTAGGCCATCAGCCCGACGAGGCGGAAGCCGGTCCGCTTGGCGATGTCGGCCGCCAGGTCGGCGGCCTGGTCGGCCTCGCGCACGGCGGAGCGGCGGGCGCCGACCCGGAGCCGGCCGCCGAGCGCGACGAACCCCGCGTCGATGTCCAGGCAGACCCGGATCTCGTGGCGGTCGCGGACGCCGGCCACGGCCGACTCGACGAGGTCCAGGTGGTCGGGGTGGTCGACCATGATCGTGATCTCCCGGGCCGCACGGCCGTCGGCGGCCAGTTCGGCGAGCGCGGCGCGGTCGGCGGTGGGGTAGGCCACGAGCACGTCACGCAGCCCGGTGGAGACGAGCCAGAGGGCCTCGGGCAGGGTGAAGGCCATGATGCCGGCGAAGCCGTCCATGGCGAGGATCCGTTCGAGGACGGGGCGGGAGCGGATCGACTTGCTGGCGACCCTGATCGGCTTGCCGCCGGCCCGCCGGACCATGCTCTCCGCGTTGGAGCGCATGGCCGCCAGGTCGAGGACGGCGAACGGGGGGTCCAGGTGCGCGGTGGCCCGGTCGTAGCGCTGACGGTCGTCCATGACCGCAGGATAACCCGGCGACACCGAACATGAGTAGTATTCATGTTCGGTGGGCGGCGGTAAAGTCTCCCGCCAGGGCGATCCCAAGATCATGAAAATGGCAGGTCGCGGCCCGCGCGAGGGCCT
This sequence comes from Streptosporangium sandarakinum, assembly GCF_013409935.1. Taxonomy (GTDB): domain Bacteria; phylum Actinomycetota; class Actinomycetes; order Streptosporangiales; family Streptosporangiaceae; genus Streptosporangium; species Streptosporangium nondiastaticum. Next base: position 1,866,160 of record NZ_JACCCO010000001.1, on the reverse strand, counting down.
CCGGCCGGTTAAGCCTGGGGGCGTGACGAGTAGCCTTCAGGAGACCGCGGGAGTCGGGGGGACGACGGCCGAGGAGCAGCAGCACGCCGCCCGCCGCCGGGCGGTACGGCTGTTCCGCCCGGCCAGGAGCCCGGCCGGCGTGGTGGTCGCCCTGATGACGTCCACCGCGCTGTCGGCCGCCGCCGGGGTGACGGTCGGGATGGTGACGGACCACCCGCTGGGGCGGGTGCCGTACCGGAGGATCGCCGTCGGGCCCGGCGCCGCCGCCTGGTCGGACCCCGCCGTGATCCTCGTCTCGCTGGGCGCGATCGTGGCCGGCGCCGCGCTGCTCACCCTCGCGCTGCTGCCGGGACGCACCCGGCTGGTGCCGCTGGAGACCTCCGACCCGCGGCTGTACATCGGCCTGACCAGGAGCGCGCTGCGCCGTACGCTCCGGGCGGCGGCCGAGTCGGTGGACGAGGTGACCGGCGCGCGGGTGCGCCTCGGCGCGCGGGACATCGAGATCACGGTCATCAGCGGCGCCGAGCGGACCGGCCCCCTGCTCCGCCAGGTCGGCACGGTGGTGGGCGACCGGCTGGCGGGCCTGGGCGCGATCTCCGAGGGGGAGATCGTGGTACGGCTCCGCAGGCGGAGGCTCTAGATGGCCGGTGGACGGGGGAGACGGATGGACGGGGATCGCGGATGAGGCCGTACCGGGGAAACCGCGTCGGGCTCGCCGTCGTCGGGCTGGCGCTGGCCGCGGCTGGCCTCTACGGCTTCCTGCGCGGGGAGGGCAGGCTCCCCTGGCCGCGTGGGGAGCGCCTGCTGCCCCGCGGGCTGCCCGCCCACGCGGCCGAGCACCCGTGGGCGGGGTGGGTGGCCGCGCTGCTACTGACGGCGCTGGCGCTGCTGTCGATCCGCTGGCTGATCCGGGCCGTGGGGCTGGGACGATGGGGGAGCCGGAGCGGCAGCGCGACCGCCATGCTGGGGGTTGCGCTTAAAGAAATCGAAGGGCTCAGCCGGATCCGCGTCCGGTGGGTCAAATGCGACCGGCTGCGGATCTCGGTGACCTGCGGGCCGTCGTCGGATCTCGCGAAGCTCGTCGCGCGGCTGAACCGCGACGCGGTCGGCAAGGTGCGCCGGACGGTCGGCGACGACGATCTCGGGGCGGTCGTCCGGCTGCACGTCGGACGGCGCTGACCCTCCGGCCCGGGACCCGGCCGGTGCGGCGGGCGCCGCCGGCCGGTCCGCCCACGGGTCCCGGTCACCCGCATCCGGGAAGGCGCCGGGGAAGGCGCCGGGGAAGGCGCCGGCCGTCATGGGCGACCCCGCCGCCGCGGGCGGGAGCGGATGCACGAGCAGGTCGCTCAACCCGGCCGTCGGGACCGCCGGGCCGGACGCGTCCCGGGCCTCCCGGGAGGCCCGGGAGAAGGCCAGCCCGGCCGCCAGGCAGGCGAACGGCAGCGCGGGCACCACGTACCGGTGGTCGAAGGCCGCGATGAACGGCGGCAGCGCCAGCAGCGTCGCGCCGGCCGCCCACGGCAGCAGCACGACGCCGCCGAGCCGCCGGACGCGCGCCAGGACGCCGGCCAGGCCGATCAGCGCGATCACGGCGATGAACGGGCCGCGCAGGTAGCCGTACAGCTGGTAGTCGCGGAGCAGCCCGGCGTACGGCTCGGCCAGCACGGGCCGGCCGGAGGCGCCCTGGTAGGCGACGGTGATCTCCTCGGCCGTCCGGCCCTGGGAGGCGGTCCCCTTGGGGAAGGGCCTGGCCGTCTCCGGGAAGACGTAGGCGCTCTGCGGGCCGGGGGTGGGGTAGACGCGGCGGTTCCAGTCGAAGATGTGGACCACGTCGGCCAGACCGGTGCGCAGGAAGTCGAGGGGCTGTGCCCTGATGGCCTGGGCGGCGAAGTCGCCGGCGAGCCGGTCGCGCTCGGCCCAGCTCCCCTTGACCTTGTTCAGCGGGGAGGAACCGTCCCAGATGTAGACCGGCGGGGCCTTGCGCTCGCCGACCGGTTCGTCGGGGCACAGGGCGGCCTCCGGGCCGGCCGGCCTGATCTTCGCGCAGTCGGCGAAGGTGAGCGTGCGCGCGTACAGGAAGGCGTTGCCCCGGGTCATCCCGTAGGTGCCGTACTCGGAGCGGAACCAGGCGGCGTAGGCGCCGAGGCCCAGCGCGGCGGCCACGGCGGTGGCGGTGACCGCCCGCCAGCCGGCCCGGCGGATCACCAGGCAGACGAGGACGACGGCGGTCAGCGGCAGGCCGATCGTCCGGGTGGCGGTCGCCGCGGCCAGCAGCAGCCCGGCGAGCAGACCGGCCCGGACGCCCGGCCGCTCCCGCCGCATCAGCAGCGTGACGGCCAGCACCGCGAGGAACTCCATCAGGGAGTCGGCCATGACGAGGTGTTCGAGCTGGACCTGGTGGACGTCCAGCAGGACCGGCAGGGCGGCGAGCGTGGCGCCCCAGCCGGGCAGGCCGCCCTGACGGCGCAGCACGAGGTAGACGCAGGCCGCCGTGGCCAGGCCCAGCAGGTGCTGGACCACGACGACGGCCGGCACGCTGGACAGCGGGTGCAGCAGCCACAGGAACAGCGAGTATCCCGCGGGCCGCGACTCCATGGGCCGCGGGTCGAGGCCGCCGTTGAGGTAGACGAAGGAGTCGGCCCAGAACCACAGGGCCGGGCGGTAGCCGAGCACGGCCAGGGCCCGCAGCGCGCCCCCGGCCAGCAGCGCGGCCAGGAATATCCGGTGGGCGCCGAGGAGGCGGAGGATGCGCGGGGAACGGCGGTCCGGACGTACTCCCGCTGACACCTTCCGACCTCCCGGGTTCGTCTGGGGCGGGAGGCCCCTGCGGCCGGGACCTCCGCGACGAGCCAACCAGCATAGGCCGCGCGACGAAGATCAGGTGCGAGAAGGTGGCTTTTATGCCGATTCGGTGGTCTCGCACCGGAGACGTTCCCGCGCGGCGGCCGCTCCGGAGGGCGGGGAACCCGGGCCGAATCCGGCGGGGGGGGGGGGGGGGGGGGAGATCCGTCCGCCGTGCCGCCCCGGCCGCCGGATCGAATCCGGCGTGGAGGCCCGTCCGCCGTGCCGTACCGGCGACCGGACCGGGCCCGGCGGGGGAGACCCCTGCCGGGCCGGTGGCGGGTCAGCACTCGATGACGTTCACCGCGAGCCCGCCGCGGCTGGTCTCCTTGTACTTGTCGAGCATGTCCCGGCCGGTGTCGCGCATCGTCTTGATCGCCTTGTCCAGCGAGACGAAGTGCCGGCCGTCGCCGCGCAGCGCGATCCGGGCGGCGGTGATCGCCTTGATCGAGGCCACCGCGTTGCGCTCGATGCACGGGATCTGCACCAGCCCGCCGATCGGATCGCAGGTCAGGCCGAGGTTGTGCTCGATGCCGATCTCGGCGGCGTTCTCCACCTGCTCCGGGGTGCCGCCCAGCGCCTCGGTGAGCCCGGCCGCGGCCATCGAGCAGGCCGAGCCGACCTCGCCCTGGCAGCCGACCTCGGCGCCGGAGATGGAGGCGTTCTCCTTGAACAGCACGCCGATCGCCCCGGCGGTGAGCAGGAAGCGCACCACGCCGTCCTCGCCGGGCGTCGGCGTGAACCGATGGTAGTAGGTGAGCACGGCCGGGATGATGCCCGCGGCGCCGTTCGTCGGGGCGGTGACGATCCGGCCGCCGGCCGCGTTCTCCTCGTTCACCGCCAGCGCGTACAGCGAGACCCAGTCCATCGCCTGCAGCGGGTCCCGCTCGGGCGACTCGCCACTGAGCCGCCGGTGGAGCTGGTGGGCCCGGCGGCGGACCTTCAGCCCGCCGGGCAGCACGCCCTCCTTGTCGATGCCGCGCCGCACGCACTCGCCCATGACCCGCCACAGGTTCAGCAGGCCGTCGCGGATCTCCTGCGCGGAGCGGCCGAACGCCTTCTCGTTCTCCATCATCAGCCCGGAGATCGACAGGCCGGTCTCGGCGCAGTGCGCCAGCAGCTCGGCGCCGGTCGTGAAGGGGTACGGCACCGCGGTGTCGTCCGGCTTGATCCGGTCGGCGCCGGTGGCGTTCTCGTCCACCACGAACCCGCCGCCCACCGAGTAGTAGACCTTCTCGCGGAGCGTGTCGCCCGCCTCGGAGAAGGCGGTGAAGCGCATGCCGTTGGGGTGGTGCGGCAGCGAGATCTTCCGCTCGAAGACGAGGTCCTCACCGACCACGAAGGGGATCTCGTGCGAGCCGTACAGCCGGACGGTCCCGCTCTCGCGCATGGCGGCCAGCCGTTCGTCGACGGTGTCGACGTCCACCAGTTCGGGCTTCTCGCCCGACAGGCCGAGCAGGACGGCCTTGTCGCTGCCGTGGCCCTTGCCGGTCAGCCCGAGCGAGCCGTACAGGATCGCCTCGACCCGCGCGGTCTTCTCCAGCAGCCCGTCCTGGGCGAGGCCGCGGGCGAACCTGTGCGCCGCGGCCATCGGGCCGCCGGTGTGCGAACTGGACGGGCCGATACCGATCTTGAAGAGATCGAAGACGCTGATCGCCATTGATCTGGTCCTTGCTTGCGTCGCCGTGACCACGCGCGCCCCGCGGCCCGCGTGGTCACGGCTCTGGTGAGAGGAGGTCAGGACTCACCGGAGGTGAGCACGCCGTACTCCTCGGCGGACAGGAGGTCCTCGGGCTCGCCCTCCATGCGGATGCGGAAGAGCCAGCCTTCGCCGTAGGGGTCGCTGTTGACCAGCGACGGGTCGTCCACGACCGACTCGTTGATCTCGGTGATCTCGCCGCCCACCGGGGCGAAGATGTCGCTCACCGACTTGGTCGACTCGACCTCGCCGACCGCGTCGCCCGCGGCGACGGTGGAACCGACCTCAGGGACCTGCACGTAGACCACGTCACCGAGGGCCTCGGCGGCGTAGGCCGTGACGCCCACGGTGAGGGTCAGGCCGTCGTCGATGCCCGCGACCCACTCGTGCTCCTTGGTGTACTGCAGGTCACCGGGAATGCTGCTCACTTTTTCCTCCTGTAGAAAGGCAGGTCGACGACCTCGACCGCTTCATGGGTACCCCGGATGCTCACGGCCAGACCCTCGGAGCGGTCACTGTCCACGTAGGCCATGGCGATGGGCCGGCCGAGGGTCTGGGACGGGGCTCCGCTGGTCACCTCGCCGACGACGGCGCCGTCGTCGGCGACGACCACCGGGTAGCCGTGGCGGGGCACCCTGCGGCCGGTCGCGATCAGTCCGACCAGGCGGCGCGCGGGCGGGACGTCCCTGAGAGGCTCCAGGGCGGCCCGGCCGACGAAGTCGCCCGGTTTGTCAAACCTCACCACACGGCCGAGCCCGGCGTCGAACGGGGTCAGCTCGGCGGTCAGCTCGTTGCCGTACAGCGGCATGCCCGCCTCCAGGCGGAGCGTGTCGCGGGCGGACAGGCCCGCCGGGACCAGGCCGTGCGGGCCGCCCGCCTCGGTCAGCGCCGCCCACAGCGGCTCGGCGTCACCGGCGGCGGCGAACAGCTCGAAGCCGTCCTCGCCGGTGTAGCCGGTGCGGGCGATGAGGACCTGGATCCCGGCGACGGTCGCGGGCAGGCCGGCGTAGTACTTCAGGCCGTCGAGGTCGGCGTCGGTGAGCCCGCCGAGGATGGCGCGCGAGTTCGGGCCCTGCACCGCGACCAGCGCGTACTGCTCGGAGCGGTCGTCCACCGCGGCGTCGAAGTCCTTGGCCCGGCCGGTCAGCTCGGCGGCGACCCGGGGGTAGTTGGACGCGTTGGCGACGACCATGAACTCGTCGGCGGTCAGGCGGTAGACGATCAGGTCGTCCAGCACGCCGCCGTCCGGGTCGACGATCATGGTGTAGCGGGCGCGGCCCGGCTCCAGCGCCGACAGGTGGCCGACCAGCGCGTAGTCGAGGGCCTCACCGGCCTGCGGGCCGGTCACGAAGATCTCGCCCATGTGGGAGAGGTCGAACAGGCCCGCCGCCTGGCGGACCGCGTTGTGCTCGGCGGACTCGCTGCCGTAGCGCAGCGGCATCAGCCAGCCCGCGAAGTCGGTCAGGGTGGCGCCGAGAGCCTCGTGGACGCCGCGCAGCGGCGTGGGTCGGGACATGTTCGCACCTCAGGCAGGGGACGGATGAGAGCATCCTCCCCCTCTGTCATTGATGCCTGAGAGCTTCGCCCGGTTTTTGCCGGACTTTCACCTTCGGCGAGGCCACGTGGCCTGCTTTCCAGAGATCACCTACCCGCACGGTCCTTTGCCTTGAGAGGTTCGCGGGGAGGGCTTGCTCCTTCAGGGGTCCTGGCCTGGATGTCAGGACGCTCTCCCGCACGGGTTCATCGGTGCCGTGGCCAGCCTAACCGGCCGTGCCCGCCGAGCGAAATCCCTTGCCGGGGGAAACGTGCGCCTTCGTCCGGCCGTACGGCGGGGCAGCCGTACCGTGGAGATTCCTTGCATAGTCTGATGAATCGATGGACGACTTCTTCCGCGAGAGGATCCTGGACACGGGACGGCTGCCGCTGTTCTGCTTCTTCGTCGCGCTGATCGTGGCGTTCGTGCTGACCCGGATCAACGTCCGGCTGATCCGGGCGAAGATCGGCTGGTTCGGCGACGTCAGCGTCGGCGACATGCACATCCACCACGTGGTGTTCGGTGTGGTGCTGACCCTGCTGGGCGGGGTGGCGGGGCTGGTCGTCTCGGGCATCTCCCAGGGCTGGTACGCCGTGACCGCCGCCGTCTTCGGCGTGGGGGCCGCCCTGATCCTGGACGAGTTCGCGTTGATCCTGCACCTCCGCGACGTCTACTGGGAGGAGGAGGGACGGGCGTCGGTGGACGCGGTGTTCACCGCGATCGCGATAACCGGTCTGCTCCTCACCGGCCTGCGCCCGCTGGGCTGGGAGGACTCCGACGGCACGCCGCGCGGGGCGTGGCTCACCGCCGGCGCGATCGTGGCGAACCTCGTGCTGGCCGTGGTCACCCTCCTCAAGGGGAAGATCTGGACCGGTTTGGCCGGTCTGTTCCTGCCGCCGCTGCTGATCGTGGGGGCGGTGCGGCTGGCCCGCCCGGGCTCGCCGTGGGCGCACTGGTTCATGGCGCCCGGCTCCCGGCGGCCCCGGCCCCGGAAGATGGCCAGGGCGGTGCACCGGGAGAGGCGCTGGCGGCACCCGGTCATCCGCGCGAAGATCGCCTTCCAGGAGTTCGTCTCCGGCCGGCACGACCTGCCCTCCACCCGCCGCCTGGCCAGGCTCCAGGACCGCCAGGAGCACGCCGCGGGCCGGGGCCGCCACGAGCACATCGCGGGCCGGGAATGAGCCGGCCGTGAGCGGGCTTCCCTCCCGCTGGGAGGGCGTGGCGCACCGGGTGCCCGACTCCCTCGCCGACCTGCGCGGCCCCGCCACCGGGGTGGTCAGCCTGCCCGTCCACCTGGCCTGGTCGGGCCTGACCGAGTTCGACCTGGGCAACCGGCTGCTGCGGATGAGCCTGTACCGGACGATCATCACCGGCGGAGGGCGCGAGGACGCCGAGACGTACCTCAACGCCGGGATCCTCCTCGCCGACTGGCCCCTGCTGCGCCGCGGGCTCGGGCCGAGTTACCGCAGGGCCTGGGAGGGCAAGATCTCCGCGTTGGGATGAGCGCGAGCGGAGGGGAGCGAGCCGGGTGGACGCGATACGACTGCCCCCGTTGCAGGAGCGGATGCTCCGGGCCGTCCTGCCGGTCTGCGACCGGTTCGGCCTCGTGCTGGCCGGCGGCTACGCCATGAACGCCCACGGCCTCACCGAGCGCCCGAGCAACGACCTCGACTTCGCCACCGCCGCCGAGACGCCGCTGCCCGACGTGGCCGACGCCGTCGCCGAGGCGTTCCGGGACGCCGGGCTGGACGCCACCGTGGTGGAGTCCGGGCCCCGGATGGCGCGGCTGGTGGCGAGCGACCCGGTGACCGAGCAGAGCTGCGAGTTCGACCTGCTCAGGGAGGCGCTGCAGCGCGGGCCCGTGGTCGTCGGCGACGTGTCCGTGGTCTCCCTGGACGACGCGGTCGGGCTGAAGATGCGCGCCCTGCACGAGCGCAGCCTCGCCCGCGACGTCATCGACGTCGTCTCGGTCTCCCACCTGTACGGCTTCCGCGAGCTGGAGCACCTCGCCCGCCTGCACAACGAGGAGTTCTCGCCCGCCGAGCTGGTGATGCGCCTGGAGTTCGTCGAGCTGATCGCTGACGAGGACTTCGAGGCGTACGGCCTGACGGCGGAGGAGATCGCCGGGATCCGCCGGTACTGCGCCGCCTGGGTGGAGGACATCAAACTCCGCCGCCCGGAGGACGGCGACGCCGAGTACGGCGCCGAACACGACGACCTCCCCGAGGTCGGCTGACCGTGTCCTTCCCGCGCGGGCACATCCGGCCCCGCGCGAGGCATATCCGGCCGCTCGGCGGGAAGCTGAACGGCCTGCCTGCCGAAGGAGTGTGGATCGTGGGTCTCGTCGAGAAGCTCAATCTGCGTGAGATGAAGGCAAGGGCCAAGCGGAAGCTGGGCGGCCGGATCGGCGACCGGCGGCTCGCCGCCGAGGGGCGGACCGAGGAGGCCGAGGCCAGGCTTCTCAAGACCCAGGACGAGATCCTGGACACCGTGGCCGAGATGCGCAGGGAGTACGGCGCCGCCCGTCGCGGCTGACGTCCGTACCCTCCGCCCGGCCGCGCCGGGCGCCGGCGCTCCGCGGCTCGTGCTCCCCCTCCGGGCCGTGGGGCGCCGGTGCCCGGCGCGGCCGTTCCCTCCGCGGTCGTCCTCTCCGCGGCGGCGCCGTCCTCTCCGCGGACGGGCTCCCGCGCAAGGGGACTTCCCGTGAGCGGGCGGCCGGTCCGGGCGCCGTGTCCGGTGGCGCGGCTAGTCCGGGCTCTGCACCTGGTAGCGGGGCCCGAGCTCGGGGTGCCAGGGGTCGGTGGCGGCGACGACCAGGCCGGGCCCGCCGATCAGCTCCTCCAGCACCTCCTCGACGCGCCCGGGGTCCAGCCCCGCCGCCCGCGCGATCTCCGCCACGTGCCCCGGCCCGACGGAGCTCTCCAGCTCCGAGACGGCCCGGAAGACCGCCGCCTGCTCCGTGGTCAGGTCCGCGTCGACGGACGGGCCGATGTCCGCCGCGTCGCCCGACACCCCCGTCAGATCCGAACCGCCGGGCAGGTTCGCGTCGTCCGCGTCCGTCATGCCGATCCCCTCCTGGCGCTTCCGGCATTCGGCAGATCCCCTGACCGTCACCATCCCCCCAGGTGACCGCCTCAAGCCTTCGGAGGGGATTGCGAAAAATCTGTGTAGCGGGTGGCGAGATACTTCGGAAGACCCCGCCCTCCGCTGATTCGCCGCTCCGGAAACCGGGCACCTGGCCTGTGCGGAGCCTCTTCTTCGCATCGGAGCGTCCAGTGGGCGCTCCCGGCTCATCCCCCTTCGCCCAGTCCGTGCGGGACGAGGGTCATGGCGGGGGCGGAGGACGGCCGGAAACGGAGGGCGTCCCGGCGGCGGCCGGGGCGCCCTCTCGCGTCGGGCCTCCCGCGCCGGCCCTCTCGCGTCGGGGCCTTCCGCGTCGGGCCTCCTTCCGGCCCGGGTTGACCCGTGGCCTCCGGGTGACAAATATGAATGCATTCATTCATGATGATGAGGAGGCTCGGTCATGACCGGCAGCCGGACCGTGCGCGCCCCGCGCGGCACCACGCTCACCGCCAGGGGATGGCCGCAGGAGGCGGCACTCCGTATGATCCAGAACAACCTGGACCCGGAGGTGGCCGAGCATCCCGAGCAGCTCGTCGTCTACGGCGGTTCGGGCCGGGCCGCGCGCGACTGGCGTTCCTTCGACGCGATCGTCCGTACCCTGACCACGCTGGAGGGCGACGAGACGCTGCTCGTGCAGTCCGGCCGTCCGGTCGGGGTGTTCCGCACCCACGAGTGGGCGCCGCGGGTCCTCATCGCCAACTCCAACCTGGTGCCCGACTGGGCGAACTGGGAGGAGTTCCGCCGCCTGGAGGCCGCGGGCCTGACCATGTACGGGCAGATGACGGCCGGCTCCTGGATCTACATCGGCACCCAGGGCATCCTGCAGGGCACCTACGAGACCTTCGCCGCCGTCGCCGCCAAGCGGTTCGGCGGCTCGCTCGCCGGGACGATCACGCTGACGGCCGGACTCGGCGGCATGGGCGGCGCCCAGCCGCTGGCCGTGACCATGAACGGCGGCGTGGTGATCTGTGTCGACTGCGACCCCCGGTCCATCGACCGCCGCATCGAGCACCGCTACCTGGACGTCCGCGCCGCCGACCTCGACGAGGCGCTGCGCCTGGCCTACGCCGCCCGCGACCGGCGCGAGCCGCTCAGCATCGGTGTCGAGGCCAACGCCGCCGACGCCTTCCCCGAGCTGCTGCGCCGCGGCGCCGAGATCGACATCGTCACCGACCAGACGTCGGCGCACGACCCGCTGATGTACCTGCCGTCCGGCATGGCCTTCGAGGACATGACCGCCGAGCGGGACAAGGACCCGGCGGGCTTCACCCGCAGGGCCCGCGAGTCCATGGCCCGGCACGTCGAGGCCATGGTCGGCTTCCAGGACGCCGGCGCCGAGGTCTTCGACTACGGCAACTCCATCCGGGGTGAGGCGAAGCTGGGCGGCTTCGAGCGGGCCTTCGACTTCCCCGGCTTCGTGCCCGCCTACATCCGGCCGCTGTTCTGCGAGGGCAAGGGCCCGTTCCGCTGGGCGGCGCTGTCGGGCAACCCCGCCGACATCGCCCGGACCGACCGGGCGATCCTGGATCTGTTCCCCGACAACGAGCCGCTGGCCCGCTGGATCAGGATGGCCGAGGAGAAGGTCCACTTCCAGGGGCTGCCCGCCCGGATCTGCTGGCTCGGGTACGGCGAGCGCCACCTGGCCGGGGAGCGGTTCAACGACATGGTCGCCTCGGGCGAGATCGAGGCCCCGCTGGTGATCGGCCGCGATCACCTCGACTGCGGGTCGGTGGCGTCGCCGTACCGGGAGACCGAGGGCATGGCCGACGGCTCCGACGCGATCGCCGACTGGCCGCTGCTGAACGCCATGCTCAACGTCGCCTCCGGCGCCGCGTGGGTCTCCATCCACCACGGCGGCGGCGTCGGCATCGGCCGGTCGATCCACGCCGGTCAGGTCACCGTCGCCGACGGCACCCGGCTCGGCGCGGAGAAGCTGAACCGGGTCCTGACCAACGACCCGGGGACCGGCGTGATGCGGCACGTCGACGCCGGCTACGACGAGGCGGCCGCGGTGGCGGAGGAGCGCGGCGTCCGCGTCCCGATGCGCGAGTCCTGACCGGCCCGCGGGCCCGCGCCGGACCGTACCGGCCGGGCCCGCCACCGGACGAAGCGCGGACGGGCCCGGCTCGGGCGGATACGCGGCGGACGCGCGGTGGATGCGGGAATGCCCGCGCGCGGCCCGGCGGTTGGAGGGGACGTGGGGGACGGACTCGATCGACTTCTTGAGGGCCGGCGGCTGTCGCCCGTGCAGCGGCGGATCGCCCGCTATCTCGGCGACCACCTGGATGAGGCGATCTTCCTGTCCAGCGTGGAGCTGGCCGACCGGGTCGGGGTGAGTCAGCCGTCGGTGACCAGGTTCGCCGTCGGGCTCGGCTTCGCCGGCTACCCCGAGCTGCGGCAGGCGCTGCGGCCCCTCGTGGTGGGCGACCAGGTCCCGCCGCGCGCCAACGACCTGCAGACCGCCATCGACGTCGAGATCGGCAACCTGCGCAGCGTGCGCGAGGGCCTGGCCGACCCGTCGTCCGTCGCCGAGCTGGGCGCCGCGCTCGCCGCGTGCGAGCCGCTGCCGGTGCTGGGGCTGCGCGTCTCCAGCGGGCTGGCCACCACGTTCGCCTACTTCGCCCGCCGCATCCACCCGGACGTCCGCCTGATGGTCCACGGCGGCTCCGAGCTGGCCGACGGTCTGCACGCCGCGCGCCGCGCCGGGGCGGGCTGGCTGGTCGCGGTGGTCCTGCCCCGCTACCCCGCCGAGGCGGTCGCCGCCCTGGGGCGGGCCCGCGAGCTGGGCCTGCGGACCGCGGTGATCACCGACCGGCGCGACGTGCCGTTCGAGGCCGACGTCCTGCTGGACGCGCCGGTCGGCGAGCGGCTGGTGTTCGACTCGCACGCGGCGCCGCTCGCCCTGGCCATGGTGCTGGTGGAGGCCATGGCCGACGCGGCGCCGCTGCGCACCCAGGCCCGCCTGGAGGAGTACGAGCGGATGACCGACCAGGGCGGGGTCTTCGTCGAGTAGACGGCGCCGGCCCGCCCCCGCCGCCCGGCGGAGAAGGGGAGCGGGCGGCGCGGGTCAGCCGGCCAGCTTCCGCAGTGAGCGGACCGACCAGGTCAGGGTGAGCACGCCCAGGACCAGGAACAGCGCGAAGGCCGTCGGGATCGTGCCGCTTGAGAAGTCCCCGGCGAACAGCGCCCGGCCCGCCTCGACCGCGTAGTACAGCGGGTTGAACTTCGCGACCGCCTGCATCCAGTCGGGGCCGAGGGAGATCGGCAGCATCAGGCCCGACAGCAGCATCAGCGGCAGCAGGAAGAACTGCACGATCTGCGACATGCCGTTCTCGTCGCGGATCGACAGCGCCAGGCCGTACGACAGGTTCGCGGCGAACAGGCCGGTGACGGCCATGAGCAGCAGCATGAGGCCCATCGCGGACAGGGAGATCCGCAGGCCCATCAGTGAGGCCACGCCGAGGACCAGGAGCGACTGCAGGACCAGCATGATCATGTCCTTGGCGACCCGGCCGAGGACGATCGAGGGCCGCCACGCCTGGCTGACCGCCAGCCGTTCCAGCACCCCGTTCCGGGTCTCGTTGATCATGCCGAACCCGGTGAACATCGAGCCGAACAGGGCGATCATCACCAGCGCGGCGGGGGTGAACACGACCAGCGCCTCGGAGAGCGTCCCGCCCGGGGTCAGTTTGGTCAGCAGCGGGGCGAACAGCAGGAGGTAGAGGACGGGCTGCATGATGCCGAGCAGCGGCCAGGCGGGGTTGCGGCGGAGGTTGCCGAGTTCGTAGCCCAGGAAGAGCATGGTGTGCCGGAGCATCGGGGGGTTCCTTCTTCGGTCGGGGGCGGCGGGCGTCAGGCGGCGTCGCGCAGGGAGCGGCCGGTGTGCTTGAGGAAGACGTCGTCGAGCGTGGCCCGGTCGAGGGAGATGGAGCCGATCGACACGCCCCCGGACTCCAGGGCGCGCAGCAGGGCGGGCAGGCTGTGCTCGCCGTCGTCGAGGTAGGCGCGCAGGACCTCCCCCTCCAGGCGCGTCTCGGCGATGTACGGCTGCGCGGCCAGCAGTTCCCGGGCCGCGGCCGGGTCATCGGTCCGCAGCGTGACGACGTCGCCCGCGATCTCCTTCTTCAGCCCGCCGGGGGTGCCCTCGGCGACGATCAGGCCGTGGTCGATGATGACCAGCCGGTCGCACAGGGCGTCGGCCTCGTCGAGGTAGTGGGTGGTCAGCAGCACGCTGGTGCCCGCGTCGCGCAGGGCGCGGATCTCCTCCCAGAGGTTGGCGCGGTTCTGCGGGTCCAGGCCGGTGGTGGGCTCGTCCAGGAAGACCAGCGGCGGCCGGTTCACCAGGCCGATGGCCAGGGCGAAGCGGCGCTTCTGCCCGCCGGAGAGCGTCCGCGCCGGGCGGTTCGCGACCTCGGTCAGGCTGAAGGTCTCCAGCAGCTCACCGGCGCGGGCCAGCGCGTCCCTGCGGGAGGCCCCCGCGAGGCGGGCGGCCAGCACCAGGCTCTCCAGGCCGGGGGCGTTGTCGTCCACGCCGCCGGCCTGGCTGACGTAGCCGATCCGCTCGCGGACCTTGGCGGCGTCGGTGACCACGTCGTACCCGGCGACCCGAGCGGTCCCGGCGGTGGGGACGGTGAAGGTGGCGAGCATCCGGACGGTGGTGGTCTTGCCCGCGCCGTTGGGGCCGAGCGCGGCGAAGATCTCACCTTCGCCGACGCTCAGGTCGATGCCCCGGACGGCCTCGACCTCCTCGGCCTTACCGCGCCCGCGCCGGGCGGTGAAGGTCTTGCGCAGTCCCTGCGCCTCAATGATCATGATTCTCCGTTCGGGGGATGGGGGGTCGTGCGGAGTACCGGGGGTTTCCCGGCAAGGGCGTTCAGGGGGCGCCCGGACACCCCGTTCCGGGGGATGTGCCCGGAAGGTTCGGAAGGCGTATCCGGAAGACGCACCCGGATGTTTCACGGCGCGTCCGAAGAAGAGAGTGAACCCTCCAGTGGGAGGAGCCTCAACCGGTTTTCACGGCAGCTCGCCGTTCCGGACCTTCTCGACGGCCTCCTCCACCCAGGTGAGCTGGGCCTGGAGCTGGAGGACGTTCAGCCGCAGGCACTCGTCGATGTGCGGGGGGGCGCCGTAGGCCTGCTTGCCGCCCATCGCCCGCCGGACCATCTCGACGGAGAACCGGAGCTGGGCGGCCCTGGCCTCCAGCGCCGAGGTCAGCTCGGCCGGTGACAGCCGGTCCATGAAGGTGAGCGCCACCTGGAACGGGTCGACGATCGGCTTGATCTCCCACCAGTTCGACAGCAGCAGGCGATTGAACTCCGACCGGCCGTCCTCGGTGATCGCGTAGACGGTCTTGCCGCCCCTGCCCTCCTCCACCCGCTCCAGCAGGCCCTCGTCGGCCATCTTGGCCAGGCCGTGGTAGATCGAGCCGTAGGCCACGTTGGCCCAGTGGTGGGTGCCCATGATTTCGAGGCGGCGCCGTACCTCGTAGCCGTGGAGCGGGCCGTCGAGCAGCACGCCGAGCAGGAGAACGCGGGTGGAGGACATATGCAAATTTGTATTCAAGTTTGTATAAGGTGTCAACCGTGAGAGAGATCAGACGCGACGACGACGGCGCCCTCCTGGGCTACCTGCGGCGGGCCGGCGACGGCTGGGAGCCGCTGACCGTGTTCGGTTACCCGCTCGGCGAACCCGGACCCGAGGACCGGGCGGCCGAGGAGGTGCGGCGGTCCGGGCTGGAGGTGCTCATGGGGCACTGGGAGTTCCTGCGGGACGGCGAGTGGTACCGGTGCGTGATCCTGGAGGCCGCCGCCGGGGAGGTCCGGGTCCGTCCGGACGACCACCGCTATCCGCACGGCGGGTACGCACTGACCCTGGAACGGCCCGGCCCCGCGACCTTCCGCCCGTACCGGTAGCCGCACCGTTGCGGGCGGACGGGCGCCGGCCCGGGCGGCGTCGCGAAACCGGGCTGCTCAGGGCCGGGAGGGGGTGACGGCGGGCCGGCGGGCCCGGAGTAACGTGGCCCGCATGTCCGCACGACCGACCGCACTGGTCACAGGAGCCTCCCGGGGAGTCGGGGCCGCCGTCGCCCGCGCCCTCGCCCCCACCCACGATCTGCTGCTCGGCGGCCGCGACGCCGAGGCGCTCGGCAAGCTGTGCGCCGAGCTGCCCGGCGCGCGGCCCTGGCCGGTGGAGCTCACCGCCGTCACCGAGGCGGACGTCGCCGGGATCGACCGGCTCGACGTGCTGGTGCACAGCGCGGGCGTGGTGACCCTGGGCCGGATCGAGGAGACGCCCGCCGAGGTGTGGCGCCGCACGATGGAGGTCAACGTCGTCGCGGTGGCCGAGCTGACCCGGCTGCTGCTGCCCGCGCTGCGCGCCGCCCGCGGCCAGGTGGTGGCGATCAACTCGGGGTCCGGGCTGCACGCCAACCCCACCTGGGGGTCCTACGCCGCCAGCAAGTTCGCGCTGCGCGCCTTCGCCGACGTGCTCCGGCAGGAGGAGCCCGCCCTGCGGGTGACCACCGTCTATCCCGGGCGGATCGACACCGACATGCAGCGCGGGGTGCGGGCCCAGGAGAACGGGGCCTACGAGCCGGAGCGGTACCTGACGCCGGAGTCGGTGGCCCGGGCGGTGCTGGCGGCGGTGACCGCCTCGCCGGACGCGCACCTCACCGACATCACCCTCCGCCCGGCGGTCCGCCCCGTCGCCTGACGTCCCGCGGGCCGCCCGCCGAATGCCAAAGGCTGAGGACGGAGGGTGGAGGGCTCGCAAATGAATGACTTCATTCACATAATGGAGTGGTGTTCGACGAGATGTGGGGTGCCATCGAGCACCTCGGACGTGACGGCCGGACCGGCGGGTACCTCCGCGACGCGTGGTCGCCCGCCGACCGGGAACTGCGCGAGTGGTTCCGCCAGGAGGCGGAACGGCGCGGCCTCGACCTGCGGGAGGACCGCAACGGCAACCTCTGGGCCTGGTGGGGCGACCCGTCCGGCCGTCCCGGCGTCGTCACCGGCAGCCACCTGGACTCGGTACGGCAGGGCGGCGCCTTCGACGGCCCCCTCGGCGTCGTCTCCGCCTTCGCCGCCCTCGACGCGTTGCGCGCCAGGGGCGCCGAGCCCGCCCGTCCGCTGGGCGTCGCCTGCTTCACCGACGAGGAGGGCGCCAGGTTCGGCGTCCCCTGCGTGGGGTCCCGGCTGCTCACCGGCGTCCTCGGCCCGGACCGCGCCCGCGGCCTGACCGACGACGAGGGCGACTCGCTCGCCGAGGTGCTGCGCCGGGCCGGACGCGACCCCGGCGCCCTCGGCCGGGACGACGAGACGCTCCGGCACATCGGGGTCTTCCTGGAGCTGCACGTCGAGCAGGGCCGCGGCCTGGTCGACGCCGGAGCCCCGGTCGGCGTGGCCTCGGCCATCTGGCCGCACGGCCGCTGGCGCTTCGACTTCCGCGGACAGGCCAACCACGCCGGCACCACCCGCCTGGACGACCGCGACGACCCCATGCTGCCCTTCGCCCGCACCGTCCTGCGCGCCCGCGAGGCCGCCGAACGCGCCGGGGTGCTCGCCACCTTCGGCAAGGTGCGCGTCTCGCCCAACAACGCCAACGCCGTCCCCGGCCTGGTCAGCGCCTGGCTCGACGCCCGCGGCGGCCGGGAGGACGCCGTCCGGGCGCTGGTCGCCGAACTGGCCGACTCCTCCGGCGCCGAGGTGAGCGCCGAGTCCTGGACGCCCGTCGTCGACTTCGACGCGGACCTGCGCGACCGCCTCGCCGCGGTCCTCGGCGGCGCCCCGGCGCTGCCGACCGGCGCCGGGCACGACGCCGGGATCCTCGCCGCCGCGGGCGTTCCCAGCGCCATGGTGTTCGTGCGCAACCCAACGGGAATCTCACACTCCCCGGACGAACACGCCGAGACGTCCGACTGCCACGCGGGGGTCGCCGCCCTCGCCGACGCGCTGGAGGACCTGTGCCGGAGCTGAACTACTGGTGCGAGCTGGCCTGGCTGCCCCCGGGAGAGGCAGTGAAGGGCGTGCTCGTCACCGTCACCGACTCGATGATCTCCGATGTCGTCCCCGGCGTGGCCGAGCCGCCCGCCGGAGCCGTCCGCCTCGCCGGGCTGACCCTCCCCGGCCTGGCCAACGCCCACTCCCACGCCTTCCACCGCGCCCTGCGCGGGGTGACCCAGCGGGAGAAGGGCAGCTTCTGGACCTGGCGCGAGCAGATGTACACCCTGGCCGCGACGCTCGACCCCGACTCCTACCTCGCCCTGGCCAGGGCGGTGTACGCCGAGATGGCGCTGGCCGGGATCACCTGCGTCGGGGAGTTCCACTACCTGCACCACGGGCCCGGCGGCAGGCCGTACGACGACCCCAACGTCATGGGGCACGCCCTCGTGCAGGCGGCGCGGGAGGCGGGACTGCGCATCGCGCTGCTGGACACCTGCTACCTGACCGGCGGCATCGGCACCCCGCTGACCGGCGTCCAGCAGCGGTTCGGCGACGGCGACGCCGAGCGGTGGGCGATACGAGCCGAGGCCCTGCTCGCCGCCTACCGCGGTGAGAAGGACGTGGAGATCGGCGTGGCCGTCCACTCGGTGCGCGCCGTCCCCGCCGAGCAGATGCCGGTGATCGGCAGGTTCTCGGCGCACCACGCGGTCCCGGCCCACGCCCACGTCTCCGAGCAGCGCGGCGAGAACTCCGCCTGCGTGGAGACCTACACCGCCACCCCGGTCGAGGTCCTGTGCGAGCACGACATCCTCGGGCCCCGCTCGACCGCCGTGCACGCCACCCACCTGTCCGACGTGGACATCGCGCTGCTCGGCCAGTCCGGCAGCCACGTCTGCATGTGCCCCACCACCGAACGCGACCTGGCCGACGGCGTCGGCCCCGCCCGGAAACTGCGCGACGCGGGATCGCCGATCACCCTCGGCTCCGACAGCCACGCCGTCATCGACCTGTTCGAGGAGGCGCGTGCCGTGGAGCTGAACGAGCGGCTGATCAGCGAGCAGCGCGGCCACTGGACGGCCGCCGAGCTGCTGTGCGCCGCCACCGCCGACGGCCACTCCTCGCTCGGCTTCGCCGACGCGGGCATGCTCGTGCCGGGCGCGTGGGCCGACCTGGTGTCGGTCCGGCTCGACTCGGTCCGTACGGCGGGCGCGTCCGCCCGCGACCTGGCGGAGACCGTGGTCTTCGCCGCGTCGGCCGCGGACGTGCACTCGGTGGTGTCGGGCGGCCGCCGCATCGTCGAGGACGGCCGGCACGTCCTGGGCGACGTCGGCGCGATGCTCGGCGAGGCGATCGCGGCGGTCCGCGGGGAGGGGGCGTGAGCGGCGTGCGCGGTGCGGCGGGTACGGCCGGTGGAGCGGAGTGGGTGAGCGGTGCGGCCGGTGCGGCCGATGGAGCGGAACGGTTGGGCGGTGCGGAGGGGAGCGAACGGGTGAGCCGTGCGGAGGGGGAGAGGCGGAGCACGCTTTTCCATCGGATCGGGCTGCTCTACACCGGCGACCCGGAGCGGGAGGAGATCACGGACGCCGCGCTGGTCGTCGAGGACGGCCGGGTGGCGTGGATCGGAACCTCCGGCGAGGCGCCCGCCGCGGACGAGCGCGTGGACGCCGGCGGGCGCTGCGTCATCCCCGGCTTCGTCGACAGCCACGCCCACCTCGTCTTCGCCGGGGACCGCACCGCCGAGTTCGCCGCCCGCATGTCGGGCGAGCGCTACACCGCCGGGGGAATCCGCACCACGGTCGCGGCGACCCGCGCGGCCACGGACGCCGCGCTGACCGAGCGGACGGCCGCCCTGGTCACCGAGATGCTCACCCAGGGGACCACCACCGTCGAGATCAAGAGCGGCTACGGCCTCACGGTCGGCGACGAACGCCGGTCCCTGGAGATCGCCCGGCGGTTCACCGCCGAGACCACCTTCCTGGGCGCCCACGTCGTGCCGCCGGAGGCCCCGTCCGCCGACGACTACGTCCGCGTCGTCACCGGGGAGATGCTCGCGGCCTGCGCGCCGTACGCCAGATGGGTGGACGTGTTCTGCGAGCGCGGCGCGTTCGACGCCGACCAGAGCCGGGAGATCCTGCTGGCCGGGACGAAGTCCGGGCTGCTGCCGCGCGTCCACGCCAACCAGCTCGGCGAGGGCCCCGGCGCGCGGCTCGCCGCCGAGGTGGGCGCCGCCTCGGCCGACCACTGCACCCACCTGACGGATGCGGACGTCGACGCCCTGGCCTCGGCGGGGGTCGTCGCCACCCTGCTGCCGGGTGCGGAGTTCTCCACCCGCTCGCCGTACCCGGACGCCCGGCGGCTGCTGGAAGCCGGGGTGACCGTCGCCCTGGCCACCGACTGCAACCCCGGCTCCTCCTTCACCTCCTCCATGCCGTTCTGCGTCGCGCTGGCCGTACGGGAGATGCGGATGACGCCGCTGGAGGCGGTCCGGGCCGCCACGTACGGCGGAGCCAGGGCCCTGCGCCGCGACGACGTCGGCGTCCTGCGGGTGGGAGCCACCGGTGACCTGGTGATCCTGGACGCCCCGTCCTACGTCCACCTCGCCTACCGGCCCGGGGTGCCCCTCGTGGCACAGGTCTGGAAAGAGGGGCGTCGCCTGGTTTGAGACCCGTGGGAAGGGGGCAGCGACGGGGCTTGTGACACCACGCGCGCGGACGTCCTTCTCGGGGACGGCCTCCTCCTTGAGGAGGAAATCCAAAACCATTCTCCTGGCGTACTTCTTTAGGGAATCTTTGCTCCGGTCCGAGCGTTGATCAGACAAGCGGTATGTCCGCGCACGCGGGGCGTTGAGCGAACGCGTGGGCATGCCATAAGCAGGCGGAGCGAGGTGCCATCGGATGGCAAGGCCGACGGGGAATCGGACGCAGGAGCAGCAGGTCTCGGACCGGGATCTGCTCGGAACCTACCTGGCTGAGATTGGGCGGGTCCCCCTGCTCACCGCGGAGGAGGAGGTGGAGCTCGCCAAGCGCATCGAGGCGGGCCTCTTCGCGGAGCAGTTGCTGGACAGCGGGCTGTCGGAACCGCGGATCGGGGACGCGGCCGACGAGGAGCTGGAACGGATCGCCGTTTCCGGGCAGCGGGCCAAGGACGAATTCATCCAGGCCAATCTACGTCTTGTGGTGGCGGTCGCGCGCAAATACTCCGGCCGGGGAATGCCGCTGATCGATTTGGTGCAGGAAGGAAACCTGGGCCTGGTGCGGGCGGTCGAGAAATTCGACTACCGCCGGGGTTACAAGTTCTCCACATACGCCACGTGGTGGATCCGCCAGTCGGTGGGACGCGCCATCCACGAGCAGGCCCGCCCGGTACGGCTGCCCACCCACGCGGGCGAGCAGATGACCCGGCTGATGAGGGTCCGGCGCGACATGCTGGCCGAGTTCGACCAGGAGCCGACCGACGCCGACCTGGCCAGCGTGCTGGAACTGCCGATCGAGCGCGTCCGCGAGCTGCGCCGCTGGGCCTCCGAGCCGGTTTCCCTGCAGCTCGGCGTGGGTGACGAGGACGAGACCGAGCTGGGCGACATGATCGCCGACGAGACGTGGGCCGACCCCGAGCAGCAGGCCATGGACATCCTGGAGCGCGAGCGCCTGGAGCAGTGGCTGACCGGCCTGGAGGGGCAGACCCGGGAGATGCTCCGCTGGCGGTACGGCCTGATGGACGGCCGCGAGCACACCCTCACCGAGGTCGGCGAGCGCTACGGCATCGGCCGCGACCGCGCCCGTCGCATCGAGCGCGACGCCCTGGCCCGCCTGCGGAAGATGGCCACGGCGGCTTGACGTTGTTTTCCACCAGGCCCGGTTCCTTTCGGAACCGGGCCTTTTCGATGCGGGGCGTTTCCTCGGGCTTGGGTGGGTCGGTGGTTGCCGGGGTGGTCGTTTGTTCGCGCTGCGGTGGGTGGGTGTTCCGGGCCGCTCAGGCTGGGGCTTTTCCCGTGGTTTGAGCGGGTCGGTGGTTGTCGGGTCGGTGCGCGCTGCGGTGGGTGGGTGTTCCGGCCGGCGTTGTGGCCGGGCTCTGGTGTTTCCGGCCTTCGGCCTGGCCTCGGGCGCGGTGGTTTCTGGCGTTTTGAAGCCGGCCGGAACACCCACCCACCTCCGCGCCATGACTGACCGATTCGTACGGCCTGCTCGCCGTAGCTTCTCCCTTTCCGCTCGGCCCATGGTTCCCGCCGACGCTGAAGCCACCCTTGCTCCCGGCTCAGGGCGGGTCGCCGCAGCCTTGCGGCCACCCTGGCAGGGGAGAGCGCAGGGCCGGGCGCCGTAGCCGCTCCCTTTCGGACCGCCCACGGTCCCCGCCGCTTCGGCTTTCGATGGTCCTCGTCACAGGCGCCTTTCCCCGCCGTGGTGGTGGGCAGGAGCGGAGGGCCGGGCGCCGTGGATGCTCCCCGTCATCTCCCCCAGGTGACGGGGAGTTCGTGGACTCCGTAGATGATCATGTCGTCGCGCAGGGGGACCTTCTCCGGCGGTACGGCCAGCCTCAGGTCCGGGAAGCGCCGGAACAGCGCGGAGAAACCGGCCCGGATCTCGACCCGCGCGAGCTGCTGGCCGAGGCACTGGTGGACGCCGTGCCCGAAGGCGAGGTGGCCGGTGGCGGGCCTGGTCAGGTCGAGGGTGTCGGGGTCGGGGAAGCGCTCGGGGTCGCGGTTGCCGCCGGGCAGCGAGACCATGACGCTCTCGCCCGCCCGGACGAGGACGTCTTCGACCTCGACGTCCTCCAGGGCGGCGCGGATCGTCCCCGGGACGACCGGGAGGTAGCGCAGGAGCTCCTCCACGGCGCCGTCGGCGGTCTCCGGGTCGGTGAGCGCCGGGATCCGCCCGGGGTTCAGCAGCAGCGCGAAGGCACCGAGCCCCAGGACGTTCGTCGTGGTGTCGAACCCCGCGCCCAGCAGCATGAACGCGATGTTGGTCAGCTCCTCGTCGGTCAGCCCGCCGTTCGTGACGAGCCCGCCGAGTATGTCGTCGGCGGGTTCGGCCCGCTTGCGCCGTACCAGCTCGCCGAGGTGGCCGCCGACGTCGGTCATCGCCCGCTGCCGGTCCTCCTGGGTGGCATTCTGGCGGATCATCTCCGTGACGTCCGCCTGGAACCGCTCGCGGTAGTCGTACGGCACGCCCAGCAGCTCGCAGATCACCAGCGCGGGAACCGGCGCGGCGTACTCCCGTACCAGGTCGGCCGGGGGGCCGGCCGCCTCCATCCGGTCGAGCTGTTCCTCGGCGATCCGTTCGACGCGGGCGGCGAGCCGTCGCATCCGGCGTACGGTGAACTGCCCGGTGAGCAGGCGCCGGTAGCGGGCGTGGTCCGGGTCGTCCATCCCGATGAACATGCCGGGCAGGGCGGGCGGGATCTCCGCGGCGCTGAACGGGCTGCCGCGCAGTTCCTGCCGGGCGCTGAACCGGTGGTCGGCGAGCACCGCGCGGATGGTCGGGTACCGGGTGACCACCCAGCCGAGCCTGCCGTCCGGGTAGCGGACCCGGGCGATCGGCCGCTCACCGCGCATCGCCAGGATCTCCCGGGCCGGGTCGAAAGGACCGGAGGCGGTCATCGGGAACGTCAGGGGCTCTGTCGGCATCTTCGCCGTCCTCACCGGGCGCCAGGGGTCGCCCACGCCGTCCATTCGGGGCCTCCGTACTCCGGCCCCGCGTCCTCATGAAACTACACAAAGTGCAAGAATGCAATGAGAGTAATAATGCTTCTCATATAAGGTGAGCGCGTGGACGAGTCACGGCGTGAGCGCAAGAAGCGGCAGACCAGGCGGCTGATCGCGGAGACGGCGATCAGGCTGTTCGGCGAGCGGGGATACGAGCAGACGACCGTCGCCGAGATCGCGGCCGCCGCCGACGTGGCCACGAAGACGTTCTTCAACCACTTCCCCAGCAAGGAGGACGTGCTGTTCACCGGCACGCGGGAGCGCAACGCGGTCCTGCTGGCGGTGATCGCCGGCCGTCGCCCGGGGGAGAGCCTCCCCGACCTGCTGACCCGGATGTACGAGAAGCTGCTGGCCGACTACCGGGCCGAGGGTGTCGAGGCGGAGGACCCCGAGCTGATGAAGACCTACACCCGCCTGGTCATGACCGTGCCCGCTCTCCGGGCGAAGGCGCTGTACATGTCGTTCGAGCTGCAGAAGGAGATCGCCGAGACCCTGGTGAAGGTCTATCCCGACGAGCTCGACCCGGTCGGCGCCGCCGCGGTGGTCGGCTCCGTGATAGGCGCCGTCCAGGGGGCCGCGCTCGCCAGCATGGACCTGGGCGAGCCGGAGGAGCGGTTCTGGGCGTCCATGCGCCGCGGCTTCGACCTCGCTCTACGGAGCCTGCGCACTCCCTGAGCCGTTCTCGCCCGCGGAGGCCCGGGCGGGTACCCGGGCCTCCTGCGGGTTCATTCCGGATATGCGGGGCGACCAAGGCGGTCACCCGTCCTGCGGAGCAGGTCGCCGACCGCCTTCCGGGTGCCGTCCTCGAATCCCACGAAGAAGCGGTTGGCCATGGGCACGGCCCAGCGGCTCCGCCGTGCCACGTTGAGGACGCGGTGGACGAGTCGGGTTCCCCGGGGATGGAGCCGGAGGAGGTATTCGCCGCGGTACCACCAGTTGCCCTGCAGCGCGAGGGCGTTCCGGCTCACCTCGACCGTCATCGTGTGGCCGGGGGCGTGGAGCGTGAACCGCTCCGGGCCGCCGGACAGACTCCCCGCGTGCGAGCCGTCCAGCAGCCACAGGTTGTCCGGGCCGACCGGGCCGGGCCGTACGGCGAGCAGCAGACCGGCCACCTCGGCGACGGGGGCCTCGACCACCCCCGCCACCTCACAGACCGGAGACCTCACCGGCCCTGCCCGCCCGGTGCTCCCGGGTTCGTCCGCCGGGTGTTCTGGAAGGCGGCGAACCGCCAGGCGTCCGGTTCCCGTACGGCGGTCAGGGTGATGACGGAGTCGCGCCCGGGGTCGGGCACCCCGTCGAGGGACGAACCGCCACCGGCGACCACGACCGCGACGTCGGGCCGCAGGAAGCGGATCGAGGGGGACGCCACCCCGGTCAGTCTCGACCCCTTCAGCGGTCCCTCGAAGAGCGCGCGGTGGGAGTCCTCGATGGCCTGGCGGCCCGTCATGTGCAGGCCGAAGAACGTGACGTAGTCGGCGTCCTCGGTGAACTGCCCGGCGTAGGCGGCGGCGTCGCCGTCGTTCCAGGCGTTCGTCATCCGGTCCAGCGCCGCGCCTATCTCGCGCGTCGCCAGGGAGACCTCGGTCATGTGCTTCTCCTCGGATCGGGCCCGTACGGGCTCTGGGCCGGCCCGCGAGGCGGCCTATCCTTGGAGACTGCGAGTCCTGGACGGCCGCTTCGCGGATCCGGTTCGGGTTCATCCGCCGGCCGGGTGTTGGCGCACCCGGCCGGCGGCCTCTCATTCCCGGGGCGACTCCTCGGCGAGGAGGCCGTCCATCAGGGTGCTCCTGACGGAGCCGGGCCAGTCGAGTTCGCCCGACTCCAGGCGCGCGACCACCCCGCGCACCCAGTCGAGTTCGGCGGCGCGCAGCGCCCGGTCGCACTCCACCTCCAGCGTCAGGATCGCGGGCAGCCCGGAGGCCGCCAGCCCGCCGATGTGGGCGTCGGCGGCCACGACCATGCCTTCGAGGGTGGCGGCCCGGGTCCGCAGGCACCGGCCGGCGTCCCCGGGTGACAGGCAGCCCATGAGGGAGATCGCCGCCAGGAACGCGCCGCTGTCGGACCCGACCTCCTCCAGGAGCCGCCGGAGCCGGCTGCGCAGCTCGGCCCCGCCCTCCGGGGTGATCTCGTACACCGTGCGCTCGGGCCGGCGGCCCTCCCGCGTCGTCCCGGCGGGCGCGATCAGCTCCTCCGCCGCCAGCCGGTCCACCGCGTGGTAGAGGCTGCGGGGCAGGCCGGTGACGTAGTCCTTGTGCGTCTCGACGATGAGGCGGTGCAGCTCGTAGGGATGGCTGGGCCGTACGGACAGCAGCGCGAGCACGGTCAGCCCGACCAGATCCCGCTCGTCTCTCCGCCGCGCCGCCATCCCCACCCACCCTCGATATGCAACTCCCTATATTGCATATTGCACTATGACGGCAGGCGGGTCCAGACGGAATCGAGGCGGTCCGCCGCGCGGTAGGTTCCGCGACGCGGGGAAAGGTGCGACCGTGGACATTCAGGTCCCGGGAGCCCCTGCGGAGGCATGTGATGCGCATGGACGTCAATGGTGTGGAGCTGGAAGTCCAGGTCAGCGGGGAGGGGCCGGACGTCGTGCTGCTGCACGGCTACCCGGACACCCACGCCTGCTGGCGGCACCAGGTGGCCGCGCTGAACGCCGCCGGATACCGCACGATCGCCCCCGACCTGCGGGGTTTCGGCGCGTCGGCCAAACCGGAGGGGCTGGAGAACTACCACCTCTCCCGTTACGTGGGGGACCTGCTCGGGATCATGGATCGCCTCGATGTGGAGCGGGCCCATCTCGTGGGCCACGACTGGGGGTCGCCTCTCGTGCAGCTGACCGCCGTCGCGGCGCCGCAGAGGGCACTCAGCCTCACCTGCATGTCCGTCGGCCACCCCGCCACGCTGGCGGCGGCGGGCCCCGTGCAGTGGAGACGGTCCTGGTACATGCTGCTGTTCCAGTTCCCGGGTGTGGCCGAGTGGTGGCTCAGCCGCGACGACTTCGCGACCATGCGGCGGTGGATGGGCGGGCACCCCGACGTGGAGGACGTCATCGCGCGCATGCGAGACCCCCGCGCGCTCACCTCCTCGCTGGCGATCTACCGTACGGGGCTCCGCCGCCTGCCGTCCGGCGGGGCCGCCAAGCTGCCGCCGGTGCCCACCATGGGCGTGTGGAGCAGCGGTGACCGGTTCCTCACGGAAAGAGCGATGCTCCTCACCCAGGAGCACGTCACCGGGCCGTGGCGCTACGAGCGGATCGACGGCGTGGGCCACTGGATGCAACTGGAGGCCCCGGACAGGGTCAACGCGCTTCTCCTCGACTTCCTCTCCGCCGCCGCCTCGCCCCACTGACTCCTCTCCCCGGTCGCCGGTCCTTTGCCGCAGGCCGCCCGATCCGCATCGCCTGGCGCCGAGAACGAGTTCGCCGGCAGGGGCTATCTGGTGGCGGGCATCGAGCACACCTATGAGTCGGTGGCCACCACGTTCCCGGACGGCAGGACCGTCACGTTCGAGGCGGGCAGGGGCGGACAGACCCCGGAACCGGGGGAGAAGGTCGCCCGGGTCAGGGCCGCCGACACGGCGTTCGTGCTGGACGCGCTGGAGAAGGACAGGCGCTGGAACCGGCCGGCGACGGGGAGAAGGGGTCCTGGGACCTGTTCTGGCCCCACGTGACCGGTGACTGGAAGCGCTGGCTGACCGTCACCGGCGCCGAGCACATGAGCTTCGTCGACTACGCGGTGCTCCAGCCGCAGCTGGGACTGCCGGCCTTCCCCATCGACGGCGAGCGCTCCATAGCGATCACCCGCGCTTACGTCGGCGCCTTCCTCGACCTGCACCTGAAGGGCAAGCGCCGGCCGTTGCTGGACGGACCGTCGGACGGCTACCCCGAGGTGAGGTTCTGGTAGCCGGAGAACCGCTCTCCTTGTTGACCTCAAGGTAGGTCGAGGTTGTTGTATGGGTGCCGATGATCCTGCTCTCCGTACGGGATTCCCTGATGAAAGAGGTATGGCCATGACCGATGACGTTCTCGTGGTGGGAGAGATCTCGCGGGAGACCCGGGCGGCGGTGACCGGTGTGGTCAAGGCGCTGGAGGAGGCGTTCAACACCAAGGACCCGATCGCGTTGAGCGAGCAGTTCGCCGTGCGGACGTCCTGGTCCAACGCCATGGGCAAGCGCCTGGACGACCGTGAGGCGATCGTCGAGTTCAGCGTTCCGGCGATGAAGGGTTTCCTGGGTGAGTCCTACGCGCGGTACGACGTCGTCAAGCTGCTGGAGATCGCCCCGGATGTGATCGCGGTGAACGTGGCGCAGACGCCCACGGACCGTGCGGGCGAACCCGTCGAGGGTGCCCGGGGTGCGACGCTCTACGTGATCTCCAAGGAGCCGGACGGCTGGAAGATCGTGGCCGGCCAGAACACCGCCGTTCCCGCCTGACCCGCCCCGCATATCACCGGTTCACGGGGCCGCTCGCCTACGGCGCCCGGCCCTGCGCCCCGTCGGGGTGGCCGCAAGGCTACGGCGGCCCGCCTCGAACGGGGAAGCAGGACCGCTTCAGCGGCGGCGGGAACCATGGGCCGGGCGGAAAGGAAGCGACTACGGCGGGCGGGCCGTACGGCCGGGCAAGTCATGGCGCGGAGGTGGGTGGGTGTTCCGGCCGGCTTCAAAACGCCAGAAAGCACCGCGCCCGAGGCCAAGCCGGAGGCCGGAGACCACCAGACGGCAACCACAACGCCGGCCGGAACACCCACCCACCGCGGCGCGCACAGACGACCACCCGGCGACCACCGACCCGCCCAACCCCGTTTCGGGCTCAAGGCCGTCTCGGGTTGAAGCGCCGTTCAAGGACCGCCGCGCCGTACGGGATCAGGGCTTGGCGTACTTCTCCAGGTCGTCGAGGATCTTCCCGGCCGCGGTGACCCCGATCCCCGTCATCCAGGTCTCGTCGTCCACGTTGTGCGCCCGGTCGTCCTTGACCACCGGCAGGTTCTTCCAGAGCGGGCCCGCGGTGACGGCGGCCTGGTCCTGGGCGGCCTGGTCGCCATAGGCGGTGTAGAAGAGGACGTCGCCGTCGGCCTGGGGGAGGTTCTCCTGGCTCAGCTCGCCGAAGCGCCGGTCCGCCGCGCCGTTCAGCTGCTGGGGCTCGGGACGGCCGAAGCCCGCGTCGCCGACCACGATGCCGCTGAACGACTCGGGACCATACATCCGGATCTTGCCGGGCATGAAGCGGATGATGCTCACCTTGACCGCCTCGGAGCCGCCCAGCGAGCGCGCCCGCGACTGGTAGTCGGCGAGGAGCTTCTCGGCCTGCGCCTTCTTGCCCACGGACTCGGCGTCGAGGAGGAAGTTCTCCTTCCAGGTGGTCCCGACCTTCTCCGTGAACACGGTCGGCGCGATCCGGTTGAGCTTGTCGTAGAACTGCTCCTGGCGGAACTTCGAGCCGAGGATCAGGTCCGGCTTGAGCGCGGCGATGGCCTCCAGGTTGGGAGCCTGGAGGGTGCCGACCGGCTTGGTGGCGTCCAGCGCCGAGCCGAGATACTTCGGCCACGCCTGGTTCTGGGCCGCCTGGGCCGCGCCGACCGGGGAGAGGCCGAGGGAGACCATGCTGTCCAGCTTGTCGGTGTCGAGCACGACGACCCGCCGGGGCGTCTCGGGCACCTTCGTCTCGCCCATCGCGTGCTTGATCGTCCGGGTGGGACCCTCGGCGGTCTGATCCCCGCCGTCGGAGGTGCCGCAGGCGGCGAGGGCGACGGTCGAGAGCAGAACCGCGGCGGCGGCTCTGACCAGGCGGAAGGTCATGGGTTCCCCTTGATTCATAAGGTAAGGCAAGCCTAAATATAGATGCGGTCATCGCCGGGTCAAGAACCTGCCTGCCCGAAACGCGGCCGAAACACCGCGCGCCAGGGTTTCACGGGCCCGAAACACCCGTGCACGAGGACTGAAACGGTGCGCCACCAGGCTGTGGGCCAACGTCAGTGCGCGGCCGGTCGACGAAGCCCAGAAGCGTTCACTGCGACCTGAGACGGCCATACGCCATGTGTAAGGGAGGGTCGCGTCGAATGAAGATCGATAGCGGCACCACTGCCTGGATGCTCACAGCCGCCGCCCTGGTGCTGCTGATGACTCCGGGCCTCGCGTTCTTCTACGGGGGCATGACCAGGGCCAAGAGTGTTCTCAACATGATGATGATGTCGTGGGTCAGCATCGTCGTCGCGACGATCACCTGGGTCCTCTACGGCCACTCGCTGGCCTTCGACGAGGCCGGTTCCGGCGCCGTCAACATGATCGTCGGCGGTCTCGACAACCTCGGGCTGTCCGGCCTGGCGGACACCGCCACCAAGGACGACGGCACCGGCATGCCGAGCCTCGTCTTCTCCATGTTCCAGATGACCTTCGCGATCATCACGGTGGCCCTGATCAGCGGTGGGCTCGCCGACCGCGTCAAGTTCGGCGCCTGGGTCGTCTTCGCGGCCGTCTGGGTGAGCGTCGTCTACTTCCCCGTGGCCCACTGGGTGTGGGGCGGCGGCTGGCTGAGCAACCTCGGCATCGAGGACTTCGCCGGTGGCACGGTCGTCCACATCAACGCCGGAGCCGCGGCCCTGGCGGTGGTGCTCGTGATCGGCAAGCGGGTCGGCTGGGGCAGGGATCCGATGCGGCCGCACAACCTCACGCTCGTCCTGCTCGGCGCCGGACTGCTGTGGTTCGGCTGGTTCGGCTTCAACGCCGGCTCCGAGCTCGCCGTGGACGGCACCACCGGTCTGGCGTTCATCAACACCCAGATCGCCACCGCGGCCGCCGCCGGCGCCTGGATCGTGGCCGAGAAGCTCCGCGACGGCCACTCCACCAGCCTGGGCATCGCCTCCGGCGCCGTCGCGGGCCTGGTCGCCATCACCCCGGCCTGCGGGTTCGTCGACCCCTGGGCGGCGTTCGTCATCGGCGCGATCGCCGGGGCGGTCTGCGCCTACGCGGTCGGCCTGAAGTACAGGCTCGGCTACGACGACTCCCTGGACGTGGTCGGCGTGCACCTGGTCGGCGGTGTCATCGGCGCCGTGGCGCTCGGTTTCGTCGCGGCCTACCCGTTCGCCGACGGCCAGGAGAAGGGCGTCCTCCTGGGCGGGCCGATCTCCCAGCTCGGTGTCCAGGTGCTGGGCCCGGTCGCGGTCGGCCTGTACTCCTTCGTCGTCTCGTGGATCCTCGCCAAGGTCATCGACAGGACGATGGGCTTCCGCGTCACGCGGGAGCAGGAGGTCGCGGGCGTCGACATCACCACCCACGCCGAGACCGGGTACGACCTCGGCACCATCCACTCCTCCGGCGTGGCCTCCCCCAACGGCCCGGCCACCGCCCCGGTGTCCAGGAAGGTGGACGCATGAGACTCATCACCGCGGTGATCAAGCCCTTCAAGCTCGACGACGTGAAGGCCGCCCTCGAACAGTTCGGCGTCCAGGGCATGACGGTCAGCGAGGCCAGCGGGTACGGCCGGCAGCGCGGCCACACCGAGGTCTACCGGGGCGCCGAGTACCAGGTGGACCTGGTGCCCAAGGTCCGACTGGAGGTGCTCGCCGAGGAGGACGACGCCGAGGACGTCATCGACGTGATCGTCAAGGCCGCGCAGACCGGGAAGATCGGCGACGGCAAGGTCTGGTCGGTCCCGGTGGACGCCGTCGTGCGGGTGCGCACCGGCGAGCGCGGCCCCGAGGCGCTCTGACCCGTGAGGGGTGACGCCCGCTCCTACGCCGCGGTCCGCAGGGACCGGGCGGCGGACATCGACCGCTGGCTCGCGGACCTGCTCCGGTCGGCCTGCGGCACGCCGCACGGCGCCCTCGGAGGCGTCGCGCGCGGCGCCCGGCGCGACCCCCCGCGAGGGGTCTCGCGCGGGGCGCCGGGCGGTGGAGTCCCCGAGGGCGTCGCGCTGGTCGCGGTGGGCAGCCTGGGCCGCGGCGAACTCGCCCCGGGCAGCGACCTGGACCTGGTCCTGCTGCACGACGGCCGGCGGGACGTCGCGAGGGTCGCCGACCGCCTCTGGTACCCGATCTGGGACGCGGGGGCGGGCCTGGACCACTCGGTGCGCACGGTGGAGGAGGCCGCCGCCGTCGCCCGGGACGACCTCAGGGCCGCGCTGGGCCTCATCCAGGCCCGGCACGTGGCCGGCGACCCGGAGCTGACCCGGGCGGCGCGCGGGACCGTGCTCGCCGGCTGGCGGGCCGACGCCCGGCGGCGGCTGGGCGAGCTGCGGGAGGCCGCCGAGGGGCGGGCCGAGGCGTGCGGGGAGCTGGCGTTCCTCCTGGAACCCGATCTGAGGGACGCCCGCGGCGGTCTCCGCGACGTGCAGGCGATGCAGGCCGTGGCCGCCGCCTGGGTGGCCCCGGCGCCGGGGCCCCGGTCCCGCGAGGCGTACGAGCTGCTGCTCGACGTGCGGCACGCCCTGCACCTGGTCACCGCCCGTGGGGCCGACCGGCTGGTGCTCCAGGAGCAGGACGCGGTGGCCGGGGCGCTGGGCCTGCTCGACGCCGAGGCGCTGATGCGCCGGCTGGCCGAGGCGGGCCGGACGGTGGCGCACGCCTTCGACGCCACCTGGCGCGCCGCCGACCGGCTGCTCGGCGGTCCCGTCCCGCGGGGCCGCCGCCCGCTGGCCGACGGCGTCGTCGAGCACGGCGGCGAGGTGGCGCTCGCCCGCGGGGTGAGCCCCCGCACCGACCCCGTGCTCGTGCTCCGCGCCGCCGCCGCGGCGGCGCAGGCGGGGCTGCCGCTGGCCCCCGCCGCGGTCACCGCGCTGGCGGCCCAGTCGCCGCCGATGCCGGTCCCGTGGCCGGCCGCGGCGCGCGACGCGCTGGTGGCGCTGCTCGGCGCGGGCCGCGCGGCGGTCCCGGTCTGGGAGGAGCTGGACCAGGCGGGGGTGCTGGTCCGGCTCCTCCCGGACTGGGAACGGGTACGGCACCGCCCGCAGCGCAACCCGGTGCACCGCTACACCGTGGACCGGCACCTCATCGAGACCGCGGCCGCGGCGGCCGCGCACACCCGGGACGTCTCCCGTCCCGACCTGCTGCTCATCGCCGCCCTCCTGCACGACGTCGGCAAGGGCTGGCCCGGAGACCACTCCGCCACCGGCGCGGTGGTGGCCCGCGACATCGGGACCCGCATCGGCCTGCCGCCCGCCGACGTCGCCGTCCTGGAGCGGGTGGTCCGTCACCATCTGCTGCTGCCGGAGACCGCGACCCGCCGCGACCTGGACGACCCGGTGACGATCTCCCGGGTGGCCGAGGCGGTCGGCTCGCGGGAGGTCCTGGAACTGCTGGCCGCGCTCGCCGTGGCCGACGGCGCCGCCACCGGCCCGGCCGCCTGGAACGCCTGGAAGGCGTCGCTGGTGGCCGACCTCGTGCGCCGGACGCGCTCGGTGCTGTCCGGCGCGCAGCCGCCCCCGGCGCCCACGCTGTCGGCG
Source organism: Streptosporangium sandarakinum (assembly GCF_013409935.1). Taxonomy (GTDB): domain Bacteria; phylum Actinomycetota; class Actinomycetes; order Streptosporangiales; family Streptosporangiaceae; genus Streptosporangium; species Streptosporangium nondiastaticum. The sequence continues at coordinate 1,833,886 of NZ_JACCCO010000001.1, read as the reverse complement.
GACCGGGCGTCCCTGGCCCGGCACGGCGGCTGCGCCGTGCGGGTCGGCGGGGGAGCGGTCACCGTGGTGGCTCCGGCCGTCCGCCACAGTGCCGGGCTGCTGTGGCGGGCGGCCGGGGTGCTCGCCGCCCACCGGATGGTGGTGCGCGCCGCCTCCGCGGCCTCGGCGGGCGGCACGGCCGTCATCGAGTTCTCGGTCGTCCCCGAGTACGGCTCGCCGCCCGACCCGGCGACCCTGGAGGCCGATCTGCGGCTGGTGCTGGCGGGGCGGCTCGACATCGAGGAGCGTCTGGCCAGGAGGGCCAGGTCGATGCGGCCGTCCCGGGTTCCGGTGGCTCCGCCCCGGGTCACGCTGCTGGACGACGCGTCCGCCACCGCCACGGTGATCGAAGTGCGCGCCCACGATCGCCCAGGGTTATTGTGGCGAATCGGCAGGGCTTTCGGAGATTGCGGTCTTGACGTACGCGCTGCGCGTGTGGAGACTCTCGGCGCGGAGGCGGTGGACGTCTTCTACGTCGTCGACAGGGCCGGACGCCCACTGACCGACGCGGTTCAGCGAGCACAGGTGCGGGACCAGGTGCTCGCCGCGCTGCGGTAACCGTAGCTGACCGTTTTTTGTCACCTTCGTAACGATTAAGCCCGGTTTGTCGGCTATGCCGGTTGCGTCCCGTGACCTTGTGGTCTCATTGTGACCACGTACGTCGGTGAGGTGAGAGGTGTCGAAAGCGTGACGACGGCGACAACCGACAGCGGCCGTCCTTCGGCGCGTGACCGCGGTAAGCGGGCCGGCGGGAGGTTCAGCCTGCGCAACTGGCGCGTGCGGTCACGCCTTACGGCCCTGATCCTGGTGCCCACCGTGGTGGGCGTCCTGCTCGCCGGAACCCGGGTGTACGCCTCCGTCGAGAGCGTGGCCGGCTACCAGCGGGCGGCCGCGGCCGCCGAGTACGGCAACCGGATCCGCGACCTCGCGCAGGCCCTCGGCCTGGAGCGCGACCGGCTCGCCTGGTCCTCGTTCCAGCCCGGCAACAAGGGGCTGAAGTCGAGCGCCGAGGCGCAGATGGAGGTCGTGGACGGCAAGGTCGGAAAGGTCCTGGCCGACCTGGGCAACATCGACGACTCCTACGGCCGGCGGGCCGCCGACGCCGCCAGGGACGTGCGCTACCAGCTGTCCGGGCTGAAGGAGTTGCGCGGGCTCTCCGGGACGATACGGGTGGAACGGTACAGCACCATGGTCTCCCCGCTGCTGCAGCTCCACGAGGAGCTCACGGCGGTCAGCGACGACCCCGAGATCGTGGGCAACACGCGCGCGCTCAGCGCGCTGGCCTACGCCAAGGAGGAGGTCTCCAGGCAGCGCGCCCGGCTGCTGTCCGGCTACTACGCGCCCTGGATGGTCAACGCCCAGGAGCTGGAGAAGTTCATCGCCTCCCGCTCGCGCATGCAGGAGTACGAGGCGGACTTCACCGTCGAGGCCACCCCGGCCAACGCCCAGCTCCTGTCCAACGCCCTGATCGACGAGCGGGTCCACCGGGCCGAGCTGACCAAGGCCAGGGCGATCGTGCTGGCCAGCGACCCGCGCCACCAGGGCCGGCTGCTGACCGACTTCGACGACGTCAAGCAGTGGTTCTCCGACAACGCCGCGGTCATCGACAAGATCGCCAAGGTCGAGTCCAAGGTCGCCGGGGACGTGGTCACCCGCGCCCGCGACCTGGAGGACACCGAGCAGCGCAACGCGATCATCACCTCCGCGCTCATCCTGCTCCTGCTGGCGCTGGTCATCGGCCTCACCGTCCTCATCGCCCGGTCGATGGTCCAGCCGCTGCGCCGCCTGCGGGCCGAGGCCCTGGACGTCGCCGGACACCGGCTGCCCGAGGTGGTGCGCAACCTGCGGGTCTCCGGCGACAGCCAGGTCCCCGAGGTGGAGCCCATCCCCGTCGACTCCAAGGACGAGATCGGAGAGGTCGCCAAGGCCTTCGACGAGGTCCACCGCCAGGCCGTACGGCTGGCCGCGGAGGAGTCGGAGCTGCGCTCCAACATCAGCGCGATGTTCGTCAACCTCTCGCGCCGCACCCAGACCCTGGTGGAGCGGCAGATCTCGCTGATCGACGGCCTGGAGAAGGGCGAGGAGGACGGCGGGCGCCTGGGCGACCTGTTCAAGCTCGACCACCTGGCCACCCGCATGCGCCGCAACTCCGAGAACCTCCTGGTCCTCGCGGGCCACGAGCCGGCCCGCCGGCGCAGCCAGCCGGCCAAGCTCGTCGACGTCGTGCGCGCCTCCCTGTCGGAGGTCGAGGACTACGAGCGGGTGCAGGTCAAGGTGCACCGGACGATCTCGGTGGCCGGGATCGCCGCCAACGACATCGTCCACCTGGTCGCCGAGCTGGTGGAGAACGCCATCCAGTTCTCCCCCCGGGCCAGTCAGGTCGTGGTGTCCAGCAGCATGGTCGAGGGCGGCGCCGCGCTGCTCGCGGTCAGCGACGCGGGCATCGGCATGACCAACGAGGAACTGGTCGAGACCAACCGCCGCCTGGCCGACCCGCCGGTGGTGGACGTCTCGGTGTCGCGGCGGATGGGCCTGTTCGTGGTCGGCCGGCTGGCCCTGCGGCACGGCATCCGCGTCCAGCTCCGGCCGCAGGACGGCGGCGGCCTGATCGCCATGGTGCTCTTCCCGCCGGAGCTCATCGTCCAGCAGGTCCAGCCCGCCCAGACCCCCTCGTGGGGCGGTGAGTCGCGGACCGGGCGGCACTCCCCGTTCGACCAGTCCCCCTTCGGCCAGTCGCCGGTCTCCCAGCCGCCGGTCTCGCAGCCGTCGTTCGGGCAGTCGCCGGTCTCCCAGTCGTCGTTCGGCCAGTCGTCCTTCGGCCAGTCGTCGTTCGGGCAGCCGTCGTTCGGGCAGTCGTCGTTCGGGCAGTCCTCCCTCGACCGTCCGCCGTCCGGGCGGTCCGCTCCGCCGCGGAACCCGGCGGTGACCGGCGAGTATCCGCTGCCGCGGCGGCGGCCCCAGGCCGCCGCCCAGGCGCCGACGGACGACGCGCCCTGGGGACAGGCGTCCTCCTGGGACCAGCCGAACCCCTCCTTCGACCAGCCGAGCCCCTCGTGGGACCAGCCGTCCCCCTCCTGGGGGCAGGCGTCCTATGAGGAGCCGGTGAACACCCCGATGCCGGTCGTGGAGGTCTCCCCGCTCGAACCCGAGCAGGAGGAGTACCTGCCGATCTTCGCCTCCGTCGAGTCCGCCTGGTTCCGCAGGCCGGACGCCCCGGAGCCGCACCCGGCCGCCGGGGCAGCCCCGGCCGGCCGGCCCGCGCCGTACGACCCCCTGACCGCGGGGCCCACGCCCCCGGCCGGGATGCCCGCCGCCGAGCCGGTCGCCGCCGAGCCGGTCGCCGCCGACGGGAGCTGGCACAGTCCCGCCGACGCCGGGTGGCAGGCGGCCAGGGCCGCGAGCGAGCCGGCCCTCGGGGGGACGACCGCGTCCGGCCTGCCCAAGCGGACGCCCAAGGCCAACCTGGTGCCGGGCGCCGCGACGAGCACGCCCGCACCGGCCGCTCCGATGGCGCCGATCTCGGCCGAGCGGGTCCGCAGCCGTCTGTCGAGCTTCCAGCAGGGGATCCGGCGCGGTCGCGCCGAACTGTACGAGGACACCGCCGGAAAGACGGCGGATAAGGAGGAGGGTTCGTGACGACCCTGAGCCATGAGGCACGCAGGTTCGACTGGCTGATCACCGAGTTCGTCCGCGGCACCCCCGGTGTCGCGCACGCGGTGTGCGTCTCGGCCGACGGACTGCGGCTCGCCAGCTCCGAGGGGTTCCCCGATGACCGCGCCGACCAGCTCTCCGCCGTGGCGGCCGGGCTGCTCAGCCTCACCGTGGGCGCGTCCCGCGTCTTCGACGGCGGATCCGTCACCCAGACGGTGGTCGAGATGGAGCGCGGCCTGCTGCTGGTCATGGCGATCAGCGACGGCTCCTGCCTGGCGGTGCTGGCCGCCGCCGAGTGCGACATGGGCCTGGTGGCCTACCAGATGACCCTGCTCGTCGACCGGGCCGGCCAGGTGCTCACCCCCGCCCTGCGGGCCGAGCTGCAGTCCACCCGGGGGCGTTGATGAACGCGCGCGTCACGGGAGAGGGCCATGATCGGTAACGACGGGACCGGGGACGAGGAGCCCCTGTTCCGTCCGTACGCGATGACCGGCGGCCGCGCCGAGCCCCGCTACCACTTGGCGCTGGAGACGCTGGTCTCGTCCTCGTTCGTCACGGACGAGGAACTCGCCCTGCTCACTCCCGAGCAGGACGCCATCATGAGGCTGTGCCGGTCCTTCCGGTCGGTCGCCGAGATCTCCGCCCTGCTGCGGGTCCCCCTGGGCGTGGCCCGGGTGCTCGTCGCGGACATGGCGGACGAGGGCCTCGTCCGCCTGCACCAGCCGCAGCTGGAGAAGGGGCAGCCGGATCTCGACATGCTCGAAAGGGTGCTCAGTGGACTTCGCAGGCTCTAACTCCGGCGGCCTGACCTCGACGAAGATCGTCGTCGCCGGTGGGTTCGGCGTCGGGAAGACCACGTTCGTGGGGTCGGTCTCGGAGATCCTTCCGCTGACCACGGAGGCGGTGATGACCGACGCCAGCGCCGGCATCGACGATCTGGGGCTGACCCCGAACAAGACCACCACCACGGTGGCGATGGACTTCGGCCGGGTGTCGCTGGCCCAGGACCTGATCCTGTACCTGTTCGGCACGCCGGGTCAGCACCGGTTCTGGTTCATGTGGGACGACCTCGTCAAGGGCGCCATCGGCGCGGTCGTGCTGGTCGACACCCGCAGGCTGGCCGACGGGTTCCCCGCGATCGACTACTTCGAGGAGGCCGGGCTGCCCTTCGTCGTGGCCATCAACGGCTGGGACGGGCAGTTCCCCCACTCCCAGGAGCAGGTGCGCGAGGCGCTGGCGCTGGCGCCGTACGTCCCGGTGGTGACCATCGACGCGCGCTCGCGCGACTCCGTCAAGCGCACGCTCATCACGCTGGTCGAGCACGTTCTGCGGGTCCGCGCGGGCCACGGCATGTCGGCCTGACCGGCTCCCGCGGCCGGAGCCGGACACGTCGTACGGCGTGGGCCGTCCGTACGGCGTGGGCGGCCGGTGCCCCGCCGGCCCGCGGGTGCGTCCCGCGGGCCCGCGCGGGCGGTCCTCAGCCGATCCACCACCGGGCGGCGACCAGCTCGGCCACCAGCGTCTCGGTGAGCAGGGCGACGCCGGGGTCGTCGTCGTGCCGGTATCGGACGGCGTCCCGGGCGCCGGGCAGTTCGCCGCCGACGGTGAGCACGGTGGAGCCCCGCTGCCGGATCCAGTCCATGGCCTGCTCGTCGTAGGCGGAGCCGGGGAACAGGATCGCCCGGTAGTCGAGGGTCTTGGTCAGGTAGACGTCCACGTGGGCCCAGTCGCCCGTCTCGCAGGCGTCGGCCGCCCGGCGCGGGCCCTCGCGGAACATCAGCGCCGACTGCTCGGCGGACGACAGCCGCTCGGCGGGGGCGATCGTGTAGACCCCGTGCGGGCCGTCGAGCAGTTCCGCGGCCCGCTCCAGCCACTCCCCGCGCCGATCCAGCAGGTCGGCGGCGGCCTCGGCGGCGCGGCGCAGCAGGGCCGGCACGTCCGGGCCCGAGCCGGTCAGGCGGCCGTGCAGAGCCAGCAGCAGTGCGATCGTGTGCTGGAAGGTGCGGCAGGCCACCCCGCCGCGCTCCTCACCGGCGACCATGGGGACCGTCAGGTCGGCGCCCTCGGCGACGGGCGAGCCGTCCCGGTTGGTCATCGCCAGGACGAACGACCGGCCCCGGTGGCGGGCGACCGCGTCGAGGGTCTCCCGGCTGCCGCCGGTCGCGGAGATCGCCACGACGAGCGTGCCGGGGTCCGGCGGGTAGGAGGTGGCGGCGGAGGCGTACTCGGCGACCGCGTCGATCCCCGCCGCCCGCAGGCGAGCCGCGGCGACCCCGGCGGCGTAGCGGGAGCTGCCCATGCCGAGGAAGAGGACCCGCCGTACGGCGGGCGGCAGGGCGCCGAACGGGTCGCCGGCCTCCAGGGCGTCCGCCAGCCCGGTCAGCGCGGCGGGCTTGGCCTCCAGGTCGGCGAGGTACAGCTCGGGGTTCACGTTCTCTCCTTAATTGCCAGGTTTACTATATATTAAAAATGGGAATGAAGGAATTTTTCCTTCTCGGGTCTAGCAAAATGAGATCTTGACTGCACCTGGAGAGAATGGCATCCTAATTGGAGTTCGTGCCACGAAAGGCGGAGGGGAGAAATTCATGCTCAAGAAAGTCCTGGCTGTAGCATCACTTACTGTTTCGCTTAGTACTGCTCTGGTCGCTGGTTCCGTGTCTACTTCGTATGCCGCCAGCGGTTGTAAGTTGACGAAATGGCTTGGGGCGTTTGGGTCGGCAGAGGCCTATTGCACGGGTTACAGCGGCAAAGAGCGAATGCGAGTAGTGGGCGACTGTGACCTGGGTGGAACATACACAAGATATGGAAACTGGGTGGCTTATGCGAACGATGTTTCTTCGGTAAATTGCGGTGGGGCAGGAAAGCTTCTAGCTGCAAGGATGGAGTTCGGCAGCGGAATGTGAGCTAGCTCTCGAGCTGCGCCGGGGCCATGCGACCACAGCTATGTTTGGTCGCATGGCCCCGGCTTTTTATGTTAGAACCAACTTCTTAGGACGCCCATCGGCGCATAGCGCCAGCGTGGAAGGTGGCGGGCGGAGTAGATGAGCTCTCGGAGCTCTTGCTCGATTTCAAAGGGGCGCAGCAAGGAGGAATCCAGCAAGGTGGACTGACCATGCTCTCCTAGGCGGGCATAGTATGCCGACTTTAACCTGTCTCGGGCGGTGCTCGTCCATTCCTCTGCAGTTGAAGGATTGATGTCGTAACGCTGTATGGCGACCTGGCTGACGTGTTCGAGGCTAGTGGTCAACTGGGCGAGATCACGAGCCGCGGGCTGGAAAGGGCTAGCGTCGGTGACCGTGGGATTGCCGTCGAAGTCGATGACGGCGTAGCCGTTCCGCCAGCGCAAGATTTGGCCCACGTGCAGGTCGCCGTGGATGCGGATCAGCGGGACGTTGCTGATCCGGGCGAGCGGGTCGAGCGCGGCCAAGAAGTCCTGCGCGCGGGCCATTAGCCAGGCGCCGTCTTCGCCATCGATGAGCGCGAGCGCCTCCCGCAGAGCCCTCAGGGCGCGGGCGTGTGGCTCTGGGTGTGCCGGGACGTACTGTACTGGGTCGGGGAAGGTCTCTGACGGGGTGGCCATCGCGGCATGCAGGTCCGCTGTCAAGATGCCGAGCTCGGTGGCGAAGCCAGCGTTGTCGGCCACCGCCTCGTCCACGCACCACTCCCAGCCATCCGAGGCGCCGGGCAGGTATGCGGTGACGAGGGCGAGTAGCACCTCACCCTCGTCGTCATGCCGGGACACCGCCGCGTAGGGCATAGCCGTGGCGGTGAACCCTACTGCGGTTAGGTGGGCGAAAACATCGGGTGTCGGCGCGGGGAGCGGCGCGGGCGGGGTGAGCCACTTGACCACGACGCTCTCGGAGACGATCACGGAGTGGTTGGTCTGGTCGACGTCGAAGCCGCGCTCGGCCGCCGGAGACGGCTCGGGAACCGATGCCAGTTGAATATCTGTAGAAAAGTCATCGAGGCCCGCCGAGGGAAGCGGATGGAAGCGTCTGACAGCGAACGGGGCTGGAATCTTGCAGTTCAGAGCCCTGATGAGTTCGCTGCTTCGCCCGTCACCAGCCCGCGGCGCGTCGTTGAGACGCTCCCAGACTGAACGTGGATTTAACAAACTGATCAAACTTCCCTGTGACGTTGTCGGGCAAAGTCTTGCTCAAGATATTCTTGCCTGCAACACTCCTGCTTTGGTCTGCCGTGTCCGTTACGGCCGGGCTGCCCCACTTAACCTGAATTCCGAAGGAGTAGCGGCCGTGTTCCGTGCTCGGTCCCCTCGTTCCCTTCCCGCCGCCGTGCTGGTCACCGGCCTGGCCCTCGCCGTATCCGCCTGCGGCGGAGGCTCCGGAGATACCACCGCCGCGGACTCCGGCGCCACCGCCGCGGCCGCACAGCTCAACCCGAACGCCGACCTGACGAAACAAAGCGTCACCGTCACCGTGTGGGCCGACTACACGCCCAAGGAGCTTCCCGAGAAGGTCAAGGAGAAGCTCAAGTTCGACCTCAAGGTGACGCTGCACGACACCAACGAGGTCGCCATGGCCAAGCTGACCTCGGGCGCCGACACCGGCATCGACGTGGCGTTCGTCTCCGGCCAGTACGCCCAGGCGCTCAACGAGGCCGGGCTGCTGGAGCCGCTCCACCCCGAGCTCATCCCCAACCTCGCCAACCTCTACCCCGAGGCCAAGGAACTGGCCTACGACAAGGGCAACGTCTTCTCCGTCCCCTACACCTGGGGCACCACCGGCATCTGCTACCGCTCCGACCTGGTGAAGACGCCGCCGGCGAGCTGGAACGACATCCTCAACCCGCCCGCCGACGCCGAGAAGAAGGTCACGATGATGACCACCGAGCGCTGGCTGGCCCTGCCCGCCGTCAAGGCGCTCGGCTACTCGGTCAACACCCGCAGCGACGAGGAACTGGCCAAGGTCAAGGAGAAGCTGCTGGCGGCCAAGCCACACCTGCTCGGCTACGACGACACCACCTTCGGCGACAAGCTCAAGTCGGGCGAGGCCGTGATGGTCGAGGCGTGGGACGGCTGGTGCCCCACCACCGAGAAGAACATCAAGTTCGTGGTGCCCAAGGAGGGCAGCGACCTCTGGGTGGACACCATGGTGATCCTGAAGTCCTCCAAGAACAAGGAGGCCGCCCACGCGCTGATCAACTACATCCTCAGCCCGGAGATCCACGGCTGGGCCGCGGAGAACATCCTGTACAAGGTGCCCAACAAGGCCGCCATGGACCAGGTGGACGCCAAGCTCAAGGCCGACAACACCCCGCTGCAGATGACCCCCGCCCAGCTCCTGCAGGGTGAGTCGATCATCGACCTGGGCGAGGACTCGACCAAGTTCAGCCGCCTCCAGACCGAGGTCAAGGCAGCGAAGTGACATCTTCCACCGTCTCCGGCGCGGCCGCGGGCTCGCGGTCGCACCGGTCGCGTGTGATCGGACGACTGGCCTTCCTCGGCCCCGGCCTCACCTACCTGATCGTCTTCCTGCTGATCCCGTTGGGGATGGTGCTCAGCTACACGCTGTTCCGCCGGGGACGGTTCGGCGGTGTCGTCTACGAGGCGACCGGGGAGAACTTCACCCGCCTGCTCGAGCCGCTCTACCTCGACGTGGTCGTCGGCTCGCTGAAACTGGCCGGGCTCGCCACGCTGGTCGCCCTGCTCGTCGGCTACCCCACGGCCTACCTGATCGCGCAGCTGCCGCGGAAGTGGAAGACGATCGCGCTGGTGGCGATCGTGCTGCCCTTCTGGACCAACTTCCTGGTCCGCATCTACGCCTGGATCGTTCTACTGAGCGGCCCCGGCCTGGTCAACTCCACGCTGGTGAAGCTCGGCCTGGTCGACAAGCCGCTGGAGCTGCTGTACAACGAGGGCACCATCGTCACCGGCCTGGTCTACTCCTACCTGCCGCTGATGGTGCTCCCGCTGTACGCCGCGATCGAGAAGCTCGACCCGCAGCTGCGCGAGGCGTCGGCCAACCTCGGTGCCCGGCCGGCCCGCACGTTCGTGTCGGTGACGTTGCCGCTGACTCTTCCGGGCATCGTCACCGGCTGCCTGTTCGTCTTCGTGCCGAGCTTCGGCAACTTCGTCATCCCCGAACTGCTCGGCGGCGGGCGATCGATCATGGTCGGCAACCTGATCCGCGACCAGTTCCTCAACGCGCGCGACTGGCCGTTCGGCGCCACGCTGTCGCTGGCGCTGCTCGCCGTACTGATCGTCCTGCTGCTGCTGCAGGCCTGGAGTTCCCGTCGTGCGTAGACCGCGCCTGTTGTACGTGCCCTTCTGGGTGACCTACGTCTTCCTCTACACGCCGATCGTGGTGCTCGTCGCCATGTCGTTCAACGCCGGGAAGTCGCCCTACGTCTTCGCCGGGTTCAGCCTGAAGTGGTACGGCGAGCTCGCCGGCAACGCGACCATCCGCGAGGGCCTGGTCAACACGCTCGTCGTGGCCGCCGGGTCCACGGTGCTGTCCACCGTCCTCGGCACCCTGCTCGCGGTGGGCCTGGCCCGCCACACCAGGTCGCGGGTGCTGGACGCGCTGGGTGTGCTGCCGGCCGTGCTGCCCGACCTCGTGCTGGGCATCGGCCTGCTGGTGTTCTACGCCGCGGTCAAGATGACGCTCGGGCTGCACTCGGTGCTGCTGGCCCACGCCGTGTTCGGCATGGCGTTCGTCACCGCGGTGGTCCGCACCCGGCTCACCCACGCCGACACCTCCCTGGAGGAGGCGTCCCGGGACCTCGGCGCCACGCCGCTGGCCACGTTCTTCCGCGTCACGCTGCCGCAGCTCGCGCCCGGTGTGGCCGCGGGCGCGCTGCTGGCGTTCACGCTGTCCGTCGACGAGTTCGTCATCGCGTTCTTCACCGCGGCGCCGACCACGCCGACCCTGCCCATCGTCATCTACTCAATGGTCCGCTTCGGGGTCACCCCGGAGATCAACGCGCTGGCGACCCTGCTGCTGGCGGTGAGCTTCACCGTGGTGATCGTGGCCCAGCGGATGACCCGACTGACGGAGTCTCTGTCGTAATGCTGCAGATCACAGGTGTCAGCCGCCGGTTCGGCGAGGTCACGGCTCTGTCGGAGGTCTCCCTGGACATCCGGCAGGGTGAGTTCTTCGCGCTGCTCGGCCCCAGCGGCTGCGGCAAGACCACGCTGCTGCGGATCCTCGCCGGGTTCGAGAGCCCCGACTCCGGCGCCGTCACCCTCGACGGCGCCGACCTGCTCTCGCTGCCCGCGCACCGCCGCCCGATCAACCTCATGTTCCAGTCGTACGCGCTGTTCCCGCACATGACCGTGGCGAAGAACGTCGCCTACGGCCTGGAGCGGGAGCGGCTACCCCGGGCCGAGATCCGCGAGCGCGTCGAGGAGGTCCTCGCGAAGGTCGGCCTGGCCGAGATGGCCGGGCGCCGGCCGCAGCAGCTCTCCGGTGGCCAGCGGCAGCGGGTCGCGCTGGCCCGCGCGATCGTGAAGCGGCCCCGGCTGCTGCTGCTCGACGAGCCGCTGTCCGCGCTGGACAAGAAGGTCCGCGCGGAGATGCAGCTGGAGCTGAAGCGGCTCCAGCACGAGGTCGGCATCACCTTCGTCGTGGTCACCCACGACCAGGAGGAGGCCATGTCGCTGGCCGACCGGATCGCGGTCTTCAGCGCGGGCCGGGTCGAGCAGGTGGACGAGCCGGTGGCGCTGTACGAGCGGCCCCGCACGCCGTTCGTCGCCGGTTTCGTGGGGGCCAGCAACCTCTTCGAGGGCGCGGTCCACGACGGTGGCCTGGACGGCGGCGCGCTCGGCGTCCTGCCCGGCACGGGGGACCTGCCCGAGGGGACTCCCGCGCTGCTGTCCGTACGGCCGGAACGGATCCGGCTGGAGGACTTCGGCGTGCCCGACGAGGAGTCCCCGGAGGAACCGGCGGAGTCCCCGGAGCCCGCGGCGGAGTCTCCGCGGGAGGAGCCGGTCTCGGAGAAGCCGGAGAGCGTGGAGGAGCCGGAGACGGCGGAAAGTGTGGAAGAGGCGGTCTCGGAGGAGCCGGTCTCGGAGAAGCCGGAAAGCGCGGAGGAGCCGGAAAGCACGGAGGAGCCGGAGACGGCGGAAAGCGTGGAAGAGGCGGTCTCGGAGGAGCCGGTCTCGGAGAAGCCGGAAAGCGCGGAGGAGCCGGAAAGCACGGAGGAGCCGGAGACGGCGGAGAGCGCGGAACCGGAGGATGCCGCCGGACCCTCAGAGGGCTCCGGGGACGCCGCGGAAGGTTCCGAGGGCGGGTCCGGGGACGACCCCGGCGAGGCGCCGGACCGCTCCAAGGACTCCGGCGCCCCGGAGGGCGGGGGAGTGCTGCGGGGGAAGGTGGCCGACGTCAGCTTCTACGGAGGCGTCTCGCACATCTCCGTCGTCGTGCCGGGACGCCCGGCGCCGGTCCTGGTCGCCGCCCAGGGGGCCACCAGGGTCCGGACGGGATCGGCGGTGGCCCTCCACTGGGCGGCGGACGACGGGGTTCTGGTGCCTCAATGAGACGTCTTGAGCGGGTTGTTCGTCGCGGTCCGGGCGTAGGCCAGGATGAGCTCCGCCGCCTCCTCCGGGCCGATCACCGGGTGGCGGGCCGTTATGCGGTAACCGTACGCGTCCTCCAGCGCGACCAGGTTGCGCGCGATGACCAGGGAGTCGTCGGCGAGCGTGAAGGTTCCCAGGGCGGCCCCGGTCTCCAGGATGCTCTGGTACAGCGAGACCTGGCGGTCGTAGAGCGTGGTGAGCAGCAGGGCGTACATCCGGTTGCGCGGCGCCGCCCCGCCCAGCTCGTTGAGGAGCCGCACGTCGGGGTCGTCCGGCCCGTGCGGCAGGCCGGAGCGGATGGTGACGACGAGCTTCTCGACGGGGTCGCGCATGCCGGCGATCCGCTTCAGCCGCTGCTCGTAGAAGCGCTCCATCCCCGCGTGGTGGGCGTCGACCAGCAGGTCCCCGAGCTGGGGGTAGTGGTAAAGCACCGCCCCGGAGGTCAGCCCGGCCTCCTCGGCGACGTGGTTGAGGTGGACTCCGTCGGTGCCGTGCCGGATTATCGCCCGGTGCGCGGCCGCTATGAGATCGAGCCGCCGATCCGCCCGGTTCTTGCGCGTCATGATACCCCGCTCGTTGAAAAGAAAGCTGTGAGCCCGGGGTCCATGGTGACCCCTTTCTGGCGATTTAGCCAGACACAGAATTGAATCACTCTTCAAAGCCCCGAACACCACAACATACGGAGGCGTGATGTCGCTCACGATCCTGTTCATGCCGGAGAGCGCTTACGGGCCGACGAACAACTGCATCGGCATCGGTGACATTCTCCGCAAGCGCGGTCACCGGGTCGTCTTCGCAGCTGAGGCGTCCTGGAAGGGCAAATTGGAAGCGCTCGGATTCGAGGAGGACCTGGTCGACCTCGCGCCGCCGGCCGAAGAGGAGCAGGACGCCGGGCAGTTCTGGAAGGATTTCATCCGCGACACCGCGCCGGAATACCGCAAGACGACCGCCGAACAGCTGGAGACGGTGACCAAGCCGATCTGGGAAGCCCTGATCGACGGTGTGAAGTACTGCGAGCCGCAGCTGAAGGAGATTATCGAGCGGGTCAGGCCGGATGTGATCGTCGAGGACAATGTGATCACTTTTCCGGCGCTGCTGACCGCGGGCAAGCCGTTCGTCCGCATCGTCTCGTGCAACCCGCTTGAGGCCCGCGGCGAGAACATCCCGCCGGTCTTCTCCGGCCTGCCCTCCGGTGACCGTTCGGAGTGGGACGCCTTCCGCGCCGAGTACGACCGCACCCACCGGGAGCTGTGGAGCGCCTTCAACGAGTGGTGCGTCGAGCAGGGCACCGAGCCGCTGCCCGACCTGGACTTCATCCACGAGGGCGACCTGAACCTCTACGTCTACCCGGAGATCGCCGACTACACCGACGCCCGGCCGCTGGACGAGCGCTGGCACCGCCTGGACTCCTCGGTCCGCGAGACCGACGCCGAGTTCGAGCTGCCCGAGTCGCTGGCCTCCCGGGACGGCGCGCTGGTCTACTTCTCGCTGGGCTCGCTCGGCTCGGCCGACGTCGAGCTGATGCAGCGCGTCATCGACGTGCTGGCCACCACCCCGTACCGCTTCATCGTCTCCATGGGCCCGCTGCACGAGGAGATCAAGCTCGCCGACAACATGTGGGGCGCCGAGACCGTCCCGCAGACCACGATCCTGCCGATGGTGGACCTGGTCATCACCCACGGCGGCAACAACACCACCACCGAGGCGCTGCACTTCGGCAAGCCGATGATCCTGCTGCCCCTGTTCTGGGACCAGTACGACAACGCGCAGCGCGTCCACGAGCTCGGCTACGGCGTGCGGCTCGGCACCTACACCTTCACCGACGAGGAGCTGACCGGCGCGCTGGAGCGGCTGCTCGGCGACACCGCGCTCCGCGAGCGCCTGGCCGCGGCCGGCGAGGAGATCCGCCGCCGCGACGGCCTGCGCAGGGCCGCCGACCTGATCGAGCGGGCCGGAGCCTGACGTCCGCCCCCGCCGGGCCCCTCCACCCGAGGGGCCGGGCGGGACGGCCAGGAAACCCCGCACACCACCACGAGGAAACGACCATGGGCAAGTTGATCAATCCGGCGACCGGCGAGCTTCTGCGGGAGGTCGCCGACACCCCCGTCACGGAGGTGGCCGCCGCCGTACGGCGGGCGCGGGCAGCGTACGCGGAGTGGAGCGAGGCCACCCCGGCGGAGCGGGCGAAGGTGCTGCTGCGCCTGGCCGATCTCGTCGAGGCCGACGCCGAGGAGCTCACCCGGCTGGAGGTCGCCGAGACCGGCAAGCCCGCGGCGGTGTTCCGCGACGGCGAGCTGCCGTTCGCGGCCGACAACCTCCGCTTCTTCGCCGGCGCGGCCCGCTCGCTGGACGGCACCGGGGCGGGGGTGTTCAGCTCCGGCTACACCTCCGTGCTGGTCCGCCGCCCGATCGGCGTGGTCGCCTCGATCTCCCCGTGGAACTTCCCCCTCGTGATGGCGGTGTGGAAGGTCGGCCCGGCCCTGGCCGCGGGCAACGGCGTGGTGATCAAGCCCGCGCCGCAGACGCCGGGCACCACGCTGCGGCTGGCCGAGCTGTTCGCCCGGGCCGGGGCGCCCGAGGGGCTGCTCCAGGTCGTCCTCGGCGACGCCGAGGTGGGCGAGGCGCTGGTCGGCGACCCGGATGTGGACATGGTGAGCGTCACCGGCTCCACCGAGACCGGCCGGGCCGTCATGCGCGGGGCGGCCGGCTCGCTCAAGCGGGTCCACCTGGAGCTCGGCGGCAAGGCCCCGGCGCTGGTCTTCGGCGACGCGAACCTGGCCGACATGGCGCGCGGGGTGGCCATGGGCGCCACCTACAACAGCGGGCAGGACTGCACGGCCGCGACCCGTGTCTACGTCTCCCGCGAGGTGTACGGCGAGGCCGTCGAGGCACTCCGCGAGACGCTCGCGCAGGTCAGGGTGGGCGACCCCTGGGACGACGCCACCGACATCGGCCCGCTGGTCTCCGCCGGGCACCGGGCCCGGGTGCACGGGTTCGTCGAGCGGGCGGCGGCCGAGGGCGCCTCGGTGCTCTGCGGCGGCGCTCCCCTCGACGGTCCCGGCTCCTACTACCCGCCGACGCTGATCGCCGGCGCCCGCCAGGACAGCGAGATCGTGCGGGGCGAGCTTTTCGGTCCGGTGCTGGTGGTGCTGCCCTTCGACGGCGAGGACGAGGCGGTCCGCCTGGCCAACGACACCCCCTACGGCCTGGCGTCGTCGGTCTGGTCGCGGGACGTGGCGCGGGCGCTGCGCGTGTCGCACCGGCTCGACGTGGGCGTGACGTGGGTCAACGACCACCTGCCGATCGCCTCGGAGGCGCCGCACGGCGGGGTCAAGCAGAGCGGCTTCGGCAAGGACATGAGCCAAGAGGCCGTACAGGAGTATTCGGTCACGCGGCACCTTATGATCAAGCACCAGGACCCCGAGGCCAGGGCCTCTTTTCGGCCCGCGTGACAGCCCGGTGTTTTGTCCTTTTTATGGCGATATAGCAGCATTTACGCCATTCGAAGTGAAATAAAGGATGTGTTCAAATTGTCTGCGCCGCATCCGAATCCGGCGAGGGGTTACGTAGGCCAGTGAAGACACAAGACCGCCGGAGCCGCCGCGCGTCGACCGCCGGGAGCAGACTGCTGCCGTCGAACTGGCGAGTACGCCCGCGACTGGTCGCTCTGATCATGCTCCCCACGGCCGCCGCCGTGCTGCTGGGCGGGCTCCAGCTCACCGGCTCGCTGTCCGGCGCGACCGCGTACCGCAGGATGACCGAGGTCGCCACGCTCGTCGACAAGCTCGGCACCCTGTCCTACGAGCTGGCCGAGGAGCGCGACCTCACCGCCTGGTACATCGCCGACCGCCGCAGCGGCCGCAGGCTCGCCAAGGTCCGGGAGCAGCGCGCGGAGGTGGACCGTACCCGCGCCGACGTGCTCGCCACGATCGACGCGCTCAGCCCCGACCAGCCGGCCCGCGTCCGCGCCGAGACGACGCAGATGCGCAACTGGCTGCGCGGCCTGCCCGGCCTGCGTAAGCCGCTCACCGAGGGCGGCATCCTGCCGCGCGCGTCCTTCGACATGTACTCGCGCATGATCGACGACCTGACCACCCTCAACGACGACCTCGGCCGGAGCGGCGGCGACGAGCGCCTGATCGGTGACGCGCTCGCGCTGGGCGCGCTGACCCAGGCCAGGGAGCAGGCGTCCCGGCTGCGCGGCATCCTGCTCGTCGGCCGCATCGAGGGGCGCTTCGACTTCGACGACCCGGCGCAGTTCCTGGGCGCCTGGCAGAACCAGCTGAACCAGGTCGCAGCCTTCCGCGCCGCCGCCTCGCCCGCCGACGTCAAGCGTTTCGACAACGCCACCGACACCCCCAAGGCCGCCCAGGCCGACGCCGCGCGCGCCCTGGTCATGTCCCGGATGCGGGAGACCCTGGCCCTGTCCCGGCTGCGGGAGAACCGCGGTCTGCCGCGGACGCTGGGCATCAACGACTGGTTCGACAACTCCTCGGCGCTGGTGGACGGCATGCGCTCGGTCGAGCGCGGCATGTCCTCCGCCGTCGTCGCCCGCAGCCAGGAGCTGGAGGCCGCCGAGCGGCGCAGCGCCATCATCTTCGGCGCCGCGATCGCCGTCCTGCTGGTCCTGATCCTGCTGATCACCATCTGGGTGGCCGGAACGCTGGTGCGGCCGCTGCGCAGGCTGCGCAGCGAGGCGCTGGAGGTGGCCGACACCCGGCTGCCCGAGACGGTCCGCGCGCTGCGCGAGTCCGGCGACCACGCCCCGGACGTCGAGGTGCCCTCCATCGGGGTGGCCTCCCGCGACGAGATCGGGGAAGTGGCCCGCGCGTTCGACGAGGTCCACCGCGAGGCGATCCGGCTGGCGGGCGACGAGGCCCGGCTGCGGAGCAACGTCAACGCGATGTTCGTCAACCTCTCCCGGCGCACCCAGTCGCTCGTGGAACGGCAGATCGACCTCATCGACGACCTGGAGCAGGGTGAGCAGGACGAGGGCCGGCTCGCCAACCTGTTCAAGCTCGACCACCTGGCCACCCGCATGCGCCGCAACTCCGAGAACCTGCTGGTCCTCGCGGGCCAGGAGCAGAGCCGCCGGTGGAGCGAGCCGGTCCCGCTGAGCGACGTCGTCCGCGCCTCCCTGTCGGAGGTCGAGAACTACGAGCGGGTGGCGCTGCGGGTCGAGGGCGGCGTCTCGCTCATCGGCTCGGCCGTCAACGACATCGTCCACCTGATCGCCGAGCTGGTCGAGAACGCCATCTTCTTCTCGCCGCAGGACACCAAGATCACGGTGAGCAGCAACACCAACGAGACGGGCGCCGTCATCCTGGCCGTCAGTGACGCCGGCATCGGCATGAGCGACGAGGAGCTCAGCGAGGCCAACCGCAGGCTGGCCGAGCCTCCCGCCGTTGACCTGTCGGTGTCCCGCCGGATGGGCCTGTTCGTGGTCGGCCGTCTGGCCATGCGCCACGGCATCCGCGTCCAGCTCCGCCGCCCGGAGAGCGGTGGCCTGAGCGCCGTCGTCATGCTGCCCCCGCAGGTGGTGGCCCAGTCCTCGATGCCGGAGCTGGCCCTGATGGGCCCGGGCGCCTCCCAGTCGTCGTTCGGCGGCACCTCCTTCTCCGACGCCTTCGGCGGGACCTCGTTCGGCGGCACCTCGGTCGCCCCGGACTCGTTCGGCGGCACCTCGGTCGCCCAGGACTCGTTCGGCGGAACGTCCGTCGCCGACCCGTTCGGCGGCGCGCCCTCCGCCGATCCGTTCGGTGGCGGATCCGCAGGCGGCTCGTTCAGCGACACCTCCTCGATCTTCGGCACACCCGGGGACGCCGGCCCCGACCCGTTCGGGGCCGGCTGGGGAGACTCCCCCCGCAAGCCCGCCACGCCCGCGCAGCCCTCCACCCCGGAGCGGCCGCCGGCCGCGCAGCCGCCCGCCGCCTCCCCGACGGCCGACCTGTGGTCGGCGCCCGTGGTCCCGGCCTCCGCGGTGGAGGACCTGTGGTCGTCGCCGCTGACGTCCGTACCGCCGGCCTTCCCGTCGGCGCGGCCCACCCAGGCTCCGGGACAGCCCTCCGGGCCGGGACGGCCCGGGGCGGGGCAGCCGCCCCGGACGCCCTCGGCTCCCTCGCCGTCCTGGCCGGAGATGCCGCCCGCCGACCCCTGGTCCCCGCCGCTCAGGGAGCCCGCGGAGAACACCCAGTTCCTGCCCGCGGTCGAGGTGTCGGCCACGGAGCCGGAGCCGGAGGAGTTCCTGCCGATCTTCGCGGCGGTGGGCTCCGACTGGTTCCGCAGCAGCGCCTTCGTCGAGCAGGAGTCCCCGCCCGACCTCGGCGAGACCGACCCGGAACCGGAGAAGACGGCGGACGACCGGCCAGAACCCTCCGTCGAGGAACCGCTGCCCGTCCGGAAGCCCAGGTCCGTCGACAGGACCCCGTGGAGCAGCCCCGCCGACGAGGGCTGGGCCGCCGCCAAGGCGGTGGACAAGCCGTCGCTGGGCGGGGTCACCGGCTCGGGCCTGCCCAAGCGGGTGCCGAAGGCCAACCTCGTCCCCGGATCCGCCGCTCCCGCCCAGGCTTCGCCCCCGCCGATCCCCCCGCTCTCCGCGGAGCGGGTGCGCAGCCGTCTTTCCAGTTTCCAGCAGGGCATCCGCCAGGGCCGTGCTGAGATGAACGAGCGGCTGAACGCCGCCGAAAGAGAGAAGCAGTGAACCACCAACTCAGTCAGGCCGCTCGGGGCTTCAATTGGCTGATCACCGAGTTCGTCAAGGAGATGCCCGGGGTCGCCCACGCCGTGATCGTCTCGGCGGACGGCCTCCCACTGGCCTACTCCCAGGGATTCCCCAAGGACCGCGCCGACCAGCTCGCCGCGATCACCGCCGGCCTCATCAGCCTGACGCAGGGAGCCTCCAGGGTCTTCGAGGGCGGCCCGGTCGTCCAGACCGTGATCGAGATGCAGCGGGGCCTCCTGCTGACGATGTCGATCAGCGACGGGTCCGCGCTGGCCGTGCTGGCCTCGCCGGACTGTGACATGGGCCTGGTGGCCTACCAGATGACGTTGCTGGCTGAGCGTGCCGGACAGGCGCTCACGCCCGCGTTGCGGGCCGAGCTGCAGTCGGCCCAGCGATAGGGAGGTGATATGGACGCACCAGGTTGGCGCGGCCAGGGAGACGAATCTCCCGCCCCGCCCCAGGCCAAGAGCGGGCGGAACCGGCTGATTCGCCCGTACGCTGTGACCGGTGGAAGAACCGCGCCCCGGATGCAGCTCGCGCTCGAGGCACTGGTCTCCTCGGCGACATTCGTGAGCGTGGATTCGGCTACGCTCTCCACGGAGTATCAGGCGATCATCTCGTTGTCCCAGCAGGTGCGCTCGGTCGCGGAGCTTTCTGCTCTGCTGCGCATGCCGCTGGGCGTCACCCGAGTACTGATCGCGGACATGGCGGCCGAGGGCCTGGTGCAGATCCACCAGCCGTCGCTGGATGCCGGAAAGCCGGATCTCAACTTGCTTGAAAGGGTGCTCAGTGGGCTTCGCAGGCTCTGACGCCGGAATGACGTCAACGAAGATCGTCGTGGCCGGAGGATTCGGCGTCGGCAAGACGACCTTCGTCGGCGCGGTCTCCGAGATCATGCCGCTGACCACGGAAGCGGTGATGACCGAGGCCAGCGCGGAGGTAGACGACCTCTCGCACATACCGACGAAGCGGACCACCACGGTGGCCATGGACTTCGGCCGGGTCTCGCTGGACCGTGACCTGATCCTGTACCTGTTCGGTACGCCGGGTCAGCACCGGTTCTGGTTCATGTGGGACGACCTCGTCAAGGGCGCCATCGGCGCGATCGTGCTGGTCGACACCCGGAGGCTGGCCGACAGCTTCCCGGCGATCGACTACTTCGAGGAGGCCGGGCTGCCCTTCGTCGTCGCCCTCAACGGCTTCAACGGCGCGCACATCCACGCCGAGGAGGAGGTGCGGGAGGCCCTGACGATCTCCCCGCACATCCCCGTCGTCCGGACCGACGCCCGGTCCCGGGACGCGGTGAAGGCGACCCTGATCACTTTGGTGGAGCACGTCCTCACGCTGAGGGTGTGACACGAGGCACGGGCCCCGTCCCGGATCGCCAGGCCGTACGGCCCCGCGGTCCGGGGCGGGGTCCGTGCCGTAACCCCGCGGCACGCGGCCCCGATGACGAAGGGGTTCCGGAAAACCGGCGCGAACGGGGAGAGCCATGCGCGTACTGGTCATCGGCGGAGGTATCGGCGGTCTCACCGCGGCCCTCAGTCTGCACGCCGCGGGGATCGGCTGCGTGGTCGCCGAGTCGGTTCCGGAGCCGAGGCCGCTCGGCGTCGGGATCAACCTCCAGCCGCACGCGGTCAGGGAGCTCACCGAGCTAGGGCTGGGCGGCGAGCTGGCGGCCATCGGCGTCCCGACCGCCCGCCAGGTCTACGCCGACCGCTTCGGCAACGTGATCCTGTCGCTGCCCCGGGGCAGGGCCGCCGGCTATCGCTGGCCGCAGTACTCCGTGCACCGCGGCGAGCTGCAGATGTCGCTGCTCGCCGCGGTCCGCGAGCGGCTCGGCGAGCGGGCGGTCATGACCGGCCTGGTCTTCGAGGACCTCGCCGAGGGGCCGGACGGGGTCACCGCCTCGCTGCGGGACGCCCGCACCGGCGAGCCGGTACGGATCACCGCTGACGCGCTCGTCGGCGCCGACGGCCTGCACTCGGCCGTGCGGGCCAGGCTGCACCCGTCCGGCGGGCCGCTGCTGTGGAGCGGCATCCGGATGTGGCGGGGGATCACCCGGAGCCGCCCGTTCCTGGACGGCGCCACGATGCTGATCGCCGGCTCCAACCGCTCGTGCAAGTTCGTCGCCTATCCCGTCTCATCCGACCGGACCCGGATCAACTGGGTGGCCGAGGTGAAGGTCGCCGAGGGAGGCGAGGCGGCACCCGTGGCCGACTGGACCCGGCAGGGCCGGCCGGAGGACGTGCTCGCGCACTTCGCGGACTGGAAGCTGCCCTGGTTCGACGTGCCCGGCCTACTGTCGGGGGCCGGCCGGATCCTGGAGTACCCCATGGTCGACCGGGAGCCGCT
The DNA here is from genome assembly GCF_013409935.1 of Streptosporangium sandarakinum. Taxonomy (GTDB): domain Bacteria; phylum Actinomycetota; class Actinomycetes; order Streptosporangiales; family Streptosporangiaceae; genus Streptosporangium; species Streptosporangium nondiastaticum. Next base: position 1,812,584 of record NZ_JACCCO010000001.1, on the reverse strand, counting down.
GCCCTCCTGGGGCCGGGGCCGGGCGACCCTGCTGGGCGACGCCGCCCACCCGATGTACCCCGTCGGCTCCAACGGCGGGTCCCAGGCGGTCCTCGACGCCCGGATCCTGGCCCGCCACCTGGCGGTCCTGGGGCCCGCCGCGGGCCTGGCCGCCTACGAGGAGGAGCGGCGGCCCGCCACCACGCCCCTGGTGCTGGCCAACCGCGAGATGCCGATGGAGCGGACCATCGCGACGGTCGCCGAGCGGGCGCCGTACGGCTTCGGCGACGTCTCCGAGGTGCTCACCCCCGCCGAGCTGGCCGAGATGGCGGAGGGGCAGCGGCGCATGACGGACATGGACGTCGCGTTCCTCAACGAGCGGCCCTCGTGGAGCGTCGGGAATCCGGTGACCTGACGTCCGGGGAATTCCCGCGGGCCTGTGCCGGATTTCCGACCGCCGGTTCCGCGTCCGGCGACGGCCGTCGGCTGCCGGCCGTCGATTCCGTCGCGTGCCGTGGACATTCGCCGGCAGCCGGTTCACCGTGTTTTCCGGATGACCGCCGGACATCGGATTCGTCACGATCCGGAATCAGGTACCGGCCGGACGGGTTAATTCAACGCCGATAGTGGAACGGGATATGAAAAACCCCGGGACCAGCACTTCCGTCCCGGGGAAAGAGTTCTCGCTTTTTAAATGATCATTCAAAAGGCGTGATGCGGCGCGTGCCCGTCCGGGCGCGCGTCCTCACCGGCCGGTCCGTCAGGCCTTCGGGGCGGCGGGGGCCGGCTCCTGCTCGGGAGAGGCGGCCTCCGCCTCGGGGGCGGCGGCCGGCTCGCCGCTCCGCATGCCGCGGACCAGGCGGCCGACCTCGGCGCGCAGGTGCACGAAGTCGGGGTGCTCCCGGGTGGCGATCTGGTCGCGCGGCTCGGGGAGCTCGACCCGCAGGTCGCCGACCACCGTCGCCGGGGACTTCGACAGGACCACGACCCGGTCGCCCACGTACACGCTCTCGTCGATGTCGTGGGTGATCAGCACGATCGTCATCCCGGAGGAGCGGCGGACCTGAAGCACCAGGTCTTCCAGGTCCTCCCTGGTCTGCGCGTCCACCGACCCGAAGGGCTCGTCCATCAGCATCAGGGCGGGCTTGTAGGCCAGGGCGCGGGCGATGGCCACCCGCTGCTGCATGCCGCCCGACAGCTCCCACGGGTACTTCCCGGCCGCCGCGGGCAGGCCGACCTGCTCCAGCGCCTCCACCGCGGCGGCGGCGCGCGACCTGCGGTCGCCTCCCCTGCGGCGCAGCGGGAGCGAGACGTTGTCGGCCACGGTCATCCAGGGGAACAGCGAGCGGCTGTAGTCCTGGAAGACGATGGCCAGGTCGTCGGGGACCTTCTCCACCGGGCGCCCCTGCACGAGGACCCGGCCGCCGGTGGGGCGCAGCAGCCCCCCGATCGACCGCAGCAGCGTCGACTTCCCGCATCCGGAGGGCCCGACGACGCAGACCAGCTCGCCCTCCGCGACGGTGAGGTTCACCCCGCCGAGGGCCTGGTACGCCCCGTAGGAATGGGTGAGGTCGCTGATCTCCAGCATGTCCGGATTACCTCTTCTTGGTGTCAGTCGGTCTTGCGGGCGCCGCGGTGCCAGGTGAGCACGTGCCGTTCGAAGCGCAGGAACGCGGCGTTGAGCACGAAACCCAGGATCCCCAGAAGGACGATGGCGGTCCACATCGTGGGGACGTCGAGTTCGCTCTGGGCGACCAGCATGCGGTAGCCGATCCCCTCGGTGCTGCCGATGAACTCCGAGAGGATCATCATGATCAGCGCCAGCGCGACGCTGATCCGCAGCCCCGCGAAGATCTTGGGTGACGCCGCGGGGAGGATGACCCTGGTCAGCCTCCGGAACCTGGAGATCCCGAAGACCTCGCACGTCTCCAGGTACTGCCGGTCCACGTAACGGGCGCCGTCCAGCGAGTTGAGCAGGACCGGCCAGGAGACGCCGAAGACGATGGCGGTGAGCTGGAGCGGGGTGCCGATCCCGGTCATGGTCATGAAGATCGGGATCAGCAGGGGCGGAGGCACCGAGCGGAAGAAGTGGATCAGCGGGCTGAAGACGTCGCACAGCACCGCCGAACGGCCCAGCGCGACGCCCGCCGCGATGGCGACCAGGCAGGCGCCGGCCCAGCCGACCACCAGCCGGCCCAGACTGGGCAGCAGGTGGTGGGCCGCCTCGTCGGTGAGGAAGACGTGGGCGGCCGGCCCGGAGAACCACAGCTCGTGCAGGCGCGCCAGGATGACCGAGGGGGGAGGGAAGTAGACGGCCTGGGCGGCGCGGGTGGACACCTCCCAGGCGACGAGGACGACCGGCAGGATCCACAGCCAGGCGATCCGCGACACGATCGTTTTCACAGCGCCTCCTCCCCGGCCCGGGCCCGGTGCCAGCGGAACAGCCGGCTCTCGGCCTTGGCCAGCAGCGAGTTGACCAGCAGGCCGATGATCCCCGTCCACAGCGTGGCGGCGAGCACCACATCGCGGCGGTTGCCCGACGCGGCCTGGGTCACGAAGACCCCGATGCCGTCCCCGCCGGCCACCAGCTCCACGCTCACCGCGACGATGAGGGCCACCGAGGCCGCGATCCGCACGCCCGTGGTGATGAACGGCGCCGCGCTGGGAAGCGACACCAGCCGCACGACGTCGTAGGAGCCGAAACCGAAGGAGCGCAGGGTCTCCTTGGCGAGGGGGTCGACGTCGCGCAGGCCGTACAGGGTGTTGATGAGCAGCGGCCAGCAGGACGTGTAGACGATGAGCGCGATCTTGCCCTGCTCGCCGGACAGGAACAGGAACATCGCCAGCGGCAGCAGGGCCAGCGAGGGGATCGGCCGCAGGAACTCCACCAGCGGCCTCAGCGAGCGCTCGACGGCGGGCACGGTGCCCATCGCCGTGCCGAGCGGCACGGCCACCGCGGCGGCGAGCAGCAGGCCGATCGCGCAGGACGAGAGGGTGACGCCGACCTGGGAGAGGAACTCGCCGTTCGCGAGGAGCCGGGCGGCGCCGGTCAGGATGGTGGAGGCGAGGGGGATCAGGTAGGGATCGATGATCCCGGTCCGGCCGAGCGCCTCCATGACGAGGAGGAACCCCGCGACGCCGAGGACGCCGCGGAGTGTCCTTCTTGCGTTCGTCACTGTGAGGGCGCCGCCACGAGGGTCGTGGCGTCGATCTTGTTCTTGGTGATCTGGAACTCGTTCAGCAGGTCGGCCACGCGCTGGATGCGGGTCGCGTTGAGCGAGGTGGAGAAGGTGCCGATCGCCATGGTCGAGGCGGCCTCGGCCGGGATCTGGGTGAAGGTCGGGATGACCTTGTTGAGCTCCTGCCGGTCGGTCGCGGCGATCTGCTGCGCCTTGCCGATCGCGCGCTGGAAGGCGGCGGCGGTCTTCGGGTACTTCGTGATCCAGTCGGCGGTGGTCGCCCAGCCGTCCAGCGGGAGGTTCTCGGTCGGGCCGGACAGGGTGTCGATCAGAAGGCGGGCGCCGAGGTCCTTCTGCGCGGCGGAGATGTAGGGCTCGGTGAGCCAGGCGGCGTCGACGGTGCCGGCCTTGAGCTGGGTGAGCTGGTCGGCGAAGGGCACCGGCACGAAGGTGACGTCGCTCGGGGCCAGGCCGTGGATCTTCAGCTGGGCGCTGACGGTGACCTCGCCGAGGGCCTTGACCGTGTTGACCGCGATCTTCTTGCCCTTGAGGTCCTTCGGCTCCTTGATGGGGGAGTCCTTGGTGACCACGACGCCGTTGACCCCGGGGGCGCCCTGCTGCGACTCGGCGAGCATCTTGAGCTTGGCCATGCCGGAGTCGGTGATGGTGATCAGCGAGACGTAGCTGGTCAGGAAGGCGTCGATGCCGCCGTTGAGGATCTTCGGCATCACCGGCTGGGGAGCCTGGATGGTCTCCGTCGAGATCTCCAGACCCTCGGCCTTGAAGAAGCCCTTCTCCTTGGCGATGAAGAGGGGGGCCGAGGAGGGCACCGGGACGACGCCGATGTTGAGCTTGGTCTTCTCCAGGCCGGCGCCACCCGCGGCGGGCTTGGCCTCGTCGGTGCCCGAACTGCCGCAGGCGGCCAGGGCGAGAGCCGCCACAAGGCCGATGAGGGCGTTACGGACGGCACGTCCGGTCCTCATGGAGTCTCCTTAGCTGAGGGGGGAATCCGCGCTCCGCTCGTATGAGGGTCATTAGAGCCCATGTCAGAGGGGGCTGCGGCGCAACGGCGCGCCAGCTTAGCGGATGGAGATCGTCACGCCCAGGGAGGACAGCTATATATGGGTATATCGGCTCTTACACCTTAGAGGCATCTCGACCCTATTCATGGGGATTATTCCTCTTTGTCCTATTTTTCATGGACTCTTCTGACAAGTTTTGTCTTATTCGCCACATCGGTATGGCTATGCTCAAATAGGTCACGCTTGCCAGACGCCTCATTCGGCGTCTCGCGTTACACACGTGCATGCCCCCCATAGTCCGGTGAGAGGTAACCCAGGCCGGTGACCACTGAATCAGCCCCGGACGACCGCGAACCAAGCACCATGGCCGCGAGTCCCGGCGACCAAGGCGAGCCGTCCAAGACAGGCCGCCGACTGGCGTTGAAGAACTGGCGCGTCCGCACGCGTCTCGTCGCGCTGGTCCTCATCCCCACCCTCGTCGGCATCGCCCTCGGTGCGCAGAGCGTGGTGTCCTCTCTCCAGCGCGCCGACCACTACCGGCAGCTCAACGAGGCGGCGACCCTGGTCAGCCGCCTCTCCGCTCTGGCCCACGAGCTCGCCCGCGAACGCGACATGTCCGCCAGGTTCATCGCGGCCGGCCGCAACGGCGACATGCTCTCCCAGCTGCGCAGGCAGCAGCAGGTCGTGGACGACGCCGCCACACAGGTCACGACGAACCTGGAGCTGAGCCGGGGCGCTCTCGACCAGATCTCCGCCGAGGAGTTCCAGCGCGTCGGCAACCGGATCAGGGAGATCTCCTCACTGCGCAACGCCGTCGTCAAGACGCAGCTGGAGCCCCACGCGGCGATCCAGACCTACTCCCGCGCGATCGTCGACCTGCTGTCGCTGCACGACAACGTCACCCAGGGTGAGTCCGACACCGCCCTGATCAAGAACGCCGCCGCCCTGGGCGCCCTGGCCCGCGCCAAGGACGAGGCGTCCAAGGAGCGCGCCACACTCGCCGTCGCCCTGCAGGCCGGCCGCTTCGACACGACCGGCCTCGACGCGATGACCGCGGCCCGCGCGCAGCGCGACACCGAACTGGAGGCGTTCCGCTCCGAGGCGTCCCTGGACCTGCGCCAGCACTACGACGACACCGTCACCGGCCGGAAGATCGACAGCGCCGAGTTCACCCGGGCCCGGGCGCTCGTGCTCGGCGCGGAGGGGGCGCAGCTCCGGCGCATCTCCGCGGGCCGCGGCACCGAGGCCAGCCGGTGGTTCGACCAGGCCACCGACCGGGTGGAGAAGATGCGCGCGGTGGAGAAGGACATCTCCGACGCCGTCATCACGCGCAGCGCCGAGCTGCGGGACGCCGAGCGCCGCAGCGGTCTGATCGTCGCCGGCGCGGTCGCCGCCCTCCTCGCGGTCGTCCTGCTGATCACCGTCCTGATGGCCCGGTCGCTGGTCAAGCCGCTGCGCAGGCTGCGCAGCGAGGCCCTGGACATCGCCGGCCGCAAGCTCCCGGAGACCGTCCAGAGCCTGCGCGAGCGCGGCGAGGCGGCCGCGGCCGAGGTCACCCCGATCGGCGTGGCGTCGGCCGACGAGATCGGTGAGGTCGCCCGGGCGTTCGACGAGGTCCACCGCGAGGCCGTACGGCTGGCGGGCCAGGAGGCCACGCTGCGGAGCAACGTCAACGCGATGTTCGTCAACCTCTCGCGGCGCAGCCAGACGCTCGTCGAGCGCCAGCTCGCCCTCATCGAGAGCCTGGAGCAGGGCGAGCAGGACGAGGGCCGGCTGGGCAGCCTGTTCCGGCTCGACCACCTGGCCACCCGCATGCGCCGCAACAGCGAGAACCTCCTGGTCCTCGCCGGGCAGGAGCCCGCCCGCCGGTGGAGCCAGCCGGTCCCGCTGATCGACGTGGTCCGCGCCTCCCTGTCGGAGGTCGAGAACTACGAGCGGGTCGACCTGCGGGTCTCCGGCGGCGTGTCCGTCGCGGGCACGGCCGTCAACGACGTCGTCCACCTGATCGCCGAGCTCGTGGAGAACGCGATCTCCTTCTCCCCCCGGGAGACCAAGGTCGTCGTCTCCAGCAACCGCATCGACGGCGGCGGCCTGATGGTCTCCGTCACCGACATCGGCATCGGCATGACCCCGGAGGAGCTCGCCGAGGCCAACTGGCGGCTGGCCAACCCGCCGGTGGTGGACGTCTCCGTCTCCCGGCGGATGGGCCTGTTCGTGGTCGGCCGGCTGGCCCTGCGGCACGGCATCAGGGTGCAGCTGCGCCAGCAGGACAGCGGCGGCCTGACCGCGATGATCCTGCTGCCCGACTCGCTGGTCTCCATGTCGGGCGCCCCGGCCAAGCCGGCGGCCCCGGTGGACTGGGCCGCGTCCTCGGCCTCCCTGGAGCGGCCGGCGGTGATGGCCAGCCCGACCGCGTTCGACTCGGCGGCGCCGCCCTCGTCGTTCTCCTCGTTCTCCTCCTTCGACGCCACCCAGCGGCGGCAGCAGCCCTTCGGCTCGTTCGACGCCTCCTGGCAGTTCGGCTCGGCGGAGGCGCCGCGGCCCGCGCCGGGCGGCGACCCGGGCCGGGCGCCGCTGGACACCCCCTGGCCCGGCCACGTGCCGCCGCCGGGGTCCGCCTCCGAGTGGTCGACGACCTCCCGGGCCGACGCGCCCGTGTGGCCCGACGCCTCCGCACGCGGCGGCGCGCCGGCCTGGCCGGACGCCCCGGCGCGCGGCGACTCCGTGTGGCCCGACACCTCGGCGCGCGGCGGCGACTCGATCTGGTCCGACACCTCCGTGCGCGGCGGCGACTCGGGCGCCTGGTCCGTCCCGCCCGCCAGGTCCGGCGACTCCGGCGGATGGCCGCCGGCCGGCGCGTCCGGGCCGCTCGGCCACCGCGGCCCGGAGGAGGCCGAGAACACCGGCCCGCTGCCGGCCGTACAGGAGCACTCGCCCATGGAGGAGGCGAAGGAGGAGTTCCTGCCGATCTTCGCCGCGGTCGAGTCCGACTGGTTCAAGAAGGCCGAGCCCGTCGCGCAGGCCCCCGCGTCCACCCACGAGCCCGCCCATGAGCCGGCCCGCGAACCCGAGACCGCCGCGACGGCGGACGCCTGGTCCTCGCCCGCGGACGCGGGCTGGCAGGCGGCCAGGGCGGTGGCCGAGCCGACGCTCGGCGGCCTCACCGGGTCCGGGCTGCCCAAGCGGGTGCCCAAGGCCAACCTCGTGCCCGGCACGGTCTCGCCCGACCTCGGAGCGTCCGCCCCCGCCCCCGCGCTCAGGCCCAACGTCTCCCCCGAGGCGGTGCGCAACAGGCTCGCGAGCTTCCAGAAGGGCGTACGGCAGGGCCGCGCGGCCGCCAGGGGCGAGGCCGGCGAGGACAGGCCGTATCCGGACTTCGGCCGGGACGTTGAAGCTAACAAGGAGGACCGGTGAGCGAGCTCATCAAGGTCGTCGAGGAGGATGACACGTGCGTGAAATGAGCCAGGCCGCCCGGGGGGTCAATTGGCTGATCACCGACTTCGTGACCAACGTCCCGGGCGTGGCGCACACGGTCGTCGTCTCGTCCGACGGACTGCCGCTGGCGTACTCCGACGGCTTCCCCCGGGACCGGGCCGACCAGCTGGCGGCGGTCGCGGCCGGTCTCATCAGCCTGACGCAGGGAGCCTCCCGGGTCTTCGAGGGCGGCGCGGTCACCCAGACGGTGGTGGAGATGCAGCGCGGGCTGCTCCTCATCATGTCGATCAGCGACGGCTCCTGTCTGGCGGTGCTGGCCGCCGCCGACTGCGACATGGGCCTGGTGGCCTACCAGATGACCCTGCTGGTCGAGCGCGCCGGGCAGGTGCTGACGCCCGCCGTGCGCGCCGAACTCCAAGCCGCCCAACCACGGTGATGACGACGACCCCAGGAGGATGCCGTGGCAAACCGGGACTGGCCGGGTGACGGGGGCCCGCTGAGCGGGCCGCCCTCCTGGTCGATGGACGACCCCCAGCGGTCGCACGGGTGGTCCGTGGAGGACCCCCAGCGGCCGCACGGGTGGCCGGTGGACGACTCCCAGCGGTCGCACGGGATGCCGCCCTCGCACGTCGTGCAGCCTCCGCCGGGGGAGCAGAGCTCCCTGGTGCGGCCGTACGCGATGACCGGGGGGCGGACCGCCCCCCGCATCCAGCTCGCCATGGAGGCCCTGGTCTCCTCGGCGACGTCCGCACATCATGATCTGTCCAATCGCACCCCGGAGTATCAGGCGATCAGCGCGCTGTGCCGGCAGGTGCGTTCGGTCGCCGAGATCTCCGCGATGCTCCGCATCTCCCTCGGCGTCACCCGGATCCTCGTCGCCGACATGGCGGCCGAAGGTCTGGTGCAGCTGCACCAGCCGCAGCTCGACGCGGGCAAGCCGGATCTCAACCTGCTGGAAAGGGTGCTCAGTGGACTTCGCAGGCTCTAACTCCGGCGGCCTGACCTCGACGAAGATCGTCGTCGCCGGTGGGTTCGGTGTTGGCAAGACCACGTTCGTGGGGTCGGTCTCGGAGATCCTCCCGCTGACCACGGAAGCGGTGATGACCGACGCCAGCGCCGGCATCGACGATCTGGGGCTGACCCCGAACAAGACCACCACCACGGTGGCGATGGACTTCGGCCGGGTGTCGCTGGACCAGGACCTGATCCTGTACCTGTTCGGCACGCCGGGTCAGCACCGGTTCTGGTTCATGTGGGACGACCTCGTCAAGGGCGCCATCGGCGCGGTCGTGCTGGTCGACACCCGGAGGCTGGCCGACTGCTTCCCGGCGATCGACTACTTCGAGGAGGCCGGGCTGCCCTTCGTCGTGGCGATCAACGGCTGGGACGGGGCCTACCTGCACGCGGAGGAGGAGGTGCGCGAGGCGCTGACACTGGCCCCGCACATCCCCATCTCGCGGACCGACGCGCGCTCGCGCGACGCGGTGAAGGCCACGCTCATCACGCTGGTCGAGCACGCGCTCACCACGCGGATGGCCGTTCCCGGCTGGGGACGCTGATCTCCGGGGCGTCAGTCGTGCCTCCCAGCGGATAGGCTGGGAGGTCGAGTCGCAGACCCGTAGCGCAGAGGCTGGCCAAACACGTGTTCGAGACGCTTTCCGACCGGCTCACATCGGTCTTCTCCTCCCTTCGTTCCAAGGGTCGGCTGTCCGAGGCCGACATCGACGCCACGTGCCGCGAGATCCGTATCGCGCTGCTCGAGGCCGACGTCGCCCTGCCCGTCGTCAAGACGTTCGTGGCCCAGGTCAAGGAGCGCGCCCGCGGCGCCGAGGTCTCGCAGGCCCTCAACCCGGCCCAGCAGGTCGTCAAGATCGTCAACGACGAGCTGATCGAGGTCCTCGGCGGTGAGACGCGGCGTCTCCGCTACGCCAAGAACCCGCCGACCGTCATCATGCTCGCGGGCCTGCAGGGCGCCGGAAAGACCACCCTGGCCGGCAAGCTGGCCCGCTGGCTGCGCGACCAGAACCACGTGCCGCTGCTGGTCGCCGCCGACCTCCAGCGTCCCAACGCGGTCCAGCAGCTCGCCGTCATGGCCGAGCGCGCCGGCGTGGCGGTCTACGCCCCCGAGCCCGGCAACGGCGTCGGCGACCCGATCGAGGTGGCCCGCCAGTCGATCGACCACGCCAGGCGGCAGCAGCACGACATCGTCATCATCGACACCGCCGGGCGCCTGGGCATCGACCAGGAGCTGATGAAGCAGGCCGCCGACATCCGCGACGCGGTCTCGCCCGACGAGGTCCTGTTCGTCGTGGACGCCATGATCGGCCAGGACGCCGTCTCCACGGCCCAGGCGTTCATGGAGGGCGTCGGCTTCGACGGCGTCGTGCTCACCAAGCTCGACGGCGACGCCCGGGGCGGCGCCGCCCTGTCGGTCCGCCACATCACCGGCAAGCCGATCATGTTCGCCTCCACCGGTGAGAAGCTGGAGGACTTCGACGCCTTCCACCCGGACCGGATGGCCTCCCGCATCCTCGACATGGGTGACATCCTCACCCTCATCGAGCAGGCCCAGAAGACCTTCGACGAGGCCGAGGCCGTCAAGATGGCGGGCAAGCTCACCTCGGGCGAGGGCTTCACGCTGGAGGACTTCCTCGAGCAGATGATGATGGTCCGCAAGATGGGCCCCATCAAGAACCTCCTCGGCATGATGCCCGGCATGGGGCAGATGCGCGACCAGCTCAACCAGTTCGACGAGCGAGACCTCGACCGTGTCGCCGCGATCATCCGCTCGATGACCCCGGCCGAGCGCCAGAACCCGAAGATGATCGACGGCTCCCGGCGGGCCCGCATCGCCAAGGGCTCCGGCGTGACGGTGACCGAGGTCAGCGGCCTGGTCACCCGCTTCTTCGACGCCCAGAAGATGATGAAGCGGATGGCCGGCGGGATGGGCATCCCCGGCATGCCCGGCGGGCGCAAGGGCAAGGCCGCGCAGAAGAAGTCGGGCAAGGGGCGCCGGGTCAGCGGTGACCCGCGCAAGGCGGCCCTCGGCAAGAAGGCCCCCGCCGGGGCCGACGACAAGGTTCCCGGCGGCGCCCTCGGCAACCTGGGCGCCGGTCTCCCCGGCCAGCTCCCGCCCGGCCTGGAACTGCCGCCGGGCTTCGACCCCTCCAAGTTCAAGTTCCCGGGCCAGAAGTGAGCGAAGGCCGGAACGGCGGCGGCTTCCACGGGCGCGCCCGGTGGATCTGGGTGGTCGTCATACTCGGCTTCATCGCGATGGCGACGCTGGAACTCCTCGGCCTCGGCCCCAGATAGCGGGCCACCGGTGAGAAGGGGGCGGCGGGGAGACCCGCCGCCCCCTTCTCCGTCCCGCCCCGGCGCCCGGGGTCCGGCGGGCGGCCGTACGGCGGTTTCCGCGCTCAGGAACCGGCGGGCGGGCAACCGTACGGCGTGACCGCCAGCGTCAGCAGCGCCCACAGCGCCGCCGGCACGTCGTCGGCCGGCGCGGCGGGCCGTACCGGGGCGGCGCCCGGAGCCGGGGTGGGGCAGTCCCCGCCGGCGTGGAAGCCCACGGCGGCGCGGCCACCCTCCTCCCAGGCCCCGGGGGCCGCCGCCCGGGCGACCGTGTGATCCTCCCGGCCCCCTCCGGCGGGGGACGTCTCGCCCGGGGAGGAGGCGGCCCGCATCGTGAGCACGGCGCCCAGCACCGCGATCGACCCGATGGCGGTGAGCGTCAGAGATCTCAGGGTGGTTGCCACGGCGGCCATTTAGCGCAGCAGCGGGCCCCGCCCGGCACGGCGGACACACGCGGATTACCGACTCTTGCCCCGGGCTCGCCGCACGGGATGGCCCTTTGGAACCGGGCACCCCCGCGGGTCTGGCACAATGGCATGTTGGAACACGTGACCCCGTGGGTGCCCTCTCACCCCCGCGCGGCACGACTGTCCCTTGAACGGTCTTCTCCTCGTGCCCCACTCGATGAGATACCGCTCACCCACGCTTTCGAAGCAGGAGAGACCACAGCAGTGGCAGTCAAGATCAAGCTCAAGCGGCTCGGCATGATCCGCAACCCGCAGTACCGCATCGTCGTCGCCGACAGCCGCACCAAGCGTGACGGCCGTGCGATCGAGGAGATCGGCCTGTACCACCCGAAGGAGAACCCCTCGCGCATCGAGATCGATGCCGAGCGGGCGGCCTACTGGCTGGGTGTCGGCGCGCAGCCGACCGAGCCGGTGCTGAAGCTCCTCAAGCTCACCGGTGACTGGCAGAAGTTCAAGGGCGAGCCGGCTCCGGCTCCGCTCAAGGTCGCCGAGCCCAAGGCCGACCGCCACGCCGCCTACGAGGCCGCGGCCAAGGAGGCGCTGTCGCTCGACGCCGCGGCCGCCACCACGCCGAAGAAGAAGGCCGCCAAGGCCGCCAAGGCCGACGAGGCCGTCGCTGAGACCCCGGCTGAGCCGGCGGCTGCGGCGGAGAAGCCGGAAGGCGAGGCCTGAGGTGCTTGAGGAGGCCCTCGAGCACCTGGTGAAGGGCATCGTCGAACATTCCGACGACGTCCAGGTTCACGCCCGCCGCATCCGCAGCGGCCGTGTGCTTGAGGTCCGGGTCCACCCCGACGACCTCGGCAAGGTCATCGGTCGCGGTGGCCGCACGGCCAAGGCGCTGCGCACGGTCATGAACGCGCTGGGCGACGGCAAGTACGTCCGGGTCGACCTCCTCGACCTCAACGAGGCCCGTTAGGGTCCGCTCCCGCCGAGCGGGCCCTCGCGGCGAAGGCACATCGAGCGAACGGGCCACCCGCCCAGCGTGGGTGGCCCGTTCGCTTGTCATCAATCACTTGGAACCACTTGGGAGGCGGGCGTGCAGCTTGTCGTAGGCCGGATCGGCCGCCCGCACGGGCTCCGCGGCGAGGTGTCCGTGGAGGTGCGCACCGACGACCCGGAGAGCCGCTTCGCCCCGGGATCCGCTCTTTCCACCGACCCGGCGTCCGCCGGTCCGCTCGTCGTGGAGTCCCGGCGCCGGCATTCGGGGATCCTGCTGGTGAAGTTCCTGGGCGTGGCCGACCGCGACCGGGCCGAGGAGCTCCGCGGCACCATGCTCGTCATCGACTCGGAGGAGATCCCGCCGCCCGAGGACCCCGACGAGTTCTACGACCACCAGCTCATCGGCCTCGCGGTGGTCACCCCCGACCGGGAGCGGGTCGGCGAGGTGACCGACGTGCTGCACCACGGCCAGGACCTCCTGGTGGTGCGGCGCGACTTCGGCGAGGTCTACGTCCCGTTCGTCAAGGCGCTCGTCCCGGTGGTCGACCTGGACGAGGGCTTCCTGGTCGTGGACGCCCCCGAGGGCCTGCTCGACCCCGACGCGGCCGTCTGACGGCCATCCGAACATGCGCATCGACATCATCTCGATCTTCCCCGAGTACTTCGCCCCGCTCGACGTCTCCCTCATCGGCAAGGCGCGCGAGCGCGGCATCCTCGACGTCCACCTCCACCAGCTCCGCGACTGGGCCCACGACGTGCACCGCACCGTCGACGACACGCCGTACGGCGGCGGCCCCGGCATGGTCATGAAGCCCGAGCCGTGGGGGGAGGCCATCGACGCCGTCCTCGCCGCCGACCAGGACGCGCGGCCCAGGATCATCGTGCCGACCCCCAGCGGGGTGCCGTTCACCCAGCGCCTGGCGATGGAGTACGTCGCCGAGCCCTGGCTGCTGTTCACCCCGGCCCGCTACGAGGGCATCGACTCCCGCGTCATGGCCGAGTACGGCTCCCGCCTGTGCGTGGACGAGGTCAGCATCGGCGACTACGTGCTGGCCGGCGGCGAGGCGGCGGTGCTGGTGATGGTCGAGGCCGTCGGGCGGCTGCTGCCCGGCGTGCTGGGCAACGCGCGCTCGGCCGTGGACGACTCCTTCGCGCCCGGGGAGATGGAGAACCTCCTCGAAGGTCCCGTCTACACCAAGCCGCCGGAGTGGCGGGGGCACGAGGTCCCGGAGATCCTGCTCTCCGGGCACCACGGGAAGATCGCCCGGTGGCGGCGGGACGAGGCGCTGCGCCGTACCGCGCGGAACCGGGCCGAACTGCTGGCGGCGCTCGACCCGGCGACCCTTGACAAGCACGACCGGCGGCTCCTGACGGAGCTCGGCCTGCTGCCCTGAGGGGCCTCGGCCGGTTCCCCGGACGTGGTCCGTGTGGTCCGCCCGCGCGGCGGGCGGTTCCGCGTGCCGGCTCCCGTGGTCGGCTCCGTCCGGTCCGCCCGTTCGGCCCGTTCCGCGTGGTCAGGGTGGTTGATTTCCGGTCGGTCGCCGGGATATGGCAGACTGAAGCGTTGCCGCCGACTGCCTGCAGGCCGGCGCGCTGTCGGGCAGACGGGTCCGGCTCCGCGGAAACAGGCGCGGAGGCGGGCACAGACGCATCCATTCCAGTACGCGTGTCCACCGCGACGCCGCCTCACCGTGGCCGGGTGAACCTCCGCGTGCTCGCTCAGATGAGGTACCACTGTCATGCACACGCTGATCAGCGAGCTTGAGAAGTCCACGCTCCGTTCCGACGTCCCGGCCTTCCGCCCCGGTGACACACTTGAGGTTCACGTCCGCGTGATCGAGGGCAACCGCTCCCGTGTCCAGGTCTTCAAGGGCTTCGTCCTGCGCCGCCAGGGCGGCGGCGCCCGTGAGACCTTCACCGTCCGCAAGGTCAGCTACGGCGTCGGCGTCGAGCGCACCTTCCCGGTGCACAGCCCCGTCATCGAGAAGATCACCGTGGTGACCCGCGGTGACGTCCGTCGCGCCAAGCTGTACTACATGCGCGACCTGCGCGGCAAGGCCGCCCGCATCCGCGAGAAGCGCGAGAGCCGCTGACGCCTTTCCGCGTCCCGGCGTATCCGGCCCGCGTCCCCTCCCGGGGAGGCGGGCCGTTCGCGTCCGTACAGGCTTGACCGCCTTTGAGGAAACGCATGGCATGAGGTAACCGGACTGGCGAACGTCCGGTCCCCTCCATCATTTAGGCTCATCACCGATGAGTAGCGAAGACCGGGAGTCCGGCGCAGCCTCGCGTCGACCTGTCGAGGACGAGGTGCACGTGGTCGCCGAAGACACTCAGAAGACCGCCAAGGGTGACGAGGGCAAGAAGAAGGGCTCCTTCTGGAAGGAGTTGCCCATCCTGGTCGTCGTCGCGCTGGTCCTCGCACTGGTGATCAAGACCTTCGTGGTCCAGGCGTTCTACATCCCCTCGGAGTCGATGGAGAACACCCTCCTGGTCAACGACCGCGTCCTGGTGAACAAGCCGGTCTACCGGATCCGCGACATCGAGCGGGGCGACGTGGTGGTGTTCTCGGGCGTCGACTCCTGGGACGGCGAGGTCGAGATCCCCGAGCCGTCCAACCCCGTCTCCGGGTTCTTCCACTGGGTCGGCGGCGTGTTCGGCATGGTGCCGAACGAGAAGGACTACATCAAGCGCGTCATCGGCGTCGGCGGCGACACGGTCGAGTGCTGCGACGTCAAGGGCCGGGTGACGGTCAACGGCGTCCCGCTGGACGAGACGTCCTACCTCTACCCCGGTGACGTGCCCTCGCGGGAGCCCTTCAAGATCAAGGTTCCCGAGGGGCGGCTGTGGGTGATGGGCGACCACCGCTCGGTCTCCCTCGACTCCCGTTCCCACATGGGCGATCCCGGCGGCGGGACGATCCCGGTGGACAAGGTGATCGGCCGCGCGTTCGTCATCGTCTGGCCGTTCTCCAGGGCGAAGATCATCTCTATTCCGGACACCTTCGGCCAGAAGGGCCTTCAGCCCGTCGCCGCGGCGGCCGTCGGGGCCGCTCCGCTCCTGGGCGGGTTCGCGCTGGCCACGCCGCTGGTGCTCTGGCGCCGGCGCAGGCGCTCCCGGGGCTGACCCGGGACTGACGGCCTTTCCGGGCGTGGGGACCGTACGGAGGCCGTACGGGGCCCGGACACCGGCGGTCCGGAGGCGACGGCCTTTCCGGGCCGGGAAGCCGCGCCGCGCCGGGCGCCGGTGGGCTTACCCTCATGATTGTGGAACCTGACAGTAAAGCGGCGGAGCCCGGCAAAGGCGCACCCGGGGAAGACACGGCCGGGGACGGCCCGGTCGGGGACGGTGCGGCCGGGGACGGTGCGGCCGGGGAGAGCACGGCCGGAGGCGATGCGGCCGGGGGCGGCGCGAAGGGCGCGAAGAAGTCCTCCGGCAAGGGCGGCGGCCTGCGCGAGTCGGTCCTCCTGGTCGTGTCCGGCGTGGTGGTGGCGCTGCTGCTGCACATGTTCGTCATCGCGTCCTTCGAGATCCCGTCGGAGTCGATGGAGAACACCCTGCAGCGCGGTGACAGGGTGGTCGTCAACAAGCTGCACGGCGAGACCGAGCGCGGCGACGTCGTCGTCTTCACCGGCTGGCGGGACGAGTACACGATCAAGCGGGTCATCGCGGTCGGCGGGGACACCGTCAGGTGCTGCGACGCCCAGGGGCGGATCACCGTCAACGGCGTCCCGCTCGACGAGAAGCCCTACCTGCACCCCGACGACTTCCCCTCGGGGGACAAGTTCGAGAAGGTCGTGCCGAAGGGGCGTCTGTGGGTGATGGGCGACCACCGCTCCGCCTCGGCCGACTCCCGCGCCCACGAGAAGCAGGAGGGTGAGGGCACGATCTCCGAGGACCAGGTCATCGGCCGGGCTTTCGCGATCTACTGGCCGTTCTCCAGGGCCACCGTGCTGTCGACCCCCGACACCCTCGCCCGGACCTTCACCAACACGCGATAGCGGTACCGAACGGGCCGCACAGGGCGTAACCTCTGCCCATGGTCGCTATGTCTGCCGCGGTGCCGTGACGGGCACGTTCCGTCCCACGCCCTGCGTGGTCCGGCGCGACTCGGGGCTGTACGGCTACGAGCGGGCCCTGACGCGCCGCGGGCTGGGGCCGGTGGCCGGGGCCGACGAGGCGGGCCGGGGCGCCTGCGCGGGGCCTCTGGTGGTCGCCGCCGTGGTGCTCGGCCGCCGGATCGAGGGCCTGGGCGACTCCAAGCTGCTGACCGCCGCCCGCCGGGAGTTCCTCTACGAGCGCATCACGGCGACCGCGAGGGCGCTCAGCGTGGTGGTGATCCCGCCGGCCGAGATCGACGCGCGCGGCCTTCACCGCTCCAACATCGACGGCATGCGCCGCGCCGTCGCGCGGCTGCCGTGCGCGCCCGGTTACGTGCTCGTCGACGGCTTCGCCGTACCCGGCCTGCCCGCGCCGTCCCTGGCCGTGTGGAAGGGCGACCAGGTGGCGGCCTGCGTCGCGGCGGCCTCGATCGTGGCGAAGGTGACGCGTGACAGGATGATGATCGCTCTGCACGAACGTCACCCGGATTACGGTTTCGCCGCGCACAAGGGGTATGGGACCGTGAGCCATCGCAGGGCGCTGGAGAGGCACGGTCCGTGCCCCGAGCACCGGTTCTCCTTCGCCACGGTGGCGAGGGCGGGGCCGGGGCCGGTGATGGGTGAGAATGAAATGGGGGCCGGTGTCGCCTGATCGGGCGGGCCGGGCAAGGCCTTTAACAGGAGGACCGGTATGAGCGCAGAGGATCTCGAGAAATACGAGGCCGAGATGGAGCTGCAGCTTTACCGCGAGTACCGCGACGTCGTCGGGCTGTTCACGTACGTCGTCGAGACCGAACGGCGCTTCTATCTCACCAACTCCGTCGACCTGGATGTCCGCACCGCCGAGAACGGCGACGTGTTCTTCGACGTGAAGATGCAGGACGCCTGGGTGTGGGACATGTACCGCCCGGCGAGGTTCGTCAAGAACGTCCGCGTGGTCACCTTCAAGGACGTCAACGTCGAGGAGCTCGCCAAGGCGGACCTGGAGATGCCCAAGGAGGGTTTCTCCGGCTGACCCCCGGCCGTCCCGGCTGATCCCCGGCTGGTTTCCGGCCGCTTCCCGGTGATCCTCGGCTGGTTTCCGGCCGCTTCCCGGTGCTCCGCCGTCCGGTCCGCGGGCGGCGTGCCGTCAACCCGTGGGCGGTGTGCCGTCCACCGGGGTCCGTCCCGCGGTCGTGATCCGGTTTCGTGGTCGCCCGCGGTCGTGATCCGGGTCCGCGGTCCGTCCCGTGGACGCGCCTTCGGCTCTGGGGCTCGTCCACAGGCGTACTCGGCGCTCGCCGTCTGTCCACAGAACCGCGTTCGGCTCTCCGGGACGGGGCCGGTTTGGGCGAAGGTCTGGGACCGGAGGTGGTTCCATGGCCGCGAAACACGAGCTGGGCCGGTACGGCGAGCAGGTCGCCGTCGACTATCTGCTGGCTCAGGGCATGCAGATCCTGGATCGCAACTGGCGGTGCCCGGACGGGGAGATCGACGTGGTCGCCCGGGAGGGGCGGACGCTCGTCGTGGTGGAGGTGAAGACCCGTTCCGGCCAGAGCCACGGCACCGCCTTCGAGGCGGTGACCGAGGCCAAGCTGGCCCGTCTGCGCCTGCTGGCGGTCAGATGGCTGGGGGCCCGGCACCGGCGGTTCGAGACGATCCGCGTCGACGTCGTGGCCCTGGAGCGGTTCGCCGGGGACTTCGCCATCCGGCACGAGCGGGGGGTGTGCTAGATGCGCGCCACGCCGTCGCGCGCCGTCCGCCGCCGGGGGGTGGTGTGAGTGGCCGTCGCGCGCACCCGCTGCGTCGCCCTGATCGGGGTGAGCGGTCATCCCGTCGACGTCGAGGCCGACGTCGGAGCCGGTGTGGCGGGGCTGCACCTGATCGGCATGCTGGACACCGCGCTGAGCGAGGCGCGCGACCGCGTCCGCTCCGCCGTGGTCAACAGTCGGCATCCCTGGCCCGACACGCGGATCACCGTCAGCCTGTTCCCCGCCAGCCTGCCCAAGCGCGGGAGCCTGTTCGATCTCGCGATAGCGGTCGCGCTGCTCGCGGCGGCGGGAGTGGTGCCGGCCGCCAAGGTGGCCGAGCCGTTCTTCCTCGGTGAGCTCGGCCTTGACGGCTCGGTGCGGCCGGTGCGGGGCGTGCTGCCCGCCGTGCTGGCGGCGGTCACCGCCGGGGCCCGCACCGTCGTCGTCCCCGCACGCAACCTCGCCGAGGCGTCCCTCGTGCCGGACGTGACGGTGGTCCCGGCCGCCACCCTGTCCGACCTGGTGAGCCGGCTTCGCCACGACGGGCCGCTGACTCCCGGCGGCCCGCCCGGCCTGCCCGATCTGATCGGTCCAGCCGTTCCGTACGGCTCGCCAGGTTCGTCCGGCTCGTCCGCGGCCGGAGCGGGAGCCATCGAGGGTGACGCGGCGGCCGGATCGGGAGACGCCGCAGGCGATGGGGCGGGCGGGGCGGAGGGCATCGAGGACGCCGCGGGCGACACGGGCGATGCGGGCACCACGGCCGGCTGGGCGGGAGGCGCCGTCCCCGACCTGGCCGACGTGGCCGGTCAGCCCTTCGCCCGCCGCGCCCTGGAGATCTGCGCGGCCGGAGGGCACAACTTCTGGATGCTCGGCCCACCGGGCACCGGCAAGACGATGCTCGCCGAGCGGCTGCCCACCCTGCTGCCGCCGCTGGAGCGCGACCAGGCGCTGGAGGTGACCGCCATCCACTCCGTGGCGGGCGTCCTGCCTCCGGACCGCCCCCTGCTGACCCGCCCGCCCTTCGTCGCGCCCCACCACACCGCGACCGTCGCGGCCATCGTGGGCGGGGGAAGCGGGGCGGTCCGCCCGGGCGCCGTCTCGCTCGCCCACCGCGGCGTCCTGTTCCTCGACGAGGCCCCCGAATATCCCGCGAGCGTTCTCGACTCGCTCAGGCAGCCTCTCGAATCGGGCCGGGTGACGGTCTCCAGGGCGCAGGGCACGGTCACGTTCCCGGCCCGGTTCGTGCTCGTACTGGCCGCCAACCGCTGCCCGTGCGCGCGGCCGTCCCGGCCGGACGACCCGTGCCGTTGCTCCCCGGCGGCCCGCCGCCGCTACCTCGCCAGGCTCTCGGGCCCGCTGCTGGACCGCGTCGACGTCAAGGTCACCCTTTACCCCTCGACGCGGCGGGAGCTGCTCGCCGACCGGCGGTTCATCGAGCCGAGCCGGGTGGTGGCCGAGAGGGTGCTGCTCGCCCGCGAGCGCGCGGCCAGGCGGCTGGCGGGCACGCCCTGGCGGTGCAACGCGGAGATCCCCGCCCGGGCGCTGCACACCGTCTACCGTCCGCCGTCACGGGCGATGGCCCCGCTGCTCACCTGCCTGGACATCGGCGCGTTGAGCGCGCGGGGGCTGGATCGGGTGCTCCGGCTGGCCTGGACGCTCGCCGATCTCGCCGGGAAGGCCGGTCCCGAGGTCGCGGAGACCAACGCCGCTCTCGGCCTGTGGCTGGGGGAGGAGCGGTGAACGACCGGCTCGCGCGGATCGCGCTGATGCGGCTGGCGGAGCCCGGCGACGCGTTGATGGGCGGGCTGGTGGCCTCCCTCGGCGCGCAGGCCGTGGTGGAGCGGGTGCGCGCCGGCCGTCCCGACCCGGCGCTCGTCCGTCTGCTGACCGGGAGCGCCGGCGATGACGGCGGCGGCGCCGGCGGTTCCGTCGGGGACGGCGGCGCCGACGAGAACGACCGTGCCGGCCGCGGGGCCGGCGGGGGTGGTCACGACGCCGGTGGAGGCGGTGCGGGCGGGTCACGGGAGGAGCGGATCGCGGGCCGGCTCCGGCGCGCGTTCGCCTCCTGGTCGGCCCGGCTGGAGCCGGCCGATCCCCGGCGGGACCTGGCGGAGGGAGAGCGGAACGGAGCCCGGCTGGTGATCCCCGGAGACCCGGAGTGGCCCACCCAGCTCGACGACCTGGGGCGGGCCCGCCCCTACGCCCTCTGGCTCCACGGTGACGCCGACCTGCGGTTCTCCTGCCTGCGCTCCGTCGCGCTCGTGGGCTCACGGGCCGCCACGCCGTACGGCGCGCACGTGGCGGCGGAGTTCGGCGCCGGGCTGAGCGGGCGCGGCTGGACCGTCGTCTCGGGAGGCGCCTACGGCGTCGACGGCGCGGCCCATCGGGGGGCCCTCGCCGGGGGCGCGCCGACCGTCGCGGTGCTCGCCTGCGGTGTCGACGTCGCGTACCCCAGCGCGCACCACCAGCTCTTCACCGCCGTGCGCGCTCACGGCGTGCTGGTGAGCGAGTGCCCCACGGGCTCCTATCCGACCCGGCCGCGTTTCCTGATCCGCAACCGGCTCATCGCCGCGCTGTCCAGGGGCACGGTGGTCGTGGAGGCGGCCGTGCGCAGCGGGGCGCTCAGCACCGCGAGGCACGCGCTGTCACTGAACCGCGTCCTCGGGGCGGTGCCCGGGCCGGTGACGTCGGAGACGTCGGCCGGATGCCACCGGCTGATCCGCCAGGGGGCGGCCGTCTGCGTCACCACCCCCGAGGAGGCGATCGAGCTCACCGGCGCACTGGGGGCCGATCTCGCCCGTGAGTCGCACGGCCCGGTGCTGCCGCGTGACGAGCTGGAACCCGAGACCCGCCGGGTGCTGGAGACCGTGCCGGCCAGGGGCGGGGCGGGGCCGGCGGCGATAGCGGTGGCGGCGGGCGTCGGCATGGACACCGCGCTGGCCTGCCTCGGCGGTCTGGCCGCCGCCGGTTACATCGAGCGGGTCTCCCGAGGCTGGCGCCTGCGTCCGGAGGGACCGCGGAGCCCCTCCGGGCGGTGACTCCGTCACCCGGCCGACTTGAGAGCGGGCCGGAGCTCGGCCCAGGCCCACGCTCCGAGCGTCGTGTCGGTCGTGGTCACGGGGGTTCGCGGCTGTTCGGGAACGAACCCCTCGCGGAGCCCGGCCGACATGCCGATGATGGCCTCGGCCCGCGCCCGGGACATGCCGGCGTCGGCCAGCGTGGCGCGCATGTCGTCGTCGCCGACGCGGTGGGCGGTGACCGTACGGCCCAGGACATCGCCGACCACCGCCAGCGCGTCGTCCCAGGACAGGTCCTCCGGTCCGTGCACGGCCTGCACCCGGCGTCCCGACCAGCCGGTGCGCAGCAGCAGGGACGCGGCCACCATGGCGATGCCGGCCGGAGCGACCCAGGCGAACGGCTCATCGGTGGGCAGGAGCACGGTCACGGTGCCCGAGCGGATGGCGTCCAGCTCGAACAGCAGGTTGCTGAAGAAACAGCCGCATCGCAGGTGGGTGACGGCGAGGCCGATGTCGTCGGCGACGATCCGGTCCAGCGCCTCCTCGACACGGGCCAGCCCGTCGATCTCACCGGCGCCCTTGCGGAGCTCGGCGCCCACGCTGCTCTGCAGGACGGTACGGGGAATCCGGTTCCCGGCGATCGCGGCGGCGACGGCCTCGCCGACCTCGGCGTACGCCGCGGCGGGGTCATCGGTCCCGGCGCACCGGCCGGGACGGCAGCAGCCGCACCTGCCCCCGGCCCAGCAGGAGCAACGGGTCGAGGTACAGCCGGCCGCGGAGCAGCCCCCAGTGCAGGCAGCCGGCGGGGCAGTGGCCGGGGACGTCCTGGAGGGCGCCGATCACCTGGTTCCGCTCCACGGCCTGGCCGCGCCGTACCGAGGGGGCGACGGGAAGGTAGGTCGTCCGCAGGCCGTCGTCATGGAGAACGGTGACCACGCCTCGCCCGGCGAGCGGCCCGGCGTAGCCGACCGTGCCGGCGCCGGCGGCGCGGACCTCCGTGCCGGGCGGTGCGGCGAGGTCGGCTCCCCGGTGCCCGGCCAGCCAGGGCCGCGCCGGGGGCGCGAACCCACGGAGCACACGGAGTCGTCCGGTGAGCGGCGGGTCCCATCGGGGGGAGGGTCCGCCGGCCCGGCGGCGAGGCGGGAGCTCCGCCTCGGAGTGCGGTGAGGGCGCGGCTTCCGGGTGTGGGAGGGGCCGGCGGGGGCCGGGATGGAGCGATCCGGGCCGGGGGACGACGGCTTCCGGGCGGCCCGTCCGGTCTTCCCGATCCTGGTCCGGGGCGCCTGCGGCTCCCGGTGCGGTCATCAGCAGTGCCGGCAGCAGGAGATGCGTCCCGAGGGCGCGGAAGGAGCTCATCCGCCCAGCATGGGGATCGCGGTGCGGGCCGGGGCGGACCGAACGCGGTTCTGTGGACGGCCGGCCCGATGTCACGAACGGCACGCGTCGCCGGGGAAGCGGCGCGATGTCAGGGACGGCACGCGTCTCCGGGGAAGCGGCGCGGCGTCAGGGACGGCGCGCGTCACCGGGGAAGCGGGGCGGGGGAGTGGCGCAGCGGGGAGAGCCAGACCATCGGGATGGCGAGGAGCGCGATGCCCGCCGCGCCGCACCACAGCACCGGGCGCAGGCCGAGCAGCTCGCCGGCCAGGCCGCCCGCCAGGCCGCCCGCGGCGACGACGCCGTGGATCCCGAAGGTCATCGTGGCGTTGACCCGGCCCCGCAGTTCGGCGGGGGCCTCCCTGAGGGTGATGGCTCCCATGGAGGTGGCGAAGGCGACGATCGCCGCGCCGCTGACGAGCCCGCTGGCCGCCATGACGGCGAAGCGGGCCCAGACCGGGCCGGAGGCGAGCGCCGTCACCACGTAGTCGAGCGGGAACAGCAGTACCGCGTAGCGGAGCATGCGGTTCTCGCCCACCCGCCCGATGAGGCGTGTCGTGGCCAGGGCGCCGAGCAGGCCGCCCACGCCGAAGCACGCGCTGACCGCGCCGACCATCCCGGCGGGCAGTTCGAGGACGGTGACGGCGTAGAGGATGAAGATCGCCATGTACGCGCCGCCGAAGAAGTTGATCGCCATCCCGGAGCCGCAGAGCGCGCGGAGCGCCGGGGCCGCCACCACGGCGCGCAGTCCCTCGCGGATCTCGGTCCACATGCCGCGCGGAGCCGCGGGCACGTGCTTCTCCGGGGCCCGGATGCCGCGGATCAGGAATGCCGAGGCGAGGAAGGACAGCGCGTCGGCGAGCAGGGCGAACGGCGCGGTGAAGATCTGGACGAGCAGACCGGACAGGCTCGGCCCGCCGATGATCGCCAGTGAGGTCGCCGACTGGAAGCCGGCCAGGGCCTGGGGCCGCTGGCTCTCGTCGACCACGGTGGCGACGTGCGGAAAACCACAGGCCCGGAAGAGCACCGAGCAGAGGCCGACGGTGAACGTCACGGCGACCAGCCACGGCACGGACAGCCATCCGGCGAGCCAGGCCACCGGAACCGTGGCGGTCGCCGCCGCCGCCGTCAGCTCGCAGCCGACCATGACGGGCCGGTGCCGCCGCATCCGGTCGGCCAGCGCGCCCGCCTGGAGCCCGGCGATCAGGTAGGGGAGGGAGCCGGCGGCGGCGAGGAGGCCCATCTGCGCGGGGGAGGCGCCGAGGAGGGTGGCGGCGGTCAGCGGCACGGCCAGCCGGGAGACCTCGGCGCCGGTCTCGGAGACGGCGCGCGCCGACAGCAGCAGCCGGTAGTCGCGCTGCCGGCGGAGGGGGACGGGGCGGGGCTCGGAGACGGCGTCGTCGGTCTGAAGGGAATGCTTCACATCTATGAAAGTAACCCTTCACAGATCTGAAGGCAATCCTTCAGACCTGAGCGGGTACGGTTTCCCCATGACAGAGGAGGCGCGCAGGCAGCTCACCGATCCCGTGGCGATGCGGGCGCTCGCCCACCCCGCGCGGCTGGCGATCCTGAACCGGCTGCAGGCCGAGGGGCCGGCCACCGCGACCGAGGTGGCCGAGATCGTCGGCATCACGCCCAGCGCCGCCAGTTACCACCTGCGGATGCTCGCCAAGTACGGCTTCGTGGAGGACGCGCCCGCGCGCGGCGACGCCCGGGAGCGCATGTGGCGGCACAGCTCCCGCGGGATGGTCATCAGCACCGAGGCCGGTGACCTGCCGGAGGTGCGGGCCGCCAAGGATCTGCTCATCAAGGCCGTGCGCGATCACGCCGCCGACGAGGCGACGCGCGCACTGGCGAACTTCGACCGCGAGCCCGCCGAGTGGCAGGAGGCGTCGATCTTCTACCGGGCCGCCCTGATGGTGAGCGCCGAGGAGCTCAGGGAGCTGCAGCGGCGGATCGACGAGTTGCTGGACCCGTACTCGATCAACCGGCGCGATCCGGCGCGGGTCCCGCCCGGCGCCCGGGTCGCGGAGGCGCAGGTGAACCTCTTCCCCCGCGCCGAGCGACGCCCGCACGGGCTCCCACAGGAGGGCACGCACCCCGGCCCCCTCGACGGGTAGGCCCTTCCGCCTCCCCCGTCGGCGAGGCGCCGTTCCCCCCGCGGGCGGAGGGCGGTTCCCCCTGCCGGCCCGGGGACGGTTTCCCCGCATGCGGTCAGGATGGCTGACGCGCCGGGGTCGGGCGAAGGTCCGGCTGAGGGTACACTTTTCGATGGCCTGCAACGCGCGGGCCGACTTCGCATGTCCCACTGAGAACCATCTCCCTCGGTCCGGGCGAGAGCCCGGCTGGAGCCGGTTCGGGGCATCAGGGCGGTGGCCGAGGGCCGCCGCGTCAACTGAGAACAGCGCCCAGCGATGGGCGCCCCGACCTGGAGGACAATCACATGTCCACCCCCGTCGTCACCATGCGACAGCTGCTCGAGAGCGGCGTTCACTTCGGCCACCAGACTCGTCGCTGGAACCCGAAGATGAAGCGCTTCATCTTCACCGAGCGCAACGGCATCTACATCATCGACCTCCAGAAGTCGCTGTCCTACATCGACCGGGCCTACGACTTCGTCAAGGAGACCGTCGCCCACGGCGGCACGATCATGTTCATCGGCACGAAGAAGCAGGCGCAGGAGGCCATCGCCGAGCAGGCGTCCCGCGTCGGCATGCCGTACGTCAACCAGCGCTGGCTGGGCGGCATGCTCACCAACTTCTCCACCGTGCACAAGAGGCTCCAGCGTCTGAAGGAGCTTGAGGAGCTCGACTTCGACAACGTCGCCGGCTCGGGGCTCACCAAGAAGGAGCTCCTCATGCGCCGCCGCGAGAAGGAGAAGCTGGAGCGCACCCTCGGCGGTATCCGCGACATGGCCCGTGTTCCGAGCGCGGTGTGGGTCGTCGACACCAAGAAGGAGCACATCGGGATCAGCGAGGCCCGCAAGCTCAACATCCCGGTCGTCGCGATCCTCGACACCAACTGCGACCCGGACGAGGTCGACTACCCGATCCCGGGTAACGACGACGCCATCCGCGCCGTCGACCTGCTGACCCGCGTCGTGGCCGACGCCGTCGCCGCCGGTCTCATGGCCCGCGCCGGCGCCAACCGCGGTGACGACAAGCCGGCCGTCGCCGGTGGCGCCGAGCCGCTCGCCGAGTGGGAGCAGGAGCTGCTCGCCGGTGCCGAGAACGAGGCCAAGGCCGAGGCCGCCCCGGCTGAGGCTCCGGCCGCCGAGGCCGAGGCCGCTCCGGCTGAGGCTCCGGCCGCCGAGGCTGAGGCCGCCCCGGCCGCCGACGCCGCTCCGGCCGAGGCCCCGGCCGCCGAGGGCGACGACCAGCAGGCCTAGTCCTCATCTCGTACGGCTCGCCGTACGAACCCGCAAGGCTCTTTTTCGGGTGGGTACGCCTCTTGAAGGGGCGTACCCACCCGGTCCACGACGATTCCGACGAGGAAAAGACAATGGCTTCCGTGAACATGGCCGACGTCAAGCGGCTTCGCGAGCTGACCGCCGCCGGCATGATGGACTGCAAGAAGGCCCTGGAGGAGTCCGAGGGCGACTTCGACCGCGCCATCGAGATCCTGCGGCTCAAGGGCGCCAAGGACGTCGGCAAGCGCGAGGCCCGCACCGCCTCCAACGGCCTGATCGCCCTGAAGCAGGACGGCGACTCGGCCGCCGCGCTGCTGGAGCTCAACTGCGAGACCGACTTCGTGGCCAAGGGCGAGCGCTTCCAGGAGCTGGCCGCCCAGGTCGTCGAGCACATCCTGGCGACCCGTCCGGCCGACGTCCCGGCCCTGCTGGAGTCGGAGTTCGACGGCAAGACCGTCAAGACCCACCTCGACGAGGCCAACGCCGCGCTGGGTGAGAAGATCGAGATCCGTCGCTTCGCGGTCCTTGAGGGCGGCTACATCGGCGCCTACATGCACAAGACCGACCCGCAGCTCCCGCCGGCGGTCGGCGTGCTCGTGCAGCTCGACGCCCCGAACGCCGAGGTCGCCAAGGACATCGCCCAGCACGCCGCCGCGATGGCTCCGAAGTACCTCAACCCGGACGCCGTTCCCGCGGACGTCATCGAGAAGGAGCGCGCGCTCTTCGAGGAGATGACCCGCGAGGAGGGCAAGCCCGAGGCCGCCATCGGCAAGATCGTCGACGGCCGCATCAACGGCTGGTTCCGTGACTTCACCCTGCTGCAGCAGGCGTTCGTCAAGGACAACAAGAAGTCCATCGGCAAGTACGCCGACGAGAACGGTGTCAAGGTCGAGGCCTTCGTCCGCTTCAAGGTCGGTCAGGCTTAGTCTTAACCCAGCTTCTCTCAGCCACAGCACTACAACGAGGAGGCCGCCGTCGTGCAGGAGAACTCAGAATCCGCTACGTCGGCGGTTTCTTCGTATTCGGGTCCGCTCCGCTGGAAGCGGGTCATGTTGAAGCTGTCGGGCGAGGCGTTCGCCGGCGGAGAGCCGCTGGGCATCGATCCCGGGGTCGTCGGCCACCTGGCCGACTCGATCGCCGAGGCCGTCCGCAAGGGCGTGCAGGTCGCGGTGGTGGTCGGCGGCGGCAACATGTTCCGCGGCGCGGCCCTGTCCGAGCGCGGCATGGACCGCGCCCGGGCCGACTACATGGGCATGCTCGGCACGGTGATCAACTGCCTGGCCCTCCAGGACTTCCTGGAGAAGCGGGGCATCGACACCCGCGTCCAGACGGCGATCACCATGCAGCAGGTCGCCGAGCCCTTCCTGCCCCGTCGCGCCATCCGTCACCTGGAGAAGGGGCGCGTGGTCATCTTCGGGGCCGGGCTCGGCTCGCCGTTCTTCTCCACCGACACCTGCGCCGCGCAGCGCGCGCTGGAGATCGGTGCCGAGGCGCTGCTCAAGGGCACCCAGGTGGACGGCGTCTACGACGACGATCCCCGGAAGAACCCCGACGCCGTACGGTTCGACCACCTCGAATATGGTGAGGTCCTGACCCGTGGCCTCGGTGTGATGGACGCCACGGCCATCAGCCTCTGCATGGACAATGGCCTGCCCATCGTGGTCTTCGACCTCATGGGTGAGGGCAACATCCTGCGGGCGGTGCGTGGTGAGAAGATCGGCACGCTGGTGAGTCCGGCAGGGAAATAGGGAGCGAGCCTGACGAGCGAGCGGAGCGGTGCGCGACGTAGGAGTGTCCCGCGAAGTGAGTGAGGATGGTGAGCGACCCATGAGCGGGGAGCGAGCCTGACGAGCGAGCGGAGCGGTGCGCGACGTAGGAGTGTCCCGCGAAGTGAGTGAGGATGGTGAGCGACCGAGAAGAAGGAGTCGCTGTGATCGACGATACCCTCCTCGAAGCCGAGGAAAAGATGGACAAGGCCGTGTCGGTGGCGAGGGACGACCTCGCCGGCATCCGTACGGGCCGCGTCACCCCGTCGATGTTCAACAAGATCACCGCTGAGTACTACGGGACGCCCACTCCCATTCAGCAGCTGGCCTCGTTCCATGTCCCCGAGGCTCGCATGGTCATCATCCAGCCCTTCGACAAGGGCTCGATGGCCGCGATCGAGAAGGCGATTCGCAACTCCGACCTCGGTGTCAACCCCGGTAACGACGGTCAGGTCATCCGTGTGGCCTTCCCCGAGCTGTCGGAGGAGCGCCGCAAGGAGTACGTGAAGGTCGCCCGGACCAAGGCGGAGCAGTCCAGGGTCTCCGTCCGCAACATCCGCCGCCACGCCAAGGAGACGCTCGACAAGCTGATCAAGGAGGGCGAGGCGGGTGAGGATGAGGTGCGTCGCGCGGAGAAGGAGCTCGACGACCTCACCCAGAAGCACGTCGCTAAGATCGATGAGCTGCTCCGGCAGAAGGAAGCCGAGCTGCTCGAAGTCTGATTCGTGGTCCTTGTCCCGTCCGGGTCTCCGGTACGGGGCAAGGATTTTGTGTACGGAAGTGGGACCCCTTGGAAGCTGCGGCGGGCGGTAGCCGTACCGGCCGGAATCTCCCCGCCGCCATCGCGGTGGGCGTCGGCCTGGGAGCGGCCGTCATCGGCTCCCTCTACTTCGTCAAGGTGCTCTTCCTCGCCGTGGTGATCGCGGCGGTGGGCGTCGGTGTGACGGAGCTGGTCAGGTCGTTCGCGCAGAGGGACATCCGGGTTCCGCTGATCCCGTCGCTCGCCGGGATGGCCGCCATACTCGTCGGCGCCTACTACGGCGGGCCCGCCTGGATGCTCGGGATCTTCGCGGCGACGGTCCTGGTGCTGATGGTCTGGCGGATGTTCCAGGGCACCGAGGGGTACGTCCGCGACATCTCCGCCACCGTCCTGGTCACGGTCTATCCGTCGTTCCTCGTCGGGTTCGTGGCGCTGTTGCTCAGCCACCCGGTCGACGGCCCGGATCGGGTGATCACCTTCATCGCCACGACGGTCGCGAGCGACATCGGCGGATACGCCGCGGGAGTCCTCTTCGGCAGGCACAAGATGTCCCCGCTGATCAGCCCGAAGAAGACCTGGGAGGGCTTCGCCGGCTCGGCGATCGCCTGCATGGCCGTGGGCGGCTGGCTGGTCTCCTGGCTGCTGGAGGCCGAGATCTGGAAGGGCGTCCTGCTCGGCGCGGTGGTCGTGGTGTTCGCCACGCTCGGCGACCTCGTCGAGTCGGTGATCAAGCGGGACCTCGGCGTCAAGGACATGGGTAGCGTGCTGCCGGGCCACGGCGGCCTGATGGACCGGCTCGACTCCCTCCTCGCCGCGCTCATCCCGGTCTGGGTGCTGCTCACCCTGCTGATCTGACCGCCCGGCGCCCCGGGCGGGCCGGGGCGTCCGGGGCGCGTCGCCGGGTCAGCCCGCCCGGGTGGCCCGGTCGGCCGGCAGCCGGGGCAGCAGCGCGCGGTAGCCGCTCGCGGCGGACAGGCGCAGCTCGTCGTCGGTGAGCGGCACCAGCCAGAGCCACCGTACGGCGTCGCCGCCGAAGGTGAAGCCCGACAGGTCCGGCAGGCCGGACGGCCCGGCGAGCATGATGACGCCGTTGTAGGTGGAGCCGAGCGGGAACGTCTCCGGCCGGTGATACCACTTCGCCGTGTGCCCGTGACCCAGCCAGGTGACCGAGTGCCAGGGGTACTGCGCCAGCCACAGGAACAGCCGGGCCGCCTCCCGGGCGTCGCCCCGGGTCGCGACGGCGAGCTCCACCCGGGCGTACGCCTCGGGCCGGTCGATGTACTGCTCCACGGTGGGCATCCGCTGGCAGCTCATCCCCACCGTGGACAGGATCGTGTGCTCCCGGTCCCCCTCCGGGGGCCGCTCGGTGATGCCGACCGTGGGCAGCCGTCCACCGCCGGCGTCCCAGAATCTCCCCGCGGTGCCGACCGCCCGGTCCAGGTGACCCATCACGAACTGCTGGAAGGTGGCCCAGGAGCCCTCACTCCCGCGCCACTCCCAGTAGGAGCGGGCTTTGGCCAGCCGCGGGGCCAGGGCCTCCATCGCGTCCTCCAGGGACCAGGCGAACGGCGACTCGCCCACCGCGTCGCGGGAGTATCCCGGCATGCCGCGGCTCACGTCGGCCCAGCCAGGAATGACCGCCAGCAGCTCGTCGTTCTCGTACAGGGCGACGCCGTCGCCCTCCTCGAACCACAGTGACCGCAGGGTGCCCAGTGGTCGCCTGCCGCCGGGGTGCCGGGTGTTCACCCGGACGGCCACCGGCGGGAGTTCGGAGTTCAGCCGGTCCAGGTCGGTCGTCTCCGGGGCCGGAACGTGGTTGGCCAGCCACACCGCTCCGTGGACCTCGCCCTTCGGCCCGCACAGGTAAGCTACCGAGGAAGTCTCGTCGCGTTCGACCACCAGGGTGCGGCTTCCGTAGGGGCTGGCGTCGCTGAGCAGGACCTCGATGCCGTCTCCCCGCTCACCCGCGGACCGGATTGTCGCCATATCTCCGGACTTTAGATCAGAGTCGAGTGTCGCTTCGAGTAACCGTTGAGAGAAGGCGTTGGACGTGTCGACTGCCAGCCAGCCCGGGACCCCCGCACCCGGACAGCTCACCTTCGTGGCGCCCCGCAGGGCCAAGCCCGCGCGCCACCTGGCCGATCTGACCATGGCCGAGCGCCGTGCGGCCGTCGCCGAGCTCGGCGAGAAGCCGTTCCGGGCCGACCAGCTCTCCCGGCACTACTTCGAGCGGCTCACCGCCGACCCCAGCCTGATGACCGACCTGCCGGCCGCGGCGCGCGACAGGTTCGCCGCACTGTTCCCCACGCTGCTCACCCCCGTCCGGGAGCTGACCACCGACGGCGGCACCACCCGCAAGACGCTGTGGCGGCTGTTCGACGGCGCGCTGGTCGAGTCGGTCCTCATGCGCTACCCCGACCGCGCCACCATGTGCGTCTCCTCCCAGGCCGGCTGCGGCATGAACTGCCCGTTCTGCGCCACCGGCCAGGCCGGCCTGACCCGCAACATGAGCACCGCCGAGATCGTCGAGCAGGTCGTCGCCGGGGCGCGGACCCTGGCCGCCGGCGAGGTCCCGGGCGGCCCCGGCCGGGTCAGCAACGTGGTCTTCATGGGGATGGGCGAGCCGCTGGCCAACTACCGGGCCGTGGTCGGCGCGGTGCGCCGGCTGGTCGAGCCCGCCCCGGGCGGCCTGGGCATCTCCGCCCGCGGCGTCACCGTCTCCACCGTCGGGCTGGTCCCCGCGATCGGCAAGCTCGCCGACGAGGGCCTGCCGGTGACGCTGGCGCTGTCCCTGCACGCCCCCGACGACGAGCTCCGCGACACCCTGGTGCCGATCAACACCCGATGGAAGGTCGCGGAGGTCCTCGACGCGGCCTGGGACTACGCCGCCCGGACCAAGCGCCGCGTCTCCATCGAGTACGCCCTGATCAAGGACGTCAACGACCAGGAGTGGCGGGCCGACCTGCTCGGCAAGCTCGTCCGGAACAAGCTCGTGCACGTCAACCTGATCCCGCTCAACCCCACCCCGGGGTCGAAGTGGACGGCCTCGCGCCCGGAGGACGAGCGGGCCTTCGTCCGCCGGCTGCAGTTCCACGGTGTCCCGGTGACCGTCCGCGACACCCGGGGTCGCGAGATCGACGGCGCCTGCGGCCAGCTCGCCGCCGCCGAGTAGCCCGCCAGGCGGCAGCCACGAGCGGGCACCCGAGGAGCGCAGCGGAAGCCACGAGTGGGCATCCGAGGAGCGCGTGCGGGCTGCGCCGGTGAGTGCTCTTCGGGAGATGGCGGCGCCTCGGCGATGATCCGCCGGCACGGGTCTACGGCCCGGTACGGGTCTACGGCCTGGTACGGCGGAGCCGTACGTAGGCGGCCAGGCCCGCGGCGGACCAGAAGAGCGCCGCGGCGGCGATGGGGAGCAGGACCGCGTCGAGGGCGCCGTCGTTGGCCGCCCGCATCCACGGCATGACCGGCACCGTGAACCGGCCCACCGGGGTCAGGCTGACCAGCAGCAGGGCCACGTAGCCGCCGAGCAGCGTCAGCATCGAGGCGGCCGGGGACGGCATGATCGGATGGGTGGTCAGCGCGCCCAGCGCCGTGCCCGCGCTCAGGCCCAGCAGGTGCAGGACGGCGCCGCGCGCCACGTCGCCGGGCGCGGGGGTGGCGGCGAAGCCGTGCAGCAGCGGCGTGACGACCGCGATCGCCGCGAACATGAGGTTGACCGTGAACGCGGCCAGCAGCCCCGCGCCGATCTCCCTGCCCGGACCGCCGGCCGCCGTCATCGAGACCAGCCGCTGCGCCGCCGGTTCGGTGTCGAGCAGACTGCGCGAGGCCCAAGCGAAGACGACGATCAGCAGGCCGGCCGAGTCGGCGTAGGCGGACAGCTCCTTGCCGGGCGGCGTCAGCGTCGAGTAGAAGATGCCCAGCATCAGGAGCAGCCCGATCGCCGGCGGGAACAGCCGGTGGGAGCGGGCGTAGGCGCTCAGCTTGAACCGGGTCAGACGCGTCAACGGTGCCTCCCGCCGTACGGCATGCTCTCGGGGGTCACGAGGTCCGCCGGACGGTGTAGCCGTCGGCGCGGAGTTTCTGCTCGACCTCGTCGGCCTCGCCGGGGTCCACCAGCACCTCGATGACCGCCCGGCGGTCCGTGGCGGGCCCCTGCCCGGCAGCCCGCCCGGCGTCCTGTTCGGAGCCGGAGCCGGAGCCGGAATCCGAGCCCGAACCGAGGCCGGGGTCCGGTTCGGCCGGTCGGCCGGCGGAGTGGACGGTGACCGCGCGGTCGGCGACGAGACAGTGGTCGGCGCCGGGGAACTCCCGGAGCTGGTTCTGGTGGTCGCTGACCACGACCGTGCCGCCGTGGGCGGCGATCTCGCCGATGACGGCGGGGAGTTCGGCGCGGGTCCGCTCGTCCAGCCCGGCGAACGGCTCGTCCAGGATCAGCAGGTCCGGCGGGCCGAGCAGCGACTGGATCAGCCCCACCTTCTGCGCGCTGCCCTTGGACAGGTCGCCGAGCGGCAGATCGAGCAGGTGGACGGCGTTCAGCCGCCGCGCGAGGTCGCCGGCCGCGGCGGGGGAGGCGCCCCGGAGGCGGGTCATGTGGGCCAGGTAGGCGGAGACGGTGAAGGGCTGGCCGGTGGGGAAGACGTCGGGGGCGTAGCCGACGACGCGGGGCCGGCCGGAGACCGAGCCGCGGGTCGGCGGGACGAACCCGGCGAGCAGCCGCAGCAGCGTGGACTTGCCGGCGCCGTTGCGGCCGGTGACCTCGACGACGGACCCCGGGCGGAGCGTGAGCTCGACGTCCTCAAGGATCCAGGGGCCGCGGCGGGAGTACCGGAAGGACACCTGGGAGAGCCGCATGCACCGCACCCTACCGGGATCATGCTCGCCACGTCCCTGCCGCCGGAATCCGCCCCGGTCACGGGCCGGTGAGACCGAGCCGCCCGGCCGTCCGTTGAGATCACGGGCCGGCGGGGCCGCGCCGCCCGGGGTCGTCCGGTGGGACCGGGTTACCTGGGGAGCCCGGTCAGCCGGTGAGGCCGAGTTGCCCGGCGGCCCGGACGGCCAGCCACACCTCGGTGAACGCGCCCGTGGACGAAAGGTCCCGGCCGGTGAGCGCGGTGAACCGGCGCAGCCGGTAGGCCAGCGTGTTGGGGTGGACGTGCAGCGCCGCCGCCGCGTCCTCGGTGCGGCGGTCCCGCTCCATCCAGGTGCGGACCGAGGCCAGCAGGTGGGAGTCGTGGGCGGCGTCGTACCGGATCACCTCGCCGAGCACGTGCTCGACCAGCGCCGAGAGCACCGCGGGGTCCTCCGGCAGCCACCGCCCGGCGGTGTCGTCGCCGTAGCGTACGAGCGCCTGGCCCGACTCGGCCGCCCGGGAGACGGCCCACACCGCCTCCCTGCGGGCCACCCGCAGCGACGTCCCGGCGGCGAACGGCCTGCTCACCCCGGCCGCGACGCCCGGTACCCCGGCGACGGCGGCGGCCGCCTCGGCGGTGCCGAGGACGTAGCGGTCGTCGCCCCTGCCGAGCATGAGGAACGGGCGGTCGTCCAGAGCGCGCAGCAGGCCGTCGTCGGACACGCCGCGGACGGCCAGCAGGACCAGTTCGTCGTCGGGCAGGCCCAGCCGGATCAGCCGCCGCCGGGCCGTGGCCGGGTCGAGCACGTCCTGCAGCAGCTCGGCCAGGATCTCCGCGCCCTCGCGGCGCAGGGTCTCGCGCTCGTGGCGGGCCATGGCGACCTGGAGCGCGGCGACGGTGGCGATGTGCTGGGCCACCGCCAGCCCGGCCGGGCGGGCGCCCTCCCGCTCCAGGGCGACGAGGAAGCCGGCCGGGCCGCCCGGGGCGGGCACCGGGAGGACGAACCCGCCGGGGATCGTCGGGGGCGCCTCCGCCGTCCTGGGCAGCAGACCCGGGTCGGGCACGGGGACGCCGGGCAGCAGCGGGCGGCCCTGCGGCGTGCACAGGTACACCGTGTAGCCGCTGAGCCGTTCCAGGCGGCGGAACAGCGTCGCGGTGCCGAGGTCCTCGGAGGCCATCCAGCGCAGCGCGCCGAAGACCTGGAGCTGCGCGCCGAGCCGCTGGCGGGCGTCCTCCTGCACGGCCGCGGCGACCTCCTGGGCGACGGCGATGAACGGCACGGCCAGCGGCACCTCCAGGACCGGCATGCCGCGCTCCTCGGCGGCGGCGAGGAACGCCCGGTGCAGCGGCGGCACGTGGAGCTGGGCCGACAGGGCCAGCGCGGACACCCCGGCGTCGTCGAGCCGTTCCAGGTAGGCCCGCTGGCGGGCGGCGGAGCGGGGGATCGCGATGCCGGTCGTCATGATCAGCTCGGCGCCCAGCAGCCAGGGCGTGGGGTCGTCCAGCTCGCTGACGTGCGCCCAGGACACCGAGCGGCCGAGTCCGGCGTGCCCGGCGAGGACGCGCAGCTGCAGGGCCGGGAAGCGGATCAGCTCCTCGACGGTGAGCCGGTCGGCGGAACCGGCGGCGGTCCGGTCGGCGGGCCCGTCAGCGGGCATGCCGTCGGACTCGGCGATGGACCCGGAGGCGGGCATGCCGTCGGACCCGGAGGCGGGCATGCCGTCGGACCCGGAGGTGGACCCGAGGGCGGCTTCATCGGTGGGCCCGGCGGGGGAGCCGGGGGTGTGATTGTGGTCGGCCACAGGAAACCCCGTCGTAGTTCGTTCCTCCCACAGTACCCAAACTGTCACAAAGCTCCCAAACTGTACGGATAGCCTGCTCTGAGCCGGGTTCTCCACGCCCGGACCTCCCACCACCCCACGCCTCTCGAAAGGACGGTGCGGCATGACCGAACCCCGGGGTCCCGTCGACTCCTCCCGCGTCCCCCGATTCGCGGGTCCGGCGACGTTCGCACGGCTGCCACGCCTGGACGAGGTCGGGCGCTGCGACGTGGCCGTGGTGGGGGTGCCGTTCGACAGCGGCGTCTCCTACCGCCCCGGCGCCCGTTTCGGCCCCTCGGCGGTCCGCGAGGCCAGCCGCCTGCTCCGGCCGTACCACCCCGGCCTGGACGTCTCGCCGTTCGCCGCGGTGCAGGTGGCCGACGCCGGCGACATCGCCTGCAACCCGTTCAACATCGGCGAGGCCGTCGAGACGATCGAGGACGCCGCGACCCGGCTCCAGGAGGACGGCGCCCGCCTGGTCACCATCGGCGGCGACCACACGATCGCGCTGCCGCTGCTGCGCTCCCTGGCCAAGCGGCACGGCCCGGTGGCCATGCTGCACTTCGACGCCCACCTCGACACCTGGGACACCTACTTCGGCGCCGAGTACACCCACGGCACGCCGTTCCGCCGGGCCGTGGAGGAGGGCATCCTCGACACCGAGGCGGTCGGCCACGTCGGCACGCGCGGCCCGCTGTACGGCAAGCAGGACCTCGACGACGACCGGCGCCTCGGCTTCGGCATCATGACCTCGGCCGACGTGATGCGCCGCGGCGTGGACGAGATCGTCGACGCCCTCCGCCAGCGGATCGGCGACCGGCCGCTCTACCTGTCGATCGACATCGACGTGCTCGACCCCGCGCACGCCCCCGGCACCGGCACCCCCGAGGCGGGCGGCCTCACCAGCCGCGAGCTGCTGGAGATCCTGCGCGGCCTGGCCGGATGCAACCTGGTCGGCGCCGACGTGGTCGAGGTGGCCCCCGCCTACGACCACGCGGAGATCACCGCGGTGGCCGCCTCCCACGTCGCCTACGACCTGGTCAGTCTGCTGGCGCTGTCCGGTCCCGCGCAGGAGGCCCGGTGAGCCGGGCGGACCACGCCGCGGCGGGCGTCTCCGACCGCGCGCCGTCCGTCATCGAGGTCGAGCAGCACGGCGTCGAGCGCATCCCGGACGCCGACCGCACCGCCCGCCCGCTGGACCTGTTCCGGCTGGCCTTCGGCGGCGCGAACACCTTCGCCACGTGCGTGCTGGGCTCGTTCCCCATCCTGTTCGGGCTCTCCTTCTGGCAGGGGCTCGCCGCGACGGGGCTCGGCCTGATGGTCGGCGCGCTGATCCTGGCGCCGCTGGCCGTCTTCGGCCCGGTGAACGGCACGAACAACGCCGTCTCCTCCTCGGCGCACCTGGGCGTGCACGGCCGGGTCGTCGGCTCGTTCCTGTCCCTGCTCACCGCGATCGCGTTCTTCTCGATCTCGGTGTGGTCCTCCGGCGACGCGCTGGTCGGCGGCGCCCACCGGCTGGCCGGGCTGCCGGAGTCGAACCTGTCGTACAGCGTGGCCTACGCGCTGTTCGCCGTGCTGGTCCTGGTGGTCTGCGTCTACGGCTTCCGCTTCATGCTGCTGGTCAACAAGATCGCGGTGGCCGCGGCCTCGCTGCTGTTCGTGCTGGGCGCGTTCGCCTTCGCCGGGGACTTCGACCCCTCCTACGCCGGGGCGTTCGCCTCCACGGCCGCGCCGGGGTTCTGGCCGTCGTTCATCGGCGCCGCCCTGATCGTGCTGTCCAACCCGATCTCCTTCGGCGCCTTCCTCGGCGACTGGTCCCGCTACATCCCGGCGGAAACCCCGCGCGTCCGGGTGATGGGCGCGGCCTTCCTGGCCCAGCTCGCCACGATCCTGCCGTTCCTGTTCGGCCTGACCACCGCGTCGATCATCGCCGCCAAGGCGTCGGAGTACGTCGACCCGGCCGCACCCAACTACGTCGGCGGGCTGCTCGCGGTCTCCCCGGCGTGGTACTTCCTGCCGGTCTGCCTGATCGCGCTGATCGGCGGCATGTCCACCGGCACGACCGCCCTCTACGGCACCGGCCTGGACTTCTCCAGCGTCTTCCCGCGCTTCAACCGGGTCCAGGCGACGGTGTTCATCGGCGTGCTGTCGATCGGCTTCATCTTCCTCGGCCGCTTCACCCTGAACCTGACGCAGAGCATCTCCACGTTCGCCACGCTGATCGTCACCTGCACCGCCCCCTGGATGGTGATCATGATGCTCGGCTACGTGACCCGGCGCGGCTGGTACGACGCCGAGGCGCTGCAGGTCTTCAACCGCCGCCAGCGCGGCGGCCGCTACTGGTTCACCCACGGCTGGAACTGGCGCGGGATGACCGCCTGGCTGCTGGCCGCGATGACGGCGATCCTGTTCGTCAACATCCCCGGCCAGTTCGTCGGGCCGCTCGGCGGCCTCGCCGGGGGCACGGACATCTCGCTGCCGCTGGGCCTGGCCACCGCGGCCGTGCTCTACCTGGCCATGCTGGCGGCCTTCCCCGAGCCGCGCGGCGTCTTCGGCCCGGAGGGGCCGCGTCTGGTCCGCTCCCGCGACGTCCCGGTCCCGCCCATCGAGGGACCGGACGCCACCGCCGCGCCCGCCGCGGCGACGACCGCCCGGGTGTGATCCGTCCGGGCGTGGTCAGGCGTCCGCCCGCCGTACGGCCCGGACCGGCCGTACGGCGGGCGAGCGCCGGCGGGTGACCGCGGGGGCGTACCGGGGGCTGATCCCGGAGGGCGTCAGCGGGTGCCCCAGGAGTAGGTCTGCTTGTGCAGCTTGAGGTAGACGAACGTCTCGGTGGCGCGGACCGTGGGGATGGCCCGGATCTTGCCGAGGATGTCCAGCAGGTGCGCGTCGCTCTCGCAGACCACCTCGACCATGACGTCCACCGAGCCGGCGGTCAGCACGACGTAGTCGATCTCCTTGATGGCCGACAGCTCGTCGGCCACCATCTCCAGGTCGCCCTCGCACTTGATGCCGATCATCGCCTGGCGGGAGAATCCGAGGGTGAGCGGGTCGGTGACCCCGACGATCTGCATGACCCCGGCGTCGAGCAGGCGCTGGACCCGCTGGCGGACGGCGGCCTCGGACAACCCCACCGCCTTGCCGATGGCGGCGTAGGGCTTGCGGCCGTCCGCCTGCAGCTGTTCGATGATCTGTTTGGAGATCTCGTCGAGGACGACCGTCCCGTGCTTCGCGTCGTTGTCGCGGCGTACCTTGGGCGGCGTCGTCATCCGCGCTCCCTGGCGTCGGTGTTACGGGATCTGTTACGGGGGCGTCGCGGGCCTCTCACGTCCTGCCGACATGTTGCGGCTCGCTGCGACATGCTGTCAGTTTTTACCGCTCTGTCAAGCGATTTCGTCGCGATTTGGTATCTTAACAACGAAATCCCTTGTCGCGTAGGCTCTCCTCTGTAAGAGTCCCCATAACCAAGCCACCTCACAGGAGGTCAACGGTGACCACCCGTCTGCAGAACTATGTCAACGGTGAGTTCGTGGACGCCAAGAGCGGCCGGTTCTCCGACGTCATCGACCCCTGCACCGGAGAGGCCTACCTGCAGGCGCCGATCTCCGGCGCGGAGGACGTCGACGCCGCCTACGCCGCCGCGGCCGCCGCGTTCGAGTCGTGGAGTCTGCTGACCCCCGGCGAGCGGGCCAATCTGCTGCTCAAGGTCGCGGACGCCATCGACGCGCGCGCCGACGAGATCAACGAGGCCGAGTGCCTCAACACCGGCAAGCCCCGCGCCCGGATGGCCGAGGACGAGACCCCGGTCGCGGCCGACCACTTCCGGTTCTTCGCCGGCGCCGCCCGCACCCTGGAGGGGCCGACGTCGGGTGAGTTCCTCGCCGACCACACCTCCGTGATCCGGCACGAGCCGATCGGCGTCGTCGGCCAGGTCACCCCCTGGAACTACCCGATGATGATGGCGGTCTGGAAGATCGCCCCCGCGCTCGCCGCGGGCAACACCGTCGTGCTCAAGCCGTCCGACACCACCCCGGTCTCCACCCTCAAGATGGCCGAGATCATCGGTGAGGTCCTGCCGAAGGGCGTCTTCAACGTCATCACCGGCGACCGCGAGACCGGCGCGCTCGTGGTGGGCCACCCGACCGCCCAGATGGTCGCCATCACCGGCTCGGTCGGCGCCGGCATGGCCGTGGCCAAGACCGCCGCCGAGGACGTCAAGCGGGTCCACCTGGAGCTCGGCGGCAAGGCTCCCGTCATCGTCTTCGACGACGTCAAGGACGTGAAGGCCGCGGCCGAGGCGATCGCCGCGGGCGGCTTCTACAACGCCGGCCAGGACTGCACCGCGGCCTGCCGGGTACTGGTCCACGAGGACGCCCACGACGAGTTCGTGGCGGCCCTCGTCGAGGCGGCCACCGCCACCGTGACCGGCGACCTGTCCAACGAGGACGCCCTCTACGGTCCGCTCAACAACGCGGACCAGCTGGCGCGGGTGACCGGCTTCATCGAGCGGGTGCCCGGCCACGCCAAGGTCCTGACCGGCGGGCAGCGGGTCGGCGACACGGGGTACTTCTTCGCCCCGACCGTCGTCGACGGCCTCCAGCAGGACGACGAGATGGTGCAGAACGAGGTCTTCGGGCCCGTCATCACCGTCCAGACCTTCTCCGACGAGGCCGACGCCGTGGCCAAGGCCAACGGCGTCCGGTACGGCCTCGCCAGCTCGGTGTGGACCTCCGACCACGGTCGGGCGATGCGGGTGTCGAGGCGACTCGACTTCGGTGTCGTGTGGGTCAACACCCACATCCCCTTCGTGTCCGAGATGCCGCACGGAGGCTTCAAGCACTCCGGTTACGGCAAGGACCTGTCGGTCTTCGGGCTCCACGACTACCTCCGCGTCAAGCACGTCATGCACTACATCGGCGAATAGCCGCGAAACAGAGGGATAGCCTGGTATGACCGAAACCCAGGCGGATGTGGAGGCGGTGGCCCCCGCCGCCTCCGGCCCGCCTCCGGTGCCCGCCATCGAGCTCGACGGAGTCGTCAAGGAGTACCTCGCCCACGGTGAGGTCGTCCAGGCGGTCAAGGGCGTCACCCTGACCATCGCCGAGGGCGAGTTCTTCTCGCTCCTCGGCCCCTCGGGGTGTGGCAAGACCACCACCATGCGCATGATCGCCGGGTTCGAGGACCCGTCGCGCGGCACGGTGCGGCTGCACGGCCAGGACGTGACCGACGTCCCCCCCAACAAACGCGACGTGAACATGGTGTTCCAGTCGTACGCGCTCTTCCCCCACATGAACGTCTGGGAGAACGTCGCCTTCGGTCTGCGGCGCAAGAAGGTGCCCGACGCAGAGATCAAACGCCGCGTCGGCGAGATGCTGGAGATCGTGGACCTCGGCGGGCGCGAGAAGCGCCGCCCCCGCGAGATGTCCGGCGGCCAGCAGCAGCGGGTGGCCCTGGCCCGGGCCCTGGTCAACCGGCCCCGCGCCCTCCTGCTGGACGAGCCGCTGGGCGCCCTCGACCTCAAGCTTCGCCAGGCCATGCAGATCGAGCTCAAGCGCATCCAGCGCGAGGTCGGCATCACGTTCGTCTACGTCACCCACGACCAGAGCGAGGCGCTCACCATGAGCGACCGCATCGCCGTCATGAACGACGGCCTGGTCGAGCAGCTCGCCTCCCCCCGCGAGATCTACGAGCGCCCCGCCACCGCGTTCGTCGCCGGGTTCATCGGCACCTCCAACCTGATCAGCGGGACGGTGGACCGGGTCGAGGACGGCTGCGCCGTACTGCGGCTCGGGGACGACGGCCGGGTCCTCACCGAGGAGGGCGCGCACCGGGCCGGGGACACGATCGCGGTCACCGTACGCCCGGAGAAGGTCATGATCTCCACCGACGAGCCCGCGGCGGGCCTCAGCGCCGTGCGCGGCACCGTCGCCGAGGTCGTCTACCTGGGCCTGTACAACAGCTACGCGGTGCGCCTGCCCGGCGGCACCGAGGTCACCGTCTTCCAGCAGAACGCGCTCGACAGCACGAGCACGGCCGAGCGCGGCGACGCGGTCTGGCTGTCGTGGCGGCCGCAGCATTCTTACGTGATCGGAAGTTGAGCCACCCCATGCACCAGGACTCCTCCCTCGACGCCGCCCTGCTGCGCGGCATGACCCGGCCCCGCTCGGTGACCCGCCGCGACGCCTTCCGTCTCGCCGGCCTGTCGGCCGCCGGGCTCGCCCTGACCGCCTGCGGAGTGCAGGGCAAGAAGGCCGCCCCGCCCCAGAAGGACGCGGTCGCCGACTACTGGGCGTCCAAGAAGAAGAACGGCACGCTGCGGTTCGCCAACTGGACGCTGTACATCGACAAGGAGGACGGCCGCTCTCCCTCCCTGGAGAAGTTCACCGCCGACACCGGCATCAAGGTGACCTACACCGAGGCCATCCAGGACACCCCCTCCTTCTTCGGCAAGATCCAGCCGCTGCTCGCCTCCGGCACCGACATCGGCTACGACGTGATGGTCATCACCAACGGCATCCACCTCAGCAAGGCCATCGCGCTGGGCTACCTGGTGCCGCTGGACCACTCCAAGCTGCCCAACTTCGCGGCCAACGCGGCGGAGAAGGTCAAGAACCCCACCTGGGACCCGAACAACACCTACACGGTCCCCTGGACGGCGGGCCTGACCGGCATCGCCTACAACCCCAAGTACGTGGACGAGGTCACCAGCGTCAACGACCTGTGGAACCCCAAGTACAAGGGCAAGGTCGGCATGATGCTCGACCCGCAGGAGGTCGCGAACTTCGGGATGTTCGCCGAGGGCATCGACCCGGACAAGTCCACCGAGGCCGACTGGCGCAAGGCCGCCGCCCGGCTGCAGAAGCAGCGCGACGACGGCCTGGTGCGCAAGTACTACGAGAACGACTACGTCGACGCGCTGGCCCGGGGCGACATCTGGATCACCATGGCCTGGTCCGGAGACATCTTCCAGCAGGTCGCCGAGGGCAAGGACATCAAGTTCGTGATCCCCCAGGAGGGTGGCACGATCTGGACCGACAACCTGTGCATCCCCAAGACCGCGCAGAACCCCCTCGACGCGCTCACCTACATGGACTACGTCTACCAGCCGAAGATCGCCACGATGCTGGTGGAGGCCATCAACTACATCACCCCGGTGCCGTCCACCAAGGACCTCGTCCTGGCCGACGCCGCCAAGGCGAGCGGCGACGACAAGAAGTCGCTGGAGCAGCTCGCGAACAGCCCGATGATCTACCCCGCCGAGGCCGACATGGCCAGGCTCCGGTCCTTCCGGGCCCTCACCATCGCCGAGGAGAAGGTCTTCGAGTCCGTCTTCCAGCCCATCACCCAGGGATAGGCGAGCGATGAAGCGCTTCGCCCCCTACCTGCTGATCCTCCCCGGCGGGCTGTGGCTGGCGATCTTCCTGGTGGTGCCGATGGTCTTCATGGCCTCGGTGTCCACCCAGGAGGGCGACGTGGTCAACGGCTTCGTCCAGACGTTCAACCTGTCGATCTACGGCGACGTCCTGTCGCAGTACGGCACGCAGTTCCTGCGCTCGGCCGGGTACGGCCTGGTCGCCACGGTCGTCTCCATCGTGCTGGCCTACCCGATGGCCTACTGGATCGCCTTCAGGGGCGGTTCCCGCAAGTCGACCTACCTGCTGCTGGTGCTGCTGCCGTTCTTCGTGTCGTTCGTGCTGCGCACCGTGTCGTGGAAGTTCCTGCTGGCCGACAACGGGCTGCTGCTGTCGCCGCTGAAGTCCCTGGGCCTGGTGCCCGACGACTTCCACGTGCTGCAGACGACCGTGGCGGTGATCGGCGGCCTGGTCTACAACTACCTGCCGTTCATGATCCTGCCGATCTACGTGGCCCTGGAGCGGGTGGACCCCCGCGTCGTGGAGGCCGCGCAGGACCTGTACGCGGCCCGGCGGCAGGCCTTCACCAAGGTCGTGCTGCCGCTGTCGCTGCCCGGCGTGTTCGCCGGGGTGCTGATGACGTTCGTCCCGATGACCGCCGACTACGTCAACGCCGAGATCCTCGGCGGCCCGGCGAACACGATGATCGGCAACATCATCCAGTCCAGGTTCCTGGTCAACAACGACTACCCGTCGGCCGCGGCGCTGTCGTTCGCGCTGATGGCGGCGATGCTGATCGGCATCTTCGCCTACGCCAGGGCGCTGGGCACCGAGAACGTGCTGGAGGCGGCGGCCCGATGAGCACTGCCACCACATCCGCGCCCGTCACGGCGCCGTCCGCCGGCGCCCCGGCGCCCGCCCGGCCCCGCCGCCGCCTTCTCGACCGGCTGCTCAAGGTCTATGTCTGGCTGATCCTCGCCTGGCTGTTCCTGCCGATCGCGGTCATGATCATCTTCGGCTTCAACGACACCAAGAGCAAGTCGAACGTGACCTGGCAGGGCTTCACCTTCAAGTGGTGGGGCATGCTCGACCAGGACCCCAAGCTGATCGAGGCGGTCGTCAACTCCCTGGAGATCGCCGTGCTCGCCACGGTGATCACCACGGTGATCGGCACCCTCATGGGCCTGGCGATGGGCCGCTACAGGTTCCGCGGGCTGGGCACCGTCAACCTGGTGCTCTTCGCCGCCATCGCCTCACCCGAGCTGGTCATGGGCTCCTCGCTGCTGTCGCTGTTCGTCAGCGCCGGGGTGCAGCCCGGCTTCGTGACCGTGGTCATCGCGCACGTGCTGTTCTCGCTGTCGTTCGTGGCGATCACCGTACGGGCCCGGGTCGTCGGCCTCGACCCCTCGATCGAGGAGGCGGCGCGCGACCTCGGGGCGTCCACCTGGGTGACGTTCTGGCGCGTCACGTTCCCCATGATCCTGCCCGGCGTCATCTCGGGCGCGCTGCTGGCGTTCGCGCTGTCCATCGACGACTTCGTGATCACCCAGTTCACCAGCGGCGCCCTCCAGACGTTCCCGCTGTGGATCTGGGGCGCCACCCGGATCGGGGTGCCGCCGCAGGTCAACATTCTGGGAACCCTTATATTCGCGGTAGGCGTGGTGATCGCCGTGGTGAACATGGTGACCGCCCGCCGCCGGACCTAGCGCCGTCAGGCCCCGTTCCGCCCGCGGTGGGCGGCACGGGGCTTCGGCGTACCCGAAAGAGATCTCCGGCACAGAACAGGGAGGCGAGATCGGATTCAGGCGGGGGGAACCCGCGTGTGACCACCGAGGTCACGCAATACCTAGACAACGAATTTTTTGACTCACCGTAGGGAAGTGAGATTTGTGGATCCGCTGAAGGCTCTTGCTGATGCGGAGCGCAAGCCGTACTGGCTCGACAGTCCGGCGAAACCCGAGCCGCTGCCGCGGCTCCTCAAGGACACGACCGCCGATCTCGCGGTGGTCGGCGGAGGCTTCTCAGGGCTGTGGGCCGCCCTGATGGCCAAGGAACGCGACCCGTCCCTCGACGTGGTCCTGCTGGAAGGACGCGGGATCGGCTGGGCGGCCTCCGGCCGCAACGGCGGGTTCGCGGTGGCGTCGCTCACCCACGGCCTCGCCAACGGGCTGGAACGCTGGCCCGAGGAGATCACCACCCTGGAGCGGCTGGGCCGGGCGAACCTCG
The DNA here is from genome assembly GCF_013409935.1 of Streptosporangium sandarakinum. Classification (GTDB taxonomy): domain Bacteria; phylum Actinomycetota; class Actinomycetes; order Streptosporangiales; family Streptosporangiaceae; genus Streptosporangium; species Streptosporangium nondiastaticum. The sequence continues at coordinate 1,767,811 of NZ_JACCCO010000001.1, read as the reverse complement.
ACGAGATCGGCGAGGCCGTCGGGCGCTACGGCATCGACTGCGCCTACGAGCGCACCGGCGAGCTGCACGTGGCCACCGAGCCCTGGCAGCTCGACGAAATGCGCGAGAGCGTCCAGGCGGCGCGGGAGCTGGGCCTGGACTACGACGTCCTCGACCGCGACGAGGTCCGGGCGGAGGTGAACTCGCCCACCTACGTCGGCGGCTACTGGGAACGCGACGGCTGCGCCATGATCGACCCCGCCCGGCTGGCCTGGGGGCTCCGGCGAGCCTGCCTGGAGCTGGGCGTGCGCGTCTACGAGAACACGCCGGTCCGCCACATCAGGGACAGCCGGGCCACCATGGACCTGGTCACCCCGCGCGGCACCGTCAGGGCCGCGAAGGTCGCGCTCGGCACCGGCGTGTTCCAGCCGCTGCTGCGCAGGCTGAAGCACTTCCTGGTGCCGGTCTACGACTACGCCCTGATGACCGAGCCGCTGTCGGAGGAGCAGCTCGCCTCCGTCGGCTGGCGCAACCGCCAGGGCGTGGGCGACTCGGCCAACCAGTTCCACTACTACCGGCTGACCGCCGACAACCGCATCCTGTGGGGCGGCTACGACGCGGTCTACTACAACGGCGGCCGCATCAAGCCGGAGTACGAGCAGCGCGACGAGACCTTCGCCAAGCTGGCGGAGCACTTCTTCACCACCTTCCCGCAGCTCGACGGGGTGCGCTTCACCCACCGGTGGGGCGGCGTCATCGACACCTGCAGCAGGTTCAGCGCCTTCTACGGCCACGCCCACGGCGGGCGGCTCGCCTACGCCGTCGGCTACACCGGCCTGGGGGTCGCCGCCACCCGCTTCGGGGCCAACGTCATGCTCGACCTGCTCGCCGGGGAGCCGACGGAGCGGACCGAGCTGCGGATGGTCCGGGAGAAGCCGATCCCCTTCCCGCCGGAGCCGGTCCGCTCGGCGGGGATCCAGATGACACGCTGGTCGCTCGCCCGGGCCGACCTCCACGAGGGCCGCCGCAACCTGTGGCTGCGCACTCTGGACCGGATGGGCCTCGGCTTCGACTCCTGAGGCGCCCTCTGAGGCGTCCCGTCCCGCGGGGACGCGGCCGATCCCGGCCTCGTCCCCGCGGGACGCGCAGCCCCGAGCGGCTCCTCGGCCGGGCGCCGCCGGCCGGTAATCCGATTGCGGCGCCCGACCGGCCCGGTACAAGGTGGGCGGATGATCGTCCGCCGTGAGACCCCCGCCGACATCGACGCCGTCCACCGGGTGACGGCCGCCGCCTTCGCCAAGCCCGACCGGCCCGGCGAGACCCCCTTCGAGGACACCCTGCTGCGCGAGCTGCGCGGCTGCGACGGATGGATGCCCGCGCTGTCCCTCGTCGCGACCGGCCCGGACGGGCAGGTCGTCGGGCACGTGCTGGGCAGCCGCGGCCACGTCGAGGGCGCTCCCGTCGTCGCCGTCGGCCCGGTGAGCGTCCACCCCGCCCACCAGCGGCGCGGCGTCGGCCTCGCCCTGGTGCACACCCTCCTCGGCGCCGCGGACGCCATGGGCGAGCCGATGGCGGTGCTGGTCGGCTCGCCCGTCTACTACTCGCGCTTCGGCTTCCGGCCCGCCGCGGAGTACGGCGTCGTGCCCCCGGTGCCGGAGTGGGGGGTGTTCCTCCAGGTCCGCGCCCTGTCGGCGTACGACCCGGGCGACCCGGGCCTCCGCGGCGCGTTCGCCTACGCCGATCCCTTCAACCGGGGCTGACCCCTCCCGGCCGGGCCAGGGGCGTTCCGCCGGGGCCGCCCCGGATCGTTCCCAGCCCTTTCCCGGCTCGTCCCGAGTCACCGGAAGGGCCCGCGTCGCCGGGCCGGCTGTTCTATCGGGCCGGGTCCGGCCCGCCGGGCATTCCGCCAGCCTCGCTGGCCATGCTGCGCTCCATGCTCACCCACCCCGAGGCCGCCGACGCCGTCCGGGCCGCGCTCGGCGGGCAGGTCGATCGGGTCGGCGCCGAACTGCCCAGCGACGACGCCCGGCTGCGCGACGCGCCCCGGGAGGAGATCGACCGCCTGCTGCGCCCCGCGCTGCGCGCGCTCCTGGACGAGAGGGAGTGACGCCGCCCTGGGGCGGGACTCCGGCGGGCGCGGTGCCGACGGGTCGTACGGCTCCTCTCCTTCCGGAGGTGATGCTCCCTCGTGCCGCTCCGGCGCGGATGAACGGTAGCTCGGTGTCTCTTGAAGCGCCTGGCATAGAATCGGGCCATGACCGCTGCTCCCGAAGAGTACGAGGACATGCACCGGCTGATCGACCGGTTGACGCCGGACCAGCTTCACGAGGTGCGCGTGCACACTCTGCGCCTCGTCCACTCCGATGAGAGCGGGTCGGAGGAGTGGCCGCCTGCCTGGTTCGGGTCCGTGACCACCGATCGGGATGACATCGCCGAACGCACTGAAGAGATCTTGCGCGAGGGCTATGGTCACGAAGTGTGATCGTTGTTGACACCGGGCCCATCGTCGCCGCTGCCATTCGAAACGACCGCAAACATGATGTCTGTATCAAGGCGTTCGAGCGGTTGCGTGCGGAGTGGCGTGAACTTCTCGGGCCGGCTTTCGTTGCTGGTGAAGTCTCCTACCTGCTCGGCAAGATCGGCGGAGCTAAGGTCGAGGCCGGCTTCCTGCGGTCACTGAGATCCGGAGCCTTCCATCTGATCGATCTCACAGAGACTGATCTCGGCCGTATCGCTGATCTGGTGGAGCGTTATTCGGATCTTCCATTGGGGTCGGCAGACGCGTCAGTCGTCGCAGTCGCCGAGCGTTTACACGTCGCCGAAGTGCTCACCCTGGACACCAGAGATTTCTCCGTGATCCGGCCCGCGCATGTTCCCGCGTTCACTGTGATGTCCAGCTGATCTCTTCGCCGCGTTTGTGGTGCCACAGTGGTGAGGTTGTAGGTCATGCATGGAACCGAAGTTTCCGATCAAGGGTCGCCCGCGGGTAGGGGCGGGAGTCGTCCAGACTGGGACGCATGACCGAGAGGGTTGAGTTCGAGGCCGACGGGATCACGCTCGTCGGCGACCTGCGGGCGCCGGACGACCCCGGCCCGCACCCGGCGCTGGTCCTCACCGGGCCGTTCACCGGCACCCGCGACCAGGTGACCGGGCTGTACGCCGAACGGCTGACCGCCGCCGGATACGTGACGCTGGCCTTCGACCACCGCAACTGGGGAGAGTCCGGCGGGACGCCGCGCCTGCACGAGGACCCGCAGGGCAAGCTGCACGACCTGCGGGCGGCGGTCTCGCTGCTGCGCTCGCGGCCCGAGGCCGACGGCGCCAGGATCGGCGCGGTCGGGATCTGCCTGGGCGCCGGCTACGCGCTGAAGTTCGCCGCCTTCGACCCCCGGGTGCGGGTCTTCGCCGGGATCGCCGGCGCCTACAACGACCCCTACACCGCGCGCGCCCGGATGTCACCGGCCGGGTACGAGGAGGCGCTGGCCTCCTTCACCGAGGTCCTGGAGCGCCAGGACCTCGGCGGCGAGGTCGAGTACGTCCCCGCCGTGGCGACGGAGGGGGAGGCGGCCATGCCGGGCGACGAGCCGTACGCCTACTACGGCACCGGGCGCGGCGCGTCCCCGCACTGGCGCAACCAGGTCACCCGGGCCTCCGTCCGCGAGCTGGTCACCATGGACAACATGACCGGCGCCGACTTCCTGTCGCCCAAGCCCGGCCTGGTGGTGCACGGCGTCGTGGACCGCCTCTGCTCCCCGGAGGGCGCGGAGGAGGTCTACAAGCGGATGGACGAGCCCAAGCGGCTCGTCTGGCTGGACGCCCGGCTCCACACCGACCTGTACGACGCCGAACCGCACGTGAGCCGGGCCGTGGAGGCTGTCACCGCCTTCCTCGCCGAGCACCTCTGACCCCGGGCTTCGGGCATCCGGGCGGAACCGGAGGCCGGTGAGGCGTACATCCCGGAGGCGGGGGATCGACCGGCCGGAGGGCGGGTGTCCATCCTTCGATGTACGCCGCGGACGGGTCCGAGGGAGGATGTCCGGCCGGGCCGGGTCCGAGATCGTTGAAGCGTGACGGCGAAACGCATCGACGTGCTGGACCTGCTCCGGGGCGTCGCCATCATGGGAACGCTGGGTACCAACATCTGGATCTTCACCAGCCCGGCGGGCCCGGCCGGGGTGCTGGACGCGCTGGGCGGGACCGGTGCGGTGGAGACCGTCCTGCGCTTCCTGAGCAACGGCAAGTTCCTCGCCCTGCTCACCCTGCTCTTCGGGATCGGGCTGGAGCTGCAGTACCGTTCGGCCGCGCGCCGCGGCGCGTCGTGGCCCGGCCGGTACCTCTGGCGCGCGGGGCTGCTGTTCGCCGAGGGGCTCCTGCACTACCTGCTGGTCTTCGAGTTCGACGTCCTCATGGGATACGCGGTGACCTCGGTCGTGGTGGCCTACCTGATAGGCCGGAGCGACCGGGTGGTCACGGCGTGGACGGCGGGCGCGGGGGTGGTGTTCGCGTCGATGGTCGGCCTGGTCACTCTCGCCCTGATATCCGACGACACCCCCGCGTCGCCGTCCCGGCCCGGCACGCTGTTCACCGACGGCTCCTACGCCGACCAGGTGGCGGCCCGGATCGAGCTGGCCGGCTTCTACCGGCTGGAGGCCGTGTTCATCATCCCGCTCGGGATCACGCTGTTCCTGCTCGGCGCCCGGCTGATGCGCGCCGGGGCGCTGGAGGACTCCGCCCGCGGCGCCGCGCTCCGCGGACGGCTCATGGCCGCCGGGCTCGGCGTGGGCGTGCCGCTGAACCTGCTGACCTCCTTCGCCGGGGACGACTGGGTCCTGGTCGACCGCTACCTGCTGCCGCCGCTGGTGGCCCTCGGCCTGCTCGCCCTCATCACCGGCGTCGCGCACCGGATGAGCCGCCTGTCCGGCGGGGTCCCCGGTTTCGCGCGGCGCGGCCTGACCGCGGCCGGCCGTACCGCGCTGAGCTGCTACGTGGCGCAGAACCTGATCGCGTCGGTCCTCTGCTACGGCTGGGGTCTCGGCTTGGCAGCGAAGCTCGCGGACCTGCGGCCATGGTGGACGGTGGCCGCCTGGGCGGGCATCTGCCTGCTGCTGGCCACGCTGTCGGCGCTCTGGCTGCGCCGTTTCCGGCGGGGACCGCTGGAGCTGGTCTGGCACTGGGCCTACACCGCGCCCCGGCGCCGCCTCGCGGCGGCCGACTCATCCGGGCGGTGACGGCGGACGGCTCCGGGCCACTCGCCTTCACCGGGAACGGAGACGCGGCGTCGGGGAGACCCCGGACGCCGGACGCTCCGCCGTCACCTCCGCCCTGAAGTCACTCCGGTTCCACGTGCATGGCGGCCTCCTCGGCGGTGTAGCCGCCGAAGTCCGGGCCGACGTCCTCGGCGATCATGTCGGGCTCGGTGTCGGACGCGGCGCCCTGGTCGGGCTCGACCAGCCGGCCCGCCTGGTGCGGCTCGTCGCCGCCGTACCCGCCGACCGGCCCCGACGGCTGCGACTGGTAGCCGACGTCGATGTCCTCGTCGCGCTGGTAGTCGGTGTTGAGGTCCGCCCCCACGCCGAGGCCGCTGGTCTCGGTCACCTGCTCGTCGAGGTTGTCCGGGATGTCCGGGTCGAGACCGTCCTCGCCGGTGGCCGCCTCGTCCTCGCCGCGGCCGGTCCCCTCTCCCTCCTCCACGCCGAACACCGGCTGGAGCTCGGGCTCCTCGCGGCTGAGGCGGCCGTCGAGGGGTTCCCCGGCGCTCCACTCCTCGGCCGTGGTCCCGTAGTCGTCCAGCGCGCCCGGTTGGTCTGCGGGCAGGGGCTCCTCCTGCGGATCCACCGCCCACTGCTGTTCCGGCGTCCCCTCCTGCAGGTCCGGGATCCCCTCGTCCTCGAACCGCGAATACGGGTCGTCCGGCGTGCGCCGCCTGTCCACAGCGATCCCCCTCCGATCATCTCGCCGTCCTTGCGGTGTTCCTCCTGTCACCCGTGCCCACCCCATCGCGGACATAACGAGACGTATGTATCCGCCCGCTCCCTTTGCTCGCCGACCTGAGGGCGGTCCTCGGCGTCGTTTCGTGACAGATGGTAAAATGACAGACAATTCCCCCGAGAGTTAGGGTCCGGTTTGCCGCGGAGGATCGTCGGTACGGTCGCCGCGATCCTGCTGGCCCTGTTCGCCGTCGTCCACGCCCCTCTCGCGACGCCCGGTCACCGTCACCACGAGTCCGGGGTCGCCGTCATGCTGGCGGGCGGCGCCGTACTGCCTCCGGCCGCTCCACACCAGACCGGCCCCGCTCCCGCGGCCCCGGAGGCCGGGCAGATCCCCGGACCGGGGCCGGGGACCCGTCTTCCGTGCCCGCCGTCACGGGTGCGCCTCGCCGTGCCCGCCGTACGCGACGTCTCCGACCCGCGGGCGCCTCCGCAGGGTGATCTCCGACGCACCGACACCGAGATCACTCCACAGGAGGTTTCCAATGTTCGACGAACGTGTGTTCACCATGCCCGCACTCCACCCGGAACGGGTGTTCACCATGCCCGCACTCCATCCGGACGGCGGGCCGCATGGCACTGGGTGACGCTCTCATCGCCCTGGGCGGCTCCTTCCTGGCCGCCGGGGTCATCGCCAGAATCGGCACCCGCGTAGGGCTGCCGACGATTCCGCTGTTCATGCTCGCGGGCATCGTGTTCGGCCCGCACACCCCCGGTCTCGCGCTGGTCGAGAACCCGGCGGACCTGGGGCTCATCGCCGCGCTCGGCCTGATCTTCCTGCTGTTCTACCTCGGCCTGGAGTTCTCCCTCGACGACCTCGTCGAGGGAGGCAGGCGAATGGTCCTGGCCGGGGCCGTCTACATCCTGCTCAACGTCGGGGGAGGTCTGGCCTTCGGGTTCGCCGTCGGCTGGGGCTTCCGCGAGGCGATGGTCCTGGCCGGGGTCATCGGCATCTCCTCCTCGGCCATCGTGACCAAACTGCTGATCGACCTCGGCCGCCTCGGCAACCCGGAGAGCCGCCTCATCCTGGGCGTCATCGTGGTCGAGGACGTGTTCCTCGCGCTCTACCTCGCCGTGCTGCAGCCGGTGCTCAGCGGGGCGGACTCCGTCGCCGCCGCGGCGGCCTCCTTCGGCAGGGCGTTCGCCTTCCTGGTCGCGCTCACCGCGGTGGCGCGCTGGGGCGCCCGGCTGGTCAACCGGCTCGTCAGCACCAGGGACGACGAACTGCTCGTGGTGATGTTCACCGGCCTGGCGATCTTCACCGCCGGCGTCGCCGAGGAGTTCGGCGTGTCCGACGCCATCGGGGCCTTCATGATCGGCCTCATTCTGAGCTCGACCAAGGCGGCGCCGCGCATCCGGCAGTTCGTCCACCCGCTCAGGGACGCGTTCGCGGCGCTGTTCTTCTTCGCGTTCGGCCTGTCCATCGAGCCGGGCGACATGCTCTCGGTGGCCTGGCCGATCGCGGCCGCGGTGGCGATCACCCTGCTGCTCAACGTGGCGGCCGGGACGGCCGCCGCGAAGCTGAACTCGTTCGGCCGGAGGGAGGCGGTGAACATCTCGCTCACCGTGCTCTCGCGCGGCGAGTTCGCCCTGGTCCTGGCGACGATGGCGCTCGCCGCCGGACTGGACACCAGGCTCGCGCCGTTCATCGCCGGGTACGTGCTCATCCTCGCGCTGCTCGGACCGCTGATCGCCAGCCGGTCGGAGGCGATCGTCAGCCTCGTCTCCCGGGGTTCCAGGCGTTCCGGGAAGGGCCGGGCGGACGACCCCTCGGAAGGGGAGAAGCGGGCGGACGGCCCGGCGGATGGAGAGGACCCGGGGGAGAGGGAGGCACGGGACCCGGCCTGACCCTCAGCGCCCGGCGACCGTCCCGGCGGGGGCGCGAGCAGGGATCGCGTCCCCGCCCTCAGCCGCTCCGCCTCCCCGCACGACCGGCACGACCGGCACGACCGGGCGACCGGTGTGGCTGGGGGCGACGGGGTGGGGCGGCGGGCCGGGCGCGGTCAGGGGCGGCGGGTCGAGCCGCGCCGGACCAGCCGCCAGTGAGGAGGCCCGGCGTCTCCGGCCGCGGGGGGCGCGCCGAGAGCCACCCGTGCGCAACGCGCACCCTGGTCGCGCAGGGACTGGGCGATGGTGGTCAGCTCCGCGGCGGCGGCCGCCTCGGTGTCGTCCCACCCGGTGACCGCGAGGTCGCCGGGGACGTCCACCCCCAGGCGTGCCGCGGCGCGGAGGACGCCCAGGGCCAGTTCGTCGCTCATCGCCGCGATCGCGTCGCAGGGGTCCGGGCCGGTCAGCAACCCGGTCGCGAGCGCGTCCGCCTCGCGGGCGTTGTTGGTGGAGCAGACGGCCACCCTGACCTGCTCCCACGGCTTCCCGGTGGCGGTCCAGGCGTCCCGGAAGCCGTGCAGGCGCTGCCTCGTGACGCGGAAGGTCGCGGCGGCGGGGTCGATGCCGGGGAAGACGCCGGTGGCCCTGGTGCGGTCGAGCGGGAAGCCGAGCACCGCGGGCCGGTGGACGCCGGAGAACGCCTCGCGCCCCGCCGTCTCGGCGGCGGCCCGGTCGTCCGCGGCCACGAAGGGGAGGTCGTCCCGGAGCGGGCCGCCGTGCACCACCGCCGGCAGTCCCAGGGCGACGATGGCGTCGATGACGGGGTCGTCGTCCGCGGTGGTCCAGACGACGAAGCCGTCGACGGCCGCTTCGGCGACGCGGTTCGCGTCCCCCGGTCCTCCGGTCACCGGGACGAGGGTCAGTCCCATGCCGTGGTCGGCGCAGACCTGGGCGACTCCCGCGAGGAAGCGGGCGGCCTGCGGGTCGTCGAAGGCGTAGGTGAGGTGCTCGCCGAGGACGACGCCCAGATTGCCGGTGCGACCGCGGCGCAGCGACCGCGCCCCGGGGTGCGGGCCCGGATAGCCGAGACGTTCGGCGGCCTCGCGGACCCTGGCCCGTGTGTCGGCCGAGACCCGGTCGGGGCGGCCGTAGGCATAGGAGACGGTCATCACCGACACCCCCGCCTCGCGGGCGACCTCGGCCATGGTCGCCCGCCGTCCGCCCGCCGTTCCCGTCATGGGGGAAGGATACTTGTGTAACGATACACAGTCCTTGTGTATCGTTACACACATGTCGGGTTCCGAAATCGTCTCCGGGCAGCGGGCCGCCTACGCGGGCTTCGTGGTCTTCGGCGCGTTCTGGGGAGCCTGGGGGGCGTCGGTGCCCGCCATCCGTGACCAGGCGGGTCTGGACGACGGCCGGCTGGGCCTCGCCCTGCTGTTCGTCGGCGCCGGGGCGCTGCCCGCCATGCCCGCCGCGGGCCTGGCCGTCGACCGCTGGGGGCGACGGCCGGCCGCCCTGCTGCTCGTGCTGCTCGGCGCGGTGGGAACGGCGGTGGCGCTCACGGCGCGCGACCTGTGGAGCCTGTCGGCGGGCCTCGCCCTGCTCGGCGCGGCCTCCGGGGCGGCGGACGTGGCGATCAACGCGGCCGCCGGGGCGGCGGACGTGGCGATCAACGCGGCCGCCGGGGCGGCGGAGCAGGCCGCGGGGCGGCCCGTCATCACCCGCGCGCACGGGTTCTTCTCCGCGTCCGTCGTGCTCGCGAGCCTCTCCACCGGGCTGCTGGCCGACGCGGGAGCGCCGGTCTTCCTGCCGTTCCTGCTGGTCACCCTGATCGCCGCGGGACTGGTCCCGGTGGTGGCGGCGGGCGGGCGGGCCGGTGCGGCCGATCGCGCGGCACGGCGTGGTACGGGCGCGCCGGGGGAGCGGGCGGACGGGGACGGCGGTCCCGCGCGGGCGCGGCCGACGGGGGAGGGGGCTCCGGAAGGACGCTCGGGGCGGCCCGCCGTACGTCTCGCGCCGCTCCTGCTGTTCGGCGGGCTGGGCGCGCTGGCCTTCGCCGCCGAGAACGCCCACCAGAGCTGGGGGGCGGTCTACCTGGCCGACGTGCTCGGCGCCGGGCCGGTGCTCGCCGCGGCCGCTCCGGCGGTCTTCGCGGCCGTCGTCGCCGTCACCCGCTTCTCCGCCGGCCGGTTGGCGTCCTGGCGCGCCGCGACCGTGCTCGTCTGCGGCGCCGTGACCGCCGCCGCCGGGAGCGCGGCGGTGGCCGCCGCTCCCTCCGCGCCCGTGGCGCTGGCCGGGCTCGTCCTGGCCGCGGCGGGGACCGCGGTGCTGTTCCCCACGTTGCTGGCCGCGGCGAACGACGGTGTCGGCCACGCCGTGCGCGGCCGGGCGACGTCCGTGGTGACGGGCTTCGCCTACCTGGGCTTCCTCGCCGGGCCCGTCTACGTCGGATGGTGGGCCGACGCGACCGGCCTGCCGGGGGCCATGGGGGCCGTGGCGGCGCTGTCGCTCGCCCTCGCGCTCGCGGCCTGGCCGGTCCTGCGGGCGGTCCGCGGGCCGGCGGAAAATAAGGGATGCACCTTTTAGGGTAAATTGTCTGCTTGGCGTGCCCGAAGGGGCGCGCCCGTAATGACCGCACGGCGGCCGCGACCCCGCGGTATCTACCCCGGTCGAAGCCCACCACGACGGTGCGGCTCGCCCCGGCCGGGCGATGTCCTCCGTCTGGACCCTGGACGGAGACCCGTTGAAGTCCTACCTCGCCGTTCTCGGCCTGCCGGGAGCCTGGCGCTTCCTCGCCCCCGCGTTCGTCGCCCGCCTGCCGTACGCCATGCTGCAGATCGGCATCCTGCTCCTGGTGCAGTGGTCCACCGGCTCGTACGGCGCGGCGGGGATCGCCTCGGCCGCCGCCGCCGTCGCCCAGGCGCTCGTCGGCCCGCAGACCGGACGGCTGGCCGACCGTCACGGCCAGCCCAGGGTGCTCGTCCCGCAGGCCGTCCTGCACGCCGCCGCGCTGGGCGCGCTGCTGGCGCTGGCCGCCTCGCACGCCTCGCCCGTCACGCTCACCGCCGTGTCGGCGCTGGCCGGCGGGTCGATGCCGCAGGTCGGCTCGATGGTACGGGCCCGCTGGGCGCACATGCTGGGCGGCTCCGGCAGGCTGAACACGGCCTTCGCGCTGGAGTCCATGACCGACGAGCTGACCTTCACCCTCGCGCCCATGCTCCTGGTCGCCCTGTCCACCGGCTTCTCGCCCGTCTGGGCGCTGCTCGCGGCCCTGGTCATGGTGGTGGTCGGCACGCTCGTGTTCGCCGGAGTCCGCGAGGGCGCCCCCAAGCCGGTACCGGTCCACGCGCGCTCCCGGGGCGGGGTGCTGCGGCTGCGGGGCGTGGCCCTGCTGGCCGTCGCCTTCGTCGCGCTCGGCAGCGTCTTCGGCAGCCTCCAGGTCGGCATCACCTCCTCGACGGCCGCGCTCGGTCAGTCCGCCGCGACCGGGCCGGTCTACGCGACCTTCTCCGCCGCCAGCCTCGTCGGCGGGCTCCTCTACGGCGTCGTCCGCTGGCGGGTCGGCGCCCCGGCCAGGCTGGCCGCCGCCCTGAGCCTGCTCTCGGCGGCCACCGTCGCGCTGTGCTTCGCCGGATCCGTCCCCATGCTGTACGGCGGAGCCGCCGCGGCCGGCCTCCTCATCGCCCCGGCCGTCATCACCGGCTACACCCTCGCCGAGGGCCTCGTCCCGGCCGAGGTGCGGACCGAGGCGTTCACCTGGCTCAACGGCGGGACCGGCCTGGGCATCGCCACCGGCGCCGCCGTGGCGGGCCAGCTCGTGGACCGCTTCGGCGCGTCCCTGGCCTTCCTCGTCCCGCCGGTCACGACGGGCCTGGCCGCCCTGCTGGTGCTGCTCTCCCTGCGCCGGCTGCGGCCCGCCCCCGACCCCGCCCTTCCTCGCGAGCCGGCCCTGACCGCCTGAGCCTCCGTGCGGCGATCCGTACCGGCCGGGTGCCCGCGAACGGCCGGCACGGGTGACCGTCCGGGAACTCCGGAGCACCGGCTGATCGGACATGGGCGGCACGGCTGATCGGACACGGATCATGCGGCTGATCGGACACGAACCGCCCTTCCGGCCGGTCGGACAGCGGCATCATTGAGGTACGTCTGAGCCGGTCATGCCACTCGGAACGCGCGGCTCCGTGGCCGTCCCGCGGTTCGGGGCGGCCACGGGCGGAAGGCGTCAGGCGTCGGCGGCCTCGCGGGCGCGGCGGGCCTCGCGGCGCTCGACGAAGCGGGAGGCGGTCACCTCAAGGCGGTCGAGGAACTCCGCCAGCTCCTCGCGGGCCTTGTCGCCCTCGTCGCCCAGGCTCCCCCGCTCGAACACCGACCACTGCCGCAGGACCGGCATGATGACGTCGTCGAGGTGCAGGCGCAGGTCGTAGATCCCGGCGTGGGCGATGGCCATCGCCTTGCGACTGAAGCCCTGGATGCCGGTGCCGGGCATCTGGAAGGTGGTCACCACGTCGGTGACGGCGCGCATGGTCTGGGCCGGGTTCAGCTCGAAGGCCGCGCCGAGCAGGTTGCGGTAGAAGAGCATGTGCAGGTTCTCGTCGGCGGCGATCCTGGCGAGCAGCCGCTCGCAGTTCGGGTCTCCCGAGACCTTGCCGGTGTTGCGGTGGGCGATGCGGGTGGCCAGCTCCTGGAAGGAGACGTAGGCCAGCGAGTGCAGCACGCCCTCGTAGGAGTTGGTGAACCCCTCCTCCATGTGCGACATCCGGGCCCGCTCCAGGGCGACCGGGTCGACCGCCCGGGTGACCGTCAGGTAGTCGCGGAGGGCGGTGCCGTGGCGGGCCTCCTCGGCGGTCCAGCGGTGCACCCAGGTGCCCCAGGCGGCGTCGCGGCCGAAGGTCGTGGCGATCTCGTAGTGGTAGCTGGGGAGGTTGTCCTCGGTCAGCAGGTTGACGACGAGGGAGATCCGCGCCGCCTCGGGAATCGTGGAGTCGGTCTCGGACCAGGCCTCGCCGCCGAAGATCCCGTCGTAGTCGCGACCCTCGGACCACGGCACGTATTCGTGCGGGAACCACTCCTTGGCCATTTTGTGGTGCCGGTCCAGTTCTCCGGCGACGACGGGCTCGAGTTCGAGCAGCAGCTCGGTCTGGCTGAACTCCCGCATAGGACCTCTTCCTTACTCTCTACGGTTCCGTAACCTACGTTAGCGTAGGTAAGGGCGGGTGCCGCAGTGGGGATATGTCTCTTTTGTTACTGTCCGGTAGGTTTCATTTCGCGCTCAAGAAGCACCGGTCCCGCTTCGAAGGAAGCGCCCAGCGGCCGGGCGGCGCGAGCCGGAGCGCCCCGTCCGTCCGCGCACCGGGCCGCCAGGAAGACCACGGCCGTGTCGGCCAGCAGCGCCAGCCGCTCCAGCAGGCCGTGGTAGCCCGAGCCGCCGACGATCTCCGCGACCGGCGATCCCGGGCGAGCCGCGAGGAACGCCACCAGCGCCGCCACCGACAGGCCGGCCGCCAGCGACAGCGCCGGCTCGCCGAACCGGCGCCCGAGCAGCCGGCCCGCGCAGGGCAGCGCGGTGAGGACCACGGCCGCCGCCCAGCGGTGGACCTCCCCGCCGCCGGAGGTGACCCCGGGCGGCGCGTCGGTGGGGAACACCGCGGTGAGCAGCAGGCCCAGCGCCGCCGCGACGAGCAGTACGCGCGCCGCGGCGCTGCGCGCCGGGTCCACCCGGGTCAGGCCGTAGGCCGTCCACACGCAGCTCACCGCCAGCGCGATCGCGGCGACGGCCATGGCCCAGCCGCTCGGGCCGAACAGGGCGTAACGGCTGGTCAGCTCGGTCATCGGATCCACCGAACCGATCGCCGCCAGATGGGCGTAGGCCATCGCCGCCGCCGCGACGCCCACGCAGGCCATCGCGGGCCGCCGCCACAGCGTGCCCTCTCCGTCCTCTCCGTCCGCGCCGTCCGCTCTCACCGGGTCCTCCCTCATCGCGCCGCTCCTTCCCGCGGCGCTCTTCCCGCCGCGGCGCTTCCTCCGCCGGGTCGCCCCCGGACGTGCGCCTCCCGGTCCGGACCTTCCCGGACGGGGCCCTTCCTCACCGCGCGGCCCTCCGCCGGCCGCGCCGCACGATCCACCGGCCGTCCCACCGCGTGACTTCCCGGTGGCCTCCCGGTGGCCTCACCACGCGATCCCCCGGTGACCTCGCCGGGCGACATCCCGGTAGATCGCCTCGAACCGGGCGAGGGACACCTGGTGGTCGTGGGTGAGCGCGATCATCCGGCTCGCCGCGCCCATGGCGGCCCGCCGCTCGGGCGCGCCCAGCACGTCGCCCAGACGGCGCGCCAGTTCCCTCACGTCCCCGGGCCGGTACAGGTGGCCGTTCCCGCCGGGCCGTACCAGGTGGGGCAGGGCCATCGCGTCGGCGGCGACGACCGGCAGCCCGGACGCCATGGCCTCCAGCGTCGCGATGCTCTGCAGCTCCGCGACACCCGGCATGGCGAAGACGTCGGCGGCGGCGTAGGCGTCCGGGAGCGTCTCGTCCGGGACGAAGCCGAGGAAGACGACCCGGTCGCCGACCCCGATCCGGTGCGCCAGCCGGGCGAGCGGCTCACGCTGCCCGCCCGTGCCGGCCAGCGCGATCTGCGCGTCGTGGTCGTTGAGCACGTACGGCAGCGCCCGGATGAGCTCGTCCAGCCGCTTCTCCTCGTCCAGCCGCCCGACGAACAGCACCGTGTGGCGGTCCGGCAGGCCGAGCGCCTGGCGCGCCGGCGACCTGAGACCGCCGCGCGGCTGGAACCGGCGCAGGTCGATGCCGCACGAGACCGGCTCCACCTGATGGGCGAAGCCCTTGCCCGCCAGCAGCTCGGCGGCGATCCGGGTCGGCGTGGTCACCCGGTCGGCCTGGGAGAAGACGCGCCGGAAGTCCCGCCACGCCAGTTCGCCCACCCGGTCGCGCAGCGCGCCCGGGACGTGGGCGAACTGGAAGAGGTTGTCGGGCATGAAGTGGTTGGTGGCCACCACCGGGACGTCCGCGCGCCGGGCCGCCGAGATCGCGGCCCGGCCCACCACGAAGTGCCCCTGCACGTGGACCACGTCCGGCGAGACGGCCGCCACCAGATCGTCCAGCCGGGCCGGCACCGAGATCCGCATCGTCGGGTGCACCAGCACGGGCACCGACCGCAGCCGGTGCACCGTCACCCCGTCCACGTGCTCGGTCCTGGCCGGCCCCTCGTCGGAGGCGCAGGCCACGTGGACCTCGTTGCCCCGGGCGGCCAGCCCGCAGGCCAGCCGGTGGGTGAAGGAGGCGGCGCCGTTCACGTCCGGCGGGTAGGTGTCGGTGGCGATCAGCACCCGCCGCGGCCGGACGGACGGAAGCGCACGGGCCGGTACGGTGGCCGGCGCGGCGGGGGCGGGGGCGGGCGCGAGAGCGGTGATCATCGGTGGTACTCCGTTCAGCGGGGAAGGGCGGGGGCGGCTCGCGGAGGCGGGGAGCCGGGGACGGCCGGATGAGGTTCGCGGCGGGGCCGGGGACGGACGGGGCGGTCGGGGCGTGGCGCCCGCGAGGCCGCGGGACGGGCTCAGCGGGGCTCAGCGGGGCTCAGCGGGCCTGGGGGACGTGCGCGGCGGGCGGCGGGCCGGTGCGGGCCAGCGCGACGGTGCCGCAGGCGGCCAGCAGCGCGGCGGCCAGCGCGGCCAGCGTGGCCGTCGCCCCGGTCGGCAGCGGCTCGCCCAGCAGGACGGCTCCGAAGACGACTGCGGTCAGCGGGTCGGCCACCTGCAGGGAGGCGAAGGCGACACCGAAGTGACCGCAGGCGTAGGCGCGCTGCAGCAGGCCCAGCGCGGCCAGGGCGGGCAGCGGCGCGGCGAGCAGCAGCCACGGCTCCCAGGCGCCGTCGACCAGCACCCGGGTCAGCGTGGCGGTCGCGCCGTACAGCACGCCCGCCGCCATCGCCAGCAGTCCGCCCCGGGCGGTGGGGGAGACGCGCCGGGAGACGGCCAGCAGCCCCAGGGCGACGGTGGCCGCCCCCGCGAGCAGGGCCACCGCCCCCCAGGGGCCGAGACGGGGATCGCCGGTGTGCTCCGGCACGGTCAGCACCAGCCCGGCCAGCCCGGCGGCGACCGCGGCCGCGGCGGCCAGTTCGCGCGGCCGCGGCCTGTGGCGCCGCAGGGCCGCCGCGCAGGGCAGCGCGAACAGCAGGCTCGCCGCCCCCAGCGGCTGGACCAGAGTGAGGGGCCCGTACCTCAGCGCGAGGACATGCAGCGCGGTGCCGGCCCCGACGGCGAGGCCGCCGAGCAGCCAGCGCGGACGCCTGGCCAGGTGGCGCAGCGCGACCCGGTCCGGCCCCGTCTCGGACTGCTGCAGCGCGGCGCCGAGCGCGAAGAACAGGGACCCCAGCAACGCCAGGCCGACGGCCGCCACGCTCATGAGCCCTCCCTCGTCACGCTCACCCGCCCCCGCCGTCCGGCGGGACACGGCCCTCTCCCGATCCCGGGCTCTCCCGATCCGGGTTCCCTCCTCCGATCACGACACGGCGAGATGGCCGGGACGTCTCAGTGAGGCGTCCGGAGGGACGTCCTCCGGCCAACCTCTGGCAGCCTCCCGCGCTCGCGGTGCCCCGATCCATCGGGGTTGTCCCTGACTTCGGCGCGGATTTCCCCCGGGGGGCGGGTCGGGGCAGGGCGGTCAGTCGTCCGAGACGGCGAGGGCCGGCTCCCGCCCCGGAGCCCCGGCGGCCCGGCGTCGCCGTACGTGCCGGACCGTCTCGGCCACCGCGGTGACCGACAGGGCGATGCCGAGGCCGAGCAGCAGCCCCCTGAGCGGGTCGTGCTCGAACGCCGCGCCGCCCACGTAGCCGATCAGCACCGAGTAGACCGCCCATGAGGCGGCCGCGACCGCGTCGAAGAGGGCGAACGAGCGCCGGGGGTAGGCGACCGCGCCCATGGTGAGGGTGCAGGCCGTACGGCCCCCGGGGATGTAGCGGGCCGCCACCAGGACGAGCCCGCCGCGTTCGGCCAGCGCGCGCCGCGCCCAGGTGAACGCCCGGTCGCCGCGTCCGCCCCTTCGCAGTCTGCCGTTCGCCGAACACCCGATGGCGTAGGAGATGTGGTCACCGACGAAGGCGCCCAGCGCCGCCACCGCGATCACGGCCGCGACGTCGGGCGCGCCGGTGGAGGCGGCGAACACGCCCGCCGTGATGACGGACGTCTCGGCGGGCACCACGGGGAAGAACCCGTCGAGCAGCGCCAGCGCGAACAGCGCCAGATAGATCCAGGGGGAGGTCATCGCCTGCTGTACGGCGTCGAGAATGGCCTGCGTCACGGCCGCGCTCCTGTCGGTGGGGGTCGGGTGTCCGGACGGCTCCTGCCGGGTCCGGGGGATCTCCCCAGCACGCTGAAGGACCGCCGGGCTCCGGGCATCAGGGAGGGACCCCGGGCCTCGGGGTGGCGTCCCTGAGATCTCCCGGGGACACCGCCGGAACTCGTGCGCCACCGACGCTAGGCGCCGGGCCGCGGCCGGCACATCGGACGTTCAGCCCGTGCCACCCCCTACTTTCGGCGGGGGTCGTGCCCGCTCCCGGGGAGGAGTCGCCCGGCGTCCGCGCCTTGTAACGTCACGAAGGTGATGAAAAGGATGGGCCAGCCGGACCGGCGGGAGCTTGTGACGATCCTGCTGCTCTGCCTGCCGGCGGTGCTGGCCCCCGCCCTCCCGGCCTGGTGGGAACCGGCCACCGCCTGGGCGCGGCTGTGGACCACGGCCGCCGAGGTGACCGTGATCTGCGCCGCCGTGCTCGCGAGCCGCCGCGCGCCGGTGCTCCCCATGCTGGCCGTCCTGGTCGCGGGGACATGGAACGTCAGCGAGGGGGCGGCCAGCTTCCAGTTCTGGGGCCTGGACCTGCCTTCGTTCAAGGTGCTGCCGCTGAACGGCCTCACCCTCGCCGCCATCGTGCTGAGCCACCGGGCCGGCCGCCGCGCGCCGGACCCCCGGCCCGCGCTCAGGGCGTTCGCCGCCCTCCTGGGCACGGGCGCCGCCGCGGTCCTCGCTCTCTCCCTCTTCGGCGGCCCGCGGCCCGCCCCGGCCGTCACCGCCTTCTGGCTGCCCGCCCTGTCGGGCGTCCTGCTGTCCGGCCTGCTGCCCTGGAGCGTCGGTCTGCTGTTCCGGCAGCGGGCCGAGCAGCGCCTGCGCGAGCGGCGGCTGGCCGCCGGCCAGGCCAGGCTGCGCGAGCGCAACCGCATCACCCAGGACATGCACGACTCCATCGGCCACGACCTCGCGCTCATCGCGCTGCGCGCCGCGGCCCTGGAGATGGCGCCCGACCTGCCCGTACGGCACCGCCAGGCCGCCGGGGAGCTCCGCGAGGCCGCGGCCGACACCACCGAACGCCTCCACCGGATCATCGGCGTGCTCCGCGAGGACGACCCGGCGCCGCTGACCCCGCCGGAGGAGAGCGTCTCCGACGTGGTCGAACGGGCCGCCGCCTCGGGGCTGCGGGTGGAGCTGCGCGGCGACGGATCGCTGCGCGACCCCACCGCCCGCAGGGTCGTCCAGGAGTCCCTGACCAACGCCGCCAAACACGCCCCCGGCGCGTCCGTGACCGTGGAGGTGCTCGGCGGGCCCGCCGGGGTCACGGTCGAGGTGACCAATCCGGCGTCCCGGGCGACGATGGGCCGCGCGCGCGGCGGCCCGTCCGGTCCGTCCGGCGGGATGGGCCTGGCCGGGCTGCGCGAGCGGGTACGGCTGGCGGGCGGGGTGTTCGAGGCGGGCCCGCGGAACGGCGGCTTCCGGGTCACGGCCCGCCTTCCCCGCGCGGAACGGCCCGGCACTGAACGACTCGATGCGGAGTGGTCCGGCGCGGAGCGGCCCGATGTGGAGCGGTCCGGCACTGAACGGCCCGATGTGGAGTGGCCCCGCGCTGAACGGTCCGGCGCGGAAGTCACCCGGGAGGGAAGTCTCCGCTCCCTCGGAGAGGCCGCAGAGACCGGAGAGGAAATGGGCGTGGATATGGGCGTGAACATGGACGTGGCGGACGGAACGCGATGATCAAGGTGCTGCTGGCCGACGACGAGACCATGATCCGGGCCGGGGTGCGCGCCGTACTGGCCGTCGACCCGGAGATAGAGGTGGTCGCCGAGGCCGCCGACGGCCGGGAGGCGATCCGGCTCGCCCTCGCCCACCGCCCCGACGTCGTCCTCCTCGACATCCGGATGCCCCGGATGGACGGGCTGGCGGCCGTCGCCGAGCTGCGCCGGGTCGCCCCCGGCACGGCCGTGGTGATGCTCACCACCTTCGGCGAGGACGACTACATCGCCCGGGCGCTCGGGGAGGGCGCGGACGGGTTCCTCCTGAAGTCGGGGGACCCGCGCGAGCTGCTGGCCGGCATCCACGCCGTCGCCGAGGGCGCCGCCTGCCTGTCGCCGCGCGTGGCGAGGCGGGTCGTGTCCGCGCTCGCGGACGGCAGGATGACCCGCGAGGCGTCCGCCCGCGAACGGGTCACGGCGCTCACCCCCCGCGAGCGCGACGTGCTCGCCCTGCTCGCGGCGGGGCTGTCCAACGCGCGGATCGCCCGCCGCCTGCACCTGGTGGAGGGGACCGTCAAGGCCCACGTGAGCTCGATCCTCAACCGGCTGGGGGCGGAGAACCGGGTCCAGGCGGCGATCATCGCCCACGAGGCCGGCCTGACGGCCGGGGCCGAGCCGGGCGGCTGAGGACCGGGACCGCGCGGCCGTCAGGGCGCGGCGGAGAGCGCGGGGGTGGAGGCGGCGTGGAGGCGGTGCAGGACGCGGCGGAAGGCCCAGACGGAGAAGGCGATCGCCGCGCCGCTGATCAGGGCCACGACCGAGGTGCGCACCAGGAGGTAGGCGCCGATCGACTGGTGCAGCAGGAGCCAGATGCTCACCGTCGAGTTCGCCAGCAGCACGAACCCCCACAGCAGGGTGATCCGGGCGAAGAACCGGCGGACCCTCTCGTGCCTGAGCACCGCGGAGGGCAGGTGGATGTAGTCGAGCGTCAGCTTCTGCGCCATCGGGCGGTTCAGCCGCACCGAGGCCAGGAAGACCACGCTGATGCAGATCGTGCCCAGCTCGGGCTGGAGGAAGTAGAACACCATGCTGCCCGTCCACAGCCCCAGCAGCGTCCGCACGGTGATCGCCACGGTGGCGAGGATCATCGTGGCGGGCACCGGGACGCGCCGCAGCAACCTCCATCCCACCCCGATATAGACCCAGCTCAACGCGGCGATGAGCGCTCCGCGCTCGCCGAGGACGGCCAGCGCGGCGTAGAAGACGGCCAGCGGGGCGACCACTCCCTCCAGCAGCTTCGGCGCGGCCTGGCGGGCGAGGACGGTGAGGCGGGGCAGGGTGACGGACGTGTGGCTCATGGCGCGCTCCACGGGAAGGTGGAATGACCGGCGGTGAGGCTTGACGCCTACCCGGACAGCCGGTGAACAGACATGATGGGCTCGTCGTTCCGGGGTACCGGGAATCACCCGGTATCGGGGGGCGGTTTACCGTACCCGACCCCGGAGCATGCCTTCGCTTTAACCGACCGATGCCGCATGGGTCGCGGCGGATCGGCCGATGCTCGGAGTGTGTCCAAGCGGTAACGGTTCGGAAACGTGACTTTCCCGAACCCGTACGGTTCGCGACGATTCGCGTATGGCAGTGCACGCGCGCACGTCCAGCCGGCCGACAGAAGGTGTCGCGCACGTCGCGACCCAGCTCTCCCACTGGCCCGCCCTCGCGCTGAAACGCACCCGCAGGGGCATCGGCTTCAGGTCCGGAGGCCGGGAGATCGTCAGGATGCGCGGGGACCACACCGCGGAACTGCTGCTCACCACCGGCGTCATCGACCGCTGGGCCAGGGTCCTCACCGACTGCCGGCGCGTCGTCCCGGGCAGCGGGGACGGCTGGGTGTCCATGGCCATCGACGGCAGGGCCGACGCCGAGCTCTTCCTCTCGCTGGTCAGCGTGGCGATCAAGGCCAACCAGGGCGACGCCGACCCGGCCTGACGCCGTACGGCGTCAGCCCAGGGTGGCCGTGGCCAGCCGCGCCCCGAAGCCGATGAACAGCGCGCCCACACCCGAGGTGAGCCCGGCCGACAGCCTGCGGCGCGACCGGAACTGGGAGGCCAGGAAGCTCCCGGCGAAGATCAGCGTCGACAGGTACAGCACGCTGAAGAGCTGGCAGATCGCCCCCAGGATCAGGAACGACAGCGCCGGGCTGCCGTAGGAGGGGTCCACGAACTGGATGAAGAAGGAGATGAAGAACAGGATCGCCTTCGGGTTCATCAGGCTGATCGTCAGCGCCTTGCGGAACGGGTCCCTGGCCGGGCGCCCCGCCCGCTCCTCCGCCGGCGCGGCCCCGGGAGCCTCGGCGTTCCCGTGGTTCCGCCACGAGCGCCACGCCCCGCGCAGCATCTGCACGCCGATCCACGCCAGGTAGGCGCCCCCGGCGTACTTGACGACGTTGAACAGCATCGGCTCGGCCCGCAGCGCCGAGGCGGCCCCGGCCGCCGCGAGGACCATCAGGACGGTGTCACCGAGGAACACCCCCATGGCCCCCCGGTAGCCCTGGCGTACCCCGTGCTGCGCGGCGGTGCTGAGCACGTAGAGGGAGTTCGGGCCGGGCAGCAGGACGATGAAGAAGGCACCGATGACGTAGGTCCAGATGTCGGTGATGCCGAAGAACATGGGAGCGCTCCAGGGGGCGAAAACAGACGAACCCAAAGTACTCCCATCGAACAAGCCCTAATCACCTCTCCCGATCACCCAAGCGAAGCCGTACGCACTCCGCGTGACATTTCATGCGCGGATTTCAGTCGCTTCCCGGCGCCCGTCCTCCGCAACCTCCTCAAGGACTGTCGGGCACGGAGACGGGCGGGATCGCGGCGTGGGCGGGTTCAGTCGCCGGCCAGGGGTTGGACCCGGTGGGCCACCACGGTGGAGAGGGTGATCACCGTGCTGCTGCGCCGTATGCCGGGGATGGCCAGCATCCGGTCGATGACCCGCTGGATGTGCTCGTGGTCGCGGCCGGCGATCCGGCACCAGACGTCGCCGGGGCCGGTGACGATGTGCGCCTCCATGACCTCGGGGATCACCTCCAGCGCGGCGGAGATGTCGGGCCGGGAGACCTGCTCGACCTCCAGCGTGGTGAACGCCTGCACCGGGTAGCCGAGGGCGCGCGGGGAGAGGTTGGGCCCGAAGTCGACGATCACCCCGTCGGCGACCATCCGGTCCAGCCGGGCCTGGACCGTTCCCCGGGCGACCCCCAGGATGCGGGAGATCTCCAGCAGTCCGGTGCGCGGCCGTTCCCTGACCAGGCGGAGCACCCTGCGGTCGAGTTCGTCCAGGCCGTTCCGGCCGGTCCTTCTGGCTGCCAATCTGCCCACCTCCGCGGACCCCGCGACGACGGAAACTGACGATCTGGCAGTGTTCCGGGCGGGGTGTTGCCCTATTTTTCACCGCCATTCAGACTACGCGCGCACATATGGCGAAAAAGGAGGCATCGTGCCGCGCGAGCACAGCTACCCGTTCATCCCCTACCGGCCCACCCGCTACCTCGAGGACGAGATGGTGGCCCGGGGGCGGGAGTTCTACGAGCACATGGACCGGCGGCGGAGCGTGCGGTTCTTCAGCGACGAGCCGGTGCCCCGCGAGTGCGTCGAGCTGGCGATCCGGGCCGCCAACACCGCCCCCTCCGGGGCCCACCAGCAGCCGTGGAAGTTCATCCTGATCGGCGACGCCGAGACCAGGCGGCGGATCAGGGAGGCGGCCGAGGTCGAGGAGCGCAAGAACTACGAGGAGGGTCGGCTGACGCCTGAGTGGCGCGCCGCCCTGGCCCCCCTGGAGACCGGCCCGGAGAAGGACTACCTGGAGACCGTGCCCTGGCTGGTGGTCTGCTTCGCGGAGAAGTACGGCGTGCGCCCCGACGGCACGCGGGTCAAGCACTACTACGTCAACGAGAGCGTCGGCATCGCCTGCGGCTTCTTCATCGCGGCCCTGCACGCGATGGGGCTGTCCACCCTCACCCACACCCCCAACCCGATGGCGTTCCTGAGCGACATCTGCGGGCGGCCGGCCAACGAGCGGCCCTACATCCTCTTCCCGGTGGGCTACGCCGCCCACGACGCGGAGGTTCCCGACCTGGCCCGTAAGCCGCTGCCGGAGGTCATGGCCTGAAGGGGCCCGGAGGAGCCTGGAGGGGCCTGAAGAGGTCTGAAGGGGTCTGAAGAGAGCCGAGAGGGAGTTGACGGGGTGACGCGCCGGGCGCGTCACCCCGTCTCGTTTCGGCCTTGTTTTGGGTCTTGTGAAGAACGGTTGTCAAGGCTACGATCACGACAACTCTTAGGAAACTTTCCTAAAAGATGAGTCGAATGGGGACGCCGATGACCCGTTCACCAACCCAGGACGCCTTCTGATCAGCGCGGACGCCGCCGACTCCGGCGGCGGCGTCCGCGCCCCCGCACCACCCGGCGCGGCACCGTACCGATGACCGTCCCGGGCGGCCACCCGCGCGGCGCGACGGTGAACCCGTTCGTCTTGACCGCGCCTGAAAACCCGACCGCGCTGGAAAGCCCGTCCACGCGGAAACCCTGACCGCGCCGGAAAACCCGACCATGCGGAAACCCTGACCGCGCCGGAAGAGCCAACCGCCCCGCCCTCGCGGTCCCGCCGCCGGCGGGACGTGACACCCCCCGACAGAAGGAACAGCGAATGAGACTTCGTCGAACAGCAGCCGCGGCCCTGGCCGCACTCCTGACCGCGCTCGGCGCGGCCGCGGTCGCGGCGCCCGCCGGGGCGGCGGCGTCCCCCACGGCCGCCTTCACCAAGGTCTCCGACTGGGGCACCGGCTTCGAGGGCAAGTACACGATCACCAACGGCGGCACCACCCCCATCAACGGCTGGTCGGTGGCCTTCGACCTGCCCTCCGGCGCCTCCGTCGGCTCCTTCTGGGACGCCGCCATGACCCGCAGCGGGCAGCGCTTCACCTTCACCAACGTCGGCTGGAACGGCACCCTGGCCCCCGGCGCGTCCGCGAGCTTCGGCTTCAACGGCAGCCCCGGCGGCGCCACCCCGTCCAACTGCACGCTCAACGGCAACCCCTGCGGCGGGGGCACCGGCAACCCCGGCGCCCCGGGCACGCCCGGAACGGTGACCACGACCTCGACCAACACCTCGATCACCCTGTCCTGGGGCGCCTCCAGCGGCACGGTCACCGGCTACCGCGTCTACGAGGGCTCGGCGCTCAAGACCACCGTCACCGGCACCACCGCCACCATCTCCGGCCTCGGAACCTGTGAGTCGCACAGCTACACCGTCAAGGCGTACAACGGCACCGGCGAGTCGGCCGGCAGCACCGCCAGCGCCACCACCACGGGCTGCACCAACCCGGACCCCGGCGGCAAGATGCCCGGAGCCCCCTACCTCTACACGGGCTGGGGCAACCCGCCCAGCCCGGCCACGGTCATGGGCGCCACCGGCATCAAGTCCTTCACCATGGCCTTCATCCTCGCCCAGAACGGCTGCAACCCCGCCTGGGACGGCCAGCGCCCGCTGACCGGTGGCGCCGACCAGGCCGCCATCAACCAGATCAAGGCCGCCGGCGGTAGCGTCCAGGTCTCCTTCGGCGGCTGGCAGGGCAACAAGCTCGGCCCCAACTGCTCGACCCCCCAGGCGTTCGCCGGAGCCGTGCAGAAGGTCATCGACGCCGTCGGTCCCGCGGTGGTCGACTTCGACATCGAGAACACCGACGAGTTCGAGAACTACACCGTCCAGGACCGCATCCTCAACGGTCTGAAGATCGTCAAGGCGGCCAACCCCGGCGTCAAGGTGGTCGTGACCTTCGGCACCGCCACCACCGGTCCGACCGCCCCCGGCATCCGCCTGATCAACCAGGCCAAGGCGCTGGGCGTGCCGATCGACAACTACACGATCATGCCGTTCGACTTCGGCGGCGGCGCCAACATGTACCAGAGCACGATCAACGCCGCCGAGGGCCTGAAGAACGCGCTGAAGTCCGCCAACGGCTGGACCGATGCCCAGGCCTACGCCCACATGGGCATCTCCGGCATGAACGGCCTGTCCGACCAGCAGGAGCAGACCTCCCCGGCGCAGTGGACCCAGATCCGCGACTGGGCGAACTCCAAGGGCCTGACCCGCCTCGCGTTCTGGTCGGTCAACCGCGACCGCCCCTGCCCCGGCGGCGGCGTCCAGGAGAACTGCAGCGGGATCGCCCAGGCCGACTGGGAGTTCACCCGGATCACCGCGGGCTTCTGACCCCACCCGCCAGGCCCGCCCGCGGGGAGGCCGTACGGCCCGCTCATCGGAGAACCGTACGGCCGCCCGCCGGGGGCCGGACCGCCACCCCGGCTTCCTTCCCACGGCGCGCCGGCCCCTCTCCCCGGCGCGGCCCCCGCCCCACAGGGCGCGGGGCCGCGCCCCGGAAGACCACCCCAGCTCATCCCTCCACGACCCTTGCGGGGCAAGAGATGAACCTCAGGAAACTCGCGGCGGCCGCCGTACTGGCCCTGGGCGCGGCGACGCTCGCCGCGCCGCCCGCGCACGCCGCCGACATCATGACCAACTCCGGGTTCGAGGACGGCCTGACCGGGTGGACCTGCTCGGCCTCCTCGGCCGCGACGACGGTGTCGTCCCCGGTGCACGGCGGCGCCAGGGCGCTGCAGGCCACCGCCCAGGGAGCCGACACCGCCCGCTGCGGCCAGAAGGTCGCCGTCAAGCCGTCCTCCTCGTACTCGCTGTCGGCCTGGGTGCGCGGCGGCTACGTCTTCCTGGGCGCGACCGGCACCGGCACCACCGACCCCAGCACGTGGACCTCCTCGCCGTCGGCCTACACGCGGCTGACCACGTCGTTCACCACCGGCCCTTCCACCACCTCGGTGACCGTGTACGTCAACTCCTGGTACGGCCAGGGCGCCTACCAGGCCGACGACCTCGTCCTCGACGGACCGCCCGGCGAGGGCCTCCCGGGCGACACCGTCCCGCCCACCGTCCCGGCGAACCTCACCGTGGGCGGTGCCACCGCCACCTCGCTGGCCCTCTCCTGGTCGGCCTCCACCGACGACTCCGGCACCGTGGCCCGCTACGAGGTCTCCCGCGACGGCGGCGCGCCGGTCGCCGTGGGCTCCGCCACCTCCCACACGGCCACCGGCCTGTCGCCCAGCACCGCCTACTCCTTCCGGGTCCGGGCCTGCGACCCCTCGGGCAACTGCTCGGCCTACGGCCCGCAGGCGAGCGGGACGACCACCGGCGACACCAACCCGCAGCCCGGCGGGGAGATCCGCTACGCCCCCTACATCGACATCACCATGCCCACGCCCTCGCTGGCGGGCGCCGCCACCGCGACCGGGGTGAAGAACTACACCCTCGCCTTCGCCCTCGGCGACAGCACCGGCTGCAACCCGGCCTGGGGCGGCACCATCCCGATCAACGACCCGCGGATCATCGGCGACGTCCGGGCGCTCCAGGCCCAGGGCGGGCAGGTGATCGTGGCCACCGGAGGCGCCCAGGGCCCGTACCTGGAGCACACCTGCGCCAGCTCCGCCGCGCTGCTCACCGCGTACAAGAAGGTCCTCGACGCGGTCGGCACGAACCACCTCGACGTCGACGTCGAGGCGTCGATCGACGCGGCCAAGGTCAACACCGCGCTCAAGCAGCTCCAGGCCGAACGCGGCACCGTGGTGAGCTACACCCTCCGGGTCCAGGGCCAGGACTACGGCGTGGACCCGTTCTCGCTGTCGATCCTGCAGGACGCGGCGGCCAAGGGGCTCAACGTGATCGTCAACCCGATGCTGATGAACTTCGGCTACACCGGCGACTGGGGCGACGCGATGATCAAAGCCGCCGAGGCGACGCTCGCGCAGATGAAGACGGTCTGGCCGGCGAAGACCGACGCCCAGCTCAAAAAGATGCTCGGCCTGACCCCGATGATCGGCAAGAACGACACCGGTATGACCACCACCCAGGCGAACGCCCGCAAGCTGCTCTCCTGGGCCAACACCAACCACGTCGGCTTCATCGGCTTCTGGTCCGCCGGACGCGACAACGGCGGCTGCCCCAACGGCCAGGTGTTGCCCACCTGCAGCGGGGTCGCCCAGTCGTCCTGGGAGTTCACCGGCATCTTCAAGGGGTTCACCGGCTGACGGCCGGGGGCCCGGATCCCGTCCGGGATCGGGCATGACTCGCGAAAGCCCCTCGCCGCCGGGAGAGACGGACTCCCGGCGGCGAGGTCATGCCCGTGACCGCCTTCCCTTGGTGACCGAAAGCGACGATTCGACCGCTCTCCGCGAAGAAACCTGGAAGAATGGACTCGTTTCGCGGCCCGAGTGGTCCCTTCCCCCTGACTTCCGGCACTCTGGTAGGCGTCATGGACTACGCAATCCAAACGGGGTTCGTCCTCGCCGCAGGTGTCGTGCTCGCGCTGGTCGCCCAGTGGCGGCACTGGCGTCCGTCGCTGACCATGGCGATCGCGGTCGGAATCGTGTTCCGTCTGCTGATCATGGCCGCCGCGGCGGACAGCCGATGGCAGCCGGTCGACTTCGTGAACAGCTTCAAGCCCGCGGGCGTGGCGGTCCTGAACCACCAGGACCCCGTCCTCGGCAGCAACGGCGGCTGGCACTTCCTGCCGACCATCCCGTACGTGTACGGCCTGCTGCTCTGGCTGGGCATCCCGTGGGAGATCGCCGGCCGGCTCGTCACCGTGGTGGCCGACATCGCGCTGATCCCCCTGGTCGGCAAACTCGCCGGGGGGCGCGACGCCTCGCTGCGCGCCTTCCAGTACGCCTGCAACCCCCTGGCCCTCCTCGTCGCGTGCGTCCACGGCCAGGTCGAGCCGGTCGCGCTGGCCTTCGGCGTCGCCGCGTTCGTGGTGGCCCGCGGTCCGGGCCCGGCCGAGCGCCCCGGCCTCGTCAACGACCCCATCGCCATGACCCGGCAGAGCATTTCCGCCCTCGGGTTCCGCGGCGCCGTACGGCAGGCACTGGCGGCGGCGCCGGAGACGGTGCGCCTGGCACTGCGTCCCGGTCCCGGCGACCGGGCCGGCCTGCGTCGCGCCCTGTTCGCCGGCCTGCTGATGGGCCTCGCCCTGTGCGCCAAGAGCTGGCCCATCTGGCTGATCCCCGGCATGCTCCTGTTCCTGCCGACCGTCCGCGCCCGCGTCGTCGCCTTCGTGGCCACCGGCATCGCGCCGGTGTTCTTCATCGTGACCCTGCCGATCTTCGCCGGGACCTCCCTGAGCCAGATCCCCGAGGTCCTCAAGGTGATGAAGAGCATCCGCCCCATCGTCGGAGAGTGGAGCTACAGCGCCCTCCTGGTCGGCGGCGACTGGACGCTCCACCAGGGGATCGCCACGTTCGGCACGTGGCTGATCTACTTCACGCTCGTGGTGGTCGCCATCCTGTGGCGCCGCGCCGACCCGGTGGACGTCACCACGGCCCTGCTGCTCGCCTTCATGGTCGCCACCCCCCGGCTCGGCGCGCAGTACCTGCTGTGGTTCATGCCGTTCCTGGTCGCCCGTCCCACCCGCTTCGCGTGGCCCGCGATCCTCGGCGTCTCCTTCTGGGCGGCGTACGGCTACCTCTACATGACGCAGTACCGCGGCCTGGAGTGGGGCGCGCTGCACTCGGTCTGGGCGCAGTGCTCCATCATGCTCCTGCCGGTCCTCATCGCGGCGATGCCCTGGAGCCGCCGCGTCTCCGAGGCGCAGGTCCCCGCACCGCGTACGGCGCCGCAGAAGACCGCCCCGGCGGCCATCTGATCTCTCCGGAAGGGCGGAGGATAGGCTCCGGTGGGCATGAGAGAAGATCTGGAGATTCTGCGCTACACCGCCTTCACGCACGACCCCGAAGGGGGCAACCCCGCCGGAATCGTCCTGGACGCCGGCGACCTCTCCGACGCCGAGATGCTCGCCATCGCCGCCGAGGTCGGCTACTCCGAGACGGCCTTCGTGACCGGCGGCGACGCCGAGAGCCGCACCTTTCAGCTCCGCTACTTCGCCCCCTCCGCGGAGGTCGCCTTCTGCGGGCACGTCACGATCGCCACCGCGGTGGTGATGGCCCAACGGCTCGGCGCCGGTCCGCTGGTCTTCCACACCCCGGCCGGTGAGATCGCCGTGGACACCGGGATCGAGGACGGCGTACTCCGCGCCACGCTCACCAGCGTCCCCACCCGATCCCGGCCCGTGGAGGAGGAGACGCTCGACGCGACCCTCACCGCGCTCCGCTGGTCCCGCGACGACCTCGACCCGGCCTTCCCGCCGCACGTCGCCTTCGGCGGGAACGACCACCTCATGCTCGCCGCCGCGACCCGTGAGCGCCTGGCGGACCTCGACTACGACTTCGACGCGCTGCGGTCGGTCATGACCCGCAACGGCTGGACGACGGTGCACCTCTTCTGGCGTGAGAGCGACCTGCGGTTCCACGCGCGTGACCCCTTCCCGGTGGGCGGGGTCGTGGAGGATGCCGCGACGGGGGCCGCGGCGGCCGCGTTCGGCGGCTACCTCCGGGTGCTGGGCACCGGGTCCGACGAGTTCACCATCCTCCAGGGGGTGGACATGGGACGACCGAGCATCCTGAGGGTGTCGATCGCCTCCCCGGACGGCCGCAGCCGGGTGAGCGGGGGAGCCGTGGAACTGCCCGCGCCGTCCCCGGCCTGACCTCCGGCGCGTCCCCACGACGTGCTCCGGTTCCGCGGGAACGGCGGTCGTACGCTCATTCGCGGTGCTTACGGCGCCGTTTCCCGTGCGGCCTCACGGCGTCGCGGGCCGGTCCTCGCCGGGGTCGTGCCCGGAGACCAGGGCCGCCGCCCACTCGCCTTCGGGGTCGCTGTCGATCAGCAGTGCCCGGACCAGCAGGCTGAGCGGGATGGCCAGCAGCGCGCCCAGCGGACCCAGTACGAACGCCCACAGCAGCAGGGACAGGAGCGTCATGGTCGTGGACAGGCCGACGGCGTCGCCGAGGAACTTGGGCTGGATCAGCGACTGCACGACGAAGTTGATCAGGATGTAGGAGAGGACCACCAGGAGCAGGGTCTTGGGTCCGCCCACGAGGAGGCCGAGCAGCGCCGGCGGTATCAGGCCGATGACGAACCCGATGTTGGGAATGTAGTTCGTGATCAGCGCCAGCACGCCCCACAGCAGCGGAAGCGGCACGCCGAGCAGCCAGAGCGCGGTCGCGTCCAGCGCCGAGCAGATCAGCCCGAACACCGTGGAGACGACGAGGTAACGGCGGGTCTTGCGGGCGAAGCCGGTGAGGGCGCTGATGAGCAGGGGGCGCCGCGCGGCTCCCTTCCGGAGCAACCGGGAGAAGCCCGGGGCGTCGAGACACATGGCCAGCAAGAGCACGACGATGAGGACCAGGCCCGAGAAGACGCTGAGAAGACCGGCGGCGAATCCCTGGAGCAGCTGGAAGATCTTCCCGGGATCGAGCGACCGGATCGCCTGGTTCACCTGGTCGGTGCCGATGCCGAGCCGCGCAGCCAGTTGCTGGGCGTCCACGACGAGCTGTTCGAACTGGCCGCTGTAGGTGGTGGCGAGGGTGGCCAGCTGCGCGACCGAGAGCGTCAGGATCGCGACCATGCCGAGCAGCAGGAGCAGCACCAGGGCCAGCGGGACCGCCACCAGCGTCCATCCGGGCGCGCCGCGCCTCTGGAGCATGCCGCGGACCGGGGAGACCGCGAGGACGAGAACCAGGGCGAGGAGCACCGGTCCGACGATCGAGCCGACCTCCCGTACACCGGCCAGTGTGATCACGGCGCTTGCGGCGCAGAGCAGCATGATGAGCGCCCTGGGGAGGAGCCTTTGGTCCGTCATACCGCCACCACTACCCGCAGAAGAGAAAGGTTTCCTCGGGGGAGGGCGTCGATTTGACGGAAGGGGCGGCCCTACATAGAGTTCACAAGCCCGAGAGCGCCGGTGGAGATCACCGGGAGCTCGGGACCTCCCCTGATGACCATCCTCCTGCTGGGATCTTTGTGTCCTGGTGGGATTCGGTTTGACGAAGACCGGATGCTGGAGTAAGTTAGAGGGGTTGCCCTGGAGACGGGGCGGTCGAGATCCGCTGTGGATCCGGCGGGTGCGGGTCGGCTGACGCGAAAGCGACAGTTTGACACAAACCAGGCGGAACTGCTAGGATTGAGACGCGAAACGAATGCCCCGGAGGGCGGATCGACGATCCGGACCGACGGTGAACGCGTCCGTTTCTTGAGAACTCAACAGTGTGTTAAAAGCCAGTGCATGATGCACAACCCCGTCCCACCCGCCTCGGTGGGAGGACGGATTCCTTTGGTTGATGCACCTCGTCTCCTTCGCTGGGGATGGGGATGCTTTCAGCCGGGAGAAACTCTGTAGACATTGTTTGGAGAGTTTGATCCTGGCTCAGGACGAACGCTGGCGGCGTGCTTAACACATGCAAGTCGAGCGGAAAGGCCCTTCGGGGTACTCGAGCGGCGAACGGGTGAGTAACACGTGAGTAACCTGCCCCTGACTCTGGGATAAGCCCGGGAAACTGGGTCTAATACCGGATACGACACGCTTCCGCATGGGATGCGTGTGGAAAGTCTTTTCGGTTGGGGATGGACTCGCGGCCTATCAGCTTGTTGGTGGGGTAACGGCCTACCAAGGCGACGACGGGTAGCCGGCCTGAGAGGGCGACCGGCCACACTGGGACTGAGACACGGCCCAGACTCCTACGGGAGGCAGCAGTGGGGAATATTGCGCAATGGGCGGAAGCCTGACGCAGCGACGCCGCGTGGGGGATGACGGCCTTCGGGTTGTAAACCTCTTTCAGCAGGGACGAAGTTGACGTGTACCTGCAGAAGAAGCGCCGGCTAACTACGTGCCAGCAGCCGCGGTAATACGTAGGGCGCAAGCGTTGTCCGGAATTATTGGGCGTAAAGAGCTCGTAGGTGGCTTGTCGCGTCGGATGTGAAAGCTTGGGGCTTAACTCCAGGTCTGCATTCGATACGGGCTGGCTAGAGGTAGGCAGGGGAGAACGGAATTCCTGGTGTAGCGGTGAAATGCGCAGATATCAGGAGGAACACCGGTGGCGAAGGCGGTTCTCTGGGCCTTACCTGACGCTGAGGAGCGAAAGCGTGGGGAGCGAACAGGATTAGATACCCTGGTAGTCCACGCCGTAAACGTTGGGCGCTAGGTGTGGGGACCTTCCACGGTTTCCGCGCCGTAGCTAACGCATTAAGCGCCCCGCCTGGGGAGTACGGCCGCAAGGCTAAAACTCAAAGGAATTGACGGGGGCCCGCACAAGCGGCGGAGCATGTTGCTTAATTCGACGCAACGCGAAGAACCTTACCAAGGCTTGACATCGCCCGGAAAGCTCTGGAGACAGAGCCCTCTTCGGACTGGGTGACAGGTGGTGCATGGCTGTCGTCAGCTCGTGTCGTGAGATGTTGGGTTAAGTCCCGCAACGAGCGCAACCCTTGCTCCATGTTGCCAGCACGCCCTTCGGGGTGGTGGGGACTCATGGGGGACTGCCGGGGTCAACTCGGAGGAAGGTGGGGATGACGTCAAGTCATCATGCCCCTTATGTCTTGGGCTGCAAACATGCTACAATGGCCGGTACAGAGGGTTGCGATACCGCAAGGTGGAGCGAATCCCTAAAAGCCGGTCTCAGTTCGGATTGGGGTCTGCAACTCGACCCCATGAAGTCGGAGTCGCTAGTAATCGCAGATCAGCAACGCTGCGGTGAATACGTTCCCGGGCCTTGTACACACCGCCCGTCACGTCACGAAAGTCGGCAACACCCGAAGCCCGTGGCCCAACCCTTTGGGGGGGGAGCGGTCGAAGGTGGGGCTGGCGATTGGGACGAAGTCGTAACAAGGTAGCCGTACCGGAAGGTGCGGCTGGATCACCTCCTTTCTAAGGAGCACCGGCCGGCAGCACGCCACCCGCTGGGGTGGGGGCTGATCGGTCCATGCCGTGGCCGCGAGCGAACGTCTCGCGCACGGTGCGCTCATTAGTGGAGCACTGGCTATTCGGTTCAGCGGAGTCGCTGGCCGGCTAGTACCGCCTCCGGGGTTCGCTCTGGGGGAGTGGGAACGGCGGTTGCGAGGGGTTTCGCTGGTCCGGACACACTGTTGGGTCCTGAGGAAACGGACCAGGCGGGCCCGCTGTTCGGGCGGGCTCGCTGGTTTGGTTTTCCCTCTGCGGGACCGTCCGCCTGTCATACCGGCTCATCTCTTGTGGGGGTGGGTGTCTGGTGGTGGGGTCGTGGTGGTCGCTGCGTGTTGTTTGAGATTTGCATAGTGGACGCGAGCATCTTTGTGGCCAAGTTTTTTTAGGGCACACGGTGGATGCCTTGGCATCAGGAGCCGATGAAGGACGTGGGAGGCTGCGTTAAGCCCCGGGGAGTCGCCAACCAGACGTTGATCCGGGGATGTCCGAATGGGGAAACCTAGCACCAGTCATGTGGTGTTGCCTCCGCCTGAATGTATAGGGCGGTTGGTGGTAACGCGGGGAAGTGAAACATCTCAGTACCCGTAGGAAGAGAAAACAAATAGTGATTCCGTGAGTAGTGGTGAGCGAAAGCGGAAGAGGCTAAACCGGGCGCGTGTTAAAGCCGGCGGGCGTTGCGTGTTCGGGGTTGTGGGACCCTCTTGTGGTTTCTGCCGGAGCCACAAGCAGTGAGAAATCGATGGGGTAGCCGAAGCTTCTGGGAAGGGGCGCCGGAGACCGTGAGAGCCGGGTAGGCGAAATCCTGTCGACTGCTGGAGGGGATCCCAAGTAGCACGGGGCCCGAGAAATCCTGTGTGAATCTGCCAGGACCACCTGGTAAGCCTAAATACTCCCTGATGACCGATAGTGCACTAGTACCGTGAGGGAAAGGTGAAAAGTGCCCCGGTGAGGGGTCGTGAAAGAGTACCTGAAACCGTGTGCCTACAAGCCGTAGGAGCGTGAGCGGGGTTCGCCCTGCTCGTGATGTGACTGCGTGCCTTTTGAAGAATGAGCCTGCGAGTTGCGGTGTGTGGCGAGGTTAACCCGTGTGGGGTAGCCGTAGCGAAAGCGAGTCTGAATAGGGCGTTTGAGTCGCATGCTGCAGACCCGAAGCGGAGTGATCTAGGCATGGGCAGGTTGAAGCGCGGGTAAGACCGCGTGGAGGACCGAACCCACCAGGGTTGAAAACCTGGGGGATGACCTGTGTTTAGGGGTGAAAGGCCAATCAAACTCCGTGATAGCTGGTTCTCCCCGAAATGCATTTAGGTGCAGCGTCGCGTGTTTCTTGCCGGAGGTAGAGCACTGGATGGCCGATGGGCCCGACAAGGTTACTGACGTCAGCCAAACTCCGAATGCCGGTAAGTGAGAGCGTGGCAGTGAGACTGCGGGGGATAAGCTCCGTAGTCGAGAGGGAAACAGCCCAGACCACCGACTAAGGCCCCTAAGCGTGTGCTAAGTGGGAAAGGATGTGGAGTCGCAGTGACAACCAGGAGGTTGGCTTAGAAGCAGCCACCCTTGAAAGAGTGCGTAATAGCTCACTGGTCAAGTGATTCTGCGCCGACAATGTAGCGGGGCTCAAGTACACCGCCGAAGTCGTGGCATTCACGCATTAACCCTGGCTTTTGTCGAGGGGTGTGGATGGGTAGGGGAGCGTCGTGCGGCCGGCGAAGCAGCGGAGTGATCCAGTTGTGGAGGCCGTGCGAGTGAGAATGCAGGCATGAGTAGCGAATCAGAAGTGAGAAACTTCTGCGCCGGATGACCAAGGGTTCCTGGGCCAGGCTAATCCGCCCAGGGTAAGTCGGGACCTAAGGCGAGGCCGACAGGCGTAGTCGATGGACAACGGGTTGATATTCCCGTACCCGCTGTGATGCGCCCATACTGAACCCAGTGATACTAAGGGTCCTTAACCCGGTCTGCTCTTCGGAGCGGGCGTCAGGGTGAACGCCTGGCCTGATCTGGTAGTAGGTAAGCGATGGGGTGACGCAGGAAGGTAGCCCATCCCAGGCGATGGTTGTTCCTGGGGTAAGCGTGTAGGGAGGACCGTAGGTAAATCCGCGGTCTGTATATCCTGAGACGTGATGCCGAGCCGATTGTGGCGAAGTGGGTGATCCTATGCTGCCGAGAAAAGCCTCTAGTGAGTGTCATGGCGGCCCGTACCCGAAACCGACTCAGGTGGTCAGGTAGAGAATACCAAGGCGATCGGGTGAACTGCGGTTAAGGAACTCGGCAAATTGCCCCCGTAACTTCGGGAGAAGGGGGGCCTTCGCTGGTGATGAGTCTTGCACTCGGAGCTGGTGGGGGCCGCAGAGGCCAGGGGGAAGCGACTGTTTACTAAAAACACAGGTCCGTGCGAAGTCGTAAGACGATGTATACGGACTGACGCCTGCCCGGTGCTGGAACGTTAAGGGGACCGCTTAGCCGCGGCAACGCGGCGAAGGTGAGAACTTAAGCGCCAGTAAACGGCGGTGGTAACTATAACCATCCTAAGGTAGCGAAATTCCTTGTCGGGTAAGTTCCGACCTGCACGAATGGCGTAACGACTTCCCCGCTGTCTCAACCGCAGACCCGGCGAAATTGCACTACGAGTAAAGATGCTCGTTACGCGCAGCAGGACGGAAAGACCCCGGGACCTTCACTACAGCTTGACATTGGCGTTTGGAACGGTTTGTGTAGGATAGGTGGGAGACGGTGAAGCTGGGACGCTAGTTCCGGTGGAGTCATTGGTGAAATACCACTCTGGTCGTTTTGGACGTCTAACTTGGGTCCGTGATCCGGATCAGGGACAGTGTCTGGTGGGTAGTTTAACTGGGGCGGTTGCCTCCTAAAGGGTAACGGAGGCGCCCAAAGGTTCCCTCAGCCTGGTTGGCAATCAGGTGTCGAGTGTAAGTGCACAAGGGAGCTTGACTGTGAGACCGGCGGGTCGAGCAGGAGCGAAAGCTGGGACTAGTGATCCGGCGGTGGCATGTGGAAGCGCCGTCGCTCAACGGCTAAAAGGTACCCCGGGGATAACAGGCTGATCTTCCCCAAGAGTCCATATCGACGGGATGGTTTGGCACCTCGATGTCGGCTCGTCGCATCCTGGGGCTGGAGTAGGTCCCAAGGGTTGGGCTGTTCGCCCATTAAAGCGGTACGCGAGCTGGGTTTAGAACGTCGCGAGACAGTTCGGTCCCTATCCGCTGCGCGCGCAGGAGACTTGAAAGGGGCTGTCCCTAGTACGAGAGGACCGGGACGGACGAACCTCTGGTGTGCCAGTTGTTCCGCCAGGAGCACGGCTGGTTGGCTACGTTCGGGAGGGATAACCGCTGAAAGCATCTAAGCGGGAAGCTTGCCTTGAGATGAGGTCTCCCACCCCGTGAGGGGGTAAGGCTCCCAATAGACGATTGGGTTGATAGGCCGGAGGTGGAAGCGCAGTAATGTGTGGAGCTGACCGGTACTAATAGGCCGAGGACTTGACCATAAAGCATTCGTGTGGTTTCTGCAGCGCTCTGTACTCTTCGCCGGGTCCGGAGCAGCGCGTGATCACTGGTTTTGCTCGCGTCCACTGTGTGATTCTGAGGCAGCAGGCACCGTCTGCACCCCCGGGATGTCGGTTCCGGGTTGGGTGCGTGTGTTTGTGTGTTTCATAGTGTTACGGCGGTTATGGCGAAGGGGAAACACCCGGTTACATTCCGAACCCGGAAGTTAAGCTCTTCAGCGCCGATGGTACTGCACCGGGGACGGTGTGGGAGAGTAGGTCGCCGCCGGACAATCTTTTGGAGAGGGCCGCCCCCTGGTTTCACCGGGGGAGCGGCCCTTTCCGCATTTCCCAGACTTTTCCCGGCCTCCCGGGCCTCCCGGTCTCCGCGGTTCCCGGCCTTCCGGGCCTTCCGGGCCTCCGTGGTTCCCGGCCTTCCGGGCCTTCCGGGCCTCCGTGGTTCCCGGCCTTCCGGGCCTTCCGGGCCTCCGTGGTTTCCGGTTTCCGGGTTTTCTGGCTTCTGTGTTTTCCGGCGGGGTCTTCGGCGCAAGCCGGAAACCCCGCTTTTTTCGTGCCTGCCCTCAGCACCGGAGCCGGCCCCCATACGCGCGGAAGGCCCCGCCCCCTCTCGGGGAGCGGGGCCTCAGCCTCGCCTGCGAATCCCTACCGGATCCCGGGAGCCCGGTGGGGGCCCGGCTCCGGGCCTGGGGCCCTCATCGGGCCGTGGGCCGGCTCCTGGGCGGTCAAGCCCCGGGACCCAGCCCCCGGACGAACCAAGCCTGGAAGGCCATCAGAAGACGGGCCCCGTACGAATCACGGCGTGATGAAGAGGGCGTCGCCCACGGTGCGTTCCGCGCCGTCGGACGGGCGGTTGACGACCTTGCGGCCGACGACCATCGCGGACGAGCCGCCGCCGTCGAGGTTGAGGGCCTGCTTGGCGCCCAGCCAGCGCATCAGCTGGGCCGCCTCCACCATCGAGGCGCCGACGCTCACGCCGGGATCGCGGCCGTCGACCGTCGCCACGATCAGCCCTCCGGATCTGCCGACGCCCACCAGCGTGCGCGGATGGCGGCGGAGCATCATGTTGACCGATGCCTGCCCGTCGGCCTTGGCGGTGATCTGCACCCGGCCGTTCCTGACGAGGCCGACACCTCCGCCCATGATGTAGGTCTCGGGGGTGAGGGGGACGCCCTTCCCGGTCCGCAGGTCGATGACCTTGTTGTCGATCCTCATCGTGGAGCCGTCGAGGGCGTGCGACAGCAGCCACTCCGCCATGCTCCCGGTTCCGTGGAGGACGGAGGATTCGCGGGGGACGGCGCCGCCGGCCTCGCGGGTGACGACCCTGCCCTGGGCGTCGATCACGACTTCGGCACCGCCGTCGGCCGCGGTCTTGGCGCCGAACTCCGGGGTGTAGAGGACCAGATCGTCGGGGCCGGCGGCCCGGTTGATGCCCTTGATCTCGACTCTGGAGCCGTCCGAGGAGGCGGCCGTGGTCACCGACTTCAGCTCGGTGATCCGGGCCCTGCGCCCGTTGAGCACCAGCCCGCTCCGGCCGGCGACGGCCTCGCTGAGCAGTCTGCCGCCCACCACGGAGACGCCCACGGGGTCACCCTGGAGCTGCTTCGGTGTGTGGATGTTGAAGAAGCCGCCGTTGACCCCGGCGATGGCGCCGAGATGCTTGGCCATCGAGCTGGTCGTCTCACGCTTGGCGACGCTCACGCCGACGCTGGTCTTGAAGGACCCCCTGAAGAGCCTGGGGTCGACCATCAGCACGTGCATCTTCCATGGGCCGGTGGTCTCGGCTCCGTCGTCGGCGAGGTAGTCGGCCTTGGCCTTGATGCCGGCTTCCTTGAGGTCCTTGACCATCTTGTCGGCTTCGGCGCGCTGCTTGAGCGTCCACTGCCCGATGCGGACCATGTACCGTTCCACCGCCGGGGCGTCGGCTGCGGCCGGCTGGACGATCCGTACCACGGCGGGAGTGAACCCCGCGGCGGAGGCTTCGTCGGCCTTGAGCTGCGCGGCCTGCAAAGTTCCGTCGTCGTGCCCGTTGGGCATCAGCAGCGACACGGTCCAGCCCTGCGTGGACCTGCCGTGCGCCAGGTCGAAGAGCCGGACGCCCCGGGTCACCTCTCGCTGGTTCTTGACCAGGGGGCGGCTCTGTTCCTGTCCCAGGGGGAAGGCCGACGTGGGGAGCGTCAGGTTCGTCTGGTCCGCGTGAGCCGGAACCGCCGTGGCGGCCAGTGCGATGGCGGAAAGCCCGACGGTGATACGTCGCGACATGTGCGTGTTTCTCTCTCCCCGTTGATGATCGGTCTTCGGTGCACCATCGTGCCGAAGATCCACACCGTCGGGGGAGCGAAACGCACAAAAAGCCACGAGAAAGTCCGAGAAAGCATTGGGATATCCGCCGCGCCGTCGCGGGGAACGGCCGGGGATCCGGTATGACCCCGCCGGAGGAACCGGCCGTGCTGGTCAATAGGGGTTAGTCCCCGCGGTTTCGCTGCGAGGGCGGGGGCGTGGCGTTACGGTGCAGTAGCCGCATTCCCTCAAGACCGGGCGGCACAAGTTGCGAGAGGCAGCCGTCATGGGGCTGAACATTCTCACTGTGATCATCGCGAGCATGGTCCTTGGTTTCATCCTCGGCGTCGTCATGGCGCGGCCGCGGCGCTGGGATCTGTACGTCTGCGCCGACGACACCGTTCACGCCGACACCGGGTCCGACGGGCCGTCATAGGCGGGTGCGAGCCGCGCGGAGTCCGGGTCCCGTACGGTTCGCGCCGTCCTCCGAGGCGGCGACCGGAAGGGCACGATGCCCGCGGTCCCGGACATCCCCCGCGGTCCCGGACGTGCCCCGCGCTTCCGGTCGTGGGCGTTTCAGCCGCGGGGGTTGTCCCTCCGGAAGGACTCCAGCGCCAGCAGGGCGACGTGGAGGGAGAGGCAGGACTCGACGTCGTCCAGGTCGGTGTCGAGGATGCGTTCCAGGCGGTGGAGCCGGTCGTAGAAGGCGGGTCGGGACAGATGGGCCTTCTGGGCGGCGACGGCCTTGTTGCGGCCGGAGTCGAGGTAGATCCGCAGGATTCCGGTCAGGTCGCCGCCGCGCTGGGCGTCGTGGGCCAGCAGGGGGCCGAGCTCGCGCTCGGCGAAGGTCTGCAGCCGGGCGTCGTCTCTGAGCAGGTGCAGCAGGCCGCGCAGCCGCAGGTCGGGGAGGCGGTAGAAGGGGCGGCCGTCGGGCTGGCGGAAGGCGACGTCGGCGACCTGCTCGGCCTCCAGGAAGCTTCGCCGTACGTCGCGGAGGGATTCGACGGCCGAGCCGGCGGCGAGGACGAACGGCGTGGCGAACATCGTGCGCAGGCGGTCGGCGAGCGTGGCCAGCGCCGACTCGACCGGGGTGCGGGGCGGCAGGGGGAGCAGGACTCCGACGCGGTTCTGGTCGAGGGCGCCGACCAGGGCGGGCAGCCGGGCCTCGCGGCAGGCGGCCGCGGCGGCCTCCGCGAGATCGCCGAGCCTGGCGAGCTGCTCCTGGCCGTCGAGGGGTTTCTCCGACGCCTCGGCCAGCCGCAGGACCACGCTGACCAGTTTGCGGCCGGTCAGCGGCACCCCGACCGCCCGGGCGCGGGCCGCCGCCTCGTCGGGGTCGGCGTAGGCGTGGGAGAGGATCCCGGCGATGATCGTGCCGTGCGCCTGGCGCTCCAGCGACTCCTGGTGGCGTTCCAGCAGGCGGCCCAGGGCGAGGGTGGTGGCGGCGCGTTCGGCGAGCACGATGTCGCGGGGGTTGGGCTCGGCGTCGCACAGCATGATCAGCCGTCCCCAGTCCTGGCCCCGCGCCCCGACCATCGTGACGAGCCAGCCGGCGGCGTCGTCGTAGGCGGTGCGCTGGCCGGGGGCGACCGCCCGGGACCGCGTCTCCCAGTTCGCCAGCAGCGTCCCGGTGTCACGTCCGGCGGTGTCGCAGGCGAGGACCTGGTGGGCGAGGTTCTCCAGGAGGACGGGCCGCCCGGACAGCCGCGCGACCTGGCGGAGGACCTCGGCGGGGGAGGCGCCCTCGACCGAGAGCTCGGTGAACACCTCGTGGAGCTGCTCGGAGGCGCGCAGCTCCTCCAACTGGATGTCGATGATCCGGGCGTGCACCGACTCGGTGATCTGCACGAACGGTGTCTCGCGGCCGAGCGTGATCAGCGGCAGGCCGTGCTTCTCGGCGGCGTTGACCACGCTCCTGGGCAGTTCCCTGACGAACTTGCGGCCCAGCTCCACGATCAGCCCGGAGGCGCCGACGGCGGCGAGCTCGGCGATGTAGTCGGCGAGCCGGTCGGGGTCGTCGGGGAGCGCGATGCCGGTGGTGAGCACCAGTTCCCCGCCGCGCAGCAGCTGGGCGATGTCGGTGACCTCCCCCACGTGCACCCATCGCACGCGGGTGTCCAGTCGGTCGGCTCCCGCGACGACACGGGGGTTGCCCCGACGGACGGTGTCGAGGGCGAGCACGTCGGCGATCGTAGGGAGCACTCACCGAGGGTATCCGATCAGCGTGTAAATACGGATTGCCGGTGCTTTACAGGATGTTTCGCGACATTGTGAGGTTAACCGCTTTCCTGGCATCGACCGTATCTCACCTGGGTCTTCGGGCAGGCGAGACCGTACCCGTATCCGGGATACGGCGGTGTGGTACCCATAGGGCCTGAGGTCGCTCGACCCCCCGGCGGAACTGGCAGAAGAGGCGATGGTGAACATGGTTGAGACCCCCGGCGCCGACGGCCGCGGAGCGGCCCGGGGCGCCTCCGGCGTGGAGGATCCGGACCTCCGCCAGCTGCTCGCCGGTCTCACGGCGGTGCGTGACGGCGACTTCGGGACGCGGCTGCCGGACGACGGCGACGGGCTGCTCAAGGAGATCGCCACCGTGTTCAACGGCATGGTGGACCAGCTCTCCCTGTTCACCTCGGAGGTGACGCGGGTGGCCCGCGAGGTGGGCACCGAGGGTCAGCTGGGCGGCCAGGCCGAGGTGCCGGGCGTCTCCGGCACCTGGAAGGACCTCACCGACTCGGTCAACGCCATGGCGGGCAACCTCACCGACCAGGTCCGCGACATTGCCCAGGTCGCGACCGCCGTGGCCAACGGCGACCTGTCGCAGAAGATCACCGTGGACGTCCGGGGCGAGATCCTGGAGCTGAAGAACACCCTCAACACGATGGTGGACCAGCTGTCGTCGTTCGCCGACGAGGTGACGAGGGTGGCGCGCGAGGTGGGCACCGAGGGGCGGCTGGGCGGGCAGGCCGACGTCAAGGGCGTCGCGGGCACCTGGCGCGACCTCACCGACTCGGTGAACTTCATGGCGGGCAACCTCACCGACCAGGTCCGCTCGATCGCCCAGGTCACCACCGCGGTGGCGCGAGGAGACCTGTCTCAGAAGATCACCGTGGACGCCCGCGGCGAGATCCTGGAGCTGAAGAGCACCATCAACACGATGGTGGATCAGCTGTCGTCGTTCGCCGACGAGGTGACGAGGGTGGCCCGTGAGGTGGGCACCGAGGGGCGGCTGGGCGGGCAGGCCGACGTCAAGGGCGTCTCCGGCACCTGGCGCGACCTCACCGACTCGGTGAACTACATGGCGGGCAACCTCACCGACCAGGTCCGCAACATCTCGCAGGTGGCCACGGCGGTCGCCCGCGGCGACCTGTCACAGAAGATCACGGTCTCGGCGCGCGGCGAGATCCTGGAGCTGAAGAGCACCATCAACACGATGGTGGATCAGCTGTCGTCGTTCGCCGACGAGGTGACGAGGGTGGCCCGTGAGGTGGGCACCGAGGGGCGGCTGGGCGGGCAGGCCG
Organism: Streptosporangium sandarakinum; assembly: GCF_013409935.1. Taxonomy (GTDB): domain Bacteria; phylum Actinomycetota; class Actinomycetes; order Streptosporangiales; family Streptosporangiaceae; genus Streptosporangium; species Streptosporangium nondiastaticum. Next base: position 1,725,799 of record NZ_JACCCO010000001.1, on the reverse strand, counting down.
ACGTCAAGGGCGTCTCCGGCACCTGGAAGGCGCTCACCGAGTCGGTCAACGTCATGGCCGACAACCTCACCGCGCAGGTCCGCTCGATCGCCGAGGTCACCACGGCGGTGGCCCGCGGCGACCTGTCACAGAAGATCCGGGTGGACGCCCGGGGCGAGATCCTGGAGCTGAAGGAGACCATCAACACGATGGTGGACCAGCTCTCGGCCTTCGCCGACGAGGTGACGCGGGTGGCCCGCGAGGTGGGCACCGAGGGCAACCTCGGCGGGCAGGCCACGGTCCGGGGCGTCTCCGGCACCTGGAAGGACCTCACCGACAACGTCAACGTCATGGCGAGCAACCTCACCGGCCAGGTGCGTTCGATCGCCCAGGTGGCCACGGCGGTGGCCCGCGGCGACCTGTCGCAGAGGATCACGGTGGAGGCGAAGGGCGAGGTCGCCGCGCTCGCGCAGACCATCAACACCATGGTCGACACGCTGAGCGCCTTCGCCGACGAGGTGACGCGGGTGGCCCGCGAGGTGGGTACCGAGGGGCAGCTGGGCGGCCAGGCCCGGGTGCCCAACGTGGCCGGCACCTGGAAGGACCTCACCGACAACGTCAACTCGATGGCCAACAACCTGACCAACCAGGTCCGCAACATCGCGCAGGTCACCACGGCGGTCGCCCAGGGCGACCTGACCAAGAAGATCGACGTCGACGCCCGGGGCGAGATCCTGGAGCTGAAGACGACGATCAACACGATGGTGGACCAGCTGTCGTCGTTCGCGGCCGAGGTGACGCGGGTGGCGCGTGAGGTGGGGAGCGAGGGGCGGCTGGGCGGCCAGGCCGAGGTGGAGGGAGTCTCCGGCACCTGGAAGCGGCTGACCGAGAACGTCAACGAGCTGGCCGGCAACCTGACCCGCCAGGTCCGCGCCATCGCCGAGGTGACCAGCGCGGTGACCTCGGGCGACCTGACCCGCTCGATCACCGTGGACGCCTCCGGCGAGGTGGCAGAGCTCAAGGACAACATCAACTCCATGGTGAAGTCCCTGCGGGAGACCACCCTGGCCAACCAAGAGCAGGACTGGCTGAAGTCGAATCTGGCCCGCATCTCCGGTCTCATGCAGGGCCACCGCGACCTCGCCGTCGTGGCCGAGCTGGTGATGAACGAGCTGGCCCCGCTGGTCTCGGCCCAGTACGGCACGTTCCTGCTGGCCGAGGAGACGCCCGACGGCCCCGAGCTGCGGGTGGTCGGCGGCTACGGGCACCGGGAGACCGATCGCCGGCACCGTTTCGGCGACTCGCTCGTCGGGCAGGCCGCGCTGTCCAGGCGGCCCGTCCTGGTGGAGGACGTCGCGCCGGGGTATCTCACCATCGCCTCCAGCCTCGGCGCGGCCACCCCGGTCGGCCTCATCATGCTGCCGATCGTCGTCGAGGACCAGGTGCTCGGCGTGATAGAGCTGGCGAGCCTCAACCGCTTCACGAAGGTGCACCGGGCCTTCCTGGAGCAGCTCGCCGGGACCATCGGCGTCAACGTCAGCACGATCGTCGCCAACGCCCGGACCGACTCCCTGCTGGCCGAGTCGCAGCGGCTCGCGATCGAGCTCCGGATCGGCCAGGAGGAGCTGCAGCGCTCCAACGCCGAGCTGGAGGAGAAGGCCGAGCTGCTGGCCCGGCAGAACCGCGACATCGAGACGAAGAACAAGGAGATCGAGCAGGCCCGCCAGGAACTGGAGGACCGCGCCAAGCAGCTCGCGCTGGCCTCGAAGTACAAGAGCGAGTTCCTGGCCAACATGAGCCACGAGCTGCGCACCCCGCTCAACTCGCTGCTCATCCTCGCGCAGCTCCTGGCCCAGAACCCGGCCCGCAACCTGACCGCCAAGCAGGTGGAGTACGCCAACGTCATCCACTCGGCGGGCACCGACCTGCTCCAGCTCATCAACGACATCCTCGACCTGTCCAAGATCGAGGCCGGGAAGATGAACATCACGCTGGAGCCGCTGGACCTGCGCCAGCTCCTCGACTACGTCGAGGCGACCTTCCGCCCGCTGACCACGGAGAAGGGCCTCAGGTTCGACGTGACCGTCGCCCCGGACGTGCCGGAGGAGCTGCTGGTGGACGAGCAGAGGCTCCGGCAGGTGCTGCGCAACCTGCTGTCCAACGCGGTGAAGTTCACCGAGGCGGGGTCGGTCGGGCTGCGCATCGAACGGCTGGCCGACACCGAGATCCTGGGGGTCCCGGGGCAGGACGTGCTCGCCTTCCACGTCGCCGACACCGGCATCGGCATCGCCGAGGAAAATCTCTCGCAGATCTTCGACGCCTTCCAGCAGGCCGATGGCACCACCAGCCGCAAGTACGGCGGCACCGGGCTGGGTTTGTCGATCAGCCGGGAGATCGCCGCGCTGTTCAACGGTGAGATCCGGGCGGTCAGCGCCCTCGGCGAGGGCAGCACCTTCAGCCTCCTGCTGCCGATCGCCGGTGTCGCGCCCGGCACGGCCGGGCCGGCCGCCGTCGAGGCCGCCCGGACCGCCTCCCTTCCCGCACCCGGCGACCGGCCCGCCCTGGAGACGGCCGAGGCCGGTTCCGCGCCGGTGGCCGGCGCGGCGCAGGGGACGGAGGGGCGCCGGCTGCTGGTGGTGGAGTCCAGGCCCAACGGCCTGCTCTCCCAGCTGGCCGAGAGCGTCGTCGCCGACCTGAGCGCCACCCATGGACCGGTCGTGGTCTCCACCGCCGGCGACCCGGCCGCCGCGATCGACATCCTGAAGGGCGCCGGCCACCACTGCATCGTGCTCGACCTGGGCATGCGGCAGGACGGGGCGGCGGAGTTCCTGCGGTTGCTCGACGAGGACCCGGCCCTGCGGGAGCTGCCGGTGCTCGCCCACCACACCCGCACCCTCACCAGGCCGCAGGAGAACCTCCTCAAGGGGCGCTCCAGCACCCAGCCGCTGGAGCGCATCCCCAGCCTCGACGAGCTGCGCGAGCGCATCGCCCTGCACCTGTCGGCGCACGCGCCCGGCGACGTGCTGCCGCTGGTGCAGCCCAGCCCGGAGGAGCCCCCCCAGGCGATGGACGGCGCGGACGCCATGCTGGTGAACCGCAAGGTCCTGGTCATCGACGACGACGTGCGCAACGTCTTCGCGCTGACCAACATCCTGGAGCTGCACGGCATGCAGGTGCTCTACGCCGAGAACGGCCGCAGGGGCATCGAGGTGCTCTCACGCAACGAGGACGTCGACCTGGTCCTGATGGACATCATGATGCCGGAGATGGACGGCTACGCCGCCACCGCGGCCATCCGGAAGATGCCGCGCTTCGCCGGCCTGCCGATCATCGCGGTGACCGCCAAGGCCATGCACGGCGACCGGGAGAAGACCCTGGCGGCGGGAGCCAGCGACTACGTCACCAAGCCGGTCGACGCCCAGGAGCTGATCTTCCGCATCCAGCAGTGGATGGGCCTGTAGGTTCCGCTTCCGCGGACTCCCCGTCCCGCCGTACGGCTGCCCGTGCGCACGGCCGGGACGGGAGGATCCGCAGGCCGCTCACACCCGGGGGGTGAACCGGGCCAGGTCGTGGATGCCGAGGTTCTTCTCGATGCCGGCGACCCGGTTCACCATGTCGGCGAAACCGTTGGGGCCGAAGCGGCGGTGCTCGTCCTCCTCGAAGACCTCGCTCAGCTCGAGCAGCTCCCGGGGCGGAAGAAGATCGCGGAAGGCGGGGAAGACGACGGTGTCCTCGCGGGCCTCGTGCGGTTCGTACATCCGGACGAACGCCGCCATGTCGGCGACCAGGCGGCGGCGGGCCCATGCGCCCGGCGCCCCGGACGGGCCGGTGGCCTTCAGGATCCGGCCGGTCAGGACGCGGCCCCGCTGGTGCTGGAGCTGGAGCGTGTCCACGGTGCCGGTGAGCCGGCCGGCCTGCCGCAGCCGGGGGAAGACGTGCTTCTCCTCGTTCTCCTCGTGGTACTGCTCGATGAACTCGCGGATGACGCGGGCCCCCTCGTGCAGCTCCCGGGACGGCACGCGTTCGCCGCGGCCGATCCGCCGCATCCCCTCGCGGTAGACCAGCAGGACGCGCTTGAGGACGCCGTGCTCGCGCATCAGGTCCTCCGGCGGTGTGACCGGCACCTCCTTCGGGCTTCCGGCCCCCTCCCCGGAGGGCCCTCCCGGCGTGGGGGACGGGTCCGCTCCGTCCGCCCGGGCCGCCGTTCGCGGACCGGCCGCGGCTCCGAGCGCCAGGACGGGCAGACCGAGGAGGTCACGGCGGCGCACCGCCGGGGACGGGGAATCTCCAACGACGTCCATTCCTGCCGTCACCGCCTCGCCGTGATCGATCGCCGTGCCGCCACCCACCCGGGGCGTGGTCGGGTTTCTTCCCGGGTGTCACGGCGCCACGCTGCGGCCCGGGTACGGCGTGGGTAATGCTTCGGCGGTCCTCAGCCGGACGGCGGCGCGTCCCCGCGGTCCAGGCGGGCCTGGAGGCCGTCGAGCACGCAGGTCAGGCCGAAGTCGAAGGCGGCGGCGCGGCCGGCCTCGACGTCCATGTCCTTGTACTGGGCGTAGTGCGCGGCCAGGTCGGGGTGGTCGCGGACGGCGTCCTCCGCCACGCTGTGCGTCGCCTTCATCAGCTCCGTGTCGCTCACCCGGGTGGAGCCGAGGGCGGCGCGCCAGGCGATCTCGGGTGTGGTGGCGCCGAGCACGAAGGCCAGCAGCGTGGACCAGGCGTGGTCCACCGCCATGCCCGCGAACCCGGCCCGCCGGCCCACCTTCATCAGCCCGTCCACCAGCGCGACGGCGTTGGGGCCGAGAGAGGGCCTGGACCCCAGGAGGACGGCCGCCCAGGGGTGTTCCAGGAGGACGGCGCGCATGCTGTGGGCGAAGGCAGAGACGGCCTCGCGCCAGGCCGTGTCCTCGCCGGGGAGGGTGATCCTGCCGTAGACCTCGTCCACGGCGAGCTCCAGCAGCTCGTCCTTGTTGGCGACGTGCCAGTAGATGCTCGTGGCCCCGGACCCGAGCTTGGCGCCCAGACGGCGCATGCTGAGCGCGTCGAGGCCCTCGGCGTCGAGCAGCTCTATGGCCGCCCGGACGATCTGGGCCCGGCTGAGGGTCGCGCTCCTGGCGGGCCGCGGCTCGCGGGTCCAGACGGAGCTGAAGGGCTGGTTCACCCCTCCAGCATAAAAGGAATCGCACACCGTTCGATTTTGTCGTACGGTGTGCGAGTGGAATCGCACACCGTACGAGCCGAGCCGCACCCCCGTCGCTGGTGGATCCTGGGCGTGCTCTGCCTGAGCCTCCTCGTCCTCGTCGTCGACAACACGGTGCTGAACCTCGCCATCCCGTCCCTGATGAGAGACCTGGGGGCCACCCCCGCCGACATCCAGTGGATCATCGACGCCTACGTCCTGGTCTTCGCCGGGCTGCTGCTCACCGCGGGCAGCCTGTCCGACCGCTACGGCCGCAGGCGCTTCCTGATCATCGGCCTGCTGCTGTTCGGCGGCGCGTCCCTGGTGGCGGTGCTGGTCACCGAGCCCTGGCAGCTGGTCGCGGCCCGCGCGCTGATGGGTGTCGGGGGCTCGATCCTGATGCCGAGCACCCTGTCGATCCTGATCACCGTCTTCGACGACGCCGAGCGCCGCAAGGCCATCGCCGCCTGGAGCGCGGTGGCGATGGTCGGCGTCATCGCCGGTCCCACGCTGGGCGGCTTCCTGCTGGAGCACTACTGGTGGGGATCGATCTTCCTGATCAACGTGCCGGTCGCGGTGCTCGCCGTCGTCGCCGCCGCGCTGCTGATGCCCGAGTCGCGCGGCCCCGCCCGCCGGCTCGACCCTCCCGGCGTGCTGCTGTCGGCCACCGGCATGACCGCGCTGGTCTACGCCGTCATCTCCTCGCCGTCCAGGGGCTGGACCTCACCCGAGGTGCTCACCGCCGCCGTCCTGGCCGTGCTGGCGCTGGGCGGGTTCGTGCTCTGGGAGCGCCGCAGCGCTCATCCGATGCTGCCGCTGGAGCTGTTCCGCGACCGGAACTTCAGCGGCTCGTCGTTCTCCATCGTGCTGATGTCGTTCGGCACGGGCGCCCTGCTGCTGATGCTCACCCAGTACCTCCAGTTCGTGCTGGGATACGGGGCGATGAAGGCCGGGCTGGCGCTGCTGCCGTACGCCGTGGCCGCCGCGGTCTTCAACATCCTGGGCGCGGGGCTCGGCCAGAAGGTCAGCAGCCGCACGCTGGCGGCGGTGGGCCTGGCCGTGATGGCCCTCGGGTTCGGCGTCCTCGCCTTCATGACCGCCGACACCGGATACGGCCTGCTGATCACGGGCCTGATGCTCATGGGCGTCGGCGCCGGCGTCGCCGGGCCCGCCGTCTACGCGACGCTGATGGGCGCCGTTCCGCCCCAGCACGCCGGCGTCGGGTCGGCGCTCAACGACACCGTCCAGCAGGTCGGCATGGCGCTGAGCGTGGCCGCGCTCGGCAGTGTGCTGGCCGGGGTCTACCGCTCGTCCATGCCGGAGTCGGCGCCCGCCGCGGCCCGCGACTCCGTGGCCGTGGCGCTGCGACTCGGTGACCCCGGGCTGGCGCGGACCGCCCGGGAGTCCTTCGTGTCGGCGATGACCTTCGGCTCCTGGGTGGGGGTCGCCTTCACCCTCGCCGCCGCCGTCCTGGCGTTCGTGATGCTGCGCCCGGCGATCCCGGCGGCGTCGGCCGAGCGGCCCGGCCTCGTGGAGGCGGGCGGCTGACGCCGGACACCGCCCACCCCGGACCGCCCTGGCCACCCCGGACCTCCCCACCCGCCTCCGGAGGCGGGCGTGGGCGGCCGGGACGGAGGGGCCCGGGGTGGCGGGTTTTACACAGTGACGGGTCAGGTCGGAATGTCCCGACAGGTTGCCCGTGGGAGAGGGGTTCGGAAACAGGGATACTCGACGTATGTCGGACCTTCTCGCGCGCCATCGGGCGGTAATGCCCAACTGGCTGTCCCTTTACTACAACGAGCCCATCGAGATCGTCGGCGGCAAGGGCAACCGGGTCGTCGACGCCTCGGGCAAGAGCTACCTCGACTTCTTCGCGGGCATCCTCACCAACATGATCGGCTACGACGTGGCCGAGGTGCGGGAGGCCGTGGAACGCCAGCTCGCGACCGGCGTCGTGCACACCTCGACGGTGTACCTGCTGCGCGGTCAGGTCGAGCTCGCCGAGAAGATCGCCCGGCTGTCCGGCATCGAGAACGCCAAGGTCTTCTTCACCAACTCCGGTACCGAGGCCAACGAGACCGCGCTGCTGCTGGCGACCTACGCCCGCCGGTCGGACCAGGTGCTCGCCATGCGGCAGAGCTACCACGGCCGCTCCTTCGGCGCGGTCAGCGTCACCAGCAACCGCTCCTGGAAGAACAGCTCGCTGTCGCCGCTGAACGTCCACTTCCTGCACGGCGCCGACCGGCACCTGGCCCAGTTCCGCGGGATGTCGGACGCCGACTACATCGCCGCGTGCGTCGAGGACCTGCGCCACGTGCTCGCCACGTCAGTCGGCGGCGACGTGGCCGCGCTGATCGCCGAGCCGATCCAGGGCGTGGGCGGCTTCACCATGGCGCCCGACGGGCTGTTCGCCGCCTACAAGGAGGTCCTCGACGCCGAGGGCATCCTGTTCATCTCCGACGAGGTGCAGACCGGCTGGGGCCGTACCGGATCGGCGTTCTTCGGCATCGCCAACCACGGTGTCACGCCCGACATGATGACGTTCGCCAAGGGGCTGGGGAACGGCTTCGCGGTCGGCGGCGTCGTGGCCCGCGGCGACCTCATGGACGGCCTGCACGCGGTCGGCCTGGCCACCTTCGGCGGCAACCCGATCTCCATGGCCGCCGCCAACGCGACCCTCGACTACGTCCTCGACCATGACCTGCAGGCCAACGCCGCCCGCACCGGCACCCTGATCATCGACGGGCTCCGCGAGGCCGCGCCGCGGCTGCCGGTCGTCGGCGACATCCGCGGCAAGGGCCTGATGTTCGCCGTCGAGCTGGTCGACCCGGCCACCGGCGAGCCCTCCCCGGCGCTGGCGGCCCGGTTCATGGAGGAGACCAAGAAGGCCGGCCTCCTCGCCGGCAAGGGCGGCCTGCACGGCAACGTGCTGCGCATGGCCCCGCCGCTCACCCTGACCATGGACGAGGCCGCCGAGGGCCTCGGGATCATCGTCAACGCACTCGAAGTCATCAACGCAGAGGTCGTCTCGTCGTGAAGAACATCACCCACTGGATCGGCGGAGCCGAGGTCGAGGGCGGCGGCCGTACCGCCGACGTCTTCGACCCGGCGACGGGCGAGGTCAGCGGACGGGTCCACCTGGCGTCGGTCGCCGAGGTCGACGCCGCCGTGGCCGCCGCGGCGGCGGTTTACCCGGCGTGGCGGGACGCCTCGCTGGTCAAGCGGTCGCGGGTGCTGTTCCGCTTCCGCGAGCTGATGCACGCCAACCGCGACGAACTCGCCCGGCTCATCTCCGCCGAGCACGGCAAGGTCCACTCCGACGCGCTGGGCGAGGTGGCCCGCGGCCTGGAGGTCGTGGAGTTCGCCTGCGGCATCCCGCACCTGCTCAAGGGCGGCTTCTCCGAGGGCGTCTCCACCCGGGTCGACTCCTACTCGATCCGCCAGCCGCTGGGCGTGGTCGCGGGGATCACCCCGTTCAACTTCCCGGCCATGGTGCCGATGTGGATGTTCCCCATCGCGATCGCCTGCGGCAACGCCTTCGTCCTCAAGCCGTCGGAGCGCGACCCGTCGGCGTCGCTGCTGATGGCCCGGCTGTGGAAGGAGGCGGGCCTGCCCGACGGCGTCTTCAACGTCGTGCAGGGCGACAAGGCGGCGGTGGACCGGCTGCTGGAGCACCCGGACGTGCGCGCGGTCTCCTTCGTCGGCTCCACGCCCATCGCCCGGTACGTCTACGAGGCCGGCACCGCGCACGGCAAGCGGGTCCAGGCGCTCGGCGGCGCCAAGAACCACATGCTGGTGCTGCCCGACGCCGACCTCGACCTGGTGGCGGACGCGGCGGTGTCGGCGGGCTTCGGCTCGGCCGGTGAGCGGTGCATGGCGATCTCCGTCGTGCTGGCCGTCGACCCGGTCGGTGACGAACTGGTCGACAAGATCGTCTCCCGGGTGGCGGAGCTGACCGTCGGCCCCGGCGACGACCCCGCCTCGCAGATGGGCCCGCTGGTCACCCAGGTGCACCGCGACAAGGTCGCCTCCTACCTGGAGACGGGCGTGGCCGAGGGCGCCAAGCTCGTCATCGACGGCCGCCGCACCCCGATCCTGGGCGGCGGCGCCGCCGCCGACACCCCCGGCTTCTGGCTCGGGCCCACGCTGCTGGACCACGTGCCGGCCGGCTCGCGGGTGCACACCGAGGAGATCTTCGGGCCGGTCCTGGCGATCGTGCGGGTCTCCTCCTATGAGGAGGGGCTGAAGCTGATCAACGACGGCGAGTACGGCAACGGCACCGCGATCTTCACCAACGACGGCGGCGCGGCCCGCCGTTTCCAGAACGAGGTCGAGGTCGGCATGATCGGCATCAACGTGCCGATCCCGGTGCCGATGGCCTTCTACAGCTTCGGCGGCTGGAAGGCGTCCCTGTTCGGTGACACCCACGTCCACGGCACCGAGGGCGTGCACTTCTACACCCGGGGCAAGGTCGTCACCTCCCGCTGGCTCGATCCCAGCCACGGCGGCGTCAACCTCGGCTTCCCCACCAACGCCTGAAACCCCGTCCGGGCCGGAGACCCGGCCCGGGGCACCGGCGGGGACTCGCCCGCGAGTCCCCGCCGGGCCGGGCGCGGGCGGGTAGGCTCCGCACAGATGTCGACGCGTCGGTAAGGGGACTTATTCGTGGGCAGTGACGGGCCGCGCCGTACACGCCGGGGCGCGCTGGCGGGCGGCCTGGCGCTGGCCGCGTGCGTGGCGGCGGGCACCGTGACCTCCGCCGGGAGCATGACCTCCGCCGGGACCGCGGGCGCGGCCCCCGCCCGGAACGCCGCGCCCGCGTCCACCGGCTCGCCCTCCCCGGCGTCCACCGCGACACCGGGCCGCGATGTCACCCCGGGCCCCGGGGCGACCGGCGGCCCGGACGACCGGAGCCCGTCGCCGAAGCCCTCGGCCTCGATCGGCAAGGGCGAGGGCGTCCTGCGGGTGCTCACCTTCCAGGGCCACGTCGAGTACGGCACGACCCTGACCGGGGTCGACTGGGTCTCATCCTTCGAGAACGGCACCGGTTGCCGGGTCGTCCGGCTGGACCGGGTGCGGTCGGCGGAGGAGATGGCGGCGAAGTTCCGGCCGGGGTCCTACGACGTCGTCTCGCCCCCGCCCGAGCTGGCCGGGCAACTGGTCGCCGAGGGGAAGGTCGCGCCGATCGACACCGGCCTCCTCACCTCCTACAAGGACGTTCCGGAGCGGCTGCGCGAGCTGCCCTCGACGCGGCGGGGGAAGGAGGTCTTCGGCGTGCCGTACCTGTGGAGCGCCGACGAGGTCCTCTACCGGGGCGAGCGGCCGAAGGGGCCGCAGGACCTCTACGACGACGAGCGGGTGGCGATCAAGGACACCCCGATGAGCCTCGCCGGGGCCGCGCTCGCGCTGAGGGAGACGCGGCCGGACCTGAAGATCGACGATCCGTTCCAGCTCACGCCGGAGCAGCTCGACGCGGCCGTGGAGCTGGTCTCCCGGCACGACGGACCCGGCCGGGTCTACTGGCGCGACTCCCTGGACGTGATCCGGGCCTTCGCGACGGATCGGGTACGGCTCGGCGGGGCCCTGCCGTACCACGCCGACCTCTTCGCGCGGGCGGGCCGCCCGGTGAAGGCGCTCGATGACGCGCCGATGACCGGGTGGGCCGACTCCTGGATGCTCTCCTCCGGCGCCGCCAGCCCGAACTGCGCCTATCGGTGGCTCGACTGGATCACCTCGCCGAAGGCGCAGCGCGCGGCCGCGGCCTGGACCGGCCTCGCCCCGGCGAACTCCAAGGCGTGCGGCGGCGAGGCGCGGCGCGTCTGCGACGCCCACCACGCCGGGGACGCGGCGTGGCTGAAGCGCGTCTTCTTTGCCGTTCGCCCGTCGAAGGATTGCGGCGGCGCGGGCGGGGAATGCACTGACTACACCGACTGGACGAAGCGGTGGAAGGACCTGGTGGAATGACCGGCTTCCCCGTGACCCGCCGGTGACCCGCGCCTGACGAGCCGCGGGCGCGCCCGTCCCCCGCCGGGTGTGGCCCGTCAGGGGCGCTCCGGGCGTTTCCCCCGACCCCCGGAGCGCCCGCCTCGTCCCCGGGCGCGCTCATCAGGCGGGTCCCCAGGCATGTCTGCCATGGAGTCGGATCGCCACGGTTTCCGTGGTTCTGCTCGTGATCAACGATGGATTCAGTGGCGAATTTATGTCTTCGTTATTGGCTGGTTGACCAGTCAGTGAGTAGGATCGGGCCATGAGAATCCTCCTTGTGGGAGCCGGCGGCGTCGGGTCCGCCGTCGTCCCGATCGCCGCGCGCCGACATTTCTTCGAACACATCGTGGTGGCCGACTCCCAACAGAGCCGGGCCGCCGCCGCGGTGGCCAAGGTCGCCGATCCGCGGTTCAGCGCCATCACGCTGGACGCCTCCGACCAGGCCGCGGTGGAGGCGGCCCTGGCCGAGCACCGCTGCGACGTGCTCTTCAACGCCGTGGATCCCCGTTTCACCATGCCCCTCTTCCGGGCCGCGCTGAACGCCGGCGCGCACTACCTGGACATGGCCATGTCGCTGTCGCGCCCCCACCCCCAGCGGCCGTACGAGCTGCCCGGGGTGAAGCTCGGCGACGAGCAGTTCGCGCTGGACGGCGCCTGGCGCGACCGGGGCCTGCTGGCCCTGGTCGGCATGGGGGTCGAGCCGGGCCTGGCCGACGTGTTCGCCCGCTACGCCGCCGACCACCTCTTCGAGAGCATCGACGAGATCGGGATCCGCGACGGGGCCAACCTGGTGGTGGACGGCTACGACTTCGCGCCGACCTTCTCGATCTGGACCACCATCGAGGAGTGCCTCAACCCGCCGGTCATCTGGGAGGACGGCGGCTGGCGCACCACCGAGCCGTTCAGTGAGCCGGAGGTGTTCGACTTCCCCGAGGGCATCGGCCCGGTGGAGTGCGTGAACGTCGAGCACGAGGAGGTGCTGCTCGTCCCGCGCTGGGTCGACGCCAGGCGTGTGACGTTCAAGTACGGCCTGGGCGAGGAGTTCATCGGGGTGCTGAAGACCCTGCACAAGCTCGGCCTGGACAACGCCGGCAAGATCCGCGTCGGCGGCGTCGAGACCTCGCCCCGCGACGTGGTCGCCGCCAGCCTCCCCGACCCGGCCACCCTCGGCGACCGGATGCGCGGCAAGACCTGCGCGGGCACGTGGGTGAAGGGTGTCGGCAAGGACGGCGAGCCGCGCGAGGTCTACCTGTACCACGTGGTCGACAACGAGTGGTCGATGCGGGAGTACGGCTGCCAGGCCGTGGTCTGGCAGACCGCCCTGCACCCGGTGGTCGCGCTGGAGCTGCTGGCCACCGGCGTCTGGACCGGCTCCGGGGTGCTGGGCCCCGAGGCGTTCGACGCGGTGCCGTTCCTGGACCTGCTGGGAGATTACGGCTCCCCGTGGGGCATGCGCGACCAGCTCGCGGCGGCGCTCCAGCCCGCCTGAGCCATCCGGCGGTCCCGCCGTACGGCTCGCGCGGGCGGAGGCGGCTCCGCCGCACGGCTGGTGCGGGCCGCGATGGTCCCGCCGTACGGCTCGCCCGAGCCGTGATGGTTCTGCCGTACGGCTTCCGCGCACCGAGGCGGTCCCGGTCTCCGGGGCCGCCTCTTCTGCGTGCCCGGGGCCGGGCGGCGCTCGGAGGCGGTGACGGCGAGGCTCTGACCTGCGGTGACGACTAAGTGTCACAGGATCTGGACATCTCGAATCCGGATCGTTACCCCCCGCCGTCGGTTCTAATCACTACCCCCAGGTATGGTTTCGCTCATCCCGCATTAAAAGAGACATAGCGGGATCAACCATGCGCTAAGTGGGATCAGGTGCTGTCCACCGCGCGGTGAACCGCCGCCGTCCCTCGCGTTCCCGGGCGATATATGAGGGGAGGACGATGGGCGCCTACCTGCTGAAGCGGCTGGTCAGCAACGTCCTGCTGGTGGCGATCGCCGCGAGCATGGCGTACTTCCTCGCCGCGACCAGTCTCAACCCCAGGGCGAAGTACGAAGGCCGTCAGCCACCGGTGGCGGAAGCCGTCATCGACTCGACGCTGGACGACTACAACCTCAACGACAAGAAGCCCGTCTTCGAGCGCTATGTCACCTGGGTCTCAGGGGTCGTCACCGGCGATCTCGGCAAGACCTGGCAGGGCAAGTCGGTCAACGATGAGATGGGCCGCCGGATCGGCGTCAGCCTGCGGCTGCTGCTCATCGGCACGGTCCTCGGCTCGGGGATAGGCGTGGCCGTCGGGGCCTTCGCGGCGATCAGACAGTACCGGGTCAGCGACCGGGTCATCGGTGTGGCGGCCTTCGTCATCATGGCGGTCCCGGTCTTCGTGATGGCGAAGATGCTCACCATCGGAGCGGTCGGGATGAACGAGCTGCTGGGCACCAAGCTGGAGTACACCGGCGAGTACACCCCGGGGCTGAGCGGCTGGGACCAGACGCTCAGCCGGCTCAACCACCTGATCCTGCCGACCATCTCCCTGTGCCTCGGGCAGATCGCCTTCTACAGCCGCATCCAGCGCAACATGATGCTGGACGTGCTGGGCCAGGACTTCGTCCGCACCGCCCGGGCCAAGGGCCTCAGCCGCAAGGCGGCGCTGCTCAAGCACGCGCTGCGGACCGCGCTGGTGCCGGCCGCGACCTACTTCGCCTTCACCTTCGGCACGCTGCTGACCGGCGCGATCTTCACCGAGAAGATCTTCGGCTGGAACGGCATGGGCGCCTGGCTGGTGGACTCGATCCAGCAGAACGACACCAACGCGGTCGCCGCGGTGAACCTGTTCGCCGCCGTGTGCGTGCTCTTCGCGGGACTGCTGTCGGACTTCATCGTGGCGGCCCTCGACCCCCGGGTGCGGGTGAGCTGAGATGCGTTCCAAGGTCGTTTTCGCCCGCATGCTGCGCAACCGGCAGACCCGCTACGGCCTGATCGCGTTGCTGGTGCTCCTGCTCCTGGCCTACGTCGGCCCGTTCTTCGGCCCGCACGACTGGCTGGAGAAGGACTTCGCGGCGTTCATGGAGCCGCCCTCGGCCGACCACTGGTGGGGCACCACCCAGATCGGCCAGGACGTCTACGCGGTGGCCCTGCACGGCATGCAGAAGTCGATCGTCATCGGCTTCCTCGTCGCCCTCATCTCCACCGGTCTCGCCGCGCTCGTCGGCGCCTCGGCCGGCTACTTCGGCGGCTGGCTGGACAAGGCGCTGATGTGGGGCGCGGACCTGCTGCTCGTGCTGCCCAGCTTCCTGATCATCGCGATCGTCTCGCCGAACCTCAGGGGCGGCTCCTGGCTCTGGTTCGTGCTCCTGCTGGCCGCGTTCTCCTGGATGATCACCTCCCGGGTGGTGCGGAGCATGACGCTCTCCCTGCGGGAGCGGGAGTACATCCTGGCCGCCCGCTACATGGGCATCCCCGGCTGGAAGATCATCATCCGGCACGTCGTGCCGAACCTCTCCTCCCTGCTGATCATCGACGCCACGCTGAACGTGAGCGCCGCGATCATCGGCGAGGCCGGGCTGTCGTTCTTCGGGTTCGGCGTCCAGCCGCCCGACGTCTCGCTCGGCACGCTGATCGCGGCGGGAAGTGACAAGGTCCCGGGTTACTCCTGGCTCTTCCTCTTCCCGTCCGGCCTGCTCGTGCTGCTGGTGCTCAGCGTCAACCTCATCGGCGACGGCCTGCGCGACGCGCTCGACCCGGGGAGCAACTCATGACGATTCTCGAGGTGAACGACCTCAACGTCACCTTCCGCGGCGGTATCAAGGCCGTCCGGGGCGTGAGCTACCAGCTCGCCCGGGGCGAAGTGCTCGGCATCGTCGGCGAGTCGGGTTCCGGAAAGTCGGTGACCTCGCTGGCCGTGATGGGCCTGCTGCCCGAGGGCGCCGAGATCAGCGGCTCGGTCAAGCTCCACGGCCAGGAGCTGATCGGCATGCCGGAGGAGGAGCTCACCCGGCTCCGTGGCAAGTCCATCGGCATGATCTTCCAGGACCCGCTGTCGGCCTTCACCCCCGTCTACACCATCGGCGCCCAGATCGCCGAGGCGGTGCGGATCCACCAGAAGGTCGGCAAGGACAAGGCCGCCAAGCGGGCCGTCGAGCTGCTGGACCTGGTCGGCATCCCGCACCCGGACGTCCGGGCCAAGGCGTTCCCGCACGAGTTCTCCGGCGGCATGCGTCAGCGCGCGATGATCGCCATGGCCATCGCCAACGACCCCGACGTGCTGATCTGCGACGAGCCGACCACCGCGCTCGACGTCACCATCCAGGCCCAGGTGCTGGAGGTGCTCAAGACCGCGCAGCGGGAGACCGGCGCGGGCATCGTGATGATCACCCATGACCTGGGGGTCGTCGCGGGCCTGGCCGACCGGGTGCTGGTCATGTACGCCGGCCGGCCGGTCGAGCTGGGCGGCGTGGACGAGATCTACTACCGCCCGCGCATGCCGTACACGATGGGGCTGCTCGCCTCGATCCCGCGGATGGACCGCCCGTCGGCGCGGCTGATCCCGATCGAGGGCAACCCGCCCTCGCCGGCCGCGCTGCCGCCGGGCTGCCCGTTCGCGCCGCGCTGCCCGATGAAGGTGGACGCCTGCGACGACGGCGAGCCCGAGCTGGAGCCGGTGGGCCCCGGCAGCCGCCGGGCGGCATGCATCCGCGCGCACGAGATCGAGCTGAAGAACCTCGACGGCGCCACGATCTACCCCGTTCCCGAGCCTCCCGCCGAGACGGAGGCCTCCCGGCCGCGTGCCGAGCGGGAGACCGTGCTCAAGGTCGAGGACCTGATCCGGCACTACCCGCTCATGAAGGGCGCGGTGTTCAAGCGCCGGGTCGGCACCGTGCACGCGGTGGACGGCATCAGCTTCGACATCGCCGAGGGCGAGACGCTGGGCCTGGTCGGCGAGTCGGGCTGCGGCAAGACCACCACCCTGCAGCAGATCATGCAGCTGGAGGCGCCCCAGGACGGCACGGTCGTCGTGCTGGGCAAGGACAGCGCCAAGCTGGGCCGGGGCGAGCGCACCGCGCTCCGCCGGGACCTGCAGATCGTCTTCCAGGACCCGATGGCCGCGCTCGACCCCAGGATGCCGGTCGGCGACATCCTCGCCGAGCCGCTGCGCGCGCACGGCCGCAAGGACGTGCCGGCCCGGGTCGCCGAGCTGCTCACCCTGGTCGGCCTGGAGCCGTCCCACGCCGAGCGCTACCCGCAGAACTTCTCCGGCGGCCAGCGCCAGCGCATCGGCATCGCCCGCGCCCTGGCGCTGGAGCCGAAGCTGATCGTGCTGGACGAGCCGGTGTCGGCACTGGACGTGTCCATCCAGGCGGGTGTGATCAACCTGCTGGAGGACCTGAAGGTCAAGCTCGGCCTGTCCTACCTCTTCGTCGCCCACGACCTGTCGGTGGTCCGGCACATCGCCGACCGGGTGGCCGTGATGTACCTCGGCAAGATCGCCGAGATCGGAGCGGTCGAGGAGGTCTACGCCAGGCCCGCCCACCCCTACACGCGGGCGCTGCTGTCGGCCATCCCGCTGCCCGACCCGAACCTGGAGCGCTCGCGCGAGCGGATCCTGCTGGAGGGCGACCTGCCCAGCCCGGCATCGCCGCCGTCGGCCTGCCGGTTCCGCACCCGCTGCCCCAAGCGCGCCCGGCTGAGCGCCGAGGACGCGCGCCGGTGCGACACCGAAGAGCCCATTGTCACCCGGCTCGCGCCCGCCGCCGATCACGGCGCCGCCTGCCACTACCCCGAGGTGACCGAGGTACCCGAGACCGCGGTCTCCTGAAGAATCCCCGATGGAGGAACACGTGAAGGTTGGTTACAAGGCCGCAGCCGGAGCCGCGCTCCTGGCCATGGCCCTCACCGCCTGCGGCGGCGGCAGCGGCGACAAGCCGAAGGCCGAGTCGAGCCAGGCCGCTCAGGAGCAGGCCGCCGCGCTGCCCGGCAGCACGATCAACCCGGTCTCCTACGAGCAGGTCGCCGACGGCGGCGTGGTGAAGCTCGGCCTCAGCCAGTGGCAGGAGCAGTGGAACTACAACCAGGTGAACGGCACCAACGCCAGCACCGACGACGTGATCGAGCCGCTGATGCCGCTGATCGGCATCGCCGACGACAAGGCCGAGGTCACCAACAACCCGAACTACGTCACCGAGTGGAAGATGGACCTCGGTAGCGGCAAGCAGGTCGTCACCTACAAGATCAACGAGAAGGCGACCTGGTCGGACGGCACGCCGATCACCTACAAGGACTTCGTCGCCCAGTGGAAGGCGCTGAACGGCGAGAACAAGAAGTACCAGGTCTCCTCGACCGAGGGTTACGAGCGCGTCGAGTCGGTGGAGAAGGGCGCCTCCGACAAGGAGGTGGTGGTCACCTTCGCCAAGAACTTCCCCGACTGGAAGGGCATGTTCTCGCCGCTCTACCCGGCCTCGACGAACGACACGCCCGAGCACTTCAACAAGGGCTGGATCGACAAGATCCCGGTCACCGCCGGCCCGTTCAAGGTCGAGTCCATGGACCAGACCGCCAAGACCGCCACCCTCGTCCGTGACGACAAGTGGTGGGGCCAGAAGCCCAAGCTCGACAAGGTCATCTTCCGGGCCATCGACCAGACCGCCATGATCGGCGCCTTCGCCAACGGCGAGATCGACGCGGTGGAGATCCCGGCGAACGCCGCGGACCTCAAGCGGGCCAAGGAGGTGCCGAACGTCGACATCCGCAAGGCGGCGGCCCCGAACTGGCGCCACTTCACCATCAACGGCTCCTCGGAGCAGCTGAAGGACAAGTCGGTCCGCCAGGCCATCGTGCTGGGCATCAACCGCGAGGCCATCGCCCAGTCCGACCTCAAGGACATGGACTGGCCGATCCAGCTCCTCAACAACCACGTCTACATGAACACCCAGAAGGGTTATGTGGACAACTCCGGGGACCTCGGCAAGTACAACCCGGAGAAGGCCAAGCAGCTGCTGGACGCCGCCGGCTGGAAGCAGGAGGGCGAGTACCGCAAGAAGGACGGCAAGGAGCTCAACCTCCGCTTCATCGTCCCGGCCGACCTGGCGCTGTCCAAGCAGGAGGGTGAGCTCACCCAGGCGATGCTGAAGGAGGTCGGCGTCAAGGTCACCGTCGAGCCGGTGCCGGGTGACAAGTTCTTCGACGACTTCATCATTCCCGGCAACTTCGACATCACGCCGTTCTCGTGGCTGGGCACGCCGTTCCCGCTGAACGG
Source organism: Streptosporangium sandarakinum (assembly GCF_013409935.1). Taxonomy (GTDB): domain Bacteria; phylum Actinomycetota; class Actinomycetes; order Streptosporangiales; family Streptosporangiaceae; genus Streptosporangium; species Streptosporangium nondiastaticum. The sequence continues at coordinate 1,707,418 of NZ_JACCCO010000001.1, read as the reverse complement.
CCTGTCGCAGATCTACAAGACGCCGACCGGCCCGGACAACTACGGCAGCAACTTCCCGCGCATCGGCACCCCCGAGCTGGACCAGGTCATCGAGCAGGCGGGCGGCGAGATGGACCCGGCCAAGGCCATGGAGCTGGGCAACCAGGCCGACAAGCTGATCTGGGACGAGGTGCACACCCTCCCCATCTACCAGCGCCCCGACATCCACGCCGCCAAGAAGAACCTGGCGAACTACGGTTCGTTCGGCTACGCCGACAAGGACTGGACGAAGATCGGCTTCACCAAGTAGGCGCCACCGCCCGGTGACACCGGCGCGGGACCGCTTCTCCGTGCCCTTCCCCGCTCCGGCGGGGGAGGGCACGGCCCTTTTCTCAGCCCTTTTCGGCGAGGCGGGAGGGGGACCCGGAAACGCGGGGCTCTAGAAGAAGGCCGCGCGGCGGGGCAGCGGGCGGACGTTCTCCCTCGGGTCCTGCAGCAGCGCGTCGGCGCACTCCGGGCAGGCGAACAGCGCCGCCTCGTCGGGCAGCCGCCCGATCCTGATGCGCGGGCGCGGCCACTTCTTGTGACAGACCACGCAGGCGTCGCCCTCCCGCTGGGTGCGGGTCAGGCCCTCGGGGTCGAAGGTCATGGCGTCCTGCCCCCCTCTGGTCGGCCGCCGGCTCATCGCGCCTCCGGTCGTGATCTGCGATCTCGTATCGCAACCGTTATAACGCCGCGATCTCCCGTGGTCGTCGTGCTGTGGGCCAAGGGGCGGTTAAATCACGTCCCGCGCGCATGTCGTATGGCAGCAAAAGGGGCACCCAGCATCAAGCCGGGTGCCCCTTTTATGGGGATGTAAATGGTCAGACCTCGCTGATGGCCTTCTCCAGGATGGTCAGGCCCTCCTCCAGCAGGTGGTCGGGCATGACCAGCGGCGGCAGGAACCGCAGCACGTTGCCGTAGGTGCCGGCGGTCAGCACGAGCAGACCCTCGGCGTGGCACCGCTTGGCGATCTCGCCCGCCGCGGTGGGGTGCGGGTCCTTGGTGCCGGGGACGACCAGCTCGATGGCGATCATGGCGCCGCGGCCGCGCACGTCGCCGACCACCGGGTTGCGCTCGGCGAGGGCGCGCAGCCGGGGCAGCATGACCTCGCCGATGTGGCGGGCCCTGCCGACCAGGTCGTCGGCCTCGATGGTCTCGATCACGCCCAGCGCCGCCTCACAGGCCAGCGGGTTGCCGCCGTAGGTGCCGCCCAGGCCGCCCGGGTGGACCTTGTCGAGCAGTTCGGCGCGGCCGGTGACGGCCGACAGCGGCAGTCCGCCCGCGATGCCCTTGGCGGTCACGATGATGTCCGGGACGATGCCCTCGTCCTCGCAGGCGAACAGGTTGCCGGTCCGGGCGAAGCCGGTCTGGACCTCGTCGGCGATGAAGACGATGCCGTTCTCACGGCAGAACTCCACGATCCGCGGCAGGAAGCCCTTGGCGGGCTCGATGAAGCCGCCCTCGCCCGCGATGGGCTCGATCACCACGGCGGCCACGTTCTGCGCGCCGATCTGCTTGCTGATCTGGTCGATGGCCTGGGCCGCGGCCTCCTCGGCGCAGTTCTCGGGCCCCGTCGGCCAACGGTAGGGGTAGGCCAGCGGCACCCGGTAGACCTCCGGGGCGAACGGCCCGAAACCATGCTTGTACGGCATGCTCTTGGCGGTCAGCGTCATGGTGAGCAGCGTCCGGCCGTGGTAGCCGTGGTCGAACACCACGACCGCGTCGCGCCCGGTGGCGCTGCGGGCGACCTTGACCGCGTTCTCCACGGCCTCGGCGCCGCTGTTGAGGAGGAAGGTCCGCTTCTCGTGGTCGCCGGGGGTCAGCGCGTTGAGCTTCTCGCAGACCTCGACGTACGACTCGTACGGCGTGACCATGAAACAGGTGTGGGTGAAGTCGGCGACCTGCCGGGTGACCCGCTCGACCACGCGCGGAGCCGCGTTGCCGACGCTGGTCACCGCGATGCCGGAGCCGAAGTCGATGAGGGAGTTGCCGTCCGCGTCCACGACGACACCGCCACCGGCGTGCGTCACGAAGACCGGCAGGGTGGTGCCGATGCCCTGGGGGACGGAGGCCTGCTTGCGGGCGAACATCTCGCGCGACTTGGGGCCGGGGATCTCGGTGACGACCCGGCGCTCCTGGGGAAGCGAGGGGCCGCCCTGGGTGACGGTGCTCATAGTGCGAAGGTATGTCGCGTCCGTCGGTGTGCTGATGATGCACTATGGCAAAATTGCGAAGAGCGTGCTGGACGTAACGTACAAACCGGAGGTAGACCGTGGCGCCGACGCTCCGCACAGTCGTGCGGCGCCTGCCGCTCCGGCTCGGCGTGCTCGCCGGCCACGACGGCCTCGACCGTCCGGTGAGCTGGGTCGCGGTCAGCGAACTGGAGGACCCGACGCCCTTCCTGGAGGGCGGCGAGCTGGTGCTGACCACCGGCATGCGCCTGGACGCGGACAACGCCGCGTCGTACGTCGCCCGGCTGGTCGGCAAGGGCGTCACCGGCCTCGGGCTCGGCGTCGGCCTGGGGCACGAGACGGTCCCCGCCGAACTGGTGGCCGCGGCGGCGCGGGCCGGGCTGCCGCTCGTCGAGGTGCCCCGCGACACGCCCTTCGTCGCCATCAGCAAGCTGGTCAGCGACCTGATCGCGGCCGAGCAGTACGACGAGATCAGCCGCGCCTTCGCCGCGCAGGGACGCCTCACCCGCGCCGCGCTGCGCCCCGAGGGGCCGCGCGCGGTCATCGACCGCCTGGCCCGCGAGCTCGGCGGCTGGGCCGTCCTGCTCGACGAGTCCGGAGCCGTACGGCACGCCACAGGCCGGGGCGCCTCCCGGGTCGCAGCCCTCCGCCCCGAGCTGGAACGCCTCCGCAAGACCCCCGGGGGCGGCGCGCCCGCGAGCCTGTCGCTGTCCACGCCGGGGGAGTACGTCGTCGTGCAGCCGCTCGGCGCCCGCCGGGTCAGGGGCTTCTTCGCCGTCGGCCTGGAGCGGCCGTTCACCCCGGTCGCGCACACCGTGGTCAACGCCGCCGGCTCGCTGCTGACCCTCGCCGTCGAGCACGGCCGGGAGCACCTGGCCGCCGAGCGGCGGGTCCGCTCGGCGGTGCTCGGGCTGCTGCTCGCCGGGCAGGCGCGGGCCGGGGTCGAGGCACTGGAACGGCTGGGCGACGGGCTGCCGGACGGGCCGCTGAGCGTGCTCTGCGTAGCCGGCGACACCGAGGCGGCGCTGGAGGCCGCCGGGTCCGAGTTCGCCGCCCCCCTCGACGGCCGGACGGTGGTCGTCGTGGCCGGGGACCGCGTGGAGGAGGTCGCCGCGGCGCTGGCCGAGCACGGCCCGGTCGGGATCGGCGCCCCGGTCACCCTCGACGACCTGCGCGCCGGGCTCGACCAGGCCGACCAGGCGCTCGCCGCCGCCCGGCGCGGCTCGGCCGGGGTCATGCGCTTCGCCGACCTCGCCGGCCAGGGCCTGCTCGCCCTGCTCGACCCGGAGGCGAGCGCGGCGTTCGCCACGGCGCTGCTCGCCCCCCTGCGCGAGTACGGCTCGCGCGCCGACCTGCTGGAGTCGCTGCGCGCCTACCTCGCCTGCAACGGTCACTGGGACGCGGCGGCGCAGCGGCTCGGCGTGCACCGGCACACCCTGCGCTACCGCATGCGCCGGGTCGCCGAGCTCCTCGGCCGTGACCTCGACGACCCGGCGGCCCGCGCCGAGCTGTGGGTCGCGCTGACCGTCGCGGACTGACCGCCGCGGACCCGCCGGCCGGGACGCGGGACGGTCACGACAGGCCGGGCGACCCCGGGCGGATCGGGTCAGGGCCGTTCGGGCGGCCGGTAGGCCGGGGCCGGTCGGGAGGTCGGGGACGGTCAGGGCGGCCGGGAGGTCAGGGCCGGTCGGCGAGGTAGCGGGAGATGGTGGCGTAGGTGACGGTCTGGTAGGTGTGGCCGTCGCGCAGGTGCCCGGCGCGTTCCAGGCCGATCGCGCCCTGGGCCGCCGCCCACAGGGCGTCGGCGATCTTCCTGGGCTGGGTCGGGATGAGGTAGCCCGCCGAGATGCAGTCGGCGATCACCCGGTCCAGGACGTTCAGCGCCGCCCTGGCGAGGGTCCTGGCCCGCTCGCTCGGCGCGAAGCCGGGAATGGCCCGCTCGAACATCAGCGCGTAGTACCCGGGCTCGGCGAGCGCGGCCTCCCGGTAGGCGGGGCCGAGCGCGGTCAGGTGCTCCAGCGCGTTGCGGTGCGGCGGCACCGCCTCCAGCCGTCGCCGGAACCGCTCGAAGCCCTCCAGGTACAGGGCCTCGGCCAGGCCCTCCTTGCTGCCGAACATGGTGTAGATGACGGTCGTCGAGCACCCGGCCTCGGCGGCGATACGGCGCATCGACAGGCTCTCCGGGCCGACTGTGATCAGAAGCTGGCTGGCCACGTCGAGCAGCCTGCCGCGCAGTTCGTCCTGGCCGGCGCGCTCGCCGATCAGGTAGGCGCCCTGAAGGCCGCGTGGCGCCGTAGAGGTCATGCGACCATGCCCTTCCGCTCTCGGGTGGTGGCGATCGGTGACGTGATCGGGGCCGCGCTCCGTGGAACAGGTGCCATCTCAGAAATATCCATAATTGGCCCTGTTTCCGTTACAGGCAGAGAGCGAGATATTTTTATGCGTAACGGCGCGACGGCGCAAGGGTCTTGTGCATGGTGGAGTAACACCGTCCCAGAGACCGTGACATAGCGTCTGATCCATGGACGTGCGCCCCTTCTGGCTCGCCGGCCGCCCCGCCACGGGGGACGCCGAGCTCACCGTGACCAACTCCCATGACGGCCGTGTCGTCGGCGTCTGCTCCGTGCCGACCCCCGAGCAGGTCGAGGAGGCCGTCGCCGCGGCCGACGCCGTGCGCAAGCAGGCCGCCGCGCTGCCCCTCCACGTGCGGGCCGCGGCCCTCACCCACGTCGTGCGCCGCCTGACCGAGCGGGCCGAGGAGATCGCCCGGCTCATCATGGAGGAGAACGGCAAGCCCATCTTCTGGGCCCGCGGCGAGGTCGGCCGCGCCATCTCCACCTTCCAGTTCGCCGCCGAGGAGGCCCGCCGCCTCAACGGCGAGACCGTGCGCCTGGACACCGAGGCCGCCTCCGCGGGCCGCCTCGCCTACGTCTCCCGCGTCCCGCACGGCCCGGTCCTGGCGATCACTCCGTTCAACTTCCCGCTGAACCTGGTGGCCCACAAGGTCGCCCCGGCCATCGCGGTCGGCGCCCCGATCATCGTCAAGCCCGCCCCGGCGACGCCGCTGTCGTCCCTGGTGCTGGGGGAGATCCTGGCCGAGACCGACCTGCCCGCGGGCATGTTCTCCGTCCTGCCCGTCCCGAACGACCGCGCCTCCGCCCTCGTCGAGGACCCGCGCCTGCCGGTCGTCTCCTTCACCGGGTCCGGGCCGGTCGGCTACGCCATCATGGACCAGGTGCCGCGCAAGCACGTCACGCTGGAGCTGGGCGGCAACGCCGCGGCCGTCGTGCTCGCCGACGCCGACCTCGACTGGGCCGCCTCCCGGACGGCGCTGTTCTCCAACTACCAGGCCGGGCAGAGCTGCATCTCGGTCCAGCGGGTCATCGTCGAGGAGCGGGTGAGCGAGGCGTTCCTCGCCAAGCTGATCCCGGCCGTGGAGGCCCTGGTCACCGGCGACCCCGCCGACGAGAAGACCCAGGTCGGGCCGCTCGTCTCCGTCGAGGCCGCCGAGCGCGTCGAGAGCTGGGTCAAGGAGGCCGTCGCGGCCGGCGCCCGGCTGCTGACCGGCGGCACCCGCGACGGCGCCACCGTCGCCCCGACCGTCCTCGCCGACGTGCCGCGCGACACCAAGCTCGGCTGCGAGGAGGTCTTCGGCCCGGTAATGACCGTCCAGACCGTCTCCGGCGTCGACGAGGCGTTCGCCGCGGTCAACGACTCCAGGTACGGCCTGCAGGCCGGGGTGTTCACCCGCAACCTCGACATCGCCTTCCGCGCCAACAGGGAGCTGGAGGTCGGCGGCGTGATCATCGGCGACGTCCCGTCCTACCGCGCCGACCAGATGCCCTACGGCGGCGTCAAGGACTCCGGCGTCGGCCGCGAGGGCGTCCGCTCGGCCATGGAGGACCTCACCTACGAGAAGGTCATGGTCCTCACCGGTCTGTCCTCTCTCTGACGGAGGCCGCCGGGCCGGTCCGACCCGTCCCCGCTCTCCGAGCCGTCTCACCGCGCGGCCCGCGACCCCGCCCCGGGGCCGCGGGCCGCGCGCTTTGCGGCCGCCCCGTCGTCAGGACCGTTCGGCGACGGTGTGCAGGTCCCTGATGGTGCTCCCGAAGTAGGGGCCGTACATCGTGCCGTGGTCGTCGCTGTACTTGAAGCTGCTCACCGAGGTGATCGTGCCGCGGCCGGTGACGGCGTCGAAGCCGGTCAGCCAGGGGCCGCCGCTGGAGCCGGCGGTCATGTCGCAGCGCATGCCCTGGTCGGCGGTCTGCTCGTGCGGGTCGTCGTGCACGGGTCCGGCGCAGTAGACCAGCCGCTCGCCGTCGTAGGGGGCGTCGGCGGGGAAGCCGAAGCCGTGGGCCGGGCGGCCCCGGGGGGTGCCGAAGGCGATCTCCTGGGCCCCCACCACGTCGCCGAGGTGCCTGCCGTTCCTGGTGTTCAGCGCCACCATGCCCACGTCGTAGCTGTCGTCGGCGCCGCGCGCCCAGGGACCGGCGACGAACATGCGGCGGGCGGTGAACTGCCCGTACGGCTGCCGCCCCCGGTCGTAACCGGGCACGAAGACCCAGTTGTCCGCCCAGGCGCCGGCGCCGTCCTTGACGCAGTGCCCGGCGGTCACCACCAGGTCGCGGTTGGCGCTCCGGACGGAGCCGGCCGAGCACACGTAGTCGACGCCGCCGACGGTGAGGAAGACCCGCCCGGTGGTCTGGGCGACCGAGCCGCCGGTGACCCAGCGGGCCCCGGTGACCGGGGCGGCCCGCCGGTTTCCGGCCGCGGGCGCGGCCAGCCGCTCGGTCGCGGCGGCCGGGCGCCCGTGCGCGGAAACGGCCCGGCGGTCGCCCCCGGCGGCCAGAGCGGCGGGAAGGCCCTTCACGGCGGGAGCGGCCGGGCGGTCGTCGCCGGCGGCGGCGCGCCGGCCGCCCAGCAGCCCCGTCACCTTCCCGAGCACGCCGATCGGGACGGCCGCCGCCATCCGTTGCGGGGTCCAGTAGTCGAGCACCCGCCGATGGCCGGGCGAGTCGTCCGCGGCCGCGTGCTCCACCACGTCGGCGACGTCGGCCGCGACCGGGGCGACCGGACCGGCCGCGCCGGGCACACCGTTCGCGCCGTTCGCGCCGGTCGCGTCCGCGGGGTGGGTCCGGTGGGCGGCGGCGGCCGGGTCCGCCCGGCCGGTTCCGGGGGGCGCCGCGTCGGTCACGGGACGGGCCGCGGGGCCGCCGACGAGCCCGGCGACGAGCGCGGCACCCGCAAGCAGGGGGAGGCTTGAGGTCATGAGACCCGATTTTGCACTACGTGGTGTGTCGTTGTGACTACTTTCGGTCAATGCGGCATGGTGGCGCGCCGCTCCCGGCGGCCGGACGGCCCCGCGATCCGGCCCGATGAGGGGAGGCCCGGGGCCGGCCCTCAGGGCGCGGTCGCTCCCTGGGCGGCCTCGTAGACGTCGCGGGCCTCGGCGCCGAAGTACGGGCCGAACATCCATCCGCCGGCGAAGCCGTACTTGAAGCTGTTGACGGAGTTCACCGTGCCCAGCCCGGTGCTCTCGTCGAAGCCGGTGAACCAGGGGCCGCCGCTCGACCCGCCGTTCATGGTGCAGTTCAGGCCGATGTCGCGGGACATCATGAAGTCGTCGAACGTCTGGCCGGCGCAGTAGACCAGCTTGGAACCGTCGTAGGGAGCGGCGGCGGGGTAGCCGAAGGCGTGCATCCGCTGCCTGCGGGGCTGGTTGAAGGAGACGCCCTGCCCGCCGACGACGTCGGTCAGCGACCTGCCGTCCAGCGGGGCCACCACGGCGGCGGCCACGTCGTAGTTGACGTCCTCGCCGTTGTTCCACTGCGGGGTGGTGTAGAGGGCGGTCGCCACCCAGGTGCCGTACGGGCGCCGGCCGTTCGCGTAGCCGGGGACGAACACCCAGTTGGTGTGGAAGGCGCCGCCCATCCGCACGCAGTGCCCGGCGGTGATCACCGTGCTCTCGTTGCCGCCGGTGACGGCGGTGGCCGAGCAGGAGGCGTTGCGGCCCTGGTAGGTGAAGAACACCCGCCCGGCGGACCTGGTCACCGCCCCGCCGCGGGTCCACGCGGCTCCGCTGGACGTGCGCGCCGCCGCAGCGGCGGCGGGCGTCGCGGTCTCGCCCCCCGGGCGGGTGGCCGGGATCTCGACCGGGTCGGCCGCGGCCTGCGCGGCGGTCGCGGACGCGGTGAGCCGGACGCCCTCCTTTCTGGGCGCGAGCGCGTCGAGCGGCTTGGCGGACTCCATCTTCGCCTCGGTCCAGTAGCGGCGGACGGCGAGCTGCTCGCTCCGGGTGTCGGCGGCCTCCTTCTCGACCGGCTCCAGGGTGGTCTTCGCCGCGGCGGCGTGCGCGGCGGGTCGCGAGGCGGCCCGCGCCGCGGCGGCGCCGTGCGCGTCCGCCGCCGCCGCCGGGCCGTGCGCGGCCGCCGACGCACCGGGTGCGGCTGCCGCCGATGCGCCGTGGGCGAACGCCGCGGGCAGCAGGACGCTGCCCGCGGCGAGCGTGAGGGTGGGGACCAGACGTGCCGTACGGCGCATTTCTCTACCTCCGAAAAACCTGAACGATGGGTCGGGAAGCTAGTGCGCCACATGTCTGCATTTCTCAAGATTTACGAGTATTGCTATATTTAAATTCGGACTTAAATCTCGCTTTTTATCGCCCGTCTCCCACGTTCCGCGGAACCGGCCGCCGGCGCGGGCGCGACCGGTGGGCGGGAGCCGCGAGAATGGGGCCGTGGACCCAGACATGACACGCTCCGTCGTCCTGCTCGGCTCGACCGGCTCCATCGGAACCCAGTCCCTCGACGTCATCGCCCGCAACCCGGGCGGGTTCCGGGTCGCCGCGCTCGCCGCCGGGGGCGCCCGCGTCGACCTGCTGGCCCGCCAGGCGGCCGAGTTCCGGCCCGAGGCGGTGGCCGTCGCCGACCCCGCGGCCGTCCCCGCGCTGCGCGAGGCCCTGTCCGCGCTCGGCGTGACCGCGAAGGTCCTCGCCGGGCCCGAGGGCGTCGCCGAGGCCGCGGCCTGGCCGTCCGACATGGTGCTCAACGGCATCACCGGCGCGCTGGGGCTGACCTCGACGCTGGCGGCGCTGAAGGCGGGCCGCACGCTGGCCCTCGCCAACAAGGAGTCCCTGATCGTCGGCGGCCCGCTGGTCAAGCGCCTGGCCGGGCCGGGACAGCTGATCCCGGTCGACTCCGAGCACAGCGCGCTCGCCCAGTGCCTGTGGGCGGCGAGCCCCACCGGGCACGACCCCTCGGCCGTACGCCGGCTGATCGTCACCGCGAGCGGCGGCCCCTTCCGCGGCAGGCCGCGCGCCGAGCTCACCGGGGTCACCCCGGAGCAGGCGCTGGCCCACCCGACCTGGTCGATGGGGCCGGTGATCACGGTGAACTCCGCCACGCTGGTCAACAAGGGCCTGGAGGTCATCGAGGCGCACCTGCTGTTCGACATCGGCTTCGACCGCATCACCGTCGTGGTCCACCCGCAGTCGATGATCCACTCCATGGTCGAGTTCACCGACGGCTCGGTCGTCGCCCAGGCCAGCCCGCCCGACATGCGGCTGCCGATCTCCCTCGCCCTGGGCTGGCCCGGCCGGGTCGCCGGCGCCGCCTCCCCGGTCGACTGGACCCGCGCCCACACCTGGACCTTCGAGCCGCTCGACGACGAGGCGTTCCCCGCCGTCGCGCTGGCCCGGCACGTCGGTGAGGCCGGCGGCACCGCCCCGGCCGTCTACAACGCCGCGAACGAGGTCTGCGTGGAGGCGTTCCTGGCCGGCCGGCTGCCGTTCCCCGGCATCGTCGACACCGTGGCCGCGGTGGTCGCCGAGCACACCGTCACCGAGGCCGGTTCGGTCGAGGAGGTGCTCGCCGCCGACACCTGGGCGCGGGTTCGTGCCCGGGAGCTCACCGGTGCTGCCTAAACTGTGAACGCCGTCGACTTTCACAAGGGCTGAAAAATGACTTCTGTTGCACTCGGTATGCCGTCCGTGAGGACCCGGCCGATCGCCGAGCGTCGCAAATCCCGCCAGATCATGGTCGGTTCCGTGCCGGTCGGCGGGGACGCGCCGGTCTCGGTGCAGTCGATGACCACCACGGTCACCGCCGACATCAACGCCACGCTGCAGCAGATCGCCGAGCTGACCGCCGCGGGCTGCCAGATCGTCCGCGTCGCCGTGCCGTCCCAGGACGACGCCGAAGCGCTGCCGATCATCGCGAAGAAGTCGCAGATCCCGGTGATCGCCGACATCCACTTCCAGCCGAAGTACGTCTTCGCCGCGATCGAGGCGGGCTGCGCGGCGGTCCGGGTCAACCCCGGGAACATCAAGAAGTTCGACGACAAGGTCGGTGAGATCGCCCGCGCCGCGTCCGACCACGGCGTGCCGATCCGGATCGGCGTCAACGCCGGCTCGCTCGACCGCCGCCTGCTGGAGAAGTACGGCAAGGCCACCCCCGAGGCGCTGGTGGAGTCGGCGCTGTGGGAGTGCTCGCTGTTCGAGGAGCACGGCTTCCGCGACATCAAGATCTCGGTCAAGCACAACGACCCGGTCGTGATGGTCCAGGCGTACCGCCTGCTCGCCGCCCGCTGCGACTACCCCCTGCACCTCGGCGTCACCGAGGCGGGCCCGGCGTTCCAGGGCACGATCAAGTCCGCCGTCGCGTTCGGCGCGCTGCTGGCCGAGGGCATCGGCGACACCATCCGGGTGTCGCTGTCGGCCCCGCCGGTCGAGGAGATCAAGGTGGGCGCCGCGATCCTGGAGTCGCTGGGCCTGCGCGAGCGCGGCCTGGAGATCGTCTCCTGCCCGTCCTGCGGCCGCGCCCAGGTCGACGTCTACACCCTGGCCGAGCAGGTGCAGGCCGGGCTCGCCGGGCTGAAGGTCCCGCTGCGCGTCGCGGTGATGGGCTGCGTCGTCAACGGCCCCGGCGAGGCCCGCGAGGCCGACCTCGGCGTCGCCTCCGGCAACGGCAAGGGCCAGATCTTCGTCAAGGGCGAGGTCATCAAGACCGTCCCCGAGTCGCAGATCGTCGAGACCCTCATCGAGGAGGCCCTGCGCCTGGCCGAGGAGATGGGCGTGGAGGTCGACCTCGACGACGAGGACGGCCCCGGCGCCCAGGTCGTCGTCGGCTAGCGGCCGCCCCCGTCTCCCGCGGAGGTAATCGGCCGGGCGCCCGCCGGTAAAGAACCGGCCGTGTCGCCGGTGGCCCCGTCGCGTCCCGGGAGACCATCACCTCTGCCGTAGAAGTAGGGGGACGATGTGAAAAGGGTCATCAGGGTCGTCGCGGGCGTCGCGCTGCTGGCCGCCGGGATCGGGGCGCCCCAGGGGGCGGTGGCGCAGCGGCGGGACGAACCGGTCTGGAAACCCTGCGGCGGGCAGCGCGGCACCGGGATCTTCGGGCCCCCGGCCGTCCCCGGCCGGGCGGCGAACGAGGAGGAGTGCGCCTGGGTGCGGGTGCCGCTCGACTACGGCGACCCGTCCCGGACGATCAGCCTGGCCCTGACCCGGATCCGCGGGACGGCCGCGCCGGGCCGCGACCACCTGGGCGTGCTGCTGGTCAACCCGGGCGGGCCCGGCGCCTCGGGCCGCGACCTGGCCCGGCGGGTCGCCGCCCAGCTCCCTCCCGGTCTGTCCGGCCGGTTCGACGTGGTGGGCTTCGACCCGCGGGGCGTCGGCAGGAGCCGGCCCGCGCTGCGCTGCATGAGCCCCGAGAAGCTCTACGACGCCCCCCGCCCCGACTACGTGCCGCGCGACCGCCGGGAGGAGGGCGTGCTGGTCGGTCGCGCCCGCCAGTATGCCGAGGCGTGCGGGAGCCGGTGGAACTGGCTGCTGCCGTACATGACCACCGAGAACTCCGCCCGGGACATGGACGCGATCCGGGAGGCGCTCGGCGAGCGGCGGATCAGCTATCTCGGCTACTCCTACGGCACCTATCTCGGCGCGGTCTACGCCACGCTCTTCCCCGACCGGGTCGGGCGGATGGTCCTGGACAGCGTGGTGGACCCCAAGGGGATCTGGTACGAGTCCAACCTCGCGCAGAACGTCACCTTCGACCGGCGGCACCAGGACTTCCTGCGGTGGACGGCCCGCCACAACGACGTCTACCGGCTCGGCCCGACCCAGAAGGCCGTCTCCTTCGCCTGGTACGCCATGCGCGACCGGCTGCGCGACCACCCGGCGGGGGGCAGGCTCGGCCCGAGCGAGCTCGACGACCTCTACACCGTCGCCGGCTACTCCGACCTGGTCTGGCCCCAGTTCGCCAGGGCGTTCTCCGCCTATGTCCGCAAGGGGGACGCCGGGCCGCTGCTCGCCGCCCACCGCCGCAACGTGGAGACCGACGTCGCGGCCGAGAACAGCTACGCGGTCTACCTCGCGGTGCAGTGCCGCGACGCCCCCTGGCCGCGGGACTGGGGCGCCTGGCGGCGGGACATGACGCGGATGCACAGCCGGGCGCCCTTCCTCACCTGGTCGAACGCCTGGTACAACGCTCCCTGCGCGTTCTGGCCCCAGCGGGGCGGTACACCGGTCAGGCTGCGGGACGACCCGCGGCTGCCGCCGATCATGCTCATCCAGGCCGAACGGGACGCCGCCACGCCGTACGACGGGGCGCTGCGGCTGCGCCGTCTGTTCACCGCCTCCCGGCTGGTGAGCGCGACGAGCGGTAACCACGGCGTCGCCTTCGACGGGAACGCGTGCGTGGACCGCCGCCTGTTCGCCTACCTCAGGGACGGCACCCTGCCCGCGCCCGCCCCGGCGGCGACGTCCGCGCGGCCGGCCGCGTCCGGTGACGCCCGCCGTACCGGGACGGCCGGGATCGGGACGGGGGCCGCGTACGGTGCGGCACGTCGTCCCGGAATCGCCGCCGACGTCCGCTGCGCCGGAAACCCTGAGCCCGTGCCCGTCGAGGATCGCCCGGTGGCCCGGCCGATCGCCATGGGGGGATGACGGCCTCTGAGTTGGTTCCTGCCAAAATCGAGGGGGTCGCGTAGGCTGAGGCCGTGATGCTCCGCACGATGGCGTCGCGCGTGCTCGACGACAACGACCGTGACGAGGTTCTGGCGTTGCTCGACGCCGACCCTGTGGCCAACGTCTTCGTGGCCTCCCGGGTCCGTGCCGTCGGGCTCAGCCCGGCCCGGCTCGGCGGGCAGATGTGGGGCTTCGGACCGCGCGGCGGCCTGACCGCCCTCTGCTACGCCGGCGCCAACCTGGTGCCGGTCAACGCCGGCCACGATGCCGTGCACGCCTTCGCCGACCGCGCCCGCAGGCAGGGCCGCCGATGCTCGTCGATCGTCGGCCCGGTCGAGGCCGTCGGGCCGCTGTGGGAGCGGCTGGAGCCCCACTGGGGTCCGGCGCGGGCCGTCCGCTGGGCGCAGCCGGTGATGGCGGCCACCCGTCCGTCGCCGGTGCCGATCGACCCGCTGGTCAGGCGGGTCCGGCCGGACGAGTTCGACATCCTTCTGCCGGCCTGCGTGGCGATGTTCACCGAGGAGGTGGGCGTCTCCCCGGAGCTCGGGGACGGCGGGGCGCTGTACCGCTCCCGGGTCGCCGAGCTGATCCGCATCGGCCGGTCCTACGCGCGGATCGAGGACGGCCGGGTCGTCTTCAAGGCCGAGATCGGCGCGGTGACGCCGCTGGCCTGCCAGGTGCAGGGCGTGTGGGTCCACCCCGGCCTGCGGGGCAGGGGGCACGCGGTGGCCGGGATGGCCGCCGTGGTCAAGCACGCGCTCGACTGCTTCGCGCCCGTGGTCTCGCTGTACGTCAACGACTACAACGCCCCCGCCAGGGCCGTCTACCGCAGGGCCGGGTTCGAGGAGGTCGGCACCTTCATGTCGGTGCTGTTCTGACCGGTCCGGCCGCCTGGCCGCCTCAGGCGTGGAGGCCGGACCGTGGGGGCGTCAGCCCGGCGGGTCCACCGGGCCGTGACGAGCCGGAAAGGCCCGCCGTACCGGGTCAGACGCCGCGTACCAGGCAGGTCAGCAGGCGCTCCAGCTCCGCGTCGGGGTCGGCGGTGAGGCCGGCGTGGACCGGGCCGGTCTGCACGATCGTGCTGCGCGGGGCGGTCAGCCAGCGGAACCTGCCGCCCAGCGGCTCGGCGGCCAGCGGCCCCGCGTCGGCGGTGCAGGACCGCTGGTAGACGCCCAGGGCCTGCCGTACCCCCTCGACGTCCGCCCGGGGGTCCAGGGCGCGCAGCCGCGCCTCGTCCAGCTCCACCCGCGCGCACAGGTAGCCGCGCGGCTGGCAGTAGAGCAGCACCCCGGCGTTGATCAGCTCGCCGCGCTCGACGCGGGGGATCACCCGGATCACGGCGTACTCGTAGACGTCCTTCACCGGTTGTCCCTCCAGAACCCGCCCACCGAGCCGGTCTTCTCCTCCCGCCGCGGAGCCTGTCCCGGCTCGGCGGGCGGCTCGGGCACCCACGTCCGCGGCTCCTGGACGCGGGCCAGCAGGTGGTCGACGTACGCCTGCCGTACGGCCTGCGCGCCGTCGAAGCCCGGCTCGTCCTCCAGCCACTCGTCGGGGACCTCGTCCACCACCGCGTCGAGGAGGTCCCGGGTGATCAGCGGGGCGAGCTCGGCGTCCGCCCGCGCCGTCTCGGTGGCGAAGGGGGCCAGCACGTGGTCGTCGGCGCGGAAGCCGCGCCGGGGGTCGGCGGTGGGCCAGTTGTGGTGGAACCACAGGGCCGCGCCGTGGTCGATCAGCCAGACGTCGCCGTGCCACAGCAGCAGGTTGGGGTTGCGCCAGCTCCGGTCGACGTTGTGGATCAGTGCGTCGAACCAGATCAGCCGGGAGGCGAACTCCGGGTCGGGCGGCCAGGTCAGGGGCTCGAAGCCCAGCGCCCCGGGCAGGAAGTCGACCGCGAGGTTGGCGCCCTCGCTGGCCTTGAGCAGGTCCTGGATCTCCTCGTCGGGTTCGCGGGCGCCGAGCTGGGGGTCGATTTCGATCATCTTCAGCTCGGGGGTGCGGAAGCCGAGCCGCCTGGCCAGCTCGGCGCCGATCACCTCGGCCACGAGCACCCGGCGGCCCTGCCCGGCACCGCGGAACTTCACGACGTAGGTGCCGAGGTCGTCGGCCTCGACCACCCCGGGCAGCGACCCGCCCTCCCGCAGGGGCGTCACATAACGGGTCGCCGTGATCTGTTCCAGCACCTCGCCAGGCTACCGGGTCGCCCGGGGACGGGCGGCGGGCACCGGTTCCGGGCGGGGCCGGTTCCGGGCGGGTCCGGTCGTGGTCGGGGCCGGTCTTGGACGGGTCCGGTCGTGGGCGGGGCCGGTTTCGGGCGGAAAGGCACTGACCTGAGCATCACATGAGTGTCACGGTCCGGTCGCCGGTGGCCTGGTCACCGTTGACTGCCGGGGACACCTCTTCTTGAGTGGAGGGAGGGGGCGACGGCGGGGGGAGGGAGGCTCACGTGCCGACTACGGAGCCGCTCACGTCAGCGGACCCCGGGAGACTCGGGGAGTACGAGATCATCGGCCGCCTGGGGGAGGGCGGCCAGGGAACGGTCTACCTCGCCGCGCATCCCGCGGGCGGGGACGAGCGCTACGCCGTCAAGCTGCTGTACCGGTCGCTCGGGGAGGACCGGCACGCCTTCCTGCGCGAGGCCGAGCTGGCCAAGCAGGTCGCCCGGTTCTGCATCGCCCAGGTGGTCGACGCCGGACTGGCGGGCGACCGCCCCTACATCGTCAGCGAGTTCGTCGACGGCCCCTCGCTCCAGCGGGAGGTCGAGCTCGGCGGCCCCCGTTCGGGTGGCGCCCTGGAACGCCTGGCGATCGGCACGGCCACCGCGCTGGCCGCCATCCACCGGGCCGGGATCGTGCACCGCGACTTCAAGCCGCAGAACGTGCTGCTCGGCCCGGACGGCCCCAGGGTGATCGACTTCGGCCTGGCCAGGGCGCTGGACACCGGCGCCGCCCCGGTGGCCGGCGGCGCGGGCACCCCCGCCTACATGGCGCCCGAGCAGGTGGAGGGGGCCGAGGTGGGCCCGGCGGCCGACGTCTTCGCCTGGGGCGCCACCCTGTGCTTCGCGGCCAACGCCTGGCCCCCGTTCGGCCATGACTCTGTCGCGGCGGTGCTGCACCGCGTCCTCACCGCGCCCCCGGAGCTGGGCCGCCTGGACGGCTGGCTCGGCAGGCTGGTCACGGGCTGCCTGGCCAAGGACTTCCGCGACCGCCCCACGAGCCGGGAGCTGCTGCTCGCGCTCCTCGGCGAGGACGGCGGAGTGCCGGCGCCGGGCGTCACGCCGCCCGCGGGCCACACCGCGGGCCGTACCGGGCCGCCGCCGGACCGGGCACCGGGCCCTCCGCAGGGTTTCCCGTCGCTCGCCGGGCAGGCGGCGGACCCTTCGCCGTTCGTGGAGCAGGCGGGGGACCCTTCGCCGTTCGCGGGGCAGTCGGCGGGTCCGTCGTCCGCCGGGCGCGCGGCGGGCCACGACGGCCCGCCGGGACCCGGCGCCTTCCCCGCCAGGGCGACCGAGCCGCCCGCCCATTCCCGGAGGGCGGTCACCAGGGCCTCCGTCGCGATGTCCGGGGCGCTGCTGGTCAGCGCGGCGGTGCTGGCGGGGACGCTGATCCCCGCGGTGGGCGGAGGCGGGAGCCAGGCCCTGGGCGACGGGCTGATCGGACCGTCCGCCGAGGCCGGCGTACGGGATCGGCTCACCGCGCACCCCGACCGGACGGCCCGCCCGGCCGAGATCCCGTCCGGCGTCACCGCGCCGCTCATCCCGCCCACGAGGTCCCGAACGGGGAAGACCTCCGTCCCGCCGGCGGAGAGCGCCTCCACCCCGCCGCCGGCCGCTCCGGGAGTGACCGTTCCGGTGCTCGCCGGGCTCGACCACGCCGAGGCGTCGCGGCTCGTCAGGAAGGCCGGGCTGGTCCTGGGCACGC
Source organism: Streptosporangium sandarakinum (assembly GCF_013409935.1). Taxonomy (GTDB): domain Bacteria; phylum Actinomycetota; class Actinomycetes; order Streptosporangiales; family Streptosporangiaceae; genus Streptosporangium; species Streptosporangium nondiastaticum. The sequence goes on along the minus strand of NZ_JACCCO010000001.1, from coordinate 1,690,328 downwards.
TCACCCGGACCGACTCCGACCGGCGGATCGGGCAGGTCGTGGGGAGCCGGCCGGAGGCACGGGCCACCGTCGCCCGGGGGAGCAGGGTCGATCTGGAGATCTCGGCGGGGGTGGCCGTCCCGCGCCTGGCCGGCCTGGACACGGAGGCCGCCGGGGCGGCCCTCACCCGGGCGGGCCTGGTCCGGGGGGAGGTCACCACGCGCTGCTCGGCGCGGCCGCGGGGAGAGGTGCTCGCCAGCACCCCCGCCGCGGGCTCGCGGGCCTCCTCCGGCGACCGGGTCGCGCTCGTCGTGTCCCGGCGCGGCACACCGGTGCCCTCGCTGGCGGGTCGGACGGCGGAGGCCGCGCGTGACGCGCTGAGCGGGGTGGGCCTCGCCGTACGGCTGCTGCCCCGGCTCGTCGACGACCCGGGGCGGGACGGGAAGGTGCTGGAGCAGGACCCGGCGCCGGGCGGGTGCGCCGCGCCGGGCGCCACGGTCGTGATCACCGTCGGTGTCGCCGGGCAGTCCGGGCCGGGGCCCGGGGAGCCCTCCGACGGGCCGGACCCCTCCGCCCCGCCGGACCCGCCCGCCACGGAGCAGCCCGACCCGTCGGAGGGCCCGGCGGGCGAGGGCTGAGCAGGGCGGGGCGGGCCGGAGCGGGGGGCGAGGCGTCGCGACGGCGTGACCTGCGAGATCCGTGAGATTCGCGGGGCCGGTGGGACGTGGGCGGCGTCCTGGGGCGATCCGGTGGGGATTGATGCGCGCGGGGTTCGGTGGACGAGTGTGTTCATCGTCTCATTCATTGTCAAGGTCGCTTATTTCGTGATATTTCGCAATACGCTCTCTTGGGGATTTCGCGTGCCGTACGAGGGCCGCGCCGGTTTCGAGGGTTCTCAAGGGGACGGTCACCGATGTCGGGCTTGCTGGGGCGGCTGGGAAGTTGGTGCGCGCGGCACGGCAAGGCCGTGCTGGCGCTGTGGGTCGCCGTGGCGGTGCTGCTCACCGCGGGCTCGTTGTTGTTCCCCGGCCCGGTGAACAACGACGTCGCCATCCCCGGCACCGACGCCCAGCGGGCGCACGACCTGATGCGCGAGGGCTTCGGCCCCGGCTACGACACGGGCGGCACGGTCCAGATGGTGCTCTACTCGCCGGACGGGCCCCTCACCGTCCAGAGCCGCAAGAACGCGGTCCAGCGGGCGATGGACGAGATCCGCGCGCTGCCGAACGTGACCGAGGTGCAGACCCCCTACCGGACCGGCGGTCTGGCCTCCAGCCTCCAGATCGGCCTCATCACCGTCAAGCTCCAGGGTCACGACACCGACAAGGTGGCCGAGATCAGCCGCCAGGTCTCGGACGCGGCGGCCCCCGTGCGGGCGGCCGGGATCGAGGCGGTGCCCGCCGTCGCCTCCACCCCGGCCGACAAGGAGATCAAGACGGGGACCAGCGAGATCATCGGCGTGCTCTGCGCGCTGCTGGTGCTGCTCTTCGCGTTCGGCACGGTGGTGGCCGCGATGATCCCGATCTTCACGGCGCTGGTCAGCATCGCGACCGGCCTGGGCCTGATCAGCCTGCTCGGGCACCTCGTGGACGTGCCGAAGCAGGCCTCCATCATGGCGACGATGATCGGGCTCGGCGTCGGCATCGACTACGCGCTCTTCCTGCTGAGCCGGCACCGCGGGCTGCTGGCCTCCGGGGTGCCGGTCCACGAGGCGGTGCGCCGGGTCGTGGCGAGCTCCGGCGGCGCGGTGGTCTTCGCGGGCGGCACGGTGATCATCGCGCTCAGCGCGCTCATGCTCGCCGGGTTCCCGATGCTGCAGACGCTCGGCTGGATCACCGGCATCTCGGTCGTCTGCGCGGTGGTCACCGCGGTCACCCTGGTGCCCGCGCTCCTCGGCCTGCTCGGGCACCGGGTGAACGCGCTGCGCCTGCCGTTCGCGGGCGGCCGGAAGGGCGGTCACGGCGCCTCCGGCTGGTCGGCGCTCGGCACCTGGGTCGCCCGCCGCCCCTGGCGGGTCCTCGCGCTCAGCGTCGTGATCCTCGGCGCGCTGACCGCCCCCGCCCTCGGGATGAAGCTCGGCACGCTCGACGACGGCTACGCCGAGAAGGGCACCGACGCCCGCCGCGCCTACGAGCTGCTGGAAGCCGGGTTCGGGCCGGGGTTCAACGGGCCGCTGATCGTGGTGGCCTCACTCGACGTGAAGGTTCCGGACCCGGAGTCCGAGCCGGCCGTGCTCAAGGAGCTCAAGAGGAAGGTGACCGCGGTCGACGGCGTGGCGCACGTCGCCGACCCCGTACTGAACGACGCCGGCACCGCCGTGCTGGTCCAGGCGATCCCCGACTACGGCCCCGGCGACCCGCGGGCGCTGGACGTGGTCGAGGGTGTGCGCGCGATCCGCCTCGACGGGGCCGAGCTGCACGTGGGCGGCCAGGTGGCGGGCATGGCCGACGCGAACGCGCGGATGGCCGAGCGCACCCCGATCGTCATGGCCGTCGTGGTGGCGCTGAGCGCGGTGCTGCTGCTCCTGGCGTTCCGGTCGCCCGTGGTGGCGATCAAGGCCGCGGTGATGAACCTGGTCTCGCTCGGCGCGGCGTTCGGCGCGTTGTCGCTGGTCTTCTCCTTCGGCCTGGGCAGCGCCCTGGTCGGCATGGACCCGCCGGTCGGTGTGGACGACTCCTTCCTGACCGCGGTCTTCTTCACGGTGCCGATCGACAGCTACATCCCGCTGATGCTGTTCGCGGTGCTGTTCGGCCTGTCGATGGACTACGAGGTCTTCCTGCTCACCGCCGTACGGCAGGCGTACCTGCGGCACGGCGACAACCGGCGGGCGGTGGCCGAGGGGCTGGGCTCGACCGGCCGGGTCATCACCTCCGCGGCCCTGATCATGGTGGCCGTCTTCGTGGCCTTCATCGCCTACCCCGACCCCATGGTCAAGATCTTCGGTGTCGGTCTCGCCGTCGCCGTCGCGGTGGACGCCACCGTCATCCGCGGCCTCCTGGTGCCGTCGACCATGGCCCTGCTCGGCAGGCTCAACTGGTGGTGCCCGCGGTGGCTGGACCGGATCCTGCCGAACCTCTCCGTGGAGGGGCACGACGAGGAGGAGGAGACCCCGGCGGAGGAGCCGCGCGGCCGGCTCGTCGGCGCCGGTCTGCGCTGACCGCGCCGGTCTGGGCTGACCGCGCCGGTCTGGGCTGACCGCGGCGGCCGCCGTCCGGGCGCGGCGGCCGGTGTCCGGGGCGGGCTCGCCGGGCGGTTCTCAGGCGGGTCGTCTCCGGGGCGGGCTCGCCGGGCGGCTCTCGGGAGGGTCGTCTCCGGGGCGGGACGGCCGGGCGGTTTCGCCGCCCCTCCCGGGGGTTTTCCCGATGAGCCCCCGCGGTGGCACCGGTTTCGGCGAGAATGGCGCCGACGGCCGTGCCGCGTGCCCGTTCCGATGAAGCGGTTTCGCGGCGGTTGACGGGTTCTGTGCCGATTAAGCGGCTCAGCGCCGGAAAAACGAGTCGTAGATGACGTTCGGCGGCGAGTCGTCGTGCGACATCTCGGCTTTAGCGGATATATCATTTCCGCTGGTCAGGACGCACATCATCCCCCCAAAAAGACTGGAAAACCCCTTTTCCGGTCTCAGGAAACGCGTCTTCTTTGGGGATTCCATGCGACGTCTCTTGTGTATGACCGTCACCGGCCTGTCCCTGCTCGGCGGTGTCGCCACCGCCGCCCAGGCGGCCGCCGGACCCGGCGACCCCGGATACGACCCCGGATACGACCCCGGATACGGCCACGGGCACGGCCCGAGCTCCGCGCAGGCCCAGACGGACCCCGCCTGGCAGGGGCCGGCGGCCCCGGAGGGCCTCCAGCCGCCGCCACCCGGGCCCATGCCGCACGGGGCCGGCCGGCCCGTACCGCCTCCGCCCGTACCGCATCCGCCCGTGGGGCCGCCCAGGCCGCCCTACCCCGGCGTCAGGCAGCTCACGCTGTCGGTCGCCAGGGCCTACGGGCCGTTCAGCCAGCCGCGGACCGTCTCGCTGAGCTGCGGGCCGGCGCGCGGCACGCACCCCAACCCGGTCGCGGCGTGCGCGCAGCTGTACCCGGCGCAGGGCAACCCGGCCTACGTCGGTTCCGTGTCGCCGGTCTTCTGCCCGCGCCTGCACCAGCCGGTCAGGGCGAGCGCGTACGGCTTCTGGAACGGCCGGCCCGTCCGGTTCCAGCAGACCTACCCCAACTTCTGCGAGCTGCGCAGGGCGACCGGCGGGGTCTTCGTGTTCTGACCGCCCTCGCCCCCTGAGTCCTCCGGCCGGGGAGGTCCGGTCCCCGGCCGGAGTCCCCGGCGGGGCTGCCAGCCGGTTCCAAGTCCTCCCCAAGTCGTGCCCGGAATGCTCCCGTTCCGGAAAGCGAGTTTGGGGAGAGCAAGCGAATGCAGGCACGAACAACCGTCGCGGCCGGGCTGGCGGGGCTGGTCCTGACCGGCGTCCTGGCGTCGCCGGGAGCCGCCCTGGCGGCCCCGAAGGATCCGGAGATTCCCGTGGGAACGCGGCTGGCGGCCCGGACGCATCCGGCCGTGCAGCTCACCTCGGTGTCCTACGCCGCCGACGTCGCGGTGCCGACTCCGGTGGCGAAGCCGCAGGCGATCAGGAGTCTGACCATGCAGGGGGTCGAGGCCGTCCAGTCCGGCAAGATCTCCTCCGACGACAACAGCATCTACCGGTGGGTCGTCCAGCAGATGGCCAGGAACCCGGGCCGCTACTTCTCACCGGGGAAGCCGGAGCGGGTCGTGAAGGCCACCGCGGGCGGGCTGTGCACGGGCTGGTGGGTCACGCCGGACGGCTACATGGTGACGGCCGCCCACTGCGTCGGCCAGGAGGACGCCGAGCTGGCGCGGACCTTCGCGTCCCAGGCACTCGATAAGATCAACAAGAAGGACGCCGCCGACCTGGTGGCCGGCCTCGGCGAGTTCGCCTCCGACGACGAGATCGTCCGGACCGCCGCCAAGATCTTCCAGGTCTGGAACGCCGACAACATCAAGATCCGTAACGTCGAGAGCTCGCTGTCCCTGCTGCAGAGCCTGCCGGGTGGCGGCGTGGACAAGACCGCCAAGGCGATCCCCATCGAGCTGGTCGCCAAGGGGACGGTCTACCCGGGCAAGGACGTCGCGATCCTCAAGGCCAACGGCATGAGCAACCTGCCGACCGTGCCGCTGGGTGCCGACTCCGACGTGCGGGTCGGCGACACGCTCTACATCAGCGGGTTTCCCGGCACGGTGACGCAGACCTCGATCTTCAACATCGAGTCCAAGCTCGAACCCGCGTTCACCGAGGGTCCCTACAACGCCGCGAGGCAGACCCCCGAGGGCGTGCCGTACATCCAGACGCAGGCGCCCTCCTACCCGGGGAACTCGGGCGGCCCGGTGTTCAGCAGGGACGGCAAGGTCATCGGCATCCTGGTCGGCGGGCTGATCCAGCAGGACGGAGGCTCCACCGAGGGGGAGAGCTTCGTGCTGCCGGTCGGCGTCGTCAAGGAGAAGCTGAACGAGAAGAACATCAGGCCCGCCGAGTCGGTGACGACGAAGAGCTACAACGAGGCGCTGGAGCTGTTCTTCGCCGACCACTACTCCGAGGCGCTGCCGAAGTTCCGGGAGGTCCAGGCGCTGCACCCGAACCACCCCTACGTCGCCCGCTACATCTCCGACTCCCAGCAGGCCATCACCGCGGGCCGGGACAGGAGCTCCAGCCCGATCCTGCCGTGGCTGCTGTGGGGCGGCGGCGGCCTGGCGCTCGTGGTCGCGCTCGGCGCGCTGGCCGCCGTGGTCAGGCGCGGGCGGCGGCCGAAGGCTCCGGCGTCCTTCCCGCAGATCCCGTACGGCGCGCACCAGGCCCCCCCGCCGGCGGGGCACGGACCCGTGCCCTATGACGACCGGTCCGGGCGGTACGACCCGTACGGCGCCGATCCGTACGGCGGGCACGACCCGTACAACGCCGACCCGTACAACGCCGATCCGTACGGCGGGCCGCGGCAGCCCGCCCACTCGCGGCGCTCGCCGCACCCTCTCCCGATGGGGCCGGAGAGCGGCCCGGCCGTCGCCCCGCAGCCGCCGTACGGTCAGGCCCCGTCGCGGTCCGGTCCCGGCGCCGACACCCGGATCGCCGGGCTGGAGGCGGAGCTGGAACGACTGCGCCGCGACATCGGCCGGCACCCGGACGACGGGCGCTGAGGCGCCGCCCCCGGAGGCCCGGCGGGGCTCCGGACGTTCTCATGGACATCCGGAGACCCGTGAGCGCGCCCGCTCCCGGGACCCTCGGAGGGCCGGGAGCGGGAGCGGTCACACGTGCTCGGGGACCTTCGCCCGGCGGCGTCCCCGGTAGCCGCCGGGCATCAGGGCGTCACCGCCGGCCATGACGTCCCCCTGGACGAGAACGTCCGCGGATCGGGCCGGGACGTCCCCGGGCCGGGTGCGGGCGGCCGGGACGGCGGGTCCGAGCCGGACGGTCGTGCTGACCACGGACTCGGAACGCCGGTGCCGCCGGCCCCGCAGCGGGGCGTCCGGCACGAAGGTGGACGTCTCCAATGGGTGCTCGCGGCGGTGCCGCCGGCCCCGCGGCGGGGCGTCCGGCGTGAAGGTGGGGGACTCGGCGGGATGCTCGCGCAGCCGGCGCCTGCCCTGGTAGGGAACCCTGGGGCCGTCGTGGCGGCGGACCGGGGAGGTCTCCCGGCCCGGAGCCCGCTCCGGCCTTCCGGCGTCTCCGGCCCCCGGGGCGTCCCAGGCCGCGCCGGACCGGCTCTCCGGAACGGGGGAGAACCAGCTCTCGGAGACGGCCGCGGACCGGCTCTCCGGCATGGGGGAGAACCAGCTCTCGGGGACGTCGGGGGAACGGCCCCCGGAGGCGCCGGAGAGCCAGCTCTCCGCGGCCTCGCTCACGCGGGCGAGGAGGGCGGACAGGTCGGTCTCCTCGGCGCGCGTGAGACTGGCCGCGGCCGGGAAGGACTCGCCCTCCGCGCCGTGGGAGCCGGTACGGGCGAGGGCGGCCGGCAGGATCTCGTCGGCCCGGTGGACGTGCAGGGGCGGGGCCGTGACGACGCGCTCGGCCGGCGGGACCGCCGCGGTGGTCGTCGAGACGGCCGGCGACGCGGTCGTGATCTCGAGGAGGGACGCGGCCGTGACCTCGGGGAGGACCGTCCCGGCGGTCCGCGGCTCGGCGGCCGGGGCGGGGGAGACGATCGGGGCCGAGGCGGGCGCGTTCTTGGTCATCCGGCGGCGGCCCGGGGCGCGGCGGCGGCCGGGGGCCCGGCGGGCGGGCGCCTTCCGCGACGGGGCCGCGGGGGTCGCGCCGGCGAGGGAGAGCCGGGTCCGCGACTGCTTGATCCTGGCGTGGGCGATCATCGCCATCGCGGTGAGCAGGACCGGCGCGAGGACGGTCGGACTGCCGAGCTGGGGGGCGGGCAGCGACAGGTCGCGGCCGGAGGCGACCGGGTCCGCGGCGAGCGCCTTGGTGTCCGCGGTGGCCGGCTTGGCGTGCTTTCCGGCCGACGACCCGGACGGCGCGGCGGCCTTTCCGGCCGTCGTACCGGTGATCCCCGCCGTCGCGCCCGTCGTGCCGGTGGTGCCGGTGGCGTCCGCCGTACCGGTGCCGTTGACGGTCGTGGTCGTGGTGGTTTCGACCCGGGTGGGGGACGGGGAGGGGGCGGCGTGCTTGCCGGGGCCCTTGGCGTGCTTGGGAGCGGCCTTGGCGGTGGTCTTGGCGGTGCTCTTGGGACCGGTCTTCTCGACCGGCACGGGGTCGGGCAGGGCGAACAACGCCAGCACGCCGGGGTCGGGCGAGACCTCCACCGAGTTGTCGGCCCGGACGTCGGAGGAGGTGATGACGGTCTTCTTCTCGGCCGCCTCCCTCTCCAGCCGGGCCTTGATCTTCTCGGGGTAGCCGTAGCCGACGACCTTGTCGGTGTCGCGCACCTTGCGCTTGGCGACCCCGCCGTCGATGTTGCCCTCGATCGTGTGGATCTTCCGGCCCTCGACCTTGGTGACGATCCCCACGTGGTCGATGCGGTCGATCTTGTTCGAGCCGCCCCAGTCGAAGAAGACGATGGCGCCGGGCTTCGGGGTGGTGCCCCAGGCGTCCTGTTCCTTGAACCACCGCGCGTGGTAGACGGTGTAGGCGAACTGCCCCACCCAGCTCTCGTAGCCGAGCTTGTGCGCCGCCCACGACAGGTACATGTCGCACCAGGGTGCGGAGGTGTAGTCGTCCTTCGACTCCACGGTGCCGTCGTACCAGCCGCCGAACTTCGTGTAGCCGTCCGACTTCTCGGAGTAACCGAGCTGGCTTTCCAGCAGCTCGATGAGCTTGTGCATCTCAGGGGTCATAGAGAGTTTCGCGAGAACCCCGACGGCCGTGCGTGTGTGGTCGCGCCGCCCTCGCGACCTGGACGTCGGGGATGGGGTCGAACGATGGTGCGTTCACGCGGGCCGGTCGGAGAGGGACCGGGGCGCGTGTGGCGGCACCATTGGCCAGTGTCTTCCGTGACGGGAGAGGTTACATACTTCAAGATTAGGTTACGTCACGGTAAAGCGTGCACAGATCTTCAAACTGGGTAAGGCGGGTCAGATGGGTGCGTAGAGGACAAGGACGTTCCCCGAGGGGTCGCGGAGCACCGCCCTCGTCTCGTGCGGCCCCGCCTCCGGATCGCGCACCACCGTCGCGCCCGCGTCCGCCAGCTCCCGTACGGCCCGCGCGACGTCGTCCACCCGGTAGGACGGCGCGGTGACCTCCCCGGCCACCCGCTCCTCCGCCGCCACCAGCGCGACCGTGGCGCCGCCCCCGTCCAGGGCCGCGAACCGGTCGCCGTCGCGGAAGCGCACCGCCAGGCCGAGCGTCCCTGAGTAGAAGGCGATCGCCTCTCCCATGTCGGCCACGGGGATCAGGACGTTGCCAAGCTTGGTCAAAGGAGCCTCCGCGGGGGTCGGTTGTCGATCGACAAGCTAGCGATGCCGGTTTCCAGCTACAAGACGCGGTTCCAGGTGATTTTTCGTGAAACCTGGGTACTCGCTGCGCTTCATCAGGGTTCCGGCGGGTCCGGAACCCCGGAGGAACCCGAAAGGCCGGAGACGCCGGAGCGCCCGGAAGGTCCGGAGGCCGCGTCCCGTCCGCAGGCGGGCAGGTCCAGCCGTACGTCCCGGGAGCGCATCTCACCGCCGGGGACGACGGCGGCCGTCACCAGCCGGTGGACGTACTCCCCGCACGGGGGAAGGGCGGCGAACTCCCCGGAGATCCGGCGGGTGTACTCCGTCAGGCCGGACAGCGTCAGGGTGCGGACGCCGCCGGTCAGCCCGCCCTCGCCGCCGACGACCTTCTGGGCGAACCCCAGCCGCACGGTCACCGCCGAGGTGCCCGCTGCCCGCACCCGGAAGCCGATCTCGGCGCCGTCGAACGAGGTGATCTCCACCTCCGCGGCCGGGGCGCCGGGGGAGGGGGTGGGCGAGGGCCCGGCGGGGGACGGCGTGCCCGGGGAGGCCGTCGGTCCCGTCGGGCTCGGCGGGCCGGGGACGGTGTCCGTCGGGGTGGCGCTCGGCCGGCCCTCCGGCGCGGTGGGTCTCGGGCGGCCCGGACCACTGTCCGCCGGGGTGGGCTCCGGACGGCTCGGCCGCGCGGTGGGGCCGGGACGCCCGGGTCCGCCGGTGGGCGCCGGAGAGACGGACCGGTCGGTGCGCCCGCCCGGCCCGGTGGGCGCGGGCGGCGCGGTCCGGCCAGGGGCCGCGCTCCTCGGCGGCCCGGGGGAGGGGCTGGGGGCGACGGAGCCCCGGGACCGTTCATGGGCGGCCGGCCGGGTCGTCCTCCGGTCGCCGGAGGCCGCCGTGCCGCCGCCCGCGGGGTGTCCCGGCGCGGGGGTGAAGACCGTGTCCGAGGCGAGCCTGTCGGGGACCCGGCCCGCGACCACCAGCCCGGTGGTGACCGCGACGCCGATCACCCCCGCCGCCGCCACGATCCGCGGGCCGAGCCGGGGACGGCGCGTCTCGCCCGTCCGTCCGGCCGCGTTCGGCGGCCTCGGGACACCCCTCTTCGGCGCGGTCCTGGCCAGCGGGAACGCCAGCGCCAGCCCGATGGCGAGCTCGGCCAGGCGCTGCCGCCCACGCCGTTCCCAGCCGGGCCCGCAGGCGGCGGACGCGACCGCCTCCAGGTCCGCGGCGAACTCCCGGGCCGTGGCCGGCCGGTCCGCCGGGTCCGCGGCCAGGCCGCGCGCCACCAGCCCCGCGAGCTCCATGGGCACCGTTGGCTCCGCGGACTCTGTGAGCGCCGTGGGTTCTGTGAGCGCCGTGCCGTACGGCGGGCGCCCGGTGAGGCACTCGAAGAACACGCACGCGGCCGCGTACAGGTCTCCCGCCGGGCCGGCCGGACGCCCGTCCCCCCGCTCGGGCGCCGCGTGGGGCGGCCCGCCCGGCGGCCCCGGCCCGGCGGTGCGGGCGGCGACGCCGAGGTCCGCCAGCTTGCCGGTGCCGTCCGCTTGGACGAGCACGTTCTCCGGCCGGTGGCCGCGGTGCGCGACCCCGGCGGTGTGCGCGGCCGCGAGGCCCGCCAGCGAGTCCCGCAGCACCACCAGCGCGGCCTCGGGGCCGAGGGCGCCGTGCCGGGCCAGGATCCTCCGGAGCGAGACGCCGTCCACCAGCTCCATCACGATCGCGGCCTGGATCACGTCCTCGTAGTACTCGTGGAGCGAGACCACGTTGGGGTCGCGCAGCTCCGCCAGGACGCGGGCGTCCCGCCGGAACCCGGCCAGGAACCCGGGGGAGTCCCGCAGGGAGGCGCCGAGATACTTGATGGCGACGTAGGCACCGGTGGCCTCGTAGGTGGCCAGCACCACGCGACCGCCGCCCCCGCTGCCGAGCTCTCGCACCTCGCGGTATCCCGGAACCATCCAGTCCCCCTCCGAGCGCCGTCGATTGTTCGACGGTCTCACCCCCCGGGGTGGTTGTCACGGTTCGCGAACTTCGCACCGGGCAGTAAGGCGAGTACGGGGGATGTGTCGATGACGGGGGCCCGGTTCCATGCGGAAACTCGATGCTCCGCTGGTGGCGGTCGCCGTGGCACTGCTGCTCGCGATGGTGGCGTGGGGAGTGCTCTCCCCGGGCTCGCTGGACACGGCGGGCACGGGCGCGCTCGGCTGGGTGCTGGACGCCTTCGGCTGGCTGTTCGTGGTCGCCGCCGACCTCTTCCTGGTCCTGGCGGTCGTGCTGGCGGCGAGCAGGTACGGCACGATCCGCCTCGGCAGGGACGGCGAGACCCCCGAGTTCTCCAACCTCGCGTGGGTCGCGATGATGTTCAGCGCCGGCATGGGCATCGGCCTCATGTTCTACGGCGTCGCCGAGCCGATCACGCACCTGCTCAGGCCGCCTCCGGGGCTGGGCGTCACGGCGGGCTCGGCGGGGGCCGCGCGGGTCGCGATGGAGTACTCGCTGTTCCACTGGACCCTGCACCCCTGGGCCATCTACGCGATCACCGGCCTGGCCCTGGCGTACTCGACCTTCCGGATGGGCCGCGGCAACCGGTTCAGCGACGCCTTCACCCCGCTGTTCGGCGGCAGGCCCCGCCCGCACGCGGGACGGGTGCTGGACCTGCTGGCCGTCCTCGCCACGGTCTTCGGCACCGCCACCAGCCTGGGACTGGGAGCCCTGCAGGTGGAGTACGGCCTCAACGAGCTGTTCGGGTTCAGCGGCCGGCGGCTGGAGGTGATCGTCATCATCGTGCTGACCGCCGCGTTCGTCGTCTCGGCCGCGACCGGTGTGCACCGGGGCGTGCAGTGGCTGAGCACCGCCAACATCTACCTGGCCGCCGTCCTGGCCGTGCTCATCTTCGTCTTCGGCCCGACCGTCGCCACCCTCGACCTGCTCCCCGCGTCGGTCGGCGGCTACCTGCAGGACCTCCTCCCGATGTCCTCGCGGACGGGGGCGTTCATCGACAAGAAGTGGCTCGGGACCTGGACCATCTTCTACTGGGCGTGGTGGATGTCGTGGGCGCCGTTCGTCGGGGCCTTCATCGCCCGGATCTCCCGGGGGCGGACCGTCCGCGAGTTCGTCATCGGCGTCCTGCTCGTCCCGTCCGGCGTCAGCGTGATCTGGTTCGTCATCAGCGGCGGCGCCGCCGTGTGGCTCCAGCGCACCGGTACGGCGGACTTCTCCGCGACCCTCACCGAGGGGCCGGAGTCGGCGATGTTCACGCTGCTCCACCACCTGCCCCTGACCCTGCTCACCACCGCGATCACCGTGATCCTCGTCGCGCTCTACTTCGTCAGCGGCGCGGACGCGGCCGCGCTCGTCCTCGGCTCGCTGTCCAGCCGGGGGGCGCTCCACCCGCCCCGGCCGCTGGTCGTGATGTGGGGCGTGCTGACCGGCGCGGTCGCCCTGGTGCTCCTGCTGGCCGGTGGCCTGGAGGGGCTGCAACGCGCCACGATCCTGGTCGCGCTGCCGTTCCTGATCGTCATGCTCCTGCTCTGCCTGGCCCTGGTGAAGGAACTGCGCCAGGACCCGGGGGTCGCCGTCCCCCGGGGGCGGCACTACGGCCTGCCGACCGCCATCCGCCGGGCCTGGGGCGAGGACGACGGCTCCTGACGCGCGCCGCTCCGGGCGGCGCCCGCCAGAGCGGGCCGGACGCGGTGCCGGGTTCCGGCGGCCGTACGGCGTGGCGGAGGGCATGTTCGGCGGAACCGCGGGCAGCGTGGTGGCCTGGGTGAGGGATGCCCGGGGGAGGAAGCGCCATGGGGCTCGAAGTCGTCAAGGTGTTGCTCAAGGCCGCGGCGGGCGGGTTGTTCGTGCTGCTGTTCGCCGCGCTGGCGGAGATGATCGCTCCGAAGAGGCTGGCGGGCGTGTTCTCCGCGGCTCCGTCCGTGGCCCTGGGCGGCATGCTGGTGACGGCCGCGCTCAGCGGGGTGTCCGACGTCCGCCAGTCGGCCCTGGGCATGACGATCGGGGCGGTCGCGTTCGTCGCCTACTGCCTGGTGGGGGTGCCGCTGCTGAAGCGGTGGGGCGCCTGGAAGGGCTCGTCCGCCGCCTTGGGTGTCTGGCTGGCCGTGGCCGTGGCGGGCTACCTGGTGGTGTGGCCGTGACGAACGATCTCCGCGGCGACCACGACGACCGTGACGATCGCGACGACCACGACGATCGTGACGACCACGACGGTTCCGGCGGCGACCGCGGGCGGAGTGACGAGCGGCGCGACGACGACGAGGTACGGCTCGCCCCCCGTGAGCTCGGGAGGACCAGGCCGCGTGACTGGCTGATCCGGTTCGCCTTCGGCGCCGGGGTGTCCGCCCTCGCCGGGGTGGTCGCCACGGTGGCCGGCCCGCGGTTCGGCGGCCTCTTCCTGGCCTTCCCGGCGATCCTGATGGCGTCGCTGACGCTGGTCGCCAAGAAGGAGAGCGTGCGCCAGGCCCGCAACGAGGCCCGGGGCGCGACCTTCGGCGCGGTGGGGCTGTTCGGCTTCGCCGCGGTCACCGCCGCCGCGCTGGCCGGCCGGTGGCCGCTGTGGGCGGCGCTGGCCGCCGCCACCGCGGTGTGGGCCGTCCTCTCGCTGGGCTGCTACCTGCTGGCCAGGGCGTTCGGCGCCGGGGGAGACGAGCCTCCGGCGGGCTGAACCCGTCCGGGCCCGACGCCGCGTCCGCTCCGGACGACTTCCGGCGGCTACGCGCGGACGAGATCGTCCGGCGTCGCACCCGCGGAGCCCGGCGGCCCCGCGCGCCCGGCGGGCGCGGGTCAGCCGCCGCCGGTCTCCTCGGCGCGGGAGGACACGAAGTCCCCCGTGCCCTCCAGCGTGTAGAGGAGCCCCTCGTCCCGGAGCACCTGGATCGCCCGCCGTACGTCCTCGGGGTCGAGGCCGTACCGCTCACCGAGGTCCTCCACGGAGGGGATCGGGCGGTCCATCTCCATCTCGCCGCGGGTGATCTGCGCCCGGAGGACGTCCGCGAGCTGCCGGTAGGCGGGGACGTCCCCGCCGTGGTCGATCGTCACGGCCATGAATCTAGACGCCCGCCCGGGGAACGCCGAGCAGGCGCGCGGCGGGAGCCCGCCTCGCCGGCGTCCGTTCCGGCGCGTCCGGGACGTCCGTCTCGCGGGTCTTCCGCCCGGACAGGCGGGGGACGGCCCGCCCGGCCGCTTTCCGGTACCGTTCGGCGGGTGACCGTCCTGCTGCCCGGTGTGGCCCTCACCGACCACGTCTTCACCGTCCCCCTCGACCACGCCGACCCCGGAGGCGAGACCATCGAGGTCTTCGCCCGGGAGGCGGTGGACCCGGCCAGGCAGGGCGAGGACCTGCCGTGGATGCTCTTCCTGCAGGGCGGGCCGGGCGGCAAGTCGCCGCGGCCGACCGGCGCGGACGGCTGGCTGGGGCACGCGCTGAGGACCCACCGGGTGCTCCTGCTCGACCAGCGGGGAACCGGCCGCAGCACCCCGGTCACCTCCGACACCGCCTCCGGAACCGACGCCGGGCTGGCCGCCCGCCTCGCGCACTTCCGCGCCGACGCGATCGTCGCCGACGCCGAGCTGATCCGCCGCGAGCTGTGCGGCGGGCGGCCGTGGGAGACCCTCGGCCAGAGCTACGGCGGGTTCGTCACGCTGACCTACCTGTCGCGGGCGCCCGAGGGGCTCGCGGCCTGCTACGTCACCGGCGGACTGGCCGGGCTCGCGGCGAGCGCCGACGACGTCTACGCGCGGACCTACCCCAGGGTCCGCGCCAAGGTCGAGCGGTACTTCGCCCGCCACCCCGGCGACTCCGCCCGCCTGGACGCGATCGCCGACCACCTGCGCGACCGGGAGGTCCTGCTGCCCGACGGCGACCGGCTGACCGTGCGCCGCCTGCAGAGCCTCGGCATGTGCCTGGGGATGAGCGACGGCGCCGACCGCCTGCACTGGATGCTCGACGAGGCGTGGACCGGCGACCGGCTCTCCGACCTGTTCCGGTACGAGGTCATGATGGCCACCGGCTTCGTCGGCAACCCGCTCTACGCGGTCCTGCACGAGTCGATCTACGCCCAGGGCGGCGCCACCGCCTGGGCCGCGCACCGCCTGCTGCCGGAGGAGTTCGCCGAGGACGCCCGGCCGCTGCTGCCCACCGGGGAGATGATCTATCCCTGGATGTTCGACGAGATCGCCGCGCTCCGCCCCTTCAGGGCCGCCGCGGAGATCATCGCCACCCGCTCCGACTGGCCCGCCCTCTACGACCCGGTACGGCTGGCGGACAACCGGGTCCCGGTCGCCGCCGCCGTCTACTACGACGACATGTACGTCGACGAGGGGTTGTCGATGGAGACGGCCCGCGCCGTGGGCGGCGTGCGGGCCTGGGTGACCAACGAGTGGGAGCACGACGGCGTGCGCGTCTCCGGCGGCCGGGTCCTCGCCCGCCTGATGGAGACGGTCAAGGGCGTCCACGGCCCCTGACCCGCCGGGCCGTCCGGCCCGCGCCCGGCCTCCCGCCCCCACCCCGGCTGTCGCTCCCGGGCCCGCTCCGGCTCCCGCCGGACGTTCAGGCGGGCGGTTCGGTGAGCGGGAGCCGTACCTGGAAGCGGGTGTCACCGGGCACCGACTCCACCCGCAGATCGCCGCCGTGCCGGCCGGCCACGATGCGGTAGGAGATGTCCAGCCCCAGCCCGGTGCCCTCGCCGACGGCCTTGGTGGTGAAGAACGGCTCGAAGATCCGCTCGTGCAGGTGCTCCGGGACGCCGGGGCCGGTGTCGCAGACCTCCACCAGGGCGGTGGTGTCGTGTTCCACGCGGGTGCGGACGGTCAGCGTGCCGCTGCCGTTCATCGCGTCCAGCGCGTTGTGGATCAGGTTGGTCCACACCTGGTTGAGCTCCCCGGCGTAGCCGGGGATCGGCGGCAGCTCCGGGTCGTAGTCGGTCGCCACGCTCACCCCGGGCGGGATCTTGCCCTTGAACATGGCGAGCGTGCTGTCCAGCAGCTCCCGCACGTCCACCGTCTGGTACGGCGCGCGGTCCATCTGCGAGTACTGCTTGGCGGAGGCCAGCAGCGAGGAGATCCGCCCGGTCGCGTCGGTCACCTCGTCCAGCATCTGACCGATCTCGATGGCCTCCGAGAGCCAGCGCACCGCGCCGGGCAGGTGCTCCTCGCCGACCGCCTCGCGCACCGCGTCCAGCCCGTCGGGGCCGAAGCCCGCGCTCACCAGCGCCGGGGCCAGCTCCCAGCCGTCCGGCACCCCGGCCTCCTCCAGCGCCTCGCCCAGCGCGTCCTCGGCGTCGGAGATCTCCAGCGGGGACCGCGCGGGCGCCTCCCCGGCGCCTTCCGTACAGCCCTCCTGGAGGTCGATCAGGGCGCGCAGCCGGTCGGCGGGGATGCCCGCCTCGGCCAGCGCGGCCAGTTCCCGCCGCGACGAGCGGACCATCTCCCGCAGTTCGCCCACGGCGCGTACGGCCGCCGCCGCCGGGTTGTTGAGCTCGTGGGTGAGCCCGGCGGTGATCGTGCCGAGCGCGGTCAGCCGCTGCCTGCGGTCGATGAAGTCCCGCTGGGCGAGCCCGCCGAGGCGCACCCCGTCGAGCAGGTGCACCGCCATCGGGAACCACTCGCCGATCATGTGGCCGTACTTCCTGGCCGGGAGCACGAAGAGCCGCGACGGCTTGGTCGCGCGCAGCGAGTGGGCGTAGGAGTCCGGGGCGCGGTCGCCGAGGTAGGCCGAGGTCGCCCCGGCGTAGACGCCGGGCTGGGAGGTGGGGGCCATGGAGACCGGCCCGGCGGGGGTCTCGGTGGTCATCATGACCTCGCCGTCGACGAGCACGAAGAAGGACTCGGCGGGGTCGCCCTGCCGTACGACCGTCTCACCCGCGCCGTAGTCGCGTTCCTCGCCGTGGGAGGCCAGCCAGGCGATCTTCTCGTCGTCGAGCCTCTCGAACAGGAACAGCCCTCTGAGCACTTCCGGGTCGGTCATGCGGCCTTCCTCCCGGCCCTCGCGGCGCCGCGGGCCCGCGTTCCGCTCGCGGCCCCTCCGGATGCCCCGCTCATGCCTTCTCCAGATAACGGTGGACCAGCGCCACCGCCATGGCCCCCTCGCCGACGGCCGAGGCGACCCGCTTGATGGAGTCGGCCCGCACGTCCCCGGCGGCGAACACACCGGGGACGTTGGTCTCCAGGTGGTACGGCTCGCGCTGGAGCGGCCAGTTACGGGGACGGTTCCCGCCGGAGGTCAGGTCCGGCCCGGTGAGGACGAAGCCCCGGGCGTCACGCTCGACCGTGTCGCCGAGCCAGTCGGTGAACGGCTCGGCGCCGATGAAGACGAACAACCGCTCGGTGTCCACCGTCCGCTCGCCGTCCGGCCCCTTGAGGACCAGCCGCTCCAGGTGATCGTCGCCCTCGGCGGCGGTGATCTCGGTCCCGGTGTGCACCTCGATGTTCCGCAGCCCGGAGATCTGCTCGATCAGGTAGTGCGACATGGACCTCTCCAGCGAGTCGCCCCTGACGAGGAGATGGACCGTGCGGGCGTACTTCGACAGGTGGACCGCGCACTGCCCGGCCGAGTTGGCCGCGCCGACGACGTAGACGTCGCTGCCGGCGCACTCGGGCGCCTCGGTCAGGGCCGCGCCGTAGTAGCAGCCGGAGCCGATGAAACCGTCGAGGCCGGGGGCCGTGAGCCGCCGGTAGGCGACGCCGGTGGCCAGGATCACGGTGTGCGCCGCGATGCTGCCGCCGTCGGCGAAGCCGATCACCCGCGCCCGGCCCCTGACCTCCAGGCTGGTGACCTGGCGGGCGGTGAGCAGCTCGGCGCCGAACTTCAGGGCCTGGCGGCGGGCGCGGTCGGCGAGCTGGGCGCCGGACAGGCCGTCGGGGAAGCCGAGGTAGTTCTCGATGCGGGAGCTCTGCCCGGCCTGACCGCCGGAGGCGTGCTGCTCGACCAGCACCGTGCGCAGCCCCTCCGAGGCCCCGTAGACCGCCGCGCCCAGCCCGCCCGGGCCGCCGCCGATGACGACCAGGTCGTAGAAGTCGGTGGCGGGGGTGGTGGACAGGCCGACGGCCGCGGCCAGCTCCGGGACGGAGGGGGCGGTGAGCGTCGCGCCCTCGGCCGTGACCACCACCGGAAGCCGGTCGGCCGGCGGGGTCGCGTCCGTCTCACCCGCCGCGGCGAGCAGTTCGGCGCCCTCGGGGGCGTCGGCCAGCAGCCAGCGGTAGGGCACCTGGTTCCGCGACAGGAAGTCGCGGACCTCGTAGGACCGCGCCGACCAGCGGGCGCCCACCACCCGCAGCTCGCCGGTCTCGCGCCGGTCGGTCCGCTGCCAGGCGTCGAGCTGGGCGTCCAGCACCGGGTAGAGGTTCTCCTCCGGCGGGTCCCACGGCTTGAGCATGTAGTGGTCGAGGTCCACGACGTTGATCGCCTGGATCGCCGCGTCGGTGTCGGCGTAGGCGGTGAGGAGCACGCGGCGGGCGTGGGGGTACAGGTCCATGGCCTGCTCCAGGAACTCCACGCCGTTCATCTGGGGCATGCGGTAGTCGGCGAGGACGATCGCGACGTCGTCGCCGCGCAGCCGCAGCTCGCGGAGGCTCTCCATGCCCTGGGCCGCCGTCTCGGCCCGGACGACGCGGTAGGAGTGGCTGTAGCGGCGTCGCAGGTCACGCGCGACCGACCGTGACACGCCCGGGTCGTCGTCAACCGTAACGATGACCGGTTTATCCATTGTCTGCCTTCCAGGGATACGGCGCCTCCTTGAAGGATGTCATAGGCGGACATACCAATATCGGACGCCTCAAAGATCAGCGACGGACGCCGCTGATGTACTGCGCGGCCAGCAGGACCACGGCGCGGTCCTGGGTGTAGACGCCCCAGCCCGCGCCGTTCGCCAGGCCGCCGATCAGGACCTCCCGGCGGTCGCCCACGACGACGAGGAGGCGGCCCCCGGCGTCCTCGCCGGCCCGGTCTCCCGCCCTGTCCGGCTCGGTCCCGAAGCACGTCGCCGACACCTCGACCCCGCGCTTCGCGGCCCTGCGGACCAGCGGGGACAGCAGCGCCGTCTCCTCCGGCCAGGCCGCGACGAGCAGGGCGGAGCGGGCGGCGGCCACCACGTCCCCGGCGCGGGTGAGCAGCGACTCGGCGTCCCTGAGGTTGTGGGTCGGCGGCGCCTCGGGCGGCGCGGCGATCGTGGGCAGCGAGGACTGCAGCGACTCCATCGAGTCGTCGAACTCCCGGCGCATGCGCTCCAGCAGGGCCGCGGGCGGCAGCGGCTGGTAGCCGACGGCGCCCTCCTCCTCGTGCAGCTCGTAGGCGGCGCCCCGGGACACCAGCTTGCCCAGCGTCTCGTAGACCGTGCTGCGCGGCACGCCCGAGCGCTTGGCCACCTCGTAGCCGTTGAGCGGCCGTCCGGCTCCGACCAGCGCGACGTACGCCTTGGCCTCGTATCCCGACATGCCCAGGCGCTGCAACTGTTCCACGACGTCTCGCATCGCAGTCATGCTACGGCGCGCTGTCACCGTTTAGTGTTGTCCCAAACCGCCAAATTCGGTTCCATGTTCCAGGTCGGAGTCGTGGACCCGGCTCCCGGCCGCTCAACCCGGCGGCCGTTCCACGGGTCGCTCACCGTCGGATTTTCCGGCCGTGCCGGACTTTCCGGCCGCGCGGGACCTTCGGGCCGGTCGGGGTTTCGGACCGCGCGGAGCCTTCGGGCCGGACGGGGCTTTCGGACCGCGGGGTTTCGGATCACGCGGAGCTTCGGACCGCGGGGCCTCGGGCCACGCGCGGCCCTCGGGTCGCGCGGGCTTTTCCGCCGGGCCGCCGTACGGAGGACCCCCGGGAACGGCGAAGGGCCGCGGCCGTCCCCGGTGGAGGCGGCCGCGGCCCGGACGTGACGCGCCGGCGCGGGAGGGTCAGACCTGGCCGGCCTTCTCCAGGGCCGTGCAGCAGGTGTCCACCATGAGGCGGGTGACCGTGTAGGGGTCGACGTTGGCGTTGGGGCGGCGGTCCTCGATGTAGCCCTTCTTGTCCACCTCGACCTGCCACGGGATGCGCACCGAGGCGCCGCGGTCGGAGACGCCGTAGCTGAACTGGTCCCACCGGGCGGTCTCGTGGTGGCCGGTGAGGCGGTCCTCGACGCCGTCGCCGTAGTTCCTGACGTGCTCCAGCGCGTTCTCGGCGAGCGCCTCGCAGGCGGTGATGATCGCGTCGTAGCCCTCGCGCATCGCCTTGGTGGAGAAGTTCGTGTGCGCGCCGGCGCCGTTCCAGTCGCCCTTCACCGGCTTGGCGTCGAGCGTGGCGGCGATGTCGAAGTCCTCGGCGACGCGGTAGAGCAGCCAGCGGGCCATCCACAGGTGGTCGGCGACCTCGACGGGTCCGGCCGGGCCGACCTGGAACTCCCACTGGCCCGGCATGACCTCGGCGTTGATGCCGGAGATCGCCAGGCCGGCCTCCAGGCACAGGTCGAGGTGCTTCTCGACGACGTCACGGCCGAAGACCTCGTCGGCGCCGACACCGCAGTAGTAGCCGCCCTGCGGGGCGGGGAAGCCGCCCTGCGGGAAGCCGAGCGGGCGGCCCTCCTTGAAGAAGGTGTACTCCTGCTCGATGCCGAACCAGGACTCCTGGTCGGCGAACCGCTCGGCGACCTCCACGAGCCTGGCCCGGGTGTTGCTGACGTGCGGGGTCAGGTCGGTGTTGAGGACCTCGCAGAGCACCAGCACGTTGTCGCCGCCGCGGATCGGGTCCGGGCAGGTGAAGACCGGCTTGAGCACGCGGTCGGAGGACGGGCCCTCGGCCTGGTTGGTGCTGGAACCGTCGAAGCCCCAGAGGGGCGGCTCGGCGCCGTCCGCCAGGATTCTGGTCTTGGAGCGCAGCTTGGCGGTCGGCTTGGTGCCGTCGATCCAGATGTATTCGGCCTTGAAGGTCATCCGCGGACTTCCTTGAGGAGGGAGAGGTCTGGTGCGCTTCCAGACTCGCAAGGAGCGGTTTCCCGGCTGTTGCCCGTATGTGAACAGAATGTTACCGATGCCCGTTTGCCGAGTTTTGGGTGATATGTCCCATTGGGGGGCGGTGCGCGGGCCGGCCCGGCACGCCGGTGCGGTCCCGGTGTCCGGTCCGGGCGAGCCGTTCCGGTGTCCGGCCCGATGTTCGGCCCGGTGGCCGTTCCGGTGGCCGTTCCGGTGTCCGGCCCGGTGGCCGGTCGGGTGGTCGGCCCGGCGTTCAGTCAGGCGAGCCGCCGGCCTCGAAGCGGCCCGCCGAGACCGACTCCTGGGCCAGACGGCGCATGGCGTCGAAGATCCGGCCGTACACCACGGTCAGGACCACCAGCGCCTCGACCGCGCTCTCCCGGGGGCCGTCGAAGGGGATGACGCCGGTCTCGCGCTCGGTGACCAGCCGGAGCGCGGCCTCGGCGTAGGACCGCAGCCTCTCGCCGGTGGCGGGCATGCCGAGCCGGCCGAGGGTCAGGACGGCCTGGGCCAGCTCGTCGCGGGCGGGCGCGAAGGGGGTGACCCGCCAGTCGAGGTCGTCGACCAGCCGGTCCACCTCGGCGCGGGCGCGCCGCCAGTCCTCGTCGTCGGGCCGGGGCTCGACCGCCGGGGCGAGGGCGTAGTGGGCGGTGCCGAGTACGGTGTGCATGTCCAGGCTCTCGTCGTCCACGGCGGCGAGCACCCTGCGGATGGCGGCTATGGGCAGCCGGCCCACCTTCAGCAGCGCGCGGATCAGGCGCAGCCGGCGCACGTGGCCCTCGCCGTACTCCGCCCGGGTGGCCGACGTCTGCTCCCCGGGGGGGAGGAGACCCTCGCGCAGGTAGTACTTGATGGTCGGGACGGGGACGTCCGTGGCGGCGCTGAGCTGGGAGATCCGCATGACCGGATGGTATCGGCGGCCCGGGCCGCCGCCGGAGCGGCGAGCCGGGCCGGGGCGGACCGGCCGCCATGCGCCGGAACGGCGGGAAGGCCGGAGAGTCGGGCGAAATCCGCGTGATTTCCGAGAATTCGTGGGATTTCCTTCTCTGACACGTCGGTTTTCACCGGAAAGCGGCAGGGGGTTGACGCGATCTCCCGGTAAGAATAATTTTCATCCAATCTCCCGGCTGGTGAAAGGAATGTCTGTGGCCGCAGGCGCACTCGGACGCATCCAGACCGAGACGCCCACGCTGCCCGGAGCCCTCCGCCGGGTCGGCGAGGCCATCCTGGCCGACCCCGCCGCGGCCGCCCGCTCCACGATCATGGCGCTCGCCGAGCGCAGCGGCAGCTCCCCGGCGACCGTCACCCGGTTCTGCCGGGTCTTCGGCTTCACCGGCT
This sequence comes from Streptosporangium sandarakinum, assembly GCF_013409935.1. Taxonomy (GTDB): domain Bacteria; phylum Actinomycetota; class Actinomycetes; order Streptosporangiales; family Streptosporangiaceae; genus Streptosporangium; species Streptosporangium nondiastaticum. The sequence continues at coordinate 1,668,133 of NZ_JACCCO010000001.1, read as the reverse complement.
ACGCCGGGCTGCGGGTCGCGCTGGCCACCGAGACCGGGCGGGCCGCGCAGGCCCACTGGGACGCCGGCGTCGGCCACGAGATCGCCCCCACCGACCCCCTGGACGTCGCGATCGGCGTGATGGCCGCCACCGACTCCCGGCTCATCCAGGAGACCGCGGCCCAGCTCGACGCCACCGCCGTCGCGCGGGTCGCCGACGCCGTCGTCGCAGCCCGCCGGACGCTGATCTTCGGCGTCTCCACCAGCGGGTCCGCGGCGAGCATGATGGCCGGGCGGCTGCGCCGGATCGGGATGCCCTGCTGGAGCCACGCCGACGCCCACGAGTCCCTCGCCGAGGCGGCGCTGCTGGCCCCCGGCGACGTCGCGATCGGCGTCTCCCACCGGGGCCGCACCCGCGAGGTCCTGGAGCCGCTCGCCGAGGCCGCCGCCCGCGGCGCGACGACCGTCGCCGTCACCTCCTTCGTCCGCTCCCCGCTGGCCGACCTCGCCCGTCTGGTGCTGACCACCGCCAGCAGGGAGACCACCTTCCGGCTGGGCGGCCTGGCCGCCGTCCACTCCCAGCTGTTCGTCCTCGACGCCGTCTACGTCGCCGTCGCGCAGCGCACCTACGAGCAGACCGACCGGGCGTTCGAGCTCACCATCCGGGTGCTCGAAAGCCACCGCGTGGAAAGGAGCTGACGAGTGGAGACCGGCATGGAGGTCGGAGCCGCGGACTACGCCCGCGAGGCGCGGGCGCTGATGGACGAGGTCGTCCGCACGCAGGCGGAGGCGGTGGGACGGGCCGCGGCGCTGCTGACCGCGTCCGTCCTGGACGACGGCGTCATCCAGGCGTTCGGCTCCGGCCACTCCGAGGCCATCGCGATGGAGATCGCCGGCCGCGCCGGCGGGCTCGTGCCCACCAACCGGCTCTCGCTGCGCGACCTCGTCCTGTACGGCGGAGCCCCCGTGGACATGCTCCTCGGCGCTCCCAGCGAGCTGGAACGCGACCCCGGCGTCGCCCGGCGGATCTACGACCTCGCCCCCGTGCGGCCCCAGGACGCGTTCGTGCTGATCTCCAGCTCGGGGGTGAACGGCTCGGTGGTGGAGCTGGCCTCCATCGTCAAGGAGAAGGGCCACGGCCTGGTCGCCGTGACCTCCGTACGGCACAGTACGGAGATGGCCTCCCGCCACCCCTCGGGCCGCAAGCTCCTCGACCTCGCCGACGTGGTCCTCGACAACGGTGCACCGTACGGCGACGCGATCATGCCGCTGCCGGGGGGCGGCACGTTCGGGGCGGTCTCCACCATCACCTCCGCGCTGCTGGCCCAGATGGTCGTCGCCGAGGTGGTGCGCGCCCTGGCCGGGGCGGGCCGCACACCGCCGGTCTACCGGTCCGTCAACGTGACCGGCGGCGACGAGCACAACCGCGACCTTGAGAACCGCTACGCCGGAAGGATCCGGCGAGGTGCCTGATCACCCCCCAGGAGGAAGAATGACCCAACTGTCCCGGCGCGAGCTGCTGCGCAGCGCGGTCCTCGCGGGAATCGCGCTGCCCGCGCTGTCCGCCTGCGCCACTCCCGCGGGCAACGGCGGAGCCTCCCAGTCCGCGCCGGCCGCCGGAGCCACCAGCGCGGCCAACCCGCTCGGCTTCACCGAGGGCAAACCCCTGGAGATCTGGATCTTCGACGGCGGCTTCGGCGACGCCTACGCCAAGGACGTCCACGAAGCGCTGATCAAGGCCAAGCACCCCAAGCTGGAGATCAAGCACAACGCGACCAAGGAGATCGCCAAGACCCTCCAGCCGCGCTTCGCCGGCGGCAACCCCCCGGAGTTCATCAACAACTCCGGCGCCGACGCCATGGACTTCGGCGCCCTCGTCCAGGACGGCCAGCTCGCCGACCTCACGCCGCTGTTCGACGCGCCGAGCTGGGACGACCCGGCCGTCAAGGTGCGCGACACGATCGACCCCGTCGCGATCGAGCTGGGCAGCTACGACGGCACGCCGTACGTCCTCAACTACGCCACCACCGTCTGGGGCATCTGGTACTCCAAGAAGCTCTTCGACGCCGAGGGCTGGCAGCCGCCCAAGACCTGGGACGAGTTCCTCAAGCTCTGCGAGACCATCAAGAAGGCCGGCAAGATGGCGCCGTTCACCTACGCCGGCAAGCACCCCTTCTACATCTACGAGACCATCCTCACCCTCGCCGCGAAGATCGGCGGCAAGGACGTGCTGAAGAACATCGACAACCTGGAGGACGGCGCCTGGAAGGCCGAGCCGGTCAAGCAGGCCGCCACCGCCTTCGCCGAGCTCGGCGCCAAGTACCTCCTCCAGGGCACCGCCGGCCTGGACCACATCCAGACCCAGACCGCCCACAACAAGGGCCAGGTCGCCATGCTGCCCTGCGGCTCCTGGCTGGAGAACGAGCAGAAGGACACCACCCCCGCCGACTTCGACTACGCGATGTTCCCGCTGCCGGACTTCACCTCCTCCGACGCCCTGCCGTACGGCACGGTGCACGCCCGGCCGGGCGAGGAGTACGTCGTGCCGTCCAAGTCGGGCAACCCCCGGGCGGGCATGGAGTACATGCGCGCGATGCTCTCCAAGGAGGGCGCCGGCAAGTTCATGGAGCTGGTCTCCACGCTCACCATCGTCAAGGGCGCCGGCGAGGGACGCACCCTGAAGCCGGGCCTGAAGAGCTCCTCCGACGTGCTGACCGCGGCCGGTGACAACACCGTCTGGTTCCTGTTCCGCAAGTGGTACGTCGAGATGCACGACGAGGTGGCCGCCGCGACCGGGCAGCTCATGAGCGGCAAGCTGACCGTCGACCAGTGGACGGACCGCGTGCAGAAGAAGGCCGACTCCATCAAGAACGACTCCTCCGTGAAGAAGTTCTCGAGGTAACCGGGGTGAGCGGCGGCACGGCCGGACGGCCGGTGGCGGGGGAGGGCACGGCGCGTACCGCGTGGACTCCGCGTCCGGCGCGTACGGAGCACGCGGTGGGCGCGCCGGGCGCGGCGGCCGGGGAAGCGGAGGACGGCCGGTGAGCCACGGCAGGCTGAGGTTCGTCACCGGGTTCCTCGCGGTCCCGGTGGCGCTGTACCTGATCTATGTGATCGCCCCCTACGCGCAGGCGTTCTACATCGCGCTCACCGACTGGCGCGGGGTCACCGCGTCCCCGGGGTTCGTCGGCCTGGAGAACTTCCGCAGGCTTTTCGCGGACGACGTCTTCTGGACGGCGGTCGGCCACAACCTGCTCCTGCTGATCCTGATGCCGCTGCTCACCGTCGGTATCGCCCTCTTCTTCGCTTTCCTGCTCAACGCCGGGGGACGGGGCGGCGCCGCGGGCGTGTGGGGGTCGAAGTTCTACCGGGTGGTGTTCTTCTTCCCCCAGGTGCTGGCCGTGGCCGTGGTCGCGGTGCTGTTCCAGCAGGTCTTCCGGCCCGACCGGAGCGGCATGCTCAACGCGCCGCTGATCGCCCTCGGGTTCGAGCCCGTCGGCTTCCTGTCCGACACCGGCGTGGCGCTGTGGTCGATCCTCGGCGTGCTCGTCTGGCAGGCGGTCGGCTTCTACGTGGTGCTGTTCTCGGCCGGCATCGCCTCCATCCCGCGGGACCTGTTCGAGGCGGCGGCGATCGACGGCGCCGGGGGAGCGCAGCTCTTCTTCCGGATCACCCTGCCCCTGCTGTGGGACACCATCCAGGTCGGCTGGGTCTACCTCGGCATCGCGGCGCTGGACGTCTTCGCCATCGTGTGGGTGATGACGGCCGAGCACGGCGGGCCCGACCACTCCACGACCGTGATGGCCGCGGAGATCTACCGGACGGCCTTCCAGTACTTCAAGTTCGGCTACGCCTCGGCGATGGGCGTGGTGCTCTTCTTCTTCACCATCGGGTTCGCGGCGCTGGCCCTGCGCCTGTCGCGGCGTGAGCGAATCGAGTTCTAGTGGCGGAAGCGGCGATACCCCGCAGCCGGGCCCTCGCCCGGGAGGAGCGCAGGCGGCGGCTCGGCCCGTTCGGGGTCCTGACGCACCTCGCGCTGCTGGTGTGGACGGTCCTGGTCGTGGTCCCGATCGCATGGACCTTCCTGGCGTCGGTCAAGAGCGAGGACGAGATCTTCGGCGACGCCTGGTCGCTGCCGGCCGCCCTGCGCCTCGACAACTGGGCGCGGGCGTGGGACCAGGCCCACATCGGCCAGTACATGATCAACAGCGTGGTCGTCGTGGCGTTCGGCGTGTTCGGCACCATGCTGTTCGGCTCCATGGCGGCCTACGTGCTGGCCCGCTACCGGTTCGTCGGCAACCGGGCGATCTACCTCCTGTTCGTCTCCGGTCTGGCCTTCCCGGTCTACCTCGCGCTGACCCCGCTGTTCTTCGTCGTGCAGAACATGGGGACGCTGCCGGTGGTCGGGCCGTTCATCGGGCTGAACACCCACGCCGGGCTGGTCCTGGTCTACATCGCCTACTCGCTGCCGTTCACCGTGTTCTTCCTGGCGGCGTTCTTCCGTACGCTGCCCGGCGCGGTGGCCGAGGCCGCCTTCGTGGACGGGGCCTCGCACACCCGGGTGTTCTTCCAGATCATGCTGCCCATGGCCCGCCCGGGCATCGTCAGCGTGACGATCTTCAACGTGCTGGGGCAGTGGAACCAGTACCAGCTCCCGCTGGTGCTGCTCAACTCCGACCGGAGCAAGTGGGTGCTCACCCAGGGCATCGCCGACATCTCCACCGCCGCGGGCTACGACGCCGACTGGTCGGCCCTGTTCGCGGCGCTCAGCATGGCGATCCTGCCGATGCTCGTGGTCTACACGATCTTCCAGAGCCAGATCCAGAAGGGCCTGACCGCCGGGGCGCTCAAGTGACGTCCCGCTGACGCCCCGCTGCGTGCCGCCCTCCGCCCGGCGGCCGGGCATCCGGGCCGGCGGAGGACGGCCGGGCATCCGGGCCGGGGGCCGGGCCGGCGGGCGGCCTCTCCACCTTCCCCGGGAGGGGCCGCCCGGCGGTGCCGGGTCCGGGCGTCCGTCGTCCGCCGGACCGTCCGCCCGCCTGCCGGGCCGGTCGTCCACCGGCCGGATCGCCCGGCGGCGGATCAGGGGCCGGCGGGCCCCGCGGCCCCTCACGTCATCCGGCCCCTCACACCGCCGGGCTCTTCGGGCTCCCGGGGTTCCTGGGATCCGTCAGGTTCTTCAGGGCCTCGCGGCGGCTCAGGCCGGTGATGCCCATGTGGTCGACGTAGCGGAGCACCTCGCCGGGGTTGCTCCTGGCGTACTCGCGCAGTGCCCAGCCGATCGCCTTGCGGGCGAAGAAGTCGTTGTCGGACAGGCTCGGCTCGATGCAGGCGTAGAGCAGGCCGGGGTCGGTGGCCCCCCGGAACCGGTTCTGGCACAGGATGGCCGTACGGCGCCGCCACAGGTCGCGGTCGCGGGCCCAGCGCAGCATGAGCGGGCGCATGACGTCGGGGAAGGCCGCCAGCAGGCCGCCGACGCGATGGACGGCCAGCTCGTCGACGTAGTCCCACCACGCACCGGTGACGATCATCTCCTCGTACATCGGCAGCGCGTCGAGCGTCTGGTGGGCCCGGTAGAGGCGGAAACCGGTCAGCTCGATCGCGGCGTAGCGCTCCTCGCGGTACTCGGCGTCCCGCCACAGCGTCAGCGCCGCCTCGCGCCACTCGCGTGCGTCCCGCAGCGGGTGCTCGCCGAAGACCCTCCGGAGCGCGGTACGGCGCGGCACCGCCTGGGCCCCGAGGAAGGGCAGGTCCGACTTCATGTAGGCCCGCATCGCCTCGGCCTTGCCCGGGTCCGCCGCCTCTGTCAGGGCGATCCGCACGGCCTTGTGCAGTGTGTCCATCACTCCCCGTCCGCCGCGCCGTCCCCGCGCGTGGCCCGCCCGGCGCTCATGGTCAGCTCCTCGCCGGCTCTTCGCCGGATTCTCCTCGGCTCCTTCTCGGCTCCGCCGCCGGCCCGCCCCTCGCCTGCCGCCGGGCGTCGCCGTGCCGGTTCGCATCACCGTGTCGGTTCCGTCCCCGGGCGTCAAGCCGGGCCCGGAAACCGCCGACCGGGAGCGGCCGTCACCCGGAAGCCGCGGGCCGGGGCGTCCGGCTCGTGGCCCGCGGGCCGTCAGCCCGGGTGGCTGCTGCGCTCGCCGGTGGCCAGGCCGTCGAAGAGGATCATGATGTAGTGCTCGGCGATGGCCGCGGTGTCGAGGCGGCCGTCCGGCCGGAACCAGCGGACCGCGACCCAGATGGTGTCGCGGATCATGCGGTAGGTGAGCTTGGGATCGACGTCGGGGCGGATCCCGCCGGTGGCCTGGCCCCGCTTGATCTGCTCGATCCACATCCGCTCGACCTCCTCCTCGGCCTTCACCAGGTAGCCGAAGCGGTCGCCGGGCAGGGATCGCAGGTAGTTCCAGTCGTTCTGCATGACGGTGACCGCGGCGCGGTGCGGCTTCAGCGCGGCGAACCCGGTGCGGACCATCTCCGCCAGGACCTCGCGCGGTTCGCCCCCGCGCGCCAACACGGCGCGGTAGCGGCCCACCAGGTCGTCGAGGAAGGTGGTCAGCACCTCGTCGACGATCGACTCCTTGGAGTCGAAGTGGTGGTAGAGGCTCCCGGACAGGATGCCGGCCTCCACCGCGATCTCGCGGACGGTCGTGGCCTGGAACCCCTTGCGGGCGAAGAGCTCGGCGGCCAGCTGGACGAGGTGGTCACGGCGCTCGGAGGCCGAGCCGGACGCGGTCGCGCGCCTGGCCGCGCCCTGGCGCCTGGCCGGGGCGCCGGTCGTGCCGCCGGAGTTCTTTCGCGGGTTCACGTCACCCATTATGGTCCTTTGCGCAATCGCTTGTTCACCGGAACACACCAGCTCACGCCCGTTTTCCCTGGCGGGCCGCTGTCCGGATACCGTGGCCCGCGTGAGGCGGAAGGCGACGGCGGCCAGGGATCTCCTGCTGTGGGCGGTGCTGTGCCTGCCCCTGCTGTGGGGCGGCCGGTCCGTCCTGCTGGCCGACCGCTACACCCCCTGGGAGATCGCCGCCGGGGCCGCCGCCATCGGGGCGGCCGTGGCGCTGGGCCGGTCGCGCCCGCTCCCGGCGATGCTCGTCACCGCGGCGCTCTGGCTGGCCGCCGCCGGGACCGGCAAGGCGGTGGGCTGCTTCCCGGCGCTGGCCGTCATGAGCTACCTGGCGGGCCTGCGCGTGCCGCGGGTGCGGCCCGCGCTGATCGCGCTGGGCGCCGGCACGGCCGCGGCGGTGCTCGCCGTACCGGTGCTGAGCCGCGACACCGGGGACTGGTTCGTGACGGTCGCCGGGATCGCCCTGTTCGGGGTCGTCCCCTGGCTGGCGGGGCACGCCCGGCACCAGCACCTGGAGCTGGTCCGCGCGGGCTGGGAACGGGCCGAACGGCTGGAGCGCGAGCAGCGCGCCGTCGCCGAGCAGGTACGGCTGCGCGAGCGCGCCCGCATCGCCGGGGACATGCACGACCTGCTGGGCCACGAGCTGAGCCTGGTCGCGCTGCGGATCGGCGCGCTGGAGGTGGCCCCCGACCTCGCGGAACGCCATCGGGAGATCGCCGGGCAGGCCCGGTCGGCGGTCACCGCCGCCGCCGGCCGCCTCCGGGAGATCGTCGAGGTGCTCCGCGACGACACCGCCCCCGACCCGGTACGGCACGGCGTCGCCGACCTCGTCGAGCGGGCCCGGGCGGCGGGCATGGACGTCGAACTGCACGGCCCCGGAGAGGACGGCCTCGCCCCGATGGCCGGGCAGGCCGTACGGCGGGTCGTGCAGGAGGGCCTGACCAACGCGGCCAAGCACGCGGCCGGAGCGCCGGTGACGGTCCGGCTCGACCGGACCGCGGACGAGACCGTGGTGACAGTGGTGACCGGCCTCGGCGGCCCGCCGCCCCGCGCCGCGGGCACCCGTGCGGCCGGGGCCGGCCCGGCGGACCCGGGCCGGCCGGGAAACGGGGCGGGAGCGGCGACCGGGGCGGCGGACCCGGGCGGGGCGGGACCGGGCGGGGGGTACGGGCTCGTCGGGCTGGCCGAGCGGGTGCGCCTGTGCGGCGGATCGCTCCACGCGGGGGAGCGGGCCGGCGGGTTCGAGCTGACGGCCAGGCTGCCCCGCGTCCCCGGTCCGGTGCGGGACGTCCCCGTGCCGTCCGCCGACCACCTGCGGCGGGCCCGGCGCCGGGTGCGCCGCACCCGGGCGGTGGCGCTCACCGCCGCCCTGCTCACGGTCATCGGGACGGCGGCCGCCGTGGTGGGGTACACCGCCTACGACGCCGCGGCCTCCGTACTGTCCCCGGCCGGCTTCGGGCGGCTCCGGACGGGGATGGAGCAGGCCGCGGTGGAGGCCCTGCTCCCGGCCAGGACGCGGATCGACGGTCCGGCGGTGGGGGAGCCGCCGGTGCCCGCGGGGGCCCGGTGCCGGTACTACGGCACGCACGCCGACCCCTTCGGCGCGCGGGGCGGGGAGCTGTACCGGCTGTGCTTCGCGGGCGGGCGGCTGGTGGGCAAGGATTTCCTGCCCGTCGGCCGGGTTCCGTAGAGTCGGGCGGCGACCGGGGCCCGCCGGGCCGGAGGGCCGTGGGGTTCACGCGGGGTTCGCGTGAGGGGTGCGTGGGATTTGCGAGGTTCGGAGGGGGACATGGTGGTCCGGGTCGTACTGGCCGACGACGAGGCCGTGGTCCGCGCGGGGGTGCGGATGATCCTGTCCGCCGATCCCGGGATCGAGGTGGTCGCCGAGGCCGGCGACGGCCGGTCCCTGGTCGAGCTGGTGCGCGTCCACCGGCCGGACGTCGCGCTGGTGGACGTCCGGATGCCCGGGCTCGACGGGCTGGCCGCGGTCCCCGAGCTGCGCCGGGTCGCCCCCGATACGGCGGTGCTGATCATGACCGCCTTCGGTGAGGACACCGCCATCGCCAGGGCGCTCGGTGACGGCGCGGCCGGTTTCCTGCTCAAGACCGGTGATCCGCGCGAGTTCCTGCTCGGGGTGCGGGCGGTCGCCGAGGGCGCCGCCTACCTGTCGCCCCGGGTCGCCTCCCGGGTGATCGACGGCATCACCGGCGACCGGCTCGCCAGGAGCGCCGCCGCCCGCGACCGGATCGGCGCGCTCACCGGCCGCGAGCGGGAGGTCCTCGGCCTGCTCGGCGCGGGGCTGTCCAACGCGGAGATCGCCCGCCGCCTGCACCTGGCCGAGGGCAGCGTCAAGACGTACGTGAGCACGATCCTGGGCCGGCTCGGCGTGCGCAACCGGGTGCAGGCCGCCATCCTGGCCCACGAGGCGGGGCTGGCCGCGCGGTCCTGAGCGGACTCCGCCGCGGTGAGGGGGCCGGGGCGCGGGGGCCCGTACCCGGCGGTGCCGAGGCGCCCCAAGAGGCGTCCGGAGAGATGTCCGGAGCGGGGCGGAGGAGCGGGCCGGGGCCTGGACCCCCGGAGGTCCAGGCCCGGAGGCTCAGCAGCCGTCGGTCGAGTAGCAGCTCTTCACGTACCACTTGCCGCTGTAGTAGGCGCCGCTGCTGGCCTTGCTCGTGCTGCCCACGGAGACCAGGGAGCCCGGCACGTAGGAGCAGGACGAGGTGGAGCAGAAGTAGCCGTAGACCCGGAAGTAGGTCTCAAGCCCGCTGGTGCACTTGACGCTCACCGAGTTGTTGGTGCCCGCGGTCTTGGTGCAGCCGCCCACCGCGGCGGCGGGGGAGGTGGTGGCACCGATGAGGGCGGTGGCCCCGAGAACGATGCCGGCGATGCCGGAGAAGATCTTTTTCGTCACGGGCATTCTTGATCGCTTGTCGGCATCCGCTTCACAAGGGGGCGGCGTGGTTTCCCGGCGGATCGGGTGTTCCCGGCGCGGGCAAGGTCGTGGAGGGCCCCGGGACCTGTCCTGTGGAGCTTCTTCCGCGGAGCTTCGCCGTGGCGGGGATCCACGGAACAGGTCCTAGGACCTGTTTTGTGGATCATCTGAGCCAGAGCAGTAGGCAGACGATGGTCACGGCCGATCGGTAGTGGGTGGCGAGCTTGTCGTAGCGGGTCGCGATGCCTTTGAAGTGCTTGAGCCGGTTGAAGCAGCGTTCGACGACGTTGCGCCGCTTGTAGCGGATCGGGTCGAAGGCGTGGCGGCGGTGTCCGCGGCGGGCTCGTCCGGCCAGCTGGTCGGCGCGTTCGGGGATGGTCGCGCCGATCTTTCGTCGGCGCAGGTAGGCGCGGATGGTGCGGGAGCTGTAGCCCTTGTCGGCGATCACATGGGCGGGGCGGGTGCGTGGCCGGCCGGGGCCGGGGCGGGGGACGCGGATGGCCTCCATCACGGTGGTGAACTGGGTGCAGTCGTTGACGTTGCCGCCGGTGAGCACGAATGCCAGGGGCAGGCCGCGTCCGTCGGCGGCCAGGTGGATCTTGGTGGTCAGTCCGCCGCGCGAGCGCCCGAGCGCCTGTCGGCCCTGATCGGTCTGAGCTGATTGCTGCCCGGGCGTCCGGTGCCGGTTCCCCCTTTACGGGCGCCGGCGGCGTGCTGGTGGGCGCGCACGATGGTGGAGTCCACGCAGATGGCCGACCAGTCGACCTGGCCGATCGCATCGTTGTGGACCTGGATGTGTTCCAGGAGTCGGGCGAAGGTGCCGTCGGCCGACCAGCGGCGGAAGCGCTGGTAGATGGTCTGCCAGGGGCCGTAGCGGTCGGGGATGTCGCGCCAGTCGGCGCCGGTGCGGATCTTCCAGACGATGCCGTTGAGTACCTGGCGGTGATCGCGCCAGCGGCCACCGCGTTCGGGGTTGGCCGGAAGCAATGGGGCGATGCGCGCCCAGGCGTCATCGGTCAGTTCATGGCGGCGAACCATGTGTCCTATCCAGCCACATCATCGGTGCCGCGTCAGGCGAACCGGCCGGTGGCTGGGGAGTGTGAGGGGCCGCAAGGCCCCTCACCTGGGGTTTGGGGCAACGCCCCAAATAGACACAGCCCGAGCGTGATACGCGCGCAGCGCGAAGACCCAGCGAGGTCCGAGACGCGGGTCGCGCCATTCACCGTTCAGTGATCCACAAAACAGGTCCTAGCGGCGGGCCGTCCTGGTGTCCAGCACCAGCGTCCGGAGGGTGGCGTGCGCGCGCCACCGGCCGACCAGCCTCGTCACCGGTACGGCCAGGGCCCACATGACCAGCGGCGCCACCACCGCGCCGAGCAGCAGGCCGGCCAGGACGTCGTGCGGGAAGTGGACGCCGACGAACACCCGGGAGAAGGCCCCCAGCGCCGCCAGCACCGGCACGTAGAGCAGCGTGCGGCGCCAGGCGACCGCCAGCGCCACGGCGGTGGCGCCGGCGAGCGTCGCGTGGTTGCTCGGCAGCGACCAGTCCCCGAACTCCGGGCACGGGGCGAGGGTGACCACGCCGTGGACCAGGCGGCAGGGGCGGTCGATCCGCAGCGCGCCCTTGACGATCTCGCTGACCAGGTAGGACGCCACCATCGCGGCGGGGGCGAGGAGCGCCAGCGCCATGGCCCGGTCGTCGCGCCGCCTGGCCCGCCACCAGGTGGCGAGGTACAGGACGGCGAAGACCAGCAGTACGGCCTCGGTGCCGATCTCGGCCAGTTCCTGGAACCAGTGCGGGGTGGTCCGGGCGAACGCGGTGATCTGCCGGTACCACTCGGCGCTCACGTCGGGGACGTCTTCGATCTCGTTGGGCACGCTTCCTCCGTGTCGTTCCATGCGGTGCTGATGACCGTAGGGAACGGGAGGTGCGGCCGGCCGTCGCCGAACGTCGCCGGCTGCCGTTGACTTTGGTCAATGCCGCCCACGCCGACCGGGACCCACGGGGAACGGGACCGGTTGCCGGGGCGAAGGCCCACGGTCAGCCCCCTGGTAATTAGTAAACTTTCCTATTAGATTTGCGGGGAGTCCCGGGAGAGCGCTCTCGCCGGGAAGGCCCCTGGGACAACGTGCTGCCCGCGCGCCCACGGCAGGAGACGCCGTCGCCGGGCGAGGAGGATGCATGAAGCGCGGCCGAGAGCTGCTTCGCCTGGCGGACACCGTCGTTCTCCCCGGATTCGAGGGGAGGACCCCGCCCGACTGGCTCCGGCGGCGGCTGTCCGACGGCCTGACCGGAGTGGTGCTCTTCTCCCGCAACATCGCCTCTCCGAGCCAGGTCGCGGACCTCACGGCGGCGCTGCGCGCGGAGAACCCGCAGGTCCTCGTCGGGATCGACGAGGAGGCGGGGGAGGTCACCCGCCTGGAGGCCGCCACCGGCAGCGGCAGGCCGGGGAACTTCGCCCTGGGCGTGGTGGACGATCCCGGCCTCACCGAGGAGATCGCCCGCGACCTCGGGCGCGACCTCGCCCTGGCCGGCATCAACCTCGACTTCGCCCCTTCGGCGGACGTGAACTCCAACCCGCGCAACCCGGTCATCGGGCTGCGTTCCTTCGGCGTCGGCCCGGCCCTGGTCGCCCGGCACACCGCCGCCTGGATCCGCGGCCTGCAGTCGGCCGGGGTCGCCGCCTGCGCCAAGCACTTCCCCGGGCACGGCGACACCTCCGTCGACTCCCACCACGGCCTGCCGATCGTCGGCGCCGACGCGGACGAGCTGCGCGAGGTGGCGCTGCCGCCCTTCCGTGCGGCCGTGGCCGAGGGGGTGCGGGCGGTCATGACCGGTCACCTGCTGGTCCCGGCGATCGACCGCGCCCAGCCCGCCACGCTCAGCGGTCCGGTGCTGCGCGACCTGCTCCGCGACGAGCTGGGCTTCGAGGGCGTCATCGTCACCGACGGCATCGAGATGGAGGCGGTCTCCGGGCCACACGGCATCGGCGGCGCGTCCGCGCTGGCCATCGCCGCCGGGGCCGACGCGATCTGCGTGGGCGGTGAGCACGCCGACGAGCGGACCGCCGTCGAGGTGCGCGACGCCATCGCCGACGCCGTGATCGAGGGCAGGCTCCCCGAGGAACGGCTGGCCGACGCGGCCGAGCGGGTCTGCGACCTGGCCCTCTGGGCCGCCTCCGCCGGACCCGCCCGCCGGTCCGCCGTCTCCGCGTCCCCCGGGGACGTCCCCGTCGGCCTGGCCGCCGCCCGGCGGGCGCTGCGGGTCACCCGGCGCTCCTCGGCCGCCGTCATCCCGCTGCCCGCCCCGCCTCACGTGCTCGAACTCGCCCCCGAGATGAACCTCGCCATCGACCCGCACACCCCCTGGGGCGTCGGCGAGCCGCTCGGCAAGCTGCTGCCCGGCACCACGGTGACCCGCCTGACCGCCCCCGAGGCCACCGGGGGAGCGGTCGAGGCGGCCCTGGCCACGGCGGCCGGACGTCCCCTGGTCGCCGTCGTCCGCGACGCCCACCGCCACGCCTGGCAGACCGCCGTCCTCGAACACCTGCTGGCCGCCCGCCCGGACGCCGTCGTGGTCGAGATGGGGCTGCCCGACCGCTGCGACCTCGGCGCGGTCCACGTGGCGACGTACGGCGCAGCCCGCGTCTGCGGCCAGGCCGCCGCCGAGCTGCTCGCCGGGTGCGCGGGCTCAGACGGCTAAATCGGACGTACTTCGTAAAGGGTGTCCTTCTCGAAAGAACCGACAAGCCAGAGATAACGCCGGAGCGGGGCGGAACGAATCGCCGAACGGGGACCCGCCCGGCCGTCCCTCGCGGAGGCCGGGCGGACGCGGCCGGTCAGGCCATGTCCCACAGCAGGCGGTAGTAGGCGATGCGCTCGGGGTCCGGGGCGACCCCGTACGCGTCGTAGAGGATGCCTTCGTATCCCGGGCCGTAGTTCCACTCCGTGCTCCACACCGCGACCGCGAGGTCGGCCCACCGGTCGGCCACGCCGAGCGAGCCGAGGTCGACGTGTGCGGCGAACGCGCCGTCGTCGCGCAGCAGGGTGTTGGGGGCGCACGCGTCGCCGTGGCAGACGACCAGGCGGTCGATCGGGGGCGGCTCGCCGATGCGCGCCCGGGCCTCGGCGAGGTCGGCGCACCCGTGCGCGGCGAGGCCGTCGGCCGGTCCATCCCCGGCGGCGATGCGCTCGTCCGCGCGGACGAGCCGCCGCTCGACGCCCCAGTCGAACGGGCACTCCTCCACGGGCAGGGCGTCGTGCAGCAGGCGCAGTCCCCGGCCGACCGCGGCGGCCGCGGTCGCCGGTTCGGCGGTCCACCGGGGGTCCACCGCCGACCGGCCGGGGATCGCCGCCGTGACCAGCCACGCGCCGTCGGCGTCCGAGCCGTGCTCGATGACCCGCGGGACGGGCACCCACCGCTGAGCCCAGGCCAGGCGCTCCGCCTCGCCGGCGAGGTCGATCTCCGGGGTGCCCGCGGCGACCCACTTGGCGTAACGGGCGCCGCCGGAGGCGTCCTGGAGGCGGAACGTCAGGCCGCCGAGCTCGTTGCGCCACACCGGGGTGACGGTGTCGTCGCCGGCGAGCGCCGCGACGACGGCGGGGACGGCCACCGGCCCGGTCGGGATCTCGGAGATGACGGGGAGGCTCATGACAGACATGATCCTCCCCGCTCCGGGCCGGTGGCCAACGGTTTCCCGCGGGCGGGTCCGCACGGGACCGCCGGACGGCCCACCCCGGACGCACGTCTCCCACGGGCAGGCGTTTCTCGTGGGCAGGCGTCTCCCGCGGGCCGATCAGCCCTCGGTCCGCTCCACGGGCAGCCACAGCTCGGCGGCGGCCTCCTTGCCGTCCTGTGACATCCGGGTGAGCCGCATGATCTCCGGCCCCGGCCTGGTGCGGTACGGGTTGGACGGGAACCACTGCGAGTAGGCGTCCGCCCAGATGCGCTGCAGCGCCTCCGGGACCGGTCCCGAGCTCTCGAAGACCACCCACGTCCCCGCCGGGACGACGAGGGCGTCCAGGTCCCCGGGCGCGTCGGCGCCGGTCACCACGCCGTGGTAGTAGTCCAGCTCGCTGCCCTCCGCGCGGCCGGGGTCGATGTCGTCGCACACCGAGACGATCCCCCGCGGCTCCTGGTCGGAGAGCGCCGCCATCCGCCCCAGCGTCTCCTGGTCGATGCTCCGGATGTGGTCGGCCATCGGCTGGTTCACCCCCAGGTGGACGAGGGGGATTCGCGCCTTCCTGCCGACCACGCGGAACTCGTCCTTCTCCACGATCCGGTACCGCATGCTCATGCTCCCTTCGATGACGAGGCGGAAGGACATGGGGGGCTGGAAGCGCAGGGCCGCGCCGGTCCGCCTGGCCTCGCCGGGGCCGATGCCGTGCACGGCGCGGAACGCGCGGGCGAACGCCTCGCTGGAGCCGTAGCCGTACCGCACCGCCACGTCGAGCAGCGTCTCCTCCCCGGCGATCACCAGGGCACCGGCGACGCTGAGCCGCCGGCGGCGGACGTACTCCGACAGCGGCATGCCGGCCAGCGCGGAGAACATCCGCCGGAAGTGGTACTCCGACGTGACGGCGATCCGTGCCAGTTCGGCGACGTCGATCCGCTCGTCGAGGTGCTCCTCGATGTGCCGCATGGCCTGGTTCAGCCGGTCCAGCATCCCCGTCTCCTTCTCTTTCGCGTCATCACGCTAGGCGTGGCGAACCAGGCCGGACCCGACATTCCATGCCCGCTCGGATCGGGTACGGCGCCTGCCGTGCCGGCCGGGTCATACGGGTACGGGGCCTGCTCGTCCGGGCCGTTCCTAGGCGTCGGCCCTGCGCCTGCGGTAGGCGCGCTGCCGGCAGGCCCGCGAGCAGTACACGCGGGGGCGGCCCGAGGGGGCGGCGTCCAGCGGGGTGCCGCATTCGGGGCAGCTCTCCGGACTTGTTTCGTCACGACTTTCGTCACTCTCTCTTTCGCGTTCGCGGACGAGCACCTCGACGCCGTCCAGGAGGCGGCGCAGGCCGAACGTGAAGGAGTCCTCCGGGTGGTCCCAGCCGCCCGTCTCCCACAGGCGGGTGAGCGTGGGGTAGCGGTCGAGCCGTTCGTACAGGGAGTCGCGGGCGCCCCACCAGTCCTGCTCGGACACGCCGCTGCGCCGCTCCTCGCGTCGCGTCTCGGCCAGGAGCAGGGCCTCGGCGTCCACGAACCGGCCGAGCAGGTCGATCACCGCGATCACCTCGGACGGTCGCAGCGCGGTGCCGGTCAGCGTGCCGAGCATGTAGTCGTAGTGGGCCACGGCGTTGGGCCCCGGCAGGTGACGGGAGCCGCGCACCTCGGCCAGCCAGGGATGCCGCCCGCGGAGCTCCCACCCCTGCCGGGCCACCTCCACGAGCCGCTCCCGCCAGCCCCCCTCGGCGCCCGGTCCCTCCTCCGGCGCCTCGGCGAGCACCTCGCCCAGGACCTCGTCCCGCATCAGGTCCACGAGCTGGTCGCGCCCGGGAACGTGCCGGTACAGCGACATGGTCGTGAAGCCGAGCCGGTCGGCGACCTTGCGCATCGACAGCCCCTCCAGGCCCTCGGCGTCGGCCAGCTCGATGGCGGCGCGCACGATCCGGCGCAGGCTGAGGCCCGGTCGCGGCTCGCGTTCCGCCTCCCGCCACAGCAGCTCCACCCCGTGGTCGGGGTCCCCGGCTCTGCCCTGCGCCATTGGCACCTCCTGTGTTTATGGTGTAATACCTTGTGTACGGTATAAACAGCAAAGGCGGTCAAGCATGTTCCATCTTCACGTCGCCCCCGACGGGGACGACTCCTGGCCCGGCTCCCTCGAACGCCCCTTCGCCACCCTGGAACGGGCCCGGTCGGCCGCCAGGGAGGCGGGCGGAGACGTCGTCGTCCTGCTCCGGGGCGGCACCCACGAACTCGCCCGGCCCCTCGAACTCACCGAGGCCGACTCGGGCGTCGTCTACCAGGCGTACGGGTACGGCACCCCCGCGCGGGAGGAGGCCGTGCTGAGCGGCGGCCGGACGATCACCGGCTGGCGCGAGCGCGACGGCGTCTGGACGGCCGAGGTCGGCGACCTGGAGACCCGCCAGCTCCACGTCGACGGC
This sequence comes from Streptosporangium sandarakinum, assembly GCF_013409935.1. Classification (GTDB taxonomy): domain Bacteria; phylum Actinomycetota; class Actinomycetes; order Streptosporangiales; family Streptosporangiaceae; genus Streptosporangium; species Streptosporangium nondiastaticum. Next base: position 1,651,284 of record NZ_JACCCO010000001.1, on the reverse strand, counting down.
CGCCGCGCCGCCCGCGCCGGCATCCCGGGCCTGCCGGGCTCGTCCCCGGCCGCGACCGCCACCGGATACGTCACCGACAGCGCCGAGCCGCTCGGCTGGCGCAGCCCCCGCGACGTGGAGTTCGTCCACCGGGGCGTCTACCCGTGGACGGAGGCCCGCCTGGGCGTCGCGGACGTCTCCCGCGACGGCGGCCTGACGGCGATCACCATGGCCCGGCCCGCCTTCGACTGGGCCGCCGAGCTGTACGACTCCACGTGGGACGGCGTCACCTCCACCGGCCCCGGCCTGCCCACCCGGATCGAGAACGACCCGAGCTTCCTGCGCGAGCCGGGCACCTTCGTGCTCGACCGCTCCCGCCCCGGCGACCACGTGCTGCGCTACCTGCCCCGCCCCGGTGAGGACCCCGCGCGCACCCGGGTGGTCGCCCCGGTGCTGGAGACCCTGCTGCGCGTGGCCGGCGCGCGGGGGACGGCGTTCCTGGGGCTGGTGTTCGCCGACGCGACCTGGCTGCGCCCGAGCCGTCCCGAGGGCTTCGTGCACTACCACGGCAGCGGCTACTACGAGGGCGGCGGCGTCGGGGTGGCGGTCCTGGGGGAGGGGGCGTCCGTGACGTATCCCGCCGCTTCCGTGACGATTCCCGCCTGTGTCGTCTTCGAGGACACCGTGGACGCGGTGGTCGAGGGCTGCCGGTTCACCCGGCTCGGGGCGTCCGGGCTGGGCGTGTCCGGCGGCGAAGGGCTCACCGTGCGCGGATGCGACTTCGACACCCTCTCCGCCGGAGCCGTCGTGGTGTCCGGCAGCCGGGGCACGGTGATCGAGGACAACCTGGTGCGCGGCATCGGGCTCGAATACCGCGGATCGCCCGGCATCTCGATCATGGGGACGTCCGGCTGCGTCGTCGCGCACAACGAGATCGGCGACGTGCCGCACTGCGGGATCACGGCCGGACCCGGCGAGGGCACCCGGATCCTGAACAACCGCACCGCCGACACCATGCAGGTCCTGGCCGACGGCGGCGGGGTCTACCTGTCCGGGCCGCAGGGCGACTCGCACGGCAACGGCGCGCTGGTGCGGGGCAACGTCATCGAGGACACCCGCACGCCGTACAACTTCGGGCTCTACACCGACTACGGGGCCTCATGGGTGACGGTCGAGGGCAACGTCGTCGCCCGCGCCGACAACACGGCCGTGCTGCACGTGGGGCCGCCGCTGGAGAACGTCGTCTACCGGGGCAACTTCTGGGACGCCGACCCGCTCGGCCACGACGACCCGCCGAGCGGCGTCACCTACGAGGGGAACGTCACCATCAAGGACGAGCACGAGCTGAACGCCGCCACCGCCGCCATCCGGGCGCGGGCCGGACGGCGGCACCGGGACCGGGACCGGTCGGCCGGGGCCTGAGCCGTCGCGGCCGGCGACGAGGTCAGCGGGCGTCCGGGTGGTCGCCGAACAGCGCGGTGAACCGCTCGCGCGTGAGGAACGCCAGCTGCGCCCGCTTGGTCGGCATATCGATCTCGCCCTCGAAGGTGAAGCCGGTGATCTTCAGCCGGTTCAGGGCCCGCTCGTTGCGGGCGTCGGGCTCGACGACCAGGCGGCGCGCCTCGGGGTCGCGGAACAGGAACCGGAGCAGGGCCGGGACCACCGCCCCGGTCAGGCCGTGGGGCGGCTGCTGCCCGGGTGCGAGCAACAGGTGCATGCCGACGTCACCGGATCGCACGTCGTAGCGCTCGCCGACCGGGTCGGCGTCCGGCTCGTAGCTCTGGAACAGCCCGATCGGCCGGTCGTCGAGCCGGATCAGGAACGCGTGGTGGGTGGGCAGGCCGTCGACCAGCTCGTAGATCTCCCGGACCTGCTCGACGGAGTGGTCGAGCATGCCCCAGAACGTGGCGCGGGGCTGGGTGACCCAGCCGTGCACCAGTTCGGCGTCCGTCTGCGGGTTCAGCACGGTCAGGCTCAACCGGCCCATGCCCGGTAGGTCCTCTTCGTACACGACCACGGCCATCGTCGGGTCTCCTTCCAGGGGGATGAGGTCGCCGGCGGCCCAGTGCGCCGACTGGTCGAGGAAATGCGGGTCGCCGGCGCGGCCGGAGGATCCGAACGGGACGATCCATCGGCTGGCGGCCCGGTCGCCCACCTGCCAGACGTAGCGGGCGACGGGCCCGCGCCGGCAGACGTCGGAGACCCCGGGCACGCTGTCGGTGGCCAGCACCGCGTCGTTGTCGCCGGCGAGCCGGACGCGGGCGCGCAGAGCCGCGACGGCGGCGCCCACCGCCGGATCGGCGCCGAGGTGCACCGGGTGCAGCAGGTGACGCTCGCCCCAGGCGTCCGGCTCCGGACCGGCCGCCACCTCGTCGAGCGCCGCCGCGGCCGGCGGCAGCGGGTCACCGCCCAGCCTCGGCAGTCCGGTGACGAGGCCGTCGAGAGCCAGGCCCACGCGCGTGGCCGGGTCGGTCCACGGGGCGAAGAGCTCGTCGAAGGCGCTCGGTGCCCGCAGCGGCCGCAGGGCGGGCTCCTCCGCCAGCCGCCGGGCGAGGGCGGCCCGCCAGGCGGCGAACGCGCCGGCGTCGGCGCTGTCGGCGTCCATGCGGCCGGACCAGGCGAGGAGCCGGTCGCGCAGGATCGCCCCGGCCGGGCTCAGCCGCCGCGCGGGCAGCCGCCGGAGCAGGCTCAGCAGGGCGGCGTGGTCGGCGAGCGTGTCGGTGTGCACGGTGCCGGCGGGCGCGCCGTCGGCCAGTAGCGCCCGGATGCGGCGGGCGCGGTGCGGCGGAGCGAAGTCGCGGCCGAGCTCCGCGTTGTCCCCCGCGCGACGGTCGTTGGCGTGCACCTCGACGTCCGGCACGACGGCGGACGGCATCGGGGCGTACCCGGCGTGCCAGCGGTAGCGGGGGTCCCAGCCCGGGACCGGCTCGTCGCGGCAGCGGTCGTCGCGGATCGGCACCCGGCCGGCGACCAGGCGCAGCACCGTGCCGGTGTCGTCGGCGACGAGGACGCTGTTGACCGGCTCCACCCAGTCGCGCAGGGCCTCGGCGACATCGCCGGCGCGGCGGGCGCGCAGCAGCGGCAGCAGCGCGTCGAAGCCCAGATCGCCGTCGACACGGGTGGGCGTACGCAGGCTGATCGCCTCGCCGGTGGTCCGGTCGACGTCGATGACCGGGCCGCGTGCCGTTTCGATGATCTCAACCTCGACCGGGTCGCCGCCGCGTACCGCGATCCGTTCGACGTGGTGTGGCACGGCGGTCCAGCCGTCCGCCTCCCGGACCTCGATCCGCCCGTCGCGGCGGCGCAGCCGTTCGCGGTAGAGGTCCTGGTAGTCGGCCATGGCGTTGGTGACGGCCCAGGCGACCGGGCCGGCGTGGCCGAAGTGCGGCACGCCCGGAACGCCGGGGAAGGCCAGCCCGGCCACGTCGAATTCGGGGCAGGAGAGGCGGACCTGCTGGTAGATCCCCGGCAGTTCGAGTACGCGGTGCGGGTCGCCGGCGATCACGGTGGGCCGCCCGGCGCCCGGGTCCCCCGCCACCGCCCAGGCGTTGCTGCCCGCGCCCGCCGGCCCCTCCATGGCGAAGAGGTCGCCGGCCCCGGGACCCAGGGTGGCGCTGACGTGGGCGCGCCACAGCTTGTTCGGGAAGGTCGAGAAGAGGATGTGCTGAACGAGGAAGACGCCGAGCGGCGACCAGGGTCGCCACGGGTCGGGAGCGCAGCCGGCCGCGCCGAATTCCGGAGCGTCGGCGTGCGGCAGGGCGTCGTTGACGCCGTCCACGTAGGCCTCGATCCAGCGCCTGGTCTCCGGGAGCAGTCGCTGGAAGCAGCGGCGGGCGGTGTCGTCCAGCCGGGCCCGCCGGGCGAAACGGTCCCAGGGCACGTGTGCGGGGCCCAGTCGTTCGGCCAGCCGGCCCTCGGAGCGCCATTTCTCGGTCTGCACCTGCCAGGCGCGATCGGTGACGGCCGTGAAGCCCTGCACGTAGGCCAGGTCCTCGACAGTGTCGCCCCACATGTGTGGAATGCCCCACTGATTCCGTCGGGCGGCCCCCCTCCTCACATGATCCTCCTTAGGTTACCCTCTCCTAACTAAGGATTACCTTACTGGAGAAAGCGTGAAGGTTGATCCACTCGTACGCCCGCCACCGTCCAGCCGATCCGGCCGCCGCCACCTGATCCCTCGTAACCCACGGAGGAAGACCTGATGCCCCCCGCCGCCCGCGAGCATCTGCTCACCAACGCCACGGCCGATCGGTACCTGCGCACGGTCACCGACGGCGCGGCCCGTGTCGCCGCCCGGATCGCCGGGGCCGATCGGCCGTTCACCGGGATCGCCCCGGAGCACCTCGCCCTGGAGGTCGCCACGGTCGACCTCGACCGGCCCCTGGGCGACGCGGCCGCCGCCCTGGACGAGCTGAACGACGTGTACCTGCGCGACGCGGTGTACTTCCACCACCCCCGCTACCTGGCCCACCTCAACTGCCCGGTGGTGATCCCGGCGTTGCTGGGCGAGACGGTGCTGGCCGCGGTCAACTCCTCGCTGGACACCTGGGACCAGAGCGCGGGCGGCACGCTGATCGAGCAGCGTCTGATCGACTGGACCGCCCGACGGGCCGGCCTCGGCCCGCTCGCCGACGGGGTCTTCACCAGCGGCGGCAGCCAGTCCAACCTGCAGGCCCTGCTGCTGGCCCGGGAGGAGGCACTCGCCGCGTCCGGACCACCGCGCGCGGAGACACTGCCCCGGCTGCGCGTCCTCGCCTCCGCCGCCGGCCACTTCAGCGTGCAGAAGTCGGCGAAGCTGCTCGGCCTGGCCCCCGACGCGGTCGTCACCGTCGAGGTCGACGCGGACCGGCGGATGCGCCCGGCCGCGCTCGACCGAGCGTTCGAGCGCTGCCGCCGTGACGGCCTCACCGTCATGGCCGTGGTCGCCACCGCCGGCACGACCGACTTCGGCTCGATCGACCCGCTGCCGGAAATCGCCCGGCGCTGTGCGGCGGCCGGCGCCTGGCTGCACGTCGACGCCGCGTACGGATGCGGGTTGCTGGTCTCACGCACCCGCCGCCACCTGCTCGACGGCATCGAGCGGGCCGACTCGGTCACCGTGGACTACCACAAGTCGTTCTTCCAGCCGGTCAGCTCCAGCGCGCTGCTGGTGCGCGACGGCCGCGCCCTGCGGCACGCCACCTACCACGCCGACTACCTCAACCCCGAGCGGACGGTGGCCGAGCGCATTCCCAACCAGGTGAACAAGAGCCTGCAGACCACCCGCCGCTTCGACGCGCTCAAGCTGTGGATGACCCTGCGCGTCATGGGCGCCGACGCGATCGGTGAACTCTTCGACGACGTGGTGGACCGTGCCGCGGCCGCCTGGAGTCTGCTCAGCGAGGATCCCCGCTTCGAGGTCGTCACCCGCTCGCAGCTGAGCACCGTTGTGTTCCGCTACCTGCCGACCGGGCCGGGGCGCGCGTACGCCGACGAGGCCAACCTGCACGCCCGGGCGGCGCTGGCCGCCTCCGGTGACGCGGTGGTCGCGGGCACCACGGTCGACGGCCGGCACTTCCTCAAGTTCACCCTGCTCAACCCCGAGACGACGATCGACGACATCGCCGCCGTCGTGGAACTCGTCGCCGAGCACGCCGACCGGTACGTCGAACGTGCGATCGGCCCGATTCCCGCCTGCACCGCCTCGTGACCCGCCACTCGACCACCGGGAGACCCGCCATGCCGACCCACGACTTCATCGCGATCGGGCTCGGCCCGTTCAACCTGGGGCTGGCCTGCCTGACCGAGCCGATCGCCGAACTGGACGGGCTGTTCCTGGAGGCCCGCCCGCGGGCGGACTTCGGCTGGCACACCGGGATGGTGATGGACGGCACGCACCTGCAGACACCCTTCCTCTGCGACCTGGTGACCCTCGCCGACCCGACGTCGCCGTACTCGTTCCTCAACTACCTCAAGCAGTCCGGGCGCCTCTACCCCTTCTACATCCGGGAGGACTTCTATCCGCTGCGCAGCGAGTACAACAACTACTGCCGCTGGGTCGCGGACCGGCTGAGCAACGTGCGTTTCGGCCAGGCCGTGACCGAGGTGCGCTACGACGACCGGGACGGGCTCTACGTCGTCCGGGCCGGCGAGCGGCACACGTACCGCGCCCGGCGTCTCGTCCTCGGGACCGGGACGCAGCCGCACATCCCGGAGGCCTGCCGGCACCTCGGCGGCGACGTGGTGCACAACTCGGCGTACCTGACGCACCGCGACGCCCTGCGCCGCAAGCGCAGCATCACCGTCGTCGGCAGCGGGCAGAGCGCCGCCGAGGTCTACCACGACCTGCTCGGCACCATCGACACCGACGGATACCAGCTCAACTGGATCACCCGGTCGCCGCGGTTCTTCCCGCTGGAGTACACGAAGCTGACGCTGGAGATGACGTCACCGGACTACATCGACTACTTCCACGCGCTGCCCGAGCCGACCCGGTACCGCCTGGAGAGCGAGCAGAAGGGACTGTTCAAGGGGATCAGCGCCGAACTGGTCAACGCCATCTACGACCTGCTGTACGCCAAGAGCGTCGACCGGCCGGTGCCCACCCGGCTGCTGACCAACACCGCGCTGACCGGCGCCGCCCACGACAGGGCCACCGGCACGTACACCCTGGATCTGCGCCACGAGGAGCAGGGGCGCGAATTCACGCTGACCACCGAGGCCCTGGTGCTGGCCACCGGATACCGGCACACCGCACCGGCGTTCCTGGAGCCGATCAGAGACCGGATCCGGTGGGACGCGGCCGGCCGCTACGACGTGGCCCGCAACTACAGCATCGACGTCACCGGCCGCGGCATCTTCGTGCAGAACGCCGGCACGCACACGCACAGCGTCACCTCGCCGGACCTCGGCATGGGCGCCTACCGCAACTCGTCGATCGTGCGTGAGCTGCTCGGCCGCGAGCACTACCCGATCGAGAAGAGCATCGCCTTCCAGGAGTTCGGCGCGCCGGCGGGGGTGCCGGCATGACCGCCGCCTTCGTTCACGGCGAGTACTCGCTGCGCCCGCTCGACGTCGAGGCCGACATCGGGCTCCTGCACCGCTGGGTGACGCACCCCAAGGCGGTGTACTGGATGATGCAGGACGCCGACGTGGCCGACGTCGCCGCCGAGTACCGGCGCATCGCCGCGCACCCGCACCACGAGGCGTACCTGGGCCTGTACCGCGGTGAGCCGGCGTTCCTGGCCGAACGCTACGACCCCCGGCACGTCGAGCTGGTCGGACTGTACGAGCCCGAGGACGGCGACATCGGCATGCACTTCCTCACCGCGCCGGCCGGGACGCCGGTGCACGGCTTCACCCGCGCGGTGATCACCACCGTGATGGCCTGGCTCTTCGCCGACCCCGCCGTGCGCCGGGTGGTCGTCGAACCCGACATCCGCAACACCGCCGTACACGCCCTCAACGCCGCCGTCGGCTTCACCGCCGTCGGCCCGATCACCAAGCCCGAGAAGACCGCACTGCTCAGCGTATGCACCCGCGCGCAGTTCCTCGCCGCCACCGGAGTACCCACGTGATCAACGCCGCCATCGCCCACCTCGTCCCCGCGCACTGGGAGCGCGCCAACCGGCTGCTCGTGCGCAAGGCGCTCGCCGAGTTCGCCCACGAGCGGCTGCTGACCCCGGTCCCCGACGGCGACGGCTTCTCGGTCCGCGGCGACGACGGCGCGGTGGAGTACCGGTTCACCGCCCGCATGTACGCCCTCGACCACTGGGAGATCGACGCGGACGGCATCACCCGGCACCGGGCCGGCGCCGAACTGCCGCTGGACGCGCTGGACCTCTTCCTCGACATGCGCGGCGCACTCGGACTGCGCGACGAGATCCTGCCGGTGTACCTGGAGGAGATCACCGCCACCCTGGCGAGCAGCGCCTGGAAGCTCGGCCACCGCACCCGGTGCGCCCGGGAACTGGCCACCGCCGACTTCCAGGCCATCGAGTCCGGGATGACCGAGGGACACCCCGGCTTCGTCGCCAACAACGGCCGGATCGGCTTCGGCGTCGACGACTACCACCGGTACGCGCCGGAGGTGGCGGCGCCGGTCCGGCTGGTCTGGCTGGCCGCACACCGCGACCACGCCACGTTCACCTGCAGCGCGGACACCGACTACGACCGCCATGTCCGCGACGAGCTCGGCGCGGACACCGTCGCCGCGTTCGCCGCCACCCTGGCCGACCTCGGCCTCGACCCGGCCGACTACCTGCTCCTGCCGGCGCACCCGTGGCAGTGGTGGAACAAGCTGTCGGTGACCTTCGCCGGCGAGCTCGCCACCCGCCGGCTGGTCTTCCTCGGCCGCGGACCCGACGAGTACGTGGCCCAGCAGTCGATCCGCACCTTCTTCAATGTCTCCGATCCGGCGCGGCACTACGTCAAGACCTCCGTGTCGGTGCTGAACATGGGCTTCATGCGCGGACTGTCCGCGGCGTACATGCAGGCCACCCCCGCCATCAACGACTGGCTGGCGGAGCTGGTCGCGGGCGACGAGGTGTTCCGGGCGAGCGGGCTCACCATCCTGCGCGAACGCGCCGCGATCGGTTACCGGCACCGGCGGTTCGAGGCGGCCACCGACCGCTACTCGCCCTACCGCAAGATGCTCGCCGCGCTGTGGCGCGAGAGCCCGGTGCCGGCGCTGCGGCCCGGCGAGCGGCTCGCCACCATGGCCTCGCTGCTGCATGTCGACCAGCAGGGCCATTCCCTGGCCGCGGCGCTCATCGAACGCTCCGGGCTGCCGCCACGGGTATGGCTGCGCCGCTACCTGGACGCCTACCTCACCCCGCTGCTGCACGCGTTCTACGCGTACGACCTGGCGTTCATGCCGCACGGCGAGAACGTCATCCTGGTGCTCGCCGACGACGCGGTGAACCGAGTGATCTTCAAGGACATCGCCGAGGAGATCGTCGTCATGGACGCCGACGCGCCGCTGCCCGAGGCCGTGGAGCGCATCCGCGCCGACGTGCCGGAGGACATGCGGCTGCTGTCCATCTTCACCGACGTGTTCGACGGTTTCCTGCGCCACCTCAACGTCATTCTCGCCGAACGGGAGCTGCTCACGCAGGAGGAGTTCTGGGGCACGGTGGCCGAATGCGCTCTCGCGTACCAGGGACGCGCCACCCACCTGGCCGATCGATTCGCCCGCTACGACCTGTTCGCAGCGGAGTTCGCGCTGTCCTGCCTCAACCGGCTCCAGTTGCGCGACAACCAGCAGATGGTGGACCTCGCCGACCCGTCGGCCGCGCTGCAACTGGTCGGCACGCTGCGCAACCCGATCGCCGCCTTCGCACCCCGGCGGACGGACACGGTCCCGGCCGCGTCGTGACCGTGTCCCCCGCACCGGCGCGGCAGCGGTGCCGGTGCGGGGGACGCGTCACGGCGGTGCCGATCCGCCTCTCGCGTCGCGACGCCGCCTGACCGGTGCGCACGGCGGTCAGGCCGGACCGCCGACCTGCCCCGGGCTCCGGGCGCGCTAGTCGTCGTCCTCGTCAGAGGAGCGGTCCCTGGGCGCGTCGAGGCCGGCGCCGCCGAGGAACGCGGTCAGGGGGCCGTCGGCGAGCCTGCCCTTGCTACGGGCCTTCAGCAGGTCCCGCCCCGCCTCCTGGATCTTCCTGCCCGCCTCCCGGGCCTTGCCCTCGGCGAGCTTGCGGGACGCCTCCCGGATCCTGTGGTGCGTCCTGCGCGCCAGGCGCGGGTCGATGCCGCCGCGCTCCTGCTGGGCGGTCACGGCCCGGTCGAAGGCCGCCAGCCAGGCACGCGGATCCCGTACGGCGGGCCGGGCCGGGGCCGCCGTACGGGTCGGCATGGGCGTCGGCGTGGGGGCCGGCCGTACCGTGGGCGGGGTGGCCGGGGCCGGGGTGGCGGAGGGCTCCCGCTCGCGGACCGGTTCCACGGGGGCGGCGGCGGACACGGTGGCGGTGGCGGTCCCGTCGGAGTCGGACGAGCCCGAGAACAGGGTCGCCGCCCCCACGGTGGCGATCACGATGGCCACGAGGGCCGCGCCGACCTGAAGGAGGAGCCGCCGGTCCCCTCTCGGCCCGGCGGACCGGCCGGGCCGTACGGCGGGCGGAGCGACGGGCGGGACCGGCGGGGCCGCGAACACGGTGGTGTCGCCCGCGCGGGCCGCCACCGGGGGATCGGCCGGGTGGGCGCCGGACGGGGCGGGCGGTGCCGGGAAGGCGGGCCGTACGGGGGGACCGGCCGGGCGGGCGGCCGGGGCGGCGGGGCGGGCCGGGGGGCGGGCCGGGGGGCGGACCGAGCGGGCGATGCCGTCCAGGACCTGGCGCACCTGCTCGGCCCCGGCGGGCCGCTCGCCCGGGTTCTTGGCGAGCATGGCCATGACGAGCCGTTCCAGCTCGGCGGGGACGTCCGGCCGGTGGACGCCGAGCGGGTCGGGGGAGCGGTGGACGTGCTGGTGGACCAGCTCGGGCACCGAGCCGGTGAACGGCGGGTGCCCGCACAGCAGCTCGTAGGCGACGCAGCCGAGCCCGTACAGGTCGGAGGCCGCCTCCCCGCCGGACTCGCCGATCTGCTCGGGCGCGAGGTAGGCGGCGGTGCCCACGATGGTGCCGGTCGTGGTCGGCCGGGCGGCCTCGCCGGCGATGCGCGCGAGACCGAAGCCGACGACCTTCAGCGTGCCGTCACCGCTCAGGTGGAGGCTGGCGGGCTTGACGTCGCGGTGCACCACCCCGGCGCGGTGCGCCGCCGCCAGCCCCGCCGCGGCCTGGGCGAGCAGGAGGCAGGTCTCGGCCACCGGCAGCGGGCCGCGGGCCGCCAGTTCGGCGGCGAGGTCGCGGCCGGTCAGCAGCTCCATGACCATGAAACGGCGGTTCGCCTCCTGGCCGACGTCCAGCAGGGTGACCGTGTTGGGGTGCACGATCTGCGCCGCCGCCCGTATCTCGCGGGCGAACCGCTCGGCCGCGGCGACACCGCCGGTCGACGGGTCGAGGATCTTGACGGCGACCGCCACGTCGAGCCGGTGGTCGTATCCCCGCCACACCTCGGCCACGGCGCCCCGGCCGATCCGCTCCACGAGCCGATACCGCCCCACGATCAGATCCGGCGTCACATCCGGCATACCCGCCCCTACTGACTCCGTCCCGGCAACTCGGGCCAACCTTACGGGTGCCCCGGTCGTCGCGGGGACGGCTCGGGGACGCGGGTGACGCCCGCACGCGTCATGACCTGGGCCGCGCGGTCAGTCCGGCGGCACCAGAAGGGCGTCGACGAGCCGTACGGCGTCCGCGCTCTCCCCGGGGCGCCCGCTGAGGGCCTTGACGATCATGGCGCCCACCAGGGCCTCGCCCAGTTCCGTGACGGGCGCGTCGCCGCGCAGCTGGCCGGCCTCGACCCCCGTGGCGAGGCGCGCGGCGAGCGAGGAGTCTCCGCCGAGGCTGTCCCGCAGCCGGCCGCCGATCTGCTCGTTCGCCGTCGCGGCGGCGATCAGCGAGATCATCAGCCCGCGCCCGTCCGGCTCCTGAAGAAGCTGGAAGAGCTGCTCCAGCCACGCGATGAGATCGGCGCGCAGATCTCCGGTGTCGGGGATCGTCAGCCGGGACGGCAGCAGCATCCCGTCCAGGAGGCAGTCCGCCACGAGGTCGCTCTTGGCCGGCCACCAGCGGTAGATCGTCTGCTTGCTCACTCCCGCCTCGGCGGCGATCCCTTCGATCGACAGGTGCTCATAGCCCCGCTGGGCGAACAGGCTCGCGGTCGCCTGAAGGATCGCCAGTCGCGCGCTTTCGCTGCGGGGCGCCCCGCGACGTTGGTTCGGCATGGCCCTCATGCTAACAAATTCACCAATACGGTGCGTTGCGTATTACTATTCCCGGGAACTTTGAAGGGACGAATACATGGCCGAACTCCTCTACCGGCTGGGCAGGGCCGCCGCACGGCGCGCGTGGATCACGATCGGCGCGTGGGTGGCGCTGCTGATCCTGGCCGGCGTGAGCTTCGCGGCCGGTTCCGGAACGCTGACCTCGAACTTCGACATCCCCAACACGGCCTCGTCGAAGGTCATCGACGAGCTCAGCGACACGCTCCCCGACTTCGCCGGGGCGTCCGGCACCGTCGTGTTCCACACCGCCGACGGCTCGGCGTTCACCCGGGAGCAACAGGGGCGGATCAGCGCACTGGTCGCGGAAGCCGACGGCCTCAAGGGCGTCGCGCAGGTCGTCGACCCGTTCGAGACCGAGCGGCAGCGGGCGGACCAGGAGCGGAAACTCGCCGACGGCAAGAGGCAGATCAAGGACGGCCGCGCCCGGCTGGACGACGGCCAGTCGCAGCTGGACGCCGGTGCGAAGCAGCTCGCGGACGCCCAGGCCCGGCTCGACGCGGCGCGCAAGCAGATGAAGGCGGCGGGCGCGCCGGCGCAGCGGCTCGCGGCGCTCGACGCGCAGCAGAAGCTGCTGGACAAGCAGAAGGCGACGCTCGCGAAGCAACAGAAGAAGATCGACGATTCGCGTGCCGAGCTCAAGGGGAACGACGAGGAGCTCGCGCTCGGCGAGCGACTGCTCACCCACGCGTCGAAGATCCGCATGGTCTCGGAGGACGGCTCCGCCGCCCGGGTGACGATCGCGTTCACCGAGCCCCGCATGGAGCTGGCCCCCGAGACGAAGGACGGGGTCATCGACCACTTCACGTCGAAGCCGATCGACGGTGTCGGGGCCGACTTCTCCACCGACATCGCGCAGGGCGTCCCGCAGATCATCGGCGTCGGCGAAGCGGTCGGCGTCGTGATCGCCGCGGTCGTCCTGCTCGTCATGCTCGGCAGCGTCGTGGCCGCGTCGTTCCCGATCGTCACGGCGCTCGTCGGCGTGGCCACCGGTGTCCTGGCGGCCCTCGCCTTCTCGGGCATGGTGCAGATGGCCTCGGTGACCCCGGTCCTCGGCGTCATGCTGGGCCTGGCCGTCGGGATCGACTACTCGCTGTTCATCGTCAACCGCCACCGCAAGCAGCTGCTGCAGGGCGTCGGCGTCCACGAGTCCATCGGTCTCGCCAACGGCACCGCCGGCAACGCCGTCGTGTTCGCCGGGTCGACCGTGATCGTCGCCCTGCTCGCGCTCAACATCACCGGCGTCCCGTTCCTCGGCTTGATGGGCACGGTCGGCGCCGCGTGCGTGCTGATCGCCGTACTCGTCGCGATCACGCTCACGCCCGCCCTGCTCGGACTCACGGGCATGCGCGTGCTCTCCCGCGGGAACCGTGAACGCGTGCCGGCGGCTCCGGCCGCTGCGGATGCCGCGCCGTCCGCCGTGCCGGCGGGCAAGCCCGTCAAGCCCATGCCGACGTGGCGTGCGATCGTGACGGCCTTCGTCTCGGTGGCCGCCCTGCTCGTCGTCGCGATCCCGGTCCTGTCCATGCGGCTCGGCCTTCCCGACGGTTCGTCCGAACCGAACGGGTCGACCACGAACACGGCCTTCACCGTCACCGAGCGCGAGTTCGGCGCGGGTGCGAACGGGCCGCTCATCGTGGTCGCCACCCTCCCGGCCGCGGTGCCGGACGACGACCTCACCGCGGCCGAGGTGACCATCGCGGACGCCCTCGCGGATCTCGACGACATAGCCGCGGTCGCCCCCGCCGGCGTGTCCGACGGCAAGACGGTCATGGCGTTCCAGGTCGCGCCCTCCGAAGGGCCGAACAGCGAATCGACCGAGCAGCTCGTCCGTGACCTGCGCACGATGAAGCCCATCTTCGTGGAAGCCGTGAACGGCGACGCATCGCTCGGGGTGGCGGGCCAGGCGGCGATCAACATCGACATCTCCGAAAGCCTCGCGGACGTCCTGCCGCTGTACCTCACGATCGTGGTCGGCCTGTCGCTTCTCATCATGATCGTGGTCTTCCGCTCGTTCCTGGTGCCGCTGGTCGCGACCGGCGGGTTCATCCTGTCGCTGCTGGCGACCTTCGGCGCGGTCGTCGCCGTGTTCCAGTGGGGCTGGTTCGCCGGCCCGCTCGGCATCGACGGGGTCGGCCCGATCCTGAGCTTCCTGCCGGTGATCCTGGTCGGCATCCTGTTCGGCCTCGCGATGGACTACCAGTTGTTCCTCGCCTCCGGCATGCGCGAGGCGTACGTGCACGGGTCACCGGCGCGTCTCGCGGTCATGCAGGGCCTGCGCGCCGGCCGCTCGGTGGTCATAGCGGCGGGCATCATCATGGTGGCGGTGTTCGGCGGGTTCGTGTTCAGCGAGTCGATCATCATCCGCTCGGTCGGGTTCGGCCTGGCCTTCGGGGTGCTCCTGGATGCGTTCATCGTGCGGCTGCTGCTGATGCCGGCGCTCATGCATCTGCTCGGAAAGTCGGCCTGGTGGATCCCGAAGTGGCTCGACCGGATCATGCCGAACGTGGACGTCGAGGGCGCGGCGCTCGAACGGCGGCACCCCCTCCACCACTGAGGCGTGTCCCGCCCGGTATCGCACCCGGGGCGGCCGGGCACTTCCCCCTGATACGCGGACACCCTGGTCTCCAGATCATGGAGACCAGGGTGTCTTCTCATTTCCATGAAGTCCCGCTCGGCCGAGCTCGAAGTCGTGGAACGTCGAAACGGCATTCCGCGAACAACGGCTGACGGTTCTTCTCATGCCATGGAGTCAGGCCGCATCACCCCGAAGGCGCTGTGAGGCCGTCCGGTTCCGACACGCCCGGATCACCGCGCCACGGAGAGCGCGGCCGGGGTGATCGGGCGCGTCAGGAGCGGACGAGACGGGCGACGGCGTCGGAGGCTTCCTTGATCTTGGCGTCGGCCTCGCCGCCGCCCTTGGTGATCGCTTCGGCGACGCAGTGCGCCATGTGCTCTTCGAGCAGTTCCAGGGCGAACGCCTGGAGCGCTCTGTTGGCGGCCGAGACCTGGGTGAGGATGTCGATGCAGTACTTGTCCTCATCGACCATCCGCTGCAGTCCGCGGACCTGTCCCTCGATCCGGCGCAGCCGCCTGAGGTGGTCTTCCCTGGTTCCCGTGTATCCGGCCATCTCCCCGCCCCCGCTCTGAGGTCCGTCGTCCCTACCGAACACCTTACCCACCCGGGGTATTTCGCGGGCCTGCCACCGCCGACGGCGGGCCCGCTCGCCGTCACTCCCATCCACGCCGATACGGGTCTCCCGCATCGGCGGCGAGGTCGGTGCGGCGCCCGCCACCGCCACGACGGCCGCGCCGGCGAAGGCGTAGGCGTCGAAAACCCAGGGGACGGGTGCGATGTCGAATCGGGCCGGTCCCGCGGGTGGGCGTGCATGCCGGTGCACGCCCACCGCCTTCTTCCGGGGCCCGCTCCTCTAGGACCGGCTCGCCAGCGCGTAGCCCGCCTGCTCCACCGCGGCCCGGATCTCCTCGTCGGTGAATCCCGAGCCGTTGACGGTGACCGAGCCGGTGGGGAGATCGACGGCCACGCCGGTGACACCGCCGACCTTGCCGATCTCACCGGAGACCGACGAGACGCAGTGCCCGCAGGTCATCCCGCTCACCGAATAGGTCTTGCCGTCCGCCGTGCCCACCTCGACGGGCACCTCGGTCCGAGCGGTCTCCGTGCCGCACGCGCATGCAGTGCACATGTCCGTCCTCCTTCTCTTTTACCCCCAGGGGGTATCTTCGGGCGAGACTGTAACATACCCATAGGGGGTTTGTCTTTCCCGGTTCACTTCCGCGGGGGAGCCGGGCGGGGGTCGTCCGGCCGGTCCCGCCCCGCCGTCGCCGCGCCTCTCGGGCCGGGGCCGCGGCGGACGCGTCGCCTGCCGGAGCCGGGCGGGTCGAGGACGCGCCGCGGGAGCCGCGTCACCCCGGCCGTCCATGATCGTCTTCTTGGTAGGCCTGGCCTGGTCTTATATCGGTCTCGGTATCGATGTCGCGGTCATACGAATATTGGACATCCACCGGCCCCCTCTGGTGTGCTCGCAGCTCCGTTGTTGTCGAGAGCTAAGGACGCGGAATGCGACCCCTGCACACCCGGCGTTTCCCCGCGGCGCTGAAGACCGCCGCGCTGACCGTCTCCGTTCTGGCGGGTGGCACGATCTACGGCCCGGGCACGGCCACGGCGGCCGTGCAGACCTCCGCCGCGGCCGTCCACGCACCGACGGCGCAGGTCCGGTACGACCGGCAGGCCGCCGCGCCGTCCGGCCAGGCCGAGGCCGGTCGCCGGCTGCGCGCGCTGGAGGCGTCGTTCGACGGCCGCATCGGCGTCTACGCCGTCGACACGGCCACCGGGAAGAAGATCACCTACCGGGCCGGGGAGCGTTTCCCGCTGCTGTCCACTTTCAAGGCGGTGGCCGCCGCCGCGGTGCTGAACAAGGCCCGCACGGCCGAGCCCGGACTGATGGACAAGGTCGTCCACTGGACGCAGGACGAGGTGAAGGAGAACTCGCCGGTCACCGAGGACCACGTGGAGGACGGGCTGACCGTCGCCGAGCTGTGCGAGGCGGCCATCACCCAGAGCGACAACACGGCCGGCAACATGCTGCTGAAGCAGATCGGCGGCCCGGCCGGACTCACCCGGTACTTCCGCACCCTCAAGGACCCGATCTCCCGCCTGGACCGCTGGGAGACCGAGCTGAACATCTGGAGTCCAAAGGAGAAGCGGGACACCACCACCCCCGCGGCCATCGCGGCCGACCTGCGCGAGCTGACGCTCGGTGACGCGCTGAACGCCAAGGACCGGGCGCGGCTGAACGGGTGGCTGCGCGCGAACAAGACCGGTGACAAGCGCATCCGCGCCGGGCTGCCCAAGACCTGGACCATCGGCGACAAGACCGGCGCGAGCTCGTACCACGGCTCGACGAACGACATCGCCGTCGTCTGGCCGGAGAACGCCAAGGCCCCGCTGGTGATGGCGATCTACACCACCCACCGGGCCGCCAAGGCGCCCAACGACGACCAGGCCGTCGCCGGCACCGCGACCATCGTCGCCGAGGCCCTCGGCAAGCTCCCCAAGAGCTGATCCGGGCTCGGCGAACGTCGCCTTCCGGCCCAGGCCGCACCCGTCGGCCGCCTCTGTCGCCTCTGCCGCCTTCCGGACCAGGCGTCACCAATTCTGTAGAAATGCTCGGTTTTATGTAATGTTCATACGGTTCTTTGATCACTTACGTATGGGACATCAAGTGAGCGTTTCTGCGGCCTATGTGACATTCGCCGATCCGGACGGGATGGACGACGAGAAGGAGACCGCTCTCGCGGCCTGGGCCGAGGCCGGGATCACCGGGCGCGTCGTGCGCTGGGACGATCCCGAGGCGGACTGGGCCGGCTTCGACGCCGTCGTGGTCCGTTCCCCCTGGGACTACATCGACCGCCGCGAGGAGTTCCTCGGCTGGGCCCGTCGCGTCGAGCGGGTCACCCGGCTGCTGAACCCGGTCGCCGTGCTGGAGCGCAACACCGACAAGACCTACATGCGGGACCTGGACGCGCCCTTCATCCCGACTCACTGGATCGGGCCGGGTGAGACACCCGACCTGCCGGTCCTGGACGAGTACGTGGTCAAGCCCGCCGTCTCGGCCGGGGCGCGCGACACGATCAGGACCCGCGACCGCGGCAAGGCCGAGGCCCACGCCGCCCGGATCGCCGCCGAGGGCCGGACCGCGATGGTCCAGCCGTACCTGGACATGGTCGAGGCCGAGGGGGAGACCTCGCTGCTGTACTTCGGCGGCCGGTTCAGCCACGCCGTACGGCGCAGCGCGGCGCTGGCCGCCGGGTCCGCCACCGATCGGCAGAACAGCCGGGCCGAGCTGCGCGACCCCGCGGCCGACCAGGTCGCGCTGGCCGAACGGGTGCTCGGTGAGCTGCCGGACCTGCTCTACGCCCGCGTCGACATGGTCCGCCTGGCCGACGGGACCCCGGTCCTCATCGAGCTGGAGCTGACCGAGCCCTACCTGTTCCTGCGCTACGCGCCCGGCGCCGCCGAGCGCCTCGCCCGCGCCCTCGCCGACGCGATCTGACCCGCCCGCCGCGCCCCGCGCGGTCCTGGCGGGAAGGCTCGACGCGGCGCGCGAGCGGTCCGGGGAGGGAACCGATACGGCGTGCGCCCCGGCGCAGTGGGGCGCACGCCGTACGGGGCTCATCTCGGCGTCGTCGCCGCCGGCGGCGGGAGCGGGTCAGCCGTGCGCGGTGATCCCGCCGTCCACCGGGATGACCGTCCCGGTCAGGTAGGCCCCCGCCCGCGAGGCGAGGAAGATCGCGGTACCGGCCATGTCCTCGGGGGTGCCGATGCGGCCGAGCGGCACGTGCGACTCGATCGCCGAGCGGGTCGCCGGGTCGTTCAGCGCGAACGCCATCATCTTCGACTCGAACGGCCCGGGCGCGATGGCGTTGACCGTGATCGAGTCCGCGGCGAGCCGCTGGGACAGGTGCCGGGTCAGCATGTGGACGGCCGCCTTGGTCGCCGAGTAGGCGTAGGTCTCCATGGCCGGGACGCGGATGCCGTCCACGGAACCGACGTTGATCACCCTGGCCGGGTCGCCGGGGCTCGCGGCGGCGCGCAGCAGCGGCAGGAACCGCCGGGTCAGGCCGAACACGCCCTTGACGTTGATCCCCCAGAGCTTGTCGAAGGCCGCCTCGGGATACTCCTCAAGGGGCGCGCCCCAGGTGGCGCCGGCGTTGTTGACCAGCACGTCCAGCCGCGACTCGCGCGCCGAGACCGCCTCTGCCAGCGCGGCGGCGCCGTCCTCGGTGGACAGGTCGGCCGGTACGGCGACGCAGCCCAGCTCGGCGGCGGTCTTCTCCGCCTCGGCGGCCTTGCGCGAGGAGATGTAGACGGTGGCCCCGGCCCGCACGAAACCCGCCGCGATCATGCGGCCGATGCCCCGGGAGCCGCCGGTGACGACGACCGTCTTGCCTTCCACGGAGAACAGAGTCATGTTCTGCAGCATGCCGTACCGGCGGCTTCACCGTCCACGCGGCCCCGCCCCGCCTCCCGTGCCGCCGGGAGGGTGCGAGGGTCGCGCGGGACGCCCCTTCCGGGCCGTGTCGAACGCCCTTTCCGGGCCGTCCGTCGTCGCTTCCCACAGTCACCCGTGCGCCGTCAAGCCCCGTCTCACCGGGGGTTCGGGCCGTGACTGAAAAGAAATATCACGCCAGGAAACGAGAGTGAAACAATCTTCCACCATTCGTTGACACGCGCCGTCCCTATGGTGTGCCTTCTTCTACAACGATTCACCGGTTCGAAGGTGGGACAGAAACGATGACCAGATTGGGCGGGCGCCTCGCGGCGCTGGGCGTGGCGCTGGTGATGGCCACACTCCCCGCTGCGCAAGGGCAGGCGCAGACACAGGCCACTCGGGCGCAGACCGTACAGCAGAAGGCTCCCGCGGCCGGAAAGAAGATCGTCCGCATCGGCGCGACGCAGGCCGTCGACTCGATGAGCCCGTTCCTGGCGGTCCGGCTGGTCTCCTCGTCGGTCCACCGGTGGATCTACAGCTACCTCACGGTCCCCGACCCCAAGACGCTGGAGCCGAGCCCCGAGCTGGCCGAGTCGTGGGAGACCTCCGACGACAAGCTGACGTGGACCTTCAAGATCCGCGACACCAAGTGGTCCGACGGCCAGCCGGTCACCGCGCAGGACGTCGCGTGGACGTTCAACACGATCATGACGAACGACGCGGCCAAGCAGGGCAACGGCCCGGCCGTGGAGAACTTCGAGAGCGTCACCGCCACCGACGACCGGACCCTGGTCATCAAGACCAAGAAGCCGCAGGCGTCGATGCTGGACAACCCCATCCCGATCGTGCCCAAGCACGTCTGGGAGAAGGCCGGCGACCCCGGCCAGTTCCAGAACGACCAGTACCCGATCGTCGGCTCCGGCCCCTTCATCGCGGTCGAGCACAAGAAGGACGCCTACGTCAGGCTTGAGGCCAACCCCAACTACTGGCGGGGCAAGCCCAAGATCGACGAGCTGGACGTCGTCTTCTACGAGAACCCCGAGGCCGCCATCACCGGCCTGAAGAAGGGCGACATCGACCTGATCGGCCGCCTGGACGCCCCGCAGTACGAGGCGCTCAAGGGCGACCCGAACATCGTGCAGTGGAACGGCAACGGCCGCCGGGCCGCCTACCTCCAGATCAACCACGGCGCCACCACGATCGACGACAAGCCGGTCGGCGACGGCCACCCGGCGCTGAAGGACCCGAAGGTCCGCCAGGCCATCCACTACGCGATCGACAAGCAGGCCCTGGTCGACCAGGTGCAGAACGGCCTGGCCGTGCCCGCCGACGGGTCGATCATCCCGCCGATGTACAAGGACTTCTTCTGGCAGGCCGAGGGTGACGAGAAGGTCACCTTCGACGTCGCCAAGGCCAACCAGATCCTCGACGACGCCGGCTACAAGAAGGGTTCGGACGGCGTCCGGACCATGCCCGACGGCAAGCGCAAGCTGGAGATGCGGTTCAGCATCCACACCGACGTCCCCGTCGAGGAGAAGCTCGCCCAGTACCTCACCGGCTGGTTCAAGCAGATCGGCATCACGCTGACCACCAGGAAGCTCGACTCGACCAAGTTCACCGAGGAGACCGGCTTCACCGGCCTGTTCGACATCGCCATCAGCGGCTGGTCGGTCAACCCCGACCCCGAGGAGATCCTCGCCACCCACCTGTGCAGCCGCAGGCCCACGGCCAGTGGCGACGGCGGCGGCACCGAGTCGTTCTACTGCAACCCCGACTACGAGAAGCTCTACCAGGAGCAGCTCAGCGAGCTCGACCGCGCCAAGCGCGCCGAGGTCATCAAGAAGATGGAGAAGCAGCTCTACACCGACGCCCCGGTGATCGCCCTCTACTACCAGAACGACCTGGAGGGCTACCGCAAGGACCGGATCTCCAACATCACCCCGATGCCGGAGGACAAGGGCCTCTTCTACGGCGCCAGCGGCCACTGGCCGATCTACTCGCTGGACGCCCCGGCCCCGGCGGCCGCGGGTTCCGCCGGTGACGGCGGCTCCAGCACCGGCCCGATCATCGGCGGCGTCGTGGCCGTCGTGGTCATCGGCGCCCTGGGCTTCTTCCTGGCCCGCCGCCGCCGTTCCGTCACCGACGACCGCGAGTAGCGTCTCGATGACGGCACCTCTCGACACGGAGCCCGCCGCCGCGACCGCGGCGGCGGGCCCCGCCATGGAACGCAGCGCCCATCGGGGGGTGCTGCGCTACGCGCTGACGAAACTCGGCGGGGCCCTGCTCAGCATCGGCATGGTCATCGTCGCGACGTTCTTCCTGTTCCGGCTGATCCCCGGCGATCCCGCGATCGCCTACACGCGTGACGTGCCGCTCAGCCCGGACCAGCTCGACCTGCTGCGCCGCCAGATGGGCCTGGACAAGCCCCTGATGCAGCAGTTCCTCGACTTCGTGCTGCGGACCCTGCGCCTGGACTTCGGCACCTCCTACGAGTACCGGCGCCCGGTCCTCGACCTCATCGGCGAGCGGCTGGGTCCCACGCTGGTGCTGGTCGGCACCGGCCTGGTCATCTCGGTCAGCCTGGGCCTGTGGCAGGGCACCCGGGCGGCGTGGAAGCACGGCAGCCGGTTCGACCGGATGTCCACCGGCGTCTCGCTCGTGCTGTGGTCGGTGCCGACGTTCTGGCTCGGCCTGCTGCTGCTGATGGTCTTCGCCGCCGGCATCGGCCCGATCCCGGGGATCTTCCCCACCCGCGGCATGGAGGGCGTGGACGCGCCCGACGGCCTGGCCTACATCCCGCACGTCGCCATGCACCTGGTGCTGCCGTGCCTGACCCTGGTCGCCGTGGTCTACGCCCAGTACCTGCTGGTCATGCGGTCCTCGCTGCTGGACGAGATCGGCCAGGACTACGTGACCACCGCCCGCGCCAAGGGCCTGCGCGACGACCAGGTGCGCCGCCGGCACGCGGTGCCCAACGCGCTGCTGCCGACCATCACGCTGGTGTTCATCAACATCGGCTTCGTCGTCGGCGGGGCGGTGTCGGTGGAGACCGTCTACTCCTGGCCGGGCCTGGGCCTGCTGTTCTACGAGGCCATCAAGGGCCCGGATTTCGCCGTCATGCAGGGGACGTTCATCGTGGTGTGCACCGCCGTGATCATCATGAACACGCTCGCCGACGTGGCCTACCGCGTCCTGGACCCGAGGGTGAGGTCGGCGTGAGCACTCCGAACACCGCGAACCCGGGGAACACCGGAAGCACCGGGAACCCGGGCGGCGGAAGCACGACCGGCGCGGGGAACACGGCCGGCACCGCCGGCTTCGCCAGGGCCCGCCGCAGGCTCGCACTGGCGCGCTTCTGGCGCGAGTACCGCCGCCAGCGCGCCGGACTGTACGGCGCGGCGATCCTGATCGTGGCCGTCGTCCTGGCCCTCCTGACCCCGCTGCTCACCGACTCCGCCGGACTCGACGTCACCCAGGCGACCGGCGCGAAGATGGCCCCTCCGAGCCTGGAGTTCCCGTTCGGCACCGACGAGTCGGGCCGGTCGGTCCTGCTGATGGTGCTGTGGGGCTCGCGGGTCTCGCTGCTCGTCGGCTTCCTGGCGGCGCTGCTCAGCATGGTCATCGGCACGGTGGTCGGCATCGCGGCCGGCCACTTCCGGGGCTGGACCTCCGCCGTGCTGATGCGGATCACCGACTGGTTCCTGGTCCTGCCCTCGCTCGTGCTGGCCCTGGTGCTCGCGGCCATCCTCGGCGGCAGCATCGCCACGATCATCGTGGCGATCGGCGTGACGTCCTGGGCGTCAACGGCCAGGCAGATCCGGGCGCAGACGCTGTCGGTGGAGGCCAGGCCGTACATCGAGCGGTCCCGGGCGCTGGGCGCCGGGCACTGGCACGTCATGACCCGCCACGTGCTGCCGAACGTCGCCCCGCTGGTGCTGGCCAACACCACCCTCCAGGTGGCGCACGCCATCGTCACCGAGTCGACGCTGGCCTTCCTCGGCGCCTCCTCCGGCCAGGTGTCGTGGGGCGGCCTGCTGCGCGGCTCCTACGACTGGGGCGCCGCCACCGCCGGGGCCTGGTGGTACATCCTCGCGCCGGGTCTGTGCATCGTCGCGGTCGTGATGGCGTTCACGCTGTGCGGCCGGACACTGGAGGCCGTACTCAACCCACGCCTGCGGGGAGTTTCCCGATGAGCCTGCTTCAGCTTCGCGACGTCTCGGTGACCTACCGGGTCGCCTCCGGCGAGGTGCCGGCCGTACGGGGGGTCTCCCTGGACCTCGCGGCCGGCCAGGCCCTCGGCGTCGCCGGGGAGTCGGGGTCGGGCAAGTCGACGCTGGCCATGGCCCTGCTGCGGCTGCTGCCCCGCGACGCCCGGGTGACCGGCGAGATCCTGCTCGACGGCGAGGACGTCCTCACCATGAAGTGGGGACGGCTGCGCGCGGTCCGCTGGGCGTCGGCGTCGGTCGTCTTCCAGGGGGCGCAGCACGCCCTGAACCCGGTGCGCCGCATCGAGGAGCAGATCGCCGAGCCGTTGCTGGTGCACGGCAAGGCCACCGCCGCCCAGGCCCGGCGCAGGGTCGCCGAGCTGCTGGAGCAGGTCGGCCTGCCCGCCTGGCGGGGCCGCAACTACCCGCACGAGCTGTCGGGCGGGCAGCGCCAGCGCGTGATGATCGCCATGGCGCTGGCCTGCTCGCCGCGCCTGATCATCGCCGACGAGCCGACGACCGCGCTGGACGTGATGATCCAGGCGCAGGTGCTCACACTGATCCGCTCGCTCATCGCCGAGCACGGCATCAGCATGATCATGATCTCGCACGACCTGTCGGTCCTGGCCTCCATGTGCGACCGGCTGGCCGTCATGTACGCGGGCCAGGTGGTGGAGCACGGGCCCTCGCGGGAGGTGTTCGCCGGCGCCCGCCACCCCTACAGCCGCGCGCTGTCGGCGGCCTTCCCCACGGTCGGCGACCCCGCCTCCCGGCTGGCGCCCCGGGGCCTGGCCGGCGACCCGCCCGACCCCATGCACCTGCCGTCCGGCTGCTCCTTCCACCCGCGCTGCGACGTCGCCCTGCCCTCCTGCGCGTCGCGGCCGATCGAGCTGTGGCCCGCCGGGGAGGAGCGCCGGGCCGCGTGCGTGCACGTCCTGCCGGACCCGGCGCTGCCCGAGGACCTACCGGCGGGCTCCGGGGAGGTCCCGGACGGCCCCGAGGACCTTTCGAACGGTCCCGGAGGACGCGCGGACGGCCCCGGGGACCTTTCGGCCGGTCCCGGGGAGCCGCCGAACGGGGCGCACGCCGTACCGGCCGGCGCCGGCGGAGGCGGCGTGGAGATCGGCACGGGGACCGGCGCGGGAGAGCAAGGCGCCGACGCCGTCGAGCACGACATTCCGGTCATGCGACCGGCGAAGGAGGTCCAGTGAACGGGCGAAGCGGCGGCACGGACGCCGAGACCCCCCTGCTGGAGGCCCGTGACCTGCACGTGGAGTTCAACGCGCGCGGACGGCGCGCCCGCGCGGTGGACGGGGTCAACCTCGCCGTCGGCCGGCGGGAGATCGTCGCCCTGGTCGGCGAGTCCGGCTGCGGCAAGACGACCCTGGCGCGCACCCTGCTCGGGCTGGAGCGCCCCACCTCCGGTGAGGTCCGCTACGACGGCGCCCCGCTGAACTACTCCTCGCGGGCCCTGAAGGCCTACCGGCGCGAGGTACAGCTGGTGCTCCAGGACCCGATGGGGTCGCTCAACCCCCGGCACACCGTCTACGAGGCGGTGGCCGAGGGACCGCGCATCCACGGCATGGCCGACGAGCACGAGCGGGTCGTCTCGGCGCTGTCCCGGGCCGGGCTGCGCCCGCCCGAGCGGTTCCTGCAGTCCTACCCGCACGAGCTGTCGGGCGGCCAGCGCCAGCGCGTCGTCATCGCCGGCGCGCTGGCCCTCGACCCCGGGGTGCTGATCGCCGACGAGCCGGTGGCCTCGCTGGACGCCTCGGTGCGCGGGGAGATCCTCGCCCTGCTGCTGCGGCTGCGCGACGAACTGGGCCTGTCGGCGCTGGTCGTCACGCACGACCTCGGTCTGGCCTGGAACATCGCCGACCGCGTCGCGGTGATGTATCTCGGCCGGATCGTCGAGGCCGGGCCCGTCGAGCAGATCCTGACCTCGCCGTCGCACCCCTACACCCAGGCGCTGCTGTCGGTGCTGCCGGAGTCGCCCGAGCCCGTGGTGCTGGGCGGCGAGCCGCCGGACCCGACCCGCATCCCCGGCGGCTGCCGCTTCCACCCGCGCTGCCAGGTCCTCGCCTCCGGCGCGGCGGCCGAGGCGGGGGTGGACGGGCGGTGCAGGTCCCAGCTCCTGGACATCCTGCCCGCCGCGCCGTCGTCGGGGGAGGCCCACGTGGCCTGCCACTACGCGGAGGCCACCACCCCGGCCCGCTCCTGACGCCCGCGCCCTCCGAGCCCGCCGGGACATACACCGGCTCCCGGCGGGCACATCCTCCCCGCACGAGGAGGAGGGGAGCACATGTCACAGCCAGAGGAGAACAGGTCGCTCGCCGACCGGCGGGACGATCCCGAGGCGTACGCCGAGCCCGACATCGCGGGCGAGTTCACCACGTCGGAGACCGATCCGGCGGGCCAGCCGGAGTCCGACCCCGACGAGCACGTCTACGGGGAGGCCGAGGGCTACGAGAGGCCGACCGAGACCTGACACGGCCTTCGGCCCGGCGCGGCCCGGCCTGACACGGCTGCCCGTGCGGCCCGCCGTACGGACGTCCGGAGCGTCCGGGGCGGGCCGCGCCGGCGCGGTCAGAGGCCGGGGAGACGGCCGTTGCGGAAGAGATCCACGAAGAGCTGGTGGTCGGCCCTGGCCCGCGCGCCGTAGGCGTGCGCGAAGCCGACGAGCATGGCGGTGAAGCCGACGGCGTCGCCGCCGATCACCGCGACGATCGCGTCCTCGGTGGAGAAGTCGACCAGGTCGTGGCTGGACTCGTCGTCGGCCACCGAGTGCATGCGGGCCACCGCCCGGCCCAGGTCCCCGATCACCGAGGCGAGGTCCTCGGGCTCGTTGACGTCGCCCCAGTCGAGGTCGGCGGAGTAGGGGGAGACCTCGGCCACGAGCTGGCCCACGCCGTTCAGCGTGGTGTGGCCGAGCCAGGGGTCGGCGTACGCCTGCAGGGCCCGCTGCGACTCGGCCGTACGGTGGCCCTGGTGCCTGAAGTAGCCGCTCACCCGCTCGTCGGTGATGTACCGGGCGACCGCCGGGACCTGCGCCTGCTTCATGTAGAGGATGACGTCGTTCTCCAGGGCCTGGGTGTGGCCCTCCAGCAGCATGTTGTACGACGGCAGTCCCGCCGAGCCGATGCCGACGCCCGTGCGGAGCGCGAAGTCCTTGATCCTGTGCTCGACCGGCGAGACCGTGGGCAGCGTGGTCAGGTAGTCGCGGAAGGCCGCCTCCACCGCCTGCCGGGTCTCGTCGTCGATGGGGCGGCGACCCTCCATCACGGCGAACCTGCGGTCGAAGTCCTCGACGGTGGTCTCGGCGTCCAGCAGCGACACCCGCGTGTTCAGCCGGGCGAGCTGCAGCACCCGGTGGAGCACCCCGGTGGTGGTCTCCAGGGTCAGCGAGCCGATCGCGTCGTCCCCGCCCTCGGAGATGGCGGTCAGCTCGGCCAGGTAGGCGTGGGCGAAGCCGGTCACCAGGCCGGTGATCGCCTCGTCCGACAGGGCCTTGGCGTACCCGATGAGCGCGACGCTGGCCGCGAACCGCTTGAGATCCCAGACGTAGGGGCCGACGTACGCCTCGTCGAAGTCGTTGACGTTGAAGACCAGGACGCCCGAGGCGTTCATGTAGGTCCCGAAGTTCTCGGCGTGCAGGTCACCGTGGATCCACACCCGCCTCGTCCGCTCGTCGAGGAACGCGTCGTCGGCGAACGCCCCCGTCATGTCCGCGTAGAACAGGGCCGCGCTGCCGCGGTAGAAGGCGAAGGGGGAGGCGGCCATCTTCCGGAACTTGCGCCGGAAAGCGGCGGGGTCGCGCTTCATGGCGTCACCGAACTCGGTGACCAGCACGTCGAGGATGTGGGCCGAGCGCCCATCGTCGGTCATGGCGCGCACGATAGGGGGAACGGGAAAGCCCCGCCAACCCGGGGTGCCGGCATCCTGGAACCGCGAGGTCACGGGCGGGTACGGGACGCCGGAACGGGCCGGATGCGACGAGGGATGCGAGCCGGACGCGGCGGGACGGGTCCGATCCGGCGCCGGTCCGGACGGAGGTCAGCCGGCGGGCGGGGCCGAGGCCGTACCGAGAACGAGGACGGAGATCGGGGTGGGGATCCCGGCGAAGACGAACCGGTCCAGCGCGGTGATGGTGAACCCGGCCGCCCGGACGGCCGCGGCGCTGTCCCGGCCGGTGTGGCAGCCGCCCGCCAGCCGGGGCCAGACCGTCGCGTCCAGCACGCGCTGGACGCGGGCCAGGCCGGGGGAGTCGGCGCGCACGTGCTCCAGGAAGCGCAGCCGCCCGTCGGGGACGAGCACCCGGCGCACCTCCCGCAGTCCGGCCACCGGGTCGGGCAGCGAGCACAGCACCAGCGACGCCACCGCGGCGTCGAAGCTCCGGTCCCGGGCGGGAAGCCGGTCGGCCAGCCCGGCGACCACCTCGACCGGGACCGGAGCCCGGCGCGCGGCCCGCGCGGCCCGGCGGCGCAGCTCCGGCTCCGGCTCGACGGCGAGCACGCCGGTCACGGCCGGCGGGTAGTGGGCGAAGTTCAGGCCGTTCCCCGCCCCGACCTCGATCACCCGGCCGGACAGCCCGGCCAGCAGCTCCCGGCGGCGTTCGGCCAGGCCGAGCCGCTCCAGCACCTCGCTGACGCCGGTGTAGCAGCGCGCGAAGACGGGGTGCCGCACCGCCGTCCCGCTCACCGCCCCACCTCCGTCCCGCTGTCCTGCTTCTCCGGTCCTCGCCCGCCGCGGCTCGGCCCCTCCGCTCCCCATACCCCGGATGTCCCGGACGCGTCCTGCTCCGCTCCCCACGTCTCCGTCGCCCCACCGGCGCGGCGACGGGTACGGCGGGCCGCCGCGGGGAAGGACGCCGGAGACGGCGTTGACGATGTTCCGGTTCTCCCCCCGGTGACGGGGGTGGTGTGGCCATGAGAATCGCGGGCGCCCGCGTGCTGATCACCGGCGCGTCGTCCGGCATCGGGGCCGCGACCGCGCGGGCCATGGCGGCGGCCGGGGCCCGCCTGGTGCTGGCCGGCCGCGACACAGGCAGGCTGGACGCCGTCGCCGCCGGGACCGGCGGGCGGGCGCTGGCCGGCGACCTCGTGACCGACGCCGCGGACCTGGCCCGGCGCGCCGGGCCGGTGGACGTCCTGGTCGCCAACGCCGGTGCCGGGTGGGCCGGACCGTTGGAGACGATGCCGGACGACGCCATCGAACGCCTGGTCGCGGGCAACCTGACCGCCCCCATCCGGCTGACCCGCCTCCTGCTGCCCGCCATGGTGGAACGCGGGCGGGGACACGTCGTCTTCGTCGCGTCGATCGCCGGGGCGGTCGGCGTGCCGGGGGAGGCGGTGTACGCGGCGACCAAGGCCGGCCTCCTCTGCTTCGCCGAGAGCCTCCGGTACGAGCTGCGCGGGGTCGGCGTGTCGGTCGTGCTGCCCGGCGTGGTGGACACCCCGTTCTTCGAACGGCGCGGCACGCCGTACACCCGCCGATGGCCGGCGCCGATCCCCGCCGAGCGGGTCGCCCGGGCGATCGTCGCGGCCGTCGAGCGCGGCCGTACCGAGTCGTACGTCCCCGGCTGGCTGCGCTTCCCGGCCCGGCTGAGGGGTGCGGCCCCCGGCCCCTTCCGGGCGCTCGCCGGGCTGTCCGCGGAACGGTGACCGCCGCCGCGCACCCGGCGGTGACCTCCGCCGCCCACGGGACGGTGGCGCCCCGGGAGCCGGTTCAGGCCTCGCGCAGCGCACGCAGCGACTCCCGCAGGGAGGACAGCGTGGCGAAGACGGCCGTCGGCTCGTACCCGCAGTGGGCCATGCAGTTGGCGCACCGCGGGTCGCGGCCCCGTCCGTAGGAGTCCCAGTCGGTCTCCTCCAGCAGTTCCCGGTAGGTCGCCGCGTAGCCGTCGGCCATGAGGTAGCAGGGCCGCTGCCAGCCGAACACCGAGTAGGACGGGATGGCCCACGCCGTGCACGGGAAGTCGGCCCTCCCCTCCAGGAAGTCCAGGAACAGGGGTGTGTGGTTGAACCTCCACCGCCGCCGGTTCCCGCCGGAGAACGCCTTGCGGAACAGCTCCCGCGTCTCCCGCACGCCGAGGAAGCGGTCCTGGTCGGGCGCCTTCTCGTACGCGTATCCGGGGGAGATCATCATCTGGTCTACCTTCAGCTCGTCGTTGAGGTAGTCGAGCACCTCGATGACGGTCTGCGGGCTGTCGGTGTTGAAGAAGGTGGTGTTCGTGGTGACCCGGAAGCCGCGCCGCCGGCACTCCCGGACCGCGGCGACGGCCGCGTCGAACACCCCCTCCTTGCACACCGACTCGTCGTGACGCTCGCGCAGGCCGTCCAGGTGGACCGTCCAGGCGAAGTACGGCGAGGGCTCGAACTCGTCGATCTTGCGTGGGATCAGCAGCGCGTTGGTGCACAGGAACACGTACTTCTTCCGGGAGACCAGCTCCCGGACGAGCTCCCCGATCCGCGGGTGCATCAGAGGCTCCCCGCCCGCGATCGACACCATGGGGGCGCCGCACTCCTCGGCGGCGGCCACGGCCCGCGCGACGTCCATGCGCTGCTTCAGCACCCCCGCGGGATGCTGGATCTTCCCGCAGCCCGAACAGGCCAGGTTGCACGCGAACAGGGGCTCCAGCTCCAGCAGGAGCGGGAACCTCTTCCGCCCGCGAAGTCGCTGGCCGAGGATGTAACCGCCGATGCGCAGGCACTGGCGTACTGGCATCGCCATCCGGATCACCCCTCCCTGGATGACGGAAACGGACGTTCTTCCCGGGACACGGAGCCGTCGTCCGCCTCCGGGCCTGTTCTGCGGCCGGCGCCCGTCGCGCGGCCGGTGTCCATCGAGTGGTCGGTGCCCGTCGCGCGGCCGGTGTCCATCGAGTGGTCGGCGCCCGTCGCGTGGTCGTCGTCCATCGTGTGATCGTCGTCCGTCGGGTGGTCGGCGCCGGAGGCGTGTGCCGCCCAGCGGGCCAGCGCCGGGCCGATCCGCCGCAGCACCCGGTACGCCACGACGCCGTACGCCGGGACCGCCCACGGCGACCGGACGTCGGCGGTGTCGGCGATGACGCGCAGCGCGGCGAACGGCAGGCCGTCCGCCGCCTCCGCGAGCGGCCAGGTCTCCATGTCGACGGCCAGCGCCCCCCGCTCGGCGAGCAGCCCCCGCTCGGCGCCGGTCACCACGTGGTCGCAGGTCACCAGCGGTCCGGTCCGCACCGGCAGGCCGTGCCGGGCCAGCTCGGCGGCGAGGAACGGCGTCCAGGGGCAGGGCAGCGCCCGCTCCCCGAAGCGGACCTCGGTCGCCACCAGCACGTCGCCCGCGCGCAGGTCCTCCCGTACGGCGCCGCCGAATCCGGCCACGGCCAGCGCGTCCGCGGACGGCAGCCGCGCCGCCGCCCGCGCGGCCCGCTCCGGCCCCATCCCGGTGCGGAGCACCAGGGCGTCCCCGGACGGCAGACCGTGCCGTACGGCCCGCGCCTCGATCCCCAGGGCGGTGCAGACCAGCAGGGCGGTCACGGCGGGGCCTCCCCGCCGGTCCGCCGCTCCCGGCGCAGGTAGCGGCCGAGCGCGCTGACCGGGAAGACGAGCCGGTAGAGGTGGTAGTTGATGGAGAAGTCGCCGGGGAAGCCGGTCCCGGTGAAGTACTGCTCGTCCCACGTGCCGTCCGGCCGCTGGTTGTCGGCCAGCCACGCCACGCCCCGGTCCACCGCCGGTGAGCGTTCCCCGGCGGCGAGCAGCGCCAGCAGCGCCCACGCCGTCTGCGAGGGCGTGGACGCGCCGCGCCCGATCCACGCCGGGTCGGTGTAGGAACGAAGGTCCTCGCCCCAGCCGCCGTCGGCGTTCTGGTGGCGCTCCAGCCAGGCGACGGCCCGCCGGATCCTGGGGCCGTCCGGCCGCACGCCGGCCGCGACGAGCGCGGGCACCACAGCCCCGGTGCCGTAGACGTGGTTGACGCCCCAGCGGCCGAACCACGACCCGTCGGCCTCCTGCGCCCGCAGCAGCCACACCACGGCCCGCCGCAGGGCGGGGGAGCCGGGGGCCTCGTGGGCGAGCGCCTCGGCGACGTGGGCGGTGACGTCGGCGGACGGCGGGTCGATGACCGCGCCGAAGTCGCAGAACGGCAGCTTCGTGCACAGCACCTGGGTGTTGTCGGCGTCGAAGGCGCCGTAGCCGCCGTCGCGGGAGGCCATGCCGGTCATCCAGCGCACCGCCCGGTCGACCGCCGGCCGTACCCCTGGGTGGCGCACCCGGCGCAGGGCGAGGACCGCCTCGGCGGTGTCGTCGATGTCGGGGTAGCCGTCGTTGTCGAACTCGAACGCCCACCCGCCGGGCGGCAGGTCCGGCCGTCGCACCGACCAGTCACCGGGTCCGCGGATCTCCTCGGCTAGCACCCAGTCCGCGGCCCGCAGCAGGGCCGGGTGGTCGCCGGACAGCCCGGCGTCCAGCAGGCCGTTGACCGCGAGCACGGTGTCCCACACCGGCGACTGGCACGCCTCCAGCCGGCGCGTCCCGGCTTCCCTGATCGTGAAGCGGTCGATCCCCTCCACGCCCTTCCGCATCACCGGGTGGTCGAGGTGGTAGCCCTGGAGGTGAAGGGCGATCAGCGAGTACACCCAGGGCGGCTGGATGCCGCCCCACGACCCGTCGGTCTCCTGCCGCGCGACGATCCACTCGGCGGCGCGGCGCAGCGCGGCCCGCCGCAGGCCCGGGACGGGCCGCCGCTCGTACCGGCGCAGGACCCGGTCGAGGGCGGCGAACGCCGCCTCCCATCCGGGGCGGGGCCACCCGCCGGGCCGGCGGCCGGTGCGCAGCTCGTCCAGGTCGAACGGGAGCGGCCGCACCGGCCGGTGGGCGGCCACGACGGTGAGCGGCACGACCGTCTGCCGGGCCCAGCAGGCCCAGTCGTAGACGTTGAGCGGGAACCACGGCGGCAGGAAGATCATCTCCGGGGGGAGCGCCGGAAGCCGCTCCCACGGCCATCGCCCGAACAGCGCCAGCCAGATCCGGGTGAACACCCGGGCCTCCTCGACGCCTCCCATGTCCCGGACGAAACCGGCCGCGGCCCGCATGTGGGCGGCGTCGGGCGGTTCGCCGGCGAGCCGCAGCGCCGTGTACGCCTCCACCGTGGTGGACAGGTCGCCGGGCCCGTCGTGGAAGGTGGCCCACGTCCCGTCGCCGCGCTGCTCGGAGCGGATCCACCGGGCCGCCGCGGCGGTGTCCTCCTCGGTGCGGATGCCGAGGAACTCCCGCAGCAGGAGGTCCTCGGCGTCCATGGTCACGTTGGTCTGCAGCTCGCCCTTCCACCACCCCTCGGGGGACTGCAGGCCGAGCAGGTGCTCGCACGCCGCGTCCAGGGCGAGCGCGGCGCGTCCGGCCAGGCCGGTCGTCCCGGCCGGCGCGACGGTCACGGCGGACGCGGCGATCACCGGGGCGGCGAGGGGCACGGCGGTTCCGGCGGCCGGGGTGATCGCGGTGATCCCGGTGACCCCGGCGACTTCGGCGACCCCGGTGGTTCCGGTGGTCGCGGTGGCCCCTCCGGTGTCCCCGGCGGTCTCGGTGGTCATGTCAGTGCCTCCCGGTGGTGGGACGTCCGGGGAGATCGGGCCGCCGGCCCGCCGAGGTGGCGTCCGGCCAGGCGGGCCGCGCAGAGCCCGCTGCGCACGGCGGCCTCCATGGTGTCGGGCCAGCCCGTGTCGGTCCACGCGCCGGCGAGGAAGACCCCGGGCCACCGGGTGACGGCTCCGGGGCGCAGCGCGCCGCTGCCGGGACGCTGGCGGAAGGTGGCGCGACGCTCCCTGGTGACGAAGAAGTCGACGATCTCGGCCCGCCGGGCGGCGGGGAAGATCCGTTCCAGCGCGGGCTCGAACACGGCCCGCAGCAGCGCGGTGGGCGTGTCGATCCAGCGGTCCGCCGCCGAGACCGACACGGCGAGGTACTGTCCGCGTTCCAGCCCCGCCACCCGCGACCGGTCGAAGACCCACTGCACGGGAGAGCCCACGACCGCCGCGAACGGCGTCTCGGTGACCCGCCGGTCGTAGACGATGTGCACGTTGACGATCGGGCTGGCGTCCAGGCCGCTCCAGCGCCGGACGCCGGGCACGGCGTCCTCGGGGAGCAGCGCCGCGGCCTGCTCGTGCGGCGCGGCCACGATGACGGCGGACGCCTCGATTCGGCCGCCGCCCACGGTGACCACCGGGCCCGGCCCGACGGCGGTGGCCTTCGACGACAGGTGCACCGCGCCGCCGAGCCGCTCGATGGCGGCCCGCGCCGCGGCGCCGTGCAGCTCGCCCAGGGGTACGGCGGGCAGCCCGATGTCGGCCGCGTCCGCCCGGCCGAACAGCGCCGTTTTGAAGACCATCGCGGCCGGACCCAGGGCCACGTCCTCGACGGCGGCGTTCAGCGCCGCCATCGCGAACAGCTCCCACAGCGCCCGCCGCGCGGCTTCGCTCTGCCCGTGGGCGGCCAGCCAGCTCCCGAGGTCGATCCGGTCCAGCGCGGGGTCCGCCGGGTCGAGCCGGCGCAGGGCCAGCGAGGCCCGCATCGCGCGCAGCCGGTCGGCCGGTCCCAGCAGCGGGTACCGCGCCAGCGCCGGCAGCAGGTGGAACGGCCCCGGCAGGGCCGTGCGCCGCAGCCGCCCGGACCGCCCCCAGGGGGTGAGCACCGGCACGTCGAACCGGTCCTGCAGGTGCACCAGTCCGGTGCGGCCGAGCCGGTCGAGCAGGCCCCGGTAGGCCGTGCAGCAGCGCAGGAACACGTGCTGGCCGTTGTCGACCGTCAGGCCGCCGCGGTTGAAGGAGTGGGTCGCGCCGCCCAGCCTCGGCCGGGCCTCGAACAGGGTCACGCGGTGACCGGCCTCCCCGAGCGCGACGGCGGCGGCGATGCCCGCCAGGCCGCCGCCGACGACCACGACCGGAGCGCCGTCCCGCGCCGGGACGCTCCCCGCCGGAGGGTCCCACGCCGGGCCGTCCGGGGCGCCTGCCCCGGGACCGCCCGGCACCGTACCGCCGCCCCTCATCGGACCGTCCCCGCGAGCGCGCCCACCGCCACCATCGCCTTCCGCCACGGGGGCAGCGACAGCCGCGTGGCCAGCGCCCCGGCGGGGTCCGCCGAGATCCCGCCGAGCAGGCACCGGTAGATGCCGGCCATCGCCGCCGTGCACGCCGCGCTGCGCCCGTCCAGTACGGGCAGCAGGCGCATGCCCTCGGTGAACCAGGCGCGCGCCCGGTCGGCCTCGAACCGCACCAGGGCGGCGAGCCTGTCCGGCGGGTCGGTGAGCCCGCCCGAGGAGTCGACGTCCAGGGTGCACCCGAACCGGTCGAGGTCCTCGGAGGGAAGGTAGATCCGCCCGGCCAGCCGGTCCTCCCGCACGTCCCTGAGGATGTTCGTGATCTGCAGCGCCACCCCCAGCGCGTCGGCCAGCGGCTCGGCCTCGCGGACGTCCCGGTCGCCCTGGACGCCGAAGACGCCGAGCGACAGCCGCCCGATCGACCCGGCGACGCACCGGCAGTACGCCAGCAGCTCCTCGAACCGCGCGTAGCGCGTCCCCCGCACGTCCGCGGCGCACCCGTCGATCAGCTCCCCGAACGCCCGCAGGGGGATGGGGTAGCGCAGGGCGGCGTGACGCAGCGCGACCAGCACCGGATCCTCGGGGCCGGGCGGCGGCCAGCCGGGCGCGGCGCGGACGCCGGACGGCTCCGGCACCCCGGAGCCGTCCAGGATCCCGGAGGGTTCCCGTGCGCAGGGTTCCCGTGCGCCGGCGGGCTCAGGCACTCCGGTGCGCTCAGGTGCGCCGGCGGGTTCAGGTGCTCCGGTGGGCTCGCGCACCCCGTAGGGCTCCGGTATCCCGGAGCACACCGTGTCCAGTGCCGCCCGCGTCTCGCGCAGCCGCGCGAGACGCCGCTCGGCGGGCTCGTCCCCGTCGGCGATGTCGTCGATCCGGCGGGCGAACGCGTAGACGGCGCTGAGCGCGCGGCGCTTGGACGGCGGCAGCAGCCGCATGCCGTAGAAGAAGTTGCGCGCCTCCCGGCTGACGACCTGCTCGCAGTGCCGGTAGGCGTCAGAGACGTCCACGGCCGTTCCCCCCTCGTGTGCCTCGTGCCAGGACGCCCAGCCACGTCGAGAGAAGCCGGACACGGTGCGGGCGCACGGCCCGCCCGACGACGTCGTGACCGGCCCGTCTCAGCGCCGCGACGGTGGCCCTGCCGCCCGCCACGTAACCCGCCACGGCGACGCGGGCGACGCCTCCCATCGAGGAGACGAGCGGCTCCCCCTCGTCGAGCAGCCGTTCGGCCCGCGTCGTCTGGAGGGCGACGACGTCGCGCAACCTCGCCGGGGTGGTCTCCCCGGCGAGGTCGCGCTCGCCGCAGCCGAACCGGCGCAGGTCCTCCTCGGGGAGGTAGACGCGGCCCCGCGCGTGGTCCTCACCCACGTCCTGGCAGTGCTCGACGATCTGCAGCGCCGTGCAGACGCGGTCGGACAGGGCCATTCGCCCGGCGGTCGCCAGGCCGAAGACGTGCAGCACGATGTGGCCGACGGGGTTCGCCGACAGCTCGCAGTAGGCCAGCAGGTCCTTGAAGGTGCCGTACCGGCCGACGGTCTGGTCGCGCCGGTTGGCCTCGACCAGCCGGTGGAACGGCTCGGCGGGGACGGCGCGGGTCTCGACGACCGGTGTCAGGGCGCGGACGGCCGGCAGGCGGGGGAGCCGCCCGGTGTACAGGAGATCGAGGTCGGCGTCGACGTCGTCGAGCATCCGCAGCGGGTCGCGGACGCGGCCCTCGTCACCGACGTCGTCGACGAACCGCGCGAAGCCGTACACCGAAAGGAGGTGACGGCGGATATCGCGCGGCAGTACCAGTGCGGCCACCGGGAAATTCTCCCCGTGTGCTTTGGGCGTGATGCCCGCCGCATCGTCCTCCCCCGAATGCATGAACAGAGGATGTCCCTCGTCGTGCAGGGCAAACATGGGCTTGCGGCCCATTGATGTTTACCGGAAATGAGGTGGGAGAGCGTTTGATGTTTTGCCCTTACCTAGTCATTGGAAAGCGCCGGGCTTTTCCTTCCGGGTGGTAGGTAGTGGATTGTCATGAAAGCCGTTCCAGGGGCCCGGGGTGTTTTCCGCGTCGCCCGTGTTCCCCGGCGCGGCGGTCCCGGGGGTGTGGTGGAGGACCGGATGCCGGCGGACGGCGCCGCGGGAGCCGCTGGAGCCCCTGGAGCCGCTGACGCCGCTGACGCCGTGGTCCCGCAGCGGCCCGACCCGCAGGCCCGCGGAGCGGCAGCGCGCCACCAGCTCCGGCAGGGCGCCGAGCCCCGAGCGCCAGGATCCGGAAGCGGAGGTGTGGTCGGAGTCGTGCAGCAGGAGCGTGGCCCCGCCGCGCAGGCCGGGGGCCAGGGCGGCCAGCACGGAGGACGGCGTCGCCGACCGGGTCCAGTCGCGGCCCCAGGCGGTCCACAGCACCGGGCGCAGGCCCAGGACCCGCGCGGCGACCAGGGCCTCGGCGCTGAGCACGCCGTAGGGCGGCCGGTACCAGGCGGGGCGGACGCCGGTGACGGCCATCACCAGCCGGGCCGCCGCGCCGATCTCGGCCGCCGTCCGGCCCGGCGCGGCGGCGAGGGCGTTGCCGTGGTGCCAGCCGTGCACCGCGATCTCGTGGCCGTCGGCGACGACGCGCCGGCCCAGCGCGGGATGGCGTTCGAGCATCTCGCCGAGCACGAAGAACGTGGCCCGGCAGCCGAGCCGCGCCAGCTCATCGAGGAAACGCGGGGTGGAGCGCGGGTCGGGCCCGTCGTCGAAGGTCAGGGCGACGTGGTCGGCCGCCCCCGCCCCGGCCAGTCCGGGCAGCAGGCGCCGTACGGCGGGCAGCCAGGTCGCCGCCGGTCCCACGTGGAGCAGTGCCAGGCCGGCGACCGCCAGTGCGGCACGACCCGGCGCTCCGGGCGTGTGCGCGGCCGGCGCGGCACGGCCCGCCTTTCCGGGGCCCGTCCTCCCGCGACCCGGTTCACCGGAGCCGGCCGGGACCGGCGCGGAACGTCTCACCCCTCAGAGTCTGCGCGAGAGGGGACGCGATGCCAACGCGGCGCACGGTGCTGATCCTCAGCGCGAGCATGGGCGCCGGGCATGACGCGGTCGCGGCGGAGCTGGCCAGGCGGCTGTCGGCCGGGGGCGTCGACTCCGAGGTGGCCGACGTGCTGGAGCTGCTGCCGCTCCGGCTCGGGGCGGGACTGCGCCGGTGGTACGGCTGGATGATGCGCTCGGCCCCCTGGATGTACGCGCTGATCTACCGCGTCTTCTTCACACCCGGCGGGACGCCCGTAGGGAACGGGACGCCCGATGTGGACGGGAGGGTCGGCGTGGACGGGGAACCCGCGCGGGCGGAGGGCGGGGGCGGCGGACCGGGTGCGGTGCCCGCGCCGGGCCGGACGCCCCCGGTGTCGCCGCTGACGCTCCTGGCCGCGGCCGGGCTGCGCCGGCTGGTACGCCGCAGGCCGCCGTCCGAGGTCGTCTCGACCTTCCACCTGGCCGCGCAGGCGGCCGGGCACCTGCGGCGGCGCGGCCTCCTGCGGGCGCCCAGCACGGTCCTGCTGACCGACTTCGCGGCGCACCGCCTCTGGCTGCACCCGGGCAACGACCGCTACCTGTGCCCGGACCAGGCGACCGCGCGCGCAGTGCGGGCCGCCACCGGCCGTCCGGCCTCCTGCCACGCCCCCGTCGTGCGGCCGGAGTTCCGCCGCCCCGGCCCCGGCGCCGACCCCGGCTCCACTCCCGGTTCGGGACCTGACCCCGGCTCCACTTCCGGCTCGGGACCGGACAACGGCCCCAGTCCCGGCTCGGTCCCTGACACCGGTCCCGGTACGGCGTGGCTCCCGCCCGGCGTGCGGGCGGGGGAGCGGCTGGTCCTGGTCTCGGCGGGTTCGTGGGGTGTGGGGGAGGTGGAGGAGACGGCCGGCGTCCTGGCGGGTTCGGGACGGTACGTGCCCGTCGTGCTGTGCGGGCGCAACCGGGAGCTGCGCCGCCGCCTGGCAGGCACCGCGATCGCCCTCGGCTGGTGCGACGACATGCCGGGGCTGATGGCCGCCGCCTACGCGCTGGTGGACAACGCGGCGGGCCTGACGTGCCGGGAGGCGATGGCGGCCGGGGTGCCGGTCCTCTCCTGCCGGCCGATCCCCGGGCACGGCAGGGACGGCGTCCTGGCCATGGCGCGAGCCGGGCTGAGCGTGTACGTCCCCGGCCCCGGGGAGCTGCCCGCCGCGCTGGACCGGCTGGGGCGCGACGGGGAACGCGACCGGCGGGCGGCCCGGGCGGCGGCGCTGTTCGCCGCGCCGCCCGTCGAGTCGTTCTTCGGCCTCGCGGACCCCCTCGCCCGGTTCATCCCTGGATGAAACGCGAGCGGGCCAGCCGTACGGTGCCGTAGAGGATCAGTCCAAGGCCGGCCAGCTCCGCAACGATCCACGGACCCAGCCGGATCGTCTCGTCGAACAGCGCGACGCCGTACACGATGCTGATCACCGGATCGACGACGCTGAGCGCCGGCTGCACGACCACCAGGCTTCCGCTTCGCAGCGCCTCCTGCAGGAGCACGACGCTCACCAGGCCGGCCGCGACCATGGCGTACGGCGACCAGGTGGTCAGCACCCCGGTCCCCTCCGCGGAGAGGACATGGGTGGCCTCCTTCATCAGCGTGGCGGTGAAGGCGAACCCCAGGGCGGAGGCGGTGCCGAGCAGGGCCGCGCGGAGGTGTCCGCGGGAGGCCCTCGCCGCCGCGATGAGACCTCCCATCACGCAGACCGTCACCGTGACGGTGATCAGCCATTCGTCCGGGTCGGGATAGCTCCGCCCGGGTGAGGGGGAGGCGGCCACCAGCAGGAGGGCGAGTCCTCCGGTCAGGGAGCCGATGGCCAGCCATGTCTCCGGGTTCGGCCGGATGTCGAAGATCTTCGCGGCGAGGGCGATCGTGAAGGGCAGCTCGGTGATGAGGAGGGGCTGCACGAGCGTGAGGCCGCCGGTGGCCAGCGCCGCGGCCTGGAAGAGGAAGCCTCCGATGAGCGCGCCGATGCCGCCCAGCCACACCGGGTTCCGCACCAGCCGCCAGGCCAGCGTGAAGCCGGACACCCCGCTCTCCGGGAGGGCGCGTGCCGCCTTGCGCTGCAGCACCGAGGCGGTGGCGTTGCACGCGGCGGCGCACAGGGCCAGGATGACGGCGATCATCGGCTTTCCACGTTCCGGCCCCCGGCCGCGCGGTGACCGGGACCACCGGATCGTGCCGTTCGCTCCATGGTGCTGTGGTACCCAGGGCGACACCGGGTCAGAGGCCGTAGTTTTTCAAGGTGATCGCCTCGGCCGTCCTGCGGGCCCCCTTGGCGATCATGCCCTTCCACGGCACGTACGGCAGCAGCCGGTAGTTCTGGCTCATGAACCAGGCGACG
This sequence comes from Streptosporangium sandarakinum, assembly GCF_013409935.1. Lineage (GTDB taxonomy): Bacteria > Actinomycetota > Actinomycetes > Streptosporangiales > Streptosporangiaceae > Streptosporangium > Streptosporangium nondiastaticum. The sequence goes on along the minus strand of NZ_JACCCO010000001.1, from coordinate 1,611,806 downwards.
AAGCGGTTCTCCGGGACCATCACCTTCGCGGTCCCCTCGGCCCCCTTCTGGCAGCCGCCGGCGTAGTCGCGCATCTCCTCCTCGTAGCGGGCGAACGCCGTACGGTGGTCGCCGCCGGCCGCCGCCAGTTCCCCGGCCAGGACGTACGCCCCCACCATGGCCATGCCGGTGCCCATGCCCGACAGCGGCGAGGGGCAGGCGGCGGCGTCGCCGAGCAGGACGGCCCGGCCCCGCGACCAGCCGTCCATGCGGACCTGGCTGACGGAGTCGAAGTAGAAGTCGGGCGCGTCCCACATCGCCTCCAGCAGCCGCGGGGTCTCCCAGCCGACCCCGGCGAACGCCTCGGCGAGGATCTTCTTCTGCTGCCCGGTGTCGTGGCGGTCGTAGGACTGCTTCGGCGAGCCGAAGTAGAACGTGGCCTTGGCCTCGGTGTTGTTCCGGGAGCTGTAGAGGCCGACGAGCCTGCCGGGGGTGTTGTACAGATGCCCGGTGTGGTCGAGTCCGAGGAAGTTGTCGGTGGTGAAGACCGCGCAGTGCAGCCCCAGGTCCTTCACGTACCGGGACTCCGGGCCGAAGGCCAGCGAGCGCACCGTCGAGTGCAGGCCGTCGGCGCCCACCACGAGGTCGAACCTGCGGGGCGCGCCCCGCTCGAAGGTGACCTCGACGCCGTGCTCGTCCTCCGTCATGGCGGCTATGGAGTCGCCGAAGACGTACTCGACGTCGTCCCGGGTCGCCTCGTACAGGATGCGGGCCAGGTCGCCGCGGAGGATCTCGATGTCACCGCTGAAGAGGTCGGCGGGCATCGCGGCCAGCTTCTTCCCGGACTCGTTGACGTACCACATCGCGCCCATGCCCGTCCGGGCGCGCCGGACGTCGTCCAGGATGCCCATCCGCTCCAGGACGGTCAGGTGGGCCCGGCCGCGGAAGTCGACCGCGTAACCGCCGTCACGCAGCGCGGGCGCCCGCTCCACCACGGTGGGGTTGAAGCCGTGACGGCGCAGCCAGTAGGCGAGCGCGGGACCGGCGACGCTCGCGCCGGAGATCAGGACGTTCTTGTTCCTGGGCTTGTTCTTGAGCTGCGAAGTGGTGTTCATGACGGCAAGCCTGTCCGGGGGCGCTCACCGCGCCCTCACCTCCGCCGCACCGCCTCCCGCGCGCCTCACCGGCCGCTCACCGGAGGCTCACCGGCCGCCTCAGCCCTCGGCGGCGAAGCCGAGGGCCGGCGAGGAACGGATGACGTGCTCGGACACCCCGGCCAGGCGCAACGCCTCCTCCGGGGTCAGCCGCAGCCCCTCGCGGCGGGCCGCCTCGTACGCCCGCTCGCCCAGCGCGTCCCGCGCGGCGGACGCCGTCCGGGCCGCGTCCGGGTCATCGGCGGCCATGACGCCGCGCAGCGCGGTGGCCGCGCCGAGCAGCCGGGCCGCCGAGGCGGCGTCGCCCTCGGCCAGCGCGGTCCCGGCGAGGCACTCCACCGCCCTGGCGCCGTCGGGAAGCGGCCCCGATCTCACCGCCAGCTCGACGGCCTGCCGGTACCGCGCCCGCGCCTCGGCGATCCGGCCCCGGCGCTCCTCGACCCGGCCGAGCCCGACGAGCGCGCCCACGCGGTTGCCCACGCTCCTGACCCAGTGCGGGTCGAAACGCTCCAGTGCCTCCTCGTACAGCCTCCGCGCCCCGGTCAGGTCTCCCTCCAGCCGGGCGATGTCGCCGAGGCCGCGCAGCGCGGCGGCCAGGCAGGTGGGGCTGCCCGCGCGGCGCGCCAGCTCGGCGGCCCGCGCGTAGTCGGCGCGCGCCCCGGCGAGGTGAGCCAGGCGGACCCGGTGGTCGCCCCGGTTGCACAGCAGGTCCGAACTGTCCTCGTCCGCCCCCAGCTCCTCGGTGAGGGTCAGCGCCTCGTCGGTCAGCGCGATCGCCCGCGCCGGGTCGTCGCACCATCCGGCCAGCCCGGCCAGCGCGTCCAGGGCCAGCGCCGTCCCCCAGCGGTCGCCGAGAGCCCGGAAGGCGTCGGCGGCGGCGGTGAACTCCCGCTCGGCCTGGGCGAAGTCACCGCTCGCCAGCTGCGGGTAGCCCCAGACCAGGCAGGCGGCCGCCCGCTCCCACGGGTCGGGGGAGGTCCGCCCGCGTGTGATCACCGCGAGGGCGACCCCCACGTCCTCGCCGGACCCGCCGCTGTTGAGCATCGGCCACAGGAACGCGGTGAGCGGGTTGCGCCGCGGCCGGTCCGGGCGCAGGACGATCGCCTCCGCGGCCCCCCGGTGACGCTCCCACGCCCGCCTGCCGGCCTCGCCGGCCGCGGCGGTGAGCGCGCACATGACGTAGTCGTCCCCGAACGCCGGGTCGGGGTCGGGGCCGATCGCCTCCAGCAGCGCGACGGCCTGCGCCGTCACCGAAGAACGCATGCCGCGCATCCACAGATAGCCCGACATGGCTCCCAGCAGGCCCAGGCCGGTCGCGGTCTCCCCGGTCTCGACGGCCCAGCGCAGCGCCGCGTGGAGGTTCTCGTGCTCGGCGGTGAGGACCTCCAGCCGGCGGAGCTGCCCGGTGCGCAGCAGGCCGGGCGCGGCGTCCCTGACCAGATCAAGGAAGTGGCCGGCGTGCGCCCGCCGTACGGCGCCGGCCTCCCCGGCCTCCTCCAGCCGCTCGGCGCAGTAGGCGCGGATCGTCTCCAGCATGCGGTAGCGCCCGCCGCCGAACTCCACGAAGGACTTGTCGGCCAGTGAGTCGAGCACGTCCTCGGCGTCCTCGATCCCGCAGACGCGCTCCGCGGCTCCGGCGGTCGCGCCGCCGGAGAAGACCGTCAGCCGCCTGGCCGCGACCCGCTCCTCCTCGCTCAGCAGGTCCCAGCTCCACGCCACGACCGCGCGCAGCGTCCGGTGCCTGGCGTCGGCCGCGCGGCTGCCGCGCGACAGCAGGCGGAACCGGTCGTCCAGGCGGGCGGCGATCTCCGTCACGTCGTGGGTGCGGGTCCTCGCCGCGGCCAGTTCGATCGCCAGCGGCAGGCCGTCGAGCGCCGCGCAGACGCGCCGCACGGCCTCGGTCCCGGCCTCGGTCCCGGTTCCGGTCCGGGCGAAGCCGGGCCGTACGGCCGAGGCCCGGTCGGCGAACAGGCGCGCAGCCTGGTCCGGCGCCAGCGGGCGGACCGGCCACAGGTGCTCGCCGGTGATGCCGAGCGGTTCGCGGCTGGTGGCCAGGACGCGCAACCCGGGGCAGGCGGCCAGCAGGTGCCCGGCCAGCTCGGCGACGGCCGCGACGACGTGCTCGCAGTTGTCGAGGACCAGCAGCGGAGGCCGGTCGGCCAGCGCCGCGACCAGCCGGGACAGGGGAGTGGTCCCGGCCGGTACGGCGAGCAGCCCGCCCTCGCGCAGGCCGAGCGCGCCGAGCAGGGCCCGCGGCAGCTCCGTGCCGTCACGCAGCGGCGCCAGCTCGACGAAGCAGACGCCGGACCGGCCGCTCACCGCCTCGACCGCCAGCCGGGTCTTGCCCGCGCCGCCGGGGCCGAGCAGGGTGACCAGGCGCGCGGAGTCCAGGAGGCGGGCGATCTCGGTGAGGTCCCCGGCACGGCCGACGAAGCTCGTCAGCTGCGCGGGCGGCGCGGCGAGCGCGGGCGGCGCGCCCGAGGCGGACGGTCCCGGCACACCGGTCCCTCCGGGCGCCCCGGCCGTCACGGGAGACGCGAACGACCCGGTCGCCCCGGCCGTCATGGGAGGTGCGGGCGGCGCGCTCTGGCCGGGGACGGCGGGCGCCTCTCCCCGGAGGATGGACCGGTGGATCGCGGCCAGCCCGGCGGAGGGGTCGGCGCCGAGCTCGTCGGCCAGCAGCCGCCGGGTCTCCTCGAAGGCCACCAGTGCCTCGGCCTGCCTGCCGTCGGCCGCGAGGGCCCGCATGAGCAGGCCGCGCAGCCGCTCCCGCAGCGGATGCCGGTCCGCCAGCTCCCGCAGCTCCGGTACGGCGGAGCGGTGCCCGCCCAGGCGCAGATCCGCCTCGATCCGGTCCTCCAGCGCGCCCAGCCTGCGCTCCTCCAGCCGCGTGACCAGGGCCTGGACGGACCCGGCCGCGGCGGCGTCGGCCAGTGCCGGCCCCCGCCACAGGTCCAGGGCCTCGCGCAGCAGGGCGGCGGCCCGCGCGGCGTCCCCGGTCGTGAGCGCCCGCCGTCCCTCGTCGGCCAGCCGTTCGAAGCGGTGGGCGTCCACGTCGCCGGGGCCGGCCGCGAGCCGGTAGCCCGGCGGAGCCGCCTCGATCGTCGCGCCGGGGCCCAGGGCCCGGCGCAGCCGGGAGATCTGCGACTGCAGGGCGTGCCCGGCGCCGTCCGGCGGCCGCTCGCCGTACAGGTCGTCGATGAGGCGATCGGCCGCCACCGCTTCTCCGGGCCGGGCCAGCAGCAGGGTCAGCAGCGCCCGCCGGGCCGGCCCCCCGAGGTTCACCTCACCCTCGTCGTCCCGCCACGCCTGTGTGGTCCCAAGAATCCCGAATCGCACCCGGCAATTGTCCCCGCCTTCCGCCGGTGCCGGGAGCGGTGGGGGATGCCGGGGCGGGGAGGCGTCAGAGGTGGAGGGCGCCGTAGCGGCCCCGGAAGAACACCAGCGGTCCGCCGCTCGCGTGAACGTCCAGGTCACGCACCCGGCAGACCACGATCATGTGGTCCCCGGCGGGATACTCGGCCTCGACCGAGCAGTCGATCCAGGCCAGCGCCCCGTCGAACACCGGGTTGCCCGCGGGGGAGGGGGTCCAGTCCAGGCCGGCGAACTTGTCCCCGCCGCTGGCGGCCAGGGCGTCGCAGACCGGCCTCTGGTGTTCGGCGAGCACGTTGACCGTCAGGACGTCGGCGGGCCGGAGGTGCGGCCAGCTCGTGCTGGTCCTGCCCACGCAGAAGGCCACCAGCGGGGGGTCGAGGGAGACGGAGGTGAAGGAGCCGACGGCCAGGCCGTGCGGGCGGCCGCCGGGGGCGAGCGCGGTGACGGCGACGACGCCGGTGGCGAAGTGACCGAGCACCGAGCGGAACCGCCGCTCGTCGACGCCTCGCGGGCGGTCCGGCCCTCCGGTCGTTCGCGGGCCGCCGGGCGCGCCCCACCGGCCGGGCGCCCCGCCGGGCGCCCCGCCGGGCGCGCCGTGGGGCGTGTCCCGATCGCCTGGCGGGTCCTGGGGAAGGCCGCTGTGCATGCTGACTCCGTCGAGGCCGGCCCCGCGCCCCTCGGGGGCGGCGCTTGGGCGGCGGCCCGGCTCCGGTGCCCGGGTCGCGTAGGAGCCCATGTTCGCATCCGCGGCCCGGGACGCTCGCCGGGCCCCCCGGGCTCGCCGGGCCCTCCGGATCTCCGTCATGGAGGGCGGGGCGGACGGCGGCACGGCCGGACCGGAACCGCCCGCGGCGGGCGCGCCTTCCCCGGGTGTGCCCGCTGGGACATCCGGGACGGGAGGCGCCGTGGCGGGGACGCCCGCGGCAGGGGACCCCGGGGCGGAGTGACGCGGCACGGGAGGGGCCGCGCCGGAAGGGGGCGGGGCTGAGGGCGCGGGGGACGCGGGATACGCGTCCTGGCGGGCGTGGGGGACCCGCCAGGACGCGCTCCGCCCCGGCGCGCCGGCCCGAGGACCCCGGCGAGGGGTGGGGTCCTCGGGCCGTTCAGTCGCGCACGGAGTAGGTGACGGGAGAGGCGGGGGCGCGAAAGCCCGTCCTCTCCCGGATGGGGGCGGCGAACGCGGGTCTCCGGTAGTGCAGGGAGATGACGCGGGCCGCCCCCGCGGGGTCGTCGGCGGGGTGGCAGGTCTCGCGGCCTTCCTCGTCCCAGACGAAGAGCCCGCTTCTGCACCAGACGGTCAGGTCTGTCTGGACCGAGAGGACCGACATCCCGTTCCCGTTGCTCTGGTAGGTGTGGGTGAACCCCTGGCGGTGCAGCGCGTAGCGCAGTAAACGCGTTGCCTCGCGGGGTTCGCGCCAGGGCACATATGGCGCGTCCGCGGGGACCGGCAACACCCGGACCTTCACCCCCTCGCCGACCTTTCGATGGATTTGTACCAACGATTGGATGATGCGGGTTGCGGGAGGTTGGGTCAAGGGCCGGTTTCCCGCTAGAACCAGATCGTCTAGTTTGTTGGCACAAAGGGGACTTAATGCCACGGTCAACGCTGTATCAGCAGGTGGCCTCCGAACTCAGGAGGACCATCTACTCCGGTGCGCTCGGACCGGGGGATCAGCTGCCGACCGAGGCGGAGCTCATGCTGGCCCATCAGGTGAGCCGGAACACCGTGCGGCTCGCCCTGGGCGAGCTGGTCAACGAGGGCCTGGTCACCCGCACCCCCCGCCGGGGGACCGTGGTCAGGGAGCGCCGCCCGCTGCTCATGCATCCCCAGCGCGAGCTGCGGCCCCAGTCGGGGGAGACCCGCGAGGCGTTCGCCTGGGCCGTCTCCCAGGAGGGACGCTCGCCCGGCCAGCACATCGAGGTCTCGATCGTACGGCCGGCCGAGGAGATCGCCAGCAGACTGGAGCTGGCCGACGACGAGCACGCCGTGGTCCGCCGCCGGCTGCGGTTCGTGGACGGCCAGCCGTACAACACCAACGACTCCTACTTCCCGCTGGAGCTGGTCTCCGACTCCGAGATCGCCCGCCCCGGCGACATCACCCGGGGGGCCAACCGGGTGCTGGCGGAGCTCGGCCACCCCCAGGTCCGGGTCGTCGACGACATCTGGGCGCGCATGCCCACCAGTTCGGAGGCGGACCGGCTCCAGCTCCAGCAGGGCACGCCGGTCATGGTCTACGTCCGGGTCGGCTACGACTCCTCCGACGCCCCGGTGCGCGTCGCGGTGTCCGTGCTGCCCGCCGACAAGCATCTGATCAGGTACGAGCTGGAAAGCCGTTGACGCCTCCGTGACCGCCCTGACGGGGCGGCCCCAGTCCCGCCCGCCCCGCGGGCGAGGACCGGGCCGCGCCCGCGGTCCCGGCGGGCACGGCGTTCCCTCCCCACTCGCGTCCGGCCCCGGGCACCACCGTCGGTCCGTCTCCGAGGACCATCGGCTCCCTGGGCGCCGTAGCCGGGCGGTCTCCGCCGGAGCCTGCTCCCGGCCCCCCTCCGCGTTCCCCTTACGCGTCTTCGACCCCTAGGCGTTCCGCCTGGCCGGACACGGTCGCCGTATGCCATCGGACCGGCACTCTCCGTGTCCTCTTCTCCACCCATCGCAACGAAGGGATGCACCATGCACTCCGGTACCGCTCGCCCCACCCACCCCACCACCACCGCCCGTCTCACCCTGCGCCGGGCGGACGGGAGCGACCTCGCGGGCGTGCTCGCGCTCCTGGCCGAGACCGCCGACTGGCTCAACCGCCGCGGCGTGCGGCAGTGGCCCGCGGGGGGCTTCCCGGCCGAGCGCATCAGCCCGCTGATCGAGGAGGGAACCATGTACGTGCTCGACGGCGAGGACGGCCCCGCGGCCACCCTCGCCCTGGACGGTCACGCCGACCCCGAGTTCTGGACCGCCGAGGACGCTCCCGGGACGGCGCTCTACGTCCACAAGCTGTCCGTCTCCCGTGCCTGCGCGGGGCTCGGCCTGGGGCAGGCCCTGCTCGACTGGGCGGGCCTGCGGGCGCTGGCGGCGGGCCGCAGGTGGCTGCGCCTCGACTGCTCCAAGGACAACCCCGGGCTCCAGCGGTACTACCGCGGCCAGCGCTTCACCCACCTGCGCACGGTGGACCTGCCGCACCGCGCCTCCGGGGCGCTGTTCCAGAGGGCGGGCGGCCTGCGCGGCGACGTCCTCGCCGGTGCGCTGCCGTTCGCCGACCTCCGCGGCCCGCTGACGGGCCCGCTGACCGGCCAGCCGGCCGTCCCGGGTGAGCCGGCCGTGGCCGGCGGGGCGGGCGCGGAGGACGGCGGCTCGCCGCGGACCGTCGGGGTTCGTCGATGAGAGGCCGTGGACCGTCCCTGGAACGGCGCCGCTGAACCAAGGAGATCCCAGGACAAAGTCATCGGATAGCCTCACCTCCATGACCAGATCCTTGCTTGAGGTGATCGCCCTCGACGTGCGCGACGCCGTCGCGGCGGAGGAGGGCGGCGCCGACCGCCTGGAGATCGTGGCGGACATGGCGGCCGACGGGCTCACCCCGGCGGTGGAGACGGTCGCCGCGATCTCCAAGGAATGCGCGCTGCCACAGATGGTCATGCTGCGCGGTGAGGCCTCGTTCCTGGCCACGCCCGAGTCGCTGGAGGGCCTGCGGCGCGACGCCCGGGCCCTCGCCGACGCGGGCGCGGCCGGGTTCGTGTTCGGTTTCCTCGACGCCGCGGGGGCGGTCGACCTGGCCGCCACCGAGGCGCTCATCCACGCCGTCACGCCGCTGCCGTGGACCTTCCACCGCGCCGTCGACCACGCGGCCGACGTCAGGGCGAGCTGGCGGGCCGTGCGGTTGCTGCCCAACCTCGCCACCGTGCTCACCTCGGGCGCCCCCGGCGGCGTGCGGGACGGCCTGGACGTCCTCCGGGCCCGCTGCTCCGCCGGAGACGGGCCGCTGATCATGGCGGGCGGCGGGCTGCGGCCGTCCCACGTCCCGGTTCTGCAGGAGTACGGCGTGCGGGCCTTCCACGTCGGCAGCGCCGTACGGGCGTCGTGGTCCCACCCGGTGGACCCGCACCGCGTCCGCCAGTGGCGGCAGCTGATCGACTGACGTCCGCCGCGCGGCCCGCCCGCCGCACGGTCCCCGCCCTACGGCCCCGCCGGACGGGCGGCCCGCCGCGCCCGGCCGGGCCGGACCCGGGGTCAGGCGTTCCCGAGGGCCAGGTCGGCGCGGCGCAGGGCGGCGGCCACGGTCCTGATCGTGGCGGGCTCCTCCAGCGTCCCGCCCTCGGCCGCGCGCCGCTCCTCCCAGGCCCGCACCCTGCCGAGGTACTCGTCGTAGCGGGACAGGTGGAAGTGGTAGACCGCGACGTAGCGGCTGACCAGGTGCGCCGGGTGCATGTCCCAGCCCTGGTAGAAGCCGTCCGCCAGGGAGTGCCGGATCAGGCTCACGTGCCGCCACCACAGGTTGCGCACGGCGTACCGGTCGTCGGAGGCGGGCGCGGCGGCCAGCGAGCCGTCCGACAGCTCCACCCCGGTCCCGGCGAACGCCGCCCGCATGACCTGGCGGGCGTGGTCGCACGCGGGGTGGTCCAGCCGCTGCTCGTGCGGGGGCAGCGAGCAGCTCGCCGTGTAGTCGAAGACGCCGAAGTGCGCGGCGGCCAGCCTGCCGCCGAGTGCGGCGGCCAGCCCGGCGTCGAGGAACCGCAGCGTCTGGACGGCCTCGACCTGCATCTCGAACCGCAGCTCGCCCTCACCCAGCCCCAGTCCCTTCTCCAGGGCGGCGAGGCAGGCGGCGAACTGCTCCAGGTAGTCCCGCATCAGCACCTTGGGGAAGGTGACCACGAACCCCGGGGGCAGGTGACCCGCCCGCTCGACCACCCCGGTGAGGAAGGCGTCCAGCGTCCGGACGCTCCTGGCCGGGTCGCCGTCGGCGAACGACTTCACCCGCAACCCCCACCGGCGGGGGAGCGTTCCACCGGCGTGCATGGCGGCGACCGCCTCGGCGGCCCGGACGGCGTGGCCGTCCTCCTCGGCGGGGCTCCCGCCGTAACCGTCCTCGAAGTCGATCCGCAGGTCCTCGACCGGTTCGGCGGCGAGCTTCGCCGTCACCCTCTCGTGCACGGCCCTGGCCGTCTGCTCGTGCATCTCGAAGAACCGGGCCGTGTCCTTCCTGGACAGGTGCCGGCGCATCAGGTCCAGCGCGGCCTCGCCCCAGGCCGCGACCGTGCCCGCGTCGAAGCGGTCGGCGGGCACGTAGACGGTGTGCACCGGCTGCCACCCCATCTCCTCCGGGGAGACCGGGGGGTAGGTCGCCGTCTGCTCGCGGTGGGCCTGCTCGAAGCCGGGTATCAGAGCCAGCGGGTCGCCGAGCGTGACGCGCATGGGGGTTGCTCCTTGTGGTGCGTGATGGGCGTTCGGAGGGCTTTCGGCCGTTCCTGAAGTGGACGCGCCGGACGCCCTCCGGGTGGACACGCCCGCCGTACGGCTCAGCGGCCCGAGGCGGCGTGCATGGCGGCCAGGCCCAGGAGCTTGACGCGCTCGCCGCGTCCCAGGCTCCGCGCCAGCTCGGCCTCGGCCGCCTCGATGGCCAGCCACTCCCGGTAGGTGATCGGGGAGACGCCCCGGGAGGCCAGCAGGGCGTCGATGTCGCCGCGCCGTACCGGGTCGCGGGCGAGGCCGGCGAGGTCGGCGAGGAGGGTGCGGACCGTCTCGGCGGCGTCGGACTTGTTGGTGCCGATCACCCCGGTGGGACCGCGCTTGAGCCATCCCGCGACGTACTCGCGGTCGCGGACCCGCCCGGCCTCGTTCGGCACGGTCATGGTCTCCTCGGAGAACGGCACGCCGGGCAGCGGGACACTGCGGTAGCCGACCGAGCGCAGCACCATGCCCACCGGGAGGGTCTCGAACTCGCCGGTGCCCACGACCCGGCCCCCCGAAAGGCGGGTGCGCTCCAGTCGCAGGCCCGTCACCCGGTCCTCCCCGAGGATCTCCACCGGGCGCATCCAGAACCGCACCTCCAGCCGCCGGGGGCGGCCCGCCGGGTCGCGGGCGGCCCAGCCCCGCAGCACCTCGACGTTGCCCCGCACCTGCCGCGGCAGGCCCGTGACGTCGGCCACCGCCTCCTCCCGCCGCACGCACACGTCGGCGTTGGCCAGCTCGCCCAGCTCCCGCAGCTCCTTGAGGGTGAACTTGGCGTGCTCCGGCCCGCGGCGGCCGATCATGTGGACGGTCCTGACCCGGCTGCCGGCCAGGCGGGCCAGCACCTCCTCCGGAACGTCGGTGGCGCGCAGCTCCTCGGCGGTCTTGGCCAGGATCCGCACCACGTCCACCGCCACGTTGCCCACGCCGACCACCGCGACCTCGGGGCAGTCGAGGACGAACCGGTCGGCCGGCATGTCGGGGTGGCCGCAGTACCAGTTCACGAAGTCGGTGGCCGCCACGCTGCCCGGCAGGTCCTCGCCGGGGATCCCCATCCGCCGGTCCACCATCGCGCCGGTGCAGTAGACCACGGCGTCGTAGCAGCCGAGCAGGTCGGCGGCGTCCACGTCCCGGCCGAACTCCACGCCGCCCAGGAAACGGACGTTGGGCAGCTCCAGCACCCGGCGCAGGTACCCGGCGATCGACTTGATGGAGGTGTGGTCGGGGGCCACGCCGTACCGGACCAGCCCGTACGGCGTGGGCAGCCGTTCCAGGACGTCCACCTCGACCCCGGCGCCCGCCTGTTTCGTCAGCGCCTCGGCGGTGTAGATCCCGGCGGGGCCCGACCCGACAATCGCCACTCGCAGTGACACACGGCCTCCTCGGCGTCGGACGTCGCGGGCGCGGGTCCCGCCCCGGCGGACCGGAAGGCCCGGGGCGGTCCGGGGCGTCCGGGGCGGCGGCCCCGCGACGGCGACGACCTATCGACGGCTCTCACCCCCGACTCTGTACCACCGGAGCCGTCGCCGCCAGAGCGGCCCGCCGGGGAGGCGGAAAGCGTCCCGGCGGAGTCCGTGCGGAGCGGCACCCCTGGGAGCTGTCCCGATTTAACGACGCTTGGTGGAATTTTGTGCATTCTTGCAGGTCACGTATGCTTTCCGAGGCCACGAGCAGGTGATGATCGGGGGATCTGTGGCACGGCTTGAACGAAGCTTCGATTACGACTGCGCGGAACTGGACCGCCGGCAGCGCGGCATCGTGCTGCACATGGTGCTGTCGCTCGTCGTGGGGATGCTGCTCGGCAGCCTGGGCGCGGTGCTGTCGCACGCGCACAACCCGCTGGGATCGCTCTACGAGCCCTACGCCTACGTGCTGCTCGTCGTCGTGGCGGGATACACCGCCGCCGGTCTCGGCTGGGCGGCGCTGAGCTGCGCGCTGGCCACCTTCGGCCCGCTGCTGTCACTGCTGGCCGCCACGCTCTTCGACCCCGGGACCATGGTCCTGGGCGCGGGCAGCGCCGCCGCCATGAACGTCACGGTGGCGACCCTGGTCGTGATCGGCGTCCTGGCCCACCTCGCCCGGCGCGGCACACTGTGGGGCGACCTGGCGGGCGGCGTGCTGGCCGGGCTCGTCGCGGTCGACGGCCTGGACAAGGCGCTGCCCGGCGGGCCGGAGTACGTCCCGGGCTTCTGGCCGTGGAAGACCCTGGTCGTCGGGGCGCTGGTGCTGGGCCTGCTCGTCACGACGCGCCCCGGGTGGGGCCGCGTCCGCTCGGCGGCGGTGGCGCTCGCCATCGTGGCCGCCTGCGCCGCGTTCCTCTGAGCGGTGTTCCACCGAGCGGTGTTCCACCGGGCGGCGTTCCTCTGAGCGGCGTTCTCCCGAGCGGTGTTCCACCGGGCGGCGTTCCTCCGGGCGGCGTTCCTCCGAGCCGTGGGACGGCCGCGTGGGCCGCGGCCCGCCGGGGTGTCAGGGCGGCGGGACGGCGGGGAACGCCGGATGACCGGCAACCCGGTTGCGCGACTCGATAGCCTGTAGCCATTCAATCCCTGCTAGGTAGGAGTAGCCGTGCTGCTGCGCATGTCGTCGCTGTTTCTTCGAACTCTGAGGGACGACCCGGCAGACGCGGAGGTCCCGAGCCACAAGCTGCTCGTCCGCGCCGGATACGTCCGCCGCGTCGCGCCCGGCATCTACTCCTGGCTGCCGCTCGGCAAGATGGTCCTGGAGAACGTCGCGCGCGTCGTGCGCGAGGAGATGGACCGCATGGGCGGCCAGGAGGTGCTCTTCCCCGCCCTGCTGCCGCGCGAGTACTACGAGAACACCGGCCGCTGGACCGAGTACGGCGACACGCTCTTCCGTCTCAAGGACCGCAAGGGCGCCGACTACCTCCTCGGACCCACCCACGAGGAGATGTTCACCGACATGGTCAAGGGGGAGTACTCCTCCTACAAGGACTACCCGGTGACGCTGTACCAGATCCAGACGAAGTACCGCGACGAGGCCCGCCCCCGGGCCGGGATCCTGCGCGGCCGCGAGTTCGTCATGAAGGACTCCTACTCCTTCGACCTCGACGACGACGGCCTCAAGCGCTCCTACGAGCGGCACCGCGAGACCTACATCCGCATCTTCGACCGGCTCGGCATCGACTACCGCATCTGCTTCGCCACCTCCGGCGCGATGGGCGGCTCGGCCTCCGAGGAGTTCCTCGCCCCCGCCGAGACCGGCGAGGACACCTTCGTGGCCTGCCACAACTGCGGCTACGCGGCCAACGCCGAGGCGGTCACCACCCCGGCCCCGGCCGCGGTCACCGGCGAGCAGCCCGCCATGGAGGTCCTCGACACCCCCGGCACGCCGACCATCGAGACGCTGGTCACGCACCTCAACACCCACCACGGCCTGGACCTCACCGCGGACCGGACGCTCAAGAACGTCGTGGTCAAGGTCACGACGCCCGGCTCCGACAAGATCGAGACCCTGGTGATCGGCGTGCCCGGCGACCGAGAGGTCGACTTCAAGCGCCTGGAGGCGGCGCTCGCCCCCGGCGAGCCCGCCATCTTCGAGGCCGAGGACTTCGTCAAGCACCCCGGCCTGGTCCGCGGCTACATCGGCCCCCAGGTGCTCAGGGACCTCGGCATCCGCTACCTCGTCGACCCCCGCGTGGTGGACGGCAGCGCGTGGGTGACCGGCGCCAACGAGCCGGGCCGGCACGCGGTGAACGTCGTCGCCGGGCGCGACTTCGTCGCCGACGGCACGATCGAGGCAGCCGAGGTCAGGGCGGGTGACGCCTGCCCGGTCTGCGGCTCCGGCCTGTCCATCGACCGCGGCATCGAGATCGGCCATATCTTCCAGCTCGGCCGCAAGTACGCCGACGCGGCCAAGCTCGACGCCCTCGGCCCCGACGGCAAGCCGATCCGCATCACCATGGGCTCCTACGGCGTCGGCGTCTCCCGCGCCGTGGCCGTGCTGACCGAGCAGCGGCACGACGAGCTGGGTCTGCGCTGGCCCCGCGAGGTCGCCCCGGCCGACGTCCACATCGTCGGCACCGGCAAGGACGACCAGATCGAGGTCGCCGGCCGGATCGCCGGGGAGCTGGAGGCGCGCGGCCTGCGCGTCCTGCTGGACGACCGCGCGGGCGTCTCCCCGGGCGTGAAGTTCAAGGACGCCGAGCTGCTCGGCATGCCGACGATCCTGATCGTCGGACGCGGCCTGGCCCAGGGCGTCGTCGAGCTGCGCGACCGCGCCACCGGCGCGAAGGAGGAGATCCCCGTCGCCGAGGCCGCCGACCGCGTCGAGGCCGCCTGCCGCGCCTGAGGTCCCGCGCACCCGCGGCCCCGGTGCCCGGAACCCCGCGCGCCTGAGGTCTCCGTGCCCGGGGCCCGCGCACCTGGGGTCTCCGCGCCGAGGCACCGCGCACCCGAAGCCCCCGCGCCCGGTCCGTCCCCCGGACCGAGCGCGGGGGTTTTTGTGGGCTTATGGAAGGGAAAGTACTTTTTGTGCTTTTCGGGGGGTGGGGGACGCATGGCGCAGGAGTTCGACCCTTCCGCCTACGGTCGCGCCGCCGCCGACGTCTACGACGAGGTCGTGACGCACCTGCCCACCGAACCCGCGGTGGACCGGCTCCAAGAGCTGGCCGAGGGCCGGGCCGTCCTGGAGTTCGGCGTCGGCACCGGCCGGCTGGCCCTCCCGCTGGCCGCCAGGGGGCTCACCGTCGCGGGCATCGACGGCTCGGCCGAGATGACGGCGGTGCTGCGCGCCAAGCCCGGCGGCGACCGCGTCCCGGTGACGCTGGGCGACTTCTCCACCACCCGGGTCGACGGCGAGTTCGGCCTCGTCGTCCTCGCCTACAACACGATCTACGCGCTGCCCTCGCAGGACGCCCAGGTCGACTGCTTCCGCAACGCCGCCGCCCACCTCGTGCCCGGCGGCCGGTTCGTGGTCGAGGCGTGGGTGCCCGACGTGGGGGCGTTCCGCCACGGCACGGCGCTGCGGCTGGTGTCGCTGCGCGAGGACGAGGTGGTCGCCGAGGCGGCCCGGCTGTCGCCCGCCGACCAGATGATGTACACCACCAAGATCGTCCTGGCCTCCGGCGGGGTGCGGCTGCTGCCCGCCAACCACCGCTACGCCTGGCCCGCCGAGCTCGACCTCATGGCACGCCTGGGGGGCATGCGGCTCGAACACCGCTGGTCCGACTGGCGGGCCGCCCCGTTCACCGGCGACAGCCGGGGGCACGTGTCGGTCTACCGGCGCTGAACCGGACCCGCCGTGTCGCCGGAACCGTCCCCGAGGCGTCCCCGCGACGCCTCCCGGAACGTCCCCGAGCCCCGCACCGCCGTACCGTCCTGGAGTTCCGTGAAATGCAGCTACCCGCCCCTCGGGGGCCTCTCACCGACTTCCTCTTCGACCGGTTGGTCCGCCCGCCGCACGACCTCGGTCCGGCGCCGGAACCCGCGGGGGGACCGCCCATCGGGGACGAGGACCTCCAGCTCGCCCTCTTCGCCTGCTACGAGCTGCACTACCAGGGGTTCGGCGAGGTCGACGAGGACTGGGAGTGGGAGCCGTCGCTGCTGGCGGTCAGGCGGACGCTGGAACGGCGGTTCGAGGCGGGCCTCGCGGAGGCCGTGCCCCGGTCGCCCGCCGCACCGCCGGGGACGCCCGCGCGCATGCGCCGGGCGCTCGCCGGGCTGGTCGCCGCCGCCGACGGCGGCCCGTCACTGGCGGCGTTCCTGGAACGGCGGGCCGACCTGGAGCGGTTCCGCGAGTTCGTCGTCCACCGCTCCGTCTACCACCTCAAGGAGGCCGACCCGCACACCTGGGCGATCCCACGGCTGCGCGGCCCGGCCAAGGCCGCCCTCGTGGAGATCCAGGCCGACGAGTACGGCGGCGGCCGGCCCGGACGCATGCACTCGGAGCTGTTCCGGGCCACGATGCGCGGTCTCGGCCTGGACGATTCCTACGGCGCCCACCTCGACCGGGTCCCGGCGGTCACGCTGGCGACCGGCAACGTCATCTCGCTGTTCGGGCTGCGCCGGCGGCACCGGGGCGCGCTGCTGGGCCACCTCGCGGCCTTCGAGATGACCTCCTCGGTCCCCAACCGCAGGTACGCCCGGGGACTGCGCCGCCTCGGCGGCGACGACGCGGCCTGCCGCTTCTACGACGAGCACGTGCAGGCCGACGCGGTCCACGAGCAGATCGCCGCGCACGACATGTGCGGCGCGTTCGCCGCCGACCGCCCCGACCTGGCCGCCGACGTCCTGTACGGCGCGGCGTGCGCCCTCACCCTGGACCGGCTCTTCGCCGAGCACCTCCTGGGGAGCTGGGAGCGCGGGGTCACCTCGCTGCGCGAGGCCGGGCCGCGCGGGACCGCACCGGACGGGAACGGCCCGTGCGGGACCACGCCGGACGGGAACGGGTCGCGTGGAACCGGGTGGGACGGGAACGGCCCGTGCGGAACCGGTCTGGCGGTGAGCGGCCGATGACGGACGATGACCGGGCGGGAGGCCCCGGCCTCGACTACGTCCTGCCGCTGCGCTGGGACGACGGCGACGAGGCGGGCCTGGCGGAGCTGACGGGCTACCTGCGCCGGCTCGCCCGCCACACGCGGGTCATCGTCGTCGACGGCTCCCCGTCCCCGGTCTTCGAGCGGCACGCCGCCGCCTGGGCCGGGATCGCCGAGCACCTCCGGCCCGACGACGACCTCGCCTTCGTCAACGGCAAGGTCAACGGGGTGGTCACCGGGATGCGCCGGGCCCGCGCCGGGCGCGTGGTCATCGCCGACGACGACGTGCGTTACGGCGCGGCGGAACTGGCCTCGATCGGCGCCCTGCTCGGGTGGGCCGACCTGGTCAGGCCGCAGAACCACTTCGACCCGCTGCCCTGGCACGCCCGCTGGGACACCGCCAGGACCCTCCTCAACCGCGCCTTCGGCGCCGACTACCCGGGCACCTTCGGCGTGCGCCGGTCGGTCTTCCACGAGATGGGCGGCTACGACGGCGACGTGCTGTTCGAGAACCTGGAGCTCATCCGCACGGTCCGCGCCCACGGCGGGCGGGAGTGCCACCTGCTCGGCCTTTACGTCCGCCGCCTGCCGCCGGACCCGGCCCGGTTCTGGTCCCAGCGCGTCCGGCAGGCCTACGACGACCTCGCGCAGCCCGTTCGCCTGGCGGCGTTCCTGTCCGTGCTGCCCGCGCTGGCCGTCGCGCTGTCGCGCCGCAGGTACGGGATGGTCCTGGTCTGCGCCGGACTGGCGGTCGGGATCGCCGAGGCCGGCCGCCGCCGGGCCGGCGGGCGGCGGGTCTTCCCCTTCTCCGCCGCGCTGTTCGCGCCGGTGTGGCTGCTGGAGCGGGCGGTCTGCGCCTGGCTGGCGCTGGCGGCGCGGCTGTTCCTCGGCGGCGTGCCGTACGCGGGCCGCCGGATGCGGACGGCGGCGCACTCGACCCGGTGGATCAGGGCGCACCGGAACCGCCGGACCGGCGGGACCGGCGTGGCCGGAGCCGTCCGGGCCGAGGCGCCCGGAGCGGGGGAGCGCGACCCGGCGGAGACCTCCGGGCCGGGAGGGCGCCACCCGGCGGGAGGCTTCGGGCCGGGAGCGCGCCGCGGGACCGGAGCCCCGGGGCCGGGGGCGCCGTCAGGCGGGCGGCTCGGGCTCGCTCGGGGCGCGGAAGCGGGCGGGCCGGTGCGAGCCGTCGCAGAAGGGCTTGGCCGCCGATCGCCCGCAGCGGCACAGCGCCACCGTGGACCTACCGGGGTCGATGACGGTGCCGTCCTGGGCGGTGAGGACGAACGGGCCCCGCAGTAGCAGCGGCCCGTCCTCGCACGGGGTCACCGTGACACGGTCATCCCCTATGTCCGTTTTATCCGTCACGTGGCGACTGTGCCCCCGGACCGGGGCGGGAAACGCCGCGTGCCGCTCCGGACGCGGCGGGAGACGCCGCGCGCCCGTCCGGGGGTGCGGGAGACGCCGCGCCCCCGGACGGAGGCGGCTCAGCGGGAGCCGCTGAGTGTCTTGCGCCAGTGGAACCCGCCGGGCAGGTTCACGCTCAGCGTCCGCCTGCCGTCGGCGGCCTTCGTGACGCGGAAGGCCCGGTTGCCCCAGCTGTGCCCGACGCCGCGGCGCGACAGGTTGAGACGGAGCGGACCGAACTTCAGTGACTTCCGGTATTCCCAGCCCATTGCTTCCTCCTTGACCGTCTGCCCCCTCCAGCTACCCGGTCGGCCGGAGGCAAACGGCCCGCGTGATCCCGAACCGCGTCGAACGGCCCGCGCGGTTCCGGGCCGCGCGGGGCGCCGCGACCGAACGGCCCATGGCCCGCGGCGGTCCCGGGTCGCGCGGCGCCCGCGTTCAGGACGGCGGGGACGGCGCCGGGGTGGGGGCGGGGGAGGGGGACGCGGGGGCGGGCATGCCGGGGAAGGTCTCGATCTCCGGGCGCAGGCCGTACGCCCGCACGACGCACTCCTGCATGGCCAGCGCGGCCATCCGCCGGACGGCCGGGTCGCCGGACGCGACGGCCTCGAGGTAGGCGGCGGTCACCCCCCGCTCCACCGACACGGCCAGCTCCACCACCTGGTCGGGGGTGGAGGGTACGGCGGGCAGCCGGTAGCTCGCGTCGGGCTCGGCCGGGGTGCCGCCACGCTCGATGATCATGGCGCGGAGCCGGTCGCGGCGGGCGCGGTGGGCGGTGAAGGCGGCGGCCATGGTGGAGCGCAGTGCTCCCTCGGCCCGCGCGGCGAGGACCCCGTAGGCGTAGACGGCCGCGTGCTCGGCTGCCAGCGCCGTGTCGAGCCCCCCGCCGGCTCCGGGGGCGGGGGTGGCCGGCGCGACCGCTCCCGCGGCCCCCGCCGGCCTCGCGTTCCGCGCGGTGTCCGGGGCCCTCACAGCGGCCTCGCCAGGGCCACGGCGTGGGCGGCCTCGCAGGCGCCGATGGAGGCGACCAGCTGGGCCAGCGCGGGTGAGGCGCCCTCGACCTGCCGGGGGCGCGAGTCGGCGGCCTTCCGCTCGGCGGCCCGCAGGCTCCGCAGGGAGGCGCGGGGCTCCGGCGCGGGCGTCCCGGAGGCGGACGGCGCGGAAGGTGCGGCGGCGCCCCCGGAGGGCCCCGGCGTCGCGGAGGCCCTGGCGCCCCGGGCGGCGGGAGGAAGCCTCCGGCGCAGCTCGGCGAGGTGGGCCTCGTGCCGCCGTTTGAAGGGCAGAAGCTTGGCCGAGGGGGCGGAGGCGTACAGCCCGATGATCCGCTCCTTGTCGGCGATGAGCTGCCTGAGCAGCACGGTATCCGGGTCCGGTGGCTCGGCGCGCTGGTGCTCGGGCTTCTCGGCGGCGCATCCGCCGACCGTCGCGGCGACCGTCGCGGCGGCGGCCCCGACGGCGGTGTCCCGCAGCAGGTCACGCCGGGACAGGAAACGCACGGACGACCTCCGGTTACGGGTGAGCTGCTGACGCATCTAGCATCGTAAGGGCTGGGAAACCATTCACCGCGCTTCTCGGACGGGCTCGCCGCGCCGAGTGGCGCTTCTTCCGCGCCCTGATGTGGATAGGCTTGTGAACCGCAAGGGCGAGGTCCGCCCGGCTGTAGATCGTGAAAATGGGAGGTCGGCATGGGCAGCGCCATATCCCGCGACCGCCTGATGAAGCTCCTGGAACCCGTCGCCCTCGCCTCCGGGCTCGACCTGGAGGACGTCACGGTCACTCCGGCGGGCAAGCGGCGCCTGCTGCGTGTCGTCGTCGACCGCGACGGCGGCGTCAGCCTGGACGACGTCGCAGAGGTCAGCCAGGCCGTCTCCGAGGCGCTGGACGCCGGAGACGTGATGGGAAGCTCCCCCTACGTGCTGGAGGTCTCCTCCCCCGGGGTCGACCGCCCGCTCACCGAGCCGCGCCACTGGCGCCGGGCGGTGCGCCGGCTGGTCAAGGCCGACCTGCGGGACGGCACGAGCGTGGAGGGCCGGATCGTCGCCACCGACGAGACCGGTGTGGAGTTCGACGTGGCGGGCACGCCGCGCCGCGTCGAGTACGAGGACCTGGCCCGAGGACGGGTGCAGGTGGAGTTCCGCCGGTTCGACGACGCCGATGACGACGGCGAAGACGGCGACGAGGGCTAAGGGGGAGCCTCGTGGACATCGACATGAGCGTCCTGCGCAGCCTGGAACGCGAGAAGGACATCTCCTTCGACCTGGTCGTCAAGGCCATCGAGGACGCGCTGCTGATCGCGTACTTCCGGAGCGAGGGGGCGGCGGCCAAGGCCCGCGCCGAACTCGACCGCAAGACCGGGCACGTGACCATTTACGCCGCGGAGCTGGACGACGGCGGCCAGGTGGTCCGGGAGTACGACGACACCCCGGGCAACTTCAGCCGCATCGCCGCGACCACCGCCAAGCAGGTCATCCTGCAGCAGCTCCGGGACGCCGAGGACGAGATCAACTTCGGCGAGTTCGCCAGCCGCGAGGGCGAGCTGGTGGCCGGGATCATCCAGCAGGGCAAGGACCCGCGGGTCGTCCTGGTGGACCTCGGCAAGATCGAGGCCGTGCTGCCGCACAACGAGCAGGTGCCCGGTGAGGAGTACGTCCACGGCGAGCGCATCCGCTGCTACGTCGTGCAGGTCAAGAAGGGTCCCAAGGGGCCGTCGGTGACCCTGTCGCGCACCCACCCCGGCCTGGTGAAGAAGCTGTTCGCCCTGGAGGTGCCGGAGATCGCCGACGGCACCGTCGAGATCGCGGCCATCGCCCGTGAGGCGGGCCACCGTACGAAGATCGCGGTCCGCTCCCGGCGGCCCGGCGTCAACGCCAAGGGCGCCTGCATCGGCCCGATGGGCTCGCGGGTGCGCAACGTGATGGCCGAACTCCACGGCGAGAAGATCGACATCATCGACTGGTCGGAGGACCCGGCGGAGTTCGTCGGGAATGCCCTGTCGCCCTCGCGTGTTTCGCATGTCGAGGTGATCGACACCGAGGGGCGTGCCGCCCGCGTGACCGTGCCGGACTACCAGCTCTCCCTGGCGATCGGCAAGGAGGGGCAGAACGCCCGGCTGGCCAATCGCCTCACCGGGTGGCGCATCGACATCCGGTCGGACACCCAGACGGGGGAGGCGGCCGGTTCCGCAGATGCGCCCACGCGGTAAGCTGGAATATGGTGACCAGGCCGCCCCACTACGAACGTGTGTGGGGTGCCGGGTTCGCACGGTTTCCTCCGAGCTGCTCCGCCTGGTGGCGGTCGAGGGCGTCATCGTCCCCGACCTGCGAAGACGGCTCCACGGGCGTGGTGCTTCACTGCACCCCTCCCTGAGCTGCCTGGAGCTCGCCGAGCGGCGGCGGGCGTTTCCGCGGGCGTTTCGCGTCGCGGGACCGCTCGACCCGTCGCCGGTACGGGCTCACCTGGAAGAGCTCCACTCCGAAAGGATCGGGTGAAATGGTTGCCAACTGTCATGTAGGACGCCGAGTTGATGGGCTGGTCAGATAGCTATGAGCGCCTGATGAGCATGCGGCGATGAGTACGTCTACGTAACGACGGTCCGGCGGCTGTGCCTCCCGGGCCGAGTAAGGGAGTGCAGTGGCGAAGGTCCGGGTATACGAGCTCGCCAAGGAGTTCGGCGTCGAGAGCAAGGTCGTCATGGCCAAGCTCCAGGAGATGGGCGAGTTCGTGCGTTCGGCGTCCTCGACCATCGAGGCGCCGGTGGTCCGTCGGCTCACCGAAGCTTTGGGCGGCCCCGCCAAGGGGTCGTCCGACAGGGGCGGCAACAGGCCGTCCAGGCCGCCGCAGGCGGCACCCCGGCCGGCCGAAGGCCAGGCCGGAACCGGCGCCCCCGCGGCGCCGCGATCCTCAGTTCCCAGGCCGGGACCTGTTCCCAAGCCGGGCCCGCGGCCCGGCCCCGTGGCCCGTCCCGCGGCTCCCGCGCCGCAGGATCAGCAGGCCCCGCAGGTCTCTCAGCCCCAGCCCCAGCAGCAGCAGCCCTCGCCGGTCCAGCCGCCGCGCTTCGAGGCGCCCCGATCCGAGGCGCCCCGGTCCGAGGCCGGGCGCCCGGCTCCCGGCCCCAGGCCGGGTCCGCGTCCGGGTCCGCGTCCCGCCCAGGGTTCGCGTCCCGAGGCGGCGCGTCCGGAGGGCCGCCCCGCGGGCGGTCCCGGCGGCGCCCCCTCGGCTCCGCGTTCCGGCGCCGGCGCCGGCGGTCCCAAGCCCGGCCCGCGTCCGGGTCCGCGCGGCCCGCGTCCCGGCAACAACCCGTTCTCCTCGAACGCCAGCGGCATGGGCCAGGCCCGTCCGCCGCGTCCCGGCGGTCGTGACGGAGGCCCGGGCGACCGTGGCCCGCGTCCCGGCGGTCCGCGCGACGGCGGTCCCCGCGAGCAGGGACAGCGCGAAGGCGCCGGACCTCGTCCGGGGCCTCGTCCCGGCCCGCCCGGTGCGGCCGGACCGCGTCCGGGTCCCGGCGCGGGTGGTCCGCGTCCGGGTGGCGGCGCCGGCGGTGTCGCCGGTCCGCGTCCCGGCGGTCCGCGTCCCAGCCCGATGATGATGCCTCAGGGCCGTCCCGCCGGTCCCGGCGGTGGCGCCGGCCGTCCGGGCGGCGGTGGTCGTCCCGGTGGCGGCGCCGGTCGTCCCGGTGGCGGCGGTGGCCGTCCGGGTGGCGGCGGGTTCGCCGGTCGTCCCGGTGGCGGCGGTGGCCGTCCCGGCGTCGGCACCGGTGGTCCCGGTGGCGGCGGTGGCGGTGGCTTCGCCGGTCGTCCCGGTGGCGGCGGTGGCCGTGGCCGCGGTGGCGGCACGGCGGGCGCCTTCGGCCGTCCGGGCGGACGCCCGACCCGCGGTCGCAAGTCCAAGCGCCAGCGGCGCCAGGAGTTCGACAACATGCAGGCCCCGGCGATCGGCGGCGTGCAGGTTCAGCGTGGCAACGGCCAGACGATCCGGCTGTCGCGCGGCGCCTCCCTGTCGGACTTCGCTGACAAGATCGGCGCGAACCCGGCGTCCCTGGTGCAGATCATGCTGCACCTGGGCGAGATGGTGACCGCCACGCAGTCGGTCAACGAGGAGACGCTGCAGCTCCTGGCCGCCGAGCTGGACTACAACCTGCTCGTGGTCAGCCCGGAGGAGGAGGACCGCGAGCTCCTCGAGTCCTTCGACATCGAGTTCGGCGAGGACGAGGGTGACGAGGGCGACCTGGTCGCGCGTCCGCCGGTGGTGACCGTCATGGGTCACGTCGACCACGGTAAGACCAAGCTGCTCGACGCGATCCGGCACACCAACGAGGTCGCGCGGGAGGCCGGTGGCATCACCCAGCACATCGGTGCCTACCAGATCGCCGCCGAGCACGAGGGCGAAGACCGGAAGATCACCTTCATCGACACCCCGGGTCACGAGGCGTTCACCGCCATGCGTGCCCGCGGTGCCAAGGTCACCGACATCGCCGTCCTGGTGGTCGCGGCCGACGACGGTGTGAAGCCGCAGACCATCGAGGCGCTGAACCACGCCCAGGCGGCCGAGGTTCCGGTCGTGGTCGCGGTCAACAAGGTCGACAAGGAGGGCGCCGACCCCAACAAGGTCCGTGCCCAGCTCACCGAGTACGGCCTGGTGGCCGAGGAGTACGGCGGCAGCACGCTGTTCGTCGACATCTCCGCCAAGAACGGGACCGGCATCGACGACCTGCTCGAGGCCATCCTGCTCACCGCGGACGCCGAGCTGGACCTGCGGGCCAACGACGCGATGGACGCCCAGGGCGTCGCCATCGAGGCGCACCTCGACAGGGGCCGCGGCCCGGTCGCGACCGTGCTGGTGCAGCGCGGCACGCTCCGCGTCGGCGACTCGATCGTCTGTGGCGAGGCCTTCGGCCGCGTCCGGGCGATGCTGGACGACAACGGCGTGTCGATCGACGAGGCCGGCCCGTCGCGTCCGGTCCAGGTCCTCGGTCTGACCGCGGTGCCGGGCGCCGGTGACAACTTCATCGTCGTCACCGACGACCGCATGGCGCGTCAGATCGCCCAGCAGCGGGCGGCGCGCAAGCGCACCGCGGACATGGCCAGGTCCGGCCGTCGCCGCACCCTCGAAGAGCTCTTCAGCGAGATGGAGAAGGGCCAGGTCGACGAGCTCAAGCTCATCATCAAGGGTGACGTCTCCGGTTCGGTCGAGGCCCTCGAGGACGCCCTGCTCAAGATCGACGTCGGTGACGAGGTGCGCCTGCGGGTGCTCCACCGCGCCGTCGGTGCGATCACCGAGTACGACGTCAACCTGGCCGTCGCCGACGACAACGCCGTCATCATCGGCTTCAACGTGCGTCCGGAGGTCCGGGCGCGCGACCTGGCCGAGCGCGAGGGCGTCGACATCCGCTACTACTCGGTCATCTACCAGGCGATCGAGGAGATCGAGGCGGCCCTCAAGGGCATGCTCAAGCCCGAGTTCGAAGAGGTCCAGATGGGCACCGCCGAAGTCCGCGAGGTCTTCAAGGTGCCGAAGATCGGCAACATCGCCGGTGCGCTGGTCCGCTCGGGCACGATCGTCCGCAACAGCAAGGCGAGGCTCATCCGCAACGGGGTCGTCATCTCCGACAACCTCACGGTCTCCTCGCTGCGCCGGTTCAAGGACGACGCGACCGAGGTCCGCGAGGGCTTCGAGTGCGGTATCGGTGTCGGCTACAGCGACATCAAGATCGACGACGTCATCGAGACGTTCGAGATGCGGGAGAAGCCGCGCGTCTGATGTCCCGGTCCGGTGACGGGCCGCCCGCCGGCCGGAAGGCCCTCGCCCACCTCGTGGGCGGGGGCCACCGGCCGGCGGGCGGTGCCGCGCCCGCCGGCGGCACGATGACACTCGTGGCGTGATCCGACATGTATGTAGGTGCCCTCACACTGGACATCCTGCTCGGCGACGTCCGCTCGCTGAAGCAGAAGCGCTCCGTGGTGCGACCCATCATCGCCGAGGTGCAGCGACGGTTCCCGGGTGTGGCCGTCGCCGAGACCGGCCATCTGGACCTGCACCGCCGTACGGAGATCGGAATCGCGGTCGTCTCGGCGACCGCCGCGAACTGCGGCGCGGTCATGGACGACTGCGAGCGCCTGGTCGCGTTCCACCCGGAGATCGAGCTGCTGTCGGCCAGGCAGCGGCTCTACAACGACAACGAGGACTAGCCGCAGACGGCCGGCCGCCCCCCGTTTGCGTCCGGCCGTACTGTGAGAAGGGGGGAGAGCGAACATGGACGCAGGACGCGCACGTAAGATCGCCGACCGGATCCAGCAGATCGTCGCCGAGATGCTGGAGCGCCGGATCAAGGACCCTCGGCTCGGCTTCGTGACGGTGACCGACACGCGGGTCACCAACGACCTGAGTGAGGCGACGGTGTTCTACACCGTGTTCGGCTCCGAGGCCGAGCGGGCCGACTCGGCGGCGGCGCTGGAGAGCGCCAAGGGGCTCATCCGCTCGGAGGTGGGCCGCCAGACCGGCCTGCGGCACACGCCGACGCTGCTGTTCACCCACGACCCCCTCCCCGACAACGCCCGGCACCTCGACGACCTGTTCGCCGAGGCGAGGGCCAGGGACGCCGAGATCGCCAAGCGGGCGGAGACCGCGCGGCACGCCGGTGACACCGACCCCTACCGCAGGCCCGAGGACAGGGAGGGCTCCGAGGAGGCCGAGGAGGCCGAGAGCGAGCCGTCCGAGCGCGCGGGACGCTCGGCGACGTGACGCCGCAGCCGCGTGACGAGGGCCCGGTTCCCGGCCGTGACTGGGACCGGGCCGTCGAGCTGATCTCCTCCGCCGAGGAGGTCGCGCTGGCCTGCCACATCTCCCCGGACGGTGACGCGCTCGGCTCGACCCTGGCTGTCGGGCTGGCGCTGCGGGCGGTGGGCAAGCGGGTCGTGGCCTCCTTCGGGGAACGCGGCTTCACGGTGCCCCGGCTGCTGCGCTTCCTGCCGGGCCAGGAGCTTCTCGTCGATCCCGACGACTACCCCGCAGCGCCCGAGCTGATGATCTCCTTCGACGCGCCCACCGCCGACCGGCTGGGCGAGCTGGCCCGCGTCGCGGGCAAGGCGCGCGAGCTGGTGGTGGTCGACCACCACCCGTCCCACCTCGGCTTCGGCACGCTCAACCTGGTCGATCCCGGCGCCGCGGCCACCGCGGTGCTCGCCGAGGAGCTGATCCGGCGGCTCGGCCTGCCGGTCGACCGCGACATCGCGACCTGCCTGTACGCCGGGCTGGTCACCGACACCGGGTCGTTCCGGCACTCCTCGACCACCTCCGAGGTGCACGCCATGGCCGGGCGGCTCATCGCCACCGGCCTGAACCCCGAGGAGATCGCCCGGGAGCTGTGGGACCGCTCCCCGTTCGGCTACCTCCGGGTGCTCGGCCTCGCTCTGGAGCGGGTGGTCCTGGAACCGGAGACGGGCGACGGCCTGGGACTGGTCTGGACATACGTCACCCGCGACGACCGGGCGGCCTACGGCCTGCCGTACCACGAGGTGGAGGGCATCATCGACGTGGTCCGCCGCACCGACGACGCGGACGTGGCGGTGATCCTCAAGGAGGACGACGAGGGGGCCTGGCAGGTCTCCACCCGCTCCAAGGGCGGGATCGACCTCTCCCGCGTCTGCGCCACGCTGGGCGGCGGCGGACACGCCAAGGCGGCGGGTTTCACCTCCCACCAGCCCGTCGAGCAGACGATGGCCGCCTTCCGCGCGCTGCTGCGCCGCGCCGCCTGAGGAACCCCGCGCCCGGAGGGACCGCGCCGAGAATCCGCACCGGAGAACCCGCACCGGAGAACCCGACCCGGAGAACCCGACCCGGACCGCCCGCGCCCAGAAGAATCCGCGCCCGGAAGAACCCCGCCGAAGCTCCCGCAGAGGCTCTCGCAGAAGGACGACCCCGACATGAGTACGGCTCGCGCCAAGCGCACCCCGCCGCCGAGCGGGCTGATCGTGGTGGACAAGCCCGCCGGATGGACCTCCCACGACGTCGTCGGCAAGCTCCGCGGCATCGCCGGCACCCGCCGGGTGGGACACGCCGGCACGCTGGACCCGATGGCCACCGGGGTGCTGGTGGTCGGCGTGGAGAAGGCGACCCGGCTGCTGGGGCACCTCGCGCTCACCGAGAAGGGCTACGACGCCACGATCCGGCTCGGGGTGTCCACCAACACCGACGACGCCGAGGGCGAGGTCACCGCCACCGCGTCCGCCGCGCACGTCTCCGACGAGGGGATCGCCAAGGGCGTCGCCGCGCTGACCGGCCGGATCACGCAGGTCCCGCCTCAGGTCAGCGCCATCAAGGTGAACGGCGAGCGGGCCTACAAGCGGGTCCGGGCGGGGGAGGAGGTCGAACTGCGGGGGCGGCCGGTCACCGTGTCGGCCTTCGAGGTCACCGCCGTCCGCCGCGAGGGCGACGTCGTCGACGTCGACGCCTCGGTGACCTGCTCCAGCGGCACCTACATCCGGGCCCTGGCCCGCGACCTGGGAGCCGCGCTGGGCACCGGGGGGCACCTGACGTTCCTGCGCCGCACCCGGGTGGGCCCCTACGACCTGGCGGCGGCCCGGACCATCGAGCAGCTCGCCGCGGACTGCGTGATCACGCCGATGGCCGAGGCGGTGGCCGCGGCCTTCCCGCGGCGGGACGTGACCGCCGAGGAGGCGGCCGTCGTCGGGCACGGCGGGCGGCTGCCCGCCCTGGGGGCCGGTGAGGGACCGATCGGGGTGTTCGGCCCGGACGGCACGCTCCTGGCGCTGGTCGAGGAGCGCGGCAGGTTCACCAGGTCGCTGGCGGTCTTCGTGCCTTGAACGCGGCGCGTCTCCGTGCCCCGAACGCGATGCGTCTCCGTGCCCCGGATATGGTGCGTCTTCGCGCCCCGGGGGCGGTGCCCGGGAGGGCGGCTCCCACGTCCGAGGTAAGGTGGCCTGTCATCTCCGGCGGCCTCCCCGGTTGCGGGAAAGCCCCCGGGACGTGGCAGGCTTTAGGAAGTCGATCCGGTACGAGGGAAGAGGCTGCGGTGCGAGGCTGGCACGGATTGGAAGACGTGCCCGGGGACTGGGGCAGGTCCGTCATCACGATCGGCGTCTTCGACGGGGTTCACCGCGGTCACCAGAAGATGGTGACCCGCGCCGTGGAGATGGCCCGCGAGCTCGGCATGTCCTCGGTCGTGGTCACCTTCGACCCCCACCCGGAGGAGGTGGTGCGGCCGGGCACGCACCCGCTGAGGCTGACGACGCCCCGGCACCGCACCGAGCTGCTGGCCGCGCTCGGCGTGGACGCGGTCTGCGTGCTGCCGTTCACGCTGGAGTTCTCCCGGATGAGCCCGGACGAGTTCGTGCAGACCATCCTGGTCGACCGGCTGCACGCCGGCGGCGTCGTGGTCGGTGAGAACTTCCGGTTCGGCCACAAGGCCGCCGGCGACATCGAGACGCTGCAGACGCTCGGCGAGAAGTACGACTTCGTGGCCGAGGCCGTCCCGCTGGTGAGCAACGGGGGGATCATCTCCTCCACCCTCATCCGGGACCGGCTGGCCGCCGGCGACACCGAGGCCGTCGCGGTGGCGCTCGGCCGCCCCCACCGGGTCGAGGGCGTGGTGGTCCGGGGCTACCAGCGGGGCCGGCAGCTCGGCTTCCCCACCGCCAACGTCGAGTCGCCCGCCTTCACCGCGATCCCCGCCGACGGCGTCTACGCCGGCTGGCTGCAGTGCGTCCCGAACGGCAACCTCCCCGTCGCCTACGACGGCGAGCGCTGGCCCGCCGCGATCTCCGTGGGCACCAACCCGACCTTCGAGGGCGTTCCCCGCACCGTCGAGGCGTACGCGCTCGACCGTGACGACCTGGAGCTGTACGGCGCCCACGTGGCCGTCGACTTCGGGCCGCGGCTCCGCGACAACCTCAGGTTCGACTCGGTCGAGGCGCTCATCGGCCAGATGCGGGCCGACGTCGACGAGGCCCGCCGCCTCACCGCCGTCTGGACCCCTCCCGACTCCTTCTGAGCCGTCCCGGGGGACCCGGTTCCCACCGGCGGGCATGGAACGGGCCGCGAGGGGTATCAGCGGGCATGACGCCGGGGGCGCCCGGCGCCGGATGTGCGAGACCTTGGAGCCGGGTGGTAATCTGGCATGTCAGTTCTGTGACCGGCGATGTCGACGAGGTCGCGACGCCGGTGCTGACACCGCCACGGCGACTGTAGGCACGCATGGTCGTTCGGGCATCTGAGATCCCGCGTGCCCGTAGAGGTTCAAGGAGAGACGTGTCGCTCGACACCGCAGCAAAGAAGCAGATCATCGGTGAGTACGCCAAGGGCGAGACCGACACCGGTTCCCCCGAGGTGCAGATCGCGCTGCTCAGCAAGCGCATCAGCGAGCTCACCGAGCACCTGAAGGTGCACAAGCACGACCACCACAGCCGCCGCGGCCTGCTGCTGCTCGTCGGTCGTCGTCGCCGTCTGCTCAAGTACCTCGCCAGCAAGGACATCGAGCGTTACCGCTCGCTCATCGAGCGGCTCGGCCTGCGGCGATAGAATGATCGGGGAGCGGCGTACGCGCCGCTCCCCGACCTCATCGGGCGGTGTCCGGCGCGTCGCGCCACGGGGACACCGGCCCGGTGCGCAAAACTGAACAGCCGAGACAACTGCCCCGCGTCCGCCAGCAAGCGCGCCCCACGGCGTGGGAGGGCCGGTCCTCGGTAGTGGCCCCCGGTCATCGCGGCGAGAGCCGTACGGAACCGGGCGCTTCGATCGAAGACCGGCGCTGCACCTACGGGGAGGCCGGCACGAAGCGATCAGGCGCGGCACGCGTGCCTGACCGCGGGCGCGGGCGACCGATCCCACAAGGAGGTCCCCCGTGGAGGGTGTCCACAACAGCGAAGCCGTCATCGACAACGGCTCATTCGGCACGCGTACCGTCCGGTTCGAGACCGGGCGGCTGGCGCGCCAGGCGGCGGGCTCCGCCGTCGTCTACCTTGACGACGAGACGATGGTCCTTTCGGCCACCACCGCCTCCAAGCATCCCAAGGAGAACCTCGACTTCTTCCCGCTGACGGTCGACGTCGAGGAGCGGATGTACGCCGCGGGCCGCATCCCCGGCTCCTTCTTCCGCCGTGAGGGCCGTCCCTCCGAGGACGCCATCCTCACCTGCCGCCTGATCGACCGGCCGCTGCGCCCGTCGTTCGTCAAGGGCCTGCGCAACGAGATCCAGGTCGTGGCGACCATCCTGGCGCTGCACCCCGACCACCTGTACGACGTGGTCGCGATCAACGCCGCGTCCCTGTCCACCCAGCTCGCCGGGCTGCCCTTCTCCGGCCCGATCGGCGGCGTCCGCGTCGCGCTGATCGACGGCCAGTGGGTCGCGTTCCCGACGCACCCGGAGCTGGAGCGCGCCACCTTCGACATGGTGGTCGCCGGCCGCGTCCTGGACGACGGCGACGTCGCGATCATGATGGTCGAGGCCGAGTCCACCCGCGACACGCTCAAGCTCGTCGCCGAGGGCGCCGTCGCGCCGACCGAGGAGACCGTGGCGCAGGGCCTCGAGGCGGCCAAGCCGTTCATCAAGGTGCTGTGCGACGCGCAGGCCAGGATCGCCAAGGTCGCCGCGAAGGAGACCGCCGAGTACCCGCTGTTCCTCGACTACCAGGACGACGTCCTGGAGGCGGTGGGCACCGCGATCCGCAGCGAGCTCGCCGCGGCGCTGACCATCGCCGGCAAGCAGGAGCGCGAGGCCGAGCTCGACCGCGTCAAGGCCCTGGCGCTGGAGAAGCTGGGCGCCGACTTCGAGGGCCGCGAGAAGGAGATCTCCGCGGCCTTCCGCACGGTGACCAAGAAGCTCATGCGCGAGCGGGTCATCAGCGAGGGCGTCCGCATCGACGGCCGCGGGGTCAAGGACATCCGCCAGCTCAACGCCGAGGTCCACGTCGTGCCCCGGGTGCACGGCTCGGCCCTGTTCGAGCGCGGCGAGACCCAGATCATGGGCATCACGACGCTGAACATGCTCCGCATGGAGCAGATGATCGACACGCTCAACCCCGAGCGCACCAAGCGCTACATGCACAACTACAACTTCCCGCCCTACTCCACCGGTGAGACCGGCCGCGTGGGCTCGCCCAAGCGCCGCGAGATCGGCCACGGCGCGCTCGCCGAGCGGGCGCTCATCCCGGTCCTGCCGGCCCGCGAGGAGTTCCCCTACGCGATCCGCCAGGTCTCCGAGGCGCTCGGCTCCAACGGCTCGACCTCCATGGGCTCGGTCTGCGCCTCGACGATGGCGCTGCTCGACGCGGGCGTCCCGCTCAAGGGCATCGTCGCGGGCATCGCGATGGGCCTGATCAACGAGGGCGATCAGTACGTCACGCTGACCGACATCCTCGGCGCCGAGGACGCCATGGGCGACATGGACTTCAAGGTCGCCGGCACCAAGGACGTCATCACCGCGCTGCAGCTCGACACCAAGCTCGACGGCATCCCCGCCTCGGTCCTGGGCGCCGCGCTGAAGCAGGCCAAGGGCGCGCGGCTGGCCATCATCGACGTGATGCAGGAGGCCATCGACTCTCCGGCGGAGATGAACGCCACCGCGCCGCGCATCATCACGATCAAGGTTCCGGTCGACAAGATCGGCGAGGTCATCGGCCCGAAGGGCAAGATGATCAACCAGATCCAGGACGACACCGGCGCCGAGATCACGATCGAGGACGACGGAACGATCTACATCGGCGCCACCGACGGCCCGTCCGCCGAGGCGGCCCGGTCGGCGATCAACGCCATCGCCAACCCGCACATGCCGGAGGTCGGGGAGCGCTACCTGGGCACGGTCGTCAAGATCGCGGCCTTCGGCGCCTTCATCTCCCTCATGCCGGGCAAGGACGGCCTGCTGCACGTCTCCCAGATCCGCAAGCTGCACGGCGGCAAGCGCATCGAGAACGTCGAGGACGTCATGAACGTCGGCGAGAAGGTCCAGGTGGAGATCGCCGAGATCGACTCGCGCGGCAAGCTGTCCCTGGTCCCGGTCGAGGTCGTCGAGCGGGAGGCGGAGGCCAAGGGCGAGGCCGGCACCCCGGAGTCGGGTGACGACGCCCCCGTCGCGTCCGCCGCCCCGGCGGCCGCGTCGGCCGCGTCGGGCGAGGAGCGGCCGCGCCGCACCCGCACCCGTACCCGCAGCGGCGGCGGCAGCCGCGGGGGGGAAGACCGCAACTCGTGATCACGACCACTCTGCACCCCGGCAAGGACGGCGCCGGGGTGGTGCGGCGCACCGTCCTCCCCGGTGGGCTCCGGGTGGTGACCGAGTCCATGCCGACCGTGCGTTCCGTCGCGGTCGGCATGTGGGTCGGCATCGGATCGAGGGACGAGGCCCCCGAGCACATGGGGGCCTCCCACTTCCTTGAGCACCTGCTGTTCAAGGGCACCCCCACGCGGGACGCGCTGGAGATCTCCGCGGCGATCGAGGGCATCGGCGGTGAGATCAACGCCTTCACCGCCAAGGAGTACACCTGCTACTACGCGCGGGTCCTCGACGAGGACCTCCAGGTGGCGATCGACGTCCTCTCCGACGTGGTGACCTCCTCGGCCATCACTCCCGAGGACGTCGAGGCCGAGCGCGGCGTGATCCTCGAAGAGATCGCCATGCACGACGACGACCCGTCGGACGTGGTGCACGAGCAGTTCTCCGCGGAGCTGTACGGTGACACGCCCGTCGGCCGGCCGATCCTCGGCACGATCGAGTCGATCAACGCCATCGACCGCGACCGGATCGCCGAGTACTACCGGCGGCACTACCTGCCCACGCACACCGTCGTGGCGGTGGCGGGCAACGTCACCCACGAGCGGGTCGTGGAGCTGGTCGCCGCCGCCTACGAGCGGGCCGGAGCCCTCGGCGGGGACGCCGCGCCGGTTCCCCCGCGCGTCTCGGGGCCCGGCGTCGAGTCGCGCTCCGGCGTCCGGGTGCTGCACCGGCCGACCGAGCAGGCCAACCTGGTCCTCGGCACGACAGGCCTGGTCCGCACCGACGACCGCCGCTTCGCGCTCGGCGTGCTGAACGCGGCGCTCGGCGGCGGCATGTCCTCGCGGCTGTTCCAGGAGATCCGGGAGAAGCGGGGGCTCGCCTACTCGGCGTACTCCTACACCTCCTCCTACGCCGACACCGGCCAGTTCGGCGTCTACGTCGGCTGCCTGCCGTCGAAGATCGACGAGGTGCTGAAGATCTGCCGCGAGGAGCTCCTGCGGGTCACCGCCGAGGGCATCTCCGAGGAGGAGATCGTCCGGGGCAAGGGGCAGATGCGCGGCGGCCTGGTGCTGGGCCTGGAGGACACCGGCTCCCGGATGTCCAGGATCGGCAAGGGCGAGCTGGTCTTCGACGAGCACCTGTCGGTGGACGAGATCCTCGCCCGGATCGACGCGGTCACCCCCGAGGAGATCACCGCCGTCGCCCGTGACGTCCTCAGCCGCCCGATGACCCTCGCGGTCATCGGCCCCTACGAGGGCAAGGACTTCAGCGCGGCCCTGACCGGCTGACCGGCGGCCCTCCCAGGGCCGGCGGTCTCACGGCCGACGGACGGCCCCGGCGCTCCCGAGCGCCGGGGCCGTTCCGCGTCCGGGCCGTCCCACGTCCGGGTCGTCGCGCTCCGTTTTGCCTCATGTCCGGGCCGTTCCTCGCTCGGGCCGTTCCTCGTCCGACACGCGCTGCGTCCGGGCAGCGCCGCGACCGGGTCGTCCCGTGTCCGGGCCGTTCCCCGTGGCGCCGCCCCGCCGCGGACCCCGCCGCGCGGGGCGGCGCTCGCGAGGGACGGGACGGCCGACGGTATAGCCTGGTGGCCGTGATCAGGGTTGGAGTTCTGGGCGCGCGCGGACGCGTCGGCAGGGAAGTGTGCAAGGCCGTCGAGGCCGCCGGTGACCTGGAGCTGGTCGCCCCCCTCGACAAGGGCGACCCGATCGAGGGGCTCACCGGCTGCGACGTGGTGGTGGACTTCACCCACCCCGACGTCGTCATGGGCAACCTCGAATGGTGCATCGCCCATGGCGTCCACCCGGTGGTCGGCACCACCGGCTTCGACGCCGGCCGCCTGGCCACCGTGCGCGGCTGGCTCGACGCCAACCCCGGCGTCAACGCGCTGATCGCCCCCAACTTCGGCATCGCGGCCGTGCTGATGATGCGCTTCGCCCAGCAGGCCGCCCGCTACTTCGACTCCGTCGAGATCATCGAGCTGCACCACCCGAACAAGGCCGACGCGCCCTCCGGCACCGCCCGCCGTACGGCCGAGCTGGTCGCCGAGGCGCGGCGCAAGGCCGGGACCGGGCCGATGCCCGACGCCACCAGCGCCGAGCTGGACGGCGCGCGCGGCGCCGAGGTGGACGGGGTCCACGTCCACGCCGTACGGCTGGCCGGGCTGATCGCCCACCAGGAGGTGCTGCTGGGCGGGGACGGCGAGACCCTCACCCTCCGCCACGACACCATGAACCGCTCGTCGTTCACTCCCGGCGTCCTGCTGGGCGTGCGCCGGGTGCGGGAGACGCCGGGGTTGACCGTGGGCCTGGAGCACCTGCTCGACCTCTGAGCGGCCGTCCTGGGCCCGTCCAGCGGCATCTGACGGGCCCGGCGAGCCGTCCGACACCGTCCTCCCGTGTCGTCCGGGGCGCACGGAGGCGTCCTCTCGTGTCGTCCGGGACGCCGACCTCCGCATCTCCGCCGGATCTCCCCGCGGCAGCCCGGTGTCCCGGTGTCCCGGGCACCCGGCTGCCGCGGGCCTTCCCAACGGTCCGGTCACCCGGCGAGGGGGCACGCGTCCCCGGTATCCTCCGGTTCCGTGACAGGAGATCGACGCCCGGATCCGGCCGGGGTGCGCTGGGCCGAGGCGAGTGAACTGGTCGGGCTGGCCGCGGTGGAGACCGCCGCGGACGGGATGTTCGCCGCGGTGGGCATCACCTTCCCGCCGGGCACCACGATGATCGAGGAGACCGACGACCCGTCGCAGGTCCTGGTGGCCGGCACGCCGCCGGTCGGCTTCGCCATGATCGGCCGGGTGGACGGTGACGTCCACCTCGACCAGCTCGCCGTCCACCCCGATCACGGGCGGCGCGGCATCGGGGGACGGCTGCTGGAGGCGGTCTGCGACCACGCGGCCTCGACCGGCGCGGCGGCCGTGACGCTGACGACGTTCAGGGACGTGCCGTGGAACGCGCCCTGGTACGCCCGGCGGGGCTTCGCCGTACTGGATCCCGCCGAGTGGGGGCCGGAGATGGCCGCGCTGGTGGCGCGTGAACGCGAGCTGGGCATCGAGCTCGCGCCCCGCGTGGTGATGCGCCGCCCGCTCTCCGGCCGCTGAGCCGGGGCACGGGGGTCAGCGAGGGATGCCCACGCCCTGACGGGAGGCCGCACGGAAGATCTCCGCAGCGTCGTCGAGCGGCGGCTGGATCATCCTCAGGACCAGCTCCTTCCGTTCCTTGGCCGCCGCCCCGGTCAGCCGCACTGTGCGCTCCCAGCCCATGGTGGTCACCGCCCCGGCGGCCCCGAGGTCGAGGCAGGTGGCGTACGGGTCGGGCGCGAAGTCCTCCGGCGGCAACCCGAGCAGGCCGGCGGCGGCGTTGCGGCCGGCCACCTTCCCCATCGGCACGGCGTGCTGGCAGCACTGCAGGACGTGGCGGCCGGGTTCGGCGAGGGCGGCGGCGACATCTCCGGCGGCGAAGACGTCACCGGACGCCTCGCCGAGGACCCGCAGGTGCCGGTCCACCGCGAGGCGGCCCAGGCCGTCCCGCTCGCCGGGGACCAGCGCGGTGAGCGGGCTGGCCTGCACGCCTCCCGTCCAGACGACCACGTCGGCCGAGATCCGGGTGCCGTCGGCGAGGGTCGCGCCCCCGGCGTCCACGGCGGCGACGGTCGTGCCGAGCAGGGGCCGGACTCCCAGTTCGGCCAGGGCAGCCTCGATCACCGGGCGCGGTCCGGGCCCGAGGTCGGGACCGACGACGTCCGAGCGCTCCACCAGCACCACCTTTCCGCGGGCGGCGAGCTCGGTAGCGACCTCCAGGCCGGTGAATCCGGCCCCGACGACGACGGCTGTGAACTCGTCCAGCCCCCTCAGGCGGGCCGCGAGCCGGGCCGTGCCCTCGGCGGTGTCGACGTCGAACAGGTGCTCGGCGCCCGGCAGGTCGGGGAGGACCAGGCGGCTGCCGGCGGCCAGCACCAGGCGGTCGTAGCCGATCTCGCGGCCGTCCGCGGTGATCCGGTGCCCCGCGGTGTCGATGTCCGTCACCTTCGCCCGCAGGTGCTCCGCGCCCACCGGCGCCAGGATCCGCTTCAACGGCACGCGGGCGGCGTCCGGGTCGAGTCGGTGCAGCCGGGGACGCAGCACGAGGTCGTCGTCCGGGGTGACGAGCGTGATGCGCGGACCGTCCTCACCGCCCCGCACGCGGGCCGCCGCGACGGCGCCCCAGACTCCCGCGAACCCGCCGCCGACGATCACGATATGGGACATGTTCCCTCTCCCTCTTCCATGCTTTCGTGGGAAGGACGAGAGGCCGCGCTCCGGTGTGACATCGGGGCGCGGTGCCGGGCCGTGCGGAGGGTCGGCGGTCGCCGGGGCCGCCGGCCGGGCCGTACGGAGGGTCAGAGGGCGAGGCCGACGGTGAACAGCAGGCCGAAGGCGAGCTGGAAGCGGCCCGTCTGCTGGAGCGTGGCGATCAGGGCCGGGCCGGTGATGCCGCGCCCGACGAACAGCACCGGGGCGATCGCCAGCGGCGCGGACAGGATGGCCAGCGCCGCGAACGGCCGCCACACCGCCATGACGAGCGCGACGGCCAGCGGCAGGACCAGGCAGAGGGTGTAGAGGACGCGGGTGCGGCTGTCGCCCAGCACCACGGCCATGGTGCGCTTGCCCGCCGGGCCGTCGGTGGTGATGTCGCGCAGGTTGTTGATCACCAGCATCGCGCAGGCCAGCAGGCCGACCGGCACGGAGGCCGCCAGGGCGGTCCAGGAGAGCCGTTCGAGCTGGACGAACGTCGTGCCCGCCGTCGCCACCAGGCCGAAGAACACGAACACCGACAGCTCGCCGAGCGCGCGGTAGCCGTAGGGCCGGGAGCCGCCGGTGTAGAACCAGGCCGCCGCGATCGCCAGCGCGCCCACCGCCAGCAGCCACCACGCCCGGGTGACCAGGACCAGCGCCAGCCCCGCCACCGCGGCGGCGGCGAAGCAGCCCAGGGCCGCGGCGAGGACCTGGCGGGGGGCCGCCGCCCCCGAGCCGACCAGGCGCATCGGCCCGACCCGCTGGTCGTCGGTGCCGCGCACGCCGTCGCTGTAGTCGTTGGAGTAGTTCACCCCGACCTGCAGGGCGAGTGCCACGAACAGGGCGAGCAGGGCGCGCCACCACACCGCCCCGTCGTCCCCGATCGCGACGCCGGTGCCGACGGCGACGGGGACGACGGCGGCGGGAAGGGTACGCGGACGTGCTCCGGCGATCCACTGGCTCGGGGTGGCCATGGGCTGCGGGGTTCCTCTCGGGCGTTGTCACCGGTTCGCGGCCGCCCCGGACGCCTCGCGGCCCCGGGCCGGCGCGCGCCGGCGTTCAGCTGATGTCGGTGGCCAGGCGGACCATCCGCACCGGCCGCCCCATGTTAAGGACCCGCTCGGCGCCGTCCTCACCCCACCCCGCCGATTCCAGGAACCCGAGGACCCGGTGGTTGTCGGCGAAGGCCCACGTCACGATGGTGTGGTAGCCGTCGTCACGGAGGTAGTCGACGGTCGCGTTGAGCAGGCGGCTGCCGTGCCCCCGCCGGACGTAGTCGGGATCCACCAGGAAGCTGAGCATCTCCGCCGTGGTGTCCGGGTTCAGGTCGGGGTCCTCGGCCGGGGCGTGGGAGGCCAGGCCCACCACGCGCTCGGCGCCCCGCATCGCCGCGGCCGCCTCGATCCCGCCGGGACCGAGCGCGGGGAACGCGTCGGTGTCGAGGACGACCTGCTCGACCGCCACCAGCACCCGGTGGCGGGAGGACGGCGGGCTGACGATCGCCTCGTCCCACTGGCGCCGCCACATCGCCTCGGCCGCCGCATTGGTCATCTGCTCGAGCGGCCCCTCGGGAAGGAAGTCCCGGTAGCCGTATTTCCAGGCGCGAATCTGGGTGCTCGTCACCGCGGCGACATCATCGTGCCGAGCCACCCGCACGCCTACGTCTGCCATCTCGGCCCGCTCCTTTGCTGCCGTGCCGTCGCCTCAGGACGCGCTGCCTCGCGGTTCTCCGGCCACGCGAGCGGGCATCAGGCACGGTGATCCGTGAGACAGGCCCCTACACCGTATCGGGGAATCCGGCTCGTAGATGACGCGATCCGGTCTCCGCCTGGCGTCGTGCCCGATATGCCCGGGTCTTTGTGCGGTTGCCGCACACCCTCATGGAACACCAGGACCGCGAGCGGTTCTTCGAGGAGTCGACGAACGCCCACTGGCAGGTGCTCTCGGTGCACACCTTCAGTCTGGGCCACATCCCGGCGGCGTGCGCGGCCATCACCGCCGCCGCGATCCGCGCCAGACCCGCGGGCACCCCCTCCGCGGCCGGCTCCAGGGCCGGTCCGCCGGCCGTCAGGGTCACCCGCAGCGGGAGCCCGGCGAACACCCGCGACGGGGGGCCGGGCCGTCCGCCGGTGGCCGCGCCGTCGCCCACCGGCCCGTCGGGACCGCCGGAACCGCTGGAGCCGTCGGGGGCGTCGGCGGCGCGGGCGTCGTGGTTGCGGCGGAGCGCCTCGCGCAGGGTCTCCCGCAGGGCGACGGCCAGGGCGAGGTCGTCACCGGTGGCCGTGTCGGACGGCGCGGCCAGTCCGCGCCCGGCGAGCCATGCGGCCAGCGCGGCGGGGGACGGGACCGCGTCGGTGCCGCTCTCGACGTCATAGGTGTTCACGAAGTCGCAGACCAGGGCCGCAGGATCGTTCATCGGGGCGATCACCTCTTCGCAACCACTGTATGGCATTAGAGGGTTGTGTTCCGTGCGACTCCATCGCGGCCGGTTCGGTGGTGTTTCCGCAGGGCCGAAAATGCCGCCGTACGGTCCGTCAGCGGGTCTCCTCCAGCGCGGCCGCCAGCCGCCGCACCCCCTCGGTCAGCTCCGCCACGTGGGCGGCGGCCGAGTGGGTCACCCGGATGCGGGGCCCGGGAGGCTCGGCCGGGTGGTAGATGCGGCCGGGACTGACCGTGACGCCCGCCCGCCGGGCCGCCTCCACAGCCGCGTCCTCATCGGTGCCGGACGGCAGCCGTAACCACAGGTGGAGCCCGCCCGCGGGCACGAGGTGGATCCCGGCGGCCGGCAGGCGGGCGGTGAGCTCCGTGACCAGCGCGGTCCTGCGGGCCGCCAGCTCGGCGCCCAGCGCCGCCAGATGGCGGGGCCAGGCGGAGGAGCCGACGAGCTCCAGCGCCGTCTCCTGGAGCAATCTGGGCACGAAGAACGACTCCACGACCTGGCTCGCCCGCAGCCTCCGCGCGGCGGGCCCGCGGGCGACGACCCCGGCGACCCGCATGCCCGCCGACAGCGGCTTGGTCAGCGAGTTGACGTGCACGACGGTGCCGTGGGAGTCCAGCGAGACCAGCGGGGGCGGGGCGGGAGAGGCCGTCAGGTATCTGGCGTAGTCGTCCTCGACGACGAACGCCCCGGCGGCCCGCGCCACCGCGAGCACCTGGCGCCGCCGGTCCAGGGGCAGTGTCGCGCCGGTGGGGTTGTGCAGGGTGGGCTGGCAGTAGAAGATCCGGGCGCCCGTCACCGCGAACGCCTCCGCGAGCAGCTCCGGCCGCACCCCGTCGTGGTCCACCGGCACGGCCGTGGCCCGCAGCCCGGCCGCCCGCGCGGCGGCGAGCGCGCCCGGGTAGGTGGGCGTCTCGACGAGGACGGGTGTGCCCGGCGCGGCCAGCGCGCGGAAGGCGTGGGTCAGGGCGGCCTGGCCCCCGGCGGCCACCAGGACGTCGGCCGCCGTGACGCCGCCGCCGACCTCCCGGGCGAACCACCCGCGCAGCTCGGCCAGGCCGTTCAGCGGCGGCGTGTCCCAGACGCCGGGACGGCGCGCCGCACGGGAGACCGCGGCCGACAGCGCCCGCTCCGGCCGCAGCGCCTCCGGGAGATAGCCGCCGGTGAGCGGGACGACGCCCTCCGGCGCCGGGGTGAGCAGACCGCTCACCCCGGCGTCGTCCACCACCCGGTCGCCGAGGGCCACCGTCTGCCAGGACAGGTCCGCCGCGTCGTCCGGGCGGGGAGTGGCGGGGGCGACGTAGGTGCCGCTGCCGGGCCTGACGACCACCCGGCCCTCGGCGGCGAGCCGTCCCAGGGCCCGCGACACGGTCACCGGGCTCACGCCGTAGGCCCGCACCAGCTCGCGGCTCGACGGCAGCCGGTCGCCGGGGCGCATCCGGGCCGCGGTCTCCCTGATGCTGGCCGCCAATCGGACGATACTGCTATCGTCATTCATGATAGATAAGAGTAGCGCTATTGTCCGGAATCGAGTAGCGGTGCCCCACCCGGAGGCCCTGTCGGGTACGGCGTGGCGCGGCACCGTCCTCGCCGGGCTCGGCGTGCTGACGTTCTCCATGTCGTTCCCGGCCACGGCGTTCGCGATGAGGGGCTTCGACCCCTACCTCGTGGCCGTCGGCCGGGCCTCCGTCGCCGCCGCCGCGGCGCTGGTCTTCCTCCTCGCCACCCGGGCGCCCCTGCTGCCACCCCGCCGCCTGCTCGGCTCCTACCTGCTCATCGTGGCCGGCGTCGTGATCGGCTTCCCCCTCTTCAGCGGGCTGGCGCTCGACGCCGGGGCGAGCGCCTCCCACGCCGCGGTGGTCATCGGGCTGCTGCCCGCCGCCACCGCCGCCTGCGCCGCCGTACGCGGCGGGGAGCGGCCCCGGCCGCTGTTCTGGGCGACGTGCGCCCTGGGCGCCGCGGCGATCACCGCCTTCACCCTCAGCCGGGGCGGCGGTCACGTCACCGGAGCCGACCTGCTGCTCGTCGGTGCGCTCGTGTCGGCCGCCGTCGGCTACACCGAGGGCGGCCGGCTCGCCCGCGAGATCCCCGGCTCACGGGTCATCTCCCACGCCCTCGTCGTCGCCGCGCCCCTGACCGTCCCGGTGACCGTCGCGCTGGCGCTGGCGACGGAATCGCGGCCGGACGCGGTGTCGGTCGCGGGATTCGCCTACGTCGGCCTGTTCTCCATGTTCCTCGGCTTCATCCCCTGGTACGCCGGCCTGGCCGCGGGCGGCATCGCCCGCGCCGGCCAGACCCAGCTCGCCCAGCCGCTGCTGACGCTGGTGTGGGCCTGGCTCCTGATGGGCGAGCGGTTCGGGCCGGTCACGGTCGTGGCGGCCGTCGCGGTGCTCGCGTGTGTCGCCGCCTCCCAGCGGGCACGCTCTTGAAAGATTGTGACATCCGGGCGCAGGATGTGAGCTGTGCCTGTCACAACCGGGCGGCCGAAGGGGTGGCATCATGGCGGACCTGACGGTTCCCGAGGGCGGGTTCTGGCCCGCCCCCGCGGTTCCCCAACCGAACATCTACCCGATGGAATGGCGGGTCGAGACCGAGAAGCTGGCGGCCATCTACGAGAAGTCCAAGCGCATGGTCTGGAACCCGGCGGACCTGCCCTGGGACGACCTCGACCCGGCCGCCTTCACGACCGAGCAGCGGCTCGGGATCATGTACTGGTTCTCCGTGCTGGCCAACTTCGACGCCTCCGGCCCGGCGGTCTTCGCCCGCGCCACCATCCAGGCGTTCGAGAAGCACGAGGAGGACCCGGTCCGCAAGTGCTTCTTCTCGATCACCCGCGACGAGATGAACCACGAGGAGTGCTGCCAGCGCGCCATCGCCAGGCTCTGGCCGGGCGGTCCGCTCGACTGGACCCCGGTCACCGACCTGGAGAAGGCCGCCCACAACAATATCGGCTGGCTCTACCACAACGGCGGCCGCTACTGGACCGGCTACAACAGCGCCGTCGGCAAGTACACCCTGCCGGTGCTGTTCACCAGCTTCATGATGGGGGAGATGGCGGCCTCCACCCTCTTCCGCGGCATGGCGAGCGGCACCAGGCACCCGGTCTTCAGCGAGATGTTCCACCGCATCGGCCGCGACGAGTCCCGCCACCTGCAGATCTGCATGACCATCCTCGACAAGGAGTGGCCCGGCCTCACCGACGACACCCGCACGCTGATCACCCGGCAGCTCCGGGCGGGGTTCGTGTTCCTGTCCATGATCCTGTGGGAGCCGCCGGACGGCTTCTGGGAGCTGCCGCCGTACTTCCTGGCCAACCACCGCGTCCTGATGGGCCACGCGCGCGACGCGGGCCTGGGGGTGCTCTCCTACGATGAGCAGGCCGACAACTGGCGGGTGGCGATGGCCAAGATCCGGGTCATCGTGCAGCGCTGGGGCATCGAGTTCCCCGCGATCCCCGAGCTCGACATCGACGGCGTCCAGGTCGACGTCCTCGACCCGGACGACATCATCCCGGTGTTCTGAGCGGGCGCCCGGCATCGGACGCCCGATGCCGGGCGCCGGCGCGCGGGCCGGCGGATCCGCCGGCGGCTCAGAGGTGGAACCAGTGGATCCGCCGGCAGACCGAGCACACGTAGCAGGTCGCGTCGCGGTTGGCCCAGTCGAGGTTCATGAAGGTCATCCCCGTGGTCTGCAGCTTCCAGGAATGCTGCTCGAACTGTTCGTTGCCACAGGTGTCGCAGGTCAGGTGACGGCCGTCGGGAAAGGTGACGGTCCGGGATTCAGCGCTCATGTCCCGATGCTGGCGCGCGGAGCGGGCACGCGCGCGGACGGGCGGGTCACGGTTCACTCCGCGGGGGCTCGCGGTGATGCCGATATCGAGGGTGGTGGGTGCCTTCGCCCGGGGGGCGGGGCCGGGCTCCCCGCCGGACAGGCCGGGCCAGGAGCGGAGACGGGCACGAAGCCGCAGGTGGGTCCGCCGGGCGTGTCCACGGCCTCGGGAGGGACTCAGGCGACGGCGTAGCCGGGGACGGACGGCCAGCGCACGGTCAGCACCACCGACTCCTCCTCGGCGTACCAGGAGTGGTCCACGCCCTGCCCCCACACCACGTAGTCACCCTGCTCGGACAGGACCACGCTGCGCCCCGGCAGCTCCACCCGGAACCGCCCGCTGATCAGCACCAGCAGCGCGGTGCGCTTCTCACCCCGCACCCACTCCGCGCGCTCGTCGCCGCGGGGGTGCACGCCCCACTTGATCTCCACGTCCTCGCTGTGCCGTACGTCGCCGACCGGCTTGAAGTGCCCGAGCAGCCAGCCGCGGTCACCGGGGGCGTCCACGCCGGCGTTGCCCACGTACACGTTCTCCGTCATGGGCGGCGACGCTAGCACGCCGCCCCACCCGGGGCGGCCACCGCCGCCGGCCCCGTGGAAAGCCCCGTACGGCCGGTCGCCGGGGCCCCTGTCCCGCGGGCCGGCGCCCACCCCACAATGGGGGACCGGAGAACCGGGGCACGGTTCCGCCCCGGGGCGGGAGAGGACGCGCCGGCGGCGCGAGGGAAGGACAAGGCATGAGCGGTGGGCCCGCGGTCGGGGACGTGGTCGAGGACTTCGAACTTCCCGACGAGACCGGTACGGCGCGGCGCCTCAGCGACCTGCTGGCCGAGGGGCCGGTGGTGCTGTTCTTCTATCCGGCCGCCATGACCTCCGGCTGCACGACCGAGAGCTGCCACTTCCGTGACCTGGCCGGCGAATTCGCCGCGCTGGGGGCTCATCCGGTCGGGATCAGCCGTGACGGTGTCGCCCGGCAGAAGAGGTTCGCCGACACCTACGAGCTGGGCTTCCCCCTGCTGTCCGACCCCGGCGGCGCCGTCGCCCGCGCGCTGGGCGCCCGCCGTGCCTTCGCGGCCGGGCCGTTCCTGACCCGCCGGATGACCTTCGTCATCGACACCGACCGCCGCGTGCTGGAGGTCGTGCACAGCGAGACGAACATGCGCGCCCACGCCGACCGGGCCCTCGCGGCCCTGCGGGCGCGCGCCGGCTCGTGACCTCGCGGACGCCCGCCGCGCTCCCCGGCGGGGGAGTGCCACGGGCGGATCCGACGGCCGCGGCCCTCGTGCCGCGGGGGACGGAGGACGGCAGGGCGAAGCGCCGCGGACGGATCCGGTAGTCGTGGCCCCGGTCTGGGAACGCTGAGGGTGACAGGTCCTTCATCGGAGAGACCCGCGGGAGGCGACATGGTCACCCTGGGATTGCTCGCCCTGCTGGAAGTCAAGCCGGGCAAGGAGGCTGAGGCGGAGGGCTTCCTGACCGAGGCGCTCCAACTCGTCGAGAAGGAGCCGGGGACCACCGCCTGGTTCGCGATCCGCCTGGGCTCCACCCTGTACGCGGTCTTCGACGCATTCCCCGACGAGCAGGCCCGCGACGCCCACATGTCGGGTGAGCTGATCAGGGCACTGTCGGAGCAGGCCCCGGACCTCTTCGAGAAGGCCCCGGCGATCAACCCGTTCGGCGTCATCGCCGCCAAGCTGCCGGGCTGATCCTCAGCGGAGTCCCGGCTCTTCGGCGGGCCACTCCTCCTCGGGGGAGACGAAGCTTCCGCGCTGC
Organism: Streptosporangium sandarakinum; assembly: GCF_013409935.1. Lineage (GTDB taxonomy): Bacteria > Actinomycetota > Actinomycetes > Streptosporangiales > Streptosporangiaceae > Streptosporangium > Streptosporangium nondiastaticum. The sequence goes on along the minus strand of NZ_JACCCO010000001.1, from coordinate 1,567,435 downwards.
GGCACGGTGTAGATCCATCCCTGTTCGCGGAGGAGGGCGACGGCCCGGCGGGCGGTCTCCCGTGCCACGCCGTACTCCTGCGTCAGGGCCGTCTCGCTGGGGATGGGGCGACGTGGCCGGATGGCGCCGCCGCGGATGCGCCCGATCACGTCATCCGCGATCCGCCGGTACATCGGCGTCCTGCTCGGCTGCCGGACGCCCTTGCCGGGTGGCCCCACGAAGGTGCCCTCGCCCTGGAGGGCATAGATGATCCCTTCCTCGCGCAGCAGCCGCAACGCTCGCCTGGCGGTCGTCCTGGCGACGCCGAACTCCCGCCTGATCTCGGCCTCGCTGGCGACCCGCTGCCCGGGAGACAACCTTCCGGCGGTGATCCGCTTCCGGATGATCTCGGCGATCTGGAGGTAGACGTGGGTGTCCCCGTCGTGGTCGAGCACATCCGGAAGATATACGGCGGTCCGTGATCCGGCTGGTCATGTCGTGAAAACCGCTCGGCCCCGGCCGGAACTCATGCCGCCCCGGTCGAGACCGCGTGTCTCCGGGCGTTCCCCCGGTCCTCGGCCGCGCGGGCGCGGATCCGATCACGACCCCGGAAGATCAGTCGAACGCCTGTCCGCCCGTCCCGGCGGCCACCGGAGGAACCGCGCCGCGGTCACGGCGCGCCGCACGTGTCACGGCGGCGCGTCTCACGGGTTGTGTGTCGTGTCGGGCCACTTCTCCTTGGCGGACACGTACGTCCCCCGGTGCGACACGGTGAAGACCCATCCCTGCTCGCGGAGGTGGGCCACGGCGTTCCGGACGGTGGCCTTGGCGACGCCGTACTGCGCCATGAGCGCCTTCTCGCTGGGGATCGCGCGGTTCGGCGGGAAATCGCCCCGCCGGATGCGTTCGGCGACCTCTTCGGCTATCCGCTGGTAACGGGGCGTCTTGCGGGGCGCGCGCGGAACGTCGGGCTCACCGACGAAGGTGCCCTCGCCCTGGACCGTGTAGACGAGTCCCTGCTCGCGCAGTTCCCGGGCGACCCGCCGCGCGGTCGTGCGGGCGATGCCGTACTCGCTTTCCAGCTCCGCCTCGCTGGGCATGGCTTCGCCGGGGGTGATGTCCCCGGTGGTGATCCGTTCGCGGATCATCTCCGCGATCTGCTTGTAGACCGGTATGGGGCCGTCTCGATCAAGCACGGTCAAATGCTAGACCAACAAGGACGTATACCCACAAACCAGACGTCTAATTGCCGTGAAGGATACGGGCAGATAGACGTAGAGGTACGAGGTGGCTTATAGTCGGAGGGTGGTCAGGCGGAAACCATGGGTGACACCGAACGGGGAGCGCCATCACAGCGTTCACCCGAGCACTCTCTGGCCGGAGCACGGGCTGGTCGACTGGCGGCCCGAGCGGCCGAGGACCTCGCGGGTGCGGGTGAAGGAGCACACCTGCGACTGCCTGGCCACGTTCTACGAGCTGTGTCAGGCGGGAGGGCTGATGTTCGTACGGCGGACGGAGCGGCGGAACGGCGTGACGGTCGTCCACGAGTCACCGTGGGAGATCGCGAGCCGGACGCAGGAGCTCTGGCGCCGCCTGCTGGCCGGCACCGCGCGGTGACGGCCGATGAACGTGCCCGGCGGCGGGACGCGCAGGGGTCTCCCGCCGCCGGGCATACCAACCACCCGTCTCTTGGGGGGCCATGGCGCTCGAGACGGGAGGCGGTCCCGCATCGGTGGAGGGCCGATGCGGGACCACAAGGATCCCCGGCGGGCGACCCCATGCCGCCCGCCGGGGCCCGGCCGTCCGGCGAGTCGCTTCCCACGCTCCATCGACTCGCCGGGTCGGGTCCTGTTCCGCGGGTTCCCGCCGTGGCGAGGATCGGCCGGACGTCTCCTCACAATGTCGTGAGGAGACGCCTGGCCGGCCACGGCGGGGGAGGGGTCCGCGGACAGGCCCGGGGTGGGGCGCCGTGCCGTCCGGGTGGCACGGCGCCCTCACCTCGAACCACCTCGGAGACGTCGTCAGGGGGCGCCGAGACCGATCCGGCGCCAGGCGGTGTCGGTGACGATCACATGGTCCAGGAAGCGGAGACCGACGGTCTCGGCCGCCTCGTGCAGGCGCGCGGTGAGCTCCAGATCGTCGGGGCTGGGGTCGAGGGAGCCGCCGGGGTGGTTGTGGGCGAGGCCGAAGGAGATGCCGTCCGAGGTCAGGACCGTGCTGACGATCTCGCGGACGGACACCGGGACGTGGTCTCCGCCGCCCTCGCTGACGACCGCCCGGCGGGTCACCGCGCCCCCGGCGTCGCAGACCACGACGACCACGCGCTCGCGGCCGAGGCCGCGCAGCAGCGGCGCGGCGACCGAGGCGAGGTCTCCCGAGCAGGTGATCCGCCGCCGCTCCGGCTCCGACTGCGCCTGGCGCACCAGGTGGAAGGCGGCGATCACCCGGGCGGCCTTGGCGGGGCCGATGCCGGGGACGGACATCAGGCGGTGAGCGTCGGAGCGGGCCAGTCCCCGAAGGTCGCCGCAGTGCGCGATCAGGTGGGAGGCGAGCTCCACCGCGTTGGTGCCCCGGCTCCCCGAGCCGATCAGCAGCGCGAGCAGCTCCCGGTCGGCCAGCGCGGTCGCGCCGTTCGACAGGAGCCGCTCGCGAGGCTGGTCGCTGGGGGGCATGTCCTTGACGCGCACGCGAGGCACCTCCGGCTCGGGAAACCAGGTCGGTTGTACCAGGGGCCGCCGACATTCCGGCCTGCCCGGGTCCGCGGGGCCCGGGAGCCCGGGGGATCTCGCGGGCCCCCGCGGCGGGAGTCCTGCCTCGCCGTACGGCGTTCCACGGCGGCCCGCGTGACCCGCACGGCTCGCGGAACGGGTCTACTGCTGGACCGCGTGAGTGTAGATCAGGCGGAAGCGGTCGCCCGGGATGACGATGTCGCTGGTCTCGACCGGGCGGTCGCCGGCCCAGTGGGTGCGCTCCACGTGCAGGACGTGGACGCCCGCGGGCAGGGCGAGCGCGTCGCTCTCGGCGGGCTGGGGGACGCGCGTGCGGACCTGCTCCACGATCTCGGTGACCTTGATGCCGAGGGCGGCGAGGCGGGCGGCCGGCCCGCGGAGATGCTCATCAGGGCCGACGCCGGGGCCGGACTCGCCGAGCCCGGCGGGCTCGTAGGAGGTGGCGAGCTGGATCGGCCTGCCGTCGCCGCGGAAGACGTAGTGGGTGCGAGCCACCGTGGCGCAGCCGCCCAGGCGCAGGCGCAGGGCGATGTCAGGGGTGGCCGTGGCCGTCTCGGACCGGCGGTCGCAGGTGACGCGCACGTCCTCGGGGCCGGGGTCGGCGCCGAAGGGGACGTGATGGTCGTGGAGGCGCCAGCGGTGCAGGGGCAGCAGCACCGGCTGGGCCCGCACGTAGTGGCCGGAGCCGACGCGGCCGACGATCAGGCCCTCGGCGGCCAGCACGCGCAGCGCGTGCCGGGCCGCGGTCTCGCCCACGCCGTACTTGCGGGTGAGCTGGGCGCGGGAGGGGACGGGTGCGCCGGGGAGCAGGGAGCCGTCGACGATCTGGCGGCGGATGTCGGCGACGACGCGCAGGTAGACAGGATCGGAGGTTGCCACGATGTCCATCCCAGGGGTCGGCGGGCGTCGCCTCATCCTGTCGTATCCGTGACGATACGGAGGGTGATCACGCCTGTTTGGAGCCCCAACTTTGCCTTCCGTCGAAAGCGCCAGAAAATATCTCAGAGACCGTGTAACGCCCAGGTAAGCGGCCCCGATTCAACGGAAGAGACCGCCGATGTGTGTACCCCCGAGCACATATCGGCGGTCTCCCATGCGTCCGGTGAGCAGGACGTCCGGTCGATGATCCGTCATTGCGGATTTTGAAGCTTTTTTGCCATAAAAGCAGGAAAACCGGGCGGCTCCGGTCTCGCCTGACCCTCACCTGGGGAAGGCTTCGAGTACTGTGGGGTGTGGCTCGGGAGTCGACGGGGAAGACGTCCCGGGAGCGGGAACGGCCCGCTCCGGCGGCCGCCGCGTCCGTGCCCGTCGCCTGCGGCGGGGCGCGCGAGGCGATCCGTCCTCACCGGCCCGTCCTCGTGCGAAGCACGAACGGGGTGGCGGGGTCAACCGTTTTGAGGGAGTCCGGGTACCGTTCGGTCTATGACAGCGCCGACGAGAACCTCCGACGCGCCCTTCGGGCGCATGCTGACCGCGATGGTCACGCCGTTCGCCGAGGACGGCTCGGTCGACTATGAGGGGGCTCGGCGCCTGGCGGCCTATCTGGTGGACGAGCAGCGCAACGACGGTCTCGTCGTGAGCGGCACGACGGGCGAGTCGCCCACGACCTCCGACGAGGAGAAGGAGCGTCTCCTGCGCGCCGTCGTCGAGACGGTCGGTGACCGCGCCGTGGTCGTCGCCGGGGCGGGCAGCAACGACACCCGCCACAGCGTCGAGCTGGCCAGGGCCGCGGAGCGAGCCGGGGCGCACGGCCTGCTGGTGGTCACCCCGTACTACAGCAAGCCGCCCCAGGAGGGGCTCCACCGCCACTTCACCGCCGTCGCCGACGCCACCGGCCTGCCCGTCATGCTGTACGACATCCCGGGGCGCACCGGCGTGCCGATCGCGACCGAGACCCTCCTGCGGCTGGCCGCCCACGAGCGGATCGTCGCGGTCAAGGACGCCAAGGCCGACCTGTTCGCCGCCTCGCAGGTGATGGCCGCGACGGGCCTGGCGTTCTACTCGGGTGACGACGCGCTCAACCTGCCGTGGCTGTCGGTCGGCGCCGCGGGCTGCGTCAGCGTGATCGGGCACGTGGCGGGCGCGGACATCGCCGACCTGATGGAGCGGTACCGCGCGGGCGACGTCTCGGGCGCGCTCGCCGTACACCGCAGGCTGCTCCCGGTGGTCTCCGGGATCATGACGCAGGCCGGCGGGGCGATCATGGCGAAGGCGGCGCTGGCCCTGCTGGGCCGCCCGGCCGGATCCGTGCGGCCGCCCCTGGCGGAGGCCACGGAGCAGCAGGTCGCACGGTTGCGAGAAGACTTGGTCGCGGGCGGCGTGAAGCTGCCCGACGGGGTTGCATGACAAAGGAAACGTGGCGGCCGGAAGTGGCCGCAGTGGGGAGGAACGGAAGCTTGAGCCACAGAGAACATGGAGAACGTGGGGGGTACCCCGTCCGGCCGAGGCCCGCGGCGCCCGGTGAGGGATTCGCGGCGCACCGGGAAGGGGTGACCGGATGAGCCACCCCCACCCGGATCTCGGGACGCCGCCGCCGCTGGCCGAGGGCGGGCTGCGCATCGTCGCGCTGGGCGGCCTCGGAGAGATCGGCCGCAACATGGCGGTCTTCGAGCACGACGGGCGCCTGCTGATCGTCGACTGCGGGGTGCTGTTCCCCGAGCCCGAGCAGCCCGGCATCGACCTGATCCTTCCCGACTTCGAGTACATCCGCGACCGGATGGACGACGTCGAGGCGCTGGTGCTGACCCACGGCCACGAGGACCACATCGGCGCCGTGCCGTACCTGCTGCGCGAGCGGCGTGACATCCCGATCGTGGGATCGAAGCTGACGCTGGCGCTGGTGGAGGCCAAGCTCACCGAGCACCGCATCCAGCCGGTCAAGGTCGAGGTCGTCGAGGGAGAGCGGCACCGGTTCGGGCCGTTCGAGACCGAGTTCTTCGCGGTCAACCACTCGATCCCGGACGCGCTCGCCGTCGCGATCAGGACGTCGGCCGGGCTGGTGCTGCACACCGGTGACTTCCGGATGGACCAGCTGCCGATGGACGGCCGCCTGACCGACCTGGGGGGCTTCGCCAGGCTCGGGGCCGAGGGCGTGGACCTGCTGATGTCCGACTCGACCAACGCCGAGGTGCCGGGGTTCGTCACCAGCGAGCGGGAGATCGCGCCGGTCATCGACGAGGTGATCCGCACCGCGCAGAAGCGCGTGATCGTGGCGAGCTTCGCCTCCCACGTGCACCGGGTCCAGCAGGTGATGGACGCCGCGGCCAACCACGGCCGCAAGGTCGCGCTGGTCGGCCGCTCGATGATCCGCAACATGGGCATCGCCCGCGACCTGGGCTACCTGAAGGTGCCGCCGGAGCTGATCATCGACTCCAGGGACGTCGAGGCACTCCCGCCGGAGGACCTGGTGCTGATCTGCACCGGCTCCCAGGGCGAGCCGATGGCCGCGCTGTCGCGCATGGCCAACCGCGACCACCCGATCCGGATCGCCGAGGGCGACACCGTGCTGATGGCGTCCTCGCTGGTGCCGGGCAACGAGACCGCCGTCAACCGGGTGATCAACGGCCTGACCCGGTGGGGCGCCCGCGTGGTGCACAAGGGCAACGCGAAGGTGCACGTCTCCGGGCACGCCGCCGCGGGCGAGCTGCTGTACCTGCTCAACGTGACCCGGCCGTCCAACTTCATGCCGGTGCACGGCGAGTGGCGGCACATGCGGGCGCACGCCGAGCTGGCCGCGCTGACCGGGGTGCCGCGCGACCACATCGTGATCGCCGAGGACGGCGTCGTGGTGGACCTCGTCGACGGCCGCGCCCGGATCGCCGGCGCGGTCTCCGCCGGGTACGTCTACGTGGACGGCACCTCCGTGGGCGACGTCACCGACTTCGCGCTGAAGGACCGGCGGATCCTGGGCGAGGAGGGCTTCATCTCCATCGTCATCGTGGTCGACTCCGCCACCGGCAAGCTGGCCGGCGGCCCGGAGATCCACGCCCGGGGCTCCGGCATCGACCCGGACATGCTCAGCGAGATCCTGCCGCAGATCGAGAGGGCGCTGGAGAACAACGCGGCCGACGGGGTCGCCGACGCCCAGCAGATCCGCCGGGTGGTCCGCAGGACCGTCGGCCGGTGGGTGAGCGACACCTTCCGCCGCCGTCCGATGATCGTCCCCGTGGTCATCGAGGTCTGACGGGTCCGGCTTCCGAAAGAGGGCTTCCGCCGTGTGGCGGGAGCCCTCTTTCCGGGGCCGTGCGGCTACGGAGCCGGGGTGTCGGTGGATACGGCGCCGGACCGTCGTACGGCTACGGAGCCGGGACGTCCCGCACGCCGGTCCGGGCGGCGAGCCGCTCGCGCAGCCGGGTCAGGCGGGCGATCTCCTCGTCGAACGCGGCGAGCCGGCGCCCGACGACCCCCCGGCCCTCGGCGCATCCGGGGGCGTCGTACGGCGAAGCGTCGCCCTCCAGGAGGTGCAGGCGATCGGCGCGGCTCCGCACGTCCTCGACGGTCAGCCCGAGGGACAGCAGCTCGCGGACGATCCGTATCCGGGCCACCTCGCGGGGGCCGTACTCCCGCTGCCCGGCCGCCGTGCGCGGCGGCGGGGGCAGCAGCCCGCGCTGCTCGTAGAACCGCAGCGCGCGCGGGGTGGTCCCCGCCGCGGCCGCCGCGTCGCCGATCCTCATCAGCCCTCCGGTCCCGGGTTCTCCGTTCCGCGGCCCCGCCCCGGCGGGTCCGGGTTCCGTTCCGCTGATCCCGGCACGGCGAAGACCCACGGAACGGAATCTAGAGTTCCACGATAACGGTGCCGATGTGCCGGCCGTGGAACACCTCGTGCAGCGCCCGCGGGGCGTTCTCGATGCCGCGCACCCGCACGTGCGGGAAGACGACATCGCCGGAGCGTAGCCAGCCGCCGAAGCGCTCGTTCCACCGCGAGAGTCCCTCGGGGCCGTCGGCGCCGCCGAAGCCGCGGATCGTGACCTGCCTGAGGATGAGCCGGTAGGAGTCCAGCTCGACCGGCGCCTCGGCGCCGGAACCGTGCGGTGACAGCTGGCCGGACAGTGCGCCGACCAGAACGAACCGTGCCCCGGGCCGGGCCTCCGCCACCGCGGCCCGGAGCTGCTCGCCGCCGACGTTGTCCAGCAGGACGTCGACGCCGCCGGGCGCGACCCGCGCAAGCTGCTCGCCGATCGGGCCCGCGCCGCGGACCACGGCCGCGTCGTAGCCCAGCTCGGAGACCAGCCGTCCGGCCTTCTCCGGCGAGCCGGTGCTGCCGATCACCCGGCCCGCGCCGAGCAGCCGGGCGATCTGCCCGGCCATCGAGCCGACCGCGCCGCCGCCGCCCGAGACGAAGACCGTGTCGCCGGGCCGGACCTCAGCGTCCCTGGTCAGCGCGGTGTAGGCCAATCGGCCCGGCGCCAGGTGGGCGGCCGGGTCGGGAAGGGAGCCGTCCAGCGGGGTGCACCCGGTCACGTCCACGGCGGCGTACTCGCGCCACCCGAGCCAGTGTGAGACCAGGTCGCCGGGGTGCAGGCCGCTGTCCTCGGGGGCCGAGACGACCTCGCCGACGGCCGCCCCGAACAGGGTGTCGCCGGGGCGCAGCGGCGGGAACGGCGCGTCGTTCACACCTCCGCCGATGAGGGTGCGAAGCGCGGCGAAGACGTGGAAGAAACGGTTCCTGACCAGTGCCTGGCCGTCTCCGGGAGCCGGCAGCGGGGTCTCGGCGACCTCGAAGTGCTCGGGCCCCGGCAGGCCGTCGGGCAGGGCGGCGAGCCGGACCTCGCGGGAGATTCGCGGTGGAGTGGGCATGTGATGTCCCTCGGTCGGATGGGAAGGTGCGGGAAGCCGGGGGGTGTGCGGCGCCGTGACGTTAACCCCTGACCCGCGCGTCAGGGGCAAGCCGGCGGGCCGGCCGGGCACCGCGTTCCAGGGACAGCCGGGCACCGCGCTTTCCGGGGTCGCCGGGGGCCTGGCCGAGACGGTGTGCCGTACGCTCGACATGTTCTATGTAGCAAGCTTTAATTCCATGTAATAGAACAGATTGCCGAACGCGGAACGGAACATGGAGGTTCGATGGAGGTACGGCACGCCACGGCACCCGACCAGATCCCCGGCGCGACCACCGAGTGGCTGCGCCGCCGCTTCCTGGCGGAGCAGCTCTTCGTGCCCGGGGAGGTCCGCCTGGTCCACTCGCACCACGACCGCATCGTCGTCGGCGGCGCGATGCCCGGCGACGGGCCGCTGGAACTGCCCTGCCCCGACGGGCTGCGGGCCGGGTACTTCCTGGAGCGCCGCGAGCTGGGCGTGGTCAACGTGGGCGAGGCGGGCACGGTGACGGTGGACGGCACGCCGTACGAGCTGGCCGGGAAGGAGTGCCTGTACGCCGGGATGGGAGCGCGGGAGGTGACGTTCGAGGGCGGCCCGTTCTACCTCGTCTCCACCCCCGCGCACGCCTCCCTCCCCACGGTGAAGGCCACCCTGGAGGACGCCGAGCCCGTACGGCTGGGCTCCCCCGAGGGCTCCGACGAGCGCACGATCCACAAGTACGTCCACGCCAAGGGCATCCGGAGCTGCCAGCTCGTGCTCGGCGTGACCGTGCTCACGCCCGGCAGCATGTGGAACACCATGCCCTGCCACACCCACGAGCGCAGGACCGAGGTCTACTTCTACTTCGACCTGCCCGCCGACCAGCGGGTGATCCACCTGATGGGGCGCCCCGACGAGACCCGCAACCTCGTGGTCGCCGACCGCCAGGCGGTGATCTCGCCGCCCTGGTCGGTGCACTGCGGCTTCGGCACGCACAACTACTCCTTCGTCTGGGCGATGGGCGGGGAGAACCAGGCGTACGACGACATGGAGCAGGTCGCGATCGGCGAGATGCGCTGATGTTCTCGCTGGAGGGCAGGACCGCGCTCGTCACCGGCGCCCGGACCGGGATCGGCCGGGCGGTCGCGGTGGGCCTGGCGGCCGCCGGGGCCGACCTGGTGCTGCACGGACGCGACGACGACCTGGACGAGGTCGAGGCCGAGGTCCGCGGCACCGGCCGGCGGGCGACGCGCTGGATCCTCGACCTGTCCGACCCGGGGCGGATCCCGGAGGCCGCCGAGCGGCTGGGCCCGGTCGACGTGCTGGTCAACAACGCCGGGATCATCCGCCGGGCCCCGGCGGCCGGGCACTCCTACGCCGACTTCCGCGACGTGCTCGACGTCAACCTCGACGCGGTCTTCCTGCTCAGCCGGGCGGTCGGCGCGGGGATGCTCACCCGGCGCTCGGGGAAGATCATCATGATCGCCTCGATGCTGTCGTTCCAGGGCGGGATCAACGTCCCCGGCTACACGGCCTCCAAGCACGCCGTCGCCGGGCTGACCCGGGTGCTGGCCTGCGAGTGGGCCGCCTCCGGCGTGCAGGTCAACGCGATCGCCCCCGGCTACATCGCGACGGAGAACACCCGGCGGCTGCGCGAGGACCCGGTACGGGAGGCCGAGATCGCCGGGCGCATCCCGGCGGGCCGCTGGGGCACGCCGGAGGATCTCGTGGGCGCGGCGGTCTTCCTCGCCTCCTCCGCGTCCGACTACGTCAACGGCCATCTGCTGGCGGTGGACGGAGGCTGGTTGGCGCGCTGACCAGTAGGCTCGCAGCGTGGTCAGGGAAGGCAGCTCTATTGACAAGGCGCTGGCGGTGCTGGAGGCGATCGCCGAGCACCACCGCGTGACCGACATCGCCGCGGCGACGGGCGTGTCGAAGTCGACGGTCCACCGTATCCTCCAGTCGCTCGTCGAGTGGGGCTTCGCGCGGTCCGACGGTTCCGGGGGCTACGAGCCCGGCCCCCGGATCCTCACCCTGGCGGGCCGGGTCATGAACCGCTTCGATCCGGCACGGCAGGCGTCCGGGGCGCTGCGGGCGCTGCACGAGCGCACCGGCTACACCACGCACTTCGCCGTCCGCAGCGGGGACGAGGCGGTCTACGTCGACAAGCTGGAGGGCCGCCGGCCGTACCAGATGCCCTCGCGGATCGGCATGAGCCTGCCCCTGCACTGCACCGCCATCGGCAAGGCCGTGCTGTCGCAGCTCCCGGAGGAGGAGGTGCGGGAGATCTGCGCCCGCGCGGGGCTGCCGGGGCGGACGCCCAACACCCTGGTGACCGAGGAGGACCTGCTGGCCCACCTCGCCGTGGTCCGGGCCCGCGGGTACGCCCTGGACGACGAGGAGAACCTCCCGGGCGTGCTGTGCGTCGGCGCCCCGGTCCTCGACCACACGGGCCGGGTGCTCGGCGGCATCTCCATCTCCGCCCTCGCGATGGACCTCGGCCGCGAGGAGATCCAGCGGCTCGCCCCCGAGGTGGTGAGCGCCGCCCGGGAGGTCTCGCAGGCCCTCGGCGCCCCCGACCCGCTCCGGGCCCGCTGACCCCCTTCCCGCTCCGTACGGCGACGCCGGCCGCTCCACCCGGTCCGGCGGGACAGGTGCGCACGTTTCCATATTGTTTCATGTAATGGGATGTGCTCGCATGTAATGCAACAAAATGGAGCGGAGGTTCAGCATGCCGAACATCACCGTCGAACTGCTCTCGGGCCGCACCCTCGACCAGCGCAGGGAGTTCGTCAGCGCGGTGACCCAGGCCGCCGTGGACGTCCTCAAGGTCCGTCCGGAGGCGGTGCGCATCGTCTTCACGGAGATCGAGAAGTCCGACGTCGCCAACGGCGGCGTCCTGGAGTCCGACAGGTAGGCGCGGGCGGGAGGGAACGCCCCGCCGCCGTCCGGCAGGACGCCGGGCGGCGACGGGCCCTCCCGCCCGCGTGGCGAGGCGGCGGGGCCGCCCCGGTGGCGCGATCGGGCCTCCGGGGCGGCCCGCGCGGCCTCCGGCACGGGTACGGCCCGCGCGGCCTCCGGTACGGGTACGGCCCGCCCCGGCGCCGCGGTCAGACGCCCGCTCCGGCCCGCGCCGGCTCGGTGTCGTCGCCCAGGGAGTCCACCAGGGCGTCGCGGTCGGCCCGGTTCTCCGGCCTCAGCAACCCGGCCGCCACGTAGAGGACCAGCGACGTGGCCAGCGGCACCCCGACCACCATCGCGGTGTCCTTGGACTCCAGGATCCACTTGACGTACGCCCAGACGCCCAGGCCCGCCGCCCAGGAGACGATCGCGGCGGTGGGACCGCTCCGCTTGAACCAGGGGAGCATGCCCAGCATCAGCGGGATGGAGATCGGCCCCATCGTGGCCGCGACCAGGTCCACGACGATCTTCAGCACCACGCCCTCGCCCTGGGTCGCGATCGCGATCGTCATGCTCACCAGCACGAAGACGAACGTGGTCATCCGGGCGAAGGTCAGCTCGGCCCGCGCCGACAGGTCGCGCACCCTGCGGACGATCGCCGGGGCGATGTCCCTGGTGATCACGGAGGAGATCACGTTGGCGTCGGAGGCGACCATGGCCATGGTGTGCGAGAAGAAACCGGCGAGCACCAGGCCGATCACGCCCTGCGGCAGCAGGTTCTGGGCCAGTCGTACGTAGGCCTCCTCGGGGTCGGCCAGGCCCGGAACGATGAGGGGGGTCGCGAACATCGGGATGAACAGCACCAGCGGCCAGACGAGCCACAGCGCGCTGGACAGCAGCGCCGACCGCCTGGCCGCCGAGCCCGAGGGCGAGGCCATGTAGCGCTGGGCCAGGTTCCACATGCCGCCGTTGTACTCGAAGGTCTTGATGAACAGCAGGGCGAGGAAGAACGTCGTGGTGTACGGCCCGGCGAACGGGTCGCCGTGTCCCGGGGGCAGCCTGTCCCACATCGTCCACAGGGTCGCCACGCCGTCCAGGTGGCTCATGATCGCGACGAACATGGCGACGCCCGCGAAGCCCTGGATGACGAACTGCCCGAAGTCGGTCAGCACGTCGGCCCACAGGCCGCCGGCCGTGATGTAGACGAGGGTGACGACGCCGGTGATCGTGATGCCCCAGAAGATCGGCATCCCGGTGAAGCCCCGGAGCAGGATGGCGATCGCCACCCACTTGGCCGCGATGTCGACGACCTTCAGCAGCGCGCCGCTGTAGGCGAGCACCTGCTGGGTGGGCAGGTCGTAGCGGCGGGCGAGGTACTCCAGCGGTGAGACGACGCCGTGCCGGGACCTCAGCCGGTTCCACCGGGCCGCCCACAGGAAGGCGCCTATGCCGACGCCGATGCCGATCGTCAGCGCCCACCAGACGTACATGGCCAGGCCGTAGGTGTAGGCCACCGCGGCGAACGCCACGAACATGACCGCGCTGTAGCCCGACATGTGATGGGAGATGCCGGACAGCCACCGGGGGATCCGGCCTCCGGCGGTGAAGAAGTCGATCACGCTTCTGATCCGGCTCCTCGACCACACGCCGATGCCCACCATGACCAGGAAGTACGCGCCCAGAATGGACCAGTCGAGCGCGGACATGAAGTCTCCTCCCAACGCCTCGTTGATGAGGAGGTTCTATTACATGAAACATCATGTCAATACATAGGACGGAATGCGCTTTCCTTCGGTCCCGAAGGTCGGCCGGTTCCGGCTTTTCCATTTCACAGGAAGTAGTTCTATGTTGTGAAACAACCTTCGGCCCACCTGACGGGCTCAACGAGCCAGGCTCACAAGGGAGATGATCGTGTCGACGAAAAGCAGGCTCCGGGCTTGCGTCGTGGCGGGTGCCGCGGCGTTGCTCGCGGCCGGCGCGGTGGTGGGGTCGCAGCTCCCCGCCTCCGCCGCGCCGGCCTCCGGGTCCTACACGCTGGTGAACTCTTTCAGCGGACTCTGCCTCGACGTGACGGGCGCCTCGGCGTCCGACGGCGCGGTGCTGACCCAGTCCTCGTGCAACGGCGCCGCCAGCCAGACCTGGCGGCTCTCGTCCGCCTCCGGCGGCCAGAAGCTGGTCGCCTCGCACAGCGGCAAGTGCGCCGACATCCAGGGCGCCAGCACCTCGGCGGGCAAACCCGTCATTCAGCAGGCCTGTTCGGGAAGCGCTTTCCAGAGCTGGGACCTGACCGCCGGCGGCTCGAACTACCGGGTCGTCAACGCCGGCAGCACCAAGTGCCTCAACGCCGAGGGGAGCACGGTCAAGCAGAACTCCTGCGACTCGGCGGCGAGCAAGCAGTGGGCCCTCAAGTCCGCCGGCTCCGGCCCCGACCCATCCCCGACCCCCACGGTCACCCCCACCACCGGCCCGACGAACCCGCCGACCGGCTCCTGGCCCTCGCCGAACGGCCAGCAGGCCGTCGGCGCCACCATCAACGTCAGCGGTTCGATGGACGGCGGCATGAAGCGCTACTACGGCACCGGAGACCTCGGTGACGGCGGGCAGAGCGAGGGCCAGGACCCGATCTTCAAGCTGGCCGACGGCGCCACACTGCAGAACGTGATCCTCGGCGCGCCCGCGGCCGACGGCATCCACTGCACGGGCACCTGCACGCTCAAGAACGTCTGGTGGGAGGACGTCGGCGAGGACGCGGCCACCTTCAAGGGCACCTCCGCCTCCCAGACGATGATCATCGACGGCGGCGGCGCCAGGTCAGCCACCGACAAGGTCTTCCAGCACAACGGCCCGGGCACGATGTACATAAAGAACTTCCGGGTCGAGAACTTCGGCAAGCTCTACCGGTCCTGCGGCAACTGCTCCAAGCAGTACCAGCGCAACGTGGTCATCTCCAACGTGGTGGCGACGACCCCGGGCAAGGTGATCGCCGGCATCAACACCAACTACGGCGACACCGCCCGGTTCTCCTCGATCCGCATCGTCGACGACTCCAGCCGCAAGGTCGTGATCTGCGACAAGTACAAGGGCGTGACCAGCGGGGAGCCGAGCCACATCGGCAGCGGCGCCGACGGCGTGAACTGCCTCTACTCCTCCTCCGACATCTCCTACTCCTGATCCCCTCCGGGATCTCCCCGGCGCCGGGCGGAACGGTTCCACCGTCCGCCCGGCGCCTGCCGGTCTCCCCGGTCTCCGGTTTCTCCGGTCCTCCCGGCTTCTTCGGCCCTCCCCGGCGCGCCGCCGCGCGATCCGCCCCCGGGCTCGTTAGCCTCGCTACCATGGCCACCCGTACGTCCCGACCTTCAGGCAAGTCCCCGGCCAAGGGAGGCCCTGGCCGGGCGAGGTCCGCCCCCTCCCGTACGGCCCCCGCCAGGCGGGCGGCCGCCGCGCGGGCGAAGCCCGCCGCCCGCAGGTCCGCACCCTCGCAGCCCGACCCGATCAGCTGGGTCTTCATCATGTTCGGCAAGCTGCTCATGGGGATCTGGATGCTGCTAGCCGGGGCCGTCGGCAGCGCGGCGCGGGCCATGGGCCAGAACGCCCGTGAGCTCGATCCCGTCCACCGCCGCGACGGGCTCGGGCTGGCCGTCTTCTCCGGGGCGATCGTGCTGGCGGCGCTGATCTGGCGGGAGACCACCGGGACGTTCTCGGAGATCGTCAACGGCTTCATGCGCGGGGCGTTCGGCTCACTCGCCTGGCTGGCGCCGATCCTGGTGGCGCTGCTGGCCTGGCGGCTGCTGCGGCACCCGGACGAGAACGCCGACACCGGCCGGATGGGCATCGGCTGGTCCGCCCTCGTGGCCGGGCTGCTCGGCGTCGTGCACGTGGCGCACGGCACGCCGTACCCGTCCGGGGGCGGCGCCGACGGCATGGACAAGGTCGCCGCCGCGGGCGGCATGATCGGATTCATCGTCTCCGCGCCCCCGGCGAGCATCCTGCCCGCCTTCATCACCGTCCCGCTGCTGCTGATCCTGGCGGGCTTCGGCGTCCTGGTGATCACCGCCACCCCGGTGCACCGGGTCCCGGAACGGCTGACCGAGATCCGGCACATGCTCTTCAACCGGGAGCTCCCGGCCCGGACCCGCGAGCCGCGCAAACGCCCGGCGCGCAAGAAGCCCGGCGAGCGGTCCCGCGACGACCGCGAGGGCGGGGGCGAGGAGGGCCGGGAGGGGCCCGAGGGCGCCCGGCCGTACGACACGCCGCTGCTCACCGAGACGGGCGAGCGGACCGCCGAGCACTCACCGGAGATCGTGCCGGGGCTGGTGGAGGAGCCGCCCGCGCCCAGGCCCGCGCCGGTCGAGCCGCCCGCGCCGACCCCGGCGCCGCGCAAGGTCGAGCAGCTCGTGCTCTCCTCGCAGTCGGGCCCGTACACGCTGCCCGACACCCAGCTCCTGCGCTCCGGCAGCGCTCCGAAGCCGCAGACCAAGGCCAACACCGTCGTGGTCAACGCGCTGACCAGCGTCCTGGAGCAGTTCGCCATCGACGCCCAGGTGATCGGGTTCACCCGCGGCCCGACGGTGACGCGCTACGAGATCGAGCTGGGCCCGGCGGTCAAGGTCGAGAAGGTCACCGCGCTCACCAAGAACATCGCCTACGCGGTCAAGTCGGCCGACGTCCGCATCCTGAGCCCGATCCCCGGCAAGTCGGCGATCGGGGTGGAGATCCCCAACACCGACAAGGACCTCGTGTCGCTGGGCGACATCCTGCGCTCCCAGGTCGCCCAGGCCGACGAGCACCCCATGATCGTGGGCCTGGGCAAGGACGTGGAGGGCCGCACGATCGTGGCCAACCTCGCCAAGATGCCGCACCTGCTCATCGCGGGCGCCACCGGCGCCGGAAAGTCGGTCTGCGTCAACGGCCTCATCTCCTCGGTCCTGATGCGCGCCACGCCCGACGAGGTGCGGATGGTCCTGGTCGACCCCAAGCGGGTCGAGCTGAGCGTCTACGAGGGCATCCCGCACCTCATCACGCCGATCATCACCAACCCCAAGAAGGCCGCCGAGGCCCTGGAGTGGGTGGTGGGCGAGATGGACCGCCGCTACGACGACCTGGCCGCCAGCGGCTTCCGGCACGTCGACGACTTCAACAAGGCGGTGCGCGCGGGCAAGCTCGTGCCGCCGCCCGGCAGCGAGCGGGTCTACCAGCCCTACCCGTACCTGCTGGTGATCGTGGACGAGCTCGCCGACCTGATGATGGTCGCCCCGCGCGACGTCGAGGACTCCATCGTCCGCATCACCCAGCTCGCCCGCGCCGCCGGCATCCACCTGGTGATCGCCACCCAGCGGCCGTCGGTGGACGTCGTCACCGGCCTGATCAAGGCGAACGTGCCGTCCCGGCTGGCGTTCGCCACCTCCAGCCTGGCCGACAGCCGAGTCATCCTCGACCAGCCCGGCGCCGAGAAGCTGGTCGGCCAGGGTGACGCGCTGTTCCTGCCGATGGGCGCGAGCAAGCCCATGCGGCTGCAGAACGCCTTCGTCTCCGAGAAGGAGATCGTCGAGATCGTCGCGCACTGCAAGGCCCAGATGCAGGCCGAGTACCGCGAGGACGTCACCGCCGCCGCCACCGCCAAGAAGGAGATCGACGAGGACATCGGCGACGACCTCGAACTGCTGGTCCAGGCGGCCGAGCTGATCGTCACCACCCAGTTCGGCTCCACCTCCATGCTCCAGCGCAAGCTGCGGGTGGGCTTCGCCAAGGCGGGGCGGCTGATGGACCTGCTGGAGAGCCGCAACGTCGTCGGGCCGAGCGAGGGGTCGAAGGCGAGGGAGGTGCTGGTCAAACCCGACGACCTGCCGGGTCTCCTGGCCGACTTGAGAGGGTGATGACCCCCCCGGCGTACACAGTCCCCCTGATTACTGATTGAATAGGACTCACTACGCAACGTCGGGGGCTGGGGGGCGTGCGGCATGAGCATTGGCGGCAGTCTGGCAGAGGCACGCCAGGCGGCGGGCATGACCGTCGGGCAGTTGAGCGCGCGCACGCGCGTGCGCGAGGCACTGATCCACGCGATGGAACGCGACGACTTCTCGCACTGCGGGGGCGACTTCTACGCGCGGGGTCACATACGCAACATCTCCAAGGTCCTCGGGCTGGATCCCGAGGCCATGGTGCACGAGTACGACGAGCTGCACGGGGGCGTTCCGCTGCCGGTGCGGGCGGCCAGCGTCTTCCAGGCCGACAAGCCGATCAACATCCGGGAGCGCCGCTCACCCAACTGGACGATGGCCATGGGGGTGGCGCTGGCCATCCTCGTGGTGTTCGGCGTGGTGAAGATGATGGGCGGGGAGGAGACCCCGACCGCCGACATCCGCCCGGCCAAGAAGTCGGCCGCGCCGCACTCGGCGCACGCGCGGCCGCTGGCCGGCGGTCAGCGCCGGGCCGGTGCGGCGCTCGCCCCGAAGCAGGGCGAGGTGGTCCTCCAGATCACGGCGAGACGCCCGTCCTGGCTCGACGTCAAGGACTCGGCCGGGCGCCGGCTCTTCTCCGGCCGGATGACGGCCGGGCAGGCGTCCGTGTGGCGGGCGCAGAAGGCGCTGAAGGTCACCTTCGGTGATGCCGGGGCCTTCTCGGTCCGGATGAACGGCGTGGACCTCGGTGTCCCGGGCTCCGGGGGAGAGGTGCTCAAACACTCCTACAAGGCTTCCAAGTCCTGACCGTACGGGGGAGCCGGGTAAGACCGGGAGAGCCTTCCAGAGGGGCCGGAGAGGCCGGGAGGGGGAACCTGGGGGAGGGGGAGTGCGCCGATGGTGGCCAACTCCCGATACCGTAGTGTTCACCATGTCATCCCGCCGAACCGCATCGCTGATCACACTGGGTTGCGCGCGCAACGAGGTCGACTCCGAAGAGCTCGCGGCGCGCCTTGAGGCTGCCGGCTGGCAGGTGGGCGACGACGATCCGGACGTCATCGTCGTCAACACCTGCGGCTTCATCGACTCAGCGAAAAAGGACTCCATCGACACGCTGCTCGCCGCGGCCGACTCCGGCGCCAAAGTGGTCGCCGCGGGCTGCATGGCCGAGCGCTACGGCGACCAGCTCGCCGACGCGCTGCCCGAGGCGTCGGCCGTCATCTCCTTCGACGACTACTCCCAGATCGGCGCGCGGCTGGACGACGTGCTGGCCGACAGGCCACTCGTCCCGCACAGCCCGCGCGACCGCCGGACGCTGCTGCCGATCTCGCCGGTCGAGCGCGCCGCCGCCCCCAAATCCCACATCCCCGGCCACGGCGACCTGCCCGAGGGCCTGGCCCCGGCCAGCGGTCCCCGCCCGCTGCGCAAACGCCTCGGAGACGGCCCGGTGGCCTCGCTGAAGCTGGCCTCCGGCTGCGACCGGCGGTGCACCTTCTGCGCCATCCCCGCCTTCCGCGGCGCCTACGTGTCACGGAAGCCGGAGGAGATCCTCGCCGAGGCGGCCTGGCTGGCCGGCGAGGGCGTCAGGGAGCTCGTCCTGGTCAGCGAGAACTCCACCTCCTACGGCAAGGACCTCGGAGACCTGCGGGCCCTGGAGAGACTGCTGCCGGCCCTGGCCGCCGTCGAGGGGATCGACCGGGTGCGGGCCAGCTACCTCCAGCCCGCCGAGCTCCGCCCGGGCCTGCTGGAGACGATCTCCTCGACCGAGGGCGTGGCGCCCTACTTCGACCTGTCCTTCCAGCACGCCAGCGGCACGGTGCTGCGCAGGATGCGCCGCTTCGGAGACCCCCGGCGCTTCCTCGACCTGCTGGAGACCATCCGCGCGGGCGCCCCGGAGGCGGGCGTGCGGTCCAACTTCATCGTCGGCTTCCCCGGTGAGACCGAGGAGGAGTTCGGCGAGCTGGTCGACTTCCTGCAGGAGGCGCGGCTCGACGTCATCGGCGTCTTCGGCTACTCCGACGAGGAGGGCACCGAGGCGGCGTCCCTGCCCGGCAAGCTCGACCAGGAGGTCATCGACGCCAGGGTGGCCGCGCTCACCGAGCTGGCGGACGAGCTCATGGCCCAGCGGGCCGAAGAGCGCATCGGCACCGAGGTGGACGTCCTCATCGAGGAGGACCTCGGTGACGGCGGCTACGAGGGGCGGGCGGCCCACCAGGGGCCCGAGGTGGACGGCTCCGTCACGGTCCAGGGCATCGGCCTGGTGCCGGGGCAGATCGTGCGGGCCGTCGTCGTCGACTCCGAGGGGGTCGACCTGATCGCCCGAATCAAGGCCGCTCCGTGAGCGCGCCGCCCGGCCGGGAGAGCGTATGACCAACACGCCAGAGACCGGCACCGGATCGACCTCGGCGTCCATGGGTCCCAGGCCGAGCGCCTGGAACATCGCCAACGTCGTCACGGTGCTCCGTCTGGCGATGGTCCCGTTCTTCGTGGTGTGCCTCTTCCTGGAGGGGGACGGCTGGCGGATCACCGCGCTGGTGATCTTCCTGGTGGCCTCGCTCACCGACCTGCTGGACGGCGAGCTGGCCCGCCGCTACGGTCTGGTCACCGACTTCGGGAAGATCGCCGATCCGATCGCGGACAAGGCGCTGACCGGCGCCGCGCTGATCAGCCTGTCGGTCCTGGGCGAGCTTCCGTGGTGGGTCACCGTCGTGATCCTCGGCCGGGAGCTGGGCGTGACCCTCCTGCGGTTCGCGGTGATCCGGCACGGGGTCATCCCGGCCAGCTACGGCGGGAAGGTGAAGACCGTCCTGCAGATCGCCGCGATCGCCCTCTACATGTGGCCGGGCATGCCGGATGTGCTCCGCTGGGTCGTGATGGGCGCCGCGGTCGTGGTGACCGTGGCGACGGGGGTCGACTACGTCGTCCGCGCGGTGAAGCTGCGGCAGGTGGCGAAGCAGGCGAGGGAGGCCTGATGGGCCGCGTCCCGCCCGCCGCCGAGGTGCTGTCCCTGCTCGTCCGCCGGGGGGAGACGGTGGCGGTGGCCGAGTCGCTGACCGCGGGGATGATCGGTGCGGCCCTCACCGTCCCGGCCGGCGCGTCGGCCGCCTTCGCCGGCGGCGTCATCTCCTACGCCACCGAGCTCAAACACCGTCTCCTGGGCGTCCCCGCCGACCTGCTGGCGCGGGAGGGGGCGGTCCACCCGGACGTCGCCGCGGCCATGGCGGACGGCGTCCGCCGGCTCACCGGCGCCTCCTACGGCCTGGCCTCGACCGGGGTGGCCGGACCCGACCCGCAGGACGGAAAACCGGTCGGTACCGTGCATTTGGCCGTTAGCGGTTCGGATGGGCGGGTATGGCAGGAAGATCTGAACCTCGCCGGAACGCGTGACGAGATCCGGCGGTCGACGGTGATCGAGGCAGTGGACCTTCTGCGGAGAGTTCTGGAGACGAGCGTGAGGGAACATTCCGGGTGATTACCGCGTTACGTCCCCAGCGAACATGCTCACCGTGGTCTGCCGTCGCATCGGTGGATGCGGGTACGGTGGAACTGTGAGTGATGTAAAGGTCAAGCGATGATGACGGCGAGGAGTATGTACCAAGGGTCGCGCACGAACGGGCGGCACGAACCGATCGCGCGGGGGGTCGCCCAGACTCCCGCGCTGGGGAGGGAGCGACAGATGGTCCTGCTGCGTCAGCTGCTCGGTGACGTGCTGCGGCGACTGCGGGTGCGGCAGAGTCGCACCCTGCGTGAGGTTTCCACGTTGGCCCGTGTCTCCCTCGGATATCTCTCCGAGGTGGAGCGTGGCCAGAAGGAGGCGTCCTCGGAGCTGCTCGCGTCGATCTGCGGCGCCCTCGGTGTGCCGCTGTCGCAGGTGCTCCGCGAGGTCTCCGACCAGTTCGCCCTGGCCGAGCTCCAGCACGCCCCGGTGCTCGCCGGCGACGTTCCCGAGCGGGAGCGCCTGCCGATCGCCGAGACCGTGCCCGGGTCTCTTTCCGAGGATGTTTTCCCCGAGGTCAACGACATGGTCGCCGCCTAGCCGGTCGGTCCTCCCGGCTGGCAGTGACGGCACCAGAAGATCAGCCGTTCCTGCGGCTGTGCCCCCATCTCGCCACGACTGATCCGATGCCCGCAGCGCAGGCATGACCTTCCTGCCCTGCCGTACACCCACATGTCCCGTCCCGGGCGTGGGTCGCCCGTCGTCGCCCTGGTCGCCCGGTCTCGGTTGGCGTGCAGCAGCCGCCGCGCGAGCGCGGCGATCCCCTCCACATCTTCGATCTCACCCACCGGCCGCCACGGCGAGACCCCCGCGAGGAAGAGCGTCTCGGCCCGGTAGACGGTGCCGACCCCCGCGAGGTTGCGCTGGTCGAGCAGCGCCTCGCCGATGGTCGCCCGGGGATCGCGCGCGAGCCGCCGCGCGGCCTCCGCCACATCCCAGTCGGGCCCCAGCGGGTCGGGGCCCAGATGCCCGACCAGCCGATGCTCCTCGGCGGTCGCCACCAGGTCCACCATGCCGAGCCGTACCCCCGCCGCCTGCCACTCGGTGTTCGCCAGCACGAGGCGGACCACGTCACCCGGGGGGACGCGCCGTCCGGCGGGCGATATCTGCCAGCTCCCCTCCATCCGCAGGTGGGTGTGGACGGTGAGGTCCCCCTCCACCCGGGTGAGCAGGTGCTTGCCGCGCGAGACGGTCTCAAGGACCCGCCTGCCGGTCAGATCGGCGGTGGCGTACCGCGGGACGCGGAAGTCGGACCTGACCAGGACCCGGCCGTCGAGCGCCCGGCCCAGCCGCCTCGCGGTGCGGTAGACGACGTCGCCCTCGGGCATGGGGCCGGCTCAGTCCCAGGCGGAGGGGTCGGCGGCGAGGGTCATGACGCGCTCGGGGAGCATGCCGGTGGCCACGCTGTCGAGCGTGACCTCCTCCAGGATGGCCCGCTCGCTGGCGCGCAGCGCGATCCAGACCTTCTGCAGCGACTCGGCGGGGCCGCGGTAGCCGACGTGCTCGGGCCGCTCGCCCCGGACGTTGGCCAGCGGGCCGTCCACCGCGCGGATCACGTCGGCCAGGGTGATCTCCCGCGCCGGGCGGGCCAGCACGTAGCCGCCCTCGGGGCCGCGCTGGCCGCGGACCAGGCCGGCCCGGCGCATCTGCAGCAGGATGTTCTCCAGATACTTCGGCGGCATGTCCTGCTCCTTGGCCAGCTCGCCCACCGTGGTCGGTCCGTCACCGGCGGCGGCGAGTTCGGCGGCGGCACGAAGGGCATAGTCGACACGAGCAGATAGGCGCATGTAGTCGATTATCCCGCCTGCTATTGACTGCTTAGGCGCCAGGGATCGGAAGAGCCGAACATGTCGCCTCTGCGGCCGGCGCCCGGCTCGTCCGGTGAGGGCGCCCGTGACCCTCCGTGACGGACCGCGCCTGGAGCGTCGTGGGGGAGGGGCGCCCCGGCGGAAACCAGCGGAGGTACGGCGGGAACCCGTGGCGGTCCCCGCGCGGCTAAGCTGTCAGGAACCTTTATTGACTAATGCGAACGCTTCTCGCCTGAATGCAAAAAGCGACGGGGAAACGGCGGACAAGAGAGCATGCGTATGGAGCGACGTCCTGGCGTTCCCAGGCTTCTGCGGGAGATCAACGACCGGGCCGCCCTGGAGCTCCTGCTCGACTCCGGTCCCCTGACCCGGGGGCAGATCGGTGAGCTGACCGGGCTTTCCAAGGTGACGGCGTCCCAGACGCTGGCCCGGCTCGAAGAGCGCGGCCTGGTCGAGGTGACCGGGGAGCAGGCGGGAGGAAGAGGGCCGAATGCCGCCCTTTATGGGGTTATTCCGTCTTCCGCCTATGTCGCGGGCCTGGCCGTCGGGCCGGAATTCGTCACCACCGCCGTCGCCGATATCAGCGGCGATATCGTGGCCGAGGTGACCGTCGCCCCGGACGGGCACGACGACCCGGTCGCCCTCGTGCACAACGCGATCGTCAAGGCGTGCCGGTCCGCCAAGGTCGCCCTGGCCAGGCTGCGGGCGGTCGTGATCGGCACTCCCGGCGTCGTCGATCCCCGCACCGGGGACATCCGGTTCTCCTTCGACCTGCCGGGCTGGCGCGAGGGCATCCACGAGCGGCTCGCCCGCGACCTGCGCCGCGACGTCAGGATAGAGAACGACGTGAACCTGGTGGCCGTCGCCGAGCGCGCCCTGGGCGCGGCGCGGCGGGCCGACGACTTCGTGCTGCTCTGGGTGGACCGCGGCATCGGCCTCGGCGTCGTCCTCGGCGGCCGGCTGCACCGCGGCCGTTCCGGCAGCGCCGGGGAGATCGGTTACCTGCCGGTGCCGGGTGTGCCGCTCGCCGAGGACGTGCGGGAGGTCCCCGGGCGCATGCCGTCCCTCGCCGGAGGGCTTCAGTCGCTGGTCACCGACGAGGCGGTGACCGAACTGGCCCGGACGTACGGCTTCGCCGGGCGCGGCGCGGCCGAGTGCGTGGCGGCGGCCGTCGAGGCGGGGGAGCGCGGCCGGCCGCTGCTGGACGAGATCGCCCGGCGGCTGGCGCTGGGCGTGGCGTCGGTGTGCGTGGTGCTGGACCCCGGGCTCGTGGTGCTCGCCGGCGAGGTCAGCCGGGCGGGCGGCGGTGAGCTGACCTTCAGGATCGAGGAGGCCGTGGCCCGGATGTGCCCGGTGCGTCCCCGGGTGGTGTCCGGTGAGGTCGAGGGCGACCCGGTGCTGCGCGGCGCCGTGCTGGCGGCGCTGGAGCAGGCGCGCGAGGAACTCTTCGCGTCCTGAGCCGTCCGCGCCGCCCGGGCATCCGTACGGCCGCGCCGTTCCCGCCCGGCCCCGTACGACCGGCCCGCCCGTACGGCCGCGCCGCTCCCGCCCATCCCCGTCCGACCGGCTCGGCCGGGCCGGTCGGACAGGGGCGAACCGGTCGGACGGGACCGTCAGACGCCGAGCAGTTCGGCGGCGGCCTGGGCGTTGGCCCGGCCGGCGCCGTACGTGGCGAGGTAGGTCACGCCCTCGGGCCGCCAGACCGGCAGGCCCATCTCCACCACCGTCGCGTCGGGGCGGGCGGCCAGCAGCTCCGAGATCACCGAACGGCCGACGGCGTGGCGGTGGGCGTCCTTGACCACCACGACCAGGGAGCGGCCCGCGGCGCGCGCCAGCAGGCCCGGCACGTCGGCGTCCTCCGGCCGGACCCGTACGATCTCCGCCCGGGGCAGCAACGGGGTGAACCCCCACGGCACGTCCCCCACCGCGATGGTCGGCGGGGTCTCCATCTCCACCACCAGCGGATCGACGAGCGGGGCCGTGGTCCCGGTGAGGCTGACCGCCCGGCGGGCCGCGGTCAGGCCGACCACCCGCTCCCCGTCCATGCCCGCCGCGCCCGCCGCCGCCGCGTCCGACCGGGACGCGGCGAACCAGGCGCGCAGCCGCGTCACCCGCTCGGCCGCCTCCTCCAGACGTTCCCCGGGCAGGCGGCCGTCCCGCACCGCGGCGACGATCCCGGCGATGATCCGGCGGACGTCCTCCTCCGTCGGCAGCGGCCCGAGGCAGAGCAGGTCGGCTCCGGCGGCCAGGGAGAGCACCGAGCCGCCCACCAGGCCGTAGGCGTCGGTGACCGCCCGCATGTCGAGGGCGTCGGAGATGACCACCCCGTCGTAGCCCAGCTCGCCGCGGAGCAGCCCGGTCAGGGCGGCCGGTGACAGCGTGGCGGGGAGCGTCCCGGTCAGCGCCGGGACGCGGACGTGCGCGGTCATGATCGATTTGGTCCCGGCCTCGATCGCGGCGCGGAAGGGCACCAGCTCACGCACGCGCAGCAGCTCCGGCGAGGCGTTCACGAGCGGCACCTCCAGATGGGAGTCCTGGAGGGTGGCGCCGTGGCCGGGGAAGTGCTTGACGCAGGCGGCCACCCCGGCCGACTGCAGGCCCCGCACCGCGGCGACGGTGTGCCGGGCCACCAGGGCGGGGTCCGATCCGAACGAGCGGGTGCCGATCACCGGGTTGTCGTCGGCGCTGTTGACGTCCGCGGACGGGGCCATGTCGAGGTTGATCCCGCAACGGGCCAGGTCGTCGCCGATCGCCCGGTGCACGCGCCGGGTCAGCTCGACGTCGTCGACGGCGCCCAGGGCGGCGTTGCCGGGGTAGGGACTGCCCACGTGGTAGTCGAGGCGGGTGACGTCGCCGCCCTCCTCGTCCAGCGAGACGACCGGCTCGCCCGCCTCGTGCAGCCGCGCGGTGAGGGCCGCCAGCCGGTCGGGGCCGGCGACGTTGAAGCCGAAGAGGGTGACGCCGCCGAGGCCGGCCTCCAGCTCCCGCACGACCCACTCTGGGGCGGTGACACCCTGGAAGGCGGCGAGCAGCGTGCCGGCCGCGAGGCGGTGAAGGCCGCGGTCGCCGGGACTCGCGGTGAACTCGGACATGGCGCTGGAACGCTCCTTACCTGGAAAGTTGCCGGGAGAGGTGGCCCGGTGGAGGGGATGGGGGCGGCGGGGCCGCGCGGGCCCGGCCGCCGGTGTCGCCGTCGTCGCCGATGGCGTGCCGTACGGCCCGCACCGCGTGGGCGCGGGACCGTACCGGCGCCGGGGTCAGCCCTTGACGGCGCCCGCGACGAGGCCGGAGACCATCCGCCGCTGCACCACGAGGAAGAAGGCGACGACGGGGATCGTCATCATCGTGGAGCCGGCCATGATGGCGCCCCAGTCGGTGCCGCGCTGACCGAAGAAGAACTGCAGCGCGACGGGCATCGTGTAGCCCGAGGAGTCCGACATCAGGATGAGCGCGAAGATCAGCTCGTTCCACGCGGTGATGAACGAGAAGATGCTCGTCGCCACCAGGCCGGGGGCCACCAGCGGGAACAGCACCCGCCAGAAGGTCGTCATCCGGCTGGCGCCGTCGATCCAGGCGGCCTCCTCCAGCGACCTGGGCACCGCGGCGACGAACGTGCGCAGCATCCAGATGCCGAACGGCAGCGTCAGGCCGACGTTGATGACGATCAGGCCCAGCAGCTGGTCGTACAGGCCGAGCCGCTTGACGTTGAGGAAGAGCGGGATGAGCAGGGCCTCCGCCGGGATCATCTGCACGATGAGCAGGAGGATCAGGAAGCTCGTACGGCCCCGGAACGTGAAGCGGGCGATGGCGGTGGCCGCCAGCAGCGCGAGCGCGGCGCCGATGAGGACCGTGCCCAGGGCGACGATCGCGCTGTTGCGCATGTAGAGCCAGATGGAGTTGCCGGCCACGCCCTCGCTGAGCACCCGGTCCACGTGCTCGACGGTGAAGTGGGTGGGGAACGGGATGAAGTCGGTGGTGAAGATCTGGTCGTTGGCCTTGAAGGAGGTCGAGACCATCCAGTAGACGGGGAACACCGCGAACAGGAAGACCAGCAGGCCGGCCGCGTTCAGCGCGATCCTCGTCAGGCGCTTGCGGGCGAACGGGGTCATCGCAGGTCCTCCGTCTTGACGATCTGCCTGATGTAGACGGCGGTGACGACGAGCAGGATCAGCGTCAGGATCACCGCGATCGCCGCTCCGACGCCCATCTTCGGCGGGCTGCGGAACGCCTCGGCGAAGGAGAAGAGCGACAGGTTGAACGCCTCGCGGTTGTTCGGCCCGCCCATCAGCACGTACAGCTGGCTGAAGACCTTGAAGTCCCAGATGATGGACAGGATCGTCAGCACCGAGAAGACCGGCTTGAGCAGCGGGAAGGTGATCTTCCGGAAGATCCGCCAGGGGGTGGCGCCGTCGACCCGGGCCGCCTCGTAGAGCTCCGCGGGGATGCCCCTGAGACCGGCGAGCACCGACACCGCGACGAACGGGAACGACGACCAGAGCACGCAGACGATCAGCACCAGGTAGATGGTGAACGCGTCGTTCAGCCACGGCTCGCCGGTCCAGTCGGACCGCCCGAACAGCAGTTCCGACAGCCCGTCGGGCAGCAGGTTCAGCGCCCAGTTGATCATTCCGGCGTCGGCGTCGAAGAGCCATCGCCAGATGACGCCCTGGGCGACCGGAGGTACGGCCCAGGCCGACATGATGCCGATGACCACGAAGGTGGACATCTTCTTGCCCAGCCGGTTGAGCAGGGTGCCGACCGCGGTCCCGAGGACCAGCGTCAGGGTCACCGTGATGGCCGCGAACACGAGGGTGTTGCGGAGAGAGGACCAGAAGATCTCGTTGTCGAGGACCCTGGTGTAGTTGTCCCAGCCCTCCCAGGTCGCCGGCTTCTTCCCGTTGATCTGGGGGATTCCCACCTTCTGGAAGGAGATGAAGATCATCTGCCCCAGCGGATAGAGCAGCAGCCCGGCGATCACCAGCAGGCCGGGCGCGAGCAGGACGTAGGGGACGGCCCGGGGGGAGAGCCCGCGGGCCTTGGCGGGACGTTGCGGGGCGTGACGGCGCCGCCCAGGGGCGGGGAAGGAATCCCCGCCCCGGGCGACCGTGGACGTGTTCGTCATGGGGCTACTGGTTCAGGATCTCTTCGATTTCCCCGTTGGCCTTGGCCAGGGCATCGTCGGCGCTGGCCTTGCCCTCGATGACCGACCGGGCGGCGTTCTGCAGCACGGCCTTGGTCTCGTTGGCCTCGGTCCAGTTGGAGTCGGCGGGGAACGCCTTGGCCTTGGCGAAGGCGGCGGCGAACGGGGCCTGCGCCGGGTCGTCCTTCAGCTTCGCCAGCGCCTCGGGGTAGATCGGCAGCAGGCCGCCCTCGGAGGCGTAGCGGCCGGCCCACTCCTTGTTCGTGGCCATCTTGACGTAGGCGGCCGCCAGTTCCTTGTTCTTCGCGCTGCCCCAGACGGTGATGTCGTTGCCGCCGAAGAAGGACGGGGCCTCACCGCCGGTCTTGGCGGGGAGCGGGAAGAAGCCCAGCTTGTCGCCCTTCAGCTTGCCCTTGCTGTCCTCTTCGATGCCCGGCAGGTCCCAGCCGGCGGTCAGGTACATGCCGACCTTGTCGTTGGCGAACCGCTTGCGGATGTCCACCGTGTTCTGGGTGAGGCGCGACTTGCTGGACAGGCCGTCGGTGACCAGGCCCGTGTAGGTGGCGAAGCCGGCCTTGAACGCGGGGTCGGTCACCTTGCCGACCCACTTGTCGCCCTCCTTGACGGCGTACTCGCCGCCCTCGGACCAGGCGAACGCGGCGAGCAGGTGGTTGGCGTCGGAGCCGCCGTTGAAGGCGAAGCCGTCGACGTCCTTGCCCTTCTTCTCCTGGATCTTCTTGGCCGCGGCGACGACCTCGTCCCAGGTCTTCGGAACCTCGATGCCGAGATCCTTGAACCAGTCCTTGCGGTAGAGCACCGCGCGGGAGCCCGCGCCCCACGGGACGGCGTAGACATCGCCGTCGATGGTCTCCAGGCCGAGGAGGTTCTTCGGGATCTCCGCCTGGTCGCCGGACTGCACGAGCTCGGTGATCGGGGACAGCGCCTCCTGGCTCTGCCAGAGCGGCACCTGGTCGTTGCCGATCTCGGTGACGTCCGGGCCGGCGCCGCCCGCGGCGGCGGCGGTGAACTTGTCGTTCACCTGGGGCCAGGGGATCCACTCGAGGTTGACCTTGGCGCCGGACTCCTTCTCGAAGGCCGCGTTCAGCTCGTCCATGTACTTCTGGGCGGCGGGGTTGCTGTCGCCGAGCCGCCACATGGTGAGCGTCTGACCGGCGAACTTGGGGCCGGAGGCGGCCGGCGCCGACGCCCCGGAGGTGGCGGCGCCATCGGACGAATCAGAGCCGCTGCAGGCGGCCAGGCCCAGCGCGAGGGCGGCGGTGGCGGCCGTCGTGGTGGCGATTCTCGCGAACTTCACTGGAGTTCTCCCTTTCCGGCTTTCAACGGGGGTGACGCTCTTCGGGCTGTCGGCTCGGGTCCCCGCGACCTGAGCGCGCTCCGGGCGGAGTGGGCGTCCTGTGGCCCGCGGGACTGTCGCCTGCGGGCTGACCATGGTTAAACTAACAATAAACTTTCTTAAAAGAAACGACCGTTAGCGGATCGTGACGGGGGGAGCGGACCTTGCCCAGACGCCCGGGAACACCCCGGCTGCTGCGCCAGCTCAACGATCGGGCGGCGCTGGAACTGCTGCTGGCCGGCGGACCCCTGACCCGGGCCGAGCTGGGAGAGCACACCGGCCTGTCCAAGGTCACCGCGGGGCAGCTGCTGGCCCGACTGGAGGAGCGCGGGCTCGTCGCGGTGGTCGGCGAGCAGGCGGGCGGGCGCGGCCCCAACGCCGCCCTCTACGGCCTCGTGCCGTCGTGCGCGTACGCCGCCGGGCTGGACGTCCAGCCCGGCCGGGTCAGCGCGGCGGTGGCCGACATCACCGGCGAGACCGTGGCCGAGGTGTCGGTGGACCCCAACGGCCACGACGATCCGGTCCGCCTGGTCTGCGGCGCCGTCGACAAGGTCTGCGCGTCGGCCGGCATCACCCGCTCCCGGCTGCGCGCCTTCGTGATCGGCACCCGCGGCGTCGTCGACCCGGCCACCGGCGACGTCCGCTTCTCCTTCGACCTGCCGTCCTGGCACGTGGGGGTGCTCGCCGGACTTCGCGACGCCCTCGACGTCCCCGTGCGGATAGAGAACGACGTCAACCTCGCCGCGCTGGCCGAGCACGTCCACGGCGCCGCCGCGGGACTGGGCGACTTCGTGCTCGTCTGGGCCGGGGTCGGCCAGGGACTCGGGGTCATGCTCGGAGGGCGGCTGCACCGGGGCTTCACCGGCGGCGCGGGCGAGATCGGCTGGCTCCCGGTGCCGGGGGAGCCGCTCCCCACCGACGTGCACGAGCCGCAGTCGGGCTCCTTCCAGCGCCTGGTCGGCGGGGACGCCGTGCGCGGCCTGGCCGGCGCGCACGGCATCGGCTCCGGCCGCGCGCCGGTCTCCGTACCGCTCTCCGTGCCGGTCCCAGGGGCCGGGATCGGCGGCGCCGACGCGGCGGGTTCCGCGAACGGCTCGCACGGGGTCACTCTCTCCGACGTGTCCGCGTCCCTGGGCGACCACGTCCGCGCGGCCGTCGAGGAGGGCGCGGAGGACTTCCTCGTCGAGCTGGCCGGCCGGCTGGCCGTCGGCGTGGCGGCGGTCTCGGTGGTGCTGGACCCCGGCCTGGTCGTGCTCAGCGGCGACGTCGGCCGCGCCGGCGGCCCCACGCTCGCGGCCAGGGTCGAGGAGGCGGTGGCCAGGATCTGCCCGAGCCGGCCGCGGGTCGTGGTCTCACGGGTCGAGGGCAACCCCGTGCTGCGCGGGGCCCTGGTCTCGGCCCTCGGCCAGGCCCGCGAGCAGGTCTTCTCCGAAACCGTCTGACCGGCCCCGGCCGGGCCCGCGCGCGGGTGGCTTCCGGAACCGTCTGACCGGCCCCGGCGGGATCCGCGTGCGGGTGGTTCCCGGAATCGTCTGACCGGCCCCGGCCGGGCCCGCGCGCGGGTGCTCCCGGAACCGTACGGCGGTCTCCGGTCAGGCGCGCAGGCGCAGGCCGCGCGGGGTCGGATGGAACCCGGCGGCCTCCAGCGCGGCGGCCAGGGGGGAGTCGCCCACGGCCGAGCCGTCCGCGCGCTCCACGGTCAGCTTCCCGAGGGCGCCGTCGCGCACCGCCAGCGCAAGGGCGTCCACGGCGGGCCGCAGCCGCTCACCGCCGGCGAAGGACAGCAGGGTCTTGCCGCCGCGCTCGACGTAGAGCACCAGATGCCCGTCGACGAGCACCACCAGGGAGCCCGCCTTGCGGCCCGGCTTGTGGGACACCTCCCCGGGATGGGAGGGCCACGGCAGGGCGGCGCCGTACGGGTTGGCCGGGTCGGCGGCGGCCAGCACCACCGCCCGCGGCACGTCCGCCACGGGCTTCCGGGTGCTCCAGAGGTCGGGGGCCGGCTCGACGGGCCGGAGCGGGCTCGCCGCGGCGCGCATGCGGTCCACGGCGCCCGGCAGGGCGAACTGCGCCCCGCCCAGGCCCTCGACGAAGTAGCCCCGGCGGCAGCGGCCGCTCTCCTCGAACGCGCGCAGGACCTGGTAGACGGCGGCGAACCCGCCGGGCAGCCGCTCGGCGGCCACCGCGCCCCGGGTCACCACGCCGTGCCGCTCCAGCAGCGTCTCGGCCTGGGCGTGCGCCCGCTGGGTGGCGTCCCCCGCGGGCTCCGGCAGCAGCCACCAGCGCCCGCTCACGGTCGGCGGGCCGCTGCGGCTGGGCAGCACCGGCCGCCGCCTGCGGGTGGTGGCCGGGCGGTGCGCCGGGCGTCCGGTGCCGAGGGTGGCGCGCAGCGGCGCCAGCGTGTCACCGGTGATCCGGCCCGCCCACACGAGGTCCCACACCGCGGCCGTGAGCACCACGTCGTCCGGGGACGGGCCGGACGCGAGGAGCGCGCCGGCGCGGGCGCCCAGTTCGCGGAAGAACAGCGCGCCCCCGCCGCCGAGGGCGGACAGGACCGCCTCGTGCAGCGGGGTCATGGTGATCTCCAGCGGCTCGGGCATCAGCAGGGGCGCGGTGTCGGCGAAGTACAGCGCCACCCAGCCGTCCGCGCCCGGCAGCGATCCCTGACCGGCCCAGACGACCTCGCCCGAGGAGGTCAGCTCGTCCAGCAGCGACGGGTCGTATCCCGGCACCCGGGAGGGCAGGACCAGCGTCTCCAGCGCGGAGGCGGGCACCGCCGCGCCCTGGAGCTGCTCGATCGCACCCACCAGCGCGTCGATCGGCGGCCTGCTCCCCCGGGAGACGCCGGTGACGCCGTGCCAGGCGGGGGCGAAGGCCGCGAGCGTCTCGGGGGAGACCGGCTCGACCTCCTTGCGGAGCCGGGCCAGCGACCTGCGGCGCAGCAGCCGCAGCACCCCGGCGTCGCACCACTCCTCGCCCCGGCCGCCGGGCCGGAACTCCCCGCTCACCACCCGGCCCGCCGCGGCCAGGCGGCGCAGCGCGTCGGTGACGACCGCCTGCCCCAGGCCGAACCGCGCCGCGGCCGTGGCCGCCGCGAACGGGGCGCGGGTGCGGGCGTGCCGGGCGACCAGATCGCCCAGCGGGTCGTTCACCGGCTCCAGGAACGCCTGCGGCACGCCGACCGGCAGCGGCACGCCGAGCGCGTCGCGCAGCCGGGAGGCGTCCTCGATCGCCGCCCACCGCTCCTGACCGGCGATCCGCACCCTGATCGCCCGCCGGGCCTCCTCCAGGCCGGCCAGCCACGCCGGGTCGCCCCCGCGCAGGCCGACGTCCTCGGCGAGCAGCGGGCCGTGCGAGCGCAGCAGGTCGGCGAGGTCCTCGGCGTCGCGCAGCGGCCGGTCGAGCCGCGCCAGCTCGCGCTCGGTGTCGGCGATGACGTCGGGGTCGAGCAGCTCGCGCAGGTCGGCCTGGCCCAGCAGCTCGGCCAGCAGGGTCGTGTCGAGCGCCAGCGCCTGGGCGCGGCGCTCGGCCAGCGGGGCGTCGCCCTCGTACATGAACGCGCCGACATAGTTGAACAGCAGCGACGCGGCGAACGGCGACGCCTGGGAGGTCTCCACCTCGACCAGCCGCACCCGCCGCGCCGCGATGTCGCGCATGAGCCGGACCAGGCCCGGCACGTCGAAGACGTCCTGCAGGCACTCGCGCATCGTCTCCAGCACGACCGGGAACGAGGCGTAGCGGCTCGCCACGGCCAGCAGGTGCGAGGCCCGCTGCCGCTGCTGCCACAGCGGGGTGCGCCTGCCGGGCGTGCGGCGCGGCAGCAGCAGGGACCGCCCCGCGCACTCCCGGAAGCGCGCGGCGAACAGCGCCGAGCCGCCGAGCTCCTCGGTGACGATCCGCTCGATCTCCTCGGCGTCGAAGACCGCGACGTCGGACGGGGGGTCGGAGAGCGTGTCCGGGATGCGCAGCACGATCCCGTCGTCGGAGTGGATCGCCTGGACGTCGACGCCGTAGCGCTCGCGCAGCCGCCGCCCGATCGCCAGGGCCCACGGCGCGTGCACCCGCGCGCCGTACGGCGAGTGCAGCACGACGCGCCAGTCGCCCAGCTCGTCGTGGAACCGCTCGACCACCAGCGTCCGGTCGTCGGGGACGTATCCCGTGGCCTCCCGCTGCTCGGCGAGGTAGGACAGGAGGTTGGCCGCGGCGAACCCGTCGAACCCGGCCGCCCGGATCCGCTCCGGCGCCCCGCCTCCCGAGGCGGACACCTCGCGGAGGAAGGCGCCGATCGCCCGGCCCAGCTCGGCCGGGCGCCCCGCGCTGTCACCGTGCCAGAACGGCAGCTTGCCCGGCCGGCCGGGCGCGGGGGAGACCAGGACCCGGTCGGCCGTGATGTCCTCGATCCGCCAGGACGTCGCGCCCAGCACGAACACGTCGCCCACCCGCGACTCGTAGACCATCTCCTCGTCCAGCTCGCCCACCCGCGAGGACTTCTCCCCGGCCAGGAACACGCCGAACAGCCCCCGGTCGGGGATCGTGCCGCCGTTGGTCACGGCCAG
Organism: Streptosporangium sandarakinum; assembly: GCF_013409935.1. Lineage (GTDB taxonomy): Bacteria > Actinomycetota > Actinomycetes > Streptosporangiales > Streptosporangiaceae > Streptosporangium > Streptosporangium nondiastaticum. The sequence continues at coordinate 1,533,782 of NZ_JACCCO010000001.1, read as the reverse complement.
CCGCTGCGCCCCCGGCCGGCCCCGCAGGACGCCCGTGACGCGGTCCCAGACGATCCGCGGGCGCAGCTCGGCGAACTCCTCGCTCGGGTAGCGCCCGGCGAGCATGTCGAGCGTCGCCTCCAGGGCGCCGCGGGGCAGCGTCCGGTACGGCGCGGCCCGCCGTACCAGGGCCTCCAGGTCGTCCACCGTCCACTCGTCGAGCGCCGTCATCGCCACGATCTGCTGGGCGAGCACGTCGAGCGGGTTGCGGGGGTAGCGCAGCTCCTCGATCTCCCCGGCGCGCATCCGCTCGGCCACCACCGCCGTCTGCACCAGGTCGCCGCGGTACTTGGGGAAGATCACGCCGCGGGAGACCGCCCCCACCCGGTGACCGGCCCGGCCGATCCGCTGCAGGCCGCTGGAGACGCTCGGCGGCGACTCCACGCAGGCGACCAGGTCGACCGCGCCCATGTCGATGCCGAGCTCCAGGCTGGAGGTCGCGACGACGGCGGGCAGCCGCCCGGACTTGAGGGCGTCCTCGATCGCCGCGCGCTCCTGCTTCGACACCGACCCGTGGTGGGCCCGGACGATCTCCGGGACCACGCCCTTGGACGCGCCCGCCTGCGCCATCATCTCCGCCGGGGCGGTGGACGGGGCGGGCGGCGGGGAGCCGGTCTCCCCCGTGCCGCCGGTGTCGTCGGGCCGCCGCTCCCAGGCCAGCTCGTTGAGCCGGGTGCAGAGCCGCTCGGCCAGCCGCCGGGAGTTGGCGAACACGATCGTCGAGCGGTGGGCGCCGATCAGGTCGAACAGCCGCTCCTCGACGTGCGGCCAGATGGACCGCCGGGCGGGCGGCTCGGTGAGCCAGCGGTCGTCGCCGAGGTCGTCGCCGGCACCGTCGCCGGGACCTCCGCCGGGTCCGTCGCCGTCACCGGAGGACGGCCGCGCCGGGGCGGAGTCGAGCTCGGTCATGTCCTCGACCGGGACGACGACCTCGATCTCGATCTCCTTCTCCGAGGGGGGCTGCACCACGACGGCCGGGCGGGGACCGCCGAGGAACTCGGCGACCTCGCTCACCGGGCGCACGGTCGCCGACAGGCCGACACGCTGCGCGGGGGCGGGGAGCAGCGCGTCGAGCCGCTCCAGGGTGAGGGCCAGGTGGGCGCCGCGCTTGGTGCCCGCCACCGCGTGCACCTCGTCGACGATGACCGTCTCCACCCCGCGCAGCGCCTCGCGGGCCTGGCTGGTCAGCAGCAGGAACAGCGACTCGGGGGTGGTGATGAGGATGTCGGCGGGCCTGGCCGCGAACCGGCGCCGTTCCTCCGGTGAGGTGTCGCCCGACCGGATCGCCACGGAGATCTCCGGCGCCGGCAGCCCGAGCCGCCGGGCGGTCTGCCGCAGCCCGGTCAGCGGCGCCCGGAGGTTGCGCTCGACGTCGACCGCCAGCGCCTTGAGCGGCGACACGTAGAGCACCCGGCAGCGCCGGGCGGCCTCGCCGTCCTCGCGCGTGCGCCCACGGGACCCGCCGGAGCCCCGCGTGCCCCGCCGGTCGCCGGAGTCGCGGGCGCCCCGCGCGGTCCCGCCGGGCGGGGTCGCGGAGCCCGGCCCGCCGTCCGCGCCGCCGGCCTCGGCCGCGCGCTCGGCGGCCAGCCGGTCGAGCGACCACAGGAACGCCGCCAGCGTCTTGCCGGAGCCGGTGGGCGCGACGACGAGGGTGTTGTCCCCGCGGGCGATCGAGGCCCACGCCCCCTCCTGGGCGGCGGTGGGCGCGGCGAAGGCGCCGGCGAACCATTCCCTGGTCATCGGGCCGAAGTGGTCGAGCGCTGAGCCGGTCACGGATCCATACTGCCCTCCGCCACCGACAGAACCGCCCGCCCGGAGCACCGCCTCCGGGGCGTCCGGTCACGAGCACCATGGGGAGGGGTCACACTGGAGCCATGCGCCTGTCGGACTTCTGGAACCGGATGAGACTCCACTTCGGTGACGCCTACGCCGAGTCGTGGGCGCGCGACTACGTCATCGCCGACCTGGACGGCAGGACGGTGAACCAGGCGCTGGCCGAGGGCGTCGCCGCCAAGGACGTCTGGCGGGCCGTGTGCAAGGTGTCCGACGTCGCCGCCGGTCTGCGCTGAGCCGCCGGTCTGCGCTGAGCCGCCGGCTGGCGCTGAGCCGCCGGTCTGCGCCGGTCCGCTCCGCGACGCGGGGCGCCGTGGGACGGACGGGGGCGTCGAACCTCGATCGAACAATCGTTCGGCTATATTGGACACGCCGCCATCGATGGCGTGCTCTTCCAGAAAATGTCGGTCGCACCCCGTAGCTTTCTGGCAACCGATTCATCCCGTGACCCTCCAGGGGGGCTCCCATGGCAGCTAACGACCGCGAGAAGGCGCTCGAGACCGCTCTCGCCCAGATCGAGCGGCAGTTCGGCAAGGGCTCCGTCATGCGTCTCGGCGACGAGGCGCGGGCGCCCATCGAAGTGATCCCGACCAGCTCCATCGCGCTCGACGTCGCCCTCGGCATCGGCGGGTTCCCGCGCGGCCGCATCATCGAGATCTACGGTCCCGAGTCCTCGGGTAAGACCACGGTCGCCCTGCACGCGGTGGCCAATGCCCAGAAGGCCGGGGGCATCGCGGCGTTCATCGACGCCGAGCACGCCCTCGACCCCGAGTACGCCAAGAAGCTGGGCGTCGACACCGACGCGCTGCTCGTCTCCCAGCCCGACACCGGTGAGCAGGCGCTGGAGATCGCCGACATGCTGATCCGGTCCGGCGCGGTCGACCTGCTGGTCATCGACTCGGTCGCGGCCCTGGTGCCCAAGGCCGAGATCGAGGGCGAGATGGGCGACAGCCACGTCGGTCTCCAGGCGCGCCTGATGTCCCAGGCCCTGCGCAAGGTGGCCGGCGCGCTCAACAGCACCGGCACCACGGCGATCTTCATCAACCAGCTCCGCGAGAAGATCGGCGTCATGTTCGGCTCGCCCGAGACCACGACCGGTGGAAAGGCGCTGAAGTTCTACGCCTCGGTCCGTCTCGACATCCGCCGCATCGAGACGCTCAAGGACGGCACGGAGGCGGTCGGCAACCGCACCCGGGTGAAGGTCGTCAAGAACAAGATGGCTCCGCCCTTCCGCGTGGCCGACTTCGACATCCTCTACGGCGTCGGCATCTCCCGCGAGGGCGGTCTGATCGACATGGGTGTCGAGCACGGCTTCGTCCGCAAGTCCGGCGCCTGGTACACCTACGAGGGCGACCAGCTCGGCCAGGGCAAGGAGAACGCCCGCAACTTCCTGCGGAACCACCCCGACATGGCCAACGAGATCGAGAAGAAGATCAAGGAGAAGCTCGGCATCGGCCCGCGCCTCGACAGCCCGGCCGCCCCGCCCGCCGCTCCTGCTCCCGCTCCCGCTCCCGCCGCGTCCGGCCGGGGTTCCAAGGCGACCCCCAAGCCGGGTGACGTCTGACCCGGGGCCGGCCGATGACGACGGGACCGACGGGGCCCGACTCCGGTCCGGCCGGCCAGGCCGGACCGCGGGACTGGGGCGCCTGGCCTGACGTGCCCGAGCCCTCGGGCCCCTCCCGGAAGGGGGGAAGGCGCGAGGGCCGGCGCGGGGGGAGGCGTTCCCGGGGCGCCCCCGACGGACGACTCCCGGACGGGCCGGTCGAGGGTTCCCCGGCGAGCCAGGGACCCGACGCCGACCCGCAGGCGGTGGCGCGTGCCATCTGCCTGCGGTTGCTGACCATGGGGCCGCGCACCCGGGCGCAGCTCGCCGAGGCGTTGCGCAAGCGCGACGTGCCGGACGAGGCGGCCGAGGCGGTGCTCGAACGGTTCTCCGAGGTCGGGCTCATCGATGACGAGGCGTTCGCCGCCGCCTGGGTGAGCTCGCGCCACACCGGGCGGGGGCTGGCCCGCAGGGCGCTCGCCTCGGAGCTCCGGCACCGCGGGGTCGACGAGGACACGGTGAAGGAGGCCGTGGAACAGCTCGACCCCGAGCAGGAGGAGGAGACCGCCCGCAGGCTGGTGGCGCGCAAGCTCTCCGCCACCCGGGGTCTGGATCGTGCCGTCCGGACCCGCAGGCTGGCGGGCATGCTCGCCCGTAAGGGATACGGCCCGGGGCTGGCGTTCCGCGTGGTCCGCGAGGCCCTGGAGAACGAGGAGTCGGACGGCCAGGCCTTCCCCGACGACCTCGATCATCCCTTCGAATAGCCCTCCGTTCCGGGTTCCTCGGTCATCCCTTTGGCGAGCCCTCCGGTTCATGGTGCGCCTTTGCTTGCCCGTTACCTGTTTGACGCTTAGCCTCGACGACAGTGAGGAGTTACTCCGCGCAGCGCGGATTGTCATAACGGTTGATTACGGGCGAACAAATGCGGCGGATGAGGGCGGACGATGCGCCGGCGTGATCAGCCGGTGTGGAGCGGACCCTCGGTCGGCACCTGCCGCGGTGACGACACCGCCTGACTTCTCCGTGCCGTGCGTGTGACCCCTCGCATGCTTGATATCCGCGACGCGAGGAGGGCGGGGCGCGCATGGATCCGATTGTGGTCGTCATACTGACCGGGGCCGTCGCGGTTCTTTCGGTGGTGACGATAGTCGCGCTGATCGTGTTGCTGCGCCGTACCGGTGGCGGGCCGATAGGCCCTTCTCCCGCGCAGATGGCCGAGGTTCAGACCGAACTGGAGGCCGCCCGGCGGGAGGCCGCCGACATCCGCGCCAAGGCGGAGAACGACGCGGGGGAGATCCTGCGCAGGTCCGAGCTGGCCGTCGAGGCGGCCGCGGAGTTGCGCAAGGAGGCCGAGGCGGAGAGCCGGGGCCTGAAGTACGAGATCAAGGAGCTCCGCTCCGACCTGGAGCGCCGGGAGAACCGGCTGGCCGAGCGGGAGCAGCGCCTGGACGAGGAGGCGAGGCGCCAGGCCGAGCGGGCCCGCAAGCTCGCCGAGACCGAGACCGAGCTGGCCGCCCGCCGGGAGGAGCTGGACCGGGTCGCCGAGGAGCGCAGGGCCGTCCTGGAGCGGGTCGCCGGCCTCACCGGCGACGAGGCCAAGACCGAGCTGGTGCGGGAGATCGAGAACCAGGCCAAGCGCGAGGCCGCCCTGATCATCCGGCAGATCGAGGGCGACGCCCGCAAGGAGGGCGAGAAGCGCGCCACCAAGATCGTCACCCTGGCGGTTCAGCGGGTGGCCACCGAGCAGACCGCCGAGTCCGTCGTCAGCGTCCTGCACCTGCCGGGCGACGAGATGAAGGGCCGCATCATCGGCCGCGAGGGCCGCAACATCCGCGCCTTCGAGACGACGACCGGGGTCAACCTCATCATCGACGACACGCCCGAGGCGGTCCTCCTGTCGTGCTTCGACCCGGTCCGCCGGGAGACCGCCCGGCTGACCCTGGAGAAGCTCGTGCTAGACGGGCGCATCCACCCCCAGCGGATCGAGGAGGCGTACGAGCGCAGCAAGGCGGAGGTCCGGGAGCTGTGCGTACGCGCCGGTGAGGACGCCCTGGTGGAGCTGGGCCTCACCGACATGCACCCGGAACTGGTCACCCTGCTCGGCCAGCTCCGCTACCGCACCTCCTACGGCCAGAACGTGCTGGGCCACCTCATCGAGTCGGCCCACATCGCCGGGATCATGGCCGCCGAGCTGCGGCTCGACCCCACGCTGCTCAAGCGCTGCACCGTCCTGCACGACATCGGCAAGGCCCTCACCCACGAGGTCGAGGGCAGCCACGCGCTCATCGGCGCGGAGATCGCCAGAAGGTACGGCGAGCACGAGGACGTCGTCCACGCCATCGAGGCCCACCACAACGAGGTGGAGGTCAAGACCGTCGAGGCGGTGCTGACCCAGGCGGCCGACGCCATCAGCGGCGGCCGGCCGGGCGCCCGGCGCGAGTCGCTGGAGGCGTACGTCAAGCGGCTGGAGCGGCTGGAGGAGATCGCCACCTCCTACGACGGCGTCGACAAGGTCTTCGCCATGCAGGCCGGCCGGGAGGTCCGTGTCATGGTGAAGCCCGACGGGGTGGACGACATCCAGGCCCAGGTGATCGCCCGCGACGTGGCCAAGCAGGTGGAGGAGGAGCTCACCTACCCCGGGCAGATCCGCATCACGGTCGTGCGGGAGTCCCGCGCCACCGAGTTCGCACGCTGAACCCGCCCGGCCCGCTCTCCCGTCCGTCCCGGCCGGCCCGCGGGACGGCCCTGACGGGGGCCGGACCCGCCGGTCCGTGCCCTCCGGTCCGCGGGACGGCCGGGACGGACCGGCGCCGGGCCTCTCAGCCTCGGAAGATCTGCTGGTAGAAGGCGAGCTCGGTGGCCAGGGCCGCGCTGCGGGTCTCCACGCGGCGGAAACCGTGGGCCTCGCCCTCGAAGGTCATGTAGGTGCACGGGACGCCGCGCTCGGCGAGCGCGTCGGCGAACGCCCGCGACTGGGCGGGCGGCACCACCGGATCGGAGAGACCCTGCAGGAGCAGCATCGGGCAGCTCACCCCGGCGACCCGGGCGAGCGGCTCGCGGGAGGCGTACAGGGCGGGGTCCTCCGGGCCGACGAGCCACTCGACGTAGCGGGACTCGAAGTCGTGGGTGGCGGCGACGAGCGGGCCGAGCGCGCTCACCCCGTAGTAGGAGACACCGCCGGCGAACGCGTCGGAGGCGCAGCAGGCCGCCATGGCGGTCCAGCCGCCCGCGCTGCCGCCCCGGATCGCGATCCGCGCCGGATCGGCCAGCCCCTGAGCCGCCAGCCACCCGGCGGCGGCGATCACGTCCTCGACGTCCACCACCCCCCACTCGCCGCGCAGCCGGTCGCGGTAGGCGCGGCCGTATCCGGTGGAGCCGCCGTAGTTGACGTCGAGCACGCCGATGCCCCGGCTGGTGAAGAACGCCTTTTCCAGTTCGGGTGCGCTCGTGCTGTGCGAGGTGGGGCCGCCATGGACGGACACGATGTAGGGAGGGGCGCCCTCCCCGCGGCACCGCGGGTTCGACGGCGGGTGGACGAACGCGTGGACCCGCCGGCCGGACCGGCCCTCGATCTCCACGCTCCGCGCGACCGGGAGGTAGGCGGTCTCCGGAGGCTCCCCGGCGTCCTGCCGGAGCTCCTCGGCGCGTCCGGTCGGCAGGTCCAGGCGAACGACCGAGCGGGGCGTCGCCGGGCCGTACCCGATCCCGGCGAGTGAACGCCCGTCGCGGTCGAGGGCCGGGGCCCAGCCGGTGTAGGGCACGTCCAGGTCGGTCAGCGTGCCGTCGGCCGGGTCGAGGACGCCCAGCCGCAGGTCTCCCCGCCCGTGCAGGACCGCGATCCGCCCGTCGTCCAGCACGGCGTAGGGGTGGGCGCCGAGCTGCCACAGCGGCCCGGCGAACTCCTCCTCCGCCGGGTGGAGCGCCTCCGGAGCGGTGCCGTCCAGTGCGATCCGGTAGAGGTTCCACCAGCCCGACCGGTCGGAGACGAGGTACAGGTGGCGGTCGCCGCACCAGCGGGGGGCCAGTACCGACTCGGCGGGCCCGCCGCAGAGCGTCCGCGAGCGGCCGTCCGCCAGGCGGGTGATCCGCAGCTCTGTACCGTTCCACGGCATGCGCGGGTGGTCCCAGCAGATGTAGGCCAGGTGCTCCCCGTCGGGGGAGAGCTCCGGGTAGGCGTAGAAGTCGCTCCCGCCGACGTGCTCGTGCGGCTCGGCGGAGCCGTCCAGCGGGACCGAGACGATCGAACGGCTCACCCGGCCGTCGTCGTGGTGCCGCTCCCGGACGCACCAGACCCGGCCGTCGCGGACGGTCATGTCCGCGTAGCGGAGCGCCGCGTCCCGGTCGGGCTCCGGCGTGATCGGACGGGGCTCGCCGTCCGTGAGCACCAGGTGAAGGCGCTGGTCGGCGAGGTTGGCGAACACCACGCCGCCGCCGGGGACGACCGCGTAGGAGCGCCCGCCGTACTCGTGGACGCGGGTCCGGGCGCTCCACGGCGCGGCCAGCAGCTCGTGGAGCGCGCCGTCGGGGTCGCGCCGCATGATCGTGGTCCGCCCGCCCTCGGCGGGGCGGTCCTCGGTCCACCACACCTGCCCGCCGGCCACCGTCGGGTACGCCGGGCGCGGCCCGGACCGGGCCACCTCGGCGGTGGATATCGGCGAAGGCCAGGTGGCGTACGGCAGGACGGCCTGCTCGGGGGACATGACGTCATCCTGCCTGATAACTCGGCGCGTGTCGTCGATATGGCCCCCATCCCGCGCGGGCGTCGGACCCCGGCCCCCCGGCACGGCGCCGCGACCCCGGTACGGCCGGCACGACCCCGGTACGGCACCGCGACCCCGGCACGGCCGAAACGATCCAGTACGGCCGGCACGAACCGGTACGGCCCGGTACGGCTTCCGGACGGTTCCGGGAAACGATGGAGGGCGGTCACCGCGAGTCGCGGTGACCGCCCTCGGAAAGGCCGGTCGCGGACGCCGCCGTACCGGCGCCCGGGGAAAGCCGGGGCTAGTCGTCCCCGGTGGCCACGCCGCCCGGCATGCCGGGAGCGGCCACGCCGCCCGGTGCGCCGGGGGCGGCGACGGAGTCGGCCGGGGCGACCGGCCGGGCGGCCGTCCTGCGGCTGCGGCGGCTGCGTCGCTCCAGCCACGTGGCCAGGGCGCCGACGATCAGGTTGATGATGATGTAGACGACCGCGATGACCATCACCGCGGGGATGATGTTGTTGAAGTTGGACGGCAGCACCCGCGCGCCCGCGTTCAGCAGGTCCTCGAAGGAGACGATGAAGCCCAGGGCCGTGTCCTTCAGCAGCACGACGAGCTGCGCCACGATCGCCGGCATCATGGCCGTGACCGCCTGCGGAAGCAGGATCATCCGCATGACCTGCCCCTTGCGCAGCCCGATCGCCAGCGCCGCCTCCGACTGGCCGCGCGGCACGGACTGGATGCCGGACCGCACGATCTCCGCAAGCACCGACCCGTTGTAGAGGACCAGGCCGGTCACCACGGCCGTGAACGGGGTCACGGTCAGCCCGAAGACCGCGCTTCCGCCGTACATCACCGCGAAGATCATCATGAGCAGCGGGATCGCCCGGAAGACCTCGACCACGGCGCCCGCGGGAACGCGGATCCAGGAGTGCTCGGACAGCCGGGCGATGCCGAACACGAAGCCGAACGGCACGGCGATCACCGCGGCGACCAGCGCGGCGCTGAGGGTGTTCAGCAGGCCGGGGAGGATGAGGTTGACCCACACGTCGCCCCGGAGGAAGGGGGTCCACAGGGCCGCGTCGAGCTGGTTCTTCTCGTCGAGCTTCGACACCATCGCGTAGACGGCGAACAGCGCGACGAGGACCACCAGGACCGTGAGCACGGTGTTCCGCAGCCGTGCCTTCGGCCCGGGCACGTCGTACAGGACGCTGACCCGCTCGGCGGAGCGGGGCCGCTCGCGCGCCGGCTTGGGCTCCGCGGTCAGGGTGGTGCTGGTCATCGGATCACCGCCAGTCGCTTGGACAGCCAGGTGAACAGCAGTCCGGTGGGCAGGGTCAGGACCAGGAACGCCACCGCGAACCCGAAGAAGATCGGAACGACCGCGTCGCCGTGCGCCTCGAACAGCGTCTTCATGGTCAGCGACGCCTCACCGACGCCGATGGCGGCGGCGATCGTGGTGTTCTTGGTCAGCGCGATCAGGATGTTGCCCAGCGGCGCGACCACCGACCGCAGTGCCTGGGGCAGCACGATCAGCCGCAGGTTCTGCATGAAGGTCAGGCCGATGGCCCGGGCCGCCTCCGCCTGGCCGACCGGCACCGTGTTGATCCCGGCCCTGATCGCCTCGCAGACGAACGCCGCCGTGTAGGCCGACAGGCCGATGATCGACAGCCAGAGGTAGTTGGTGGACAGGCTCGTGGAGAACGAGACGTCCAGGACCAGCCCCAGGCCCAGGCCGCAGAACACGATCACCAGGGTCAGCGGGGTGTTCCGCACGATGTTGACGTACGCCGTGCCGATCGCCCGCAGGACCGGCAGCGGGCTGACCCGCATCGCGGCGAGGATCGTCCCGAGCACGAGCGCCATGAACCCGCTGGCCAGCGTGAGCCGTATCGTCAGCCAGAAGGCTTCCAGGATGACCCGATGTTCGTCGATGAGTGCCTGCACTCGTCCCTCCAATGGCCGTCGGCCGGGGCGCGTGGGGACGCCCCGGCCGACTCATGGCCGATCAGTGTCGATCAGTGCCCGGTCAGTACCGCTCCACGGTCGGCGGGTTCGCGAAGAACTTGCCGAACTCGCCGAAGTTGGCGTCGACGGCCTTCTTCCAGCTGCCGTCCTGGAACATCTTCTCGATCGCCTTGTTGAGCTTCTCGCGGGTGTCCTTGTCGTCCATCTTGACGCCGACGCCGTACTTCTCCTCGGAGAAGGGCTTGCCGACGAGGCGGAACTTGCCGGGCGACTGGGCGGCGAACCCGGCGAGGATCGTCGCGTCGGTGGAGATCGCGTCCACCTGCTTGTTCTCCAGCAGCGGCAGGCAGGCGCCGTAGCCCTGCTGCTCGGTGAGGTACTGGCCCTTCCAGGCGTCGCCGAACTTCTCGACCAGGCGCGCGGGCGAGGACGAGCCCTGGGCGCCGCAGACCTTCTTGGCCTTCAGGTCCTCCACGCTGTTGATCGACGTGTCGTCCGCGCGGGTCAGGATGTCCTGGCCGGTCACCAGGTAGGGTCCGGCGAAGCCGACCTTCTTCTTGCGGTCGTCGGTGATCGAGTACGTGGCGATCACGATCTTGACCTGGCCCTGCTGGATGAACGACTCGCGGTTGGCCGAGATGGCCTCCTTGAACTCCACCTTGTCGTCGGCGTAGCCGAGCTCCTTGGCGAGGTACTTCGCCACGTCGACGTCGAAGCCCTTGAACGAGCCGTCGGGCTGCTTCTGGCCGAGGCCGGGCTGGTCGAACTTGATGCCCACGACGAACTTGTCGTCACCGCCGCCGCTGCACGCGGTCAGGCCGGCCGCCATCGCCGCCGCCGCGAGCACCACGGCTCCAACACGACGTACACGCATACTGCTACCTCGTCTTTCGTTAAAAAAGGGGGGTCAGAGCCGTCAGTGCGTAAGGATCTTGGAGAGGAAGTCCTTGGCGCGCTCGGTCCGGGGAGCGGTGAAGAACTCGTCGGGGGCGTTCTCCTCGACGATCTGGCCGTCGGCCATGAACACCACCCGGTCGGCCGCGCGGCGGGCGAACCCCATCTCGTGGGTGACGACCACCATCGTCATGCCCTCGGCGGCGAGCCGCACCATGACGTCGAGCACCTCCTGGACCATCTCGGGGTCCAGCGCGGACGTCGGCTCGTCGAAGAGGATCATCTTGGGGTCCATGGCGAGGGCGCGGGCGATGGCCACCCGCTGCTGCTGGCCGCCGGAGAGCTGCGCCGGGTACTTCGACGCCTGCGCGCCGATCCCGACCCGTTCCAGCAGCTCCATGCCCCGGCGCTCGGCCTCGGCCCTGGCGACGCCCCGCACCTTGATCGGCCCCAGTGTGACGTTCTCGAGGATCGTCTTGTGCGCGAACAGGTTGAAGGACTGGAACACCATGCCGACCTCCGACCGCAGCCGGGCCAGGGCCTTGCCCTCGGCCGCGAGCGGCTGCCCGTCGAAGGTGATCGTTCCCCCGTCGATGGTCTCCAGCCGGTTGATCGCCCGGCACAGAGTCGACTTGCCGCTGCCCGAGGGGCCGATGACGACCACGACCTCGCCGCGGGAGATGGTCAGGTTGATGTCGCGCAGGACGTGAAGGCTGCCGAAATGTTTGTTCACGTCCTTGAGCACGACAAGAGGAGTCGCGTCCCCGTTCTCCGTCATGGAGCACAACGTAAAGCCGTGAAGGGCACCTCGGGCTAACCCTGCGGTACCGATCAGGTCACGACCTGGAGATATCCAATGAAAAAGGGATGAATTCGTGTCAGGACCGTTCCGGAGTGTCAGATTCGCGTGAGAGCCGCCGGTTCGGTGCCGGTTTGCATGGTCCGGTGAGCCCGGCGGCCGTACCGGGGGGCCGCGCGGAGCGCCTACCCTTGTCTGTTGAGATGACTGCCACCGTGGAGAGCACCCGCACGTACGAGGTCCGTACCTACGGGTGCCAGATGAACGTGCACGACTCCGAGCGCCTGTCGGGCCTTCTCGAAGACGCCGGATACGTTCCGGTGCCCGAGGGGGAGACGGCCGACGTGGTCGTGTTCAACACCTGCGCCGTCCGGGAGAACGCCGACAACCGCCTTTACGGCAACCTCGGCCACCTGCGCCCGACGAAGGTGAGCAGGCCCGGCATGCAGATCGCCGTGGGCGGCTGCCTGGCCCAGAAGGACCAGGGGGAAATCGTCCGCAGGGCGCCCTGGGTGGACGTGGTGTTCGGCACCCACAACATCGGCTCGCTGCCGGTGCTGCTGGAACGGGCCCGCGTCCAGCAGGAGGCGCAGGTCGAGATCAAGGAGTCGCTGGAGACCTTCCCCAGCACGCTGCCCACCAAGCGGGAGTCCGCCTACGCCGCCTGGGTGTCGGTCTCGGTCGGCTGCAACAACACCTGCACGTTCTGCATCGTGCCGTCGCTGCGCGGCAAGGAGAAGGACCGCCGTCCCGGCGACGTCCTCAACGAGGTGCGCACCCTGGTCGGCCAGGGGGTCCTGGAGATCACGCTCCTCGGCCAGAACGTCAACACCTACGGCGTGGAGTTCGGCGACCGCTTCGCCTTCGGCAAGCTGCTGCGCGCCTGCGGCGACGTCGACGGGCTGGAGCGGGTCCGCTTCACCAGCCCGCACCCGGCCGCCTTCACCGACGACGTCATCGCCGCGATGGCCGAGACGCCCAACGTGATGCACCAGCTCCACATGCCGCTGCAGTCGGGCTCCGACCGCGTCCTGAAGGCGATGCGCCGCTCCTACCGCGCCGAGCGTTACCTCGGCATCATCGAGCGGGTCCGCGCGGCCATGCCGGACGCGGCCATCTCCACCGACATCATCGTGGGCTTCCCCGGCGAGACCGAGGAGGACTTCCAGGCCACCCTCGACGTCGTGCGCGCCTCGCGCTTCGCCAACGCCTTCACCTTCCAGTACTCCATCCGGCCCGGCACGCCCGCCGCCACCATGGACGACCAGATTCCCAAGGAGGTCGTGCAGGAGCGCTACGAGCGCCTCGTCGCCCTGCAGACCGAGATCTCCTGGGAGGAGAACAAGAAGCAGGTCGGCCGGACGCTCGAGGTGCTGGTGGCCGAGGGCGAGGGCCGCAAGGACGAGGCGACCCACCGCCTGTCCGGCCGCGCCCCCGACAACCGCCTGGTGCACTTCACGCCGAGCGCCCGGGACGGCGACGCCGCCGGGACGCCGCGCCCCGGCGACATGGTCACCGTCGAGATAACCTACGCGGCGCCGCACCACCTGGTCGCCGACGGCCCGATGCTGGGCCTGCGCCGTACCCGCGCGGGCGACGCCTGGGAGGCCAGGCAGGCCGCCCCGGCCGCCTCCGGCGGGGGCGTCCTGCTCGGCATGCCGGCGATCGGCCGGCCCGCCCCGCTGCCGCAGGAGGCGCAGGGCTGCTCCGTCCGCTCCTGATCCGCACGATTTCTCCGGCCGGCGTCCTGGCGTTCCCGGTTCCGCGCGCCCGGCGCGGGACCGCCCGCCGAACCGCCGGTCGGAGCGGTTTTCCGGGGTGACGCCGGGACGCCTCCGGCCGCCGCGACCCCGCCGGATCCCGTCGATGACAAGTCGTGATTCCGTTGTGATCGGTGTGCGATCACACCTTTCCTGTGGCTAGTGTGGTTCGGCGCCCGCGGAAGCCGTGGAGGTTTCCCCCCGATAACCGCAGGGAGTTGTTCCGAATGCGCGTCCCCTCATCTCCGGGTCACCCTCAACAGCCCGGAGATCATGTCCCCTCGTCTCCGGGTCACCCTCAACGGCCCGGAGACCCCGTTTCCTCGTCTCCGGGCCATCCCCGACAGCCCGGAGACCCCGTTCCCTTCTCGCCGGATCACCCCCGGCGGCTCGGGGAGACCGAGATCCTCGCCGGTCCCGCCGGTGAGCCTTCCCCCGCCGGTGATCCCACCGGCAAGCCCGCCCCCACCCGCAGGCGGAAGCGCGGTCCGGCCATGACCGTCGCCTCCGCCGTCGCCGGAGTGGCGGTGGCCGCCGTCGTGGGCGGCGGCATCGTCTTCGCCGTCGCCGGCGGCGACGACCCCGCCGGCCCGTCGGCGCCGAAGGGCACCGGAACCAGCCAGGAGGCCCGGCAGGACCCGGCCTCCGGCGAGTCCGGGACCCGGTCCGGAGACGCCTCTTCGGACGGATCCGCCGAGTCCGGCGGGTCGGACGAGTCCGGCGAAACCGGTGACTTCGGCGGATCGAGCGGCTACGACGGGTCGGGCGCCGAGGGCGCCGGCGGCGGTGACGGTGCGGCCGCGAGCGGCTCGCAGAGCGGCTCCGGCTCCTCGACCGGCAAGACGGCGACCGGAAAGACGACGAACGGTAAGACGAACCCGTCCACACCGGCCAAGGAGCACCAGAGCGGCACCGGGCAGTCCTCGGACGAGGACGGCCTCACCGACCCCCGCTCGGACGGCCCTCCCGGCTCCGTCCCTCCGCTGTCCCCCACCCGCTGACGACCGGCGGCGGCGTCAGGCACGCGATCCCTTAGTCTGGCCGGGTGCTTGTCGCCGCCGCCGTGTGTCCTCACCCGCCGCTGCTGGTCCCCGAGCTCGCCGGCGCGGCGAGCCCCGAGCTCGACGATCTCCGTGCGGCCTGCGCGGCCGCGCTGGGCGCGCTGCGCGACTCCCGCCCCGACCGGATCGTGGTGGTCGGCGGGGCGGATCAGGCCGGCGACCACGGGGCCGACGCCTCCGGGAGCCTCGCGCCCTGGGGCGCCGGCGTCCGGACCGGGGAGGGAGAGCCGGTCCTGCCCCTCTCCCTGACGATCGGGCGCTGGCTGCTCGACCGGGCGGGAATGGCCGCCTCGGCCTTCCACGCGGTGCCGTTCGACGCCTCGGCGGCGGAGTGCGCCGCGCTCGGCGCGCGGCTGGCGGGCGGGCCCGGACGGGTGGCGATGCTCGTCATGGCCGACGGCTCGGCCTGCCTGACGGAGAAGTCCCCCGGATACCTCGACTCCCGCGCCGAGCCGTACGAGGCCGCGATCGTCGGCGCGCTGGCCCGGGGCGCGGCCGCGGAACTCGCGGCGCTCGACCCGGACGAGGCCGCCGGGCTGCAGGTGGCCGGCCGCGCCGCCCTCCAGGTCCTCGCCGGGGCGGGTGGCGCGCTGAACGGCGAGGTGCTCCACCACGCCGCTCCCTACGGCGTCGGCTACTTCGTCGCCCGCTGGACCGGATGATCGCGGCGCGGGACCGGGACGCGCATCAGGTCGTGGGCGAGCACCACCTCGCCGTCGAAGGCCAGGCGCGCCTCCTCCGTGAAGCGGGGCTCGTCGGCGGCGTCGTAGCGTTCGGAGACGTGGGCCAGCACCAGGCGGCGCACCCCGGACTCGGCGGCGACCCGGCCGGCCTGGGCCGCGGTCAGGTGACCGTACCGCGCGGCGAGGTCCGACTCCGTGGACAGGAACGTGGACTCGATCACCAGCAGGTCCACGTCCTCGGCGAGCGCGAAGACGCCGTCGCACAGCGCGGTGTCCATGACGAACGCCGCGCTCTGGCCTGGACGGGGCTCGCTGCACTCGGAGAGGAGCACGACCGACCCGTCCGGGGCGCGCACCGAGCCCTCGCGCTGGAGCTCGCCGATCGCCGGGCCCCGGACGCCGCGCTCGGCGAGCCGCCCGGGAAGCATCCGCCGGCCGTCCGGCTCGTCGAGGCGGTAGCCGTAGGACTCGACGGGGTGGGCGAGCGGCCGGGCGGTGAGGGTCACCGGCCCGGCGTCGAAGGACGGCGCCGGACCCGAGAACGGGCACTCCTCGATCACCGAGGTGTCGGCGAAGACGCTGGCGTGGCGCAGCCGCCGCCAGTAGGTCTCGCCGCTCGCCGGGTAGGCCGCCCGCACCCGGTGGGTGACGCCGTCCCTGGCGATGCGCTGGACGACGCCCGGGACCCCCAGGCAGTGGTCGCCGTGGAAGTGGGTGACGCAGATCCAGGTGACGTCGTGGGAGCCGACGCCCGCCCGGATCATCTGGCGCTGGGTACCCTCTCCGGGATCGAACAGGAACCCCTCACCATCCCATCTCAGGAGATATCCGTTGTGGTTACGGTGGCGGGTGGGGACCGCGCTTGAGGTGCCGAGGACGACGAGTTCGCGAAGGGACACGGTGCACATGGTAGGAACGGTGGCGTTCGGAAGCGTCCCGACCCCGCTGGGGGACATGCTGGCCGCCGTCACCGAGGACGGGGTGGCGGGTGTCGGCTGGAGCCACGGCCGCGAGGAGAGGCTGCGGGAACGGCTGCTCGCCCGCCTGGGGCTGGCCGAGGTCGGCGACCCCGCGCGCACGGCCCCGGTGCTGGACGAGCTGGCCCGCTACTACGCGGGGGAGCTGCGGGTGTTCGGGTCGCCGGTGGACTGGCGGCTGACCACGCCGGTGCAGCGCAGGGTGCTGGGCACCCTGTACGAGACGGTCGGGTACGGCGAGGCCGTGACCTACGGCGAGCTCGCCGCCCGCAGCGGGACGGGCGTCCCCGCGCGGGCCATCGGCTCGATCATGGGCGCCAACCCGATCCCCGTCATCGTCCCCTGCCACCGGGTCGTCGCCGGGAACGGCCTGGGCGGCTTCAGCGGCGGCGAGGGCGTGGAGTCCAAGCGGTGGCTGCTGACCCTGGAGGGCTACCTGCAGCCGATGCTCGACTGGGGCTGACCTCCGGCCGGGCCGGCCGGGGAAGCGGGCCCGGGACCCTAAGGAGCCGGCGGCGTCCCGGGACGGCCGGGGGCCGGCGGCGCGTCGGTGTCGGCCTCGGGCCGGCCGGGCGACGTGCCGTGCTCGCCGTATCCCGCGGCGGTGCCCGCCTCGCCGTACCCGCCGGTCCGGCCGGGCTCGCCGGGCCGGGCGGTCATCCTCTCGGCCGCCTTCCGGGCCTTCTGCGCCGCGAGGTTGATCTTGTCGTCGTACTTGCCGTGGCTCTTCTGCTTGGCGATCCGCTCGGCCTTGTCGATGCCCTTCCTGGCGAACTCCCCGGCCCGTGGGTTGCTCCGCAGCATCTCCCTGAGCTTCTCCATGATCGACATGGCTGTGCCCCCCCGTTCGACGTGACCTGAGGTCAACCGGATGCATACCCAGCGGGCTCACCCATACCCGGGGGGTTGACACACTTGTCCCGTGCGTCAGCTACCAGTCATCGCCGTCGTCGGCCCCACGGCGGCCGGAAAGTCGGATCTCGCCGTCGACCTCGCCCTCCGGCTGGGCGGTGAGGTGATCAACACCGACTCCATGCAGCTGTACCGGGGCATGGACATCGGTACGGCGAAACTGACCCCGGCGGAGCGGCGCGGGGTCCCCCACCACCTGCTCGACGTCTGGGACGTCACCGAGACCGCGAGCGTGGCCGAGTACCAGGCGATGGCCCGGCCGCTGATCGAGGAGCTGCGGGCGAAGGGGACCGTGCCGATCCTGGCGGGCGGGTCCGGGCTGTACGTGCGGGCCGCCCTCGACGACCTGGAGTTCCCCGGCACCGACCCGGAGGTCCGCGCCCGCCTGGAGGCCGAGCTGGAGCGCCTCGGCCTGGCCCCGCTGTACGAGCGGCTGCGCGAGCGCGACCCGAAGGCGGCCGGGGCGATCCTGCCGGGCAACGGCCGCAGGATCGTCCGCGCGCTGGAGGTCATCGAGATCTCCGGGCGTCCCTTCTCGGCCACGATGCCCTCCTACGACGCCGTCTACGACAGCGTGCAGATCGGCGTCGAGGTGCCGAGGGACGTGCTGGACGAGCGGGTGGCGCTGCGCGTGGAGCGCATGTGGGAGGCCGGGCTGGTGGACGAGGTGCGGTCGCTGCTGCGGCGTGGCCTGGCCGAGGGCCGTACGGCGAGCCGCGCGCTGGGCTACGCCCAGGTGCTCCGCTTCCTCGACGGCGAGTGGACCGAGGAGCAGGCGAAGGCGGAGACGATCCGGGCGACCCGCAGGTTCGTCCGGCGCCAGGAGTCGTGGTTCCGCCGCGACCCGCGGGTGGTGTGGCTCCCGCAGGAGGACCCCGCCCTGCTCGGCCGCGCGCTGGCCGTGGTGGAGGGCGCCGCGCCGGCGAGGTGACCTCCGGGGCCTGCCCGCGACCCGGCCGGGTCAGCCCGGGGACACTCGCGATCGGTCCGGGGCGGGTCCGCGATTCTCCTCCCGATCTGCGGCGTGCCTACAGTTGGGACATGCGATTCGTGAAGGGCCACGGCACCGAGAACGACTTTGTGATCCTCCCCGACCCCGACGGCGAGCTTGAGCTGTCGGCGGCGAGGGTGGCCGCGCTGTGCGACCGGCGCGCCGGGATCGGCGCCGACGGCGTGCTGCGCGTGACGCGGACGAAGCTCAGCCCGGAGGTGGCCGACCAGGCCGGCGAGGCCGAGTGGTTCATGGACTACCGCAACGCCGACGGCGGCGTCGCGGAGATGTGCGGCAACGGGACGCGTGTCTTCGCCCGCTACCTGGTCGAGTCGGGGCTGGCCGACGAGGGCGAGTTCGGCGTGGCGACCCGCGCCGGGGTCAAACGCGTACGGCTGGCCCGCGGCGGCGGCGACGTGAGCGTGGACATGGGCGCGCCCCGGGTGCTGGGGGAGAGCCGGGCGGTCGTGGGGGGCCGCGGGTACGAAGGTGTCCGCGTCGACATGGGCAACCCGCACCTGGCCTGCGTGATCGGCGACCCGGTGGCCGGACTCGACCTGACCCGGCAGCCCGCGTTCGACCCCGAGGTGTTCCCGCACGGGGTGAACGTCGAGCTGCTCAACGCGGTGGGCCCGCGCCGGGTCGTGATGCGGGTCCACGAGAGGGGTGTGGGCGAGACGCGGTCGTGCGGGACCGGCACCGTGGCCTCGGCGGTGGCGGCCGCGCGGCTGGCGGGGGAGACCACCGGCACCTGGGAGGTGGAGGTCCCCGGCGGCACCCTCACCGTCACCCTCGACGAGCACACCAGCCACCTCGCGGGACCCGCGGTGCTGGTCGCCTCGGGGGAGATCCTCATCTGACGGCGGGCCGGACGGCGGACGGGACACGACCGGGCCGGACGGGGGAGGGGGCACGACCGGATCGGCCGGAGGAGAGGGCACGACCGGGCCGGGTGGCGAAAGGGGCACGACCGGACCGGCCGGGGCATCGGACCCGGTGAGATGGTCAAGTCGTTTGGGGCATGGTCGCCGACCTGGCAGACTGACGTCCCATGGACGTGGACATCTGGTCCTGGGTCGGCGACACCCAGCGGCAACTGCACGAAGACGGGAACACCGGCCTGGCGATGGCGATCGGCGACGTGCCCGCCCAGGCACTGGAGGGCCGGTACGCGCAGCTCGACGTGCTCGCGCCGGCCATCGCCCAGCAGGCGGGAACCATGGGGCAGCCCTGGCTCGAGTTCTACGCCCGTTACTGGCACCTGGTCGGCCGGATCGGTGACCGCGCCCAGGGCGCGGTCGCCCTCGCCGACGCCGAGGCGCTGGCCGAGTTCGCCCGGCGCGAGGACGTCCGCGACTGCCCGGCGGCCCCCGGAGCCGTCATCGCGCTGGCCGTCACGCAGGCGAACACCGACGGCCCCGGCTACGCCGCCGAGCGGCTCGTGTCCCTGGGCGCCCTCGACGTCGCGCCCGCCTCCCCGGCCTTCGCCGCCGTGGCCGAGCAGCACGCCGCGGCCCTGATCGACGCCGGCCGCCCGGTGGAGGCGGTCGCCCACGCCGAGGCCGCCGTGGCGGCGCTGCGCGAGGCCGGCCGCGAGGCGAGCTGGGAGCTGGGGGCCGCCTCGGCCCGCGCGCTGCTGGCCGCCGGGCGCCCGGAGGACGCGCTGATCGCGCTGGACGCCGCGACCGACTTCAAGCCCGACGACCCGGTGGCCAAGGCGCACCGTGAGGGCGTGCTGCGGGCGTTCACGCTCGCCACGCTCGACAGGGCGCCGGAGGCCGTCGAGGCGCTGCCCGACCTCGACGTGGTGGCCGACCACCCGCGGGTGTGGCTGGAGTGGGCGCGGGCCATCCGCCTCCTCTCCGGCTCGGAGCAGATCACCAACAGCTGGCAGCTCGGCCGGGTGCTCAAGCAGTGGATCGACTACTTCGCCATGATGGGCGGCCACCGCGCCCGGGTCGACCTCGCGATCATCGCCGGTCACCTGGCCGTCGCCCGGCAGGGCGCCTGGCAGGCCCGGCTGCTCGCCGACCTCGCCGGATCCGCGGCCGGCGAGCTGCGCGAGTCCGGTGACGTCGCCGGACGGGTCGCCGAGCTGCGCGCCGCCGCCGACGCGGTCACCCCGGTCCCGGCCCCCGGCCCCGAGGCCGAATTGGTCGCCTACTTCGACGCCGCCGACGGCTTCAACGCCGACCCCGAGCGCTGGGCGGGCTGGCTGGCCCCGCTGGCCGGGCGTGACCTGGAGGCCACCCGGCGGCAGACCACCACGATGGGCTTCCTCGGCTACCCCTCCCAGGGCGCCGACACCTACTGGACCCTCCTGGTCGAGTCCGGCGACGTCGCGACGGCCGACCCGCAGGACATCGCCTACATCACCGGCCTGCTGGTCGAGGCCCGCCAGGACGAGCGGCTGGAGCAGCTGGCCGAGATGCTGCCCGCCGCGCAGCGCCACCTGGCCCTGGGCCGCCTGCACCGGGCGCGGGAGCGCTGGGAGCAGGCCGCGACCGAGGCCGAGGCGGCGGTGACCGCCGGCGCGGGCATCGAGGCGAGGCGGCTGTGGGCCGGCGCCGTGCAGCAGTCCGGCGACAACGCCAAGGGCGCCGTGATCCTGAAGGAGATCATCGACTCCGACGAGGCCGAGGCCGAGGACGTCTGGCGGATGATCACCATGGCGACGGCCGCCGAGGACTGGGAGACGGTACGGCTGGGCGCCGCCAAGGTCGGCATGCCGCTGCAGTCGGCCGAGGGGCCGATCGAGGAGGAGCTGGGCCTGGTGCGCGTCATCCTCCCCGCGCCCGACGGCAGCCAGCGGGCGGTCATCAGCCTGCGCACCGGCCCGGCCACGGCCCGGCTGGCCATCCCGCAGCCCCCCGGCATGGACTACAACGCCGGTGACCTCGTCGTCTTCGACCCGCAGCTGCTGGAGCCGATCCCGGAGAAGCCGGAGGAGCAGGAGAGCTTCATCCCGCCGTTCGCCGCGGTCAGCATGCTCCGCCCCGGCGGCTACACGAGCTGGTTCTTCGACGGCGCGGCCCCGAGCGAGGCCGACTGGGCCGAGTTCAACGAGGTCCTGGCCGAGCGCGGCTGGCCGATGTGGGTCTACAGCGACGAGAACTACACCGTGACCAACCCGGCCAACGGCGAGCGGGTCCCCGGGGTGTTCGGCTGGATCGCGGTGCCGCCGAACGTGACCCCGGTCGAGGTGGACGCCCTGCTCGACGACGCCACCGAGCGCTGGGTCCACCCGCTGGCCTGGCTCGACCTGGCCAGGTCGATCGGCGTCGAGGTGGAGCGGCACGAGCGCATCGTCAAGGAGTACGGCCTGTAGGAGGCCGAAGCCGCGCAGGGCCGCAGTCCCGGCCGGAACCGCCGGCCCGGAGCGCCGCGCATCGACCGCCCGTGAGGGAAGCCCCCTCACGGGCGGTCGGCGTTCACCTCTAGAATCTCGTTCGGTAATTTCCGCGAACGGGGAGGAACCGGATGCTGGACCGATTCCGGCTGGACGGCAAGGTAGCGATCGTCACCGGTGCCTCCTCGGGGCTGGGCGTGGCGTTCGCCCGCGGTCTGGCCGAGGCGGGCGCGGACGTCGTGATCGGCGCGCGACGCAGGGAGCGCCTGGATGAGACCCGCGCGCTGGTCGAGGAGACCGGCAGGCGGTGCGTCGCCGTACAGACCGACGTGACCAGCCCCGACGACTGCCGGAGGCTGGTGGAGACCGCCGTCGCCGAGCTGGGCGCGGTGGACGTCCTGATCAACAACGCGGGCGTCGGCACGGCGGTGCCGGCCCTCAGGGAGACCCCCGAGCAGTTCCGCCGGGTCGTGGACGTCAACCTGCACGGCACCTACTGGATGGCACAGGCCTGCGCCCAGGTCATGCGTCCCGGCTCCTCGATCGTCAACGTCGGCAGCATCCTGGGGGAGACGACGGCCGGGCTGCCGCAGGCGGCCTACAGCGCGTCCAAGGCGGGCGTCATCGGCCTCACCCGGGACCTGGCCCAGCAGTGGACGGGCCGCCGGGGCATCCGGGTGAACTGCCTGGAGCCGGGGTTCTTCGCCTCGGAGATGACCGAGCAGTACGCCCCGGAGTACATGGCCCGGCAGCTGGAGACGCGGGTGCTGATGGGCCGCGCGGGCGATCCGGCCGAGCTCGTCGCCGCCGCGGTCTTCCTCGCCTCCGACGCCGGCTCCTACGTGACCGGCGCGGTGATCCCGGTGGACGGCGGGATCCTCGTCACCTGATCGGCTCGTCACCTGGCCGGTCAGGTGACCGGGGCGTCACCTGGCCGGGGCGAGCCGCCCGTTCACGCGGAACATGTGCGTTCGTCATGAAGGCATGCGAGAGTGCCTCTTACCCGAGTCACCTGACAGGCTCGGGGGGAGTGAATGGAGGAGACTTGCAGCAGATCGACCGGCTCGGCGCGGTTATCCGGGATGAGCGTCCCTGGGGCGGTTTCGAGCGGTACACGCTCAACGAGGAATCCACGGTGAAGATCATCGAAGTGGCGCCGGGGCAGCGGCTCAGCCTGCAGCGGCACGAGCACCGCGACGAGCTCTGGGTCGCCATCGACCCCGGCGCGGTGTTCGAGATCGACGGCGAGCGGATCGAGCCGGCCGTCGGTGACCGGGTGCTGATCCGGGCGGGCCAGACCCACCGTCTCAGCTCCTCGGGACCGGCCACCCGGATCCTGGAGATCGCCTTCGGCCACTTCGACGAGGACGACATCGAGCGGCTGGAGGACTCCTACGGCCGGGCCTGAGCCGTCGGAAGGACCAGGGGACGAAATATGGCGAAGTAGGAGATGTCCTCCCGCTTCGGGCTCACCGCAGCGTTGAGGTTTTGGTGGCCGCCTGTCGGGGGTGGGGTACTTTGCCACTTCATGGGTAACGAAGCGGTGTGAGAGGTGGCATGATGCGATCGGCGCTGGGACGGAGCGCGGTCGCCGCGGCGATGGCGTTCACGCTGGCCGGCTGCGGCGGTCTGACCGGGGCCGCCCCCGGCGACGGGCAGGGCGCGGCCGGTGGGGGGTCCGCGGCCCAGGCGCTCAAGGATCTCGACAGGCTGCAGGTCAAGGGCCGGGCCCCGCTGACCGGCTTCGACCGCGAGGAGTTCGGGCCCGCATGGTCGGACGTCGACCACAACGGCTGCGACACCCGCAACGACATCCTCAAGCGCGACCTGAAGGACGAGAGGTTCAAGTCCGGAACCCACGACTGCATCGTGGTGAGCGGTGTCCTGGACGACCCCTACAGCGGTAAGACGATCAATTTCGAGCGCGGCCAGAAGACCAGTTCGGCGGTGCAGATCGACCACGTGGTCGCCCTCGCCGACGCCTGGCAGAAGGGCGCCCGGCAGTGGCCGGAGAGCAAGCGCAAGGAGCTGGCCAACGACCCGCTGAACCTGCTGGCCGTGGACGGCCCGCTGAACAGCCAGAAGGGCGCGGGCGACGCGGCGACCTGGTTGCCGCCGCGCCGCGCCTACCGGTGCCCCTACGTCTCCCGTCAGATCCAGGTGAAGGTCAAGTACGACCTGTGGGTGACGGCCGCGGAGAAGGACGCCATGCGGACCGTCCTGAAGTCCTGCTGATCAGTCGTCCAGCTTCCGCTTGACCCGGGTGACCTTCCCGGTGGCGGCCGACACGTGGACCTCGTACTCCCAGCGGCCCTTACGCAGCTCGACCTTCCAGACCCGGCGGCCGTGCTCCCACTCCCGCTCGACCTCGGTCACCCGGGCGCCGGGCACCCGCTTCCGGGCGATCCGTACGGCCTCGCGGTAGGAGATGCCCGCGGTGGTGACGGTCGCCGCGGCGGGCACCGCCACGGTGGTGGCCGTCGCGGCGACGGAGGAGAGGGGGGCGCCGGCCGCGGGCCGGGCGGCGGCGAGGACGGTCCCGCCCTCGCCGAACAGGAGGGCTGCGGTGGTCGCGGTGGCGGCGGTCGCGAGGGCGACCTTGGTGATCTGTCTCATGTGCCCAGGTTCGCCGCGATCACGATAGCGCCGCGTTAAGCCCGCCCTAAAACAAGCCGCGCTCTTTCCCGGGGCGCCACCGGCCCCGAAAGACGTCACGCCTTCGCCGTACACCACCCGCCGGAACGTCATGCCCGCCGGATCGCCGCCCTCCGGACGCGCCGCGCCGTCCCCGGGACGCGGCCATGCCGTGCAGACGTGTGCGGACCCGTGCGGACCCGTGCGGACTCTACGCCCCGCCCAGCAGGAGGGTGACGCTCGCGCCGCCCGTAGCGGAGGCGCCCAGGGACAGCGAGCCGCCCGACGACTCGGCCGTGCGGCGGGCGATGTCGAGGCCGAGACCGGTCGATCCGGCGCCGCTCCTGCCGCGTTCCGGCGGCGCGGCGATGCCGAAGCCGGGCCCGTCGTCGGACACGGTCAGCAGCGCGCCGCCGTCCGCCGCCGCCAGCCGTACGGCGAGGCCCGCCCCCTCGGGGGTGTGCGCGAACACGTTGCCCAGCAGCGCGTCCACGCACGCGGCCAGTTCGTCGGCGGGAACCGCGACGGGGAGCGGCCCCGGGGCCAGGTCGAGGTCGAGCCGGCGGCCCTGGTCCTCGGCCAGCACCGACCAGAACGCGACCCGGGCCGAGACGACCGCCGCCGCGTCGCAGCCGGTCCGGTCCCGCGTCCGCCGCCTGGCCTCGACGATCACCGAGGTGACGGCCCGCTCCAGGGCGTCCACCCGGGCCTCGATCCGGGCCGCCTCGCCGGGGTCGGCCAGCGACTCCGCCTCCAGCCGCAGCCCGGTCAGCGGGGTGCGCAGCCGGTGGGACAGGTCGGCCGCGTTCTCCCGCTCCTCGGCGAGCAGGCCGGTGATGCGCTCGGCGAGGTGGTTCAGCGCGAGGCCGACCGCCCGGACCTCCGGCGGGCCACCGGGCGCGGTCCTGGCCGCCAGATCACCGCGGGCCAGCCGGTGCGACACCCCGGCCAGGGCCGAGACCGGCCCGGTCACCGCGCGGGCCAGCCGGTCGGCGACCAGGACGCCGAGCCCGGCCAGGGCCACGCCGAGGGCCGCCAGCCCGGCCCACACCCGCGCCACGCCCTCGGTCAGGTCGGCGTCGCTCAGGTGGACCCGCACCACGGCCGTGCCGCCCGGCACGCCCTGGACGGCGACCAGGACCTCCCGCCCGCCCGGCACCGCGGCCGTGACGCTGCGGCCCCGGGCGGCCAGCTCGACGGCGGGGGAGCGCCGGCCGGGGGCGCCGACGACCCGCCCGTCCGGGAAGAAGACCGTCACCGGGTGCGCCGCCCGCTCGGTGCCGAGCCGCAGCGTCTCGACGTCCACCGAGCCGACCGTCACGGCCACCGAGTCGGCCTCGCTCTCGGCGGCGCTCATCGCCCGGCCCTCGGCCGCCGTGCGGACCAGCAGCGCGAGCGGGACGAGCAGGGCGATCAGGACGAGGGAGGTGGTCGCCGCGACCAGCAGGGCCAGCCAGCGCCTCATGCCGGGGCGGCCAGCCGTACGCCGACGCCGCGCACGGTGTGCAGGTACCGGGGGGCCGCGGAGGTCTCGCCCAGCTTGCGGCGGAGCCAGGAGAGGTGGACGTCCACCGTCTTGTCGGCGCCGCCGTAGGGGACCTGCCAGACGTGGGTGAGCAGCTCCCGCTTGGTGATCACCTCGCCGGGCCGGGAGGCCAGGTAGTGGAGCAGGTCGAACTCCTTGGGGCTGAGGTCCAGCGGCGCGCCGTCCAGGCTCGCCTCCCTGGTGCGGGCGTCCACCCGCAAGGCCCCGACGGTCACCGCGCCGTCGGCGCGGCCGGCGCCGGCGCGCCGGAGCACCGCGCGGATCCGGGCGTCGAGCTGTGCGGCGGTGAACGGCTTCACCACGTAGTCGTCGGCTCCGGCGTCGAGCAGCCGGACCATCTCCGCCTCGCCGTCCCGGGCGGTCGCCACGATCACCGGGATCCGGCTGACCGCCCGGAGCATGCGCAGCAGGTCGAGGCCGTCGAGGTCGGGCAGACCCAGATCGAGCACGACCAGGTCGGGACGCTCCTCGACGGCCAGCCGGAGACCGTCGAGGGCGGCGGCGGCCGACGCCACCGCGTGGCCCCGGTCGCGCAGGGCGCGGGTGAGCGAGGCGCGGATCACGGCGTCGTCTTCGATGAGCAGCACATTGGACATTTGCCGCAACGGTAGCCCGGTTGTGACCCTCGGCATAAGCACGTTATCGACGTCTTAACCACGCCTTAGCCATCGCGCTGGGAGAGTGGGACCCGTGAGCAGGCGCATTCCCCTCGCCGCCGCCGCGGGCTGGCTGATCACCGCCGCCATCGCGACCGGGGCGGGCGTCACGGTGATCGGTGTCCTCGGCGAGCCGCTGGCCGACTCCGCCGGTCGTCCATTGTCCGCGCGGGAGGTCCGCGAGGCTCTCGCCCGCGCGACCCCGGCCGCGGACGTCACCGCCGCGGGCCCGACCGCCGCGGGGCCGGCGTCCACCGGCGCGACCGAGGCGTCCGCGGACGCCCCCGCCGAAGACCCCGCCGCCCCGACCGCCACCGGGCCGTCAGCCACCCCCACGGCCGTCTCCGTGACCCCCGCGACCCCCGCGCCCACCGCGCCCACCGCCGCCGGGTCGCCGCCCGGCCACAGCCGGCTGATCGCCACGGCGGGCGGAAACGTGATCGCCCGCTGCGACGGGGGACTGGTGACCCTGCGGTCGTGGAGCCCGGCGCAGGGCTTCCACGTCGACAAGGTGGACCGGGGGCCGGACCGCCGGGCCCGCGTCGAGTTCGAGTCGGAGTCCGGCGAGGTGAAGGTCGAGGTCCGCTGCTCGGCCACGGACACCCCCGTGCACACCCTCGACGACTGATCCCGCGGCCGCCCCGGTCGCGGGGTACCCGCCAGGACCCGGTCCTCCCCACCGCCCGGACACGCGGACCCGGCCGCCCGCGTTCCCGCGAATCCGGCGCGGACCCGGCGGTCAGAAGCCGAGTTCGGTGCGGAACGCCTCGGCGATCTCCCTCATGCCCCCGGCCAGCTCCTCCCGGTCGAGGGCGTCGATCCGCTCGGCCGGGCCGGACACCGACATCGCGGCCACCACCCGCGAGCCGTCCCGCACCCCGACGGCCAGGCAGTGCACGCCCAGCTCCTCCTCGCCCAGGTCCGTCGCGTAACCGCGCCCGCGTACCCGCTCCAGCTCCGCGAGCATGCCGGGCAGGTCGGTGATCGTGTTGGCGGTCCGCCGCGGCATGCCGGTCCGCTCCACGATGGAGGCCACCTCGGTGTCCGGCCGCGCGGCCATCAGGACCTTGCCCACGGCCGTGCTGTGCGGCAGCACCCGCCTGCCGACCTCGGCGAACATCCGCAGCCGCCGCGGAGAGGGCACCTGGGCGACGTAGACCACGAAGTCGCCCTCCAGCACCGCGAGGTTGGCCGTCTCGCCGGACAGCTCGACCAGCTTCGCCAGGTACGGCTGCGCCCAGGTGCCGACCATGCGCTCGGCCACCCCGCTGAGCCGCAGCAGCGCGCCGCCCAGCGCGTACCGCCGGCCCTCGTCCTGACGCACGTACCCGCGGTCGACCAGCGCGCGCAGCAGCCGGTGGATCGTCCCGTACGGCAGGCCCGTCCCGGCGGCGATCTCCGACAGCGTGGCCTCGCCGCCCCGCTCGGCCAGCGCCTCCAGCACGTCCAGTGCCCGGTCGACCGACTGCACGCCGCTCATGCGATTCCCCTGTCCGATCCGTCCTACGCTCACGGCACCTTCGCCAGGCCCCGCAGGGAGGCGTCCAGGACCTGCGCGGTGTGCGCGACCGGCAGCTCCGGGCCGCCCCGGCGGCGCAGGGCCGCGGTGATCTGCATGGTGCAGCCCGGGTTGGCCGAGACCAGCAGGTCGGCCCCGGTGGCCAGCACCCGTTCGGCCTTGCGGTCGCCCAGCTCACGCGCCGCCTCGGGCTGCAGCAGGTTGTAGGTGCCCGCCGAACCGCAGCACACGGCCGCCTCGGCGACCTCCCGCACCGTGAGGCCCGGGATGGCGGCCAGCAGCGCGCGCGGCTCCGACCGTATCCCCTGGGCGTGCGCCAGGTGGCAGGCGTCATGGTAGGCCACCGAGAGCCGCAGCGGGTGCCGGGGGGCCACCGGGCCGAGGGCGGCCAGATACTCGGCCAGGTCGGCGGTCCGGATCGCGCGGGCCCGCTCGGCCCACTCGCCGCCGAGGATCTCGGCGTACTGCTTCATGGTCGATCCGCAGCCCGCCGCGTTGACCACCACCGTGTCCACGCCGGCCCGCTCGAAGGCGGCGATCGTCCGGCGGGCGAGGCGTACGGCCTGCTCCTCGCGCCCCGCGTGCAGCGACAGCGCCCCGCAGCACCCCTGCGACGGCGGGATGACCACGTCGCAGCCCTCCATCGCGAGCACCCGGGCGGTGGCCGCGTTCACCTGGGGGAAGAACTCGCCCTGCACGCATCCGGTGAGCATCCCGACCGTGGCCCTGCGCCGGCCGACGGCCCTGACCCGGCGCGGCAGCCGTACCCGGGCCGGCACGTCGGGGGCGAGACCGGCCATGGCCGCCAGGGACGGGTTGATCCGCTCCAGCCGCGGCGCGATCCGGCGGCGCGCCCCCGCGGACAGGCGCAGCGGCAGCCGCAGCGCCCGCAGCCGCCGGGGGTAGGGGAAGAGCTGAAAGACGATCTCCCGCAGCGCCCGGTCGGCGGGCTCCCTGACGTGCTCGCGCTCCACCACGGCACGGGTCTGCTCGATGAGCCGGTCGTAGCGCACCCCGGAGGGGCAGGCGGTCACGCAGGCCATGCAGCCCAGGCACGCGTCGAAGTGCCCGGCCATCTCCGGGGTCAGCGGGGTGCCGCCGACGTGCTGGCCCATCAGGTGGATCCGGCCGCGGGGGGAGTCCATCTCCTCGCCCCACAGCACGTACGTCGGGCAGGTCGGCAGGCAGAACCCGCAGTGCACGCAGTCGGCGATCAGCTCGGGGTCCATGTCATATCCCTCCAGGGAGGCGGCCGGGGGACATCCTGCGGTCGGGGTCGAGGCGCTCCCTGACCCGCCGCATCAGCGGCAGCGCGCTCACCGGCCCCCAGGGGTCGACGGCGGTCATCAGCGCGGGCGGCGCGGCGACGACGGTCAGTCTGCCGCCGAGGCCGGTCAGGCCGTCCCGGACGGACGTCACGAACCCCGCGAACTCCGGCGGCGCGACGCCGGAGGGCAGCCCGGCACGCAGAACGCCCGACGCGACCGACCCGCGCACCCGGGCGGGCAGGACGCCGGCCGCCACCGCCCGCAGCGCGCCGCCGGCCCGGCCGGGCGGGAACCGCAGCTCCAGCAGCGTCTCCTCGCCGGGCGGGACCCCCCACCACGCGGGCGCCTCATCGGTGACCCGCGCCGGACAGTGTCCGTCCAGCAGGTCCCGTACGGCGCGCGCCCGCTCCTCGGCCGCGGTCCCCTCGACCAGGACGGCGAGCGAGGGCTCCCGGCCGGGGCCGGGCAGGTCGGCCTCGATCGCGCTCGGCTCGGCGGGGGAGGCGGCCAGCAGCCCGGCCAGCGCGTCCAGCGCGCCCCCCGACGAACCGGACGACGAACCGGACGACCAATCGGACGCGGGCGGCTCCGCGACGACCCAGCGGCGGACGGGCGGCACGGGGTTGAGGCGGAAGACCGCCTCGGTGATGACGCCGAGCGTGCCGTGGGAGCCGGTGAACAGCTTGCCCAGGTCGTATCCGGCGACGTTCTTGACGACCTTGCCGCCCGACCTGGCGACCGTGCCGTCGGCCAGCACGACGGTGACGCCGATCAGCAGGTCGCGGGCGGTGCCGTAGCGGAACCGCAGCGGGCCCGCCTCGGCGGTGGCGAGCGTGCCGCCGACCGTGGCGCCGCCGTCGGGGACGTCGAGGCAGAGCCGCTGTCCCCGTTCGGCGAGGACGGCCGCCAGCGTCCCCATGGTCGTGCCCGCCATGACCCGGACGATCAGGTCGCCCGCGGCGTGTTCCGGCACCCCGTCGAGGCGGCCGGTGCCGACCACCAGGTCGCAGCGCTCGGGCGGCAGGCCACGGTGCGGTTTGGTGCCGCCGCCCACCGGGACCACGGCGAGGTCGTGCGCGGCCGCGTGGCGCAGCAGCGCGGCGACCTCACCGGTGCTCTCCGGCAGCGCCACCCAGCGGGGCCGGACGCCGGACACGGCGTCACCGGGCCCGGCCTCCCGGACCGCGACCCCCGTCCCGTATGGCGCCGCGGCCTCGCGCGCGGCCGTCCCCGCCGCCCGGTCCGGGCCCGTCCCGGGCTCGGGGACGGTCCGTCCGGCCGTCCGATACGGCGCCGCCCCGTGCGGCGCGGTCTCCCGTGGCGTGTCCTCGCGCCGGCCGTCCATCAGAACTGCTCCGCCCGTCCTGACTCGACCAGCGGGTGCGCGCCCCTGCGGACCCCGGGGACCTCGCCGCACAGGCGGGGGGTGGGGAAGATCTTGCCGGGATTCGACAGGCTCCGGGGGTCGAAGGCGCAGCGCACCCGCTGCATGGTGTCGAGATCATCTTCTGAGAACATCTTCGGCATATATCGGGATTTGTCCACGCCGACGCCGTGCTCGCCGGTGATGGACCCGCCGTGCTCCACGCACAGGTCGAGGATCCGCCCCGAGACCAGCGCGGCCCGCTCGGCCTCCCCCGGCCGGGCGTCGTCGAACAGCACCAGCGGGTGCAGGTTGCCGTCCCCGGCGTGGAAGACGTTGGCCACCCGGATGCCGTGCTCCCGCGACAGCCGGTCGATGCTCGCCAGCACCCCGGGCAGCGCGGTCCGGGGCACCACCCCGTCCTGCACGATGTAGGCGGGGCTGATCCGGCCCACCGCGGCGAAGGCGGACCTGCGGCCCTTCCAGATCGCGGCGCGCTCCTCCGGACCGTCGGCGGTCCGCAGCTCGAACGCGCCGGTCTCCCGGCAGATCCGGGTCACCTCCTCGTACTGGCGGGCCACCTCCGCGGCGGGCCCGTCGAGCTCGACGATGAGCACCGCCCCGGCGCCCTCGGGGTAGGCGCAGGCCACCGCGGCCTCGGCCGCCTCGATCGCCAGGGCGTCCATCATCTCGATGGCGGCCGGCACGATGCCGCCGCCGATGATCGCCGACACCGCCCGGCCGCCCCGTTCGATGCCGTCGAAGGCGGCCAGCAGCGTCGTCACGGCCTCCGGCGCCCGGGTCAGCCGTACGGTGATCTTGGTGGCGATGCCGAGCGTGCCCTCCGAGCCGACGAACACCCCCAGCAGGTCGTAGCCGGGGTCGTCGTCCGACAGCTCGACGATCTCGCCGTCGGGGGTGACGACCTCCAGGCCGAGCACGTGGTTGACCGTGAAGCCGTACTTCAGGCAGTGCGCGCCGCCGGAGTTCTCCGCCACGTTGCCGCCGATCGAGCAGACCTGCTGACTGGAGGGGTCGGGCGCGTAGTAGTAGCCCAGGTCGCGCACGGCCTCGGTGATCGCGAGGTTGGTGACCCCCGGCTCCACCACGGCCCGCCGGGCGGCCATATCGACCGACAGGACACGCCGCATCCTGGAGGTGACGATCAGCACCCCGTCGGTGCGGGGCAGCGCCCCGCCCGACAGGCCCGTTCCGGCGCCCCTGGCCACGAACGGCACACCGTGGGCGCCGCAGAGCCGTACCACGGCCGCGACCTGCTCGGTCGTCTCCGGCAGCACGACGACGCCGGGGACGGCCCGGTGGTGGGTCAGCCCGTCGCACTCGTAGGTGCGCAGCCGTACCGGATCGGTGATCACCGATCCGCGGCCGAGGGCCTCCTCCAGCCGCCGGGTCAGCTCCGCGAGCGGCTCCGCCGCCATCGCCCCTCCTTCCATGCGCCCCGCGCGGTCACACCGCCTCAGGGCATCCGCGCGTAGGCGGGCAGGGTCAGGAACTCGGCGAAGTCGTCGTCCAGGGCGACCTCCTTGAACAGGGCGGTGGCCTGGGCGTAACGGGCCTCGTCGTAGCCCGGCTCCGTCCTGATCCCGTCGAGCTCCTCGTCGATGATCCGCTCGACGAGCTCCCTGGTGACCACGGCCCCGGTGTCGGCCAGTTCGATGTCGTTGTGGATCCACTGCCAGATCTGCGACCGGGAGATCTCCGCCGTGGCGGCGTCCTCCATCAGGTTGTGGATCGCCACCGCGCCCTGCCCGCCCATCCAGGCCGCCAGGTAGCGCAGCGCCACGTCCACGTTGTTGCGCAGCCCGGCCTCGGTGATCTCACCCGGCGTCTTGGAGACCGCCAGCAGGTCCTCGGCCGTCACCCGGACGTCCTCGCGCAGCCGGTCGAGCTGGTTGGGACGGTCGCCGAGCACGCCGTCGAACACCTCGCGGCAGATCGGCACCAGGTCGGGGTGGGCCACCCAGGACCCGTCGAAGCCGTCGCCCGACTCGCGGGTCTTGTCGGCCCGGACCTTCTCCAGCGCGACCCGGTTCACCTCGGGGTCCCGGCGGGAGGGGATGAAGGCCGCCATGCCGCCGATCGCGTGCGCGCCGCGCTTGTGGCAGGTGCGGACCAGCAGCTCGGTGTAGGCGCGCATGAACGGCGCGGTCATGGTCACCGCGTTCCGCTCGGGCAGCAGGAACTCCCGGCCCCGGGTGCGGAACTTCTTGATCACGCTGAACAGGTAGTCCCAGCGGCCCGCGTTGAGGCCGGCGGAGTGCTCGCGCAGCTCGTAGAGGATCTCCTCCATCTCGAACGCCGCGGGGTAGGTCTCGATGAGGACGGTCGCGCGGATCGTGCCGCGCGGGACGCCGAGCAGCTCCTGGGCCCGGACGAAGACGTCGTTCCAGAGGCGGGCCTCCAGGTGCGACTCCATCTTCGGCAGGTAGAAGTAGGGGCCCCTGCCCTTGTCGATCTGCCGCCGGGCGCAGTGGAAGAAGTAGAGACCGAAGTCGACGAGCGAGCCGGAGGCCGGGGACCCGTCGACGACGACGTGCTTCTCGTCCAGGTGCCAGCCGCGCGGGCGGACCACGATGGTGGCCAGCTCCTCGTCCGGCCCGAGCGCGTAGCTCTTGCCGCCGGAGGAGAAGTCGATGGCCCGGTCCAGCGCGTCACGCAGGTTGAGCTGGCCGCTGACGGTGTTCTCCCAGGTGGGGGCGTTGGCGTCTTCGAAGTCGGCCAGCCACACCTTCGCCCCGGAGTTCAGCGCGTTGATCGTCATCTTCCGGTCCACCGGACCGGTGATCTCCACGCGGCGGTCCACCAGGCCGGGCGCGGGCGGGGCGACCGTCCACTCCGACTCGCGCACGTGCGCGGTCTCGGGCAGGAAGTCCAGGGTGCCGCCCGCCGACAGCTCCGCCTGCCGCTCCTGGCGGGCGCGCAGCAGGTCGAGGCGGCGGGGGCCGAACTCGCGCTGGAGGGCGGCCACGAAGGCCAGCGCCTCCGGCGTGAGGATCTCGTCGAACCTGTCCAGCACGGGGCCGGTGATCTCAACGCCGTCCATGCGCTTCCTTTCCGTATAGCGGAAAAATAATTCTGGGATGTGGAATAGACGCTACTGGGCGGGTCCCGGCCGGTCAATGGTGGGGTGTTCCTCAGGGTGCGCTCGGGGGAGTCCCGGATGCCCCCGGCCGCCGGGCCGTGTGAGAGTTGTCCTCGCCTCCCCGCGGCGGGGAGCGGCCGAGGCACGGGACGGGCGGAGACCCCCCGGCCGAGGCGTGCCGAGGAAAGGGACCCATGAAGAAGAACCTGGTCGTCGCCGGGGCGCTCCTGGGCGCCGTCGCCCTGCTCTCCGGCTGCGGGGTCGGCATCGGCTTCGGCCCGTCCGAGCAGGACGTCGTCTCCTACGACGTCACCGGTTCCCTGAAGGCCCTGGACGTCGCCACGGACTCGGGGGACATCGTGGTCGGCGCCTCGGACCGGCAGGGCGTCCACGTCACCGAGACGCTCCGCTGGCGCGGCAAGAGGCGGCCCGAGACCGAGCACCCGGTCCAGGGCGGCACGCTCACCCTGCGCCAGAAGTGCGCCGGCAGCTGCGAAATCCACTACAAGGTCGAGATCCCGCAGGGGCTGAACGTCGCGGCCGACACCGAGTCGGGCACCATCACCCTGCGCGGCCTGAAGGGGGCGAAGGCGACCGCGAGGACCGGCTCCGGTGACATCGACGCCGGCTCCTCGGAGGTCGGGGAGCTCACCGCCGAGACCGGCTCGGGCACCATCACCCTGCGGAGCCTGAAGAGCGAGGACGTGCGGGCCGAGACCGGCTCCGGCGACATCACCGCCCGCTCCCTGACCGCCCGGCGGCTCACCGCCGAGGCAGGATCGGGGACGGTCGAGGCGGCGTTCGTCATCGCGCCGGACCAGGTCGCCGCCGTATCCGACTCGGGCGACGTCACCCTGCGGCTGCCGCGGAACACCTACGCGCTGACCCTCGACACCGGCTCCGGCGACAAGACCGTCCAGGTCGGGAACGACCCGGCCTCCCCCAGGAAGGTCAAGGCGCGCTCCGGCTCGGGGAACATCGGCGTGCTGCCCTCCTGAACCTCCCCTCCCGAACGGCCCGACCCGCGTACGGTGGGCGGCGGGCGGCGCGGGTCCCGGTCCGGCGGCGGCGGAACGGCCGGGACGCGCTGCGGGTCCTTACCGCGAAACAGCCGATAACCGGGTGAGAATGGCGGTGCCCGCGTGGCACCATCGAGGGAAGATACCCGGAGGGTTCAGGCGTTGTTCTCTGTGAGATGAGGACGCGTATGAACCATGCATCTGAATGGAGCAACGACATAGACACTCGTGAGCCGCTGGACATCGACCTGTTCGACGAGCCGATCGACACCGGTGAGCTTGACCTGGCGGACCGCCAGGCACTGCGCCGGGTCGTGGGACTCTCCACCGAGCTTGAGGACATCACCGAGGTCGAATACCGCCGGCTGCGACTCGAGCGGGTCGTCCTGGTCGGTGTCTGGACCTCCGGCACGGCGGTGGACGCCGAGAACTCACTCCTGGAGCTGAAGCTGCTCGCCGAGACCGCGGGTTCCGAGGTGCTGGAAGGTCTGATCCAGCGCCGTCAGAAGCCCGACACGGCGACCTACATCGGCTCGGGGAAGGCGCAGGAGCTCGCCGACGTCGTCTCGGTCACCGGCGCCGACACCGTCATCTGCGACGGTGAGTTGAGCCCCGGCCAGCTCCGCCAGCTCGAAGACGTCGTCAAGGTCAAGGTCATCGACCGGACCATGCTGATCCTGGACATCTTCGCCCAGCACGCCAAGAGCCGCGAGGGCAAGGCCCAGGTCGAGCTGGCCCAGCTCAACTACCTGCTGCCGCGGCTGCGCGGCTGGGGTGGCAACCTGTCCCGTCAGGTCGGCGGGCGGGCCGCGGGCGGCGTCGGCATCGGCGGCCGCGGCCCCGGTGAGACGAAGATCGAGCTGGACCGCCGCCGGATCCGCGAGCGGATGGCCAAGCTGCGCCGGCAGATCGCCGAGATGACCACCGCGCGGGAGACCAAGCGGGCACGCCGAGTGCAGCGCGAGGTCCCCGCCGTGGCCATCGCCGGTTACACCAACGCCGGCAAGTCGTCCCTGCTGAACCGGCTGACCGGTGCCGGCGTGCTGGTCGAGGACGCGCTGTTCGCCACGCTGGACCCGACCGTCCGCCGGGCGCACACCCCCGACGGCCGCCTGTTCACGCTGGCCGACACCGTCGGGTTCGTCCGGCACCTGCCGCACCAGCTCGTCGAGGCGTTCCGTTCCACGCTGGAGGAGGTCGGCGACGCCGACCTGATCCTGCACGTGGTGGACGGCTCGCACCCCGACCCGGAGTCCCAGCTCGCCGCCGTGCGATCCGTGCTCTCCGACATCGAGGGCGCGCTGGACATCCCGGAGATCGTGGTCGTCAACAAGGCCGACGTCGCCGACCCGGTGGTGCTGGCCCAGCTGACCGCGCGGGAGAAGCACACCGTCGTGGTCTCGGCCCGCACCGGCGCCGGGATCGACGAGCTGATGGCCGTCATCGAGCGCGAGCTGCCCCGCTTCGACCAGGAGGTCAGGATGCTGGTGCCGTACCAGCGCGGTGACCTGATCTCCCGGGCCCACGCCGAGGGCGAGGTCATCGACGTGGAGCACACCGAGGACGGCACGATCCTGCACGCCAGGGTCATGCCCAGCCTCTTCGCGGAGCTGGAGCGGACCGCCAAGCCGGTCGAGACCGTCTGATCCGCCGTCCCCTCGGGGCCGGTCCGCGTCGCCGGGCCGGCCCCGAGCCGTGTCCGAGGTCCTCGGGCGGCCTTCGTCCCGAGCCGGGCCCGCGAGGCGCCCGCCGTCCCGGGCGGCCTTCGTACGGTCCCAAGCCCCTTCGTACGGTCCCGGGGCCTTCGTGCGGTCTCAGGCGGTCTTCGTGCGGCGGAACGCCACGAGGGCGACGTCGTCCTCGCGGGCGCCGAACTGCCGGATCAGCCGGTCGCAGAACGGCTCCAGGCCCTCGTCGGACGCCTCGGCCATGGACCGCACAATCTCCAGGCTCTCGTCGAGCAGTTTGTCGCGGTCCTCGATGAGCCCGTCGGTGAACATCAGCACGGACTCCTCCTCGCCCAGGGTGAGCCGGTCGACGCGGTAGGTCTCGTCCGCCACCCCCAGCAGCAGGTTGCCCAGACCGTGGTAGCGGGTCTCGCCGCCGATCAGCAGCGGCGGGATGTGCCCCGCGTTGGCGATCTCCATCTCGCCGGTCGCCGGATCGATCAGGACCAGGCACACGGTCGCGGTCATGCGCTGGTGGTAGCACCGCAGCACGTTGTTCAGCAAAGCCATGGACGCGCCCAGGTCCACGGGGCCGAGCAGGGAGGCGCGCAGCGCGTGGCGGAGCTCCGCCATGACCGTCGCGGCCAGCAGGGAGTGCCCCTGCACGTCGCCGATGGCCAGCAGGACCTGGTCGCCCAGCCGCAGCACCTCGTAGAAGTCGCCGCCGACCTCGATGTTGTCGACGGCCGGCTGGTAACGCCAGCTGATCTCCAGTCCCGGGGTCTCCGGGATCCGCGCCGGCAGAAGACTCCGCTGCAGCGTCAGGGCGATCGCGTGCTCCTCGGCGTAGGCGCGGAGGGCGTCGGCGGTGAGGGCCAGGGCCTGGCCGAGCTGGCGCAGGATGTTGGTCTCGTCGGGGTCCAGCGGCGGGGCCGCGTACACCCCCAGGCAGACCGGCGGGCGGCCGACCTTGGTCCGGCAGAACACGGCCGTGGCACTGCCGCCGTCGTCGACGCCGGCGTCGGGCATCATCTTCAGCCACTCATCCGCCGGGGCCGTGAACACCTGGGTCCCCGCGGCGTTGCCCAGCGACATCGCGCCGATCCGGCGCAGCAGGTCGGGAGCGACGGCCCTGGAGACGGCCACGGTGGACGGCGGCATCACGGCGAACCTGCGGGTCCGGCCGTCCGGCGGGATCGCCAGCGCCCCGGCGCGCCGGCCGAGGATCCGGGAGGCGCCCTCGACGGCCGTGCTCAGCAGGGCCTCGAAGGTGTCGGCGGAGTTCATCTCCAGGGTGACCTCGGTGAGGGTCGCCAGCCGGTCCGCCATCCGCTCGGCCCGCTGCCGGGCGCGGTAGTAGCGCAGCGTCGCCTCGACCGTGGCGGCGAACTCGTCCGGCTCGACCGGCTCGGCGAGGTAGGCGTCGGCCCCGCGTTCCAGCCCCTGTGTCCGGTCGGCGGGGGTGATCGCCGCCCCGGAGATCTGGATGACCGGGATCGAGGACGTCGCCTTGTCGGCCTTGATCCGCTCGCAGACCTCGTAGCCGCTCATGTCGGGCAGCCGTACGTCCAGGACCACCAGGTCGGGGCGGAGGTCCCGGACCTTGCCCAGCGCCTCCACGCCGCCGGTGGCCTGCAGCACCTCGTGCCCGGAGCGGCGCAGCCAGCTGGACAGGATGTAGAGCTTGGTCGGTGTGTCGTCCACGACCAGCACGGTCGCCGGTCCGTCAGGCATCGTCACGCCCCAGGGTCTCTCGTACGGTCTCCAGCAGGTTTTCCTTCCGCAGTCCCTGCTTGGACAGGACCCTGCTGACGCCCTGGGGGTACTGGTGGGAGGTCGCGAGGGTCACGACGATCACCGGCACGTCGCGGAGCCGCTCGTCGGAGGCCATCCGCTCGATCAGCGCCGCGCCGTCGAGGCGGGGCATGAGCAGGTCCACCAGCGCGAGGTCGGGCCGCTCGTGCGTCATCATCTCCAGCGCGACCTCCCCGTCCGGGGCCTCGTCGACGTGGGCGGCGAACCCGGCGAGCATGCGCCGCACGGTGGCCCGGAACTCCTCGTTGTCGTCGACGACGAGGATCCGCCCGATCACCGGCTCCCCGTCCTGCGGGTGCGGCAGCCGTACGGTGACCCGGGTGCCCTCGCCGAGGGCGCTGTCCAGTTGGAGCGTGCCACCCATCGCCTCGGCCAGGCGGCGCGCGTACGGCAGGCCGAGGCCGGTGCCCTTCACCTGCACCTGGATCGGTCCCGGGACCTGGAAGAACTCCTCGAAGACCCGCTCCAGGTGCTCCTCGGGGATGCCGACGCCGGTGTCGGTCACGGTGAAGACCATCTCCTGGGTGGGGGCGTCGGCCCGCACGTCGAGCCTGACCTCGCCCTCCTGGGTGAACTTCAGCGCGTTGGACAGCAGGTTCCGCAGGATCCGGGTGAGCATCACCTCGTCCACCAGCATCTCCGACGCCTCGCCGGGGGCGTCCACCGAGAGCGTGATCCGGTCGTTCCCGCTGGTGGGGCGCAGCGTCATCCGCAACCGCTCGGTCAGCGCGACGAGGTCGACCCGGGACGGGTGCGGTTCGAGCCGCCCGGACTCGGCCTTGGCCATGTCGAGCAGCTCGCTGACCATCGTCAGCAACGTCTCGGCCGAGGAGCCGATGAGCTGGATCTGGTGATGCTGCTCCTCGGCCAGCGGCTCGCCCCCGGGGCCCACCAGGAGCCGGACGAGGCCGATGATCGAGTTCAGCGGGGTGCGCAGCTCGTGGCTGACCGTGGCCCAGAACCTGTTCTTGGCGTCGCTCGCCGCCCGGAGCTGCCGGGACTTCTCGTCGAGCTCGGCGTACAGGGCGACCACGCCGCGGTTGGTCTCCTCCAGCTCCTCGGAGAGCTGGTTGTACAGGGCGACCACGCCCTGGTTGGTCTCCTGGAGCTCGGCGTTGAGCTGCAGGACCTCCTGGAGGGTCTCGGCGAGCTCGCGGTTCTGCTGCCGCAGCTCGTCGACGGCGGTCGCCGGTGTCAGCCTGGCGAGCCGCGCGCGGATCTCAGCCACCGAACGGTCGGGCCGCCCCGCGGGAAGCCGTTTCAGCATCGTCACCCGTCCCCCGGCGGGGTCGAACTCGATCTCGTCGAGGAGACGCCCCGCCAGCGTCACGCCGTCCGCCGACCGGAAACCGGTTGTCGTGGGAAGGTCAATGGTCACGACCAGGGCCTCGCCGTCCAGCAGGAACGCGGCGTACGCCTCGCGGCCCTCGCCCAGCACCTCCCGGCTGATCTCGCTCAGCGCGGTGGCCACCCGGATCTGGTCCTGGGGTGTCAGCCCGACCGCCTCCGCCGCCTCGCGGCCGAGTTTCCGCATGACGAAGATGTCGGAGTCGTCGCGGACGCGGATCCGGATCAGCTCCTCGCCGGCCGTCCGGCCCGTCATTCGCCGGTCCTCACCGCGACCACGCAGGCGTCGTCCCTGCGGGTCCCGGCGTCCCGCAGCAGCGTGGCGGCGACGACGGAGGGGGAGCGGGTGACGAGCCCCGGATAGGAGGTGATGTCCCACCGGTCCGACAGCCCGTCGGAGTGGAGCACGACCACGCCTTCCGGTGGCATGTCGTATTCGTACTGGCGCAGGGTACGGGCCTGGTGCCCGGCGATGCCCGGCACCGAGATCATCCCCTGGCGACCGTCCTGGGAGGCGATCCAGGCGGAGACGTTGCCGAGCCCGGCGAAGGTGATCCTGCCCGCGGCCCGGTCGATGCGGGCCACCGCCGCGGCGCCGCCCCTGGTCTGCCGCATGCCGCCGTGCAGCCGTTCGAGGATGGTGACCGGGGACTGGTCCGCGTCCTTCAGGAACAGCCGCACCGCCTCCTGCGACGCCTGGGCCGCGAAACCTCCGTGCCCGAGCCCGTCGCAGAGCATCACGGTCGTGGTGGTGCCGGTCTCGACGATCGCGAACGCGTCGCCACAGACCATCTCCTCACCGATGGGGCGAGTGACCCCGCTGACCCGGGCCTCGGGCCGCGGGGCGCCGCGGGTGGCGAAGTACATGCCGAGCACAGTGCCCCGGCCGGGCATGGAATGAACCTCGTACCCGTTGGCCATACGGGCGATGCCGCCGAGGCCGATGCCGAGGGTGCCCGTGGTG
Organism: Streptosporangium sandarakinum; assembly: GCF_013409935.1. Classification (GTDB taxonomy): domain Bacteria; phylum Actinomycetota; class Actinomycetes; order Streptosporangiales; family Streptosporangiaceae; genus Streptosporangium; species Streptosporangium nondiastaticum. Next base: position 1,493,372 of record NZ_JACCCO010000001.1, on the reverse strand, counting down.
GAGTAGCCGTCGCGCAGGGCGCGGGTGACGTCGCGCATGCCCGGACCCCGGTCGAGCGCGACGACCTCGATCGCCTCGGGCATCTCCGGGTGCGGCCGGATCAGCATGACCCCCTCGACCGCGTGCTTGACCAGGTTGGACGCCGCCTCGCTCACCGCGACCGCGACCCGCCCGGCGTCCTCCTCACCGAACCCCCGCGCCTCGGCGAGCGCGACCGCGACCCGCCGCAGGGCGCCGATCGCGCTGGCGTCCTCGGCCCGCCGCCAGGTGTCGTTCTGGGAACGGATCACCTTGCCCATTTGGTCACCGTCACCAGCGTCCCCTCGCCGGGAGCCGACTTGAGCTCGAACTCGTCCATCAGCCGGCGTGAGCCGCTGAGCCCGAGCCCGAGCCCGCCGCCGGTGGTCCACCCGTCGGTGAGCGCCTGGTCGAGGTCGGGAATGCCGGGGCCGTCGTCGCTGAAGGCGAGCCGCAGGCCCCGTCGCACGCCGTTGTGCACGACCTCGATCCGAACCTGCCCGCCCCCCGCGTAGACCAGGGCGTTACGGGCCAGTTCACTGGCCGCGGTCACGACCTTCGTCTGGTCGACGAGAGAGAGGCCGACCTCCACGGCGGCGGTCCTGACGCGCTGACGGACCAGCACGATGTCGCTGTTGCCGTGGATGGGCAGCTCGGCGGGGGCAGTCACCGTGCTGCCGTGGCGATCTCGGAGCCGTCGATGTGGTTCAGCAATGCGACACCCTTTTCGAGGTTGAGGGCGGTGCGCACGCCGCCCAGCGAAAGGCCCAGCTCCACGAGGGTGATCGCCACGGCGGGCCGCATGCCCACGACGACCGTCTCGGCGTCGAGCATGCGGGAGATGGCCGCGATGGTCGCCAGCATGCGGCCGATGAACGAGTCGACGATCTCCACCGCGGTGATGTCGATGATCACACCGCGGGCGCCGGTCTCCACCACCTTGTTCGCCAGGTCCTCCTGGAGCGCGAGCACGCTCTGGTCCTGGAGGTCGATCTGGATGGAGACGATCAGGATGTCGCCGAGCTTGAGGACGGGTACGCGATCCATCATTCCTCCACGGTCCGCAGGGCGACGCGGGACCCGCGATTCCTGACGATCTCGACGCCGCTCTCGCGCAGCGCGTGGGCGAGGGCGTCGGCGAGCGTGGCCTTGGTCACGATGTCGCCGAACTCGATGCCCAGCGTGACGATGGTGTGGGCGATCTGCGGGCGGATGCCGGAGATCACGCACTCGGCGCCCATCAGCCGGGCCGCCACCACCGTCTTGAGGAGGTGCTGGGCGACCTGGGTGTCCACCGCGGGCACACCCGTGATGTCGATGACCGCGTGCTCGGAGCCGGTGTCCACCAGCGTCTGCAGCAGCTTCTCCATCACGACCTGGGTCCTGGCCGAGTCGAGCGTGCCGACCAGCGGCACGGCGACGATGCCCTCCCAGAGCTTGACCACGGGAGTGGAGAGCTCGAGGAGCTGCTCGGCCTGGTCGAGGATGATCTTCTCTCGGGTCGCGCTGTAGGTCTCCATGGTGAAGAGGCCCAGGTCGTCGACGAGCCGGGAGAACCAGAGGAAGCCCTGCAGCGCCTCGGAGGAGCCGTCGTCGCCGACGCTCTCGTAGATCGCCTCCTTCAGCCCGAACACCACGGTGGCGGTCTCGGTCGGGGTGAAGCCCTGGCGGGCGCGGTTGCGGGAGAGCTCGGCGAGCAGCCCGCGCAGTTCGCTGGAGCCGTCCGGGTCGCCGGAGTCGCCGAAGGACCGGACGAGGGCGTTGTAGAGTTCACGAAGCTGACCGTTGAGGTTTCCACGGTCGACGTGCCCGCTGGAGGAAGCTCCCGCTATCTCGAGCCAACGCCTGAAGATCTGGTCTTCGTGCGTGGCCAGAAGTGTTTCGATGCGATGCCGACCGGCGTCCGCGGAGACCGACAAGGTAGCTCCCATGCTTACAGCTGACGGGTGGTTCCACGAAAGATTACATGCTGGGCCCCACTTCGATGGCATTTTTGCTGGTAGGGGGGCTTGGCGGAGGAGAGGGAGCGCCCCGGGGCCGTCGCGCGGGCCCGTCGTGACGCCCTCGGTCCTCCGCCGTGCGGAGCCGTACGCGCGGGATGGTTCCGCGGCGCGCGGGCCGTACGCGCCGGGTGGTTCCGCGCCCGCCGGGGTGACCGTTTCCGGCCACGCGCCGGAGGCGTCCTCGTCGCCGCGGGTGCTCAGGCTAGATATTCCGCCGGCCGGGTTTCAATGGTTTCGCTTGCGGCCGGGGGCCTTGATGGAATGGACTGAGGGTTCCGAGAAACCGTACAGAAGTTGTTAAAAGCGACATTTTCCCGCCGAGGGCGAGGTCGCCATGATAAAAACTTCGGCAAGACGGCACGCCGGAAGGTATCCCGGGGTCCGCTGTTACGGATGAGGAAAAAGTGGCCTGAGCTGCGAGAGGGCCCCTCACTCCGGGCGCGGCTCCCGGGCCGGCCGGTGGGCGGTGGTCACGGTGAAACGGCGTTCTTCCCAATTAGCCTGTACAGCAAGCTCACTTGTGAAATAACGTAACTGAACTGAAATCGCCTGATCATGATCCCGGCGCCACCGCCGCCCCACCAACGAGCAAGCGGATAAGAGCAGGAGACCCCCCGATGTCGTCCGGATGCACAGCGATCCCGGCGGGCACGGCGTCCGGCACCGGCCGGGGCGGCCCGGCCCGGCCGCGACAGGTCTCCTCCCCGACGCCTCCCCCCGCGCACAAGGCGGTGATGCGATGACGGTCCGCCTCCTGACCAACATCGGCCGGCTCTGGACCGGCAACGACGTCTGCAGCAACGGCGCGATCCTCGTGCACAACGACCGGATCGCCTGGGTCGGCCGCGCGGCCGACCTCCCGCAGAGCGTTCCCGGTGTGGTGGACGACATCGTCGACGTCGACCACGTGGAGAACCTCGGCGGCGCGCTGGTCACCCCCGGCCTGATCGACGCTCACACCCACCCGGTCTACGCGGGCAACCGCTACGCCGAGATGGCGATGCGCTCCAGCGGCTCGTCGATGTCCGCGATCACCGCCGCCGGCGGCGGCGTCGGCTCCACCGTCACGGTGACCCGCGGCACCGACCCGTGGACCATGTGCAACGGCGTCCGCGAGCGCCTGCGCGAGTGGCTGCTCAGCGGCACCACCACCGTCGAGGCCAAGACCGGCTACCACCTCACCCGCGACGGCGAGCTGGCCGACGTGCGGCTCCTGCGCGAGCTGGAGAAGGAGCCGATGATGCCGCGCGTGCACGTCACGTTCATGGCCGCGAACGTCGTCCCTCCTGAGTACTTCGGCCGCCAGCGCGACTACGTCGAGGCCGTGGGCTCCTGGTGCGCCGACGCGGCGGCGGCCGGGGCCGACAGCGTCGACGTCTACTGCGACGAGGGCCACTTCACCACCGACGAGGCCCGCTGGGTGCTCGCCTCCGGCCGCAACGTCGGCCTGCTGCCCCGCATCCACGCCGGTGTCCACAGTCGCCGCGGCGCCGTTCAGCTCGCCGCGGAGATGGGCTGCGCGTCGGCCGACCTGCTCCACCACACCTCCGACGACGACATCGCGCTGATGGCCAGGTACGGCGTTCCCGCCGTGGTCTGCCCGGGTACCGCCCTCCAGCACGGCAGCCTGCCCCCGGTGCGCCGGATGCTGGGCCAGGGCGTCACGGTCGCGCTCGGCAGCGACCACAACCCCGGCCACTGCGGCATCACCTCGATGTCCCTGGTCATCAGCCTCGCCGTGGCGGCCTTCGGCATGAGCGTCGGCGACGCGCTCCGCGCGGCCACCCTCGGCGGAGCCACCGTCCTGGGCGCCCCCGACCGGGGCGTCCTGGCCCCCGGACGGCTGGCCGACATCGTCCAGTGGGACGCCGACCACGAGGGCGCCTTCGCCTGGGCCTTCGGCCTCAAGCCCCGCCGCGTGTGGCGCGGCGGCGTCCCGGTCCAGTGACCGTCCAGGTCCGGTGACCGTCCAGGTCCGGTGAACGGGCCGCTCCGGCGATCGGGGTGGTCCGGTGGACGGGCCGCTCCAGCGATCAAGGCGATCCGGCGATCCGGTGATCGAGGCGGTCACCCGGGTGGCCCGGTGAGCGGGGTGGCCCGGCGATCCCGTGATCGGGCCGGGCCGGTCACCGGGACGCCGCCCGCCGGGTCCGGCGACGGCGCCCCGCATCCGGCCGGTCCCGCCGGGTAATCTCGGCATATGCCGCCATCGGTCGCCGTCGTCACCGACTCCACCGCCTACCTCCCCGAGGAGGCCGTCTCCCGCCTGGGGATCACCGTGGTGCCGCTGCAGGTCGTCGTCGGCGGCAGAGGGCTCGACGACGTGGCCCAGATCGACGGCGCGGGGATGAGCGACGCGCTCGGCGAGTGGGCTCCGGTGACGACCTCCAGGCCCGCGCCCCAGCGCTTCGCGGACGCCTACGAGGCCGCCGCAGCGCGGGGCGCGGCCGGGATCGTCTCCATCCACCTGTCGGGGGAGATGTCCGGCACGGTCGAGGCGGCCCGCGCCGGGGCCGAGGACTCGCTGGTGCCCGTCGAGGTCGTCGACAGCGAGTCGATCGCCATGGGCCTCGGCTTCCCTGTCCTCGCCGCCGCCGAGGCCGCCGCGCGGGGCGCCACCCGTACCGAGGTGGCCGACGCCGCCCGCCGCCGCATGAAGGCGACCCGCAGCTTCTTCTACGTCGACACCCTCGAACACCTGCGCAGGGGAGGCCGGATCGGCGCGGCGGCCACGCTGCTCGGCTCCGCACTGCGGACCAAGCCGCTGTTGCACATCGCCGACGGCGTGATCGTCCCCCTGGAGAAGGTCCGCACCGCCTCCCGGGCCATCGCCCGCCTGGAGGACCTCGCCGTCCAGGCCGCGGGGAGCGGTCCGGTGGACATCGCCGTCCAGCACCTCGCCGCGGAGGACCGTGCCGGCGCCATGGCCGCGCGGCTGCCCCAGCGCGTCCCCGGACTCGCCTCGGTGACCGTGGTGGAGGTCGGCGCGGTGATCGGCGCCCACGTGGGCCCCGGCATGCTGGGCCTGACGGTCTCCCCGCACTGCTGAACCCCTTACCCGGCTTCCTCCGGCGTAGGGCCTTGGGAGCCCGCGTCTCCCCGCGGCGCCGGGACCGGGCGGAACCGGGCGGGGCTTTTCCACAGGCCGTCCCGGGAGGGCGGGTTGTCCCCAGAACGGGATTCGGCCCGGATGCGGTCGGCGAGGCCGCCGTAGCGTCCCGGATGTGCGGATCACCGACCACGACACCGAGCGGTTCCGGGCCGAGTCGCGGCTGCGGGCGCTGACAGCGCCCGTCCCCACCGGCCCGCCCTCACCCGGCCCGTTCCGGCCGGGCGACCCGTTCACGCCGCCCGCCAGCTCGCTCCCGCCGGGCGGCCCGTTCGCGCCGCCCGCCGGTCCGCTCCGAACTGGAGGCCCGCTCCGGTCCGGCGGCCTGTCTCCGCTCGCGGACGATCCGTCCTCGCCGGGTGCTCCTCCGCCCGGCGGTCCCGCCGCGCGCCCGCGTTCCGCACCCGTCCCCCCTTCCGTCCCCACCTCCTTCGAGGCCCTCCGCACGGCCATCGCCGCGCAGGCCCCCGCGCTCGCACCGAGCGGCCCCGGCCTGCGCCTGCTCCTCCTCGTCGCCCTGGCCGCGGCCGTCGCGGGCGGTCTCTACGCCTGGCGGTCCCAGCCCCGGCCCGAACCGCTCACCCCGCCCGTCCCCGTCTCCGGCGCTCCGCTCGCGGCTCCGGCGCCCCCGCCTCCCTCCGCATCGCCTGACCTCGCGCGGCAGGGCCCGGAGCCGCCGGGGCCGGGTGCCGCGGGAGCCGGCCGGCCCCCCGGAGCCGTCCCCGAGGTCGTGGTCCACGTCACCGGCAAGGTCCGTCGTCCGGGTGTGATCACCCTGCCCGTGGGTTCCCGGGTCACCGACGCGGTCCGGGCCGCCGGGGGCGTCCGCCGGGGGGCCGGCACCGGCCACCTCAACCTCGCCCGCAGACTCGTCGACGGCGAGCAGATCGACGTCGGCGCACCGGGACCCGCCGCCGCGCCGCCGGCCGGGGCCGATCCCGCGGAGGCCGTCATCGACCTCAACACCGCCACCCCGCAACAGCTCGAACAGCTGCCGGGCGTCGGCGAGGTGCTGGCCCGCCGCATCGTCGAATACCGCGACGGGCACGGCGGGTTCCGCGCCGTGGAGCAACTCCGCGAGGTCAGTGGCATCGGCGACCGGAAGTACGCCGAGATGAAGGACAGGGTACGGGTGTGACGCGGTTTCTCGGCCGGAGGGACCGGATGCGGGGTGTGGCGCGGACCCCCGACGGGAGGGACCGGGCGGAGGGTGTGGCGCGGATCCTCGACCGGACTCCGCGGCTCGCCCTGCCCGCACTCGCCTCGTGGGCGACCGCCCTCGTCCTTCTGGGCTGCCCGGCCCCGGCGGGCGCCGTCACCGCCGTGCTCGCCGCCGCGGCTGCTCTCGTTACGGCCGCGGGCGCGCGCGTGCTGAGAGCGCACCCCGCCTGGCGGAACACGGCCCTCGCGGTGCTGGGCTGCGTCGCCGCGGTCGCCGGGACGGTGGCGTTCCGGGTCCACGCCGTCGGCACGGGCCCGGTGGCCGAGCTCGTCAGGAGCGGAGCCCCGACGGGGATCGAGGCGGTGCTGACGGGAGACCCCCGGGAGCTGCCCCGGCGCGCGGGCCCCTACCGCGGGGAGAGCTTCGCGGTGCCCGCGAGGGTCGAGTCGGTCGAGACGGCGCGCGGCAGGGTGGCGTTGCGCGCCCCGGTGATGCTGCTCACCACGGGCGGGGAGTGGCGGCCGCTGCTGCCCAGCCAGCGGGTCGCCGTCCGTGGCCGGTTCGTCCACGCGGACTCCGCCGAGCTGCTCGCCGCCGTGGTGCTCGTGCGCGGGCCGCTGCGGGTCCTGGGCGCGCCCTCCTGGGAGCAGCGGGTGGCCGGGGCGCTCCGCTCCGGCCTGCGGGAGGCCGCCGCGGTGCTGCCGCCCGACGAGCGCGGTCTGCTGCCCGGACTGGTGGCCGGTGACGTCTCCGGGATGGACCGGCAGGTCACGGCCGACTTCAAAGCCGCCGGGCTCAGCCACCTCACCGCGGTCTCCGGAGCCAACCTGGCGATCGTGGCCGGAGCGGCGATCGCCCTGGCCCGTGTCGCGGGGCTCCCCCTGCCGGCCAGGGCGGTGCTCGCGGCGGTGGCCATGCTCTCCTTCGCCGTGGTGGCCCGGCCGTCGCCCAGCGTGCTGCGCGCCCTCGTCATGGGCCTCGTCGCGGTGGTGGCGCTGGGCACCGGCCGGTCCCGCGACGGGGTGGCGGCCCTGTCGGCGACGGTCCTCGGGCTGATCCTCTTCGACCCCGTCCTCGCCCGCTCCTACGGCTTCGCGCTGTCGGTCTGCGCCACGGGCGGCATCCTGCTCCTCGCACCGCGCTGGCGCGACCGCCTCGCCACCCGGCTGCCCCGCTGGGCGGCGGAGGCGGTCGCCGTGCCCGCGGCGGCGCAGGCCGCCGTCACCCCCGTGCTGGTCCTGATGGCCGGGCAGCTCGAACCGGTGGCGATCCCGGCGAACCTCCTCGCCGGGCCCGCCGTCGCGCCCGCCACGCTGATCGGGTTCCTCGCCGCGCTGGTCGCCCCCGTGCAGATGGATCTCGCCCGGCTGCTGGTCCGCCCTGCGGGGCTGGCCACCGGGTGGATCATCGCGGTGGCCGGGCGGGCCGCCGGGCTCCCGCTGGCGGTGATCCCGTGGCCGGGCGGCGTGCCCGGTCTGGTGGCGCTGGCCGTCACCGTGCCCGCCGCCGTCCTGGTGCTGCGTCACCGGCGGCCGCGCCTGGTCGTCCTCGCCCTGGCGGCCGGCGCGGCCGTCGCGGTGGCCGTGGCCGGGCCGGCCGTGTCCCGCTGGCCGCCCGAACGCTGGCTGCTGGTCGCCTGCGACGTCGGCCAGGGAGACGCCCTCCTGGTGGCCGCCGGCCCCGGGCGGGCCGTGGTGGTCGACGCCGGGCCCGATCCGGTGTCCACCGACCGGTGCCTGCGCGCCATGGGGATCCGCCAGGTGCCGCTGGTCATCCTCACCCATCCGCACCTCGACCACATCGGCGGCCTGGACGGGGTCCTCCGGGGGCGCGAGGTGGGAGCGGTGGTCGTCACCCCGCACGGGGGATCCGGGCCCGGGCGGCTCCGGCTGAGCGGCGACCTCGCCCGCCGGCGGATTCCCGAGTGGGCGGCGCGGCCGGGCGTGAGCTGGACCTTCGGCCCCTCCCGGCTCACGGTCATCGGCCCGCCGGAGGGCGCGCCCGCCGCCGGCGGAGGGGAGGAGACGGCCGTGAACAACGCCAGCGTCGTGGTCCACGTGAGCTGGGCGGCGGGGTCGGCGCTGCTCAGCGGGGACGCCGAGACGGAGGCCCAGGCGGAGCTGCTGCGGCGGGGCCTGCCCAGGGCCGACGTCCTCAAGGTCCCCCACCACGGGTCCGCCAGGGGCGACCCCGGGTTCCTCGCGGCCACCGGTGCCCGGGCCGCGCTGATCAGCGTCGGGGCGGGCAACGACTACGGTCACCCCGCCCCCGCGACCCTGGCCCGGCTCGGTCACCTGGGCGTGCGGGTCTACCGCACCGACCTGTCAGGAGACCTCGCCGTGGTGGCCGGGAAGGACGGCCTGGCGATCGTCGTCAGGGGGCGCGGTCCACCGCCGTAAGGCCCCGCCGGATTCCGCCGGGCGCCTTCCGGCCCCGGCTCAGGTCAGAGCCGGGGCCGGGGCCAGAGCGGGGGGCGGAGCCAGGGCCGAGGCAGAGGCCGGGGCCGGGCGGCGGAACTCGGTGTTCACGTCGGCGGCGTAGACCGAACGGCCGCAGCACGCGCAGCGGTACACGACGGGCCCCTCGTCAAGGGGCGACCCGCAGCGCGGGCAGGTGTTACGGCAGACGGCGGAGCGCATCATGGGGTTCATCGAAACTCCTTGAGCGTGGAGACCCCGGGCTTCAGCCGTGGGGAGGATGTCAACTCCTTCGGCTGCTCCACAGCGTGCCCGAGGACGACCGCGTCCGGGTCGCGAACGGCTTGCTGATTGCGATTCGGTCACCCGCACGTGGCATGCTGCTGGGCATGGCGGCGAACGACCCGGCACGGGTGACACTGGTGGTCGGCGACGAGGAGTTGCTGGCCGATCGCGCGGTGGGCGAGGTGATCGCGGCGTGCCGTGCCGCCGACTCCGGCGCGGAGGTCCACGACCTGGTCGGGTCGAAGGTCGAGCCGGGGGAGCTGACCCGGCTGTCCTCGCCGTCGCTGTTCGGCGGCGGGACCGTGGTGGTGATCCGCTCCGCCCAGGACCTCGTCAAGGACGTCGTCACCGAGATCGTCTCCTACACCGCCCACCCGGCCGAGGACACCGTGCTGGTGCTCGCGCACGCCGGCGGGGCCAAGGGCAAGGCGCTGGCCGACGGCGTCAAGAAGGCCGGCGCCCACGTGGTCACCGTCACGAAGCTGACCAAGCCGGCCGAGCGGCTGGCGTTCATCAGGGCCGAGATGAAGCGGGCAGGGCGGTCCATCGGCGCGGACGCGGCGGCCGCGCTGCTCGACGCGGTCGGCAATGACCTGCGGGAGCTGGCTGCGGCCTGCAACCAGCTCGCCTTCGACACCCCCGGCAAGACCATCGACGAGGCCGCCGTCGCCCGCTACCACCGGGGGCAGGCGGAGGTCAGCGGGTTCACCGTGGCCGACTCGGCCGTGGAGGGCCGGCTGGGGGACGCGCTGGAGCAGCTCCGCTGGGCGCTGGCCACCGGCACGGCCCCGGTCCTGCTGGTCAGCGCGCTCGCGGGGAGCCTGCGCTCGCTGGCCAAGGTGGGCGGCGCCCCGCGCAACCTGCGGGGCGGGCAGCTCGCGAGCCACCTCGGCATGCCGCCGTGGAAGATCGACCGGACCAGGAAGCAGCTGAACGGCTGGGGCCCCGAGGGCATCGCCCGCGCCCTGCAGGCCGTCGCCGCGGCCGACGCCCAGGTCAAGGGCGGCGGCGCCGACCCGGCCTACGCGCTGGAGCACATGATCCAGACCGTCGTCGCCAGCCGTACCGGTCGGTAGGTTCTGTTCCGTGGATCCCCGCCGCAGGCGGGACGATCCACGGAACGGGACCCGGCCGCCCCGGCCGGCGCCGGCACGGGACCGGGGCGTACGAACGGCCGCCCCGGCCCGCTCACGGTACGCGGCGGACGCGGTGGGCGGCCAGCGGCCCGGAGGCGGGCGGGGCGGGATGCGAGGTGGGCCGGAAAAGCCGGAGCACCGCGGCCCCGAAGGGACGCGGCGCTCCGAAAGAACCGGGATTACTTGGCGGCCGACAGGGCGGCGACGCGCTGGGCGATCGCCGACTTGCGGTTGGCAGCCTGGTTCTTGTGGATGACGCCCTTGCTGGCGGCCTTGTCCAGCTGGCGGGAGGCGGCGCGCTGCAGCACGATGGCCTCGTCGACATTGCCCTGCTCGGCGGCCTCGCGGAACTTGCGGATCGCCGTCTTCAGGGACGACTTGACAGCCTTGTTACGCAGCCGGGCCTTCTCGTTCTGCCGGTTGCGCTTGATCTGGGACTTGATGTTCGCCACGAAGAAGCCTCGGTGAAAGTTGTCGGAGTGGGGCGCGCGGGCAGAGAGGGCGCGCCACACGCAGTTGAACAGGCTACCAACGGACCGGACGATCGCTCAAATCGACAGCCGGGTCAGAAGGATGCCCGACAAGCTTACCCTTCTTTCATCAGGGCCGGAACCAGAACCGCCGGTATTCCTCCCAGTCCTGTTCCGTGGTGGCGAAGTCCACGTACAGCGCCAGCCCGAACCGCTCGCGGCGCTCGCCGTGGGCGGTCAGCGCCAGCCGCGCGCCCCGCGCCGCCGTCGCGACGCTCTCGGCCCCGTCGGACCACGACATGGCGTGGTCGTGGTAGGCGGGCGCGCCGATGAGCAGCGTCTTGTCCGGGGGCACGAGGTCCAGGGCGAAGACGGCCTGCCGTACGACGTGGCCGCCGTAGAGCAGCTCGGAGGGGAGGAAGGAGTCGTAGGTCATGATCGCGACCTGGTCGACGCGGGCCGCGACCTGGCGGAAGTAGTCCGGCGACCAGTACTTGTCGTGGCCGATGACGCCCCGCACCACCGGCCGGGTCAGCGGGAACGGCTCGATCTGCGGGGTGGAGGTGGACAGTGGGCCGCCGCCGAGGACCGGGCGGGTGCGCTCCAGCAGGTCCAGGAAGTCGGCGTCGCCGTCGCCGACCGGCTCGAAGTTGTAGTGGACGCCGTCGAAGCCCAGCGCCATGACCGAGCGGGCGCTCTCCACGACCCGGTCCCGGACGGCCCGGTCGTCGAGGTCCAGGAAGCCGTCCACCTTCTGCCCGAGCCACGCCGACACCCGCACGTCCGGCAGCTCGGCGTGCCACCGCTTCACGAAGTCGCGCGCCCCGGGACTCCGGTCGGGCAGCGAGCCGTCGGCGTTGAACGGCCCGGTGTGGACGTACACGTCCCGGATCCCGGTCCGGCGCAGCCGGTCGGCCAGGCGTTTGAGGTCCGCCGCGCTCTTGCGGCCGTCCACCCAGGCGTGGCCCAGCCACAGGGCGTCGTGGCCGCTCGTCTTCGCCCAGGACGCCGGGGTCCCGGTAAACTGCAGGGTGAGGGTGGCCGCGGCCACCCCCGGGAGCACAAGGAGGACGGCCGCCACCACCGCGAGAAACCGCAGGCCGCGCCGTGCTCTGGTCCGGGCAATCACCCGGACATGTCACCATGGAAGACGGCTGGGATGCCAGCCGTAGATCTCGTCAATACTGCGAAACGGACACCGGTGCGCATTCAGCCTGGCCAGACCGATCCCGCGGTGATCCGCAATTTCTGCATCATCGCGCACATCGACCACGGCAAGTCCACCCTTGCCGACCGCATGCTGCAGATCACCGGCGTGGTCGACGACCGCTCCATGCGCGCCCAGTACCTCGACCGGATGGACATCGAGCGCGAGCGCGGCATCACCATCAAGTCGCAGGCGGTCCGGCTGCCGTGGAAGGCCGGCGAGACCGACTACGTCCTCAACATGATCGACACTCCGGGGCACGTCGACTTCACCTACGAGGTCTCCCGGTCGCTGCAGGCGTGCGAGGGCGCGATCCTGCTGGTCGACGCGGCGCAGGGCATCGAGGCGCAGACGCTGGCCAACCTCTACCTGGCGATGAACGCCGACCTGACGATCATCCCGGTGCTCAACAAGATCGACCTGCCCGCCGCCCAGCCGGAGAAGTACGCCGCCGAGCTGGCCCACCTCATCGGCTGCGAGCCGGAGGACGTGCTGAAGGTCTCCGGCAAGACCGGCGAGGGCGTCCGGGAACTGCTGGACCACGTGGTCCGGCAGGTGCCGGCCCCGGTCGGCGACGCCGACGCCGCCGCCCGCGCGCTGATCTTCGACTCGGTCTACGACACCTACCGCGGCGTGGTCACCTACGTCCGCGTCATGGACGGCCACCTGGGCAAGCGCGAGCGCATCCAGATGATGTCCACCGGCGTCTCGCACGAGACGCTGGAGATCGGCGTCATCTCGCCGGAGCCGAAGATCGCGGAGAAGGGCCTGGGCGTCGGCGAGGTGGGCTACCTCATCACCGGCGTGAAGGACGTCCGCCAGTCGCGGGTCGGCGACACGGTGACGTCGGCCGCCCAGGGCGCCACCGAGCCGCTCGGCGGCTACGAGCATCCCAAGCCGATGGTCTTCTCCGGCCTGTACCCGATCGACGGCGACGACTACCCCGAGCTGCGCGAGGCCCTGGACAAGCTCCAGCTCAACGACGCCGCCCTGGTCTACGAGCCGGAGACCTCCGCCGCCCTGGGCTTCGGCTTCCGCTGCGGCTTCCTCGGCCTGCTCCACATGGAGATCGTCCGTGAGCGCCTGGAGCGGGAGTTCAACCTCTCGCTCATCTCCACCGCGCCCAACGTGGTCTACCGGGTGATCATGGAGGACGGCAAGGAGGTCGACGTCACCAACCCCTCGGAGTTCCCCACCGGCAAGGTGGACAAGGTCTTCGAGCCGGTGACGAAGGCGACCGTGCTGGTCCCGTCGGAGTTCATCGGCGCCATCATGGAGCTCTGCCAGAATCGCCGGGGCGCCCTGCAGGGCATGGACTACCTGTCCGAGGACCGCGTCGAGATCCGCTACACCATGCCGCTCGGCGAGATCATCTTCGACTTCTTCGACCAGCTCAAGTCCCGCACCCGCGGCTACGCCTCGCTCGACTACGAGCCGCACGGCGAGCAGGAGGCCGAGCTGGTGAAGGTCGACATCCTGCTCCAGGGCGAGGCCGTCGACGCCTTCAGCGCCATCGTCCACAAGGACAAGGCGTACGGCTACGGCGTGGAGATGGCCAAGAAGCTGCGTGAGCTCATCCCGAGGCAGCAGTTCGAGGTGCCGATCCAGGCCGCGATCGGCGCCCGGGTCATCGCCCGCGAGAACATCCGGGCCATCCGCAAGGACGTCCTCGCCAAGTGCTACGGCGGCGACATCTCCCGTAAGCGCAAGCTGCTGGAGAAGCAGAAGGAAGGCAAGAAGCGGATGAAGATGGTCGGCAGGGTGGAGGTCCCCCAGGAGGCCTTCGTCGCCGCGCTGTCCACCGAGTCCTCCTCCGAAAAGACCAAGAAGTAGGGTCTCCGCCGCCCGCCGCCGGGGGAGCGGCGGGCGGGGTCCCGGCGATCGGCGCGTACGACGAGGCCGCCCGGGCGGTGGGGGCGCGGTACCGGGCATCCGTCCCGGGGCGGCAGACTTGACCCGTGCCATCCACACTTCCCGACGGCGACCCCGTACCGGCCTCCGGCCGGCTCCCCGGCAGCGCGCTGCGCGGGCTCGGTGAGCGGCCGTTCGGCTTCTACGTCCACGTGCCGTTCTGCGTGACCCGCTGCGGCTACTGCGACTTCAACACCTACACCGCCTCCGAGCTGGGGCCCGGCGCCTCGCACGCCGACTACGCCGCGACCGCCGTCGCGGAGGTGCGGCGGGCGCGGGCCGTCCTCGGCGACGCGGACCTGCCGGTCGAGACGGTGTTCTTCGGAGGCGGCACCCCCACCCTGCTGCCCGCGGCCGACCTGGTCCGCATCCTCGGCGCGATCGACGAGGAGTTCGGGCTCGCCCCCGGCGCCGAGGTGACCACCGAGGCCAACCCCGAGTCGGTGGACCCGGCCTACCTCGCCGGGCTGCGCGATGGAGGGTTCACCCGGGTGAGCTTCGGCATGCAGAGCGCCCGCGAGCACGTGCTGCGGGTGCTGGAGCGCCGCCACACCCCGGGCCGGGCGGCGCACGCCGTACGAGAGGCCAGGGAGGCCGGGTTCGGCCACGTCAACCTCGACCTGATCTACGGCACGCCCGGCGAGAGCGACGACGACTGGCGGGACTCGCTGGCCGCGGCGATCGAGGCGGGGCCCGACCACGTGTCGGCCTACTCGCTGATCGTGGAGGACGGCACCCGCCTGGCGGCCAGGATCAGGCGCGGCGAGCTGCCGATGCCCGACGACGACGTGGCCGCCGACCGCTACCTCATCGCCGACGCCATGCTCGCCGAGGCGGGCTTCGGCTGGTACGAGGTGTCCAACTGGGCGACCTCGGAGGCCGCGCGCTGCCGGCACAACCTCCTCTACTGGACGGGCGGCGACTGGTGGGGCGTCGGTCCCGGCGCGCACAGCCACGTGGGCGGCACCCGCTGGTGGAACGTCAAGCACCCGGCCGCCTACGCCCGCCGCCTGGCCGAGGGCGTCTCGCCCGCCCACGCCCGCGAGGTGCTGTCGGCCGAGGACCGGACGGTCGAGCGGCTGATGCTGGAGCTGCGGCTCGCCCAGGGCTTCCCCCTGGCGGAGATCGAGCGGCCGCCGGTGGTCGCCCGGGCACTGGCCGACGGGCTGCTGGAGGTCGAGCCGTTCAAGGCGGGCCGGGCGGTGCTGACGCTGCGCGGCCGGCTGCTGGCCGACGCCCTGGTCCGCGACCTCACCTGACCGCGCCGGCCACCGGTCTCAGCCGTCCTCCTGCGGGACGGTCACGAAGTCGATGAGCCGCTCGACCGGGCCGAGGAGCTCCGGCTCCAGGTCGGCGTAGGTGGTGACCGAGCCGAGGATGCGCCGCCAGGCGTCGGCCGGGGCGAGGTCCCAGCCCAGGGCGGCGATGACCCCCTCCTTCCACGGCACGCCGCGCGGCACCCGCGGCCAGGCGCCGATGCCCAGCACCGACGGCTTGACCGCCTGCCAGACGTCCACGAACGGGTGCCCGACGACCAGCACGTACGGCGAGGCCACCCGGTCGGCGATCCGGCTCTCCTTGGATCCGGCGACCAGGTGGTCGACCAGCACGCCCAGGCGGCGCTCCGGGCCCGGCCCGAACTCCTCGACGATCTCCGGCAGGTGATCCACCCCTTCGAGGTACTCCACCACCACGCCCTCGACGCGCAGGTCGTGGCCCCAGACCTTCTCCACCAGCGCGGCGTCGTGCACGCCCTCGACGTAGATCCGGCTCTCCCTGGCCACCCGGGCGCGCAGGCCCTCCACGGCGACGGAGCCGGAGGCGCTGCGCCGCGGGGCGCGGGGCGCGGCGGCCGGCCGTACCAGGGTCACGACCCGGCCCTCCAGCAGGAACGCGGCCGGCTCCAGCGGGAACACGCGCCGCCGCCCGAAACGGTCCTCCAGGGTGACGGCCTCCTTGTCGCAGGCCACCACGGCGCCGCAGAAGCCGCCGTCGGCGTCCTCCACGACCAGGTCGATCTCGGCGGGGACCTGCGGGATCGTCCCCCTGCCCGGACGCCGCCAGTCACCCGCCAGCACGTCGCGCTCGTACACGCCGGCCGCACCTCCTCGCACCTCGCCGATCAAGGGGACGCTAGCAAAGGGCCGTCGCCTTATCGCACCCCGTCGGCAAGAGCCGTACACTTGGCACTCGGGAACACAGAGTGCCAGACTCCGCGTTCCCGGTTCGGCGCAGGGCAAGGAGGTGAGCACGTTGGTCGATGACCGCAGGCTTGCGGTGCTTCGGGCCATCGTCGAGGACTACGTGTCCACCAACGAGCCGGTGGGGTCGAAGGCGCTCGCCGAGCGGCACAACCTCGGCGTCTCGCCCGCCACCATCCGCAACGACATGGCGGTGCTGGAGGAGCAGGGATACATCGCCCAGCCGCACACCAGCGCGGGGCGGGTGCCCACCGACAAGGGCTACCGGCTGTTCGTCGACCGGCTCTCCCAGGTCAAGCCGTTGTCGGGCGCGGAGCGGAGAGCGATCGAGAGCTTCCTCGCCGGCGCGGTGGACATCGACGACGTCGTGACCCGCACGGTGCGGCTGCTGGCGCAGCTCACCCGCCAGGTCGCCGTGGTGCAGTACCCCACGCTGACGCACTCCACGGTCCGGCACGTCGAGCTGGTCCCGCTGAGCGAGCGCCGGCTGATGTTCGTCCTCATCACCAACACCGGCCGGGTCGAGCAGCGCGTCGTCGAGCTGCCCGAGGTGGTCGACGAGACCCGCGTCGCGCACCTGCGCGCGACCCTCAACGCCTCCCTCGACGGCTGCGGGCTGACCGAGGTCCCCGACAGGGTGGCCGACCTGCCCTCGCGGCTCCCGGCCGAGGACCGCCCGCTCGCCGCCACGATCCTGTCGGTGCTGCTGGAGTCGCTGGTCGAGCGGCATGATGAGAAGATCGTCTTCGCCGGGGCGGCCAACCTCGCGGGAGCCGACCTCAGCGTCGGCCTCCGCGACGTGCTGGAGGCCCTGGAGGAGCAGGTCGTGCTGATGCGCCTGCTCGGAGAAACCTCGGACCTGTCGGCGCTGACGGTGCGGATCGGCTCGGAGAACCCCTACACCGGTCTCCAGGGCACGTCCATCGTCGTCGCCGGGTACGGTTCGGGGGACAAGCAACTGGCCAGGCTCGGCGTGCTGGGCCCGACGCGAATGGACTACCCGGTCACGATGGGCGCGGTGCGCGCGGTGGCACGCTACGTCAGCCAGATCCTGGCTGCATCCTAAGAGGTCAACTAAGTGGCTAAGAGCGACTACTACGGCACCCTCGGGGTACGCCGTGACGCCAGTGCGGAGGAGATCAAGAAGGCCTACCGCAGGCTGGCGCGCGAGCTGCACCCCGACGTGAACCCCGATCCTGAGACGCAGGAGAGGTTCAAGGAGATCACGCAGGCCTACGAGGTCCTGTCCGATCCCAGCAAGCGGCAGATGTACGACATGGGTGCCGACCCGTTCGCTCCCGGCGGGGGCGCGGGCGCCGGGGGCTTCGGCGCGGGTTTCCCGTTCAGCGACATCATGGACGCCTTCTTCGGCGCGGCGGCCGGCGGCGGCGGTCGCGGGCCGCGCTCGCGCGCCCGCCGGGGCCGCAACGCCACCATCCGGGTGGAGCTGGACCTGCGCGAGGCGGCCTTCGGCACCACCCGTGAGCTGGTCGTCGACACCGCCGTGCTCTGCGAGGTCTGCTCGGGTGCGGGCGCCGCGCCCGGCACCCACCCCGACACCTGCGACATGTGCCACGGCCGCGGCGAGGTCTCCCAGGTCACCAGGTCCTTCCTCGGCCAGGTCATGACGTCCCGGCCCTGCCCCCAGTGCGGCGGCTTCGGCTCGATCATCCGCAACCCCTGCCAGGAGTGCTCCGGCGACGGCCGGGTCCGCACCCGGCGGACCATCAAGGTCCGCATCCCCGCGGGCGTGGAGGACGGCACCCATATCCAGCTCGCCGGCGAGGGCGAGGTCGGCCCCGGCGGCGGCCCGCCCGGCGACCTGTTCCTGGAGATCGTCGAGCGCCCGCACGATGTCTTCGAGCGGCGAGGCGACGACCTGCACTGCACCGTGCAGATCCCGATGACCGCCGCCGCGCTCGGCACCATCCTGGTCATGGAGACCCTCGACGGCGCCGAGGAGCTGGACATCCGGCCCGGCACCCAGTCCGGTCAGACGATCCCGCTCTACGGCCGCGGCGTCCAGCGGCTCAACGAGACCGGCCGCGGCGACCTGCTGGTCCACGTCAACGTCGAGACCCCCGCCAAGCTCGACCCCGCCCAGGAGGAGCTGCTGCGCGAGCTGGCCAGGCTGCGCGGCGAGGAGCGCCCGCCCGGCAAGTTCGCCCCGGGCCAGCAGGGCTTCTTCTCCCGCCTGCGGGACGCCTTCAATGGCCGCTGACCCTCGGCGGGGCGCGGGCGGCGCGTCCCGGGCCCGCCGCGGCGTCCCCGCCGCCGCATGACGGCGCCGGTCTTCCTGGCCGACCCGGCCGACCTGAGCCGGGAGGGGTTCACGCTCGCCGGTCCTGAGGGCCGGCACGCGGCCGCCGTACGGCGGCTGCGCGCCGGGGAGCGGCTCGACCTGACCGACGGCGCGGGCGCCGTGGCCGAGTGCGTGGTGGACGACGCCGGCAAGGACTCCCTGCGGGTGCGGGTGCTGCGCCGCTACGAGGTGCCCGCGCCGCGTCCCCGCCTGGTCGTCGTCCAGGGCCTGCCCAAGGGCGACCGGGGCGAGCTGGCCGTGGAGATGATGACCGAGGCCGGGGTGGACGTGATCGTGCCCTGGGCCGCGGCCCGCTGCGTCACCCAGTGGAAGGGGGAGCGGGCGGCCAGGTCGCTGGCCCGCTGGCGGTCCACGGCGCGGGAGGCGGCCAAGCAGTCGCGCCGCTTCCACCTGCCCGAGGTGACCGACCTGGCGAGGACCGCCGAGGTCGCCGCCCTGCTGTCGGCGGCGGCGCTGGGCGTCGTGCTGCACGAGGAGGCCGCTTCGCCGCTGTCCGGCCTTCCGCTGCCGGCCGACGGGGACATCGTGGTGGTCGTCGGCCCCGAGGGCGGGGTCTCCGAGGAGGAGATCGCCGCCTTCCGCGCCGCCGGGGCCGCGCCGGCGCTGCTCGGGCCGACGGTGCTGCGCACCTCGACGGCCGGGGTCGCGGCCGTGGCGGTGCTCCAGGCGCGCACCGGCCGCTGGTAGGCGACCGGCGGCGGATCGCCGCCGGTCAGTGGCTCACCGGGGTGGGCGCGCCCTCGCTCGGCGTGGGAGGCTGCTCGTCCGGCTGGGGGCAGCCGGACGGCGGGCACGGGCTCTCGGACTGGCCGGTGGGCTCGGGCTCCGCGGTCGGCGTGGCCGGGCACTCCTCGGAGACGTCGCCGGGCGCCGTGTCGTCCGCGGGCGTCGTGGGGCAGCCGTCCGACGGGGTGGGCTCCGGCGTGGGGGTCGCCTTGGGCGTGGGGGTCGCCTTCACGCTCGGCGCCGTGCTCCTGGAACGCTCGGTCGGCTCCGGCGGGGGCGGGGCGCTGGACGTCCTGGGGACGACCGGGACCCGGTTGTCGTTGTTCGCCGGCGGGCGCGAGGTGGCCGACATGTCGGGCGCGGTGGACTGGGTGAAGTTCACCTCGCCGCTGTAGACCTCCTGGATCACCTGCTCGCGCAGCTGGGGGACCATCATCACGACGGTCGCCGCGACAAGGACCGCTCCAGCGACGGAGGCGCCGGCGCGCCACCACACCAGCCCGCGGAGTCCGCGGAGCCCGCGACGCTCGATCCGGGCCCGGATGATCTCCAGTCCGTCGGGGGAGGGAACGACCGAGTTCGCCTCCGCGTTGAGGGCACGGCGCAGCAGCTCGCCGTACTCATCGGGGGACTCGGTCATGACAGTTGCTCCAGTGTGGTTCGTAGGGCGGCCATGCCGCGAGCCGTGTGGCTCTTGACCGCGCCTTTGCTGATTCCCATCGCGTCGGCGATCTGTGCCTCGGACAGGTCGCCGTAATAGCGCAGGACCAGTGCCTCGCGCTGCCGGGCGGGCAGGGCGCGCAGCGCCTCGATGACGGCGGAGCGCTCGAACTCGCCGATCGCGCCGTTCTCGGCGCTCGGCGCGTCCGGCATGCCCTTGGGGGCGTACTTCTCCACGACCGCCCGGTGCCGCAGCACCGAACGAGATCGGTTGACGACCGATTGGCGCAGGTAGGCGAGTGCCTTGTCGGTGTCGCGCAAACGGCGCCAGGCGCCGTGGATGGCGACGAACGCGTCCTGCACGACCTCCTCCGCGGTTGCCACATCGCGGACGAGCAGAACAGCGAGACGCACGAGCGACCGATAGTGCGCGCTGTAGAGCGCGGTCACGGCCATGTCGGCGTCCCAGCCGACGGGCACCGCCCCGAGCGACCTGTCGGCCAGGAGGGTCTCGGTGGTCACATCAGTGGGACGCTCGGCCTTCCCAGAGGGTTTACGCTCTTCCGGTTCATTAGGGGGCATGACCCAGTCGTGTCCTCGGCCCGGCGGCCATGTCGTGCGAATCGCAATGGTCTGTAGTTGTTGAAGTTTCGCACATCCACCATATCCGTGTGGATCTTTCCGCGCCGGGGATGGACCATCACCGATTGGCAACGCCCGGACCGGATAGGGTGCCCGCATGGTGAGTGAAGCCGACTGCCTGTTCTGCAGGATCGTGGCCAAGGAGATCCCCGCGCGGATCGTTCACGAGACCGACCGCACGCTGGCCTTCCGTGACGTCAATCCGCAGGCGCCGACCCACGTTCTGGTGGTGCCGAAGGACCACTACCCCACCGCCGCGGCCCTGGCCGCCGCCGACGACGGGCTCACCGACGAGGTGATCAGGGCGGCCCACGAGGTCGCCGAGCAGGAGGGGATCGTCGAGTCCGGCTACCGGCTGGTCTTCAACACCGGCCCCGGCGCCGGTCAGACCGTCTTCCACGTGCACGGACACGTGCTCGGCGGGCGCGGCCTGAACTGGCCGCCCGGCTGACAACCGGGAGGCGTCACGGGGTCCATCGCGGATACCATGGCGTAGAAGTCACACTCCGATATCTGGAGGCGAACAGGCCGAAAGGCCCGCCTATGTCCGAGACAAACGATTCCAACAGAACGTCGCCGCGGTCGAAGACCCCCGGGCGCACCCAGGCGAAGGTGGTGATTCCGGACGAGCACTCGATGGTCAGCCTGCTGGGCTCGGGTGACGAGCTGTTGCGGGTCATCGAGGGAGCCTTCCGGGCCGACATCCACGTCCGGGGCAACGAGATCACCATCACCGGCAGCCCGGAGGAGAGCGGCACCGTCGTGCGCCTCTTCGAGGAGCTCACCGAGCTCGTCCGCGGCGGCGCCGAGCTCACGGCGGACGCTGTGGAGCGCAGCATCGCGATGCTGCGGATGACCTCCGAGCGCCCCGCGGAGGTGCTCTCCCTCGACATCATCTCCTCCAGGGGCCGGACCATCCGCCCGAAGACGGTGAACCAGAAGCGGTACGTCGACGCGATCGACAGGCACACCATCGTCTTCGGCATCGGCCCGGCGGGCACCGGCAAGACCTACCTCGCGATGGCCAAGGCCGTGCGGGCCCTGCAGGAGAAGAAGGTCAACCGGATCATCCTCACCCGTCCGGCGGTCGAGGCGGGGGAGCGGCTGGGCTTCCTGCCCGGCACCCTGTACGAGAAGATCGACCCCTACCTGCGCCCGCTGTACGACGCGCTGCACGACATGCTCGACCCCGAGTCGATCCCCCGGCTGATGGCGGCCGGCACGATCGAGGTCGCCCCGCTGGCCTACATGCGCGGCCGTACGCTCAACGACGCCTACATCATCCTGGACGAGGCGCAGAACACCTCGCCAGAGCAGATGAAGATGTTCCTGACCCGCCTGGGCTTCAACTCCAAGATCGTCGTCACCGGTGACGTCACCCAGGTCGACCTGCCGGGCGGCACCCAGAGCGGCCTGCGGGTGGTGCAGGACATCCTCGACGGTATCCCCGACATCCATTTCAGCAGGCTGACCAGCGCCGACGTGGTCCGGCACAGGCTGGTGAGCGACATCGTCGACGCCTACGGCCGCTACGACGAGTCGCAGCGGCAGAGCGCGCCGCAGCCGATCAAGGGCGTGGCCAAGCGTCCCCGAGGAAGATCGTGAAAGTAGTGGAGAACGACCGGTGAGCATCGAGGTCAACAACGAGTCCGGCGTCGAGGTCGACGAGGGCCTCCTCGTCTCGCTGGCCGGCCACGTGCTGGAGCGGATGGACATCAACCCGCTCGCCGAGCTGTCGATCCTCATCGTCGACGAAGAGGCCATGGCGGTTCTGCACGAGCAGTGGATGGGGGAGCCCGGCCCGACAGACGTGCTGTCCTTCCCGATGGACGAGCTGCGGCCCGGTGGCGGCAGCGGCGCCCGGCAGGAGGGCGACGCCCCCGCCGACCCGGCCCTCCTCGGTGACGTGGTGCTGTGCCCGCAGGTCGCCGCCAGGCAGGGGGCCGAGGCGGGACACGGCACCGAGGCCGAGCTGGAGCTGCTGTGCACCCACGGCATCCTCCACCTGCTCGGCTACGACCATGCCGAGCCGGAGGAGCACAAGGAGATGTTCGGCCTCCAGGCCGAACTGCTCGAATCGTGGCGGGAGGTGCGCGCCCAGCGGTGAACGGTGCCAATGGGTGGTTGTTCTCGGCGGTCGTCCTGGTCGTGGTCGCCGGCCTGATAGCCAGCGCGGAGACGGCGCTGACGCGCATCTCGCGGGTCCGGGCCGAGGAGTTCGCCCGCGAGGGGCGCCGGGGCTCCGCGCGGCTGCAGGAGATCGTCGCCGACCCGCCCCGCTACCTCAACCTGCTGCTCCTGATCCGGCTGAGCTGCGAGATGATCGCCACGGTGATCGTCACGCTGCTGTGCATCGACTGGCTCGGCGACCAGGGCTGGGCGTACACCGCCGCCGCGGCGATCATGATCGTCGTCAGCTACGTCATCGTCGGCGTCTCCCCGCGCACGCTGGGCCGCCAGCATGCCGAGCCGGTCGCGCTGGCCAGCGCCTCCCCGGTGTACGGCCTCACCCGGATCTTCGGCCCGCTGCCCAAGCTGCTCATCCTGCTGGGCAACGCCCTGACGCCCGGCAAGGGCTTCCGGGAGGGGCCGTTCACCTCCGAGGCCGAGCTGCGCGACCTGGTCGACCTGGCCGAGGAGCGCAGGGTCATCGAGCCGGACGAGCGGGAGATGATCCATTCGGTCTTCGAGCTCGGCGACACCATCGTCCGCGAGGTCATGGTGCCCCGCACCGACATGGTGTTCATCGAGCGCGGCAAGACCCTGCACCAGGGCCTGTCGCTCGCGCTGCGCAGCGGCTTCTCCCGCATCCCGGTGGTCGGCGAGAACGAGGACGACGTCATCGGTATCGCCTATCTCAGGGACATCGTGCGCCGGGTGCAGGAGGCGGGCGAGGCGGGCCGCGCCGAGCAGGTCGAGACGATCATGCGTCCGGCCGCCTACGTCCCCGAGAGCAAGCCGATCGACCAGCTCCTGCGGGAGATGCAGGCCCGCCGCATCCACCAGGCCATCGTGATCGACGAGTACGGCGGGACCGCCGGCCTGGTGACGATCGAGGACATCCTGGAGGAGATCGTCGGGGAGATCACCGACGAGTACGACCAGGAGGCCCCGCGCGTCGAGCCGCTGCAGGACGGTTCGGTCCGGGTGACCGCCCGGCTCCCCGTGGGGGACCTGGAGGACCTGTTCGACGCCGAGCTGGAGGTCGACGACGTCGAGACCGTCGGAGGACTGCTGGCCCACGCGCTGGGCCGGGTGCCGATCGCCGGCTCCGAGGCCGTCGTGAACGGCCTCAGCCTGACGGCCGAGAGCCTCGCCGGGCGGCGCAACCGGATCGGCACGGTCCTCGTCCGGCGGGTCCCCCCGGAGGAGGAGGCCGACCCGGCCGAGACCGCCCCGGAGCACGACCAGAGCAGGGCCTGAGGGGCCCGGTAATCCGGCCGGGGCCGGGGATTCCGGCCCCGGCCGGGGACGGCCCGCGTCGCCGTACCGGAGGCGTGTGAGGCGGGTTGGCGGGGTCCTGGGTGTTTGCCGATGATTGCCGCTTTTGCCAAGGGGGAAGGAAGCGGATCGGCGGGGGCGGGGGCCCGCGCCCGACATCGGGGGAACGGACATGGGGCGGAGGACTCGGACCCCGGGGATCCGGGCCGCCGCCGCGGTCGCGGTCTGCGGGCTGCTGGCGGTGGCCCCGATCGCGTGCGGCACCGGGCCGGCGCGATACACCCGGGCGGACGCCAGGGCGGAGCAGGCGCGGCTGCGCGGCCTGCTGCCGCTCCAGGAGGACATGCCGGAGGGGTTCTCGGCCCGGCCGCGGGACGGCTGGCGGCCCCCGTTCCGCGCGGAGAACCCCGAGTGCCGGACCGTCCTGAACATGGCCGGGGGCGGCTCGCCGCGCCGTACCACTGAGCCCCGGGTCACCGTGACCTACCAGGGCGACGACGTGGGCGAGCTGGCCGGGGTCGCCCTGGTGTCCTACACCGGCGCCGGCGCCGCCCTCCGCTTCGCCGAGATCTCCGACGCCCTGGACGGCTGCCCGGTGGCGGCCGGCCCCCTCGCCGGCCGCGGCACCTCGCTGCGGGTCTCCCCCCTGGAGGTGGACGTGCCCGGCGACGTGCGGGCCGGGAGGCTGCGCGGCCGGCTGAACGGCTACCCGTACGAGCTGCACGTGGTCTTCGCCCGCGTCGGCAACACCGTCGTCTCGCTGGTACACAGCGGGATGGCCGGGATCGACGAGGAGAGCACCCGGCGGCTCGCCCGGATCGTGGTCGGCCGCCTCTCCGCCTGATCCGGCGGCTGAATACCCTTGTGCCGTGAGCGACGCGAACCTCGACCCCGAGGACAACAAGATCATCGTGCTGGCCCGTTCCGCCCGTGCCCGCAACGGCACCGCCGAGGGGGCCGCGGTGCGCGACGAGACGGGCCGGACCTACGTGGCGACCAACGTGACGCTGCCCTCGCTGACGCTGTCGGCGCTGCAGGTCGCCGTGGCCATGGCCGTCTCCAGCGGCGCGGAGTCCCTGGAGGCCGCGGCGCTGGTCACCGCGGGCGAGGGCCCCTCCCCGGCGGACGAGCGAGCCGTGCGCGACATGGGCGGCGAACGGCTGCTGGTGGCCGGCCCGGACGGGACACCGCGTCAGAGCTGAGCCGACGATCGGGGACAATGGGTGACGTGAGTTCTCCAGCCGCTGATTTCCACGCCGGTTTCGCCTGTTTCGTCGGACGGCCCAACGTCGGCAAATCAACGCTGATGAACGCGTTGGTCGGGACGAAGGTGGCCATCACCTCCTCCAAGCCGCAGACGACCCGCCGCGTCATCCGGGGCATCGTGCACCGCCCGGACGCCCAGCTCATCATCGTCGACACCCCCGGCCTGCACCGTCCCCGGACCCTCCTGGGCGAGCGGCTCGACAGCCTGGTGCTGTCCACGCTCACCGAGGTGGACGTGATCGGCTTCTGCGTGCCGGCCAACGAGCCCATCGGCAAGGGCGACCGGTTCATCGCCGAGAAGCTCGCCGCCGTCAAGAAGACCCCGGTCGTCGCCGTCGTCACCAAGTGCGACCTGGCGACCCGCGAGCAGATCGCCGCGCAGCTGCTGGCCGTGTCGCAGCTCGCCGAGTTCGAGGAGATCGTCCCGGTCTCGGCGGAGAGCGGGGAGCGGCTCGACGTGCTGCGCGACGTGCTGGTCGGCAGGCTCCCGGCCAGCCCGCCGCTGTACGAGGGCGGGCAGCTCACCGACGAGCCCGAGCAGGTGCTGGTGGGCGAGCTGATCCGGGAGGCGGCCCTGGAGGGCGTCCGCGACGAGCTGCCGCACTCCATCGCGGTCGTCGTCGACGAGATGGTGCCCCGCGAGGGCCGCGACGACCTGCTCGACATCTACGCCCACATGTTCGTCGAGCGGCCCTCGCAGAAGGCCATCGTGATCGGGCACAAGGGCAGCCGCCTCAAGGAGGTCGGCAGCCGGGCCCGCGGCCACATCGAGGCGCTGCTCGGCACCCGGGTGTATCTCGACCTGCGCATCAGCGTCGCCAAGGACTGGCAGCGCGACCCCAAGCAGCTGCGCCGGCTGGGCTTCTACGACTGACGGCGCCGGCACGGCGGGCCCGTCCGGAGGACTCAGGGACGGGCCTCGAAGGAGTTGAATGCGACGTCCAGCCCGGAACCGCCGCGCCGGCCCCGGGCGAAGACCCCGATGGAACCGGCGGTCAGCGGCCGGGCCCGGTCCACCCGGGAGATGACCTCCTTGCCGTTGACCCGCAGGCTCAGCGTGGTCCCCGTCGCGCCGCCGCGGCAGACCGCCTGCAGGACGGTGAGCCGGCCGGGACGCAGCCCCGGGACACGCCGCACCGCCGACGGCGTCTCGCCGCTCCGGGTGATCGAGGCGCCGCCGTCGCCGGTGAGCGCGAACTCGTAGCGCTCGTCCGTCGCCTTCCGGCCGCGGCAGAACACCCCGAAGTCTCCCTTGCCGGAGATCAGGCGCCCCTTCACGGTGATGACGGTGTTCCGCAGCGAGGCGGTGACGGGGGCGGTGACCGGGAGGCTCGCACCGGCCCGGACGGTGAGCCGGTAGGCACCGTGGTCCGGCCGGTGCTTCCCGGCGTTCCCCGCCGCCGTGCTGCTCCAGCCGCCGGCGCCGCCGAAGTCGTCCTGGAACGGCAGGGCGCGCTCGGTGGTGGGCCGGGCGGTGCGCCTCACGGGCGCCGGCGAGGGCGGGGGCGACGATGTGGGCGACGCCGTCACGGGGGCGGGCCCGACGCTCGCCGGGGCGGTGGGCAGGGCCCGCGACGCGACGTCGCCGGGCGCCGGGTCCCGGGGCAGGAGCCAGGCGGCCCCGGCGATGACCCCGGCGAGGACCAGACCCGCCGCAGCGGGGATGAGATGCCGCCTGACCTGCCGCGCCGTGTCGGGGACCGCCGCCGCGTCGGTACGGCGGGCCGCGCCCGGATACCCGGAGACGGCCGGTACGGCGGGCGGCGGGGCCTGACCCGGAGTCGCCGCGACCGGCGGCCGGGCGGCTCCGGGACCGGGAACGGGCGGAGCGGCTCCCGGACCTGGAACGGACGGGGAGACCGGCTCCGGAACGGCGGTCGGCGGAACCGGCGCGGCCCCCGCGGCGGGCGGTTCGGCGAGGGCCCCGGCGGGGGCCCCGGCCGCGGCGGGCGACGGGACGACCGGTTCCTGACCGATGACGGGCGGGGCGGTCACCTGGCCGCCGGTCGGCGGGACCGGCGCGGCCCCCGCGGCGGGCGGCCTGGGCGGGGCCGACGCGGCGGCCGGGTCGCTGACGCCGGTCAGGGCGCGGACGATGTCGCGCACGTCCGGGCGGCGGCCGGGATCCTCGGCGAGGGCGCTCGCCACGAGGTCGCGCAGCGGGCCGGTCAGGCCGGTCAGGTCGGGCCCGGGGCGGACGACCCGCGCGGTCTCCTCGGGGTCGCCGGCATCACCGTGCGGCTCGCGCCCGGCATGGCCGTACGGCTCGCGTCCCGTCGCCGCGTACAGGACGGCCGCGCCCCAGGAGAACACGTCCGAAGCCGCGGTGGCCGCTTCGCCGCGCACCCGTTCGGGCGGCGTACCGCCGCCGGGGGCGTCGTGGCGGGGAAGGAAGGAGAGACCGAAACCGCCGACCCTCGGCCCGAGCGGGCTCATCAGGATGTCGGACGGCGTCAGCCGCCCGTGTGCGACGCCCGCGGCGTGGATCGCCTGCAGGGCGACGGCGGTGGACACCGCCAGTGAGCCGAGGCCCGGCCCGGTCAGCGGGCCCTGACCCTCGACCCGCTCGCGCAGGGAGGGGCCTTCGACGTGCTCGGTGACGACGTAGGCGCGGTCACCGTCGAACCCCGCCGAGACCAGCGGGACGACGCAGCGCGGGGCGACCCGGGACGCGGCGCCCGTCTCCTGCTGGAACCGCCACCGGACGCCGGGATCGGCGGTCAGGGCCGGGTCGAGGACCTTGACCACGACCTGCCGGCCGGCGGGGTCGTGGGCGAGGAAGGCCTCACCGGCGGCGTCCTGCCCCAGCCTGCCGGCCACGCGGTACGGCCCAATGATGAGATCCATCATCCCCCGTTCCTGACATTCGGTACTGGATCTTAGGGGGTATTCCGGTCACCGCGGCGGGGAAGCGGTTTGATCTCGTCTTGATGAAGGACCTCCTCGCGGCCGGAGCCACGTCATAGCCTGCCTAACGAGCAGGGGGTCCGTGGGGTTATGACCGAAGAGCATGAGGACGTGACGGCGCCGTCCGGGAAGGCCGGTCTGTTCGCCGGGAAGCGGTGGCGTCCCGGCTCGTCGGCCGGCACGCCCGACCCGCGGGCCGACGAGCCGCCGCACCCCCCGGCCGATCCCGTGCCCGACCCGTTCCCGCAGCCGGAGCCGCAGCCGGTCAAGAGGTTCCGCCGCTTCCGGATCGCCGCCTGGATCGCCCTGGTCCTGGCCGCGATCGTGGTCGGCGCGTCCATCCTGGTGACGAAGGGGCCGCCCACCGAGGCGGAACTGCGGGAGCGGGCCGGGCTGTTCAACAAGGACCGGCTCCGGATCGGCGTGAAGTCCGACACCCCCGGCATCGCGCTCCAGGAGAAGACGGGCAGGCGCGTCTTCACCGGGTTCGACATCCAGATCGCCTACATGATCGCCGCCGACCTGGGCTTCTCGCCGGACAAGGTCGACTTCCTGTCCATCGAGACCGAGGACAGGGCGCGCATGCAGGCCCAGGACGAGCAGGGCCGGTTCGTCAAGGTTGACCTGGTGGTCGCCACCTTCAGCATGACGCCCGAGCGGCGGCAGGACCCGGCGGTCGGCTTCAGCACGCCCTACCTCTACACCGAGCAGTCCGTGGTGACCCGGCCCG
The DNA here is from genome assembly GCF_013409935.1 of Streptosporangium sandarakinum. Taxonomy (GTDB): domain Bacteria; phylum Actinomycetota; class Actinomycetes; order Streptosporangiales; family Streptosporangiaceae; genus Streptosporangium; species Streptosporangium nondiastaticum. Next base: position 1,464,758 of record NZ_JACCCO010000001.1, on the reverse strand, counting down.
ACTATCCCGGGAAGATCACCTCGCTGGGGCAGCTGGAGGGCAGGAAGGTCTGCACGCTGGGCACCTCGACCTCCGAGATCGAACTGGAGCGGGCGACCAGGGCCACCGTCACCGCCCGGAACCTCATCAGCGACTGCGTCGAAGGTCTCAAGAAGAAGGAGTTCGACGCGGTGACCACCGACGCGGCGCTCCTGGCCGGGTTCGTCGCCGAGTCCGGCGGCAGGCTGCGCCACCATGACATCGCGCTGGAGAAGACGGAGATGTGGGCGGTCAACGCCGGCCCCAACGCCGCCCTGCGCACGCTGGTCGACCTCTCGCTCTACCGCTCCTACGCCGACCCCCAGGACCAGCGGTGGGAGCAGGCGTACCGGACGTACATCGGCCCGCTGCTGGCGGCCAACCCCGGGGTGAACGTGGCGCAGGCCGAACAGCCCTGCGCGCTGCCCCCGGAGGTACGCCGATGGCCGTGGGAGCGGACGCTTCCCGTCCAGGAGTGCCCGACCCGTTGAGCGGCATCGGGCGGACCAAGCGCACGTCCAGAGAGCAGCCCAGGAACCAGGAGTGGCTGCTCGCGCTGCTCCCGGCCTTCCCGCTGCTCCTGCTCACCATGCGGCTGTGGTACGCCAGCCGCCAGGACACCCAGACCCTGCTGCTGCTGGTGCAGAACGTCAGCCCGCTGGGCCTGCTCACCGCCGTGCTGCTGACGACCGTGTGGATCCTGCCGGCTCTCGTCCTGAGCGGGCGGATGCTCGGCGCCCTGTACTGGATCAGCACGCGGGGCTGGACCGGCGCGGACCGCTCCTCCTGGTTGCTGCGCGCCGCCGAGCGCCTGCCCGGCTGGGTGGTGGTGCTGGCGGTGGTGGTGGGCCTGGTCTCCTGGGAACTGCGGTTCCTGCCGACGCTGGAGATGCTGGCGCTGGCCACCGCCGGGCTGACGGTGCGCGACCGCTTCCCCGGCAGGAGGACGCTGCGGGTGGCCGTCTGCTACGTCCTGCCCGCGGTGGCCGCCGTGCTCGTCTACGCCGCGCTGTGGCCCGCCATCGGCCAGGCGGTCGCCGCGCGGGACGTGACGACCTCGATCCTGCTCCTCCTGCCGCCGGGGATCGCGGGCCTGCTGACCGGTCCGGTGCCGAGGGTGCTCGCCCGGCTGCTCACCCACGGGCTCGCCGTCGTCGTGGCGGTCTTCACGCCGTTCCTGGTGGGCGTGGTGGTGATGAAGGCGCCGATCCTGCCGCTGACGGCGTTCCAGATGACGGCGGACGGGGAACGGGACGCGCCGCGGGTGCTCGTGGGCTACCTGGTCACCAGCGACGACCAGATGGTGACCGTGCTGGGACGCGACGGTCAGGTGAACTTCGTCCGCGGCGACCGGCTGGAGTCGAAGGTGCTCTGCCCCGATCCCGACGAGGCACCCGTGACCTGGGTGAACCTGCACGGCTGGTACGTCGAGAAGAACGTGCTGTCGTGGCTGGCCCCGGCTCCGCTGCAGACGCCGGCCGACCCGCGCTGCCAGGGCCGCTCCGCCGACTGAGCGGGTCTCCGGCCCTGCCCGCCCGCCGTCGTCCGGGGCGGCGCACGGCGGCGTTCCGGCCGTCCTGATGGGCCCGTCGGCGACCGGCGGCCCGCCGTACGACGGTTTCCCACCGCGAAAAGGGAGGTTTTTCGCAATGGTCCCGGGCCGGAACGGGCGGCTAGCGTCCGGCGGGTGTTTCTGAGAACTCTCATCGCGATCTGCATGGCCGTGCTTCCCGCGGCCGGAGCCGCCCTGCCCGGGGCCCTGCCGGGGACCCCGCCCGAAGCCGCCCCGCCCGGCGGCGTCACCCCCGCGGCGATCGCCGCGTTCGTCGCGGACTACCGCGAGGAGACGGGGCTGCCCGGGGTGGCCGTGGTGGTCACCAGGGGAACGGAGGTCGTCCACGCCTCGGGGTACGGCGTGACCGCCGCGGGCGAACCGGTGACGGCGGACACCCCCATGCCCTTCGCCTCGGTCAGCAAGTCCTTCACCGCCCTGGCCGTGATGCGGCTGGTGGAGGCGGGCAGGATCGGGCTCGACGACCCGGTCCGCCGCCACCTGCCCGAGTTCACGATGGCCGACCCCCGGGCGGCGAAGATCACCGTACGGCAGCTGCTCCACCAGACGTCGGGCATGGCGGACTCGGCCTTCCGCGAGCGGAGCCTGCCCCAGCCCACCACGCTGAAGGGCGCGGTGGCCCGGCTCAGGACGGCGAGGCTCGCCGCGGAACCGGGAACCGTCTTCAGTAGGCGCTTGCGAGGAGCCTCGGGCCTTCAGACTCGGGGGGAATCGCATAGGCGCCGCGCATTTGACGAATCGCCACTACGCTTCGGAGTGTAAAGGCTACGCTTCGCAACGTGAAGTTCGTTGTGCAGGTCCGGCTGTTCCCCACGCCCGCCCAGGAGGCGGCGCTGGCGGACACGTTGCTCCTGTGCAACGAGGCCGCCGGCCTCGTCTCCGGCATCGCGTGGGAGACGAAGACGTTCCGCAACTACGACCTGCGCAGGCACACCTACGGTCGGCTGAAGGCCATGGGCTTGTCGGCCCAACCCGCCCAGCATGTCATCAAGAAGGTCGCCGACGCCTATACGACGGTGAAGGCGCAGGCGAGGGCGAAGCTGCGCAAGCCCCTGACCGAACCGATCGCCTTCCGCACCGACGCGGCGCAGCCGTTCGACGACCGCTGCCTGTCCTGGCAAGTTGAAGAGCGCACCGTGAGCATCTGGACCACCGGCGGCCGGATGAAAGGCGTCCGGTTCGGCTGCTCCGACGACCAGGCCCGCGCGCTGGCCGCCTACCGCAGGGGCGAATCCGACCTCATCCACCGCGACGGCCTGTGGCTGCTCATCGCCACCTGCGACGTCCCCGACGTCGACGTCACCGAACCGGACGCTTTCCTCGGCGTGGACCTCGGTATCGCCAACATCGCCACCACCAGCGACGGCGAACGCCACACCGGCGTGCACCTCAACGCCGTCCGCCGCCGCAACCGCCGGCTCCGTCGCCGCCTGCAGGCCAAACGGACCACGTCCGCCAAGCGGCTGCTGAAAAAGCGCCGTCGCAAGGAATCCCGGTTCGCCCGCGACGTCAACCACGTCATCTCCAAGCGCATCGTGACCGAGGCTGCACGCACCGGGCGCGGCATCGCCCTGGAAGACCTCCAGGGCATCCGCGACCGGGTACGGCTCCGCAAGCCCCAGCGGATCACACTGCACTCGTGGGCATTTCACCAGCTGGGCGCGTTCATCGCCTACAAGGCCCGCCGGAGCGGCGTCGTCGTGACGCATGTCGACCCCGCCTACACCTCCCAAGGGTGTTCGGCCTGTGGTCACACCGATCGACGCAACCGGCCGGACCAGGAAACCTTCTCCTGTACGTCGTGCGGCTTCGCTGAGCACGCCGACGTCAACGCGGCCCGCAACATCGCCGCACGCGGCGAAGCGGGCCGGGCTGCCGTCAACCAGCCGAACGCGGCCTGACGCCTGACCTCCACCAGGACGATGAGCTGCAAGCCCGGGCGTTCACGTCCGAGTAGCTGGCCTACCACAACACCAATTACCAAGTCGCCACGCGGCTCGTTGAGGGGTGAGCGGCCGGCCGTTCGCCGAGTACCTCGACGCGCAGATGTTCCCCCCGCTCGGCATGCGCCACAGCCGGACGATCGACAGCGGCCGGGACCTGCCGCCCGGCGCACGCGGCCACCTGTACATCCCCGGGTTCGGCAACGGCTCCGGCGGCGTCCTCACCACCGCGAACGACATGGCCCAGTGGCTGATCGCACAGCGGGACGGGCGCATCTCCCCGCGGACCATCGAGAAGATGCGCACCCCCCTCCGCGCGGAATGACCGGGCACGCCCGCGGCCACGCCGACGGCTCGTCGCAGCGGCGACGTGAGGGTTCGGGGCATGGCCGCAGTCTAACCGCGCGGACCGTGCCGGCCGGCGGGCGCCGGGACGGCCGGGCGGCGGACCCTGCCGGCCCCGGTAGGCCCCTATCTGGGCCTACCGGCTCCTACTGGCGGTAGCCTTCGACCTCGCCGACCGGGCGGGGCGCCGCCGTGTCGGGGTCCTCCCCGGCGTCCCGGCGTGCCCGGCGCTGCCGCAGCAGGTCCCACGCCTGGTCGAGGGCCTCCTCGACCTGCCGGATCCGGTTGTTCTCCTCGTAGGAGGAGATCCCGCCGGAGGCCAGTCGCCGGCGCAGGTCGTGCTCCTCTTCGATGAGGTCGTGGATATGGGCGAGAATGTCGGTGTCCTTCATGGTCTCCCCTGATTCCGCGATAGCGTCACTCTAACCCGGCCGGCAGGGCTCCGCCCCGGACGGCGTGCCGGGCCGGGCGGGAGTCCCCGCGGTCGGCGGCTCCGTATCACACCCCCTGCGACCTGGCGCGTCTCGGTTTCTGAGATCTTCGGGCGTGGATTTGGGACAGTCTGCTAACGTGCTAGACATGCTGCGTGGGCTGCTTCTTAGCTGCCGCGACGAGGGCCTGTAAGAGGCCGGCCCCCTCGTCGCGGAGCGAGCCATGCGCGTCGGCCGCGATCGTTTTCCACGTCGAGGAGCCATTGCATGTACCCGCAGCAGCAGCCCAGCCCCATGCCGTTCCGGCGTTATCAGCCCTTCACCCCGGTCAGGCTCGACGACCGCACCTGGCCCGGCAAGGTCATCGAGACCGCGCCCCGGTGGTGCGCGGTGGACCTGCGTGACGGCAACCAGGCGCTGATCGACCCGATGGACGCCCACCGCAAGCTCAAGATGTTCGAGCTGCTGGTGAAGATCGGTTACAAGGAGATCGAGGTGGGCTTCCCCGCCGCCTCGCAGACCGACTTCGACTTCGTACGGCAGATCATCGAAGAGGACCGCGTCCCCGAGGACGTGGTGATCCAGGTCCTGACCCAGGCCCGGCCCGAGCTGATCGAGCGGACCTTCGAGTCGCTGCGCGGCGCCAGGCAGGCCATCGTCCACCTGTACAACTCCACCTCCACGCTGCAGCGCCGCGTGGTGTTCGGCCAGGACCGCGACGGCATCACCGCGATCGCGGTCGAAGGCGCCAAGCTGTGCAAGAAGCTGGCGGCCGAGCTGGAGGACACCGAGATCTACTTCCAGTACTCGCCCGAGTCCTTCACCGGGACCGAGCTGGAGTACGCCGTGGAGGTCTGCAACGCCGTCAACGACGTCTGGCAGCCCACCCCCGACCGCAAGGTCATCGTGAACCTGCCGGCCACCGTGGAGATGGCCACCCCCAACGTCTACGCCGACCAGATCGAGTGGATGCACCGCAACCTCGCCTACCGCGACTCGATCGTGCTGTCCCTGCACCCGCACAACGACCGGGGCACCGCCGTGGCCGCCGCCGAGCTGGGATACATGGCCGGGGCCGACCGCATCGAGGGCTGCCTGTTCGGCAACGGCGAGCGCACCGGCAACGTGTGCCTGGTCACGCTGGGGATGAACCTGTTCTCCCAGGGCGTCGACCCCGAGATCGACCTGTCCGACATCGACGAGATCCGCCGGGTCACCGAGTACTGCACCCAGCTGCCGGTCCACCCCCGCCACCCCTGGGGCGGCGAGCTGGTCTACACCGCCTTCTCCGGGTCCCACCAGGATGCGATCAAGAAGGGCCTGGAGCACCTGGAGCGCGACGCGGCCGCCGCGGGCGTGCCGGTGGACGAGTTCACGTGGGCGGTGCCGTACCTGCCGATCGATCCCAAGGACATCGGCCGCACCTACGAGGCGGTCATCAGGGTCAACAGCCAGTCCGGCAAGGGCGGCGTCGCCTACATCATGAAGGCCGACCACAGCCTCGACCTGCCGCGCCGCCTGCAGATCGAGTTCTCCCGGGTCGTCCAGGCCCGTACCGACACCCTCGGCGGCGAGGTGAACCCGGCCGAGATGTGGGAGGTCTTCGCCGACGAGTACCTGCCGAACCCGGCGCGCCCCTGGGGCAGGCTGGGCCTGCTGGCGCACCGCGGCGTGTCCACGGTCGACGAGAAGGACGTCATCAGCGTCGACCTGCGGCTGGACGGCGAGATCCGCGAGGTCGAGGGCGTGGGCAACGGCCCCATCTCCGCCTTCTGTGACGCCCTGACGCGGAGCGGCTTCCCGGTGCGCGTCCTGGACTACGCCGAGCACGCCCTGAGCGCCGGTACCGACGCCAAGGCGGCCTCCTACATCGAGTGCGAGGTGGCGGGCCAGGTGCTGTGGGGCGTGGGCATCGACGCCAACACCACCACCGCCTCGCTCAAGGCCGTCATCTCCGCGGTCAACCGCGCCGCCCGCTGAGGGCCCGGTCCCGGCCGGGCGGGCTCATCCGCCCGGCCGGGACCCCGGGGCGCCGGCCGTACGGCGTGCTCCGGTCCCTCTCACGTGCGGCCGGCGGGCGAGAGGGCGTCCCGCGGCGGGCGCCGCGCCGGCGAACGCCCGGCGGGATCGCACCGGAGGGTCGGCTCAGGCCGCGGACACCGGTACGGCGGCGGCGCGGGCCTTCTCGAAGTTGGCGACGTAGCGCTGGTAGACGGCCTTGTCGTTGAGCCGCAGCATGGTCTCGTCGTTGCGGCGCAGCGACGTCTCGTTGTAGTTGTGGCTGCCGGTGAAGACCCAGTGGGCGTTCCGGTCCCCGTCGTAGGAGCCCTCGACGAGCAGGTACTTGGAGTGGATGCGGCCGGGCAGCGCGTTCCCGTCGCCGAGGGCGCGCAGCTCGACGCGGGGCTCGGCCAGCAGGAGCCGCTTCACCTCGTCGTCCATGATCCCGTAGACGATCTGCACCGAGCAGCCCTGGGCGGCCAGGTCGCGGAGCCGCTCGGGGATCGCGACGCGGTAGGTGTCCCACTCCGACATCCCGACGCGGATCTTCGTGCGGCCCTCGCAGGAGACCTTGTCGAGGTACTCGGCGACGGGGTCGGTGGAGGCGTCCGTGCCCGCCCGTGGGAAGAAGTGGGCCCGCACCGAGCCGCCGGCCGCGCCGGTGGTGACGACGCGGTAGTAGTCGAGGTTCTTCCGCTCCGCCGCGAGGTCGGCGAAGTAGCCGTCGTACGCCTGGTACAGCCGCCGGTTCCCGGTCAGGACGACGGCGTTGTTCCAGTACGTCGTGGAGTTCAGGTCGGTGAGGTTGGCCGACGACTGCACGACCACGTTCGAGGCCCCGCCCGTCCGGGAGAACGTGTAGAACTTGTTGTGCTGGCCCTTGTCCCCGATGCAGGCCGCCGTGCCGCCCGACATCGGGCCGGTGCAGACGTGCACCCACGATCCGGCCGAGGTGTCCGTGCCCAGCTCGGCCGCCAGTCGCGACGCCACGGTGGCGCCGCGCTTGTCGCCGTCCAGGATCACCCGCACCTCGACGCCGCGCCGGTGGGCCCTGGCGAGCTCGTCGGCGAACTCCGTGCCGGCCGTACCGGACATGACGAAGTGCGCGACCTGGATCCGCGCCCCGGCGGGGGTCTGGTGGATCAGGCCGCAGAGCCTGCGCACGATGGCGGCCGGGTCGCCCCCGACGGGCTCGCTGAAGACGGCGTCGGTGGTGACGGGGGTGTTCGGCGCGGTCGCGCAGGTACCGCCGCTCGCCGCGGCCGTACCGCTCGCCGGAGTCGCGTCGTTCGCCGTGGTCGTGCCGCTCGCCGCGGCCACGCCGCCTCCGATGATCGTCGTGGTGGCCATGGCGGCCGCCGCGGCCAGTGCGGACAGGAACCTTCTCGGCATGGATCACTCCTCACAGAGCGACGGAATCAGCCTTCTCCGTCGTATTTCTCGAACGGGACGGTCTTCTGAGGACGGTACGTCACCGGATAGTGCATTGCACGGCCGATTCGGTGCCGGTTCCCGAGTCCCGGCAGAGATCCTGGACGGGTCGATGGCGGGGCCGGGAACGGCGGCCTGAAGATCCGGACAACGGCCGGCGAACTTCTCCCGAAACGGTCTCCCGCCGGCTCGACCGGTTGTCCTCGCGGGTCGGCTTCCGGCTCGCCTTCGGGGATCGGCTGCGGCCCCGACCGGGTTCTCCACGGGGCCGGCCTCGCCTCACCCTGCCCTTCGCCGTCGATCGGCTTCCACCTTGCCCGGACCTCCTCCGGGGCCGGGCCGCGCCCCGTGTCGGTCCTGGCGTGGAGGGTAGATAAGCACCATTTCGAGTAGTTCGCGCAGGTCATGGCCCCGCGTGGTACGGCGGGCCCCTCCGACGGGGTGCCCGGCCGTACCGAGCGCGGGGATCGGGGGATCGGGGGACGACCATGAACGATGACGTGCGATTCGGACAGGGAATGCCCAACGAGGCCGCCGCGCCGAGCAGGTCGGCGGTCTCCGACCGGCCGACGGCCGACGCCTCCGACTACTCGGGACCCGGCGTCGAGGCCGAGATCCGCGTCGGCGGACCCCGGGCCGCGGCCGACGCCGGCGGACCGCGGAGCGGCGTCGGCGGACCCCCGGACGAGGGTGGCGATGGCTACGTCACCCTCTACACGGCCCGAGCCTTCTCCACGGACGGCGCGGGGCGGGTGACGACCGAGGACGGGGTGCTCGACCTCCCGGTGAAGGCCCCCCGGGAGCTCGGCGGGCCCGGCGGCGCGCCCAACCCCGAGCAGCTTCTGGCGGCGGCGTACGCCACCTGCTTCCACAACTCCCTCGCGCTGGTCGCCGGCCGGGAAGGGGTGAGCACCGCGGACTGCATCGTCGAGACGGCCGTCGAGCTGCGCAAGCGCGGGAAGCACGACGACTACGCGATCGGCGTCGAGGTGGTGGTCAGCCTGCCGGGCGTGGACCGGGACCTCGCCGGCCGCCTCGTCCGGCGGGCCCACGAGCACTGCCCCTACTCCAAGGCGCTGCGCGGAAACCTCCAGGTCGGGGCGCGCCTCGCCTGAAGGGAAGCCCCGCGTCGAGCCCGGCCCGACCACGGCCCCGGCCCCGCCCCGGCCCTGGTCGGTTCCGGTTCCGGTTCAACCTTGCCCGGGACATCGCGCGATGCGCGCCGACCGCATACCCGAAGCGGGGTAGTGAACCCCCATCGCGGTGACGGCGTGGCGCCATCTGCCGGAGGTCGGTGGTCCGTCACCTTGGACGGGGGGTAAAGGCATGCAACGCGACACCGTCGTGCGCTCCATGCACGACCTGGGACTGGCCATGTGGTTCGGCGGCTCGCTGATGGGCGCCGTCGGCCTGAACGGCGCGTCCGGAGCGGTCAGCGACAGGCGCGAACGGACCCGGGTGGCGAACGTCGGCTGGAGCAAGTGGACCCCGGTCAACGCCGCGGGCATCGCCATGTACCTCGCCGGCTCCGTCGGCCTGCTGGCGGCGAACAAGGGCCGCGTCGCGACGCAGAAGGGCGTGGCGGGGAACACCATCGGCAAGACGGTGCTCAGCGGCGCGGCGCTGGCGGTGACCGGCTGCAGCAGGATGCTCGGCGCGAAGATCGAGCAGGCCGGTGACGTCCCCGCGGAGTCGGGCGTCGAACCCTGCGCCGAGACCCCGCCGGACGTCGCCGGCGCCCAGAAGCGGCTGCGCGTCGTGCAGTGGGTGATCCCCGCGCTCACCGGCGGGCTCCTCGTCCTGAACGCCCTGCACGGCGAGCAGCAGAGGCCGGGACAGGTGTTCCAGGGAGTGCTGCGCAGGCTCCTCGCCAACTGACGGCCCGCCGCGCCGTGTCCGGGGCGTGGCGGGCCCGGGGCGTGGACGGCTCCGTGCCCGGGGCGTGGCGTGTCCGGGGCGTGGACGGTTCCGCCGACCTCGGAACTCCGGGATCGACGGGCCCGCCGCATCATGTCCGGGGCGCGGCGGGCCCGCGCCGGGTGAGGGGCCCTCAGCCTCCGTGGGCGCCGTGGAACGGGGTGGTCACGTCCTCGTAGTTCAGGTGCAGCACCATCCCCTGGTCGGCGTGGGCGAGGTTGTGGCAGTGGTTCATCCACAGACCCGGGTTGGCGGCGCGGAAGGCGACCTCCCACACCTCGCCGGGGCGCACGTCGAAGGTGTCCAGCCAGAGCGGGCTGCCGCTCGTCGCCCGCCCGTCGCGGGAGAGCACCAGCACCCGGTGACCGTGCAGGTGCCAGGGGTGGGTGTCGCGGCTCCGGTTGACGACGGTGAAACGGATGAGCTCGCCGTCCCTGACGACCTGGGTGGGGATGGACGGGAACGCGCGGCCGTTGACCGTGTGCGCGTACAGCGGCCGGCCGCCGGAGAACGTCAGGCCGCGGTCGAGCACGAGGGTGAACCGCCGGTCGAAGCGGCTGCCGGGGCCGAACGGCGTGCCGGCCGGGGTCCCGTACCGGGTGATGTCGAGCTCCGGCCAGCCCGCGCCGTCCCCGGCGCTCCCCGCGACGCCCGCGGACCCGGCGCCTTCTTGCGGTGACAGCCGCAGACCCTCCGTACGGTCGTCCACCGCGAGCAGCACCGTCCGCGCCGCGGGCATGGTGAACGCGAGGTCGTAGCGGCCTCCCGCGGGCAGCCGCAGCCCGACCCGGCCCAGCTCGCCGGGGCCGTTCAGGTCCTGCCCGTCCACGGCCACCAGCCGGTACGGCGTGCCCGCCAGGGTGAACCGGTGCGGCGTGTTGTCGGTGTTGACCAGGCGCAGCCGTACGGGGGTGCCGGGGGCGGCGGACCGTTCGATCGCCCGGTCGTGGTCGCCGAGCACCGTCACGCCCCCGAAGGTGTGCACCGGCAGGGTGAGGTCCAGGCCCGGCGCGGACGCGGCCGGCCCGCCGGTCCCGGCTCCGCCGTCCCGTGTCCGCCCGGTCTCCCCGTCGGACGCCGGACCCGAGCCGGACCCGGAGACCTGATCGGCCGGTCCGCCGGCCCGGCGGGTGACCACCAGCATGCCGTACAGACCCTTCCGGACGCCGATGTCGGAGACCTCGTGCGTGTGGTACCAGTAGGTCCCCACCTGATTCGCCAGGAACCGGTAGGTGAACTCCTGGCCGGGCCGTACGGCGTCCTGGGTCAGGCCCGGGACGCCGTCCTCGCCGGCGGGCACGTCGTAGCCGTGCCAGTGGATCGTCACGCCCGACGTGACGTCGGCGTTGCGCAGCCGTACCTCGACCAGGTCGCCTTCGACGGCGGTGATCGGCGGGCCCGGCACCTTGCCGTCGAAGGTCCACGCCGCCACGCGGCGCCCGGAGGACAGCGTGACGGTGGCGGTGCGGGCGGTCAGCGCGAACCGGCGCGTCGTGCCGCCCGGCGCGGGTTCGGAGGGTCCGCGCAGCGAGGTCATCGACCGGACGCCTCCCGCCCCGGCCTCGTGGACCTCCGGTGCGTGCTCTCCCGTGGTGTCCGTACCCGCCGCGTGCTCTGCCGTGGCGCTCCCGCCGCTCCCGTGCGCCTCCGGTGCGTGCTCTGCCCCCGAGCCCGCGCCCGTGCCGGTCGCGGGCTCATCGGCGGTGTGGGCTCCGGTCGTGCTCGCCGTACGGCCGTCCGCCGGGTGCCCGGCGGCCAGGTGGCGGGTCGGCGGGCCGCCGCCCGCGTCGGTCTCCGGGGCGGGGGCGAACGCCAGCCCCGTCCCGGCGAGCCCCGCCGCCAGGGCCGCCGCGACGGCGGCCCTGGCGGCGCTCACCGGCAGGGACCGGGGCGCCGAGACGATCCGCCAGGTGAGGAGCACCGCCGCCCCGACCAGGGCCACCGTGACCAGCCCGGCGCTCCAGGTCGCCGGGTAGCCGAGCAGCAGCGCGTACACCGGCCCGGCCACGGCCGCGTAGCCGGCGCTCAACAGCGGGACGACGACGGCGGGCCGCCCCGCCAGGTCCGCCCGGCCGCCGCGGGCCGCCCTGACCAGGCGCGGTCCCGCCACCGCCGCCGCGACGCCCCCGGCGGCGGCGAGCAGCGGGAGCGTGAGGGTGACCTTCTCCTGGACGAACCACCAGCCCGCGCCGGCCAGCACGGCGGCGGTGGCGGCGCGGGCCACCGACAGGACGGCCGCCGCGACGAACAGGGCCAGCGCGATCCCGGACCGCCGGGCGGCCGCCGCCGCGCCCGCCCCCAGCCACGTCGCGGCGGTCAGGACCGCGACCAGCAGGTCGAACGTGATGAGGGTGCCGACGCTCATGACGCGCGCGCCGCGGGCTCTCCCGGTGCCGTTCCGCCGGACGCGGCTCCGGCCGGGGCCGCGGCCAGCGCCCTGGCCCGCCGCAGGACCAGGCCGGCCGAACCCATGACGGCCAGGCCGTTGATCGCGTGCAGGCCGAGGACGGCCAGGCTCGCGGTGGTGGTGTAGCCGGTGTCGTCGTTCAGCGCCCTGCCCAGGACCACGATCAGCGCCTGGACGACCACCAGGCCCAGCGGCAGCAGGGTGAGCCCGATCAGCCGCCCGGGTGCCTTGGCCAGCGCCGCGGCCACGGTGGCCAGCAGCGACAGGACCGGGATGACCATCATGCCGAACGTGTCGTGCAGCGCGAACGAGCCCTCCTCCATCGGCCTGTCGAACGCGCCGACCGCCGCGAAGTAGAACTGCACGACCACGGAGGCCAGCAGCAGGCCGGCCAGCGCGACGTAGAGCTTGCGCACGGTTTCACTCCTTCCTGTCCATCACCTCCGCCCGTCATCGGACGGTCACTGGCGATGGTGTCCGACGCGCTCCGTTTCGTCGTCCGCCGGTCGGAGGCGAACGGCCTACTCTCGGGGCGGTACGGATCACCCCGTGGTGTACGCCGCCCGCGGTGCCCGCCGTAGCCGGGCCGCGGTCCCGGAAGGAACCTCACCAAGGCCCTGGGCAGTACGGTTCAAGGTGTTCCGGCAATCGGCGGGAGACTGGGAACCATGAACATGCGCTGTACTCAATGTGACGGTACGGACCTGGAGCCGGGATTCGTCGAGGATGCCGGCGAGTACTCACGGGGATACGGTCGCTGGATCGCAGGTTCCCTGGAGCGCGGTCCGCTCGGCAATGCCAAGCGTATGGGAAAGACGCGCTGGATCATCGAGGCGTTCCGCTGTATCCGCTGCTCCCATCTCGAACTGTTCGCCCGTTCCAGAGAATGAGGGCCCGATACGGAATCGGCCGGGTCTCGGGTACGGAACGTTTTCGTCTTGCCTCGCGCATTTGAAGGATGAGGATGGCTTTGACCAGCCGGCCTGCGCGAAGAGCAACGAGCCCGCGACCTGCGCTACCGGGTTGAGAGGGGGCCGCTGGAAACTCGTTGCCGACGGCGTGAGCCTCTTCCTACGATCATTCCGTGACGGTTGCATACGAGTGGCGGGGCCACTTCGACAATACGGCGATCAACGCACTGCACGCGGAGGGCTTCGGTCATGCGCCTCTGAAGGATGACTGGTGGGCTCAGGTCAACCGGCACAGCCTCGGGTGGGTCTGCGCCACGGAGAACGGGGAGCTCGTCGGCTTTGTCAATGTGGCATGGGACGGTGCCGTCCACGCCTTCATCCTCGACACCCTCGTGACGGAAAGAGTCCGGCGGCGCGGTGTCGGGACCGAACTCATCGCCGTCGCCGTCAGAGAGGCCCGCGCGGCCAAGTGTGAATGGCTCCACGTCGACTTCGACGATGACCTGAAGGACTTCTACTTCGGGGCCTGCGGGTTTCAGCCGGCACATGCCGGCCTCATCGCTCTGTAGCCAGGCACGATACGGCAGCAGCTTTCCGGCCCGGGATCCGCAGCGGCCCTACGACCTGTGTCGTCAAGATGAAATGGCCTCACGGAGCCGGGCGCCTTTCCGGTGTTCGCATTCGGCGACTAGTCGAATTCGCCGTTCTTCAGCGTCGCGAGGAAATCAGCCCATGCGCCGGGGGTGAGAACCAGTGCGGGACCGGACAGGTTCTTGCTGTCGCGGACGCCCCTGCGGTCCCCGGACAGCTTCGCCACCTCCACGCAGTTTCCGCCGTCAGGCCCCGACAGGCTGGACTTGCGCCAGACGGCGCCATTGAGTTCTCCGGTCAGCTCGTCCATCGTTGCAGCGTCTCCTTGATCAACTCTAGAGAATCGCGCTGAGGTAGTGCTTGGGAGCGGATTCCTTCGTATCTGTATGCTAGAACGCTCACATCTTCCGGGCGATCCGTTACCCGGCTCATCACGCCGGCTGATTCGGCGTATGCCGTATCGAACACCCCCTGGGTCTGCGCGATGGCGAACCCTCCGGCCAGGCCGGTCGTGGAGTAGGCGTTGAGTGGCAGCACCTGAACGGTGGTCCGAGGTGTCTGGGCGGCTTCGACCAGATAGGAGATCTGCGCCGTCATAACGGCAGGGCTTCCGATGGGCCGGTGGAGGACTGCTTCGTCGATGACCACCCAGAACAAGGGAGGCTTGGAGCGTTTGAGGATGGATTGGCGCTCCATTCGCGCGGTCACCTGCTGCTCGACCTGTTCGGGTGTCACACCGATTTCGCCACTCAGAATGGCTCTGGCGTAGTCCTCGGTCTGGAGTAGCCCAGGGACGATCAGCGGCTCCCAGGTACGGATCGCCTCCGCAGTGGCCTCCACGTCGAGCCATGGCCGGAACCACGGCGGGGCCGCGGCGTGGCTGACCATCGGCCAGAGCCGCATCAGGGCGCCCTCCGCCTCCAGGGCCTCGTCGCAGTAGCGCGCGAACTCCTCGGACGGTGACCGCTTCGCGGTCTCGATCATGCTGATCGTGCCGACCGAGTACGGCACCGCCTTCGACAGCTTGATCTGCGACCATCCACGAGCCTTGCGATGCCGGCGCAGCTCGAAACCGAATAGGGCGGTCGGCGAGTCGGCGGGGCAGAGCTCCATCTCTTTCGGCATGTTGCCTCCCGGGGGACGGCGGCTTCAACCGGCCTTCCGGCGCAACTGTTCATGACTCTAAGGAGTCAATCGGCTACCGAATGTAGCTGAGATTCGAGATGCTCATAAGGCTGAACGAGGAGAAACCCTTCAAGGGGGTGAAGTCATGAAAGCACCGAGCACGGAACCGAAGGTTCTCGGCCGGACCGGTCTGCCGGGCGTCCACGAGTCCGTCTCACGTGCCCGTTCCGAGGTACGCGGATGGCTCGGTGACGATCATCCGGCGGTCGACGACGTCGTGCTCGCGGCGTCGGAGCTGGTGACCAACGCGATCCGGCATTCCGACTCGGGCCCCGGTGATTTCATCGGCCTCACCCTCAGCGCCACCGGGGAGGTCGTCTACATCGAGGTCAACGACCCGGGGTCGCTGTTCTCCGGTCCCCACGTCCGCAGGGAGCCGTACGCGGAGGACGGTCGAGGACTACTGATCATCCGCGAGCTCTCCCTGGAGTGGGGTGCGCGCGAGCTCGGCCCCGGCCTGGGCCGTACGGTCTGGTGCGCCATCCGGGCCGTACCCCACTCGGAGGATCCGAAGAACCTGTCCGTCTCCGAGCCGACCTCCGGGCGATCCGGCTAAGGCGTGTCTGATAATTCGGCGTGGCGGAGCCAGAGCAGCAGGGAAGCGATGGTGACGCCCGCGAGGTAGCGGCCGGCGAGCTTGTCGTAGCGGGTGGCGACGGCTCGCCACTGCTTGAGCTTGGCAAAGCACCGCTCCACCACGTTACGCCCCTTGTAGGCCGCGGCATCGAAGGCGGGCGGGCGGCCTCCGCGGCTGCCCTTGCGCTTGCGGGCGGCGATCTGATCGGACCGCTCAGGGATGACCGCGCCGATGCCGCGCCGCCGCAGATGCAGGCGGATCTTCCGAAAGGAGTAGCCCTTATCCGCCACCAGCCGGTCCGGCCGGGTACGGGGACGGCCGATGCGACGGCGCAGCCGGAAGGTGCCCATCACCGCTTCGAAGGCGGTGCAGTCGTTGATGTTGCCGCCGGTCAGGTGCAGGGCAAGCGGCAGGCCACGGGCTTCGGTGATCAGATGGAGCTTGGTGGTCAGCCCGCCCCGGGATCGGCCGAGGGCTTGTCGTCTTTGGGAGGCTTTCGCGTCGATCGTCCCTCCGCCGTCCCCCTTTTTCGGGCGCCGGCAGCGTGCTGGTGGGCTCGGGCGATGGTGGAGTCGACGCTGACGACCAGCTCCACCGCACCGAGGGAGTCGTCTTTGACCTGCATCTCCTCCAGCAGGCGGGTCCAGGTGCCGTCTTCCTCCCAGCGTTTGAACCGCTCGTAGCAGGTCTGCCAGGGACCGTAGCGCTCCGGTACGTCGCGCCAGGGCGCTCCGGTCCGCAACCTCCACAAGATCCCGTTGATGACCGCGCGGTGATCCCGCCAGGGCCGTCCCCTGCCATCCTTGGCGGGCAGCAGGGGCTCGATCCGCTGCCAGGCCTTGTCAGTCAGCTCACCTCGTCGCACCACGAGGAATCATCTAACCGCACCACCGAGATCATTTATCAGACACGCCTTAGGAGACGGACGAGATTTCCCGATCGATCGCGTACCCGCCGATCGGGAAGCCGGGCGGCCGCGCCTTTTCGTGGAGGGGTGAGAGGCGAGGCCGCCACCGGACGTCCGGCCCGAGCCTTCCCCCGTGGCCGGCCGGACCCGCCCCCGACGAGACCCGTCCCACCCTCGTCGGGGGCTTTTTCATGTCTCCGCGAAAGGGGCCGGCGGTCTCCCTCGTCACCACCACGCTGGCCGCGAGGTCTCCGGTATTTCATTCTTCTTGGTAGTTGAACCGACTACCGGAGACCTCTTCGTTCAACGATCACTGATACGCCTCACGCATGATCTTTCGAAACACGGCCTGGTGAGTCCTGGAACAGGGCTCGGATCTGTTCGGTTCCGCCGTGCTCGAGCCAGGTCTGGAAGTCCAGCAGGCCGGGGTGGCGTTCGCGCAGCGCCGCGATGTCGGCTCGCCACAGACCGCGCTCGTCCGTGAAGGCGCGCTGCGTCTCCGGGCCCAGTCCGGTGCCGTCGATGGAGACCTGCCGGTAGGTGATCTCGCGTCCGAGGCTGCGGCTGATGAGTTCCACCGTCCGGTTGGGGGTCAGTTCGTCGCCGGCGATCTCGATCGCCTGTCCGAGGTACTCCTGCGGGCGAGTGAAGGCGAGGCAGGCCAGGGCGCCGATGTCGGTGGCGGCGATGAGCTGCACCGGTGTCTCCGGGTCGAACAGGTGCCTGAGCTCTCCGTCGACGATGCCGCCGAGAGGCAGGCCGGGAATGGTGTGGTTCTCCATGAAGCGGACCGGACGCAGGATCGTCGCGGGCAGGCCGAGCGCGCGTATGTGCTGCTCGATCTGCCATTTGCTCTCCCAGTAGGGGATGCCGGTGCCCCGGTCGGCCCCGCCGACCGAGGCGAACACGAAGTGGGAGACGCCGGCTGCCGCCGCGACGTCGGCGAGATCACGGCCGCGGCGGATCTCGCGTTCGACGTCATCGTCGTCAGGCGTGACCGCGAAGATGCCGTGGACGCCGGCGGCGGCCGCCGCGAGCGAGCCGGGATCGTCGAGGTTCCCGGTGTGCAGCTCGGCGCCTTGGGCTCTCAGCGTCCGGGCGGCTGGGGAGTCCGGGTCGCGGACGAGGGCACGTACCGGCCGGCCTGCGGCCAGGAGACGGGCGGCGGTGGCACCGCCTTGGCGTCCGGTCGCACCGGTCACGAGGATGGGGTTGCCGGCAGTGTTCACCGAAGGGGCCTTTCGCGAGGTAGTAAACTGAGGCTGTCTCAAGAAATATATTGAGACAGTCTCAACTTGGCAATCCGGGAGCGCTTATGACGACCGTCGATCCTGCGCCGCGGCGCAGGATGCGCGCTGACGCGCGCCGCAACTACGAACGGTTGCTGGCTGAAGCGGCCACGATCTTCGCTGAACATGGCGTTGAAGCCTCGCTGGAGGAGATCGCCCGGCGCGCCGGCGTGGCGAACGGAACCCTTTACAGCCATTTCCCCACCAGGCAGGCGCTGCTGGAGGCGTTGCTGCGCGACCGCATGCAAGCGTTGTCCGACAAGGCCCGCGATCTCCTCGATCACCCGTCCGCGGACGAGGCGTTGCTCATCTGGGCGCGCGCGGCCATGGCGCACACCACGGTCTATCGGGGGCTGGTGACCTCGCTGATGCGCAGCATCGAGGACGAGAGCTCGCACCTGCATGCCGCCTGCCAAGCGGTGCTCACCGCCGGCGAACAGCTCCTCAACCGTGCGCAGGCCGCCGGAAGCATGCGCGCCGATGTCACCGCCTCAGACCTTTACGCCCTGATCAACTCGGTCTCCTGGGTCGGGGAACAGACATCGCCCGCACAGGGCGAGCGCCTGTTGGCCTTCGGCATCGACGGGATGCGCTCCGCAACCGACTCCCGGTGACGGCGCCGGAGGAGGATCGGAACGGTCGTCAGTGGAGCTGAGTGCGGGCGAGGCCGGGGCCGAGCCGCGGCACCATGAACGATGACTCGACGGCGGCGGTCGGCCAAGAGGGGTCGGAGGGAGGCCGCTCACTCGCCTTCGACCCCGCGCTCTACCGGCTGCGCCACGCCATGGAATGCGGCATCAACCTGCTCAAAGGCGGCCGCGGCATGGCAACCCGTTACGACAAGCTCGCCGTACGCTACGAAGCCGTCGTCGTCATCGCTGCGATCAACCAGTGGCTCAGCGCCTTATGAAACACGGCCTAGGGGCCCTGGGCGGGTCTGCCGCCGAAGCGCCAGGGGTGGACCTCCGTACGGTCGTCACCGCTGGACGGCAGCAGCGCTGCGGCGGCCTCGCGGTCCGGCGCCTCCACCAGGGCCGCCCGGCCGAGGCGTGTCTCACCGTTGAGGGAGAGCAGTTCGCCGTACACGATCAGGTGTTTCGACGTGGCCGGCGCGGGGGCGGACCCGCCCATGGCGATCACCAGGAATCGTCCGTAGCCGTCCACGGCCTCGGTGAATTCCCACATGGTGCGGCCCAGGACGTTGCGGAAGCGGCACAGCTGCACCGACTCGAAGATGCCGGCCCGGTGGTACGGCTCCTCGTAGGCGAACGTGCGGGCGGCTTCGGTGTCCGGAAGATCGACGATGTGCAGGCTGCCCGTCGGCTCGGCCTCATCATCGTGGCCGGTCATCGTGGGGCCGCGGGCGACCAGCCGCTCGGCGTACCCGTCCATGAAGGACCAGTGGTCCTCGCTCAGGCGCACCTTGAGCCCGAACATGCCGGGGCGGTCGCGGCCGTACACGAAATACTCCACGGCCGCCCAGCCTAGACGATCACGGCGGCGGAGCTCCTTCGGCGGGGAACGGCGGCGGAACTCCTTCGACCGGGACACCCTGCCCGGCGACTCCGTGATCGGCGGACCGCCCCCTGCCCACTGGTGCGGCTCCCGGGCCCGGCCGGGAGCCGCACCACGACGGGGTCAGAGCGGCAGGCCGAGGTAGGCGGCGTGGGAGCGCATGGCGTGGTCGAAGGCCGGGTCGCGGTTGAGGATCGCGCCGTTGAACTGGCCGAACAGCTCGAAGCTGACCCAGCCGAACAGGCCGGTCCAGGCGACCAGGGCGCGGGCGACCACGTCGTCGGGGATGTCCGAGATGATCTCCCGTACCCGGGCGGCGTCCTCGGCGAACGCCGCCGACGGGGGAGGGGCGACGTCCGGCGGGTTCAGCGCCCCGGCGTGGTAGGCGTCGGAGACGATGCGGCCGTAGACGACGGTGTCGCGCACGGCCGCGGCGACGGTGTCCTGCGGCGCCTGGTAGCCGGGCACGGGCGAGCCGTACAGCAGGGCGTACTCGTGCGGGTGGGCCAGCGCCCAGTCCCGTACGGCGTGGCAGACCGCCAGCCACCGGCCGGTGTGGTCCTCGTGGGGCGTGGCCGCGTCGGCGTTCTCCACGGCCTCGCCGAGGGCGTTGTAGCCGTCGATGATGAGGGTCGTGAGCAGGTCGTCCCTGGAGGGGAAGTAGCGGTAGATCGCCGAGGAGACCATGCCCATCTCCCGGGCGACGGCCCGCAGTGAGAGCCCCGTGGCCCCCTCGGTGGCGAGCTGCCGGCGCGCGATGTCGGCGATCTCCCTGGTCAGCTCGGCTCTGACCCGTTCCCGTGCTGTTCGGCTTGAGCTCATGGCCAGGACGATATCAGAGCGGCGAAAATAAAAGAGAGCACTGCTCTTGACGAGCATTGCTCTTTTAAGAGAGCATTGCTCTCGCAACGAAGCGTCAACCTCATCGGAGCCCCCCATGCTGAACCTCGCCAAAGGCGCGAACCTCCTCGTCATGTTCCTGCTGGAGCTGGGCGTCCTCGTCGCGGCGGGGGTCTGGGGCTTCACCGCCGGCTCGAACTGGCCGATGCGGCTGCTCCTCGGGCTGGGCGCCCCGGTGGCGTTCGCCGTGGTCTGGGCGGTCTTCGGCGCGGGCGGCGGCGCCAACGCGCCGATCCCGGCCACCGGGCTCGCCCGGGTCGCCCTGGAGGTCGTCTGGTTCGGTGGCGGCGCCGTGGCCCTGGTGGCGGCCGGCCGTCCCGGTGTGGGCGCGCTGCTCGCCGCCGTCTACCTCGTCAACGCCGCGCTGCGGCTGCTGTGGAACCAGTGAGAACCGGCGAGAACCAGTGAGAGCCGGTGAGAACCGATGAAGGCCAGTGAGAGATCAGTGAGAAGGAGAACGACCATGGGCAAGCACGTCGTCGCGGGAGCCGGGCAGGTCGGCTCGCAGGTGGCCCGGCTGCTGGCGGAGCGGGGCGACGAGGTCGTCCTCGTCAGCCGGTCCGGCTCCGGCCCCGAACTGCCGGGCGTCCGCCGGGTCGCCGCGGACGTGGCCGACCGCGACCGGATGGCGGCCCTCACCCGGGGCGCCGCCACCCTGTTCAACTGCGTCAACCCGCCCTACCACCGCTGGGCCGAGACATGGCCCGGGATGGCCGCCTCCATGCTGGGCGCCGCCGAGACCTCCGGCGCCGGATACGTCATCCTCGGCTGCCTGTACGGCTACGCCGCCCCCGACCGGCCGATGCGCGAGAGCGACCCGCTCACCCCGCCCAGCGCCAAGGGCGCCGTCCGGGTGCGCCTGTGGCGCGACGCCCTCGCCGCCCACGAGGCCGGCCGGGTCAGGGTGACCGAGCTGCGGGCCTCCGACTACTTCGGCCCCGGCTCGCTGGACCAGGCGCACCTGGGCGAGAGGTTCGTCCCCCGGCTGCTCTCGGGCAGGGTCGTCCGCTTCGTCGGCGACCCCGAGCAGCCGCACAGCTGGACCTACACCCCCGACGTGGCGCGGGCCCTGGTGGCGGCGGCCGGGGACGACCGGATCTGGGGACGCGCCTGGCACATCCCCACCGACGCGCCGCTGTCCGCCGCGCGGGTCGCCGACCGGCTGTGCGCGCTGGCCGGGGTCCGCAACCCCGGCGTCAGGGCGATGCCGCACTGGCTGGTCCGCACCGCGGGCGCCTTCTCACCCATGCTCGGCGAACTGGAGGAGCTGCGGTACCAGTTCACCCGGCCCTTCATCCTCGACTCCACCGATTTCCAGACGACCTTCGGCATGTCGCCCACCCCGCTCGACGAGGCGCTGACCTCGACGATCGCATGGTGGCGGAACCGTCTCGCGGCGGCGGCGTAGGCCGTACGCTCTGAGCATGCAGATCGCCATGATCGGCCTGGGGGACATCGCGGAGAAGGCGTACCTGCCCGTACTGTCCGCACTGCCCGGCCTCGACATCCACCTCAGCACCCGTAACCGCGACACCCTCGACCGTCTGGGCGACGCCTACCGGATAGCGTCACGCTCCACCTCGGTGGACGAGGTGATCGAGGCCGGGGTCGAGGCGGCCTTCGTGCACGCCGCGACCGCCGCGCACGTCAAGGTCGTCGAGCCGCTGCTCCGGGCGGGCGTCCACGTCTACCTCGACAAGCCGATCGCCTACACCTACGCCGAGTCCGAGCGCCTGGTACGGCTGGCCCGCGACATGCGGCGGTCGCTGCTGGTCGGCTTCAACCGCCGCCGGGCGCCGTCCTACAAGAAGCTGCGCGACCTGCCCCGCGACCTGGTGGTCATGCAGAAGAACCGCAGGAACCTCGCCGAGGACCCGCGCACCGCGGTCTTCGACGACTTCGTCCACGTGGTGGACACGCTCAGGTTCCTGGCGCCCGGCCCGGTCGAGCACACCCGGATCCGCACCCGGGTCGCCGACGGCCTGCTGGAGCACGTGACGCTGGAGTTGTCCGGCGACGGCTTCACCACGTTCGGGATCATGAGCAGGACGAGCGGCGCGTCCGAGGAGACCGTGGAGGTCATGGGCGGGGGCGTCAAGCGCCGGGTGGTCAACCTGGCCGACGTGATCGACTACGCCGATGAGGAGACGCTGACCCGGCGCGGCGACTGGGTCTCGGTCGGCGAGCAGCGCGGCATCGCGGAGGTCTGCCGGGAGTTCCTCGACGCGGTCCGCTCCGGCACCGTCGTCGACGCCGGCGACGCCCTGGCCACCCACGCGATCTGCGAGGACATCGTGCGGGCGGCGATCCACCCGGCGACCGACGCGCTCTAGGGTCGTCCGGACCGTCCGGGTCGTTCAGAGCGGTCAGAGCGGTCCGGGCGGTCCGGGCCATCCGAGCCGTTCCGGCCATCGGGGCCGTCTGAGCCGTTCCGGCCATCGGGGCCGTCTGAGCCGTCCGGGCCGCGCCGCAGTACGGCCCGGACGGCGGTGGGGGCGGACGCCGCGGCGGGGGGAGACGCCGGACCCGCCCCCGGTCGGGAGGACGGGGAGCGTCAGCGCTGTTCCAGGTAGATACGGCCGAGGGCGCGCAGCCGCTCGTGGGCCGACTCGTAGACGGCCGGGCCCCCGAGGTACGTCTTGGGGATCTTGGCGACCATCGTGTAGTTGGTGTCGCAGACGTTGCCGACCGGCGCCTCGCCGATCTGGCTGACGAGCTGGTAGGCGTCCAGGGCGTCCAGGCCGGTGACCTCCGAGGCCCAGGTGCCCAGGTCGTGCTGGCTGATCCGGTAGGCGTCCTCCAGCGGGCGGGCCGAGCCGGTCGACATCAGGTGGGTGTCGTCCTCCAGGCGCGGCCACGGGGTGGCCACCCCCTTGATCAGCTCTACCGCGACGACGGTGTTCATCGCCGCCTCGACGGCGGTGCCGCAGACCTCGCCGTGCCCCTGCCGGGCGTGGCCGTCGCCGACCCCGAAGAGGCCGCCCTCGACGTTCACGTTCAGGTAGACCGTGACCCCGGCCCGCAGTTCGGGGGTGTCCATGTTGCCGCCGTGCGTGTCCGGGGTGATCGTCATCCGCGTCTCGGACGCGGCGGGCGCCACGCCGACCGTGCCGTGCATCGGATCCAGCGGCAGCTCGACCGTGAAGTCGCCGTTGCGCGCGTGGTAGCGGGCCACGCCCGCCTCGGCGTCGATGTCGTAGCGCCAGACGACCTCCGGCAGCGTCGGGGCGAGCATCGCCGTCGTGTGGGTGGGCGTGAGCGCGCCGAAGTGCGGGAAGGTGGCCGACACCGCCCAGTCCCTGGCCGGTTCGATGGAGACGAAGTGCAGGGCGAGCGTGTCGCCGGGCTCGGCGCCCTCCACGTGGAAGGGGCCGGTGACCGGGTTCAGGTAGGGGAAGTCGCAGACGCGCGAGGGCAGGTCGTCGACGGAGCGTACCCGCCCGGCGAAGCAGTCCTCGGTGTACATCTCGACGATGGTGCCGGGCTGGATCCGCCGTACGGCGGGCCGCCCGCCGAAGGTGTAGCTCAGCTCGGAGAGTTCGGGCCGGTAGGAGACGACGTTCACCGCGCGCCTCCCGCCCGCCCGCGACGGGCTCCGGCGCCGGGCGGCGCGGGGGACGGGACGAAGGGCGGGATGAGGGGCGGGCGGGGCTCACTTCTTCACCCAGGGCTCCGGCATGTCGTCGTGCATGCCGGACAACCTGGGGTGGCGGCCCATGGCGTAGGAGACGGCCAGCAGCACGACACCGAGGGCGATCCAGGACAGTCCCAGCGCCTTGGCCTCGAAGCTGGCGTTGATCACGACGTAAGCCAGGATCACGAAGCCGATGATCGGGGCGAACAGGTGCCGCCACAGGTCGCGGCTGCGCCGCCGTACGACGTAGTGGACGACCACCGACACGTGCAGCGCGAGGAAGGCGACCAGCGCGCCGAAGTTGACCAGCCCGCTGATCAGCGGGATGCCGTTGTCCGGGCGGGTGGTCAGGTACAGGCCGACGACCAGCGACACCGCCGCTGCACCCCCGACTCAGCAGGGTCAGCTGCCCACACGCGATGACGACGGAGGCGCCGTCGGCCATCACGAGCACGGCCAGCGGTCCGGCCCGCGAGCGCGGCCAGCATCAGCACCGCCTCTTGACGCGCTCCCCGGCCTGAAGGCCCGGGGATTCAGCCCGTGCCGCGTCACGCGGCACCTCTGTGGCTTCCTGCTTCGTCGACCCGCGCCACCGCGAGCGGTGGTCTTACCGGGTCTCCACAGGCGTTTCGCCTGTCCGCCCGTCCGGCGGCCAGGATGTTGATCGCCGCGTTGACGTCCCGGTCATAGGCCGCCCCGCATGGGCAGGTCCATGACCGGACGGAAAGCGGCATCGAAGCGGCGACGGCCCCGCACGCCGAGCAGAGCTTCGACGAGGGAAACCAGCGGTCGATCTTCGCGAAGGTGCGGCCGTACCGGGCGGCCTTGTACTCCAGCATGCCCACGAACGCCGACCATCCGGCGTCGTGCACGCTCTTGGCCAGCCGTGTGCGTGCGAGACCGTTCACCGCCAGGTCCTCGACGTACACCGCTTGGTCATCGCGGATGATCGCCGTGGACGGCTTGTGGTGGTGGTCCCGCCGCGCGTCGGCCACCCTGGCATGCGCCCGGGCGACCTTCACGACGGCCTTCTTCCTGTTCGCCGACCCCTTCGCCGTGCGGCTGAGGGCCTTGTGTGCTTTACGGAGCTTCTTCGCCGCCCGGCGCAGGAACCGGGGGTTGCCGATCGTCCGGCCGTCCGACAGCACCGCGAAATGCATCAATCCCAGGTCGATGCCCACCTCGGCCGCCGTTTCCGGCAACGGCTCGCTGGTGGTTTCGACCACGAACGAGGCGAAGTACCGCCCGGCCGCGTCCTTGATCACCGTCACTGACGAGGGGTCCGACGGCAGGGTCGAGACCAGCGCACCGGCACGTCACCGATCTTCGGCAGACGGAGTTTCCCGCCCGCCGTGATCGAGAACCGGGCGTTCTTGGTGAAGCGAACCGCCTGCCGCCTGTCCTTCTTCGACCGGAACCGGGACTCGGCCACCTTCGGCCCCTTGCGCCTCCCGGCGACGAAGGCGAAGAAGGCGCGGTAGGCGGCGTTCAGGTCGGCCAGAGCCTGCTGGAGCACCACTCACACAGCCAAGCGCGTTCGGGCGTCTGCTTCGCCTCGGTGATGACCCGCTTCGACAACTCCCCGTCGGAGACGTACGGCAGGCCCGCCTCATATGTCGCCTGGCGTGCGCGCAGCCCGTCGTCGAACACCACGCGGGCGCACCCGAACGCCTTGGCCAGCGCCTGGCGCTGGGCGGCGTCCGGATAGAGCCGGTACCGGTAACGCAGCCGCACGGCCATCATCGTGCCATCCGGCCATGACCGGGCGTAGGGGATCCGGGCGATCCGTGAGCACATCGGCGACCGCGCCCACGCAGCCCGCCACCTCGGCGAGCACACGCGGCCGGCCCTTCGCCGTCCCGGTGCCCTGCACCTGGTGAACCGAGCGGCAAGAGCGGGAAGGTCAGAGCACTGGCCCGCATTTCGGTAGCACCCCTGGCCGTGCCCGTTGAGCAGCGGCGCGTCGGGGCCGAACCGGCGGACGTAGCGCTCGCTGAGGCTCAGGCCATCGACAGGCTCATCGACCGCTCACTCGTCTACCGCGGCCACGACCCGGCCGACCGCCGGGTCGCGGTCTTCCTCGCCGACCGGGGCGCCGAGCTGCTCGGCCGGGTGGAGGGCGGGGTGACCGACCACCACCGGCTGATCGAGGCGGCCTACGGCACCGAGCGCACCGAGCGGCTCATGCGCGACCTGGAGGGTCTGGTCGGCGCGCTGGAAGAGGAGGACCGGCCCGCCCGCGCCGGGCGGACCGGTCCCTGACCCCGGGGGCGGCTCAGGGGTAGAGGCCCCGCATCCGGTGGGTCTCGGCGACCCGGCCCACGCCGATGACGTGCGCCGCCTCGCGCAGGGTGATGCCGCGCTCGGCGGACATCGCCGCGACCGCGTCGAAGGCGTCCTCCATCAGCCCGCGCAGCTTGGCGTCCACCTCGCTCGCGCTCCAGGAGCACGCCTGGAGGTTCTGCACCCACTCCAGGTAGGAGACGATCACCCCGCCCGCGTTGGCCAGGATGTCGGGGACCACCGTGGTCCCGGCGTCCGCGAGGATCCGGTCGGCCTCGGGCGTGGTGGGGCCGTTGGCTCCCTCGACGACCAGCCGGGCCCTGATCCGGGACGCGTTCTCCGCCGTGATCACGCCCTCCAGCGCCGCGGGCACCAGCACGTCCACGTCGAGTTCCAGCAGCTCGTCGTGGGACAGGGCGTCGGCGTGGCGGTAGCCGTACACGCCGCCGGTCTCCTCGGCCCACGCCCGCAGGGCGTCGACGTCCAGGCCGGAACGGTCCACCACGGCACCGGTGACGTCGGAGACCGCCACCACGCGGCAGCCGGCGTCGGCGAAGTACCGCGCCGCGCCCGCGCCGACCTTGCCGAACCCCTGCACCGCGACGGTACGGCCGGCCGGGGAGCCTCCCAGGGCCTTGAGCGCGGAGATCAGCACACCGCGCGAGGTGGCCCCGGCCCGCCCGGCGGAGCCGCCGAGGATCATGGGCTTGCCGGTCACCACGCCCGGCACGGGACGGCCGGCGTTGATGGAGTAGGTGTCCATGATCCAGGCCATGGTCTGCTCGTCGGTGCCGACGTCGGGGGCCGGGATGTCCCGGTCCGGGCCGATGATCGGCATGATCTCGTTGACGTAGCGGCGGGTGACCCGCTCCAGCTCCCGCGTGCTCAGCGAGGCCGGGTCCACGGCGACGCCGCCCTTGGCGCCGCCGTACGGGATGCCGACCAGGGCGCACTTCCACGTCATCCACATGGCCAGCGCGGTGACCTCGTGGATGTCGGTGGAGGGGTGGAAGCGGACGCCGCCCTTGGCGGGGCCGCGGGTGGTGTTGTGCTGCACCCGGAAGCCCTGCACGACGTCCATCCGGCCGTCCTCGCGGCGGACGGGCACCGAGACGGTGAGCGAGCGGCGGGGCGTGGCCAGCATCGTGCGCAGGCCGTCGTCGAGTCCGAGCCGGTCGGCGGCCCGGTCGAGCTGGAGTAACGCGGAGTCGAGCGCCTGGCGGCCCGGGCCGATGAGGGTGGTCGCCGGCGTCGTTGACGGCACCATGGTGGTCATGAAGGACAGCCTCCGTAGGGCGGGCGGGGCGCCGTTGCCCCGCCCGGAACTGTTGGTGACGATCACATTAGTAACGGGTTTTTTGCTCGCCAAGCAGGGCATGTTGCGTTCGTATGAACGTTTTTTGTGCGTTCCCCTGCTTGCGGGCCTGATCCGTTGCCACCGATCAGATCAGGCGAACCGGACGAGGGGAACGCGCCGATCCGGCAGGCTTCTCCGTAGAAGCCTGCCGTTCTGTACTGTTTGAGGGGTCTGAGGTGCCGGAACTTGTCGTCGGTCCGATGCTGCGCTACGTGGACGAGACCGATGCGTCGGTGTGGGTGGAGACCAGCGAACCCTGCGAGGTGACCGTCGAGGTCGGCGGGACGCGGTCGCGGGCGGCGACGTTCACCGTGCACGGCCACCACTACGCGATCGTCGACGTCGCCCATGAGGGGACCTACGAGGTCCGCCTCGACGGGCAGGTCGTCTGGCCGCTGCCCGACCATCCGCCCAGCCGCATCCGCCTCCTCGGGCCGGGCGGCCCCCGCCGGGTGATGTTCGGCTCGTGCCGCACCAGCGTCCCGCACGACACGCTGCACACCATCTCCCACGGCGTGGACGTGCTGCGCGCCTACGGTTGCACGATGATGGGGGCGCCCGAGGAGGACTGGCCCGACCTGCTCCTGCTGCTCGGCGACCAGGTCTACGCCGACGAGCCGTCCAGCGAGATGCTGGAGTTCATCAAGAACCGCCGGGACGGCGAGCCGGTCGGGGAGATCGCCGACTTCGAGGAGTACGCCGAGCTGTACCGCCAGGCGTGGACCGACCCCGAGATCCGCTGGCTCCTGTCCACGGTGCCCACCGCGATGATCTTCGATGACCACGACCTGCGCGACGACTGGAACACCTCCGCCACCTGGCGCGAGCAGATGGCCCGGGTGCCGTGGTGGCCGCGCCGGGTGATCTCCGGGCTCGGCGCCTACTGGGTCTACCAGCACCTGGGCAACATGTCGCCCGAGGAGCGCGCCTCCGACGACGTGCTGACCAGGTTGTGCAAGACCGAGGGCGACGGGGCGGAGATCCTCGACGCGTTCGCCGAGCACTCCGACGCCGCCCCGACCGACAACCGGTGGAGCTACGCCCGCGACCTCGGCGACACCCGCCTGATCATGCTCGACTCCCGGTGCGCCCGCCAGCTCGACCCGGGGGACCGGCGCATGATCGACCCGGTGGAGTGGGAGTGGTTCACCGAGCAGCTCCGGCGGGAGGGCGTGAAGCGCTTCCTGATCGGCACGTCGGTGCCGTTCCTGCTGCCCGCCGGGATCCACCACATCCAGAACTGGAACGAGAAGCTGGCCCAGGGCGGCTGGGGCCCCAGGGTGGCGCGCTGGTCGGAGCGGCTGCGCCAGTACGTCGACCTGGAGCACTGGGCGGCCTTCCGCCGCTCATTCGAGGACATGGCCCGGCTGCTGGCGCGGACGGACAAGCCGGTGATCATCCTGTCCGGTGACGTGCACTACTCCTACGTCGCCAAGGCCGACGGGCTGCCGGTCTACCAGCTCGTCTGCTCCCCGATCCGCAACCCGCTGAGCCGTACGCTCCGCCTGGCCAACATCGTCGCCCAGTTCGGCGTCGCCACGCTGATCGGCGGCTGGCTGGCGCGTCTGGCGAGGATCCCCAAGCCGTCCATGAAGTGGCGGATCGCCCACGGGCCGTGGTTCTCCAACGCGGTGGCCACCCTGACGCTGGACACCGACCCGCCGTCGGCCCGCTGGGACACCGCCGCGGCCACCGAGATCTCCGAGGTCAGCACGGTCCGGCTGCCCTGACGCGGCCCGCCCTGACACGGCGCCGCCCCGGAGCCGCCGCGGCACGGCGTGCGGCCGGGGCGCCGCCGGAGCACGGGGCGGCCCCGGTACGGCGCCGCCCCGGCACGGCCGCGCGGACCGCGGGCCGTACCGGGGCGGCGGAGGGAACACGCCCGCCCGTCAGGCGGTGCGCTCCCGCAGCTCCCTGATGGCGTCGGCGAGCTGGTCGACGGCCCAGAGGAGGTCCTCCTCGGAGACGACGATCGGCGGGGCGAGCCGGATGGTCGAGCCGTGGGTGTCCTTGGCGAGGACGCCGCGGCTCATCAGCGCCTCGGAGACCTCGCGGCCCGTCGCCACGGACGGGTCGACGTCCACGCCCGCCCACAGGCCGCGGCCGCGCACGGCCACCACGCCGTGGCCGATGAGCGTCCGCAGCCGCTCGTGCATGACCGCGCCGAGCTCCCTGGCCCGCGCCTGGTACTCGCCGGTGCCGAGCATCTCGATGACGGCGTTCGCCACCGCGCAGGCCAGCGGGTTGCCGCCGAAGGTGGACCCGTGCTGGCCCGGCCTGATCACGCCGAGCACGTCCTCGTCGGCGGCGATCGCCGAGACGGGGACGACGCCGCCGCCCAGGGCCTTGCCCAGCACGAAGACGTCCGGGACGACGCCCTCGTGGTCGCAGGCGAAGGTGTCGCCGGTGCGGCCGAGGCCGGACTGGATCTCGTCGGCGATCATCAGGATGTTCCGCTCGGTGCACAGCTCCCGCACCTGGGTGAGGTAGCCGTCCGGCGGGACCAGCACGCCGGCCTCGCCCTGGATGGGCTCCAGCAGCACGGCGACGGTGTCCTCGTCGATCGCCTCGCGGATCGCCTCGACCGAGCCGTACTTCACGATCCTGAAGCCCGGCGTGTAGGGGCCGAAACCGCCGCGCGCGTCGGGGTCGGTGGAGAAACCGACGATCGTGGTGGTGCGGCCGTGGAAGTTGTCCTCCATCACGATGATGTTGGCCCGGTCCTGCGTCACGCCCTTGACCTCGTAACCCCACTTGCGGGCCACCTTGATCGCGGTCTCCACGGCCTCGGCGCCGGTGTTCATCGGCAGGACCATGTCCTTGCCGGTGAGGTCGCCCAGCCCGGCCGCGAAGGCGGCGAACTGGTCGTGGAAGAACGCGCGGCTGGTGAGGGTGAGCCTGGACAGCTGCTCCTGGGCCGCTGCGATGATCTTCGGATTCCCGTGGCCGAAGTTCAGCGAGGAGTAGCCGGACAGGCAGTCCAGGAACCGCTTGCCCTCCACGTCGGTCACCCAGGCGCCCTGCGCCTCGTGGATCACGATCGGGAGCGGGTGGTAGTTGTGCGCGCTGCGGCGCTCGCTGAGTTCGATGAACTCGTTGGTGCTGGTCATCCGATGTTCGCCGTTCCTCTGGTGCGGTTCCTTGCTGTCAGGCCGTCCTGCCTGTGTTCATCCCCGGATCTCCAGCGTGCAGCACTTGGGTCCGCCGCCCGCCTTGCGCAGCTCCGACAGGTCGACGGGTACGACCTCGAAGCCGCGGCGCTTGAGCTCCAGTTGGAGGTCGGCCGCCTCCGTATTGATCACTACGTTGGTCCCGTCGCTGACCGCGTTGAGCCCCAGGACGGTCGCGTCGTCCTCGGTGGCGATGACGGCCTCGGGGAACATGGTGCGGAGCACCTCCTGGCTGCCCGCCGAGAAGGCCCCTGGGAAGTATGCCACGTTATGTCCGTTTAGCGGGAAAAGCGCGGTGTCCAGGTGGTAGAAGCGCGGGTCCACGAGCTGCAGCGTCACCACCGGCAGGCCGAGGAACTCCTGGGCCTCCTTGTGCGCGGTGATGTCGGTGCGGAAACCGGTCCCGGCCAGGATCACGTCGTCGAGCGTGAGGAAGTCGCCCTCGCCCTCGTTGGTGAAGGCCGGCTCGCACACCCGCTCGTAGCCGTTGGAGGTGAACCAGTTCAGGTAGGCGGGCCCCTCGGCGGCGCGCTGCGGGTAGGTGAACCGCGCGCCGTACACCCGGCCGCGGACGACCAGCGCGCCGTTGGCCGCGAACACCATGTCGGGCAGGCCCTCGATCGGCTCGATCAGGCTGACCTCGTGCCCGAGTTCGAGGTAGACCTTCCGGAGGGTCTCCCACTGCAGGATCGCCCGGTCCCGGTCGGCGCCCGCCTCCGGGTGCATCCACGGGTTGATCGCGTACTCCACCGCGAAATGGTCGGGCCGGCACATGAGGTAGTGCTTGGACATGCGAAACCCCGCAAAGGACGTCGTGGTGAGAAACGGCGGCGGCCATCGGCTGAGACCGTCGCGGTGAGAACGGCTACAGCCTAGGAACGCGGGTTCACGCGGGCCAAGAGCACGACCATGCGCGTCCGCGCCGGTTCCTTGCGTGTTTCACGGGGGGAACGGGGATTCGTTGTGCGTGACGATGAGCGGGGTGTCGATGAGCCGGGAGAGCACGATGGAGCTCTTCGTCCGCACCACGAACGGCTCCGCCGCGATCCGCTCGATCACCCGCTCCACGTGCCGGACGTCGGTGGCCCTGATGTGCAGCAGCGCGTCGGCCTCGCCGGTGATGGTGCAGGCGGAGACCACCTCGGGATGGCGGGCAACGGCCACCCCGATCTCCGGCGGCGAGGTCTTGCCCGCGCAGAACAGCTCCACGTACGCCTCGGTGGTCCACCCGAGCGCCGCGGGCTCCACCCGCGCGGTGAACCCGGTGATCGCCCCCCGGTCGCGCAGCCGGTCGACGCGGCGCTTCACGGCCGACGCCGACAGGCCCACCCGCTGCCCGATCTCCGCGTAGGTGGCGCGGGCGTCCTCGACGAGCGCCCCGATGATGTCACGGTCAAGCCGGTCCAACTCCACCGCTGTTTTCTAACACAGCGGGCCGTACGGCCCGCCCGCGGCCGTCCCGGGCACGGCCCCCCGGCCGGGACCGTACGGCCCGCCGCGCCCGTCGCACCGCGCCCGTCGCACCGCGCCCGTCGCACCACGACCGCTCCGCCGCGACCGCCTCCGCCGCGGCCGTCTCAGCCGTGGTCGTCGAGGAGCCCCGCCTCGTGGACCAGCAGCGCGATCTGGACGCGGTTGTTGAGGCCGAGCTTGGCGAGGACGCTGGAGACGTGCGTCTTGACCGTGGGCACGCTGAGGAAGAGCACCGCCCCGATCTCGGCGTTGGACCGGCCCTGGCCGACCGCGACGGAGACCTCCCGCTCACGGTCGTTCAGCACGGCCAGGCGCTCCCTGGCGCGGGCGCGCCGCAGGTCGGGAGCGGGATCGGCCACCCGGTCGATGAGGCGCCGGGTCACCGAGGGCGACAGCACCGGATACCCCCGCGCCACCTGGCGTATCGCGGTCACGATCTCACCGGGCGGGGTGTCCTTGAGCAGGAACCCGGCCGCCCCGGCGCGCAGGGCGCGCAGGACGTGCTCGTCGGCGTCGAAGGTGGTCAGCACGATGACCTCCGGCGCGGCGCCGCGGGCGCGCAGCCTCTCGGTGGCGGCCAGCCCGTCCATCGCGGGCATCCTGATGTCCATCAGGACCACGTCGGGGGCGTGCCGGGCGACCAGGGGGAGGACCTCCGTGCCGTCGCCCGCCTCGGCGACCACGCGGATGTCGGGGGCGCCGTCCAGCATCATCGCCAGACCGGCGCGGACCAGGGGATCGTCATCGGCGATGAGCACGCCGATCGGCGTGGGGGCGGGGCCGGTCATGGCGGCCATGGTAGCCAGGCCGTCAGCCGCCAGTCGCCCGCGGTGCCGGGCCCGTGCTCCAGGCGGCCGCCCGCCAGGGCGACGCGCTCGGCCAGCCCGGCCAGCCCCTGCCCCGGCCCCGCGCCGGGCACGGACGAGCCGGGCCCGCCGTACGCGGCCACCGCCGGTCCGGTGGGCCCTGCGGGCTCGGCGGACGCGGGCCCCGAGGCGTCCGGTGCGTCCGGCGCGGCGCCGGGTGCTTCAGGTGGAGCGGTGTTGCGCACCTCGACGGTCAGCCCCGCCCCCGGCGCCCCCGCGAGCCGGACCGTCACCCGGGCGCCGGGCGCGTGCTTGCGCGCGTTGGTCAGGGCCTCCTGGACGACCCGGTACGCGGTGCGGCCCGTCAGGTCGGGGGCGGTCCCGGCGAGATCCTCGCCGAAGGTCACCTCCATGCCCGCCCGGCTCGACTCGGCGACCAGCTCCCGGACGTCGGCGAGGGTGGGCTGCGGCAGCTCGCCGACCGGCGCCCGGAGCACGCCGATCACCTCGCGCAGGTCCTGCAACGCCTGGTGGGCGCTCTCCCGGATCACCTTGGCCGCCCGGGCGACGTCCTCGGGCGGGGCGCCGGGGTTGTACTCCAGCGCGCCGGCGTGCACGCTCAGCAGCGACAGCCGGTGCCCGAGGACGTCGTGGATCTCCCGGGCGATCGCCTCGCGGACCCGGTGCTGGGCCTGCTCGGCGCGGAGCGCCGCCTCGGTCTCGGCCCGTGCGGCGCGGTCGTGCAGCGACGCCGCGAGCCTGCGCCGGTGGTGGACGAACAGGCCCCAGCCCACCGCGGCCCCCTGGAGCGAGACGCCCAGCATGAACACCAGGAGCGGAGGGTCCTCGGGTTCGGGGCGCAACACCGCGAAACCCAGCGCCGCCACCAGGCTCAGCGCGAAGACCGCCGACGTGGTGCGCGGTGGCCGGTGCACGGCGACCGTGAACAGCACGGCCAGCATCGCGCCGCCGACCGTCTCGGAGAACGCCGACAGGACCGTCAGCACGACGGCCAGCTCGACCGGCCGGCGACGGCGCAGCCACAGCGCGGCGCAGCCCAGCGCGCCGGTGAGCTGGTCGAGGTGGAACAGCCACTTCTCCGGCCGGGGGTAGACCTCCAGCCGCATCCCCGACATCACGAGCCCGAAGAGCACCGCCAGCAGGAACAGCAGGAAGTCCACGGCCCAGTCACGGCGGCTGCGCCGGACGCCGGCGGCGGGTGCGGATGCGTTCATCCCGCCAAAGCCTAGGAGCCGGAAAGGGGACGCCGCCCGCCGCGGGCGGCGGGCGATACCAAAGTCGCACCGGACACCTACCTTCGTCCGCGGCGGCGCCCGGGAACGGCGACGCTCGTCGAAGCGGGGGATCCCGACGGCCGATCTCCGCCGGGACGCCGGTCCCTAGCGTCGGATCCATGGGCAAAGCCGTTCAGTTCATCGGATTCGTCATGGTCCTCCAGGGCGTCAGCGGGACGATCGACCGCCTGTTCGTCCAGCCGTTCATGGGAGGGCTCCTCAATCTCTTCAACCGCGTCGTCATCCCCCGCCTGGACTTCCTGACCGGCTACGAGGTCTACGCGAACCTGAGCCTGGCGGTCCTGGGCGCCGCCGTGCTCGTCGCCGCCGACCGGATCGGGGCGTCATGACGGCCGCGGGCGCCCCGCGGGAACCGGGGGCCGGCGGGATCGCCGACCCGGTGGACGGCCGGTCCGCGGACCCCGGGCGCCGGTCCGGGGCGGCCCGGCGTCTCGCGCCCGCGTTCGGGCTGTTCCTGCTGGCCCCGCTGGTCGGCGAGTATCTCCTCGGCAACGTGCCCGCGTCCGACATCGGGGGCCTCCTCGTCCTCGCGCCGATGTACGGCGGCGGCGCCCTCGTCATCCGCGAGACGGTACGGCGCGCCGGGCGCGGATGGCCCGCGATCCTGCTGCTCGCGGCGGCCTACGGCGTCCTTGAGGCCGGCGTGATCGACCAGTCGCTGTTCAACCCGTCCTTCGAGGGGCTCGACTTCGGCACGGAGACGTACCTCCCGGCGCCGGGCCTCTCCGCCTCCTCGTTGCTGAGCTTCGTCGGCGGGCACGTGATCTGGAGCATCGGCGTGCCGGTCGCCGTCGTCGAGACCCTCGCGGCCCGCCGCGGTACGGCTCCCTGGCTCGGTGGGCGCGGCCTGGCGGTCGCCTGCGCCGTGTTCGTGCTCGGCTCCGTCCTCGTCGGTTACGGCGTGTACGAGGGGGAGCACTTCCGGGCGACGGCGGCGCAGACCGCCGGGGCCGCCGCGGTGGCCGCGGTCCTGGCCGGAGCCGCGTTCGCCGTCGGACGACGTCCCCGCCCGGCGTCCGGCCGCGCGTCCGGCCGCCGCGCACCCGGCCCCTGGGCGGTCGGCGCGGTCGCGTGGCTCCTGTCGGGCCTGTACTGGATGCGACCCGAGACCTGGCCGGGCGTCGCCGCCGGTGTCGCGCTCGCCGTCGTGGCGGCGGTCGTGATCACCCGCTGGTCGCGGCGTCCGGGCTGGGACGCGCGCCACCGGTTCGCGCCGGCCGGAGGCGCCCTGCCGACCTACGCCTGCGGAGGCTTCGTCCTGCTGGTGCTGAAGGGCACCGCGACCCCCGTCAACCTGGCGGGCCAGGCGGTCCTGGCCCTCGGCTCGGTCCTCCTGCTCGCCGTGGCCGCCCGGAGGGCGGGCCGGGCGGCGGCGGTCGGCTGAGGCGGCCGGCTGAGCCTCCGGCCCGGAGACGGCGAAGGGGCCGCGGTGATCCCCCGGACCCGGGGGATCACCGCGGCCCCTTCCGCGGGACCGGTGCGGTGGATCAGGCGGGCTCGCCCGTCACCTGCTCCTGCGCCTCCTCGGGGGAGGCCTCCAGGTCGTCGCTCGCGCTGGCCTGCATCGCCGACTGCTTGTCGAGGCGCACCCAGCTCGTCACGCTCTCCACGGCGAACAGCACGCCGAGATAGACGGTCAGCGCGGCCAGCACCCAGGTCAGCACGCCCAGTGCCGCGCCGGCGCCGATCAGCAGCAGACGGATCTCCCAGCCCAGGCCGGCCCGGAACACCCAGTCGGGCGGCCAGATGCTCTGCCGGGTGCGGTACACCGTGTCGTAGGTGTGGTAGCCGATCACGTACAGCAGCACGTACATCAGCCACTTGGGCGCGTCCGCCGCCAGGCCGATCAGGATGATCGTGAGGAACTCGGTGGCCCGGATCAGCGGCGGCAGCAGCCAGTCGATCCTGCCCAGGTGGTCGCGGGCCGCGGTCGGCAGCACGAGGACGAGCATCACCACCGGCGGGAGCAGCAGGACCGGGCCGTCCTTGAGCATCCCGGCCGCCGCCATCGCGATGATCAGCACGAGCGCGGCGACCGCGGCGGGCACCGCGGGCAGCCCGGGACCGATCCTGCCGCGCAGCGCCGTCACCAGCGGGCCGTCGTCGCGGTAGGCGAGCAGGCGGGCGGTCTGGATGCGCAGCCGCTCCTCGTACGGGTCCGGGACGGGCGTGGTCTGCGGTTGGGTGATCATGCGAGCGACCTCATCAGACGTCCGGTGAGCGTGTAGGTGGCGGCGATGCCGCCCCAGATGATCAGCGTGATGAAGGTGATCCTGGCGTCGAAGAGGGCGCTGACGATCGCGATCGCCGCGAAGCGCTCACCGATCGGGAAGACGATCATCTTGCGTGCCCAGTACACGGCGCGGTTCCGGCCGGCCTTGCTCCACATCCTCAGCAGCCCGCGGATGCCGCCGCTGCGCGCGATCCGGCGCTGCTCCAGCGCCAGGCGCAGGTCGGTGTCGGGGCTGATCGACAGGGGCATCGACGGCAGCGGCGACGGCGGCTTGCGCCGGTTGGCCGCGCCGAAGGAGAAGTCCAGCAGGTGCTTGGCGGACTGCAGGGCCAGCGCCACCAGCGCGAGCGTCCACACGTCGCCGACACCGGACACGGCCGCGCCGATCGCCAGGCCCGCGAAGACCACGTACTCCTTGAAGCGGTCGAAGGTGGCGTCCAGCCACGCCCCGAGCACCCCGAACTTGCGGGCGTACCGGGCGACCTGGCCGTCCACGCAGTCGAACACGAACGCGAAGTAGATCAGGATGCCGCCGGCGATCATCCCGGCCCGCGCGCCGGTGGCGAAGCACGCCGCCGACGCCACGCCCAGGGCGATCGAGATCAGCGTGACCTGGTTCGGGGTGAGCCCGCGCCGGGCCGCCCAGCGGGCGATGAACCGCGAGTAGGTGCTGACGAAGAAGGTGGTGAAGAAGCCGTCGGCGCCCTTGACCGCGTTGTTCAGCCGGGCGCGGTCCTCGTCGAAGGTCGCCATCTCGGCCACGGCCTCGTCGGCCTGCTCGGGCGAGGTGACCCGGCGGAAGAACAGGTCGCGGCGGCCTCGGATGCCGACCGAGACGCCCCGCCGTACCAGGCCCAGGACCAGGAGCTGGACCAGGTCGTCCTCGGGGCCGAACAGGTGGGCCATGTCCGCCAGCTCGCGGGCGGCCTCGGCCAGAGCGGGCGCGTGCTTGCGGTGCAGGTGCAGCGGGCCGAGCGCGATGGCGTTGGGCCGGGTCACCGCGTGGAACGCCGAGCCGACGGAGATGATCCGGGACCTGGCGGCGCGCAGCCGGACCGGCAGGCCCTCGTACACCCGATCGCCGATCTCCGGCTCGGCCTCGCTGATCGGGATGTCCGGGACGATGAGGTCGCCGTTCTCGTCCTCCTCGCGGTCCTCGCGGGGCTCCTTGGCGATCAGCGCCAGCGCGCCGCGCTTCGACTTGGTGATCTGGTAGATCAGCTCGTCGTGGATCAGCGAGTTGGACGGGAGGATCAGCAGGTTCTCCTCGCTGTCCTCGACCGCGTCGGCCAGGGCGCGCAGGTCGCCGGCCAGATCCGCGGTCTCGACGAGCGTGCCGGGGAAGCCGCGGTAGGCCGGCGCGTCGGCGACGCGGGCGATCGTCACCGGCGCCGGGTCGAGGGAGGCGAGCTGTCCGTGCAGCTTGCCGATCACCGTGGGGCAGCCGGGGAGCGCGGGCAGCGTCAGCGCGGCGGGCGGCGCCGGCTGGCCGGGGACGTCATCGTGGCCGGGCGATGAACCCAGCAGGACCACGCGGGGCATGGCACCCTTTCGTGCGGGGGCGGGGGTGGAACATCAAGGCGGGGGGTTCGCCGAGAGCCAAAGTTTAGTTAGTTTCGGGTGAACAACGCGCACTCGTGATCGTTCCGTGCCGGTGGACCGGGTAAAACGGCCTTTCGTCCCGGTCACCGCACTAAACTGATCCGGTGAGTCTGTACCGTGACGAGGGCATCGTGCTGCGCACCCACAAGCTGGGCGAGGCCGACCGCATCGTCACCGTGCTGACCAGGCGCACCGGCAAGATCCGCGGCGTCGCCAAGGGCGTCCGGCGCACCATGTCCCGCTTCGGCGCCCGGCTGGAGCCGTTCACCCACGTCGACCTCCAGCTGCACAACGGCCGCACCCTCGATGTGATCACCCAGGCCGAGACGATCCACCCGTACGGCGAGGCGCTCGTCCACGACTACCCCCGCTACACCGCGGGCAGCGCGATGCTGGAGACCGCCGACCGGCTGATCATGGGGGAGAAGGAGCCCGCGCTCCGCCAGTTCCTGCTGCTGGTCGGCGGCCTGCGCACGCTCGGCTCCGGCGGGCACGAGCCCAGGCTGGTGCTCGACGCCTACTTCCTGCGCTCGCTGGCCGTCGCCGGCTACGCCCCGGCCCTGGAGGCGTGCGCCCGGTGCAAGGCCCCCGCGGTGCGGGCGTTCGCCATCGTGGCCGGGGGAGTGGTGTGCGGCGCGTGCCGCCCGGCCGGTTCCGCCGTACCCGCGGGGGAGACCATCGCCCTGATGAGCGCGCTGCTCAAGGGCGACTGGGCGACCGCGGACGCCTCCGAGGGGCGCCACCGCGCCGAGTGCAGCGGCCTGGTGGCCGCGTATCTCCAATGGCACCTCGAACACGGAATACGCTCTCTTCGACACGTAGAAAGGGAGCCCGCCTCGTGAACGTCCGCCCACCGGCACCGCACCCCTCCGGAGCCGTCCCGCCCCCCATTCCGCGCGACCTGGTGCCCCGGCACGTGGCGATCGTGATGGACGGCAACGGCCGGTGGGCCAAGCAGCGCGGGCTGCCGCGCACCGAGGGCCACAAGGCGGGCGAGGCGTCGCTCTTCGACGTGATCGAGGGCGCCATCGAGCTGGGCGTCCCCTACCTGTCGGCGTACGCCTTCTCCACCGAGAACTGGAAGCGCTCCCCGGACGAGGTGCGCTTCCTGATGGGCTTCAACCGCGACGTCATCCGCCGCCGCCGCGACCAGCTCCACGCGATGGGCGTGCGGGTCCGCTGGGCGGGCCGCCCCGGACGGCTGTGGAAGAGCGTCATCGGCGAGCTGCAGGACGCCGAGCGGATGACC
This sequence comes from Streptosporangium sandarakinum, assembly GCF_013409935.1. Lineage (GTDB taxonomy): Bacteria > Actinomycetota > Actinomycetes > Streptosporangiales > Streptosporangiaceae > Streptosporangium > Streptosporangium nondiastaticum. The sequence continues at coordinate 1,425,694 of NZ_JACCCO010000001.1, read as the reverse complement.
GAGCGCAACTCCACCCTGACCCTGCAGTTCTGCGTCAACTACGGCGGCCGCGCCGAGATCGTGGACGCCGCGGTCCGCCTGGCCGCCGACATCGCCGCCGGGCGCGTCAAGCCCGACCGGGTCAAGGAGTCGACCTTCGCCCGCTACCTCGACGAGCCGGAGATCCCCGACGTCGACCTGTTCGTGCGCTCCTCCGGCGAGCAGCGCACCTCCAACTTCCTGCTCTGGCAGAGCGCCTACGCCGAGATGGTCTTCCTCAACCGCCTGTGGCCCGACTTCGACCGCCGCGACCTGTGGGAGGCGTGCGAGACCTACGCCAAGCGCGACCGCCGGTACGGCGGAGCGGTGCCCAACGAGGTCTCCCGCTGACATCGTGCGCCTGACGCCGGGCCGCCGGGCCCGGCGTCACGCGGACGGGGCTCAGGCGCGGCGGCGGGCGCGGTAGGCGGCGACGTGCATGCGGTTGCCGCAGGTGCGGCTGTCGCAGTAGACGCGCGAGCGGTTGCGCGACTCGTCCAGGAAGAAGTGGTCGCAGTCGGGGGCCGAGCAGCTCCGCAGGCGCTCCCACTCGTCCTCGACGAGCAGGTGGGCCAGGGCGACGCCGAGGTCGGCCGACAGCCGCTCGGCGAGCGACGCGCCCGGCGCGAAGTAGTGGATGTGCAGGGGGTGGCCGTCGTGCTCGGCCAGGGTGGGGGTGATCCTGGTGCCGCCCAGCAGCGTGTTCAGCCGGATGATCACGGTGGCCCGGTCGGGGGCGACGATGACCCGGTGGAAGGACTCGCGCAGGGCCCGGACCTCGGTCAGGTCGGTGGCCCGCAGCCTGCCCACGTTGCTCACCTGCTGACGTTCCACGAACTCGCCGAGCGCCCGCAGGTCGCCCAGCCCCTCCTCGCCGTTGACGGAGGGAGAGGTGTTGATCAGATCGATCATGGTGGCGAGTGAGCACAGCATGTCATGGGCGAATGGCATGTTGACCCCTGTTATATGTGGTTTTCGCGGGAACGCGCACGGCGACCGGCCGTTTCGGAAGCGTATCCCGGGAACGGCCCCGCGGGGGCATCTCACGGACGGACGCCGCGGGCCGGTCAGGAGCGGGCCGCCGTTCCGGCGGCCTTCGCCGCCGAGCAGGAGCCGCAGGTGCCGAAGACCTCGACCGTGTGGGTGACCTCGGTGAAGCCGTGCTCGGCCCCGACCGCCTCGGCCCACCGCTCCACCACGGGCCCGGCCACCTCGACCGTCCGCCCGCAGACGCGGCAGACCAGATGGTGATGATGGTCACCGCTGGCGCAGGCGCGGTAGACGGACTCCCCGTCGTCCGTCCGGAGCATGTCGACCTGACCGCCGTCGGCGAGGTTCTGCAGCGCCCGGTAGACCGTGGTCAGGCCGATCTTCGCGCCCTGCGCGCGCATCTCGGCGTACACGTCCTGGGCACTGCGGAAACCCTCGCTGCTGCGAAGGACGGCGTGTACGGCATCGCGCCTGCTGCTCATGGCGTGGACTCCTGTGATCGGCTGCGGCGTACGAATCTACCGAGCCCCAGGGCGAGGACGAACCCCGCGAGGGCGACCACCACGATGATCGCACCCGGCGGCACCTCCACGTAGAACGACGAGGTGAGCCCGCCGACCGTGGCGAGCACCCCGAAGACCATGGACAGCAGCATCGTGGCCCGGAACCCCCGGGTGAACTGCTGGCTGGTCGCCACCGGGACCACCATCAGCGCGCTGACCAGCAGCAGGCCCACCACCCGCATGGCGATGACCACGGTCAGCGCGGCGGTGACGGCGATCAGCAGGCTGAGGAAGCGCACCGGCAGGCCGCTGGCCCTGGCGACCTCCTCGTCCTGGCACAGCACGTACAGCTCGCGCCCGAAGACGGCGACCACGCCGAGCACGGCCGCGGCCAGCAGGCCGATCGCCCACACGTCCTGGGAGGTGACGCTGCTGATCGAGCCGAACAGGTAGGACATCAGGGTGGTGTTGCTGCCGCCCGGGGCCAGCGAGATGAGCAGCGCGCCCCCGGCGATGCCGCCGTAGAACAGCAGGGCGAGCGCCACGTCGCCGCTGGTCCTGCCGCGCGCCCGGACCAGTTCGATCGTCACGGCGCCCAGCACCGAGACCGCCACCGCGGTCAGCACGGGGGCGGTGCCGGTCAGGAAGCCGAGCGCCACGCCGGTCAGGGCGACGTGGCCGATGCCGTCGCCGAGCAGGGCCAGGCGGCGCTGGACGATGAACGTGCCGATGGCCGGGGCGGCCAGGCCGACCAGCAGGGCCGCGATCAGCGCCCGGCGCATGAGGCCCAGGCTCAGTAGTTCGATCACGGCGTGGGCCTCCAGTCGAGCGTGCTCACGGGGTTCTCCTCGGCGTGCGGGTGCACGTGGTCGTGGCCGGGCAGGGCGTGGGCGCCGACGGCGCGCGGTGGCGGGCCGTCGTGGCAGACGCAGCCGTCGCGCAGCACCACGGCGCGGGTGATCAACGGCTCCAGGGGGCCCAGCTCGTGCGCGACCAGCAGGACCGTCCTGCCCTGGCTGACGAGCGCGGACAGGGTGTCGGCGAGGAGTTGCTGGCTGTCGGCGTCCACCCCGGCCGTGGGCTCGTCCATGACGTAGGTGTCGGGTTCCCCGGCCAGGGCCCGGGCGATCAGCACCCGCTGCTGCTGGCCGCCCGACAGGGCCTGGACCGGGTCGCCGGCCCGGCCGGTCATGCCCACGGCGGCGAGGGCCCGTTCGGTCGCCTCGCGGTCGGCCGCGCTCGTCGGGCGGAACCGCCGCTGCCGGGCGATCCTGCCGGAGGCGACGACCTCGCGGATGGTGGTCGGCACGCCGCCGCCCACCGACAGCCGCTGGGGCACGTAGCCGATCCGCCGCCAGTCGCGGAACCGGGCGGGCGGCCTGCCGTACAGGAGGGTGGTGCCGCCGGTCAGCGGGGTCAGGCCGAGCAGCGCGCGGATGAGGGTGGACTTGCCCGATCCGTTCGCGCCCAGCACGGACACGACCTCGCCGGGTTCGATGGTCAGGTCGATGCCGCGGAGCACCGGGCGGCGGTCCAGGCTCACCTGGCCGCCCTTCATGGTGAAAACCGCTTGGTCAGAAGTCACGATGGCCCTTACGAGCAGCGGAGCGCTGCCTGGAGTGCGGTGAGGTTGCGGCGCATGGCGGAGGTGTAGTCGCCGCTCGCCGGCCGGCTCTCGATGGGGTCGAGGACGGCCGTCTTCGCGCCGACCTCGCTGGCGAGGACCTCGGCGACCTTGGGGCTGACGAGGCTCTCGGTGAAAATGGTAGTCACTTTCTCCCGGCGGGCCACCTCGGCCACCTGGGCGAGGCGGGCGGGGGCGGGCTCGGCGTCCGGGTTGACGCCGCTGACCCCGATCTGACGGAGCCGGTAGCGGTCGGCGAGATAGGCGAAGGCGGCGTGGCTGGTGACGATCGCGTTCGAGGCGCACGTCCGCAGGCCCCGCGCCATCTCGCCGTCCAGGGCGGTCAGCTCGGCCGCCACCTTGGCGGCGCGCTCCCGGTACCCCTGGGCGTGGGCGGGGTCGGCGGCGGCGAGCCGTTCGCCCAGCTTGGTGGCGACGGTCGCGAAGCGGGACGGGTCAAGCCAGATGTGCGGGTCGTAGGAGATCGGGGAGCCGCCTTCCCCGGCGTGCTCGTCGCCGTGTTCGCCGGCGTGCTCCTCGCCCGTCTCCCCGGCGTGCTCGTCGGCGTGGTCGTCCCCGGCGGTCGCGGGGAGGGTCCGCACCGCGGTCGCCGCGTCGAACCCCCGGTCGGCGGCGTGCTGCCCGACCGCCTCGTCCACGGCGGGCTGCACGCCCCTGATGTAGACGACGAGTCCGGTCTCCTCCAGCCGGGCCACCTGGATGGGCGACAGCTCCAGGTCGTGCGGCTCGACACCGGGCTTGGCCAGGCCGGTGACGGCGATGTCGGGTCCGCCCACCCGCTCGGTCAGCCACTGCAGCGGGTACATGGCCGCGCTGACGCCGAACGCGCTCCCCGCCTTACCGGAGTCGGCCGAACCGGAGCCGCAGGCCGCGGTGGTGGCGAGGACGGTCATCAGGGCGAGCGCGCCGGCAGTATGCATGGGCATACGTCGGGGGAAATCCGACTTCATGTCCATCAGTATGGACGTGAATGAAAATGATTGTCAAAATCAGGCTAGAAGGCTCCGAAGCGGTCGGCGGCCAGCAGGGCCAGGAAGGTGACCAGCACCACCCGCAGGACGCGCCCCTTCATCCCCAGCGACGGCCACGACATGTAGGCCAGCCAGACGACGAACGCCAGCACCGGCAGCACCGCCACCCCGCCCCAGGCGGACGGCACCGCGAAGCCCACCAGGAGCAGCACCACCAGCAGCGCCGGCAGGATCCACCGGGGAAGCCCGAACAGGAAGACCAGCGGCGCCGCGCTGCGCCGCTCGACCGTGCGCCGCAGGCCCGTGGCGCCCGGGGTGAGGAAGTGCTCGCCCGGCGGGAGCGGACGGCCGCCCCGGGGGCGTCCTCGCTCCGGGGGACGGCTTCTGGCCAGAGGGTGCGCGGGGCGCTGACTTCGTTTGTCGGCCACGGCCCGAGCCTAACGCCGCCCTCCCCGCGACGGCACGTGCGGCGCGGTCCTCTCTCCGACGGCGCACGCGGTACGGCCCGCCCTGGGACGGCATGTGCGGCGCGGTCCTCTCTCCGACGGCACGCGCGGTACGGCCCGCCCCGGGGCGGCATGTGCGGCGCGGCCCTCCCGGGCGGTTCTGGCATGCTGGGCGGATGCTCGCAGTCATCCGCTACTCGGTGCCCGCCGCCCGGACCGGGGAGTTCCTCGCCCAGGTCCACGACATCGCCGACACGCTGGCCGCCCAGCCCGGTCACATCAGGGGCCGGGTGACCAGGTCGGTGGACGACCCGGAGCTGTGGGCGCTGGTCAGCGAGTGGGAGGGGGCCGGGTTCTACCGGCGGGCGCTGGGCGCGGCCCGGATGGCGATGTACCCGCTCATGACGCTGATGATCAACGAGCCGAGCGCCTTCGAGGACGTCGCGCGGGCCTGACGGGTCGCCGCCGGGGGGACGGGCTCCGGGGAACCGGCGGACCGCCGCCCGCCGCTTTTCCCGGAACGTTCCCGCGGGCTTTTCAATGACAAGACGGACGGGCCGAGCCGGGCGGGCACCCCGCCCGCCCGGCTCCCCTAAGCTGGAGCCCAACGATTCCTCGCCGACCTCCAGCCGGATGGAGATTTTCCCTTATGGCACGCCGTACGGACATCATGGACACCATCGTCAGCCTCGCCAAGCGACGTGGTCTTGTCTACCCCTCCAGCGAGATCTACGGCGGCCTGCGCGCCTCCTGGGACTACGGCCCGCTGGGAGTGGAGCTCAAGAACAACGTCAAGCGGCAGTGGTGGAAGGCCGTGGTGCAGGGCCGCGACGACGTGGTCGGCCTCGACTCCTGCGTGATCCTGGCCCCCGAGGTGTGGCAGGCCAGCGGTCACGTCGAGACCTTCACCGACCCGCTCACCGAGTGCCAGTCGTGCCACAAGCGCTACCGCGCCGACCACCTCGAAGAGGCCTTCGAGGAGAAGCACGGCCACGCCCCGGAACGCGGGCTCGCCGACATCACCTGCCCCAACTGCGGCAACAAGGGCGCCTTCACCGAGCCCCGGCAGTTCAGCGGCCTGCTGAAGACCTACCTCGGCGCGGTCGAGGACGAATCCGGCCTGGCCTACCTGCGGCCCGAGACCGCCCAGGGCATCTTCATCAACTACCTCAACGTGCAGCAGTCGGCGCGCAGGAAGGTCCCGTTCGGCATCGGCCAGATCGGCAAGTCGTTCCGCAACGAGATCACCCCGGGCAACTTCATCTTCCGCACCCGCGAGTTCGAGCAGATGGAGATGGAGTTCTTCGTCAAGCCCGGCAGTGACGAGGAGTGGCACCAGTACTGGATCGACGAGCGCTACCGCTGGTACACCGACCTCGGCATCAACCCCGAGAACCTCCGGCTGTACGAGCACCCGCAGGAGAAGCTGTCGCACTACTCCAAGCGGACCGTCGACATCGAGTACCGCTTCAACTTCACCGGCAGCGAGTGGGGTGAGCTGGAGGGCGTCGCCAACCGCACCGACTTCGACCTGACCGCGCACGGCAAGGCCTCCGGAACCGACCTCAGCTTCTTCGAGCAGGAGACCGGCGAGCGCTACGTCCCGTACGTGATCGAGCCGGCGGCCGGCGTCGACCGCGCCACGCTCACCTTCCTGATCGACGCCTACACCGAGGACGAGGCGCCCAACGCCAAGGGCGTCATGGAGAAGCGCACGGTCATGCGCCTGGACCACCGCCTCGCCCCGGTCAAGGTGGCCGTGCTGCCGCTGTCGCGCAACGCCGACCTGTCGCCCAAGGCCCGCGACCTGGCGGCCGCGCTGCGCCGCCGCTGGAACGTCGAGTTCGACGACGCGGGCGCGATCGGCCGCCGCTACCGCCGCCAGGACGAGATCGGCACGCCGTTCTGCGTCACCGTCGACTTCGACACCCTTGAGGACCAGGCGGTGACCATCCGCGAGCGCGACTCGATGGCCCAGGAGCGCGTGGCCCTCGACCAGGTCGACTCCTACCTCCGCAAGCACCTCAACGACTGACCCGCCGCCGGCCTGCCCGGCGTCCCGTCCCGTTCCGTACGGCCCCCGCCTCCCTGCGAGGCGGGGGCCGTACGCGTTCTCCGGGGATCTCGCCCCGCGCGGCCGTGCGGACGCCCGGGGCGGGAGGCGGGTGAATGCCCGGTGAATTGGTTTACACCAATTGGTATAAACCAATTCTACGGCGGGCCGATATGGCGGTTTATTTGGCTCTCCTTTGGATTGGATTAGACCGTCAAACACCCCCTGACAGGCCAAAACACACTGCATACCGATGGGTGACGTTTCATCATCTTTTTCGTCGGTAGAGTCCGGAGTGAGGCGGTGACACACGTCGCTTGAAGTCGCAGAAGGAGCAGCCGTGCCCAAGTACGTTTACGACTTCACCGAGGGCAACAAAGATCTCAAAGATCTGCTCGGCGGTAAGGGGGCCAACCTGGCGGAGATGACCAATCTCGGCCTGCCGGTGCCCCCCGGCTTCACCATCACCACCGAAGCGTGCCGCCACTTCCTGACGGAGGGCCGGCTCCCGGAAGGGCTGGAGGAGGAGACCTCCCGGCACCTTTCGGCGCTGGAGGCGAAGATGGGCCGCCGCCTGGGACAGGCGGACGACCCGCTGCTGGTCAGCGTGCGCTCCGGGGCCAAGTTCTCCATGCCGGGCATGATGGAGACCGTCCTCAACATCGGGCTGAACGACGAGTCGGTGCACGGCCTGGCCAAGCAGTCCAGCGGCAACGAGCGCTTCGCCTGGGACTCCTACCGGCGGCTCATCCAGATGTTCGGCAAGACCGTCCAGGGCATCGACGGCGAGCTGTTCGACGACGCCCTGGAGGAGCTCAAGGCCGGCCGCGACGACCTCGACCTGGAGGCCGCCGACTTCCAGCGCCTCGTCGAGACCTACAAGGGCATCGTCCGCGACCAGACCGGCGAGGACTTCCCCGCCGACCCGCACCGCCAGATGCACATGGCGGTCGAGGCCGTCTTCAGGTCGTGGAACGCCCCGCGCGCCATCCTCTACCGCCGCCAGGAACGCATCCCCGCCGACCTCGGCACCGCGGTCAACGTCTGCTCCATGGTCTTCGGCAACTGCGGCATGGACTCCGGCACCGGAGTGGCCTTCACCCGCGACCCCGGCACCGGCCACCAGGGCGTCTACGGCGACTACCTGCAGAACGCCCAGGGCGAGGACGTCGTCGCGGGCATCCGCAACACCCTGTCGCTGCAGGAGCTGGAGCGCATCGACAAGCCCGTCTACGACGAGCTCATGCAGATCATGGCCACGCTGGAGAACCACTACCGCGACCTGTGCGATATCGAGTTCACCGTCGAGCGCGGCAAGCTGTGGATGCTGCAGACCCGGGTCGGCAAGCGGACCGCGGGCGCGGCGTTCCGCATCGCCGTACAGCTCGCCGAGCAGGGCCTGATCAGCATGGACGAGGCCGTCACCAGGGTCACCGGCGACCAGCTCGCCCAGCTCATGTTCCCCCGCTTCGCCGGGGACGCCGACGCCAAGAAGATCGCCAAGGGGATGAACGCCTCCCCGGGCGCGGCCGTCGGCAAGGCCGTCTTCTCCTCCGAGCGGGCCGTCGAGCTCGCGGACAGGGGGGAGAACGTCATCCTGGTCCGCCGCGAGACCAACCCCGACGACCTGGCCGGCATGATCGCCGCCCAGGGGGTGCTGACCAGCCGCGGCGGCAAGACCTCGCACGCGGCCGTGGTGGCCCGCGGCATGGGCAAGACCTGCGTCTGCGGCGCCGAGGAGCTGGAGGTCTCCACCCAGGACCGCTCGTTCACCGTACCCGGCGGCGTCGTGGTCAACGAGGGCGACGTCATCTCCATCGACGGCTCCACCGGCGCGGTCTACCTCGGCGAGGTGCCCGTGGTGGACTCCCAGGTCGTGGAGTACTTCGAGGGCTCCGGCGACCACGAGGACGAACTGGTGCGGGCGGTGGACCGCGTCATGCGGCACGCCGACGGGATGCGGCGGCTGGAGGTGCGGGCCAACGCCGACAACGCCGAGGACGCCGCCCGCGCCCGCCGGTTCGGCGCCCAGGGCATCGGGCTGTGCCGTACGGAGCACATGTTCCTCGGCGACCGGCGGCAGCTCGTCGAGGAGCTGATCCTGGCCGAGACCGACGCCGAGCGCGCGCGGGCGCTGGAGGCCCTCCGCCCGCTGCAGCAGGGCGACTTCGTGGAGCTCTTCCGGGAGATGAAGGGCCTGCCGGTCACGATCCGCCTGCTCGATCCGCCGCTGCACGAGTTCCTGCCCGACTGCACCGACCTGTCGGTGAAGGTCGCCCTCGCCGGGGACCGGGCCGACGAGAAGGACCTCAAGCTGCTCGCCGCCGTCAAGCGGCTGCACGAGCAGAACCCGATGCTGGGCCTGCGCGGCGTACGGCTCGGCCTGGTCATCCCCGGTCTGTTCGCCATGCAGGTCCGGGCGATCGCCGAGGCGGCCAGGGCCGTCGAGGGGACCCGCGCGGAGATCATGATCCCACTCGTCGCCGCCGTGCAGGAGCTGGAGAACGTCCGGGACGAGGCGCGGGCGATCCTGGCCGAGACCGGCGTCGAGGCCCTGGTCGGCACGATGATCGAGGTGCCGCGGGCGGCGCTGACCGCCGGGCAGATCGCCGAGGCCGCCGAGTTCTTCTCCTTCGGCACCAACGACCTCACCCAGATGACCTGGGGCTTCTCCCGCGACGACGTCGAGGCCGCGTTCTTCTCCCGCTACCTGGAGCTGGGCGTCTTCGGCGTCTCCCCGTTCGAGTCGCTGGACCGCGACGGCGTGGGCCGACTCGTACGGCTCGCCGCCGAGGAGGGCCGCCGGACCCGCCCCGACATCAAGCTCGGCATCTGCGGCGAGCACGGCGGCGACCCCGACTCCATCCACTTCTGCCACGAGACCGGGCTGGACTACGTCTCCTGCTCGCCGTTCCGCATCCCGGTGGCCCGGCTGGAGGCGGGCCGGGCCGCCCTGGTCTGCGCGGACTCCGACACCCGCTGACCCTGCGGGGACCGGGGACCGGGAAACGGGGGACAGAGGACCGGAAGGGCCCGGTGGGCGGCCCGCGTGACGCGGGACCCGCCCGCCGGGCCGCCGGCGCGGCGTCCGCTGTTTTCCTGTAGTTCGGAATGGATTGGCGGACGCCGGATAAAATCACTGCACTTATGCACGGTTACGACGAACACGACCAGGCCAGATGGGTGCCGGAACCCCCCGGCAACCCGGAGCGAGGGCCGTTCGAACGCGACCGGGCGCGGGTGCTGCACAGCGCGGGCCTGCGGCGGCTGGCGGCCAAGACCCAGGTGGTCGGGCCGGGCGAGACGCTCGGCAGCGGGCAGCACATCCCCCGCACCCGGCTGACCCACTCGCTGGAGTGCGCGCAGATCGGCCGGGAGATGGGGCAGGCGCTCGGCCGCGACCCCGACCTGATGGAGACCGCCTGCCTGGCCCACGACCTCGGCCACCCGCCGTTCGGGCACAACGGGGAGGCCGCGCTCGACGAGGTCGCGGCCCCGTGCGGGGGGTTCGAGGGCAACGCGCAGAGCCTGCGCCTGCTGACCCGGCTGGAGGCGAAGGTCCTCACCGAGGACGGCCGCAGCGTCGGGCTCAACCTCACCCGCGCCTCCCTGGACGCCACGATCAAGTATCCCTGGACGCGCCGGACGAGCCCCAAGTACTGCGCCTACGACGACGATCTGCCCGTCTTCACCTGGATCAGGGAGGGCGCGCCCGAGCGGCGGGTCAGCTTCGAGGCCCAGATCATGGACTGGGCCGACGACGTCGCCTACTCCGTGCACGACCTGGAGGACGCCCTGCACGCCGGGGACGTCGTACTGGAGGCCCTGCGCGACCCCGCCGAGCGCCGCGAGGTGTGCGTGACCACCGCCTCCTGGTACGCCCCGGACGCCGACCCCGGCGAGCTGGAGCACGTCTTCGCCCGCCTGGTGGCCCAGCCGATCTGGCCCCGCCACTTCGACGGCTCCCTCGGCGACCTCGCCGCGCTCAAGGCCCTGACCAGCGAGCTCATCGGCCGCCTGTGCCGGTCGGCGCAGGTCGCCACCCGAGAGGAGTACGGCCCGGCGGCGGGCCGCCACGACGCCGGCCTCATCGTGCCGAGGACCACCCGGCTGGAGTGCGCGGTGCTGAAGGGGCTCACCGCCCACTACGTGATGACCCGCGACGTCCACCACGCCAACCAGGCCAGGCAGCGCGAGCTCATCCGCGAGCTGGCCGACCTGATCATGCGGGGCGCCCCGGAGACGCTGGAGCCCGCCCTGCAGGCGGCCTTCGCCAGGGCCGCCGACGACGCCGGGCGGCTGCGGGTGGTCGTCGACCAGGTCGCCTCGCTGTCGGACACCGCGGCCGTCACCTGGCACCGGCGCCTGACGAGCTGGACCCGCTGACCGGCGCGGGCCGCGGCCTCACCCGGTCACGCGCCCGGCCCGGCCGCGCCCGTCAGGTCATGCGTCCCGCCGGGCCGGCGGGTCCGGGCCGTACGGCCGGGCCGTGCGGAGGGTACGGAGGTCAGCCGCCGCTGAGCGTGCCCACCGTGATGTGCTTGTCGTCGGGCCGCGGCGGGCGCTCGGTGGGCTTGGACTTCGGCTTCGGCTTCGAGGCGCACAGGGTCGCGCACCTGGGTGCCGCGCCGGTCCGGTTCCTGACGGCCGTCATCTCGTCGCGCGGGGACAGGGTGCGGTTGCCGTTGAGCCAGGCGTCCAGGTAGTTCCACGGGTTGACCATGCCGCGCCGTACCCACCAGAGCGAGGGATCGGTCTTCCAGGAGATCGCGAAGTAGAGGTTGCTGGCCGTGGAGCGGGCGTTGCCTGAGTTGCCGACCTGGCCGAGGATCTGGCCGGCGGTCACCCTCCGGCCCGGGACGATCCCCGGGGCGACCCGCTCCAGGTGACCGCCGAGGTAGCGCACGCCGTCGTCGCCGACGACGGTCACGAAGCGGCCCTCGCGGTCGGCACCCCGGTCGGTGGAGGCGGTCCACCGGTTCTTGACGTTGACCTCGTCGACCACGCCGTTCACCGGGGAGACGAACGAGCAGCCCTTGGCCGCCCAGATGGTGGTCTTGGGCAGCACGAGGAGCTGGCTCTGGTACGTCACCCGGCACCCCTGGACGGGGAATGAGTAGGTGAAGTCGGAGAGCTTGGGCGGCGGCACCCGCACCGGCTCGTCGGCCTTGGGGCGCCGCAGGGTCTGCGGTGGCACCCGGGGGGCGGGCGTCCCCGTGGCTCCCGGCGCCGGGCTTCCCGTCGCCGCCGGGGTCTCCGGGGTCTCCGGGGTCGCCGTGGCCGTCGCGGCGACCGCCTGGGAAAGGGGGGCCGGTCGCGCGCTGACGCTCGTCGCCCCGCCGGCCGAGCCGCAGGCCCCGGTGACGAGCACCGCGCCGGTCACGACGGCCAGTCGTGCTTTGTGCCCCGATCGCATGATCTCCACCCGCGTAACCTATCGAGAAACAGCCCTTACATTTGTAACCGACCTCATTGTCCGTCATGAACCATTTGGGAAAGTCCGCCGTCCCGCGGCCCCGTCCCGGCCCGGCCGCGGAGGCGCCGCGGAGAAGCCGTGAGCACGCCTCGGAGGCGCCTCGGGAACGTCGCGGGGACGCCGACCTGTCGGGACGCCCGACTAGACTCGCGGCGTGGCAGGCCGGATCAGTGACGACGACATCGCGCTCGTACGGGAGCGCTCACCGATCGCCGACATCGTGGGCGAGCACATCCAGCTCCGCAACGCGGGCGGCGGCAACCTGAAGGGGCTGTGCCCCTTCCACGACGAGAAGAGCCCGTCGTTCAACGTCACGCCCGCCCGCGGCTACTGGTACTGCTTCGGCTGTGGCGAGGGCGGCGACGTCATCACCTTCGTCCGGCGGCTGGAGCACCTGTCGTTCGCCGAGGCCGTCGAGCAGCTGGCGAACCGCGCGGGCATCCAGCTCCGCTACGAGCAGGGGGGATACGTCCCCGGCCGGGAGCAGGGCGAGCGCAGCCGGCTGATCGAGGCGCACCGGGCGGCGGCGGAGTTCTACGCCTCCAGGCTGACCGCCCCGGAGGCGGCGGCCGGGCGCAGGTTCCTGTCGGAGCGCGGGTTCGAGCGGGCCGACGCCGAGCGCTTCGGCGTGGGATACGCCCCCGCCGAGTGGGAGGCGCTCACCCGGCACCTGATGGCCCGCGGGTTCACCGCCGCCGAACTCGTCAAGGGAGGGCTGGCCAAGGAGGGGCGCCGGGGCCCGATCGACCGGTTCCGCGGGCGGCTCATCTGGCCGATCCGCGACATCACCGGCGACGTGATCGGCTTCGGCGCGCGCAAGCTCAACGACGCCGAGGACGGCCCGAAATACCTCAACACCCCCGAGAGCCCCCTCTACAAGAAGAGCGAGGTCCTCTACGGCGTCGACCTCGCCAAGCGGGAGATCTCCCGGCGCTCCCAGGCGGTGATCGTCGAGGGCTACACCGACGTGATGGCCTGCCACCTGTCGGGCGTGCCGACGGCGGTGGCGACCTGCGGCACCGCGTTCGGCGCCGAGCACATCAAGGTGCTGCGGCGGCTACTGATGGACCGTTCGATTTCCCAGGGAGAGGTGATCTTCACCTTCGACGGCGACGCGGCCGGCCAGAAGGCGGCGCTGCGGGCCTTCGCCGACGACCAGAAGTTCGCCACCCAGACCTTCGTGGCCGTGCAGCCCGATGGGCTCGACCCCTGTGATCTGCGCATCAGGCACGGCGACGCCGCTGTGCGCGATCTGGTAGCCACGAGGAAACCGCTATTCGAGTTTGCGATCCGCAACCTGGTCTCCAACTACGACGTCACCACCAACGAGGGGCGGCTGTCCGCTCTCGACGCCGCCGCGCCCTTCGTAGCTCGCATTAGGGACCAGGGCCTGCGCAAGCTCTACGCGGTGAACCTGGATCGCTGGCTCGGCTTCCAGGATGAGAGCTTCGTGCTGAGCCGGATCATGGAAGTGTCCGGAGGGGCAAAGCAGGCCGCTTCCCGGAGGAAGGCGGCCCATAGGAGTGCCGATCTGGCCGATTCCGCGATCCGCATGGAAACCGAGATCCTCAAACTGGCCGTGCAGCGCCCGGCGCTCCTAGGGCCGGGGTTCGACGCGATCGGAGAGGATGCATTCACTGTTCCCGAGTGCGCGGCCCTTTACCGGCTCATCGCCGAGGTGGGGGGCGTGGCGGCTGCTGGCGCCGGGGGACGAGAGTGGGTGGACCGGCTGTTGGGAAGCGCGAACGAGACGCTGAGCGGGCTCGTGACGCGGTTCGCCGTTGAGGAGATCCGGGTCGACCAGATGAAAGAGGAACCCTATGCCACGGGGATGCTGACGGCTCTTGAGCTGATCAAGGTCTCTCGTGCGCTCGACCAGCTCAAATCCCAGCTAGAGCGGACCAACCCGGTCGAGGAGCAGCAGGAGTACAACCGCCTGTTCGGCGAACTGGTCGCGATGGAGCAGCAGCGGCGGGTACTGCGGGAACGCGCCGCGGGAAGCTGAAGCGTAATGGTCTTTGATTTCCACACCGTCATTCGGCCAAACCCTAATGAGGTCTCGATTCGATAATGATCGCGGCCTTACCTTCGGTTACAAAAATGGGTCTGCCATTTTGACTGCCTAATACAGCAGACTGTCTCCCGTGGGTGCATCGGTGCTGCCAAGTGGGCCGCCATCGGTAGACCAGGTGGCCGACCTCGTCGCGAAGGGAAGAGAGCGCGGGAGCGTCACGGTCGATGACGTGGCCGCCGCTCTCGACAAGTCCGAGCTGCCGTCCGACGCGCTCGAACGCGTCGTGCGGATGCTCGCCGAACAGGGAGTGGAGGTCCTCGAGCCCCAGGGCGACGAGGAACCGGGCCGCTCGGATGAGGAGGACGTCGGCAGACGCGCGCCGACCAGCGATCTGGTCCGCATCTACCTGCGGGAGATCGGCCGGGTGCCGTTGCTCACCGCCGAGGAGGAGGTGGAGCTCGCCAAGTCGATCGAGGCCGGGTTGTTCGCCGAGGACAAGCTGACCGGCGTCGCCTCACGCCTGGCCTTCCCGGAGTTCCGGGAGCTCGTCTGGGAGGGCAACCGCGCCAAGCAGCGCCTCATCGAGGCAAATCTGCGGCTCGTCGTCTCGATAGCCAAAAGATATGTGGGCCGCGGGATGCTGTTCCTGGACCTTATCCAGGAGGGCAACCTCGGGCTCATCCGGGCGGTCGAGAAATTCGACTACACCAAGGGCTACAAGTTCTCCACGTACGCCACGTGGTGGATTCGCCAGGCGATCACGCGGGCGATCGCCGACCAGGCGCGCACCATTCGCATTCCGGTGCACATGGTCGAGACGATCAACAAGCTCGTCCGGGTCCAGCGTCAGCTCCACCAGGACCTCGGCCGCGAGCCCGCGCCCGAGGAGATCGCGCTGGAGATGGACCTCCCGATCGAGCGGGTGATCGAGATCCAGCGCATCGCCCAGGAGCCCGTCTCGCTGCAGTCGCCGATCGGGGAGGAGGACTCCGACCTCGGTGACTTCATCGAGGACGCCGACGCCGTCGTGCCGATGGAGGCGGCCGCCTTCATCATGCTGCAGGACCAGCTCGACGACATCCTCGCGACGCTGTCCGAGCGTGAGCAGCGCATCATCCAGCTGCGCTTCGGCCTGGCCGACGGCCACCCCCGGACACTGGAGGAGGTCGGCCGGGAGTTCGGCGTGACGCGGGAGCGGATCCGCCAGATCGAGTCCAAGACGCTGGCCAAGCTCCGCCACCCGACCCGCGCCCAGATGCTCCGCGACTACCTCGACTGAGCGTCCGCCGGGACATCCGTACGGCGAAGGCCCCGGGAGCGACCTCAGCTCCCCGGGGCCTTCGCCGTTCCCGGAGCCGTTCCCGGAGCCGTTCCCGGAGCCCGTTTCCGGGGTGTCCCGGCGCGGTCGCGGCCCGCCCGGCGGCGGGGCGCGAATCGGCCGATAGCAGATCCGAACCTTTTCTCCTCGTCGTTGCGGGAGCAGACTGGGCGAATGGAAGCGCGGCCCGCGTTGGACAACGGCGCGCTCGGGCGTGAGGCGTGGTCCGTGCTCGGCGCGAACCGGACGGGCTCCTGCACCGTGCCCGCGCCCGGCCTCTACCCGCACCAGTGGAACTGGGACGCGGCCTTCGTCGTCGCCGGCCTGGCCCGCTGGGACACCCGCCGGGCCGGCACGGAGCTGCTCAGCCTGATGGAGGGCCGGTGGCGCACCGGCATGGTGCCGCACATCGTCTTCCACCCCTCCCGCCACTCCCACGCCGAGACGTACTTCCCCGGCCCCTCGTTCTGGCGGTCGCGGGACCGCCCGGAGGCCCCGAACCGGGTGCCCACCTCCGGGCTGACCCAGCCGCCGTCGCAGGCCCTGGCCCTGTGGTGGGTGTGGCGGCACGCGACCGACCGCGACGAGGCCGCGGCGCTGGTCCGCCTGGTGTACCCGATGCTCGTCGCGCAGCACGACCACCTCGCCGTCACCCGGGACCTCGGCGGGGGAGGGCTGGCGGCGATCGTGCATCCCTGGGAGTCGGGGATGGACGACAGCCCCGTCTGGGACGCCCCGCTGGACGCGCTGCCGCCCCTGCGCCCCGCCTACCACGGCCGGGAGCGGAGCGGTGAGGCGCAGACCGGTCACCACGACCGCTACACCTGGCTGGCCGCCCGCTACCGCGACTCCGGCTACGACCCCGCCTACCTGCGCGACCACCCCTTCGCGGTCGAGGACCCGATGTTCAACGGGATCTGGCTGGCCTCCTGCGAGGCGCTCGCCGAGCTGGCGCCGGTGGCGGGGGCCGACCCCGCGCCGCACCGGGAGGCGGCGGAGCGGATCCGGGCGGCGCTGCTGGACCGCCTCTGGCTCGACGGCCTCTTCCACGCCCGCGACCTGCGGGCCGGACGGCTCAGCCCGGTCTGCGCGGTCGGCTCCTTCGGGCCCCTGCTCGACCCGGGGCTGCCGTCCGACCTGATGGCCACGCTGGTGGGCGTGCTGGAGTCGCCCAGGTTCATGGGCGCCGCCGGATACCCGGTGCCGAGCTGCGAGATCCGCTCCCCGCAGTTCGACCGCTCCCGCTACTGGCGGGGACCGTCCTGGGTGATCACCAACTGGCTGCTGCTGCGGGCGGCCGACGCGCACGGCCGTACCGAGCTGGCCCGGCTGCTGGCCGCCGGCACCCTGCGCCTGGTACGGCAGGCGGGCTTCCGCGAGTGCTTCGACCCCTTCGACGGCAGCGGCCGGGGCAGCCGCGACTTCTCCGCCTCGGCCGCCCTCACCCTCGACCTGCTCGCCGATAGCGTGGCCGTATGAAGCTCTTCAACCGCATGCCCGCCGAGGTCCGCGAGGCGGTCACGCCGCCCGACCGGGTGCTCACCTACGCCGACGGACCCGACGGCTACGTCATCGCCACCGACCGGGCGCTCTACATCCGGGGGACCCGGCTGCCGTGGTTCCGGGTGGACCGGGGGCTGTGGGACGAGGAGGGCCTGACGGTGGTCACCACGTCGGGCGAGGAGCACCGGGCGCTGCTGCCCGAGCCCGGCCGCGTCCCGGAGGCCGTGCGGGAGCGGGTGACCGCCTCGATCGTGGTGAGCCAGTACGCCCCGCTGGACGCGCGCGGGGGAGTGCGGCTGGTGGCCAGGAGGACCGACGACGACCGGACGGTCTGGGAGTTCGTCTTCGACAGCGGCATGGACCCCGAGGACCCGGGCCTGCGGGCCCTGGCCGAGCAGGCGCTCGAGGAGGCCCGCCGCAGCTTCGGCGTCTGACGGCCGCCCGGTGACCCGGTGGCCCGGAGAGACGTTTCATGGCGGGCCCGGCTCGGGGAAGGCGCCTTATGGCGGGGTCGGCCGCCTTTCCACCCCGGACACGACGAAGGCCCCTGGTAAAGGGGCCTTCGTCGTGCTCACGCACCTTGCGGTCTAGTAGGGCCCGGCCGCGGTCTGGGTCTCCTTCTGCGGCCAGCCGGTGCCCGTGTCGTCGCTCTCACCGGCCTGCGAGCCGTTCTCGGACTGCAGGAAGGGCAGCTTGTTCTTGGCCACACCGCCCACCTTGGTTCTGGCCATGTCGGTGGCCTTCGAAACCCGTGCGCCGACGAGGCCGGCGGCCTCCTGTACGGCGGGGCTGTCGGCCACCCGCTCGGCCATGCGCTTGATCTGCTCGTAGCGCTGCCGACCGGCCCGGCTTCCCAGGACGTAGCCCACCGCGAGACCCACCCCGAACATCAGTCGATACATCTCAACCTCCACATCCGCGCTTCGCGAGGACCCCCTACCCATGGATGGGCGGTCCTCTCCGACCTACCCGCGAGCTTCGATGCGACACACACTCTCAGAGTGCGCTAATCTATTCCTGCGCCGCGAGGAACGGGGAGAACTTCCCCCCCGACCAGCGCGGAGCCGCAATCCCGTGTAGCTCAATCGGCAGAGCAGCCGGCTGTTAACCGGCAGGTTATAGGTTCGAGTCCTATCGCGGGAGCCAACGAAGGCCCCGGGAGCCCCGCTCCCGGGGCCTTCCGCGTTCCCGCCGCCCGGTCTGTCTCCCGTCGGCGTCTCCAGTCTCTGCCGGACCTCCTCGACCGGAACGGAAAGAAGACCATGTACGTCCCCGCCCACTTCGTCCCCGACGCCGACGCCGTACGCGACCTCCTGGCCGACCCGGGCGCGGCGGACCTGGTCACCGTGACCCCGGCCGGGCTTCTCGCGACGTTCCTGCCCTTCGTGTACGACCCGGACGGCGGCCCGCACGGGGCGCTCCTCGGCCACCTCGCCCGCAACAACGAGCAGTGGCGGCAGCCCGTAGAGGGCGAGGCCCTCGTCATCGTCCGCGGCCCGGACGCCTACGTCACGCCCTCGTGGTACGCGTCGAAGGCCGAGCACGGCCGCGTGGTGCCGACCTGGAACTACGTCACCGCCCACGTCTACGGCCGGCTGGTCGTCCACGACGACCCGGCCTGGACGGAGATGGTGGTCCGCAGGCTCACCGAGCTGCACGAGGCGGGGAACGACCCGGCCTGGTCGGTGGACGACGCCCCCGCGAAGTTCGTCGCCGGCCAGCTGCGGGCCATCGTCGGGGTCGAGGTGGTCATCAGCCGCGTCGAGGCGAAGTTCAAGCTCAGCCAGAACCGGCCGGGGCCGGACATCGACGGCGTCATCGCCGGGCTGGAGGAGCGGGGCGACACCGCGAGTGCCGAGGCCGTACGCGCCGCCCGGCCTCGATAGCCGGACGGCGCGGGGCTTCGCGGGCCCCGGGCGGAGCGGCGCGGGGGTTCCGCCGGTCCGGACGGCGGGGCCGTGCCGTCCGGCGGGTGGCGTTGCGGGGCTGAGCAGAACATGGTTCGGTGTTCTGGTCGGCGCCCGTCCGGTGACGGGATGCCCGGCGGCGCAGGAGCGTTCCCCGGTGTCGGAAGGCGCTCCGATGTGAACGGCCGAGGGAAGGGACGGGCGGACATGGCTGACCCGGTGCTGTCGGCGATCGACGAGGGCGTGCTGACGCTGACGTTCAACCGCCCCGACCGCCTCAACGCGTGGACCGACGCGATGGGACGCCGCTACTTCGACCTGCTCGCCGAGGCGGATCGGGACCCGGCGGTCCGGGTGGTCGTCGTGACCGGCGCGGGCCGGGGCTTCTGCGCGGGCGCGGACTTCGAGGACCTCACCGCGGTCCTGGACGGCTCCTACCGCCGGGAGGGCGAGCCCGACCGGCGCTCCGTCACCCTCCCGGCCACGCTCGGCAAGCCCGTCATCGCCGCGGTCAACGGCGCCTGCGCCGGGCTCGGCATGGTCTGCGCCCTCGCCTGCGACCTGGTCTTCACCGCGGACGAGGCGAAGTGGACCACCGCCTTCGCCCGGCGCGGCCTGATCGCCGAGTACGGCCTGTCGTGGATCCTGCCCCGGCTGATCGGCCAGGCGCGGGCCATGGACCTGCTGCTGTCCGGCCGTACGTTCACCGGGGTCGAGGCGTACGAGCTGGGACTGGTCAGCCGTTCGGTGCCGGGGGAGAGCCTCCTGGCGGAGACCGCGGCCTACGCCCGCGAGCTGGCGCTCCACAGCTCGCCGACGTCGATGGCCGTGATGAAGCGCCAGGTCCGGGGCGACTGGAACCGGACCCTGGAGGAGGCCGAGGCCGCCGCGGTCCGCCTGATGACCGAGTCGTTCGGCCGCCCCGACGTCACCGAGGGCGTGGCGGCCTTCCTGGAACGCCGCGCTCCCCGCTTCCCCCCGCTCCCGCGCTCATGACACAAGGGAGAGCCAGTGGGGCGCGGGGCCGAAGGGTTCGGTGCGGGCGGTGACGGCCTCCAGCAGCAGGGCGGCCGAGGCGCGGGCGCCGTCGACGACCTCGGGCGGGTAGGCGTAACGGACCCGGTGCTCCTCGAACTCGTCCTCGTCGTCCAGGATGATCCGCCCGTCGCGCATGCGCAGCACGTCGAGGTCGAGGTCGACCATGGTCACCTCGCCGTCCCGCCACTGCGGCACGGTCGAGATGTCGCAGTAGATCTCCGCCTTGTACGGCGCGGCGTTGAAGCAGGCCGTCCACCAGGCGTCGCGGGGGAAGAGCATCACGGACGCGTGCTTCCAGGTGACGGACGACTCGTGGCCCCGGCGGGCGACGGTGCCCACCGGGCAGCCGGTCCAGACGCCGTGCTCGTCCTCGCCGAGGAGCACGGCAGGGTGATGCCAGTGCAGGGAGCCGTCGTACTTGCGGTAGACCACGTTCACGATCTCGGAGGGCATCCCTCGACGATACGGGCCGACGGCTGTTCGCGCATTCTCCGCTTTCCGGACAGATCGAAGGCGTCGGTGGCAGCCGCCCGGTCTGAACCCGCTCCTCCGCCGCCTCGGTGCCGAGGCCGTCACCTCGTCACCGAGGCGGCGGAGGAGGATCACCGGAGGCGACGGGCTCCGGCGGCCGGGACGGCGGGGTAGATCTCCGGCCGGGCCCAGCCGCGCTCGGCGTAGGCGAGGACCACCGAGTCCTGTACGGCCTGCACCCGGTCCTCGGCGACCAGCGCGATGGCCGACCCGCCGAACCCGCCGCCGGTCATCCGCGCCCCCCGCGCCCCGCCGCGGACCGCCGCCTCCACGGCCACGTCCAGCTCCGGGCAGGACACCTCGAACTGGTCGCGCAGCGACAGGTGGGAGGCGTTCAGCAGGGCGCCGATCTCCTGAACGGCCCCGGCCCGCAGCAGCCCGATCACCGCCTCGACCCGGTGGTTCTCGGTCACCACGTGCTGGGTGCGCCTGCGCTCGTCGCCGCTGAGCCGCCCCAGGGCGGCCGCCAGGTCGGTCACGTCGCGCAGCGCGGCCACGCCCAGACGCCTGGCGGCCTCCTCGCAGTCGCGCCGACGCCGGGCGTACTGGCCGTCGGCCAGCTCGTGGCGGACCCCGGTGTTGATGATCAGCAGCCGCAGACCGTGCGCGGCCAGGTCGAACGGGACGTTCCTGCTCCCCAGGCTCCGGCAGTCGAGGAAGAGCGCCCTGCCCTCCTCGGCGAGCGCGGAGGCGGCCTGGTCCATGATCCCGCAGGGCATGCCCACGAAGTCGTTCTCGGCCCGCTGCGCGACCTGAGCGACCTCCATCTTCGTCATGCCCAGGCCGTACAGGTCGTTGAGGGCGGTGCCGACCGCCACCTCCAGTGCCGCGCTGGACGACAGCCCCGCCCCCTGCGGGACGTCCCCGTCGATCACCAGGTCGGCGCCCCGCACCGGGTGCCCCTCCTCGCGCAGCGCCCAGAACACCCCGACGGCGTAGCGGGCCCAGCCCGCGGCCCGCTCCAGATCCTCGACGGTCTCGACGCCCCCCGGCTCGGCCGCCTGGAGCGAGCGCAGCCGTACGACGCCGTCCTCGCGCGGCGAGACCGCCGCGGTGACCCCCCACGGCACCGCGAACGGCAGGACCAGCCCGTCGTTGTAGTCGGTGTGCTCGCCGATCAGGTTGACCCGTCCCGGAGCGTGCCACACCCCCTGGGGCTCCGTGCCGAAGGACTCACGAAAAGCATCAACAACGCGCATGGTCAAACACTCCTCAACAAGGTCCCTCCGTAGAGTAGCGAGTCCGGAACGCCCCTCCGACCTCGCAGGTCCCCAGAGGTCCCCGAAGGTCACAGCTTGAACGCGCCGCGCCCGCCGGATGTGCGAACGGGCCCGACCTTTGGTTGAATGCCGCAGTACGGCATGCGCGCGAGGGGCGGTAGCTCAGCCGGTTAGAGCAGGGGACTCATAATCCCTGGGTCGCGGGTTCGAGTCCCGCCCGCCCTACCTCTCGTTACCACCTCGGATGTGCCTTCGGCCTGCCTGTTCGCGGTCAGGGGCGGGCTTGCGGTGTCCGATCGTCTGCGGCTGTCTCTTCCCAGCGCCTTCCTACGCAGCCGCGGCATCATCCCGCGCATCGCCCGCCAAGGCATCGAGTCCGGCCGGAGATCGGGGCGCCACCGCTGGGTCGCCGAACGCGCCGTCTCCTGGCCGGCCGGCTGCCGCCGCCTACACCGACGCTACGAACGCCGAGCCGACCACTTCGCATCCTTCATCGCAGTCGTCGCAGCCCTCGTTCGCCACCGCCGACTCGCCAGATGAGTCGCCGTCCAAGGGGCGAGCTCTATGATCAGTTCGCCCTGATCGTTGAGTTTCGGAAGGTGTCGATCTCATGCGCCGCGCCATGGTCCTTCTGGGTGGCGTCGCCCTCGCCGTCGGCGCGTTCGTCCTCCTCTACCGGGGCCCGGGACAACCGTTCATCCGCGGTTACGTGAGCGACGTCGTCGCCACCATGCTGGTCTACGCGTTCCTGGGGCTGCTATGGCGCACCACGGTCGCACGCCGCGCCCTGGCCACGGCCGCGATCGCCGCCGCCGTCGAGCTCTATCAAATGGTCGGCATGACCCCGCCGGGCGTCGGCGGTGTCCTGGTCGGCGCGTTCCCCGACCCATGGGACCTGGTCGCCTACGCCGTCGGTGTGGTCGCGGCCGTGGCCTGGGAACGCCGATCGATCCGATCCGGTGATCGGACCGGCGGACTCCCGGACGCCACCCCACCGGCACGCTGACGGTACGGTCCCCACAGCGGCGAGGTCATCGGATCCGTCGCCGGCGTCACCGCCGCCCGGTGCCCATGGGCGCGAGGGCGGCGACCGCCGGCCGTACCCGCGACGGCGCCGCGCCCGCCCCTTCGGGCGGACGCGGCGGGGACGGAACCGTTCACACGATGGAGCCGGTCCAGAGCTCGGAGGCATTCCGGTAGGTCATGAACGTCTCACTGCAGAACGATGGAGCCGGTCCAGAGGTTGGAGGCATTCCGGTAGGCCATGTACGCCTCACTGTCGAAGTACGCCGAGACGCCGGTGTCGTACCGACTGTCGCCGTCGGTGTCGGAGACGCTGATCGTGATGCCGTTGAGATAGCCGGTACGGCTGTCGCTCGTGTAATGGGTCAGCCACGAGGAACCGAGAGAGCCCTCACCGGTGAAGGGGGAGTCCACGCCCACGGGCCGGTCCGCGCGGAGGCCGGTGACCTTCATGGCGAACGCCGGTCCGGTCGACCGTTCGAGGGTCTCGCCCGTGTAGGGCCGGCTGCCGTCGGGTTCGGGGCCGGAGGGGTAGCCGAAGACGTCGACCGTGGGTGCGAGCGGCTGGTTGAACGCGATTCCCTGGCCGCCGACGTTCTCGGTCATCTTGCCGACGTCGGTCAGCGCGTCCGGAGAAGAGAGGACGACACCGCGGTACACGTTGACGAAGGCGAGGTCGCTGTCGTAGTCCCGGATGTCGTCGAAGTCATAGGGAGTGGAGCCCTGCTTCCCGACGTACAGGCCGAACGGGGTCGTGCCCTCGGAGTAGCCGGGCACGAAGGCCCACTTGGCCAGCGCGCCGCCCGGTGCCTCGATGTCGAACAGGCAGTGACCCGCCGTCGCGACGATGTTCCAGTATTTCGACCACACGGCCGTGCCGGTGCACCAGTGCGGCTGGAGGTCACTGCCGATGAAGAACACCTTGCCCGAGGTCGTGGGCATCTCCGTCTCCGGTGAGGTCGGCCCTTCCCCCGGTGCGATGGAAACCGGGGAGCCGTCCGGAACGATGTCCGTGGGCAGGCGCTCCCCGCCGACCACGGTCTGCACGGTGTACGGCGTGGCGTTCCTCAGGTTGGCGGCTCCGTCGGCGAGCCAGAACCTCGCGACCTGCTGAGCCGTCTCCACGGTGGGGGCCAACTTGACCACCGCGACACTCGCGGCCTGTGCCGGCCCGGCGCCGACGGTGGAACCCAACACGCTCAAGCCGACACCCAACGCGACCAGTGCACGCTTCAAAGGATCTCCTGTCCGGTCATGAGGCGTCTTCGCGCCCCGTCAGCGTGAAGAACCGGCCGACCAACGGCCGGCGAACATCAAGATCGTAGTCTCGGCAGGGATTCGGTTCCAGATTTTTTAGATCACATGTTCGATACGGCGGACGACCGTGCCGGCCGCGGCCTGAGCGGTCGCCGACTCGTTTCGGGTCGGAGGTCCCGCCCCGGACCTCGATTCGCTTTACATGATTAATCATGATCTTTACTGTCGTCGGTATGGAGGTCACACTCACGACGGCGCGGGTCGAGGACGTGCCCGCCCTCGTCGCCTCGGCCGCCGCGCTCTTCCGGGAGGACGGCGGCAGGCGGGATCCGTTCATGGACGTGGACTGGCCGGCGAGGGACGGGCACGACTACTACCGGGGGATGGTGACGGGCGTGAGGAGCCTGGCGCTGCTCGCCCGGGCCGGTTCGCCCGACGGGCCGGTGGTCGGTCATCTCACCGCCCGGCTGCGGGGCCGGGACGAGCTCCGTCCGGACGCCGTCGTGGCCGAGCTGGTCAGCATGCGGGTGGACGAGGAGCATCGGGGGCACGGCGTGGGGGCCCGGCTCATCGAAGGATTCTTCGCGTGGGCCGGGGAGCGGGGCGCGAACCAGGCCGTGGTGTCCGCCTACGCGGCCAACACCGACGCCATCCGCTTCTACCGGGCGCGCGGGTTCGCTCCCATGCACGTCTCGCTTCGGGCGGACCTCGGCGCGTGAACCGCCGATCGCCCTCGGCGGGCACGGCCCACATCCAGGCCGGAGCGCGAACGTTTTTCCGTGACCGGTGTGGTGCGGTCGTCACAGACGGGCTTCGTCGCCGGTGTCGAGCGCGTGCCCGTCCGGCTCGAATTCGATGGCGTCCGCGCGGTGGTCGTCGTTAGCGTGTCACGGTGATCTACGAGCATCCTCTGGCGTACGTGCTCGGGCTGGAAGGCATCGCCCTGATGCGGGCATACACCGGCGAACACGACCGCGCGTTCGTCGAAGCGCGCCTGGCCGAGATCCGCGGGTTCCTCGACGACGCCTCCCTGGCCGACGCCGCCGTCGAGGTGGCCCGCGTGGACACCGTGGAGGGTTACCGGGTCTGGTCGCGGACCTACGACGGCCCCAACACCGCGTTCGACCTCGACGAGCCCTTCGTCAGGGAGATCGTCGACGCGCTGCCGGTCGGCGACGCCCTGGACGCGGCGTGCGGAACCGGCAGGATGGCGGCCTACCTGGCCGGTCGCGGCCATCGGGTGCGCGGCGTGGACGCCTCGCCCGACATGCTGGAGCGGGCGCGCCGCAGGGTGCCGCAGGCGGAGTTCCGGCTGGGCGACCTGTCCTCCCTGCCGCTGCCCGACGCGTCCGTCGACCTGGTGGTCTGCGCGCTGGCATTGACGCACGTGCCCGTACTGGACCCGGTGCTGGCCGAGTTCGCCCGGGTGTCGCGGCCCGGCGGGCATGTGGTGATCGCCGACATCCACCCCGAGGGCGTGGCGCGGGGAGTGATCCCGCCCGTGCGGCTGCCGGACGGCCGGCCCGGGAGGGTGGCCACCTACCGCCACCTGGTCGGGGACTACCTACGAGCCGCGCTGGCGGCGGGACTCCAGGTGCGGCGCTGCGAGGAGCCCAGGCATCCGCCGGGGGAGCCACGCGAACGGACCGGCGTCCTGGAGCCGTGGGACGTGTGGCCGTGGGCCCTGTGCGACCTGGCACCCGAGGCGGCGCACGCGGCCGTCGCCGGGACGCCGTCGATGCTGTTCTGGCACTTTCAGCGTTAGCCGGCTCTCCGCGGCCCGGGGTCTCAGCGGGCCTGCCCTCCCGGCAGGGCCGGTGTCCGGCGCAGCAGTACGGCCAGCACCCCGGTGGCCAGCAGGAGCACGGTGGCGAGCGCGACGACGCCCGGCCAGGCGGCGGCCGTCCAGGCGGGTCCGGCGAGACTGCCGAAGACCGACGAGCCCAGGTAGTACGTGAACAGGTAGAGCGAGGCGGCCTGGCCGGTGGACACGCCGCCGGCGTGCGCGCGGGCGGGCACCCACCCGCTGGCGAGGCCGTGGACGGCGAAGAAGCCCGCGGTGAGGAGCGCCAGCCCGGCCACGACGACCGGCAGCGAGGACGGCAGGGTCAGCAGGGCTCCGGCGACGGCGAGGAGGCAGCCCAGCGGCAGTACGGCGCGGCGCCCGCGGACGTCGGCGAGCCGGCCGAAGGCGGTGGAGCTGAGGGTGCCGAGCGGGTAGACGAGGAACACCAGGCTCGCGACGCCGAGGCCGAGGTCGAACGGCGGCCCCTGGAGCCGGAAGCCGACGGTGTTGAACACGGCGACGAGGGCTCCCATGGAGCAGCAGCCGATGGCGTAGAGGGTCACCAGCCCCGGGTCGGAGACCGCGCGCAGGCTCATGCGCAGCAGGGCGCGGGCGCCGGCCGGGGCCGGGACGAACCCGCGCGAGCGGGGGAGCAGCAGGCGGACGGCGACGGCGCACGCCAGGCCGAGGACCGCGGCCGCGGCGAGCGCCCAGCGCCAGCCGGCGGCCTCTCCCACGGCGCCCGTCACGAGACGGCCGATCATGCCGCCCAGGGCGGTGCCGCCGACGTACAGCCCGGCGGCGCGGGCGTGCGTCGAGGGGTGCAGTTCCTCGCGCAGGTAGGCGGTCGCCACGGCGGGCAGCCCGGCCAGCACGACGCCCTGGAGCAGGCGCAGCGCGAGCAGGGCGGACCAGCCGGGGGCCAGCGCGCACCCCGCCGCCACGACGGCGGAGGCCGTGACGGACAGGTGGATGAGGCGGGTGCGGCCCAGCACGTCGGACGCGGGACCGGCGACCAGCAGGGCGATCCCCAGGCCCAGCGTGGTCAGCGAGACGCTCAGCGTGCTGTCCCCGGTGGAGACCCCGAACTGCGCCGAGAGCTCGGGCAGGATCGCCTGGGTGCTGTACAGCAGGGCGAAGGTGGCCACCCCGGCGGCGAACAGCGCCACGACCACGCGCCGGTAGGCGCGCGACCCGGGCAGGTAGCCCTCCGGCGGGGCGCTCGGCCGGGGCGCCGCCTCCACGGTGTGCCGACTCATGCCTGTCTGTTCCTCGGTGTGGTGGATTCTCACTGACCTTCCGAGTCTCGGGCGCGACACCTGATACGTCCAATGTGCGTTCCGGCCGGTTTCGATACGCGACGCGTATGATTCATCCGTGCTGCTCCGGGATCTCGCCTGGCTGGTCGCGCTCGCCGACCACGGGCACGTCACCGACACCGCCGCGGTCCTCCGTACCAGCCAGCCGACGCTGTCGCGGGCCCTGGCCCGCGTGGAGGCCGAGCTCGGCGCCCGCGTGTTCGAGCGGGCGCACGGCGGCGTGCACCTGACGCCCACCGGGGAGATCGTGGTGGCAGCCGCGCGGGACCTCACCGCCCGCTACGACCAGTTGCTCTCCGACCTCGGGAGCGTGCTGGACCCGGACGCCGGGGTGGTACGGCTGGCCTTCCTCGACTCCATCGCCACCTCGCTCGTCCCCCGGCTGCTCCGCTCCTTCCACGGGCACGCGCCCCGGGTACGGGTGCTGTTGAGCCAGGAGCCCGCCCACGAGATCGGCCGTGACCTCGGCACCGGGGCCGTGGACCTCGCCATCACCTCCCCCCGCCCGCCCGGTGACCACGGCTGGTACCCCCTGCAGGAGGAGCGGCTGGTGCTCGTCGTGCCGCCCGGCCACCGCCTGCGGGACCGTGGACGGGTCCGGCTGGAGGAGCTGGCCGGCGAGGAGCTCGTCACCACACCGGCCGGCTTCGGCTACCGTTTCCTGGTCGACGCCCTCCTGCGGGACGCGGGGGTCTCTCCGGCGATCTCGTTCGAGAGCCAGGACCTCGCCACCATCGAGGGCCTCGTCGCCGCCGGGCTCGGCGTGGCGATCGTCCCCGAGCCCTTCGCCGGGCAGTCGGGCACCGTCGGGCTTCCCATCGCCTCCGAGGGCGCCCGCCGTACCATCGGCCTGACCTGGCGCACCGACCGTCCGCTGCCCGCCCCGGCCGCCCGCTTCCGCGACTACGTCACCGGGTCGGCGCGCCGGCCCGCCGTTCCCGGCCAGCCGGCCTCCTGACCAGGGCATACGGGGCGGAGCCCCAGGTACGGCGAGGGGATGAACGGGCGCCCGAAGGGGCGCGGCGCCGACGCGTGCCGGGTCTACGACGCGCGGGAGCACGGCCTGGCCGGGGACGGTGTCACCAGCGACCAGCCGACCGGCGAGGGCACGGCCTACCGGCTCCCGGACGCCCCGTTCCCGCGGCCGGGGATCACCATCGACGCCCCCGTGGGCGTGCTCGACCTCGACGGCGGCCGGATCTGGGACGACCAGCGGGAGCCCTCCCAGACGCGTTCGACGTGGACCACCGAGCGGGCGTCCGGCACGACCGACCGGCGGCAGGGCAACGAGGAGGACGCCGGGGGCCGAGGAGGCCGGGACGGGCGGTGAGAAGGGCACCGACGGTCTGAGGACGCCGGGGGACGGCGGAGCGGGGAGGACATCGGTGGCCTGATCGGTGTCCCGGCCCGGCCGGGGTCCGTCCACGCCGTGTTCGTTGACGTCGTGTTCGTCCGCGTCGTGTTCGCTCGCGTCGCGTTGGTCAGAGCCAGCCGCGGGCGGCGGCCGCCGCGCCGGCCTGGAAGCGGGTCGTCACGCCGAGCCGCTCGACCACGGCGGCGATCTTGCGGGTGGCCGTCCGCGCGCTGACGCCCAGGTGCCGGCCGATGGCCTCGTCCTTGAGGCCGGCGTTCAGCAACCGCAGCACGAGCAGGTCCTCCTCGGGCGGCCGCTCGTCCGTCGTCTGCGGCAGGCCCGTCAGCGGCCGGCCGCGTTCCCAGTAGACCTCGAACAGCTCGACGAGCGCGTCGAGCAGCCGGGAGGGGTGCAGCAGCGCGATGTTGTCGTACACCCCGTCCACCAGCGGGAACAGGCCGACCCTGCGGTCGGCGATGCGCAGCTTGAACGGCAGGTGCTCGACGAAGCGGGAGCGTTCGCCCTCCTCGGCCAGCCGTACCAGGGTCTCCAGGCGGCCCGGGCGGTACAGGGAGTCGGCGCAGTAGACCACGCGGATGTCCACGCCACGCGTCAGCAGGCTCCGGGTGGTCTCCAGTTCCGACTCGTTGGTGTCCGTCGAGTCGTCGGGGCGGCCGACGTAGGGCGGGCGGTCGAAGCCGAGCAGTTCGGTGCCGACCGTCCGCTGCAGCTCGGTGACGACCCGCTTGACGGCCTCCTCCCCCGCCAGGACCTCCACGACCCCGGCCGGGCCGGACTCCATCCGGCCCGAGTGGTAGAGCTGGGTGAAGTCCGAGACGACCGTCCTGACCGCGGCCAGCCGCGTCTCGGTCTCCAGCCGCCGCCGGTCCACCAGCCACTCGATCGCCGCCTCCGGGGGCACCGCCTCGTACCGGCCGGGCCCGCCGCGGCGCAGCAGCCCGGCATCGGCCAGGTGGGCCAGCGCGGAACGCACCCGGGCCGGGCCGACGCCGAGCTCGGCGGCCATCTCCCCCGTCCGCCGGCCGGGCCGGCGCAGCAGCAGCCGGTACACCCGTTCGTCGAAGTCCGTGACGCCCACGGCGCCGAGCACGGACCGATCGCCCACGGAGCACCTGCCGAAATGTCGTTTTTGGTCATGTGGCCGAAAATGCCAGCACTATATCTCGACAGGGATCAACGCCGGACGCTTGACTCCGTAGCGGCCCTCCGGTGATCCTCCCCGGACGGGTGACCAGGCTCATCCCCCCAGAGGCGCAATGTTCCGCAACCCCCGCGTCCATCGTGTGTCGGCGCTGGCCGCCGCGCTGGCGGTCACCGCCATCGCCCCGGCCATCGCCCAACCCGCCGCCGCGTCGGCACCCTCCGCGACCGCCCCCGCCCCCGCGGCGTACATCGTCACCCTGGCCGAACCGCCGCTGGCCACCTACGACGGCGGTACGGAGGGCATCGCCCCCACCAGGGGCCGCAAGGGCAAGAAGGTCGACACCACCAGTTCCCACGCCAGGCGCTACCGCGACCGCCTGACCGACCGGCAGAACGAGGTGGCCCGCAGCGTCGGCGCCGCCGCCACCGGCCACCACGCGGTCGCCTCCAACAGCTTCACCGCCCAGCTCACCCCGGCCCAGGCGCTGCGGCTGCACGCGACCCAGGGCGTGGTGTCGGTCGTCCCCGACACCCTGCGCAAGGCCTTGGACGACCGCAACTCCACCGACTTCCTCGGCCTGTCGGGCGACGCCGGCCTGTGGGCGAAGCTCGGTGGCACCGGCAAGGCGGGCAAGGGCGTCGTCGTCGGCGTCATCGACACGGGCATCTGGCCGGAGAACCCCTCCTTCGCCGCTCCGGCCCTCGGCACGGAGCCGCCCACGAGCGCCGAACCGTACCGGCCCTACCTGAAGGACGGGGCCACGGTCATGAAGAAGGCCGACGGGGCCACGTTCACCGGCCTGTGCCAGACCGGCGAGGAGTTCGCCGCGAGCCTGTGCAACCAGAAGGTCATCAGCGCCCGGTACTTCGGCGAGCAGTGGCTGAGGGGCAACCCGCCCGACAAGCGCGCCGACTACGTCTCCCCGCGGGACGCGCAGGGCCACGGCTCGCACACCGCCGGCACCGCGGCGGGCGACCACGCCGTCCAGGCCACGGCGAACGGCGTCGACTACGGTGCGATCTCCGGCGTCGCCCCCGGCGCGGCCGTCGCCGTCTACAAGGCCCTCTGGCAGGGCAAGGACGGCGGCACGACGGGCGGCTACACCTCCGACCTCGTGGCGGCCGTCGACCAGGCGGTCGCCGACGGCGTCGATGTGATCAACTACTCGGTCGGCGGCATGTTCGAGTCGGCGGCCGACGACCCGGTCCAGCGCGCCTTCCTGGCCGCCGCCGAGGCCGGGGTCTTCGTCGCGACGGCGGGGGGCAACTCCGGTCCCGACCCGTCCACGCTGGACAACACGATGCCGTGGACGACGACGGTCGCGGCCGGCACGATCGCGCCCTGGCAGGCCGAGGTCCGGCTCGGCGACGGCACGGTCGTCCGCGGCGTGAGCACCACGGTCGTCGCCCCGTTCGGGCCCAAGCCGCTGGTCACGGCACTGTCGGTGAAGACGGGCACGGCCACCGAGTCCGACGCGCAGATCTGCGCGGCCGGCTCGCTCGACCCCGCCAAGACCGCCGGGAAGATCGTCTACTGCCTGCGCGGGACCACGGCCCGCGTGGACAAGTCGGCCGAGGTCAAGCGGGCCGGAGGCGTCGGCATGGTGCTGGGCAACCCGACCGACCAGAGCACCGACGCAGACCTGCACTCCGTGCCGACCGTGCACGTCAACGCCCCCGACGCGGACAAGGTCGCCGGCTACGCGGCCACCGCGGGCGCGACGGCCACGTTCGCCCCGGCCGCCTCCGGTGGCGAGCCGTACCCGCAGGTCGCGAGTTTCTCCTCGCGCGGCCCCTCGCTCGGCAACAACGGTGACCTGCTCAAGCCGGACGTCACCGCGCCGGGCGTGGCGATCCTGGCCGCCGTGGCGCCTCCCGGCAACGGCGGCAAGGACTTCGACTTCTACTCCGGCACCTCCATGGCCACCCCGCACGTCGCCGGCCTGGCCGCCCTCTACCTCGGCGAGCACCCGCTCCTGTCGCCGATGGCGATCAAGTCGGCCATGATGACCACCGCCTACGACACCAAGACCCCGGACGTGTTCGCCCAGGGCGCAGGGCACGTCGACCCGGCCCGCATGCTCACCCCGGGCCTGGTCTACGACGCGGGCGCCGAGGACTGGTACGGCTACCTGGAGGGCAAGGGCGTCAAGACCGGCACCGGCGCCAAGCCGCTGGCCGGGACCGACGTGAACTACCCGACGATCTCCGTCGGCGACCTCTTCGGCTCGCGGACGGTCACCCGCAAGGTCACCGCCGTCACCCCGGGCGTCTACCACTCGGCGATCGAACTGCCCGGTTTCAAGACCAAGGTCAAGCCGTCCACGCTGGTCTTCAAGAAGGCGGGTGAGACCAAGGAGTTCACCGTCTCCATGGAGATGCTCCCGTCGACCACCACGGACACCGTCGTCGGGCGGCTCACGTGGACCGGCGCGGGCACGACCGTGCGCAGCTCGATCGTCGCCACCCCGCTGAGCGCGCGGGCGCCCGCCGAGGTGAAGGGCACCGGCGCCGACGGCTCGGTGGGCTTCGAGGTGACGCCCGGAACGAAGAAGTTCTCGGTCACCCCGTACGGTCTCGTGTCGGCGGACGAGGTGCCGGGCACCGTCAACGAGAGCGAGGTGTGGGGCCGCGACATCCCGGTCACGATCACCGACGACGCCAAGGCCGTCTCGTTCAAGCTCAGGGCGGCGAACCCCGAGGCCCAGGTCGGCGGACTCCTCTTCTATGAGGAGAACGGCACGCGCGAGTTCGTGTCGTGGGTGTTCAGCCTGGACGGCGACTCCCGCGCCGTGCTGGCCCACCCGCGCCCCGGCAGGTACACCCTGGTCGTGCTCACCCTCGGGGACCTGCCCGGGACCACGTCCACCGACTTCCTCACCCAGGTCAACCTCGTGACCGCCGACAACGCGCGCGGCACGCTCACACTGACGCCGAACAAGCCGAAGGCGACCGTCGGCACGCCGATCCCGCTGACGGCCTCCTGGACGAAGGCGACGCAGCGGACGAACACCGGCTACGTCGAGTACCCCAACGGCTTCGGGACGATCGTCACGATCAACTGACGCGGTTCCCCCGTCCGGCTCCCGGGCCCCCGTCCGCCTGCCCGGCGGGCGGGGGCCCGCCGTCGTCACCCGACCACCTGGCTGTCGTCCCCGGCGAACAGCCCGGCGGCGTCATCCTCTCCGGCGGAACCGGCCGAACAACCCCCGCCTTCTCTGCGGGGGAGCGGGCTCGGGCCCCGGGGTCTCCTCCCGGGCCGGGTGACGGTCGCGCCAGTCGCGGACGACCTCCTCGACGTCGAAGGGCATCAGGTTCAGCGGGGGACCGGACAGGGCCTTGCGGTGCCCCTCGACGATCTCCTCGTTGATCTCCCCGATGGTCCGGCGGACCTCGTCCTCCGAGCGCGCCTCGGCGGCCGCGGCCCGCGCCTCCTCGGCCTTCTTACGCAGAGCGAGCGTGCCGGGCAGCGGGAACGACAGGCCCTCCGAGTGGAGTTTCTGCTTGATCCACCACATCTCCTCGTACGGCTCGCCCTCGCCGGGCAGCGGTTTGCCCGCGCCGGGCAGGTCGTCGAACGCGCCGCGCTCCGCGGCCTCACGGATCTGCCGGTCGACCCACGTCTCGAAGTTGACACCGAGTGGCCTGCGCTCCGTCATCGCCCGCCTCCAGCACGCCGGACAGTGGCGTTTCCGAGCATAGCCACCGGCGTCGGCCGCCCCGGCGGGCCCTGCCCGGACGGACGAACGGACGAACGGACGAACGGACGAACGGACGAACGGGCGAACGGGCGGGCGGGCGGGCGGGCGGACGGGCGACCGGAGCCGCCCGTGCCGCCGCCCCCGCCCGCCGTCCGCCCGGTGACCCGGACAGGGCGGGCACGCGGCTCTCCGGGTTCCACCCGGGACACGAACGCCGGTGCGGGAGGGGCTGGCGGAATGCGGTGTATCGACATACCGTGTCATCGTCCGGTTAAGATCATCATTTCTCTGCTGACATGTCCGCTGATACGTCCGCCGGTCTTCCTCCCCCCCATTCCGGAAGGCGGAGCCGTGGTCCATCTGGTCATCGGGTGCCGATTCATGATCGGTGTCATCTTCCTCATCGCCGCCGCCGGGAAGCTGGGCGGTCCCGGCCGGTTCGGCGCCTTCGTGCGGTCGCTGCGCCGGATGGAGGTGCTGCCCTCGGGCCTGGTACGGCCGGCGGCACTGGCGTTCGCGGCGGCCGAGGTGGTGATCGTGCTGCTGCTGGCCGTACCGGCGCGGGCGGCGGGGACGGCGGGGTTCGGTGTGGCCGCGGCGCTGCTGGCCGCCTTCACCGCCGGCATCGCGATGTCGCTCGCCCGGGGCAACCGGGAACCGTGCTCGTGCTTCGGCCGGTCCGAGACGCCGCTGGGCGCCGGCCACGTGGTCCGCAACCTGGTGCTCGTCGCGGTGGCGCTGCTGGGCCTGGCGGCCTCCGCCGCCTCTCCCGCCGGGCGGGGCCCGGAGTTCGGCGAGGCGGCGGTCGCCGGGCTGGCCGGGCTCGTCGCGGGCGTCCTGGTGACCGTGATCGACGACCTCGTCGCGCTGTTCCGGCCGGCGCGGAACACAAGCGATAGGAGAACCCATGACCGCTCTCGTCGCCGTACTCACCGTGGTCTCGCTGCTCAACCTGCTGCTCACCGTCGGCCTGCTGCGCAAGGTCAGGGAGCAGGCCGACCGGCTGGCGGAGGTCGAGGCGGGCGTGCCGCCGATGCTGCCGGACGGCGTGGAGATCGGTGACTTCGCCACGGTCACGCTCGACGGCGAGCCGCTGACGCGGGCGGACCTCACCGGCGAGGTGTACGTCGGCTTCTTCAACTGGAACTGCGAGGTCTGCCACGACCGCCTGCCGCAGTTCATCGCCGAGGCGGAGCGGAGGTCCGACCCGCGGCAGGTCCTCGCGGTGGTGCGCGGCACGCCGGAGCTGGCGGTGGAGATGACGTCACGGCTCGACCCGGTGGCGCGGGTCGTGGTGGAGGAGAAACGCGGCCCGGTGCAGGTCGCCTTCCATCTCTACGCGACCCCGGCGTTCTGCGTCCTCAACCCCGACCACACCATCCGGGCCAGCGGATACGAGCCGGGCCTGGCGGCGGCGAGGCCATGACCGGCCCGTCGGGGACCGGGGAGGAGCCCGAGTCCGGTTTCGCCGGTCCCGCCGGTCTCACCGTCCCGTCGCCGACCGGCGGCGAGCCCGCGACCCCGCCGCGAACCGGTGACGGCACGGCGGCCCGGATCGTCGAGGCGGCGCGGCTCGCCGTACGGGCGGCTCCCGGGCGGCTGGCGCTCTACGTCGTCGTGACCCTGGTGTCGGCGGCGCTGCCGGTCGGCACCGCGTGGCTCACCCGGGCGATCGTCAACGGCCTGACCGGGGACTCCGGTCTCGGTGAGCCCGCGCTGCTCGCCGGGGCCCTGGGCGCCACGGTGCTCGGGTCGATGGCGCTGACCGCCGCCGGGACGTTCCTGCGCGCCGAGGTGGAACGGGAGATCGGCGCCCTCGCCAAGGAACGGCTGTTCACCGCGGTGGCGCGGATCCGCGGTCTCGCCCCGTTCGAGGACCCGGCCTTCCTCGACCGGCTGCAGCTCGCCGACGAGTCCGGCGGGCGCGGGCCGAACCGGGTGATCGAGGGACTCCTCGGCGTCTCGCGCAGCGCCCTCACGATCTCCGGGCTGCTCGGCCTGGTGAGCGCGCTGAGCCCGCTGATGGCGGTGATCGTGCTGCTGTCCGGCGTCCCGGTGCTCGCCGCCGAGCTCCTGCTCGGCAAACACCGCGCGGCCGCGTTCTGGGAGATCACCCCGGCGGAGCGGCGGGAGATCTTCTACCGCGACCTGCTCGCGACGGAACGGGCCGCCAAGGAGGTGCGCCTCCTCGGCCTGGGCGGGTTCGTGCGCGGCCGGATGCTGGCGGAACGGCGGGCGCACGAGGCGACGCAGCGCCGGGTGGACCGCCGGGAGTTCGCCGTCCGGGCGGGCCTGGGCCTGGTCGGTGTCGCGGTGCTGGTGCCGGGACTGGTGTGGGCGGTCGCGGCGGCGCGCGCCGGCCGGCTGAGCGTCGGTGACGTCGCGATGTTCATCACCGCCGTCATGGGCGTGCAGGCGGCGCTCGGCGGCGTGGCGCAGGACATCGCCAGGGCGCACGAGTCGCTGTTGCTCTTCCGGCACTACCTCACGGTGCTGCGGGGCGTCCCGGACCTGCCGGTGGCCGTACGGCCGGCCGCGCTGCCGCCGCTGCGGCGGGGCATCGAGCTGCGGGACGTGTGGTTCCGCTACTCCGAGGGCCACCCCTGGGTGCTGCGCGGGGTGAACCTGGTGATCCCGTACGGCCGGGCCGTCGCCCTGGTGGGGCTCAACGGCGCGGGAAAGTCCACGCTGGTCAAGCTGCTGTGCCGCTTCTACGACCCGACCCGGGGCGCGGTGCTGTGGGACGGCGTCGACATCCGCGAGGCCGATCCGGACGCGCTGCGCGGGCGGATCAGCGCCGTGTTCCAGGACTACATGGACTACGAGCTGACCGCGGCCGAGAACGTCGGCGTCGGCGACCTGGACGCGCTGCACGACCAGGACCGCATCGAGGCGGCGGCGCGGCGGGCGGGGGTGCACGAGACGCTCGCCGCGCTGCCGGACGGTTACCGGACCCTGCTGAGCCGCCGGTTCACCAGCGACGTGGACAGGGAGGCGGTCGGGGTCGGCCTGTCCGGCGGGCAGCGGCAGCGCGTCGCGCTGGCCCGCGCCTTCATGCGCGCCGACCGGGACCTCGTCATCCTCGACGAGCCGAGCGCCGGGCTGGACGCCGCCGCCGAGCACGAGGTGCACACGAGCCTCAAGGAGTACCGGAACGGCCTCACGAGCCTGCTGATCTCGCACCGCCTGGGCGCGGTCCGGGACGCCGACCGCATCGTGGTGCTGTCCGGCGGCGTGGTCGTGGAGGAGGGGAGCCATGACGAGCTGGTCGCCGCCGGCGGTGAGTACGCGCGGCTGTTCACCCTGCAGGCGTCGGGATACCGGTCCAGGACGGCGGTGTGACATGGAGTCGGCGGTCCGGCACGGGGACGGCGGTGCGATGTGGGACCGGCGGGACGGGACGAGGACGGTGGTGTGACGTGTGGTGGCTGATCCCCGCGGCCCTGGCCGTGGCCGCCGCTGCGGCGCTCCGGTGGGCGCGGCGGCTCGTGGTGGCGACGGTCAGCGGGCCCAGCATGGAACCGGCCTTCGCGGACGGGGACCGCGTGCTGGCCAGGCCGGTGCGGCCGGGGCGGGTCCGGCCGGGGCAGGTGGTCGTGGTGCTGCCCGAGTACGAGGGCGTCCGGCCGCGGCGGCCGGCCCGCCGGCTGCTGATCAAACGGGTGGTGGCCGTGCCGGGCGACCCGGTGCCGGACGGCCTCGGGCCGGCGCTGGCCGGGGCCGCGGGCACGCCGGTGCCGAGCGACCGGTTCGTGCTGCTCGGGGACAATCCTGGGCACAGCGTGGACTCCCGCCAGGAGGGATTCTTCGCCGCCGCCCGGATACAGGGCGTCGTGGTGAGGCGGCTCGGAGAGACTGCCGGAAATAATTCACAATGAGTGCATTGACGTATTTAGTTGATGCAAGTAAGACTATGGATAAATTAATGACCGTTCCGGCGAAAGGTCTCTGAGATGAAGCTCGTCAACGGCGTCACCGACCGGATCATCTCCCTTCTCGGCCGTAAGGCGACCGCGCACGCGACGCCCGTCAAGGGCAGCTGCGTGTCCGGATGTGGCGGCGACGGCGTCTGGACCGGCGCGAAGGCCGACGGCGGCAGGCGTCCCTGCTGCTGATCCGCGTCCGGCGTGCGGCGGGCACCCGCCCGCCGCACGCGTTCCGGAATTCCGGTCCGCGCCGTCTCGTCTCGAATCACCGTTAATCGCTCCGGAATCCGGAGGGGAATTCCTTTGCGTGGCGCGGAACGCGCGACGGCGGCCATTTCGCGTACGATCGGTTTTCCGGTGGCGCCCGCCTCCACGGCCCGTCCGGGGCCGCGCCGGCCCGCTCGTCCCGGGGCCCGGAGCGGACGGCCACGCCGCATTCCCGGAGAATCCCTGGAGCGACCATGAGGATCGGCATCATCGGCGCCGGAAACATCGGCGGCGCCCTCACCCGGCGGCTGACGGACCTCGGTCACGAGGTGACGGTGGCCAACTCGCGCGGCCCGCAGACCCTCGCCGACCTGGCCTCGGAGACCGGGGCGAAGGCGGTGACCGTCGAGGAGGCGCCGCGCGGGGCCGACCTCGTCGTGATCACGATCCCGGAGTGCCGGGTGCCCGAGCTGCCTTCCGGCCTCTTCGACGGGGTGCCGGACGACGTGGTCGTCGTCGACACCGGCAACTACTACCCCCGGCAGCGTGACGGCCGCATCAAGGAGATCGAGTCCGGCCTGCCGGAGAGCCGCTGGGTGGAAAAGCGCCTCGGCCGTCCGGTGATCAAGGCGTTCAACAACATCTACGCCCGGCACCTCGCCGAGCACGGCCGTCCCGCCGGGGCCCCGGGGCGCGTGGCCCTGCCGGTCGCAGGCGACGACGAGGCCGCGAAAAGGGTCGTCATGGACCTGGTCGACCAGCTCGGCTTCGACCCGGTCGACGCCGGCGGCCTGGACGACTCCTGGCGCCAGCAGCCCGGCACTCCCGTCTACGCCACGGACAAGGACGCCGAAGGGGTCCGCGAGGCACTGGCCGGGGCGAGCCGGGAGCGCGGCCCGGAATGGCGGGCCACCGACGGCAGCCCGGGCACCTTCATGGCCCCGGCCTGAACCACACCGGCCCGAACGCGGTGGCCTGGACATCCTGACCCGGCGCTCAAGCCCGGCCGGGGTGATCCGGGCGTTCCGGCCCGGGCGGGGCCGGAACGGTCCGGGCGGGCGCCGGTCAGCGGCTGATCGCCTCATAGGCCGCCACGGTGGCGAGGCTGTAGCCCAGATGCGGGACCAGGTCCGACAGCCAGCCCTCCGTCCCCCACTCGCGAGGGTCGGTGAGCCCCAGCGTCACCATCGGCGCGTTGCCCGCGACCATCACCGCCGCGCCCACGGCGAGCACGGCCAGCGGCCGGGGGAGACGGGGCACGGCCCGCCGGAACAGCCCGTAGGCCACCCCCACTCCGAGGCCGGCCGCCATGCCGAGCAGCGGGCCGATGCCCTCCTTGCGGTGCTCGGCGGTCTCCTCCTCGCCCAGGTCGAGGCCGGTCTTGCCGGCGAGGATCCCCGCGGCCTGCTCGGGCGTGGAACTCGGCCCCCGGCCGCGGACGGCCATGTCGAGGTAGGTCAGGGCGTTGAGGGCCACGGTTCCGGCGGCGCCGGCGATCAGGCCGTTCCTGCATGCGTGGGCCACTGCTGGTCCTCACCTTCCGTGTGGGGTCCTCCGGCGGGCCGACGGGACGCCCGCGGCGGCCGGTGGGACGGCGCGGGCGCCGCGGCGTGCGGCCTGCCGGTTCCCTACCCCGGCGTCCGGTTCGTACGGCCAGGCGTTCCCGAAGCCGTCCTCAACTCACGGCCTCGGAGAGTAGATCGCCATCGGTCCTGGCACCCTCGCGCGGCGCGTCCGAGAGCGCCGGGCGACGGCGGCGGAGGAGGTCGGGAACGAGGGTGGCGATCCCGATCGCGGCCAGGGCGGCGCCGAGCCACAGCGGGGCGCGCAGGCCGAAGACGTCGACGCCCAGCCCGCCGGCCCAGGACCCGATGATGACGCCGAGGGTGATGAAGGAGGTGTGGACGGTGTTGACCAGCGGCCCGGCGTTCCCGGCCCGCTGGACGCGGGCGGTCATCGCCGCGTTGAGGGTGACCCCTGCCAGGCCGATCCCCATCATGAACGTCACGGCGGGGACCGGGAGATGGGCCAGCAGCGCGAACCCGGTGAGGAAGACGAGGTTCAGGACCAGGCCGCAGAACAGCACGGCGAGGGTGTGCCGGTCGGCGAGACGCCCGACGACGACGTTCCCGGCCACGGTGGCGGCGCCGTAGGCGACGAGCAGCAGCGGGACGGTCCCGGCGGCGAAGCCGGTGACCCCGGTGAGGACCGGGGTGAAGTAGGTGAAGGCCGCGAACGTCGCGCCGATGATGAACGTGCTGGTGGACAACGTCAGCCACAGGCGCGGGGCGCGGAAGGCGGCCAGTTCGCTCCGGAGGTTCCCGCCGTCGCCGGCGCGCTCCAGACGCGGCACCCCGGCGAGCGTGGCCAGGGCGGCGATCACCGTCAGGACGCCGACGGCCCAGAAGGCGGCGCGCCAGCCCAGCCGTTCGCCGATCAGGGTGGACAGCGGCATGCCGAGCAGCGTGCCGAGCATCAGGCCGTTCATGGCCGCCGCGACGGCCCGGCCCCGCGCCTCGGGACGCGCCAGTCGCAGGCACAGTGAGATCGAGATCCCGAAGAACGCCTGGGAGGCGGCTCCGGTGATCACCCGCGCCACCGTCATGACCCCGTAGCCGGGGGCGACGGCGGCCAGCACGTTGCCCGCCAGGAAGACGGCGAACAGCGCCGTCAGCGCCGTCTTCGGGTTCACCCGGAGCAGCGCCACGGTCAGGAACGGGCCGCCTGCGGCCATGGCCGCCGCGAAGGCGGTGACGAGGTAGCCGACCTGCGGGACGGTGACGCCCAGCCCCTCCGCGATCTGCGGCATGAGACCGGCGACGGCGAACTCGCTGGTCACCATGGCGAAGATGCCGAGGGCCATTATGTGTACGGCGCGATGCACGGTTCTCCTTGGGAGATCGGTTTTGGATTGATCGATTCAAAACATGGGCATGGGAGGGCGGCGTGGAGTCCCGGGGCTTCGGGGGCGGGTTCCAGGCCGGCGCCCGGCGGTCCTGGGCCGGTGGATCGGTGGGCCCATGGGCCGGTGGTTCGGGGTGAGTGGATCGGTGGGCCGGTGGTCAGCGGTCCGGGGTGGCCGGCCCGGGGTCGGAAGGCGCGGGTTCGCGGGTGAGCGCGTCCATCGCCGTCGCCACGATGGCCTCCAGTGTGGCGCGGTCGGCGCCTCCCTGGCTCGAGACCCGCAGCCCCGCGATCACCGCGTTGACGAAGCGGGCCAGGGAGCCCGCGTCGCGGGAGGAGGTGATGCCGCCCTCGCGCTGTCCCGCCTCCAGCGCCGCGCGCATGACGGCCAGCCGGCGCGCGGTGTCGCGTTCCAGCATTCCGGCCGCCTCCGGGTCCCGGTCGGCGAGCTCCACGACCGTGTTGACGGCCAGGCAGCCGCGCCGGTCGTCCGGGTCGTCGCCGATCACCATGGCGAACAGGGTGCGGATCCGCTCCGCGCCGGGCCTGCCCTCGTCCTCCAGGACGGCGAACTGGGCGGCGTCCATGGTCTCGATGTAGCGGGCCAGCGCGCGCTTGAACAGGTCGTGCTTGCTGGCGAAGGCGTTGTAGATGCTGCTGCGGCCCAGTCCGGTGGCGTCGCACAGGTCCTGGGTCGAGGTGGCCTCGTAGCCCTTCTCCCAGAAGGCGTGCATCGCCGCGTCCAGGGCCCGGTCCTCGTCGAACGTCCTCGGCCGTGCCATGCGGTCACCGTAACATTTTTGGAATGATCGGTACAGTACGGCTCGCACCCCACCGGGAGCCGCTTACGGCGAGTGGCCTTCGAGGGCCACGAGGACGGTACGGCCCGCCTGGCCTTCCGGCGTACGGCCCACGTGGCCTTCGGCGTACGGCCCACGTGGCCTTCCGGCGTACGGCCCGCGCGGCGACGACCGCCGCGCGGGCCGTACGGTCGGCCGGGGTCAGCGCAGCGCGGTGGCCCGGTCGAGGGCCGGGGGCGTCACGGGACCCTGGGCGAAGTGGGCACGGAACGCCTCGTAGTCGCGGCTGCCGCGCACGGCGTCGGTGAACCCGGCGAACGCGGTGTAGCCGTCATCGCCGATCAGGGTGTAGGCCAGGGCGGCGAGCCGGTAGGTGCGCCCGGTCTCCAGGGGCCTGCCGTCGATCAGGACGTCGGCGGGGTTCACCCGGTCGCCGACCGGCCGGGTGGCGTCGTAGGAGTAGCGGACGTTGCCGGAGACGGCCAGCGGGGCGAAGCGCACCGAGCCGTTCGCCTGGGTCTGCCACTGCTGTTCCAGTGCCTGCTCGATCGCCGCGCCGGTGACGGAGACGGTGACCACCGGGTTGGCGTAGCCGAAGGCCGACCACGCCTCACCGAACAGCACCGTGCCGTCGGCGTCGGCCGGGTTGGTCCCCTTGGCGTACCGCAGGTCGCCGCGGAGCGCCACCGAGCCCTTGACCGGGGCGACGGCGACCATCGCGAGGTCGGCGTTCCCGCCCGGGGTGCGCCGGGAGTCGGCGTACTCGGCGTCGGCGGCGAAGTTGCCGAGCGTGCTCTCGCCGTCGGCGTCGCGGGTCCGCGTGAGGTCCCCGGTGATCGTGCCGACCGGCCGGGCGTAGGTCTGCCCGCCCCGGTTCACCCAGTGGTCGACGAGCGTGACCATCTCGGGGTCGGCGGGCACGTCACGGGTGACCGGGTGGTTGACCGAGGTGGTCGCCGAGCGGATCACGTCCCGGGTGGCCGGGTCGATCCGCAGGTTGATCTCGTTGATCAGCCTGCCGTGGTTGGCCGCCTCGACCACCGGGCGCGGGTCGCCCGCCGGGTCCGGCACCGAGCAGTTGAACAGGGCGTGCCAGTGGCCGGTGACGATCGCGTCGATGTCCGGGGTGACCTGCCGGGCGAAGTCGAACACCGGGCCCGTGGGGTTGGCGTTGCACCGGTCGTAGACGTCGCCCGCGGTGCCGCCCTCGTGCACGTTGGCCACGATCGCCTCCACGCCCCGGCGCTTCAGCTCGGCGGCGTAGCGGTTGGCGGTCTCCACCAGCGAGAGGTTGTCCAGAGTCGGCTGGTAGGAGGTCGAGCCGCCCACCGTGGTGGGGGTCGTCAGGTTGATGAAGCCCACCGGGATCTTCGGCCCGCGTTCCGGCTTCACCCACCGGATGACGTACGGCGCGAGCAGCGGCTTGCCCGACCCCTTGGCGGTGATGTTCGCCGAGGAGAACGGGAAGTCCGCGCCGTGGAAGCGCCGGCCGGTCGAGTCGGTGAAGCAACTGTCCACGTCGACCTCGCCGAAGCAGCGGCCCTTGCCCATGTGGTCGCGCAGGAACGACGGCGACAGGTCGAGCTCGTGGTTTCCGACGGCGCTGAACTCCACGCCGACGCGGTTGAGGAACTCGATGGTCGGCTCGTCGGCGTGGTAGGCGACCTCGGTCGGCCAGCCGCTGAAGTTGTCGCCGGTGGAGAAGGTGATCGAGTTCTTGTGGCCGGCCCGGAGCCGCTTCAGGTGGGTGGCGATGTAGGGGGCGCCGCCGACCACGATCGTCCTGCCCTCGGCGTCCTTGACGGTGCCGTTGGCCGCGTCGTCGTGCGGGCGCAGATAGCCGTGCAGGTCGGTGATGGACAGCAGTTGCACGTCCACGGGCCGCTCGTGCGGCGGCCGGGCCTGGGCGATGCCCGGCTGGGTCGTGACGAGCGCGGTCAGGGCCAGGCCCGCCACGATGGGGAGCCTTCGGGGGAGGAGTCGCACGCGTGTTCCTTGGGGTCGTACGGGTTGAAGATCCCGTACAGCCGATCAGGCGCGCCTTACGACTTTCCACCAATTAGTTATCAAAAAGGAGAAATCTGAGGACTGCTCCCCGGACTCCTTTTTGTTAATCAGTGTCGGCTTGAATCACCAAGCTTGCCTTATTTTTGAATTGTTCCTTATTTCGACTTCTAGGGTTATTGTCCCTTTAGCCTTAAATGAACCTTTCTGTCCCCTCGATGGCGCCGGTCCCGGCTCACCCCGCCCCGGGGAGGGTCGTCCCCGGCTCCCCCGGGTCGCCGTCCGCCAGGGCGTCGCGGGCGTCCATGAGGGCGAAGCCGAGGAGGTTGGACCCCCGCCAGGCGGCGGGGGAGGCGGCGCGCGCGTCGTCCGCCGCGAGCCCGATGCCCCAGATCCGGTCCACCGGGCTGGCCTCGACCAGGACCCGGCCGCGGGTGCCCAGCAGGAACTCCCTCAGCTCCGGGTGCGCGCCGAACTTCGCGACACCGCCGCGCACCACGATCCCGTAGCGATGCTCGCGCCAGACGGCCTCGTCGAAGCCCCGGACCTCGCGGCCGAGCCGCTTGACCTCATCGGGATGCCGGGCGCCGAGGATTCGTTCGGCGGTCTCGTCGTCGCCGAACAACCACGCCTTGCGGGCCATCATGTAGTGCTCCGCGGAGCGGAAGACGTGCCCGTCCACCGTGAAGGGGGCCTCCCACCACTGGCTGAGGCACCCCGGGCCGACGCCTCCGCCGCGTGGCGGCCGGTGCCCCCAGAAGAACAGGTGGCGGAGCGCCACGCCGTTCCGCTCGGCGGTCACGGCCTCGGCGACCGAACGGGGGAGTCTGCTCATTCCGGACACCGGCTCACCATGTCACGCACGGCCGCGGCCGGGCCACCGGATTGACGGGCGCGCCGCCTCGGCGCCCCACCGCCCCGGCACGCCGCCGCCCCGGCGCCCCGGCACGCCGTACGGCTCAGCGGACACGGAATCACGGCGGGTCCGGTCGGTCGGGCGCGGGGCTACGGCCGGTCCAGCAGGCTGAGCGC
The DNA here is from genome assembly GCF_013409935.1 of Streptosporangium sandarakinum. Classification (GTDB taxonomy): domain Bacteria; phylum Actinomycetota; class Actinomycetes; order Streptosporangiales; family Streptosporangiaceae; genus Streptosporangium; species Streptosporangium nondiastaticum. The sequence goes on along the minus strand of NZ_JACCCO010000001.1, from coordinate 1,381,584 downwards.
CAGGTCGAAGGCGGCGTGGGCGTCCGCGGTGAACAGGACGAACCGCACTTCCGACACCCGAGTGGCCGTGGCGCTCACGGTGCCGACCGCGATGCGGGCGGCGTCGTCCATCGGCCAGCCGTACACCCCCGCCGACACCGCGGGGAAGGCGACGCCGGCCGCGCCGAGCTCGTCGGCGACCCGCAGCGACTCGCGGTAGCAGGAGGCGAGCAGCTCCGAACGGTCCTCGCCGGCGGAGAAGACGGGGCCGACGGTGTGGATGACCCAGCGGGCCGGCAGCTCGCCCGCGGTGGTGGCCACCGCCATGCCGGTCGGCAGCCCGTTGACGTAGCGGGAGGCGCGCAGCTCGCGGCACTCGGCGAGGATCGCCGGGCCGCCGCGCCGGTGGATCGCCCCGTCGACCCCGCCGCCCCCGAGGAGCGAGGAGTTGGCGGCGTTGACGACGGCGTCGACGTTCTGGGTGGTGATGTCCCCGGGGACCAGCGTGATTCTCATCGAAACTCCTTGAGCGTGGAGACCCCGGGCTTCGGCCGCGGGGAGGAGACCAGGCCCGTAATCTTCCACCGCGGCCGGTCTTCTCACATCCCGCCGGTGCGCCGGGCCGAGTCCTTGACGTCCTCGGTCAGATCGATTAGACCTCAGGAGGTCATCGATCATCTCCCGGGAGGACACCATGTTCGACAGAGCGTTGCCGCGACGCGCGGTACGCGCCGCGATGGTCATGGCGGCGACGGGCTCGCTGGTCACATCGGGAGTGATGCCCGCTTCGGCGGCCGAGGCCGGGGGCAGGCCGCCGAGGCCGACGAATGGTCCGTGTCAGTACACCCCGACCCCGGACGAGCCGGCCGCGCGCAAGGTGCCGCTGCCGCCGGACCCGCGTCGCACCCCCACCCGCCCCGTCTCCGCGGTCCTCAAGACCAACCACGGCGACATCGGGCTCACCCTCGACGCGGCCAAGGCCCCCTGTACGGTGCAGAGCTTCGTGCACCTGATCCGGCACAGGTTCTACGACGCCACCTCGTGCCACCGGCTGACCGCCTATGACCGGCTGAAGGTGCTGCAGTGCGGTGATCCCAACTTCACCGGCGAGGGCGGACCGGGCTACCGGTACAAGGACGAACTGCCCACCGATCTGCCGCCGTGGCCGGGCGACTCCACCGGGCAGCGCAGGACGTACGCGCGCGGAGTGCTGGCCATGGCCAACGCCGGGCCGGACACCAACGGCAGCCAGTTCTTCCTGGTCTACGGCGACTCCGGGCTGGCGGCCAACTACACGGTCTTCGGGACGGTCGACGCCGCCGGGCTCGCCGCCCTGGACCGCATCGCGGCCGGTGGCATCCAGCCCGTCGAGGGAGGCCCGACACCGCCGGTGGACGGCAGGCCCGCCCTCCCGGTCGACATCGGCGACGCCCGGATCCGGCACTAGTCGTCCGCGGTGACGCCTCCGCGGCGGATCGTCAGCGGAGGCGTCACCGCCGAACGCCGTTCCGCCGCCGCGACCGTACGGCGGACGCGCCGGGGACCGGGCGGCGGGCACGCGCGAGGAGAGGGTGTGGGGCGTGAGGGCCGACGGAGACTCCGGCGTGCCGGGATCCTTGAGGAGGGTGCTCGCCGACGTCGCCGCCGAACGGGCCGCGCAGGACGCCATGTGGGGGATACAGGAGCACCCCGACGGCACCGGCTCCGAGGGCACGGCCGCCGCCGACCGCGCCAAGCGCGACCTCGACGAGGCCAAGCGCGCGGGCGGGGTCACCTGGCGGCACATCCTGCGCGAGGAGGTCCTGGAGGCGTTCGCCGAGGACGACCCCGACCTGCTGCGTGGCGAGCTGATCCAGGTCGCCGCCGTCGCCGTCAAGTGGGCGCAGGCCCTCGACCGGCGCGTCGCGACCGCGCCGCACCGGGTGCGCCGGACCCGGTTCACCGCGATCGTCGACGTGCACGTGATGTTCGTCCGCGACGGCGCGCTGCTGCTCGGGCGGCGGGCGAACACCGGGTACGGCGACGGCCTGTGGCACCTGCCCAGCGGGCACCTGGAGGCCGGGGAGCCGGCGCTCCGGGCCGCGGCCCGCGAGGCGGCGGAGGAGGTCGGCGTCACCGTCGACCCGGCCGACCTGACCTTCGTCCACGTCATGCACCGCGCCCCCGACCGGGTCGGGCTGTTCTTCCGGGCCGAGCGCTGGACCGGCGAGCCGTACAACGCCGAACCCGGCAAGTGCGACGGCCTGGCCTGGTATCCGATGGACGGGCTGCCCGCGGACATGGTCGACTACCCCGCGGCGGCCCTGCGGGCGATCGCGGAGGGGCGGGGCTTCGCGCTCCACGGCTGGGACGACCCGGAGCGCTGAGCCCCGGGGGCGGTGAGCCCAGAGCGGTGAGCCCAGAGCGGTGAGCCCGGGGCGCTGAGCCCGGGGCGGCGGCCCCGGGCGTCCGGCGGGCTTCCGGCGGCCTCCGGCAGGGTGGAGACGGGTGAAATTTTCACGGGACCCGCGACCCGCCGGTGAGGATCGCACCTGGTGACCGGCCGGACTCGGCGCGGTACGACCGGGCGACCGTTTGCAGCGAGGAGACCGGACTTTATGGTGCGTCGTGCAGGAGGGACCCCACAGACGTTCGCGACCCCCGGAGCAGCGCACCATGACGGACACGAGAGAACGACGCGGCATGAGCCGGGCCGTCGCGGTGATCCTCGCCGCGCTCGGCCTGGTCCTCGCGGCGGGAGCGGTCACCGCCCCGGCACGCGCCGACACGACCATCTGCGAGAAGTACGGCTCGACCACCATCCAGAACGGCAGGTACATCGTCCAGAACAACAACTGGGGTGACGACACGACCCAGTGCGTCAACGTCACGGGCACCGGCTTCACCGTCACCCAGGCGAGCCACAACAAGCCGACGAACGGCGCGCCGGGCTCGTACCCGTCGATCTACGCCGGATGCCACTACGCCAACTGCACCTCCGGCAGCGGCCTGCCGATGCGGGCCAGCGACAGCCGGTTCAACGGCGTCCAGACCAGCGTCAGCATGACCTACCCCGGCAGCGGGGTGTACGACGCCGCCTACGACATCTGGTTCGACCCGACCCCGCGGACCGACGGCCAGAACACCGGCGCCGAGATCATGGTGTGGCTCAACCGCGTGGGGCCGATCCAGCCGGTCGGCTCGCGGGTGGGCACGGTCAGCCTCGCCGGGGCCACCTGGGAGGTCTGGTACGGCAACATCCAGGTGCCCTCCGGCTACACCTGCGCCGCGTCCTGACCCGGCCCCGGGGGCGCGGCACGCGCGCTCGGCCGTACCCCCGGGCCGTTCCGCCTCCCTCGCCCCGGCGCCTCGACCGGCATCGGGTTCAACGGCTCCTACGGCGCCGGCGACCCGGCCCCGGCCGCACTCACCCCGAACGGCACGCCCCGCACGGTGTCCTGAGGAGCGGAAGCGGCCGCGGCGGGTTAAACGAACTGCGAAATGTCGGTGGGGCAGGCAAGAATGATCGCATCATGGTCATCTCACCTTCGCTCCCGTTCGCGGCCACGACGTCCCCCAACGGCGACATCGTGGTCTTCTACGTCGGTCCCGAGCCGCGCATGACGCCCGAGCAGGCGCTCGCGTTCGCCGACCGGCTGCGCGACATGGCCGCCGAGCGCCTCGCGCCCGCCTGACCCGCATCCGTCCCCCTCGACCGGCCTCCCGGCGTCACCGGGTGGTGAACCGGGCCGGTTCACCGTACGGCGCTACCAGGCGGTGAACCGGCTCCGCGCGGCGCAGGGCACCGGGCGTCGCTCGCGCGGGCCGGCCGGGGGAATGGTCGCCTGCACCGCGGCCACGATGTGGGCGTACGGTGACCCCTCCTCCTCCAGTTCCCCGCGCAGCTCCGCCAGGTCCGCGCGGTGCTCGCGCAGCAGCTGCACGGCCGGATCCACGGCGCCGCGGGCCGACAGCTCGCACACCGCCGCCAGGTGGTCGGCCGGCTGCTCACCGGACAGGCCGAACCCCGCGGTGCGGAAGGCGTTCTCGAACCGGTGCAGAGTCTCCTGGCGTTCGGCCGCGTCGCCGGGGGAGTGGCAGGCCAGGCGGAACCGGCGGTTGCGTCCCGGGCCGAGCACCGCGGTGTGGTGCGCCTCCAGGGCGGTCTGGGACGTGGCCGCCACGTGGACGAGGAAGGCGGTCAGCCGGTTGCGGACCTCGCCGAAGGGAAGCGTGGCGACCGATCTCGCCAGGAGCGGCCACGCCTCCCGCAGCCCCTCGTCGGGCCGTCCGAGCAGTACCGAGGCGACCATGTGGGCGGTGCGCACCCCGCCGTCGAGAACGCTCATGACGACGCGGCGCCCGTCGCGGCTCGTGCCGGCGCGGCCGACGGTCCTCGTCCGGTTCTCTCCCGGGCGACCTGTCGGGCGGTCATCATGTGGGAATCCCTTCCGGACCCTGTGGCGTCATACGTGCGGGGACCAGCTTTTCGGGATGGCCGGTCGGCGCGGCAGGGTCTTTGGTCGGGCCGCCTGGGACTAAGGTCCTTAAGTTCACATAAAGCAGGAAATATCCGGTGGTACGGCCGACGGTGCGGCGAGGGGCGGCGCGGCGGGTGGCGGCGCCGCCGGCCGTACGGCGGACGCCCGCCCGCCGTACGGCCCGCGGGTCCGTCAGTGGGTCGGTTCCCACCCGCGCCGGGGCGCCGTCAGGCCGCGCCGGTCGTCCCGGCTGCGGTAGACGATGTAGGGACGGGTGAGATAGCCGACCGGCGCGGTGAGCGCGTGGACCAGCCGGGTGAACGGCCAGATCGCGAACAGCACCAGCGCGCTGAGCGCGTGCAGCCGGAACAGCGGCGGGGCGCCCGCCATCAGCTCGCCCTCCGGGTGGAGCAGGAAGATCGACCGGAACCACGGGGAGATCGTCGTGCGGTAGTCGTAGCCGCCGCCGATGACGTTGGCCACGACCGTCGCGGCCAGGCCGAGCGCGATGGTCAGGGCGAGGACCGCGTACATGAGCTTGTCGTTGCGGGTCGTGGCGGTGAACACCGGGCCGACGGTGCGGCGCCGGTAGACCAGGATCACCAGGCCGCCCACGGTCGCCACGCCCGCCAGCGTGCCGAGCACGACGGCCGCGACGTGGTAGGCCGTCTCGCTCACCCCGGCGGCCTCGGTCCAGCCCTTGGGGACCACCAGCCCGCCGACGTGGCCGAGGATCACCAGGAGCAGGCCGAAGTGGAACAGCGGGCTGCCGGCCCGCAGCAGCCGGGACTCGTACATCTGCGACGAGCGCGTGGTCCAGCCGAACCTGTCGTAGCGGTAGCGCCACACGTGACCGAGCACGAAAACGGTCAGCGCCACGTAGGGGGCCACCACCCACAGCGCCGTGTCCAGGGCGTTCACCGGTCGCCCCCCGCGATCGCGTAGGGCTCCAGCCCGACCTCCTCGGCGGGCGGTCCCTCGGCCGCCAGGCGCAGCGCCGCCTCCTGCTCCCACGGGCGGGCCGGCGGAAGGGTCGCCTGCACCGCGGCCACGACGTCGGCGTACGGCGACCCCTCCTCCCGCAGCGCCCGCGTCAGCACCGCCAGGCCCGCGCGGTGCTCGCGCAGCAGCCGCATGGCGGGCCCGGTGGCGCCGCGCGCCGACAGCTCGCACACCACCGCCAGGTGGTCGGGCAACTCCTCGCCGGAGAGGTCGAACCCCGCCGCGCGGACCGCGTGCCTGAACCGCAGCAGCGCCGCGCCGCGCCTGCGGGTGTCGCCGTAGGTGTAATACGTCAGGTACGGGCAGCAGCGCCGTTTCAGGTCGAACGTCGCCACGTAGTGCGCCTCCAGCTCCCGCCGCGGGGTGGCGGCCACGTGGCGGAGGAAGGCGGCCAGCCGGGCGCGGACCTCCCCGAAGGGGAGGGTCTCCACCGACCTCGAAAGGAGCGGCCGCGCCTCGTACAGCCGTTCGTCGGGGTAGCCGAGCAGCACCGAGGCCACCATGTGGGCGGTGCGCAGCCCGGCGTCGTCGAGAGCGCTCATGTCTTCCTCTCATCGTCCTGGCGGGAGCCGTCGTCCTGGCGGGAGCCGTCGTCCTGGCGGGGGAAGAGGCCCTCGGGGACGCCCTTGCCGTCCCAGTTGAGGAGGTTGACCCGGCCGCGGAGCCGGTCGGCCTCGGCCAGGCCCTCGGTGGTCTGCCGGTCCTTGAGCGCGTGGAAGGTCTCCACGGAGACCGGCGCGGGCATGCCGGACGCCTCACCGAACGGACCGCCCATGCCGGGGCCGCCCTCGCGGTCGAGGCTGCAGCCGGTGGCCGTCTCCTCCAGCCACGCGCCCTGCTCGGCGTGCGCCCGGGGGATGACGTAGCGCTCGTCGTAGGCGGCGATGGCCAGCAGCCGGTACATCTCCTCGATCCGCTCGCCGGTCATGCCGACGGACTCGGCGATCGAGGGGTCCGGCTGCTGCCCGAGGTTGTCGCGCCGCATGTGGGAGCGCATCGCCGCCAGCCTGTGCAGCACCGCGCGGACCGGCTCGGGGTCGCCGGCGGTGAACAGCCCGGCCAGATAGTCGATCGGGATGCGCAGCGTGTCGATGGCGCCGAACAGGTTGCCGGCGTCCTCGCCGTCGTGGCCGGTGCCGGCCAGCGCGTCGACGACCGGCGACAGCGGCGGGACGTACCAGACCATCGGCATCGTCCGGTACTCCGGGTGCAGCGGCAGCGCGACGTTGTAGTCGAAGATGAGCTTGTACACGGGGGAGCGGCGGGCGGCCTCCAGCCAGTCCTCCGGGATGCCCTGCGCCCTGGCCGCCGCGGCCACCTCGGGGTCGTGCGGGTCGAGCAGCACGCTCCGCTGCGCCTCGTACAGGTCCTTCTCATCCGGTACGGCGGCGGCCTCGGCGACCCGGTCGGCGTCGTACAGCAGCAGGCCGATGTAGCGCAGCCGCCCGACGCACGTCTCGGAGCAGACGGTGGGGATGCCCACCTCGACCCGCGGGTAGCAGAAGGTGCACTTCTCGGCCTTGCCGGTGCGGTGGTTGAAGTACACCTTCTTGTACGGGCAGCCGGTCACGCACATCCGCCAGCCGCGGCAGCGGTCCTGGTCCACCAGGACGATGCCGTCCTCGGAGCGCTTGTACATCGCGCCGGAGGGGCAGGAGGCCACGCACGAGGGGTTGAGGCAGTGCTCGCAGATGCGCGGCAGGTAGAACATGAACGCCCGCTCGAACTCCAGCTTCACCTCCTCCGAGACCTTGCGCAGCACCGGGTCGGCGGGCGCCAGCTCCGGCCCGCCGGCCAGGTCGTCGTCCCAGTTCGCGCTCCAGGTGATCTTGGTGTCCTCGCCGGTGATGAGGGACCTGGGCCGCGCGACCGGGGTGTCCTCCTGCGCGGGGGCGGAGAACAGCCGGTCGTAGTCGTAGGTCCAGGGCTCGTAGTAGTCCTGGATCGACGGCATCAGCGGGTTGGCGAAGATGGACAGCAGCTTGCGCAGCCGCCCGCCGGCCCGCAGGTGCAGCCGGCCGCGCCGGTTCAGCTCCCAGCCGCCCCTCCATTTCTCCTGGTCCTGGTAGGTGCGCGGATAGCCCTGGCCGGGACGGGTCTCGACGTTGTTGAACCAGACGTACTCGACTCCGGCCCGGTTGGTCCACGCCTGCTTGCAGGTGACCGAGCAGGTGTGGCAGCCGATGCACTTGTCGAGGTTCATCACCATGGCGAGCTGCGCCATGACCCTGGTCATCGCCCGCTCACCTCCTCCCGCTCGAAGGGCACGAAGGGCATGAAGGGTTCGAAGGGACGGCGCGGTTCCGTGGCGGGCATCAGTAGTCGACCTCCTGCGAGCGGCGGCGGACCACCGTGATCTCGTCGCGCTGGTTGCCGGTCGGGCCCAGGTAGTTGAAGGCGAACGTGAGCTGGGCGTAGCCGCCGATGAGGTGGGTCGGCTTGACCAGCAGGCGGGTCAGGGAGTTGTGGATGCCGCCGCGCCGGCCGGAGGTCTCGCTCTTCGGCACGTCCACCACCCGCTCCTGGGCGTGGTACATGTACACCGTCCCGGTCGGCATGCGGTGCGAGACGACCGCCCGCGCCACCACCACGCCGTTGCGGTTGACCGCCTCCACCCAGTCGTTGTCGGCGATGCCCGCGCGGGCGGCGTCGGCCGGGCTCATCCAGATGGTCGGCCCGCCTCGCGACAGCGACAGCATCAGCAGGTTGTCCTGGTACTCGGAGTGGATCGACCACTTGGAGTGCGGGGTGAGGTAGCGCACGACGACGCCCTCGGCGCCGCCCTCCCCGAGGCCCGGCTCGCCGAACAGCGCGGTCATGTTCAGCGGCGGCCGGTAGACCGGAAGCGCCTCCCCGGCCTCGTGCATCCAGTCGTGGTCCAGGAAGAAGTGCTGGCGGCCGGTGAGGGTGTGCCAGGGTTTGCGGTGCTCGACGTTGACGGTGAACGCCGAGTAGCGGCGCCCGCCGGTCTCGCTGCCCGACCACTCCGGGGAGGTGGTCACCGGCACCGGGCGGGCCTGGGTGTCGGCGAAGGTGATCCGCTTGTGCTCGTCGGCTAGGCCGTCGAAGGAGGTCCCGGTACGGCGGGCCAGCGTGGCGAACCCCTGCGCGGCCAGCCGCCCGTTGGTGGTGCCCGACAGGGCGAGGATCGCCTCGCACATGTCGACGTCGCGGGCCAGGGACGGCCGGCCGTCGGCCGCACCGCCGCGGACGGCGCCGTTGAGGCTCCGCAGCCGGTCCACCTCCTCGGCCACGTCGTAGGTGACGCCCTTGGTCGTGGCGCCGAGCCGGTCCGTCAGGGGGCCGAGCGCCGCCATCTTCTCCGCGACGGCGCCGTAGTCGCGCTCGACCGTCACGATCTTCGGGAAGTCCCGGCCGGGCACGGGCGTCTCCCCGGTCAGCCGCCAGTCGCGCACCCGGCCGTGCGGGGTGGCCAGCTCGTCGGGGGTGTCGTGCAGCAGCGGCACCGCCACCACGTCCCGCCGTACCCCGAGATGGGTGCGGGCCAGGGCGCTGAACGCCTTGGCGATGGCGGCGAACGCGGCGAAGTCGGTGCGGGTCTGCCAGGGCGGGTCGATCGCGGGGGAGAAGGCGTGTACGAACGGGTGCATGTCGGTCGACGACAGGTCGTGCTTCTCGTACCACGTCGCGGCGGGCAGCACGATGTCGGAGAACAGCGTCGTGGACGTCATGCGGAAGTCCAGCGACAGCAGCAGGTCGAGCTTGCCCTGTGGCGCCTCCTCGCGCCAGCGCACGTCGCCGGGCCGCTGGTCGGGCGCGGCCTCCTCCGCCCGCACCGAGGAGTCGGTGCCCAGCAGGTGGCGCAGGAAGTACTCGTTGCCCTTGGCCGAGGAGCCCAGCAGGTTGGCACGCCACACCGTCAGCACCCGCGGCCAGTTGCCCGGCGCGTCGGGGTCCTCGCAGGCGAAGCCGAGGGCGCCCGAGGCGACCCGCCCGGCGATGTACGGTCCCGGCTCCAGCCCGGCCGCGGCGGCCTCGTCGGCCAGGTCCAGGGGGTTGCGGTCGAACGTCGGGTACGACGGCATCCAGCCCAGCCGGGCCGACTGCGACAGCAGGTCCGCGGTGGACTTCCCGGCGAACGAGCCGTCGCCGAGCGGGGAGGAGACGGTGTCGGCGGTGTAGGTGTCGTAGCGCCACTGGTCGGTGTGCAGGTACCAGTAGGCGGTGCCGATCATCTGCCGGGGCGGGCGCGCCCAGTCGAGCCCGCCCGCGAGCTGCGCCCAGCCGGTGACGGGCCGGCACTTCTCCTGACCCACGTAGTGCGCCCAGCCGCCGCCGTTGACGCCCTGGCAGCCGGTCAGCGTGGTCAGCGCCAGGAACGACCGGTAGATCGTGTCGGAGTGGAACCAGTGGTTGGTGCCCGCCCCCATGATGATCATCGAGCGGCCGCCGGACTCCTCGGCGGTGCGGGCGAACTCGCGGGCGATCCGCGCCGCCCGCGCCGCCGGCACCCCGGTCACCGCCTCCTGCCAGGCGGGGGTGTACGGCTCGGCCGCGTCCTCGTAGGAGGCCGGCCAGCCGCCCGGCAGGCCGGGGCGGGCCACGCCGTACTGGGCGAGCAGGAGGTCGAAGACCGTGGTGACGAGGCGGTCCGCGACCCGCAGCGCGGGCACCCCGCGGCGCAGCACCCCGTCGCCGTCCGGCTGGTCGAACCGGGGCAGCGCGACCGGTACGGCCTCGGCCCCGGGCAGGCCGTGCAGGGACGCCGCCGGGTCGATGTCGCCGAGGTCGAGGTTCCAGCGGCCTTCGCCCTCGGCGGAGTAGCGGAAGCCGAGTGAGCCGTTGGGCACGGCCGGGCCGCCGGTCGTCCGGTCCAGGAGCACCGTCTTGAACGCCGCCTCCGCCCCCTCCTCGCCGAGGTCGGCGGCGGTCAGGAACTTCCCGGGCACCAGGGAGCCGTCGCGCTCCTCCAGCGCGACCAGGAACGGCAGGTCGGTGTGGCGCCGGATGTAGTCGTCGAAGTAGGGCGTCCGCCGGTCGGCGAAGAACTCCTTCAGGATCACGTGGCCCATGGCCATGGCCAGCGCGCCGTCGGTGCCCGGGTGCGGGGCCAGCCACTCGTCGGCGAACTTGGTCGCGTCGCTGTAGTCGGGGGAGACGACCACGACCTTCTGGCCGCGGTAGCGGGCCTCGGCCATGTAGTGCGCGTCGGGGGTGCGGGTGACCGGAACGTTGGAGCCCCACAGCATCAGGTAGGCGGCGTCCCACCAGTCGGCCGACTCAGGCACGTCGGTCTGGTCGCCGAAGACCTGCGGGGAGGCGACCGGCAGGTCGGCGTACCAGTCGTAGAACGACAGCATGGTGCCGCCGATCAGCGAGACGAACCGGGATCCCGCGGCGTGGGAGACCATGGACATCGCGGGGATGGGGGAGAACCCGGCGACCCGGTCGGGGCCGTACGTCCTGATCGTGTGCACGTGCGCGGCGGCGATCATCTCCGTCGCCTCGTCCCAGGTGACGCGGACCAGGCCGCCCTTGCCCCGGGCCGACTGGTAGCGGCGGCGCCGTACCGGGTCGGAGACGACGTCGGCCCAGGCGGCCACCGGGTCGCCGAGCCGCGCCTTCGCCTCCCGGTACATCTCCACCAGCACGCCGCGGGCGTAGGGGAAGCGGACCCGGGTGGGGGAGTAGGTGTACCAGGAGAACGCGGCGCCCCGCGGGCAGCCGCGCGGCTCGTACGCCGGCCGGTCGGGCCCGACGCTGGGGTAGTCGGTCTGCTGCGCCTCCCAGGTGATGATCCCGTCCTTGACGTAGACCTTCCACGAGCAGGAGCCGGTGCAGTTCACCCCGTGTGTGGAGCGCACCACCTTGTCGTGGCTCCACCGGTCGCGGTAGAAGGCGTCGCCCTGGCGGCCGCCGATCTGATGCAGCGTCCGCAGGTCTGGGGACACCTCCCCGGGGCGCAGGTGGCGGCCCAGCCGGAGCAGGGCGTCGCTGACGGGTCCATCCACGGCGGTCATGCGGTGCCCTCCTTCGGCTCCTTCGCGCCGAGCGCGAAGCGGCAGTAGACGAACGCGGCGGCGGCGACCGTCGCAAGCAGCATCAGCCCGATGGCGTAGGAGCCGGTCGCCTGGTAGATCAGCCCCATCACGATCGGCGGCAGGAACCCGCCGAGCCCGCCGGCCGCGCCGACCACGCCGGTCGCGCTGCCGACCATCGGGCCCGGGATCATCCGCCCCAGCAGGGCGAACACCGCGCCGTTGCCCACGCCGAGCGCCGCGGCCATGGCCAGGAAGGCGGCCGTGGCCAGCGGCATCGCCGGGGTGAAGGCCACCACGACCGCGCACGCCGTCACGACCGCCAGCGCCACGGCCAGCACCGGGCGGCCGCCCAGCCGGTCGGACAGCCAGCCGCCCGCGGGCCGGGCGAGGGTGGCCAGCACCACGAACCCGGCGGCGCGGGCCGCGGCGTCGGCGGTGGTCAGGCCGTAACCGGACTTGAGGTACAGCGGCAGGTAGACGCCGAAGGCGACGAACCCGCCGAAGGTCAGCGCGTACATCGCCGCCAGCTCACGGGTGACGCGCAGCCGTGCCGCGACGAGGAACCGGGTGGTGAACGGCTCGGCGGCCGGCCGGGTGCCCGGGGCGTTCCGGCCCACCAGCCAGAAGACCACGCCGACCACGACGAGCGCGGCGGCGACCACGAAGAACGGCGCCCTGCGCCCGTAGGAGTCCGCCAGCCACGGGGTGGCGAAGCCGGAGATCGCGGTGCCGATGTTGCCCATGCCGAAGATCCCCAGCGCCAGCCCGCGGCGCTCCGGCGGATACCACGCGTTGACGTACGGCACGCCGATCGCGAAGGTCGCCCCCGTCATGCCGAGCAGGAACCCGCCGGTCAGCAGCGCCGGGTAGTTCTCGACGAAGGCCAGGAACACCACGGGCACCACGCCCAGCAGGCTCGCCACCGCGAAGACCGCGCGCCCGCCGTAGCGGTCGGTCAGCCCGCCCAGCACGATCCGGCCCAGCGACCCGACGATGACCGGGACGGCGACCAGGATCGACACCTCGCCGGGACTCAGCCGGAGAAGCTCCTGGTAGGCCGGGCCGAGCGGGCTGAGCAGGGCCCAGGCCCAGAAGTTCACCGCGAACGCGACCGTCGCCAGTATCAGCGCGACCGTCGCGCCTCCTCCGGCTCCGGTCGCCCGCGGGGCGGTCTGCGGGGTGGTCCTCATCGCGATGAAAGCCTCCGGTCCCTGGCGGCGAGCGTTCGGAGGTACCTTCCCCGGATGGCTGGTTGAACATCAGGGTCTTTGGTCCCATCGCCTCGTCCCAATGACACATACCGGTCAGGAGGCGGCAAAGGTTCTCATGCCACCGCCGCCCGCGCCGGGCGGCGCGGACGGCGGTGGGTTCGCTCAGCGGATGAGGCTCTCAGCTGATGAGGTCTTCAGCGGATGGGCTCCTCAGCGGGTGGGGTCGAAGTCACGCAGGGCCCCGGGCTGCTTGCCGGTGGTGATCTGCTCGGCGAGCATGCGCCCGGTCACCGGCCCGTGGGTGAACCCCCACATGCCGTGCCCGCCCGCGACGAACCGTCCCGGCGCGTTGGTCGCGCCGACGAGCGGCCGCCCGTCGGGCGTGACGGGGCGGGGGCCGACCCAGGTGTCGGTGCGCTCCTCCCAGGAGACGCCGGCCAGCAGCGGCCGGGCGGACTCGATGATGGACTGGACCCGCCGCGGCTCCAGGGGGGCGTCCGCGTCGCGGAACTCCATCGTCCCGGCGACGCGCAGCCCGCCCTGGTACGGCGTGCAGGCCACGCGTACGGCGGGCAGGTAGATCGGCCCCGGCACCGGCTCGGTGGTCGGCACGGTGAAGGAGTAGCCGCGTCCGGCGCGCACCGGCGTCCGCACCCCCCACTCCCGGCCGAGCACGTTCAGCCAGGCGCCGGTGGCCAGGACGACGGCGTCGGCGGTGACGCCGTCCCCCGCGCCGGACCGGACGGTGAGCCGGCCCGCGTCGTCATCCACCCCGGTCACCCGGAAGCCGGACCGGATGACGCCGCCGCGGGCGACGACCGAGCGGGCCAGCGAGCGGGTGAACTCCCCGGGGTCGACGTAGCGCTGGCCGTCCAGCCGGATCCCGACCCGCACCCCGGAGGAGAGCTGCGGCGCGTACCCGGAGAGGCGGTCGCGGTCGAGCACCTCGTAGTCGATGTGCAGCCCGGACCGGTTGATCCGGCGCAGCTCGTGCAGGAGGCCCACGGCCTGGCGCGAGGTCTCGAACCCGGCCAGGATCGGCGCCTCGATCGTGGGGGACTCGACGCCGTTGGCGGTGAGCACGTCGAACGCCTCCAGGCACTCCTCGTTGAACGGGAGGTTGGCCTGTACGGCGCGGCCCCACGACCGCCAGGTGCAGTTGGCGGCGAACCGGGTGAGGAAGGACCACAGCTTCGTGTCCAGCGTGGCCGGCACGTGCAGCGGGGCGCTCGGGTCCAGCAGGGAGCGCATGCCGTAGCGCAGCACCCCGGGCTCGTTCAGCGGGATGGCCAGCCCCGGGGAGAGCCAGCCCGCGTTGCCCCACGACGCGCCCGCGGCGACGCCGTCGCGGTCGACCACGGTGACCTCCACACCGCGCTCCTGCAGGAACCAGGCGGTGGACAGTCCCACCACGCCGGCGCCGATCACCACCGCCGTGCGCGGTCCGCCCTCGATGCCCATGACAACCTCTCCGCTCCGACTCGTCCGCTCGCCGTACGCACGGCGTCCGGCGGACGTACGCTCGTCGTACGCCCGACGCGGGTCTTGCCCACGTGGCACGAGCATGACGCGCCCGGCGCGGGAACGGTCTGTCGGCGCCGGACAACCGGGGGCGCCGGGCTTGTCCGGCCGCGACAAACACCCGGGCCGCCGGGACGCCTTCGGGAGACGCCGGGACGTTCCCGGGAGACGCCGGGACGCCTTCGGGGCCGCCGCGGACGCCGGAAGGCCGGGCCGCCGCCCGGGGTCAGGACCGCTCGTCCTGCCCGGCGGCCAGCGCGATGATCATCGCCAGCCGCTTCTCCGGCAGCTCCAGCTGCAGGCTCGTGATCTCCCCCATCCGGCGCAGCCGGTAGCGGACGGTGTTGGGGTGGACGCCCAGGCGGCTCCCGGCGGCGACCGGGTCCCCCTGCTCCTCCAGCCAGGCGCGCAGCGTCGCGATGTACCGGGTGCCGTGCTCGGCGTCGTGCCGGGTCAGCTCGGCGACGGGCCCGCGGGCCGGGACGCGCCCGGCGGAGGCGGCCGCCCGCAGACGCTGCAGCAGGATCCCGTCCCACGACTCGTCGTAGACGACCGCCAGGTCGCCGCCGGGCCGGGCGGCCCGCAGGGCGAGGCTCTCGTCGGCCTCCTGCCGGCTCGCGGGCAACTGGCCCAGGTCCGCGGCTCCGCCGACGCCGGCGAACACGGTGACCCGCCGCGGCAGGACGTTCACGATCGAGGCGAGCCAGTCGCGGGCGGGCCCGGGGTCGCCGCCGCAGGGCAGCACGGTGTACAGGGTGTTGCCGAACAGCGCGCTGCGTCCCGGCCGGGACCAGCCGAACCCCGTGGTCGCGCGTTCGAAGGCCAGCAGGATCGCCGCGTGCCGCTCCTCGGCGACGTGGGCCTGCAACGCGATCACCCGGAACCGGCCCCGGGGCAGGCCGAGCCTGCTGACCAGGGAGGGCGCCTCGGCCGTGCCCTCCAGCAGCCGGATGACGAGGTCCGACTCCACCTGGCGCTCCAGATCGGCGCCGACCCGGGACCGCAGCAGGTGCAGCGCGACGGCCCGCGCCCCGTCCACGAGGACGACCCGGCGCTCCTCGGGCAGCGGGCGCTCGCACTCCACCCAGATCGAGCCGAGCAGCTCGCGTCCGGCGCGCACCGCGACCACCATGCGTCCCCGCAGGCCGTGTTCGGGCGAGGGCTCGACGAACAGAGGCTCGTCGGAGGTCGTCAGGTGCGCGAAGACGCCCCCGCGCTCGAACAGCCGGCGCATCGCCTCCGGCACCCGCCGGCCCAGGATCGTCTCCAGCCGTGCCGGGTCGGCGGCCTGCTGCGAACCGGAGTAGGCCAGCACCCGCGACATCTGGTCCTCGATCGTCACCGCGGAGCCGACCTCGGCCGCCAGCGCGTCGGCCAGGGCGAACAGGTCGGTGGGCCCCCGCCCGGCGTCGGTCTGGCGGCCCTCGACCACCAGCCCGTACACCACGCCGGCCAGCTGGCTCCACGACACCTCCGGCTCCACCAGCAGCACGGCGATCCCGGCGTCCCGGGCGCCGGCCAGGGCCTCCTCGTCCAGCGGCGGCCGCCCGCGCACCAGCACCGCGGCGGCCCGCGCCGCGCGGGCCAGCCGTACGGCGTCGGCCGCCGAGTCCACGCCGACCGACAGGAAGACGTCGCCGGTCGCGGGGTGAGGGTCGGTCGGGTCGTGCACCGCCACGCTGCGCAGCTCCACCGCCCGCGACGCCGGGGCGCAGCACAGGCGGGCGCCGTATCCGCCGAGGACGTTCACCAGCCGGTCCAGTCTCAGCACGCGCCCACCTCCCTCACCGTGCCGTCCGTGCCCGCCGGGACACCCGCGCCGCCCGTACCCGTCGTGCTATTCGTACCCGCCGTGCCGTCTCCACCCGCCGTGCCGCCCGTGCCGTCCGTGCCCGCCGGGGCGGCTCCGCCGGTCACGACACCGCGGACGGCGGGGCCGCCCAGGTGTCGCAGGCGGCCGGGGAGACCGTGCGGAGGCCGCGGTCGAACCAGTGGGCCCGGTGGGCGCCGGTGCCGTGGGTGCGCGGGCCGCCGTCACCGTCGTCGCCGGCGGCCCGGATCGCCTCCGACAGCGCCGTCCAGTCCGGCGCGGTGCGGGACAGGGAGCCGCGCACGCTGCCCAGGAACACTCCCGACAGGCAGTCCGCCTGCAGCTCGTAGCGGCGGTTGAGCTCGGCCCGGCGGGCACGGTCCGCGCGGGCGCGGGCCTCGTAGCGGGCCCGGAAGCCGGTGAGGCTCTGCAGGTGGTGACCGTACTCGTGCGCCGCGATCTTCAGCGGGTACAGGTCGGTCCGGCCCTCGATCCAGTCGCCGGTGAGCGGGAACACCACCGTGGCCTTCTCCGTGCAGTAGAAGGCCGCCGCGCCGGTGGGCCAGGGTACGCCGCACACGCGCTCGGCGGGCTCCTCGTAGAAGCGGACCGTGGGCGCGCGGAAACGCAGTCCGGCACGCGCGAAGTGGCCGGACCACGACCTGTTCAGGCATCCCATGATCGCCGTGAGGTACTCCCGCGACCGGGGGATCCCGCCGTCGACGAGCGGCGGCTCGGGGCACGATGTGACCGCCGGCCTTCCCCTCCCCAGCGACGGGCTCCCGGCGGACCCGGCCCGGCCGGCCGTTCCGTGAGGCCGCGCGGTCGTCCCGTACGGCGCCGCCGGGAGGACCCGCGTGGCGGCGCGCGGATCCGCGACCGAGTCGGCCCGCGCGGCCGCCCCGTACGGCATCGCGGTCGCGCACGTGGCCATGAAGGCGGTCAGGCAGGCGACCACCGCGGGGGCGGTCCGGCGGACGGCGGCGGCAGGGCGCCGCGGACCGGCGCCGATCGGGGGGAGGCATCGCATGACCGGCAGCTTAGAGCCCCGGCGCCGCGTGCCGCCGTCAGGCGGTGAGGACCTCCACGGTGCCGCGCTCGCCGTCCACCCTGATCCGGTCGCCGTCGCGCAGGCGCATGGTCGCGTTGCCGGTGCCGACCACCGCCGGAATGCCCAGCTCGCGCGCGACGATCGAGGCGTGCGACAGGGGCGCGCCCATGTCGGTGACGACGGCGGCGGCGCGGGGGAACATCGGGGTCCAGCCGATGTTGGTCAGCGTCGTCACGAGGATCTCGCCCGGGGCGAGCCGGTCGCCGTCCTCGGGGGAGTCGATGACGCGGGCCGTGCCCTCGACGATCCCGGGCGCCCCGGGGAACCCGGTGACCGTCTCGCTCACCGGCACGCCGCCGCCCCGGGCGTCGAAGAGGTCACGCCGCCGGTCCGGGTCGGCGGCCCAGCGCTCGGGGTCGAAGCGGCCGACGATCAGCGTGGGGTAGGCGGGCAGGGCGGCGTAGCGCTCGTAGGTCGCCCGCCGTACCTCGACATGGTCCAGGGGGCTCTCGTCGCCGCGCAGCAGGGCGATGACCTCCTGGATCGACAGGAAGAACAGGTCCTCGCCGCGGCCGGTGAGCTCACCGGCCCGCAGCACGAGGTCGCGGACCGCCCAGAAGGCCCTGATCACCTCCGAGCGGGCCGCCTCGCGGTCGCGGACGACCGCGCTCCACCGCGCCACCCGCCGCCGCGTGGCGGTGACCCGGCGCGGGAAGCGCTCCCCGAACCGCCGCCAGGCCGCCTCGCCCGCCTCCCGGCGGCGGGTGAACAGCTTCTCCTCCCGGTCCTCGGCGCCGGACATGGCGGCGAGCTGCGCGTCGATCCACCGCGGATCCTCGCCGGGCCGGGGGACCGACAGCTCGAACTCGTGCGGGCCCCGGTGCCCGTACTCGCGGGCGAACGTCTCCCGGTCGATCTCACCCCTGGCCAGCCGGCCCAGGCCGACGATCGGGCCGAGACTGGCCAGCTCCCCGTCGGCCCCGGCGCCGGTGAGCATCGCCTCGGCGTCGATCTCGCCCACCAGCCTGCGCAGCCGGTCGCGGGTCATGACCAGGGTCGCGCCGCCCTGCCGCCCGGCGGCCTCCAGGACGCGGCACGCCTCCACCAGGTACGGCAGCAGCTCCCCCTCCCACAGGTCGGCCAGCTCGCCGCGGGAGGTCGTCGCGGCGATCCGCCCGCGCAGCCGCGCGTTGCGCTCCCGCGCCGTGGCGAGGAAGGCGGGCATCCGCGCGAGGTTGACCCGCACCCGCCGGCGCAGCGTGAAGGCCAGGGGCAGCACGGCCCTGATGATCTCCCAGCGGGAGGCGGGCAGCGGCGGCACGTCAAGGCCGGGCGGAAGTTTGCCGAAGACCTGCTCGGTCGCGCCGAGCCGCCCCTTCATGCCCAGCGCCGCGGCGATCGAGTGCATCACGCTCAGGTTCATGTAGAACCGGCCGCCGATGTTGCCGACCAGGTCGAAGCCGGGCAGCGCCGAGGCCGACATGGCCTCGGTGATGAAGAGCCGCACCACCGACCAGGTGCAGGGCGTCATCACGTCGGGGATGGCCTCGCCGAGGTTGGCGGAGGTCCACAGGTAGTCGCCCTTGACGGTGTCGTTCCACTCCTCGACGCGTCGCCGCAGGCCGGTGACCGGGCGGGCCTGCAGGATGTGGAGCGTGCCGTCGTGCAGGGCCCACTCGACGTCCATGGGCGCGCCGTACAGCTCCTCGATCTCCTCGCCGAGCCGGGCCAGCCGTACGGCCCGCGCCCGGTCGAGCACGGGGCGGCGGCGCAGGTCGTCCGGGACCGGCTCCTCGCGGGTGCCGCCGGCCGTACGGACCGTCATGACGGTCTTGTCGGCGACGCGCTCCTCGGCGACCTCGCCGGTGGACCGGTCGACCACGACGGTGTCGGGCGTCACCAGTCCGCCGACGACGGCCTCGCCCAGACCCCAGGAGGCGTTGAGCACGATCCGGTCGCGGGCGCCGGTGACCGGGTCGGCGGTGAACATGACGCCGGCCGCGTCGGCGGGAACCAGCTCCTGGACGACCACGGCCAGCGCCACGTCGTCGTGCGGGACGCCCTGACCGGTCCGGTAGGCGATGGCCCGCTCGGTCCACAGCGACGCCCAGCAGCGCGCGACCGCCGCCACCAGGCCGTCGGCGCGGATGTTGAGGTAGGTGTCCTGCTGCCCGGCGAAGGACATCCCGGGCAGGTCCTCGGCGGTGGCCGACGACCGCACGGCGACCGGGACGTCGTCACCGAGCTCCGCGTGGGCGGCGAGGATCTCCGCGGCGGTCTCCGCGGGGACCTCCCGGCCGGCGAACAGCTCGGCGATCCGCCGGGCGGCCCGGTCCGCGGGCAGGCCGGTGGCGGCACGCGTGATCTCGTCGTGCAGGCCGTCGCGGGAGACGAAGTCGCGGTAGGCGCCGGTGGTGACGCAGAAGCCGCCGGGGACCGGCAGGCCCGCGCGGGCCAGCCGGGCGAGGGAGGCGCCCTTGCCGCCCGCGGTCGCGAGGTCGGCGGCGTCGTCGGACAGGGGGATGACGTTCAACGGGGGGTCTCCTCGGTGCCCAGGGACAGGCACAGCTTGTGCCGCGCGCTCTCCAGGACGAAGTCGATGTAGCGCAGGGTCGCCCGCCGGATCTCGCGGGCGTCGTCGTCGGTGGGCGCCGTGCCGGACTCCAGCGCCCGGCCGCAGGCGTCCGCGACCAGTTGGGCCAGCCGCCCGTCGTCCGGGACGTACGTCCCGGGCAGCAGGCGGGGGATGGTCAGGAACCCGTAGAGGATGGAGGAGAGGGCCGTCACGTGCTCGGCGGGCGTCAGGTCGGCCCGCAGCGCGCCGTGCCGGGTCAGCGCGGCGAGGTAGGGGCCGAACCCGGCGCGCAGTTCGGCGTCCGCCCGGTCGTCGCGCTTGGCCCGGGTGAGCCCGCCCAGCACCGCCGAGTCGCCGAGGAGGCTCGCCCGCAGCAGGGGCCTGCGCAGCAGCCCGGCTGCGAGCAGGCCGAGCAGGTCGCGGAGCCGGCCGGGGGTGTCCTCCGCGCTCCGCCGCACCTCGGCCGCCATCTCGGCCCGCTCCCGGCGCAGCAGCGCGGCGAACAACTCCTCGCGGGTCCGCCAGTGCAGGTAGATCGTGCCCTTGGCGACCCCGGCGCGCCGGGCGATGTCCCCGATGGTGGTGGCGTCGTAGCCCCGGTCGAGAACGAGTTCACCGGCGGTGTCGAGGATGCGGTGCGCCCGCTCCAGGTGCCGGGCGGCGTCCCGCGGGGGCCGGCCGGGCCGCCTGGACCGCGCCCCGCCTCCCGGCCCGTCCTTCGCCCCGGTCCCCGGCCCGTCTCCCGAGGCGGCCATCGGCCCGTCTCCCGGGCCGTCTCCCGGCCCGGCTTCCGGGCCGTCTTCCGCGTCGGCCGACGAGCCGTCGTCGGGTCTGTTCTGTGCCGTCATGTCCGTGTGAACCAGCCGTTCCGAGAATTTTGACCAAAAACCGCTGTCCGGTCATTTAATTGATAGCACACCTCCGGCCGGCCCGGCGGGGAAGGACGATCGGGCCGTCGTCCCGTCCCGCCTGCCGGGCCTCCACCCACGCGCTCACCCGGCGCCGACGGGGCCGGGCCGCCCGCCGGGCCGGTCGATCGCCCTCGGGCCGGTCAATCGCCTTCGCCGAGGATCAGAAGCCGATGCGACTCCTGCAGCCCCTCCGGGAGATCACCTGGTGTGAACCACTTCGCCTCCAGGATCTCGAAGGAGTCGATTTTCAGGGTGCCGCCGATGAGCGCGGCCTCATAGGCCACCTCCACCCGCAGCCGGTAACCGCTTTTGAGATACGCGAGGTCGCCCACCCGGACCTGTAGCCCGGTCTCCTCACGCACCTCGCGGACAACGGTCTCCTCGAACCTCTCGCCCTTGATCGCGTAACCCGTCGGCAGGCCCCACTGCCGCCCCTCAGGCCACATCCGGTGCCGGAGAAGGAGCACGCGCCCCTCCTCGTCCCGGACGATCCCGGTGACCCCGACCATGAACTTCGCCTGGAAGATCCACAGCACCCGCCACTGGATCGGCCCACGAATGAGCCGCCACGCCGCTGCGACCAGCTTCTTCACGATGATCTCCTCTGTGGTCCGGCCACCCTTCCCGGTCCTCACGCGGGTCGGGAACCTGCGACGACGCCGGTGCGGTGACGACGGTTCCGCTCGCACGGACATTCCGCAGCACCGTGTCGGACCTCGGGGGCTTCCGCAATCGGACCGGCTCAGACGCCTTCGTTCGCGGTGGAGAGACGCGGCTCCACCTGTCCTCCTGGCTGGTACGGCGGCGTGGCCACGGGGGCGGGCCACGCCGGGCCGGTCGCCGGGGCCGACGGGACGGAATACCGTGATTACATGCGTCTGACCGCCTTCACCGACATCTCGCTCCGTATCGTGATGCGGCTGGCCGTGGCGGACGGCGAGGAGCAGCCCACCACCCGGTCGGTCGCCGAGGTGCTGGCCGTGCCGTACACCCACGCGGCCAAGGCGGTGGCGCGGCTGAGCGAGATGGGACTGGTGGACACCCGGCGCGGGCGCGGGGGAGGGCTGCGGCTGACCGAGGCGGGTCGCCGGGCGTCGGTCGGCGCCATCGTCCGCGCGCTGGAGGGGGACGGCGACGTGGCGGGCTGCGAGGACGCGGTGCCCTGCCCGCTGCGGGCCGCGTGCCGGCTGCGGGGGGCGCTGGCACGGGCCAGGGAGGCGTTCTACGCCTCGCTCGACCCGATCACGGTCGACGACCTGGTGGCGGAGCCGACCGGCCCGATGCTGATCGACCTGCTGCCGCCGAGGGTGTCAGCCGGCGGGCCGTCCGGGACGACGCCCGGGGGCGCGTCCGGAACGGAGGCCGGCGTGGTGCCCGGGACGACGCCCGGGGGCGCGTCCGGAACGGAGGCCGATGTGGTGCCCGGGACGCCGTTCGAGGGGTCCTCCGAGGCGACGCCGGGAGTGTCCTCCGCCACAGTCTGACGTCCCGGCGGGGCAACGCCCCTGCCGGAACCCCGCCGAACAGCGGATTTTCGGATGATGTGACTTTCGGCCCTACGGCGGGTGACTTCCGGCCCCGGGGGTGGACGGCAACGCGGTCCTTAATATGTATGTGAGATGCAAATTAAGTTGGCTGCGTCTTCCCCGTACCTGTCGTAGGAGGTCACATGCTGTCCGCGGAGTCCGCAGCGATCGTCCGTAGCACGCTGCCGGTCATCGGAGCATCGCTCGACGACATCACCGCCCGATTCTATGGCTCGATGTTCGCCGATCGGCCGGAGCTGCTCGACGGCCTCTTCAACCGCGGCAACCAGGCCAGTGGAGCGCAGCGCCGCGCCCTGGCCGGCTCCATCGCCGCGTTCGCCACGATGCTGCTGGACAACCCCGGTGAGCGCCCCGACGCGCTGCTGGCCCGCATCGCCCACAAGCACACCTCGCTCGGGGTCACCGACGACCAGTACGTGATCGTCCACAAGTACCTCTTCGGCGCCATCGCCGAGGTGCTGGGCGACGCCGTCACCCCGGACGTCGCCGCGGCCTGGGACGAGGTGTACTGGCTGATGGCCGGCTCGCTGATCGCCATGGAGGCCCGCCTCTACGGCGAGGCGGGCATCGCCGACGGCGACAGCCGGCGTCAGTGGCTCGTCGTCGAGCGCCGCGAGGAGACGCTCGACGTGGTCTCCTTCCTGCTGCGCCCGGCCGACGGCGGGCCGGTCCCGCCCGCCCGTCCCGGCCAGTACGTCAGCGTCGAGGCGCGCATGCCCGACGGCGTGCGCCAGCTCCGCCAGTACAGCCTGTCCGGCACGGACTCCGAGGGCACCCGGCGCATCACCGTCAAGCGGGTGCGCGGCGAGGGCGGCCCGGACGGCGAGGTCTCGAACCTCCTGCACGCCACCGTCCGCGAGGGGGACGAGCTCACCCTGACGACGCCCTTCGGCGACGTGGCCCTGGAGGACGGCGACGCCCCGCTCGTGCTCGCCTCGGCCGGCATCGGCTGCACCCCCATCGTCGCGATGCTGGAGCACCTGGTCGGCACCGGCTCCACGCGGCGCGTGCTGGTGCTGCACGCCGACCGCTCCCCGGCCGACCACGCGCTGCGCGAGGACACCGAGCGGCTGGTCGCCGCGCTGCCGAACGCGACGCGGATCCTCTGGTACGAGGCCGGCGCGACCGGCGACGAGCGTTCCGGGTGGATGGACCTCGCCGGGGTGGAGATCCCCGAGGGGGCGACGGTCTACCTGTGCGGCCCGCTGCCCTTCATGCGGGTGACGCGCTCGGCGCTGATCGGCGCGGGCGTGGCGGCGCGGGACGTCCACTACGAGGTCTTCGGCCCCGACCTGTGGCTCGGTGCGGAGGACTGAGGCCCGCACCCGCGGAACCGGCTCCATCGCCGTCCGCGGGGGTCCCGCGCGGGACCCGCTCCGGAACCGTCCGCAAGGCCTGCACCGGAACCGTTCGCAGGGCCCGCTCAGGAACCGTCCGCCGGACCGGCCGCGAGGCCCTCGACCGGGGCCAGCGGTTCGGTGGCCGGTCCCTGCAGGACCTCGCCGTCCACGCCGAAACGCGAGCCGTGGCAGGGACACTCCCAGGTGCGCTCTGCGTCGTTGAACCCCACCACGCATCCCATGTGGGTGCACACCGCGGACACGGCGTGCAGGCGGCCGGCCTCGTCCCGGTGGACGGCGCACCGCTCCCCGCCGATCTTGAGCACCGCGCTCTCGCCCGGCCGGAGCGCCCCGGCGTCCCCGGCCGGTCCCGCGCCGAAGCGGTCGGCGACGAAGTGCCGCGCCACCGTGGCCTGCATGCGCAGCGCCGCGCCCGCCTCGCGCACCGGGTGCAGCCGGCGGGGGTCGTACAGCTCGGCCCAGGGGGATTCGCCCCCGGTGATCAGCTCGGCCAGCAGCCGCCCCGCCATGACCCCGTTGCTCATGCCCCACCCGCCGAACCCGGTGGCGACGTAGGTGTGCCGCGCCCCCGGGTGCAGGAGGCCCACGAACGGCAGCCGGTCGGTGGTGTGGTTGTCCTGGGCCGCCCACCGGTGGGACACCTGCTCGGCGCCGAACCGGTCGGCCATCCAGGAGGCGAGCCGGGCGAAGCGGTCGCCGACCCTCCCGGCGCCGGGCTTGAACGCCTCACCGGTGACGATCAGCAGCCGGCGGCCCTCGCCGTACGGGGCGGTGCGGACCGAGCGGGTGTTGTCCTCGGTGGTGACGAACATGCCCTCGGGCGCCCGGTCCGCGGGCACGGCCGCCGCCACGACCAGTTCGCGGCCCGGCTCCATCCGGGAGAACAGCAGCGCCCGATCGAAGACCGGGTAGTGCGTGGCCACCACCACGTCGCGGGCGGTGACGGTGACGCCGTCGGCGGTGGTGACGCGGCACGGATCGCTCTCGGACAGCTCCGTCACCCGGCTGTGCTCGAAGACCAGCGCGCCGCCGGCCACCAGCGAGTCGACCAGGCCCAGGAGGTAGCGGCGCGGGTGGAACTGTGCCTGGTCGTCCACCCGCACCGCCCCGGCGACCGGGAACGGCAGCGGCGTCTCGGTGACGAACGACGCGGGCAGCCCCGCCCGCGCCGCCGCCTCGGCCTCGGCGCACAGCTCCTCGGCGCCGTCGGCCGACTCGGCGTAGGTGAACGCGGGCATCCGCTCCACCTCGGCGTCGATCCCCAGCTCGCGCGCCGTGCCGACCAGGTGCTCGATCGCCGCCTGCTGGGAGGCGGCGTACAGCCGGGCGGCCTCCGCGCCCGCCGACTTCTCCAGGTGGGCGTAGATCCGCGTGTGCTGGGCGGTGAGCTTGGCGGTCGTGTTGCCGGTGACGCTCCCCGCGACCCGGCCCGCCTCCACCACCGCCACCGTACGGCCCGCCCGCTGGAGCTCCCAGGCGGCGCTGAGCCCGGCGATCCCCGCGCCGACGACCACGACGTCGACCTCCAGGTCCTGGACCAGGGTCGCGTGCGGCCGGCCGGGGGCCGATTCCATCCAGTAAGACTGCGTCGTCATGCTCGCCGCCCCTGCCCCCGCCACCGCCCGTCACACGCGGGGACGGCTCCGCGGGCCCGCGCCCCGGGATCCGCGCGTGGGGCCCGCCCCGCCGCCGGAGCGGATCAGCGGCCGGAGGGAGTCGGCGGCCGGAGCGGGTCAGCGGCCGCTGAGGCCGCCGGGCCGCTCGGGGGAGGAACTGGTCAGCGGGACCGAACCGCCCCGGACGAGGTCGAGCTGGACCATCTGGCGCGGCAGCAGCGCGTCCAGCAGCCAGTTCCCCGCGATGCGGGCCCGTCCGCCCGGCACGGCCAGCAGGTGGTAGCCCCGGGTCACCGCCTTGGCCGGCAGGCCCGACAGCGGCACGCCCAGCGGGTTCGCCGCGGCCTTGAGCCCGCCCAGGTCCACGACGAACCCCAGGTCGTTGTGCCGGTACGGCTTCCGCTCGGCGCGGCCGTAGGTGGCGGCGACGTTGCGGGCCACCTGCCTGCCCTGGCGGCTGGCGTGCTGGGCGGTCATCGCGGTGAACTTGCCGGGGTCGGTCAGGTCCGGCACCGCCGCCGCGTCGCCGCAGGCGAAGATCTCCGGGTGGCCGGGGACGTTCATGTACTCGTCCACCAGCAGCCGGCCCTTCTCGGTGGGCAGCCCCATCGACTCCACGAACGGGTCGGGCCGCACGCCCACGCACCAGATCAGCGAACGGGTCGGCACGAACTCGCCGTCGGAGAGCTTGACCCCGTCGGCGTACGCCTCGGCCACGCTGGTGCCGGTGCGGATCTCCACGCCGCGCTCGGACAGGGTGCGCTGCGCGGTGTCCGACAGCCGCCGGTCCAGCTCCGGCAGGATGCGCGGGGCCAGGTCGGCGAGGATCCAGCGGATCGGCTGGTCCCGCAGGCCCGGCCGCCGCCGGACCGCGTCGCGGGTGAGCAGCTGCCCCTGGGCGGCCACCTCGGTCCCGGTGTATCCGGCGCCCACCACGACGAACGTGCAGCGCGCCCGGCGCTCCTCGGGGTCGTCGGAGGCGTCGGCCAGCTCGATCTGGCGGATCAGGTGGTCACGCAGGTAGAGGGCCTCGGCGACGCTGCGGAAGCCGTGCGCGTGCTCGGCGACCCCGGGGACGGGCAGCAGCTTGTTGACGCTGCCGACGGCCAGCACCAGGCGGTCGTAGGACAGGTCGCGGCGGTTGCCCTCGGCGTCGACGCACGTCACCCGCCTGGCCTCGACGTCCACGGACTCGGCCGAGGCGAGCAGGTGCCGCACCCCCGGGCAGTTGCCCGCCAGCGGGATCGCGACCTTGCGCGGGTCGAGGACGCCCGCGGCCACCTCGGGCAGCAGCGGGAGGTAGAGGAAGTAGTCGGTGGGGTTGACGAGGACGATCTCGATGGCTCCCCGGGCCATTCGGGCGAGGGTGCGTGCGGCGGTGAACCCCGCGAAACCGCCCCCCACGATGACGACTCTCTGCCTGTCGGCCATTTCCGGTGGGTCCTTCCACGTCGCGGAACTGCTGTCCTAGCCGGGTGCCCGTTTTGGGAACGGGCAAGCCTCCGCGCGGGCAAAAGGGCGGGGGCCGTTCGGGAGGCGGGCCGTACGGAGGGCGGGTGGGGCGGGCCGTACCGGGGCGGGCCGTTCGGGGGCGGGCCGGGCGGGTACCGGACCCGCATGAGCACAGAGAACACTTCGGGGCACGGCGGCCGGGAGAACGCCGAGGCGCGCCTGTCCTCCCTCGACCCCTTCGGCATCTTCGACGCCGAGGCGGCCCGCCTGGACCGCTTCTTCTCCGGGCTCGACGCCGGGGGATGGGCCCGCCCCTCGCGGTGCGGGGGCTGGTCGGTGCGGGACGTCCTCGCCCACCTGGCCGGGGAGGAGCTGTACAACCACGCCTGCCTGGACGACGACCTGGAGGGCTTCCGCGCGACGCTCGAACGCGAGGGCGTCGGCGGCGGCTACAACGGCTTCAACGAATGGTGCGTACGGCGCCGCCGCGACGTCCCCGTCGAGGAGGTGCTCGACGAGTGGCGCCGGGCCAACGGGGAGACGCGCCGGCGCATGCGCGAGCTGGGACGCGACGCCGAGCTGCCGACCATGGCCGGGCCGTACCCGGTGGGCCTGCAGGCGTTCCACTACGACTCCGAGTACGCCACCCACGCCGACGACGTCGGGGCGCCCGTGGGGGACGACGAGGCCGGCGGGCGCGCCCGGTGGCGGGCGGCGGTGGGCGCGTTCGTCCTCACCGAGCGGGACTCACCGGCCCGTGCCGAACCGGACGGCGACCGGGTCGCGGTGCGGATGGACGGCCGGAGCGAGCGACTGCCCATGGCGGAGTTCGTCGACGCCACGGTCGGCCGGCTGCCCGAGGGACGTCTCGACCCGGAGCTGCGGGACGCCCTGCGCTGCCTGGCCTGAGGCCCCGGACGGGAAGGATCTGGACGGAAGGCGGCCGTCCGCCCCCGAGTCCTTCGACCTCCCGAGTCGATCTCCCGGACCGACCTCCCGAGTCGATCTCCCGGACCGATCTCCCGAACCGGTCAGTTCTCGGTGACCTCCTCGACCAGCACGGCGGTCCCCTTCCTGAGCGTCACCTTGGCGCGGACCTCCTTGCGGGCGCCCAGCGCCTTCCTGAGCTGGTCCACGGTGCAGCGGTGCGGCACCTTCCCCTTGTCGCAGATCCTGCCCCGCTGGTCGAGCACCGGGGCGTGCGGGCTGAGCGGGACGGACTGGGTGTCGCCCGCGCCGGTCAGCACGTCCAGCGTGTCCGGCTGCGCCGGGTTCATGCCGAGGTTGCCGAGCAGGTAGACGGCCTGCTCCGCGTCGTCGGCCTCGTCATCCCGGGCGGCCACGTCGGGGTCCGCCGTCGGCTCCGCGGAGCCGTCCGAGGGCTCGTCCGGGAAGGTGGGCACGGCGGAGACCGAGGGCTCCCCGGCGGGGGTGCTCTCCGCCGGGGCGGGAGAGGAGACCGCCGGGGACGGCGGGGGAGCGGCCGCGCCGCCGTCCGCCGAACACGCGGAGAGCCCGGCGGCGAGTACGGCCAGCAGGAGGACACGGGGCATCGTCAACGAACCGCTCATGGGGCGCAACCATCTCACGCCTCCCGGCGCGAGGGCGAACTCACGTTCCGGGACCGATCGGGCCGAGGGGTCCGCGTGCCCGGCGGCGGGTAACAGCACCACATGCCGGAACTCCTGCCCGAGGAGACGCTTCGGGAGGTCGTCAGCCTGTTCGTCCGCCTCGTCGAGGCGGCGGGCGCGCTGGTCATCTTCGCCGGCGCGGCCGTGGCGTTCGTGCGGTTCCTGCTGGTCGCGGTGCGGCGGCGGGAGGAGCAGGGGTTCGTGGGCGTACGCCTGTTCCTGGGGCGGTTCCTCGTCCTCGGTCTGGAGTTCCAGCTCGCCGGGGACGTGCTGCGCACGGCCGTGGCGCCGAGCTTCGGCCAGATAGGCCAGCTCGCCGCGATCGCGGCCATCCGGACGGCGCTGAACTTCTTCCTCGGCAAGGAGATCGAAAGGGAGGGCCGCGTGGTGGACGCCGCCCGGCCCCCGGCGCCCGGAGCCGCCGGAGGGCCCGGCCGATGAGGTACGGCGCCGCCCGGCCCCCGCGTCCGGCACCCTCCGGGGCCCGCCGGGTCCGGCGGATCGGGTACGGCGCCGCCCGGCCCGTCAGGGCGGACCGGGGAGGACGGAGAGGACGGTGGGGCAGGGAATGGGAGAGATCGTCCAGGCGGTCGTCAACCTGATCGTCGCCGCCGGGGTGGTCGCCGCGCTGGCGGCTCTGCCCACCGCCGGGCCTCGTACCGCGGTCGCGGTGCTGCTGGACTTCCTCCTCGCCGCGGGGCTGCTGCGCCTGTCGCAGGCGCAGACCTGGGCGGCGATCGCCACCGCGGCGCTCACGGCCGTGATCCGCAAGATCGCGGTCGCGGGTTTCTCCGTGCCCGTGCGGCGATCCCCTCCGGCGGCCGGGGCGCGGCGGGACTGACGGGCTTCTCCCCGTTCGTGTGACGGTCTCCGGCGGACGGCATGGGGGCCGGCCGGGTCTCCTCCTGCTCGGGTGGCGGCCCGGTTCCGCAATATTTACCTCCGCCCGCTATAAGGGCCCGCCCGATGGATAGGGAAGCCTCCGCGTGTGAAAGGCCACGCCCCCCGGAAGCCGGGTGCGCCGTGCCGGGGTCCGGGGGGATCTTCCGAGGAGGCAGGAGAGCACCCATGACCGAGACCGATCCGGAGCGCGACAACCCGCCGGCGCAGGTGCCCGACGACCGGGTGGACACGGCCGGGGCCGAGACCCCGGAGGGCGTCGACACCGAAGGCCCCGAGCCGCAGATGATCGACGACCGCAAGGGTGTCGCCGGATCCGAGGCGTGGGACCTGGATGAGACCGAGGGGCGTTGACCCGGGGACGGAGACGGAGGGGCGGTGACGGGGGGGCGGTGACCGAGGGGCGGTGGCCGCCCCTCCTGTATGACACGCCGACCGCACCCGTCGGCCGGGAGAAAAACTCCACAGAGTGATGTTTAGCGATGCTTGCTTCTCTTAGAGGCTCTTTTCCCGGAATGTTCGTTTTGAGAAGCGCTGCTCTCGGTAGTTAAGTAACTACATCACGAGAGGCGACTCAATGAGATTTCTCGGGATAAATGCGATCTTTCATGATCCGGCCGCCGCGTTGGTCGTCGACGGGGAAGTGGTCGCGGCGGCCGAGGAGGAACGCTTCAGCCGCCGCAAGCACGGCAAGCGCCCGGTGCCTTTCTCGGCGTGGGAACTGCCCGAGCGGGCCGCGGCCTGGTGCCTGGCCCGGGCCGGGCTGCGCCCGGAGGACCTGGACGCGGTGGCCTACTCCTACGACCCCGACCTGGTGGTGCCCGGCGGGCCGGGCCAGGATCCGGGCTGGGAGGAGCTGCGCACCACCTACGCCCGCCGCGCCCCGTCCTTCCTGGCCGGCGCGCTGCCGGGGCTGGACGCGGCGCGGGTGCGCTTCGTGCCCCACCACATCGCGCACGCCGCCTCCGCGGGCCTGGCCGCGCCGTTCACCGACTCGGCCGTCCTGGTGTGCGACGGCCGCGGCGAGGCGGTCTCCCACCTGGCCGGCGCGTATCGCGGCGGCTCCCTGGAGATCCTCGCCGCCCAGGGACTGCCGCACTCGCTGGGCCTGCTGTACGAGAGCCTGACCACCCACCTGGGATTCCTGCACTCCAGCGACGAGTACAAGGTGATGGCGCTGGCCTCCTACGGCCGCCCCCGCTTCCTGCCCGAGCTGCGCGCACTCGTCTACCCCACCGGGGACGGCGGGTTCCGCACCGAACCGGTGGACTGGAGCGCCTTCGCCAAACCCCTGCGCCCGCATCGGGAGTGGACGGGCGAGCACGCCGACCTCGCCGCCAGCGTACAGGCCAGGCTGGAGGAGGTGCTGGTGTACCTGGCGCGGTGGCTGCACGGCCGTACCGGCCGGCGCGTGCTGACGATGGCCGGTGGGGTGGCGCTGAACTGTGTGGCCAACACCCGCATCGCCGAGACCACCCCGTTCGAGCACGTGTGGGTGCAGCCCGCCGCCGGGGACGCGGGCACCGCGCTGGGCGGCGCGCTGCACCTGGCGGCGGCGGCGGGGGAGCCGGTCGTGCCGATGCCGGGCGCGGATCTGGGCCGGTCCTGGAGCGAGGCGGAGCTGGCGGCCTGGCTGCGGACGGCGAACGTCTCCTGCGAGCGGCCGGCGGACCTGGCCGCGGCGGTGGCCGACGAACTGGCCGCCGACCGGATCGTGGCGTGGTTCCAGGGCCGCGGCGAGTACGGTCCCCGCGCGCTGGGGCACCGGTCGTTGCTGGCTCATCCGGGGCACGCGGCCAACACCGAGCGGCTCAACGACGTCAAGGGCCGCGAGCAGTTCCGCCCCATCGCCCCCATGGTGCTCGCCGACCGTGCGGGACGGATCTTCAGCCGGGGGCCGGTGCCGAGCCCGTACATGCTGTTCGTCCACGACGTGGCGCCGGAGTGGCGGAGCCGGATCCCGGCGGTGGTGCACGTGGACGGCACCGCCCGCGTCCAGACCGTCGAGCCGGGGAGCGAGCCGTTGCTGGCGCGGCTGCTGGAGGAGTTCGAGGCCCGCACCGGGCTGCCCGTGCTGGTCAACACCAGCCTCAACACCGCGGGCCGGCCGATGGCCGACGATCCGCGGGACGCGCTGGAGTGTTTCGGGTCGGCGCCGGTGGACGTTCTGGCGCTGGGACCGTTCCTGGTGCGCCGGGCGGGGGTGTTCGCCGCATGATCACCGTGGTGGTCCCGACCGTGGGCCGGCCGAGCCTCGCCGCGACGCTCGCCGCGCTGGACGCGGGCCTGGACGTCATCGTCGCCGACGACCGTCCGGAGAGCGCCCGCGCCGCACCCCTTCCGGTGCCGGACGGGGTGCGGACGGTGCGTTCGGGCGGCAGGGGGCCGGCCGCCGCCCGCAACGCCGGCTGGCGGGCCGCGGACACCCCGTGGATCGTGTTCCTGGACGACGACGTGCTGCCCGCGCCCGGCTGGGCGAAGGCGCTCCGCGCCGATCTGGACGGCCTGCCCGCCGATGTGGGGGGCAGTCAGGGCCGCATCCACGTGCCGCCGCCCGAGGGCAGGCGGCCGACCGACGACGAGCGCAACACCGCCGGGCTCGCGGACTCCCACTGGATCACCGCCGACATGGCCTACCGGCGCGAGGCGCTGGAGCGGGTCGGCGGGTTCGACGAGCGCTTCCCGCGCGCCTACCGGGAGGACGCCGATCTCGCACTGCGGGTGACGGCCGCCGGCTACCGCCTGGTCAAGGGCGAGCGCGTCACCGGTCATCCGGTGCGCGAGGACGGGCCGTGGGCGAGCGTGCGCCGCCAGCGCGGCAACGCCGACGACGCGCTGATGCGCCACCTGCACGGCCCGGCCTGGCGGGCGGCCATCGGAAGCGGCTCCGGACGGCTGCGCCGCCACGCGCTGACCACCTGCCTCGGCGGGCTGGCGCTCCTCGCGGGCGCGCTGCCCATGATCGCCGGGATCGCCGGCCCCGGCGCGCCGGCTCGCGGCCGGGCGGCCGGACGGGCACGTGACCGGCGGGTTCGGTGTCCGGCTCTCCAGGAACGGGGCCGGAGCCCGGCGCGTGCGCTGGCCAGGGGAACCGCGGCGGCGGCCGGGGCGGGCTGGCTGGCGCTGACCGCCGAGTTCGCCTGGGCCAGGATCGCCCCGGGGCCGCGCACCCCCGTGGAGATCGGCCGGATGCTGCTCACCAGCGTGCTCATCCCACCGGCGGCCTGCGCGCACCGGCTGCGCGGCGAGTTGCGGATCCGGCTGTGACGGGCCCCGTGAACGGCACGGCGAACGGCCCGGCGAGCGGCCCGGCGAGCGGCCCGGTGAACGGTCCGGCGAGCGGCGGCGCGGCCCGCTCCACGCCCGCCGTGACCCGCGCCGTGACCGCCGTGACCGCCGTGACCGCCGCGACCGCCGCGACCGGCGCTCCGGCCCGTGCCTTCAACGGCGCCCCGGCCGGCACCGTCCTGGTCGTCCGCCTCGACAACGCGGGGGACGTGCTGCTCGCCGGCCCGGCCGTCCGCGCCGTCGCCGCGTCGGCCCGCCGGGTGGTGCTGCTGGCCGGGCCCAACGGCCGGGCCGCGGCCGGGCTGCTGCCCGGCGTGGACCGCGTGCTGGAGTGGCGGGCCCCGTGGATCGACCCCGACCCGCAGCCGGTGACCGGCCCGCACGTCATCCGGCTGATCAGGCTCATCCGGGAGATCGCCCCCGACCAGGCGCTGATCCTCACCTCCTTCCACCAGTCGTCGCTGCCGCCGGCGCTGCTGCTCAGGCTGGCCGGGGTGCCCCGGATCGCCGCGATCAGCGAGGACTACCCCGGCTCGCTGCTGGACGTCCGCCACATCGTGGACGAGACCGCGGACGTGCCCGAACCCGAGCGGATGCTCGCGGTGGCCCGCGCCGCCGGCTTCGGCCTGCCGCCCGGCGACGACGGCCGGCTCGCCGTACGGCGTCCGCTGCCGTCGGTCGCGCACCTCACCGGGCCGCCCGGCTACGTCGTGGTCCACCCCGGCGCCTCCGCGCCGGCCCGGGCCTGGCCGGAGGGCCACTGCGCCGAGGCGGTCCGGGAGCTGGTCCGCGCGGGCCGGCGGGTCGTCGTCACCGGGGGACCCGGCGAGTGCGAACTGACCCGGCGGGTGGCCGGCGGCGCCGGGTACGCCGGGACGGGCTGCTCCGACGTCGCAGAGGCCGTTCCAGAGGCCGGGGGAGCCGTCCCGGACACCGCGGAGGCCGTCCGGGACCTCGGCGGACGGACGTCCCTCGCCGAGCTGGCCGCCGTGCTCGCCGGGGCGAGCGCGGTCGTGGTGGCCAACACCGGCCCCGCCCACCTGGCGGCGGCGGTCGGCACGCCGGTGGCCATCCTGTTCGCCCCGGTGGTCCCGGCCGCCCGCTGGGCCCCGTACGGCGTGCCGTCGGTGCTGCTCGGCGACCAGGGCGCCCCGTGCGCGGGGAGCCGCGCCCGGATCTGCCCGGTGCCCGGCCACCCGTGCCTGTCGTCGGTGTCGCCCGCGCGGGTCGTCGAGGCCGTCGGCCGCCTGGCGCCCGTGAAGGAGGCCGTGCCGTGAGGGCACCGGCGAAGAGGACCGTGCCGTGAAGGGGGCCGTGGCGAAGAAGAGGGCCGTGAGGGCGCGGGAGGCCGAGCTGAAGGCGCCCGCGCAGGAGGCCGTGCCGTGAGGTGTGAAGGAGGTCGTGTCATGAGGATCGCCCTGGTGTCGGAGCACGCCAACCCCCTCGCGGCCGTCGGCGGCGTGGACGCGGGCGGGCAGAACGTCCACGTCGCCGCCCTGGCCGCCGCCCTCGCCGAGCGGGGCCACGAGGTCACCGTGCACACCCGCCGCACCGCGCCCGACCAGCCGGAACACGTCTCCGCCGGACCCGGGCTGACCGTCGAGCACGTCCCCGCCGGGCCCGCCGAGGACCTGCCCAAGGACGAGCTGCTGCCGTACATGCCCGCCTTCGGCGCCCATCTGGCGCGGCGGTGGGCCGAACGGCCACCCGACGTGGTCCACGCCCACTTCTGGATGAGCGGGCTGGCCGCCCTCGCCGCGGCGCGGGACCTCGGCGTGCCGGTCGTGCAGACCTTCCACGCCCTGGGCGTGGTCAAGCGGCGCTGGCAGGGCCCGGCCGACACCAGCCCGCCCGGACGCGTCGCCGCCGAGACCGACATCGCGCGCCGGGCGCACGCGATCGTGGCGACCTGCCGCGACGAGGTGAGCGAGCTGCTGCGCATGGGCGTCGGCCACGAACGGATCGCCGTGGTGCCCTGCGGGGTGGACCTGGAGCTGTTCCGCCCCGACGGGCCGGTCGCCCCGCGCGGCCCGGCGCCGCGGGTGCTCTGCGTCGGCCGGATGGTCCCCCGCAAGGGGCTGGACACCGTCGTGCGGGCGCTGTGCCGGCTGCCGGACGCCGAGCTGCTCATCGTCGGCGGCACGCCGCGCGACGACGAGGCGGTGCGGCTGGCCGGCCTGGCCACGGCCTGCGGGCTGACCGGCCGGGTCCACCTGCTGGGCAGCGTCGGCCGCGCCGAGGTGCCGGCCCTGATGCGCTCGGCCGACGCGCTGGTGACCGTGCCGTGGTACGAGCCGTTCGGGATGGTCCCGGTCGAGGCGATGGCCTGCGGGGTGCCCGTGGTCGCCTCCTCGGTCGGCGGACACCTCGACACCGTCGCCGGTTGCGGCGTGCTGGTGCCGCCCCGCGACCCGCGGGCCCTGTCGCGGGCCCTGCTCGACGTGCTGGGCCGCCCCGAGCTGCGGGCGTCGCTCGCCGAGGCCGGCCGGCGGCGCGCCGTCACCCGGTACGGCTGGCCACGGGTGGCGGCCCGCACCGAGTCGGTCTACCTGGACGTCCTCGCGGGCCGCGGGGCCCGGGTCGCCGTGGCGGGGGGATGACCGTGCACCCGCACCTGTCGCGCCTGCGCACCGCGCTCCGCGCGATGGACGCCGACACGGCGACGATCTCCGTGTGGGGCCGCAAGCTCGCGGCCGTGCTGGGCGGCGGCGGCAGGCTGCTGGTCTGCGGCAACGGCGGCTCGGCGGCCGAGGCCCAGCACCTGACCGCCGAGCTGGTCGGCCGCTACCGCGCCGACCGGGAGCCGTACGCGGCGATACCGCTGCACGCCGACACCTCGGCGGTGACCGCGATCGGCAACGACTTCGGCGCCGATGAGGTCTACGCCCGCCAGGTGCGGGCGCACGGCCGCCCCGGCGACGTGCTGATGTGCCTGTCCACCAGCGGGCGCAGCCCGAACGTGCTGGCCGCGGCGCGCGCCGCCCGCCGGACGGGCATCGCGGCCTGGACGCTGACCGGCCCGGCGCCCAACCCGCTGGCCGCTCTGTGCGACGAGGTCCTGGCGGTGCCCGCCGGGGACACCGCGACCGTGCAGGAGGTGCACCTCGCGGTGATCCACATGCTCTGCGACGCGGTGGAGGACGCGATGGAGGAGGCGACCGGATGATCGCACGGCCGATCGTCGTCATCGGGGACACGCTGCTCGACGTGGACGTCGAGGGCGACGCCGAACGGCTGTGCCCCGACGCCCCCGTGCCGGTCGTGGCGGGCAGCCAGGAGCACCGCCGCCCCGGCGGGGCGGGGCTCGCCGCGGTGCTGGCCGCCGAGGGCGGCGCCGAGGTGGTCCTGGTCGCCGCCTTCGGCGACGACCACCCCGGACGCTGCCTGCTGGGCCTGCTGTCCGGCCGGGTAGAGGTGGTACGGCTGCCGCTGCAGGGCACCACGATCACCAAGACGCGGGTGCGGGCCCGGGGGCAGACCATGCTGCGCGTCGACACCGGTGACGGCCGGGCGGACCCGGCCCTCGACGCCCGCCGGGCCGGGCAGATCGAGTCGCTGCTCCGCGGCGCGGGCGCGGTCCTGGTGTCCGACTACGGCCGCGGCGTCGCCGAGGTCCTGGGCCCCTTCCTGCGCGGGGCGGCCGTACCGCTGGTGTGGGACCCGCACCCGCGGGGGCCGCTGCCCCCACCCGGCTGCACGCTGGTCACCCCGAGCGAGTCCGAGGCCCGGACGCTGAGCGCCCAGCCGCGCCTGTCACCCGACCGGATGGCCCGCCACCTCGTCAGGACGCTGCGCGCCGAGGCGGTGGCCGTCACGCTGGGCGGGGAGGGCGCCGTGCTGGCCCGGCGGGGCGGCCGGTCCACGCGGATGCCGCCGCCGGTGTGCTCGACGGGTCCGGACGCCTGCGGCGCGGGCGACCGGTTCTCCGGGGCCGCCGCGCTCGCGCTGGCCTCCGGCGCGCCGGTGGAGGAGGCCGTCGGGACCGGCGTCGCCGAGGCCGCCCGGTTCGTGGAGAACGGCGGGGCGGCGATGGTGCGGACGCCCGCGCCCGCGCCCGGGGACCGGCCGCGCACGGCCCCGGAGGTGGCCGAGGTGGTCCGGGCCACCGGCGGGCGGCTGATCGCGACGGGCGGCTGCTTCGACCTGCTGCACGCCGGGCACGTCAGCCTGCTGCGCCGGGCGCGGGCGCTGGGGGACGCGCTGATCGTGTGCGTCAACTCCGACGCCTCGGTGCGGCGGCTGAAGGGCCCGGGGCGGCCCGTGGTCGGCCAGCGGGACCGGGTGGAGGTGCTGCGCGCGCTGCAGTGCGTCGACGCCGTGGCCGTGTTCGACGAGGACACCCCGGTGGCGATGATCGAACGGCTCCGCCCCGACGTGTGGGTCAAAGGCGGCGACTACACGGCGCTGGACCTGCCCGAGGCCGAGACCGTCCGCTGGACCGGTGGAGAGAGCGTGATCCTGCCGCTGGTGTCCGGCCGGTCCACGACCAATCTGATCGCGGCCGCGAGGGCGGCCAGGTGACCGAGGGGGAACGTCGATGCTGGGGAACGTCCTGATCACCGGTGGATCGTCCGGGCTGGGCCGGGCCGTGGCCGAGGCCGTGGCCAAGGAGGGCGGCCGGCCGCTGGTCGTCGACGTCCGCCCGCCCGGGAACGGCGTGGACCACGTCCTGGCCGACGTGGCGGACCGCGACCGGGTGGAGCGGGCGGTGACCGAGCTGGCCGGGACGGCCGGAGGTCTCGACGGGGTCGTCACCGCCGCCGGCATCGACGCCTGCGGCCGTCTGGAGGACGTGTCCGCCGCCGCCTGGGAGAAGGTCGTCGCGGTCAATCTGCTCGGCACCGCCGCGACGATCCGCGCGGCCCTGCCCCACCTGACCGCCTCCGGCGGTCGGATCGTCACCTGCGCCTCCACGCTGGGCCTGCGCGCCCTCAGCGACGCCACCGCCTACTGCGCCTCCAAGTTCGGCGTGGTCGGCCTCACCCGCGCCCTGGCCGCCGAGCTCGCCGGGCAGGTGGGCGTCACCCTGCTCGTCCCCGGCGGCATGCGCACCCACTTCTTCGACGACCGTCCCGACCGGTACAGGCCCGGCCCCGACGCCGGGCTCAACGCCCCCGAGGACGTCGCGGCCGCCGTGGTCTTCGCCCTGTCCCAGCCCGCCGGCTGTGAGATCCGCGAACTCGTCGTCTGCCCCGCCACGGAGACCTCATGGCCGTGACCGGCGCCGGCCACCCGGCGAGCCCGGTGAGCGCGGACGAGGCCCGCCCCGGCACCCGGCACGAGCCCGGCACCCGGCACGAGCCCGGCGCCGGAGCGGGCACGCCCGCGGACCGCGCCGCGCCCCTCCCCGGAGACGTCCCCGGCGGCGCCGCCGGGGACGGGCGGCCGGTCATGGTCGTGCTGCGCGGTCTGGGCCTGGGCGACCTGCTCACCGCGGTTCCCGCCCTGCGCGCCCTGCGCCGCGCCTTCCCCGCCCACCGCATCACCCTGGCCGCCCCCGCCCCGCTGGCGGGCCTGCTGCCGCTCATCGGTGCCTGCGACGACCTGCTCGACGTCACCGGACCCGGTCCCGTCCCCCTCCACCGCCCCGACCTGGCCGTCAACCTCCACGGCAGCGGTCCGCAGAGCACCGTCGCCCTGCTGGCCACCCACCCCAGGCGGCTGATCAGCCACGCCCACCCCGGTCTGCCCCTCCTGTCCGGCCCGGCCTGGCCTGCCCGGTCGCACGAACGCGTCCGCTGGTGCGACCTGCTGACCTGGCACGGCATCCCCGCCGACCCCACCGACCTGGCCCTGAGGCCGCCGACCACGGCCGGGCACGCCCCGGGCGGATCCGCCCCGGCGGAACGGCCGACCCCCTCCGGCCCGGCCTCCTCCGGTCCGGCCCCCGTCATCGTCCACCCCGGGGCCGCCCACCCCGCCCGGCGCTGGCCGCCGGACCGCTTCGCCGCGGTCGCCGCCGCGCTGCACCACGCCGGGCACGACGTGCTGGTCACCGGGACCGCCGCCGAACGCGGCCTCGCCCGGCGGGTGGCCGCCGCGGCCGGCCTGCCGGACGAGGCGGTGACGGCGGGCCGTACGGACGTCACCGGACTGGCCGCGCTGGTCGCCTCCGCCCGGCTCGTCGTCTGCGGCGACACGGGGGTGGCGCACCTGGCCGGCGCGTTCGGCACGCCCTCGGTCGTGCTGTTCGGCCCGACGCCGCCCGCGCTGTGGGGACCGCCCGAAGGACCCCACGCGGTCCTGTGGCACGGCGACCCCGGCCGCCCGCCCGGCGACCCGCACGCCGGCCGTCCCGACCCCGCCCTGCTGACCATCGGCGTCGAGGAGGTCCTCGACGCCGCGACCGACCTACTGGAGGTGACCGTCCGATGAACACCCGACGCGCAGTCGTCACCGGAGGCGCCGGCTTCCTCGGCTCCTACCTGTGCGAACGCCTGCTGGCCCGCGGCGCCACCGTGATCTGCATGGACAACTTCCTGACCGGATCGCCGCGCAACGTCGACCACCTCCTGGGCCGCCCCGCCTTCCGGCTGCTGGAATGCGACCTGACCGGGTTCGTCCACGTCCCCGGCGACGTCGACCTCGTCCTGCACCTGGCCTCGGCCGCCTCCCCGGCCGACTACCTGCGCCACCCCATCGAGACCCTCAAGGTCGGCAGCCTGGGCACCCTGCACGCCCTGGGCCTGGCCCGGGAGAAGAACGCCCGCTTCGTCCTGGCCTCCACCAGCGAGGTCTACGGCGACCCCCAGCAGCACCCGCAGACGGAGACCTACTGGGGCAGCGTCAACCCCGTCGGCCCCCGCAGTGTCTACGACGAGGCCAAACGCTTCGCCGAGTCCCTCACCACCGCCTACCGCAACACCCACGGCACCGACACCGGCATCGTGCGGATCTTCAACACCTACGGGCCCCGCATGCGGCCCCACGACGGCCGGGCCATCCCCACCTTCATCCGCCAGGCCCTGTGCGGCGAACCCCTCACCGTCACCGGCGACGGCTCCCAGACCCGCTCCATCTGCTACGTCGACGACACCATCGAGGGCATCCTCGCCCTGGCCGACAGCGACTTCCCCGGTCCGGTCAACATCGGCAACCCCACCGAGATCACCATGCTCGACCTGGCCCGCACCGTCATCGAGCTGACCGGGTCGGCCTCACCGATCCGCTTCATCGACCGCCCGGCCGACGACCCGGCCGTGCGTCGCCCCGACACGACCCTGGCCGCCACCCGCCTGGGCTGGCGGGCCGAGGTCGGCGTCACCGAGGGCCTGCGCCGCACCATCGCCTGGTTCGAGGCCGAACTCCGCCGCACCGAGGAACTGGTCGGCTGACAGTCGCCCATCAGGGGCGCGAGGATCAGGGGGTCTCCCAGACGATCTCGCCGTCCACGGTGGCGGGGGTCGGGGTGAGGCCGGCGTGGCGGGCCA
The DNA here is from genome assembly GCF_013409935.1 of Streptosporangium sandarakinum. Classification (GTDB taxonomy): domain Bacteria; phylum Actinomycetota; class Actinomycetes; order Streptosporangiales; family Streptosporangiaceae; genus Streptosporangium; species Streptosporangium nondiastaticum. Next base: position 1,341,837 of record NZ_JACCCO010000001.1, on the reverse strand, counting down.
CGGCCGCGGAGGCGGCGTGGCCGGGGTGGATGGCGGCGGCGAAGGAGTGCACACCGTGTTCCCGCAGCCAGGCGACCATGGCGGTCGCGGCCTCGGCCGCCAGGCCCCGGCCCTGCCAGGGGGTGCCGACGACCCAGGCCACCCAGGTCCGGCCGGGGGTCACGGTGGCCTGGACGTAGCCGGCCAGGCGGCCGTTCTCCGTCACGCGGATCACCCAGTTGAGCCAAGCGTCGTCGCCGCCGGGCGGTCCGGCGACCATGCGGGCGTAACGGTCGCGCAGTTCCCCGGCGGTCGCGGGGGAGCCGCCGGTGAACTCGTGCAGGGCGGGGTCGTCCAGCGCCTCGGCCATCTCGGCGGCGTGCTCGACCGCCAGCGGGAGAAGGGTGAGGCGCGCGGTCGCGATCACTTCGGCGTTCATGGGCGGCGAGTGTCCCACGATCCGTGGCCGCCGGTCGATCGGAACACCGCCCGGCGAGGCCGGTCAGGGGCGGCCGGGCACGTGGTCGGCGGCGCCGGGGGCCAGGACGTGCTCGATGACCATGACGGCGGCGCCGATCACCCCGGCGCGGTCGCCCAGGTCGCTGGCGGTGATCGTCAGGTGCTGGGTGGCCAGGGGCAGGGACCTGCTGTAGATGACCTCGCGCAGACCGGCGAGGATCTGCTCCCCGGCCTCGGCCACGTCGCCGCCGACCACGATCACCGAGGGGTTGAAGAAGTTCACGATCGAGGCGAGGACCTCGCCGATCTCCCGGCCGGCCTGGCGGATGAGCTGGACGGCCTGGGTGTTGCCGCTCCGGACGAGCCGGACGATGTCGCGGCCCCCGGTCGCCTCCACGCCGGCCTCGCGCAGCCGGGCCGCCACGGCCGCGCCGCTCGCCACGGCCTCCAGGCAGCCGCAGTTGCCGCAGCGGCAGACGACGTCGAGGGTGGGGGAGACCTGGATGTGGCCGATGTCGCCGGCCGCGCCCTGGGCGCCCCGGTGCAGGCGGCGGTCGCTGATGATGCCGCAGCCGATCCCGGTGCCGACCTTGACGAAGATGAGGTGGTCGGCCTCGGGGCGGGCGGCCCAGTGCTCGCCCAGGGCCATGATGTTGACGTCGTTGTCCACCAGGACGGGCGCGCCCAGCCGCTCCCCGAGCCACTCCGGGACGGGGAAGCCGTCCCAGCCCGGCATTATCGGCGGATTGACCGGCCGTCCGGAGCTGTGCTCCACCGGGCCGGGCAGGCCGACCCCGATGCCGCAGACCTCCCCGGTGGTGTGGCCGCTCTCGGCGAGCATCTCCTCGAAGGTCCGCTGGAGCCAGTGAAGCGTCTCCTCGGGTCCGCGGTCTATCGGCACCTCCGCCGCGCGTTCGGCGAGGACCTCGGTGCCGAGGTCGGTGACCGCGACCCGGGCGTGGGTCGCGCCGAGGTCGGCGGCGAGGACGACGCGGGCCGAGCGGTTGAAGGTGAAGGCGACGGCCGGGCGGCCCCCCGAGGAGATGGCCTCCTCGGCCGGGACGACCCACCGCTGGCTCACCAATGCGTCGAGACGCTGCCCGAGCGTCGATCTCGCCAGGCCGGTGAGCTGCACCAGCTCCGCCCGGGTGCGGGCCTGACCGTCGCGCAGGATCTTCAGCAGCGCCCCCGCGCCCGCGTCGGGACCGTTCGCCTCGCTCGGCATGCGCACAGTCAACACTCCTCGTTCACGCGTGGCCGCGGCGACTTACGCCCACTCTTCCCGTCATTATGCCCAAATGATCGCTACTTTTGTACGGCTCTCGCCATAAGAGGGGCGTACGGCGGCCTCAGGAGGCGGAGGCGATCTACCGGCCCGTTCTGTTCGGCCGGACGGCGGAAGGCGCGGGAGGGCGAGCCTCGCTCCGGAGCCGCTGACCGAGCGTGACGAAAACCGTCTCCGCCGTCATTCTCCGCTACCGGATGGTAAGTCGGCCGGATCAATGGTTTCCCCTTTCCTGAGAAGGACGCCGATTTCCGCTCCGGTCCGGGTGGAATCCCAGTTGTACGCCGTCTCCGCGCCGTCGGGAGAACCCCGGCGGCCGGCCCGGCGCCCCGTCGGTCCGGGCGCCGCCCGGGCGTGACCAACGGATATGGGGGGTCACATGATCAGGATCAGTTACGCTCTCGCCGCCGGCATCGTGGCGGGCTCCGGCCTTGTCGTCCCCGCCGCCCTGGCGGCCCAGTCCGCGGCGGCGGGCACGGCCACCGCCCGCGTGGCCGTCGGCGAGCCCTTCCAGCGGTACGTAGCCGGTGACGGTGACGACGGCGGCGGGTACGGCAAGCGCGAGAACGGCTACGAGGGCCACCGCTGGGACAAGGGCCAACATTGGGATAAGAGCCACCACGAGAACATGGGCCACAAGAACATGGGCCATGAGAACGAAAGCGAGAAGGGTTACGAGGGCGAGAAGAACTACGAAGGCGAGAAGAACTACGAAGGCGAGATGCCTTACGAAGGCGAGAAGGGTTACGAAGGCGGGAAGAACTACGAAGGCGAGATGCCTTACGAAGGCGAGAAGGGTTACGAAGGCGGGAAGAACTACGAAGGCGAGATGCCTTACGAAGGCGAGAAGGGTTACGAAGGCGAGAGCGGTTACGGAGGCTGACGACACGCTCCTCGCTGCCGCGCGGCCGGTCCGGCCGGCCGCGCGGCCCCGCGTCAGGGGGCGCCGGGCGGACGCGGGGCCCGGCGGAAGAAGGCCGCCACCGCGTAGGGGTCGACCGGGTCGGTCAGCAGCGCCAGCATCTCCTCCCGCCGCTCCGGGGCCACCTTGAACGGGTGGCCGAAAACCCGCGGCCCCCGGCCGTCGCCCAGCAGCCGGGTCAGCATCAGGTCGCCGGGCACGGCCTGGCGCGACAGCAGCTCGTCGGTCACCGTCACCGGCCCGTCCCCCCCGGGTCCGGCGTCGCGCAGGGTGACCTCCTCCCCTTCGACGCCCAGGACCTCCCACAGGCGCAGCGGCGTGCGCCGCCAGGACTCCAGCAGCTCCACCTCGTCGTCGCGCAGCCACACGCCCCGCGCGTCCAGGAACTCTCCCACCACGTCGTTCTCGAACAGCGCGAGGTCGGCCAGGGCGGGCTCGGCCACCCGGACGCTCAGCGCCACCAGGTCGTCCACCAGGCGGCGGCGGGCCGGTCGGTCACCGTACGCGACGAGCCGCCGGAACAGGTGCTCCGCCCGCGCGGGCAGCGGGTCGCCGGGGTCGGTGCGGCAGGCGGCGTACTCGGCCGCGTCCCGCTCGGCCGGCGCGAGGCCGGGCGCCAGGGACAGCGCCTCCCCGACGAGCCCGGCCGCCTCGAACGACCGCCCCTCGCCCTCGGCGGAGCGGGCGGCCAGCAGCAGCGCGGCCGGCTCGGTGCGGGGGAGCGCCTCCAGCACCCGGGGGGAGAGGGGCTCGCGCTCGACCTCGTCGGCGATCCGCTCCAGCACCTCCGGCGAGCGCGACAGGTACGTGACGGCCTTCGACAGGTCCGCCCCCTCGTCGTAGGTGCGCAGCGCGCTGCGCGACAAGGTCAGCCGCATGATGTCCAGCGGCGAAAGGCCGGCGACCGACCCGGTGTCCCAGGGGGTGCCCACGACGCCCACCCGGCCGCCCCGCACCTCCAGCGAGGCCCCCCGCAGCAGCGGCGCCAGCGGAGGGAGCGGGTCGGCGAAGGTCTCCGGGGCCCTGGCCAGCAGCTCCAGCACCACCGCGTCGATCGGGACGCCGGGGGAGGGCTCGATCCCCTCGGCGAAGGAGCGCAGCGCGTCGAGCGCCCGCTCGCCGAACTCCTGGGCGACGAGCATCGCCCGGTCGGCGGGGAAGGAGTCGAGCTTCACGGTGGACGGCTCCAGCCGGCCGTCGCGCAGGCGCAGCGCGACGACGTCCTCGGCCGCCACGTCCGCCAGCCAGCCCGCGGGCCCGGCCAGGAACGGCCCGCCCTCCTCGGCCACGGTGCGCACCCGGCCGCCGCCGGCGAGCGGCAGCCCCTCGCCGTCGGCCAGCCGCGCCCACAGCCGCAGGTCGTCGGCGGCGGCCAGCCGGCCGGCCGCCAGTTCGGCCCGGGTGGCCAGGTGCGTCAGCACCGCGCCCTCGCACAGCGTCAGAACCTCGCTCATCCGACCATTGTGGTCGACCGTGCCGGACGCCGTGACACGCCCGGTCAGGGAATGGTGCCGAAGCGCGGGTTGCGGCTCAGCCAGGAGGCGTAGCAGGTGTTGCGCCGTACCGCGTCGGCATGGGCCGCCTTGGCGTACTCGGCGACCGAGTCCGCGACCCGCGCGGGGGCCGCCTCCGGGTGCCAGCCGAGGATGTGCCGCCAGCGCAGCGGCGCGCCGGCGAGCGGCACCGCGGTCAGCCCCGGGGTCGGCTGGAAGGTCGCCTGGCACAGTACGGCGGCGCGGCCGACGGAGGCCAGGTGCAGGCACGTGGCCACGTCGGTCTCGTAGATGGTCAGGGGCGTGAAGCCGGCACGGGCGCAGGCGGCGGCGAAGCAGTCGCCGAAACACCCGTCGCCGGGGGCGACGGCCCACCGCTCGTCGGCCAGCTCGGAGAGCTCCACCTCCGCGCGCCCGGCCAGCGGGTGGTTTTCGCCGAGCAGCACGAAGACGGGGTCCAGCCCGATCGTCCGCCACATCACCGGCCCCTCCAGGGGCGGTGGGCTCTCGCCGCAGGTGCCGACGACCGCGAAGTCGAGGCGGCCGAGCGTGACCATCGTGGCGAGTTCCCTGGCCGACCACGAGGTGCAGGTGCTGACCGGTGTCGAGGGCCACTCGGTGGCCAGCCGGTCGACCAGGCCGCCCAGGACCGGCCCGTTGGTGGCGCCCAGGCGGTAGCTGGGCGCGGTGCCGCCGGCGTTGGCGAACCGCACCGCCTCCTCCTGGAGTTCGCGGGCGGCGGGCAGCAGGACTTTCGCCCTGGCAAGCACCAGCTCGCCGAGAGGTGTGGGTCGCGCGCCGGTGTGGTCGCGCCGGAACAGGGCTCCCCCGAGTCCTCGCTCTATCCGCTTGAGCTGGGCGGTCAGCGCCGGCTGGGCCAGCCCGAGGTGGGTCGCGGCCTTGGTGACGCTCCCGGCCTCGGCGACCGCCCGCACGATCCTGAGGTGTCGAAGCTCGAGGTCCATACCGGGACGGTAAAGCGACGGCGGTATACCCGCAATGTAGCGAAGTCATGAAATCTGACGGAATTTAGTGAAATCGGGTGTGGGCGAGATCGTCAGCGCGGGACGGGAGGGGAGAGAGGAAGGTGAGGGAGGGCGGTGACGGGGTAGGCGAGTCCCTATGACGATGGGAATCGACCCGAAGGACCTCTCCGAGGAAGACCTGCTCCGCGAGCTGCGGCACATGCACGAGACGCGGACGGAGACGCTCATGCACGGATCGGACGACGCGCTGGCGAACCACACCGTGCGCACCGGGGAGCTGGAGCAGGAGTACCTGCGCCGCCACCCCGAGCGCGACGTCGACCCGGAACGGCTGCGCGAGGGCGCCCGGCAGCGGTGACCGTACGGCCGGCCCCCGCCGCGACCGCGCGCCGCGGCGGGGGCCGGTGACGTGCCCGGCCTCCGGCCCCTTCACAGAACTTTCGTCCATACGGCTCCCCGGTCTTCCGCCGCGCCCGATCCGCGCCTACTTTCGAGGCAGGATCCGGCCGGCGGGAGGCCTCTGTGCGCGTGCGGCGATGGAAGGCGCTCTGCCTCGTGGTCGCGTGGTCGTCCCTGGCCGCGGTGGCCGGCCCGGCGAGCCCGGCCGCGGCGGCGCGGAGCACGGACGACATGGGCCAGGACGTCTCCACGGCGGTCTACGTCGTGGACAGCTACTGGCGGACCCACTGGTCGCGGTTCTTCACCGGCAAGTACGTCCCCCCGGCCGTGTACGGCGGCTACCGCAGGGGCGTGACGAAGCCGCCGCTGTGCGGAGGCCGGCGCCTCGGCTACGACAACGCCTGGTACTGCATCGAGGACGACTACATCGCCTGGGACCTCGACCTCATGGCGCAGGGCTACCGCATCGGCGACGCGTGGGTGTACCTCGTCGTCGCCCACGAGTGGGGCCACGCCGTGCAGGCGCGGCTGCGCGACTCGCTGGTGATGTCCACCTACGAACTCCAGGCCGACTGCCTGGCCGGCGCCGTGCTGTACGGCGCCGCGGCCGACGGCGTGCTGCGGTTCGAGCGGGGCGACCTGGAGGAGATCGCCGAGATCCACCGGAGGCTGGGCGACGAGACGTCCTGGACCGACGTGACCGACCACGGCACCGCCGCCCAGCGCACCTCCTCCTTCAACCGCGGCGCGAGGTACGGCGTGCGCGGCTGCCTGCCCTGACACCGCGCCGCCGTACGGCCCTGCCGCGCCGGACCCGCCGCCCGCCGTGTGACCGGCCCCGGCCGCGCGGCGGTCAGGCCCGCCAGACCCGGCCCACCTCGTCCGCGACCGCGGGCGCCTGGGCGAGGCCGGCCTCGAAGGCGGGCTTCCACAGGCCCGGGTCGAGGACGTCGGCGCCGAACACGGCGACGGCCGCCTCGTCGGGCGCCACGTGGGCCACCGGGACGCCGCCCAGCTCGGCGATCTCGTCCCGGTAGCGAGTCCTGGGCGTGAAGTGCGCCAGCGGCTCCAGGACGACCACGGCCGAGCTGCCCGCCGCCAGGTCGGCGTTGGTGGCCGAGCGCACCCCGCCGTCCATGTAGCGGCGCCCGCCGATCTCCACCGGCGCGAACACGCAGGGGACCGCGCAGCTGGAGGCGACCGCCGCGGCCAGCGGCGCGCCGGAGTCGCGGTCCCAGACCGTGAACTCGCCGGTCCCGGCGTCGACCGCGGTGATCAGCAGCCGGCGGTCCGGCCACTCCTTCACCGGCAGCCGCTCGCCGACCGACTCGATCCTGGCGGCGCCCTCTGCGGCCAGGGCCAGCTCGCCGATCCGCCGCCGGGCCTCCCGCGGCTCCAGCGACGGGTCGTACAGCAGGCCGAAGGCGGCCATCACCGGCTCCATGTCCACGGCCGGCCGCGCCGCCGTCCCGGCGCCCGTCCCGCCGGCTCCGTTCGTCCCGTCCGCCTCGGCGGCGACCGCGCTCTCCAGGTCGGCCCCGGTGGCGACGAGCGCCCCCACCACCGACCCGGCCGAGGTGCCGACCACCAGGCCGGCCTCTCCCAGGTCCAGGCCCGCCTCCCGCAGGCCCGCCACGATCCCCGCCTCCCAGGCGATTCCCGCGATTCCTCCGCCGCCCAGCACCAGTGCTCTCGTCATACGCCCATTCTCACCGTCATCCGCCCGGACCCTCCGGCCGGATCTCGTGCGTACCCCCGGGGCCGGGAGCCCACTCCGTCCCCGGCCCGCCAGGGCGTCCCTCACCCCTTCAGGCCCGAACGGGAGATGCCCTCGATCACCCAGCGCTGGGCGGCGAGATAGATGACGATCACCGGGACGCTGGCGATCACCGCGCCGGCCATCAGCAGGTCGTAGCGGACGCTGTTGGCGCTCTGGAAGTTGCCCAGGCCCGCGGGCAGGGTCAGCGACTCGGGGCTGAGCAGCACGTACAGCGGCCACAGGAAGTCGTTCCAGTTCGTCAGGAACGACAGCAGGAACAGCGTCACCAGCGCGGGACGGGCCAGCGGCAGCGCGATGGCGGTGAAGATCTGCCACCGGTTGCCGCCGTCCAGCTCCGCGGCCTCCTCCAGCTCCCCGGGCAGCGTGATGAAGAACTGCCGCAGGAAGAACACCCCGAACGCGCCGGCCGCGGCCGGAACGATCACCGCGGGCAGGCTGTCCACCCACGCCAGCTCGTTGACTATCAGGAAGTTGGGGATCAGCAGCACCACCGGCGGCACGAACAGCGTGGCCACGATCGTCCCGAAGAGCAGGTTCCGGCCGCGGAAGCGGAGCCGGGCCAGCGCGTAGGCGGCGGGCGTGGCGGTGACCAGGACGAGCACCGCGTGCCCGGTGGCGGCGGCCAGGCTGTTGAGGAACCAGCGCAGTGCCGGGCTGTCGGCGCTGCCGAGGACCTCCCGGTAGGCGTCGAGCGTGGCCGGGTCGGGCACCCACCGCGGCTCCGTCGAGCCGGCGGCCTCGCGGGTCTTGAAAGAGGTGACGACCATGTAGACGAGCGGGCTCAGGTAGAGCGCCGCGATCACCGCGAGGACCAGGTGCAGCAGGGTACGGCGCAGCCGGCGGACGTCCCCGGTCACGGCTCCACCACCTCCGCGGGGATCACGGGGATCGTGGGGTTCACGGTCACGGTTCTCCCGCCTTCCTTCCCGAGGGCCCCGGTCATGCCTTCCTCCTGTCCCGGAACGCGCCGAAGACCAGCCCGCTGGCCACCATCAGGAAGGCGGCGAGGATGAAGCTCATCGCCGAGGCGGTGCCCATGTCGAACTGGCGCAGGCCGGTCTCGGCGATCAGGTAGATCGCCGTCTTGGTCTGGTCCGCGGGGGCGCCCCGGGTGATGAGGTAGGACTGGCCGAACATGTTGGCCGAGGCCAGGATCGTGGTGTTGACCACGAACAGCATGACCGGCCGCAGGCCGGGCAGGGTCACCGCGCGGAACCGGTCCCAGGCCGAGGCGCCGTCCACCATCGCCGCCTCGTGCAGCTCCCGGGGGATGTCCTGCAACCCGGCGAGGAAGATCACCGCGTTCAGGCCGAGCGTCCACCACACCGTCACCCCGACGAGGGCGACCCAGGCGGCCGGCACGTCGGTGGTCCACTGCACGTCCAGGCCCAGGTAGTGGTTGACCAGGCCGATGTTGCCGTCCAGCAGGAACTGCCAGACGACGCCGACGACCACGACGCCCAGCACGTAGGGGGCGAAGTAGACGGCCCGGTAGAGGTTGCGCCCCCTGAACCGGCCGTTCATCAGCAGCGCCACCAGCAGCGGCAGCAGGATCAGCAGCGGGACGGAGAAGACGGTGAAGATCCCGGTGGCCCGCATCGCCGACCAGAACCGCGACCCGTCGACGCTCCCCGGGTCGAACAGGTCGGTGTAGTTCTCCAGCCCGACGAACGGCTTGGCCGGCAGGTTGATGTCCCACTCGTGCAGGCTCGTCCAGAACCCGAAGCCGATCGGCAGGATCATGAAGACGGCGAACAGCACGAGGTAGGGGGCGCAGAACGCGTACGGCGTCCAGGACCGCATCCTGCTCGCGGTCCCGGGGGACCCGCCCGGTCGCGCCGCCCCGCGCAGGTCCCCCACCCCGGCCGGCAGGCCGCTCACCGACCGTACTTCCGCTTGTTGTCGGCCAGCAGTTTGTCCGCCGAGGCCACGCCCTCCTTCAGCGCCTCCGCGGGGGACGACTGCTTCAGCACGGCCTTGGCGACGGCCAGTTCGAGGGCCTTGCTCTGCACGTCGCCGACGCCCGGGACGGCGGGGATGAAGTGGAACACGTCCGGGTCGGCGGCCAGCTTGATCTGCGGCAGGCCGGCGATCTGCGGGTCCTGGCGGGCGGAGTTGCGGGCGGGGATCATGCCGGCCCTGGCCCACTCGGCCGACAGGCGGCCCATGTGGTCGATGAAGAACTTGGCGGCCTGGACCTTGTTGGGGTCCTTGCCGGCCTGGGAGGTCATCACGAAGTTGTGCGAGGAGCTCCACATGGCGGCGGTGCCGCCGATGTTCGGGATCGGGGACATGCCCCACTTCAGCGACGGGGCGTTGGTCTTGAGGTCGTTGATCTGCCAGATGCCGTCCCAGGTGAGGCTGACCTTGCCGTTCTTGAAGGCGGCGTACTGGCTGTCCTGGGCGACCTCGGCGGGGCTGTGGCCCTTGTCGATCTGCTCGACCATCCAGGCCAGGGCCTGCTCGCCCTCCGGCCCGCCCCACAGCGCCCTGGCGCCGTCCTCGCTGTAGAGCTCGCCGCCGAACTGCCACAGCAGGCTCATGAACATCAGGTGCGCCGGCCACTTGTTCGGCATCCAGAACGGGTTGGCGACGCCGGCCTTCCTCAGCTCCGTCAGCGCCTTCTCGTAGCCCTCCCGGTCGGCGGGCGCCTCCTTCAGCCCGATCTTGTCCAGGTGCTCGGTGTTCCAGTAGTCGGCCAGGCAGTGCACGTCCAGCGGCACGCTGTAGCGCTGGTCCCGGTAGACGCCGGCCTTCCAGATGGCGGGGATGTAGTCGGACTCGGTCAGCCCGAGCGAGCTCACCACGTCGTCCAGCGGCAGCAGCGTTCTGCGGGCGGCGAAGGTGCCGACCCAGTCGATGTGGATCACCGCCACGTCCGGGCCCTTGCCCGCGGCGATGGCCGTCGGCATCGCCGGGTAGAGGTCCTCCCAGCGCCGGGTGACGTTGCGGACCTCGATGCGGCCGGCGAACCGCTTGTTGAACTCCTCCAGCATCTTCCGCATGTGCGGGCCGTCGCCGCCGGTGAAGCCGTTCCAGTAGTCGAGCGTCACCTTGGGGCCGGTGTACTCCCCGCCGGAGAACGCCGGCGCGGGGGAGGCGGGCGCGGAGGAGTCCGCCCCGATCTTCGTGCCGCCTCCGCAGGCGGTCAGCGCGGCGGTGAGTCCCACGGCCCCCGAGAGGCCGAGGAAGGAGCGGCGGGAGAACGGACTGGTCATTGTCACTCCTGGGGGGACGCGGGGGCGAAGCGGACGATGTTCCAAGAGGAGGGGGAGAGCCGGAGCGAGGCGCGGCGGCCCTCGACGCGGGCGCCGGATCCGGGGCGGGGGACGACGCGGCCGGGCGCCTCGGCGGAGTTGGCGGCCGAGGGGTCGTCGTCGGCGAGCTCCAGGTGTTCCACCGCCCGCATTCCCCCGGGGAGGGCGACCTCCAGGTCGCACGGGGCGTTCCGGTCGCGGTTGACGGCGAGGAGCGTCGTCTCGCCGGTCGCCTCGTCGTGGGTGGCGGTGGCCCAGATCGCCGGGACGTCGCCGTACCTGGCGGTGGGGATCACCGCGCACTCGGGCTCCACCCGCAGCACCTGGCCGCGGGCGTGCCGGGCGGTCAGCGCGAACGGGTGGAAGATGGTCTGCCGCCAGGCCGGGCCGCCGGGCTCGGTCCTGATCGGGGCGATGACGTTGGCGAGCTGGGCCTGGCAGGCGACGCCGACCCGGTCGGCGTTGCGCAGCAGCGTGATCAGCAGGCTGCCGACGACGACCGCGTCGGTGACGTCGTAGGTGTCCTCGATCAGCCGGGGGTGCTCGGTCCACCCCAGCGAGGACTCGCCGCCGAACCGGCTCTGGTACCAGACGTTCCACTCGTCGAAGGAGAGCATGATCTTCTTCTTGCTGCGCAGCCTCGCGCCGACGTGGTCGGCGGTGGCGGCGATGGAGCGGATCATGTGGTCCATGTCGGCGCCGCTGGCCAGGAAGGAGTCGGTGTCGCCGTCCGTGGGGTCGTAGTAGGCGTGCAGTGAGACGTAGTCGACCATCTCGTAGGTGGCCTCCAGCACCTCGGCCTCCCACGAGCCGAACGTCGGCATGCCGCTGTTGGAGCTGCCGCAGGCCACCAGGGACAGGCCGGGGTCGAAGCGCTTGAGCGCCCGCGCGGTCTCGGCGGCGAGCCGGCCGTACTCGGCGGCGGTCTTGTGCCCCATCTGCCAGGGGCCGTCCAGCTCGTTGCCCAGGCACCACAGCCGAACGTCGTGCGGCTTGTCCACGCCGTGCGAGCGGCGCAGCTCCGACAGGGCGGTGCCGCCGGGGTGGTTGGCGTACTCCACCAGCTCCAGCGCCTCGGCCACGCCTCGGGTGCCCAGGTTGAGCGCCATCATCGGCTCCACCCCGGCCTTGGCGGCCCACGCCATGAACTCGTTCAGGCCGAAGCGGTTGCCCTCCAGGCTCCGCCACGCCAGGTCCAGGCGGGCGGGCCGCTCGTGGACGGGGCCGACTCCGTCCTCCCAGCGGTAGTTGGAGACGAAGTTGCCGCCGGGGTAGCGGACCACGGTGACCCCGAGCTCGCGGGTCAGCTCCAGCACGTCGGTGCGGAAGCCGTCGGCGTCGGCCAGGGGGTGGCCGGGCTCGAAGACGCCGGTGTGGACGCAGCGGCCCATGTGCTCGACGAACGAGCCGAAAAGCCGGGGATCCACCGGACCGATCCGGAAGGCGGGGTCCAGGGTGAGGCGGGCGGAGGGGGGCACGGCAGACCTCTTCCTGCGGGGGCTTGCGTGAACAGGGAAGTTTGTACAACGTTGTTTCAACGTTGTAAACAGTCGCTGCCACAGTCGATACCCGGGCGTTACGATCGACGGGTTCGCATCTCGCGCGGGCCGGGAAGGGCAGCGCGACCGGGGAGGATGGGAAGAGGACGTGGGAGTGAGCCTGCGCGACATCGCGCGCCTGGCGGGGGTGTCGGTGAAGACGGTCTCCAACGTCGTCAACGGATACGCCCACGTCTCGCCGGAGACCCGGGCGAAGGTGGAGAAGGTGCTCGCCGAGCTCGACTACCGCCCCAACCTGTCGGCGCGGAACCTGCGGCGCGGGCGCACCGGCGTGATCGCCCTGGCCCTGCCGGAGCTCGACGCGCCCTACTTCGCGGAGCTGTCCCGGTTCGTCATCGACGCCGCGGCCGAGCACCGGTGGCTGGTCGTCATCGAGCAGACCGACGGCGGCCTGGACCGGGAGCGGCAGGCCCTCGACGGGGTCCGCGACCACCGGGTGGACGGGGTCATCCTGACCCCCTTCGCGATCGGCGCCGAGGAACTGGCGGCCCGCACCGACGACACCGCCCTCGTCCTGCTCGGCGAGCGGATCCACGACGGCCCGGCCGACCACGTCGCCATCGACAACGTCCGGGCGGCCCGCGACGTCACCGAGCACCTGATCGGCCTCGGCCGCGCCCGCATCGCCGCCCTCGGCGCGCAGGACAACTCCGCCAGCGGCACGGCGCCGCTCCGCCTGGCCGGGTACCGCCAGGCCCTGGCCGAGCACGGGCTGCCCGAGACGGTCGCGAAGGTGGAGCGCTACCACCGGGCCGAGGGCGCGGCGGCGATGGCCGGCCTGCTGGCCCTGGACCCGCGGCCCGACGCGGTGTTCTGCTTCAACGACCTGCTGGCGCTGGGCGCGATGCGCACGATCCTCGCCGCGGGACTGCGGGTGCCCGAGGACATCGCGCTGGCCGGGCTCGACGACATCGAGGACGGCCGCTACAGCACGCCCACCCTCACCACCGTCGCCCCCGACAAGGCGGAGCTGGCCCGCATCGCGGTCGACCTGCTCCGGCAGCGCATCGACGGCCGACCGGGCCAGCCTCCCCGGGAGGCGCGGGCCGGCTACCGCCTCGTGCCCCGGGAGAGCACCCTCGGGAGGTGAGGGCGCCGCGGTTCCCCTCGCGACCCGGGACGGCCGCGGTTCCCCGCGCGGCCCGGGACGGCCGAGGGCCGGCGAGGCGGCAGGGCCCGGCCCTCGGGGGCGTCGCAGCCCGGGGCGGAACCTCAAGATTGGTGGAGGTAGCGGTACGATGCGCCCGTGCCCAACTCCGAACTCACTGTCGGCCAGCTCGCGACCCGCAGCGGCGTCGCCGTCTCGGCGCTGCACTTCTACGAGGCCAAGGGGCTGATCCGCAGCCGTCGCACGGCCGGCAACCAGCGCCGCTTCACCCGTGACACGCTGCGCAGGATCGCCTTCATCCGGGTCTCGCAGCGGGTGGGCATCCCGCTGAAGACGATCCAGGCCGCGCTGTCGGCGCTGCCCGAGGAGCGCACCCCCACCCGCGATGACTGGGCGAGGCTGTCGGCGACGTGGCGGTCGGAGCTGGACGACCGGATCAAGCAGCTCCAGCGGCTCCGCGACGGCCTGACCGAGTGCATCGGCTGCGGCTGCCTGTCCCTGGACCGCTGCGCGCTGGCCAACCCCGACGACGTGGCGGCGGCCCGGGGGCCGGGCTCGCGGCTGATGGTCGGCCGCCCGCGTCCGCGCCCGTACGCCGGCGAGATGTGCGAGCCCGCGGGCTGATCGGCCCGCCGTACGGCCCGCCGGAGCCGCGCGGCGGGAGGCCCGGGGCGCCGGCCGTACGGCCGGGGCCTCCTCGCCGGAACGGTCAGAGACCGTGGGCGCGCAGCCAGTCGCGGTTGGCGCGCTGGTCGTCCAGGATGCGGCGGATGTCCTGGCCGGAGCCGGGCACGTCCTGCTCGACGACCAGCCAGCCCTCGTAGCCGTCCAGCCCGGCGAGGACCCCGGCCAGATCGACCTCCCCGGCCCCGAGGGCGGGGAAGCCGCCGCCGGCGACCACCGCGGCCAGGTCGCCCCCGGCCGCCCGTACCCGGTCGCGCGCCGCGCGGTCGGCGTCCTTGAGGTGGACCTGCCGGATCCGGCCGCCCCAGTCGCGCAGCGCCGCCACCGGGTCGCCGCCCGCCAGCCACAGGTGCCCGGTGTCCAGGCAGAGGGAGACGTCGGTGAGCTCCAGCAGCCGCTCGACCTCCTCGGCGGTCTCCACCAGGGTGCCGAGGTGGTGGTGGAAGACGGGCTCCAGGCCCCGGTCGCGGCAGCGGTCGGCGGCCTCCTGGACCCGGGCGGCGAAGCCCGCCCACCCGGCGGCGGGCAGGCCCGGGGCGCCGTCGCGGGCGACCCGCGGCGGGTGGTCGGGGCAGGCGAGCGTGGGCCGCGGCGCGAACCGGCCGTCGGCGGGCGCCGCGTCGGCGAACACCGCCAGGGCGGCCTCCAGCCCCGGCAGGCCCGCCGAGAACGCCCCGGCGTCCTCGTAGCGCAGGTCCACCCAGCCGCCGGCCAGGCCCATCCCGGCCCGCTCCAGCCGCTCCCGCAGCTCATCGCCGGTGCCCAGGTATCCGATCGGCCCTGAGTCGATCCCGTCGTATCCGGCTCCGGCCAGCGCGCCGAGCATGGTCGCCGGGCCTATCGGCGCGTCGTCGGCCCGGTAGATCCCGAAGTTGACGGGGGCGTTCGCGACCTTGATCGACATCACTGCTCCAGGTGTCGCCGCTCCAGGTGGGCCAGCCAGCGGAGGGGGTTGTCACGGGTGATCAGGCGGATGGTGTCCTCGGTGATCCCAGCTTCGCGCATCCTGGGCAGGAACGTACGGAACAGGTGGCCGTAGCCGGCCCCGCCGTACCGCTCGATCTCCGAGACCATCGACAGGCCGCTGCTGAGCAGCAGCCGGTGGGCGTGTCCCTCCTCGACGAGGGCGAGGGCGTGCCGGAGCCGGTCCGGCCCGAGGGAGGAGAGGCAGACGTAGCCGCCGGCCTCGGCGACCTTGCGGAGGACCGCGTGGTCGGTCCCGGCGTCGGCGACGCTGACGCGGCAGGCGGGCAGCCCCTCGCCGAGCAGGATCTCCAGCAGCGCCACGGCGCCGCGGTGGTGGACCGCGACCGGCAGGCCCGAGGCCAGGGACGCCCGGGCGGCGGCGACCGCGCAGCGCTCCTCGGCGGGGGACGGCTCGCCGTCCCAGGCGCCGATCTCGCCGATCACACCGGGCCGGACGCCGGTGCCGTCCAGGCCGTCGCGGATCTCGGCCAGCAGGTGGGCGGTGAGCGTGTCCACGTCGGCGTCGAGCGCCCAGGCGGGCGTGAACGGGCCGGCGAAGAAGCCGGTCCCGGCCACCACGCCGACCCGGCTGCGCGCCGCGACCTTGGCCAGGGCCGCGGCGTCGCGCCCGGCGCCGATGCAGCTCAGCTCGACGACCAGGCCGAGGGCGTCGTACCGGCGCAGGCCGCACAGCTCCTCGGCGACGGCGTCCTCCTCGTCCAGCCAGCGGTTGGGGTCGGAGGCCGTGCCGGCCGCGCAGCGCAGGTCGCTGCGGAGGTGCTCGCGGGGGAGGACCGCCCCCTCGATGGCCGGCGGGGGGCACGGGCCGTTGACGGTCATCACGAGATTTGCCTCATGCATGAACGGACATTAGCCCATATTTGGGGTGAAAATCGAAGAAGGCCACAGGACTTTACCTTTCCGGCTTTAGTTGGATTAGCAAACTATTGACGGGATGTGCGCTGGTGTGTGACCCTCTGGGCGTTCATGCACGTGCATCACGGGCGGTCGAAGGTCAGGGTCCCGCCCCCTGACCGTGCATGGCGGTCTGACCATTGCTCCGCGAAGGGAAGCCGTACATGCGAAGAAGTCTGTTCAGCGTGCTCGCCGGGTGGTGCGCGGCGTCGGCGCGGTCGCCGAGGTGTCCACGGATCGTCCCGATTCCCCTGCGTTCGGTCATGGTCGGGTGGCACGATGAGGGCCGTGCGGCTTCGTTGCCGGTACCGGCTCTATCCGGACGCCGTCCAGCGTGAGGCGTTGGCGCGGGCGTTCGGGTGCGCGCGGGTGGTGTTCAACGACGGGCTGCGCGCCCGCCAGGCGGCGCGTGAGGCGGGCCTGCCGTACGTCTCGGACGGGGAGTTGTCGAAGCGGGTCGTCACCGAGGCGAAGCAGACGCCGGAACGCTCCTGGCTGGGCGAGGTCTCGGCGGTGGTGCTTCAGCAGGCCCTGGCCGACCTGAACGCCGCCTACCGCGCCTTCTTCGCCTCGATCACCGGCAGGCGCACGGGGCCGAAGGTCGCCGCTCCCCGGTTCCGGTCGAAGAAGGACAGGCGGCAGGCGATCCGTTTCACGAGGAACGCCCGGTTCTCGGTCACGGCGGGTGGGAGGCTGCGCCTGCCGAAGATCGGGGAGGTGCCGGTGCGCTGGTCGCGGACCCTGCCGTCGGAGCCGTCCAGCGTCACGGTCATCCAGGACGCGGCCGGGCGGTACTTCGCGTCGTTCGTGGTCGAGACCGGCGACGAGCCGCTGCCCGAATCGGCGGCCGAGGTCGGCATCGACCTGGGGCTGACGCACTTCGCGGTGACATCGGACGGCCGGAAGATCGACAACCCCCGGTTCCTGCGCCGGGCGGCGAAGAAACTCCGTAAAGCGCAGAAGGCACTGAGCCGCAAGGTGAACGGGTCGGCGAACCGGAACAAGGCCGTCGCCAAGGTCGCCAAGGCTCACGCCCGGGTGGCCGACGCGCGCCGGGACTTCGCCCACAAGCTCTCTGCGAGCATCATCCGTGACAACCAAGCGGTGTACGTGGAGAACCTGTCGGTGAAGGGCCTGGCACGCACGAGGCTGGCCAGGAGCGTCCACGACGCGGGCTGGTCGGCCTTCACCGCGATGCTGGAGTACAAGGCCGCCCGGTACAGACGGACCTTCGCGAGGATCGACCGCTGGTTTCCCTCGTCGAAGCTGTGCTCGGCGTGCGGAGCCATCGCCGAGACCATGCCGCTTTCCATCCGGTCGTGGACCTGCCCGTGCGGGGTGGCCCATGACCGGGACGTGAACGCGGCGATCAACATCCTGGCCGCCGGACGGGCGGACAGGCTAAACGCCTGCGGAGGGACTGTAAGACCCGCCGCCTAGCGGAGGGCAGGACCCGGTGAAACAGGAAGCCGCAGAGGTGCCGCGTGACGCGGCGCGGGCTGAATCCCCGGCCTTCAGGCCGGGAAGCGCGTCAAAGGATGGACGTCTCCTCGGCGCCCTGGCTCACCTTCGGCGGCAACCCGTCGCCGCCGGAGACCGCGCCCAAGCTCGGCTGGATGACGGAGTCCGTGGAGATCGACCCGTTCGACTCCAACCGCATGATGTACGGCACCGGCGCCACGATCTACGGCACCGAGGACCTCCTCAAATGGGACGCCGGCGGCCAGTTCACCATCAAGCCCATGGTCAGGGGCCTGGAGGAGACCGCCGTACTCGACCTGGTCAGCCCGCCCACCGGCAGGACGTACCCGGCGCTCTACGCCGCCGCCACCGTGGACGGCACCGCCGGAGTCTTCCGCTCCGACGACGCCGGCGCGACCTGGGTGCGGATCAACGACGACCGGCACCGGTACGGCAACATGGGCGACGCCATCACCGGCGACCCGCGGATCCACGGGCGCGTCTACCTCGGCACCAACGGCCGGGGCGTCCTCTACGCCGACCCGTCCGGGACCGTCCCGCCCGGCGACGACACCACCCCGCCCTCCAGGTCCGGCAGGCCGGCCGCCTCGTCGGTCACCTCCTCCGGCGCCACGCTCACCTGGGCCGCCTCCACCGACGACACCGGCGTCAGCGGCTACGACGTCTACCGGGAGGCCGGGACGACCGACGTGAAGGCGGGCTCGCCGGCCTCCCCGGCGTTCACCCTCACCGGCCTGTCCCCGGCGACCTCCTACACCTACTACGTGGTCGCCCGGGACGCGGCGGGCAACGTCTCCGCCGCCTCCGACCCGGTCACGTTCACCACGACGTCCGGCGGCGGCCAGCCGGGCGGCTGCACCGCCGCCTACAAGGTCGTCAACTCCTGGCCCGGCGGTTCCAGGGCGAGGTCACGGTGAAGAACGCCGGCACCTCGGCGACCAACGGCGTCCCGGCCACCGTCGCCTGCACGGCGGGCTGATCCCGCGCGCCTCCGGCCGGAAAACGGCGGGAACCGGCCGGAGGGGCTCCCTCTATCCTGGAGCGAAACCGACCGTACGGGGGAGTACGTGACGATCTCCGGTGGAACGCCCGACGCCCAGGGCGGGACCGCCCGCCAGACGAGAGCCGCGGACCTCCGCGGCGAGACCGGCGGCCCGTCCGGGGCCGGGGACGAGGACCCCGGCCCCGGCGGGGACGCGACGGTCCGCCGTTCCGGCATCCAGGGATGGCTCGACGGCATCCGGTCCACCCGCACCGGCCACCTCACCCTGAAGTTCGTCATCGGCGTCATCGGCGCCGTGCTGGTCATCGGCGGCCTCATCATGGTCCCGTTCCCCGGCCCCGGCTGGCTGGTGGTCTTCGCCGGCCTCGCCGTCCTGGCCACCGAGTTCCACTGGGCCCGCCGGCTGCTGGAGTTCGGCAGGCGGACCCTCGCCGCGTGGACCGCCTGGCTCGGCCGCCGGGGCTGGACGGTCAGGATCCTCGTCGTCCTGGCCGCCGCCGTCGCCGCCGCCGCCATCGTCTACTACGGCCTCAAGCTGAGCCTGGGCATCGACCTGATCGAGGAGGCCCGCCGCCTCCTCGACCGCTGAACCCGCCGCCCGGGTACGGCCCGCGGCGGAAGGGAACCGGCGCGGGGCGCCGCCCGCCGGTGAGTCCCCGAGCAGCCTTTACCCTGAACCGACGGTCACATAGCGATTCCAATGCGTCACACTCCGTAGTCTCTCTGAGTCTGATCCCCAAGGACACAAAGGAGAGTGACACTCGATGCGTGCCCTGTCTTCGATGATCGCCCTGGCGGCGGCCGGAATCGTCGCGGTGACCGGTACCGCGGCCCACGCCGACTCGGTCAACCTGCGCGCCAGGGTCATGCCCGGCCAGGAGGTGATGCTCACACCCGAGCTCATGCCCACGGCCGCCTACCGCGGCAACGTGCTGGTCAAGCTGGAGAACAACAGCGTGCCCACCGAGGTGCGGGTCGCCAACTGCCGGGGCCGCTCCATCGGAAAGGTGGAGATCGCCCCCAACGACCACGCGCCCCGGGTCGCCGCGACCCTCTCCCGGCGCGCCGTCCGGAACCTGGGCCGCACGGACCAGGACGACGCCGCCCAGAGCGGCCCCGCCCAGAGCGGCCCCGCCCAGACGGACACCCGCGGCGCCACCCAGACGGACACTCAGGGCGCCTCCCGGACGGCCGCGCGGGACGCCCAGGCGACCCCCCGGACCCACCTCGCCCAGTCCTGCCTGCGCTTCAAGGTCAAGAACCTCGGCCAGACCCCGGCGGTCATCAAGGGCATCGGCTACTTCTGACCGTGCGGCGTGGAAACGACACCTGAGTGAGGCGGGGACGGCCGGCACGGCCGTCCCCGCCTCGCCGTACGCCCGGTCCCCGCCTCCCGCGGGCCCGGCCGTCCCGCGCCGCGCCGTCCGGGTCGCCGCCCGCCTCGCCGTACCGGCGAAACCGCCCCCGGCCAGGGCTCGTTCCGGCCGGATGCCACCCTGGAAGTCCGGGGACGCCGTCCCGGGCGAGCGAGAGCGAAGGGAAGGTGGCAAAGTGCGCATCGACCTCACCGACAGGACCGCGGTCGTCACCGGCTCCTCCCAGGGCATCGGTCACGCCATCGCCACCGGCCTGGCCCAGGCCGGCGCACGGGTCGTCCTCACCGGACGCGGCGCCTCCTCACTGGACGACGCGGCCGGGCGGCTGCGCGGCACGGTGCCGGACGCCGAGATCGTCACGGTCGTCGGGGACCTCGCCACCGAGGACGGCGCGGCCACGCTGGCCGACGCGGTCCCCGAAACCGACATCCTGGTCAACAACCTCGGCATCTACGGCTCCCGCCCGCCCCTGGAGATCACCGACGCCGAGTGGCGCGCCTACTTCGACGTGAACGTCCTCAGCGCCGTACGGCTGACCCGCCACTACCTGCCCGGGATGATGGGGCGGGGCTGGGGGAGGGTGCAGAACATCGCCAGCGACTCCGCCGTCGTCATCCCCGCGGAAATGATCCAGTACGGCATGTCGAAGACCTCCCTGCTGGCCGTGTCCCGCGGGTTCGCCAAGGCCGCCGCCGGAACCGGCGTCACCGTGAACTCCGTGATCGTCGGGCCGACCCACACCGGGGGAGTGGAGGACTTCGTCTACGAGCTGGTGGACCGGAGCCTGCCCTGGGAGGAGGCGCAGCGCGAGTTCATGCGCCTGCACCGCCCGCAGTCGCTCCTGCAACGGCTCATCGAGCCCGAGGAGATCGCCAACATGGTCGTCTACCTCAGCTCCCCCCAGGCGTCCGCGACCACCGGAGGCGCCCTCAGGGTGGACGGCGGCTACGTCGACGCGATCCTGCCCTGAGGGCGGGCCGCGCCCGGGACCCTTGTCACGCCAACCGATCCGTTATAGATCACGAAGTATGAGGTGTATCCGGCTTAGGCTGCGGCCGTGCCCATGATCGCTGGTCTCCGCCGAACGATCCGCCGTACGGCCCGCCGAACGGCCCGCCGCGCCGCCGCCGTGGCCGCCGCCGCGGCGCCGGTCGCCGCCCTCGCGCCCGCCGCGCACGCGGCGCCGGCCGCGACCGCGGCGGTGGTGGTCGACGTCAAGCTGACCGGGACGGGCGTGACCGTCCACGAGAAGACGGCCGACCCGGTCAAGGTGACCTCCTACACCCTCGGCAACGTCGCCTACCTCCGCCGCAACGGCCGGTTCGCCAAGCAGACCGGCTACCAGGAGATCACGGTCGCGCCGAAGGGCCGCAGGGCCGTCGCGGTGCCCACCACCTACGTCAACGACCACGATTCGGTGCTCCTCGCCGACCTGACAGCGAACACCGGCTCGAAGGTCCAGACCGTCGCCAGGCCGCTCATCGCCAAGTTCGCCCACTGGTCGCGCGACGGCGCCAAGGCGGTGCTGACCGTGCAGCGGAAGAACGGCACGAGCTGGGACACCGTCGGGTTCGCGGTCGTCGACGCCGCCGCGAGGACCACGCGGGCGGTGACCGTGCCGGGGGTGGACAGGGCGGCCAGGTTCCGCTGGGGACCCGGCGGCACGGAGGTGGTGACCGAGCATCAGGGTGGCACCCGCTTCTACGGCCTCGACGGCCGCGTCCGGCGCACCTTCGCCAAGACGGGCGCGCCCGCCGGGGGCGAGGACGCCTTCTCACCCTCCGGGAGCGCCTTCCTGACCTGGTGCCCGCTGACCTACGCCGAGCCCGTCTGCGTCTGGAACCGCACCACGGGCGCGCTGTCGGCCAAGGTGAACATCCGCGCCCAGGCCCTGCTGGGCTGGTGGGACGACAGGCACCTCATCGCCGTCGTCCCGTCCGGCACCGCCTACCGGGCCGTCGTCGCCGACCTCACCGGGAAGAGCACACGAGTGCTGGCCGACATCCCCGCCGCCGACTGGAAGGCCAGGGTCTACCTCAGCTACACCCGCCCCTGACCCGCCGTCCCGGCCTCCTCCGGACCGCCGCGCGCACCTCGCCGCCCGGCGGGCCGTCTCCGCGTCGCGGGCCGTTCCCGCGCCGCCGGCCATACGGCGGTCTCACCCGGAGGCCGCGGCCCCGCTCGGGGCCGGGGCGTGAACCTCCGGGGTCCGGCGGGCCCGCCGCCAGCCCGCCGCGGCGAGCAGGCCGGCGAGGCAGCCCCCCGCGCCCGCGACCGCGAGCGTCCGGGAGACGCCGAGGTGGTCGGCGAGGACCCCGCTGAGGATCATGCCCACTCCCTGCGCGCCGGTGAGGGCCGAGCCGGCCAGCCCGAGCAGCCGGCCGCGCCGCTCGGGCGGGGCGAGCCTGGTGAACTCGGTGTTGGCCGTCACCTGGTAGGCGCTGAGCAGCCCGCTGAGCGCCCACAGCGCCAGCGCCGGCACCAGGCCGGGAAGCAGCGCGGACAGGACCAGCGGGAGGCCGGCGGCCACGGCGAGCGGCCCCAGCGACGCGAGCCGCGCGGGCAGGGGAACGAACCGGGTGAACAGGAAGACCCCCGCGACGGTGCCCAGCGGGATCGAGGCCATCAGCAGCCCCACCTCCCGGCTGCCCAGCCCCAGCTCGGCGGCGTACGGCGCGGCCAGGGACTCGGGCACGACGTGGAAGCCGGCGAGCAGCGCCAGCGCGAGCAGGCTCCGCAGCGGGGGACTGGCGAGGATCTGCCGGGCCCCGCCCTCCGGGTCGCGCGGCCACCGCCTCCCACCGGGCCTCCCGGGCCGGGCCGCCGGCCGGTGGCGCAGTCCCCACCGGGCGACCGGCGCCATCAGCGCGAAGGCGGCGGCGTTGACGAGCAGGGAGCCGCCCGGCCCGACGGCCGCCACCAGGACGCCCCCGGCGGCGAACGCGACGAGGGCGATGAGCTGGTTGGTGAGGGTGAGGGCCGCCACGCCGAGGGAGTAGGCCTCACCGGTCAGGATGTCGGGGGTCATCGCCATCTGCGCGGTCCGCGCGGGTGAGTCGATCAGCTGGACGAGGAACACCAGGGCGCACAGGACCGTCAGCGGTATCCCGGGGACGGCGATCAGCGCGACGAGCGCCGCCCGGGAGAGGGCGCAGACGGCCAGCAGCGTGCGGCGCGGGTAGCGGTCGGCCAGCCCGCCCAGGACGGACCCGCCGACGATGGCCGGCAGCAGGGTCAGCGCGTAGACCAGCGCGGTGACGGCCGGCGATCCGGTCCGCTGGTAGGCGAGCACCGCCAGGGCGACCCGGGCGATCTGGGTTCCGGCGCGTGACAGCACCGCGGTCAGCCACAGCGCGCGGAACTCCGCCACGCCGAAGACCGCCCGGTACGTCGCCGGGCGGGCGGCCTCGCTCATCGTTCTCCTCGTCGGTTCGTGAAGGGACCGGCGACAGGAGGGTGCGTCGCCGGCCCCTCGTACGGCGGACCACGTCACCGACGGCGGCGTGTTCCATCCGTGATCACGAGGCGTGGACGATCACGCGCGGATCAGTTCCAGATGACGTCGCGGCGGATGCGCACGGAGCACCTCTCTTTCTGAATCGGGGGACGCGCTGGGCCTCGGAGGGCACGCGCGGGTCAGGTCCAGACGATGTCGCGGCGGACGCGCATGGAGTCCTCCTCTTCTCCGGTTCGGCGGGCGGACCGCGGTGCCGGTGAAGGCCGAGGCGGACCGGTCCGGCCTCCGGTCGGATTTCCGGCGGCCGGAGATCACGGTAATGAGGCGGACGGCGGCCGTCATTGACGTCACGCGCACGGTTCCTTGCCGATTCACGCACTCGCCGGGAGGAAAGGGGCGAGGGCGCTCAGCGGCGCCGGCGGGGCGCGTCAGAGGTACAGGCCGGTGCCGTTGTCGGTCTGCTGGGTGGCGATGGCGTGCAGGTCGCGCTCGCGCAGGACGAGGTAGATCTGGCCGTGAACCTCGACCTCGTACTGGTCCTCGGGGTTGAACAGGACCTTGTCCCCGACCTTGACCGCGCGGACGTTCGCGCCCGCGCCGCAGACCTGACCCCAGACGAGCCGGTTGGCCATCTTCACCGTCGCCGGGATGACGATCCCCGCCGTGCTGCGCCGTTCCTCTGACTCCGGCTCCACCTTCACCATGACGCGGTCGTGGAGCATCTGGATCTCGAACTTCGGGTCACCCACACCACGAAGCTTATGGGACGGGCGGGGCGGCGCCCGTCAAACCCCGGAGCCGGCCCGCGGCAGTAGGCTCACGGAGCATGACGGAGCTCTCCCCGGATCCGGTCGGCGACTACATCGACTGGTATCTCGACGCCAACCCCATCTTCGCCGCCCTCATGGGCGCCGAGGGTCGCGACAGGACCCTCGGCGACTTCACGGAGGGGGGCATCCTCGCCCGCGAGCGCGAGTCCCGCCGCTGGCTGGAGCGCCTCCAGGCGGTCCCCGGCGGGGACTTCGAGGAGCGGATCGACCGCGAGCTGGTGATGTCCGGGCTGCGCGGCGATCTGGCCCAGGGGTCCTGGCCCGCCTGGCGGCGTGACCCGTCGGTCTACACGGGGCCGATCTTCAACTCGATGTTCACCCCGTTCATGCACCGGCTGGCCCCCGAGGCCGAGCTGGTCGAGGCCGCCGTTGCCCGGCTCGCCGAGGTGCCGGGCGTCCTCTCGGCCTGCCGGGCCAACCTCGACCCCGGGCTGGCGAGCCCCCTGCTGGTCGAGCGGGGCCTGGGCCAGGCGCGGACCGCCCGGCGCCTGCTCACCGAGACGATCCCCGGCCAGGTCGCCGACGAGGCCCTGCGGGCCAGGCTGGCGGCGGCGGCCGAGCCCGCGGCGGCGGCCTTCGACGAGCTGGCCGCCTTCCTGGAGGGTTTCCGGGCCACCGGGACCTGGCGGATGGGCGAGGAACTGTACTCCACGCTGCTGCGCGACCGGGAGATGCTCGGCTACGGCGCCGACGAGCTGCTGCGCCGGGGGCAGAAGGCGTACGAGGAGCTGGACGCCGAGATGCGGGAGATCGCCCGGCTGCTGCCCGGCGGCTCCGGGGACTGGCACGCGGCCATCACGGCCCTCCAGGACGACCACCCGCCGACCCTTGAGGACATGCGGGCGGAGTACGAGGCCGAGACCGAGCGGGCCAGGAGGTTCGTGCGCGAGCGCGGCCTGGTGACCTTCGCCGATGGCGAGGAGTGCCGGGTGGTGCCGTCGCCGGAGTTCCAGCGGCCCATCCTCGCCGTCGCCTCATACATGATGCCCCCGCCGCTGTCCGCCTCCCGGCTCGGGCACTTCTTCGTGCCGTTCACCCCCGACTCGTTCACCGGCGAGCAGGTGCGCCAGCGGTTGCGCACCAACGCCAGGGCGCAGATGCCCTCCATCGCCGTCCACGAGGCCTACCCCGGCCACCACTGGCACCTGTCCTGGATGGCGGGCAACCCGCGCCGGGCCCGCAGGCTGTTCCGCACGCCGTACTTCACCGAGGGCTGGGCCCTGTACGTGGAGAAGGTCATGCGGGAGGAGGGATACTTCACCACCCCCGCCCAGGAGCTCGCCCACCTGGAGTTCCGCCTCTTCCGGGCGGCCCGCATCGTCGTGGACGTCTCGCTGCACTGCGGCGAGATGACCGTCGAGGAGGCCGAGACCTTCATGACGGAGAGGACCTCGCTGACCCCGGGCACGGCCAAGGGCGAGGTCAACCGTTACTGCGCCTGGCCCACCCAGGCCCCGTCGTACCTCACCGGCGCCCTGGAGATCGACCGCATTCGCGCCGACTACCTCGCCGCCGGCCGCGGTGACCTGCGTTCCTTCCACGACGCGCTGGCCGGCTCCGGTGGCCTGCCCCTCGGGCTGGCCCGCCGGGTCGCCATGGAAGGCTGACGGCATGCGCGAGGGCGTGGCGGGCGGGGTGTCCCCCGACGAGGCGAGGGTGCTGGCGGCGATCGACGAGGCGGAGACGGTCCGGCTGCTGGCCGAGCTGGTGCGGACGCCCAGCGTGACCGGCACCGACGCCGAGTCGGAGCTGCAGCACCGCTGCGGGCGGCTGCTCTCGGAGGCGGGCATGGACGTCGACGTCTGGAAGCTCGACCTGGACGCCCTGCGCGCCGACCCCGGGTTCCCCGGCACCGAGGCCCCTCGCACCGAGGGCTACGGCGTGGTCGCCGTCACCGGGGGCGAGGGCGAGCCCGCCCTGGTCCTTCAGGGGCACGTGGACGTGGTGCCCACCGGCGACCTGGCCAAGTGGGAGGGCGGCGACCCCTTCGGCGCCCGGATCACCGGCGACGTCCTGCACGGCCGGGGCGCCTGCGACATGAAGGCCGGGCTGGCGGCCAACCTCGCGGTCGCCGCCGCCGTCCACCGCTCGGGCGTACGGCTGGCCCGGCCGCTGGCCGTGCACTGCGTCGTGAGCGAGGAGGACGGCGGCCTGGGCGCGTTCGCCACCCTGGCGCGCGGCCACCGCGGCGAGGCGGCGGTGATCACCGAGCCGACCGGCGGGGCGGTCATCACCGCCACGGCCGGCGCGCTGACGTTCCGCGTCGAGGTCGCCGGCCGGGCCGCCCACGGCGCGACCCGCTACGAGGGCGTCAACGCGCTGGAGGCGTTCTGGCCGGTCCTCACGGAGCTGCGGCGGCTGGAGGCCGACCGCAACCGCGACCCCGATCCGATCTTCGCGGGCAACCCGCTTCCCTACCCGATCGAGGTCGGCACGGTCCGCGCGGGCGACTGGGCCAGCAGCGTGCCCGACCTGCTGGTCGCCGAGGGCAGGATGGGCGTGCGGCTGGACGAGGACCCGGCCGAGGCCCGCCGCGCTCTGGAGGAGGCGGTCGCCGGGATCGGCGATTCGTGGCTGCGCGCTCACCCGCCCATCGTGACCTGGCCCGGAGGGCGGTTCGCGAGCGGCCGGGTGCCCGCCGGGCACGAGCTGCCAGCCCAGGTCGCGGCGGCGGTGGCCGACGTCACCGGGACCCGGCCGGCCGAGACGGCGGCGCCGTATGGCAGCGACCTGCGCCTTTACGCCGCGGGCGGGGTGCCGGCCCTGCACTACGGCCCGGGAGACGTCCGCCTCGCCCACGCCCCGCGCGAGCGGGTCGGCCTGCGCGAGCTGCGCGACGTCACCCGGGTGCTGGCCCTGCTGGCGGTGCGCCGCTGCGGGGTGCGCGGCTGACCGCCGTCAGTGGACGGCGACGCCCGACTCGACGGGCAGCCCTGCCTCGACCCAGTCCTGGATGCCCTCGCGGTACTTGCGGACGTTGGTGTAGCCGAGGCCGGTCAGCCGCCGGGCCACCGCCTCGCTGTTGCCGCAGGCGGGGTTGGAGCAGTAGGTGACGATGGCGGCGTCCTTGTCGGGGAGCAGTCCGGCGGCGCGGTCGGCCACCTCGTTCTCGACCAGGGCGAGCGCGCCGGGCAGGTGCTGCTGGGCGTAGTAGTCGCCGCCGAGCGCGTCCACGACGACGACGGTGCCCGTCTCGATCGCGGCCCTGAGCTCGTCACGGCTGATCAGTGCGGTCATGGCTGGCCTCCTCGGCCATAAGTGGACTATAGTCCGTTTTTGTGAGCGACATGGAATTTAACGGACCGCGGTCCGCTTCGTCAAGCGAGCCGCCGTCGCCGCCCGCCACGCGGCCCAGGGAGCGGGCCGACGCCGCGCGTAACCGGGCGAAGGTGCTGGCGGCGGCGGCGAAGCTGTTCCGGGACAGGGGGGTGGACGGCGTCTCGATGGACGCGGTCGCGGCGGAGGCAGGCGTGGGCAAGGGCACGCTCTTCCGGAGGTTCGGCGACAAGTCGGGACTGGCCGTGGCGCTCCTCGACGAGCGCGAGCGCGAACTGCAGGCGGCGATCCTGTCCGGGCCCGCGCCCCTCGGGCCCGGCGCTCCGGCCGCCGAACGGCTCGCGGCGTTCGTGGACGCCTACCTTGAGCACCTGCTCGGCCACCTCGACCTGGTCCGGATGTCGGAGACCGCGAGCCCCGGCGCGCGCTACCGGATCGGCGCCTACCGGTTCTGGTGCCACCACGTGGCGATCCTGCTCACCGAGGCCCGCCCCGGGTGCGACGCCGGCCCCCTGGCGCACGCCCTGCTCGCCCCGCTGGCCGCCGAGCACATGACGGCCCTGGTCGCCGAGTACGGCGAGGCACGGGCCAGGGAGGCGGTCCGGGCGCTCGTCCTGGGGTGAGGCCGGAACCGCGCACGCCGGCCGCTACCTCACCTCCCTCTGCCCCCGGCCGTGGCGACCGCGGCGGCTTCGGCGGGGCCGGGTGGGGACGTCGCGGATCTCGGCGGGGCCGGGCGCGGACGCCGCGGATCTCGGCGGGATCAGGCGTAGGCGCCGCGGACCTCGATGATGTCGGCCAGCGGGAACTCCAGGTAGTCGCCCGCCTCCTCGCACCACGCGTCGAGCACGCCGCTGCGCAGCTCCCCGTGGCTGACGGTGGCGGTCAGGCCGTCGGCGAGCGTGATCGCGGCCCGGACGCCGCGGTCCACCACGAAGCCGAGCAGCGACTGCTGGGCCGTCGGCAGCCGGGAGGCCATCCGGCCGATGACCGCCCAGGTCCGGCCGCCGGCCTGGGCGATGTGGTTCTCGGCCGACAGCAGCCGCCGGGCGTGCTCGCCGGGATCCGGCGGCGGCTCGACCAGCGGGTGCGGCGGCTGCTCCAGCTCGGCGACCCGGCCGCCGGGCAGCAGGATCAGCCGCCCGTTCTGCGGCTCGTCGACGCGGGCGCGGCGGACGGTGATCTCCCCGGTGTCCTCGACCGGGACCGGCGCGTAGCCGTTCTCCCGGAGCGCGGCGAGGGTACGGTCGGCGGGCTGCGCGCTGGCCAGCACGGTGGGCGCGAGCAGCCGCAGGCCCAGCCGGGACAGTCGCCGGTGCCCGGCGATCTCGGCCAGCAGGGCGGGATCGGACGCCTGCACGATGCAGGCGACCGTGGTGACGGTGACCTCGCCGTGCCGCCTGGCCACGTCGCGCACGAGGTAGTCGAGGGGCTGCGGCACCGCGCCCACCTCGGCCAGGTCGGCCAGCAGCGCGTCGGCGGTGTGCCCGGCGTCCATCGCCCGGCGCACGCTCGCCGGGGTGAACCGCCACACCGACGCGGTGCCGCGCGACTCGCGGTCGGCGGCGCGGTCCAGCAGCTCGGCCAGCTCGGCGGAGGGCGGGCCGGTCACCACGGCGGTGAGGTCGGCGCCGAACAGCGCGCTGCGGCGCACGCTGGCCAGCGCCCGGACGGAGCACTCCACCAGCACCGGGTCGTTCTCCACCGCCGGCGCGCAGTCGTCGTTCTCGTCCCCGGCGACGGCGTCCAGGGAGGCCAGCGCGCGACCGAGGTCGGTGACGGCGTCGCAGGCGACCAGCCCGAGCATCCGCGCCTCCTCCAGCACGGCCGGGGCGCACTCGGCGAGCAGCGGCATGTCGAGCAGCGGGGCGTGCCAGTGGGCCGCCCTGACGAGCCCGTCCATGTCGGTGCACGCGGTGCTCGCCGGCAGCCGGGCCAGCACGCCGAGGACGGCGCGCCGGGCACGGGCGACCGAGGCCCCGGCGAGGTCGTCGCCGAGCACGGTGCCGTACCTGCCGTCCACCCGGCGCAGCGACGAGCGCTCCATCCGCCACCACGCCGACAGCAGCACCCGCAGCCGGGCGGCGGAGTCGTCCAGGCGCCAGCGGTCGAACTTCTCGGTCGGCATCAGGCCGCCGGCCGGCTCGTCCCAGGCCAGCAGCCGGGCCACCGCGCAGACCTCCAGCAGCAGTCGGGTCTCGTCCTCGTCGCAGCCGGTGTCCCTGGCCAGCCGCCGGACCTCGCGCACGCCGATCCCGCCCGCCTTCAGCAGCGGCAGCGGGACCTTGGCGGTGTTCTCCAGCATCGCCGAGCAGCGTTCCACCACGTGCGGGGCGGCGAGCGTCATCAGGTGGTCGACCGTCTCCGGATCGACCGGGACGCCCGCGAGGTCGGGCGGGACGGGGGTGAAGGGCGGGTGGTAGCCGGGGCCGCGTACGGCGAGCGCCACCTCCCGGGGCATCTCGGCGACGTTCCAGCTCGGCCGGAAGAGCAGCCCGTGGTCGCCGGCCCATTTCTCCGGGGTGCCCGGCGCGACGAAGCGCCCGCCGTCGACGTCGCGGACCGGGCCGTCCCAGGCGAACCCCTCCAGCAGCCGCCGGGTGCCCTCCGGCGCCCGCCCGATCATGGCCGTGACCCGGCCGGGGTCGGACAGCACCTCGATGATCCGGGTGACGGTGCGGCGCTTGGGCCCCTGCGGCAGGCCGAGCGTCCTGGCCAGGGCCCGCAGCGCGTCGGCGCTGACCGTCCAGGAGTCCAGGTAGTGGGTGAGCGGCTCGCCGAGCCCGCAGGGGGCGGTCCACCACCGCGCGACCCCCTCGGCGACGCGGATGCGCCCCTCGGCGTCGGGCCAGGCCAGGGCGTGGTCGAACAGCCGGTCGATCCAGGGGGCCACCTCGGCCTCGGGGACGCCCATGAACCGGGCCAGCTCCTCCAGCCAGACCCGGCCGCCGAGGGCGAGCGACGCCTGCGCCACCTCGATGGCGGGCAGCGGAAGGCCCCGCATGACCCCGATCACCGCGAAGCCGCTGCCCAGCCGCTGGGCGAGGGTGTCGATGCGGCGGGGCCACGGCGGGGCGATGGCGTCCGGCCGGTTGGCCAGCAGCCGGGTGAGGCGGTCTTCGTCGAGGGTCTTCAGCCAGCCGAGCAGGTCATCGTCCATCTCGCAGCTCTCTCAGGAATCTCGCGCGGGGACTCTCCGCGAGCCATAGGCATCCACGGTAATGCAGAGGGCATCCCGGGAGGCATGCACCGCGCAGAATGCAATGAGTTCCCCGCCGGTGACCATCTGTTCTCTGGCCGGGTCCCGGGGCCGCCCGAGGGGAGTCGGATGGCGGCCCCGGAACCGGGCCGGCGCCAGATGAGGGGAAGAGGCGGCGCCTTCCGGGAAGGACTGTGGGGTGTGCGGGCTTCGGGGAGGGGCTGGACTTCGGGAGGACCGAGGAGGGGGCGCCGGGGACGGCGGCGGGTCGAGGGGGCGGGTCCGCCTCGCGGGACGGGGCCGGCCGTTCTCCGGCGGGGGCGCCCGCGGCGGCCGGTCGGGCTCCGTGCCGTGGATCTCCGCGGCGGGGCGGGACGATCCACGGCACGGAGCCTAACCGAGGACGGCCCAGACGATTTTGCCGTACGGGGCCAGCGGAGCCCAGCCCCAGCGGAGGCTGAGCGAGTCGACGATGTGCAGCCCGAGGCCGCCGACGTCCAGCGGGGAGGGGTCACGGAGCGCGGGGAAGCCGGCGCCGGGGTCGTTGAGCGCGCAGACCACGAGGCCGTCCCGGCGCAGCAGGGAGAGTCTGATGGGCTCCTTGGCGCGCGCCTCGGCCAGCCGCAGGCCGTGCCGGAACGCGTTGGTGGCCAGTTCCGAGACGATCAGTTCCATGCTCTCGCTCAGGTCGGCGAGGTTCCAGCCGGTCAGGGTGCCGGTGGCGAAGCTGCGCGCCGAGTGGACCGACTCCGCGCTCGGGGGGAGCACGAAGGTGGCGCTGGCCGGAGCCGGGGACCCGGACAGGAGGTCGCGCGCGGCGTCGGGCCACCAGCCCACGGGCGGCCACCAGTCGAGCGCCGTCCACGACGTTCTGGGGGGAGCGGTTTGGGCGGACTGCACATGGATCATCATGGTGCAAACTCCTGTGCAGGTGCAAGAGCGAATGCACGTGCATTGGGCGTGTGCAAGCGCTACGGTTGCCGGTAAGTCGGTCGATCAACGCGGAAAGGGGATTTTCCGCGGCCAAGCAAGTCACGGGCCGCGAAGTGACAAACTGTCGATCAGGAAAGCGAGCGAGGAGCACCACGTGTCCATGGACCCGCCCGGTACCGGTTCCACCGTTCGGCGCATCATGCTCGGCGCGAGCCTGCGCCGCCTGCGTGAAGAGAAGGGACTCACCCGCGGGGCCGCCGGATTCCACATCCGCGCCTCGGAGTCCAAGATCAGCCGGATGGAACTCGGCCGTGTCGGTTTCAAGACCCGCGACGTGGAGGACCTGCTCACCCTGTACGGCGTGCTCGACGACGCGGAACGGCGCGGCCTGCTGGAGATGGTCCGCGAGGCGAACACCCCCGGATGGTGGCACAAGTACGGCGACCTGCTGCCGAACTGGTTCACCACCTACGTGGGGCTGGAGGAGGCGACGAGCGTGATCCGCACCTACGAGGTGCAGTTCGTGCCCGGCCTGCTCCAGACGTCCGACTACGCGCGCACCGTGATCCGGCTCGGCTACCCGGACGCGCCGGAGGCGGAGATCGAGCGCCGTGTGCACATGCGAATGCAACGGCAGGAGCGCTTCACCCGCAAGGACGGCCCGCGCCTGTGGGCGGTCATCGACGAGGCGGCCCTGCGCCGGCCCATCGGGGGCAAGGAGACCATGCGCGAGCAGATCCAGCACCTGCTGGAGGTCGCCGCGCTGCCCAACATCACCCTCCAGGTGATGCCCTTCAGGTTCGGTATGCACGCGGCCGAGGGGGGCGCGTTCAGCATCTTACGGTTTCCCGAGTCCGACCTGTCGGACGTCGTTTACGTCGAGCAGCTCTGGGGTGCCCTCTACCTGGACAAACGTGAGGACGTCGATCCCTACCTCACGGCCATGGAGCAGCTGTGCGTGGAAAGCACCACGCCCGGGGGCACCGCCGAGATCCTCGGCGACCTTCTCGGAGAGATCTAAATGGAGAAGACCTACAACGGCATGCCCGCCACCGATCTGGCGGGAGCCAGGTGGCGCAAGAGCCGCTACAGCAACTCGCAGGGCAACTGCGTCGAGCTGGCCGAGCTGTCGGACGGCAGCATCGCCGTCCGCAACTCGCGTTTTCCCGACGGCCCGGCCTTGATCTACACACGCGACGAGATCCGCGCCCTGGTGCTCGGGGTGAAGGACGGGGAGTTCGACAGCCTCACCGTGTAACAGTGTTTTTACATCCGGCTCATCTGGTTAACAGGGTCGCGCCGGAGGCGTAACCGGGGGAGTGGCACGAGGGACGAGAGTGGGTCCCACAGTTGATTGGGGGCTTCCGACCGTGCTCGACCAGATGACCTTGTATCCCGTGTCCGACGACGTGCTGTTCGCACCGGGCGGGCGCGTCGTGATCCGCACCTACGGTGTGGCCTCGCCGGCCGCGGAGGACGGGACGCCCGCCCCGGTGACCTACCGCACGTGGGTCACCGGGGTGCGCGACCGGCCCCGCTACTGGCGGTGGCGGCACTTCGAGGAGGCCCGCCGCGGCCACCACGGGGTCATCGAATGGCTGACGGGCCGCGGACCGCAGCCCGGCCCGGCGGTCCCCGGCGAACCGGCACCCGCCGCTCCGGGGGTTCCCGCCGGGCCGGTCCGCTAAAGCGGGGCGTTCCAGCTGAGCACGACCGGTTCGGCGTGCTCGTACCCCAGCCGGGAGTAGGTGCCGGTGTCCAGCCGGAAGAGCCTGCCGTCGGCGGGGGGAAGGTCCAGCCAGCGGGCGCACAGCACCCGCAGGAAGTGCCCGTGGGCCACCAGCGCCACCTCGCCGCCGGCGGCGCGGGCCCGGCCGATCACCCGGTCGGCGCGGGCCCCGACCTCCGCCGCGCCCTCACCGGGGTGGTCGGCGTCGCCGGGGACCACCCCGTCGCGCCACAGGTACCAGCCGGGCCGGTCCTCGCGGATCGCCGAGGTGGTGATCCCTTCGTACCCGCCGTAGTCCCACTCCCACAGGTCGGGGTCGATCTCGTAGTCGGTGAGGCCGGCGAGCTCCGCCGTACGGCGGGCCCGCGTCGCCGGGCTGACCAGCACCAGGTCGAAGGATCGCTCCGCGACCAGCCGGGCGAGCGCCCGCGCCTGGGCCTCCCCCTTCTCGGTCAGCGGCAGGTCCGTGCGCCCGGTGTGGCGGCCGTTGCGGCTCCACTCCGTCTCACCATGCCGTAGCAGGAACATCTCTCTCATATGCCACCCATCATGCCGGTACGGCCGGCCCGGCACCCCCGCCGCCCCGGCCGAGGCGCCCCTCGCGCGGCCGGTCCGGCGTCTTCGCCGCCCCGGCGGGAGCCCCGCGCGACCGCCCGGCCCTTCCGCCGTCCGGCCCCTCCGCTCCGGCGGAGCGACCCCGTCCGGCGGACCGCCCCGTGAGAAACTTGGGGGCGTGACGATATCTGTGGGCCTGGTGGGTGCCGGGCCGTGGGCCGAGAAGGTGCACGCGCCGATGCTGTCGGCCGGACCGCACACCCGCCTGACCGGCGTGTGGGCGCGGCGGCCCGGGGCGGCGGCCCGGTTCGGCGTCCCGGTCTTCGAGCGGATCGAGGAGCTGTTCGACAGCTGCGAGGCGGTCGCGTTCGCGGTGCCGCCCGCCGTACAGGCCGAGCTGGGCGTGCGCGCCGCCAAGGAGGGCAAGGCGCTGCTGCTGGAGAAGCCGCTCGCGGCCGACCTGGAGGGGGCCCGGCGGCTGGCGGACGCCATCGCCGAGGCCGGGGTGCCCTCCCAGATGGTCCTCACCTGGCGCTACTCGCCGGCCACCCGGGCGTTCCTGGCCCGGGTCTCGGCGATCGAGCCCTTCGGGGGCCGGGCGGCCCACATCTCCGGCGCCCTGCTCGGCAGTGGCTTCACCAGCCCCTGGCGGCTGGAGCGCGGCGCGATCCTCGACGTCGGCCCGCACATGATCGACATGCTGGACGCCGCGCTCGGCCGGGTCACCGCGGTCCGCGCCCACGGCAACACGCGGGGCTGGGTCGGCCTGCTGCTGGAGCACGAGGGCGGCGCGGTCAGTGAGGCGTCGCTGTGCATGAGCGTGCCGGGCGACAAGCCGCCCGCCACCGTCGAGGTCTACGGCAAGCTGGGCACGGAGGCCATGGACGGCGACCGGCTCGGCCCCGACGTCTTCTCCGTGATGCTCGCGGAGTTCGCCGAGACCGTGCACGGCGGGGGCGGCCACCCCCTCGACGCCGCCCACGGCCTGCGCCTGCAGGAGATCATCTCGGCCGCCGAGGAGCAGCTCACCCGGGCCTGACGGCCGGGCGCCGTGCCGCCCCGCGCCATGGGACACCGTGCGGCGGCGCGCGGCGCACCGCGGGCGGAGTCCGGACGTCCCCGGGCGGCCCGAGGCGTCCCCGGGCGGCGCGGGGGCGTGACCGGGCGGCCCGAGGCGTCCCCGGGCGGCACGGGGACGTGGCCGGGTGGTGCGGAGCCGATCCGAGGACCCCATGTCACGACTCCCCGGGGAATTGGTAACGTTTGCCCGACGCGCAGCGTGTAGCGAAGTCCGGTGTGAGTCCGGCGCTGTCCCGCAACTGTCATGGTCCCCAAGGGGCCGAGCCAGGTCGCCTCCGCTGTGCCGACGTCGTCAACCCTCGTGGAAAAGGGTGATCCGTCATCTCTACGGGTCTCTCGGTTCCGGCAACTGAAAGGACCTCGGTTGAGGCCCGTACGCCCCGTTCTCGCCGGCGCCCTCCTCGGCGTGCTGGCCCTGTCCGGATGCGGCCAGAACTCCTCTTCGTCCCCCGCGTCCCCCGCCGTCTCCTCGGGGACGGGCTCCGCGCCCGCCGCCCAGGCGGCCGGGTTCCCCGTCACGGTCCAGGCCGGCAACGGCTCGGTCACCATCGCCAGGAAACCCGAGCGCGTCGTCTCCCTGTCGCCCACCGCCACCGAGAGCCTGTTCGCGGTCGGCGCCGGGACCCAGGTCGTCGCGGTGGACGACCAGTCCACCTACCCGGCCGAGGCCCCCAAGACCGACCTGTCGGGGTTCAAGCCGAACGCCGAGGCGATCATCGCCCAGAAGCCCGACCTGGTCGTGCTCGCCAACGACATCGACGGCATCGTCGCCAAGCTGACCAAGGTCAACGTCCCCGTCCTGCTTGAGCCCGCGGCCACCAAGCTCGACGAGACCTACGACCAGATCGGCGACCTCGGCGCCGCCACCGGCAACAAGCCCAAGGCCGACGAGGTCGTGGCCGGGATGCGCAAGCGGATCGACGAGCTGGCCGCCGCCGCGCCCAAGGACAAGAACCTCACCTACTACCACGAGCTGGACACCACGCCCTACTCGGTGACGTCCAGCACGTTCCTCGGACAGATCTACGGGCTGTTCGGCCTGACCAACATCGCGGACAAGGCGCCCGACCCGGCCGGCGGCTACCCCAAGCTCTCCGCCGAGTTCGTCGCCCAGGCCGACCCGGACCTGGTCTTCCTGGCCGACACCAAGTGCTGCGCCCAGACCGCGGCCACCCTCGCCAAGCGCCCCGGCTGGTCCAAGCTCTCGGCCGTCAAGAAGGACCGGGTCGTCGAGCTCGACGACGACGTCGCCTCCCGCTGGGGACCGCGCGTCGTGGACCTCGCCGAGAAGGTCGGCGAGGCCGTGCGGAAGGCCGCGGCCGACTAGTTGACCCGCTCCGCCCGCTCCTCCGGTGTCCCCGGCGCCCGCGCCGGGGACACCGTCCGCACCGAGGAAGACGCCCGCGCCGGGGACACCGCTCCCGGGGGGCCGCCGTCGCACGACCCGGACCGGGGAACGGCCGGGTCCTCCCGCCGCGCGGAAACCGGCGACCGCGCCGGACACCCGGGACGCGCGGCCCGGCTCCGGCCGGTGGCGGCGCTGACCGCGGTCGGGGCGCTCCTGGCGAGCGCCCTCGCCGCGCTGCTGGTCGGCGCCGCCGACATCCCGCCGGGAAAGGTGGCGCTGCAGCTGCTCGACTGGCTGCCGTTCGTCTCGGCCGACCCGGGACTGGCGCCGGTCGAGCAGGGCCTGCTGTGGGAGCTGCGGCTGCCCAGGGTCCTGCTCGCCGCGGTCGTCGGCGGCCTGCTCGCCTGCGCCGGAGCCGCCTACCAGGGCGTCTTCCGCAACCCGCTGGCCGATCCGTACCTGCTGGGCGCCGCGGCGGGCGCGGGCCTGGCGACCACGGCGACGGTCGTGTTCGCCAGGGGCGACGACCAGTCGCTGATGATCCCGGCGGCCGCGTTCGCCGGGGCGATCGGCGGGGTCCTGCTCGCCTACGCGCTGGGCAACATCGCCGGCCCCGGCGGGGGCACCGCCACGCTCGTCCTGGCGGGCGTGGCCGTCACCTCCTTCCTCACCGCCATCCAGACCTTCCTGCAGCAGCTCCGGGTCGAGGAGCTCCAGCGCATCTACTCCTGGATCCTCGGCAACGTCGGCGGAGGCTGGAGCCAGCTCGGGCTGGTCGCCCCCTACGCGGCGGTCTCGGTGGCGATCATGCTGTTGCACGGCAGACTGCTGGACGTCCTGTCCGTCGGCGACGACGAGGCCGCGAGCCTGGGACTCAACGTGGCCAGGGTCCGGTTCGCCGTACTGCTCGCCGCCTCACTGGCCACCGCCTCGGCGGTGGCCGTCAGCGGCCTGATCGGGTTCGTGGGGATCGTGGTCCCGCACGCGGTCCGGCGTCTCGCCGGCGGGTCCTACCGGGTCGTCCTTCCTCTCTCGCTGCTCGGCGGCGGCGCCTTCCTGGTCCTCGCCGACCTCCTGGCCAGGACCGTCCTCGCCCCGGCCGAGCTGCCCATCGGCGTGGTCACCGCCTTCGTCGGCGCGCCGTTCTTCGTCGCCGTGCTCCGCGTGACCAGGAGGGCGGACGCGTGAGCGGCCGGGACATGGGCGGGGGAGCGGCGATCCGCCGAATCGCGGGTGGGAGCGGCGTGGACGACGGAGACGGCGGGGACGGCCGGGACACGGCGGGCGGTGTCGAGGTACGCGATCTCGAGGTCGTGCTGGAGACGCGGACCGTGCTGTCCGGCGTCGGCCTGCGGGTGCGCCTCGGCGGCTGGCTGGCCGTCATCGGGGCCAACGGCGCGGGCAAGTCCACGCTGCTCAAGGCGGTCGCCGGGATGCTGCCCCACTCGGGGGAGGTGCTCATCGACGGCACGCCGGTCCGCGCGCTCAAACCCCGGGAGCGGGCGAGACTGCTGGCCTACGCCCCCCAGGCACCCGCCCTGCCGGGCGACATGACCGTCTTCGACTACGCCCTGCTGGGCCGCACGCCGTACATCCCCTACCTGGGGCGCGAGGGCCGCCGCGACCGCGAGGTGACCGCGTCGGTGCTGGAGCGCCTCGACCTGTCGGCCCTGGCCCGCCGCCCGCTCGGCCGGCTGTCCGGCGGCGAGCGCCAGCGCGTCGTGCTCGCCAGGGCGCTGGTCCAGCAGGCCCCGGTGCTCCTGCTCGACGAACCCACCACCGCCCTCGACCTGGGGCACCAGCAACAGGTCCTGGAGCTGGTCGACCGGCTCCGGCTCGCCGACGGGCTGACCGTGGTCACGACCCTGCACGACCTGGGCGTCGCCGGCCAGTACGCCGACATGATGACGCTGGTCGCCGGGGGCCGGGTCGCCGCGTCGGGCTCCCCGGCGGAGGTGCTGACCGGCGAGCTGATCGCCGAGCACTTCGACGCCCATGTCCGCGTCGAGACGGACCCTTGGGGCCGGCCGCAGGTCCACCTGGAACGGCCCGGCCGCCCCGGACGGCGAGGCCGTCCGGACCGGGAGGACCGCTCGGACCGCCTGGATCGGGAGGACCGTACGGACCGGGAGGGACATCCGGACACGCCGTCCGGGCCCGGTGCCCGCGGGGAGGACCCGTGCCGCTGATCCACCGCGTTCCCCAGGAGGGCCCGTGCTGCTGAGTCACCGTGTCGAGGACGGGGTACGGCTCGCCTCGCTGCTGTGGAAGTTCGGCCCCGGCTGGCGGGCGATCTCCTCGGCCATGGTCGGCGGCGGCATCGGCCCGGTGGAGTGGGTGCTCAACGCCCAGGTCCCGGGCGGCTACGCGCGGATGGACCCGGTCGCCCACCTGCTGGAGATGGCCCCGCCGGGCCGCGGCGTCGGCATGCTGACCGCCGCGTCCGTCGAGAGGTTCACCCGGGCCGTCGACGGGGGAGTGGAGGTGGCCGCCACCACCGGGCTGCGCGTCCCGACCTGGGCCGCCGCCCCCGAGGGCGCCGCCGACCCGGAACTGGCCCCGATGCACCTGCCCGGCACGATCAACATCATCGTGGCCGTGCCGGTCGCGATGAGCGACGCGGCCCTGGTCAACACGGTCATGACGGTGACCGAGGCCAAGACCCAGGCGCTCGTCGAGGAGGGGTTCCCCTGCACGGGCACCGCCTCCGACGCGGTCTGTGTGGCCGTACGCGACGACGGGCCCGAGGAGCCGTTCGGCGGCCCGCGCTCGCTCTGGGGCGCCCGCGTCGCCCGCGCCGTCCACTCCGCCGTACGGCGAGGCGCCCGCGACTGGGCGGGGCGTGACCGGAGCATTACCCGGGGTGAGGAGGTTTCCGGAACTACCATGTGAGCGAGGGCCGGACTCCCGATACTTGGGCAGGTGACCGCTATGGCGACGACAGAACCTACGACAGGGCACGCCCCCGAACGGACGGTTCTCCGCGGAAAACCGCCGTTCAGCGTCGACGACCTGCTGACGTTCCCCGACGACGGGAACCGCTACGAGCTCTTCGACGGGAGCCTTCTGGTGAGCCCTTCTCCCACCCCCATGCACCAGCGCGCCCTCGCCCGCCTGCTGAGGCTTCTTGAGGACGCTGCGCCGCCGGAGTTCGAGCCGCTGCCGGAGGCCAACCTCGGGATCGGCCCCCGAGACTTCTTCATCCCCGACCTCGTCGTGGTGCCGACCGAGGCCGTCGAGGAGACGGAGCTCATGTTCGCCCCCGACGACATCCTCCTGGCCGTGGAGCTGGTCAGCCCGACCACCCGTAAGCGCGACCGGCACATGAAGCGTTCGGCCTACGCCGCCGCCGGGATCCCCTTCTACTGGCGGATCGAACTCGCCGAGGGTCCGTGCCTGTACGTTCACGAGCTGGCCGACGACGAGTACAAGCCCGCGGTGAAACACGAGGCCGGTGAGACCGCGAGACTGGTGGCCCCCTTCGAGGTGGGCTTCGACCCGGCGGTGCTCCTGCGACCCCGCGGCTGACCCCGGCGGCCGTCCCGCGGGCCGGTGCTCCCCGGCCCCTGGACCGGGCCCTCCCGGCCAGGTGGGACCGGGCTTCCCGGGTGTGAGCGGACGGATTCCCTCCGTATCCCTTCCGCGCCCTTGACTTCTGCTCTACGGTTGCCAGGCTGTCCTTATCCCCCCTGTGGAGTGGCCATGCGGCGGTTGGGCTCGGCTCTG
This sequence comes from Streptosporangium sandarakinum, assembly GCF_013409935.1. Taxonomy (GTDB): domain Bacteria; phylum Actinomycetota; class Actinomycetes; order Streptosporangiales; family Streptosporangiaceae; genus Streptosporangium; species Streptosporangium nondiastaticum. The sequence goes on along the minus strand of NZ_JACCCO010000001.1, from coordinate 1,302,051 downwards.
GTGTTCCTCGGCGGCCTCGGTGTGGTCGTCGCCATGACGGCGCCCGCGCTGGCGCACGAGCATCCCAGCGGGATCACCGATCTGGTGACCCCCGCGGTCGTGCGGGTCGAGGCGACGGCGCGCGTCGACGTCACACTGCTCGACCACATCGGCGAGCTCGTCCACGTCGAGCGGAGCTACGAGGTGCCGATCGGTTCCGGCACCGGGACGGTCGTCACCCCCGAGGGCACCGTCGTCACCCTCACCCGGGTGGTCAAGAGCGCCAAGGACGTCGAGGTCTACGCCGCGAACAGGATCTTCGCCGAGCACCACAAGGTCAAGATCCCCGCCGACTTCGAGCGGCACCACGCCAAGGACGACCGGATCGACCACCACCTGCAGGAGTGCTATCCGCCCAAGCGGCCCACGGCGACCTGCATCTTCGACGTGACCACCGAGATCCGCGTGTTCCCGAACATCTCTCCCCCCGACCGGAAGGGGTTCAAGGCGGAGATCGTCACCACCGCCGACAGCCCCGACGGTCCCGCCGTGCTGGCCCCGGCCGGCCGCGCCGACGGCGGCACGGGCATGCCCACGGCCCCGCTGGCGGCCTCGGTGCCCGACAAGGAGGGCTCGCCGGTGTCGGTCGCCGGTTTCACCGGGCGGCCCGCCGCGAACCTGCCGGAGACCGTGGACATCGCACACCTGCGCGCCGGCGGCGCGGGCGAGGGCGGCCGGCGCTTCAAGGACCCGGAGGGCAAGGCCGACGAGCCGAAGAAGCTGGGCGCCCTCATCGACCGGGGTCTGCTCGGCGGGCCGGTGATCGAGGACCACAAGGGCGAGGTCGTCGGGCTGCTGGCCGGCGGCGGTGACGACGCCCGGATGCTCGGCATCCGCGAGGTGGCCAGGGCGCTGGCCGAGGCCCGGGTCACGCCCCGGCGCGGCCCGATCGACGCCGCCTTCGAGCAGGCGCTGACCCGCTTCCACACCGGCTACTACGGCGACGCCGTACCGGCCTTCCAGCGGGTCCTGGAGCTGTACCCGGGGCACACCGTGGCCGCGACCCGCCTGAAGGAGGCCCAGGCCAAGCGCGGCACCGCCGAGGACAAGGGCGCCGCCCAGGCGCGGTCCTCCCTGGCCGACGACCGTCGCGGACCGCCCCTGTGGATGTTCCTCGCGGCAGGCGGCGTGCTGGTGGCCGCGGTGCTGGCCGCCGCGCTGCTGCTCTGGCGCCGCGGCGCCGCGACGGAGGCGCCCGGGGCATCCGGAAAGTCCGGGGCGTCCGGGACGTCCGAGGGGCCTTCCGGGGAGGAGACCGAGGTGGCGGGGCCGCCGACGCCCGTCCCGCCGCCGTTCCGGCCGCCCGCGGAGGCGGCCGACCCCACGGTGGCGGTCAACCGGTCCTTCCCCGCGCTGCCCAGGACGCCCTCCGGCCCCGGCCGTTCGGTGCTGGTCGCCCGCGACCCCGGAGCGGACCCGGGCGGGACGGGCGCCCGGAGCGCGGAGACCGGCGGGACGGGCGCCCGGAGCGCGGAGACCGGCGGGACGGGCGCCCGGAGCGCGGACACAGGCGGGACGGGTGCCCGGAGCGCGGAGACCGGCGGCGGGGCGGCGGAGGGTCGCGGCCCCGGCACCCTCTCCGAGCAGGAGACCCGGCCCACCGGAACGGGCCCGCAGCGGTACTGCACCGCCTGCGGCATGCGGCTGGGGCCCGCGCACCGGTTCTGCGGCTACTGCGGCCACCCCTGTGAGACGTGACGACCGTGAACGAGAGAAGCCTGATCGGCCAGGAGATGGCCGGATACCGCATCGAGGACGTCATCGGCAAGGGCGGCATGGCCGTGGTCTACCTCGCGGTGGACCCCCGGCTCAACCGCCGGGTGGCGCTGAAGATCCTCAACCCGTTGCTCAGCGAGGACGACCGGTTCCGGCGGCGCTTCGTGCTGGAGTCGCGGACGGTCGCGAGCATGGACCACCCCAACATCATCCCGATCTACGAGGCCGACGCCGCCGCCGACGGCACCCTCTACATCGCGATGCGCTACGTCGACGGGCCCGACCTGCGGCGCCTGTTCTACGACCGGGGGCCGATGCCGGTCAGCCAGGTCAACCGGATCTTCGCGCAGGTCGCCGCCGCGCTGGACACCGCGCACGCGCACGACCTGATCCACCGCGACGTCAAGCCCGCCAACATCCTGATCGCCGGCCACGCCGAGGGCGACCACGCCTACCTCACCGACTTCGGCATCACCAAGCACCGCACCTCGCTGTCCGGGCTGACCGAGACCGACCAGTTCATCGGCACGCCCCGCTACATGGCCCCCGAACAGATCAACAAGGAGCACATCGACGGCCGCTGCGACCAGTACGCCCTGGCCTGCGTGGTCTACGAGGCGCTGTCCGGGCGGCTGCCGTTCGAGCGCGACAACGAGATCGCGCTGCTGTGGGCGCACCTCGCCGAGACGCCCACCCCGCTCACCGCGCTCCGGCCCGAGCTGCCCCTGGAGGTGGACGGGGTCATGGCGCGGGCGCTGGCCAAGTCACCCGAGCAGCGCTACGACACCTGCGCCCGGTTCGTCGCCGAGTTGCGCGACGCGATCAGCGGCCGGCCGTACGAGCCCGTCGCGGGCATCGCGCCGGCGGGGACGGCGGGAGCGGCGGGGCGGCCCGAGGCGCGGTCGGACCGGACGGGGGAGCGGACCGGGCGGGGGAGCGGGACACCGGAGAGCGACCCGGCGGGGCGCGGGCCGGCGCGGCCCGGCGGCCGGCGGATCGTCGTCGGCGCGGCGGTGGCGATAGCGCTGATCGTCGCGTTGGTGGCGACGCTGGCGACGGTCCTGCGCGGCGGCGACGAGTGGGACTCCTACCCGGGCTCGCCCGCCGTGCCGATCGCCTTCGAGCATCCCGGCGGCTGGGAGCCGCGCCCGCACGCCGACGTGTTCGTGGTGGCCTCGCCCCGGGCGGAGGACTTCCGGGCGTTGTTCGGCACGCCGGTCACCGCCGACTGGGCGACCGTCAACCGGATCATCCGGGACGCGCCGGAGGACGCCGTCGGCGTCTACGCGCAGACGCTGGGCACGCTCGACCCGCGGGGGAACGCCCAGCAGCTCCAGGAGACCCTGCAGTCGTCGCTGCCGGGCACGGTCAACGTGTTCTCCGAGGTGGTCCAGGTGCGGGTGGGCGGGCAGCCCGGTGTGCGGCTGGAGGGGTCGATCGCCGACCCGCAGCGCGGCGGCCGGCTGGACTTCACCGGCTGGGCCGTGGAGCGACCGGACGAACCGGCCCTTGTGATCTACTTCTGCGCGCCGACCGCGTGCGACGACGCGCTCGCCGACCGATTTGTGCGGAGTGTCTCATTTCAGACGTTCTGACTTGCAGGCGGCTTGCAAACGGGTTGGCCGGGCGATCCGCCCTATATGAAGAAGGGGCGCGGCGGTCTAGTCTCCCCGCATGGCGGTTCCCCTCCCCCTTCCCCGGCGCCTCCGTGCGGCGCCGCTCGTCCGGCATCTCCGCACACTGCCCACCCCCGACCTGCTGATCGGCTGCGCGGTCATCGCCCTGGGCACGCTGGAGGCGTTCACCGTGGCGGCCGACTACGGCGCCACCGAGACCCCCGAGCTGTGGTGGATCGGCCAGGCCCTCGTCACGGGCCTGCTGATCTGGTTCCGGCGCAAGGCGCCCGTCGCGGTCTTCATCCTGATGATCCTCGCCCAGTACGTCTGGCACCGGCAGGGCTACGAGGCGTGCCAGACCTGGCAGCTCGCCTCCCTGCTGATCGTCTTCCACACGGTCGGCGCCGAGCTGAACCTCAAGCGGGGCCTCGCCTGGGCCACGGCCGGGATCCTGGTCTTCGACTCCGGCGCGGTCGACCACCGCTGGCTCCCCTTCGACGAGGTCATCTTCCTGACGGTCATCTTCGGCGCCGCCTACCTCACCGGTCTGGCCGTGCACGCCTACGCCGCGCGGGCCCGCCGCCTGGCCGAGCACGCCGAGCGTGTGGAACGTGACAGGGAACGCAGGGCCGCCGAGGCGGTCGCCGAGGAGCGGACCCGCATCGCCCGCGAACTGCACGACGTGGTCGCGCACAGCGTCAGCATGATGGTCATGCAGGCCGGGGTGCTGCGCCGTACCGGCTCCGGGGACGGCGAGGCGCTGCTCGGCATCGAGCGGACGGGCCGCGAGGCGGTCGAGGAGCTGCGCGTCATGCTCGGCGCGCTGCGCATGCCGCTGGACGAGGCCATCCCGCAGCCGGGCCTGGACATGCTCACCGGCATGGTCGGCACGCTCGCCTCCTCGGGCCTCAGCGTCGCCCTCGACGTGACGGGCGAGCCGGTACGGCTCGCGCCGGGCCTGGACCTGTCGGCCTACCGCATCGCGCAGGAGGCCCTCACCAACGCCGTCAAGCACGCCGGCGAGTCCGACATCCGGATCACGCTCTCCTACCTCCCCGACCGCCTGGAGATCGAGGTGGTCGACGGCGGCGGCACCGCCGCGCCGGAGCTGTCGGCCGGCCTGTCGACCGGCAACGGCCTGATCGGCATGCGGGAGCGCGCCGAGCTGTTCGGCGGCGGCTTCGAGGCGGGCCCGCGCCCCGGGGGCGGGTTCCGGGTCCACGCGTCCCTGCCGATCAGGCAGGAGGTGCTCGCCGGTGGACGGGCCGGATAGACCGGGCGGACCGGTCCGCTCCGTCGGCGGGCCGAGCGGGCCGAGCGGGCCGAGCGGGCCGGGCGGGCCGAGCGGGTCGGGCGGGCCGGTGCGTGAGCCGGCCCGCGGAGCGGGCGGGAAGACCAGACGATCCCTGCGGGCCGCGGCGCGGCCGGATGAGGAGCGGAGATGAACAGCGGACAGGGAACGGACACCGGCGTCGTCCGCATCGTGATCGCCGACGACCAGGCGATGGTGCGCGCGGGGCTGCGGCTCGTCGTGGAGAGCGAGCCGGGCATGGAGGTGGTGGGCGAGGCGTCCGACGGCGTGGAGGCCGTCGCGGTGGCCCGCCGTACCCGGCCGGACGTCGTGCTGATGGACATCTCCATGCCGCGCATGGACGGCCTCGCCGCGGCCGGGCAGATCCTCGGCTGGCCCGACCCGCCGAAGGTCGTCATGCTCACCACCTTCGACACCGACGAGAACCTCTACGCGGCGCTGCGCGCGGGCACCAGCGGCTTCCTGCTCAAGGTGTCGCCGCCCGAGCAGCTCGTGGAGGCCGTCCGCGTCGTCGTGGGCGGTGACGCGCTGCTCGACCCGGCCGTCACCACCCGCGTCATCGCCTCCTTCGCCGGCCGCCACGAGCCCGCGCCGCCGCCGCACCTCGCCGAGCTCACCCCCCGGGAGCTGGAGGTCCTGCGCCTGCTGGCCCGTGGCCTGACCAACGCCGAGATCGCCCGCGAGCTCTTCGTCGGAGAAGCCACGGTCAAGACCCACGTGGCCCGGGTGCTGATGAAGCTCCACCTGCGCGACCGGGCTCAGGCGGTGGTGTTCGCGTACGAGTCGGGGGTCGTACGGCCCGGCGCCGCGGTCGGGTAGTACGAGACCCACTCCTCACGGCTCATCCGGAGCATCTTCACGCCGAGCGAGCCGAGCGCGACCACCGGGGCCGCCCACAGCACCACGGTGACGGGACCGTACTCCACGAGCATGGAGGCGACGTATCCGATCCCCGCGACGAGCGGGACCCACCAGTGCGCGAAACCGGCCCGCCAGACGCCGACCAGCAGGATCGGCAGGCCGAAGATGGCGAGGAAGATCCAGGGCATCTGGAAGCCGAAGACGAAGCCGGGGAGGTCCATCATCTCGTTCAGGATGCGCTGGGCCTCCTCGGGGCTGTAGTGGCGGCCCAGCCACCACTCCACCGGGTCGCTGAGCAGCAGGCCCGAGAGGTTGACGAAGCCGAGGGCGACCAGCGGGCCCATGATGTGCCCGAAGACCGCGGCGCGGCGGCGCATCACGTGCATCAGGGCGAGGGCGGCCAGGCCGAGCAGCAGGTAGGCCCAGTGGTACAGCACCGACTGGACCTGGGCGAGCGCGGGGTTGTCGCCGTAGCTGACGGCCTCCCGGCTGTCGCCCCAGGTGCCGGGGTCGATGACGACGGCGATCGCCTGCAGGAGGGGTGCGACGATCAGCAGCGTGCCGGAGGCGACGCGCCGGAACGTGGCGGAGTCCTTGAACATGGGGTTTCCTTGCGGGTTCACGGGGCGTTTCCCACCCCGCGTCCGCGGGGCGTTTCCGCGCCCCTGATGCCTGTGCGGGGCTCGCGGCCCTCCCGGGCCGCCTGCGACGGTCCTTCTCCCGGAGCCGCCGCGGTCACGGCCCCTCTTCCGGGCCACCCGCGACGGCCCCTCTTTTCAGGACCGCCCGCGACGGTCCCTCTTCTCCGGACCGTCCAGAGGAAGGTAGGCCGCTGCCCCGCCCCGGGTCGTCCGCCTCCCGGCTGATCCGCCGTCCCCCACGCGGGCTAACGCCCCGTCCGGTGACGGGGCAGACGCCGGCGGGCGCGCGGCGGCCGGAGGCAGGAGCGCGCCGGTCGGCCAGGAACACCGGTCCGGTGATGCGGCTTCCAGATTGACATTGCTAGTTATTTCAGTCATGTTTGAAATAGCTAGCAAACAAGTATGGAGCAAGCCATGGAACACGTGACCTTCAACAGCCTCGGCACCCGCTGCGCGGGCGATCTCTACCTGCCCGAGACGAACGACCCGGTCCCCGGGCTGGTGCTCGGGCACAGCGGGGTGATGGTCAAAGAGGCGCTGGCGTTCTTCGCGCCGTACTTCGTCAAGGCCGGCTTCGCGGTGCTGGCCATCGACTACCGCACGGTCGGCTCCAGCGAAGGCGAGCCGCGCGGCCTGGACCACCCGGAACGGCAGGTGGAGGACTTCCGCAGCGCCGTGTCCTATCTGCAGACCCGTCCCGAAGTGCAGCCGGAGCGGATCGGGGTGTGGGGGGTGAGCATCGGCGGCTCGGTGGCGACCCAGGCCGCCGTGCTCGATCGGCGCATCAAGTGCGTCGTCGTGCAGAGCCCCAGCGTGTGGAACGGATGGCGGTACATGGAACGCCTCCTGAGCCGTGCCGGTGTCCACGCGCTGCGCGACCGGCTGCAGCAGGACTGGCAGCGGCGCTACGAAGGCGGGCAGAGCGCTCGCGTGCCGCACCTGACGCTGGAGGGCGACAGCGTGAAGGACACCCCGGACATGTCGACCCGCCTGTTTCCCACCTACCGCAACGAGAAGACCCTCGACTCGGCCGAGCACCTGCTCACCTTCGCACCGGAGAACCTCATCCACCGGCTCGCGCCGACGCCGCTGCTGATGATCGCCAACGGCGGCTGGGACCCGTACCACATGCTCGAGGAGGCGCAAAGCGCCTTCGCCAAGGCGGGCGAGCCCAAGCGGCTCGCGGTGCTGCCCTACGACGTGCTCGGCCTCTACACCGGCCCGGGACTGGAGGAGGCGATGGCGCTCGCGATCGACTGGTTCGACCTCTACCTGCGCAGGACCCGGCTCGCGGACATCACCCCGACACCCACCTACGAGTCGGTGGCCGCCATGACACAGTGAACCGGCACACGGTCAACAACGGAGGATACGACGATGAGCACTGAGGAACAGCAGGACCGGCTGCTCCGCTGGGTGGAGCGGGTGGCCGCCTTCTGCGTCGAGGAGTGGGGGCTGCCGCCCATCACCGGACGCATCCTCGGCTGGCTCATGATCTGCGATCCGGCCGAGCAGTCCGCCGGGCAGATCGCGGAGGTCATCCAGGCCAGCCGGGCCTCGCTCACCTCGAACATGCGGTTTCTCACGGCCATCGGCCTGGTCAAGAAGGTGAGAAGGCCCGGCGATCGCGTCTCCTACTACCGCATCGAAGACGACGCCTGGCAGAAGGTCATCCAGCGCAAGCTCGAAAGCCTGAGCGCGTTCGGCGAGATCGCCGACGAAGGGCTCGACATCGCGGGCGGCGAGGGGGACCGCACCGAGCGCATCAAGGCCGCCCACGACTCCCTGACGTGGCTGCAGAGCCTCGCGGCCCGTCATCCGCTACGCCGTTAAGGAATCCCCATGCACCGCTGGCAACCCAAGCTCGGGCTGATCCAGGAAACGCTGCTGCTCACCCTCTACGCCAGAGCCCTGGACGCCGGGCGGCCCAGCCCGATCCTCGGCGACACGCTCTCCGCCGACCTGGCCGGCGACATCGATTACGACTTCGGCAAGCTGAAGGTCAAGCCCAACCTCGTCCTCACCACGGCACTGCGCGCCAAGAAGCTCGACGGCGTCGTCCGCGCCTACATCGCCGCTCATCCCGGATGCGTGGTGCTCGACCTGGGCTGCGGCCTGGACACCAGGATGTTCCGCTGTGATCCCCCGCCCGGCGTCGACTGGTACGACATCGACTTCCCGGAAGTGGTGCACCTGCGGGCCGGATGTCTGCCCGGCCGTTCCCACCTGATCGGAGCCGACCTCACCGGCTCCGACTGGCTCACGGCCATCCCCGGTGACCGGCCGGCGATGGTCGTCGCCGAGGGGCTGCTCCCCTTCATGCCCGGCGACTCCTTCCAGGCGATGACCCGCGCGCTGGCCGGGCATTTCCCTTCGGGCGAGCTCGCGCTCAACGGCTACACCCGCTTCGCCGCCTGGGCCATGAAGTACCACCCGACCATCAAGGCGCTCGGCATCAAAGCCGCCCAGGGCTTCGACGACCCGCACGAACCAGAGTCCTGGGACGCCGGCCTCGAACTGATCGAGGAGCAGATCCTCACCCGCGCACCGGAAACAGCCCGGTTCCCGCAACCCCTACGCGCGCTGACCCGTCTCACCGCCCGCAGCACGGCCTTGTCTCGGCAAGGGGCACGCATTCTCCGCTACCGGTTCTGAGCCCGTGCGGGCGGCGAGGTCACCAGCAACCTCCCAGACCGTCATCGACATGACGACGCTCACCCTAACGATCGATCGTCAGGACGCGGTGTGTTTCCGTCGTATTCCGGCCGTACCCGCTTAGGAGGCGGGACGCGGGGCGATGCCGCGCATGAGGGTGGTGACGACGCCCTCGGCGAAGTCCGGCTCCGCCTCGGCCGGAGCCGGGCCGGAGCCGAGCAGCAGGCGGGGCAGGACCTGCTCGTGGCAGGCGCCGACGATCAGCATCGCGGCGGCTTCGGCGGAGGCGTCCGGGGACAGGCGGCCGAGGTCCTGCTCGGCGCGCAGGTAGCCGGCCAGGATCGCCTTCAGCCCGTGCCCGTCTCCCAGCGGGTTCGGCATGGCGTCGAACAGCCGCATGACCTCGGGCTGGGAGAACAGACCCGCGAACGCGGGCAGGAACGCCGCGTGCAGGGCCAGGCCGTACCCGACGCAGGCGCGGAGGTTGGCCTCGACGTCACCCTCGCCCGCCCTGACCGGCAGGCCGCCCAGTGCCCGCTCGACGTTGCGGACGTGGGCGTGCAGGGCGAGCGCGATCAGCTCCTCCTTGCCCGCGAAGTGGTTGTAGAGGACGCCGTCGGCGACCCGCGCCTCGCGGGCGATCTCCCGTACGGTGAGCCCGGCGGTGCCGCGCCGGGAGATCAGGCGCTCGGCGGTGGTGACGAGGTGCTCGCGCAGGCTCTGCCCGCCCTCGCCCTCGCCGTCCCGCAGGACGGCCGCTTTTCTCGGTGACATCGCGTCCCATCGTAGTCAGGCGTCCCCGCCCCGGCCGCCCCCGCGGGGCCGGGGCGGGGACGGGGGACGGCCCGGCCGGGTGAGCGGGCCGCGCGGCGTCCGGGGACGGACGCCGTTCAGCAGGGCCCATGAGCGCGCCATGGGAGCGGGCCGCGCGGCGGGCGGGGACGGACCGGGCGGACCGGCCGATCGTGCGGGTGGGCCGCGAGGTCAGGGACGGGCGGCGGTGACCAGCCAGGCGGCGCCGCGCAGCCGTACGGCGCCTGCCTGCTCGAAGGGGCGCAGCGCCTCGACGAGCGCCTCGCGGGCCTGGGCGGCGGCGGCCGGATCGACCTGGTCGAGCAGGAAGCGGACCGGGCCCCAGGCGCCGAGGAACGCCCCGGCGTCCTCGGCGTCGCGCCCCCAGTGCTGGGGCGCGTCCACGGCCGTCACGTCCACCTTCCCGAATCCGGCGCCGGACAGCACCTCCCGGACGCGGCCGGGATCGGCCAGCGACTCCGGCCCGGGTCCGCCGTGCTCGGTGGTGGCGGGCCGCCGCGGCAGGTGCCGGGCCATCGCCGCGAAGACCTCGCCCAGCTCGTTGTCCTCCATCCTGCGCAGGGAGAGGAACGCGAGCCGTCCGCCGGGGCGCAGCGCGCGGCCGATGTTGGCGAACGCGGCCACGGGGTCGGCGAAGAACATGATCCCGAACCGGCTGACGGCCACGTCGGACCCGGCGGCGGGGAAGGGGTGGACCTGGGCGTCCCCCTGCTCGAAGGTCACGTTGGCCAGGCCCTCGGCGGCGGCACTCGCCCGTGCCCGCGCCAGCATCGGCGCCGACAGGTCCACCCCGGTGGCGTGGCCGAGCGGGGCCCGCCGCGCGGCCAGGCGCGTCACCTGGCCGTTGCCGCACCCGATGTCGAGCACCCGGTCGCCCTCGCCGACGGCCGCCGCGTCGAGCAGGTGGTCGTTGAACCCGCTGTTGACGGCGTCGTAGCGGTCCTGGTTGCCGGCCCAGTGCTCGCCCTCGTAGCCGTTCCACGCCTCGGCCTGGTGGGTGTTGACGACGGATCCCATCGGATCTCCTCTCGGGGCCGCCCCGGGGCGACCGTACGTGCTTCTCCAGTCGTTATGAACGTATGTTCATGAACGTTCGTTCATAATGGGACGCGCAACGGCCCGTGTCAATCACGGGTGCGGGTGGGGAATCGTCCGGAAACGGAGTCGGGGAACGTCCGGTCGGGCAAGCTTGAAGAGACGGCGCGCCACCCGACGCGGCGCCGCCGCCGGCCGGATGGGGGGACGTGTGCAGCTCGACGTCGTCGTGCTGGGCGCGGTCGCGTGCGTGTTCGCGGTCGTGTCCGGGGCGAACGACGGCGGCGCGCTGCTGGCGACCGGCCTCAAACTGCCCAGCGTGCGCCCGGCGGCGGGCATCCTCGCCCTGACGGCGGCGCTCGTGCTCGTGCCGCTGGCCTCCCAGCGGGTGGCGCTGACGTTCGTGACCCGGCTGGGCGGGTTCGGCGGTCCCGGCGGCCGGCAGGCCATGACGATCGCCGTGCTCTCCGCATTGGTCGTCGTCGCGGTGCTCAGCGGCTCGGGCCGCCCGACCAGCCTCACGCTCGCCGTCGTCGGCGGCCTGGCCGGCGCCGGCATCGGCTGGGGGCTGCCCGTCTCCGGCGGGGCGGTCGCACTGGTCCTGGCCGTCGCCCTGGCCGCGCCGTTCGTCGGGGCGCTGGTCGCCTGGGTCGTGGCGCGGCTGCTGGGCCTCGCCACCCGGCGCGGCCTGCGCCGCTGGCACCTGGCCGGATTCGCCCTGCAGTGCGTCGCCTACGCGGCCAACGACGGACAGAAGACGCTCTCCGTCTTCATGATCGCGCTGGGCGTCTCCCGGGCCCCGTTGTCCGTCACGTCCGCCGCGGCCGCCCTGTTCGCCGCCGGGACGCTGTACGGCCTGCCCCGGGCCGGCCGTACGCTCAGCCGGGAGATCATCGTCTCCCGGCCGCTGCACGGCGTCGCCGCCGAGCTGGCCTCCGGCGCCGCGGTGGTCGGCTGCGCCGCGGCGGGGATGCCGGTGAGCATGACGCAGGCCATCGCCGGCGCCCTGATCGGGGCGGGCGTCTCCCGGGGCGGCGGCAGGGTCCGCTGGCCCGCCGCGCTCAGGATCGTCGTCGCCTGGGCGCTGACCCTGCCCGCCGGCGGGCTGCTGGCCGGGGTGGTGGCGCTCGCCGTACGGCTGGCGGAGAGGGGGGCCGGGCTGTGAGGCGGCGGCTGCGGCGGATCCGCGACCTGCTGACCGGCCGGATGGACAGCACGCTCGCCGACGCGTTGATCGGCCAGCTGGAGGCCACCAAGAAGGGCGCCTGGCTGGCCCTGTCCATGATCGGGGGAGAGGTCGGCAGGGCCGGCGCGCACGAGCGGATGCGCGCCATCGAGCACCTGGGCGACGAGGAGCGCCGGCGGCTCGTGGCGGAGCTGACCGACGCCGTCGTCACGCCCATCGACCGGGAGGACCTGTACCGGCTGTCGCGCGCCATCGACGACGTGCTCGACTCGCTGCGCGACTTCGTCCGGGAGTCGCACCTGTACCGGGTGCCCGAGCAGATCCGCTTCTCGCCGCTGCTCGACCAGGTGATCGTCGGCATCGAGGCGCTGGAGAACGCGGTGACCGGCCTGTCCGCCAGGCCCGCGGCGGTGATCGAGGACGCCCTGGAGGCCAAGAAGGCCGGCGGCGCGATCCGCAGGATGTACCAGTACGAGATCTCGCGCATCTTCTCCGGGAAGCTGACCGCCGAGGCGATGAAGGAACGCGAGCTGGTCCGCCGCCTGGAGATCGTCGGCGTCGCCATCGGCAACGCCGCCGACGCCATCGCCGACGGCGCGATGAAACGCTGACCCGCCGTCTCCCGCCTGCCGTCCCGCCTGGTTCACATCGATCATGACGATACGGCCGGCTCACCGCGGGTGCGGCGGTGACGCCGTCACGATCGACGATGCGCGCCGGCGATCGCGGCCGGTCGCGTCCCCCTGAAGGCCGCCCTTGCGGGGCCGGCGCCGGACGGCCAGACTGCGCGCATGATCTCTCACGGCGGCGGGTGGGCCGGCGAGCGGAGCGGGCGGATCGAGGAGCTGGGCGGGCTGATCCACGCGGGGCTGCGCGGCGGCGACCTCGATGCGGAGCTCGTCGTCGAGCTGGCCTTCCTGATGGAGGAGCACGGTCGGGTCGGTCCGGCCACCCGCGAGGTCGTCGAACGCCCGATCGCCCATCTCACGCCGGCCGACCTGGCCCGGTTGGGGCGGCGGCTGCTCGGCGACATCGGCTTCGGGCCGAGCTTCGTCCTCGACCCGGGCCTGTGGACGGAGCTGGAGCGGGAGCTCGGCGTCGTGGAGCGCGACGTCCGCGCCGCCGGGATCACCGGGGAGCTGCGGCTGGTCATCCCCGACTGGGACGACAACGGTCACGCCTGGGTGGAGTTCCGGGGGGCGACCCAGGGCAACGGAATCCGGCCCGGCGGGGGAGGACTCGCCGCGGTCGCCGACGCCGTGCAGGAGGTCGTCATGGAGATGGCCTGGACGGTCTGGCCCGTCTGCCCCGAGCACGACCGCGGCCTGCACGTCGCCTGGGAACGCGGACGGGCCGTCTGGCGGTGCACCGCGGGAGGGTCACACGCCGTCGCCCCGGTGGGGGAGCTGGAACAGGGCCGTCCGGCCGTCAGGGCCCAAGGGCCGCGTCGCCGGCCGGGGAAACGGATGGAATCCGAGGCCCCGCCTTCGCCAGGATGAGGACTTGACATCCTCCCCCTCGTAAACGAGGGGGATTCCCACGGTCACCCGTGGGGGTTCCTGCTTCACCGCCGGTCGCCCGCCCGAGAGGACTCTCGTTGAGGTCTTACACCGGCTCCACAGGCGTTTCACCTCTCCGCCAGCCCGGCGGCGAGGATGTTGGCCGCGGCGTTGACGTCGCGGTCGTGGGCCGCGCCGCAGGCGCAGGTCCACTCCCGGACGTTCAGCGGCATCTTGTCCTGCAAGGTGCCGCACGCCGAGCACAGCTTCGAGGAGGGGAAGAAGCGGTCGATCACGACCAGCTCCCGCCCGTACCAGGCCGCTTTGTACTCCAGCATGTAGCGCATCTGACGCCAGGAGGCATCAGAGATGGCGCGGGCCAGACCGCCGTTCTTCACCATGGTGCGCACGGTGAGATCCTCGATCACGACCGTTTGGTTCTCACGGACGAGACGAGTGGTGAGCTTGTGCAGGAAGTCCCGCCGCCGGTCGGTGATGCGGGCGTGGACGCGGGCGACCTTCAGCTTCGCCCTGGCCCGGTTCGCACCGCCCGTGGCCTTGCGGGACAACGCGCGCTGAGCTTTGGCCAGCTTGCGCCGGTCGCGGCGTTCGTGACGCGGGTTGGCGATCTTCTCGCCGGTGGAGAGGGTGAGCAGGTGGTTCAGTCCGGCGTCGATCCCCACGCTCGCCGCGACGGACGGAAGAGGACTGATCTTCTCCTCCACCAGCAGGGACACGAACCAGCGGCCCGCCGCGTCCTTCGACACGGTGACCGTGGACGGCTCCGCGCCCTCGGGAAGCGGACGCGACCACACGATGGCCAACGGCGCATCCATCTTCGCCAGCGTCAGCGCGCCGTCCCGCCAGCGGAACGCGCTGCGGGTGTATTCGGCGCTGGGCCGGGACTTCTTGCGGGACTTGAAGGCCGGGTATTTGGCGCGCTTGGCGAAGAAGTTCGCGAACCCGGCCTGCAAGTGCCGGAGCGCCTGCTGCAACGGAACGCTGGACACCTCGTTGAGGAACGCCAGCTCCTCGGTGCGCTTCCACGCCGTGAGGGCGGCCGAGGACTCCACGTAGGAGACGCGGTGGCCTTGGAGGATGTAGGCGCGAGTGCGCTCTTCCAGGGCCTTGTTGTAGACCAGGCGGACGCAGCCGAACGTCCGGGCAAGCTCTTCGGCCTGCTCGGGGGTCGGGTGGAAGCGGTGCTTGTAGGCCCGCTTCACGATCTGCGCCATGCCTCACATTCTATCGCAGGATCATCTAAGAATCGTGCATGTGTTCGAGACGGCGGTTCGCCTGGCGGCGAATCGCCTGCCCCTGTCCTGCTCCGCAGGGGTCCGATTCCTCCCCCGCCTAAAGGCGGGGGTTTCCTCGGAGGTAACTGATGAGCGTTCCCGCCACCGGCGTCCGCCTGCCCTGGCACGCCGTGCCCGAGAAGATCCGCCTGGCCGTCGAGGACCACCTGGGCGCGCCGGTCGCCGAGGCCGTGACACAGACCGGAGGGTTCTCGCCGGGCGCCGCCGTACGGCTGAGGCTGGTGGACGGGCGGCGCGCGTTCGCCAAGGTCGTCGGCCCGGAGCCGAACCCGCGCAGCGCCGGCATCCACCGGCAGGAGATCCGCATCGCCGCGGCGCTCCCCGACGCCGCGCCCGCGCCCAGGCTGCTGGCCTCCTTCGACTCCGGCGGCTGGGTGGCGCTGCTGTTCGAGGACGTGGACGGCCACCCGCCCGCCGAGCCGTGGCACACCGCCGAACTGGAGCGGGTGCTGGACGCCCTGGACCGGCTGGCCGCCGCGCTGACCCCGTCGCCCATCGCGGCGCCCACCCCCGAGGAGCGGTTCGGCGAGGAGTTCCACGGATGGCGGCGTCTGGTCGCGGCCCGCGACGAGGGCGCCGACGACCTGGCCGGGCTCGACCCCTGGGCCGCGCGCCACCTGGACGCGCTGGCGGACCTGGAGACGGGCTGGACGGCCGCCGCCAGGGGAGAGACCCTGCTCCACGGCGACATCAGGGCCGACAACCTGCTGCTCACCCCCGGCGAGGTGATGATCGTCGACTGGCCGTGGGCGTTCGTCGGGGCGCCGTGGCTGGACCTGCTGCTGATGCTGCCCAGTGTCCGAATGCAGGGCGGCCCGCCGTGCGAGGAGGTCTTCACCGCCCGCCCGGTCGCCCGGGACGCCGACCCGGAGGCGGTGACGGCGGTGCTGGCCGCGCTCGCCGGTTTCTTCGTCGGCCACTCCCGGCGGCCCGCCCCGCCGGGCCTGCCCACCCTGCGCGCCTTCCAGGCGGCCCAGGGCCGGACCGCCCTGGAATGGCTCCGCGCCCGCCTGCCGTGACGGCCGGGTCCCATGCCCGCCGGCCCCGGGAGCCGCGGCCCTCCTGGCCACCGGCCCTCTGATCGCTGTTGCCGGCCGCGACGGCAGGCGTTGTCCTCCGCGCGTCCGTCGTCCGACGAACCCCGGAACGACAAGGAGATGAGGATGTTTCTGATCACTGGTATCCAGGCGG
Source organism: Streptosporangium sandarakinum (assembly GCF_013409935.1). GTDB lineage: Bacteria > Actinomycetota > Actinomycetes > Streptosporangiales > Streptosporangiaceae > Streptosporangium > Streptosporangium nondiastaticum. The sequence goes on along the minus strand of NZ_JACCCO010000001.1, from coordinate 1,286,171 downwards.
CGGGGAAGTCGACCGTCGCGCAGCTGCTCGCCGAGCGGCTCCCGCGCTCGGTGCACGTGCGCGGAGACGCGTTCCGCCGCATGGTGGTCGGCGGACGGGAGGAGATGACCTCCGAGCCGTCCGGGGAGGCCCTGCGGCAGCTCCGGCTGCGGCACCGGCTGACCGTCCAGGTGAGCGAGACCTACGCCGAGGCGGGATTCACCGTCGTCGCGCAGGACGTCATCCTGGGCGGTCTCCTGACCGAGACGGTCGAGATGATCAAGATCCGCCCGCTCCGGGTGGTCGTCCTCGCCCCGCGCCCGGAGGCCGTGGCCGCCCGCGAGGCCGGGCGCGGCAAGGACGCCTACGGCCTGTGGGCGATCGAGCAGCTGGACCGCGTGCTGCGCGAGGAGACGCCCCGCATGGGCCTGTGGCTCGACACCTCGGACCAGACTCCCGCCGAGACGGTGGATGCCATCCTCGCCGGCGCCCGCAGCGAACCCTGACCGCGGTCACCGGCCGCCGCCCCGCGGGTCGCCGGAGGCCGATCGGCCGTATGGCACGGACCCCGGTTGTCGTGGTCTGGAAAGATGATCATATGGATGAGCTGATCCCCGTTCTCCGGGTCGAGGACGCCGCGGCGACGGCCGGGTGGTACGAACGGCTGGGCTTCACCAAGCAGTGGGAGCACCGGTTCGAGCCGGGCCTTCCCGCTTTCGTCGAGGTCGCCCGGGGCGGAATGCGGATCTTCCTGTCCGAGCACGAGGGTGACGCGCGCCCCGGCACACTGCTGTACCTTCGGGTGGCCGACGTCGACGCCGTGGCCGCCGAGTTCGGCGCGCGGGCGCGGGACGTGCCGTGGGGCCGCGAGGCCGAACTCCTGGACCCCGACGGCAACCGCGTCCGGGTCGGCACCCCGACGGCCTGACAGAGGAGCGAAACGTGGACGAGCCGGTGCCCGACGACCTGCTGGAGATCGCCGACGCCCTCCTGCCGGGTGCCCCGCTCGGTACGGCCCGCCTCTTCGGCGGCGGGATGCACGACGTCGTCCTGCTCCCCGGGGTCGCGGCGGTGCGGGTCACCAAGCGCCCGTCGGGAGCCGCCGCCCTGCCGCGCCGTACCGAGCTGCTGCGGGTGATCGCCGAGGCCGGCCTGCCGTTCGCGGTGCCGGAGCCGCTGACACCGGTGACGATGTTCGGGGAGCGCGCGGCCGTCGCCGTCTCGTGGCTCGACGGCGCCGCGATGCCCGACGGCGAAGGCGACCCGGAGAGGATCGGCGAGCTGCTGCGGGCGCTGCGGGAGCTTCCCGTCACCGCGGAGCTCCGGGCGGTGCTGGGCGCGCCGCGCACCTACACCGGCGGTGACCACTGGTCGGGGATCCTGGCCGAGGAGGTGCTCCCGCGCCTGCCCGCCAGATGGCGGGAGGAGGGCCGGCGGCGTCTCGACGACGCGCTGGCCCTGGAGGAGGTCCCCGACGCCCTCGTCCACGGCGACCTCGGCGGCGGCAACGTCCACTGGGGCGAGGACGGCAAGCTGGTCGGCGTCCTGGACTGGGACCGGGCCCACCTGTTCGACCCGGCGGTCGACGCCGCCTTCATCGGATGGATACACGGCTGGGACAACGTCCGCGCCGCCGTGGACGGCGACACCTACCGCCGCGCCCGGGTCTGGGACCGTACGTTCGGCGTCACGCACCTCGTCGCGGCGCTCGACGGCGGGCCGATCGCGAACGCCGAGAGCTACGTCCAGCACATCGTCGCCTGGCTGGAGCAGTACGGCTGACCGCGGCGGTACGGCTGAGCGTCGGCTGACCGCGGCCCGCCCGCCTCACCGGCCATGACGATACGGCCGCATGGCCGCCGGACCCGCGGCGGATCCCGCCATGTCGTCATGATCGACGCGGGCGACCCCCGGAAGATCGATGGAGCGCGGATTTTTCGGAGTGACGCCGTCCGGAAACGGGGGGCCGGTTCGTCATCCTGATGAGCCCCGGAACCGGGGACCGGCAGGAGACACCTGGGAGCGAAGATGAAGTACATGATGTTCGTGTGCAGCGACACCGAGCCCGACACCGACACCGGCGACATGCCCGACATCGAGAAGTGGGTGGCGGAGAACGACTCCCGGGGCCGCCGCCTGGAGGGCAGCGTGCTGGGGCCGACGTCCGCGGCCACCACGGTCCGGGTCCGCAACGGGCGGCTGCTGGTCTCCGACGGGCCGTTCGCGGAGACCAAGGAGGTGATCGTGGGCTACGACCTGCTGGAGTGCGCGGACCTGGACGAGGCGATCGAGGTGGCCCGCGCCCACCCGATGGCCCGCAACGGACGGCTGGAGCTGCGCCCGCTGGTCGACCTGGACGACTGACGGCGTGACCGGTACGACGCCCGCGGCCAAGGCGGCCAAGGCGGCCAAGGCGGCCACAACGCCCGCGGCCAAGGCCACGACGTCCGCGTCCGCGGCGTCCGCGGCCGCCGTGGCCGGCGCCGTCGCGGCCGCGGGCGCCGACGCCTACCCGCGGATCGTCGCCGCGCTGATCCGCGTCACCTCCGACTGGACACTGGCCGAGGACTGCGCCCAGGAGGCGCTGACGCTCGCCCTGCAACGGTGGCCGCGGGAGGGCGTGCCGGGCAACCCGGGCGGCTGGCTGATGACGGTGGCCCGCAACCGCGCGATCGACGTGCTGCGCCGCGCGTCGGCCGAGCGCCGCAAGCTGGCCGAGCTGGCGGCGCTCGCCCTCACCGATCCCGGCCCGGCCTCCGAGGAGCCGCCGGCGGAGGAGGTCGTGGACGACCGGCTACGGCTGATCTTCACCTGCTGCCATCCCGCGCTCTCCATGGAGGCGCGGGTGGCGCTGACGCTGCGGACGGTCTGCGGCGTGCCGACCGCCGACATCGCGCGGGTCTTCCTGGTCGGCGAGTCGGCCATGACCCGCCGCCTGACCCGGGCCAAGACGAGGATCGCCGACGCCGGCATCCCCTACCGGGTGCCGACCGGCCCGGCGCTCGCCGAGCGGCTCCCCGGCGTCCTGGCCGTGCTGTACCTGCTGTTCACCCACGGCTACAACGCGGACGGCCGGCCCGCGTTCGCCGACGAGGCGATCCGCCTGGCCCGGCTGCTACGGGAGCTCATGCCCGGCGAGGGCGAGGTGACCGCGCTGCTGGCGCTGTTCCTGTTCCAGCACTCCCGGCGCGACGCCCGCCGCGACGACCGCGGTGACCTGCTGACCCTGGACCGGCAGGACCGGCGCCGCTGGGACCGCGCCGCGATCGCCGAGGGCCTGCGCCTCCTCGCGGAGACGCCGCAGGACGGCCCGTACGCGCCGCAGGATGATCCGTACGCGCCGGAGGGCGGCGCATACGCGCCGCAGGGCGATCCGTACATGTCACAGGACGGCCCGTACGCGCTGCAGGCGCGGATCGCCGCCCGCCACGCCACCGCCGCCTCCGCCGACGCCACCGACTGGCCCGCCATCGCCGCGTGCTACGACCGGCTGGCCCGGATCCAGCCCTCACCGGTGGTCGAGCTGAACCGCGCGGTGGCGCACGGCTACGCGCACGGGCCGGAGGCCGGGCTGGCCCTGCTCGCCGGGGTCCGGGCCGGGGGCGCGCTGGACGGCCATCCCCTCGTCGTCGCGGTCGAGGCGGACCTCACCGCCCGCAGGGGAGGCCGGGAAGACCACGACCGGGCCGCCGCGCTGTTCCGGCAGGCCGCGGCCGCGGCGCACTCCGAACCCGAGCGCCGGGCGTTGCTCGACCGCGCCGACGAGTCGGCGCGTCGTCACCCGGCGGGCGGTACGGCGGGCCACTGACGCCCGGACGGCGGCGTGGCGCGACGCTCAGGCACACGCGAACCCTCCTCTCCTTCACCCGGCCGCGACGCCTCCGGCCGGGTCGGTCCGCCCGCCACCCGGAGGGCGGCGCGATCCTTCGCACCCCCGTCCGGCCGCGACCTCTCCACCGGGGCGGCCCCGTGCCAGCCGAAGGGTGCCGTAAGGGACATACCAAAAATCGGACAGGGTGTGTATATTTTTCGGTGCAAGGACTGATCTAAGGGAGGATTTATCGTGCGAGCGTTCCCGCGGGTGCTCTTCGACGAGGCACACAGCGAGTCATGGACGATCCGCCGGGAGGTCGCCGAGACGATGAATCCCGGGCACCCCGACGACAACAGCTACGCCCGCGCCGCCGACGTCCTGCGCCGCCTCGGCCACACCGTGACCGCGCACACCGAGGGGCCGATCACCCCGGCCCTGCTGACGGGACAGGACGTCTTCGTGATCGCCCACCCGTCGGCCGACCGCTGGGAGCGCACCACCGGCCTGGGCAGCCCCGTCTTCCCCGTGGAGGAGCTCGACGCGATCGAGGAGCACGTCCGGGGCGGCGGCGGCCTGGTCGTGCTCGCCGAGTGCGAGCAGGAGAAGTACGGCAGCAACCTCACCGACCTGCTCGCCCGCTTCGGCGTCGGCGTCGAGCACCTCACCGTCCAGGACCCGCGCAACGCCCACAACGGCGTGGCCGCCTGGGTCCTCGGCGCGCCCGCCGCGACCGAGGGCGAGAACCCGCTGGCCGGCGCCCGCCGCGCCTGCTTCTACCGCGCCGGGGTCCTCACCGCCCCCGAGGACGCGACCGTGCTGTTCTCCACCTCGCCCACCGCCGACCCGGCCGGCCGCCCGCTGGCCGTGGCCGTACGGCACGGCGAGGGTCGCGTCGTCGTGCTCGCCGACTCCGACCTGTTCGGCGACGACTCGATCGGCGACTACGACCACGCCGCGCTGTGGGGCAACCTCGTCACCTGGGCCGCGCGGATCCCCGCCGCCCGGACCGCCGCCACCGGCGAGACGGAGGCGCGGGCCGCCTTCAGCGAGCTGAAGGAGGCCGTCGAGGCGCTGAGGCCGCTGCAGGCCAAGGACGGCTCGGTCGAGCGCGACCACGAGCGGGCGGCGGAGCTGGTCGCCGAGATCGCCGGTCACGTCACCCGGCTGGCGCCCCGCTTCCCGCACGACGAGGCGTACCTCGCCGCGGTCGTCGCCGACCTGAACAGGTGGGCCGAGCAGGGTCTGGGCGTGCCCGACTTCCTGGACTCGCTCAACGCCTTCCACCCCGACACCCAGCGGGTCGACGGCCTGGAGCACCTGGTCGTCTTCCCGATGTACACCCAGAACGGCACGACCTTCCGCTACCTGGAGGCCGTCTGGATCCGCACCGTCTGGCCCGAGTGGCTGGCCGAGCTGGAGCGCACCCGCTACGACAACCCGCTGTTCGTGCCGATCGCCTTCGAGGACTTCACCTCCGGCTACGACACCAACTCCGCGGTGCTGTTCCCGGAGACCGTCGCCGTCCGCGAGACCCCGCCCCGGTTCACCTGGGGCGGCATCTTCTGCGACCGCGAGGCGGCCCGGTTCCGCGCGGTCAGCGGCGCCGCCGCGAGCACGCTGAAACTGGCGCTGCCGCCGGACGCCGCCCGGCTCGTCGCCTCCCAGGAGCTGGCCCAGGACACCTTCGTGCTGTGGGACCTGATCCACGACCGCACCCACAGCCACGGCGACCTGCCGTTCGACCCGTTCATGATCAAGCAGCGCATGCCGTACTGGCTCTACTCCCTGGAGGAGCTGCGCTGCGACCTGACCGCGTACGGCGAGGCCGTGAAGCTGGAGGCCGAGGGCGTGCCGCACGCCCGCTACGTCCAGCTCGCGATCCTGTTCGACCGGCTGTTCCGCTTCCCGATCACCGGTGAGCGGGTCCGCAACTACGACGGCCTGGGCGGGCAGCTCCTCTTCGCCTACCTGCACCGCAACGACATCGTCCGCTGGACCGACAACCGGCTGAGCATCGACTGGACCCGCGTGGCCGGTGGCGTCGCCGACCTGCGCGCCGAGGTGGAGAAGCTCTACCGCGACGGCATCGACCGCTCCAAGCTCGCCCACTGGCTGGCCGCGCACCAGCTCGTCGCGACCTACGTCGAGCCGCACCCGGCCTCGGTCTGGGCGCGCGGGGTGGACGCGCTGCCGGTGGAGGGCTTCCCGAAGGCCGTGGTGGACGCGGTGCTGCCCGACGAGTTCCCCCTGAGCATGTTCTACGAGGCCCTGCGTCGTAAGCTCACCGACGTCATCGACTCCACGAAGGGGATCCGAGCATGATCATCCTCGTTGCGGGCGCGGCGGGACCCGCGGGCCAGGCGTTCGTCCGCCGCTTCACGGACAAGGGCCACACCGTCATCGGCGTCGACAAGTCCGGGGCCGACGGCACGCTCGCGGTCGACCTGCTCGACCTCGACGCCGTGAAGCGGCTCGCCCGGGACGTCGAGGCCGAGCACGGCCGCGTGGACGGCATCGCCCACCTGGTCGGCGGCTGGCGCGGCGGCAAGACCTTCGCCGAGACGAAGCTGGAGGATTGGGACCTGCTGCACGACCTGCTGGTCCGCACCCTCCAGAACGTCACGCTCGCCTTCGAACCGCTGCTCAAGGCGAGCGAGAAGGGCCGGTTCGCCATCGTCTCGGCCACGGGCGCCCAGCGTCCCACCCAGGGCAACGCGGCCTACGCCACCGCCAAGGCCGCCTCCGAGGCGTGGACGCTGGCCTTCGCCGACGCGCTGTCCGGCACGAACGCCACGGCGAATATCCTGGTCGTCAAGGCCCTGGTGAACGACGCCATGCGCGCCGCGAGCCCGGAGCGGAAGTTCCCCGGCTTCACCGACGTCACCGACCTCGCCGAGGCGTTCGACGCGCTGTGGGAGACCGACGACAACGGCACCAGGATCGACCTCACCCGCGGGTAGCGCCCGCGGGGAAACCCGCGGGCAGAGCTCCCGCGGGGACGACATCCACGAGCGGCGCCCGGAGACGGGCGCCGCACCGCACGAGGTCCCCCGCCCGCGGGCGGGGGCACGACGCACGACAGCGGCCCGCCGGCGCACGGCGGGCCGTACCGTTCGAGGGGAAGACGTGACCGACGCCATCCGCAGGCACGACCCGCTGGTGAAGAGCTTCGCCAGCGACAACTACGCAGGAGTCCACCCGGAGATCCTCCAGGCGATCGCCCTGGCCAACGAGGGCCACCAGATCGCCTACGGTGCCGACGTCTACACCGAGGCGCTGCAGGAGGTCTTCCAGCGGCACTTCGGCCCGGCGGCCGAAGTGTGGCCGGTGTTCAACGGCACCGGCGCCAACGTGGTGGCGCTGCGGGCGATGACCGCGCACTGGGAGGCGGTGGTCTGCGCCGAGTCGGCGCACATCCACACCGACGAGGGCGGCGCGCCGGAGCGGGCGGCGGGCCTGAAGCTGCTGACCGTTCCCACCCCGGACGGCAAGCTCACCCCCGAGCTCATCGACCTGCAGGCGTGGGGGTTCGGCGACGAGCACCGCGCCCAGCCGAAGGTCGTCTCGATCACGCAGTCCACCGAGCTGGGCACCCTCTACACCCCCGAGGAGATCAGGGCGGTCTGTGACCACGCCCACTCCCTGGGCATGCTCGTCCACCTCGACGGCTCCCGCATCACGATCGCGGCCGCCGCGCTGGACGTGCCGATGCGCGCGTTCACCACGGACGCGGGCGTGGACGTGCTGTCCTTCGGCGGCACCAAGGCCGGGATGATGTTCGGCGAGGCCGTCGTGGTGCTCAACCCCGACGCCGTCCGCGGTCTGCGCTACATCCGCAAGACCCAGATGCAGCTCGCCTCCAAGATGCGGTTCGTCTCGGTGCAGTTCGAGGCGCTGCTCGCCGGGGACCTGTGGCGGCGCAACGCCCGCAACGCCCTCGCCATGGCGCGGCGGCTCGCCGACGCCGTCCGGGAGATCCCGGGGGTGGAGGTGCCGCGCCCGGTGGAGGCCAACGCGGTCTTCGCGATCCTGCCGCGCGACGTCACCGAGCGCCTGCAGAAGCGCTACCGCTTCTACACCTGGAACGAGGCCACCGGCGAGGTGCGCTGGATGACCGCCTTCGACACCACCGAGGCCGATGTGGATGCTTTTGCCGCCGCGGTGGCCGAGGAGATAAGGTCGTCGGTATGACGACGCGCAGCACGGGGCTGTGGCGGGCCGCACATCGGCGGACCCGCTTGCCAGCCTGACTGCGCACCCGAACGGCCGCCGTGAACCGGCGGCCGTTTCGCGTTGTACGGCTCGCCGGGCGCGGACGGCCTCCTTCCACCAAAAGGAGCGACCATGACGAAACGTGTTTTCTCCGCCTTCACCGCCAGCGGCCACCTCACGCTCGGCAACCTCCTGGGCGCGATGCTGCCCGCCGTACGGCTCCAGGACGAGGCCGACTGCGTCTACGCGGTCGCCAACCTGCACGCGCTGACCGTCAAGCACGACCCCGCCCTGCTGCGGGAGCGCACCCTGGAGATGGCCACCCTGATGCTGGCCTGCGGGATGGACCGCTCGCTCGTCTACATCCAGTCGGAGGTGCCCGCGCACACCGAGCTGTCCTATCTGCTGGAGTGCACCGCCCACTACGGCGAGATGCGGCGGATGATCCAGTTCAGGGAGAAGTCGGCGGGCAACGAGGAGGTGCGGCTGTCGCTGCTGACCTATCCCGCGCTGATGGCCGCCGACATCCTGTTGCACCGGGCGCACCAGGTGCCGGTGGGGGAGGACCAGCGCCAGCACGTCGAGCTGACCCGCGACCTGGCCCTGCGCTTCAACCACCGGTACGGCGAGACGTTCACGCTGCCGGAGGCGGTGCATCCGCCGGTGGCGGCCCGGGTGATGGACCTGGCCGAACCCACCGCCAAGATGAGCAAGTCGCGGGGATCGGCCGGGACGATCTACCTGCTCGACGACCCGGCCGACGCGCACCGCAAGGTCATGCGCGCGGTGACCGACTCCGGCGGCGAGGTCGTCCACGACCCCGCGAACAAGCCCGGCGTCTCCAACCTGCTCACGATCCTGTCGGCGTGCACCGGCAGGCCGGTGGAGTCGTTCTCCTACGAGGGCTACGGCGCGCTGAAGCGGGACGTGGCCGAGGCGGTGGTGGAGACGCTGCGGCCGATCCGGGAACGGCACGCCGAGCTGTCGGCCGACCCGGCCGAGCTGTCGCGGATCCTGACGGACGGCGCGGCGCGGGCCGCCGAGCGTACGGCCGGCCTGATGGCCGCGGCCCGGCAGGCGATCGGCCTGCCCTCGACCGTGCTGCCCTCGGCCGCGCTGCCTTCGACGGCTCCGGCCACGGCCGCACCGTCCTCCGCCGCGATCCTTTGAAGAACGCACCGCTCTGAAGGGCATGCCGTTCCGAAGGGCATCGCTCCGGAGGGCGAAGCCCTGAAAGGCGAGGCCCCGAAGGGTACGGCGTGCCCGTGGCGGCCGTCGCCCGGCGCCGGCCGAGCCGCGGGGAATCCACTCCGGCGGACGGGTTCCCCGCGGCTCAGTTCTTCTGGCCGGTCTCCTTCTCGTAGGCGGTGAGCTGCTGCTCCAGCGCCTTCATCAGCTCGAACACCTGGCTCGGGGGGAGGCGGATACGGCTGACGATCCGGGTCGGCACGCTCACGAAGTGCTGACCGGAGGAAGGGTCGTTGGCGAGCTGCGGCGGTCTGGTGATCACCGCGAAGTCGAGGACGAAGCCGTCCTCGGTGTGCCACACGGAGGCGAAGTTGGCGTACTGCCCCGCCTCGACCTCGGCCGAGATGCTCACCTCCAGGCGGTTCTCGGGCTCGTCGTTCACCATGGGTGCTGTCTCCTCAGGGCCGGATCGCGCCATGCCGTCCCGGCCGGAGACCGGCCATGCGGGAGCGCGGCGCAATCAAGGGGGTGGCGGTCGAAGGGGCGGTCGGGCGGTCGCGGGGCGGTCAGCGCGTGGGAGGCAGCGGCTGGGCGCCGCGCTTCCGGAGCATGTCGGTCATCAGCGTGATCTCGCCCGTCTGGCCTTGGACGATGTGCCGGGCCAACGTCGCGACCTCGGGGCGGTCCGACTGCCTGAGCAGGGCCTCGGCCATCTCCACGCCGCCCACGTGATGCCGGATCATGAGCTGCAGGAACAGGATCTCCTGGTCCTTGCCGGCGGCCTCGCGGAGCTTCTTGAGCTCCTCCGGGGTGGCCATGCCCGGCATCTTTGCCGAGGCGGCGGCCGGCCCGGCGTGGCCGTGGCCGCCGGCCATCCACGCCATCGGCGGCCGTTCGGACGACTGCTCCAGGTCCCACTGCTGCAGCCAGCCCATGAAGATCCCACGCTGGGCGGTCTGCGTGACGATGATGTCGTAGGCGAACCGCCGCAGATCCTCGTCGGTGCTGCCGTCCCGGGCGATGAAGGCCATGTCCACGGCCTGGGCGTGGTGCGTGGCCATGTCGCGGGCGAACCCGGCCTCGGCGGAGGCGTCGGTCGGGTCGGTGTTGCGGCCCATGACCAGCAGGAAGGCCACCGCCAGGACCAGGATTCCGGCCAACGCGGCGACCGCCGTACGGCGCCGGGGCTTGGGTGCGTCATCGACAAGGGGTTCCATCGCTCACCCAGAGTACCCATTGAGTTGAATCGGTGCTGTGTCACACGTTGTGATTTGTTTATTCCTGGCACACCCGCCTAGGGCATAGTCTGACCCGGAATTGGTCGCTATGGAGGGTCGATGTCGAAGGACAAGACGCAGGCGAGGCGGGAGCATCTTGCCCGGATGCGTGCGGAGCAGAAGCGCAAGGAGCGCCGGACCGCCTTTCTGATGTGGGGCATCGGTGGCGCCGTCGTCGTCCTGCTCGTCGGTGCGGTCGCCTTCTACATGGTCAACGTGCGGACGACCACCTCGCTGGACGCCGTCACCACCGCCGCCTACCCCGGCGCCCAGCACATCGAGACCAAGGTGACCTACAAGGAGAACCCGCCCATGGGCGGGGAGCACAACCCCGCCTGGCAGACCTGCGCCGTCTACGACCAGCCGATCAACAACGAGAACGCCGTCCACTCGCTGGAGCACGGCGCCGTGTGGATCACCTACCGGCCCGACCTGCCCAAGGACCAGGTGGACAAGCTCAAGGAGCTCGCCTCCCGCGACTACATGCTGATGAGCCCCTACCCGGGGCTGCCCGCGAAGATCGTGCTCAGCTCCTGGAACCGGCAGCTCAAGGTGGACAGCGCCGACGACCCGCGCCTGCCCAAGTACATCGCCAAGTACCGCAACAGCGGCGACCAGGCCCCCGAGCTGGGCTCCTCCTGCAGCGGCGGCGTGGACACCACCACGGCCGAGGCACCGATCCCGGCGACCGCCCCTTCGCCCGGCGCGTCGGACGCTCCCTCGCCGGGTGTGTCGGACGCCCCGAAGCCGAGCATGTCGCCCGAGCCGTCGGCCTCGCCCAGCCCGAGCTCCTGACCGCCGGTTCCTGACCGCCGGTTCCCGGTCACCGCGGTCCGCACGGACACGCGAAGAGGCCGCCGCCCCATCGGGCGGCGGCCTCTTCTGTGTCGTCTTCTGCGTCGTCCGAGGCGGGGCTACTGGTCGGAGGGGGCGGGGGAGGAGCCCGCCGCCGCCAGGAGCTCGTCCAGGGCGGCCGGAGAGGAGGCGATCTGCCCGACCTGCTCCTGGGTCAGGTCCTTGCCGTTGAGCTTCAGCGTCGGCGTGCCCTGCACCTTCTGCTCCTCGGCGTACTTGGTGGCCTTGTCGATGTCGGCGGCCTTCTGCATCCCCGTCACGCACTTCTCGAAGTCCGCGCTGTAGAAGCCGAGGTCGCGGGCCCAGGACAGCAGCTCCGCGTTCTCGAAGCCGTTCTTGCCCTCCACCGGCTGGTGGGCGTACAGCGTCTTGGCGTACGAGACCCACTTGTCGGCGGGGGCGCAGAACGCCGCGTTCGCCCCGCGGCGCGAGACCGAGGGCAGGGGCTCGGCGAAGGAGGGCGCCTTGAAAAGCTGGAACGGGCGGTAGATCACCCTGGCCTTGCCCTCCGCGGCGGCCTTCAGCAGCGCGTCGCCCGCCGCCTCGTCCAGGCTCTTGCAGGCGGGGCACTGGAAGTCCTCGAAGACCACCAGGGTGGGGCCGGCGACGCCCTCCTTGCTCATGAGGATCGACCCGTCCTCCTGCCGGGTGGTCGGCGCCAGCGGCCCGGTGTAGGCGACCGCCTTCGGCGCGCCGTCGCCGTCGCCGGAGTTGTTCTTGACGACGACGAACCCGACCACCGCCGCCGACACCAGGACGAGGCCTCCGGCCACGCCCAGCAGCAGTTTGCGCTGCTTGTCGCGGGCCGCCTGGCGCTTGCGCTCCTCCGCGAGCTTCTCCCTGGCGGTTCCTTGCCGGGCGCTCTTGCTCATCGTGTCGTCTCCTGGGGAATTTTCGGTTTTCAACGGGTGGTCAGGTGTTCTCAGGTTCCGCTGCCGAGCCTGCGGTACTCGTCCGTCAGCACCAGGCCGAGCAGCAGCACGGTGATCACGTGTACGGCCGTGCACCACAGGCAGACCTTGCCGAGGACGAGTTCGGCGGTGACGAGGTACACCACGAACAGCGTTCCGACGATCACGGCGGCGAGGCGCCCCCAGCGCAGGACCGGGTGGGTCGAGGACCACGCCGCCGAGACGACCAGCGCGCCGAAGCCGACGAAGAACACCAGCCCCAGCAGGGGAACGGGGATGCCGAACAGCTTGGAGTACTCGCTGGTGGTGACGGAGGCGCAGTCGATCGTCGCGCTCTCCGAGCAGATCAGCGGCACGTCGTTGTAGTGGACGACGGTGAGGTATACGGAGACCGCCAGACCCACGAGGGTCAGCAGGCGCATCGCCGTCAGCAACCCGGGCGAGCGCACCGGTGCCGTACCGACCCGCGGGTCGATGTTTCCCACCATGAATGATCCTTCTCCTGGGCAGGGGACTGCGCTCCGCCGCCGGTCGTCCAGGCGCGGGCTCCGCAGGCCCGACACTTGGCCGGGCATCGTATGTTAGATTGCCACAGATAAGAAGATCGTTAATAAAGCGGCGTTTTAACCGCTTTCAGATGATTTCTGGTGGTCCGGGGCTCGCGCGGACATGGGTATCGCCCGGGTGCGGATTCACCCGGGCGTGACGGCGGCCCGAAGCGCGCGCCGGACGGGAACGGGCCCCGGTGCGAGCGGACGTCAGGTGGAAACGGGCGCCGGCGGGACGGGCCCCGGCGCGGGCGGACGTCAGGCCAGGATCCGGTCCAGCGGCACCGCCTCCAGTCCGTGCGCCTCGGCCACGGGCTCGTTCGTCAGGTGCCCCTCGTGCGTGTTCAGGCCCAGGGCCAGCGCGGGGTCGCCGCGCAGCGCCTCCCGCCAGCCCAGGTCGGCGATGGACACCGCGTAGGGCAGGGTCACGTTGGTCAGCGCGTACGTCGAGGTGTGCGGGACCGCGCCCGGCATGTTGGCCACGCAGTAGAAGACCGAGTCGTGCACCTGGTAGGTCGGCTCGGCGTGGGTGGTGGGACGGGAGTCCTCGAAGCAGCCGCCCTGGTCGATGGCGATGTCCACCAGGACCGAGCCCGGCCTCATCCGCGCCACCAGCTCGTTGCTCACGAGCTTCGGGGCCTTCGCGCCCGGCACCAGGACCGCCCCGATGACCAGGTCGGCGGCCAGGACCGCGCGCTCGACCTCGAAGGTGTTGGAGGCGACGGTCTGGCAGTGCCCCTGGTAGATGACGTCGGCCTGGCGCAGCCGGTCGATGTTCTTGTCCAGCAGCACCACCTCGGACTGCATGCCCAGCGCGATCACCGCGGCGTTCATCCCCGACACCCCGGCGCCGATCACCACCACGTTGGCCGCGTGCACGCCCGACACCCCGCCCATCAGGACACCGCGTCCGCCGCCGGACCGCATCAGGTGGTAGGCGCCCACCTGCGCGGCGAGCCGTCCGGCGACCTCCGACATGGGGGCCAGCAGCGGCAGCGCGCCGTTCGCGGTCTGCACGGTCTCGTAGGCGATCCCGGTGACGCCCGCGTCCAGCATGGCCCTGGTGCACGGCTCCGACGCCGCCAGGTGCAGGTAGGTGAAGAGCACCTGCCCCTTGCGCATCCGGTGGTACTCCTCGGAGACCGGCTCCTTGACCTTCAGCACCAGGTCGCCCTCGGCCCACACGTCGTCCGCGGAGGCGACGATGGTCGCCCCCACGGCCTCGAAGTCGGAGTCGGGGATGGACGACCCGGCTCCGGCATCCTTCTCGACGAAGACCTCGTGGCCGTGCCGGGCGAACTCGTGGGCTCCGGCGGGGGTCAGGGCCACCCGGTACTCCTGGTCCTTTACCTCGCGAGGAACGGCGATCTTCATGGCACCTCCAGGTTTCGCGCCTGTGTCCTCCTTCACTCTCGGTTCCCTGCAAAGAGAGCACTACGCACATGCTGCAAGGAATCGACCCCCCTTGGTGACGGGTTGTCAAACGCGGTGGATCCTCATCTTTCCGGAAGCCACCTTGACCGTCCGGTTACCCCCTCCTTTGACTGATCGGTAGGCTCGCCGCGAACACAGCGAGGGATGCGGAGACATGCCGATGGGGAAGCACGCCGGTCCGGGCAGGCGGGCCGCGCCGAAGGGAGCTCCACCCGCGCACCCGGGGCGGGCGGAGCCCCTGACCGCGCCCCTGACCGCCCCCCTCGGCCCACCGGGTCCGGAGGGGCCCGCCGCCGGAGTCCCCGACCCCACGTCAGGCGGGATGCCGGACGTCCTCGGGACGTACGGCGCCGCGCCCTCCGGCGCCCCGGATCCCGCGCCGGGGAGCGTGCCCCGTCCGGGCGGCGGCGCCCCCGGGCCCGCCGGAGACGACATCCCGGGCACCCCGGGCCCGGCCGGACCGGTCCCGCCCATCCCGCCGGTGCCGCCCGGCCCGCGCGGACCGGGCCGGCCCGGTGATCCCGGAGCCGTCCCCGGTCCCGAGGCGCCCGGCGACCCCCGGGCGAGCCGGCTCACCACGGGCGTCCTGATCGCCGCCCTCGTCGTCGTCGTGCTGGTCACCGGCGTGCTCGCCACCCTCGCCGTCCTGATGACCCGGAACCCCGACGCGCCGCTCGGCGCCAAGCCGCCACAGCGGCTGGCCGCGCCCATCCACTTCGCGCCGGTCCTCGCGGCCCAGACCGGCCCGTGCGCCAGCGCCGAGGACATGCCCGACGAGGCGGGGCAGACCTGCTACACGCTGGCCGAGGGGGTCAGCGTGAACGCCGTACGGAAGATCGAGACGGTCCGCGACGCGAACGGCGGCTACGCGGTCAGGATCGCGTTCGCCCCCGCCTTCCGCGACCTGATCAACGACCTGACCAAGGACGCGCTCAACCAGCAGATCGCGATGGTGGTGCAGGAGAAGGTGGTGTCGGCCCCGCGGGTGGCCCAGGAGATCACCGACGACAGCCTGAGCATCACCGGATTCGCCACCAAGGAGGAGGCGGACGCCCTCGTCTCCCGGCTGGGCGGCGTTCCCGGCACAACCGTCCCGTCCACGCCGCCCCCGGGGCAGCCCCAGCCGAACCAGTCGATCTTCACGCCCCCGGGCTCCGCGGGCTCCGACCCGGCCGCGACGCCCCCGGCGACCCAGCCCGCGACGCCTCCGGTGACGCCGCCCGCCGCGCCCGCCACGAGCCCCGCCGCCGCGCCCGCGACGACGGCCCCGCCGCAGGGGGCCACGGGCGGTCCCACCGCCCCGGCGGACTCCACCGCCTCCGCGACGGGCACCGGGCGGACCACCGCGCCGGACGGCGCCATCGCGCCCGCCGGAAACGGTCACAACCCCCGGTACCGCACGTGCAAGGAGGCGATCGACGCCGGGTACGGCCCCTACACCAGGGGCGTGCACGTCGAGTACGGCTGGTACAGGGACGTGGACGGCGACGGCGTCACCTGCGAGACCGGGAACTGACCCGCCGCCCCCGGGGCGTGCCGCGCCGTACCCGTACCCCGGGCGCGTGCCGCGTCGTCCGGCCAGCCGGGCGGGGCGGCACGTCGGTGCGCCGCCCCCGGCGGGACGCCTACTCGACCAGTGCCCGGATGCCCTCGATGCCGAAGTAGGCCACGAAGACCAGCGAGACCACCCAGAGCAGCCACGGGATGCTGCGGGAGCGGCCGAGCGCCGCCTGGATGACCGTGTAGCTGATCACGCCGGCGCCGACGCCGTTGGTGATGCTGTAGGTGAACGGCATCAGGATGATCGTCAGGAACGCCGGGACGGCCAGCGCCAGGTCGTCCCACGGCACGTTCCTGGCCTGGGTCATCATCAGCGCGCCCACCAGCACCAGCGCCGGGGCCGCCGCGGCGGCCGGGACGACCGACGACAGCGGGGTGAAGAACATCGTCACGAGGAAGACGCCGCCGGTGGTCACCGCCGCCAGGCCGGTCCTGGCGCCCTCGCCGACCCCGGCCGCCGACTCGACGAACACCGTGTTCGCCGAGGCGCTGGAGAAGCCGCCGACCGCGGCGGACACGCCGTCCACGGTCAGGATGGCGCCCAGCCGGGGCACCCGGCCCTCGGCGTCGACCAGTCCGGCCTCGTCGCTGACCCCGATGATCGTGCCCATCGCGTCGAAGAACCCCGACAGCACCAGCGTGAACAGCACGACCAGCGCGGTCACCACCCCGGCCCGGGCGAACCCGCCGAACAGGTCGATGTTGCCGATCAGCCCGAAGTCGGGCATGGCCACCACGCCTTCGGGGATCTTCGGCACCACGACGCCCCAGCTCGCCGGGTCGATCTTCGCCACGCTGTTGACCACGATCGCCAGCACGGCGGTGACCACGATGGCGATCAGGATGGCACCCGGCACCTTGCGGACGAACAGCACGATGACCAGCAGCAGGCCGAAGCAGAACACCGCCACCGGCAGGCCCGTCAGGTGACCGGTCGTGCCGAGCTGCACCGGTGATCCCGTGCCCTTGCCGACGAAACCGGCGTCCACCAGCCCGATCAGCGCGATGAACATGCCGATGCCCACGCTGATCGCGTGTTTCAGGGCCAGGGGGATCGAGTTCATGATGAGCCGGCGCACCCCGGAGACGGCCAGCAGGATGATGACCACACCCTCCAGCACGACCAGCCCCATCGCCTGCGCCCACGTCATGTGCGGCGCGGCCTGGTAGGCCACCACGGCGTTCAGACCCAGCCCGGCCGCCACGCCGAAGGGGGCGTTGCCCACCAGGCCGATCAGGATCGTGCTCACCGCCGCGGCGACGATGGTGGAGGTGGTGAGCTGCGGGATCGACAGCTTCGCCCCGGTGACGTCGGTGGCGCCGCCCAGGATGAGCGGGTTCAGCAGGATGATGTAGGCCATCGCCATGAACGTGGTCAGGCCGCCCCTGACCTCCTGGCCCACCGTCGACCCGCGCGCCGTCAGCTCGAAGAACCGGTCCATGAAATCCCTTTCGAACAGGAATGACCGGATTTTCGCTACTTGAGTGCTATGTCAGAGTGACCGGTCCCCCGCCCAGTTACCGTACCGGCTTCCGTCCATCGCGATGTCGTGGGGGCGGATCGGCACGCGGGGCAGCCGCAGTCCGGTGGCCGCCCGCACGGCCGCCGCCACCGCCGGGGTGGACGACAGCGTCGGGGGCTCGCCCGCGCCCCGCAGGCCGTACGGGGCGTGCGGGTCGGGGTTGGCCAGGACCGACACCCGCATGGGCGGCATGTCGAGGATCGTGGGGATGAGGTAGTCGGTGAAGGACGGGTTGAGCACCCGCCCGTCCGCGACCTGGACCTCCTCCATCAGGGCCAGCCCCAGCCCCTGCGCCGAGCCGCCGTGGATCTGCCCCTCCAGGGCGATCGGGTTCAGCACCCGGCCCACGTCCTGCACGGCCGCCAGCTCCACCACCTTGACCAGGCCCAGCTCGACGTCGACGTCCACCACGGCGCGGTGCACGCACAGCGCGAGCTGGGCGTGGGAGTCGCCCTGGCCGGTGACCGGGTCCATCGGGAAGGTCGGCCGGTGCCGGTAGACCCTGGTCTCCTCGACGGCCCCGGCCCGCTCCAGCGTCTCCGCCAGGGTCTCCCCGTCCGCCCGCAGGGCCGCCAGCCGCTCCCGTACGGCCCGGCAGGCCGCCTGTACCGCGCCCCCGGTGACGTAGGACTGGCGCGACGCCGAGGTGGACCCGGCCGAGCCGACCGTCGTGTCCGCCTGCGCGACCGTCACCCGTTCGACGCCCAGCTCGGTGCGGGCGATCTGCTCTTGAATCGTCACCAGGCCCTGCCCCACCTCGGCGGCGGCGGTGCGCACCAGGACGTGCGGCTCGCCGCCGAGCAGCTCCACCCGGACCCGGGCGGTGGAGTGGTCGTCGAAGCCCTCGGAGAAGCAGATGTTCTTGATGCCCACGCCGTATCCGACGCCGCGCCGTACGCCCTCGCCGTGGGTGGTCTGCGCGACGCCGCCGGGCAGATCCAGCAGGTCCGGCGTGGCCGCCGCACCCGGGTCCGGGACGCTCGTCGCGGTCACGGCCGTCGCACGGGCCGGTTCGGCGGGCGGCGGCACGGCGGCCGGTCCGGCCGTACGGGACGGTTCCGGGGGCAGCGGCATGGCGGCGAGCTCGCGCAGCATGCCCGCCAGCGGCGCGGGGGAGTCGATCACCTGCCCGTTGGCCAGCCGCGACCCCTGCGACACCGCGTTGCGCACCCTGACCTCGACCGGGGACAGCCCGCACGCCTCGGCCAGCCGGTCCATCTGCGACTCGTAGGCGAAACACGCCTGCACCGCGCCGAACCCGCGCATCGCCCCGCAGGGCGGGTTGTTGGTGTAGACGCCGTAGGCGTCGATCCACACGTTCGGCACCTCGTACGGTCCCACCCCGAGGGACGCCGCGTTGCCGACGACCGCGGGGGTGGAGGAGCAGTAGGCGCCGCCGTCGAGCAGGATCTCCGCCCGGACGTACCGCAGCCTGCCGTCGCGGTCCGCGCCGTGCTCGTAGCGCATCCGGGCCGGGTGGCGGTGGACGTGGCCGAAGAACGACTCCTGGCGGCCGTAGACCATCTTCACCGGCCGCCCGGTGCGCAGCGCCAGCATGCACGCGTGGACCTGCATGGACAGGTCCTCACGGGCTCCGAACGCACCGCCCACCCCGGCCAGCGTCAGCCGTACCAGCTCCGGCGGCAGGCCCAGGCAGGGCGCGATCTGGTCGCGGTCCACGTGCAGCCACTGGGTGGCGACGAACAGGTCCACGCCGCCGTCCTCGGCCGGTACGGCCAGCCCCGACTCCGGCCCCAGGAACGCCTGGTCCTGCATGCCGACCTCGTACTCCCCGGTGACCACCACCGGGGCGGTGAAGTCGCCGCCGACCCGGACCGGCTGGTGGCGCACCACGTTGCCGCCGTCGTGGACCGCCGGGCAGGACGGGTCGAAGACGGCCCGGCGCGGGTCGGTGACCGCCTCGGTGACCTCGTAGTCCACGACGATCGCCGCGGCGGCCCGCCGTGCCCGCTCCGGGTGGTCGGCGGCGACGATCGCGACCGGCTCGCCCTGGTATCGGACCCGGTCGGCCGCCAGGACCGGCTGATCGCGCCGGTCCAGGCCGTAGAACAGCTCGCCCGGAACGTCCTCGCAGGTCAGCGCCGCCAGGACGCCGGGCATGGCCAGCGCCGGGCCCACGTCGACGGAGCGGATCCGGGCCGAGGGATGCGGGCCGCGCAGCGTCGCCCCCCACACCATGTCCGCGAGGTAGAGGTCGGAGGAGTAGGCGAACTCGCCCGTCACCTTCAGCGTCCCGTCGGGACGCGGCGCGCTGCGCCCGACGCCCAGATCGTGCCCGACGCCCGGGCCGTGCCCGCGCTCCCGGCTCTGACCCCGGTCCGGCCGGGTCTCGGTGCCGCTCATTCCTGCAGTACAGCAGCAGGAATGAGGTCCGGACAGGCAAGGACACGACGAAACCCCGGACGGGCCCACCGGCGGTTCTTGTAGTTTCATCCAATTATGCGGATACGTGACCTGCTCGCCGTCGAGGAGCTCCGGCTCACCCTCCTCGCGGGCGAGGAACACCTGGACCGGAGCTTCACCGGCGTGCAGATCACCGACCTGCCGGACCCGGGACGCTACCTGTCGCCCGGCGAGCTGGTGCTGTCCGGGCTCATGTGGCGCACCCGCCCCGAGGACTCCGAACGGTTCGTGCGCCGCCTGGTCGAGGCCGGGGTGGCCGCGCTCGGCGCCGGCCGGGCCTGGCTCGGCGCCGTCCCCGACGACCTGGTGCGGGCGTGCCGGGAGTACGGCCTGCCGCTGATGGAGGTGCCGGTCGAGGTCTCCTTCCGGACCGTCGCCGAGACGATCACCCCCCGGCACGCCGAGCTGCGCGACGCCCTCGGCCGCCACCGCCGGATCGTCGCCGCCGTCGCCGAGGGCGCGGGCCTTGAGGAGCTGTTCGCGCTGATGGACGCCGAGCTGCGGATGACCGGCGCGGTCGTCTCGGCCACCGGCGCGGTCATCGCCGGGACGCTCCCGGACACGAACACGAACACAGACGCGGGCACGGCAGCCGTTCCCGGCGCCCGGATCGGGGCCGGGACGGGACGGGGCTCGGACGGCGAGGCCGTCGCCGTCCGGCTCGCCCGCGAGTTCCTCACCGCGCCCCGGCTGCCCCACGTGGTCCGCACCCCGGCCGGGACCTTCACCCTGTTCGGCGTGGGCCGTGAGCACCGGGCCGCCGGGTGGGCGCTGGCCTGCGGCGGCGACCTGATCGCCGAGACGGACCTGGGCTTCGAGCTGGCCGCCTGCGTCGCGCTGGAACGCGGCCGGATGGAGGAGGGGCGGCGGGTCGAACGCCGGCTCGCCGGGCAGCTCGTCGCGCTGGCCGCCTCCGGGGCGGGCGGCCAGGCCGAGCTGGGGGCTGCGTTGCGGACCTGCGGGATCGGCCCGGCCGAGCCGTACCGCGTGGTGAGCGCGACCGTGACCGGGCCCGGCGCGGCCCGGGAGGCCGACCCGGCCGCACTCGGCGGCCGGATCCTGGAGGAGCTGCTGCGCCCCCGGGCCACTGCCGCCGCGGTGACGCCCGACGGGGCGCTGGCGCTGGTGCCGCTGGCCGCCGGCGCGGCGAGCGGCCCCGGCGGGTCGTCACGCGGTACGGCGAGCGGCCCCGGCGGGTCGTCACGCGGTACGGCGAGCGGCCCCGGCGGGTCTGCTCCGGCGGGTCAGGTGGCCGCCGGTGCGGCCGGGTCGCCGGACCGCGCGGCCGGCGGACGGCCCTGGACGGCGGACGAACCGGCCGGGGCGCTGCGGGCCGGGACGAAGGTGCTGGCGGAGGGGCTGCCCGGCCTACGGGTGTCGATCGGGGTGAGCGCCGCGCTGACCGGCTCGCCCGCGCTCCGGGGCGGCCTGGAGGAGGCAGGGCACGCCCGGCGGCTGGCCGAGGCGCGCGGCGGGGGAGTCGTCACCAGCGACGAGATCTACACGCACGCGCTGCTGCTGGCGACGGTTCCCGGCGACGTGCGGCGGTCGTTCACCGAAAGGACGCTGGACCCGATCCTCGACTACGACCGGCGCCACCGGTCGGAGCTGCTGCGGACACTCGACACGTTCCTCGACTGCGCGGGGTCCTGGAACGCCTGCGCCGAGCGCCTGCACGTCCACGTCAACACGGTCCGCTACCGCATCCGCCGGGTGGAGGAGCTGACCGGGCGGGACCTGTCGACGATGACCGACCGGGTGGACCTGTTCCTGGCGCTCAGGGCGTCATGACCCCGCTGCGTACGGGGGCCGCCTCCGCACCGCGCGCCTCCCGCAACGCGGCCTGCTCCTCGGCCAGTTGCCTGTCCAGGTCCTTGATCCCCATCGCCTGTGCGCCCGCAACGGACCGTGCCAGATGGTCGGCGGCCTCGTCGATCTCGCCGAGGAGACGCGAGGCGCGGGCCAGACCGAGCAGCAGGTACGGCTCGGCGATGTTGGCCTTCGCGGCGCGCACACATGTCAGTGCGTTCTCGTAACAGGCCTTGGCTGAGGCGGGGTCCCCCCGGTCGACGTGGACCTCCCCAAGCTTTTCCAGCACGATGGCTTCGTGGTAGGAGCGAAACTCATCATCTTTGCGGATCTTGTCAAGGGCGTCGTTCAGGACGGCCAGCGCCTGGTCCAACCGGCCCAGCCGATGGTGCGCCAGCCCGATGTAGGCCATCGCGTAGTGCTCCCCTGACCGGTGGCCGATCGCCTTGGACACTCTCAGCTGCTCCTCAGCGCAGCGGAGCACTTCCTCATGGCGTTCTTGATAGTTGTAGATCACTGCCAGGCTGCCGAGCGCCTTCTGCTCGCCGTGCGGGTCGGACAACTGCCGACAGAGATGCAGTTGCCTCTGGAGATGGGGCACGGCCTCTGCGGCGCGGTTGTTCATCTCCAGGGCGATCGCTACATAGTTGTGCGCGTTGGCCTTGATGTCGCGGTCGTACAGGCGGCGCCCTGTCTCAAGGGTCTGCCGACTGATCAGAAAAAGGTCTGAAGAGGCTCCGGAATAGTAAAGAAACCAGTAGAACGCGAAGGCCAGAGCGACGCCGAGACGAGCTGTCCGTTCCTCTGCAGCGGCCATTGCCTGCGAGGCCGCGGCCACGAGAGCGACCCGCTCGTGCTCCAACCATTCATGGGCCCCATCCGGGGAAATGAGGGGAAGGGGAGTCACGTCTACGGTGACTCCCGCCGACGTCCAGCGGGGATATCGCGGATGCTGGAGGATCTTCGCCGCCAGGCAGACCGCCGAGATGTAGAACTCCAGCGCGCGGTTCAACATCTCGTCCAAGGCCTTGCGGGTCTCCCGATGCAAGGCCTGCTCGCTCGCGAACAGGCGCACCAGGTCGTGCAGCCGGTACCTCCCGGCCCCGTCGGCCTCCACGAGGTGGCCGTCGGCCAGCCGTTCCAGGGCGCGCTCGGCCTCTTCGGCGGGGACGTCCAGGAGGGCGCCGACGACGTGCGGCGTCACATCGGGCACCCGCAGCACCCCCAGCGCGCGCAGCGCGCGGGCGGCCTCGCGGTCGAGGTGGTCGGCGCTTCCGGTGAGCAGGTCGTAGCTGACCCCCAGGCTCGACCGCACCGCGATGTCGCCCGCCTCCAGCTCCCGCAGCCGCCTCCGCTCGTCCCGAAGCCGCTCCACCAGGTCGGCGACCTCCCACCGGGGCCGGTTCGCCAGCCGGGCCCCGGCGACGGCCACGGCCAGCGGCAGCCCGCCGCACAGCTCGACCAGGTGTGCCGTGGCCTCCGGGTCCCGCCCGGTCCGCTCGGCGCCCGCCAGCTTGGCCAGCATGGTGGTCGCCTCCACGTGCCGCAGCCGGCCGATCGGCACGTGGACGCAGTCGTCGACCAGGGCGAAGGTCCGGCGGCTGTTCACCAGGACCGTGTTGCCCTCCGGCACCGAGAGCAGGGGGCGGACCTGGGGGAGATCGACCGCGTCGTCCAGCACGACGAGGAGGTTCCTGCCGTCGAGCAGGCTGCGCCACAGCGCGGCGGCCTCGTCGACGTCGGTGGGCACGGCCTGCGGGGCGACCCCCAGGGCCCGCAGGAACCTGCCGAGCACCTCCAGGGGTTCCAGCGGTCGCAGGCCGGGGGTGGCCCCGTGCAGGTTCGCGTAGAGCTGCCCGTCCGGGAAGCGATCGCGGACCGCGTGCGCGGCCCGGATTGCCAGGGCGGACTTGCCCGCCCCCGGCGGCCCGGTGATCGCGACGACGTGGTGGGGCAGGCCGCCGTCCCAGGGGGAGAGCAACGACCTGAGCCGGACCAGTTCCTCGGCGCGGCCGACGAAGCCACCCGGGTCGCGCGGCAGCTGCCGGGGGAGCGGAACGTTCCCGGCGGTCACGGAGGTCCCCGCGGAACGCTCCGGCCCGGATGGAGATACCGGGCGCGTCACCTCGGTGGAGGAGATGATCCTCCGATGGAGGTCCCGGAGTGTGGGGGAGGGCTCCAGCCCGGTCCTCTCCATGACGGCCTTCGCCAGCCGCTCATAGGCGTGGAGGGCGGCGGCGCGGTCCCCTGCTCCGTGCAGGGCGAGCATGAGCTGCCCCCAGAGCCGCTCCCGCGTCGGGTTGGCGCCGGCCGCGGCGCGCAGGTCCGGTACGGCCTCCGCGTACCTCTCCAGTCCGATCCGGATCTCCGAGAACTCCTCCAGCGCGGTGAGGCGCTCTTCGCCCAGGCAGGCCGCCGCGTCGTTCAGGACCCGGCTCCCCCTGGCGTTCGGGAAGGGATCGCCCCGCCACAGGTCGAGGGCCCGCTGGTAGTGGTGGTGCGCGGCCTCTGCCCGGTGGTCCTGGGCGGTGCCCCTTCCCCGGCGGATGTGCTCGCGGAAGGCCAGCAGGTCGAGATCCTCCTCGCCGAGGGTGACGAGGTAGGTGTTCGCCTGGGTCTCGATCGGGGCCGAGCGGGGGGCGTCGGGGGAGAGGAGCCGCCGCAACGTGTGGACGTACGTCTTGAGGTTCTGCTCGGCGGAGGCCGGGGGCTCCTCTCCCCAGAGCGCGTCCGTCAGATACTCGAAGGATGCCGGGGTGTTGGCCTTGAGGAGGAGCGCCACCAGGAGTTGGCGCTGTTTCAGGCGGGGGATGGGGATGAGCCGCCCCTCGCCGTTGCGAACCTCCAGACCGCCGAGCATCAGAAATGTCATTCGTTGAGTCCCATGGTCAAGTGCGCCCAGGGTTCTCCGGGCGTCTCCAACGAATTCATCCAGCTTGATGGCATTCAGCTTACCGATCAAGGTGTCAAGGCAAAAATTTTCCGCTCATAATGTATCCCCGGTGTATCTCAGATTTTTGTTCGCCGCTGACATCGGCGAGATGTCGAATGCATGACCCCTATGAGGCGGGGGCGGTGGAGCTGAGCGTGCTTTCCCTGGAGGGCTCCGAGGTCCGTGAGTCTCGTCCGGCGGCGACTGGCGGTCGGTGGCCGCTTTTGGAAGGGATGACTCGCAGGTCACGCGGGGTGCCGGTTGCCCTGATGCCGGATGGGAGGGGGATCAGGGGCGCAGAAGGAGTGGGGGTGGGCAGGCCAAAGGGTGTGACGATTGGCATGGCCGATCCGTCGGGTGAAGCGCATGCTTTCCTTCAGGCGTGCGGCCGAGTGTCATGTCGGAGCATCTGGCGGAGGAGCCGGCTGAAAATTTCTTTCCGTGCTTCCGCTCGCTGCATTTTTGTCAAGGATTCTTTTCTTGCTTCCAATGTCTGGAAAATATTCACTCCAAGCCGGCTCGGTTTCGATCGGCGGAGGTGTGGGAGTCGCCTCGCTCGAAGCATTTATTCACCCATGGACGAAACGGGCGCCCTATGTGTTTCCACGGTGGGGGAGCCGTGGAAGCACATAGGGCGCCGGGTCGCTGCGAGGTCACGTGGCCGGCTCCGGGGTGGAGGAGTGCGGACAGCCGACCCCGCTTCAGCCGGGCTGGTTCCAGCCGAGCATCGACCCTGCGTACAGAGCCGATGCATGCTGGGTGCTTCCCTGTAAGGGGGCAGACGAATCGGCACTGGCGGCCGTAGCATGGCCTGCGACGGAGAACGCTGCGACCAAGAAGACGGCGAGGGCGGGCAAAGTGAGGCGTCGGCGCACGGGGGAGGCTCCTGTCGTGGGTTCTGCTGCTGGAAAGACATTTTTCAAGGAGTAACGTGACTGGTCAAGACTTGGTCGGGCAACGCATCAAAACCGTGCGCCGACAGCGTGGCCTTTCGCAGGCCCAGCTCGCCCACCCGGAATTGTCGGATAGCTATGTCTCTCTCATTGAGAGCGGGAAGCGTACCCCGACGCCTGCGGTTCTCGAACTTCTGGCCCGCAAACTCGACTGCTCTCTCACCTACCTCGTTAACGGTGTGACGACCGAGCAGATGCAGGAGATCGAGCTCAACATCGGCTACGCCCGGATCGCCCTGGACAACGGCGAGGTCGTAGAGGCACGGGCACGTTACGCGGAGGTCCTGGCGGATGAGGGCGTCGTCGGGCTCCCTCAGCTCAGGCAGGAGGCCGAATACGGTCTGGCACTCGCGACCGAGGCGTGCGGCGACCTGGACGGGGCGATCACCCTGCTCAACGGGCTCCGCCGGGACGACGCGGGAACGATGTCGCCCGAGCGTCACGTCGCCATCGTGGTCGCACTCTCGCGTTGTTACCGAGAGCAAGGAGACCTGGGTCGGGCGGTGGAGGTCGTCGAGCAGATCCTGGGTGGCGCGGTACGGCCCGCCTGGACCAATGATCTGGTGAAGCTGGGCACCCAGCTTCTGGCGGCCTACATAGACCGGGGGGACATGCTCCGCTCCCGTCAGTTCGCCGCCGAACTGCTCGCTGCGGCGGAGCTTCTCGGTACCCCGCTGGCGATCTCCTGGGCGAACTGGAGCGCAGCCATCGTCGCTGTTGAGACCGGGCACGAAGACGAGGCGGTCGCATACGCGGAAAGGGCTTTCGCCGTCCAGTCCGAGCAGGAGGATCCCCGCCTTCTCGCGTTGCTCCGTACCGACTACCTCCAGGTCATGCTGCTGGCACGTCCCGCGCAAGCCGAGACCTGGCGCGAAAGCCTGGTGAAGCTGGAGGGCGAGCTGCGGGAGAGTTCCTCCACCCCGATCAACAAGCTGCGTTGCACGATGAACCTCGTTCGTGCGGAGTTGATGCTCTCGCGTCCCGAGCAGGCGAATGCCCACATCCGTGCCGCCTACGACATCCTCAACGGATTGCCGCATGCGCTGCAGGCTGAGGCGCGTGTTCTCCTCTGTGAGACTTTCGCGGAGGTCGGCATGCACGAGGAGGCTCTGCGGGAGTTCGGCAAGGCGGAGCAGGCATTGACGTATCTGCCGTCCACCCGCTCCACCGCCCATCTCTGGCTGTCCGCCGCGCAGGTCCTGGAGCGGATCGACGAGCCCACGCGCGGGGCCGACGCCTACCGGCGGGCGCTGGCCTGCGTCGACCTGTAGGCCGCCCGGTGCCTGTGAAGGCCGCACCTCAGCTCTCACACCGTCCCGCCCCGCCTCCCCGGTCCTACGGCGTCCCACGGCGCGCCGTGGGACCGGGGCGGGGACTTCGGGACCGCTTGGTGGCGTCGGTAGCCTGGGAATCGCCATGAAGACTTCCCCAGTCGCGGCTGTGCTCGCGCTCCTCGCCGCTCTCGTACTCGGTACGGCGTTCGCCTCGCCGGCCCTCGCCCACGACGCCCTCAAGAGCAGCTCGCCCGCCAAGGACGCCAAGGTCGAGAGCCTCGACGAGGTGAAGCTGACGTTCACCTCCTCGGTGCGCTTCCCGGCCGTGGTCGTCCGGGGCCCGGACGACGCCGCCCACCAGGACGGCAAGCCGGTGGTCGACGGCCCGGTGGTGACGCAGAAGGTCAAGGCGGACCTCCCGCCGGGCCGCTACGTCATCGCCTACCGGGTCGTCTCCTCCGACGGTCACCCGATCGAGGGGGAGATCCCCTTCACGCTGAAGGGATCGCCCTCGCCCTCCGCCACGGCGACCGCCGAGGCGGAGGCGTCGCCGTCCCCGGCCGCCTCCACGCCCCCGGCCGTCTCCGGCCCGGGAGCCTCCGGGGAGACCGCCGGTGCCACGGGTGCGGCGGAAGCCCCGGCGGCGGCCGGTGAGCCGGCCTCCTCGGGCGGGATGCCCGGCTGGCTGTGGCTGGTCGTCGGCGGCCTGGCCGGAATCGGCATCGGCATGTTCTTCAGCCTGCGAGGAAAGGGCCGGAAGCAGTCGTGAGCACCCGGGAGGAGGCCGCGCGGGCCGTACCGGACGCGCCGGACGAGCGGGGGTGGACCACCCGGGCGGTGTGGCTGGGGCTCGCCGTCGCCGGAGCGGCCCTCGTCGCGCTGGTGATCGCCATGTTCGCCGGCGGCGCGGCGACCCCGCGCATCATCCCCGGCCTGCCCGACGAGGGCGCGGTGACCCGGTGGGGCCTGCCGGTGGCCAAGCTCACGATGGACGCCGCGGGCGTGGTCACCGTGGGCACGCTGCTGGCCGCGGCCTTCTTCTTCCCGGTCGACAAGGGCCTGCTCGGCAAGCCGGCCCTCGGCTACGTCAGGGCCGCGTCGTGGTCGGCGCTCGTGTGGGCCGGAGCGGCGGCCGCGACGATGGTGTTCACCCTGTCCGAGGTGCTGGGCCTGCCCGTCGCCGACGTGCTCGGCGGCGACGAGCTCACCAGCTTCGCCAGCCAGGTGTCCCAGGGCATCGCCCTGACCCTGGTCGTGCTGTTCGGGGTGGCGATCGCGCTGTTCGCCCGGGGGGCGATCACCGCCGGCACCGCGGCGGGGCTGCTGGCCCTGGCCCTGGTGACGATGCTGCCGCCCGCGCTGACCGGCCACTCCGCCTCCTCTCCCAACCACGACCTGGCCACCAGCGGTGTGGCGCTCCACCTGCTGGCCCTCGCCCTGTGGGTGGGCGGGCTCGCCGCACTGTGCGTGCACGCGCTGCGGGGACAGCCGCAGCTGGAGGTCGCCGCGGCCCGGTTCTCGGCGATGGCGCTGTGGTGCTACGTCGCGGTGGGCCTGTCCGGCCTGTTCAGCGTCATCGCGCGGCTCACCTCGATCTCGGAGCTCTTCACCTCCGCCTACGGCCTGCTGCTGGTCGCCAAGACGGTGGCGTTCGCGCTGCTCGGCGTCTTCGGGTGGTGGCACAGGAAGCGCACCCTCCCCGGGCTCGCCGGCGGCGGGCGCGGCGGGTTCGCCCGGTTCGCCTCCGTCGAGCTCCTCGTCATGTTCGCGACGGTCGGGCTGGCGGTCGCGCTGGGCCGTACCGCGCCGCCCCCCGCGGTCCTGCCGGTGGACCGCGCCTTCGAGGCGCTCGGCTTCAGGATGCCGCCGGAGATCTCGGTGGCCAACCTGGCCACGCTGTGGTGGTTCGACCTGTTCTTCGCCACCGTGGCGGCCGTCCTCGGCGGCCTCTACCTCGCCGGGGTCGTACGGCTCCGGCGGCGCGGCGACTCCTGGCCCTGGGGGCGCACCGTCTCCTGGTCCATCGGCGTGCTGATCCTGGTGCTCTCCACCCAGAGCGGCGTGGCCCGCTACGCCAAGGTGCTGTTCAGCGCCCACATGGCCGAGCACATGACGCTGTCCATGCTGGTGCCGATCCTGCTGGTGCTGGGCGCCCCCGTCACGCTGGCGCTGCGCGCGCTCAAGCCCGCCGCCCGGCGCGGTGACCGCGGCCCCCGCGAGTGGCTGACCACGATCCTGCACAGCCGGTTCGTCCGCTTCGTGGCCCACCCGGGGATCGCCACGGCGATCTTCATCGCGTCGTTCTACATCCTGTACTTCACCCCGCTGTTCCCGGCCGCGATGGAGGAGCACCTCGGCCACATCGCGATGACGCTGCACTTCCTGATCAGCGGCTCCCTGTTCTTCTGGGTGATCATCGGGGTGGACCCGGCGCCGCACCGGCTGCCGCACTTCGCCAAGCTGCTCCTGCTGTTCGTCACGATGCCCTTCCACGCCTTCTTCGGCATCGCGCTGATGAGCATGGGCACCGTCCTCGCCCCGGAGTGGTACGAGCAGCTCGGCCGCGCCTGGGGCACCTCCGCCCTGGCGGACCAGCGGACAGGCGGCGCCATCACCTGGGGCTTCGGCGAGATCCCGACGCTGCTCGTGCTGCTCGCGCTGGGCTTCCAGTGGTGGCGCGACGACGACCGCAAGGCCCGCCGCAACGACCGCCGGGCCGACGCGGTGGCGGCCCGCACCGGTGGCACCGGCGACGCCGAGCTGGACGCCTACAACGACTACCTCGCCAGGCTCAACCGGCGGGACCGCACCGCCGAGCCCGAGTAGGCGGCACGACGGACACTTCCTCCCTTTCGCGGCGATGGCTCCGGTAGCCTGAGTTCAGGGGGTTCGGGCATCCGCAGCGACGGCCGCGCAACGAGGCGCGGCGCGCCCGCTCACGGATCAGCCACGTGGCCGGCCGGAGGGCCGGCGGGCGCCACGCGCGCCGGGAAGGTCGAGGAGTGTCCGAGGAACCGCGCACGCGCGAGGGGTGGAGGCCGGCTCTCGCCGGGGAGCTCCGGGAGCGCCTGGACGCCTGGAGCGGTCGCACCGGGATCGCCGTCGAGACCTGGGCGCTGCCCGGCGAGGAGGCGTCAGCCGAGGTGGCCGGGGCCGTGCTGGCGGTGCTGGAGGAGGCCCTGGCCAACGTCGAACGGCACAGCCGGGCCCGGGTGGTCTCCGTCGCGGTCACCCTGGGCCGCGGCGGCCTGCGGATGACGGTGAGCGACGACGGCGCCGGTTTCGCCGGGCAGGCCGCCGGACGCGGGGTGGACGCCATGCGCGACCGGTTCGAGGCCCTCGGCGGCACGCTGAGCGTCCACGGCGTCAAGGGGGAGGGCACCACCGTCACCGGGACGCTGCCCCGCCGGTAGGCGGGTCCGGAGCGGCGGGGCGTCAGGGCGTCAGGGCAGGGTCAGGATCTCGTGGCCCGTCTCGGTGACCAGGATGGTGTGCTCGAACTGGGCGGTCCGCCTGCGGTCCTTGGTCACGGCGGTCCAGCCGTCCGGCCAGACGTCGTACTCGATGGTGCCGAGGGTCAGCATCGGCTCGATCGTGAACGTCATGCCCGGCACCAGCGTGACCGCCACCGACGGGTCGTCGTAGTGCGGCACGATCAGGCCGGAGTGGAACGTGGTGCCGATGCCGTGCCCGGTGAAGTCGCGGACCACGCCGTAGCCGAACCGCTTGGCGTACGCCTCGATGACCCGGCCCACGACGTTGAGCTGGCGGCCGGGGGCGACGGCCTTGATGGCGCGGGCGGTCGCCTCGCGGGTGCGCTCGACCAGCAGGCGCGACTCCTCGTCGACGTCGCCGACCAGGAAGGTGGCGTCGGTGTCGCCGTGCACGCCGTCGATGAAGGCGGTGATGTCGACGTTGACGATGTCGCCGTCGCGCAGCACGGTGTCGTCGGGGATGCCGTGGCAGATCACCTCGTTGATCGAGGTGCACAGCGACTTGGGGTATCCGCGGTAGCCGAGGGTGCTGGGGTAGGCGCCGTGGTCGCAGAGGAACTCGTGGCCGATCCGGTCGAGCTCGTCGGTGGTGACGCCGGGCGCCACGTGCCGGCCGACCTCCTCCAGGGCCTGGGCGGCGAGCTTTCCGGCCACCCGCATCCGCTCGATGATCTCCGGGGTCTTGACGTCGGACTCGCCGAGCCTGGGGGCCTTCTTCCCGACGTACTCCGGCCGCGCGATGTCGGCGGGAACCTTGCGGGTGGGTGAGATCCGTCCGGGCTGGAGCAGTGTCGTCATGGTCCCCCAGTCTAGTTGGCTTCCCACTGGGCAGGATTGCCCTCATGAGGGATCAGTGGTGGTTCTGCCTGAAGCACATGGCGGTCGAGCCCGACGAGGGCTGCCCCAACAAGGACCGGATGGGCCCCTACGGGACCCGTGAGGCCGCGGCCGACGCGATGAAGACCGCGGCCGAGCGCAACGAGGCGTGGCGGGAGGCCGACCGCGCCTGGGACGACGACTGAACGGCGGGCCGGCCGCGCCGGGGGCCGGCGGCCGAGGAGGTCGCCGGACATCCTCCCGGACATCGTTCCGGACGGTGTCCCGGAGGATGATCGCGCGGGGGAGCGGCCGGACCGGGAGCGGCCGGATGACGGCCGTCGCGCCGTCACTCGGCGATCTGTGGGCCGCTGACCCTCTCCAGCAGCCGGGCCAGCCGTTCGCGCAGGCCCGGCCGCCGGCCGGTCTCGCCCGCGGCCATGCTGACCAGGTGCTGGGCGCCGTCGAACGACAGCGGCGCCCGCTCGGGGACGGCCAGCGCCTCGTGGGCCAGCCCCTCCAGGTCGGGGTCGCCGCCGTCCAGGGCGAGGATCGTCGCGCCGGTACGGCGGGCGTCGCCGACCCGTTCCAGCAGCGCCTCGGGGGCCCGGTCCTCGGTCACCACGAACAGGGTCTCGCCCCGCCCGGCCCGTTCGATCCGGTCCAGCCCGATCCGCAGGTGCGCGGGAGCGCCCGGGGGAGGGCTCCAGCGCACCAGCGTCGGGGCGAGCTGCGGCAGGCCCGCCAGCCGGGCCTCGTCCCCGAGGTGCGCGGCCAGGTGCCAGGGCTCCTCGGCGGGGGTGCCGACCACCAGCAGGCCGCCGGGTGACCGGGTGGTGCGCAGGGCCAGGCCGAGCGCGCGGGTGCGCTCCACCCAGCCGGTCGAGCCGAGGATGTCGCGGAGGAGTGCGACCGACCGAGCGTCCATCCGATCATCGTGCACCAGCCGCCGGGGTCCCGCCAGGAGATCTCCGGACGCGCCTGGCATGATCTGGGGATGTGGCGGGGCCGGGCGTCCCCGGGCGTCCGGCCGGCCGACGATCATGAGGAGCGATGAGTGAGCACTGATATCCCGGACGTGAGCGGCATCTCGATCGGCATCCTGGGCGGGACCGGCGACCAGGGCAAGGGACTGGGCCGGCGGTTCGCCCTGGCCGGTCACACCGTGCTGATCGGCTCGCGCAGCGCCGACCGGGCGCGGGAGGCGGCCGAGAGTGTCGGCGGGCCGGTCCGCGGCGCCGACAACCGGGCCGTGGCGGCCGAGGCCGACGTGGTGATCGTGGCGACCCCGTGGGAGGGGCACCGGCCCACCCTGGAGTCCCTGCGGGACGAGCTGGCCGGCAAGATCGTGATCGACTGCGTCAACCCGCTCGGCTTCGACAAGAAGGGCGCCTACGCGCTGGACGTCGAGGAGGGCAGCGCCGCCCAGCAGGCCGCCTCGATCCTGCCGGAGAGCCGCGTGGTCGCCGCCTTCCACCACGTCTCGGCCGTCCTGCTGCTGGACCCGGAGGTGGAGCGGATCGACCTGGACGTGCTCGTGCTGGGCGACGACCGCGAGGCCACCGACACGGTCCAGGCGCTGGCGAGCCGCATCCCGGGCGTCCGCGGCGTGTACGGCGGGCGGCTGCGCAACGCCCGCCAGGTCGAGGGGCTGACCGCCAACCTCATCTCCATCAACCGCCGCTACAAGGCCCACGCCGGTTTCCGGGTCACCGACGTCTGACGGCCGGCCCGCCGCGCCGGGTTCGGCGGCGGAGCCGGTGATCCCGCGGACCCGGCCCGTCAGATCCAGCCCGCGTCCTCGGCGGTCCCGCGGACCCGGCCCGTCAGATCCAGCCCGCGTCCTCGGCGATCCGGATGGCGTCGACCTTGTTGCGGGCGCCCGTCTTGGAGACGGCGTTGGTCAGGTAGTTGCGGACCGTCCCGGCCGACAGGTGCAGCCGCCCGGCGATCTCCTCGGCCGGGGCGCCCCGGGCGGCCTCCTTCAGCACGGCGGTCTCGCGAGGGGTCAGCGGGCTCGCGCCGTACGCGAGCGCCGAGGCGACCAGCTCGGGGTCCAGCACCCGCAACCCCTGGGCGGTGCGCCGGACCGCGTCCGCCAGCCGGTCACCGGGGGCGTCCTTGACCAGGAACGCCTCGATGCCCTCGGCCAGGGCCCGGTGGACCTGGCCGGGCTGTCCCATCGCGGTGAGCACCAGGACCCGGCAGCCGGGCACCTTCTCCCGCAGCTCCACCGAGGCGGTGATGCCGTCGATCCCCGGCAGTTCGATGTCCAGCACCGCCACGTCCGGCCGAAACCTCAGGGCCGCGTCGACGATCTCGTCGCCGCGGGTCACCTCGGCGACCACCTCGATGTCGGGCTCCAGCCGCAGCAGCGCCCCGAGCGCGGCCCGGATCATGTGCATGTCCTCGGCGAGCAGGACCCTGATCACGTCGTCACCGCCGCGTCCCCCGTCGTCGTCTCCGGATCCCCGGCGGCGGCGTCCCCGTCCCCGGCGGCCGCGTCCGGGCCCCTCCGCACCCACCGGCTCCCGTCCGCCCTCCTCCGCGGGGTCCCCGGTACGGCCGGCAGCTCCATGACGAGCCGGAACCCGTCGCCGGCGCGTTCGGCCACGACCGAGCCGCCCAGGCCCGACGCCCGTTCCCGCAGGCCGGTCAGCCCACCGCCGTCCGCCGCGCGCCCGCGGGCGCGGTCGTTGACCACCTCCAGCCGTACGGCGCCGCCGTGCGCGGAGGTGCTGATCGAGCAGGTCGTCGCCTGGCTGTGCCGCACCACGTTGGTGACCGCCTCGCGCACCGCCCAGGCCAGCGCCTCGTCGGCCTCGCGCGAGACCTCGACGTCGGCCAGGTCGGTCCGGCAGCTCACCCCGGACGCCTCCAGCAGCGCCACCGCCCGGTGCACCTCCCCGGTCAGCGACATCTCCCGGTAGCCCCGCGCCACCTGCCGCACGTCCTGGGCCGCCTCCCTGGCCACGCCGACCAGCTCGGCCAGCTCCGCCTCGGCCGCGGCGGGGTCGCGCCTGACCAGCCTGCGCGCGAGATCGCCCTTGAGCGCGACGGCGGTCAGGCTGCTGCCCAGGCCGTCGTGCAGGTCGCGGGAGATGCGCAGCCGCTCCCGGAGCACCGCGGCCTCGGCCAGCTCGGTCCGCGCCTGCGCCAGCTCGCGGCTGACCACGACCAGCCGGGTCACACCGTAGATGACGAAGCCGGTGATGAAGAGGGTGGTGACGCCCTGGAAGGCGTACAGGAACTTGGAACCCGGCATCCCCGCGCTCCACGCGGCGGCGAAGTGGATCACCGTCATGGGGACCAGGAACCCCAGGGCGAGCGGCGGTCGCAGGCGCAGCAGCACCGAGCCGAGCAGGATGCTCGGAGTGCCCCACCACCAGTTCCCGGTCCCGTTCGGCAGGAGCGGTATCGGGGCGTAGGCGGCGATGGTCTGCACCACGATCCCGAGGGTCACGCCGCCCGGCTCCGCGCCGCGCAGGGCGGCGCGGACGTGCCGGAAGTGGGGGACGAAGAAGGCGGGGAGCACGACCGAGAACACGGCGACCGCGGCGAGCCCGCCGGAGCGGACCATCACGATCACCGGGGAGATCGTGAAGCCCGCGGAGAGCAGCACGACCAGGCCGACGGCCAGGCGCTGGGGGGTCATTCGCATGTCACGGTGATTATTGCCTCCGGGGGTCCCAGCGGAACCAGCGGGATACCGCGAACAGCCCGATCGCCGCCCAGGCGGCGAGTTTGAGCGCGGGCCCGGCCGCCGCCGCGAGGTCGCCGCCGAAGGTGCCGTCCGCCGCGTACGCGATCCGGGCGATGTCGGCGACGGCGTCGGTGGGCAGCAGGCCGAGCAGCGTGCTCACCCAGCCGGGGAGCATCTCGGTGAGCGGCCCGAAACCGCCCGCGCCGACGCCCGCGAGCAGGAAGAACGGCATCGTCATGACGGCCCCGACCTCAGGCCGGGGGACGAGCGGGGTGAACGCCGTCCCCAGCAGGCACAGGACGGCGGCGCCCGCGACCACGGCCACCAGGAGCAGCAGCGGGTCGCGCGGGACCGGCAGGCTCGTCAGCGCGTACAGCGCGACCGAGACCACCGCCGCCAGCAGGGTGTTCTGCAGCACGAGGTTGAGGACCCCGCCGCCGAGGATGTCGCGGTCGGCCATCCCCGTGGCCCGCAGCCGCTTGAGGAGGAGCTGGTCGCGGCGGGTGGTCAGGGTGTTCACCACCTGGCCGAACGTCGCGAGGACCAGCAGCATCGACAGGATCCCGAGGTGCTGGGCCACCACGGCCTCCGGGTGGCCCGGCTGGAGGCGGTCCGCCATCACCGGCAGCCCGACGCCCAGGAGCAGGAAAAGAGTCACGGACGTGCTCAGCGCCGTCCGGTCCCGCCAGAACAGGCGGGCGTCGAAGCGGGCCACCGTCACCAGATCGCGCGCCGCCACGGTCACGCCACCTCCTTCGCGTGCTCGTTCTCCGGGTGCCCGTCGGCGTCCGCGGCGAGGTCCAGGAACAGGTCTTCGAGGGACGCCGTGCGGACCTCCAGGCCGTGCAGGCGCAGGCCGCGCTCGCCGGCCCAGTTCAGCAGGGTCCGCGCGGCGAGGTCGGGGTCGGCGACCCGGTACACCGCGGTCCGGCCCTCCACCGAGGACGGCGGGAGCGGCAGCTCCTCCGGCGTGACCGCGCCGGGGAGCTCGAAGGCGACCCGGCCGGTCTGGGCGGCGAGGGTCTCGGCCATGCCGCCGCTCGCCACGACCTCCCCGTGATCCATGATCGCCATACGGGAGGCCAGCCGCTGGGCCTCCTCCAGGTAGTGCGTGGTGAGCAGGACCGTGGTGCCCTGCCCGGCGAGGTCGCGGATGACGTCCCAGGTGTTCCGGCGGGCCTCGGGGTCCATGCCGGTGGTCGGCTCGTCGAGGAAGAGCACGTCGGGCCGGCTGAGGATGGCCAGGGCCAGGTCCAGGCGGCGCTTCTCCCCGCCGGAGAGCTGCCGCACCTTCGTGCCGGCCTTGGCGGTCAGCCCGGCCATCTCCAGGGCCTCGTCACGCGGCCGGGGGGCGGCGACGAAGTCGCGCCAGGCGTCCACGGTCTGCGCCACGGTCAGGTCGGGGAAGAACCCGGCCTCCTGGAGCATGATGCCGCAGCTCCGCCGTACCTCCGTGCGGTCTTTGACGGGGTCGAGGCCGAGCACGCGCACCGTGCCGGCGTCGGGGGCCGCGAAGCCCGCCAGTACCTCCAGGGTCGTGGTCTTGCCGGCGCCGTTACGGCCGAGCAGCGCGAAGACCTCGCCCTGCGAGACGTCGAAGGAGACGTCCCGGACGGCGGCGAAGTCCCCGTAGTGCTTACGGAGGCCGTCCACCAGAATCGCTGTCATGCCTCCGATGCTGGCGGGCGGACGCGCCCGGCGACAGTGAGGAATTCACAAATCCCCCCGGAAGGCATGGAAGGCGCGTAAGACCGGGCCCGGAGCCCCTGTGAGACCCTCTCCCGCCTCTTCTGACCCTGCCGTCTCCTCCGGTTCCCCGGGCCGGATCCCTTCCTCCCGGATCGGGGCGCGATCCGGCCGAATGACGGGCCGATCCCGTCGCGCCGGATCTGACAGCGGGCCTCCCCGCGGGTCATCCTTGTCGCATGAGCGAGCTTCACCCCGAGACGCGTGTCGTCCACCACCCGCAGCCGTCCCTTGAGGGCAGCCGGCCCATCGCGGTGCCGATCTACCAGACCTCCGGCTTCGTCTTCGAGGACCCGTCCGTCTTCGCCGACGGGATGGGCCGCCCGGACGGTCCCTTCGTCTACGGGCGGCTGTCCAACCCGACCGTCCGGTCGCTGGAGGAGGCCGTCGCCGGCCTGGAGGGCGGTGTCGGCGCCGTGGCCACCGCCTCGGGCATGGGGGCGATCAACTCGGTGCTGCTCGGCCTGCTCAAGCCGGGCGACCACCTGATCGCCCAGCGGGCCCTCTACGGCGGCACCGCCGGGATGATCAACGACCTGGTCACGAGGTTCGGGATCACGGTCTCCTACGTGCCCGAGGACGACCCCGGGGCGCTGCGCGCGGCCGTACGGCCGGAGACGAAGGTCGTCTACCTGGAGACCATCGCCAACCCGGTCACCCAGGTCGCCGACCTGCCCGGGATGTGCGCCGTGGCGCGCGAGGCCGGGCTGGTCTCGGTCGTGGACAACACCTTCGCCTCGCCGATCCTGTGCCGCCCGCTGGAGCACGGCGCGGACGTCGTGGTGCACTCCTCCACCAAGTACCTGAGCGGGCACACCGACGTCCTCGGCGGCGTCGCGGTCTTCGCCTCCGACGAGCTGTACCGGAAGGTGTGGCACTTCGCGGTCGAGCTGGGCGCCACCGCCGACCCGTTCGCGGCCTGGCTCACGCTGCGCGGCATGCAGACCCTGCCGCTGCGCATGGAACGGCACTGCGCCAACACGCGCGAGCTGGCCACCCGCCTGGCGGGCCACCCGGCCGTCACGGCCGTCCACTGGCCGGGCCTGCCCTCCCACCCCTCGCACGAGCTGGCGGTCAAGCTGCTGCCCGACTTCGGCGGCGTCTTCTCCTTCGACCTGGCCGGCGGGCGCGCCGCGGGGGAGAGGTTCATGAGCTCGGTACGGCTGGCGCTGCTCGCCCCGTCGCTCGGCGGCGTCGAGACGCTCATCCTGCACCCGGCGACCACCTCGCACCGCTCGCTGACGGCGGAGGAGCTCGCCCGGCACGGGATCGGCGAGGGCACGGTCCGGGTCGCGGTCGGCATCGAGCACATCGAGGACCTCTGGGCCGACTTCGGTCAGGCCCTCTCGTGAGGGCCCGCCGGCCGGGAACGGCGGGGAGGGATCACCGATGAGCGTGTCGATCGACGACGTGACGCGGGCCGCCGCGCGCCTGGCCGGGCGGATCCGCCGTACCCCGGTGCTGGAGGTGTCGCCGGAGCTGTTCCTGAAGCTGGAGCTGACCCAGCACACCGGGTCGTTCAAGGTGCGGGGCGGTTTCAACCGGGCGCTGGCCGCGGGCGACCTGCCCGCGGCCGGGCTGATCGCGGCGAGCGGCGGCAACCACGGGCTGGCGGTGGCGCACGCCGCGCGGGAACTGGGCGTCCGGGCGGAGATCTTCGTGCCCACGGTCTCCAGCCCGGTGAAGGTCGCCGGGCTGCGCGCGCTGGGCGCGGAGGTCACGCAGACCGGCGCCGTCTACGCCGAGGCGTACGAGGCGTCGCTCAAGCGGGCCGCCGAGACCGGCGCCCTTGAGGTCCACGCCTACGACCAGGCCGAGGTGGTGGCCGGGCAGGGCACGGCCGGGCTGGAGCTGCTGGAGCAGACCGGGGGCGTCGACACGGTGCTCGTCGCGGTCGGCGGCGGCGGGCTGCTCGGCGGGATCGTCGCCGCGCTGGACGGCCGGGCGCGGGTGGTGGCCGTCGAACCCGAGCGCATCCCCACCCTCGACCGCGCCCTGGCGGCGGGCGGGCCGGTCCGGGTCGAGGTCGGCGGGATCGCGGCCGACTCCTTGGGCGCCAGCCGGATCGGGGCCATCGGCTACGGCCTCGCCCGCGCGGCGGGGGTACGCGGCGTCCTGGTCGGCGACGAGGACATCGCCGCCGCCCGGCTGGAGCTGTGGCGGTCCTTCCGGGTGGCCGCCGAGTACGGCGGAGCCGCCGCCTACGCGGCCCTGCGGTGCGGGGCGTACGTCCCGGCCCCCGGGGAGCGGGTGGCCGTGGTCGTCTGCGGCGGCAACACCGACCCCTCGACCCTGGTCTGACCGCGCCGCCGTACCGGATCGCGGGCCGGTACGGCGGCGCGGCGGCGCGTCAGTGGTAGCTGTGCTCGGCGGCCGGGAAGGCCCCGCCGACCACCTCGTCGGCGAAGGCGCGGACCGCCCGGTCCATCTCCCCGGCGAGGTCGAAGTACTTCTTGACGAACTTGGCGGGGTGGGGGGTCAGGCCCATCAGGTCCTGCCAGACGAGCACCTGCGCGTCGGTGGAGGGCCCGGCGCCGATGCCGATGGTGGGGATGGACAGCGACCGGGTGACCCGCTCGGCGAGCTCGGCCGGGACGCACTCCAGGACCACGGCGAAGGCCCCGGCGTACTCCAGGTCCTTGGCGTCGGACATCAGCTCGTCGCCGGCCTGGCCACGGCCCTGGACGCGGTAGCCGCCGAAGGTGTTGACCGACTGGGGGGTCAGGCCGAGGTGCGCCATGACCGGGATGCCCGCCGAGACCAGCGCCTCGACCTGCGGCAGCACCCGGCGGCCGCCCTCCAGCTTGACCGCGTGCGCCCCGCCCTCCTTCATGAAGCGGGCGGCCGTCTCCAGGGCCTGCTGGGGGGACGCCTGGTAGGAGCCGAACGGCAGGTCGGCCACCACCATGGCCCGCGACGACCCGCGCACCACGGCCGCGGTCAGCGGCAGCAGGTCGTCGACGGTGACCGGCAGCGTGGAGTCGTAGCCGTACACGACCATGGCGGCCGAGTCGCCGACGAGCAGTACCGGGATTCCGGCCTCGTCGAACACCTTCGCGGTCATCGCGTCGTACGCGGTGACCATCGGCCACCTCTCGCCGCGCTCCTTGGCGGCGGCCACGTCGCGGACGGTGACCCTTCGTCCCGCCTGGCCGCCGTAGAGAGCGGTCGGCCGGCTCGTGACGGAAGAGGACATGGGAGCCTCCCTGTGAAGTCTCGAGGCGCCCCAGTGGCGTCCCCGGACGTCTTCGATGATTGCACGCGCTCCGGAAGGTGCAACACCCCCGCACCGCCAGGTAATCCAGTGGCGATCTTGTCGGGGGCATAGGACAGAATGCACCCGGAGGTAAGCAATAAAAATGGCCATCGAACCTTACCGTCGTCTGCTCGCGCTTCCCGGTGTGCGAA
Source organism: Streptosporangium sandarakinum (assembly GCF_013409935.1). GTDB lineage: Bacteria > Actinomycetota > Actinomycetes > Streptosporangiales > Streptosporangiaceae > Streptosporangium > Streptosporangium nondiastaticum. Next base: position 1,246,311 of record NZ_JACCCO010000001.1, on the reverse strand, counting down.
CGCTGCTGCTGGTGGGCATGATCGCCCGCATCCCGTCCACGGCGACGGGCATCACGCTGACGTTGCACATCAACAACACCCTCGGCCTGGGATGGCTGGAGGCAGGCGGGGCCGGCGCGGCCACGACGGTGGGGATGGCCGTCGGGTCGCCGCTGGCCGGGCGGTTCGTCGACCGGTACGGCCTGCGCCCGGTGCTGTTCGTGACCACCTTCGCCCAGCTCGCCTTCTGGTCCACGGCGTGGGTGCTGCCGTACCCGGTGCTGGTCGTCGCCTCTGTGGTGGCCGGACTGCTGGCCCTGCCGGTGTTCAGCGTGATCCGGCAGTGCCTGACGGCCCTGGTCCCGCCCCACCAGCGCCGGATCGGTTTCTCCCTCGACTCGATCATGGTCGAGCTCTCCTACATGACCGGGCCCGCCCTCGGCGTCCTCGGCGTCACGCAGCTGGGCAGCGCGTGGACGATGTGCGCCGTCGCGATCGGCCTGACCGGCTCCGGCGCGGCCCTGATCCTGCTGAACCCGCCGATCCGTTCGGCCGAGGAGCTCTCGGCCCCGGCGGAGCGGGTGCCGCGCCGCCGATGGCTGACCTCCGGCGTCGTCGCGCTGCTCGGCACCGCCGCGGCGGCGACGTTCGTGCTGACCGCCTCCGAGCTGGCCCTGGTGGCGGCGGTGAAGGACGCCGGCGACACCGCGTGGAGCGGCGTGGCCATCGGGGTGTGGTGCCTGTACTCGCTGGTCGGCGGCTTCGTGTACGGCACGCTGCCCCGGGGCGCCTCGCCGCTGGTCCTGATCGGCGGGATGGGCCTGCTCACCGTGCCGGTGGGGCTGGTGAGCGGCGACTGGCGGTGGCTGCTGCTGGCGCTGCTGCCGGCCGGCCTGCTGTGCGCGCCGGGGCTGTCGTCCACGGTCGAGAGCCTCAGCCGCCGGGTCCCGGCCGCGGCGCGGGGAGAGGCGATGGGCCTGCACGGCACGGCGCTGCTGATCGGCGGCGCCGCCTCGTCCCCGATCGCCGGGGCGATCATCGACCACGGCGGGCCGGGCTGGGCCTTCGCCGCCGCCGGGCTGGTGGCGACGGGGATGGTGCTGATCGCGCTGCCCTTCTGGCGGCGGATGCCGGACGAGATCCCGGAGGAGCGGCCGGTGGCCGCCGCCGTGTGAGGCGCTCCGTCCCGGGGCGGTGAATCCGGGACGGTGAATCCGGAGCGGCGATTCGGGTGGGGACCCGGGGCCGGCCGGGCCGGCGGGTCCTCCCGGCGGCCCGCCCACGGCGGCCCGGCCCCGCCCCGGGATGTTTCCGGCGGATTGACATCCGGTAAATACGAAACGAAACAGTTGCGTATCGGAACCATGAGCGATACGGTCACGTTGCGAAACTTAATCGTATCGAAAACGGGGACCCATGGAACCGCAGCTCGGCCACCCGAGACGATGGCAGGTACTGGGAGTGCTGGTCTTCAGCCTCCTGGCCGTCGTCCTCGACAACACGATCCTCAACGTCGCCCTCAAGACGATCGCCGACCCCCAGGAGGGGCTCGGCGCGACCCAGAGCCAGATGGAATGGGCGATCAACTCCTACACGCTCGTCTTCGCGGGCCTGCTGTTCACCTTCGGGGTCATCGGCGACCGCACCGGCCGCAGGCGCATGCTGCTGGTCGGCATGGCGCTCTTCGGCCTCGCCTCGCTGGCCAGCGCCTACTCCCAGGACCCGGGCCAGCTCATCGTGGCGCGGGCGTTCATGGGGGTCGGCGGCGCCGCGATCATGCCGGCGACCCTCGCCATCATCTCCAACGTCTTCCCGCCGCAGGAGCGCGGCAAGGCGATCGGCGTGTGGGCCGGGGGCGTCGGCCTCGCCGTGGCGATCGGCCCGATCACCGGCGGCCTGCTGATCGAGCACTTCTGGTGGGGCTCGGTCTTCCTGGTCAACCTGCCGATCGTCCTGGTCGCCATGGTGCTCATCACCCTGGTCGTGCCCGAGTCGCGCGACCCCAGGCCGTCCAGGCTCGACCCGGCCGGCGTGCTGCTGTCCATCATCGGCCTGGTCGCCCTCACCTACGGCATCATCCGGGGCGGTGAGCTGGCCACCGTCGCCAGCGCGGAGGTGCTCGTCCCGACGCTCCTCGGCGTGGCCGTACTGGGCCTGTTCGTCTGGTACGAGCGCCGCGTCGACCACCCGGCCTTCGACGTCACCTACTTCCGCGACGCCCGCTTCGCCACCGCGGTCGGCCTGATCGGCATCGTGTTCTTCGCGATGATGGGCGCGATGTTCTTCCTGGTCTTCTACCTCCAGGTCGTCCTCGGCCACACTCCGCTGCAGGCCGGGGCGCTGATGATCCCGTTCGCCGCGGCCCAGCTCATCTTCGCCCCGCTCAGCCAGCGGATGGTCCGCCGCTTCGGCGGCAAGCCGACCGCCACCCTGAGCATGCTCGTCGTGGCCGGCGCGCTGGCCTCCTACGCGCTGATGGACCGGAGCACGCCGCTCGTGGTCATCGAGATCGTCTTCTTCGTCCAGGGCGCGGCCATGGCCAACATCATGCCGCCGGCGACCACCGCCATCATGGAGGCCCTGCCCAGGGAGAAGGCCGGTGTCGGTTCCGCCATGAGCAACACCGTCCGGCAGGTCGCGGGCGCGCTCGGCGTGGCCCTGCTCGGCTCGGTGCTGTCGGCGACCTACCGCGACGAGATCGCCCCCGCGCTGGGCGGGCTGCCCGAGAGGCTCAGGCACGCCGCGGGAGAGTCGCTGACGGACACGATAGGCGTGGCCCAGAGCCTCGGCGCGCGCGGCGCGGCCCTGGTGGAGCCCGCCAAGGCGGCCTTCCTGGACGGCATGCACGTCACCGCGCTGGTCTCGGCGGCGATCGCGCTGATCGGAGCGCTGGTGGCGCTCAAGTGGCTGCCGTCCGGCGACGGCGGCGCGGCCGTCGCTCCCGCCTCCGGCTCCGCAATCGGGGAGAGGGACCGCGACAGGGAACCGGCAGTAGTGTAGACGTGCGATGAGCACGACTGACGAGACGCGAGCGGCCCGCCCGGCGGGCCGCCCCCGCAGCGCCCGGGCGGAACAGGCGATCATCGACGCCACCCTCGACCTGCTCGGCGAGGGCATGAACATCGCCGAGCTGTCGATCGAGGCGATCGCCGCCCGGGCCGGGGTGGGCAAGACCACCATCTACCGGCGCTGGGCCAACAAGGAGGACCTGTGCGTCGACGCCCTGGCCCGGCTCAAGTCGCCGCTGCCGGAGCTGCGGGGCGAGTCGGTCCGCGAGGATCTCGTCGCCTACTTCGAGGTCGTCGTGCGCGACTCGTGTGACGCGCGCCGACGATGCGTGATGAGCATCGTGATGAACGACGCCGAGCGGCACCCGCGTCTCGTCGAGCGGGTCCGCCAGGCCCTGATCGAGCCGCGCCGGGAGGTGCTGGCCGCCGTGCTGCGGAGGGGCGTCGCCACCGGCGAGCTCCGGGCCGACCTCGACCTGCCCGTCGTGATGGCGGCGCTGATCGGCACCGTCACGTGGTACATGCGCGACGCGGGATCCGACGGGACCGCGGAGTCGCCGGCCGGCATCGCCGAGCGGATCGTCGACCAGCTCCTGGCCGGCCTGGCGCCCACCGCCTGAGGATCGGTCCCGCCTGAGGATCGGTCCCGTCTGAGGATCGGTCCCGTCTGAGGACAGGTTTCGTCTGGAGACCGGCCCCGCCTGAGGACCGGCCCCGTCTGAGGACCGGCCCCGTCTGAGGACCGGCCCCGGACGGGGGCCGGCTCGGCGCGGGGCCGCCCCGGTCGCGGCGAGGACCCATGAAGGTCAGGGACCTGCGGAAACGGACCCGGGACCCGCGGAACAGTGCCCGGGGCCCCACGGCATCGGACCCGGAAGCCACAGGATCCGATGCTCGATGCCCGAAAACAGGCCTGGGCAAAAGATGAACATTGTTCTACTCTCGCGGCCATGCGCCCGTTACGCGGGGCCGCGACCGTCGTCGCGCTGACCCTCGCCCTGCTGCTGCCCGCCTCCGCGGCCCTCGCCCACGAGGAACGCCCCGTGAAGCTCCCCGACGGCACGGGCAGCGTCCCGGTGCACCGTACCGGGGAACCCGACCTGCTGGTCTGCAAGAGCGACCGCGCCGACTTCGGCAGGCGGATCGCGGACTTCCCGCCCGACCTCAGGCGGCGAAACCTGGAGCTGTTCGACCGCTGCCAGGAGCAGGGGTACCGCCATCTGCAGGAGGCGGTGGACAAGGTCGACCGGCCCGGGATGAACATCGCGATCCTGCCCGGCGTCTACCTGGAGGAGCCCAGCCTGCCGGAGCCCACCGGCGACTGCGCCCGCCTGCCCGCCCGCTGGTCGGCCTGGGGCTACCAGATCCTCTCCTACGAGCAGCAGCGGCAGTGCCCGCACAACCAGAACCTGGTCGCCATCCTCGGGATCAAGGACCTGCAGATCGAGGGCACCGGCGCGAAGCCGACGGATGTGATCATCGACGCGCAGTACCGGAAGCTGAACGCGATCCGCGCCGACACGGCCAACGGGATCTACTTCCGCAACTTCACCGCCCAGCGGACCACGTTCAACTCGATCTACATCCTGGCCGCCGACGGGTTCGTCATCGACACGATGCTCACCCGCTGGAACGACGAGTACGGCTTCCTGACCTTCGCCAGCGACCACGGCCTCTACACCGACTGCGAGTCGCACGGCAACGGCGACTCCGGGCTCTACCCGGGCAGCGCCTCGAACATCAACGACGGCCGGGGCCACGACGTGCCGCGCTACTCCATCGAGATCCGGCGCTGCAAGAGCCACGGCAACATGGTCGGCTACTCCGGCACGGCGGGCGACTCGGTGTACGTCCACGACAACGAGTTCTTCGACAACATGGGCGGCGCCTCGATGGACAGCGCGTTCGCCGGGCACCCGGGCCTGCCGCAGAACCACGCCCGCTTCGAGCGCAACCGGATCCACGACAACAACCGGGACTACTACCGGTACGTCGCCGACGGCACCTGCGCCAAGCCCACGGCCGAACGCGGCTACGAGCGGGGCGTCGTCTGCCCCCAGATCGGCATGCCCCGGGGCACCGGGATCATCACCGCGGGCGGCAACTGGAACGTCTTCCGCGACAATTGGATCTGGGGCCACGAGTCCGCCGCCTTCGACCTGCTCGCGGTGCCCGCCTTCATCCGTGGGGAAGGGGCCCTGGGCAAGCAGTTCGACACCTCCCACCACAACCTCTACGAGGGCAACCACCTCGGCGTGACGCCCGAAGGCGTGAGCCGCCCCAACGGCGCCGGCGTCTCCTGGGACGGGCAGGGGACCGGCAACTGCTGGCAGGACGACGCCGGCCCCTCCACCCCGTGGGCGCTGCCCGCCTGCGGCTCGGCCGGACCGTCCCGGATCCTCGGCGAACCGGTCAAACTCGCCAAGGGCTACCTGTGCAACGACTACAGCATCCGCGAGCGGCGCCTCCCGGCCGGCTGCGAATGGTACGGCGCGGCGGGCGTGGCCAGGGTCGAGGTGCAACTCGCCCTCGCCGGGTCCCTCGCGCTCGGCCTGGTCGCGGTCCTGCTCCGGCGTCGCGCGCTCCGCTCCCGGGCCGGTCTGGCCGTCACGGTCGCCGGGCTCGCGGGCCTGACCCTGGACGTCCTCGGCGCGGCCTACGGCCACACCCCGCTGCCCGCCGCCGCCTTGGTGCTGATGGGGGCGTGGTGGATCGGCGCGGGCCTGCTGTGGCTGCGGCCCGGCGGCCGGTCACGCACCGGGACCGGGGCCGGGGAGGCCGGAGCCGAGGCCGTCGACGGGACCGGCGCCGGAGTGGGAACCGGAGCCGAAGAGCCGCGGAGAGGCCGGGGGTTCGGCTGGTTCACGGTCGTGCTCGGCGTTCTCGCCCTGGCCGACGCGTTCGACAAGGCGGTCGTGATGATCCCGCTCCTGCCGGTCGGCCCCGGCTGGATCCGCGGCCTGCTCTGCGGGGTCTGGGTCCTCTGGGCGGTCGTCCTGCTCGCCCGCAGGCCGAGCCGTACGGCGGCGGCCCCCGTCGAGGAGGTGCCCGCGTGAGGCGGTCACCGTCCGCCGAGGGGGCGCGGACCCGTCCCGAGCCGGCCCCCGGCCTCTCGGTGGCGCGACCGGCAAGCCACCGGGGAGGGCGGCCGGTGGTGCGGCGGGCCGTGGCGGTCCTGGGGGCCTGCCTGCTGCTGGCCGCCTGCAACGTCTCCACCGGCCACCACAACCCCGGCACCGACCACAGCGTGGCCACCGCGCCCCCGCCCTACGACACGTACGGGGCCCCCAAGGGGCCGACGGTCGAGATCACGGTCACCGGCGGCCGGGTGATCCCGCCGCCCGGCCGCGTCGAGGTCACCAGGGGACAGGCGGTCCGCCTGGTCGTCACCTCCGACGTCGCCGACGAGATCCACGTCCACGGCTTCGACCTCACCCGCCGCCTGGAGCCCGGCAGGCCCGTCACCCTCGACGTCGTCGCCGACCGTACCGGGCTGTTCGAGGTCGAGACCCACGAGTCCGGCCTCGTCCTGACCCAGCTCGTCGTCCGATGACGCGCCTCCTCGCCCACGGGCTGGGAAGCCGGCACGACCTGCCGATCCCGCTGTTCTACGCCTTCGCCGGGGCGTTCGCGGCGCTGTTCGTGTCGTTCCTCGGGCTCGCCCTGCTCTGGGCCGACTCGCGGTTCCGCGGCGGGGCGGCCGGTCGGCCGGTACGGCTCCCCGAGGGAGCGCGGATCCGGTGGACGCTGCGGGTCATCGGGCTGGCCGGGGCCGTCTTCACCGCGGCCTGGATGCTCCTTGGACCCGACGATCCAGGCCGGAACCCGGCGGCCCACCTGGTCTACGTGATCCTCTGGACGGGACTGATCCCGGCATCGCTGCTGTTCGGGCCGGTATGGCGGCTCCTCAACCCGCTGCGCACGATCCACCTGCTGCTCGGCGGCCGGGACAAGGGGCCCGCGCCGTTCGGCTACCGGCCCGCCGCGCTCGGCCTGACCGCCTTCGCCTGGATGGAACTGGCCTCGCCCGCCCCCGCCTCGACGACCACGCTGGCCGTCTTCCTCACCCTGTACGGCGCCGCCCACCTGGCCGCGGCCCTCCGGTACGGGACGCGGTGGTTCGACCGGGCCGACGCCTTCGAGGTCTACTCCGCCCTGATCGGCCGCCTCTCGCCCCTCGGCCGCAGGGACGACGGCAGGCTGGTCCTGCGCAACCCCCTCGACGGGCTCGACGCCCTGCGTCCGGCCCCGGGGCTGGTCGCCGTCGTGTGCGTGCTGCTCGGCACGACCGGATACGACGGGTTCTCCGACTCCCCGTGGTGGGTGGAACTCCTGCAGACCGGGCCGCTGGGCCGTACGGTCACCGGGACGCTCGGCCTGCTCGCCGCGATCGGCCTCGTGGCGGCCCTCTACCGGGCCTGCACCGCCGCCGCGGGGCTCATCGGCCGGGCCGGACGGGTCAGGACCGGGGCCGCCGTGCCCGTGCCGTCCGGGAGAGCGGGAGGCACGGTGGGCGAGACGTCCGGCGTGACCGGTGAGGACAGAGCGGCCGGAGGAGACGATACGGCGGGAGAAGACGGGGCGGCCGGGGGAACCGGGGCGACCGGCGGGTACGGCATGGCCCGGATGTTCGCCCACTCGCTGGTCCCCGTCGCGGTCGGCTACCTGATCGCCCACTACTTCTCGCTCCTCGTCATCGAGGGGCAGCGGGCGGTCGTCCTCTCGCTCGGCCTGGACCGGACCGTGGACCCGGACGTGGTGGGCCCCGGCGCGATCGCCTCCGTCCAGGTGCTGGCCATCGTGGCCGGACACGTGCTCGGCGTGGTCGCCGCCCACGATCGCTCCGTACGGCTCTTCCCGCCGGAGAGGGCGGTCGCCGGGCAGATCCCGCTGCTGGTCCTGATGGTCTGCTACACCATCGGAGGGCTCATCCTGCTGTTCGCGGCATGATGGACGCCGTGGGATCCTCCGTACGCAGAAGCCCGGTCCAGCAGCGCAGCGTGGAGCGGGTGAACCAGATGCTCGACGCGGCGGCGGCCCTGCTCGACGAGGGCGGCTACGACGCGTTGAGCACCCGGGCGGTGGCGGCCCGCGCCGAGGTGCCGATCGGCTCGATCTACCGTTTCTTCCGCGACAAGCGCGGCCTGGCCGACGCCCTGGCCAGGCGCAACCTGGAGCGCTTCCTGGCCAGGATCGAGCGGCGGCTCACGGGGGCGGCGGACTGGCCGGACATGGTGGACCTGGTGGTGGACGAGTACGTCGAGATGAAGCGTACGGTCCCGGGCTTCGCGGTCATCGACTTCGGCGAGAACCGCGCGGTGTCCGAATCCCTCGCCACCCACCTCGCCGACCGGCTCCCCCCGGGGACGGCGGACGGTCTCGGCGCGGGCGACCTGAACCGTTCGCTCCGCGTCGCCGTCGAGGCCGCCGACGCGCTCCTCAAGTTCGCCTTCCGTGAGTCTCCCGGCGGTGACCCCTCATACATCACCGAGACCAAGCACCTCCTCCGCGCCTACCTGGAACGCGCCCTACCTCACTGACCCGTGATCGGCGAACAGCACGCCACGATGCTCGTGCCGGACACACGTCCGCCTGAAGACCTTCCGGAAGCGGCCGGGTAGGGGTTGAGCGACACACCTTCCTCGGAACACGATCAGGGCTATCGTCGTCGACGTGGAGCTGATGAGGGATTGCCAGGATTACCCGCTGAGGAGAATCCTGTCCCATGCCGAGGCGGCGGCTGAGAATGGCGTCTGGTCCGTTTTCATCCCTGGAACCCCCATAGCGACGGACGGTCCTGACTTCGATACGGCGATCGACGAAATGATCGACGCACTCCGCGAATACGCCGAGGACTGGCAGGACCGTCTTTCTGACGCGCCCAACCATCGGGGCAACCGGTGACTGGTCCGGTTGAGCCTTCTCAGCGACGACGAGGAGAGGCCAGTATGAGCGATCGGACCGGTTGACCGGAACTCAGGGATCGCCGCATGGCCGAGCCGGGCGTGGCTGAGGCGTATGAGACCACGAGACTCGCCTACCACCTCGGCAGGACCGTGCGGGCGATGCGCGAGAAGCGGGGATGGAGCCAGAGTGATCTGGCACGGGAGGCCGGCATGACCCAGCCGGCGGTGGCGCGGTTCGAAGTGGGCGGCACCGTCCCGACGCCGCCGGTCATCGAGCGCCTGGCACACGCCCTTGGTACGGAGATCGAAGTCCGGCTGACACCACGGGCGCCTGCCGCCTGAGCCGCTTCGCCGTACGGCCTTCTCAGTCCAGGAGGGCGGCCAGGCGCTTGGGGGCGACGGTCCGGTAGGCGTCGGTGACGATCTCGGCGATCTCCGCCCAGTCCTGCGGGACGTCGAGGTAGACGCCGAGCCAGCCCCGGTGGCCGACGTAAGGCGGGCGGAAGAAGCGCCCGGGGTCCTGCGTGACCAGGGCCTCCTGCACGCCGGGAGGGGCGGCGCACCAGAAGGCCAGCCGATCGCCGTGGTGGTGGTCGGCGTACATCACGAACGTCTTCTTGCCGCCGATGAACCAGGTCGGTTCACCATGGCTGAGCCGTTCGGTGGTCTCGGGCAGCGCCAGGCAGAGCCGGCGCAGGGACTCCAGCGGATCGTCACCCATGATCGGACGGTACTTCACCGGAGGAGGGCGTGCGCCGCTTCCGGTCCTCCATCTTGGGAGAGCGCGCCGCTTCCGGCACTTCATGTTCGCGCCGCTTTCGGTCCTTCGTGTCCGGAGGGGAGCGCGCCGCCTCGGCGCTTCATCCCAGAAGGGCCGCATCTCCCCGGCGGGCCGGGCCGGGGAGACGGGTGGCGCGGGGCGTTGAGGGGTGGCCGGGGCTCAGAGGTCGAACTCGCCGCGCTTGACACCGCCGACGAAGGCGTTCCATCCGGCTCGGCTGAGGAAGAGCTTGGGGCCGCCGGGGTCCTTGGAGTCACGGATGACGTGGAGAGGGCCGGTGCCGGACTCGGGAGCGTTCACGACGGCCACTTCGACGCATTCACCGCCGCTGGAGCCGCTGAGGGAGGACTTGCGCCAGGCGGCGCCGGTCAGGTCTGCTGCCACTTCGTCATCACCTTCGCGATCAGGGCGGCGCTGGCCTGCGCGGGCAGGGCCGCCGAGCGGATTGCCTCGTATCTCTTGCAGATCACCGCCACGTCACGCGGGTGGTCCGTTACATGTCCCACGGCGGCGGACTCCACGAAAACACTATCCAGGCTTCCTTCGACGCCCGCAATGAAGAAACCTCCTTCCAGACCGGCGATCGCGCCTCCGGTCGCGCCCGCGCCCTCCGGCACGACCTGGATGGAGACGTGCTTGCGCTCAGCCGCGGCGACCAGGGCTGCGAGCTGGTCGCGCATGACGTCCGGCCCGCCGACGACGCGGTGCAGCACGCCTTCGTCGAGCACTGTCCAGAGCAGGGGCGGTTCGCCGTCGTCCAGGATCTTCTGGCGCTCCAGGCGGGCGGTGAGCAGCTCCTGGACCCGCTCGTCGGTCACCCCGGGGTCGGCCTGCAGGACCGTGCGGGCGTAGTCGGGGGTCTGCAGGAGACCGGGAACCAGCAACGGATGCCAGCCCCGCAGGGTGTGGGCCTGTCGTTCGATGTCCACCCAGGGGCGGAACCGCGTCGGAAGCGCCCCGTAGGCCAGCATCGGCCACATCCGGGAGAGCACGCCGCCGGTGCCGAGGATCCGGTCGCACCTCTCGGCGAAGTCCAGCGTCGGGGTGCGCTTGGCCGTCTCGACCATGCTGATCAGACCGATCGAGTAGCTGATGTGCATGCCGAGCTGTCCCTGCGTCCACCCGGCCTGCTCGCGGAAGCGGCGGAGCTCGGAGGCGAAGAAGGTGAGCGGGCTGGGGTCGCCTTCGGGCTCACGTTTCGGGGGCATCGCGGACTCCTTTTCGTGCGTGGAACCCGCTCGGGAGGGCGGACGGGCGTCGTGGTCGATCGACTACGAAAAGTAATAGGCCGTTGTCGCAATAGGAAGCCCGCCTCCGGAATATGGCGAAAAGTTCTTCCCGCTCGCGGTCCGCCGCTCCGCCTCCTGCATATTCCTTGTGCGTCCGCCAGTCCTCGCCGTTCAACAACTCCCGTTGTGAAAAATCCGGGTTAATATGTTGAGGCATTGTGAATCCGGCACCTCCACCTTGAGGGGACGGGGAGAAATGGCGGAGTTTGTCGGCATTGATCCGGCCGGTGCGCGGCGCCTGATCGGCTCCATGGGCGATGCCGTACAGCGTGCCAAGGCGTTGCGGGGGCCATTGGCCGCCTCCATCGCGGAAGCCGGCTCCGACTGGCCCGCCGGTCCCGGTGCGGAGACGCTGGACGGCGTCATGCGTTTCCTCGACGAGGCGCAGCGCGATCTGACCTGGCGGACCCAGACGATCGAGCGGATCGAAGGGACGGCTGCGTCGGCGGGCGGCCTCAGGACGGCGGAGTTCGCGTTCGGTGACGCCTCGTCGGCCCGCGCGGCGGGGACGCTCGCCGGGAAGAGGACCCTGGCGGCGTGGCGGGACTACCTGAAGGACCCCGGCGTCGACAACTGGGAGAAGGTCCAGGCGATGCTCCGGGAGGGGCGGGGGAAGACCTCCGACGCGGCCTACTCGGCGGGGCTGCTGACGGCGCTCGGCACCGACACCTTCGCCGCCGTCTTCACCGCCGTGGGCGCGCACAACCAGAACGACCCCCGGGGCTACAGCCCGGAGAACCTGAAGGAGGCGGGGAAGGATCTCGAACCGCTGGCCGAGGCGTTCGCCTCCGCCGACGCGGCGGGCGCCCTGCCCAAGGGTCTGCGCGACCATGTGACGGACAGGTTCCCGATCGGCGACATGGCCGCGCTCCTCGGCCTGGCCCGGCAGTCACGCGAGTTCGTCCTGCGGGCCGGGGCGAAAGTGCTCCAGTACAGCGGGAACCGCGACAGCGGGAAGGACTGGAACACCTACTGGCTCGTCAAGGCCCTGGGCCAGGACGTCGCGGCGGCGCAGGGGTTCCTCACCACCGGTGACAACGCCACGCTGCTCCTGCGCCCCGAGGTGGTGAACGGCCTGCCCGGCACGGACTTCGAGAAACTGCTGGCCAAGACCCTGGACGGGGCGCTGGCACCCGGGGCGGGGGACGCGGCCCTCCGCCGTGACGCCTGGCTCGCCATCATCGACCTCTACAGTCGGAAGAACTTCTGGCCGGCGCTGACGGAACCGTCCCCGGTCGGCCAGGTCCTCGCCAAGCACGTCTCCCAGTACTTCCCCGAAATAATCAATGTTTGGAACCGAGCACAGGACATGGGTGGCGTCACCGAAGAGAAAGCATGGAGAATCGTCGACTCCAAGGTGATCGTCGGCTTCTTCGGCGGTCTTCTGCAGAGTTCTGCAGCGCTTCCCTCGTTGAAAGCCGGGTACGGGGATTTCCTACGCAAGATCGATCTTGGTGCTGAACACCCCTTCGGGGATGCCGTGACCGAGGCGGCCCGGAAAAAGCAGCGCAATCGCTTCTACGGCAAGGTGGTGTCAGCCGGTGCCCTGGCATCGGTGCTCTTCAGCGGTCTGCACGAGGCGGATCTCTCGCAGGAGAAGTCCGACAAGGCCGTCGTGGAGCTTCTCACCCTGCCGCTCGACGTTTTCCTCGCAGGAGCCGGTGGGAAGGTCGTCGATGGCGTGATAGGCGAGACTTCCCTTGGAAAGGCGATCGACATAGGTGAAAAGAATTCCCTGAAGGATGCGATCGAGGGCTTTCTTGACGGAGATGGCGCCGGGGACGCATCGGAGCTGGTCGATTCCTTCATCGACGTGCAGGTCGCGGCTTTCAACGTCTCTCGGCAAAGCCACGGCCACCAACCTCTCGGGGATTCCGATCTGCGTGAGCTGAGGACGATCTTCGCCGGACAGTTGACCCCGGTTTTGAAATCCGCGCTCGCGGCACGTGGAGGTTAGACATGACCGAATCCGCCGATTTGATGCGCCAGGCCGAGGCGAAGGACATGCTGGCTGACAGATTCGACGGCTACGCGAAGAACCTTGAACTGCTCCTGGAGCGTATCAAGACAGGTTCCGCCGGCGGGCCGGTCTGGACGGGGCCTGCTGCTCAGTGTTTTGACAATGATTTCCTGACGAGAGGATCGGAGGTCACTCGGCTTGCCGAACAGTGCCATGCGGCGGTGCGCAACCTGCGCCGGGCCGCGTCAAGGCTTCGTGAGCAGGCAAGCCTACCCCGATCCCCGCTCTGAGCGTCGTGGTGCAGGCAGGCAGTCGGTCTTCCCGATGATCTCAACGTTGGGCTGGGAGGTCTGGACGAGGACGATGAAGGTGATCCCCGGGTCCTGCTTCCGCAGTATCGAGACGCTTCGACCGGGTTGCGCCCAACTGGAGTTCCGGTCGATCGTGTAGCCGATCTCCTTGAGCTTGTCACGTAGGGGACGGCCGTACAGGTCCGCTTGCTCCGCCGGTATCGGCTGAGTGCCTTCTTTCAGATTCCCGGTGACCTGGTAAACGCGAAGCGCCGTGTCATCATTTGAACAGCTTGCGAAGTCATCGTTTCCATCGCCGGTTTCGTCGACGACTTTCTTGTCCACTGCCGGATGAAGAGACTCAAGCTTCCTGGCGTCCGCTGCCAGCACTTCGGCGGCCTCGTCCAGGCTGGGGCCGCCGCCGGTGCAGGCGGTGGCCAGCAGCAGCAACAGAGCGGCACATCCCACGGCACGGCGCACCCTCCCGACTCTACTGATCGCGTCCCCGCCTGGGGAGATCAACGTCCGGAAACGGTCTGGAAGTCTGGAAAGGCTCGATGGCGAAAGGCCGCCGACCACCTACAGGGCCGATCACCTACCCGGCGGGCCGCCCACTCGCCCGGTCACCCGCCTGCCCGGTCAGCCGTCGGCCCATCGGCCCGGCCGACGCCGGGCTCCCCGGTCAGCGGGCCTGTTCGCGCCAGGCGTTGGTGATGGGGAGGCGGCGGTCGCGGCCGAAGTTCTTCGGGGTGATCTTCGGGCCCGGCGGGTACTGGCGGCGCTTGTACTCGGCGAGGTCCACCAGACGGATGACCCTGGCCACCAGCTCCGGGTCGTGGCCGGCCGCGACGAGCCGGGCCGACCCCATGTCCTTCTCGACGTAGTCGCCGAGCAGCCGGTCGAGCACGTCGTACGGCGGCAGGGAGTCGATGTCGCGCTGGCCGGGCCGCAGCTCCGCGCTCGGCTCCTTGGAGATGGAGTTCTCCGGGATCGGCGGCCGGCCGAAGCCGTACAGGAAGTCGCCGGAGGTGCCCGCCTGGGCGTTGCGCCAGCGGGACAGTTCCCAGACCTGGGTCTTGAGCACGTCCTTGATGGGCGCGAAGCCGCCGGCGGAGTCGCCGTAGAGGGTGGAGTAGCCGACCGCCAGCTCGCTCTTGTTGCCGGTGGTGAGCACCAGGTGGCCGTGCTCGTTGGACAGGCCCATCAGGATCATGCCGCGCACCCGGGCCTGGAGGTTCTCCGCGGCCAGGCCGGACAGCTCGATCTCCTTCTCGAACGCCTCGACGATGTCGGCGATCGGCACCACCCGGGTGTTGATCCCCTGCCGGTCCACCAGTTCCTGGGCGTCGCTCAGGGAGTGCTCGGAGGAGTAGCGCGAGGGCAGCATGACCGTGTGCACCCGGCCGGGGCCGACGGCGTCCGAGGCGATCGTGGCGACCAGCGCCGAGTCGATCCCGCCGGACAGGCCCAGGATGACCGACCGGAACCCGTTCTTGAAGACGTAGTCGCGAAGCCCCAGCACCAGGGCCGAGTAGACCTCGGCGAGGTCGTCCAGGCGCGGCGCCACGGAGGGGGGCTGCGGGGTGTACGGCTCGACGGGGAAGGCGGCCAGCTCCACCCGCTCCACCGTGATCACGGTGCCGTCGTGGGCGTCCACCTCGAACGACCCGAGACCTCCATACCGGGCCTCGGGCAGTTCCAGGTCGGTGACCAAGAGTTCCTCGGAGAACTGCGCGGCCCGCGCGACGAGCTCGCCGGAGGCCGAGACGATGATCGAGTCGCCGTCGAAGACCAGCTCGTCCTGCCCGCCGACCTGGTTGGCGTAGGCGAGGGCGCAGCCCGCCTCCCGCGCCCGCCGGGAGACCAGCTCCAGCCGGACGTCGTCCTTCTCCCTCTCGTACGGCGAGGCGTTCGGCACCACCAGCAGCCCGGCCCCCGCCTCGGCCACGACCGAGACCGGCCCGCCGTCCTGCCACAGGTCCTCGCAGATCGCGATCGCCACGTCCACCCCGTGCAGGCGGAAGATCGGCAGGCGGTCGCCGCGCACGAAGTAGCGGTACTCGTCGAAGACGCCGTAGTTCGGCAGGTGGTGCTTGGCGGTCCTGGTGACGACCCGGCCGCGGTGCAGCAGCGCGGCGGCGTCCAGCGGGGCGCCCTTGGGCTGCCCGACCCGGGGCGCCAGGCCGGCCCGGTCGACGTAGCCCACCACCACCGGGATCTCGCCGAGGCCCTCGTCGGCCAGCCGCCGGGCGACGTCCTCGATCGCGGCGATCGACGCCTCCACGAACGAGCTGCGCAGCACGAGGTCCTCGGCCGGGTAACCGGTCAGGAACATCTCGGTGAAGACCACCAGGTGCGCGCCCCGGTCCGCGGCGCGCCCGGTCCACTCGACAAGCTTGTCCGCGTTGCCGGCGAGGTCGCCGACGACGGGGTTGGTCTGGGCCAGGGCGATACGGAGTTGAGCCACGTCCCCCACCCTATTCCCGGCCTCGTGGGAGGCGGCTGCGGGGCGATCGGGACGTCCCGGAGCCGGCGGGCGGCCGGTCCGGGGAGGGAGCGGCTCCCGCCGGAGCGGCCGGTGCGGGGAGGGAGCGGCTCCCGCCGGAGCGGCCGGTGCGGGGAGGGAGCGGCTCCCGCCGGAGCGGCCGGTGCGGGCCGCCCGGGGAAGGGGGCGGCCCGTATCAGTCAGCCGGTGACGCCGAGCAGGCCGAGCCTCCGCGCCGAGGCGGGCTCGGTGACGCGCCGGACCTCCTTCCCCGAGCGGTCGAGGACGACGAGCGTGTTGGCCGAGGCGCCCTTCACCCGGACGGCCAGGCGGCCGTCACGCAGGTAGTGGGCGCTCAGTGCCCTGCCCTTCACCGGGAGGGCGATCTTCTTGCCGGTCATCGTGTCGTAGACCGACGGGCTGTACCAGGCGGGCCAGGAGCCGTCGCCGCCCGGGGCGCTCGCGGAGATCGTCTGCACCACGACCCGGCGCCCGTCGGGCGAGACGCTCCCCACGTGGTTGGCGAGCCCGATGCCGGGCGCCTTGCGGGAACGGTGGGTGCGGGTGTCGAGCAGGTGGACGCCGTCGGTGTCCCCGGCGTAGCCGGCGAGCGTCCGGCCGTCGGCCGACCACGCCAGGTGGCAGGGGCCGGGGGTGCGGCCGAGGACGGTCACCCGCCCGCCGGAGGCGCCGACCGCGGCCACCGTCGCGGCTTCCGAATCGCCCCTCCTGGGGAAGGCGATCCGCCTGCCGTCGGCGCTCCAGGCGGGGGTCACGCACGGCCCGCCGTAGGCCGCGCCGACGGCGACGACCTTGTCCCCGGCGGCCGACCTGACGTGCAGGCGGCCCTTGTCGTCGATCCAGGCGACGCGCCCGCCGTCCGGCGAAGCGGAGAACTGCCCGACGAAGGAACCCTTGTCCGACGGGATGGTCACCTGCCGCCCGCCGGGTCCGGTCGTCACCCGGACGCCGCCGTCCTTGTAGTCGAAGTAGACGCCGCGTACGGTGGCCGCCGCGCGGGCCGGTGCCGAGGCCGCCGCGGGG
The DNA here is from genome assembly GCF_013409935.1 of Streptosporangium sandarakinum. GTDB lineage: Bacteria > Actinomycetota > Actinomycetes > Streptosporangiales > Streptosporangiaceae > Streptosporangium > Streptosporangium nondiastaticum. The sequence continues at coordinate 1,229,569 of NZ_JACCCO010000001.1, read as the reverse complement.
TTCGCGGCGGAAGCGGCCGTCCCGGCGGACGCCTGGGCGGGGGCGGAGAGAGCGGGGGCGGTCACGGCGAGTGCGGCGCCGGCGACCAGGGCCCGGTATTTCACAACGATCTCCTCGGAACGGTTCGTCTGCTCGTTGTTAGAGCGCCGAGTGGCGCAGAAGGTTCACATCCGCCCGGAACCGGAACGTCGTCTCCGCCGGCGCGGTGGAGGGCTCACAGCCGCCCGGCCGGGACCGGAGGTTCGCGGCCCGCCGGGAGCGGCAGGACGGCCTCCACGACGGTGCCGCCGCCCGGGGCCGCGCCGACCACGCACGTCCCGCCCAGCTCGGCGGCGCGCTCGCGCATCGACAGCAGGCCCACGCCGGAGCGGGCCGTCCCCGGCAGCCCCTTGCCGTCGTCCTGCACCCGTACCGTCAGCGACTCCCCGCGGGCCAGCGAGACCGTCGCGGTCCGGGCCCCGGCGTGCTTGCGGATGTTGGTCAGCGCCTCCTGGGCGATCCGGTAGGCGGCCACCTCCGCGGCGGCGGGCAGGTCGGACAGGTCGCCCGTCGTCTCCACGGCCACCACGGGGTCCCCCTCGGCGGCCAGCGCCCGTACGGCCCCGGCCAGGCCCAGCTCGTCCAGGGTCGGCGGGCGCAGGCCGTACACCAGCTCCCTGACCTCCCGGCTGACCGTGTCCATGGCGCCGCGCAGCTCGGACAGCAGCAGGTCGGCCGAGTCGGGGGAGGTGCGCAGGGTGATCCTGGCCATGTTGATCGACATGGCCATGTCGGTCAGCGCGTGCCCGAGCCCGTCGTGCAGGTCGCGGCGCAGGCGGCGGCGCTCCTCTTCGCGGGCGCTCAGGATGCGCTCGCGGGAGCGCCGCAGGTCGGCGGTCATCCGTACGGCGTGCACGACGTCCGCCACGTACGGCGTGGCCGCCGCGATGAGCCGGTCGTTGTGCGCGGCGGCGAACCGGCGGGGGCCGGGGGAGCCCAGCAGCAACCGCCCGACCGGCTCCCCGTGCCAGACCAGCGGCACCGCCCGCGGGGTGGGGCCGAGCAGCCCGATCTCCGCCGGCCTGCCCTCCACGCCGTCCGCCTCGACGGCGACCCCGGTGACGCTCAGCACGTCGCGGATCACCGCGGCCATGGCGGCGAGCGCGTTCGCCGGCTCGGTCTGGGCGGACTCCGCGGCCAGTCGCGCGGTCAGCGCCCGCGGGTCGCCGCGCGTGCCGTACAGGAGCCGGTCGGCCCACAGCCGCAGCACGCGGCGGAGCGGGTGGAAGACCGCGCCGGCGAACAGCGCCGCGATCGCCCCGCCGACCGGGGCGTAGTCGGACAGGAACAGCCCGGCCACGGCGCCCGCGCCGAAGTAGACCACGCTGACCGCGGCGATCAGCCCGGCGGCCACGAAGGCGCGGCCGGCCACGGTGTCGATGCCGTAGAGCCGGTAGCGCAGCACGGCGAAGGCGATGGAGACCGGGATCAGCCCGGTGAGGACGGTCGCCGGCAGCCACCAGGCGGGACCGCCGAGCAGGACGACCACGTACAGGCCGAACGTGCTCAGCGGCCAGGCGATCTGGCGGCGCAGCACCGGATCGGCGCCCCGGAAGCGGACGGCCAGGGAGATCAGGGCCAGGACGGCCATGGCGTTGATCGCCCACGTCGAGGCCAGGAGCATCCACTCCATGTGGGGGGCCAGCGCCTCGACGGCGAACGGGTTCGGGACGATCCTCGGCAGCGGGTAGTTCCGGAGCGACGGGGTCGGTCGGGTGATCGCGCGGAACCCCTCCGCCGCCATGACCGCGAACGCCAGCGCCGCCACCGGGCGCCAGCGCCGCGAGGGCAGCCGCCCGTCAGGGGAGTACAGCGGCAGTACGGTGGCCAGCAGGATTCCGCCGAAGATCCAGCCCAGGCCGGAGATGTGGCGGTAGTACCCGGCGGCCGTCATCGCGCCGTCGGCGCCCGAGCGCAGCATCATGGCGCCGGCGAAGGTGCTGACCGCGCAGCCGAACCCGCCCAGGCACATCAGCCACGCGGTGGGCGGGCGCGAGCGGTGGGCCAGCAGGAACGCCCCCACCAGCGGGAAGGTCACGCCGACCGACATCTCCGGAGTGGCGGGCACGTCCCCGGCCCAGCCCGGCGGGAGCTGCCGGTAGGTGACGTAGCCGGCGACGGTGAGCGTGACGGACACGACGGCCGACACGACGGCGACGATCCGCCGGGGCGAGGTGAGCAGCGCGCGCCGGGCGGACCACCCCGCCACCGCTACCTGCCCGGTCCGCCGGGGTTGACCAGCCCCGACTCGTAGGCCACGACGACGAGCTGGGCGCGGTCGTGCAGCCCGAGGTGATCCAGGAGCCTGGTCACCGACTGTGCCACCGAGTGCTCGGGCACCGACAGGGTCACGGCGATCTGGCGGTTGGTGAGCCCCCGGGCGACCAGCTTCATCAGGTCCAGATCGGTGTCGCCGAGGCCGGCGAGGGCGGGCGGGACCGAGGGGTCGGCCCGTCCGGCGAAGGCCGCGATCAGCCGGGTGGTGACGGCGGGGTCGATCAGCGCGTCCCCCGCCTGCGCGGCCCGCATCGCGCTGATGAGCTGCTCGGGGGCGGAGGTCTTGAGCACGAAGCCGCTCACCCCGGCGCGCAGCGCCGCGTACAGGTTGTCGTCCGTGCCGAACGTGGTCATCATGATCACCTTCGGCGGCGCGTCGTCGGCCAGGATGCGCCGCGCGGCGGTCAGACCGTCCAGCCGGGGCATCTGGATGTCCATCAGCACCACGTCGGGGGAGGTCTCGCGGACGGCCGCGATCGCCCGCTCGCCGTCCTCGGCCTCGGCGACCAGCTGGAAGCCGGGCTCGCTGTCCAGTACGACCCGCAGGCCGGTGCGGACCAGCGCCTGGTCGTCGGCCACCACCACGCGCAGCGTCCGCGGCCCGCTCGCCTCCGTAGAGGCCGCGGAGGCCGCGGAGGTCGCGGAGGCCACGGTGTCCCGGACCTCCCGGGCCTCCCCGGCGGCGGGTGGCGCGGGCGGCAGGTCCAGATGGGCGGCCTGCGCCAGCATGTCGGACTCCAGGCGCTGCAGGGCCGGGCCGAGGTCCAGGCCCAGCTCCTCGCGCAGCAGCGCACGGGCGCGCCGCAGGGCGCCCAGCGCGTCACCCTGCCGGCCGCTGCGGTAGAGCGCCAGCGCGAGCAGCCGCCAGGCCTCCTCCCGCAGCGGGTGGGCGGAGGCGTGGGCCTCCAGGTCGGCCACCAGCGCGCCGGACTGCCCGAGCCGCAGGCCCGCGTCGGCGCGGCGCTCCACCGCGACCAGCCGCAGCTCCTCCAGCCTGCCCGCCTCGGTCGCCGCCCACTGCAGGTCGGAGAACTCGGCCAGGGCCGGTCCCCGCCACAGCGCGAGGGCCCGGCCCAGGCGCTCCCACACCTCGGCCGGTTCGCCCGTCGCCTTCACCGCGCGCTCGAACGTCCAGGTGTCCACCTGGTCGGGGGCGGCGCGCAGCGCGTAACCGGGCGGGGCGGAGACCAGGACCTCCGCCTCCTCCCGGGGGGCGCGGCCGGGCTCCAGGGCGCGCCGCAGGCGCGAGACGTATCCCTGGACGGTGGACAGGGCCTGGGCGGGGGGCTCACCGGGCCAGAGCTCGTCGATGAGCATGCTCACCGGTACGGCACGGCCGCCCGCGACGAGCAGCCGGGCCAGCACGGCCATCTGGCGCTGCCCGCCGAGATCGACGAGGTCCCCGCCATGGCATGCCTGGAACGGTCCCAGGGCCCGAAATGTCAGCATCGCAGGCGTAAGCGTAGAGCCACCGCGTCCAATGTCATACCAGCTCCACCTGCCATCGTTCGCCGACTGAAGAGAATCATCGGGAGTCGAAACCCCACATTCAAGGTGGGCGGCGGCACCACTTCGGTCACAGATCTCCACCCTGAAAGGGGAAAATCCCTTTAAGGGTGAAATAACCGAATATGTAGCGCTATGCCGGGAGTTGGCGGGTGCGCCGGACGGCGCGGCGGCCGCTACCGCAGCCGGTACCGCAGCCGGTGCCGCAGTCGAAGCCACAGCCGGTGTCGCGGCGTTCCGCCCCCAGGCCGGCGTCGCTTCCGGGGGAACCCGGCTCGGTTCGCGCATCGCCCCAGCCCTCCATTCCATGACCGGGGGACCGTACCGCGCGGGAACAGCAATCGGATCAACAACGGCTCAACGCGCCCGGCGCCGGACCGGCCGCCGCGGTCACGCCTCCTGAGAGGCCGCGCGGCGGCGCAGGGCCGGGCGGATCGCGAGCAGGCCCGCCGCCGCGGCCAGGTTGACGCCGCCGACGGTCAGCCACAGCGTGACGGGGCCGGCCGTGAGCAGGTGGGTCCCGACCAGCGGGGCGAGCATCGCCCCGCCCGACATGGCCAGGCCGTACATGCCGGCGTAGCGTCCGCGCAGGTGGGGTGGGGCGAGGATCGCCACGATCGCGCCCGGCAGCCCCGCGGTGAGGATCTCGCCCAGCGTCCAGACGACCACGCCGGCCGCGTACCCGGCGATGCTGGAGACGAAGGCGGTCAGCGCGAAGCCCGCGCTGATGACGATCAGGCCGGCGGCGAACACGGTGCCGGGGTCGCGCCTGCCGACCCAGTCGCCGGTCAGCGGCTGCAGGACCACGATCAGCACGCCGTTCACCGCGATCACCAGGCCGTAGTCGACCGTGGAGAAGCCCGAGCCGCTCATCGCCACCGGCAGGGTGGTGAACGCCTGGGAGTAGGCCATGCTGTACAGCAGGGAGATCAGGCAGTAGACGACCATCAGCCGGTCGCCGAGCAGCGCGGCGAGCCCGCCGCGCGGCGCTCCGGCACGATCCCCGGGCGATGCCCCGCCGTCCCGGAGCCGGTCGCCCTCGCCTCGGAGTCCGCCACCGTCCCGGGACCGGCCGTCCCCGTCCCCGTCCCGGGGCCCGGTGCGGCCCGCGCGCCGGGGCAGCGTCTCGGGCACCGCCCGCCACACCAGCAGGCCGAAGGCCAGCGAGGTGAGGGCGTTGACGGCGAACATCCAGCCGTACCCGGCGCGGGCGAGCCAGCCCCCGGCGACCATCGCCACCGAGAAGCCCAGGTTCAGCGCCCAGAAGAGCAGGCCGTAGGCGCGCGGCCGGTCCGCGGGGGAGACGAGGTCGGCCACCAGCGCGTTGGAGGCGGGCCGGTAGGCGTCGATCGCCAGGCCGAGCACGAACATCGACGCCACGATCGCCGGGAACGAGCTGCTCGCGCCCAGCGCCGCCATGCCGGCGGCGGTCGCCGTCATGCCGCCGGCCAGCGTGATCCGCCTGCCGTACCGGTCGGCCAGCCAGCCCGCCGGGACCTGGGAGATCAGCGAGCCCGCCCCGAACACCGTCATCACCGTGCCGGCCGCGGCCAGGGACATGCCGCGGGACTCGATCAGGTAGACGCCGATGAACGGCTGGACCATCATGCCCACCCGGTTCACCAGCGTGCCGGCCCACAGCGCCCAGAACGGCCGGGGCAGGCCGCCCAGCTTCGACCGCAGGAAACCGGGGGAGCCGGAGGGATCGGGGGAGCCGGGGGAGCCGGACGGTGAACCGGGCCCGGCGAGGGTCGTGCTCGTCATGACGGCAGGATTGGACAGGCGGGCGGCCGGGCGCGAATCTTTTAGCCGTGCCTAAAAAGTCCTGCCACGTAGAGTGGATCTTCGCCCCCGAGGACGTCGCGCGGATCCGCTTCGCGTTCTCCCCGCTCTGGGAGCTGGTGGCCAGCCTGCGGGTGATCCGCCACCCGGCCCGGCACTCCCTGCACCTGCCGTGGGCGCGCGCGGTGCGCGACCGGGTGGCCGCGCTCGACATGGCGGAGCTGTTCGCGCTGGTCCCGGTCCGCGGCTACTTCGCCGACTTCCTCACCCCCACCCCCGAGACCCCGCTGCCCGACTTCGCCGCCGAGCTGGACCGGGTACGGCGCACACCCCCGGAGCGGGCGGCCGAGGAGGTGGGCTGGGTGCCGGAGGCCGACCCCCGGATCGTCGCGCGGTTCACCGCCGACCCGGAGGCCGGGGTGGCGCGCGTCGCCGACGCCCTGGAGCGGTACTGGGAGGCGGCGTTCGCCGAGTTCTGGCCGCGCGTCCACGGCCTGCTGGAGGCCGACGTGCTGCGCCGCTCCCGCAGGCTCGCCGCGGGCGGGGCCCGGGAGCTCTTCGCCGACCTGCACCCGAACGTGAGCTGGCGCGGCGACCGGCTCGCCGTCGTCCGGAACTGGGAGTACTCGGCGCCGATCGGCGGCGACGGCCTGGTGCTCGTGCCGACCGCCTTCTACTGGCCGGACACCGCCACGATGGTCGAGCCGTACCAGCCGATGCTCGTCTACCCGGCGACGGGCGTCGGCACGCTGTGGACCGACGGCCCGCCGCCCGCCCCCGACGCCCTCGCCGCGCTGCTCGGCCGTACCCGGGCCCGGATCCTCACCGCCCTGGGCGAGCCCGCGACCACCTCGGCGCTCGCCCGGCGGATGGACCTCACCCCCGGGGCGGTCAGCCAGCACCTCACCGTCCTGGCCGGCGGGGGGCTGGTGACCCGCCGCCGTCTCGGCCGCGAGGTCGTCTACCGCCGCAGTCCGGTGGGCGACTCCCTCGCCTGCGCCCCCTGAGCCGCCGGGCCGGGCCGTGCCGATCCGGGACGGACGGGACGCGCCGGTCCCGGGCCGCCGGGCCTACCCGCTCCGGGCCACCGGCCCGTACCCGTCCCGGGCCGCCGGGCCGGCCGTGCCGTACCGGCTGGACTCCAGGAGCCACTCCAGTTGCGCCCGCGGCGCGGCCAGGAAGGCGCACGCGACCTTGCTGACGTCCCTGGCCTGGGCCGCCGACAGCGCGAACCGGTCGAACAGGCGGGGCAGCCGCCGGGCCGCGGCGCGCTGGTCCTCGGCGCGCTCGGCGATCCGGTCGCTCACCCAGGCGACGGCCTCCGTCTCCGAGAGCCCGAACGCCCGCGCGGCGACCGTCACGTAGTTGTGCACGTCGCCGTTCGCCCGCTCCTTCGGATACGACGCCACGTCGTTGCACCAGGCCGTCACGTCGTTGCAGGCGTCCAACAGCGTCCGCCAGGTCACGCTCTCCCGCAGCCCCGGCGGCACCTCCACCCCCAGGCAGGGCTCCACCAGGTCGAACAGGTACGGCCCGGCGGTGCCCCGGCGCAGCGCCGGGTACTCCGCGGGCGAAGGCACCCGCCCGGCGCACCGGTTCTCCGCCTCCGCGCGGCAGGCCGCCCCCTGGGCCACCAGCCCCCGGGCGAATCGCTGCCGCCACCGGGCGCTCATCCGCCCGGCCGTGGCCCGCCACAGGCCGGCGAACGACGCCTCCACGGGCGGGCGCTCCCCGTCGGACCCACAGGCCGGGCCCGGCACGAGCGGCGACGCCCGGGTCATGAGGCCGAGGCGGGCGAAGGCGGCGTCCACGGTCTCGGTCACCCGCCCGGCCGGCTTCTCGTCCCACTCGTCGTCGAAGCAGAACAGCCAGGTCAGCCACTTGGCGAACAGCAGCGTCGCGTCCTCGCCGGCGTCGGCGAGCGCCCGGCCCGCCATCCGCTCGAACCGCGCCCCCGGGGGCGGCTCCAGCCCCGTCTCGCGGGCCCACCCGGCGAGCGACGCCCCGATCCGGTCGATCGCGGGGTGCATGCGGCAGGGCGCGCCCATCGACGGGACGCGCTCGACGAGGGGCAGGAGCAGGGACGCGGCCGTGACGGGGGCGTGGGCCCGGGACGGCCACCGCTCCACCTCGCGGGGCGCCGCCCCGCATGTCCTGGCGAGCACTACAGCGGCCCGAAGAGCCAGTTGCCGGACGCGTTCGGGTCGGCGCTGGTGTAGTACTGCCGGACCGCCTCGACCAGCTCGCCGACCGAGATGATCCCGTCCCGGTCGCGGTCGAGCCGGTCGAACGCCACGTCCACGTCGTCGTGGGCGGTGCCGAAGGCGGTCAGCGCGATCCGCAGGCCGGCCGGCCGGACCGACCCGTCCCCGTCGGCGTCGCAGAGCCACGCGACCGCCTCGGCGGCGGGCCGGAACACCGGGTCGAACCGGTCGCCCTCCACGAACGCCGAGATCATGCCGGCCCGGAAGCCCTCCGGGGAGATCACGCCGTCGCCGCCGGTCGCGGCCGACAGCGTCGCCCAGACCGCCTCCAGCCCGCCGACGAGCCGGTTGCCCGCCGGAGAGGTCGGTGACTCTCCGAAACCGACCAGGATCCTGGCGCCCAGCCCGAGCATGTCGTCCCGTACGGCCCGGCCGTCGCCGTCGACGTCCAGGTGCCCGAAGGCACGGTCTAATTTGTGCTTGAGAAGTTCGGTGCTCACGGCAGACCCCCGTGTTACGTGAATGGCGCGAACGATTACGCTAGGTGACGATAGCGAGGTGATTCCAAGAGCCATTCCAGGTAGGCCCTGGGAATGGTCAAGAAAGCGCACGTGACCTGGATCACCTCCCGGGCGGCGGCGGTGTCGAGGCCGCGCCGCTCCACCACCTGCGGGATCGCGCGGGCGGCCGTCCACAGGTCGTCCATCCGCTCGACCAGCCGGTCGGTCACCCACGCCACGGGGTCCCCGCCGCCCGCGCCGTTCCCGCCGTCGGGCCCGGCCGTGCCGTTCCGGCCGCCCGTGGAGCCGGGCAGTTCCGCCGTGGAGCCGGTGAGCCCGCCCGTGGAGCCGGGGAGTCCGGCCGCCGCCGTCAGGTAGCCGTCCCCGGCCACCAGGTCCGTACACCACGTGACCACGTCGCAGCTCGCCTCGACGACAGCCGCCCAGTGCGGGCTCCGCCGTACGGCCGCGGGTGCCTCCACCCCGGCGCACGGCTCCACCAGGTCGAACAGGTAGCGGCCGAAGCGGTCCCTGCCGAACGGCGGGTAGTCCCCGGCCGCCGGGGCGGCGCGGAGCAGCGCCGCGCGCTGGGCGGCCAGCCCGGTCAGGAACCCCTCGCGCCAGCCGTCGCTCATCCGCGGCGCGCAGGCCCGCCACAGGTCGGCGAACGCCCGCTCCACCGCCGCCGGGCCCGGCTCGTCCCCGCGCGCCACCCGCGGCACCCCGGCCAGCGCCGCGGGGTCCTCGCGCGCCGCGGACATCCAGACCAGCCAGCGGGCGAACATCGTGGCCGCGTCCGCGCCGTACCGGGCGAACGCCCTCCCGGCCAGCAGGTGCGCGCCCCCGCCGGGATCGGCCCGCAGGCCGTGCCGCCGCGACCAGGCGATGGCCGCCGCCTCGATCCGGTGCACCGACGGGTGCACCGGGCACGGTACGGCCAGCGCCGCGAGCCGCTCGGTGAGCGAGATGGGCGAGATGGGCGAGATAGGCGGCGCGGCGGGCGCGGTGCCGCCCGCAGGTCCGTGCCGCAGTCCGGTGCGCATCGTCTTCCTCCCCGGGAGAACAATCGGTCCGTTCCGGCCGGGAACGAGTGACCACCTTGATCTGGTCGGCGGGGTTTTAGCCGCTTTGACCTGGGCAAACTCGGTTCCGGCTGCTGGGAGTCTCGCACCACCGGTCACGCCGGACGGCCGGGACGCGCCAGTCGCCGGGCCCGCGGGCGGTGCGGCCGATGCGCCTTCCCGCCGCTCTTCTCGTAACGTGTGCGAAACACCAAGCGGGCAGACTGATACGCGGCCAGGAGTGTCGCACCCGGTCGGTAATGGAGGAGGAGCCGTGGACCGCCAGCAGGAGTTCGTTCTCCGCACCCTTGAGGAACGCGACATCCGGTTCATCCGGCTGTGGTTCACCGACGTGCTGGGCTTCCTCAAGTCGGTGGCCATCGCACCCGCCGAGCTGGAGGGGGCATTCGCCGAGGGCATCGGCTTCGACGGCTCCTCGATCCAGGGCTTCGCCCGGGTCTACGAGTCGGACATGCTCGCCAAGCCCGACCCCTCGACGTTCCAGATCCTGCCCTGGCGCAGCGAGATGCCGGGCGCGGCCAGGATGTTCTGCGACATCCTCATGCCGGACGGGTCACCCTCCCACGCCGACCCGCGCTGGGTGCTCAAGCGCACCCTGGCCAAGGCCTCCGACATGGGGTTCAGCTTCTACACCCACCCCGAGATCGAGTTCTTCCTGCTGAAGGAGCGGCCGCAGAAGGGCGCCCGTCCCGAGCCGATCGACGACGGCGGCTACTTCGACCACACCCCGCACAGCTCCGGCCACGACTTCCGGCGCAACGCGATCATGATGCTGGAGTCGATGGGCATCTCCGTCGAGTACAGCCACCACGAGGGCGGCCCCGGCCAGCAGGAGATCGACCTGCGCTACGCCGACGCGCTGACCACCGCCGACAACATCATGACGTTCCGCCTGGTCATGAAGGAGGTCGCGCTGGAGCAGGGCATCTGGGCGAGCTTCATGCCCAAGCCCTTCACCGAGCAGCCCGGCTCGGGCATGCACACCCACATGTCGCTGTTCGAGGGCGACCGCAACGCCTTCTACGAGCCCGGCGCGGAGTACCAGCTCTCCAAGGTCGGCCGTTCCTTCATCGGCGGCCTGCTCGCGCACGCCGCGGAGATCACCGCCGTGTGCAACCAGTGGGTCAACTCCTACAAGCGGCTGTGGGGCGGCGCCGAGGCGATCGCCGGGGCCGGCGGCGAGGCGCCGAGCTACATCTCCTGGGGCCACAACAACCGCTCGGCCCTGGTGCGGGTGCCGATGTACAAGCCGCACAAGGGCGGCTCGACCCGCATCGAGTTCCGCTCCCTGGACTCGGCCTGCAACCCCTACCTCGCCTTCGCGGTGATCCTGGCCGCCGGGCTGAAGGGCATCGAGGACGGCTACGAGATGCCCCCCGGCGCCGAGGACGACGTCTGGGCGCTGACCTCGGCCGAGCGCCGGGCGCTGGGCATCCGCCCGCTGCCGCAGTCGCTGGACGAGGCCATCTCGGTCATGGAGCACAGCGAGCTGGTCGCCGAGACCCTCGGCGAGCACGTCTTCGACTACTTCCTGCGCAACAAGCGCGCCGAGTGGCGCGACTACCGCCGCCAGGTCACCGAGTTCGAGCTGGGCCGCTACCTGCCGGTGCTCTGACCGGCGGGACCCCCGTCCCGCGTACCACCGGCGGGGTCCCACGGCCCCGGGGCCCGCCGGCGACGCCGGCGGGCCCCTGACGCGCGCCTACTCGGGTCTTCTGTCGTGGACGGTGGCGAGCTCGGCGAGCCCCGAGATGGCCAGGACGGGGGACAGCAGGTCGTTGGCGATGACCGTGATGCGGTCGGCGTGGGTGAACAGGACGCTCAGCCCCGCGCTGTCGAGATACTCGACGTCGGTCAGGTCGAGGACCAGGGGGCCCGGGACGCGGTCGAGGGCGGCGGCGAGAACGTCGGTGTTGCTCATGTCGATCTCACCGGCGACGGTCAGGAGGGCGACCCCGTCCGGGCGATGTCCGGAGGTGAGGGTAAGGGGCGTGGTCATCAGGCGATCCTCATGAGCATGTCGACGGTGGTGCCGGACGGGCTGGGCGTGATGGTGACCTGTTGCATCATGGCGCGCATCAGGGCGACGCCGCGGCCGCGGTGGGCGTTCGCCTCGGGCTGGGGAAGTTTCCATCGGCCGCTGTCGGCGACGGTGAGGCGCAGGTTGTCGACGAACGCCTCGGCCCTCAGACGGACGATGTCGCCGGGGGCGTGGCGGTGGCCGTGCTCGATGGCGTTGGCGCACGCCTCACCGGCGGCGACGAGGACGTTCTGGACGGTCTGGGCGGGCAGGTCGCACTGGGCGAGCCAGTTCCGCAGCGCGCTGCGGACGGGTGCGAGCTGGGACGACTCGGCGGGGAAGGACACCTCCAGCGGCGTGGGGTGGCGGTAGAGCAGCAGGGCGACATCGTCGTTGTAGCCGTCGGCGGGCGCCAGGCGGCTCATCACCTGCGTGGCGAGGTCGTCGACGGCGGCGTCCCGGCCGTCCTGGACGGCCCGGCTGGCCCGGTCGATGCCCGCGTCCAGCGGGTGACGGCGACGCTCGACCAGGCCGTCGGTGTACAGCATGAGCGTGGCGCGGGCGGGGATGACGGTCTCGATCTCGGGGCGGGCCCTGCCCGGCCGGGCGGCCAGGGGAATGGAACGCCCGCCGTCGAGCAGGCTGGTGGTGCCGTCGGGGTGGGCGAGGATGCCCGGCGGGTGCCCGGCGCTGGAGTAGGTCAGGAGCCCGGTCACCGGGTCGAGGACGCCGCAGAAGGCGGTGGTGCACTTCGCGCCGGGGACACCGGCGGCGAAGTGGTCCAGGGCCATGAGGGTGCGGGCCGGACTGGCGTCCTGCAGGAGCAGCGCGCGGCACGCGCTCCGCAGCTGCCCCATGACGGCGGCGGCCTCCACGCCGTGCCCGACGCAGTCGCCGACGACGATGCCGATGCGCCCGTCGGGCAGGGTGATGGTGTCGTACCAGTCGCCGCCGACCTCCAGGGGGCGGGTGGCGGGCTCGTAGCGGACGGCGAACCCGTCGGGAAGCCGGGCGGGACCGAGGATGGCGCGCTGCAACGCGATCGCCGTCTCGCGTTGCTGGTCGATCTGGTGGGCGCGGACCAGACCCTGGGCGAGATATCCGGCCAGCAGCGACAGCAGCAGCTGGTCCTCGCCGGTGAAGGGCCGGTGGCCGCCCAGATCGACCCACAGCGCCAGCGGGCCCTCGGGATGCTCCAGCAGGACGCCCATCCCGGTGTGGTCGGCGACGGGAGCCAGCAGAGGCCGCTCCCGCAGGCCGGCGAGCGCCCGGCGGTGTTCGGCGGAGAGCCCGTGCCAGCTCGTCGACTCGTCGGTGGCGGTCAGGGTGGGCTCGTCGCCGTCGAAGACGGCGGCCAGCACGCACCGGGCGCGCCACAGGCCGTGCAGCTCCCGCAGGGCGCCGGCCAGCGCGTCGGGGAGGTTCACGGCCCGGGACAGGGTCGTGCTCAGCGAGGCGAGGGCGCTCTCACGCTGGATGGCGTAGTGCTCGGCGGTGACGTCGCGGAACGTGCCGACGACGACGCGGCGCCCGGTGTCGGGGTCCTGCGCGTGGTTGAAGCTGGCGCTGACCCACACCCGGTGCCCGTCACGGTGGATGACGGGGATGGTGTAGCCGCCCTTGTCGCGGCCGAGAAGGTCGGAGAAGGCGTCGGCGACCTGCCGGTGGGCCTCCGGGTCGGTGTCGGCGTCCGGCCACCACGGGTGGATGGGCGCGTAGGGCAGGTCCTCCGGGCCGTAGCCGAGGACGTCGGTGAACGCGCTGTTGATCTCGACGACGGCGCCGCTCTCGTCGCAGACGAAGAACGCCTCCTGCAGCGAGTCCACCAGGGCGGTGCGCCAGCGGGCCTGGTGCTGGCGCAGGCGCGCCATCTCCATGTTGGCCCGCACCCGGGCGAGCAGCTCCGCGGCGGCGAACGGCTTGACCAGGTAGTCGTCGGCTCCGGCCTGGAGGCCCTCGATGGACTCCTCCTGGCCCGCCCGCGCCGACAGCAGCAGGACGGGGACGGCCGCGGTGCGCGGGTCGCTGCGCAGCGCCGAGACCAGGGCCAGGCCGTCCATGCGGGGCATCATCACGTCGCTGACCACGAGGTCGGGTGCGTCGGCGCGGATGGCGTCCAGGGCCTCCCACCCGTCGCCCGCGGTGCTGACGAGGTATCCGGCGCCCTTGAGAAGGCGGACGAGGTAGTCGCGCATGTCGGCGTTGTCGTCGGCGACCAGCACCCGCGCCGAGACGGCCGGGCCGGCGCCGGGGGAGGCGGAGGCGTCGTGGGGCGGCGTCTCCGCGGCGTCCGCGGTGAACGCGGCGTCGTCCGCCGGCAGCCAGCGCAGCGCCTCCTGGACGTAGGGCGCGGCGGCGGCGGAGCCCGCGGCGGCGGAGTCGGCGGCCGTCCCGACCGCCTCGGGGGGCAGGTGCGCGGAGCCGAACGGCAGGCTGATCGTGAAGCGGGTGCCCTCATCCTCGACGCTGTCGGCGACGATGGTGCCGCCGTGCAGGCCGACCAGTTCCCGGACGAGGGCCAGTCCGATGCCGCTTCCCTCGTTGGACCGCGAGCGGGCGTTGTCGATGCGGTGGAACCGCTCGAACAGCCGCGGCAGCTCCTCGGCCGGGACGCCGATGCCCGTGTCGGTTACGGTCACCACCGCGTGGTCGCCCTCCCCGCGCACCGTGACGCCGATCGAGCCCTCGAAGGTGAACTTCAGGGCGTTGCTGAGGAGGTTGAGGATCACCTTCTCCCACATGCCGCGGTCGATGTACACCGGCTCGTCCGTGGGGGCGCAGTCGACCCGGAACTCCAGGGCGGCCCTGTCCACGGCGGAGCGGAAGAGGCTGGCCAGCTCGGCGGTGACCGCGGCCAGGTCGACGGGTTCGTAGCGGGCCCGCATCCGGCCGGCCTCGATGCGGGAGAAGTCCAGGAGGGTGTTGACCAGCTTGCCCAGCCGCAGTCCGTTGCGGTGGATGGCCTCCAGCTCGTCGCGCACCTGCGCGTCGGCCCCCTGCAGCCGGGTGCGCAGCTCCTCCACCGGCCCCATGATCAGCGTCAGGGGGGTGCGGAACTCATGGCTGATGTTGGAGAAGAAGACGGTCTTCGCGCGGTCCAGCTCGGCCAGCTCCTCGGCTCGCCGCTGCTGGGCCTGGTAGCTGCGGGCGCTGGCGATCCCCGCCGCGACATGTCCCGCGGCCAGCTCGATGAACCCGCGGTAGGCGTCGTCCAGGGGCCGGTACCGGTTGAGCGCGGCCACCAGGAATCCGTACGGCGCGCCGCCCTGCTGCAGCAGCGGCACCACCAGCGCCTGCGTGGGCGGCTCCCTCCAGTCCCCGGACGGGAGGCCGGTGAACGCGTCGCCGCCGAGCGTCACGAGCACCGGCTCCCCGCGGGTCGGCGCCGCCGTGGGCCACATCCCGTCCGGATCGTCGAGCGGCAGGGTGGCCGGGGCGACCGGGTGCCCGGCGGGGATCCCGGTCGTCCCCGCCAGCCGCGCGCAGTCGTCGTCGAGCAGGTAGGTCAGCGTGAACGGAAGGTCCTGCAGGTTGCGGCCGAGCTGGCGGCAGGCGAAGGCCAGCATCTCCTGCTCGGTGCGGACCACACTCGGATCGGAGCCGAGGTCCCGCAGCGTCGCCATCCGCCGCTCGCCGATGACCCGCTCGGTGTCCTCGCTGACGACGCACAGCATGCCGACCACCGTGCCGGCGTCGTCCCTGAGGGGGCTGTAGGAGAACGTGTGATAGGTCTCCTCCGGGTAGCCGGCCCGCTCCAGGAACAGCAGCAGGGCCTCGTCCCAGGTCGCCTTCCCCGTGGTCAGCACGGTGCCGATCCGCGGGCCGATGTCGCCCCAGATCTCCGCCCACACCTCGTCGGCCGGTCGGCCCAGTGCCCACGGGTACTTCCGCCCCAGGGTGTCGCGGCGGTAGGCGGCGTTGCAGAAGAACGTCAGTTGCGGCCCCCACGCCATCCACATGGGGAACCGGGACGCCAGCAGGATGCTCACCGCCGTCTGCAGGCTCTGCGGCCACTCGGCCGGCGGCCCGAGCGGGGTCGCCCGCCAGTCCACCATCGCCAGGTCCTTGCCGACCTCGTCGTCGGCGGCGAACACCTGAGCCCCGGCCGCTTTCACCGGTCCGTGCTCAGCGTCGTCGCGGTGCGTCATCTGACACCCTTTCTTCGCGCCGGGCCCAGCCTCGCGCGCCGGGTTCGTCACCGTGCCGCCGCGCGACAGGCGCCGTCCCCGCCTGCGGAGATCGGTGACGCGGCCCGCGGGGCCGGCTGACCGTCCACCGGACGAATCGGCATAAACCAGGGCATTGGTGAGGCGACGGTGACGGGCAGCATATCTCACCGAAGTGCGGAATCCGGCCGCGGAAGTACCGCACGGTGCCCTATCCTTGCCCTCCCGTGCCGCCGCGATCCGCGTCTCCCGGCGAGACCCGCCGACCGCCCCGCGGCCGGGAACGCCCGTGACCGGCGGGACGTCACGGACCCCTGATTCGGCGGGTACGCGATGGCTCCGGTAAAATCGGTCGGTCCGTTTAAAACGATTTCTTAACGAACCAATCGCCGTGAAGGCAATAGGAGGTGCGGCATGACGACGGCTGCCGAGCTGCAGACCGTGCTGACCGTTCCGGCGCGTTTCCGCGGGCCGGAGGGCACCGCGAACGGCGGATGGATCGCGGGCACGGTCACCGAGGCGTTGCACGGCGCCCGGCACGACTCGGCCGTCGAGGTCACGCTGCACGCGCCCACCCCGCTCGACACCGAGCTGGAGCTGCGCCACCTGGCCAACACCGCCACCCTCACCCACGACGGCGCCCTCCTGGTGGAGGCCATCTCGGTCGCCGAGGAGCTCGACGCCCCGGGGTTCGTGCCGTTCAACGAGGCGGCCCGCGCCGAGGGCGGCTTCGCCGGCTTCACCGCCCACGCCTTCCCCGGCTGCTTCTCCTGCGGTCTGCGCACGCCCGGCGACGGCCTGCGGATCTTCCCCGGCCCGGTGGCCGACACCGGCCTGGTGGCCGCCGGCTGGCGGGTGCCGATGACCGTCACCGACACCGACGGCGTCGTCCCCGACGCGATCGTCTGGGCCGCGCTCGACTGCGCCACCGGCTGGGCGCATTTCAAGCCCGGCGAGTTCGCCCTGCTCGGCCGCCTCACCGCGCGGGTCCACCGCCGCGTCTACCCCGGCGGCACCTACTCCGTGGTGGCCCGCGCCACCGGCCGCGAGGGCCGCAAGCTCTTCGGTGAGAGCGCCGTGTACGAGGTGGACGGCACCCTGGTCGCCGCCGCCAAGGCCACCTGGATCGCCCCCGCCTGATCCGCCGTACAGCCTGATCCGCCGTACAGCCTGATCCGCCGTACAGCCGGATCCTCCAGACCGCCTGATCCCTCCGGACCGTCCGGTCTCTCCGGACCGTCTGGTTTTCCGGGCCGCTCGACCCGCCCGCCGCCGTCGCGGCGGGCGGCCGTCCTCAGAGAGCGCGGGCGGCCCGCTCCCGGAGGAAGGCGCGGCCATGCCCCGCCGGAACCGCCCCACCGGCCGGCGGCGCCCCGGCGCGGGGACCGTTCCGGGAGACTCCGCGCCCGCGGATCAGCGGGTCAGCCGGTCGGCGACCAGCGAGGCGCAGCGGTCGTCGAACAGGATCGTGTAGTGGTTGCAGTCGTCGACCATCTCGTCGCGCAGTCCGGGCAGCCGCCCGGCCCAGACGGCCGCGACCTCCTCGGGCAGCATGCCGACCGGCTGGTCCAGCAGCCCGCGCGGCGCCCGCAGCAGCGACAGCGGCGACCGCGCCGCGCGCAGCGCGTCGCCGATCGTCTCACCCCCGGTGAGCAGCCACCGGCCGTCCTGGCGGACCGGCTCCGCCCGGACCCGCGAGCGCACGGCCCCCTCCGGGCCGGTCGCGTCGTAGCGGACGTACTCCTCCACCTCCGGCCGCCAGGCGCCCGCGAAGGCCGGGTGGGCGCGGAAGAAGTCCACGTACGCCTCGACGCTGGGGAAGGTCCGCTCCAGCCGGGTGAGGGCCGGGCCGAGCGTGGCGGCGAGCACCGCGTCGGGGTCGGCGCCCGGGGCCTGCGGCAGCGGCAGCCCGCCGTCGATCAGCACGACCTTCGCGTAGTCGCGGCCTGCCGCGGCGAGGGCGGCGACGTAGGCGCCCATCGAGTGGCCGGTCAGCACGATGTCCCGCGCCGCGCCCACCGAGTCGGCCACCAGGTTCACGTCCTCGGCGTGGCGGGGCAGGCCGTACGGGCCGGGGAGATCGGCGCTGTGGCCGCGGCCCCGCAGGTCCATCGCGACGAGCGACCAGCCGGCCGGCAGCCGCCGGGCGACGGCGCCCCAGGACATGAGGGAGGCGGTGATGCCGTGCACCGCCACGACCACGCGCGGCCCGGTGCCGAACCGCGCGACGCGCAGCGCGCCGCCGGGGACCGCGACCTCGCCGAAGACGGGACTCACAGCGCTCACCGGCTCACCACGCTCTCCTCGGAACCCAGGTTCCGGCCAGTCTGCCACCCCGGCCACCACCCGGTCATCACGATCCCCCGAAAAGCGGCATCGGAGGACTCGCGGCGCTGCGCCGTAAGATCCGGTCATGAGGTCCTGAAGGTCACCGCCGTGCGTCTCCGGCCGCCGGGGCGGGCCATCGGGGCGTCACCCGCGCTCGTGACCGTGAAACGACTCGTGACCGTGAAGACCGCTCGTGACCATGAGACGGCTCGTGACCGTGAAGACCGCTCGTGACCATGAGACGGCTCGTGACCGTGAAGACCGCTCGTGACCATGAGACGGCTCGTGACCGTGAAGACGACTTGTGACCGTGAGACAACGGAGGGCCGGTGGGGACCGTGCCACGCATGCAGACGACCGCCGGGCGGCTGGCCCGGCTCGGCTTCGCCGACGGAGCCAGGGCCGAGCGGCTGCTCGGTGAGCTGGGACCCGAGGCGGCCGGTGACCTGGACCTGCTCGACGCCCTGGTCGGCACGGCCGACCCCGACCTGGCCCTCACCTCCCTCACCCGGCTCGTCGAGCGGGACCCCGGCGGCCCCGGACATCCGAGCGGCCCCGGCGGCCCCGGGGACCCGGGCGGTCCCGCCGCCCCCGGCCTCCTCGGCGCGCTCCGCGCCGACCCGGGCCTGCGCGCGAGGCTGCTCGGCGTCCTCGGCGTCAGCGCCGCCCTCGGCGACCACCTGGTCAGGCACCCCGAGCACGTCGCCCTCCTCGCCGGCGAGCGGGCCGTACGGCGCCCCGCCTCCCGGGACCTGCGGGCCGGGCTGCTGCGCGCGGTCGGCGCCGACCCCGGCGACCCCCGGCCCCGCGCGGCCGGGCACGGCACCGAGACGCTGTCGGCGCTGCGTGCCGCCTACCGCGGCCGGCTGCTCCACCTGGCCGCCCGCGACGTCACCGGCGCCGCCTCCCTCGCGGAGGTCACCTCCGAGCTGTCCGACCTGGCCGGGGCCGCGCTGGAGGCGGGCCTCGCCGTCGCGCGGGCCGAGCACCCCGGCTCCGAAGCGGTACGGCTGGCCGTCATCGGGATGGGCAAGTGCGGGGCCCGCGAGCTGAACTACATCAGCGACGTCGACGTCGTGTTCGTCGCCGAACCGGCCGAGGAGGGCGGCGACGAGACCGAGGCGGTCCGGCACGCCACCCGCCTGGCCCAGGGCATGATGCGGGCCTGCTCGGCCACCACCCCCGAGGGCGCGCTGTGGGAGGTGGACGCCGCGCTGCGCCCCGAGGGCAAGGCCGGACCGCTGGTCCGCACCCTCGCCAGCCACCTGGCCTACTACCGGCGCTGGGCCAAGACCTGGGAGTTCCAGGCGCTGCTGAAGGCCCGCCCGGTCGCCGGCGACACCGAGCTCGGCGAGCGGTACGTCGAGGCGGCGAACGAGATGGTCTGGCAGGCCGCCACCCGCGAGAAGTTCGTCGAGGACGTGCAGGCCATGCGCCGCCGGGTCGAGGACCACGTCCGCAGGGACACCGGCGAGGCCGCCGAACGCCAGCTCAAACTGGGGCCCGGGGGCCTGCGCGACATCGAGTTCGCCGTCCAGCTCCTCCAGCTCGTCCACGGCCGCCTGGACCCGCTGCTGCGCCGCCGCGCCACGCTCCCCGCGCTCGCCGCCCTGTCCCGCGGCGGCTACGTCGGCCGCGACGACGCCAGGGCCCTCGCCGAGGCGTACGCGTTCCTGCGCCGGGTCGAGCACCTGCTCCAGCTCCACCGGCTGCGCCGTACCCACGTCGTGCCCGCCGACCCCGCCGACCTGCGGCGGCTGGGCCGGGCGCTGGGCATGGCCGGCGACCCGGTGGAGGCGTTCACCGCCCGCTGGCGGCGGCACGCCATGGAGGCCCGGCGGCTGCACGAGAAGCTGTTCTACCGGCCGCTGCTGCTGGCCGTGGCCCGGCTGCCCGAGTCCGAGACCCGGCTGTCGGCCACCGCGGCCCAGGCGAGGCTGGAGGCGCTCGGCTATACCGACCCCGCCGGGGCGCTGCGCCACATCAGCGCCCTCACCAGCGGCGTCTCCCGCCGCGCGGCGATCCAGCGGACCCTGCTGCCGGTCATGCTCGGCTGGTTCGCCGACGCCCCCGACCCCGACGCCGGGCTGCTGGGCTTCCGGCGGGTCTCCGACGAACTCGGCACCACCCCGTGGTACCTGCGGCTGCTGCGCGACGAGACCGCGGTGGCCGAGCGGCTCGCCCGGCTGCTGGGCACCAGCCGCTACGCCACCGGGCTGCTGCTGAACGCCCCCGAGGCGGTGGTGATGCTCGGCTCGGACGCCGAACTGGCCCCCCGCCCCCCGGAGGCGCTGCTGAGCGAGGCACGGGTCACGGCGGGCCGCCAGACGACGGCCGAGAACGCGGTCGCCGCGGTGCGCGGCCTGCGCCGCCGCGAGCTGTTCCGTACGGCCGTCGCCGACCTCACCGGGCACCTCGACGTCGAACGGGTCGGCCAGGCGCTGTCGGCGCTGAACGACGCCACCCTCCAGGCCGCGCTGGACGCCGCGATCGACAAGGTCGAGATGGAACGGCGCGCCCCGCTGGGCACGAGGTTCGCGGTGATCGCCATGGGCCGTCTCGGCGGTGCCGAGCCCTCCTACGGCAGCGACGCGGACGTGATGTTCGTCCACTCGCCCCTGGAGGGCGTCGCCGAGCGGGACGCCACCGCCGGCGCCCACGCGGTGGCCAACGAGCTGCGGCGCCTGCTGGCGCTGCCCGCCCCCGACCCGCCGTTGCTCATCGACCCCGACCTGCGCCCCGAGGGCCGCCAGGGGCCGCTGGTGCGCACCCTCGCCTCCTACGCCGCCTACTACCGGCGCTGGTCGTCGCCGTGGGAGTCGCAGGCGCTGCTGCGGGCCAGGCTCTCGGCCGGCGACGCCTCGCTCGGCACCGCCTTCCTGGAGCTGGCCGACCCGCTGCGCTACCCGGCCGACGGCATCCCCGACACCGCCGTGCGGGAGATCCGCAGACTCAAGGCCCGTATGGAGGCCGAGCGGCTGCCGCGCGGCGCCGACCCGGCCCTGCACACCAAGCTCGGCCCGGGCGGGCTGTCCGACGTGGAGTGGGTGGCCCAGCTCCTCCAGCTCCGCCACGCCGGGCGGCTGCCGTCGCTGCGGACCACCCGCACCCTGGAGGCGCTGCGCGCCGCCGTCGCCGAGGACCTGCTGCCGTCCGACGACGAGGCCGCGCTCGCCGAGGCGTGGCGGTTCGCCTCGCGCGTCCGCAACGCCATCGTCCTGGTCAGGGGCAGGGCCGCCGACTCCATCCCGGTGGACGTCCGCGAGCGCGCGCTCATCTCCCAGGCTCTGGGCTACCCGCCGGACGGCACCGAGGACTTCGTGGAGGACTACCGCCGCGTCACCCGCCGCGCCCGGCGCGTCATGGAACGGGCTTTCTACGAGGACTGACCGACGCCGCCGGACATCGGGCCCGCGGGCCGTCCCGGGGTGGTGTCCCGGGGCGAGGGTTCGTTGTGGCCGCTCCCGGTCGTCCCCGTCTCTTTCGCCGATCCCATTGCGCCCCGTGGGACGGACGTGTATCAACGGTGCGGGTGATCCACATTGATATCGGTGTACATCGACCTGGCCATCGGCCTGGTGCTTGCCTTCCTGTTCCTCTCGCTCATGGTGAGCGGAGCCAACGAGGCCCTCGTCCGGCTGTTCGGCATCCGTAGCAAGTTCCTGTGGGCCTACCTCCGCGACACCCTGGACGGCGCCCGGGGGGACGGCCGGTCATGGGTTCCGGCGAAGGTGACGGACGTCTTCGCCCGGCTGCCGTTCTCCGGCGCCGACCCGCGCCCCCACCACGAGGCGGAGCCCGCGCCACCGGTCGTCGAGCCGGTGCCCGCCGACGTCGCGCCCGACGCCGTGTCCGTCTCCGGGCCCACGCCCGCCGACCCCGTCCCCACCGACCCCGTCCCCACCGACCCCGTCCCCACCGACCTCGCGTCCGCCGGTCCAACGCCCGCCACCGGTGCCGCGCCCGCGGGGACGACGTCCGCCGCGGACGCCGTGTCCGTCGGCGTTCCCGCATTCACCGGTGATCCCGTGTCCGCCGCCGACCCCGCGCCCGCCCCGCGGGTGGACATGACCGAGCGCCTGTACGAGCGGCTGCGTGAGATCGACCACCCCAAGGGCGCGCGGACCAGCATCTCCGACATCCCGCCCGAGCGGTTCTCCGGGGCGGTGATGGAGCTGGTCGCCGCCGAGGAGGGCGGGGTCGAGGGCCTGCTCGCCAAGCTGGAGGCCATCGGCAGCCCGCTGGCCGGCCACCTGCGGGGCGTCTGGGAGAGCGCCCAGCGCGACCTCGGCCGGTTCCGCAAGGGCGTGGAGAACTGGTTCGACGGCGAGATGGAACGGCTGTCCGGACTGTACCGCCGCTACGTCAAGTGGGTGATCTTCGTCCTCGCGCTGGCGCTGACGCTGGTGTTCGGCATGGACTCCCTGGAGTACGGCAAGACCCTGCTGCGCGACAACGCCTACCGGGCCGGGGTGGCCGCCATCGCGGGAGGCGGCGGCGAGGGCCTCGCGGCGCTGCGGGAGAAGTGCGCCGTGTCCGGCACCGCCGAGCCGTACGACTGCGTGACCGAGGCGTTCAGCTCGCCGGCGCTGGTCAAGATCTTCGACCACTCCCTGGTGAGCGTGACGATCCCCCCGGACGGCGAGCGCGACCCCTCCTTCAACTGGAACGGCGCCTCGTGGTGGGACCGGCTGATCAGCCCCGGCCACTGGCCCGGATACCTGATCACCGTGGTCGCCCTGCTGTTCGGCGCGTCCTTCTGGTGGGACGTCCTGCGCCGCCTGACCGGCCTGCGCAACCGCCGCTCCGGATAGGGCCGGTACGGCCACGGCGGCCAGGCAGGCGCGGCCGCCGCTCCGGATAGGGCCGGTACGGCTGCGGCGGCCCGAGACGGTTCCCCGCGGTTCCGGCGGCCGTCCCCGTGGTGTCTCGCACCGGGCGGGCCGGCCGCCGTGGTGTCTCCGCGCCGGGCGGGTCAGCGGTCCCGCAGCGCCGCCAGGATCCGGTCCACGTGGACCAGAGGGTCGTCGCCGATCGGGCGGAGCACCACCGTGTCGGCCCCCGCCGCCCACAGCGCCCTGACGTGCTCGGCGGCCTCCTCGGCCGTGCCCGCGGCCATCGGCGCCTCGTCCGGGGCGATGCCCAGGAACGACGCCGTTTCCTCGGCGGAGGGCCGGACGGCCTCGCGGACCAGCGCGGGGTCGTCGCCGACGTACAGGTGGGTGAACACCGCCACCTCGTGGCCGCCGTCCGGGCGGTCACCGCCGTCCGGGCGGTCGCCGCCCTCCGGGCCGTCACCGGCGGCCCGCCCGCCGTCGCCCGGGTCGGGGAGCGCCGGCCCGCGCCCGCCGGCGCCGATCAGCTCGCGGGCCCCGGCGATCCGCTCGGGGCCGAACCCCTCCGGCAGGATCGTCCCCTGCGCCACCCGCCCGGACAGCTCCAGCGAGCGCGGTCCCATCACCCCGGCGAGCACCGGCGGCGGCACGGCCGGCGGATGCACCAGCCGCATCCCCTCGAGCCGTACGGCCCGGCCCCGCGTGGTGACCGTCTCGCCGCGCAGCAGCGCCCGGACCGCCAGGACGGTCTCCTCCAGCAGTGCCAGCGGCGAGGGCACGGCCGCGCCCGCCCGCCGCATCCAGTCCTGGACGCCGTGGCCGATCCCGGCGGCGAGCCGGTTCGGATGCATGCGGGCCAGGTTGCCCAGCTCCATGGCCAGCAGGACCGGGTTGCGCAGTGGGGCCGGGGTGATCCCGATGCCGACCCGGATCCGCCCGGTCACGGCGAGCGCGGTGGCGGCCGAGGAGACGGCCCCCGTCCAGCCGAGGTCCTCGACCACCCAGACGTCGTCCACCTCCGTGGCGTCGAGGTGGCGGCAGAAGGGGACGAGCGTCTCCGGGGGGAGGTCGCGGTCGAACATGACGCCGAGGCGCATGGGGACTCCTGAGATCATCTTCGTGGATCCTCACCGTAGCGGGAGGGCGTCCGGACGGTCACGGAGGGCGGGACGGTCCACGGCGCCGATCCGAGGGGTCGCCTCGGGCCCCAAGGGGGGCAGGTAGCGGAAGTAGCCGGCGAGCCCCTTGACGGCGGTGACCGGGTCGATCCGCACCTCGGTGCCGGTTCGCAGCGCGTTCACCATCTCACCCCCGCCGACGTAGATGCCGACGTGGTGCGTCTTCACCGTACGCTTGCCGACCTTGCCGTAGAACACCAGGTCACCGGGGCGGGCCTGGTCGGCCGGCACCCGGGTGAGCCGTCTGACGTGGTCGTCGGTGTTGCCCGGCCCCAGAACGTCGCGGCCGTAGGCCAGGTGGTAGACCCACCTGGCCAGCCCGGAGCAGTCGAGGCCCAGGGTCGTGGTGGCCGGGCAGGGCCGGATCCGGCCGGTGTAGCCCTGGCAGGTGCCGTAGGAGGGGCCGGGTGCGGCGTCGTGGCCGCCGCCCCAGGAGTAGGGGATCGACCCGCCGGACCAGCCCGGCCGGTGGCCTCCGGCCTCGATCGAGAAGGCGATGGACGTCACCCGGTTCAGGGCGGCCGGCAGGAGCGGCGCGGAACCGCTGGTGAGCACCAGGACCCCGGCGAGCACGGCCGCGACCGCCCGCCTGCGGCGCCGGTCCGGGCCGCCTGCGGCCGTCGGGTCCGCCGAGGCCGCCGGATCGCGGCGTCCGGTGCCGCCTCCGGGCCGCGCCGTGTCCACCGCGGCCCGGCCGTCCGGGTCGTTCCGCGAGATCCGCGCCATCCCGCTCACCCCCGCTCCTCGGCGCAAGTCAGGTCAATTCTGCCTAATCCACTCGCCGGTCGCGCTCGATCGTCCCTTTCGCCGACCCGCCCGAACCGGGGGAGGAGCCATCGGGAGCGGGGAGGGGATCGGCGGGAGCAGGGAGGAGCCATCGGGAGGGGGAGAGGATCGGTGGGAGCGGGGGAGAGATACGGAGAGCCCGTGGCAAGGCGCATGGCCTTCCCACGGGCTCTTCGATTCCACGACCTCGCGGCGCCGCCTCGCGTCACTCCTCGCGAGGCCGGCCGCGCGGCGACCGATCAGACGTCGTAGTACAGCTCGAACTCGTGCGGGTGCGGGCGCAGGCGCAGCGGGTCGATCTCGTTCTCGCGCTTGTAGGAGATCCAGGTCTCGATCAGGTCCGGCGTGAACACGCCGCCCTCCAGCAGGTACTCGTGGTCCGCCTCCAGCGCGGCCAGCACCTCCGGCAGCGAGCCCGGCACCTGCGGGATGTCACGGGCCTCCTCCGGCGGAAGCTCGTACAGGTCCTTGTCGACCGGCTCGGGCGGCTCGATCTTGTTGCGGATGCCGTCGATGCCGGCCATGAGCTGGGCGGCGAAGGCGAAGTACGGGTTGCAGGACGGGTCCGGCACGCGGAACTCGATGCGCTTGGCCTTGGGGTTGGACCCGGTGATCGGGATGCGGATGCACGCCGAGCGGTTGCGCTGGGAGTAGACCAGGTTGACCGGCGCCTCGTAGCCCGGGACCAGGCGGTGGTAGGAGTTGATCGTCGGGTTGGTGAAGGCCAGCAGCGACGGGGCGTGCTTGAGCAGGCCGCCGATGTAGTAGCGGGCGGTGTCCGACAGGCCGGCGTAGCCCACCTCGTCGTAGAACAGCGGCTCGCCGTCCTTCCACAGCGACTGGTGGCAGTGCATGCCGGAGCCGTTGTCCCCGAAGATCGGCTTGGGCATGAACGTGACCGTGTGGCCGTACTCCTGCGCCGTGCTCTTGACGATGTACTTGTACAGCATCATCGTGTCGGCGGACTTGAGCAGCGTGTTGAAGCGGAAGTCGATCTCCGCCTGGCCGGCGGTGCCGACCTCGTGGTGCTGCATCTCCACCTCGACGCCGGCGTCGATGAGGCGGCGCACCATCTCCGAGCGCAGGTCGGTGAAGTGGTCCATCGGCGGCACCGGGAAGTAGCCGCCCTTGAAGCGCGGCTTGTAGCCGAGGTTGCCGCCGTCCTGGGCCTTGCCGGTGTTCCAGGCGCCCTCGATGGAGTCGATGTGGTAGAAGCTCGAGTGGGCGCTGGTCTCGAACCGCACGTCGTCGAAGATGTAGAACTCGGCCTCGGGGCCGAAGTAGACCGTGTCGGCGATGCCGGTGCCCTTGAGATACTCCTCCGCCTTGCGGGCCACGTTGCGCGGGTCGCGGCTGTAGGCCTCGCCCGTCAGCGGGTCGTGCACGAAGAAGTTGATGTTGAGCGTCTTGTGCTGACGGAAGGGGTCCAGGACCGCGGTGGACGGGTCGGGCAGCAGCAGCATGTCCGACTCGTGGATGGCCTGGAAGCCGCGGATGGACGAGCCGTCGAACATCAGACCGTCGGTGAAGACGCCGGCCCCGAAGTTCTCCGCGGGGAAGGTGAAGTGATGCGTCGTCCCCGGCAGGTCGGTGAACCTGACGTCGACGAACTGCACGCCTTCGTCCCTGATGAAATTCAGGACGTCGTCGGCGGAGTTGAACACGCGAACCTCCCAAGGGACACGGGCTGACAGTGCCGAACGTAGGACTGCGCCGTTACCACTCCGTGTCTCGACTGTTTCACTCATGTTAAGCACGACCTCCGTCCACGGTAGCCGCCCGGACACGCCCGGTTGCGCTGATACATCGACTTTTGCCGGAGTTTCACGTCCCGTCGCCGACTCTCGTCCGTACGGTCCCGGTAACCGGCGCGGGCGGATTCGAGGGCGGCGGCGCGGGCGGATACCTTTGGGGCATGAGCAGCAGGCAACCCCGCTGGACCCAGACGTGGCTCGGCGGCGTCCGATCGGCAGGAGTCGACCTCGGTCACCCGGGGGAACGGCTCGGCCTGCCCGAGCACGGCAGCGGGTCGGTCGCGGGGTTCGGCCGCAGGCTCGGCGCGCTGGTGATCGACTGGCTGATCTGCGCCTGGGCCATCACCCAGGGGCTGCTGCGGATCGACCCCACCCAGGGAAGCTGGATCCCGCTCCTGGTCCTGGCGGCCGAGTACATCCTGCTGGTCGGCACGATCGGCACGACCCTCGGCATGCGCCTGCTCGGGATCCGGGTCGCCGCGCTCGGCGGCGGACGGCCGCCCTTCCTCTCCGTGGTGGTGCGGACCGTGCTGCTCTGCCTGGCCGTACCGGCCATGATCTGGGACCGCGACCAGCGCGGCCTGCACGACCGCACGGCCGGCACCGTGGTCGTGCGCATCTGAGCTCCGCGGCGCAGAAAGGGTACGGCGCGGCGGTCAGGCGGGCCGGGCGCAGCTGAAGATCGCGGTGCCCGGCAGGTGACGGCCGCGCAGCGGGCTCCAGCCGCCCCACTCGCGCTCGTGGCCGTCCGGCCACTCCGGCTCCACCAGCCCCTCCAGGACCAGCCCGGAGGCGACGACGTGCCCGATCCAGTCGGCCAGCGTGCGGTGGTGCTCGACGTAGGACGGCCGCCCGTCGTCGCCGATCTCCACGTACGGGGAGCGGTCGAAGTAGGACCGGTCGGCGGTCAGGCCGCGCGGGCCCGGGTCGTCGGGGAAGGCCCAGCGGATCGGGTGGCTGACCGAGAAGACCAGGCGCCCACCGGGACGCAGCACCCGGCGGGCCTCGCGGAGCACCGCCCCGGCGTCGGCGACGAACGGCAGCGCGCCGTACGCCGAGCACGCCAGGTCGAACGACTCCCCGGCGAACGGCATGGCCTCGGCGTCGGCCTGGACCACCGGCAGCGGCTCGCCGCCGTCGCCGCCCAGGTCGATCCGGCGGGAGTGCTGGAGCTGGCGGAAGGACAGGTCGAAGGCCGCGACCCTGGCGCCCCGCGCGGCCAGCCACCGGCCGCACTGCCCGGCTCCGCAGCCGATCTCCAGGACGTCCTTGCCCTCGACGTCGCCCAGCAGGCGCGCGTCGGCCTCGTCCAGGCCCTCCGGGCACCAGACGAAGCCCGCGTCGCGCAGGAACCCGCCGTGCTCGGCCTGGTAGTCGTCGGCGGCGGAGTCCCACCAGCCGCGGTTGGCCCGGGAGGTGCCGGCGGCGTCCACCCGGTGTCGTGCCACCCCTGCGAGGTCCATCGGCGGGCCGGCCCGTCAGCGCATCTTCGGGCGGGGCATCCGGCCGCCGCGCGGCAGCGGGCCCTTGGGCATCGGCAGCGTCTGCGGGAGCGCCTTCAGCCGGTTGTTGACCTCGTAGACGGCGGGCTTCTTGAGGTTGCGCGGCAGCTTCATCAGGTGCCGCTGCAGCTTGCCGATCGGGATCTGCCCCTCGCCGTCACCGGACTGGATGTCGTAGACCGGGACGTCGAGCGCGACCCGCTGGACGCGCTTCTTCTCCGCGACGAGCATCCGCTGCACCCGCGAGCCCGGCCCCTCGGAGACCAGGACGATGCCGGGGTAGCCGACCACGCGGTGCACGATGTCCTGGTCGCGGTTGACCGCGACGGCCGGGGTCACCTCCCAGTTGCCGCGCATGCTCTGCAGGATCGCCGCGGCGGCGCCCGGCTGGCCCTGCAGCATGGAGTACTGGGCCCGCTGGGCGAGCTGGCCGAAGACGACCAGCCCGACGATGAGGGCCGCCATCACCCCGATGAGGAGGAGGTACCAGAACCAGCCCGTGACCAGACCGAGCACGACGAACAGCACAAGCGTGCCGAGCGCCGACGCGTAGACGATCGGCATCCCCTTGGGGTTGGCCTGCTTGATGATCTGAGCGATCATGCGGAGCTGCTTGACGCGCCCCGGGCGCTCTTGGTCTTCGGGCTTCTTCGCCATAGTTATGAAGGATACAAATCGAGTGGGCAAGAGATGAAAACGTGACCTGATGGCCGACCGGCCCGGCCCCCGCCCGCGCCGCCGCGGGTACACGGTGACGCGGGCACACGGCAGGCGCGGCCGGGAGCCGTACGGCGGCGCGGGCACGCGGCGGTACGGCGGGCCGTACGGCGGCCTCAGGCGTTCTGGCGGGCCTCGATGGCCTGCTGGTACAGACGGCCGGCGCGGTAGGAGGAGCGGACCAGCGGGCCGGACAGGACCCCGGCGAAGCCGATGGCCTCGGCCTCCTTCTGCAGCTCGACGAACTCCTCCGGCTTCACCCAGCGGTCCACCGGGTGGTGGCGCGGGGTGGGGCGGAGGTACTGGGTGACGGTCAGCAGGTCGCACCCGGCCTCGTGGAGGTCGCGCATGGCCTGCAGGACCTCCTCGCGCTCCTCGCCCATGCCGAGGATCAGGTTGGACTTGGTCACCAGACCGGCCCGCCGGGCCTTGGTGATCACTTCCAGGGACCGCTCGTAGCGGAACGCGGGACGGATGCGCTTGAAGATCCGCGGCACGGTCTCGATGTTGTGGGCGAACACCTCGGGCCGGGCGGAGAAGACCTCCTCCAGCTGGGCCTGGTCGCCGTTGAAGTCGGGCACCAGCAGCTCGACGCCGCAGCCGGGCACCATCGCGTGGATCTGCCGGGCGGTCTCCGCGTACAGCCACGCGCCGCCGTCGGGCAGGTCGTCGCGGGCGACGCCGGTCACGGTGGCGTAGCGCAGGCCCATCTGCTGGACCGACTCGGCGACCCTGCGCGGCTCGTCGGTGTCGTACTCGGCGGGCTTTCCGGTGTCGATCTGGCAGAAGTCACAGCGCCGGGTGCACTGGTCGCCGCCGATGAGGAACGTGGCCTCGCGGTCCTCCCAGCACTCGTAGATGTTAGGACAGCCGGCCTCTTCGCAAACCGTGTGCAGACCCTCGCGTTTCACCAGCGACTTCAGCTCGGTGTACTCAGGGCCCGTCTTCAGCCGGGTCTTGATCCACGGGGGCTTGCGCTCGATGGGGGTCTGGCTGTTGCGAACCTCCAGGCGGAGGAGCTTTCGGCCTTCAGGAGCAACGGTCACGCCATTCAGCTTATGTCCCCGGCGGACAGCGGACGCACCCGGTACCCCGTGGCGACCTGCGGCGCGCCGCCCGCCCCGCGCGGCGGATCGGGCCCTCGGACCCCGCCCCCGGCCCGAGGTTCCCCGGCCCCGCCTCCCGGGCCGCCCCACCGGCGCGCCTAGCGGCGGAAGAGGTCCTCCTCGAACAGCTCGAAGGCCCGCGCGCCGAGCGCCTCGGCCAGGCGCTTCTCGGCGTACGGCGTGACCTCGTCCACCACGATCCGGCGGCCGGTCTCGGCCGACAGCGAGGACACCCCGGCGTCGCTGATCCCGCACGGGACGATCCGGTTGTACCAGCTCGGGTCGTTGGCGCAGTCGAGCGAGAACCCGTGCATCGTCACGCCCCGCGACACCCGGATGCCCACCGCGCCGACCCGGCGGTCCGGCAGCCCGTGCGACGGGTCGCCGGCCACCCAGACGCCGCTGCGCCCCGGCACCTGTACGGCGGGCACCCCGAAGTCGGCGCAGACGCCGAGCAGGGTCTCCTCCAGCAGCCGGACGTAGGAGGCCACGTCGAGCGGCCCGCCGAGCTTGACGATGGGGTAGCCGACGAGCTGGCCGGGACCGTGCCAGGTGATCCGGCCGCCCCGGTCGACGTCGATGACCGGGGTGCCGTCCGTGGGCCGTTCGCCGGGGGCGGTGCGCTTGCCGGCCGTGTAGACCGGCGCGTGTTCGAGCAGCAGGCAGGTGTCGGGGATCTCACCGGCCACCCGGCGGGCGTGGAGCCGCCGCTGAAGATCCCAAGCCTGTTCGTAGGGGAAGTCGACACCGAGACGGACTATCGCCAGGTCACTCACGTACCAAGAGTAGTTGACCCGGCCCCGCTCATGCGGTGAGAAGCCGGGGCTCGATGCGGAGCTCTTTGACCCCTCCGGCGCCGTCGTGCTCGACCCGGTAGGCGTAGCCCTTCGGGGAGACGGTGACGGCCTGGATGAACTCGGTGCCGACGTAGTGCAGCCCGACGCCCTCGTCGGCGGCGTAGCCGCCCGGCAGCTCGCCCGAGGCCACCGACCCGTGCAGCAGCTCGCGGCGCTGCGGGTCGGAGTCGTAGTGCACGCCGCAGGAGTAGGGGAGCAGCCCGAGGCCGTCGGCCCACACCCGGAGCTCGGGGCCGAAGGAGTCGGTGTTGCCGCCCACGTGCCAGCACAGCGCCCCGGCGCTCTGCCCGGACAGCACCACGCCCGCCCGCCACGCCTCGGCGAACGCGTCGTCCAGGCCGTGCAGCCGCCACAGCGCCGCGAGGTTGGCCACGCTGCCGCCGCTGACGTAGATGGCGTCCTGGCTGAGGATCCACTCGCGCGGGTCGGCGACGTTGGGCATCGGGAACACGGTCAGGTGGCTGACCTCGACGTCCCAGTCGCGGAACGCGCCGTACATCTTCAGCAGCCAGTCGGCGTCGTCACCCGTGGCGGTGGCCAGCAGGCCCAGCCTGGGGCGGTCCTGCCCGGTCAGGTCGAGGGCGTAGCGCAGCAGAGGGCTCGCCTCGATGAACCCGTGACGCTCGGTCTGGCGGAAGGAGCCGCCCCCGATGGCGAGGATGTGCGACTGCCCGGACCTGCCCATATGTTGATCTCCCGGTGACTTCGGCGGAAACGGACCCTGGCGAAACGGACCCTAGAGTACGGCGGCGAGTGCGTCGTCGAGACGGATATGCCGGAACGAGTACCCCGCCTCCAGCAGCCGCCGCGGCAGCACCCGCTGGCCGATCAGCACGCCCTCCTCGGCGAACTCGCCGAGGACCGCGCGCAACATGAAGCCGGGTACGGCCACCGGCATCGTCGGCCGGTGCACGGCCCGCCCGAGCGCCCTGGTGAACCGCTCGTTGGTCACCGGTTCCGGCGCGGTGAGGTTGACCGGCCCCGACATCTCCGGGTCGTTCAGAATGTACCGCACGGCCCCCACCCAGTCGTCGAGGGAGATCCACGACATGTACTGCCGGCCCGACCCCAGCGGGGCGCCCGTCCCGGCCCGGAAGAGGGGCAGGATCCTGGTCAGCAGGCCACCGTCGCGGCTCAGCACCAGCCCGGTGCGCAGCAGCGCCACCCGGACGCCCGCCTCTGCGGCGGGCCGGGTCGCGGCCTCCCAGGGCACCACCACGTCCCGGGCGAGGAAGCCGGAGCCCGCCGGGGACGTCTCGTCCACCTCACGGTCGCCGGTGTCGCCGTAGAAGCCGGTCGCCGAGGCCGACAGCAGCGCCGGCCCGGCCGGCAGCCCCGCCAGGGCCCTGGCGACGGTCGCGGTCCCCTCCACCCGGCTGCGGACGATCTCGCGCTTGTACTCCTCGTTCCAGCGCCGGTCGCCGATGCCCGCCCCGGCGAGGTGGACCACGGCGCGGGCGCCCTCCAGCACGGCCGGGTCGAGAGTCCCCTCCGCCGGGTCCCAGAACGCCTCGTCCGGGCCCTGCGGCGCCCGCCGTACGAGCCTGACCACCCGTGTGCCGTCGGCCCGCAGGGACCGGACCAGGGCGGATCCCAGCAGGCCGGACGAGCCGGTCACGATGATCGTCATACCGTCCAATGTAATCGACCTCCCCTCCGGTCTTCGGAAGGCGGAGGCCGCCGGATTCACCCGGGCGCCGCCGTACCGGAACCCGGGGACGGCGGGCACGCGGCGCCGTGGCGGCGACCGGGGATTCCGGGGCAGCCGGGCGCGGCCGTACCGGAACCCGGGCCGCCGGGGTCCCGGGAGAAACGGACCGGGCCGGTCCGCGTGACGCGGACCGGCCCGGAACGGGGAACCGGAGTGACTAGGCGTTCAGGCCCAGCTGGTTCTCGAAGCGGCCCTCCTCCAGGCGACGCTTGATCGTCGTCAGGAAGCGGGCGGCGTCGGCGCCGTCGACCAGGCGGTGGTCGTAGCTGAGCGCGAGGTACACCATCGAGCGGACGGCGATGACCTCGCCCTCGGGGGTGTCCACGACGACCGGGCGCTTGACGACCGCGCCGGTGCCCAGCATGCCGACCTGCGGCTGGTTGAGGATCGGCGTGTCGAACAGCGCGCCGCGGCTGCCGGTGTTGGTCAGCGTGAACGTGCCGCCGGTCAGCTCGTCCGGGCTCACCTTGTTGGTGCGGGTGCGCTCGGCCAGGTCGGCGATCTTGCGGGCCAGGCCCGCGATGTTGAGGTCACCGGCGTCCTTGATCACCGGGACGATCAGGCCGCGCTCGGTGTCGGTCGCGAAGGCCAGGTGCTCGGCGTCGAAGTAGGTGACCTCGTTGGTCTCGCTGTTGATCGTGGCGTTCAGCTTCGGGTGCTGCTTGAGCGCCTCGATGGTGGCGAGGGCGAAGAACGGCATGAACGACAGCTTGACGCCCTCGCGCCGCTGGAACTCGGCCTTCGCCTGGTCGCGCAGCCGCGCGATCTTGGTGACGTCGACCTCGACCACGGTGGTGAGCTGGGCCGAGACCTGCAGCGACTCCACCATGCGCTTGGCGATGGTCTGACGCAGCCGCGACATCTTCTCGGTGCGGCCGCGCAGCGTGGTGTCCACCGCGACCGGCTCGGGAGCCGGGGCGGCGGCCTGCGGGGCCTGCTGCGCCTGCGGGGCGGCGGCCTGCGGGGCGGGAGCCTGGACCTGCTCGCGCTGGTTGCGGGCGGCCTCCAGGACGTCCTGCTTGCGGATGCGGCCGCCGACGCCGGTGCCGTTCAGCGTCTCCAGGTCGACGTTGTGCTCGCTGGCGAGCTTGCGCACCAGCGGCGTGACGTAGGGGCTCTCGCCGGCCGGAGCCTGCGGGGCCTGCTGCTGCGGGGCGGGCGCCTGCTGCGGAGCCGGGGCCTGCGGCGCGGGGGCCGGGGCCGGGGCGGGAGCCTGGACCTGCGGCTGCGGGGCCGGGGCGGGCGCCTGCGGGGCGGGCTGCGGGATCGACGAGATCGGCTGGGCCGGCTCGGGCTCGGGCTCGGGCTGCGGCTCCGGCTCGGGGGCCGGGGCGGCCTCCTGGGCCGGGGCCGCGGCGGCCGTGCCGCCCTCGTCGATGATCGCCAGCTCGGCGCCGACCTCGACGGTCTCGTCCTCACCGACGACGATCTTGGTGAGGACGCCCGACGCCGGGGAGGGGATCTCGGTGTCGACCTTGTCGGTCGAGACTTCGAGGAGCGGCTCGTCGGCCTCGACGCGCTCGCCTTCCTTCTTCAGCCAGCGGGTGACGGTGCCCTCGGTGACGCTCTCGCCGAGCTGGGGCATCTGTACGGACTTCGGCATTGGTGTCTTCTCTCGTGCTTTCCGAGTGAGGGCCGGTGGTTAGTTGTGGACGTGCAGCGGCTTGCCGGCCAGGGCCAGCATGGCCTCGCCGACGGCCTCGGACTGGGTGGGATGGGCGTGGATCAGCTGCGCGACCTCGGAGGGCAGGGCCTCCCAGTTGTAGATCAGCTGACCCTCGGTCACCAGCTCGCCGACGCGGCGGCCGACCATGTGCACGCCGAGCACCGGGCCGTCCTTCTCGCTGATGACCTTGACCGCGCCCTGCGTCTGCAGGATCTGGCTCTTGGGGTTGCCCGCCAGGTCGTAGGTGAACTCCACGATCTCGTGGCCGCGCTCCCGGGCCTGGGCGGAGGTGATGCCGACCGAGGCGACCTCGGGGTCGGAGTAGGTGATCCGCGGCACGCCGTCGTAGTCGATCGGCACCGGGTTCAGCCCGGCGATGTGCTCGGCCACCAGGATGCCCTCGGCGAAACCGGCGTGGGCGAGCTGCAGGGTGGGGATCAGGTCGCCCACCGCGTAGACGCCCGGGACACTGGTCTGGCAGTACTCGTTCACCACGACGGTGCCGCGCTCGATCGCGATCCCGGCCTCCTCGAAGCCCATGCCGGAGGAGACGGCGCCGCGGCCGACGGCGACGAGCAGCAGTTCGGCGTCGAGGGTCTTGCCGCCGGCGAGCGTGACGACCACGCCGGTGTCGGTCGTCTTGACGCTCTCGAAGAAGACGCCCAGCTCCTGCTTGATGCCGCGGCGGCGGAAGGCCCGCTCCAGCAGCTTGGAGCTGGACTCCTCCTCCAGGGGCAGCAGGTGCGGCAGCGCCTCGACGATCGTCACCTCGGCGCCGAAGGAACGCCAGACGCTGGCGAACTCCACGCCGATGACGCCGCCGCCCAGGACGACCACCGAGCTCGGAACGCGGTCCAGCTTGAGGGCGTGCTCGCTGGTGATGACCCGCTCGCCGTCGATCTCCAGGCCGGGCAGCGTCCGGGGCGCCGAGCCGGTGGCCAGCACGATGTTGCGGCCCTCGTAGACCTCCGAGCCGACGGCCACGCGGTTCGGGCCCACCAGGCGGCCCTCACCCTCGATGATCGTGATGCCCTTGCTCTTGAGCAGGCCCTGCACGCCCTTCCAGGCGCGGTTGACGATCTTGTCCTTGAACGCGTGGACGCCGTTCATGTCGATGCCCTCGAAACGGGCCCGGACGCCGAACGCCGCGCTCTCCCGGGTCTCGTCGGCCACTTCCGCCGAGTGCAGGAGGGTCTTGGTGGGGATGCACCCCCGGTGCAGGCAGGTGCCGCCGATCTTGTCCTTCTCGATCAGCGCGACGCTCTTGCCCAGCTCGGCGGCCCGCAGAGCGCAGGCATACCCCCCGCTGCCGCCCCCCAGGACGACGATGTCGTAGGGGCCGCTGCCATCAGCCACAGGAAAGCTCCTTGTCGGATCGAAATACCGTCTTCACGGTCGTGCCCGGCCCGCCCCGCGAACGGCGCGGGTGCGCCGCACGCGTCCGCCCCGCGGGGTGCGGACCGCCGCTCGCGCCGGGACCCGGCCCGTCGGCCGGGCCCCGGCGACCGCATCTTTTCATTTGTCCGCCCCGCGCGCCGCCCGCTCGCGGGCACCGTCCGGGGCGGTGTGCCGGTCAGCCCGCGTAGCGCTCGGCTATGCCCACGAGGGTCCGGGTGATCGCCCCGGTGCCGCCCTTGGGGGTGTAGCCGTGCGGCTCGCCCTTGTTGAAGGCGGGACCGGCCATGTCGATGTGCGCCCAGCTCACCCCGGCGGGCACGAACTCCCGCAGGAAGATGGCCGCGGTCAGCATCCCGCCGAAGCGCTCGGGGTGCAGGTTGGCGATGTCGGCGACGGGGGAGTCCAGGCCCTTGCGGAGCTCCTCCGGCAGGGGCATGCCCCAGGCGGCCTCGCCCTGCTCGCCGGCGACCTCGACGACGGTCTCGCGCAGCGCGTCGTCGTTGGCCATGACGCCGGCCGTACGCCAGCCGAGCGCCACGATCTGGGCGCCGGTGAGCGTGGCGACGTCCACGATCACGTCGGGCTCGTCCTCGGCGGCGCGGGCGATGCCGTCGATCAGGACCAGGCGGCCCTCGGCGTCGGTGTCGAGGACCTCGACGGTCTTGCCGGCGTAGCTGGTGAAGACGTCGGAGGGGCGCTGCGCGGTGCCGCTCGGCATGTTCTCCGCGAGGCACAGGTAGCCGACCGCGTTGACCTTCAGGCCGAGCCTGGCGATCGCGACGAGCGCGCCGAAGACCGCGCCCGCGCCGCCCATGTCGGACTTCATCCAGTCCATCGAGGCGGTGGGCTTGAGGGACAGGCCGCCGGAGTCGAAGGTGATGCCTTTGCCGACGAAGGCGACCCGCTTGGTGGCCTCGGGGTGGCGGTAGGCGAGGCGGACCAGGCGCGGCGGGTTGGCCGAGCCCTGGCCGACGGCGACGATGCCGCCGAACCCGGCCTCCTTGAGCTCCTTCTCGTCGAGGACCTCCACCGACAGGCCCGCCTGCGAGCCGGTCTCCTGGGCGATCTCGGCGAAGCGGGCCGGCCACAGGTCGGAGGGCGGGGTGTTGACCAGGTCGCGGACGAGGGAGACCGACTCGGCCACGGTGACGGCGCGGTCGACCGCGGCCTGGGCGTCCTCGGCGCGGCTCAGCACGGTCAGCTCGCCGACCGGGGCGGTCGGCGCGTCGCCGGTGCGGTACCTGTCGAAGGAGTAGGCGCCGAGCAGGGCGCCCAGCGCGACGGCCCCGGTCCGCCCGGCGTCGGCGGCGGGCAGGGCGACCGCGGCCCGGGCGGTCCCGGCCAGCGCGCGGGTCGCGGCACCCGCGGCGCGGCGCAGCACCTCGGGGTCGTGGTCGCCCTCGGGGGCGTCGCCGAGACCGGCGACGACCAGGAGGGGGGCGCTCAGCGCGCCGAAGGTCGGAACCTTCGCGATCTCGCCCGCCTTGCCCTTGACGCCCATGGCGCCGAGGGTCGCGGCCAGCCGGCCGCCGAGCGCGTCGTCGAGGCCCTCGGCCCCCGGAGCGGGGACGGGACCGTCGGGGCTGCTGTGGACGCCGACGACCAGGGCATCGGTATCAAACGAGACAGCGTTGTCAGTTGAGTTCAGCCGCACAGTGGTCACGTCGCCCGATGCTAGTCGTGCTTGGGGCCAACCCGTAAACGCGGGTTCGTCCTACGAATCGGTGAGTCCCCGGATGAAACCATTTTTATTAGCACCATCAAGAGCATGGTGCTACTGTAACTAGCACCATGCTGCTCACTTTGGACTTGAACGATCCCCGTCCCCTGCACGATCAGGTGGCCGGGTCGATCCGGCGGGCCATCGCCGAGGGCTCCTACGCCCCGGGCGACCGGCTCCCGCCCGCCCGTGACCTGGCGGGCGCGCTCGGGATCAACGTCAACACGGTGCTGCGGGCGCTGCGCGAGCTGCGGGACGAGGGCCTGCTGGAGTTCCGCCGCGGGCGCGGCGTCAGCGTGCTCAGCAGGCCCGACGCGCGCGCGGCGCTGCAGGAGGCGGCGCGCGAGCTGCTCGCCGAGGCCGACCGGTACGGCTACGGCCCCGAAGAGGTCATCCACATCATCCGGGAGCTGTCGTGAGCCGGCCCCCGTGGTGGCGCCCCTCCCGCCGGGCCGCGCCCGGCCCTCACCCGACCCCCATCTGACCGAGGAGACGCCATGACCTTCCGAAACCCCGGCAGGGGCGACATCCCGGCCGGCGCAGGCCGTACCGGCTCCGCAGCCGGGCGGTCCGGCGTCCCCGTCCGGGGCCGCCGGACCGCCCTCACCGTCGCGGCCGTCTGGGGCACGCTCGTCTGCGCGGCCCTGATCGCCGCTCCCCTCGCGCTGCGCGACCGCCTGCCCGACCCCCTCGCCACGCACTGGAAATCGGCCGGTCCCGACAGCGCGATGTCCTTCGGCGCGGGCCTCGCGCCGAGCCTGGTCGTCTGGGGCGTCGCCTGGGTGTTCCTGCTCGTCTCGGCCGCCCACGGCGAGGTGCTGAACCGCCGGGGCGGACGGGCGGGCTGGTGGGGCTTCCTGGTCGGCGGGTCGGTGTTCGCCCTGGGCGTCTCGGGCTCCATCCTCCTCGCCAACCTCGACGTCGCCGACTGGCGGCAGGCCGCGATGCCCGGCTGGGCGGTCCCCGCCGTGCTCGGCACGGCCGCCGTGACCGGCGCGCTCGCCGGCTACCTCGGCCGGGGCGAGCCCGACCGGCCGGTCGAACCCGGGGACGCGCCGGCCATGCGGCTGCGGCCAGGGCAGCGGGCGGTCTGGGCCGGCCGCGCCACCAACCGCTGGCTGCTGTGGCTGTCGGCCGCGATGCTGCTGGCCGGTGCGGTCTCCGGCGCGTTCCTCGTCCTGGGGGCGCCGGTCGGGGAGACCGTCTGGGCCGCCATGCTGCCGCTGCTGCCCCTGGCGGTGATCGTGTCCCTGATAAGCGATGTCCGCGTCCGCGTCGGCCCGGACGGGCTGCGCGTCGGCTTCGGCCCGCTCTCCTGGCCCGCGTTCCGGGTCCCCACCGGAAAGATCGCGTGGGCCACGGCGGAGCGGCGCAGCCCCATCGAGGTCGGCGGCTGGGGCCTGCGGGGCCTGCCCGGCACCGGGCGGCTCGCCGTCATGGTGCGCGGCGGCGAATGCCTGGTCGTCCGGCGGGCCGGCGGCGGTGAGCTCGTCGTCTCCGTCGACGACGCCGACCGCGCCGCGGCCCTGCTGAACGCCTACGCCGCCGAGGAGGCCGCCGCGTGACCCACCCGGACGGCCCGATCCCCCCAGCCCCCGAAGTCACGAAAGGCGACGTCATGCCACGCAGATCCGCCGGCCTCCCGCTGTTCCTGCTCGTCACGTTCGCCCTGTCCTGGCTGGCCGCGCTGCCCGTCTGGCTGGCCGACGCCCCCATAGGCTCCCCGCTGTTCACGGTCGTCGGCATCGTGCTGATGTTCACCCCCACCTTCGGGGTCCTGGCCGTGTGGCTGTACGGCAGGAGCCGCGGGGAACCCGGGACCTCCCCGCGCGAGTGGGCCCGCCGCACCGGGCTGACCCTCGGCGAGCGCCGGGGCCGCACCCTCGGGCTGGTCGCGACGGCCTGGCTCGGCGTTCCCGTCCTCACCATCATGGCGATCGCGCTGAGCGCCGCCCTCGGGCTGCTCTCCGTCGACCTGGACGGCCTCAGCCTGTTCCGCCAGAGCCTCCTCCGCGCGGGCCAGGGGCAGGCCGCGCAGCCCGACCTCACGATCATGGCCCTCATCCAGGGCGTCACGGTCTTCCTGATCGCCCCGCTGATCAACTCGATCGCGGCCTTCGGCGAGGAGTGGGGCTGGCGCGGCTGGCTCCTGCCCAGGCTCATGCCGCTGGGCACCTGGCGGGCGCTGCTGGCCTCGGGGGTGATCTGGGGCGCCTGGCACGCCCCGCTCACCCTGCGCGGCTACAACTATCCCGAGCTCGGCGCGTGGGCCGCGCCCATGTTCGTCATCTTCTGCGTGGCCTTCGGCTCCCTGCTCGGCTGGCTCCGCCTGCGTTCCGGCAGCGTCTGGCCCGCGGTCGTCGGCCACGGGGCGCTGAACGCCTCGGCCGGTCTCGTCGTGCTGGTCGGCGACGCCGCCGCGTCGCCCGACCTGGTCGTCGCCGGGATCACCGGCCTGGTCGGCTCGGCACTGATCGCCGTGCTGACCGCCGCGCTTTTCCGGCTCCGCCCGGTCACCGCGCCCGACCTGGTCGCCGTCTGAACGACGGTCAGCCCGCGACCGCCGCGCACACCAGCAGCGCGGCGGTCGCCGCGACCTCCACGAGCGCGCCGAGCACGTCACCGGTGACCCCGCCCAGCCGCCGCACGGCCCTGCGCCGCAGCGCCCAGGCGGCGAGGAGCCCGGCGAGCACGGCCGGCGCGAACCACCCCCACGGCACGGCGTACGGCCCACGCCACGCCACGCCGTACGCCAGGGCCGTCACCCCGGCGAGCACCGGCGCGGTCACCGCCAGCGCGGCGCCGCGCCGTACGGTGCCCGCGACCGTCGCGCCGAGCCCGTCCCGGCGGGCCGGCGGGACGGACGGCAGGCAGGCCCAGGTGAGCGCCAGCCTCCCCGCCGCGCAGGCCGTCACCAGTGCGACCGGCCCCAGCCCCGCCGAGGCCGCCTCCTCCAGCGCCGCGACCTGGAGCAGCAGCGTGAGGACCAGCGTCACGACGCCGAACGGGCCGATGTCGGACCGCTTCATGATCTCCAGCGCGCGGTCCGCGGGCCTGCCGCTGCCCAGGCCGTCGGCCAGATCGGCCAGGCCGTCCAGGTGCAGGCCCCGGGTCAGCAGCGCCAGGGAGCCCACGGCCATCACCGACGCCGGGAGCGGCGAGACCCCCGCCCACAGCGCCGCCGCGAGCACGGCGGCGCCGATCGCCCCGAGCAGCGCGCCCACGAACGGCGCGGCCGTCATCGCGACCCCGGCGGCCCGGCGGTCGACCACCACCGGCGACCGGACCGGCAGGACGCTCAGCGTGCCGACGGCCAGGCGGAGCCCGTCCGCGAACGTGGACGGGCGGGGCGAGGAGGGGCCTGCGGACATGACCGCCGATCGTAGCCGCCCGTCATCCGCCGTCCGGCGACCGCGGGGTCAGACGGGCAGGGGGAGGAGGCGGCCGGCCACCACGAGGGCCACCTCCTCCGACTCCAGGGCCAGCCGCTGGTTCAGCCGGCCGAGGACGTCGCGGAACATCCGGCCGCCGGCCGTGGCGGGCACCACGCCCAGGCCGGTCTCGTCGGAGACGGCCACCACCCGGCGGCGGGTCTCCCGCCAGGCGGCGACCAGCTCGTCGCACCGGGCGGAGACCGCCCCCAGGCCGCCCACGCCGCCCATGCCGTCCGTGTGGTCCTTGTCCTGGTTCTCGTCCCGCGCGCCGTCCGGGCCGTCCGGGCCGCTCTCGTCGTTCGTGCGGTCCGGGTTCTCCGGGTCGCCCGGCCAGGCGCCGTTCTCGTCGAAGACCGCGGCCACCCAGGTGCCGAGCCCGTCGACGAGCAGAGGCGGCCCCGGAGTCCGCAGCAGGCCGGCGAGGTCGATCGTCTCGGCCGTGCCCCAGTGGGCCGGCCGGCGGTCGCGGTGGGCCCGCACGCGGCGGGCCCACTCGGCGTCGCCGTCGCCGGACGGCCCGGTCGCCACGTAGAGGACCTCGGGTTCGGCCGCCAGCCGCAGCTCGGCCTCGGCCGACTTGCCCGACCGTGCCCCGCCCAGCAGCAGGGTCCGCGGCGGCCGCGGAGCGCGGGCGGGCGCGGGCCCGGCGAGGTCGAGGACCGTCCCGTCCGGTACGGCCAGCACCCCCCACAACGCGGCCCGCCGGGCGAGCTCGGCCTCCGTCGGCACCCGGTGGTCCACGTCCACGGCCACCACGCGCGTCCGCTCGTCCACCACCCCCCGCCGCCGCATGTCCCCGAGTCGTTCCGGCCGGTCCAGCACGTCCATCAGCACCAGGTCGCAGGCGTCCCCGCGCCCGCCGTCCGGGGCCGCCGAGGGGCCGGAGACCGGCGCGGAGGGCGAGAGGGACGACGGGGACGACGGCGGCGAGACGGGCGAGGCCGTCGTGTCGAGGATCCGGCCGCCGCCGGGAGTGACGAGGACGAGGCCGTCGGCGGTGGCCGAGACCCGGTGCCCCGGCGGAGGCGGGTCGCCGGCCGCGAGCGGGAGCCGTACGGCGCCGGCGGCTCCGAGGGCGGATCCGGGAGCCGTTCCGGAGGCGGGTCCGGGGGCCGGGGCGTGGGAGGGGGCGCCCGCGGCGGAGCCGGTCAGGGGGAAGGACGCCTCGGTGACGACGACCTCGGTGGGGCGGCGGTGGCCGGGGGAGAGACGGGCGCACGAGGCGCACCCGCAGCCCGGGACGGGCCACCCTCCGCCGCGCGCCGTACCGGAGATCAGGACTTTCACCGCCCCAGCGTACGGGCGCGGCCCCGCGATCATGCCGGGGGACGACCGGCGAGGTAGGGTTCGCTGAGCGGTCGGAGGGCGCCGGCGGCATCGGCGGAAGGAGCGCGGGACATGGCGTGGTACTGGCGTTACGAGGACGCGAACGGCGATCCGGTGACCGTGGAGGCCGTGCCGTCCGAGGCGTTCACCAGTCAGGCGGACGCGGAGTCGTGGCTCGGCGAGACGTGGCGCGAGCTGCTGGAGGCGGGCGTCGAGAGCGTCAGCCTCCTGGAGGGCGACCGGGTGGAGTACGCGAGGATGTCGCTGCGCCCGGCCTGAGACGCGGCGGCCCGAGGTGGCGAGGCCGGGGCGTGCGTCCCGGGTTCCGGCGGCGAACCGGAGTCGTCGAGCGGGAATCCGGTGAGGGGCCCCGGCCCCCGGGCCGGTGGCCGTGGCGGCCGCGCCGGGCCGCCACGGCCCATGGTCCCGCGGTGTGCGCGGCGACCGCGGTGACCGCGGTGACTACGGGCGCTTCGCGGGGCTGACGGTCTTGGCCGGGTCCCGCTCGACGATCGGGTCGAGGATGCCGTCGATCTTCTTGAGCACCTCGGCGTCCAGCTTCACACCCGACGCCTTGACGTTGTCACGCACCTGCTCGGGCTTGGTCGCGCCGATGATGGCGGAGGCCACGTTCTGGTTCTGCAGCACCCACGCCACCGCGAGCTGGGCCATGCTCAGTCCCAGGTCGGCGGCGATCGGCTTCAGCTCCTGGACGCGGGTGAGCACGTCGTCGGTCAGCATGCGGGAGATGAAGTTGCCGCCGCTCGCGTCGGTGGCCCGGGAGCCGGCCGGCGGCGGCTGGCCCGGAAGATACTTGCCGGTGAGCACGCCCTGCGCGATCGGCGACCAGACGACCTGGCTGAGGCCCTCCTTCTCGCAGAGGGGGACGACCTCGGACTCGATGACCCGCCACAGCATCGAGTACTGGGGCTGGTTGGAGACCAGGCGGTCGAAGCCCATCTCGTCGGCGATCTTCAGGGCCCGGCCGATCTGCTCGGCGGTCCACTCGCTGACGCCGACGTAGAGGACCTTGCCCTGCCGTACGAGGTCGTCGAAGGTCTTGAGGGTCTCCTCGAGCGGCGTCTCGTTGTCGAAGCGGTGGGCCTGGTACAGGTCCACGTAGTCGGTCTGCAGGCGGCGCAGCGAGCCGTGGATGGACTCGGTGATGTGCTTGCGGGACAGACCACGGTCGTTCGGGCCGGGACCGGTGGGCCAGAAGACCTTGGTGAAGATCTCCAGGGACTCGCGGCGGACGCCCTTCAGGGCGCGGCCCAGAACCTCCTCCGCCTTGGTGCCGGCGTAGACGTCGGCGGTGTCGAAAGTGGTGATCCCCTCGTCGAGCGCCGCCTGGACGCACGCCTTGGCGGCGTCCTCCTCGACCTGGGAACCATGGGTGATCCAGTTGCCGTAGCTGATCTCGCTGACCATGAGACCGCTGCGGCCGAGATGCCGAAATTCCATACGCCGACCCTAGTAGGTGCCATCCGGCCGACCGATTCGGGATACTCTGCCCGGCGTGCTGCGCTTGATCACTTCTCGATGGGTACGGCTCGGCCTCGCGGCCGCCGCCGCGGCGGTGATCGTCGTGGTGATCATGCGCCTGCGGGGCCGTCCGGCCGCTCCCGCCGCAGGTCCGCGACCGGTCTCAGCTCCCGCGCCCGTCTCCCCGCCC
Organism: Streptosporangium sandarakinum; assembly: GCF_013409935.1. GTDB lineage: Bacteria > Actinomycetota > Actinomycetes > Streptosporangiales > Streptosporangiaceae > Streptosporangium > Streptosporangium nondiastaticum. Next base: position 1,186,003 of record NZ_JACCCO010000001.1, on the reverse strand, counting down.
GCGCCGGGACCCGGGCCGAAGTCCGAGGGGCGGTGGCCGCCCGTCCCGATCCTCGGCGTCCCCACCGCCGACGTCCTGAGGCACTACGAGTCCAGGACCCGCCTGCCCCGCTTCCTGACCGCGGAACGGCCGCCGCGACGCCCCCTCGACGGCCCGGCCCGGCGCCGCCTGACCCGCTGGGGCGCCGTGGCCGCGGCGCTGGTCCTGCTGGCCGCCGGAGCGCAGGCCCTGGAGAGCGGGGTCTTCTCCGGGGGAGCCGGGGCCAGGGCGGTGCACGCGGAGAAGGACCGTGCCCAGGACGTGCCGGACTGCGAGCCCGGCTGGGGCGGCGTCGTCACCTGCACGACCCTGGAGGAGTCGTCCGCGGACTCCTTTGAGAACCCGGGCGGGCTGGAAGACGACCCGGCGGCCCGCGCCGAGGCGACGGGAGACCCGTACCCCGCGGAGACCGGCTCCCCGGACGGTCAGGGCGAGTCGGCCGGGCCGTACGGGAACTCCGGGGTCCCCGACGCCGACTGCCGTCCCGGGACCGCCCGGCCCCGCGTGCGGGCCGTACCGCCCCGGGTCACCCGGGCGGTGAACCGGCAGTGGACGCGGATCGAGCGGTGGCTGCGGAAGAACGCGCCGAAGACCTACGAGACCCTCGCCGGACCCGGCCGGGCCCGGACCATCGCGGTCGCCGAGGCGCAGATGGGCCTGCGCTTCCCCAACGATCTGCGTGCCTCCCTGCTGCGGCACGACGGCACGGTCGCGGCGGGGCGGGCCTGGCCGTTCGGGCCGCTGGACAACGGGCTCATGAGCGTGCGCGGGATCCGCGACACCTGGCGCATGCTGTGCGGGATCGACGACACCGACGACACCGCGGATCCGTCGGACCCGCGGTCGGAGTGGTGGGACGGGCGGATGATCCCGTTCGGCGCCGACGGCAGCGGAGACCACCTGGTGGCCGACTCACTGATCCGCGACATCGGGGAGCACGACCACGAGGGGAGTCTGGGCTTCGAGCCCGGAGGCGTCCCGGTCCGCTCCTACTACGCGCTGCTGAAGGCCACGGCCGACGCCCTGGAGACGGGCGGGACCGTCGGGTACTGGAAGCCCCTGGCGGCCGACGGCGAGCTCCGCTGGGACGTGCAGGACAGCTGAGGCGGCGGTCGGGCGGCGCTACGGCGCGGCGGCGCCGTAGCGGACCCGCCCGGAGCACGGGTACGGCGCGGGCACCGGGCAGGAACGCGTCGGCCCCGCCCTCCGGAAAGGAGGACGGGGCCACGGGCACCGGCCTTCGAGGGCCGCCGTCCGCCCGCTGTCTCTTCGGGCCGTTACTTCTTCGGCGGGACGGGCCTGCCGCCGGGCAGGAGGGTGGGCGGCGGGAAGCGCAGCTTGCGGATCTGCAGCCCCCGCATGGCGGCGTAGAAGCCGACGCCCCGGACGTTCTCGCCGGGGAACTTCTCCGCCGCGAGCTTCTTGACCCGCCAGGCCACCCAGACCGAGGCCAGCACCACGCCGACCATCATGACCGGCCAGCCGATCGTGACGACGGCGATGTTGACGGCGGTGCGGAAGTCCTGGTCGGGGAAGGGGATCCAGGTGATCAGCAGGACCACCACCATGAACGGCAGGAAGTACTGGCTGACGAGGCGACGGGAGTCGACCCAGTCGCGGGCGAACTTGCGGACCGGGCCCTGGTCGCGGGCCGGGAGGTAACGCTCCTCGCCGCGCATCATGCCCTCGCGGGCCCTGACGCGCTCCTTGGCCTGGCGTTCGCGGAGCTGGCGGTAGGCCTCTTTGCGGTCCTTGGGGGCGGTCACCGGCTGGCGGCGGCGGCCCTCGGCGTCGCGGCGCTTGGGTGTGGGACGCCCCTTGCCCGCAGGTTTAGGATCGGGAGCGGAGGCGGGGGAGTCGTCCGCGGTGGTCTGGGTACGTCGGAACACATCGCCAGCCTACCGGGACTGCAACTTAGTGACGCCCCCGTACGTTATGCGTAGGGTGAACCTAGGTGGATTCCGGTTGTTCTCCCAGGGGGCCGGAGATCACCCGGGTGGCCCGAAGCGCATTTGAAGAAGGGGACGGCCGACGCGCATGAGCGTGATGAAGAGACTTTCCATGATCTTCAGGTCCAAGGCGAACAACGCCTTGGACAAGATGGAGGATCCACGCGAGACCCTCGACTACTCCTACCAGCGGCAGTTGGAGTTGTTGCAGAAGGTGCGCAGGGGGGTCGCCGACGTTGCGACCTCGCGTAAGCGGGTGGAGCTGCAGATCAACCAGCTGGAGGCCCAGTCCCGCAAGCTTGAGGACCAGGGCCGCAAGGCGCTCAGCGTGGGCCGCGAGGACCTGGCGCGCGAGGCGCTGACCCGCCGCGGGGCCCTCCAGACGCAGATCGCCGACCTGCGGGTCCAGCACGACAACCTCCAGGGCGAGGAGGAGAAGCTCACCACGGCCTCCCACCGCCTCCAGGCCAAGGTCGACTCCTTCCGCACCCGCAAGGAGACCATCAAGGCCACCTACACCGCCGCCGAGGCGCAGACGCGGATCAACGAGGCGTTCTCCGGCATCTCCGAGGAGATGGGCGACGTCGGCCTGGCGATCCAGCGGGCCGAGGACAAGACCGCCTCGATGCAGGCCCGCGCGGGCGCGATCGACGAGCTGCTCGCCAGCGGCGCGCTCGACGACTTCAGCGGCCAGCGCGGCGACGACATCCAGGCCGAGCTCGACCGCATGGGCGGCGGCCGCGACGTGGAGCTGGAGCTCGCCCGGATGAAGGCCGAGCTGGGACAGGGCCCGGCGCCCCAGGGCGCGATCGAGTCCGGCCCGGCGCAGCAGGGTCACGCCCCCTCCTACCAGCAGGCGCCGCAGCAGTACCAGCAGGCGCCCCAGCAGCCGCAGCCGCACGCGCAGCCGACCCAGGAGTACGGCCAGCCGGGGGAGGGCCGGTGATCGTCCGCATCATGGGTGAGGGGCAGGTCCAGATCGCCCCGGAGGACCTCGACGTCCTCAACGCGCTCGACGGCCGGCTGGAGGCCGCGATCGAGTCCGGTGACGAGGGAGCCTTCCGGGGCTGCCTGCACGACCTGCTCGACAAGATCCGCCACGTGGGCAGGCCGCTGCCGGACGACAGTCTGGAGTCCTCCGAGCTGATTTTGCCTCCGGCCGACGCTTCCATGGACGAAGTACGGGAGATGCTCGGGGATGAGGGGCTGATTCCCGGCTAGTTTGTCCATATGACGGCAGCTCGCGATCGATTTGTCAAAGATCGGGGTCTGACCAGGCGCATGGTCCTGACCATGTTCCTGCTCGGGCTGCTGTACGTCGTGTTCGTGGGCGTGCTGATCTCCCTGGGCGTCCGGGCGGTCGTGGTGCTGCTCATCGCGGGCGGCATCCTGCTGGTGCAGTTCTTCGCCTCCGACCGCATCGCCCTGTTCGCCATGCACGGGCGGGTGGTCGAACCGAGCGAGGCCCCCGCCCTGCACGCCCTGGTCGACCGCCTGTGCGCGCTGGCCGACATGCCGAAGCCGCGGGTGGCGATCGCCGATTCGGACGTCCCGAACGCGTTCGCCACCGGCCGTAACCAGCGCACCTCGGTGGTCTGCGTGACGACCGGCCTGATGCGCCGGCTGGACGAGCCGGAGCTGGAGGGCGTCCTCGCCCACGAGATGTCCCACGTGGCCCACCGGGACGTCGCCGTCATGACGATCGCCTCCTTCCTCGGGGTTGTCGCCGGGCTGATGACCCGGGTGGCCCTCTACAGCGGCCTGGGCGGGCGGGCCCGCGACGACCGGGGCGGCCCGCCGGTCGGGCTGATCATCCTGCTGGTGTCGGTCGTGGTGTACGCGGTCAGCTTCCTGCTGATCCGCGCCCTGTCGCGCTACCGCGAGCTGGCGGCCGACCGGGCCGGCGCGCTGCTGACCGGCCGCCCCTCGACGCTGGCGAGCGCGCTCACCAAGATCAGCGGGGACATGGCCCGCATCCCGACCCGCGACCTGCGCGAGGCCGAGCCGTTCAACGCCTTCTTCTTCGCCCCCGCGGTGTCGGGGCGCACGGCCATGGCCGCGCTGCTGGCCACCCACCCGCCGCTGGAGCGGCGGCTGGAGCAGCTCGCCAGGATCTCCGCCGACCTGGGCCGGGGGGTGTGACGCGGTGAAGCGGTGGTGGGACGCGATGCTGGGCCGTACCGAGCCGGCGCAGCCGGACCTGGACGCGCTGTTCGCGCTGCCGTCGGCGGCGGTGACGTTGCAGGCGGCGACCGGGCTGGCGCCGACCGGGCACGGGTCGGTCTGCTTCCGCTCCGCCGAGGGCGAGGCGTTCAACCGGCTGCAGGAGGAGGTCGTGGACCTGCTCGCCGCCGGGAACGGCCCGGCGGTCGAGGAGACGCAGGACCCCTACGGCTACACCTGGCTGTTCATGCGCCATTCGCCCGACCGGCTCGGCGAGCTGGTCACCGACCTGCACGCGGTCAACTCCTCGCTGGAGTCGGCGGGGTTCGGTCCGTCCCTGCTGTGCTCGCTGGTCTGCTTCTCCGCCCCGACCGGCCGCGGCCTGGCGCTGGTCTACCTGTACAAGCGCGGCACCTTCTACCCGTTCGCCCCCCTGTCGGGGCAGCACCGCGACGGCGCACTGGAACTCCAGGTGCGCGCCGCGCTGGGGGACGAGCTGCCCGTCGAGCCCGACCTCGACCGCTGGTTCCCCCTCTGGGGCGCGCCGGGCCTTTAGCGGCCTCGCGACGCGCCGGGTCTTGACGGTACGGCGCCCTGGGCCCTCAGCGGTGTCGCGACGCCCCGGGGCTTCGGCGGTGTCGTGGCGCGCCGGCCCGGAGGCGGGAACACGCCGTAATCTGCTCTTCAAGACATGACAGGGCGCGCGGGCGGCTCCCCGGCGGGCCCGCCGCCCCGTGGTGCCATGACCCCATGATCAAGGTATTTCACGCCCTGGCCGCCGCCGCGGCGGCGGCCGCGATCGCCACGGCGGGCATGTGCGGCACGGCCCTGGCCGGCACCGATCCCGGCGTCGGCCCCGCCGTCGGAGCGGCGCGGGCGGCGGCGGACGACTACCCGCCGAAGGTCACGGTCATGGGGGAGGGCGAGCTGCTCGTCACCCCTGACATCATGCGGCTCAACGCCGGCGTCGAGGTGCGCACCGACACGCCGGGACAGGCCTTCTCCCAGGCCCGCCAGGCCGCCGCCAGGCTGACCCAGGCGCTGCTCGACGCGGGCATCGCTCCCAAGGACCTGCGGACCACCGAGCTCTCCCTCGCCCCGGTGTACGACGACTACCCGAAGATCGCCGGATACCGGGCGGCGCAGGGCGTCGAGGTCGTGGTGCGCGACCTCGACAACGCCGACAAGGCGGTGGACACGGTCGTCTCCGTCGGGCCCGAGGCCCGGCTGAACGGCGTCTCCTTCGAGCTCTCCGACAACAACGCCGCGCTGCGGGCCGCCCGGGACCTGGCGTTCGCCGACGCCAAGGCCCGCGCCCAGCAGTACGCGAGGCTGGCCGGCGGCACGCTCGGCGACGTCCTGACGATCAGGGAGCAGGACGTCACACCGCCGCGACCCATCATGTTCGCCGCCGCCGGGATCGCCGACCGCAGCTCGATCAGCCCGGGCCAGCAGAACATCTCGGTGCACGTCCAGGTGGTCTACTCGATGATGGTTTGACGTCCTCCCCGCCCTGAAGGACGGAGATTCTCCCCTGCCAGGCCGCCGAGAACGCGGGCGGCTTGGAGTGGGTTCCTGCTTCGCCGGGTCGTGCCACCGCAAGCGGTGGTCTCACCGTCCCTCCACAGGCGTTTCGCCTGTCCGCCCGTCCGGCGGCCAGGATGTTGATCGCCGCGTTGACGTCCCGGTCGTGGACCATGCCATATGGGCAGGTCCACGACCGGACGGAAAGCGGCATCTTGTCCTGCAAGGTCCCGCATGCCGAGCAGAGCTTCGACGACGGGAACCAGCAGTCGATCTTGGCGAAGGTGCGGCCGTATCGGGCGGCCTTGTACTCCAGCATGGCCGTGAACTGCGACCAGCCCGCGTCGTGGACGCTTTTGGCCAGCCTCGTGCGCGCCAGGCCCCTTACCGACAGGTTCTCCACGTACACCGCTTGGTTGTCGCGAATGATGCTCGCAGAGAGCTTGTGGGCGAAGTCTCCGCGCGCGTCGGCCACCCGGGCGTGCGCCCGCGCGACCTTGGCAATGGCCTTCTTGCGATTGTCCGACCCCTTCACCGTGCGGCTGAGGGCCTGCTGGGCTTTGCGCAGGCGGCGCTCCGTCCGGCGCAGGAAGCGCGGGTTGTCCACCTTCGAGCCGTCGGAGGTGACCGCGAAGTGCGTCAGTCCCAGGTCGATGCCCACCTCGGCCACCGTTTCCGGTAGCGGCTCGTCGGCCGTCTCGACCACGAACGACGCGAAGTACCTGCCTGCCGCGTCCTTGATGACCGTGACGCTGGACGGCTCCGACGGTAGGGTCCGCGACCAGCGCACCGGCATGTCCCCGATCTTCGGCAGGCGCAGCCTCCCGCCCGTCGTGATCGAGAATCGGGCGTTGCGGGTGAACCGGATGGCCTGCCGGTTGTCCTTGCGCGACCGGAACCGGGGCGGGGCGACCTTCGGGCCCTTCCGCTTCCCGGCGGCCGAGGTGAAGAAATTCCGGTAGGCGGTGTTCAGATCGGCGAGCGCCTGCTGAAGCAGGACGGCCGACACCTCACCGAGCCAGGCGCGTTCCGGCGTCTTCTTCGCCTCGGTGATGACCCGCTTGGACAACTCCCCGTCGGAGACGTACGGCAGGCCCGCCTCGCGGGCTTCCTGCCGCAGGCGCAGCCCGTCGTCGAACACCACGCGGGCGCACCCGAACGCCTTGGCCAGCGCCTGGCGCCGGGCGGCGTCCGGGGAGAGCCGGTACCGGTAACGCAGCCGCACGGCCATCATCGTGCCATCCGGCCATGACCGGGCGTAGGGGATCCGGGCGATCCGTGAACACACCGGCGACCGCGCCGACGCCGCCCACCACCCCGGCGAGCACACCATCGCCGAACGCGGGCGGCCGGCCCTTCACCGCCCTGGTGCCCTACACCTGGTGAGCCGAGCGGCAAGGCCGGGAAGGTCAGGACACGCCCGCGCCCTGGCGGGCACTCCCGCGCGGGCCTTCACCTCCGGCCTGAAGACCGGAGCACCGGCCCGCATCTCGGTAGCCGTCCGACCCCGGCCGCCCGGGAAGTGGCCGGCCGGGACCTTCGCCGGGCGCCGGCCCCGACGGCTCCCTGACGGCCCCGGGGCCGTCAGGGCAGCGCGAGCATCCGGTCGAGGGCGACCTTCGCCCAGTGCGCGGTGTCGTCATCGACCGTGATCTGGTTGACGACCTGCCCGGCGGCGAGGGACTCCAGCGCCCACACCAGGTGCGGCAGGTCGATCCGGTTCATCGTCGAGCAGTAGCAGACGGTCCGGTCGAGGAACGTGACGTTCTTGTCGGGGAACATCCGGGCGAGCCTCTTCACCAGGTTCAGCTCGGTGCCCACGGCCCAGGAGGAGCCCGCCGGCGCCCGCCGCAGCGTCTCGATGATGTACTCGGTGGAGCCGATGTGGTCGGCCTTGGTGACCACCTCGTGGCGGCACTCGGGGTGGACCAGCACGTTGACGCCGGGGATGCGTTCCCGGACGTCGTCGACGCACTCCGCGCTGAAGCGGCCGTGCACCGAGCAGTGCCCCTTCCACAGGATCATCTTGGCGTTCTCCAGCTGCCCGGCGGTCAGCCCGCCGTTCGGCCGGTGCGGGTTGTAGACGACGCAGTCGTCCAGGGACAGGCCCATCTCCAGCACCGCGGTGTTGCGCCCCAGGTGCTGGTCGGGCAGGAACAGCACCTTCTCGCCGCGGGAGAAGGCCCAGTCGAGGGCGCGCCGGGCGTTGGAGGAGGTGCAGACGGCGCCGCCGTTGCGCCCGCAGAACGCCTTGATGTCGGCGCTGGAGTTCATGTAGGTGACCGGGACGGTGACGTCGGCGATCCCGGCGTCCTGCAGCGCCTCCCAGCACTCCTCGACCTGGTCGAAGGTGGCCATGTCGGCCATGGAGCAGCCGGCGGCGAGGTCGGGCAGGACGACCCTCTGCGCGTCGGAGGTGAGGATGTCGGCCGACTCGGCCATGAAGTGGACGCCGCAGAAGACGATGTACTCGGCGTCGGGCCGGGCGGCGGCCTCGCGGGCCAGCTTGAACGAGTCGCCGGTCACGTCGGCGAACTGGATGACCTCGTCGCGCTGGTAGTGGTGGCCCAGCACGAAGACCCGCTCGCCCAGCGCGGCCTTGGCCCGCCGGGCCCGCTCCACCAGCGCCGGGTCGGACGCGGGCGGCAGCTCGCCGGGGCAGTCGACACCGCGCTCGCTGTGCGGGTCGGTTCCCCGGCCGAGGACGAAGAGCGGAAGGCCGGTCTCGGTGGTCGTCACGACCACCACCCCCTTATCGTCGAAGTGACGACTAATGATGACACACGGCCGGGGGTTTTTGTTCCCGGGGGAGTCGATCGGGGCGAACGTCCTGATCGGGGGCGGTCACGGCCGTTCGGACGGGGTGGCGGCGGGAGACCGGAGCCCGCAGGAATGTGTAGGCCCGCGTGGGTGTTGGTAGCGTCTTAGTAGGACGTCAGAAACAGACAACCGTCTCGAACGGGCGGTTGACGCAGACGCGGGAGTCACCACATGTCGGTTGAGAGCAGCGAGACCACGGCGCAGGGCCTGATCCTCAGCGACGCCGCCGCCGCCAAGGTCAAGAGCCTGCTGGAGCAGCAGGGCGAGGAGGGGCTCCAGCTGCGCGTGGCCGTGCAGCCCGGCGGCTGCTCCGGCCTGCGTTACCAGCTCTTCTTCGACGACCGTTCGATGGACGGTGACATCGTCTCCGACTTCAACGGGGTCAGTGTGGTCACCGACCGGATGAGCGCCCCCTATCTCACGGGCGCGACGATCGACTTCGTCGACACGATCGAGAAGCAGGGCTTCACGATCGACAACCCCAACGCCACGGGCTCGTGCGCCTGCGGCGACTCTTTCAACTAGTCGCAATACGATGGCCCCGCCGGGTGAGCTGACTCACCCGGCGGGGCCATCGTGTGTTCGCACGCCTGTAACCGCCCCCCGACCATGTTCCGGATGCCGACAACGAGGAGAAGAACCCCGTGCGCATCGCCGTCACCGGTTCCATCGCGACCGACCACCTGATGACCTTCCCGGGGCGCTTCAGCGACCAGCTGATCGCCGGCCAGCTCGATCGGGTGTCCCTGTCGTTCCTCGTGGACGACCTGCAGATCCGCCGTGGCGGCTGCGCGGCCAACATCGCCTTCGGCATGGGGTGCCTCGGCCTGCGGCCCATCCTCGTCGGCGCGGTCGGCGCCGACTTCGCCGACTACCGGTCCTGGCTGGAGCGGCACGGCGTCGACTGTGATTCCGTGCACACCTCCGAGCTGCACCACACGGCCCGGTTCCTGTGCACCACCGACGACGACCACAACCAGATCGCCTCCTTCTACACCGGCGCGATGGCCGAGGCGCGGCTGATCGAGCTCGGCCCGATCGCCGAGCGGCTCGGCGGCCTCGACCTGGTGCTGGTCGGCCCGAACGACCCCGACGCGATGCTGCGGCACACCGAGGAGGCCCGCCGGCGCGGTATCCCCTTCGCCGCCGACTTCTCCCAGCAGATCGCCCGCATGTCCGGCGACGACATCCGCCCGCTGCTGGACGGCGCCGCCTACCTGTTCAGCAACGACTACGAGAAGGGCATGATCGAGCAGAAGACCGGGCTGTCCGCCGAGGAGGTCCTCGACCGCGTCGAGGTCCGCGTCACCACGCTCGGTCCCAAGGGCGTCGCGATCGAGCGCAGGGGTGAGCCGATCCTGCGCGTCCCGGCCGTCCCCGAGCTGGGCAAGGCCGACCCCACCGGCGTCGGCGACGGCTTCCGCGCCGGGTTCCTGGCCGGCCTGGCCTGGGGCCTGTCCCTGGAGCGCTGCGGCCAGCTCGGCAACCTCACCGCCACCCACGTCCTGGAGCACGTCGGCGGGCAGGAGTACCGCCTCGGCCAGCGGGTCTTCCTCGACCGCTTCGCCGCCGCCTACGGCTCCGAGGCCGCCGACGAGATCTCCCGCCACGTGCGCTGCCACCACCCCTAGGACCCGCTCCGCGGATCGCCCCGCGACGGGCGGGGCGATCCGCGGACGGGACCCGGCGGCTCAGCTCAGTAGTTGCGCCGCACGTGGATGGCCCAGCCGCCCGAGGGGAGCTCGTGGCTGGCCACGTGGTGGTGCGACTTGAGCCGGCACCAGGCCGGGATGTCGGTGAACGCCGCGGGATCGTCGGCGAGGACCGACACGATCGCCTCGCGCGGGACGTCGTTGATCTGCTGGGCGAGCATGATGATCGGGATCGGGCACTTCTTGCCCAGCGCGTCGATGGTCAGCGCCGGGGGCTGCCCGGCCCCCTCCGCGGTCGTCTGGCCGGCCGTCATGTCACTTCACTCCCCGAAGAATGGTCCGTCACGGCTGCATTCCCGCGTCCTCGCGGATCCTCTTCACCATGTCCGGCAGGGCGGCGAGGAAGCGGTCGACGTCCGCCGCGGAGGCTCCCCGGGGCAGCGACACCCGGAGGTTCCCGTGTGTCAGCACCCCCATGGCCTCCAGAACATGCGACGGGCGAAGCGTGCTCGCCGTACACGAACTGCCGGACGACACGGCGAACCCCGCCCTATCCAACTCTGTCAACAGGGCCTCACCGTCCACGTAAAGACACGAAAAGGTGACAATGTGTGGGGCGCGGGCCACGGGGTCGCCGATGACCTCGACGTCCGGCACGGTCCTCGGCACCTCGCTCCTGATCCGGTCCACGAGCGCGGAGAGGCGGGCCGACTCCCGGGCCGCGTCGGCGGCGACGGCCCGCAGCGCGACGGCCGCGGCGATGATCGCCGGCACGTTCTCGAAGCCCGGGACCCGCCGTCGCTCCCGGTCGTCCTCCGGCAGCGGGGAACGCCACCGGACGCCCTTGCGGACCGCCAGCACCCCGACCCCGGCCGGACCGCCCCACTTGTGCGCGCTCGCGGCCAGCACCGACCAGTCGGCGGGCACCGGCGCCCGGCCGACGGTCTGCGCGGCGTCCACCAGCAGCGGCACGCCCGCCTCGGCGCACGCGGCCGCCGCCTCGGCCACCGGCTGCAGGGTGCCCACCTCGTGGTTGGCGCTCTGCAGGCAGGCCAGGGCGGTGCCCTCGGCCCCGGCGGCCGCGCCGAAGGCGGCCGGGTCGACCGCGCCGGCCCGGTTCACGCCGACCGTCTCGACCGTGCCGCCGTCGCGCTCGTGCAGCGCGGCGGCGTGCAGCACCGCCGAGTGCTCCACCGCGGAGACCACCAGGCGGCGGCCCGCCCGGCGGCGGCCCAGAAGCGCGCCGAGCACGCCCAGGTGCACCGCCTGGGTGCCGGAGGCGGTGAAGGAGACCTCGTCGGGCCGGGCGCCGATCACCTCGGCGACCTCGGCGCGCGCCTGTTCCAGTAACATCCTTGCGCGGCGGGCTGGGCCGTACAGCCGAGCCGGGTCGGCCCAGCCGGCGTCGAGTGCCTCGATCAGCGCCTCGCGCGCCTGAGGATGCAACGGTTCGGTGGAGGCCGCGTCGAAGTACGCCATTCCTCAATCGTCGCACCGCGTGGTGGAACCGGGGGCTGCGCGGGGGGGCGAGCCGGGTCCGCGCTAGTGTGTCCTCCAGCGTAAAGCTGTGAACTACGAGTTGTTAATACGAACAAACGACCGCCCAGGAGTGACTTCTGGGCTTCATCTGTGGGGTAGGCGATCCGTGAGTCCGACCCGCCGTTCTGCACGGCGTCCGTTGGCCCGCCGCCGGGTGCCACGCGCTGCCGCTCTGGCGCTGCTGCTGGTGTCCGCGACGGCGTGCAGTGCCGATGAGTGGAAGCGCGCCGGCATGCCCGTCGGCATCACCAAGCAGGCCGAGACGGTCCAGAGTCTGTGGAACGGATCCTGGATCGCCGCTCTCGCCACCGGTGTGGTCGTGTGGGGCCTGATCCTGTGGTCCGCGGCCTTCCACCGTAAGAGGAAGAACTCGAAGGAGGAGCTGCCTCCCCAGGTCCGCTACAACCTCCCGATCGAGATCCTCTACACGGTGGTCCCGATCATCATGGTCGGCGTGTTCTTCTACTTCACCGCCCGGGACGAGACCTACATCGACAAGATGTCCGGCAAGCCGGACGTGAAGGTGAAGGTCGAGGCGTTCCAGTGGAGCTGGCGCTTCACGACCGACTACAACGGCAAGCAGGTGCAGACCGTCGGCCGGCCGGTCAGCGACTACACCGACGGCCCCCAGCTGGTGCTGCCGGTCGACAGGAAGGTCGAGTTCGAGCTGCAGTCGCCGGACGTCATCCACTCCTTCTGGGTGCCGGCCTTCCACTTCAAGCGTGACGTGATCCCGGGCATCGTGAACAAGTTCGAGGTCGACACGCTCAACAAGCCCGCCGTCTACGCCGGCCGATGCGCCGAGCTGTGCGGTGTGGACCACAGTCGCATGCTGTTCTCGGTGAAGCTCGTTCCCCAGGCCGAGTTCGACCAGTACGTCGCTAGTCAGGCGGGTGCCCAGTGACCGCACTTAACGAACCCCTCACCTCCATGCCGGTGCCGGAGCGCAAGGGCTCCGTCATCGTGAAGTGGCTGTCCTCCACCGATCACAAGATCATTGGGCACCTCTACCTGATCACTTCGTTCGTGTTCTTCCTGATCGGCGGCGTGATGGCGCTGATCATGCGGGCGGAGCTGGCCCAGCCGGGCCTGCAGGTGACCACCAACGAGCAGTTCAACCAGCTGTTCACCATGCACGGCACGGTGATGCTGCTCATGTTCGCCACGCCGCTGTTCGCCGGCTTCGCCAACGAGCTGATGCCACTGCAGATCGGCGCGCCGGACGTGGCCTTCCCCCGGCTGAACATGGTGAGCTACTGGCTGTTCACCTTCGGCAGCCTCATCGCCCTGTCGGGCTTCCTCACCCCGGGCGGCGCCGCCGACTTCGGCTGGTTCGCCTACACCCCGCTGTCGAACGCGATCAGCTCGCCCGGCATCGGCGGCGACCTGTGGATCATGGGCCTGACCATCTCCGGTCTGGGCACGATCCTCGGCTCGGTGAACTTCATCACCACGGTCGTCACCATGCGCGCCCCCGGCATGACCATGTTCCGCATGCCGCTGTTCACCTGGAACGTCCTGCTCACCTCGATCCTGGTGCTGATGGCCTTCCCGGTGCTCGCCGCCGCCCTGCTGGCCCTGGAGGCCGACCGCAAGTTCGGCGCGCAGATCTTCGCCACCGAGACCGGCGGCCCGATCCTGTGGCAGCACCTGTTCTGGTTCTTCGGCCACCCCGAGGTGTACATCATCGCGCTGCCGTTCTTCGGCATCGTGACCGAGGTCATCCCGGTCTTCAGCCGCAAGCCGCTGTTCGGCTACATCGGCCTGGTCGGCGCGACCATCGTCATCGCCGGCCTGTCGATCACCGTGTGGGCGCACCACATGTTCCCGACCGGCCAGGTACTGTTGCCGTTCTTCTCGTTCATGACGTTCCTCATCGCGGTCCCGACCGGTGTGAAGTTCTTCAACTGGATCGGCACCATGTGGCGGGGCCACCTGTCGTTCGAGTCGCCGATGCTGTTCGCGATCGGCTTCCTGGTCACCTTCCTCTTCGGTGGCCTGACCGGCGTCATCCTCGCCTCGCCGCCGCTGGACTTCCAGGTGTCGGACTCCTACTTCGTGGTGGCGCACTTCCACTACGTCGTCTTCGGCACCGTGGTGTTCGCGATGTTCTCCGGCTTCTACTTCTGGTGGCCGAAGTTCACCGGCAAGATGCTGGACGACCGGCTGGGCAAGTGGCACTTCTGGACGCTGTTCATCGGCTTCCACACCACCTTCCTGGTGCAGCACTGGCTGGGCGCCGAGGGCTTCCCGCGCCGCTACGCCGACTACAGCCCGATCGACGGCTTCACCGACCTGAACATGATCTCCTCGGTCGGCGCCTTCATCCTCGGCGCCTCCACGCTGCCGTTCCTCTACAACGTCTGGAAGACGGCCAAGTACGCGCCGAAGGTCACGGTGGACGACCCGTGGGGTTACTGCAACTCCCTGGAGTGGGCGACCTCCTGCCCGCCGCCGCGGCACAACTTCACCTCGCTGCCGCGCATCCGCTCCGAGCGTCCGGCCTTCGACCTCAAGTACCCGCACGTGACCGCTCCCCGTGAGCTGGAGGACGCCCGATGAAGGTTCAGGGCTGGTTGTTCATCCTCTGCGGTGTCTTCTTCGCCGCGGTGGACGTCGTCTACTGGTACTGGTCCAAGGAACCGGTCGGCACGACGGCGATGGCCATCTCGGTGGGCTTCGCCTTCATGATCGGCTACTACCTGATGTACACCGCCCGCCGCATCGGTGACCAGCCCGAGGACAACAAGCAGGGCGAGATCGCCGACGGCGCCGGGGAGCTCGGCTTCTTCAGCCCGCACAGCTGGTGGCCGCTGTTCGTCTGCCTGGCCGTCGCGCTCACCGCGGTCGGCCTGGTCATCGGCTGGTGGCTGTTCATGATCGGCGTCTTCGCGGTCATCATGAGCATGATCGGCTTCGTCTTCGAGTACTACCGGGGGCACTTCTCCCACTGACCGGCCCCGCCGGTCCCCGACCCCGCGGGACCCGGCCTCTGCGGACCCCGCCACAACGGGGACCCGCGGAGGCGGGACCTGGAAGCGGGCCACGGAAAGTTTCCGTGGCCCGCTTTTTGGCGTTTGTTAGCTGCACAAGACGGATGTCCTCCGTAGTGATCCCCTTACTCCGGGTAATAACTGAATTAGTGGTTCAGTACCGGGACAGGGAGTTCATGTGCGGCAGGCGATCCGTGGTCCGATATGGGGGGTGAGCCTGCTGGCCCTGGCGCTGGCGGCCGCCTCCTGCTCGGACAGCACCTCCACCCGGACGGCGGGCACGCCGGGCGCCACGCCGCGCGCCGACGCCGCCGTCGCCGTGACCCCTCTCAACGGGGCGGTCAACGTGCCGACCGACGCGACCATCCTGGTCTCCGCGCGCGGCGGCACCCTGAAGGACGTCACCGTCGCGGGCCGGAAGGGTCCCCTGCCGGGCGCGCTGAGCGCCGACGGCACCCGCTGGCACAGCTGGGGCACGATCCCGCCGGGGGCCTCCTACCGGGTCACGGTGACCGCGGTGAACCCCGACGGGAAGCTCACCCAGACCACCAGCTCCTTCTCGACGGTCAAGGCCCAGGAGGCCTTCTCGATCGAGAGCGTCCAGCCGAACAAGGACGACACCGGGCTGACCGTCGGCGTCGGCATGCCGATCATGCTCACCTTCGACAAGCCGATCACCGACCGCGTCTCGGTCGAGCGGAACCTGGTGGTCACCGCGTCCAAGCCGGTCTCCGGCGCCTGGCACTGGTTCGACGACAAGACCGTGCACTTCCGCCCCAAGACCTTCTGGCCGGCCCACACCAAGGTCAGGCTGGAGGCCCGCCTCGCCGGGGTCCGCGGCGGCAAGGGCCTGTACGGCAAGCGGAACCTCACGCTGGACTTCAAGGTCGGCCGCTCGCAGATCACCCGGGGCAGCACCGACACCCACTACCTGACCGTCAGGCGCGACGGCAGGAAGGTGCGGGTGATGCCGATGAGCGCGGGCCAGGGCGGCGTGTGGAAGTACTACACGACCAGCGGCATCCACCTGGCCATGTCGCGGGAGAACGTCACGGTCATGACCTCACCGGGGATCGGCCCCGGCGAGTCGGGCTACTACCAGATGACCGTCTACGACACCGTGCGGATCTCCAACAGCGGCGAGTACGTCCACGCCGCGCCCTGGTCGGTCGGCTCGCAGGGCAACTCCAACGTCAGCCACGGCTGCGTCAACGTCAGCCCGGCGGACGCCAAGTGGTTCCTCGACAACACGCTGATCGGCGACCCGATCATCATCACCGGCTCGCCGCGCCCGCTGGAGCCCACCAACGGCTGGGGACAGTGGCAGGAGAACTGGAAGGAATGGCTGAAGTGGAGCAGCACCAAGCACTTCGTCACCGAGGAGCTGTGACCACCCGCCGGACGCCCTGAGCGGGCCGTACGGGCGACCACCGCCCCACCCCGGGCCGAGATGCCGGTGAGCCCGTACGGACGTCCTGGGCGGGCCTCGGGGGCCGGGCACCGGTCGAGGGGGCCGGTGAGCCCGTACAGGCGTCCCGGGCGGCCCCTGGGGACGCCGCGGTCCAGGCCCGCGGGACGCCGGCGGAAGAGCCCTGAGAGGCCCTGTGGAGACGGAGAAGGGCCCGGACACCGTGGCGGTGTCCGGGCCCTTCTGCCGTGGCGGATCAGCGGTGGGTCAGTGGGTGAGGGACCTGTCCTCGCCCGACCCGATCGCGGCGTGCTCCTCGCCGTGGCCGTGGCCGTCGTCCAGCGGGATCTTCTCGCCGCCGTAGGCCCGGCTCATCTTGACGCGGAGCCTGCCGAGCGGACCGCGCAGCTGCTTGGGCGGCACGCCGTCGCGCTCGCCGCCGCCGTCGCCGTCGGCACCGGGGAGCATCGGGACCGGCGCCTTGCCGCGCACGTGGGCCTCGATGGCCGGGTTCGGCGGGACGTGGACCTCGATGTACTCACCGTTGGGCAGGCGCTTGATGACGCCCGACTCCACGCCGTGCCCGATGACCGCGGCGTCGCTGCGCTGCAGGCCGAGGCAGACCCGGTAGGTGACGTAGTAGGCGATCGCCGGGCCGAGGAAGACCATCACCCGGCCGACGTAGGTGGTCGCGTTCAGCGAGATGTGGAAGAACGAGGCCAGCTCGTCGTTGGCGCCCAGCAGCCACAGGACACCGTAGAAGGTGACCGCCGCCATGCCGATCGAGGTGCGGTGCGGGTTGTTGCGGGGCCGGTCGGCGATGTGGTGCTCGCTGCGGTCGCCGGTGACCCACTGCTCGATGAACGGGTACAGCGCCAGGCCCGTCATGATGATCCCCATCGGGACCAGCGCCGGGATCAGCACGCTCATCGGCAGGGTGAAGCCGGCGATGTTGATCTCCCACGGGGGCATCAGGCGGAGGGAGCCCTCCAGGAAGCCCATGTAGAAGTCCGGCTGCGAACCCGCCGAGATGTCCGCCGGGGTGTAGGGGCCGAACAGCCAGATCGGGTTGATCTGGGCGAAGGCGCCCAGCAGCGCGATGACGCCGAAGGTGAACATGAAGTAGGCGCCGGCCTTGACCATGAAGGCGGGGTAGAACGGGGCGCCGACGACGTTCTCGTTCGTCCGGCCCTTGCCCGGCATCTGGGTGTGCTTCTGCACCCACATCAGGATCATGTGGGCGGTGATCAGCGCCAGGAGGATGCCCGGGATGAGCAGGATGTGCAGCGAGTAGAACCGGGAGATCACGTCCTCGCCGGGGTACTCGCCGCCGAAGAGGAAGAACGTGATCCAGGTGCCGACCAGCGGCAGCGAGATCGCCACACCCTCGGTGATCCGCAGACCGGCGCCGGAGAGCAGGTCGTCGGGGAGGGAGTAGCCGGTCAGGCCCTCGAACAGGGCCAGCGTCAGCAGCAGGACGCCGATCAGCCAGTTCAGCTCGCGCGGCTTGCGGTACGCACCGGTGAAGAACACGCGGAGCGCGTGCACCATCATGCCGCCGACGAACAGCAGGGCCGCCCAGTGGTGCATCTGCCGCATCAGCAGACCGCCGCGCACGTCGAAGCTGATGTGCAGCGACGATGCGTACGCCTCGGACATCATGATGCCCTTGAGCGGCTCGTAGGAGCCCTCGTAGGGGACCTCGCCCATGCTGGGCTTGAAGAAGAACGTCAGGAACGTGCCGGTCAGCAGCAGGACGATGAACGAGTAGAGGGCGATCTCACCCAGCAGGAAGGACCAGTGGTCGGGGAAGATCTTCCTCAGGTTGCGCTTGAGGAAGTTTCCGGCGCCCAGGCGGTCGTCGAGGAAGGAACTCGTTCCCGCGATGGGCTTCGGAACGGTCGTGATGCTCACGCGTGGCCTCCGTTCTCACGGACCTCGGCCTCGGCGTCCCCGCGCTCCCAGAAGCTGGGGCCGGGCGGGACGGAGAAGTCCGCTGTGGCGACGAGGAAGCCCTCCTCGTCGACGGCGATGGGGAGCTGGGGCAGAGGCCGGGCGGCCGGGCCGAAGATCACCTTGGCGCCGTCGGCGGCGTCGAAGGTGGACTGGTGGCACGGGCACAGGATGTGGTGCGTGGTCTGCTCGTACAGGGCCGCGGGGCAGCCGACGTGCGTGCAGATCTTCGAGTACGCCACGATGCCCTGGGGCGCCCAGTTCAGGTTCGTGCCGGACTTGAGCTCCTCCGGCCGGAACTTGAGCAGGATCAGCGTGGCCTTGGCCAGCGCGTTCAGATCGTGCTCGTACCCTTCGGGGACCACGGAGAGGATGCCGCCGGGGGAGTTGAAGTCCGCCGCGCGGATCGGCGCGCCGGTGCCCTCGACGACGAGCCTGCGAGGCTTGCCGTCCTTGGTCTTCTCGCCCCAGACGGTGTGCCGGAGCTTCTCGGGGAAATCGCTGTAGCGGGGGCCGAGGTCGCGCAGCAGGACCAGCGGCGCCAGGCCCAGCGGGGCCGCGGCGAGCAGCAGCGTACGGCGCAGCATCGGCCGCTTGACGAAGCCGCTCTCGTCGACGCCGTGCTTGAACGTCTCGGTGACGTACTCGCGGGTCCGGCCGTCGGAGGCCATCGTGTGGCGCTCCTGGACCATGTTGTACTTCGGCATGACCAGGCGGACCCAGACCACCATGCCGGCGGCCATGGCCAGCAGCGCGAGGGCGAGCGAGCCGCCCAGGGCCACGTTGGAGGCGCGCGCGGAGTCGATGTCCCCGACCTGGAAGATCACATAGGAGGCGATGAAGGCGATGCCCCCGAGCAGGGTCAGGAGGAAGCAGAGGGCGGCGATCCGCTCACCCTTCCTCGCGGTCGCCTCGCTCTGCGGGACGACCCCGGGGACACCCTGGTCCCCGGGGCGCTCGTCGTCGCCGAGCACGGACGTGCTCGTGGCGGGCGAGGGAGTGCCGATCACGCGCTTGGGGACGCGGCCCTCGGGCTGTTCGATGTCGTGGTTGTTGTCAGTCATTTGGCCTGTCGCTTCTTCGCGGTGATCCAGATGGCGGCCAGGACGAGCAGGCTGAGACCGACGATCCAGGCCGTCAGACCCTCGGTGACCGGGCCGATGCGGCCGAGACCCGCGCCGCCCGGGTCGACCTGGCTGCGGACGCCCGTGATGTAGGCGATCATGTCCCGCTTCTGCTCGGGCGTGATGATGCTGTCGTTGAACACCGGCATGGCCTGCGGGCCGGTGATCATGGCCTCGTAGATCTGCGTCGGGGTGGACTCCGTCAGGTTCGGGGCGTACTTGCCCCGGGTCAGAGCGCCACCGGCGCCGACGAAGTTGTGGCACTGGATGCAGTTCGCCCGGAACAGCTCACCGCCCTTGGCCGGGTCGCCCTTGGCCGGGTCGACCTGCTCGGCCGCGGGAACGGTGGGGCCGCCGCCCAGCGACTCGACGTAGGCCGAGAGCTGGCGGATGGTCGTCTCGTTGACCCACGGGGGCGGCGGCTTGCGCGGCGCCTGGGCCTCGGGCCTGGCCAGCGGCATGCGCCCGCTGCTGACCTGGAAGTCGACGGCCGCGGCGCCGACGCCGACCAGCGACGGAGCCACGTTGCTGCCTTCGGCGTTGAAGCCGTGGCAGCTGGCGCAGCTCTGCTGGAAGAGCTTCTTGCCCTCGGCTACGTCGTCGGCCCGGCCCGCCGCGATGGAGGCGTCGGCACGCCCCGTCGTCGAGGCCACGAAGGTGTAGATACCTCCGAGCAGCCCGAGAGCCAGAAGCAGGACGGCGTATCTCGCGAGGGGATGCCGCCGTCCAGCGGTGATCCTAGTCACAGAGATCCCCGATTCCTTAGTGAATGCCGTAGATGGTCACGAAAAGGCCAATCCAGACCACGTCGACGAAGTGCCAGTAGTAGGACACGACGATCGCGCTGGTCGCCTGCTCACGGGTGAAGCGCTTCGCGGCGTACGTGCGTCCCAGCATGAAGAGGAACGCGATCAGTCCACCGGTCACGTGAAGGCCGTGGAAGCCCGTGGTCAGGTAGAACACCGAGTCGTACGCGGAGTGCGACAGGGTGTGCCCCTCGTGGACCAGCTGGCTGTACTCGTACAGCTGGCCGCCGACGAACACGGCGCCCATCAGGAAGCTGACGATGTACCAGAAGCGCAGCTTGGCGACCTGGCCCTTCTCGGCTGCCCACACGCCAAGCTGGCAGGTCACACTCGACAGGACCAGGATGATCGTGTTGACCAGCGAGAACTGGACGTTCAGATGAGCCTCGGGCCAGGGCATGCCCCGGCCGATGCTCACTGACCGGATGGTGAAGTACATCGCGAACAGCGCCGCGAAGAACATGAGCTCGGAGGACAGCCAGACGATCGTCCCCACGCTGACCAGGTCGGGCCTGCGGGACGAGTGTGCTGTCGTCGTCGTTGAGATTGCGGATGCTGTCGCCACGCCCAGCATTATTGCGGCTCCCCTGGTCGGGTCGCCGCACGGCCCCCCGATAGGGGGCCTGAATGCCACTGTAAACAGGACGAACGGAGTTTTCCGTCCGTCAGTACCTCCGCCCTGGGTCCGCGGGCGAGGTGACCGGTAGCATCCCAGGTGACCATACATCGACAAGGGATGAGTGAGCGCAGACCGTGAGCACCGACGACAAGATGAGGGTCCTCGTCTACAGCGACGACGCCGCCACCCGGGAGAAGGTGCGGCAGGCCATCGGCAGGCGCCCGGCCGCCGACGTGCCCCTCGTGGAGATCGTGGAGTGCGCCACCCACGCCAAGGTCGTCCAGCACTTCGACTCCGGCGAGATCGACGTGGCGGTGCTCGACGCGGAGGCCCAGCCGGCCGGCGGCATGGGGGTGGCCCGCCAGGCCAAGGACGAGGTCTACGACTGCCCGCCGATCTGCCTGCTGATCGCCCGCCGGGACGACCGCTGGCTGGCGGAGTGGTCGCGGGCCGACGCCGTCGTGCCGCAGCCGATCGACCCGGTGACGCTCGCCGACGCCATCGCCGGCCTGATGCGCCGGCGGCTGTCCGGCCGCCTGACCGCCCACTGACCCATCCGCTGGAGACCTCTCATGGACGCGCGCACCACCTGGCCCGCGCTGCTGTCGGCCCTGATCGCCGGTGAGCACCTGACGGCGGACGAGACCGCCTGGGCGATGAACGAGATCATGTCCGGTACGGCCACGCCCGCTCAGGTCGCCGGCTTCGCCGTGGCGCTGCGGGCCAAGGGGGAGACGGTCGCGGAGGTGACCGGCCTGGCGCGCACGATGCTGGAGCACGCCACGCCGCTGACCGTCGAGGGCCGCGTCGTCGACATCGTCGGCACCGGCGGCGACCGCGCCCACACCGTCAACGTCTCCACGATGGCCGCGATCGTGGCCGCCGCCGCGGGTGCGCGGGTCGTCAAGCACGGCAACCGCTCGGCGTCCTCCTCCGTGGGCGCCGCCGACGTGCTGGAGCACCTCGGGATCGTGCTCGACCTGCCGCCGGCCGCCACCGCCCGGCTGGCCGCCGAGGTGGGCATCGCCTTCTGCTTCGCGGCCTTCTACCACCCGGCGCTGCGCTTCGCCGGCCCGGCCCGCAAGGAGCTGGCCGTCCCGACGGTCTTCAACTTCCTGGGCCCGCTGACCAACCCGGCCCGGCCCCAGGCCCAGGCGATCGGCATCTTCGAGCCGCGCATGCTCCCGGTGATCGCCGGCGTGTTCGCCGAGCGCGGGGTGTCGGCGCTGGTCTTCCGGGGCGACGACGGGCTGGACGAGCTCACCACCGCCACCACCTCCACGGTCTGGGTGGTGCGCGACGGCGACGCCACGCAGACCGTCTTCGACCCGGCCGTGCTGGGCATCCCCAGGTCGGCCCCGGACGCGCTGCGCGGCGGCGACGTGGTCTTCAACGCCCAGGCCGTCCGCGACCTGGTCGGCGGCAGGACCGGGCCGGTCCGCGACGCGGTGCTGCTCAACGCCGCCGCCGCGCTGGTCGCCCACGACGGCCCGGGTGACGACCTGGACGCCGCGATGACGGCCGCCTACGCCCGCGCCGTGGAGGCCGTCGACTCCGGCGCCGCCGCCGCCCTCCTCGACCGCTGGATCGCCGCCAGCCGGTCACTGAAGCGGGCCTGAGCCCCCCGGGCCGGGCTCCCGCGGGCCGAACCCCGCGCCCGGCCGGGAGCCCGGCCCCGGACCTGCCGGCCGGCCCCGGATCGCGGAAGCCGGCCGGGGAGACGTCAGTCGGACTCGCCGAGGCCGATCGAGAAGGCGGCGTCGAGGTCGTGCCGGGAGTAGGTGCGGAAGGCGACGTTGGTCTCGGTGTGCAGCACCCCGGGCACCTTGTTGATCCGGCCCGGGATGACCTCGGCGATCTCCTCGTAGGAGGGGACGCGCACCATCGCCATCAGGTCGTACTCGCCGGTTATGGAGTACACCTCGCTCACCCCGTCGAGCTCGGCGATCGTCTGGGCGACCTCGGGGATCCGGTCCACCTCGGCGGTGATGTGCACGATCGCGGTGACCACGGGCTTCCTCCTCGTTGAGTGCGGCTTGCAGTCCAGAAGCTATCAGCGCTCCGGGCGGCCCTCACGCGGCCGGTGGGAGTCGATCCCACGGTAGGCGTGGTCGATGCGGGCCCGCAGCCTCCCGGCCCCGTGCACCGGCAGGCTCCAGGTGCCCTCCACCTGCACCAGCCGCACGCCGGGGCCCTCCAGCCAGCGCAGCACGCACTCGGTCTCCTCGGCCAGGGCGGCCGGCAGCGGGCCGGGCCCCGGCACGACGGTCTCGGCCGTGGCCACCAGCGCCTCCACGAAGGGCGTGGGGTGGACGCCGCGGGCCATGACCCCGGCCGAGACCAGCCGGCCGTGCCGTACGACGTGGACCTCCCAGGCGCCGTCCGCCGCGGGGGCGGCTGCGACGAGCTGGGGGAGGGCGGTCAGCGCCCGCAGCCGCTGCATGCGCGCGGCGACCCGGACGTAGGCGGCCAGCCGGTCGCGGTCGGCCGCGGCCTCCTCGTAGCGCTGGTCGAGCGACAGGCGCGTCATCCGCGTCTCCATCGCGGCGAAGACCGCCGAGGCGTCCAGTTCCATCGCCCGGCGCGCGGCCTCGGCGAGCTCGCCGTACTCCTCGGCGCTCTGGCGGCCCTCGCAGGGCGCGCCGCACCGGCCGATGCCGAACAGGGCGCAGGCCGGGCGCCGGGCGCGGGCGGTGATCCGCTCGGCGCACTGCCGCAGCGGGAACGTCTCGTGCAGGGCGACGCGGGCGTCCTCGGCGGCGCGGGAGCCGCCGAACGGGCCGAGGTAGGCGGCGCCGTCGTCCCTGACCTCGCGGACGACCGACAGGCGGGGGAAGGGCTCGACGGTCAGCTTCAGCCAGACCGCCCGCTCGGGGAAGCGAGAGCGGCGGTTGTAGCGCGGCTTGGCCGCGCCGATCAGCCGCAGCTCCCTGACCTCGGCCTCCAGCGGGGTCGCGCAGACGATGGGCCGGACCCGCTCGGCCAGCCCGACCATCTCGCGGATCCGCGGGCGGGTCTCGCTCGCGGTGAAGTAACTGCGCACGCGGGTGCGCAGGTCGACGCTCTTGCCGACGTACAGCGGGTCGCCGCGGTGGTCCTCGAAGACGTAGACGCCCGGGGCGGCGGGCACCGCGTCGGCGAGGTGGCGCTTGCGGCGCTGCTCGGGGGTGGGCGCGCGGGTGAAGCCGCGCAGCTCCTCCAGGGTGTGCACGCCGAAGGAGCCGGCCCGCTCCAGCAGCGCGTGCAGCACGTCCACCGTGGCGCGGGCGTCGGCCAGGGCGCGGTGGCGGGGCTCGGTGCCGCTGAAGAGCCGGGCCAGCGTGGCCAGCTTGCAGTTGGGGGCCTCGTCGCGGGTCAGCAGGCGGCGGGCCAGCACGACGGTGTCGACCACCGGGTGGTCGGGCGGGGGATGGCCGTGGGCGGCGCAGGCCGCCTTGACGAAGCCCACGTCGAACCCGGCGTTGTGCGCCACCAGCGTCGTCCCGCGGGTGAACTCCAGGAAGGACGGCAGCACCGCCTCGATCTTCGGGGCGGCCACGACCATGCTGTCGGTGATGCCGGTCAGCACGGAGATGAACGGAGGGATGGGGGACCCGGGGTCGACCAGCGTGGCGAACTCGCCCAGGATCTCGCCGCCCCTGACCTTGACCGCTCCGATCTCGGTGATCGCATGCTCGGCCGCGGAGACGCCTGTGGTCTCCAGGTCGAACACGACGAACGTGATCTGGTCGAGGGGGGTGCCCAGCTCGTCCAGCGTTCCCTGTACGGCGTACTCCACGGCTCAAGACCATAGAAGCCCCCACCGACATTCACCGTCCGGCCCCCGGCGCGCGCAGGTCGGGCCGGAGCCGGTGATCTCCGCTCAGGTCGGTGCCGTCGCGGGCTGGCCGTACCCTTGACGTCAAGACCGATCCGAGTAGGGGCCCGTGATGAGTTCAGCCGGAGAGGGCCTGTCTCGTCCGTTACCCGAGCAGGTCCGCTCACACGTCGTGGAGCTGGCGGCGCAGATCCTGGGGGCGATGCCCGCCGCCGCCGTGCCCTCCCAGCTCAAGGGGATCGCGAAGTTCGACCCACGCAAGCGGGCCAGGCTGGGCAGCGCGCCGATCGCCGCCCAGCTGGAGAACGACAAGGAGTTCCGGGAGCTGGTCGCCGAGGCGCTGGCGGCCGAGTGGCCCGACCTGGTGGCGAGCCTCGCCGGGGGTGTGGCGCCGCCGGCGGCCGAGCCGTCCCTGGTGGCCGCCGCGGCCTACCTCACGCGTCCGCCCGGCTGGGCGGACATGGTCGAGGCCGCCCGTGACGACCTGGAGCGGTCGGCCGCCGTGGCCGAGGGCTCGGCGATGGAGCAGACCGTCACCCGGCTGCGCGAGCAGCTCGCCGCGCAGAAGGCCGCCGCCAAGGAGGAGGGCGAACGGCTGCGCGAGCAGCTCAAGGGCGCCCGCTCGGAGATCTCCGACCTGCGCCGCCGGCTGCACGACGCCCGCGAGCGCGCCCGGGCCGCCGAGGCACGGACCGCCGAGGCGGAGGAGGAGGTCCGCGAGGCCAAGGTCGCCGCCGCGTCGGCGGGCAGCGCGGGGGAGAGCGAGCTGCGCCGCCTGCGCGAGCGCCTCGCCGACGCCGAGCGGCAGCTGGAGACCAGCCGCCGGGCCGCCCGCGAGGGCCGCAGCCTGGAGGACGCCAAGGTCCGCATGCTGCTCGACGCCCTCCAGGACGCCGCCGCCGGACTGCGCCGGGAGCTCGCCCTGCCCTCCGGTATCAACCGGCCCGCCGACTCGGTGCTCTCGGTGGCGCCCGGCGGGCAGGGGGCCCAGGCGGTGCCCGCGCGGGCGCTCGCCGACGACGACCCGGCACTGCTCGACCAGCTGCTCGCGCTGCCGCAGATCCACGTGATCGTGGACGGCTACAACGTCACCAAGACCGGGTACGGCACGCTCACCCTGGCCGACCAGCGCGCCCGGCTGCTCACCGGCCTCGGCGCGCTGTACGCGCAGACCCGGGTCGAGCTGACCTGCGTCTTCGACGGCGCCGAGCTGAACGGCCCGGTGCCGGTGTCGGCCCCGCGGGGGGTGCGGGTGATGTTCAGCTCCCCGGGGCAGATCGCCGACGACCTCATCCGTCAGCTCGTCCGCGCCGAGCCGGTCGGCCGCGCCGTCGCGGTGGTCTCCTCCGACCGCGAGGTGGCCGAGTCGGTCCGCCGGATGGGCGCCCGGCCGGTGCCCTCGGTGCTGCTGCTGCGGCGTCTCGGGCGCACCTGAGGCCCGCACGCGGCCGGCGGCCACCCCGGGGCCACCGGGTGCCCGCCCGGGGCTCCGGGGCCCTTCCCGGTCTCTTCCCGGTCCCTTCCGTGTCCGTCTCTCCTGAGCCGGCGCCGCCGCGCCGGGCGGGCCGACCGGCCGGGGTGCGCCGGACCGTCAGGAGAGATCGCTTCGAAACCAAGTAAAACCCCCGAAAAGGTGAGCCGGTCCTTACCTCTTCTGTACTATTTCGCCCCAGGTCTTCGCACTGGGGAGGCGGCACTGTGGCCGTGGCGGGTAAGCCGGTTTGGTTCGGACGTGTACCGGTGGCCGCGGGGCTCGCCCTCGCGCTGTTCCTGGTGCCGATGGGCGGTGCGGCCGCCGATCCGAGGCCCACGGTCGCCGAGGCCAAGCGGAAGCTGGCGAAGCTCAACGACCAGGCCGACAAGATCGTTGAGAAGTACAACCAGGCGGGCGAGAAGTGGAAGAAGGCCCGCAAGAAGTACAAGGCACTGGACGGTGACCTCGCCCGCCAGACGGCCAAGGTCGCCGACCTGCGCAAGGAGCTCGTCACGATGGCGGTCAGCTCCTACCAGTACGGCTCCGTGACCGGCTGGGAGGGCCTGATCAACCAGGGCGACCCCGGGGCCCTGCTGAGCAGCATGGCCGCGGCCGACCAGATGGCCGCCGCCCGCGCCCGGTATCTCAACGCCTTCGACGAGGCGACCAAGACGCTGCGCGACAACCGGAACCAGGCCAAGGCCGCCCTCAACGAGGCCGACAAGACGCGTGACGAGCTGGCCGG
Source organism: Streptosporangium sandarakinum (assembly GCF_013409935.1). Taxonomy (GTDB): domain Bacteria; phylum Actinomycetota; class Actinomycetes; order Streptosporangiales; family Streptosporangiaceae; genus Streptosporangium; species Streptosporangium nondiastaticum. The sequence goes on along the minus strand of NZ_JACCCO010000001.1, from coordinate 1,159,378 downwards.
CGAGAAGGCCAAGGTCGAGAAGATGGTCAGGGCCCAGACCAAGCTCCTGAACGAGCTGGGCACCTACCAGCAGGGCAACCCCAACAGCACCGGGATCAAGTACAGCGGCCCGGCCTCCGGCAACGCCCGCACCGCCCTCGCCTTCGCCTACGCCCAGATCGGCAAGCCCTACCGGTTCGGCGGGACGGGGCCGGGCGGCTGGGACTGCTCCGGGCTCGTCCAGGCGTCCTGGCGCAGCGGGGGCGTCAGCCTGCCCCGTACGACCTGGGAGCAGTGGAGCTGGGGGGCGAGTCGCCGGGTGCCGGTGAGCGCCCTCCAGCCCGGAGACCTCGTCTTCAGCCACGGCCTGGGGCACGTCGGCATCTACATCGGCGGCGGGAAGATGGTCCACGCCCCGCAGACCGGCGACGTCGTCAAGATCTCGCCCCTCCGCAGCGGCCTGGTCGGCGCCGTCCGTCCCTGAGCCGGCCCTCTCCGGGTCGCGTTGACCGCGAGGCCGACGAGGCCGGGCCGGTCTCGGCCGTCGGCGCGCCGGGAAGCCGCACCGTGACGAGGAGACCCCCGTCGGGGCGGGGGACGAGGTCGAGGGTGCCGTCGTGGGCGCGGACGATGCTGTGCACGATGGCCAGGCCGAGCCCGACGCCGGCGTGCTCGCCGGTGCGCACACGTTCCGTTCCGCGCCGGAAGGGTTCGGTGAGGGTCGGCACCAGTTCCGGTGGAAGCCGGTGACCCGTGTTCTCGACCCGCAGCACGCTCGTGTCGTCGTGCGCCTCGGTGTGGACCGTCACGGTGCCGCCGGCGGGGAGGTTGTGGACGATGGCGTTCTGGACGAGGTTCGTCACCATCCGCAGCAGGAGCTCGGCGGAGCCGTCGGCCGGGGCCGCCCCGCCGGTGACGTCCAGCGTGATCCGGCGCCGTTCGGCGAGGGGAAGCAGGGTCTCGGCGGCTTCTTCGGCGAGGAGGGAGAGGTCGACGCCCTCGCGGGTGAAGTTTCCGCGGTCGCCGCGGCTGAGCAGCAGGAGGGCCTCGGTGAGGCCGATCGCCCGCTGGTTGACGGTGCGCAGGCGTTCGATGAGTTCGTCCCGGTTCCGCGTGGGGTCCTGGCGGGCGACGTCGAGGAGCGTCCGCGAGATCGCCAGCGGGGTTCGCAGTTCGTGGGAGGCGTTCGCGGCGAACCTCCGCTGCTCGGCGACGTGGGACTCCAGTTGCTCGAGCATCGAGTCGAACGCGTCGGAGAGCTCACGGAATTCGTCCTGGCGGCCCTTCATGCGGATCCGGTGGGACAGCGACCCGTTCCCGGCCGTCCGGACCGCATCCGTGATCTGGGTGAGCGGTGCGAGCATCCGGCCGGCGAGGATCCATCCGCCCAGCAGGCCGAACGTCAGCAGAAAGGCCAGTGCCTGGGCCGCGCGGGGGACGAAGGCGCGCTGGAGGTCGGTGCGGTTGGGTATGAGCCGCGGGGACGGCGCCCCGGGCCGGCCGCCCCACGGCTCGATCATGAGCGTGCCGTCGGGTACGTAGCGCAGCAGGAACACCCATACCACGGCCAGCAGGAGAGCGCCGGCGAGCAGGAGGAACCCGGCGTAGCTGATGGTGAGCCTCAGCCGGGCGCTGAGCCCCGGGCGCCTGGTCACGAGTGCCGCCAGGGCGGGCGGGGCCCATGCCCTGTGTCGGCGCCGGTGTCGGCGCCGGTGTCGATTCGGTAGCCGACGCCCGGCACCGTGGCGATGAGCCATGGTTCGCCGAGTCGTTTGCGCAATGCGGAGACGGTGATGCGGACGGCGTTGGTGAAGGGGTCGGCGTTCCCGTCCCAGGCCCGCTCCAGCAGTTCTTCGGCGCTGACGACACCGCCTTCGGCGGCGACGAGGACTTCGAGCACGGCGAACTGCTTGCGGGTGAGCGCGACGTGGCGTCCGTCCCGGAAGACCTCCCGGCGGAAGGGGTCCACCCGCAGGCCCGCGATCTCCCTGACCGGGGGCCGGGCGTGCGCGCGTCTGCGGTCGAGCGCCCTCAGCCGCATCACGAGCTCCCGAAGGTCGAACGGTTTGGTGAGGTAGTCATCGGCGCCGAGCCCGAACCCCGAAGCCTTGTCGTCGATCCGGTCGGCGGCGGTGAGCATGAGGATCGGGATGCCGCTGCCGGAGGCGACGATGTGCCGGGCGACCTCGTCGCCGGAGGGGCCGGGGATGTCGCGGTCGAGGACCGCGAGGTCGTAGGAGTTGACGCTGAGCAGTTCCAGGGCGGAGTCGCCGTCGCCGGCGATGTCGGCGGCGATCGCCTCCAGCCGCAGACCGTCACGGACGGCTTCGGCCAGGTAGGGCTCGTCCTCCACGATCAGTACGCGCATGTCCGAAGCCTAGGCAGTACGACATATCGCCGGGGTATGCGAGGACGCGTGCGCACCGGGCACGCGACTCAGCCCGCCGATGCCGGCGCGGGGCGAGGCCGATCCGACGGCGCCTCCGCCGCGGTGCGCCACCAGCGGCGCGACGCCAGCGCGGCCAGCGCGGCGCCGGCGGCGTTGACCAGCACGTCGTCCACCGACGACACCCGGTCCAGCCACAGAACGTACTGCGCGGTTTCGACCACGACCGAGCAGCCTGCCCCGAGCGCCAGGATCCGCGGCACGGACGCCAGCGCCGCGAACCGCATCGGGGCGAAGAACCCCAGCGCCGCGAAGACCAGCAGGTTGCCGCCGATGCCGACGGGCCCCATGGTGAGCAGATCCCGCAGCGGGACCAGACTCACCCGGCCGGGGATGACGCCCGCCCCCGGGCCCGGCATCATGGTCATCCATACGAACGGCACCGTCCCGTAGACCATGCCCACCTCGGCCAGCGACATCCGCCAGGCCGACGCGGCGCAGGCGGCACGCCGGCGGCGCGCCAGGGCCCACGCCGCCAGGGCGGCCAGCGGCAGCGCGACCAGCGTCATGAGCAGCACACCGTTCTCCGTGTCGAGGCAGCCGTGCCACCGGCCGGCCAGGCACCTCGGAGCGGACATCATGAGCGGCCGCCGCACGACGAACGCCAGGCCCGCCAGGCCGAGGATCGCCAGGCCGGCGAGCACGATGCCGCGCGCGCGGCGGAGCGGTGCTGACAGGGATGCACTTCGGTTCATGCCTCCCATTGGAGACGGAGGGCCGTTGCGGTGGCGTATGCGATTTCGGATACGTCCGCGATACACGGAGTCCCCGGCGTCGCCGCCCGGCGCCTCCGCCCCGGGCCCGCAGCCGACTCAGCCGCCGGAACGTTTCAGCCACCACCCCCGCCGCCGGGCGAAGCCCCGGTGACGGCCTGCGTCTCCCGCCCGATCATGTCCTGCAGCGACACGCCGTCTGAGTCGCGGTTGGAGAGGATGACGCCGACCCAGCCGGTGTCGGGGTAGATGCTCCAGTTGGCGCCGACGCCGGGGTTGCCACCGGCACGCTGGAACATCCACTGGCCGTTGACGATGTCGATCGGGATCCCGTACGCGCCGAACGACGCCGGTCCGTGGGGGATCTTGGCCGCGGTGAGCACGTCGGCCCAGGGCCGGTCCAGCACCGTGCCGTCGCGCAGCGCGTGTGCGAACCGGACCAGATCCGGCGCGGTGGCGAAGCCGCCGTCCCCGGGGGCGTCGATGAAGCCGCGGCCCGGGTTCTTGCCCGGTACGTGCGGGTACGGGCTGCCCCTGTCCAGGTTGCGGAGGGCGTCCACCACGCTGCCGTCGGCCAGCTTCATGTAGGGGTGCGCGATGTGCTCGCCGGTGAGCCACCGCGGCCTGGTGTGGAACGCCGAGCCGGCCATGCCGCAGCGCTTGAAGATGTTCTCCTGGACGTAGTCCCAGTACGTCATGCCGGTCACGGCCTCCACGATCAGCGCGGGAATGGTGACCTCGGCCTCCGCGTGAGCGGTGGTGGGAGTGCCCGGGGCGCCCACCGGTCTCGCCTGCCGGGCGCGCCGCACGTAGTGGTCGTGCACCTCGTCCCGGCTCTGGAAGACGCGTTGCACGTCCTCGTCCGGCATGTCCAGCCCCGAGGTGCCGGACAGCAGGTGGTGGATGGTCACCCGGTCGGCGATCTCCGGGGCGAAGCCCGTCAGGTGTTCGCCCACCGTGTCGGTCAGCTGCAACCTGCCCCGCTGCGCCAGCTGCAGAACGGCCACCGCGTGGAACGGTTTGCCGGCCGAACTGAGGCTGAACGCGGTGCCCTCGTGGTTGCGGATCCCTCTCTCCTCGTCCGCCATGCCGTAGCCGCGGGACAGCACCGTCCGGCCCTGGTGTGACAGCAGCACCACACCGGAGAACCTGCCCTCGGCGGCCAGCCGCGCCACGTACCGGTCATAGGCCCCGCCGGGCAGGGTGTCCGGCGGGATCCGGCCGTGTCCGGACGATTCGGTGTGGCCGGTCCCGGCGCTCACCGGCGGCGTGCCGGCCGCGACGACGCCGGCGGCCGCCAGCCCGCCCCATTTGACCAGCCGCCGCCGGTCGATGCCAGGTAACGAATCCGAACCCATGATCATGGTCCTTTCCCGGCCGATGAAGCCGGTGCTGACAGTGATGCGTGATGGTTCACGCCTTCACTGAAGACGCGGGACCGTTGCGGCGGCGTATGCGGTTTTCCATACGTCCGCGATACACGGAGTCCCTTGCCAGGAGCCGAGCGCGAGGAGGCAGCGGCGTGATCGGCCGCGTCGCCTGATCCGGCGACCTGGGAACGGAGTTCATCGCCCCTGCCCGGAGCGCCGCGACGGCGACATGGAGCGCGAGAACCCGTACGTGCCCGTCCCCGGGCGGCCGGGCGTTCCGCCAATGATCTTAACCATTATGTGATCTGTGCCACAAAAATCATGATTTCTCGGTTTGATCACAGAAATGTGACGAGCGTCATATTCGCCCGGTGAAATCGGTCCCTGAACAGCGACTCGGCGATCACCGGAAGCGTTGTCGATCTATGTATCTTTTGCGATTCCTTTGCCGAATCGTGAGAAGCGGGGGTAACTTCTGGCGTCGCGGCGAGCAAGCCATGCCGCCGCGCCGGGTCCGGCCCGTCATGCCGGAGCCCACGAAAGATCCATCCGGCCGCCGCGCCCGGCGAGAGACGCTCCCACCTGCGGCGGCCTGCCGAGTCCGTGCAGCCAGGAGGCACGGAGCCGGGGACCCACCGGCCGTGAGACACGGCCAGGGGTGAATCGGCGCGTCCGACGCGCCGTAGGGCTTCTTCCCTGCCCGAACCCGTCAGCTAACCCGGTAGGCGTCAGCGGAAGTCCCAAGGAGAAATCCTGTCTACCACCCTGCTTAACCCCCGTTCGTCGCGCTTTTTTCGCGTTTGTGCCAGTGGTTTCGCCCTCACCGTGACCGCCTCCGCCGGAGCGGTCACGATGAGCTCCACGGCCGCGCTGGCCGACACGGAAACCGGCTCCGTTCTCCAGGTCAGAAGCACCGCCTCTCGGATTGAGAGCCCGGTCGCCGCCTCCGCCGCCTCCGCGGCGCACGTCAGCGCCAAGAAGACGGCGAAGGCGAAGAAGAAGACCACGCTGAGCAGGACCGCGCTGCAGAAGGTGAAGGCCGCGAGGGCCGTCTCGACGGCCAAGAAGCAGATCGGCGATCCATACCGGTGGGGAGCCTCCGGTCCCGGCGCGTTCGACTGCTCCGGTCTCGTCCGGTACGCGTGGCGCAAGGCCGGCGTCTCCCTCCCCAGGGTCACGACCAGCCAGTACCGATCCGTGCGGAAGAAGGTCTCGTGGAGCAGCCTGCGCCCCGGTGACCTGCTGTTCTTCTACGGCAAGGGCCACGTGGGCATGTACGTCGGCAAGGGCAGGATGGTCCACTCGCCGAGCAGCGGCAAGACCGTCAGGGTCGTCCTCCTGAAGGGGTACTACCGGTCCTCCTTCTCCGGGGCGGTCCGGCCCGGAGCCTGACGGATCCCGGCCGCCGCCCGCCAGGGAGGTGACCGGGAAGACGGCCCCGCCCGTCCCGCGAAGGGACGGGCGGGGCCGCCGCGTGTCTAGGGCCGGTCCGGCCCGGGACGCGCCGGGACGTGCCGCGACGCCGCCGGACCCCGCGGCGCACCCGCCGCGCCACCGGGACGCCGCCGGTCGGCGTCCGGGGCCCGTCGCTACCATCGGGCGTGTGCGCGTCCCGACAGAGCAGCGCGTCCCGGCGGAGCGTCGTGCCGTGCTCGCCGGGATCCTGACGATGGCGGGCGCCGCCCTGGTCACCGGCGCGAGCCCGTCTCCCGCGCCGCGCGACCCGTGGCCCGGCGACTCCGTCACCGTCCGCGGCGAGCACTCCGTCGTGATCGGCCACCGTGTCCCGCCGTCCCGCCTCGCCGACCTGGCGGCCAGGGCCGACCGCGCCCGCCGTACGGTCCTCGAGGTCTGGGGGCCGGTCCGGGCGGTGGTCCTGTTCCCCGCCGACGACGCCGAGGCGGCGGCGCTGGCCGGCGCCGCGCCCGCCGCCGTCGCCGGCCTGGCCGCGCTGGCCGACGCGGGCCGGGTGATCGTCCTGCCGTCGGGATACGCCAGGCTGAGCGGCCCCGGCCGCGACGTGGTGCTCGCCCACGAGCTCACCCACGTGGCCACCGGCGCCACCCGCGGCGGCCGGGTGCCGGTCTGGCTGTCGGAGGGGTTCGCCGACTACGTCGGCTATCGTGACGCCGGGATCGCGACCGCGACGGCCGCCGCCGAACTGGCCGCGGAGGTGCGCGAGGGCCGGCTGCCCGCGCGGCTCCCCGGCCCCGCCGACTTCGCGGCGGGCGCCCCGCGGCGGGCGCAGGCGTACGAGGAGGCGTGGCTCGCCTGCCGCTATGTCGCGCAGCGGTACGGCGAGCGGGCCCTGGTGAGGCTCTACGGTAGCGATGTCGGCGGCGTGCCGGGCATGTCCCCGGCGGAGTTCACCGCCGGCTGGCGCGACCACCTGAGAAGGGAGCTGGGTTGACGTCCTCTCCACGCCCGAGGGCGGGGTCCCCGCGACTCGGAGGGACCCGATGACGGACCCCGCGACGGGCCCGGACACGCCGGAAGCGGCGGAAGCGGCGGAAGCGGCAGCGGCACCCGCGGGGGTGCGGGCCGCCGGATGGGCGCTGGCCGTCCTGGGCGCGGCCACGGTCGCGGTCGTGGCGCTCACCACCCCCTGGTGGGCCCTGCCGTCCGCCGCCCCGGCCGTCGCGCCGGACCCGGCGCGCGACTTCACCGCCGGGCAGATCGCCCGCTCCGAGGCGTTCGACGCCGCGCTCACCGCGCCCGCCTACCTGTCGCTCGGGCTGACCCTCCTGGTCGCCGGGGTGCTGGTGGCCACTCCGCTGGGCGCCCGGCTGCTCGGCCGGCTGCGCGGACCCTGGTGGGCGCGGGCGCTGCTCGGCGTCGTCGGGCTGTCGGCGGCGGTCGAGGCCCTGCGCTGGCCGCTGGGCATGTGGTCGGAGACGCAGCTGCGCGCCTACGGCCTGTCCACCCAGACGTGGCCGTCGTGGACCGCGGACCGGCTCAAGGACATCGGCGTCCGGACCGCGCTGCTCGCGGTCATGGTGCTCGCGGTGGTGGCTTTGGCCCGGCGCTTCCGGCGCTGGTGGATACCCGCCGCGATCGGCGCGTTCACGCTGACCGTGGCCGCGTCCTTCGCCTACCCGGTGGTCATCGAGCCGCTCTTCAACGACTTCACGCCGATGGCCGCCGGGCCGCTGCGCGACGACCTGCTGGCCATGGCCGCCCGCGACGGCGTGCCCGTCGAGGACGTCCTGGTCGCCGACGCCTCCCGGCGCACCACCGCGCTCAACGCCTACGTCTCCGGGTTCGGCGCGACCCGCAGGATCGTGGTCTACGACACCCTGCTCCGGGCGCCCGCCAGGGAGGTCGAGCTGGTGGTGGCGCACGAGCTGGGCCACGCCAAGGCGGGCGACGTGCTGTACGGCACGCTCGTCGGGGGACTGGGCGCCGCCTTCGGCGCCTGCCTGCTGTACCTGGTGCTCGCCGCGGGCCCCGTGCGGCGGCGCGCCGGCGTCGCCTCGGCGGCCGACCCGCGGGCGGTGGGGCTGATCATGGGGCTGATGAGCCTGGCCACGGTGCTGTCCGGGCCGGCGCAGAACCTGGTCAGCAGGCAGATCGAGGCCCGCGCCGACGCGCACGCGCTGGAGCTGACCCGGGACCCGGAGACGTTCGTCGCGATGCAGCGGCGCCTGTCGGTCACCAACATCTCCGATCTCTCGCCGGACTTCCTGGAATATGTTCTCTATGGTTCTCACCCGACGGCGCCGCAGCGGATCGCCATGGCGCGCTCATGGGCCCTGCTGAACGGCGTTCCGGAGCCGTGAGCCGCGCGCTGTTCCTCACCAACGACTTCCCGCCCCGGCCCGGGGGCATCCAGGCGTTCGTGCACGGCCTGGCCGCCGGCCGCCCGCCGGGGTCGGTGGTCGTCTACGCCCCGCGCTGGTCCGGCTGCGAGGACTTCGACGCCCGCCGGCCGTACCCGGTCGTGCGGCACCCCACCTCGCTGATGCTGCCCACCCGCGGGGTCGCCCGCCGGGCCGCCGAGGTCATGGCCGCGTACGGCTGCGACACGGTGGTGTTCGGGGCGGCGGCCCCGCTCGGGCTGCTCGCGCCCGCGATGCGCGCCGCCGGGGCCCGCCGGATCGTCATGGTCACCCACGGGCACGAGGCGGCCTGGGCCGGCGTCCCCGGCGCCCGCGGGCTGCTGGCGAGGATCGGCGAGCACGCCGACGTGGTCACCTACCTGGGGGAGTACACCCGGCGGCGGCTGGAGCGGGTGATCCCCGCGGGCAGGCTGGCCCGGCTCGCGCCCGGTGTGGACACCGGGGCGTTCCGGCCCGGCGCGGGCGGGCGCGAGGTGCGCGCGGCGCTGGACCTCGGGGAGCGGCCGGTCGTGGTCTGCCTGTCCAGGCTGGTGCCGCGCAAGGGCCAGGACGTCCTGCTGCGGGCCTGGCCGCTCGTGCTGCGGGCCGTGCCGGAGGCCGTGCTGCTGATCGTCGGCGGCGGCCCCTACCACCGCACCCTGGAACGGCTGGCCCGGCCGCTGGGCGACGCGGTGCGAATCACCGGGCCGGTGCCGTGGGCGGCGCTGCCGGCCCACCTCGACGCCGGGGACGTGTTCGCCATGCCGTGCCGCACCCGGCTGGGCGGCATCGACTTCGAGGGGCTCGGCATCGTCTACCTGGAGGCTTCGGCCAGCGGCCTGCCCGTGGTGGCGGGCTCCTCCGGCGGGGCCCCGGATGCGGTCCTGCCGGGGGAGACCGGCGTGGTGGTGGACGGCACCCGCCCGCGGGAGGTGGCGCGGGCCGTGACCGGGCTGCTGGAGGACCCGGAGCGGGCGCGGAAGATGGGCGAGCGGGGGCGCGACTGGGTCACCCGCGAGTGGGGCTGGGACCTGGTGTCCGCCCGCTTCGCCGAGCTGCTGCGGGACCCGGCGCCCGCCGGGACGTGAGCCGGGCTCGATGTACGGCGGCGCCCGGCCCGAGGCGGGCCGGGCGCCGGTCGTGCGGCGGGACGGGGCGGGGCGGGACCCCGCCGGCCGTACGGTGTCAGCCGTACAGGGCGTCGATCCGGTCGGCGAAGTCGCGCATCACGATGTTGCGCTTGATCTTGAGGCTGGGCGTGACGTGCCCGGTCTCCTCGGTGAGGTCGGTGTCGAGCACCGTGAACTTCTTGATCTGCTCGGCCTTGGACACCGAGCGGTTGGCGGTGTCCACCGCCTTCTGCACCTCGGCGAGGACGGCCGGGTCGGCGCTGAGCTCGGCCAGGGAGGCGCCCTCCCTGCCGTTGGTCTTCTTCCACTGCTCCAGCGCCTCGGGGTCGAGGGTGATGAGCGCGGAGACGAACGGCCGGCCGTCGCCGACCACCATCGCCTGGCTGACCAGCGGGTGGGCGCGGATGAAGTCCTCCAGCGGGCCGGGCGCGACGTTCTTGCCGGCGGCGGTGACGAGGATCTCCTTCTTGCGGCCGGTGATGCGGAGGTAGCCGTCCTTGTCCAGCTCGCCGACGTCGCCGCTGTGGAACCAGCCGTCGGCGTCGATCACCTCGGCGGTGGCCTTCTCGTCCTTCCAGTAGCCGTGGAAGACGTGGCGGCCCTTGATCAGGATCTCACCGTCGTCGGCGATGGCGAGCGTGACGCCCGGGAACGGCTTGCCGACGGTGCCGATCTTGTTGGCGCCGGGCATGTTGACCGCGGACGGCGCGGAGGTCTCGGTCAGGCCCCAGCCCTCGAAGACCTCGATGCCCACGCCGCGGAAGAAGTGGCCGAGCCGCTCGCCCAGCGCCGAGCCGCCCGACACCGCGGCCGACAGCCTGCCGCCGGTGGCCGCGCGGAGCTTGCTGTACACCAGCCGGTCGAACACGGCGCGCTTGATCTTCAGGCCGAGCCCGGCGCCGCCGGAGGACTCGGCGCGGCTCCAGGCGATGGCGACGGCGGCGGCGGCGTGGAAGATCTTGCCCTTGCCGCCGGCGGCGGCCGTCTGCTCGGCGCTGTTGTAGACCTTCTCGAACACCCGGGGCACGCCCAGCAGGAACGTCGGCCGGGCGCCCTGCAGGTCGGGCGCGACGTTCTTCATGTTGGGGGTGTGGCAGATGATCGTGCCCGTCTCGACGAGCACGATCTCGATCATGCGGGCGAAGACGTGCGCGAGGGGCAGGAACAGCAGCGCCGCCCGGTCATCCCTGGTGAACAGGGCCTCCAGTGGGCCGGACGCGACGTTCCGCGCGGTGAACAGCAGGTTGTCATGGGTCAGCCGGCAGCCCTTGGGCCGGCCGGTGGTGCCGGAGGTGTAGACGATGGTGGCCAGGTCGGCGATGCCGCGGGAGGTCCTGCGCTCGGTCAGGGTCTCGTCGGACACCCCGGCGCCGGCCGCGCTCAGCTCCTCCAGGGCGCCGTCGTCGATGCGCCAGACGTCTTTGAGGCCCGGCAGCTCGTCCATCACCTCGCGGACCGTCTCCTCGTGCGAGGCGAGCTCCACGAAGGCGGCCCTGGCGCCGCTGTCGGAGACGATCCACCTCACCTGGTCGGCGGAGGAGGTCTCGTAGATCGGTACGCCGACCGCGCCGGCGGCCCAGATCGCGTAGTCGGCGACGGTCCACTCGTAGCGGGTGCGCGACATCAGGGCGACCCGGTCGCCCGGCTCGATGCCGGCGTCGATCAGGCCCTTGGCCAGGGCGGCGACCTGGTCGCGGAACTCCCGGGCGGTGACGTCCTCCCACTCCTCGCCGACCTTGCGGCGCATGACCACGGTGCCCGGCTCCCGATCGGCGCGCCGGAACGGCGTGTCGGTCAGATTGGCGGAGGAGGGGACATCCACCAGCACGGGGACGCTGTACTCGCGCACGGGCACTCCTGAGATCGCGCGGATAGATGGTCTGCCTGGAGGTTCATCGCGACATGTTACGCGTGGGTAAGGCCGACGACCAGGCGCTGTCCGAGGCGGATTCACGGTATCAGCCTTGCCGCCCAGGGCGGCTGTGCCGTACCGGTCGCGGCTTAGTTGTTACTTATGTCCGCTTTCTTGGTCTGGTTAGTATGTCCGCCATGCGGGTTCATGTCGTCAGTGATGTGCACGGTAGGACCGACGCCCTGGCCCGCGCGGGAGAGGGGGCCGACGCGCTCGTCTGCCTCGGGGACCTCATCCTGTTCATCGACTACGACGACCACTCCCGGGGCATCTTCGCCGAGCTGTTCGGGGCCGAGCAGGCCGCCCGCTTCATCGCGCTGCGCACCGCCAAGCGGTTCGGTGAGGCGCGGGAGATGTCGGCGGCGCTGTGGGCCTCCCTCGGCGGCGACCCCCGCGACCACATCGAGCACGCCGTCCGCCGGCAGTACGCGGAGATCTTCGCCGCGATGCCGATCCCGGCCTACCTCACCCACGGCAACGTGGACCTGCCCCGCCTGTGGCCCGACTACCTGCGGGAGGGCCACCGCGTGCTCGACGGGGAGACCGTGGAGATCGGCGGCCTGCGGTTCGGCTTCGTCGGGGGCGGGCTGCGCACGCCGTACCGGACGCCGAACGAGATCGACGACGAGGAGTTCGCCCGCAAGGTGGAGGCCGTCGGCGAGGTGGACGTGCTCTGCTGCCACATCCCCCCGGCCGTCCCCGAACTGCTCTACGACGTGGTCGCCCGGCGCTTCGAGCGGGGCAGCGAGGCCACGCTGGAGGCGATCAGGCGGACCCAGCCGCGCTACGCCCTGTTCGGCCACGTCCACCAGCCCCTGTCGCCGCGCACCCGGATCGGCCGGACCGAGTGCCTCAACGTGGGCCACTTCCGCGGCCGGGGGACGCCCTTCGTCCTGGAATGGTGAGCCTCGTCCTGGAATGGTGAGCCTCGTCCCGGAGTGGTGAGCCGGACGCCATGGCGGTGATCCGGGCGGCCGGATCGGCGCCGTCCGGGAGGGAACGGCGCGGTGCGCCGGAGGTCCGCTGGGAAACCGGGAACGAGTACGGTAACCCCATGGCTGATCGAACCTCCTCCAGCATCACGATCGACGCCGCCCGCCCGGCCGTCATGGCCGTGATCGCCGACTTCCCCTCCTATCCCCGGTGGGCCGGCCAGGTGAAGGAGGCCGAGGTCCTGTCCACCGGGCCGGACGGCCGTCCGGCCGAGGTCAGGTTCGTCCTGGACGCCGGCGTCATCAACGACGAGTACACCCTCGCCTACACCTGGAACGGCGAGGAGTCCGTCGGCTGGCGGATCGCGAAGGAGGGCCGGATGGTCTCCGGGCTCACCGGACGTTACGTCCTGGCCGAGCGGGGCAGCGGCACCGAGGTGACGTACGAGCTCGCCGCGGACCTCAAGGTCCCGATGATCGGAATGATCAAACGAAAGGCCGAGAAGGTCATCGTCGACACCGCCCTGAAGGGACTGAAGAAGCGCGTCGAGGCCTCATGAGGCGCGGCGGCCGGGTCTCGGTGGCGGGCCGTACGGTGGCCGTCCCGGCCGTGCCGGGCCCCGGGGCGGCCGTCCCGGGCGGTGCGGCGGCGGGCCGGGAGGCCGCGTGAGCCGGGTCCTGCTGTTCACCGGCAAGGGCGGCGTCGGCAAGACGACCGTGGCGGCCGCCACCGCCACCCTCGCCGCCCGCTCGGGGCTGAGGACGCTGGTGCTCTCCACCGACACCGCGCACTCGCTGGCCGACGCGCTGGGCGTGACGGCCGGGGACGGCCCCGCCGAGGTCGCGCCCGGCCTGCACCTGTACCAGGTGGACACCCAGAAGGCGCTGGAGCGCCAGTGGGGCGAGCTGCGCGACTACGCCAGGGACGTCCTCGCCGACCTCGGCCTGGACGAGATCACCGCCGAGGAGATCACGGTGCTGCCCGGCGCGGAGGAGGTCATCGCGCTGCTGGAGCTGCGCGAGCAGGCCCGCGACGGCCGGTGGGACGTGATCGTCGTCGACTGCGCGCCCACCGCCGAGACGCTCCGGCTGCTCGCCCTGCCCGAGGCCCTCGACTGGCACGTGAACCGGCTGCTGCCGACCGGCCGGCGGCTGCTGCGCGCGCTCTCGCCGGTGGTCCGCAGGGTGGCCCAGGTGAACGTGCCCGAGGACCATGTGCTCGGCGCGGGCGAGCGCCTGCACCGGAGCCTGATGGAGGTCCGGGAGCTGCTCACCGGCCCCGGCGCCAGCGTCCGGCTGGTCCTCACCCCCGAGGCCGTCGTGCTGGCCGAGGCCCGCCGCACGCTCACCTCGCTCAGCCTGTACGGCTACCGCGTCGACGCGGTGATCGCCAACCGGGTCTTCCCCGCGGGCGGTGCCGACCCGTGGCGGCGCGGCTGGGTGAAGGCCCAGGCCGGCCACCTGGCGGAGATCCGCCAGTCGTTCTCCCCGCTGCCCCTGCACACCGTGCCCTACCTCGACGCCGAGCCGATCGGCGCCGACGCCCTCGCCGAGGTCGCCGAGGCCGTGTACGGCGGGACCGACCCCTTCGCGCCGCCCGCCGGGGACCCGCCGCTGCGGATCACCCCCGAGGGAGAGCTGGTCCTGGCGCTGCCGCTCGCCGAGCGGGGCGAGGTGGACCTGGCGCGCAAGGGCGACGAGCTGATCGTCACCGCCGGCTCCCACCGGCGGGTGCTGGCCCTCCCCGCGGCCCTGTCCCGCAGGCGGGTGCGCGAGGCCGTGCTCCGCGACGGGCTTCTCCGGGTACGGTTCGAGTCGGGAGGGCCAGATGACTGACATGACCGACAAGACCGGCAAGGCGGAGAACGCCGGGGCCGACGCGCGCGGCGACGTGTGGGGCGACGTGAGCGACGCGGTGCGGGACGACGTGCGGGACGACTCACGCGGCGGAGCGCGGGACGAGGCGCGCGGCGTGCGGAGCGACGCGCGCGCCACCGCCGGGGACCCGCTGGGCGGCGCCGTCGAGGAGGCGTTCAAGCTCTTCGACTCCCTCCAGCAGCGGGCCGCCAGGGAGCTGGGCAAGACCCTGGTCAGGGGCGCCGTCCGGGACGTCCGGGGCACCGTGGGCGGCGTCTTCGGCGGCGGCCGTACGGCCGGCCGGGACGTCTGGGAGGAGGCGGTGTCCGAGCACGACGAGTACATCTGCCGGGCCTGCCCCGTCTGCCGGGCGATGGCGGACCGGCGGGCGCGGGAACGGGAGTCGGGCGTCGCGGTCACCGACCACCTGGTGCAGGCGGGCAGCGAGCTGTTCGCCGCCTTCAGGACCGCCGTGGACGGCCTCAACCGGCCCTCGCCCGCGCAGCGGGCCCGGGAGCGCCGTCGTGACGAGACCCCGGTGGAGCACATCGACCTGGGGTGACCCCCGGAGCGGAACGACCGGGGGCGGACCCCGGCGAGAGAGGTTGGAAAATGGCGCTGACCATCGGCGTTGACATCGGCGGCACCAAGGTCGCGGCGGGCGTGGTCGACGAGGACGGCCGCATCGTCGAGAACCTGCTGAGGCCCACCCCGGCCCAGAGCCCCGAGAAGGTCGCCGAGACCATCGCCGAGGTGGTCAGGGAGCTGTCGAAGGGCCGCTCGATCGAGGCCGTGGGGCTCGGCGCCGCCGGGTTCGTCGACGAGACGCGCTCCGTCGTGCGCTTCGCCCCCAACCTGGCCTGGCGGGAGGAGCCGCTGCAGAAGAAGGTCTCCGACCTCGTCGGCCTGCCCGTCGTGGTGGAGAACGACGCCAACGCGATGGCCTGGGCGGAGTCCCGGTTCGGCGCCGGGCGCGGCGAGACCCACCTGGTGTGCGTGACCGTCGGCACCGGCATCGGCGGCGGCATCGTGCTCGACGGCGCCCTCTACCGGGGGCGCTGGGGCATGGGCGCCGAGCTGGGCCACATACAGGCGGTCCCCGGCGGACGCCTGTGCGGGTGCGGCAACCTCGGCTGCTGGGAGCAGTACGCCAGCGGCAACGCCCTGGTCCACGAGGCCAAGGAGATCGCCACGGCCGAGCCGGGCCGGGCGGCCCGGCTGCTGGAGATCGCCGGCGGCACGCCCGACCGGATCGAGGGCCAGGAGGTCACCCAGGCGGCGGGCGAGGGAGACCCGGCCGCGCTGGCCGCGTTCTCCTCGATCGCCGGGTGGCTCGCCCAGGGGCTGGCCGACCTCACCGCGGTCCTCGACCCCGGCTGCTTCGTGCTCGGCGGCGGCGTCTCGCGCGCCGCGGAGTTCTGGTTCGACGAGGTCCGCGACACCTACGCGCGGATCGTGACCGGCAGGGGGCACCGCCCGCCGGTCGAGATCCGCCTCGCCGAGCTGGGCGCGTCCGCGGGCCTGGTCGGCGCGGCCGACCTCGCCAGGCGGCTCTGACGGGCGCCGGGCGGCGACGGGCGCCGAAAGGTGTCGGGCGGCGGACGCGGGGCAGGTGCCGGACCGTGACGGTGCGGGACGGCGGCGGACGCCGGGCGGTGACGCGGTGACGGTCAGGATCGCCGGCTACAACGTGCGCTCCATGAAGGACGACACCGCCGCGCTGAGCCGGGTGATCGCCGCACTCCGCGCCGACGTGCTCTGCGTGCAGGAGGCGCCCCGTTTCCTGCGCTGGCGGCGCAGGCGCCGGGAACTGGCCTCCTCCGGAGGGCTGACACCGGCCGCCGGCCGCCGCTCCGGCGGGGTGGCCGTCCTGGTCGGCCCGGACGTGCGGGTGCTGCACGGCACGGGCCACCACCTGCGGTGGTTCCCCGGCCTGGAGCGGCGCGCGGTCGCGATCGCCGTGGTGGAGGCGCGCGGGCAGCGGCTGGCGGTCGGCTCGGTCCACCTCGACCTCGACCGGGGCGCCCGCCTGTACCACGCGGTCGAGGCGCTGGCCCTGCTGCGCGCGACGGCCCGCCGCTTCGACGCCCTGCCGGTGCTCGCCGGGGACCTCAACGAGCAGTCCCACGAGCCGACCTGGCGCTACCTCGCCGGGCGGCTGACCGACTGCCACCCCGTGTCGCCGCGCGGCGACGGCCTCACCTTCCCGGCGCGCGGGCCGCGGCTGCGCATCGACGCGATCTTCGCCGCCGGTGACCTGCGGGTCGTGTCCTGCGGCGGGGGCGAGGCCGACCCCGCCGACCTGGCGGCGGCCACCGACCACCTCCCGGTGGTCGCGGAGCTGAGCCGGTCGGCCGGCCGGAGCGGCTGAGCCCTTCCCGGGGTCCCGGACGGGGGAGCGGCACACGTGATCCTCTCCGGCCCCGTACCATTTGGTGCATGACCCGTCGCCTTCCGCGGCGTGCGCTGGCGCTGTGCGCGGGAGGCATGCTCCTGTTGTCCTCGCACCCGTCCGCCGCACTCGCCGAGCCCGCCGACCCGCCCTCGGCCGGGGGTGCCTGGCAGACGCCGACCAGCGCGCGCCTGAGCAGCGACGGGTCGCTGTCCGACGTGGTCGGGCTCTCGGCGAGCAGCGCCTGGGCCGTGGGCCAGCAGAGCGTCTGGGACATCTGGCAGAGCCGCGGGGCGATCGCCCACTGGGACGGCTCGGCCTGGAGCGAGGTCGGCGTCCGCAACGACCCCACCGGAGCCGGCGTCCTGCGCTCGATCGCCGCGGGCTCCCCGACGGAGCTGTGGGCCGTCGGCGAGGGCCACGACGGCCTGCCGTACGTGGCGCGGGGGGACGGCACGGGCTTCGACCGGTTCGCCGTCGACGAGCTGCGCGTGGGCGACTGGCTGGGCGGGGTGGCCGCTGGCGGCGGCCGGATGGTCTCGGTCGGCCGCCGCGGCAAGGACCCGATGATCCTCACGGTGACCTCCGCCAAGCGGAAGGTCGCCAAGCTCAAGGGCGAGGGCACGCTGTACGGCGTGGCGCTCTCCGGCAAGGACGACGGCTGGGCGGTGGGCGACGACGGCGACGGGCCGCTGCTCGCCCGGCTCTCCGACGGGCGGTGGAAGACCGTCAAGGCCCCCGGCGTTCCCAACGGTTATCTCCGCGACATCCACATCGACGGGCCGAAGCGGGCGCTGGCGGTCGGCGGCGTCTACCGGGGGGAGTCCGGCGAGGCCGGCCCGCTGATCCTGTCGTGGAACGGCAAGAAGTGGTCCCGGGTGCGCGTGCGCGGCGACCGGATGAACCTGTACGGGGTCACCGGCGACCGCAAGGGGCACTTCTGGATCTCCGGCGTGGACCTGAAGCGGCCGGGGGAGGCGTTCCTGCTGCGCTACGACGGCCGCACGCTCAAGTCGGTGCACGGCGCCCCGGCCGAGGCCCGGCGCACCGTCCGGCTCCAGTCGGTCGCCTACCTCCCCAAGGACGGCGGCGTGCTGGCCGTGGGCCACGTCGTGGACCCCAAGGGCCGCTACACCGACGTGATCGAGCGGTTCGGCGCCCCGGAGCGGGCCAAGTCCTGACCGCTCCGGGCCCGCCCCGCCGCGCTTCCTCACTCGGCCGCCGGTCCTCCGGCCGCGGCCGTTCTCCGGTCGCCGTCGTCCGGCCGGCACCGTGCCGCGATGTCCCGGCCGCGCGCCGTGTCAGACCACGGCGCCGTCGTCCCAGCCGGAATCGCTGGGCGGGCCGTCGCCCATCCGCACCACCAGGGCCACGAAGCCGCCGATGAACGCGGCGACCGCGGTGAAGAGCACCCAGCCGGGCAGGCTCCAGCCGAAGGCGGCGCTGAGCAGCAGGTAGGCGGGACCGCCGAACAGACCGAGCCAGGCGATCTTCGTGGTGGCGTCGGTCTTGGGCAGCGGGGGCGGCGGCGGGGGCACGTAGTGGCCCTCGTCGTCCGGATCCTCCCGGTTCTCCCGGTCCTCCTGGTTGTCGCCGCCGGGAGCGTCGCCGTCGCCGTACTCGTCCTCGGCGAGGAGTTCCTCGTCCGAGCGCTTGACCACCCGCCGGGAAGGCTCCGCCGGGAGGTTCTCGCTGTCCGGCCACGGCTGATCCGCCGAGTCGCGCTCGGCGGTGTCGTTGAAGGACGCGACGATCTGACGCCAGACCTCGTCCTCATCGCTCTGCGGTGTCACTTAGCTGGGCCCGTTACTCATCGGGCGGCCTCTTTCTCCCGGAAACCGCACATCCCCCACCCGCGTTCAACTTCCCTGCAAGGGTACAGAGGCGTTCGTGTCGATGAACTCCAGGCTCCTCGCAAAGATCTGTTCGGCGTCGTTGTCGAGCGTCGCGACGTGATAGCTGTCGCGGAGTTCCACCACATCGAGATTCCCCCTCGTCAGCCTCTCACGCAGAATACGCACACTGGTCGGTTTCACCACATGGTCCTGCGGACTGTGGAAGACCAGCACCGGCTGGGTGATCTTTCCCAGGTCGGCCTGGGTCAGGGCCCACAGCCGGGGGAGGGTGGCGGCGGCCTTGACCGGCGTGCGCGTGTACCCCAGTTCGGACACCCCCTCCTTCTTGATGTCCCCGGCCACTCCCGGCACGGAGGAGACCACCAGCCGCAGCAGCGGCGCGAGCCTCAGAAGTGGGACGTCGTTGGCCACCGAAGGGTTGACGACCACCACGCCCCTGATCGCCTGGCCGTGCACCTCGGCCAGCCGCAGCGCCAGGCAGCCGCCCAGCGACAGGCCCATCGCGAACACCTCGGCGCAGTCGGCCCGCAGCCGGGCCAGCGCCTTGTCCAGCTCGGCGTACCAGTCCTCCCAGCGGGTGTGGCTCATCTCCTGCCAGGTGGTGCCGTGGCCCGGCAGCCGGGGCAGCGACACGGTCAGGCCGGCCGCGGCGAGATATTCGCCCCAGGGGCGCAGCGACTGGGGCGAACCAGTGAATCCATGACAGAGCAGCACGCCTATCTGTCCACCTCTGTGGTGGTACGGTTCCGCACCAGGCATGACTGGCATCGCAGCTCCTTGTCAGGTCCGCCCGATCGTCGCACGAGTGGGCCGTGTTTTGCGAGGGGTGGATTTGGGTGGTTTCGCGGTGTAGTTGGCTGAGTCTGAAAGTGCGAAGATAACTCCAGTTCGACGCCTGTCAACCGAAGGAGCCCCGCGTGTTCTACTGGGTGGTGAAGGCCATCCTCTGGCCTTTCCTCCATCTCATCTTCCGCCCGTGGGCGGAGGGGGTGGAGAACGTACCCGTGGAGGGGCCGGTGATCCTGGCCGGCAACCACCTGTCGTTCGCCGACCACTTCTTCGGGGCGCTGCCCCTGCCGCGCAAGGTGATCACCCTCGGCAAGTCCGACTACTTCACCGGAAGCGGCCTCAAGGGGGTCGTCAGCAAGGCGTTCTTCAGCGGCGTGGGCACGGTCCCGATCGACCGCTCCGGCGGCAAGGCCAGCGAGGCCGCGCTGCGCACCGGCAAGCGCATCCTCTCCGAGGGGCACGTGCTCGCGATCTACCCGGAGGGCACCCGCACCCACGACGGCCGCCTCTACAAGGGCAAGACCGGAGTGGCCCGCCTGGCGCTGGAGTCCCGCGTGCCGGTCATCCCCTGGGTGATGGTCAACACCTTCGAGATGATGCCCCCCGGCCGCCCGCTGCCCAAGCTGGGCATCCGCCCGGGGGTGAGGTTCGGCAAGCCGCTCGACTTCTCCCGTTACCACGGGATGGAGGAGGACCACCTCGTCCTGCGGGCCGTCACCGACGAGATCATGTACGCGCTGATGGAGCTCTCCGGCCAGGAGTACGTCGACAAGTACGCCGCCACCGCCAAGGCCGAGGCGGCCCGCGCCGCCAAGGACGCCGCCCGAGCCGCCAAGGAGGCGGCGAAGGAGGCCGCCCGTGCGGCCAAGACAGCCAAGGCCGCCAAGAACGCCAAGGACCCCGGGCACGAATAGGACCACCGTCCGGTGGCTCCTCGCCGTGGCGGGAGCGGCCCCGGACGGCCGCCGGGGAGGGCCCGGGAGCGGAGGAAGCCCGCCGGGCGGACCCTAAGCTGGCTGTCATGGCCGCCGAGCCCATCGACTCCGACGTCGATCTCACCGACGAACGCCAGCGGGGCGAGCTGAGCCGCTCGCACCACGCCGTCCTGGCGTTCATCGCCGCCGGCGGTGCCGCCGGAGCCACGGCCCGGTACGGTGCCGGCCTGCTGTGGCCCACCCCGGACGGCTCCTTCCCGTGGACCACACTGGGCGTCAACGCGGTCGGCTGCCTGCTGATCGGCGTCCTCATGGCGGTCCTGGCCGCCGCGTCGGCGGCCCCGGCCTGGGTCCGGCCGTTCCTGGGCACCGGGGTGCTGGGCGGGTTCACCACCTTCTCCACCTTCTCCGTGGACATCCAGGGCCTGCTGCTCGGCGGTCGGCCCGGCGTCGCCCTCGCCTACCTCGCGGTCACCCCCGTGGCAGCCCTGATCGCGGTGACCGCCGGGTCGCGTGTCGCCCGCGGGCTTCTGTCCGGAGCCGGTTCCGGGAGCGAAACCGGAGTCGGTGCCGGAGCCGAAAGCGGAGTCGGTGCCGGAGCGGTGGAGCGGCGGGCGCCGTCGGAGGCGCGGAGGACACGGGAGGCGGAGAGGACGCGGGGACCGGGGGGAGCCGGGGAAGGGCCGGAGAGGCCGAGGACCGACGGGAGGACGCGATGAGCTGGCTGCTGGTGCTGCTCGGGGGCGCCCTCGGCGCGCCCCTGCGCTACCTCATCGACCGCGCCGTCCAGGCCCGCCACGCCACGACCTTCCCCTGGGGCACCCTCGTCGTCAACATGGCCGGCTCGCTGATGCTGGGCGCGCTGACCGGGGCGGTGCTGTCCGGGATCGTGGGCACCGGCCCGCAACTGCTGCTCGGCGCCGGCCTCTGCGGCGCGCTGACGACCTACTCGACGTTCTCCTACGAGACGCTGCGGTTGGCCGAGAGCGGGGCCAGGACGCTCGCCGTCGCCAACGTCGCCGCCTCGGTCGCCGCCGGCCTGGGCGCGGCGACCGTCGGCTTCGCGCTGGCCCGCGCCTTCACCGGCTGACCGCCGCCCCCGCCCGGCTTCCCGTACGGACTCCGGGCCGGCTTCCCGTACGGACTCCGGGCCGGGTTCCCGTACGGACTCCGGACCGGCGGCCCGGCCGCGTTCAGCGGCCGGCCGGCAGCTTCCGCGCCATCCTCAGGTGCTCGGTCACCTGGGCGGACTCGCCGCCCTCGTGCCCGTTGAAGTGCCACACCCGGATGTCCTTGGGGCCCGCGTAGTGGTTGTAGGCCGCGAACACCGTGGACGGCGGGGTGACGCCGTCGCGCAGCCCCACCGAGAAGAGCGCCGGGGTGGTGTTGCGGGCCGCGAAGTTCACGCCGTCGAAGTGGTCGAGGGTGGCGAACACCTGGTCGAAGCGGTGGCGGTGCGCCTTCAGGAAGCGCCCGAGCTCGGCGTAGGGGTCCTCGTCGGTGATCACGGCGGCGTGGCGGATGTGGGACATGAACGGCACGTCGATGAAGGCGAACAGCAGATCCGGGACCATCGAGCTGACCGCCATCGCGATGGCGCCGCCCTGGCTGCCGCCCGAGACGACCACGCGGGAGGGGTCCACCAGGGGGTGGGTCCGGGCGGCCTCGACGGCCCGGACCCCGTCGGTGTACAGGCGCCGGTAGTAGTAGTCGTCCGGGTCGAGCACCCCGTGGGTGAGCTTGCCGCTCACCTCAGGGCCGGTGCCCCCCACCGGGTCGGGGGTGTCGCCGACGCGCCAGCCGCCGCCCTGCCCGCGCGAGTCCATCACGAAGACCGCCCAGCCGGCCGCCGGCCAGGTCAGCCAGTCGTGCGGCAGGCCCCGGCCGCCGCCGTAGCCGATGTACTGCACCACGCACGGCAGCGGCCCCTCGGCCGCGGCCGGCGCGAGCAGCCAGCCCCGGATCTCGTGCCCGCCGAAACCCGCGTAGCGGACGTCGAAGACGCGCACCAGCGCGAGATCGGTCTCCACCTCGGTGAAGACCGCGCCCAGGTCGTGGGCGCGGCTCTCGGCCAGGGTGCGCTCCCAGAAGGCGTCGAACCCCTCGGGCTCGTGACGGTCGGGACGGTACTCCAGCAGCTGTGCCAGCGGCATGTCGACGAACAAGAGGTCTCCCGGGATCGGGGCGTGCGCGAAGGCCGGGAGGACCCGGCCGGTGCCGCGCCGTACCGGCGGTACGAAGCGGTGTTGTTGGGGTTATTGTGGCGATTAGCCGTTGTTTGCGCCAGGGACGGGCGGCTTCCCCGGAACCGCCCGGGAAGCCCGGCGCCAGGGAAGGCCCGCCGCTCAGCCGGTCCTCAGGTGCCGCCGGATCTGGCGGATGTGCTCCGGCGTGGTACGGCAGCAGCCGCCGATGAAGTTCGAGCCGGCGGCGTGCCACTCGGCCGCCGCGGCGCCGAACTCGACCGGGTCGGCCAGGCCGAGCCAGCGGCGGCCCGCCGGGTCCCAGGTCTCACCGGAGTTGGGGTAGACGATCACGGGCTTGCCCTGGACCTGCCCGATGAGGCTGTTGACGTGCCGCGGCGCCGTGCAGTTCACGCCGACGGTGATCACCTGCGGGATGCCGGCGAACAGCGCGGCGGCCTCCTTGAGCGGGGTGCCGTCGTTGATGTGCTCGCCGTCCCGGCAGGAGAAGCTCACCCATCCCCGCATCCGGGGGGTCTCGGCGAACAGCCGGGCCAGCGCCCTGGCCTCCGTGTAGGAGGGGATGGTCTCGCAGGCCATCAGGTCGGCGCCGCTGCCGGCGAGGATGTGCCAGCGGTCCCGGTGCCAGTCGACCAGACCGTCCTCGTCGAGGTCGTATTCGCCGGTGTACTCGGCGCCGTTGGCGAGGGAGGCCCCGTACGGCCCCACACTGGCCGCCACGGTGCCCTCGCCGTACTGGTCGCGGGCCTGTATGGCCAGGCGAACGGACAGCAGGATCAGGTTCTCGGCCTCGGCGGCGCTCAGCCCGCGGCGCATGAACGCCGGGACGTTGGCCTGGTAACTCGACGTGATCGCGACGTTGGCTCCGGCGCGGAAGTAGTCGAGGTGCGCCTGCCGGATCACCGAAGGGTCCTCCACCAGCAGTTTCGCCGACCAGAGCTCGTCCTTGAGGTCCGCGCCGAGCGTCTCCAGATGTGTGGCCAGTCCGCCGTCCAGAATCACCATCTCGCCACCCTAAGGCACCGGAGGCGACGTCCCGCCGTCCGGAAGATCTTCGGAAAGGGCCCGCTCGGGCCGGGAGGACAGCATTCCCGCCACCCCGCGGATCACTGGGGGCGGAGGTAATAAATCCATGTGACCGGCGCGGGTTTACCGCGGGCCGGCCGTCCGACCGACCGGCGGCCGGTCGGGCGGACGGCCGGCCGCCCGACCGGCCGTCCGCCCGACCGGCCGCCGGTCCGCGACGCCGGGCCGTACGGGCGAGGCGGGCCGGGCCGTACGGGCAGGGGCCGGCCCGTGACGCCGGGGCGGGACGGGCCGTACGGGCGGGGCATGGGCGGACCGGTCCGTGACGCCGGGGCGTGGTGGGCCGGTCCGCCCGCCGGTCAGATCCGGCGCAGGGCCTCGGTGAGGCTCGACAGGCCCACCGGGCCCAGCTCCAGCGCCGCGGTGTGCCAGCGCCGCAGGTCGAAGCCGGCGCCCAGCCGCTGCCGGGCCTCCTCGCGGGCGGCCAGCCAGGCACGCTCGCCGAGCTTGTAGGAGGGGGCCTGCGCGGGCCAGCCGAAGTAGCGGACCACCTCGTTGTGCACCCGGTGCGGCTCGCAGCGGCCGCGGTCCCGCAGCACCTCGCACGCCCGCTCGAAGGTCCACCGGGAGCCGTCGGGCAGCGGCAGGTCCAGGTGGACGCCGAGGTCGATGACGACCCGGGCCGCCCGCAGGGCAGACCCGGCCAGCATGCCCAGCCGGGTGCCCGGTTCGTCGAACCAGCCCAGCTCGTCGGCCAGCCGCTCGGCGTACAGCGCCCAGCCCTCGCCGTGCCCGCTCACCCAGGAGGCCAGGCCGAAGCGCGACAGGCCGTCGCCGACCACCCGCGTGGTGCCGATCTGGAGGTGGTGGCCCGGGACGCCCTCGTGGAAGACGGTGGTCAGCTCGTTCCAGACCTCGAACCGGTCCCGCCCCGGGGTCACGGGCCAGTTGGTTCGACCAGGCCGGGACAGGTCCTCGCTGGGGCTCATGTAGGAGGCCGCGCCCGCGCTGGCGTCGAAGGACAGCACGACGTCCACCCGGCGCAGCGGCTCGGCGATGTCGAAGTGGGTGCCGTGCAGCCGCTCGATCGCCCGGTCGTGGCGCTCCTGCAGCCATTCCCGGTAGGCGTCCCGGCCCTCGACGTAGTAGGTCTCGTTGAGGATCGCGGTCGCCTCCTCCACCGAGGCGCCCGGCCGCACCCGGTCGGCCTCGGCGGCCAGCTCGGCCTCGATGCGGGCCAGTTCGGCCCAGCCCCACTCGTAGGCGTCGACCAGGTCGATGTCGGCGCCGAGCTGGAGGCGCGAGTGCACGGCGTACCGCTCGGCGCCGACCCCGTCGGCCTCGCTCGCCCGGGGCGCGTACTCCTCGCGCAGGTAGCGGGCGGCCTCGGCGTAGCCCGCGTGCGCGGCGGCGGCGCTCTCGGCGAGCTCGTCCCGGAGCGGGCCGTCGCCGTAGGCGTCCACCAGGGACCCGTGCGTGCGGTCCTCCGCGAAGCGCGCGGCCTGGACCGCGGCCTCCAGCGCCTGCCGGCGCGCGGCCCGCAGCCCCTGTTCCAGACCGGCGGAGAGGCTCGTCTGCCAGCCCTGGAGCATGCGGGGGATGGCCGCGAGCCGCGTCGCGACGTCGCGCCATTCATCCTCGGTGCGGTGCGGCAGCAGGTCGGTGCTCTCCCACAGCTCGCAGACCAGCCCGAACGGCGCGCACACCGCGCGGAGGTGCTCGCCGGTCTCGTGCAGGCCAAGCTCGGCCTCCAGCCGTTCCCGCAGGTGGGCGGCGGCCCGCACGTCGGCCTCGCCGAGCGGCTCCAGGGAGGAGAGCCTGGACAGGGTCTCCTTCATCAGCGACGCGCGGGCGGCGTGGCCCTCCGGGCTGTAGTCGGTGGCCGGGGCGAACGGGACGTCCACGCCGTCCATGCCGGCGGCGACCGGGTCGAGGGCCGCCGAGCGGGTCACGTACTCATCGCAAAGCGCAAATATCGGGCTGGTCACCCCGGCACTGTAACCCACCGGTCAGCCGGGGAGCCCGGCGTTTTCCGGGCCGGGACGCGTCCTCCTGATCGGGAGAACGCGTCCGCTCAGCGCTTCCAGAACGGCCGGCGCCGGCCGGGCTCGCCGGAGCCTCCGGAACCGCCGGTCCCACCCGGCTCACCCGGCCCGCCGGATCCGGCGGAGTCACGGAGGGCGGACAGAACCTCGACGGCCCGGCGCCACAGCGCGTCCGGGTCGCCGCCGGTTTGCAGCTCCTCGGCCAGGGCCGCGAGCCCGGTGTGGCCGCCCAGATACGCGGCGAGGGCCGCGAGGCGGCTGCCCAGGTCGTCCAGGTAGCGCAGCTTCGCCGCCGCCGGGAGGGACTCCGCGGCGCGCAGCCGCTCCAGCTCCTCGCCGAGCCTGACCCGCAGCGTCTCCGACGGCCGGGCCGTACCGGACACCCGCGGGGCCGGCGCCTTCGCCGCGCGGGCGAAGCCCGGGGCGGGCGCGAAGGCCGGGGCGGGGCCGCCGAACTCCGGGGAAGGGCCGGACGGGGCCGGGCCGCCGGGCGCCGGCATCGGCCCGGCGGCCGCGACCGGCATCATGGGCATCGCGGCCTGCATCATCGCCATCGGCGCGCCGCCCGATCCCGCCCAGCCGGAGGGCGGTTCCACCGGCTGGATCACGTGGTGCTCCGGGCCGCCCTCGGCGACGACCCTGGAGTCGACCGCGACGAAGGCGGTGAACCGGCAGAGCACGCCGTACCCGAGGGAGGTCGCCACGATCTCCTCCTCCAGGGACCGGTCCCCGGCGGCGTAGCGGTCCTCCAGCTCGCGCAGCCGGGCGCGCGCCCAGATCGCCCGCATGGCCGGATTGCTCCCCCGGACGCCGGTGACCCTGCGCTCCCACGGCCGCCCGGCGGCGTCCAGTCCCCGGACGGTCAGCGCTCCGGCCGCGTCCCCCAGGTACCGGCCGTGGACGGTCAGCGGCACGCCGTGGTGGATCGAGCCGAGGCGGCCGGTCGTGTCCGGGACGAGGCTCAGCCCGTCGGCCTCGAGGGACAGGTCGGTGACCAGCGGGGCGGCGATCCTGCGGTGGATGTGCTCCATCGCCTCGTCCAGCCGGTCCTCCGACTCCACCAGCTCGCAGCGGCCCGCGCCGAGCCCGGCCAGCCTGCCGAGGAACCCGGCGTTGACCGCGCGGTCGATGCCGACCGTGTGCACCCGCGTCCCCGCCAGCCCGCCGCCGATCCGCTCCAGGATCTGGTCCTCGTTGCCGACCTGGCCGTCGGTCACCAGGACCAGGACGCGGTCGGCCGGACCGGCGGGGCCGCCGGAGGGCGCGGAACCGGCGGAGGGCACGGTGCCGGCCGTCCGGGCGGGGTCCCCGGGCGCTCCGGGACGTCCGGGGGACATGGGATCCGGGCGGCCGTTCAGCAGCGCGACGGCCTCCTCCAGCGGGGCCAGCATCTCGGTGCCGCCGCGCGCCTCCAGCCGGGACAGGTGCTCGACCGCCCGGTAGCGGTTGCGGTCGGTCGCCTCCACCAGTCCCTCGCCCAGCCCGGCCGGCCGTTCCACCATGTGGTCGAAGGACAGCACGGCGAACCGGTCGCCGTCGGTGAGGGTGTCGACGATGCGCGCGGCGGCGCGCCGGGCGGCGACCATCTTCCAGCCGCCCATGCTGCCCGAGCGGTCGAGGACGAGCACGACGTCCTTGGAACCGGTCGCGGCGGGCGCGGGGCCGGGCACGACGGTCAGCGTGAACGTCCCCCCGGCCGGTTCGGCCGTATCGGAAGGCGTTTCGCTGGTGCCGGGAGCCTGTCCGGCCGCTTCGTCGCCCGTCCCGGCCGCTCCGGCGGACGTTTCGCGCGCTCCGGAGGCCGATCCGGCCTGGTCGGGGACCAGCGTCAGGGCGGTCGAGGCGTCGAAGGCCAGGCGCAGGACGAAGTCGCGGTCCAGCCGTTCGCCGGGTCGCAGGCCGACCGTCACGCCCTCCTCATCGTCCTCCTGGAGGACCGCGTGCAGGCTGGAGCGGATCTCCCGCAGCTCCAGCCCGGCGGGATCGACGGTGACCGCGAGCGAGAGCCGTACCGGGGCCGGGAAACCGGGCAGCAGCACCGGAGGGGTGATCCGGGAGGCGTCCGGGACCGCGTCGGTGTCCGGTGACCGGCCGTCGCCGGCCCGCTCGCCGTCGAGCGGGGCGCCGGGGATGTAGCGCGGGGCCACGACCAGCGGGAAGCGGAAGGTCGCGGCGCCGTCCTCGTACGGCAGCGGCTGGCTGAGCGTCAGGCGTACGGTGACCCGCTCGCCGGGCACGATGTTGCCGACCCTGATGGTGAAGACGTCGGGCCGGTCCTCCTCGGCGATCGCGGCCCGCCTGCCCTCGGCGAGGGCCCGGTCGTAGTCGGCCCTGGCCTGCCCGCGCTCCTTGAGGATCCCCTCGACGACCCGGCCGTCCGCCTCCATCCGGAAGGCCGTGACGGCGGCCCGGTCGGGCAGCGGGAAGACGTAGGTGGCCTCCAGCGCCACGTCGTGCGGGTTGCGGAAGACCTGGGTCACCTCGACCCCGGCGACCAGCCCGGACACCGCGGCGGTGACGTCCACGCCCTCCAGCGGCAGGTTGCCGCGTTCGGTGGCGAGCGCGCCCAGCCCGGCGTCCGGGACCGGCGCGTACTCCTCCGGGCTGAGCGTTCCTATCGAGCTGATCATCACTGCTCTCCTTCCGGAGGGACGAGGTCGTGTTCACGCAGGACCGCGAGGAGCGCCCGGGACGCGGCGCCGATCGCGGTGAGGTCGTCCGGGGAGGGCGCGCGGCCGCCGTCGAGCAGCAGCGTCACGCCCGGTGCGAGCCGTACGCCGTGGACGGCCACGGCCGGCGGCCCACTCGGGGGCGGGGCCTGCGGCCTCACGGTGGCCGGCGTGTCCGGAGGCTGAGGCTTCGTGCCGGGGGACTGCGGCCCCACGGCGGCGGGTGAGGAGGTGGGCGGCCCGGCTTCCGGGTGTGGTGCGGGCCGGCTCCCGGCCTGGCGGGGTGCGCGCCGGAGGGACCGCGCGGCGGCCCCGGGCGCCGCCGGTCGCGGGGGAGGGGCGGGTACGGCGGCGGGCGGGCGGCCGGTGGGCGACCGCGGGATGTTCGGCGGTGCGCCGGGCGGCGCGGCCGATGACGGGGAAGTGTTCGGAGGTGCGCCGGACGGCGGGGGAGGGGCGGGCGCGGCTCCGGTCGCGGCGGGCGGCGTGGCCCAGAAGCGCGGGCGCGCGGCACGCGGCGCGGCCGGTGGCCCGGCGGCCGGTCCGGCGGGTGACCCCGCGGGCGGCTCGGGGATGTCCGCGATCGCCTCCAGCGTCCGGTCGGTGGCTCCGGCCAGCTCGGCCTGGATCTCGGCGATGGTCCGGCCCTCGGCCTGGCGGCGCTTGACGGCGACGAGTTGGAGCAGGTGGCGCCTGCCGTACAGGGCGACGCGGCCACGGCGGGTCAGGGGCGGGTCGAGGAGCCCGATCGTGGCGTACCACCGGATGAGGCGCTCGTTGGGCACGTCCCTGACGCGCCCGCTGAGCTGGGCGGTGGGACCCAGCAGGGCCGTCGCCTGCTCGGCCAGTTCGCCGATCGTCCACTCCATGTTCCAACAATGACACTGTCATCGTGACACTGTCAACATAAGAAGCCGTTCGGTGGGTATGGGCGTTTGGGACATAGAAGGACATAGGACGATAACGGGGAGATATCTCATGTCCACGATCACCAGCCCGCTCACTCCCGAGAACAAGAAGGTCATCGGCGAGACCCTCCAGGGATCGCTCGTCGACCTGCTGAACCTCTCGCTCGTGGGCAAGCAGGCGCACTGGAACGTGATCGGCCACAACTTCCGCTCCCTGCACCTGCAGCTCGACGAGATCGTCGCGGCCGCCCGGGAGCACGCCGACACCGTCGCCGAACGCGCGGTGGCGCTGGGATGCAACCCCGACGGCCGGCCGTCCACGCTGGCCAACACGAACGAGCTGCCGCAGCTGGAAGCGGGCTACATCAACGACGGCAAGGTCGTCGCCGCCATGACGGACATCCTCGGGTCCATCATCCGCCGGATGCGGGAGCGCGTCGCCGCCACCGAGAAGCCGGACCCGGTGACCCAGGACATCCTCATCGAGATCACCCAGGACCTGGAGAAGCACCACTGGATGCTGGAGGCCCAGCGCTAGGTCCGCCTCGCCGCGCCGGATCCACCCGGCGCGTCCCCGGCGCTCCGGCCTGATCGAGGCTGGAGCGCCGTTCCGTTCGGAGTTCTTATCGGTTTGCCGCCGACCGGCCCGGTCCGATAGGAAGCTCGCGTGCTGAGAGGTGACAAGGTCGGGCTCAGGGCCCGGCACGAGGACGACATCCCGATTCTGCAGACCGAGCTCTACGACGACGTGGTCAACACCTCGCGGTCCGTGGGCCAGCCGTGGCGGCCGATCATGCCCGGCTCGAAGGATTCGCAGTTCGCGGTGGACGACAAGGAGCAGGGGCACGCCTCCTTCTCGGTCGTGGAGCTGGACGGCGGCACGCTGGTCGGCGCCGCGACGCTGTGGGGTATCGACAACCACAGCCGGTCCGCGCACATCGGGCTGGGGCTGCGGCCGGCGGCCCGTGGCAAGGGCTACGGCACCGACGTGGTCGCGGTGCTGTGCCACTACGGTTTCGCCGTGCGCGGCCTGCATCGGCTGCAGATCGAGACGCTGGCGGACAACGCCGCGATGCTGCGCTCCGCCGAGCGCAACGGCTTCGTCCGCGAGGGCGTGCTGCGCTCGGCGGCCTGGGTGATGGGCGAGTTCCTGGACGAGGTGCTGCTCGGCCTCCTCGTCCAGGACTGGAAGCCGGACTCGAAGGGCTAGGCCGCGGCGCCGTCCGGGGGTTCGGCCGCCATCGAAGGCGGCCATCGAAGGCGGCCACGGAGCGCCTGACCGGCTAGCCTGGCCGGACTTCGTCGCCGACTCTCAGTTCGCCGACGTTCCTGGGCACCAGGCGGATGCCGAACCAGGTCTTTCCGTCCCAGCGGCGGCGTTCGGCCAGGGTTCTCAGGGGTTCCCTGCCGCGCTCCTGAGTGGTGGGGTTCCAGATGGTGGCGGCGCAGCGGTCGCACGACTCCGAGACGCGGAAGTCGATCTCGCCGATGCTGACCGATGCCCAGGCGTCCTCCGCGAAGGGTTCCGCGCCGTCGATGACGGCGTTGGGCCGGAAGCGGGCGATGTCGAGGGGGCCCGGGGGGTGCTCCCGGCGTTCCAGGGCGCCTTCGGCGATCCAGTCGTCCAGGCGCCGGAGCGAACTCCTGGAGACGAGATGGAGGGGCCCGTCCCAGAGGCCGGCGTACTCCCCGGCGCCGGCCCGGCGTGCGGGCTCGTCCAGCCAGATGAGGCGGGCGGGCCTGCCGAGCAGGCGGGTGAACCATTCATGGGCGTCGGCGTGGGCGAGCACGGCCCGGTCGAGGTTGGAGCAACCCATCGGGATCGTGTCGCCGGTGGCCGGGGGGACCCTGAGCTCGCCCATGCCCTTCGCCGACAGGCGGAGGCCGCCTTCAGGGGTCTCGGCGGCCGAGACCGAGAGGAGGCGGGGGTGTTCGCCCACCCAGATCAGTTCTCCCAGCGGGTCCACCACGCCCCAGCGGCGGTCGCCTTCCAGGCCCCAGGGGAGGACTCGGGCGGATGGGCGGAGGATGCCTGCGGTGGACTTGACGGGGTAGGTGCGGATCTCCGCTAGTTCCATCGGCCAAGGATAGGAGGAAGCGCTCTCCCGGGATATGGGAGCGTGCCCACGGGGCGTCCGGAGCGGGGCCCCGGGGCCCGTCCGGAATGGGGTTTCGCCTGCTCTTCGGCGACGCGGCCGTGGAGCCGGCCGCCGTCCGTCAGGCGGGCGGCGCGGGTGTGGAGGTGGCGGCGTCACGGGCGCCGCCGGACCGCCGCTCCACCCCGGCCCGGTGCCGCTCGGCCCCGCGGGGCCGGTAGAGCGTGAGGCGGATGGAGCCGAACCGCCGGGTCGGCCCGGCGGCGGAGAAGGCGCTCCGCAGCGCCACCAGGCGCGGGTCGGCGGCGTAGACCTTGCCGATCCGCGCCGAGACCAGCCAGATCCGGTTCGCCCCGGCCGCCGCGGCGGTGAACTCGGCAGCGGTGCGCGGCTCGTACCGGCCGGGCGCGTGGGTGAGGTCCACCAGGCGCTCGTACGGCCCGCCGTAGACGGCGACGAACAGCCGGTACCGGTACGGCACGAAGAGCACCCGGTCACCGGGCCGCACCTCGGCGTCGAGGGCGGCGGTCAGGGACCGCAGGTCGTCGGGGCGGCTGTCCGGCGTGCGGAGCGCCTCGTGCGCCGGGAGGGCCGTCGCGGCGACGAGCAGGACGGCGGGCACGGCGACCGCGAACCGCCATCGGCCCGCGATCGCGGCGAGGCGGGTCAGGCCGATCCCGGCGGCGAGCGCGATCCCGGGGACCACGACCAGCACGTACCGGGGATGGTAGATCGGCGCCACCTGCGACACGGCGAACGAGATCGCGAACGGCAGGACCGCCCAGGCCGCGACGAGCGGCGTACGGCGGGCCGACCACCCGCCCCACACCGCCAGGCCGAACACCGCCGCCGCCCCGGCCGCGCTCCCGGCCACCCCGATCGGGAAGGCCACCAGCTCCGGCGGGCCGGGGGAGCGCAGCCAGAACAGCTGGGTGTCCCGCTGCCCGGCCGCGACCACCACGAGCGGCGCCAGCGCGACCCCGGCGCCGGCCACGGCGAGCAGCCACGACGGCCATGGCGGCCGCAGCGGCCCTCGCGGCGGGTGTGACGTGGGAGAGGACCGGGGGCGCCGCGGCGGTCGCGTCCCGGGGACGGCCCGTCCGGCGGCGAGTACGGCGACGGCGTGCGCGACCAGCAGGAGCAGGGCGTACAGGTGCAGCCACCCGAGCAGGGCGACCGCCGCCCCGTACCCGGCGAACCGCAGCCGTGACGGCCGCTCCAGCGCCGTGACGAGCAGCCACGTGGCCAGCACGGCGACCGCGCTGACCAGCGCGTAGCCGCGCGCCTCCTGGGCGTAGCGGGACATGATCGGCAGGACGGCGTACAGCAGGCCGCTCCACAGGCCGGCCGCCGGACCGGCGAGGCGGCGGCCCAGGACGGCCACGCCGTACGCGGCGGCGGCGAACGCGAGCAGCGACGGCAGCCGCAGCGCCAGCTCGACGGGGCCGGAGGCGCCGAGCGCGGCGAACGGCCGCATGAGCAGGTAGTACAGGGCGTGGACGGTGTCGATGTCGGCGAGGAGCGCCCGCAGCTCGGGCAGGGACATGCGGGCGGCCATGCCGGTGACCGACTCGTCCCGCCACAGCGACGGCACGGTGATCCCCCATCCGGCGATGGCGGCGGCCATCAGCGGGGGGACGGCGACGGCCGCCCGGCGGCGCCATGAGGCGGTCGCGCCGCTTCCGGTCCGGGGGCGGGGTCGTCGGGGGAGGACTGCGCGCACCCGTTCACCGTAGTAGCAGGTCCGGGCAGGTCAGCCGTCATGGCCGCGGGCCCGGCGGCTGAGGCCGTCGCCTGGCATGCGGGGCGGGGGCCGGGGTAGAGGAGACGGAGGCTAGCTGAGAGAGGGAGAAGATGAAGAGGATCCTGCAGCTCGTGGCGACCCGCTGGCTCTCCAGAACGCCCCTCGGGCTCGCCGTGCTCGGGGCCGGGTGGCTGATCATGCGCAAGCGCCGCCGCGACCAGGCCGCCGATCCCCGCAAGGAGACGCTGCGCCAGCCCGGCCGCGGCTCCGGGAACGTCCCCACCTGGCGGGGACCCTCCGCCCGGGGCCGCAAGCAGGCGACCGTACGGCGGTGACCGTCCCCGGGAGGCGGGGCGTTCAGAGGAGGTGGCGGGCCAGGGCGGCGACGGGGTGCGGGAAGCGCAGCAGGTTCCGCAGCGGGTCCAGGTGGGCGACGTCCCCGTCGCCGTCCGTCCCCGGCGGTCCCCACGGCCCGGACGGTCCCGGAGGCCCGTACGGCCCCGGGGGTCCCGCCTCGCGGACCGCCGCCAGCCCGCACTCGCGTACGGCCCGCTCCCAGGCGGCGTCGTCGCCCGCGGCCTCCTCCAGCCGCTCCAGCGCGGTCGTCCCGCCCGTCTCCCGGGCCAGGGAGGTCAGCAGATGCGGCCAGTGGATGGTCAGCGCCGCCAGTTTGGCGACCTCCCCGTCGGAGGCGGGGGCGGCCCCGGCGAGCGTCCGCCGGTAGGCGATGAACGAGTAGAAGCGGAAGACGTTGACGTAGCGCTTGATCTCCCGGGGGTTGAAGAACATCAGGGCAGGCAGGACGAACTCGATGGCCCGGTAGGCGTTCTCGTCGCTGTAGAGCTCGTCGAAGACCCGGTCGGCCGCCTCGCGGGTCGCCGTGGCCAGCCCGCCGATCGCGTCCGAGCAGTCCACGCCCAGCTCCTCCTGGGCCCGCCGCGCCGCCTCGTCCAGGGTCGCGGCCGTCGGCCGGAGCGCCCAGATCGCGTCCTCCAGACGGCTCACCAGCGACGGGTCCGGCGGCCTCACCGGCCCCGGCCGGGGTACGGCGAGCGGCACGTCGAGCGGCGTGCGCGCCCCGGGGACGTCCGGGCAGGGCGTCCCGGCGGCGTTCCCGTCCCCGTCCCCGCCCGCGTCTTCGGCGTTCCCGGTGCCCCCGTTCCCGGCCGAATGCCCGGAGCCGTTCCCGCGCCCGGCTCCGGTCTCAACGGTCCCGCTGGACCCGCCGGTCCCGTCGATCCCACCGTGACCGCCGGTTTCGCCGTGACCGCCTCCGCGTCGCCCGTCCTCGGCCCCGCCGTTCCCCGCGGAGCGCCGGTCCCCGGCCTCCCCACCGGGACCCGCCCCCGGGGCGTCGGTGACCTCCGGCATGCCCAGCAGCGCCCGGACGAAGGCCGGCAGCCGGTCGGCGTCGTCCAGCAGCGGCACGCTCAGCGGCAGCTGCACGATCTTCTCCAGGAACCGCCAGCCCAGCCCGGACCGCCCGTCGTCCGGCAGCGTCTCGGCCAGCTCCCGGTAGGCGGCCTCGACGTGCGCGGCCACCACCTCCGGCTCCATGGCCAGCACGAACACGCAGTTGGGGAACTCCCCGGCGAGGAACAGGTTGATCGCCTCGATGACCTGCGCCACCGTTCCCGGCGAGCACCGGTCCAGGTCGTCGACGAACACCACCAGGGGCCGCTCCTCGGTGGCCACCAGGTCGAGCACCTGCCGCATGTCGGTCTGCACCAGGTGCAGGAAACCCGCCCTGGACCGGTAGCCGGGGCCGCTCAGCAACTCGCCCGCCGGGCCGTCGGCCGAGCCGGGGGCGAACAGGTCCGGCTGGCTGACCAGGTCGCAGAAGGCGTTGCCGGCCGACTCCCCGAAGAACCTCGCCAGCCGTACGGCTCCCGCCCCGACGGCGGTGACCGCCCCGGCCGCGCCGACCGCGGCGGCCGCGTTCGACAGCAGGGCGGCGAACGCCGGCAGCAGCGCGGCCCCGGCGAGCAGCGCGCCGGTGAGGACCAGGGCGGCGAGCAGGCCGAGGGCGAGCGGCACCAGCCGGGTCACCGCGAGCTGGTAGGCGCGGCGGCGGACCGCCTCGGGGTCGATCCTGGACAGGTTCAGCTCCAGCCAGAACCGTTCCCGTTCGGTGCGGGGCAGCCGCCGGGTGACCTGGCTGATGATCTCGTGAGCCAGCCCGGCCCAGACCTGCTCCCCGCTCTGGTACATCCACGGGTTGAACCACACCGTCGGCCGCCAGTCGGCCCGCCGCACCGGCAGGGCCCCGGGTTCGGCCCGGCCCGCGCCGCCGCGCCGCCGCCGTCCGGCCCTGGACAGCACCTCGGCGTTGGTCAGGTCGCCCGCCCCGCCGGGGTCCGGCAGGTGGATCTCGGCGGGGCCGTCCCCGGCGGCCCCGGGGTCCAGGAGGTCCTGGATCATCCGCATCAGGGAGGTCTTGCCGGCGCCCCACGGGCCCTTGACGCCGATGGTGAGCGGCGGCCGGGTCTCGGGGTGGCGGACGAACGCGGCGATCGCCTCGGCGTAGATCCGGTGGCCGAGCTGGTCGTCGGTGGTCCACCGGTCGGCGGTGAGCCTGGCCCGGGGCTGTACGGCCCGCCGCCCGGCCCGCCACCGCCGCAGCAGCGCCGACGTCCGCGCCCGCTCCGCCGGGCTCAGCCGGGAGTAGCCGAAGGCCCGCACGTCGGGGTGGGCGAACAGGGCCGTCTCGCCGAGCAGCCCCCAGTGCCGCAGCTCGGCGGCGTCGCCGAGGATCTCCTCGACCGGCTCGCCCTCCTCCAGCAGGGAGGCGCCGCGCAGCACCTGCCGGGCGTGCTCGCTCAGGTGCAGCTCGTAGACCCGCCGCACGATCTCGGTGCCCGAGGCCGGGGGAGCGGGGTCGCCGAGCACGGTGAGGGTGCGGGCGAAGGCGGCGTGCACCGGCGAGGGCGCGGGCGCGGCCGGGAGACGGGGCCGGGTCAGCGGGACGTCCGCGGCGGGGCCGTACGCCAGCAGGATTGGGGTGCGGGGGGAGGAGACGGCGGCGTAGTGGCGCAGCGCGTGGGCGTGCAGGTCGCCGACGGTGACCGCGCCGCGCGCCGGGTCGGCAGCCAGGGAGGCCAGGCCGTCGGCCAGGACGCCGGTCAGGCTGGGGGCGGGGCCGTGGGCGGGTTCGCCGAACCGCAGGGCCAGGGTGAGCGCCGCCGCGGACAGGCGGGGCTCCCCGGCCACGCCGAGCTGCCTGACCGGCGGGGCCGAGCCGTCCAGGGCGCTCCAGCCGAAGTCCATGACCAGCAGCACGGCCGCCGCCGCCGACTCGCCGACCCGCCGGCCGAACGCGCCGATCATGGAGCCGAGCTGGCCGGAGGTCCAGGCGTTGCCGCCGGGCAGCCGGATCATCAGCACGTCGCCGTCCCCGGCCGACCGCAGGAAGTCCCACACCCGGCCGCCGTCGGCCCGCGCGCCCTCGCCGGGGCGGGCGTCGACGGTGAAGCCCTCGGCGCGCAGCACCGCCGCCAGGCGGGTGTCCGGCCGTCCGGCGGCCGGGGGGTCGAAGGGCCGGTCGGGTGTGGCGGGCGGCGAGTCCAGGAAGACCAGGGCCCGTCGCGCGCCCGTCCGGGTGGCGGCCCCGGGGGTCTCGGGGATCGGGTCGGCGAACGCGAGTCCTTCGCTCAACGGTCCTCCCGGGGCGGCGGCGGGGAGTCTCACGCGGGGTCCGCGTGAGACCCATCGGATCTGGTGAGGGCACTGCCGGGTTCATCCGACAGGGGAGTCGCTTCCTTGATGTGGTTCCTGTGTTCGAAACGGGCAGGGCTTGTCCGTCGCCTGCCTCGGCCGAGGAAAGCGAGAAGCCGCTCTCTTCAGGGAGCGGAGGAGTCACGTGGATCCACTGTGGACCCGCAGGCGTCCCCAGACGCGGATCTTGATGATAGGGCGGCCAGGTTTGAAGGACGCCCACCCGTGTCCTTGCGAGAACTTTGCCTTCGCCCGGCGTGCGACCCCGCGCCGGGGGCGGCTCCACCGCACCGGCCCCCGCCCGCCCCGGCTCGCGGTCATCCTCACCCGTCCGCCCTCCATCCCGACTCGGCCTCCGCCGCGTCTCCCGGGCGGAGCGCGTCAGAGGTCCATCGCCCAGGTCTCCTCGACGAGGTCATCCAGCCGCCGCTCCTCGACCGGCTCGAAGCCCGCCGCGCGGTAGATCCGCCGGGCACTGGTCAGCACGCTCCTGGTCGACAGCTCCATGCGCCGGTAGCCCGTCGCCCGGGCGAAGGCCACGCACTCGCCGACGAGCCGCCCGCCGATCCCCAGCCCCCGGGCGGACGGCTCGACCAGCAGCATCCGCAGCAGCGCCGTCCCGTCGTCCTTGCGGACGCAGAACACGCATCCGGCCCGCTCGCCGTCCACCTCGGCGATCCACCCGGCCTCGCGCCGGGGGTCGTGGTGGTCCACGTAGTCGGCCACGATCCTGGCCACCAGCGCCTCGAAGTCGGCGCCCCAGCCGTACTCCTGGCTGTAGAGCACGCCGTGCCGGTGCACCACCCATCCCAGGTCGCCGGGGCGCGGCGGGCGGATGACGTACGGCTCCGCCCGCCGGGCGGGGGCGAGGACCTCCCGGATGGCCGCCATGCTCGCCACCAGCCGCCGCGCGTCCTCCTCGGTGATCCCCTCCAGCAGGCCCCGCACCTCGGCCGCCGAGCGCTCGTCGAGGGCCGCGAACGTGGTGTGGCCGGCGGCGGTCAGCGAGACCACCTGCCGCCGCGCGTCGGCCGCCGACCGCTCGCGGGTGACCAGGCCGTCGCTCTCGAACCGCCCGAGGATCCTGCTCAGGTAGCCGGCGTCGAGACCGAGCAGCCGCCGCAGCTCGCCGGTCTCCATCCGGTCTCCGCCGTTCAGCTCGAACAGCACCCTCACCTCGGTGAGGGAGTAGGGGGTGTTCAGGATGCCCTGGTGGAGCACGCCGATGACACCGGTGTAGAAGCGGTTGAACGCGCGGATCTCCGCCACACGGCGGTCGATGTCCGAAATCATGTATGACACGATCAACCATTTATATGACCGAGTCAACGAATTAACCGGGCCCTCGTGGGAAGACGGCACGCGGTGTCCCCCGGTCCCGGCGCGCCTCCCGGGTCACCCGGTCCTCCTCGGAGGGGCGCCTCCCGGAACGGGCAGGGGGTGCGCTAGGTTCGCAGACTGGCGGGGACGGGCGAAAAGACCCGGGAGGGCCCGGGAGCGCCCGGGAGGGCCCGGGAAGGCCCAGAACGGCACGGGAAGGTCAGGAAGGGTTCGGGGGCCGCGCACCGGCCTCCACGGCTGCGGGAGCATGATGGCGGAGATCGCGTACATCGGCGGCTACACACCGGGCGGCACGCCGGGGACCGAGGGCACCGGCCCGGGGATCACCCTGATGGAGCCGGCCGGACTCACCCGGGTCGCGGAGACGCCCGCCCCGAGCCCGTCGTTCCTCGCCGCCCACCCCCGGCTGCCGGTCCTGTACGCGGTGGGCGAGGGGGAGCCCGGCACGGTCGCCGTCTTCGCCCGCGCCGCCGACGGGACGCTCACCGAGACCGACCGGCGGCCCAGCGAGGGGAACACCCCCTGCCACCTGGTCGTCGACCCCTCCGGGACCCTGCTGTCGGTGGCCAACTACGGCGACGGCGTGGTCAGCGTGTACCCCATCGACGAGACCGGCGCCCTCGCCGCCCCCCAGGTCTTCCCGCACCGCGAGGACTCCCACGCCCACCAGTCCGTCTTCGGGCCCGACGGCGTGCTGTACGTCTCCGACCTGGGCACGGACGAGATCCGCCGCTACCTGGTCCCGGGCCCCGGCCGGGCCGGGGACCGGGTGACGCCGCACCCCGGCGGCCCGGTACGGCTGGCCGAGGGCATGGGCCCCCGGCACATGGCCCGGGTGGGGGACCGCTGGTACGTCGCCGGGGAACTGGACGGCACGGTCCGCGCCTACGACGCCGGCGACGACGGCTGGCGGGAGGTCCGGGCCGTCCCGGCCGGCGCGGCCGACGGCGAGAACCATCCCTCGCACCTGGAGGCGTCCGGGGACGGGCGCTTCGTCTACGTCGCCAACCGGGGCCCCGACACGATCGCGGTGTTCTCCGTGCCCGGCCTGGAGCGGGTCGCCGAGGTGCCCTGCGGCGGCGCGTGGCCCCGGCACTTCGCCGTCGCCGGCGACCGGATGTACGTGGCCAACCAGCGGTCCGCGGGCGTGGCCGTACTGCCGATGAGGGACGGCGTCCCGGGGGACGCCGCGGGGGTGTTCGCCGTCGGCACGCCCTCGTGCGTCCTGCCGCTGTCCTGACCGGGTCCCGGCCCGGCACCCCGCCCGTCGCGGCGGTCCGGGACACCGGCCCCGTCCGCCACGGCCGTCCGGGACGCGGGGTCCGGGCCGCTCACCGGGCCCGTTCCGCCTCCGCGGCGGCCGTCCGGGTCCGCGTTCCGCCGCCGAAGGGCCAAGGGCCGGTCAAGTCGCGGACGGGGCGCCCGGCGGGCGGCGATGATGCCGGGCATGTCTCGCGTGCCCTCGCATCTGGCGGTCACCCTGCTGGTGACCATGGCTCTGGTCATCGGGTGCGCGGCCGCCGCCCGTCACCCCGCCGGCACCCTCGCGCCCTCCGGCTCCCGCTCCGCCGCGCCCGGTGACGCCCGAGGCGGGGACGCCGCCGCGGGGAACCCCGGTGACGCCGGGGCCGCCGCCGGAGGCGCCACCGCCGCCGAGAACGCCAGGCCGGGCGACCCGCACTGGCGGCTGCGCCGCCTCGGGGCCGCGCACGAGATCGAGGGGTTCGCCGACCGGGTCAGCGTGCTGCCGGGGGAGAGGTTCCGGTTGTACGTCTCGACCACGGCCGACCACTACACCGCCACGGCCTTCCGGATGGGCTGGTACGGCGGAGCCGGCGCGCGGCGGGTGTGGCGGGTGGCCGGGCTGCCCGGCGTCCGGCAGTCGGCTCCGAAGGTCGTCGCCGCGACCCGCACGGTGACCGCCGACCACTGGAGGCCGGGACCGGAGGTGGACACCACCGGCTGGCCCGCGGGTTCCTACCTGATCCGCCTGGACGCCGCCACCGGAGGCGGCCGCTACGTCCCCGTCACCGTCAGGTCCGCCTCGGCGCGGGGGAG
The DNA here is from genome assembly GCF_013409935.1 of Streptosporangium sandarakinum. GTDB lineage: Bacteria > Actinomycetota > Actinomycetes > Streptosporangiales > Streptosporangiaceae > Streptosporangium > Streptosporangium nondiastaticum. Next base: position 1,119,444 of record NZ_JACCCO010000001.1, on the reverse strand, counting down.
CATGGCGGTCGTCAACGCGGTCACCACCTGGCAGGCGTACAACTACTGGGGCGGCCGCAGCCTCTACGTCGGCCCCGGGGGTTTCGAGGAGCGTTCCCGGGCGGTCAGCTTCGACCGCCCCTACGACACCTCCGGTGCCCGGCTGTTCCTGGACATGGAGTACGACGCCATCGCCCTCGCCGAGCGCACCGGCGTCCCGCTCGCCTACCTCACCAGCGTGGACCTGGACGAGGACCCGCACGCCCTCGACGGCGCCCGGGGCCTGGTCTCCCTGGGGCACGACGAGTACTGGTCGCCGCGCATGCGCCGCGCCGTCGAGACCGCCCGCGACCGGGGCGTCAACATCGCCTTCCTCGGCGCCAACGCCGTCTACTGGCGGATCAGGTTCGCCGCGACGCGGCTGGGCCCCGGCCGGCTGGTCGTCTGCCACAAGGACACCGCCGAGGACCCCCGCACCGACCTGTGGCGCGACCACCGCCCGGAGAGCTCGCTGACCGGGCCGATGTACGACTGCTATCCCGCCGAGGCCGCCTACGTGGTCCACCGCCCGGGGAGCTGGATCTTCCGGGGCACCGGTGTACGGCACGGCACCCGCTTCCCCGGCATGGCGGGGGTGGAGACCGACCGGATCGGCCGGGACGCGCCCCGCCCCATGGAGGTGCTGTCGGTCTCGCCCGTCGACTGCGGCGGACGGTCCACGGTCGCGCACAGCGCCTACTACACCGCGCCGAGCGGCGCCGGGGTGTTCAACTCCGGCACGATGCGCTGGGTCTGCGCGCTGCGCGGCGCCCGCTGCGGGCACGGCGTCACCGGGCAGGCCAGGGCGTTCGTCCGCCGCAGCACGGTGAACATCCTGCGGGCCTTCGCCGCCGGTCCGGCCGGGCGCAGCCACCCGGCCGAGGACAACCTCGCCACGGTGGGCCTCGGCGCGCGCTGACCCTGGCCGGAGGGCTCCGGGGCGGGGCCCGTACGGGCGACGGGCGGAGGAGTCCGCGGCGGCCCGTACGGCCGGTCCCCGGAGGCGCCGCGGCCGGATCGGGCCGGTCCCCGAGCGGCATAGGGGCCGGCCCAGATCATGCGGCGGGGCCCGTGTCGCGCGGCCCGGATGGGGGAAGGTACCCCCTCGTTCCTCCCGGACCGCACCGGCCCGGCCCGGCGCCGCGGACACCCGGGAACGGGCCCGCCGGCGCACCGGCCAGGGGAGGTGCGGACAACGCCGAAGTCTCCTCCATTTGGTCTAGACCATTGGTCTTTCAGCAGGCAGAATGCGTGAGGTCGGCGCGGGAGACCCCGCCGGTCGTGTCACCCCATTCGGTTTGGCTGTCTTGTTTCGGAACCACCGGAGGATGCCATGCGTATCGGAGTGCTAACTGGGGGCGGCGACTGCCCCGGACTGAACGCCGTGATCCGCGCCGTCGTGCGCAAGGGTGTGGGCGTCTACGGACACGAGTTCGTCGGATTCTGCGACGGCTGGCGCGGCCCGCTCGAAGGTGAGACGGTGCCGCTGGACATCCAGGCGGTCCGGGGCATCCTGCCACGCGGCGGGACCATCCTGGGCTCCTCCCGGACCAACCCCCTCAAGATCGAAGGCGGTGTCGAGAAGATCAAGGGCAACCTGGCCGAGGCCGGGGTCGACGCCCTGATCGCCATCGGCGGCGAGGACACCCTCGGCGTCGCCAAGCAGCTCTTCGACCAGGGCGTCAAGGTCGTCGGCGTGCCGAAGACCATCGACAACGACCTGAACGCCACCGACTACACCTTCGGGTTCGACACGGCCGTCAACATCGCCGTCGAGGCGATCGACCGGCTGCACACCACCGCCGAGTCCCACCACAGGGCGCTGATCTGCGAGGTGATGGGCCGCCACGCCGGGTGGATCGCCCTGCACGCGGGCATGGCGGGAGGCGCCAATGTCATCCTCATCCCGGAGAAGCCGTTCGACATCGACCGGGTCTGCGCCTACGTCGAGTCCCGCTTCCAGACCCGGTACGCGCCGATCATCGTGGTCGCCGAGGGCGCCCACCCGATCGAGGGCCAGATGACCCTCCAGGCCGGTGAGCTCGACGCGTTCGGCCACGTCCGGCTGGGCGGCATCGGCGAGATGCTGGCCAAGGAGATCGAGAAGCGGACCGGCAAGGAGGCCCGCACCACCGTGCTCGGCCACATCCAGCGCGGCGGCACGCCCACGGCCTTCGACCGGGTCCTGGCCACCAGGTTCGGCCTGCAGGCCATCGACGCCGTCCACGACGGCGAGTTCGGCGTCATGGTGGCGCTCCGGGGCACCGACATCGTCCGGGCCGGCCTCGGCGAGGCCACCAAGGAACTGAAGACGGTGCCGGTCGGACGCTACGAGGAGGCGGAGGTCTTCTTCGGCTGACGGGAGTCGCCGGGCCGGCCGACGGGAGTCGCCGGGTCTCTTGCCTACCGGCATAGATACAACCATGTATCTATGCCGGTAGGCTGCTTGTATGTCCGAATCCGTGAAGCGCCCCTCCGCCGCCCACACCGCGTACACGGTGACCAAGGAGTTGATCCTCTCCGGCGAGCTGCCCGGCGGCAGCCTCATCAGCGAGGGGGAGATCGCCGAACGGGTGCGGGTGAGCAGGACGCCCGTCCGGGAGGCGTTCCTGCGCCTCGCGTCGGAGGAACTGCTGACGCTTCACCCCAAGCGCGGCGCGGTGGTGGTGCCGGTGCCGCCGGGAGAGGCGGCGGACGTGCTGGACCTGCGGCTGGCGCTCGAACGGTCCGCGGCGGAGCGCATCGCGCGCACCGGCCTGCCGGACGAGTACCACGAGAGGATGCGGGAGCTGCTGAGACGCCAGCGCGCCCTCGCCGAGACCGCCGACGTCGACCGGTTCGCCGAGGCCGACGAGTCGTTCCACCGTTGCATCGTCGAAGCGTCCGGGAACCGGCTGGCCGACCGGTTCTACGCCACCCTCGGCGACCGGCAGCGGCGCATGAGCATCTCCGCGCTGAGACCGCGACCGGAGCGGCTCTCCCTGCTGGCCGACGAGCACGAGGCCCTCCTCGGCCACCTCCGCGACGGCGACGACGCCGCCTTCGCCTCGGCCCTGCTGAGCCACCTCACGGCGACGCACGGCTCGCCGTGGCCGTCCCGGGCGAGCGACGAAGCCTCGGCCACCCAACATTCCGTACGGCCTCAGCCGTACCCGACGAACGACGCGTAAGGTCCGATCTTCCCCATGCTCGAAACCAAGCAGGCCGTCCCGTCGCCTGCCGCCGCGCCCCGATCGGACTCCTGGCGGATCGTCGCCGCGGCGATGTTCGCCTGCGGCTGGGGCGGCAACCAGTTCACCCCGCTGCTGCTGATGTACCGCCGGCTGGGCGGCTACTCCGCGCTCAGCGTCGACGCCTTCCTCGGCGCGTACGTCGTCGGGCTCGTGCCGGGTCTCCTGCTCGCCGGGCCCGTCTCGGACCGGCGCGGGCGGCGCCCCGTGCTGGTGGCCGGCGCCGTCGCCTCGGCCGTCGCGAGCCTGGTGCTCTGCTTCGGCGGCCAGAGCGCCTGGGCCATCTACGCGGGCCGGCTGATCACCGGCGTCGCGGTCGGCACCGCCATGTCGGTGGGCAGCAGCTGGGTGAAGGAACTGTCGACCGGGGCCGACGGCGGGCTCGCCGCGCGCCGTGCCGCGCTGTGCCAGACGGCCGGATTCGCGCTCGGCGCGGGTGTCGCGGGCGCGCTGGCCCAGTGGGGGCCGTGGCCCATGGTGACCCCGTACGTCGTCCACCTTCTCCTCGCCGTGGCGATCCCCGTGCTGCTCCTGCGGGTGCCGGAGACCCGGCCGCCGCTCCCGCGCGCCACGGGTTCGGCCCGGGATCTCCTCGCGGCCCTCGCGAGCGACCTGCGCGTCCCCGCGCCGGCCCGCAGGCGGTTCCGGCTCGTGATCCTGCCGATGGCGCCGTGGGTGTTCGGCTCGGCCGGGCTGGCGTACGCGGTCATGCCCCAGCTGGTCGGCTTCCGCGTGGGGCACTGGGGGCTGGCGTACGCGACCGGCCTCACGGTGCTGACCCTGGGAGTGGGCGTGGCCGTGCAGCCGGTGGCCAAGAGGCTGCACGGCGAGGAGGGCGCCCGTACGGGACGGGCTCCGGTGGCGGCGATGGCGGTGATGCTCCTCGGCGCGGTGCTGTGCGCGGTGAACGCGCTGCTGCTGTCACCGTGGCTGGCGGCCGCCGCCGCGGTCGCCCTGGGAGCCGGCTACGGCATCGCGATGGTCTCCGGGCTGCAGGAGATACAGCGGATGGCCGGTGCGGACGACCTGGCCGGCCTGACCGGCGTCTACTACGCGCTCGCCTACTCGGGTTTCCTGCTCCCCACCGTGCTGGCCACCCTGGCGGGGTGGCTCTCCTATCCGGTCATGCTGACGGTGGTGGCCGTCGTGGCGCTGATCTGCCTGGGCCTCGTCGTGAACGGCGTCCGCGTCGCGGCGGCGGTCCCGGCGCGAAGGTGACGGCGGTCCCGGCGCGGGCGACGCGCGTCCGGACCGGACAACGCGTCCGTCCGGTATCCGTCCCCGAGCCGCCGGGCGACGCGCGTCCCGACCGGACAACGCCGTCCCCATCCCCGAAGTGACGTGCCCGTCCGGGCCGGACAATGCCATCGCCATTCCCCAAACGGCGGTAACTCCCGCCTTTCCGCTTCAGAAGCCGGGCGGAATCATTTCCCCCAGGGCGTGGGAGCGGGCCGTGATGACCTACCCGGCCATTGCGTCCCGGGATCGTGGGGAATCTTCGCGGAGAAAGCCCGCCACCGAATGGACACTACATAGGGTGACCGAGCGATTTCTCTCGGTTTCCGGGTTGAATCGAAAGGTAATTCGTGCGGATCAATGCCTTTGCTTCGGTGTGATAAGCGCCGGACTTTCCGCGACTTACCGTGGGACTTGCGGTTCTGTGCCGCTCCGGCGCCGTCTTCGGCGCCGATTCCACGTCTCACTCAGCCCCGGGTGTCGGCCGGGCCGGCCCCGTACGACATGGAGTGATCTCCGATGACCAAGACGAAGAACGCGATAGCCGCCGGCGCGCTGCTGGCCTCCGCCCTCGCCGTCCCCGTGACGATGTCCGCCCAGCCGGCCAGTGCCGGAACCACCGTCGAGACCGCCTCCACGTCCGCCCTCGTCTCCGCGGCGACGCCCTGCTGGCAGAAGAGGAACCCTGAGAGGTGCTTCGCCCGCCGCGGTGGCGGAGGCGGTGGAGGCGGCGGTGGCGGTGGCGGTGGCGGCGGTGGCGGTGGCGGTGGTGGCGGTGGTGGCGGTGGAGGCGGCGGTGGTGGCGGTGGCGGCGGCGCCAACGTCTCCAACACCAACACCAACATCAACACCGTCGGCGGCGGTGGCGGTGGCGGTGGCGGTGGCGGCGGTGGTGGTGGCGGTGGTGGTGGCGGTGGCGGCGGCGACTGATCCGCCCCGGTCGGCACCGATGCCGAAGAGTCGCTGAACGGTCGTGGCGCTCCTTTCCTCCCGTCCCGAGGGGCGCGCGGAAAAGGAGCGCCCGCACCGTGGAGCCGTTCCGCGCCCCAGGGCCGTTCCGCGCCCCGGAGCCCGCCTTTCGAAGTCGAACTTTCGGATCCCGCCTTTCTCGCCGGGTCTTCGCCGCGCCCTTCGCACCGGGATTTCCGTCCCGGTCCTTTCGGCCGGACTTTTCGCTCCGGGACTTTCGTGTCGCGTGCGTCACCTGTCGCGTGCGTGCCGTGTCTCGTGTCCTCGTGCGGCGTATCCCCGCGCCGCTTTTTCCGTGCCGGGTTCTCCCGCGCGGCGCTTTCCCGTGCCGTGCGGGCGGCCGATCCGGCCCGCCGCCTCGTGCCGCCCGCGCCCCCGGCGTCCTCCGTGCCCGCCGCCCGTGCCGCCTCGTGCCGCCCGCGCCCCCTTCGTGCCCGCCGCTGGGTGACCGCCGTTCCCGCCCCGGCCCCGGCCCGGCCCCGAACCCGCCCGCGTCCCGCCCGCCTGCCCGCCCCTGTCCTGTCTCCGTACCGTCTCCGTGCGGGCGCTGGTAGGTCATGACGGCGACTAAAGTGGCGAGGTCGAGCCATTGCCTTTACGCGGTACCACGCCAGACTTGGCCGTGCCCCTACATTCCCCTCGAAGCGCCACCGGAGGTTGCACCATGACCATGTCCGCCTTGGGCGAGCCCTGCGTGCTGCTCAAATTGGGCGAGGTCGTCCTCAAGGGGGACAACCGCGAGCTTTTCGAGCGGCAGCTTCAGTCCAACATCAAGGCGGCGCTGAAGGGCTTCGGCCTGAAGCTGGACGTGCGCCAGCGACACGGCGTCATCGCGATCTTCCTGCCGGACGGCACCGGCGTCGAGGTCGCCGACGAGGTGGCCCGGCGGGTCGCCTGCGTCCCCGGCCTGGTCTGGGTCCACCGGGCATGGCGGGTGGAGAAGGACCCCGGCGCGGTGACCAAGGCGGCGATCGAGCTGCTGGCCGACCGGGAGGACGTCAGGCGCGGCGTCTCCTTCGCCGTCCGCTCCCGTCGCCGCGACAAGCGCTTCCCGCTGACGTCCATGCAGCTCGACCGCACGGTCGGCGGGGAGATCAACGACATCTACGGCCTTCCGGTCGACCTGAAGAACCCCGGCCTGGTGGTCTCCATCGAGGTCGACCGCGACGAGGTGTTCGTCTTCACCGGCGGTCTGCCCGGCCAGGGCGGCCTGCCGGTCGGCGTCAGCGGTCGCGGCCTGGTCCTGATGTCCGGCGGCATCGACTCGCCCGTCGCGGCCTACCGGATGATGCGCCGCGGCCTGCGGGTCGATTTCCTGCACTTCTCCGGCATCCCGTTCACCACGTCGGAGTCGATCTACAAGGCGTACGCGCTGGTGCGGGCGCTGGACAGGTTCCAGGGCAGGTCCCGGCTGTGGGTGGTGCCGTTCGGCAAGGCCCAGCAGTCGATCAAGGCGTCCGGGCAGGACCGCCTGGCGGTCATCGCCCAGCGGCGCCTGATGCTCAAGACGGGCGAGGAGGTCGCCCGCCGGCTCCGCGCCGGAGCGCTGATCACCGGCGACTCCCTCGGCCAGGTCTCCTCGCAGACCCTGCAGAACATCACCGCCCAGGACGACGCGGTGGACATGCCGATCCTGCGCCCGCTCATCGGCCTGGACAAGACGGAGATCATGGCCGAGGCCCGGCGCATCGGCACCCTGGAGATCTCCGAGCTCCCCGACGAGGACTGCTGCACCCTCCTGGCGCCCCGCCGGGCCGAGACCGCCGCGAAGATCGCCGACCTGAAGCAGATCGAGCGGCGGCTCGACGCCGAGGAGCTCGCCGTACAGCTCGCCGGCTCCCTCCAGGAGTACAAGATCGAGGACTGAGCCGGTCCGGCGGGGCGCGGGAGCGGGTGTCAGGCGGGCGTCAGCAGCTCGCCGGCGGCCGTCTTGCCCAGCAGCGCCGGGAACCGCCGCATGACGTCGGCCAGTTCGGCGAGGTCGCCGTCCACCAGCGCCTGGGGTCCGTCGCAGAGTGCCTGCTCCGGGTGCGGGTGGACGTCGACGATCACACCGTCGGCGCCGACCGCGACGGCGGCGCGGGTGAGAGGGAGCACCAGGTCGTGCCGGCCGCCGGAGTGGGACGGATCGACGATCACCGGCAGGTGCGACAGGCGCTGGGCGACCGGCACGGCCGAGACGTCCAGGGTGTTGCGGGTGGCGGTCTCGAACGTGCGGATCCCGCGCTCGCACAGCACGACGTCCAGGTTGCCGCGCTGGGCGATGTACTCGGCCGCCATCAGCCACTCCTCGATGGTGGCGTTCATACCGCGCTTGAGCATGACCGGCCTGCCCGACCCGCCGACCGCCTGCAGCAGGGCGAAGTTCTGCGCGTTGCGGGTGCCGACCTGGAGCATGTCGGCGTAGGAGGCGACCAGCTCGACGTCGTGGGCGTCGACGACCTCGGTCACCACCGGCAGGCCCGTTTCCTCACGCACGTCGGCCAGGATGCGCAGGCCCGCCTCACCGAGGCCCTGGAAGGCGTAGGGGGAGGTGCGGGGCTTGTAGGCGCCGCCCCGCAGCAGGGTCGCGCCCGCCGCCTTCGCCATCTCGGCGGCCTGGAGGGTCTGTTCGGGCGTCTCCACCGCGCACGGCCCGGCGATGAGGGTCACCGTGCCGGGCCCGATGGGCACGCCGCCGACCCGGACCGTGGACCGCTCGGGGTGGTTCTCCCGGCTGACCAGCTTGTACGGCGTGCTCACCCGCATCACGTCAGCCACCCCGGGCATGGCGCGCAGGTCGAGGGCCTCGAACCGGGCGACGTCGCCCACCAGGCCGATGATCGTGCGGTTCACGCCCCGGCTGACGAACGCCTCGCCGCCGGTCGTGCCGATGATCTCCACGATCGCCTCGACGTCCGAGGGGGTCGCGCCGGGGCTCATGACGATGACCATGTCTCTCCTTGGGGAAGTTCGCCGAAGACCGGCGGGAGATCCTCCGAAGGGCCCCGGGGAAAGCGAAAGGCCCCGGGTCCTTGGTGGACCCGGGGCCTTCGTTCGCCTGGATGTCAGCGCAGCATCCGGTGGCGATCGGTCCGACCTACGGGTCCGTCGCCATACCAAAACCAGAACGCGGTACGCATCGCGGGCAATACTAGCGCACGGCCGGCGCCGGTCCACCCCGTGATCCGCCGACGCCCTATGAGCCGCCGACGGCCCGCGAACCGCGGCCCGCCCGCGACCACGCCGACCGCCCGCGAACCACGCCGCTCCGCCCAGTGAGCCGCCGCCCCGTGCCCCGGCGGCCGGCCCGCGCCGTGAGCGGCGGGAGGGGGCACCGGAACGGCGCCGGAGTCGCGGTGGCAGGATTACCCCGTGCCGTCGGGGAAGGCGAGGGGAATGATGGTGGAGCAGTCCGAACCTCCACGGGAGGAACCTCGCCTGCCTCCGGGACAGTACGTCCCCCGGGGCCGACCGGTGATCCACTACGGCAGGGTGCCGACGTTCCGCCCGGCGACGTGGGAGTTCCAGGTCATGGGGGCGACGGCCTCCGGCGGGCAGCACCGGTTCACCTGGCCGCAGTTCTCCGAGCTGTCCCGCAGCACGGTCCTCGCCGACTTCCACTGCGTCACCAAGTTCTCGATCATGGGCAACGAGTGGGGCGGGGTGGCCGCCACGACGCTGATGGAGCTGGCCCCGCCGGCGCCCGAGGCCAGGCACGTGATGATCTGGGCCGAGTACGGCTACAGCGCCAATGTGCGGATGGCCGATTTCACCCGCGACCACACGATCTTCGCGCTGGAACTGGACGGCACACCCCTCTCCCCCGAGCGCGGCTTCCCGGTCCGGCTGGTCGTCCCCCACCTGTACGCGTGGAAGAGCGTCAAGTGGGTGCGGGCCGTGGAGTACATGGTCGAGGACCGGCGCGGCTTCTGGGAGGACCGCGGCTACCACAACGTCGCCGATCCCTGGAGCGAGCAGCGCTACTCGTATCAGGAGGAACCAGGCGAAGGCCCGCCCTGATCCGGGTTTTCCCGTGTTGGGCCGTAATGGTTTGACTACGGTTTGCGCCATGTCGACCAGCGGCTGGGCGCTCCTGTGCGCCGCCAGTGTGCTCCTCGGGTTCGTCCTGTCCCGGTGGGCGGCCGCCCACCGGAAGCCGCAGGGGCCACCGGAAGAGGCGACCGAGGCGGCTGAGGCCACCTTCGCCACCCTGCACGTCGCGGCCCGGGCGGCCCCGTCGCTGCGGACCGGCCTGAACCGCGGCTCCGCCCGCGAGGCCGTCCACCACCTGCGCGCCCTGCTGGGCGCCGACGCCGTCGCGGTGACCGACACCGAGGAGGTCCTCGCCTGGGACGGCCCGGCCGGCTGCCACCGCGGCCACGCGGTCCGGCACGCCCGCGCCGCGCTCGCCGCGGGCCGCCCGCTCACCGTGGCGGGGGACGCCGCGGCCTGCGGCACGCCGGGCTGCGCCGTACGGGGAGCGGCGGTCGCGCCGCTGACGGTGGACGGCCGGGCGGTGGGTGCGCTGGCCGCCTACGGCGCCGAGGCCGGCGAGCCGCTGGCCCGGACCGTCGCCGAGCTGGCCCGCTGGGTCTCCGGCCAGTTGGAGCTGGCCGAGCTGGACGCCTCCAGGCGGCGCGCGACGGAGGCGGAGACCCGGGCGCTGCGCGCGCAGATCTCCCCGCACTTCGTCTACAACTGCCTGACCACCATCGCCTCGTTCGTGCGCACCGACCCCGAGCACGCCCGTGAGCTGCTGGTCGACTTCGCCGACTTCACCCGGTACGCGCTGCGCAGCGGCGGCGACCTCACCACCCTGGCCGACGAACTGCACTGCGTGGACCGCTACCTGCAGCTGGAACACGCCAGGTTCGGCGACCGGCTCCGCTTCACCGTCGAGGTCGCCCCCGAGGTGCTGTCGGTGCCGGTCCCGTTCCTGTGCGTGCAGCCGCTGGTGGAGAACGCCATCAAGCACGGCACCGCCCTGTGCGGCGGCGCGGGGCGGGTGCGGGTGGTGGCCGTGGACGCCGGGCCCGAGGCCCACATCAGCGTGGCAGACGACGGCCTCGGGATGGACCCGGAGCGCGCCAGGACGCTCCTGGGCGCCGAACCGGGCGACCGGAGGGACGGGGGCGGCATCGGCCTGTCCAACGTGGACGTGCGGCTCCGCCGCATCTACGGTGAGGAGTACGGGCTGGTCCTGGAGACCGCGCCGGGCGTGGGGACGACCGTCCGGCTGCGCGTCCCCAAGCTCCTCCTCTGAGCCCCTCTCCTCCAATAGCTATTTGTAGTCATAGCATTACCTAAAGTTGACATGTCTCTTGCGGTGAGCGCGGTTCCGGAGCAGCGTGGGGGCATGCTGCGAGTCCTGGCCGTCGACGACGAGGTCCCCGCGCTGGAGGAGCTGGCCCACCTCCTGCGCCAGGACCCCCGCATCGAGCGCGTCTCCACCGCCGAGGGCGGGGTCACCGCGCTCCAGGACATGGTGCAGATGGTCGGCTCCGGGGAACGGCTCGACGGGGTGTTCCTCGACGTCCGGATGCCCGGTCTCGGCGGCTTCGACCTGGCCCGGCTCATCGGCGCCTTCCCCAACCCGCCCCGCCTGGTGTTCGTCACCGCCCACGAGGACTGCGCGCTCCAGGCGTTCGAGGTGGAGGCGGTCGACTACCTCCTCAAGCCGGTGCGGGCCGACCGGCTGGCCGAGGCCGTGCGCCGCCTGGAGTCCGCCGCGTCCTCGCCGTCGCCCCAGGGGGAGCCGCACGCCGAGGACGTCATCCCGGTCGAGCTGGGCGGGCGGACCAGGTTCGTCGCCCGGCAGACCGTCCGGTTCGCCGAGGCCAAGGGCGACTACGTCCGGCTGCACACCGTGGACGGCGCCTACCTCGTACGGATGTCGCTGGCCGCGCTGGAGCGGCGCTGGGCCGCCTCCGGCTTCATCCGCGTCCACCGCAGCACGCTGGTGTCGGCGCGGCACGTCAGCGAGCTGCGCTTCGACGGCGGCCGGGTGGTGCTCCAGGTGGGCGAGGAGACCCTGCCGGTCAGCCGCCGCCACACCCGGCAGGTCCGCGAGCGGCTCGTCCGCCAGTTCCAGGATCGGCCGGTGACCTCCGGCGCGGCCGGCGGATCATGAGTCCCGGGCCCCGATACTCATGTGTCTCATGGTGCGGACGGGCCTCGTGAGGTCTCCGGCGACCGTTCGTCGCCTCCCGGGTGCCGCTCGTCGCGCCGGCACCCTCCGTACGGCGACAACTACGCGCCGCTGACCGCGCTGCGCGTGAACCCCGGCTCACCCGCGGGGGCGCCGCTCTACTGTTCTCACAACCGGAGAGCCGAAACCGCCGGGTCAGCGGGGGGGACGAGGGGCTGGAAGGCCCCTGACGTGGTCTGACGCGGCGGGATTCCGGGTGGCCGATTCTCGCGCCACCCGCGCCGGGCCCAGGGCTCGGGGGAGGGCCCGGCCGGCTCCGGTGCGACGGGACGCCCGCGCCGCCTCTGGCGGTGGGAAGCCGTGATCCGGTCCGCGGGGGCGGCCGGATCGCGGGAACGGGCGTCCCGCTCGGGCCCGCCGACCGGCGCGACCTGTCCGGCGGCGCGGGACCACCCGCGCCGCGGGGAAAGGCGCGGGCGGCGGGGGACCGCCGCGTCACGGGGGGTGGCGCGGCGGTCCGGAGGGGACGGCGTCAGCGGGCGAACCCCGCCGCGTCGTGGACCAGGACGCCACCCACCGCGGTGGCCAGCACCGTTAGGTCGCGGATGTGCTCGGCGGGCACCGCGAGCAGGTCGTCCGACAGCACGGCGAAGTCGGCGAGCATGCCCCGGGCGAGGGTGCCCTTGCGGTGCTCCTCGTGCGCCGCGTACGCCGAGCCGACCGTGTAGGCGCGCAACGCCTGCGTGACGGTCAGCGCCTCGTCCGGGTTGAACGGGGCCCCGGACGCGGTCCGCTGGTTGACGAGGTCGTGGATGCCGAGCAGCGGCGCGCCGTCGGCCACCGGGCAGTCGGAGCTGCCGGGCAGCGTGATCCCCGCGTCGAGGAACGAGCGCTGCCGGTAGCAGCCGCGCGAGCGTTCCGGGCCCAGCGCGGCGAGCATGCCGTCGCCCAGCTCGGAGATGAACCGGGCCTGCGGGACCGGGACCACGCCCAGCCGGGCGATCCTGGCCACCTGCGCCTCGCTGGTGACCGCGCAGTGCTCGATCCGGTGGCGGATCCCGGGCCGCGGGTGCGCGGCCTGGGCCTCCTCGTAGGCGTCCAGGATCACCTCCACCGCGTGATCGCCGATGGCGTGCGCGGCGATCTGCCAGCCGGAGGCGTGGGCACGCAGGACGAACGCGCGCAGTGCCTCGGCCTCCTCCTGCAGCAGCCCCCGGTTGCCCGGCTCGCCCTGGTAGTCGCAGCACATGGCGGCGGTCCTGCCGATCAGCGAGCCGTCGGAGAACAGCTTGACGGGGCCGATCCGCAGCCGCTCGTCCCCGAACCCGGTGCCGATCCCGAGGTCCAGCCCGAACCCGTCCGGCCCCACCTCGTGCAGGTTGGGCGAGCCCGGCATGAGGGTGGCGCGCTGCAACAGCAGGCCGCGCCGTACGGCCTCCTGGAAGGCGGCCACGTCCCGGGCGCCGTTGCCGGCCAGGCCGCGGCCCACGCCCGGCTCGGTGAAGCTGGTCAGGCCCTCGGCGGCGGCCACCCGGCTGGCGAGCGCGATGCCCTCGACGTAGTCGTCGTGGGGGACCGGCCGCAGCACCCGGAGGGCGAGGTCCTGGGCCTGCTCGGTGAGCAGGCCGTCCGGCAGGCCCGCCGCGTCGCGGCCGACCGTGCCACCGGGGACCTCCGGGACGTCCTCCAGCCGGGAGAACCCCATCAGGGCGAACGCCGCGGTGCTGGCGACGCCCATGTGCGCCGAGACGTGCTGCAGCCAGACCGGGCGCCCGCCCGCGGCCCGGTCGAGGGCCTCGCGGGTGGGGTGCTGCCCGCCCAGCTTGTTCTGGTCGTAGCCGGCGCCGCGCACCCACGCGTCCGGCGGCAGGCCGGCCGCCCGCTCGGCGACCTTGGCGTACAGCTCCTCCAGCGAGGAGACCCGGCCGGCCCGCAGGTCGAGCTGGCGCAGTTGCTGCCCGCGCATGCTCAGGTGGTGGTGGGCGTCGTTGAAGCCCGGCACCACCCGGGCGCCGCCGAGGTCCACCACCACGTCGGCGGTGACCCCGTCCAGCTCCTCGTCCAGGCCGGCCACCCGGCCGCCGAACACCCCCAGCCGGGTGGCCTCGGGCCGGCCGGGGTCCAGCGTGGCGAACCGGCCGTTGACGAACAGGGCGTCCAGGCGCATGACGATCCTTCCCTCCGCCCCTTCCGCGAAGGGGGCGTGCTCGGACTTGTTCTTCTCAGACGCTCGCCGGGACCGGCTCCACGGCGGCCGCCGAACGGCGGTGCAGCGCGGCGACGCAGGCCATGGTGAGCAGGATGATGACGAGGTACTGCGCGACGACGGTCCAGATCGTGCCGGACCAGCCGAGCAGCGCCTGGGCGATCATCGGGGTGGTGCCGCCGATCAGCGCGCCGCAGAGCTGGTAGGCCAGCGAGATGCCGGTGTAGCGGACCCGCGCCGGGAACGCCTCGGCGAGGAAGCCGGCCAGCGCGGCGTAGGAGGAGCCGCCGAACACGATGCTCAGCGCCAGGCCGAGCGTGGCCAGCACCGGGTCGCCGGTGCCCACCAGCCAGAACGTGATCGGCGTGCAGACGAGCAGCGCCGTGAAGGCGATCAGCATGTAGCGGGCGGCGCCCATCCGCTGGCCGAGCACCGCGCCCAGCGGCTGGGTGACGAACTGCACGACCGACACGATGAGCAGCACGTTCAGCATGGTGCTCTTGGTGATGCCCAGATCGGTGGTGGCCCACGACAGGATGAAGGTGTTGGTGAAGTAGGCGGAGGCGATGCCGACGCCGCTGGCGCCGATGCCCAGCAGCACCAGCGGCCACGCCGAGCGGAAGACCTCCACGACCGGCAGCTTGGCGACCTCGCGCTGCTCGCGCATCCGCACGAACTCCGGGGACTCCTCCACCCGCAGCCGGATGACCATGCCGATCACCAGCAGCGCGGCCGACGCCAGGAACGGGATGCGCCACCCGTACGACATGAAGCTCTCCTCGGGCAGGAGGCTGACCAGCGCGAACACGCCGGTGGCGAGGATCGACCCGGCGGGGGAGCCCTGCTGGGCGAAGGCCGCGTAGAAGATCCGCTTCGGCCCGGCGTGTTCGGCGGCGATCAGCACCGCGCCGCCCCACTCGCCGCCGACCGCGACGCCCTGCACCAGGCGCAGCCCGGCCAGCAGGATCGGGGCGAGCACCCCGGCCGTCGCGTAGGTGGGCAGCACGCCCACCAGCGTGGTCGCGCCGCCCATCAGTAGCAGCGTGGCCACCAGGGTGCGCTTGCGGCCGATGCGGTCGCCGAGGTGGCCGAAGATCACGCCGCCCAGCGGGCGGGCCAGGAAGCCGACCCAGAAGGTGGCGAAGGAGGCCATCACCCCGGCGGCCGGGTTGACCTCGGGGAAGAAGAGCTTGCCGAAGACCAGGGCGGAGGCGGTGCCGTAGATGTAGAAGTCGTACCACTCGATGGAGGTGCCGACGAAGGACGCGATGCCCGCGCCGCGGGCGTTCGGGGAACTCATATGGGGATCACCAGGGGGTTTCAGGCGAAGTGATGGAGACGGGCGAGCGGGACCTCGGTCGCGGGCGCCAGGTCCACCTCGGCGCCGTCCACCAGGACGGGGCCGGGCTCGCGGGGCACCTCGACCCGCGGGGTCGCGGTGTTGCGGCACATGTCGGCCCTGGTCAGGCCACGTGACCGCCGGACGGCCGCGTACCGCACGCCGGTGGGCAGCGCGTCGCGGGCCTCGGCGGACTCCAGCGCCTCGTGGGCGACGAAGATCCGTGACAGCCGGCTCGGCGCGTCGCCGAGCCCGCCGAAGTAGGGGCGGTAGGAGCGCGGCTGGGTCAGCCGGGTGGAGCCCGAGCCGCTGCCCGAGACGCCGTGGGCCACGAAGCCGCCCTTGAGCACCAGTTCGGGCTTGGTGCCGAACCACGCCGGGTGCCACAGCACGATGTCGGCCAGCCGCCCCGGCAGCAGGGTGCCGACCTCGTGGGCCACGCCGTGCGCGACCGCCGGGTTCAGCGTCAGCTTGGCCAGGTAGCGCAGCGCCCGCTCGTTACCGGCCCGGCCGTCCGGCAGGCCGGGGCCGCCCTCACCGGCGCGCAGCGCCTGCAGGTGGGCGACCTGCCAGGTGCGGCGGACGGTCTCGGCGACCCGGCCCATGCCCATCGAGTCGGAGTTGACGATACTGATCGCGCCCAGGTCGTGCAGCACGTTCTCGGCGGCGATGCCGTGCACCCGCAGCCGGCTCATCGTGACCTCCACGTCGCTGTCGATGTGGTGGTTCTGCCGGTGCACGGTCATGGTCATCGGGAAGAGCTCGCCGGCCGTGTTGACCGTGTAGGGGATGGTCGGCGTGGTGGAGGAGGCCAGGATGTGCGGCTCGGAGAGGACCTCCAGCAGGTCCGGGTGGCCGCCGCCGCCCTCGACGTGGTAGGCGTGCACCGTACGGCCCCGGGTGGCGGCGACAGTGTCGGCGAGATAACCCGACTCGTTCATCGAGTCCGAGTGCAGCGCCACCGGCAGGTCCGCCCCCTCGGCCACGCCCAGGCAGGTGTCCACGATGCGCGGGGTCGCCCCGAAGTCCTCATGGATCTTGAAGCCGCCGGCCCCGGCCAGCACCGCCTCCTCCAGCAGCGTCGCGGAGCTGGAGGAACCCCGGGCCAGGAACGCGACGTTCAGCGGGGTGCCGCGCCAGGCGCTCATCAGCGTGTGCAGGTTGTGCGCCGGGTTGCAGCCGACGTCCCACACCCCGCCCAGGCCCATGCCCACGACCGTCGTGACGCCGGAGGCCAGCGCCGCCGGGGCGATCTCGGGCGACGACAGGTGCACGTGCGAGTCCACGACGCCGGGGGTGGCGATCAGCCCCTCGCCCGTCACGATCGCGGTGTGGGAGTCGATGACCGCGCCCTCGAACGGCACGATCCGGCCGTCCTTGACGCCGATGTGGGTCTTGCGCACGCCCAGCACCGGATCCATCAGCACGACCCCGGCCACCACCAGGTCGAGCGCGGACTCGCGGTCGCCGCGCGGGGCGGCCAGCAGGCCGTCGCGCAGGGTCTTGCCGCAGCCGCCCAGCAGCTCGTCGCCGTGGACGACGTCGTCGTGCTCGACCTCGACCCACAGGCAGGTGTCGCCCAGCCGGATCCGGTCACCGGCGGTCGGGCCGTACAGCGCGTTGTAGGTGCCGCGGGTGACCCGGCTCATGACGACCTCCGCACGATGTGAACCTCCACGGTCTCGCCCGGCGGGAAGGCCGTCGCCGTCCCCGCCGGGATGTCCAGCCGCATCCCCGCGGCCCGCTCCCGGTCGAGGACCAGGGCGGCGTTCACCTCGGTCAGCGGGAAGTGCGAGGAGACGTAGACGGTGCGGTCGCCCTCGTTGCGGACGGTCAGCGCGGACCGCTCGCGCCCGGCATTGAGCTCCACCGCCCCCTCGCCGGTCTCCACCCAGCCGGGTCCCCGCCCGGCTGGGGCGCCGAACGGCGCGTCCACCGCGACCAGGGCGGTGCCGCTGGGGAACAGCGCCTCCACCTGCACGTGCGTGACCAGGGACGGCACGCCGTCCATCACGTCGTCGGCGGTCAGGAGGGTCCGGGCCGCGGACACGACCTCCTCCAGGCTCTCCCCGTCCCAGGCCCGCTCCAGGATCTCGTCGCAGATCAGGGCGATCGCCTCGGGGGCGTTGAGGCGGCGGCCCCGGCTCCTGCGGCGGCGCGCCAGTTCGGCGACCGTGAAGATGGTGAGCCGTTCCTGCTCACGGGGTGTCAGGTGCACAGCGCCGGTACCGCCCTCCGATGGCCTGGGTTTCCGCCCACCGTATGGGCAGGTCAAACGGGTAGCCAACGGTCATACACCGCGTGAACCGGTCGCTAAATTGTGCATGTGAACAATCCCGTGCTCTCCCGGCTCGCCCTCGCCCGCCTCGCCGACCTGGAGGAGGTCATCGTGGCCTGGGCCGACAAGGTGATGGCGCTTTCGCCCTACGACCAGGGGCTGGTGCCGCGCGAGGAGGTCGAGGAGGGCGCGCGGATCGGGTTCGCGCTCATCCTGCGCCGCCTCGCCGAGGGCACCACCCCGCCCGAGCTGGTCACGCACTCCGAGAGGCTGGGAGAGCGGCGCGCCGGCCAGGGGGTGCCGCTGGCTTCCCTGCTGGCCGCGGGCCGACTGGACGCGCGGGCGCTGTGGCAGAGCCTGATCGATCGGGCCGGTCCCGGCGATCTGCCCGAGCTGCTGGGCGGCGCCCATCTGGTCTGGGAGGCGGTGGAACGGCACGTCACCGGCCTGATGGCGGGCTACCAGCGGGCTGTGCTGGAGATGGGACGGCAGCGCGAGGACCAGCGGCGCGCGTGGTTCGCCCGGCTGCTCGACAACGACGGCCGCAATCCCGACGTGGTGCGCGACGCCGGGCGGGTGCTCGGCCTCGACATCGCGGGGCGGTTCTCCGTGGCGGTGGCCGACCCGGTGGTGGGCGCCGGGCTGCGCGCCGCCGCCACCGCGGTCGCCGCCGCGGGCCTGCGCGGCCACCGCCACGAGTCGCCCACCGGCGACGTGCTCGTCGTCCAGCTCCCCACCAGGCCGGCCGACCCGGAGAAGGCCGTGCTGGGCTTCCTGCGGGAGGTGCCCTGCGGGGTGTCGCCGCCGGTGGACGGCCTCGCGAAGGTCCCGCACGCCGTACGGCTGGCCACGGCGGCGGCCCGGACCGTCCGGCCGGGCGCCGGGGGACCCCTGCGCCTGGAGGACCGCTGGCTGGACGTCTTCGCCGCGCACAGCCCCGAGCTGGCCGCCGAACTCGCCGGCCGGGTGCTGGGCCCGCTGGCCGCCGTCGGGGAGGCCGAGCGCGACCGGCTGCTGGAGACCGTGCGGACCCACCTGGCGGGCACCGGGTCGATCGCCGACACCGCCGCCGCGCTGTACTGCCACCGCAACACGGTCCAGCACCGGTTCGCGAGGTTCAGGGAGCTGACCGGGCGGGACGTGCGGGCCCCGGCCGACGGGGCCGTCGTCGCGCTGGCGCTGAGCGCCGCCGGGCTGCGCTGAACGGGCGGGGCCGGCCGGTCCCTTCGCGCGGTGACCCCTTCGCACGGTGGTCACGGCCCCCGCCCCCCGCGGTACGGCGGGCCCGCGCCGCGGCCCGCCGTACCGAAGACGCCGGGTGTCAGGCGCCGGGCGCGTCGCGGAGCTTCTTCAGCAGCTCGATGTCCTCGCGGTGCTTCTCCGGGCCGCCCGGGGTCTCCACGCACAGCGGGATGCCCGCCGCGACCGGGTGGCGCATCAGGACGGCGAACGGGTCGATGCCGATGTGACCCGCGCCGATGTTCTCGTGACGGTCCTTCTTCGACCCGTGGGGGTCCTTGGAGTCGTTGGCGTGGATCAGCCGGAGCCGCCCGGGGGCGACCGCGTGCAGCGCGTCGAGCGTCTCGGCGACCCCCTCGGCGGTCGAGAGGTCGTGGCCCGCGGCGAAGGCGTGGCAGGTGTCGAGGCAGACGCCCGCCCTGGGATGCCAGTCGAGGGCCGCGAGGTAGGCCTCCAGGTCCTGGACGGTCGCGCACAGCATCGCGCCCTGCCCGGCCATCGGCTCCAGCAACAGGTCGGGGCCGTCCTCGGGGATCTCGTCGAGCAGGGGGAGCAGGTGCTCGTGGAGCTGGCGCATGGCGTCGTCACGAGACTGGCTGACCGCCGAGCCGGTGTGGACCACCACGCCGGGGGCGCCGATCGCGTACGCCCGCCGGAGGCCGTGCCGGACGACGGCGGTGGACTTCTCCAGGGTCTCGGCGCTCGGCGTGCCCATGTTGACGAGGTAGGGAAGGTGGATGAACGACAACATGCCCGACTCGCGCAGCAGGGCGTCCTGAGCGGGGTCGCCGTCGGCGAGCGCCCAGCCGCGCGGGTTGGTGACGAACACCTGGATCATTTCGGCGCCGATGTCGGCGGCGCACTTCAGGCCGCCCTTGCCCAGGCCGCCGGTGACGGAGACGTGTCCGCCGATGAGGGAGAGAGAAGACATGGTGCCGTCAGTTTAGGCGCTGGGTCCGACGTCTCCCGGCCGCTCCCCGGCGACATCCCGGGTGCCCTCCGGAGGTGACCGGTTCGTCACCGTTCCGACAGGCGGCCCCGGAACCCGGGAGGCGGTCGCGGTCCACCGGCCCGCCGTGATCCGCGAGCCCGTCGCGGGGCCGGGACGCCTCCCCGCGGCCCACCGGCTCGTCGTCGGTCTTTTGGAGCATGACACGAAAATCCGGGACGAACCTTTAGCCCGGTTGGGAGTTCCCGCTGCTGGACCGGGGCGACGGCGCTGTGTGTACTGCTCACATGCCCAACATCGACGCCACCGCGCCGGCGGGGCCCGCCGGGTTCAACGCGCTCGGGGCCGCCGGGGCCGAGGCCGGGCTGCTGGCGTGCTGCGCGTCCCCGGTCTTCGCCCGGGAGGTGGCCGCCCGGCGCCCCTACCGCGACCTCGCCGCGCTGGAGTCGGCGGTCGAGGCGGCCGTGCTCGGCCTGCCCTGGCCGGAGGTGCTGACGGCGCTGGCCGCCCACCCCAGGATCGGCGAACCGCCCCGCGACGGCGGAGCCGCGTCCGGCGCGACCGGTCCCGGCACGGGCGCTCCCGGTGTGACCGGCCCCGGTGCGGACGGGGCGGGCGCGGCGGGCCGGGATGCGGCAGGTGACGGCGGCGGCCCGGTGCCGCCCGGCGCGGGCGGGCGGGAGGCGTCCTGGTCGCGGCGGGAGCAGTCCGGGGTGGCGGGGGCGGACCCCGCCGTGCTCGCCGCGCTGGCCGAGGGCAACCGCGCCTACGAGGCGCGCTTCGGCCACATCTACCTGGTCCGCGCCGCCGGCCTGACCGCCGGGGAGATGCTGGACCGCCTGCGGGCACGGCTGCGCAACGACGAGGAGACCGAACGGGACGTCGTGCGGACCGAACTGGCCGGGATCGCCCGGCTGCGCGTGGCGCGGCTGCTGGAGGACCCGGAGGGAACGGCGTGACGGCCGGACGCCCCGGGACGGGGATCCACCGGGCGGCCGGGCCGGGGAGACACGGGAGCCCCGCGACGGGAGCCCGCCCGGACGCGGGGGAGGGAGGCGTGTGAGCCTGTCCACCCACGTCCTGGACGCCTCGCTCGGCCGGCCCGCGACGGGCGTCGCCGTACGGCTGGAGCACGGCGGGGAGGTGCTGGCCGAGGGCGTCACCGGCGCCGACGGCCGGATCGGCGGCTGGGCGACGACCGATACGGGCGCCCACCGGCTGGTCTTCGCCACCGGCGAGTACTTCGCCGCCCAGGGGATCGTGACCTTCTACCCGGAGGTGACGGTCGACTTCACCGTCGCCGACCCCGCCGAGCACCACCACGTCCCCCTGCTGCTGAGCCCGTTCGCCTATTCGACGTACCGAGGGAGCTGAGACGAGGCATGGCGGTCGTGCTGGGACCCAACCGTTACGGCAAGGCGGAGATCCGCCTGGTCCGCGTCGTCCGGGACGGCGTCGTCCACCACATCAAGGACCTCAACGTCCGCACGTCCCTCTCCGGGGCCATGGACGACGCGCACCTGACCGGGGACAACTCCGCGGTCCTGCCGACCGACACGCAGAAGAACGTCGTCTACGCCTTCGCCAGGAAACACGGTGTGGACCAGATCGAGGACTTCGCGCTGCTGCTGGCCCGCCACCACGTGGACGCCCACCCCTCGATCCACCACGCCCGGGTGGAGATCGAGGAGTACTTCTGGGACCGCGTCCCCCCGCCGGACGGCGGGGACGAGCGGCACTCCTTCGTCCGCTCGGGGCGGGAGGTGCGCACCTGCGTGGTCCACCACGACCGCGACGGCGCCTCCACCGTGGTCTCGGGCCTGCGGGACCTGGTGGTGCTGAACTCCACCGGCTCGGAGTTCCACGGCTTCATCCAGGACGAGTACACCACCCTTCCGCCCACCCGGGACCGCGTCCTGGCCACCGAGGTCTCGGCCCGGTGGCGGCACCTGCCGGACGGCTTCCGGCCCGCCGCCGAACCGCCCGAACCGTCCGGGACGTCCGAGCCATCCGGGACGTCCGAGCCATCCGGGACGTCCGAGCCATCCGGGCCGCACGAATCATCCGGAGCGCCCGAACCGTCCGGGCCGCCCGGCCCGCCCGTGCCGCCCCGGCCGTACGGCTTCGGCGAGTCGTACGAGGAGGTGCGGAGCCGCCTGCTGGAGGCGTTCGCCGGGACGTACAGCCTCTCGCTGCAGCAGACCCTCTACGCGATGGGCGACCTGGTGCTCCGGACCTGCCCCGGAATCTGCGAGGTACGGCTGGCGATGCCCAACCGGCACCACTTCGCGGTGGACCTGACCCCGTTCGGGCTGGACAACCCGGGCGAGGTCTTCCACGCCGCCGACCGCCCCTACGGGCTGATCGAGGGCACGGTCCTCGACGACGCGGCCCCCGACGCCCGCTTCGCCTGGGAATGACGGTGGACTTCCTGAGGCCCGCGACCTGGGCCGAAGCGCTGGAGGTCAAGGCGGAGCGGCCCGGGGCCGTGCCCGTCCAGGGCGGCACCGACGTGATGGTCGAGCTCAACTTCGACGTCCACCGGCCCGACGCGCTGCTCGACCTGAACCGGGTGGCCGCGCTCGGCGAGTGGGGCGCCGAGGAGGACGGGCGGCTCCGGGTCGGCGCGGGCGTGACGTACGCGCGGCTGATCGCCGAGCTGGGGGACCGGCTGCCAGGGCTGGCGCAGGCCGCCCGCACGGTCGGCTCGCCGCAGATCCGCAACCGGGGCACCGTGGGCGGCAATCTCGGCGCGGCCTCGCCCGCCGGGGACGGCCACCCGCCGCTGCTCGCCGCCGGCGCCGAGATCGAGGTCGAGTCGGCCGCCCGGGGGGTGCGGATGATCCCGGCGGAGGAGTTCTACCTCGGTGTCAAGCGCAGCGCCCTGGAGCCCGACGAGCTGATCCGGGCGTTCTGGACGCGCCCGGCGGGCGGCCCGCAGTACTTCTCCAAGGTCGGCACCCGCAACGCCATGGTGATCGCGGTCTGCTCGTTCGCGCTGGCCCTGCACCCCGCCGAGCGGCGGGCCGGCACCGGCATCGGGTCGGCCGCCCCCACCCCGCGCCGGGCGGTCGCGGCCGAGGAGTTCCTCGCCGCCGAGCTCGACTGGGACACCGGCCGGCTCGACCCCGGGCTGCCCCGGCGGTTCGGCGAACTGGCCGCCGGGGCCGCCTCACCCATCGACGACGTGCGCGGCACCGCCACCTACCGCAGGCACGCCGTCGCCGTGCTGGCGCGCCGCACCCTGGCCTGGGCCTGGCACGACCTGTGGAAGGAGGGCTGATGCGCGTCAGCCTCACCGTCAACGGCCGGCACCGTACGGCCGACGACGTCTGGGAGGGCGAGAGCCTGCTGTACGTCCTGCGCGAGCGGCTGGGGCTGCCCGGCTCCAAGAACGCCTGCGAGCAGGGCGAGTGCGGCTCCTGCACGGTCTACCTCGACGGCCTGCCCGTCTGCGCCTGCCTGGTCGCGGCCGGGCAGGCGGAGGGTCGCGAGGTCCGCACGGTCGAAGGGCTGGCCGGGGACGGTCGGCTCGACCCGGTGCAGGAGGCGTTCACCGAGTGCGGCGCCGTCCAGTGCGGCTTCTGCACCCCCGGCCTCATCGTGCAGGCCCACGACCTGCTGAACCGGACGCCCCGGCCCACCGACGCCCAGATCCGCGAGGCGCTGGCGGGCAACCTGTGCCGGTGCACCGGCTACGAGAAGATCCTCGACGCGGTACGGCTCGCCGCCACGCGGAAGGCGGCGACCCCGTGACCGGCCCAGGACTCCCCGGCGACCTCCCGGACGGTTCCCCCGCGGATCTTCCCGGTGGCTCCTCCGGCGGCCTTCCGGGTGGTTCCGCGGGCGGCCTTTCCGGTGAACGGGAGGCCGCGGGCACGCGGGCCGCACCCGGGGCGGGGGCGGGCGGCGCGCTGGTGATCGAGAACGCCTATCTCGTCCCGGTGACCGGCCCGGAGATCCCCTCGGGCCACATCGTCGTCCGGGGCGACCGGATCGAGGCGATCGGCCCGGGACCGGCGCCGGATCTCCCCGGCGCGCGCCGTGTCGACGGCACAGGCTGCCTGGCCACGCCGGGCCTGGTCAACACCCACCACCACCTCTACCAGTGGGCTTCCCAGGGGTTCGCCCGGGAGACCACGCTGTTCGAGTGGCTGGTGGCGCTCTACCCCGTCTGGGCGGCGATGGACGCCGAGGTCGTCAGGGGGGCGGCCGGCGCCGGCCTGGCCCACCTCGCCCTGTCCGGCTGCACCACCTCCGCGGACCACCACTACGTCTTCCCCGCCGGGCGCGGCGACCTGCTCGCCGCCGAGATCGACGCGGCCCGCGCGGTCGGCGTCCGCTTCCACCCCGCCCGGGGCTCCATGGACCGCGGCGTCTCCGACGGCGGCCTGCCCCCGGACGAGGTGGTGGAGGACCTCGACACGATCCTCACCGCGACCGCCGAGGCGATCGACGCCCACCACGACCCCTCCTTCTCCTCGAAGCTGCGGGTGGCGGTCGCGCCCTGCTCGCCGTTCTCGGTCAGCACCGAGCTGATGACCGAGTCCGCCGCGCTGGCCAGGGACAGGGGCGTGCGCCTGCACACCCACCTCGCCGAGACCCTCGACGAGGAGGAGCACTGCCTGGCCCGGTACGGCGTGCGCCCGGTGGACCACATGGAGAAGCTCGGCTGGCTCGGCCCGGACGTGTGGTTCGCCCACGCCGTCCACCTGAGCGACGCCGACATCGGCCGGCTCGCCCGCACCGGCACCGGCACCGCGCACTGCCCCAGCTCCAACGGGCGGCTCGGCGCGGGGATCGCCCGGGTCTCGGAGCTGCTCCGCCGCGGCGCGAACGTCGGCCTCGGGGTGGACGGCAGCGCCTCGGCCGAGCTGACCTCGCTGGCCGGGGAGATGCGCCAGGCGCTGCTGTTCCAGCGGGCGAGGTACGGTCCCGCGGCGCTGACCGCCCGGCAGGCCCTTTCGGTCGCCACCCTCGGCGGGGCGCGGAACCTGGGCCGCGAGGCGGAGCTCGGCTCCCTGGAGCCGGGCAAACTCGCCGACATCGCGCTGTGGCGGATCGACTCCTTCGCCGGGGCCGTCGCCGACCCGGTGCACGCCCTGGTCCTCGGCACCCGGCAGCCGCCGCTGGCCCGGCTCCTGGTGGGCGGCGAGACGGTCGTGGCGGACGACGAGCTGCGCACGACGCCGCAGGACGAGCTCGGCCGGGCGGGCGTCGAGGCCCATCGCCGCCTCGTGCGCCTGGCCGGCGAGCGGGGCGTCCCGCCTCCGGCCCCGTCCCCGTCCCCACGTCCATGACGTCCGTGGTGTCTGTGGTGTCCGTAGAACTCGTGATGTCCGGAGAGCCCGGGGCATCCGGAGAGCTCGGGACGTTCGGAGAGCCCGGGACGCCCGGTGAACTCGGGACGTCCGGAGAGCCCGGGACATCCGGAAAGCCGGGACGCCCTGGAAACCCCTTTCCGGAGGGATGTGATGATGGTGGCCCACCTCACCGGGCCGGGACCGGTGCCACCCGGGTGCGCCGGGCGGGCCACGCCGGCCCGCCGTACACCAGGGAGCAGGGTTGTCTGAGTCGTCGGGACACGTCGTCATCGCCCCGGACAAGTTCAAGGGGTCGCTGACCGCGGCCGAGGTCGCGGCGCGGGTGGCCGCCGGGCTCGGCCCGGACGTCGCCACGGTCGCGGTGCCGGTGGCCGACGGCGGTGACGGCACCGTGGACGCGGCCGTCGCCGCCGGGTTCGACCGCGTCGAGGCCGAGGTCGCCGGGCCCACCGGGGAGCCGGTCCGCGCCGCCTACGCCTGGCGCGAGGCCGGCGGGACGCCGACGGCCGTGGTCGAGCTGGCCGAGGCGTCCGGGCTGCGCCGCCTGCCGGGCGGGCCGCGGGCGCTCACCGCGACCAGCCGGGGAACCGGCGAGCTGATCGCCCACGCCGTACGGCGCGGCGCGCGGCGGATCGTGCTCGGCCTGGGCGGCAGCGCCTGCACCGACGGCGGCACCGGCATGATGACGGCGCTCGGCGTCCGGTTCCTGGACGCGGACGGACGGGAGCTGCCCCCGGGCGGCGCGGCCCTGGCCGATCTCGACAGGATCGACGCCTCCGGGTTCGAGGCGTCCGGGCTCGGCCCGTCCGGCGGCGTGGAGTACATCGTCGCCGGCGACGTGGACAACCCGCTGCTCGGCCCGCACGGCGCCGCCGCCGTGTACGGCCCGCAGAAGGGCGCCGGCCCCGAGGACGTCGCGCTGCTGGAGAAGGGCCTGGTACGGCTCGCCGCGGTCGCCGCGCACACCCACGGCCTGGCCGGCGCCGCCGAGCACGACGGCGTCGTGCGCGCCATGGGCGTGGCCGCCCGGCCCGGCGCGGGCGCCGCCGGGGGAGTGGGATTCGCCGCGCTGGCCTTCCTCGGGGCGGACCTGCGGCCCGGCATCGAGTACCTGCTCGACCTGCTGCGCTTCCACGACCGGCTCCCCGGCGCCCGCCTGGTGATCACCGGGGAGGGGGCGCTGGACGAGCAGACCCTGCGCGGCAAGGCCCCCGCGGGCGTCGCGGTGGCGGCGGCCAAGGCGGGGGTCCCGGTCGTCGCGGTGTGCGGGCGGCGGACGCTGGACGACGAGGAACTGGCCGCGGCCGGCATCTCGGCCGCCTACGCCCTCACCGACCTCGAACCCGACCCGGAGGTGTGCATGGCGCAGGCGGGCCCGCTGCTGGAGCGCCTCGCGCGCCGGATCACCGCGGAACACCTGTGACCATGGCCGGGGACCCGCAAGAGCCGGGGAACGCCGTCGAGAAGGGCCGGGAGCCTACGAGACCCCGGATCCTACGAGGGCCGGGAGCCCACGAGGGCCGGGAGCCCACGAGGGCCGGGGGTTCGCGAGATCCGGGAGCCCGCGAGATCCGGAGGGACGCCTGTGACGAGAGCCGGAAAGCCCCTGCGAACAGCCGGGGAGCGCCGTTGACGGAAGCGGAGGACGGCCCGTGACGAGCCGGGGAGCGGACGAACGGAGGCCGGACCTGGTGGTCCGGTCCCGCCGGGTGGTGCTGCCCGGCGGCCAGGCCCCGGCGGCGGTGGCCGTACGGGACGGCAGGATCACCGGCCTGCACCCCCACGACGCGCCCCCGGACGCCGCCGAACGGGTCGACCTCGGCGACGTCGCGCTGCTGCCGGGTCTGGTGGACACCCACGTGCACGTCAACGAGCCCGGCCGGACCCACTGGGAGGGCTTCGCGTCGGCCACCCGGGCCGCCGCGGCCGGCGGCGTCACCACGATCGTGGACATGCCGCTCAACTCGCTGCCGCCGACCGTGGACGTGGCCGCGCTCGACGTGAAGAGGCGGGCCGCCGGGGGCCGGTGCGCGGTGGACGTCGGCTTCTGGGGCGGCGCGGTCCCCGGGAACGCCGCCGCCCTCCGGCCACTGCACGAGGCCGGCGTGTTCGGCTTCAAGTGCTTCCTGTCGCCGTCGGGCGTGGAGGAGTTCCCGCCGCTCGACGACGCGGGGCTGCGGCGGGCCATGGCGGAGATCGCCTCCTTCGACGGCCTGCTGGTCGTCCACGCCGAGGACCCGGCGCTGCTCGCCGACCCCGCCGGGCCCGGCTACGCCGACTTCCTCGGCTCCCGGCCAGGCGAGGCCGAACGGCGGGCGGTCGAGCGGGTCGTGACGCTGGCCGGGGAGACCGGCGCGCGGGTCCACATCCTGCACGTGTCCTCGGCGCTGTGCCTGGAGCCGCTGGCCGCGGCGCGGGCGCGGGGCGTGCGGGTCACCGCCGAGACCTGCCCGCACTACCTGACGCTGACCGCCGAGGAGGTGCCGCCCGGCGGCACCGCGTTCAAGTGCTGCCCGCCGATCCGCTCGGCGGCCAACCGCGACGCGCTCTGGCGCGGGCTCGCCGAGGGGGTGCTGAGCTGCGTCGTCTCCGACCACTCTCCGTCCACGCCGGATCTGAAGATGCCCGACTTCGCCCGCGCCTGGGGCGGCGTCTCCTCCCTCCAGCTCGGTCTGTCCGTCGTCTGGACCGAGGCGGCGCGGCGCGGATACGGCCTGGAGCACGTCGTCCGGTGGATGGCCGCCGGCCCCGCGGCGCTGGCCGGCCTGACCCGCAAGGGCGCGATCGAGGCGGGTCGCGACGCCGACCTGGTGGCCTTCGACCCGGACGCCGAGCACACCGTGGACGCCGCCGCGCTGCACCACCGCAACCCGGTCACGCCGTACCACGGCAGGACGCTGCGGGGCACGGTCCGCGCCACCTGGCTGCGCGGCCGCCTCACGGACGCCGGGCCCGACGGCGAGCCCGGCGGGGTCCTGCTACGGCGGCCCGCCCCGGAACGAGCCGAGCCCGGCCCCCTGGAACAGGCCGAGCCCGGTCCCAGCATCCGGGAACGGGCCGAACTCGGCCCCGGCGCCCCGGAACCCGGCGAGCCCGAGCCGAGCCGGCCGGAGCCGTCCGCGGCGCGTCCCTGCACGCCCTCCCGTCCCGGCACCGGAAGGACCCCGGCGTGAACGACTTCACCACCCTGCCCGACCTGGCGCTGCGCACCCACGGAGGCTCGGTCGTCGCGGCCAGCGACGAGTCCTTCGCCGAGCGGGAGAACCTCATCCGGCCCGGCCCGCCCGGCTTCCAGGCGCACACCTTCGGCGCCAAGGGCCAGGTCTACGACGGCTGGGAGACCCGGCGGCGGCGCGAGCCCGGCCACGACTGGGCCGTGGTCCGCCTCGGCGTGCCCGGCGTGGTCCGCGGCGTCGTGATCGACACCGCCTGGTTCAGGGCCAACCACCCGGCGCACGCCTCCGTCGAGGCGGCCGAGGTCACCGGCCACCCCACCGCGGCGGAGCTGGCCGGCGCCGAATGGGAGGAGATCGTCCCACACGCCGCACTCGCCGGGGACGCCGAGCACCGCTTCGCGGTGACCGGGGAACGGCGCCGCACCCACGTGCGGCTGAACATCTTCCCCGACGGCGGCGTGGCCCGGCTGCGCGTGCACGGCGAGGCCAGGCCGGATCTGACGGTCTACGACGGCCTGGGCCTGGACCTGGCCGCGCTGGAGAACGGCGGGCTGGTCACCGGCTGCTCCGACGGGTTCTACTCCCCGCCCGGCAACGTCATAGCCCCCGGCCTCGCCCGGCACCAGGCCGAGGGCTGGGAGACGGCCCGCCGACGCGACGGCGGCAACGACTGGCTGGTGATCCGCCTGGCCGGGCCCGGCGTCATCAGGCTCGCCGAGATCGACACGACGAACCTGCTGTTCAACGCCCCGGCCGCCGTGTCGCTCCGGGGGACGGCCGACGGCCGCACCTGGACGGAACTGCTGCCCAGGACCCCGCTGCTGCCCGACACGCGCCACCGCTTCCGCCTCGCGGACGCGCCGGTGACCACCCACGTCAGGGTGGACGTCTTCCCCGACGGCGGCCTCGCCCGGGTCCGCCTGCACGGCCTGCTCCACCGGCCCTGAGCCGTACGGCCGGCCGTGACGCGCGACCGGCCGTGAGCCGTACGACCGGTCAGGTCCGCGACCCGCCGAGCGCGCGACCGGTCGGAGCACACGACCGGCCGGAGCGCACGCCGGTCAGAACCAGAGCGTCACCTCGGTGCCCGGCGGGACCTGCTGGCCGGCCCCCGGGAGCTGCGCCACCACCATCCCCCGGCCCAGGCCCTTGCGCATCTTCACCGTCACCCCCGCGGCGCGCAGCTCGTCGCGGGCCGCCTTGACCTCTTTGAACATCACGTTGGGGATGACGACCACCTGCTTGTCGTCGCCCTCGCCGGGCTGGGTGTCGTTCTCCCACGGCCAGTGCCAGCCGGGGTTGTCGCACTGGGAGAGGGTCATCCGCACGACGGCGCCCTTGTCCACCTCGGCCCCGGGCTGGGGGTCCTGCGCGATGACCGTGCAGGGGGTGGCGGCGTCGGTCTGCTCGACGAACTCCGGCAGGAAGCCCGCGGTGCGCAGCGTGGCGTCGGCCTGGTCGCGGGGCATGCCCTTGACGTCCGGCAGGAGCAGGCCCGCGCTGACCACCAGGGCGACCTTGCTGCCCTCCTTGACGGGGTTGCCCACCGCCGGGACGGTCCGGATGACCTGGTTGCGCGGCACGGTGTCGCTGCCCTGCCGCCGGATGTTCCCGGTGACCAGCTTGACCTCGGCGAGCTTCGACCGGGCCGCGTTCTGGTCCATGCCGACGACGTTGGGCACCGGGACCCGCTTGGGGCCCGCCGAGGCGATGAGGGTGAGCCGCGACTTCGGCTCGACCTCGGTGCCGCCGGCCGGGTCGGTCGACAGGACGTTGTCCTTGGGGACCTTCTCGTCGTACTGGGCCTGGCCGACCACGACGGTGAAGCCGAGCCGTTCGGCCTCGCTCTGGGCCAGCTTGATGTTCATGCCCACCAGCGAGTCGGGCACCTTGATCGTGCGGGTCTGGGAGAACCACCAGCCGGTCAGGCCGATCCCGGCCACCATGACCAGGGCCAGCGTGATCAGGAACCACGTGGGCCGCCGGGACCCGCCGCGCCGCGCGGCCGCCCCCGGCTCCGGCCCGGCCGGGGCGCCGGGGTGGCCTGCGGCGGGGGTGGTGAGCAGTTCGCCGCGCGGCTGGACCAGGGTGTGGTTGACGGCCGGCTGCACCATGGTGGCGCCCGCCGGCCCCGGGTGCTCCGCGGGCCGTACCGGGGCGGCCGGGACCTGCGGCGCCGGGCCGCTGTCCATGGGCAGCGCCCGGTGCGCCTCCACCGCGGCGACCAGCATCGCGGTGGCGTCCGCCGGACGGCCCTCGGGGTCGCGGGCCGTGGCCCTGGCCACCAGCGTGTCGAGCTGCGGGGGGATGTCGGGCAGCAGGCTGGACGGCAGCGGCACGGTGTCGTGAACGTGCCGGTAGGCCACCGACATCGGGGTGTCGCCCTCGTACGGCTGGCTGCCGGTGAGGAGCTCGAACAGCATGATCCCGGCCGCGTAGACGTCGCTGCGGGCGTCGGCGGCCGCCGCCGTCACCTGCTCGGGCGACATGTAGGCGATGGTTCCGATCATGACGCCGGTCCGCGTCTGGTTGGTCGCCTCGATCGCGCGGGCCAGACCGAAGTCCACCACCTTGATCCGGCCGTCGTCGCTGAGGAGGACGTTCTCCGGCTTGACGTCGCGGTGGATCATCCCCGTCTGGTGCGCGGCGCCCAGCGCGGCGAGCACCGGGATGATGACCTCCAGGGCCTCGCGGGCGGGCAGCCTGCCGCGGGAGCGGAGCACGTCGCGCAGGGTGCGTCCCGGGACGTACTCCATCGACAGGTAGACGTTGCCGCCGTCGGTGCCCTGGTCGAAGACGTGCACCACGTTGGGGTGCGACAGGCTCGCCACCGACTTCGCCTCGCCGATGAACCGCCGGACGAAGGAGGGGTCCTCGGCGAGGGATCGGTGCATCACCTTCACGGCGACCGTGCGGTCGAGCCGGATGTCCATGGCCAGGTAGACGGTCGCCATCCCGCCTCGGGCGATCCGGGACTCGACGCGGTAACGCCCGTCGAGGAGTCTCCCGACCAGGGGGTCAGTAACCGTCGTGTCCACCCGGCTGAGTTTACGGGCGTTTTGGCGTCCGCAGGGTGCCGGTGTTCCAAACCGATGCCGAGAAGTTGACTGTTTTCTGCGGATTCCGAGGGCATTCCGAGATCCGCGGGGCAGGTCACCGTGCCCGTCGCCGATGATCCGCCCCCGGCCGGCCGGGCCCCGGCCGGGGCCCGGGGAGGGCTCTCGGGAGGGCGTGCACCGCCCGCCCCCGAAGAGGTGCCGCCCGCCGCCGTGCGCCCCTCACGAGACGTACGGCCGCCCGCTCAGGGGGTCATGGGCGAGGACGCCTCCGCGTAGCGGCGCCGGGGGATCCGGCCCGCCAGGCGGGCGGCCCGCCCCGCGGCGACCGCCGACCGCATGGCCTGCGCCATCAGGTCGGGCCGCTGGGCCCGGGTCACCGCGGTCGCCAGCAGCACCGCGTCGCAGCCCAGCTCCATCGCCAGGGCCGCGTCGCTGGCGGTGCCGATCCCGGCGTCCAGGATCACCGGCACCCCGGCCGCCTCCACGATCAGCTCGATGTTGTGCGGGTTGCGGATGCCCAGGCCGGAGCCGATCGGCGCGCCGAGCGGCATCACCGCCGCGCAGCCCGCCTGCTCCAGCCTGCGCGCCAGGGCCGGGTCGTCCCCGATGTACGGCAGCACCGTGAACCCGTCGGCCACCAGCCGCTCGGCCGCGTCGAAGGTCTCGATCGGGTCGGGCAGCAGGGTGCGCTCGTCGGAGATGACCTCCAGCTTGACCCAGTCCGTCTCCAGGGCCTCCCTGGCCAGCCGGGCGGTCAGCACCGCCTCCTGGGCGGTGAAGCAGCCGGCGGTGTTGGGCAGGACCCTGATGCCGCGCCGGCGCAGCACGTCGAGGACGGAGCCGCGGGCCGACGGGTCCAGCCGCCGCATCGCCACCGTGGTCAGCTCGGTGCCCGAGGCGGCCAGCGCGGCGTCCAGGACCTCCAGCGAGGGCGCGCCGCCGGTGCCCATGATGAGCCGGGAGGCGAACTTCTCGCCGCCGATGATCAGGTCGTCGTCCACGTCCCTCAGCCTCCCTGCACCGCGGTGAGCACCTCGACCGCGTCCGCGTCGGCGAGCGCGGTGGAGTCCCACGCGCCCCGCGAGACGACCTCGCCGTTCACGGCGACGGCCACCCCGTTCCGGGTCTCGGTCAGGGTCTTCACGGCCTCGGCGACGGTGGCCCCGGAGGGCAGCTCGTGTGCGACGCCGTTGATGGTCACGTTCAACGATGCTCCTGGAAGCGGAGGGGTGAGCAGATCTTCAGAAGGCCGGGGTCGCCGTCGCCCGCGCACAGGTCGGCGGTCAGCGGGGCGAGCAGCACCCCGTTGCGGTGGTGGCCGGTGGCCAGCCACAGGCCCGGCGGGCCGGCCGGGCCGATCACCGGGAGGTTGTCCGGCGTGCCGGGGCGCAGGCCCGCGACCGCGTCGGAGAGCTCCAGCTCCGTCACCCCGGGGAGCAGTTCCCGGGCGTCGCGCAGCAGCTCCCACAGCCCGCCGGCCGTCACCCTGGTGTCGAAGCCCATCTCCTCCTGGGTGGCCCCGACGACCAGCTCGCCGTCCGCGCGCGGGACGAGGTAGACGTGCGAGCCGTGGACCGTGCCGCGCACGCAGCGCCCCAGGATCGGCTCGGGGGAGCGCAGCCGCATGATCTGGCCCTTGACCGGGCGCACCGGCGGCAGGATCCCGGGCGGCAGCCCCTCGATCGCGGCGGGCGCGCCCGCGCCGCCGGGCCCCCCGGACCACGCCCCGGTCGCCAGGACCACCCGGTCGGCCCCGACGGTCCCGCCGGTGGCCGGCCGTACCCCGGTGACCCGCCCGGCGGACGTCTCCAGGGCGGCGGCGCGCGTCCGCAGCAGGGTGACGCCCCGGCGCTCCAGGGCCGTCAGCAGGGCCGCGGTGACCTTCCTGGGATCCACCCAGGCGTCCCTCTCGGCGAGCATGCCGCCGCGGACGGACGGGGCCAGCATCGGCTCCAGGCGGCGGCACTCGCGGCCGGTCAGCCGCCGGGCGGGCAGTCCCAGCCCGGTGGCGAACGCGGCGATCTCCTCCAGCGCCGCCATGTCGTCGGCGCCGAAGGCGACGTCGAGGGTGCCGCCTTCGCGGTAGTCGAGGTCGCCCGCCTCGCGGCCGGCGTCGGCGGCGAGCTCCGCGGCGAACGACGGCCACCTGTCCAGCGAGGCCAGGCCCAGCCGCAGCAGGGGCTCCTCGGTGTAGGCGACCTCGCTCACCGGCGCCAGCATGCCCGCCGCCGCGTGCGAGGCGCCTGAGGCGGGGGCCGGGTCCATCACCGCGGCCCGCAGGCCCCCTCTGGCGGCGCGCCAGGCCACCGAGAGGCCGATCACCCCTCCGCCGACGACCAGGAGGTCGAACCGCTGCGGCATTCCCATCCCGCTCCCTTCGCCGGCATGACCCGGATCAGGTTCCTGGCGGTCGAGGGCCCGCTCGCGGTCGCGCCCGGTCGCGGCCCGCCCGCGTCGCCCGGCGGCGCCCACCCGGGGCGTTCCGGTCGCGGTGCGTGGCTCCGCGCTCCTCGGCGGTCTCGCGGCCCTCCTCTCAGCCCGGTGCGTGCCGGGCTCCCGCGCGTCTTGACATCCCCACCATAAGGGGTGCCTCCGGCCGCCCCGACGCGGGTGTAGCGCCCCGTGTGGGTTGAATGCCGGTTTCAGCGCACGTAGCAGATAGCCGGGGGTCCTCCGGACGCCTAGGCTGATGAGGTGTGAATCATGTCGTGGTGGTTGGCGCCGGCCTGGCCGGCGTGCGCAGCGTCGAGGCGTTACGGGCCCGAGGGTTCGCCGGCACGATCACCCTGATCGGGGAGGAGCGGCACCGGCCGTACGACCGCCCCCCCTTGTCGAAGGCCGTCCTGCTCGGCGGCACCGACTCCACGGTCGTCGACTCCGATCTCGGCGCCCTGGAGGTCTCCTTCCGCCCGGGAGCGGCCGCCAAGGGGCTGCGGCCCGGCGTGGTGGAGACCACCGAGGGCGAACTGCCCTACGACGGGCTGGTCATCGCCACCGGCGCCCGCCCGGTCCGGCTGCTCGGCGACGGCCCGCAGCACGTCCTGCGCACGATCGACGACGCCCTCGGGCTGCGCGCCCTGTTCGCGCCGGGGGTCAAGGTCGCCGTCGTCGGCGCGGGCTGGATCGGCGCCGAGGTGACCACCGCCGCGCGCCGGGCCGGCTGCGAGGTCACCGTGGTCGAGGCCGCCGACGTCCCGCTGGCCGCCGCCCTCGGCCCGGTCGGCGCCTGGACCGTCCCCTGGTACGAACAGGCGGGCGTGGACCTGCGGCTCGGCACCGCGGTCGCCTCAGTCGACCACGGCGGGCTGACCCTGGCCGGCGGCTCGGCGGTCGAGGCCGACGTGGTCGTCACCGGTGTCGGCGTCCGCCCCGCGGTCGAGTGGCTGGCCGGCTCCGGCATCGGGCTCGACGACGGCGTCGTCACCGACGAGCACCTGCGCACCTCGCTGCCCGGCGTCGTCGCCGTGGGCGACTGCGCCGCCTGGTGGTCGCGCCGCTACGGCCGCCGCCTGCGGGTCGAGCACTGGGACAACGCGCTGAACGCCCCCGAGGTGGCCGTGGCCTCCCTGATGGGGGAGGAGGCGGTCTACGACCCGGTGCCCTACTTCTGGTCGGAGCAGTTCGGCCACATGGTCCAGTACGCCGGCCGGCACGACGGCGGCCGCATGGTCATGCGCGGCGACCCCGGGGCCGATCCGAAGTGGGGGGCCTGCTGGGTGGACGACCGCGACCGGCTCGTCGCGGTGCTGTCCGTCGACCGGCCCCGCGACCTGGTCCAGGGCAGGCGCCTCATCGAGGGCGGCCGTCCCCTCGATGTCGAGCGCCTGGCCGACCCTGCGGTAGCGTTGCGCGACTGCGCGGCGTGACCCGCGCCGGTGTTTGGCGAAAGGCTCGATGTGGTAGTGGTGGATTCGTGACGCTTTCTGTTGCGCAGATCGACCGGGAGACCGACCAGCTGGTGGGCGAGTGGCTCACCCTGACCGAGGTGGCCCGGAGGCTCGGCCTCAGTGCCGGCCGCGCCAAGCAACTCCTCAAGGACCGCAAGCTCATCGGGGTGCGCCGGGGCGGGGGAGAACCCCAGATCCCGGCCGTGTTCCTGTCCGACGGCGACGTCCTGAAGGGACTGCCGGGCACGCTCACCGTGCTGCTCGACGCCGGATACGACGACGTCGAGTCGCTGCGCTGGCTCTTCACCCCGGACGACAGCCTGCCGGGATCGCCGGTGGAGGCGATCGTCGCGGGCCGCCACACCGAGGTCAAGAGACGTGCCCAGGCCCTCGCTTTCTGACGCCCGCCTGTACCTCTGCACCGACGGCCGCCGCGACCGCGGCGACCTCGCCGACTTCCTCGACGCCGCCCTGAGCGGCGGCGTCGACATCGTCCAGCTCCGCGAGAAGGGCCTGGAGGCCCGCGAGGAGCTGGCGCTGCTGGAGGTCTTCCGCGACGCCTGTGACCGGCACGGCCGGCTGCTGGCGGTCAACGACCGCGCCGACATCGCCTACGCGGCCCGGCCCGACGTGCTCCATCTCGGCCAGGACGACCTGCCCGTGCCGGTCGCCCGCGACATCCTCGGCGACGACATCCTCATCGGGCGTTCCACCCACGCCCCCGAGGAGGCGTCCGCCGCGGCCGTCGAGCCCGGCGTCGACTACTTCTGCTGCGGCCCGATCTGGCCGACGCCCACCAAACCCGGGCGGCCCGCCCCGGGCCCCGGCCTGCTCCGGCACGCCGCGGCCCTCGCGGCCGACCGGCCCTGGTTCGGCATCGGCGGCATCGACCTCGCCAACCTCGACGAGGTCATGTCGTACGGCGTGCGCCGGGTCGTGGTGGTACGGGCCATCACCGAGGCCGACGACCCAAAGGCCGCCGCCGAGGAGTTCAGACGGCGGCTGACCGCCGGGGGCTGACCGCACGCGGCCGAGCCGGCCGTACGGCCCGGCCGTGACCGGTCGCGCCGCGCCCTGATCCGCGTGCGCCACGCCCCGGGCCCGTACGGCGGTCCTTGCGTGCCCGTACGGCGGTCCTTGCGTGCCCGTACGGCGAGGGCGGGCCGTCAGGTGCGGCGGGACGTCGCGGCCACGGCCAGCTCGGCCAGCGCCGTGCGGGCCTCCGAGGTGATCGGGGCGTGCTCCAGCGAGCGCAGGGCGTCGTCGAGGTACTCCTGGATCAGGTGCTCGCACGCGGCGAGCGCCCCGGTCTCCTGGATGATCTGCCGCAGCCGGTCCACCCCGGACGCGTCCAGCGCCGGGTCGCCGAGCATGGCGCGCACCTGGGCGGCCTGGGCGGGGGAGGCCGCGGCGAGGGTGCGGGCGATGAGCATGGTCCGCTTGCCCTCGCGCAGGTCGTCGCCGGCCGGCTTGCCGGTCTCCAGCGGGTCGCCGAACACGCCGAGGATGTCGTCGCGGAGCTGGAAGGCGATGCCCACGCACTGGCCGTACTCCTCGCAGAGCCGGTCGATCCACGGCTCGCGTCCCCGCGTGGCCAGCACCAGGCCCAGCCTGAGCGGCTGCTCCACCGAGTACTTCCCGCTCTTGAACAGGGCGACCCGCAGCGCGCTGTCGAAGGTGCCCTCGCCGTGGGCCTGCTCCAGCAGGTCCAGGTACTGGCCGCACATCAGCTCGGTGCGCATGTGGTCGTGGACGTCCTGGGCCGCGGCCAGGGCGGCCGGCGGCAGCCCGCTGGACCGCCACATCTCACCCGACCAGATGAGCATCAGGTTGCCCAGCAGGATGGCGGCGCCCAGGCCGAACTGCTCGGCCGAGCCGTGCCAGCCGGCGTCCTCGTGCAGTGACTGGAACCTGCGGTGCGCCGCCGGCATCCCCCGGCGCATGTCGCTGGCGTCCATCACGTCGTCGTGGACCAGCGCGCTCGCCTGGAGGAGTTCCAGGGACGCGGCCGCGTTGAAGAACGCCGGGTCGTTCCCACCGCCCGCGCCGCGCCAGCCCCAGTAGCAGAAGGCCGGGCGCAGCCGCTTCCCCGTGGAGAGGAAGTCCTCGGCGGCGGAGATGAGCGGGGCCGCCTCGGGCGCGCTGACCTGGGGCCGCTGCCGGTCGACGAACTCCCGGAGGGCGCGATCCACCTCAAGGCGGACGATGTCGAGCGTGGCTGCGGAAGTGGTCATGCCCAGACATTATCGGTCCAAGCGGACGGATTCCTATTGGCGGGACACTACGGCGTTTCGTACGCACCGTTACCGGAGGAAGGAACACCCGAAAGGCCGCCCGAGCAGGGGAGGCGCCGGGGACCGGGCCGCGCGGGCGGCATCGCCACCGCGAATCCGGTGACGCGGCGCGACCGCGCCACCGGAAACAGGGCGACGCGCCACGAAGCGCATCCGACAAGTACGGCGGGCGGCGGTGCGCCAAGTACCCTAGGGGCATGGCTTTGGGTCGCCCGTCCGTCCTCCCCGATCGCGTGCCCACCGTCCGCGAGCTTCTCGCCGCCGGTGACCGCTCCTTCTCCTTCGAGTTCTTCCCGCCGAAGAACGCCGAGGGCGAGCGCCAGCTCTGGCGTGTCATCCGGGAGCTGGAGGCGCTGCGCCCCAC
Organism: Streptosporangium sandarakinum; assembly: GCF_013409935.1. Taxonomy (GTDB): domain Bacteria; phylum Actinomycetota; class Actinomycetes; order Streptosporangiales; family Streptosporangiaceae; genus Streptosporangium; species Streptosporangium nondiastaticum. The sequence goes on along the minus strand of NZ_JACCCO010000001.1, from coordinate 1,081,746 downwards.
CTTCGTGTCGGTGACCTACGGCGCGGGCGGCGGTACCCGCGACCGCACGGTGGAGATCGTGGAGCGGCTCGCCCACGAGACCACGCTGACCCCGGTCGCCCATTTCACCGCGGTCAACCACTCCCTGCGCGAGCTGCGCCACCTGGTCGGCCGGTTCGCCGGCGCGGGCGTGCGCAACATCCTCGCGGTGCGGGGCGATCCGCCCGGCGACCCCACCGGCGAGTGGGTGCGCCACCCCGAGGGCGTCCAGTACGCCGAGGAGCTCGTCCGGCTGATCCGCCAGGCCGGCGACTTCTGCGTGGGCGTGGCCGCCTTCCCCTACAAGCACCCCAGGTCGGCCACGGTCGAGGCCGACACCGAGTACTTCGTGCGCAAGTGCCGCGCGGGCGCCGACTACGCGATCACCCAGATGTTCTTCCGCGCCGAGGACTATCTCCGGCTGCGCGACCGGGTGGCGGCCGCCGGCTGCGACACGCCGATCATCCCGGGCATCATGCCCGTCACCCAGATGAGCACGATCGCCCGGTCCGAGCAGCTGTCGGGGGCGCCGTTCCCGCCGGAGGTCGCGGCGCGGTTCGAGGCCATCGCCGACGACCCCGCCGCCGTGCGCCGCCTGGGCATCGAGCACGCCGTCGAGCTGTGCCGGACGCTCCTCGCCGAGGGCGCGCCGGGCATCCACTTCATCACCTTCAACCGCTCCAGCGCGACCCGCGAGGTCTTCCGGGCGCTCGACATCGTCCCCGGCGCCCCCGCGGCCCCGCAGGCCGCCTCCCTGACCGCCTGAGGCGGCTCCGGGCCCTCAGGGGGCCCTCGGGCCGGTCGCGGGCACGCGGACGTGAGCCGGACGGTGCGGTCGGCGGATTCACGCGCCCTCGGGCCGCCCGGTTCACGCGTCCGCGGGCCGCCCGGCCATCGGCTTGAGGGGGAGCACCGTCCCGAGGATGGCGTAGCGCTCGTGGCCGCCCGGGAAGACGAACCGGGTGAGCAGGTCGACGAAGCCCATGCTGTGGTAGAGGTGCCTGGCCGTGGTGGGCCGGTCGCGGGTCGACAGCACGGCGGTGCGCTCCGGCCGGCCGCCGCACACCGCGACGACCATCGCCCGGCCGATGCCCCTGCCCTGGTGGTCGGGGTGGACGTGGACCTCGGCGAGGTCGAAGGCGTCCCCCAGCCAGCCCCGCGCGCTCCCCTCGCCGTTCCGGTCGGCGAGGGCCCGCATGACCACGTCGTGCCACCACTGCCCGGGGACCCCGTGGAAGCCGTAGGCGAGGCCCACCGGCGTGCCGGCGGCGTCCTCGGCGAACACGCAGGAGAATCCGGGCTGGACGGAGTGGTTCTCCATGATCGTCCTGCGCCCGGGGACCTGGTCCTTGGGCGGGCGCATCGCCGCGGTGTAGACGGCGAGGACCGCGTCCAGCCGGGCGGTGAACTCAGCGGGGCCGACCCTGCGCAGTCCGATCACCTTACGCACCCTAGCAGGGACGATGCCGCCCGAACCGGACTGAGCCGGGAAAAGAGCGCCCGGTGGTCTCCCCGGTGGTACGGCACTCCTACCCGGCGGTGGCCTTCTCCTCCACCTCGGCCGCGACGCCCCCGGTGAGGCGGAGCAGCTCGGCGAAGGACGTGGGGAAGACCGTGTGCGGGTGGCCCGCCGCCGCCCACACCGTCTCGTACCGGTCGAGCCAGGTGTCGACCAGGGTCCGCAGGGGGGCCGGGTGGCCGACCGGGGCCACCCCGCCGATCACCTGGCCGGTGGCCGCGCGGACGAAGTCGGGGCTCGCGCGCCGTACCTTCGCCGCGCCGACCGTCCGGGCCACCAGGGCGGTGTCCACCCGGTGCGCGCCGCTGGTGAGCACCAGGAGCGGCTCGCCGTCGGCGTCGAAGACCAGGCTGTTGGCGATCGCGCCGACCTCGCAGCCCAGCCGGGCCGCGGCCGTCGCCGCGGTCGGGGTCGCCTCCTCGAACACCACGATCTCACCGGTGGCGCCGTGCTCGCGGAGGACCGCGGCGACCTTCTCCACGTTCGGATGCAACTTTTCTGGCACGCGGCCACTCTAAACGTTCGACCAGCGCATGCCGTCTCATTTACCCGTGACGGGGACGGGACGCCGATGCACTATGGTCCCTTGATCCGAAAATCGCAGTGAAGAGGGAGATGACGCGAATGAGAGTCCGACGGCGGCTCGGAGCGGCCGCGCTGGCGGCGGCGGCCCTCCTCGTCTCCTCGCCCGGCCTCGCGAACGCCGCGGCGGCTCCCCGGACCCCGGCGGGAGCCCTCCCGGCCGCCGCGGTCCAGGCCACCGCGGCCGGAGCGGCCGCGGCCCCGATGGCGGCGCCCGCGTTCACCGCGCCCGGCCGGACGCTCCGGCTCGGCGCCAAGGGGGCCGAGGTCAAGATGCTCCAGACGCGGCTGCGGCAGCTCGGCTACCTGCCGGGCACCGTCGACGGCCGGTACGGCGGGAGCACCCTGACCGCGCTGTGGGCCTTCCAGAAGGTCAACGGCATCGCGCCGACCAGCACCGTGGCGAGCAGGACGTGGCGGGCGCTGGAGGCCCCGCGCGCCCCGAGGGTGCTCGTGCCGGGCGGCCGGGCGACCCGGGTCGAGGTGAACCTCACCCAGCAGGTGATGGTCCTGTACGTCGGCGGGAGGGTGCGGCTGATCAGCCACATCTCCTCCGGCAGCGGGATCCCCTACTGCGAGACGGCCACCTGGAACGGCCGGACCCAGCGGTTCTGCGGTGACGCCCGCACACCGACGGGCGACTACCGGACGACCTGGCGGCGGAGCGGCTGGCACACCTCCTACCTCGGCAAGCTGTACAACCCGATCTTCTTCAACGGCGGCATCGCCCTGCACGGCGCGCTGTCGGTGCCGCTGGCCCCGGCCTCGCACGGCTGCGTGCGGCTGCCGATGAACGTCGCGTCGGTGCTGCCCAAGCTGCTCGGCACCGGGGTGCCGGTGCATGTCCGCGGGAGGTTCGTGCGGTAGCCCCGCGGGGCGCGTCCGCCGTTCCCGTCGCGACCGGCGCGGCGGCCCCGCGGACAGGCCCTCCGGCCGTCTCCGAGCCCCTGTTCGGGGGTGGAGAACCCCGGGAGATCCCCTTCTCCCGGGGTTCTCGCCTTTCCGGGGGATCGAACCTTTGTTCGCTGCTGTGCTTGACAGCACAGATGATCGAATTTATGTTCGATGTAAAGGCGTGAGACTCGCGGCTCGCGTCCAGGGGCGGCCGTCCGGCGGCGCCGCCGTCACGGCGGCGCCGGCGCACCGGAACCGGACGGGGAGAGGGGAAGCTCCTCGTCCGGCCGCCCGGCGGATTTGTCGGTGGCGTCTGCGAGCCTTGACACCACCGGCGAGAACGCCGGGAGCCGCTTGCGACCAAGGAGGTTGAAGCGCATGATCCATCGACCCGGCGACTCGGGCGGGCCCCGGCTGTCGCCCACGGTCCGGGCGCATCTGGCCGATGCGCGCGACTGCCTGGAGGAGGCCGCCGCCGCGACGACCCCCGCCCCCCGTTACGTCGCGGCCCACCTGGCGGCCCTGCGTGCCGCCGCCGCCGTCCTGGCCGCCCGGCCGCGCCCCATGGACGGCCGCAGGCGCAGGCTGCGCAGCGCCTGGGAGCTGCTGCCCGAGGCGGAGCCCCGGCTGGCCGACTGGGCCCCCTACTTCGAGATGAGCGCCACCAAGCGCGCCTCGGCCGAGGCCGGCATGACGCGCGTGGTGTCGGCGCGCGACGCCGAGGAGCTGATCTCCGAGGCGGAGCGGTTCGTCACCACCGTCGAGAAGATGCTCGGCGTGCCCGTCCAGCCCACCCTGCCCGGCAGCGTCCCGCTGGCCGGCTGACCCCTTCCCGCCGCGCGTCCGGCCCGGCGCTCAGGAGACCGCCGAGGGGGCCGAGGCGTCCGCCCGGTGACGCAGCAGGAGCATCGCGGCGTCGTCGCCCAGCGGACGGCCCACGTGCCGCAGCAGGTCGGCGCGCAGGGCGTCCAGCGCCAGCTGCGGATCCGATCCGCCGAGCAGGTGCGCCCGAGCCTCCAGCGGATAGAAGTCGCCCGCCCCGTTGCGCGCCTCGATGACCCCGTCGGTGTAGAAGAGCACCTGCTCCCCGGGCTCGAAGGGGACGCGGTACGGCGCCGGCTCGCTGACCCGCAGCGCGCCCATGCCCAGGGGCAGCGCCTCCTCGGGCGGTTCGGCGAACCACTGCTTGCCGTCGGCTCCCAGCACCATGGGCGGCGGATGACCGCAGTTGACGACGGTGATGGAGGCGTCGCCGGTGATCTCGGCGAGGATCGCCGTCACGAACTGCTCGCCCGACAGCTCCCTGCTCAGGGCGTTCTCCAGTCGGGTCACCACGCCCAGCAGCCCGGTCTCGTCGTGGGCGGCCTCCCGGAAGGCGCCCAGCACCACCGCGGCCGTCTCCACGGCCTCCAGGCCCTTGCCCTGCACGTCCCCGACGACGATCCGCACCCCGTGCGGGGTGGTGACCACGTCGTACAGGTCGCCGCCGATCCGCGCCTCGGCGGTGGCGGAGGTGTAAGAGACGGCCACGCCGATCTCGGGCCCGGCCCGGCGCGGCACCGGCCGCAGCAGCACCCGCTGGGCGGCCTCGGCCACCGAGCGGACGTCGGCGAGCTGCCGCTCGTGGCGGAGCCGGCCGGCGCTGGCCAGCACACCGGCCACGGTGACGCCCAGGATGGCCATCATGGTGATGTTGGTGCGGGAGCTCCACAGGACCTGGTAGTGCAGGCCGAGGGCGACGCACAGCGCCAGCGCGACGATCCCGACCACCGTCGTCCTGCCCAGGCCGCAGGCGACGCTGGCGAAGGCCGGGCCGAGGGCCAGCAGGGGGAGCAGCCCGGTCTCCGGGCCCGAGCCGAGGTCGGCCAGGGCGACCACGGCCATGACGACGAAGGGCAGCAGCCGGAGGGTGTCCTGGGTCCTGCTGGCCCCGACGGAGGTCAGCAGGCGCAGGAAGGCGCGTGTCTTGGTCGAGCCGAGCACCGTCATGACGACGTCGAGGCGGCTTTTCGGGGACGGAGGAGAGTGACCATGCCGGTCTTCTCTCCGTGCCATGTTCACCACATCTCGCTAAACGCCGTATTTGCCTTTTCCTACCACAGCGGAGGTCTTCCGTGGCGGGATGCGAGTGATCTCCCAGAGAGGCGGCGTGTCGCGCTCCGCTGCCGTGGGCGCGCCACCGGCGGCGCGCCCACGGAAGGGGTCAGAACGACTCGACGGCGCGGCGCGCCTCGGGGTCGAGCACGCCCCAGTTGATGAGCTCCTCGGTGAGCTCGGCCGGGGACTTGTCGTAGATCACCGCCAGGGAGCGGAGGTCCTCCTGGCGGATGGACAGCACCTTGCCGTTGTAGTCACCACGCTGGCTCTGGATCGTGGCGGCGTAACGGGCCAGCGCGCCGGCCTTCTCCTTGGGGAGCTGGGCAAGGCGCTCAAGGTCGATGACAAGCTTCGGCGTCGGGCCGAGCGGGCTCGGGGCGGCGCCGCCGGGCAGCAGCTCCGAAACCGGCACACCGTAGAAATCAGCCAGCTCGGCAAGCTTCTGGACCGTCACGGCGCGGTCACCGCGCTCGTAGGAGCCGACCACGACCGCCTTCCAGCGCCCACGGGACTTCTCTTCGACTCCGTGCAGGGACAGGCCCTGCTGGGTGCGGATGGCACGGAGTCGTGCACCCAGCGACTTGGCGTACTCAGACGGCATAGTGTGGCCCCCCGGCTCTGTTATGCACTGCTTTCACTTGATTGTGCTCCCTCGCAACTTATGCCCCAACCCGCTGGGTTGGTGCGCGGGGCAGGGACCTTCGGTGACTGGAGCGTCAGGGTTTACCCGATAAGGCCGCGAGGTGCGGTTACGGACAGTGACGGTAAAGCTGTGGGCGCTCAAGGTCAAGCTGATTGGAAAAAAGATGCGGAATCCGGTCCGGTGGGTTCCGCCTCAAAGGCCGCAGTTGTCCCGCATGGGCGATACGGCCCCATGGGTCGCCGTGTCGGACGGCACGGCGCCCCGGGTGCTTCCGGCCGGTTCGGCGGGCCTCGGCGGCGGGGTTCGGGGCAGCATCATCACCGGGCACCCCGACGCGCGTATGATCTTCATCGACGTGTCGCCGAGGAAGACCCGGCGCAGCGGGCCGGTCGTGCTGGAGGCGCAGACCAGCAGCGCGCCCTCACACTCGGCGCCGCCGAGCGCGGCCGCGACGTCCCCGCCCTCCAGCACCTGCGTCGTGACCTCGACGCCGCACCCGCGGGCGGCCTCCCGGAGGTCGGCGGCGGCCCGCTCACGCAGCCGGTCGAGCGTCTGCTCGGCCGCCTTCACCCGCATCCCCCGGCTCACGACCAGGGTGATCAGGTGCAGCGGAGTCCCCAGTGCCGCGGCGATCTCCGTGGCCGGCCGTACGGCGTCGTCGGAGGCGGGGCCGCGACGGTAGGCCACGGCCAGCCGCCGGATCGCGGGCGGGTGGTCCTCGGCGTACCCGCGCGGGGCCAGGGCGACGGGCACCGGGGAGGCGTGCAGGAGCTGGTCGGCGGTGCTGCCCAGCGCGATGCGGCTCCGGGCGCCCCGGGGCGCGGAGCCGATGACCACCGTGTCGGCGCCGAGCCGCCCGGCGAGCCGGACCAGCCCGCGCCCGCTGCCGCGGTCCGCCTCCAGGACGTAGTCGATCGGCACGTCCCGCACGTCGGCCAGGGCCAGCCGCGCCTGTTGCAGCGCCTGGGCGGCCTGCGCGGTGATGTAGGCCCGCCACTCGGCGTCGACCTTCCCGGGGCCCGGCGTGGGCCAGGCGGGCGGGTGGACGTGGGCGACGGTCAGCCGTGCCCCGGCCTGCCTGGCCAGCAGCACGGCCAGCGCCAGCCCGTCCCTGCCCCGTGTCTCGGGGATGAACCCGGCGAGGATGTGCTCGATCTTCATCGGACGCTCCGGTTGAGACGGGAGTGGCGGTAGCCGTACAGGAGGTAGGCGAGCAGGCCGACGGCCATCCAGGCCGCGAACGCGAGCCAGGTGACGGGCGCGAGCCCGGCCATCACGACGAAGCAGAAGATCACGCCGAGGATCGGGGTGACCGGGAAGAACGGCGTGCGGAAACTGCGCGGCAGCTCCGGGCGGGTCCGGCGCAGCACGAGAACGCCCGCGTTGACGATCGCGAAGGCGAACAGGGTGCCGATGCTGGTCGCCTCGGCGAGCTGGCCGAGCGGGACGAACCCGGCCAGCACCGAGACGAACAGGGCCACGATGAGGGTGTTGGCGATCGGGACCTGGCGGCGCGGGTCCACCCTCTGGAAGACCTTCGGGATCAGGCCGTCGCGCGACATCGCGAACAGGATGCGGGTCTGGCCGTACAGGACGGTGAGCACGACGCTGGCGATGGCGACGACCGCGCCGAAGGAGATGATGATCCCCGGCCAGGTCGCCCCGGTGGCCCGGTCGGCGACCAGGGCGAGGCTGGCCTCGGTGGAGTTCGGATCGAACAGCCGCCAGTGCATGGCGCCGACGGCCGACAGCGCCACGGCGACGTAGACGGTCGTGACGATGACGAGGGACAGGATGATCGCCCGCGGCAGGTCGCGCCTGGGGTCGCGCGCCTCCTCGCCGGCCGTGGAGGCGGCGTCGAAGCCGATGTAGGAGAAGAACACCTGCGAGGCGGCGGCGGTGACGCCGGCCACGCCCAGCGGGGCGAACGGCGTGAGGTCGCCCGTGTTGAACGCGCTGAAGGCCACCACGCAGAAGAACGCCAGCACCGCGATCTTGATGAGCACGAAGAAGGCGTTGGCGGTGGCGCTCTCGGAGGCGCCGCGCAGCAGCAGCCAGGTGGCCAGCAGCACGATCAGTATCGCGGTGAGGTTGAGCACGCCGCCCTGGTCGCCGGGGGAGTGGGTGATGGCGTCGGGCAGGCGGGTGCCGGCCAGGTCCGAGAGGAAGCGGTTGAGGTACTCGCCCCAGCCGACCGCCACGGCCGCCACCGAGACCGCGTACTCCAGCATCAGGCACCAGCCGCACACCCACGCCACCAGCTCGCCCATCGTCGCGTAGGCGTAGGAGTAGGACGAACCGGAGACCGGGATCGTGCCGGCCAGCTCGGCGTAGGACAGCGCGGAGAACAGCGCGGTGACGGCGGCCAGCACGAAGGAGATCACCACCGCCGGGCCCGCCTTCGGCACGGCCTGGCCGAGGATGACGAAGATGCCGGTGCCGAGGGTGGCGCCGACGCTGAAGAGGGTCAGCTGCCACATGGTCATGGTCCGGCGCAGCTCGCCGCCCTCGCCGTGGCCGCCCTCGGCGACGATCTCGTCGGCCGGCTTGGTGCGCAGCAGCCGGCGCGCCATGGAGACCATCCGGTCCCCCTTCCCCTCGTCCCGCACGGCGCGCGGCCCGCGCCCGTCTTGTCCCTCTCGTCCCTCGCGGAGGGCACTACCCCGGCCGGGCGCCCCGAACGCCGCCGGGCCGTACGGCCCGGCCCCGGGCGCCGCCGCGGCCGGTCCCGCGCGGTCACAGCGTGCTGGCCAGCGGCCAGGTGGCGTTGGGCGTGACGATCGTGCCGGCCTTCCCCTCCAGGATCAGCGCCGCGTCCTCCAGCCTGCCGATCGCCGCCATGTCGCCGGTCGTCTCGACGAACCGGGCGACCGCCTCGACCTTGGGCCCCATCGAGCCGGCCGGGAAGTGCTCGGCGCGAAGCTCGTGGGGCGTGGTGTGACCGATCTCCTCCTGCCGCGGGGTGCCGAAGTGCCTGGCGACCCGCGGCACATCGGTCAGCGACATGAACACGTCCGCCTCCAGCGCCTCGGCGAGCACCGAGGCCGTCAGGTCCTTGTCCACCACCGCCTCGATCCCCTGGAGCTGGCCGACCTCGTTGCGGATGACCGGGACGCCGCCGCCGCCGGCGCAGATCGTCAGGACGCCGTCGCGGACCAGGCGGCGGATCAGCCGGGTCTCCACCACCCGCTGCGGGGCCGGGGAGGGCACCACCCTGCGCCAGTGGACGCCGTCCCGCTTGACGATCCAGCCGTACTCGGCGGCCAGCTTCTCCGCCTCCTCCTTCTCGTAGACCTGGCCGACGAACTTGGTGGGGTCGTCGAAGGCGGGGTCCACCGCCGAGACGAGCGTCTGGTTGATCAGCGAGGCGACCTGGCGCCCCGGCAGGGCGTTCTGCAGCGCCTGCAGCAGCCAGTAGCCGATCATGCCCTGCGTCTCGGCGCCGATCGTGTCCAGCGGGTACGGCCGGCTCAGGTTGGGGTCGTGGGCGCTCTCCAGGGCCAGCACGCCCACCTGGGGGCCGTTGCCGTGGGTGACGATGAGCTCGTGCTCGACGGCCAGCCTCGCCAGCGACGCCGCGGCGAGGCGGACGTTCTCTCGCTGGACGTCGGCGTCGGGCCGCTGTCCCCGCCGCAGCAGGGCGTTCCCTCCGAGGGCTACCAGGACGCGCACGGCTCAGCCTCCCAGGGTGGCCACCATGATGGCCTTGATGGTGTGCAGACGGTTCTCCGCCTGGTCGAAGACGATCGACCGGGGCGACTCGAAGACCTCGTCGGTGACCTCCAGGGCCTCGTGGCCGGTCCTGGCGTACAGCTCCGCGCCGACGCGGGTCTCGCGGTCGTGGAAGGCCGGCAGGCAGTGCATGAACCGCACCCGGGGGTTCCCCGTGGCCCGCACCGTCTCCGCGTTCACCTGGTACGGCATGAGCAGCGCGATGCGCTCGTCCCAGACCTCCTCGGGCTCGCCCATGGACACCCACACGTCGGTGTAGAGGAAGTCCACGCCCCGCACGCCCTCCGCCACGTCCTCGGTGACGGTGAGCCGGGCGCCGGTCCGCCCGGCGATCTCCTCGGCGGGCCGGACGACCGTCTCGGCGTCCGGCCACAGCGCCCGGGGCGCCACGATCCGCGTGTCCATGCCGAACATCGCGCCGGTGACCAGCAGCGAGTGGCCCATGTTGTTGCGGGCGTCGCCGAGGTAGGCGAAGGAGAGCCCGCGCAGCGGCCGGTCGCCGTGCTCGCGCATGGTGAGCATGTCGGCGATCATCTGCGTGGGGTGCCACTCGTCGGTGAGGCCGTTCCAGACCGGCACGCCGGAGAAGGCGGCGAGCTCCTCGACGTCGGCCTGCCTGCTGCCGCGGTACTCGATGCCGTCGAACATCCTGCCCAGCACCCGGGCGGTGTCCCTGACCGACTCCTTGTGGCCCATCTGCGTGCCGGCGGGGTCGAGGTAGGTGGCGTGGGCGCCCTGGTCGTGCGCGGCGACCTCGAACGCGCACCGGGTCCGGGTGGAGGTCTTCTCGAAGATCAGCGCGATGTTCCTGCCCCGCAGGCGGGGCGTCTCGGTGCCGGCGTACTTGGCGGCCTTGAGATCGGCCGACAGCCGGACCAGGAAGGCCAGCTCCTCAGGGGTGAAGTCGAGCTCCTTGAGGAAGCTGCGGTTGCGCAGGTTGAGTGCCATGTCGTCCCGTCTCTCCTGTCCCTCCGCCGTCCCCGCCGCGGCGTCGGGGCGGCCGCCGGGAACCTCAGATGCCGTCGCGTTCGAGGGGGCAGCTCATGCAGCGCGGACCTCCCCGGCCCCGGCCGAGTTCGCCGCCCGGGGTCGTGATCACCTCGATGCCGTTGGCCCTCAGGTGCTCGTTGGTGGTGGTGTTGCGCTCGTAGCCGATGACCACGCCCGGCTCGACGGCCAGCATGTTGCAGCCGTCGTCCCACTGCTCCCGCTCGGCCGCGTAGACGTCCTGCGTGGGGGTGAGGATCTCGATGTCGTCCAGCCCGATGGCGCGGGCGATGGCCCGGTGCATGTCCTCGGGGGCGTGGTCGGTGATCTTGAGCTCCTTCTCGGTGTCGCCGGGCTCGACCGTGTAGGAGGGCAGCATGCCGAGACCGGCGAACTTGGTGAACACCCCGACGTCCACGTTCGTCATGACGGTGTCCAGGTGCATGAACGCCCTGGCCTTCGGCAGGTGCAGCGCGACGATCCGCTCGGCCCCGCCCCGCGCGAACAGGCTGCGCGCGAGCATCTCCACCGCCTCCGGCCTGGTGCGCTCGCTCATCCCGACCAGGACCGCCCCCCGGCCGATGACCAGGACGTCGCCGCCCTCGATGGTGGCGGGCGCCGCGGACATGCCGGGCATCCAGACGTCGTAGCCGTCCTCGCCCGGCCGGTCGTAGCCGGGGGCGAACATCGGGTGGTAGCGGTAGACCGCCTGGTAGTTGACGGTCTCGCGCTGGCGGGCCTTCCTGCGCATGGCGTTGATCGACACGCCGCCGTAGATCCAGCAGGAGGTGTCGCGGGTGAACAGGTGGTTGGGCAGCGGCGGCAGGACGAACCCGTCGGCGTCGCGCGTGTGGAACGCCAGGCTCTTGGGATCGGTGCCCCGCTCCACCAGCTCGCGCTTGGTGATGCCGCCGACGAGGTAGCGCTGCAGGTCGGCCGCCTCCATCGAGTCGAGCGCGTTGCGCAGCGCGTCGACGGCCATCGGCCCGAAGTAGCGCTCGTCGATGATGTTGTCGAGGATGTACTTGCGCGCCTCGGGGATCTCGATGGTCTCGCGCAGCAGGTCGGCCAGCAGGTGCACGGTGACGCCCCGCTCGCGCAGGATGTGCTCGAACTCCCGGTGCTCCTCCATCGCGCGCTCCACCCACAGCACCTCGTCGAAGAGGAAGTCCTCCTTGTTGGAGGGGGTGAGACGGCGCAGGGCCAGTTCGGGCCGGTCCAGCAGGACCCGGCGGAGCCTGCCCACCTCGGAGTCGACGTGGAAGGTCATCTCTTTCATCCTCCGTGTTCCTCGATGCTCCCGGGTGCGTTTCGGCCCGGTTCTCCGTGGTCTTCCCGGTTTTCCGGGTTTTCCCCGGCGGTCGTCATCCGGGCCGCCCGGACGGCGGGGCGGGCGCCGTCTCACGGGCGCCGTACTCCCCGCGTTTCGCCTTCGTCCAGATGTAGACGGGGATACCCACGAGCATCATCAGGAAGCCGATGAAGGCGGCCTCCTGGCCGGCGCCGTACAGCATCCAGAAGCCGAACAGCAGCGCCGTGACGGCGACGGCCAGGTCGCGGCCCAGGCGGGCCCCGCTGACCCGGCGCGCCCCGGTGACCAGCCAGAAGAGCTGGGCCGCGGCGGAGAAGAAGTAGGGGACGACGGTGGTGAAGGTGCCGATCAGCAGGATCTTCTCGAAGCCCCTGGTGGTGCCGAAGTAGTTGTAGACCACGACCAGGGAGGTCAGGGCGGTGCCCACGACGACGCCGAACCACGGGGAGCCGCGCCGCGACTCCCGGGCGAAGGCGCGGGGGAACAACCCGTCCCTGGCCGCGGCCATGGGCATCTCGGCCACCAGCATGGTCCAGCCGTTGATCGCGCCGATCCCGGAGACGACGGCGCAGGCCGCCATGACGCCGCCCCCGACGCCGCCACCGAACATGGTGTTGATCGCGTCGGCGAACGGCGCCCTGGAGTGGGTGAGCGCCCGCTGCGGGATGATCCCGAAGATGGCGATGGTGCTGAGCAGGTACATCGCGGTGCAGATCAGCACGCCGTAGACGCTGGCCCGGCCGACGTTGCGGGCCGGGTTCCTGATCCGCTCGGCCACGATGGTGACGCTCTCGACGCCGGAGTAGATGAACAGGGCGAGCGCGCCCGCGGTGGACAGGGCGGCGAGCCAGCCGCCGCCGGTGGCGTTGAAGGAGCCGAAGTTGGCGGCGCGGACGAAGAACAGCCCGGCGACGGCGACGAAGACCAGCGGGATGAACTTCAGGACCGTGGTGACCACGGCGAAGGTGCCGATGTTGCGCACACCGCTCAGGTTGACCATCGCGGGGATCCACAGGGCGGCGAGCGCGAGCAGGGTCTGCGCGGTGGGGGAGTCCCAGCCCAGGAAGTAGTCGGCGTAGTTGACCCAGACGACGGCGATCGCGGCGTTGCCGATCCAGGCGGTGAGCCAGAACGACCAGGCGTTCCAGAAGCCGGGGAACTCGCCGAAGGCGTCCTTGGCATAGGCGTACGGCCCGCCGTCCGCGGGCACCCGCGCGCCGAGCCTGCCGAACACCATGGCCAGGGCGATGGCGCCGACCGACACCAGGGCCATCGCCAGGATGCTGACGGTGCCGTAGGCGGCGAGCGCGGCCGGCAGCAGGAACACGCCGGTGCCCACGATGTTGCCGACGACCAGGGAGACGGCCGCGGGGAGGCCGAGCGTGCCGCGCCCGGCGCCGGAGGCCCCCGCCTCACCGTCGCCGGGTGCGGGCCCGGCCGCCGCGCCCGGCGGACGGCCCTCGGACGATCGCTCCATCTCTCGCGCCCCCCGCGCACATGTCGCCTCTGTCCTCGGAGTTCGCCGGCGGCAAGGAAGGGGTCCCCGGGGATGTAACGGGCGAAACGCCATTTATGCCTATAAAGAGGATTCGGTGTAGGAGGGGTACGCCGCGGGCCGGTTCCCGGCCGTGCCCGGGAACGCGGGAACCGCTGGGGGATTTATCGCCTGATGATACTTATGGTGATTAATGTGGCTTTAAATGATCTATATACCGGTATAGCACTGTTGGGGGTGCGGAGGGGCTGGTTGGGAGGCATCGCGGCGCGCCTGCTACCGTGAAGCCGTCAACTCCCTTTAAGACCCGTCCCGTGAGGCGGGAAAGGTGGTGTTCTTTTGGCTGACGCCGTTTCGCATGCCCAGGACGCGCGCGCGGTCCTCGAGGGACCCGACATCAACCGCGCCCTGATCCGCATCTCCCACGAGATCCTCGAACGCACCAAGGGCGCCGAGGACATCGTCCTCCTCGGCATCCCCACCCGGGGCGTCCACCTGGCCCACCGCCTGGCCGGCCACATCGGGCGCTTCGAGGGCCGCCCGGTGCCGGTCGGATCGCTCGACATCACGATGTACCGCGACGACCTGCGGCTGCGCCCGGCCAGGGCCCTCGGCCGCACCGAACTGCCCGCCGACGGCATCGACGGCAAGGTCGTCGTCCTCGTCGACGACGTCCTCTTCTCCGGCCGCACGGTCCGCTCCGCGCTCGACGCGCTCAACGACCTGGGCCGCCCGCAGGCCGTGCAGCTCGCCGCCCTGGTCGACCGCGGCCACCGCGAGCTGCCCATCCGCGCCGACTACGTGGGCAAGAACCTCCCCACCTCCAAGTCCGAGATCGTCAAGGTCTACCTGGAGGAGAACGACGGCCGCGACGCCGTCCTGCTGCTGAAGGGGGAGACACGGTGAAGCGCCACCTCATCTCCGCGGCCGACCTGAGCCGCGACGACGCCCTGCTCATCCTCGACACCGCCGACGAGCTGGCCAAGATCTCGGACCGCTCGATCAAGAAGCTGCCGACGCTGCGCGGCCGTACCGTGGTGAACCTCTTCTTCGAGGACTCCACCCGGACCCGCATCTCCTTCGAGGCGGCGGCCAAGCGCCTGTCGGCCGACGTGATCAACTTCTCGGCCAAGGGCTCCAGCGTCTCCAAGGGCGAGTCGCTCAAGGACACCGCGCTGACCCTGGAGGCGATGGGCGCCGACGCCGTCGTCATCCGGCACAGTGCCTCCGGCGCGCCGCACCGCCTGGCCGGCTGGGTCCGCGGCAGCGTCGTCAACGCCGGCGACGGCACCCACGAGCACCCCACCCAGGCGCTGCTCGACGCCTTCACCATGCGCCGCCGCCTGGGCCCGCTGGACGGCAGGAAGGTCACCATCGTCGGCGACGTGCTGCACAGCCGGGTGGCCCGCTCCAACGTGCTGCTGCTGAGCACGCTCGGCGCCGAGGTGACCCTGGTCGCCCCGCCGACCCTGCTGCCGGTGAACGTCGGCTCCTGGCCCTGCGAGGTCTCCTACGACCTCGACGCCATGCTGCCCAAGTCGGACGTGGTGATGATGCTGCGCGTCCAGCGCGAGCGGATGAACGCCGCGTTCTTCCCCACCGAGCGGGAGTACAGCCGCCGCTACGGCCTCGACCGCGACCGCGTCGCCAGGATGCACGACGACGCCATCGTGATGCACCCCGGCCCGATGAACCGGGGCATGGAGATCGCGGCCGAGGTGGCCGACTCACCGCGCTCGACGATCGTCGAGCAGGTCGCCAACGGGGTGACCACGCGCATGGCCGTCCTGTACCTGCTGCTGGGCGGCGCCGACCTCGGGGGGGAGATCCGACAGTGAGCGAGCAGCGAAGCACCGTCGTCAGGGGAGCGAGGATCCTCGGCGGAGAGCCGGCCGACATCCTCATCCGCGGCGGGATCGTCGAGGAGGTCGGCCAGGGGCTGACCGGCGACGAGACGATCGACGCCCGGGGCCTCATCGCCCTGCCCGGCCTCGTCGACCTGCACACCCACCTGCGCGAGCCGGGCAGGGAGGACGCCGAGACCGTCGAGACCGGCACCCGCGCCGCCGCACTGGGCGGCTACACCGCCGTGCACGCCATGGCCAACACCGACCCGGTCGCCGACACCGCCGGCGTCGTCGAGCAGGTCTGGCGCCTGGGCCAGGAGGCCGGCCACTGCGACGTGCGCCCGGTCGGCGCCGTCACCGTCGGCCTGGAGGGCGAGCGGCTCGCCGAGCTCGGCGCGATGGCCGACTCCGCGGCGCAGGTACGGGTCTTCTCCGACGACGGCAAATGCGTCTCCGACGCGGTGCTCATGCGCCGCGCCCTGGAGTACGTCAAGGCGTTCGACGGAGTGATCGCCCAGCACGCCCAGGAGCCGCGGCTGACCGCCGGCGCGCAGATGAACGAGGGCGCGGTCTCCGGCAGGCTCGGCCTGACCGGCTGGCCCGCGGTCGCCGAGGAGGCGATCATCGCCCGCGACTGCCTGCTGGCCGCGCACGTCGGCTCCCGGCTGCACGTCTGCCACGTCTCCACCGCCGGCTCAGTGGAGATCATCCGGTGGGCCAAGTCCAAGGGCTGGGACGTCACCGCCGAGGTGACCCCGCACCACCTGCTGCTGACCGACGACCTCGTCGAGGACTCCCCGGTCGGCGCCTACAACCCGATCTACAAGGTCAACCCGCCGCTGCGCACCCGCGCCGACGTCGAGGCGCTGCGCCTCGCGCTGGCCGACGGAACGATCGACTGCGTCGCCACCGACCACGCCCCGCACCCGGTCGAGGACAAGGAGACCGAGTGGTCCGCCGCGGCGATGGGCATGATCGGGCTGGAGACGGCGCTGTCGGTGGTTCACGAGGCCATGGTGGAGACCGGCCTGCTTGACTGGTCGGGTGTCGCCGAGCGCATGTCGTACGCCCCGGCCAGGATCGGCCGCCTGGCCGGTCACGGCCGCCCCGTCGAGGCGGGCGCCCCGGCCAACATCACGCTCTACGACGCCTCGGCGCGCGCCGGGGTGGACCCCTCGGCCTTCGCCTCGCGCAGCCGCAACACGCCGTACGAGGGCAGGACCCTGCCCGGCCGGGTCGTGGCCACCCTCCTGCGCGGCAGACCGACCGTCCTGGACGGCAAGCTCGTCTGACGCCCGGCCCGCCGCCCGCCGTACGGTTCACCCCGCGCGGTGGGCGGCGGGGCCGCCCGGCCCCGGCCCGCGGAGGGCGCGGAGCGCCGGGGGAGACGCGTGGACGCTTGGCCGCCGGCCCGTGCCCGGGGAACGGGCGGACGGAGCCGGGCGGAACGGCGCGTCTCACATCGTGGAGGCACCCTCCACCACCATGCCTGATATTTCATACTTTGCGGAGCAGTGACCGATATGATCGGGGTTTTCGAGTGACCGCAGTGCTAGTGCTGGAAGACGGCCGCGTCTTCCAAGGGGCGCCCTACGGCGCCGAGGGAGAGACCTTCGGCGAGATGGTCTTCAACACCGGGATGACCGGCTACCAGGAGACGCTCACCGACCCCTCGTACCACCGCCAGATCGTCGCGATGACCGCGCCGCACATCGGCAACACCGGCGTCAACGACGAGGACCCCGAGTCCTCGCGGGTCTGGGTCGCCGGCTACGTCGTCCGCGAGCCCGCCCGCGTCACCTCCAGCTGGCGCGCCCGCCGCTCCCTCGACGACTACCTCCGGGAGCAGGGCGTCGTCGGCATCGCCATCTCCGGCACCCGGGCCCTCACCCGCCACCTGCGCGAGCGCGGGGCCATGCGCGCCGGGATCTTCTCCGGCGACGCCCTCGCCCCCGTCGAGGAGCTGGTGGAGCGGGTCCGGCGCAGCCCCGGCATGGAGGGCGCCGACCTGGCGGAGGAGGTCTCCACCGCCGAGCCGTACGTGGTGCCGGCGATCGGCGCCAAGCGCTTCACCGTGGCGGCCGTGGACCTCGGGATCAAGGCGATGACCCCCCACCGGATGGCCGAGCGCGGCTGCGAGGTGCACGTCCTGCCGGCCTCCAGCACCGCCGAGGACATCCTCGCCGTCGACCCCGACGGCGTGTTCTTCTCCAACGGCCCCGGCGACCCGGCCACCGCCGACGGCGCCGTCGAGGCGCTGCGCGGCGTCCTCGCCGCGGGCCGGCCGTTCTTCGGCATCTGCTTCGGCAACCAGATCTTCGGCCGGGCCCTGGGCCTCGGCACCTACAAGCTGCGCTACGGCCACCGCGGCGTCAACCAGCCGGTCCAGGACCGGAGCACCGGCAAGGTGGAGATCTCCGCGCACAACCACGGCTTCGCCGTACGGGCGCCGCTGGACGGGCCGTTCGACACGCCGTACGGCCCGGCGGAGGTCACCCACGTCAACCTCAACGACGACTGCGTCGAGGGGCTGCGGCTCGTCGACCGGCCGGCCTTCAGCGTCCAGTACCACCCCGAGGCGGCGGCCGGCCCGCACGACTCCGCGGGGCTGTTCGACCGGTTCTGCGACCTGATGGAGCAGGCGAGGGGACGAGCGAGCGGAGTGGGCGGCGACGAAGGAGCCGGCCGCGCAGCGAGTGAGGAGCCGAGCGCGACCGTGAACGCGGAGCAGGCGAGCGAGAAGCCGAGCGCGACCGTGAACGCGGAGCAGGCGAACGCGACCATGAACACGAAGGGTGGTAAGGATGCCTAAGCGCACGGACATCCGGTCGGTCATGGTGATCGGCTCCGGGCCGATCGTGATCGGCCAGGCCTGCGAGTTCGACTACTCCGGCACCCAGGCGTGCCGCGTGCTGCGAGCCGAGGGCTTCCGCGTCATCCTCGTCAACAGCAACCCGGCCACGATCATGACGGACCCGGAGTTCGCCGACGCCACCTACGTCGAGCCGATCACCCCGGAGATCGTCGAGAAGATCATCGCCAAGGAGCGGCCGGACGCCCTGCTGCCCACCCTCGGCGGCCAGACCGCGCTGAACACCGCGATCGCGCTGCACGAGGCCGGGGTGCTCAAGGAGTACGGCGTCGAGCTGATCGGCGCCGACGTGGACGCCATCCAGGCGGGCGAGAACCGCGAGATGTTCAAGGCCATCGTCGCCAAGGTCGCCGCCGAGCGGGGCCTGAACGCCGAGTCGGCCCGCTCGGTCGTCTGCCACACCATGGACGAGTGCCTGGCCGGCGCGGCGGAGCTGGGCTACCCGCTGGTGGTGCGCCCCTCCTTCACCATGGGCGGCGTCGGCTCCGGATTCGCCCACGACGAGGACGGCCTGCGCCGCATCGCCGGGGCCGGCCTCGACGCCTCCCCGACCAGCGAGGTGCTCCTGGAGGAGTCCATCCTCGGCTGGAAGGAGTACGAGCTGGAGGTGATGCGCGACAGGGCCGACAACGTCGTCATCGTCTGCTCCATCGAGAATCTCGACCCGATGGGCGTGCACACCGGCGACAGCGTCACCGTGGCCCCCGCGCTGACCCTGACCGACCGCGAGTACCAGAACATGCGCGACGTCGCCATCGCGGTCATCCGCGAGGTCGGCGTGGACACCGGCGGCTGCAACATCCAGTTCGCGGTCGACCCGCGCACCGGCCGCATGGTCGTCATCGAGATGAACCCCCGGGTCTCCCGCTCCAGCGCGCTGGCCTCGAAGGCCACCGGCTTCCCGATCGCCAAGATCGCGGCCAAGCTCGCCATCGGCTACACCCTGGACGAGATCCCCAACGACATCACCCGGGAGACCCCGGCGTCGTTCGAGCCCTCGCTCGACTACATCGTGGTCAAGGTCCCCCGCTTCGCCTTCGACAAGTTCCCCGGGGCCGACGCGACGCTGACGACCCACATGAAGTCGGTCGGCGAGGCCATGGCCATCGGCCGGTCCTTCCCCGAGGCCCTGCAGAAGGCGCTGCGCTCCCTGGAGAAGAAGGACGCGGTCTTCACCTGGGCCGGGGAGCCGGGCGACAAGGGCGCGCTGCTCGCCGCCTGCCGCGACCCCCACGACGGCCGCCTGCGCACCATGCAGCAGGCCATCCGGGCCGGGGCGACGCCCGAGGAGCTGTTCGAGGCCACCTCGGTGGACCCGTGGTTCCTCGACCAGCTCTTCGCGATCGAGGAGGTCGCCGCCGAGCTGCGCCGGACCCCGCGGCTCGACGCGGAGGCGCTGACCCTGGCCAAGCGGCACGGCTTCAGCGACGCGCAGATCGCCGAGCTGTGCGACATGACCGAGGAGCGGGTGCGCGACCTGCGCCACGCGCTCGGCGTGCGGCCGGTCTACAACACGGTGGACACCTGCGCCGCCGAGTTCGCCGCGCGGACGCCCTACCTGTACTCCACCTACGACGAGGAGACCGAGGTCCCGCCGGGCGAGCGGCCCAAGGTCATCATCCTCGGCTCCGGGCCCAACCGCATCGGCCAGGGCATCGAGTTCGACTACGCGTGCGTGCACGCCTCCTTCGAGCTGTCGAGGGCCGGCTACGAGACCGTCATGGTCAACTGCAACCCCGAGACGGTCTCCACCGACTACGACACCTCCGACCGGCTCTACTTCGAGCCGCTCACCCTGGAGGACGTCCTGGAGGTCGTCCACGCCGAGCAGCAGAGCGGCACGGTCGCGGGCGTCATCGTCCAGCTCGGCGGCCAGACCCCGCTGGGCCTGGCGCAGGCGCTCAAGGACGCCGGAGTCCCGATCGTCGGCACCTCGCCGGAGTCGATCCACCTGGCCGAGGAGCGCGGCGCGTTCGGCCGGGTCCTGGCCGAGGCGGGCCTGCCCGCGCCCCGGCACGGCACCGCGACCGGCGAGCAGGAGGCCCTGGAGATCGCCGCCGAGATCGGCTACCCGGTGCTGGTGCGGCCCTCCTACGTCCTCGGCGGCGCCGGCATGGCCATCGTCTACGACGACGAGACGCTGGTCACCTACATGTCCCGGGCCGGGGCCGCCAGCGACCACCCGGTGCTGGTGGACAAGTTCCTCGACGAGGCCGTCGAGATCGACGTGGACGCCCTGTTCGACGGCGAGGAGCTCTACCTCGGCGGCGTCATGGAGCACATCGAGGAGGCCGGCATCCACTCCGGCGACTCGGCGTGCTCGCTGCCGCCGATGACGCTGGGCAGCCACGACATCAAGCGCATCCGCGCGGCCACCGAGGCCATCGCCCGCGGCGTGGGCGTGCGCGGCCTGATCAACGTGCAGTACGCCATGTCGGCGAACATCCTGTACGTGCTGGAGGCCAACCCGCGCGCCAGCCGTACGGTGCCGTTCGTCTCCAAGGCCACCGCGGCGCCGCTGGCCAAGGCGGCGGCCCGGGTGATGATGGGGGCGCGGATCGCCGAGCTGCGCGCCGAGGGCATGCTCCCGGCCGAGGGCGACGGCGGCACCCTGCCGCTGGACGCGCCCATCGCGGTCAAGGAGGCGGTGCTGCCGTTCAACCGGTTCATCCGCAGCATGAACGACGCGGTGGACACGGTGCTGGGCCCGGAGATGCGCTCCACCGGCGAGGTGATGGGCATCGACGAGTTCTTCGGCATCGCCTTCGCCAAGTCGCAGGCCGCCGCCTACGGCTCGCTGCCGGTCAAGGGACGGGCGTTCGTATCGGTGGCGAACCGGGACAAGCGCGCCATGATCTTCCCGGTGAAGGCGCTCGCCGATCTCGGCTTCGAGATCCTGGCCAGCGAGGGTACCGCCGAAGTGCTGCGCCGCAACGGCGTCCATGCCAAGATCGTGCGCAAGCAGAGTGACGGGCCGGGCCCCGACGGTGAACCGACCATCGGCCGGCGGATCCTGGACGGCGAGGTGGACCTCATCGTGAACACGCCCTTCGGCAGCCCCGGCCAGTCCGGGCCGCGGCTGGACGGCTACGAGATCCGTACCGCGGCCGTGCTGCGGGGCATCCCGTGCATCACGACCGTCCAGGGTCTGGCCGCCGCCGTGCAGGGCATCCAGGCGATCGTCCGCGGCGACGTGGGGGTACGGTCCCTCCAGGAGCACGCCCAGCGGATGCGGGGATGAGCGAGCGGAGCGGCCGGTGAAGAACGAGCCGTCCGCGAAGCGAGCGAGGAGCCGGACGCGGCCGTAGGCGCCGCCGAACGCGGGGATGACCGGGAAGGGCGGAGACAGGGGGCGAGCGAAGGGGACCACGGGCACGGCGGATCTGCGGGGCGACGCCCCAGGCGGAGGTGAGGAAGACGCCTGTTACTCCGGTGCAGGTGACCGGCACGGTGCTGACGACGCGCCGGGTCGACGCTTACCATGCGCTGACCGTGGTGGCGCCCGGCATCGCCGAGCGTTTCCGGCCCGGTCACTTCGTGGCGGTGGCGGTCGGCGGCGCGCGGACGTCGTCGCTGACCCGCCGCGTCTTCTTCGTCCACGACGTCAAGCCCGACTACGGCGGCACCGTGGAGTTCGTCTTCACTGTGCGCGGCCCGGGCACCGAGTGGCTGGCCGAGCGCCGGGCCCGCGACACGCTCGACCTGGTCGGCCCGCTCGGCCGTCCCTTCCCGCTGCCCCGCGACCCGGTGGGCTGCGTCCTGGCCGGCGGGGAGCACGGCTCGGCCGCGCTGTTCCCGCTGGCCGACGCGCTCCAGCGGCGCGGCTGCCGGGTCGACTTCGTGCTCGGCGCGGCCTCCGCCGACCGGGTGTTCGGCGCGCTGCGCGCCCGCCGGATGGGGGAGACCACCACGCTGACCACCGAGGACGGCTCGGTGGGGATGCGCGGCAAGGTCACCGACGTGCTGCCCGGGGTGATCGCCGACGTGCGGGCCGACGCGGTCTACGCGTGCGGCCCGATGGCGATGCTGCGCGGCGTCACCGCCGTGGCGGTCGAGTTCGACATCCCGGTCCAGGTGGCCGTGGAGGAGCGGATGGCGTGCGGGATCGGCGTGTGCATGACGTGCGTGCTGCCGGTCATCGGGGACGACGGCGTCACCCGGATGGTCCGCTCGTGCGTCGAGGGCCCGGTCTTCCGGGGCGAGCGCGTCCGGTTCGACGACGTCGGAACGATCCCGTTCGACGCGCTGGGAGCGCCCGGTGGGGGATCGCGGCATGCCGGTTGACATGCGCACGTACCTGGGACACGTGGAGCTGGTCAACCCGATCACCACGGCCGCCGGGTGCGCCGCGTCGGGCGCCGAGCTGGCGCAGTTCTTCGACCTGGGCCGCATCGGCGCGCTCACCACGCGGTCGATCACGATGGCCCCCAGGGCGGGCCGTCCGACGCCCCGGATGGCCGAGACGCCCTCGGGCATGCTGAACGCCGTCGGGCTCCAGGGGCCGGGCGTGGACGCCTTCCTGGAGCGCGAGCTGCCCTGGCTGGCCCAGCGGAGCGTCCGGACGGTGGTCTCCATCGGCGGGGGCACCGTGGCCGAGTACACCGCCCTGGCCCGCAGGCTCACCGACGCGCCCGGGGTGACCGCCGTGGAGGTCAACCTGTCGTGCCCCAACATCGAGGACCGCGGCCGGGTCTTCGCCCGCGACGGCGCCGCCTCGGCTGAGGTGATCGCCTCGGTGCGCTCGGTGATGCGCTACGACGTGCCCGTGCTGGCCAAGCTCTCCCCGGACGTGCCGGACATCGTCAGCGTCGCCCGCGCGTGCGTGGACGGCGGCGCCGACGCCCTCTCGATGATCAACAACCCGCTCGGCATGAGCATCGACACCGAGACCATGCGGCCCGCGCTCGCCGCGGTCACCGGGGGGCTGTCCGGCCCCGCCGTGCGGCCGCTGGCCGTACGCTGCGTGTGGCAGGTGCACGCCGCGCTGCCCAGCGTGCCCATCATCGGCATGGGCGGCGTGCTGACCGGCCGGGACGCCTTCGAGCTCATCCTGGCGGGCGCCTGCGTCGTCGCCGTGGGCACCGCCCTGTTCCACGACCCCTACGCCTGCATGCGGATCCTGCGCGAGCTGGAGGAGCTGCTGGCGGCCCGGGGGTTCAACCGGCTCGCCGACGCCGTCGGGCTGGCCCACCGCCCGCCGGGCGCGTCGACCCGGCACCGTACAGACCTGGAGGAGAGTTCCCTGTGAGGCCCGCACCCATCGCCGTAGCCCTGGACGCGCCCGACCTGGAGACCGCGGCCCGCTGGGCGAGCCTGGTGACGCCCCACGTCAGCACGATCAAGGTCGGACTGGAGCTCTACCTCCGCTACGGCCCCGAGGTGATCGCCTCGGTGCGCGGGGCGAGCGGTGTCGACATCTTCCTCGACCTGAAGCTGCACGACATCCCCAACACCGTCGCCGGCGCTGCAAGGGCCGTAGGACGGCTCAGGCCCGCCATCCTGACCGTCCACGCCGCGGGCGGCCCCGCGATGATCTCAGAGGCCGTACAGGCCCTTCCGGACACGAGGATCGCGGCCGTGACGGTGCTCACGTCGCTGTCGGAGGCCGACCTGGAGCGGATCGGCCTCGCCGGCCCGCCCGGCGACGCGGTGCGCCGCCTGGCGGCCATGGCCGTCGGGGCGGGGGCCCAGGCGCTCGTCTGCTCGCCGCAGGAGGTCGCCGCGGTGCGCGGGGAGGTGGGGCCGGACATCACCCTGATCACCCCCGGGGTGCGCCCCGCGGGCTCCGGAAGCCAGGACCAGGCGCGGGTGGCCACGCCGGAGCAGGCGTTCGCCGACGGGGCGGACCTGCTCGTGATCGGCCGCCCGATCACCGGTTCGGCCGACCCCGGCGCGGCGGCCGCGGGCATCGCCGCGGCCCTCCGGCGGAGCGCCGCGGCGGGCGATCGGCGAGTGTGATCTTCGTCGCTGAAAACGCCCCGTAGACCGTACTTTCATCGACACCGAGTCACAATCTCATCACGCAGGGCGACAAAGTAGATTTTCTAAGGGGAGAAACTGGCCTTGACGTTGCTTGAAACGTCATGACCAGCTAGTTTCCCTTCCCGTCCGAGTACATCGACAGGAAATTCGAGGTGACCCGGCGTGGCTCTTCCTCCCCTTACCCCTGAGCAGCGCGCCGCAGCCCTAGAGAAGGCTGCCAAGGCCCGCCGAGAGCGTGCCGAGGTTAAGAACCGTCTCAAGCACGGCGCCATCTCTCTGGCTGAGGTGCTCAAAGACGGGCAGGCTGACGACGTCATCGGCAAGATGAAGGTCTCGGCCCTTCTGGAGTCGCTCCCCGGCGTGGGCAAGGTCCGCGCCAAGCAGCTCATGGAGCGGCTCGGCATCGCCGAGTCCCGCCGCGTGCGGGGCCTGGGTGCCAACCAGCGGGCTTCACTCGAGCGTGAGTTCGGCGGAGCCGAGAGCTAGTCTCGGTTCAAGTACGACCATGTTCGTCCCGCTTCGGCGGGAAATGTAATCACGGGGGGTCTGGAGTGTCCGGAACGACGCGGCAGGGCGGAAGCCCTGCCTCGGGGAAAGCCGCTGAAAGCGGGTCCGGCGGCTCCACCTCCTCGGCCGCGGGCCGGGAGCGGGCGCGAGTCCTCCCCGGCCCGGCCGGCAGGCGCCTGACGGTCCTCTCGGGGCCGTCGGGCGTCGGCAAGTCCACGGTCGTCGCCGAGCTCCGGCGGGCACACCCCGAGGTGTGGCTGTCGGTCTCGGTGACCACCAGGAAGCCCCGTCCGGGCGAGACCCACGGCGTGGAGTACTTCTTCGCCGACGACGAGGAGTTCGACCGCCTCGTCGCCTCCGGCGAACTGCTGGAGTGGGCCGAGTTCGCCGGCAACCGGTACGGCACGCCGCGCGGCCCGGTGCTGGAGAAGCTCGCAGCCGGGGTGCCCGCCGTACTGGAGATCGACCTGCAGGGCGCGCGGCAGGTGCGCGCGACCATGCCCGAGGCCCTCCTGGTCTTCCTGGCCCCCCCGACCTGGGAGGAGCTGGAGAAGCGCCTGCGAGGCAGGGGCACCGAGCCCGAGGACGTCATCGAGCGGCGCCTCGCGGCCGGCCGCGTCGAGATGGCGGCCGAGCGCGAATTCGACCTGACCCTTGTCAACACGTCCGTCCAGGATGTATGCCACCGGCTGATAGCCTTGATGGCTGATGCTCCCGAGGCCTCGCGCCCCGGCCGTTCACCTAGCTAGGGGAAATCACACGTGGCTACCAACGCCTCCTCCTATTCCGAAGGCATCACCAACCCGTCGATCGACGCGCTGCTGGACATCGTCGACAGCAAGTACAGCCTCGTGATCTTCGGCTCGAAGCGGGCGCGGCAGATCAACGCCTACTACTCGCAGCTCGGCGAGGGCCTGCTCGAGTACGTCGGCCCGCTGGTCGAGACCCACGCGCAGGAGAAGCCGCTGTCCATCGCGCTGCGCGAGGTCAGCGAGGGCCTGCTCACCGCCGAGCCGATCGAGGGCTAGTCGCACCGATGACGTCTGGCGAGGGCGTGACGGCGGGCCGCCCGGCCGCGCCGGACGACGGCCCGATCGGCGATCCGGCCGGCGACCGGCCCGGCGCCCCCGCGGACGCCGCGGCGCGCGCGGAGGGCCGGCCGCCCCGCCCCTCCGTCGTCCTCGGCGTCAGCGCGGGCATCGCCGCCTACAAGGCGTGCGAGCTGCTGCGCCTGTTCACCGAGTCCGGCCACGACGTCCGGGTCGTCCCGACCCGCGAGGCCCTGAAATTCGTCGGCGAGCCCACCTGGGCCGCGCTGTCCGGCAACCCGGTCGCCACCGACGTCTGGGACTCGGTGCACGAGGTCCCGCACGTCCGGATCGGCCAGGGCGCCGACCTGGTGGTGGTGGCGCCCGCCACCGCCGACGTGCTCGCCCGCGCCGCCCACGGGCTGGCCGGCGACCTGCTGACCAACACCCTGCTCACCGCGCGGTGCCCGGTGGTGTTCGCCCCCGCGATGCACACCGAGATGTGGGAGCACCCGGCGACCAGGGCCAACGTCGCCACGCTCCGCGAGCGCGGCGCGATCGTCATCGACCCCGCCGTGGGCCGCCTGACCGGCGCCGACACCGGCCGCGGCCGGCTGCCCGACCCCCGCGAGATCTTCGAGGTCTGCCGCCGGGCGCTGCGCGGGCGCGGCGCCGACCTGGCCGGCCGCCGCCTGGTGATCTCCGCCGGCGGCACCCGCGAGGCCATCGACCCGGTCCGCTTCATCGGCAACCGCTCCTCGGGCCTGCAGGGGTACGCCCTGGCCCGCACGGCCGTCGCCCGCGGGGCGGAGGTCACCCTGGTGGCCGCCAACGTCTCGCTGCCCGACCCGGCCGGGGCGACGGTGGTCCGGGTGGAGTCGGCCCTGGAGCTGCGCGAGGCCGTCCTGGCGGCGCTGGAGAACGCCGACGCGGTCGTCATGGCCGCCGCCGTGGCCGACTTCCGGCCCGTCGCGCCACACGACTCGAAGATCAAGAAGACCTCGGCCGGGCCCGAGCCGGTCCACCTGGTCGAGAACCCCGACATCCTCGCCGAGCTGGGGGAGCGCCGCCGCGAGGGGCTCAAGCCGTACCCGCGGGTCATCGTGGGCTTCGCCGCCGAGACCGACGACGTCCTGGCCAACGGCCAGGCCAAGCTCGCCCGCAAGGGCTGCGACCTGCTCGTCGTCAACCAGGTGGGCGCGGGCCTGGCCTTCGGCACCCCGGACAACGCGGCCGTGGTGCTGGGCGCGGACGGGGAGCGGGCGGAGGTGCCCCGCGGCCCCAAGGAGGACCTCGCCGACGTGGTCTGGGACCTCGTCGCCGAACGCCTGGCCTGACCGGCCGCCAGCCGGTGCTTGCCGGGGCCGCCCTCCCGGCGGATACTGCGTCCGGAAGGTCGTGGAACGCGTCCGGCGGGGAGGAGTCGACCATGCCGGTGTCCGCCGCCGTCCGGGCCCGGTGCCGCGCCCTGCTGCCCCCCGGTGAGGACATCCGCTACGTCCTGCCCGCCCTGTCGGTGGGCTCTCCGGGGATGGCCACGTTCCTGATCGTGGTCTCCAGCCGGTCGATCTTCGTGCTGTCCACCCGGTTCTTCGACCAGAACATGCCGACCTCGGTGTACGCCACGCACGCGCGCCGTACCCGCCTGGGGCCGGTCGAGTTCTCGGTGGGCGCGGCCATCGCGCTGGGCGACATGGTCTTCGAGATCGAGGAGGAGTACGCGGCGGTGGTCGCCGCCGCGGACGCCGAGGTCTTCGCCCCCGAGACGCTGCCCCCGGACCCGCTCCCCGACCTCTGACCCGCCGCGAGGGAAGGCGCCGGGCTTGAGCCCCCGAGCCGCGACGCGCAGCGTCGCCATGAGCCTGTGAGGGGGCGCCGGTGTCTGGACTGAGGAGCGGAGGAGCGGAGCGACGGAGTGACGAGGGAAGGCGCCGGGCTTGAGCCCCCGAGCCGCGACGCGCAGCGTCGCCATGAGCCCGCGAGGCACGATACGAGGTGCTGAGCCGGGCCCGACACGAGATGATACGAACGTGATGGTTTCGCGGCGCCGTCACAGGTGGGGCTAGACTTCGGCGAAGCGCTACTGGCGTCGTGCCGATGCCAGAGCCCTGAACGCCAGCAGCCGCTGCATGAGGAGCCACTGACTTGTCCCGTCGCCTGTTCACCTCCGAGTCGGTCACAGAGGGCCACCCGGACAAGATCGCCGACCAGATCAGTGACGCGATTCTCGACGCCATGCTCAAGGGTGACCCCAGGAGCCGCGTCGCGGTCGAGACGCTGATCACCACCGGCCAGGTCCACGTCGCCGGAGAGGTGACGACGGAGACCTACGTCGACATCCCCGGTCTCATCCGGGAGAAGATCCTCGACATCGGCTACGACGCCTCCCACAAGGGCTTCGACGGCGCCTCCTGCGGCGTCTCGGTGTCCATCGGGGCCCAGTCGCCCGACATCGCCCAGGGCGTCGACGACGCCTACGAGGCCCGCGAGGGCGAGGCCGGCGACGAGCTGGACCGCCAGGGAGCCGGGGACCAGGGCCTGATGTTCGGCTACGCCTGCCGGGAGACCCCCGAGCTGATGCCGCTGCCGATCACTCTCGCCCACCGCCTGTCCGAGCGCCTGTCCCAGGTCCGCAAGAACGGCACCGTCCCCTACCTCCGCCCGGACGGCAAGACCCAGGTCACCATCGAGTACGACGGTGACAAGCCGGTCCGCCTCGACACCGTCGTCGTCTCCACGCAGCACGCGGCCGAGATCGACCTCAAGGAGATGCTGGCGCCGGACATCAAGGAGCACGTGGTCGACCCGGTGCTCGCCGGCCTGGACATCGACACCGAGGGCTACCGCCTGCTGGTCAACCCCACCGGCCGCTTCGAGATCGGCGGCCCCATGGGCGACGCCGGCCTGACCGGTCGCAAGATCATCGTGGACACCTACGGCGGCATGGCCCGCCACGGCGGCGGTGCCTTCTCCGGCAAGGACCCGTCCAAGGTGGACCGCTCGGCCGCCTACGCCATGCGGTGGGTCGCCAAGAACATCGTGGCCGCCGGTCTGGCCGACCGCGCCGAGGTCCAGGTCGCCTACGCCATCGGCAAGGCGCACCCGGTCGGCGTCTTCGTCGAGACCTTCGGCACCGAGAAGGCGCCGATCGAGAAGATCCAGGAGGCCGTGCTCAAGGTCTTCGACCTGCGCCCGGCCGCGATCATCCGTGACCTCGACCTGCTGCGCCCGATCTACTCGGCGACCTCCGCCTACGGCCACTTCGGCCGGCCGGAGTTCTCCTGGGAGGCCACCGACCGGGCCGACGCCCTGCGCGCCGCCGCCGGCCTGTAGACCGGGCCGCGGACCATCCGCCCGGCAGCCCCCGTGAGACGGCTCACGGGGGCTGCGCCGTTCCGGCGACCTTGATCGCGAACCGGTCACCGGCGGGAGTAGTTTCTCCTTTAAGGATCTTGGGGGAGAACGTGGACGGGCGGTCGGGGGCGGGCGAACCGCCCGCGGAGATCACAGGTTTCGTGGGGCGCAAGAAGGAGGTCCGCCAGATCAGGCGCCTCCTTCAGGCGTCGAGGCTGGTCACCGTCACCGGTGTGGCGGGCGTCGGCAAGTCGCGGGTGGCGGTGGAGGCCGCCTCCGGGGTGCGCCGGGCCTTCGTCGACGGCGTCCACGTCGTGGAGCTGGCCGGGGTCGGCGACCCCGGCCATCTGGAGCGGGCCGTGGCCCGGGCGCTCGACCCGACCGGCACGCTCGCCGGCCCCGGGGGCCCGGGGCTGGCCGGACTCCTCGGCGACCGGCAGGCGCTGCTGGTCCTCGACTCCTGCGAGCACCTGGTGGACGCCTGCGCGGCGCTGGCGCAGACCCTGCTGGAGAACAGCCCCGAGCTGAGGATCCTGGCCACCAGCAGGCAGCCGCTCGGCGTGCCGGGCGAGCACATCGTGGCGCTGCCGCCGATGGCGCTGCCCGGCCCGCGGGCCGGGACCTCCCTGGCCGCGCTCGCCCGGCACGACGCGGTCGCGCTGTTCCTGCAGCGGGTCGCCGCGGCGAACCCCGGCTACGCGCCCACCGACGCCGACGCCGCCCGGATCGCCGAGATCTGCGTCAGGCTGGAGGGGATCCCGCTGGCCATCGAGCTGGCCGCCGCCCGGGCCCGCGAGATCCCGCTCGGGCTGATCCTGCGCTTCCTCGATGACCGGCTCTGGCTGCTGGCGGGCCGTACGGCAGGCGGGCGGCACCCGACCGTCGGGGCCACCGTCGAGTGGAGCCACGAGCTGTGCACCGCCGACGAGCGGCTGCTGTGGGCGCGGCTGCCGGTCTTCGTCTCCGCCTTCGACGCGGCCGCGGCCGAGGCGGTGTGCGCCGACGGGGAGCTGCCCGCCGAACGGGTGCTCCCGGCACTGCTGGGGCTGGTGGACAAGTCGATCGTCGTGCCGGTCAGGCAGGAGGAGGACACCGTCTACCGGCTGCCGGGCATCATCCGCGAGTACGGCGTCGCGGCCGGGGGCGTCGACCGGGAACGGCTGCGCCGCCGCCACCTGGAGTACTACGCCGGCCTGGCGCAGCGGGGCCGGCGCGCCGGCCGGTACGGCGACCAGCTGCGGATGTGGATCCGGGTCCGGCGGGACTGGCCCAACCTGCGGGCGGCCCTGGACCTGTGCGCCGAGGACGCCGCCCTGCGCGAGATCGGCCTGATGACGGCCGCCGCGCTGTGGTACCTCTGGGTGGCCTGCGGGATGCTCCGGGAGGGCCGCCACCACCTGGAGCGGCTGCTGGCCCTTCCCGGGCCGTGGGACGACGCCCGCGCCTGGGGGACGCTCACCCTCGTCTACATCGCCGAGGCCCGCGGAGACCTGGAGCCGGCCCGGTCGCTGCTGGAGGAGTGCGACAGGCACTCCCCGCCCGGAGACCCCCTGATCCCCCTGGTCCATCTCAAGATGAGCGGCACGGTGGCCTTCCTGGAGGGCGACACGCGCGGCGCGGAGCGCATGCTGGGCGAGGCGGCCGAGCGGCTCGTCCCCGACGGGGAGGTGCCCGAGGTGTTCCTGCCCGCGCTGATCGAGCTGGGCACGAGCCTCGCCTGGGGCGGGGAGACGACGCGGGCCGGGGAGGTCTTCCTGGAGTGCCGCCGGATCTGCGCCGAGCTGGGGGAGGAGTGGGCGAGCGCCTACGCCGACTACGGCCTGGGCCTGGTCGCGCTGGCCGAGGGCGACGCCGGCCGGGCCGCGGCGTACGCGCGCGACTCCCTGCGGGTCAAGCGGCGGCTGGCGGACGCGGTGGGCATCGTCTTCTGCCTGGAGCTGCTGGGCTGCGCCGCGGCCTGCGACGGCGACCTGCCCCGGGCGGGGCGGCTGCTCGCCGCGGCGCGGGCCGGCCGGAGCGACAAGGGACTGCCGGAGGGGGGCTACCCGGTGATGACGGCCGACAGCGCCCGCTGGGCCGAGGTGGTGGACAGGGGCCTTCCGCCCCGGGAGGCCGAACGGGCGGCCCGCGAGGGCGCGGGGATGGGCCTCGCGGAGGCGGTCGCCTACGCGCTGGGCGAGGAACCCGGAGGGGACGCCGGGGAGGCCGGGGACGCCGGAGACACGGTGGGCGCGCGGGGCGGGGCCGTACGGGACGCCGGGGACTGGGCGCCGCTGACCCGCAGGGAGCGGGAGGTGGCCGAACTGGTCGCCGACGGGCTGACCAACCGGCAGATCGCCCACCGGCTGATGGTCGTCCAGCGGACCGTCGACTCGCACGTCGAGCACATCCTGGCCAAGCTGGGCTTCTCGGCACGCGCCCAGGTCGCGGCCTGGGCGACCCGGCGCCGCCGGGACGCGTGAGCGCCGGCTGCTAGGTTCTGTTCCGCCGGAGCACCGGAGCACCGGAGCACCGGAGCACCGGAGCACCGGAGCACCGGAGCACCGGAGCACCGGAGCACCGGAGCACCGGAGCACCGGAGCACCGGAGCACCGGAGCACCGGAGCACCGGAGCACCGGAGAAGCCGAGAGCCGGAGCACCGGGGACGGAGAGGGGGTGCGGCGATGACGGCACGGCCGGGGAGACGACGGCCGGGAAACCTCCCGGTGGATCTGTCCAGCTTCGTGGGACGGGCCGGGGAGCTGGCCGACGGCGCGCGCCTGCTGGCCGGCGCGCGGCTCCTGACCGTCACCGGTCCCGCCGGGGTGGGCAAGACCCGCACCGCGCTGCGCCTGGCCGGCGGCCTGCGCCGCCTGTTCCCCGGCGGGGTGTGGCGGATCGAGCTGTCGGGCACGGACGACCCCGCGGCGGCCGTCGCCGCGACGCTGGGGCGGCACGCGCCCTTCCCGGCACGGGACGCGGTCGCCGAGGACGCGGCTCCCGGAGGCCCGGCTCCGGCGGCCCCGAGGCCGCGTGACAGGCGGATGCTCGTCGTCCTCGACACCTGCGAGCACGTCCTCGGCGAGGCGGCCCGCCTGGCCGGGGCCCTGGTGGCCGACGTGCCCGGGGTCACCGTGGTGGCCACCAGCCGCAGGCCGCTCGGCCTGCCGGGGGAGCGGGTGCTGCGACTGTCGCCGCTGCCGCCCGCGGACGCCGTACGACTGTTCGAGGACCGGGCGGTGGCCGCCGATCCCGGCTTCGCGCTGACCGCCGCCGCCGCGTCGGCGGTCGCCGAGATCTGCGACCGGCTGGACGGGTTGCCGCTGGCCGTCGAGCTGGCCGCCGCCCGGATGCGCTCGATGTCGGCCGGGGACCTTCTGGAGGAGCTGCGCCACCGGTTCACCCTGCTGGGCGGGGTGAGCAGGAGCGTGCTGCCGCGCCACCGGGACCTGCGGGCGGCCGTGCAGTGGAGCCACCGGCTGTGCGACGCCGAGCAGCGAACGATGTGGCCGCTGCTCGCGGCCCTGCCCGGCCCCTTCGGCCTGGCCGGCGCCGAGCGGGCCTGCGCGGCGGCGCTCGGGGCGGACCGGGTGGCGCCGGTCCTGGCCGGGCTGGTCGAGTCGTCGGTGGTGCTGCGCGAGCCGGGGGACCGCTACCGGATGCCGGAGCCCTACCGGCGGTTCGGCCCCGAGCACCCGGGGCACTCCGAGCATCCGGGGCGCCCCGAGTACCCGGGGCACCTTGAGCACCCGGGGCACCCGAAGCGCTTGGAGCGCCCTGAGCCCGCCGAGCACTCCGAGCGCCCGGCGGGGCACCGGGTGCGGCCGTCCGCGCCGCGGCAGCCGCGCGGCGTCTGGCGGCCGGCCTGCGGAGCCCTCCAGCCGGCGCGGACGAGGCAGGCGGTCGCCGGGACGCTCAGCGCCCGGGAGCTCCAGGTGGCCGAGCTGATCACCGAGGGGCTGTCGAACCCGCAGATCGCCATGCGGCTGGGCATCGCCAAACGCACCGTGGACGCCCACGTCCGCAACATCCTCGCCAAGGGTGGACTGGCCTCCCGTACCCAGGTGGCCGCCTGGGTGGCTGAGAGCGACCGTCCGCCGCCCGCGCGCGCCTCCGGGGACGACACCGTACGGTGACCCGGCCGCCGGCCCAGGGTGCCAGGGGACGCCTCGGGGCGGGGCAGTGGACACCTGGGGACGGCCGGGGACGAGCTCCGTATAGGCACATCAACCGATGCGGAACGCCCGGCCGGGCCGTCATCATGGACGCGGCCAGTGGGGCACCACGCGTGTCCCGGCTTTCCGCAGCGTTCGGGTGGAGCTTGGGAGGGGTCCCCTTCCGCCTGATTGTCGCCGGGACGCGCCCCGTGTCGGGCGTGACCCACTGGCCTTCACGCGTCTTCCACCCGGTGGCGCGGCGCCGGCGCGGCCCGGGCGCCCGCCGCCGGGTGGGGTGATTCTCCCGTGCCCGGCGGGGCGTCCGGGTCTGGTAGACCAGGTGGGTGACCGAGACCCGACCCGCACCCGTCGCCCGTCCCTCCTGTGACGAGGGCGCGCTGCTGCCGCTCGACGCCGTGCGCGGGGAGCGGGCCGGGGAGACCGCGCCGGGTGCGGTGCGGCGGGCCGGGGAGACCGCGCCGGGTGCCGTGCGACGGGCCGGGGAGACCGCCAGGGGGGTGCCGGAGCCGGCCGCCGTGCTGCCGGTCGCCAGGGTCGCCGTGGACACCCCGTTGCCCCATCTCGACCGGCCGTTCGACTATCTCGTCCCGGCCGCCATGGACGCCGAGGCGGTACCGGGCGTGCGGGTCCGCGTCCGCTTCGCGGGCAAGCTCGTGGACGGGTTCCTGCTGGAGCGGACCGAGGCCAGCGAGCACCAGGGCAGGCTGGCCCGCCTGGAGCGGGTGGTCTCCCCGGAGCCGGTGCTCACCCCCGAGATCGCCGCGCTGGCCCGCGCCGTGGCCGACCGTTACGCCGGGGCCATGGCCGACGTGCTGCGCCTGGCCGTGCCTCCACGCCATGCCCGGGCCGAGGCGGAGGAACGGCCGGAGACGCCCGGCGGCCCCGGCACGGCCCCGGTACCGGCCCCGGGCGGTGCCGCCTCCGGTGACGCCCCTGGAGGCTCGGGTCCCGTTCCGGGCGGCTCAGCTCCCGGGGAGACGACCGGTGATCCCGGCGCGGCTCCCGGGAAGACGACCGGCGACGCTCCCGGGAAGACGACCGGCGACCTCGGCTCCGCTTCCGGGGAGACGACCGGTGATCCCGGCTCCGCGCCGGCCGCGGGCGGCCCGGCTTCCGAGGACACGCCCGCCGGTTCCGCCCCGGGCGACGACACGTCCGGCGGCCCCGGTTCCCTTCCGGCTCCCGGCGGCCCCGGCCCCTGGGCCGACTACCCCGACGGGGAGGCGTTCCTTTCGGCCCTGGCCGAGGGACGCGCGCCGCGCGCCGTGTGGACCGCGCTGCCCGGCGTCACCGCCGACGGCCCCGAGTGGCCCCGCGCCGTCGCGGTCGCCGTACGGGAGACCCTCCGCGGCGGCCGGGGGGCGCTGGTGGTGGTGCCCGACGGCAAGGACGTGGCGCTGGCCGACGCGGCGCTGACGGCCGTCCTGGGCCCGGGCGAGCACGTCGCCCTCACCGCCGACCTGGGGCCCGCCGAGCGCTACCGCCGGTGGCTGCGGGTCGCCCGGGGACGGGTGCGCGCCGTCGTCGGCACCAGGGGCGCGGCGTTCGCCCCGGTCGCAGGCCTCGGGCTGGCGGTCATCTGGGACGACGGCGACGACCTGCACGCCGAGCGGCTCGCGCCGTACCCGCATGCCCGCGAGGTGCTGGCGCTGCGCGCCCACCAGAGCCGCGCCGGCCTGCTCGTCGGCGGGTACGCCCGTACCGCCGAGGCCACCCGGCTGCTGGCCACCGGCTGGGCCGGCGCTCTCGTCGCCGCCCGCCAGACGGTCCGGGCCAGGGCGCCCTGGGTACGGCCGGCCGGCGAGGACGCGGAGCTGGCCAGGGACGAGGCGGCGCGGGCCGCCCGGCTGCCCAGCCTCGCCTGGCGGGCCCTGCGGGCCGGCCTGGAGCGCGGCCCGGTGCTGGTGCAGGTCCCGCGGCGCGGCTATCTCCCCGCGCTGGCCTGCCTGAACTGCCGGGCGCGGGCCCGCTGCGGGCACTGCTCGGGACCGCTCGCCCTGCGGTCGGGCCACGCCGTGCCGTACTGCCGCTGGTGCGGGCGGATCGCCGGCGACTGGCGCTGCCAGGCCTGCGGCGCGTCCCGGGTGCGCGCCCAGGTCGTCGGGGTCCGCCGGACGGCGGAGGAGCTGGGGCGCGCCTTCCCCTCGGTCCCGGTGCGGACCTCCGGCCGGGACGGCGTGCTGACCACGATCGGCTCAGGCCGGGCGCTGGTGGTCGCCACGCCCGGGGCCGAGCCGGTGGCCGAGGAGGGCTACGCCGCCGCCGTGCTGCTGGACGGCTGGGCCCTGCTCGGCCGGCCCGACCTGCGGGCCGCCGAGGAGACGCTGCGCCGCTGGATGAACGCCGCGGCGCTGCTGCGGCCCCGCGCCGAACTGGTCGTCATGGCAGACTCCGCGGTGCCGGCCGTGCAGGCGCTGCTGCGCTGGGATCCCATCACCCACGCCGAGCGGGAACTGGCCGACAGGACAGAACTGGGTTTCCCTCCGGCGGTGCGGATGGCGACCCTCACCGGCTCGCCGGCGGCGGTCAGGGAGATGCTCGGCGAGGTGGCGCTGCCGGACGGGGCGCAGGTCCTGGGACCCGTCCCGGTCGAGACGCACAGGGGCGACCAGGTGCGGGAACGCGCCATGGTGCGGGTCTCGTGGGCGGCGGGGACGGCGCTCGCCGCCGCGCTGAAAGGGGCCGTCGGGGTGCGCTCGGCACGCAAGAGCCCGGAGCCGGTCCGGGTGTGCATTGACCCTCTCGATGTGATTTGACGTGTTTCCCCGATTCGCGGTGCCGTCGGTAAGCCGTTAATTTTCCCCTGTGTCGATCGAATGGGTGAATCGGGCCGTCGCCGACCTGCGCGAGTGGGGGCGCGCGCGGGACGTCGACGTCGACGTCGACGAGGTCCGGCTGCTCTGCGACTACGCGAGCGACTATCTGAACGTGCACGAACTGGGGGACTTCACCCCGGTCACTTTCGAGGAACTGCTGCTCGACATCTATCCGCGGAAGGTCATCGCCCCGCCGGAGAGCGCCGCCGAGACCGTCGCCGCCGCCCGGACACTCGTCGACTTCCTGCTCGCGACCGAGGAGATCGGCGGCAAGATGGCCGCGCGGATGCGCTCCACCCTCGACCGGATCGAGCCGGAGATGCCGGTGGCGCTCGCCGACACCTCCCTGTTCGGCATGGCCAAGAGCCTGTTCAGCGCCATGGGCGCCGACTCGCTGGAGCAGGGCGACGTGTCGGTGTCGTCGGCGACCGAGGTCGACGGGCCGGACGGGGAGCACGGCGCCGGGTCGTGCGACTGCCCCGCCTGCTCCCCGCCGCTCCCGCCGGTACGGCTCGCGCCCCGCGAGGAGCTGGCCTCCGACGCCCTGCGGGTGCCCCTGGTGCGCGACGCCCGGCGGCTGGCCCAGTGGATGCTGGCCGGGGGCCGCACGCCGACCGTCAGGGGGCGGCTGCGGGTCCGCGACGCCGCCGAGGCCCGCGCCCAGCTCGGGGTGGCCGACCCGGCCCTGCTGTGGGACCTCGCGGTGCACGCGGGCCTGGTGCGGGTCGAGCGCACCGCCGTCTTCGACGGAGACGACCCCGGCCCGCTCGACGTCTGGGCGGCGGTCGTGGGCTTCCTGCTGACCTCCGGCACCGGCGGCGCCGTCACCGGGCACCCGGCCCTCGACGAGGAGATCTACACCCTGCTCGACATGGCGTACCGCCTCCAGGAGCCCGTGCCGCTGCCCGCGGTCGCCGAGCACCTGGAGGGGGTCGGGCTGCTGGACGACGGGCCGGTGGACCTCATCGCGCTCGTGCGGCGGCTGGCCTACTGCGGGCTGGCCGAGGCCGACGTGGACGACCACCCCGGCGGCGCCGGCGACGGCGAGGACGACGGCGAGGCCCCGGAGGTCCTGGAGCTGACCCCGCTGGCCGTGTGGGGCATGCGGAAGCTGTACGGTGACTTCGGCATCGAGGCGCCCGAGGCGGCCGACATGGTCGCCGTCGGCGCCCCCGAGCTCATCGAGGAGCTGCTGTCGGGCATCCCCGAGGAGATGGCCGAGGCCGACATCGAGGGCTGGCTGCGCGGCAGGCCCCCGCTGGAGGCCGCCG
The DNA here is from genome assembly GCF_013409935.1 of Streptosporangium sandarakinum. Classification (GTDB taxonomy): domain Bacteria; phylum Actinomycetota; class Actinomycetes; order Streptosporangiales; family Streptosporangiaceae; genus Streptosporangium; species Streptosporangium nondiastaticum. Next base: position 1,044,632 of record NZ_JACCCO010000001.1, on the reverse strand, counting down.
CCGAGCTGCTCGACGCGGCCTCCGGCGCGCAGCCGGTCGTCAGGGGCGTCGCGGTGTCGATCGTCGACCGGCTCGGCCCGGAGGCCGAGGAGGCGGTCCGCGGCCGTCTGGACGAGGCCGAGCTGCGCCCGCACGCCATCCACTGGCTCTCCGCCCGTGGACTGCCCGCCCCGGCGCTCACCCCCGACGAGGCGCTGTGGATGAGCGTGGACATGCTCGCCCTGGCCATCTCCGCCGCCGAGGACGACCCCGAGGCGTTCGCCGAGAACATCTCGGCCTCCGGCCCGCCGGCCCACGTGATCGAGGAGATGTGGCGGGTGGACCACCCCGAGGTCGTCGAGGTCCTGGAGCTGCTCGGCCGCTCCATGCGGGACCAGGCGACCGCCAAGGCCGCCCGCAAGGCCGCTTTCAAGGCGCGTTCCCGCGCCATCGGTTAGCCGTACACCCGTGGGGCCCGAGTGCAGTAAGTTGCTCGGGTGGCAAAGAGCGGGAACTCCGGCAACGTCTTCGATCTCGGCGAGCTGCGCAGGCTCGTGGAGGAGCTGGGATCGGGGTCGCGCGAGGCGCGTGCCGCCGTCCTCGACGAGGTCGCCGCGGACGGCGGCGACTGCGACTGCCCCGGCTGCGGCCCCGACGCGCTGAGCTTCCCGCCGGTCCGGCTCGCCCCCGACGGGGAGCTGGCCGCCGCCGTCCTGGAGGTCCCGCTGGTGCGTGACGCCCGGCGGCTGGCCGCGTGGACCGGCACCCGCCAGGTGACGCCCGAGGGCCTGCTGCCCGACCCGTTCCTGCCCTGCGCCGAGCTCGGCCTGCCCGGCCCGTCGCGGCTGCACCTGCTGTGGGTCGTCGCGGTCAACACCCGCATGATCCGCATCATGCGGGGCGTGGCGTCGCCCGGCCCGCTGGCGCCGTCGGCCTCGCTGCCCCCCGCGGCGCTGCTGGAGTTCTGGGACGGCGTGGTGATGGACGTCCTGGACCGCGCCGACGAGTCGCTGACCGGCTCCGCCGTGGTCGACGACCACCTGGCCGAGATGCTCGCCACGATGTACGCCGTGCACGACGGCCTGTCCCGCGCCACGCTCGTCAAGGGCATCCTGCAGTCCCACGAGGTGGCCTGCCAGGCCCGCCCGGCGGAGATGCGGGCGCTGGCCGCCGCGCTGCCCGGTGAGCTGGAGACGGCACTGGAGCTGCTGGGCTACTGCGGGCTCGTCGAGACATCCGGGGCGGGCCTGCCCCGGCTGACCCCGCTCGGCATGTGGGCCGTCCGTCAGGACCTGCTGCGCGAGGGCCACGACGCGCCCACCGCGTCCGAGGTCGCGGTCTTCGCGGGCCTCGACGCCGCCGAGCTGGTCGAGGCGATCACCGACCGCTCGGCCGCCCCCAGCGCCGTCGCGGTGTGGCTCGCGTCCCGCGCCCCCGAGGCCGCGGCCCGGGAGCTGGTCAAGATCGCCGCGTCCGGCACGGCCGCCCAGCGCGCCACCGTCGGCTCCATCCTGGAGGAGCTCGGCCCCGAGGCCGAGGCCCCGCTGCGGGAGGCGCTCGCCGAGCCCGCGATGTGGCGTTACGCCGCCTCCTGGCTGCACATCCGCGACCTGCCCGCGCCCGCCCTCACGCTCGCCGACCGCACCTGGCTCACCGTCGACACCCTCGCCGCGATGACCTGCCCCGGCCGGGCCGCCGACGTGGCGCGCGAGTTCGACCTGCTCGAACCCGGCGAGGACCCGGTCCGGGTGATCGAGGAGATGGCCCGTGCCGGCCACCCGGAGACGCTCGCCGTACTCGACCTGCTGGCCGCCCGGCACGGTGAGCCGGCCGTCGCCAAGGCCGCCCGCAAGGCCGCGATGAAGACCCGCTCGCGCTGACCCGCCCGCCGCCCGGCCGGGGGAGACCCCGTGTACGGCGGGCCCGGTGTGTGCCCGGCCGGTCCGACCCGCGGGGGACGCGACCCCGCCGCCGGGCCTCCGCCCGGCGCTTTCCCGGCCGGACCGGCGCCGGGCCGACGGGCCCGGCGGACCCGGTCCGGGCCCTTAGACTTGGGGGAATCCCCTTAAAAGCGTGAGGAGAGCCTGTTGGCCATTCAGTCGATCCGCCTTTTCGGCGACCCGGTGCTGCGCACCCCAGCGGAGCCGGTGAAGGACTTCGACAAGGAGCTGCGCAAGCTCGTCAAGGACCTCACCGACACGATGATGGACGCCCCCGGGGCCGGCCTGGCCGCCCCCCAGATCGGCGTCGGGCTGCGCGTCTTCACCTACTACGTGGACGACCAGCTCGGGCACCTGATCAACCCCAACCTCGACCTGTCCGACGACCAGGACACCGAGGGCGAGGAGGGCTGCCTGTCCTTCCCCGGCCTGTCGTTCCCCACGCCTCGGGCGATCCGGGCCGTGGCCAAGGGGTTCAACATGCACGGCGAGCCCGTCACCCTTGAGGGCACCGACCTGATGGCCCGCTGCTTCCAGCACGAGACCGACCACCTCGACGGCATCCTGTTCATCGACCGGATGGATGCGAAGCAGCGCAAGCTCGCCATGAAGGCGATCCGCGAGGCCGAGTGGAACGGGGTGGCCGCGCCCGCGATCAAGTTCTCCCCGCACACCACCCACGGGAAGGCTCTGTAGGAACCTTGCGCCTGGTCTTCGCCGGTACCCCGGACATCGCCCTGCCCTCGCTGCGGGCCCTGCTCGACTCCTCACGCCACGAGGTGGCCGCCGTCGTCACCCGGCCGGACGCCCAATCCGGCCGCGGCCGGAAGGTCCACCCGAGCCCCGTCGCGGAGCTGGCGGAGGAGTCGGGCATCGAGATCCTCCGGCCGCAGAAGGCGGGCGACCCGGAGTTCCTGGACCGGCTGCGCCGGATCGCCCCCGACTGCTGCCCGGTGGTCGCCTACGGCGCGCTGCTGCCGCAGGACACCCTCGACGTCCCGCGCCACGGCTGGGTCAACCTGCACTTCTCGCTGCTGCCCGCCTGGCGGGGCGCCGCCCCGGTGCAGCACGCGATCCTGCACGGCGACGAGATCACCGGCGCGACCACCTTCCGGCTCGTCAAGGAGATGGACGCCGGCCCGGTCTACGGCGTCCTCACCGAGGAGATCCGCGCCTCCGACACCAGCGGCGCCCTGCTCGCCCGGCTCGCCGAGTCCGGCGCCGGGCTGCTCGCCGCCACCCTGGACGGGATCGAGGACGGCACGCTGGAGGCCGTCCCGCAGCCCCCCGAGGGGGTGAGCTTCACCAAGAAGATCACCGTGGACGACGCCAGGGTCGACTGGTCGGCGCCCGCCATGCGGATCGACCGGCTGATCCGCGCCTGCACGCCCGTCCCCGGCGCGTGGACGGAGTTCCGCGGCCAGCGGCTCAAGCTCGGCCCGGTGCGGCCCGCCCCCGAGGCCGCCGGCCCGGACGCCCCGGCCGCCGGCCGGATCCTGGCGTCCAAGAGGTCCGTGCTGGTCGGCACGGCCACCTGCCCGGTCGAGCTGGGCGAGGTGCAGCCGCAGGGCAAGCGCGTGATGAACGCCCTGGAGTGGGCCCGCGGCGTGCGGCCCGGCGACGAGGACCTCATGGGCGGCGCGTCGTGAGCGGCCGGGGGAGCGGCGGCGCGTCCCGCGGCGGGAACACCGGAGGCGGCGGACGAGGCGGAAACGGCGGGCACGGCGGCGGACGCGGTGGCGGACGCGGCGGGCACGGTCCCGGCCGGAACGGAGGTTCGGGCGGCCAGGGCGGCCGGGGCGCGGGCGGCGGCCGTCCGCGGCGGCCGGTGCGCGACGAGCCGCGCAACACCGCCTACGACCTGCTGCGCGCCGTCGACGAGCGTGACGCCTACGCCAACCTGCTGATGCCCGCGCTGCTGCGGGAACGCCGCCTGACCGGGCGCGACGCCGGCCTGGCCACCGAGCTGGCCTACGGCACCCTGCGCGGCCTCGGCACCTACGACGAGGTCATCGCCGCCTGCAGCGACCGCGCCCCCGAGGAGGTGGACCCGCCGCTGCTCGACGCCCTGCGCCTCGGCGTCCACCAGCTCCTCGGCACCCGGGTGCCGCCGCACGCCGCCGTGGGCACCACCGTCGACCTGGTACGGCTCCGCGTCGGCGTGGGCGCGTCGAAGTACGCCAACGCGGTGCTGCGCAGGGTGGCGACCCGGTCGCGCGAGCAGTGGCTGGAGATCGTGGCCCCCGACCCGGAGGCCGACCCGGTCGGCCACCTGGCCGTGGCCCACAGCCACCCCCGGTGGATCGTCACCGCGCTGCGCGACGCCGTGGGCGGCGGCTTCGACGAGACGGCCGCGCTGCTGGCCGCCGACAACGAGCGCCCCCGCGTCACGCTGGTCGCCCGTCCCGGCCGCGCGTCGGTCGAGGAGCTGCTCCTGGCCGGCGCCCGGCCCGCCGCGTACTCCCCCTACGCCGCCCACCTCCCCGAGGGAGACCCCGGTTCCGTCCCGGCGGTGGCCGAGGCGCGCGCCGCCGTACAGGACGAGGCGAGCCAGCTCGTCGCGCTGGCCCTGACCCGCGTCCCGGTGCCCGGCCGCGACACCCGCTGGCTCGACCTGTGCGCGGGGCCCGGCGGCAAGGCGGGCCTGCTCGACGCGATCGCCACGCACGGCGACCCGGCCGCCCTCGACGCCGGAGCCGGTACGGCCGCCGGAGCCGGGGAGCCCGCGGCCACGGCGGCCGGAGCCGGCGGGGACGGCCCGGAGGGGCCGGTCGGCTTCGGGGGCGGGGCCCGGCTGCTCGCCGCCGAGCTGCAGTACCACCGCGCCCGGCTGGTCCGGCAGGCCACCCGCGAGGCGGTGGTGATCACCGCGGACGGCACGGTCCCCGCCTGGCGGGCCGGGGCGTTCGACCGGGTCATGGTCGACGCCCCCTGCACCGGCCTGGGCGCGCTGCGCCGCCGGCCGGAGGCCCGCTGGCGGCGCGACCCGCGCAGCCTGCCCGAGCTGGGACGGCTGCAGCGCGCGCTGCTGGACTCGGCCCTGGAGGCCGTCCGGTCCGGCGGGGTCGTCGCCTACGTCACCTGCTCGCCGCACCTGGCCGAGACCTCCACCGTGGTCGGCGACCTGCTGCGCCGCCGCGACGACGTCGAGGTCCTCGACGCCCGCGCCTACCTCCCCGGGATCGAGGGGCTGGGCGAGGGCCCGTACGTCCAGTTCTGGCCGCACCGGCACGGCACCGACGCGATGTTCCTGGCCCTGCTGCGCCGCCGCTGAGCCGCTTCCCCCGGCCCGCAGGGCGGCCCGGCCGCCGAACCGCCTTCCGCTCCCCGGCCCGCCGGGCGGCCCGGCCGCGCGCCGGGCGTGGCGGCCGTCCCCGGGGCGGGTGACCGTACGCTGGGAGACGGGGCGGGGGGCCGGGCCGGGTCCGCCGCGCCGCGGACTCGCTGGCGCGTCCCTGTGGACCTGACGGCCTCACCGGGTTCCAATGGTCTTTTGCGCGTTCGCGGGCGCTCACCGGCCGCCGCACCGACGTGGCGGCGGGTACGGCGGGCCGCCCCGGGCGCGTGACGACCGGCGACGGGACGAGGTGCGGAAAATGTGCGGAATCTCCGGTTGGGTGGACTTCGACCGCGACCTCGGGCAAGCGGGTCGCACCGCCCTGGCCATGACCGCCACCATGGCCTGCCGGGGGCCCGACGACGAGGGGCTTTGGCTGGCCCCGCACGTGGCGCTGGGACACCGGCGGCTGGCCGTGATCGACATCGAGGGCGGCCGGCAGCCGATGGTCGCCGAGGAGGACGGCCGGCCGCTGGCCGCCATCACCTACAGCGGAGAGGTCTACAACTTCCGCGAGCTGCGCGACGAGCTCGCCGCCCGCGGCCACCGCTTCCGCACCCGCAGCGACACCGAGGTCGTGCTGCGCGCCTACCTCCAGTGGGGCGACGACTTCGTCACCCGGCTGAACGGCATGTTCGCCTTCGCGATCTGGGACATCCGCCGCGAGGAGCTGCTGCTGGTCCGCGACCGGATGGGCGTCAAACCGCTGTACTACCGGCCGACCCCGGCGGGCGTGCTGTTCGGCTCCGAGCCCAAGGCGATCCTCGCCAACCCGCTCGCCCGCCCGGCGGCGGTCGACGCCGACGGCCTGCGCGAGCTGCTCTCACTCGTCAAGACGCCCGAGCACGCGATCTACCGGGGCATGCACGAGGTCCGCCCCGGCCAGATCGTCACGGTGAGCCGCCGGGGCCTGACCCGGCGCCGCTACTGGCGGCTGGAGGCGCGCGAGCACACCGACGACCTCGACACCACCGTCCGGACCGTGCGCGGACTGCTGGACGACATCGTCGAGCGCCAGCTCGTCTCCGACGTGCCGCTGTGCACCCTGCTGTCCGGCGGCCTCGACTCCAGCGCCATAACCGCGCTGGCCGCGAAGGCGTCGAAGGAGCACGGCGCGGGCGGCATCCGGTCGTTCGCCGTCGACTTCGCCGGCTACAGCGAGAACTTCCAGCCCGACGAGATGCGCGACACCCCCGACGCGCCCTACGTCCACGATGTCGTACGGCACGTCGCCCCCGACCACAGCGACATCACGCTCGACTCCGCCGACCTCATGGACCACTCCGTGCGCGCCGCGGTCCTGCGGGCCCGCGACCTGCCCGTCGGCATCGGGGACATGGACGCCTCCCTGCTGCTGCTGTTCACGGCGGTCCGCCGGCACTCCACCGTGGCGCTGTCCGGGGAGTCCGCCGACGAGGTGTTCGGCGGCTACCGCTGGTTCCACGACCCGGAGACGGTCGCCGCCGACACCTTCCCGTGGCTGGTGACGCCGGGGGCCGGGCGGTTCGGCGGGCTGGCCGCGCTCCTCGACGACTCCCTGCTGCGCAAGCTCGACCTGCCCGCCTACCGCGCCGAGAGCTACCGGCAGGCGCTCGCCGAGTCGCCGCGCCTGCCGGGCGAGAGCGGCCTGGAGCGGCGCATGCGGGAGATCTGCCACCTGCACCTCACCCGGTTCGTGCAGGTCCTCCTCGACCGCAAGGACCGCATGAGCATGGCCGTGGGGCTGGAGGTCAGGGTGCCGTTCTGCGACCACCGCCTGGTGGAGTACGTCTTCAACACGCCCTGGTCGATGAAGACCTTCGACGGACGGGAGAAGAGCCTGCTGCGCGCCGCCACGGCCGACGTGCTGCCCCGCTCGGTCCTGGAGCGCCGCAAGAGCCCCTACCCCTCCACGCAGGACCCCGGCTACGACGCGGCGTTGCGCGAGCGCGCGGCCCGGCTGCTCGACCGCCGTGACATCCCCGCCGCACCGCTGATCGACTTCGATAAGGCACGGGACGCGCTCGCCGGGCCCGCCGGCCCCGGCGGCGCCCCGGGCGGGGTCCGGGCGCAGCTGGAGGGACTGCTGCAGCTCAACGCCTGGATGGCGGAGTACGACGTTCAGCTCGTCCTCTGATCCGCGCGTCCCGCTCCGGCGGGGAGCGCGGGACCCGGCGGCAGCGGCCGGGCGCCCAGCCGCCCGGCCAGGGCCAGCGCCACGACGCAGGCGATGACGACGTCGGAGGCCAGCGGGGCCACCCAGGGGCGGTAGACCTCGGCGGCCCAGCGGACGAGCGGGGCGGGCGGGAGCGCGAGCAGCCCCACGGCGCCGGGCAGGTAGACGAGGCTCGTCACGACGCCGCGGACCAGCATCAGCCCGTCGAGGCGGCAGGCGGGCATGAGCGCGAGGAGCGGGAACAGCAGGGCGTCGTACCAGGGGTGCTGCATCGGCGAGGTGAGCAGCCAGCCCAGGCAGCACGCCAGCGCCGGCCGTACGGCCTGCAGCCCGGCCTGCGGTCCGGCCAGTGGTCCGGCCAGTGGCCCGGACGGCGCGGCGGGCAGCCGGAGGCACAGCAGCGCGGCGGCCAGGACGGCCGCGCCGAGGGCGAGCCGCCCCTCCAGCGCGGCGGCCTCCGGCCCCTCGCCGAGCGCCGTCGCGACCACCCGCCACGGGTCGGCCAGCGCGCGGGAGGCGACCTTGCCGGCGACGTTCGCCAGCGCCTCCGGGCCCCGCGTGGCGTAGGCCGCCGCCAGGGCCGCGAGCGTCCCGGCGGCCGTGGCCGCCAGCGTGGCGGGCGACCGGCGTGCCGCCCAGAACAGCCCGGCCCCGGCCAGCGCGAACGGCGCCTTGACGGCGGCCGCCGCGCCGAGCAGCACGCCCGCCACCAGGCCGCCGCCCACACCGCCGCTCGCTCCGCCCCGGCCGCCCGAGCCGCCGCGCGGACCGGTGCCCAGGTCGCCACGGCGGGCCGCGAGGAAGGCCCCGAGCAGCAGGAGCGCCCCCAGCCCGTCGACGTGGCCGCCGGCCACCACGTGCCACAGCATCAGCGGGTTGAGGCTCCACAGCAGGTGGGCGCGGACCCGCCGGTCGCGGCCAGGCCCGGCCAGCCGGTCCAGGAGGAGCGCCGACAGCAGGAACGCCAGCCCGGCCATCGCCTTCCAGGCGAAGACCGTGCGGGCCATCGACGCGCCGCCCAGCCACGAGGCGGCCTGCTGCGCCCAGGTGGCCACCGGCCCGTACACCGACGGGGCGTTCCGCCAGGCCGTCGGGGCGAACGCGCCGACCGGGTCGCCCACGGCGTGCAGCCACGCCGGGGCCGTCACGTACGGGTCGTGCCCCAGCGCGGCGATGCGCCCGTAGACCGCGTAGTTGAGCACGTCGGTCGAACCGGCGGGCGGCACGAGGACGAGGGCGAGGACGGCCGCCGCCGAGGCCGCGAGCATCGGGCCCGGCGCGGGACGCCAGCCCCGGCGCAGCGCGTACAGCCCGGCGCCGGTCCCCAGCGCGCCGGCGACGATCGCCGCGGCGCACAGCAGGATCACCGGGGTGGCGGCGGGCGCGGCCGAGAAGGACCAGGGCGGGCCGTCACCGCCGAGGGCGGGCACCGCGGCCGAGGGACCCGCCAGGCAGAGGAGCAGCACGGCCGCGACGGCGGAGCCGGTCAGGGCGAGCCCGGCGCGCCCGGCGAGCCGCGCGGCCCGGCGGGGAGCGGGGACGAGCACCGGCTCCGGCATCGGCTTCCAGATTAGAACACCCACGAACGTAGATCATCTACGACGTTCCGGGGTCCGGCGTCCGGGGCGGCCCGGCGCGGGAACGGCGCTCGCCGGGCGGCGAAGGGGGGCGAGGCGATGGAGGGCGGCGAAAGGCGACGGGGAGAGCCGGTCAGGTGATCGGGAGGGCCGGCGGGGTGACCGGGGCGGCCGGGGAAGGGCCGGCGGGGGCCGCCCAATAGACTCGGCCGCATCATGGCCGTACAGATCTCACCCAGCATCCTGTCCGCCGACTTCGCCCGTCTCGCCGAGGCGGCCGCGGCGGTTCCCAACGCCGACTGGCTGCACGTGGACGTCATGGACAACCACTTCGTGCCCAACCTGACCCTCGGCCTGCCGGTCGTGGAGTCGCTGCTCAAGGCCACCTCACTGCCGCTCGACTGCCACCTCATGATCGAGGACCCGGACCGCTGGGCCCCGGCCTACGCCGAGGCGGGCGCGGGCAGCGTGACGATCCACGCCGAGGCCGCCAAGGCGCCGGTCCGCACCCTGCGCGAGATCCGCGCCGCCGGGGCGCGCGCGGGCCTCGCGCTGAACCCGGCCACCCCCGTCGAGCCGTACGAGGACCTGCTCGGTGAGATCGACATGCTGCTGCTCATGACGGTCGAGCCCGGCTTCGGCGGGCAGAGGTTCCTCGACATGGTGCTGCCCAAGATCCGCCGGTCCCGCGAGCTGATCGACGCGCACGGCGGCCGGCTCTGGCTGCAGGTGGACGGGGGCGTGTCGGAGCACACCATCGAGCGCTGCGCCGAGGCGGGCGCGGACGTCTTCGTGGCGGGCAACGCCGTCTACGGCGCCGACGACCCGGCCCACGCGGTGGACGTCCTGCGCTCCGTCGCCGGCAAGATCGGCCCGGCCGGCGAGAACGCCTGACCGGTGAGATCGGCCCGGCCGGCGATAACGCCTGACCGGCCCGTCCGCTCCCGCCGGGGTTCTGTCATGCTTGTGTCATAGGCCCGAGACGTGTCGCCCCCGGTCACCCGGGGGTGCCCACGCGTTCACGACGGGAGGTGACGCATGGATCACGGGCTGTTCGGACCGGGCTCGGTGACCTGGCGCGTGATGGGCGAGCCGATCCTGCTGGTCGGCGGGTTCAGGGCGCTGCTGATGCAGGGCCTGCACCCCAGGGCGATGCGCGGGGTCGCGCAGAACTCCGCGCTGATGGACCCGGCCGAGGCGTGGTCGCGCTTCCTGCGCACCTCCGAGTTCGTCCGGGTGCGGACCTACGGCACGACCGCCGAGGTCGCCGCGGCCGGGGCCAGGGTCAGGAAGATCCACTCCCGGCTCCGGGCCTTCGACCCCGACACCGGGGAGCGCTACCGCCTCGACGACCCCGACGCGCTGGCCTGGGTCCACGTCGGCGAGGTCGACTCCTACCTGTCGGTCGCCCGGCGGGCCGGGGTGCGGCTGAGCGACGCCGAGGCCGACCGGTTCGTGGCCGAGCAGCGGCACGCCGCCGAGGTCGTCGGCCTCAGCCCGGACGCCGTGCCCGGCTCGGTCCGCGAGATGCGCGACTACATCGAGGCGCGCCGTCCCGGCCTCTACTTCGCCCCCGAGGTGCCGCACCCGCTGCGCCAGTCGATCACCCAGTCCATCAGCGCGCCGCTCCCGCCGTACCTCCTGCCGTTCAAACCGGTCCTGCCCGCGCTGACCGTGCTGGCCTTCGCCACCATGCCGCGCTGGGCACGCAGGCTGTACGGCCTGCCCGGCACACCGTTCGGCGACCTGTGGGCCACCGCCACCCTGAGGGCGCTGCAGACCGGCATCGGCCTGGTCCCCACCCCGGTGCGCTACAGCCCCGACGCCCGCCGGGCGCGGCGCCTGACGGCCGGGCGGGCCGCCTGAGCCGTCCGGGCCGCCTTTGAGGGGGTTCCGGCATTCGGTAGGGGTGTTCCATGCGGTTTGCCGCGCGTGGCACACTGATGTACGGGGACGCCGACCTTCGGCGAGGCGCTCCTTGAAAGGCAAGAGCAGCGTGCTCCGGGGTCGGTGAAACTCCGAACCGGCGGTTACAGTCCGCGACCCGGTCGAATCCATCGACCGGTTGACCCGGTGGAATTCCGGGACCGACGGTTAAAGTCCGGATGGGAGGAAGCGCGCGAGCGGGAGGAGTGTCTTCGGGCACCCTTCCGCCGATGACGGTGCGGGCCGCCGCCGCGAGCGGCGCGCGTGCCGTCGTGATCTCCCCCGGGGCCGCCGTGGCAGGCAAAGCTACTGGCGACGAGGAGACCCGGGTGACTGATCTGGCGCACATGCGCCGGGCGATCGAGCTCGCCGCGCGCGGACGCGGCACCACCAGCCCCAACCCCGTGGTCGGATGCGTCGTCCTCGACGCCTCGGGCCGGGTGGCGGGGGAGGGGTTCCACGCCCACGCCGGCGGCCCCCACGCCGAGGTGGTCGCGCTGCGCGCCGCCGGCGAGCGCGCCCGGGGCGGCACCGCCTACGTCACCCTCGAACCCTGCGACCACACCGGGCGCACCGGGCCCTGCTCCGCCGCGCTGCTGGCGGCGGGCGTCGCCCGCGTCGTCGTCGCGGTGCGCGACCCCAACCCGCAGGCCGCCGGCGGCGCCGAACGCCTGCGGCGGCACGGGGTGACGGTGGAGACCGGCGTCCTCGCCGCCGAGGCCGAGCGCGGCAACGCCGAGTGGCTGACCTCCGTACGGCTCGGCCGCCCGCACGTCACCTGGAAGTACGCCGCGACGCTGGACGGCCGCTCGGCCGCCGCCGACGGCACCAGCCAGTGGATCACCTCCCCCGAGGCCCGCGCCGACGTGCACCGCCTGCGCGCCGAGGCCGACGCGGTCGTGGCGGGCATCGGCACCGTTCTCGCCGACGACCCCCTCCTGACCGCCCGCCCCGCCGGCGGGCCGCCCGCCCGGCAGCCGCTGCGCGTGGTCGTCGACTCCGCCGCCCGCACCCCCGCCGGCGCCCGCGTCCTGGACGGCGGGGCGCCCACCCTGGTGGCGGTCGCCGCCGAAGCCGACCCCGTCGCGGTCAAGGCCATCGCCGGGCGGGCCGAGGTGGTGCGGCTGCCGCGGCGCGAGCCGTACGGCCTCGACCTGGCGGAGCTGCTCGCCGAGCTGCGCCGCCGGGAGGTCGTCGGCGTGCTGCTGGAGGGCGGGCCCACGCTCGCGGGCTCGTTCCTGCGCGAGGGCCTGGTGGACCGGGTCGTCGGCTACCTCGCGCCCGCGCTGCTGGGCGCGGGGGCCGCCGCGCTCGGACCGGCCGGCGTCGCCACGATCGCCGGCACCCACCGGCTGGAGTTCGAGGATGTCACCCCCACCGGCCCGGACCTGCGGCTCACCGCCCGGCCGATACCCCTTCGAGGAGATGCGGATGTTCACCGGAATCGTTGAGGAGCTCGGCGAGATCGCCGCGGTCGAGCCGCTGCCGGACGCGGCGCGGCTGTCGGTCCGCGGCCCGGTCGTGACCGCCGACGCCCGGCACGGCGACTCGATCGCCGTCAACGGCGTCTGCCTGACCGTGGTGGAGGTGGACGGCGACGTCTTCACCGCCGACGTGATGAAGGAGACCCTGGACCGCAGCTCCCTCGGGGCGCTGCGGCCCGGCTCCCCGGTCAACCTGGAACGGGCCGTCCGCGCCGACGCGCGCCTGGGCGGCCACATCGTCCAGGGCCACGTCGACGGCACCGGCACGCTGCTGTCACGTGAGCCGGGCGAGCACTGGGAGGTCGTCAGGATCTCGCTGCCGGCCGAGCTGAACCGCTACGTGGTCGAGAAGGGCTCGATCGCGGTGGACGGCGTCAGCCTGACCGTGGCGGGCGTGGACGGCGAGAGCCTCACCGTCAGCCTGATCCCCACCACGCTGCGGCTCACCACCCTCGGCGCGAAGCGGCCGGGCGACCCGGTGAACCTGGAGGCCGACGTCATCGCCAAGCACGTGGAGAAGCTGACCGCCGGATACGTCCCCGGGGGCCGGGCGTGAACTGGGCGCAGGCGGGATTCGAGGTCCTCGGCACGAAGGTGCTCTGGACCGACCTGGTCGGCAACGTCGCCTCCCTGGCCACGGTGCTGCTGGCGATGCGCAGGTCGCTGTGGACCTGGCCGGTGCAGCTCACCGGCGCGGTGCTGCTGCTCGTCGCCTCCCTCACCGCGCACATCACCGGCAACGCCCTCAAGCAGGTCATGTTCGGCGGCCTGGCGATCTACGGCTGGTGGCGCTGGTCGCGCGGCATCCGCGACGGCGGGAGCCTGCCCGTGCGGCCCGCGCGGCCCGCCGAACGCGCCGGGATGATCGCGACCCTGCTGATCGGCACGATCGCGGTGGGCGTCGTCTTCTACGTCGCCAAGCTGTCCTGGGGCGCGGCCGTCCCGCCGCCCGAGGGCTACTACCTGGTCGCCGCCGACGCCTACATCTTCGTCGGCAGCGCCGTCGCCACCTGGGCGCAGGGGCGGGCGCTGGTCGACTTCTGGATCGTCTGGGTGGCCGTCGACCTGGTCGGCGTGCCGCTGGCCTTCAAGTCCGGACTCGTCGTGTCCGGGGCGGTGTACGGGGTGTTCTTCGTGCTCGTCCTGGCAGGGCTCCTGAACTGGCTCAAGGAGTACCGCTCCTCCCGGGCGGCACTCGTCCCCGAGGAGGCGCTGTGACCGTGCTCGACCCGATCGAACGGGCCATCAACGACATCCGCGACGGCCGCCCCGTCGTGGTCGTCGACGACGAGAACCGCGAGAACGAGGGTGACATCATCTTCGCCGCGGCCCGCGCCACCCCTTCGCTGCTGGCCTTCACCATCCGCCACACCAGCGGCGTGATCTGCGTGTCGATGCCCGGCGAGGCCCTCGACCGGCTCGGCCTGCCGCTGATGGTGGCCGACAACCGCGAGCGGCTGCGCACCGCCTACACGATCAGCGTGGACGCCCGCGACGGCGTGACCACCGGCATCTCCGCCGCCGACCGGGCCAAGACGATCCGCACCCTGTGCGACTCGGCGACCGAACCCTACGAGCTGGTACGGCCCGGCCACGTCTTCCCGCTGCGCTACCGCGAGGGCGGCGTGCTGGCGCGGCGCGGCCACACCGAGGCGGCCGTCGACCTCGCCAGGCTGGCGGGGCTGACCCCGGCGGGCGCGCTCGCCGAGGTCGTCAACGACGACGGCACCATGAAGCGGCTGCCCGAGCTGCGCGAGTTCTGCGACGAGCACGACCTGGCGCTGGTCTCCATCGAGCAGCTCGCCGAGTTCCGCCGCAGGACCGAGCGGATGGTGAACCGGGTCGCCGAGACCCGGCTGCCGAACCGCCACGGGATGTGGCGCGCCTACGGCTACTCCAGCGCCCTGGACGGCGGCGAGCACCTCGCCCTCGTCTACGGCGACCTGGAGGACGGCGAGAACGTCCTGGTCCGGGCCCACTCCGAGTGCCTGACCGGCGACGTGCTCGGCTCGCTGCGCTGCGACTGCGGGGTGCAGCTCGACAACGCCATGTCGATGATCGCCGAGGAGGGCCGCGGGGTGGTCGTGTACCTGCGCGGCCACGAGGGGCGCGGCATCGGGCTGCTGGCCAAGCTCCGCGCCTACAGCCTCCAGGACACCGGCAGCGACACCGTGGACGCCAACCTGGAGCTCGGGCTGCCGGTGGACGCCCGCGAGTTCTCCAACGCCGGTCAGATCCTCTCCGACCTGGGCGTGAAGTCGGTCCGGCTGCTCACCAACAACCCGGCCAAGCTGCGCGGGATGGACGGCTACGGCGTCAAGGTGCTCGGCCGCGAGCCGATGCCGGTGGCGATGAACCCGTACAACGAGAGGTACCTCACGGCCAAGCGCGACCGCCTCGGCCACGACATCGGGCAGGAACCACCGGGAGGGGCGATGACCCGGGAGATCGGCGGGCGGACCGCGCCCGGCGCACCGGACGTGCCGGGCACGCCGGGCACGTGGGACGCGGCGGCCGTGCCGGGCGCGTCGGACGTGCCGGCCGCGCCGGGCGTCCGCGGCGGGCGGGAGGACGCGTGAGCGGCACCGGAAGGCCCCCGGCCGACGCCGCCGACGCCGCCGGGCTGACCGTCGGCATCGTGGCCGCCCGGTGGCACGCGGAGATCACCGACCGGCTCGTGGAGCGGGCCGTCCAGGCCGCCCGGGACAGCGGCGCCGCCGAGACGGTGGTCCGGGTGGCCGGGTCGCTGGAGATCCCCGTCGTGGCCCAGGCGCTGGCCGCCCGCTGCGACGCGGTCGTCGCCCTCGGGGCGGTGATCCGCGGGGAGACCGCCCACTTCGACTACGTCTGCGACTCGGTGACCTCCGGCCTGACCCGGATCTCCCTTGACGAGCGGACGCCGGTCGGCAACGGCGTGCTGACCTGCGAAACCCTCCAGCAGGCGCTCGACCGCGCCGGGCTGCCGGGCAGCAAGGAGGACAAGGGCTACGAGGCCACCGTCGCCGCCCTGGAGACCGCGCTGCTGCTGCGCGACCTCGCCCCCGGCGAGGCGTCCCGCTAGGGACCCCGCGGGTCCCGGCCACTCCCGGGGCCCGCGCCCAGGGTCCGCTTCCGGGATCGTCCGGCCCGCTCCCGGGGGCCGCTCCCAAGTCCCGCTTCCAGGGTCCGCTTCCGGGATCGTCCCGCCCGCTCCCGGGGTTCGCGGGCCGACCCGCCGGTCCCGTCACGGCCCGGCGGCCCGTGCCGCCCGTGCCGTACAGACGCCCGCCGGTCCGCCGCGGCGCGGCCCGGCCGAGCCGCGGGCACGGGCCACCGGGGTGTGCGATAGATTTCGTCAGGTGCCGTGATTGCCGTCACAACCGCTCTGAGCGGCGGTTTCCCGAAGGATCGTGATCATCCAGTGAGCCCCGAGAGCGTCCCCGCGCCCGCGTTGCCCGTCGTGTGGCGGCCGAAGAAGGGGCGGGTCGTGGCCTACGGTTTCGCCGGGTTGGTCATGCTGGGCGCGCTGGTGATGGCGTTCGTGCTCCCCGAGCCGTTCGGCCCGGCCGACCGGATCGCGATGGTCGCGCTCGGCGGGGTGATCGCCTGGCTGCTGCACCGGCTGGGGAGGTGCCGGGTGGAGGCCGACGAGCAAGGCGTCATCGTGGTCAACCCGCTGCGGGTGCACCGCTACGAGTGGCCCGAGGTCCTGGGGGTGACGCTGGTCGAGAGCGAGCCCTGGGCCAAGATCGACTTCGCCGACGGCGCGACCGTCGGCGCCATGGGCCTGCAGGGCTCGGAGAAGGACCGGACCGTACGGCAGGTCCGCGAGCTGCTGGCGCTCATCCGGGAGCGCGGGGAGACCGAAGAGCGCCGCTGAACGCCGCCGAGCTTCACTGAGCGCCGCCGGGCCCGGTCCACCCGATGGGGCCGCCGGATCCGGGAGCCGTCGAGCGCCGCCGGGACCGGCTGGTCCGCCGGGCCCGCCGTACCGCTGAATCAGCCGGAACCGGACACCGCCGGAACCCCTGGAAACGGGTGGGCGGGCGTAGCCTGATGTGGTGCGGACGACCGACGCGTCAGACCTCGGCTCGCCCGGCGAGCTGGCCGGGTTGCTCGACCGGCAGGCGTACCTCGCCGGCGAGGGGCTGGCCACCGCCGCCTTCCTGGCGCTGCGGATGGGCCGCCCCCTGCTGCTGGAGGGCGCGGCGGGGGTCGGCAAGACCGAGCTGGCCAGGGCCCTGGCCGCCGTGCTGGACGCGCCGCTGATCAGGTTGCAGTGCTACGAGGGCCTCGACGGCCCCCAGGCCCTCTACGACTGGGACTTCGCCCGCCAGCTCCTGCACCTCAAGGCCGCCGAGGCGGGCGGGGCCGCCGACCCGGCCCGCCTGGAGACGGAGGTCTACGACCGGCGCTTCCTGATCGCCCGGCCGCTGCTGCGGGCGATCGAGACCTGGCCCAGCGTGCTGCTGATCGACGAGGTCGACCGGGCCGACGTGGAGTTCGAGGCGATCCTGCTCGAGGTGCTCTCCGATTTCGCGATCTCCGTCCCGGAGCTCGGCACGATCCGCGCCGAGCGTCCCCCGGTCGTCGTGCTGACCTCCAACCGCACCCGCGAGGTGCACGACGCCCTGAAGCGGCGCTGCCTCTACCACTGGCTGGAGCACCCCTCCTTCGACCGCGAGGTCGAGATCCTGCTGCGCCGCCTGCCCGCCTGCTCCGAGACGCTCGCCCGGCAGGTCGCCCGCGCGGCCGGGCGGCTGCGCGGGGCCGACCTGGTCAAGCCGCCGGGAATCGCCGAGACCCTCGACTGGACCGAGGCCCTGCTGACCCTCGGCGCCCGCGACCTCGACCCCGCCCTGGCCGCCGCCACGCTCGGCGCCCTGCTCAAGCACCGGGAGGACCACGAGGCCGCGCTCGGGAACGGGCTGTTCGATGACCTCCGCCGCTGACGACCGCGATCCGGCCGACCGCGATCCCGGCGACCGTGATCCGGGCGGCCGCGACCTGGGCGGCCGCGACCTGGTCGCCGTCATGACCGGTTTCGCCCGGACGCTCCGGGCCGCCGGGGTCCCCGCCGACCACGCCAGGACCCAGGGGCTGCTGCGCGCGCTGTCCCACCTGGACGCCGCCCGGCCGGGGGACGTCTACTGGGCCGGCCGGCTCACCCTGTGCGCCTCCGCCGAGGACCTGCCCCGCTACGACCGGGTCTTCGCGGCCTACTTCGGGGGCCTGCGGGCGGGTCCCGCCCGGTCCGCGACGGTGACCGTCACCCGGCACGTCGCCACCCTCGCCGGCGAGTCCGGCGACGGCGGCGAGCGCGAGTCCGCGGCGCGGCCGGCCGGCGCCAGCGAGCTGGAGGTGCTGCGCAACCGGGACGTGGCCAGGCTGACCGCTGCCGAGCTGGCCGAGGTGCACCGGCTGCTGGCCCTGCTCCGGGCCGGGCGCGAGCGGCGCAGGTCGCGGCGGTCCCGGCCGTCGCGGCGCGGACGGCTCGACCCCGCCGCGACGATCCGCGAGACCCTGCGGCGCGGCGGGGAGACCGCCCGGCTGCGCCGCCGCGTCCACCGCACCAGGCCCCGCCGGGTCGTGCTGGTGATCGACGTCAGCGGCTCCATGACCCCCTACGCCGACACGCTGCTGCGCTTCGGCCACGCCCTCGTCGCCACCGAGCCCGGGGCCACCGAGGTGTTCAGCGCCGGCACCCGCCTCACCCGCGTCACCGCCGAGCTGCGCCGCCGCGACCCGGCCGCCGCGATGGACGCCGTGTCCCGCGCCGTCCCCGACTGGAGCGGCGGCACCCGCCTGGGGGAGGAGCTGCGCCGGCTCCTCGCGCTGAACGACGCCCGCGGCGCGACCGTGGTCATCGCCTCCGACGGGTGGGAACGCGGCGACGTCTCGCTGCTGGGCGCGCAGATGGCCCGGCTGTCGCGGGTGGCGCACCGGGTGATCTGGGTCAACCCGCACCGGGGGCGGGAGGGCTACCGGCCGCTCACCGCCGGGATGCGCGCGGCCCTGCCGTACGTCGACGACTTCGTCGCCGGGCACAGCCTGGCGGCGTTCGAGGAACTGGCCGCGCTCCTGGGAGGGGCTCATGCGTGACGTGTTGTCGCAGATCGTGCGGTGGTGGGCGGCCGGTGAGACGTTCGGCCTGGCCACCGTGGTGAGCACCTTCCGCAGCGCGCCCCGCCCGCCGGGCGCCGCCATGGCCGTGTCCGGCGAGGAGGCCGAGGGCAGCGTCTCGGGCGGCTGCGTCGAGGGCGCCGTCTACGAGCTGGCCCGCGAGGTGGCCGCCTCCGGCGTCCCGGTCCTGCAGCGGTACGGCGTGAGCGACGACGACGCCTTCTCGGCCGGTCTGACCTGCGGGGGCATCCTCGACGTGTTCGTCGAGCCGGTCTCGCGCGAGGCGTTCCCCGAGCTGGGGGAGGTGGCCGGGTCGGTGTCCGCCCGCGAGCCGGTGGCGGTGGCGACCGTGCTGTCCGGGCCCGGCCGGACCGGCGCCCGCCGGATCGTCTGGCCGGACCGGGCCTCCGGCTCCCTCGGCGGGGACCGGCTGGACGACGCCGTCGACGACGACGCCCGCGGCATGCTCGCCCAGGGGATCACCGGGATCCGCCGGTACGGCCCGCACGGCGAGCGGCGGCTCGACGACCTGGCGGTCTTCGTGCACTCCTTCGCCCCGCCGCCCCGGATGCTGGTCTTCGGCGCGATCGACTTCGCCGCCGCGGTGGCCAGGATCGGCAAGTTCCTCGGTTACCACGTGGTCGTCTGCGACGCCCGGCCGGTCTTCGCCACGGCCAGGCGCTTCCCCGACGCCGACGAGGTCGTGGTCAGGTGGCCGCATGACTACCTGACCTCGATCACCGTGGACGAGCGCACCGCGATCTGCGTGCTCACCCACGACCCCCGCTTCGACGTGCCGCTGCTGGAGGTCGCGCTGCGCACCCCGGCCGGCTACGTCGGCGCGATGGGCTCGCGCCGTACCCACGAGGACCGCCTGGAGCGGCTGCGGCAGGCCGGGCTGGGGGAGGCCGAGCTGGCGCGGCTGCGTTCGCCGATCGGGCTCGACCTGGGCGCGCGGACCCCCGAGGAGACGGCGGTCTCCATCGCCGCCGAGCTGGTCCAGCTGCGCTGGGGCGGTTCGGGGCGGCCGCTCACCGGCGGCTCCGGGCGCATCCACGGGGACGGGGTCCGGCGGTGACCCGAGGGACCTCGGGCGCCTCGGGGCCCCCGGACCCGTGGATCCACGGGGCGGGCGGGCCCGCCGAGCCGCTCACCGCCGGGCTGCTGCTGGCCGCTGGGGCGGGCTCGCGGCTCGGCACGCCCAAGGCGCTGGTCGAGTTCCGGGGCGAGCGGCTGGTCGACCGCGGGGTGCGGACGCTGCGCGAGGGCGGCTGCCACCCGGTGGTCGTCGTGCTCGGGGCCGCGACCGCGCAGGTGCGCGGGGCGGTGACGGTGCGCAATCCCCGGTGGCGCACCGGCATGGGCTCCTCCCTGCGCGCCGGCCTGGCCGCGCTGCCGGACGACGCCGAGCGGGTCGTGATCGCCCTGGTGGACCAGCCGTTCGTCGGCCCGGAGGCGGTGCGGCGGCTGGTCCGGGCCGCGCGGCAGGGCGCGTCGGTGGCCGTCGCGGCCTACGGCGGGGCGCCGAGGAACCCTGTGCTGATCGCGAGGGAGCACTTCGGGAGGGTCGCCGCGATGGCGACCGGCGACGTCGGCGCCCGGCCGTTCCTGCGGGCCCACCCCGAACTGGTCGTCGCGGTGGCCTGCGACGACGTGGGCGACCCGGCCGACATCGACACCCCGGCCGACCTGTCGGCGCTGCGGGAGCGGTGACCTAGAAGCGCAGGGTGGCCACGGCCGCGCGGTGGTCGCTGCCCGCGGCCTCCTCGACCGCCGCGCCGGTGGCGACCAGGCCGCGGTAGAGGATGTGGTCGGGCCGGGTGACGGGGAAGGACGCCGGCCAGGTGAAGCCGAGCCCCGACCCCGCCTCCTGCTGGGCGTCCAGCAGCGGGGGCACCAGGCCGGAGCGGTTGCGGTCGGTGGTGGCGGTATTGAGGTCGCCGAGCAGGAGCAGGCGCCGGCTGGTGTCGGCGTCGATGATCCGCCGGACGTAGGAGAGGTTCTTGTCGCGCATGGCCGTCTCGCCGGGACGGGCCGAGGCCAGGTGCATGACGTAGACGGTCACCCTGCCCTTGGGGGTGCTCAGCACGGCCCGCAGCGCCCGCGCCCAGGCCAGGCCGATGTCCGCCTTGCGAGCCTCGATGATCGGGAACCGGCTCCACAGGCCCACCGTCGTGACCTGGTAGTGGTACGGGAGGGCCTCGCCGAGCGCCTTCGCCGCCGGGCCGCCCGGGGTGAGCTCCTGCACGGCGACGAGGTCCCTGCCCTCGGCCAGGGCCCGTACGGCCCGCCCGGAGGCGGCGTTGGTCACCCCCACGTTGAGCGTGGCGACCGACAGGTCGCTCGGCCCGCCGGGCGGCCTGCGCAGCAGGGCGGGGCCGAACATGACCCCCCACACGGCCGCCGGGACCAGCGCGGCGGCGACGGCCTTCCACGAGCGGGCCGGCAGCGCGCCCAGCAGCAGGAGCGGTACGGCGACGCCGAGCCAGGGCAGCCCGCTCTCCAGCACCGGTGTGAACCCGCCGAGGTCCGGCAGGAGCCCGTGGCCGCCGAGGACCAGGGCCAGCGCCCCCGCCAACACGATGATCATCCGCTCGAGCACTGCGCTGCTCCCCGCCCGCTTGACCATGATCCTCCACTGCCCCTGGAACGCGTACGCTACCGGCTTCGCGGTGCGAAGGGGGGCGCTTGGTGGCCGGCCGGTGAGTCGATAGCCTGTCCTGTGAAGGCAGCGGAACATCATTCGGTTTCCCGAGGCCGCCCGGGCGACCACGTAAGCCGGCGGGGCCCGCGGGCGGACCCGGACGCGTGCGGAAGGACGATCTCACGATGCGCATCGGCATGGCCCTGAACTACTCGGGGGGCTTCAAGGAGACGGTGGCCGAACTGGCCGACTACGAGAAGGCGGGGCTCGACATCGTCTTCGTGGCCGAGGCGTACAGCTTCGACGCGGTGAGCCAGATGGGCTACATCGCGGCGAGGACGGAACGGCTGCAGATCGCCTCCGGCATCCTGCCGATCTACTCCCGCACCCCGACCCTGCTGGCCATGACCGCCGCCGGCATGGACTACGTCTCCGACGGCCGCTTCACCCTGGGCCTGGGCGCCTCGGGGCCGCAGGTCATCGAGGGCTTCCACGGCGTGCCGTACACCGCGCCGCTGGGCCGTACCCGCGAGGTCGTGGAGATCTGCCGCCGGGTCTGGAGGCGCGAGCGCCTGACCTACGAGGGCAGGTACTACAACGTCCCGCTGCCCGCGGACCAGGGCACCGGCCTGGGCAAGCCACTGAAGATCATCAACCGTCCGGTCCGGGACCGCATCCCCATCGTGATCGCCGCCATCGGGCCCAAGAACGTCGAGCTGGCCGCGGAGCTGGCGGAGGGCTGGGAGCCGATCTTCTACATGCCGGAGAAGGCCGCCGACGTCTGGGGGGCGTCCCTGGCCGCGGGGAAGGCCAGGCGCGACCCGGCCCTGGGCGAGCTCGACGTCATCGCCCAGGCGCCGCTGGCCATCGGCGAGGACGTGTCGGAGTGGCTGGAGCTGGGCCGGCCGATGGCCGCCCTCTACATCGGCGGCATGGGCGCCAAGGGCAAGAACTTCTACAACGACCTCGCCCGCCGCTACGGCTACGAGAAGGAGGCCGAGCAGATCCAGAACCTCTACCTCGACGGCAAGAAGGACGAGGCCGCCGCGCTCGTCCCCGGGGAGCTGCTGGAGCAGATGTCGCTGATCGGCCCGGAGAGCCACGTCCGCGAGCGCCTGGCGGTGATGCGGGACTCGGGCGTCACCACGATCAACGTCGCCCCGCTGGGCCGCACGCACGCCGAGCGGGTCCGGCTGATCGAGAAGGTCAGGGACCTCGCGTCCTGACCCCGCGCGTCTTCTCCCGGAAGGGGGCACGGCTCCGGCCGGCCCCCTTCTCGCGTCCGGCGGCCCGCCGGTCCGCGCCGGTCATTGACAAACCCTCTGATCTTTCCTGAAATGTGAGGTGGATCACAGAGAAAGGGGGAATCATGGGGCGAACCGGCTGGTTTTACCCCCTCGTGAGGTTCTCTCCGGTGATCGTGTGGCTCGTCGAGCGGCTGCACGTCGATCTGTGCCGCACCAGCAGCCGTCTCTGTCGCTGACCCCGGTCCACCCTCGATCACCCCCTTTCCTCACCGGCACGACCGTGTCCGCTCCGGCGTGCCTTTTTCCGAAAGTCTCTTCATGAAGAAGTTCTCCTTCTCCCTGCAACTACTGCTGGGCCTGGCCGTCGGCATCGTCCTCGGCTTCGTCGCCCGGGCCGGCGACGTCGCCTGGCTCACCGCCACCCTGACCGAGGTCGGCAAGATCTTCGTCCAGCTCCTCAAGCTGGCCGTCCCGCCGCTGGTCTTCACCGCCGTCATCGTCAGCGTGGCCAACCTGCGCAACGTCAACGGCGCCGCCCGGCTGGCCGGCAAGACGCTGATGTGGTTCCTGGGCAGCTCACTGATCGCCGTGGCGTTCGGCATCGGCCTCGGGCTGCTGCTCAACCCGGGACAGGGTGTCACCATCTCCACGGCGGGCGCCAAGGCCCCCGACCTGGAGGGCGCCGGCACCTGGGTCGACTTCCTGACCGGCATCATCCCGACCAACATCGTGACCTCCTTCACCGAGGTCAACGTCCTGCAGATCGTCTTCCTGGGGGCCGTCCTCGGCGCCGCCGCCATCGCGGTGGGGGAGAAGGCCAAGCCGTTCCTCGACCTCGGCCAGTCCGTCCTGGAGCTGGTCCAGAAGGCCCTGTGGTGGATCATCCGGCTGGCCCCGATCGGCACCGCCGGCCTCATCGGCAAGTCCATCGCCACCTACGGCTGGGACCTGCTGGCCCCCCTCGCCAAGTTCAGCGCGGGCGTCTACATCGGCTGCGCCCTGGTCCTGCTCGTCAGCTACCCGCTGCTGCTGGCCCTCGCCGGCAAGGTCAGCCCGCTGACCTTCTACCGCAACGCCTGGCCCGCCATCGAGCTGGCCTTCGTCTCCCGCTCCTCGGTCGGCACCATGCCGCTCACCCAGCGCGTCACCACCGAGCGCCTCGGCGTGGACCGCGACTACGCCTCCTTCGCCGTGCCGTTCGGGGCGACCACCAAGATGGACGGCTGCGCCGCGATCTACCCGGCCCTGGCCGCGATCTTCGTGGCGCAGGTGTTCGGCGTCCCGCTCGGGGTGGGCGACTACCTGCTGATCGCGTTCGTCTCCGTGGTCGGCTCCGCCGCCACCGCCGGCCTGACCGGCGCGATCGTGATGCTCACCCTCACCCTCAGCACGCTCGGCCTGCCGCTTGAGGGCGTCGGCCTGCTGCTGGCGATCGACCCGATCCTCGACATGATCCGTACCGCCACCAACGTGGCCGGCCAGATGGTCGTGCCGGTCATCGTGGCCCGCTCCGAGGGCAGGCTCGACGAGGCGGTCCTCAACGCCCCGCCGCAGCCGCTGGACGAGGCGCCCGCTCCCGCCTCCACTCCCGGCCGCGGCCGCGGCGGAGCCGAGCCCGTTCCGGCCTGACGCCCCACGCCTGAGGGCGGGTCCCGGTCCACCGGGGCCCGCCCTCCGCGCGTTCCGCGCCGGACACCCCTACGGGTGCCCCGCCCCGCCCGCCGGTGATCCGTACGGCGCGTGCCCCGTCCCGGCCGGGTGGCGCGAAAAGTCCGTCCGGGTGGCACGGGAAGAATCGTGAAACGGGCAATACCATGCCTTAATGACCGTCACCCATGCCCGGCGCCGCGAGCGCCTGGCGGCCCTGCTCCCCGCCTGCGAGGCGGACGCGATCCTGGTCACCGGCGGCGTCAACGTCCGCTACCTGACCGGCCTGGACAGCTCCAACGCGGCCCTGCTCGTCCGGGCCGACGCCCGCGCCGCGCTCGCCACCGACTCCCGCTACGCCGAGACCGCCCGGCGGGTCTGCCCCGACGTCGAGGTGATCGAGGACCGCGACGTCACCGGGGTCCTGGCCACGGCCGTCCTGGACGGCTCGCCGCCCGGCCGCCTCGCCGTCGAGGCCCACCGGATGACGGCGGACGTCTACTTCACGCTGGGCGGGGACCTGCTGCGGCTGTCCGGCCTGGTGGAGTCGGTGCGCCGGGTCAAGGACGAGGAGGAGATCGGCCTGCTGCGCACCGCGTGCGAGCTGACCGACCGGGCGTTCGCCGAACTGCTTCCCACGCTGCGGCCCGGCCTGACCGAGCGGGAGGTCGCCCGGACGCTGGAACGCCTCATGGCGGACCTGGGCGCCGACGCGCCCGCCTTCGCCACGATCGTGGCGAGCGGGCCCAACGGCTCCATCCCGCACCACTCGCCCTCGGACCGGCCCCTCGCCCGCGGCGACCTCGTCACGATGGACTTCGGGGCGCGCTACGGCGGCTACCACGCCGACATGACCCGGACGGTGGCGATCGGCGAGCCCGCCGGCTGGCAGCGCGAGCTGTACGACCTGGTCCGCGCCGCCCAGCGCGCGGGCCGCGAGGCCGTACGGCCCGGCGCCGCCACCCACGAGGTGGACGCCGCCGCCCGCGACCTCATCGCCGCGGCCGGCCACGGCGGGCACTTCGGCCACGGCCTCGGGCACGGCGTCGGACTGGAGATCCACGAGGTGCCGTTCCTGTCTCCGGTCCCGGCCGCCGCGAAGACCGAGCCAGGGCGCGGGCACGCTAGACTAGAGGATCGAGTACCGGTCACCGTTGAGCCCGGGGTCTACATACCTGGCAGGGGCGGCGTCCGCATCGAGGACACGCTCGTGACACGTGATGACGGACCGGAACTTCTCACACGGACGACCAAAGAGCTGCTTGTCCTTTAAGAGCGGCCGTACGCAGGAGAAACTAGTGGCGACGACGAACGACCTCAAGAACGGCCTGGTGCTCAAGCTCGATGGCGGCGAGCTCTGGACCGTCGTGGAGTTCCAGCACGTCAAGCCCGGCAAGGGTGGTGCGTTCGTCCGCACCAAGCTGAAGAACATCCTGTCGGGCAAGGTCGTGGACAAGACCTTCAACGCGGGCGTCAAGGTCGAGGTGGCCAACGTCGACAAGCGGGAGATGCAGTTCTCCTACATGGACGGCGACGAGTTCGTGTTCATGGACACCGAGACCTACGACATGCTCAACGTCTCCCGGGTCGCGGTCGGCGACGCCGCGAACTACCTGCTGGAGAACATGCTCGCCACCGTGGCGATCAACGAGGGCAACGTCCTCTACGTCGAGCTCCCGGCGGCCGTCGAGCTGACCATCGCCGAGACCGAGCCGGGCCTGCAGGGCGACCGCTCCACCGGCGGCACCAAGCCCGCCAAGCTGGAGACCGGCGCCGAGATCAAGGTGCCGCTGTTCATCACGACCGGCGAGAAGGTCAAGGTCGACACCCGCACCGGCGATTACCTCGGCCGCGCCTGATGTCGGCACGCGGTAAGGCGCGCAGGCGCGCGCTCGACATCCTGTTCGAGTCGGAGGCGCGCGGCGAGGACCCTCTCAAGATCCTCGCGGAGCGCCTGGAGCGGGCCGACCCGCCGGTCAACGAGTACACCGCGGCGATCGTCGAGGGCGTGTGCCGTCACCGTGACCGCATCGACGAGCTGATCACCACGTACTCCGAGGGCTGGACCCTCGACCGCATGCCCGCGGTCGACCGCAACCTGCTGCGCGGCGGCACCTACGAGCTGCTGTGGATGCCCGACGTCCCCGAGGGCGTCGTCATCAGCGAGTGGGTCGGTCTGGCCTCGGAGCTGTCCACCGACGAGTCGCCGCAGTTCGTCAACGGGCTGATGGCGCGGTTCAAGCAGCTCAAGCCCTCCCTGGCGCTGTAGGGCCCGGCTCCGGCCGGCCCCTGCGACCCCCGCCGCCCCCGGTTCCCCGGAGGGCCGCCGGGGGCCGCACGCGGGCGCGGCCGTAGGCTGGGCTGGTCATCGGCCAGAGGGAGGCGATCCGAAGTTGCGCGCCGTAGGCACTTCACGGCAGTCAGGTACCCCGGCGGTCCGCACCGCCGTGGTCTGGGACGTCCTGCGGGCGGTGCTCGCCGAACGGTCGTCCGCCACCGGCCGGGACCGGCTCGACATCGTCGACGCCGGGGGCGGCACGGGGGGCTTCGCCGTACCGCTGGCCGAGCTGGGGCACGCCGTCACGGTCGTCGACCCCAGCCCCGACTCGCTGGCGGCCCTGGAGCGGCGCGCCGCGGAGGCGGGGGTGGGCGTGCGCGCCCTGCAGGGCGACGCCGCCGACCTCGGTGACCTGCTCCCGGCCGGCTCCGCCGACCTGGTGCTGTGCCACAGCGTGCTGGAGTACGTCGAGGACCCGGCGGGGGCGCTGGCCGCCATGGGCGGCCTGCTGCGCGCGGGCGGCGTGATCAGCGTGCTGGCCGCCAACCCGGTCGCCGCCGCGCTGCACCGTTCGGTCGCCGGCCGGTTCGACGAGGCCCGCGAGGTCCTGGGCGATCCCGAGGGCCGCTGGGGCGACCGCGACCCCACGCCCCGCCGCTTCACCCGCGAGGCCCTGTCCGGGCTCCTCGCCGGGGCCGGATTCACCCCCGGCGACGCCCACGGCGTGCGGATCTTCGCCGACCTGGTGCCCAGCCGGCTGCTCGACGGCGAGCCGGGCGCGGCGCGCGCGCTGGTCGCGCTGGAGCAGGCGGCCGCCGCGCACCCGGTGCTCCGGGACATCGCGACCCAGCTGCACGTCCTCGGCCACCGATGAGGGTTGTGCCGAACGCCTGTTCCCATAGGATGGCGGGGTGTCGAGGAAACAGCAGGTGCCACGTCCCGGGCCGGCGCTCGGCACCGACGACACCGGCTGCCCGATCCTGCACGTCGACATGGACGCCTTCTACGCGAGCGTCGAGCTGCGCGAGCGCCCCGAGCTGCGCGGCGTCCCCGTCATCATCGGCGACCCCGGCGCGCGGGGCGTGGTGCTCAGCGCGACGTACGAGGCCAGGCGGTTCGGGGTGCACTCGGCGATGCCCATGACCCGGGCCCGCCGGCTCTGCCCCCGGGCGGTGGTCATCCCGCCCAGCCGGCACAAGTACGCGGAGGTCTCCCGCGGCGTCATGGAGATCTTCCGCTCGATCACCCCCGACGTGGAGCCGATCGCCTCCGACGAGGCGTTCCTCGACGTCGGCGGGGCCCGCAAGCGGCTCGGCCGCCCCGCCGTGATCGCCGCGGCGATCCGCGAGCGGGTCGTCCGGGAGCACGGGATCACCTGTTCCGTCGGGGTGGCCGGCAGCAAGTTCGTGGCGAAGCTCGCCTCCCAGCACTGCAAGCCGGACGGCCTGCTGGTGGTGCCCGCCGACGAGGTCGTCAGCTTCCTCCACCCCCTGCCCGTCGCGGCCCTGTGGGGCGTCGGCGAGCGCACCGAGCACTCCCTGGTACGGCTCGGCATCAAGACGGTCGGCGACCTCGCCCACACCCCGGTCGACGCCCTGCGGCGCGAGCTGGGCCAGGCGGCCGGGACGCACCTGGCCGAGCTGGCCTGGGGGCGCGATCCGCGCCCGGTGCGGGCCGACGTGCCCGACAAGAGCATCGGCGCCGAGGAGACGTTCGCCACAGACGTCGGCGACCCGGTGGAGATCCGCCGCGAGCTGCTGCGCCTGTCGGAGCGGGTCGCGGCCCGGCTGCGCGAGGGCGGCCACGTGGGCCGCACGGTCAGCGTCAAGCTCCGCCGCGCCGACTTCAGCACCATCACCCGGTCGCGGACCCTGCGGGAGCCCACCGACGTCGCCCGTGACCTCTACACCGTCGCCTGTGAGCTGTACACCGCCTCTGGCCTGGGCCGGACGCCGCTGCGGCTGGTCGGGGTGCGGGTGGAGAACCTCCGTCCCGCCGCCGAGACGCCCCGGCAGCTCGGGCTGGGTGAGCGGGAGAAGGGCTGGCGGGAGGCGGAGCGGGCCATGGACCGGGCGGCCCGCAGGTTCGGACGAGATGTGGTGCTCCCGGCTTCTCTTGTCCGCCCTCCGTTTGATGAAATAGATCTATGACGTCACCTCCGGTTTGGACTACGTTGGACGTTTTCTTTCGTCTACGTCTACAGCCTCGTATTCTGGGGATAACCGACCGCGAGGTTCGGACACCCCGTGTCGTCCGTCACCGTCTTCCCCGTCCTGGGGCTGTCCTTGGGAGGCGCCGTGCCGCTCTCTGAGCACGAGCAGCGCTTGCTCGACCAGATCGAGCAGGCCCTCTACGCCGAGGACCCGAAGTGGGCCAACACCGTCAGGATCAGTGACCCGCGCAGCCATTACCGGCGCCGCCTGGTGAAAGCCTCCATCGGCTTCGTCCTCGGCATCGCCCTGCTGATGGTCGGCGTCGTGATCAACAAGATCCCCATCGGTGTCGGCGGTTTCGTGGTCATGCTCGCCGCGTGTCTTTGGGGTCTGTCCAGCTGGAAGCGGATGAACGGCTTCGGCGACGCTCCAGGGGCCAAGCCGGGCCGGCAGAGGGGCCGGGCGGGCCGCAGCCCGGGGCCCCGGCAGACCTTCATGGAGCGGATGGAGGAGCGCTGGCGCCGCCGGCACGATGATCGCTAGGGTCCGTCCGGGCCGCCTCCGTCAGGGAGGCGGCCCGTTCCGATCCGGTGGTCAGACGCGGCCGGTCAGCCGCCCGCCGGTCAGGCCGTCCAGCCTGGCCGTCAGCCGCAGCCGTGCGCCCTCCAGCCGCTCGGTGGCCTCCAGCAGGCGCCCGCCCGCCCGGCGTATCCGCAGGAGCGTGGACGGCGGCAGCAGCACCGCGCGGATCCGCCGGCCCCGCGTCACCCGGGCCGCCAGCGCCCGCCGTACCAGACGCAGGTCCTCCCGCAGCGGGCCGGTCTCGCCGGGGGTCCGGGCGAACATCATCCGCTCCACCAGGGTGGCGATCCTGGTCAACGCGGCGGCCTCGTCGGCGTCGAACCCGTGCTGCCCGGTCAGCCGCCCGGCCAGCGCGCGGGGGCTCTCACTCGGCAGCCGGCCCATGCCGTAGTCGCACAGGGCGTCGTCCAACTCGGCCCAGGCCGCCGAAACCGCCCCCTCCGGCGCGCCGCGGCCGGCCCGGACCTCCGCCGCCCCGGCGGACGCCGGCGCGGACGGGCCGCCGGGCACCCCGGACGGGCCCGAGGAGAGGGACCTGCGGCGCCGGGCGCGCAACTCCCAGCGGAGCACCGCCGGCACCAGCGCCACCAGCAGCACGGCCAGCAGGCCGAGACCGATCCAGACGGCGACCGGCACCCCCTCGTCCACCGCGACCGGCACCCCGGTGAGGTCGCGCTGCAGCGTCCGGTCGTCGCGGGAACGGGCCGAGGGGTCGCGCGGCGTGTCCGTGCCGCCCGAACCCGTCTCCGGGGTGGAGTCCGGCCGCTCGGAGCCGTCCGTGGTCACCTGGGGGCGGGTGTAGACGGGCACCGACGCGGTGCCCTGGCCCGCCGACCCGGCGGGGGTGGGCTCGAACCGCAGCCAGCCGGTCCCCTCGAAGTACAGCTCGGGCCAGGCGTGCGAGTCGTGGGCGCGCACCTGCCAGACGCCGGAGACGTTGGTGCCGCCGGTGTAGCCGATGGCCACCCGGGCGGGGATGCCCAGGACCCGGGCCAGCACCGCCATCGAGGCGGCGAACTGCTCGCAGTAGCCGGTCCGGCTGCGCAGCAGGAAGTCCGCCAGCGCGGAGCCGGTGTGCCCCCGCGTGGCGAGGCTGTAGGTGAAGCCGCCCTCCTTGGTGAAGAACTCCTGGAGCTGGACCGCCTTCTCGTACGAGTTCGCGTCGTCCTTCGTCACCCGCCTGGCCAGCGCGCGGACCTCCCGCGGCAGGTCCGGGGGCAGCCGGAGGTAGCGCTCGCCGACCGAGGCGGGCGTGGACCCGGCCGCCCTGAGCGCCTCTGTGGTGGGGTTGGGCTCGGCGGTGGTGACCCGGTAGGTCATCCCCTCGGCGGTGTCGCGGGTGGAGAACACCATGAGCGTGTCCCGGTCGGACCGCCAGTCGCCCTCGATGTCGACCCGGCCCGCGGGATACGGCAGCGGCAGGAAGCTCATGCCCCTGACGTCCTCGCTCACCGCGATCGTGGTGGTGGCCCGGGTGACCGGCGTGGCCGGGGCGAGCCCCGGAGGCGCGGGCAGCGGCCCCTCGGAGGTGCGGTCCTCGGGGCGGCCGTGCGGATCCGACATCGTCCACTGCTCGCCGTCGAAGACGTCCAGGGCGTACGTCCGCAGGTAGCGGGACAGGCCGTCGCTGCTCGTGTAGCTCAGCACGGTGGAGTTCGCCGGCAGCGACAGGAGCCCCCGCATGCTGACCATCGGGTTGGAGACGCTGATCGAGTTGCCGCCCCGCCCCCTGCCGTTGCCCACGCCGAAGCCGAACAGCGGATCGGGCTCCAGGGCGGGCAGGAACGCGGGCACCAGGACGGCCAGCGCGACCGCGGCGAAGCCGATGCGCTTGCCCGACATGCGCAGCGTCCCCGCCTCGGCGTCGGACGGTCTCGGCGCGACGAAGGAGGGGGCCCGGCGCACCAGCACGGCCCTGCCCCAGTGGCTGATCCGTTCCCGCCCGTCGGCGGCCAGCAGCCCGAGGTAGCCGGCGGCCGCGATGATGAACGCCAGCCAGTTGATCGGGTCGGCGATCACCGCCGCCGGGACGGTGAACAGCGTCAGCAGCGGCAGCCCGGCCAGCGCGGCCCGGCGCATCCGGACCGCCAGCAGGTCGACGACGATCGCGATCAGGCCGACGCCGCCGCAGGTCAGCAGGACGATGCCGGGGTTCGGCGGTACCGGGGCGGCGTAACGCTGGATGTCGGTGAAGCCGGTGGCCAGCAGCCCGCCCAGCGCGCGCACGGACGAGACGGTGGGCACCAGGACGCCCCACGCCTGCTCCCGGGCGAAGGCCGCGGTCAGGAAGATCAGGACGGCCAGCAGCTGGAGCGGCGGCACCAGCCGGTTCGGCAGGGTGTAGCGGCCGGCCAGCAGGCCGGTCCCGGTCACCACCAGGATGACCCCGAGGCTCGACCAGAACCAGGCGCCGCCGGAGAACAGGGGATAGAGCGCGGTCGCGACCGCTCCGGTGGCCACGCCCGCCGCGGCGGTGAGCCTCATACGGCGCCTCCACCGGCTGCGAACCGTCGCATACGGTGCGTCCACCGGTCGCGGACCGCCCGAGAAGCCCCGGCGGTGCCTCCGCCGGGTGCGAACCGTCCCTGAAGCCTCATGCGGCACCTCCACTGGTCGCGAACCGCCCGCGCTGCCCGGCCTCCGGCCACACGTCGGCGATCGAGACACCGGACGGCAGGCGCACGACGCGCCAGCCCGCCCCGGCGAGGACGGCCTGCGCCGCCCGGTACTCCTCGTTCGAACCGAGCTCCGGGCGCTCCCACCCGGCCACGTCCAGCAGCACGGCCACCCCGGTCATGTTGCCGTGCCTGAGCCGGGCCAGGGCCTCGGCCTGCTCCACGTCGATCCCGCCGAGCACGGCCACCACCAGGCCGTCGCCGCCGCCCTGCCGCAGCGCGCCCACGCCGTACTCCAGCGAGCGGGCGGAGCCGGTGCGCACCACGGCCAGGGCGTCCAGCAGCGACCAGCTCGCCCCGGCGTCGTCCAGGTGCTGGGCGCCCTGGTCGGTGACCAGCCGCAGGCCCAGCCCCTCGCGGGCGAGGTGGACCCCGATGGACGCCGCGGCCGAGACCGCCACCTCGAACGACGAGCGGGGGCCCTCGCCGCGGTGCGCGTACCTGCGGGTGTCCAGCAGGAGCGCGCCGCGGCTCTGCCACTGCTGCTCCTCGCGCCGCACCATCAGCTCGCCGTACCGGGCGGTCGAGCGCCAGTGCACCCGCCGCAGGTCGTCGCCCTGCCGGTACTCGCGGGGCGCGACGTCGTCGTCGCCCGCCGCGGCGACGCTCCTGGTACGGCTCTCACCCCCGCCGCTCCACTCGCCGGAGAGGCGGACGTGCGGCAGCGCCACCACCCGCGGGGTCACCACGAGGGTGTCGCTGATGGTGAACGACCTGGTCAGCTCCACCAGGCCGAACGGGTCGCTGATCCGGACCGTCAGCGGCCCGATGGGGAAGCGGCCGCGCAGGTCGGACCGCACCCGGTAGTCGATCTCCCGGATGCCGCGCGACTCGACCCGGTCCAGGATGAACCTGGGCCGGGCCCCGAGCGCGTAGGGGACGGTGTCCTCGATCAGCAGCAGGCCGGTCGGCAACCGGGTGATGTTCTCCAGGCGGAGCGTCACGGTGGCGTCGGTGCCGGTCTCGGTCCTGGGCGGGTCCAGCCGCCGCGCGCAGCTCAGCCGGTAGCGGGTGCGGGCCACCACCACGGCCGCCAGCAGCGGCAGGGCGGCGATCAGCACGCCGATCCTGAGCAGATCCTGCTCCCCGAGGGCGACGGCGCACAGCATCGCCGCGAGGCCGGAGGCGATGAACGACCGGCCGCGCGACGTCAGAGCCCTGAGTCCCGAGGTCACTTGGCCGGGGCCTCGGGGACGGGCACCCGCCGGACCAGCTCGGCCACCACCTGCTCGGGCATCCGGCGCTGGCCCTGGGCCTCGACGCTGGGCAGCAGCCGGTGGGCGAGCACGGGGACGCTCAGCTCCTGGAGGTCGTCGGGGATGACGTAGTCGCGGCCGGAGAGCGCGGCGTGCGCCCGGGCGGCCCGGACCAGCTGCAGGGTCGACCGGGGGGAGGCGCCCAGCCGCAGGTCGGGGGAGGTGCGGGTGGCGGTCACCAGGTCGACGGCGTACTTCTTGACCGGCTGGGAGACGTAGACGGCGCGCACCGCGTCGATCAGCGCCCGCACCTCGGCGGTGGTCGCCACCGGCTCCAGCTTGTCCAGCGGGGAGGCGGCGCCGTGCACGTCGAGCATCTCCAGCTCGGCGCTCGCCTCGGGGTAGCCCATCGCGATCCGGGCGGTGAAGCGGTCGCGCTGCGCCTCGGGAAGGGGATAGGTGCCCTCCATCTCGATGGGGTTCTGGGTGGCGATCACCATGAAGGGACCGTCCAGCACGTAGGTCGAGCCGTCCACGGTGACCTGGCGCTCCTCCATGCACTCCAGCAGCGCCGACTGGGTCTTCGGCGAGGCCCGGTTGATCTCGTCGCCCACCACGATGTTGGCGAACACCGGTCCGGGCTTGAACTCGAACTCCCTGGTCTGCTGGTTGTAGGCGCTGACGCCGGTGATGTCGCTGGGCAGCAGGTCGGGGGTGAACTGGATCCGGCGCACGGGGCAGTCGATGGACCGCGCCAACGCCTTGGCGAGCATGGTCTTGCCGACTCCCGGCACGTCCTCGATGAGCAGATGGCCTTCGGCGAGGAGAACGGTGAGGGTGAGGCGGACGACGTCGCCTTTGCCCTCGATCACCGACTCGATCGCCTGGTGGATCCGCTGGGCCGTGACCACCAGCTCGTCGAGCCGGGGAGGGACGTCATGGGTTACTGCCACCAGGCCTCCATGAGGGTGCGGCGGTTTTGCGCCGGGGGTCATATTTCGGGGCTTTTAGCGCCCCTTTTCATTGTGGGTACCGACATTACGATGTCGGAAGTTCCCCGGCGACCCAATGTGGGCATGAAACCTCATTTCGGGCTCTCGGCCGCGCCGGGCCCGCGGCGGATCCCCGCCGGTCCGCCGATTTCATGATCGTTCGGCCATGGGCCGTCTTCCCGACACGCCCGTGACGTGCCGGGGCCGCCCACCCCCTCCACTCCGCTCCACCCATCCTGACCTGCGATTTCTTCACCGAAGTCGATCGCCGGGAGATGCGGAATCAGTTGACGGTGGAGAGAAGTGGAGTATGGTGGTGCGCAGTGGAGAGCAGGGACGAAAGTGGTCTGCCCTCCGCAAGGCACGGGAGGTGGGGCCGGTGTTCCTCGGCACTCACCATCCGCGCCTCGATGACAAGGGACGGCTGTTCCTGCCGGCGAAGTACCGCGAGGAGCTGGCGGAGGGTCTGGTGATCACCAAAGGCCAGGAGCGCTGCCTCTACGTCTTTCCCGTAGAGGAGTTCAGGCGCATCACCGAGGCTCTGCGCACCGCGCCGGTGACCGCCAAGGCGGTCCGTGACTACAGCCGTGTCCTCTTCGCCAGCGCGTCCGACGAGGTCGCCGACAAGCAGGGCCGGATCACCGTCCCGCAGCCCCTGCGCGAGTACGCCGGCCTGAGCCGCGACTGCGCGGTCATCGGCGCCAACACCCGCCTGGAGATCTGGGCCTCGGGTGCCTGGGACGCCTATCTGGCCGAGCAGGAGCAGGCCTTTTCCGACCTGTCGGAGGAGGTGCTGCCAGGGATCTTGTGACTCCACGGTCGACTCATCGGTGAGAAAGTCGTTCGGCGAGGTCTCCACCCGCAACCACGCGCCCGTCAGCTGATGCACCTTCCCCGGTGTCAGGTGACGGGCCGGCACGCGGGTGCGGATGGGGACCTGGCCGGGCGGCCCGTGGTGGGGGCCAGCAGGAACACCGGTGAGCGTCGCCGCACATCCGCGAGCGATGCGGCAAGAGGGGGTTTGCGCTTCATGCGCGCTGACAACGACATGTCCGATCTTCCGGGCCCGGGCGCGGCTCCGGGCGGCCACGTGCCCGTGATGCTCGATCGCGTGCTCGAACTGCTGGCCCCCGCGCTG
This sequence comes from Streptosporangium sandarakinum, assembly GCF_013409935.1. Lineage (GTDB taxonomy): Bacteria > Actinomycetota > Actinomycetes > Streptosporangiales > Streptosporangiaceae > Streptosporangium > Streptosporangium nondiastaticum. The sequence continues at coordinate 1,009,580 of NZ_JACCCO010000001.1, read as the reverse complement.
GCGGGTCCGGACCCGGTGGCGGTCGACGCCAATCTCGGCCTCGGCGGCCACGCCGAGGCGCTGCTGGCCGCCCACCCCTCGCTGCACCTGATCGGCATCGACCGCGACCCCGCCGCCATCGAGCGCTCCACCGCCCGGCTGGCGCCGTACGCCGACCGGATCACCCTGGTCCGCGCGGTCTCCGACGAACTGCCCGAGGTGCTGGCCCGGCTGGGCCGGCCCCGGGTCGACGCCGTCCTGTTCGACCTGGGCGTCTCCTCGCCCCAGCTCGACGAGGCCGAGCGGGGCTTCGCCTACTCCTACGACGCGCCCCTGGACATGCGGATGGACCCCGACCAGGAGCTGACGGCCGAGGTGGTCGTCAACACGTACCCGGCCGCCGAGCTCATCCGGATCCTGCGGGATTACGGCGAAGAGCGATTCGCCCCGCGTGTCGCGCGCCTAATCATCAAAGAAAGGGGCAACGAGGCCATAACGTCTACCAAGCGGCTCGCGGAGATCGTCCGTACGGCGATCCCCGCCGCCACGCGACGGACCGGGGGCAACCCGGCCAAGAGAACTTTCCAGGCGTTGAGGATCGAGGTGAACGCGGAGTTGACGGCGCTGGAACGTGCGCTCCCCGCGGCGCTCGACGCCCTGACGCTTGGCGGGCGCGTGGTGGTGCTCGCCTACCACTCCCTTGAGGACCGGCTGACCAAGCAGGTCCTGGCGGCCCGGACCAGGGACACCAGCCCCCCCGGGCTGCCGGTCCCGCTGCCGGCCCACCAGCCGCGGTTCGCGCTGCTGACGAGGGGTGCCGAACTCCCGAGCGAAGAGGAGGTGGCCCGCAACCCGCGGGCGGCCTCCGCCCGGTGCCGGGCTGCAGAGAGGATCCGTGAGGCAGTTGACGAGGAGTGACACAGACGTCCGCGCCGCGCCGGGCCGCGCCGCGCGGCCTGGGCGCGTCTCCCGCGCCGTGCCGCGGGGACGCGGGGCCGCCGCGCCCGCCAAGCCCGCGCCCGCCCCGGGTCGGCCCGTCGAACCCGCCAAGCCCGCTCAGGGCCGGTCCGCCGCGCCCGCCAAGCCCGCGCCCGTCAAGCCCCTCAAGCCCGCCGCGCCCGTCAAGGCCGCGCCCGCCAAGCGCGCGCCGAGCAGGTCCGCGCCGAGCAGGTCCGCCGCCCGGCCCTCCGCCGCCCGTACGGCACGGCCGCCCCGGCAGGGCCGGCCGCCGCGCGCTCCCTTCGTGCTGCTCGTGGTGGGCCTCCTCTGCGGCGGGCTGGTCAGCCTGCTTCTGCTGAACGTCGTCCTCGCCCAGGACTCCTACCGGCTCAACGAGCTGCGCGACGGCATCAGCAGACTCCAGCTGCAGAAGGCGGACCGCGAGAACGAGAACGCCCGGCTCGGCATGCCCGAAGAGCTCGCCAAGCGAGCCGGGCTGCAGGGCCTGGACCGCGACTGGGACAGCATGCGCACGATCGACAGCCGGCCCGCCAGCCAGGGCCAGGCGCCCGTCACGCGCGAGCGGGTGGAGGGCACGGGCAGGTGAGGGAGACCGGCGGGCGGGGCTCCGGCCCGGGCCGCGGCGGCTCCGGCGGCCCCGCCGGAGGGTCCGGCCGCCGGGTCCCGAAGGGACCGGGCCGGCCCGGCAGACCGGGCGGCCCGGACGCCTCCAAGGGGACGTCCGGCCGGGGCGGCCCCGAGCAGGAAGGCCCCGGCGGCCGGGGAGGGTCCTCCCCGGCCGGCGGGCAGCCGTCCCCGGAGGGCTCCGGCCGGCGCCCGGACGCCTCCGGGCGCTCCGGCGGGCCCCGGCGCGCCGAGGGATCCGGGCGCCGCGAGGAGACCGGCGGGGCGGGCGGGTCCTCCCGCGGCCGGTCGCCCGGCAGGCCCGCGCGCCCCGAGGGCTCATCCGGCCGTTCCCCGCGCCCGGAGTCCGCGTCGGGGCGGCCCTCCCGCGCGGAGGGAGCCGGGGGCCGGGGCGCCCGCTCCGGCGGCGCGGGCGGATCCGCCTCCGCCGGCCGGAACGGCGGCTCCGCCGTACCGCCGGGCAGGCCCCGCGCCGGGTCGCCGGCCCGGGACGCCCGCGACACCGGGGACGGCCCCGCCCGCGGCGGGCGGCCCGGATCCGCCTCCGCGAAGCCCCCGGCCGCCAGGACCGGTTCGGCCTCCGGGAAGCCCCCCGCCTCTCCGAAGTCCTCCGCCTCCGCGAAGCACCCGGCCTCCGGCCGGCCCGCGACCGGCAGGCCCGGCCCCGCCGGCGCGGCGGGCAGGCCCGGCCGTCCGCCGGGGCCCGAGGCGCCCCGCAGGCCGGGCCGCTCACCGCGCCCCGAGGAGCCGGCGGGCCCCGCGGGCCGGCCGCGCGTCCGCCCGTCCGGCGACCAGGCGCGCCCGCCCCGGCCCGCCCCGGCGACCGGCGGGAACGGAGGCGGCGGCAGGCCGCCCAGGCCGCCCGCGCGCCCGCCCGCGACGCTGCGCCTGGGCAACCCCGGCCGGCGGATCAGCGTCGGCCTGGTCGCGATGACCTTCGTGCTGTCCATCTTCGCCGGGCGGCTCATCCAGCTCCAGGGCCTCGACTCCAAGGTCTACGCCGCCGAGGCGGCCAAGCAGCGGGTCCAGGGGGAGAAGCTGACCGCCCGCCGCGGCTCCATCACCGACGCGGCCGGGCACGAGCTCGCGCTGACCCGGGAGGCGCGCGAGGTCTACGTCGACCCCTCCGAGGTCAAACCGGCCATGCGCGACCAGATGGCCACCTTCCTCGCCACGGAGCTGGGCCAGCCCAAGCAGGACATCGCGACCAAGCTCGCCGTACCCGGCAGCCGCTACCAGAAGCTGGCCTCCGCCGTGGAGCCGTCCGTGGCCGGGCGGATCATGCAGGGGGCGTCGAAGCTCAAGTTCAAAGGGCTCGGCACCCGGAGCCGGTACGTGCGCGACTACCCCGGCGGCGACCTCGCCGGGACCCTCCTCGGCTTCGTCGGCGACGACGGGAACGGCCTGAGCGGCCTGGAGAGCACCTACGACACCCTGCTCGCCGGCCGCGACGGCGAGCAGATCATCGAGACCGGCCGCGCCGGGCAGCGCATCCCGATGACCCGCAGCACGGTCAAGGCGCCCGTCGAGGGCAGGGACGTCCGGCTCACCATCGACCGCGACATCCAGTGGGCCGCCCAGCAGGCGATCGCCGAGGAGGTGAAGGCCACCGGCGCCCGCACCGGCAGCGTCATCGTGATGGACGCCCGCGACGGCCGCGTGTACGCCATGGCCAACGCCCCCGAGCTCGACCTGAACGACTGGCGGCGGACCTCGCCCGAGAACTGGGTGAACCGCGCCGTGACCGACGTGTTCGAGCCGGGCAGCACCAACAAGGTCATCACCGCGGCGGCCGCCCTGGAGTCGGGCGCGCTGCGGCCGGACACCGCCATGCGGGTCCCGGACAACATCCGGTGCGCCGACCAGGTGCTGCGCGACTCCCACCCGCACCCCGTGGAGCGGCTGACCTTCTCCGGCGTGGTCGCGACCTCCAGCAACGTCGGGACGATCATGGCCGCGCAGAAGATCGGCGACCAGCGGCTGTACGAGATGATGCGGCGCTTCGGGTTCGGCGCCAAGCCGGGCAGCGGCCTGTACCGCGAGGAGGGCGGCCTGCTGCCCGACTGGCGGAACTGGTCGGGAAGCCAGCGCTGCACCATCGCCTACGGCCAGGGCGTCTCGGTCACCGCGCTGCAGACGGCCAGCGTCTACCAGACCATCGCCAACGGCGGCGTGCGCGTCACCCCGACGATCGTGGCCGGCACCACCGACGAGCGGGGCGCGTTCACCCAGGCCGCGCCCGCCGCGCGGACCCGGGTGATCAGCGAGCGCACCGCCAGGGACGTCGCCGGGATGCTGGAGGCCGCGGTCGGCGCCGAGGGCACCGGCAACCTGGCCGCCATCGACGGCTACCGGGTGGCGGGCAAGACCGGCACCGCGATGCGCTACGACGCCGAATGCCGGGGATACTGCGGGTACACCTCGACGTTCGTCGGCTTCGCCCCGGCGGACGCCCCACGCCTGGTGGTCCTGGCGGTCGTGCAAGATCCTCAGAAAGCCCACTACGGTGGAGAGGTCGCAGCCCCGGTATTCAGGAAAGTGATGACGTTCGCGTTGAAGAGCCAGAAGATCCCGCCCACCGCGACCAGGCCGTCGGCCTCGGTGCCGATCCGCACCGGCCGCTGACGAGGGAAGGTACGCTCTCGCCGTGCGTCCCCCGTCGTCCATGCGACCCTCAACCAGTTCGCCCCGGCCGCTGTCGGGGCTGGCGAGCCTGCTCGGCGCGCCCTCCGGCACGTCGCGGGCGCCGCTCGCCGCGGTGTCCGGGGTCACCATCGACTCCCGCCGGGTCCGGCGCGGAGACCTCTACGTCGCGCTGCCGGGCGCCACGGCCCACGGCGCCGACTTCTGCGCCCAGGCCCTCGCCGCCGGCGCCGCCGCGGTCCTGACCGACCAGGCGGGCCGGGAGGCGGCGGTCGCGACCGGCCTGCCGGTCCTCGTCGTGCCCGACCCGCGCGCCGTGCTCGGCCAGGTCTCCTCCTGGGTGTACGGCGCGCCCGCCGCCGCCATCACGCTCATCGGCGTCACCGGCACCAGCGGCAAGTCCACCAGTACCTTCCTGCTGGAGGCCGGGCTGCGGGCCGCCGGGCACACCACCGGCCTCGTCGGCGGCGTGGAGATCCGCGCCGGCGACCTGCGCTTCGAGTCCACACTGACCACCCCGGAGGCCAGCGACCTGCAGGGCCTGTTCGCCCTCATGCGCGAGCGGGGCGTCACCGCCGCCGCGATGGAGGTCTCCAGCCACGCGCTGGCCCTCGGCCGCGTCGACGGGATCCTCTACGACGTCGCGCTGTTCACCAACCTGTCGCAGGACCACCTCGACTTCCACCGCGACCTCGACGACTACTTCGCCGCCAAGGCCCGGCTGTTCACCCCCGAGATGAGCCGCGCCGGGGTCGTCAACATCGACGACGCCCACGGCCGCGAGCTCCTCGGCACGGCGAAGATCCCGATGACCACCTTCTCCGCCCAGGGGGCCCCGGAGGCCGACTGGCGCGCCACAGACGTGCGCCTGAGCGGCGACGGCAGCTCCTTCCGCGTGGTGGGCCCCGGAGGCGTCGAGGAGGACGCCACGGTGGCGCTGCCCGGCCCGTTCAACGTCGCCAACGCCCTCGGCGCGATCGTCGCCCTGGTGGAGGCGGGGGTGCCGCTGCGCGCCGCGGCGGCCGGGATCGGCACGCTGGCCGGGGTGCCCGGCCGGATGGAGCGGGTGCCGGGCGCCGACGGCTTCGAGGCCATCGTGGACTACTCCCACAAGCCCGGGGCCGTGGAGTCGGTGCTGCGCTCGCTGCGCGAGGTCACCGAGGGCCGGCTGACCGTGGTGCTGGGCTGCGGCGGCGACCGCGACCGCGGCAAACGCCCCATGATGGGCGCCGCCGCCGCCCGGCTGGCCGATGTGGCCATTCTCACCAGCGACAACCCCCGCTCGGAGGACCCCCTGCGGATCCTGGCCGAGATGATGGACGGGATCCTCGGCGTGTCTCCGGAGGAGCGGGCCCATGTGATCATTGAGCCGGACCGGGCCGCGGCCATCGATCTGGCGATCGGCCGCGCGGGCCCCGGCGACGTGGTCGTCGTGGCCGGCAAGGGTCACGAGCAGGGCCAGTACGTCGGCGACCGGGTCCTCCCGTTCGATGACAGGCAAGTGGTGGCCGACGCGATCGGCAGACGGCGGAGCCGTACCGGGCGCCAGGCGTGTATGGAGAGTAAGGAAGCCTCATCATGATCCCGTTGCCGCTGGGCAGGATCGCCGAGATCACCTCGGGCGCCCTCGCGGGCATGGCCGACCCCCGCGCGGTCGTACGCGGCCCGGTCGTCGTGGACTCCCGGGCCGTCGAGCCGGGGTCGCTGTTCGTCGCCGTCAAGGGCGAGCGGACCGACGGGCACGACTTCGCCGCGGCCGCCACGGAGGCGGGCGCCGTCGCCGTGCTGGCCTCCCGGCCCGTCGAGGCCCCCGCGGTCGTCGTCGGCGACGTCGTGGGGGCCCTGGCCGACCTGGCCACGGCGGTCTGCGCCGGGCTGCCGGCGGCCACGGTCATCGGCGTGACGGGCTCGGCGGGCAAGACCACCACCAAGGACCTGCTGGCCCGCCTCACCGCGCGGATCGGCCCCACGGTCGCGCCGGTCGGCTCGTACAACAACGAGATCGGCCACCCCCTGACGGTGCTGCGGGCCGACGAGAGCACCCGCTACCTGGTGCTGGAGCTCAGCGCCCGGGGGGTCGGGCACATCGCCCACCTCGCCAGGATCGCCCCGCCGAAGATCGGCGTGGTCCTCAACGTCGGCAGCGCGCACATCGGGGTCTTCGGCGGCCGGGACGCCATCGCCAAGGCCAAGGGCGAGCTGGTCGAGGCGCTGCCCGCCGACGGCGTCGCCGTACTGAACGCCGACGACCCGCTGGTGGCCGCGATGGCCGACCGGACCCGCGCCCGGGTCACCTGGTACGGCCGCGGCGAGACCGCCGCGGTACGGGCCGAGGGCGTCACCCTCGACGGGCGCGGACGCGCCTCCTTCACGCTGCGCACCCCCTCCGGGGCCGCGCCGGTCTCCCTGCGCCTGTACGGCGAGCACGCCGTGGACAACGCGCTCGCCGCGGCTGCCGCCGCCTACGAGCTGGGACTGCCGGTCGCCACCATCGCCGAGGAGCTGTCGGAGGCCGAGCCCCGCAGCCGCTGGCGGATGGAGGTCACCGACCGGGCGGACGGCGTCACCGTCATCAACGACGCCTACAACGCCAACCCCGAGTCCATGCGCGCCGCGTTCGGCGCCCTCGGGGCCATCGCCGGGGGCCGGCGCCGCCTCGCGGTCATCGCCTCCCCGAGCGAGCTGGGCGAGCACGGCGCCGAGCTGAACGAGGGCGTGGGCCGGACGGCCGCCGCCGCGGGCCTCGAAGCCCTGTTCGTCGTCGGCGCCGACGCCGGGCCCGTCCTGGCCGGGGCCGAGGCCGCCGCCGCGGAGGCCCGCGCCGCGGGCGGGCACGTCCCCCGGATAACGCACGTCCCCGACGTCGAGACGGCCGTCGCCGAGGTCTCGGCGCTCCTCGCGCCCGGCGACGTGGTGCTGGTCAAGGGCTCGCGCGTGGCCGGCCTGGAGCGGGTGGCCGAGGCCCTGCTCGGGGGTGAACGCCGATGAGGGAGATCCTCATCGCGGCGGCGGTCAGCCTGCTGCTGTCCATGTTCGGCACGCCGCTGGCGATCCGCCTGTTCTCCCGGCGCGGCTACGGCCAGAGCATCCGGGAGGAGGGACCCTCCGGCCACCACGACAAGCGCGGCACCCCCACCATGGGCGGCACCGTGATCGTGATCGCGGCGCTGATCGGGTTCGCCTGCGCCCACCTGGTCGCCTGGACCCAGCCCACCGTCTCGGCGCTGCTGGTGCTGTTCCTGATGACCGGCCTGGGCATGGTCGGCTTCCTCGACGACTTCATCAAGATCTACAAGCAGCGCAGCCTGGGCCTGCGCAGCGGCGCCAAGGCGCTGGGCCAGCTCATCGTCGGCGCGGTCTTCGCGGTCCTGGTGACCCGCTTCCCCAACGCCTACCTCATCACCCCCGCCGAGACCCGGCTGTCGTTCCTGCGGGACTTCGGCCCCTCCATCGGCATCATCGGGTTCACGATCTGGGTGCTCATCATGATCGTGGGCTTCTCCAACGCGGTGAACCTCACCGACGGCCTCGACGGCCTGGCCAGCGGCGCGACCGGCGTGGTGCTCGCCTCCTACGTGCTGATCGGCAACTGGCAGCTGCGCAACAGCTGCACCGTCCAGCTGAGCCCCAACTGCTACTGGGTCCGCGACCCGCTAGACCTGGCCGTGGTCGCCGCCGCCGTGCTCGGCGCGCTGGTCGGCTTCCTGTGGTGGAACGCCCCGCCCGCCAAGATCTTCATGGGCGACACCGGCTCGCTGGCCCTGGGCGGCGTGATCGCCGGCCTGGCCATCACCACCCGCACCCAGGGCCTGCTGATCATCCTCGCCGGCATGTGCGTGGTCATCACGATGTCGGTGATCATCCAGGTCGGGTTCTTCAAGATGACCGGTAAACGGGTCTTCCGGATGGCGCCGCTCCAGCACCACTTCGAGCTGTCGGGCTGGGCCGAGACGACCATCGTGGTCCGCTTCTGGCTGATCGCCGCCCTGTGCGCCGCCGCCGGCCTCGGGCTGTTCTACGTCGAATGGATGCCCAAGCCGTGACGGCCGCGGATCCCACCGGCATCGGGGGCATCGGGGGCACGGTCGTCGTCGCCGGGCTCGGCGTCTCCGGGACCGCCGCCGCCCGCGTGCTGGCCGGGCGGGGCGCGAAGGTCGTCGTCCTGGAGGGCCGCGACGGCGAGCAGGCCAGGGCCGCCGCGGCGGAGCTGGCCGGGCTGGGGGTCGAGATCCGGTTCGGCGAGCCCGCCGGGGTGCCCGCCGGCGCCTCCCTGGTCGTCACCACCGGCTGGCCGCCGCACCATCCCGTGATGGCCGCCGCCGCGGCGGCCGGGATCGAGGTGATCAGCGAGGTCGAGCTCGGCTGGCGGCTGCGCCCGGCCGGCGCGGCGCCGTGGCTCGCGCTGACCGGCACCAACGGCAAGACCACCGTGGTCCGGATGCTCGCCGCCATGCTGGCCGCCGCCGGGCACCGCGCGCTCGCCGCCGGGAACGTCGGCACCCCCGTCGTGGAGGCCGTCGGCGGGCCCTGGGACGTGCTGGCCGTGGAGCTGTCCAGCTTCCAGCTGCACCGCTCGCCCAGCCTGGCCCCGCACACCGCCGCCGTGCTCAACGTGGCGCCCGACCACCTCGACTGGCACGGCTCCCTGGAGGCGTACGCCCGGGACAAGGGGCGGATCTTCGAGCGGGCCGGCACGGTGGTCTGCAACGCCGACGACGAGTGGCCGGCCCGCCTGGCCGAGCCGTACGCCGGCGGGGCCGCCCGCGTCGTCGGCTTCACGCTCGACGTGCCGCGGCCCGGACAGGTCGGCGTGGTCGAGGACCTGCTGGTGGACCGGGCGTTCACCGCCGACCCGCGGCGCGAGGCCGCCGAGCTGGCGGGCTTCGCCGACATCCGGCCGTTCGCGCCGCACAACGTCGCCAACGCGCTCGCCGCCGCGACCATGGCCCGCTCCTACGGGGTGCCCCTGGAGGCCGTACGACAGGGCCTGGCCGACTTCGTGCCCGACCCGCACCGCATCGCGCACGTCGCGACCGTGGACGGCGTCGACTACGTCGACGACTCCAAGGCGACCAACCCGCACGCCGCCGCCGCCTCGCTCGCCGCCTACCCCTCGATCGTCTGGGTCGCCGGCGGACAGCTCAAGGGCGCCGACGTCGACGACCTGGTACGGCGGGCCGCGCCGCGGCTGCGCGGCGCGGTGCTGCTGGGCGCCGACCGCGAGCGGATCCGGCAGGCTCTGGCGCGACACGCCGAGAATGTCCCGGTGGTAGAGGTGGCGGGGCAAGACACTGGGGTCATGGATCGCGTCGTCACCGAAGCCGCCCGGCTCGCCACCCCCGGGGACACCGTGCTGCTCGCCCCCGCGGGGGCCTCCCTCGACATGTTCCCGAACTACGGCGCCCGCGGGGCCGCGTTCGCCAGGGCCGTCCTGGAGCGGCTGAACGGGCCGCGAGGGTCCTGAGAGCGCATGAGACCACATCCTCAGGGTCCTCGCGACGCTCGCCCGGCGGATGGCGATCCGCTCGTACCGGCCCAGGGCCGGGGCGAAGGCGAAGTCCTGACCGGGGGCCGGGTCGTGGCGGCCGCCGTCGAACCGGTCGCCGACGGCGACCCGGGTACGGTGGCCGACCGGCTCTCCTGCCGTTCGGACCATGATCCTGGCTCACTCATAGGATCATTCGCGGACATACCGGTCAATATGGATATTTGATCTCTTTAGCCTTGCGTGGGGTGCGGTGAATGATCTTCAGATCCGATCGAACGGCGGACTCTGACACTCCCCGGGAGCAGCTTGCGCGGGTGAGGGAGCTGTTGGGGCGCCCTCTCTTCTCGTACTACCTGCTCGCAGGCGTCAGCGCGCTGCTGATGGCTCTGGGGCTGATGATGGTCCTGTCGGCGTCGAGCATCGAGGCGCTCCAAACCAGGGGATCGGCGTTCGCCCTGTTCGGGCGGCAGCTCATCGCGATGCTCCTGGGGCTGCTGCTGATGTGGATCTGTTCGAGGCTCCCCGTTCGGTACTTCCGGCTCGCGGGCTATCCGCTGATGGTCCTGGCGGTGCTGGGGCTGGTCCTGGTCCTGTTCATCGGCCAGTCGGAGCTCGGAGCACAGCGGTGGATCTACATCGGCGAGCTGACCATCCAGCCGTCGGAGCCGGCCAAGCTCGCGTTCGCGCTGTGGGGGGCCGACCTGCTGGCGCGCCGGGCGCGCTCCGGGACGATGGAGTGGCGCCACCTGTTCATCCCGCTCATACCCGGCGCGGTCATCCTGGCCCTGCTGGTCATGCTGGGCAGCGACCTCGGCACCACGCTCGTGCTGATGATGATCTTCCTGGCCCTGCTGTGGGTGGTCGGGGCGCCGCTGCGGCTGTTCGGCGGCATCCTGGCCGTCGCGGCGCTGGCGGCCGTCGTGATGATCAGCACCGAGGGGTACCGCCTGGGCCGGGTCGAGGCGTGGCTGGACCCGTGGAAGTACGCGCAGAGCACCGGCTACCAGGCCGTCCAGGGGCAGATCGCCATGGGCAGCGGCGGCTGGTTCGGGCTGGGGCTGGGCTCCAGCCGGCAGAAGTGGAGCTGGATCCCGCACGCCGAGAGCGACTTCATCTTCTCCATCATCGGTGAGGAGCTCGGCCTGATGGGCACCCTGGTGGTGGTGGCCCTCTTCGGGCTGCTGGGCTACGCCGGGCTGCGGGTGGCCGTCCGGGTGAAGGACGCCTTCGTCCGGCTCGCCGCCGCCGCCATCGTGGCCTGGATCGTCGGGCAGGCGATCGTCAACATCGGCGCGGTGATCGGCGTGGTGCCCATCACCGGCATCCCGCTGCCGCTGGTCTCCTACGGCGGGTCGGCCCTGCTGCCCACGCTCGCCGCCCTCGGGATGCTGCTGAGCTTCGCCAAACAGGAGCCCGGCGCGCGCGAGGCCCTGGCCGCGCGTGGCCCGGGACCGGCGGCGCGGGGCCTAAGCTGGCTTGGCCTGGGTGGTCCGGCCCGCACACGGCGGCCGGCCAACGGAAGACGATACGTGAAGGGACCGACATGAGGGTGGTCCTCGCCGGCGGCGGGACGGCTGGTCACATCGAACCGGCGCTGGCCCTGGCCGACGCGCTGCGCCAACTCGATCCCGGCATCGGGATCACCTGCCTCGGCACCGAACGCGGCCTGGAGACGCGGCTGGTGCCGGCCCGGGGATACGAGCTGGAGCTCGTGCCCGCCGTACCGCTGCCCCGGTCGCTCACCCCGCAGCTGCTGACCGTGCCCGGCCGTCTGGCGGGCGCGATCGGCGCCGCGGCGGGCATCATGGAGCGGGTCGGGGCCGACGTCCTCGTCGGGTTCGGCGGCTACGTCGCGACCCCCGCCTACCTCGGGGCGCGCCGCCGCGGCGTGCCGATCGTGGTGCACGAGGCCAACCCGCGGCCCGGCCTGGCCAACCGGCTGGGCGCGCGGCTGACCGACCACGTGTTCATCGGCCAGCAGGACACGCCGCTGTCCGGCGCCGAGTACATCGGGATCCCGCTCCGCCGTGAGATCACCTCGCTGGACCGGCTGTCCATGGGCGACAAGGCGCGCTCCTGGTTCGGTCTGGAGGCCGACCTGCCGACGCTGCTGGTCACCGGCGGCTCCCAGGGGGCGCGCTCGATCAACCGGGCGGCCCTCGCCGCGGCCCCGGCGCTGCGCCGCGCGGGGATCCAGGTGCTGCACATCATCGGCCCGAACAACACGCTGGAGGAGGAGCCGCCGCCCGGCGACCCCCAGTACGTCGTGCTGCAGTACGTCGACCGGATGGACCTCGCCTATGCCGCCGCCGACTTCGCGCTGTGCCGCGGCGGCGCCATCACCTGCGCCGAGCTGACCGCGGTGGGCCTGCCCGCGGCGTACGTCCCGCTCCCGCACGGCAACGGCGAGCAGCGGCTCAACGCCGAGCCGATCGTGCGGGCGGGGGGTGGCCTGCTGGTCGACGACGCCGAGCTGAACGCGGAGTGGATCATCCACAACGTGCTGCCCGTGCTGTCCGACCCGGAGCGGGTGGTCTCCATGTCGGAGGCCGCATCCCGGATGGGCCGCAAGGACGCCGACATGGCGCTGGCCCGGCGGGTGCTGCGGATCGCGCGGGGCGTGGAGTGACGGGCAGCGAACCCGACGAGGGAGCGGAGTGGTCCGTGAGGGACGATCGGCCCGCGAAGTGAGCGAGGAGTGGTGAGCGACCTTGAGCGGGCAGCGAACCCGACGAGGGAGCGGAGTGGTCCGTGAGGGACGATCGGCCCGCGAAGTGAGCGAGGAGTGGTGAGCGACCTTGAGCGGGCAGCGGTGAGTGACTTTTGGGCGGGGACCGGTGAACGACCGATGAATGGGAGTCGGGGAGTGGTGAGCGGCCGATGAGCCTGGTCAAGTTGGTGGATCCGGTCGCGGCCGAAGACCTGGGGCGGGTCCACTTCATCGGGATCGGCGGTGCCGGCATGTCCGGCATCGCCCGCATCCTGCTCAAGCGCGGCGTGCGGGTGTCCGGCAGCGACTCCCGCGGTTCCGAGCTGGTCAACGAGCTTCGGGGGCTGGGGGCGAGGGTCCACATCGGCCACGCCGCCTCGCACGTCCAGAACGTCGACACGGTCGTGGTCTCCACCGCGATCCGCGACTCCAACCCGGAGCTGGGCGAGGCGCTGCGCCAGGGCCTGCGGGTGATCCCGCGGGCCGCCGCGCTGGCCTCGGTCATGGCGGGCCGGACCGGCGTCGCCCTGGCGGGCACCCACGGCAAGACCACCACCACGTCGATGCTGACGGTGGCGCTGCAGAAGTGCGGCGCCGACCCGTCCTACTGCGTCGGCGGGCAGCTGGTGACCACCGGGCTGGGCGCCGACGAGGGCGCCGGGGAGGTCTTCGTCGCCGAGGCCGACGAGAGCGACGGCTCCTTCCTGATGCTGGCCCCGGACATCGCCGTGGTGACCAACGTGGAGCCCGACCACCTGGACAACTACGGCGATCCCCGCGCGGTCTATGACAGCTTCGCCCGCTTCGTCGAGCGGGTCGGCCGGACCATGGTGCTCTGCGCCGACGACCCGGGCTCCGCGGCCCTGGCGCCGGTGGCCCGCGCCCGCGGCCTGAAGGTCGTCACGTACGGCGAGACCGAGGACGCCGACCTGCGGGTGGGCGACATCACCCCGGACGGCCTGGGCGTCACCTTCACGGCCGGCGGCCTGGGCCGGGTCAGGCTGGCCGTACCGGGCCGGCACAACGCCCTCAACGCCGCCTCGGTCATCGCCGTCGCGGCCGAGCTGGGCATCTCCTTCGACGACATCCGCGACGGCCTGGCCGCCTTCACCGGGGCCAAGCGCCGGTTCGAGGCCAAGGGCGAGGCCGGCGGGGTCGCGGTCTTCGACAGCTACGCCCACCACCCGACCGAGCTGGTGGCCGACCTGCGCGCGGCACGGGACGTGGTGGCGTCCTTCTCCGGCTCCGGCAGGGTCATCGCGGTCTTCCAGCCGCACCTGTACTCCCGGACGCGGTTCTTCGCCGACGAGTTCGGCGCCGCCCTCGGCCTGGCCGACGAGGTGGTCGTCCTGGACGTCTACGGTGCGCGGGAGGACCCCGAGCCGGGCGTCTCCGGGGCCCTGGTCGCGGGCAAGGTGCCACTCCCGGAGGACCGGGTGAGCTACGCGCCGCAGCGGGAGAGCGTCCCCGCCCTGGTGGCGGAGCGGGCCAGGGCCGGCGACATCGTGCTCACCATGGGGGCGGGCGACGTGACCGAGCTGGGCCCGCGGATCGTGGCGGAGCTGGCCACGCGGTGACCCGGGCAGGGGGAGAGCGGTGAGCGACCTTTGAGCCGGGAGCGAGCCGGATGCGGGAGCGGAGTGGTCCGTGAGGGACGATCGGCCCGCGGAGCGAGCGGGGAGCGGTGAGCGACCTTTGAGCCGGGAGCGAGCCGGATGCGGGAGCGGAGTGGTCCGTGAGGGACGATCGGCCCGCGGAGCGAGCGGGGAGCGGTGAGCGACCTTTGAGCGGAGTCTGGCGCACGGCCTTCCTCGGACTGCTCACCGCGGGCGTGGTGGGCAGCGTCGTGTGGCTGGTGTTCTTCTCACCGGTCCTCGGCGTGCGGGAGATCCGGGTGACGGGCAACGCGGTCCTGCCGGTCGAGGAGATCCGGCGGGCCACGGGCGTGGCCGCCGGCCGGCCGCTCGCCACCGTGGACGTGGCCGAGGTCAAGGCGAAGGTGGGCGCGATCCGCCGGGTCGAGTCGGTCTCCGTCAGCCGCGACTGGCCGGGCACGCTGGCGGTCAGGGTCGTGGAGCGCAGGCCGGCGGCGGTGGTGCCGCAGGGGGACCGCGCCGCGCTGGTGGACCGCCACGGCGTGGTGATCGAGGTCAGGGACGTCGCGCCGCCGGGCCTTCCGACGCTGCGGGTGGGCCGCCCGGGGGCGGGCGATCCGGCGACCGTCGCGGCGCTGGCCGTGGTCGGGGCGCTGCCGGGGAGCCTGGCCGGGCGGGTCGCGGAGGTGGCCGCGCCCTCGCCCGAGACCGTCTCGCTGCGGCTGAAGGACGGCCGCACGGTGGTGTGGGGCGGGCGCGACCGTTCCGCGGACAAGGCGCGGATCCTCGCCACGCTCCTGAGGAGCCGGGCGGACACCTATGACGTGAGCTCACCCGAGGTCGTGACGGTGAAGTGACGTCCCCGCCGCGGGCGCCGGGAAAAGGACAGCGCGCGACACGCCGGGCGCGCTTGGGGCCCGGTTAGTTGACCCGCCCGGAGCGTAACTCCTACTGTCCGTATCACTCCTCAGGTTGACATAAATCTAAATCTCAACTTGAGGGTGAGAGTTTTGAAAGCGACGGCACGGGACCCCGTGCCGCGGGAAATTGCAAGTCAACGAGCGGAAAGGCCCCTCGTCGTGGCAGCACCGCAGAACTACCTCGCGGTCATCAAGGTTGTAGGAATCGGCGGAGGCGGAGTCAACGCCGTCAACCGGATGATCGAGGAGGGACTCAAGGGCGTCGAGTTCATCGCCATCAATACCGACGCTCAGGCGCTGCTGATGAGTGACGCCGACGTCAAGCTCGACGTGGGGCGAGAGCTCACCCGCGGCCTCGGCGCGGGCGCCAACCCCGAGGTCGGGCGCAAGGCGGCCGAGGACCACCGCGAGGAGATCGAAGAGGTCCTCAAGGGCGCCGACATGGTCTTCGTCACCGCCGGTGAGGGTGGCGGCACCGGCACCGGCGGCGCCCCCGTGGTGGCCAACATCGCGCGATCCCTGGGCGCCCTGACCATCGGTGTGGTCACCCGGCCGTTCAGCTTCGAGGGCCGGCGCCGGGCGATGCAGGCCGAGGCGGGCATCGAGACCCTGCGCGAGGAGGTCGACACCCTCATCGTGATCCCGAACGACCGGCTGCTGTCGATCTCCGACCGGCAGGTGAGCGTGCTGGACGCCTTCAAGGCGGCCGACCAGGTGCTGCTCTCCGGTGTCCAGGGCATCACCGACCTGATCACCACGCCCGGCCTGATCAACCTGGACTTCGCCGACGTGAAGTCGGTGATGTCCGGCGCGGGCTCGGCGCTCATGGGCATCGGCCACGCGCGCGGCGACGACCGGTCGGTCGCGGCGGCGGAGATGGCCGTCTCCAGTCCGCTGCTGGAGGCCAGCATCGACGGCGCGCACGGCGTGCTGCTGTCGATCGCGGGCGGCTCCGACCTCGGCCTGTTCGAGATCAACGAGGCCGCCCAGCTCGTCTCCAACGCGGCGGCGCCGGACGCCAACATCATCTTCGGTACGGTCATCGACGACGCCCTCGGCGACGAGGTCCGCGTCACCGTGATCGCGGCCGGCTTCGACGAGCCCGCCGCGGAGGAGAAGAAGGCCGTGCCGCAGGCGGCCCGGCCGCAGCAACAGCAGCCGCCCGCTCGTCCGGCCACGGCTCCCGCGGCGGCTCCGCCGGCCCGTCCGGCGGCGCCCACGGTGAAGGCCGAGCCGCGGCCGGAGTTCCGGGCCGAGCCCAGGGTCGAGCACCCGCCCGCGCCGGTCCGCCCGGTGACCCCGCCGCAGCCCGCCCCGGCGGTCGAGCACCCGCCCGCGCCGGCCCCGGCGGCCCAGCAGATCCACTCGGTCCAGCCCGCCGCGCCCGCCCACGCGCCGGTCGAGCAGCACGAGCCGCCGCGCGTCGAGGAGCCGGCGGCCCCGCCGGTGTCGATCCCGCGCCCGGCGCCCGAACCGCCCGCTCCCACGCCCATCTCCGCGCGGATCCCGGACACCGCCCGGCGGCGTCCGGTGGTCTTCGAGGAGCAGGAGGAGGAGCTCGACGTCCCCGACTTCCTGAAGTGACTTTGCTCACGGCCGGGGGGCCCGCGGGATGCCCGGCCGTGACAGGGAAGAATGGGTTCCGCCGGTTTGTCGGGGTTCGAGCGGCGGAGAAGTGACGGATACAACGCGACGTGAAGAGATCGCGGCCGGTCTGGCCAGGGTCGAGGCGGACATCGCCGAGGCATGCCGGGCCGCCGGCCGCAGGCGCGAGGAGCTGACGCTCGTCGCGGTGAGCAAGACCTACCCGGCCTCCGACGTGCGGCTGCTGGCCGAGCTGGGGGTGGCCGACGTGGGGGAGAACCGCGACCAGGAGGCTTCGGCCAAGGCGCACGAATGCGCCGACCTGGGGCTGACCTGGCACTTCATCGGCCAGTTGCAGACCAACAAGGCCCGCTCGGTGGTCTCCTACGCCGACGTCGTCCACTCGGTGGACCGGCTCCGGCTGGTGTCCGCGCTGGGCCGGGAGGCGGTCCGGGCGGGCCGGGAGGTCACCTGTCTGGTGCAGGTCGCCCTGGACGGCGATCCCGGACGCGGTGGCGCGCTGCCGGAGGAGGTCCCGGCGCTCGCCGACGCGGTCGCCGGGACCGGCGGGCTGAGGCTGGGCGGGGTGATGGCGGTCGCGCCGCTGGGCGGGGACCCGGCCCGGGCCTTCGCCCGGCTGAGGGAGATCTCGGAGGCCGTACGGAAGACCCACCCGGGGGCGGACGTCATATCGGCGGGGATGAGCGGCGATATGACGGAGGCCATCGCCAACGGCGCGACACACCTGCGTGTCGGTACGGCGTTGCTCGGTCGCCGGAAGCCCTTGGTCAGGTAATGTCCCTTCAAGTGGACCTTGGCGTCCGCGTACCCGGATAGAGGTCGATCGGTGGTGAGCTCCAAGGGGGTGCGGCTACCGCCCCAGGCAAAGCGAAGTAAGGCGGAGGAAGAAGCAGCGATGGCCGGCGCGATGCGCAAGATGGCGGTCTACCTCGGTCTTGTGGAGGACGACCGCTACGACAGATACGACAGCTATTCCGACGAGGAGTACGAGGAGTTCGACGACTCGCGGCGGACGGGGGAGGAGCGTCCCGGCGCGGTCCAGGACCGCGAGGACGAGGCCGATCCCGGGGTGCCCGCCCCGAGGCCCGCGACGGCTGTCATCGAGCGCCGTACGACCGATCTGGCGCGCATCACCACGCTTCATCCGCGCACCTACAACGAGGCCCGGACAATCGGGGAGCATTTCCGCGACGGCACCCCGGTCATCATGAATCTGACCGAGATGGTTGACAGCGACGCCAAGAGGCTTGTGGATTTCGCGGCAGGTCTGGTCTTTGGCCTACATGGCAGCATTGAACGTGTTACCAACAAGGTGTTCCTGTTGTCCCCAGCCAATGTCGAGGTGACCGCCGAGGACAAGGCCCGAATCGCGGAACGCGGGTTCTTCAACCAGAGCTAGAGTTCCACCATGAACAGTGACCGGCCGGACAGGTCCAGACAAGACCGGAAGCGGCGGAGCGGATCAGAGACGAGGGCGGACCTTGGGGATCGTTAGCGAGATCTTGGTCATCATCCTCTCCCTCTATCTGGTTCTGCTGATCGGCAGAATGATCTTTGAGACGGTGCAGGCGTTCGCGCACCAGTGGCGGCCCACCGGGGCCGTGCTCGTCTTGGCGGAGGCCGTGTACACGGTCACCGACCCACCTCTCAAGTTCCTCCGCCGTTTCATTCCACCACTCCGGTTGGGTACGGTGGCCTTTGACCTAAGCTTCACAGTGCTGTTCATTGTGGTCTTGGTCTTGATCCGACTCGTGTCCGCGCTTCGTTGATCGGGTACCGTCCCTCCGGACAGACTCCAAGCGCGCCAAGGAGACCGAAATGCCGCTGACGCCCGCTGATGTGCGGAACAAGCAGTTCAGTACGACCCGGCTGAGGCCGGGGTACGACGAGGAAGAGGTTGACGCCTTCCTCGACGAGGTCGAGTCCGAGCTGGACCGCCTCATCCAGGAGAACGAGGAGCTCCGCGCCAAGCTGGCGGAGTGCCTGCGGGGCAAGGTGCCCGGCAACGTCAACATGGCCATGGCTCCCGCCCCCGTCGCCGAGCCCAAGCCCGAGATGATGATGCAGCAGCCGGAGCCGATGCGCGCTCCGGAGCCCGTCCAGCACCAGCAGCCCGTCCCCGTCGCCATGGGCATGCCGCAGGCCGAGGACAACATGGACACCGCGGCACGGGTGCTCGCGCTGGCCCAGCAGACGGCCGACCAGGCGATCGCCGACGCCCGCCGGGAGGCGGACGAGACGGTGACCCGGGCCCGCCGTGAGGCCGACGAGATCCTCGGCAAGGCCCGCCGCCAGGCCGAGCAGGTCATCGGCGACGCCCGCGCACGGGCCGAGACGCTGGAGCGCGACGCGCAGGAGCGGCACCGGCAGGCCATGGGCTCGCTGGTGCAGAACCGCGACGAGCTGGAGCGCAAGGTCGAGGAGCTGCGCAGCTTCGAGCGGGAGTACCGCAGCCGCCTGAAGCTCTACCTGGAGAACCAGCTCGCCGAGCTGAACGTCGCGGGCGAGGGCAGCGGCGCGTTCCCGATCGTGGGCGGTCCCCCGGCCATGTCCCACGCCGTGACGCCGGGCGGTCCGCAGCCGATGCAGGGCGCCGCGGGTCCGTTCGGCGGCGAGCCGGCGCAGCACTCGGGTGCCTTCCAGGGCGTTGACGGTCCCCACAACGACCGGCGCTAGGGTGTCGGGTCATCCCCCTGACCCGTATCCGGGAGTTCCCCTGTGATCCTCATCAGCGCCGGTCTGGTCCTCACGGCCATCGTCCTGCTCATCGTGGGATTCGTGCTGGCCAAACCTTTTCTGGTCATGTGGTCGATCGCGATCAGCGTGCTGTCCGCGGTCTTCCTGGTGATCGGGGCGTTGTTACGCCGCCACGAACTGTTCCCCGGCGGGCGCGCCGGAGCGACCCCTCCGCTCCAGCCCAGGGAACCGGCGCCCACCGGCCCCGTGCCCGCGCCGCACATGCCACCGGGCCGACCGGCCACGCCGGTCCCCCACCCGATGGCGCGGCAGACGGCGACCGCCCCGGCTCGGCCTCGGCCGGGCCGGGTCGCCGCCTCCCCCGCCGCGAGGCGGGGCCTGCCGGACGCCGGGGCGATCGTCCTGGTGGTCCCGGGACGCAGGCGCTACCACGTCGCGGGATGCCGGCAGCTCACCGGCCGGAATCACGAGGAGCTCACCCAGGAGGAGGCGCGGGAGGAGGGCTTCACGCCCTGCACCACGTGCCTTCCCGACCAGTCCGCGGCCCCGGTGCCCCCGGCGACCTCGATGACCCCGTCGGCCTCCGCCGCCGTGGCCTCGCCCGCCGAGCCGGCACCCCCGGCTCCGGCGACCCGGCCCGCCGCCCAGGCGTCCGCCGCACCGGACGCGCAGGACGGCCCGCCTTCCGGCGCCTCGGGGACGGCCGCGCCGCCGTCTCCCGCCCGGCCCTCGCGGCCCGCGCCGGAGACCTCCGACGACCCCGATGCCACGAGCTGGTTCAGCCGTGGCGCGGCCGGTCCGGCGGCCGAGCGGACGACCTCCGGGCCCGCTCCGGCCGGCGCCGCGCCCGCCGAGGCCGCCGAGCCGAGGCCAGGCAGGCCCGAGCCCACTGAGCCCGAGGCCACCGAGTCCGTGCCCGCGAAGCCAGAGGCCGACAGGTCCGAGGACGCGCCCGCCGAGGCCGGGTCCACCGTGACCGGGTCCGCGAAGGCCGGGTCCGGAAAGACCGCGATCGAGCAGCCGGAGCAGAGCGGACCCGAGGACGCCGAGCCCGAGACCGGCGAGTTCCCGGCCGTCGACCTCCGGGCGGAGGCCGGTGAGCAGGCGGTCGGCGTCCCGGCCGACGAGGAGACCGAGCCCGCCCCGCACGACGAGGCCCCGGCCGGCGAGGCGACCGAACCGGTCTCGCACGACGAGACCCCGGCCGGACCGGTTCCGGACGACTCCGCGGAGCGCGGCGGGTCCGTCCCCGGTGACCGCGAAACCGCCGGGACGCCTTCCGCCGAGAGCCGGAAGGCCACGAGCCGGCCCGCCCCCGCACGGGCGGCCGGCGACTCCGAGCCGGTGGAGCCGGCCGAGACCGCTCCCGGGCGCGCCGGGTCGCGGTCGACGGCCGACTCCACCTCGGCGGAACCCGGCGCCTCGGACAAGACCGACGCCTTCGACGAGACCGGCGCCTCGGACGAGACCGACGCCTCGGACAAGACCGGCGCGTCCGACGGTTCCGGTGAGACCGGCGCCTTCAAGGCCCCTGGATCCAAGGCCCCTGGATCCAAGGCCCCTGAGTCCGAGGCCCCCGAGGCTTCCGGCTCCGGCGAGAGCGGCTCTCCGGGACCCTCGGACCCCTCCGGAAAGTCCCCGGACCCCTCCGGTCCCGCGGACGGCGACGACCCCGTCGCGACCGCCGACGCCTCCGGCGAAGGGGACACCGATGACGACACCGCCGATGACGACACCGCGCCCCGGGGGTTCCCCGCCGTCCGGGACGAGCCGCCCGCCGGGACGGTCAAGGTGATCGTCGGCACCCGCCGCTTCCATGACCCGTCCTGCCCCCTGGTCGGGGGAGGAGACGACGACGGCGTGGAGACGATGACCGTGGCCGAGGCCGAGGAGGCCGGGCTGAGCGGCTGCACGGTCTGCCGCCCCGGCAAGGGCTGAGCCCGGACGACGCCGAAGGGCCGCCGGGAGATCCTCCCGGCGGCCCTTCGGCTTTCTCTCCCGCGTCTCCCTCCGGTGGTCCTCCCGCCGCTACGGGAGGACCACCGGAGGGGCTCAGGCCGTACGGCGGAGCTGGAACGCGAGCCCGAGGTCGTCGTCGCGGTGCACGGCGGGCCCGTCGGCGCTCCCCTCGGTGAAGGAGACGGCCAGCACCTCGTCGGCCACGACCGAGCCCTGGGCCCGCAGGGTCTCGGCCAGGTCGGCGCCGTCGGCCGACCACCACACGTCGATCCGGTCGGAGATGGACAGGCCCGTCGACTTGCGGGCGTCCTGGAGCAGGCGGACGACCTCGCGGACCAGGCCGGCGCGGCGCAGCTCGTCGGTGATCGCCAGGTCGAGGGCGACCGTCTCACCGGTCCCGGTGCCGATGGCGCCCGTCTCTACCGCCCAGCCGGCCTTCGGCTGCTCGGTGACGATGACCTCGTCGGCGGTCAGCTCCACCGGGCCCAGCTCGGCGGCCTCGACCGTGACGGCCGAGCCCGCGCGGAGCGCGTGGGCGAGCACGGTCGCGTCGGCGGAGGTGACGGCCGCGGCCACCAGCTTGGTCTGCGAGCCGAACCGCTTGCCCAGCGCCCGGAAGTTGGGCTTGACCGTGAAGGAGACCAGGTCGGACCCGATGCCGGACAGGTCCTCCAGCGTCTGCACGTTGAGCTCGTCGGCGATCAGCTCGTGCAGCTCGGGCGACAGGGCCGCCCAGCCGCGGGCGCCCACCAGCGCCCGGCCGAGCGGCTGGCGGGTCCTGACCCCGCTGGAGGCGCGGGCCGAGCGGCCCAGCTCCACCAGCCGGCGCACCAGCGCCATCTGCTCCGACAGCTCCGGGTTCAGCAGCGCCGGGTCCGCGACGGGCCAGGAGGCCAGGTGGACCGAGGCGGGGGCGTCGTCACCGCGCAGGACGTCCCAGACGTAGTCGGTGAGGAACGGCGCCACCGGCGCCATCAGCCGGGTCACGGTCTCCAGGCACTCGTAGAGCGTGGCGAACGCGGAGACGTCGCCGGACCAGAACCGGCGGCGGGAACGCCGCACGTACCAGTTGGACAGGTCGTCGAGGAACTCCGTCAGCCGCCGCCCGGCCCGGGCGGTGTCGAAGTCGTCCAGCGACGCCGTCACCTCGGCGACCGTACGGTGCAGCTCGGCCAGCGCCCAGCGGTCGATCAGCGGCCGGTCGGCGGGGGAGGGGGCCTCGGCGAGCGCCGCCGGTGTCCAGGACTCGGCGTCGGCGTACAGGGTGAAGAACGCCGCGGTGTTCCAGTAGGTCAGCAGGACCTTGCGGACGATCTCCTCCAGGGCCGCGTGGCCGACCCGGCGGGCGGCCCACGGGGAGCCGGCGCAGGCCATGTACCAGCGCAGCGCGTCGGCGCCGTGCCGGTCCATCAGCGGGATCGGCTGCAGCACGTTGCCGAGGTGCTTGCTCATCTTGCGGCCGTCCTCGGCGAGGATCAGACCGAGGCAGAGCACGTTCTCGTAGGAGGACCGGCCGAAGACCAGCGTGCCGACCGCCATCAGCGAGTAGAACCAGCCGCGGGTCTGGTCGGTGGCCTCGCAGATGAACTGCGCCGGGTAGGCCTTCTCCAGCATCTCGGCGTTGCGCAGCGGGGCGCCCCACTGGGCGAACGGCATCGACCCGGAGTCGTACCAGGCGTCGATCACGTCCGGCACCCTGCGCGCCTCGGCCCCGCAGTCGGGGCAGGGCAGGGTGACGTCGTCGACGTAGGGGCGGTGCGGGTCGAGCGCGGACACGTCGCGGCCCGCCAGCCGGCCCAGCTCCTCCAGCGAGCCCACGCACGTGACGTGCGAGTCGTCGGCGGAGCAGACCCACAGCGGCAGCGGCGTGCCCCAGTAACGCGACCGCGACAGCGACCAGTCGACGTTGTTGCGCAGCCACTCGCCGAAGCGGCCCCACTTGATCGTCTCGGGGTACCAGCTGGTCTTCTCGTTCTCGGCGAGGAGCTGGTCCTTGATCGCGGTGGTCCGGATGTACCAGGCGGGCAGCGCGTAGTACAGCAGCGCGGTGTGGCAGCGCCAGCAGTGCGGGTAGCTGTGCTCGAAGTGGCCGCCGCGGTACAGCAGGCCACGCGCGGCCAGGTCGGCGGTCAGGTCGTCGTCGGCGTCCTTGAAGAACCGGCCGCCGACCAGGGGGACGGTGTCGAGGAAGCGGCCGTCCGGGCCGACCGGGTTGACCACCGGCAGGCCGTACCGCTTGCAGGTCGTCATGTCGTCGGCGCCGAACGCCGGGGCCTGGTGGACCAGGCCGGTGCCGTCCTCGGTCGTGACGTAGTCGCCGAGCACCACGTAGTGGGCGCCGGGGATGTCGACCAGCTCGAACGGGCGGGAGTAGGAGGTGTGCTCCAGGTCGGCGCCCAGGAAGGAGGCCAGCACCTCGGCCCCCTCGCCCAGGACGGCGGCCAGCAGCGGCTCGGCCACCACCAGCACCTCGTCGGACCCGGCGGGGCGCGCCGCGACGTAGGTGACGTCGGGATGCACGGCCACCGCGGTGTTGGACACCAGCGTCCACGGCGTGGTGGTCCAGATCAGCAGCGAGGCGCCGAGGTCGGCCAGCGGGCCGGAGGTGGCGGGCATGCGGACGTAGACCGACGGGCTGGAGACGGTCTCGTAGCCGCCCGGCTGGCCCAGCTCGTGGTCGGACAGGCCGGTGCCGCAGCGCGGGCAGTAGGGGGTGATGCGGAAGTCGCGGAACAGCAGGCCCTTGTCGAAGACGACCTTCAGCGACCACCAGACCGACTCGACGTAGTCGGGGTCCATCGTGCGGTAGGCCTGGGACAGGTCGATCCAGTAGCCCATCCGCTCGGTCATCTCTTCGAAGGCGTCCACGTGCCGCAGCACCGACTCGCGGCACCGGGCGTTGAACTCGGCCACGCCGTACGACTCGATGTCCTTCTTGCCGGACAGGCCGAGCTCCTTCTCCACCGCCACCTCGACGGGCAGGCCGTGGCAGTCCCAGCCGGCCTTGCGCGGCACGCTGTAGCCCTGCATCGACTTGTAGCGGGGGAAGAGGTCCTTGAAGACGCGGGCCTCGACGTGGTGGACGCCGGGCATGCCGTTCGCGGTGGGCGGGCCCTCGTAGAAGACCCACGTGGGGCCGCCCGCGTTCTGCTCGACCGAACGCTCGAAGATCTTGCCGTCACGCCAGCGGCCGAGCACCTCGTGTTCGAGCGCGGGCAGGTCGACCTGCGCGGGAAGGGGACGGAAGCGGGCTGACATGACGGGCGGGACCTCCACGCTGGTGCTGGCAGTGGCGTGGAGGGACGAGACCTCGCGGCCCCGCGGTACCACCCTCCTTGACCCCTCACCGCCGGGAACGGCGGAGGGAGGCCCTCTTCCTTCGGTTCGCTGCCGGTTCTACTGAGCCCGTCGCGGGCCGTTCCTCCGGCGGCTCGGGGGTGATTTCCGTCCGGGTTCTCGCCCCGGGCTCACACCGTCCCCGGGTCGCTCGCGCGAGGGAGGCCCGGACGTACTCGTCCCCGTCAACGCCTTGCGAACTCCCACGATAACGCACCCGCCCGCCGGAAGCTTCCCGAATATCATCGGTGCGCGCGGGGGGAGAGTACGGGGCCGGATGGTACGGGAGTGGTAAACATGTGGGCGGGTCGTTTGCCGTTCTGTTATCGCGGACCTAAGCTGCCCGCACCGTTTACCGCATCGGGTTACGGTCCGATCGAACGAGGAGGCCGGCATGGCCGCGACTGTGCGCGCAGACGAGAGCGCCGCGGGGCCGTCGCAGGACGGTTCCGCCACCTGGTCGGCCGAGGAACTGGCGGAGGTCCGCGAGCGACTGGCCGGGGAGATCGAAGAGCTCACCAAGGAGATCGTCAAGGCGGAGAGCGAGATCGCCGCCCGTGATGTGACGGACGGGGCGGGGGACGACCAGGCGGACGCCGGGGCGCGGACGTATGAACGAGAACGCGAGATCGCCCTTACCCTGAATTCACGCGACCTGGTCGCGCAGAATGAGCGGGCGATCGCCCGGATCGACGCGGGTACCTACGGAGTGTGCGAATCGTGCCACAAGCAGATCGGCAAGGAACGTCTGCTGGCGTTCCCGAGGGCGACGCTGTGCGTGGCCTGCAAGCAACGGGAGGAGCGCCGCTGACCGGCGGCCCGGCGGAGGGGGCGGTGACGGCCGCCCCGCCGGGCAGGCGGAGGATCGCCGTCCTCGCCACGATCGTCCCGATCATCTACGGCCTGGACCTGCTCACCAAGACGGTCGTGCTGAGGACCCTGGAGGGCCGCGACCCCCTCGTCCTCATCCCCGGCCTCCTCCAGTTCCGGGTGATCTTCAACTCGGGGGCCGCGTTCAGCATCGGCACCGGCATGACGATCGTCTTCACGTTCGTCGCCGCCGCCGTGGTGATCGCCATCCTGCGGACCGCGCGGCACCTGCGCAGCCTGCCGTGGGCCGTCACGCTCGCGCTGATGCTCGGCGGGGCGCTCGGCAACCTGACCGACCGGCTCCTGCGCTGGCCCTCGGGCTTCGGCCGGCCCTCGCCGTTCCAGGGGCACGTGGTCGACTTCATCGAGACCTTCCCCGGCCACTTCCCGGTCTTCAACATCGCCGACTCGGCGATCGTCTGCGGCGGGATCCTGGCCGTCTTCCTCGCCTGGAGGGGCTACCAGATCGACGGCACCCGCGACACCGGAAGAGCAGAGAAGTGATGGCTGAACAGCGGAGTCTCCCCGTTCCCGACGGCCTGGAGGGCGAGCGTCTCGACGCGGCGCTGTCCCGGCTGTTCGGGTTGTCCCGCACCCGCGCGGCCGAGCTGGTCGCCGCCGGGGACGTGCTGGTGGACGGCTCGCCCGCGGCCAAGTCCGACCGGGTCCACGCGGGCGCGTGGCTGGACGTCACGCTGCCGCCCCCGCCCACCACGCCGATGCCGGTCGCCGAGCCGGTCCCCGGCATGACGATCGTCTACGAGGACGACGACATCGTCGTCGTCAACAAGCCGATCGGCGTGGCCGCCCACCCCACCGTCGGCTGGACCGGGCCCACCGTGATCGGCGGCCTGCTCGGCACCGGCCACCGGGTGGCGACCAGCGGCGCCGCCGAGCGGCAGGGCATCGTGCACCGCCTCGACGCCAACACCACCGGCGCCATGGTCGTGGCCAAGAGCGAGATCGCCTACTCCCGCCTGAAGCGGGCCTTCAAGGAGCGGACCGTCGACAAGCGCTACCACGCGCTGGTCCAGGGCCACCCCGACCCGCTGCGCGGCACGGTGGACGCGCCCATCGACCGCCACCCGGTCGGCGACGGCCGGTTCGCGGTCGTGGCGGGCGGCAAGGACTCGGTCACCCACTACGACACGATCGAGGCGTTCCGCGCCGCGTCGCTGCTGGACATCAAGCTGGAGACGGGCCGGACCCACCAGATCCGGGTCCACATGTCGGCGCTGCGCCACCCCTGCGTCGGCGACATGCTGTACGGCGCCGACCCCAAGCTGGCCGCGCGGCTGGGCATGACCCGGCAGTGGCTGCACGCGGTCTCGCTGGCCTTCGAGCACCCGGTGACGGGGGAGTGGATGACGTTCACCACCGACTACCCCGAGGACCTGGCGCGCGCCCTGGAGCTCGTCGGCGCGGACTTCTGACGGTCTTCCGGGGCCGCGCCGGAAGACCGGTCCGCGGGCTCACCATGACCGGTCCGCGACCGGTCTCCGGGGCCTGCCCGGCGGACCCTCGTCGTGGTGACGATCCGCCGGACGGGTCCCGGAGACCGGCCGGGCCGTCCGCCCCCGGGGCGGTCTCCCGGTCCCGGGTCACCCGGCGTCCCTACCGCCCGCCAGGACCGTGACCTTTTCCGTGCCGGCCTCCGGCGCCTTTCCCCCCGTGGCGTTCGGCCCGCTGTACGGATCGACCGAGTCCCCGCCCTGGTTCTCCCCCTGATTTCGCGTGCCCTCCTCCGCCGGCTCCCTGTCGGACTCCCGGCTGTTGCCCTCGCCGGAGTCCTCCGGTGCTTTTCCCTGGTCCTTCGGCTTCTCCGGCTTCTCACCGGAGTTCTTCTCCGGCTTCTCCCCCGCCTCCTCCGCCCCCTTCCCGGGGTCCTTCGACGGCCTGTCGTCCGGCTTCGGGGCCGGAGCGTCCTCGGCCCCGCCCGCGCCGTCCCGCCGGGCGTCGCCGCCCTGCCGGGGCCCGGTCGGAGGCGACGTGGTGGAGCGCCCTGTCCCGCCGCCGTCGCGGGTGTCGGTCGGCTCCTTCGTGGCGGGGGCCTCGGACGGCTTGGCCTTCTCCGGGGCCTTCTTCTTGACGGGGACGCTCGCCGGGACGGTCTGCCGTATGGTCGTGGATCCGGGGTCGGTGACGTTCACCCAGGCGAAGGCGCCGGAGGCCAGGGTCGCGGCGAGCGCCGCGGCCACCAGGGCGCCGCCCGGCAGCCGCCGCCGAGGCGGGCGGCCCGGGGTGTACCCGGGGGGCTCGCCGGGGGACTCCGGCGGCGGCGTGGCCTCCGCCCTCGCCGCCGTGGCCGCCACCGCGCCGGGCAGGGCGCCGGACGCGGCCCGGGGCCGCGGGACCGCGCCAGACGGGAGCGCGACGGGCGCGGTGGGCTGCGGCTCGGCCCCGCTCACGATCGCCTGCAGGTGGATCTGGAGCTCCTCGGCGGTCATCCGCCGCGCCGGGTCCTTGCCGAGCAGCCCGAAGATCGCCGGCGCCAGCGGCCCGGCGGACCGCAGCGGCGGCGGGTCCTGGTGCATGACGGCGCTGAGCGTCGCCAGCGGATGCGCCCGCTCGAAGGGGGAGCGGCCCTCGACGGCCATGTACATGGTCACGCCGAGCGACCACAGGTCGGAGGCGAACTCCGCCGGTCCCCCGCCGGCCCGCTCGGGCGCGATGAACGCCGGGGTGCCGATGAGCGCCCCGGTCCGGGTGACCGACGAGTCGCCCTCCAGCATCGCGATGCCGAAGTCCGTCAGCACGGCCCGGCCGTTCCTCGCGATCAGGACGTTGTCGGGTTTGACGTCGCGGTGCAGCACGCCCACCCGGTGGGCGGCGACCAGCGCCCCGAGCACGTCGAGCGCGATCTCCGCCACCCGCCTGGGCGGCAGCGGACCGTCCTCGCGGACCACGGCCCCCAGCGTCCTGGAGTCCACGAGCTGCATGACGATCCAGGGGCGGTCGCTCTCCTCGATGACGTCGTAGACCGTCGCGACGCCCGGGTGGCCGATGCGCCCGGCGGCGCGGGCCTCCCTCAGCGTCCGTAAGGTGAAGATCTCACGCTCCAGGTTGGAGAGGTCGGGGGAGGGGATGACCTCCTTGACCGCGACGTCCCGGCCGAGCACCTCGTCACGTGCCCGCCAGACCGTACCCATGCCTCCCCGGCCGATCTGCTCCAGCAGTCGGTATCGGGAGCCGATGATCACCTGAGAATCGGTCATGGGGTGCCGAATACCCAGGATTTACTATCACATTCCCGAAACCCGGAGTCGGGTCCGCTCTCAGGCGAGCAGGTGGCGCAGCACGGCTGTGACGACCGCGGCGGTGGCCAGCACGACCAGGAAGGGCGCGCGCAGCAGCAGGGCGACGACGGCCGCGCCGAGCCCGGCGGTGCGCGGCAGGTCGAAGTGGAGCGACCGGCCCTGGGCGAAGGTCTGCACCGCGACCAGCGCGGCCAGCAGCGCGACCGGCACCAGCGCCGCGAACCGCTGCACCCGGGGGTGGTCGAGCACCCGGCGCGGGGCCGACAGCCCGGCGAGCTTGAGCACGTAGCACCCGGCGCAGGTCGCCACGACGGCCCACCAGACGCCCGTGCCGCTCACGCGGGCCTCCTCAGCACCACGGCGAGCACGGCCGCCGCGGCGATCAGCACGGGCACGCCCGGCGGGGTGAACGGCGTGGTGGCCAGTGCCGCCGCCGCGCCGCCGCCCGCGATCAGCCGCAGCGTGCGGACGTCGGGCCCGCCCCCGGTGAGCCGGGGCCACAGGATGGCGAGGAAGGTCGCGGGGCCCACGGCGTCCAGGCCGAGCACGTCCGGGTCGGCCAGGCGGGAGACCCCGGCCGCGCCGAGCAGCGTGGTGGCGTTCCACGTCAGGTAGAGGGTGGCGAACGTGACGAAGAACCCGGTCCTGGCCGCCCTCGCGTCGGGCTGGGCCAGGGACACGGCCGTCGTCTCGTCGATCATGCCGTGCGCGACCGGCAGCCGCCGCCAGCCCCGTACACCCAGGATGTCCGCCATGCGCAGGCCGTACAGGCCGTTGCGGGCGCCGAGCAGCAGCGCGCCGGCGGTGCCGGCGACGAGGCTGCCGCCACCCGCGACCACCCCGACCAGGGCGAACTGTGAGGCCCCGGTGAAGGCGAACACGCTCAGCGCGCACGCCTGCGCGACGGTCAGTCCGGCGGTCGCCGCGGCGGCGCCGAACGCCAGCCCGGCCAGTCCCACGGCGATCCCCACCCCGAGGCCGTCACGGACCGCCGAGGACCGAGTGGTTTCATCCATGTCATCGAGGTTATGTGCCGTCATAAATGGTCATTTCAGTATTCCAGGTGGTGAGACCGGGTACCGCCGCGTCCGGGGGACGGCATCCGGAGCCGCGGCGTCCGAAGCCGTGGCGTCCGGGCCACATCGTCCCCGTCCCGGGCGCCGGCCGCCGGCTCGATCGGTGAACCGGCGGCGCCCCGCCCCCGGGCCCCGGTCAGGGCCGGAAGCCCCGGACGATGTTGTTGAAGAGGGCCCGGTTCCAGTCGGACTCGGGGCTCTCCAGGTAGATCGCGTACGGGCGGCCGGTGGCCGTGTGGAAGCCCCGGTCGAGGACGTGCGTGGGGACCCCGCCCTTGAGGTAGGTGAACTCCCAGTCGGCGGCGCTCTGGGAGAGGTACGTCCGCGCGCTGATGCCGATGCGGCGGTAGCCGGGCCACAGTTGCCTGGCCCGCCCGCTCCGCTCGACCTTCAGCCAGTGCCGGACCGGGTCCTTCTCCGGGTCCTCGGTCGACTCGATCCACAGGAACGTCTTCGACCCCGGGGCCCGGAACTCCACGCGGTCCCGGTCGGGGAACCGCCGGGCGGCCCAGCCGCGCGGCACGTCGACCGTGAAGCCCAGCCGGTCGCGGTAGGTCCGCCAGCCCTTGGGCGTCGTCCGGCCCGTGCCCGCCGACGAGGAGGCGGTCGGGCGGGGCGTCCCGGAGGGCCGGGGGGAGGCGGTCGCCTCGCCGGACGGGGTGGACGTCTCCCTGGCCGTCCCGGTCGCGGGCTGCCAGTCCTGGAACACCAGCCAGCCGCCGACACCGAGCAGCACGGCGAGCGCGGCGGAACCGGCCACCAGCGCGGCCTGCGCCACCGGGAAGCGCCGGTCCCCGGGCGCGTCGTCCCCGGCGGCCCGTCCGCGGCCCGGCCGTCCGTCCGGGTGCGGCGAGGCGTCCGGGTGCGCCCGGTGCCCGGCCTGCGTCGGGGCGCTCCGGTAACCGGGCCGCTCCGGGTCGCCGCCGTGCGCCGGCGGCCCGCCGGCCGCCGGGCCGCCCGGGTACGGCGGCATCTCCCGGTGCGCCGCGACCTCCCGGTACGGCGTCCCGGGCTGCGGCGGGCCGGGGTGGGCCGGGCTCTCCGCGTGCGGCGCGGCCCCATGAGGGCCCCCCGTGTACGGCGCGGCCCCGTGCGGGTCCCCTCCATGGGGCACGGCTCCGTGCGGGCCCCCCGTGTACGGCGCGGCGCCGTACGGGCCGCCGTACGGCGGCGCCTCCGGATACGCCGCCGGGGCGCCGCCGTGCCCACCCGGGTGCGGCGACCCGTTCCGCTCCTGGCCGCCGCCGTACGGCGGGAGGCCCCCGTACGGCGCCTCGTCCCGGTACGCCGGCGCGGCGGGGTGACCCGGCCGTCCCCGGTGCCCGGGACCCTCGTGGAGGGCCCGCGGGTCATCCGGGAACGTGTGCCCCGGGACGGCGGCGGGGCCGTCGGGGAAGGCGTGCAGCCCCGGCTGGAGGTCGTGCCGCATCCCCTCGCCCTGCGGTTCGTACCGCGGGTGGGATCCCTGCGGCGCGGTCTCGGCGGGACGGGACCGCTCCCCGGAGCGGGCCGCCCGGGAGCCGCGGCCCGAGGGCCTCGTCGGCGGCCCGGCGGGCCCGGCGGGCTCCCCGGCGCCGGCCGCCGGGAGGACGCCCGCCTCGCTCCCGCCGGACGTCGCGGAGGACGCCCGGGTGAGCAGCGCCATGGCCTGCTCGGCCGGTATCCGCTCCGCGGGCTCCCTGGCCATCAGTCCAAGGATCGCGGTGGCGAGCGGCCCGGTGTGCGACATGGGCGCGGGCTCGCCGTGCAGGACGGCCATCATGGTCGCCGCGGCCGTGGCGCGCTCGAACGGCGGGCGGCCCTCCACGGCCGCGTACAGCGTCGCCCCGAGGGACCACAGGTCCGACGCGGGGGTGGCCGGCAGCCCGTGGAGCCGCTCGGGCGGCAGGAACGCCGGGGTGCCGACGACCCCGCCGGTCCGGGTGATCCCCGTCTCCTGGGCCATCGAGGCGATGCCGAAGTCGGTGAGCACCACGCGGCCGTCGTCGGCCAGCAGTACGTTCTCGGGCTTCACGTCACGGTGCAGCACCCCGGCGGTGTGCGCCGCGAGCAGCGCGCCCAGCACCTGCGTCCCCACGGCCGCCACCCGTCCGGGCGGCAGCGGCCCCCCGGTGCGGACGACCTGTCCCAGCGACCGCGACCGGACCAGCTGCATGATGATCCAGGGACGGCCGTCCTCCTCCACCACGTCGTGAATGATGATCACAGACGGGTGGTCGAGCCGCCCGGCGCTCCTGGCCTCGCGGATGGTCCGCCGGTTCAGGTCCGCCCGGGCGGCGCCGTCGACGTCGCGGTAGCGGACCTCCTTGATCGCCACGATCCGGTCGAGGAGCTCGTCATGGGCGCGCCACACGACGCCCATGCCGCCCTCGCCGATGGGTTCGATCAGGTGGTACCGGCCCGCCACCTTCCGTTCGGTCATTGTCGCCGCCCCTCCCAAACCCAGGCATCGTAGCCCGTCGGGGCGAATCTCACTTTTTCGAGGAGAAGGACTCGGTGAACCCCTTGAAGTAGTGCAGGTTCTCGTCCCACTTCGAAGCGAGGGTGTGCCAGTAGATCGCGTACCCCCGGCCGCCCTTGGTGACGAACCCCCGGTTGATGACCCGGGCCCTGCCCGAGCTCGTGCTCCAGGTGAACTCCCAGTCGGCGGCCTTCTCCATGTAGTCGGTGTTCTCGATGCGGATCCGCTTGTAGCCGGGGAACCTGCCGCGGCTGTAGGACTCCTGGTTCTCCCAGTCCTTCTTGGGGTCGGGTCCGGCCTTGTCGACGTACTCGACGAACACGAAGCTCACCCGGTCGGGGCTGCGGAACCACACCTGCTTGCCGACCCGCTTGTCCTCGTGCCAGCCCTTGGGCAACCCGATGGAGAAGCCGTTGGGGTCCTTGTGCATGCGCCAGCCCGCGGGCAGCGCGGGCTCGTCCTTCTTCTCCTTCTCGTCGTCCTCTCCGCCGGTCTCCGACGCCGAGGGGGACGGGGAGGGGGCGGCGCTCGGGCTCTCGCCGGAGCCCGGGGACTCGGAGGACGTGGGGTCGGAGGTGGGCTGCCGGGACGCCTCGGAGGTCTTCGAGGTGCCGGCGGGCTCGGCCGACCGGCCGGCCCGCGAGGCCGGGGAGCCGCCGTCGTTCTCGGCGCTTCGCATCCCGAGCCACGCCGCGAGCGCCCCGACCAGCAGGATCGCCGGAACGATCAGCAGGGCCCACCGCAGCGCGGACCCGGATCTCCCGCCGTCCCCGGGCGAGGTGGGCAGCATGTCGGACGCCGCGGACGGCGGCACGGTGGGCGGCGCGGACGACGCCGCGGACGCCGCGGACGACACAGTCGGCGGCGCAGACGGCCGGGGCTCCGGCCGGGACCGCGCGGCGGGCTCCCGGCGCGCCGGGGGGACGACGGGCTCCGGCCTGGGCGCCGGAATGGCCTCGCGCGGCCCGGGATCCCGCTCCGGTCGGGCGGCGGGCGCGGGGTCCGGCCCGGCGCGCCGTACCGGCGGGACGGGTTCGCGTCCCGCCTTGGCCGACGGCGCGCGGCCGGTCGGGGCCGGGGTCGCGGGCGGCGCCGGCGCCGGGACGGACGGGACGTCCTCCTCCTCCGCCGGCGCGGTCGTGCCGAGCCTGGCCCCGGTGGACGGCGCGCCGCCCGCCTCCAGGCGGATCTGCGGGTCGGTCGCCGCGGCCGCCGCGTCGTCGGGGGATTCCCGCGCCTCCCGCGCCGCGCGTGGCTCCGGGGCGTCCGGCGTCTCGGCGACCGGCATGACGGTCGTCCTCGCGGGCTCCCGGGACTCCCCGGCAGGCGCGCTCCGCCGGCCGCCCTCGGCGACCTCGCGCAGCATCCGCTCCGCCTCGTCGTACGACAGGCGCCGCGCCGGGTCCTTGCGGAGCAGCCCCTCCAGGGTCGGGGCCAGCCGCCCCGCGCGCACCGGGGGGTCGGGCTCGTCGTTCAGCACGGCGTGCATGGTCGGCAGCGCCCCGCCGCGGTCGTGCGGGGCCCGGCCCTCCACGGCCGCGTACAGCGTCGCCCCGAGGGACCACAGGTCGGACTCGCGCTGGGCGCTGCCGCCCTTGATCCGTTCCGGCGCGATGAACGCGGGCGTGCCCGCGATGCCGGTCATGGTCAGCGCGGTCTCCGCCTCCAGCGTCGCGATGCCGAAGTCGGTGAGGACCACGCGGCCGTCGTCGGCCAGCAGTACGTTCTCGGGCTTGACGTCGCGGTGCAGCACGCCCTGGGCGTGCGCGGCGCGCAGCGCGTCGAGAACCTGGAGCCCTATCTCCGCGACCCGCTCGGGCGGCAGCGGGCCGTCCTGCCGCAGCACCTTGCCGAGGGAACGGGACTCCACCAGCTGCATGACGATCCACGGCCGGCCGTCCTCCTCGACGACGTCGTGGACGACCACCACGTTGGGGTGCGTCAGCCGCCCGGCGGCGCGGGCCTCGCGCTTGGTCCGCCGGTTGAAGTTCTCCTGGTTGTCCTCGCCGAGCGTGTCGGCGTAGCGGACCTCCTTGACCGCGACCTCGCGGTCGAGCAGCTCGTCGTGGGCCCGCCAGACGATGCCCATGCCACCCCGGCCGATGGGTTCGAGCAGGTGGTAGCGGGAAGCAACGCGACGTCCCTCAGGTTGTGCTTCGGCCATCAACCGCACCTACCCCTTTCTAAGCCACCGAATACTCTCACAGGCCAGGTGGGATGATCGACTCTCTCGCGCACTGTTCGTTCGACATATGAGACGAATCTGCTCACCAACTGGCGTGTCGCCGGGAGATGGCCTATCGTCGATGCCATGACATGCCACTTCGCGTTTATCGGGCCGGCTCCGGGGAGCCGGTCGTGACGACGTGACGTAGCGACCTTCCGGAGCCGGCCACAGGCAGAGACCTTGAGATCTCTGCCTTTTTTGTTTCTCCGATCCGCCGGCTCGCGGGGCGCGCCGGCCCAGCCAGGGAGCCGTGATGTTGACCGCAGACTTGGAACGCCGGGCCGTGCGCCTGGGGGCGCTCACCGTGGGAGAGGGGCCCGTCGTGGTGATCGGCGGGCCGGGCGCCGAGGCGCTGCTGCTCGACCTGCGGACCCGCCGGGAGCCGGCGGGCGAGGCGCTGGCCCTGGTCCGGGCCGGGTGGGAGGGCCCGCTCCTCGTCGAGCCGTCCGCCGCGGGCGACCTTCCGGCGATCGCCGCGGCGGCCGACGCGGTGGTGGTCGGCGCGGCCTGGACGCGCGACCTGCCGCTGGTCCGCGCGGCCGCCCGGCTCGGCCTGCCCGTGGTGGTCCAGCGCGGCCCCGCCGCGACGCTGGAGGAGTGGCTGGCCGTGGCCGGGCAGTGCGCGGCCGAGGGCAACGACCGGATCGTGCTGTGCGAGAGCGGCGGCCGGGCGCGCGTCGCGGAGCCGGCCCCCGACCTGGCGTTGCTGCGCGCCGCCCGCGAGAGGTCCGGCCGGCCCGTCGTCGCGGGCCTCGGGAAGGACACGGGCCTGGCCGCGGCGGCGGTCGCCGCCGGCGCCGACGGCCTGCTGCTGTCGCCCGACGTCTCCGGGGAGGCCGTCCGCGGGGCGCTGGAGGCCGCCCGGGTCGTCGGGGCGCTGACCCGCCCGGAGACGCCCGGCTCGATCCCGGCCGCTCGCGGCGCCATCGACCGCGTCGACGCGGCCCTCGCCGTCCTGCTGGAGCGCCGGGTCGGGCTCGCCGGGGTCATCCAGCGGCTCAAGCCGGTCGGCGGCTTCGCCGGCCGCGACCCCGACCGCGAGCGCCGCCTGGTCGCCGAGATGGCCCGCCGCGCCCCCACGCTGGGCGAGGAGCGGCTCGCGCCCATCATGAAGGCCGTCATCGAGGCGGGCCTGCACGTCGCCGAGGAGCGCCGGGCCCCGGACGGGGGCTGACCCGCGCGCCGCGCCGTACGCGGGGGGCTCGCCGTACGCCGTGGGACGCCGTGGGACGCCCCGGGAGCGCGCGCCCGCCGTACACCCGGCGGTGACGGGGCCCGGGATCAGCCGGGCGTGCGGTCGGCCAGCGGGGCCCTGGCGCGGCGGCGGGAACCGACGACGCGCCAGCCCAGGGCGATCGCCACGACCAGGACCGGGACGCAGAAGAAGGCGATGCGCTGGTCGGGGTCGGCGAACGCCATGAGCACCACCACCAGCGCCAGGAAGGCCAGCGTGAGCCAGTTGGTGTACGGCGAGCCGGGCATCCGGAAGGACGGCCGCTCGACGAGGCCCCGCTGGGCGGCGCGACGCAGCCGCAGCTGGCAGTAGACCAGGGTGGCCCAGGTGGTGATCACGCCGAGGGACGCGACGGCGGTGGCGATGTTGAAGGCGCGCTCGGGGACGAAGTAGTACAGCACCACCCCGGCCAGCAGCACCCCCGCGGTGATGAGGATGCCCCCGAAGGGCACGTGACGCGAGCTGAGGCGGCCCGCGACGGCGGGCGCCTCGCCCTTGACCGCCATGGCCCGCAGGATCCGGCCGGTGGAGTACAGGCCCGAGTTGCACGACGACAACGCCGCGGTGATCACGACCAGGTTCATCGCGTCGGCGGCCCAGGGCACGCCGAGGGCGGAGAAGACCGTCACGAACGGGGACTGGCCGGGACCGTAGGACGTCCACGGCAGCGCCATGCACAGCAGCAGCACCGAGCCGACGTAGAAGATCCCGATACGCCAGATCACGCTGTTGATGGCCTTGGGCATGACCTTCTCGGGGTTCCTCGTCTCGCCGGCGGCGATGCCGACCAGCTCGATCGCCGAGTAGGCGAAGACGACCGACTGCAGGCTCATCAGCACCGGCGGGAACCCCATGGAGAAGAAACCGCCGTGCGAGGTGAGGTTGCCGACCCCCGCGGGCGTCCCGCCCACCTTCGTGCCCAGCAGCACGACCGCCAGCCCGACCACCAGGAACGCGCAGATGGCCAGCACCTTCAGCAGCGCGAACCAGAACTCCAGCTCGCCGAAGAGCCGCACCGACAGCAGGTTGACGATCAGCACGAACCCCAGCGCGACGAGCGCGGTGAGCCACCGGGGGAAGTCCGGCGCCCACATCTGCACGTAGATGGAGATCGCGGTCAGCTCGGCGATGCCGGTGAAGGCCCAGTTGACCCAGTACATCCAGCCGCTGGCGAAGGCCGCCCACGGGCCGATGAACTCGGCGGCGTAGTCTACGAAGGAGCCGGAGGTGGGCCGGTGGAGCACCAGCTCGCCCAGGGCGCGCATCACGAAGAAGGCCGCCAGCCCGGCGACCGCGTACGACAGCACCAGCGCCGGCCCGCTCGCCTGCAGGCGCCCGCCGGAGCCCAGGAACAGCCCGACGCCGATGGCGCCGCCGATCGCGATCATCTGCACCTGGCGGTTGCCGAGCGCGGGGCGGTAGCCCTCTTCGGTCTTCACGTGGTCCCCCTGTTTGCCCAGCTCAGATAGGCCATCACTTAAGGTAGCCGAGCGTTGCCCCCGCTTCGGCGCGAGGCGGCACCCGGTGACGGCCCCGACGCGCGTAGGCTTCCCACGCCGAGAAGTGACCAGGGGAGGGAGAGGCCGCATGCCAGACTCGTTTGTCCATCTTCACGTTCACACGGAGTACTCCATGCTCGATGGAGCCGCCCGTCTGAAGCAGATGTTCAAGCAGGTCGGCGACCTGGGCATGCCCGCCATCGCGATCACCGACCACGGCAACATGCACGGCGCCTACGACTTCTACAAGCAGGCCACCGGGGCGGGGATCAAGCCGATCATCGGCATCGAGGCGTACGTCGCCCCGGCATCGCGGCACCAGAAGAAGCCGGTGCTGTGGGGCGAGCCGCACCAGAAGAGGGACGACGTCTCGGCGGGCGGCTACTACACCCACATGACGATCTGGGCGCGCAACGAGCGCGGCCTGAAGAACCTGATGAAGCTCTCCTCCCGGGCCTACACCGAGGGCTTCGTCCGCAAGTGGGCCCGGATGGACGCCGAGATCCTCGCCGAGCACGCCGAGGGCCTGATGGCCACCACCGGCTGCCCGTCCGGCGAGGTGCAGACCCGGCTGCGCCTGGGCCAGTACGACGAGGCCCTCGCCGCCGCGGCGAAGTACCAGGAGCTGTTCGGCAGGGACAACTACTACCTGGAGATCATGGACCACGGGCTCGACATCGAGCGCCGGGTCCGCGACGGCCTGACCCGCATCTCCAGGGAGCTGGGCATCCCGCCGCTGGTCACCAACGACTCCCACTACACCTACGAGTCCGACGCCTCCTCCCACGACGCCCTGCTGTGCATCCAGACGGGCAAGCAGCTGTCGGACCCCGACCGGTTCCGCTTCGACGGCAGCGGCTACTACATCAAGACCGCCGACGAGATGCGCGCCGTCGACTCCTCCGACCTGTGGGCCGAGGGCTGCCGCAACACCCTGCTGGTCGCCGAGAAGGTCGACCCGACCGGCATGTTCGGTTTCAAGAACCTGATGCCGACCTTCCCGGTGCCCGACGGCATGACCGAGGAGGAGTTCTTCCGGCAGCGGGTCTGGGAGGGCATGGAGCGCCGCTTCCCCGAGGGGGTCGACGAGGAGCACCGCGCCTGGGCCGAGAAGGAGCTCGGCGTCATCGTCCAGATGGGCTTCCCGTCCTACTTCCTCGTGGTCGCCGACTTCATCATGTGGGCCAAGAACAACGGCATCCGGGTCGGCCCGGGCCGCGGCTCGGCGGCGGGCTCGCTGGTGGCCTACGCCCTCGGCATCACCGACCTCGACCCGATCCCGCACGGCCTGATCTTCGAGCGGTTCCTCAACCCCGAGCGCGTCTCCATGCCCGACGTCGACATCGACTTCGACGAGCGCCGGCGCGGCGACGTGATCCGCTACGTGACCGAGAAGTGGGGCTCCGACAAGGTCGCGATGATCGCCACCTTCGGCACCATCAAGGCGAAGGCCGCCATCAAGGACGCGGCCCGCGTCCTGGGTTATCCGTACGCGCTGGGCGACCGGGTCTCCAAGGCGTTCCCGCCCGCGGTGATGGGCAAGGACATCCCGCTCTCCGGCATCTTCGACAAGGACCACCCCCGGTACAACGAGGCCGGCGAGCTGCGCAAGCTGTACGAGGAGGACGTCGACGTCAAGGCGGCGGTCGACCTCGGCCGGGGCCTGGAGGGCCTGATCCGGCAGACCGGCGTGCACGCCGCGGGCGTCATCATGTCGTCGGAGGTGCTGACCGACCACATCCCGATCATGCGCCGCGACTCCGACGGCGCGATCATCACGCAGTTCGACTACCCGACCTGCGAGACGCTCGGCCTGCTGAAGATGGACTTCCTGGGCCTGCGCAACCTCACGATCATCGACGACTGCCTCAAGGCCGTCGAGGCCAACACCGGCACCATGATCGACCTGCTCAAGCTGCCGCTGGACGACCGCAGGACCTACGAGCTGCTGGCCCGCGGCGACACCCTCGGCGTGTTCCAGCTCGACGGCGGCGGCATGCGCTCGCTGCTGCGCCTGATGCGGCCGGACAACTTCGAGGACATCTCCGCCGCCCTCGCGCTCTACCGGCCCGGCCCGATGGGCGCCAACTCGCACACCAACTACGCGCTGCGCAAGAACGGCCAGCAGGAGATCATCCCGATCCACCCGGAGCTGGAGGAGCCGCTCAAGGAGATCCTCGACACGACCTACGGCCTGATCGTCTATCAGGAGCAGGTCATGGCCATCGCGCAGAAGGTCGCCGGCTACTCCCTCGGAGGCGCCGACCTGCTCCGCCGCGCGATGGGCAAGAAGAAGAAGTCGGAGCTGGACAAGCAGTACGAGTTCTTCGAGCGCGGCATGAAGGACAACGGCTTCTCCGCCGCGGCCATCAAGTCCCTGTGGGACATCCTGCTGCCCTTCTCCGACTACGCCTTCAACAAGGCCCACACCGCCGGCTACGGCCTCGTCGCGTACTGGACCGGCTACCTCAAGGCCAACTACCCCGCCGAGTACATGGCGGCCCTGCTGACCTCCGTCAAGGACGACAAGGACAAGTCGGCCCTCTACCTCAACGAGTGCCGCCGCATGGGCATCAAGGTGCTCCCGCCGGACGTCAACGACTCCGACTTCGACTTCACCCCGCGCGGCTCCGACGTCCGTTTCGGCCTGTCGGCCATCCGCAACGTCGGCGGCAACGTCGTCGACGGGATCCTGGCCGCGCGCAAGGAGAAGGGCCGCTTCGCCGACTTCAAGGACTTCCTGCGCAAGGTCCCGGCGGTCGTCTGCAACAAGCGCGTCATCGAGTCGCTGATCAAGGCCGGCGCGTTCGACTCGTTCGGGCACGTCCGCAAGGGCCTGGTCCTGGTCCACGAGCAGGCCGTCGACGCGATCATCGACATCAAGAGGAACGAGGCGATCGGCCAGGACTCCCTGTTCGGCGCGGTCGAGGGCGCCGAGGACCAGACCTTCGACGTGCAGATCCCGCCGGGGGAGTGGGACAAGACCACCCTGCTGGCGTTCGAGCGGGAGATGCTCGGCCTGTACGTCTCCGACCACCCGCTGTTCGGCGTGGAGCACATCCTCGCCTCCGGCGCGGACTGCTCGGTCGCCGCGCTCCAGGACGGCGGCCGGCCCGACGGCCAGATCGTCACCGTCGGCGGCATCCTGAGCGGCGTGCAGCGCAAGGTCACCAAGAAGGGCGACACCTGGGTCCTGACCACGCTGGAGGACCTGGAGGGCGCCATCGAGGTGATGGTCTTCCCCTCGACGTACCAGCTCTGCTCGACGATCCTCGCCGAGGACGCGATCGTCTTCGTCAAGGGCCGACTGGACAAGCGCGAGGACGTCGGCAAGATCATCGCGATGGAGGTGACCGCCCCCGACCTCTCGGTCGAGGGCGGCGGCCCCCTGGTCGTCAGCGTGCCGCTCACCCGCTGCACCCCGCCCGTGGTGGGGCGGCTGAAGGAGGTCCTGACCACCCACCCGGGCACCACCGAAGTCCACCTGCAGGTCCACAACGGCCCCCGGACGACCGTCATGCGGCTCGACGACCGCCTGCGCGTCGCCCTGTCCCCGGCTCTGATGGGCGACCTGAAGCAACTCCTCGGCCCGGCCTGCCTGGGCGCCTGAGCCGGGGCGGGCGGGACCGCCGGGATGATCGCCGACCGGCCCGCGCCCGCCGTTTCCGTGCCGGGCGGGACCGCGACGCCCGTGGCCGTCCCCGTACCCGGCGGGGACGGCCACGGGCGTGCTCGGCTCAGCCCACGGTCGCCGGGCGTGCCCGCCGGATCTCGGCCAGGGCGCGGGCGAGGTCCCGTGACGACAGCCAGAGCTTGTACACGATCGCGACCTCGAAGAGGAGCAGCAGCGCCCCCGCGCCGACGGTCACCGGGATGATCCCCCCGGCCGGCGGGCCCACGATGAACACCGCCATCTGGAACTCGATGCCGCTGACGAGGTGGGTGCGGACCCGGTGGTCGCGCAGCCAGTCGCGGATCCGTAGGTACCAGGCGAAACGCGAGCGGAACTCTTGTTGCAGGTCGACGGTTCGTGCCGTACGGATCACGGCCTCCCCGTCGTCGGCGTCGGGGTCGGGGTCGGGGTCGGGGTCGGCGTCGAGACCGGGCTTCCCGGACGGCAGGCCGCCGGTGAGGGCGGCGGGATCGGCCGGAGACGCCTCCCTGATCGCCTTCCGCAGCTTCTGGCGCATCTGGCGCCTGACCTTCCCCACCTGCAGAGCGTCCATGTAGCGGAGCATGTCGAGGAAGACCACCGCGACGCCGAGGAACAGGTACACCTCCTGCCCGCCCACCCGGTACTGGCCTCCCATCAGAGCGAGGGTGCAGGTGAACACGCGGATCCGGTCGAACACGTAGTCGAGCCAGCCGCCCAGGACCGTCCCGGTGCCCTTGAGACGGGCGATCTTGCCGTCCATGCAGTCGAGCACGAAGCTCAGGTGGTAGAGGAACGCTCCGGCGGCCAGCCAGACCCACTCGGCCATCAGGAAGCAGGCGGCCGACCCGAGGCCGAGGACGAAAGCACCCCAGGTGAGCTGGTTCGGAGTGATCGAGGTGCGATTCGCGGTCGCGACCACCAGGCGGCCCGCCACGGGGTCCACGAGGAACACCGTCCACCAGGCGTCCCGCGCCTTGTAGGTCGAAAGCCGCACCTCCTCCAGGGTGAAGGTCATTCCGCCGGCCTCCGGCGGGTAGGGGTCACATCTCTCCCGCGAGGTCGCGGGAACTCATCGGAAATCGTCATCCAGGTCTTCCGCCTCATCGATGTCGTCGTCCTCGTCGAGCGCATGCGTGTCGTCCCCGAAGTGGGGATCGTCGTCGGCTCCGAACAGCGCCGCCATGGCGTCGAGAAACGCATTCGGCATGTGCTCGCCCCCGTTCTG
This sequence comes from Streptosporangium sandarakinum, assembly GCF_013409935.1. Taxonomy (GTDB): domain Bacteria; phylum Actinomycetota; class Actinomycetes; order Streptosporangiales; family Streptosporangiaceae; genus Streptosporangium; species Streptosporangium nondiastaticum. The sequence continues at coordinate 967,560 of NZ_JACCCO010000001.1, read as the reverse complement.
TGGATGCCCCCTGATACATCCGGACGGCCTCCCGGGTTGCCCGTGCGGCGGGATGCTTTCCGGCTCGGGGCCGCCGGCCCTGGTCCGGCGTGTTCTCGGGGGCGCCGGACAACCTTCCGGGCGGTCCGCGTGTACTACCGGGCATGAGATCGGACGAACAGGGATGAGCGGTCCCGACGACGATGGGTTCGCCGCGTTCGTCGCCGCGCGGGGCACCAGCCTGCTGCGCGTCGCCCACCTCGCGTGCGGTGACGAGCGGGAGGCCGAGGACCTGCTGCAGACGGCGCTGGAGCGGACGTACCGCAGGTGGGACCGGGTGTGGCACGACAACCCGGAACCGTACGTCCGCCGCGTCATCGTCAACGCCGCCATCAACCGCGCCCGGCGCCGGGCGATCCTGCGGATCCTGCCCACCCACACCCCGCCCGAGAGGCCGGCCCGGGAGGTCGACCTCGACCTGCGCGGGATGCTCATGGACGCCCTTCGCGCGCTGCCGCCCCGGCAGCGCGCGGTGATCGTCCTGCGCTACTGGGAGGACCTCGGCGAGGCGCAGACGGCCGAGATCCTCGGCTGCTCGACGGGCACGGTGAAGAGCCAGGCGTCGAAGGCGCTTGCGAAGCTCAGGACGGCCATCGGCCACGAGTCACTGGAAGGAGTGCTCGAAAGTGCCCACTCTTGAGGAGATCCTGCGCCGGGCCATGGCGGAGGAGACGCGGGAGCTGCATGCCGCGCCGGACCTGGCCCGGCGCGTCATGCGTTCCGGCCGCGGCGGGAACGCCGGACGGGCCGGACGGGCCGGGCGCGGCGCGCTGGCCGCCGCGGTGGCCGTGGTCGCGGCGGTGGTCCCGGTCCAGCTGTTCCTCACCCGGGGCCCCGCGCCGGCGCCGGTGGCCGGTGAGCTCTCCACCGTCGCCACCGGTCAGGCCGGCGGCTCCCGCGTCTTCAACGAACGGGTCCTCGGCCACGTCAAGGTCGTCTACCTGTCCCCGCGGCTGCACTGGACCCACTGGTGGGAGGACCGGGCGGAGGAGTACACCACCACCTGGAACTACGACGGCGACGAGAACGGCGCCTACTGCGTCCAGATCCTCATCCGCGAGGGGAGGGCGGCCGGGGAGTTCGATGAGCGCCTGCGGGACTACCGCGACCGGAGCACGGGCGAGGAGGTGACCATCGGCGACCGTACCGCGTACCTGGTGACGCAGTGGGTCGGCGGGGACGAGGGGCCGAGCACCCCGTCCCTCCTCCTCGACATGGGAGGCACGCGGCGGGCCGAGGTGATGTTCAGCCCGTCCTACGCCGAGGACCTCGGCGGCCCGGAGGCGGTCGAGCGCGAGCTGCGGAGGATCGGCGAGGGGCTCACGTCCATGGACCAGCCCGCCCCACCGGACGGGACCGTCGCGTCCGCGGAGCCGGCTCCGTCGGCCGGGCCCGTGACACCGGACGACTCCCCGGACGGTTCCGCCCCGCCTTCCCCCGCCGGGTGAGCCCGCCCGGACCCCGGGCGGGGAGGGGGACCGGCGGGGGCGGGCGCGTGGCGGGTCAGCCGTGGTCGCGCCGCCAGCGGCGCCACTCCTCCCGCCAGACCCGGTAGGCGCGCTCGGCCGAGAACGGGTCCCGGTGGCCGCGCCACCACCGGCCCTCCCGGCGGCCGATGGGCTCCCGCCCGCCGTCGCGCCGCCCGCCGTCCCGGCCGGCCTCCTCCCGCCGCTTCTTCTCGGCCTCCTCGGCCTTCTCCAGGCCCGGGGTGTGCCCGCCGCCGAAGCGCCGCATGTCGGGGGCGTGGAAGTGCCGCTCGGGGACGCCGCGCAGCGCGGCCTCCATGGAGGCCACCCAGATGGGGCCCGGCAGGGAGGCGCCCTGGACCTGGCCGTAGTACTCGCCGCCGATCGTCACGTCGCGCAGCGGGTAGCGGTAGGAGCCGCGGATGTCGCCCAGACTGACCGCCGCGGCCAGGTCGGGGGTGTAGCCGGCGAACCACGCCGAGGTGTAGCCGTTGTTGGTGCCGGTCTTGCCCGCCGCGTCCCGGCCGATGCCCTGCCCCGTCATGGTGCCCTTGGTGAACACCCCCGACAGCACGTGGTTGACCGCGTCGGCCAGGTAGGGCTCGATGGCCCGGCCGCAGCTCGGCGGCACCTCGATGCGCCGGCCCCCCTGCTCGGCGATCTCGGTGATCGCCATCGGATGGCAGTACCGGCCCCGGGCGGCGAACGCGGCGAACGCCGCCGCGACCGTCACCGGGTCCATCTCGTTCACCCCGAGGGTGAAGGTCGGCACCTCGCGCAGGGGTTTGCCGTCCGCGCGGGCGACGCCGAGCGACTTGGCCGTCGTGACCACGTTGCACAGCCCGACCCGCTGCTCCAGCATCATGTAGAAGATGTTCACCGACTTCCACGTGCCGGTGGAGATGCTGTACGGCCCGCCGGTCCCCTCCCCGCTGGCGTTGAGGATCTCGGCGCCGGGGTCGTTGACCTTGCGGCCCCGGCAGTCGACGAAACCGTGGTCGGGGGTGAAGCTCCCCGGGGTGTCGAAGCCGTCGTCGAACCGCCAGCCCTGCTTCAGCGCGGTGGCCAGGGTGAACGCCTTGAAGGTCGACCCGGCCTGGAAGCCCATGCCGCCGCCGTGCGCCACGTCGGCCGGCAGGTTGTAGGTGGTGCGGGGCCCGTCGTTTGCGTTGCCGGAGTTGCGGCCGTACTTCTTGCTGGCCGCCATCGCCCGGATCCGCCCCGTCCCCGGCTCCACCATGGCCTCGGCCGCGACCTCGGTGTCCCTGGTCCCGACCCGCGCGGAGATCGCCCGCTGCGCGGCCCGCTGGGCGACCGGGTCCAGCGTGGTGCGCAGCACGATGCCGCCCCTGGCCAGGCGGCGTTCCCGCTCGGCGCGGCCGGCGCCGAAGACGGGGTTGTTCAGCAGCTCCCGGTGCACGTACAGGCAGAAGTACGGGTAGTCGCTGCCCGCGCACCCGCCGGGCTCGGACTTCAGCCGGATCCGCAGCGGGGACCGCTTGGCCTCCTCGGCCTGCGCCCAGGGGACCATGCCGAGCTGGGCCATCCGGTCCAGCACGATGTTCCGGCGCTCACGCAGCCGCGTCCGCCGCTGCCTGCCCAGCGACGGGTCGGTGGCGTACGGCGTGCGCACCGCCCCGGCCAGCGTCGCGGCCTGCCGCAGGTTCAGCTTCGAGGCCGGGATGGAGAAGAACCGCTGGGCCGCCGCCTCCACCCCGAACGCCCCCGCGCCGAAGTAGGCGATGTTGAGGTAGCGCTCCAGGATCTCGGCCTTGCTGTACTTCTTCTCCATCGCCAGCGCGTACCGCAGCTCGATGATCTTCCGTTTGAGGTTCGGCGCCCTGGCCTGGTCGCGCTCGGCGTCGGTCTCGGCGTTCTCCACCAGGATGTTCTTGACGAGCTGCTGGGTGAGCGAGGAGCCGCCCTGCCGTACCCCGCCGGCCTGGGTGTTGGCGATCAGCGCCCGCAGCGTCCCCTTGACGTCCAGGCCCGCGTGCTCGTAGAAGCGCGAGTCCTCGATCGCCACGATCGCCTGCCGCATGACCGGCGCGACCCGCTCCAGCGGCACGATCGTGCGGTTCTCCGTGTAGAACTGCGCGAACTTGCGGCCGTTGCGGTCCAGCAGGACCGTCCGCTGGGGGAGCGGCTCCTCGTGCGGGCTGGGCGGCAGGTCGAGCAGCGTGGCGGCCACCTCGTTGCTGGCCAGACCGGCGCCGCCCGCCAGCGGCAGCACCGCGACGGCGGACAGCAGCCCGCCGAGCACACCGCAGATGAGCAGGCCCCGCAGGCAGGCGATGAGGCTTCGTCTCACCTCCGGTGGTGGCGATGTCACGCATAGTAACGTGCGTCCGGTTGATCAAAGCCAAACGTCCGGCCGGAAGAATTTACCGGGAATCCGGAGAAAGTCTCGACCTTCAGGCCGGGGATGAATCCGGCCCCCGGCAGGGGATGGCCCGGCGGAGCCGGGACAGAGCGGAGCGCGAAGCGCGGATTGGTGACCTCAGGCCGGTCGGCGCTGCTGTTCGATGTAGGCCTTGATGATGGTCAATGGTGCGCCGCCGCAGGACGCGGCGAGGTAGGACGGCGACCAGAAGTGGCCGTGCATGATGGCCCGGTTGACCCGCCCAGTGAACTCTTTTCGCAGGTAGTGCGAGGAGGCGCCTTTGAGGGAGTTGACCAGTTTGCTGATGGAGACCTTGGGCGGGTAGTGCACGAGGAGGTGCACATGGTCGTCTTCGCCGTTGAACTCGCGCAGTTCGGCTGCGAAGCTGTGGCACGCCTCGACCATGATGTCTTCGCAGCGGCGGAGCATCGCGTCGTCGAACACGTTCCGCCGGTATTTGGTGACAAAGGCCAGATGGGCGTGGAGTGCGGAAACAACGTGTCGCCCGCGACGGTATTCGGCTGCGTTGGTCATAGACCATACGATAATGTGTTCGATTCAGGGGGTTGATCAGGAAGGGGGCGGCACGTGCTGACCGGTCGTCGCTACCGCCTGGACCTGACCCCTGTCCAGGCCGCTTTCGCTGAGCAGGTCGGCGGGATCTGCCGGTCGGTGTGGAACACCGCCCTGGAGCAACGCCGGGAGTATCGGCGACGCGGGGCGTTCATCGGCCACGCCACCCAGTGCGCGCAACTGGCAGAGGCCAAACGGGATTTCCCCTGGCTCGCTGATGCCCCCTCGCAAGTGCTCCAGCAGACGCTCAAGGACCTGGAGCAAGCCGTGAAGGCCCACGGGACGTGGAAGGTCCGCTGGCGCTCGGTGCGGCGGTGGAAGCCGTCGTTCCGGTTCCCCGACGCCAAGCAGATCGTCATGGAACGGATCAGCCGCCGCTGGGGCCGGGTGAAGCTACCGAAGTTCGGATGGGTGCGGTTGCGCTGGTCACGCCCGCTCGGCGGCACTCTGCGCTCAGCCACGGTCTCCCGTGACGGCCGCCACTGGTTCGTCTCCTTCCTCGTCGAAGACGGGCAGGCCACCCCCGAGGCGCACCCTGGCCCGGCGGTGGGTGTCGACCGGGGAGTTGTGGTCGCCGCCACCACGAGCGACGGCGACTTCCACGACCGGCCGTTCATCACCTCCGGTGAAGCGCAGCGGTATCGCCGCTTGCAGCAGCAACTCGCCCGCACGCGCAAGGGCTCCAACCGGCGTGGGACGGTGGTCGCGAAGATCGGCACGGTCATGCGGCGGGTCCGATCCCGCCGCGCGGACTTCAACGCACAGCTCGCCGCGACGCTCACCAGCCGGTACGGCACGGTCGTGCTGGAAGACCTGCGGACGCGGAACATGACGATGTCCGCGAAGGGCACCGTCGAGCAGCCCGCATCGGGGGGCGCCCAAAAGTCTGGCCTCAATCGGGCGATCTTGGATAAGGGCTGGTACGGGCTCGAACTCGCCGTCACCTCGGCCTCCCGCTACACGGGCACGAAGATAATCAAGGTCCCGGCGGCGTACACGTCCCAGACGTGCTCAGCGTGCAAGGCGGTGGATGCGGCATCGCGCGAGAGCCAAGCGCGGTTCGCCTGCACCTCCTGCGGCCATCGCGAGCACGCCGATGTGAACGCGGCCAAGAACATCAAGGCGGCAGGGCATGCCGTGTCAGGGCGTGGAGACCTCGGGGCTACCCGGTCTGTGAAGCGTCAACCACCTCGGCCACGAGCGCGGCAGCATGCCGCGCCGGCGGCACGGGGAATCCCGGTCCTTTAGGGCCGGGAGGAAGTCAACGTTCGGGGGCGTTCTCCCTGCTGATCTTCAGCCCGAGGGAGGCGAACTGCTCGAACGGGCGGTGGTATCCCCGCTCGATGTGGTGCACCCCGCGCAGCGTGGAGGTGCCCTCCGCCGCCGCGCCCGCCAGCACCGCCGAGAAGCCCGCCCGGATGTCGGGCAGCGTCACGTCGGCGCCGCGCAGCTTCGACACGCCGCGCACGACCGCCGAGTGCTTGGCGTTGGTGTCGTGGTAGCGGCACGCGGGACCGCCCAGGCACACGTCGAAGACCTCGATCTCGCAGCCCATCTTCTGCAGCGCCGGCACGTAGACCAGGCGGTTCTCGAACACCGTCTCGTGCAGCACGGACATGCCCTGGGCCTGGGTGAACAGCACCATCAGCGGCGTCTGCCAGTCGGTCATGAACCCCGGGTGGGTGTCGGTCTGCACCGCCGCCGCCCGCAGGCCGTCCGGGGCCGAGGCCGACACGTAGTCGTCGGTGATGTCCAGCTCGGCGCCCATCCGCGCCAGGGTGGTGATCGCGGTGACCAGGCGGTCCTGGGGGCAGCCGTGCACCCGCACCTCGCCGCCGGTGATGAGCCCGGCCGCGAGGTAGGAGAACGCCTCGATCCGGTCGCCGTTCAGCCAGGTGGACGCGCCGCGCAGCCGCTCCACGCCCTCGATCACGATGCGCCGGTCCGGGCTGAGCTCGATGCGCGCGCCCATGCGCTGCAGGAACAGGGCGAGCTCGACGACCTCGGGCTCCATGGCCGCGCCCTTGAGGACGGTCTTGCCCTCGGCCAGCACCGCTGACATCAGGATCGTCTCCGTCGCGCCCACGCTCGGGTACGGGAGCTCCAGCCGGGTGCCGCGCAGCCGCTTGGCCTTGGCGTAGACCCCGGTGTCGCTCACCTCCACCTCGGCGCCCATCGCGCGCAGCGCCTCGACGTGGTAGTCGACGGGCCGCCGCCCGATCGGGTCGCCGCCGACCAGCGGCACGAACGCCTCACCCGCCAGGTGCAGCAGGGGGCCCAGCATCAGGATGGGGATCCGGTTCAGACCGGTGAACGCCGCCGGGACGTGCGGGTTGATCTGCTCCCCCTGGGCGATGGTGATCGCCCGGGAGGTGATCTCCACGTCGATGCCCAGCGCCCGCAGCATCCTCGCGGTGATCTCCACCTCGCCCACCTCGGGGGCGTTGTGGATCGTGCTCTCCCCGATGCCGAGCATCGCGGCGACCATGTGCTTGGACACGCCGTTCTTCGACCCGCGGACCTCGACGTCGCCCCGTAGCGGTCCGGAGGGTTCGATCAGCCATACCTCTTCGCTCACCCGGACAGCGTAACGGGATTCGCCCCCGCTCACCGGGAGCACCGGGCGGGTCATGGGTAACATCGGGCGCATCAGTACAGAGGGTGAGGGGAACCACATTGCGACACGTGCGTGACTTCGCCGTCACCGTGCTGGCGCTTGCGGCGCTGGGCGCGGCGGCCGGTGCGGTGTGGTCGCTGCTGGCCCCCCGCCCGCCGTACGCGGTGACCGGACAGGGCAGGGTCCTGGCCGACCCGACCACCCAGGCCCTCATCGCGGCCGACGGCTGGTTCGCCGTCGTCACCGGCGTCCTGGGCCTGGCCTGCGGCGTCGCCGGATACGCGCTGTCGCGCCGGCGCCGCCCGGTCGCGGTGGTGCTCGGCCTGGCCGCGGGCGGCCTGCTCGGCTCCCACCTGGCGCTGGCGGCCGGCCGGGCGCTGAACCTCGGCGCGGCGGACGTCGCCGGCTCCGGGCCGGCGGGGGTGCAGCTGGTGCCGGGGCCGCTGAACCTCACCGCCCACGGCGTGCTCTACATCTGGCCGACGCTCGCCGCCGGCCTGTTCTTCGCGCTGGAGGCCGTCGCCGGCTACCGCGACTCGCCGCTGCGCCGCCCCTTCGGCGGCGAGGAACCGTACGGCCCGCTACCCGGCTACGGCCCGCTGGACCGCTGACCCCGCGTCAGCGGCAGGGCGGGCGGCGCAGGCCGTGGCCGGTGGCCTGTTCGAAGGCGCGGGCCAGCCGCAGCACCCGCAGGTCGGCGAAGGGCCGTCCGACGAACTGCACGCCCACCGGCAGCCCGCCGGAGGTGAAGCCGCACGGCACCGACGCGGCCGGGGCGTGCAGCACGCTGATCCAGTAGGCCGAGCGCATCCACGCCAGGTAGTCGGGCATCACCTGCCCGGCGACCTCCGAGACGTACGGCTGCTCCACCGGGAACGGCGGCACCTGGCTGACCGGCGCGACCAGGAGGTCGTAGGTCTCGAAGAAGTCGTTCATCCGCCGGTACAGGCCGCTGCGCAGCCGCTCGGCCCTGGCCAGGTCGGCGCCGGTCACCTCGCGGCCCCGCTCGACGTTCCAGCGGACGTTCTCCCCGAGGCCGCCGGGCGGCAGGTCGCCGTAGGACAGCGCGTAGTACCAGGCCCGGTAGATCCGGAAGGCGTCCTCCGCGTCGGAGAGGTCCAGGTCCACCTGCTCCACCCGGGCGCCCAGGCCCTCCAGCACCCGCGGCGCCTCCGCGGTGACCTTCGCGATCTCCGGGTCCACCGGCAGACCGCCCAGGTCGGGGCTCCAGGCGATCCGCACGCCGGACAGGTCCTCCTCGCCCCAGGGGCCCGCGAAGACCGCGCCGCTCTCGGCGATCGACAGCGGGGAGGCGGGGTCGAACCCGGCCACCGCGCTCATCATCAGCGCGAGGTCGTCCACGGTGCGGGCCATCGGTCCGGGCACGCCGAGGGTGAACCACGCCGCGGCGTCCGAGGTGGACGGCACCCGCCCCGGCGTGGGCCGCAGCCCCACCACGTTGCAGAACGAGGCCGGGTTGCGCAGCGAGCCGCCCATGTCGGAGCCGTCGGCCAGGGCGACCATCCCGCTCGCCAGGGCCGCCGCCGCGCCGCCGCTGCTGCCGCCCGCCGACCTCGACAGGTCGTACGGGTTGCGGGTGGCGCCGAACAGCGCGTTCACGGTGTGCGAGCCGGTGCCGAACTCCGGCGTGTTGGTCTTGCCGACCGTGATCGCCCCGGCCGCGCGCATCCGGCGCACGATGGGCGCGTCGGCGGCGGGGACGTGGCCGGCGAACAGCGGCGAGCCGTACGTGGTGCGGATCCCGGCGGTGTCGGCGAGGTCCTTGTGCGCGACGGGCAGGCCGTGCAGCGGCCCGCGCCAGTGGCCGCGCGCCAGGTCGCGGTCGGCCTCCCCGGCCTCCCGCAGGGCGCGTTCGGCCACCAGCGTGACGATCGCGTTGACGCGCGGGCCGACCTCCTCGATCCGGCGCAGGTGGGCCTCCAGCAGCTCCACCGCGCTGATCTCGCGGGCGCGCAGCAGCCGGGCCATCTCGACGGCGGTCAGGTAGATCATTGTCTCCCCCGATCGTGTGCGGTCCCGCCCGGAGTCTGGCCCGGGGGGACCGCCGAGGGCACCGGCAACCCTCGACAACGCGCGGGACCGGGCGTCAGCCCGTCTCGCCGGTGGGCGCGGCGGCCGTCCGGGTCAGCCCGTCTTGCCGATGGGCGCGGTGACCGCCTTGGTCAGGCGGACCAGCTCCGCGGGGGCCGTCTCGATCTGCAGCCCGCGCCGCCCGGCCGAGAAGTAGATCGTCTCGAAGCCCAGGGCCGAGTCGTCGACCACCGTCGGCAGCGGCCTGCGCTGGCCCAGCGGGCTGATCCCGCCCACGACGTAGCCGGTGACGCGCTCGACCTTGGCGGCGTCGGCCATCGCGGCCCGCTTGCTCCCCAGCGCCGCGGCGAACGCCTTGAGGTCGAGTTTGCCCGCCACCGGCACCACCGCGACCGCCAGGCCGCCCTCGACCTCGGCCACGAGCGTCTTGAAGATCCGCTCGTACGGCACGCCGAGCGCGTCGGCCGCCTCCTCGCCGTAGGCCTGGGCGTTCGCGTCGTGATCGTAGGGGTGGAGGGTGAAGCCGATCCCCGCCTTGGCCAGCGTGATCGTCGCCGGGGTGCCCTGGCCGCCCTTGCTCCTGCTCTTGCTCACGGGCGGAGTCTAGTGTCTGCTAGAAATCTACATCGTAAAGGCGATGTCCGGATGCCGGACGGAACCCCGGCCGGTGGCGGGCATCCGTAGACTGGACGGGTGATTTCCCGTACCGACCTGCGCGGAGTCCTCCCGGAGGACCTGCGAGACGTGCTGCCCCGTGCCGAGCTCGACGTCGAAGCCGCCCTGGAGAAGGTGCGGCCGATCTGCGAGGACGTGCATCATCGCGGGGCCGAGGCGGTGCGGGAGCTGACCGCGAGGTTCGACGGCGTCGAGCTCACGTCCACCCGTGTCCCGGCAGAGGCGATCGCCGCCGCGCTGGAGTCGCTGGACCCGCGGGTCCGCCAGGCGCTGGAGGAGTCGATCCGCCGCGCCCGGCTGGTCCACCGCGACCAGCGGCGCTCCGACGTCACCACGCGGGTGGTGCCCGGCGGCACGGTGACCGAGCGCTGGGTGCCGGTCGACCGCGTGGGCCTCTACGTACCGGGCGGCCGGGCGGTGTACCCCTCCAGCGTGGTGATGAACGTGGTGCCCGCGCAGGAGGCCGGGGTGGCCTCGCTGGCGGTCACCTCGCCCGCGCAGCGGGAGTTCGGCGGGCTGCCGCACCCCACGATCCTGGCCGCGTGCGCGCTGCTCGGGGTGGACGAGGTGTACGCCGTGGGCGGCGCGCAGGCGGTGGCGATGTTCGCCTACGGCACCGAGGAGTGCCGGCCGGCCACCATGGTCACCGGTCCGGGCAACATCTGGGTGGCGGCGGCCAAGCGGCTGCTCAAGGGCCGCATCGGCATCGACTCCGAGGCCGGGCCCACCGAGATCGCGATCCTGGCCGACCGCACGGCCGACCCGGTGCACGTCGCGGCCGACCTGATCAGCCAGGCCGAGCACGACACGATCGCCGCGGCGGTGCTGGTCACCGACTCGGCGGAGCTGGCCGACGCGGTGGAGCGCGAGCTGCCCCGGCAGGTCGCCGCGACCAAGCACTCCGAGCGGATCACCGAGGCGCTGGCGGGCCGGCAGTCGGGGATCCTCCTGGTGGACGACATGGAGGCGGGCCTGCGGGTGGTGGACGCCTACGCCGCCGAGCACCTGGAGATCCAGACCGCCGACGCCGCGGCGCTGGCCGCGCGGGTCCGCAACGCCGGTGCGATCTTCATCGGCCCCTACGCCCCGGTCTCGCTCGGCGACTACCTCGCCGGGTCCAACCACGTGCTGCCCACCGGCGGCTGCGCCTGCCACTCGTCGGGCCTGTCGGTGCAGACCTTCCTGCGCGGCATCCACGTCGTGGACTACAGCCGCGAGGCCCTCGCCGAGTCCGCCGCGCACGTGTGCGTGCTGGCCGACGCCGAGGACCTCCCCGCGCACGGCGCGGCGGTCCGTGCCCGGTTCGACTGGGAGATCCCCTCATGAGGCTCGAAGACCTGCCGATCCGCGACGACCTGCGGGGGATGTCGCCGTACGGCGCCCCGCAGATCGACGTCCCGGTCCGGCTCAACACCAACGAGAACCCCTACGGCCCGTCGGAGGCGCTGGTCGCCGACCTGGCCGAGGCGGTACGGCGCGGCGCGGGTGAGCTCAACCGCTACCCCGACCGCGACGCGACGGCGCTGCGCGCGGACCTGGCCGCCTATCTCGGGCACGGCCTGACCGGTGAGCGGGTGTGGGCGGCCAACGGCTCCAACGAGGTGATCCAGCAGATCCTGCTGGCCTTCGGCGGGCCGGGCCGTACCGCGATGGGCTTCGAGCCCTCCTACTCGATGCACCGGCTCCTGTCCCTGGGCGCCTCGACCGAGTGGGTCCCGGCGGCGCGCGAGGACGACTTCGGGATCGACCCGGACAAGGCCGTGGCGGCGATCGAGGAGCACCGGCCCGCCATCGTGTTCCTGACCTCGCCGAACAACCCGACCGGCACCGCGCTGGACCCGGAGGTGGTCGCGCGGATCGTGCGGGCGGCGCCGGGCATGGTGGTGGTGGACGAGGCGTACTTCGAGTTCGCCCGGACCGGCACCCCGTCGGCGCTGACCCTGCTGCCGGACCACCCCAGGCTCATCGTCACGCGGACGATGTCGAAGGCGTTCGCGATGGCGGGGACCCGGCTGGGTTACCTCGCGGCCGACCCGGCGGTGATCGAGGCGCTGCTGCTGGTGCGCCTGCCGTACCACCTGTCGACGCTCACCCAGACGGCGGCGCGGGTGGCGCTGTCCCACGGCCGCGAGCTGCTCGGCACGGTCGACGCGCTGCGGGCCGAGCGCGACGCCACGGTGACGTGGCTGCGCGGCAGGGGTCTCGCGGTCGCCGACTCGGACGCCAACTTCGTGTTGTTCGGCGGGTTCGACGACCGTCACGCGGTCTGGCAGGCCCTCCTGGACCGGGGGGTGCTGATCCGGGAGGTGGGCCCGCCCGGGTGGCTGCGGGTTTCGATCGGTACGAGCGAGGAGATGGCGGCGTTCCGCGCCGCCCTGGAGGAGATCCTGTGAGCAGTCCCGCCGGAGACGTCCCGGAGCGCCGCGGCCGGGTGGAGCGCGGCACCAAGGAGACCTCGGTGCTGGTGGAGGTCAACCTGGACGGCACCGGGCAGGTCGAGGTGTCCACGGGCGTGGGGTTCTACGACCACATGCTGAACCAGCTCGGCAAGCACGGCCTGTTCGACCTGATCGTGAAGACCGAGGGCGACCTGCACATCGACTCCCATCACACGATCGAGGACACCTCGATCGCGCTGGGCGTGGCGTTCCGCGAGGCCCTGGGCGACAAGTCGGGCATCCGGCGGTTCGGCAGCGCGTCGTGCCCGCTGGACGAGGCGCTGGCGCAGGTCACGGTCGACCTGTCGGGGCGCCCGTACCTCGTGCACACCGAGCCCGCGGGCATGGCCCCGATGATCGGCCCCGACTACGACACGACGATGACCCGGCACATCCTGGAGTCGTTCGTCGCGCAGGCCGCGATCTGCCTGCACGTCCACGTCCCCTACGGCCGCAACGCCCACCACATCGTGGAGGCGCAGTTCAAGGCGCTGGCCCGGGCGCTGCGCGAGGCGTCGGAGTTCGACCCGCGCGCCAGCGGGGTGCCGAGCACCAAGGGTGTCCTGTGACCCTCGCGGGCCCCGCGGGCGCGGGGGAGGGCTCGTGAGCGACAACTGGACGGCCGTCGCCATGGCCTTCGTGGCGCTGTTCCTGGTCGGCGGGATCGTCTCGTTCTACAAGCAGGGGCTGAAGAAGGGCGCGCTGCTGCTGGCCGTCCTGGCGGCGATGGCGACGACGGCGGCGGTGCTGTGGTGGTGAAGAAGGTAACGGTCCTGGACTACGGATCGGGCAACCTGCGTTCGGCCGAGCGGGCGCTGGCCCGCGTCGGCGCCGAGGTGACGGTGACGTCCGACTACACCGCGGCGATGGAGGCCGACGGCCTCGTCGTCCCGGGCGTCGGCGCGTTCGCCGCCTGCATGGCGGGGCTGCGCGGGGTGCGGGGCGACCAGATCATCGACCGGCGGCTGGCCGCGGGCCGGCCGGTGCTGGGCATCTGCGTCGGCATGCAGATCCTGTTCGGCACGGGCGTCGAGCACGGGGTGGTCACCGAGGGCTGCGGCGAGTGGCCGGGCACGGTCGAGCGCCTTGAGGCGCCGGTCCTGCCGCACATGGGGTGGAACACGGTCGCGGTGCCGGAGGGCAGCGTGCTGTTCGCCGGGATGGACCCCGGCACCCGGTTCTACTTCGTCCACTCCTACGGCGTGCGGTCCTGGGACATGCCGGTGGGCGACGGCTTCACCCCGCCCCTGGTCACCTGGGCCGAGCACGGCACGCCGTTCGTCGCGGCGGTGGAGAACGGCCCGCTGTCGGCGACCCAGTTCCACCCGGAGAAGTCCGGCGACGCCGGCGCCCAGCTGCTGGCCAACTGGCTCGGCGGCCTCGGGTGAGCGGCCGGGCAGGCGAGGCGGGTGTCCGCCGCGAACCGCTGTGGGCGGCCGGTGGCCGCGGGTAGGGTCGGTCACGGTGAGTCGCGGCCGATCACTCCCGGTTCCGTACGGCTCCCGCGGCCTCCCGTGCGGTCCTCGCGGTCTTCCGCGTGGTCCCCGGGCCCCGCTGCGGGGCCGGTGGACCGGGGCGGGCCGCGGTGAGCAGGGAACGCGCCCGGCGCAGGGCCGAGCGGGAGGCCGAGCAGGCCCGCCAGGCGACGCTCCGCGCGGAGCGGGAGGCCCGGCTGGCCCGGCGGCGCCGGCGGATCGGCAGGGTCACCGCCCCGCTGCGCCGCAGGCCCGTCCGGATCGCCGCGCAGGGCGGCATCCGGGCCCGCCGTCGCCGGGCGCAGAACGGCGTGGTCGCGGTCCTGTTCCTCGTCGTGCAGGTGATCGCCTGGCTGCTGTGGTCCTCGTGGGCCGCGCGGCTGGGCGTGCTGGTGCTCTCGGCGCTGTTCGCGCCGCTTTTCGTCATCCTTGTCTTCGACCGGAGGTCCTGATCAGATGTCGCTAGAGTTGCTGCCCGCCGTGGACGTCGCAGACGGGCAGGCGGTCCGCCTGGTCCAGGGGGAGGCGGGCACCGAGACCTCCTATGGCGACCCCCTCTCGGCGGCGCTCGCCTGGCAGGAGGCCGGCGCGGAGTGGGTCCATCTGGTCGATCTGGACGCCGCTTTCGGCCGGGGCTCCAACCGTGAGCTGGTCGCCACCGTCGTGGGCGCGCTCGACGTCAAGGTCGAGCTGTCCGGCGGCATCCGCGACGACGCCTCCCTGGAGGCCGCGCTGGCCACCGGCTGCCGCCGGGTGAACATCGGCACCGCCGCCCTGGAGAACCCCACCTGGTGCGCCAAGGCCATCGCCCGCTACGGCGAGCGGATCGCGGTCGGCCTCGACGTCCGGGGCACCACCCTGGCCGGCCGGGGCTGGACCAAGGAGGGCGGCGACCTGTGGGAGGTGCTGGAGCGCCTGGAGGCCGACGGCTGCCCCCGCTACGTGGTGACCGACGTGACCAAGGACGGCACGCTGCGCGGCCCCAACCTCGACCTGCTGCGGGAGATCTGCGCCCGCACCGACAGGCCGGTGGTGGCCAGCGGCGGCGTGTCGTCGCTGGACGACCTGCGGGCCCTGGCCGCGCTGACGCCGATCGGCGTCGAGGGCGCGATCGTGGGCAAGGCCCTGTACGCGCAGGCGTTCACCCTGGAGGACGCGCTGGCGGCGGTGAGATCCTGACGATGCGGCACATCGGGGGGCACACGACGAGCCGCCGCTCGGGCACGCGGGTGTTCAGCGGCGGCGTCTGGGAGGAACGGTACGGCTACGCCCGCGCGGTGGTGGCCGGGCCGTGGGTGATCGTCTCGGGCTGCACGGCCGCCGTCGAGGGCGAGGTGCGGCACGTCGGCGACGCCTACCGGCAGTCGCTGACCGCCTTCGGCGTCGCGCTCGACGCGATCGAGCAGGCGGGCCTGTCGCACCGCGACGTGGTGCGGGTCCGCTACTTCGTGGTCGACGACGACCACTACGACGAGGTCGGCCGGGCGCACGCCGAGCTGTTCGGCGGCGTGCGGCCCGCCTGCACCGGGGTGCGGGTGGCGGGTCTGATCGACCCGCGCATGCTGGTCGAGGTGGAGGTCGACGCCTACCGCGAGGCGCCCGTGACGAGCGCCCGCGTGATACAAGGAGATTGAGATGACCGTCGCGGTGCGAGTGATCCCCTGCCTGGACGTGGACGCCGGGCGGGTGGTCAAGGGCGTCAACTTCGAGAACCTGCGCGACGCCGGGGACCCGGTCGAGCTGGCCCGCCGCTACGACGCCGAGGGGGCCGACGAGCTGACGTTCCTCGACATCACGGCCTCCAGCTCCGACCGCTCGACGATGTACGACGTGGTGCGCCGTACGGCCGAGCAGGTGTTCATCCCGCTGACGGTCGGCGGCGGGGTGCGCTCGGTGGAGGACGTCGACCGGCTGCTGCGGGCCGGCGCGGACAAGGTGGGCCTGAACACCGCCGCCATCGCCCGGCCGGAGCTGCTGACGGAGGCGTCGCGGCGGTACGGCGCGCAGTGCGTGGTGCTGTCGGTGGACGCCCGCCGGGTGGTGGACGGGCCGCCGACGCCGTCCGGGTTCGAGGTGACCACGCACGGCGGCCGTCGCGGCACGGGCATCGACGCGGTGGAGTGGGCCCGGCGCGGTGAGGAGCTGGGGGCGGGGGAGATCCTGCTCAACTCCATGGACGGCGACGGCACCCGCGACGGCTACGACCTGGAGATGATCCGGGCGGTGCGGGCGGTCGTGTCGGTCCCGGTGATCGCCAGCGGCGGCGCGGGGAAGCTGGCGGACTTCCCGCCGGCGGTGGAGGCCGGGGCCGACGCGGTCCTGGCGGCGTCGGTGTTCCACTTCGGCCAGCTCAAGATCGGCGAGGTGAAGGACACCCTGCGCGCGGCGGGCCACCCCGTCCGCTGAGGCCGCCGGGGCCGCCCCGAGGGGCGGCCCCGGATCGCTTCTCACGCCGGAAGCGCGGGACCGTTTTCGCGGTGTCCGGCATATCGGTATTCGTGGCGCACGGAGGTATCGGCGCACGTTCCCGCTTTCCAGCGGGTCCCGCCCGTCCGGTCCGGGGGCCGGCAGGAGGGCGGGGGCTCAGCCCGGGACCAGGTTGCGGTGGCGGGGGCACAGCGCCACGATGGCCGCGCCTGTCACGAACGCCGAGGTCTCCAGCCCATAGCGGTCGGAGTTGCCGGTCGCGACGTCGGTGAGGCTCCTGCCGTCGTCGAGGGCCTTGCACATCGACCGGCCGAGCCGCAGGAGCGTGGCCGAGTCGGTCTGCTTCAGCGCGGGCCGCTGCCGCACGGTCGTCAGGAAGATCTCCTCGTTCTCCGCCTGCTGCCCGCCGCCCGAGCTGGACTCCGGCTCCGAGGTCGGCTTCGGGTCGGGCTCAGGCTCCTCGGTCGCCCGCGGCCGCCCCGTCGGCTCCTCCCGCGGCACGGTGGTCACCGCCGGTCGGGCCGCCACGGGGTCGTCGTCGCCGGTGAAGACCACCACGCCGCCGATCGCGGCCGCCAGGACCAGCACGCCGCCGGCCGCGAGCAGCGCGACCTTGCGGCCGCCGCCCTTCCTGGGAGGCTGCGCTCCGGGCTGCCAGCTCGGCGGCGCCCACGCCGCCGGGTTCGGCTGCGGGTGCTGCCAGCCCTGCGGGCCGTCCTGCCGGGGCGGGTGGATCTGCGGCTGCTGGGACTGGGACGGGTACGGGTGCCGCCCCTGCGGGCCGTACGGCGGAGCCGGCGAGCCGTACGGCTGCTGCGGGTGCTGCTGCCCAGGCCACTGACCGCCGGGCTGCCCGCCACCCTGTCCCGGCCACTGCCCGCCGGGTTGTCCACCGGCCTGTCCGCCGCCCTGTCCCGGCCACTGACCATCGGGCCGGCCATCGGCGTGTCCCGGCCATTGGCCGCCGGGCTGCTGCGCGGGCCCAAGCTGTCCAGGCTGTCCGGGCTGGCCGGGAGCGCCGGGCCACTGGCCGGGCTGCCGGTGCGGCTGCGGTCCGTCTGGTCCACCCGGCCCGCCGGGTCCGTTGGTCCACTGCCCGGGCTGCTGTCCGGGCTGCTGCGGCTGCTGTCCGGGCCACTGACCGGGCTGTGCGGGCCGGTCGGGCTGCGGTGACTGGCCGGGGTACTGCGGAGAGTGCATTCGCGCACCATACGCCCCCCTTCTGACAATCCGCTGCGAATTACGGCGCGAAACCCCGGAAAAGCGCCGCCCCGAACCACCGGGACGGTGCCGTCCGCCGCGCCGCGAGCGGGGACGGGGCGGCCACGGGAACGGGCGAACGGAAGCGGGGCGGCCACTACGGGGACGGGCGGGGGAGGGCTGGCCGCGGTCACCGCCGGTGCGTCGTGGAGAGGGGGCCGGCGGGTCAGAAGACGCGGAAGTGGTGGAAGAGTTCGTAGTCGGCGTCCTGGAGGGCGAAGGCGCGGGCCTCGGAGCGTTTGACGGCCAGGTAGGCCGTGGCGCGCAGCGGGCCGAGGGCGTTCATGAGGAGCTCGTCGGCCTCCAGCGCGTCCAGGGCCTCCGCGAGCGTCGTGGGCAGCCGGGGCACGCTCCCCTCGGGGAGGGTGGCGGGGTCGACGTCGACCGGGTCGCCGGGGTCGAGGTCGCGGCGGATGCCGTCCAGGCCGGCGTGGATGACGGCGCCCAGCGACAGGTAGGGGTTGGCAGAGGAGTCGGAGGGTTTGAACTCCAGGTTGGCCGCCGCCTCGGCGTCGCCGCCCACGGGGGAGCAGATCCGCACCGCGGCCTCCCGGTTGTCCATGCCGTAGCAGACGTGGGCGCTCGACCACATCCCGGGCGTCAGCCGCCGGAAGCCGTTGACCGAGCCGCAGGTCAGCGCGGTCAGGGCGGGCAGGTGGGCGAGGAGGCCGCCGATGAAGCGGTAGGCGAGGGGCGACAGGCCGTAGCGGTCGCCGACGTCACCGAAGGCGTTGACCCGCAGGTCCCGGTCCCACAGGGAAAGGTGCAGGTGGGCGCCGTTGCCGGCCTGGTCGGCCAGCGGCTTGGGGGCCAGGGAGGCCCACAGTCCCATGGCGGAGGCCACGCCGCGGACGGTCTCGCGGTAGATCACGTGGTTGTCGGCGGCGCGCAGCGCGGGGGCGTGGCGGATCGACAGCTCCTGCTGGCCGTGGCCCAGCTCGGGGTGGTAGTGCTCGACGTGCAGCCCCTGGCCCTGCAGGGCGCGCACCAGCCGCATCGTGTAGTCGTGGGCCTGGTTGAAGCCGGGGGTGGCGTAGCACAGGCTGTCGTCGGCGGGGACCAGCCGGTCGAGGCCGCCGGAGGGGTGCGGCACGCGGCGGCCGAGGGTGAACTCCGGCTCGTAGGCGGCGACCAGGGCGTGGCCCTCGGCGGCCAGGGCGTCGATCGCCTCTCGCAGGAAGGTGCGCGGGCAGACCTCCCAGGGGGAGCCGTCGGGGCGGCGCAGGTCCGACACCATGGCGGCGGCGCCGGGGGCGTAGGGGAGGGCGACGAAGGTGGCCGGGTCGGGGACGATGCGCACCTCGCCGACCGGGCCGAGGCGCTCGACCTTCTGGAGCTGGTCGAGCATGTTCATCGCCATCATCGCCACGGTGTGGCCGATGCCCGAGCCGAGCCGCTCGGCGAGCCGGGAGCGGGAGGCGGCCTTGCCGCGGATGACGCCTCCGTGGTCGGCGTACAGGAAGCGGACCAGTTCGATGCCCTCGGTCTCGGCGCGTTCGAGGACGCGCCGCTCGTCCGGGTCGAGCGGGTGGGCTCCGGTCACGCTGTGACGATCTGCCATGTCTCGTGCGTAACACGTCCGGTGGTGCGGCGGAAGCACATCGGGGCGGTGCCGGTGACGCCATGGGGCCGTCGTGGACTCACCGGGACTCACCGGGACTCACCGGGGTCTCCGGCGGCGTCTCCGCGTCGTCCCGGTGATCCCGGGGGCCTTGAGGGGACGCCGGAGGCGTCACGATGGCGTCACGGTGGACGCGGTGCCGGGATGCCGTGCGCTCCCGCGGGGTCGGCGGGAGCGCCAGGGGAAACGTCGGTGCGGACCCGCCGGGTCAGGTCAGCACACGTGTGAAGAACACGGCTAGTTGGTCGGCCCCCCTGATGATCCCGTCGAAGACGCCGTTCACCGCTTCGGCCGCCTGGGCCGGTTTGGTGAAGAGATAAAAGGCCACGAAGGCTATCGCCACATAGGTGAGGATCTTCTTGACCTGCATTGGGGGCCTCCTGCAGTTCCCGTCCCAGCCGTATATACCCAAATTTTAATGATCTTTGGCATCTTCGGCCCGAGTGGCTCCCGGATTTTGATCATCATACCTGTCCCGCTTCGACCGGCCATTGCGGTTTCGCGGTATCGGCATGACGCGCCTTCGCTATCGTGCGGTCGGGACGCCGCGATGTCCAACCCCTCAGGGTCAGATATACCGGTAGGGATAGGGGGGACAGCAGGATCGCGGAGATCAGGACCGGCGCCGTCACCAGCGGATGGATCCCCCTCTCCCGGCTGTCGAGATAGATCCACCGGCCCACGAGCAGGTCCCACGAGATGATCTGCGCCCACAGGGCGGCCAGCGCCTGCGGGTCGCGGGTCAGCGCGACGAGGCCGGACAGGGTGGGGCGGGTCACCACGGGCCAGAAGTCCGCCAGCAGGGGGACGAGCAGCGTCAGGCACACCGCGAGCGAGGGCAGCACGATCAGCGGCGAGCCGATGATCCGCCGGGTGCGCGACCACGCCGGCGCGACGATCATCAGGGCCCAGAAGGGAGCGGCGGCCAGGAAGCTGAGCTGGAAGAGGGTCTCGGTCACGGCTTCACCTCGGCGGGGATCGCGGCAGCGGCCCGCCGGGCGGCGGGCGCGGACAGGGACGGCAGGGCGGAGAGGGCGACGGCCGCGGTGACGGCCAGGAGCAGCCCGGCGGCGGTCAGGGTCGGGCCGTCGGGCCGCAGCAGCGGCTGACCGCGCAGCGCCTGCCAGGTCACCAGGGCGGTCAGCCCGGCGTAGCCGAGGCCGCCGGCGGCGACCAGGCGCAGCCGGGCCGTCCGGTCGGCGACGCGGCGGACGGCGAGGGCGAGCAGCGGCAGGGCCTGCAGGGCGTGCATGCCGACGAAGTGCGGGACGCGCAGGTCGCCGCCGATGGTGCTCCATCCCAGGAGGGGCAGGCCCGGCCCGCCGTCGGCGACGCCGACGCCGTGCGCGCCGACGGCGGTGACCACGGGGGCGGCGAGCTGGGCGGCGCTGGGCCGGACCATCAGGTAGCCCAGGGCCATGCCCGCGGCGGAGACGGCCAGCCCGATGCGGACCGCCCAGGCGTCCGCCGGCTCCGCCCGCCGTTCGCGCGCCACCAGGACCGCCGCCAGGACGTTGGCGACCATCAGCACGATGATGGTGGTGCCCATGGCGGAGTACAGGGCGGAGTCCAGCGGGGTGGAGACGTTGAAGTGGCTGCGCCGCCCCCGGGCCGCCTGGATGACGATGACCGCCATCTCGGCCAGCGCGGCGGCGGCCAGGACGGTGCCCAGCCACCGGCTCCAGCGGGCGGTCCGCGCCGCCGGGGGGACGAGGGAGATCAGCCATGACCAGGTGACCCCGTAGATCCCGAGTGAGAGGGCGAACTTCAGCGGCTTGGCCCAGACGGGCGTGCCGTCCAGGGTGCGGTCGTCGAGGAGGAGGCCACCGGTCGCGACGACCGCGAGGGCGGCCATGACGGCGGACATGAACAGCAGGGGGCGGTGCGGGCGCGGCACGGGGGGCGTCCTTCCAAACGGATAACGGATATATCCACTATCTATAGCTAAACTCGGAGGGAACCACAAGAGGAGGACGCTGTGCGGATGGCGGAGCTGAGTCGGACGACGGGCGTCTCCGTGCCGATGATCAAGTTCTACCTGCGGGAGGGGCTGCTCCCCAGCGGGGAGCGGACCAGTCCAAACCAGGCCAGATACGATCAGCGGCACGTGCGCCGCATCATGCTGGTGCGGGCCCTGGCCGACTACGCCGGGCTGTCCATCGCCGACATCCGCGAGCTGCTCGCCCATCTCGGCGAGCCCGGCCGCAGCCTGCACGACCAGCTCGGCGTCGCGCAGAAGGCGGTCACCCCCCGCAGGGAGCCCGGCGAGGGCGAGGAGTGGGACAGGGCCGAGCGCCGGGCCAGGGAGCTGATCGAGCGCCACGGCTGGGAGGAGGAGCCCGACAGCCCCGCGATGCAGGCGGTCACCGGCGTGCTGCTCACCGCGGCGGGGCTGGGCTACGACGGCATGCTGGACCGTCTCGACGAGTACGCCCGGGCGGCGGAGCTGATCGCGCGGGCCGACGTCGCGGCCGTGGCCGAGCGGACGGACCTGGAGGGCATGGTCGAGCTGGTCGTGGTCGGGACCTCCCTCGGCGACGCGCTGGTCGCCGCGCTGCGGCGGATCGCCCAGGCCGAGGTCTCGGCCCGCCTGTTCGGCGACGACTCTGAGGGGCCCCGCTGCCCGAAGAGCGGGGACGGCCCCCAGGGCGGTGACGCCTCAGGGCCCCGGGACGGTTCGCGGGGCTGAGACGGTTCGCGGGGCTGAGACGGCTCCGGAGGCGGGGACGGCTGAGCGGACCAGCCGATCCAGACGGTCCGGCCGGCTCAGAGCCCCAGGGAGGCGTCCCGCAGGCGCGCCACCGCCTCCGGGGACCCGGCCGGCTCGACCCTGGCGTACGGCTGGCGGCCGAAGCAGAACATCACCAGCTCGCCGGGCCGGCCCGACACCTCCACCCGCGCGCCGCCCCGGGGCCCGCCGAGCAGCACGTCGCGGGAGCCCCCGCCGGCCGGGCCGCCGGTGCGGCGCAGCACCACGCCCACCGGCGACCTGCGCAGCAGCAGGCGGCCGAGGCCGCGCAGCCGACTCCACAGCAGTTCCTCGAAGCCCGGGGACAGCTCCCGCGGCTCCCAGCCCGGCTGCGCCCGCCGTACGTCCTCGTGGTGGACGAACAGCTCCACGGTGTTGACCGCGCGGTCCAGGCCGGGGACGAGGCCGTACAGGCCCGCCGGGCCGGAGCGGACCAGCTCCACCAGGCCGGCGTAGCCGTGCCGGGCCTTGAGGGACTCCTGCACCGCGGCGGTGCGGCCGGCCAGCCGCCGGATCGCGATGCCGCCCGCGGCGTCCAGGCGGCGCTCGCGCAGCACGAGGTGGGCCGCCAGGTCGAAGGCCGTCCACCCCTCGCACAGGGTGGGGGCGTCCGGGCCGACCTGGAGGAACAGGTCGCTCAGCGCGGCGCGTTCGGCGCGGGCGTGGGTCATTCGGCGATCCTAACAACCCCCGGGCCCGGACGATTTCGCCGGTGACGGGCGCTCCCGAGGAGACCCGGGAGGGAATAAGGACATGATCTGACGTGATAGTGACTTACGTGGAAACGTACCCCCCGCTTCTTCTCTCTGAAAGGACACCTCCCGAGTGGCGAGCAAGGTGACCTCGGCGGTCATGCGTAAAGGGCTCCGCGTCCTCGGGGTGGCCATCCGGGCCGAGAAGGCGGTCTTCACGGCCGCCGTTCTGGCCAGCGCCCTGTACGGCGTGATGACGGTCGCGTCGGCGTGGGCGCTGGGCTGGGCGACCGAGCACGTGGTGCTCGCCTCGTTCCGGCAGGGAGGGGTCGGCGGCGGCGCGCTCGCCCTCGGCGCCACCCTGATCGTCGGCGTGTCGGTGCTCAAGGCGTTCGGCGTGGCCGGGCGGCGCTACTTCGCCGGCGTCATGCAGTACCGGATGCAGGCCGCCTCCCGGCGCGGCGTCACCCGCCAGTACCTGAGGCTGCCCCTGTCGTGGCACCACCGCCACCCCACCGGGCAGCTGCTGTCCAACGCGAGCTCCGACGCCGAGGCAGCCTGGGCGCCGCTGGCGCCGCTGCCGATGGCGGTCGGCGTGGTCGTCATGCTGATCACCGCGGCCGTCTCGATGGTCCTCACCGACCCGGTCCTCGCGCTCGTCGGCTTCCTGATCTTCCCCGCGATCGCCGTGCTGAACCTGGTCTACCAGCGCCGCCTCAGCCCCCTGGCCACCCGAGCCCAGCAGCTCCGCGCCGAGGTCAGCGAGATCGCGCACGAGAGCTTCGACGGCGCCCTGGTCGTCAAGACCCTCGGCCGCGAGGACGAGGAGACCGCGCGGTTCCGCGCCCGCGCCGGGGAGCTGCGCGACGCCAACGTCGCCGTCGGCCGGGTCCGCGGCCTGTTCGACCCGCTGCTGGAGGCGCTGCCCACCCTCGGCGTGCTCGCCGTGCTGCTGATCGGCTCGATGCGCCTGGAGAGCGGCGCGGTCACCCCGGGGACCCTCGTCGAGGTGGCCTACCTGTTCACCCTGCTGTCCTGGCCGATCCGGGCGCTGGGCTGGGTGCTGGCCGAGCTGCCCCGCGCGGTCGTCGGCTACGAGCGGGTCCAGGCCGTGCTGTCCGCGACGGGCTCCATGGCCCACGGCCATGCCGAGCTGCGCGGCGAGGCGCCGGCCAGGCTGGAGATCCGCGGCCTCCGCTACTCCTACGGCGACGCCGAGGTGCTGCACGGGGTGGACCTCACCGTCGAGCCCGGCCGTACCGTGGCGCTGGTCGGGCCCACCGGCTCGGGCAAGTCCACGCTCGCGCAGACCTTCGTCCGCCTGGTGGACCCGGCGGAGGGCGCCGTCCTGATCGACGGGACGGACCTGCGCGAGGCCGCCCGCGGCGAGGTCAGCGCCGCGGTCGCGCTGGTGCCGCAGCAGACGTTCCTGTTCGACGACACCGTGCGCGGCAACGTCACCCTCGGCCTGCCGGTCACCGACGAGGAGGTCCGGGAGGCGCTGCGCCTGGCCCAGGCCGACGGCTTCGTCGGCGCGCTGTCCGACGGGCTCGACACCAGGCTCGGTGAGCGCGGCGCGTCCCTGTCCGGCGGCCAGCGCCAGCGCCTGGCCCTGGCCCGCGCGCTGGTCCGCCATCCCCGGCTGCTCGTCCTGGACGACGCCACCTCCAGCGTCGACCCGCAGGTGGAGGCCAAGATCCTGTACGGCCTGCGCGACGCGGCCCGCGCCTCGACCGTGGTCGTCGTCGCCTACCGGATGGCCACCATCGCCCTGGCGGACGAGGTGGTCTACCTGGAACACGGCCGCGTCGTCGACCGGGGCCCGCACGAGGAGCTGATCGGCCGCTGCGAGGGCTACCGGAACCTCGTCACCGCCTACGAGCGCGAGGAGGCCGAGCGCGAGGCGCTGGACGAGGCGGGGACGGGGACCGGGGCCGGGCTCACCGGGGCCGCGACCGGGACCGTCACGGAGGACACGGAAGAAGAAGAGGTCAGAGCGTGAGTTCGCTTCAGGGGACCGAGCGCTCGGCGCTGGCCACCGTACGCCACGGGCTGTCGCTCACGCCCGAGTTCCGCAAGGGCCTGGCCGGGACGCTCGCCCTGGCCGTGGTCGCGACGGTCGGCAAGGTGATCGTGCCGATCGCCGTCCAGCAGACCATCGACCGGGGGCTCAAGGGATCGGTCCCGGACGTGCCCTACATCCGCTCCGCCGTGCTGCTGTGCGCGGCGGCCGTGGTGCTCACCGCGCTGTGCGCGTACCTGATGAACGTCCGCCTCTACCGGGCCACCGAGGCGTCCCTGGCCACGCTGCGGGTGCGCGGCTTCCGCCACGTGCACGACCTGTCGGTGCTCACCCAGAACACCGAGCGCCGCGGCGCCCTGGTCTCCCGCGTCACCGGCGACGTGGACCAGATCAGCACGTTCATGCAGTGGGGCGGCCTGATGATCATCATCTCGATGGGGCAGCTCCTGGTCGCGACCGTCCTGATGGCGGTCTACTCCTGGCAGCTCACCCTGCTGGTGTGGGCCTGCTTCCTGCCCCTGATGATCGTGCTGCCGCGCTTCCAGCGATGGCTGTCGACCGCCTACACGCTGGTCCGCGAGCGGGCCGGCGACATGCTGGCCGCGGTCAGCGAGTCGGTCGTGGGCGCCGCGGTGATCCGCGCCCACGCCTCCGAGGCCCGTACCGCCGAGCGGCTGGACGCCGCGATCGACGCCAGCAGGGCCGCGCAGACCCGCGCGCAGCGGATCGTCGCCACGGTGTTCCCGGTGACGGAGATCGTCGCGGCGGCGACGGTCGCCGGCGTGGTGCTGCTCGGGGTGCGGCTGGGCGTCTCCGGCGAGATGACCGCCGGCAGCCTGGTCGCCTTCCTGTTCCTGATCACCCTGTTCGTCTCTCCCCTGCAGACCGCCACCGAGGTGCTCAGCGACGCCCAGAACGCCGTGGCCGGCTGGCGGCGGGTCCTGGGCGTGCTGGACACCCCGCCCGACGTGGCCGACCCGGGCCCGGACGGGGTCGAGCTGCCGCGCGGCCCCATCTCCGTCGCCTTCGAGGACGTCTCCTTCGCCTACCCCGGCGGCCCCCCGGTGCTGAGCGACGTGTCCGTCGAGATCCCGCCGCGCTCGCGGATCGCGGTGGTGGGGGAGACCGGCTCGGGCAAGACCACCTTCGCCAAGCTGCTGACCCGCCTGATGGACCCGGTCTCCGGCCGGGTCACCGTGGACGGCGAGGACCTGCGCCGGATCCGCTTCGCCTCGCTGCGCGAGCGGATCGTCATGGTGCCGCAGGACGGCTTCCTGTTCGACGGCACCCTCGCCGACAACGTCCGCTTCGGCCGTCCGTCGGCGACCGACGAGGAGATCACGCTGGCCCTGACCGAGCTGGGACTCGCCGACTGGCTGGAGGGGCTGCCCGCCGGGCTGTCCACCCCCGTCGGCCAGCGGGGCGAGTCGCTGTCGTCGGGCGAGCGGCAGCTCGTCGCCCTCGCCCGCGCCTACCTCGCCGACCCCGACCTGCTCCTGCTCGACGAGGCCACCTCCGCGGTGGACCCCGCCACGGAGGTACGGCTGGCCCGCGCGCTGGAGGGCGTCACGCGGGGCCGTACGGCCGTCTCCATCGCCCACCGGCTGTCCACCGCGGAGGCGGCCGACGAGGTGCTGGTCTTCGACCGGGGCCGGATCGTGCAGCGCGGCCCGCACGCCGAGCTGGTCCGCCAGGGCGGCGTCTACGCCGACCTGTACGCCTCCTGGGTCGCGGCGGCCCGCTCCTGAGGACCGTTCCGGGGGCCGCCGGGGGCCGCGGCCCCCGGCGGCGTCCCGCGGTGCCGCCGTCCAGGTGGTGGCACCGAGGATTAGCGTGCGAGCGGTGAGGTAGTGCCTGTGGTGTGAACCCGACATCCGCGCCACGGGGAGAACACCGATGACGGACCTGACCGACGAGGACGCGCAGGGGCAGCGGCCACCGGTGCTCGACGTGCGCTCCGCGGCGGCCCGCAGCGAGCTGCTCGACGAGATGTCCGACCTGAGGGTCCTGGACGACGATGACGACGACCCCGTGCTGGTCAGGGAGGACGGCAGCCCGGTCGACACCTGGCGGGAGAAGTACCCCTACGGCGAGCGGATGGGCCGGGCGGAGTACGACCGGCTCAAGCGGCTCCTCCAGATCGAACTGCTGAAGCTGCAGTACTGGATCAAGGACACCGGCGGGCGGCTGGTGATCCTTTTCGAGGGGCGCGACGCGGCCGGCAAGGGCGGCACCATCAAGCGGTTCATGGAGCACCTCAACCCGCGCGGCGCCACCGTCGTCGCCCTGGAGAAGCCCAACGAGCGCGAGAGCACCCAGTGGTACTTCCAGCGCTACATCTCCCACCTGCCGGCCGCCGGCGAGATGGTCTTCTTCGACCGTTCCTGGTACAACCGCGCCGGGGTGGAACGGGTGATGGGCTTCGTCTCGCCCGACGACTACCTGGAGTTCCTGGAGCAGACCCCCGAGTTCGAGCGCATGCTCGTCCGCGACGGCATCCACCTGGTGAAGTTCTGGTTCTCGGTGTCCCGCTCCGAGCAGCGCACCCGCTTCGTGATCCGCCAGGTGGACCCGGTCCGGCAGTGGAAGCTGTCGCCCATGGACCTGGCCTCCCTCGACAAGTGGGAGGAGTACACCCAGGCCAAGGAGGACATGTTCCTGCACACCGACACGGAGGCGGCGCCGTGGACGGTGATCAAGAGCAACGACAAGAAGCGCGCCCGCATCGAGGCGATGCGCCACGTGCTCAACCTGTTCGACTACACGGACAAGGACGGGGAGGTCGTGGGCGTGCCCGACCCCAGGATCGTCGTCCAGGCTGCCGACCTGCTCGACGACGACCGCGCCCGCTGAGGTACGGCGGGGTGTCCCGCGCGCGGTGACCGTACGGCGGGATCTCTCGTGGCGGGCCGCCCGGTGTGGGAACCGGGCGGCCGGTGCGGGGACCGGGCGGCGGCCCGGCCCCCGGCTGCGGCAGAATTGCGGCATGTCCCTTGACCCCGCCATCGCGGCCCGGCTGAAGCGCACCGGCGACGGGCTGGTGCCTGCCGTCGTCCAGCAGTACGACACCGGCGAGGTGCTGATGCTCGCCTGGATGGACGACGAGGCGCTGCACCGCACCCTCACCACGGGTCGCGCCACCTACTGGTCGCGCAGCCGCGGCGCCTACTGGGTGAAGGGCGAGACCTCCGGCCACGTCCAGCACGTCAGGTCCGCCGCCCTCGACTGCGACGGCGACACCATCCTGCTCAAGGTCGACCAGGTGGGCGCGGCCTGCCACACCGGCGACCGCACCTGCTTCGACGCCGACCGGCTCGAGGTGACGTCCGGGTGACGGCCGCGCGGGCGTTGTGGACCTGGGTGGCGGTGTGCGCGGCGGGGGCCGGGCTGGTGCTGCTCGCCTCCGGTCGCGACTGGTTCACCGTGACGTACGGCGCCCGCGCGGTGCCGGTCGCCGCGGCGGGCGTGGCCCCCGCGCTGGGACCGGCGGCCTGGGCGTCGCTCGCCGCGGTCGTCGCGGTGCTCGCGACCAGGGGGGTGTGGCGCAGGATCGTCGGCGGCGTGATGGCGGTGTGCGGGGCCGGGGCGGTGGCGGCGGCCTGGGCCGGCTCCCGCCCGGCCGCGGCGGTCGCGGTCGCCGCCGAGCAGGCCACCGGAGCGGCCGGCCAGACCGGCGGGCTGGTCGCCGCGGTCCCGGCCTGGCCGGTGGTGGCCGGCGTGGGGGGCCTGGTCCTGCTGGCCGGGGGAGTGGTGGCCGCCGTCAAGGGAGGCGCCTGGCCCGGCATGTCCGACCGCTACGAACGCTCCGGCGGGGCGGGCCGCGCCGCCGCCCGGGGCACCGGCGAGCGGGCGCTGTGGGACGCGATCGACCGGGGCGCCGACCCGACGGTCGACCCCGAGACGCCGGACGACCCCGAGGCGCCGGGCAGGCCGGACGGCCCGGGTACGCCGCGTCCGTCCTGAACACCGCGCATCCCGGGCTCGCCGCGAGGTCACGACCTGTGCACGGAAAAGGGCGTGGACCGATGGGACCGCCCTTTCTTCACTAGGATTTCGCCCCGCGGTGTCGACAAAGGGGGTATTTCATGAATTACGGGAACCAGTCCGGCGGTTATGGACCTCCATCCGGCGGTTACGGCTCCTCCGGCGGTTACGGCCCGGCGGACGGTTACGGCGGAGGGGGCGGGTACGGCTCGGGGAACGGATACGGCGCGCCGGGCGGGTACGGGCCGTCCGGCGGCTACGACCCCTACGGGTACGGCCCGCCGCCGCCCCGCGGCAACAACGGCATGGCCATCGCCGCGCTGATCCTGGGCATCTCGGGTCTGTTCCTGTGCGGGACCACCTCGATCGTGGGCGTGGTGCTCGGCCACGTCTCGCTGAGCCAGATCAAGCGCAGCGGCGAGGAGGGGCGGGGCATGGCGATCGCCGGGCTGGTCCTGTCCTACTTCGGCATCGCCTCCTGGGTGGTCCTGCTGCTGATGTGGTTCGCCGCCTTCGGGCTCTTCGCGGGCGCGGTCTACACGGGGCTCTGACCGGCGCGCGCCCGCCCCGCCGCCGGGTCGGCGGAGGGGCGCCGTCCGGGGGTTGAGTATCGTGGCCGGTGAAGGTCGTCCCGGTGGTGAGGACGCGCGGGCAGGGCGGAGGTGCGGGCGAGGCGATGGCGACGGACGGGGGCGTGGTCCCGCGGAGGCCGCGGGCGAGGTCCCTGGCGGTCCCGCTGGCCGCCGCCGCGGCGGTGGCCCTGGCGGCCGCCTACGTCGGGGCCGTCGACCCCGGTGAGCCCGGTCACTACCCGCCGTGCCCGTTCCTGGCCCTCACCGGCCTGTACTGCCCGGGCTGCGGGGGGCTGCGGGCGGTGCACGCGCTCGTCCACGGCGACCCGGCCGCGGCGCTGGGGTTCAACCCGCTCGTCGTGGCGCTGGTCCCGGTGGCGGCGCTGGTGTGGGGCCGGTGGGTCCTGCTTTCCTGGCGGGGCCGGCCGTTCACCATGAAATCCGTACAAGCTAACTATGTATGGTCATTTCTAGCTTTAATGATCCTTTTTTGGATATTGCGGAATGTACCTTTTGGGGAATTCCTAGCCCCATAGTCGGCTACGGTGTCCCCCGTGGCAGGTGGACCCGGCAAGCCCGATACCATCGGCTGGACAAGGGCAATCGATTCGGGAGGGGCCTTACTCGTGAGCGAGTGGAGCGAGCGGACCGCGGTCACGGCAGGGTTCGCTGACCTGACCTCCGAGTTTCGCGAGGAGGTCAGGTGAGCGTGCTGGACGAAATCCTCGACGGGGTGCGCGCCGACCTCGCCGAGCGGCAGCGATCGGTGTCGCTGGAGGAGCTCAAGGAGCGCGCCCGTCGGGCCGCCCCGCCCCGTGACGCCTACGCGGCGCTCGGCGGGGACCAGGTGGCCGTCATCGCCGAGGTCAAGCGGTCGAGCCCGTCCAAGGGCGCGCTGGCCGCGATCGCCGACCCCGCCGCGCTCGCCGGGGACTACGAGGCGGGCGGCGCCCACGTGATCAGTGTCCTGACCGAGCGGCGCCGGTTCGGCGGCAGCCTCGACGACCTGGCGGCCGTCCGCGCCGTCGTCGACATCCCGGTGCTGCGCAAGGACTTCGTCGTCACCTCCTACCAGCTGTGGGAGGCCCGGGCCTACGGCGCCGACCTGGCGCTGCTGATCGTGGCCGCCCTGGAGCAGAACGCGCTGGTCTCCCTCATCGAGCGGGCCGAGTCGATCGGGCTGGCCCCGCTGGTCGAGGTGCACACCGAGGAGGAGCTCGACCGGGCGGTCGAGGCCGGGGCGAAGATCATCGGCGTCAACGCGCGCAACCTCAAGACCCTCGAAGTGGACCGCGACGTCTTCGCCAAGCTGGCCGCCAAGATCCCCGAGGGCGTCATCAAGGTCGCCGAGTCGGGGGTGCGCGGCCCCCACGACCTGCTCGCCTACGCCCGGGCCGGCGCCGACGCCGTCCTGGTGGGCGAGAGCCTGGTCACCGGCAAGGACCCGCGGGCCGCGGTGGTCGACCTCGTCACCGCCGGAGCCCACCCCGCATCCCGACCCGAGGGGCAGTGAGCAGTGACAGAGGGAACCATCCTGACCCCCGCCGACCTCGCCGGTAACGGCGTGTACGGCGACGACCCCGACGTCCGGGGCAAGTTCGGAGTCTTCGGCGGACGCTACGTGCCGGAGGCCCTGATCCCGGCACTCGACGAGGTCGCCGCCGAGTACGAGAAGGCCAAGAACGACCTCGCCTTCATCCGCGAGTTCGACCACCTGCTGCGCACCTACGCCGGGCGGCCGACCACGCTCACCGAGGTGCCGCGGTTCGCCGAGCAGGCCGGCGGGGCCCGCATCATCCTCAAGCGCGAGGACCTGACCCACACCGGCGCACACAAGATCAACAACGTGCTCGGCCAGGCCCTGCTCACCAGGCGCCTCGGCAAGACCCGGGTGATCGCCGAGACCGGCGCGGGCCAGCACGGCGTCGCCACCGCGACCGCCGCCGCCCTGCTCGGCCTGGAGTGCGTGATCTACATGGGGGCCGTCGACTGCGAGCGCCAGGCGCTCAACGTCGCCCGCATGAAGCTGCTCGGCGCCACCGTCGTGCCGGTCGCCAA
The DNA here is from genome assembly GCF_013409935.1 of Streptosporangium sandarakinum. GTDB lineage: Bacteria > Actinomycetota > Actinomycetes > Streptosporangiales > Streptosporangiaceae > Streptosporangium > Streptosporangium nondiastaticum. The sequence continues at coordinate 936,456 of NZ_JACCCO010000001.1, read as the reverse complement.
CGGCAGCCAGACCCTCAAGGACGCCATCAACGAGGCGTTCCGCGACTGGGTGGCCAACGTCGACCACACCCACTACCTGTTCGGCACCATCGCCGGCCCCCACCCGTTCCCGGAGATCGTCCGCGACTTCGCCCGTGTCATCGGCGTCGAGGCCCGCCGCCAGATGCTGGAGCTCACCGGCCGCCTGCCGGACGCCGTGGCCGCCGCGGTCGGCGGCGGATCCAACGCGATCGGCATCTTCCACGCCTTCATCGGCGACCAGAACGTCCAGCTGCACGGCTACGAGGCCGGCGGCCGGGGCGCCGGGAGCGGCGAGCACGCCCTCACCCTCACCCAGGGCTCCGTCGGCGTCCTGCACGGCGCGCGCACCTACGTGCTGCAGGACGACGAGGGCCAGACGATCGAGTCCCACTCGATCTCCGCCGGCCTCGACTACCCCGGCGTCGGCCCCGAGCACGCCTGGCTCAAGGACACCGGCCGCGCCACCTACCACGGCGTCACCGACGCCGAGGCGATGGAGGCGTTCGCGCTGCTCGCCCGCACCGAGGGAATCATCCCGGCGATCGAGTCCTCCCACGCCCTGGCCGGGGCCCTCAAGCTCGGCCGCGAGCTGGGCCCCGAGGCGATCATCCTGGTCAACCTCTCCGGCCGCGGTGACAAGGACATGGGCACCGCCATGAAGTACTTCAACCTCTGACGACCGGCCCGCCCCCGCCCCGGCACGGGGCGGGGGAGGAACGGGCCCGAACCGCGCGACTGGAACCAGCGATGACGACTCTTCAGACGGTGTTCGCCAAGGCGAAGGCGGACGACCGCGCGGCCCTGATCGGATACCTCCCGGCCGGCTTCCCGACCGTGGAGGGCGCCGTCGCGGCCGCCTCCGCCATGGTGGAGGCCGGCTGCGACGTGATCGAGATCGGCCTGCCGTACTCCGACCCGCTCATGGACGGCCCGACGATCCAGGCGGCCGTCCACCGGGCGCTGACCAACGGCACCCGTATCGCCGACGTGATGCGCACCGTCGAGGGCGTCGCCGCGACGGGCGCCGCCACCCTGGTCATGACGTACTGGAACCCGATCGACCGCTACGGCGCCGAGCGGTTCGCCCGTGACCTGGCGAGCGCCGGGGGGACGGGCACCATCACGCCCGACCTGACGCCCGAGGAGTCCGGCGTCTGGCGCGAGGCCAGCGCCGCCGCCGGGATCGACACGGTCTTCCTCGTCGCGCCCAGCTCCACCGAGGAGCGCATCAAGGCCGTCGTCGACTGCTGCACCGGCTTCGTCTACGCCGCCTCCCTGATGGGTGTCACCGGTGCCCGCGACCAGGTCGGCTCCGCCGCCCGCGGCCTGGTCGAGCGGACCCGCCCGCACACCGGCCTGCCGGTCTGCGTCGGCCTGGGCGTCGGCACCGGCGACCAGGCCGCCGAGGTGGCCGGGTACGCCGACGGCGTCATCGTCGGCTCGGCCTTCATCCGCCGCCTGCTGGACGCCTCCGACGAGGCCGCCGGCCTGGCGTCGGTCCGCGAGCTCGCCGCCGAACTGGCCGAGGGCGTCCGCCGCCGCTGACGGCGCACCGCCGGCCACACGCGGCCGGCACCGTACACCCGCGGGCGTACGGTGCCGGCCGCGTGACGTTTCATGAGCCGCCCGCCGTGCGCCGCCGGCCGTACGGCGTCGGCCGCGCGACACCCCGCACACCGGCCGCGCGTCGGCCGCGCGCCGTCATGGCCCGCGGTCCGCGGCGGTGACACGCCGGGCCCCGGCGGACCCCGAGTGGGCGGGGGCCGCCCCGATGCGCGGGCCGGCGTCCAGAGCCGCAAAGAATCGTCTCCGATCGGCATATCCGCAGCTCAGAGCCCTATCTCGGATAAAATTCCCAGGTCGCCCCGTTCGGCCGCGTCCGGAGCCGGGTGGCCCGCGGCCGTCCGCCGCAGGCTTATCCGACGCTTACCGGGCCCGTGATGAGATCTCCGCGAGATGGCGGGGGTTTCCGCGACGAGCGCAGGCGGGGGCCTGGAATAGGAGACGATGATGCTCGTGACTTCCGAGAAGCCCACCAGCGTGGGAACACGGCGCGCGATTTCGGCGCTACCCTGGGTGACGACCGTTTCGCGGTTGGTGCTCGCGGGTGTGCTGATCGCCGCAGGTTGGCAGAAGATCGGCACTCCCGTGCTCTCCGTCCAGGCGGTCGAGGCATACGAACTGCTTCCTGAATCGTTGGCCAAGGTGGTCGGCTACGGCCTTCCCATCCTGGAGATCGTCGTAGGGGTGTTGCTGGTCGTCGGGCTGCTCACGCGCGTCGCGGGCATGATCTCCATGCTGCTGATGCTCGCGTTCGTCATCGGCATCGCCTCGGCGTGGGCGCGCGGGCTGCGCATCGACTGCGGCTGCTTCGGCGGCGGCGGTCAGCTCAAGGCCGGGGCCGAGCCCGACTACCTCCTCACGATCCTGCGCGACACCGGTCTCTTCGCGCTCGGCGTGGTCGTCGCCTGGTTCCCGCCGGGCCGGCTCGCGCTCGACTCCGCGCTGGGACTGACCCCCGGGCGGGAGGTGTACGACGCCGAGGGCGACGAGGAGGAGCCCCACGTGAAGGAGAACCGCTGATGGGCAAGGCCGCGCGTGACCAGTCGGTCCGCGACCGGATCAAGGCGCAGCGCGAGGAGGAGAGGCGCAGGGAGCGGCTCCGCCGCATCGTGACCATCGCCGCCGCCGCCGTCGTCACCTTCGGCGCCATCGGCGCCGGCTGGTGGTTCGCCGCCCAGGGCAGCAAGCCCGAGGAGTCCAGCGGGGCGCTCGCCCCGATCAGCGTCGCCGCCGACGGCTCGGTGGTGATGGCCAAGCCGGGCGTGAACAAGCCGGTGCTCGAGGTCTACGAGGACTTCCAGTGCCCGGCCTGCAGGGCCCTGGAGGAGACCAGCGGCTCCACGATCAAGAACCTCGCGGCCGAGGGCAAGGCGAAGGTGGTCTACCACCCGATCACGATCTTCCCCGAGGACATGAACAAGGGCGTCACCCGGGGCAACTCGCTGCGCGCCGGCGCCGCCGCGCGCTGCATCCCCGGCGGCGCCCCGTGGTCCAGGTTCCACGACCAGCTGTTCAGGAAGCAGCCGGCCGAGAACACCCCGGGCTTCTCGCTGGAGGACCTGGTCGCCTGGGGCAGGGACGCCGGCGTCACCGACCCCGGCTTCGAGCGGTGCGTGACCGGCCAGGAGAAGGCGCAGGCCCACCTCGCCGCCAGCGCCAGGATCCTCGACCAGGCGAAGCTGAAGGGAACCCCGACGCTCAAGCTCGACGGTAAGGAGGTCGACAACGAGGTGGCGTTCCGCCCGGCGGAACTGCGTCAGGAGGTCGTTGATGCGGCCAAGTAGCCCGCGACACGGTAACGTCACCTGACATGCCCCTCGCCTCGATTCCCAGCCCTTCCCAAGGGGTCTGGCATCTCTTCGGCGTCGTCCCCGTCAGGGCCTACGCGCTGTGCATCGTGCTCGGTGTCATCGTCGCCGTCATCATCGGCGAACGCCGCTGGCGGGCCCGCGGCGGGGCCCCGGGCACGATCGTCGACCTCGCCGTCTGGGCCGTGCCGTTCGGCCTGGTGGGCGGACGTCTCTACCACGTCATCACCGACTGGCAGCTCTACTTCGGGCCGGACGCCCCCAACAGGCCCATCGACGCGCTGTTCATCTGGAACGGCGGGCTGGGCATCTGGGGCGCCATCGCGCTCGGCGCGCTCGGCGTGTGGTTCGGCTGCCGCAGGCGGGGCATCTCCCTGTCCGCGGTGGCCGACACCGTCGCCCCCGGCATCGCGGTGGCCCAGGGCATCGGCCGCTGGGGCAACTACTTCAACCAGGAGCTGTTCGGCGGGCCGACCGATCTGCCGTGGGGGCTGGAGATCGACCCCGACCGGCCGGGCACGATCCCCGGGGTCTCCACCTACCACCCCACGTTCCTGTACGAGTCGCTGTGGGACCTGGCGCTGGCCCTCCTCCTGGTCTGGGCGGGCCGCAGGTTCGCGCTGCGCCACGCCAGGGTGTTCGCCCTGTACGTCGCGGGCTACACCGCGGGCCGGTTCTGGATCGAGGGCATGCGCATCGACGAGGCCCACCACATCCTGGGCCTGCGGCTCAACCAGTGGACCTCGGTCGTGCTGTTCCTCGCGGCGCTGGCCTACTTCTGGTACGCCCGCGGCAGGACCGGCGAGGAGCGGATCCTCGCCGCCGGTCCCGGCGGCGAGCCGCCCGCCGACCCCGCCCACCCGACCGGCCAGGCCGACGGGCACGAGACCGCCGCGGCGGACGAGCCGGGCGCGGAAGGCGAGACCGGTACGGCGAACGGGACCGATCAGGCAGACGAACCGGGTAAGACCGGCGAACCGGGCATAGCGTCGGCCGGGCTAGCCTTGGACACCGGAGGGGGCGCCGATCCGGCGCACCCGGCGGACCAGGCCGACGGGCCGGAAGAGCCCGCCGACTCCCGGAAGGGGGTCGCGGAGGCTGCGTCCGACGGTCGGAAAGAGAAACGATGAGCGGAGGGTCCGGCACGCGTGCCGAGATCCATCACGAGCACCGTGACGTCAACGGCGGCTGGCTGCGGCCCTCGGTGTTCGGCGCGATGGACGGTCTCGTCTCCAATTTCGCCCTGATCGCCGGCGTGGCCGGCGGCACCTCCAGCACCAAGGTCGTCGTGCTGGCCGGGGTGGCCGGGCTGGCGGCGGGCGCGTTCTCGATGGCCGGCGGCGAGTACGTCTCGGTGGCCAGCCAGCGCGAGCTCGCCATCGCCGAGATCGACATCGAGCGGCGCGAGCTGGAGCGCAACCCGCAGGCCGAGCAGGACGAGCTGGCCAGGCTCTACGAGTCGCGCGGCGTCGAACCCGCGCTGGCCGCCGAGGTGGCCCGGCAGATCTCCCTCAATCCGGAGAAGGCGCTGGAGGTGCACGCCAGCGCCGAGCTGGGAGTCACCCCCGACGACCTCCCCTCGCCGAAGATCGCAGCGATCTCCTCCTTCCTGTCCTTCAGCCTGGGCGCGCTGCTGCCGCTCCTTCCGTACCTGCTGGGCGTCACCAGCCTGGTCTGGCCGGCGGTGCTGTCCTGCCTGTCCCTGTTCGGCGCGGGCGCCCTGGTCTCCCGGGTCACCGCGCGCAGCTGGTGGTACAGCGGCCTGCGTCAGCTCCTGGTCGGCGCGGTCGCCGCGGCGCTGACGTTCGGCCTGGGCAGCCTCCTGGGAGGAGCCGGCCTGTGACGACTCCCCCCGGGCGCAAGCGCCGTCGCGGCGCCTCCAGACCGGCCGCCCCCGAGGCTCCGGGCGTCCCCTTCCCGCCCGGCTCCGCCGCCCCGGACACCCCCTTCCTGGACGGTCCCTTCCCGCCCGGCCCCGCCGCGGACGACCCCTTCTTCCGGGAGGCGTACGCCGGGGGCGCCCCCGCCTTCCCGGGCACGCCCGCCCGGGACGCCTCCGCCGTCCCGCCCGCGGCGGACCCGAGGGGGGCCGCGGAGTTCGCGGAGGAGACCGCGAGGAGCGCGGGGTCTACGGCCGGCCGGGGGTCCAGGGCCCGCGGCAGGTCCCGCCCGGAGAGGTCCCGTTCCGAGAAGCCCCGCCCGGAGAAGCCCCGCTCCGAGAGATCCCGGCCCGAGAACCGCTTCGACAGCGGCTCCCGGCTGGAGGAGTGGGGCCTGACCCCGTTCCAGCGGCGGGCCGTCGTCGCGGCCGCGGTGCTGGCCGGGGTGGTGGGCACCATCGTCGCCGTGGTCCTCGTCGTCGGCTCGCTGGGCCAGGACGTCGTTCCCGAGCGGGCCACCACCGCCGCGCTGGTCACCCGGCCCAGGCCCGACGTCTACAAGGGCTGGGCGTCACCGAAGCTGTTCACGCCGATCGCGCAGAGCAAGGCCGACCCCAAGCCGCTGACGGTCAAGGACGTCTTCGCGGCCAGGACCGTCAAGGAGGGTAAGGTCACCCTGCGGCTGGCCGCCACCGACCTGGGCGCCGGCTGCTCGGGGGCGGCCTGGGGGCAGCTCGCCGACCGGCTCGCCCAGAGCGGGTGCACGCAGGTCGCCCGGGGTCTCTACACCAGTGCCGACGGCCGCTACGTCGCGATGTACGCCCTGTTCAACCTCCGCGACGCCGCCTCCGCCGACGGGCTCGTCCAGGGGATGACCACGGCGTACCGGGGCGGTTGGGTCAAGGCGCCGCAGTCGGGCAAGGCGGTCTTCCCGTCCGGGGGATACACCGAGGGCAGCGGCTACGCCATGGGCCACTACGCCGGCCTGGCCTGGGTCGGCCGCGCCGACGGCGCCGAGCCCGGCCCCAGGGACGACTTCGTCACGCTGACCCTGGCGGTCCGCGGCGCGGAGAAGGCCGTGTTCCGCCGCGTTGTCGCGGCCGACCCGGCCTCCTGACCTCCCGGGCCCCCATCTCCGTACGGCCCGACGCCCCCGCCCGGGACATCCCCGGTCCGGGACACCCCGCCCGGGACGTCTCCGCCCGAGACGTTCCGGGCGGGACGTCCCCGGTCCGGCGGCCCCGGCCGGGGCGCGTCCGCGCACGTCCCGGCGGCCCGGATCGGCGCTCCGGCCCCGGGCGTCCCCCGCGTCCCAGTAGGCTGGTGCGTCATGCGCAAGTGGATCGCCGCGGCCGTCGCCGTTCCGGTCGTCGCCGCGGGGGCGGCGGCCTTCCTGTGGCTGCGAGGCGGAGACCTCCCTCGGCCGGCGACCCTGCGCAGCGAGACGACCAGCGCCATCTACGCGCCGATCGCCACCCGCGCCGCCGACCCCGCCCCGCTGACCGTCGGCGAGGTCTTCCCCACCGGGTCGGTGGCCGCGGGCGGGGCCACCCTCGCCCGCCAGGGCACCGAGACGCTCACCGACTGCGCCGCGGCGGTGTGGGGGGACGCCGAGGAGGCGGTCGCCGGGTGCGGCCAGGCGCTGCGCGCCCGCTACGCCACCGCCGACGGCCGGGTCTTCGGGCAGTTCGTCATCTTCAACCTGGCCGACGCGGCCGCCGCCGACCGGCTGGTGCGGGCGTTCTCCGGTCCCCGGGACGGCGGCGGTTTCGTGCGCCTCGCTCCCGGAGCCCCGGCCGGCTTCGGCGCCGCGCGGAGCTGGGCGCAGGTGCGGGCCCTGGGGCACTACGTCACCGTGAGCTGGGTCGGCCCGGTGGGCGGCGGGGGCCGGGTGGACCTGACCTACCCGCAGGTGGCGCTCGACAGCCTCAGCCTGGCCGTCCAGCGTCGCCTGACACGCTGACGCCCGCGCCGGCCTCCTCCGCCGCCCGCACCGACGCCCGCACCGCGGCCGGCAGTTCGGCGAGGCGGCCGGCGGGCAGCTCAAGGACGGTCACCTCGCCCGCCCACGGCGCGGCGGCCTCCACCAGGGCCCTGGCCTGCCTCTTGGTCAGGCCGTCCCGGATCCGGATGAGGCCCTCGCGCCAGGTGTTGGCGAGCTTGCCGTGGGCGTTGTCCAGGATGTGCCGCAGGACGCGCCCCTCGTCCGTCTCCGGGGCCGCCAGCCGTACGGCGCGCACGACGGGGCCCTCGGCGGACAGTTCGTACAGGGACGTCAGCGGCGCGCCGGGCAGGCCGCCGGGCGGCTCGGCGAGCGTGACCCGCACCTCGCGGGCGCGGGTGGCCAGCAGCAGCCGGGGGAGCGCCGCCTCCATCCCGGCGGGTACGGCGATCGCCACGCGGCGCGGGTCGCCGGCGTGCGGCTTGGCCAGCCAGGTGGCCAGCCGCGTGCGCTGCACCCGGGGGAGGACGTCCTTGGGCCACTCGCCGACCAGCACCTCGGGCGCCTCCCCGGGGTCCGGCGCGGCGGTCCGCGCGGCCGGACCGGCCGGTTTCGCCGACTCGACCGACTGGGGACCGTGGGTGTAGATCGCGGCGCTGAGACCGTCGACGCGGGCCGCCACGGCGGGCCAGGTCTTGGTGGTGGGCCGCAGGACGTACAGGTCGGCGGCCGAGCCGATGGCCTCGGCGCCGAAGTAGCGGTTGAAGTCCGGGTAGATCGCTTCGCTGACGAGGTTGAGCTGGGACAGGGCGTGCTGGACCTTCCAAGCCAGGGCTGGGGTGCGCTCGCTCGCGCCGTACGCCAGCAGGACGCGGCCCTGCTCGCGGTCGCGCAGTCCCTGCACGGCGCGCGCGGTGAACAGGCCGATCCCCTCAGGGGTGTAGGGCGGGTCGGTGATCGCCAGGTCGGCCCAGGCGTGCGCCGAGGCGGGCAGGCCCAGGCGCAGGTCGGCCCAGCGGGTCCGGACGGACAGGCCGAGCCGTTCGGCGTGGCCGGAGATGTGGTCCAGGATGCGCTCGTCGATGTCCACGACGGTGATCTCGACGCCCGGGTGCAGCAGCGCGGTCGCCAGCGAGGTCAGGTCGTGGTCGCCCACGCACAGCAGCCGCGCGCCGTCCAGCCAGAACCTGGCGTTCATCAGCAGCGCCCGCCGGACCACGGTGTCGGCGGTCGCGGCGACGTGGTCGAGCGCCTGGCGGCCGCGCGGCGCCCGGGCGATCAGCTCCTCCATCGTCGCGACCAGGTCGGCGTGGCCGGGCAGCAGGTGGGCCACCGGGTCGGCCGGCGCGGCCTCCCTGGTGACGCCGGCGATCCCGGCGATCCCGGACGGCGGGCGCGTCAGCCGGAACCGGTCGCCGGAGCGCTCCAGTTCGACCTCGCGCAGCAGCGCCTCGACGGTCCGCCGGGACGTCGCCGTCTCACGGACCAGGTCGGCCAGCGTCCACCAGCGGCCCCCGGCCAGCGCCGCGAGCACCGCCCGCGGCCGCCTGCCGTCCACGCCGGCCCGTGCGATGAGGTCTTCGATCCCTTCCATGGCTCAACCCTAGAGGCGTACGGCGGGGCGTCCCGCGCCGCCGTACGCGGCACGGGACCGTAATCCGCGCGCCATCCGCCCGTCACCGCCCGCGGGAGCGGAGAGCCACCATAAAGGGCGGAAAACCGTAAAACATCTGTCAAATGGTCACTATGTGGACAGGATGGCCGTGTTTTGGACGGGGTACTGTAATGTCGAAACACTACGCAGCAGGGCCAACGTCGTCCCTTGCTTGATCCAGAGCAGTGAGACGACGGGAGGGATTCAATGCCTGCTGCCCACTTCGGCTTCCCCGAGCCCCAGGGCCTGTACCACCCCGAGCACGAGCACGACGCCTGCGGGGTCGCCATGGTCGCCGACGTGGCCGGGCGCCGCAGCCACGACATCGTCGTCAAGGCCCTGACCGCCCTGTGCAACCTCGACCACCGCGGGGCCCAGGGGAGTGAGCCGGACACCGGCGACGGAGCCGGGATCCTCACCCAGATCCCCGACGCGTTCCTGCGCGCCGTGACCGGTTTCCCGCTCCCCGAGGCGGGCTCCTACGCCGCCGGCACCGCCTTCCTGCCCGCCGCTCCCGAGGCCCGCGACACCGCCGTGCGGCTGATCGAGGAGATCGCCGCGGAGGAGGGGCTGACCGTCCTCGGCTGGCGCGACGTGCCGACCGACCCGTCGCTGCCCGGGCCCAGCGCCCGCGCGGTGATGCCGTCCTTCCGGCAGCTCTTCGTCGCCTCCGCCGAAGGTCGGCGCGGCCTGGAGCTGGACCGGCTCGCCTTCTGCCTGCGCAAGCGGGCCGAGCACGAGGCGGACGTCTACTTCCCCTCGCTGAGCTCCCGGACGATCGTCTACAAGGGCATGCTCACCCCCGGCCAGGTCGAGCGGTTCTTCCCCGACCTGACCGACGAGCGCTACGAGACCGCGATCTCGCTGGTCCACTCGCGCTTCTCGACCAACACCTTCCCGTCGTGGCCGCTGGCCCACCCCTACCGCTACGTCGCCCACAACGGCGAGATCAACACGGTCCGGGGCAACCGCAACTGGATGCGGGCCCGCGAGGCCATGCTGGAGACCGCCGCGATCCCGGGCGACCTGTCGCGGCTCTTCCCGATCTGCGACCCCGACGGCTCCGACACCGCCTCCTTCGACGAGACGCTGGAGCTGCTCCACCTCACCGGGCGCTCGCTGCCGCACGCGGTGCTGATGATGATCCCCGAGGCGTGGGAGAACCACACCGAGATGGACCCCGCGCGGCGGGCCTTCTACGAGTTCCACTCCACCCTCATGGAGGCGTGGGACGGCCCCGCCTCGATCACCTTCTCCGACGGCACCCTGGTCGGCGCGGTCCTCGACCGCAACGGCCTGCGTCCCGGCCGGTTCTGGGTCACCGCCGACGGCCTCGTCGTGCTCGCCTCCGAGGCCGGCGTGCTCGACATCCCGCCGCAGGACGTGGTCCGCAAGGGCCGCCTGCAGCCCGGCCGGATGTTCCTCGTCGACACCGCCCGCGGCAAGATCATCGAGGACGACGAGATCAAGGCGGAGCTGGCCGCCGAGCTGCCCTACGCCGAGTGGCTGCACGCCGGGCTGGTCCGCTTCGAGGAACTGCCCGCCCGCTCCCGCGAGATCCCCAGCCACGGCGCGCTGGTCAGGCGCCAGCAGACCTTCGGCTACACCGAGGAGGAGCTGCGGATCATCCTGGCCCCGATGGCCAGGGCCGGCGCCGAGCCGATCGGCTCGATGGGCACCGACACCCCGGTCGCGGTGCTGAGCGAGAAGCCCCGGCTGCTGTTCGACTACTTCAGCCAGCTGTTCGCGCAGGTCACCAACCCGCCGCTGGACGCCATCCGCGAGGAGCTCGTCACCTCCCTGTCCAGCACCCTCGGCCCCGAGGGCAACCTGCTGGAGCCCGGACCGGCCTCCTGCCGCCAGCTCGTCCTGCCGTACCCGGTGATCGACAACGACGAGCTCGCGAAGATCATCCACATCAACGACGAGGGCGCGCTGCCCGGCTTCCACCCGCACGTCGTCTCCGGCCTGTACGAGGTCGCCGGCGGGGGAGAGGCGCTGCTGCGCCGCCTGGACGAGATCCGCGCCGAGGTCTCCGCCGCGATCGAGGGCGGCGCCCGCGTCATCGTGCTGTCCGACCGCGGCTCCACGGAGACCCTCGCGCCGATCCCGTCGCTGCTGCTCACCGGCGCGGTCCACCACCACCTCATCGCCGAGAAGACCCGCACCCGGGTCGGCCTGGTCATCGAGACCGGCGAGGCCCGCGAGGCCCACCACATGGCGCTGCTCATCGGCTACGGCGCCGGCGCGGTCAACCCCTACCTCGCCATCGAGACCGTCGAGGACATGGTCGCCACCGGCGCGCTCGCCGGCGACCCCGCCAAGGCCGTGCGCAACCTCATCAAGGCGTACGGCAAGGGCGTCCTGAAGGTCATGTCCAAGATGGGGGTGTCCACCGTCGCCTCCTACACCGGCGCGCAGATCTTCGAGGCCCTCGGCCTCGGCGCCGAGGTCATCGACACCTGCTTCGCCGGGACCACCTCCCGCCTGGGCGGCGTCGGCTTCGACGTCCTCGCCGAGGAGGTCGCGCGGCGCCACCGCCGCGCCCACCCGCGCGTGGACAACGCCCACCGCCGCCTGGAGGTCGGCGGGGAGTACCAGTGGCGCCGCGAGGGCGAGCCGCACCTGTTCAACCCCGAGACCGTCTTCAAGCTGCAGCACGCCACCCGCTCGCGCCGCTACGAGATCTTCAAGGAGTACACCTCCATGGTGGACTCCCAGGCCGAGAGGCTCATGACGCTGCGCGGCCTGTTCCGGCTCCGCGAGGGCATCCGCGAGCCGGTCCCGATCGAGGAGGTCGAGCCGGTCTCCGAGATCGTCAAGCGGTTCTCCACCGGCGCCATGTCCTACGGCTCCATCTCGATGGAGGCCCACGAGACCCTCGCCATCGCGATGAACCGCCTGGGCGGCAAGTCCAACACCGGCGAGGGCGGCGAGGACCCCGAGCGGCTGCGCGACCCCGAGCGCCGCTCGGCCATCAAGCAGGTCGCCTCCGGCCGGTTCGGCGTGACCTCCGAGTACCTCGTCAACGCCGACGACATCCAGATCAAGATGGCCCAGGGCGCCAAGCCCGGCGAGGGCGGCCAGCTCCCGGGCCACAAGGTCTACCCGTGGATCGCCAAGACCCGGCACTCCACCCCCGGCGTCGGCCTCATCTCGCCGCCGCCGCACCACGACATCTACTCCATCGAGGACCTCGCCCAGCTCATCCACGACCTGAAGAACGCCAACCCCGCGGCGCGCGTGCACGTCAAGCTCGTCGCCGAGGTCGGCGTCGGCACGGTCGCGGCGGGCGTGTCCAAGGCCCACGCCGACGTCGTGCTGATCTCCGGCCACGACGGCGGCACCGGCGCCTCCCCGCTGACCTCGCTCAAGCACGCCGGCGCCCCCTGGGAGCTCGGCCTGGCCGAGACCCAGCAGACGCTGCTGCTCAACGGCCTGCGCGACCGCATCGTCGTCCAGGTCGACGGCCAGCTCAAGACCGGCCGCGACGTGGTCATCGCCGCGCTGCTCGGCGCCGAGGAGTACGGCTTCGCCACCGCCCCGCTGGTCGTCTCCGGCTGCGTGATGATGCGCGTCTGCCATCTCGACACCTGCCCGGTCGGCGTCGCCACCCAGAACCCCGAGCTGCGCAAGCGCTTCTCCGGCCGGCCCGAGTTCGTGGTCAACTTCTTCGAGTTCATCGCCGAGGAGATCCGCGAGTACCTCGCCGCCCTGGGGTTCCGCAGCCTGGAGGAGGCCGTCGGCCACGCCGAGCTGCTGGACACCGCCTCGGCGGAGGACCACTGGAAGGCCGCGGGCCTGGACCTGTCGCCGATCCTGCACCGCCCGGAACTGCCCGGCGGAGCCGCGCTGCGCCGCGTCCGCGAGCAGGACCACGGGCTCGCCGCCGCCCTGGACAACACCCTGATCCAGCTCGCCGAGGGCGCGCTGAACGACGGCCGCCCCGTCACGCTGGAACTGCCCATCCGCAACGTCAACCGTACGGTCGGCACCATGCTCGGCCACGAGGTGACCAGGCGGTACGGCGGCGCCGGCCTGCCCGACGACACCGTCGACATCCGCTTCACCGGCTCGGCCGGCAACTCCTTCGGGGCCTTCCTGCCCCGCGGCGTCACGCTGCGCCTCACCGGCGACACCAACGACTACGCCGGCAAGGGCCTGTCCGGCGGCCGCGTCACGCTGCGGCCGCACGAGGAGGCCCCGCTGGAGGGCCACATCATCGCCGGCAACGTCGCCCTGTACGGCGCGACCTCCGGCGAGATGTTCGTCCGCGGCGTGGCCGGCGAACGGTTCTGCGTCCGCAACTCCGGCGCCACCGCGGTCGTCGAGGGCGTCGGCGACCACGGCTGCGAGTACATGACCGGCGGCCGGGTCGTCGTCCTCGGGCCCACCGGCCGCAACTTCGCGGCCGGCATGTCCGGCGGCGTCGCCTACCTGCTCGACCTCGACGCCGCCCGCGTCAACCGGGAGATGGTGGAGATCGAGGCGCTCGGCGACGACGACGCCGATGAGCTGCGCGGGCTCCTGGAGCGGCACCTGGCCGAGACCGGCTCCACGGTCGCCAGGGCCCTGCTCGCCGACTGGGACCCCGGCCGGTTCAGCAAGATCATGCCGACCGACTACAAGCGGGTCCTGACGGCCGCCGAGGCCGCCCGGCTCGAAGGACGAGACATCGACGAGGCCGTCATGGCGGCCGCCGTACAGGGATAGAAGGGGGCGTAACCGATGGCCGACCCGAAGGGTTTCCTCACGCACGGGCGCGAGCTGCCGGCCCGCCGCCCGGTGGACGTGCGCATCCGCGACTGGAAGGAGGTCTACCAGGACTTCCCGCGGCCCGCGCTGACCAGGCAGGCCTCACGCTGCATGGACTGCGGCATCCCGTTCTGCCACAACGGCTGCCCTCTGGGCAACCTCGTTCCCGAGTGGAACGACCTGGTCTACCGCGACGACTGGCGGGAGGCCGCCGAACGGCTGCACGCGACCAACAACTTCCCCGAGTTCACCGGCCGCCTGTGCCCCGCCCCGTGCGAGTCGGCGTGCGTGCTCGGCATCAACTCGGACCCCGTCACCATCAAGCGGGTCGAGGTCGAGATCATCGACCGCGCCTTCGCCGAGGGCTGGGTCGCCCCCGCGCCTCCGGCCGCCCGCACCGGCAGGCGTGTCGCGGTCGTCGGCTCCGGCCCCGCCGGACTGGCCGCCGCCCAGCAGCTCACCCGGGCCGGGCACGACGTCGTGGTCTTCGAGCGCGCCGACCGGATCGGCGGCCTGCTGCGCTACGGCATCCCCGAGTTCAAGATGGAGAAGCGCCACATCGAACGCCGCCTGGAGCAGATGCGGGCCGAGGGGACCGAGTTCCGCACCGGCGTCGACGTCGGCGTCGACGTCACCGCGGCGCAGCTGCGCGAGGAGTTCGACGCCGTCGTCCTGGCCGGCGGCGCCACCCTGTGGCGAGACCTGCCGGTCGCCGGCCGCGACCTGGGCGGCGTCCACCAGGCGATGGAGTACCTCCCCGAGGCCAACCGGGTCCAGGAGGGCGACCTGCGGGCCCCGGCGATCGACGCCGCGGGCAAGCACGTCGTCGTGATCGGCGGCGGTGACACCGGCGCCGACTGCATCGGCACCGCGATCCGCCAGGGCGCCGCATCGGTCACCCAGCTGGAGATCATGCCCAGGCCCCCGGCGGAGCGCCCCGGCAGCCAGCCGTGGCCCACCTACCCCATCCTGTTCAAGATGGAGAGCGCCCACGAGGAGCTCACCGAGGGCGGCGGCACCCGCGTCTACGCCGCCTCCACCACCGAGTTCGTCGGCGACGGCGACGGGAACATCAGGGCGCTGCGCCTGGTCGACGTCGAGGGCCCGGCGAGCGGCTTCGCGCCGATCCCCGGCACCGAGCGGGAGATCCCGGCCCAGCTCGTCACGCTGGCCATGGGCTTCCTCGGCCCGGAGAAGGGGTCCCTGCTGTCCGACCTGGCCGAGGACGGCGGCGAGGGCTTCTTCGACGCCCGCGGCAACGTCGCCCGCGACACCTCCTACATGTCCAAGGTGGACGGCGTGTTCGTCGCCGGCGACATGGGCCGCGGCCAGTCGCTGATCGTGTGGGCGATCGCCGAGGGCCGCTCGGCCGCCTCGGCCGTCGACCGCTACCTCACCGGCGACACGGCCCTGCCCAGGGCGATCCCGCCGACCGCCCGCCCGCTGGTCTGACGTCCGCGCCGGGAACCTCCGGCGCGGGCCACACGGCGCCGCGGAGGCCGCGCGTCCCGCACCGGGGCGCGTGGCCTCCGCCGCGTCCGGGAGACCGCGCCGGGAGCGGACCGTGCCCGCCCTTCCCGCGTGTGCCCGCCCCTCCCGCGTGTGCCCGCCCTTCCCGCGCGGGGCCGCGCCGTCATCGGGGTCGGGGCTCGATTCGGAGTCCTTGCCCGCCCTTGCCGCGCGGGGCCGCGCTCAGCGCCGCCGGGCGAGCGTCACGCCGTCGCGCATCGGCAGCATCACCGACTCGACGCGGTCGTCGGCCACCACGATGTCGTTCATCCGGCGCATCACGACGTCCGGCTCCTCCTGGAAGGACTCGTCCAGCACCCGGCCCGAACGCAGCACGTTGTCCAGCACGATCAGGCCGCCCGGCCGCAGCCGGGTGACCAGCTCCTCGTAGTACGAGGGGTAGCTCACCTTGTCGGCGTCGATGAACGCGAAGTCGATCACCGGGTCCGCCGGCAGCGCCCGGAGCGTCTCCAGCGCCGGGGCGATCCGCAGGTCGATCCGGTCCGCCACGCCCGCCCGCTCCCAGTAGCGCCGGGCCACCGAGGTCCACTCCTCGCTGACGTCGCAGGCCAGCAGCCGCCCGTCCGCGGGCAGTCCGCGGGCGATGCAGATCGACGAGTATCCGGTGAACACCCCCACCTCGACGGCCCGCCGCGCCCCCACCAGCCGGACCAGCATGGTCAGGAACGCGCCCTCGTCCTGCGTGATCTGCATGCTCGTGAAGTCGGAGAACGCCTTCCGCGTCTCGGCCGCCAGATCCCGCAGCACGTCGTCGGCCGGGGTGGAGTGGGCCAGCACGTAGTCGTTGACGGCGGGGTTCACGATGTCCATGTCGCCTCCTGGATCATTTTCTTCCGGGACCCTACCCCGCCCCTCCCGGAACCCGGCCCGGCCTGGGCCTCCGGAGCCTCCCCGCCATATCGAAAAGACCCGTGGGAACGACGCCCGCGTTGCCTGAGTGGTCGAATACCGGGAAGGATGGCCCCTTGGTCCGGACAGCCGTGGAGGGGATCGGATGAGTCGCTGGAGCAGGAACCTGTCGGGCGTGACGGCGGTGGTCGCCCTGGCGAGCACTCTCGCGGTGGGCGGACCACCCGGCGCCTCGTCGGCCGAGACCGGACGGCTCCGCGACTACCTCGTCTTCTACCCCGGCGGCGGGCACGACCGGGCGGTCGCCGCGATCGGCGCGGCCGGCGGCACCGCGACGGCCACCGAGCCCAGGCTCGGCTACGTCGCCGCCCGGGGCCCCGGCGACCGCTTCGTCGAACGCCTGGCCGCCAGCGGCGCCGTCGCGGGCGTCTCCTCCGACCGCGCCATCGGCTTCGCGGCGTCCGCCCCGGCCCTCCCGGCCGGCGCCTCCGCCTCCGCCTTCGCGGCCACCGGCCCCCGCGCTCCCCGCGACTCCCGGACCGGCGGCGCGGGCCACACCGCCGGTGCCGCCTCCCGCACCGGTCACGCCGGCCGGGCCGCGCGGTCCGCCTCGCGCATCGGCCTGATCACGCAGCCCGCCTCGCGCACCGGCCGGGCCGCGCCCGCCGCCGAGCCGCTGGCCTCCCGCCAGTGGGACATGAAGATGATCGGCGCCACCGCCACCGGCTCCCACGCCACCGCACCGGGCAGCAGGAAGGTGCTCGTCGGCGTCATCGACACCGGCATCGACGGCAAGCACCCCGACATCGCCCCCAACTTCGACCGCGCCCTCAGCCGCAACTTCGTCACCGACCGGCCCAAGGACTCCACCGGCGCGACCCTCGACGGCCCCTGCGAGTTCACCGGCTGCAAGGACCCCGTCGACTGGGACGACGACGGCCACGGCACCCACGTGGCCAGCACGATCGCCTCGCCCGTCAACGGGCTCGGCGTCGCCGGCGTCGCCCCCGGCGTCACCCTCGTCAACCTGCGCGCCGGTCAGGACTCCGGGCTGTTCTTCCTCAAGCCCAGCCTCGACGCCCTCACCTACGCCGCCGACGCCGGGATCGACGTGGTCAACATGAGCTACTACATCGACCCCTGGCTGTTCAACTGCCGCGCCAACCCCGCCGACTCCAAGGCCGAGCAGCTCGAACAGCGCGGCGTCATCACCGGCATGCAGCGCGCCCTCGACTACGCCCGCAAGCGCGGCGTCACCCTCATCAGCGCCCTCGGCAACGAGTCCACCGACCTCGGCAGGCCCCGGACCGACACCGAGAGCCCCGACTACCCCGCCGATGCGCAGCGCACCCGCCGGATCGACAACTCCTGCCTGAACGTCCCGGCCGAGTCGAAGGGCGTCATCTCCGTCGCGGCCCTCGGCCCCAGCAAGCGCAAGGCCTACTACTCCGACTACGGCGTCGAGCAGACCGACCTCGCCGCGCCCGGCGGCGACGAACTCGACGGCCGCGGCATCGACGAGACCAGGACCATCCTGGCCGCCGCCCCCGAGCACGCCCTCCGCGCCCAGGGCCTGATCTCCCGTGACGGCCGGCCCACCTCCCCCTCCGTCATCCGCGACTGCCACGGCGGCACCTGCGCCTATTACCAGTACCTCGCCGGCACCTCCATGGCCGCCCCGCACGCCACCGGCGTCGCCGCCATCCTGATCAGCCGCTTCGGCAAACCGGGGAAGGGTGGTCTCACCATGCCGCCCGCCGACGTCCAGCGCCTGCTGTACGCCACCGCCTCCAAGCGGTCCTGCCCCTCGCCGCGCCGCTTCGTCTACCACACCGGGGGCGCCGGCGACGCCCAGACGTGCGAGGGGACCAGGGACCGCAACGGCTTCTACGGCAGGGGCATCGTCGACGCCGCCAGGGCCGCCACCGTCCGGCCCTGACCCCCGGCCGTACGGCTCGCGCCCCGGGCCGTACGGCGTGCCCGGCCGGTCGCGCACGCCGTACGGCCGCCGCGCGGGGACCCGCGGCGGTGACCGCGGGTGACCTGCGGGGGAGGGGAGGCCGGTTCGCCATACCCGCCCCCGGCCGGTAGCGTTGAGGCCACCGAGTTTTTCATGCCTGCTCCGGGCAATGTAACGACCAGGTGGTCTGTACCAATTAGGCTGGGAACCGTGACTCGTCGCGCGAAAATCGTCTGCACCCTCGGCCCTGCCACATCCTCACCCGAACGCCTGCGTGAGCTCATCGCCGCCGGCATGGACGTGGCCCGTTTCAACCTCAGCCACGGCAGCCACGAGCTGCACAAGGAGGTCTACGACAGGGTTCGGGAGGCCGCGGCCGAGCTCGGCCGCGGCGTGGGCGTGCTGGCCGACCTCCAGGGCCCCAAGATCCGGGTCGGCAAGTTCGAGGAGGGGCCGATCCGCCTCGGCTTCGGTGACGTCTTCACCATCACCACCGAAGAGGTCCCCGGCGACCGGGACCAGGTCTCCACCACCTACCTCGGCCTGCCCAAGGACGTCCGCCCGGGCGACAGCATCCTCGTCGACGACGGCCGGGTCCACCTCGAGGTCACCCGCATCGACGGCCCCCGCGTCACCACCCGTGTGGTCACCGGCGGCATGATCTCCGACAACAAGGGCCTCAACCTCCCCGGCGTCAACGTCAGCGCCCCCGCGCTCACCGACAAGGACGAGACCGACCTGCGCTGGGCGCTGCGCACCGGCTTCGACATGATCGCGCTGTCCTTCGTCCGCCGTCCCTCCGACGCCGACGTGGTGCGCAACATCATGGAGCAGGAGGCCGTCCGCCTCCCGCTGCTCGCCAAGATCGAGAAGCCGCAGGCCGTCCAGCGGCTCCCCGAGATCGTCGAGGCGTTCGACGGCATCATGGTCGCCCGCGGCGACCTCGGCGTCGAGCTGCCCCTCGAAGAGGTGCCGATCGTCCAGCAGCGCGCCATCGAGCTCTGCCGTGAGAAGGCCCGCCCGGTCATCGTCGCCACCCAGATGCTCGACTCCATGATCAGCTCTCCGCGGCCCACCCGTGCCGAGGCGTCCGACGTCGCCTACGCCGTGATGGACGGCACCGACGCGGTCATGCTCTCCGGCGAGACCTCGGTCGGCCAGTATCCGGTCCAGGCCGTCGAGACCATGAGCCGCATCGCCAGCGCGGCCGAGAAGCGAGCCCTCAAGGCCACCCACAGCCTCGACCGCCTGCCCGAGACCACCGGCGGCGCCATCGCCCGCGCCGCCGCCGAGGTCGGCGCCATCGTCGGCGCCAAGGCCCTGGTCGCCTTCACCATGTCCGGTGAGACCGCCCGCCGCCTGGCCCGCTACCGCTCGCCGATCCCGCTGCTGGCCTTCACCTCCTCCCCGCACGTCCGCAGCCAGCTCGCGCTGAGCTGGGGCGTCGAGACGTTCGAGGTGCCGTTCGTCCACCACACCGACGACATGGTCCGCCAGGTCGAGGCCGCCCTGCTGGCCCACGCCCGCCTGGAGAAGGGCGACAAGGTCGTCATCGTCGCCGGATCGCCTCCCGGCTCGCCCGGCTCGACCAACGCCCTGCGCGTCCACACCATCGGAGCCGCGGTCTCGCACCTCTCCTGACCAGGCCCGGCGCCCGCCGCGCGGAGAATTCTCCGCGCGGCGGGTGTAGGCCCCCTCCTCCCGGGTAGTCGGCCCCGGACGAAGGAGGGGATCATGGCACGGGACGTCATCAGCATGATCATCGCGGATCATCGCGACATCAGAGCGATCTTCGGCCGGCTTCGCCGGGAGCCGGCGGCCCGCCCCGCCCTGCTCGTCGAACTCGCCGCCAAGCTCGTCGCCCACGACCGGGGCGAGGAGGAGATCGTCTACCCCGAGATCACCAGGGTGGACCCGCGGGAGGCCGAACACGCCCGCCACTCCGTCGACGAGCACCAGCGCGCCGAGCAGAGGCTCCTCCACCTGCTGGACATCGCCCCCGCCGCCGCGGATTTCGAGCCGCAGCTGGACGACCTCGCCGACATGATCACCCGCCACTTCGCCGCCGAGGAGGAGGGGATCCTCCCCGCCCTCGCCGCGGCGCTTCCCCGGCACCGCCTGGAGGAACTCGGCCACGCCTTCGCCCGGCTCACCGCCGAGGAGATCCGCATCGGCCTCTCCGCGGGGAACCGCTGATCGGGGAACCCGGCCGCATCCTCGGACGACACTGATCCCGGAACCCGGCCGTGTCCCCGGACGACGTCGATCCGGGAACCTGGCCATGGCCCCGAACGAGGTTGATCCGTGACCCGGTCGCGCCCCGGATGACGTTGGCCCGGGAACCTGGCCGTGGCTCCGGACGACGGCGGTCCGGTGCCCCGGTCGCGTCCCGGATGACAAAGGCCGAAAAATACGGTCTTGTCGTGTCCTGAATCCTTCAAGAGGATCGGCACAGGGCGCCCGCGCGGCGGTGCGCCCGACGCCGAGCGAAGGGTTGCGGATGATCCAGGGCAGTCGGCCGGTGGACCCGGGAGAACAGCATGGCGGCGGCGCGAGAGGTGCCGCGGACGTCCGGGGACGCCCGGGACGGCCCGTTCCGATCGCCGACCGGGTCACCGGGATGATCGAAAGCCGGCTCGGCCGGCCGGTCGACCCCGACGAGAACTTCTTCGAGGCCGGGCTCAACTCGATGGCCCTGGTCGAGCTGCACGCGGACATCACCGGCACATTCGAGATCGACATTCCGGTCACCGCGATGTTCACCCGTCCCAACGCGCGGGCCCTCGGCCGCCTCGTCGAAAGCACCCGCGCCGACGCCCCGGCGCCGGGAGGCCCGGCCGCCGGCTCCCCGACGCCCGGCTCCCCGGATCTCCGCGGCGCCCCGGCACCCGGCTCCCCGGCGGGCGGCTTCCCGGCGGGCGGAGCTTCGGAGCAGGCCGGAGACGACTCCTCGCGGCCCCGCCCGTCCGGCGGCGGCCGAAGGGACGTCCGGGCCCGCATCCGCCGGGGGCCGGGAGCGTCCCGGTGACGGGACGCCGGTCGATCGCGGTGATCGGCACGGGGCCGCGCGGACCGCTCTCCACGGCGTCCGCCGAGGCCGCGCTGGGCGACGCCGGGCACGACCCGGCGCGGCCCCCCGGCGTCCTCGCCCTGCACGAGAGCGTGGAGGCCGCGTGCCGGGCCCTGCTGTCCGGCGGGTGCGACGTGGCGGTCACCAGGGCGGGCGCCGTCCTGGCCGGGCTGGGACCGGCGGACCGCGCGGTCGCGCTGCGGAGGCTGGGGGAGGCGCTTCTCGACGGCGATCCCGTGCGCGCCGTACTCGACACGGACTCCGCGTCCGGTCACCCGGTGGCGGGGGAGGGCCTTCCGCCGGTCCTCCTGTCGTCCGCCGCCGGGCCCCGCGTGGTCGTCTGGTCCGGGCGCACCGCGGAGGAGGCCGACGCCGTGCGGCGAAGCCTGGCCGGCTTCTTCGCGTCGCTTCCCCAGGAACGGTTCGCCGACGCCGTCGCCACGCTCCAGCGGGGCCGCACGCCGTATCCGTTCCGGGGAGCGGTCGTCTGCTCGACCGCGGCCGAGGCCGCGCGCGCCCTCACCATCGCCGCCACGGCCCCCGAACCCGTCCGGGACGGCGCCGGGGTGCGCTTCGTCTTCCCGCCGGGCGGAACCGGGCGGCTGGGCGCCGCCCTGTACGGGGTGGAGCGGCTGTTCACCGAGTCCATGGACGTCTGCCTGGAGGAGTTCGAACGGCACGGGATCGACCTCCACGACGAGTGGCTCGCCGGGAAGCGGGACGACGCCCCGGTCACCTTCGCGGTGACCTGCTCGCTGGCGGCCACCCTGACCGGCTGGGGCGTCACGCCCGCCGCCTGCTCGGAAGCCGGCTCGGGGGAGGGCGCGGGGGAGATCGCGGCCGCCGTCGTCGCCGGGAGACTGGAGATCGGTGAGGCGGTCGCCCGGGTGGCCGGCGGCGGGGCCGCGGCCCCCGGCCCGGCGGGGACGGACGGGGTGCCGGGGTTCGGCGAGGTGGCCGGCGGCAGGACACCCGTCCCTGGTACGCCGGAGACGGACGGGGAACCCACCCTGGTCCTCGGCCCGGCCGCGTCCTCTCCGGGCGGGACGGCGATCGACTGCGGAGACGACCGGCACGGCCTGGTGACGGCGCTCGCGCGGCTGTGGACGCTCGGCTGCCGGGTCGACTGGGAGGCGCTCGACCCCGATCACCCCTTTCAGCGGCTGTCCGTCCCCAGCGGTTCCGACCCCGTCCCGGAGGAGACGGTCTCCGAAGGACCGGCGGGACAGGCGGGCGGCCTCGAAGGGCCTGCGAAGCGGACCGGTGGTCTCGAAGGACCGGCGGAGCGGGCCGGTGGGGTCGAAGGACCGGCGGAGCAGACAGGCGGGCCCGAAGGATCCGCGAGGAAGGCGGGCGGGCTCGAAGGGCTGCCGGAGTCGGTCGAGCCCCCGCGCCCGCCGGGGGCCGTGCCGTACTCGTTCTGGGTGCTGGAGCAGCTGGCGGGCGGGAGCGGCGTCTCCAACCTGGCGGTGGCGTTCCGGACCCGCGAGCCGCTGCGCCGCTTCCCCCTGCAGAACGCCGTCAACCGTCTCCTCCGGCGGCACCCGGCCCTGCGCCTGCGGTTCCCCGAGGTGGACGGAGCCCCGGTCCGGCACCTCACCGCGCCGCAGGACGCGCGGATCACGCTGGTGAGCGCGGCCACCACGGAGGAGACGATGGTCGCCGACCTGCAGGCGTTCCTGGACGAGCCCTTCGACCTCGCCGGGGACCTGCTGTTCCGGGCGGGCCACTTCACGTTGCCGGACGACGGCGGAAGCGTGGTCTGCCTGGTCGCCCACCACATCGTGGTCGACGCGACATCGATGCAGTTCCTCGTCGAGGAACTGGGCGCCTTCTACGACGCCCAGACGGGCCAGGCGCCGCTGCCCGCCGGGCTCGCGGGCCCCGCCCCGATGCTGGAGCCGGGCCGGGCGTCGCGGGAGTCGATCGGCTACTGGCTCGACCGGCTGGAGGGCGCCGACCCGGCCGCCATGCTGCTGCCCGGCAGCCGGCCCTCTCCGGTGCGGCCCACGTTCGCCGGGCACACCTGCTCCTGGGAGGTGGACGCGGCGACCCGGCGGGCGCTGGACACCCTGCGGACCCGGCTGCGCACCACCGACAACATGGTGCTGACCAGCGCCTTCCTGCTCGCCCTGCGCTGCCACGGGGCCGGCCCCGACATGGTGGTCGGCGTGCCGGTCAGCACCAGGACCGCCGCGACACGCGACCACGTCGGCTACGGCGTCAGCACGATGCCCCTGCGGGTGCGGACCGATCCGCGGGAGGGGTTCGCGGCCCTGGTCAGGAGGGTGGAGGACGCCTTCTTCGAAGGGGTGGAGCACGCCGACGCCTCCGTCGAGGCCGTCCTCGTAGAACGCGGGCACGGTACCGGCGACTGGCGGGTGCCGCTCTTCCGGCACATGTTCAACTACCGGCCGTGGACCGACGAGCGGGTGAGCATCCAGGGCTCCGTGCCCGAATACGTCGAGGACCTCTTCGACCGCAGCCGCCTGGACCTGCAGTGCATCGCCGTACACGAGCCGGACCGGCTCACCGTCCGGGTGTGGCACAGCACGGAGGTCCACGACGAGACCGAGATCACCGCTTTCGTCGCACGGATGGCCTCGCTGCTGCGGCAGGCGGCCGAGGACCCCGAACGGCCGCAGCGCGCCCTGGAGGCGTTCTCCTCCGGGGACCGGGCGCTGCTGGACCGCCTGAACGACACCGGCCGCCGCCGGAGCGGCCCGCCCGCGCTGCCGGAGCGGATCGCCGCCCATCGGGGGGACGCCGTCGCCGTCGTCGACGGCGATCGGGAGGTCCGCTACGGGGAGTTGCTGGACGCCGCCGCGGGCGTCAGGGACGCGCTCCTCTCGCGCGGGGTCGGGCCCGGTGACATCGTGGCGCTCGGCCTCGGACGCTCGGTGGAGCTGGTGGCGGCCGTGCTCGGCGTGTGGGCGGCCGGAGCCGCCTACCTGCCCCTGGACCCGGGCCACCCGGAGTTGCGCCTGGCCTACCAGGTCCGGGACGCCGGGGCCCGCCTGGTGATCGCTCCCGCCGGGGTCCCGTGGGCGGGGGAGGTACCCGTCCTGACGGTTCCGTACGGCTCCGCCCCACCCGGCGCCGGCTCCGCGCCCGTCTCAGCCCCGGCCGCCGGGGACGCGCTCGCGTACGTGATCTACACCTCGGGGTCCACCGGGCGGCCCAAGGGCGTGGCCGTGACCCACGGCAACCTGGCCAACCTCGTCCTGGACTTCGCCGAGCGGCTGGGGCCGGACGCCGCGGCCCGGGTGCTGTGGTCCACCACCCCCTCCTTCGACATCTCGGCCCTGGAACTGCTGCTGCCGCTGGCCGGCGGCGGCACCCTGGTCATCGCCTCCGACGCCGACCGGCTCCGGCCGCGCGGGCTCCTGGACCTCGTCGTGGCGCGGGACGTGCGCGTCGTGCAGGCCACGCCGACGGCGTGGCGGCTCGCCGTACCGGAGGCGGGCGGCGAGCTGGCCGGGCGGACAGTGCTGTGCGGCGGGGAGCCCCTGCCGGCGGCGCTCGCCAGGGACCTGCTGGCGCTGGGCTGCCGCCTGTTCAACGTCTACGGGCCCACCGAGACGACCATCTGGTCCACCGCGGCCGAGATCGCGGAGGCCCCGCGCGATCCGGTGCCGATCGGCGCGCCGCTCGCCAACACCCGGGTCTTCGTCCGGGACGCCGACGGGCGCGAGGCCCCGCCGGGGGTCCCCGGGGAGCTGTGCGTGGCGGGCGACGGGGTCGCCGCGGGATACGTCAACCGGCCCGAGCTGACCGCCGAGCGATTCGGCGCGCACCCCCGCCACGGCCGTTTCTACCGCACCGGCGACCTGGCCAGGCTCCGGCACGACGGAACCCTCGAACTGCTCGGCCGTGACGACCGGCAGGTCAAGCTGCGCGGGCACCGGATCGAGCTGGGCGAGGTCGAGGCGGTCCTGCACGACCACGGGACGGTCGGGGCCGCCGCCGTGGTCGTCCGCGGCGACACGATGACGGCGTTCGTGCGGCCCGCGCGGGAGCCGTCCGACCCGGCGGCCTGGCGCGAGGAGCTGTGGCGCCACGCCCGGACCCGCCTGCCCGACTACGCGGTCCCCTCGGGGTTCGTGCTCGTCGACCGCTTCCCGGAGACCGGCAACGGAAAGATCGACTACCGGAGTCTCACCGTGCCCGAGGAGGAGCACCCGGTGGCGGAGCCCGCCGCGACGGGCTCACGGCTGGTGGACGGGGTCCTGCGGCTCTGGCGGGAGGCGCTCGGTCGCCCCGGGCTCGGCGAGCACGACAACTTCTTCCTCAGCGGGGGGCACTCGGTGCTCGCCGTACGGCTGATCGCCCCGCTGGAGGAGCTCGTGGGGCACCCGATCGGGGTGCGCGCGATCTTCGACCACCCCACCCCGGCCGGGCTGGCCGCGTTCGCCGGAACATTCGCCGGGCGGACCGGGGCATTCACCGGGCGGGCCGGGACGTCCGCCGGGGAGACCGAGGAAGGAGCGGGCCGTTGACCGCACCGTGGTTCGTGCCGGTCGGGGGGCGGCCCGAGGGCCGCGTCCGGCTGTACGCCTTCCCCAACGCCGGGGGAGGCCCGGCGTCACTCACCGGGCCGGCCGCCGCCTTCCCACCCGAGGTCGAGGTGTGGTCGGTGAACCTGCCGGGCAGGCAGGCCAGGCTGGCCGAGCCGCCCCGCGACGACCTCGACGGGCTCGTCGAGGACCTGGCCCGCGACCTGCTGACGACCGCGCGCCCGCCGTACGCGCTGTTCGGCTACTGTAGCGGCGCGCTGCTGGCGTACCTGGTCTGCCGCCGCCTGACCGAGCTGTCCGCACCCGGCGGACCGCCACCGGCCCCCGGGCGGCCGGCCTCCGGGCCGTCGCCGGGCATCGGGCGGCCTGCCTCCGGGCCGTCGCCGGACGCCGGCTCGCGGGCGGGGTCCGCCCCGGGGCCGGCCGCGGAGCGCCCGATCCTGCCCGAGCGGCTGCTGGTGGGCTCCTTCGCCGCGCCGGACGTCGCGCTCCTGCTGCGCAGGTTGCCGTCCCTGCCGTCGTGGCTGTTCTGGGAGCAACTGATCGAGCTCGGCGGGGTCCCGGCCGAGGTCGCCGAACGCGAGGCGCTCAGGCCCATCCTCGAACCCGCGCTCCGCGCCGACTTCGGCATGCTCGCCGGCTACCGGCACGTCCCCGCCCCGCCGCTGCCCGTCCCCATCACCGTCCTGTACGGCGGGCGCGACCGCTCGGTCTCCCGGGGCGGGCTGCTCGGCTGGCGCAGGCAGAGCGTCCACCGGCCGTCGCTGCGCGAGCTCGACGCCTCCCACTGGCTGGCCGAGGAGGCTCCCGACCGGCTGGCCGCCGCCATCACCGAGGAGATCGGATGCGTCTGGGCTACAGCATGAGCTACTGGGGCGGGGCCGGGCTCGGCCCCGCCGACCACCTCGCCCTCGTCCGCGAGGCCGAGCGGCTGGGGTACGACTCGGTGTGGGCCGCCGAGACCTACGGCACGGACCCGGCGAGCCTCATGGCCTGGATCGCGGGCCGTACCGAGCGGATCGGCCTGGGCACCGGCGTGCTGCAGATGTCGGGACGCAAGCCGGTGGTCGCGGCGATGACGGCCGCCACGATCGACCAGGTCTCCGGCGGCCGGGCCCGGCTGGGCGTGGGCGTCTCCGGACCCCAGGTCGTGGAGGGCTGGCACGGCGAGCCCTTCGACCGGCCGGTGGAGCGGGCACGCGACTACCTGTCGGTGCTGCGGCTCGCCCTGGCCGGACGGCCGGTGAGCCATTCCGGGCCGACCATGACGCTGCCGCTGCCCGGCGGCCAGGGCAAGGAGCTCTCGCTCGCGGTGTCCCCGGTGCAGGAGCGGCTGCCCGTCTACCTGGCCGCCATGGGGCCCAGGACGACGGCCCTCGCCGGTGAGCTGGCCGACGGCTGGCTGGCCATCCACTTCCCGCCCGGCCACCTCGCCGAGCGCACGGCCGAGCTGCGCCGGGGCGCCGAACGGGCGGGCCGGAGCCTGGACGGCTTCGACGTGGTCCCGATGGTCCTGACCATGGTGGACGAGGACGAGGAGCTGGCCTACGACATGATGCGTCCCATGCTCGCCCTCTACCTGGGGGGCATGGGCTCGCGCCGGACCAACTTCTACAACCGCCTGGCCCATACCCTGGGGTTCGGCAAGGAGGCCGAGGCGGTGCAGGAGGCGTTCCTGGCCGGGCGGCAGGGCGAGGCGATGTCCCTGCTGCCCGACGCGCTGGTCGACGCGATGACGATGTGCGGTCCGCCGGGCAAGCTGCGCGAGCGGGTGGCCGCCTACCGCGAGGCGGGGGCGACCGGCCTGGTCGTCGGCCTGGTCACCCCCACCCTGCGGCTGCGCCTGGAGCAGCTGGAACTCGTCGCGGGCCTGGTGGCCTGAGCCCCGTTCCGCGGATCCTCCCGGCGGGCGGGGCGGTCCGCGGAACGGGCCCTGAGGCGCGCCGACCGGGGGCGTCGGCCGGAAGCCGTGCCTGCGCTCCTCTCCG
Organism: Streptosporangium sandarakinum; assembly: GCF_013409935.1. Lineage (GTDB taxonomy): Bacteria > Actinomycetota > Actinomycetes > Streptosporangiales > Streptosporangiaceae > Streptosporangium > Streptosporangium nondiastaticum. The sequence goes on along the minus strand of NZ_JACCCO010000001.1, from coordinate 908,919 downwards.
GCCGACGCCGCCGGCGCGGTCGCGGAACCGAGGCTCAGGAGGCGATCCGCTCACGGGTGCCGTGACCGGGGCCGGTCGGTTCGGCATCGCGTTCGGGCCGGCTGATCTCGGCCCACACCTCGTCGAGGGAGAGGCCGAGGACCTCGGCGATCGCCGCGATGGTCGGGAAGGCGGGGGTGGCCACGCGGCCCGACTCGATCTTCCGGAGGGTCTCCGGTGAGACACGTGCGTCGAGCGCGGTCCCGAGCATCGAGCGCTCTCCCCTGGCCCGGCGTAGGAGGGCGCCGAGGCGCCGTCCGCGTTCGACCTCTGCGGGAGTGAGCGGCAGTCTGACCATGACTCCGATTCTAGTACCGGTATAGTATGGCCGGTATAGTTATTGGTTGCATGAGAAGGACACCCCATGATCGAGATCCTGAACCCCACCCTCCTGGCCCGGGCAAGGGACACGGGCGCCCTGGTCGCCGACATCCTGCAGACGCTGAAGAGCCGCAGCACGGTCGGCACGAGCCTTCTGGACATCGACCGGTGGACCAAGACAATGATCGCCGAGGCGGGGGCGCTGTCCTGTTACGTCGACTACGAGCCGTCCTTCGGACGCGGCCCGTTCGGCCACTACATCTGCACGGCCGTCAACGACGCCGTACTCCACGGACGGCCGTACGACTACACGCTCGCCGACGGCGATCTGCTGACCCTCGACCTCGCCGTCTCCAAGGGCGGAGTCGCCGCGGACGCCGCCATCAGCTTCATCGTGGGCGACACGAAGCCCCCGGAGAGCGTCGCGATGATCAGTGCGACCGAACGCGCGCTGGCCGCGGGGATCGCCGCCGCCGGGCCCGGGGCCCGCGTCGGCGACATCTCCCACGCCATCGGCACGGTCCTCAGCGAGGCGGGGTACCCGATCAACACCGAGTTCGGAGGTCATGGCATCGGATCGACGATGCACCAGGACCCGCACGTCTCGAACACCGGGCGGCCCGGCCGCGGGTACAAGCTGCGCCCCGGGCTGCTGCTCGCCCTGGAACCGTGGGTCATGGCGGACACCGCCAGGCTCGTCACCGACGCCGACGGGTGGACGCTCCGAAGCGCGACAGGCTGTCGGACGGCCCACAGCGAGCACACCATCGCCATCACCGACGACGGAGCCGAGATTCTCACCCTGCCGAAGCAGGCGTGACCGTGAGGCCGACGCCACAGGCCCGGCCGCGGCATCACGACCACCGCTTGTGGAGACCCATGGTCTCCGCCGGTCACGGGTTGATCATCGGCCGGAAGTACGGTGACGGCCGGCTGAACGACCATCGATCAGCGGGCCCCGGCGCGGGCCGCGCCGTTCACCGCGACGCCAGGTCGGCGGCGTGTTCGACGTGGATGCGGGTGGAGTCGAACACGGGAACGGCGCTGTCCTGGGGGCCGATGAGAAGGGTGATCTCGGTACAGCCCAGGATGACCCCCTGGGCGCCGCGCTCGGCCAGATCGGCGATGATCCGCCGGTAGGCCTCACGGGAGGAGTCCTCGACGCGGCCCTGGGTGAGCTCCCGGTAGATGACGTCGTGCACGAGCGTGCGGCCGGGCTCGTCGGGCACCAGGATCTCCAGCCCGTGCCTGAGCATCCGGGATCGGTAGAAGTCCATTTCCATGGTGAAGCGGGTGCCCAGCAGCCCCACGGTCGTGAGGCCGGCCCGGGTGATCCGTTCCGCCGTCGCGTCGACGATGTGGACGAAGGGAACACCGATCGCCGCCTCGACGGCCTCGGCGACCCGGTGCATGGTGTTGGTGCACAGCAGGACCATCTCCGCCCCGGCCTGCTCGAGGGTCTTGGCCGCCTGGGCGAGCCGCCGCCCGGCGGCCTCCCAGTCTCCCGCGCGCTGCATGGCCTCGATCTCGGCGAAGTCCAGGGTCAGCAGCAGGCTCCGGGCGCAGTGATGGCCGCCCAGTCGCCTGCGGGTCTCCTCATTGAGCAGCCGGTAGTACTCGGCGGAGGATTCCCAGCTCATGCCGCCGATCAGGCCGATGGTCCGTGTCATGGGCCCATGGTGACCCACGGGTGAGGCTCATAGGTAGACCTGCGTTTCTTGGACGACCCCCAAGCAATACTTATGGCATGGATGCCCACCGCCTGCTCATCTTCCGGCAGATCGCGCATTCCGGTTCGATCGCGGGGGCGGCCCGCTCTCTCGGGTGGACGCAGCCGGCGGTCAGCCAGCATCTGCGCCATCTGGAGCGCCAGGTCGGGTTGGCGCTCGTGCTGCGCCGCCCGCGCGGGATCCAGCTCACCGAAGCGGGCACGGTCCTGCTGCGCCACGCCGACGCCATCGCCACACGGCTGCACGCCGCCGATGACGACCTCGACGCGCTGGCCCAGCTGCGGGAGGGCACCGTCCGGCTCGCCGCGTTCCCCTCGGCCAGCGCCGCGCTCGTTCCCGCCGCCATGAGCCTGCTGGCCCAGCGCCATCCCGGCATGGACGTACGGCTCCGCGAGGCGGAGCCCCCCGAAGCGCTGGACCTCCTCGCCACCGGTGAGGTGGATCTGGCTCTGACGTTCACCCACGCGGGAGAACACCCGGCCGACCACCCCGGGTTGGTGCGGGTCGTGCTGGGGGAGGACCCGGTCCGGCTGGTTCTGCCGCGCTCCCACCCCCACGCGCACGCCGCACCGCCCGACCGGCCGGTGAACCTGCGGCTGCTGTCGGAGGAGAGGTGGGTCGGGGGGTGCGAACGGTGCACCGCGAACCTGCTTCAGACCTGTCAGGACGCGGGCTTCGTCCCGGACATCCGCCACAGCACCGACGACTACGTGGTCACCCAGGCACTGATCGCCCGCGGCCTGGGGATCGGGCTGCTCCCGCAGCTCGCCCTCGACGCCTTCCGGAATCCCGGCGTCACCGTTCGCGTGGCCGCGCAGCTTCGTCCCCGGACCGTGCACCTGATCCATCATCGCGAGGCGGATCACATCCCCGCGGTCCGCAGCGCCGTACGCGCCCTCCACGACACCGTCTCTCCCCCGCCACCAGGCTCGTCGTGAGCCACGGCTTCCGGGCGGCCTCAGCCGTCCTGGCGGAAGACGATCGCGACGCCCAGTGCGGCGCCGGCGGGCACGAACATCTTCTCGGGGCCGGTTCGGATGACCGGGACGTCGTTGTCGCGCAGGAGTTCTTCGGTGGCGGAAAGGTCGCGTACGGCCACCGCGTAGGCGACGAACGCGGGCAGGGCCGCCGGACGCTCACCGGGTAGCAGGCCGGCGAGCGCCGATGCGGCCACGACGGTGACGTTCGCCCGGTCGAAACGCGTCACCCGACCGTGTCGTGCCCGGCCGAAGTAGCTTTCGTAGCGGCGCGCCAACTCGGGCAACGCCGTGTCGGCCACGCACAGCACGCATTCGACCAGCCCGGTCGCGCCGTTGGGATGGTCGGTGCGCCGCCGATCCCGGGGCGCCTTGACCGGTGCGTTCTCGGCGAACCCGATCCTGCCCTCCGGTACGCGTCCCGGTGACGGATGGAGGCGGGTGATCTCCAGGTAGCGAGCAGGCTCCATTCTGGTCCCCGTGGCGGTCTCGACGGGCCGCTGGATGTCATGGACGCCACCGTGGCCGACGTCGTCGGCCGTCAGCCGCGCGGCCACGCGATCGATGTCGGGCGTGTCGGCGATCATGATGTGCACGCCCTGGAAGCGCCGCAGGAAGGACGCGATGTCGGCCGCGGTGGCGCGGATGGCGGCCCTCAGCCCCGGCACTTTGTCGTCGGATACCCGCAACGGGATCGGGCGCGCGTTGCCGGGCATGCGGCCGGTGTCACCGATGACGGCCACCAGTTCGACGAAACCGCACGGGAAGTACACGTGGGCGTTGGCCGCTCCGAACGGCTCCGCGGGGCCTCCCGGTGCGGCCGGCATGACGGGACAGGCGGGGGCGGCCACGGTGAAGCCGAGCTTCCGGTAAAGCTCCATCGCCTGGTCCATGTCCCGCACGATGTGGCCGACGTGGTGCAGGCCGTTGACGTCATGGCCCATGACGGGCACCTCCGGATCTCCCTGATCTGATAATTGTGAGAGTCTACTATCAATTGATAGAGAACACTTGTTTGTGTGCGCAGTACAATCTTCTGCGTGACTGAGATCGGACTGCGCGAACGCAAGAAGGCCAGGACCAGGGAGACGATCCTGCGTGAGGCGTTCAGGCTCTTCCGTGAGCGCGGCTACAACGTCACCACCGTCGAGCAGATAGCCGAAGCGGCCGAGATCTCCCCGGCCACCTTCTTCCGCTACTTCCCGACGAAGGAAGACCTGGTCACGCTCGACCGCTTCCCGCCTCTCATCGAGGCGCTGGCCTCCCAGCCGCCGGGCCCCCCGGTCACCGTGCTGCGCGGCGCGTTCCACACGGCGTTCGCCGCCCTGTCCGCCGAGGAGATCGCCGCAGGGCACGCACGGGAAGTGTTCGCGGCCACCGTGCCCGAGCTGCTGGTGGCCAACCTGCGGAGAAGCCCGGACCTGATCGGCGAGGTCCGCGCCATCGTGGCGGACAGGGCGGGATGCGCCGAGGACGACCCGCGGATCCGGAACGCGGTCGGCGCCGCCTTCGGTGTGGTGGCCATGGTCTGGGCGCAGTGGGCACGGAACTCCGGCCTGGACGGTCCGGCCGAGATCGACAAGGCGCTGGCCCACCTGGAGTCGGGCCTGAGTCTGTGAACCGGACGCCCGGGGCCGGCCGCCTGGCTCTCATCATCGGCCACGAGCACGGCCTCCTGCGGTGCGCAACGCCGCCGGCGGAAGGCGCGGTGGGGGACCGGATCCGGCGCTACGGAGCGATTGCGCTCCGAGCGCCGGATCCGGTTTCCCGGCGTGGCGGCCCCGGCTTCGTCCCAGGGCCGGGTTCGCGTCACCGCGCGCCGCGGGCCTGCCATGACTGCGCCGCCGGACCCTTGGCCATGTCGGTGAAATAGCTGTCGTGGTGGACGAAGAAGGCGAGCCGTTCCTCGTCGCTCATGCCGGCGAGGTGACCGACCCCTTCGAAGTAGCCCTCCCGGGCCGCGCCGGGGGTGAACAGCATCAGGAAGTCGACCGGCTCACCGGACTCGTTCCCGAAGGAGTGCAGGCCGCCCGGCGGCACGTGGAAGAAGTCTCCCGCCGATGCGTCGAACCATCGCCGGCCGTCGTAGACCCGCAGAGTCCCGGCCACGACGTAGAACGATTCGGTCATCGTCTTGTGGAAGTGGGTGCTCGTGCCCGCGGCTTCGGGGCTCATGCGGACCCGGTAGAGGCCGAACTCCCCGCCGGTCGATGCCTTGGTGGCGAGATAGTCGGTCCGTCCGCCGGACGGTGTGACGAGGTCTGCCGGTGTGTCGGCGGAGCGGAGACGTGCGCTGATCTCTCCGCGGTCTCCGTGATAGCGAGGCGGTGGGTAGTCGCTGTCCAGCCAGGACAATGTCATCTCCCTGTGTCGGGGGTCGATCGTGCGGGTGTTCAAGGACCTGCTCAGGCCCCGAGTGCGGTCAGGAGCGGTGCGGGGGCGTTGAGGAAGACCTCCAGGCCGAGCAGCCGGCCGTCCCTGATCTGCCAGACGTGCAGTTCCCGGACGGTGGCCGCCGCGCCGGTGCTCCGGGGGACGGTGCGGGCATCGCCGACCACGACGATGTGCTCGTCGCCTTCGATGAACCGGGACGGTTCGTAGACGGCATCGGCGCATTCGGCGACCTTGCCGAACATCTTCCGTACGCCCTCGTGTCCCCGGTAGGTGCCGTGCCACGGGACCGCGATCGACTGCCGGGAGACGAAGTCGGGGGCGAGCGACTCGATGAACCGGTCGAGATCGCCGTCGGTGAACGCCTGGTAGGCGGCTCGAACCGCCTCCATATTGCGGGACATGGACACCTTCCCTCATGTCTCTTACTGGTAAGATATCGATAAGAGACTAGCAAGAGAGGTGTGGGATGGGCGACGCCGTAGACGCGGTGATGGACGCTTGGCGCCGGGAGCGTCCCGACGTGGACATCTGGCCGGTCGGGGTGGTGGGCCGAATCCAACGGCTCGCCCGGCTGCTGGAGACGGAGATCCAGGACTTCTTCCGCCGGTACGGCCTGGACAACAGCGAGGCCGACGTTCTGACCACGCTCCGGCGTTCGGGCGAGCCCTACGAGCTGACCCCGGGCCAGCTCGTCAAGGCGTCAATGGTCACCTCGGGCGCCATCACCAAGCGCATCGACCGCATGGTGACCAAGAACCTCGTCGAACGGGTCCCGGACGCCGTCGACCGCCGCACGGTGCGGATCCGGCTCACCGCCCACGGCCGCCAGACCATTGACGACCTGTTCGCCCTGCACATCGCCAACGAGACACGCCTGCTCCAGGCCCTCGACCGCGACCGGGCGGACGGGCTGGCCGACGCGCTGCGCACCCTGTTGCAGTCGCTCGGCGACACCTCCCTCACCTGAGACGAACAGGCCGGCGACGAGGCCGGACGCAGGAGTCGGGCAGTCCGTCAGGTCCTGCGCTCGGGCCGGAGGCGGGAGCGGCGGTCAGCCGACCGGAGATCGCCACTGCTGCGGAGGGCCGGGTGCTCGGCCGGGTTCTGTCCGGCGGATCAAGGCGTCGTACGCTCCAGAACCTATTCCCGGGGCCCGGCGGGGAACTCCTTCGTCCCCGGGATGGGGGAGAAGACCAGCAGCAGGATCGGCAGGATGGCACCGGCGACCACCGCGACGAGGATGGCGAAGCGCAGGCCGACGGCGTCACCGAGCAGGCCGGCGCCCAGCGCCCCGAGCGGCGCGGGGATCAGGCCGAGGGAGTAGATCGTGCCGATCACCCTGGCCTGCAGGCGCGGCGGGGTGATCGACTGCACCAGCGTCATGTTGCTGACGAAGAAGACCTGGTTGCAGGCCCAGACGACGAACTGGGACGCGCCGAGCATCACCGCGGCCGTCCAGACGGAGCCGGAGGCGAACGGCACCAGCAGCAGCGAACAGTTGCCGATCACCGTGCTCCACAGCAGGGTCGGGCCGAGGCCCAGGCGGCGCATCGTCCGCACCGACAGCGTCGCGCCGAGGATCGCGCCCACCCCGCCGGTCGCCATGACGGCGCCCACCCACTCCGGCGGCAGGTCGGGGCCGCCCCTGAGCAGGAACAGGATGTAGATCGACTGCATCGCGCCCATGACGAAGAACGAGTACAGGCCGCTGGCGATCGCCAGCGGGCGGATCATCGGCTGCGTCATCACCCAGCGGAAGCCGGCCCAGATGGCCCGGTGCACGCTGCCGGCCGTCTCGTCGTCCGGCTCGGGCCGGGCCTCGGGGCGGCGGATCAGCAGCACCGCCGCCGCGGAGAACAGGTAGGAGAACACGTCGATCAGGATCAGCATCGGCGTGGCCATGACCTTCAGCAGCGCCGATGCGGCGCCCGGACCGGCGGTCTGCGCCAGCGACTCGCTGAGCTGCAGTTTGCCGTTGCCCTCCGCCAGGTGCGACAGCGGCACCAGGGAGGGGAAGTAGGAGCGGTAGGCGACCTGGAAGAGCACCGACAGCAGGCTGAGCGCGAACACCACCGCGTACAGCGCGCCCAGCGTCAGGGAGTCCATCACGTACAGCAGCGGCACCAGCGCCAGCACCACGGCCCGGCCGAGGTCGGTCCAGATCAGCACCGGGCGCTTGCGCATCCGGTCGACGTAGACGCCGAACAGCAGGAACCCCAGCATCGGCAGCCGGACCAGCGCGCCGAGCACCCCCATCTCGGTCGCGCTCGCACCCAGGGTGACGACGGCGACCAGCGGGATCGCCACGTAGGAGATCTGCGAACCGGCCTGGGACAGGGCCTGCCCGGCCCAGAGCCGCAGGAAGTCGTGGTTGCGCCAGAGCGTGTCCCCGCCTCCGCCCCCGGATCCGGGGGCGGGACGCCCGTCCCCGGCCCGCCCGTCTTCGCCGTGCCCGTCCCCGGCCGTCCCGGGACCGTCCCCGGCCTCCCGTGTGCGCTCAGCCTCCGGTGACACCATCGTCGATCCAGCTCCTCACTTTGGCGGCCGCCTCGGCGACCAGGGGTTCGAAAAGGACGACCACGCGCTCGCCGGGGATGGGCTCGATCGCGAGCGTCCCCTTGACCACGGACCTCCAGCCCAGGTCGGGCCGGTCGCCGACGGGCGCGAACAGCGCCACGTCCCCGTCGTAGGGGTCGTGGCGGTAGCGGCCGACGGCGTGCGCGTTGGCCCGGAACACCCGCAGGTAGCGCCGCGCCTGCTCGACGTCGGCGGTGTCCGGGGCCAGCCGCCGCTCCCGGCCGGCGGCCTCGATGACCGCCAGCAGCATCTCCTCCGGGCCGAGGCCCGCGAACTCGGCCGCATCCGTCTCCAGCGGCCCGCCGGCCAGCGCGTGCGTCATGAGCGAGGCATCGTCCTCCAGCGAGCTTGTGATCACCGGCTCGTCGGCGTCCGAGTAGAACAGCACCACCAGCGGCACCTCCTCGCCGAGGGCGCGCAGCCGCCTGGCCGTCTCCAGCGCGATGTTGCCGCCGATGCAGAAGCCCCCCAGCACGTACGGCCCGGCCGGCCGCAACTCGCGCAGCCGCGCCACGTAGTCGTCGACCATCTCGGCCATGGTCGGGTGGGGGTCCTCGCCGGAGGCCAGGCCGCTGGCGGCGATCGCGTACACCGGCTGGTCGGGGCCGAGCCTGCGGGCCAGCGGCAGGTACCGGAAGACCTGTCCGCCGAGCGCGTGCACCAGGAAGATCGGCGGCCGGTCGCCGCCGGCGTTGAGTGTGACGATCCGCTGCCCGGCCGCCAGGTCCTCCGGGCCGCGCAGCACCTCGGCCAGGCCCGCGACGGTCGGTGAGGCCAGCACGGCGGCCACCGGCAGCTCCCTGCCGAACTCCCGCCGGATCCGCGTGGCCAGCCGCAGCGCCAGCAGCGAGTGCCCGCCCAGGTCGAAGAAGTCGTCGAACACGCCGACCGCGGTGACGCCGAGCACGTCCTCCCAGACGGCGGCCAGCCGGCCCTCCACCGGATCCCTGGGCGGCACCCGGTGCCGGTCCGGCTCCGGCCGTTCCGGCGCGGGCAGCGCGGCCCGGTCGAGTTTGCCGTTGGCGGTGAGCGGCAGGGCGTCCAGCGTCACCCACGCCGACGGGATCATGTGCTCGGGCAGCCGGTTCCGCAACCGTGACCGCCACTCCACCGGAGCGCCGCCGGTCACGACGTAGCCGACCAGGCGGTCGCCGTCCGCGACGACCGCCGCGGCGCGCACCTCGGGCTGGTCGAGCAGTACGGCCTCGATCTCGCCGGGTTCGACGCGCATGCCGCGGATCTTGAGTTGGTCGTCGAGGCGGCCGAGGTAGTCGAGTTCTCCGTCGGGGCGCCAGCGGGCGCGGTCTCCGGTGGCGTAGAGGCGGGAGCCGGGGGGCCCGTAGGGGTCGGGCAGGAAGCGTTCGGCGGTGAGGGCGGGTCTGCCGAGGTAGCCGCGGGCGAGTTGGACGCCGCCGATGAACAGCTGCCCCGGCGTGCCCACCGGCACCCGCGCCATCCGCTCGTCGAGCACCTCAAGACGGGTGTTGTCCACCGGGCGGCCGATCGGGACCACCGGCTCGGCCGGGTCGCACCGGTGCCAGGAGACGTCTACCGCGGCCTCGGTGGGACCGTACAGGTTGTGCAGCTCCACCCCGGGCAGCCGGTCGGCGAAACGGCGCACCAGGTCGGCCGGGAGCGCCTCGCCCGAGCACACCACCCTGCGCAGCCCGCCCGCGGCCCGCCCCGGCAGGTCTCTCGACAGGTCCTCCGGCGGGTCACGGTCCTCCGATGGCCCACGGTCCTCCGGAAGGTCTCTCAGCAGGTCCTCCGGCAGGTCGAGGAACGCCTCCAGCATCGACGGCACGAAATGCGCCGTGGTGATCCCTTCACCGGCGATCAGTTCGGCGATGAGGCCGGGGTCGTAGTGACCGCCCGGCTCGGCGACCACCAGTCCCGCGCCGGTGATCAGCGGCCAGAACAGTTCCCACACCGACACGTCGAACGATGTCGGCGTCTTGTGGAGGACCCGGTCGGCGGGGGTGAGGCGGTAGGTCTCCTGCATCCAGCGCAGCCGGTTGACGATGGCGCGGTGGGAGACGCCGACGCCCTTGGGGCGTCCGGTCGACCCGGAGGTGAAGATCACGTATGCGAGGGAGTCCTCCGGGACGTCCTCCCCGGTGAACGGCTCGGAGCCGGCGGCCTCCTTCGTGGTGGACGACCCCGGGCCGGTGGCGTTCTTCCCGGTGGACGGTCCGGAGCCGGAGGCGTCCCTCACGGTGGGCGCTCCGGGGCCGGTGGCGTTCTTCGCGGTGGAGGGTCCGGAGCCGGTGGCGTTCCCGGGCCCGTCCGCGGCGGGCGTCGCGGCGTCCGCCGGGAGCGGTTCACCGTCCCAGCCGTCCGGCAGCGTCACCGTGCGGGCGGCCGGCGGGGCCTGCCCGGCGAGGGCGGCGGAGGTGAGCACCACCGAGGCGCCGGCGTCGGCCAGCATGTCCCGCAGCCGCCCGGCCGGATGCCCCGGCTCCATCGGCAGATACGCGCCGCCGGCCGCCAGCACGCCCAGCAGGGCGGCGGGCAGGTCCAGGCTCCGCTCCAGGTGGACGCCGACCGGCTCGCCGGCCCGCGCCCCGGCCCCGCGCAGCGCCGCCGCCACCCGCGCCGCCCGCCGCGCCAGCTCGCGGTAGGTGATCCACTCGCCCGCGAAGCCCACCGCCGGGGCGTCCGGGGCCGCGGCCGCGCGGGCGAGCACCAGGCCGTGCAGGGTTCCCCCGGCGTGGTCGCGGCCGGTGGCGTTCCAGCGGGTGATCGCCGCGACGTCGGCCTCGCCGACCTGCGGCGTACCGGTGACCGCCTCCAGCACGTGAGCGGCCAGGGCCTCCATCTGCCCGCGCGGGAACTGGGCGCCGTCGTAGGAGACGGTGAGCGTCAACCCGCCGCCCGGGACCCGGACGAAGGCCACCGTGCACGGCACGTCGGTCTGCTCGAAGAACTCCTGCCCGGTGACGGCCGGGCCGTCCTCCGGCAGCCCGCCGTACACGTGGAAGTCCCTGAAGTCGAACAGCGTGTCCAGCAGGGGGGAGCGGCCGGCGAGCCGCTGGATCTCGAACAGCGGATAGTGCCGGTACGGCACGGCCGCCACCTCGGCGTCGAACACCCGCCGCACCAGCTCGGCCCGGTCGGCGGCGTCCAGCCGTACCCGCAGCGGCAGCGTGTTGAGGAACAGGCCGAGCACCTCGCCGCCGCCCTCGCTCTCCGGCCTGCCGTGCCCCAGCACGCCGGTCATCACCTCGCGCTCACCGGTCACCAGGCCCAGAGCCAGCAGGCAGGCCGTCAGCAGGATCGTGCGCGGCGGGACCCGCAGCTCGCGGGCGTCGCGTTCCAGCGCGGCCACCGCGGGCGCGGGCACCGGTACGGCCAGCACCTCGGCGGCGCGCGGTCCGCCCGAGGGGAACCCGGGCAGCCGCGGCAGGCGGCAGTCCGGGGCGTCCGCCACCCGTTCCCGCCAGAACTCCCGCGCCCGCTCCGAGGCCACGGCGGCCCGCTCGGCCGCCACCAGGTCCCGGAACGCCGCCCGCGGCGGGGCGAGGCCGCCGGCCCGCTCCTCCGGGCCGGCGGTGTAGCGGCGCAGGATCTCGGTGACCAGGGCGGCGACGCTCCAGCCGTCGAGGATCGCGTGGTGGAAGCTGAGGCTGAACGCGAACTCGCCGTCGCCCAGCACGTGGGCGTGGGCACGCATCAGCGGGGGAGACGTCCAGTCGAACCCGGTGCGCTTCTCCGCCTCCCGCCACTCGGCCAGCCGCTCCCGCGCTCCGTCGCCGCGCAGGTCGGTGACCTCCAGCGGGATGACGGCCGCGTCGTGGACGAGCTGCAGCGGCTCGCTGAACCCGGTCAGGTCGAAGGAGGTGCGCAGCACCGGGTGCCGGGCGGCGGCCTCGGCCAGCGCCCGCTCCAGCGCGGCGGCGTCGAGACCGCCGCGCACGGTGATCGTCATCAGGTCGTGGTAGGTGGAGCCGCCGGTGTCGAGCTCGCTGTGGTACAGCATGCCGGCCTGCAGCGCGGCCAGCGGATACGCGTCCTCGATCATCGGTCGCCTCCCGTGAGTTTGGCCAGGTCCTCCGGACCGAGCAGGCCGAACGCCTCCGTCGCCGGCGCGTCGGCCGGCCCCGGTCCGTCGCCGCGGGTGAGTGCGGCGGCCAGCTCCGCGACGGTCTGGTGGGTGAACAGCCGCTGCAGGTCGAGCCGGTAGCCCCTGCGCCGCAGCCCGGCCACCACCGACAGGCTGCGGATGGAGTCGCCGCCCACGGCGAAGAAGCCGTCGTCGCGGCCGATGCCGTCCACGCCCAGCACCTCCCGCCACACCTCGGCCACGTCGCGTTCCGCGTCGGTGCGGGGCGGCTCCGGGGGAAGGCCGCCGCGGCCGTCCGGTACGGGCAGCGCGGCCCGGTCGAGTTTGCCGTTGGCGGTGAGCGGCAGGGCGTCCAGCGTCACCCACGCCGACGGGACCATGTGCTCGGGCAGCTCCCGGCGGAGCCACTCGCGGAGGTCGGGACGCTCCGCACCGGAACCCCCGTCCCCGTCACCGTCACCGTCACGCCAGACGGCGTAGCCGACCAGGCGCGCCCCGGCGGCGTCACGCCACACGCCGACCGCGGACGCCTCCAGGCCGGGATGCCGGGCGAGTACGGCCTCGATCTCGCCGGGTTCGACGCGCATGCCGCGGATCTTGAGTTGGTCGTCGAGGCGGCCGAGGTAGTCGAGTTCTCCGTCGGGGCGCCAGCGGGCGCGGTCTCCGGTGGCGTAGAGGCGGGAGCCGGGGGGTCCGTAGGGGTCGGGCAGGAAGCGTTCGGCGGTGAGGGCGGGTCTGCCGAGGTAGCCGCGGGCGAGTTGGACGCCGCCGATGAACAGCTGCCCCGGCGTGCCCACCGGCACCGGCCGCAGCGTGTCGTCCAGCACGTACAGCCGGGTGTTGTCCACCGGGCGGCCGATCGGCACGGTCTCCTCACCCGGCGCGTAGCGGTGCCAGGAGACGTCCACCGCGGCCTCGGTGGGACCGTACAGGTTGTGCAGCTCCACCCCGGGCAGCCGGTCGGTCAGCCGCCGCGCGGCGGCGGCCGTCAGCTCCTCGCCGCTGCAGATCACCCGGCGCAGCGACCGGCAGTCCTCGATCCCCTCCTCGGCGGTGAAGGCGGCCAGCATGGACGGAACGAAGTGCGCCGTGGTGACGCCCCGGCTCCGCACGAGGTCGCGCAGGTAGGCCGGGTCGCGATGGCCGTCGGGCCGGGCGACCACCAGCGCCGCGCCGGTGATCAGCGGCCAGAACAGTTCCCACACCGACACGTCGAATCCGGCCGGGGTCTTGTGGAGGACCCGGTCGGCGGGGGTGAGGTGATAGGTCTCCTGCATCCAGCGCAGCCGGTTGACGATGGCGCGGTGGGAGACGCCGACGCCCTTGGGGCGTCCGGTCGACCCGGAGGTGAAGATCACGTATGCGAGGGAGTCCTCCGGGACGTCCCCCAAGGGGGTCTTCGCGGCCGACGGCCCCGGCCCGGGGGTGCGCTCCAGGACCGCGGTGAGCTCCCTCGCGCCGGCCTCGTCCAGCATGAGCCGGACGCGCCGCTCCGGCAGGCCGGGGTCCAGGGGCAGGTAGGCCCCGCCCGCCTTGAGTACGGCGAGCAGGCGCACGGGCAGGTCGAGCGAGCGTTCGGCGCGCACGGCGACCACGGAGTCCGGCCCCGTCCCGCCGCCCACCAGGCCGGCGGCCAGCAGGGCCGCCCGCGCGTCCAACTCGGCGTAGGTCAGCGTCCCTTCCTCGGACACCACCGCCGTGGCGTCGGGGGTGCGCGCCGCCTGCTCCTCGAACAGGCCGTGCAGCGTGCCGCCCGGATGGTCGCGGCCGGTGGCGTTCCACCGGTTCAGCACCAGGTCCCGCTCCTCCGCCGGGAGCACCTCCAGCTCCGACAGCGGGGTGCCCGGGGCGGCGACGACGGCGCGGAGCAGCGAAAGGAAACCGCCGGCGAGGCGCTCGACGGTGTCCGGCCGGAACAGGTCGCGGTCGTAGACGAATCTGGCCGCCACGCCGTCACCGGTCTCCGCGGCGTACAGCTCCAGGTCGAACCGGGCCGTGGTGGTGCGCAGCGCGAACGGCTCCGCCCGCCGCCCGCCACGTGTCCCCGCGGTCTCCGCAGACCCCGCCGACCCGGGGGAGCCCGCCGGGTCCGTCGAGTCCGTCCGGGGCATCGTGTCCAGGTAGCTCTGCAGGGCGAACAGCACCTGCGCCAGCGGCGGGCGGCTCGTGTCCCTGGCCACGTCCAGCTCGGCGACGAGCTTCTCGAACGGCAGCTCCTGGTGGGCGTAGACCTCCAGTACGGCGTCCCGGGTGCGGTCGAGCAGCTCCCCGAAGCCCGGGTCGCCGGACAGGCGGGCCCGCATCGGCAGCAGGTTGACGAACAACCCGACCATGTCCTCCAGCTCGGCCAGGTCCCGCCCGGACAGCGGGGAGCCCACCGCGAAGTCGCGCTGCCCGGACCATCGGGCGAGCGTCGCCTGGAACGCCGCCAGCAGCGCCATGTAGAGGGTCGCGCCGCGGGCGCGGGCCAGCTCCGTCAGTCCGGCGACGAGGCCGGCGTCCAACCGCAGGTCATGCCACGCCCCCCGGTGCGCCGGCCGTACGGCCCTGGGCGCGTCCGCGGGCAGGTCCAGCGCGGGCAGCCCGGCCAGCTCCTCCCGCCAGAAGTCCAGGTGCCGCTCCAGGTACGGCCCGGCCAGCCGCTCACGCTGCCGGAGCGCGTAGTCGCCGTACCCGGCACGCGGCGCACGCGGCCGCCGCGTCCCGCCGAGCAGCTCGCCGAGCAGGATCTCGGCCGACCAGCCGTCGGCGACGATGTGGTGCACGGCGACCACCAGGACGTGGTCGGCGGGCCCGAGCCGCACGAGCGTCACCCGCAGCGGCGGACCGGCGGCCAGGTCGAAGGGACGCTCCGCGTCGGCGCCGGCGATCCCGCGCGCCTCCTCGACGGAGGCGGCCTCGGCGACGCGCAGCGGGACCCGCGCGTCGGGGTGCCCGGCGGGGACGACACGGACCTCCGGACGCCCGTCCGGGGCGGCGGGGAAGCGCATGCGCAGGCTCTCGTGCCGGGCCACGGCGTCGTCCAGCCGGTCCTGCAGGGCCGCGGCGTCCACCGGCTCACGCAGACGTACCGCGGCGGGAAGCACGTACGTCGAGGTGCCAGGGGTGAGCTCCTCCATGAACCAGATGCGTTCCTGCGCGAACGACAGCGGCGGCGCCGTGCCCTCCGGCCGCCGGGACAGGGCGGGACCCGCCTGGCCGTCCCCGGCGAGCAGGTCCAGCTCGCGGGCGAGCCGCCGGGCCGACGGGTGGGTGAAGACGAGCTTGAGCGGCACGTCCAGGCCCGTCGCGGCCGAGAGCCGGGCGACCGCCCGGGTGGCCAGCAGCGAATGGCCGCCGAGCCGGAAGAAGTCGTCGAGCGCGCCGACCCTCTCGGCCCCGAGCACCTCGGCCCACACCGAGCACACCAGCTCCTCGGTGGCGGTGGCCGGGGGCAGATGGGCATGCCCCGCGCGCGGCCCGGGAACGGGCAGCGCCGCCTGGTCGACCTTGCCCGAGGGGGTCAGCGGGATGCGGTCCACGACCACGACGGCGCCGGGCACCATGTACGGCGGCAGCTCCGCCGCCAGACGCGCGAGCAGCTCGTCTTCCGCGAGGTGTCCGGGCGGCTCGTCTTCCGCGAGGTGTCCGGCCGACCCGCGGCCCGCGAGGGGCACGGTCGGCCCGCTGCCCGCCAGGCACCCGGGCGGGTCGTCGCCCGCCGGACGCCCGGGTGGCTCGTCGCCCGCCGGGTGCCCGAGGGGGCCGTCGCTCACCGGGCCGTTCCCGTCCGGGGACTCCTCCCGGGGAACGGACTCCTCCTGGAGGATGGACTCCTCCCGGAGGACGGACTCCTCCCGGGGCACGACGTAGGCGACCAGGCGGCGGTCGCCGGGGGTGTCCTCCCGGACCGTCACCACCGCCCGCGCCACCCCGGGGAGGGACAGGAGGCGGTCCTCGATCTCACCGGGTTCGATCCGGTAACCACGGATCTTGACCTGCCGGTCGACGCGGCCGAGGATCTCCACCCGCCCGTCCGGACGCAGCCGCGCCCGGTCGCCGGTGCGGTAGAGGCGCGACCCCGCCGGGCCGTACGGGTCGGGGACGAATCGGGCGGCGGTCAGGGCGGGCGCCCCCCGGTAGCCGCGCGCCACCCCGGCCCCGCCGACGCACAGCTCACCGGCCACCCCGACGGGGACCGGCGAGCCGTGCTCGTCCAGCACGTGGACGCGGCCGCCGGTGAGCGCGTGGCCCACGGTGGGCCGCCGGGACGCCTCGGAGGGGTCCAGTTCGGCGGCGGTGGCGATGATCGTCGTCTCGGTGGGGCCGTAGCTGTTGACCAGGGTGATCCGCTCGCCGTGCGCGGCGTACCAGGCGGCGAGCGCCGGGGCGGGCAGCGGGTCGGCGCCCAGGATGAGCAGGCGCAGCGTCTCGGGCCACGCGACGCGGGCGGCGGTCAGCTCCTGCCAGTAGGAGGTGGGCAGGTCGATGACGGTCAGCGACCGCCCCTGAGGGGTCCGCAGGAAGTCGGGCAGCGGCTCGTCGGGGGCCAGCACCAGCTCGGCCCCCGACGTGAGCGCGGGGTAGATCTCCTCGGCGTGCGTGTCGAACCCGGCGGAGGCGAACTGCAGCACCCGGTCACCGGGCCGGATGCCGTACTCGCGGCGCATCCACGCGACACGCGCGTCCAGCGCGCGCCGCTCGACCTCCACACCCTTGGGCCGGCCGGTCGACCCGGAGGTGTAGATCACATACGCCAGGGTCGCCGGATCACCCGCCCGCGGGGCGGGGGAGGCGACCGCGGATGCCGGGACGGGGGAGGGGACCGCGGACGGCAGGCCGTCCGGGGTGACCGCCGGGGAGCCGTCCGCGACGCCGTTCAGGGTGACCGCCTGGAGAACGTCCGCGACGTCGTTCAGGGGGATCACCGGCAGGTCGTCGCACTCCAGCAGGCCGTCCTGGGCGAGCAGCAGCGACGCCCGCGCGTCGCGCAGCATCCAGCGCAGCCGCCCGGCGGGATGGGCCGGGTCCAGGGGGAGGTAGGCGCCGCCCGCCTTCTGTACGGCCAGCAGGGCGACGACCAGCTCGGGACTCCGCCGGGCGCACACCCCGACCACCGTCTCGGCCGTCACACCGGCGGCGACCAGCCGCGCGGCCAGCCGCTCCGCGCGGTCACGCAGCTCGCCGTAGCCGAGACGCCGGTCGCCGTGGCTGACCGCGACCGCGTCCGGGGCCAGCCGCGCCCGCCCGTCGAACAGGGCGAGCACCGTCGCCGTGCCGCCCGTGCGCTCCGCGTCCCCGGAGCGGTCCGTGCCGGGCCCGCCGGGCGCGTCGTCCATACCCGCCGCGCCCGCCGTGGTGTCCGTGCCGGTCCGCCGGGAGGACGGCAGGGACGCGGTGGCCGCCGGGACGCGGTCCTCGGGCAGCAGCATCGCGGCGCGCAGCCGCGACAGCGGGATGTCGCGGTCGTCGACCACGGCCTCCAGCATCCGCTCGTACCTGCGCAGCATCCTGGACACCGTGCCGGTCTCGAACAGGTCGGCGTTGTAGGACAGCATCGCGTACAGCGAGCCGGAGCGCGGCGTCACGTCCAGCATCAGGTCGAACTTCGCCTGACGCGCCCCCGGGTCGAACACGTCGGTCTCGACCCCGGCGATCGCCAGCTCCGACGCCTCCCGGTCCTGCATCACGAACATGGCCTGGAACAGCGGCGTGGTGCTCAGGTCACGCTCGACCCGCAGCTCGTTCAGCAGCCGCTCGAACGGGATGTCCTGGTGGGCGAACGCCTCCAGCACGATCGTCCGGACGCGGCCGAGCAGCTCGCGGAAGCCGGGGTCGCCGGACAGGTCGCCGCGCAGCGCGAGCGTGTTCGGGAAGAACCCGACGACCTGCTCCAGCTCCGGACGGTCCCGCCCGGCGATCACCGAGCCCACGCACACGTCGTCCTGCCCGGAGTGCGCCCCGAGCAGGGCCTGGAACGCCGCCAGCAGCACCATGAACGGCGTGCACCGCTCCTCGGCGGCCAGCCGTTCCAGCCGGGCGGTCAGCTCGCGGCCGAGCCGCCGCACCTCGTAGTCGCCGTTCGACGACCGCACCGCGGGCCGGGGCCGGTCGGTGGGGACGTCGAGGACCGGCACCCCGGCGAGTCGTCCGCTCCAGTAGTCCAGCTGCTTCCGCACGGCGGTCTCGTCCAGCCGCGCCCGCTGCCAGGCCGCGTAGTCGGAGTAGCGCAGCGCGACGGGCGGCAGCCCGGCCTCACGCCCCTCCAGACGGGCGGCGTAGCAGGCGGCGAACTCGCGCAGCAGGATCTTCAGCGACCAGCCGTCGGCCACGATGTGGTGCAGCACCACGCACAGCACATGGTCGGCCGGCGACATCGTGATCAGGTGGACCCGCAGCAGCGGCCCGGCCGCGAGGTCGAACGGCCGGTTGGTGAGGTCGGCGACCAGCCTGGTCGCGAGGCCCTCCCGCTCGGCCGCCGGAGCTCCGCCGAGATCGAAGACCTCCGGCTCGACCGGCTCCGGCGAAACGGCCTCCTGCACCGGCCGCCCCTCAAGGACGGTGAAGCGGGTGCGCAGCGTCTCGTGCCGCTCCACCAGGCGGCCGAAGGCGTGGCGCAGCGCGTCCACCGAGACCGGCCCGCGCAGCCGCTGCACCATGAACATGTTGTAGGAGGCGTCCGCCGGGTCGAGCCGCTGCAGGAACCACAGCCGCTCCTGCCCGAAGGACAGCGGCGCCGGGCCGCCGGGCTCCGGCCGCGGCGGGATCTCCTCCCGCCGCGGCGCCGCCTTCCGCCGCAGCTTCTCCTCCAGCGCCGCCCGCTGCTCGGGACTCAGCCGCGCCAGCCTCGCCCTCAGGTCACCCATCCGCCGGGTCCTCCAACGCGGCCAGCAGTTCCTCCAGCTCGTCGTCTCCGCTCATCCGCAGCTCCAGCAGGGCCAGCGCGTGCCCGGCCACCGTGGTGACCTCGAAGCAGCGCCGCAGTGGCATCTCCACGCCGTGGTCCTCCCGGTAGCGGGTGACCAGCAGCACCGCCAGCAGCGAGTGCCCGCCGAGCTGGAAGAAGTCGTCCTCGACGCCGATCCGGTCACGGCCCAGCAGCTCACCCCAGAGCGCGCACAACTCCTCCTCCAGCGGGGTGCGCGCCGCCACGTACGGCGTACCGAGGTCGGCCCGGCCCGAACCGCCCGGCGACGGCAGCGCGTCACGGTCGAGCTTGCCGCCGGGGGTCAGCGGGACGTCGTCGATCCCCACGAACGCCTGCGGGACGAGCGCGGCGGGCAGCCGTCCGGCCAGGTGCCTGCGCAGCTCGGCGGTGAGCGCGGCGGGGTCGCCGTCCCAGCCGACGTAGGCGACCAGGCCCCGCCCGCCCGGGGCGTCGTCGCGCAACGCCACCACCGCCCGCCGTACCTTCGGGTGCTCGGCGAGCAATGCCTCGATCTCGCCCGGCTCGACCCGCCAGCCGTGCACCTTCACCTGGTCGTCCAGGCGTCCCAGGAACTCCAGGTCGCCCTCGCCGTTCCACCTGGCAGCGTCGCCGGTGGCGTACATCCGCGACCCGGGCGGGCCGTACGGGTCGGGCACGAACCGGTCGGCCGTCAGGCCGGGCCGGCCCGCGTAGCCCGGCGCGACCTGTACCCCGCCGATGTGCAGGTGCCCCGGCACGCCGGCCGGGACCGGCTGGAGGTGGTCGTCCAGGACGTACAGCCGGTTGCCGGGCATGGGCCGGCCGATCGGCAGCGTGTGCCGGGACCGGCCCGGCTCCACCCGCCAGGCCGACACGTCCACCGCGGCCTCCGTCGGCCCGTAGAGGTTGTGCAGCTCCACGCCGGGCAGCCGCTCGGCGAACCTGTCCGCCAGGTGCGGCGTCAGCTCCTCACCGCTGCAGATCACCCGCCGCAGCGACCGGCACGACTCGATGCCGGTCTCCTCCAGGAACAGCGCCAGCATCGACGGCACGAAGTGCATCGTCGTCACCGCGTGCTCCTTGACGAGGTCACGCTGGTGGCCCGGGTCGCGGTGCCCGCCGGGCCGGGCCGCCACCAGCAGACCTCCGGTGACCAGGGGCCAGAAGAACTCCCAGACCGACACGTCGAAGCTCGCCGGGGTCTTCTGCATGACCGCCTCGCCGGGGGCGAGGCCGAACCTGCGCTGCATCCAGCCGAGCCGGTTGACCACCCCCCGGTGGGTGTTGACCACCCCCTTGGGGCGGCCCGTCGACCCCGAGGTGTAGATCACGTAGGCGGGGTGATCGGGTCCGGCGACCGGGGCGGGGGCGTGCGGCGGCCGGTCCTCCCAGGCGCCGGGCTCGTCCAGCAGCACCGGCTTGACCGCTCCCTGGGGAAGCAGGTCACGCAGGTGCCGCTGGGTCAGCAGCACCCGGGCGCCGCTGTCGGCCAGCATGAACGCCAGCCGCGCCCGCGGGTACTCCGGGTCCAGCGGGACGTAGGCCCCGCCCGCCTTCACCACGGCCAGCAGGGCGACGACCAGGTCCGCCGACCGCTCGGCGCAGACCGCCACCGGGGCGGCGGGGCCCACGCCGATCCGGCGCAGCCAGTGGGCCAGCCGGTTGGCGCGTTCGTCCAGCTCGGCGTAGGTCAGCGTGACGCCGCCCGCCACCACGGCCGGGGCGCCGGGCGTCCTGGCCACCTGGGCCTCGACGAGCGCGCCCAGCGTCGCGCCGTCGGCGGCGTGGTCCGCCTCCGCGAGGCTCCCGTCCGGGCCCGCCGTACTTCCGGCGCCCGCCGTACTTCCGGCGCGCGTCGCGTCCGCGCCGTCGGCGGCGTGGTCCGGGGAGCCGGCGTCCGTCCCGGTGCCGAGCGCCAGGATCCGCTCCCGTTCCGCCGGGGTGAGCAGCGGCAGCCGGGAGATCGGCGCGCGCGGGTCGGCGACGGCCCCCGCCAGCAGGGTCTCCAGGTTCGCCGCGAACCGGTCCATCGTCGCCCGGTCGAACAGGTCCGTGCTGTACTCCAGCCGGGAGTGCAGCCGCCCCCCGCGCATGTTCAGGTCGAGCTGCAGGTCCACCTTGGCGGTGCCGTTGGCGATCTGGCCCTCGTTGGTGTCCACCGCCAGGTTGAACATCACCTGGTAGATCGGCGGCACGCTCAGGTCACGCGTCGGCTGCAACGCCTCGACCAGCCGCTCGAACGGCAGCTCCTGGTGGTCCAGGGCGTCGGCAACCGTGTCGCGCACCCTCGACACCGCCTCGGCGAACGTCGGGTCGCCGCCCAGGTCGGTACGGAGCGCCACGGCGTTGACGAACATCCCGATGACCGGCTCGGTCTCCGGCAGCACCCGCCCCGCCACGGGCGTGCCCACCACGATGTCCCGCTGCCCGGACCACCGCGACAGCACGGTGGCGAACGCGGCGAGCAGCACCACGAACAACGTGGCGTTCAGCTCCTTGGCCAGCCGCTCCACACCTTCCGACAGCTCCGCGGAGAACACGCCGAGCCGCATCTCCCCGTGGTAGGTACGGCGGCGCGGGCGCGGCCGGTCCGCGGGCAGCGCCAGGTCGGCCGGTATCCCGGCGAGCCGCTCCCGCCAGTGGGCCAGCTCGCCCTCGACGAACTCCCCGGTCAGCCGGCCGCGCTGCCACGCCGCGAAGTCGGCGAACTGGATGGGCAGCTCGGGAAGCCTCGGCTCCCGGCCCTCACCCAGCGCGTCGTAGCACTCCTCCATCTCGTTGACGAAGATCAGGCTCGACACCCCGTCGAAGACCGTGTGGTCGAACACGCAGACCAGCCGCAGGTCGTCGTCGGCCATCCGCACCTGCCGCATCCGCCACAGCGGCGCCCGGTCCAGCGTGAACGGCTCGGCCGCGTCGGCTTTGGCGAGCCTCGCCAGCTCCGCCTCCCGCTCCGCGGCCGGCAGGGAGGTCAGGTCGGTCTCGGTCAGCCGCACCTCGGGGGACTCGCCCGTGACGACCTGCACCACCTGGCCGTCGCGGAACTCGAAGACCGTGCGCAGCACCTCGTGGCGGCGCACCACCCGGGCGATGGCCCTCTCCAGCCGGCGCGGGTCGACCGGCTGGCGGGCGCTCATCGGGATGAGCATGCCGATGTTGTAGACGGCCAGGTCGGGCTCGAAGCGGGCGAGGAACCACATCCGCTCCTGGCCGGAGGACGACGGGAAGACGTCCACCGCCTGCCCGCTCACCTCCCGGCCTCCGCGCCCACGTCCGTGCCCGTGCCCACGTTCGTGCCCGTGTCCGCGCTCACGTCCGTGCCAGTGCCCGCGTCCGTATCCGCTCCCGCGCCGGCGGCCATGGCCTCGCGCAGGCTCCGCGGCCGCATGTCGGTCCACACCCGTTCGATGTGGGCCAGGCACTCCTCCCTGGACCCGGCGAAACCCTCGTCGTGCCAGCCGTCGGGGTTGCTCCGGCCGACCGGCCAGACCGAGTACTGCTCCTCGTCGTTGACGACGACCTTCGTGTCGGCGACCTTCGTGTCCATGACTGACTCGCTCACTGCTGCTCGCTCCTGCGGGGAAGCCGGGGGATGACGGTTTGACCGGTGGGCGCGGACGGGGCGTCCGCCGCCGTGGCGGCGCGGGTCTGTTCGATCAGCGCGGTGACCCCCGCGACCGTGGGCTCCTCGAACAGGCTGCGCATCGGCAGCCGCACGCCGAGCTCCTTGCGGATCAGCGCGATGAGCTGCACCGCGATCAGCGAGTTGCCGCCGAGTTCGAAGAAGTCGTCGTCGACGCCGATGCGTTCACCGCCGAGCACCTCGCCCCACAGCCTGGCGACGGCGGCCTCGACCTCACCGCGCGGCGCGACGTAGCCCTCGTCCGCCGGCCGGGCGGGCCGCTCCGCCACCGCCGCCGGGTCCAGCTCCGTCTCGACCGTCTCCTGGGTGACCGAGCCGACGTTCGCCAGGTAGCCGGCCAGCGGCGTCGCCGCGACCACCACCTGCGGTCCCAGCGGGACGGCCAGCAGGCGGCGGAACGCGTCGGCTCCGTCGGCCGGGCGGATGCCCACCTCGCTCGCCGTGTCCGCCCCGCCCGCCGCCGCGGCCCGCCCGTCTCGCCCGGCGGACCCCTCCGGCGCGGACGGCTCGTCCGGGACGCTCCCGTCCGCCGCCGCGCGCTGCGCGCCCGCGTGGGCCGTCACCCCGGCCACCACGGCGTCGGTGTCGATCCGCCGCAGCACGTAGTCGGACATCTCCGCCAGGACCGTGCCGTCCATCCCGATGAACGTCACGTCCACCGCGAGCACCTCGTCGGTGTCGCTGTCCCGGAACCGCATGTGGCTCCAGAACGACCTCGGCAGCCGGTCCCGGACCGTGATCCGCCCGTAGCCGAGCGGCAGGTAGTGCCCCTGGATGTCCACCCAGGTGAAGGACGTCGCGCTGTCCATCAGCGCCGGGTGCAGCCCCCACCGGTCCAGGTCCAGCGCCACCAGGTCGTCGGCCTCGAACAACCCCAGCGCCTCGTTCCGCCCGATGTGGCAGCCCCGCATGTTGCGCCCCCAGTGCGGGCCGAGCTCCAGCAGCCCCGACAGCGGCACCCCGCCCTGGTCCGCCCCCGCCGGAGCGCACCGCGCCGCGATCGCCGCCACGTCCACGTACGGCGCCGGCCCCGGATCGACCCGGGCCGCCGTGCCCCGCGCGTGGACCCGCTCCCGGCCGCCGATGACGCTGCGCACCTGGAACTCCGCGCCCTCGGCCTCCGGCGCGAACACCACCCGGATCTCCGCCGACGCGCCGTCGGCCACCGACAGCGGCTCGACGAACACCACGTCACGCAGCTCCACCACCCCGCCGGACGGCGGCAGCACCGCGTCGCTCGCGCACCGGGCCATCTCCACGTGCCCCGTGCCCGGCAGCACCGGCACGCCGGAGATGCGGTGCTCGTCCAGCACCCAGTGCGTCTCGGGGGCGACGTGCCCGCCGACCCAGCCCAGGCCGTCACCGTCCGGCTCGTGCCGCGCCGTCAGGATCGGATGGTCCACCGCCCGGATCCGGTCGCCGCGCCGCAACGCCGCGAACCCGGCCGGAGCGGCGACCTCGGCCGCCATGCCGACCTCCAGCCACCTGCCCCAGTTGACCGACACGACCGCCGCCGCCCGCCAGCCGTGCTCGCCCCTGGCGTGCGCGTCCAGGAAGTTGTTGGCCGCGCAGTAGTCGACCTGCCCGAACCCGCCCGCCACCGCGGTGATCGACGAGCACAGCACGACGGCCTCCAGGTCGAGGTCGCCGAAGGCGTCACGCAGCGCGAGCGTGCCCGCCACCTTGGGCGCCAGCACCTCCTCGGCCGCCGTCCGCTCCTTGACCTCGGCCATGCCGCCGCCGGGCAGCCCCGCCGCGTGCACCACCACGTCCACCCGGCCGAACCTGGCGAGCACCTCGTCCCTGACGCGCCGCATGTCGTCCGCGCGGGTCACGTCGGCCGCGAGCACCGCCACCTCCGCCCCGGCGGCCTCCATCCGGCGGATCGCCGCGATCGCCCGGCCCGTCCGGCCCGTCACGTGCGCATCCCACTCCGACCGGTCCGGCAGCCCGGACCGCGACAGCAGCACCAGCCGCACCCGCGCCCGGGACGCCAGGTCGGCGGCCAGCGAGATCCCGATGCCCCCCAGGCCGCCGGTGACCAGGTAGACCTGCCCGTCCCGCGGCCCCGCCCCGGCACCCGGCCCCGCGGCGCCCGGCTCCCCGGCGGCGTCCGGCACGGCGGGCACCTCGACCGGCTCGTAGTGCCGCAGCCAGCGCCGCCCGCCCCGCAGCGCCACCGACGGCAGCAGCCCCGCCTCGTCCGGCTCCGGCCGCCTGCCCAGCTCCGCCGCGGCGTGCCGCGCCCAGTCGCCCCGCCCGCCGGCGTCCACGTCCACGTGCCGCACCCGCAGCCACGGCGTCTCCAGCGGCACCACCCGGGGGAAACCGGCCAGCGTCGCGTGCTCCGGCCGGAGCAGGTCACCGCCGACGACGTCCTCGGTCCCCGAGGTCACCAGGTCCAGCTCGACCTCACCGGCGGGCTGCGCCGCCGTCAGCGCCTGCACCAGCGCCAGCACGCTGAAGAAACCCCGGTCCTGCGCCCGCCACACCTCACCGGCCCCGTCCGCCGGGTCGCCGCCGGCCGTCCAGGCGTGCACCACCCTGCCCGGCGCCGAACCCAGCTCCGCCAGCAACGCGTCGTAGTCGGCCCGCTCCGCCGGCCGTACGGTGAAACCCGCCTCCGACGCCGAGAACGCCGCACCCGGCCGCACCTCGGTCACCTCGGCCCCGGCCGCGCGCAGCGCCGCCACCAGCGCCGCCGAACCCTCGTCGGCGAACACCAGCGCGCGGCCCACCGGCACGGACGGCACCGGCGCCGGAGCCGCCTGCCGCCACACCGGCACGCTGAACCACTCCGACGGCGGCAGCTCCCCACCGGCCGGCGCCGCGTGGTTGGCCACCCCGCCGACGAACGCCCCCTGCGGATCCGGGTCGATCCACGCCCTGCGCCGCTCCCACGGGTAACCCGGCAGCGACACCCGGCGGCCCGGATCCCCGAACTCGCCCGGCTCCAGGCCGTTCACCCACAGCGTCCCGACGGCGGCCGACAGCACCCGCACGTCGTCGCCCACGTCCTTCGGGCCGGGCAGCGACGCCAGCGGCGCCACCCCGCCCGCCGGAACCTGCGCCCCCGCCAGCCCGGCGAGCTGCCCGCCCGGACCGCACTCGATCATGATCCACTCGCCGTCGGCGAGCAGGTTCGCCACGCAGTCGCCGAACCGCACCGGCTCACGCAGGTGCCGCGCCCAGTAGGACGGGTCGGTCGCCTCCTCCGCCGTGATCCAGGTGCCGGTCACGTTCGACAGGAACGGCAGGCCCGGCGCCGACCGCTCCACCGAGGCCACCAGCTCCCGGAACTCTCCCAGAACCGGCTCCATCATCGCCGAGTGGAAGGCGTGGGAGGTGCGCAGCACCACCCCGCCCACCCCCTCCTCCTCCAGCTGGGCCGCCAGCTCCTCGATCGACGCCGACGGCCCCGCGACCACGCATGTCCCCGGCCCGTTGACCCCCGCGACCGACACGTCGTCCGGCAGCAGCGGGCCGACCTCCTCCGGCATCAGCCGCACCGCCAGCATCGACCCGCCCGGCAGCCCCTGCACCAGCCGCCCCCTGGCCGCCACCAGCCGCAACGCGTCCGGCAGGCTGAACACCCCCGCCACCGTCGCCGCGACGTACTCCCCGACGCTGTGACCGATCATGGCCGCCGGCTCGACGCCCAGCGACCGCCACAGCACCGCCAGCGCGTACTCCACGGTGAACAGCGCCGGCTGGGTCAGCTCGGTCCGCCGCAGCCGCTCCCCGGCCTCCTCGCCCCCGTCGAAGATCAGCTCCCGCAGGTCCTCGCCCAGCACCGGCAGCAGGATCTCCGCGCACTCGTCGACCGCCTCGGCGAACACCCGCTCCGTGCGGTACAGCTCCGCGCCCATCCCCGCGTACTGCGAGCCCTGCCCGGAGAACAGGAACGCCACCCCCGGGGTGCGCCGCGACGCCGTACCGGAGATCACCCGCCGCGGATCGGCCAGCGCCGCCACCGCGTCGGCCACGTCGGACGCCACCACCGCCAGCCTGCGCGGCAGCTCCCTGCGTCCCACCCGCAACGTGTGGGCCACGTCGCCCAGCCGCAGGTCCGGACGCTCCGCCAGATGCCCGGCCAGCCGCTCGGCCGCCGCCGCCAGCGCCGTGTCGGTCCGCGCCGACAGGCGCAGCAGATGCGCCGCCCGCGCCCCCGAACCCCCCAGGCCGTCTGTGCCGTCCGTGCCGTTCACGTCCTCGCGCTCGACGGCCGGGGCCTCCTCCAGCACGATGTGCGCGTTCGTGCCGCCGATCCCGAACGAGCTGACCCCCGCCCGCCGCGGGAAACCGTCGCGCTCCCACTTCGTCGGCGCCGCCGCCACGTAGAACGGGCTCGACGCGAAATCGATCTTCGGGTTCGGGCTCCGGTAGTGCAGCGTCGGCGGGATCAGCCCGTTCTCCAGCGCCAGCACCGCCTTGATCAGGCTCGCGATGCCCGCCGACTGGCCCAGGTGCCCGATGTTGCTCTTCACCGAGCCGATGCCGCACCACTGCGTGTCGGCCGTGTCCTGCTGGAACACGCTGCTCAGCGCCGCCACCTCGATCGGGTCGCCCAGCGCGGTGCCCGTGCCGTGCGCCTCCACGTAGGTCACCGTCCGCGGGTCCACCCCGCCCACCCCCAGCGCCTGCGCGACCACGGCCGCCTGGCCGTCCATGCTGGGCGCCGAGAACCCGACCTTGCCCGCGCCGTCGTTGTTGATCGCGTTGCCCAGGACGACGGCCCGGACGTTGTCACCGTCGGCCAGCGCCTCGGACAGCCGCTTCAGCACCACCACCCCGCCGCCGCTGCCCCAGATCGTGCCCGCCGCCTTCGCGTCGAAGGCCCGGCAGTGACCGTCGGGGGAGACGATGCCGTCCTCGTCGTAGACGTACCCCTGCCCCTGCGGCAGGTCCAGCATCGCGCTGCCCGCCAGCGCCATGTCGCACTCGCCGTTGCGCAGCGCCTCCGCCGCCACGTGCACCGCCACCAGCGACGTCGAACACGCCGTGTGCAGCGTGTAACTCGGACCCCGCAGGTCCAGCTTGTACGACGCCAGCGTGGCGCAGTAGTCGACATGGTTGCCCACCATCACGGCCAGCCAGCCCGCGTTCGCGTGCGCCTGGGCGTTGCTGCGGATGTTGATCCACTGGTAGAAGTCCGAACCCGACCCGGCGTAGACACCGATCTCACCCGGATACCGGAACGGGTCGTAACCGGCGTCCTCCAGCGCCGTGTGCGCCAGCTCCAGGAAGAGCCGGTGCTGCGGATCCCGGATCTCCGCCTCCCGGATCGACATGCCGAAGAACGCGGCGTCGAAATCCTGGTGGTCGTCCAGCATCATCGCGGCCGGGACGAAGTTCGGATCCTCCAGCACCCGCTCCGAGACGCCCAGCGCCCGCTGCTCCTCCAGGGTGAACCGCGTCAGCGACTCCACCCCGTCGGCGAGGTTGCGCCAGAACTGCCCGGCGTCCCCGGCTCCCGGCACCCGGCACGAAAGACCGATGATCGCGATCGGCTCCACCGTGGGTTCCTCGGCCATGCGTTGGGTCCCTTCCCTCTCACTCACGAGCTCTCCTGCGGCCCGGCGGGCCTCGCGGTTCCGTGGCCCGCCGGCGCGGCGGTCCCTCTTGGGGCCTCTTCGGGGGCGCTTTCTCCGGCTTTCTGTGGTTCTCCGGCTTTCCTTTGCGGCTTTCCTCTCCGGCACCCGCGGCCGGGCGCGGGCACCGCACGCGGCGCGGCCCCGCCGTACGGCGGGACCGCCCGGCTCAGTCAGGTCTGCGGGCCCGCCCCCTCATCCGGTCCCGCCGTACGGCGAGCCGCCGCGCGGCCCGGTCCAGACCCGGGCTGTCACCCCCGCCGTCCAGATGCGCCGCCAGGGCCCGCACGGTCGGATGCCGGAACAGGTCCACGACCGGAACCTCCCGGCCGAGGACCCCCGCCAGCCGCGCCTGCACCGCGGCGATCGCCAGCGAATGACCGCCGATCTCGAAGAAGTTGTCCGTCGCCCGCACCCGGGGCACACCGAGCACGGCCCGCCACACCTCGGCCACCGCCCGCTCCGTCGGCCCCGAGGGCTCCCCACCCGGACCACCACCCGCACCGCGCCCCGGCACCTTCGCCGGACCGCCTCCGGGACCACCGGCCGGGCCGTGGCCCCGCCCCGCGGACATCGCCGCCGGATCGAGTCCCGGAACACCGGCCGGACCACCGCCGGGACCGCCGTCCAGGGCGTGGCCCCGCCCGGCGGACATCGCCGCCGGACCGGGCGCCCGCAGACGCAACGCGGCACGATCCACCTTGCCGTTCGGCGTCAACGGCAACGCCGCCACCACCTCCACCCCGGCGGGCACCGCGTACTCCGGCAGCACCCCCCGCAGATGCTCCAGCAGCCGCGCGGACGACACCCCCGGCCTGACCGGGACGGCGTAGCCGTACAGCACAGCCTCACGCCCGCCACCGGCACCGCCGGCGCCGCCGCCCACCGCCACGACCGCCGCCGACCGCACCGCCGGATGAGCCGCCAGCGCCGCCTCCACCCCGCCCGGCTCCACCCGGAAGCCCCGCACCTTCACCTGGTCGTCCCGCCGCCCGGCGAGCGTCACCGTCCCGTCCGGGTTCAACCGCCCCAGGTCACCGGTCCGGAAACCCTCCGCGGTGAACCGCGCCCGGGTCAGCTCGGCGTCGAGGTAACCGTCCGCGAGGTTGGCGCTGCGCACCACCACCTCGCCCAGCTCACCCACCCCCGCCCGGCCACCGTGCCCGGCCAGCACCAGCAGCTCGCTGCCCTCGACTCCCCGCCCGGCCGGCACCGGCTCCGCGCTCTCCGCCGCGCCGGGCGGAACCTCGTACCACGCGTGCGCCTGCGGCGTCTCCGTCGTGCCGTAGAACGCCACCACACGCGCCGCGGGCGCCAGGCGACGCAACCGCCCGGCGTCGGCGAAGGTGAGACGGTCACCCCCCGTCGCGACCAGCCGCACATCCGGCAGCACCCCGCCCGTCCCGCACAGCATCCGCGCCAGCTGCGGCGTCAGATGCAGCACGGTCACGCGGTGCTCACGCAGCCACCCCGCCAGCCGCAGCGGATCACGCACCGTCGCCGCCTCGGGGACGCACAGCCGCGCACCCGCCACCAGCGGCACGAACAGGTCCCGCAGCGCCGGATCGTGCGCGAGCCCCGACAGCAACGCGAAACGGTCGGCCGGCGACACCCCGAACGTCTCCACGTACCAGTGCGCGAAGTGCGCCAGCGGACCCTCACCCGTCACCACCGGCTTGGGCTCACCCGTCGTGCCCGACGTCAGCGACAGATACCCCCGCGCCGGACACGGCCCCGCCCCCGGCGCATCCGCGTCAGCCGGTGCGACCTCCCACCCGTCGGACGGCACGATCTCCCGCAGACCCGCGGGCATCGGCAGGTCCGCGCCGCCCGGTGCCCCCGGGCAGCGCAGCACCGCCACCGCCCCCGCGGCCTCCGCCTGACGCGCCAGCACCGCCACCGGATACGCCGGATCGAGGACCACCCACCTCGCCCCGCTCACCAGCACGCCCAGCAGCACGCCCGGCAACTCCGGAACCCGCGACGCCAGCACCGCCACCGCCTGCCCCGGCTCCACCCCCGCCCCGCGCACCGCACCGGCCACCCGGTCCCGCAACGACGCCAGCGCCGCGCCGTCCAGCACCCGCCCCGAACCCTCCGCCACCGCGCCGGCCCGCAGGGACTCCGGCAGCCCGGGACCGTCCCACACGGGTGGCGACCCGGACCCCGCCGGTTCTCCGTCAGCCGGGTCCTTCGCAGTCCGCGCCAGCCGTACCGGCTCGTCCGGACGCGCCAGCAGATCCTCCAGCAGGCACGCGTAACCCGTCAGCAGGGCCTCCATCCGCGCCGCGGAGAACAGATCCGGGTTGTACACCAGCTGCAGGGCGTAACCCCCCGCGGACCCGGGCCCCGGCTCAGCACCCGATCCCGCCTCCGGTCCCGGTCCCGGTTCGGGCCCCGGCTCCGCCGCGACGTACAGCGTCAGGTCGAACAGCGAACCCGGCAGGCCCGCCGCCAGCGGCTCCGCCGTACATCCCGGCAGGTCCAGCTTCGCCCCGGCGAAGTCGTACATGTTGAACAACACCTGCGTCACCGGGTTCCGCCCCAGATCCCGGGGCACCCGCAACGCCTCCACCACCCGCTCCAGCGGCACGTCCCCCCGCGCCACCACCTCCGCCAGCTCATCCCGGCACCGCAAAACGGACTCGGCGAAGGACGCGTCGCCGTCCTGGCGCAACCGCAGCGGCAGCATCCGCACGCACATCCCCACCAGTTCCGCGAACGCCGCGCGCCCCCGATCGGCGTACGGCGTGCCGACCAGCAGGTCCCGCTCACCGGTCAACCGGGCCACCAGCTCACCGAACGCCGCCAGCAGCACCGGGTACGGCGTCACCCCAAGCTCCGCCGCCAGCCGCCTGACCCGCCCGCCCAGCTCACCGTCCAGCCCCGCCCGCCGTACGGCACCGCGGAACGTCTGCACCGGCGGACGCGGCGCGTCCCTCGGCAGGTCCACCACCGTCGGCGCGCCCTCCAGATGGGCACACCACCACTCCAGTGCCTCCCCGGAGGCTCCACCCGCGGAGACCCCGCCCCCGGAGAATCCGCTGCCAGAGGCCCCGTCACCGGTGGCCTCAGCCCCGGAGGCCCCGTCCGCGGGAAGCCCCGCCCCGGAGGCTCCGCCGTCCCGCTCCCGCGCCCACCGCACGTAGTCGCCGAACGAGACCCCCACCGGCTCCAGCGCCCCACCCCGGTAGGCCACGCCCAGATCCCGGAAGAACACATCCTGCGACCAGCCGTCGAACACGATGTGGTGCACCGTCACCGCCACCACGTGCTCGTCCGCCGCCAGCCGCACCAGCCTGGCCCGCAGCAGCGGCCCCGCCGCCAGGTCGAACCGCTCCCGGGCCTCGCGGTCCAGCACCCGCGCCAGCGCCGCCTCCCGCGCGTCCGCCGCGAGACCGGACAGATCCTCCACGGGCAACGGCACCGGCCCCGCCGGGGCCACCGACACCCGCGGCACACCGTCCTCCGCCGGAACCCGCCACCGCAACGCCTCGTGCCGGGCCACCACCGCCCCCAGCGCCCGCTCCAGGGCACCCGCGTCCAACGGGCCCCGCACCCGCTCCGCCATCGCGATGTTGTGCGCGGGGGTGTCCGGCGCCAGTCGCTCCACGAACCACATGCGCCGCTGCGCCGCCGACAGCGCCGGCCCCACGGCGGAACCGGCGACACCGGCCGACGGCACCGGCCTCGCGGCGGCACCGGAAGCGCCGGGGACGCCGTCCCGGACATCCTCGTTCTCCGGAGGAGCCCCGTCCTCCGCGTGACCCCCGCCCCGGCCGGACCCGCCGACACGCGGCGCGCCCGCCACCCTCGCCGCCAGCGCGCCGTACACCCGGGCCGAATGGACGTCCTCGACCGAGATCTCCCGCCCCAGCTCCGCCCGGACCGCCGCCACCAGCCGCATCGCACGCAGCGAGTGCCCGCCGACGGCGAAGAAGTCGTCGTCCGCCTCCGGCGGCGGAGCCTGCAGCACCCGCGACCAGATCGCCGCCAGCCCGCCGTCCGTTCCGGACCCGGCGGCCACCGGGCCGTGCGCGGTCCGCAGCGCGCCCAGATCCACCTTCCCCGACGCGTTCAGCGGCAACGCCGCCACCCGCACCACCCTCGTCGGCACCATGTACGGCGGCAGCCGCAACGCGCAGTGCTCCCGCAACGCGGCCAGGTCGGGCGCGTCCAGCGGCGCCACGTACGCCACCAGCTCCCCGGGCACGTCCACCACCGCCTGCAGCACCCCCGGGTGAGCCCGCACCACCGACTCGACCTCGCCGATCTCCACCCGCTGCCCCTGGACCTTCACCTGCCGGTCCAGCCGCCCCATGAACGCGATCCGGCCGTCCTCCTGCCAGGCCACCCGGTCACCCGTCCGGTACAGCCGCGCGCCGGGCTCAGCCGAGAACGGATCGGGCACGAACCGCTCGGCCGTCAGCCCCGGACGACCCAAATACCCCCGGCTCACCTGCGGACCGCCGATGTGCAGCTCACCCGGCACCCCCACCGGGCACTCCCGCATCCGATCGTCCAGCACGTGCGCCCGGCAGCCGGCCAGCGGGCGGCCGATCGGCAGCGGCCGGTCCCACACCCCCGACAGCTCCGCCCCCACCACGCACACCGTCGTCTCCGTCGGCCCGTACCAGTTGTGGAACCGCGCGTACGCCGACCACCGGGCCACCTGCTCCGGCCCCGGAGGCTCCCCGGCCGTCACCAGATCCCGCAGACGCGGCAGCCGCGCCGGATCCACCAGCGGAAGCAGGGCGGGCGGCACGAACCCCCACGTGACCTCGTGCGCCTCCAGGAACCGCTGCAACCGGCCCGGATCCACCCTGTCCTCGTCCGGCACGAGCCGCACGCACCCGCCCGCCGCCAGCGGCGCGAACATGTCGAGCACCGACACGTCGAACCCCAGCGCCGAGAACGCGATCGACCGGCACGAGGCGTCCAGCCCGAAACGCGCCACCGCCGCCGTCACGAACGCCACCGCCGAGGCGTGGTCCACCACCACGCCCTTGGGACGGCCCGTCGAACCCGACGTGTACAGCACGTACGCGGCGTTGCCGGGACGGGCGTCCCCGGAGACCGGAACCTCGCCGGAGACCGAAACCCCGGAGCCGGGGACTCCGGAGGACGGATCGGCGGGAGGTCGGCCGGTGAGGATCGGCTCGGAGGGGGACGGCTCGGAGGGGAGCGGCCCGGTGGGAGAAAGCCCGGCGGGGGACGGTTCGGCCGGGGACGACACGATCTCCGGGACGACCAGCGTGCATCCGCACTCCCGCAGCAGGCCACGGCCGTCCTCGTCGGCCACGACCACGCCGATCGCCGCGTCCTCGATCACCTCCTGGAGCCGGCGACGGGGATGCCCCGGGTCCAGCGGGACGTAGGCGCCGCCCGCCAGCATCACGCCGAGCGCCGCCACCGGCATGAGCGGGGTGCGCCGCAGGCACAACCCCACCCGGACCTCGGGGCCGACCCCGAGGGCACGCAGCCGAGCCGCCAGCGCGGTGGCCGAGGAAAGCAGGTCACGGTAGGTGAGAAGGGCGTCCCACTGGCGGACGGCCGGGGCACCGGGGGAGCGGGCCGCCTGCGCGGCGATGAGGTCGCACAGCGTGGTCCGGGGGGAGACATGGGACGGTCCCGACGTCCATTCGACGGGAACCGGGGTCGCCGGCGGTGTTCCCGCGGGTGCTTCCGCAGGCGTCTCCGCCGGAGATGAGACGTGTCGCGTACCTGGCAACGAGGCGGACGAGGGGTCCTCCCGCATCGCTTCGAGCATCCACCCCCCATAGTCCTAAACAGGGGTTTTGCCCCGTAAAGTATTAATAGCGGTAAGGCACGTTATTCCTACGTTTCCAGGGTAATCCGCGTCAAGAGATGAATCTTCAAGCATGTTCGAATGCCGGTTTCGGGTCTGAACGAAGGCCGGGAAGCCTGGGAGCGGCTTGACATAACCGCATGTCACAGCGGGATAACGTGGAGAGCCGGGCCGGTCGGCCCCGCGGCGTGGTCTCGCGTCTCATCTGCCGGACACCCAGCGCAGTAGTGGGCTACGAAGAGCAAGTGACCGAAAACGGTATTTCGGACACAGACATATTTCGCCATATTTCGGTCTTATGCCCCCGAAGCCCCTCCGGGCCCTCACACCCGCCGAACCCCGTGCCTCTGGCCGGTCCCCATCCCCGGCCGAACCTCGCGCCGGAAGGGTGGCCTCGGCTTGATCGAACCGGGACCGGCCGCCCGGCCGGGCGTGAAGAGCGGAGCGTCCAATGCCGGGGACGGGGTTCGGAGGCGCGGAACCGGCCGTGTGCGCTACAGGGTTCCGGCGCTCCGGTGCTTCAGGCCGCCAGAGCGTCGGGCGCCCGGACATCGCCTCAGTACTTCGGCCCCACGAACTCGTCCAGTCGCGCGGCGGCCTCCCGTCTGGCGATGGAGATGGTGTTGGGCTTCGAATGGCGCCACTTCACATCGAGAAGGTCGAGCGCCTTCCCGCACGGCTCCAGGATGTCGCGGGATTCGTTGACGAACAGATGGCGAGGGTATTCGTAGAAACACGTCTCGTCGGCCGATTTTCCCTTCACCCGGTTGACCGGACGGCATCCATCGGAATGCATGAGACCTCGGACGAGGTTGCCGGGATTCGCGTCGACGATCTGCTGCCGCCATTCTTCCAGCCTGATCGGGCGATCCTGCCTCTTCCCCGGACCGTGCTGCGGGAACAGGTGGGGCCAGTGCTTGGAGAAGGAGTTGATCTCCGTGCAGCCCTGTCGGGGGAGTCTGCGCACCTTGTTGTCGGGCCTGATGGCGAGAAGCGCTTCGGCGCACTCGTCTTGGAGACCTGGCCAGGAATCCGCGCACATGATGCGTAATGACCAGACCTGTTTCGCCGGATCACCGATGACGCTGATACAGCCGTCCCCAAGATGGAGGCCGAGGAGATAGGCGTATGCGCTCTGCGGTTCAGGGGGTCTCGGAACGGTCTCGCACCGGGGGCGGAGAGTCGTTTTCGCAGAGGGGCGCCATTGGGAGTCCCGCCGGCCCCTGATCGTGGAGTGGGGAACTCCCGTCAGACGGCTGACCGCGCTGATGGTCTCACCGGTCGCCAGAAGCCGACGCACCCTTTCACGGACGGTGTCGGTGTGCATGCGCAGAGTTTCTCAGGGAGGTACGAAAAAAACCGCTCGCCTCGAAAGGCGAGCGGTTTTCAGTGCCCCGAGTGGGACTCGAACCCACACTTAATGGATTTTGAGGCCATCGACTCTGCCAATTGGTCTATCGGGGCATAAATCCGGACTTGTCCGGTTTTGTCGTCGGCTAGAGCTTACCCAGAACTGGATCGGACTCGGACACCGGCGTGGTCCCAATCTAGCGGACGTCGGTACCCTCTTGCTCGTGAGTACGCAGCGGCGAGTGGTGATCGCGGAAGACGAGGCCCTGATCCGCCTCGATCTCAAGGAGATGCTGGAAGAGGACGGTTACGCCGTCGTCGCCGAGGCGGCGGACGGTGAGGCCGCGGTGCAGCTGGCGGCCGAGCACCGGCCGGATCTGGTGATCCTGGATGTGAAGATGCCGGTGTTGGACGGTATCTCGGCGGCGGAGCAGATCGTGGCGCGGCGGATCGCGCCGTGTCTGATTCTGACGGCGTTCTCGCAGCGTGATCTGGTGGAGCGGGCGCGGGACGCCGGGGCGATGGCGTATCTGGTGAAGCCGTTCACGAAGTCGGATCTGGTGCCGGCGATCGAGATGGCGGTGAGCCGGCATGAGGAGATCGCGGCGCTGGAGCGTGAGGTCGGGACGCTGTCGGATCGGCTGGAGACGCGGAAGTTGGTGGAGCGGGCGAAGGGGCTGCTGATGGCGCAGCATGGTTGGTCCGAGCCGCAGGCGTTCCGGTGGATTCAGAAGGCGTCGATGGATCGGCGGTTGAGCATGCGTCAGGTGGCGCAGATCGTGGTCGACGGTGTGCCGGAGGGGCCGGGGGAGGACCAGGGGCCGCCGGAGGGCCAGGGGCCGTCGGAGGGTTGATCCGTCTGCGGGTGGTTTGTTCGTAGTCGGCCTGTTCCTGGATGGTCCGCTCGGGGGCGGACCGTGCGGACTGTGGGGTGGCCGGTTCGGGGTGGGCGGCCGGTGTGGGGACCGGTGGTCCTGGGTCGGGTGACGGGGTCGGGGGTCGGTTCGGGGACCGGTTCGGGGTGGGTGGTGCGCCCGTTGTGGCGGGTGCCGGGGTGTCTTGGTGTTTCGTGGGTTTCGGGGCCCGCGTGCTCTTCGGGTTCGAGGGGGTGCGCGGGTCTTTCGCGTACTTGGAGTGACCTTCCGATGCGGTGCGGGGTCATGGATGACCATGGCTTTTGCCTGGGTAGCCGTAAAGAATCGGTGTAATAACGAAACGGTTACGGGGGCGCTTCCTGTATCGACCCGTGACATGGGCTGGTTGTACTAACCGTCAACAACCCCCTGGCCACTCCGTCAGGGAGGGCATCTGTGAACCCGGTCCCGACTCGGGGGTCCGGGCGAAAGGAAGGCAACTTTGCGGCCTAGGACTGCTCGCCTCGGTGGGTTGCTCGCTGCCGGTCTGGCGCTCTCTCTCGGTCTCGCCGCCTGTGGTGACGGTGGCTCGAGCGCGGAGCCTTCGGAGGGCGGCTCCGGTGCGGCCTCCGGCACGGTCAAGATCGGTTTCATGGGAGACCTGACCGGCCCGAACTCCGGCATCGTCATTCCGCCGAAGAACGGCGCGAAGCTCGTGTTCGACGAGTACAACAAGACGAACCCGTCCGTGAAGATCGAGCTGGTCGAGTACGACAGCCAGGGTGACGGTTCCAAGGCCGTCGGTCTGGCCCAGCAGGCGATCAAGAACGACAAGGTCGCGGCTATGATCGGCCCGGCCTTCTCGGGTGAGTCGGCGCAGGTGGGGCCGGTGCTGGAAGAGGCACAGCTGCCCAGCATCACGGCGTCGGCGACGAACACGAAGCTGGCTCAGAACGGCTGGAAGTACTGGCACCGCATCCTTCCGAACGACAGCGTGCAGGGTCCCGGTATCGCGGACTTCATCGCGGGCGCCGCGGCGTCGAAGAACGCGTTCGTGATCGACGACAAGTCGGACTACGGCAAGCCGCTGGCCGACGCGGTCAAGGGGCAGCTGGAGACCAAGGGTGTGAAGGTCACCACCGACTCGCTGGACCCGCAGGAGAGCGACTTCTCCTCGGTGGTGAACAAGGTCGCGGCGACCAAGCCGGACTCGATCTTCTTCGGTGGTTACTACGCGGCGGCGGGCAACCTGCTGAAGCAGCTGCGTGACAAGGGCGTGAAGGACGCGAAGTTCTTCTCGGCCGACGGTTCGCTGGACAAGGGCCTGATCGACGGCGCCGGTGCGCCGAACGCCGAGGGCGCGCTGGTGGGCTGCCCCTGCTACATCGCCACGGCGGACGTGACCGACGAGAAGGTGAAGAAGTTCGCGGATGCCTACAAGGCGGCCTACAGCGCCGACCCGGCGATCTACGCGGCGGAGGGTTACGACGCCGCGACGGTCCTCGTGGAGGCGGTGAAGGCGGGCAACACCACCCCGGAGAAGATCAACGAGTTCATCAAGACCGTTGATCTGGCGGGTGTCTCCAAGCAGGTGAAGTTCGGGGCCAACGGTGAGGTCGAGGCCAAGGACATCTACATGTACCAGGTCAAGAACGGCGCGATCACGCTGCTGGGCAAGGCGTCCGAGGCGAAGCTGGGCTAGCGCCGGCTGACGAGAAGAGTAGGTAGTCGACGCGCGGGGAGCGGGAGCGCCGAAGTGCGGTCCCGCTCCCCTTGTGCGTCCGGTCGGGTTCACGAGGCCCGTGCCGGTGACGTGGGCTACCGGCAGTGCAGGCGACCCCCGCTGGAAGTGGTATCCCCCAAGTGTTCAGTGACTTCATCAATCAATTCTGGCCGGCGTCGATCGACGGCCTGGCCTTCGGTTCCATTTACGCTCTGATCGCGCTCGGCTACACGATGGTGTACGGCGTGCTGCGGTTGATCAATTTCGCGCATTCCGAAGTGTTCATGATCGGTACGTTCGGCGCGATGTTCGTCCCGTTCACGTTGGGCATCGACTCGACGCTCACCGGCATCGCGCTGGTGGGTGTGATCCTGGCGATGATCGTGGCGGGCATGCTGGCGTCGGCGGGTACGGCGATCGCGCTGGAGCAGGTGGCCTACAAGCCGCTGCGCAAGCGTGGCGCGTCGCGGCTGGCGGCTCTCATCTCGGCGATCGGCGCCTCGATCTTCCTTCAGGAGCTGTTCGCCCTGGTGGTGATTCCGGGGGTGTTCGACCGTCCGGAGCGGGGCCGTATCCAGATGGGTCTGCCCCGGTTGATGGAGCGGTCGGAGCTTTTCTCGATCGCGGGTCATCCGGTGCGGGTGGACCAGGTGGTGGTGATCATCGCGGCGATCGGCATGATGATCGCGCTGGACGCTCTGGTGAACCGGACGAAGATCGGCCGTGGTATCCGTGCGACCGCGCAGAATCCGGAGGCGGCCACCCTGATGGGGGTGGACATCAACAACATCGTCCGGATGACGTTCCTCATCGGCGGCGCGATGGCCGGTGTGGCCGGCGCGCTGTACCTGATCTCGTACGAGAACACGAACTACTACATCGGGTTCCTCTTCGGTATCAAGGCGTTCACCGCGGCGGTGCTGGGCGGTATCGGCAACCTGCGTGGTGCGCTGGTCGGCGGGATCGTGCTGGGTCTGGTGGAGAACTACGGTGCGATCCTCGTCGGTTCCGACTGGAAGCACGTGATCTCCTTCACGATCCTGATCCTGGTCCTGATGTTCCGTCCCACCGGAATCCTCGGTGAATCACTCCAGCAGGCGCGCGCATGAACAAGAAGACTTCCTCGGCGGGTTTCCGCCATCAGTTGGGTCACTTCGGTGACGTCGTGCACGACCGGTGGCTGCGGGCGCCGGGCTGGCAGCGGTGGATCGTCTATCTGCTGCTGATCGTCTTTGCGCTGCTGCTGCCGTCGGAGAGCATCGGCAGTTTCATGTCGCCCGACACCGACTGGGCGACGATCCTGTTCTTCCCGATCGGCACGTACGTGGTGCTGGCGATCGGCCTGAACGTGGTGGTGGGCCAGGCGGGTCTGCTCGACCTGGGTTTCGTCGCGTTCTACGCGGTGGGCGGCTACGCGATGGCGTTGCTGGGCACCAAGATGGGCTGGGACTTCTGGGTGATCCTGGTGGTGGGCATCGGGATCTGCGCCCTGTCGGGCATCACGCTGGGCGCCCCGACGCTGCGGCTGCGCGGTGACTATCTGGCGATCGTCACGCTGGGCTTCGGTGAGATCATCCGGATCACGGCCCGTAACACCGACTCGATCGGCGGTCCGACGGGCATCAGCGGCATTCCGCACCCGCCGAACCTGAGTGATGACTTCGAGCTGTTCGGCGTCAAGATCTTCAAGTACGGCGTGCTGGACCCGAGGCCGTACTACTACCTGCTGGTGGCGCTGGCGGTCATCGTGATCATTCTGGTGAAGCGGTGGGAGAAGAGCCGGGTCGGGCGTGCGTGGGCGGCGATCCGTGAGGACGAGGACGCGGCCGAGGTGATGGGCGTGCCGACGTTCCGGTTCAAGATGCTGGCGTTCGCGATCGGCGCGTCGATCGGTGGCGCGATGGGTGTGCTGTGGGCGGCGAAGTCGGTGTCGCTGAATCCGAACGACTTCCAGTTCCTGCTGTCGGCGACGATCCTGGCGGCCGTGGTCATGGGCGGTTCGGGCAATCTGCCGGGCGTCATGCTGGGGGCGTTCGTGGTGGCGTGGCTGCCTGAGCGTTTCCGGGAGCTGAAGGACTACCGCATGCTGATCTTCGGTGCGGTGCTCGTGGCGCTGATGATCTTCCGTCCGGAGGGGCTGTTGCCGTCGCGGCAGCGCAAGGCGGAGTTCAAGGAGGGCTCCGGCGGGATGGGGACGCTCGGTGCCGAGGTGCCCGGGCCGGAGTCGCACGGTGAGGAGGTGGCCTCCAGGTGAGCACCGAGGTGAGCACGGGGGCGAACGCGGAGGCGGGCCGGGAGGGCCGTCGCGCGCTGCTGGAGCTGCAGGGGCTGACGATGCGGTTCGGCGGTGTCACGGCGCTGAAGGACGTGGGCCTGACGATCGGTGAGGGGGAGATCTTCGCCCTGATCGGTCCGAACGGCGCGGGCAAGACGACGGTCTTCAACGTGGTGACCGGGGTGTACCGGCCCA
Organism: Streptosporangium sandarakinum; assembly: GCF_013409935.1. Lineage (GTDB taxonomy): Bacteria > Actinomycetota > Actinomycetes > Streptosporangiales > Streptosporangiaceae > Streptosporangium > Streptosporangium nondiastaticum. The sequence goes on along the minus strand of NZ_JACCCO010000001.1, from coordinate 868,492 downwards.
CGGAGGGTCAGGTGTTGTTCGGGGGCGAGAGGATCAGCGGTCTCAAGCGCTTCAAGATCACGAAGCGCGGTGTCGCCCGGACGTTCCAGAACATCCGCCTGTTCCACAACATGACGGCGCTGGAGAACGTGATGGTGGGCTCCGACGTCCACCACCGCGCGGGCATGGTCAGCGTGGCGCTGGGCCTGCCCTGGCACCGGCAGGCCGAGCGGGAGGGCCGGGCGCTGGCGATGGAGCTGCTCGACTTCGTCGGGGTCTCCCATCGGGCGCACGACTACGCCAAGAACCTGCCCTACGGTGACCAGCGGCGGCTGGAGATCGCCCGCGCGCTGGCGACGGACCCGAAGCTGCTGCTGCTGGACGAGCCGGCCGCGGGCATGAACCCGGCGGAGAAGGTGGCGCTGCAGCAGCTGATCCGGGACATCCGGGACGCCGGCCGGACGATTCTGATCATCGAGCACGACATGAGCCTCATCATGGGCATCAGCGACCGCATCGCGGTGCTGGACTTCGGCCAGAAGATCGCCGACGGGCTGCCGGATGAGGTGCGGAACGACCCCCGGGTCGTCGAGGCGTATTTGGGGGCTCCCGCAGATGCTTCTTGAGGTCAAGGACATCCACGTCCACTACGGCAAGATCGAGGCCCTCAAGGGCATCTCGGTCGAGGTGAACGAGGGTGAGATCGTCACGCTCATCGGGGCGAACGGGGCGGGCAAGACCACGACCCTGAAGACGATCTCGGGCCTGCGGGGCCTGACGTCGGGCAGCATCGTCTTCGACGGCAAGGACATCTCCAGGATGCCGGGCCACAAGCGGGTCGTGGCGGGCCTGGGGCAGGCCCCCGAGGGCCGTGGCGTCTTCCCCGGCATGACGGTGCACGACAACCTGCTGATGGGCGCCTACACCCGCTCGGGCAGCTTCTCCGCCGAGCTGGCGGAGGCGTACGAGCTGTTCCCGCGGCTGGCCGAGCGCCGCAACCAGGCGGCCGGCACGATGTCCGGCGGTGAGCAGCAGATGCTCGCGATCGGCCGCGCGCTGATGGCCAAGCCGAAGGTGCTGCTGCTGGACGAGCCGTCGATGGGTCTGGCGCCGCTGATGGTGCAGCAGATCTTCTCCATCATCGAGGAGATCAACCGCCGGGGCACCACGGTGCTGCTGGTGGAGCAGAACGCCCAGCAGGCGCTGAAGCTGGCGCACCGGGCGTACGTGCTGGAGACCGGGAAGGTGGTCAAGAGCGCGCCCGCAGCCGACCTGCTGAACGACCCGGACGTGCAGGCCGCCTATCTCGGCGGCGGCCTGGGGCACGACGCGCCGGAGGAGCCGGCCGTGTCCCAGGAGCGGGCCGTGCCCGAGGAGCGGAGCGGCGCGCCGGAGGCGTGACGTCCCGCGGCTCTCCGCCCTCCGCCGCCCCGCTGACCCCCGGAGTCCCCGGGGGTCAGCGGAGCGGCACCTCGGCGCCCTTGGTGGTGCCGCCGACGCCGAGCGGCGGGTCGCCGAACAGGCGGATGCCGGTGACCCGGGCGTCCTTGGGGATGTCGAACCACAGGTCCATCTCGATCCTGACCTCGGCGCCGAGGGGCAGGGTGTCGGGCTGGCGCTTGATGGCCTGGGCGAAGGCGTTGATGGCGTGGGCGGTGCCGTCGGCGGTGAGGAGCCGCTGGCGTTTGGCGTCGAACCGGGAGTTGGTGCGGCCGGGGTTCTCGGCGACGATCCGCACGACCACGTACTGGCCCTTGGCCTGCCACTCGCCGTGGCTGCCGACGAAGCCGTCGAGGCCGGTCTGCAGGCCGATGACCTGGAAGCGGGTGTCGCCGTCGGTGACCGGGGCGGCGTGCACGGCCCGTTCGCCGGGCCGTACGTGGCGGGTCGGCAGGTCGTAGGCGGGCGCGGGGGAGGCGGTCGCCGCGGGGGCCGGTGGGTCCGCCGCCGAGCAGGCGGAGAGCAGGAGCACGGTCAGCGCGGCACCGGCGAACGCGGTAGGGGGGTTGCGCACACCGGGCAACGTAACCGAGGCGGTCGCGGAGATCAATGAGTCCGGCGCGGGCACGTGAACCGCGTCGGGGCGGCCGGTCCCGGCGGGCTTCCGTGGCCCGGGGCGCCCGGCGGGGAGCGTGTGAACGGGGACACACCGCTCTGAAGTGCGAATATAGTTCGTTTACATTGTTCTGGGACGCGGCCTGACCGGCCGCCGTTCTTATAGGCCGGCGCGAAACCGGGCGTTGGCCGTCGGATGAAGGAGGCGCCGGGATCGATGCCGGAACAGGCGGCGACCGGGCGGCTTCGAACGTGACTGTTGTCCGAATTGTGTCGTATCGGTGATCTGCATGGCCATGCGGCTGGGAAAGCATTCCCAGCACTGAGGTATCTGTTTCCGGATGCGACACCGATCCGTAAGGAGGCCGTTGTGGGCCTGAGTTCTGTTCTCCGCCGTCGGACGCTGGCGGTGGGCGCCATGGTCGTCGCCGGCGCGCTCGGCCTGTCGGCCTGTGGCGGTGACGGTGGCGACACCACCGCTTCGAGCGGGAGCGCCTCGTCGAACGCGTCCGCCGCGGGCGGCGTCAAGGTGGTCAACCCCGGCAAGCTGACCGTCTGCACCAACCTCCCCTATGAGCCCTTCCAGTTCAAGCAGGGCGACAAGACCGTCGGCTTCGACGTCGACATCATGGACCTGGCGGCCAAGAAGCTCGGCCTGACGCAGGAGATCGTGGACATCGACTTCGCCGTCATCAAGAGCGGCGCGGCGATGGCGACCGGCAAGTGCGACGCGGCCGCGGCCGGCATGACGATCACGCCGGAGCGCAAGGCCAACATCGACTTCTCCGACCCCTACTTCGACGCCACCCAGGCGCTGCTGGCGAAGAAGGGCAGCGGCGCCGCCTCCCTCGACGACGTCAAGAGCAAGAACCTGCGGCTCGGCGCGCAGGCCTCCACCACGGGCCTCGACTACGTCAAGAAGCAGGGCCTCAACCCCAAGGAGTTCGCCGACTCGCCCAAGGAGCTGCTGGGCCTGCAGTCGGGCCAGGTCGACGTGATCGTCCAGGACCTGCCGGTCGTGCTGACCTGGCTGAAGAAGCCGGAGATCGCCGACAAGTTCGAGATGGTCGCCAGCCTCGACACCGGTGAGCAGTACGGCATCGGCCTGAAGAAGAACGCCGACCCCGTCCTGCTGAAGACCATCAACGAGTCGATCGCCGCCGCCAAGTCGGACGGCACCTACGACGAGATCTTCATGAAGTGGTTCGGCAAGAAGCCCGGAGAGCTCGGCTGATCCATGACCGACCATCTCAAGGCGGCTGAGCCGTCCCGTCCGGCCGGAACCCCCTCCGGCCGGGCGGGCCTCAGCCCCCGCAAGAAGCAACGGATCAGCCGGGCCGTCCAGTACGTCGTGCTGGCGGCCCTGGTGGTCTTCCTCGCGCTGCGCGTCGAGTGGGGCCCGCTCGGCCAGAACTTCGCCAAGGGCGAGGTCGCCGGGGAGATGTTCCCGGACCTGTTCACGGTCGCGCTGAAGAACACGATCATCTACTCGGTGGGCGGCTTCGTCTTCGCCTTCCTGCTGGGCCTGGTGTTCGCCCTGATGCGGATGTCGTCGGTGCGCCCCTACCGGTGGATCGCCGTCGCCTACATCGAGATCTTCCGCGGGCTGCCCGCGCTGCTGATCTTCCTGCTCATCCTGTTCCTGCCGCTGGCGCTGCCGGGCTTCGAGGTTCCGGGCGGCACCTACGGCCAGGGCATCCTGGGCCTGACGGTCGTCGGCGCGGCCTACATGGCCGAGACGCTCCGCGCGGGCCTGCAGGCCGTACCCAAGGGGCAGATGGAGGCGGCCCGCTCGCTGGGCATGTCGCACGCCAGGGCCATGGTCAGCATCGTCATCCCGCAGGCGGTGCGGATCGTGATCCCGCCGACGACCAACCAGTTCGTGGCGCTGCTCAAGGACTCCTCGCTGGTGCTGTTCCTCGGCGTGTCCGGCGAGTACGTCGAGCTGACGAAGTTCGGCAACGACATGGCCTCCACCTACGCCAACGCCACCCCCATCCTGGTGGTCGGCATCACGTATCTCCTGGTCACCATCCCGCTGGGCTACCTCGCCTCCCGGCTGGAACGTCGTCAGGCGAAGGGACGGTGAGCGGGGTGGAGCACGCGGTCGAGATCCGCGACCTGCACAAGTCGTTCGGCGAGCTGGAGGTCCTCAAGGGCATCGACTTCTCCGTCGAGCCCGGCCAGGTCGTCTGCGTCATCGGCCCCTCGGGGTCGGGCAAGTCGACGCTGCTGCGGTGCGTGAACCTCCTGGAGCAGCCCACCTCCGGCCGGGTGGTCCTGGAGGGCATCGAGCTGACCGACCCCGACGTCGACCTCGACGCGGCCCGCCGCCGGGTCGGCATGGTCTTCCAGCAGTTCAACCTGTTCCCGCACATGACGGTGCTGGAGAACGTGATGATCGCCCAGCGGCGGGTGCTGAAGCGCGGGAAGGCCGAGGCCGACCGGGTCGCCCGGGAGAACCTGGAGAAGGTGGGCATCGCCGAGAAGTGCGACGCCTACCCGGCGCAGCTGTCCGGCGGCCAGCAGCAGCGGGTGGCCATCGCCCGGGCGCTGGCCATGAACCCGGCGCTGATGCTCTTCGACGAGCCCACCTCGGCGCTGGACCCCGAGCTGGTCGGCGACGTGCTGGCGGTCATGCGCAAGCTGGCCGAGGAGGGGATGACGATGCTCGTGGTCACCCACGAGATGGCGTTCGCCCGCGACGTAGCCGACCGGGTGGTCTTCATGGACGGCGGCGTGATCGTCGAGGACGGCCCGGCCGCCCAGGTGATCGGCGACCCGCAGCAGGAGCGCACCAAGGCGTTCCTGCGCCGGGTGCTGGACCCGACCCACACCGACGTCTGAGGCGTCCCGCACGTCCGGCACGGCCCTCGCGGCCCCGCACCCCGGTGCGGGGCCGCGAGGCCGTTCCCGGGGCCCGGGGGAGGCCTTTGGCGCCGTGCAGAGCTTCCCCGACCCTGCGCGTTTTCTACTCGGCCTCCCCGCGGGCACCGCTGTCACCCACCGTAGCGACCCATGTGCCGATAGTGCAAAGATGTACGGCCCGGATCCGGCCTCGCAACGTAAAGGATCGGCGGTCCCGCGCGGAGCGGGCACGCGCCTGGAGGCCCGCCGGCCCGCCGGCCCCGCGTGGCCCGGGAGGACCGCCGGAGGCGCGGACGGCGCGGGGCCGTACGGGGTCAGCGGTCGCGCAGCACGCAGGTCAGGCGCGAGGTGCACACCAGGCGGTCCTGCTCGTCGGTGATCCGGATGTCGTAGGTGGCGAGCGTGCGGCCGCCGTGGATCCGGGTGGCGACGCCGGTGACGTGGCCGGAGGTGGCCGAGCGGTGGTGGGAGGCGTTGATCTCGACGCCCACCGCGATCCGGCCGGGCCCGGCGAACAGCGCCGCCCCGGCCGAGCCGAGGGTCTCGGCCAGCACGCAGGAGGCGCCGCCGTGCAGCAGGCCGTACGGCTGGACGTTGCCCTTGACCGGCATCCGGCCGACCACCCGGTCCGGGCCGGCCTCGACGATCTCGATGCCCATCCGGCCGATCAGGGTGTCGGCCTGGGAGGCGCCGAGCCGCTCCCACAGCCGGCGGGCGACCTCGTCGGGGTCCGTCATGGTCAAGGGGATGCCTCCTGTCGTACCGACCCAGGTTTTCTGTCGCACCAGGAGACTAGGCTTTTGGTGTGCCGAAGAACGAAGCGACCCCCTCTCGTCCGTGTCTGCTGCTGCTGGACGGTCACTCCCTGGCCTACCGGGCGTTCTACGCCCTGCCGGAGGAGAACTTCTCCACGACGACCGGGCAGACGACCAACGCGGTCTACGGTTTCACGTCGATGCTGGTCAACGTGCTCCGCGACGAGCAGCCCACGCACGTGGCGGTCTGCTTCGACCGGTCGGAGCCGACGTTCCGGCACGAGGAGTACACCCCCTACAAGGCCAACCGCAGCGCGAGCCCCGACAGCTTCCGCAGCCAGATGAGCCTCATCCACGAGATGCTCGACGCGCTGCACGTCCCGCACATGTCGCTGCCGGGGTACGAGGCCGACGACCTGATCGCCACGCTCGCCACCCGCGCCGCCGACCAGGGGATGAACGTGCTGGTCGTCACCGGCGACCGCGACGCGCTGCAGCTCGTCGACGACCGGATCACGGTGCTGATGACCCGGGTGGGGATCAGCAACATGACGAGGTTCACGCCCGAGGCCGTCGAGGAGAAGTACGGCCTCACCCCGGTGCAGTACCCCGACTTCGCCGCGATCCGCGGCGACAGCAGCGACAACCTCCCCAACATCCCGGGCGTGGGGGAGAAGACCGCCGCCAAGTGGATCCGCGAGTTCGGCTCGCTGGAGGAGCTGGTGAACCGGGTCGACGAGGTCACCGGCAAGGTCGGCGACAAGCTGCGGGCCCACCTCGACCAGGTGCTGCTCAACCGCCGCCTCACCCACCTGCTGCGCGACGCGCCGCTGGAGCAGGACGTCACGGCGCTGACGATCGGCCGGTGGGACCGCGGGGAGATCGACAAGATCCTCGACACGCTGGAGTTCCGCGGCGAGATCCGCGACCGGCTGTTCAAGACGCTCGGCGCGGCCGAGGCCACGGGCGAGGACGGCGAGGCGTTCGAGGTCGACGTCGTGCGGCTCGGCCCCGACGAGGTCGCCGCCTGGCTCGCGGCGCTGCCCACCGGCCCGGGCCACCGCGCGGGCCTGGCCTTCACCGGCTCCTACGCCAAGGGCGCCGGCCGTCTGGACGGCATCGCGATCGCCGTGCCGGGCGACGGCGCGCCGGGCCGGGCGGCCTTCGTCGACCCCGTGGCGCTCACCGAATCCGACGAGGCGGCGCTGCGGGCGTGGCTGGCCGACGAGTCGGCGGCCAAGGCCGTCCACGACGCCAAGGGCCCCATGCTGGCGCTGTGGTCCCAGGGGATGGAGCTGCGCGGCCTGACGTGCGACACGGCGCTGGCCGCCTACCTCGCCATGCCGGGGCAGCGCGCCTTCCCGCTGGAGGACCTGGCGCGCTCCTACCTCCAGCGGGAGCTGCGCGGCCAGGCCGACGACGGCGGCCAGGCGAGCCTGTTCGACGACCTTGAGGAGGAGGCCGCCCGCGACCTGGGCCTGCGGGCGCTGGCCGTGGCCGAGCTGGCCGACGCGCTGGAGGCGTTCCTGGAGACGCGCGGCGGCGCCGGCCTGCTGCGCGACGTGGAGCTGCCGCTGGTGGGCGTGCTGGCCGAGATGGAGCGGGCCGGGATCGCCGCCGACGGCGACCACCTCGGCCGGCTGGAGGCCGAGTTCGGCGCCGCGGTCAAGCAGGCCGTGGAGGCGGCGCACGCCTGCGTCGGCGAGCAGTTCAACCTCGGCTCGCCCAAGCAGCTGCAGGAGATCCTGTTCGTCAGGCTCGGGCTGCCCAAGACCAAGAAGACCAAGACGGGCTACACCACCGACGCCGACGCGCTGGCCTGGCTGGCCACCCAGACCGACCACGAGCTGCCGACGATCATGCTCCGTCACCGTGATCAGGCCAAGCTCAAGGTCACCGTCGAGGGCCTGATCAAGGAGGTCGCCGACGACGGGCGGATCCACACCACCTTCAACCAGATCGTCGCGGCCACCGGGCGGCTCAGCTCCGAGAAGCCCAACCTGCAGAACATCCCGATCCGCACCGTGGAGGGCCGCCGGATCCGGCAGGGCTTCGTGGTCGGCTCCGGCTACGAGACGCTGCTGACGGCCGACTACAGCCAGATCGAGCTGCGGATCATGGCGCACCTGTCCGGCGACGAGTCGCTGATCGCGGCCTTCGAGTCGGGTCACGACTTCCACAAGGCCACCGCCGCGCGGGTGTTCGACATCGCCCCCGGCGAGGTCACCGGGGAGATGCGCGCCAAGATCAAGGCGATGAACTACGGCCTGGCCTACGGCCTGTCCGACTACGGGCTGTCGGCGCAGCTGAACATCCCGGTGGCCGAGGCCAGGGGCCTGAAGGAGGAGTACTTCGAGGAGTTCGGCGGCGTCCGCGACTTCCTCAACGCGATCGTCGCGCAGGCCCGGCAGGACGGCTACACCGAGACCATCCTGGGCCGCCGCCGCTACCTCCCCGACCTCAACAGCGACAACCGCCAGCGCCGCGAGATGGCCGAGCGGATGGCGCTCAACGCCCCGATCCAGGGGTCGGCGGCCGACATCATCAAGGTCGCCATGCTGGGCGTCCACCGCGCGGTCAAGGATGCCGGTCTGCGGTCGCGGATGCTGCTCCAGGTCCACGACGAGCTCGTGTTCGAGGTGGCGCCCGGAGAGCTCGACACGCTGCGTGACCTGGTCGTCGGCCGGATGAACGCCGCCTACTCCCTGCGGGTCCCGCTGGAGGTCTCCGTGGGCGTCGGGCGCACCTGGGAGGACGCCGGTCACTGAGCCCCGGCGGTCGGGATCGTCCGGCCCGCCCGGATCTGCTCTAGGGTGGGTCATCGAGCCGACATCTTCGACGTCACGGGGGTTTCGTGCGGAGTCTGACGCCGTTCGCACAGGTCATCATGCTGGTGAACGTGCTGGTGGTGGCCGTCGCGGTGGTGGCGCTCCTGGTGCTGCCCCCGGCGACCACGCCGGTGGCCGACTGGACGAGGGGGCGGGCGACGGATTCGCCGTCCGCCGCGCCGGACCCCTCGGGGTCTCCGGGCTCCGCGGAGTCCGCGGACCCCGCCCTGCCGTCGGTCGAGCTGCCGCCGCCCGTCCCGGCCACCCCGGAGTTCGCCCGGCAGGTCGGGGCCAACGAGGCCGGAATGGTCCCGGTGCTGATGTACCACCGGATCGTCGCCAAGCGCGCCGCCTCCATCGACCGCACGCCCGCCCAGCTGCGCAAGGAGCTGGAGAGGCTCGCCGAGGACGACTACGTGCCGGTCACCGCGCGCGAGTTCGTCACCGGCCGGATGGACATCCCGGCCGGCAAGCACCCGGTCGTGCTGACCTTCGACGACGGCCACTCCAGCCACTTCGCGCTGGACGACTCCGGCGCGCCGGTCAAGGACACCGCCGTCGGGGTCATCTACGACGTCGCCAGGAGGTACCCGGGCTTCCGCCCGGTGGCGACCTTCTGGGTCAACCGCGAGCCGTTCGGGCTGCGCGCGGAGAAGGACCAGAAGCGCGCGGTGGACTGGCTGGCCTCCCACGGGTTCGAGGTCGCCAACCACACCTGGCGTCACCCCTACCTCCCCGCCATGCCGAAGAAGAAGGTCGCCGAGCAGCTCGCGCGGACCGAGCGGCTGCTCGGCCGGCTCGGAGTCGGGCCGTCGGAGACGCTGGCCCTGCCCTACGGCGCGATGCCGCGCAAGAGGTCCATCGTGCAGGCCGGCAAGTGGGACGGCGTCACCTACCGGTTCAAGGGCGTCTTCCTGGCCGGGGCGCAGCCGTCGGAGTCGCCGTTCACCAAGGGATACGACTGGCGGGCCATCCAGCGGATCCAAAGCAACGGTAAAAAAGGCGAATGTCGTCGATGGTGCTCGCAGTACTGGCTGGAGTGGCTGCGCGACCACCCCGACCGGCGCTACACCGCCGACGGTGATCCGGCCCACATCTCCGTTCCCAAAGGACTTCGCGGTAAGATCAGCTCCCGGAACAGGGGACGGGTGATCGTCTACTGAGCGACCCCGATCACGGTCCGGATCAGCTGATTTCCGGTCCGGACCCCCGGCGTGTCGTGCCCCCGGATTGACCAGGCTCGTCTGGTCTCATATGCTGATCGCTGCGCTGTGGGCTCGTGCGTGTCTCGGACCGAGTGGGCTCGCGCTCGATCAAGTCGGCGTAATCCTCCGGATTCTCCGGCTGATCGGTAAGAGGCCTGCTGCGTGTTCGCCACATCGACATCTGTCCGCGTTCGGAGCACTTCCACACATGACGAGCAGCACTGAGGCCACCTCGAGCACCCCGCAGGTAGCGGTCAACGACATCGGGTCCGAGGAAGAGTTCCTCGCAGCGATCGACCTGACCATCAAGTACTTCAACGACGGCGACATCGTCGAGGGCACCGTCGTCAAGGTCGATCGAGACGAAGTTTTGCTCGACATCGGCTACAAGACCGAGGGTGTCATCCCCTCGCGTGAGCTCTCGATCAAGCACGATGTCGATCCGGCGGATGTCGTCGAGGTTGGCGAGCACGTCGAGGCGCTCGTCCTCCAGAAGGAGGACAAGGAAGGCCGTCTGATCCTGTCCAAGAAGCGCGCTCAGTACGAGCGGGCCTGGGGCACGATCGAGAAGATCAAGGACGAGGACGGCATCGTCACCGGCACCGTCATCGAGGTCGTCAAGGGTGGTCTCATCCTCGACATCGGCCTCCGTGGCTTCCTGCCGGCGTCCCTGGTCGAGATGCGCCGGGTCCGCGACCTGCAGCCGTATGTCGGCCGCGAGCTCGAGGCGAAGATCATCGAGCTCGACAAGAACCGCAACAACGTGGTCCTGTCCCGCCGCGCCTGGCTGGAGCAGACCCAGTCCGAGGTTCGCCAGACGTTCCTCAACACCCTGCAGAAGGGTCAGGTCCGCAAGGGCGTCGTCTCCTCGATCGTCAACTTCGGCGCGTTCGTCGACCTCGGCGGCGTCGACGGTCTGGTGCACGTCTCGGAGCTGTCCTGGAAGCACATCGACCACCCGTCCGAGGTCGTCGAGGTCGGCCAGGAGGTCACCGTCGAGGTTCTCGACGTCGACATGGAGCGCGAGCGGGTCTCCCTGTCGCTCAAGGCGACGCAGGAGGACCCCTGGCAGCAGTTCGCCCGTACCCACCAGATCGGCCAGGTCGTGCCCGGCCGGGTCACCAAGCTGGTGCCGTTCGGTGCGTTCGTCCGGGTCGAGGAGGGCATCGAGGGCCTCGTCCACATCTCCGAGCTGGCCGAGCGTCACGTCGAGATCCCCGAGCAGGTCGTCACGGTCGGCGAGGAGATCTTCGTCAAGATCATCGACATCGACCTCGACCGTCGCCGGATCTCGCTGTCGCTCAAGCAGGCGAACGAGTCCGCGATGGGCGCCGACGTCGAGTTCGACCCCACGCTGTACGGCATGGCGGCGACCTACGACGACCAGGGCAACTACATCTACCCCGAGGGCTTCGACTCCGAGACCGGCGAGTGGCTCGAGGGCTTCGACAAGCAGCGCGAGGAGTGGGAGCGGCAGTACGCCGAGGCCCAGAACCGCTTCGAGGCCCACAAGCGCCAGATCGAGGAGGCCCGCAAGGCCGACGCCGAGGCCGAGGCGGCTCCGACGTCCTACACCGGTGAGACCCAGTCGGCCGGTTCGAGCGGCGGCGGTTCCTCCGCTCCGGCGGCCGGCGCCCTCGCCTCCGACGAGGCTCTCGCCGCTCTGCGCGAGAAGCTCGCCGGCGGCCAGAGCTGACACCGGTCCCGCCGGGCGCAGGCCCTGAGCGAGTGATGTGAGGAAGGACCCCGCTTCGGCGGGGTCCTTTTTCACGTTCCGGCCGCCTCCGGCCGCGGAACCGCGCCCGGACCGTGAAGACCCGCCCCCGCCGTACGGTACGGCGGTGCCGTAGGGTGGCGGCCGTGACCATGATCGAACGGGCCGGACCCGGGGACGCCGGAGAGATCCTGACCGTGCAGCGGGCCGCCTACGTCAGCGAGGCCCAGCTCTACGGGGATCCGTTCATCCCGCCGCTGGTGGAGTCGGCCGAGCAGGTCCGCGCGGCCGTCGAGACCGGCGTCGTCCTCGTCGCCCGCCAGGGGGAACGGATCGTCGGCGCGGTCCGCGGGAGGATGTCCGGCACCACCTGCCTGGTCGGCCGCCTCGTGGTCGCACCCGACGCCCAGGGCCGCGGCGTCGGCGGGGCGCTGCTGGCCGCCCTCCACGCCGAGGCCGCCTCCGCGCGGGCGTTCGACCTGTTCACCGGTCACCTGTCGGAGAGCAACCTCAGGCTGTACCGGCGTCACGGCTACCGCGAGACCCGCCGGGAGCGGATGAGCGACCATCTCACGCTGGTCCACCTGCGCCGCGAACCCTGACCCGCCCGGGACCCGTCCGCCGGGGTCGGCGCACGCGGAGGCAGCCCGGCCGAGTCCGCTCCCGCCGCCCGCCGCGTTATGCTGCCCGTCATGCTGAAGGTGGGACTTACCGGCGGAATCGGGTCCGGCAAGAGCGAGGTGTCGCGGCGGCTGGCCTCCCTGGGGGCCGTGGTGATCGACGCCGACCGGATCGCCCGCGAGGTGGTCGAACCCGGCACCGAGGGGCTGGCCCGGGTCATCGAGGCGTTCGGCGCCGGGATCCTCCGTGCCGACGGCACGCTCGACCGGCCGAAGCTCGGCTCGATCGTCTTCTCCGACCCCGAGAAACTCGCCGTCCTCAACGGCATCGTGCACCCGCTGGTCGGCGCGCGCGTCGCCGAGCTGCAGGACCGGGCGGACGCGGACGCGATCGTGGTCTACGACGTCCCGCTGCTCGCCGAGAACGGTCTCGCCCCCATGTACGACGTGGTCGTGGTGGTGGACGCCGCCGACGACGTCCGGATCGCCCGGCTGGTGGAGCTGCGCGGCATGGCCCGGCAGGACGCCGAGGCCCGGATCGCCGCCCAGGCGAGCCGTGAGGACCGGCTCAAGGTCGCCGACATCGTCGTGCCGAACGAGGGATCGCTGGAGGAGCTGACGGCCCGCGCCGAGGAGGTCTGGGCCGAGCTGACCACCCGCGCCCGCACCTGAGCCCGTCCGCGCCCGCACCTGAGCCCCCCGCGTCGCCCGGAGCCCGTCCGCCGGACCGCTCTGGCGCCCGCCCCACCGTGAGAGGCCCTCCCACCGTGAGAGGCCCTCCCACCGCGAGAGGCCCTCCCACCGCGGGAGGCCCGCGCGGCCCGGGGCCGGACGTCAGAACTCGGCGTCCAGCGGGATCCGGCCGGCCACCGGCAGGTAGGCGTCCAGTTCCCCCGGCTCGAACCGGCGGGTCCCCACGGCGTACCAGAACTGGCCCGCCACGTCGCCCACCAGCTTGTACCGCCCGTCCGGCGCGATGGCCGCCCACCCCTCGGCCAGTCCCAGGAGCGAGACCCGCCGGGCGGGAGCCGTACCGGGGCGCAGATCCCACAGGATCACCACGCCGTCGTCGCCCGCGCTGGCCAGCAGGTCCCCGCCGGGGGCGAAGGCCAGCGACCAGATCCGCCGGGTGTGCCCGGTGAGGGAGTGCAGGTGCCGGCCGGTGCGGGCGTCCCAGAGCCGCACCGACAGGTCGTCGCCGCCGGTGGCCAGCAGTGAGCCGTCCGGGCTGCAGGCGGCGGCCCACAGCCGCCCGGAGCCACGGGTGAGGGCGCGCCGGAGCTCCGGGCGTTCCCGCCGCAGGTCCCACACCAGGGCCTGGCCGTCGTTGCCGGCGCTGAGCAGCTCGCGGCCGTCCGGACTGAAGGTCACCGCGTACACCCGGTCGGTGTGCCCCTCCAGGACGGCGACGCACTCGCCGCTCCCGATCTCCCAGATCCGCACCAGCCGGTCGTCGCAGCCGGTCGCCAGGCGCTCGCCGTCCGGGCTGAACGCGATGGAGCGGACCCGGCCGTGGTGGTCGGCGAGCCTGACGACCCGCCGGCCGCTCGGCCGGTACCAGACGCAGACGCTGTCGTCGTCGTTGGCGGTGGCGATGTGGTCCCCGGCGGGGCTGAACGCCTCCGCCCACACGTGGTCGGTCTCGACGTCCAGCTCCCGCTCGTAGTCGCCGGTGGCGGCGTTCCAGAAGTGCACCCCGCCGTCGTTGCTGGCGGTGGCGAGCGTGGGCCCGGCCGGGCTGAAGTCGGCGGAGATGAGCCGGTCGGCCTGCCCGGTGAGCTCCCGCAGGCGGCGGCCGGTGCGCGGCTCCCAGATCCGCACGACCCCGTCGTTGCCGCTGGTCGCCAGCATGCTGCCGTCGCCGCTGAACCGCACCGAGGTGATCTTCCGCCCGTGGCCGCGCAGCACGTGCCGGCACTGCCCGGTGACCGGGTCCCACAGCCGGGCCGTGCCGTCGTTGCTGACGGTGGCGAGCTGGCCGCCGTCGGGCCGGAAGGCGAACGGCCAGACCGAGCCGCGGTGCCCGGTCAGCTCCACCCGGCCCCGGTCGTCGGAGACGTCGCGCAGGTGGACCGCGCCGTCGGAGTCGGCGCTGGCCAGCAGCGCTGAGTCGGGGCTGAACGCGACCTGGTAGACCGCCGCGCGATGGCCGGCGCGCACGCCCCGCGAGGCGCCGGTGACCGGGTCCCACAGCCGGATCTCGCCCTCGGTGTCGCCGGTCGCCAGCAGCCGCCCGGACGGGGTGAAGGCCAGCGCGTAGACGCGGCCGGCGTGCCCGGTCAGCTCGTGCAGGACCCGCCCGTCGCGGGGGTCCCAGATCCGCACCGCGCCCTCGCGGCCCCCGGCCGCCAGGAGCGTGCCGCCGGGGTCGTAGGCGAGGCGATAGACCCGGCCGCGGTGGCCGGTCAGGGTCCGGACGAGCGCGCCGGACCGCACGTCCCACATCCGGATCGTCCCGCCGGCGTCGCCGGTGACGAGCGTGCCGCCGCCCGCGTCGAACGCCGCGGTGTAGATCGGCGCCCGGTGCCCGGCCAGCTCCCGGTACGGCAGGCCGGTGGCGGTGTCCCAGAGCCGCACCACGCCGTCGGCGCCGCCGGCCGCCACCAGCCGGCCGCCGGGGCCGAACAGCACCGGCCACACCCCGTCGCGGTGCCCGGTGAGCACGTGGGACGCCTGCGCGGTGACCGGGTCCCACAGCCGGACCGTGCCGTCGCTCGCCCCGGTGGCCAGCAGGTCGCCCGAGTCGTCGAAGGTGACGGCGTAGACCCGCCCGCGGTGGCCGCGCAGGTTCCTGATCGGCAGGCCCGTGGAGCTGTCGCACAGCAGCACCCCGCCGTCGTCGCCGCCGATCGCCACGGTCTCGCCGTCGGGGCTGTAGGCGACGGGCTCGGGCAGCCTGCCGCTTTGAAAGTGGTAACCGTACGGCACGCCGATCGCCGCCGGGGCGAGTTCGGTCTCCACCGGGTGGCCCGGCGCGATCGCGGCGCCGCGCAGCTCCGGGACGCCGGTCACCGTACCGGTGACGTCGATCAGCGCGGCCCGCTGCCAGCGGCTGCCCGCCAGCGCCGCGTCCCGCAGGTCCGCCCTGGCCAGCCGGGCCCGGGTCAGGTCGGCGCCGCGCAGGTCGGCGCCGGTGAGCCTGGCCTCGTCCAGCAGGGCCCCGGTCAGCCGCGCGCCGCGCAGCACGGCGCGCGACAGGTCGGTCCCGGCGAGGACGGCGTCGGTCAGGTCGGCGCCGGTGAGGTCGACCTCCCGCAGGTCACGCTCGGACAGGTCCTCGCCGCGCAGCACGGCGCCCCGCAGGTCGGTCATCGCGGGCGTGCGCAGCCTGGTGGTGATCCTGACGGCGTTGGCCCGGGAGACGTCGCCGGCGTCCGGGTCGGCCAGCACCCCGGCCGCCCAGGACCGGCAGGCGCGCACGTCGGCCAGGTCGCACAGGAACTCCACCGTCAGCTGCGACAGCGGCCTGCGGGCGAGCGCCGCCGGGGCGGGGAACGTCGCGGCGACGTGCCGGGCGACCAGCCACTCCACGACGGAGGAGTGGATGAACCCGAACAGGCCCTCCTCGGTGCGGACCAGCAGGCTGCCCGTCCCGACCGCGTGCGCGGTCTGCCCGCCGGTCAGCTGCCCGTCGGCCAGGCCGGTCAGCGTCTCGGCGGCCTCGGCCAGCTCGGCGGGCCGCAGGTACGCCTCGCCGCTCTCCCACAGCCGCAGCGCCAGCGCCGTCACCGCCTCGCGCAGCTGCCGGGCGCGCAGCCCGGTGGTCGCGCCCGGCACGCCGTGTACCCGATGCTCCTCGAAGGTGAGCCAGGAGCCGATGATCTCCTCGTACAGCAGCGCCGCGCTGATGGTGTGCCGGGCCCGGGCGACGGTGGCCAGGCGTTGCCCGTCGAGGTCGGCGATGAAGCCGAGCATCCGCGGGTTGCTCGCCAGGCCCAGCAGGTCCCCGATGTCGCTCATCAGCGAGAACCGGTCGCCCGCCGCGTCCTCGTCGCCGCCGTAGCGGTTGACGAGGTAGGAGCGGATCTGCGGCCGGGTGAAGTCCTCGATGCTCAGCAGCCGCCGCTGCGGCAGCAGCCCCACCCTCTCGCCGAGCTTGGTCAGCACCTGCGCGCTGGACTTGAAATGCTGGGTACGGCCGGCCACGACGATCTTCGCCTTGTCCTCGGCCGCCTGCAGCAGCGTGTCGAGGTGGTCGGCGGCGCGGTCGTAGGTCACCCGGGTGACCAGCTCGTCGAACCCGTCGAACAGCAGCACCACGCGGCCCTGGCGGAGCATGTAGTGGAACGCCTTCAGGTCGATGACGTCCTCGCCGTGCCCGGCCAGGTGCGCGGCGACCAGCCCGTCCACCGAGTGCGCCTTGTCCAGGGAGCGCAGCTCGATCAGGATCGGCACCAGGTGCGGCAGCTCCACCGGGATCCGCCGGGCCAGCTCGCGCAGCGCGAAGGTCTTGCCGTGCCCGAAGTCGCCCAGCAGCAGCAGGAACCGGCCGTGGTCGGCGGCCAGCAGCCGCATCAGCTCGTCGGTCAGGCCCTCCCGGACCTGCCCGCCGGGGCGGTCCAGCTCCCGGAACCGCTGCGGCACGTACAGCTCCGGCGGGTAGCGCCGGTCGGCGCGCAGCCGCGCCGTCTGGTCGGCGACGTATCCCGTCAGGTCCATCAGCCCCTGGAACTCGGTGAAGCTGCGCAGCCGCAGCCCCCGCCGGGCCGTCTCCTCGCGCAGCGCCGGCGACGGCGGCGGCCCCTGGTAGACCAGCTCGGCGCCGTGCTCCATCCCGGAGGCGTGCACCTGGCCGGCGAACGCCTCCACCTCGCGCCGGGTCGGCTCCCCGGCGTGCGCGCCGATCCGCAGCTGCCGGACGAAGCCGTCCTCGGGGTAGGTGACCAGCAGCTGCGGAACCTCGCCGGGAATCTTCCTGATCTTGACCCGGTCGTGCCGGGCCTCGCACACCTCGGCGATCCGGTCGAGCAGCAGCATCGACGGGGACGGCGCCCGCTCCGGCCCGGCCGGGCCGGGCCCGGCCGGCGGCAGGGCGGCGGGGCCGGCGAGGCCCTCGGGGGAGTCGGCCGGGGCGAACGTCAGCCCCGTCGCGTGCCACCGGCGCGTCACCTCCTCGGTGGGCGCCGGGTCGTCGCGGTCGCGGTCCCAGCGGCGCAGGCCGTCCGCGGTCACCTCGATGATCCGGTGGCGTCCCGGGGCCAGGGCGGGCAGGCGCAGCGCGTCCCTCGGCCCGGCGCCGCCCCCCGCCTCCGGGCCGTCGGCGGCGGACGCGCCGCGCGTGCCGCCGGTGCCGTGCAGCAGCAGGTTGAGCCGCCCGGCCAGCAGCCGCTCGACCGTCGCGGCGTCACGCAGGTGGGGGGTGACGGGTGGGTGGCCGACCGCGCCGACCCGCAGCCAGCCCGCCTCCTCGAACGGCCGCAGCCGCTCGGCGAACCACGCGGCCTGCGCCTCGCCGACGAAGCCGTAGCCGTCCTCCTCGCGGTGGCTCATCGCCATCGTGGAGTTGAGCCCGGCCACCACGACCTTGAGGTCGGGGACGGCGAAGAGCGTCCACGGCTGGGCGCTGTCGAACTCCGGCCCGTCGAGCCCCAGGTAGAGCTCCTCGAACAGGGCGGCGAAGTGCCGCCACTTGGGCCAGTAGGGCGGCTGCGGGCGCACGTCGTCGGCCTCGCAGTTGCTGAAGTAGGCCCGGCAGGCGGCCTTGGTGACGTCGCGGGGGCCGGGCACGACCACCAGCCGCTGCGGCTCCAGGCCGAGCAGCACCCGCAGCCCGGTCAGGAACGCCGCGGCCTCGCCGAACTCGCGGCGGCTGCCCGACTCGGTGAGGTCACCGGTCACGATCATCAGGTCGGGCCGCGGCGCCCCGGCGTCCCGCATCCGGGTCAGGTCGGCCCAGATCCGCGGCTGCAGCTCCTCGGCCGTCAGCGGCTCGTCCTCGGCGGCCAGCCCCCGGCCGAACCGGGGGCCCGCCACGTGCAGCAGCGTCACCGGCCCGCGCGGGCCCCGCGCCGGCGGCCCGGCCGGGTAGGCGGGCGGCGCCACCGGGGTACGGCGGGCCCGCGCCGGCCCGTGCCGGGACGGCGCCGCCGGGACCTCGCCGGGGACGGCCGCCGTCCCGCCGGTGAGGGCCGGGCCGACGGGGAAGGACGGCCGGTCCAGTGGCTTGGCACGGCCGGCCAGCGCCTGCTCGATCCGGTTCAGCAGCAGCGCCCGCGCCTCGTCGGCGCCGGTCACCCCGACCAGGTCCACCCAGGTGATCGTGGCCAGCAGCCCCTCCAGCGGGCAGTCCTCCAGCCGGATCGTGACCAGCTTGTTGGAGGGGTTGTCGGGGTCGGCGCGCAGCGCGGCCTGCCACTCCATCCGCCCCCAGCGCGACCTGAGGTAGTTGCGCGACAGCACCGCGACCACCAGCGCGGCCTCGCTGACACCGCGGTCCATGAACTCGATGAACTGGGTCCCCGGCACGAAGTCCCACGCCTGGATCATCGTGCGGTAACCGGCGGCCTCCAGCTCCCAGGCGATCCACGACGCCCAGCGTTCGTCGGCGGGGGAGTAGCTGACGAAGATGTCGATCGGCCTGTCGTCGCGCGCCATAGCGATCACACCCCTCGCCGCCGTCCAACGGGAGTCCAGTATCGCCCGCCGTACCGGCGATACGAAGGGGTTCGATCAAGGACGGACGTGCGATCTTGACCGGCCTCGTGGATCATGGTCGGTGTGCTGCGGCGACTGAGCGTTCTGGACTGGATTCGGATCGGCCTGCTGGCGCTGGGTCTCCTGTCCGTCCTGACCGGCCTGCTGCCCATCGGGGACGCCCGGGCCGAGCTGACGCGGATAGCGCCCATCCTGCTGTTCCTCGGCGCGGTGATCGTGATGGCCGAGCTCGTCAAGGAGGCCGGGGTCTTCGACGTGATCGCGGCGAGGCTGGCGGCGGCCGGGCGGGGGAACTACGCGGCGCTGTTCCTGCTGTGCACCGCCTTCGCCGCCCTGGTCACCATGTTCCTCAACCTCGACACCACCGCCGTGCTGCTGACGCCGGTCATGCTCGCCCTGGCCGCCAGGACCGGCATCGCCGCGCTGCCGCTGGCCATGACCACCGTCTGGCTGGCCAACACCGCGAGCCTGCTGCTGCCGGTGTCGAACCTGACGAACCTTCTCGCCATGGACCGCCTGGGCATGTCCACCAAGGAGTTCGCCGGGCGGCTCTGGCTGCCGCAGGCCGCCTCGATCGCGGTCACCATGGTCTTCCTGTGGGTGTTCTTCTGGCGGCGCGGCCGGCGCGGCGCCGGCCGCTACGTCCCGCCCGGTCCCGTCCCGGTCGCCGACCCGCTGCTGTTCCGGGTCGCGGCCACGGTGTGCGTGCTGTTCATCGCCGCGCTCCTGCTGGAGCTGCCGATCCAGCTCGCCGCCCTCGCCGCGGCGGTGCTGATGATCGCCGCCTTCGCCTGGCGCGACCGGTCCAAGCTCACCCTCTCCCTGTTCCCCTGGCAGCTCCTGGTCTTCGTCACCGGCCTGTTCCTGGTGGTGCCCACCCTGAGCCGGTACGGCCTGGCCGGCCTCATGGGCGCGCTGACCGGCACGGCGGGCGACACCGGCGGCGCCTACCGGGCGGCGGTCACCGGCGGCGGGCTGGCCAACCTGATCAACAACCTGCCCGCCTACACCGCGGTGGAGGAGGTCGTCCCGCCCGGCAACCGCGACCAGCTCCTCGCCCTGCTCATCGGCACCAACATCGGGCCGGTGATCACCCCCTGGGCGTCGCTGGCCACCCTGCTGTGGTTCGAGTGGTGCCGCCGCCGCGCGGTGCGGGTGCCGCCGCTGACGTTCGTGCTGGCCGGGGCCGGGCTGGCGGTGACCGGGGTGGCCGCCGCCGTGGCCGCGCTGCTGCTCACCGCCTGACGTCCGCGAGGGTCCGTGGGGGGTCAGCGGGGAATCCGGCGGGGGCCGTGGGAGTCGGCGGGGGTCACGGCGCGGCCTTCCGGACGGCCCCGGCCTCCTTCAGGACCTCCTCCAGCAGCTCCTCCCGCAGCCCGGCCCGCCCGGCGACGAAGTCGCACCCGCTCCCGTCCAGCGGGACGCGGTCGAACGGCGCGCCGTCGAAGCCGCCGACCACCGCCCCGGCCTCCCGCGCGATCAGCAGGCCGCCCGGCAGGTCGACGACCCCGGTCCGGTAGCCCACGATCCCGTCGATGTCCCCCCGGGCCAGCATCACCCAGGCGAGCAGCGGGGCCCACAGCCGCAGCACCCGGCGGGCACGCAGGTCGAGCGCCGCCTTCAGCGCCGTGGCCACGGGGTCGCCGCGCCGCACGCCGTACCCCTGGACCCAGGCCAGCACCGGGCCGGAGCGGCCGGGCCGGTACGGCGGAGCCGACAGCGGGCCCGCCGGGCCGACCGCGCCCCGGCCCCGCACGGCCGACCAGGTACGGCCGGTCACCGGCTCGTGCACGACCCCCAGCTCGGGCCGCCCGCCGCGGCACAGCGCCAGGCCCACGGCGTACAGAGGCAGGCCGATCGCCACGTTGTTGGTGCCGTCGAGCGGATCGATGACCCACGTCCACTCCGACCCGGCCTCACCCAGCACGCCCGCCTCCTCGGAGATCACCGCGTGCCCGGGGAACGCCGAGAGGACCCGGCCGACCAGCAGCCTCTCCGACGAGAGATCGAGGTCGGTGACCACGTCGCCGTCGTCGCCCTTGGGGTTGACCACGAGGGCCGCCCGGGTGCCCTCGGTGATCAGCCAGCCGGCCGCCCGCGCGGCGTCCACGGCGACCCGGCGGGCGCGCTCCAGATCCGTCGGCGCGGCGGCGCGATCCCCGTCCCGCTCCACGGCGCCGTCCCCGGCGTGCTCCCCGTCCCGCTCCACGGCGCCGTCCCCGGGGCGGCCCTCGCTCGTCTGCCGAACCATGTGGTCCTCCTCGGTCGTGTCGTGGGCCGGCGCCCGCCGGTCCGCCCGGTGGGCGGTCAGGACAGGCGTCCCGCCGCGTGCAGCGCGGCCCGCGCGGTCTCCCGCGCGTCGCAGCGGTGGCGGGGGACCAGGTGGGCGCCGAGCCCGAGCGGGCCGAGCGACAGGTCGCTGCGGCCGGGACGGCCGTGGCCCAGCGCGATCGTGGCGGTCTCCCCGCCGGGCACGACGCTGGAGTGGAACACCCCGGCGGGCAGCGTGTAGGTCTCGCCCGGCCCGTACACCTCGCTCACCCCGGGGGCGCACCGGACGGTGCGCGGGGTCGGCAGGATACGGTCGCCGCCCGCGTCGCTGACGACCTCGAAGACCCGGTGGGTGGCCCCGGGCGGGACGGTCGTCCCACCGTCTCCGGCCGCGGCCTCTCCGGTGTGCCCGGGGGTCCCGCCGGCCGCGCCCGCGGCGCCGTCCCCCGCGCCGCCGCCCGCGTCGCCGACGTCGGCGCGCACGTTCTCCACCCGGCCGTACAGCACGTGGCTGACCAGGTCCCAGCTGTGGCAGTGGATCTGGGAGGTGGTGGAGGCGGCGCGCGGCAGCGCGCCGGACCAGATGTGCAGGCACACGCCGTACTCCCCGGTCCGCTCCAGCGGCAGGCAGAGGAACCCGAGCGGATGGCGGACCCCGGCGACCGGGGAGGCGCCCGACGCGATGTCCCGCAGCACCCGCCCGGCCCAGCCGCGCAGGGCCTCGCCCCCGCGGCCGCCGGTCATCTCCTCGTACAGCTCCTGGTATCTCATCTCGTCCCGTCAGGGGTAGGGATTCTTGGCCCGGAGCGCCTTGCGCGTGAGGTCGGCGACATCCCTGTCGGTGTAGGACCGGGGGAGGGGCAGGCCGAGGGTCTCGAACAGCTTGCGCACCTCCTCGATCGTCGGCTCGTCGCCGAGCGGGACCGACCTGGCCAGCTCGATCGGCACCCGCCTGGCCTGCTCCAGGCTGGCCATCAGCTCGGTGGTGCAGCTGTCGTAGTAGAAGGACCGCCGCCCGGCGAGCAGCGCCCGCCGCGGGTCCTCCCCGGTGATGATCAGCGAGGAGGCCGACAGGTCCCAGCGGAACGTCGTCATCGTGGCCGACAGCCCGATGTGGATCTCCAGCAGGCCGAACCGCTGGTGGTACCAGCAGCCCGCGAGGATGGTGGCGAACGCCTCCTTGCGGGTGCGCTCGGCCGTCCAGACCTCGCCCGTGCCGTCCGGCTCCTGCGACATCGACCGGCGGAAGCGGGCGTACGCCTCGCAGACCCGCTCGTCGGCCGGGTCGATGATCTCCAGGCGCATCAGCAGCGCGCGCCGCTGCGCCCGCGCGGCCGCCACGCACTCGGGCAGCGTCACCGCGCGGAGGTACGTGCCCGTACCGCCCTTGAAGGTCCAGCGGTCGGTGCCGGCGCGCGCCTCCGCGTGCGCCTTGGCGATCTCCTCCGCGCCGTTGAGGACCTTGACGACCGACAGGTCCGCGAGGGCCCGCCCGGCCTCGGAGACCACGCCCTCCAGGCGCTGCATCCGCTCCGGCAGCGTGGAGGTCCTGGCGAAGCTCTCCCGCATCGCCGTCTCGGCCGGCTCCTGGCGCCAGCGGTCACGCAGGATCGCGGTGGTCAGCAGGGCCAGCACCAGCAGGGTCCCGGACTCGATCACCTGGTCGCGCACGGCCTTGTCGATGGCGTCGTCCAGCAGGCCCACCACGCCGACGCCCACCGCGAGGAGCAGGGCGATGAAACCGTCGGCGTTCTTGCCGAGCCATGTCCCGAACCGTGCCATCCGACCCATGCGCGCTCCGCCCGTCCGCCCGCCCGTTCACCGGGCCCACCGGCCCGTCCGCGGTCCCGCCCGATCCGCCTCGGTTCACGCTTCGCCCGCGGTCCCGCCCGGGTCGGATGTCCCCGCCGTCATAGTAGGACCGGATCCCGCCGCGCTCCAGGCACGGAACGGGCGGGACCCGGCCGCGGGGGCCGGTCCTAGAACCAGCCGCGCCTGCGGGCCATCGACTCCAGCCCCGCGCGCAGCGACTGCTCCACCTGGCCCGGGTGGTCGTCGTGCCGGACCGTGAACCGGTCGTAGGTGTCACCGCCGGAGGACAGGAAGCCGCCGCGCTTGTCGGCCTCCAGGATGACGTCCATCGAGTGCGGCCCGGTGATGAACGTCAGCTCCAGCTCGCTGAAGTGCCGGCCGTACTCGTGGCCCGCGTGGTACTCGATCTCCTGGAAGAACGGCATCCGCGAGCCGCGCAGCGTGCCCCGCTCCAGGTCGGCCTTCTTGAAGTGGAAGCCCATCCGGCTCAGCGCGCCGAGCACGTTGTCCTGGGCGGGCAGCGGATTGACGAACAGCGGGTCGAGGTCGCCCTTGTCCAGCGCCCCGGCCAGGGCCAGCTCGGTGGCCACGCCGAGCCGCATGCCGCGCAGCGGGTGGCCGCCGACGGCGCTGATCGGGGTCTCCCACGGGACGGCGATCTCGAACGGCGCCGAGTGGGCCGCGCCCGCCGCGAGCCGGAACGGCCCGGCCACCTGCTCGCGCAGGAAGCTGTAGGTCGCGTGGTGCTCGTTGTCGCCGCTCTCGACCTCGACGACCGCGGTGAAGTCGATGAAGATGCCCTCGACCTGGTGCTCGGAGCCGCCGCCGCGGAAGTCGACCCGCCCGCGCAGGATCTCGCCGGGGCGGACGTGGGAGTTCTGCAGGATCGTGTCGACTTCGACGCCCGCGCCGAACGCGGCCATCAGCTTGCGGAAAACCATGGGTACTCCCCGGATGTCATCTGATGTGAGGTGGAACGCGCCCGGTCAGGGGGCGCGGGTCGGAACGGGTCTGCGATGGAACGCGCCCGGTCAGGGGGCGCGGGTCGGAAAGGGGCTGGAGCGGGGCGCGCCCGGCCGGGACGCGCGTGGCCGGGACGGAACCGAGGCGGGACGCCCCGGCCGGGGCGGGGTCCGGCCGGGACGGGCTCATCCGGGACGGGCTCAGCCGGGCTGGGTGGACGGCCTGCCCTGGCCGTTCACACCGTTCCCGCTCCCGGCGCCGCCGTCGCCGATGCCGCCGATCCGCGGCAGGAGCTGGGCCAGGAGCATCGTGGACAGCGCCGACGAGTCGCCGGAGGTGCCGTCGGTGCGGACCACCAGGGGACGCGGGGCGCTCTCGGCGAGCCTGGCCCCCACGTCGAGGCGGCGGCGGGCCAGCTCGTACTGGAGCACGGCCCGGTTGTCGCGGTAGGAGTCGGCCAGCCTGCGCAGCCCCCGGGCCTCGTTCTCGGCGGAGGTGAGCTCGGCCCGGCCCTTCGCCTCGATCTCCCAGCGCACCCGCTGGGCCTCGGTCTCGTGCTCCTCCAGCATGCGGGCGACGTCCTTGCGGGCGGTGTTGGCGGCGGCCCGCACCTCCACGATCCGCGCGTCCCGCGTCTTCTTGGCGCGCTCGATCTCCATCAGCAGGGTGTCGATCCGCCGCTTGCGGGTGAGCTCCCACTCCCGCTCGAACGCCGACAGCTCCTTGGCGACCTTCTCCCGGGTGGCCAGGTGCTGCTGGTAGGCGTCGGGCAGCTGCACGTCGGGGATGTTGGCGCCGGTGATCCGCACGCCGTACCGGCCGAGCTGGCGGGTCAGCAGCTCCTGCATGTCGCCGACGTCGGACCCGCGCAGGTCGTAGGCGCGCTCGGTGTGCACCCTGCGGCTGCGCTGGCGGATGGCGTCCTGTACGGCGCTGCTCAGCACGAGGTCGAAGTTGCTCGCCCCGATCGTCCGGACGAAGGCCACAGGGTCGACGATGCGGAACTTCAGGAAGAACTCGATCGACTTCAGCGGCACGTTCTCCGCGGTCGGGCAGGCCACGATCGGCGCCGAGTAGGGGATCTCGGTGGAGGTGTCCACCACCGCGTCCACCCGGTCCCACGGCAGCCACAGGTAGTGGCGGCCCGGGGGCAGGGTGCCGGTGATCGCGCCCCAGCGGCTGCGCACGCCGGTGGTGCCCTCCTCGATCTCGATGATCGCCCGTCGCCACACCCAGACCAGCGAGGCCAGCAGCAGGACCACCGCGCCCACCGCGGCCAGGAAGGAGATCAACCCGCCGGCCAGCACCGCCGTGCCGGCGAGGTAGAGCGCGGCGAACGGCAGCGTCAGCCAGGCGAAGCCGCGGCGGTCCTTGGGGATGACCACCGGGACCAGCCGGCCCGACTCGCCGCCGCGCAGCAGCTGGCGGATCTCCGACCAGGAGGCCAGGGATTCCTTGATCTTGGAGAACTCCGCGCTCATCGCACGTCCTCACCTTCCCGGGCCGCCGGCCCGCCCTGCGCCTCGGCCGCCCGGAGCGCCCGCTCCGACGGCTCCACCCGCCCCGCCTGCGATGTCCCGGCCGGGCCGGTCCCGCCCGCCGTACCGGTGCCGCCTGTCCCGCCTGTCCCGCCGCTCGCGCCGCCGGTCTCCGGAGCCGGGTTCAGCAGGGCGGCGATCTCCGACCCGCGCTCCTCGACCCGCCTGCCGATCTCGGTGACGCGCGCCCTGATGGCCGCCATGTCCTGCTCGGAGAACAGCTGCGTGTCCCGGCTGCCGACGAGCTGCCTGGCCAGGGTCAGCAGGTCGATGTCGGGCCGCTCGCCCACCTGCACCATCCGGGGCAGGTGGGCGGCCACCGCCTCCAGCTTGTCGAGCAGGTCCTGCTGGAACCGGTAGTCCAGGATCTCCGGCGCCTGGGCCGCGCTCAGCGCCCGGATGTCCAGCGCCTGCGCCTCCAGCAGCGCCGCGTTGGCCTTGGCGGTGGACTCCGCCTCCACCAGCCGCTGGCTCGCCTGCGCCTTGGCCTGGTAGGAGGCGCGCTCCAGCGCGGTGTCCATCCGGGCCTGGTATCCGGCGATCTCGGCCTGGATGGCCGACAGCTGCTCCTGCAGCCCGGCGAGCTCCCTGACGAGGTCTCCCTCGTTCTGCTCCTTGCGCAGCTGCAGCTCGTACTCGTAGGTGTACGCCTCCTTGGCCACCCTGATCATCTCGGGGGCGGCGAGGTCCATCCGGTACTCCTGGCTCGTCGGCTCGGCGTGCGTGATGTTCACGTCGGTGAGCCGTACGGCGGGCAGGAACTGCTGGTTGAGGCTGTCCAGCATGCCCAGGGTGCTCTCGCCGACCAGGTCGTAGATCTCCTCGGCGCGCTGGGCGTAGATGAGGGAGCGGGTGACCTCGCTGATGGCGTTCTGCAGCTTGGCCTGGAAGCCGCCGACCGAGCCGAGGACGAAGATGAACTCGGCCGGGTCCTCGATGCGGAACTGCAGGAACAGGTCGACGCTCGCCTTGACGCCCTGCTGGGTCGGGGCCTCGCTGATGGGCGCGTTGAAGGGGTACTCACGGGTGGTGTTGACGATGTAGCTGACCCGCTTCCACGGGTTGAACAGCGTCACCCGGCCCGGCTCGGCGATCTGCACGAGCTTGCCGAACTTGGTGATCAGCGCCTTGGCGCCCTCGGGGACCATGACCACGCTGCGCCGCCACCACAGGAACGCGGCGGCCAGCACCAGGACCAGCCAGTAGTGCGGGCCGAACAGCACCCGCGCGCCGTCGGGCAGCCCCGTGGCCACCAGCCCGGCCAGGCCGAGGACGGCCAGGACCACCAGCGGGACGATCAACCGCGCCGTCGTCCCCTTGGGGATCACCACCGGGGAGATCACATGGGCGGGCCGTCCGTCCGGCCCGGCCGCGGTGAAGCTCCGGCTGAGGATCTCACCGGCCTCGGCCAGCGAGGCGCTGCGGGCCTCGATGACCGTCCCGGTGGAGATGTCCTGGTCGCGGGCCGCGGCGAAGTCGGCCGGATCGAGTGCGAAGCCCTTCTCGCCGGGCGCCTGGCCGGTGAACTGGCCCGCCAGCCGGCCCATGGCCTGGCCGGCCATCTGGCGTGGGTCACCTCCCTGTCCCATCGCCTGGGCGGCCGCCGCAGCGGTCCGCATGACCTGTTGTGACCGGGACATCTGACCTCCGGGGGGGTTAGTCGTACGAGATAGTCCGATATATCAGTCTTTGGGGGATTCTGTTCGGCGTATCACGGCGAGGCGCCGGGTGGTGGAGCCGTATCCGGCAGTGAAGTCCGCCGGGCTTGACGTCGGCTTGCCACCGGATTGAAGCCGTCCGGCCCATCCTGGAAGCCACCCGTCAACCCCGTGTCTCCGTCCCGCGTCCTCGCCCGTTCGGACGCCTTTTTACGCTCTCTTTACGCCCAACGCGCCCGGAGGGCCGAAGGTGCCCGTACGGCCGGACGGATCGTGGACGCGCGGCCCGCCGTACGGCCGGGGCGGATCGTGGACGCGCGGCCCGCGCGCCGTACACGCGCGCCGGGCCGCGCCCGTGAGGCCTGGCTCGGCACTGAGGATCCCCGCGCCGTCCGCGCACGCCGGGCCGCGGTCGGCCGGCCGGGCGGGCGGACGGAAATGTCGGTGGGCCCGCCTACAGTGGGTGGAGTGAGGCCGGTAACTGATTTGCAGCGCAAGGTGGCGCCCTTCCAGGTGGTCACCGAGATGACCCCGTCGGGCGACCAGCCCGCAGCGATCGCCGATCTGGAGCGGCGCGTGGGCGCGGGGGACAAGGACACCGTCCTGCTGGGCGCCACGGGCACCGGCAAGACCGCCACCATCGCCTGGCTGATCGAGCGGCTGCAGCGGCCGACCCTCGTCATCCAGCCCAACAAGACGCTCGCCGCGCAGTTCGCCAACGAGCTGCGCGAGATGATGCCGAACAACGCGGTCGAGTACTTCGTCTCGTACTACGACTACTACCAGCCCGAGGCGTACGTCCCGCAGAGCGACACCTACATCGAGAAGGACTCCTCGATCAACGACGAGGTCGAGCGGCTGCGCCACTCGGCGACCAACTCGCTGCTGACCCGCCGCGACACGATCGTGGTGGCCTCGGTGTCGTGCATCTACGGCCTGGGCACCCCGCAGGAGTACGTCGACCGCATGGCCCGCCTCCAGGTGGGCCAGGAGATCGAGCGCGACCGGCTGCTGCGCCGCCTGGTCGACATGCAGTACACCCGCAACGACCTGGCCTTCACCCGGGGCACCTTCCGGGTGCGCGGCGACACCATCGAGATCATCCCGAAGTACGAAGAGCTCGCCGTGCGCATCGAGATGTTCGGCGACGAGATCGAGAAGCTCTCCACGATGCACCCGCTGACCGGCGAGGTGATCACCGACGACGACGAGGTCTACATCTTCCCGGCCTCCCACTACGTCGCGGGCCCGGAGCGGATGGAGAAGGCCATCGCCGGCATCGAGGCCGAGCTGGCCGAGACGCTGGAGAGGATGGAGCGCCAGGGCAAGCTCCTGGAGGCGCAGCGGCTGCGCATGCGCACCACCTACGACCTGGAGATGCTGCGCCAGATCGGCACCTGCTCCGGCGTCGAGAACTACTCGCGCCACATGGACGGCCGCGCCCCCGGCAGCGCCCCCAACACCCTGCTCGACTACTTCCCCGAGGACTTCCTCCTCGTGCTGGACGAGTCGCACCAGACCGTGCCGCAGATCGGCGCGATGTACGAGGGCGACGCCTCCCGCAAGCGCACGCTCGTCGAGCACGGTTTCCGGCTGCCGTCCGCGATGGACAACCGCCCGCTGAAGTGGGAGGAGTTCCTGGAGCGGATCGGCCAGACCGTCTACCTCTCGGCCACCCCCGGCCCCTACGAGCTGGGCCGCTCCGGCGGCGACGTGGTCGAGCAGGTCATCCGGCCGACCGGCCTGGTCGACCCCGAGGTGATCGTCAAGCCCACGACGTCGCAGATCGACGACCTCGTCCACGAGATCAGGATCCGCGCCGAGAAGGACGAGCGGGCCCTCGTCACCACGCTGACCAAGAAGATGGCCGAGGACCTCACCGACTACCTCCTGGAGCTCGGCATCCGGGTCCGCTACCTCCACAGCGAGGTCGACACCCTGCGCCGCATCGAGCTGCTCCGCGAGCTGCGCTCCGGCGAGTTCGACGTGCTGGTCGGCATCAACCTCCTGCGCGAGGGCCTCGACCTGCCGGAGGTGTCGCTGGTGGCCATCCTCGACGCCGACAAGGAGGGCTTCCTGCGCTCGGAGACCTCGCTGATCCAGACGATCGGCCGCGCGGCCCGAAACGTCTCCGGCCAGGTGCACATGTACGCCGACCGGATCACCCCGTCCATGGAGCGGGCGATCGAGGAGACCAACCGCCGCCGGGCCAAGCAGATCGCCTACAACGAGGCCCACGGCATCGACCCGCAGCCCCTCCGCAAGAAGATCGCCGACATCCTCGACTCGCTCAACCGCGAGGACGCCGACACCGAGCAGCTCCTCGGCGGCGGCGGCCGCCAGCAGACGCGCGGCAAGGCGCCCGTCCCCGGCTTCGCTTCCAAGGCCGCCGGCCAGCACGCCAAGGCCATCGCCGGGGAGATGCCCCGGGCCCAGCTGGAGGAGCTGGTCGCCTCGCTCACCGAGCAGATGCACCAGGCCGCGGCCGACCTGCAGTTCGAGGTCGCCGCCCGGCTCCGCGACGAGATCAAGGAGCTCAAGCGCGAGGTCCGCGACATGCGCGAGGCCGGCGTCTCCTGAGCCGACCGGCCGCCCCGGGAGCGAGACCTCTGGGGTGGCCCGAGGAGGTCCTTCCCGCTGTGAACCCCCATGGCGGGGAGGCGACGTCGTTCAGCAACGGCATGATCTGGTCCGTGGGCTAGCGGGGCCCGGCCATGTCGGAGGACTCCGCCGCGGCCTTCCCGCCGGGGTGCCGGTCACCGGCGGACGCCTGCAGTTCGTCGATCTTGGCGTGCAGGCGGGCCAGTTCCCCGGCGATGACGGTGAGCGTGTCCTCGACGCGCTGCTCCTCGGCCGAGGTGGTCTGGTCGTCCATGGCGTTGACGACGACGGCGATGAACAGGTTCAGCACCACGAAGGTGGTCAGCGGGATGTAGCCGACGAAGAACACCCACGCCCAGGGCTTCTGCCCCATCACCTCGGAGGCGATGTCGGGCCATCCCTCGCCGGTCATGACCTGGAACAGGGTGAACAGCGAGGTGGGAAGCTCGGCGAAGTACTGCGGAGCGGTGTCGCGGAACAGATGCGTCGCCAGCACCGCCGAGACGTACACCAGCAGGATGATCAGGCCGACGATCGAGAGCATGCCGGGGGCGGCCGCCATCAGGGCGCCGATGACCTTCCGCATGCTGGGTACGGCCGACACCAGGCGCAGCGCCCGCACGATCCGCAACGTGCGCAGCACCGAGGTGGAGGCTGACGCGGGGGCGAAGGAGACCGCCACGACGAGCGTGTCGAACCAGTTCCACGGATCACGGAAGAACGTCCCACGGTAGGCGTACAGCCGGGCGGCGAGCTCGGCGGTGAAGACGGCCAGGGTGACCCGGTCGACCACGTGCAGCAGGCCGCCGATCCGGTCGACGAGGAGCGAGGAGGTCTCGCAGCCGATGGTGACCGCGTTGAGGACGATGACGGCGATGACGACCCGCTGCAGGCGGGGGGTTTCGAGGATGCGGCGTACACGTTCCCGTGTCGATGCCCGGCCGGCTTCCGTAGGGGGAGGGATCACCGGCCGATCATCCCAAATCCGGCACGACACCTTTTCAGCGCACCAACGGACACCCCGTTCGGGCGGGAGAGCCGGGACGCCGCCCGCGGCAGGGAGAGGGCCGCCGTACGGTGGAACCGGGGCGTGGGGCTCCTACGGAGCCTTGCCTCCCATGTACGTGCTCAGGTCTAGGTCGATGTCCACGTCGAATCCGACGTACGTCCGCAGCCGTCCCCGGTGGATGCCGGTCGGCATGTACGCCCTGACGGAGGGCTCCAGTTCGAAGGCGTAGACGACACATGCCTCGGCACGTCAGGAGGAAGGCGGTCGAGCATGTCGGCCGTCCACCCGCCGGGCGGGCCGGGGTCGAGCCACTCCGGAAGCGCCGTGGTCATCCGCCGGCCTCCTCGGGCCATCCCGTCTACGAGCGGTGCGCGTTCATGATGACACGCTCCGCACTTCTCAGCGGGGCTCTTCCCGCTGGGGGCGGCTCAGCATCGTGCGGCGGTAGAGCTCGTCGATCTGGTCCAGCGGGTCGGGGGCGCGGCGGCGGGCCTCGATCTCCAGGTCGGTGCGGCTCTGGAGGTCGGCGATGACCCCGGCCGAGTGCGTCATCTGGTCGTTGAGCAGGTCGGCCCTGATACGGGAGCAGGAATCGGTCAGCTTGGCGTGGTGGTCGCGCAGCAGGCCGAACGAGTGGCGGTCGGAGTTGGACGGCATGCGGGCGTGCCGGGCGTAGAGGCCGAGCTGGGCGTCGAGCTGGTCGGCCTGCACGGCGATCTCGGCCATCAGGTGGGGCAGGTCGCCCAGGCCCCAGCCGTCACGCAACGCCTGCTCGACGGCCTGGCGGGCCAGGGAGACCTCCCGGCGCAGGTCGATGCGCATCCGCTCGGCCTCGGCGGCCTCGCCGGTGCCCATCGACGCCACGTGGGTGGCGACCCGGTCGCCGACCTTGCGGGCCTCTTTGGTGGCCTTCTTGCCGACCTTGACCAGGAGGTAGATCCCGGCCGCCGAGGCGAGAAGGACGAACAGCAGGATCACCAGCGCGATGGTGATGAAAGTGCCGATGGGAGCCACCTCCTGACGGGGGCGAGACGGATTCTTCGAGCATATCCCCGGGAGCACGGCCGGGGCGGAGCCATGGGCGGGAGGGTCCGGCCGTCCGGGCCGTCCGGCTCCCGTCCCGTCCGGCGCCGGGCCGGCCGGTGGGACGGGGCGCCGGGTGGAACCGGGCGGGGCCGGGGCCGGTGTCAGGCCGGACTTCGGCGCAGGGCGCGGCGGCGCCGTACCCTGCGGATCGCCCACCAGCCGAGCAGGGCGAGGATCGCCACCCCGACGATCACCAGGACCGGCAGGAAGACGGCGACCAGGCTCATGCCGAGCGAGCCGGCGTCCTCCAGGGTGCTGACCACGGGGGCGCCCACCCCGGCGGTCGAGACGTTGACGACCGGCCTGGCGGTGGACTTCATCAGGTGTACGGCCAGCGCGATCGCGATGCCCAGCACCCAGCTCAGCCAGGGGTTGTGGCTCATCCAGGTCGAGCCGTCGAGCCGGGCCGCCGCCTCGGTGGCGCTGAACACCACGCCGCCGGAGGCCGGGCGGACGACCGTCTGGATCATGTCGTTGACGCTGTCGACCGCCGGGACCTTGTCGAGCACGATCTCGGCGAGCAGCAGCACGCCGATGATCGCGAGCACCCAGCCGTTGGACAGCCAGGCGAACTCGTTCGGCAACCGTACCTCGTCGGTGAGGTTGGCGAGCACGCCGACGACCAGCAGCGGGATGTAGGCGTTGAGCCCGGCCGCCGTGGACAGCCCCAGACCCGTCAGTGCCGCGAGCATCGTGCCTCCTCCGTCTGTCGCCCTTCCCCCAACGAACCACCCCCGCGGAAAGATCCCGTGCCCCGGGCGGAGGGGCGGACACACGGACCGCGGCAGAGGCCGTGCCGTGGGCCCGGTGGGGCCGGATGGTCGTCCGGGGCGGTTCCCGGGCGAGGCCGATGGTCGTCCGGGGTGCTTCCCGGCGGGACCGTACGGTCAGGCGGCAGGGGAGAGGAGTGCGTCGACCACGCGGCGGACCTTGTCCACGGCGTCCCCCTCGCCGAGGCGCAGCGCGGTGTTGGCCGCGCAGAGCACCGCGTCGATCTGGAAGGCGGCCAGGTCGGCGTCCGGACCGGAGATCTCCCCGGACCGGACGGCGTGGCGCAGCTCACCGGTGAGATGGGCGAGCCAGTCGCCCCGGTGGCGGAAGAGCGCGTCGCGGACCGGCCCCGGCCGGCTGTCGAAGTCGGCGAGGTTCGCCACCCAGAAGCACCCACCCGGGAACAGCGGCGTCTCCGCGTAGGCGATCCAGTGTTCGACCAGCGCGCGCAGCCGGGCCGTCCCCCGGGGCGCGGTCTCCGCGGGACGGACGACCTCTTCGGTGAACACCTCGTGCGCGATCTCGACGGCGGCGAGCTGCAGGTTCTCCTTCGTCCCGAACAGCGTCTGGACCCCGCTCTTGCTGAGCTCCAGGTCGGTGGCGAGCCGGCCGAAGCTGAGCCCTTCGAGCCCTTCGAGTGAGGCCACGTCGACGGCGTGCCGGGCGATCGTCCGCCTGGCCTGGACGCCGCGCAGCAGGCGGCGGTCGGTCACCGTCTCGTCCGCCCGGACGGAGGGGCCGGCGCCGGCGTCCCGGCCCGGTCGCCGTACGAGATCGCTCATCGGCCTCATCCTGCCACACCTCCCGTTGCAGAATACGTACGTACGACCGTATGTTTATTTTATGAATGAGATCACGGAGTCCCCAGCGGAGCTCTCCGACCCCCTCCTCCCGTCCCCGGCCGACGCCGCGCGGTCGCCGACGTCGTCCGGCGTGCCGTGGCAGGTGGTCTCGATCATGATGGCCGGCACGTTCATGGCGATCCTCGACTCGTTCATCGTCATCGTCGCCGAGCCGGTGATCCAGGCCGACCTCGGCGCGTCCGGCGGCCAGCTGCAGTGGACGCTGGCGGGCTACCAGCTCACCTACGCGGTGCTCCTCATCACCGGGGGGCGACTCGGCGACCTGTACGGGCGCAGGCGCGTCTTCGTCCTGGGGGCGGCGATCTTCACGCTGGCCTCGGTCGCCTGCGCCCTGGCCGGAACGGCGAACGGCCTCATCGCGGCGCGACTCGCCCAGGGCCTGGGCGCCGGGGTGATGGTCCCGCAGGTCTTCGCCGTCATCACCGCGCTGGTCCCGGAGCGGGGCCGCCACCGCGTCTTCGGCGTTCTCGGCATGGTGATGGGACTGGCCACCGTCAGCGGTCAGCTCGTCGGCGGCCTGCTGATCGGCGCCGACCTGTTCGGCTCCGGATGGCGGCCGATCTTCTGGATCAACCTCCCCGTCGGACTCGCCGTGATCCTGGCGGCGGCCGTGCGGGTCCCCGAGACATGGGGGACCCGCGCGCGCCGGATCGACGTCCCCGGGGTCGTGCTCCTCACCGTCGCGTCGTCCCTGGCGATCTTCCCGCTCATCGAGGGCCGCGAGGCCGGATGGCCCCGGTGGACATGGGCCTGCTTCGCCGCGAGTGCCGTGCTCTTCGGGGTGTTCGCCCGTGTCGAGCGGAGGGTCGGCGAGCGCGGCGGCGACCCCCTGGTGCGGCTCTCCCTTTTCTCGAGGCGGCCGTTCTCCGTCGGCCTCGTCCTCGTTCTCGTCCTCTACGCCTGCATCACCTCGTACTACCTCGTCCTGTCGGTGTCGTTGCAGGACGGGCTGGGCATGACGGCGCTCGGGGCCGGGCTGACCTACACGCCGGCGGCGGCGATGTTCTTCGTCTTCAGCATGGTCGCGGGCAGGCTCGTGCCGAGGTACGGCCGCCGCGTGCTGATGACCGGCGCGGTCGTGCTCGCCGCCGGGTACGCCTCGACCGCGATCGTCCTGCTGTCGGGGGTACGGTTCGCGCCGGGAGCGGTCATCCCGACCCTCATGCTGCAGAGCGTCGGCGGGGGGCTGGTCATCACCCCCTCGCTCAACGCCGTCCTGGCGCGGATCGACCCGCGCGACGCCGGTCTCGCCTCCGGGGTGCTCTCCACCGCCCAGCAGGTCGGCGGCGCGCTCGGCGTCGCGATCATCGGGGTCGTGTTCTTCGGCTCCTTCCACCCCTCCGCCGGGGGTGCGGCCACGGCCGCGGCGCACGCGCTGGCGATGTCCTCGGTGTTCACCTGTGCCGCCGCGCTCGTGGCGACGGTGCTGGTGTGTCTCCTGCCCGGCGGCCGGCGCGGGTAGCGGACGGCCCGCCGGGCGCGGGCCGTCCCCGCCGACGGCGCCCCGGAGGCTCCATGGTCCCGCGGAGTCTCCGGGATCAGCCGGCGCCGAGGGGATCGGTCGGCGCTGACGGGACAACCCGTACCGACGGGATCAGCCGGTGCCGACGGGTTCGGCGGGCTCCGGGGGAGTGCCGGCGCCGTTCGAACCGATGCCGTGCGAACCGATGCCGTGCGGACCGATGCCGCCCGGGCCGGTGCCGTCCCCGGCGTCCGCCGATCCGGCACGGTCGGCGACCCCGGCGGCGAGGTGGGGCGGCAGCCAGCCGTGGCCGGGGACGTGGTGGCGGACCACCCTCGCCGGGACGCCGGCGATCACGCTGTGGTCGGGGAACTCGCCGCGGACCACGGCCCCGGCGGCGACCACGCACTGCCGGCCGATCCGGGTGCCCGGCAGGATGATCGCGCCGGTGCCCAGCCAGGAGCCGGAGCCGATCGCCACGGGGTTGTTGCGGGGCCACTGGCGGCCGATCGGGGTCTCGGGGTCGTCGTAGACGTGGTTCTGGTCGGTGATGTAGACGTAGGGGCCGGTGAAGACGTGGTCGCCGATGTCGATCGACTGGTGCCCGACGATGTGGCCGCCCCGGCCGATGGAGCAGTGGCCGCCGATCCGCACGACGCTGTCGGGGCCGAGGTCCACCCCGGGACCCATGCCGGCGGAGATGGAGACCCGCTCGCCGACGAGGGTGTGCTCGCCGATCTCGATCCACTGCTCGCCGAAGACGGCGCCGACGGGAAAGGCCAGGCAGGCGCCCTCGCCCAGGCGGCGGAACCGGTAGCCGCCGGGGCTGGCCGGGGTGACCGCGCCGGCCGCGCGGAGCGCGGACCAGCCGCGGTGGACAAGAGTGCCGAGGGCGCGCCTCAACACCCCATGTAGTGACATAGGGGGATAAGTTACCGTTCGAGGGTTTACCTGGGAAATGCGGGGCAGGGCAGGTGACGGGGCGGTTCGCGGCGGCCGTTTGATATTCTGAGAGCCCGTGGACAGTAGGCCCCCATCAGGGGGTGCCTGCAGCTCTATCGCGACCACGGGAGACTCCTTGCGCAGCGCCGCACAAACCAAGCATCTGTTCGTCACCGGCGGCGTCGCCTCCAGTCTCGGCAAGGGACTGACGGCGTCGAGCCTCGGGCGCCTTCTCAAGCTGCGTGGCCTGCGAGTCACCATGCAGAAGCTCGACCCCTACCTCAACGTCGACCCCGGGACGATGAACCCGTTCCAGCACGGTGAGGTCTTCGTCACCGACGACGGAGCCGAGACCGACCTCGACGTCGGCCACTACGAGCGCTTCCTCGACACCGAGCTGCACGGCTCCGCGAACGTGACCACGGGCCAGGTGTACTCCAACGTGATCGCCAAGGAGCGCCGCGGCGAGTACCTCGGTGACACCGTCCAGGTCATCCCGCACATCACCAACGAGATCAAGGACCGCATCCGGTCCATGGCCGGCCCCGACGTCGACGTGGTCATCACAGAGGTCGGCGGCACCGTCGGCGACATCGAGTCGCTGCCCTTCCTTGAGGCCGTCCGCCAGGTCCGCCACGAGGTCGGCCGCGACAACGTGTTCTTCCTCCACGTCTCGCTGCTGCCGTACATCGGGCCGAGCGGCGAGCTGAAGACCAAGCCGACCCAGCACTCCGTGGCCGCGCTGCGCAGCATCGGCATCCAGCCCGACGCCATCGTGCTGCGCTCGGACCGGCCGGTCGGCACCTCGATCAAGCGCAAGATCAGCCTGATGTGCGACGTCGACGAGGACGCCGTCGTCTCGGCCGTGGACGCCGCGAGCATCTACGACATCCCCAAGGTCCTGCACACCGAGGGCCTGGACGCCTACGTCGTCCGCCGCCTCGGCCTGCCCTTCCGCGACGTCGTCTGGAAGGAGTGGGAGCAGCTCCTGCGCCGGGTGCACCACCCGGCCAAGGAGGTCACGATCGCGCTCGTCGGCAAGTACATCGACCTGCCCGACGCCTACCTGTCGGTCACCGAGGCGATGCGCGCCGGCGGTTTCGCCAACGACGCCCGCGTCAACATCCGCTGGGTCAAGAGCGACGACTGCGAGACCCCCGAGGGCGCCGCCCGTGAGCTCGACGGCGTGGACGGCGTGCTCATCCCCGGCGGCTTCGGCGTGCGCGGCATCGAGGGCAAGCTCGGCGCGGTCCGGCACGCCCGGGAGAACAAGGTCCCGCTGCTCGGCATCTGCCTGGGCATGCAGTGCATGGTCATCGAGGCCGCCCGCAACCTCGCGGGCGTCGAGGACGCCGGCAGCACCGAGTTCGACCCCGAGACGCCGCACCCGGTGATCTCCACCATGGCCGACCAGAAGGACGTCGTCGCCGGCGACCGCGACATGGGCGGCACCATGCGGCTGGGCCTCTACCCCGCCAAGCTCGCCGAGGGCTCGCTCGCCCGCCAGCTGTACGGCAAGGCCAGGGCCGACGAGCGCCACCGCCACCGCTACGAGGTCAACAACTCCTACCGCGCCGACCTGGAGAAGATCGGCATGGTCTTCTCCGGCCTGTCGCCCGACGGCCGCCTGGTGGAGTACGCCGAGCTGCCCACCGACGTCCACCCGTTCTTCATCGGCACCCAGGCGCACCCGGAGTTCCGCTCCCGGCCGACCCGCTCGCACCCCCTGTTCAAGGGCCTCGTCGCCGCCGCCCTGGCCTACGCCGAGGCCCGCGGCACCACGGCGAAGGCCGGGCGGGGCAAGTGAGCGCCCCCGAGCCGCGGGCGGACCGTACGGACGACTCCGGGCGGGTGACGGCGGGCCGGGCGGACGCCTCCGCCGGTCCCGGGGTCCCCGAGGTCGTCGACGTTCCGGCGGAGTGGAAGGTCATCTCCTCGGCCGGGCACTTCTCCGGGCGGGTCATCACCGCGCTGACCGACCGGGTCGTCATGCCGGGCGGGGACGGCGAGGACGAGGTCGTCGCGCGCGACTACGTCCGCCACCCCGGGTCGGTGGCCGTGGTGGCGCTCGACGACGAGGACCGGGTCCTGATGATCCGCCAGTACCGCCACCCGGCCCGGCGGCTGCTGTGGGAGCTGCCCGCCGGGCTGCGGGACGTCGACGGCGAGCCGCTGCACGCCGGGGCGGCGCGGGAGCTGGCCGAGGAGGCGGGCTACCGCGCGCGGACCTGGCACACCCTCGTCGACGCCTTCACCTCGCCGGGGATGACGGACGAGCGGACCCGGATCTTCCTCGCCAGGGACCTCAGCCCCATCCCCGAGGGGGAGCTGGACTTCGTCCGGCGGCACGAGGAGGCCGACATGCCGGTGGTGTGGATTCCCCTGTCCGAAGCGGTTCGGCGTGCCCTGGCGGGAATGATCCACAATTCCCAGGCCGTGGCCGGTATTCTCGCCGCATACGCCGCTTCGGCGGACGCTTTCGCCTCTCTGCGGCCCGCCGACGCACCGGAGGCATGACGGGAGGACACCCTGAGCGAGACGGAGGCCGTCCTCGAGAGCTACCTCGCCCACCTCGCGGTGGAGCGGGGGCTGGCCGCCAACACACTGGCCTCCTATCGCCGTGACCTCCTGCGCTACACCGCGCACCTGAGGAGTCGCGGCCGCGTCACCCTCGGCGAGGTCGTCGAGGGTGACGTCACGGCCTTCCTGACCGCGCTCAGGGACGGCGACGAGGACCACCAGGCCCTCGTCGCCAGCTCCGTGGCGCGCGCCGCCTCCGCCGTACGCGGCCTGCACCGCTTCGCGCTGCGCGAGGGCCTGTCCCGGCAGGACCCCGCGCACGCGGTGCGCCCGCCGCGCCGCCTGCGGCGACTGCCCAAGGCGATCAGCGTGGCGGAGGTGGAGCGGCTCATCGCCGCCGCCGGGCCCGAGGGCGCGCCGCTCACCATGCGCAACCGGGCGCTGCTGGAGCTGCTGTACGGCACCGGCGCCCGCATCTCCGAGGCCGTCGGGCTCGCCGTGGACGACCTCGACCTGGGCGCCGAGACCCAGCGGGTACGGCTGCGCGGCAAGGACGGGCGGGTCCGCGCGGTGCCGCTGGGCCGCTTCGCCAGGGAGGCGCTGGGCGCCTATCTCACCCGGGGGCGCCCCCGCATCGCCGCCCAGGGCGGGGGCGGTCCGGGGCTGTTCCTCAACGCCAGGGGCGGCCGGCTGACCCGCCAGGGCGCCTGGGAGGTGCTCCAGGCCGCCGCCGAGCGCGGGGGACTGGCCGGAATCTCCCCGCATATCTTGCGACATTCGTTCGCAACACACCTCCTGGACGGGGGTGTGGACGTTAGGGTGGTTCAGGAGCTGCTCGGCCACGCCTCGGTGACGACCACGCAGGTCTACACCCTGGTCACGGTCGACAAGCTCCGGGAGGCGTACGCCGCCGCGCGCCCCCGCGCGCGGCATTGAGCTTGCCTGCGTTCGGGCGTGCCGCCTTGCCGCATACGTGTTGACGCCATAGTGTCCGTCCGGACGGTCCGGTTCGAGGCCGTCAGGGAGGTTCAACTGGTGACTGTGACCACCGACGGTTCTGCTCGGGGAACGACCCCCGGAAACCCCGAGAATCCCTGGGGCGACACCAAGACCGCGGGGACCCCTCACCCGGGGGGAGTCCTCGGCCCCACCGGGCGGCCTCGCCCGGTCTTCCCCGACCCGCCCTCGCGTACGGTGCACGGACCGGCGCGCATCGTGGCCATGGTGAACCAGAAGGGCGGCGTCGGCAAGACCACCACCACCATCAACCTGGGCGCGGCGCTGGCCGAGGCCGGGCTGAGGGTGCTGCTGGTCGACTTCGATCCGCAAGGCGCCCTGTCGGTCGGCCTGGGCATCAACCCCCACCAGCTCGACCTGACGGTCTACAACCTCCTGATGGACCCGCAGATCACCGCCAGGGAAGTCCTGATGGAGACCGGCGTCGAGGGCATGGACCTGCTGCCGAGCAACATCGACCTGTCCGCGGCCGAGGTCCAGCTCGTCACCGAGGTCGCCCGTGAGCAGGTGCTCGGCCGGGTGATCAAGCCGCTGCTGCCCGAGTACGACGTCTGCCTGATCGACTGCCAGCCCTCGCTGGGCCTGCTCACGATCAACGCGCTGGCCTGCGCGCACGGCGTCATGGTCCCGCTGGAGTGCGAGTTCTTCGCGCTGCGCGGCGTCGCGCTGCTCATGGACACCATCATGAAGGTCCAGCAGCGCATCAACGAGGACCTGGTCATCGAGGGCTTGCTCGCCACCATGTACGACGCGCGCACCCTGCACGGCCGCGAGGTGCTGGCCCGGGTGGTCGAGGCGTTCGACGAAAAGGTGTTCCACACCGTGATCAACCGTACGGTCCGCTTCCCGGACGCCACGGTGGCCGGCGAGCCCATCACCAGCTTCGACCCCTCCTCGCTCGGCGCCAGCGCCTACCGCGAGCTGGCCCGCGAGGTCCTGGCCAGGTGGAGCGCCGAGGAGCGCGCCCAGGAACGGTGACCCGCCGTACGGCGGAGAGCGGCCGCGGGCGGGGCACCCGGGGCCGGTGAACGCGACCCGGGACGGCGGGCGCGACGGGCACGGACGACGTCGGACGCCGCGGCGTGCCGGGGAACGGGCGCGGTGGCGCGCCGGGGGCGATGAGCGCGGCCGGGGTGCGGGACAATGACGGGATGACCGAGCAGCCGCAGCCGGAGCCACAGCCGGACGGGCGGCCGGAACCGGCCGCCGACATCTTCCGGGTCCGCCTGGAGGTCTTCGAGGGCCCCTTCGACCTGCTGCTCGGCCTGATCGCCAAGCACAAGCTGGACATCACCGAGGTCTCCCTCAGCCAGGTAACCGACGAGTTCATCGCCTACATCCGGGCCAGGGGGCCGGAGTGGGACCTCGACCAGACGAGCCACTTCCTGCTCGTCGCGGCGACCCTGCTCGACCTGAAGGCGGCCCGGCTGCTGCCGTCCGGTGAGGTGGACGATGAGGAGGACCTCGCCCTGCTGGAGGCCCGCGACCTGCTGTTCGCCCGCCTCCTGCAGTACCGGGCCTACAAGGAGGTCGCGAAGGTCTTCTCCGGCCGGATGGCCGAGGAGGCGCTGCGCTTCCCCCGGCTCGTCCCCATGGAGGCGCGGTTCGCCGGCCTCCTGCCCGAACTGGTGCTGGGCATCGGCCCCGAGCGCCTCGCGGAGATCGCGCGGCGGGCCTTCACCCCCAAGGCGCCGCCCTCGGTGTCGGTCGCCCACATCTACCAGCCGCTCGCCAATGTCCGCGAGCAGGCGGTTATCCTTGTCGAGCGGCTGAGGCGGATCCGCCGGGCGACGTTCCGGGCGCTCACCTCCGACTGCGCCGGCACCTTCGAGGTCGTCGCGCGTTTCCTGGCCGTCCTGGAGCTCTACCGGGAGGCGGCCGTCTCCTTCGAGCAGATCGAGCCCCTGGGAGAGCTGCACGTGACCTGGACGGGCAGCGACGACGGCGACATCGCCGTGGCGGACGACTACGACGAGAGCGGCAGGAAAGAAGCTTCATGACCGACGTGGCGCCCGAGGCCGGCCTGCGCGCCGGGCTGGAGGCCATCCTGCTCGTGGTGGACGAACCGGTCGCCGAGCGGACCCTCGCCCAGGTGCTCGAACGCCCCGTTCCGGAGATCGCCGCCGCGTTGCGCGCGCTGTCGGCGGAATACACCGCCGCCGGACGGGGTTTCGACCTGAGAGAGGTCGCGGGCGGCTGGCGGTTCTACACGCGGGCCGAGCACGCGACCCTCGTGGAGCGGTTCGTCCGCGACGGCCAGCAGGCGCGGCTCACCCAGGCCGCGCTGGAGACCCTGGCCGTGGTCGCCTACCGCCAGCCGGTCAGCCGGGCCAGGGTGGCGGCGATCCGGGGCGTCAACAGCGACGGCGTGATGCGCACGCTGGTGGCGAGGGGGCTGGTCGAGGAGGCCGGCACCGACTCCGAGAGCCAGGCCCTTCTTTACCGCACGACCTCGTACTTTCTCGAACGGATGGGCCTCCGGGAGCTTGAGGAGCTTCCCGAACTGGCACCGTTCCTTCCCGACGACGTGGAAAACCTAGAGGAGCAGAAGCAGTGAACGACAGGCGTAGCACCCCGTCCGGTGATGGACGCGGTCGAGGCCGCGGCGGAGCACCGCGCGGCGGCGGCCCCCGCGGAGGCGGCGGCACCCGAGGAGCATCCGGGGCCGGCGGCTTCCGCGGCGGATCCCGGGGCGGTTTCCGCTCCGACGCGCCGCGCCGCGACGACCGCTCCGGCGGCCCGCGCCGCGACGACCGGTTCGACGGGCCCCGGCGTGACGACCGGTTCGACGGGCCCCGGCGTGACGACCGTGAGGGTTTCCGGGCCGAGCGCGGCGGTTCGCGGAGCCGGTACGGCTCCGGCCGCGACGACCGCCCCGGCGGCCCGCGCCGTGACGACCGTCCCGGTGGTTTCGGCGGTTCCGGCCGTGACGACCGTTCCGGTGGCCCGCGTCGTGACGACCGTTCCGGTGGCTTCCGCCGCGATGAGCGCGGCGGATCCCGTTCCGGCGGCTTCCGCCGTGACGACCGTTCCGACGCGCCCCGGCGTGACGACCGCGGGGGCTTCCGGGCCGAGCGCGGTGGTTCGCGTGACCGCTTCGGTGGCCCGCGCCGTGACGACCGTCCCGGCGGTTCCGGTCGTGACGAGCGTTCCGGCGCGCCGCGTCGCGACGACCGTTCCGGCGGCTTCCGCCGCGATGAGCGCGGCGGATCCCGTTCCGACGCGCCCCGGTTCCGTTCCGACGCGCCCCGGCGTGACGACCGCGGGGGCTTCCGGGCCGAGCGCGGTGGTTCGCGTGACCGCTTCGGTGGCCCGCGCCGTGACGACCGCCCCGGTGGTTTCGGCGGTTCCGGTCGTGACGAGCGTTCCGGTGGCCCGCGCCGCGAGGACCGCTTCGGCGGTTCCGGCCGCGAGGAGCGCTTCGACGCCCCGCGCCGTGACGACCGTTCCGGCGGTCCGCGCCGTGACGACGCCCCCCGCGGCGGTTCCCGTGCCCGGTACGGCAGGACCGGCCGACGGGACGAGGTCCAGACGATCGGCGGCGCCCGGTCCGGCTCGTACGGCGAGCGCCGCGGTACGGCCGGCCGCGCGTCCGGGGCGTCCACCGGGCGCAGGCCCGGCGGGGTCGAGAACGACCGGTTCAAGACCGCCCGCCAGCCGCGCCGCGACCCCGACTTCTACGAGGCCGGCTACGCCGACGAGCGCGACACCACCGAGGTCCCCGGCGGCGTCCGGCTGCAGAAGGTCCTCGCCCAGGCGGGCGTGGCCAGCCGCCGGGCCTGCGAGGAGATGATCGGCGAGGGCCGCGTGACGGTCGACGGTCAGGTCGTCCGCCGCTTCGGCGCCCGCGTCGACCCGGCCAAGCAGGTCATCCACGTGGACGGCAAGCGCCTGCCGACCATGCCCGACCTGGTCTACCTCGCGATCAACAAGCCGATCGGCATCGTCAGCACCATGTCCGACCCCGAGGGCCGCCCCTCGCTGGCCGACTACGTCGCCGACCGCACCGAGCGGCTCTTCCACGTCGGCCGCCTCGACACCGAGACCGAGGGCCTGATCCTGCTCACCAACGACGGCGAGCTGGCCAACCGGCTCACCCACCCCAGCTACGGCGTGCAGAAGAAGTACTGGGCGAAGGTGCCGGGCAAGATCGAGCGCGACCTCGGCCGCCGCCTGCAGAAGGGCATCGAGCTGGAGGACGGCATCGCCCGGGCCGACTCCTTCAGCGTGGTCCAGGAGCACGGCCAGCAGGCGCTGGTGGAGATCGTCCTGCATGAGGGCCGCAAGCACGTCGTGCGCCGCATGCTGGAGGAGGTCGGCCACCCGGTCATCGACCTCGCCCGCATCGAGTTCGGCCCGGTCAAGCTCGGCCGCCTCAAGCCGGGCACGGTCCGGGCGCTGACCCTCAGGGAAGTCGGCGAGCTCTACGCCGCCGTCGGCCTGTAACCTTCGGATACACACGCGTTCGGGGTCCGCCGGACCCGTCCCGTCTCGGGCGGGTCCGGCGGGCACGCAAAGGAGGAACGGCGATGGTGCGGGCGATCCGCGGGGCGGTCCAGGTCGATGGGAACGACCGGGAGTCCATCCTGTCCGGCGTCACCGAGCTGGTCACCGAGGTGATGGAGCGCAACAGGCTCACCACCGACGACGTGATCAGCGTCATCTTCACCGCCACCCCCGACCTGACCGCGGAGTTCCCCGCGCTGGCCGCCCGCAAGCTCGGCTTCCACGACGTCCCGCTGATCTGCGCCTCCGAGATCGGCGTCCCGGGCGCGCTGCCCCGCGTCGTCCGGCTGATGGCCCACGTGGAGACCGACCGGCCGCGCCGGGAGATCCAGCACGTCTACCTGCGCGGCGCTGCCGCCCTGCGGGTGGACATCGCCCAGTGAGCCCGGCGGCGGTCCGCCCGGCGATCCGGACGGGGATCCGGGCGGCGGCCTCCGCCGCGATCCCCGCGGAGATCCCGCCGGCCCCGCCGCGGGTCTTAGCACCCTAAGGACAGACGTGAGCGGCCTCGAAAACGTCCTCGTCGTCGGCACCGGCCTGATCGGCACGTCGGTGGCCCTCGCCCTGCGCGGGCAGGGCGTCACCGTCCACCTCGCCGACCGCGACCCGGCCGCCGTACGGCTGGCCCGCGAGCTGGGCGCCGGCGTCGAGTGGGCCGGTGAGCGCGTGGACATGGCGGTCATCGCGGTCCCGCCGCAGGTGGTGGCGGGTCAGCTCGCCGAGCTGCAGCGGGCCGGGGCGGCCCGTTTCTACACCGACGTCGCCAGCGTCAAGGCGCTACCGCTCCGGCAGGCCGCCGAGATCGGCTGCGACCTGGCCACCTACGTCGCCGGGCACCCCCTCGCGGGCCGGGAGCGTTCGGGCCCCGCGGCGGCCCGCGCGGACCTGTTCCTGGGCCGCCCCTGGGCGCTGTGCCCGACGGGGAAGACCTCACCCGACGCGGTGGAGGCCCTACGTCTGCTGATCAAGCTCTGCGGCGGCGAGGCCGTGCAGGTCGACGCGGTCGAGCACGACCGGGCCGTCGCGGTCGTCTCGCACGCCCCGCACGTGACCGCCTCGGCGGTGGCCGCCCGGCTCGCCGAGGCCCCGGCCGCCGCGCTCGGCCTGGCCGGGCAGGGCGTCCGCGACGTCACGCGCATCGCGGCCG
This sequence comes from Streptosporangium sandarakinum, assembly GCF_013409935.1. Lineage (GTDB taxonomy): Bacteria > Actinomycetota > Actinomycetes > Streptosporangiales > Streptosporangiaceae > Streptosporangium > Streptosporangium nondiastaticum. Next base: position 823,648 of record NZ_JACCCO010000001.1, on the reverse strand, counting down.
GAGACCCGAACCTGTGGACGGGCATCCTGTCGGGCAACGCGCTGCCGGTGGCCGACGTGCTGGAGGCGGTGGCGGCCGACCTCGCCGCCGCCGCGGCCTCGCTGCGCGCCTCGGCGGGCCCGGCCGCCGGAAACGCCCCGGGCGCGGGGGACGCCCCGGCGGACCCGGAGGCCATGGGCAGGGTCACCGAGCTGCTGCGCCGCGGCGTCACGGGCACCGGCCGCATCCCCGGCAAGCACGGCGGCCCGGCGCGCGCCTACGCGACCGTCCAGGTCATCATCGGCGACCGTCCGGGCGAGCTGGCCCGGCTGTTCCAGGTGGCCAGGGACGCCGGCGTCAACATCGAGGACGTCCGGCTGGAGCACGCCCCCGGCCTGCCGCTGGGCGCGGCGGACCTGCTGGTGCAGCCGGAGGCGGTGCCGGCGCTGTCGGAGGCGCTGCGCGCCCACGGCTGGCGCCTGCCCTGACCCCGGCACCTGACCCCGGCACCTGACCTGGTCCGCCGGCGCCGGTTTCCTGACCGCCGCCCGGACCTCGCCCGGCCTCCGATGCGAGGTTGCGGCCCGGCTGCCGGTAGCCTCGTACAGACAACTGAAGCGGGCTGTAAGGGAGAGGCGCCGTGGCCGGACTGGTCGTCGCCATGGACGGCCCTTCGGGGTCGGGCAAGTCGAGCGCGTCGCGCGGGGTCGCGCGGGCGCTGGGGCTGCGTTATCTCGACACCGGGGCGATGTACCGGGCGATCACGTGGTGGATGCTGCAGGGAGAGGTCGATCTCACCGACCCCGCGGCGATCGCGGCCAGGGCCTCGGAACCGGTCCTTTCGATGGGCACCGACCCCGACGCGCCCACGGTCGCCGTCGACGGCGTCGACGCCGCCGGGCCCATCCGGACGGCTGAGGTCACCGCGGCGGTCTCCGCCGTCAGCGCGGTGCCCGAGGTGCGGCGCCGGCTGGTGGCCGAGCAGCGCGAGATCATCGGGGCGGGCGACATCGTCGTCGAGGGCCGTGACATCGGCACGGTCGTGGCCCCCGAGGCCCCGGTCAAGATCTACCTGACCGCGAGCGCGGACGCCCGGGCGCTTCGCCGTACGGCGGAGCTCACCGGCACCACGGTGGAGGCGCAGAAGGCCGCGATGGCCCGGCGCGACACCCTGGACTCGACGCGGAAGACCGACCCGCTGGCGAAGGCGGCCGACGCCGTCGAGCTCGACACCACGGCGCTGAACCTGGAAGAGGTCATCGCCGAGGTGCTCCGTCTGATTAAGGAAAAAGTGTGAGTGAAGAAAGCGGCTGGATCGAGGCTGAGCTGACCGATCCGGGTACCGACGACAGCTCCCCGGAGGCGGGCCCCGATCTGGGTCCGCAGCCGGTCGTGGCCGTGGTGGGCCGTCCCAACGTGGGCAAGTCCACCCTGGTCAACAGGATCATCGGCCGCCGCGAGGCGGTCGTGGAGGACGTGCCGGGTGTGACCCGCGACCGGGTCACCTACGACGCGGCCTGGCGCGGGCGCAGGTTCACGGTGGTCGACACCGGCGGGTGGGACCCCGACGCGACCGGCATGGCGCTGCGGATCGCCGAGCAGGCGCAGATCGCGGCCGACCTGGCCGACGTGATCCTGTTCGTGGTGGACGCGACCGTGGGCGTGACCGACGCCGACGAGATCGTCGGCCACGTGCTGCGCGGCTCCGGCAAACCGGTCATCCTCGCCGCCAACAAGGTCGACAACCAGCAGATGGAGCTGGAGGCCGCCGCGCTGTGGTCCCTCGGCCTTGGCGAGCCGTACCCGGTCTCGGCCCTGCACGGCCGGGCCAGCGGTGACCTGCTCGACGTGATCCTCGACGCGCTGCCGGAGACTCCGAAGCAGACCTTCGAGGCCGAGCGCGGCCCGCGCCGGGTGGCGCTGGTCGGCAAGCCCAACGTCGGCAAGTCCTCGCTGCTGAACAAGCTCGCGGGGGAGGAGCGCGTCCTCGTCGACCCGATGGCCGGCACCACCCGCGATCCGGTGGACGAGCTGATCCAGCTCGGCGGCCGGACGTGGCGCTTCGTGGACACCGCCGGCATCCGCCGCCGCGACCGCGAGCTGAAGGGCGCCGACTTCTACGCGAGCATGCGCACCCGGGCCGCGCTGGAGCGCTCGGAGGTCGCGGTCGTGCTCATCGACGCCGGCGAGGTGCTGACCGAGCAGGACCTGCGGATCATCTCCCTGGTCATCGAGTCCGGCCGGGCCATGGTGGTGGCGTTCAACAAGTGGGACCTCGTCGACGAGGACCGCCGCTACTACCTGGAGAAGGAGATCGACCGCCAGCTCGTCCGCGTCCCGTGGGCGCTGCGGGTCAACATCTCCGCCATGACCGGCTGGCACGTCGACCGGCTCGTCCCGGCGCTGGAGAAGGCGCTGGACTCCTGGTCCACCCGCGTCCCGACGGCGCGGCTCAACGCCTTCCTCACCGAGCTGGTCGCGGCGACCCCGCCGCCGGTCCGGGGCGGCAAGCAGCCGAAGATCCTCTTCGCCACGCAGGCGTCGACGGAGCCGCCCAAGTTCGTGCTGTTCACCTCCGGCTTCCTGGAGGAGACCTACCGCCGTTTCGTCGAGCGGCGGATCCGCGAGGAGTTCGGCTTCGCCGGGTCCCCGATCGAGGTCACCATGAAGATCCGAGAGAAGCGGCAGCCCTCGGGGACGAAGCGGAAGTAGCCGCCGTCGCGGTGTCACGGGCGGCCCGGCACGCGCCGGGCCGCCCGTCGTCTTTCGCGGGACGCCCCGGACGACCGTGAGAGTTGACGGGTTCGATCCGCCTGTGGCATCCTGAAGATGCCACCGAGGTTGACATACCTAATAGGTGTGGACATCCGTTTCCTATTTGCGTTATGCTGCTGCCTCGCGCTACCCTTCGACGCCCTGGATCCCGCCGGGGCGTTTTGGCGTGCGCGCAGTTCGATTCCATCCGTGCTCTCCGGAAGGACGCCTGTTGGCAGCCTCGCGCAACGCCTCCGCCGTACCCGCTGGTCCCCGTCGTGTGTCGTTCGCACGCATCCAGGAACCCCTTGAGGTTCCCGACCTTCTCGCTCTGCAGACCGAGTCGTTCGACTGGTTGCTGGGCAACGAGAAGTGGAAGGGGCGGGTCGAGGCGGCTCGCCAGGCCGGGCGCAAGGACGTTCCGGCCCAGTCGGGTCTCGAAGAGATCTTCGAGGAGATCAGTCCCATCGAGGACTTCTCCGGGACCATGTCCCTGTCGTTCCGCGACCACCGGTTCGAGCCGCCCAAGTACTCCGTTGACGAGTGCAAAGACAAGGACATGACCTACTCCGCCCCGATGTTCGTCACGGCGGAGTTCATCAATAACACCACCGGTGAGATCAAGAGCCAGACCGTGTTCATGGGCGACTTCCCGCTCATGACCGGCAAGGGCACCTTCATCATCAACGGCACCGAGCGTGTCGTGGTCTCCCAGCTGGTCCGCTCTCCCGGTGTCTACTTCGACCGCAGTGTCGACAAGACCTCCGACAAGGATCTGTACGGCTGCAAGGTGATCCCCTCGCGGGGGGCCTGGCTGGAGTTCGAGATCGACAAGCGTGACAGCGTCGGGGTGCGCATCGACCGCAAGCGCAAGCAGGCGGTCACGGTGCTGCTGAAGGCGCTGGGCTGGACCAGTGAGCAGATCCTGGAGCGGTTCGGCCAGTACGAGTCGATGCGCGCCACGCTGGAGAAGGACCACACCGCCGGTCAGGACGACGCGCTGCTGGACATCTACCGCAAGCTGCGGCCGGGTGAGCCGCCGACGCGGGAGTCGGCGCAGGCGTTGCTGGAGAACCTGTACTTCAACTCCAAGCGCTATGACCTGGCCAAGGTCGGCCGCTACAAGATCAATAAGAAGCTGGGCGTCGATGCCGACATCACCCAGGGCACGCTGACCGAGGACGACATCGTCGCCACGATCGAGTACATCGTCAAGCTGCACGCGGGCGAGACGTCGATGGCCGGGGCCGGCGGTGGTGAGATCGTCGTGGAGACCGACGACATCGACCACTTCGGCAACCGGCGGCTGCGCAACGTGGGCGAGCTGATCCAGAACCAGGTCCGGCTGGGCCTGGCGCGGATGGAGCGCGTGGTGCGTGAGCGGATGACGACCCAGGACGTCGAGGCGATCACGCCGCAGACCCTGATCAACATCCGCCCGGTCGTGGCGTCGATCAAGGAGTTCTTCGGCACCTCCCAGCTGTCGCAGTTCATGGACCAGATCAATCCCCTCGCCGGCCTGACCCAGAAGCGGCGGTTGAACGCCCTGGGTCCGGGTGGTCTGTCGCGGGAGCGGGCCGGCTTCGAGGTCCGTGACGTCCACCCCTCGCACTACGGCCGGATGTGCCCGATCGAGACGCCCGAGGGCCCCAACATCGGCCTGATCGGCTCGCTGGCCTCCTTCGGCCGGGTCAACTCCTTCGGCTTCGTCGAGACCCCCTACCGCAGGGTGGTGGACGGGAAGGTGACCGACCTGATCGACCACTTCACCGCCGACGAGGAGGACCGGCACGTCATCGCGCAGGCGAACACGCCGCTGAACCCCGACGGCTCGTTCGCCGAGCCGCGCCTCCTGGCCCGCACCAGGGGCGGTGAGACCGAGCTCGTCCGGGCCGAGGAGGTCGACTACATCGACGTGTCACCGCGCCAGATGGTGTCGGTGGCGACGGCGATGATCCCGTTCCTGGAGCACGACGACGCCAACCGCGCGCTCATGGGCTCCAACATGCAGCGCCAGTCGGTGCCGCTGCTCAAGAGCGAGGCGCCGCTGGTCGGCACGGGCATGGAGTACCGCGCCGCCACCGACACGAGGGATGTGATCAACGCCGAGAAGGCGGGTGTGGTCGAGGAGGTCTCGGCCGACTACGTCACGGTGATGAACGACGACGGCACCCGCACGACGTACCGGGTGGCGAAGTTCAAGCGCTCCAACCAGGGCACCTGCTTCAACCAGAAGCCGATCGTGGCCGAGGGCGACCGCATCGAGGCCGGTCAGGTCATCGCCGACGGTCCCTGCACCGACGACGGTGAGATGGCGCTGGGCAAGAACCTCCTGGTGGCGTTCATGCCGTGGGAGGGCCACAACTACGAGGACGCCATCATCCTGTCCCAGCGGCTGGTGCAGGACGACGTTTTGTCGTCGATCCACATCGAAGAGCACGAGGTCGACGCCCGCGACACCAAGCTGGGCCCCGAGGAGATCACCCGGGACATCCCGAACGTGTCGGAGGAGGTGCTGGCCGATCTCGACGAGCGGGGCATCATCCGCATCGGCGCCGAGGTCGTGCCCGGTGACATCCTGGTCGGCAAGGTCACTCCGAAGGGGGAGACCGAGCTGACGCCGGAGGAGCGGCTGCTGCGCGCGATCTTCGGGGAGAAGGCCCGTGAGGTGCGCGACACCTCGCTGAAGGTGCCGCACGGTGAGCAGGGCAAGGTCATCGGTGTGCGGGTGTTCTCCCGTGAGGAGGGCGACGAGCTGCCGCCGGGCGTCAACGAGCTGGTCCGGGTCTATGTGGCGCAGAAGCGCAAGATCACCGATGGGGACAAGCTCGCGGGCCGGCACGGCAACAAGGGCGTCATCTCCAAGATCCTCCCGGTGGAGGACATGCCGTTCCTGGAGGACGGCACCCCGGTCGACATCATCCTCAACCCGCTCGGCGTGCCGGGCCGGATGAACGTCGGGCAGGTCCTGGAGACCCATCTGGGGTGGATCGCCGCCCGGGGCTGGGACATCTCCGGCGTCGAGGAGGCCTGGGCCGAGCGGCTGCGTGAGCGGGGACTGGACCGCGTCGAGCCGGGCACGAACGTCGCCACCCCGGTGTTCGACGGCGCCAGCGAGGAGGAGATCGTCGGCCTGCTCGGCAGCACGCTGGTCGACCGGGACGGGGATCGGCTGGTGGGGGGCACCGGCAAGGCCAGGCTGTTCGACGGCCGCAGCGGCGAGCCGTTCCCGCATCCCATCGCCGTGGGCTACATCTACATCCTGAAGCTGCTCCACCTGGTGGACGACAAGATCCACGCGCGGTCGACCGGCCCGTACTCCATGATCACCCAGCAGCCGCTCGGCGGTAAGGCCCAGTTCGGCGGCCAGCGCTTCGGTGAGATGGAGGTCTGGGCGCTGGAGGCCTACGGCGCCGCCTACGCCCTGCAGGAGCTGCTGACCATCAAGTCCGACGACGTCGTGGGCCGCGTGAAGGTCTACGAGGCCATCGTCAAGGGCGAGAACATCCCCGAGCCGGGCATCCCCGAGTCCTTCAAGGTGCTCATCAAGGAGATGCAGTCGCTGTGCCTGAACGTCGAGGTGCTCTCCAGCGACGGCATGTCCATCGAGATGCGCGACACCGACGAGGACGTCTTCCGCGCGGCGGAGGAGCTCGGCATCGACCTGTCCCGGCGCGAGCCGAGCAGCGTCGAAGAGGTCTGACGTCTCCTACGACGTGACCGGGTCCCTCCGCGGGGCCCGGTCACGCCGTGGGGCCTCCGCGTGCCGGTGGGGCGGGTACGCACGACGTGCTCGCCCCGCTCGTGGCAGGCTCAGGGCCACCCGGGACGACGGGTTTCGCCGAGGCGAGGGGATCACCGTGCGGAGGACTCACGGTTCCCCGGGACGTCCCGGCTCCGCCGGGACGGGACGGCCGCGCGGCAGCAGCGTCGCGGCCAGCGCGCCGACCACGCACAGGACGGCGGTGATCAGGAAGATCTCGCCGTACTCGGTGTGCAGGGCCGCCTTGACCTGGGCCTCGTAGGCGGCGAGCCGCCGGGCGTAGACGGCGGGGTCCACACCGAACGGCAGCGGCGTGTCCAGGTTCGCGGTGAGCGACTGGAACCGGTGGAACCCCCAGGCCGACAGCGCCGCGATCCCCAGCAGCATGCCCATCATCCGGGCCACGACCACCGCCGCGGACGCCACGCCGTGCCGGGCCGCCGGCACGGCCCGCAGGACCGCCGAAGAAACGGGGGCGATCACCACGCCGAGGCCGAGCCCGGCCACGACGAGGTCGACGTCCACCCGGAGACCGGCGGAGGCCAGGTCGAGCGGCCACCCGCCGATGCGGAGGTAACCGGCCGCGGCCACCGCCAGCCCGGCGACCGCCACCGCGCGCTCGCCGTACCGGCGGACCAGCGGACCGCCCAGCAGGGCGGCCACGCAGAGCGCGACCAGGAAGCGCGACAGCACCAGCGCGCCGTCCAGCGCGTCCAGCCCGAGGAGGGTCTGCGCGGTCAGCTGCGCGTCCACGAGCGTGACCATGAGCGCCGCGCCGGTCAGCGCGCTCACCCCGAGCGTGGCGAAGAAGGGCGTGCGCGCCACCCCCGCCAGGTCGAACAGGCGGACCCGGGCCCGCCGCTCCCATACGGCGAACCCGGCGGCGGCCACCACCCCGGCCGCGACCAGGGCCGGCCCCCACGGCGGCAGGACCGACCGCCCCGGGTCGGGGTTGTACAGTCCCGCCACGAGCAGGCCCAGCGCGGCGGCCAGCAGCAGCCCGCCGACGAGGTCGACGCGGGCGGCCGGGGACGCGGCGCGGTCGCGGGGCGGCACGGCCCGCCGTACGGCCAGCGCGGCCACGGCGGCCAGCGGGACGTTGAGCCAGAAGATCGACCGCCAGCCGCCGAGCGGGAGGCCGCCCAGCCGCAGGGACACCGGGACCGCGGCGGCGAGGGCCGCGCCGTACAGGGGGCCGAGCACGCTGCCGAGCTCCTGGGCCGCGCCGAGCGCGCCGAGGGCGAGCGGGCGGTCGCGGTCGCCCCACAGGTCGGCGACCAGGGCCATGGTGACGGGCAGCAGCGCGCCGCCCGCGACGCCCTGCAGCGCCCGCCCGGCCGTCAGCCAGGGGACGGTGTCGCCCAGCGCGGTGATGACCGAGCCGGCCGCGAAGCCCGCGAGGCACAGGTGGATCAGCGGGCGCCTGCCGTACCGGTCGGACAGGCCGCCGAGCAGCGGCATGGCCGCGACGTAGCCGAGCAGGAAGCCGGTGACGATCGGGGTGGCGCGTTCCAGGTGGTTGAGCGGCACCTCGGCGTCCCCGGCGACGTCCATCAGGATGGTCACCACGACGTAGGCGTCCAGGGCGGCCAGCAGCACCGCGACGCCGCCGACGCCGAGGACGACGCGGCGCCCGGCGGTCCGGGACGCGGGGGAGGGGGCCTGGGCGGGGGTGGTCACCGGGTCACCCGGCCGGCGCGGTGATCCGCACCGGCACGCCGTAGTCGTGGAAGGCGACGGTGACCTTCCCGCCGTCCATCGGCAGGTCGGCCCTGAGCAGGCGGCTGGTGGCGCGGTCGATCCAGAGCGTGCCGTTCACGTCCTGGCCGAGGCCCGGGACCATCGTGACGAGGATCCGGTGGGGGAGCGTGGCCGAGACCTTGTAGGCGTCGGAGCCGTCCACCTTCTCCGCGGCCTCCGTCCGGGGGTTCACCGCCCCGGACATCAGCTGGACGACCCCTCTGTCCGGGTCGAGGATGGCGGACGGGTCGTAGATCGTGGCGAGCTGGCTGCGCGGCATCTTCTGGAAGCCGCCGGTGACGCCCTTGAAGTGGACGGTCTCGCCGAGGAGGACGAACTGGATCTCCTGGAGGGTGCCCATCAGACTGAGCTGGATGGTGCCGTCGGCGTCGCCGGTGCCGCTGAGGCGGCCGGTCGCCTTCTTGACCGGCACGGCGGGGCTGCCCTCGGTCTCCAGGGCGAAGGCAACGGACGTGACGGCCCGCATCGCCTCCGCCGACTTCCGCACCAGCTCCGGTCCGCCGGGCAGGCTCGGCCCGTCGGAGCCGCCGCACGCGGCGGTCAGGGACAGTACGGCGAGCACCGCGGCGAGCACCGCGGTGAGGGGGATCCGGCGACCAGGCATGGCCGGATAGTAACGATCGCGGAGCCGCCGGACGATGCCGGAGCGATATCGGTTTCGCCTTCCCCGGTTCCCGCGCGGACGGCCCGGCGCGGGCGGGAGCGCTCCTAACGGACCGGCACCGCGGTCCTGGAGTCGGATGCCTGCGAAGCAGGGCGGCTCCTCCGCGGCCAACGAGGCTCACGCCTTTGGAGGAACCACCCCGCGGGGAGGGCTATCCGACCGCGTAGGCGCGGTGGACGGTCTGACCGACGGTGTTGCCCGACGTACGGGCCGTCCGCCGTGCCCTGCGCGGCCGCCGCCATGATGCCGACGCCGGGAGCGGTCACCTCGGGCTTGATCGCATGATCGCCCAGCCGGGGGCCGCGGCTGGAGAATTCGGCCATCCGGTCGGACCCGTCGACCGCGCCGACCGTGAGTGCCGCATCGGCGCTGCCCGGGCTGCTGACCGAGCCGGGTGCTCCGTCGTTGCCCGCCGCGATGACGAACAGCGCTCCCGTACGCGCTGACAGGGTGTTGACGGCGTGCTCCAGCGGATCGATGCCGGGTGTGTCCGGACCGCCGATGCTCATGTTGATGATCTTCGCTTCGACCTCGGCGGCGGCCCATTCCATGCCCGCCAATATGGCCGATTCGCTGGCGTACTCTCCGCCGACCTTGCCAAGCGCGATCTTCGCGCCCGGCGCGACGCCCCGATACCTCTCTCCGGCTCCGGCCACGATGGAGGCGACATGGGTGCCGTGGCCGATGCCATCGGTGACGTCGGGTTCGTCGGAGAAGTTCCGCGACCGCGTGACCACGTCCTTGAGATCGGGATGGGTGGCGTCGTAACCGGAGTCGAGCACGGCGACTGTGACACCGGCCCCGGTCAGCCCCTGTCGCCACGCCTGCGGGGCCCCGATCTGCTTGGCACTCCGGTCAAGGGTGATGGGCCGCTTCCCGTCCAGCCAGATCTTCGACCTGCCCGCGGCCGGTGATCGGGCGCCGCCGACCAGGCTCTGCCAGGTCCGGCCCGCCGTCGCCTTGGAGACGCTCGTGGTGGCCAGTCCCATCCCGCCCGGTTCCCTGGCCTTCGGTGCTCCACTGAGCGCCTGTGCCGCCTTCCCCACAACCATGACCGTACGGAGCCCCGCCGCGGGTCGAAGTCGCGTCTGCCGTCGAACGCGAGCAGGAAGGAGTCCGCGACCAGGTCCTCGGCCTGCTCGCCGCCGAGCCGGGCGGCCAGATAACGGTAGATCTCCGTGAAGTACCGGTCGTACAGGAGGGAGAAAAGCTCGGGATCGTCCAGCGACCGCTCGACCACGGTGACGTCTTCCATCACATCGTTGGCGTCAGGTGGTGCAGCCATGGCGTCCTTCCGAAGGCGACTGTCGCCCGGTGTTCGCCGCTCGGCAGGTTTTCTTCACGCCGATTTCCGGCGCGGACATCGAGGCGACCCGGCGGGAAAGCATCCTCAACGCCGAGGACGGCCGGCCTCCGTGCCCATGGCCCTGCCCGGCCGCCGGAACCCGCGTACCTTGGGTGTTCACGTCCGGCCCGGCCCGGCACCGAAGCCGTCGCCGCTACGCTCGCTGACCAGGACCCAGGCCGTCGACGCCGCTGATCATCCCTGTCGCGCAATGAATGCCTGAATCGGGCTGACGCGATCGCGTGTACCCGGTGACAGCGGTCTCACCGACACCCGCCCCGGAAGGATCGATCCCGGGGCCCCGGGGCCCGTCAGCCTCCGCTCGCCGTCCGCAGGCTCTTGAGGTGCTCGACCACCGGGGCGTAGGCGGACTCCAGCGCGTGCAGCTGGTCGTCGGTGAGCAGGTCGATGAAGTGCCGCCGAACGCTGGCCACGTGGTGCGGGGCGACCTTCTGGATGGTGGCCCAGCCGTGCTCGGTCAGCACGGCGAAGGTGCCGCGCCGGTCGTCGGCGCAGTTCTCCCGGGTGACCAGCCCGGCCGCCTCCATCCGGGAGATCTGGTGGGAGAGGCGGCTGCGGGACTGGATCGTCGCGCTCGCCAGGTCGCTCATGCGCATCCGGTGCTCGGGGCTCTCCGACAGGTTGACCAGGATCTGGTAGTCGTTGATGGACAGCCCGAAGGACTGCAGCTCGCGATCGAGACGGTGCTCCAGGAGCCGGTAGGCGTCGAGGTAGGCGCGCCAGGCGCGCTGCTCCATGGAGCTGAGCCAGCGGGTCTCCTCGTCGTTCACCGGTCGCTCACCTTCTCTCCCCGCCACACGGGACGGCCCGGGCGAGGCGCCCGCCGTGCCCGCCGCGCCCGCCGTGTCGGTTCCGCTCCCCGTCCATGGATCAGAACTTACCGGAAAACAGTGGAACGCCCTTTCCCCGGGCAGGGAACGCGCCACACCGGCGGGGCGGGCGTCTTCCGTACGGTTCCGTCTTCCGTACGGTTCCATCCTTCGGGCGGTTCACGGACGGATGGGTCGCGGGCGGGCGGGCGGCTCGCGGGCGGGCGGTCCGCAGGCGGGCGGCTCCCGGGCGGGCGGTTCTCAGACGGTGGTGACGACCTCGTCGTAGGGGAGGCGGGGAAGGCGGTCGAACCAGGCGTTCTCCCCGGGCCTGCCGATGTTGACCACCGCCATGACGGTGTGGGCGTCGTCGAGGAACTCCTTGTCGATGCCGTCGGCGTCGTAGCCGGCCATCGGCCCGGCGGCCAGACCCGCGGCGCGGACCCCGAGGATGAAGTAGCCGACCTGCAGGGCCGCGTTGAACGTGGCGGTGCGGGCACGGCTCGCCTCGTCGGCCGCGAACCGCTCCCTGGCGCCCGCCGCGTGCGGGAAGACCTTCGGCAGCTCCTCGTGGAAGTCCAGGTCGGCGGCGAGGATGGCGACCAGCGGGGCGGCGGCGGTCTTCGCCTGGTTGCCGGGGGCCATCAGGGACACCAGACGCTCCCGGGCCTCGGCGGAGCGCACCAGGACGATGCGGAGGGGCTGGCCGTTCATGGCGGTCGGGGCGTACTTCACCAGGTCGTAGATCGCCCGCACCTGCTCCTCGGTGACCGGCTCGTCGCTGAAGGTGTTCGCCGTACGGGCGTCGCGGAAGAGGAGGGCCTGTGCTTCGGGGGAAAGGGTGAGCGACATATGTACTCCTAAGCGGCTTGTGTCCCTTTTTTCTCCGCAACATGGGTGAAGATTCAACTATTCCCGGAGGTTCCACCCCCGGCCTGCGAGGTTTCGCCCTCCGGCTGGGAGGAACGAGACACCGGGCGTACAGTGGCCAGACAGCGGAGATTCCAGTGAACGATCCCGAAGCGGACAAGGACGGCCAGGAGAAGCCCGGGTCGGAGAGCCTCGGCACCGTCGTCGTGGCCGGTCTCGCCAACCTCGCGATCGCCATCGCCAAGCTGGTCGCCGGTTTGATGAGCTCCTCGGCGGCGATGATGTCCGAGGCCGCGCACTCCGCCGCCGACACGGTCACCGAGGCGCTGCTGTTCGTCGCGGTCCGCCGGGCCGACAGTCCTCCAGATGCCCGCCATCCGTTCGGGCACGGTATGGCGGGGTTCTTCTGGGCGCTGATGGCGGCCTTCGCCACCCTCATCGGCGGTGCCGGCTTCTCGATCACCCACGGGGTGCAGGAGATCATCAACGGCGAGGAACTCGCCGATCTGCGGGTCTCCTACGCCGTCCTCGTGATCTCGTTCGTGATCGAGTCGGTCTCCTTCTTCAAGGCGCTTTCGCAGGTGCGTTCGGAGGCCGCCCGGGTCAGGGTCACCCCGCAGCGCTACGTCGCCCGGACCTCCGACACCGCGGTCAAGGCCGTGCTCTTCGAGGACGCCGCCGCGCTGGCGGGCCTGGTGATCGCCGCCTGCGGCCTGCTGGCCTACGAGATGACCGGCGACCCCGTGTGGGACGGCGTCGCCTCGGTGGCCATCGGCCTGCTGCTGCTGGGCGTCGCCGCCCACCTCATCTACGCCAACGCCTCCCTGCTGATGGGCCAGGCCGCGCCCGAGCGGATCAGGAAGGAGATCGAGCGGGAGATGCTCGCCCAGCCCGAGATCGAGAACGTGGTGGAGCTGCTGACCATGATGCTCGGGCCGGGCGAGGTGATGGTCGCCGCCCGCGTCGACTTCCTCGACGAGACCACGGGGGCCGTCCTGGAGCGGGCCGCCGACCGGGTGGAGGAGCGGCTCCGGGAGCGCTTCCCGTCGATCTCGCACGTCTTCCTCGACCCCACCCCGGGCAGGCCGTCCCGCGGCCACCACCGGGTGGCGGGCCGCGACTCCTGAGGCGGGACCCGGGTCCTACTCGTCCTCTCCGGAGTCGCCCGCGGAGTCGTCCCCCGGGGAGTTCCCGGGAGGGCCGGGGGACGGCGTCACGGTCCGGCCCTGGGGGTCGGTGACCAGCTCGTCGGCCGCGCCCATGACCGTCGTGCCGTCGACCTCCCAGCGCCCGCCCGCCCTGACCAGGTCGAGCCGCATGTAGGTGCCCAGGAGCCGCCGGGTGCCCGCGGTGCTGGTGACCGTGGAGTCCACCACGGTGATCGCCCTCGCCCGTTCCGGGGTGACCCCGGAGACGTAGACGTCCCGCACCGAGGCGGCCGAGCGCGCCCGCAGCGAGATGATCGCGTCCCTGAGCCTCGCGAAGACCTCGTCGTAGGTCCTCTCGAACCGCTCGCTGGACACGGCGCGGACCCGGTCGCGGCAGGCCCGCAGGTCCGCGTAGTCGTAGGACTGCAGCGCCGCGGCGAACTCGCGCGCCCGCGCCGCCACCGCCGTGCGCTCGGAGTCCTCCTGCCGGAGCCGGTCGGCGGTCCTCCACTGGAACGCGGCCGTCACGGTGGTCGCGAGCATCCCCGCCACGGCCGCCGCCGCGATGACGCCGGCCCGGCGGGTGGTCACCCGGCCCGGGGCCACCGGACCCCTGCCCACCCGGGCCGCGGCCGTCCCGCCCGGAGCCGCCGGACCCGCGTCCGCCCGGTGCGGGGCCGCCGTGCCCGCGTCCGCCCGGCCCGGATCGGGGCTCGCCCGGTCCGGCTCCATCCGGACCGGACCGATGTCCGGTTCCATCCGGTCCGGGCCGATATTCGGTTCCATCCGGTCCGGATCGGCGCTCGACCGGTGCGGACCCGCTCGGGCCGCGGCCGCGTGACGGGCGGCCGGGTGCCCCGGGTCCGTCCGGCCGGGCCTGGCCTCAGGGCTCGGCTGGGTGGGGGGTCCCCCGTCACCGAAGACCAGGTCACCGCCGGGAGCTTCGCCGTGGCCAGGGGGCCCGCCGTGGCCGGGAGCTTTGCCGTGATCGGGGGTCCCGCCGTGGCCGGGAGCTTCGCCGTGGTCGGGGGCCCCGCCGCGGTCCGGGCCCGCTCCCCGGGGAGCAGCCCCCTCGCCCGGCTGCCGAGGCGCCTGGCTCAACTGCTGCTCCTGATCACGGCGGCCCTGCTCCCGATCGCGGCGGTGCGGCGACCGGCGGGCGGCGGGGCTCGCCGTATCGCCTCCGGGCCCCCGTACGGCGGCCCTCCACGGCAAGTCTTCCCTGGCGGAGCGTGCCCGGCACGTCACGTACCGTCCTAATTTGGTACGTTTTGTACGCCTCGGCCGGGCAGTCATGGTTCCGCACCGCCCGGACGCCGCCGTCTGGGCACGCCGCCCGGACGCCGCTGCCTGGGCGCGCCGCCGGTCAGGGCACGCCGTACGGACGCCGCCACCTGGGTGCGCCGTACGGACGCGGCCTGGGCATGCCGTACGGAGGTCGTCGTACGGCGGGCGGTCAGGCGGAGAGCGCGGCCATCCAGCCCTCGACCTCGTCGGGGTGACGGGGCAGCCCGGCCGACATCAGGCGGGCGCCGTCGGCGGTGATGACGAGGTCGTCCTCGATCCGCACGCCGATGCCCCGCAGCTCCGGCGGCAGCGTCAGGTCGTCCGGCTGCAGGTAGAGGCCGGGCTCGACGGTGAGCACCTGACCCTCCTCCAGCACTCCGTCCAGATAGACCTCCGCGCGGGCCCTGGCGCAGTCGTGGACGTCCATGCCGAGCATGTGGCCGCTGCTGCACAGCGTGTAGCGGCGGTACAGGCCGCTGCCGGTCTCCATGGCCTCGTCCGCGCTGATCTTCAGCACGCCCCAGTCGCGCAGCCCTTCGGCGATGACCCGCATGGCCGTCCGGTGGAAGTCGCGGAACCGCGCCCCGGGCCGCAGCGCGTCGATCGCCGCGCTCTGGGCCTCGTAGACCAGCTCGTAGACCTGCCGCTGGACCGGGCTGAACCGTCCGGAGATCGGCATGGTCCGGGTGACGTCGGCGGTGTAGAGGCCGTCGGTCTCCACGCCCGCGTCGAGCAGCAGCAGGTCGTCGGGGTTCAGCCGGCCGTCGTTGCGGATCCAGTGCAGCACGCACGCGTGGGCGCCGGAGGCGACGATGCTCTCGTAGCCGACCGCGTTGCCCTCCAGGCGGGCCCGCAGGCCGAAGACCCCCTCCAGGTAGCGCTCGCCGCGCCGGTGGGACAGCGCCGCGGGCAGCGCCCGGACGACGTCCTCGAAGCCGCGCACGGTCGCGTCCACCGAGAACTGCAGCTCGGCGACCTCCCACTCGTCCTTGATCAGCCGCATCTCCGAAAGGAACGCCTCCAGCTCGGCGTCCCCGTCGTGCGGGGCGACCCGGGCGTCCACCGAGGCGTCCACCCCGCGCAGCACCCGCGCCGGGCCGCCGAGCGCGTCGTCCAGACGGTCGATCGGCGCGCAGTCGAGGAGGTAGAGCGCCTCGGCCTCGGCGAGGTCGGGGCGGCGGCCCACCCAGAACTCCCCGTAGCGGCGGTCGCGGTAGAACTCCTGCCCGGCCGCCCCGGGGGCCGAGCGCGGCGAGCGGGGACGCAGGAACAGCGTCGCCTCCCCGGACGGATCGATCACCAGGACGTCGTCGGGCTCCTGGTCGCCGGTGAGGTAGGTGAACGCGCTGTGCGGGCGGAACCGGTAGTCGCTGTCGTTGCTGCGGACCTTGAGCGTGCCGGACGGGATGACGAGGCGCTCGCCGGGGAACCGCGCCGCGAGCGCGGCGCGCCGCTTGGCCGTGTAGGCGGCCACCGGCAGCGCCGCCACGTCGTCGCGGCGGCTGTCGGCCCAGCCGGTCGTCATGAACTCGGCGAGTGCGTCGGAGACCGGCAGGTCATGGCTGCCGGTGTTCAGCTTGTCGGTCATCGGATCCCCGGGGGCGAAGGCTTGTGGTATTTCACACGCTACCGCCGGGAGATGCGGCCCGCATCCCCGATGCGGGGACGCGGGCCGCATCGGACGGCCGTCACCCGACGATTCCCACCCGGCCGGGCGGCCGGTATCCGGCGCTCCTCACGCGGCCGGACGGTCCCGCTTCGCCGGACCGTCCGGCCGGCCGGTGACCCGCTTCGTGTGAACGGTCAGCCGACCGGTACCCGGTACTCCTTCGCCAGGCCCGACACCGACGCCTCCTCGAACACCACGGCGCCGCCGATCGCGTCCCTCTTGACGCCCTCGGCCTTGAAGGCGGCGGCCTGGGCGCTCATGTCCTGGTCGGTCGCCTTGATCTTCTGCTCGACGATCTCCAGGCCGAGTTTCTCCGCGGCGTACCTGGAGCCGTTCAGCGCGCTCTCGCCGTAGTCCCCCTCGAAGTAGTAGTCCCCCTCGAAGTACAGGTGGCCGATCCTGTCCCCTTCCTGATCCCCTTCTTCCCGACCGGGAAGTCCACCCCGTTGATCATGTCGATGTCGTAGATGGTGGCGGTCACCTGGATGGGCCTGCTCCCCAGCAGCCCGGTGGCCCAGGCCATCGGGACGGTGAACATCTGGTCGGCCTCGATGTCATGTCCCTGGCCGCCCGACCGCTGCTGCGACGCCTCTCCGAGCTCGCCGACGAGCTCGTCGCCAGGACGCGCGACACCGACGAGGCGTACCGCCGGCTGCTGCCCGCACCGTGACACACCGGCCCCGCGTCGCGACACGCCGGTCCCTCGTCATGACACGCCGACCCTGCGTCACGAGGCACCGGTCCCTCTTCGCGACACGCCGGACCCGCGTCACGAGGCACCGGTCCCCGGCGGCCGTGACGGACGGCCCCGCCACCGGGACAGGGCACGGGCGGAGGCTTAGCCCGGAAGCCCGCCGGGCAGGAAACAGACACCCCCACCCAGCCCGCACACCCAGGTGGTCTCGATGCTCATCGGTGCGCTCCTCGCCAAAAAGGGAAACCACGTGGTCACCGTCCGCCCCCGCGCGACGGTGACGGAGCTGCTGGCCGTACTGGCCGACAACAACATCGGCGCCGCGGTGGTCTCCGACGACGGCTCCTCGATCAGCGGCATCGTCTCCGAGCGCGACGTGGTCCGCGGTCTCAACGACCGCGGCGCCGCCGTGCTGGACGCGCCCGTGTCGGCCATCATGACCACCGAGGTCCGCACCTGCGGCCCCGGCGTCAAGGTGGAGGACCTGCGCCAGACCATGACCACGCACCGCATCCGGCACGTGCCGGTGGTGGTGGACGACCGGCTCGCCGGGATCGTCAGCATCGGTGACGTGGTCAAGAGCGCCATCGAGGCGCTGGAGACCGAGAAGGCGTACCTGGTGGACTACCTCCACCGCTGAACGGCTCCGCCCTGCTCCCGTTCCACCCGGCCCGCCGCGCCGCCGGACGGGTGCCCGCGCGGGCACCCGGCGGGGACGCCCGCCGGACGCCGGTGGGGCCTGGCACCAGGTGCCGGGCCCCACGGATCGCCGTCGCGTGCCGCTACCGAAATGCGGGTCGGTGCTCCGGCCTCGGGCCGGAGGTGAAGGCCCGCGCGGGAGTGCCCGCCAGGGCGTGAGCATGTCCTGACCTTCCCGGTTTTGCCGCTCGGCCCATCGGGCGGGCACCAGGACGGTGAAGGGCCGGCCGCCTGCGTTCGATGATGTGTTCACGGATCGCCCGGATTCCCCTACGCCCGGTCATGGTCGAGTGGCACGATGATGGCCGTGCGGCTGCGTTACCGGTACCGGCTCTACCCGGACGCCGCCCAGCGCCAGGCGCTGGCGCGGGCCTTCGGGTGCGCCCGAGTGGTGTTCAACGACGGGCTGCGCCTGCGGCAGGACGCCCGCGAGGCGGGCCTGCCGTACGTCTCCGATGGGGAGTTGTCCAAGCGGGTCATCACCGAGGCGAAGAAGACGCTCGAACGGGCATGGCTGGGCGAGGTCTCCGCCGTCCTGCTCCAGCAGGCGCTCGCCGACCTGAACACCGCCTACCGGAACTTCTTCGCCTCGATCACCGGCAAACGCAAGGGGCCGAAGATCGCCGAGCCCCGGTTCCGGTCGAAGAAGGACAACCGGCAGGCGGTCCGCTTCACCAAGAACGCCCGGTTCACCGTCACGGCGGGCGGGAGGCTGCGCCTGCCGAAGATCGGGGACGTGCCGGTGCGCTGGTCACGCAGCCTGCCGTCGGAGCCGTCATCGGTGACCGTGGTCAAGGATGCGGCCGGGAGGTACTTCGCGAGTTTCGTCGTGGAGACGGCCGACGAACGGCTTCCCCAGGCCGCAGCCGAGGTCGGCATCGACCTGGGACTGACGCACTTCGCGGTCACCTCCGACGGCCGGAAGATCGACAATCCCCGGCTTCTGCGCCGGGCGGCGAAGAAGCTCCGCAAGGCGCAGCAGGCCCTCTCCCGGAAAGTGAGGGGGTCGAACAACCGTAAGAAGGCCGTCGTCAAGGTCGCGCGGGCGCATGCCCGGGTGGCCGACGCGCGCCGGGACTTCGCCCACAAGCTGTCTGCCGCGTTGATCCGCGACAACCAAGCGATCTACGTGGAGAACCTGTCGGTGAGGGGCCTGGCGCGCACGAAGCTGGCCAAGAGCGTCCATGACGTGGGCTGGTCGCAGTTCACGGCCATGCTGGAGTACAAGGCCGCCCGGTACGGGCGGACCTTCGCGAAGATCGATCGCTGGTTCCCGTCGTCGAAGCTGTGCTCGGCGTGCGGAGCACTTGCTGACAAGATGCCGTTGAACGTCCGGTCGTGGACCTGCGCCTGTGGCGCGACCCACGACCGGGACGTGAACGCGGCGATCAACATCCTGGCCGCCGGACGGGCGGACAGGCGAAACGCCTGTGGAGACCCGGTGAGACCACCGCTTGCGGTGGCGCGGGTCGGCGAAGCAGGAAGCCACAGAGGTGCCGCGTGAACGCGCGGCACAGGCTGAATCTCCGGCCTTCAGGCCGGGAAGCGCGTCAACGGACGGTTATCTTGTCGACCTCGATGGTGAGGCCCTCCACCTCGGGCGTCGAGGTGCCGGTGGTCACCGTGCCGGCCCCCGTCGCGACCCCCTTGACCTTCATCGTGTAGGTGAGGGTGCCGCCCGGGGCGCCGGGCGTGCTGTTCACCCGGAGGTCCTGGGTCGGCGGGCCGCTGATCTGCGTTCCGGCCGTGCCCTCGGTGTTCTCGGCGCCCACGGTCAGGCCGTAGCCCGCCGGGGTGTCACCGGGCAGCCGCTCCGGGTCGTAGGTGTAGGTGATGTCCTCGGTGCCGTTGAGCCCGATCCACTGCTGGAACACCTTGGCGTCGGTGGTGCCGTAGAGGTTGACCCGCCACTCGACGACGAGCCAGTCGTCGACGCCGTCGGTGAGGGTCGCGACGTAGACGCCGGGCGCGCCGGTGCCGTCCAGGTCGGTCCAGTAGGGGGCGAGCACGTTGTTGGGAGCCGCCGGGTCGGGCAGGGCCTGCGGGACGGGCTCGATGTCACCGGAGCCCGAGGTGCCTCCCGCGACCGTGTAGCCGTCGGAGACGACGCCGATCCGGGTGTAGGTCCGCCCGGCGTACGTGAACGCCGGGACGGTGAAGTTGAGCGCCTGCTCGTCGCCGATCGGCGTCGGCGCGATGCCGAAGGCGTCCAGCGGCAGGTACGGCGCGGGCCCGGTGCCGGGCGTGACGACGGGCCTGTCCGGCTGCCTGCCCGCCAGGGTCGCCTTCGCCGTGGCGATCTGGGAGCCGATCTTCGTGGCCCCCGTGACGCCGTTGAGGCGCAGTTTGGCGTCCAGCGTGCTGACCGCCGTCACCTCGGTGTCGTTGAACGTGTCGTTGCGCACGCTCACCGTGCAGGTGGACTCGCCGGTGTTCCGGGCGATGGTGTCCGGCGTGCAGGTCTGGTCGACCGGGACGGCGCCCTCCTTGCGGAAGAACGCCACCGGCAGGTGCAGGTCGCGGTTCCCGCCGACCTGCTTGAGGTCCACCTGGCCGAAGTACTGGCCGTCGGGCAGGTCGGGGGCGGTGACCACCACGGAGATCTTCGCGCTCTTGCCCGGCTTGACGTTGAACAGCGGCGGCAGCACCGCGATCTTCGCCCCGCTGACGGTCCTGCCGGTCGCGGTGTAGGTGAGCGTCCTGTCGGTGACGTTGGTGACCGTCCGCTTGACGGTGATGAGCCCCGGCATGGTCGGGGCGTTCACCGACGGCAGGTTGAGGTTGATGCGGTTCCGCTCGTCGGTGGCCGAGGCGGCGAAGTTCTCCGCGGTCTCGTCCAGGGTCAGCCCGGGGTCGCCGGCCTTCGTCAGGTCGATGCGGCCGCCGCCGAGGTCGAACGGGTCGGCGGGGGTGACGCGGTCCTGCTTGGTGACCGACGTCCTGGCCGTGGTCTCCAGCGCGGACTTGACCTGGCCGGGGGTCCAGTCGGGGTGCAGCGCGAACACCAGGGCCGCGGCGCCCGCGACGTGCGGCGACGCCATCGAGGTGCCCGCGATGGCCTGGTACAGCTGGCCCTGCGGGCCGCCCGCCGGACCTTCCAGCGTCGGCGTCTGGCCCGCCAGGATGTGCAGGCCGGGCGCGGTGACGTCCGGCTTGAGGAAGTCACCGCCCGGCCCGCGGGAGGAGAACGTGGCCATGGCGTCGCCCTGCCAGGTGGTCTTGGCTCCCTGCGGGAACGACGCGGTCGCGCCGGGGTTGGCCGACAGGAAGGCCAGCAGGGCGTCGGTCTCCGGCTTGTCGATGTGGACCGTGGGCAGCCAGTGGTTGTCGGTCATCACGTCGAGCGGCGTGGTGTTGTAGAGGATCATCCCCGCCGCGCCGCCCTGGCGCACGTTGAAGCCCTTCAGCACCCGGCCGGGGCCGCGCTCACAGGCGACGATCTTGCCGGTGAAAAGGCCCGGAGGGGCCGGGACCGTACAGAGCGGGTTGGAGTACGGCGGAGCCGAGGCGAGCACGACCCGCTGCGGGGAGGTCACCCCGGCGGTGATGGAGGCGCCCTTGAGCGTGGCCGTCGCGCCGCCCGTGCCGGTCAGCGTGACGGTGGACTGGAACGTCCTGGACTGCGTGGAGGCCGCCACCGTGGTCACCCACGGGCCGCGGTGGTCGGTGGTCCCCGCGCCGGGGCCGGAGTTGCCCGCCGAGGCCGACACGAACACGCCCGCGGCGTAGGCGTCGAGGAAGGCCAGCTCCACCGGGTCGGTGTAGGGGGAGCCGCCGCCGGAGATCGAGAAGTTGATCACCCGGACGCCGTCCAGGATCGCCCGGCCCACGGCCTGCGCGGAGTCGGAGGGGAAGCAGCCCTCCACCCCGCACACCTTGTAGATCGACACGTGCGCCGCCGGGGCGATGCCGTGGATCGGGCCGCGGCTGATGCCCAGGGGGTCGGCGTCGGCCACCGGGCCGCCGGCCGAGGTGGTCGCGGTGTGGGTGCCGTGGCCGTTGGAGTCGCGCGCGCTGTCGGGGTACACCTCGCCGCCGACCACCGCGTTGTAGGTCTCCAGGAACGGCGCGCCGCCGATGAGCTTGTCGTTGCAGGTGAACGGGTCGGCGGCCGGGGTCAGCGGGTTGTCGCCGAAGTCGCAGACGCGTGGGGAGCCGTCCCGGGTGGGCGGCGCGGCGGGCAGGTCGCCGGGGTCGGCGAACTGGGGGTGCTCCGGCCAGACGCCGGAGTCGAGGACGCCGACGACGACGCCCTTGCCGGAGGAGGAGCTGCCGCCCAGCCTGCTGTAGATCGCCGGCGCCCCGATGAAGTCGGAGCTGGAGTCGGTCAGCGGCTTCTCGGGCTTGTCGTGCTGGACCGCCGCGACCCCGGGCAGCTTCAGCACCTCGGCCGCCTTGTCGGCGGGGATCCGCAGCGCGATGCCGCCGTAGACGGTGCGCAGCTTCTGCCCGGCCCGGGCGCCCGGCACCTTCCTGGCCAGCTCGGCGAGGAAGGCGTTCTCCACCCGCTCGATGTGCTTCTCGTACTTCTTGGCGGTCGCGCCCCTGACGTCGAGCGCCCTGCCGGTCTTCGCGGGACTCGTGGCGGGAAGCCCTTCGAGGTCGCCCTGGTAGGCGGCGTACGAGTCGTAGTCGAGCTTGACCATCACGTTGACGGGGGCGCTCGACGTCGACTTCAGCAGCGCCGTGTCGCTCCGGGCGAGCCTGCCGGTCGCCGACTTGGCCCCCTGGACCGGCTCGCCGCCGGTCAGCGGGGTCGCCGTCCACTTCTTCGGGGCCGGCGTGGGGGCGGGATCCGCGCTCGCCGGGGGCGTCATCGCCGCGACGAGCCCGAGGCCGGCGGCGAGCACCGCCACCCGCCTGATCCGGGGCGGCTGGGGGGTACTGGGCAAGGAGACCTCCCTGTGGGGGACACAAGAGCGCGTCACCCCGCGTGGAGGTCCCGGGTCACCCGGCCGTGCCCGGCCGCGGGCATGACTGAGGAGGTCTCGGCCCTCCCCGTGGGTGACGAGCGATCGACCGTCCGTGAGGGCGGCCGACCTGACTGGGAGACTAATCAGCGGCCATTTGCTTGGCTAGAGACGGAAACTGCCACAATAAACACCCTGCTTGGGCAAATCTGATCACACGATCGCCGACGACCCGGTGGCGGGCCACCGCGGCCCGGGGCGCCTGTCCCGCGGGCCGCGGTCCGGGGGAGTGGACGGCCGGCCCCCGGAAGGGACGGGCCGGTTCCGGCCCGGAGCGGCCGTTCCATGGGCCGCGGGTGAGGCCGTAGCCTTACGGTGCCGGTTCCGGCGCGGTCCGCCGCGCGCACACCCGGGGGCCCGCGAGGAGGACGTTGTGAAGCTCAAGCTCGACCTGCACCCGATCTTCAACCGCGGTGGCGAGATCGACAAGGCGCTGCGCGGCATCATCGACGAGGCGATCAGGAAGAGGGCCACCGAGGTCGAGATCATCCCGGGGAAGGGCTCCGGCCAGCTCAAGAAGAAGGTGCTGCGCTTCCTGGAGCAGAAGGAGATCAAGGCCCTCTACCACCGCATCGACAAGGACTCCAAGAACCACGGCCGGCTGTTCGTCTACTTCCGGCACAAGTAGGCGCGTGCTTCCGCCGCGGGCGGGTGTGCGCGGGCGGGCCCGTGCCTCCGCCGCGGGCGGCCGTGCGGCGGCCGGGCCGTGCGGCGGTCACGCGGGTGGTCCGTGCGGCGGCCGGCCGGGCCGGGTGGCGGTCAGGGGATGCGGGCGATCATCCGCTCCATGCCGTTGACCCAGTTGTCCCGCAGGGCGCTCACCGCGCCCTGAAGGTCGTCTTCGAGCAGCCGTTCGGCGATCCGGCGGTGCTCCTCGGCGGCGCGCGTCATCGGGGTGCCGTCGCCGGACATCAGGTGGGTGTAGCGGCGCATGCCCGCCTTGACGCTGGTGATCAGATCGAGCAGCCGTTCGTTGCCGCAACCGCTCAGTAGCAGGTCGTGCCACTCGTCGTCGTGGTGTTCGATCTCCTGACGCGCGGCGACGTCGGCGGAGAACTCCCGGGCGAGCCGGAGCAGCTCCGGGGCGACCTCGCGTAGGTGGGCCGGGTCGGAGCTCTCCAGGGCCAGCGCCTCCAGGGCCGCCACGATCGCGCACAGCTCCCTGAACTCCTTGCGGCTGACCGGGGCGAACCGGAAGCCCCTGCCCTGGTTGCTCTCCAGCACGCCCTCGCCGGCGAGGGTGATCAGGGCCTCGCGCAGCGGGGTCCGGCTGACGCCGAGCTCTCCGGCCAGGACGGCCTCGTTGATGTCGGTCCCCGCGGCGAAGTCGCCCCGTTCGAGCCGGAGCATCAGCTCCTCGCGGATCTGCTCGCGGAGGGGGCGCCGCTCGATCGCCATTGCACTCCTCGTGTTGATCTTGGCTGAAGCCTACCCGCTTGACGGCATTCAGCACACTGCACTATGAATTCTGCATACAAAATATTACATGTCACAGATTGGAGTTTCGGGTGGGGCTGACCAGGGTTTCCGGTCTGCTGTTCGGCGGTGACTACAACCCCGAGCAGTGGCCGGAGCACGTCTGGGAGGAGGATGTCCGGCTGATGGCCGAGGCGGGCGTCAACATGGCGACCGTCGCCGTCTTCTCCTGGTCCCGGCTCGAACCGCGCCCCGGGGAGTACGACTTCGGCTGGCTGGACCGCGTCCTCGACCTGCTGCACGAGCACGGCGTCGCCGCCGACCTGGCCACCGCCACCGCGACCCCGCCGCCCTGGCTGGTCCGCGACCACCCCGAGGTGCTGCCGGTGGACGCCGCCGGGACGCGCCTGGAGTTCGGCTCCCGGCAGAGCTACTGCCCCAGCTCGCCGGTCTTCCGCGACGCCGCCGTCCGGCTGGTCCGCGCCATGGCCGCCCGGTACGGCCGGCACCCCGCCCTGGCCCTGTGGCACATCGGCAACGAGTACGCCGACCACGTCCTCGAATGCTTCTGCGCCGAGTCGGCCCGGCACTTCCGGGCCTGGCTGGAGAGCCGCTACGGGACGGTCGACGGGCTGAACGCCGCCTGGGGCACCTCCTGCTGGGGCCAGCACTACACCGCGTTCGACCAGGTCGAACCGCCCCGCAAGGCCCCCGGGCCGGTCAACCCCACCCAGGTACTCGACTGGCGCCGCTTCTGCTCCGACGCGCTGCTGGAGTGCTTCGAGCTGGAGCGGGCCGTGCTGCGCGAGGTCACCCCGGACGTGCCGGTGACCACCAACTTCATGAGCATCCTGCACGGCCTGGACTACTGGAAGTGGGCCGCCGCCGAGGACGTGGTCAGCGACGACGCCTACCCCGACCCCGCCGACCCCGAATCGCACGTGGCGGTCGCGCTCAGCTACGACCTGATGCGCTCGCTGAAGCGGCGGCCGTGGATCCTGCTGGAGCAGGCCGCGAGCGCGGTGAGCTGGCGGGAGGTCAACGCGCCCAAGCCGCCGGGCATGATGCGCCTGCACAGCCTGCAGGCCCTGGCCCACGGCGCGGACGGCGCGATGTTCTTCCAGTGGCGGCAGGCCCGCTACGGCCCGGAGAAGTTCCACTCCGCGCTGCTCCCGCACGGCGGCACCGCCGCCCGCGGCTGGCGGGACACCCTCCGGCTCGGCGCCGACCTGCGGCGCCTCGCCGAGATCGCCGGAACCGGGACGCGCGCCGACGTGGCGCTCCTCCTCGACTGGGACAGCTGGTGGGGCCTGGAGGCCCCCGAGTCGATGCCGTCCGACCGGCTCAGGCTCAAGGACCTCCTGCTGTCCTGGTACCGGCCGCTGCACGCCCGCGGCGTCGCGGTCGACCTCGTCCCCGCGGGCCGCGACCTGTCCGGCTACCGGGTGGTCATCGCGCCCAACCTCTACATGTGCACGCCGGAGCAGGCCCGGCACCTGGCCGCCTTCGACGGGCACCTCGTCGTCGGCCCGTTCAGCGGCGTCGTCGACGCGGCCGACCAGGTGCACGACGGCGGCGCCCCCGGCCCGCTGCGCGAACCGCTCGGCCTGACGGTCGACGAGTTCTGGCCGCTCCCCGACGGACAGGTCCAGCGGGTCCGGCCCGTCACCGGGGCGGCCACGGGGGCGTACGCGGACGCGGCGGCCGTGCCGGCGCGGACCTGGGCCGAGTGGCTGCGCGTCGAGGACGCCGAGGTGCTCGCCCGCTACGAGGGCGGCGACCTCGACGGGCAGCCGGCGATCACCCGCCGCGGGCGGGCGACCTACCTGAGCTGCCTGCTCGACGACGTCACCCCGGTGCTGTCGGAGGTCCTGGCCGCCGCGGGCGTCCGGCCGGTGGCCGACGTGCCCGAGGGCGTGGAGGCCACCCGCCGGGGCCCCTACCTCTTCCTGCTCAACCACGCGACGACCCCCGCCCGGATGGACCTCGCCGAGCCGGGGACCGACCTGCTGACCGGCCGTGACCTGCGCGGCCGCATCGAGATCCCGGCCCGCGACGCGGTGGTGCTCCGCACCGGCGCCGGACCGACCGAAGGAGAACGGTGACACACCCCTACATCCCGAACGCCGAACCCGGCGTGCGGGCCGAGATGCTGGCGGCCATCGGCGCCGCGAGCGTCGAGGAGCTCTACGCCGCCATTCCGGCGGACCTGCGCCTGGACCGGCCTCTGGACCTGCCCGAGCCGCTGGTCTCCGAGCACGAGCTGGTCGCGCACATGCGCGGGCTGCTGGGCCGCAACACCGACACCACCGAGGCGCTCAGCTTCCTCGGCCACGGCTGCTACCCGCACCACGTGCCGGCCGTCTGCGACGAGATCAACGGGCGCGGCGAGTTCCTCACCGCCTACGCGGGCGAGCCGTACGAGGACCACGGCCGGTTCCAGGCCCTGTTCGAGTACGTCAGCATGATGGCCGAGCTGCTGGAGATGGACGTCGTCAACGTCCCCACCTACGACGGCTACCAGGCGGCCGGCACCGCGATCCGGATGGCCGTCCGCTACACCGGCCGGTCGAAGGTGCTGATCAGCGGGGCCGTCGCCGCCGACAAGATGAGCAAGCTGCATGACTTCCTCGACCACGACGTCGAGCTGGTCGTCGCCCCGGTCGGGCCGGGCGGCGAGATCGGCGACGTGCGGATCGACGAGACCTTCGCCGCGATCTACCTGGAGACCCCGAACGTCTACGGCGTCGTGGAGACCCGGGGCCGCGAGCTCGCCGAGCTCGCGCACGCCGCCGGCGCGCTGCTCGTCGTCTCCACCGACCCGATCTCGCTGGGCGTGCTCGCCCCGCCCGCCGCCTACGGCGCCGACATCGCCTGCGGCGACATCCAGTCGCTCGGCATGCACCAGGCCCACGGCGGCGGCCACGCCGGGTACATCGCCACCCGCGACGAGGAACGCCTGGTCGCGGAGTTCCCCTCGCGGCTGTTCGGCCTCGCGCCGACCGAGGTCCCCGGCGAGTACGGCTTCGGCGACGTCTTCTACGACCGCACCTCCTTCGCCCACCGCGAGGAGGGCAAGGAATGGGTGGGCACCGCGGCCGCCCTGTGGGGCATCACCGCCGGGGTCTACCTCGCGCTGATGGGCCCCGAGGGCATGCGCGAGCTCGGCGAGACGATCCTGGCCCGCACCCGCTACGCGATGGAGCGGCTCGCCGCCGCCGGCGCCCGGGTGCTGCACCCCGACGCGGTGCACTTCCGCGAGTTCGCGATCGAGGTGCCCTCCGCGGACGGCCTCCTCGCCGCGCTGCGTGAGCACGGCATCTTCGGCGGCGTCCGGCTGGACGACCGCACGCTGCTGGTCTGCGTGACCGAGCGGCACTCCAGGGACGACATCGACCGGCTGGCGGCAGCCGTGCGGGAGGGGCTCAGCGTGAGCGGAACCATCGAGGGCGCCGGGACGCCGGCGGCGGGGGAGACGGCGTGAGCGGGCACGCGGGCGAGCCGTTCGCCGAGCTGCCGGTCGCGCCCAAGCCGCGGCTGCGCCGGTTCCACCAGGCCCGCTGGGACGAGCCGATCATCTTCGAGCAGTCACGCCCCGGACGGCGGGGCATCGCCGTACCGGCCCCGGGCGTGCCCGCCGTGGAACTGCCCGACACGGTACGGCGGGCCGAGCCGCCCAGGCTGCCGGAGATGTCGCAGCTGCACGTGCTGCGGCACTACGTCCGGCTGTCGCAGGAGAACCTGGGCGTCGACCAGGCCATCGCGGTCGGCCAGGGCACCTGCACGATGAAGTACAGCCCGAAGGTCAACGACCGCTTCGTCACCGACCCCAAGGTGGCCGAGCTGCACCCGCTCCAGCCCGACGACACCGTGCAGGGCGTACTGGAGATCTACTGGCGGCTGGAGCGGATGCTCGCCGAGATCTCCGGCATGCACCGGGTCTCGCTCCAGCCCGCCTCCGGGTCGGCGGCGATCTACGCCAACATCGCGATGATCCGCGCCTACCACGCCTCCCGCGGCGAGGGGGAGCGGCGCGACCAGGTCATCACCACGATGTTCTCGCACCCGTCCAACGCGGCCTGCGCCAAGACCGCCGGGTACGAGGTCATCACCCTGATGCCGGACGAGAACGGATACCCCGACATCGAGGCGCTGCGCGCCGCCGTCGGGCCCCGCACCGCGGCCCTGATGATCACCAACCCCGAGGACACCGGCATCTTCAACCCGCGCATCGCCGAGTTCGTCGCGCTGGTGCACGAGGCGGGCGGCCTGGCCTGCTACGACCAGGCCAACGCCAACGGCCTGCTCGGCGTCACCCGCGCCGCGGACGCCGGGTTCGACCTGTGCCACTTCAACCTGCACAAGACCTTCTCCACCCCGCACGCGTGCGGGGGACCGGCGGCCGGCGCGAGCGGCGTGTCCGAGGCGCTCGCCCCGTTCCTGCCGGGGCCGACCGTGGAGTTCGACGGATCGCGGTACCACCTCGACGCCGACCGCCCGCTCTCCGTCGGCAAGATGCGCCCGTTCCTCGGCGTCACCCCGAACGTGGTCCGCGCCTACGCGTGGATCATGGCGCTGGGCGCCGCGGGCCTGCGCGAGGTCGCCGAGACCGCGGTGCTCAACAACAACTACCTGATGCACAAGGTCCTGCAGATCAAGGGGGCCTCGGCGCCCTGGGGGCGGAACCGCCTGGAGCAGGTCCGCTACTCCTGGCAGGAGCTGTCGGAGGAGACGGGCGTCCACTCGGAGGAGATCGGCGTGCGCGCCGCCGACTTCGGCGTGCACTACTGGACCAGCCACCACCCCTACGTGGTCCCCGAGCCCTTCACTCTGGAGCCGACGGAGTCGTACTCCAAGGAGGACCTCGACGAGTACGCCGCGATCCTGGAGCATGTCGCCGACGAGGCCCGCCGCGACCCCGGGCTCGTCAAGGGCGCCCCGTACAACCAGACGATCCACCGGATCGACCCGTCGTCGCTGGACGATCCCGGGCGGTGGTCGCCCACCTGGCGCGCCTACACCCGCAAGCACCTGTCATGACCACCGACCGGCCGGATCCCTCCCGCACCGCCGCCGGGCGCCCCGGCTCCTCCCGCGCCGCAGGGGGAGCCGGGGACCCGGGGCGGGCGGCCCGCCCCGGCCCCCCGGGCGGCGCGGCCTTCACGGTCGGGTTGATCGTCAACCCGGTCGCGGGGATCGGCGGCCCGGCCGGGCTCAAGGGCAGCGACGGCGCCGGCGTGCAGCTGGAGGCCCTCGCCCGGGGCGCGTCCCCCCGGGCGGGCGAGCGGGCCGCGCTGGCCGTGCGGGCGCTGCTGGCCCGCCGCCCGGACACCAGGATCGTCACCGTCGCGGGCCCGATGGGCGAGGACAGCGTGCGCGCCGCCGGAGGCGTCCCCGAACTCGTACGGCAGGCCCCCGGCGACCCCTCCTCGTCCCGGGACACGACGGCGGCCGTCGAGGCGATGCGGGACGTCGACCTGCTGCTGTTCGCCGGAGGGGACGGCACCGCCAGGGACGTCCTCGACGGCTCGCCGTCCTGCCCGGTGCTCGGCGTCCCGGCGGGCGTCAAGGTCTACTCCGGCTGCTTCGCGGTCAGCCCCGCCGCGGCGGGGACCACGGCCGCCGAGTTCGGCCGGGACGCCGGACGGGCCGGGAGCACGGGGAGCCCAGGGGGCACGGGAGGCACGGGGAGCACCCTCGCCGCCGAGGTGGTGGATCTCGACGAGGACGCCTACCGGTGTGGCCGGGTCAGCCCCCTGCTCTACGGCACCCTGCGGGTACCCGCCGCCCGGGCGCGGCTGTCGGGCCGCAAGGTCGGCTCCTCCGCCGCCGCCCCCGGGTCGGCCGAGGCGATCGCCAGGGAGGTCGCGGCCCGGATGCGGCCCGGCATCCGCTACGTCCTCGGCCCCGGCGCCACCACCATGGCCGTGGGGCGGCTGCTCGGCCTGGCCACCACGCTGCTCGGCGTGGACGTGGTCCAGGACGGCGAGCTGGTCGCCGCGGACGTGACCGAACGACGGCTGCTCGGCCTCGTCGACGGGCACGAGACCTGCGCGGTCCTCTCGGTCATCGGCGGGCAGGGCTTCGTGCTCGGCCGGGGCAACCAGCAGATCGGTCCCGCCGTACTCAAAAAGATCATGGCTTCCGGGGGGCTGCTCGTCCTGGCCACCCAGCAGAAGCTCGCCGGTCTCGGCGGCCGGCCGCTGCTGGCCGACACCGGAGACCCGGAGGCGGACGCCCTCGTCGCGGGCCACGTCTCCGTCATCACCGGACACCGCGAGAGCGCGGTGTACCGGATCCGACCCGCTACCGAGGAGTTCCCAGCATGACCGCCCTGACTGACAAGGTCGCCATCGTCACCGGCGGCGCCTCCGGCATCGGCCGGGCCACCGCGCTGCTCTTCGCCCGCCAGGGCGCGGCCGTGGTGGTCGCCGACATCGACGGCGCCGGCGCCGCGGCGGTCGCCGAGGAGATCGGGAACGAGGGCGGCAGGGCCGTGGCCGTCGAGACGGACGTGGCCGCCGAGGCCGACTGCGCGCGGGCCGTACGGACCGCGGTGGAGACCTTCGGCGGGCTGCACGTGCTGTTCAACAACGCCGGGATCATCCGCCGCACCACCGCGCTGGACCTGTCGGCCGACGAGTGGGACCGCGTCATGGCGGTCAACGTCAGATCGGTCTTCCTGATGTGCAAGCACGCGATCCCCGCCATGAAGGACGGCGGCTCGATCGTGAACACCGGCTCCGGCTGGGGCCTGAAGGGCGGCGGCAACGCCATCTCCTACTGCGCCTCCAAGGCCGCCGTGGTCAACATGACCCGGGCCCTG
This sequence comes from Streptosporangium sandarakinum, assembly GCF_013409935.1. Taxonomy (GTDB): domain Bacteria; phylum Actinomycetota; class Actinomycetes; order Streptosporangiales; family Streptosporangiaceae; genus Streptosporangium; species Streptosporangium nondiastaticum. The sequence goes on along the minus strand of NZ_JACCCO010000001.1, from coordinate 792,973 downwards.
GCCATCGACCACGCCAAAGCCGGAATCCGCGTCAACTCCGTCAACCCCGGCGACACCGACACCCCGATGCTCCGCGACGAGGCCCGCCAGCTCTCGGAGGACTGGGCGGTCTTCGCCGCCGACGCCGCCGACCGGCCGATGGGCCGCGCCGGCTCCCCCGACGAGATCGCCCAGGCCGTCCTCTTCCTGGCGAGCGACGCCGCCAGCTACGTCACCGGCGCGGCCCTGGTCGTCGACGGCGGCGGCCTCGCATAACCCACCCCCCGCGAAACCCCCCCAGGAGGCACCCCGTGTCTTTCCCCCCGTCCAAGAAGACCCTCGCCGCGGCGGCACTGGCCCTGACCGCCGCCCTCGCGACCGCGTGCAGCGGCAGCGGCGGCGGCGGCGCCGGCGGCCCGGCCGCCGCCGGGAAGGTCACAATCCGCTGGTCGACCTGGGGGTCGGCCGAGGACGTCGCGTTGTACAAGGCCTTCAACGACGACTTCATGAAGCGCCACCCGAACATCGTGCTGAAGATGGAGACGGTCCCCAAGTACGAGGACTACCACCCCAAGCTCCTGACCCAGCTCACCTCGAAGACCGCGCCCGACGTCTTCTTCGTCGGCGACGACAACATCGGCAAGTTCGTCGCCTCCGGGGTGCTCACCCCGCTCAACGACCGGCTCGCCGGCCCCACCAGCAAGAGCAGGCCCGAGGACTTCTTCGAGGGCGTCTACGGCGGCGCCAAGAAGGACGGCAAGATCTACGGCGTCCCGAACGACACCAACCCCGAGGTGCTCTGGTACGGCAAGAAGGCGCTCCAGGAGGCCGGGATCACCGAGGACCCCGCCGAGCTGAACGCCGCCGGCAAGTGGACCATGGCCAAGTACCTGGAGATGAACGCCAAGCTCAAGGCCGCGGGCAAAGCCGGTTCGATCTTCTGGAACTGGTACGGCTCCACCTACAGCGTCATCGGCGGCTTCGGCGGCAAGGTCTGGGACGGCGGCAGGTTCGTCGCCACCACCGACCCCAAGTCCCGCGAGGCCCTTTCGACCCTGGCCAAGGGGTACGCCGACAAGACCTTCCTGTCGGCCGACGTGCTGCCCGCCAGCAACGGAGCCAACACCCAGTTCCTGCGCGGCAAGGCCGGCTTCTACGCCGGCGGCCGGTGGATGATCGAGGTGGTCAAGAAGGGCGGCGACCAGGCGAACTACGACATCGTGCCGTTCCCCTCGGAGACCGGCGCCCCGATGCCCGGCGCGGTCGCGGCCTCCTACCTCGCGCTGAACAAGGACTCCCGCACCCCCGACGAGGCGTTCACCTTCCTCACCGAGTTCGTCAGCAAGGAAGGCCAGCTCCTGCGGCTCAAGAGCGGCGGCGCGGTCCCCTCCATCAAGGGCGCCGAGCAGGTCGTGCTGGAGGGCGGTTACCCGGCGCACGCCCAGACCCTCCTCGACGTCCGGGACACCGGCTTCGCGAACTACCCCGAGGAGGTCGCGGTGCCCGGCCTGACCAAGGACATCAACGACGAGCTGATGAAGGTCTGGACCGGCAAGGTCGGCTTCGACGAGGGCATGACCAAGCTGCAGGCCCTCGTCGACGGCAGGATCGGATAACGGCCGTGGGCGTCGTCACCCCGGCGCGCCCCACCACCGGGACCCGGCCCGCGCGCGCGGCGGAGCGCGTGCGGAACCGGGACGGCTGGTGGGCCGCGCTCTTCCTCGCGCCGCAGGTGCTGGGCCTGCTGGCGTTCCTCGTCTTCCCCCTCGGCTTCGCGATCGTGCTCGCGTTCATGAGATGGGACGGGCTCGGCGAGAAGTCCTGGGTCGGCTTCGACAACTTCGCCGCCCAGCTCACCGACCCCGAGTTCGGCACGGCCGTCTGGAACACCGTCAAGCTCGCCCTGCTGACGGTCCCGGTCGGCCTGACGCTCGCGCTGCTCGTCGCCCTCGCGCTGAACAACGTGCGGGGGAAGACCTTCTACCGGGTCGTCTACTTCCTGCCCGTGGTGACCAGCTCCGTCGCGGTGGCCGTGATGTGGCAGGTCATCCTGGCCAGCGGCGACTACGGCGTGCTCAACAGCACCCTCCACAGGTGGTTCGGCGTCACACCGCCCGACTGGCTGGACGACCCTGGCTGGGTCATCGTGGCCATCGCGGTCGTGACGATCTGGTCCTCGCTCGGCCTCAACGTGGTCATCTTCCTGGCCGGGCTGCAGACCATCCCGCCGTCGCTGACCGAGGCCGCCCGCATCGACGGCGCCGGTCCGGTCCGCGTCCTCCGCTCGGTGACGCTGCCGATGATCTCCCCGACGATCTTCTTCTCCACCGTCGTCGCGGTGATCAGCTCCTTCCAGGCGTTCGACCAGATCTACGTGCTGGTCAACCCCGACCACAACGAGGGGGCCCGGACGATCGTCTACCAGGTCTACGACCTGGGCTTCCAGAAATTCGAGTTCGGGATGAGCAGCGCCGCCGCGCTGATCCTGCTCGCGCTGACGCTGATCGTCACCTTCGTCCAGTTCGCGGCGCAGAAGCGCCTCGTCCACTACGACTCCTGAGGGGACCGTCGATGGCTGTGATCCCTGCCTCTCCTGGTTCCCGCCGCCTGGCCTCTCCCGGGCCTCGCCGTCTGGGACGGATCGGCCTGCACGCCGCGCTCGCCGCCGGCGGACTGCTGATGCTGTTCCCGTTCGTCTGGATGCTGCTGACCTCGTTCAAGGGCGCGCACCAGATGCTCAACACGCCGCTCGACTGGCTGCCGAACCCGTGGCGGGCGCAGAACTACCCCGACGCGTTCGGCGCGCTGCCCTTCGCCCAGGCCTACTGGAACAGCTTCTACATCGCGGTCCTCAACGTGGTGCTCACCCTGTTCACCTCCGCGATGGCCGCCTATGCCTTCGCCCGGATCCGCTTCCGCGGCTCCGGACTGCTGTTCGGCCTGTTCCTGGCGACCCAGATGGTGCCGCAGCAGGTGACCGTCGTCCCGCTCTACCTGATGCTGGCGGAGCTGGGCTGGGTCGACTCCCACCTGGCGCTGATCGTGCCGGGCTTCGTCAACCCGTTCGCGGTGTTCCTGCTGCGGCAGTTCATCCGGGCCGTTCCCATCGAGCTGGAGGAGGCCGCCCGCCTCGACGGCGCCGGCCGGTGGACGATCTTCTGGCGCATCGTGCTGCCCAACGTCCGCCCCGGCCTGGGCGCGCTCGGCATCATCGTCTTCCTGGCGAGCTGGAACAGCTTCTTCTTCCCGCTGATCTTCCTGAACTCGCCGGAGCTGGCCACCGTACCGCTGCTGGTCAGCCAGTTCGCCGGGCAGCACGGCGCCACCGACTACGGCCTCACCCTCGCCGCCTCGGCCATCTCGGTCATCCCGATGATGATCGCCTTCCTGATCGGCCAGCGGCGCATTCTCAACAGCATGGCCATGTCCGGCCTGGGAGGACGCTGACGATGCTCGACCTGAGAGTCACCCCCTTCACCGAGCGGGGCTCCCGGCTGCTGGTGCTGGCCGAGCCCGACGGCTCGCTCCGCGTCGCCCGCGCCGAGTACGAGACCCGGCTGTCGGAGACGACCGTGCTCACCGGGCTGCGGCTGTTCTCCGGCGACCGCGAGCTGCCGGTACGGCGGGCCCTCCCCGACCGGGTCTCCTTCGGGGACGGGGTGGATCTGCTCTTCGCCGACCCCGGGACGCTGGTGCTGACCGGCTCGGGGGCGCGGGCCGTCTGGGACGGCGGCGCGGGCGAGATCGACGGAACCCTCGTGCTCGTCGGCCAGGCGGGCCCGTACGACGCCGGGGAGCTGCTGGCGCGGGCCGCGGAGCGCCGCCGGGAGTGGTTCGCGCGGATGCCGGCCGTACCCGCGGAGCTGCGGGAACGGGCCGAGCAGGCGTGGTGGACGCTCGGGGTGAACCTGCTGTCCGTCGCGTTCGCCGGGGGCCGCGAAGGCGTGGTCCCCTCCAAGCTGGGATACGTCGGCATCTGGAACTGGGACTCCTACTTCCACGCCGTCGCCCTGCGCCACGCCGACCCGGAACTGGCCCGTGACCAGCTCCGCATCCTCCTCGACCACCAGCGCCCGGACGGGCTCATCCCCGACGTGGTCCACGACCGGGGAGTGCTCGCCGAGACCACCGACCTGCCCCGCTCCGACCACGACCGGCTCGCCCAGCACGTCGGCGGCCCCGCCGCGCCGGGCGAGCCGATCGGCGGCGTCGTCCCGGTGACCAAGCCGCCGCTGACCGCCTGGGCCGCCTGGAAGATCCACGAGGCCGCCCCCGACCTCGGCTTCCTCGACGAGGTCTACCGGCCGATCGCCCGCTCCCAGCGGTGGTGGCTGACCGTCTCCGACCCGGACGGGGACGGCCTCGCCGAGTACCTCCACCCCTACTCCTCCGGCCTGGACGACAGCCCCATCTGGGACCACGGCCCCCGGGCCGAACCGCCGGACCTCAACTCCTACCTGGCCCTGCAGGCCGACCGGCTGGGCGACATCGCCGAGGCGCTGGGCCGTACGGCGGAGGCCGAGGAGTGGCGGCGGCAGGCGGCCCGGCACGTCGAACTGCTGGTCGCCCGCCGCTGGAACGGCAGCCGGTTCGTCACACTGACCAAGTTCGCGTCCGGCACCGCGGCCGAGGTCGCCACCCGCACCCCGCTGGAGCTGATGCCCCTGCTCACCGGCCGCCTGCCCCGGGAGATCGCCGAACGGCTGGTGGCCGACCTGCTGTCGCCGGCCTTCTGGGGCGAGCGCCCGGTGCCCACGGTCGCCTTCGACGACCCGGCCTTCGACCCGGACGCCATGTGGCGCGGCCCGGTCTGGCTCAACGTCAACTACCTGCTGATCGAGGGCCTGCGCCGGTCCGGCTTCGCCGCCGGGGCCGAGGAGCTGACCGGCCGGACCCTGGACATGGTGAACGCCGGCGGCGGCCTGTACGAGTACTGGAACCCGCTCACCGGCGCCCGCGCCCGCGGGGCCACCACCGGGTTCGGCTGGTCCGCCGCGCTCTTCCTGGACCTGGCCCACCGCCGGGCCGGGCACCGCCCGTGAGGCGATCCCTGCGGTGAGGCGTTCCGTACAGCGGGGTTCTATGTGGCGAGATGTTCCGTGCGGCGGGGCGTTCTATGCGGTGGGGCGTTCCGTGCGGTGAGGCGGGGTCAGGGCGCGCCGTCGATCAGGGCCGGAAGCGCCGACAGCGGCGTGCCCGCCGTCGCCGCGCCGACGACGAGCGCCTCGACCGCGTGCAGGAACCGGTCCACCAGGCCGGGCGGCATGGTGACCGTGTCCGCGGTCAGAGCGACCCCCGGGACACCGTCCTCGTCGTCGACCAGGTGAACGCAGAACCCGCAGTTGAGCCGCTCCACGCCGGGAGGTCGCCGGATGCGGGTCTCCGCCCGGGCCGCGACCACCTGCCGGGGATCCGCGGGCGCGTCCCGCCCCAGCGGGTCGGCGGCCCGCTGGTCGTTGAAGCAGCAGCCGGGAAAGACCGGGAGTCCGCGCTCCCCGCTCACCGCGTCCACCATGCGGTACCACTCGGCCTGGTCGTACCGGGCGTACCGGTAGGCCTGGAGGGCGAGGTGCCTGGTCCGGGCGAGCAACTCGTCGAACGTCGCCGCCCCGGTCGCCTCGATGTCGAGCACGAACAGGCCGAGCTGGCACAGTGAGGTGACGAGCGTCCTGCTCTCCGGCGCGAACCGGTTGTTCACCAGCGGGGTGACCGCGACCGTCCGGTGACCCGAGACGGCCGGGACCAGTGCCGCCACCGCGGTGAGCAGGACGGTCGCGGTGCTGACGCCGTGCCGCCGGGCGAGCGTCCTGGTCGCCAGGTCGATCGCCCGGGACACGATCACCGCCTGCTGGAAGCGCGGGCTCCCGGGGGCTCCCCGCGCCTCCGGGAACATCGTGTGCGGGATCGCCCGGTAGTGGCCGGCCCAGTACCCGAGCGCGGCGGTGCTCCCGCGCGCCGCGCGCCCGCCCTGGGCGGCGACCAGGTCCATCAACTGGTACGGCGCGGGCGGCGCGCCGCCCCTGAGCAGGAGCCGCAGATCACGGACGACGACGTCGGCGGCGAAGGCGTCGGCGGCCAGATGGCACAGGACGAGGACCACGTGGCTGACGACGCCGCCGCCGGTCACGAGGCCGGCGCGCAACGGCAGGTCCTCGGAGTAGGAGAACCGGCGGCCGGCCAGCCGTTCGCGGAGTGTCTCCGCCGCGGCGCCGGCGCCGTCCGGTGGAGCCTCGGCCACCTCGACGGCGACGGCGCCGCGGGACTCCACCGTCTGCAGGGGATCGGCCTGCCCCTCCTGGCACAGGCGGCTGCGCAGCGCGTCGTGCCGGGCCAGCAACCGCCCGATCGCCGCCACCGCCGCGTCGGGGCTGATCCTCCAGCCACGCGGGAGACGCACGATCCTGGGCACGTTGTAGTAGTGGTCGCTTCCCGGGCCGACGTCGCGTATCGCGCCCCAGATGGCCCGCTGTCCCCAGGCCAGGGGAACCGTCCCGGCCCGTTCCGTGGCGAAGCGGGCCTCCATGCTCGTCCTCCCAGAGGATCGCGGGTCCCGCCGGTAAGCCGATCATGGCCGGGGCCCGGCGGAGGTTCCGGTGGGAACGCTCCCAGTCCTGGGAAGGCTAGAGACAGCGCCGACGCCCCGTCAAGGTTCACCGGCATCCACCGCCGGATTCCGGCGGCCCTTGACACGCCGGGCCGGGGAATCCGTTCGTCCGCAGGCCGGAGGCGGCGTGGACGGCCGTGGACCCCCGCGCAGGACGCCACGGCCGCCCCCACCTCCCTCGTTTTCCCGAAACCTTCCCGTCCCTTGGCGCCGGCCGGGCCGTGGCCGCGGGCGGCGGCACTACCGTGAGGTCATAGGGCCCGACGACGGAAGGCCGCAGATGACGGCAACCGAGTTCGCGGACCGCCCGGACGCGCCGGACGCGTCGCACGCCGGCCGGTACCCGCCCATCGCCGACCACGGGCTGATCGGCGACCTGCGCACCGCCGCGCTCGTGGACACGCGCGGCACGATCGACTGGTACTGCTTCCCGCGCTTCGACGCGCCGAGCGTGTTCGCCGCCATCCTGGACGCCGACCGGGGCGGGGCGTTCGAGCTGGCCGCCGACGTGCCCGCGAGGACCAGGCAGTTCTACTTCCCCGACACCAACGTGCTGATCACCCGGTTCATGGCCCCCGACGGGGTCGGTGAGATCCACGACTTCATGCCGGTCACGGGGGGCACGTGCGAGATCGACCGGCACCGGCTGATCCGCCGGGTGAGATGCGTGCGCGGGACGCTGCCGTTCCGGGCGCGGGTGGCCCCCCGGTTCGACTACGGCCGCCAGACCCACACCGTGGACCTGCGCGAGGGCCGGGCCGTCTTCACCTCGCCGTCGCTCTCGCTCACCCTTACCTCCAGCGCGCCACTGGAGACCGACGGCCGCGACGTGCTGTCGGTGTTCAAGCTGACCGAGGGCGAGTGCGCGGTGTTCGCCCTCGACCGGTACGGCGACGGCGTCGAGATGCGGGCGTGCCCCCTCGCCGAGGCCGAGGAGGAGTTCGTCGCCACGGTCGCCTACTGGCGGCGCTGGGTGTCCCGGTCACGCTACCGGGGCCGCTGGCGGGAGATGGTGCACCGCTCGGCGCTGACGCTGAAACTGCTCACCTACGCGCCGACCGGCGGGACCGTCGCCGCGGTGACCACCAGCCTGCCCGAGCGGGTCGGCGGCGAACGCAACTGGGACTACCGCTACGTCTGGATCCGCGACTCGGCCTTCTGCATGTACGCGCTGATCAGGCTGGGCTTCGACGAGGAGGCCGCGGCGTTCATGGGCTTCCTGTCCGAGCATGTCAGCTGCGGCTGCGAGGGCGCGGCGGGCCCCCTGCAGATCATGTACGGCATCGACGGCCGCACCGACCTGCCCGAGATCGAACTGTCCCACCTCGCGGGCTACCGCGGCTCCGCTCCGGTGCGGGCCGGGAACGCCGCCGCGGGCCAGCTCCAGCTCGACATCTACGGCGCCCTCATCGACTCCGTCTACCTCTACGACAAGCTGTACCAGCCGATCTCCAGCGACCAGTGGGAACAGACCTGCACGCTGGTCGACTGGGTGTGCGCCAACTGGGACCAGCCCGACGAGGGCGTCTGGGAGACCCGCGGCGGGCGCCGCGACTTCGTCTACTCGCGGCTGATGTGCTGGGTGGCGATCGAACGGGCCATGCGGATGGCCCGCCGCCGTGGACTGCCCGCCGACACGCAGCGCTGGCAGCGCTCCCGCGACGAGATCTACCGGCAGGTCATGCGGCGCGGCTGGTCGGACCGGCTGGGCGCGTTCGTCCAGCACTTCGACGGCGACGTCCTCGACGCCGCCGTGCTGATGATGCCGCTGACCAAGTTCATCGCCCCCACCGACCCGAAGTTCCTGTCCACCCTCGACGCGCTCCGCCGTACCCTCGTCGCCGACTCGCTGGTGTACCGCTACGACCCCGGCGAGAGCCCCGACGGGCTGAGCGGCGAGGAGGGCACGTTCTCGATCTGCTCGTTCTGGTACGTCGAGGCGCTCACCCGCGCCGGACGGCTCGACGAGGCCCGGCTCGCCTTCGAGAAGATGCTCACCTACGCCAACCACCTCGGCCTGTACGCCGAGGAGATCGGCCGGACCGGCGAGCAGCTCGGCAACTTCCCGCAGGCGTTCACCCACCTCTCCCTGATCAGCGCCGCCGTCAACCTGGACCGCGCCCTCGGCTGACCTCATGGCGCGAAGCTCCGCGGGCGTCCCTCAGAGCTTGCGGAAGGTCCTGGCCTCCTCGGCCGCGGCGACCACGTCCTCCAGCGAGGCGCCGGAGCCCGCCGAGACGACCGCCGCGATCGTGCCCTCCACGAACGGCACGTCCGCGATGACCACGCCGGGACCCTCCATGAGCCGGGCGGTCAGCACCGAGCTGCCCAGGTCCGGGATCAGGACCACCCCGTCGCCCCGGTCCACCTCCTCGATCGCCCTGGACACCAGGTCGGGGCTGGTGCCTAGGCCGCCGTCGTCGGTGCCGCCCGCCCCGGCCAGCGGCACGTCCGCGCCGCCGATCTGCCGGGCCAGTCGCACGAGCTCGTCGGCCAGCGGGCCGCTGTGGGAGACGAGGACTACGCCCACCATCACGCCGGTCCTTCCGGGGCCCGCCGGGACGTCTCGCCCGGGGCGCCCGCCGTACGGGACACCGCCGCGTGCAGCGCCCGGACGATGAGGGCGGTGGACGCGGCGCCGGGGTCCTCGTGCCCCACGCTGCGCGGGCCGAGGTAGCTGGCCCGGCCCTTGCGGGCCTGCATCGGGATCGTGGCCTGCGCCCCGGCCAGCGCCGCCTCCGCCGCCGCGCCGACCGCCTCCGCCGGGTCCTGCCCCTCCTGTACGGCCTGCGTCAGCGCCCGGAGCGCCGGGGCGAGCGCGTCCACCATGGTCTTGTCGCCCTCGGTGGCGGATCCCAGCTTCCGTATCCCGGCCAGCCCGGCGGCCAGGGCCTCGTCGAGGTCGGCGAGGGAGACCGCGGGGGCGTCGCCCAGCGCCTTGCCCGCCTCCCGGAACGCCATGCCGTACAGCGGCCCGGACGCCCCGCCGACCTTGCGGATCAGCGTGTTGCCCACCAGGGACAGCAGCGCCCCCGGAGTGTCCGGCCGGCCGCCGGCCAGCGCCTCGGCGACCGCGGTGAAGCCCCGGTCGAGGTTGGCCCCGTGGTCGGCGTCGCCGATCGCGGAGTCCAGTGCCGTCAGCCGGTCCCGGTCGGCCCGGACCGCCGCGGCGATCTCCTCTGCCCACGCGGCGAAGAGGGCGGCGTCCAGGCCGCCCGTGCCGGTCGTGCCGCCGGCGCCGTTCAGGCCGCGCGTGGTGCCCGCCCGGGTCGTGCCGTTCGCGGCGTTCGCCTCGTGCGCGCCGCCCGCGCCGTTCGTGTCGCTCATCCCGTCGGCGTTCCCCGTGCCGCCCGTGTCACGCGCGCGGTCGTCCGGTCCGGCCATGTCAGCGGCCCCACCGCAGCGCGGGCGTCTGCACCGGCGCGTCCCACAGCCGGGTCAGCTCCGGCGTCAGCAGGCAGGCCGTGACCGAGAAACCCTGCATGTCGAGGCTCGTGATGTAGTCGCCCACCAGGTTGCGCGACAGCGTCGCGCCCTTCTCCTCCAGGTAGGCGGCCACCTCGGCGAAGGCGACGTACAGCTCGATCAGCGGGGTGCCGCCCATGCCGTTCACCATGACCAGGACGTCCCCGTCGAGCGGCATGTCCTCGTGGAGGGCGTCCATCGCGACGCGCACCAGCTCGCGCGCCCCGCGCATGGCCGACCGGGTGCGGCCGGGCTCCCCGTGGATGCCGATGCCCAGCTCGACCTCGTCGTCGCCCAGTTCGAAGGTGGGCACCCCCGCGGCGGGGGTGGTGCAGGCGCTCAGCGCGACGCCGAACGACCGGCTGCGGGAGTTGACCTCCTCGGCCACCCGCCGTACCTCCGCCAGCGGCGCCCCGGCCTCGGCGGCGGCTCCGGCGATCTTCTCGACGAAGACCGTGGCGCCGGTTCCCCGGCGGCCCGCCGTGTAGAGGGAGTCGCGGACGGCCACGTCGTCGTCGACCACCACGGTCGCGACCTCCACGCCCTCGTCGGCGCACAGCTCGGCGGCCATGCCGAAGTTCAGGACGTCGCCGGTGTAGTTCTTCACGACGTGCAGCACCCCGGCCCCGCCGTCCACGGCGCTGCTGGCCGCGATCACCTGGTCGGGCACGGGCGAGGTGAAGATCTCACCGGGGCAGGCGGCGTCGAGCATGCCGTACCCGACGAAACCGGCGTGCAGCGGCTCGTGCCCGGAGCCGCCGCCGGAGACCAGGCCGACCTTGCCCCGGCGCGGCCCGGAGGCGCGTGCCACGAACTGGTTCTTCACGTCGACCCGCAGGTCCGGGTGCGCGGCCGCGAGCCCGCGCAGCGCGTCGGTGACCACCGAGTCAGCACTGTTGATGAGCTTCTTCACATCCCGAAGATCTGCCCGTTCGGCGGGGAGGGCAAGCGCCGCGACCGAAAAACCTCGGCACCCGCCGCCGTGCGCGGCCTGCTCGTCGCGGTCGGGCTCGCCCTCCGCGCCTATCTCTGAACGGCCGTCCTGCGGGGTTTCGCCGGGCGCGCAGCGCCGGTGCCCGCGCGGGCATAGCCGTACAATTCGCTGCCATGAGGTCCCGGGTGGCGGTCCTGGCCGTCTGCTTGGTCATGCTGGGTTGCGCCGCGGAGCCCCGGCCCGCCGCCTCGACCCCCTCGCCGTCGGGCACGCCTGCGGTGCCGGCGCCTTCCGCATCGGGCACGTCTGCGGTGCCGGCCCCCTCGCCGTCGGCCACACCCACCGTGAAGTTCTCCGACAGGTGGGTCCGGGTCCCCGGCCTGCCCGACGACGACGAGTGGGAGCGTGGCCTGCGTGACGTGAGCGCCGCCGGACCGGAGCCGGCGTGGGCGGTGGGGTACACCGGCTGGGAGGACGGCGTGGCGACCTCGCTGCGCGTCTGGGACGGGTCGCGATGGCGCGCGGTGCCCGTCCGGGGAGGGCTGGGCGGCCTGGCGAGCATCGACTCCGACGGACCGCGCAACGCGTGGATGGCGGGTGGAGGCTTTTACGGGAGCTCGGTCGTCCAGCACTGGGACGGGCACGCCTGGCGGCGGCACCGGGTCCGGGGGTATGTGCGGGACGTGGCCGTCGACGGCCGCCGGACGGTGGTGATCTCGGACACCGCGGTTCTGACCTGGAACGGCGCCGCCTTCGTCACCGAGAGAACGCTCGGTGACAACGAGACGAGGCTGCTCGCGGTGGACACCGGCGCCGGTCACACCTGGGTCACCGGGATCCGGGGGGACCGGCCGGTGATCTGGCACGGGTACGGAGGCGGGTACGAGAAGACCGTGCTGCCCAAGGGCTCCCTCAACGCGATCCTGCAGATAGGCCCCGACGACGTCTGGGTGGTGGGCGGGGCCGATGAGCGGCCCCTGGCGCTGCACTGGGACGGCCGATCCTGGCGGCGGCCCGCCATCCCGCCGTGGAAGGGCGACCTGAAGAGCGTGACCGCGTTCGGGCCCGACGACGTCTGGTTCGCGGGCGAGGACCGAGACGCGCCCGCCTGGATCGAGGGCGACACGTCCGGCGGGGACGATGACTACGACGAGTCCGGTGGGATCTCGATCCTGCACTGGGACGGCCGGAGCTGGACGAGAGAGAGGCCGCGGGTCAGGGCGGCGCACCACGCGGTGATCGAGCGGATCCCCGGCACCTCCCGGCTGTGGCTGACGGTCAACGTGGAGAACGGCGATTCCGAGTCGATCGTCACCTTCCGCCGGGAGTAGCGGGGCGCCATCCCGCCGGGACGCACCCGGGCACCCGGAAGGGCGGGGCGAGCCGTGGCCGACACGGCACGGAGGGATGGCGGACGCTTCCGGCGTGTAGGAGGATCCGACCAGGCCATCTCCCGACCTCGGAGGCGTCATGTCGGTGCTGCGGAACCTGGTGGAGAGCATCCGGAACGGCGGGATCGAGGTGATCGACCTGACCGCGCCGCTGTCGTCCGAGACGCCGATCCTGCGGCTGCCGGAGCCGTTCGCCGACACGGTCCCGTTCACGCTGAGGGAGATCAGCCGCTACGACGACCGCGGCCCCGCCTGGTACTGGAACGACTTCACGACGGGCGAGCACGTGGGAACGCACTTCGACGCCCCCGTCCACTGGGTGACCGGCAAGGACGGCGAGGACGTCTCGCAGGTGCCGCCGGAGCGGCTGGTCGCCCCGGCCGTCGTGCTGGACCTCGTGGGCGAGGCGGCCGGAGACCCCGACTTCCTGCTGGAGATCGGTCACGTCGAGGCGTGGCAGAAGGCGAACGGGCCGCTGCCCGACGGCGGCTGGCTGCTCTACCGCACCGGGTGGGACGCCCGCTCCCACGACCAGGAGAGTTTCCTCAACGCCGACGAGACCGGCCCCCACAGCCCCGGGATCTCGGTGGAGTGCGCCAGGTGGCTGGCGGAGGAGACCCCGATCGCCGGGATCGGCGTGGAGACCGTGGGCACCGACGCGGGCGCGGCGCACGGCTTCGACCCGCCCTTCCCCTGCCACTCGTTCCTGCTCGGCGCGGGCAAGTACGGCCTGACCCAGCTCCGCAACCTCGACCGGCTCCCGGTCACCGGCGCGGTGGTCGTCGCCCCGCCGCTGCCCATCGTCGGCGGCTCGGGCAGCCCGGTGCGGGTGCTGGCCCTGGTCGAGCGGTGAGCGCCGGGACCGTCGCGGAGACCGTCGGCGCCGTCCTCGCCTCGCTGGGCGTGGACACCGCGTTCGGGGTGGTCGGCAGCGGCAACTTCCACGTGACCAACGCGCTGGTCGCGCACGGCGTGCGGTTCGTCGCCGCCCGCCACGAGGGCGGGGCGGCGACCATGGCCGACGCCCACGCGCGGATGACGGGCCGGGTCGGCGTGCTCAGCGTCCACCAGGGGCCGGGGCTGACCAACGCGCTGACCGGCGTCACGGAGGCCGCCAAGAGCCGCACGCCGCTCGTCGTGCTGGCCGGTGAGGTGACCGCCCCGCGGTCCAACTTCTTCGTGGACCAGGCCGCGCTGGCCGCGGCGGTCGGCGCCGTCCCGATGCGGGTCGGCTCCGCCCCGGACGCCGCGGCCCTGACGGCCGAGGCGTTCCGCGCCGCCCGCGACGGGCGCCGCACCGTCCTGCTCAACCTGCCGCTGGAGGTGCAGGCGCTGGCGGTCTCCGGCCCGTCCGGGGCCGGGGGCCGGGAGACCGGCCCGGCCGGGGCCGCCGGGCTCGCCGAGGCCGGTGGGTCCGCCGGTCTCGCGGGCCGCACCGGCGAGGCGCGTCCGCTTCCCGCCGGGCCGGACCCCGTCGAGGCCGCCCGGCTGGCGGAGATCCTCGCGGGCGCGCGGCGGCCGGTGTTCGTGGCCGGCCGGGGCGCCCGTACGGCCCGGCGTGAGCTGGAGGACCTCGCCGGCCTGACCGGCGCGCTGCTCGCCACCTCCGCCGTCGCCAAGGGGCTCTTCCGGGGCAGCCTGTGGGATCTGGACGTCAGCGGCGGGTTCGCCTCGCCCCTGGCCGCCGAGCTCATCCGCGACGCCGACGTGGTCGTCGGCTGGGGCTGCGCCCTGAACATGTGGACCACCCGGCACGGCACGCTCGTCGGCCCGGACGCCGTGGTCGTCCAGGTGGACCTGGATCCGGAGGCCCTGGGCGCGCACCGCCCGGTCGACCTCGGTGTGACCGGCGACGTCGCCCGCACCGCGCGGGCCGTCGCGGACCTGCTCGGCGACGGGACCGTGGCCCGTCCGGTGCCCGGCGCGCCGGCCGGGGAACGCGGCGGGACACGCGCCGTACCGGAGGAGGCCGGGACGCGCGCCGGGCCGCGCCGGGCCGGGTACCGGTCGGAGGCGCTGGCGCTGCGGATCGCCCGGGAGGTCCGCTGGCGGGACGTCCCGTACGCCGACGAGAGCGGTGACGGCCGCATCGACCCCCGGACCCTGACGATCGCGCTCGACGACCTGCTGCCCGCCGAGCGCGTCGTCTGCCCCGATTCCGGAAATTTCATGGGATATCCGGCGATGTTCATGGATGTCCCGGACGAAGGGGGGTTCTGCTTCACCCAGGCGTTCCAGTCGATCGGCCTCGGCCTGGCGACCGCGATCGGCGCGGCCCTCGCCCGGCCGGACCGGCTGACGGTGGCCGCGCTCGGCGACGGCGGCGCGCTGATGGGCGTCTCCGAGCTGGAGACCGTCGTACGGCTCGGCCTGCGCATGGTGGTCGTGGTCTACGACGACGAGGCGTACGGCGCCGAGGTGCACCATTTCGGCCCGGACGGCCACCCCCTGGACACCGTGGTCTTCCCGCCCGCCGACATCGCCGGCATCGCCCGGGGGTTCGGCTTCGAGGCGGTCACCGTACGGGCCCCCGGGGACCTCGCGGCGGTGGCCCGGTGGCTGGACGGCCCGCGGGAGCGTCCGCTGCTGGTCCACGCCAAGGTCACCCGGGCGCGCGGCGCGTGGTGGCTGGAGGAGGCGTTCCGCGGCCACTGAGGCGGTCCGGAAGGTCGCCGGGCGGTCGCTGAACGGTCACCGAGGCGGCCGCGGACACGGTGACCGTCCCGGCCCGTGGCGGGACCGTGGCAGGCCGGGGCGCGGGGGAGCTGAGGTACGGTTCAGCCATGGCTGAGATCGTGTATCCCCCGGTCATCGGGGCCGCGCGGACGTTGTTCCGCGCGCTGGATTTGAAGATCCGCGTCGAGGGCGCCGAGCGGATACCGAGGACCGGGGGCGCGGTGCTGGTCAGCAACCACATCAGCTATCTGGACTTCATCTTCGCCGGCTTCGCCGCCCTGCCCGCCAGGCGGCTGGTCCGGTTCATGGCCAAGAAGGAGGTCTTCGACCACCGGATCTCCGGCCCGCTGATGCGCGGCATGCACCACATCCCGGTGGACCGCGCGGCGGGCGCCTCGGCGTTCGGCGCGGCCATGAAGGCGCTCAAGGCGGGCGAGGTCGTCGGCGTGTTCGCCGAGGCCACGATCAGCCGGTCGTTCACCGTCAAGGACATCAAGAACGGCGCGATCCGGATGGCCGTGGCCGCCGGGGTCCCGGTGATCCCGGTCGCCCTGTGGGGCACGCAGCGGCTGTGGACCAAGGGCCGCCCCAAGAAGCTCCTCCAGCGGCACGTCCCGGTCACCATCCTGGTCGGCGAGTCGATGCATCCCAAGCGCGGCGACGACTACGACGCCGCCACCGTCGACCTGCGCACGCGCATGGCCGAGCTGCTCGACCGGGCCCAGCGGACCTACCCGGAGCAGCCCCAGGGCGTCTGGTGGCAGCCCCGTCACCTCGGCGGGACCGCCCCCACCCCGGAGGAGGCCGCCCAGATGGATGAGGCCGGGGCCAAGGAGAGGGAGGCCCGCCGCCAGGCGTGAGCCGGAGGGCGGCCCGCCGCAAGCCGGAGGCAGGTGATCCGCAAGCGGCCGGGTGCATCTTTCCGTCTCATGAACGACGCGCTGGAAAGCCTCCTCGACGGCATGGAGCCCGGGCCGACCCCGGGCCCCGGCCGCACCCCCGGCCCCATCGGCATGACCGTCCTCCTGGTCTGCTGGCTGGCCCTGGGCCTGATGCCCTTCGTCTTCGCCGTGGACGACCTGGAACTGGCGGCCGGCCGGACCGGCACACCGGGCACGCTCACCGTCGTCTCCTGCGCGTCGCTGGGGGAGGGGCGCTACGACTGCCGGGGGAGGTTCACGCCCGACGGCGGCGGCACCGCGGTCGCGGTGGCGGCCTCGCCCGACTCCACCGCCGGGGACGTCAGGCGCGCCCGGCTCGCCCCCGGGCGCGACCGCGCGGTCCCGACCGGGACGGCGGGCCTGCTGGCCGCGCTGACCATGCCCTTCCTCGGCGCGGGCGTGCTCGCCTTCCTCCCCTACGTGGCGCTGTACGCCCTGCGGATCCGGCGGGGCCGCCGGGGCGCGGTGATCTTCGGTTCGCTCCTGACGTCCGTCGCGGTGGCCGGGATGGTGACCGGCATGGTGGCGTCGTACTCCTGACCTCCTCTGGTCTCCTCTGTTCCGAAAGGCCGATGTCCGCCGGGGCCGGAGCCGGCTGTCACAGGCGGTCGGCGACGCGTTCCAGCAGGGGCAGCGCCTCGGCGAGCAGGCGCCGTTCCCGGTCGTCCAGGGCGTCGCCGAGCGCGCGTTCCAGCCGTTCGGTGACGGCCTGGGTCCGGTCGTCGTGGGCGCGCAGCCCGGCCTCGGTGAGCCGGCTGACGATCTTCCGGCCGTCCCGCGGGTCGGGTTCGCGGGCGATCAGGTCCCGCCTGGCCAGGGCGCCGAGCGTCGTGCCGATCGCCTGGGGGGTGATCTGCTCGGAGTCGGCGAGCTCGGCGGAGGTGGAGGGGCCCCGGCGATGCAGCCGGGACAGCACGGCCAGCTCGGTGAAGGTGAGGTCGCTCGCGCTGTCGGCGACGCCGTAGAGCCGTCTGATCTGCCGGGCGAGACGGCCGACGGCGATCCTGAGGTCGCGCGCCGTGTGATCCGGCCGGGCAGAACCGGGCGGGGTGTCGTGCGTCATGATGCCAAGGTTAGCTTTATCAATCCGGCTTTGCTACTTTCTCGGCATCCACCGAAAGGACACGCCCGTGTGCTACGACGATGACGCCACCCCGCCGGTCGCCTCCACCGGCACGCCCGTCACCTCCGGCCCGCTGACCCTGACCTCCGCCGACGGCACCCGCCTCGCCGCCTACCTGGCCGTTCCCGAACGGCCCGCGGGCGCCGGGGTGGTGGTGATCCCCGACAACCGGGGGCTGGCGCCCTTCTACGAGCGCCTGACCGTACGGCTCGCCGAGCACGGCCACCCCGCGATCGCCTACGACCACTTCGGCCGCACGGCGGGCCCGTCCACCGAGGGCCGGGGCGGCGACTTCCCGCGCATGGAGGACTACGCCGCGCTCACCCGGTCCCGGCAGCAGGACGACATGACCGCCGCCCTCGGCAGGCTGCGGGAGTTCGGCGGCACCCAGGTGGCCCTGGGCTTCTGCATGGGCGGACGGCTGGCCTTCTTCGCCTCCGAGCCGCGCTTCGGCCTGGCCGGGGTGGTCGGCTTCTACGGCCACCCCGGCATCGCCGGCCCGTACGGCCCCGGGCCCGCCCAGCACGCCGCCGACCTGTCGGCCCCCGTCCTCGGCCTGTTCGGCGGGGCCGACGAGGGCATCCCGGAGAGCGCGGTGAAGGAGTTCGGCGACGCCCTCACCACCGCCGGGGTGGAGCACGAGTTCGTCGTCTACCCCGGTGCCCCGCACGGGTTCTTCGACGTCAGGAACGACGAGCACGCCGACGCGTGCGCCGACGCCTGGCGGCGCGTCCTGGCGTTCCTCGACCGGCCGGGCCCCGGCCGGCCGGGGCCCGGCCAGGTGGGCTGAGCGCGGCCCGCTCGGGGTCGCCGAGCAGGGCGGTGCTGTCGGGCAGCGGGCGGAACAGCTCGCCGGTGAACGGGACGGGCACGGCGTTCGACGACAGGACCCTGGCGGCCCGCTCCATCAGTACACCCCCTCGGTCAGCGTGTCGCCCTCCTCGGCGTACGCGCCGATGCCGGCCAGCCCCTCCCAGGGGAACCAGGGGTGCGGCCCGGTCCGGACGGCGTTGTCCCGCTCCAGCAGGTTGGGCAGGAACAGGTCCTCCAGGAGGGTGGTGACCCTGACCCGGCCACGCGCGCCGAGCGGTACCTCACGCCACATGTCGCCGGGCTCGACGACGTGCACGGCGGCCAGTGGCGGCGGCAGGTGGTAGGTGTGCGGCCGGTCCGGTGCGGCGGCGTCGCCCTGGAGGGCGTGCCCCATGAGGGTGTTGCCGTAGGTGTCGATCCACTGCACCCCCTGCAGGTACTCCTCCCGCAGGTAGCGGGCCTCCTCCTCCCTGCAGGAGGTGCCGCCGGTGCAGACGGCGCGGACGCCGTACGCGGCCAGGGGCTTGGGCAGGGCCGGGGCCGGCGACAGCAGGAGCCGGGAGGTGGTGAACAGCAGGGCCGGCCGCTCGTCGTCGAGCACGGCCCGCGTCTGGTCGATCAGGTGGCCGACGTAGCCGTCGGCGCTGCGCTCGTCGCGCAGCAGCGCCTTCACCCAGCGGGGGTCGAAGTCGACGGAGAACACGGCCCCGCCCCGGCTGTCGCCGAGCAGCTTGACGAAGTGGCCGTAGGCGTGCGGGCCGCTCGGCGTCATGGCCAGCCCGCGGGCCTCCAGCATGACGCCGTACATCCCGGCGTCGTGCACGGCGCGCGTGACATCGACGACGCGGATCGGCGCGCCGGAGGTGCCGCCCGTCTCCACGACCCGGAACGGCCGGCCGGCGAAACCCCGGGGCAGCAGGTCGCGGGCGCGCACGCCGCGCAGCTCCGCCTTGTCGAATCGGCCGAACATGCGCAGGGACGCGAAGTCGGTGACGTCGGTGAGCGGGTCGAAGCCCAGCCGGTCGCGGCGGCCGAGCCAGAACGGTGAACCGGTTTCCTCACCCGTAACGTCCTCGACCGGCTGAGCCGTACCGGCGCCGGCTGGGAGCCGATGGGCGGCTGCGCCGGGGTGAGATCGCTGGCGGCGCTGGAAGGGCTGCTCTTCGCCGTCCGCGACGACGGTTCCGTCGCGGTGCGGCCGCTGCGGACCCAGAACCTGGGCTGGACGACCCTGGAGGGCGCGCCGGGCCTCGCGGTGCTGACCGCCCCGCGCGAGGCCACCCCCGGCAGCCCCGTCCTGCTGTACGGCCTGCACACCGACGGCATGGTCCGCGGACGCGAACCGGTGCCCGAGCCGGCGGCGTGGACGGACCTCTACCCGGCTCCCCCCGGCGCGGTCGCCCTCGCCCCGGTCGACGACGTGATGTACGTCGTCACCGCGGACGGCCGCCTGCTGTCGCGCCCCCTGGCCGCTGCCCGGCCCGGACCGTGGACCGAGGACGCCGCGGGACCGGCGGGCGCGGTGGCGCTGGCGAACGTGAGCGGTCGCCTGGCCGCGGTGACGGCGGACGGCGAGCTGGTCACCCGGCCGCCCGGCCTCGACGCCTGGACGCCCCTGGGCACGGCCCCCGGGCTGCGGACGCTGACCGCCGCGGCCGGAAGGCCGGTGGGCGGCGCCCTGGACGGACGCCTGATGTGGCGGGACCTGACCGCCGCGGACGCGCGGGCGGACCACCGCCCCGACGGAGGGAGGAACGGATGCGCCAGGCCCGGCTCGCCGGCCGCCGCGTCTTCGTCCGCACCCCGCTCACCTCGGGGTACGCCGAGTTCGCCGCGGCCAGGGAGATCGCGGTGGGGGCGCTGCCGGACGACATCCCCTTCGAGCGGGGGGCGATCCTGCAGACCCTCCCGCCGGCCGTGCACGCGACCAGGGGCGTACGGCTCGGCGACCGGGTGGCGATCGTCGGGCAGGGCCCGATCGGCCTGATGGCCCTGCAGGTCGCCCGGCTGCGCGGCGCCGCGGAGATCGCGGTCGCCGACCTCGACCCCTGGCGGCTGGAGCGGTCGGCGCTGCTGGGCGCGGACCGCACGGTCGCGGTGGACGCCTCCGCCGGGCCGGACGCCCTCCTCGCCGGACCGGGCGGCGACTTCGACGTGGCCGTCGAGGCGGTCGGCACCCCGCACACCCTCGCGGCCTGCGTGGACCTGGTCCGGCAGAACGGGCTGGTGGTGTTCCTCGGCACCCACCACATCGACACGCACGTGACGATCGACATGGTGAAGTGGGAGAAGAAGGGCCTGCGCGCGCACGCCTCGGCCGAGCCGACCGACGCCGACCGGGCCGCCGCGATGCGGGTCGCCGAACGCCTGGTCGCCTCCCTCGGTGACCGTCTGCACCTGGGCGACCTGCTCACCGGCGTCTACCCGCTGGAGGACATCCAGCTCGCCGTGGACCGGCTGTCGGCGAGCCCCACCCTGTACCCCGCCGCCGAACCGGGCCCGCACCGCACCCCGCCCGCAGAGACCCTGAAGATCGCGATATGCCCGGAACCGAGCTGACCTGGGGGATCGCTGGCTACGGCGACATCGTGCGCAGGCGCGCGCTGCCCGGCCTGCTGTCGCTCTCCCAGCGGGTGGCCGTCGTCTGGGGCCGCGACGCCGCCCGCGCCCGTGCGCTCGCCGGCGAGCACGGCGTGCCCCTCGGCACCTCTGACTACGCGGAGCTGCTGCGCGCGGTGGACGTCGTGTACGTCGCCACGCCGGTGGCCGCGCACGTGCCGCTGGCCGCGGCGGCCGTACGCGCGGGACCGCCGGTCCTGGTGGAGAAACCGCTCGGCCTGCTCCCGCTCACGCCGGCACCGTACGGCGGCGCGCCGGGGACGGGACCGTACGGCGGTGCGCTCGGGACGGGACCGTACGGCGGCGTGTCCGCCCGGGGGAGCGGCCGGCCGCCTTCCGCACCCGGCCGCCGGGCGGTCTCCGCGCCGAGCTGGCGGCGCCCGGCGCGCACGTCGGCGTCGCCTACTATCGGCGGCTCGCCCCGGCGGTCGTCAGGCTGGCCGGGCTGCTCGCGGGCCGGGCCGTGCACCGGGTCACCCTGTCCTTCCGCGCCCCCTTCGCCCCGGTCCCCGGCGATCCGCGGGCCTGGCGCACCGACCCGGCCGAGAGCGGCGGGGGAGTGCTGGCCGACATCGGCAGCCACCGCCTCGACCTGCTGGTCCGGCTGCTGGGCGAGCCGGTGACGGTGGACGCCGTGCTCGGCGCGCGTTTCCCCCGCGGCGCGGAGCGCGCCGCTCGGGTGGAGCTCTCCTGGCCGTCGGGCACGCGTGCCTCTCTCGACGCCGAATGGGCCCCCGCCCCGCCGTACGACCGGATGGCCGTGACCTTCGACGGCGGGCGGGTGGAGCTGGATCCGCTCGACGCCGGCCGGATCCGCGGCGTCGTCGACGGCGCGCCGATCGACGAGCACCTGCCGCCGGCGGCCAACCCGCACGCGCCGCTGCTGGCCGACTTCGCCCGCAGTGTCCGGCACGGCACCGCCCCCGCCTGCCCGCCTTCCCCGCCCCCATGCGCTGGCTGCACGAGCCGGTCGCCTACGAGGTGGCGGGAGAGGACGCCCTCTCCATCACCGCGGGGCCGAAGACGGACCCGTTCTGCGACCCCGGCGGTCCCGACCGCTTCGACAACGCCCCCGCGCTGGTCGGCCGCCTCGACGGCGACTTCACCCTCAGCGCCCGCGTCCGGCTCGACCTGCTGTCCACCTACGACGCGGGTGTGATGCTGCTGTACGCGAGCCCGGACCACTGGGCGAAGTTCTACCTGGAGCTCTCTCCGCAGGGCAGGCCCACGGTCGTCACCGTGGTGAACCGGGGGGTGTCCGACGACTGTAACGCGTTCACCGTCGAGGGCGACGACGTCCGGCTGCGGATCTCCCGGATCGGCTCCGCCTACGCCTTCCACGTCGCCGCGGACTCGGACTTCTGGCAGCTGATCCGCTACTTCGCGCTGGACGGCGACCCCGAGGCCGGCTTCCACGCCCAGTCCCCGACGGGGGAGGGCTGCACCGTGCGGTTCGAGGACATCCGCCACTCCGCCGAGCGCCTGGCGGACCTGCGTAGCGGCGTCTGACATCGGGCGGCGGCGTCCGCGTCCAGGCGTCCGCGTCCATGGGGGCATCCCCGCGCCGGCTCCGGAGCAACGGTTGAGCCGCGCGGGGAACGCGCCGCTTCTCACTGGTTCCGGGGGACTTCGGGACACGGTTCACCCGCCGGGACGATCCGCCCGGCGGACGGCTCGTCCCGGACGCGGAGCATGGGCCGACCTTCGCCTCGGTCTCCGGGAGTCCGCGACCCCTTCCCGGCGGAAACCGGTTGGAAATCCGGCCGTCCCCTGTGGGAGGCTGCGTGGCCGGCATGTCCGGTGTGTCCGGCGTGGCCGAGTGAGACGGAGGAGATTCGCATGTGGCGGCAGGCCGACCCCGAGGAGGCGGGCTTCGCGCCCGAGCTGGCCGACCGGTTCGACGCCCTGGTCCGGAAGCACCCGCCGGGCCCGCACGGCGTGGTGGTGGTCCGCCACGGCGTCCCGGTGCTGGAGCGCTACGGCAGCGGCCCCGACTTCGCCTGGGACACCCCGCTCGGCACGGTCGACTTCGGGCCGGACACCCTGCACGACGTCCGCTCGGTCACCAAGAGCGTCGTCGGGCTGCTGTACGGCCTCGCCCTGGCCGACGGCCTTGTGCCCGACCCCGCCGAGCCGCTCCTGGCGCAGTTCCCCGAGTATCCCGACCTGGCCGCCGACCCCGGACTCGCCCGGCTGACCGTCGGGCACGCGCTGACGATGACGCTCGGCCTGCGGTGGGACGAGAGCGCGCCGTACACCTCGCCGGAGAACGACGAGATCGGCATGGAACTGGCGCCCGACCGGGTCCGCTTCGTGCTGGAGAGGCCGGTCGTCGAGGAGCCGGGCCGGCGGTGGCACTACAGCGGCGGCGCCGCCGCCCTGGTCGGCGCGCTCATCGCCCGGGGGACCGGGCGCCCGCTCGCGGACTTCGCCCGCACCGAGCTCTTCGAGCCGCTCGGCGTCGGCCCCTTCGAGTGGGCGGCGGGTGCGGACGGGGTGGCCTCGGCGGCCTCCGGCCTGCGGCTGACCCCGCGCGGCATGGCCAGGATCGGCCAGGCCGTGCTCGGCCGCGAGGTGGCCCCCGGGTGGATCGGGGAGATGCTGCGCCCCCGGGTGCCGGCCTGGGACGAGGTCTCCTACGGCTACCTCTGGTACGTCGCTCCGGACGGGGCGGCCACGGCCATGGGCAACGGCGGGCAGCGGATCTTCGTCGTCCCCCGGCTCGACCTCGTCGTGGCCGTCACGGCGGGCGACTACGACGGCGCGGAGCAGGGCGCGCTGCCCCTGGCCGTCATGGAGGACGTCGTCCTGCCGGCCCTGGGCGCCTGACGCCCGGACCGGCCCCTACCGTTCCCGGGCCGGCTTCTGGTGGCGGTCGGCCCTGGCGTGGGTCCAGCCCATCGTGTCGTCCATGATCCTGATGGCCCTGCCCACCGGGATCATGAGGATCACCGCGGCGAGACAGCTCCAGAACAGCGCCATGTTCCCGATGACCAGGGCGAGACCGCCGGCCGCGAAGAAGACCAGGAAGGCGGCGACGAACGCCCAGGAGACCGGACGGCCGTGCGGGCGTCCCCGGTCGGAGACGGGCTTCGGCTCGCTGCGCGGCACCGGCCTGAGGGCCCGTGGTGTTTCCCCGGGGGCGTCCGGCGTGTCCCGGGGATCGTCCGGCGTGCCGTCGAGGGCACGCGGCGTTTCGTCGTTCACGGGTTGCTCCTGAACTGCTGGAAACGGTTGCCGGCCGTGGCGCCTCTCCCGAGGGCCACGGCCCGTGCGGTTCCGGCTCATGCGGTCCCGGCGCGCCGGGCGAGCCAGGTCAGACCGGCCAGCCCCGCCGCGGCTCCGGCGGCGGTCACCAGGCTGCGGTGCTCGGAGACCCAGACCTGGGGGCTGCGGGAATGCGAGCGGGAGTCGAAGCGCCCGTGCGCCCCGTAGTCCTCGCCGCCCTCGTCGTCGGCGGGCTCCCACAGGTTGGCCGGCCGTCCGGCTCTCCGGTGCTCCGATGTCTGCTGGGAGGAGTAGCCCGTTCTGGCCAGGTACCTGTCGAGCAGGGCGGGCGCCACCCGGTCGGCCAGCAGCGTGGCGGCCGTCATCGCCCCCACCCAGAACTCCTTGCGCTCGGGGTGGTCGGCGGCGAACACGATCGCCCGCGCCGCGACCTCCGGCTGGTAGATGGGCGGCACCGGCTGCGGGCGGTTCGGCAGGCGGGACAGCACCCAGTCGAACTGCGGGGTGTTGACCGCGGGCAGCTGCACCATCGTGACCCGCACGCCGCTTTTCTCATGCATCAGCTCGCAGCGCAGGGACTCGGTGAACCCCTTGATGGCGTGCTTGGCCGCGCAGTACCCCGACTGCAGCGGGATGGCCCGGTAGGCCAGCGCGGAGCCCACCTGGACGATGGCGCCCTCACCGCGGGGCAGCATCCGGTTCAACGCGGCCTTCGTGCCGTACACGTAGCCGAGGTAGGTGACCTCGGTCATCCGCCGGTACTCCTCCGGCTCGATCTCGGTGACCGGGGCGAAGACCGTGCTGAACGCCACGTTCACCCACACGTCGATCGGGCCGAGCTCCTCCTCGACGCGCCGGGCCGCCTCCTCCACCTGGCGGTGGTCGGCGACGTCCACGGATATCGGCAGAGCCTGCCCGCCGGCCGCCCGGACCTCCTCGGCGGCGGCCTCCAGGCCTCTCTCACCGCGGGCGAGCAGCGCCACGGAATCTCCCCGGGCGCCGAAGGCACGGGCCGCGGCGCGGCCGACACCGGCGCTCGCCCCGGTGACGACCACGGTCCTGGGGCTCTCTTTCGTCATGTCTCATCACCTCGCCGGATCTCGATACCCGGAGAGGGCGGGCTCATACGGGACCGAGGCGTCCACGGGATCCGGGCGTCCGGGCGGGACCCGCCGCGGGACCACGGCCGACACGCCGCGGGACCACGGCCGAGAGCCTTGCGGCGCGCCGTACCCGCACCCGCCGGAACGCGCCACGCCGGGACATTCGCACAACTAGGACCGGGCTTTGTCCAACCATTGCGTCCTGCGCGAGTCGTCGCCTCCGGAGTGGATACGGAATAAGTGGTGGGATACCAGCCTGAAGAAGGGGTGGCGGGAACCATGACACATTCGCCACTGGGGATGGAACAACATCCTGACATAGCGGAGATGCGTGCTCGCTACGACCGCGCGACCCAGACACCGGTCGCCCAGGTCGTCGGTGGACTGACCTTCCTGGCCGGTCTTTACCTGGCCATCTCGCCGTGGGTCGTCGGCTTCAGCGGCCGCCCCACGATCACCGTCAACAACCTCGTCACGGGGCTCGCCGTGGCGGCGCTGGCGGTCGGGTTCGCCTCGGCCTACGGCCGCACGCGCGGGGTCGCCTGGGTGACGCCCATCATCGGCCTCTGGACGATCATCGCTCCATGGGTGGTCTCCCCGCACACGGCGCCCGCGTCCGTCATCGTCAGCAACGTCATCGTCGGAGTCGTGCTGCTGCTCTGCGGGTTGGCGGAGATCGCGATCGGCATGCGGTCGTCACGACGGAAGACGTGACGCCGGGCCGCCGGACCGTCGCCGGCCCGGCCGCGCGCCGCCGCGCCGAGGGGCGCCGGGCGCTGCTGAGCAGGATCTCCTGACCGGCCCTGCCCCCGCTCCGGGGGCGGGGCCGGCCGGCGAGGAGACCGGAGGACGGCCCCGTGCCCAGGCGGGGGAGCGGTCACCGAGGAACCGGAGGATGCCCCGGTCTTCAGGCCGGGAGGAATCCGGCCTTCCACGGACCGCGCAGGCTGCGGAGCGGGAACCAAGCACGCCCTGCCGCTGTCGGAACGCACCTGCACCTGTACCGCGTGCGGAGCCGTCTCCCCGAGGGACAAGGACTCCGCCCGCGCGATGCTTCTCCGGGCTGGTCTGGACCCGGCCGGCGTCGAGGGCGTAAGACCTGACGGGCCGCCGGTCCGTCAGGCGGCCTGAGCCGGGAATCCCCTTCCTTCAGGGAGGGGAGCAGTCAAGACAGGAAGCCGCTGAGGGCGTCGAGCCAGCGGTCCGGCTGGTCGACATGGGCCATGTGCCCCGCCTCCTCGATCACCACGGCGTGGGCGTCCGGCATCACCGTCGCCGCCTCCTCCGCCAGGGCCGCGGGGAACGTCATGTCCTGCCGGCCGTGCAGCAGGAGCGTCGGGACGCCGAGGTCGCGCAGTCGCCGCGCGGCGTCCTCGGGACGGGCGGACGGCAGGACGCCGGCCCGCCAGGGGCGCATCCACTCCGCCGAGAAACGGACCTTCGCCAGGCGGCGGAGATAGCCCGGCAGCGCCTCCGGGCGCCAGACGTCCGTCGCCGCTGAGGCGACCGCCGCCGCGCGGGTGAGGTCCGGTCCGGACAGCGCGGGGTCGGACCACACGTCGGCCTCCGCGGCGAGCCGTTCCTCCCGTTCACGCCAGCCCGCGAAGGCGTCCGGGGGGACCGGCGGGACACTGCTGGAGGCGACGACCAGCTTCCGCACCCGCCCGGGTACGGCCAGCGCCAGGCGCTGCGCGAGCAGCCCGCCGTAGGAGAACCCCAGCACGTCGGCCCGGGGACAGTCGAGCGCGTCCAGCAGGGCGACCAGGTCACCGACGACCGCGTCGGGGGTGTAGTGGCCGTCGGCCAGACCGCGCGTGGAGCGCCCGCAGCCCCGCAGGTCGGGCAGGACGACCCGGTGCCGCCCGGCGAGCGCGCTGAGGGGCTCGCGCAGGTAGGTGTGGTCCCAGTCGGGCCCTCCATGGATCACCAGCAGGGTGCGGTCGGCGGGGCCCGGGGTCCGCGCGGTGAACAACTCGACCGCCGGTTCCGCGGACACCGCCACGAGGCTCTCGGTGAACATTCCGGCAGTATCCCGGCCGCCGCGCCCGCCCGCCAGGCCGAACCGGGCCGCGGAGAGGCGGGGAGCGGGCGTGCCCTCCGCGGGCCGGGCGTCACCGGCGACCTCGTCCGGGCCGCCGGACGGGGAGAGGCCGGATTGATGGGCCTCGGCGGCCGGTACGGCCAAGCCCCGCGCCCGGCCCGCCGCGTTGGCCCGGTCCGCGGGCGATCGGCCAGACTTGGGGTCTGGAGCGGGGCGGACCAGGGCGGTCCGTACCCGCCCGTCGTTGGAGGAGAACAATGATCTTCATTACCGCGAAGTTCCGGGTGCTGCCCGAGCACGCCGACCGGTGGCCCGAGATAACCGCCGAGTTCACCCGGGCCACCCGGTCCGAGCCGGGCTGCCTGTGGTTCGACTGGTCCCGCAGCGTCGAGGACCCGACCGAGTACGTCCTGGTCGAGGCGTTCCGCGACGACGACGCCGGGGCGGCCCACGTGGGGTCGGAGCACTTCAGGAAGGCCCAGGAGACGCTGCCGCCGCACCTCGCCGAGACGCCCCGGATCGTCAACACCACGGTCCCGCAGGACGACTGGTCCCTCCTGGGGGAGATGGCCGTGCCCGAGCGCGGCTGAGCCGCGCCTCCCGGCCCGCCCCGGCCGCTCCGGGACGGGCCGGGGCCGGTCGCAGGCGGTTCCGCCGGGACCGAAAAGGGCCGGCGCCCCTCCGTGATCCGCCCGCGCGTCGCGGCCCACGGACCCCGCCACCGGATAGGGGTGACGGATCTTCGTGTTCCCTGGAAACGCGCACCGGCTTCCGGGAAACTCGCCCTGATTCCGGAAAACCCATATCGAAGGGGCAGCGTGATGAGCAACCCGGTCGTGTCGCGAGAAGAGTGGCTGGTCGCCCGCAGGCGGCTGCTGGAGCAGGAGAAGGAGGCGTTCCGGGTGCTGGACGCCGTCCGAGCCCGGCGGCGGGAGCTGCCGGCGGTCACGGTGGACAAGGACTACCGCTTCCAGGGGCCGTCCGGCGAGGTGGGCCTGGCCGATCTGTTCGAGGGCCGCCGCCAGCTCATCGTCTACCACTTCATGTTCGACCCCGCCTGGGACGAGGGCTGCACGAGCTGCTCGTTCCTGACCGACAACATCGGCCACCTGGCGCACCTGCACGGGGCGGACACCACGCTGGTCCTGGTCTCCCGCGCGCCGTACCCGAAGATCGAGCCGTTCCGCGAGCGGATGGGCTGGGAGGTGCCGTGGTACTCCTCCCACGGCGGCGACTTCAACTACGACTTCCACGTGACCAACGACGAGGCCGTCGCCCCGGTCGAGTACAACTACTACGACCGCGAGGCCCTGGAGCGGCGCGGTCTGACCCCCTTCATGAAGGGCGAGGCCCACGGCGTGAGCGTCTTCGTCCGCGCCGAAGGGGACGAGGCCGGGGACGGCGCGGTGCTGCACACCTACTCCTCCTACGGCCGCGGCCTCGACCTGCTGCTCGGCACCTACAACTACCTGGACCTGACGCCGCTCGGCCGGCAGAAGTACGTCAACGAGTTCAGCCACCACGACCGGTACGGCGCCGCGGAGGCGGCCGGCTGCCATCACTGAAGGCCACCAGCGGGCCGTACGGCGGGCGCGCGGCTCGCCGTACGGCCCGCGGCGGATTTTTTCGGTCCCGCGGATCCGCGGGTTGAGCTGGCGGGGAGCGGCGGCCCGTGAAGGCCGCCCGGCGGGGCGGCCGCATGGGGCGGGCGGAAGCGGGAAGTGGGCGGAATGCCCGTTAGGAGATCATTGCGGCTGGTTGCCGTGATCGTCATCCCGGGGTGGGCGAGGTGCGCCTCGCCGGCTCCGCGGGCGCTCAACCGGACACCGTAGACGGGAGGACATGGTGACATCGACCAACCGTGACACGTTGAACGAGCGGGGCCCGGCCGGGGCGGGCGGGCCGCGCCGGGGCGTCTCGCGGCCGCTGGCCGTCGCGGCGACCGCGGTGCTGCTGGCGTCGGGCGGCATCGGGGTGACGGCGGCGTCGGCGGCGACGCCCGTGCCGCCGCCGACCCCCACCCCGACGGGCACGGCCGACGGGACGCCCGCGACGACCCCGGTCCCCACGGAGACCGTGACCGAGACGCCCACCGAGACGCCCACCGAGACCGTGACCCCCACGCCGACCCCCACCGCGACCGAGCTGCCCGCCGTGCACCCCCTGCAGTTCGCCGACACGGCGCACGGCGAGTTCGTACTGGGGACGAAGGACCCCTGCGCGTTCGTCACGGTGTTCGCCCAGACGGGCAAGGTGACCGCCGTGGACGAGGGCTCGATCACCGTGCGCAGCCGCGACGGCTTCGAGCAGGCGTACACGCTCGTCGACGACACCCGCGTCGTGGCGGGCAGGCGCGGGAACGGAGAGGTCAGGCAGGGCGACTGGGTGACCCTGACCGCGCTGCGGCAGGCGCAGGAGGCCACGGCCGCCTACGTCTACGACCTGTCACAGCCGGGCAAGGGCAAGCGCGGCGCCTGGTGGTCCCCGCGGCAGGGCTGGCCCGGCACGGGCAAGTGGCGGGCTCCCAAGCCCTGCCCCACCCAGCCGCAGACCCCGTCCCCGACCCCCACGAACGGCGGCACGCCCACCGCGCCGACCACCCCGAGCCCGACGTCCTCGGACACGCCGGCCCCGCTGCCCAGCGAGACGCCGACCCCCACCCCGACCGCCGGTTCCTGAGCCCCGGCTCCGGTCCCCGGCGGCCATCGCGTGACGGCCCCGGGCGCGGCATCCCCGCGCCCGGGGCCGTTCCGCGTGCCGGAGAGCCGGGCGGCGCTCAGCGCGGCCCGTCCTGGAGCATCTGGCGGACCTGCTCGTGGGAGCACCCGGCGTGCGCGGCGATGCGGCGCAGCGACCAGCCCTCGCCCCGGGCCTGGCGCATCGCCTGGCGCAGCGCCTCGTCGGCCACCTCGTGGAGGGCGGCGCGCAGGTCGGCCAGGGAGCGCAGCCGGGAGGCCGGGGCCTGGACGGCGAGCCCGGCGCACGCGGCGTCGACCTGCTCGGTGAGGGCGAGCAGCAGAGGATCGGCGGACGGTTGCCGGTCGCCCGGCCGCCGTGAGCGGGAACGGTGGGGGAGCATCGACTTCTCCGGTTTCAAAGCGGGGTTCATGGCTTTCACCTGGAGCAGCGGCATCGAGGGCCGCACAAGAGGAGGACGGGCGGTCGACCGGGCGGGAGACACACCGTTGTGCGCCCGCGCCCGACGTCAACTATCTTGACATCCGTAAGCGGCGGAGAACATCGGCACCGGGGCCGGTGGGGTCATCACAGGAGCGGCAATGACGCGGATCGAACTGGGTGCCGCGCTCACGGCCGCCCGCGAGGTGGCCCGCGATGTCCTGGCGAAGCAGGCCGCCACGGCGGACGCCGAGGGACGCTGGCCCGAAGAGGGCATGGCCGCGCTGCGGTCCCGGCTCGGCGGGCTGGTGGTGCCCGAGCGGTTCGGCGGGATGGGCCACGGCCTGCTCGCCGTCGCCCAGATCGGCGAGATCACCGGCCAGGTCTGCGCCTCGACGTCGATCTGCTTCGGCATGCACCTGGTGGGTTCGGCCGTGATCGCCGCCAAGGCCGACCGGTCCGGGCAGTACGACCGCCTGGCCGCGATCGCCGCCGGACGGCACCTGACCACGCTGGCGCTGTCGGAGCCCGGTACGGGCGCGGAGTTCTGGCTCCCGCAGACCCGGATGGAGCGGGCGGACGGCGACCGGCTGCGGCTGAGCGGCACCAAGAGCTTCGTCACCAACGGCGGCCACGCCGACTCCTATGTGATGTCGGCGGCGGCGGCCGGACCGGGGGCCGTCCCCGGCCGGTTCTCCTGCGTGGTCGTCGACGCCGGAACCCCGGGGCTGAGCTGGGGGCCGCCCTGGCACGGGCTCGGCATGCGCGGCAACGCCTCGCGGGGCGCGCTGCTGGAGGACGCCGAGATCCCCCGGGCCGACCTGCTGGGGGAGGAGGGCGACGAGATCTGGTACGTCTTCAACGTCGTCGCCCCCTACTTCCTGACGGCCATGGCCGGCACCTACCTGGGCGTCGCCGAGGCCGCGCTGCGGGAGGCCCGCACCCACCTGCTGCGCCGCAGGCACGCCCACAGCGGCCGGAGCCTGGCCGCCCAGCCGCTGGTCCAGCACCGGCTGGGGAAGATGTGGGCCGTCGTCGAACGGACCCGGCGGCTGATCTACCACGCCGCGGCCGAGGGCGAGACCGGCGGACCCGACGCCCTGCCGGCGCTGTGTTCGGCCAAGGCGGAGGTCGCCGAGGCCGCCGAGGCCGTCGTCAACGACGCCCTGACGCTCGTCGGCGGGGCGGGATACTCCGACGGCTCCGCCCTGCACCGGCACCTGCGCGACGCCCGAGCCGCGCACGTGATGTCCCCGATCACCGACGTGCTGCGCGTCTGGGTCGGCCGGGCGCTGCTGGACGAGCCCCTGCTGGAGGGGTGACGGTGCCGCCCGCGACTCCCCCCGGACCGCCGTCCCCCGAACCGATGCCTTCCGAATCGCCGACCCCCGAATCGCCCGGTCCGTCCAGGGCGCCTGGGGCGCCTGGATCGTCTGAGCCGTCCGGTCCGTCCGGTCCGTTCGGTCTGTCTGATCCGTCCGGGCGGCGGCGCGTCCTGCTGGTGCGGGCCGGAGCCGAGGCCGAGGCGCGCCTGTCCGGCCTGGCCGAGGCCGGCGTCGAGGTGGTGAGCGTCTCCGCCGGGCAGGCCCTCGACCTGCTGGGCGCGGACGGCCCGCCCGGCGGGCGCCGCCCGACCCTGGTGGTGCTCGGCGCGGAGCTGCCCGCCCCGGTCGGCCTGGTGCACGCCCTGCGGCCCGACCCCCGCGACCTGGCCGTCGTCGTGCTGACGACGCCCCGCAACCAGGAGCGGGCCGCGGCGCTGCCGCTGCTGGCCCCGGCCCGGCTCGTCTGCGCGCTGCCGCACGACAGGCTGGGTGACCTGCCGGGTCTCGCCCGCCGGCTGATGGAGCAGGTCGACCGCGAGCGCGCCTACGCCGCCACCCAGGCCGCCATGCAGGAGTCCCTGGCCTCCGGCGGTCCCGCTCCCCGGCAGCCGGGACGGCACCTGCTCGGCGCGATACTCGGCCAGGCGCTGACCGGCGCCCTCCTGCTCGATCCCGGCCTGCGGCTGGTGGCGTGGAACCGCCGGGCCGCCGGCCTGCTCGGGCTGGAGGAGCCCGGCTCCATCGGCCGCCCCCTGGACGGGTGGTTCCCCGCCGAGGCCCGGGAGCGCCTGCGGGTCTACCTCGGCGGCCCGCCCGCCGACGCGTCCGGGACCGGCCCCGCCGGAACCCACGCGCCCGGGACCGACCCTGCCGGAACCCACGTGTCTGGAACCCACCCGCCCGGGACCGACCCGTCCGGAGCCGACCCGGTCTTCACCCGTGTCACCGGCGACGGCACCGAGCAGGTGCTGCGGCTCAGCCCCCAGCCGGTGACCGACCCCGGCGGCGCCGAGCAGATCCTCGTCCTGGCAGAGGACGTCACCGAGGCCGTCCAGGCACGGCGGGCCCTGGCCGAACGCACCGGCCAGGCCCTGCTCAGCGGGGAGGTCGCCGCGGCCGTCACCGCCGACGAGCCGCTGGAACAGCGGCTGCGGCGGTGCGTCCAGGCCCTCGCCGGTCACCTGGACGGCGCCGTGGCCGCCGTGTGGATCCTCGACCCGCAGACAGGCACGCTGCTCCTGTCGGCCGACGCCGTCCGCGGCACCGTCCTGGACGACCGGTGCGCCCGCGTCCCGCTGGGGGAGTCGACGATCGGCCGGATCGCCGCCGCGCGCCGGCCGTACGTGACCTCCGAGGCGATCGGCGACCCGCGCGTGGAGGAGCAGGACTGGGTGCGGCGCGAGTCGCTGACCGCGTTCGCCGGCTACCCGCTGGTCACCCAGGGGCAGGTGATGGGCGTCCTCGCCGTCCTGGCCCGCCACCGCCTGCCGGACACCGGCGTGCGGGCGCTCGCCGGGATCGCCGACCAGATCGCCGTCGCCGTGCACCGCGACCGGCTGCTGGAACGGCTGAGCACCACCGCCGACGCGCTGCAGCGCCCCCTGCTGCCGCCGCGGCTGCCCGAGCCGCCCGGCGTCGAGCTGGCCGCCCGCTACCGCCCGTACGGCGACGGCCTGCAGATCGGCGGCGACTTCTACGACGCCTTCCCGCTGCCCGGCGACCGCTGGGCCGTCGCGCTGGGAGACGTGTGCGGCAAGGGACCGGCCGCGGCCGCCGTCACCGGCCTGGTCCGCCACACCCTGTGGGCCGCCGCCCAGCAGGACGCCGACCCCGGCCACGTGCTGCCGCTGGTCCACCGCGCCCTGCGGCGCGAGAACAGCCCGTTCTGCACGCTCGCCTACGCCGTCGTGGACTGCTCCGCCGAACCCGTCCGGGTACGGCTGGCCTGCGCCGGGCACCCCTCCCCGATCCTGCGGCGCGCCGACGGCGCCGTCGCCATGGTCATGGAGGCACTGGACGGCTACGGCCCGGCGCTGGGCCTGTTCGACGGGGCGCACTACCCCGCGCGATCACTGGACCTGCGTCCCGGCGACAGCCTCGTGCTCTACACCGACGGCTTCGTCGAGGGCGGCGCCTCCCACCGCCAGCGCCAGCCCGACGACCTCGCCGCCACGCTGGCCGCCCACCTTCCGCCCGGACCGGGTGACCGGCCGGCCGACCGGATCGTCGAGGTCCTGATGGCCGACGCCCTGAACCGGTGGGGCGAGGGGCTGCGCGACGACCTGGCGGTCCTGGCGCTCGCCGCCGTGCCCCGGGCCGGCGGAGGTCAGGCCGACAGGGCCCGCACCGCGTCCTCGGCGGTGTCGTAGAAGGACAGCAGCCGGTCCAGGCCCATGATGCGGAAGACGCGGGCGATGTCGGGGTCGATGCCGGCCAGCGCCAGGGAGGCCCCGGCCGCCTGGGCGCGCTGGTGGGCCGCGATGAGCACGGCGATGCCGGTGGAGTCGCAGAACGTCAGGGCCGACAGGTCGACCACCACGCCGGACCCGGCCTCCATGGGAAGCTCCTCCACGGTGTCCCGCAGGCCAGGGCTGGTGTGATGGTCCAGGTCACCCGTCACGACCAGCAGGCGAGGGCCGGCGGGATGAGACCGGAGGGTGACGGTCAGACCGTTGTGCACCATGACTCCTGAAGAGGGGACTGCGGTCGGGCGGGCGCTGGCGGGGCCAGGGGCAACGTTAATGCCCCCATAGTGGTTTGCCCTATCCTACGTAATCGTTGAACTGGAGACTTACCGGCCGGCGCGTTGAGGAAGGCGGGCGATGAGCGGGTTGGAGCGCTCCGGAGCGGCGGACCTGAGGTTCCCCGGAACCAGTGAGATGGCCCGGCGGATGCGCGCCTACCCGTGGTCCTCGATCTCCATGGGCGAGCCGGACACCTGGCCCACGAGCCTGCGCACCGCCTGCCGGATCTGCCTGACCTCGCGCTTCCCCATGATCGTCTGGTGGGGGGAGGAGCTGCGCTTCCTCTACAACGACGCCTACCTCCCGCTGCTGGGATCGAAGCATCCCGCCCTGGCCAAGACGGGCGAGGAGGTGTGGGAGGAGATCTGGCACACCATCGGGCCGATGCTGCGGTCGGTGATGGCCTCGGGGGAGGCCACCTGGTCGGAGGACCTCCTGCTGCCGATGAACCGGCACGGCTACTGGGAGGAGACCTACTGGACCTACTCCTACAGCCCGCTGCACGACGACGACGGTACCGTACGCGGGGTGTTCACCGCGGTCAGCGACACCACCGAGCGGGTGATCGGCGAACGCCGCCTGGCCGTGCTGCAGGACCTGGGCGCCCAGGCGGGCCACGCCCGCAGCGTCACCGAGGCGTGCCGGCTCGTGGCCCGGGTGCTGGAGCGGGCCGGTCTCGACGTGCCGTTCGCCGCGATCTACCTGCGCCGTCCCGGGAGCGACGAGCCGGTGCTGACCGCCACCGGCCCCGAGGGCGCCGAGCCCCACCCCCTGGCGGACGGGCCCGGGGACTGGCCGTTGCGGGAGGTGCTGGACACCGGGCGGCCCGTCACGATGACGGACGTGGCGGAGCGGTTCGGCGCCCTGCCCGCCGGAGGCTGGCAGACCCCGCCGACGCAGGCCATGGTGCTGCCGCTGGCCGGCGAGACCGGCGGCCGGAACATCGGGGTGATCGTGCTGGCGGCCGGCGCCGGCCGGGCTCTGGACGAGGCCTACGAGTCGTTCCTCGGCCTGGTGGCGCGGCAGACCGCCGCCCTGGTCAACGCGGCGGTCGCCTACCAGCTCCAGCAGCGCCGGGCCGAGGAGCTGGCCGAGCTCGACCGGGCCAAGACCGCCTTCTTCTCCAACGTCAGCCACGAGTTCCGCACCCCGCTGACCCTGATCATGGGGCCGGTGCAGGAGCTGCGGGGCGCGCTGGCCGGCGCGGACGCGCGGGTGCGCGAGGACCTCGAGGTCGTCCACCGCAACGGCCTGCGCCTCGGCAAACTGGTCAACACCCTGCTCGACTTCTCCCGCATCGAGGCGGGGCGGACGCAGGCCCGCTACGAGCCGGTGGACCTCTCCGCCGTCACCGCCGAGCTGGCCAGCGTCTTCCGCTCCGCGATCGACAAGGCCGGGCTGGCCTTCGACGTGGACTGCCCGCCCCTCCCCGAGCCGGTCCACATCGACCGGGGCATGTGGGAGAAGGTGGTGCTGAACCTCCTCAGCAACGCGCTGAAGTTCACCTTCGACGGCTCGATCCGGGTCGCGCTGCGCGGCGACGGCGAGCACGCCGTCCTCACGGTCGCCGACACCGGCGTCGGGATCTCCGAGGAAGAGCTGCCGCGGCTGTTCGAGCGCTTCCATCGCGTCGAGAGCGCCCGGTCGCGCTCCAACGAGGGCAGCGGCATCGGCCTGGCCCTGGTGCGGGAGCTCGTCGGGCTGCACGGCGGCGCCATCACCGCCGAGAGCACCGAGGGCGAGGGCACCACGTTCACCGTCCGCCTGCCCTTCGGCGCCGCGCACCTGCCCCCCGGGGACATCGTCCCGGCCGGCGCGGCGGAGGCGGTCTCCGCCACCGCCGACCCGTTCGTCGAGGAGGCCCTGCGCTGGCTGCCCGATGACGCGCCCGCCCGGGACACCGGGAGCGCCGGGGAGCCGGGGGAGACCGGGGAGATCACCGGCGCCGCCGGGCAGACCCCGGAGGGCCTTCCCGCGCCGGAGGACGGCGAGGCCGGGCGAGCCCGGGTGCTGATCGCCGACGACAACGCCGACATGCGCGAGTACCTCACCCGGCTGCTGCGCCCGGCCTACCGCGTCACGGTCGTCACCGACGGCCAGGACGCCCTGGAGGCCGTCCGCGCCGACCCGCCCGACCTGGTGGTCAGCGACGTGATGATGCCGCGCCTGGACGGCCTGCAGCTGGTCGCCGCGCTGCGCGCCGACCCGCGCACCGCCGGCGTGCCGGTGCTGCTGCTGTCGGCCCGCGCCGGGCAGGAGGCGTCCATCGAGGGCCTGGAGGCCGGCGCCGACGACTACCTCGTCAAGCCCTTCTCCGCGGCCGAGCTGCTGGCCCGGGTGCGGGCCAACGTGGAGCCGGCGCGGCTGCGCGGCCACCACGCCCGGTGGCGCAACGCGCTGATCGACTCCCTGCAGGAGGCGTTCTTCGTCTGCGACGAGGACGGCGCCGTCATCGAGATCAACTCGGCGTTCACCGACATCCTCGGCTACGACGCCGACGGCCTGCCGTACCGGCCGATCCACCCGTGGTGGCCCGAGGAGATCGACGACCCCGAAGGGCACCGGCTGGTCGGCGACGTCTTCTCCCGGCTCCTGGACGTCGGGAAGGGCAGGGGCGTGATACCCCTCGCCCACCGCGACGGGCACCGGGTGTGGGTGGCGGTCACCTTCAACGACGTCCTCGATCCCGACACCGGCCGCCGCCGGGTCGTCGGCACCCTCCGCGACGTCACCGCCGAGCACTACGCCGTGCAGCGCGAGAGCGCGCTGGCCGCCCTCAGCGTCCGCCTGTCGCAGGCCGGCAGCATGACCGACGCCCTGAGCGGGGCGATGGAGGAACTGCGGGAGGTCTGGCACGCCCGCCAGGTGCTGGCCGCCCTCTGGGACGGTGACGACCGGCCCGCCCTGACCTCCACCGCCGCCGGAGCCGACTGGCGGACCCTGCCGCCGGAGCTGCGCGCCTCGCTCGGCGCCCTGCGCGAGCAGCCGCCGCTGCGCCCGTCCGCGAGCGAGGCCGGCGGCGCGGGCGTCACCCTGGAGCATCCCGCCGGGCTGCTCGCCGTCTGGATCGACCTCGACCAGAAACGGCCCTTCAGCGCCGAGGACCAGACCCTGCTGGCGCTGCTGGCCGGCCACCTCGGTCAGGGCCTGCACCGGGCCCACCAGCTCGACCGGCAGCGCGAGACCGCGGTGGCGCTGCAGCGGGCCATCCTCGGCCCGTCCCGGCTGCCCGACGGCTTCGCCGTACGCTACGAACCGGCCGGCCGGCCCCTGGAGGTCGGCGGCGACTGGTACGACATCGTGCCGCTGCCCGACGAGCGCATCGGCATCGTGGTCGGGGACTGCGTGGGCCGGGGCCTTGAGGCCGCGGCCGTCATGGGGCAGCTGCGCAGCGCCTGCCGCGCCCTGCTGCTGCAGGAGGCGGGCCCGTCCCAGGTGCTCACCGCCCTCGACCGGTTCGCCGCGCAGGTCCCCGGCGCCCGGTACACCACCGTCTTCTGCGGCGTCCTGGACACCGCCACCGGCGACCTCGCCTACTCCAGCGCCGGGCATCCGCCGGGCATCCTGGTCCTTCCCGACGGCGCCACCCGGCTGCTGCGGGACGGCCGCTCCACCCCGCTGGCCGCCCGTCCCGGCCGGGCGCGCCCCGAGGCGGCCTGCACGATGCCGGCCCGCTCCACCCTGCTGCTGTACACCGACGGCCTGGTCGAGCGCCGCAGCCGCCCGCTCACGGACGGCATCGACCAGGCCGGCGCCACCGTCCAGGACGGCCGTTCCACCCCCATAGAGGACCTCGCCACCGAGGTCATGGCCCGCATGAAGCCGGACAGCGGGTACAGCGACGACGTCGCGCTCCTGCTGTACCGCCAGCCCGCGCCGCTGGAGGTGGCCTTCCCCGCCGAGTCCGGCCAGCTCGCCCCGGTGCGCACGGCGCTGCGCGACTGGCTGAACCGCTGCGAGCTCAGCTCCTCGATGATCCAGAACGTCCTGGTCGCGGCCGGTGAGGCCTGCGCCAACGCCATCGAGCACGGCCACCGCAACAGTCCGGGCGACATGATCCGGCTGCGGGCGGTCGCCACCGGCCGCGATCTGCACCTGACCGTGGTCGACAGCGGGCGGTGGAAGACCCCGCGGCCGGAGGCCAACCCCCACCGCGGCCGGGGCGTCGCCCTCATGCGCGCCCTGATGCATCACGTCACCATCGAACCCGGCGCCGCAGGCACCACCGTCGACATGCACACGAGGATCACCCGATGACCACCCCCTTGACGATGGCCGCCTCGCGGCGGCCCGACGGCACCCAGGTCCTCACCGTCACCGGTGAGATCGACATGAGCAACGCCGGCACCTTCGACGCGGCCCTGACCCGGGCCGCCGACGACGGCCGCCTCGTCGTCGACCTCGCCGCGGTGGACTACCTCGACAGTGCCGGACTGACCGTCCTGTTCGACCACGCCCCGCACATCGAGCTGGTCGCCAACCCCCTGATCGCCCCGGTCCTGTCCATTTCCGGGCTCGTCGACGTCACCACCGTGCACGGCCTCGACTCCGGTCCGGACGGCGACGGCCGGCCCTGACGGCGCCGACGGAACCGTACGCAGGCCCGGACGGCGACGGCCGGCTCTGACGGCGTGGGCGGAACCGTACACCGGGGCGGCCGGCGGCGGGCGGGCCTGACGGCGTGGGCGGAACCGTACGCGAGGCCGGGCCGGTCGGCGGCGCCCGGGTCCGCGCCCGGGTTCGGGGCCGGGTCCGCGCCCGGGTTCGGGGCCTGGAAGATCCGCGCTCACGAGGGGAGCGTGACTCGGGCGAGGGGAGCGCGTCTTCAGAAGGTGCCGCGGTAGAGCGCGCAGCCGCGGCAGACCTCGGGCGGGTCGTCGCCCGTCAGCCGGCGGCGGAACTCCCGGTAGGGCTCGCCCGCCCAGATCTCCTCCAGGGACTGGCTGCGCAGGTCCCCCAGGGTGATCCGGTCGTCGCCCATGACCATGCAGCACGGCTGGACCACCCCCTCGCTGGTGACGTACGCCGCCTCCCACGGCCATGAGCAGCCCGGCTCGCCCGGCCGCCGCCGCGCCGGGCGCTCCTCCAGCCCGGGCAGCCGGAGGTGGACGCCGTGCTCCGCGGCCACCGTCTCCGTCTCGGCGAACACCTCGGCCGCGCGAGACCGGTCCTCGCCGTTCCACAGCGACTCGGCCTCGGTGAACGCGCGGATCTCCGCGTAGCCGCCGTCGGCGTCCTCGAACGTGTGCGCCAGGTTCTGCACGCGCAGCTCGTCCACGCCCCACCCGGCGAGCAGCCGCACCACGTCGGGCAGCTCGCCGAGGTTGCGGCGCATCGCGACGAACACGACGCGCGTCCACGGCAGCCGCGTGCCCGCCGCCCGCTTGGCCTGCCACAGGCCCCGGAGGTTGTCCGCCACCGCGTCGAACCGGCCGCCCTCCCGGATCGCCTCGTAGGTGCCCGCGGTGGCCCCGTCCAGTGAGACGTGCACCCAGTCCACCCCGAGCCCGACCAGCTCCGCCGAGCGGCGGGCGGTGAGCAGCGTGGCGTTGGTGTTGAAGCCGGCCTCGATGCCGTGCCGCTTCGCCTCCGTCAGCATCGGGATCAGGTGAGGGTGGAGCAGCGGCTCGCCGAGACCCTGCAGGGTGAGCCGGCGCAGTCCCGGCAGCGCGTCGAGGATCCGGCGGAACAGCTCCGGGGACATCGCCCCCTCGATCTTGTTGACCGGGGGGCGGTAGCGGACCAGGCACATCCGGCAGCGGAGGTTGCACGCCGAGGTCACCTCCAGCTGGAGGTGAGGCGGCATGGGCGGCACCTCGGCCGCGCCCCTGCTGAGGACCATCATGAAGATGGTTACCCGCCAGTACGGCGAGCAAACGCGCAGGTCAGGCGATGTAAGCCGGTCTGGCAGGTGGAAGCCGGGCGGCGCGGGCCGGACCCCACCCCGACCGCCGATGCCGGTGACCCGGCCGGTGACGGAAGCCGGTCAGGCGGCGGGGCCGGGCACCGGGCCCGGCCCCGCCGCGGCGGCCGTCACCGGCGGGCCCGCCACTCGCCCAGCAGCCGGTGCACGCAGGCGGCGGGCGGGATGAGCATGCTGGTGAGCAGCGTCTGCCGTATGTCCTGCCGGGTACGCGGCCCCGGGGCGATGTGGGCCCAGGCGGACTCCGCGGTCAGCGCCAGCCAGCCCGCTCCGGCCAGCGCCGCGGCGCCGCGCAGCGCCCCGGCGGCGCGCGGCCCGCCGCGTGCGGCGACACCGCCCGCCAGGCCGCCGGCCAGCAGGCCCAGCGCTCCCAGCCCCGTCGTCAGCGCGTGGCGGCGCAGCCCTCCCGGCCCGCCTCCGACGGCCGTCCGCCAGGCCGGGCCGTGCAGGCGGCGCATCAGCGCGTCGTCGGCGTTGCCGCGCTGGCTGCGCACACCCGCCCACGGCCCGTCGTGGCGGGACGGGTGCCGGGCGACGCGCTCACCCCTGACCAGGCGGTGACCGGCCGCCGTCACCCGCAGCGCGAGATCGGCGTCCTGCCGGAAGGCGCCGGAGAAGCGCTCGTCGAACCCGCCGGTCCGCTCCAGCACCTCCCGCCGGTAGGCCATGTCGGCGGTGGTCCACCCGGCGACCGCCCGCCCGGCGTCGCGCCCCTCACCGGCCGGCCGCCCGGCGGTGCCGCGCCTCACGTCGCCCGGCCGTCCGGCCTCGGGCGGTGCCTCGGCGCGGCCCTGGCTGCCGGCCACGTCGGCGGGGAGGTCCGCCAGGTCGGCGCGGAGCGCCCGCACCCAGTCGGGGGCGGGGATCACGCCCTCGTCGAGGAACACCACCCACGGGGTGTCCGCGGCCCGCCAGCCGGCGTTGCGGGCGGCGGCCCGCCCTCGTCCGCCCGAGCGCACCACCCGGATCGGCTGCCCCGCCTCGCCGTCGCGGCCGGGTGAGCGCGCCTCGGCCAGGCCCGGCAGCTCGCACATCACGGCGTCGGCCAGGTCGGTACGGGGGTCGGGCACGTGCTCGGGCCGGTCGTCGACGACGATGACGTCCGGGCCCGGGTCGAGCGCGGCCAGCGTCGCGGCCAGGCTGGGCCGGCCCACGGTCGGGACCACTACGGTGATCATGCGGTGAGCACCTCCGCCTGGCGGGCCGGACACGGCTTCCCGGCCGTCGTGGTCCTCGCAGCCTTCGGGGCCTTCGCAGCCGTCGGGGCCGCGCGTCCGCCGGTGGCCGGTGCGGCGGCAGGATCATGAGAGATCTGATTCATCATGAGAAATCGCATTCCGCCCCCTTTTTGAGGTACGCGCACGACTACCGAGAGAAGCGCCTCCCAAACCTCGGATTTCCGGGAAGAGAAGGTAGACGAAGCGCAAGCCGCGTCTCGTCCTGGTAAGCAGCCGTTTGGCGAGCCCCGGGGCAGGGAAGTCGCAGACCATCCCGGGCGGCCCTCCGGGGAGCCCGCGGCGCCGGGAACGCGCAGCCCGCCCGCGCCGAGACGACGTCGCCCACCCCGTCCGGAGGTACCGCCCGTCCGCTCGGAGGCGCCGTTCACCGACAGGCGGATCCCGGGCGGAGATCCGCCGCCGTCCGTCCGCTCGGAGGTGCCCTTGCCCACCCGCCCGGAACCGCCGCCCCCCGTCCCGGGAGCGCCGCCGCCCGCCCGTCCGGGAGCACCGCCTCCCGCCCCGGAAGCGCCGTCCCTCGGTCCGGAAGCGCTGCCGCCCGCCCGTCCGGAGGCGGCATCCGTCCGCCCAGGTGAACCCACGCCCGCCCGCCGTCCGGCCGCGGTGCTCTTCGACCGGGACGGGACCCTCGTCGAGGACGTCCCCTACAACGCCGACCCCGGCCGGGTGCGGCCGGTGCCGGGCGCCCGCCGCGCGCTCGACCGGCTGCGCCGGGCCGGGGTCCCGGTCGGGGTGGTGACCAACCAGTCGGGGGTGGCCAGGGGCCTCGTCAGCCCGGACGCGCTGGAGGACGTCAACCGGCGCGTGGAGGAGCTGCTCGGCCCGTTCGCGGTCTGGGCGGTGTGCCCCCACGGCGAGGACGACCGGTGCGCCTGCCGTAAACCCGCCCCCGGGCTGGTGCTGCACGCGGCGGCCGTCCTCGGCGTCGACGCCCGCGACTGCGTGGTCGTCGGCGACATCGGACGCGATGTGGAGGCCGCCCGCGCGGCCGGGGCGCGCGGCATCCTCGTCCCGACGCCGGTCACCCTGCCCGAGGAGGTGGCGGCGGCTCCCGAGGTCGCCGCCGACCTCGCCGCCGCCGTGGACCTGGCGCTGCGCCCCGCCCCGGTGTTCCCGGACCTCCCCGCGTCCCCCGGCGCCCCGGCCGTTCCCACCAGCCCGGCCGAGTCCACCGCCCCCGTCTCCACCGCCCCCGCGTCCGCCGCTTCCGAGTCCACCACCCCCGCCTCCCCCGCGTCCATCGTTCCCGCCGCGACCGCGCGGGCCGACACCGAGGAGCCGGCGTGAAGATCCTGCTGTGGCACGTGCACGGATCGTGGGCCACCGCGTTCGTCCAGGGCGGTCACGACTACCTGGTTCCGCTCGTCCCGGACCGCGGCCCCGACGGCCGCGGCCGGGCCCGCACCTTCCCCTGGCCGCCGAACGCCCGCGAGGTGCCGTGGGACCGGCTCCGCGACGAGGAGATCGACGTCGCCGTCCTGCAGCGGCCCCAAGAGATCGAACTCGCCGAGCACTGGCTCGGCCGCCGCCCGGGGCGCGACCTGGCTGCCGTCTACGTCGAGCACAACACCCCCGCCGGGGACGTCCCGCGCACCCGCCACCCGCTCGCCGGCCGCTCCGACATCCCGCTGGTGCACGTGACGCACTTCAACGAGCTGTTCTGGGACTCCGGTCTGGCTCCTGCCCGGGTCATCGAGCACGGCGTCGTGGATCCCGGGCACCGCTACACCGGGGAGCTGCCCCGCGCCGGGGTCGTGGTCAACGAGCCGGTCCGCCGTACCCGCGTCGCCGGCACCGACCTGCTTCCGCGCTTCGCCGCCGCCGTGCCGCTGGACCTCTTCGGGATGAAGGTCACCGGCCTGCCGTACGGGACATTCGAGGATCTGCCGCAGCGGCGGATGCACGCCGAGCTCGCGCGGCGTCGTGTCTACCTGCACCCCTACCGGTGGACCTCGCTGGGGTTGTCGCTGATCGAGGCCATGCTGCTCGGCATGCCCGTGGTGGCGCCGGCCTGCACCGAGGTCGTCGAGGCCGTGCCCGCCGGGGCCGGGGTGATCTCCACCCGCGTCGCCACCCTGGTCGCCGCCCTGGAGGTGTTCGCCGCCGACCCCGCCCTGGCCGCGCGGACGGGCGAGGCCGCCCGTGCCGCAGCCCTCGCCCGCTACGGCCTGGACCGCTTCCTGTCCGACTGGGACCACCTGCTGGGGGAGACGGCCTGACCCGGCGGTCACACCGGCGCCGTCGCGCCGGTCAGGGTTCGGCGGCCGCCGAGGGGAGCCGCCAGAGGGGGTACGGCAGACCGGCGAGCCGGTTGATGACGAACCCCTGCGCCGTGATGAGCACCACGGCGGCCATCAGGACGACCAGGTGATCGGGCGTGCGCAGCAGGCCGAGGGCGACGATCAGGGTCGTGGTGCCGGCCGGTGGGTGCGCCGCGTCGAGCAGCGGCATCAGCCCGCACGTCAGGCCGAGTGCCAGGCCGCAGGCCAGGGCGCGCCGGGCGTCCACGTCCTCCAGATCGGGACGTACGGCCAGCAGGCCCGTGACGGCCAGCGCGAACCAGCCGGCGAGAACGCCGATCAGGTGACCGAGCAGGGTGTTGTGCGGTGAGGCCGACGCCGCCAGGGGCGCGTGGAAGAGCAGGAACGCGGTGGGCCCCAGCGAGGGGAACAGGAACGGGGCATGGCTGTACTCGGCGACGACCGCGAGGATGACCAGCGAGACGAAGCTGTTGACCCCGCAGTACACGGCGCGCACGATCCGCCGCGGGCGGCGCCGCTCCAGCCGCTCCAGCCGGAACACGGCGAGCCGGCGGACCCTTCGCCGGGTCATACGCCGTTTCCGGTCCAGCCGCGCCGTACCGCCGCGGTGCCGAGGGCCTTCGGATCGCGGGCGCGGTGGAAGAGCTCCGCGTCGCGCCCGCCCCGGTAGGAGACGTCCCCGAGGTCGCGGGAGTGGGCGCCCCGGCTGAGGAGGCGCCCCGCCCGCAGAAGCACCGCGGCGGCGCCCCCGGAGACGCCCGGGGACGCGTCCGGGTGATCGTCGGCCATGCCCGTGTACCTACCAGGGAGCATGGCCGGCCACCCGGCCCGGTTCACAAACTGTCGGTAACGGATCCGGGTCCGCACGCGGCTCGCCTGCCGGACCACCTATCCGGGGACCACGCGGATTCGGGATGTCCCCGGCGCGACGGAGCGGACATCGAAGGCGATGGCCTCAGGCAGCGGCCGTCCCGCAGGCCACCCACCCCCGCCGGCGTAGGGGGCGGGGGCCCGGTCGTGGTGGCCGGGCCGGTCGGTGGCGTGTCGGCCTGTACCGGGGCGGGCGGGGCGAGCGGCCTGCGGGACGGAGGGTCAGCCCGGGGAGAGGAAGTGGC
The DNA here is from genome assembly GCF_013409935.1 of Streptosporangium sandarakinum. GTDB lineage: Bacteria > Actinomycetota > Actinomycetes > Streptosporangiales > Streptosporangiaceae > Streptosporangium > Streptosporangium nondiastaticum. Next base: position 748,333 of record NZ_JACCCO010000001.1, on the reverse strand, counting down.
CGTCGGTCCTGACCGCCTCGCCGGTGGTGTTGGTGTTGGCGGCCGAACACAGGAAGACGATCATCCGGGCGACGTCCCCGGGGTGGGTGACGCGCCCGGTCGCCGCGGCGGCGGCGGCCTTGTCGAGAAGCTCCTGCGGCATGGGCCGGTCACCGGGGGTGAAGCCCGGCATGACGACGTTGGTGAGGATGCCCGCGGCGGCCAGTTCCCTCGAGGTTGGCGGTGACCGAGGTGGTGAACCGCTCGGGGGGCGCGGTCTCGAACAGCTCACCGGGTTCGGGCCAGTCCGGCCAGCGGACGGCGTTGTTGACCAGGACGCTGATCGGTCCGAGCCGGTCGCGGACCTGGCCGACCGCCGCGTGCAGGGAGCCGGGGTCGCCGAGGTCGAGCCGCCAGGTGATCGCCGTGGCGCCGCGCCGCTCGGCCTCGGCGACGGTCTCCTCGGCGGCCTTCAGATTGGTGTGGTAGCCGACGGCGACGTGTGCCCCCTCGTCGGCGAAGGCGAGGGCGGTGGCCCTGCCGATGGTCGTGCTGGCGCCGGTCACCAGGACGACTTTTCCGGCGAGTCCGAGTTGCATGGTTTTCTCCTGTGGGTTCAGGCGAGGTTGTCGCGGACGGAGTTCAGCAGCCGGATGAGGTGGGCGATCTCGTCGCCGGAGAGCCCGGCCACGGCCTTGCGGTCGGCCTGCTCCCAGGCGTCCACGATCGCGCCGACCACGGCCTCACCGCGTTCGGTCAGCCGGATCCGGGTCACCCGGCGGTCGCCGGGGTCGGGGATCCGCTCGACGAACCCGGCCCGCTCCATGCGGGTGACCGCCTTGGCGATGGTGGGCTGCTCCATGCCGATCCGCTGGACGAGTTCGGCCTGGGTGGTGCCGGGGTTGTGGTGCAGGTCCACGATGAGCAGTTCCTGACCCAGGTGCAGGCCCAGCTCGGCCATCCGGTGCTGCAGCTCGGCACGGTGGGCCCGGGTGACCTGCGCCAGGGCGTAGCCGAGCGGCCCGCTCGCGGAGGCGACCTCCCGCCCGGCCGTCACGCCGGCACCACCGGACGGGAGGTCGCCACGCGGGTGAGGACGCGCTCCCACAGGCGGGCGATGTCGCGCCGGATCTCCTCCGACGTCAGGCCCCCATCGGAATCCCGGTACAGGTGGGCGGAGCCGACGGCGACCTCAAGGTCCGAGAGCACTTCCGCGCCGGCCCGCCGCAGCAGGTCGCCGAGCTGCAGTTGGGCGAAGGCGCCGCCGAACCGGTGCGGCGACGCGCTCATCAGCGCCACCGGCTTGCCGGTCAGCGGGCGCGGAGGGGCGAGGATCGACAGCCAGTCGACGAGGTCCTTCATCTCGCCGGGGACGGAACGGTTGAGCTCGGGGGTGACCAGCAGCAGGACGTCGGCCGCCGCCACCCGGTCGCGCAGGGCGGCCACGGCCGAGGGGAAGGGGCGCTCGCGGGTGGCGTCCAGGCGGGGGACGGAGGCGTGGTCGTCCCACATCTCCACCCGCAACGGGGCCTCGGCCAGCCGGAGCGCGGTCCGTAGCAGCGACCGGTTGAGCGAACCCTCACGGGTGCTCCCACAGATCGCCAGAACGTCGATCATTTCCATAGTCGGCTATGTTATAGCCGGCTATGGAAGTGCGGCAACGTTCGACGCCGCCGCGTGGCGCCGACGGCACCGGCGCGGAAAGCGGAAAAGGGTGACGCCCGGGTCTCGTCGTTGAGACCCGGGCGTCACCGCTTCCCAGGGGGCGTCCGGACCGGCCGGTCCGTGGAAGGTCAGCCCATGTGCGGGTAGCGGTAGTCGGTCGGCGGGACGAACGTCTCCTTGATCGTGCGGGAGTTCACCCAGCGGATCAGGTTGTAGATCGAGCCGGCCTTGTCGTTGGTGCCCGAGGAGCGGGCGCCGCCGAAGGGCTGCTGGCCGACGACCGCGCCGGTGGGCTTGTCGTTGACGTAGAAGTTGCCCGCCGCGAAGCGCAGCCGCTCCGACGCCGCCGCGATCGCGTACCGGTCGCGGGCGATGATCGAGCCGGTCAGCGCGTACTGCGAGACGTTCTCCATCTGGTCCATCACCGCGTCGAAGTCCGCGTCGTCGTAGACGTGGACGCCGAGGATGGGCCCGAAGTACTCCTTGGCGAAGATCTCGTCGGCCGGGTCGGAGCACTCAAGGACGGTGGGCCGCACGAAGTAGCCGGTGGAGTCGTCGTAGGAGCCGGTCAGCACGTCGATCGAGTCGAGCGAGCGGGCCCGGTCGATCGCCGCCCTGTGCTTGGCGAACGCCTGGTCGTTGATGACCGCGCCCATGAAGGTCGACAGGTCGGCGGACACGTCACCGACGGTCAGCGCCTCGGCGGTGCCGACGAGCTCGTCGCGGATCAGCGACCACAGCGACCGCGGGACGTAGGCGCGCGAGGCCGCCGAGCACTTCTGGCCCTGGTACTCGAAGGCGCCCCGGACCAGCGCGGTGGTCAGCACCGCCGGGTCGGCCGAGGGGTGGGCCAGCACGAAGTCCTTGCCGCCGGTCTCGCCGACGAGGCGCGGGTAGCTCCGGTAGGAGGCGATGTTCGCGCCCACCGTGGACCACAGGTGCTGGAAGGTCGCGGTGGAGCCGGTGAAGTGGATCCCGGCGAGCTGCGGGTGGGTGAGAGCGACCTCGGAGACGGCCTGCCCGTTGCCGGTGACCATGTTGATGACGCCCGGCGGCAGCCCGGCCTCCTCCAGCAGCCGCATGGTGAAGTGCGCGGCGAACTGCTGGGTGGGGGAGGGCTTCCAGACGACGACGTTGCCCATCAGGGCCGCCGAGGTCGGCAGGTTGCCGGCGATGGCGGTGAAGTTGAACGGCGTGATCGCCAGGACGAAGCCCTCCAGCGGGCGGTACTCCATCCGGTTCCACACCCCCGGCGACGACACCGGCTGGTCGCTGTAGAGCTGCCGGGCGTAGGAGACGTTGAACCGCAGGAAGTCGATCAGCTCGCAGGCGGAGTCGATCTCGGCCTGCTGCGCCGACTTCGACTGGCCCAGCACCGTCGCGGCGTTCAGCGTCTGCCGCCACGGGCCGGCCAGCAGGTCGGCGGCGCGCAGGAAGATCGCGGCGCGCTCGTCGAACGACAGCGCCTGCCAGGCCGGGGCCGCCGCCAGCGCGGCGTCGATCGCGGCCCGCACGTCACCGGCCGTGGCGTCGGCCGTACGGCCCAGCACCGAGGCGTGGTTGTGCGGCTGCACCACGTCGATGGAGGCGCCGCCGCCCATGCGCTGCTCGCCGCCGATCGTCATGGTCAGGTCGAGCTGGGCTCCGGAGAGCTCCTTGACGCGGTTCTCGAGCGCGGCGCGCTCGGCGCTGCCGGGCGCGTAGCCCAGCACCGGCTCGTTGAACGGAGCCGGGACGTTGGAGATGGCATCCATCACTTGCCTCCAAGGGCGCGGAGAAAGAAGGCGATGTTGGCGGGGCGCTCGGCCAGCCGGCGCATGAAGTAGCCGTACCAGTCGTCGCCGTAGGGGACGTAGACGCGCATGGTGTGACCCGCCCCGGCCAGGGCCTGCTGCTTGTCGGTCCGGATGCCGTAGAGCATCTGGTACTCGTAGCCGCCCCGGGGACGTTCGAACCGGTCGGCGAGGGTCTCGGTGATCGCGATCAGCCGGTCGTCGTGCGTGGCCACCATCGGGTAGCCCTCGCCGGCCATCAGGATGCGCAGGCAGCGGACGTAGGCCCGGTCGACGTCGCTCTTGCCCTGGTGGGCCACGGAGGCGGGCTCGGCGTAGGCGCCCTTGACCAGGCGGACCCGCGAGCCGGCGTGCGACAGGTCGCGGCAGTCGCCCTCGGTGCGGAACAGGTACGCCTGCAGGGCGACGCCGGTGGACGGGAAGTCCTCGCGCAGCGCGCGCAGGGTCTCCAGCGTGGAGTCGACCGTGGTGTGGTCCTCCATGTCGAGGGTCATGGTCGCCCCGGCGGCACGGGCGGCCTCGGCGACCCGGCGGGCGTTGTCCAGAGAGATCTTGTCGCCGTCCGCGCCGAGCGCCTGGCCGACGGCCGACAGCTTCACCGACACCTCGGCGCGGTCGCCGAGCTCCAGCTCGCGCAGCGCGCCGAGCAGCGTGACGTACGCCTCGGCCGTCTTGGTGGCCGCATCGGCGTCCCGGGTCTCCTCACCGAGGTGGTCGACGGTGACGGCCAGACCGGCGTCGGCCAGCCGGTGGACGGCCTCCACCGCCTCGCGGGTGCTCTCACCCGCGACGAAGCGGTCGACGACCTTGCGTGTCAAGGGGACGCCGGAGACCGCGCGCCGCACGAGCGGCATCCGCGAACCGGCGAGAAGTAGGGAACCGAGCATGTTTCCATGCTAAAACCGCAGGTCAACAAAGGCGCATGTGCATGTGCAACGATCAACCGGTGGCGCTTTCCGACATTTGTCCAAAGTGCCGGACAATGGAACGGTGCTGCAGGAGACCATCGACGAGATCGCCGCCCGGCTGGGGGCTTCGGCCACGCTGGAGGACCGCTCCTTCCAGCTCCTCGCCTACGGCGCGCAGAGCGGCGACATCGACGAGGTGCGCCAGGAGTCGATCCTGCGCCGCCGCGCGACCCCCGAGGTGCGGGCCTACTTCGAGGGGTACGGCATCGCCGCGGCGCGCGGCCCGGTCCGCATCCCCGCCGACGCCGCGCTGGGCGTGCTCGCCCGGGTGTGCATGCCGCTGCGCCACAACGACGTCACCTACGGGTACCTGTGGCTGCTCGACGACGGGACCCTCGGCGACGACGCGCTCGCGTCGGTGGCGCCGCTGGTGGCCCGGGCCGCCGCGATGCTCGCCCAGGAGGCCCGCCGCCGCCAGGACCTCGGCGGGAACCTGCGGGGGCTGTTCTCCTCCGACGCCGAGGAGCGCTCCTGGGCGCTGTCCAGGCTCGACCTGCCCGGCCCGGTGGCGGCGATCGCCGTCCGCGGCTCGCTGGACCGGGTGGCCGCGCTGTGGGCCCTGCCGCGTGCCGTGCTCGCCGACCCCGGCGTGGTCGGCGAGGGCGAGCCCCTGGTCGCGCTGCTCGCCCCGGCCGGCCAGGCCCGGGAGACCGCCTGCCGGGTCCAGGCCATGTACGGCACGGCCGCCGGGGTCGGCGGCGCCCGCGGCGAGCCCGCCCAGGCGTGGCGGAGCTGGCGGGAGGCCGTCAGCGCGCTGAAGGTGGCCGACCGGGTGCCCGCCCTCGCGCCCGTCGCGTCCTGGCCCGACCTCGGCGTCTACCGGACGCTCGCCCGCCTGCCCCGGGACGCCCTGCGGGAGCTGGCCGAGGAGACCGCGGCGCTGGCCCGCGACCCGGAGGTGGCCAGGACGGTGGAGGAGTACCTCGACCGGGCGGGACACGCCCAGCAGACCGCGGCGGCGCTCGGCGTGCACCGCCAGACGCTCTACTACCGGCTGGCCAAGGCCGGGAGGATCACCGGTCGCGACCTCGACGACGGCGCGGACCGGCTGCTGGTCCACCTCTCCCTCAAGGCGGCCCGCCTGCTCTGAGCCCGTCCCTGCCGCGAGACCGTCGGCGCCGTGCCGTACGGGCCTGCGCCGTACGGGCCGCCGGGGCGGGCCGGGAGCGGACCGGCGGCCGGGCGAGGGCAAAAAAACAGGGCCCCGAAGGGCCCTGGCTTTCGAGTCCCCCGAAGGGGACTCGGCGGGTGTCCGCCGGCGACGTCGGCGGCGGGCTAGGCGGCCATCGCGTGCCGCGTGGCGAGCACGCCCTCGTACACCTGGGTGAACTCCTGGGCGATCCGCTCCCACGAGTAGCGCGAGCGGGCGCGGTCGGCGCCGGCGAAGCCGAGCGCGGTGCGGCGGGTGGGGTCGGCGAGCAGCTCCCGGGTGAGCCGGGCGGTCTGCGCCGGGCGGTCGGCCGACACCAGCAGGCCGGTCACGCCGTCGACGACGGAGTCGAGGTGGGCGCCCACCGCGGAGGCGATCACCGGCACGCCGCACGCCATGGACTCCAGCGCCACCGCGCCGCTGCCCGCCTCGCGCGGCAGCGACAGCACCACGTCGGCGCTGCGCATCAGCTTGGCCACCGTGGTGTGCGGCACGTGCCCGAGGAGCGTGACGCGGTCCTCCAGCCGCATCTCCTTGGCCAGCAGCGTCAGCCGGTGCGCCTCGGCGTCGTGCTCCAGCTCGGCGGCGGCGGGGCCGCCGGCGATGAGCAGCTCGGCGTCCGGGATGCCCTCCAGGGCGCGCAGCGCGGTGTGGACGCCCTGGCCGGGGGCGAGCGAGCCGACGTGCAGCAGGCGCGGACGGTTGCCGCGGGCCGCGGCCGGGCCCTGGCGGCGGAAGCGCTCGACGTCGACGCCGCAGGGGATCACCGAGATCGCGTTGCGCGGCACGCCCAGCCGGATCAGCGTGGACTCCTCGTCGCCGCACCCGGCGACCACCGCGCCGGCCCGGCGGGCGATCGCGCGCTGCACGCGGACCTTCTTGGCGTCACGGGTACGGCAGGCACCGAAGCTCTGCACGAGCGGCACGTCGAGGCCGTCCGCTCCGGCGATGGCGGCCAGCCCGCCGATCCAGGAACGGGCGTGGACGACGTCCGGGCGCTCCTGGCGCCAGCGGCGCATCAGCTGGTCGCCGAGACGGGACAGGTGGGGCAGCAGGCCGTCCTCGGGGAGGTCCCCGGCAGGTCCGGCGGAGAGGTTCTCCACGGTGACGCCGGGGGAGACGCGGACGCGGTCCCGGTCGTCCTCGGAGGTCTTCCGGGAGTAGACGGTTACCTTGTGGTCACGGCCGAGCTCACGGGCGACGGACAGAAGGTGCTCACGCTGCGCGGCGATGTCCGACCGGCTCTGAGAGGGAGACACGGTGTCGAAGGAGACGAATGCAATGTTCATGGCACACCTCTGGGAGGACGTATAGGCGTGGGGAGCCTGTGATTCCTTCAGGGGTGCCTGCGTCTTAGGCACTCATCTGTATGAGGAAAACCATACCCCTTTATCTACCGAAGGCAAACCCGCCCTGCCGGGGCCGGACCGGCACGCGGCCGGGCCGGCCGCCTGACCAGGTGTTCCGACGGCCGGGATCACACCGCGCGCAGGGCCAGGATGACGACCTCATCCCAGACCCGCCCGCCGGAGAAGGCGTTCCGGTCGTCCTCGATCGCCTTGACCACCGTGGCCGGCGCCTGCGCCACCGACCGGGCCAGCACGTCGGCCAGGCGGTCCTCGCCGTACGGCTCGCCCTGCTCGTTCTGGGAGGCGACCAGCCCGTCGGAGTAGAACACCAGGGTCTGTCCCCTGGTGAGGGTGATCTCCTCGCCGAACATCTCCGCCTCGGGGTCGATGCCGAGCGGCACCCCGCCGCCGGCGGTGAAGCGCACCCCGCCGTCGGGCTGCAGCAGCGCGGCCGGGTGGTGCCCGGCGCTGGCCAGCCTGATCTTGCGGCCCCGGACGAACCCGGCCGCCGCCATCACGAACATGCCGCTGTTCTGCGCGGTCAGTGCCTGGTTCATCTTGCGCAGGGCCTCGGCCGGCTCGGACTCCCAGACGCTCAGCACGCGCAGGCCGTTGCGGACCATGGCGGTGACCGCCGCGGCCTCCTCGCTCTTGCCCACCGCGCCGCCCAGGGCGAAGCCCCACCCGTCGCGCACCGGGAAGGCGTCGTAGAACTCGGCGCCGACCGAGGAGGAGCCCGCGTGGTAGACCGCCGCGGCCTCGAAGCCCGGGATGTCCGGCAGGGCGCGGGGGACCACGCTGGTGCGCAGCGCCTCGGCGGCCTGGAAACGCGTCTGGAAGTTGCGGCGGGCACGCAGCGCCAGCCCGAGGTGGACGCCGATCTCCTCCATCAGGCCGAGGTCGGCCAGCGTGAACGGCTCGCGGTCGCGCAGCCGTACCAGGGTCAGCGCGCCCAGCGCGCCCGCCTCGCCCTGGATCGGCACGATCAGCACCGACGCGGCGCCCATGACCCGCAGCAGCGGCGGGCCGCCCGGGACCGACCCGAGCAGCGTGTCGTCCTCCAGCATCTCGTGGACCACGCCCGACCCGCCGGTGAGCACGTGGGCGACGGCCGGCGCGGTCAGCGGGTTCAGCCCCTCGACCACGCGGACCAGCTCGGTCACCGGCTTGTCGCTCGGGCCGAGCACGGTGGCCCGCCGGGGCATGCCGTCCCGGACCACGTCGGCGATCACCCAGTCGGCGGTCTCGGCCGCCAGCAGCCGGGCGGCCCGGGTGACGGTCACCGGCTGGCGCAGGCTCTCCTCGTCGAGCAGCAGGCGGGTCATCCTGGCCAGCAGCTCCTGGCGGCGGGCGGAGGCCAGCATCAGCGAGGCGTCCGACCGGGTCACCGGCCCGGCGGGCGCGGTGGAGACCTGCGTCTCCAGCGGCAGGATCACGACCGCGGTCATCGCCTGCGGCTCACCCGGCATCGTCAGCCGGATCACCGCGAGCTGCACCGTGTGCGCCCGGCCCTGGTGGCTCAGCCGGGTCTGGAACGTCGCGGTCTCGCCGCCGCGCTGCACCGCCGTCAGGTGCGAGCGGAACGCCGCCCGCCGCGAGACGTCCACGAACAGCGGGAAGGAGCGGCCGATCAGGTACCCCGCGGGACTGCCCAGCATCCGGGAGGTCTCCGCGCTGATCCGCCGGACCACCCCGGAGCCGTCCAGCACCACCACGGGGACCGGGAAGGTGCGGAACACCTGCCGCAGCAACTTCAGCTCGCGCTGCGAGCCGCTCTCCCGCTCCCCGGAGCGGCGGGGCGCCCTGCGCAGCTCGCGCAGGGACGCCTCCAGCAGTTCCCCGGCGGTGTCGAGCTCGGCGAGCGCCGCATCGAGTGTGGACCGGGGGTCGGCGGGGTAGGCGGACCTGGCCTCACGCAGGGAGGAGACCCTGGTCGTGAGCGCGTTCAGCGCGTGCTCCAGGGCCTGAAGGCCAATGGCGTCGGTCAATGCTCGTCCTCGTCAGCGGCCGTGAGGCGGGTTTCGTCGTAGACGGTACGCCACCCGGTGGGCCGAATCGATGCGCGGTCGGATAGTGGTTAAGTTAGCGACATCGGGAAGGGAAATCGCCCCATGGACATGGTCACACCTGTTCTCGCCCGAGACCTCGCGGCCCTGGGGCGGGTGAGCGAGGAGACGTCGAGCGAGAGCGTGCTGCGCGGCCTGACCGCGACCCTGGCGGGCGGGGTGCCCGGCTGCGCGGGCGGGTCCGCCGAGCTGTGGCGCCAGGAACGCCTCGTGGTGTCGGCTTCGCACAGCGAGCTGGTCGTGCTCGTCGACAGCGAGGGCGACCTGGGGGAGGGGCCCTCCACCGAGGCCCGCGGGACCGGCCGCCACGTGATCGTCCAGGACGTCCTGCGCGACTCCCGGTGGCCCGCCTACACCGGCATGGCGGTCCGCTTCGGTGTCCGCTCGATCCTGGCCCTGCCGATCACCATCGAGCGCGCCGTCCTCGTCCTCGGCCTGTACGGCGTGCGGCCCGGCGTGTTCGCGGCCCGCAGCGTCCCGCCGCTGGCCGACATGCTCGCCGAGCAGGTGAACGTGGCCCTGGCCAACATGTGGGACTACGACGAGGTCCGCACCGACGCCGCCCAGATGCAGGAGGCACTGGCCGGCCGGGCGATCATCGACCAGGCCAAGGGCATCATCATGAAGTCCAGCGGGTGCTCGGCCGAGGCCGCCTTCGACGAGCTGCGCCGCATCTCCCAGCACCACCAGGTGAAGGTGGTGGACCTGGCCCGGCTGCTGGTCGACGAGCACCAGCGCAACCAGCGCAACCGGCACGAGGAGGCCGGCTGACGGCACGGGAACCGGCCGGGGGCGCGTGAGGATCCGCCGGCGGCCCGCCGTACGGCCGCGGGCGTCCCGGGGCCCTCCGGGCGTCCCGGAGCCGCTTCCCCGGGCATGGGCGTCTCCGGCCCGCGCCCGCCTCAGCCGAAGGCGGCGAGCGCGTCGTCGATCGTGTCGTAGAGCGGCAGCCGCTGGGCCAGGCCGGTGATCCACATCACCTTGGTCTTGGCGTACTCCACCCCGATGAGCGCGAACTTCCCGCCCGCGCCGGTGCTGAGCTGCCAGTGGTGGACGATCAGGCCCAGCGCCCGGGAGTCCATGAAGGTCACCCCCGCCAGATCCAGCGCCATGTCAGGGCCGTGCTCGTCGAACTCGGCCGACAGGTAGTCGGCGAACTGGTCCCTGGTCGTCGCGTCCAGCAGGCCCGTCACCCGGATCACGTTGACCCCGTCGGCCAGCGCCGACGTCAGAGTCAGGGCTGACGCTCTCTCGCCGTTCTCCGACACCGTCACTCAGGTCCTCCTCGACATTCGATTAGCAACCTTACTGTTACCTGCGAGCGAGCAATACTCCCGGAATCGGGGTAATACTAGAACCGAGGTCCAGCAGAGGGCCTCGCCTCGAAGACAGGTCGAGGCGATGCCGTCTGCCCGGATACTGCTCCGCGCCGATGGCTTCGCCCGGCAGTTATACCAAGGAGCAGCGATGTCTGTTCAGGCCCTCGAAATCACCGACATGACCGCCGAGGATCTCCTCGCCGAGATGTCCGCCCCCGAGATCTCCGAGTACCGCGCCGAGCGTCTGCGCGAGCGCCTCGTCGAGATGCACCGGCCGCTCGCCATGGAGATCGCCCGCCGCTACCGCTACCGCGGAGAGCCGCTGGAGGACCTCCTCCAGGCCGCCTACGTCGGGCTGATGAAGGCCATCAACGGCTTCGACGCCACCCTCGGCCACCCCTTCCGCGGCTACGCCGTGGTCACCATGACCGGTGAGGTCAAGCGCCACTTCCGCGACCGCACCTGGGCGATCCGCGTCCCCCGCGTCTACCAGGAGCGCCGGGCCGAGCTGAACCGGCTCGTCGCCGACCTCAGCCAGGACCTCGGCCGCGCCCCGACGGTCGCCGAGCTGGCCGCCAAGATGAAGATCTCCGAGGAGGACGTCCTGCTGACCCTGGACGCCTCCGCCGCCTACAGCGCCCTGTCGCTCGACGCCCCCCTCGGCTCCGACGACGACGCGGCCGCGCTGGGCGACGTCATCCCCGACGAGGACGACGCCATGGGCGCGCTCGTGGACCGCGAGGCCGTCAAGCCGCTGATCGACAAGTTGCCGGCCCGGGAGAAGAACATCCTGCTCCTGCGCTTCTTCGGTAACATGACCCAGGCTGAGATCGCGGCGGAGTTCGGTATCTCCCAGATGCACGTTTCCCGTATCCTGCGGAAGGTGCTCGACCAGCTCCGCGCCGAACTGGTGGCGGAATGCTGAATACACCGGTCCGCATCGGGCACCCAAGTCGGCGACGGCGTGGTGTGGCATAGGGTGCTTCTGAATGATCCCCGGATGCTGAGGACGATCGCGCGCTGGGACAGGGGAGGCGGATCTCGCGTGAACGAGGACGGTGCTCGTCCGGCTCGCTTCATGGCGGGTGACGACCGTTCCCGGCCGCGCCCCGACGGAGTCCCCGTGGCCGAGCTCGCCTTCTGCCTGCCCGACCTGCCCGACGTGCGCGACTTCGCCGCCGCCCACGCGCTGCGCGGCGGGATGCGCGAGGAGAACCTGCCCGACTTCCTGGTGGCGGTGAACGAGGTCGCCACCAACGCCGTGACCCATGGGCACACCACGGCCAAGGCCGTGCTGAGAATATGGACCACCGGCCGCGCCCTCGTCGTGGAGATTCACGACGAGGGCCGGTGGTTCCCCACCGAGCCTCCCGGCCAGACGCCCCCCGGCCCGCACGCCACCAGCGGCATGGGGCTGTGGGTGGCCCGAATGGTCAGCCTGGACATGCATTTCAGAACAGGGATGGCGGGAACGTTCATTACCATGACCTTCCCGATTTGAGAGGTTTTTCCGGGTACAAGCCGATTTATGACTGAAGCTCCCCGCATTCTGATCGTCGGCGGCGGATATGTCGGCCTGAACACCGCCCTGCGTCTGCAGCGCAAGCTTCGTCGTGGCGAGGCCCGCATCGCGGTCCTGGACATCGACTCCTATATGACCTACCAGCCATTCCTGCCGGAGGCGGCGGCCGGCAACATCGAGCCGCGCCACGTCGTCGTCTCCCTGCGCCGGGCCCTGGACAGGTGCGCGATCGTCAACGGCATGGTGACCGGCGTCGATCCCGTGAGCCGTACCGTCGCCCTCCGCCCGCAGCTCGGGCCGGCCCGCGTCATGGAGTACGACATCCTCGTCTACGCGCCGGGGTCGATCTCGCGGCTGCTGCCCATCCCCGGCCTCGCCGAATGCGGGATCGGCTTCAAGAGCCTGGAAGAGGCCATCCACCTGCGCAACCATGTCCTCGGCCAGCTCGACCTGGCCGAGTCGACCAGCGACCCCGAGATCCGCGACAGGGCCCTGACCTTCGTCTTCGTCGGCGGGGGCTACGCCGGCGTCGAGGCGCTCGCCGAACTGGAGGACATGGCCCGGTACGCCTGCCGCTACTACCGGACGATCGATCGCGGCGACATGCACTGGGTCCTGGTGGAGGCCACCGGTCGCATCCTGCCCGAGGTGGGCCCCGAGATGGGACGCTGGACGCTCCAGGAGCTCCGCGCCCGCGGCATCGACGCGCGGCTGGAGACCCTGATGAAGTCCGCCGAGGGCGGCCACATCGTGCTCAGCGACGGCACCGAGCTCGACTCCGACACCCTGGTGTGGACCGCCGGGGTCAAGCCGAACCCCCTCAACCAGTCCAGCGGCCTGCCGCTCGACGAGCGGGGCAGGATCAGGGCGACCGCCGAGCTGGTCGTCGAGGACCACGGCGGCGTCTTCACCGCCGGGGACTGCGCCGCCGTACCCGACCTCACCAAGCCGGGGGAGATGTGCGCGCCCAACGCCCAGAACGCCGTACGGCAGGCGCGCACGCTGGCCGACAACGTGGTGGCCACGCTCAGGGGCAGGCCGCTGAAGGCCCACCGGCACGCCTACGTCGGCTCGGTGGCCGGTCTGGGGTTCGGCAAGGGGGTCGCGCAGATCTACGGCCGTAAGCTGCACGGGCTGCCCGCCTGGGTCATGCACCGCGCCTACCACCTCACCCGGGTGCCGACCTTCGACAAGAAGATCCGCGTCCTCACCGACTGGACCCTCTCGTTCCCGTTCCGCAGGGAGGTCGTCTCGCTCGGCGCGCTGAGCCGCCCCCGCGAGGAGTTCGAGCGCGCCGCCCGGTCGGGCGCGCGCTGAGGCGCCGTCCGTCGCGTCGGATGCGTCCGCTCCGTCCGCTGCGCCCTGCGCCGAGGGACCGCCTGTGCCTGTGCAGAGGGGCCGCCCGTGCCTGTGCCGAGGGGCCGTCCGAGCCGGGGAAAGGGGGGCGACGGTCGCCCCGAACCGGCTGACGAGAAAAAGAGGGGGTGCCGCCCGGCCGGGCGGCACCCCCTCTCCGTTCGGCCCCGTACGGCCCCGCCTGGCCCTGCCCGGCTGCGCGAGACGCGTGGAGCCCGCTCAGTGCCGGCGGCGCCAGGCCTGGCTCCATGCCCCCGGCGTCCCCATCCCCGCCTGGTGCAGCGTGAGGAGGAGCAGCGCCAGCACCAGGAAGGCAGGGCCGCCGACGCCGGCGATCCGGCCGTCGGCCAGACCGAGCAGCAGGCCGAGGACGAACACGATTGCCGCGGCGATCGCGAACATGGTCACCTCGTCCCGGACGACAGGTTCAGCAGCTGCTCCAGCGTCGCCCGGTAGTCGCGCAGCGCGGTGCGGAGCCGCTCGGTGTCGTGCTCGTCGCCGTCCCACCGCTGCCTGAGCGAGGCCGTCCTGCGCTCCAGGGCGGTCCGCAGTGAGCCGACCAGCTCTTCCAGGAGGGCGTCGGCGCGGGTGACCGAGTCACGCGGGTCGTCGACGAAACCGACCTGGACCTCCTGCCAGCGCCGCCGGATCCCGTCGGCGTCGTGCTCGAACAGCGGGCCGCCGCCGGTGGGGGAGTGGCCGTTGCCGCGCGCGGGGGAGGGGTCGCCGGGCGCGGGAGAGACGCCACCGGGAGCGGGGGAGGGGACACCGCGCCCGGGAAGGGGCGCACCATGCGCACCGGACGCGCCGTGCGCACCGGACGCGCCGTGTGCATCGGACGCGCCGGGCACACCGGGCGCGCCGTACGCGGCGGTCACCGGGGAGGGCGCACCGGAGCCGTCGTGCGCGGGATCGGGCCGGCCGGGCCGTACGGCCTCACCGGCGGGGACGCCGGGCCGGTCGGCGGCCTCCGGGGGGCCGGGCGGATACTCACGCGGGGCGGCCTCCCGGTGGCCGGTCATGCCGTCGTGCCGATCGGGGGTCTCCCGGTCGCCGGGCGCGTCACCGGGCCGGTCGATGATCACCGTGGTCGGGGCGGTGTCGTCATCGGCCAGGCCGTCGCGGGCCGGTTCGTCACGGCGGCCGGCGACGAGCCGGTCGCCCGGGAACACGCCGACCGGAGAGGCTTCCGCCTGCTCCGGCGACCCGGCGGGCGCGCCGTCGACGGGCCGGACCGCCCCCTGCCGCGCGGTCTCCTCCCGGGCCGTCTCCTCCCGGGTCTCGCCGGTCCCGTGGACCAGCCGATCCTTGATCCGTTCGAGCTTCTCGTTCATCGCGGTCACCGTCCCCGGGTCTCGTGGCGGTCGATCCTGTCCTCGGCGGTCGTGTCCGCCTGGTCCGGTACGGAACGACCGTCATGGGCGGTGTCCGTCCGGTCCGGCCCGGCGTGCGGTGCGGGACGGCCGCCGTCGGGGCTCCCGGTCGAGAGGAGCTCCTCGAACAGGACGCGGTAGTGCACCATCGCCTGGCGCAGCTCCTCGGTGGACGCCTCGGTGCGGGCCGCGCGGTTGCTGATCTCGTGGGCCTGCCGGTAGTGGTCGAGGGTGCGGCCGTGCTCGACCGACAGGTCCGAGAGCCGCTGCTGGAAGTCGTCGGTCGGGTAGCCCCGTTCCGCCATCACGGAGGTCACCAGATGGTCGGCCTCGGTGACCGCGAACCCGGGGGCGTCCACGAACCGCTCCTGGACCTCCGTCCACTTCCTGGCGTAGGCGTCCCGCGTGTCCGGGTCGAGCGGCCGGATGTCGAGGGAGCTGAAGCGCTGCTCGCGGGCGAGGAGCTCCTGCTCGGCCTCCTGGCGGCTTTCACGCTCGCGGACGGCGCGGTCGTACTCCGGGCCGAACCGGTCGCGGAGCCGGCGCCTGCGCTGCTGCCCCGTCATGAAGTAGCCGACTGCGATGATCGCCACCACCGCGACCGCGATGACGACCACCCAGATCACGGTGGACATACCTGCCTCCGGTTGTATAGCGGTTGTTCTCGTGCGCTGCCCCCGGGGCAGACCTCGAAACCGCTCGGAGATGTCCGTGACTCACCGTCGATGACAGCTTTGTACGAAGTTCCGGGAAGCTTTGTCCGGCACGAGGATTCCGCCGTCCTCCTGCGGCTTTTCCCCCGTTTCGCCGCAACCGGTCCTCCGGCCTCTCCGGCGCCGCGCGCCGCCACCGGTCCCTCGGCCTTCTCCGGTGCCGCGCGTCGTCGTCACCGGTCCTACGGCTTCTCCAGCGCCGCGCGGACCTCGGCCAGCAGGCCCTCGACGAGCGATCGCCCCGGAACGGCGGGCACCTCCGCGAACCCCCGCCCCGGCTCGTAGGCGATGTCCAGCCCGCCGGACACCAGCCGGTCCGCCCAGCGCAGCGCGGTGTTGAGCTTCTCCGCCGGGATCGCCCGGCCCTGCGCCGCCGACGACAGGTTCCGCAGGTTCGTCGCCGGGCCCGACTGGCTGTGGGCGCGGTCGAGCTTCCACGGGATCGCGCGGGAGTGGTCGAGCATCGGCTTGGACAGCCCCGCCGCCCGCTTGGCCTGCAGGATCCCGGACTCGCTCACCCCGAACCGGGAGGCCAGCTCCGCGTTGGACAGCCCCTCCGCGACCAGCCTCCGCAGCTCCCGCTGGTCGATCACCGCCTTGCGTCCCACCCGTCCCTCACTTCTCATCCGTCCGCACGCGTACGGCGGGCACCGTCGTGTGCGCATGTCCGCCAGATCTGCGCTAAGGTTATGACGTCCCGCCCGAGAGGGCGCCGGACATACCGGGACGTAGCGCAGCTTGGTAGCGCACTTGACTGGGGGTCAAGGGGTCGCAGGTTCAAATCCTGTCGTCCCGACGGTATTAGGGCAGGTCAGAGCCACAATTCCCAAGATTGGGAATTGTGGCTCTTCTGTTGTTTCACCTGGACGTCACCAAGAGCGGATGCGGAGTCTCCGGCCGAACTCACCGCCGGCTCCCGCCGTGAGATGACCGATGAGGGCCGGCGCGTACGTGCGAACGCACCCCTTGCGGGCCGAACAGGATGAGAAGCTCGACCACGCCGCCGTCGGCGCTGCCCAGCCAGTGCGGCAGGGACGTGTCGAACTCGGCCGCCTCACCGGGCGGCAACGTCAGGTCGCGCTCGCCGAGCACGAGTCGCAGGTGACCGCTGAGCACGTACAGCCATTCGAAGCCTTCGTGGGTCTGCGGAGTCGGTTCGAGGGGTTCCGGCCGGGCGGGGATGATCATCTTGAACGCGTGTATCCCGCCCGGCCGCCGGGACAGGGGCACGAAGGTCATCCCGAACCGTCTCATCGGCTTGAGGTGTATCCGGGGGTCGCCGGTGTGCGGGGCGCCGACCAGGTCGTCCAGCGGAACGTCGTAGGTACGGGCCAGCGGCAGCAGCAACTCCAGGGTCGCCCGGCGCCGCCCGCTCTCCAGCCGGGAAAGGGTGCTCTCCGAGACGCCGGTCGTCGCCGCGAGGGCGGCGAGGGTGATGCCGCGGTCACGACGCAGCGCACGAAGCCGCGGCCCCACCGCGTCGAGCACGTCGTCGTCCGTCCTGCGATCCACGAGGCCATCTTGCCAGAACCGCAAGTTTCCGTGCCAGAACGCGGTACGCCTGGTGAGACTGAGCGCATCCCGACAGAAGGAGTCTTGATGAGCACCACCGATGCGGTCACGTTCTGGGACGACCTCTACGCGGCCCGGCCGGCGGCCGGCGACCCGCAGCCGAACGCGCGTCTCACCGAGACGGTCGAGGGCCTGCCGCCCGGCGACGCGTTGGACCTCGGATGCGGCGACGGCGGCGACGCGCTGTGGCTCGCCGGCCAGGGGTGGCGCGTCACCGCCGCCGACATCTCGGCCGTGGCGGTCGAGCGGCTCACAGACCTCGCCCGCTCACGCGGCCTGGGCGACCGGGTCATCGCCCAGCGGCATGACCTGCACGAGTCCTTCCCACGGGGCGGATTCGACCTGATCTGCGCCCACTACCTGCACACCCCCTTCGACCTGGACAGGGCGACCGTCCTGCGCTCCGCCGCGCACGCGCTGCGCCGGGGTGGGCGGCTGCTGGTCGTCGACCACGGCTCGGCCGCGCCGTGGTCGTGGAACCAGGGTCCCGACGTCCGGTACCCGAGCCCGCGGGAGGTCGCCGCGGGCATCGACCTGGACCCGGCGACGTGGACGGTCGAGCGGGCCGACGCACCCCGCCGGATCGCGACCGGACCGGGCGGGCGCACCGCCGAGGTCACCGACCATGTCCTGCTCATCCGCCGCACCGCCTGACACGGCGACCGGCGCCACCCCGATGAAGAAGGGAGACCACTGTGCCCGGCTCCACACGCCGCAACCGCCGCGGTGACACCCCGCCGCCCCGGACCGGAGGCGGCGAGACCGAGACCCTGCGCGGATTCCTCGACTACCTCCGGAACTCGGTCGCCGCGAAGGTCGACGGCGCCCCCGAACCACAGGTGCGAACAGCCGCGGTGCCGTCGGGCACGAACCTGCTCGGCCTGCTCAACCACCTGACCTTCGTCGAACGCTCGATGTTCCTCGGGGACGACGTCACCGACTGGCCGGCGACGTTCCAGGCCGCACCGACCGACAGCGTGGCCGATGTCCTCGCCCGTTACCGGGAGACGGTCGAACTGGCGAACCAGGTGCTCGACGGGTGCACCGATCTCGGTGCGCCGATCCCTCGTCGACCGCGGCCGGAACGCCCCGCTCCCAGCATCCGCTGGGCCCTCACCCACATGATCGAGGAGACCGGCCGTCACGCGGGCCACGCGGACATCCTCCGCGAACTGATCGACGGCGCGACCGGGCGCTGACCCCGAGGGCGCTCGACCGGTCACAGATCTTCGATTCGATGATCCGCGGGTCATGGATGCGGCCGGTCTCGGCGACGATGGTGCGCCTCCTCCCGCACCCGGCCCTCCGGCAGGTCCTCCGCTCGGGCCGGTGCGACCGACCGCGAAGCAGCCGTGCGTGACGCCGGTGACCGTTCCTGTTCTCATGAACGGTCGGTTCCGCGGGACCGGCGGGCCCGCGCCGGACGGCCGTGCTCGTGCAGGTCGCCGTTCGCGGAACCCCTCGCGGAACCCGCCGGCCGTGTGAGGGGTTCCGCGAGACCGGCCGGGCCTAGTTGGTGCAGTCCTGGTTCTTCAGGGCCAGAGCCAACTCGTAGACCTTGCCTCGGTTCGACAGGAAGTAGTACAGGGCCTTCGGGTTGCCGGGAACGCCGGCGACGGGGTAGTTGCCCGTGGTGTCGAGCCGGGGGTAGGCCTTCTTGACCTGCTTCATGGTGGAGCCGACCTTGATGCCCTCGGGTGTCTCGACGCCCTTGGGCGCTTGGATGAGGGCGACCCCCAGCTTCTTGGAGATGTGGAGGCCCACCCCGTCGCGGCCGGTCGGGTGCGCCTTGAGATCCCAGCCCGAGCACTGACCCGCGCTGAGCTTCTTTACGATCTTGCGGGTCCCCTCGGCCTGCTTGAGGGTCATCCCGAGCCGCACGCCTCCGTAGCCGTACGGGCCGAACCTGCCGCTCGCACCGGTGGTGGCGTCGGTGGCCGCGCCGGCGGACGTCGCGGCGGCGCTCGCCGCCGTGACGCCGGTCAGTGCCATGCCCGCGGCGAGCGCCGCCGCGATGACCGGGCGTCCCAGCCGGACCAGCTTGTGCTTGCGGTTTCCTCTGTGACCGTTGTTCATGCCGTATTGGAGTGCCGCCCGGCCGGGAAAGTTCGCCGCAGATCGCCAACCGGTCGTCTCAGCGGTACAGAAGGAGGCGAACGGTCATCGTGCCGCCCCTCCCCGCCGCGTGAGGACGGCGGCGCCGGCAGGCCCGGCGGCGGTACGCCACCGGGTTCACACCGGCAAGGGCCGGCGGCCCCCGGAGGGCGCGGTGCGCGCCCTCCGGGGGCCGCCGTGGGCGATGGTGTCAGGGCGTGGTCAGGTCGAACCGGTTGACGGTGACCGCGCCGCCGAGCGACTGGGTGGCGTAGTTGAAGACGGCGTAGCGGTAGCCCATGAAGAACTGCCAGGCGTTGCCCATCGTGAAGGCCGGCCCGAAGGAGGTGAAGTTCACCCCGTCGGTGCTGTAGGAGAACCTCGCCTGCCGGCCGCTGCCGGGCCGGATGTCGGCGTTGACCCGCAGCCAGATCCGCCCGCCGGAGACAGCGGTGGAGGCGACCTCGGTGCCGGTGGAGGTGGTCTGCCAGCTGCCGTTCATGGTCAGGTTGTTGGTCACGACCAGGCGGGTCTGGCCGTTGTCGCGTCTGACGCCGATCCAGGCCGAGGAGTCGCGGAACATCGCCAGCCCGGCCCGGTCACCGTCGCGCATCGCCGAGTGGTCCAGCTGGATCGTCGCCGTCGAGGACGGGCCCAGGATGCGGTGGGTGAGGGTGTTGCGGGCCGAGTACAGGTCGTTGGTCACCGTGGCGGTCTGCAGCCGCAGCCCGTCGCCGACGCTGTACCTGGTGGTGTCGGGGTTGTGGTTCCACTCCCACTCCGGGCCGAGCCGGGTGCCGGCGAAGGTGTCGGTCCCGGTGGGGGACTTCACCTGCCGCGGCGGGCGCGGCACGTTGGGGTAGGGGTAGGAGCCGCCCCAGGCGCCGTTCACGGTCTGCACGGTCGGCCAGCCGTCGGAGGTCCAGGTGATCGGCGCCAGTACGGGGATCCGCCCGCCGGGGTAGGCGTCCTGGAAGGCCAGGTAGTACCAGGCGCCGTTCTGGGTCTGCACCAGCCCGCCCTGGTGCGGCACGCCGCCGCCGGAGACCGGGCCGGGCATGTTGAGCAGCACCTGGCGCATCTCGTACGGGCCGAACGGGCCGTTGGTGGACTTCAGCACGTACTGGCCGTTGGCCGGGCGGGTCAGGAAGATGTAGTAGGCGCCGTTGCGCCTGTACATCCGCGACCCCTCCAGCGTGCCCACGCTGGACGGCGTGGAGAACACCTGCTGGCTGCGGACCTCGGTCTTCCCGTCGGCCGACAGCTGGGCCACGCTGATCTGGGTGTTGCCGTAGGCGACGTACATCGTGTCGTTGTCGTCGACCAGCAGCCCGGCGTCGTAGTAGCACTTGTCGATCGTGGTGTGCCGGTTCCACGGGCCCTCGGCGGAGGTGGCGGTGTAGATGTAGGTCTTGCTGAAGTCGACGCAGCCGCCCCAGTAGAAGGTCCTGTTGCTCTTCCGGTAGTTCAGGAACGACGCCCAGATCCCGTTGACGTACGCGCGCCCGCCGTTCAGGTCGTACTTCGACCCGAAGTCCAGCCTGGGCACCGAGTGGCCGGCGTACTCCCAGTCGACCAGGTCGTAGGAGCGCAGGATCGGCGCGCCGGGCGAGTAGTGCATCGTGGAGGCCGAGTAGTAGTAGGTGTCGTCGACCCGGAAGACGTCGATGTCGGCCAGGTCCTGCCACAGCACCGGGTTGGAGAACGTCGGCGACGGCGGCCACGGCCCGCTCGTGGGACCGGTCGACGGGCTGGTGCTCGGCGAGGGGCCGGTGCTGGGGCTGGTGCTGGGCGAGGGGCTGACGGTGCCGCCGCAGACGGTGCCGTTCAGCGCGAAGCTCGCCGGCGCCGGGTTGGACGAGGTCCAGGTGCCGTTGAAGCCGAACGACGCGCTGCCGCCGGTCGCGATCGTGCCGTTGTACTCGGCGTTGGTCACGGTGACCTGGGCGCCGGACTGGACGTGGGTGCCGTTCCACAGCTGGGCGACGGTCTGCCCGGCGGGGAACGACCAGGTCAGCTTCCAGTCGTTGACCGGGTCACCGAGGTTGTCGATCGTCACGTTGGCTCCGAAACCGCCGGACCATTCGTTGGTCACGGTGTAGGTGACCCGGCAGCCCGCGGCGGCGTGGGAGGAGCCGGCCGTCGCGATTCCGAGGGCGCCGAGCGCCACCGCGATCGCGGCCGCGAGCCGGCGCCGATGTCGGCTGAAGCGCATTGATGTCTCCTGGGAGGTGGGGGTCGTCGGGCGATGCGTCAGGAGAGGGTGCAGGCGGCTCCGTTGAGGGTGAACGCGGTGGGTTTGCCGGTGTCGCCGGTGTGGGTGGCCTGGAAGCCGATCTCGGTGGAGGCTCCGGGTGCCAGGGAGGCGTTGTAGGTGACGTTCCTGGCCGTGATCCGGCCGCCGGCAGGGGTGTAGGTGGCATTCCATCCGCCGGTGACGGTCTGGCCGCCGGGGAGGGTGAAGGCCAGGGACCAGCCGTTGATCGGCGATGATCCGGTGTTGGTGATGACGAGGTTGTCGGTCAGCCCGGTGTTCCAGGCGTTGACGGTGACGCCGACCCGGCAGGCGCCCGGTTCACCGGAGGGCGTCGGGGTGGCGCTGGGCGAGGGGGTCACCGACGGAGAGGGCGACGGGCCGGGGTCCTGGCCGATGCTGCCGGGGACCGACTGGAGGGCCTGGTACCAGGCGGCGGCCATCTTGTCGTAGCCGGTCGCGGTGGGGTGGACGCCGTCGATCAGGTCGGCCGTGGTCAGCCTGCCGTGCATGTCGACCAGGTGGACGCGCCTGCCGCTGTTCACCTTGGACCGCACGATCCCGGGGATCGCGGCGTTGAAGGTGCGGGCGGCGGCCTCCTGGCCGGAGTTCGACAGCGGGATGATCGTCGCGACGAACACCTCCGCGTTCGGCGCGGCCGCGGTGATGTGGTCGATCAGCGCCGACAGCCGGGACGGCGCCGAGGAGACGTTGTAGTTCTGCAGGACGTCGTTGGTGCCGATGTGCAGCAGCACCGTGCGGGGGGTGTGGGTGCGCAGCCAGCCGGTGACGTTGGCGTCGATCTGGTCGATCCGCCAACCGGGATGTCCCTCGTGGTCGTGGTCGCCCAGACCGGCCGGCCCGTTGTACTGCGATCCGACGAAGTCGATCGTGTAGCGGCCGGCGGCCAGGCGCTGCCACAGGCCGATCCGGTAGCCGCCCGGCACCTGGGTGCCTTCGGTGATCGAATCGCCCAGCGGCATGACCCGCACCCCGCCGTTCGACTCCGCGGCGGCGGTGCCCGTACCCGCCACCGGGCTCAGCGCCGCGGCCGTCGCCGCCAGGGCCACGGCCGACAGCGTCGCGGCCCACGGGCGTCTCCGCGCACGCGCGGCCGGTCCTCCTTCCGCGTTCCGGTGAGGCCGGTCGGTCCGGCCGGCGGCGTCCCGGCCTGGGGCCGGCGCGCCGGCCGCGGCGGTGGTTCCGGCGCCGGCCGGGCGCCGGAGGCGTGTGATCTTCATGAGTGCTCCCGGGGGGTGCGGGACGGGCCATGGGGTGTCATCGCTCACGTACGCGGGGCCGGCTCGTCCGGCGGGTACGGGTCGCGGGGGTGGTACGGCGGGGCGTGCGCGGTCATCCGTACCGTCCGGTGGCCCGGACGCGCGCGGATCACCGCCCCGCCGCCCTCAGGAGGCGGCGCAGGTGAGGGACGGCGCCGACGGCGCGCCGCCGGCGAGGAAGCCGAACGTCGTGGAGGCGGACGGCTGGAGCGAGCCGTTGTACGAGGCGTTGCTCACCGACACGGCCGAACCGGTGGTGCTCAGCGTGCCGCCCCAGACCTGGCTGACGGTCTGGCCGCCGCCCAGGTTCCACCTGACGGTCCAGCCGTCGATCGCCGAGGCGCCGGCCGTCACCGTGACCTCGCCCTGGTAGCCGCCGGACCACGAGCCGGTGGTGCGGTAGGTGGCGTCGCAGGCGCCGCCGGGGGTGGGCGTGGCCGTCGGGGTGACCGTGGGCGTGATCGTCGGTGCGGGGGTGGGCGCGGCCGTCGGCCCGTCGGAGCCGAACTGCCACCAGTCCACGTTGAACAGGTAGCCGCTCCCGCCGGTGTACCTGAAGTACAGGTCGTGGGTGCCCGTCGCGCCGTTCACCCCGCAGGACACGGTCGTCCAGGACTGCCAGCCGCCGGTGCCCGGGACGGTGCACGTACCGGCCAGGGTGCCGTTGACGCCGTCCAGGCGAAGCTCGATCCTCCCGCCGCCGGACCCCGAGGCGACCCGCGCGGTGAAGGTCTTCGCTCCGGCGCCGAAGGCGACGCCCTTGACCTTGATGTGGTCGCCGTTCTCGATGTATCCGACGTTCATCCCGCCCCCGCTGGAGGGCTCCGTCTCCACGCCGGACTCCCAGGCGATCGTCTCCGCCTCCTGCCGGACGTACGGGTTCAGCGTGCCCACCTGCGGCGCCCCGGTCGCGGTCATGTTGATCGTCGGGATCGTGCCGTCGGCGTTGTAGGCGAACCTCTCCACGGCGACCGAGCGGGTGAAGCCGCCGCCGCCCGGCAACGCGCCGTTGTGGTAGAAGAAGTACGAGTTTCCGGCGAAGTCGATGACGCCGGCGTGGTTGGTGAAGCTGCCGCCCTGGGTGGGCATGATCGTGCCCCGGTAGGTCCACGGCCCGGTGGGGCCGGGGGCCGTCGAGTAGGCGATGAACTCGGAGCAGCACTTCGCGGCGAACACGTTGTAGTACAGGCCGCCCCGCTTGTAGACCCAGGGCGCCTCTTCGAACAGGGTCGGACGGTTCGCGTCACCGGTGCGGGTGCCGAACCCCGCGGTGGTCAGGGGGATCTTCGTCGGGCTGCCGGAGTACGAGGTCATGTCGGCGTTCAGCTTCACGTACCACAGGTTGGGGTTGCCCCAGTACAGGTAGGCCTGACCGTTGTCGTCGACGAAGACGGTGGGGTCGATCTCGCCGTTCTCCACCAGCGGGCGTCCGATGGCGTCCTTGAAGGGCCCGGTGGGGCTGTCGGACACCGCCACGCCGATGGCCATCCTGCCGGTCGCCCGGTTCTTCGTGGGCACGTACCAGTAGAACCTGCCGTTCCGGTGGATCGCCTGGCCCGCCCACGCGTCCGCGCTGGCCCAGCTGAAGCTCGACACGCTCAGCGGGGAGCCGTGGTCGGTCCAGTTGACCATGTCCGCCGACGACCAGACCCGCCACTCCTTCATGGTGAAGTACGTCGAACCGTCCTCGTCGTGGCCGGTGTAGAGGTAGACCCGGCCGTTGTGCACCAGCGGCGCCGGGTCGGCGGTGTAGACGGTCTGGACGATCGGGTTGTCCGCCCTGGCGGCGGCGGCCGGAAGCAGCATCATGACGGAGAGCAGGCTCATGATCCAGGCGAGTCCGCGCCTGGACGGGATCCCGCTCGGACCCGGACGTGCGATTCGCATGGGTCTCCTCTTCGGGGGGTGGTCGCTCACGGGAGCCGTCACCCCGGTGCGCCGTCCTCCCGGGAACGGCTCTCGATCGGTGACGGACCTGAGGGGTGACGGGCCGGGGGCGGCGCGGGAGGTGACGTCCCGCCGGTCGGCGGCCGAGGCGAGGGCCGCCGTGGTGAGGCCCTTCCGGGCCGGAGCCACCGGGGGACCGGTCCGTCCTACAGGGGCGGACCGGTGAATGTTAGCGTTAACATAATTATCGGAGCCAGCCCTTCCTGGGGTGTCGTCGGTTGGTGGCGGTGGTGTCGCGGAGCAAATACGAGGCCGTTGAACCTGTCAAGCCCCGGTGCCCGTTCCCCATCCCCGCCGATCGCGGTCCGGGTCTTCTTGCTGGGCGCGGTCACGCCGGGGCGCTCACGCGGGGAATGAAACTTTCACGGACGGGCGGCTCGCGCGGCGAGCGCGGGTCGCCGAGGAGGCGCGCCCACCGGGCCGGCTCGGGCGCGCCTCTCCCGGCGAAGCCGTACCCGGGAGCCTGGAAGGAAGTCTTGACAAGCTCCGGAATGGTTTCGAAACTGACTCCCAGCCGGCCTCCTGCCGGGTCGGCGGTGGAACGGCAGGAGCGCTTCGGCGCGCGGCGTCTTTCCGGCTGGATCGATGTGATCCGGCCGTTTCCCGACATGTGACGACCCCGCGCCGCGGTCCGCCGGTGTCGATCCCGCACACCGTGGACCGCCGGAGCCACGCCGCGCATGCCGCCGGGACCGCGGACGGCGCCCACCTCGCGCCCGCCCCCCGGCGACGGGAAACGCCCGCTCGCCGGCCCGGGCCGGCTCATCGCCCACCCGTCGCGCCTCACGCCCGTGGACGCGGGACGAACCGCGAATCCGGCATGCCGCCAGGTCCGTTCCGCATGGCCGCTTCCTGCCCGCGTCCGTCCGACCCCCCACTTCCCAGGAGACCCACGTGTCATCCACGCCCCTCAGCCGCCGCCGGCTGCTCCAGGCCGCCGGCGTCGCCGTCGTCGCCTCCACCGCCGGCCAGGCCGTCGGCACCGCCGCGGCCCGCGCCGCGGTCGCCCCGGCGCGACCCGACATCGGCGTGTCGGCCTACCCGTTCGACCTCGGACAGGTACGGCTGACGGCCGGCCGCTGGATGGACAACCAGAACCGGACACTGTCCTACCTGCGGTTCGTCGACGTCGAACGGCTGCTGTACAACTTCCGCGCCAACCACCGGCTGTCCACCGGCGGCGCCGCCGCCAACGGTGGCTGGGACGCCCCCTCGTTCCCGTTCCGCACCCACGTGCAGGGGCACTTCCTCACCGCGTGGGCCCAGGCCTACGCGGTGCTCGGCGACACCGTCTGCCGGGACAAGGCCACCCGCATGGTCGCCGAGCTGGCCAGGTGCCAGGCCAACAACGCCGCCGCCGGCTTCGGCACCGGCTACCTGTCCGGGTTCCCCGAGTCCGACTTCACCGCGCTCGAGGCCCGCACGCTGAGCAACGGCAACGTGCCGTACTACTGCGTCCACAAGACCATGGCCGGCCTGCTCGACGTGTGGCGCCTCATCGGCGGCACCCAGGCCCGCGACGTGCTGCTGGCGCTCGCCGGCTGGGTCGACCAGCGGACGGGCAGGCTGACCGCCGCCCAGATGCAGGCCATGCTGGGCACCGAGTTCGGCGGCATGAACGCGGTGCTGGCCGACCTGTACCAGCAGACCGGCGACACCCGCTGGCTGATCGCCGCCCAGCGGTTCGACCACGCGGCCGTCTTCGACCCGCTGGCGGCCGGCCAGGACCGGCTCAACGGCCTGCACGCCAACACCCAGGTGCCCAAGTGGATCGGCGCGGCCCGCGCGTACAAGGCGACCGGCGCCGCCCGCTACCGGGACATCGCCGCCAACGCCTGGAACATCACGGTCGGCGCGCACACCTACGTGATCGGCGGCAACAGCCAGGCCGAGCACTTCCGGGCCCCCAACGCCATCGCCGGGTATCTCACCAACGACACCTGCGAGCACTGCAACAGCTACAACATGCTCAAGCTGACCCGCGAGCTGTGGCTGCTGGACCCGAACCGGGCGGCGTACTTCGACTTCTACGAGCAGGCGCTGTTCAACCACATCCTCGGCGCGCAGAACCCGGCCGACGGCCACGGGCACGTCACCTACTTCACCCCGCTCAAACCGGGTGGCCGCCGCGGCGTGGGCCCGGCGTGGGGCGGCGGCACCTACAGCACCGACTACACCTCCTTCTGGTGCTGCCAGGGCACGGGGGTGGAGGTCAACACCGCGCTGATGGACTCCATCTACTTCCACAACGGCACCACGCTGACGGTGAACCTGTTCGCCCCGTCGACGCTGAACTGGACCCAGCGCGGCATCACGGTCACCCAGACGACGTCCTTCCCGGTGAGCGACACCACCACCCTGCAGATCACCGGCAACGCCGGCGGGTCGTGGACGATGCGCGTCCGCATCCCCGCCTGGACCACCGGCGCCACGATCAGCGTCAACGGCGCCCAGCAGAACGTGGACACCACCCCCGGGACGTACGCCGTCCTCACCCGCTCCTGGAGCTCCGGCGACACCGTCACCGTGCGCCTGCCCATGCGGGTGGTCACGAAGCCCGCCAACGACAACGTCGGCGTGGCGGCGATCACGTACGGCCCGGTGGTCCTCTCCGGGAACTACGGCGACACCTCTCTGTCGGCGCCGCCCACCCTGAACACCGCGTCGATCAACCGGACCAGCGCCACGGCCCTGGCGTTCACGGCCGGCGCGAACGGAGCGCCGGTCGACCTCGGCCCGTTCTACGACGCCCACGGGCACAACTACACCGTCTACTGGAACGTCAGGGCAGGCGGCGACACGGGCGGAGGCGCGAGCTACCGCCTGCTCAACGCGGCCAGCGGCCTCGCGCTGGGCGTCCAGAACATGTCCACCGCCGACGGCGGCCTGGCGCTGCAGTGGACCGACAACGGCACCGCCGACCACGACTGGGAGATCATCGTGGACGGCGGCGCCGTACGGCTCCGCAACGTCAACAGCGGCAAGGTGCTCGGCGTGGAGAACATGTCCACCGCCGACAACGCCCGCGTCCTGCAGTGGGCCGACAACGGCACCGCCGACCACCGCTGGACCCTCATCGACGCCGGCGACGGCTCCCACAGGATCCGCAACGTCAACAGCGGCAAGCTGCTCGGCATCCAGGGCGGCTCGACCGCCAACGGGGCCCAGGCCGTACAGGACTCCGACAACGGCGGCCCCGACAACCAGTGGCGGTTCGTGCCGAACGGGGCCCGGCGCATCCAGAACCTGGCGAGCGGCCTGGTGCTGGGCGTACAGGACATGTCCACCGCCGACGGCGGCTCGGTGATCCAGTGGGGCGACACGGGCACCGCCGACCACCTGTGGACCGCCGTCGTGGACTCCGGCGGCTACCTGCGCCTGCGCAACTCCAACAGCGGCAGGGTGCTCGGCGTGGAGAACGCGAGCACGGCCTCCGGCGCCCGGGTGCTCCAGTGGGCCGACAACGGCAGCGCCGACCACCGGTGGCGGCTGCG
Source organism: Streptosporangium sandarakinum (assembly GCF_013409935.1). Taxonomy (GTDB): domain Bacteria; phylum Actinomycetota; class Actinomycetes; order Streptosporangiales; family Streptosporangiaceae; genus Streptosporangium; species Streptosporangium nondiastaticum. The sequence continues at coordinate 720,439 of NZ_JACCCO010000001.1, read as the reverse complement.
GTACGGATCCAACGGGTGTTTCCGCATCCAGTGCGCCAACGGCGGCCGGGTCCTCGGCGTCAGCGGCGGCTCCACCGCCCAGGGCGCCCAGGTCGTGCTCGCCGACGACGACGGGGCGAACGACCACCTGTGGCGGTTCCTCTAGCCCACGGTACGGCCGCGAGAGCCCGCGTACGGCCGCGGGCTCTCGCGGTCCCGGCGGCCGTACGCTCGCCTCGCGTTCCGCTACGGGCTCGTGCAGGTCATGCCGGTGGGCGCGGCCGACCCGCTGCCGTCGGCGGTGAAGCCGAACGTCGCCGACCCGTTGCCGGCGACGGTGCCGTTGTAGGGGGCGTTCCTGACGGTGACCGTGCCGCCGGTGCCGGTGTTCACGCCGTTCCACAGGTTCGTGATCGTCTGTCCGCCGGGCAGCGTCATCTTCACGGTCCAGCCGTTGAGCGGGGCCGACCCGGTGTTGCGGACGGTCACCTCACCCTGGAAGCCGGAGCCCCAGTCGCCGGCCAGCCGGTACGCCGCCGTGCACCCGTCCTGCCCGCCCGGCGTCGGGGTCGCCGTCGGAGTCACCGTGGGGGTCGCCGACGGGCTCGCGCCGCCGCTGACCCGGTACACGACGGTGCCGTGCGGCGGCACACTGGCCGAGATGACGCCGGTGCTGCCGCTGACGGCGTTCGTCCACGCGTCGCGCAGGGTGAACGACCCGCCCTGCAGGCCGATCGCGGACGCGGTGGTGCCGACCGTGGCGGTGCCGCCGCCCTGGTTGAACAGGGCGACCGCGACGTCGCCGTTGGCGAGCCGCTTGGCCAGCACCCGCCGGGTCCCGTCGTTGCTGATCTGGCGGGCCTGCAGGGCGAGCGGGTCCTGATTGACGGCGATCAGGTTCTGGTTCCTCAGGATGGCCGCCGTCGCCGGGTCCATGGAGCGCAGGTCGTTCCCGGCGATCAGGGGCGAGGCCATGACCGCCCAGAGGGCGAAGTGGCTGCGCATCTCGATGTCGGTCATGCCGCCCCGGCCGACCTCCATCATGTCCGGGTCGTTGAACGCCCCCGGCCTGGCGTACGACGCGAGCGGGACGGTGACATCGACGATGTTCTGGATGCCCATCGGATACCCGTTGGTCTGGCCGGTGTCCCACCTGTTGGTGATGTCCTCGGTGGTCCGCCACATGTTGGCGACGTCGCCCCAGTCGCGCTGCGGTCCCGTCTTGGCGTGGATGCTGTTGGGGTTGATGCTGTAGACGATCTGCCGCCCGGTCGCCGCCAGCGCGTCGCGCATCTTCGCGAACGTCCGGACCTGGTCGTCGATGGTGCCGCCGGGGGAGCACCAGTCGTACTTCAGGTAGTCCACGCCCCAGGCGGCGAACTGCCTGGCGTCCTGGACCTCGTGTCCCTGGCTGCCGGTCGCGCCCGGGTAGCCGCCGAAGTACTGCGCGCAGGTCTTGTCCACCGGCACCTGGTAGATGCCGAACTTCAGCCCCCTGGCGTGCAGGTAGTCGCCGAGGGCCTTCATCCCGCCGGGGAACCGCGACGGGTCGCCCCGCAGGTTCCCCGCCGAGTCGCGGGCCGGGTCGAACCAGCAGTCGTCGACCACGACGTACCTGTAGCCCAGGTCCCGCAGGCCGGAGCCGACGATCGCGTCGGCCATCTGCTTGATCAGCGTCTCGTTGATGTTGCAGCCGAACGCGTTCCAGCTGTTCCAGCCCATGGGCGGCGTGCGTGCCACGCCGTTCTCCAGGGCGTCGGCCTGGTCCTGCAGGGCGACCAGGCCGCCCGCGAGAACGCCGGCGGCGAGTAGAGCTCCCACCTTGCGCAAGGATCCTCCCTGAGGTGAGCGACGGACATCCGATGAAAGCGGCCGGATCACCGCTTCGGGCCGAGGGCGGCCGGCGCCGGTGAGGTGGCGCCGGCCGCCGCGCGTGGGCGATGGGTCAGGGGCTGGTGCAGGTGGCGGTCGGGGTGGCCGCGGCGCCGTCGGCGGTGAAGCCGAAGGTGGTGGAGGATCCGGCCTCGATGGAGCCGTTGTAGGGGGCGTTGCGGACGGTCACGGCGGGGCCGGACACGGTGTGCGTGCCGCTCCACAGGCTGCTGATCGTCTGCCCGCCCGGCCAGGTCCACTTCACGGTCCAGCCGTTGACCGGCGCGCTGCCCGCGCGGACCGTGACCGTCGACTGGAACCCGCCCGGCCAGCTGTTGGTCGTCTCGATGGTCGCCGAGCACGCGCCCCCGATCGGAGACGGCGAGGTGGTCGGCGTGACGCTCGGCGAAGGCGTCGAGGGCGGCGGCGTGGTGGTGCTCTGGAACTGGGTGAAGAACTTCCAGACCTCCGCGGGGACCCAGGTCCGGGAACCGCTGTCGCCGGGGGCCCCGTCCTGCGGGGCGGCGATGTGGCCCTCGTCGAACGCGGCCCACACGACCGGGTACCCGGCCCGGCACCCCGAGTAGGCGGTGACCCGGTGCGTCAGGCCGCCCTGCGCCGGCTCGGGCGGGTTCTGGGCGGCGCAGCCGTTGTTCCTGACGAACCTGTCGCGCATCGACCGTCCGCCGGAGATGTTGAGCACGCCGTCCCGCAGGCCGTGGATTCCCATGTACGCGATGGGCTGGGAGCCGCCGTCGCAGCCGCTGAGGACTCCGCCGGACTGCACCGCGACCGCGCGGAAGACGCTCGCCCTGGCGCAGGCGATCGCGTACGACATGGCGCCGCCATAGCTGAAGCCGGTGGCGAACAGCTGCGAGGTGTCGACGCAGAGGGCGCCCTCGATCTGCCGGACCAGGTCGTCGACGAGGGTCAGGTCCTCGCCGCCCGAGTTGGCCCAGCCGTTGTTGAGTCCCTGGGGCGCGACGAAGATCGCGCTGTTGTTCGCCAGACGCTGGAGCCCGTAGTAGGACCAGACGTCCCGCTGCACGGTCTGGCCGGTGGCGACGTCGGTGGCGGTGCCGCCCAGCCAGTGGAAGCCGAAGATCAGCCGGTAGGGGTGGCCGCTGTCGTAGCCGTCGGGGACCCGCAGGATGTAGCTGCGGTTCTTGCCGCCGCTCTGGATCGTGTGCGTGCCGCTCGCCAGCCCGGGGGCCTTGCCGCATCCGGCGGTCGCCGCGAGGGTGCCGGCCGCGCGCATGGGGGTCCCGGCGATGGCGGAGCTCAGCGCCGGGCCGCTCGCGACCAGGACGGCGAGTGCCGCGACCGCCAGGGCGACGAAGGGGGATCTGCGTTTCGACATCGTGTGGCTCTCTCTGCCGGCCGGACGCCGGCGTGCGTCGATGGGGGTCGGTCACAGGGGGAGGCGCCGGCCGCCCGGTGAGGCGGTGGACGACGCGGTGCGGAGTGGTGCGGACGTGTTCGTCCACACCTCAGGGGGACGCGGCGGCCACGGCCGCGCGGTGGTGACGCCGACCGCGGAAGGCCTGGATCGGCCGGCACCGTCATCGGCGTTCATGAGAATGCGAGGAAGCCCGGCCCGGCGGACTCGCGGCCCGGTCCATACCGGTGCGGCGCGGACGGCGTCGCGACCGGCGCCCCCTGCCGGTCACCACCGACTCCGGCAAGAGGGCCATTTCGGACTGAGTGTGGAAACCTCGACGAAACCTGTCAAGGCCGCGATGGAAGCGCTTCGACGGAACGGATGGGCCTGTCACCCCGGCCCGCGGTGACGGGCCGTTCGGATGACGAGGGCTTCCGCCCCCTCATCGGAGGGCGCCCTCCGGCGGGCGGTCATCCGGTCGTCGCGGGGTGATTCCGTGAAAGTTTCATCCGCCGCGCCTCGTGTGTGATCGGGTTCCGCCTGGTGGGAGTGGGCGGGACCCGCCCGGTGGGCCGGGAGGGCGGTGGGGGAGAGGGGCGGCGGCCCTTGACGGGGCCGTCCCGCGTCGTGTTTGCTCCCCGGCATCACCACCACACGCTCCGAACGAAGGAGGACCGGGCTCGCGGGTGACTTGTTAGCGCTAACAGTGATTGGAGCATCGTATCGGAGTGAGGCGGGAGCACCCGCCGGCGGGTGAACGTGGTCTGCTACGGCGTCAGTCGGCCTGGAGCACGAAGAACAGGAAGCACAGGAAGGCCCCCGAGGGCCTGTCCGCGAAGACGTCGGGGAACAGTTCGTGGGCGCCCTGCGCGGGGAACGGCTCGCTGATGACGGAGATCCGGAAGCCGGCCGCGGTGAAGGCGTCGGTCATCGCGTGCAGTGGCCGGCTCCAGAAGCCCAGCAGGGCGGTGTGCCCGCCGAGGGTCCATTCGTCGAAGGTCTGGCGGGTCGCGAAGTAGTCGGTGCCGGGACCGCCTGACAGGTAGTCGGCGAAGGGGTGGTTGACGGACACGATCAGCCGGCCGCCGGGCGTCAGCACGCGCCGCAGGAAGGTTGAACGGCGTCGGCCGTACGGCGATGATCGAATCCGGGACGGCGCCGGAGAGGGCGGGCGGCGCCCGGCCGGGGCGGCCGTGGACGTCCGGCGCCGGGCGGCGGCCCCCGCGGCCGGTGGCCGTGCCCGGACCCCGCCGTCGCGACCTCGTATGAAGGAGCGCCCATGAACCCCCTGCCGGCGTCAGGCACATCGGAGCCGGGTGAGGAACTGCGGCCGCGCACGCGGTGGGCGGCGATCGCCGTCGTCTACCTCTGCGGGGTCGTCGCGGCGATGGGCTTCGGCAAGTTCGCCTCGGTCGGGCCGATGGTGGCGGCCGGGCTCGGGCTGTCGCTGCCGGAACTGGGCTGGGTGATCTCGGCCGTCGTCGGGGTGGGAGCCGTGGCCGGCCTGCCCGCCGGGTACCTGGTCCGCCGCTTCGGCGCGGAGCGGTCACTGGTCGCGGGTCTGGTCCTGATCGCGGCGGCGGGCGCGGCGAGCGTGGCGGCGGGCGGGTTCGCCTGGCTGCTGGCCCTCCGGGGCGTCGAAGGCGTCGGATACCTCCTGGTCACCATCGCCTGCCCGGCGCTGGTCCTCCGCCTCGCCCGCGAACGGGACCGCGGCACGGCCCTGTCGATCTGGGCCACGTTCGTCCCGGTGGGTCTCGGGCTGAGCACGCTGGCCGGTGGCGCGGCCGGCTCCGCCCTGGGCTGGCGCGGCTGGACCGGACTGATCGCCGGCCTGACGTTCGTGATGGCGCTGGCCGCCCGGGCGCGGCTGCCGCGCGGGTCCGGGGGGCGGGCGGCGGCCGGGGCCGTCCCCGGGGCGAGAGCCCTGACATGGCCGGTGGTGCTCGCCGCGTCCTTCTGCCTGACCGCGCTGGTGACCGTTCCGGTGGTCGTGCTCCTGCCCACGCTCCTCGTCGAGCAGTACGGACGCTCGGCCGCCGCCGCGGGCGCCCTGACCTCGGCGATCTCGCTTCTCGGCGTACCCGGCGGGCTGGCCGCGGGGATCCTGCTCCGGCGGGGCGCGCCGCTCGGGGCGCTGGCGGCGTCCGGGCTGCTGGTCGTGCCGGCGGCCTGGTTCGTCTACTCCGACGGCACGCCCCTGGCCGCCGCGGCGACCGGCGCGGGGGTCATCGCGCTGGAGAACGGGCTCCTCGGGGCGCTCGTCTTCGCCGCCCTGCCGCTCGTGCTGGAGCGCCTCGACCACGCCGACGTCGGCAACGGCGTGGTCGCCCAGGCCGGAAGCCTCGGATCGCTGCTCGGTCCCCCGATGTTCGGCCTGGTGGCCGGCGGGTTCGGCTTCCCGTCCCTCGTGCCGGTCATCGCCGCCGGGACGCTGGCCGCCGTCGGAGCGCTGGCGCTGGTCGGCGCGCGAGCGGTCCGGCGACCCGCCGGTTGAGCCCGGCCCCGACCCGTACGACCGGCCGGAGAGGACACCCCGCCGGGGGAGGCGCGGGGTTCAGGCGCGCAGCGCGGCGAGGGCGATGTCGAGCTGCTCGATCAGGTTCGACTGGTCACCGTACGTCTTGGCGCGCAGTGCGGCGCCCTCGAAGGAGTCGATGAGGAAGGCCGCGAGCGTCCTGGCCGGTCGGGTCGCGGTGATCTCGCCGGCCGCCTGGCCCGCCTCGATCACGTCGGCCACGGCGTCGGTCCAGGCGTCGAGGACCTCGCGGACGGCCACGTGGACCTGGTCTCCCGCGCTGGCGCACTCGCCGGCGAAGGTGCCGAGGAGGCAGCCGAACTCCACCCCGGTGGCGCGGGTCCGCCCGGCCTGGGTGAGGAAGTGCTCGCGCAGCCGCTCCAGGGAGGACCCGCCGCCCCGGAGCATCGAGTGGTCGGTGCCGTGGGCGTAACGCCGCACGATCTCCGCGGCGAGCGCCTGCTTGCTCTCGAAGTGGTTGTAGAACGACCCCTTGGGCACGCCCGCGGCGCCGGTGATGTCCTGCACGCTCGCGCCGTTGAACCCCTGGCGGCGGAAGACGTCCTCGGCGCTCTCGATCAGCTTGTTCTTCACGCTTGGTCGCGGCATGGCTTCAATGTGACCGTTCGTCTTAAGCGTGTCAAGGGTTCGGCGGCGCCGCTTGAACGGCGTGCGCACGCTGCCACGGGCGCCTTGGCGGCCCTTGCCGGCGAAGGTCATCACGTCTGCGCTGGTCAGCCCATCGATGATGCCGTGGATTCGGGTGGCGGTGAGGTCGTGCGCTGAGCCCGGCAGCGCCGGTGAGGCCCACACGAGCCGACCGGCGGCGTCGGCGATGACCTGCGCGTCCACGCCATGCCGCTTGTGCTTGCCGGAGCAGTACGGCCGCCGGTCTGCCACGCGGTCGATCGGGATCAGCGTGCCGTCCAGGATCGCGTACCCCAGGCGTTGGATGCGCGGCATTGCGATGGTCGGATCCTCGGTGACCGCTGCGAGCAGCACGATCGATTCTTGTACATACCGCCGGGCGGTAGCAGCACCGGCGTCGAATCCGGCGGCGAGCCGGGTGGAGGTGCCACCGTTGCGCAGGCGGGCCAGGGCGAGCAGCGCCTGCCGGCCCGGGCCGAGACGCCGCCACCGAGATCGATGCTGGTTGCGGTGCGCCCGGATGAGGTCGGCGAGGTGGTTCAGGGTGCGGCTGGACAGCGGGATCGCGGAGGGGTGAGACGGCACGGGCGAGACTCCCGGCCGGGGCGTCGAATCCTGGTCGACCGCTGTCTTGCCTGGAGCCTCGCCCTCATCGGTCTCCAGGCTCGCCACACCCATCCTGAGCTGCAAGACCAGTTTGGAAAAGCCTCAAGATGGTCGGCCTCGGCAAGCAGAAAGAGGTTGGCCGCACGCTGGTCAAGCTTCAACCGCAGCTCGGCGAGGGCGTGATGAAGCGCGTCTCCCGGAAGGAAGCCAGGGGCAGGGCGACCATCAGCGTCTTCGAGACGGCAAGGAGCAGCTCTATGGCCGAGTTGGAAAGGGTTTATCTTCTCGGGCATGGATCATCGGGGAGAGTTTCGTCGGGCAGCGCTTGAGCTGGGCATCCCGGACGACGAGATCAGCAGGTTCAGCCGGCACCTTCGTTTGGCGATCGGATTGTCCGGGGGCGGCGACGGTTCTCCGGTTGGGCACATCGGTGGGTTGCCCCGGCTGCCGGTGGGCATGAAGTGGCCGTCCGCCGGGGACATTCCGTTGCCGTTGCTCCTTTCCGTCGATTGCGGGGCGCTGCCGAGGGTCGACGGCTTCGACCTGCCGGCGGACGGGACGCTGCTCTTCTTCGTTCACCGAGAGATGGACTTCGGCGAATCGCGGGCCGGTCCGGGGCAGTACGCGCGAGTCGTGTATGTACCGGACGGCACCGAAACCGCGGTCGCGGAACCCCCCAGCTCCACGTGTGTCGGCGAGCGGATCGACGTCTGCGCCGAGCTCAGAGCCGATCTACCCCTTTGGCTCGAGGAGGGCGACGAGGACTGGCACGAGTTCTGGGAGGATCTCGAGTGGGACGACATGTCACCCTTCCAGCAGCAGTTGGCCCGGTACATGGAGCGTGAACTGCCGCACCTGGACGAACTTCGGTCTCTGGCCTACGGCCTCTGGTCGTCCGGCGCCCACCTCGTCATCGGCGGGTACGCCGATGACGAGGCGACGGTCGGCAGCATCACGGCGAAGACCCTCGCGAAGGGAGAATGGTTTTCCTGGCTGGACGAGGACGCGCTCCAACCGGCGAGCGAATGGATACCGCTCGCCAATGAAGGACGGGTCTACACGGAGTACTACACGAAATTTATGATCCGCCACGACGACCTGGCCGCCGCTCGGTGGGACAAGGCGCTCACCGTGACCAATTTCGAGGCCCCGTGACCAGGTTCGACGCACCTCTGCCCCGAGGGGCGAAGGCTGTTCACAGGCGTCCGCGCCAATGGTCACGACCGGGCCGGTCCGCGGCGATGCGGTCGATGGGCAGGAGGGTGCCGTCGAGGATCACGAGTGCCTTCGCCGCGGCAGTCCGTGTCGCGTCGGCCAGCGTGGGTGCGAGGCCGGCCAAGAGCTCGACGGCCTCGGTCGCATATCGGTAGGCGGTCGTGGCGCCGACTCCGAATCCGGCTATGAGCTGGGCATATGTTTGTCCATGCGTAGGTGGGCGAGGGCCGGCAGGGCCTGGCGACCGGCGCTCAGCCGTCGCCGGCAAGAGCCGATCACACGGCGGTGCTGCCGCAGGCGGGCGGGCAGGAAGCGCAAGGCGGAGCTGGACACGTCGACGCCGGACGGGTAGACAAGCATGCGAAGCCTCCGGTGGAGACGGTTCTCTTGGTCGAAAACCCATCTACCAGGGGCTTCGCCTCGTTGTCGGCCCAACAGCCGATCTCCCGCCGCAAGTTGGAAAAGGCTCGATGTGATCGATCATCTTGAAAAGGGCGGGATCAGGCGTGCCGGAGACGCTTCACGCCGTCCCGCGACCGGCTGGCCGACCGGATCCGCCGCCACCTGCCGGCCCGTACGGCCTACCGGATCGTGCGCTGGAAGAACGTGCTGTTCTCGATGGCCGTCTACCGGCTCAGCCGCCGCCGGCCGAAGCTGATGAAGGCCGTCCTGCGCCGGGGCGCGGCGGCCGCGCTGCCCGCCGGCTTCGACGTCGACACCCACTTCGCGCCGTCCTACGACCCGTGGGACCAGCGGCTGTGCGCCGTACCCGACGGCGACCTGTTCCGCGCCGTCCGGGAGGGCCGGGCCGACGTCGTCACCGACCACATCGAGCGCCTCACCCCCGACGGTGTCGCGCTCCGCTCCGGCCGGCACCTTCCCGCCGTCGTCGTCGTGACCGCGACCGGGCTCAACCTCCTGGCGATCGGAGGCATGCGCCTGAGCGTCGACGGCCGGGACGTCGAACTGCCGGAGACCCTCGCCTACAAGGGCATGATGCTGTCGGGCGTGCCGAACTTCTCCCTCACCGTCGGCTACACCAACGCCTCCTGGACGCTCAAGGCCGACCTGGTCGCACACTACGTGTGCCGGCTGCTCAGGCACATGGACGCGCACGAACACCGGGCCGTCACCCCCCGTCGCCCCCGACCTGAGGGAGCGGGACGGCCTCGCACCGCTGATCGAACTGAAGTCCGGGTACGTGCTGCGAAGCGCCGGGCTGCTGCCCAGACAGGGCCCCGCGGCGCCGTGGCGGCTGTACCAGAACTACCTCCGCGACGTGCGCCTGATGCGGGGCGGGGCGGGCCGGTGACCGACGGCGTCCGCTTCACCGGGGCCACCCGTCCCGCCCATCGCCTTCCCACCACCGAGAAATGAGGTTCACCACTGTGCGCACCATGCTCGCCGGACGGCTCCACCTGTCCACCGGCCCCCGGACGTTCGCGGTGGAGGAGGTCCCCGTTCCCGTCCCCGGACCGGGGGAGGTGCTGGTCGAGGTCAGGGCGGCGGGGGTCTGCCTGTCCGACGTCCACCTGATCGACGGCAGCCTCAGGCCCCTGCGCCTCTCCGACGCGGTCACCCTCGGCCACGAGGTCGCCGGGGTCGTCCACAGTCTCGGCCCGGACGTCGCCGGGGACTGGGCCCCCGGTGCGCGCGTCACCCTGCAGGCCGGGCAGTCCTGCGGCCGGTGCGCCGAATGCCTGCGCCGCCGCCCGTGCCGCCTGCCGCTCACCCGGGGCGTGGACTACGACGGGGGCTGGGCCCAGTACGCGCTCGCCCGCGACGACACGCTCGTCCCGATCCCCGACACGCTGCCGTTCGACCAGGCCGCCATCATCCCCGACGCGGTCTCCACCCCCTACGCCGCCGTCGTGCAGACCGGGCAGGTCCGCCCGGCCCAGGCCGTCGGCGTCTGGGGCGCGGGCGGCCTGGGCGCGCACGGGGTCCGGATCGCCCGGATGGCCGGGGCGGCGCCCGTCATCGCCGTCGACCCGCTGCCGGGCGCCCGCGAACGAGCGCTCGCCTTCGGCGCCGACGTCGCCCTCGACCCCGCCGACCCCGGCTTCGCCGCCGCGGTGAAGGAGGCCACCGGCGGGCGCGGCCTGGAGGCCGCGTTCGACTTCGCCGGCGTCCCGGCGGTCCGTGAGCAGGCCGCCGCCGTTCTGGCCCCCGGCGGGGTCCTCGTCCTGGCCGGGCTCACCCCGCAACCGCTCACCGTCACCGACGGCACGCGGTTCAGCTACCGCCAGAACCAGATCCGCGGCCACTACGGCTCCTCGCCCGAGCACGTCGAGCAGCTCGTACGGCTGGCCGCCACCGGCCGCCTCGACCTGGCCCCCTCCATCACCGACCACGTCCCGCTGGCCGACGCGGCCGACGCCGTCGCCCGGCTGGAGAACAAGACGGGCGACCCGATCCGCCTCATCCTCGTGCCGTAGCCGCGGCGTGCCGGAGGACGCGGCGGCCGGCCGTACGGTGTCGTGCGGCCTGCCGTACGGTGTCGTGCGGCAGGGCGAACGGTGCCGGGCGGTGCCGCGCCGCAGGCCGTACGGTCCTGCGCCGCAGGCCGGGCGGTGCCGTGCGGCGCCGCCATGTGCGGAGCCTCACATTTGGAGATCGACAGCCTGGGTATCCTGCGCTCATCGGTGAGGCGCCGCGGGACGAGCCGCGTCGGCGGTGGCCTCCTCATGGGAGGTGAGCGATGTCCGGCGGTGGAGACGCGGGTGCCGGGAACACCATGCGGGCGATGGCGTACGACGCCTACGGCGGCACCGAGGTCCTCGCCCCGGCACGCCTGCCGCGTCCCAAGGTCGGGCCCGGCGAGGTCCTGGTGCGCGTGCGCTGCGCCGCGGTCAACCCGGTCGACTGGAAGCTCATGTCCGGCGGACTCGACGCCCTGATGGACACCGTCTTCCCCGTCGTCCCCGGATGGGACGTCGCCGGCGTCGTCGAGCAGGTGGGCATCGACACCCCCGAGTTCGCGGTGGGCGACGAGGTCTTCGCCTACGCCCGCAAGGACTACGTCCACGGCGGCACCTTCGCCGAGCTGGTCACCGTGCCCGTGCGCGCGCTCGCCCGCAAGCCCGCCTCGCTGACCTGGGAGGAGGCCGCCGGGCTGCCGCTCGCCGGTCTCACCGCCTACCAGCTGCTGACCCGGCTCGGCACCGGCGGGGGCGACACCGTGCTGATCCACAACGCCGCGGGAGGCGTCGGCTCGCTGGGCGTGCAGATCGCGGTCGCCCTGGGCGCCCGCGTGATCGGCACGACCTCCCCGGCGAACCATGACCGGCTGCGCGCCCTGGGGGCCGAGCCGGTGGCGTACGGCGAGGGCCTGGCCGAGCGGGTCCGCTCCCTCGCCCCGGAGGGCGTCGACGTGGTCGCGGACTTCGTGGGCGGAGTCCTGGACGACACCCTGGCGGTGCTCGCCGAGGGCGGCCGACACGCCTCGATCGCGGACGACTCCGTCGTCGCCGCCGGCGGACAGTGGATGTGGGTGCGCCCCAGCGGCCCCGACCTGGCCACCCTCGGGGAGCTCGCCGACGCGGGGAGGCTCACCGTGCCGGTGGCGCGCACGTTCGCCCTGGAGGAGCTGGGCGAGGCGTTCGAGCTGAGCCGGTCCGGCCACGTCCACGGCAAGCTCGTCGTGAGGGTCTGACGGGAGAGCAGGGGAGAGCGGGGGTCTTGACGGGAGAGGGCGGGGGAGCGCGGGCGTGACGGGGGCGGCCCGCCGCCTCCCCGGCCGTCCATCGGCCGTTCCCTTTCCGCCGGGACGCGGATGGGTTCCGCCGGGACGCGGACGGGACGGCGGACGCCGTACGGCCTGTTTTCGGAATGGTCATATATCCGGAGATTGCCGCGGTGGTAAGTGATGCGCGCCGCTCCCGGTGGAAACCGAAGAGCCTCACGTCGCGGGAGAAAACCCGGATCATAATGCCCGCCTGAACGGTTCCGCCGATTCGGGAGATCGGCGAAATCCGTCGGTGATCTTTACGAGTCGGTAGGTTGGAATTAATCTTGTCGCCGGAGTTGCCGCATTCCACGGACCGAGCCGGAGCCCAGGCCCCCATGACTCACCCATCGCCCAGCCCGTCCCCGCTGGCCGCTCCCGCTCCGGCGTCCGGTTCCCCCGCGGTGCCCGGGACCGCCTCCACGCCCAGCCCTTCCCCGCTGCCCAGCCCGTCGGGCGGGCCGCAGGCGTCCCCGGCCGCCTCCCGGCCGGGCGACGTCCGGACGTCGCCCCACCCGCAGCCCACCCAGCCTCCGCCCGGGGTGAACGGCGAGTACTCCGGGATCGACCCCGCGGCGATGGACGACTTCGAGCGGGGCCTCGGCCGTGCCGAGGACACGCTCGGCCGGAACGAACCGCTCATCCGCCGCGCCCTGGAACGGCTCGACCTGGACACCTCGGGGCTGAGCGCCCTGCGTGAGACACGGAGCTGGATCGAAACCGGCCGGCCCGACCTGCGGCGCCGGAGCGAGACGATCCGCAAGGAGCAGACCGGTTGGGGGGCATCACCCGGCGACGTCCCGGCCGGGCCCGTCGCCTTCGACGAGGCCCTGTACGGCAAAGCCGCCCGCGACCCGGACGTCTACGCCGCGACCACCAGGCTGGCCGAGGCCGCGAGGAGCGGTGAGATCGACGGGAAGGCCCTGGCTGAGCTGGAGAAACGTACCGGGGACGCGACGTTCGCCGCGGCGTTGATGAACGCGTTGGGCGCGACCCGCTTCCGCAGGCTGATGACGGACACCGTGGGACCGGGGCGGGAGGATGACAAGCGGGCGAAACGGCTACAGACGGCTCTCGGCAGGACACTCGGCACGGCCGGTTCGAAGCTCGGCGAGGCGTGGTACGACGAGCTCACCTCCGACCTCGACCCCGCGGAGAAGGCCGGCTACACCGACTGGAAGAGGGGCTACGCGACCGTGCTGGCGCTCAAGCACGGCACCTTCGGCAGCGCCTTCCTGCTGACGATCGCGAAGAGGATCGACGCATGCGACCGGCAGGCGCCCCTGCACCCGAACGTCATGGCGGACCTCATGGGCGCGCTCGGCCGTGACCCGGCGGCGGCCCAGGACTTCTTCGCGAGCGACCCCTCCGCGCTGAAGCACTACCTGACCGAGCGTTCCCTGGGCGACGGCGGCGAGGCGCTGGGCAAGGCGCTGGAAGCCGCCACCCTCACCTTCCGCGACCACGACGGCTCGCCGGACAGGCCCTCACGCGGCTACCTGTCGGCCAAGCTGGCCTCGGAGTTCGTCCACCTGGAAGCCGAACGGATCGCGAACGGCGGCGACTCGTTCGTGAAACCGGTGAGCACGGGGCGGATCCTGGCGGGGTACGTCGGTGACATCGATCATTCGGCCAGGAAAGGGGGCGACGCCGTTGTGCCGGGAGTCCGGGGAGCTGACTATCCCTACTTGCCGGGACAGGACCCTTGGAGCGCTCAGTTCGAAAAGGAGGAGTTACACCGGGTGATGAAAGAGGCATTTGTAGATCCCGGCGCCTTCGCTCCCGTTCTGGCAGCCCAAACCGCGTTCACCGGCCTGCTTCTCAATCATGGTGCCGCGGAGATGTCCAAAGGGCGCGGCAACTCGGCGCTTCTGGCAGACGCCAAACGGATCGGAAGCGGATTCGGGATGATCACCGACGCGGCGGGCCTGGCCAAAATCGAAGAAGGCAAGGAACTGGACGAGGCACAGACTCGCAACATGAAGGTGCTCACAGCGGTGGTCAACACCGGGTTGGCCATCCCGCAGAAGGCCGCGTGGCCGATCGGAGCCGGGGTCATCGGGGCGTGGACGGGACTGCTTGAAGACAGCCTCAAGGGCGACGCAGAGGACAGGGCCCGTGGTGACGCCAATGCCGCTGTCGACCGAACCCGGGTTCTCCTGCACGACCTCACTGCTCAGGCGATGCTCAAACACGGCCTTTTCGGCTCGGCTGAACCTCCGGACAAGACCCATCCCTGGGCTTCCCTGGAAGGGATGCGGCGCGGCGAAGACCCCCGGAAGAACCCTAACAATTTCCTTGAAGACGACGGTCGGACGCTCATGCCCATGGACAAGTTGGTCGACGAAAAAGCCGCCGGAGGACCTGATGATCGACGTCTTGAAGCCTATGAACGATGGCTTTATGGCGGGTTGTCAGGTAAACCGTGGCAGGATGTTGAAGATCCCCTGGACCAGGGATTCACCAATGGCTTCGCCCGGCATGGAGCATGATGCGAAAGTCGTTCGCCGCTGTGGCGGTGCTGTCATGTACCCTGGTTATGTCCACGGCATGTCAGGCCGGGCCGGGTGAGTCTGGTGCGGTGGGCCGTACTCCTTTGCCTGGAGTGGCATCCCCGCCGTACATCTGTGAGCATATTCCTCTCAAGGCGGTGGAGTTGATGACCGGTGTGCGAAACCCGTTGGTCCGTGGTTATTTCGACCTGGCGGCGGCGGAGGGCCTCGGTATCGGCAGTTGCGCAGTTTACCAGCGGAGTGGTGAGCGCCTGAAGGTGCTGTTGATAGATCTTACGCCGGGAGGGTACCCGGAGGAGGTCGAAGAACAGCTTGAGGACGGTGCCTCGCCCTTGCCGGAGATCGTTCCTGGTTCCATCGGCTACTATTTCAAATCCGTGCACAGTACGAGCAACGCTGCTTATGCCATGCTTGTCCGGGGAAAAGCCGAGATCAGCATCCAGTTGGACATAGGCGTCGAAGGGCGGGACAACGCCGCGGATGTGCTCGCCCTCATGAAGCTCATCGCGCCGAAGCTCATCACCGACGCCAGCGCCCCCTCCGCGAAGACCGCGTCCACGGCGTCCCCCTCTCCGAAGAGCAAGGACTCCGCCTCCCCGAAGGGAGACTGACCGGGCCATGGCCGAGATGGTGCCCAACCCGCTCCACGAGGCGCTGGGGGAGACCCTGCGGACGGTCGAGCCGCTGGTCCGGGAGATCGAGAGCGGTCTCGACGTACCCTGCCGGGAGTTCCACTCCGGCAAGGTGTGGACCGGACCGGTCGCCAAGCGGTTCGACGCCGAGCTCGCCTCCCGCCACGCCCGTGTCCGCGACTCGGGGGACAGGATCCTGGCCGACCTCCGCCAGGCCATGGCCCGCACGCCGCGCCAGGTGACCGAGGAGGAGGCGCGGGCGATCAGGAGCAGATACGGCCTGCCCTGAGAACTGCGTCACCCGCCGTCCGGGCAGTTCGCGCGGAGTCCGGACAGGGCGTCCTTGAACTCCCGGGCGTGCCTCAGCTTGTCGCGGGCGATCTCGGAGAACCGCTCCGCCGCCGCCCGGTCTCCGGCCGCCGCGGCCTGGCGGGCGTAGCCGGGGTACGTGTCGGTTCCCTCGGCGGTCTCCCCGGCGGCCGACTCGCACAGGTTGGCCGCGGTGGAGCGGACCAGCCCGGCGAGCCGCGCCTCCTCGGCGAAGTGCTCGGTGAGCTCGACCTGCGCGGCGTGCTCGAACAGCATGGCCAGCCTGGGGCGGCCGTTCGCCCGGGCGTGCTCGGCGTACAGGCCGTACCTGGCGTGGGCGAGCGCCTCGCCGCGCATCGCGGCCCGCAGGTCCTCCAGCGTCCGCGACGACACCTGGGGCGATCCCTCCGGAACACTCACCGACCGGGCCACCGGGCCTACGGGGACGGACGCCCCGGACGACGGGTACTCCAGGGCCCGCAGCGCCCGGGCGGACCGGGCGCGGTGGCCGGCCTCGTCCTCGGCGATCTCGGAGAAGAGCCTGGCCGCGTTCCGGTCGCCGGCGGCCCGGGCCTGGGCGGCGAATCCCGGGTACATCGCCTTGGCCTCGTAGGACGCTCCCGAGATGGCGGCGCGCAGGTTGGCGGCGTCATCGCCGGCGAGCCCGGCGAGCCTCGCCTGCTCGGCGAGGTGCTCGCGTAGCTCGACGCGGGCGACGCGCTCGTACAGGGCCTGGACGTCCGGCAGGTTCTCCCGGCAGGCCTGCGCGGCGTAGGCGCGGTACTTCGCGTAGGCGAACGCCGTGCCCTGTATCGCCTTCATCAGGTCGGCCCGGGTCGGGGACGAGACGCCGCCCGCTCCGGGGCCGCCGCCGTCCCCGAGGTCACCGCCGTCCTCGGGACCGCCGCCGTCGGGGCCGCCGTCCCCGGGGTCATCGCCCGCCGCCGCGCCGGTGACCGGCCCGGCCGGCAGCGCCGCGGCCCCGGTGGCCGCCCCGGTCAGCAGCGCCGCCGCACCGAGAACGGCGATCCCGGCCGTCCGCCATGCCCGAACCCGTTCTCTCATGTGACACCCTTCGTCGAGTCTTCGGCGCGAGGGCGGACGGGTCGATTTCCGCCGGGCGGCCGGGCGGTCCGGTTCCGCGCCGCCACCAGGTTTATTTACCCTATGTGCTTAATAAGTCACCGAAAGTGAAGAAAGGGGTTTTTGGGGCGTGCACAGTCCTCCCGGGAGGACGGCGCGGGAGCGTTGACCGCCGGAACGGGCGATCATTAGTGTGATGGCCTGACGCCCGCCGAGCCTCGGGGAGCCGCCCGTGACCGTGCACGAGGCCCGCATCGGCCGCTACTACGAGGACTTCGTGGTCGGGGACGTCTACCAGCACCCGCTCGGCCGCACGATCACCGAGGCCGACAACACGTGGTTCAGCCTCCTGACGATGAACACCAACCAGAACCACTTCAACGCCCACTTCGCCGAGCGCGCCCCCTACGGCAGGATCATCGCCAACTCCGGGTTCACCGTGGCCGTCGTGCTCGGTCTGTCGGTCATCGACGTGAGCCAGACGGCGATCATGAACCTCGGATGGGAGGAGATCAAGCTCAGCCACCCCGTCTTCGTCGGCGACACGGTCTACGCCGAGTCGGTCGTCCTGGGCAAGCGCGAGTCGGCCTCCCGCCCCTACGCCGGCATCGTCACCTGCCGCACCCGCGGGCTCAACCAGGACGGTGACGAGATCATGTCGTGGCGGCGGACCGTCATGGTCTACAGGCGCGACGCGCCGCACGACAAGGGCTACTTCCCGCAGGCCAGGAACGGGCCGCTGGCTTAGATCCCCTCCCGAGGAGCGACATGGACTTCGAGCTGACCGAGGAGCAGCGGGCGTTCCGCGAGACGCTGCGCGCGTTCGTGGACAGGGAGATCGTGCCGGTCGCCGCGGAGTGGGAGCGCTCCGGCCGCTATCCCACCGAGATCGTCGAGACGATGAAGCGGATGGGCCTGTTCGGGCTCTCGGTCCCCGAGGAGTACGGCGGGCTGGCGGCGGACATGGTCTCCTTCGCCCTGGTGTTCGAGGAGATCGCCCGCGGCTGGATGGGGGTGGCGGGCACGATCGGCTCGCACTCCCTGGCCTGCTCGATGATCGCCCGGTACGGCACCGCGGAGCAGAAGGACGCCTACCTGCCGGACCTGGCCACCGGGGCCCGCCGTACCGGGATCGCGCTGACCGAGCCGGGCGCCGGGACCGACCTGCAGGGCATCACCACGACCGCCCGCCGCGAGGGCGACCACTACGTGGTGCGCGGCGCCAAGACCTGGATCACCAACGCCCGCCACGCCGACCCGCTGCCGGTGCTGGTGAAGACGTCCCGGACCGAGCCGGCGCACCGGGGCATGTCGGTGCTGCTGGTGGACGCCTCCGCGGAGGGCTTCACCGTCGGCCGGGACCTGCCCAAGCTCGGCTACAAGGGGACCGAGTCGTGCGAGGTCGTGCTGGACGACGTGCGGGTGCCGGCCGCGAACCTCCTGGGCGGCGTCGAGGGGCGCGGCATGCAGCAGGTGCTGTCGGGGCTGGAGCTCGGCCGGATCAACATCGCGGCCCGCGCGGTCGGTGTCGCCCAGGCCGCCTACGACGCCGCACTGGACTACTCCCGGCAGCGCGCCGCCTTCGGGCGGCCGATCGCCGACTTCCAGGCGATCCAGCTCAAGCTGGCCGACATGGCCACCGAGATCCAGGCCGCCCGGCTGCTCACCTACTGGGCCGCCACCCGCGCCGACGCGGGGGAGCGGATCGACATGGAGGCGGGCATGGCCAAGTACTTCGCCTCCGAGGTCGCGATCAGGGCGTCGCTGGAGTCGATGCGCGTCCACGGCGGGTACGGCTACTCCCCGGAGTTCGTGGTCGAGCGGCTCTACCGCGACGCGCCGATGATGGCGATCGGCGAGGGCACCAACGACGTCCAGCGTATGGTCATCGCCCGCGCCCTGATCTCCGGCAAGGGCAGGCTGGGCTGGTGAGGGCGGGCCCTCAGCGGGGGCGGAGCAGACTGGCGATGCTCCTCAGCTCGGGCCCCTCCGCCCCCGGGCCGGGCAGGGCCGCGTAGGACCAGATCAGGTGGCGCACGTGCGGCCGGGTGCCCGGGGAGACCAGGGCGAGCGCCCGGTCCTGTAGCTCCCGGTCCCGGATGGTGCCCCGCTCGAAATGCTGGCGCAGGTGCTCGTAGGCGGTCGCGACGGTGAACGTCTCGACGAAGACGTTCGGATCCTCCATGTCGCGGAACAGGCCCCACATGGTCGCCCCGGTGCGGCGCCGGGCCTGGCCGACCGGCCGCATCGCCGCCGCGAACGCCGCGGCGTTCTCCGGCGGGACGCACCATTCGATGACGATCAGCACCGGCCCCTCGTGGCTGGCCAGGTCGCTGGGCGGCTCGGGGAAGTGGCGTGCCTGACGCATGTCGAGGTGGGCCGTCGGCAGCGGCACCCGCCGCAGTCCGATGGGCGTGCTGAGCACCAGCACGGCGGCCGGCAGGAGGAACGCCACGGCCAGGCCGGCGCGGCCGGCCAGCGCGCCCCACACCAGCGCGCCGATCGCCTGGCCGCCCATGAACGCCAGCTGGTAGTAGGCCAGCGCCCGGGCCCGCGTCCACTCCGGCAGCAGCAGCAGGGACGAGGCACCCAGCGTCGACAGGACGGCGATCCACGTCATGCCCGACAGGAACAGGGCGGCGATGACGACGGCGAGGTTCCCCGCGGTGCCGATCACCGCCATCATCACGGCGTAGCTCACCGTGGCGGAGGCGACGATCGTGTTCCGCCCCAGCCGCCCGCCGAACCTGGGCAGCGTGAACGCGCCCGCGATGGCGCCGAGGCCGACGGCGCCCAGCAGCGTGCCGTACCCGCCGGCGCCCAGGCCGAGCGGGCCGCGGGCCAGGGCGGGCAGCAGGGCCCACATGCCGCTGGCGAAGAAGGCGAAGGTCACCGTGCACGCCAGCACGGCTCCGAACGACGGGGCGCTGCGGACGTAGCGGGCGCCGGCACGGATCGCGTCGTGGATGTACTCCGCGCCCAGCGGGCGGTGGTCGGGCGGGCGGCGCCAGGCGAAGAGGACCGCGATGACGCCCAGGAAGGACGCGGCGTTGAGGGCGAACGTCGCGGCCGGGCCGGAGAGGGCGATGAGCACGCCGCCGAGCGCGGGCCCCACGGCCCGGGCCAGGTTGCCGTTGGCCCCGTTGAGCAGTGCCGCCTGGGGGATCTCCTCCCGGCCGACCAGCTCGGGCTGGATGGCCTGGAAGGCCGGGGTGGAGAACGCCTGGCCGACGGCCATCAGCGCGCTGAGGCCGAGCAGGAGCGCCTGCGTGGTGACACCGGTGGCGGTCAGCGCCGCGAGCGCGGCGGCACCGGTGAAGGTGATCACCTGGCTGACCAGCAGCAGGTGGCGCCGGTCGAGGATGTCGCCCAGCGCCCCCGCCGGGACGACCAGCAGGAAGACCGGCAGTGTGGTGGCGGTCTGCACGAGGGCGATGGAGAAGGCGCCGCCGCCGAGGTCGCCCATGAGCCACTGCGCGCCCACGATCTGCATCCACGTGCCGGTGTTCGCCACGAGCTGGGCGATCCACAGCGCGCGGAACAGACGGCGGCGCAGCGGGGCCCACAGCGAGCCGGGCCGGCCCTGGTCCGGCGTCCCCGGCGGCCCGGGGCCCGCTCCGTTCTCCGCCTCCCCGGTTCCCAAACGTCGTTTCCGATCTCAGACGGCCCGGACCGGGACGCGCGACGTGCGGCGGTCGAGCTGGTCGAGGAAGTACTCCGCCGTCGTGGCGGCCATGGCGCGCAGGGCCGGGATACGGGCTTTGATCCGCTCGGTGTGCGCCGGCCGCTCGTCCCACACCCGGTCGACCTCGGCCAGCAGCGGGCCGGCGGCCTCCCTGACCACGCCCCGCAGGGCCGGCGAGCCGATCCGCTGGGCGAAGTCGAAGACCTTCCCGGCGTACGGCAGCGGCAACAGCGGGACGCCCCGCATCGCGGCGAAGATCAGGAAGTGCAGCCGCATGCCGACCGCGAGGTCCAGGTGCCGGGTCAGACCGAGGATCTGCCGCGGCCGGTAGTCGCCGTGCAGCACCCGGCAGCGGGCGGCGGCGTTCATGTGGGACACCACGGCGTGGGAGTGCCGGATGTCGTCGCGTTCCATCGGCACGAAGACGACGTCGGCGTCGAGCCGGTTGACCAGGAAGTCCCCGAGGTGCGCGAGCAGCTCGTGGTATCCCTGCACGTCGAGGTGCTCGGCGGCGCAGCCGGGCTCGCGCACGTTCATTCCGACGAGCCGCGTGCCCTCCCGGATGCCCTCGGCGCGCAGCATGTCCCGGCCGAACGGCTCGGGTTCGAGCAGCAGGGCGGGGTCCGCGGTGACGATGATCGGGGACATCACGCCGGCCTCCTCCAGCGCCAGCCGGGACTCCTCGTCGCGGACGGTGACGGTGACGGCGGACGCCAGGATGTCCCGCGCCATCGTGCAGTCGGTGCGGGTGGTGAGCGGCCCGGCTCCCAGGGCGTAGGTGAAGACGGGGACGGCCCGCTCCAGGGCGAGCTGGGCCACCCGCAGGTAGCGGCGGGCCTCGGTGTCGTAGAGGATTCCGCCGCCGCCGAGGAGCAGCATGTCCAGGCGGGCGACGACCTGCGAGACGGGTTCGCGGCTCATCCCCTCCCATCCCGTCACCTCGACGTCCGGGTAGTGGGCGCGAGTGTGGTCGGGGCAGCGGGAGAAGACCAGGGCGTTCGCGTCGGGGCGCTCCCGCCGGATGCCGTCGAGGATGCTGGTCAGGATGGCCTCGTCCCCGAGGTTGCGGCCGCCGTACGAACCGAGTATGCCCACGGTCGGCCCCAGAGTTTTATTCATATTTATCCCTCCTTTCGTCATTTATGGGCATTTGTCCGCCTTGAAAGTCAGTACCCCTGCGGAAGAACCGCTACGCCCTGCGGGAGGAGATCCTTGACCGATCCGGGGAGGGCGTTTCCGGACCGGAGGGTGGCGTCCCCGGGCAGCGGACGTGACGGGGAGCCGGGCCGACGCCGGAACGGCGCCCGGCGACGGGGGACGGAGGCCCCTGGGGCAGGGGCGGTCACGCCGCCGGCGTCCACCGCCGCGTGGCCCGGCCGGGGGACGAAGAGTAGTAATTTCATCCCATGCGACTGGGCGTTCTCGACATCGGTTCCAACACGGTGCACCTGCTGGTGATGGACGCCCACCGGGGCGCCAGGCCGCTGCCCGCCTACTCCCACAAGGAGGAGCTGCGGCTCGCCGAGCACATGGAGGACGGCGAGCGGCTTTCGGAGGCCGGGGCCGAGCGGCTGCTCAAGTGCGTCGAGCACGCCGTACGGATCGCCGAGGACAAGGGCGTCGAGGACCTCATGGCCTTCGCGACCTCCGCGGTCCGGGAGGCCGCCAACGGCGAGAAGGTCCTCGAACGGGTCAGGGCCGCCACCGGGGTGGGCATCGAGGTGTTGTCCGGCCAGGACGAGGCGAGGCTGACGTTCCTGGCGGTGCGGCGCTGGTTCGGCTGGTCCTCCGGGCGGCTGCTGGTGCTGGACATCGGCGGCGGGTCGCTGGAGATCGCCTCGGGGCTCGACGAGCAGCCGGACGTCGCGGTGTCGCTGCCGCTGGGCGCCGGGCGGCTCACCCGCGGCCGGTTCACCGCCGACCCGCCCCCGCCCGCCGAGGCGCGGGAGCTGCGCCGGCACGTGCGGGCGGAGATCGCCCGGACCGTGGCCGCCGTCACCCGGTACGGCCGGCCCGACCACGCGGTGGCCACCTCCAAGACCTTCCGCCAGCTCGCGAGGATCGCCGGGGCGGCGGCCTCCACCGAGGGGTTCGGCGTCCGCCGGGTGCTCAGGCACGCCGACCTGGTGGAGTGGGCCGGCCGGCTGGTCACGATGAGCGCGCGCGAGCGGGCGGCGCTGCCCGGGGTCTCCGAGGGGCGGGCGCCGCAGCTTCCGGCGGGGGCGATCGTCGCCGACGCCGCGATGGACCTCCTGGAGGTCGATGAGCTGGAGGTCTGCCCGTGGGCGCTGCGCGAGGGCGTCATCCTCCGGCGGCTGGACGCCATGCCGGAAAGTTGAGGGCGAAGTTTACCATCCTTTGAACCGGTAAGAGCGCATGAGTATGAACAGCGCTCAGGCAGAGGTGGAAGGCGCCGCGCACAGGGCGGCGAACAGTCGGACGTTGGAGAGGCTGACCCGGCTCGGACTTGCCTGCCGTGGCGTCCTCTACGGACTGATCGGATTCCTGGCCCTGCAGATCGCCTTCGACGGCGGCAGCAAGGGCAAGGAGGCCGACAAGACCGGCGCGATCGAGATGGTGGCCGAGCAGCCCTTCGGCACGGTGCTGCTCTGGCTGATGGTGGCCGGCTTCGCCGCGCTGACCATCTGGCAGCTGTCGGAGGCCGTCATCGGCCGCGGCCGGACCAAGGACCGCGTCGAGTCGGTGGCGCGCACGGTCGTCTACGGGCTCATCGTGGCGGCGCTGCTCAACACGCTGCTGCGGGGAGACCCGGGGAGCTCCACCGACGAGAGCTCCCATGACCTCACCGCCAAGGCGATGGGCCTGCCCGGCGGGCAGTTCCTGGTCGGCCTGGCGGGGCTCGGGGTGATCGCGCTCGGCGCGTACTGGATCCACCGGGGATGGAAGAAGAAGTTCCTCAAGGACATGCGCACCGGCGAGATGCCGCCGAAGGTGCGGAACCTGGCCGACAAGCTCGGCATGGCCGGCTACATCGCCCGAGGCGTGATCGCGGCGATCGCCGGGGTCTTCGTCATCCAGGCCGCGGTCACCTACGACCCGGACAAGGCCAAGGGCATCGACGCGACGCTGCGCGCGCTGGCCGACGCCCCCGCGGGCCCGTGGCTGCTCGCCCTCATCGCGATCGGCCTGATCCTCTTCGCGGTCTACTGCTTCTTCGAGGCGCGCTGGCACCGGGTGTAGGGCACCGGGCGCGCGAACGGCGTTTTCCCGCGAGGCCGCATCCGTTCTCCCTGGGACGGGTGCGGCCTTCTGATGTCCGGGAGGCGGTCATGCAGGCGGCGGCCCTCCTGGCAAGCCCGACCTGGCTATCCGGCGAGCGATCGGATTCCTACTTTTGTGAGACATCTCCCTCTTCGGGCGTCGCGTCCTCTCAGTGCGCGGACCACCTCGGAGGGGGCCAGATGGACGTCTCATCGGAGTACGACGGCGGCGAATGGGTTCTCCGCCTGGCGGGTTCTCCCGACCAGGTGGTGCAGGCACGCCGGCTGGTGTCGGTCACGCTCGGGCGCGACCACCCGCTCCACGACGACTGCGTGCTGCTGACCAGCGAGATCGCCACCAACGCGATCGTCCACTCCCGGTCGGGGAACGGCGGGGCGTTCACCGTCACCGTCGCCTGCTCCGCCTCGGGCGTGCGGGTCACCGTCCAGGACGAGGGCTCCTCCACGGCGCCCTGCGTGTGCCGCGCCCCGGCCGACGCCACCGGCGGCCGCGGCCTGCCGCTGGTGGAGGCGCTGGCGCACCGCTGGGGCCTGGTACGGGAGCCCGGCTCCAACCGGGTCTGGTTCGAGCTCGTGCTGGAGCCGGCCGCGGTGCCCGGGCCCCGGCTGGCCGGCGTCCGCTGACCGCCGGGCCGCCCGGCGGGAGACGCGGGCGGCCGGCCCGCCCGGTCCTCAGACGAGCAGCCGGCACAGCCCCTCGGCCAGGGCCCTGGTGGTCAGCCGGGTCCGGCTCTCGCAGCCCAGCTTGGCGAAGATGTGCTCCAGGTGGGTGGTGACGGTGCGGACGCTCAGCACCAGCGCCGCCGCGATCTGCGGGTTGGAGTCGCCGAGCGCGACCCGGGTGATCACCTCGATCTCCCGCGCGGTCAGCTCGTACGGCAGCGCGCACGGCCGCTCGGCGATCACCGCCCCCTGGAGGGCGCCGTGCGGCCCGACCCCGGCGCGCAGCAGCCGCACCTCGCGCCAGCATCCGGTGGCGTCGAGCCAGAGACCCCGCCGGTTGAGCTCGCGCGAGTCGATGAACTCCCGGGCGAGCCCGGCCATGGCGGGCTCGGCGGCGACGGCCGCCGAGTGCGGGGCGCCGGCGACGTCCCGGCGGTCGCCGTTGCGGTCGAACGCCGCCGCGTGGAAGCCCGGCGGCACGCCGACCGGGTTGACCACGCAGCGGCTCAGGTCGGTGACGTGGGCCAGGACGGGGGAGACGGCGCCGATCAGCGTGCCGGTCCCGGAGGGGAAGGCGCCGGGGGCGCGGGCGTTCAGGTGGAGCAGGCCGGTGTAGCGGCCGTCTCCGTCCCCCTCCGTCAGGAACAGGGGGGCGGTCAGCCCGGAACGCCAGCCGTACGGTTCCAGGTGGCGGCGGAAGTAGCGCTCGGTGCCGGGGGCGCCCATGGGCAGCGGCACCCGCAGGTCCCTGGCCCGCCGGTAGGGGGCGAGCCGGGCGTACTCCTCGGCGGCGTCGTCGTCCACCCGGGTGTAGCCGTCGGAGAACAGGCTGCGGTGCCGGTCGGTCGCGGGATCGTAGGCGACGAACTCGTAGGCGTCCAGGGGGACGACCTCGCGCAGGGCGCGCATCGCGCCGGCCGCGCCACCGCGCCCGGCGATCTGGAAGCCCACCTCGGTGAACGCGTGGAGGTGGCGCGGGCTCAGGGTGATCTGGTCCATGTCTCCTCCACGCACAGACTGCCGCAAACCAACCCGAATAGGAAGTACGTAAGTTATCTGATGCGTCTTCTGTGACCCTTTGAGCCGTTCCTGTCGCGCGCCGGGGTGTTCCCCGGCGCGCGGCAGGCGGTGCCACCGGCGCGCGGCCGGGCGGTCAGGCGGCCAGGAGGCGGTCCAGGACCCGGACGCCGAACTCCAGGCCCTCGACGGGGACGCGCTCGTCCACGCCGTGGAACATGCCGTAGTAGTCGAGCTCGGGGGAGAGCATCAGGGGCGCGAAGCCGTACCCCCTGATGCCGATGTCGGCGAAGGACTTGGCGTCCGTGCCGCCGGACATCACGTACGGCACCGGCCGCGCCGCCGGGTCCTCGGCGACGAGCGCGTCGCACAGCCGGTCGAAGAACGGCGCGTCCAGCGGCGCGGAGGGGGCGTCCTCGAAGCTGACGAACTCGCGGGTGACCTTCGGGCCGAGCAGCCGGTCGATCGTCTCCAGGAACTCCTCCCGGTATCCGGGCAGGAACCGGCCGTCCACGTGCGCGGTCGCGGTGCCGGGGATCACGTTGACCTTGTAGCCGGCCTCCAGCATGGTCGGGTTCGCCGAGTTGCGGATCTGCGCCGAGAACAGCGCGCCGACCGAGCCCAGCCGCTCGGCCTCCTCCTCCAGCCGGTCGAGGTCGATCGGCTCGCCCAGGACGTCGCCCAGCTCGTTCAGCAGCGCCGCCACTCCCGGGGTGAGCCGTACCGGCCAGCGGTAGGCGGCGATCCTGGACAGCGCGTGGCACAGCTCGGCCACGGCGTTGTCCTTGGGCGGCTTGGAACCGTGGCCCGCGACGCCGGTCGCGGTGAGCCTCATCCACGCGGTGCCGCGCTCGCCCACCGCGACCGGGTAGATCCGCGCTCCGGAGGGGGCCTGGACGCTGTAGCCGCCGGACTCGCTGATCGCCTC
Source organism: Streptosporangium sandarakinum (assembly GCF_013409935.1). Taxonomy (GTDB): domain Bacteria; phylum Actinomycetota; class Actinomycetes; order Streptosporangiales; family Streptosporangiaceae; genus Streptosporangium; species Streptosporangium nondiastaticum. The sequence goes on along the minus strand of NZ_JACCCO010000001.1, from coordinate 694,421 downwards.
GGTGCAGCCCTCGAACAGGTCCCGGTGCCTGGTGGCCGCGTACCGCGCGCCGTACTCGCCGGTGGCCTCCTCGTCGGCGAGGAAGGCGAGCACGAGGTCCCGCTTCGGCCGCACGCCGCGCCGGGCCCAGTCGCGGACCAGGGCGAGCGTCATGGAGACCGTGCCCTTCATGTCCACCGCGCCCCGGCCCCAGACGCAGCCGTCGGCGACCTCGCCGGAGAACGGGTGGACCCGCCAGTCGGCCGGCTCGGCCGGGACGACGTCCAGGTGGCCGTGGATCAGCAGGGCCTCGGGCGAGTCGCCCGGGATGCGGGCGACCACGCTGGTGCGGCGCTCGGCCGACTCGAACACCACCGGCTCGATGCCGGCGTCGGTCAGCAGCTCGGCGACGTGCTCGGCCGCCGGTCGCTCACCGGAACCGGGGTTGGTGGTGTCGAACCTGATCAGGTCCGAGCAGATCTGGGCGACCTCGTTCATCGAAAAACTCCCCCGAAAGTGGATTATTGGTGCATACCCTTAAGTGCCAGGGGCGGCACCTCGGGCGTCGGGAAGCCGAAGATCAGGCCGTAGAAGGCCAGCTCCGCCTCCAGGGCGGCGACGATCGTCTCCTCCCGGCGCCAGCCGTGCTGCTCGCCGGGGAAGGTGATGTACGCCCACGGCGTGCCCGCGCGGTCCAGCGCCGCGACGAACCGCTCGGCCTGGACCGGGTCGACGATCGCGTCCTCCAGGCCGTGCATGAGCAGCGCCGGGCCGGAGGCGCGATCGGCGTGCAGCGTGGGGGAGCGGTCCAGGTAGCGCTGCCGGGTCTCGGGCAGCGGGCCGATCAGCCCGTCGAGGTAGCGCGACTCGAAGTCGTGGGTCTCGGCCGCCCAGCCCTCCGGATCGGTGATCGCGTAGTGGGCCACCGCGCCCCGGAACACCGTGCTGTGCACCAGCGCGGCCACCGACGTCCAGCCGCCCGCGCTGCCGCCCCGGATCGCGATCCGCCCGGCGTCCGCCCGCCCGGCGGCGACCAGGCCGCGCGCCACCGTCTCGCAGTCGCGCACGTCCACCACGCCCCACTCGCCGCGCAGCCGCTCGCGGTAGGCGCGGCCGTACCCGGTGGAGCCGCCGTAGTTCACGTCGGCCACGCCGATGCCCCGGCTGGTGAAGTAGGCGATCTCCAGGTCCAGGACCATGGTGCTCGCGCCGGTCGGGCCGCCGTGCACGAAGATCACGTAGGGGGCGGGGCCGGCGACGCCGCGCGGCGGGTAGACGTGCGCGTGCACGCCGTCGAACGTCACCGCCTCCGGCTCCGGCAGCACCTCGCGCGGCGGCAGCTCCTTGCGGGCCGACAGCACCTCGTGCCCGCCGGTCCGCAGGTCCACCCGGAAGACCTCGAACGGCGTGTACGGCGAGGCCGCCACGCCCGCCACCACGTCGCCCGCGGCCGAGACGGTGGGGTTCCAGTAGGTCGGCGGCGCCTCGACGTCCTCGATCCGCCCGGTCTCCGGGTCCAGCACGCCCAGGCGGCGGCGGGCCGGGGTGCCGTGCAGCAGGACGATCCGGTCGCCCGCGAGCGCGAAGCAGGTGTTGCCCAGCCGCCACGGCGCGTCGCCGCACTCCTCGGCGAGCGGGGCGAGGTTACGGGGCTCCCCGCCGTCCAGCGGCACCAGGTGCAGGTTCCACCAGCCGTCGCGGTCGGTCAGCGCGTACAGCGCGCCGTCGTCACGCCACTCGGCCTGGATCACCGACTCCTCGGGCCCGCCCGCCACGACCCGGTACGGTCCGGCCGCGCCGGCGGCGTCCAGCGGGGCCACGCACAGCTCGGTGCCGTCCCACGGCATGTTCGGGTGGTCCCAGCCGATCCAGGCGACGTGCGTCCCGCCGGGGGACAGGCGCGGGCCGGCCAGGAAGTGCTGGGCGGCGGCGATCACCCGCACCGGGCCGCCGTCCAGCGGGACCGCCACCAGGTCGCGGCGGGGCCCGGCGGCGAATCCGGGCGCGGACCCGGAACCGTCTGCGGCTCCGGCGGCGGGCGCGGACCCGGACGCGGGGTCCGCGCCGGACCCGGCGGGGTGCGTCTCGCGCACCGCCCACACCTCGGCGCGGCCCGGCGGCAGGTACAGGTCGCCGTATCGGGCACCGTCGTCGGGGGTCAGCGGCACGGGGACCGCGTCCGGCGCGGTGTCCCGGACGGTGTCGGGCGCGGCGCCCGGGACACCGGCCGGAGCGGACGAGACGACGGCGTCGCCGGTGGCGTCCAGGGCGGGGGAGGCGGCGCCGGCCGCGGCGGGCCTCCCGCCGTACCGGTAGATCCGCTGGTCGGACCAGTTGGTGAACACCACGCCGCCGTCCGGCAGCGGACGCCAGGAGCGCCCGCCGTACTCGATGAGGCGGTTGCGGGAGTTCCAGCCCTGGGGGATCGCGTCACGCGGCACGCCGTCCGGGCCGCGCCGGACCACGCACCTGCGCCCGCCCTCGTGCGGGCGCGGCTCGTCCCACCACACCTCCTCCCCGCAGATCTCGACCCAGAGGGGACGGTCGTCCACCCGGGCCACGTCGACGGGGCGGATGGGAGAGTCGTTCAGCATGATCACCAGTTGCCGTCGGAAGGGGGCAGGGAGAAGCCGGGCGGGTGGATCACGTGCGCGACCCCCCCGCTGCCGGACGAGCGGAGCCAGACGTCGCCGAACGCGGCCCGCGGGTAGACCCGGCGCACCTCGTGGTCACCGGGCGCGGCGGGATCGTTGACGATCACGTCACCGTCCGCGGTGAAGCCGACGACGACCATGATGTGACCGCCGGTGGAGTAGCCGGAGCCGGGCAGCTCGTGCTCCCGGAACGACTGCGAGGTGATGACCGGGACCCCCGCGCGGACCAGGCGCTCCAGCTCGGTGAGCGAGCGCAGCCGGGTGACGAACCCGGCGAGGCCGTAGCGGCCGGCGTAGGCGACGCCGAACGGCCAGTTGCCGGTGCCCTGGTAGCCGTGGTCGTACATGCCGCGGGCGGCGTGGTCCACGGCCGGGCACGGGTCGTCCGGCGGGACCCAGCCCAGCTCGGCGGCGGAGGGGCCGCGACCCCAGTAGGCGACCACCATGCTCGTCGAGGCGGGGGCGCACCAGTTGGCGCCGCCGCCGTCCCACTGCGGGAAGTGCCCGGCGTGGACCTTCTGCGACCGGCACGGCACGTCCAGCTCCACGTGCCCGGCGGGCCCGCACCCGGCGGGGTCTTGGCGGCCGGCGTCCGGATGGGCGGCGCCGACGCGGGGGTCCGTGCGGACGGCGTCCGGGGGAGCGGCGTCCGCCGACGCCGTCCCGGCCGTCGGCGCCGAGGCCATCACCGCGGCCCCGTGGACCCGCGCGCCCGAGCCGTACAGGGTGAACCTGAGCCTGAAGGCCGTCACCGGGCGGGCCGCCACGTAGGTGTCCACGGCGACGTCGCCGTGCTCGTCGCCCTGCCCGGGCAGGGAGGTGCGGTGGACGTCGCCGTCCTCCTCGGCCCAGCGGCCCATCACGTACCAGCGGGTCAGGTCACCCGACGCGGTGCGGGCCCGCAGCCCGACCTCGATCCACGACCCCGGCGGGGCGCTCGCCGTCCACGACGGCACCAGCTCGGCCGCGGGGAAGCCGAGCGGCGTCTCCTCACCGGTCCAGCGGGCGTACTTCCAGGTCGTGACGGCGTCGCCGAACGGGTCGCGGTAGTCGGCCAGCCCGATCTCCTGGGGCTCCACGTCCGCCCACCGGTGCAGGGCGACGCGGCGCGCGCCGACGGATGAGGACGTGGTCACGCCGTCCAGTGTTGCCGCTGGGGCGGGTGCGGCGCATCGGATGGTTTACGTATCGCCGGGCCCGTGCCCGGCCCGCGTGCGTTTCGAGCCGGCTTCCAGGGGTTCCTGAAGGCCGGCCGGATGGCACACTGGTCGCCGTGCCGATCCGGTACGGCGGCAGCAGACCGATGGACGAACACCCAGCAGAGAGAGGCCGTGGCCGTGGCCGAGGTCGTGACGTACGGGGAGTGCATGCTCCTGATGGTGGCCGAGCCCGGGGTGCCGCTGGCCCGCGCCCGCAGCTTCCGCCGCTCGGTGGCCGGAGCCGAGGGCAACGTGGCGATCGGGCTGTCCAGGCTCGGCCACGCCGTACGGTGGCTGGGCCGGGTCGGCGCGGACCCGGCGGGCGAGGCGGTGCTCACCGACCTGCGCGCGGAGGGCGTCGACCTGTCGCACGCGCAGATCGACGAGCGGTACCCGACCGGGGTGCTCATCCGTGACAGCCATCCCGCCCGGGCGATCGACGTGCAGTACCACCGGGCCGGGTCGGCGGCCTGCCACGCCCCCGGCGACTGGCCCGGCCCCGGGACGCTGGACGGCGCCCGGCTGCTCCACCTGACGGGCATCACGCCGATGCTGTCGGAGGACACCCGCCGGGCGACCGGGCGGCTGCTGGAGCTGGCCCGCGAACGGGGTGTCACGGTGTCCTTCGACCCCAACGTCCGCCGCAAGCTCGGCGACGCCGGCCGGTGGCGGGAGGTCGTGGGGCCGCTGCTGCGCCGCGCGGACATCCTGCTGGCCGGCGCGGAGGAGCTGGAGCTCCTGACCGGCCGGCGCGCCGCCGAGGCCGTCGCCGACCTCCGGGCGGACGGCGTCGGCACCGTGGTCGTCAAGAACCCCGACCGGTCCGCGACGGCCGTGACCGCCGAGGGCTCCTGGAACCGTCCCGCCTTCGACGTGCCCGTCGTGGACCCGGTGGGGGCGGGGGACGCGTTCGCGGCCGGGTTCCTGTCCGCCACGCTGCGCGGGCTCGGCCCGGAGCGGGCCCTGGCGGAGGGCGCCACGGTCGCCGCCCTGACGATCCAGTCGGTCACCGACGCCGAGGGACTGCCGTCGGCGTCCCAGCGCGACCGCGCGCTGGCCGCGTTCATCGACGGCGGCGAGACCGTGCACCGCTGATCCGCCGCGTTACGGAGGCGGCCGTCCCCCGGGAGGTGACGGCCACCGCGCTCCGGAGGCGGCCGTCCCTCGGAAGGTGATGGCCGCCGCGCTCCGGAGGCGGCCGTCCCCCGGGAGGTGACGGCCGCCGGACGGGCACGGAGGGCGGGCCGGCCCGGCCGCCGGACGAAACCGGTGGCGGGCCGGACACCCGAACCCGGCCGGGAGGGCACACCGGCGACGGGACCGTCAGGCGGGCGCGGCGGAGAGCCGCCGCTCGGCCAGCTCGGCGTAGACCGCGGCCCCGTCCGCCAGCACGCCGTCGTCGTAGACCGCCTCGGGCGAGTGGTTGTAGGGCATCCGGCCCGGATCGGCGTCCCGGGGGCAGGCGCCCAGGAAGACGAACGCCGACGGCACCCGCTGCCCGACGAAGGAGAAGTCCTCCGACCCGGTCAGCGGCCGGGGCATGGGACGGTGGCGGTGCTCGCCGAGGAGCTCGCGGACCGTCGCCTCCACGTGCCGGGCCTCGGCCGGGTCGTTCACGGTGACCGGGTAGTTCACCACGTAGTCGGCGTCCACCTCCAGGCCGTGGGCCGCCGCGACGCCGCGCACCAGCGCCGGCGCCGCCTCCCGCACCCGCGCGTGCGCCTCGGCCGAGAACGACCGCAGGGTCACCTCGAACCGGGCCTCGTCGGGGATGACGTTGTCGGCGGTGCCCGCGTGGAAGCTGCCCACCGTCACCACCACCGGGTCGAAGACGTCGAAGCCCCGCGTCACCATCGTCTGCAGCGCGGTCACCATCTCGCACGCCGCCGGGATCGGGTCCTTGGCCCGGTGCGGCGCCGAGCTGTGCCCGCCCCGGCCGCGCACCGTGACCTTCAGCTTGTCCGCCGCCGCCATGGCCGTCCCCGGCCTGGAGGCGAACAGCCCGTGCGGGATCTCCGCGCTGATCACGTGCATCCCGTACGCGGCGACGGGCAGCTCGCCCGACAGCTCCAGCACCCCCTCGTCGAGCATGATCCTCGCCCCGCCGTCCCCCTCCTCGCCCGGCTGGAACATGAACACCACCGAGCCGGCCAGCCGGTCCCGGCGCGCCGACAGCAGGTGCGCCGCCCCGGCCAGCATCGCGGTGTGCAGGTCGTGCCCGCAGGCGTGCATCGCCCCCTCGACGGCCGAGCCGTACGGCAGGCCGGTGCGCTCGGTCACCGGCAGCGCGTCCATGTCGCCCCGCAGCAGCACCGTCGGACCCGGCAGCGCCCCGCGCAGCACGGCGGTCACCGAGCTCAGCGCCCGGCCCGTGCCGATCTCCAGCGGCAGGCCGTCGAGGAAGCCCAGCACCTTCTCCTGGGTGCGCGGCAGGTCGAGGCCGATCTCCGGCTCGCGGTGCAGGTCGTGGCGGAGCCGTACGAGCTCCTCGTGCAGATCGTGCAGGTCGGCGCGCTGGGACACGGGCGTTCTCCTTCGAATGGCCCGTCGGGGGCCGTCACGGGGCGGGGCCTCGATGATGCACCGGCCACGGCCCCGTTCCAAGAGCGGTGCCGCGTCCGTACGGTCCCCGTTCCGAGAACGGTGCCGCGTCCGTACGGCCCCCGTTCCCTGTACGGCCCGCGTGACGATCGCTACGGTGGAGGCCCCGGCCGGAGGACCCGCCCGGAGTCCGGAAGCCATCGGGGGAGGCGGGCGTCAGGTGTCGCGGTGGAACCACAACATCCACTACCACCCGGTGATCCTGACGGCCCTGCCGGGCGGGTGCGGCCGGGTCCTCGACGTGGGCTGCGGCGAGGGCGTCCTGTCACGCGAGCTGCGCCGGGTCGCCGCGCACGTCACCGCCATCGACCTCGACGAGCCCAGCATCGACCTCGCCCGGCGGCGGGACGACGGCTCGGGCGTCGAGTACGTCCTCGGTGACTTCCGCACCCACCCCTTCGAACCCGCCTCCTTCGACGCGGTCGTCTCGGTCGCCACGCTCCACCACATGGACGCCGTCCCGGCGCTCCGGCGGATGAGCGACCTCCTCCGCCCCGGCGGGACGCTCGTCGTCGTCGGCCTCGCCCGCTCCCGGCTCCCCGCGGATCTCCCCTGGGAACTCGCCGCGGCCGTCGGCACCCGGCTGTACAAGCTGAGGCGGACCTACTGGGAGCACTCGGCCCCCATGGTCTGGCCGCCGCCGGAGACCTACGCCGGGATGCGCCGCATCGCGCGGGAGACGCTTCCGGGCGCGCGCTACCGCCGCCACCTCCTGTGGAGATACTCGATCGTCTGGCGCAAGCCCCCGGAGCCGGCCGCCTCGATCGGCCGGTAGCGCCCGCCGGTCACCCGCCCGTCTCGGTCACGACCCGGCCGACCGGTCCGTGGACGACACCCCGATTCGGGCGCGGCCGGGCCGCGGTCCAGTGGTCAGGTCGTGTCCGGTGGTCAGGCCGGGGAGGCGGTGTCCCGCGGCCGGGGGCGGCGCGCGTCGACCTCGATCTCGATCCTCATGCGCGGGTCGGAGAGGCCGCACACCAGCATCGTCGCGGCCGGGCGGACCTCTCCGAAGTACCGGCGCAGCACCGGCCAGCAGGGCTCGAAGTCCTCGCGGTCGGGTAGCAGGTACCGCACACGCACGACGTCGGCGAACGAGCAGCCCGCCTCGGCCAGCGCCGAGCCGATGTTGCGCAGGCACTGCTCGGCCTGCCCGACCACGTCGTCGGAGATCGTCATGGTCGCGTAGTCGAACCCGGTGGTGCCCGACACATGGACCCGGTCCCCGTCCACCACGGCCCGGGCGTAACCGATCTCCTTCTCGAAGGTGGAGCCACTGAGGATCGCGCGTCGTTCCGTCACGGGGAAACCGTACCGCCGTGGAACGGGACGGGGCGATCACGGGAACCGTGCCGCTCCGGAGCGGGGTGCGGAATGCGCGGGGTTTCCGCCCGGGGCCGACGCGCCCGGGGCGCGTCCGGGGGTCGGGAGGGTCACGGGGGACCCCTGGCTCACGAGGCGGCGCGTGCCGCGGCGAAGGCGACGATGTCGGGCAGGGGCGGATCATAGCCGCCGGTGGTGTCCACGGTCAGCGCCGGCAGGTCCATGCTGATCCAGCCGAAGGCGGCCAGGTCGCGCTCGCCCGCCGCGATCGCCTTCAGCAGGTCGTGGTCGGCGTGGGCGGCCCGGTGGGCGTCACGGACGGCGCGCCGGGCGATGCGCTCGCCCGCGAGCGCGGCGTCGACGACGCAGCGGATGACACGGATCCGCGCGAGGCCGATGAGCGGCTGAAGGTTCGGCCGCCACACCCGGTCCTGGAACGCGGCCTCGGCGACCACGCTGACCCCGGCCCGGGTGAGCAGGCCGAGGGCGTCGAAGAACACCTTCAGGACCGGCAGGTTGAGTGCGGCGCCCGCATCGGGGCCACGGTCACCGGCGGCGTCCGCCATGCCCTGCTTGATCTCGTCACGGATGATCGCCGGATGGCCGAGCTCCTGGGCGAGCCGGTGGGCCAGGGTCGTCTTGCCGGACCCCGGAGGCCCGCTCACCACGGTCAGCGTCGGCAGTGCCATGGTGCATTCTGGCACGCCGCACCGGACGGCCCGCCGAGCGTGGAAGCGCCACCGGTACGGCGACCGCACCGGCGGCACACGGCGGCTCAGCCCGCGAACCTCCTGCCATCCCCGCCGGAGAGAGGTTTCGATGCCGCCGGAGCCGGAGCTGGAAATGGGGCCGGAACCGAAGCGCCGTCTACCGGAATCCTGCGCTGCTCGCGGGCGGATATTCGTCAGCGGTCCTGTTCGCTCGCTCCGTCGAACATGTCGTGCACGGTCTGGGCGGTCGCCGCACGGGCCGCCCAGGTCTCCAGGAGGGTGAGGTCGGTGCAGGAGGTGATCCGGGCGCGGACGTCGTCCGGCATGTCGAGACCGCGGGCGTCCATCACCAGCAGGACCAGCTTGGCGGCCTCTTCCGCCCTGCCTTCCGTCTTGCCTTTCGCCTTGCCTTCCGCCATGCCGCGGCCGTAGTGCTCGCGGGCGAAGGGGCTGTGGACGGGCCAGTCGGTGGACGTCATGATCTCCTCCAGGAGGTGCCGCACCTCGGGCACGGACATGTCGTAAGCGTGTTCATAATACTTCGCAGCGTAGTCGTGAGGTAGCTCGGCGAGCGCCGAGGCGAAGGCCTCGACGACCTTGCGGTCGCGGCCGTGGGCCATGACCGCCAGGGCCGACAGTTCCGGGTGGGCGGCGGCCTGCTGGGGGTCGGTGATGGCCGGGATGCCGCCGGGTCCGAGCACCCGGGGATGCGGCCGGTAGCCGGTCAGGCCCGAGTCGATCGGCCGGGCGTAGTGCTCGGCGGTGCGGGCGTCGGGGCAGACGACCAGGACCGTGGCGTCGCACTTGAGCATCAGCCAGGCCTGGGCGGCATAGCGGTCCAGCTGGCGGGGGTCTTTGGACTTGTCCTTCTGGATCTCGACGATGATGACGTGCGCGGGGCTGGGCGGTGGTCCCAGGACGACGACGAGGTCGGGCTCGATGTCGTCGGAGGGGCGGGTGTTGAAGGTGAAGTTCTCCGCGCGGGCCAGCGGTGTGACGGGCAGGTCCTGCCCGAGAAGGTCGCGTAGGACCTCCACGGCCAACTGGGGGCGGTCGCGGAAAAGTTCGATGAGAGAGTCATGGGTGGGAGACGGCACGTCACTTAATGTAATGTGAACAACACTTTATGTGACGGCATTTCGCGGAACACCATGGCGGATGAAGCCCCGGCCCGATCCCGGTCGTTGCATGGCCGGGAGGCGTCCCCGGTGGTGTGGCGGCGCAGTCCGGGGCTCCACCCGGCGTGCAGCGCGCCCTGGCACAGGCCGGTGAGCAGGGCGATCACCTCGTCGGCGCACGCGTCCTCGCGTACGGCGCCGGCTTCGGGGAGTTACTCGCCGAGGACGCCGTCGTCGAGACCCCGTTCGCCCCGCCCGGCCACCCGCGCCGCGTCGAGGGACGCCGGGAGTTCACCGCCCTCGCCGAGCGGGGCCGGGCCGCCCTGCCCGTTCGGTTCGAGGAGGTCCGCGACGTCGTGACCCACCGTACGGACGCCCCGGAGACCGTCGTCGTGGAGTACGAGCTGGCCGGGACGGTGACTCACCACCGGCCTTCGCGGCGCCGCGTCCTTCGTCGCGGTGCTCACTGTGCGCGGCGGGAAGGTCGTGCGATGGCGCGAGTACCAGAACACCGCCGCCATCGCCGCGGCCACCGGAACGCTCCCCGCGCTCCTGGCCGCCTACGGCGACGCCCCGGCCGCTGGGGTGAGGCTCAGAGGCGCGCCCCCGGGGCAGCCGGGGTGAGGTCGATGCGCCCGTCGTCGCAGACCCGCGCCGAGAAGGGGACCGTCAGGTAGGAGGTCTCGTCCGGCGGGATGACCATCAGCCGCGCGGAGGCCGGGCAGGTGGTCTCCCGCCCGCTCGGCACCTCGGTCCAGTGCATCCTGAAGTGGGCCGAGGCGCCGGGTCGCAGGGTCACCCGTTGCGGCCGGACGTTCTCCCGCCGCGGCCTGGTGCGCAGCGCGTCGCCGTTGCGGTCGATCGTGACCAGGCCCGGGAAGCCGTACACCCAGCAGGTCCGGGTGGACCCGTTGGTGAGCACCAGCGGCGCGTGCCGCTGGCCCGCGCCCGCGTCCACCCGGCCGACCCGGGCCGAGAGCGCGCCGGTCCGGCAGCGCCCGGGTGCCGCCGCGTCGGAGAGGGCGGCGGCGGCGCCGGCCGCCGGGACGGCGCTCGCGGGCCGCGTGTCCCCGGCCGCGTTCCCCGCCGGGGAGATGCTCCGCTGGACGGGCGTCGCCGAACCGCACGCGGCCGAGGCCATCAGCGCGCCCGCCACCATCATCGAGAAAGCCGGGAGGCTCCCGGCGCCGTTGGATCGTCTCATGTCTCCCTATGACGTCCTGCGGCCTCGCCTTGTTCGCCGGGCTGCGGGGACGTCGGGGGTACTCGGAGCGGGCGCCTTCGCGCGCGCCGTACCGGGTCCGCCCGTCCGACCTGGGCGGACGGTCGTCACGGAAGCTCGGTGCGTGCCGGTCCGGCCTGTCCGGAAGGACAGGCTCCCCTGACGCCGGTGGCGCACAGGTCAGTCCTCCGCGTCCCCGTACGGCCGTGGCCCGCCGGGCCGGAACAGGGGTGGCGGACCACCCGGGGAGCGGGCGTAGATTGCCGGACATGCGGACGATCGACTGGGCCGGCGACGCCGTCGAGCTCGTGGACCAGACCCTGCTGCCCGGCGAGTGCGCCGTCATCCGGGTCGGGACGGTGGACGGCCTCATCGACGCCATCCGGCGGCTGGCCGTGCGGGGGGCGCCCGCGCTCGGCGTGGCCGGGGCGCTCGGCGTCGCGCTCGCGGCGGCCACCGAACCGGATCCGGCGGCCGCCGCGGCCCGGCTGCGGGCCGCCCGGCCGACCGCGGTCAACCTCGCCTGGGGCGTGGACGAGGCGCTGAAGCACCTCGACGAGGGGTTCGAGGCGGTGCTCGGTCGCGCGCTGGAGATCCGCGACGCCGACATCGCGGCCTGCCACGCCATGGGGGAGCGGGGCGCGGACCTGGTGTGCGAGCTGACCGGCCGCGACCGGCCACGGATCATGACCGTCTGCAACACCGGCGGCCTGGCCGCGGTGGAGCGCGGCACCGCGCTCGGCGTCGTGCAGACCCTGCACGAACGGGGACGGCTGGCCGGGGCGATAGCCCTGGAGACCCGGCCGTTGCTGCAGGGCGCCCGGCTCACCGCCTGGGAACTGGGCCGGATGGGCGCGCCGTACCGGCTGATCGTCGACTCGGCGGGGCCGTTCCTGCTGGCCAGGGGCGAGGCCGACGCCGTGCTGATCGGCGCCGACCGGATCGCCGCCAACGGCGACACCGCCAACAAGATCGGCTCCTACGCGCTGGCCTTGGGCGCCCGCCGCGCCGGGGTGCCGTTCGTCGTCGTCGCCCCGGAGTCCACGGTGGATCTCGCGACCCCCTCCGGGGACCTCGTCGAGATCGAGGACCGCGACCCGGAGGAGGTGCTCGGCGTGCGCGGGGTACGGCTGGCGCCGGAGGGCGCGGCGGTGCTGAACCCGGCCTTCGACGTGACGCCGCGCGACCTGATCACCGCCATCGTCACCGAACGCCGGGTCATCCGCCCCGACCGGGGCGAGACGCCGTAGCGGGGCGGTTCGCCCCGGCCTCGGCGGGACGTCGTGGCCCGTGCCCCTCGCCCCCGACCTGCGATCCCCCGCCGGCGGCGGGCCCGCGCGGGAGCGGACCGGCCTCGCGCCGCGGGACGCCGGTGGTTTCGACCGCTCCGGCGGTGGAAGTGGTACGTCCATGTTCGGGGCGAAAACCGTCATCGGCCCCGCATGTGACAGAGATGCGACTGGTGGTATTTGCGAAACGCGCCCCGCCTCGCGGGACACTACGGATAACGTCGGTCGCGCGGTACATCGAGCAGTTCGCGTTCCCCCTGGAGACACCTGTGGCCGACATCGTGAAACGCCGCGAATGGGGCGCCCGCGCCCCGCGCGGCTCATACTCGAGGATCTCCTCCACCAGGGGTGTGAAGGTCCACTACACCGGCGGGCGCGTCGACCCCGGCATCGTCGACGACCACGCCAAGTGCGTCGCCCTGGTCCGGTCCATCCAGAACCAGCACATGGACGGCAACGGCTGGCTGGACATCGGCTACAGCATGGTGGCGTGTCCGCACCGGAAGGTGTTCGAGGGCAGGGGGCCGCACCACCTGCCCGCGGCCAACGGCCCCGGTCTCAACAGCGGCCACTACGCGGTGCTGGGCCTGGTCGGCTCGACCGGGCTCACCAAGCCCACCGACGGCATCCTGCACGCCGTCCTCGACGCGGTCGAGTACCTGCGGGCCGAGGGCGGCGCGGGCCGGGAGATCAAGGGCCACCGCGACGGGTACGCCACCGACTGCCCCGGCGAGCCGCTGTACGCGTGGGTGAGGCGGGGCGCGCCGCGTCCCGGCGCCACCCCCGCCCCGCCGGAGCCGCACCCGGTCTTCCCCGGCCGCGTCCTCAAGTATCCGCCGGTCATGGAGGGTGAGGACGTCCGCACCTGGCAGCGGCAGATGCGCGAGCGCGGCTGGGACCTCGACGCCGACGGCCTGTACGGCGAGGAGTCCCAGCGGGTCTGCCGCAAGTTCCAGGACGAGAAGGGCCTGCCCGCCACCGGCGCCGTCGACCGCGCCACCTGGAACGCCGCCTGGGAGGAGCCCGTCACCTGACGCGCCCGGACCCCTGTGCCCCGGCCACCCCGGGAGAGACCGCGGGAGATCCGCCGCGCGGCGGCCGGGACACACCCGGGCGGGGACCCCGGGAGGCCGTCACCGGGCCGTGGGGCTTACCATCCCAGGCATGACGGTGCCGCCTGAGGAACTTCGATGGACCGCCGGCTTCCCCCCGGCCACGCGGGAGCGGTGGCGGGAGCTGGCGCTCGGGGTCCTGCGCAGGTCGGGCGTCGAGGCGGCCTCGCCCGAGGAGGCGCTGGCCTTCACGACCCACGACGGCGTCACCATCGCCCCGATCTACGACGCCTCCGACCTGCCGGGCGATCCGGGCCTGCCGGGCGAGGCCCCCTACGTCCGCGGCTCCCGGCCCGGGGGCGGGAGCTGGGAGATACGGCAGCGCCACGAGGCGGCCGACCCCGAGGCGGTGCTCGCCGACCTGGAGAACGGCGTCACCTCGCTGTGGCTCGCCGTCGAGCCCGAGGACCTGCCCCGCGTCCTGGAGCGGGTCCACCTGGAGCTGATCTCGGTCGCGCTGGACGCGGGGGAGCGCACCCGCGAGGCGGCCGAGACCCTGTTCGCGCTGGCCGCCGGGCAGGCCGCCCGCGAGCGGCCGACCCGGCCGGAGGCGCCTCCCGGGAGCGGTGACGGCGGGCCCGCGGCGGGTTTCCTGACCGGCACCCTGGGCGCGGATCCGCTGCGCGACCCGGAGACCGCCGCGGACCTGGCCCGGCGCTGCGCCGCGGGCTTCCCCGGGCTGCGCGCGGCCGTCGTGGACGCCACGCCGTACCACGACGCCGGCGGCGGCGACGCCGAGGAGCTGGGCTGCTCCGTTGCCGCGGGCGTCGCGGCGCTGCGGGTGCTGACCGGCGCCGGGCTGAGCGAGGAGGAGGCGTTCGGGCAGCTGGAGTTCCGCTACGCCGCCACCGCCGACCAGTTCCTCACCATCGCCAAGCTCCGCGCCGCGCGCCTGCTGTGGGCCCGCGTCGCCGAGGTGTGCGGGGTGACGCGGAACGCCGGGCAGCGGCAGCACGCGGTGACCTCCTCGGCCATGATGACCGCCCGCGACCCGTGGGTGAACATGCTGCGCACCACGCTCGCCTGCTTCGCGGCCGGCACCGGCGGGGCCGACGCGGTGACCGTGCAGCCGTTCGACGCCCGGCTGGGCCTGCCGGACGCCTTCGCCCGCCGCATCGCGCGCAACACCCACTCCCTGCTGCTGGAGGAGGCCCACGTGGCCCGGGTGACCGACCCGGCCGGCGGCTCCTACTACGTCGAGCGCCTCACCCGCGACCTGGCCGAGCGGGCCTGGGAGTGGTTCCAGGAGATCGAGCGCGCCGGCGGCGCGGGGTCGCGGGCCGGGGACGACCTGGTCGCCCGGCGGCTGGCCGCCACCCGGGAGCGGCGTTCGGAGGCCGTCGCGCACCGCCGCGACCCGATCACCGGGGTGAGCGAGTTCCCCGACCTGGCCGAGCGCCCGCTGCGGCGCCCCCCGCACCCGCGTCCGGTCACCGGCGTCCACTACGCCGGGGAGTTCGAGCGGCTGCGCGACCTGGCCGACGCCCAGCCGGTCCGCCCCCACGTGTTCCTGGCGACCATCGGGCCGGTCGCGGCGCACAACGCCAGGACGTCGTTCGCGGCCAACCTGTTCCAGGCCGGCGGGATCGCCACCGTGTCGGGCGGCCCGCTGACCGACCCGGAGGAGATCGCCGCCGCGTTCACCGCCTCCGGCGCGCGGGTCGCCTGCCTTTGCTCCGCCGACCGCCTGTACGGCGAGCACGCCGGCCCGGTGGCCGCCGCGTTGCGCGCGGCCGGGGCCAGGCGGATATGGCTGGCGGGGCGGGGGGAGTACCCGGGCGTGGACGCCCTTCTGTACGCCGGGTGCGACGCGCTCGGCGTGCTCCGCACGACCTTCGACGACCTGGGGGTGACCCGATGATTCCCGACTTCTCCGCGGTCCCGCTGGACGGCGGGGCGAGCGCCGCCGGGCCTGCCGTACGGCGGGCCGCCGGGGACGGCACGGGCGGGCCGGTGTGGGAGACCCCCGAGGGGGTCGCCGTGAAGCCCCTCTACACCGCCGCCGACCTCGATGGGCTGGACTTCCCGGCGACCTACCCGGGCGTGGCGCCGTACCTGCGCGGGCCGTACCCGACGATGTACGCCACCCAGCCGTGGACGATCCGGCAGTACGCCGGCTTCTCCACCGCCGAGGAGTCCAACGCCTTCTACCGGCGCAACCTCGCCGCGGGGCAGAAGGGCCTGTCGGTCGCCTTCGACCTGGCGACCCACCGGGGCTACGACTCCGACCACCCCCGGGTGGCCGGCGACGTCGGCATGGCCGGGGTGGCGATCGACTCCATCTACGACATGCGGCAGCTCTTCGACGGCATCCCGCTGGAGAAGATGAGCGTGTCGATGACCATGAACGGCGCGGTGCTGCCGGTGCTCGCGCTGTACATCGTGGCCGCCGAGGAGCAGGGGGTGGCGCCCGAGCAGCTCGCCGGGACCATCCAGAACGACATCCTCAAGGAGTTCATGGTCCGCAACACCTACATCTACCCGCCGGGGCCGTCGATGCGGATCATCTCCGACATCTTCGCCTACACCAGCGAGCGGATGCCGAAGTTCAACTCGATCTCGATCTCCGGGTACCACATCCAGGAGGCCGGGGCCACCTGCGACCTGGAGCTGGCGTACACCCTCGCCGACGGCCTGGAGTACCTGCGGGCCGGGGTCGGGGCGGGCCTGGACGTCGACGCGTTCGCGCCGCGCCTGTCGTTCTTCTGGTGCATCGGCATGAACTTCTTCATGGAGGTCGCCAAGCTGCGGGCCGCCCGGCTGCTGTGGGCGAGGCTGGTGTCGGGGTTCGGGGCGGGGAACCCCAAGTCGCTGTCGCTGCGGACGCACTCGCAGACCTCCGGCTGGTCGCTGACCGCCCAGGACGTCTTCAACAACGTGGTGCGCACCTGCGTGGAGGCGATGGCCGCCACCCAGGGGCACACCCAATCGCTGCACACCAACGCGCTGGACGAGGCGCTGGCGCTGCCGAGCGACTTCTCGGCGCGGATCGCCCGCAACACCCAGCTGCTGCTGCAGCAGGAGTCGGGCACCTGCCGGGTGATCGACCCGTGGGGCGGTTCCTATTACGTGGAGCGGCTCACCCACGAGCTGGCGCGGAAGGCGTGGGGGCACATCGAGGAGGTGGAGGCGGCCGGGGGCATGGCCAGGGCGATCGACGCCGGGCTGCCCAAGCTCCGCATCGAGGAGGCCGCCGCCCGCACCCAGGCGCGCATCGACACCGGGGCGCAGCCGGTCATCGGCGTCAACAAGTACCGGCCCGACGCCGACGAGCCCATCGAGGTGCTCAAGGTGGACAACACCGCGGTGCGGGCCCGGCAGCTCGACAAGCTCCGCCGGCTGCGCGCCGAGCGCGACCCGCGGGCGGTGGAGGAGGCGCTGGCCGCGCTGACGAAGGGCGCGGCGGGCGACGCGAACCTGCTCGCGCTGTCGGTGGAGGCGGCCCGCGCCAAGGCGACCGTCGGGGAGATCTCCGAGGCGCTGGAGAAGGTCTTCGGCCGGCACGCGGGCCAGATCCGCACGATCTCCGGGGTGTACCGCGAGGAGGTGGGTTCCGGCGTGGACGAGGTCCGCGGCATGTGCGCCGAGTTCGAGCGGCTGGAGGGGCGCCGCCCCCGGATCCTGGTGGCCAAGATGGGCCAGGACGGTCACGACCGGGGCCAGAAGGTGATCGCCACGGCCTTCGCCGACCTCGGGTTCGACGTGGACGTCGGCCCGCTGTTCCAGACGCCCGAGGAGGTCGCCCGCCAGGCGGTCGAGGCCGACGTGCACGTGGTCGGGGTCTCCTCGCTGGCGGCCGGGCACCTGACGCTGGTGCCCGCGCTGCGCGACGCGCTGGCCGGACTCGGCGCCGAGGACGTCATGATCGTGGTCGGCGGGGTGATCCCGCCGGGCGACTTCGACGCGCTGCGCGCCGCCGGGGCCTCGGCGATCTTCCCGCCCGGCACCGTGATCGCCGACGCCGCCCGCGGGCTGCTCGCCGACCTGCTCACCCGGCTGGGTCATGGCGCGGACGCTTGACGACTACGTCACGGGGGTGAAGGAGGGCTCCCGGGCGTGGATCGCGCGGGCGATCACCCTGGTGGAGTCCTCCCGGCCCGACCACCGGGAGCTGGCGCAGCGGCTGCTGGTCGAGCTGGCCCCGCTGGCCGGCCGGGCGCGCCGGGTCGGCATAACCGGCGTGCCGGGGGTGGGCAAGTCGACGTTCATCGACGCCCTCGGCGTGCGGCTGACCGGTCAGGGGCACCGGGTGGCGGTGCTCGCCGTCGATCCGTCGTCGACCAGGACCGGCGGCAGCATCCTCGGTGACAAGACGAGGATGGCGCGTCTGGCCGCCGACCCGGACGCCTTCATCCGGCCCTCGCCCACCTCCGGCACCCTGGGCGGCGTCGCCCGGGCGACCCGGGAGGCGATGGTCGTGGTGGAGGCGGCCGGCTACGACGTCGTGCTGGTGGAGACCGTCGGCGTGGGCCAGTCCGAGACCGCCGTCGCCGACATGGCCGACACCTTCCTGCTGCTGGCCCTGGCCCGGACGGGCGACCAGCTCCAGGGCATCAAGAAGGGCGTGCTGGAGCTCGCCGACGTGATCGCGGTCAACAAGGCCGACGGCCCGGGGGAGGCCGACGCCCGCAAGGCGGCCCGGGAGCTGGCCGGGGCGCTGCGGCTGCTGCGCTCGGAGCGTACGGTGCCGGTGCTGACCTGCAGCGGGATGTCGGGCGCCGGCCTGGACGAGCTGTGGGCGCGCGTCGTCGCCCACCAGGACGCGCTGGCCGCCTCGGGCGAGCTGGAGGAGCGCCGCCGCCGCCAGCAGGTCCGCTGGACCTGGTCGCTGGTGACGGACCGGCTGCTGGCGGCGCTGCGCGAGCACCCGCGGGTCGCCGAGATGACCGCCGAGGTCGAGCGGGACGTGCGGGCCGGGACGCTGACGCCGTCCCTGGCCGCCGACCGGATCCTGGCGGCCTTCCGCGAGTGAGCGGGTCCCGGGCCGGTGGGCCGGGGGTTCGCGAGCGGGGGACCCGCCGTGACGGCCGGCCCGTCATGCCCGGCGGCGCCGGATCGGCCGGGCCCCAGGTGACCATCCGCCGTGGCCGGATGTCAAGGAGAAAGTTGACATCCAGGGGTTCCTATCTTGTTAATTCGGGACCAATGACCGGTGTTGGCGGCACTGATGCACTTTATGATTTTATCATCACTTGATCACGAGTGGTGGATCATGTAATGTTTCGCGCCAAGAGTTGCAAATGTCGTAATAGTGCGCTCAGTGAATACCGCAAGGACGGAAAGCGCATGACGGTGCGCGGGAAGGTCGCGCGAGGGCTGTCCTCCGGCAGGTCCTGACCTGTTTTCCCCGCGCGGGAACCGGCCGTGGCGAGGTGGCCGGACCCCGCCTTCGGATCCCGTACGGCCCGCACCGTCGTGGGCGATCTCGTGCTGCGCGGATTCGGGGCGCCGGTGGGGAGACCTTGGCGATGCCGACAGATGTGGCCGTCCTATCCGCCCGGCGGGCGAGGTCAGTTCCGATGTATCGGGCACTCCCGGCCCTGCTCCGCGGTCCCGCGGTCGCCCTGGCGGGCATCGCCCGGGAGTCCGGCGGGGAGGTCGTCCGGCTGGGACTGGGGCCGTTCCGCCCCTACCTGGTCTCCCACCCCGACCACGTCCAGCAGGTGATGCGCCTGGAGTGGACGAACTACCAGCGGATGGGGATGTTCTGGCGGCCCCTGGAGCGGCTCTTCGGGCACAGCATCATGGGCGACGGCGAGCAGTGGAGCATCAGCCGGAAGATCCTGCAGCCGATGTTCACCACCCGGTACATCGCCACGATCGCCGAGGAGGTCTCCCGCCGCGTCGCCGGGCGCATCGAGGAGTGGGACGGCCACGCCCGGACCGGGCAGAGCTTCGACGCCGCCACCGAGATGTCCACCATCCTCACCTACATCGTCAACCGGGTGCTGTTCGGCGACAAGCTGGACCGCAAGGACGGGGAGGACATCATCCCCGCCTTCGACACGGTCGCCAACTCCCTCGTCTACCGGTTCCTCATGCCGTTCATGCCCTACACGGTCCGGGTGCCCCGCGACCGGGCCCTGGAGAAGGCCGTCCAGCGGATCGACGACGTCGTGTACCCGATCGTGCGCCGGGCCATGGACCACCCCGACGACAGCACCGACGTCATCTCGATGCTCTGCCGCTCCACCGACGACAACGGCGACCCGCTCACCGCCAAGCAGATCCGCGACGCCCTGGTCAGCGTCTACGCCGCCTCCTCGGAGACCACCGCGATGGTCATCACCTGGC
Organism: Streptosporangium sandarakinum; assembly: GCF_013409935.1. GTDB lineage: Bacteria > Actinomycetota > Actinomycetes > Streptosporangiales > Streptosporangiaceae > Streptosporangium > Streptosporangium nondiastaticum. The sequence goes on along the minus strand of NZ_JACCCO010000001.1, from coordinate 674,923 downwards.
TGTGGCTGCTGCTGAAGGAGCACCCGCAGGTCGAGGCCCGGCTCCAGGCCGAGATCGACGAGGTGGTCGGCGACGGCCCGGCCCGGCCCGAGCACCTCCCGCGGCTCGCCTACACCCGGATGGTGCTGCTGGAGACCCTGCGGATGTACCCGGCGGGCTGGCTGCTGCCGCGCCAGGTCATGGAGGACGCGGAGGTCGGGGGCGTGCGGATCCGGCGCGGCTCGACGGTGTTCATCTGCCCCTACGCCACGCAGCGGCTGGACGGGTTCTGGGAGCGCCCGGACGAGTTCGACCCCGAGCGGTTCGCGCCGGCCGAGGGGGAGCGCAGGCACAGGTACTCCTACTTCCCCTTCGGCGGCGGGCCGCACAAGTGCCTGGGCGAGCACCTGTTCTACGTCGAGGCGCCGCTCGTGGTCGCCTCCATCCTCAGCCGGTACCGCGTGTCGGTGCCCACCCCGGGGCCGTACCCCATGGGCTGGGCGGCCTCGCTGCGCCCGAAGCAGAAGATCATGCTGAAGGTGGCCTTCGCCGGACGCGACCGGGTCGGGGCCGCGCGATGACGGCCGTGCCCGCCCGGGACGCCTGGCCGCCGGCCGCGGAGTGCGGGGCGATCTGCGCCGGAGCCGGACGCGCCCAGCGGGACATGCGCGAGTGGGCGGCGGCCTATCCGGGGCTGTTCTCCGCCAAGCCGTTCGACGCCGCCCTGTACAGCACGCTCTCCCTGGCGATGGCCTTCAGCGGGCCGTGGCTCGGCGCCGACCGGCTGCGGATGGCCAACAAGGTCACCCTGTGGGCCTTCGGCCTGGACTGGCTCGTCGACTACGTCGCCACCTCCCGGGAGGAGGTCGAGGACATCGCCCGGCGCTGCGCCGACGTGGCCGCGGGCGCCCCGCCCTCTTCCGGCGACGACCTGACCCGCATGCTGGCCGGCATCCGCGACGAGCTGTCCGCCTCGCCCGCGTACGGCGTGCTCGGACCGGTCTGGCGAGACGAGCTGCGGCGGATGCTGGACGGCATGCTCACCGAGTGGCGCTGGAAGAGTGAGAAGGCCCGGCCCACGCTGGAGGAGTACCTCGCCAACGCCGACAACCTCGGGTTCTCCTTCGTCCTCGCCGCCCACTGGATCCACGTCGCCGACGGCGCGGCGATCTCCGGCGTCGAGCCGCTGCGCGAGGCGAGCCGGGCCGTGCAGCGGGTCATCCGCCTCCTCAACGACCTCGGCACCTACGAGCGGGACGTCGCCTGGGGCGACCTCAACGCGATCCCGCTCGATCCCGGCGGCCACGCCGGGATCGAGCGGCGGGCCACCGAACTCGCCGCCCACGCCAGGGAACTGCTGGCCACGCTGGACGCCCACCCGGAGCTGACCCGCTACATGGAGCGCCAGATGGACTTCTGCGCCGGGTTCTACCAGGTCGGTGACTACTGGGGGACGCTGTGAACGCCGTGGGCGCCGTGAGCGCCGCCGCCCGGCCCGTCCCGGCGCCCGGCCGGCTTCCGGCCCCGGGCGACCTGCCCGCCGCGGCACGGGAGCTGGTGGCCGGGCTGCTGGCCGCGCCCTGGGGACAGGTGTCGGCCTCGCCGTACGAGACCGGCCGGGTGGTGAGCCTGGCGCCGTGGCTGTCCGGGCACGCCGGGCGGATCGACTTCCTGATCGCCACCCAGCGGGGGGACGGCGGCTGGGGCCCTCCGGGCCACCACGGCCTCGTCCCCACCCTCAGCGTGGTCGAGGCGCTGCTGGCCGAGCGGCGACGGGAGTCCTCCCCGGCCGACCGCGAGCTGCTGGCCAAGGCCGCCGCCCGGGGGATGGAGCTGGTGCGGGCCGGGGCGGTCGCGGGCCGGGAGGAGCCGCTGCCGGACATGCCGGCGATCGAGCTCATCGTGCCCCACCTGCTCTCCCTGATCGGCGGCCACCTCGACGCGGAGGACCCGGACACCGCCGGCCGTCTCGGACCGGTGCCGGGGCCGTTCCCCGGCGCGGACGGCGCCAAGCTGGCGGCGGTCAGGCGGTGGATGGCCTCCGGCGCGGCCGTCCCGCAGAAGCTGGTCCACGCGCTGGAGTCGGCGGGTCCGGAGGGGGCGGCCTCGCCGGGCGTCGTCCCCACGCCGATGACCGACGGCATGGCGGCCGTCGGCGCGTCGCCCGCGGCGAGCGCCGCCTGGCTGGCCGCGGCCCCGCGGCACGCCGGGCCGGAGGGGGACGCCTCCGCGGGCGGCTCCGGGAACGGCGCGCGCCCGCCCGGCGCGGCGGCCCCGGTGCGGCGGTACCTGGAGGAGGTGGTGTCGGTCTCCGGCGGGCCGGTGCCGTGCGCCCTCCCCATCACCGTGTTCGAGCGCGGCTGGACGCTGAGCTGGCTGCTGCGCGCCGGCCTCCCCGTGGAGGCGCCGCCGGAGCTGGCGGCGAGTCTGCGCGAGGGGCTGGGACCGGACGGGGTCGCCACCGGGCCGGGGCTGCCGGCCGACGCCGACACCACCTCCGTGGCGCTGTACGCCCTGGCGCTGCTCGGCGAGCCGCGCGAGCCGGAGGGGCTGTGGCCGTTCGAGCTGGAGACTCACTTCTGCACCTGGCGCGGCGAGGAGGGGATGTCCCCGACGACCAACGCGCACGTGCTCGACGCCTTCGGCGAGTACGTGCGCCGCCGCGGCGGCGAGCCCCGGCACGCGGCCGTCGTCGCCAAGCTCGCCTCCTGGCTGCGCGGGCGGCAGGACGGCGAGGGGAAGTGGACGGACCGCTGGCACGTCTCGCCGTACTACGCCACGGCCTGCTGCGCGATCGCCCTGACCGAGTTCGGCGGCCCGGAGTCGCGGGAGGCGGTCGGCCGGGCCGCGGAGTGGGTGCTCGCCACCCAGCGCCCGGACGGCTCCTGGGGCCGCTGGGAGGGCACCGCCGAGGAGACCGCCTACGCGCTGCAGACCCTGCTGCTGACCGGCGCCGCCCGCGGCCGGGAGCGGGACGCGGTACGGCGCGGCCGCGAGGCGCTGCTGGCCGCCCGGGACCACCGGCCGCCGCCGCTGTGGGTCGACAAGGATCTCTACCTGCCGGCGGCCATCGTCCAGGCGGCCGTCCTGGGAGCCCTCCACCTCTCCGGGAGGGAGATGGGCGCCATGCCGGAGTGAGCATCGGAAAAACCACTAGTGAACCCCGCGAAAAGGACAGAGGGGCATTATTGCTCACGCCTCGCCTTGAGGGTATTTGGGGATATTGCTAGGGTTTGCCGGGTGCATTGGGGATGTACCACTTATCCCCGCAAGGCGGCGACGGCGACTCATATGTGCTGGCCGGTCCGCGATGAAATGGCCATTTCTCTGCTTTTTCCGGGGTTGATGCTATGCGCGTGCGTGACCCACGCCTGCGGACCAAGGTGACGGCGCTGCTGGTGTCACTTGTCGCGCTCTGGGCGTTCACCGCGTGGGTGACCGTCCGTGACGGCCTCAACATGCTGGGCGTGGCCACGCTCAGCACGGAGGTCGCCGACCCCGGCGAGCAGCTCATCGTCGCCCTGCAGGCCGAGCGCCGCCTCACCGCCGTCACGCTCGGCAGGCCCGGCGGGCCGCGCCAGCGGCAGCAGGCGCTGGCCACCCAGCGCGGGCGCACCGACAAGGCCACCGCGAACTTCCGCACGCTCACCGCCGGCCGCGCCGTGGAACTGCTGGGCGGCGACGCGCTCGGCAGGCACCTCGACGAGACCCGCCGGCTGCTCGACGACCTGGCCGCCGCGCGCGCGGCGATCGACAACGGGCAGATGGACCGCGCCCGCGCGGCCGCCATGTTCACCGGCATCGTCGACGCCGTCTTCCGCGTCTACGACTCCATGGCGACGCTGGACGACGAGGAGATCGCCGGGGACACCCGGGCGCTGATCAGGATGAACCGGGCCCGTGACCTCCTGGCCCAGGAGGACGCCCTGGTGGCGGGCGCCCTGACGGCGGGGCGGCTCACCGGCGCCGAGCGCGTCCAGCTCACCCAGCTCGTCGGCAACCGGCAGCTTCTGATCACCCAGTCGATGGACGAGCTGCCCGACTCCGACCGGGACGCCCACCGGCGGCTGTCGGAAGGACAGCAGTTCACCCGGCTGCGTTCCCTGGAGACCCTGCTGATCGGCAACGACCAGGCGGTGCCCGCCGGGCTGGTCGACGCCCAGCAGTGGAGCGCGGTCGCCCAGCCGGCGCACTCCCGGCTGGCCGAGGCCGTCCTCGCCTCCGGCGCCGGCGTGGTCGAGCGGTCCGGGCCGGTCGCCACCGGAGTCATCGTCCGGCTGGCGCTGGCCGGCGGACTCGGCCTGATCGCCGTCATCGCCTCGATCGTGCTGGCCATCACCACCGCCCGCGCCCTGATCCGGCAGCTGGAGAAGCTGCGCGACGCGGCCCGGGAACTCGCCGACGAGCGGCTGCCGTCGGTGGTCGAGCGGATCGGCCACGGCCAGGACGTCGACGTCGCGGCCGAGGCCCCCGAGCTGGAGTTCGGCAGCGACCAGATCGGCCAGGTCGGCCAGGCGTTCAACGCCGTGCAGCGCACCGCCATCAAGGTCGCCGCCGAGCAGGCCCAGCTCCGCCGCGACATCGCCGACATCCTGCGCAACCTCGCCCGCCGCACCCAGTCGCTCGTCCACCGCCAGCTCAGCGTGCTGGACGTCATGGAACGGCGGGAGAACGACCCGCAGGAGCTGCGGGACCTGTTCCGGCTCGACCACCTGGCGACCCGCATGCGGCGCTACGCCGAGAACCTCCTGGTGCTGGCCGGCGCCTCGCCCGGCCGCGCCTGGCGCGACTCGGTCCCGATGATCGACGTGGTCCGCGGCGCGCTGGCCGAGATCGAGGACTACACCCGGGTGGACGTGCTGCCCCTGGGAGACGCCAACCTGGAGGGGCGGGCGGTCGGCGACGTCATCCACCTGGTGGCCGAGCTCGTCGAGAACGCCGCGTCCTTCTCCCCGCCCTACACGACCGTGCAGGTCAGCGGGGGCGTCGTGGCCCACGGCTACGCCCTGGAGATCGAGGACCGGGGCCTGGGCATGAGCCCGGAGGACATCGCCGCCGCCAACGAGCGGATCGCCAACCCCCCCGAGCTGAAGCTCGCCGGCAACGCCCGCCTGGGACTGTACGTGGTCAGCAGGCTGGCCGAGCGGCACGAGATCCGGGTGGCGTTCAAGATCTCGCCGTACGGCGGCACGACGGTCGTCGTCCTCATCCCCCAGGAACTGGTGAGCGACGGCGAGGACGGCGGGCGGGACAGGTCCGGGGACGCCGGGATCCCCGCCGGCGTCACGGTGGAGAACTCCGTACGGGTCCCCGAGGCGGTCTTCTCCGCCGCCCCGCGGGCGGGACTCCCCGCGGAGCCGTCCCCGGCGGCCGTCTCCTCCGCGCCGGGCTCCGCCTTCCGGGAGAGCCGGACCCGGGAGTCCGCGCGCCGGGCCGCCGAGGTCGTCCGTACCGCCCCGGTCACCGGCGAACGCGACGGGGACGGCGGGGACGGCGAACCGGTGGCGGCACGCCGTGCGGCCGCCGACACGCCCGCGGCGCCGCCGGTCCTGCCGCCGCCCGACACCAGCCACACGCCCGGCGGCCTGCCGCGCCGCGTCCCGCAGACCAACCTCGCGGCCCCCCTCCAGGAGGAGCGCCCCTGGCCCGCCGAGCCCCAGGAAGCGGCCGAGCCCGGCGACGGCGAGCCCTCGCCGGACGCGATCCGCGCGGCCATGGCCTCCTTCCAGGCCGGTACGCGCCGGGGCCGGTCCGAGGCCGCGCAACTGATCTCCGACGAGGGCGACCCGGCGGACGGCCCGTTCCGGGAACAAGACCGATGACGATTCCGTGACGACTCCGATCCGCGCCGGCGTCGGGGGCCGCCGCGGCGGGCGATCTAAGGCCCTTTCAGCAGAATTAAGCAGAAAGAGGACAACGAGTGGTGCAGGGAACAGGATCTTTCACCGACCTGGCCTGGTTGCTGGACGACCTGGTCGCGAGGGTGGAGGAGGCCGAGCACGGCATCGTCTTCTCCACCGACGGCCTGTTGCTGGCCGCCTCACAGGGGTTCGACCGGGCCGACGCCGAGCACCTGGCCGCGGTGGGGTCGGCGATCCAGAGCCTGGGCAGGGGGGTCAGCGACCGCGTCGAGGGCGGCGCGGTGCGCCAGACCATCATCGAGATGCGGTCGGCGTACCTGATCGTGACCGCGGCCGGGCAGGGAGCCTGCCTGGCGGTGCTCTGCGCCCACCAGGCCGACGTCGGCCTGGTGGCCTACGAGATGGCCATGCTCGTGACCCGGGTCGGCCAGTACCTCACCTCACCGGCGCGATCGGACCTCGCCGGGAACGACGGCCCGTGATGCCCGCCTCCGACGAGCATCCCGACACGCAGTGGGTGGGGGAGGCGGCCGGAGCGATCGTCCGGCCCTACGTCCTCACCCGCGGCAGAACCGAGCCCACCCGAGGCCGGTTCGACCTGATCACCCTGGCGGTGGCCGTGGGCCCCGCCCACGCGGGGACGGGCGGTCTCGATCCGGAGTGCCAGGCCATCGTGCGCTTCTGCCGCCGGCCGCAGTCGGTGGCGGAGATCGCCGCGCACATCAACCTCCCGGCGGGCACGGTCCGCGTCCTGCTCAGCGACCTGCTCGACCAGGGACTCATCGCCACGCAAGAACCTCACTCGGAGACGGACATGCACGACGAGAAGCTCTACAAGGCGGTGCTGGATGGACTCCGTGCGCTCTGATCGCGACGCGGGGCGCGTCACGCTGCCCAAGGCGATCAAGATCCTGGTCGCCGGCGGCTTCGGAGCCGGCAAGACGACCCTGGTCGGGTCGGTGTCGGAGATCGAGCCGCTGCGCACCGAGGAGACCCTGACCCACCAGGGCATCGGGATCGACGACCTGTCGGGCGTGGAGGGCAAGAAGACCACCACGGTCGCGATGGACTTCGGCCGCATCACCATCGGCGACGACTACCGGCTGTACCTGTTCGGCACACCCGGTCAGGAGCGGTTCTGGTTCCTGTGGGACGAGCTGGCCCTCGGCGCGCTGGGCGCGGTCGTGCTCGCCGACACCCGCAGGCTGGCCGACTGCTTCCCCTCCCTCGACTACTTCGAGCGGCGCGAGACGCCCTTCATCGTCGCGGTCAACTGCTTCGACGGCGCCCGCCGCTACGACCTCGACGAGGTACGGCTCGGCCTGACCCTCCACGAGGACATCCCGATCGTGATGTGCGACGCCCGCCGCCGCGAGTCCGGCAAGGAGGTCCTGATCACGCTGGTGGAGCACGCGATGCGGATGCGCCTGGGCCCGGCGCCGAGCAGCCGCTGAGCCGGGTTCCCGGCGGCCTCCGGCGTCCGCTCCGGGAGTGCCGCCGGAACCGGGGAAAGATCGGCCATGATGGGTTGGGTTTTCTACCACTAAGTAGTGATAAATCATCCCGATGAGCGTGACAGGTCCATAGCGGTCCGTGTCCGGGTGCCACGATGACGGCGATCGTCAGGCGCCTCGTCACGGGGAGGAACCATGTGTCACGACCCGCTCCTGCCGCCCGCCGTAGCCCGGGCCGCCGAGGAGTACCGCCGGCTGCTGGCCGAGCACGGCGTCACCTGGGGTGAGAACCCCATCTTCTACGTCAAGTCCATGGCGACCGACGCCTACCTCATGGGCACCGACACCTTCTGGGACGTCTGCCACGCCATGGTCGCCGCCCGCCGCCCGGACCTGTCCCCCCAGGAGCGGCGCGCCCACCTGGTCGGGCTCGACATGGACGAGATCGTGCGCAACGTCCTGGACGGACGGGTCCGTGACAACCTCGCCGCGCTCCGCCTCACCCCCGGCGGCCACACCCTGGAGGCGCTCCCGCAGGCCGTACTGGACGACCGGCCGCTGCGCACGACCCTGCTGCTCGACTCCGCCCGCGACGAGAAGACCACCGTCACGGTGGACGGCGAGACCCACGAGATCGCCCCGCGCGGCGCCCGGCTGGTCGGGATCACCAGCGCGAGCGAGGTCGTCGCCGACGGCCGCCGCGTGGACCTCTCGGCGCTGACCCGCCCGGCCGCCGCCGCCCGCCTGCGGCTGCGCGCCGGTTTCCCCTGCCGGTGGGGCGTCCACGGCGAGCACGAGCAGGGCTGGTACCCCGAGGGCGTCCCCGCCCGCCGCGACTACCACGTGCTGCCCTACTTCCACGGCGACGACGTCGTGCTGGACGTCCCCGCCGAACCGCTGACCGTGCGGGTGACCCGGGGCATGGAGTACGGCGCCGCCCAGGTGGAGGTCACCCCGGTGGCCGGCGAGGAGACCCTGGTCGAGCTGACCCCGGAGCGCCTCTACGACGCCGCGGCGCGCGGCTGGTACGGCGGCGACATGCACGTCCACCTCAACTGGGCCGGCGACACCGTCGGCCTGCCCGAGCACGCCGCCGCCATCCAGCACGGCGAGGACCTGCACGTGCTCAACCTGGTCGCCGGGAACGTCTCCTCCCAGCGCGTCTACGACGCCGAGGCGCTGGAGCACTGGGCGGGGCGGGACCTGCCGTGGTCGGACGCCACCCACCTGGCCAGGCTCGGCGTCGAGTACCGCAACGACCTGCTCGGCCACCTGTACGCCTTCGGAGTCTCGGCCCCGCCCTCGCGGTTCCACACCGGCTTCGCCGGCGCCGCCGACTGGCCGCCCAACGCCGCCGGCTGCGAGGAGCTCCGCGGTCTCGGCGCGCTCCTCGGTTACAGCCACCCCTTCCACGCCGCGGCCACCGACGCCGACGGCCCCGAGGTGGGCCTGGCCTCGGGCCGCAACTGCACGGCCCGGGAGATCGTCGCCGACGCCGCGCTCGGCCTGGTCGACAGCCTCGACGTGCTCAGCCAGACCACGATCACCGGGCCCGCCGCGATCTACCGGCGGCTGGTCGGCGCGGGCAACCGGCTCGCGGTCACCGCGGGCACCGACGCGATGATCTCCTTCGCCCGGCGGGGCAACCAGTCCAACCCGCCGGGCTGGGCCCGCGTCTACGCCCGGGTGGACGGGCCGCTCACCGCCGCCTCGTTCGCCGAGGCCGTACGGCGGGGCCGCACCTTCGGCACCACCGGCCCCTGGCTGGAGCTGTCGGCCGGCGGCCGGGGACCTGGCGAGACCCTGGACCTCTCGCCCGGCGACCGGGTCCCGATCGTCGTGCGCTCGATCGGCCCCGAGGTGGAGCGGCTGGAGATCCGCACCGCCGACGGCGTCCTGGCGGAGGGGCCGCCCGGCGAGCTGACCGCGGAGCTGGTCGCCGGCGACCCCACCTACGTCGTCGCGGTGGCCGTCGGCGGCCCGCACGAGCGGTCACTGACCGGTGAGGGCGTCCACGCCCACACCAGCCCGGTCTACCTCGACGTGGCCGGCCGTCACGTGGCCAGGCCCGAGGACGTCCGCTGGTGCCTGGACTGGCTGGACGGACTGGAGGCGATGGTCCGCGACCTCGGGGTCTTCGACCGTCCCGGGCAGCTCGACGACCACCTGGCCCTCTACGAGCGCGCCCGGCGCGTCTACCGCTCCCGCCTCGCCGGCGCCTGACCGCCCCGCCGGCGGTTCCGGGCCCGGCCTCCCGGTCGCACCCCGGCCCCGCCTCGGCCGCCCCGGCCCCGCCCCGGCCCCGCTCCGGCCCTGTCCGCCGGAGCGGGGCCCCGGACGCCGCCGGGCCGTACGGCGGTGCCCTACGGGGCGGCGCCCGTGCGGGCTCGCTACGCTGAGCCGGGTGATGTACCGAACGGGGCTGGTCGCCCTGCTGCTGGTGGCACTGGCCGGGGGCTGCGGCTCCGGAAGCGCCGTCAAGGACGTCGGCACGGTCTTCCACGGGAGCGTCGGCAGGACCGTGGACGTCCGGCTCACCCCGGGCGCGCGGTTCGCGCTGGCGGTGGACGACGACGAGCGGGCCGGCGACCACTGGGAGATGGGCGACCTGCCCGACGTCGCGGTGGCCTCCTTCATCAGCGAGGAACCCAGCCCCGCCTCCGGCGCCGCGGGCCCGGCCCGTTACTTCATCTTCAACGCCAAGCACCCGGGCACGACCACCGTCACGATCTCCAACTGCCGCCGCTGCCAGAACGGCCGGACGCCCCCGGACGACGCGAGCAGACGCGCCTCGGGCGACGCCGTCTTCCGGATCACCGTCGGCTGACGGCCGGCCGGGAGACGGACGCGTGGAAAAGGCGGCCGTGCGGGAAGACGGTGAGACGGCCGGCCGCGCGGGAAGGCGAGAGGCCGTACGGGAAGGTGGTGCGCATGCGGGTGAGGTCATGGCTGAGCAGGCTGGACCGGAGGCTCTTCGCCGCGGTGGCGGGGGCGCACCTGCCCGGCCTGGAGCGTTTCGTGCCCGCGCTGTCCCGCGCCGCCGACAACTCGCTGCTGTGGGCCGGGCTGGCCGGGGCGCTGGTGGCCACCGGCCGCCGGCCGCTGCGCCGCGCCGCGACGCGCGGCCTGCTCGCCATCAGCCTGGCCAGCCCGCTGGTGAACCTGGTGGGCAAGCAGATCTTCGGCCGCACCCGCCCCTCGGCCGAGGGGCTGCCGCTGGAGCGGCTGATCCGCAGGCCGGTGTCGGCCTCGTTCCCGTCCGGCCACTCCGCCTCCGCCGCCGCGTTCGCCACGGCCGTGGCGCTGGAGGCGCCCCCGGCGGTCGCGGTCCCGATCGGCGCGCTGGCCGCGGGGGTCTGCTTCTCCCGCGTCTACACCGGCGTCCACTACCCGGGCGACGTGCTCGCCGGGGCGGCCACCGGCATGGCGGCGGGGCTGGCCATTCGGCGGCTGCTGCCGGGCGCCCGTGAATAGCGCTTTTTCGCTTTGATGGAAAATTCATCTTGCTGAGCGCTATTTATCTGTATTGGTAGATATAGCGGTGGTGGGCTGGGGATTCGCCATTGACGTGCGATGATCTATCAGGCGATAGTGGGACAGGTGACCACCCCCCGGCTGCTTTCCTGTGTCGTGATCACCGCCCTGACCCTGTGCGCCTGCACGGCAGGCGACCGCGAGCCCGCCGCAGACCGGCCCGCGACCGGCGCGGGGGCCGACGGGACGACCTCCTCCTCCGGCACGCCGGCCCCCGCCGCCCTGACCGCCGAGGAGTACCGGAGCGAACTGGAGAAGGCGCGCGGCCCGGTGCGCGACGCGCTGCGGAAACTCGCCGCGACCGACGGGCCGAAGAGCCTCGACGGACGGCTGGAGCGGACCTCGACCACGGTGAACGACGCGGTGACCCGGCTGGCGGAGCTGGCGCCGCCCACCGAGGTCAGGACCGCGCACGACGCCTATCTGACGGCGCTGCGCCGGTTCGCCGCCGCCTTCGACACCGCGCGCCAGGAGGCGCAGAACCAGGAGGTCTGCACCGGCCCGGCCGTGCTGACCAGGATGGAGCGCGAGGACGAGCTGACCGCGGTGCGCGAGGCCGCGCGCTCGCTGACCGGATACCCGGCCGACGTCGTGCCGGTCAAGGCGGCCGCGCAGCGCACCCGCCGCCTGCCCAACGGCCGCTACGTCCGCTCCGAGAGCCGCACCGGGCGCGGCTACCTGGAGCTGCGCAACGGCAACCGCCAGGACGCCGTCGTCGTCCTGGTGCGGGGGAAGAAGAAGGTCGTCACCGTCTACGTGCGCAAGAAGTCGAAGTTCAAGGTCCGCGGCGTGCGGGACGGCAGCTACAAGGTCTACTACACCCTCGGCGACGACTGGGACTCCAAGGCCCGGACCTTCACCCGGTCGTGCGCCTTCGAGCGGTTCGAGAAGGCGCTGCGGTTCCGGACGACCTACACCGCCACCCAGATCAGCTGGAAGAACTGGACCCTCACCCTGAACCCCGTCGTCGGGGGCAACGCCCGCTCCCGGCGGGTCAAGCCGGGCGACTTCCCGACCTGACGGCTCGCCCGCCCCGGGCGGGCGAGCCGCGCCCGCCTTCGCCGGGGCGGGCGCGGCGACCGGTCAGGTCGAGAAGAGCATGCCCACCCAGCTGCGCTGGCGGTGGTGGCCGTAGTGACCGTGGTGCGGCGCGCCCCAGCCCGGGGCGCCGTGCACCGGCGGGGGAGGCGGCGGCGGCGCGGAGTGGTGCTGCTGGGACCACTGGCTCTCGATGCGGGTGAGGGTCTCCAGCTCGCCGTAGTCAAGGAAGATCCCTCGACAGCTCTCGCACTGGTCGATGTGGACGCCGTTGCGCTCGTAGGTGCGCATCAGGCCCCGGCACTTCGGGCACTGCATGTGGCCGATCTCCTTGTTGTTCGCGTTTCCTTGAAGTACCCATAACCTACTGCGCGGGTGCGCCGTGGCAGGCGTTTCTGGCCCGGGCAATCTTCTCGCACGTGTCGAGGAGGGCGTGCTCGACCTCGTCCAGCGGCCGGCCGGCCCGCTCGGCCTTGTCGATCGAGGCCGCCGCGAGCTGCACGGTCATCGCCTGGGCGGGCAGGTCGAGCCGCGGCCACGGGTCGTCGCCCTCGGCTCCGGCGGCGCGCCCGCCGGCCGCCCGGTAGGCGGCGAGGAAGCCGTGCCAGACGGACGGCTCCAGCAGCCCGGCCGCGAACCACGCCGCGGGTCGCGCCAGGTCCCAGGCCGGGTCGCCGGTGCCCAGGTCGTCGATGTCGATGAGGGTCCACTCGCCCCCGGCGCTGACGAGCTGGCCCATGTGCCAGTCGCCGTGGGCGAGCGAGCCCGCGGCGGCGGACGCGCCGGGCTCGCCCGGGTGACCGGGGGCGCCGGTGGAGTCGAGAGGGACGCGAGGGCCGGGCAGCCGCGCGCCGGGAGCGGGGAACCCGCCGGGAAGGTCGCCGGGGGAGGCGGGGGAGCCGGGCAGGGGCAGGCAGGCCAGGGTGCGGCGCACCAGGTCCGCGGCGGGGGAGCGGCCCTCCAGCCGGGCGACCGTCGCCGCGACCCGGGCCGGGCCGCCCGCCGGGGGCAGCGGGGGCAGCGCCCGCGCCGGTACGGCGTGCAGCCGGGCCAGCAGCCGCGCCGCCGCCGTCCACGGGGCCGCGTCCGGGTCGCCCGGGTCCACCGGGGTGCCCGCGGGCCACACGGTGACGAGCCTGCCGCGCACGACGGCGACCTCCTCGGTCACCGGCCCGAGCACGATCCCGCGCAGCGCCGGATGCGCCGCGGCCCGCACCCGCAGCTCCAGCGGCTCCCTCCGGGCGCCGGGGCCGTGCGCCTTGACCACGATGGACCCGGCCCGGACGATCACCACGTCCGGCCGGGTCGGGATGACCTCGGCGGGGCCGTCGCCGTGCCGCTCGGCCAGCCGCCGGAGGTCGTCGATGAGATCGTCGCTGTCGCTCACCCGCCAAGTGAACCACCCGTCACCGGTCCCGCCGTACCGCTGGATCGGTGCGGGCGGGGGGACCTCGACGGCATCGATCAAAAAATCTACAACGTAAAGGAGGTGGCCCGGGAAGCCGGACGCCGACCCGGTGGAATCGACGAGCCGCGCCGAGGCGGCGCCGGAGGCCCTCGCGCCCTGACCTCCGGGCCTTCCCGCCTTTCATGTCCTGGTCCCCCGTGTCCTGACCTCGCGCGCGCCGCCCGCACCCCTCCTGCCATCCTTGTCCCGTTGGACTGTTTGATCCCGATGCCATGGAAGATGGGGGAACGGTGGAGATGCGCAAGCCGATCGAGTGCTGGCTGTCGGACATGGACGGGGTGCTCGTCCACGAGGGGCACCCCGTGCCCGGCGCCGACGAGTTCATCCGGCGCCTGCGCGAGTCCGGCAAGCGGTTCATGGTCCTGACCAACAATTCCATCTACACGCAGCGGGACCTGGCCGTGCGGCTGCGCGCGGCGGGGCTGGACATCCCGCCGGAGGCGATCTGGACGTCGGCGCTCGCCACCGCCCAGTTCCTCACCCTGCAGCGCCCCGGCGGCTCCGCCTACGTGATAGGGGAGGCCGGGCTGACCACCGCGCTGCACGAGGCGGGGTACGTGCTGACCGACATCGACCCCGACTACGTGGTGCTCGGCGAGACCCGCACCTACAGCTTCACGCAGATCACCCGGGCCATCCGGCTGATCGAGGGCGGCGCCCGGTTCATCGCCACCAACCCCGACCCGGTGGGCCCGTCCAACGAGGGGTCGCTGCCGGCCACCGGCGCGGTCGCGGCGATGATCACCAAGGCGACGGGCGTCTCGCCGTACTTCATCGGCAAGCCCAACCCGATGATGATGCGCAGCGCGCTGCGGGCCATCGACGGGCACAGCGAGAGCACCGCGATGATCGGCGACCGGATGGACACCGACATCGTCTCGGGCATGGAGGCGGGGCTGCACACGATCCTGGTGCTCACCGGCGTCATGGGCGGTGACCAAGTGGACCGCTACCCGTTCCGCCCGTCCCAGGTGGTCAACTCGGTGGCGGACCTGGTCGACATGATCGATTCGGGGGTCTGACGGGCCGGCCGTACCTGACGGGTGCTGTCACGTTCCGGTGGCACGCTGGGGCGGTATGACGGACGTTTATCTGGAGATCGGCCCGAAGAAGGTCTTCGCCTGCGCGATCGGGTGGCCCGGCTGGTGCCGCATCGGCCGGTCGGAGGAGTCGGCACTGGAGGCGCTGGCGGACTACGCGCCGCGCTACCGGCCGGTCGCCGAGCGCGCCGGGCTGGTGTTCGAGCCGGGTGACCCGGTGGTCGTGGAGCGGGCCCGGGGCGGCACGACGACCGACTTCGGGGCGATCGAGGCGATTCCGGAGCTGGACGGCAAGCCGGTGGAGGCGGACGAGGCGGCGCGGGCCGCCGCGCTGGTCCGGGCGGCGTGGGAGCTGTTCGACGAGGCGGCCGCGGTCTCCCCGGAGGAGCTGCGCAAGGGCCCGCGGGGCGGTGGCCGGGACCGCGACAAGATGGTGGCCCACGTGATCGAGGCCGAGCGCTCCTACGCGCGGAAGATCGGGGTACGGCACCGGCCGTTCCGCGACGCGGCGGGCCTGGCGGCGCTGCGGGCGGACATCGCCGCGGTGCTGGCCGAGCCGTCCCAAGGCGGGCCCGTGGTGCCGGGCGGCTGGCCGGCCCGCTACGCCGCCCGCCGGATCGCCTGGCACGTCCTGGACCACCTGTGGGAGATGGAGGACCGCCGGCCCGCCCCGTGAGCGGGTCGTGCGCCGGCGGCCGGGCGGGGGCGTGTCTTTCCGGGTGCTCACCGGGCTCCGGGACCGTCCCCCGGCCGGGCGGTGGACCCTGTACCGGCTCAGAGGCCGTCGCGGCGCAGGCGCTTGAGCTCCGAGCGCCGCTTCTTGTCGGCGATGCGGCGTTCGACGGCGCCCCGGCTGGGCTTGGTGGGGCGGCGCTTCCTGGCCGGCGGGGCGATCGCCTCGCGCAGGAGCTGGGCCAGGCGCATCCCGGCGGCCTCCCGGTTGCGCAGCTGGGAGCGGAACTCCGAGGCGGTGACGGTGATGACGCCGTGCACCAGGCGGGGGCCGAGGCGGGAGAGGGCCCGGTCCTTGAGGGCCGGGGGGAAGGCGTCGGTGGCGGCGAGGTCGAAGCCGAGCTCGACCCGGCTGTCGGTGGTGTTGACCCCCTGGCCGCCCGGACCCGAGGAGCGGGAGAAGCGCCAGCGGAGCTCGGTCTCGGGCACGATGACCGAGCCGCTGATCTGAAGCGGACCGGGCATGGCGACTGGCTCCTCGTCATCGGTGCGGATTGCGGCGGGGGTCTCCCCGGGGAAGGGTTCCAGGATAACCAGCGGTCAAACCCGTCGATCAAGCGATTTATGGCATGTACGGCCCCGGCCGGCGGGAGACGCTCTTGTGGCGCGCCCCGGCTTCCGCCACAGTGACATGCGGCCCGGTTGATCGCCGGGCGCCGGCGGTGCGGGGCTCCCCGGGCGGGACGCGGACGGCCGCCGGCGCCGGTGCCCGGGCGACCGGGGGCGGGCGCGGATCGGCCGAGCGAGGGACGGGGTACGTGGAGAAGATCGTCGGTGTGCACGGGATAGGCAAGTACCACTACTACCGCGACGCCGGGGGCTCCGTCGCGGGGGCCGCCACCGTGATGCGCGGCAAGTGGGACCGTTACCTGCACGCCGGGCTGACCGGCGGCCGGCCGTACGGCGGGGAGCGCTACCTCACCGAGATCGCCTACTACGCCCACCTGCTGGGCGGGCACGGGAACGAGGCGCCGCGGGCGGTGGAGCGCATGGACGCCGGGGCGCAGGAGGTCTTCGTCGCCTGGGCCAGGCAGCTCGACGCGGTGGGGGAGGGGCTGACCGGGGCGCTGAACCGGATGACCCGCTGGCTGCTGGATCGCATGCGGGCCGACGCGGCCGGTTTCGCCGGGTTCTTCTGCCCGGAGGTCGCCGCCTACCTCGCCGCGGGCGGCGGGGTGCGGGCGAAGGTGCGGTCGGCGGTGGCCGAGGTGATCAGGCGCAACCGGCCGAAGGCGGTGATCGCGCACTCGCTCGGCAGCGTGGTGGCCTATGAGACGCTGTGGTCCGACCCAGGTCTGGAGGTGGATCTGCTGATCACCCTCGGCAGCCCGCTCGGCATGCGCGACGTGATCTTCGAGCGGCTGCTGCCCGCGCCGGTCAACGGCTGGGGCGCCCGGCCGCCGGGGGTCCGTCGCTGGGTCAACATCGCCGACAAGGACGACATCGCGGCGATCCCCCCGAGCCTGCGCGCCTGCTTCACCGGGGTGGACCAGGAGGCCCTGGTGAACCTGGACCGGTTCGACTTCCACACCGTGGAGAAGTATCTCGGCTGCGGCGCGCTCAACGCCCACCTCGCGCCGTACCTCGGCGTCCCGGCGCCCGCCTGACACCGCGCCCCGCCGTACGGCCGCGGGCGGACGGCCCCGGGTGGACGGCCGCGTCGAATTCGTTCCGGACAACCCGGGGAATCCCGATGGTTTTGATGGATGATGCGGCTTATGAGCTACCTCCCCAAGAGGCTCGCCGCCGCGGCTCTCGCCGCGGCGGCGGGCGGCACCCTTCTCGTCCCCGCCTCGCCGGCCGCCGCGGCGGCGGCGGCGCCCCCCGCGGCGGCCCGAGCCGCCACCGCCGCGGCCGCCCGGACCGCCGCCGCTCCCCCGAGGAACTTCCGTTACGACGTGTACTTCCCCAAGTACACCCACCGGGGCGGTTACCTCACCTACACCGTCAAGGTCCGCAACAAGAGCGCCAAGGGACAGCACTACATGGCGCTCACCGGCGACTTCTCCCGCGCCTTCCGCGCGGTCAAGGTGATCGACAAGCCGCGCAGCGTCAAGTGCTCCACCAGGGGGCGCTCCGTACGGTGCCTGGTCACCTCGCTCGACAAGGGGGACTCGACGACCGTCAAGATCCGGGGCTGGGTGGTCCGCCGCCGCGGCACCGCCGTGGCGAAGTTCGGCGCGGCCGTCACCTCCGACCGGCACGTCTCGCTCGGCGCGCTCGCCAAGACGGTCCGCAGCCGCGTCACCGCGAAGTCGAAGGTCCGGTGAGGGCGTAGCCGAGGAGCGCGTCCCCGGCGGCGGCGGCCAGGGTCGCCGCCACCGGACGGACGCCCGCCCCGGTGCCGGGACGGCCCGCCGAGCCCGCCGGGGACGCGGAGATGAATGGTCCGTGAGGATCCGGGCATCCGGTTCACAAGGAGATGAAATCCCTGCGGCCGACGCGGGTACGGGTTGCGCTATATCACAGTCCGGTAAGGTAAAGACCTGGTCAGGGGCGATCGCCTTAGATAAAGGCCATGTCAGGATTGAGGTCATGCGCATCGACCTGGCTGATCTCGACTTCTGGCGTCGCTCGCCCAAGGAACGTCACGAGGCGTTCGCCCGGTTGCGCGCCCTGGACCGGCCGGTGTTCTTCGCGGAGAAGCGCGTGCCGCTGCTCCGCTCCGGCAAGGGCTTCTACGCGCTGGTCCGGCACGCCGACGTGGTGGAGGCCAGCCGCAACGCCAGGGTGTTCTCCAGCGAGCCGGGCGTGACCAGCCCCGAACCACCCGGCTGGGTCAAGCACGTGTTCGGCGAGTCCATGGTCAACATGGACGACCCCCGGCACGCCCGGCTGCGCCGCATCGTCTCACGCGCGTTCAGCCCCAAGATGCTCGCCGGGCTGCAGGGCGACATCGAGGCCGCGTGCGCCCGGATCGTCGACGACGTGCTGGCCGAGGGGCCGCGCGACTTCGTCAGCCAGGTCGCCGCCCGGCTGCCCATCCACGTCATCTGCGACATGATGGGCATTCCCGACGACATGCGGGCCGCGGTGCACCGGCAGGTGGACATCTCCACCGCCTACAGCGGGATACGGCCCAGCCTGCCGCACACCGTGCGGATGGCCGCGCAGAACACCGTCGCGCTCCTCGCCCTGCAGCGCCTGGTGATCCGGCTCGGCCGGGAACGCGCCAGGAAGCCGCGCGGCGACCTGATCTCGGCGCTGGTCACCGCCAACGTGGACGGGGAGAGGCTCACCGACCGCGAGCTGGGGTCGTTCTTCGCGCTGCTGCTCGTCGCGGGCAACGAGACGGCCCGCAACACCATGGCGCACGGCATGAAGCTGCTCACCGACCATCCCGGCCAGCGCAGCGCGCTGCTGGAGGACTTCGAGGGGCGCATCGGCGGGACGATCGAGGAGATGGTCCGCTACGTCTCGCCCATCATGCAGTTCCGCCGCACCGTCACCCAGGACTACGACCTGCGCGGCCTGCGCCTGAGGCGCGGGGACAAGGTCGTGCTCTTCTACGGCTCGGCCAACCGCGACGAGGCGGTCTTCCCCGACCCCGACCGGTTCGACATCACCCGCGACACCAAGCCGCACGTCGGGTTCGGCGGGCCGGGCCCGCACTTCTGCCTGGGGGCCAACCTCGCCCGCATGGAGATCCGGACGATGTTCCGCGAGCTGTTCACCCGGCTGCCGATGATCCGCACGGTCGGCGAGCCGGAACTGCTGGTGTCCAACTTCGACAACAGCGTCCGCCGGCAGGCGTTCACCTTCTGACCCGGCGACCCGGCGACCCGGCGGGCCCGGACCGGCCCGGGCGTGGGCCACGGGACGCGGGGCGGTCACCTCCACAGCCCCACGGCCCCACGGCCCCACGGCCCCGTGGTTCCGGGGGAGGCCACGGGGGTACGTCGGTGCCGTCGGCCGGTTTCCCCGGGGGTGGGACGCCGGACGGAGGGGGGAGCGAACGATGCGGGCACTCGTGTGGTTGAAGGACGAGGGCGCCGAGTACGCGGAGGTGGATCTCGCATCCGAACTGGTGGCGGTCGGGGTGGCGATCGGCGCGGATCCGCTGCCCTACCGGCTGGAGTACACCCTGCGGACCTTCCCCGGTTACCTGACCGAGACGCTGTCGGTGCGGGCCCACGGCGCGGGCTGGCACCGGGCGCTCGACCTGCGCCGCTCCGAGCACGGCACCTGGTCGTGCGAGACCAAGGAGATGGGGCACCTGGCCGGGCCGTCGCCGGGCGGGAACGTCCAGGCCCTCAACGGCGCGCTCGACTGCGACCTGGGCCTGTCGCCGCTGACCAACACGATGCCGGTGCTGCGTCACGGCCTCAACGAGTGCGAGGGGCGGATGGACCTCGTCATGGCCCTGGTCGAGGTGCCCCACCTGCGGGTGCTGCGCCACGCCCAGCGCTACACCCACCTGGAACCCGGTCTGGTGCGCTACGAGAGCGAGGGCTTCACCGCGGACCTGTCCCTGGACACCGACGGGATCGTCACCGACTATCCGGGCCTGGCCCGGCTGGTGCACCGTTGAGCGGCGCGCCGTCCTCGCCGGCCAGGACGTTGCGGCGGATGGTCCAGAAGGCGGCCACCGCGGCGGCGGCCATCATCACCGCGCCGACCAGCATCGTCACGCGGAACCCGGCGGTGAAGGCCGTGGGGTCCCGCAGGGCGTCGCCGGTCAGGCCCACCAGGGGCGGGATCGCGGCGACCGCCAGCAGCCCGCCGGTCCTGGCCAGGGCGTTGTTGACGCCGCTGGCCACGCCCGCGTAGCGGTCGGCGGCGCTGGCCAGCACGGTGGCGGTGAGCGGAGCCACCGCCGCCGACAGGCCCAGGCCGAACAGCGACACCGGCAGCAGCACGCCCGTCACATAGGAGGAGCCGGGGCCGATCCACGACATCGGCACCAGCGCGGCGGCGCACAGCAGGATGCCGCCCGCCATCGGGACGCGCGGGCCGATCCGCCTGGCCAGCTCGCCCGCCGCCGGCGACAGCAGCAGCATCAGCACGGTGATCGGGATCATCGCCGATCCGGCGACCATCGGCGAGAATCCGGCCGAGACCTGGAGCTGGACGACGAGCAGGAAGAACACCACGCCCATCGCGGCGTACATGACCAGCGTGACGGCGTTGACCGCGACGAAGACCGGCGAGGCGAACACCCCGATCGGCACGAGCGCGTCCGGTGAGCGCCTGACCTCCAGCCAGGCGAACACCGCGCCCAGCGCCGCGCCCGCCACGATCCAGGGCGCCGACAGGCCGATCAGACCGTAGGTGATCCCGGCCAGCGCCAGCGCGGCCAGCGCCGCGCCGAGCACGTCGAACCGCCCGGTGGCTCCGGCGTCCCGGCTCTCGGGCACGTGCCGTACGGTCACCGCCACCACGAGCGCGGCCAGCGGCAGGTTGATCAGGAACACCCAGCGCCAACCGGCCGTCTCCACCAGCCAGCCGCCCAGCAGCGGCCCGACGGCCGCCGCTACCCCGCCCAGCCCCGACCAGGCGCCGATCGCGCGGGGCCGGTCCTCGGGGGCGAAGGACGACTGGATGATCGCCAGCGACCCGGGGGTCAGCAGGGCGCCGCCGACACCCTGCAGCGCGCGGGCCGCGGCCAGCGCCTCCACCCCGGGCGCCAGGCCGCACGCGGCCGAGGCGAGCGCGAACCACACCACGCCGACCAGGAAGACCCGGCGCCTGCCGTACCGGTCGCCCAGTGAGCCGCCCAGCAGGATCAGGCCGGCCAGGGTGAGGGTGTAGGCGTTGACGGTCCACTGCAGGCCCGCCATGTCGGCGTCCAGGTCGCGGCCGAGCGCGGGGAGTGCCACGTTCACGACCGTGCCGTCCAGCAGCGCGATGCCGGAGCCGAGCACGGTGGCGGTGAGCACCCACCGGCCGGCGGCCGAACGGAGCCGGAGATGACCGTTGTCCATGATTGTCACAATCACCGGGGTTCCGCGGTTGTTCCGGCTCGCCGCCGGTGTTTGCGGCTCGCCGCCCGCGCGGCCGGAAACGGAGACCCGCCGCCGGTCACCCGATGTCCCCGGAGGGGTGCCGCCGGTCACCGGACGCCTCCGGGGAGATCCCGCTTCCGGGCGGGGGAGGGCGTTCGGGACCCCCGCCGCCGCTCCCCTCCCGACGCCGGCGGGGGCCGCGATTCCTGGAGTGTCGGCGATCTCTGGTAGGACGTCTTCTGCCGCATTCCAGCTGACGGGAGCCCCCGATGGACCACACCGAGTTCACCGACCGCGTCGACGGTCTCTACGACGGCACCTACGCCGGCCTGCCGATCGCGATCCCGGACTCCGGCGACCGGACGCCCGCCGCCGACCAGGCGGCGTGGCGGATCGCGGAGAGCGTTTACGACTCGGGTGAGGGCTACGAGCAGCGGTTCACCACCTTCCTGGAGAAGACGGACACCGCCGCGGTGAAGGCGCTCATCATCGGCGGCTGGGAGGAGGCCTACGACACGGGCAGCTCGCGGGTCGTCGAGCTGCTCGCCCGCAACGCCGACCGCCTCCCGGCCCTGCGTTCCCTGTTCCTCGGCGCGATGCCGTCGGAGGAGTGCGAGATCTCCTGGATCCAGCAGAGCGACGTCACCCCGCTGCTGGAGGCGTTCCCGCTGCTGGAGCGGCTGGAGGTGCGCGGGGGCACCGGGCTCACGCTGAGCCCGGTCCGCCACGGCAACCTCAGGGTGCTCCGGTTCGAGACGGGCGGGCTGCCCGCCCAGGTCGTGCGCGGCGTCGCGGCATCCGACCTGCCCGCCCTGGAGTACCTGGAGCTGTGGCTGGGCGTCTCGGAGTACGGCGGAGACGCCACCGTGGCGGACCTGGCGCCGATCCTGTCCGGCGAGCGACTGCCCGCCCTGCGCCACCTGGGCCTGCAGGACAGCGAGATCCAGGACGAGATCGCCGCGGCGGTGGCGTCGGCGCCGGTGGTGGCCCGGCTCACGTCGCTGGCGCTGTCGATGGGCACGCTGACCGACGCCGGTGCCGAGGCCTTGCTGTCCGGCCAGCCGCTGACCCACCTCGCGCGCCTCGACCTGCACCACCACTACCTGAGCGACGAGATGACCGAGCGGGTCCGGGCGGCCTTCGCCGGCACCGGCGTCGAGGTCGACCTGTCGGAGCAGGAGGATCCCGACGACGACTGGCGTTACGTCGCGGTGGCCGAGTGACCGCTCCCGCCGCTCCCTCCCGGCTCCGACTCGGATCCGGGCTCCGATCCCGACCCCGACCCCGACCTCGTAAGGACGCCAGGTGACCGAACACGGTGATCGCACGCCGGTCCGGACGGCCGTCGTCGGGACGCCCGGCGACCGCAGGGTGACCCTGTTCGCCGCCGCCTGCGCCCGGTACGGCCTGCCCGCGCCCGCGGTCGTCCCCTGGACCCGCGTGCTGCGGGACGAGGAGATCCGGATCGAGCCGGGGACGCTCGTGCGGATCGAGTCGCCCGGCCAGGACGCCGAGGCCGACGCGCTGCTGCGCGGCCCCGGACGGCCGACCCGGGCCGGCGGGGGAGCCGCCTGGCACGCGGCCCTGACAGCCGGGCTGGAGCGGATCCGCCGGGCCGTCGCCCGCACCCCGGGCGCGGTACTGCTCGCCGACGTCGACGAGATCGCGGTGATGTTCGACAAACGGCGGTGCCACGCGAGGCTGGCGGCGGCCGGGGTGCCGGTGCCGCCCGCCCTGCCCGGGCCGGTCGGCGGCTACGCCGAACTGCGCGAGCGGATGGACCGGGCCGGCTGGCGGAGGGTGTTCGTCAAGTCCGCCCACGGCTCCTCGGCCTCCGGGGTCGTCGCCCTTCAGGTCGCCGGGTCCAGGATCAAGGCCGTGACCTCGGCGGAGCTGATCCGGGGCGGAGCGGCCGGGGCCGGGCCGTACGAGGGCGAGCGGGCCGGAAGCGGGCCACGTGGAGACGGGCGGGCTGGAGGCGGGCCTCGCGGGGACGGTCGGACCGGGGGAGGGCCGCGCGGAGACGGGCGGGCCGCGGTGGAACTGCACAACTCGCTCCGGGTGCGTTCCTACGGGGACGAGGACGAGGTGGCGGCGATCATCGACCTGCTGGCCGCCGACGGTCTCCACGTGGAGCGGTGGTTCCCCAAGGCGGGCTTCGGCGGCCGGGTGATCGACCTGCGGGTGGTCACCGTCGGCGGCACACCCACCCACGCGGTCGTCCGCGCCGCCCGCGCCCCCATGACGAACCTGCACCTCGGCGGCGTGCGCGGCGACCTCGGCGCGGTCCGGGCGCGGCTCGGCCCGCGGGGCTGGGATCGGGTCCTGGACGCCTGCGCGCGGGCCGCGGCGTGCTTTCCCGGCAGCCTGTGCGCCGGGGTGGACGTGATGGTGGGCGCCGACTGGCGCGGCGTCGCCGTGGCGGAGGTCAACGCCTTCGGCGACCTGCTGCCCGGCCTGACGGGCCTGCCGGGAGGCGCGGCCGAGGGGCTCGACACCTACGCGGCCCAGGTCCGGGCGGTCCTCGCCCGCCACGTGCCCGCCCACCCGCCCGCCGGCGCGCCCGCGGGCCGCCCGTCCGCCGGTCATCCTTCCGCGGGCCATCCGCCCGCGGGTCGCTCGCCCGCGGATCACCCGTCCGCAGGCCACGCGGCCGTCTCCCACGCGGCGGTGACACGGTGAGCGGTGACACGGTGAGCGGTGACGCGGTGAGCGGCGGGACGAGGGGCGGCCGGGGCGGCGCGCCGGGCGCGACCCGGGACATGAACGCGATCGTGGGCAGCCACGACCTGCTGCTGGTGACGCTCGACACGCTCCGCTACGACGTGGCCGACGAGCTGATCAGGGCGGGGAGGCTGCCCACCCTGGCCCGGGCGCTGCCCGGCGGGCGATGGGAACGCCGGCACAGCCCCGGCAGCTTCACCTATGCAGCGCACGCCGCGATCCTGGCCGGTTTCCTGCCCACCCCGGCCGCGCCGGGGCCGCACCCCCGGCTGTTCGCGGCGGCGTTCCCCGGCAGCGAGACGACGGCCGAGGGCACCTGGGTGTTCGACGCGGCGGACCTGCCCGGCGGGCTGGCCCGGGCCGGATACCACACGGTCTGCGTGGGAGGGGTGGGCTTCTTCAACAAGCTCACCCCGCTCGGATCCGCGCTTCCCGGACTGTTCGCCGAGAGCCACTGGGAGCCGGCGTTCGGGGTGACCTCGCCGACCTCGTTCGAGGCGCAGATCGAGTGCGCCGAGCGGGTGGTGCGGGGCGCCCGGGGACCGGTGTTCCTGTTCGTCAACGTCTCGGCGCTGCACCAGCCGAACTGGTTCCACCTACCGGGTGCGGCCCGTGAGCACGGCGACGACCTGCGCAGCCACGCCGCCGCGCTGGAGTACGTCGATCGGCACATCGGCAGGCTGTTCACCCTGATGAGCGCCAGGCGGCCCGGCTTCGCGATCGTCTGTTCCGACCACGGCACCGCCTACGGCGACGACGGATACGTCGGGCACCGGATCGGCCACGAGGCCGTCTGGACCGTCCCCTACGGGGAGTTCACGATGAGACAGGGAGCATGGTGACGGCCACGAGCCCCTACCAGGGATACGTCTACGCCTACCCGCACAAGACGGCCTACCGGCCGCTGGATCCGCGCCCGCCGCTGCGGCGGGTGTGGGAGGGCGAGCCGATGGACAGCCTCTCCCTCTACCTGCACATCCCGTTCTGCGAGATGCGCTGCGGGTTCTGCAACCTGTTCACCCGGACCGGCGCGCCGGACGAGCTCGTCGCCGCCTACCTGGACGCCCTGGAGCGCCAGGCCGGCGCCGTACGGGAGGCCCTGGACGCCGCCCTGGACAGTGCTTCCGGCGCTGCCCCCGGCGCCCCCGGCGGAGCCCCGGGCGGACCGGTGTTCGCGGTCGCGGCCGTCGGCGGCGGCACCCCCACCTACCTGAGCGCGGCCGAACTCACCCGGCTGTTCGACCTGGCCGAGCGGACCATGGGCGTCGACCTGCGGACCGTGCCGCTGTCGGTGGAGACCTCACCGGCGACCGCGACCGCCGACCGCCTGGCGGTCCTGGCCGAGCGGGGCACCACCCGGATCTCGATCGGCGTGCAGAGCTTCATCGACGCCGAGGCCCGCGCGGCGGTCCGGCCGCAGCGGCGCGCGGAGGTCGAGGCGGCGCTCGGCCGGATCAGGGAGGCCGGGTTCGAGACGCTCAACCTCGACCTCATCTACGGCATCGACGGGCAGGACGCCCGGTCGTGGCGTCACTCGCTGGACGCGGCGCTCGCCTGGAAACCCGAGGAGATCTACCTCTACCCGCTGTACGTCCGGCCGCTCACCGGTCTCGGCCGCCGCGCGCGCGACTGGGACGACCACCGGCTGGGCCTTTACCGGCGGGGACGCGACCACCTGCTCGCCGCGGGGTACGAGCAGGTGTCGATGCGGATGTTCCGGCTGCCGGACCCCGCCCGCACGGCGGCCCCCGCACACACGACCGGCTACTGCTGCCAGAGCGACGGCATGGTCGGGCTCGGCTGCGGCGCCCGCTCCTACACCTCCGCCCTGCACTACTCGCACGAGTACGCGGTCGGCACCCGCCAGGTGCGCGCCATCATCGACGACTACGTACGGCTGGCGCCCGGTGACTTCACCGCCGCCAACGTGGGGTTCCGCCTGGGGGACGACGAGCGCCGCCGCCGCCATCTCATCCAGTCGCTGCTCCAGGCCGAGGGGCTCGACCCGGCCGCCTACCGGGCGCGTTTCGGCACCGAGGCGACGGCCGACTTCGGCTCCGAGTTCGACCGCCTCGCCGCCCGGGGGTGGCTGGAGACGGACGCCGGGTGGCCGCGGCTCACCGCGGAAGGGTTGGCGCACTCCGACGCGATCGGCCCGGCGCTGTTCTCCGGCGCGGTCCGGGAGCTGATGGCGGGATACGAGGCGCGGTGAACGAGCGAGAACGACCCCGCGAGCTGCCCGTCCTCACGGTGCACGACCGTGCCGCACACGATCGCGCCGCACACGACCGTGCCGCGCCCGGCGCGTGTGACCGCGGCGACACGGCGCCGGACCGTGCCGCGGCCGGCCGCGACGCCGGCCACCTGACCGTCCTCTACCGGGGGCCCCTGTCCAGCTGCGACTACGACTGCCCCTACTGCCCGTTCGCCAAGCGCCGCGACGACCCCGCCCGGCTGCGCCGCGACCGGGCGGCGCTGGAGCGGTTCACCCGGTGGGCGGCGGAGCGCGACCACCCCGTCTCGGTGCTGTTCACCCCCTGGGGCGAGGGGCTCGTCCGATCGTGGTACCGGCGGGCGATGGTCGGGCTCAGCCACCTGCCGCACGTCCGGCGGGTCGCCATCCAGACCAACCTCAGCTGCCGCACCGGCTGGCTGGGCGAGGCCGATCTCGGCACCCTCGCCCTGTGGGTCACCTACCACCCCGGGCAGGTCGGCTACGAGCGGTTCCTCGGCCGGTGCCGCGACCTGACCGGGATGGGCGTCCGCTTCAGCGTGGGCGTCGTGGGGCTGCCCGAGCACCTGGACCACGCCCGCCGGCTCCGTGACGACCTGCCCGCCGAGGTCTACCTGTGGGTCAACGCCGCCGAGGGGCACTCCTACACCGACGCCGAGGCGGCCGAGTGGACGCGGCTCGACCCGCTCTTCTCCTACAGCCGCACGCCGCACCGCAGCGCCGGACGGCCGTGCCGTACGGGGGACACCGTGATCTCGGTGGACGGCGAGGGCACCGTACGGCGCTGCCACTTCGTCCCGGAAGTCCTCGGCAACCTCTACGACGGGACGTTCCGGCCGCGCGCCCGGCCGTGCCCGGCCGCCCTGTGCGACTGCCACATCGGCTACGTGCACCTGGAGCCCACCGGCCTCTACGACGTCTTCGCCGGGGGGATCCTGGAGCGTGTCCCCGCCTTCCACGGCCGGGCCCGCTGAGACCGAAGGCCGGATCGGGGCCCTCGCCGGCGCACCGGCCGGACGGGCGCGCGTGACCGGACCCCGCGTCGCGCGCCCGCCCGGCGGGGTCGGCGCCGCCGGGCTCAAGTCTCCCTGACCGGCCGGTAGTCGGTCTCGGTCATGCCGAAGGTCCAGGCCACGCCCTCGCGGGCGGTGCGGGTGGACGGCGGGACCCGCAGCCAGTATCTGCGGAAGGTTCCGTCGGGTTCGGCGGTGGAGTTGACCACCTCGACCATCGTCACCGGCTCGTCGTCCGGCAGGACGATCCGCCACAGCACGCCCGCCTCGTCGCGGTGCACGGGGACGGCGCCGGACTCGGCGAGGTAGCGGTCGTAGCCGAAGTGCTCCAGCATGACCCGGCGCAGCTCGGCGTTCTCCTCGGCGTCGATCCGCTGCACGGTCAGCGCCGCCATGGTGGCGGCGAAGCCGGCGGGGACCGGCATGCCGCCCCAGGCGTGCACGGCGAAACCGTCGGGGAACGACAGCGCCGGACCGCCGGCGCGGTGCAGGCGCGACATCCCGTCGCGGTGCAGTTCGGCGGGGCGCTCGCACACGACGGCCACCCGCTCGAACGGCCACCACCAGCCCGCCGACCGCGCGACCCGGGCGAGCCCCTCCGTCTCCGGCCGGTCCAGGGCGTCGAACAGCGCCAGCCACGGCGCGTCGTGCTGGCCCAGCACGGCGTCCAGGGTCGAGGCGCGCAGCGCCGCGGCGGCGGTCTGCGACTCCTCCGCGGCGGCGACGCCCTGGCGGATCCGGGTCACGATCCCGTTCACCGGGTCCCAGAGCCGACCTCCGGTGAGGGCCCAGGCCAGCGCCCAGCCCGTCGGGCCCAGGGCGGCGTACGCCTCCGCCCTGGCGCGTTGCCACGGGCCGGTCCGCACCGCGTCACGCACGGACCGGCCGGTGTCGAGCAGGGCGGCGGCCCGGGCGCCGGCGAGGGGGGAGTCGGCCCAGACGATCTCCCCGGGCTCGGCCAGCCCGGCGGCCCGGTAGGCCAGCCGTACGCCGGCCTCCGCCTCGGGACGATCGGCGGGCCCGGCCCGGAAGGCGACCTCCTCCCAGCGCTGCGCGGCGGCGGCCAGGACGTCGGCGAATTCGGTGGTGACGGTCATGCTCGGGGACTCCTCAGTCGGCGACGACGCGGAAGGCGCCGGGGATGTACTCGCGCTGGCGCTGCACGCGGTACCACCCCCTGGGCAGGGGGATCGCGGCGTGCTCCTCGTGGACGACGCGCCCGCCGCCGGGCAGATGCAGGTGGTCGGGGTCCATCGGGTGCAGGCCGCGGACGAGCGTGCCCGGGCCCACCACCGCGTGGGCGTGGCCGGTGGCCTCGCCCAGGGCCAG
Organism: Streptosporangium sandarakinum; assembly: GCF_013409935.1. Taxonomy (GTDB): domain Bacteria; phylum Actinomycetota; class Actinomycetes; order Streptosporangiales; family Streptosporangiaceae; genus Streptosporangium; species Streptosporangium nondiastaticum. Next base: position 646,573 of record NZ_JACCCO010000001.1, on the reverse strand, counting down.
GACTAGGCGGCCCCGGGCGTCGCGCGGCGCGGACGGCGCGGTCCTGACCGAAGGCGGCACGGCCTCCTCGGCGACGGGAACGATCAGGATGTCACCCTGGCGGTACATCGGCGGTCTCCTCGGGATCGGGATGATCGGAAACTAGCCGCCGTCACCGACATTTCCCGCCGTCACAGAAGTCGGCCCGGCATTTCCCCCGAGACGGAACCGGAGCCGGCGGATCCCGCGATAGACCGGAATGTGGATCTCTTCAGGATCGGGCGCCGCGAACCGCCCCCGGTCGGCCCGGACAGCGACGACGCCGAACTCATGGCGGCCGTCGCCGCCGGGCGGATGGAGGCGCTGCGGCTGCTGCACCAGCGGCACGCGCCCTGGCTGCGGGCCCGGCTGGCCCGCCGCTGCGCCGACGCGGACCTGGTGGACGACGCGCTCCAGGACACGTTCGTGGCCGTCTGGCGGGACGCGCGCCGCTACGACGCGTCGGGAGGCGAGGCGGCGGCGTGACGCCCTCCGCCGGTCTGCGGGCGCTGGTGGCCTTCGAGACGCGCCGGCTGCTGCGCGGCCCGCTGCTGTGGGGCGCGGCGGCCCTGTGCCTGGTCCTGCGGCTGTACGCGGTCCGGGAGCGGCTGCCGGACCTGACCGTCGACCCGGTGAGCATGTCGGGCGCCATGCCGCTGCTCGCCGCCGCCGCCATGCTGGCCGCCCACCTCGCCGCCTCCCGGGACACCCGCGAGGGCATGCCGGAGACGCTCGGCCCGCTGCCGGGCCGGGCGCCGGAGCGGACCGTGGCGGCGGTGGTCGCGGCAGTGGCGGCGGGCACCGGGATCGCCGCGCTGACGATGGTCCTCTACCTGGCGGCGCGGCTGGCCATGGGGCCGGTGGCCGGTACGTTCGACCCGTACGAGGCGCTGGCGGGGGTGCTGGCGGTGCCGTTCGCCGCGGGGCTGGGCGCGGTGCTCGGCAGGTGGGCGCCCTGGCCGGTCGCGGTGCCTGCGGCGGCCTTCCTGCTGGGAGTGTTCACCTGGCTGAACGGCAACCAGGGCGGCTACGGCGGCTGGTTCCTGCCGGTGGTGCTTGTTCCACGGCCCCGACTGGCCGGCCCGGCCGTCGGGCCTGCACGTGCTGTACCTGGTCGCGGCCGTCGCCCTCTTCGCCGCCGTGGCCCTGCTGCGGCACGGGATCCGGCCGGCGCGCCTGGCGGCCGCGGTGACCGCGGCGGCGGTGGCGGTGCCCGCGGGGGCCGCCGCGACCGCCGCCGCCCCGGGAGGGGAGGAGATGAACCCGCCCCTGGCGAGGGGCATGAAGTTCACCGCGCGGCTCGTCCCGGCGCGGGTCCGCGACCGCTACCTCGGACCGGACTCCCGCAGGTGCGAGAAGCGGGGTGCCGTCACGTACTGCGCGTTCCCGCGGTACGTCTCCTGGATCCCGCTGTGGGCCTCGGCCGTGGAGCCCGTCGTCGAGGCGCTGCCCCCGGCGGCGCGCGGCCGGCTGCCGGTCGTCCGGCAGTACTCCGACAGCTGGTGGATGGCCGACGACCACGACGATCGGTCCATCGGGACGTTCATGGTGTGGGGCCGGGCCGGCGCGGCCGACGCCCACCGCGGGGCGCTGGCCTCCGCGCTGGTCGGCCGGCTCGTCCGGCTGCGCGCCACGGGGGACGACCCCCTCGCGGTCGCCGCCGCACTGGCCCTGCTGATGATCTCCGCGGTCGCCGCCGGCGCGGCCCTGGGGTGGGGGACGGCGCTCACCCTGCTGCGGATGACGGCGGTGCTGCTGGGCGCGGCGGCCGCGTTCACCGTGTCCGACGCGATGGACGCCGACACCGGCGCCACCCCGGTGCCCCGCCGGGCGCGTCAGGGGCTGCGCCGCGCCCTGGGCGCCCTGGGCGCCGGGCTGACCTGGGCGGCCGCCTGCACGATCGCCGTGGCCAGGCTGCGCGCGGGTGACGAGCTGAGAGCGCCGGGGATGGCGGTGGAGGCGGCGGTGTGCGTCGCGGTCGGTCTGCTGTCGGCGTCGGTGGCCGCTCGGCTGCACCCGGGGAGGGTTGCCGGTCTCGCCGGGACGGGCGGTCTGCTCGCGGCCGTCTCGGTGAGCCTGGTCGCCCGGGGCCCGTACTGGCCGTGGCCGTACCCCCAGGAGGACGGCTGGGAGGAGGTGCGCCACGGCTGGCTCGCGGCGCTGGTGGTCGTCGTGGCGCTGCTCGGGCCGGCCTGTGGTGACCTGCGTTCGCGGATCAGGCGGCCGGTTCGGCGCGGACGGTGCGGCCGAGGTCGGCCAGCACCTCGGTGGTGAGCCGGAAGGCGAGCCTGGCCTCCTGGACGATCCGCAGCCGCTCGTCCTCGCCGGCGGGCAGGGCGTCCAGCCGGGCGCGGTACTCCCGCCTGAAGTGAGGGATGCTGCCGATCGCGTCGAAGCGGTAGGAGTCGGCGCCGCCGTCCGGCCCGTAGCCGTAGATCCGCCGCAGCTCCCGCCGGATGAACTGCCCGCCCGAGAGGTCGCCCAGGTAGCGGGTGTAGTGGTGGGCGACGTAGCCGCCCGGCCAGGCGGCGACGTGTTCGATGCGGGCCACCAGGGCGAGGGTCGGCGCCGACGGCTCGATCACTGACCGCCAGCCGGGGCCGTAGACCGTCTCCAGATCGCGCGCCAGCGCCTCCCCCCGGTACAGCTCGGGCAGGACGAACGGCGCGGCCACCGGGTCGTCCGCCAGGGTCCGGGAGACGCGGTCGAGCGCGGTGTAGACGAAGTGGTTCTGGGCGACCATCGCTCCGTAGCCCTCCGGGCTGAGCCGGCCGGCCAGCAGCGCGACGAGGTAGTCCTGGTTCTCGGCCGCGGCGTGGTCGTCCCGGGTGGCGTTCCTGAGCACTTCGGAGAACGGTGCCTGACTCAATATCGCTCCGTGTGGAAGGGGATTTGCGCTGGCGTGGCTCCCCAGCCTCACAAAGCCCCCCAAAACCGTCAAACTCGCAGCGACCTTCCGTCCGCCGGTTCACCCGGGCCCGGGACGTCCGCCGCGGAGCCGTCCGGCCGCGCGGACGGCCGGCACGACGAGGGCCAGCAGCGCGGCGAACACCGGCAGCCAGGCCAGCCGGTGCGCCAGCCAGGCCGGGCCGGTGGGCGCCTCCACCAGACCGGGAAGCCCGCCGAGTCGCAGCACCGCCAGCGCCGCCGCGGTGAGAACGGTCTGGTGCCACAGGAAGACGGTCATCGCCGACAGGTTCACCAGCGCGACCGCCGCCCACAGCCGGGGCCGCCGCATCAGCCGGGCCAGCGGCCCGCGTACCAGCAGCGCCAGTCCCACCTGGGCGATCCCGAAGCAGACCGCGGCGAGCGTGGGCGGACTGAGGTTGGACACCTTCGCCCCGGTGACGCCGACCATGCTCACCGGATACCCGAACCAGGCGACCAGCGCCGCGGTCCCGGCCGCGCCCGCCGCCAGCATGCCCGCCGCCACCCGGCGCGAGGTGAACGCCCCGCCCGCCCAGGCGACGCCCAGCGCGTACGGCACCAGCCATCCGGCCACCACGTTCACCCACCCCGGCCAGGACGGCCCGCCGAGCCCGAACCGGACCGCGTCCGCCGCGAGCACGACCGTGGCGGCCGAGCCCGCCACGGCGAGCGGCGCGGCCCGCAGCAGGGGGGTGGCCGCGGTGAGCGCGGCGAAGACCGCCAGGAACCACACCGGCCCGACCGCAGGCTGCACCAGCGACCGGATCGGCCCGATCGGCATGCCGCCCACCGCCAGTCCGGCGGCGACGCCCGCCCACACCAGGGCGGGCAGGCCCACCGGACGCAGCAGCCGCCGCATCCTGGCCCGCACCCACAGCCGGTATCCGGCGGCCGACCGCAGGCTCCGCGCCGCCGCGTACCCGCCCACGAAGAAGAACACCGCCAGCGTCTGCAGCACCCACGAAGCGGGCGTCAGCCAGGGCATGTGGGCGAGCGGGCTGGAGACGCGCACGGTCCCGCCGGGGTGGGGCGTCCACGCCGTGACCAGCCAGTGGCCGGTGACCACCCCGGCGACGGCCAGCGCCCGCAGCGCGTCCACCCCGCGGTCCCGGCCGGCCGGGGTGGCGGCCTCCATCCGGGCGGCGAGGGCGGCGAGGGCGCCGGGGGCGCCGGGGGCGCCGGGGGCGGGCGCGGGCCGCCGTGCCGGTACGGTGCGGTCAGCCACGGGACACCTCGCCGGTCCGGCCGAGGGCGATCAGGGTGAGGTTGCGCAGCGACTCGGTGCCCGGGTGCAGGTAGCCGCTGTGTCCCACGTCGCCGGTGGCGAACACGTTGCCCCCGAAGCCCGGCGCCGCCGGGTCCGGCCCGAAGCCCAGCGGGCCCAGCCGTACCTTCGGCACCTTCCGTACCCAGTCGCTCCGCCCGCTGCCCGCCCACAGCGGGACGCCCAGCTCCGCCGCGGACGAGACGCCGAGCCCCGGGCTGCCGAAGACGGCGAGGCTCTCCACCCCCGACCCCGGGGCGGCTCCGGCGCACACCACCGAGCCGTAGCTGTGGCACAGCAGGCTGACCCGCTTGCCGCGGAGCGTCTCACCGAGGTAGCGCCGCAGCTCCACCGCCCCACGCCGGGCGGCCCGGTCGGTCAGCGTTCCGACACTGGTGGTGGCCGGGCTGTCGTACCCGAGCCAGGCGACCGCCGCCAGCCGTGCCCCGGGGTCAAGCGCCCGCGCCTCGGCCAGCACGCTCCGGGCCCCGAACGCCGGCGTGCTGTACGGGTCGGCCCGGCCGCCGTCGAAGTTGGCGGCCGTGGTGTCGGAGCCGGGGACGACGACCACGACGCGCTCGGCCGCGCGCAGATCGCCGTAGACGCGGATGATCCGGTCGCCGTGGGCGGCTGGAACGGCCGTGTAGGCCAGGGCGGCGACGATGACGGCGGTGAACGCGCGGTAGAGCATGGGACCTCCGGTCCGATCGGGGGGATCGGACAGGACGCTATGAACCGGGGTCTGTCACCCGCGTCACCCCGGCGTGCTCACCCTCCGGGTCACCCCGTGGGGGGAGGGGGTCACCCCGGACGTCACTCCGGGCCCGGACGCGCGGCGGCGCCCCGGGCGCCGCTCGCCGTACGAGGCCCTGGCCGGGTGGGTCGCGTCCGGCCGCGCGGTGGAGCCCCGGATCAGCCGCCGGGGCGGACCAGGCCCGTCTCGTAGGCGTAGACGATCGCCTGGGCGCGGTCGCGCAGGTCCAGTTTGGCCAGGATGCGGCCCACGTGGGTCTTGACGGTCTGCTCCGACACCACGAGCTGTTCGGCGATCTCCTGGTTGGAGCGGCCCTGGGCGATCAGGGTGAGGACCTCGGTCTCGCGCTCGGTGATGTCGGCCGGCCGGGCGCGCGGGCGGCGCGGCCCGACGCGGGCGAACTCCGAGATCAGCCGCCGGGTCACCGACGGCGCGAGCAGCGCGTCACCGGAGGCGACGACCCGGACCGCCTCGGCGAGCTGCTGGGCGGAGGCGTCCTTGAGCAGGAACCCGCTCGCCCCGGCCCGCAGCGCCTCGTACACGTAGTCGTCGAGGTCGAAGGTGGTCAGGATCAGCACCTTCGGCTTCGGGCCGTCCGCGTCCAGGATGGCCCGGGTGGCGGCCAGGCCGTCCATGACCGGCATCCGCACGTCCATCAGCACGACGTCCGGCCGCAGCTCGGCCGTCCGGGCCATGGCCTCGCGTCCGTCGGCGGCCTCGCCGACGACCTCGATGTCCGGCTGGGAGCTGAGGAACACGGTGAAGCCGGTCCGCACCATGCCCTGGTCGTCGGCGATGAGCACCCGGATCGTCATGCGCCGCCCTCCGTGTCTTCCATGATCGGAAGTATGGCGGTGACCGCGAAGCCCTTCCCGACCGGCCCCGCCCACAGCTTCCCGCCGAGCATGGAGACCCGTTCCCGCATGCCGAGCAGGCCGTGCCCGGCGTTGCCCGGCGTGCGATCGCGGCCGTCGACGCCGGGGCCGTTCGCCACGTGGACGCGCAGCTCGTCGGCGGAGCGGGTGATCCGCACCGAGACGGCCGAGCCGGGCGCGTGGCGCATGGCGTTGCTCAGCGCCTCCTGGACGATCCGGTAGGCCGAGAGGCTCACCGCCTCGGGCAGTCCCAGCAGGTCGCCGCCCAGCCGGAGCGTCACGGTGAGCCCGGCCGACCTCGCGGTGGCGACCAGCTCCTCCAGCCGGCCGAGGCCCGGCTGCGGCGCGGTGTCGGCGCGTTCGCCGCCGTCGCGCAGCACCCCCAGCACGCGGCGCATCTCGGTCATGGTCGCCAGTGACAGCGCGCGGATCTCCGCGAGCCCCTCCTCCAGCACGCGGGGGTCCCCGGCGGCCTTCAGCGGCACGGCTTCGGCCTGGATGGCGATCACCGACATGTGGTGGGCGACGACGTCGTGCAGCTCCCGGGCGATCCTGGTCCGTTCCTCCAGTACGGCCTGCGCCGCCAGGGCCCGCTCGCTGCGCCGTTCCTCCTCCGCCAGCCGGCCGGCGGCCAGGCGCCTGCTCCGCACGTTGTAGCCCAGGAGCGCGGTCACCGTCAGCAGGCCGGCGCCCAGCACGATCTCGCCGCCGTTGGTGCTGACCACGACCAGGGCGAGCACCGAGACGAGCCACGTCCCGAGGGTGGTCTCGCGGTCGCAGCGCACCGCCACCGAGTAGACGACCAGCAGGTAGGTGATGATGCCCGCGGTGGAGTAGGAGTGCGAGGACAGCCGGCCCACGAAGTAGGCGGCCAGGAGCATGCCGCCGGTGGCCAGCCGCCAGGCCGCCAGCGGCCACCGGTCGCGCAGCGCCAGGGGCAGTGAGGAGGCGACCGCGCAGAGGAGGAGGACGTTCACGTTGATGCCCGGAGCCGGGACACCCGGCATGGGCGGCTCGTCGTTGACGGTCAGCAGGACCGAGTAGCCGGAGGCGAACAGGATCCAGGCGAGCACCAGGTCGGCCACCAGGGCCAGGTCGACGGTCCGGAACGGCAGCAGCCCGAGGAAGGCCGGCACCCGGGGCCGGAGGCGCCGCGACCGGGGGAACGGCGGGCCGGGCTCCCCCTTCGCCAGGGCGCGGACCAGCGGCCGGGAAAGCCGGGAGAGAGCGTCACGCGGGGGCATCGGCCCAGCCTAGGGGGAGCGCGGGCGGCCGGCGTCCCCCTCCGGAGTGATGCGTTCCGTCCCACCCCGGGGTGATGCCTACCGTCCCACCCGGGAGTGATCCCTCCGGAAGTCCGGCCGGGAGTGATCCCTCCGGGAGCCCACTCGGGAGTGATTCGTCCGGGAGCCCACTCGGGAGTGATTCGTCCGGGAGCCCGCCCGAGCGTCCGTCCGGGAGCCCGCCCGAGTGTCCGTCCGGAAGCTTGCCCGGAGGCGTCGATTACAGAATTACGATCGCTCACGGCGAACACGCTCAATCCCGGGAACATATAGCCGCTCTCATTAATTGAGTCGGTATAACTCAACCCTTGGAGTGCGCATGAGTGAGAGCTTGATCCTCCCGGTTCTCCCGCTCGACGACCAGGTCGTGCTGCCGGGAATGGTGGTCCCGCTGGATCTGTCCGAGGCCGAGGTCCGGGCCGCGATCGACGCGGCTCAGGCACTGACCGACAACAAGGGACAGGTCCTGCTCGTCCCCCGCATCGACGGCCGCTACGGCTCCGTCGGCGTCAAGGCCGTCGTCGAACAGGTCGGCAGGCTGCCCGGAGGCGAGCCCGCCGCCGTGGTGCGCGGCGTCGACCGCGTGCGCGTCGGCGCGGGCACGACCGGCCCCGGCGCCGCGCTGTGGGTGCAGGCCACCGTCGTCGAGGCCGTCCCGGCGGGCGAGCGCGCAGCCGAGCTGGCCAAGGAGTACAAGGCGCTGACCACCACCATCCTGCAGAAGCGGGGCGCCTGGCAGGTCGTCGACGCCGTCAACCAGATGGACGACCCGTCGGTCCTGGCCGACAGCTCCGGCTACGCCCCCTGGCTGGCCACCCCGCGCAAGGCCGAGATCCTCGAGACCGCCGACCCGGCGGACCGGCTGGCCAAGCTGGTCGAGTGGGCGCGCGAGCACCTCGCCGAGCTCGACGTCGCCGAGACGATCCGCAAGGACGTCCAGGAGGGCATGGAGAAGCAGCAGCGCGAGTTCCTGCTGCGCCAGCAGCTCGCCGCCGTCCGTAAGGAGCTGTCGGAGCTCAACGGCTCCTCCCCGGAGACCGAGGAGGAGGACTACCGCGCCCGCGTCGAGGCCGCCGACCTGCCCGAGAAGGTGCGCGAGGCCGCGCTGAAGGAGGTCGACAAGCTGGAGCGGACCTCCGACCAGTCCCCGGAGACCGGCTGGATCCGCACCTGGCTCGACACCGTCCTCGACATCCCGTGGAACACCCGGACCGAGGACTCGTACGACATCGCCGCGGCCCGCGCCGTCCTCGACGCCGACCACACCGGCCTCGACGACGTCAAGGACCGCATCATCGAGTACCTCGCCGTCCGCGGCCGCCGCGCCGCCCAGGGCCTCGGGGTCGTCGGCGGGCGCCGCAGCGGCGCCGTACTGGCGCTGGCCGGACCTCCCGGGGTGGGCAAGACCTCCCTCGGCGAGTCGGTGGCCCGCGCGATGGGCCGCAAGTTCGTCCGCGTGGCCCTCGGCGGCGTCCGCGACGAGGCCGAGATCCGCGGCCACCGCCGCACCTACGTCGGCGCGCTGCCCGGCCGGATCGTCCGCGCCGTCCGCGAGGCCGGCTCGATGAACCCGGTCGTGCTGCTCGACGAGGTGGACAAGGTCGGCTCCGACTACCGCGGCGACCCCACCGCCGCGCTGCTGGAGGTGCTCGACCCGGCGCAGAACCACACCTTCCGCGACCACTACCTGGAGGTCGAGCTCGACCTGTCCGACGTGCTGTTCCTGGCGACCGCCAACGTGCTGGAGGCCATCCCCGGCCCGCTGCTGGACCGCATGGAGATCGTCACCCTCGACGGCTACACCGAGGACGAGAAGGTCGCCATCGCCCGGGACCACCTGCTGCCCCGCCAGCTCGACAAGGCCGGCCTGACCGCCGAGGACGTCGTCCTCGGCGAGGACGCGCTGCGCCGGCTGGCCGGCGAGTACACCCGGGAGGCCGGCGTGCGGTCCCTGGAGCGCTCGATCGCCCGGGTCCTGCGCAAGGTGACCGCCAACGTCGCGCTCGGCGCCGGGGAGCTGCCGGTGACGGTCACGGACCTCGTGCCCTACCTCGGCCGCCCGCGGCACGTGCCGGAGTCCTCGCTCCCGGAGTCCCGCCAGCGTACGGCGGTGCCCGGCGTGGCCACCGGCCTGGCGGTCACCGGAGCCGGCGGCGACGTCCTGTACGTGGAGGCGTCGCTGGCCGACCCGGAGACCGGCGACACCGGCCTGACCCTGACCGGCCAGCTCGGCGACGTCATGAAGGAGTCGGCCAGGATCGCCCTGTCCTACCTGCGCTCGCGCGGCGCGGAGCTGGAGCTGCCGGTGTCCTCCCTCAAGGACCGCTCGGTGCACATCCACTTCCCCGCCGGCGCCGTGCCCAAGGACGGTCCGTCGGCCGGCGTCACCCTGATCACGGCCCTGGCCTCGCTGCTGTCGGGCCGCCAGGTCAGGAGCGACGTGGCGATGACCGGCGAGGTCTCCCTCACCGGCCGGGTGCTGCCGATCGGCGGGGTCAAGCAGAAGCTGCTGGCCGCCCACCGGGCGGGCATCACCACCGTGCTGATCCCGGCCCGCAACGAGCCCGACCTGGACGACGTCCCCCAGGCGGTGCGCGACGAGCTGACCATCCACACGGTCAGCGACGTACGGGAGGTCCTGGAGATCGCGCTCACCCCGGCCAAGGTCGCCGACCGCGCCGCGGCCTGACCCGGCTCACGCGGTCCGGCCGATCGCACGTGATCCGACCGGCCGCGCGCGGCCTGACCGGCCGCCCCCGTGACGAACGGCCCGCCCTCCGGAGGGCGGGCCGTTCGCCGTTCCGGGCGGTGAGCCGAGCGGAGGCCGCTCACCGTCCCGGCCGGCTCACCGAAGGATATAAATGGACGAATCATTCATTCACTTGAACGGATGTTCCGTCCATGCTGTCATGAACGCATGCTGTACGGCACGCCTCACCTGGAGGCCATCGACGACAAGGTCCTCGGCGAGATCGAGGAGATGCGGCGCGACCTGAAGTATCGTCTCGCCGAGACCCACCGCTGGGACGGAAGACTCCGGCGCCACCTCCAGGCCCTGGCCATCCAGGGGTCCAACTCCATCGAGGGCTACCGCGCCAGCGTCGAGGACATCGAGTCGATCATGGCCGGTGAGGACCCGCTGGAGACCCCCGCCACGGTGGCCAGGGAGATCGCCGGCTACCAGCAGGCGCTCACCTACATCCGGATCCTCTCCCACACCCGGGCGTTCCGGTTCGACACCGGCCTGCTCCACGCGCTCAACTTCATGATGATCGGCCACCACGTGGACAAGACCCCGGGCGCCGTACGGCCCGGCGGCATCTACGTCCGCAACACGGCCACCGGCGAGGTCGTCTACGAGGGCCCGGACGCCGAGGAGGTGCCGGAGCTGCTGGAGGAGCTGGCCGGCTGGCTCAACTCGGGCGACCTCGACGCGCCGAGCTACGTGCGGGCGGCCATGGCCCACTTCAACCTGGTGAGCATCCACCCCTGGCGCGACGGCAACGGCCGGATGTCCCGGGCGCTGCAGACGCTGGTGCTCGGCCGCGACCAGATCACCACCCCGGAGTTCTCCTCCATCGAGGAGTGGCTGGGCCAGGGGAGGGCCACGTACGACTACTACGACGCCTTGGCCCAAGGGCAGGGCGGCCAGTGGAACCCGCATGACGACACACTGCCCTGGGTGCGGTTCTGCCTGCGGGCCCACCACCTCCAGGCCCAGCAGGTCGGGCGGCGGCTGGCCGAGGCGGGGGAGGTGTGGACGATGCTGGAGGAGCGGGTCGACGCCGACGGGCTGAACCCGCGGACCGTCTCCGCGCTCTACGAGGTGTTCGTCAACCGGCGGCTGCGCCGCAGCCGGTACCAGGCCGACGAGGCGCTCAGCCAGGGCCAGGCGGCCAGGGACCTGCGCGACCTGGCGGCCGGAGGGTGGCTGCGGCCGTACGGTGAGACCAAGGGGCGCTTCTACGCGCCCGGCCCGCGGATGCAGGAGATCAAGGACGCCTTCGCCGCGCGGGCGGTCCCGCTGCGCGACCCCTACCGCCACGTCTGAGCAGGCGGCGCGCCGCGCGGTCTTCGGGAAGGCCGGGTGATGCGCGAACGGCACGCCGCGCGGCCCCCGGAGAGTCCCGGGAGGCCGCTTCGCCCGTTCTCCCTGGTCAGCCCTATTTCGGTAAAGTGACCTGAATCACATGAAATATCAGGAATAGGGTTTCGAGGGCATGTGTTGACGCGGACGTGAAGACGACCCGCCGTGCCGCGCCGACCTCGACGAACCGAGGGTCGTGTCGCGGCATGTGCATGTGTGAGATGCGCCGGACCCGCTCCGCGCGCTGACCCCGCCCCGCCCCGTCCTCTTCGCGACTTCACGAAGGCTCCCACCATGACCTGCCCCGCGGACCGTTACGTTCTGCGCCGCCTGAGCCACCTGCCCTTCCACCCGGGCACCCGCTAGCCCTTCCCCCGCTCGACGTCCTTTTTTCGACATCCGTTTGGGGGATTCACAGCTGTGATCGACGTGTCAGGCCTGCGCAAGGTCTACCGGGATCGTGGACGCGAGGTGGTCGCCGTCGACGGCGTCGACCTCCGGGTCCGCGACGGTGAGATCTTCGGTGTGCTGGGCCGCAGCGGTGCGGGCAAGAGCACCCTGCTGCGCTGCGTGAACCTGCTGGAACGGCCCACCGAGGGCACGGTGACCGTGGCCGGCCGGGAGCTGACCGCGCTGGGGGAGGGCGAGCTGCGCCTGGCCCGCCGCGGGATCGGGATGGTGCACCAGCACTTCGCGCTGATGTCCTCCCGCACGGTCGCCGGGAACGTCGCGTTCCCCCTTGAGGTCATGAAGGTCGGCCGGGCCGAGCGCGCCCGGCGCGTCGCCGAGCTGCTGGAGCTGGTGGGCCTGGCCGACAAGGCGAAGGCGCACCCCGGGCAGCTGTCCGGCGGCCAGAAGCAGCGCGTCGGCATCGCCCGCGCGCTGGCGGGCAGGCCCGCGGTGCTGCTGTCGGACGAGGCCACCTCGGCTCTCGACCCGGCCACCACCCAGTCGATCCTCGCCCTGCTGAAGAGCCTCAACCGCGAGCTCGGCCTGACCATCCTGCTGATCACCCACGAGATGAACGTCGTCAAGTCGATCTGCGACTCGGCCGCCATCATGAAGGACGGCCGGATCCAGGAGTCCGGGGCCATCCCCGACCTGCTCGCCCGGCCGGGATCCCGGCTGACCGAGGAGCTGTTCCCGCTTCCCCCGGCCGAACCCGGCGCCGTCACGATCACCTTCGCCGGACAGGCCGGCGAGCCGGTGATCTCGCAGGTGGTCCGCAAGTTCGACGTGGACGTCAACATCCTCGGCGGGGCGCTGGAGGAGGTCGCCGGGGTCGCGGCCGGACGGCTGCGCGTGCACCTCACCGGCGGCGGGCGGGAAGCCGCCCTCGCCCACCTGACCGAGCGCGGCCTGCTGGTGGAGGAAGCCCGATGACCTGGGACGAGATGGCTCCCCTGCTGTGGGAGGCGACCGGGCAGACCGCCGAGATGGTCGCCTGGTCCACGCTGTTCACCGTGCTGATCGGGCTGCCGCTCGGCGTCGCGCTGGTCGTCACCGACCGCGGCGGGCTGCTGCCCTCCACGCCGCTGAACCGGGTGCTCGGGCTGGTGGTCAACATCGGCCGGTCGCTGCCGTTCATCATCCTGATGATCGCGGTGATCCCGCTGACCCGGATGATCGTCGGCACCACCATCGGGACCACAGCCTCGGTGGTCCCGCTGACCCTCGGCGCCGCGCCGTTCTTCGCCCGGCTGGTGGAGACCGCCCTGCGCGAGGTCGGCGACGACAAGGTGCAGGCCGCCCAGGCGATGGGTGCGAGCCGTACGACGATCGTCGGGAAGGTCCTGCTGCCGGAGGCGATGCCCGGCCTGGTCGCGGGTCTCACGGTGACCGTCGTCGCGCTGATCTCCTACTCGGCGATGGCCGGCGCCATCGGCGGCGGAGGGCTGGGCGACCTGGCCATCCGCTACGGCTACCAGCGTTTCGAGACCCCGCTGATGATCGTCACCGTCGTCGTCCTGATCGTCATCGTGCAGCTCGGCCAGATGCTGGGCGACTTCGTCGCCCGCCGCCTGGCCCGTCGCTGACCTGTCCCAGCGCCTCTCCACGCCCTTTTCCGCCCCCCGGGGGGTCCCGCCGCGGGCGGGGCCGCTCCCGGAGGACCTCTTTCTCCGTCTCCCGGAGGCCCCGCCGCGAGCGGGCCGCCGGACGCCGTATCAACAAGGAAGCACACCATGCGCAAGCTCTTCGGCATCGTCTCCGCGATCATCGCGCTGACCCTGGCCCTGGCCGCCTGCGGCTCGGGCTCGTCCGGGTCCGGGTCCGGCGACGGAGGCACGTCCTCGGCCTCCGACGTCCTCAAGGTCGGCGCCAGCCCGGTCCCGCACGCCGAGATCCTGAAGTTCGTCAAGGACAAGCTCGCCGCCAAGGAGGGCCTGAACCTCCAGATCGTCGAGTTCACCGACTACGTCCAGCCGAACGTCCAGCTCGACGACGGCCAGCTCGACGCCAACTTCTTCCAGCACAAGCCCTACATGGACGACTTCAACGCTTCCAAGGGCACCAAGCTGACCTTCCTGCAGCCGGTCCACCTGGAGCCCCTGGGCCTGTACTCCAAGAAGATCACCAGCCTGGACGCGCTGGGCTCGAACGCGACCGTCGCCGTGCCCAACGACGCCACCAACCTCGGCCGGGCGCTGAAGCTGCTCGCCGACAACGGCGTGATCACCCTGAAGGAGGGCGCCGGCACCGCGGCCACCGAGCGGGACGTGACCGGCAACCCCAAGAACCTGAAGTTCCAGCCGCTGGAGGCCGCGCAGCTGCCCCGCTCGCTGGACGACGTGGACGCCGCCGTCATCAACGGCAACTACGCCCTGGAGGCCGGTCTGACGCCGGCCGAGAACGCGCTGGTGCTGGAGAAGGCCGAGAACAACCCCTACGCCAACGGCCTGGTCGTGGCGGCGGGCAAGGAGAAGGACCCGCGCGTGGTCAAGCTCGCCAAGCTGCTCGCCGGTCCCGAGGTGAAGCAGTTCATCGAGCAGCAGTACAAGGGCGCGGTCATCCCCGCCTCCTGACCCCGCGCCCGTGCGCGATCGTGCGATCCGTACGGGGCCCGCGCACCCCGCCTGACGGCGCTCCCCGTACGGCCGCGCACCCCGCGTGCCGCGCGGCCGGGCCGCGGTCCCGAACCTCCGGGACCGCGGCCCGGCCGTTTCTTCTCACCCGGCAACCGGCAGAGTAATGTTCGGTTGCATGCACCCGGGAGCGATCGCCGCCACCTCGCCGGACAAGCCCGCCGTGATCATGGCCGACTCGGGGCGGGTCGTCACCTACCGTGAGCTGGACGAGGAGTCCAACCGGCTGGCCCACCTCCTCCGGGCCGCGGGGCTGCGGCCGGGCGACCACATCGCCTTCATCCTGGAGAACCACCCGCTGTTCCTGACGATCGCCTGGGCCGCCCACCGGTCGGGTCTCTACTACACGGCGATCAGCTCCCGGCTGCGGACCGACGAGCTGGCCTACATCGTCGACAACTGCGGGGCGCGGGTCTTCATCTCCTCGGCCTCCCTGGCCGACGTGGCCGCCTCCGTCACCGCCCTGACCCCGAAGGTCGAGCTGCGGCTCATGCTCGACGGCGTCCCGGAGGGGGCGGAGGGATTCGTCTCCTACGAGGAGGCGGTGGCGGCGCACCCGCCCACTCCCATCGCCGACGAGTGCCAGGGCGCGGACATGCTCTACTCCTCGGGCACCACCGGCCGTCCCAAGGGCGTCGAACCCGTCCTGTCCAAGGCGCCGCTGGACGCGCCCGGGGGCCTGCTGCAGCTCGTGCGGCTGCTGTTCGCGCCGTCGGCCGACAGCGTCTACCTCTCCCCGGCCCCGCTGTACCACGCCGCCCCGCTGCGGTACTGCATGACCTTCCAGCGGCTCGGCGCGACGGTCGTGGTCATGGAGAGGTTCGACCCCGAGCGGGCCCTCGCGCTCATCGAGCAGTACGGCGTGACCCACTCGCAGTGGGTGCCGGCCATGTTCATCAAGATGCTCAAGCTGCCCGCCGGGACCCGGGCCCGCTACGACCTGTCGTCGATGAGGTGCGCCATCCACGCCGCCGCCCCCTGCCCGATCCCGGTCAAGGAGCAGATGATCGAATGGTGGGGGCCGATCATCCACGAGTACTACGCGGGCACCGAGGGCAACGGCTTCCTGCACGTCGGCTCCGAGGACTGGCTCAAGCACCCGGGCACGGTCGGCCGCGCCCTGCTCGGCACCGTGCGCATCCTCGACGAGGAGGGGGAGGAGCTGCCGCCGGGCGAGCACGGCACCGTCTACTTCTCCGACGGGCCGCAGTTCGTCTACCACGGCGACGATGCCAAGACGCGGGCGTCACGCGACCCCCGGGGCAGGGGCTGGACCACCCTCGGCGACATCGGCCACCTCGACGAGGACGGTTTCCTCTACCTGACCGACCGCCGCTCCTACATGATCATCTCCGGCGGGGTGAACATCTACCCGCAGGAGGCGGAGAACGTCCTGTCGGTCCATCCGAAGGTCGCGGACGTCGCGGTCTTCGGCGTCCCCGACGAGGAGATGGGCGAGCAGGTCAAGGCCGTCGTCTCGCCGGTCTCGATGGACCTGGCCGGTCCCGCGCTGGAGGCGGAGCTGATCGCCTACTGCCGGGAGCGGCTCGCGTCGTACAAGTGCCCGAAGTCGGTGGACTTCCGCGAGGAACTGCCCCGCCACCCCACCGGCAAGCTCTACAAGCGCCTGCTGCGCGACGAGTACTGGCCCGCCCGGCCCTGACGCGCGCCGTCACCCGGTCCGGCCGTCACCCGGTCCGCCCCCGTACGGCCGCCCTCGCGCCCGCTCCGGCACGGCCCGGCCCGGTCCGGCGTGAGATCCATCACGGAAATCCGGGGTGCGCCGAGCCCGCTGACCACGGCGCATAAAGGCCGCGTGAGAAGAGCGCTTCTTTCCCGATCATCCTCTTAACCTGGTCTTACACCCTCTCCGGCATCTTTGGAGGCACTGGAGTCAGCGGTCGCCGCCCCGGCTCGGCATGGGCGACGCGAGGAGTTGGGGGATCAAGACATGGAACCGAACAAGGACGGGCAGGACACCACCCCGGCCGATGCGACCGGGTGGAGCCAGTTCGGCAAGGTGCCGCCGCGCGCGGGAGGCTTCGCCGCCTCCAGGCCCGCCGACCCGCAGCCGACGCTGATCCACCCGGTGCCGGAGGCGCTCACCGCCCCGGCGCCCGGGGCCGTCCCCGCCCAGCGGACGCGGCTCACCGCCGCGCAGAAGATCGGCGCGGGACTGGCGCTGGCCGTGGCGGCCGTCGGGGGCGGCGTGGTCGGCTCCGTCGCCACGGCCTCCTTCGGCGACGGCCCCGCGACCGCGCCGGCCGCGGTGTCGGCGCCGCTGGCCGCTCCGGCGGGCAACGTGACCACGGTCGCCGACGTCGCCGCGGCGGTCCAGCCGTCGGTGGTGTCCATCCAGGTCAAGGCCGCCGGCGGGAGCGGCGAGGGATCGGGCGTGGTGCTGACGGCGGACGGCATGATCCTGACCAACAACCACGTGGTCGAGGCCGGCGGGCAGGGCGGCGAGGTGACCGTCAAGTTCAGCGACGGCAAGACCGCCACCGCGCGGATCGTCGGCACCGACCCGGCCACCGACCTGGCGGTCATCAAGGCGAACGACGTCTCCGGCCTCACCGCCGCGTCGCTC
The DNA here is from genome assembly GCF_013409935.1 of Streptosporangium sandarakinum. GTDB lineage: Bacteria > Actinomycetota > Actinomycetes > Streptosporangiales > Streptosporangiaceae > Streptosporangium > Streptosporangium nondiastaticum. The sequence goes on along the minus strand of NZ_JACCCO010000001.1, from coordinate 629,694 downwards.
GGCGACAGCGACAAACTCAAGGTGGGCGACTCCGTGCTCGCCGTCGGCAGCCCGCTGGGCCTGTCCGGCTCGGTCACCGCCGGCATCGTCAGCGCCCTGGACCGTACGGTGACCGTCGGCGGACAGCAGCAGCAGCCGCAGCTCCCGCCCGGCTGGGGCGGCGGCTGGGGCGGCGGACAGCAGCAGCGGGCCGAGAGCGGACCCACCACGATCGGCCACGCGATCCAGACCGACGCGGCGATCAACCCCGGCAACTCCGGCGGCGCGCTGGTCGACACGCGCGGCCAGCTCGTCGGCATCAACTCGGCCATCGCCACCAACGGCGGCGACGGGAACATCGGCGTCGGCTTCGCCATCCCGATCAACACCGCCAAGCAGGTGGCCGACCAGCTCATCAAGAGCGGCAAGGTCTCCCACGCCTTCCTCGGCGTGAACCTCGCCCAGGCCACCGGCGACACGACCGGCGCCCTCGTCGCCCAGGTCACCGCGGACAGCCCCGCGCAGAAGGCCGGGATCAAGCAGGGCGACGTCATCACCAAGATCGGCGGCACCGCGGTCGACGGCCCCGACACGGTGGTCGGCGCGGTGCGCGGCCTCAAGCCGGGCCAGGAGGTGTCGCTCACCTACCTCCGCGACGGCCGTGAGCAGAACGTCCGGGTGACCCTGGAGGAGAAGACCACCACCTCCTGATCTCCCGCCGCGCCGGCCCGCCGTACGGCCCGGCCCGAACCGTGCGGCGGCACGCGCCGCCGTACGGCCCGGCGGACCGGCGGGGCCGCGCCGAAAGCCCGGGGACGGATGCTGCTCGCTCCCTGGAAAAGGACGTGCCGCCGGACGGAGGGGATCCGGCGGCACGTCCTTTTCCTCACGGTGCGGGAGCCCGCGGAGGGCCGGGGCGACGCGGCCGCCTCAGGAGAAGCGGCGGCCCTCGTCGCGGCGGTAGGCCCAGACGGCCAGCGCCCCGGCCACCACGGTCCACACCGCGAGCATGGCCAGGGGAAGCGCCCGGGGCGCGGGCCCGCCGACCGCGGCCCAGACCAGCTCGGCCCCGCCCCGGGTGGGCAGGAAGGGGGCGACGGCCGCGATGAAGGCGGGCGGGTCCGTCGGGCTCATCAGCAGGCCGCCGCCCACCGCCATCGGCAGCAGCACGAGCTGGACGACCGCGATCGCGGCCTTGGCCGGCAGCAGGTAGCCGACGAACAGGCCGATCAGGGTGAACGGGATCGACGCGACGAGCAGCGCGCCCAGGCCGAGCAGCAGCTGCGCCGGGGTCACGGTCGCCTCGGTGAGCGTGGCGGCGATGACGAGCACCGGCAGGATGCCGAGCAGCGTCATGATCAGCCCGTTGAGGATGTTGGACCCGAACCTCGGCCACGGGCCCGCCGGGAGGGTGCGCGTGTACGGGTCCCACGGCTGGGCGCGGTCGTCGGCGACCCCGAGGCCGTGCGTGAACAGGGCGGTGGACATCACCGAGAACGTCATCATCGACCCGGTGGCGAGGGTGGCCACGAGCGGGTCGTCCCCGGCGAACGGGACGACGAAGAACAGCATCGAGGCCGACGGGAAGAAGGTGTTGCCGACCACCGCGATCGGGACCCGGATGGTCTCCAGGAACCGGTACTTGGTGTGGGTCAGGAGGAGCGACATGGGGGCGTCCCTTTCTCGGGAGCGTGCGAGCCGGGGAGGGGCCGGCGGGGTGGCGCGGCGGGGGAGCGAGGGAACCGTGGCCGGGCCCGCGGAGGGGGTCAGGCCGCCTGGGGCTCGTGGGCGGTGATGGTCAGGAACGCCTCCTCCAGGGAGGTGGGACGGATCTCCAGCCCGGTGAAGGGGACGTCGGCCCGGACCAGTGCCCGGACCAGCGCGTCGGCGTCGGCGGTGAGCAGCAGGACGCGGGAGCCGTCCCGCTCGGCGCGTACGACGCCGGGCAGGTCGGGCAGCTCCCCGGCGGTCAGCGTGACGTGGCGCATCCCGGCGATGTCCCGGACCGCCGCCACGGTGTCGTCGGCCAGGACCCTGCCCCGGTCGACCACCACGACCCGCTCGGCCAGCGCCTCGACCTCCTCCAGGTAGTGGCTGGTGAGCACCACGGTGCCCCCGCCGGCGTGGAAGTCCCGGACGGCGTCCCACAGCGCCCGGCGCGCCTCGACGTCCAGGCCGGTGGTCGGCTCGTCGAGGAAGACCAGCCGCGGGTTCCCGGCGAAGGCCAGCGCCACCGCGAGCCGCCGCTTCTGGCCGCCCGACAGCCCGCCGATCTGCCGGCGCTCCATCCCGGTCAGCCCGAACCGCTCCAGCAGCTCCCCGCGGGCGGCGCCGCGCGGGTAGTGGGCGGTGACGAAGTCGACCACCTCGCGGACCCGCAGGGTCGACGGCAGCCCGGTCTCCTGCGGGGTGACGCCGATGTCGCGGCGCCGTACGGGGTCGGCGGGGGAGCCGCCGAACAGCTCGACCCGGCCCGAGTGGGGCCTGCGCAGCCCGGCGAACAGGTTGATCAGGGTGGACTTGCCGGCGCCGTTGGGGCCGAGCAGTCCGACCAGTTCGCCCCGGCGGATGTCGAGCGACACCCCGTCCAGGGCCGTCACGCTGCCGTAGCGGCGGGTGACCTCGATGGCGCGCGCCAGCGTCTCCATCATGGGGCCTTTCATGTCGTAGGGGGGAGTCGGGGAGGTGCGTCAGCCGTCGGCGGGGGGCGACGCGGCGTCGAGAAGCGAGCGGATCTCGGCGGTGTAGTCCTCGAAGGCCAGGCGGCCCCGCCGGGTGAGGGCGACGTAGGTGACGGGGGTGCGGCCCCGGTGGGTCTTGGTGATCTCCACGTATCCGGCGTCCTCCAGCTTGCCGAGGTGCACCGAGAGGTTGCCGGCCGTCATGCCGAGGAGGTCGCGCAGGCCGGGGAAGGTGACGGTGTCGCCCTCGCGCAGGGCGTTGAGCGTGGCGACCACCCGCAGCCGGGCCGGCGCGTGGATCACCGGGTCGAGGCCGGAGGTCACCGGCGCCTCGCCCTGCGCAGCAGCAGGCCGGCCACGATCGATCCACCCCCGCCGCCCGCAGCCATCAGCAGCGCGTGCCAGCCGGGGCCGGCCATCACGCCGGCCGCGTTGAGCACGGCCATGCCGACCCCGAAGAGGAACATCGTCCGCTCGTGCCAGACGGCGCCGCCCGCCACGTAGAGCATGGCGACCGTCATCATGGACAGGCCGGCCCACAGCAGGCCGGTCTCGGCCTCGGGAAGCTGCTGGCCGAACCGGATGCCCACCGTCCACACCCCGAGGAAGCCCAGGGCCCAGGACAGGCCGTACATCGTGCCGCGTTCCTGGGACGGCCCGCGCACCGGGCTGCGCAGCTGCCACATGGTGGCCGCGCTGATCACCAGCGCGGCCACCATCAGCACCCACAGCACCGTCAGGGCCGCCCAGGCCGGCACCGGCGCGTACGGCCTGCCGAACAGGCCGTAGTGCAGGAACAGCGCGCCGTATCCGGCCAGCCAGGCCACTCCCCAGGCCAGGAAGTGCGGCACCGGGTCGGGGACGAACCGCTCGGCGGCGGCCGTCTCCTGCTGCTCGATGAGCCGGAGCATCTCCTGCGGGCTCAGCGCCCGCTCGTCGTCGTCCACGGTGCCCCTTCAAGGGATAAACAAGTTTGTGACGCAAACCTTGTGGTTTGAACTGTAAACCGGATTGCGTCGCAAACTCAACTCCCGTGGCCGGATTCGCCGGGAAGATCCGGCCGGGTGCCTCAGCGGCGGGAGACCATCTCCTCCGACCGCCACAGGTCGCCGTAGTAGCCGGGGACGCCCACCAGCTCGTCGTGGGTGCCGCGCTGCGTCACCCGGCCGTTCTCCAGGACGACGATCTCGTCGACCTGCTCCAGCCCGTGCAGGCGGTGCGTGACCAGCAGCGTCGTACGGCCCCGCGTGGCGTCCAGCAGGTCGGCCATGAGCGCCTCGGCCGTCTCGGTGTCCAGCGCCTCGGCGGGCTCGTCCAGCAGCAGCACCGGCGGGTCGTGCAGCAGGGCCCGCGCCAGCGCCAGTCGCTGGAGCTGCCCGCCGGACACCGTCCGGGCGTCCTCGCCGAGGACGGTGTCCCAGCCGGTCCGCTCCACCCACCGGTCCAGGCGGGCCCGCCGTACCGCCTCCGCCAGCTCGTCCGGGCCGGCCTCGGGGCCGGCCAGCAGCAGGTTGTCGCGCAGCGACGCCCGGAACACGTACGGGTCCTGGGTGAGGCCCGTCATCACCGCGCGGACGTCGTCGGAGGCCAGCTCGCGGATGTCGGTCCCGTTCAGCCGGACCACGCCGGACTCCGGCTCCACCAGGCGCATCAGGGCCGAGAGCAGCGTGCTCTTGCCGGCCCCGCTGGGGCCGACCAGGGCGACGCGCCTGCCGGGGGTGAGGGTCAGGCTGACGCCGTCGAGCGCGGGGGCGCGGCCGTCGCCGTGCCGGACCACCAGGCCGGAGACCTCGACGGCCGGCGGGCCCGCCGGGACGGGGCGGGGCCGGGCCGGCTCGGCGACGGCCGGCGGGGTCGCGCGGATCTCCCGCAGACGGCGCAGGGCGGCCAGCACCCCGGTCAGCCGCTCCCCGGCCGCGGCCATCGGCAGCACCGGCTCGAACGCCACCAGCGCGGTCAGCGCGAGCACCGCCGTGGCGACCGGGCCCGTCCCGGCGCCCCGGGCGACCAGCACGACGGCCAGCACGGTGAGGCCCTGGGTGAGCACGCCCGCACCGGTGGCCAGCGCGTTCCCCCGCGCCTGGCGGCGCTCCAGCCGGGCCAGACGGGCGTCCGCCTCGGCGCAGGCCGAGAGCGCCCGGTCCCCGGCGCCGTAGGCCGCGAGGTCGGCCGAGCCGTGCACCAGGTCGGCGACCCGGGCGGCCAGGTCGGCGCGGGCCGGGGCGATCCGCTCCGCCCAGCGGCGCGCCGCGGCGGCGGTGCCGGCCGGGATCAGCGCCCCGGCCACCGCCAGCCCGGCCAGCAGCGCCAGGGCCGCCGCCGGGAGCAGGAACGCGGCGAGCACCACGGCGGCGAGCGTGGTCACCAGCGCCGCCGCCGCCGGGAGCAGGACGCGCACCAGCAGGTCCTGGGCGGCGTCGGTGTCGTCCACCATCCGGCTGAGCAGGTCCGCGCCGCGCCGTCCGGGCAGCCCGGCGGGGATGAGCGCCTCGTAGAGCCGCTCCCGGGTCGTGGCCTGGGCGCGCAGCGCCACGTCGTGCCCGGCCAGACGCTCGCCGTAGCGCAGGACGCCCCGGGTGGTCGCGAACGCCCGCACCCCCACGATCGCCACGCTCAACGCGGCCAGCGGCGGCTGCTCGGCCGCCCGGGTGATCAGCCACGCCGCCGAGCCGATCAGCCCGAGCCCGGCGAGCTCCGCCGCCGCGCCGGCCGCCGCGGCCAGGGCCAGCCGCCTGCCGGGCCGTACCGGCGCCTTCGCCCGGACGGCGGTCCCCCCGCCGGCCCGCACCGTCGCGGTGTCCTCCAGAGACGCGGTCCCTCCGGTCCGCGCCGTGGCGACCGTGCCTCCCCGGCCCGTGCCTCCCCGGCCCGTGCCTCCCCGGCCCGTGCCTCCCCGGTCCGTGTCGTCCCGGTCCACCGCCGCGTCCTCCCGCTCCTCGTCCCGCCGGCTCATCGCGCCTCCCCGGCCGGGGCGGCGGCCACCACGCGCCCGTCGGCGATCCTGATCACCCGGTCGGCGACGTCGATCATCGCGGGCCGGTGGGCCACGATCACCGCGGTGCGGCCCTCGGCCAGCTCCCGGGTCGCGGCCACCACGGCGGCCTCGCTGCGGCCGTCGAGCCGGGCCGTCGGCTCGTCGAGCAGCAGCAGGCCGGCCGACGGGCGGCAGAACGCCCGGGCGAGCGCGACCCGCTGGCGCTGCCCGGCCGACAGGTTCGCCCCGCGCTCGCCCAGCACCGTGCCGTAGCCCTCGGGCAGCGCGGAGACGAACTCGTCGGCGTGCGCGGCGCGGGCCGCGGCCCGGACCTCGGCGTCCGTCGCGCCGGGGGCGCCGAGCCGGATGTTGTCGGCCACGGACGCGGCGAACAGGTGCGGCCGCTGCGGCACGAACGCCAGCCGGGCCCGCCAGGCGTCGAGCCCCATGAGCCCTGGAAGCCCCGCCGGTTCCGCGCGGCTCCCGTCTTCCGCGAGCTCCGCAGGCTCACCGGCCCGGGGCTCGCGGAGCCCGTGGAGTTCGACGCCGTCCACGAGGACCCGGCCCGAGACGGGCTCGACGAACCCGAGCAGCAGGTGCAGCAGCGTGCTCTTGCCCGCACCGCTCTCACCGACCAGCGCGACCCGCTCGCCGGGCGCGATCACCAGCGAGACGTCCTCCAACGCCGCGTCCTCGCGGCCCGGGTAGCGCACGGTGACGTTCTCCAGCCGGATCTCCGGCGCCGCGCCGCCGTACACGCCGTTCCCCGCTCTCGCACGGTCCATCGCGCCCGCGCCGGTCACCGTACCGATGGCCGCGCCGTCCCCGGAGCCCGCGCCGGCCGCCGGGCGCTGCTCCGCCCGCCCCTCCGCCGGGGGATCGGCCCGCTCGTCCAGTACGGCGAACGCCTCGTCGGCCGCGGCGACCCCCTCCATGGCCGCGTGGAACTTGTTGCCCATGACGCGCAGCGGAAGATAAGCCTCCGGCGCCAGCAGCAGCACCAGCAGCGCGGCCGAGAGGTCCAGCGACCCCGACAGCAGCCGCAGGCCCACCGGCACGGCGACCAGCGCCAGCGACAGCGACGCCGCCAGCTCCAGCACCAGCGACGACAGGAACGCCACCCGCAGGGTGCGCATCGTCGCGGCGCGGTGGGCGTCGGCCACCCTCGCGATCACCTCGGCCTGGTAGCGGGCCCGGCCGAAGGCCCGCAGCGTGGGCAGGCCCCGGACCACGTCCAGGAAGTGGCCGCCGAGCCGGGCGAGGGCCCGCCACTGCCGCTCGGTGACGGCCTTGGTGTGCATGCCGACCAGCGCGCCGAAGATCGGGATGAGCGGCACCGTGACCAGCACGATCAGCGCGCTGGTCAGGTCGGCGGCGAACAGCCGGACCAGTACGGCGACCGGCACCACGCCGGCCACCGCGACCGCGGGGAGGTATCCCGACAGGTAGGGGTCGAGGGCGTCCAGGCCGCGGCCGGTGAGCGTGACCAGCTCGCCGGAGCGGTGGGCGGCCAGCCGGGCCGGGCCCATGTCGCGCAGCCTGCCCAGCAGCCGGTGGCGCAGCGCGGTCTTCACCCCCGCGACGGTGCGCCCGGCGGCCACGCCCTGCAACAGGCCGAGCGCCGCGCGGGCCGCGACGACCAGCGCCAGCAGCCCCAGCGCGGAGGTGGCGAACCGCCCGGACAGCACCCCGGCGAGCAGTTCCGCCTGGGCGAGGACGAGCAGCCCGGCGAGGACCGCCGCGGCCAGGCAGAGGGCCAGGTGCCCGCGGACGGCCCGCTCGCCGCGCGCCAGCCGTAGGAGATCCTTGTGCATGGAAACCTTAGAAGAGCGACGCTAGAAGAACGACGGCATCCGGTCGGCGGCGCTCCGGGGACCGAAGGCGCGCCACACCCATACTTGCGCACCGACCATCAGGGGTGTGAACGGCAGGATTATGACACTGAGCACACCCAGCGTCCCGGCCGGCGCGGCGCGCTCCAGCAGCCACGGGGCGGTCGCCGCGGCCACCGCCGCGGCCGGCGCGGCGGCCACGCACGCCGACACCAGCAGCGCCCTTCCGGTACGGCGCGAGCCGGTCGGGCCGTCCGGCAGCCGCCAGGAGGCGAACGTCCAGCCGTGGAAGGCGAACGCCGCGGCCACCAGCAGCCCGGCGCCGAGGCCGGGCAGCCCGACCGCGGGCCCGGACAGGCCGCCGGCGATCGCCGCCAGCGCCATGCCCCAGCTCAGCGCCAGGCCCGCCGAACCGGCGAAGATCGCCCAGTCCCAGGCCGCCCGCCAGGCGGAGCCGTCGAGGCGGCGGCGGAACCACAGGCCGGCGTCGCGCACGATCCACGACAGGAGCAGGGTGACCACCAGCGGGTAGAGGCCGAACAGGGCCTCGCCCTCGGCCGCGGGGAAGGCGCCGAACAGCACGCCCGCCACCGCCACCAGCCACACCTCATTGGCCAGCACGAACGGCGCCATGGCGGCGACGATCCGGTCGCGGTCCCGGGAGGTACGGCCCAGCACGGGCAGCAGCAGGCCGAGGCCGATGTCGAAGCCTTCCAGGGCGAAGTAGCCGATCAGCAGCAGGGCGAGCACGCCCAGCCAGAGGATGTCCATGTGCCTTCCCGGGGGTCAGAGGCTCAGCGCGGGCGCGCGCTCGGCCGGATCGGCCGGGCCGGGGGCGCCGAGGGCGACGGAGGAGGGGCCGCGCCGTACGGCGCGGGCGATCAGGAGGTAGTCGACGACGGCCAGCAGGCCCAGCACGCCGGCGAACCCGATGAGCGAGGCCGTGACCATGCCGGGGGTGAGGCCGGGGGACATGGCGTCGGCGACGGTCAGCCTCTTGTTGATCAGCCACGGCTGGCGGCCGACCTCGCGGGCCAGCCAGCCGAAGATCGCGGCGAGGAACGGCAGCGGGGTCATCGCCATCAGCAGGGGCTGCGCCCACCGCCAGCGCGGCAGCCAGTACACGGCGGGCAGCAGCACGAAGGCGAGCAGGAGCTGGAGCGTCTGGCCGATGAGGATCATCAGGCCGAGTCCCATCCCGGCCAGCGGCTCGGCGCTGAACTTGCCCGGCTGGTACTGGCCGAGCATGCCGAACTGGGCGTAGCCGAAGCCGACCGTGACGAGCGAGCCGACGGACGCGACGATCACGCCGAACCGGAGCGAGCCGGTGAAGAACTCCCGGTCGGCGGTGCGCCGGAACAGGTGGTAGGCGCTGGCGCCCATCATCACGAAACCGCCGGCCCACAGGGCCGCGCCGATGACGTGGGGCAGGGACATGGCCAGCGCCGGGTTGGTCAGCAGCGCCCCGAAGTCGGTCAGCACCAGCCGGCCGCCCCGCTCCACGGCGCCGACCGGGTTCTGCAGGAACGAGTTGGCCGCCATGATCCACAGTGCGGAGGCGTAGGCGGTCAGCGTCACCAGCCAGATGCAGGCCACGTGGAGCCACTTCGGCAGCCGGTGCCAGCCGAAGATCCACAGGCCCAGGAACGTGGACTCCAGGAAGAACGCGCCGAGCGTCTCGATGGCCAGCGGCGCGCCGAAGACGTCGCCCGCGTAGTGCGACAGGCCGCTCCAGCTCAGGCCGAACTGGAACTCCATCACCAGCCCCGTGAAGATCCCCAGGGCGTAGTTGATCACGTAGATCTGGCCCCAGAACCGGGTCCGGCGCTCGTGGAGCGGCCTGCCGGTCAGTGCGTACCGCGTGTGCATGATCGCGACCAGGGGGGCCAGGCCGAGGGTCAGCACGACGAACAGGAAGTGCAGGCTTCCCGTCACGGCGAACTGGGTCCGGGCCAGGTCGAGCACGTCCACGATCTCACCTCCGTCACATCTCTTGTTGTGTCTGTCTACCTATAGACACTCTACATGTAGCACGCCTACATGTAGGATGCCTATTCGAGAGGTAGGGTGACGAGAGTGAGCGAGCGAGCCGACAAGAGCGACGGCGCGAGGGCCGTGCCTCCCTCGCGTCCCACGCCTTCCGTCTGTCCCGCGCGTCCCGCCGGGGAGAAGACCGGGGAGGCCATGTGAACACCGACGCCCTCCGCGGACACATGGACGCTCTGCTGCTGTCGGTGCTGGAGGACGAGCCCCTGCACGGTTACGCGATCATCGAGGCGCTCCAGGAGCGCAGCGGGGGCGCGCTGAACGTGCCGACCGGCACCGTCTACCCGGCGCTGCGCCGCCTGGAGCAGGCCGGATACCTCGCCAGCGAATGGGCCGTCGTGGGCGGGCGCAAACGGCGCACCTACCGGCTGACCTCCTCCGGCCGCACCGCCCTGGCCGGGGAGCGCTCCGCCTGGCGCGCGTTCACCGGCGCGATCGGCAGCGTCCTGGAACCCCGCGGCACCCGCTGACCCGCGACCCGCCGTACGGCGTGACGGTCCCGTGGAACGGCGGGCCGTACGGTTCCGCGGTGCGCGCGGGCGTGCCGCCGGCCGGAACGCGACGCGGCCCGCACCCCCCTTCCCGAGGGGGCGCGGGCCGCGCGGTGTTCCGGCGTCGGGGCGTCACTTGATGGACCCGGCCGTGAGGCCGCCCACCACCTTCCGTTCGATCAGCGCGAACAGGATGATGACCGGGATCGTCGCGATCACCGATCCGGCGAACAGGTTCTGCCAGTCCACCTCGTACTGGCCGATGAACGAGTTGAGCGCCACGGTCAGCGGCTGCCGCTCCGGCGTGGTGGTCAGCGTCAGGGCGACCACGAACTCGTTCCACGCGGCGATGAACGTGAAGATCAGCGCGGTGACCACCCCGGGCGCCGCGAGCGGCAGCGTGATCCGGAACAGCGCGCCGAACCGGCCGTTGCCGTCGATGAACGCCGCCTCCTCCAGCTCGCGCGGGATCGAGGAGAAGTAGGCGTGGAGGATCCACACCGCGAAGGCGAGGTTGAAGCCCCCGTTGACCAGGATCAGCGACCAGATCGAGTCGACCATGCCGAACTGGAAGAACTCCCGGTAGATGCCGACCAGCATCGCGGTCGGCTGGAACATCTGGGTGATCAGCACCAGCATCAGGAACGCCATGCGGCCCCGGAAGGCGTGCCGGGCGGTGTAGTAGGCCGCGGGCAGCGCCACCAGCAGCACCAGGACCGTCGAGCCCGCGGCGACCTGCAGCGTGACCAGCAGGTTGCCCGCCAGTCCGCCGGACCAGAAGGCGGTGAAGTTCTCCCAGGCGAAGACGCTCGGCAGGTAGGACGCCTTGAGCAGCTCCCCCTGCGGGCGCAGCGCGGTGAGCACCATCTCCAGGTAGGGGAAGAGGAAGATGAACGCGATCAGGTACGCCGTCGCCGCGACGAGCACCGTCCTGATCCTCGGGAGCCGTCGCGCGGGGGCCCGGGACGCGGTACGGCCGGCGGTCGCGCCCGCCGCCGGGCGCGCGGCTTCGGTGGTGGTCATCGAATCTCCCTGGAACGCGGAGCCCTCGCCGCCGGACGTGCGGCCTCGATGGCGGACATGTCAGGACACCTCGGTCTTCCACTTGCTGACCCTGAGGAAGATCGCCACCAGGACGATCACCATGCCGAAGTTCACCACGGACATGGCGGCCGACTCGCCGATGTCGGTTCCCTTGAGGATGTACATGAAGATCGTGGACGTGGCCGTCGAGTAACCCGGCTGGCCGTGGGTCATCGCCCAGATGATCGGGAAGCTGTTGAAGACGTTCATCACGTTGATGAGCGTCGCCACGGTCAGCGCCGGCCGCAGCAGCGGCAGCGTGATCGACCAGTAGATCCGCGGCCGCGACGCGCCGTCCATCCGCGCCGCCTCATAGACGTCGACCGGGATCGTGGCCAGCCCGGCCAGGAGCGCGTAGGTGGTGAACGGCAACGACACGAACACCGCCACGGCCACCAGCCACGGCATCGCCGTCGAGGCCCGGCCGAGCGGGTCGGCGTCCACGCCGCCCAGCGCGTCGAGCAGGCCGAGGTCGTGCAGGATCATGTTGATCAGGCCGACCTCGGGGTCGAGCATCCACTTGAAGATGATCGCGGTCATCAGCACCGACGCGGCCCAGGGCGCGATCATCGCCCAGCGGGCGATCCGGCGGCCGGGGAAGCGCTGGTTGAACAACTGGGCCAGGGCGAGCGAGATGAGGACGGTGAGGGTGACCACCGCCACCACCCACACCAGGCTCCGGAACATCACCCCGCCGAAGTCGGGTTCGTCGAACAGCTTGGTGTAGTTGTCCAGCCCGTTGGAGCCCTGGGTCACGCCGAACCGGCTGATCTTCAGGAACGACGACTGGATCATCGTGACGACCGGCCACACGACCACCACGCCGATCAGCACCACCGCCGGGCCGATCCAGGGCAGCGGGCTGAGCGCGCGGATCACCCGTTTCAGGGTGGATGTCTGCTGCATAGCTTTCGCTTTCTAACAGGGGTGCGGGCTCGCCGTGTCGATGGCGCTCACGCCCCTCGCGAAAGACGAGCTCGCGAGGGGCGCGTCGGCGACTGGACTGACGAGTGCCGGGAGCGTGGCGACCAGAGTGAGGAGGGAAGGAGCCGGCTCCTGGCGCCCCGAGCCGCGGCGCGCAGCGCCGCCATCAACCTCGCGAGGGGCGCGTCGGCGACTGGACTGACGAGTGCCGGGAGCGTGGCGACCAGAGTGAGGAGGGAAGGAGCCGGCTCCTGGCGCCCCGAGCCGCGGCGCGCAGCGCCGCCATCAACACAGCACAACTAGCCGGCGTCGGCGACCTTCTGGATCGCGCCGAGCACCTGGGCGGGGTCACCGGTGACGGCGTTGCCGACCGTCTGCTTCATCTGCGTGTTCACCTCGGACCACTTGGGGTCGGTGAACGGGTAGAAGGTGGCGTTGGGCAGCGCGGTGAGGAACGGCTTGAGCTTCTCGTCGGAGGAGAGCTTCTCGATGCCCGACGTGGTCACCGGCAGCAGCTTGTAGGTGTCGCTGATCTTCTGCACGGCCGAGGAGGAGTAGAAGAAGTCGAAGAACTTCTTGATCTCCTCCTTGTGGCCGTTCTTGTTGAAGGCCATGATCCAGTCCATGACGCCGAGGGTGGTGTCCAGCGGGCCGGTCTTGCCGGCGATCGGGGTCACACCGAAGTTCGTCAGGCCGCCCTTCTCGAAGATCGGGATGGACATGGGGCCGCCGTTGACCATGCCGACCTTGCCCGCGGCGAAGTCCTCCCAGACCTTCTTGCGGTCCTTGGTGCCGGGGTTGGGCGTGGTGAGGCCGGCGTCGACCATGCCCTTGAGGAAGGTGAACGCCTCGATGTTCTGCGGGGAGTTCACCGTCCACTTGCCGGAGGCGTCCTTGTAGCCGCCGCCGTTGCCCATGAACCACAGGAACGACTCGGCCTGCGCCTCCTCCTGGCCGAGCGGCAGGCCGAACGGCTGGGACACCCCGGCCTTCTTCAGCTTCTCGGCGTCGGCCTTGAGCTCGTCCCAGGTCTTGGGCGGGTCGGAGATCCCGGCCTTGGCGAAGAGGTCCTTGTTGTAGAACAGGGCGCGGGCGGAGGAGACGAACGGGATGCCGTAGGCGGTGCCGTCCACCTTGCCGTAGTCGGCGAACTTCGTCAGCAGGTCGGACTGCGTCTGGGGGGAGAGGACCTCGTCGGTCTTGTACAGCAGGCCGTCCTTGACGAAGCCGGAGTAGTCGCCGGTCTGCAGGATGTCGGGCACCTGCCCGTTCTGCACCATGGTCGCGACCTGCTTGTCGATGTCGTTCCAGTTGATGACCTGGACATCGACCTTGATCTTGGGGTTGGCGGCCTGGAACTCGTCGACGACGCCCTTCCAGAACTTGTCGCCGCCGTCCGGCGAGCTGGGACCGCCGCCGTAGTCGGCGGCGACGAGCTTCAGCGTCACCGAACCGTCGGCCGCCTTCTCGCCGCCGCCGCCCTCGCCGCCGCCCGAGCCGCAGGCGGACAGGGCCAGCGCGGCCGCCAGGCCGGCGCCGGCCACGCCGATGATCCTCTTGTTCATGTCATACCACCTTGGAAATGGGGGGCTGGTCCGTACCGGCTGGGAGGTGCGAGCAGGCGCCCCTCGCGTACGGCTCCGCCAAGGTAAACCGGAACCGGGGGGCCGGTCTATACCAGCAAGTATCGAATTCACAACGAGGCGGTACGGCCACGCCGACTGGTCTATACCGGAGAGGCTCGCCGGGCGAGGGGTCGGCGTGAGGCGGAGCGCGACCGGGCGGGCCACTCGGCGGGCCCGGACGAGCGCTCGTGTCTCAGGAGTGCGGCCGAGATCCCATCCGGCGGTCCCCATGGCGGCCGGCCATGACGGCATCTTGCCGGGACGGGGCGCCTCGTTTGACGCGAAGAGGTGCTTCCCGCACACTGAAAAAGCCATACGGGACGCACCGTCCCGTTTTCTGGCGCCGATGATCGGGCCGCGCGGGGACGCGGCGGAAGTCTGCGAGGAGAGTGACCGGTGATGGACGCCGATGTGGTCGTTGTGGGGGCCGGGCCGACCGGCCTCATGCTGGCGATCGAACTGCGCTTGGCCGGGGTGCGGCCGCTGGTGCTGGAACGGCACCCGCACCGCCGCGACACCCCCAAGGCCGGTGGCCTCGGCGGGCAGATCCTGGAGCTGCTGCGCTACCGGGGCCTGCTGGAACGGTTCCAGGTGGCCTGCCCCGGCCCCGTCCCGGCGCCCCGGTTCCCGTTCGGCGGGGTGCACCTGGACTTCACCCATCTGGCGGATCCCCCGATGCACGCGCTGCCGCTGCCGCAGCAGCTGCTGGAGCGGCTGCTCGACGAACGCGCCGCCGAACTCGGCGTCGAAATCCGCCGCGGGAACGAGGTGACCGGGGTGAGCCAGGACGACGCCGCGGTGACCGTGGACGTGCGCGGCCCGGACGGTCCGTACCGGGTGAGCGCCCGCCACCTGGTGGGGTGCGACGGCGCGCGCAGCAGGGTCCGGGACCGGGCCGGCATTCCGTTCCCCGGCGTCACCTATCCGGAGGTCAACCGGCTGGCCCAGGTCACCCTGCCCGACACGGTGACCGTACTGGACAACGGCGATCTCGACGTCCCCGGCTTCGGCACCGTCCACGCGGGGTTCACCCGCACCGACCGGGGCCTCTTCGGGCTCGGCTCCTCGCCCGGCGCCCGGAGCGTCTCCCTCTACACCATCGAGGACGAGAGCGTCGAGTACGACGACGACGTTCCGATGACGCTGAACGAACTGCAGGACAGCGTCCACCGCGTGCTCGGCGCGCACCTGCCCCTGGCCGGATCGACACGGCTGTCGCGCTTCACCTTCAAGGCCCGCCAGGCCGAGCGCTACCGGGCCGGGCGCATCATGGTGGCCGGTGACGCGGCGCACCTGTTTCCCGCCACCGGGGTGGCGCTCAACGCCGGCCTGCTGGACGCGGTCAACCTGGCCTGGAAGCTGGCCGCCGACGTTCACGGCTGGGCGCCGCCCGGCCTGCTGGACACCTACCACGCCGAACGCCATCTCGCCGGTGCCCGCACCATGCTGCACACCCGGGCCCAGGTGGCGCTGCGGCGCGGGCACGACGCGGCCGCCGAGGCGCTGCGGGAGGTGTTCTCCGAACTGCTGCTCGACGAGCAGCCGCTGCGCCGCATGGGAGCGCTCGTCGCCGGAACCGACATCCGCTACCCCATGCCCGGCTCGGGCCTCCACCCGCTGGCCGGAACCTTCGCCCCCGACCTCACCCTGCACACCGACCGGGGCGTCACCGGCGTCGCCGAACTCCTGCACCCCGCCCGGCCCGTCCTCCTCGACCTCGCCGGCCGCCCGGACCTGCGCGAGACCGCCCGCGAGTGGGAGCGGCGCGTCGATGTCCACACCGCCAAGACCGATGACCGCCCGGCCGACGTCCTGCTGATCCGCCCGGACGCCCACATCGCCTGGGCCGCGGCCGTCGACGAACCCGCCGAAACCGCCGCGCCCGCGCTGCGCGAAGCGCTCTCCGGCTGGTTCGGCACGCCCTGAAACGGTCGCCCCGCGGCCGTCCGGCGGGTGGCGGCGACGCCATCCGCCGCGGTGCGGGCGCGCGGGCGTGACCGGCGGACGTGGCCGGGTGTGTGATCAGGCGGCGGTGAGGCGGCGCCGGGTGACGCTCATGCACCGCACCGCGCCGTACAGCTGCACGAGCGCCAGCGCGTCGCTCACCAGCGTGGCGGCCGTCCCGTAGCCGGTGAGGCCGGCCGAGTTGTACGAGCCGTACGTCAGCGCCAGCGACAGCACGCCGATCGTCGGCAGCATGACCCAGACCAGAGTGGCGAGTGACCGGACGACGAGCCGCGGCCGGCGGATCCTGCGCAGCCCCCGGCCGAGCGCGAACAGCGCGAGCCCGCCGGCCACGCCGACGGCCACCTGGATGAGGTCCACGGCACGGGCGACCGGCCCGAACCACCCCGGCCTGGAGGCGTAGCCGGCCAGGTCACCGGGGAAGAACTTCCAGATCATGCTCCACATGAGGCAGGTGAGCGGCACGCTGACGAAGAGCAGGGCGGCCAGCCTGCGGCCCGCCGAGACCGCAAGCTGCTCCTGGTAGGCCGGGGCGATCTCGCCGATCTCGCCGAACTCCTCGACGGCGACCCGCTCGGCCTCGGCCCGGTCCAGACCGCCGTCCTCCAGCGCCTCGGCGGTGTCGGTCAGGCTGTCGCGCGCCTCGGTGACCATGTCCCGCTTGGGGCCGGACGGGCCCTTGAGGGCGCGGCCGAGCCGGGTCACGTAGTCGTCGATGACTCCGGCGTTCGCCATCCTTGCTCCATCGTGGTCTTCGGTGCGTTCCCGTCCGGGGAACGGCAGGGCTGTACATGGTCCATCCTGGCCCTAGATCCGGGGATGCGCATCAGGGGTGACCCTGGAATGTCCCGGAACGTCCTTCTGGGGCGGCGCGGGGACGGGCCGGTGCGCGGCGTGCGACGCCGAGCCCGCCAGCAGGCTCGCGGCCGTGACGGCGGTGACCAGCGCGAGCCATCCCATGATCCGGTTCATCCGCGGGCCGTTCCCGCCCGGAGCCCAGTGCGGCCCGAGCAGCCAGCGGGCGGGCGCCGCGACGGTGACGCGGCGTATCCCCAGCGCCCCGAGGGCCAGACCGGAGGCCAGGGCGCGACGGCGTGGCCACCGGCGCGTCGCGAGGCGCACGCCGCGCGGGGCGGCGGCGGGGGCGCAGCCGGTCAGCCGGAGCCGTTCGGGGCGGTGGACCCCGGTGAGGCCACCGGCGCCGAGGTCCACCCGGACCAGCTCCAGCGCCTCGGCGTCCAGCCCGCGCAGCGAGGTCACCCGGCTGGTCAGGGGAGTACGCGGCGGCCTCGTCCGGTCCGGCCCGCGCGGCGAGGCCACCCGGGCCGCGCCGTACCCCGCGACCGTCCGCCGCGCGGTCGCGCCCCGCCCGCCGTCCCCGTCGCGTCCCGGGTTCCCGCCGGACCGGACGCGCCCCTCGATCCTGGCCGGGCCGAGCAGCGTCGCGCCGGTGAGATCGGCCTCGGCGCCGTCGAGCCGTACGGCCAGCCGCCCGGCCGTCCGCAGGCGCCGCAGGTCCACCCGGCAGCCGGCGGCCGCGACGTCCAGGCCGCCGCCCGCCCACGCCCCGGCGAGGGACAGGCCGCGGCCCGCCGAGGCGGGGGTCAGAGAGCCGCCCTCCCGGAACCGTGCCCCCTCGAACCCGGCCAGCCCGCCGAACTCCGCCCTGCGGAACGACACCGGCCGGCCGAACCGGCACCCGCGGAAGACGGCGTCCCCGGCGAACCGGGCGCCGTCGAAGCTGGTGAAGCCGTGCAGCTCGGCGCCCTCGAAGGAGACGGTGCGGCCGAACGCGGCGGCGCCGAACAGCGCGTCCCGGCCCGCCGAGACCCGGTCGAACGCCGCGTGCCCGGCGACGGAGACGCCGTGCAGGGACAGTTCCCTGGTGAACCCGGCCCCGCGGAAGGAGACGTTCCCGGTGAAGCGAGCGTCCACGAACGAGGCGAGATGGTGGAAGCGCGCGTGGTCGAAGGTGGCGTCCCCGCCGAAGACGACGCCGCCGAACCTCGCGTCCCCGGTGAGGACCGCCCGGTCGAACCTGGTCCGGCCCGGACGCCCGCGCGTGGCGTCCAGGATCCGCTCCAGCAGGTGCGGCTCCACCCGGGTGCCCCGGAGGTCGACGGGGGAGCCGGGGGAGAGGCCGCCGAGGACCTCGGTCAGCTCGGCGTCGTCCAGGTGGGCCAGGCAGCGTCCGTAGGGCTGCCGCGCCGATCCGGTGCATCCGGGGAGGGCGGTGCAGGTGGTCCAGCCCAGGTCCAGGCTTCTCATGACCGACTCATACCCATGAAGGCGGTCAAAGCGAGATCTACGGCAAAGTGCGCCACGATCCCTGCCGGATAATCTCCACAAAGTATCGGGATTATGTAATTTCACCCTCTATCTACTTATAAGTAAGTGTGGAGCGATACATAGGGCTTTACGCTCCCGGTCATGCGTCCTTCAACCAGAGTGGCCGCCGCCCTCGCGGCCGGCGGCCTCGCCGTGTCCGGCCTGGCGGTCCTGACCTCCGCCCCGGCCCTGGCCGCGCCGGGCACCGTCGTCATCAGCCAGGTCTACGGCGGTGGCGGCGGCAGCGGCGCGCCGTACGCCAACGACTTCGTCGAGCTGTTCAACCGCGGCTCCGCGGCCGTCTCGCTGGACGGCTGGTCCGTGCAGTACGGCAGCGCCACCGGAACCGGCACCTTCGGCGCCAACTCGCCCGTCCCGCTGGCCGGCACGCTGGCACCCGGTCAGTACCACCTCGTCCGGCTCGCCGGCGGCTCCACCGGCGCCGCGCTGCCCGACCCCGACGGCACCGGCACGATCAACCTGAGCGCCGGCTCCGGCAAGGTCGTCCTGGTCCGCTCGGCCGAGGGCCTGGCCTGCAACGGCGGCTCCGTCCCCTGCACCGCCGAGCAGACGGCGCTGATCGCCGACCTCGTCGGGTACGGCACCGCAAACTACTTCGAGGGCGCCGCCCCGGCCCCGGCCCTCTCCGCCACGCTCGCCGGGCTGCGCGGCGACCACGGCTGCGCCGACACCGACGCCAACGCCACCGACGTGGCCACCGGCGCCCCCGCGCCGCGCAACCGGGCGACCACCCCGGCGCCCTGCGGCGACCCCGGCCCCACCCCGACGGCGACTCCCACGGCGACTCCCACGGCGACCCCGACCGTGACTCCGACGGCTACCCCGACGGCGGAGCCGTGTGACCTCCCGGCCACCCACCAGATCGCCGAGGTGCAGGGCAGCGGCGACGTCAGCCCGCTGGCCGGCAAGACCGTCCGCGTCGAGGGCGTCGTGACCGGCGACTTCCAGGGGGCCGACCAGCTCGGCGGGTTCTTCCTCCAGGACCCGACCCCCGACGACGACCCCGCCACCTCCGACGGCCTCTACGCCTACGCCCGCGCCTCCCTCAAGGACGTCAAGCCCGGTGACCGGGTGCTGGTCACCGGCAAGGTCGTGGAGTACAACGGCTGGACCGAACTGTCACCGGTCACCGCCGTGGACGTCTGCGGCACCGGCAGTGTGCAGCCGGCCCCGCAGGACCTGCCGCTGCCCGAGGGGAAGACCTTCGAGCCGCTTGAGAGCATGCTCGTCACCTTCCCGGAGAAGCTGACCCTCACCGACCACTACGACCTGGGCCGCTACGGCGAGGTCACCGTCTCCGCCGAGGGCCGGGTGTTCCAGCCGACCGACCGGCCGGGCGCGGACACCGCCCGCGACGCCCGCCGCAGCCTGCTCGTGGACGACGGCTCCACCAAGGAGAACCCGGCCGTCATCCCCTACACCGACCCGCAGGTCGTCCGCCTCGGTGACACCGCCACCGGCGTCACCGGCGTGCTGGGCTACGGCTTCGGCGTCTACCGCCTCCAGCCGACCGCGCCGATCGAGTTCGCCCGGACCAACCCGCGCCAGGCCGAGCCGTCCCCGGTAGACGGGAACGTCAAGGTGGCCAGCTTCAACACCCTCAACTGGTTCACCACCCTGAAGTCGCGCGGCGCCACCACCGCCGTGGAGCAGCGGCGCCAGCTCGCCAAGCTGGTCGCCGCCCTCAAGGGGATGGACGCCGACGTGGTGGGCCTGATGGAGGTCCAGAACAACGGCCAGACCGCCGTCCAGGCGCTGGTCGACGCCCTCAACGCCGAGGTCGGCGCGGGCACCTACGCGGCGCTCGCCCACCCCAACCCCGGCACCGACCTGATCCACGTGACGGCGATCTACAAGCCGGCCAGGCTCAAGCCCGTCGGCCCCGCCCTCTCCTCCACCGACCCGGTCTACCGGCGGCCCCCGCTGATCCAGACGTTCCGCCGGGTCCAGGGCGGCCAGCCGTTCACGCTCATCGTCAACCACTTCAAGTCCAAGGGCTGCGACGAGGACGCCACCGGGCCCGATGCCGACACCGGCGACGGCCAGGGCTGCTACAACGGCGAGCGGATCCGCCAGGCGAAGGCGACGCTGGCCCTGATCGACAGCCTCGACCTGCCCAACCCGCTGGTGCTCGGCGACCTCAACGCCTACGGCGAGGAGGACCCGATCCACACGCTGGAGGCCGGCAAGCTGACCAGCGTGACCAAGAAGTTCATCCCCGAGACCGACCGCTACAGCTACCTCTACAACGGCATGCTCGGTGAGCTGGACCACGCCCTGGCCGGAAAGAGCCTGCTCAAGCGCGTCACCGGCGCGACGATCTGGCACATCAACTCCGACGAGAGCCGCATGCTCGACTACAACACGGAGTACAACCCGCCGAGCCTCTACCGGCCGGACGCGTTCCGCTCCTCCGACCACGACCCGGTCGTCATCGGGCTCCACCTCCCCGGAGGCAAGGGGTAGGGACGGGCGCCGAGCGTTTTCCCGGACGATCCCGCTCCGCCGGACCCGGCGGAGCGGGATCGTCGCTTTTCGGGAGGGGGCGGCCGGTGACCTCGCCGACGCCAACGCCGAGATCAGGCTCGGCCACGGCCCCCGGCGACGGCTCCCCGGCGGCCCCGCCGACGGGCCCGTGCTGCTCGGTCCTTTCGGCCGGGCGGCCTACGACGCCACCGAGGTCAAGGAACCGCTGCTCACACCGCTCCGGAGGTGATCGTCCCCGATAGGCGATAAGGTTTGGGCGTTCTATAACTTTTGGTACTTATGGGGCGCGCGTGACTTCGGGGCCGGGGAACCAACGACATCTGCCATACCCGCAGGGAGGGCAGGCGCCGCAGCAGGCTTCTCCGCCGCAGTGGGGGCAACCATACCCGCCGCAGCCCCAGGGGCCACCGCCGCCGCTTGGCCCGCCGCCGCCCCAGTGGCCCCAGCAACAGTCGCAGTGGCCCCAGCAGCCGCCGTCTCCCCAGCCGCCTCCGCCCACGCCCCCGCGCCGCAGGACCGGGCTCTGGGTCACGCTCGCCGTCCTCGCCGCGCTGCTGACCGTCGGCGCCGGGGTCGTGGTGGGCATGGTGATGAACTCCGAGAAGCGCCTCGGCCCGCTCACGGAGGAGACGGCCGCGGCCGACCCGAACTCCGTGGCGGTGACCACGAAGGATCTGGAGAACCTCCTGCGCGAGCACACCGAGGCGCTGGGCAGCGGCGACCTCAAGGCGTACACCGGGATCTTCGATCAGAAGAACACGGCGCTGGTCCGGCAGCAGACCCGGCTCTTCGAGAACCTGCGCAAGCTGCCGATCTCCCAGATGTCCTACCAGACCCTGCAGCAGGAGGGGCGCACCCAGGACAGTTTCGGCCGGGGGGTGACGTTCAACCTCGACGTCGCCTTCGTCCACCAGTTCGACGGGATCGACCTGCGGCCCGTCTCGGAGTGGTACCGCTGGACCATCACCAAGCGAAACGCCACCGCCCCGCTGGTCGTCACCAAGGTGGGCGGCGCCCCCGCGCCGATGGGCGACTCGAAGACCGTCTACTACCCGGGTCCCTGGGACATCTGGCCCGACGTCGCGGTCGTCAAGACGGCCCGGACCGTCGTGCTGGCCCACCCGTCGATGGCCGCCCAGGCCAGGCGGATCGCGCCGATCGCCGAGCGGGCGGCCGTGACCGACCTGACGTTCCTCGGCGGGCAGGGCGTGCGGGGGTCGGCGGTGCCCAAGGGGTATGTGGTGACCCTGGTCAAGGGACCCGGCCAGCTCGGCAGCATGTACCGGCAGCAGAAGGCCACCGAGGCGGGCGTCTCCATCCCGATGCCCGCCTGGCGCAGGAGCGGCGACATGCCGATCGGGGCCAGCCGCGTGGTGATGGACACCACCTCGTCGTTCTTCGGGACGGCCGGCGGCACGGCGGAGATCTTCCGGCACGAGTTCGCGCACTCGACGCTGAGCAGCCTCGACAGCGCGAAATTCGACCTCTTCGGGATGGAGAACTGGGTCGTCGAGGGCTTCGCCGAGTACGTCGCCAACCGCGGCGCCCCCATCACCGCCAACCTCCGCTACCCGGAGGGTCAGGCGTACCTGGCCGGGCAGCTCTCCCAGCCGTTCGAGGGCAAGCTTCCGGACAACCTCATCTGGGACATGAAGGGCATGACCAGCGTCCACTACCTGATGGGCCACCTGGCGATGCGGTTCATCGACGAGAAGTACGGCACGCGGAAGCTCGTCGACTTCGTGGTGGAGACCTACCAGGGCGGCAAGGGCGGCGAGGCGCTGCAGAAGGTGCTGGGCACCGACGAGGCGCAGTTCCAGAGCCAGTGGGCGGCCTACGTCCGCAACCAGCTCGGCTGATCGGGGAGATGGCATGACCGACCAGAACAACGCCCCCTCCCAGGGGGAGCCGTACCCGCGACCCCATCAGGGACCGCCGGGGCAGGCGCACCAGGTGTATCCGCCGCAGGGGGGAGCCCATCCGCAGGGGGCGCCGTACCAGCCGCAGGGCCCCAGTGCCCCGGCGTACGGGCAGGGTGCGGGGGCGCCGGCGTACGGGCAGCAGTACCAGCCGCAGGGCGCTGGAGGGTCGCCGTACGGGCAGGGTGCGGGGGCGCTGCCGTACGGGCAGCAGTACCAGCCGCAGGGCCCCAGTGCCCCGGCGTACGGGCAGGGTGCGGGGGCGCCGCCGTACGGGCAGCAGTACCAGCCGCAGGGCGCTGGAGGGTCGCCGTACGGGCAGGGTGCGGGGGCGCTGCCGTACGGGCAGCAGTACCAGCCGCAGGGCCCCAGTGCCCAGGCGTACGGGCAGGGCGCGGGGGCGCCGCCGTACGGGCAGCAGCCGCCGGGACAGCCGTACCCGCCCCAGGCGCAGCCCGCGCCGCGACCCGCCGGACGGCGGACCGGCAGGACCGTGCTCCTCGTGGCGCTGGGCCTCGTCGTGCTGCTCGGCATCGGCACCGGCACCGCCTGGTTCGTCTCCGGCGGGTTCGGCTTCGGTGGGTCCGGCGACGAGATGGGCGCGGGGGAGTGGCAGGTGCCCTTCACCACCGCCGGCACCGAGGTGATCGGCACCGACGCTTCGATCGCCTTCGGCGCCTGGGTGACCGACACTGCGGCCGTCCGGGCACAGAAGGACGGCGTGCTGGCCTACGACCTGAAGACCGGCAAGCGGGTCTGGGGCACGCCCGCCCCGGGGGAGCAGCTCTGCGGGGCGACCGCCGGCATCGTCGGAGGCAAGGGCGCCCTGGCCTACGGCACCGCGAAGATCTGCGACCACGTCGCGGGCATCAACGTCAAGACCGGCAAGCTGCTCTGGAACACCAAGATCCCGGCGAACGCGTCGCGGGCCGGCGAAAAGAGCCTCCACGCCCCCGGCCTCGTGCTCGCCGGCGACCTGGCGGTCGTGCGCACCGCCAAGCAGGTGTCGGCCTACCGGCTGGCCGACGGGAAGAAGGCGTGGACGTCGAACGCCTCGCAGACCTGTGAGACCCGTGACGTCGCCGCCGCGCCCAAGCAGGTCGTGGTCAGCCTGAGCTGCTATGGCGCCGCCGGTGACAGCGTCGTCGTGCTCGACGCGCGGACCGGCGCCTTGAGGGGGGAGCACCGGATCGGCGAGGACGACGGGGGGATTCCCGACCATCTGCTCTCGGCCGACCCGGTGGTGGCGGCGTGGTCCGGCGGCGAATCGTCCGCCATCCTCGTGCTGGACGGCAGCGGCAAGAAGCTCCGCGAGTTCGAGACCGGGGAGAAGACCGACTTCCTCTCGCTCAACAACACGATCTACATCAACGGCGGCCACGAGGACATCCGCGCCATGGTGCGCGGGAACACCCTCTACCTCGCCACCTTCCCGGTGAACACCAAGGGCGGCGGGATCTCCCGCGACGACGTCATGGCCTTCGACCTGGGGACCGGGAGGAAGCTGTGGAAGTCCTCGGGCACCGGCGCCAACTTGATCACCTTCGTCGACTCCGGAGACGCCGGGGCCGCCGGGGCCGCGGGAGGCAACGGCCTGCTGGTCATCGAGGAGGGCGGCCGCAACGAGCCGGTTCCCCGGCTGACCAGGATCGACACGGTCACCGGCAAGGCTGCGCCGCTCGCCGACCTGCCGCAGAAGGCCGGTGGGGAGAGCGGAAAGGCCCACGTCCACTACCGCGCCGGCACCCTGGTGATCATGCCCTATCAGCAGATCGCCAGCCGGTACGCCGTCACCGCGGTGCGCGCCGACGCCGGATAGGCGCGCCGGGCGGCGGGAGGGGCCGCCGGGGCGGTGAGGATGGAATGCCCAACGGGGGTAAGTGGTTATGCGAGCCGTACAGACGTGAACGACAAGAGGAGCCACCGGTGGCGACCATCGAGGTAACCGAGCAGAACTTCAACGAGATCGCCGACGACGGGATCGTCCTGCTGGACTTCTGGGCGGCCTGGTGCGGGCCGTGCCGCACGTTCGGTCCGATCTTCGAGAAGTCGTCGGAGAAGCACACCGACATCAAGTTCGGCAAGATCGACACCGAGGCGCAGCAGGGGCTGGCCCAGGGCTTCGAGATCACCTCGATCCCGACGATCATGGCCATCCGCGACGGCATCGTCGTTTTCGCCCAGCCCGGGGCGCTGCCGGAGCCGGCCCTCGAAGACCTGATCGGCCAGGTCCGCGCCCTCGACATGGACGCGATCCGGGCCGAGCTGGCCAAGGAGATGGGCGCCCAGGAGGGCTGAGGCCCCGAACCACGAGAACCCCGCGCCGTGAACGGCCGCGGGGCTCTCATCATGTCCGCCTCCAGGGGCGGAGCTCAGGCCGAGCGGTACAGCTCCGCCACCCGGAAGGCCAGGTCCAGCGACTGGCTCCGGTTGAGGCGCGGGTCGCACGCCGTCTCGTAGCGCCGTGCCAGGTCGTCCTCGACGATCTCCAGCCCGCCGCCCACGCACTCGGTGACGTCGTCGCCGGTGAACTCGATGTGGATGCCGCCGGGGTGGGTGCCCAGCGCGCCGTGCACCTCGAAGAAGCCCGCCACCTCGTTCAGCACGTCGTCCAGGCGGCGGGTCTTGTGGCCGCTGGGCGCCTCGAAGGTGTTACCGTGCATCGGGTCGCAGACCCACGCCACCGTGGCGCCGCTCGCCGTCACCTTCTCCACCAGGTTCGGAAGGTGGTCGCGGATCTTCCCGGCGCCCATCCGGGTGATGAACGTCAGGCGGCCCGGCTCGTTGTCCGGGTTCAGCCGCTCGATGAGCGCGAGGGCGTCCTCGGGGGTGGTCGTCGGGCCGAGCTTCACGCCGATCGGGTTGCGGATCCGGGAGAAGAACTCCACGTGCGCGCCGTCGAGCTGGCGGGTGCGCTCGCCGATCCAGACCATGTGCGCCGACACGTCGTACGGCAGGCCGGTCCGGGAGTCGATCCGGGTGAGGGCGTGGTCGTAGTCGAGGATCAGCGCCTCGTGCGAGGAGTAGAACTCCACGGTGTGGAACTCGTTCGGGTCGGCCCCGCAGGCGCGCATGAACGCCAGGGCCTGGTCGATCCCGCGGGCGAGCTGCTCGTAGCGCTTCCCGGCGGGCGACTCGATCACGAAGTCCTGGTTCCAGGCGTGCACCTGCCGCAGGTCCGCGTAGCCGCCGCGGGTGAAGGCGCGGGCGAGGTTCAGCGTCACGGCCGAGGAGTGGTAGGCGCGCAGCAGCCGCCACGGGTCGGGGACGCGGGCCTCGGGGGTGAAGTCGAAGCCGTTGACCATGTCGCCCCGGTAGGTGGGCAGCTCGATGCCGTCGCGGGCCTCGGTCGGCTTGGACCGCGGCTTGGCGAACTGGCCGGCCATCCGGCCGATCTTCACGACAGGCACCTTGGCCGCGTAGGTGAGCACGATCGCCATCTGCAGCAGCGTCTTGAGCTTGTTGCGCACGTCGTTCGCGGTCGCACCGGAGAAGGTCTCGGCGCAGTCGCCGCCCTGCAGCACGAACGCCTCGCCTCGCGCCACCGCCGCCAGCTCGGCCTTGAGCTTGTCGCACTCGCCGGCGAACACCAGGGGCGGCAGCCCCTTGAGCTCGGCGACGACCTTCTCCAGTTCGTCGCGGTCGGGCCACTCGGGCTGCTGCGCCGCGGGCAGCTGCCGCCAGGAATCGAAGTTGATGCTCACGACACACCAGGCTATTGCAACGGCGTCACCGGCCGGACCCCTTTGCTCAAGGAGTGAGACACCTTTCGCCATAAATGAGACGCCGGCGGGGGATTCTCGTGCCGGCCCGCCGGCTCTCAGCTCACTTCCGCCGGTGAGGGGGCGCCTCCGGGCTCCTCACGTGCTCGGGGAGGACGCCGAAACCGATGAAGCGGCGGCCGAGGGCGCCGACCACCGGGAGACGGGAGACGTCACGCGGCAGCCCCACCGGCCGGACCCGGCCGGAGAGGGTGGGACCGATCAGCGCGGCCTGCACCGCCCGCTGGGCGAGCTGGGTGACCGCCGTGGGCGGCATGCGGCGCCGCTGGACGCGGGCGAGCAGTGACTCGGGGATGTCGGCCCCGGCGGCGAGAGGTCCGGCCAGCAGGTTGGCCGCCGCCACGGCGTCCTGCACGGCCAGGTTGATGCCGACCCCGAAGATCGGTGACATGGCGTGCGCGGCGTCGCCGATGGCCAGCAGGCCGGGACGGTGCCAGCGCGACAGCCGGTTCACCCGGACCGACAGCACGCTCACGTCGTCGAAGCCGTCCAGCAGCCCGACGCGGTCGCCGAGGAACGGCAGCAGGCCGGCGACCTGCTCGCGCAGCGCCTTGATCCCCCCGGCACGCAGGGCGTCGAAGCCGCCCTTGCGGATCACGTAGGCGAGCTGCCAGTAGGAGCCGCGGTCGATCGCCACCATGATGCGGCCGCTGGACAGCCGCAGGAAGGTCTGGTCGGGGTCGGACGCCTCGCGCGGCAGCCGGAACCACACCACGTCCATCGGCGCGCCGAACTCCTTCGGCACGAGCCCGGCGGCCCGGCGCACGGCGGAGGTGCGGCCGTCGGCGGCGACGGTGAGCGTCGCGCGCAGCTCGTGCTCGCCTTCGGCGTCGCGGTAGCGGATCCCGCGCACCGCGCCACCCTCGCGGATCACGCCGGTCACCTCGGCGTTCATCACCAGCCGGAAGGACGGGTACCGCCCGGCGGCCTCGGTGACCAGGTTGAGGAAGTCCCACTGCGGGACGAAGGCGATGTAGCGGTATCTGCCCGGCAGCCGGGTCAGGTCGGCGACGGGTGCCAGACCGTCGTCGGTCATCATGACCAGCCGATGCTCCTTGCGGTGCGGCAGCCGGTGGAACTCCTCGGCGAGCCCCAGCTCGTCGAGGATCTGCAGGGTGGAGGGGTGGATGGTGTCACCCCGGAAGTCCCGCAGGAAGTCGCCGTGTTTCTCCAGCAGTGTGACCTTGACGCCCGCGCGGGCCAGCAGCAGCGCGAGCATCGCTCCCGCCGGGCCGGCCCCGGCGATCACGCATGTGTTCTCCGTCATAATTCATCACCCATTGAATTATTTCACGGGTGGGGCCGAAGGTAAACCTTCTTCCGCAGACCCGCCGACCCGCCGATTCCTGCACGACCCGCCGATTCCTGCACGGCCCGTCCGGTTCCTGCATGGCCCGTCCGGTTCCTGTGCGGCCGTGCGATCACTCTTCCGGGGGACGTACCCGGCGCCCCGGCCGCGATAGAAATCCGGAATGACTGTCTACGAGACCGAGCGGCTCATCGTCCGCGAATGGACCCACGACCCGGCCGACCTCGACCGGATGACCGACATCTACACCCGGCCGGAGGTCCTCCGCTGGCTGCCGCCCTTCGACTTCGAGGCGGCGCCCGCGGTGGACGGCTGGCACGCCTTCCACGAGCGCGACCGCAGGTTCGGCTCCTGGGCGGTCGAGGTCCGCGACACCGGGGTGCCCGCCGGGACCGTGCTGTTCCGGCCGATCCCCGGCGGCGACGGGGAGGTCGAGGTCGGCTGGCACTTCCACCCCGACTCCTGGGGCAACGGCTACGCCACCGAGGCGGCCCGGGGCGCGGTCGAACGCGGGTTCGCCTCCGGGCTGGAAGAGGTGTACGCCCTGGTCAAGCCGGGCAACGACGCCTCCATGGCCGTCTGCCGGCGGCTCGGGATGACCCCGCGCGGCCGTACCACGCGCTTCTTCGGCCTGGAGTCGGAGATGTTCCACCTCCCGCGCCCGAGCTGACGGCCGCGCCGGGCGCCCCGGCCACCGGTGAGGACGCGGCCCGAGCACGGGACCCACGACCGGTCCGGCCGACGCAGGTGTTCACACGCCCGCGCCACCGGGTACCCGGTCCGCCGATCGGCCGGCCCGGTGGCCCCCGTCAGCCGATGAGGCCGCCCAGACGGCCCTCAAGCAGCAGCAACAGCTCGCCCAGCAGGTCGGCCAGCTCCCGCTCGCGCTCGGCGGGCAGCCCGGCCAGCAGCGCGGTCTCATACTCCAACTGCTCCGGCAGCAGCCGCATGATGAGCTCCCGGCCGGCGTCGGTGAGCGACAGGTGCGCCACCCTGCGATCGCGCTCGTCCACCCGTCGCGCCACCAGCCCGCCGTCCTCCAGCCGCCTGAGCCGTTTGGTGACGGCGGCGCCCGAGGCGAAGGTCTCGCGGGCCAGCCGGCCGGGGGTCAGCTCGCCGCCGACGCGCAGCAGCGCGCACAGGATGTCGAACTCCGGGCGGCTGACCCCGGCACGGCCCAGCGGCGCGTCCCCGGCGTGCTGCAGGAGCGCGACGCACCGGGTGAGCCGGCCGATGACCGCTATCGTGTCGAGATCGGCGTCGGGCAGGACACGCCGCCACTGGCGCAGCGCGATCGCCACGGCGTCCTGCTCTTGCTCATGGCGACGCTGCGCGTCGCGGCTCGGGGCTGTGTTCATGGCGACGCCGGCGCGTCGCGGCGCGGGGGCTGGAGGCCGGTGTCTTCCCTCGTCGTTCACTCGCTTCGCTCTCTGCTCATTGCGACGCTGCGCGTCGCGGCTCGGGGGCTCTTATCCGGTGTCTTCCCTCGTCACTCCGTCGCTTCGCGACTGCGTTCCTCAGTCCAGACACCGGCGCCCCCTCGCGGGCTCATTGCGACGCTGCGCGTCGCGGCTCGGGGGCTCTTATCCGGTGTCTTCCCTCGTCACTCCGTCGCTTCGCGACTGCGTTCCTCAGTCCAGACACCGGCGCCCCCTCGCGGGCTCATTGCGACGCTGCGCGTCGCGGCTCGGGGGCTCTTATCCGGTGTCTTCCCTCGTCACTCCGTCGCTTCGCGACTGCGTTCCTCAGTCCAGACACCGGCGCCCCCTCGCGGGCTCATTGCGACGCTGCGCGTCGCGGCTCGGGGGCTCTTATCCGGTGTCTTCCCTCGTCACTCCGTCGCTTCGCGACTGCGTTCCTCAGTCCAGACACCGGCGCCCCTCGCGGGTCCCGTCAGTTCGGTGAGTTTGCGGTGGCCGGCGCGTTCGGCGGTGGTGATCCGTTCCTGGGGCAGGGCCGTGCTCCACCATTCGCCCGCCGCGGTGTCGGCGGCCTCGCGCAGCTCGACCAGCGAGGCGTTGAGGCGGTCGCGGGCGGCCCTGGCCTGGCCTGGGTCGGTGGGTGACGGTTCGGCCACGGCCCGCTCCAGGCGCTCCAGCCCCTCGTGGACCCGCCGGGCCGCCCGCCGGTCGGGCAGCAGCACGCACGCCGCCAGTCCGGCCACGGCGCCCACGCAGGTGTCGAGCCAGCGGTCGGCGACCAGCTCGCCCACCGGCTGGACCCCGGCGAACTGGGTCATCAGGATGGACATGGGCGCGACGAACACGCTGCCCAGCCAGTAGTTGCGGGTGATCGTCGCCTCGGTGAGGAACTGCATGACCAGCACGGTGGCCACGAGGGCGAGCGACCCCAGCCGGGTCAGCGGCACCACCAGCGTGAACAGCGCGACCCCCAGCAGGTTGCCCACGACGCGCTGCAGCGCCCGGTTCCACGAGAGCGTGGTGTTGGCGGCGAACACCGCCGCCGCGGTCACCACCGCCCAGTACGGCCGGCCGACCCCCAGCGCCATCGACGCCCAGCCGGCCAGCGCGGAGCCCGCCGCCACCATCATGACCACGCGCCACCTCCCGGCGACCTCCGGCAGGAGGCGGTGGCGGCGGGGCCGCTCGGCGGCCACCCCGGACAGCTCGGCCTCCTCGCCCGCGTCCTCCCCGGGCGCCTCGGACCGCCCGGGGACCGGCAGCGGGCGGCCCTTGCGCAGATCGCGCGCCCACGCGGTGAACGAGTCGGCCTCGGCCGCGTGCCGCGCCGGCAGCGCCGCCGCCGACTCGGCGCGCACCAGGAGCCGCCGCAGCTCCGCCCGGCTTCCGGCGGTCCCGGCGCGCAGCAGCGTCTGCCAGGCGGCGTTGACGGTGGCCGCGGCCGCGTGCCGGGCCTGCGGCGGCTCCTGGCCGCCGGACGAGGCCCGCAGCAGGCGGGCGGCGGCCTCCAGGGCGCGGGCGACCGCGATGCGTTCCGGTCCGTCCGGCCTGACCAGCGCCGGAGCCATCCCGACCAGCCACGCCACGACCCCGGCGGCCAGCGCCAGCGCCAGGTGCGCGGGAACGTCGGCCAGGCGCTGCGGCAGGAAGGCGGCGCTCACCGCGACGAAGGTGAGCACGACGTGCCCGGGCGGGCCGATCCGGGCCGCGTCGCAGGTGGCCTTGTGCGCCCCGGCCAGGAGCGCGGCCACCGCGACCCGCAGGACGGTGGAATCGGTGAGCGAGGCGGTGATGAGCCCGACGGCGATGCTCGCCAGCATCCCCGCCACGACCCACGCCAGGGTCCTGGCCCGTGCGGTGTACGGCAGGCCGTGGCCGTACAGGGCGCACAGCGAGCCGCCGGCGGCGTAGGCGGCGAGGTCGGGCCGGCCGGCGAGCAGCAGCGCGAACTGGGGGACGGCGACCGAGGCCACGGCACTGAACGCCGGCTTGTGCCAGATGTCGCCGAGCGGTCCCAGGCGCAGCGACGCGCGGACGGGCATGCGGACGTGGAGGATCGGCTTCTCGACGGGGAACACGCTCACCCATGAAGCTTACCGGGTATTTTATATGTAAAACATCTGCGAACCGTACACTCCGAAGGCTGTGACCTGGGGGACGTCGCCGAATGGTGCGGGGCGGCGCGGGCTCAGCAGGGCGAGATCGTCCAGGACGCCTCGGTCTTCTCGCCGGGCCGCAGCACGATCAGGTCGGTGCCGGAGTTGAAGGCGTCGGGCGGGCAGGTCATCGGCTCCACCGCCAGCCCGCGGTGGCCGAGGCCGGTCCCGGTGCACACCTGCACCCAGGGCAGCACGGAGGCGTCCCAGCGCACCTCGACCCCGCCCTCGGGGCCGCGCAGCCGTACCGCGGCCTGCCCGGAGGCGTCGGCGGCGAGGCCGGTGAAGGCGTGGTCCACGGCGGTGTCCCCCACCACGCGCGGGACCGTGAAGTCGTACGGCGTGCCGGAGACGTCCTCCAGCGCGCGCGGCAGCAGCCGGTCGTCCACCAGCAGCACCCTGCCGGCCGGCACGTGCAGCTCGTACCGCTCGACGTCGTCGCCTGCCAGCAGCCACGGGTGCGGGCCGCAGCCGTAGGGGGCGTCGGTGTCACCGGTGTTCTCGGCGGTCAGCGTGGTGGTCAGTCCGCCGGGGGTCAGGGAGTAACGCACCTCCAGGGCGACGGTGAACGGGTAGCCCGGGGTGGGGGTGATCGTGTGGGCGAGCCGGACGAAGCCGTGCTCGTCCTCCACCGACAGCCACTCCACCGCCGTCCAGTCGGTCTCGGCGACCAGCCCGTGCAGGGCGTTGCCGCGGTCCTCCTCGTTCACGGGCAGCCGGTGCTCCCGCCCTTCGAAGGTGTAGCGGGCGCCTCCGACGCGGTTGGGCCAGGGGGCGAGGAGGGTGCCGCTGTAGTAGGGGATCGGCCCGTCCTCCGGCCAGGAGACCACGAGGTCGCGCTCGCCGTCGCGAAGGACGCGCAGGGCGGCGGACCGCTCGGTGATCTCGGCGTGCATGGTGCCGCTGCGGAGGGTGAACTGCCGGGCCAAGGGGAGATCCTTTCGATCGGGCGGGCGGTGCGGGCGCCCTACCCCATTTTCGCAGCCCGATCACCGCCGGGACCGCCGGAACATATATGGGAGCGCTCCCATAACGGTCCAACGTTAGGGATCACCGCATCGGCGGTCAACGGCCGCCGATCCCCGAACCGATACACGCCCGTGTGTATCCGGTCCGTATCTCCCTTGACCGCGGGCCTCCGTAACGTGACGGGCACCCGCGGAACGGCCGCGAGGGGACACGCCGCCGGGAGCGCCGACATGCAGCACGCCGCCGTCCACGCCGTCCTCGCCTGCCGGGCGTTTCTGGCGGTGCTCTTCATCGTGTCCGTCCATGGCAAGGCGCGCCGTGGGACGGCCTACCGCCGTTTCGAGGAGGCCGTGGAGCGCCTGCTGCCGTCCTGGCCGCCGACGCGGATGCTGGGGAGCCGGCGGATCGCCGCCCTGGTCCTGGTCGCCGAGGCGGGCGTGCCGGTCCTCGTCGCGGTGCCCGCCACGGCTCCGGCGGGGCTGCTCCTGGGCGCCGCCCTGCTGCTGGTGTTCGCGGGGATGCTGGCCCGTGCCGTACGCGCCGGTCACGACGGCGCCTGCCACTGCTTCGGTGAATCGGCCCGGCCGGTCGGCCGGGGGCAGGTGATCAGGAACCTCGTGCTCGGGTCCGCGGCCCTCGCCGCCGCCGGCATCGCGGCGCGAGGCGGTACGGCCGGCCTCGAAGGAACCCTCGTCGCGGTGCTCGCCGGAGCCCTCCTCGCCGTGCTCGTCGTCCACGCCGAGGACATCGGAGACCTGTTCCGGTCCCTGTGAAGCCTGGAGGATCCTCCCGATGCCCGAACCAGTCGCGTCCGGCCCGCCGCCCGCTCCGGCGGCCGGGCCGTCCGGTCTCCCACCGGGTCTCCCGCCGGATCTCCCACCCGGCCTTCCGCCGGGTCTCCCGCCGGGCTTTCCGCCCGGCTCTCCGCCCGTCGGGCCGTCCGCCGGGGCCGGTGACGCCGCTCCCCGGTCCCGGGCGCGGGCGAGCGTACGGGGCGCCGCGGCGGCGCTCGCCCTGGCGTGGCGGGCGGGCCCGTGGCTCGCCACCGCCTTCGCTCTGCTCACCCTGGCCGGGGCGGCGCTGCCGGTGGTGACGGCGTGGCTGACCAAGTCGGCGATCGACCTCATCGCCCGGGGCGCGGCCACCGCCCCGGCCCTCACCGGCCTGGGCGCGGCGCTGGCGGCCTGCGGCGTGCTGGCGGCCGTGGTCCCCCAGGCGGCGCGGTACGCCAGGGAGGAGACCGGCCGCCGGGTCGGGCTGGCCGCTCAGGACCGGCTCTTCCGGGCGGCCGAGCGCTTCGTGGGGCTGGCGAGGTTCGAGGACCCGGTCTTCCTCGACCGGCTCAGGATGGCCCAGCAGCACGGCGCCACCACGCCGGGACAGGTCGTCTCCGCCGTCCTCGGCATCGCCAGGACCACGGTCACCGGGGCGGGGTTCCTCGGCTCCCTGCTGGTGGTCGGCCCCTGGATGGCGCCGGTGGTCGTCTGCGCGGCCGTCCCCTCGCTGGCCGCGGAGCTGTGGCTGGCCCGGCGCCGCGCGGCCATGCTCTGGCGGATCGGCCCGGCCGAGCGCAGGGAGTTCTTCTTCCGGGAGTTGCTGGTGAACGTGCAGGCCGCCAAGGAGATGCGCCTGTTCGGCACCGGGGCGCACCTGCGGGAGCTGATGAACGGCAGGCGGCGGGCCGCGAACGCCGAACGCGGCCGGACGGACCGGCGCGAGCTGCGCGTCCAGGGCGCGGCCGGCACGTTCGGCGCGCTCGCCGCCGGCGGCGGGCTGGTCTGGGCGCTGCACGCCGCGGCCGGAGGCGGTCTCACCGTCGGTGACGTGTCCCTCTTCGCGGCGGCCGTCGCCGGGGTGCAGGGCGCTCTCACCGGGCTGGCCGTGGAGGTGGCGGCGGCCCATCGGCAGCTGCTCCTGTTCGGCCACTACCTCGCCGTCCTCGGCGGCGAGCCGGACCTTCCCGTACCGCCCCTGCCCCGGCCGGCGCCGCCGCTGCGCCGCGGCGTGGAGCTGCGCGACGTGTGGTTCCGCTACTCGCCGGAGCACCCGTGGACCCTGCGCGGCCTGAACCTCACGATCCCGTACGGCGAGGCGGTCGGCCTGGTCGGCAGGAACGGGGCGGGCAAGAGCACGCTGGTCAAGCTGCTGTGCCGGATGTACGACCCGGAGCGCGGGGAGATCCTGTGGGACGGGACGGACATCCGCGAGCTGGACCCCGCCGGGCTGAGGGCGCGGATCGGCGCGGTGTTCCAGGACTACATGCAGTACGACATGACGGCGGCCGAGAACATCGGCCTGGGTGATGTCGGCCGGATCGGGGACCGGGCACGGATCGAGGCCGCGGCCCGCGGGGCGGGCGCGCACGGGTTCGTCGCCGCGCTGCCCCGCGGTTACGACACCCTCCTGTCCCGGCTCTTCTTCCAGGGCGACGACCTGGACGGCGATCCGGACGGCGATCCGGACGGCGACCTGGACGGTGGCCGGGGCGGCGGCGCCGGGAACGGGCCGGGCGGCGGCCAGGGGACCGGCGTCCTCCTGTCGGGCGGGCAGTGGCAGCGCCTCGCGCTGGCCCGCGCCTACCTCCGGGGGGACCGCGACCTGCTGATCCTGGACGAGCCCGGCTCCGGACTGGACGCCGAGGCCGAGCACGAGATCCACGTCGGGCTGCGCGAGCACCGGCGGGGACGGACCAGCGTGCTCGTCTCCCACCGCCTGGGCACCCTCCGGGAGGCCGGCCTCCTCGTCGTCCTGGACGGGGGCCGGGTCGCCGAGCAGGGCACCCACGCCGAGCTGCTGGCCCGCGGCGGGCTCTACGCCCACCTGTTCGGGCTGCAGGCCCAGGGCTACCGGGCCGCGGAGCCGGGCGACGGCGATCTCGCCCCGGCGTTTCCCCCGGGTGCGGGAAACGGCGCGCGAGCCGATCTCCCCGGGACGTGACGCGGGATACACGGCGGCGAGTATCGGCGCTGTAGGGATCCCATCGGCGGTCCTCTTACCTTTCGAGATGTCCACCGATCGATGGGAGAGAAGAATGTACTGCTTCTGCAACTCCGGCCGTTGGTGCTGCGCCACCACCACCTACTACGCCTGCTACGACCACGGCTGCTGAGCCGAGATGAGATCCGGGGGCGCGTCCGTTCCGGGCGCGCCCCCTTTCCCGTTCCGCCGGAAAGGAAAAGGGCCAGGAATGTATTTCGTCGCCGCGCTCGTGGTGCTGGTGGGCGTCGTGTGCACGCTCGATCTCCTCTTCACCGTCAGGCTCACCCGTCTCGTGAGGGCCCTGCCCGGGCCGGCCGGGCCCTCCGGGTCCTCCGGGCCTTCCGCACTCCCCGGGAGGCTGCCGGATCTGATGCTGCCGGTCGGCGAGGTCGTCGGCCCCTTCGAGGCCGTGACGGCCGACGGCGAGGTGCGCCGGGGCCCGACCCTGACCCCCGGCCGCACCCTGGTCGGGGTCTTCACCAAGAACTGCCCGCCGTGCGCCGAGCGGGTCCCGCAGTTCCTGGAGGCGGCGAAGAACCATCCGCACGGGCGGGACGCCGTCCTGGCGGTGCTGGTCACCGACGGCGAGGACGTCTCGGACTACCGGGACACGCTCCAGCCGGTGGCGCACGTCATCGTCGAGAGGAAGGGTGAGGCCGCGACCAGGGCGCTGGGGGTGCGGGGCTACCCCGCCCTCGCCGTCCTCGACGAGCGGGGCGGGGTCCTCGCGGCGGGGACGATCATGGCCCACGTCGAACCGGTCCTCTGACAGGAGCGCCGGATCGGCCCCACCGGCCCCGCCGCCCGGTGTCCACCGGTCTTTTGAGCCGTTCCCGCCCTACCGCGGCGGCGATCCGGAACGGGGCCCGGACGCCGCGCCGGGCCGTTCGGGGTCCGGCCGTCCCGCGTGCCCCTGGGTGATGAGCCGCCCGCCGGGCCGTTCGAGGACGGCCCACCCCGGAAAGCCCGGCGCGGGGTGACGCGCGGCGGGTCGTCCGGGGACCCGCCCGTTCCGGACGACCTCCGAGGCGAAGCACCGCACCAGGCCGCCCACCCGGTAACGGGCCTGCTCCACGGGCTCGATGAGGCGCAGGTCGGCGAGGCGGCCCAGGGCGGCGGACGCGGTCACCGTGTCGCACGCGAGGGACCGCGCCACGTCAGCGGGGGTCAGTTCGACGGCCTGCGCCGTACCGAGGTGGTGGAAGAGCTCGACGGCCGCGCTGTCCACCGGGCCCGTGCCGGACAGCAGCACCCGGTAGTCGGCGTCGATGCTCTCCCGGATGGGCAGGTCGCCGTTGCCGAGCAGGTCCATCCGGTGGCGCTCGTCCGCGAGCAGGCCGGCGAAGGCCGCCAGCGACCACTCGCGCCGGGCGGCGAGCCGGGTGCCGGCCGCCCGCAGCGGACGCGGCAGGCACTCGCAGAGCTCGGCGATCCGGTTCGCCGCGGCGGGGTCGGCGTCCGTGCGGTCCGTGCCGCACAGCCCGGCCAGCAACTCGCGGGCGGCGTCACCCGGCAGGGGCAGGATCTCGACGTGCTCCGTACCCTCCAGCGTGGACAGCATGGCCCGGCTGGTGACGACGACCGGGCAGCCGTCGCAGGCCGTCAGCAGCGGCCGTACCTGGCCGTCGTCGAGGGCGTTGTCCAGCAGGACCAGCGGGGCGTCGTCACCGATGCGCAACCGGAGCACCTCGGCCGCCTGGACCGGGTCCCACGGGATCCGCTCGGCCGGCACGCCGAGGGCGGTCAGGAAACAGGTCATGACCCGCGAAGGGTCCGGGGGCGGCGCCCCGGGCCGGACGTCCTGGAGGTCGGCGTAGAGGTGCCCGCCGGGACGCCCGGCGGAGAGCAGCCGGAGGACGTGCCTGGCGAGCGCCGACTTGCCGACGCCGCCCGGGCCGTGCAGGACGATCCTGGCCGGACTCCGCGTCTCTCCGGCCAGGCGCGTCAGCTCCTTCACCTCCCGGTCACGGCCCACGAGGTCGCCCGGGGACGGGATCATCCGCGGGACCACCCGGCGGGCGCCGGACGGGCCGGGCCGCCGGGCGGGCGCGGGGACGAGTCCGGGGTCGCGGTTGAGCATCCGGCGCTGGAGGGCGACGAGGTCCGGGCCCGGCTCCAGACCGAGGCCCTCGCGCAGGACGGTCCGCGCCCTCTCGTAGGCGGCCAGCGCCGCCGCGACGTCGCCCGTGCGGTACAGCGCGAGCATGAGGTGGCCCCACAGCCGTTCCCTGGTGGGGTGCTCCGCGACGGTCTCGCGGAGCTCGTGGAGCATCTCGGCGTGCTCACCCAGGGACAGCCGGGCCTGCGCGAGGTCCTCCATGGCGAGGCAGCGCTGCTCGGCCAGGACCGCCAGCCGCGACGAGAGCTCGGGGGTGCGCGGCACGTCCTCGGCCTCCGCGCCGCGCCACAGCGCCAGGGCCGCCGACAGGTGGCGCAGGGCGGCCCGCGGGTCACCCCCGGCCAGCACGGCGCGCCCCTGCCGGGCGTTCTCCGTGAAGTCCGCGATGTCCGACTCGCCGTCGCGGACCTCCAGCGTGTAGCCGGGAGCGTGGGCGACGAGACGGTCGTGGTGGCCGCCCAGGACGTCGCGCAGGCGGTTGACGTACGTCCGCAGGTTGGCCACGGCCGAGCGAGGCGGCTCGCCCTCCCACACGGCCGCGGTCAGGCGGTCCAGGGAGACGACCCGCCCCGCCTCCAGCAGGAGTACGGCGAGCACGACGCGCTGCTTCGGCGGACCGAGCGGGACGAGGCGGCCGGAGTGGCGTATCTGGAGCGGGCCCAGCAGGTTGAACCGCAGAGTCATCAGACCTCCACGCGTTGACGCCGGGCCCGGGGCCCGGCGGACGTGCCCGGTGGAAAACCTTCTGCGCGTGGGACGCCGCCCACGATGACGTTCTGTCGGAAAGAGAGGACCCGCCGGGACGCTCAGGCCGAGTCGCGCTCGACCAGGTGGGTGTCCAGTATCACGACGGGCTGTTCCAGGCGCTCGCCGTTGATGCGGGCGACGAGGAGATGGGCCATCTGCCGGCCCATCGCCTCGGTCGGCTGGTGGACGCTGGTGAGCGTGGGGGAGGAGTGGGCGCCGGCGGGGGAGTCGTCGAACCCGATCACCGCCACGTCCGACGGGACCGCCCTGCCCTCCTCGCGCAGCACCCGCATCGCTCCGAGGGCCATCGGGTCGGAGGCGGTGAACACGGCGTCCAGGTCGGGGTGGTCGGCCAGCAGGCGGATCATCGCCTCCATGCCGCTCTCCTCGCTGAAGTCGCCGTAGTCCACGATCTCCGGCAGACCGGTGGCCAGCAGGGCGTCGCGGTAGCCGGCGAGCCGGTCGACGCCCACGCCCATGTCCTGCGGACCGGCGATGGTGGCGATCCTGGTGCGGCCCTTGCCCAGCAGGTACTTGACCGCCTGCCGGGCTCCGGCCCGGTTGTCGACGTCGACGTAGCTGTAGGGGGTGAGGCCGACGGGGCGGCCGCCGATGACGGTCGGCACGCCCATCGCCTCCAGGCGCTCGGGCAGCGGGTCGGCGCCGTGCAGCGAGATCAGCAGCACCCCGTCGACGTGCTGGCCGGTGAGGTAGTGCTCAAGCCGCTCGTGCTCCTGCTTCGACTGCGCCATCGCGAGGATCAGTTGCAGACCGGTCTCGGATAACGCCGAGCCGATGCCGCGAATGGTCCCGGCGAAGTAGGGTTCGTCGAAGACGCGTAGCTCCGACTCCGAGACCACCAGCGCGACCGTGTCGGTCCGCCGGGTGACCAGTGCGCGGGCCGCCCGGTTCGGGACGTACCCCAGCTCCTCGATGGCCTGCTGCACCGCCTCACGGGCCTTCTCGCTCACCTTGGGTGATCCGTTGATGACCCGTGACACGGTGCCGCGGCCGACACCGGCCAGTGCCGCGACCGCCTCAAGTGTCGGACGACGGTCGCCGTTCATGTCGCCTGCCCCCATGAAGATTCGCCGGCCCCTTATTCTGCCGGACCGTTCAGGCCTCCGCGCCTGATGGTCCCGGCATACCAGAGAGCACTTTCCTTGGGAATACGCTCTTGGGTCGCATAGTCGACGCGGACCAGGCCGAAGCGCTTGTCGTATCCCCACGCCCACTCGAAGTTGTCCATCAGGGACCAGGCGAAGTAACCCCTCAGGGGCACCCCCGCCTCGATCGCCGCATGGCAGGTGCGCAGGTGGGTCTCGATGTAGTCCACTCTCTCACGGTCGTGGACCACGCCGTCGTCGCCCACGACGTCCTCGAAGGCGGCGCCGTTCTCGGAGATGACCAGCGGCACGCTCGGGTACTCCCGGGCCAGCCGCAGCAGGATCTCCCGCAGGCCGGTGTCGTCGATCTCCCAGCCCATGGCGGTGACCGGCCGGCCTGCCTGGACGAACGACACGGCCTCGCTGCCGACCCAGGGCGAGCCCGCGTCGGTCGGCGCCGCCGCCGCCGACGCCGCGCCGCCGGGGATGCCGGAGACGGTGAAGCGGCTGTAGTAGTTGATCAGCAGCATGTCGATCGGGGTGGAGATGATCTCCATGTCCCCGTCCTCGGCGAAGTCCGCCATCCCGTCGAGGTCGATCAGCACGTCCTCGGGGTAGGCGCCCCTGAGCAGCGCGTCCAGGAAGAAACGGTTCTGCAGGCCGTCGATGCGGCGGGCGGCGTCCCGGTCGGCCTCGGACTCGGTCTGCGGGGAGATCGCGTAGAGGTTGACGCAGCCGCCGATCATGCTGTCGGACCGCTGGGCCCGCATGGCCTGGGTGGCCAGGCCGTGCGCGAGCAGCAGGTGGTGGGCGGCCCGTACCGCCTGGGTCGGCTCGCGCCGTCCGGGGGCGTGCTCGCCGGAGGCGTAGCCCAGGAAGGCCGCGCACCACGGCTCGTTCACCGTGCTCCAGTTGCGCACCCGGTCGCCGAGGGCGTCGTGTACGGCCGCCGCGTAGTCGGCGAAGCGCTTCGACGTCTCCCGTGACGGCCAGCCGCCCGCGTCCTCCAGCGCCTGGGGGAGGTCCCAGTGGTAGAGCGTCACCCACGGGTCCACGCCCCGCTCCAGCAGCTCGTCGACCAGGCGGCTGTAGAAGTCGAGGCCCCCGGGGTTGACCGGGCCGGAGCCGTCGGGCTGGATCCGCGGCCAGGAGACGGAGAACCGGTAGGCGCCCAGGCCCAGCTCGGCCATCAGCCGCACATCGTCGCGGTAGCGGTGGTAGTGGTCGATCGCCACGTCGGCGTTCTCGCCGTTGACGATCCGGCCGGGCTGGCGGACGAAGGTGTCCCAGATGGACCGCCCGCGCCCGTCCTCCTCGACGGCGCCCTCGATCTGGTAGGCGGAGGTCGCCGCCCCCCAGACGAAGTCCGCCGGGAACAGCAGTTCCGCGGCCTGTAGCCGGGTTTCTTGCGTGGTCACGCCTTGACCGCACCTTCCATGAGGCCGCCGACGATCTGACGACCGAACGCGACGAAGACGATGAACAGGGGGAGGACCGAGGCCGCCGTGCCGGTGAAGAGCATGACGTAGTCGGTGCCGTGGGCTTGGTTGAGCGCGGCGATCGAGGTCTGCACCACCGGGTTGTCCGGAGTCAGCACGATCAGCGGCCACATGAACTCGTTCCAGGTCTGCATGAAGACCAGGAGGGCGAGCACCGCCATGCCGGGCCGCAGCGCGGGCAGGATGACGTTGGCGTAGATCCGCATGGTGGAGGCCCCGTCGACCCGGGCCGCCTCGACGAGCTCGTCCGGCACCGCCTGCTGGGCGTACTGGGTCATCATGAAGACCCCGAAGCCGTTGACCAGGAACGGCAGGATCACCGCCTTGATCTGGCCGGTCCAGCCCAGGTCGACCATGAGCTGGTACAGCGGCACCACGCCCATCTGCTGGAGCGGCACCATCATCGTCAGCAGGATCAGGCCGAGCAGGATCTTGCCGCCCTTGAAGCGGAGCTTGGCGAAGGCGAAACCGGCCAGGGTGGAGATGAGCACGACCGATACGGTCACGGTGATCGAGATGATCGCCGAGTTGGTCAGGCCGAGGAGGAAGTGGGCGTCCTCGGTGTTCAGCAGCCGCTCGATGTTCTCCCCGAGGCGGCCGCCGGGCAGCAGCGGCGGGGGCACCTCGCTGGCGTCGTCGTTCGTCCGCGTCGCCATGATGAACATGTAGTAGATCGGGAAGGCCGACACCACGAGCGCGAGGGCCAGGACGACCTTCGTCAGCGGGGTCGCGTCCCAGATGTGGCTCGGCGCGGATCCGGTCCTCGCCGGGCGGCTCCGGGCGTGGATCGCCGTCATTTGTTACCCCCGATGCGGCGGGTGAAGGAGTAGTTGATGAGGGTGCCGATGAGGATCAGCGCGAACAGCAGCCACGCCGCGGCGGCCGCGTAACCGAAGTCGAAGTCGCGGAACGCCTCCTTGACGATGAACATCGCCACCGTCTGGTACTGGCCGGTGGCGCCGCCCGCCATGGTGGGGTTGCCGTCGAACAGGACGGGCTCGGTGAACAGCGTCAGTCCGCCGATGGTGGAGATGAAGACGATGAAGATGATCGTCGGGCGCAGCATGGGGATGGTGATCTGCCAGAACTGCCGGCGGGCCGACGCGCCGTCGAGGGCGGCGGCCTCGTAGAGGTCCTTGGGGATGGTCTGCATCGCGGCGAGCAGGATGATCGCGTTGTAGCCGGTCCAGCGCCAGTCGACCATCGTGGAGATCGCGATCCAGGCGGTCCAGCTCTCGTTCTGCCAGTTGATCGCATCGACCCCGAACAGGCCGAGGAACCAGTTGATCATTCCGTAGTCGCGCCCGTAGAGCTGGGTGAACACGACGGCGACGGCGACGACGGAGGTGATCATCGGCAGCAGCACGCCGAGGCGGAAGAAGAGACGGCCCCGGATGCGCTTGTTGAGCGCGTTGGCGAGGATGAGCGCGAGGACGAGCTGCGGAACCGTCGAGATGACGAACATCGCGAGCGTGTTGACCACCGCGTTCCAGAAGGTCGCGTCGGTGATCAGGGAGATGTAGTTGTCGATCCCGATGAACGACTTGTCGCCGGCGAGCTCCCAGTCGTAGAGGGAGACCCAGAGGGTGTAGCCGAGCGGGAAGACGCCGAAGACGGCGAAGAGCAGGAAGTAGGGGGAGACGAGGAAGTAGGGGGTCGCCCGGAGGTCGAACCTGGCGAGTCCGCCGCCCCGTCCCGAGCCGCGGTGTCCGGGGGATCGGCGCGGGACCCGTGACCGGGCCGGGGCCGGAGTGTCGACGTGCAGGGTCATCGATAGCCTTTCAGCGATGGGCAGGCGACCGGCCCGGCGGCGGGGTCACCGACGCCGGGCCGTGCCGATCGGGACGGGGGTCAGCCCGCGGCCTTGACGCCGGCTTCGACGAACTTCTGCCACGCCTGGTCGTAGGGGATCGAGCCCTGGTCCATGCCCTCCAGGACCTTCTCCACCGAGGTCTTCACCTGGGCGTGCTTCTCACCCAGGAAGACCGGCAGCAGGCCCTTGACCGACTCGCCGAAGATCTGGCCGGTCGGGGCGTTGTTGAAGTAGTCGCTCTTCAGGTCCTTGACCGCCGGGTCCTCCTGGGCGGGGATGGAGCTGGGGAAGGCGTTGGCCTCCTGGAAGGCCATGACGTGGCCCTCCTTGCCGGTGAGGTAGTTCAGGACCTCCGCGGCCTCCTTGGGGTGCTTGCTCTGCTTGGTGATCGCCAGGTAGGAGCCGCCCCAGTTGCCGGCGCCGCCGGGAACCCCGGCCACGTCCCACTTACCCGAGTTGCCGGGACCGGAGTTGTCCTTGATCACGCCGACCATCCAGGCCGGGCAGCCCATGACGGCGAAGCCGCCCTTCTTCAGCGCGGCGTTCCACGGAGGGGTGAAGGAGGCGAGCTTGGCGGTCATGCCCGCCTGGCTGAAGGTCTTCACCGTCTCGAACGAGGTCTTGACGGCCGGGTTGCTCTCAAGGATGAGCTGGTTGTTCTTGTCGAAGTAGTTGACGTTGCCGTTCTTCGGCGCCTCCTGCGACAGCAGCACGTTGTACAGGGTGTTGGGGCCGTCGAGGAACTTCGGGTCGCCCTTGCCGGGGTTGGCGGCCTGGAACTTCTTGCCGACCTCCATGAAGGTGGTCCAGTCCGGCCAGAGCTTGGTGACCTCGTCGCGCTCACCGGGGAGGCCGGCCTTCTCGAACAGGTCCTTGCGGTAGCACATCGCCATGCCACCGATGTCGGTGCCGAGGGCGAAGAGCTTGCCGTCCTTGTTGATGCCGTTCTCCCACTTGGCGGCGGGGAAGTCGCTCTTGCGCTTGTCCAGGCCGTACTCGGCGAGGTCGGCGAAGAACTGCGGGCGGGCCTTCATCAGGCCCATCGCGCCCTCGTCGATGCCGACGACGTCGGCCGCGCCGCTGCCGGCCTGCAGGCGCTGCAGGAGCTGGGGCAGGAAGACGTCCTCGAAGCGGTCGGTCGGGTTCTCGTGCTTGATCTGGATGTTCGGGTGCGACGCGTTCCAGGTCTCGACGGCCTTCTTGTAGCCGAAGTTCGCGCCGCCGCCGAAGGTCTGCACGGTGATGGTCACCGGCTCGGAGGCCGAGCCGCCCGAGGCGGCCGTGTTCTTGGCGGGCTCACTCGAACTGCAGGACGTGACCGCCAGTGCTGCGGCGGTCATCACCACGACGGCGGCGAGCGTGCCGTGCCGCTTGGTGTTCAACATTCCGGACCCCTCTCAGGTGGTCGCCCGAATCGATTGGGAGGTGACATCGCGAACCGGCCCCCGACGAACGCGATCGGCGATGGGTGGCGCGCAGGCCACTTTTGGGAGCGCTCCCACGAAGACTGGACGATGGGCAACCGGCGCGTCAATATGCCGAAACGTAACCGTTACATCGCGGGGTTTCCAGGGCGGTGAACGGTCATTAAGGTGACAAACTACGCGATCAGGTGTTTGGGAGCGCTCCCACCCCAACTCGGTACGGCGCGGCGAACGCCCGCCAACCCGGGACCATCCGGCACGTCAGGGACTGCCCGGCCCGGTCCCGCGGCGCGGGCGACCTGGGCGGAAAGCGATTTACGGCGGTGCGTGGACGGGTGCTCGCGGCGGGCCCATGACCGGGCGCCCCCGGAGGACGCGTGGACGGGCGCCCAGGGCGGACGTATACGGCGGGCACACGAACGGGTGCTTGTGGCGGGCGCATACGGCGGCGCGTGGACGGGTGTTCACGGCGGTGCGCCCCGGCCGGGTGAAGGGCCGGTAAAAGCGTCGGGAAAAGCCGAGACGGCGACCCGGTCGTGCCGGGTCGCCGTCTGGTGGCCCCCGCCGCCCCTGGAGGAGTGGGGTGGCGGGGAGGGGATG
Source organism: Streptosporangium sandarakinum (assembly GCF_013409935.1). Taxonomy (GTDB): domain Bacteria; phylum Actinomycetota; class Actinomycetes; order Streptosporangiales; family Streptosporangiaceae; genus Streptosporangium; species Streptosporangium nondiastaticum. The sequence continues at coordinate 585,415 of NZ_JACCCO010000001.1, read as the reverse complement.
AGGGAAGGGGGAGGGGGCTGAGAAGCCGTGAGGCGCCCGTCAGTCGTTGTAGTCCGGGTAACCGTAACCGTCGACCTGGGAGACCGGCCGGACGCGCTCCTCGACCTTGCCGTTGCCCGTGTTGCCCTCGATCGTGGTGATCGTGCCGTCGCCGTTGTCCTTCTTGACGAGGCCGACGTGGTCGATGGCGTCGATGTCGTTGCTGCCGCCCCAGTCGAAGAAGACCACGGCGCCGGGCTTCGGGGTCTGGCCCCAGCGCCCGTTGTCGGCGAACCACTTGGCGTAGGAGACGGTGTAGGCGTCCCAGCCCACGGTGTGCCGGGCACCGGCCTGCTCGCCGACCCAGGAGACGAACATCGCGCACCATGGGGCGTTGGCGTAGTCCTGGATCCTGCCGCCGTCACGGGCGACGGTCTCCTTGGCGCGCTCGCTGGAGACGTACCAGTCCTGGAACTTGGTGCCGCCGCCGGCGGCGTTCTCCGAGATGCCGATCTGCTTGGCGGCGATGTCGAGAACCCGCTGGGCGCTGGTCTTGGGCAGGCTCTGGGCCTGGGCCTGGGCCTGGGCCTCGGCCTTGGTGTTCTTGCTGACGGATTCGGCCTGCGGGCCGGAGACGTGGCTGTCGGCGAGGGCGGGAACGGTGGTGGCGGCTCCGCCGGCGAGGACGATGGACGCACCCACGAGGACGCGGGCCAGGTTGTGCTTCTTGGGAGTGAGGCGGTTCTTGGCCATGCGGGGGTTCGACTCCTTGCTTCGCTTCCATACCGCCTACCGGGTTAGCTGACGGGTTCGGGCTGGGAAGTGCCCTACGGCGCGCGAAGGCGCTGATTCACCCCAGAAATTGGTTCCCCGGTTCCGCGAGAGCCGCGGATTCGGCGGCCGCGCTCATCGACCAATGGATCGATTGCGATGATGCGCGGTCGGGCAATGTGCCGGTGAGATACGGGTCTGTGGACCTCGGTACTCACCGCGAACGAGTAGAACGTACGTGCTGCTCCACGCCGATTGCAAGCTCTTGCATTGCCCTGACTTGGGAAAACACCGGTTTTCGATGATCGTCGACTTCCCGGTCCGAAGATCGGGGACTTCGGGGCCGAGGCTTTCGCAAGAGCCGGAAACCCTTGCTGCGCAGGGGTTTCCGCATTGCGGAGCCGGTGGGACGCGGGCATGCCGGACGATTTCTCCCGGCTGTAACCTTCCTCAAGGTAGATCTTTTTAAAGGGGGTTTGTTTTACCTGTTCAGCGCCCTCGCCAGGCGTCATATGGGCGGTGCGCGGACCCCGCGCCGGAGCCCTCCAAGACCCGTGCCGGTCCCCGCGCATCCCCGCGTGTTCCGATGTTCACCCGCGGTTCCCGGCCGCGTAAGGCGCCCCGGTTACGGTGAGGCGATCGTGAACGGGTCATCGCCCGGCGTGGAGGAGGGGCGGGACCACGCGCGGGAACAGCCTTCGGCCGTCGCCTGGGCGGAATCCCCCCTGCAACTGCTCTGCGTGGTCGAGGCATGCCACGCCGGGCTGCTCGGCGCCCACGTCAGGGTGATGTCCCGCGCCGGGTCGCGCCCGCTGGCCGCCACCCGCCGGGAGCTGGCCCGCCTCGCCCTCCCCGCGGGCCTGGAGCAGGCCCGCCCGGCGCCCGGACCGCCCAAGCCCCGGCGGGGCGTGACCTGGGTGATCGGCGACGCCTTCTCCGGCCGGGTCCAGGCCCGCTGGCTCACCGCCCTCCCCGGCCGGATCGTGGTCGTCGACGACGGGCTGGCCACGATCAGGCTCCTGGAGCTGCTCGCCGGGCCGCCCGGCAAACCGCTGCTGCGGGCCCGGGCCGCCGCGGGCCCGCTGCGCTCCGTCCTCGGCGCGGCGGCCGGCCTGCGGCTGCGCGCGGCCGCCCGGTCGGGCCGGCTGACGGTCTTCACCGCGCTGCCCGTCCCGGACGACCTGGGGCGCGCCGTACGCGGCAGGGGGACCGAGCTGGTCGTCCACGACTTCGCCTGGCTGCGCGCCCAGCCTCCGCGCCGACTCCGGCCACAGGAGCCCACGGTCGTCCTCGGCACCTCGCTGGTGCGCAACGGCCTGATCCACCGCGACCGCTATCTCGCCTGGCTCGCCGGGGTGGGAGCGGCCGGTCCGGTGGCCTACTTCCCGCACCGCCGGGAGGACCAGGGCGACCTCGAACGGGTCGCCGCACAGCCCGGCGTCACCGTCTACGACGCCGGGATCCCCGCCGAGATGACCCTGCGGGGACTGGACCCGGGGCAGCGGGTGCTCAGCCTGCCGTCCACCGCCGTCACCTCGCTGCGGGTCCTGCTGGCGTCCCGGGGCGTCACAGTGGAGGCGGTGGACGTCCCCGACGAGTGGTGGACCGCTCAGGCCGCGCCCTCCCTCCGCTCACACCTGTCGATGTTCGCCCATCACGACACCGGAGTCACAAGGTGAAGGTCCTGGCCGTGGCCGACTCGGATTCCTACCTGAAGTGGGCCGCCCACCTGCTCGCGGACCTTCCCGGCGGCTGTACGGCGGAGCTGGCGGTGATCCGTACCCCCATCGCGCCCTCACCGGCGCAGATCCGCGCGGCCGTCACCGGCGTGGCCGCCGACCCGCCGGTGCTGTCGGCGCGGGCGCTGCGCCGGGCGGCCGAACGGCTGCGACCCGACGCGGTGCTGGCCGCCTGCACCGGCCCGGTGGTGGACGTGCTGGTCGCCGAGGTGCTCGCCGGCCTCTCGCCGAGACCGGTGTTCGTCTCAGGGCTGCCGGGCATCTCCGTCCCGGCAACCGAGAAGGCGTGGCTGTTCCGCAGCGGCTGCGACCTGTTCGTCCTGCACAGCGGGCGGGAGGTGGCGGAGTTCACCGAACTCGGCCGGAGGCTGGGCGGCGGTGGCGCGGTCGGACTGGCCCGGCTGCCGTTCCTGCCCGCGGGCCAGGCACCGCCCGCCTCCGGTCCGCGCGACCGCGTGGTGTTCGCCGCCCAGGCCAAGGTGCCCAGGCGCAGGGAGGACCGGGAGCGGATCCTGCTGTCCCTGGCCGGACTGGCCGGGCGGCGGCCGGACCTGGACGTCGTGGTCAAGCTCCGCGCCCTGGACGACGAGCGCCAGACCCACGCCGAGCGGCACCCCTACCGGCGGCTGTGGCGGGAGCTGGCCGAACGGGCCACGGTCCCCGCCGACGCCGTGCGGTTCGAGGCCGGCCCGATGCGCGACCACCTCGCCCGCGCGGCGGGATTCGTCACGGTCAGCTCGACCGCCGCACTGGAGGCGATCGCCTGCTCCGTGCCGCTGCTGGTGCTGTCGGACTTCGGGGTGGGCGCCGAGACGATCAACCTCGTCTTCGAGGGGAGCGGGCTGCTCGGCACCCTCGGCGACCTGGCCGATGGGCGCTTCCTCACCCCGGACGAGGAGTGGTGCCGGGCCAACTACTTCCACCCCGGCGGCTTGGACGACTGGACCTCCCACCTGGTCACCCTGGTCGGCAAGGCCCGATCGGGACGCCTGGTGCCGGCCCGCTCCCTGCTCGACGGGCCGGCGTACGCCGCCGCCCGCCGCCGCGCCCGGCTGCGCGTGGAGGTCCCGCCCAGAGTGCTGCGCGCCGGCCGCCGCGCCCGGCGCAGGATGAACCGCTACCTCAAGATCTCGTACTCATGGCGACGCTAACGCGTCGCGGCTCGGGGCTGTATTTATGGCGACGCTGCGCGTCGCGGCTCGGGGGCTGGTGTCCGGTGTCTTCCCTCGTCACTTCGTCGCTGCGCGGCTGCGTTCCTCAGTCCAGACACCGGCGCCCCCCTCGCTGTGTTCATGGCGACGCTGCGCGTCGCGGCTCGGGGGCTGGTGTCCGGTGTCTTCCCTCGTCACTTCGTCGCTGCGCGGCTGCGTTCCTCAGTCCAGACACCGGCGCCCCCCTCGCTGTGTTCATGGCGACGCTGCGCGTCGCGGCTCGGGGGCTGGTGTCCGGTGTCTTCCCTCGTCACTTCGTCGCTGCGCGGCTGCGTTCCTCAGTCCAGACACCGGCGCCCCCCTCGCGGCTCCTCAGTCCAGACACTGGCGTTCCCTCGTGGGCTCCTCTGTCGGACCGGTGTCTCCTGGCAGCAGGGGGAGTCGTAGGACGAAACGGGCGCCGTGTTCGCAGTCGGCGATGTCCAGGCTGCCGCCGTGGCCCTCGGCGATCTCCCGGGCGATCGGCAGGCCCAGCCCGCTGCCGCTCGCGTCGCGCTCTCGGCCCTCCTTCAGCCGGACGAACCGCTGGAACACCCGCTCCCGGTCGGCCTCCGGGATGCCGCCGCCGTCGTCGATGACCTCCAGCACCGCGTGCTCCGAATCGGCATCGGGGCGGACCTTCACCTGCACCTCGTGCTCGGCGTGCCGCAGCGCGTTGTCCACCAGGTTGGTCAGCACCCGGGCCAGCTGCAGCCGATCGCCCTCGACCAGCGCGCCCGCCGCCAGGTCGCGGGTGATCTCGTCGGGGCGGCGGTCCAGCTCGGTGCGGACCAGCTCGCCCAGGTCGATCCGCTCGTGGCCGGCCGGTGCGGTGGCGTCCAGCCGGATCACCGCCAGCAGGTCGTCCACCAGCAGTTGGAGCCGGTCGATCGCGCGGTCCAGCCCCTCGAGCGTCGCGTCGGTGTCCGGTTCGGGATCGGACATCGCCAGGTCGAGCTGGGTCCGCAGGGCCGTGACCGGGCTGCGCAGTTCGTGGGAGGCGTCGGCGGCGAACCGCCGCTGCCGGCCGACGGCCTCCTCCAGCCGCCCCAGCGTGGCGTTGACGGTCTCCGCCAGCCTCCTGAACTCCTCCGGATGCTGTGGCTCCGGCACCCGCCGGCCCAGGTCGGTGGCGGTGATCTCATGCAGCTCCGCGCGGATGCCCTCGATCGAGGCGAGCGCCCTGGACATGGTCAGCCAGGTGGCCAGGGAGACCAGGCCCACGCAAACCAGCCCGGCCGCGCCGATCAGCGCCGCCCGCGGCGGGTCGAAGAACAGTCCGGGCTCCGGCTGCGCGGCGTAGACCATTCCACCGGGGACGGCGTAGCCCACGGTGATCATCCGCTGTCCGTTCCAGGTGACGGTCCCTTTCCAGTTCGGTTCTCCCATGGCCGGGCGGGCCGTCGTGAGAGGCCGCCGGTCGGCCGACTCGGGCGCGGTGCCGGCCACCCTCCCGCCGATCACCAGCTGGGCGACCCCGCTCTCCTCGGCGGCCACCAGGGTGGGCGTGCTGTCCTCCCGGACGATCGCCGCGTTCTGCCGCGCCAGCGACGTGACCTGATCGCGCACCTCGCCGTCCTCCAGCCGTTGGAGAACGGCGAGCAGCCCCAGCCAGCCCAGCACGACGACCACCGTGGTCAGTAGCGCGGCGATCACGGTGCTGCGCGTCCGCAGCGTCATCCCCCTGCCTCTCGATCGCCCTCTCAGCGCGGTTCCCGAACCGCATTCAAAACGACTGAAGGACGATATTCCCAGGTCAAGGGGCACATATGTCTGAATTTTGGGTTTTACAGGAGCGTCTGCGACAGACGCCGCCGGAGACGGCCGAGCGTCCCCGGCGCCGTACGGTCCCGGGCGGGAAGCAGCTCCAGGGCGGACAGTCTCTGGCGCTTGAAGTAACGATCGGGACCGTGCGCGTCCAGGTGGGCGGACGCGGCCTCGCGCAGGCCGGGATGGGCCCCGGCGCGCATGCAGTAGCCGACCGCGCGGACCAGGGCGGGCAGGTCCACCGGTGGCGGATCGCTCACCGACCCGTCGGCCGCCAGCCGGGGCAGCAGGGCGTCGGTGATCGTCACCGGGATCCGGTTGCTGTTCTCGTACGGCGAGAGCCGCTCCAGAACCAGCTCGCCCCCCATCGCCGCCACCGGCAGGCCGTAGTGGTTCCTCGCGGTGATCAGCGCGGTGGAGAAGCAGCCGACGACCAGCCCGGGCCGCAGGGCCGCGAAGTACGACTCGGCGGGGACGCTCTCCGTGGCGACCTCCAGTCTGACGCCCAGTTCCGCGGCCGTCTCCCGCAGCCGGAGGGCATGCCGGCGCCCGGCCGCCGGGTGGGGCTTGAACAGGACGGTGCCGAACCCCCGGGCGGCCACGCCGCGCAGCATGTCCGCGTGCAGCCCCGCCTCCTCGTCGGCGGTGACGATGCCGAGCGCCGACAGGTACTGGCCCAGGATCATCGCCCGGCTCTCCGGAGCCCCGGGCACGTCCGGAGCTGCCGCGGCCGGGTCCACCGCCGAGGTCACCGACTCCACCACGTCCAGGAACGCCCGGTCCGGGAGGGCGTCGGCGGGCACGCCGTACTCCGACAGCAGCAGTGGGGCCAGGCCCGGCACCAGGTCGAGGTGGAGCAGCCGGGTGATCCGCCCGGAGATCTCCAGCGGCAGGGCGTCACGGGTGGGGCCGTAGCTCATCAGGCCGTCGGAGTAGACGGTGATCGGGCAGTCCCTGACCAGCGTGGCGACGGTCCGGGCGGGCGGCACCGCGACGGACTCCAGGACCAGCTCGCACAGGTCGTCACCGAGGGAGAGCCGCGTGGCCAGCAGGCGGCTCAGCATCGGGACCTCGATGGCGCGCGCCTTCCAGTCCGACGGGTGCATCGGTGCCACGATCTCGTTCCACGAGTGGACCTCGTCGAAGCGCGGGCGCAGCGGGGCGAACCCCGGAGCCTCGTCCAGCGACGGCGTGACCTCCGGGACGGCGGCGTTGTTGGAGACCAGCAGGATCCGCCGGTCATCGCGCGGCCCGAAACGGCCGTCGTCGATCGCGGCCGCCAGCGTCATCGCCCCGAACAGCGTCGAGGCGTAGAACAGCCGTGTCATCGCTCCTCCAGCAGCTTCCGCAGGACCGCGTCGCGCTCCGGCCCCAGGCTTCCGGCCTCGGCCAGCAGGCCGGCGGGCAGCCGCCGCAGGGCCTGGGCGCCTCGAGCCTCGAAGCGGGCGCGCAGCTCCGGGGAGAAGCGGTCGCCCAGCTCCAGATGGTGGACCAGCAGCGCGCAGAAGGTACGGGCGGCCTTGGCGGCGAACTCCTCCTCCGCGTCCCTCTCCAGGTCGGCGAAGACCAGGTCGAACGCGTCGAAGAAGTGCAGTTGCCGGGCGTCCCCGACCTGGGTCAGTGAGCCCGCCACCATCCGGCGGTAGAAGATCCCGGCCAGCGGCACCACCGCGAAGGACGCGGCCCGCCGGTGCAGCCGCCAGATCCACGGCCGGTCCTCGGCGGTGTGCAGACGACCGGGGAAGGTCAGCAGCCCGCCCAGGTCACGGCGGTAGATCCCGGCCCAGGCGTAGGGGTAGTCCACCATGGTCCGAGACGACAGGGGCAGGATGTGCTCGCGCGGCTTCAGCACCACCCCGCGAACGGCCGGCGGAGCCCGGTGGATCACCCTCCGACGACCCTCGGCCTGAACGTGGTCCACCCGGACGAAGTCGCAGCCGAGCCGCTCGATCGCCGCCACCAGGTCGGCCAGGTAGCCCGGGGCGAGCCAGTCGTCGCCGTCCATGAAGGTCAGGTAACGGCCGGAGGCCAGCGACACTCCCTGGTTGCGGGCGTCGGCCAGCCCCACGGGCGTCTCGTTGCGCAGCACGACCAGACCGGGCAGCTCGTCGCGGAAGTCCTCGATGATCTGCCCGGTCCGGTCCACCGAACCGTCGTCCACCACGATGAACTCGAAGTCCCGCCGCGCGTTCCGGGCGAGGGACGCCAGCGCGTCGGCCACGTACGTCTCAACGTCCCGCACCGGCAGGACGACCGACAACCTGATCAAGGTTCCCTTTCAAGGTCACACCCACCCGCGAAGGGGCGCCGGTGTCTGGACTGAGGAACGAAGGAGCGTAGCGACGTAGTGACGAGGGAAGACACCGGACTCAAGCCCCGGAGCCGCGACACGAAGTGTCGCCATGAACACAGCGAGGGGGCGCCGGTGTCTGGACTGAGGAACGAAGGAGCGTAGCGACGTAGTGACGAGGGAAGACACCGGGCTTGAGCCCCCGAGCCGCGACGCGCAGCGTCGCCATGAACACAGAAGACACCGGGTTTGAGCCCCCGAGCCGCGACGCGCAGCGTCGCCATCTACACGGTGACGCGCCGCAGGCGGGCCTTCGGCCCCTCCTCGCCGGGGAAGATCCGCTTCACGCCGTCGCCCAGTGCGCTCTCGATGACGCGGATGTCGCGGACCAGGTGCTCCAGCCCGGCCGGCTCCAGCGAGGCGGCGTGGTCGGAGCCCCACATCGTGCGGTCGAGTGTGATGTGCCGTTCCACGGCCACCGCCCCCAGGGTCACCGCGGCGAGTGAGATCTGCAGGCCGCGCTCGTGGCCGGAGTAGCCGACCGGCACGCCGTACCGCTCCTGGAGGGTGTGGATCGTGCGGAGGTTGGCCTCCTCCGGGGGGAGGGGGTAGGTGGATGTGGCGTGCATCAGCACGAGCCTGGAGGTGCCGAGGATCTCCACCGCCCGGTCGATCTCCTCCAGCGTGGACATGCCGGTGGACAGGATGACCGGCTTGCCGGTGGCGGCGAGGGCGCGCAGCAGCTCCAGATCCGTCACGCTCGCCGAGGCGACCTTGTGCGTGACCACGTCCATGGACTCCAGGAACTCCACCGACGGCACGTCCCACGGTGAGGCGAACCAGTGGACGCCCCGCTCGCGGCAGTGCTCGGCGATCGCGGTGTACTCGTTCCGGCCGAACTCGGTCCTGAGCTTGTACTCCAGGTAGGTCATCTCGCCCCACGGCGTCTGCCGGATCTGGTCGCGCTGCTCCGGCGGCACGCAGATCTCCGGGGTGCGCTTCTGGAACTTGACGGCCTGGCAGCCCGCCTCGGCCGCCACGTCGATGAGCCTGCGCGCGATGTCGAGGTCGCCGTTGTGGTTGATCCCGATCTCGCCGATCACGTAGACCGGCAGGCCCGCGCCGACCGGCGTGTCGCCGATCCGTACCGGTCTGGCGGCCGGGGTCACCCTCGGTTCGGCGCGGGGGACGGGCACGGACGCGGGCGCGGGCGCCGCCCCGGGTTCGGGGCGCGCGGCGAGGATCCGGTCGCACAGTTCCCGTACGGCCCCCGCCCCGCCGGGCCTGGTGAGCACCACCCGGGCGGCGGCGCGGACCCGGGGGTGGGCGTCGGGCACGGTGACGGGCCAGCCGACCTCGCTCATCGGGCCCAGGTCGTTGACGTCGTTGCCGACGTAGGCGACGCGGGCCGGGTCCAGTCCCTCGATGGCCAGCCAGTCGCGCAGCACGGTCCGCTTGTCGGTCAGCCCCTGCAGGACCGGCACGTCGAGCTTGCGGGCGCGGGCGGCGACCACCGGGTTCCGCTCGGTGGACATGATCAGCAACTTGACGCCGGACCCGCGCAGCAGCGCCACCCCCATGCCGTCGGAGCGGCTGACCGCGACCATCTCGCGGCCGTCCTGGTCGACGTAGGCGCGGTCGTCGGTGTGCACGCCGTCGAAGTCGGTGACCACGGCGTCCACGTCGAGGGGTTCGGGCCGGTCCACGAACGGCGCCAGCGCCCGGACGATCTCCAGGTCCTCGGGGGAGTCGACCTCGACGGCGTGCCGCGACGGCACGGGCTGCACGGCGACCCGGCCGAAGAAGCGGTGCCCGTGCTCGCGCAGGCCGTCGGCGCGCATCGCGTAGAACGCGCCGGTCTCGCGGAAGTGCGGCTCGCGGTCCTGCCGGCGCGGGCGGAAGGACGGGTCGTGGTTGACGCCCGCGCCGGCGGCGTCCCACAGGAACTCGTGCGTCTCCACGCCGGAGAACACCACGTCCGCGCTGCCGTCCAGGATCCTGGTGACGGCGGCGTCGAGGTCGGCCGGGTCGATGAACGCGCTGGTGCACTGGACCAGCACGACCACCTCCGGGCTTTCGGGAAGCCGGTCGAGCACGTGCAGAACCGCCGACTCGCTGGAGGCGGTGGCCCCGCTCAGCTCCTCCGGCCGCTCGACCACCTCCGCCCCGGACTCGCGGGCCACCCGGGCGATCTCCGCGTGGTCGGTGCTGACCACGACCTCGTCGATCAGCTCGGCCCGCGCGCAGGCCCGCACCGCGCGGGTGACCAGCGGGGTGCCGCCCACCGCGGCCAGGTTCTTCAGCGGCACGCCCACGGAACCGCCACGGGCGGGCACAACGGCCAGGACTCGCAAGGTGACTCCTCGTGACACGGGACGAACGCCCTTGAATCGGGGTGCTCGCCGAACCTAGCCACGAGGGTGGCCGCTCAGGGGTGCCCGAGCTGAACGCCCAGGGTCACCCGCCTTAACTTTCCGGACGCCCGGCCCGCGGGTGACCGCGGAGCTCCCGGAGCCGTGGGGGCGGAGAGTCGCGGAGGCGCCGGACGCCCGGCCCGCGGTCGCCGTGACGCGCGGGCGCCGCGGGCGGCGTCCATCGCCGCCCGCGGCGCCGGTGACCGGAAACCGCGGTCGCAGGAAGGCCCGGACTATTCGGCGAACCTGCCGCGCGCGTCGTCCGCGGCCTTCTTGGCCTTGTCCTTGGCCTTGCCGGCGGCCTCCTTGGCCTTGCCCTTGGCGTGCTCCGCGCGGCCCCGGTCGGCCATCTCGTCGTCGTTCACCGCCTCACCGGCGTTCTCCCTGGCCTTGCCCTTGATCTGGTCGAAGTTCGTCATCGTGGGTCCCCCCGTAGTCAACGACCAATTCGTCACCAGCTCTCATAGCCGCGCGAGTGCAGAACCAACCGCTATTTCGATCACTTTAAGTTACTAATCACTGACAGGGAGTGATGAATTACGGCGGACTGTCAGATCTTGGCATCCACACGGGTTCCGGGTCCCTCAACCGCCACCCCGGCACGAACGTGGGACGCGGCCCCTGTTCGGCTCGGTGCTTCCGGCACGGATCCCGGATCGCACGGTCACTCCGGCGCGGGCCCCGGACTGCGCACGGTCACTCCGGCGCGTCGTCCTCCGGGTTCCGCCCCCGCGGCAGGTGGCCCATGAACCACCCCCGGGCCAGGGAGGCCACCTGCTCCAGCGCGCCGGGCTCCTCGAACAGGTGAGTGGCCCCCGGCACGATCTCCAGCCGCGTCTCGCCCGGCAGCAGTTCCATCGCCTCCTGGTTGAGCCTGGCGACGATCGGGTCGCGTTCCCCGACGATGAGCAGGGTGGGCTGGTGGACCGACCGCAGCGAGTCGCCGGCCAGGTCCGGCCGCCCGCCGCGGGAGACGACCGCCTTCACCGCGGGCCGTGCGGCGGCGGCGACGAGCGCGGCGGCCGCGCCCGTGCTGGCGCCGAAGAGACCGACGTCGAGGCCGGCGGTGGGCTTGTGCCGGGCCAGCCAGCCGGTCAGACCGGCCAGCCGTACGGCGAGCCGCCCGATGTCGAAGCGGAACTCGCCGGTTCCCAGGTCGATCCGCTCCTCCTGCGGTGTGAGGAGGTCGGCGAGGACCGTCGCCAGACCGGCTCTCTGCAGCTCGCTCGCCACGTAGCGGTTGCGTGGGCTGTGACGGCTGCTGCCGCTGCCGTGCGCGAACAGCACCATGCCGTACGCCGGGTGCGGCACCGCGACGTCGGCCTCCAGCACGACGTCGGCGGTCGGGATCTCCAGGCGTTCAAGGTTCATCCGGACGGCGTTCACGATGCACCTCCTCCACCCCGCGGGGCGCCGTGCCCGCGGACTTCCGCTCGGCGCGGACTAGCTGGCCGTCGCCGGCCGGGACCGGATCGCCGAGCGCAGGAGGCTCCGCACCTCCTCGTCCGTCGTCTGGGCGAAGTCCCGGTAGGACTGCCCGACGGCGGTGAAGTACGGGGGCGTGACGGCGCACACCAGCTCGTCGGTCAGGCGGGCGAAGTCGTGGTAGGCCGACTCGGGCGCGGTCGGGACGGCGACGACGGTCCGGGCCGGCCGGTGGCGGCGGAGCGCCTGGAGGGCGGCGCGCATGCTCGCCCCCGTGGCCAGGCCGTCGTCCACGACGATGACGGTCTTGCCGTCGAGGTCCAGCGCGGGCCGCCCCTGCCGGTACGTCTCCTCCCGCCGGATCAGCTCCTGGCACTCCCGGTCGGTCGCCGCCCGGATGGCCCACTGCGAGATCCCCAGCCGCCCGATGATGTCCTCGTTGAGCACGATGGCGCCGCCGCTGGCGATGGCGCCCATGGCGAGCTCCTCGCGGCCCGGGACGCCCAGCTTGCGCACCAGGAAGACGTCCAGCGGGGCGCTGAGAGCCGTGGCGATCTCGTACGCCACCGGGACGCCGCCGCGCGGCAGCCCCAGCACGACGACGTCGGGTCTGCCGCGGTAGTGCTCCAGGAGGCGCGCGAGGACCCGGCCGGCCTCCCGCCGGTCCTGGAACATGTCGTCCGGTTCGGTGAACAGGTCATCTGACACGGCCGCCACCCCCTGATCGGCGTAGTCCGCCCTGCTCCGTAACGAATATGCCCAAACCATGACAAATGAGTTCGGAATGCGGCGGACGTGGCCCGGGTTTTACCCACCCCGATCCTCGCCTTTGCGCTCCCCGCCGGCCCACCCCGATCCCCGCCTTTGCGCTCCCCGCCGACCCCGTCCGGCCGACGGCCCGGCCTTCCGCGTCCGGCGCCCGGCCTGACGGTGGCTCCCGGCCGGGGGACGCCGGTAGGCGGATACCGGGGCCGGGAACGGCGCGGGCCCGTACGGCGGTGCCGTACGGGCCCGGATCCGGCCGGTGGACCGATCAGAGGGTCCGGCCGCGGCCGATGCCGCGGGCGTCGCCCTCGGCCTCGATGCGCTCCTTGCGGACGTCTTCGGAGATGGTCTCCTCGTCGGTGACGCGGTCCTTGGACATGCGGACCCGCTCGACCGGGACGGTCCGCTTCTCGACCGTCGGCCGCTCCTCGCGCAGGATGACCTCGTGCTCGGACTCGGTGATCTCCGGGCCGCCGAGGGCGTCGTCGATGTTGGAGTCGGTGATCGGCTCGCGCTCGACGCGGACCTCCTCGCGGGTGACCGGTACGGTGATCTGCTCCTGGTCGGTGACCACGTACTTGTGCAGCCGGGCCCGGCCCGCCTCGTGGCTCTCGGTGCCGACGTCCAGCCGCTCCTCCGAGCGGGTCATCGCGTCGTCACCGGTGTGGCCGGTGTGGCCGGTGTGGCCCACGCCGTGGTGGTCCGTCCGCCCGTGCTCCCGCAGGCCGCCGGTGCGGCCGAGGCCGTCGTGGTCCGTGCCGCCGGTGTGGATCCCGTGCTCGCCGTCCAGGCCGGCGGTGCGGCCCATGCGCTCGCGCTCCCGCAGGCCGCCGGTGTGCGCCCAGCCCGCCTCACCGGTCTCGCCGGTCCGGTTGGCCTCCTGCCAGGAGCCTTCCCAGTCGATGTCGTAGTAGCGGTAGAGCTCGCGCTCCTCCTCGGCGGACATGTGGCCGCCGGACTCGACGTCGATGTTGGGGGCGTCCTTGATGCGGTCCTTGTCAAGGGCCACCTCGATGTGGTCGCCCACCACGTTGGCCGTCTGAACCGGGACGAAGGTCTCGTTCATGCCGAACAGCCCGGTCCGCACGCAGAGCCAGGCGGGTCGGCCGGTGGCGTCGTCGACGTAGACGTGCTCCACCTTGCCGACCTTTTCGCCATTGCTGTCGTAAACAGGCTGGTTAAGGACGGTCTGAAGCTGGTCATGGGTAATCATGCTTTTTCCCCTCCTTTGTCCCTCTTTGGCGTGTTGCAGCATTGACGTACCACCTGATCCGTAAGAGAAACAGGATCGCCGGAATTGATCCGTTCGTACCGTGCCACGCGTCTCCGGTGAAGGTCGCTCAGGGGCAGGTCGAGGCGGACGGGAAACGGAACCGCCGGCCTGGAAAAATTTTCCGGGCCGGCGGTCGCGTACGGGCGCATCGACCCCGCCACGCGGCCGGCGCCGGGCCCGGCGGGTACGGCGGGCGAGCCGGGTGCGCCCGCCGTACGGCCGGCGGCGGGCGCGGCGGACGCCTGCGGTCAGCGCCACGTCTCGTTACGGGTCACGGCGCCGCCGGAGGGCGTGGTGAAGGAGCGGTTGGGGTCGCTCTCCCAGGTCACCGACCCGTCGGGGTTCTTCTTGATGTACTTGTAGGAGATCGTCCGCCCGGCGGGCAGGCCGACCGTGCCCCGCCAGACGGGGTAGGCCGCCGACGACAGCGCCACCGCGTTCGCCGGGTTCCAGCCGCCGAGCTCGGGCACGTCGCCCACGACGAACACGTTCTGCCCCCAGTACGTCGTGGCGTTCACCGCGAAGGTGGTGGCGACCGTGTCCGGCGAGGGGGAGTCCGTGGGGGTGGGCCGGGGGCCGCCGGCGTGGACGGCGACCGCGCCCCTCGCCGGGACGGTCACCGTGGCGGTGCCGTTCGCCGCGACCGTCACCGTGCCGCTCCCGGCGTCGTCGGCGTAGGTGCCGGCGGGCAGGCCGGTGGTGAAGGTCCGGGTGACGGAGCCGCCCTCGTTGTTGATCGCGACCCAGCCCTTGCCGCCGCGGCTGAAGGCGATCACGTTGTCGCCGTTGTCGTACCAGTTGCCGACGGAGGTGCCCGCGACGGCCCGGTTGAAGCCGACCATGCCGCTCATCCGCCGGTGGAAGCAGGTCCACCGGCCGTTCCCGCAGTCGGCGTCGGTGACGAACCCGCCGTTCGCCGACGGGGGACCGGCCTCCTTGTCACCCCAGGTGAAGCCGGAGTAGACGCTCGGCGTGCCGTACGGCCAGGCCAGCATGAAGACGTTGGCCAGCTTGTAGGCGTCGCCGTACTTGTAGTTGAGAGTGGAGCCGTTGCGCTCGGTGTCGTGGTTGTCGACGAAGACCACGGCCTTGTCGCTCGGCACCGACAGGCCCCAGCTCTGCCCGAAGGTCGAAAGCCACTTGATCTGGCCGGTGAACTGCTCCTTCAGCTTGCGGCCGTACACGAACTCGTGCACGTCGCCGACCCCGGTGTAGTGGCTCGGCTTGACCGCCTCGTTCGGGCCCTCGATGACCTCGTGGTGGAGGTAGGGCGAGCCCTTCAGCCTCGACCTGATCGCCGACAGGTCGCCGGGGTCGATGTGCTTGGCGGCGTCGACGCGGAAGCCGTCCACGCCGAGGTCGGTCAGCCTGTTGAGGTAGCCGGCGATCTGGTCGCGGACGTGGTCGGAGCCGGTGTCGAGGTCGGACAGGCCGACCAGCTCGCAGTTCCGCACCCGCCAGGCGTCGTTCACGTAGTCGGAGTCGTTGATCGTGCAGGCGGGGGAGTGGAAGTCGGCGGGGGAGTACAGCCCGGGGTAGTCGTACTTGCCGAAGCCGTAGCCGCCGTAGCTTCTGCTGCCCTGGCCGGTCATATGGTTGATGACCACGTCGGCGTGGACCTTGACGCCCGCGGAGTGGCAGGCGTTCACCATGTTCCTGAACGCGTTCTCGTCGCCGAACTTGCTGTTGAGCGTGTAGCGGGCGGGCTGGTAGACGTCCCACCAGACGGAGCCGCCCTTGCTCATCGAGTCGCCGGGCGGGGAGACCTGGACGGCGGCGTACCCGGCGGGGCCGAGCACGTCGGTGCACTCCCGGGCGACCGAGTTCCAGTTCCAGTTCCACAGGTTGACGATCGGGCCGGGGGTGGGCGGCGACGCCTGGGCGGGCGCGGCGGTCGTGACGGGGAGCGCGACGGCGGCGCTCGCCAGGACGGTCGCCGCCACGGTCAGGACGGCTTTGTAGGATCTCACGGGGGCCTCCAGGTGGATGGACGGATTCCCTTGGCCGGGCCGGGTGTTGCAGCACCCGGCCCGGGTCTTTCCCTCCGGGGCCGCGGGGCCCCGGGAGGCTCTCAGCCGCGCGGCCGGACGAAGACGGCGACCGTGCGGGCCGGTACCGTCAGCGTGCCGGTGGCGGAGTCGAAGGCCGACGTCTTCACGACGGCGTCGGTCCCGTCCGCCTGGACGGGGTGGAGGGTCACCGCGGCGCCCTTGAGCGCGGCCACGGTCTGCGACCGCTTCTCGGGCGTGGCGTTGAACACGACGGTGAGCGAGTCCCACCTCGGGTCGATCCCCGAGGCGTCCAGGTGCATGGTCACCACACCCGGCGTCTCGGCGGCGCCGCTCAGCGGGAAGGTCAGCCGCTTCTGCACCTCGGCGGCCGAGCCGAGGGTGAAGGCGGGGGAGGAGGAGCGGATCCTCAGCAGCTCGCCGTACAGGTTCCGCGCCGAGGTGATCGCCGCGCAGTCCGGCTTCAGCGCCGGGTCGGCCAGCAGCGGCCGGGCGTAGGGCCACTTGTCCTCGTTGTCCGCCCTGGGCGGCAGGCCCGCGCCGAAGCCGTTGCCCGCCGAGCAGTCCCACAGCAGCCGGTTGAACCAGTCGCCGGAGTCGAAGGAGTTGCGGTCCAGCGACTTCGAGCGCAGCCGCTCGGTTCCGGCGTGGACGAACGAGGTGCCCTGCCCGAGGACGGCGGTGGCCAGCGACAGCGACTGCATGCGCACCCGGTCGGTCATCGGGGTGGCCTGCGGCAGCTTGTAGGCCAGCGCGTCGAACAGCGTCTCGTTGTCGTGGGCGTCGACGTAGGTGACGGCCTCGCCCGGCGCGGCGGTGTAGCCGGCCGCCGATCCGTTGTAGTCCACCTCCGATCCCTTGACCCGCCTGCCGTGCGAGTCGGTGAAGGCGTAGTCGCGCAGGTTGCCGGTCAGGCCAACCTTGATCAGGTCCTGGTAGCCCAGCAGGCGGGCCCGCTGCTGCTCGGCGGTGCCGTTGGCGGGCGAGCCGTTGGGCGCGCCGGCCAGGCCGGAGCCGAAGCCCTGGATCCGGGGGTCGGCGTCGAACGGCGTGCCGCCGCGCACCGCGTCGCGCAGCCGGTCGTTGAAGGTGCCGATCCCGGTGCCGGCCATGTTGGCCTGGGTGGCCTGCTCGAAGCGGGCGTCGTCGGCGACCTCGCCGAAGTTCCAGCCCTCGCCGTACAGGATGATCGACTTGCCGTCCACCCCGTCCTTCTCCGGGGTGAGCGCGTCGAGGGCCTTGCGGACCGCGACGATGTTCGCCTTCGGGTGGTGGCCCATCAGGTCGAAGCGGAAGCCGTCCACCTTGTACTGCTTCGCCCAGGTGACGATGGAGTCGACGACGAGCCTGCCCATCATCGCGTGCTCGGGGGCGGTGTTGGCGCAGCAGGTGGACGTGGCCACCGCGCCGTCGTCGAGCAGCCGGTGGTAGTAGCCGGGCACGACGCGGTCGAGCACCGAGGTCGGGTCCTGGCCGGCGGCGTGGGTGTGGTTGTAGACGACGTCCATGACCACCCGCAGGCCGGCCCTGTTGAGGCCCTGCACCATGCCGCGGAACTCCTTGATCCGGGCGGTGCCGTCCGGGTCGGAGGCGTAGGAGCCCTCGGGCACGGTGTAGTGCCGCGGGTCGTAGCCCCAGTTGAAGGCGTCCTTGGCGGCGGTCTTTCCGACGCACTCCTGCTGCCGGTCGGAGTCGGCGGGCAGCGCGGCCAGGTCGCAGTCCGGCTCGGCGCGGTCGGCCTTCCTCTCCGGGACGGTCGCGATGTCGAAGACCGGCAGCAGGTGGACGTGGGTCAGGCCGTCCCCGGCCAGCTTGCGCAGCTCCCGCATCCCGGCGTAGTCGCCGGTGAACGCCGCGTAGGTGCCGCGCCGGTCGGCGGGGACGGTGGTGTCGGAGGCGGAGAAGTCGCGCACGTGCAGTTCGTAGATCGACGCCCTGGCCTGCGGGACGGCCTCCGGCTTGACCAGGGACGCCCAGCCGTCGGGCCGCAGCGACCGGTCGCCGAGGTCGACGAGCTGGCTGCGGACGGAGTCGGCGGCCAGCGACAGGCTGTAGGGGTCGGTCACCTCGTTGGTGACGACCTTCCCCGCGGCGGGGGAGTAGACCGTGACCAGGAAGGTGTAGTAGCGGCCCTTCCAGGCGGCCGCGCCCCGCACCGACCAGACGCCGGTGGCGTCGTCGCGGCGCATCGGATGTACGGCGCGCTCACCGCCGGACGGGTCGCGGTAGAGCGCGAGCTCGACCTTGCGCGCGGTCGGCGCCCAGACCGACAGCCGGGGCGCGCCGTCCCAGACCGGGCCCAGCTCGGCGCCGGCCGCCTTGGCGTAGACGTCGTCGAGCACGCCGGGCAGCTGCACGCCGGTGGCGGCCAGCAGCGCGCCGGAGGCGTCCCGCTCGACGGCCACGACCTGCCCGCGCAGCGCCTCGGCGACCAGACCGGCGTCGCGCGGGTCCACGGTGAGGGCGGCGTACTCGGAAAGGTGCGGCCACCTGGCCTTCTGCGCGTCGGTGAGGACGCCGGGGACCAGCCGGATGATCCGGAGGTCGCCGGTGAGGTCGCCGTCGGCGTAGGCGATGTCGCCCTTGGCGGAGAAGACCAGCGAGTGGTGCGAGGCGTCGGACGGCCGCACCTTCCAGGCGACCGTGCCGCGGTCGATCCACTGGGCGGCGGCCTTGGTCAGGTCGGCGTCGGCGCCGTGGGCGGCGGGTTGCGGCAGCAGGTTCCCCTCGACGCCGGCGACCCGCCAGACCTCGCCCCCGGTGGCGGCCAGGTCGAGCGACTGGTCGGCGGGCAGGTCCTTGTCGTCGCCGTTGTGGATGATGTAGCTCACGTTCTTCGCCCCCTCTTTCAGGGGGATCCGGTAATGGAGCCCGAACGCGTCCCGGCCCTCGGGCTGGAGCGGGGCGGCCCACTCGGTGGGTGTCGCCACGTCACCCCACAGGTGCAGTCCCCAGCCGTCGTATTTCCCGTCCGGCCGGTGGTAATGCACGATCGCGACGTTCTCGGCCGCGGCCCGGGTCGGGTGGACCTCCGTCCTCCCCGAGACGACGTACGCCTCGGGCTGCGCGGCCGGGGTGAACGTCTGGTCGGGCCCGGGGTCCTTGACGTCGCCCTTGTGGACGATGTGGTTCAGCGGGGCGGCGGCGTCCTTCAGCGGGACCTTCCAGAACGCGCCGTAGGAGTCGACGCCGTCCGGCGGGCGAGGGGAGGCCCAGTCGGTGCCGGCGCCGTCGGCCAGGCCGTCGCCCCACAGGTGCAGTCCCCAGCCGTCGTAGTCCTTGTCGGGCCGCGCGTAGTGGACGGTGGCGTAGCCCTGGGCCTGCGCGCGGGAGGTGTAGGTCTCGGCCCTGCCGGACGCCACCCAGACCTCGCCGGTCCTGGCGGGGTTGACGACGCGGTCGCCGCCGTCCTTCTCGTCGCCCTTGTGGACGATGATCCCGACGTCGGTCGCGCCGGGTCTGAGTTTGACCCAGGCGAACCTGCCGTAGGAGTCCTCACCGGTCAGCGGGAGCGGGGATGCCCACTCGGTGGGCCGCTCCACGTCGCCCCAGACGTGCAGGCCCCAGCCGTCGTAGTCGCCGGCGTCTTTCGCGTCCGGGCGCTGGTAGTGCACGACCAGCCAGTCACGGGTGACCGCGCCCGGGTCCTGCGGGGCGGGCTCGGCGCCGACCGCGGCGGACGCGGTGGCCGAGGCGAGGCGGCCCGCGGAGTCCTTCACGATCGCCCGGTAGGTGATCTTCGTGCCGGCCGGGATCCCGCGCAGGTCGTGGAAGACCCGGAAGGTACGGCCGGCGGCCGTGGCGTTGGGCGCGTCGTCGGTGCCGAGCACCCTCCAGCCGCCGTCGCCGACCCTGGCGGCGAACGTCACCTGGTCGAAGCCGTTTCCGGGCACGGTGGCGGTGACCGGGATCCGGCCGTCCTCGGCGGTGCCCCTGATCTCGGCGCCGGGCAGGGCGATCGAGACGGCCGGGGCGGTGGCGGGGGCGGCGAGCGCCCCGCGCGCCCTGTACACGACGGCCGACAGCGCCGGCACGGTCAGCGGCAGCTTCGCGTCGGCGCCCGAGGTCAGGTCGGCGGGGCCCTCGCCGTACACCTTGGTGAAGGCCATGCCGGGGGAGAACGTCGGCACGGCGGCGGCGCCGGCCCGCTCGGCGTTGTTGACCGCCACGACGTACTCGACCCGGTCGCGGGCGCCGATCCGGGAGAAGGCGTAGACGCCTCCGGCGGCCAGGCGCTCGATCTGGGCGCCGTCGGCCAGGGCCGGGTTGTCCTGGCGCAGCTTCGCCAGGGCGGAGATGCCCCGGTACAGCGGGTGGCCGGGGACGAAGTTGTCCTGGGCGTGGGTGGCCGCGGTGCCGATCAGGTCGTCGTCGAGGTAGTCGCCGACCTTGGAGGCGAACATCGTCTGGCGGGCGTCCTTGTCACCGCCGCTCCCGCCGAAACCCTGTTCGTCGCCGTAGTAGACGACCGGCTGGCCGCGGGTGAGGTACATCAGCTCGTGGGCCAGCAGGTCGCGGCGGAGCAGCTCGGCGTCGTCCGCGCCGGGGTTGTCCTGGGCGAGGAAACGGCCGATGCGGCCCATGTCGTGGTTGCCGAGGAAGGTCGGCAGCGAGGAGGCGTCGCCGTCGGCGTCGGTGTGGTGGTCGTCGTCGGCGTACAGCCTCGCCAGCCGGGCGGCGTCCGCGGTGCCGCCGCTGAAGGACCGGGCGGCCTCCTGGAACGGGAAGTCCAGGGTGGCGTCCAGCCCGCCGCGGGTGGAGTAGCGGCTGGTGAAGGCGGGGTCGCCGGAGTAGACCTCGCCGAACATGAAGAACCGCTTGTCGCCCCGCTTCGCCGCGTAGTCGTGCAGGGCGGGGGAGAAGCGCTCCCAGAACTCCATGTCGACGTGCTTGGCGGTGTCGATGCGGAACCCGTCGATGCCGGTCTCGCGGACCCACGTCTTGTAGATGTCGGCCATGCCCCTGACGACCTCGGGCCGTTCGGTCCACAGGTCGTCGAGGCCGGAGAAGTCGCCGTACTCGGAGCTCTCGCCGCTGAAGGTGGAGTCGCCCCGGTTGTGGTACATCGTCGGGTCGTTCAGCCAGGCGGGGGTCTTGGCGTTCTTCGGCGCGACCGGCGTGTAGGGGAAGGAGTCGGCGGTCACCTCGGGGAAGGTGTCCTTGCCGGCGTAGGCGCGGTCGTCGAACGGCACGCCGCGGGCGTCGACGTAGGGGTAGGCGCCCTTGGAGCGGTAGGAGTAGGTCTTCTCCTTATAGTCGATCACGTCGGCGGTGTGGTTGGTGATGATGTCGAAGAAGACCTTCATCCCCCGCCGGTGCGCCTCGCGCACGAGCTGCTTCATCTCGGCGTTCGTCCCCAGGTGGGGGTCGATCCGAGTGAAGTCGGTGATCCAGTAGCCGTGGTAGCCGGCCGAGGCGTTCGCGCCGGCGCCCTGGACGGGCCGGTTGCGGAACGCCGGGGTGATCCAGATCGCGGTGCTGCCGAGGTTCTTGACGTAGTCGAGCCGGTCGATCAGGCCCTTGAGGTCCCCGCCCTGGTAGAACCCCTTGTCGGTGGGGTCGAAGCCGGTGGCGAGCCGGTCGCCGGACAGGCCGCCGCGGTTGTTGCCGGGGTCGCCGTCGGCGAACCGGTCGGTCATCGCGAAGTAGAACCGCTCGCGGGTGAGCTTGGTGCGCGCGGCGTCCCGGGCGAGGTTCCTGTCGGCGGGCTCGGCCGTACGGCTCAGCGCGGAGACCACGGGCGGCACGGAGGCGGCGGGCGCGGCACCGGACGCGGCGGAGGCGGTGGAGGCGGCGGGAGCGGGTGATGCGGTGGAGGCGGCGGTGGCGGGCGGTGCGGAGACGGGGCTCGCCGCCGGGAGAGAGGTGGGGGACGACGCGTGGGCGGGGGCGGCGAGGGGCGGCACGAGCAGCGCCGCCGCGATGACTGCCGCGGTGAGCGGTCCCGTCCTCGCGCGCCGTGGGGGGAGCGGCCGGACCACCGGTGGCCTCCACGGTTGTTTTGGGGGTGTTGCCCGGAAGTTACTCATTGGACATGATCTATGCAATCCCTTGCGGAAACTTTCTGCACGGTTCCGTCCGGCATCCCGTCCGGGACGCGGAACGCCCGTCCCCGCCAGGTCTCCCGGGCTCCCGGGGACGGGTCGGCGGCCCGCCTCCGGCTCGCTCCGGGCCAGGTCAGAGGCGGGAGAAGGTAACGAAATGGTTGCCTACGCCGGGTTTGTAACAAGTTTGCAGACTCTTGCAGCAAGTTCTTCCAAAGGAGTTCACGTCGGCGTAACGTCCGGCGTACTCCAAACCCGGCCCGGAGTCTCCCCATCCCGGTCCGGTCCCCTGAACGATGAGGAGAAATGATGCGGCGAGCCTTCTCGGCCGCGACGATCGTCGCGGCTCTCGCCCTGGCGGTTTCGGCCTGCGGCGGCGGCGACGGTGGCTCGGCGGCGGCGCCGGCCGGCTCGGCCCCCTCGGACCCCACGAAGATCAGCGGTGAGATCACCTGGTGGGACACGGTCCGGCCGGACAGCGAGGGCCCGACGTTCCAGGCGCTCATCAAGGAGTTCCAGGCGAAGTATCCGAACATCAAGGTCAACTACGTCAACGTCCCCTCGGACCAGGCGCAGAACAAGTTCCAGACCGCCGCGCAGGCCGGTTCCGGCGCGCCCGACGTGATCCGTTCCGAGGTGGCCTGGACCTCCCAGTTCGCCTCGCTCGGCTACCTCCAGCCGCTGGACGGCACCCGCGCCCTGGAGAACGAGTCCGACTTCCTGCCCAGCCCGCTGAGCAGCGCCAAGTACAACGGCAAGGCCTACGCCGTGCCGCAGGTCACCGACACCCTGGCCCTGCTGTACAACAAGAGGCTGCTGAAGGAGGCCGGGCACGAGGAGGCCCCGAAGACGGTCGAGGAGCTCAAGCAGACCGCCCTCGACGTCAAGAAGAAGACCGGCGCCGACGGCCTCGCGCTCAACGTCGACGCCTATTTCCTGCTGCCGTTCATGTACGGCGAGGGCGGCGACATGCTCGACGCCCCGAACAAGAAGATCACCGTCAACTCCCCGGCCAACACCAAGGCGATGGCCACGGTCGACGACCTGATCAAGTCGGGCGCCGCGCCCAAGCCGGCCATCCAGGACAGCTACGCCAACGCGATGACCGCCCTCAAGGAGGGCAAGACCGCGATGATCTACAACGGCCCGTGGTCGCTGGCCGAGGTCTACCAGGGCAAGGAGTTCAAGGACAAGGAGAACCTGGGCATCGCCCCGGTCCCCGCGGGCTCGGTCAAGGCCGGCGCCCCCACCGGCGGCTGGAACTACGCCATCTACGCCGGTTCCAAGAACCTGGACGCCTCCTACGAGTTCGTCCGCTTCATGAGCACCCCCGAGGCCCAGGCGAAGATCGCCAAGGAGATCAGCCTCCTGCCGACCCGCGCCTCCGCCTACGACAACCCCGACGTCACGGGCAACAAGGACGTCGCCACCTTCAAGCCGATCCTCGACACCGCGGTCCCGCGGCCGTGGATCCCCGAGGGCGGCCAGCTCTTCCAGCCGCTGCTGGAGGGCTACCAGGCCCTGGTCGGCGGCAAGACCACGCCCGAGGAGATGCTCAAGACGGTCGACCAGAAGTACCGCGGCATCTTCAAGGACTGGAGCTGACACCGTGGCGACCTCCACTGGACGTGTGACCGGCACGGCCAGGGACCGGGCCGCGGGCGCCGACGACGGCGCCCGCGGCCGGGGCGGGCCCCGGAAGGCCGGCCCGTTCCGGCGTGCCACGTCGCAGTACTGGTACGCCTGGGCCATGGTGGCCCCGGTCATCGTGGTCACCGCCGTGCTGATCGGCTGGCCGCTGGTCCGGGGGGTCTACCTGTCCCTGACCGACGCCACCGAGGCCACGATGGGCCGGACCATCGGCGTCAACGTGATCCCCTCGACCTACGAGTTCGTCGGGTTCGGCAACTACGTCGACATCCTCACCAGCGGGGTCTTCTGGGAGAAGCTGGCCTGGACGGTCATCTGGACCGTCGCCTGCGTCGCCCTGCACTACGGCATCGGCCTCGGCCTGGCCATGATGCTCAACCGCAGGCTGCGGTTCCGCTCGTTCTACCGGCTGCTGCTGATCCTGCCGTGGGCGATCCCCGGATTCGTCGCCGCCTTCATCTGGCGCTACCTCTACAACAGCGACTTCGGCGTCATCAACGCGATGCTGCGCGCGGCCGGGCTGGGCGGCGTCGGCTGGCTCGACGACCCGACCACCGCGAAGATCGCGGTCATCGCGGTCAACGTCTGGGTGGGCGTGCCGTTCATGATGGTGGCCCTGCTCGGCGGGCTCCAGTCGATCCCCGCGGAGCTCTACGAGGCGGCCGAGGTGGACGGCGCCACGCCGATGCAGCGGTTCCGGCACATCACGATTCCCGGGCTCCGCACGGTCTCCAGCACCGTCGTGCTGCTCGGCACGATCTGGACGTTCAACATGTTCCCGCTGATCTTCCTGATCACCGGGGGAGGACCCGGCAGCGCCACGGAGATCCTGGTGACCTACGCCTACCGTGAGGCGTTCACCGGCATCCGCAACTACTCGGGCTCGGCGGCCTGGGGCGTGATCATCCTGCTGCTCCTCGTCGTGATGGCCCTGGTCTACCGCCGCGCGCTGCGCCGGCAGGGGGAGGTCTGGTGAGCACCGCCACCGCAGAGCCCGCGCGGCCCCGCCGCGCCCGCGGCCGTGACGACCGGAGCGTCGGCGGCTCGATCCTGCTGCACGCGACGCTCATCGTCGCCTCGGTCATCTCGATCTTCCCCATCGTCTGGCTCGTGCTGACCTCGCTCAAGCCGCGCGACGGCTGGCTGTCCACCGAGCTGAAGATCTTCGACCAGCCGTCGCTGGACAACTACGTCCGCGTCCTGACCGAGACGGGCTTCCCGAGCTGGCTGCTCAACTCGGTGATCGTCGCGGGCCTGACCACGGTCATCGGCGTCTTCCTGGCCTCGACGACCGGCTACGCGATCAGCCGCTTCCGCTTCCCCGGCTACCGCGGCGTCATGTGGATGCTGCTGGTCACCCAGATGTTCCCGGTGGCCATCCTGATCGTGCCGCTGTACAACCTCATGGCCGGTCTCGGGCTGCTCAACCAGATCCCGGGCCTGGTGATCGCGTACATGACGGTCGCGGTGCCGTTCTGCGCCTGGATGATGAAGGGCTACTTCGACTCCATCCCGCGCGAGATCGACCAGGCCGGAATGATCGACGGGCTGACGCCGTTCGGCACCTTCTGGCGGGTCATCCTGCCGCTGGCCCGGCCCAGCATCGCGGTCACCGCCTTCTACTCCTTCATGACGGCCTGGGGCGAGGTCGCCTACGCCTCGGTCTTCATGACGGGGGAGGACACCCGCACCCTCGCCGTCGGCCTGCAGCAGTTCGTCGGCCAGCACTGGTCGGACTGGGGCCTGCTGACGGCCTCGGCGGTGCTGATCGCGCTGCCCGCGGCGGTCGTCTTCCTGCTCGTCCAGCGCCACCTGGTCGCCGGGCTCACCGCGGGGGCGACCAAGTCGTGAGCCGGCGCCGCCCGTGAGGGCGGCGCCACCGCGCACCGGGCGGCAGCCGGCACCACCGCGCACCAAGCACAACACGTCCTGATATGTCATTTGATCGGGGGATTTATATGACCGAGCTCATCCAGGTCGGCCACACCGGCGAGACCACCGCCACCCGCTGGTGGCGCGATGCCGTGATCTACCAGGTCTACGTGCGGAGCTTCGCCGACGGCAACGGCGACGGCGTCGGCGACCTGCTGGGCGTGCGGAGCCGGCTGCGGTATCTCGCCGACCTCGGCGTGGACGCCCTCTGGCTGACCCCGTTCTACACCTCCCCGATGGCCGACTTCGGCTACGACGTGGCCGACTACCGGGACGTGGACCCCATCTTCGGGTCGCTGGCCGACGCCCGCGCCCTGATCGAGGACGCCCACCGGCACGGCCTGCGGGTGATCGTCGACGTGGTGCCCAACCACACCTCCGACCAGCACGTCTGGTTCCAGCAGGCCCTGGCCGCCGGGCCCGGCAGCCCCGAGCGGGAGCGCTACGTCTTCCGCCGGGGCCGTGGCGAGAACGGGGAGCTGCCCCCCAACGACTGGGAGTCGGTCTTCGGCGGCCCCGCCTGGACCAGGCTCCCCGACGGGGAGTGGTACCTGCGGCTGTTCGCCCCCGAGCAGCCCGACCTCAACTGGGAGCACCCCGAGGTCCACACCGAGTTCGAGTCGATCCTGCGGTTCTGGCTCGACATGGGGGTGGACGGCTTCCGCATCGATGTCGCCCACGGCATGGTCAAGGCCGAGGGGCTGCCCGACGTCGGTCACTCCGACCAGGTGCGGATGATCGGCGCCGACGTCGTGCCGTTCTTCGACCAGGACGGCGTCCACGAGATCCACCGCGCCTGGCGCCGTCTCCTCGACTCCTACCCCGGCGAGCGGATCGGCGTCGCCGAGGCGTGGGCGCCGAACCCCGAGCGGCTGGCCAACTACGTCCGCCCGGACGAGCTGCACCAGGCGTTCAACTTCCACTTCCTCAACGCGCCGTGGGACGCCTCGGTCTTCCGTACGGTGATCACCGAGTCGCTGGCCACGGCCGGCATGGTCGGCGCGCCCACGACCTGGGTGCTGTCCAACCACGACGTCAAGCGCCACCTCACCCGTTACGGCGACGGCGAGACCGGCCTGCGCAGGTCCCGCGCCGCGGCCCTGCTGACGCTCTCCCTGCCCGGCTCGACCTACCTCTACCAGGGCGAGGAACTGGGGCTGCCGGAGGTCCTCGACCTGCCCGAGGAGTTCCTGCGCGACCCGCAGCGGCTGCGCAACCCCGACGACGGCCGCGACGGCTGCCGGGTGCCGATCCCGTGGGCCGACGTCGAGCCGCACTTCGGCTTCAGCCTGCCGGGCATCGAGGAGTCCTGGCTGCCGATGCCCGCCTCCTGGGGCCCGCTCAGCGTCCAGTCCCAGCTGCGCGACCCCGGCTCCATCCTCCGGCTGTACCGGGAGGCGCTGCGCGTCCGCCGGGAACGGCGGGCCTTCGGCGACGCCCCGCTGACCTGGCTCGACTCCCCGGAGGGCACGATCGCCTACTCCCGGGGCGACGGGTTCGCCTGCACGGTCAACCTGACCGGCGAGCCGGTGGAGATCCCCGTCCCCGGACGGGTCCTGCTGGCCAGCGTCGAGCCCGCCGTCGCGGACGGCGTGGCCCGCCTGGCGCCCGACTCCGCCGTCTGGTGGGAACGCGATGCCGCCTAACGGCGCCACCCCCCTGACGAGCGGCACGGCGAGGCTGACCGACATCGCCGCGCAGGCGGGGGTCAGCGAGGCGACGGTCAGCAGGGTGCTCAACGGCAAGCCGGGTGTCTCCGCCGCCACCCGGCAGGCCGTGCTCGTCGCCCTGGACCTGATGGGCTACGAGCGGCCGCAGCGGCTGCGCCAGCGCAGCAACGGCCTGGTCGGCCTGGTGATCCCGGAGCTGGACAACCCGATCTTCCCGACGTTCGCCCAGGCCTTCGAGAAGGCGCTGTCCCAGCACGGCTACACCCCGGTGCTGTGCACGCAGGTGCCGGGCGGGGTGGTGGAGGACGACTTCACCGAGCTGCTCGTCGAGCGCGGCGTCAGCGGCATCATCTTCGTCTCCGGCCTGCACGCCGACACCACGGCCCGCTCCGACCGCTACACCCAGCTCATCGGGCAGGGCGTGCCGATCGTCCTGCTCAACGGCCACGCCGACGACGTGCCGGCGCCGTTCATCTCGCCGGATGATCGTGCGGCGGCGCGGTTGGCGGTGCAGCATCTGGTGGATCTGGGGCATGAGCGGATCGGGTTGGCGGTGGGGCCGGGTCGGTTCGTGCCGGTGATCCGGAAGATCGAGGGGTTCCGGCAGGCGATGGCGCAGTTGCTGGGGGTGTCGGATGCCGATGAGTTGATCTCGCATTCGTTGTTCTCGGTGGAGGGGGGTCAGGCGGCGGCGGCGCAGTTGCTGGAGCGGGGGTGTACGGGGATCGTGTGCGCGTCGGATCTGATGGCGTTGGGGGCGATCCGGGCGTGCCGGGATCGGGGGTTGTCGGTGCCGGGGGAGGTGTCGGTGGTGGGGTACGACGACTCGCCGTTGATCGCGTTCACCGACCCGCCGCTGACCACCGTGCGCCAGCCCGTCCACTCGATGGTCACCGCCGCCGTGCACACCCTGCTGGAGGCGGTCGCGGGCGCTCCCATGCACAACTCCGAGCTCGTCTTCCAGCCGGAGTTCATCGTCCGCGGCTCGACCGGCTCCGGACCGAAGATCATCCGTTAGGGGCCGCGGCTCTCCGCCGGTACGGCCGGCGGCGCCGCGCCGGAGATCGTCGATAGCCGCTCTGCACTGATATGAGGCAAAAAGCCGACCGGGTCGGATATTTCCGTATCTAGGGTTTTATGCTGGACATCTCCCCGGAACATTCGCGAAACCTGTCTAGGACACCCTGATGCCCAGAGAGAGGTGATCGGAAATGATGTTCCGGCTACGGGTGTCCCTTCCCGACCGGCCCGGAGCCCTGGGCCAGGTCGCCCGGGTGCTCGGCACGTTGGGGGCGGACATCCTGCAGGTGACGGTCCTGGAGCGTGAGGGCGGCCGGGCGGTGGACGACTTCACCGTCTCCTGGCCCGGCGTCACCGACACCGGGAGCATCGGGGACCGCCTCTCCGCCGTCCCCGGCCTGAACGTGGAGGCAGCCTGGCCCACCCGCGAGATCCCCGGCTGCACGCCCGACTACGACCTGCTGCGGCACGTGGCCGCGGATCCGGGACGCGCCTTCGTCACGCTGGTGGACGCCGCCCCCGGCCTGGTCGGCGCGGGGTGGGCCGTCACCGTGCGCTCCGGCACCGGGGAGGTCGTGCACCGCAGCTGGCAGGCCCCGGAGACGCTGGAGGGTCCGGTGGACGCCGCGACATGGGGAGGGCCCGAGGGGACGGCCTGGACCGCCCCGCCGCGCCCCGCCGTCCTCTGCTCCGGCGGCCACCACCTGATGAGCCTGCCGATCCCCGGCGCCGACCTGCACCTGGTCCTCGCCCGCGACGCCGCCTTCCACCGGGCCGAACTGGACCGCGTCGTCCGCGTCGTCGAGATCGTCGCCATCGTCGGCCGCTGACGGGAGGCCGCCGGGCCGGGCGGACGCGATGCCCGGTGGCCGCGGCGCCCGGTGGGCACGATGCCCGGTGGCCGCGCGGACGGCCGCCCGCGTACGGTCCCCGCCGCCGATCAGCGCTGCGGCGGGTCGATGCGGGAACCGTCCGTCGCGAAGAGCATCAGCCGCGTGGTGTCCACGCCCACCCGGGCAGGGTCACCGGCGCGCCAGACGGGACGCGCGCCCAGCCGGACGATCAGGTCGGCCCGGCGGTGGCTGCCGCCGCCGGCCTCCTGCTCCACCTCGTCGGGCTCCGGCTCGTCGGCCAGGCCGGGCAGCAGCCGCCGGATGACCGCGCGGGCCCGGCCGCCCGGCGTGGCCGCCGCGAGGTCGCGGGCCTTGTGCCGGGGGTCCGGCGGCTCGGGGACCGCCACGGAGGGGATGCCGCTCTCGACGTAGGCCAGCCACTCGTGACCGTGGTACTCCAGGGCCCGGACCCGGCCGAGGAACGTGGGGCCCTCGAAGCTCTCGGAGACCGGCGCCAGGCAGTCGGGGCGCAGCCCGACGATGATCTGGTGACCGACATGCTGCGAGATGGCGTAGGAACGGGGATCGTTCCACGGGATCATGATCTGGTGCACCCCGAAGTCCAGCAGGATGTACTGGTTCTGCGGGGCGCGCACGGTCGCCGAGAGGAGGTTGAGCTGCTGGGAGCTGAGGAAGGCCGCGGTGAAGGCGGTCGCCGGGTCGTTGTAGACCTGGGCGGGGGTGCCGACGTCCTGCAGCACGCCGCGGTTCATGATGGCGATCCGGTCGGCGAGGGTCAGCGCCTCCACCTGGTCGTGCGTCACGTAGATCGTGGTCACGCCCAGCGAGCGGACCAGCGAGGAGATCTCCATCCGCAGCTCGGTCCGCATGCCCGCGTCGAGGTTGGACAGGGGCTCGTCCATGAGGAACAGCGACGGCTGGCGCACGATCGCGCGGCCCATGGCGACGCGCTGGCGCTGGCCGCCGGAGAGCGTCCCGGGGCGGCGTTCGAGCGTCTCGGAGATGTGCAGCGCCTTGGACAGCTCGGTCACCCGATCCCTGACCATCCCGGGATCGGCCTTGGCGATCTCCAGGGGGAAGGCCATGTTGCCGCGCACCGTGCGGTGCGGGTAGAGAGCGCCGTTCTGGAACACCATGGCGACGTCGCGGTCGCGCGGCGCCAGCTCGTTGGCGTGCTCCCCGCCCAGCCACAGGTCACCGGAGGTGATCTCCTCCAGGCCCGCGACCATCCGCAGCAGGGTGGACTTGCCGCACCCGGAGGGGCCGAGCAGGACGAGGAACTCCCCGTTCTCCGCCCGCAGGTTCATTCGGTCGACCGCGAGATACCCGCCAGGGTAGATCTTGCTCACATTGTCGAGGACGACGGTACTCATGCGCGCTCGTTCCTCCCGGACGGCGTAGCCCGGATCCAGCCATTGTGATCGATGAGGTAGTACATCGTGCGGCTTACCTATGTGTCCATAGACAAGGTGAGAAGAGGCACATCTGTTAGTTACTTCAAATTTCCCTGACGGAAAGTTGTGTTACAAGTGGGTTTCGGAGAAAGGGGAGATCGTTGGGACCCCCGGCGCATCCGGTGGACGGTGAGGAGACGGGCGGTCGGGCACCCGGGTTGCGCCCACTCCGGAGGCATGGTGGGGTACCTCCAATGGAGGGTGAACTCAACCGGACCTCCCGGTCCCGCCCTGACGGCGCGGGCGTCCGGCTGGCCGACGTCGCCGCGCAGGCGGGGGTCAGCGAGGCGACGGTCAGCAGGGTGCTCAACGGCAAGCCCGGCGTGTCGCAGACCACCCGGCAGGCCGTGCTGACCGCGCTCGACCTGATGGGCTACGAGCGGCCGCAGCGGCTGCGCCAGCGCAGCAACGGCCTGGTCGGCCTGGTCACCCCGGAGCTGGACAACCCGATCTTCCCGGTGTTCGCCCAGGCGATCGAGAAGGCCCTGACCCAGCACGGCTACACCCCGGTGCTGTGCACCCAGCTCCCCGGCGGCGTGCCCGAGGACGAGTTCACCGAACTGCTCGTCGACAGGGGGGTGGACGGCATCATCTTCGTCTCCGGCCTGCACGCCGACACCACCGCCCGAATGGACCGCTACAGCCGCCTGCGCGAGCGCGGCCTGCCGATCGTCCTCCTGGACGGCTACAGCGACCGGATCGACGCGCCGTTCATCTCGCCGGATGATCGTGCGGCGGCGCGGTTGGCGGTGCAGCATCTGGTGGATCTGGGGCATGAGCGGATCGGGTTGGCGGTGGGGCCGGGTCGGTTCGTGCCGGTGATCCGGAAGATCGAGGGGTTCCGGCAGGCGATGGCGCAGTTGCTGGGGGTGTCGGATGCCGATGAGTTGATCTCGCATTCGTTGTTCTCGGTGGAGGGGGGTCAGGCGGCGGCGGCGCAGTTGCTGAAGCGGGGGTGTACGGGGATCGTGTGCGCGTCGGATCTGATGGCGTTGGGGGCGATCCGGGCGTGCCGGGATCGGGGGTTGTCGGTGCCGGGGGAGGTGTCGGTGGTGGGGTACGACGACTCGCCGTTGATCGCGTTCACCGACCCGCCGCTGACCACCGTGCGCAAACCCATCGGCGCCATGGCCTCGGCCGCCGTGGCGACCCTGCTGGAGGAGATCAACGGCGCCCGCGGCCGGCACATCGAGCTGATGTTCCAGGCCGAGCTGGTCGTGCGCGGCTCGACCGGCTCGGGCCCCCTGGTCAACCGCTGACCGCGGCGTACGGCGGGCCTGGCCGTACGGCGCGGGCCTTCCCGCGGGGACGTCTCCCGGCGGACGGCCGTGCCCCGAGTCCGGCGGGCCGTGCCGCGCGGAGACCCCCGGCGGGGAGCCGGGCGGCGGATGGGATCATCGGACGGTGAACTATGACGTCGTCGTGATCGGCGGTACCGGTGTCGACACCACCGCCTACGTCCCTCAGCTCCCCCTGCCCTACGCCGACACCTACGCCGTCCCCCCGGTGATCGACCGGATCGGCAACACCGGCAGCGGTGTCGCGCTCGGCTGTCACGCCCTCGGCCTGAGGGTCAAGCTGTTCGACCTGATCGGCGACGACCCGCAGGGGAGACTCATCCGCGACCACCTGGCCGGCGCGGGGGTGGAGTTCGGCTGGGAGCTCGCCCCCCAGGGCACCCGGCGCAGCGTCCTGCTGGTCGGCCCCGACGGGCGGCGGCTCTCGCTGTTCGACCCGCGCCAGGTGCCCGGCGAACGGCTGCCCCGCGAGCTGTACCTGCCCGCGGTGCGCGCGGCCCGGCACGTCCACGTCTCGATCGTGGACTTCGCCCGGCACGTCTACCCCGACCTGGAGGGCGCGCGGATCTCCACCGACCTGCACGACTGGGACGGCGAGAACGACCACCACCGCGACTTCGCCTACTCCTCGGACCTGGTGTTCCTGTCGGAGGCGGCGCTGGGCTCCCGCCGGGACGAGGTCATGCGCGACATCCTCGCCCGGGGCCGCGCCACCACGGTGATCTGCACGGCCGGCGCCGAGGGCTGCCACGTCCTCGACGAGCGGGGCCTCCGGCACGTCCCCGCCGCCCCGCTGCCCGGCCCGGTGGCCGACAGCAACGGCGCCGGCGACGCGTTCGTCTCCGGCGTGCTGTACGGCCTGCTGTCCGGCCGTCCCCTGGACGAGGCGGTCCGGCTGGGCACCCTGGCCGGCGCGCACGCCTGTACGGTGGCCGGCACCCACGAGAGCCCCATCGACGAGGCGGCCCTCCTGTCCCGCGCCGCCTGACCCGCCGGACCGTGCCGCCCGAAGCCGCCGGACCGTGCCGCCCGAAGCCGCCGGCGCACCGGGGACGGCGGCTCCCGGAGAACGGCGGCGGGCCCCGGATCACCGATCCGGGGCCCGCGCACCCGCCCGCGCGAGGCGGGCGGGCCGGTCAGATCCTGCCCAGCAGCTCCGCCGCCCGCTTCCGGTACGTGGCGACGTTGCCCAGCTTGACGTCCTCGTAGCCGCGGATCACGTCCGGCAGCTCGGCCAGCTCGCGGACCAGGCCGAGGTTGTCCGGGCGCAGCCGGGCCAGGGCGCGGTGCACGTCGCGGGTGTACTCGTCCACCAGCTCCCGCTCGACCCTGCGCACCCCGGCCAGGCCGAACGGGTCGAACGTGGTGCCGCGCAGCCCGCGCATGCCGTACAGCGCGCGGAAGGCCGGGTCGAACCAGGAGCCGAGGCGGATCTTGCGCTTCATGCCCAGGGCCCGCAGGAACGGCGGGTGCAGGTTGTAGGAGATCTTCGCGCCGGGGCCGAACTCCGCGGCGATCCTGGCCCGCTCCGCCGGGTCGAGGTGGAGCCGGGCCACCTCGTACTCGTCCTTGTAGGACATCAGGCGGTGCAGGTGGCGGGCGTAGGCCTCGGTGACGGGGAAGGACCCCGTCACCTCGCCGGCCTCCACGCCCGCAACCTCGCCCGCCGCCCGGCCCATGGCGGCCCGCTCCCTGTTCAGGACCGCGCGGACCGACTCGGCGTAGCGGGTGGCGTAGCGGGGGTTCTGGTAGGCGGCCAGGTCGGGCACCCGTACCGACAGCAGGCGGTGCAGCTCGGTGCCGGGGGCGGCGACCGAGTCCACGAGCCGGGAGATCTCCGGGCTCGG
This sequence comes from Streptosporangium sandarakinum, assembly GCF_013409935.1. GTDB lineage: Bacteria > Actinomycetota > Actinomycetes > Streptosporangiales > Streptosporangiaceae > Streptosporangium > Streptosporangium nondiastaticum. The sequence continues at coordinate 552,024 of NZ_JACCCO010000001.1, read as the reverse complement.
CGGCTGCTCGGCCGGGACGTCCGGGCGGGCGGCCCGCGCCACCGCCTCGGGGTCGGCGACGACGGCGCGGCCCCAGTGGAAGGCGGCGACCGTCCTGTCGGCGCTCTTGCCGCCGCCGAGCCGGATGGCCCGCTCGATCGCCTCCAGGCTCAGCGGGATGAGCCCGCGCTGCCAGGCCGCGCCGACCACGATCGTGTTGGCCGGCATGTGGTCGCCGAACAGCGCCTGCGCGACCTCCTCGGCGTCGAGGTAGACGTTCAGCTCGCGCAGGGTCCGCGCCTCCAGCGCGCCGATCGGCGAGGCGACGTCGGTGACGTGCCGCGACGGGTCCACGACCATCGAGCCGGTGGGCGCCAGGCTGGTGGAGACCACGGCCACGGTCCGCTCGCGGCCGGCGGCCTTGAGGTTCTTCGGGTCGGTGGCGCCGAGCAGGTCGAGCGCGAGGTAGGCGTCCACCCCGGCCGTGCCCGCCTGGCCGGTCCGGTCGTCGTCGCCCTCGTAGATCAGGATGTCGGAGACGACGGTGCCGCCCTTCTGGGCCAGGCCGGTCTGGTCGAGCCCGCGCGAGCGCTTGCCGTCGAACATCGCGGCCCGGCCGATGATCTGCGCCACCGACAGCACGCCGGTGCCGCCGATGCCGACCAGCCGGACGGTGGTCTCCCCGGTGCGGAACTCCGGCGCCGGCATCGCCGGCGGGACGGGCGCGGTCACGCGCCTCCCGCCGGACCCGCCGGGCACGACGGTCACGAAGGACGGGCAGTCGCCCTCGACGCAGGAGTAGTCCTTGTTGCAGGACGACTGGTGGATCTCGGTCTTGCGGCCGAACTCGGTCTCCACCGGCAGCACCGACAGGCACTCGGACTTCTTGCCGCAGTCGCCGCAGCCCTCGCACACCCGCTGGTTGATCGCCACCCGGCGGACCGGATCGGGCAGGTCGCCCTTCTTGCGCAGCCGCCGCTTCTCGGCGGCGCACTGCTGGTCGTGGATCAGCACGGTCACGCCGGGGACCGCGGCCAGCTCCCGCTGGGCGTCCTCCAGCGCGGCGCGGTCGCGCACCTCGGCGATCCGGGCGAGCCTGACGCCCCGGTAGCGTCCGGGCTCGTCGGTGGTGACGATCACCCGGCGCACGCCCTCGATCTCCAGCCAGCGGGTCAGGTCGGCCACGGCCAGGGACGGGGTGATCACCTGGCCGCCGGTCATCGCGATCGCGCTGTTGTAGAGCAGCTTGTAGGTGATGTTGACGCCCGCGCCGACGGCCGCGCGGATGGCGAGCGAACCGGAGTGGTGGAAGGTGCCGTCGCCGAGGTTCTGGAAGATGTGCGGGGTGTCGGTGAACGGCGCCTGGCCGATCCACTGGGTGCCCTCGCCGCCCATCTGGGTCAGGCCGGTGAGCGTGCCCTTGCCCTCGCGGTTGATCACCACCATCGTGTGGCAGCCGATGCCCGCGCCGACCGGCGCGCCGTCGGGGACGGCGGTGGAGCGGTTGTGCGGGCAGCCGGAGCAGAAGAACGGCGTGCGCTGCGGGCCGAGCAGCTTCAGCGGCGCCAGCCGGGAGATCACCGCCAGACCCTGGTCGATCCGCTCGCGCACCTCGGGGCCGAGCCGCCCGGCCGCCGCGCCGGCCTCGGCGCCGCGGCGCAGCCGGAAGGCGACCGCCTTGGCGGCCAGCTCGGCGTCCACCGCCCCGGCCTGCGGGATGAGCACGGCGCCGTTGTCGTCGAGCTTGCCGAGGACGCGCGGGGCGTCGGCGGTGCCGTACAGGATCTCCTTGATCTGGCCCTCCAGCAGCGGGGCCTTCTCCTCCACGACGAGGATCTCGGTCAGGCCCCGGGCGAAGGTCCGCACGATCTCCGGCTCCAGCGGCCAGATCATGCCGACCTTCAGCAGGCGCACGCCGAGGTCGGCCGGGTCCACGCCGAGTCTGCGGAACGCCTGGCGCACGTCGTGGTAGGCGGTGCCGGAGGCGGCGATGCCGAGCCAGGCGCCGTCGGGGTCGGCGGTGATCCGGTTGAGGCCGTTCTCCCTGGCGTAGGCGCGGGCCAGCGCCAGGCGCGGCCCGACCAGGGTCTTCTCCATCTCCAGCGACCACGGGGTGAGCAGCGTCGCGTCGGGGACGTGCCGGTACGGCCTGCCCTCGTGCTCCACGACCGGCATGACCGGGACGATGCGGTCCAGGCCGGTCTCGACCGTTCCGGTGGCGTCCACCACGTTGGAGACGGCCTTGACGGCCACCCACAGGCCACTGGCGCGGGAGGCGGCGACGGCGTGCCGGCCCAGGTCGAGCAGCTCCTGCACGGTGCCGGGGTGGACGACGGGCATGCCCATCGCGGCGAGCGCGGTCTCGGTGGCCGACGGCAGCGTGGAGGACTTGCAGCCCGGGTCGTCGCCGCAGAAGGCGATCAGGCCGCCGTCGGGGTGGGCGCCGACGAAGTTGCCGTGCCGCAGGGAGTCGGCCGCGCGGTCGACGCCGGGGGCCTTGCCGTACCAGACGCCGAGGACGCCGGTCCTGCGCGGCCGGGGGAGGGAGGGCACGAGCTGGCTGCCCCAGGCGGCGGTGGCGCCGAGCTCCTCGTTCTGGCCGGGCCGGTGCACGACGCCGAGCTCCTCGGCGAGCCGGCGGGAGCGGATGAGCTCCTGGTCGAAGCCGCCGAGCGGAGAGCCGGGGTATCCCGACACCATCGCGCCGGTGTCGAGGCCGGCGGCGCGGTCGGCGCGCATCTGGTCGAGGATCACCCGAACCAGGGCCTGCGTGCCGGTCATGAACTCCCGAACCTCGCCGCGGGGGTGCCCGTCGCCGGGAGTCGCCTCTCGGGGGTCGGCGAAGATCGTCATGCTTCCGTCCCATCTTCGGTGGCTGAGGGTGCGGCAAGGCTATGCCAGGCTACGGCGCACGCGATGTCAAGATTTATGCCGGATTGCTAGTCGGTTAACATTTATTGCCATGGATGTCACCGATCGCGCAATTCTCAGCCTCCTCCAGCGGGAGGGGCGGCTCAGCAACCAGGAGCTGGCCGAGCGGGTCCGGCTGACCCCCTCGCCGTGCCTGCGCCGGGTCCGCAACCTGGAGGAGTCGGGAGTGATCAGCGGCTACCGCGCCGTCCTCGACCCGGCGGCCGTCGGGCGGGGATTCCAGGTCCTGGCCTATGTGGAGCTGGAGGGCCAGGACGCCGAGACCGTCACGGCGTTCGAGGCCGCCGTCATGGAGATCGAGGACGTGGTGGAGTGCCTGCGCATGTTCGGCCGCCCGGACTACGTGCTGCGCGTCGCCGTGCCGGACATGGACGCCTACAGCCAGCTCTGCCTGGAGCGGCTGGGCCGTCTGCCCGGCCTGGACAAGCTCACCTCGCAGATCGCGATGAAGGCCCTCAAACCGGGTGGCGTTCTCCCGCTGTGAGGGGGGTCCGCAGCGCGATCATGGCGATGTCGTCGTCCCCGTCGGCCACCAGCCGGGCCAGCAGCTCGTCGCAGAAGACGTCCAGAGGCTCGCCGGCGAGCGACCTGGCGTGGTCCCGCAGCCGGTTCAGCCCGATCCCGAGATCCTCGCCGCGGCGTTCGACCAGGCCGTCCGTGTAGAGCAGGAGCGTGGAGCCCGGGGGCAGCGGCTCGGTGGCGCCGCGGCGCGGCAGGTCCTTCGTGATGCCCAGCAGCGGGCTGCGCGGCTCGTCGAGGAACCGCCCGCGGCCGTCGGGGGCGACCAGCAGCGGCGGCGGATGACCGGCGATCGAGTAGTTCAGCCGCCACCGGCCGGTCTCCGTCCGCTCGGCGCGGGCCAGCACGCAGGTGGCCGTCTGGTCCTCGCACAACAGCTCCATCGCCTTGTCCAGCCGCCGCAGGATCTCCTCCGGCGGCTCCTCGCGGTCCACGGCCAGCCCCCTGAGCATGGTGCGGATCTGGCCCATGGTCACGGCCGCGGGCAGGTCGTGGCCGGCGACGTCCCCGATCGTCAGCACGGGGGTGCCGTCGTGCAGCAGGAAGCAGTCGTACCAGTCGCCGCCGACCGCCGCGGCCGCCGGGCTCGGCCGGTAGCGGGCCACGATCCGCAGGCCGGGGACGAACGGCGGCTCGGCCAGCAGGCTGCGCTGCAGAGCCAGCGCCACCCGCTGGGTGCGCTGGAACTCCATGGCGCCGCTGAGCGCGTCGTGCGCGTGGTCGAGCATCTGGCTGATCAGGGTGACGTCGGCCTCGCTGATCGCCGGGCGGTCCCCGCAGGTGGCGGTGGTCACCAGCGCCGCCACGAACCCGTCGACGATGACCGGGACGAGCGCCACGCTGGTGGCCCCGGCGGTGACCAGCCATCTGCTGGTGCCCGGCGCCAGCCGCAGGTCCGGCGGGGGCGCCCCGCGGGGGAACTCGCGGCGCACGACGTGGCGGCGGCGCACCGCCCGCACCAGCGCGCTCTCCGGGCCCAGCGTCACCTCGTACCCGGTCGGCAGACCGGGCAGGCCCGGCCGTACGGAGCCGGCGACGTGCCGGAAGACGAGCGGTGGGCCCACCGGCCGGTCCGGTGACTCCGGCAGCAGGTAGATGCCGCACGCGTCGGCCAGTTCCGGCACGATCACGTGCGCCAGCGCCGAGAGCATCTCCTCCAGGCGCGTGATGTCCGCGGTGGCGGCCGAGGCGCGGCCCAGCAGCTCGCGGTACCGCTCCTGCTGCCACTGCTGCTCGATGTCGGCGCAGGTGCCGACCCACTCGACCACGCGGTCGTCCTCGTGCACCGGCACGGCCCGCGCGCTGAAGTGCCGGTAGCTCCCGTCGGCCAGCCGGATCCGGTGGACGTGCTCCCACAGCGGGAGCACCTCCCCGATCGCCTTGGCCCACGACTCGGCGGTCTCGTCCCGGTCGTCGGGGTGGACGACGTCGAGCCACCCGTCGCCGTGGAACTCCTCCCACGACTGCCCGGTCACCTTCTGCCACCCCGGGCTCGGTTCGATGACGCGGCCGTCGGCCCCGGTCACCCAGAGCATCTGGGTGCCGACCCGCCCCAGGTTGCGGTAGCGCCGCAGCAGGCGGCGCCGCTCCTCCGACAGGGCGTCGATCCACCGCGAGGCGACGATCTGCTCGGTCACCTCCACGGACACCTGCAGCACCCCGCGCTCGCCGTCGGCGAGGTCGATCTCCGACATGCTGAAGTTGAAGAAACGCTCCTGCGGACCGGTGCCGGCGAAGGACATGGTGGCCCGGCCCTCGGTGATGTTCACCTGCTGCCCGTTCAGTATGACCCGGTCCAGCATCGCGATGTAGGAGTCACGCTCGGCCAGGTCGGCGAAGGCCTCATGTGCGGGCACGTTCAGCGGGCGGTCGCCGAAGGCCGCCCGGAAGGCGGCGTTGGTGTACACCAGGCGATGGTCCGGGCCCCTGCTGACCGCCACCCCGACCGGGGCCGGGTCGAAGAGTTCCAGGGCCAGACCGCTGCAGAGGTCGATCCGGGCGTCCTTCATTCCGCGCTCTCCCGGCGGGGGCGCCCGAGTACCCCCGTCGCATGCCCGCAATTTCCCTTTTTGTCGCGTACGCGCATAGACCAATCATCTATCCACGCAGGTCAGGGCGGGGGAAAGGGCGGGTATGGTGCGCCTTGCCTGTCCGGAACATCCCCCATGGCCGGGCCCGCCCGTGATGAACTGTCCTCCGCGGGGCCGGCGTCGCGGGACCGGGCCGCGAGGGCACGCACAGGCAGCGGGAGGGGGCCGTCACCACCATGTCGCCGTGGACGCGGGGCGGGCCGGTCGCGGGCGCGGGCGTCCTGGTGTCGCTGCTCATCGCGGGGCACGGGCTGCTGCCCAACTGGCGGGGACTGGGCAACGTCGTCGACAGCGCCCTGCCCTGGTTCGGCCTGGCGGCGCCGCTCCTCGTCCTGACCGCGCTCGCCCGCCGGTCGTGGGCCGCGCTGGCCGGGGCCCTGGCCGTGACCGTGACCTGGGCGGCGGCCTTCGGGTCCGCCTTCCTCCGCGACCCCGCCGCCGGGCCGCGCGACCTGCGGGTGGTCCACCAGAACGTCGACTACTTCAACCCCGCCCTGCCCCGCACCGCCGCCGCCCTGCGGGACACCGGCGCGGACGTCCTCGTGGTCGCCGAGCTGCGCGACGACCCCGTGCAGCGCGACGGGACGGTCGACCCCGGCTTCGCCCGGCTGATCGACCCCGTCCTGCCCCACCGCTTCCCCGACAACCCCGGCGTGGCCGTGTGGAGCAGATACCCCTTCTACGGCCGGCCGCAGCCCGTACCCGGCGTGGTGCGCTCCCGGCACGCCGTTCTGCGCACGCCGTGGGGCGACGTGAGCCTCTACGCCGTCCACATCACCTCCTTCCGCCCGGAGCCGTCCGTCATCGCCCGCCGCAACGCGGAGATGGCGGCGCTGGCCCGCGCGGTCGCGGCCGACCCCGGCCCCCGGGTCATCGTCGCCGGGGACCTCAACACGGCCTCGACCGACCGCGCGCTGAGCCCGCTCGCCGCGACCGTCACGTCCGTGGCCGAGAAGGCGGGCACCGGCCTGCAGCTCACCTGGCCCGCGGCGCTGCCGCTGGTCCGCCTGGACCACGTGCTCACCCGGGGCTTCACGGCCGTCGGCAGCCGGGTGCTGCCGCCGACGGGCGGCGACCACCGCGCGATCCTGGCCGACCTGCGCTTCACCCGGTCCGCGCCGCCCTCCCCCTGACCGCGTCTTTCCACGTTCGGTGCGGTGATCCCGGGTAACCGGGGTAGGCGGCATGTGGACAGAGGGAGAGAACATGGGTGACGACCGGCCGGTTCCCGAGCTGATGGGCGAGAACGACGTCGTGGACCTGCTGCTGCGGCAGCACTCCATGATCAGGGACATGTTCGACGAGGTGGAGAAGGCGCCGGCCGACAAGCGGGCCGAGGCGTTCCGCTCGCTGGTGCGGCTGCTGGCCGTGCACGAGACGGCGGAGGAGGAGATCGTCCACCCCTACGCCCGCCACAAGCTCGACGACGGCGACGCCGTGGTGGACGACCGCCTGAAGGAGGAGAACGAGGCCAAGCAGCTCCTCACGCGGATGGAGGAGGCGGGCGTGGAGGACCCGCGGTTCCTCGCCGACCTCACGCTGCTGCGCGGGGCCGTGCTCGCCCACGCCGAGAACGAGGAGCGCCACGAGTTCACCGCGCTGCGCGCCCGCACCAGCGAGGCCGAGCGGCGGGCGATGGCGGCCGGGGTGAAGGCCGCCGAGGCGATGGCGCCCACCCACCCGCACGCGGGGGTGGAGTCGGCGACGAAGAACCTGCTGGTGGGCACCCCTTTGGCGATCATGGACCGGGTCCGCGACGTGATCCGCGACGCCATGGGCGGGAAGAACTGATCCGGCGGCTCCTCGGGTTCCGAGCCGGCCGCCGTTTCCGGCAGAGCGCGAAACACCCGTTACGGACATCGCCGGCTGGGCACCGCAGAACGGTGAGGGGGAAGAAGCGACACGGGAGGAGAGCGCCGTGAGCGAGGAGACGAACGAGGAAGAGCGCGCCCGGCGGCGCGAGGAGGAGCTGCGCAAGTACCGGGGGACGCCCTTCGACCCCGAACTGCACGACATGGGCGGCGACATCGGCCCGGCCTCGATGGGGGGGACCAGCGCCCGGCCCGCCGGGCGCGACGAGGACGAGGAGCCCCGGCGCGGCCCCGAAGCCCCGCGGGAGACCGGGAGCGTGAACGCCGACCTGGAGTGGAAGTCCTCCGACCACGAGGACCCGAACGGCGGCCTGGGCGGGACCGACGCCGACGACGGCGGCTACCTCCCCGGCGAGGGGACGGGCCGCCCGCCCGGCTGATCCCGGGGGTCCGGAGAGCACTGGGCCGGCCGGTCCAGTGCTCTCCGGGTTCCGGGGCTCCGCCGGGCGGGCGGCCGTACGGCTAGCGGAGCGCGGCCGCCTCGGCGGCGAGCTTCTCGATCCGGGCGTAGTCGCCGGCCGCCAGCGCGTCGGTCGGGGTGAGCCAGGTCCCGCCCACGCACCCGACGTTCGCCAGCGCCAGATACTCCGGCGCGGTCTGGAGCCTGATCCCGCCCGTCGGGCAGAACCGCACCTCGGGCAGCGGCCCGCCCAGCGACTTCAGGTACGGCATGCCGCCGGCGGCCTCGGCCGGGAAGAACTTCATCTCCGTCAGCCCGCGCTCGGCCAGCGCCATGACCTCGGAGGAGGTCGCCGCGCCGGGAAGGAACGGGATGCCGCCCTCCTCCATGGCGTCCAGGAGCCTCGGAGTGCTCCCCGGGCTGACCAGGAACCTGGCGCCGGCCGCCACCGAGGCGGTCACGTCGGCGGGCGTGCGGACGGTGCCCGCCCCGACGACCGCCTCGGGCACCTCGGCGGCGATCCGCGCGACGGCGTCCAGCGCGCAGGCCGTACGGAGGGTCACCTCGATGACGGGCAGGCCGCCCGCCACCAGGGCCCGCGCCAGGGGAACGGCGGTCTCCGGGTCGTCGATCACGACGACCGGGATCACCGGGGCGATGTCCAGCAGGCTCATGCGTACTCCAACTTCGATGGCTTCGACGACTTCGGCGCGGCGGACAGGCGCTGGCCCAGCCAGGCCGCGGCCCCGAGCAGCGCGGGCTGCGGGGAGACGATCAGCGAGGTGGCGATGCCCGCGAGATAGCCGCTCATGGTGGGGGCGGCCTCGAACCGGCGGCGGAAGTCGCTGGCGCGGACCCGCTCCACGATACGCGGCAGCACCCCGCCGCCCAGGTAGACGCCGCCGCGGGCGCCCAGGGTCAGCGCGACGTTCCCGGCGAAGGTGCCGAGCATTCCGCAGAAGACCTCGACGGTCTCCGCGCACAGCGAGTCGTCCATCCGGGCCACGATGTCCGAGGCGGCCAGCCGCGGCGCCTCGACGCCGCGCACCAGCGCGAGGGCGTGGTGCAACCGGGCCAGCCCCGGCCCCGACAGCAGGTGCTCGGCCACCACGTGGCCCATCCCCTCGGCGCGCAGCGCCCGGACGATCTCGTGGTCGCGCTCGTCCAGGACCGGCACGGTGACGTGGCCGCCCTCGCCGGGCACCGGTATCCAGCCCTCGGCCGCGGGCACCAGGCCCGCCACGCCGAGGCCCGTCCCCGGGCCCAGCACGACCTTGACGCCGTGTCCGGGCGCGGGACCGCCCAGGCCGACCAGCTCCGCGGCCGGCAGATGCGGCAGGGACGCGGCCAGCGCCTCGAAGTCGTTGACCAGCTCGACGTGCGGGATGCCGAGGTCGCGGACCGACCCCGCCCACCCGGCGTTGGTGAGCCGGTAGCGGTCGCCCTCGACCGGCCCGGCGATCGCGACGCACGCCGCCTCAGGCCGGGCCCCGTCCGCGTGCTCGGCGAGGTAGGCGGCCACGGCCTCGGGGAGCCCGGCGTGGTCGGCGACGGCGAGCACGGCCACCGAGCCGGGCCCCCGCCCCGGCTCGGTGACCAGGCCGAACCGGGCGTTGGTGCCGCCGACGTCGGCGACGAGCCAGGGGAGGTTCACCGGGCGTCCCCCGCGGCGGCCGTGCTCCCGGCCACGTCGGCGCCGTCGGCGAGGCTCTCGGCGCGGCCGTTCAGCGCGAAGATCCCGGCGCCGCGCTCGGCGGGGCCGGCCGTACGGCGGAACGCGGCGAACAGCTCGCGGCCGGTGCCGACCCACTGGGCGTCGCTGAGCGGGGCGCCCTGCGGCGTGCGGGCGGCCAGCTCCTCGGCGGGCACCAGCAGCTCCAGGGTGCCCGCGGCGGAGTCCAGGCGGATCGGGTCGCCGTCGCGGACCAGCGCGATCGGCCCGCCGTGGGCGGCCTCGGGCGACAGGTGGATGGCGGCCGGGACCTTGCCCGACGCGCCGGACATGCGGCCGTCGGTGACGATCGCCACCCGCTGCCCGCGGTCCAGCAGCACCGCCAGCGGCGGGGTGAGCTTGTGCAGCTCCGGCATGCCGTTCGCGCTGGGACCCTGGTAGCGGATGACCGCGACGAAGTCCTGCCCGTCCAGCTCGCCCGCCTCGAAGGCGCGCAGCAGGTCGAGCTGGTCGTCGAAGACCTTCGCCGGGGCCTCGACGACCAGGTGCTCGGGCCTGACCGCCGAGACCTTGCTGACCGCGCGGCCCAGGTTGCCGTCGAGCATGTGGATGCCGCCGTCGGGGGAGAACGCCTCGCCGACCGGCCGCAGCACGTCGGGGTCGGTGCTGCCCTCGGTGCGCTCCTCCCAGACCAGCTCGCCGTCCTTGAGCGCCGGGGCCGAGCGGTAGTGGTCCAGCCCGTGCCCGGCGACCGTCAGCACGTCGCGGTGCAGCAGCCCGGCGTCCAGCAGCTCGCCGATGAGCACCTGCATGCCGCCGGCGGCCTGGAAGTGGTTCACGTCGGCCTGCCCGTTGGGGTACATGCGGGTCAGCAGCGGCACCGCCTTAGACAGGGCGGCCAGATCGTCCCAGAGCAGCTCGATGCCGGCCGCCGCGGCGATCGCGACGAGGTGCATGGTGTGGTTGGTCGAGCCGCCGGTGGCCAGCAGCGCCACGCAGGCGTTGACGATCGCCTTCTCGTCGACGACCCGGCCCACGGGGGTGTACTCGGCGCCGTGCGCGGTCAGCGCCACCGCCCGCCGCCCGGCCGCCTCGGTCAGCGCCTGGCGCAGCTCGGTGCGGGGGTTGACGAAGGTCGAGCCCGGCAGGTGCAGGCCCATGACCTCGATCATGACCTGGTTGGAGTTGGCGGTGCCGTAGAAGGTGCAGGTGCCGGGGGAGTGGTACGACCGCGCCTCGGCGTCCAGCAGCTCGTCCTTGCCGACCTTGCCCTCGGCGAACAGCTGCCGGGTGCGCGCCTTGACCTTGTTGGGCAGGCCGGAGCCCATCGGCCCCGCCGGGACGAACACGGCCGGCAGGTGGCCGAAGTGCAGGGCGCCGATCAGCAGGCCCGGCACGATCTTGTCGCAGACGCCCAGCATGAGGGAGGCGTCGAACATGTCGTGGGAGAGCGCGATCGCCGTGGCCATCGCGATGACCTCGCGGCTGTAGAGCGACAGCTCCATGCCCGGGCGGCCCTGGGTGATGCCGTCGCACATGGCGGGCACGCCGCCGGCGAACTGCGCCACGCCGCCCGCCGTACGGACGGCCGCCTTGAGGATCGCCGGGTAGGTCTCGTACGGCTGGTGCGCCGACAGCATGTCGTTGTAGCTCGACACGATCGCCACGCCCGGCTTGACCGAGGCCCGCAGGTCGAGCTTGTCGGCTCCCGGGGCGGCGGCGAAGCCGTGGGCCAGGTTGGCGCAGCCCAGTGTGGAGCGGGCCGGTCCGCGCCGGCGGGCCTCCTCGGCCTCGGCGTCGATCCGCGCCAGGTAGGCGGTACGGCTGGCGCGGCTGCGCTCGATCAGGCGGTCGGTGATCTCCTGGATGACGGGGTTCACCCGGCCTCCTTCGTCGTCGTCGGGTCGGTGGTCGGTGCGGTGGTCGGTGCGGCCGGTCACGGAAGGCTCCTCACCTGGGGCGCCTCGCGGCGGGTGCGGCGGCCGGTCACGCGAGGTCGTCCTCGTACCAGTAGCGACCGCTGCGCAGCACCAGCTCGTGCGCCCCGGCCGGACCGGGGCTGCCCGCCGGGTACGGCTCGGGCGCGGTGCCCTGCGCCTCCCACTCGTGCAGGATCGGGTCTATCCACCGCCAGGCGGCCTCCACCTCGTCACGCCGCATGAACAGCGTCGGGTTGCCGGCGAGGACGTCCATGAGCAGCCGCTCGTAGGCCTCGGGCACCCGGGAGGTGAAGGTCTCGGCGAAGCTGAGGCTGAGCGGGACCGGCTTGAGCGCCACCTCGCCCGCGCCCGGCTCCTTGGCCATCAGGTGCAGCCGGATGCCCTCACTCGGCTGCAGCCGCAGCACCAGCCGGTTGGGCGCGCTGCCCGGGAAGATCGAGTGGGGCACGTCCTTGAACTGCACCACGATCTCCGTGGACCGGTACGGCATGCGCTTGCCGGTGCGCAGGTAGAACGGCACGCCCGCCCAGCGCCAGTTCTTCACCTCGGCGCGGATCGCGGCGAAGGTCTCCACCCGGCGGGATGCCTCGGTGGGCGCGGTGCTGTCGGGCTCGTCGAGGTAGCCGGGCACCCGGACGCCGTCGCACTCGCCCGCCGTGTACTGGCCGCGGACGGTGAACCGTTCGACCTCGCCGCCGACGATGGGCCGCAGCGACTGCAGGACCTTGACCTTCTCGTCGCGGATCGACTCCCGGTCGTTGCGCGACGGGGGCTCCATCGCCACCAGGCACAGCAGCTGCAGCAGGTGGTTCTGCACCATGTCGCGCAGCGCGCCCGCGTGGTCGTAGTAGCCGCGGCGGCCCGGGGTGCCCACGGTCTCGGCGGCGGTGATCTGGACGTGGTCGATCCACAGGGAGTTCCAGATCGGCTCCAGGAACGCGTTGGCGAACCGCAGCACCAGGAGGTTCTGGACCGTCTCCTTGCCCAGGTAGTGGTCGATCCGGTAGATCTGCCGCTCGTCGAAGATCGCGCCGACCTCGTCGTTGATCCGCTGGGCGCTGGCCAGGTCGCGGCCCAGCGGCTTCTCCAGCACCACCCGCGAGACGGGGGTGACCAGGCCGGCCCGGTGCAGCTCGCGGCAGAACGGGCCGAACGTCATGGGCGGGCTGGCGAGGTAGAAGATCCGGTCGCGCTCCTCGTGCCCGGCGAGCAGGTGGGCGGTGCGCGACCAGCCCTCGGTGTCCTGGCCGCCGACGTCGATGGAGACGTGATGCAGGCGGCCCAGGAAGCGCTGCCAGGTGCCGTGGTCGTCCGCCGGGACGGAGCCGCGCACCTCCGCGTCCACCTTGCCGCGGAAGTCGGCGTCGTCGAGCCCGCCCCGGGACATCGCGATGATGCGGGTCTCGGGGGCCAGACGGTCGTCGCGGTCGCAGTGATACAGCGCGGGCAGGAGCTTCCGCATGGAGAGGTCGCCTGTGCCGCCGAAGACGATCAGGTCGGCGGGCCGCGGGGTCTCGGACATGAGGACTGCTCCGTAGTGATCTACCGGATTAGGGGGATGGATCGGACAGTAGCCACATCTTGCGCTTCACACAAGCGGAGTTTTGTAATTTGAGATGAGAAAGCTTGGAGTTTCCGTTTCATAACTCCGTGTGGTTCACTTGACCGATGCCTCGTCGTCCCGCTGCCGCCCTCGCCACCAGCGGTGAGGTGCTTCGCCTCATCCGCGCTGGTGAAGCCGTCACGCGCGCCGACATCGGCCGGGTCACCGGCCTGTCGCGACCGGCGGTCTCACTGCGCGTCACCGAGCTGCTGGACCACGGGCTCGTCGTGGAGGACAGCGAGGGGCCCTCCACCGGCGGCCGCCCGCCCACCCGGCTCGTCTTCAACGCCGCGGGCGGCGTCGTCCTCGTCGCCTCCCTGGGCGCCAGCCGCGCGCAGATCGCCGTCTGCGACCTCGCCGGGAAGCGGCTGGACGGCGTGAGCCTCGCCGTGGACGTGGAGGAGGGCCCGGACACCGTCCTGCCCCTGGTCATGGACACCTGGGCCGAGCTGCTCGGCGACCGGCCCCTGTCCCAGGTGCGCGGCGTCGGCCTGGGCGTCCCCGCGACGGTCGAGTTCGCGGCCGGCCGTACCGAGAGCGCCCGGATCATGGCGAACTGGACCGGCGTCGCCATCCCGCCGATCATCGCCGAGCGCTTCCCCGTGCCGGTCTTCCTCGACAACGACGTGAACGTCATCGCGATCGGCGAGCACCGCGCGGCCTACGCCGGGGACGCCGACGACCTGCTGTTCATCAAGGTCTCCACCCGGATCGGCGCCGGCGTCATCGCGGGCGGGGAGATCCTGCGCGGGGCGCTGGGCGCGGCCGGGGAGATCGGGCACATCCCGGTCCGCGACGGCGGGGGAGTGCTGTGCCGGTGCGGCAACGTCGACTGCGTCGACTCGGTGGCCAGCGGCACCGCCATCCTGCGCGACCTGCGCGACCGCGGCTACCAGGTGGCGTCACTGACGGACGTGGTCGGACTGGTCCGCGCCGGGGACGCCGAGACCATGGCCGTCGTCCGCAACGCCGCCCGGATGCTCGGCGAGGTCGTCGCCACCGCGGTCAACCTGCTCAACCCCGCCGTGGTCGTCCTGGGCGGCGACGTCGCCGAGGCGTTCCAGCCCCTGGTGTCGGGCGTGCGGGAGGTCGTCCACCGCCGCTCCACCGCCCTGTCCACCCGCAACCTGCGGATCGAGCGCAGCCGCCTCGGCCCGGGCGCGGGGATCGTCGGCTGCGCCCACATGGTCCTCGACCACATCCTGTCGCCCGAGGCGGTCGACGCCGCCCTTTAGACCCGTTCCCCCCGCGGAAAGGCGTCGGCGGCCCCGGGAAGGCCATCCGCCTCCCGAAGCCGCCGCCAGGCGTACGCCGCCTCAGCCCGCCTCCTCCGTGGTCGAGCCGGGCCTCCGTGACTGGCGGCGGACACCGACCACGATGAACGCGATCGCTATCACCGCGAGGATCACGGCGGCGATGATCATCCCCGTGGTGCCGGTCGCGAGCCCGAACATACCGAGGAACACGATCGGTATGAGCGCGAACGACGCCAGCCGGATGTAGACCACGTCCCGCGGTGTCGTCGGAACCGTCGGCCGCCCCCGGGGGTCCCGTCCCTCCTGGTTCTCCTCGGTCATTTCTCCCCTCCTCTTGATCAGTCCCACCCTGCTACCCGGGTGTCCGCTGGTCATGTGCTCTCTGGTCGTCGAAGTGCCTCCACCAGTCCTTCGGGATCGGACACGGTGAGGGTCGCACCGGGGTGGGCCAGCAGACGCCCCGGCACGAGCGCGGGCACCGGCCGGTGGAACAGGACGCACACGCCCTTTTGAGTGCTCGTCCCGAAGGTCACACCCCGATCGGCCAGCGACAGGTGCGGCCCGATGACCTTCCACGGCGTGTACGGGCCGGTGACGAGGGTGCCCGAGATGTTGGAGAGGGGTGTGCGCAGCCGCCAGGGGCCGAAGCGCACCCACAGATCGCCGGCGTAGACGACGACGAACGCCCGCTCGGGGGTGACGCCCATCAGCCTCAGCGGCGTCAGCCACGTCGACTCGAAGGCGAAGTCGAACCGCGGCACCGGTCAGCGCTCCCAGGGCGGCGTGTCGCCCATCTTCGCGTAGTACCTGGCCAGGTGGGACTTGACCCGGTCCACCTCGTCCCGGGGGATCTTCACCCCGCCCCGCGCCCCCTGCATGACCGCCCCGGCCGCCATCACGGCGCGCGGCACGACCTTCAGGTCGCCGCCGATCACGTCGGCGACCGGCAGCTTGTAGCTCTCGAAGTTCTCCGGCTCCTCGCCGTCGTACCAGACGTGCGCCTCCCGGTACTTCGCGTTCGGCTTCTCCTCGGCGCCCGCCCACTCACGGACCCGCTTCTCGGCCGCGTCCGCGTCCCAGTCCCTGTCCCGGTCGGCGAGCGGCAGATCATGAAATCGCGTCACGGTCATCGTCTCTCCCTCCTTCAGCCGGTTCCCTACCCGATCGCTCGCTGACATGCCTAAAACGGACATATTTAGTGCTTTGCCGGGGAGTGGTGTTCGTATGAATGATCACGCAGCACCCGAGGAAGCAGCAGAGGACGGCGGCCCCGTGGAGGAGAGCCGCGATCCCGCCGGGAAACGCCACGGCGGCGCACCGGACGACCCGCCGCCGGCGCCGCGCGGCATCGACGGCGAGAGCCGGGTGGTGGCCGAGAGATCGGGCGCGGACGCGACGTTCCCCGACCGCCCGCTCCCGGCGGACCTGCCCCCGGACGACCTGGGGGACCTCGTCGGCGGCCCCGCTCCCGCTACGGGAGAACGAGCGGACGGGGGAGAGGGATCGGGCAAGCGGGCGCCCGAGCCGGAGATGGGACCGGCCTCGTAGCGGAACCGCGGCTCACGGGAGCGGCCTCGTAGCGGAACCGCGGCTCACGGGAGCGGCCTCGTGGCGGAGTCGTGGCCCACGGGGGCGGTCTCGCGGCGGAACCGCGGCCCACGGGAGCGGTCCGGGCCGCGGGGAGAGGACTCCCGCGCCGACCGGTGAAGCGATGCCCGTGAAAGGACCGGTGAGGCGATGCCTGCGAAAGCCCATGACGGCCCATGAAGCCCGCGAGAGATCATGAGAGCCCATGAGAAAGGGGGCCCGGAATCCGGGCCCCCTTTCTCATGGGCTCCTCCGGCGGGGACCTCCGAGCTCCCTGAAGCAGGGGGCTCCGGCCCGCCGGGTCGGGAGATCAGCGCTTGAAGGCGTCCTTCACGTCCTTGGCGCTGTCCTTCAGCTTCTCCCCAGCCTGCTTGAACTTGCTCTCCCCCTGGTCGGCCCGGCCCTCGGCCTCAAGCCGCTCGTCGTCGGTGGCGCGGCCGACGCCCTCCTTGACCTTGCCCCCGAGCTCTTCGGCCTTGTTGGAGATCTTGTCGTCAGCACCCATGGGTGGTTCCTCCCCTTGCATGAAGTTCTCTCTACACAGGGATACTTAGTGTCCGCAGATCAGAGGGGTAAACATGCACGACAGCGCACCGACGGCCTCGACCGAGGCCATCCGCCCGCCGTACGGACCCGTAGGCGACGGATTCCCACCGGACGCGCGGCGCCACTGGGACGTGCTGCTGATCTGCGGCGCCTCCGGAACCGGCAAGACCCGGGTCAGCTACCCCCTGGCGCGGCTCCACGGCGTCCCGATCGTGGAGGTCGACGACCTCGTCGAGGCGCTCCTCGCCATGACCACCCCCGAGCAGCAACCGCTCCTGCACCACTGGCGCACCCACCCCGAGGACGGCCGCCTGCCCGCCGACGACATCGCCGACCTGCAGGTCGCCATCGCCGAGGCGCTCGTCCCGGCCGTCGAGGCGGTGGTGGCCAACCACCTGGAGACCGGCACCCCGGTGGTCGTCGAGGGCGACTACCTTCTGCCCGGCCTCGCCGTACAGGAGTCCTTCGCCGGGATCCCGGCGGACGGGCGGGTGGCGGCGGTGGTCCTGCACGAGCCCGACGAGGCGCAGATCGCGGCGAACTACCTGAGCCGCGAGCCCGGCCACGGCGACCAGCGCGCCCGCGCCCGCGCCAGCGCCCGCTACGGCGCCCGCCTCGCCGCCCTGGCCGCCGAGGCGGGCGTCCCCGTGGTCCCCGCCCGCCCCTGGCCCGACGTCCTGCCCCGCGTCATCGCCGCGGTGGAGAGGTCTTCCAGGGCGAACGCGGTCTGACCCGGCGGAAACCTCCGCCGGGCCTACATCCGGGCGCGCAGGCGGCGCAGCATCCGTGCGTCGCCGAAGCCGGCCTCGCGGGCGGCCGTCTCGGTCGTCGCGCCCTGCCCCAGGAGGTGTTCGGCCCGTTCCAGGCGGAGCGCGGTCTGGTAGGCCAACGGGGTGAGGCCGGTCGCGTGCCGGAAGAGCCGGGTGACGGTCCGTTCGCTGCATCCCGCCGCGTCGGCCAGCATCGAGAGCGGGAGCCGCTCGGTGAAACGCGTGTCGATCAGGTTCTGGATGCGGTGCACGGTCTCGTCGTCGTGACCGCGGTGCCGGAGCATCGCGCTGATCTGCGGCGATGCTCCCTGGCGGCGGGCGTAAACCACCATGGCGCGGGCCACCCGGCCGGCGGCGTACGGCCCGTGCCTGGTGCTCAGCAGGTGGAGCGCCACGTCGATGCCGCTGGCCACGCCCGCCGAGGTCACCACCCGCTCGTCCTCGACGTAGAGCACGTCGCGTACGACCCTGGCCCTCGGGTAGAGGCGGGCGAGCTCGTCCTGGGACGCGTGGTGGGTGGTGCAGCGGCGGCCGTCGAGCAGGCCGGCCCGGCCGAGCGCGTCGGCGCCCGCGCAGACGCCCGCCACGGTGCCGCCGGCCGCGTGGTGCTCGCGTAGCCGATAGAGGGTGTCGGCCCGGGCCATGCGTGCCGGGCCGCGCCAGCCCGGCACGATGACGAGGTCGTCCGGTTCCAGGTGGGGCCACGCAAGCTCGGCGTGCAGGGGCAGTCCCTGTACGGTGGCGACGGGCGTCTCCTCGGACACGTACGACAGGACGTGCTCGTAGCCGAGGTCGGCCGCGGTGGAGAAGACCTGGGCCGGCCCGGCCACGTCGAGCAGGTGCACTCGTGGGATGAGCAGGAAGACGACCCGGGACACAGTCGCCGAGCCTACGCCCCGGTCAGTTCGTCGACGGTGCGGATGGCGGCGAACCGGCCCGCGAGCGCGTACTCGGTGCGCGCGATGACATCGGCGACGCCCAGCGTCCGCGGGTCGTCCACCAGTTGCGCGAACGGCAGATCCTGCGGCGCGTCCCGGTGCGGGATGGGGGTGGTCGCGGTGGCGTCGGTGACGAAGTCGACGTCGAAACCGAGGTCGGAGGCGATCCGGGTGGTGGTCTCGCAGCACTGCTCGGTGCGGATGCCGCACACGGTCAGCCGCCGGATGCCGTGACCGGTGAGGATCTGGTGCAGGTTCGTGGTGGTGAAGGCGTTGTGCGCGGTCTTGGTGATGAGCGGCTCGCCCGCGTGAGGTTCGAGCCCCTCCATCAGGCGGACGTGCCCCCGCGCCGGATCGAACACGGTGCCGGCCCCCGGCCGGGAGCCGAGCACCCAGACCACCAGCTGGTCCTCGGCGCGGGCCGCGGTGACCAGACGGTTGACCTGGCCGACGATGTCGGGCTGCGATACGAACTCCCAGTCCGGCAGCTGCCGGAAGGACTCCTGGACGTCGATGACGACGAGTGCGCTGTTCACCCCTCAAGGGTGGCGGGGTGAGGGGCGGGAGCTGAAGGCGTGAACCGGTCAGCCTGCGGAACGATCCGGTCAGCGCTTCGTCCCCCGGGACGCCTCGGACGGGCTCCGGCGTCCTCGACGGCCGGTGTTCTCCGGCGTCCCGGTCTCCAGGCGTCCCGGTCTCCAGGTGTCCCGGTCTCCAGGTGTCCCGGCGTCCCGGCCTCCCGGAGCCCGGGGCCCGGGGTCCGGGGCCTGGGGCGGACGGGGAGCGCTCGCCGGCCCCGGCTAGTACGGTATGTCCGTGATCAGGGATGTCTCGTTGCCGGACGACTGGGAGCCGAAGGTCCGGGAGGCGCTCGCCGACGTGCTGCCGGAGCGGCGGAACGCTCCGCTGCGGCCGCTGGGGGCCGGGCTGGACAACGTGACGCTGCTGCTGGACGGCGCGATCGTGGTGCGGCTGCCGAAGAACTCCGACGGGGCCGAGAGCGTCGCCAAGGAGGCCCGGCTGCTGCCCGAGCTCGCCCTCCACTGGGACCTCGGCGTGGCGATCCCACGGTTCCTGTTCACCGCGCCCAACCCCATCGGACCGGGCTCGTTCTGTGGCTACCCGCTCGTCCCGGGCGAGGTGCTGGCCCCGGAGCACTGGCACGCCCGGGGGCTGCCCGGCCTGCCGGAGACGGCCCGGCAGGTGGCCGGGATCCTCGACGCCCTGCACGCCTTCCCCGCGGAGGCGGCCGGGAAGCTGGGGGCGCCGTCCTGGGACCTGCGGGAGGACTTCGCCGGCGATCTGGCCGCCGTCCGGGCGGAGGTGCTGCCGAGGCTGACGCCGGGGGAGGGGCGGACGCTGCTGGCCGTCTGGGAGGGCTACCTCGGCGACGACGCCAACTTCGCCTACCGGCCCACGTTCACGCACGGCGACGTGAGCCTGGACCACCTGCTCGTCACCGGTGACGAGATCACCGGGCTCATCGACTTCGGCGACGCCGAGGTCGGCGACCCCGACTACGACCTGTCCTACCTCTGGGCGGAGGCGGGCCCCGACTTCGTACGGCGGGTGCAGGCGCACCGCGGCCTGCCGTTCACCGTACGGCTGGCCCGCAAGCTGGACTTCTGGGCCCTGGCGGACCCGGCGCTGGACGTGCTGTTCGGCCTGGAGCAGCGTACGCCCGAGCTGGCGGACGACGCGCTGCGCACGCTCCGCGCCCGGCTCGCCGCCGCGGCGGACCGGTAGATCGACGGGCCGGCGGGAACCGCGGCCGGTCCCCGCCTTTCAAGGCCGGTCGAAGACCTTCAGCAGCAGGTCGTGCAGCCGGGCGCGTTCCCGCGGGTTCAGCGGGGCCAGCAGCTCGTCCTGGAGGGCCTCGGTGTCCCGTACCATCCCGGCCAGCGCGGCCCGGCCCTCGGGCGTGACGACGACCCGCACCTTCCGGCGGTCGGCGGGGTCCCTGGTCCGCTCGGCCCATCCGGCGGCGGTGAGCTCGTCGAGCGCCTTGACGACGTCGCTGGGGTCGATGCCGAGCCGGGCGCCCAGCTCCCGCTGCGAGTGAGGGCCGAAGTCGGCCAGGGCCGCCAGCATCGACATGTGCCAGAACCTCAGGTCGCGCTCGCCGAGGCGGGCCGCGACCCGGCCCCTGGCGGTCTTGCCGACCTTCGACAGCAGGTAGGCGGTGAGCGCGGTCAGGGTGGGCGGGATGTCCGTCATGGAAATATTGTAGGTTGTCACCAATCATTGGTGTTAACCCACGGATTGGACGCGTGATGGACGTCTTCCACCCCCGGCTGCTCGTCGGCCGCTTCGCCGAGTGCTTCCGGCTCTACGACGCCGTCCTCCCGGCGCTGTGCGGCGCCACGTTGGCGAGGGGGTCGGCGGCCGGGCCGTACGCCGGCTGGGACGTCGAGGGCGAGGGAGTGCTCGCCCTCTTCGACCGGGCCATGATGGCCGGGGTCGTGGACGCCGGCGGGTCCTCTCCGGACGACACGTCCCCTGCCGGCGCAGGGCTCCTGTCCGACGGCCGGGGCTCCGGGGTCCCGCCGTACGGCGGGGGCCGGGTCATGCTCGTCAGCCGGGTGGAGGACGTCGGAGCCGCCGCCGATCTCTATGTGCGGTACGGCGCGCGGCTGGTCGCCCCTCCGGCGGACCGCCCCGGCTGGGGGCCCGGTCTGCGTACGGCCCACGTGTGCGACCCCGAGGGCAACCTCGTCGAGCTCCAGGCCTACTGACCGGCGGCCTTCGGCCTCCGTCGCCGGGCGGATGAAGGGGGCCGGCGCCGGACCGTGGACGGCGGGCGGTCGCCGGTCGGGAGGGTGGCGGACGGTTTCCGGGAAACCGGTTGCGGGTTTGCACATAGGGTAATTGGATATCTACTTTGCGTTAGCATCGCAGGTGGCATGCCGTTTCATGACCTCAGGCGGTCCGGCAGCCGCGGATGCGATGCGAATCGAAGGGAGATGTCATGCTCGGAAAACGGGTCGCGGCCTCGTTCACCGTAGGCGCCACCGTGGGCCTGTCCACGATCCTCGCCCCGCCGGCCGCCGCCCTCGCCTCCTCGGCGACCCCCACTCCCAGCCCGAGTCCCAGCCCCATGACCTCCGCCACCCCCGTCACGACCTCCGGGCCGTCGGTCGCGGCGACCCCCGGACACTCCTCGGCCACCCCGCGCCCCGCGTCCACCCCCGACCCCTACGGCGGGCACGGCCACTCCACCGACGGAAGCGGCCACACCGTCCTCGCGTGCACCTACCGGGTCACGGGCGTGCGGGCGGGCGGCTACCTCAACGTCCGGTCGCGGGCGTCGCTGAAGGGCAGGCCGATCGGCAGGCTGACGGCGGCCGACGGGGCGTTCGCGGGTTCGTGCTCGGCCGTCGACGGCTGGGTGGAGGTCAAGGCGTCCAACGGCAGGCTGGGCTGGGCCTCGGCGAGATACCTCAGGAAGGTCGACGAGGGTAAGGGTCCCTCCGATGACAAGACCCCGCCCGGCCTCACGTGCGACTATCGCGTCGTCAAGCTCCAGCCGGGCGGCTACCTCAACGTCCGCTCCCAGCCGGCGGCGGACGCCCGCCGGGTCGGCAGGCTGACCCCGGCCGACGGCCGGTTCGCCGGGGGATGCTCACCCGTCAAGGGGTGGGTGGCCGTCCGCGCCTCGAACGGCAAGCTGGGCTGGGCCTCGGCGGGATACCTCCGCAAGGTCACCTGACGGCGATCCCCGGGCGGCCGTTCCGGTTCCGGCGGGGTTCGCCGGAACCGGAACGGCGGGCGGCATCGACGGCCGCGAGATCAGGACGGCGTCGACGGCGCCGCCCGGCCGGGCCGTCAGGACAGGAGGGTCTCGCCGATCCAGCCGTCGGGCCCGCAGCCCGGTGGGACGGCGTACACCGCCGAGCCGATCGGCGTCGTCCACTCGTTCAGCAGGTCCGCCTCGGCCAGCCTCCGCTGGACGGGGAGGAACTGCCGGGCGATGTCGGCCTGGTAGGAGGCGAACAGCAGCCCCGTGTCGGGCCGCCCCTCGTAGGTGACGCCCTCGTCGTAGTTGTAGACCCGGCGGAAGATCCGCATACCCGGGTCGGCGACGTGCGCCCGCCGGATGTGGGCCTGCTCGGCGATGACCGGGAACCCCGCCGCCGTGACCATGCCGAAGTCCGGCGCGTCACGCTCGTTCCGGCCGGTCAGCGGGGCGCCGGTGTCCAGCCGGCGGCCCACCGAGAACTCCTTGGCGGTCCGGTCGGCGGCGTCCCACGTCTCCAGGTCCATCCGGATGCGCCGCAGCACCAGCGTGGTGCCGCCGCGCAGCCACTTCGGGCCGTCGTCCACCCACACGGCCCGGTCGAAGTCGGGCGTGCCGGGGCGGGGGTTGACGGTGCCGTCGAGCTGGCCCATGAGGTTGCGCTGGGTCGTGCCCGGCGCCTGGGTCTGCGGGCCGCGCCGGAACCCCCGCTGGATCCAGCGCACCCGGGCGAAGGACCGGGCGTCCTTGACCAGCATGCGCAGGGCGTGGGCGAGGGTGACGGCGTCGTCGGCGCAGATCTGCAGCAGCAGGTCCGTGCCCGTCCACCGCTTGTCCAGCCTGTCGATTCCGAACCTCGGCAGGGGCGCCACCGACTTCGGGCAGCGGTCCGCCACCTCCGCGGCCCGGAACAGGTCGGGCCCGAAGCCGAAGGTGACGGTCAGCCGGGCGGGGAGCGTGGCCAGCTCCGGTTCGGTGTCGGCCAGGGCCGCCCGGCCCTCGGTCAGGCGGCGCGCGTCGTCGGTGAGCAGCTGCATCAGCCGTACGACGGCGTCGCGGTCGGCGTCCGGCAGCAGGTCCAGGCCGACGAAGACGGCGTGGGACTGCGGCGTCGTGGCGATGCCGGCCTGGT
This sequence comes from Streptosporangium sandarakinum, assembly GCF_013409935.1. Lineage (GTDB taxonomy): Bacteria > Actinomycetota > Actinomycetes > Streptosporangiales > Streptosporangiaceae > Streptosporangium > Streptosporangium nondiastaticum. The sequence goes on along the minus strand of NZ_JACCCO010000001.1, from coordinate 529,054 downwards.
GCGGCCCGTGGAAGGGCTCGGCCGCCCAGCCGGTGGGGGGCGCGGACCCGCCGGACGCCGGCGGCCCGGCGTAGGCCGCCTTGGCGCCGGTCTGCGCGGAGGCGCACGCCGCGAGGGCGCCGGCCGCGGTGGCGGCGCCCCCCGCGAGCAGCCCGCGCCGGGTCAGCCGGGGCTGGTCCATCAGCTGTGCCCCTTGCCCGTGCCGGAGTCGTAGTTCTCGTTGCCGCCGGCGAAGTCCTTGCCGATCGCGGTGAACTCCACGGTCCGGCCGTCCTTGAGGGTCAGGGTGAAGGGGATCCGCGCGCCGGGCTTCACCTCCTTGGTGACGCCCATCAGCATGATGTGGTCGCCGCCGGGCTGGAGCGGGTGCGTGCCGTGCGCGGGGATGGTGAACCCGCCCTCCTTGGGCCGCATGACCGCCTTGCCGCCGACGTCGGCCACCTCGTGCAGCTCGATCATCGACGACAGCGGGGAGGAGGCGGAGACGACGGTCACGTCGGCGGCGGTGTGGTTGACCAGGGTGCCGAAGGCGGCGGTCATGCCCTTCTTCGCGGTCTTCACCCAGGGGTCGGTGACCGTCAGGGGGGAGGACGCGCCGGGGGTGCCCGAGCCGGACGGCGCGGCGGCCGGGGTGGCGGCCGGTGCGGCCGCCCGGTCCGGGGCCGGCGCGTCCTGCTGCGCGCCGCAGGCCCCCACCGCGGCGGCGGTGAGGAGGGCCAGGAGCCCGGCCGGGACGACACGACGGATGTTCATGGAAATGCCTTTCGAAGACGGTACGGCGCCGCGGCGGAGCGGTGCTCTGCACGCCGCGGGAGGAGCCGGGAGGTGCCCGGGGCGCCTCGATGCCGGAGAGATGGAATGAAACGATCACGGCGGGACGCCGGTGCCGTACGCGGACGGGCCGGTGGGCCGGGTCGTGCGCCGGCCGTACGGGGGTCACACGGAGCGGGCCGTGCCGGGGTCGTCGCGAACGTCGGCGGACGGCCGGTGGGGCGGTCCGCTGGAAGGCGCCGCCGGAGATGTCAGAGAAGGAACGTCGCGGGCACCGGAGGGCCGCGCCTGCTGACCACGTGCCGCAGCGGGGAGCGGCGCGGGGCGGCGGGGCCGTCGCGGCGGGGCGTGCCCGAGGGCTTCCCCGGAACCGGGGACGGCTCACCGGCGAGGACCGGCGTGAACCGGGCGCCGAGCCGCCGGAGCACCGCCCAGAGCAGTGCCTCCCCGTGGGCCAGCCACAACGCGGTCAGCCCGATGGCCCAGCCGTGCGTGACCAGCATCGCCAGGCCCGGGACCAGCCCCGAGTGCCCGGCCATGCCCGCCATCGAGTCCACGGCGGCGACCGGGGCCGTCGCCGCGAACATCAGGTGGAGCGTGGCCTGCACGCCGGTCAGGAGCGGCAGGATCATCCCCAGGCCGCGCTCGCGGCCGGTCGCCGGAAGGGCGGCCGCGAACGCCAGCGCCAGCCCGGCCGCCGCGCCCCGGACCGTGACCGTGCCCCCGGCGAACGCGTGCGCCCCCACGCTCAGCCCCAGCGCCACGGCGGCGAAGGCCGCGGAGCGGGCGAGACGGAAGAGCGCGGTCGCGGGAACGGGCTCGGTGGCGGGCATGATGCGGCCATCATCACACAGGAAGGTGCCGCCCTCCCGCCGGGGACCCGCCTTTCCCCGTGTCGCGTCCGGCGCCGTCGCGTTTCTCCGGTGACGCTGCGCTGTGAGCGGAAAGCGCCCACAGCGAACGGGCCCGGAACTCCGTTCCGGGCGGCGTTATCGTCGGCAGCGATTCATCAGACGTACGTCGGTGAACTTCCGATATGCGAGGCAGGTGAAAAGAGTTGACCAACCCACAGCCCGTGTTCGAGGACCCGCTGTACCAGCGGCTGCTGCGCCAGCGGATCGTCGTGCTCGGAACCGAGGTGAACGACGAGGTGGCCAACCGGATCTGCGGCGAGCTGCTGCTGCTGGCCGCCAACGACGGCGAGCGTGACATCTGGCTCTACATCAACTCGCCGGGCGGTTCCGTCTCGGCGGGGATGGCGATCTACGACGTCATGCAGTACGTCCCCAACGACGTCGCCACCGTCGGCATGGGCCTGGCGGCGTCGATGGGGCAGTTCCTGCTGTGCGCCGGCGCGTCCGGCAAGCGGTACGCGCTGCCGCACGCCCGCGTCATGATGCACCAGCCGTCCGGCGGCGTGGGCGGCACCGCCAGCGACATCGCCATCCAGGCCGAGCAGATGCTCTACACCAAGCAGATGCTGCGCGAGCGGATCGCCTACCACACCGGCCAGCCCCTGGAGCGGATCGAGGCCGACTCCGACCGCGACCGCTGGTTCACCGCCGCCGAGGCGAAGGAGTACGGATTCGTCGACCAGGTGATCCGGAGCACCAACGAGGTGACGGCCGGTAATTGACGGTCCGTTTTTGGAATGATGTCCTCCGCCCGATTCCCGGGTGACGGTGAGAATGACACCGTTTTCCCGGGGTCGCGCGGGGCGGTCAGCGGTGGCAGAGGAGGCCGTGCACGGCGTGCTCCAGGGAGCGGGCGCAGGCGACGGGGGCGGACCAGGGGAGGCGGACCAGCGCCGGCCGGTCGGCGCCATGGCGGACGGTCGCCCCGTACCGGTCGAGCTCCCACAGCCACACCTCGCGCACCGGGGCGCCGAGCAGGGAACACAGGGCGTCCGTGAGTTGTTCACGGTGGGCGTCGTTGACGTGGGCGAGCATGCGCTCGGCCGGGTCGGACAGCGGGTCGGGCACGGCGCGCAGATAGTCCTCGGCGTCGATCACCCCTGACTCGCCGCCGGCCAGGTACACCACCTGCCCGACGTCCACGCGGAGCAGCCGCGGCGCGCCCGTGCCCTCCGGGCGTCCCCCGCCGGCCGGGGCGGCGAGATCCTCCAGGACGTCGAACAGCGCCTCATCCGGGCAGTGCCCGGCGATCGCCACCGCGGCCTCCCTCGCCTCGGCGGCGGGTACGGCCTGCGCCCAGCCCTGCACCTTGAGCAGGCCCCGAGCCGCCTCGTGCCCGCCCAGGCGGCGGCTCGCCACCAGGTCCACGGTGACCGCGGGTTCGTCGCGCGCGCCGTACAGGGGGTCGCCGGGCCGGACCAGCAGCACCGGGCGGCCCGTGCCGTCCACGCCTCCCCGGACGGGGGCGGCGGGCCGGGCCGCGCCGGCGAAGGAGACGTGGGTCGGGGCCGCCGCGGCGGCCAGGGTGCGGATCCGCTCAGGGATCGGCGGAGCGGTGACGGGGTGCTGCATGACCCGGCCCTCCTTGAGATCGGCGAACGACGTCAGGTAGCTTAGGCTTACCTAACTAAGGCTTGCCTAATCAATTCTTACCGCAGCAAGAGGGAGTTGTCATGCGCTACACCGGACCCAAGGTGCGCCTGTCCCGCCGGGCGGGCGTCCCGCTGACCCGCAAGGCGGTCCGCTACTTCGAGGAGCGCCCCTACCCGCCGGGCGAGCACGGCCGGCAGACCCGGCGGCGCCAGGCGAGCAACTACAGCCTGCAGCTGATGGAGAAGCAGAAGCTGCGCTGGTACTACGACGTCTCCGAGCGGCAGATGCGCCGCTACTGGGACCTGGCGCACCGCGGCACCGGCCGTTCCGGCGCCGAGCTGGTGGCCCTCCTGGAGAGCCGCCTGGCCTCGCTGGTCCTGCGCGCCGGCCTCGCGCCGTCGATCTACGCCGCCCGCCAGTACGTCGCGCACGGGCACATCACCGTGGACGGCCGTAAGGTGGACATCCCCAGCTACCTGGTCAAGCCCGGACAGGTCGTCTCGGTGCGGCCCAGGTCACGTGCGATGCAGCCGTTCGTCGCCGCGGCCGAGGGGATCCACGCCGACGAGCGGATCGCCCCCTACCTGTCGGTCGACCACGCCGACCTGACGTTCACCCTGCTCGACCGCCCGCGGCGCGAGCAGATCGCCGTCCCGGTGGACGAGCAGCTCGTGGTGGAGTACTACTCCCGCTGACCGGTCATCTCCGGCCCCGCGCGCCCCGCGACGAGCGGCCCCGTGACGAGCGGTCCCGGGGTGATCGGCTCCGCGGGCCCGGCCCCGCGGCGACGGGCCCGGCGGCGGCCGGCTCCGTGCCGGCGACCTCCGCGGCGACCGGTCCGGCGGCGACGGGCCCCGTGGCGACCGGTTCCGCGGCGGCCCGCCCCTCGGGCCGAGCCCTCGCCCCTGCTCCCACCGGAGTCCGCTCGCGCAGCTCCCGCACCTCCGCCCGTAGCGCCGACAGCTCCGCCAGCACGGCCGTCTCGAGGTCGCGGGTCGCCCGGGCCGTCTCCCCGGAGGCCTCCTCCTCCATCGCGTTGACGACCACCGCGATGAAGAGGTTCAGCACCACGAACGTGCAGACCAGCATGAACATCACGAAGAAGAGCCACGCCGACGGGTGTTCGTCCATCACGTCGCGGGTGATGTCGGACCAGCCGTCCCCCGTCATCATCTGGAACAGCGTGAACAGCGAGGTGGGCAGGTCGCCGAAGTAGTCGGGCGCGGTGAGGTGGTAGAGCTTCGTGCCCATCACCGCCGCGACGTAGAGCACCAGGCCGAGCAGCAGCACGATCGACGTCATGCCGGGCACGGCGGTCAGCAGGGCCGTCACCACCCGGCGCAGGCTCGGCACCACCGAGATGAGCCGCAGCGCGCGCAGGATGCGCAGTGCCCGCAGCACCGACAGCCCGTTGGCCACGGGCAGCAGGGACAGCGCCACGATCGCGGTGTCGAACAGGTTCCACGGGTCGCGGAGGAAGCGCAGGCGCTGGGCGTAGACCTTGGCCGCCAGCTCGGCCACGAAGATGTACAGCGCGGCGTGGTCCACGACCGCCAGTGCCGTGCCGTACCGGTCGGTGACGGTGGGCGAGGTCTCCAGCCCCAGGGTGGCCGCGTTGATCACGATGACCGCGATGATGATCCGCTGGAGGTAGGAGGTCTCCAGGAAGGTGCGGACGCGCTCGCGCACCGGCACTGACGGCTCCGTGGGTCGTGAGGGGACGAGGTGCCGGATGATCATATCGCCGGATGATCCACTCCCCGGCGGCGGTCGCCGTACGGCGACGCCCGGCCCCTCGGGCGGCCAGGGGGCCGTCACCGGGCCGGTCACGGCCGGGGAACCGCTGCCGGGCGGATCGTGGCGGAGGGGGCCGCCGGGCTCGTCGCGGCCGGGCGGGCCGCCGGGTCCGTCGCGGCCGCGAATCCGCCTCCGGGCCGGTCACCGCCGGATGTAGCGCCCGCCGATCCCCGACTCCAGCAGGCCGAACGCCCGCTCGGCCTGCTCGCGCAGGTCCGGGAGGATGTCGTCGGTCCGCTCCCCGGCGATCATGCGCCGTACGGCGTAGCTCACCATGGTGCGCAGCACCGCGTTGATCTGCGCGGCGACCAGGGCGGGGGTCAGGTCGTCGGGGTCGGCGCCGGCCTCCTCGGCGATCGCCTCGGCGAGCCTCCGCTCCCGCGTCTCGCCCATCTCCCGCACCCGGGCGACCAGGCTGGGGGCGGTCTCGACCATCCGGAGGAAGTCGTCGCCGGCCTCGTGGAACCCGTAGCGGTAGTGGCCGGTCTCCAGCGCCTCCAGGAAGTCGCGGCGCACCGCGGCCACCGGGGTCTCCCCGGGTTCGCGCTCCCGCACCACCCGGGCGAGCAGCTCCTCGACCTCGGGCGCCCGGTCGAGGAGCAGGTCCTCCTTGGTGGCGAAGTAGTTGAAGACCGTGTTGACCGAGACGTCGGCGGCCCGGGCGACGTCGGCCACCGTCACGTTGTCGAACCCCCGGGCCATGAACAGCCCCGTCGCGATGTCGGAGATGCGCAGGCGGGTCTCCCGCTTCTTGCGCGCGCGCAGTCCCTCGCTCATGCCGGTCATTTTAGATGTTGCAGAAATTTTTAAGTCACTCTATTTTTGGGGCGACTTCAAGATGGAGGCGATCGAGTGATCAGGACATCGGGCCTGCGCAAGACCTTCCCGGGCGGCGTCGAGGCCGTCCGGGGAGTGGACCTGGCCGTGGAGGCCGGGGAGATCGTGGGCTTCCTCGGCCCCAACGGCGCCGGCAAGACCACCACCATGCGCATGCTGACCACGCTGCTGCGCCCCTCCGGCGGTACCGCCGTCGTCGCCGGGCACGACCTGCTCGCCGACCCGCGGTCGGTGCGGCGGCGCATCGGCTACGTGTCCCAGGGCGGCGGGGTCTCCCCGGGCGTCCCGGTGGGGGAGGAGCTCGAACTGCACGCCGCGCTGTACGGCACGCGCCCCGCCGAGGCGCGCGGGCGGATCCGGGAACTGCTCGACCGGTTCGAGCTGACCGGCCTGGAGGCCAGACCCGGGGCGGCGCTCTCCGGAGGCCAGCGCCGCCGGTTCGACCTGGTGTTCGGCCTGGTCCATGCCCCGGCACTGCTCTTCCTCGACGAACCCACCACCGGCCTCGATCCGCAGAGCCGGGCCCACCTGTGGGACCACGTCCGGCGCCTGCGCGAGGAGGAGGGCCTGACGGTCTTCCTGACCACGCACTACCTGGAGGAGGCCGACACGCTGGCCGACCGGCTCTTCATCATCGACCACGGCGTGATCGTCGCCGAGGGCACCCCGGCCGAGCTCAAGGGCGGCACCGGCACCCTCGACGACGTCTTCCTCTCCATCACCGGCCGCTCGCTACGGGACGACGCCCCAGGCGCCCCGAGCGCCCCGAGCGCTCCGGGCGGTGCGAGCGGGACGGGCGGCGCACCGGGCGGACCGGGGGCCGAGGCCCCGGACGGCCCGGCGGATCGGGCTGACATGGCCGACATGGCTAAGGCGACAGCGGCCGGCGCCCGCCGCGTGGCGGACGGGGAGAGGTGAGAGGTCCGATGGACGTCATGCGCGAGACCTGGCTGGTCTTCCGGCACAACGTGCGCATCCTGCTGCGGCAGAAGGTCGGCATCCTGTTCGGGGTCATGCAACCGCTGCTGTACCTGGTGCTGTTCGGGCCGCTGTTCGCCACGATCGGTACCTGGGAGACCCTGGTACCTGGACTGCTGGTCCAGGTGAGCCTGCTCAGTGCGGGCATGGCCGGATTCGGCATCGTCTTCGACCTGCGCGCCGGCGTGCTGGAGCGGCTCCGCGTCACCCCGGCCCACCGGGTCGCCCTGCTGCTGGGCCGGGTGCTGGGCAGCTCGCTGATCCTGCTCATCCAGTCGGTCATGCTGATCGCGCTGGGCTACGCCTTCGGCCTGCGGGCCCCGCTGCCCGGCGTGCTGGCCGGTCTGGCGATCATGGCGCTGCTCGGGGTCAGCCTGGCCGCGCTGTCCAACGCGATCGCGCTCACTCTCGACCCCGACCTGTTCGCGCCCGTGGTCAGCACCGTGGTCGTCCCGCTGATCCTGCTGTCGGGGGCGTTCCTGCCGATGTCGATGGCGCCGGCCTGGCTGGACGCCGTGTCGCGGGCCACGCCGTTCCGGCACGTCGTCGAGGCCGTCCGCGACCTGTTCGCCGGGCACTACGCCACGGTGGCCGTGGGCGTTGGGGTCGCCGTCGCGCTCGCCCTGTCCGCGGTGTGCGTGGCGGTGGGCACCCGCGTCTTCAACCGCGCGAACGCCTGACCCTCCGCCGTACGGTCCGGGCGCGGTCCACCCATGACCGATCCCGCGAAACCGGTGTGACGGTTCGCCTTCCCCGTCCACGGGGCCGGGACGCACCACGGCCTCCCCGGCGTCCCGCGCGGCTCACCGGGGCCGTGGTGGTCCTCGGCGGGCGTGCGCGGAAAACCGGTTGATCGCGCCGGTACGGTTGCCGATGTGCTTCCCAAGGCTGACACCGAAGAGCGGTACGACACGATCGATGACGCGGAACTGCTGGTGGGGGTGCTGGCGCTGGTCGAACACCTCGGTCTGACGGGCGAGGTCACGGCCTTCGACGGGGGCTCCCTCCCGGTCTACGCCGTCGGCGGCGATCTGGTCGTCAAGCTCTACCCGCCGTTCCGCCGGAGGGCGTCGGCGGTCGAGCGGGATGTGCTGCGCGCGCTGGCCGGTCGCCTGCCGATCCCCACGCCGGGGGTCAGGGACGCCGGCGAGTTCCACGGCTGGGACTACGTCCTGATGGACAGGCTGCACGGCACGGACCTCAAGCGGGCCTGGCCGGGGATCCCGCGGCGTGAGCGGGAGCGCCTCGCCGTGCGGTTCGGGAGGGCGCTCGCGGAGATGCACGCCGTCGCCCCGCCGGAGGTGCTCGGTCCACCCGACTGGACCGCCTTCTGCGCCGAGCGCGCCGAGGCCACCGTCGAGGAGAACCGGGCCGGCGGTCTGGATCGGATGTGGCTGGAGCGGATCCCGGAGTTCCTGGAGTCGGTCGACCTCGACCCGGGCGAGCCCGTTCTGCTGCACACCGAGTTCATGGACGCGCACCTGCTCCTCCGTGAGGAGGCGGGCGCCTGGCGGCCGTCCGGATTGTTCGACTTCGAGCCCGCGATGCGCGGTGCCCGCGAGTACGACCTGGTCGCGGTGGGGATCTTCCTCACTCGCGGCGACCGGGTGCTGATGCGCGCCTTCCTGGACGGCTACGGCTATCCCGAGGAGCGCCGGGCGGCGCTTCCCCGCAAGGTGATGGCCTACGCCCTGCTGCACGTGTACTCACACCTGCCGTGGTACTTCCGGGAGGTCCCCGCTCCGGGCGCCACCACCTTCGACGAGCTGGCCGACCGCTGGTTCGGGGTCGGGCGGAGCCATGATCAGAGCCCGTCGGGTGATCACGACAGGACCTAGTCCGGCGGGCCGTACGGTTCGATGGGGGGGTCGGCGTACGGGCCGCCGCCGGCGGACGGGTCGATCCGCCGGGCGGCGGCCTCGCTCACGCGCAGGCCGTACAGGTCCTCGCCGGGGTCGATGAGCACCAGGCCGTAGCCGGTGTCGACGTCCTTCTCCGACAGCTTCAGGCGGCGCATGGCCTGTTCGAGGGTCGCCCTGGGCGCGAGCCGTACGGTGACGAGAACCATGCCCCTCACGCTACGCGCGCCGCCCGGCGGCGCAATGAGGAGATGACCCCGGAGGCGTCGATGACGCCGTAGCCGTAGTCGAAGTCGAACCCGACGTCGCTGCGGTCGTCGGCGGTACGGCGCAGCAGGGTGCGCAGCTGCGCGGGGGCGAGCCGGGAGGCCGGCCACACCGTGCGCACGGCCGCGACCACCCCGGCGGCGACCGGGCAGGCGGCCGAGGTGCCGGAGTCGGGCTCGCGGTCGCCGAAGGCCCCGGAGCCGGAGAAGTGGGTGTAGGAGCAGATGTCGGGCTTGCGGGAGGTGAGCCGGCCGGGGCCCTGGGAGGAGTAGCCGACCCGCTCCCCGGCGGTGTCCACCCCGCCGATGGACAGCACGCCCGGGTGGGAGTTGGCGCCGGTGATCGGCCGGTCCGGGTAGGCGCACCGGCTGTCGCGGCACTCGCGCCCGCAGTTGCCCGCGGCGAACAGCACGTCGGCGCCGGCCTGCTCCAGGCTGGAGACGATGAGGTTGAAGGGGTGGGCGGGGTTGTCGGAGTAGTTGCCGGGGTGGCCGACGGGGAAGTCCCAGCGTGGGGAGAACGACCCCCAGCTGTTGGTGATCACCAGGGCCCGCGACTCGGCGGGCTGGTCCTCAAGGACGGTGCGCAGGTGGGCGAAGGCGGCCACCGCGTCCGACAGCATGCCGTCCAGGGCCGAGCCGCCCGGCCTGCGCGACAGCAGCACGGGCAGGTCGAGCAGCGTGGCCCGCGGCGCGGCGATCAGCGCGTCGAACGCGCACATCGAGCCGTGGTCGACGGGGAACCCGCCCGGGGTGCCGTGCACCCCGTCGGGGTTCCAGCTCCGCGCGGCGTCCAGGGTGAGGTCGCGGCCGAGACGGTGGGTGACGTGGGCGGTGTTGATGCCGGTGTCCAGCACCGCGAGGGCGACGCCGGAGCCGTCCATGCCCTCGGCGCCCAGCCCGGCGACGTCCAGCAGCCGCTCCACGTCGTGCCAGTCGCCCACCGGGCCGTCGCCGCCGCAGGTGGGGTTGGGCTCGATGACCGGGTCGGCGAAGACCCCCACGACGTCGCGGTGCAGCGCGGGCAGCAGCGTCAGGCGGGTGGACAGCTCGTCGTCGGAGATCTCGCCGCGGACCATCACGGTGGCGTCCTCGGCGGCGAGCGAGAAGGTCAGCGCCTGGTTCAGCGACAGCGGGTCGCCGCCGGTCACCGGCATGGGGCGCGGGACGGCGACCGGGGTGAAGGAGGGGTCCAGCGCGACGCCGGGCAGGCCGTCGGCGACGTCGGCCGTGGTCGCGGTCGCGCCGGGGTCGGCCACGGCCGCGACGACGTCGGGGGAGGGGCGGAGCTGGATGAGGACGCGCATGACGCACCACCGGGAAGCCGAAGGGAACGGGCCATCCCACGTTCCTCCATTTCCGCCGGGCGCGTCCAGCCGTTCATAACAACTCTGACCGGTATCTTCTCCCGTTTACACCGGCAAATCGCCGGGGCCGTTTTCCTTTCGCGGGGACGCGGCGGTCACTAGGTTGTCCGGCATGACGACAGCGGCGGAGACCACGCCATCACCGCATTCCGACGCCTTCCCCCGGCACTGGCTCGGCACCCGGCCCAGACTGGTCGTGGCCAGCGCGTTCATGCTTTTCCTGGAGCTGGCGCTGATCCGGTGGACCGGCTCGAATATCGTGCATTTGAGTTATTTCACGAATTTTGTCCTTCTGGGGTCGTTCCTCGGAATCGGGCTGGGTTTCCTGCGGGTGGGGCGCACGACGCGCCCGCCGTACTATTCGGCGATCGCGCTGGCCGCCCTGATACTGGTGATCCTGCGATTCCCGGTCACGGTGGACCGCGACACCGAGGGCGTCCTGTACTGGACCAGCCTCAGCACCAGCGGACCGCCGCCGTGGCTGATCCTGCCGCTGATCTTCGCCGCCGCCGCGGTCGTGCTGATGGGCCCGGCCGAGCTGGTCGGCCGCTGCTTCCCCGAGCTGGACCGGCTGGAGGCCTACCGCTACGACCTGGTCGGCAGCCTCTCCGGCATCGCGCTGTTCACCGCCCTGTCGTTCCTCGGCGCCCCACCGGTGGCGTGGGGGGTGATCGCCGCGGCCGCCTACGTCGCGCTGCTGTGGCCGCGCGGGCTCGGCGGCCGGGTCGCGGTGCTCGTGCCGTCGCTGGTCGTCGTCGGCGCGCTCGCCGTCGAGACGCTGACCGCCGGGGCGCTGTGGTCGCCGTACTACAAGGTGACCTACGACCGTTTCCGGTGGCAGGGCGTCCCGGTGATGGACATCCAGGTCAACGGCATCCCGCACCAGCAGGCCATCCCGGCGCGGAAGCGGCTGTCGTGGGAGCGGCAGTACGCGCTGCCGTACGAGAGGTCGGCCGCCCACCGGCTCGACGACGTGCTGATCGTCGGCGCGGGCAGCGGCACCGACGTGGCGATCGCGCTGGCCAAGGGCGCGAAACACGTGGACGCCGTGGAGATCGACCCCAGGCTCCGCGAGCTCGGCGGGATCTACCACCCCGACCGGCCCTACGCCGACCCCCGGGTCACCACCGTCGTCACCGACGGCCGCGCCTACCTGGAACGCACGGCCAGGAAGTACGACCTGATCCTGTTCGCGCTGCCCGACTCGCTGACCCTGGTCTCCGGCGCCAGCTCGCTGCGGCTGGAGAGCTACCTGTTCACCCGGCAGGCCATGGAGGCGGCCAGGGGCCATCTCAAGCCCGGCGGCACCTTCTCGATGTACAACTACTACCGCGAGGGCTGGCTGGTCGACCGGCTCGCCGCCACCGCGCAGGCCGCCTTCGGCCACCGGCCCTGCGTGGACGTGGTCAGCCAGGCCGGGCAGCAGGCCGTGATCACCGCCGGCCTCACCGCCGCCGACCAGTCCTGCGGCGCCGAGTGGGCGGGCGCCGCCGCCGGGACCCCGCCGCCGAGCGACGACGACCGGCCCTTCCTGTACCTCAAGGACCGCGCGATCCCGCAGATCTACGTCGTCACCCTGATCCTGATCCTGATCGTGAGCCTGCTCGCCGTCCGGGCGGTCGCGGGGCCGTACCGCAGGATGCGCCCGTACGCCGACCTGTTCCTGCTGGGCGTGGCGTTCATGCTGCTGGAGACCAAGAGCGTCACCGGGTTCGCGCTGCTGTTCGGCACGACCTGGGTGGTGAACGCGGTGGTGTTCGCCGGGGTGCTGGTCGCGGTGCTCGCCGCCGTGGAGGTGACGCGCCGCTTCCCGACCCCGCCGCTGCCCGTCATGTACGGCGTGCTCCTCGCCGGACTGGTGCTGGCCTGGCTGGTGCCCAGCTCCTGGCTGCTGGGCCTGCCGCTGCCGCTGCGAGCGGTGACCGCCGTGGTCGTGGCGTTCCTGCCGATCTTCGCGGCCAACGTGGTGTTCGCCAAGCGGTTCGCCGACTCGCACGACGGCACGACCGCCTTCGGCGCGAACCTGCTGGGCGCGATGGCCGGCGGCTGCCTGGAGTACCTGGCGCTGGTCGTCGGCTACCGGGGCCTGCTGATCGTGGCGGGGCTGCTCTACCTCGGCGCCTTCGCGCTGCTGCCCCGGCGCGCGGCGGCGGCCTGACCGGCCGCCGGCCGTCAAAAGGCCGTGGCGGGAAAGGCCGTGGCGGGAAAGGCCGTGGCCCGGCCCCCGCGAGGGGACCGGGCCACGGGCCGGGGCGGCGGGATCCGCCGGGTGTCAGAGCCCGCAGGTCTCCGACAGGGACTGCGCCGAGGCGTTGCCGTTCCGGGTGGGGGTCTGGCTCGGCCTGGCGGCCACCGCCGACCTGGTGGGCCTGGGCGTGGCGCCGCTCACCCCGGGCTCCGGGGTGGCCCCGCTCGGTCCGGCCGAGGGCGTCCCGTCGGCCGGCGAGGCGGTGGCGCCCGCGGCCTGGGGGCGACGGGCGGGCTGGACCGACTGGCGCAGCGCCCGCGCGGTCGCGGTGCGGATCTTCACCCAGTCGGGTGCGCCGCTGTAGAACTCCGGCGGCACGAACTGGAGGCTGGTGATCTTCGCGCCCTTCACCTTCATGGCCAGCTCGATCAGCGGGTCCAGCAGCTCGCGGGGGATGTTCGTGGTGGCGAGCTTCTTGGCGGCCTGCGCGATCTTGATGAAGTTGGTCAGCACCACCTGCGGCGTGGCCTGCTGGGCGAAGGCGCCGATGACGCACCGCTGCCGGCCCATCCGGGAGAAGTCGTCGCTGTCCACCCGGGAGCGGCCGTACCAGAGCGCCTCCTCGCCGGAGAGCGTCCGGTAGCCCGCCTTGATCGTGCCGGCCGTGCCGAAGTGGCCGCCCCAGCGGATGTCGTTGTCCACCCGGATCTTCAGGCCGCCGATGGCGTCCACGAGGTGGGCGAAGCCGTACATGTTGATCAGGGCGTAGTAGTCGATCTTCAGGTTGAGCGTGTAGCCGATGGTGTCCATCAGGGCCTTGGGGCCGCGCTGCCCGTCCTTGCCGTGCACGAGGTCGGGGTTCTCCTCGGCGTACTGCCAGATCTCGTTGAGCAGGCCGCCGTTGGGCAGGTCGGCCATGTAGCCGTTGGGGAACCGCTTGGCCAGCGGGGTGCCGGGCCGGAAGCGGACGTGCTGCAGGTTGCGCGGGAGGCTGAACAGCACCGTGTTGCCGCTCTCGATGTCGATGCTGGCCACGGTCATGCTGTCGGTCCGCACTCCGGTGCGGTTGCCTGCCGCGTCACCGCCGACGAGCAGGAAGTTCACCCTGGAGTCGCCGTCCCAGGGGTCCTCGGCCTTGATCGGCGCGGCCGTCGGGTTCGCCTTCTCCTGCTCCTGGAAGATGACGTTGGCCGTGTCCTTGATCGCCAGCACGCTGCTCGCGGCGTATCCGAACGGCGCCATCACCGACACGCACAGCACCCCGGCCGCGATGCCCGAGATGATCTGGTCCCGGCCCTTCAGCCGGTTCGGGCCGAGGGTGACGTAGGAGAAGAGCACCAGCAGGAACCAGGCGAGGGCGCCCACCCCGGTCAGGGCCACCAGGCCCGTCAGCGTGCTGTCCCGGGCGAGGAAGCCGAAGTTGCCCCGGAGGGTGAGCCCGGCGACCAGTGCCGCCACCAGCAGCGCGGCGAAGACGCCGAGCAGGGCGTACCCGATGCGGCGCCGCCCGGAGCGCAGGTGCGCCGCACCCGGGAGGATCGCGGACAGCGCGGTCCAGCCGACGATCGAGGCGGTCGTCAGCGGCCGGGCGAACCGCATCCCCTTCCCGGCGGCCCCCTTCCCGGGGGTCCCGCCGGACGCCGGGGAGGGAGGACCCGCTCCGGGCGCCGGGGAGGCGGCGGGGGAGGAGCCTCCCGCGGGCACAGGGACCGCCGCGGCCGGTCCGGTGTCAGGCCCGGTGGACGGGGCCTGCGGCGTGGGCGATCCGGCGACGAGCTTGTCCTGGGCGCCGGGCGGCTGCTGCGGGGCGGGGAGGCCCGGAGCGGGCTGCCCGGCCGGCGCGGACGATCCCGGCGGGCCGCCGGGCGCCGCCGGTCCTCCCGGCGTGCCCGGCGGGACCGCTCCGCCCTGCGGGGCCGTCCTGTTGGGGGCCTTCCGGAAGGCCCGGGTCTTCTCCGGGTCGGCGGGGTCGTCCGGCGATGCGCCCGGTGCTCCGGCGCCCTGTGCTCCGTGCGCGCCCGGTGTTCCGGCGCCCGGTGCTCCATGCGCGGCCTGTGCTCCGTGCGAGGTCGGGGCGCCGGAAGGATCGTGCGGGCCTGGGGGTGTTCCGGGGGTCCCGGGGGGTGTTCCGGGGTTCGTGTCACGCTGCCGGGTGCGTCGTTGCCCGCCCTCGGCGGCGTCCCCCGAGTCTTGCCCAAGGTGCATCGTCACACCGCTTCCTATGGTTCATCCCGGTCCACCTGGCAAAACAGCCAAGATTCCCTGCTTACACGAAATTTGCCAGGATTCTAGCTCCCATACCGGTACATGACAGACACATGATCAAGTAACGGTTAACGGACGCTTAAAACATGGCGATGGTTACGACGTCGTGGACGCCGGGGCCAGCCAGGTGTTGCACTGGAAGGTCTTGTTCTTCTCGTAGCCCTGGCGGAACCAGCGGTTGTTGTTGGCGGGGGAGCCGTGGTCGCGGGGAGCGCCCGCCCAGTCGCCCACGCGCGAGTAGAAGTAGTAGAGGGTGTCGCGCCGCGCCGGGGTGACCGGGTAGGTCGCCGAGACCGAGCGCATGAACATCGCACCGAAGCAGGTGGCCTGCAGCTCGAACCTGCGGCTCAGCGCCAGCTTGCCGTTCCTGCTGGTGGAGCGCAGGCTCTTCTCCCACCAGGTGTTCGACAGGCCCGAGAGCTGCTGGACGTGGTGACCGTACTCGTGGGCCATCATGCTGACGATCCCGCCGTGCCAGTTCGTGAGCTGGCCGTACCCCAGGGAACGGCCCGAGCCCCGCACCATGGCGGAGGTCGAGGCGTAGATCGTCTCGTTGCGGGGGCAGTAGTACGGCACGATGCCGCCGGCCGAGGGGAAGTCCCCGCACGCGCCGCGCCCCTTGGTGGAGGTGATGGCGTAGCCCGGCCGCCGCCAGTCGATGCCCTGCTGCCGCATGATCTGCGCCCAGCCCTTGTCCAGGCACCGGGACGTCTTGAGGATCAGCGCCTTGAGCTGGGCGTTGCTGTAGATGTCGGCCGAGCCGGCGGGGCAGGAGACCCGGGGCAGGCTCCCGGCGCGGTAGAGGGTGTTGTTCGTGAGGCTGGTGTTCAGCACCTTCCTGGGCCGGGTGTCGGCCGTGTCCGTCGTGTTCGTCGTGTCCGTCGTGGTGTCGGAGTCCTGGGAGTCGCCCGAGGCGTCGGCGGCGCTCGTGGTGCTCGCGGTGGGCGTCGGATCGGCGGGCTCGCTCGTCCGCGCCTCGTACGGGGTGGAGGTGGGGAGGGCGACCGACGAGACCATGTGGGAGTCGTCGCCGCCGCGGAGGACCGCGGCGACCACGATGATCCCGACGAACGCGACCGCGATCGCCCCGAAGATCCCGCCGATGACCGCGCCGGCGCCGGAACGGCGGCGCGGCGGCTGCCACTGGGGGTAGGAGGAGGGGCCCTGGAGGGGGACGGGCGGCGGTGCCGGCGGCGCGGGCGGCATGCCGTACGGCGCCTGCCCCTGCGGCGGAACCGGCTGGGGGAACGGCTGCGGGGCCGGCTGGGGGAGCGGCTGGGGGAACGGCTGCGGCGGGGGCCCCTGGACCGGCCGGGGCGGGTATCCCGGCGGCGGCTGCGTCGGATACCCCTGGGGAGGGTGACCCGGTCCGGGATGCCCCGGCCCCGAGTGTCCCGGACCGGGATGCCCCGGCGGCGGGAAGGGGTGCGGGGCGGGCGGCCGCGGGGGGAGCGGCCGGGGCGGGACGCCCTGCGACGGAGGGGAAACGGGCATCGCCGGACCCCCGTGCGGATGGCCGTAACCCCCGGGCCCGCCCTGTCCCGGCGGCGGTCCCTGCGGGTGCGGGCCCTGAGGCGGATGACCCGGCGGAGGGGTCCGAGGCGGCCCCTGGGGAGGAGCGGAGGCCCAGGCGGGCGGCGGCGCGGGGTGCGGATGTCCCTGCGGCTGAGGCGGCGGCGGAGGGAACTGCCCGTTGCCTGTCACGCTGTCTCCCCGTAAACCATCTGTCCCTTGTGACCCGCAGGTCGGGATCATTCTGGAATTTGGGGCGTAAGCATACTGATTTATCATCCGTCACGGATGTAGCCGCAATCAATTACATTCCGGAATCATCCGAGGTGATCTCTGCGATGTGCCGGACTACGCGGGTTCCCGTGTCCTAGCTTCAATGCATGAATCTGCAGCAGCTCCGCTACGTGGTCGCGACAGCGGAGCATCGCACCATGACCGACGCGGCCAAGTCGCTGTACATCGCGCAGCCCGCCCTGTCGCGGGCGATCAGGGATCTGGAACGAGAACTCGGAATGACGTTGTTCGCCCGCTCGGGGCGGGGCGTGGTCGTCACGGCGCAGGGCCGCCGGGTGGTCAAGCTCGCCCGGGAGGCACTCGACGCCGTCCGCGAGATCGAGGAGCTGTCCGCCCATGGCCAAACGTCCGACACCGAACTGCGCATCGCCTCCACCCCCAGCCTGGAGCCGGGCCTGGCCGGCCGCCTCCTGCCCGCCTACACCGCCGAGCGTCCCGGAGTACGGGTCCACATCGTCCGCTGCGACGGGCGCGACGGCGTGGTCAACGCCGTACGGGACCAGCGGGCCGACCTCGGCCTGACCGACCTGCCCGTCCCCGCCGACCTGGTCAGCCACCCGCTGGAGCGCCAGGAGATCGTGCTGATCTCCCCGCCCGGCGTCGAGCTGCCCGACCCGGTGCCGATGAGCCGGCTCAACGGCATGCGGCTGGTACTGCCGGTGCCCGGCAGCGCCCGGCGCAGGGAGTTCGACGCGCTCTTCGCCAGGTACGGCATCGCCCCGGTGCCCGCCGTACAGCTCGACGAGCGCGGCAACTGGCTGAACACGGTCCGCTCCGGCGCGGCCTCGCTGCTGTGGTACCGCGGGATGGCCGAGCAGGCCCTCCGCGCCGGGCTGCGGGTCCGCTCCCTCGATCCCTC
Organism: Streptosporangium sandarakinum; assembly: GCF_013409935.1. GTDB lineage: Bacteria > Actinomycetota > Actinomycetes > Streptosporangiales > Streptosporangiaceae > Streptosporangium > Streptosporangium nondiastaticum. The sequence continues at coordinate 511,554 of NZ_JACCCO010000001.1, read as the reverse complement.
GGTCCGCCGGGTGATCGCCCTCATCCACGCGCGACGGCGGCTGCCCGCCCTCGCCCAGGAGTTCCTCTCGGTGGCCGAAGGTGGGTCGGCCGCCTGACGAAGACCCCGGTGACCGGATGTGGGCCGGTCGCCTGACGAAGCGGTCTTCCGTACGACATTCCCAGAGGCGGCGCAGGTGGGAGCGCCGGCCTCTCCGGCACCGGGCGATAGGCTCGGTCCCGATGAGCATCCTGCGCCTGCGGGGCCGTGAGTTCCGGCCCGGCGAATTCGCGATCATGGCGGTGGTCAACCGCACCCCCGACTCGTTCTTCGACAGGGGCAGAACGTACGGCTTCGCGGCGGCCCTGGACGCGGTGGACGCCGCCGTCGCCGGCGGCGCCGACATCGTCGACATCGGCGGGGTCAAGGCGGGTCCCGGGGACGAGGTGGACCCGGCCGAGGAGATCCGCCGGGTGGCCGGCCTGGTCGCCGCGGTCCGCGAGCGTCACCCCGATCTGATCATCAGCGTCGACACCTGGCGCGCCGAGGTCGGCGAGGTCGTCGCGCGGGCGGGCGCCGACCTGCTCAACGACACCTGGGGCGGGGTGGACCCCGGCCTGGCCGGGGTCGCCGCCGAGCACGGCATCGGGCTGGTCTGCGCCCACGCCGGGCGCGCCGTCCCCCGTACCCGCCCGCACCGCGTCGCCTACGACGACGTGGTCGCCGACGTCATCGGCTACACCGTCGACCTCGCCGAACGGGCGGCCGCCGCCGGGGTGGCCCGGGAGTCGATCCTCATCGACCCGGCCCACGACTTCGGCAAGAACACCTGGCACTCCCTGGAGGTCGGCCGCCGCCTGCACGAGATGGTCGGCACCGGCTGGCCGGTGCTGGTCGCCGTCTCCAACAAGGACTTCGTCGGCGAGACCCTCGGCGGCCTGCCGGTCGAACAGCGCCACGCCGGCACCCTGGCCACCCTCGCCGTCTCCGCCTGGCAGGGCGCGCGGGTCTTCCGGGTCCACGACGCCGCCTCCGCCCGCGCCGCCCTGTCCGCCGTCACCGCCCTGCGGGAGCGGGCCGGCGCCTGAGGCCCACGCCGTACGGCCGGGCGTTTCAGTTCTTGCTTGAGAGGGCGCATTCGAGGGGGCGTCGCGACACCGTGTTCACTTACCGGTGGCGGCCGGCGTAGTGAGCCGGCTGGGCTTCCGTACCCCGAGTCGTGGGGGCCACGGAAGCCCGGGACCGGAAGCCGGCGGATCGTCGGCCGACCGCGACCAGGGCGGCGCGGTACTCTCGGCCGATGGCGAAGATCTTGGTCACGGGCATGTCCGGCACCGGCAAGTCCACCGCGTTGGAGATGCTGGCGGCCCGGGGTCATCGCGCCGTCGACACCGACAGTGACCGGTGGAGCCACTGGGTGACCCTGCCGGACGGATCCGTTGACTGGGCGTGGCGGGAGCCGGCCATCGGCGACCTGCTCGCCGGCCACCGCGAGGGCGCCCTCTTCGTGGCCGGCTGTAAGACCAACCAGGGTCGGTTCTACTCGCGGTTCGACCACATCGTCCTGCTCAGCGCTCCCGCTGAGGTCATGCTCGCCCGCATCGCGACGCGAACCAACAACCCCTTCGGCAAGCGCCCTGAGGAACGTGAGGCCATCCTGCGCGACCTGGCCGAGGTGGAGCCGTTGCTCAGAGCGACCTGCACCGCCGAGATCGACGCTTCCGCGCCGATCGACCGGGTCGTCCGGCAACTTGAGGAGCTGGCGCGGACGACGCCCTGACCAGGGGTCGCAGGAACGGGCACTCCGGCCCTCGCTTGTCGGTCAGACGAGGATCGCCAGGCGTTGAGCCGGGGTGTCCCAGTCGATCGTCTTGCGAGGTCTGGCGTTCAGCTCGACGGCAAAGGCGTCGAGCCGGTCACGGGTGTGGACGGACAGGTCGCTGCCCTTGGTGTTCTTCCCGCTCTGACCGGAGCTTCTTGCGCCCCTGACCGAACCAGTCGCCTTCCGCACCGACGCGGCGCAGCCGTTCGACGACCGCTGCCTGTCCTGGCAAGTTGAAGAGCGCACCGTGAGCATCTGGACCACCGGCGGCCGGATGAAAGGCGTCCGGTTCGGCTGCTCCGACGACCAGGCCCGCGCGCTGGCCGCCTACCGCAGGGGCGAATCCGACCTCATCCACCGCGACGGCCTGTGGCTGCTCATCGCCACCTGCGACGTCCCCGACGTCGACGTCACCGAACCGGACGCTTTCCTCGGCGTGGACCTCGGTATCGCCAACATCGCCACCACCAGCGACGGCGAACGCCACACCGGCGTGCACCTCAACGCCGTCCGCCGCCGCAACCGCCGGCTCCGTCGCCGCCTGCAGGCCAAACGGACCACGTCCGCCAAGCGGCTGCTGAAAAAGCGCCGTCGCAAGGAATCCCGGTTCGCCCGCGACGTCAACCACGTCATCTCCAAGAGCATCGTGACCGAGGCTGCACGCACCGGGCGCGGCATCGCCCTGGAAGACCTCCAGGGCATCCGCGACCGGGTACGGCTCCGCAAGCCCCAGCGGATCACACTGCACTCGTGGGCATTTCACCAGCTGGGCGCGTTCATCGCCTACAAGGCCCGCCGGAGCGGCGTCGTCGTGACGCATGTCGACCCCGCCTACACCTCCCAAGGGTGTTCGGCCTGTGGTCACACCGATCGACGCAACCGGCCGGACCAGGAAACCTTCTCCTGTACGTCGTGCGGCTTCGCTGAGCACGCCGATGTCAACGCGGCCCGCAACATCGCCGCACGCGGCGAAGCGGGCCGGGCTGCCGTCAACCAGCCGAACGCGGCCTGAAGCCTGACCTCCACCAGGACGATGAACTGCAAGCCCTGGCCTTTAGGCCGGGGCGGTTGACGAGTAGAGCACCGACAGGAAGCGGACGAGCACCGCCTCGCGCCGGTCGGCGGGCAGGGCGTCCAGCACGGCGTTGACCACCGCCATCTCCGGCTGTCCCGACCCGCCGCGGAGGTCCGCCCCGACGGCGGCGGCCAGCTCGGCGAAGGCGGCGTCGTCCAGCGTGTCCAGGTCGAGTCCGGCGACCAGCTCCACCAGGCCCTCCGGCAGCTCGACGGGCCCGCGCCGCCGCGCCGCCGCCGCGGACTCGGCGATCACCTCCAGCATCGCCTCCACCCCGCGCAGGGTCACCCCGGTCACCGTGACGTGCAGGTTGGCCGGGATGCCCGCGTAGGACAGCTGCGGCTGCAGGAACCAGCCCCGCCTCCTCGCCTCGTCGGCCATCACGAACACGTCCGGGGCGTCCTGGCCGCCCGGGTCGTCCGGGCCGAAGGCGACCAGGGCCGAGTCCGGGTCGCCGAACACCCGCAGGCCATCGATCGCCGCGACGCCCTCCCGCAGCCGGCGGGCCGCCGCCAGCGTCGTCCGGCCCAGCTCCAGGTAGCCGTCGCGGCCGAGGGCCTGCATGGTGGCCCAGGCCCCGCCCAGCGGGCCGGCGGACTTCGAGCTCTGCACGGTCGCGTTGATGATCGTGTAACCGGGCCAGGACGCCGAAGCGAAGTACGCCGCGCGCCGCAGCGCCGGGTCGGCGAACAGCACCACCGAGGCGCCCTTGGGGGCGTAACCGAACTTGTGCAGGTCGCACGAGAGCGAGGTGACCCCTGGCACCGACATGTCGAACGGCGGGACCTGGGCCCCGGCCTCGCGCAGCCACGGCAGCAGCCACCCGCCGACGCAGGCGTCCACGTGGCAGAGCACGCCGCGGGCGGCGGCCGTCGCCGCGATCTCGGTGATCGGGTCCACCACGCCCTGCGGGTAGGACGGCGCCGAGGCGACCACCAGCACCGTGTCGGGGGTGATCGCCGCCTCCACCGCCGCCGGGGACGTCCGGAACGTCACCGGGTCCACCGGCACGGCGTCCACCGCCACCCCGAGGTAGTGCGCGGCCTTGTGGAACGCCGGGTGCGCGGTGACCGGCAGCACCAGCCGCGGCCGGCCCGGGACCGGCCGGGAGTCGCGCGCCGCCTTCACCGCCAGCATGATCGACTCGGTGCCGCCGCTGGTGAAGACACCGTGCCCGCCGCCGAGCAGACCGGCGACCGCGCCGACCACCTGCCGCTCCATCTCCACCACGCTCGGGAACGCCGTCGGGTCGAGGGTGTTGACCTCCAGCATCTCGAAGTAGGCGCGGGCCGCGGCCTCGTGCACCTCCGGCCGGCCGGTGTCGTAGACGTAGGCCGTCACCTGGCCCCCGCGCACCGGCAGGTCGTCCTCTCTGAGCCTGCCGATCTCGGCGAGCACGTCCTCGATGTCACGGCCTTTTTCCGGCAGGCTCACGCGGGTCTCCTTCAGGGTGGCGCGGGGGGGATGGGAACGGCCCGAAGGCCGGGTACGGCGCGCACCCCGACTCTACGACCCGGGACACCTCGGGGAGGAGCCCCGGGACGGCCCGGGACGGCCCGGGAAGCCCCGGGTGCCCGGGGAGGGGCCCAGGGAGAAGACGGACGTGTGAGCGGGACGGTCACCGCGTCCTCCCGCCGGGGAACACCGGCCTTCCCCACGCGGCCTGTTTCCGGCGGGGGCCGGGAAGGGGACTCAGGACAGCGGGAGGCGGACGACCGCTCGCAGGCCCGGGGCGGCGTCCTCCAGGGTGACCGCGCCGCCGTGGGCGTGGACGGTCTCCCGGACGATCGCCAGGCCCAGCCCGGCGCCGCCGTGGTCGCGGCTGCGGGCGCTGTCCAGGCGGGTGAAGCGGTCGAAGACCCGCTCCCGGTCGGCCTCGGGGATGCCGGAGCCGTCGTCGGTGACGGTCAGCACGGCGCCGGTCCCCTCGGTGCGCAGCTCGACCACGACCGGCGAGACGGTGTGCCGCAGCGCGTTGTCCACCAGGTTGACCAGCACCCGTCCCAGGTCGAGCGCGTCCCCGGTCACCATGATCGCGTCGCCCGGGGTGGGGGCGACCCGCACCGTGACGGCCTCGCCGTACCGCTCGACGGTCTGGGGGACCAGCCGGTCCAGCTCCACCGGCTCCCGGCGGGCCAGGGCGCCGCCGCGTTCGTCCAGCCGGGCCAGCGCGAGGAGGTCCTCGGCCAGCCGGGCCAGGCGCATGGTGTCCTCCAGCACGCCCTCGGCGGTCTCCCGCCAGTCCTGCCCCTCGGGGTGGCCGAGCGCCACCTCCAGCTGGAGGCGGATGCTGGCCAGGGGGCTGCGCAGCTCGTGCGCGGCGTCGGAGACCAGGGCCCGCTGGCGGGCGTCGGCCTTCTCCAGCCGGGCCAGCATGTCGTTGAGGGTGACGGCCAGGCTGTGCACCTCGTCGCGGGACTCCGGCACCGGCAGCCGCCGGGAGCGGGCGGTGTCGGTGATCTCCTCCGCGCCCCGGCGCAGCGCCGCGATGGGCCGCAGCGTCCCGCCGACGATCACCCAGCTCACCCCGGCGAGCAGCACCAGCAGCAGCGGGGTTCCGACGAGCAGCACGTGCGCGGCGGTGTTGACGCTGGTCTGCACCTCGCTGAACGGACGGGCGGCGATCACCGTCCGGCCCTGGTCGGCGCTGAGCACCCGGACCCGCAGCACGTGCGGGATCCCGTACGGCCCGCCGTCCACGAACCCGGCGCCGCCCCGCGCGATCGCCGTGGCACGTTCCCCGGCGTCCAGCAGCGGCAGGAGCCGGTCGGTGCCGGGGGTGGCGTGGGTGATCCGGCCCGCCGCGTCGATCACCTGCACCAGGACGCCGTCCGGCGAGGTCATCTCGACCGGCAGCCGTCCGGCGTCGGCCAGCGAGACGACCTGCCTGGCCCGCTGGTGGATCGCGTCGTCGGTGCCGGCGATCAGGGCCCGGCCGAGCACGCCCACCAGTACGTAGGCGGAGGCGGCCAGCGCCACCGCGAGCACGGCGGAGGCCACCGCGGTCAGCCGGAATCGCAGGCTCTTGCGCCGCCACCAGCCCGTGCGCCGCCCGCGCCGTGCGGCGCGGCCGGTGGCGGGAGCGGTGGCCGCGGGGCCGGCAACGGCGCCGGCCGGTCGCGCCGGGCCGGTCGCGGCGCCGGGCGGTCGCGCGGGGCCGCGCGCGGGCGGGTCAGCCGCCATCGCCGGACAGCCGGTAGCCGGCGCCGCGCACGGTCCGCAGCGCGTTCCGGGAGAATGGCACGTCGATCTTGCGACGCAGGTAGCCCACGTACACCTCGACGACGTTGGGGTCGGTGTCGAAGGTGTCCCAGACGTGCTCCAGGATCTCCGACTTGGAGACCACCTCGTCACGGCGGCGCATGAGGTACTCCAGCAGCGCGAACTCCCGGGGCGTCAGCTCGACCGGTGTCTCGCCCCGGGCGACCCGCCGCCGGGCCGGGTCGAGCGACAGGTCGCCCGCCTGCAGTACTGCGGGACGGCGGCCCGCGCCGCGCCGCAGCAGCGCCCGCAGCCTGGCCACCAGCACGACGTAGGAGAACGGCTTGGTCAGGTAGTCGTCGGCGCCCAGGTCGAGCCCGTCGGCCATGTCGTACTCGCCGTCCTTTGCCGACAGCATCAGGATCGGCACCCAGTTCTCCTCGGCCCGCAGCGCCTTGCAGACGTTGTAGCCGGACAGGCCGGGCAGCATGATGTCCAGCACGACCACGTCGTAGTCGCCGTGCCTGGCCAGGTGCAGGCCGTCATGGCCGTCGTGCGCGAGGTCCACCGCGAACCCCTCGGCCTGCAGGCCGCGCTGGAGGGCGGCCGCCATCCGCCGCTCGTCCTCCACGACGAGAACCCGCATTCCGCCTCCTCAGATGTTCGGTCGCCCCATTTTCCGCCGACCGCCCTGAGAGGCGGCTGAGAACCCTGTGAGCCCTCTCAGTCTGTCTCAGCTTCGGCACAGGGTCGTTCGCGCAGGCTGACGGTGCAGGCACTGAAGCAATACCGTTAAGGAGTGATATGTCACAGCGAACGACGCGGGGCCGGGTCGTGAGGTGGGGTGTGCCGGTCGCCGCGATGGCGGTGGTCGCCGCGGCCGTCGGCGCCGGTCCGGTCATCGCCGCGGTCCAGGGCGACCCGGCGCTGCCCGACCGCACCGCGAACCAGTTGCTGGCCGACGCCGTCCAGGTCGCCAGGTCCGGCCCGAAGCCCATGTCGGGCACACTCGTGCAGACCGCCTCCTTCGGCCTGCCGGGACTGCCGGACGTGGCCGGCCTCGGCGGCACCTCGCCCGCCGCCCTGCTGACCGGCTCCCACGAGCTGAAGGTCTGGTACGGCGGAGCCGACCGGATGCGGTTCGCCCTGCCGGGGCGGATGAGCGAGACCGACCTGATCGTCAACGGCGGCCAGGTGTGGCTGTGGGAGAGCGACGCCGAGAAGGCCACCCGGATCACCGGCGACACCGAGGCGCCCGCGCGTCCCGAGACGGCCGTGCCCACGGCCGTCACCCCGCAGCAGCTCGCCGGCGAGCTGCTGTCCCAGCCCGGCACCGTGGTCGGCGTGACCAACACCGAGCGGGTCGCCGACCGCGCGGCCTACCAGCTCACCTTCGCGCCGAAGGACGCCTCGTCCCTGGTGCGTGAGGTCAGGCTGGCGCTCGACGGGGAGACCCTCATCCCGCTGCGGGTCCAGGTCTACGCCAAGAGCGCCGCCGAGCCCGCCTTCGAGGTGGGCTTCACCTCCGTCGCCTTCACCCCGCCCGCACCCGGCAACTTCACCTTCACCCCGCCCCCGGGCGCCAAGGTCGAGGAGAAGCGGATCGACGACCTCACCGCCGTGGCCGACAAGCGGACCGAGCGGGCCGAGGGCATCAAGGAGGAGGCCAAGATCGTCGGTGAGGGCTGGACAGCGGTGGCGGTGCTGCCCTTCTCCGAGCAGGACCTCAAGCGGCGGCTCCTGCCGGCGGACCAGGAGTCGCCGGGCGGCCGGGCTCCCCGGCAGGACGGCGGTCAGGGCGCCGGCGCCGTCGTCGACGCCGTGCTGAAGTCCGCCCAGCCCGTCAGCGGCTCGTGGGGCAGCGGCAGGGTCGTCCGGACCAAGCTGGTCTCCGCCCTGCTGACCGACGACGGCCGGCTGCTGGTCGGCGCCGTCACCCCGGAGAAGCTGACCGAGGTGGCCGGGCGGAAGTGAGCGACATGCCAGGAGACACCGGCCTCCTGGCGGGCCGTCGCGGGGAGCGCTCCGGCGCTCCCCGCGACGCGGGGCCCGCGCCGGAGGAGTGCTCGATCGTCACCCGCGGGCTGACCAAGCGGTTCCGCGGCGGCCAGGTCGCCGTGGACGCCCTCGACCTGGCCGTGCCCGGGGGCTCGGTCTTCGGTTTCCTCGGGCCGAACGGCTCGGGCAAGACCACCACCATCCGCATGCTGCTCGGCCTGGTCACGCCGACGGCCGGCACGTGGGAGCTGCTCGGCCGGCCGATGCCGGACGGGATGACCGCGGTGCTGCCGCGGGTGGGGGCGGTGGTCGAGGGGCCCGCGTTCTACCCGTACCTGACGGGTGAGGCCAACCTGCGCCGCTACGACGCCGCCGACCCGGCGGCCGACCCGCGCACGGCCACGGCCCGGATCGGGCACGCCCTGGAACGGGTGGGCCTGACCGCCGCGGCCGGCAAGCGCTACCGGGCCTACTCGCTGGGCATGCGCCAGCGGCTGGCCATCGCCGCCGCGCTGCTGGGGCCCCGGGAGCTGCTGGTCCTGGACGAGCCGACCAACGGCCTGGACCCGCAGGGCACCCGCGAGGTGCGGGCGCTGGTCAGGGAGATCGCCGCCGAGGGGACGACCGTGTTCGTCTCCTCCCACCTGCTGGCGGAGGTGGAGCAGATGTGCTCCCACGTGGCCGTCATGCGGACCGGGCGGCTGGTCGCGCAGGGCACCATCGCCGGTCTCCTGGCGCGGGAGACGGTCCGGATCCGGGTGGAGACCCCCGACGTCGCCGGGGCGGCCGCGGTGCTGGCCGCCGCCGGGCTGACCGGGATCCGCGCCGGGGACGGCGAGGCCGACGCCGAACTGGGCGCCGAGGAGCCCGAGCGGATCTGCGCGGCCCTGGTGGCGGCGGGCGTCGCCGTACGGGGGCTGGGCGTGCGGCGGCCCAGCCTGGAGGACGTGTTCGTGGGCCTGACGGGGGAGGGGTTCGATGTCGACGGTTAGCGGTCCGGTCCCGGTGACCGGAGCCGCCGGGGACGCGACCGGGACGGCGGACGCCCCGGCGTCCGGCGGTCCCGGTGGCGCGGGCGGAGAAGCCACGGCGGGAACGGCCGGCGGCGCGGCTCCGGCGGCGCGGGCGGTTTCGATGGCGCGGGCGGCCGATGCGAGGCGGACGGCGGCCGACGCCGGGCGGGCGGCCGGCGCGGTGCGGGCGTGGCTGCGGCTGCTCGGCTCCGAGCTGGGGATGATCTTCCGCAGGCCGCGGAACCTCGCCGTGCTGGCCGTGCTCGCCGCGGTCCCGGTACTGCTCGGCCTGGCGCTGCGGCTGTTCACCGGCGTGGACGGCGGCGGCGGGGCGGGCGGGGGCGAGCTGGCGATCCTGGGGCGGGTCACCGGGAACGCCCTCTTCCTCGCCTTCGCCGCGCTGAGCGTGCTGGTGCAGTTCATGCTGCCCGTCGCGGTCTCCGTGGTGGCCGGGGACTCCGTCGCCGGGGAGGCGGGCGCGGGAACGCTGCGCTACCTGCTGGTCGCCCCGGCGGGCAGGGCCCGGCTGCTGACCGTCAAGTACGCGGGCGCCGTCCTCTTCTGCCTGGCCGCCGTCTCGACGGCCGTGTTGTCGGCGCTGCTGACCGGGCTGGCGCTGTTCCCGGTCGGCCCGGTCACGCTGCTGTCCGGCGCGACCGTGTCCTTCACCGACGGCCTGCTGCGGATGGGCCTGGTCGTGCTGTACGTCGCGGCGGGCATGGCGGCGCTGGCCGCCGTCTCGCTGGCCATCTCCACGCTGACCGAGGTGGCCATCGGCGCCATCGCCGCCACCGTGGTGCTGGTCGTCGCCGCCCAGGTCCTCCGCGCCATCCCGCAGCTCGCCGCCCTCCAGCCCTACCTGCTGACGCACTGGTGGACGGGGTTCGACGGGGTGCTGCGCGACCCGGTGGCCTTCGGCGACATGGGCCGGGGCCTGCTGGTCTTCGCCGCCTACATCGTGGTCGCGGGGTCGGTCGCCTGGGCCCGGTTCACCGGCAGGGACGTTACCTGCTGACCCCCCCGGAGACGGCCGGGACCGCGGCCGGGACCGCGACCGCGATCGGTTACGAGGTCGCGACCACGGCCGGAGGCGCGACCGCGGCCGCGACCGGGTCACGGTCGCGGCCGCCTCCCGGGTCAGGCGCCCCGGGTCGTGAGCGTGACCGTGACCGGGCCCGCCGCCCGCGTGCCCGAGCCGCCGGAGCAGGCGTCGCCGCCGGAGTCCTGGGCGGCCTGGGTGCCCTGGACGACAGGGGCGACCGTGACGGGGACGCCGTTGAACACCGCGTTCCCCGACAGCGGGTCGATCACCGTCTCGTCGGTCAGCGCGTTGGCGTTGACCCCGGCGTGCTCGGCCGCGACCCGCAGGGAGCTCCCGGCGTGCCCCCACCCGTGGGGCAGGCTGACCACCCCGGGCATGATCGACTCGGTGGTCTCCACCGGCACGGTCAGCTCACCGGCGGCCGAGCGCACCAGCGCCTCCCCGGCCAGGCCGAGCCGGGCCGCGTCGCTCGGGTGGACGTGCAGGGTGCAGCGGTTGCTGCCGCCGACCAGCGTGCCGACGTTGTGCAGCCAGCTGTTGTTGGACCGAAGCTGGCGCCGCCCGATCAGCACCATCTCCGGCGGGGCCGCGGCCAGCCGCCCGCGCAGCCGTTCCACCTCCGGGAACAGCGGCTCCGGAGCCAGCTCCACCCGGCCCGACGGCGTGCACACCAGCTCCGCCAGCCGGGGCTGCAGCGGGCCCAGGTCGAGGCCGTGCGGGTTCTCCCGCAGCTTCGCCAGCGACAGGCCGTACGGGCCGAGCTGGAGTATCGCGTCCAGCATCAGCTCCGGGCCGCTGTCGCCGGTGAGGCCGGCGCGCAGCTCGGCCGGGTCGCGGCCCTCGAACGGCGAACCGGGCGCCTGGACGGCCCCGCCCAGGATCTGCCCGACGATCATCTCGTCGAGCCCGGCCGGGTCGGCGTCCGCCCCCTGCCCGGCGGCGATCAGCGTCAGCTTCGCCAGGATCTCCGCCTCCGACAGCTGCCCCGGCTCCAGCGGCAGGATCGGCGGGGAGAACCGGGTGTAGTTGCGCACCGTCACGGTCAGCAGCAGGAAGTCGTAGTGCGGCATCTGCAGCATGCGCGGCGGCGGCAGGATGACGTTCGCGTGCCGGGTCGTCTCGTTCAGGTACGGGTCCACGCAGACCATGAAGTCCAGGTCGGCGAACGCCCGGTCCAGCCGGGGCCCGTTCGGCGCCGACAGCACCGGGTTGCCCGCGATCGTGATCAGCGCCCTGACCTGGCCCTCGCCCGGCGTCTCGATCTCGTCGGCCAGCGTCGCCACCGGCAGCTCGCCCATCGCCTCCGGCACGCCGCGGGCGCGGCTGCGCCAGTTGCCCCCGCTGTACGGCTGGCCGGTGCGGAAGAACTCCAGCGCGGCGGTCCTGGTGAACATGACCCCGCCGGGCCGGTCGAGGTTGCCGGTCAGCGTGTTGACCACGTCCACCAGCCACTGGGTGACGGTGCCGAACTCGGCGGTGCAGGTGCCGATGCGCGAGTAGACCGCGGCCGAGGGGGCGGCGGCCAGCTCGCGGGCCATCCGGGTGATCTGCTCGGCGGGCACCCCGCAGACCCGGGAGACCGTCTCGGGGGTGAAGTCGTCCGCCAGCCGCCGCAGCTCGTCCAGACCGCCGACCTCGACGCCGACCCGGTCGAGCGACGTCAGGTCCTCGGCGAGCAGGGTGTGGACGATGCCCATCAGCAGGAAGGCGTCGGTGCCGGGCCGGACGAAGACGTGCTCGTCGGCCATGGCCGCGGTCCGGGTACGGCGCGGGTCGACCACGACGAGTTTGCCGCCCCGCGCCCGCAGCGCCTTGAGCCGGCCGGGGAAGTCCGGCGCCGCGCACAGCGAGCCGTTGGACACCGCCGGGTTGGCGCCGATCACCAGCAGGTGGTCGGTGCGGTCCAGGTCGGGTACGGCGATGGCCATCGCGTCGCCGTACATCAGGCCGCCGGCGACCTGCTTGGGGATCTGGTCGATGGTGCTGGCCGAGAAGACGTTGCGGGTGCCGAGCGACTGGGTGAGCGGCATCCGGTACATGAAACCGGCCATCGTGTGGAAGGTCGGGTTGCCGAAGTAGACGGCGAGGGCGTCGCGGCCGTGGGCGTCGATCACCCCGTTCAGGCCCTCGTGGACCGCGCGGAACGCCTCCTCCCAGGTGACCTCGCGCCAGTCGTCGCCCTCGCGGACCATCGGCGCGCGCAGCCGGTCGGGGTCCTCGTCGATGTGGCCGAGGCTCGCCCCCTTGGGGCAGACGAACCCCTTGGAGAACGGGTCGTCGGGATCGCCCTTGACCGAGGTGACGCGTCCGGCGTCGTCGAGTGTCAGCCGCAGGCCGCAGACGGCGTCGCAGATGGGGCAGGTCCGGTGCGCGGTTCTCATGGGCCCTCCTGGCTCGTCGGAGATCGTCATCGTGTGGTCGGGTCGCGCTCGTGGGACGTCCTCGTACGGCGTCCTCATACGACGTCGAAGTCGACGGTCACCCGGTCGCTCACGGGCACCGACCGGCACGTGAGCACGTAGCCCGCGGCCAGTTCCTCCTCGGTCAGCGCCCAGTTGCCGGTCATCCGCACCTCGCCGTCCACGACGCGGGCTCGGCAGGTGGCGCACACGCCGTTACGGCACGAGTACGGCAGCTCCGGGCGGTGCGGCAGGGCGTCGTCGAGGATCGGCCGGTCCCCCCGGACACGCAGCGTCGTGGCCCGGCCGTCCAGCAGGACCCGGACCTGGCGGCCCTGCCCGGCGGGCGGCGGCGCGGCGGGCGTCGCCGGGGACGGCCGCGGCCCGCCGGTGTGGAACAGCTCGGTGTGTACGGCGGCGCCGTCCCCGGCCACCTCCGCCAGCACCCGCCGCGCGTCGCGCACCATGCCCTCGGGCCCGCACAGGAACCACTCCCGCACCCGCTCCGGCGCGACGAGGCGGGTGAGGACGTCCGCCAGCCGGCCGGCGTCCAGCCGCCCCCCGGCCAGGCCGAGGCGCGGCTCCTCGCGGGAGAAGGAGTGCACCAGGTGCAGCCGCCCCGGGTGGCGGTCCTTGAGGTCGGCCAGCTCCTCGGCGAACATCATCGAGTCCGTGGTGCGGTTGCCGTACACCACCGTGAACGTGCTGCGCGGTTCCGTGGCCAGCGCGGCGGCGGCCAGCGACAGCACGGGCGTGATGCCGGAGCCGGCCACGACGGCCCCGTAGCGCCGCCGCCGCGCCGGGTCGAACGCGGTGCCGAAGGCGCCCACGGGCGGCAGCACGTCCAGCGCGTCCCCGGCGGCGAGCGCGCCGGCGGCGTGGGAGGAGAACCGCCCGCCCGGCACGACGCGGACGCCGATCCGCATCGTGCCGTGCCGTTCCAGCTCGGCGGGGGTGGAGCAGAGGGAGTAGCTGCGGCGGGTCTCCACGCCGGAGATCACCGCCCGCACCGTGACGTGCTGGCCGGGGACGAAGGCGAACGTCCCGCGCAGCCCGGCGGGGACGCCGAACGTCACCGCCACCGCGCTGCCGTCGGCCGCGACCGGCTCCACGGCGGTGACGGTCAGGCGGTGGAAGCGCAGCCGGGCGCGGGCCGGGACACCGGCCGTCGCGGCCGACGTCGCCGTCCCCGGCGCCGTGGGAGCCCCGGGCGCCGCGGAGGTCCCGGATCCCGCGGTCGCGGGGGCCGCCGGAGTCGTCGTGGCCGTCATCAGTGGCCCTTCATGTGCTCGAACGGCTCGCCGCAGGCGCGGCAGCGCCACAGCGACCGGCACGCCGTGGCGCCGGCTCGGGTGATCTCCTCGGTCGCGGCCCCGCCGCAGCGCGGGCAGCCGGGGAGGTACGGCGGGCGCGGCGAGATGGTGAGCAGCGGCAGCGCGCGGGCCCGGGGCGGGACGCCGGTCGCCTCCGCCGCACCCTCGGGGAAAGCCGCACCCGTCCGGGAGGCCGTACCCGCCGCGCCCGCCGAACCCGCCGCGCCCGCCGAACCCGCCGCGCCCGCCGGGGGCGGCGGGGCGATGCCGGTGGCGGCGAGCTTCGCGCGGGCGGTCTCGTCCAGCCAGTCGGTCGTCCACGGCGGGGAGAGGGAGGTGACGATCTCGACGTCGGGGAAGCCCGCGTCCCGCGCCGCCGCCGCGATGCCGGACCGGATGACCTCCAGCGCGGGGCAGCCGAGATAGGTGGGCGTGATCGTGACGACCACTCGGCCGCCGGGCCCGATCGTCACGTCCCGCAGCACGCCCAGCTCCCCGATGGACAGCACCCGCAGCTCCGGGTCGGGCACGGCCGCCACCGCGGCCCGCACCCGGGCCTCGGGCCCGGCGGTCAGGGTGTGGCCGGTCACCAGCGGGCTCCCGGGTGGGCGCGGTGCACGTACTGCAGCTCGGCGAGCAGGTGGCCGAACGCCTCGGTGTGCGTGCCGCGGCGGCCGCCCGTCGGCGCCCAGCCGTCCTCGGGACGGCGCAGCGTCGCCTCACGCAGCACCCGTTCGACCGGCTCCAGCCACGCGCCGCGCAGCCCGGCCGGATCGACAGTCCCGGGCACCGGCGGGAACGGCTCGAACAGCTCGTGGGTGAAGGGCCACACCTCGTCGACGGCGGCCTGCATCCGCCGGTGGGACTCGGCGGTTCCGTCGCCCAGCCGCAGCGTCCAGGTCACGGCGTGGTCGGTGTGGTAGGCCGTCTCCTTGGCCGCCTTGGCGGCGATGCCGGCCAGCCGCGCGTCGGCCGAGGACGACAGCGCCGTGTAGAGGAGGTGCTGGTAGACGCCGAAGAACAGCATCTTGGCGACGGTCACGGCGAAGTCGCGGTCGGGCAGCTCGACGAGCTGGACGTTGCGGAAGTCGCGCTCGTCGCGCGTGTAGGCCAGCGCGTCCTCGTCGCGGCCCAGCCCTTCCAGCTCGCCCGCGTACGACAGCAGCGCCCGCGCCTGGCCGAGCAGGTCCAGCGCGATGTTGGCCAGGGCGACGTCCTCCTCGAGCTGCGGGGCCCGCGCGCACCACTCCGCCACCCGCTGGGCGGCGACCAGCGCGTCGTCCCCTAGCCCGAGCACGTAACCGGGCAGGCCGGGCTCCCCGGCGAGGAGGCTCCCCGCGCCGGAACCCCGCGCGACGGAACCGGGCTCGACGGATCCCCGTACGGCGAACCCTCGCGCGCCCGGGTCTCCCGCGGCGTCCGGCCCGGCCGGTGGGGCGGTCGGCTCGTTCACAGATGCTTCACCCCTTCGGGCAGGTCGAAGAAGGAGGGGTGCCGGTACGTCTTGTCGGCCGCCGGGTCGAAGAAGGCGTCCCGCTCGTCCGGGCTCGACGCGGTGACGGCGCCCGCCGGCGCGACCCAGACGGACACGCCCTCGCCCCGGCGTGTGTACAGGTCACGGGCGTTGCGCAGCGCCGTCGCGGCGTCGGCGGCGTGCAGGCTTCCGGCGTGCGCGTGGGCGAACCCGCGGCGCGCCCGCACGAACACCTCCCACAGCGGCCAGTCGCCCTGCGGGGCGCCGGCGGTCTCGGCGGCCATTGGGATCCCGGCGCCCCGCGCGGTCTCCACGGCCTCCGGGACGTTCGGGGACGCGGCCTCCGCGGCCTCCGGGGCCTCCGGGGAGGCGGGCGGCTCGCCGTACGGCTCCGCGGGGTGTTTGGCGGCGTAGGCCGCCGCAGCCTCGCGCACCCAGGCGCCCTCCTCGTGGGCGCGCCGCCGGTGGGCCATGCGCTGGCGGTTGCACGGTCCGTCGCCCGCGACGACCCGCATGAGCTCGTCGTAGTCGGGCGGGGTGAAGTCGTAGTGCCCGCGCTCGGGGTTCCAGCGCAGCTCCGGGTCCGGCAGTTCGACGCCGAGGATCTCGGCCTGCGGCACGCAGATGTCGACGAACCGCTGCCGCAGCTCGTCGTTGGGGGCGCGCTTGATGCGCCACGCCAGCGACAGGTCCGAGCGGGTGGACCTGTCCCTCGGCAGCCCGAACATCGCCAGCGCCGGGTACCACCAGCGGGCGACCGCGTCCCGCAGCATCTCCCGCTGCGCGGGGGTGCCGCGTGACAGCGCGTACAGGATGTCGAAGCCCTGCCGGTGGTGGAACGACTCCTCCCGGCAGACGCGCACCAGCGCCCGCGCGTACGGGCCGTAGGAGGTGCGGCACAGCGACACCTGGTTGACGACGGCCGCGCCGTCCGTCAGCCAGGCGAGCGCCCCGACGTCGGCCCAGGTGAGCGTCGGGTAGTTGATGAACGACAGGTACTTCTGCCGCCCGGCGTGCAGCTCGTCCAGCAGCCACTCGCGGGTGACGCCCAGGGTCTCGGCCGTGGAGTAGAGGTAGAGCCCGTGACCGGCCTCGTCCTGCACCTTCGCGATCAGGATCGCCTTGCGCATGAGGGTGGGCGCGCGGCCGATCCAGTTGGTCTCCGGCTGCATGCCCATGATCTCGGAGTGCGCGTGCTGCGCGATCTGCCGCAGCAGGGCCCGCCGGTAGCCGTCGGGCATCCAGTCCCGCGGCTCGACCTTCCCGTCCGCCGCGATCAGCGCCTCGAACCGCTCCAGCTCCGCCTCCGCCGTCCCGGCGCCGGTCGCTCCGCCGTCCCGGGTCGCACCGCCGTCTCCGGCCCCGGGGCGGTCCGTCCGCGGTCCCGCGCCGGCCGTGCCCGTCCCGGCGGGACCCCGTACGGCCGCGGCCTCGGTGAGCTCCCGCTCGGCCGCGTCCACCTCCGCGAGCAGCTCCTCGGTCCCGAACGCCCGGTCCCCGCCCCCGGACGCCGCCCCCGCCGGTCCGGGCTCTTCGGCGCCGAACGGCGACGGCCTCCCGGCCGGACTTCCGACGATCTTCACCCCTGCCCCTCTCCGAAAGCTCCCCGGGTCGCCGGGGCACCAGGTCACGGTGCTACCGCCGCCGAAGCGGGCTCCCTTCCGGCCGGTACGGCTGCTCGGCCATCTCAGCTTCATCCCGCCCGGTTCGTCCCGCATCTTTGGGATTGCGGTGTGCCGCGCCGTACGGCCGCGCGACCGTGTCGGACGGGGCCGCGGGGGCGCGCCGCCGCGCCCGGAGGAGGTCCCGCCGGTGTTCAGAGGCCGTCCCGTACGGCCCACAGGTCGGGGAAGGCGGGGGCGGAGACGGTCCGGTAGAGGTACGGCGCGCCCGACGAGCCGCCGGTGCCGGGCCGGTGGCCGATGATCCGCTCGACCATCTTCACGTGGCGGTAGCGCCACTCCTGCACGTCCTCGTCCAGGGACAGCAGCTGCTCGAAGATCCGCGCCGCGAACCCTCCGTCCCGGCAGGCCGCGAGCAGCACCGCCCGCAGCCGCTCCGAAGGCTCCGCCGGCCGGGTCACGTCCCGGCCGAGCAGGTCCGGCGGCACCGGGTAGCCCTGCGTGACGAGGTAGCTCAGGAACGAGTCGAGCAGGGAGGGGCGGCTCATCGCGGCCTCGATCCGGGCCCGCTCCGGGGAGCCCTCCGCGAAGGTCTGCGCCGTCCGGGGGTCGCGCCGCCCCAGCACCGCCTCGATCTCGCGGAACTGCGCGGACTGGAACCCGCTGCTGCCCCCCAGCTCGGGGCGGAAGGCCGCGAACTGGGTCGGGGTCATCGTCTCGATCACGTCGATCTGGGCGATCACGGCCCTGAGGACGGCCAGCGCCCGGCGCAGCGTCTGCAGCGCGTGGACCGAGTCACCGGCCGACAACTCCTCCTGCAACCTGGCGAGCTCGTGCAGCAGCTCCTTGAACCACAGCTCGTGGACCTGGTGCACGATGATGAACAGGACCTCGTCGTGCTTGTCGGTCAGCGGCCGTTGCGCCGCGAGAATCTCGTCCAGGGCGAGGTAGGAGGAGTACGTCAGCGCGGTGGACTGGTCGGCGGTCACGGGCACGGGTCCCCTCGTCGGAAATCACGCCTCGTCGGAGGACTCGCCGAAGGAGCCTCATCGAGGACTCATCGCAAGGAACGAAAGGGGCGCGCACCCCGGCGGGGATGCGCCGGGGGGAACTCCGCCGGCCGTCCCACCCGGTCAAGCTATAAGGCGTTCCACACCCCGGCAAGGGACGCCGTTGCGGTGTCGCAGTCCCGGCAATCGCGAAGAAAAGCCACCGGCGCGCGGCGGTGGGCACCGCACGCTGGAAGATGCGCCGCCACCCGGACCGGCCGGACGATGTCGCAGTGGTGCGGGCGACGCCGTCCGCCGTCGGCGGCCGGGCCGCCCCCCACCGGTCCGTGCCCGGCCCAGCGCGTGACCCGAGGAGGACGCATGAGGGGCTCCGGAGCCGAGACCGGTTCGACGCTGCTCCAGGACGGCCCGGCCGCGCGGCCGGACGGCCTCCTGACGCGCTACGAGGACATCCCCCGCGAGTTCAACATCGCCTCACACTTCCTGGACCGCGGTGACGGGCGGCGGACCGCCCTGATCACCGCCGGCGGTCCCGTCACCTACGGCGAGCTGCGGGCGCTGGCCAACCGGGCGGGTCACGCGCTGCGCGCGCTGGGCGTGCGGCGCGGCGACCGGGTGCTGCTCGCGCTCGGCGACGGGGTGGAGTTCGTCGCCGCCTGGTACGGCGCACAGAAGATCGGCGCCGTCACCGCCGAGGTCTACACCTACCTGCAGCCCAAGGACTACCGCTACTACGCCGACTACGCCGAGCCCGCCGTCGTGGTGGCCGACGCGGTGACCCTGGACCGGCTGCGGGAGGCAGGGGTGACGAACCTGCTGGTGACCGGGGTGGCGCCGGACGCGCTGCGCGCGGGCGAGCACTGCTTCGAGACGCTGCTGGCCGCCCAGCCGGCCGAGCTGGCCGCCGCCCCGACGACCCGCGACGACGTCGCGATGTGGCGGTTCACCAGCGGCAGCACCGGCACCCCCAAGGCGTGCGTGCTGGCCGCCCGCAGCGCCGCGCTCAGCTTCGAGTGGTTCGCCCGCGGCGTGCTGGACATCCGGCCCGACGACGTCGTGCTGCCGGTGCCCAAGCTGTTCTTCGGCTACGCCAACAACATGACCGCGCTGTTCCCGCTGGGGGTGGGCGCGGCCGGGATCGTCTTCCCCGAGCGCAGCACCGCCGACCGGATCTTCGAGCTGATCGCCGAGCACCGTCCCACCATCCTGGTCAACGTGCCGACCATGATGAGCGCGATGGTCTCCCACCCCGAGGCCGCCCGGCAGGACCTCAGCTCGATCCGGGTGTGCATCTCGGCGGGGGAGGCCCTGCCCGTGGAACTGCACCGCCGGTGGCTGGACACCTTCGGCGTCGAGGTCATCGACGGCATCGGCTCGTCGGAGTCGTTCCACGGCTACGTGTGCAACCGGCCCGGCGGCGTCCGCATGGGCAGCCTCGGCCAGGTCGTGCCCGGCTACCGGGTGCGGGTGGTGGACCGGGACGGCGAGCCGCTGCCGGACGGCGAGACCGGGCTGCTGGAGGTGACCGGCGAGACCGTGGCGCTGGAGTACTGGCGCTCACCGGAGAAGTCGGCCCGGACGTTCGTCGCCCCGCACACCGTGCGCTCGGGCGACCTGTTCACCCGCGACGCCGAGGGCTACTTCCACTACAAGGGCCGGGTGGACGACCTGCTGCGGGTCGGCGGCAAGTGGGTCGCCCCGGCCGAGGTGGAGAACTGCCTGCTGGGCCACCCGGCGGTCACCGAGTGCGCGGTGGTCGGCTACCAGGTGGACGGGCTGACCCTGCCGCGCGCGTTCGTGGTGGCCGCGGGCGAGGTCACCGCGCGGGAGCTGCAGGACTTCGTCCGGGCCCGGCTCGCGCCGCACAAGTACCCGCGGGACGTGCGGTTCGTCGACGAGCTGCCCGAGACCGCCTCCGGCAAGCTGAACCGCCTGGCGCTGCGCGAGGACTAGGTTCCACCCTGTAGACCGTCCTGCGTGCAGGTGCCCAGAGCACGCCTGATCTTCGCGGCCAGGGCGGCGGCCTCCTGGGGCGTGTGCTCGACGACCCCGTTCTCCGACATGAGCGCGTGGTACTGCTGCCGCTCGTACGGGACCCCCGGGGGCAGGGCGGCGATGTGCCAGTGCAGGTGGGAGTTCCCCTCCTGACTGCCCAGGGACAGCAGATACGTCCGCTCACAGGGCACACTCGCCTCCAGGGCGCGGGCCACTCGGCGCACCACCCGCATCATCGCGGTGAACCCCTCCTCGTCGAGGTCCCGGACGACGTGCTCGACGTGGGCCATGGGCGCCACGAGGACGTAGCCGGGCAGAGCCGCGAAGCGGGCGAGGAAACCGATGTGCGTGCCGTCGTCGTAGACGATCTCCTCCGGCTGACCAGGATCTCCACTGACGATCGCGCAGATGAAGCACGGTCCCGTCCGGGAACGGCGGCTGTAGCCCTCCACATCGAAGGGCACGCGCCGGACCGGGTCGGTCACGATCGCTTCCTGGCTGTGGGGCCGTTCGGCCGGTGTCGACGTCACGGTTCCAAGGGTGCGGGCGGCGGGGGTAGTTCGTCCAGGTCCAGGCCGAACCAGGTGCGGTAGGCGGCCCGCACCTCCTCGTCGCCCGCGAGGACCCGCTTCTCCCGCCGGCCCGCCTCCCGCACCGACAGCGTGTCGCCGCTCAGCGTGACCCGGCCGGTGGGGGTGGGCAGCGTGCAGTACAGGTGGGTCAGGTGCGGGGAGCCGGGGAAGTTGCAGTACCACCACCACATGTGGGTGAAGTCCTCGACCGTCCGGGGACGCGCCTCGATCCGGTACTGCGGGACCTCGTCGCGCAGCAGGTCGAGGTCGCCGTACGGGGCGCCGCCGGCGAGCCGGAACACCCCGTGCGGGTCGGCCTGCGGCTCGGAGGAGTCGAAGCGCAGCGGCCGCCGGGCGCCCCGGCCGTAGCCGACGTCCACCAGCCACGGGTACGGCGAGTCCCCGGCGACGACGCGCAGCAGCATGTGCCCGAGCACCGGGCCGGGCACGCCGTGTTCGATCACCCGCCCGGCGAGCACGGTGACGTCGTAGCCGAGGGCGCGCAGCAGCTCGGAGAAGGCCCCGTTGAGCTCGTAGCAGGTGCCGCCGCGCCGCCTCGTGACGATCTTCTCGATGGCGCCGGCGCCGATGTCCATCGGCTTGCGCAGGTGGAAGTCGACGTTCTCGAACGGCACCGCCATGACGTGCCGCTCATGCAACTCGGCGAGCGCCTCGGCGGTGGGCCGCGCGGGACGGCGGGCGCCGATGCGCGCGAGGTAGGCCGTCACGGTCCGCCCGTCCAGCGGCGCCCGGCCGCCCGCGTCTCCGGATCCGGCCGCCACGGGCCCGCCCGCAGGGTGTCCGTCGGCCGGGTGTCCGGCCGGCGCGTGCCCGTCCGCCGGGGACGCGCCGTCCGGCGCCGGCCCCGTCCCGGCCCCCGTTTCCCCGGTCCGAAGCGTGAAAGTCATTTCCGCGTCCCCATCGTCCGCCGGTCCGTCGCTGAACAACCCTGGCGCGGGAAAACGCCGCGCGCATCTCCGGAATTGCGGAACGGTGATTTTCCACCCGCATTGTCCGCCCTCCGTACCAGGCCTTCGTCCCATCGCAATTCAAGAGATGCGTCCCGCCGAGACCGCAGGTGACGATACGACCGTTACCGTCACCTGCGGCGTGAAAAGGGCCCGTGTTCCAGTGAATTGATCGCCTCTGCCGCCCGTCTCCGCCGCGCCGGGCGAGGCGGCCGACCTTTCACGCGGGAAATCGGAACTTGGAGGCAAAATTGACCGAGGCGAGCACTGCGGTCCGTGGCGCGCACGAGGCCGTGACCGCGCGCGTCGCGTGGTGGGCGCAGGTGCAACCGCACCAGCCTGCCGTCACGCACGCCGGAACCGTGCTGACCTACGCTGAACTGTACGAACGTTCCTGCCGGCTGGCCGCGGCGCTGCGTGCCCGCGGCGTCACCCGGGGCACGCTCGTGGCCCTGGCCCTGGAGCGCTCGCCCGACCTGGTCGTCGCCGCCCTGGGGGTGCTGCTCGCCGGCGGCGCGTACGTCGGCACCGACGTCGACGAGCCGGACGCCCGGCTGGCCTCGATCCTCGACGACGCGGGCGTCCCGCTGGTCGTCACGCGCGCGGCCACCGCCGCCCGGTTCGCCGGCGGCCCGGTGCGGGTGCTGACGGTCGAGGAGGCCCTCCGCGGCGATCCCGACGGGGGCGACGCCGCCGAGATCTCCGAGCCGGAGCCGGGCGACCTGTGCTACGTCGTCTACACCTCCGGCTCGACCGGCGTCCCCAAGGGCGTCCTGCTGCCGCACGAGGGCCTGACGAACCTGGTCACCTGGCACCGGCGGACCTTCGAGGTGCGGCCGGGGGACCGGATGACCCAGCTCGCCCGGCCGTCCTTCGACGCCTGGGCGCTGGAGGTGTGGCCCTGCCTGGCCGCCGGCGCCACCCTGTGCGTCGTCGAGGGCCGGCTGCCCGACTCCCCGGCCGATTTCGTGCGCTGGCTCGCCGACGAGCGGATCACCGTCTGCTTCCTCACCACCGCGCTGGCCGCCGAGATGCTCGAACAGGACTGGCGGGGGTACGGCGGCGCGCTGCGGGTGATGCTGACCGGCGGGGAGAAGCTGCACCGCCACCCGCCGCTGGGCCTGCCGTTCCGGCTGTTCAACCTGTACGGGCCGACCGAGACGACGGTCGTCGCCACCTTCGCCGAGGTGCAGCCGCGGGCGAAGCGTGACGAGGTCCCGCCGATCGGCCGGCCGCTGCCCGGCATGCGGGCCTACGTCCTGGACTCGCGGCGCCGTCCGGTGCCGCCCGGCACCGCGGGCGAGCTGTACGTCGGCGGGACCGGGGTGGCCCGCGGTTACCTCGACCGGCCGGAGCTCACCGCCGAGCGGTTCCTCGCCGACCCGTTCGTCCCCGACGGCGACGCCCGCATGTACGCCACCGGGGACCTGGTGCGCGAGCTGCCCGACGGCTCGCTGGACTTCATCGGCCGTGCCGACGACCAGGTGAAGCTGCGCGGCTTCCGCATCGAGCTCGGCGAGGTCGAGGCGGCGCTGCACCGGCTGCCCGGGGTGCGCGAGGCCGTCGCCGTCAAGCACGACACCGGAGACCGGCTCGTCGCCTACGTGGTGCCCGCCGGCCCCGGCGACCAGCTCGACACGGCGGACGTCCGCCGCGACCTGGCCGAGTGGCTGCCCGACTACATGGTGCCGCAGGCCGTCGTGTCCCTGGAGTCGCTGCCGCTGACCCCGCACGGCAAGGCCGACCGCCGGGCGCTGGCCGCCCGCCCGCTGCCCGCGCAGGCCCCGGCCGCGCAGGCCGCGCCGGACTTCCGTACCGACGCCGAGCGCCTGATGGCCGCGCTGTGGTGCGACGTGCTGCAGATCACCTCGGTGAGCAGGGACGACAGCTTCTTCGACCTGGGCGGCGACTCCCTGCAGGCGATGCGCCTGGCGACGCGCGCCAGGGAACGCGGCATCCGGCTGGGCGCCGACGACCTCTTCGAGTACGACGTGCTCCACGAGCTGGCCGCGTGGATCACCGAGACGGGGGAGGCGGGGGCATGAGGCCGCTGAAGGTCAGCCTCGTCGAGCTGTCGGTCTACGCCAACACCCTGCCGCTGGCCGCGGGCTACCTGCAGGCCTACGCGCAGCAGGACGAGGACGTCGCCGCGGCCTGCAGCTTCACCATCCACGCGCCCGAGGTGAAGACCTCGGTCGAGGACCTGGTGGCGCTGATGCTGGAGGCCGACGCCGACGTCTACGCGATGAGCTGCTACCTGTGGAACATGCGGCGGATGAAGGCGCTGCTGGACGAGCTGGTACGGCTCCGCCCCGACGCCTGCTTCATCCTGGGCGGCCCGCAGGTGATGAACCACGCCGCCGAGTACGTCCCCGCGGACTGGGAGAACGTCGCGGTCTGCAACGGCGAGGGCGAGAAGCCGTTCACCGCCTTCCTGCGCGAGGTGGCCGCCACCGCCCCCGGGAGCGTCCCCGACCTGGGCCGGGTGCCCGGGATCAGTTTCTGGTCCGACGGCGCGCTGGTCACCACCGACAAGCCCGCCCGCATCAAGGAGCTCGACGAGATCCCCTCGCCGTTCGCCGCCGGGGTCTTCGACGGCGGCGAGTACGTCTTCGCCGTGGTGGAGACCAACCGGGGCTGCCCCTTCCGCTGCTCGTACTGCTACTGGGGCGCGGCCACCAACGACAAGGTGCACCGCTGGGAGCTGGACCGCGTCAAGTCGGACCTGACGTGGATCAGCGAGCACGGCATCGAGAGCATCTTCCTCGCCGACGCCAACTGGGGGGCGCTGCCCCGCGACGTCGAGCTGACCCGGCACATGGTCGAGTGCAAGGAACGCAACGGCTACCCGCTGATGGTCACCATGCAGGCGGCCAAGAACCGGCCGGACCGGGTCACCGAGATCACCGAGATCCTCGTCGAGGGCGGCATGCTGACCAGCCAGCCGGTGTCGCTGCAGACCCTCAGCCCGCAGACCCTCGACCTGGTCGAGCGGTCCAACATCAAGGAGTCCACCTACGTCGAGTTGCAGTCCAAGCTGCGCGAGAAGCAGATCAGCTCCTACACCGAGCTGATCTGGCCGCTGCCGGGGGAGACCCTGGACTCCTTCCGGGAGGGCATCGGCAAGCTGTGCCGTACCGGCGCCGACGCGGTGGTGGCCTACCCGCAGCTGCTGCTGCGCAACACCCCGATGTACGAGCGGCGCGAGGCCCTGGGCGTCGTCACCGTCCGGGTGGACGACCCGGTGGCCGAGGCCGACGTGGTGGTCGCGACGAACTGGGTGACCCGCGACGACTTCAAGGCCGGCGTGTGGTTCTACTACGCGGTGATCAGCCTGTACAACGCCCGCGCCGCCTTCTACGTCGCCCGCGAGCTGGACCGGGCGGGGACGTGCTCGCACACCGACTTCCTGACGATGGCCGCCGACTACTTCCGGCGCCGCACCGACACCGAGATCTGCCGCTTCTTCTCCGACTCGGTGGAGACCCTCGGCAACTACGACATCAACAACATCGGCAAGGTGCTGCACTACGTGCTGCACTCCCACCGGGCCGAGATGGACACGCTGCTGGAGGGGTTCCTGCGGGAGCGGGGCTGGCTGGCCGACCGCCGGGTGCGGATCGCCTTCGAGCTGGACCTGCTGGCCCGGCCGTACGTCTACCGGGAGGCGGTGGCCGAGCCGACCGTCGCGCTGGAGCATGTGCGGGTGGTCTCGCGGGGCCGCCACGACCTGGTGGCGGAGCTGCCGGCCGAGGCGGTGGAGATGCTGTCGTCGTTCGAGACGGTGCCGGGCCTGGTCGTCACGGAGGAGCCCCGGGACCTCGCCATGGACCTCACGGCGGACCTGTCCGGGCTCGGAACGTACGGCGCGGACGCGGTACGGCTGCGCGTGAACCACGCGGGCCGGCACAAGATGCCCTACCCGCGCCGCCGCAGCCTGGACCACAACGCCGCGTACTGCCAGGTGATGATGAACCGGCTGCGCGACATCCTGCCGTCCTGGACGCCCGTGGTGCCGGACGCGGTCGCCGGAGCGATCGATGCGCCGTGACGTGTTCACCGACGAGCACGAGGCGTTCCGCGACCTGGTGCGGACCTTCGTGACCAAGGAGATCCTGCCCTCCTACTCCCGCTGGGAGGAGGAGGGCGGCGCCGACCGCGAGGTGTGGCGCAGGGCGGGCAGGTGCGGCCTGCTCGGGATGGACGTCGGCACCGAGTACGGCGGGGGCGGCGACCCCGACTACCGCCACCACGTGATCGTGGCCGAGGAGCTGGCCCGCGCCGGGGTGTACGCCCCGGCGCTGTCCCTGCACAACGAGATCGCCGGCATGTACCTGCGCACCCTGGCCACCGAGGAGCAGAAGCGGCGCTGGCTGCCCGGGTTCTGCTCCGGGGACCTGGTGACGGCGATCGCGATCACCGAGCCGGACGCCGGCAGCGACGTGCAGCGGCTGCGCACCCGGGCGGTGCGCGACGGCGACCGGTACGTGCTCAACGGCCAGAAGACGTTCATCACCAACGGCTCGGCCGCCGACCTGTTCCTGGTGGTCGCCCGCACCGGCGGCGGCCCGGCGGCCTCCGGCGCCAGCGTGCTGGTCGTGGAGGCCGACCGGCCCGGCTTCACCCGGGGCCGCAAGCTCGACAAGATCGGCATGCGGGCGATGGACACCGTCGAGCTGTTCTTCGACGACGTCGAGGTCCCGGCCGCCAACCTCCTGGGCAAGGAGGGCCGGGCCTTCGCCTACATGATGCGCACCCTGCGCCAGGAGCGGATGATGATCGCGGTGGCGGCGCTCGCCGCGGCCGAGAAGGTCATGGAGGACACCCTCGCCTACTGCCGGGAGCGCGAGGTCTTCGGCCGGCCCGTCGGCCACCACCAGTACAACCGCTTCGTGCTCGCCGAGCTGGCCACGGCGCTGGCGGTGGCCCGCGCGTTCACCGACCGCTGCGTCGCCGAGCACGCGGCCGGGCGGCTGGCCGCCGAGGAGGCGGCCATGGCCAAGTGGTGGAACACCGAGCTGTGCCAGAAGGTGGTGGACCGCTGCCTGCAGCTGCACGGCGGCTACGGCGTCGTGCGCGACTTCCCGGTGGCCCGCGCGTTCGTCGACACCCGCGTGCAGACCATCTACGGCGGCACCACCGAGGTCATGAAGGAGATGATCGGCCACTCGCTGATCTGAGCGGCCGGTCGGAGGCGATGGAGGCGATCGGCCGCTCGCTGATCTGAGCGGCCGATCGGAGGTGAAGGGGATGATCGGTCACTCGCTGATCCGAGCGGCCGGTCCGAGGAGATCCGGAGCGAAATGGCCACCCAGCCCTCGTGGTACCTGGCGTTCGAGCCCCGCCCCGCGGCGCGGCTGCACCTGTACGGCCTGCCGTTCGCCGGCGGCGGCGTCTCGATGTTCCGCCCGTGGGCGCGCCACCTGCCGCCGTGGGTCGAGCTGCGCGCGGTCCGCCTGCCGGGCCGTCCCGGCCGCCACCGCCAGGCGCCGTTCACCGACTGCGAGGAGGCGGCCCGCTGGCTGGCCGACGCGCTGACCGAGTCCCGTGCCGGTGACCCGGCCGCCGGGGCGGTGCCGTACGCCGTGTTCGGGCACAGCATGGGGGCGCTGCTCGGCTACCGCCTGACCCGGGCGCTGCTGCGCGACGGCGCGCCGCCGCCGGCGCTGCTCGCCCTGGCGGCGTGGCCGGTGCGCGGCGCCGCGGCGGCCCTGACGCCCGACCCGGCCGACCCCGACGACCGCTTCGCCGCGACGCTGCGGTCGCTGGGCGGGCTGCCGCCGGAGATGGCCGACGACCCGGACGCGCTCGCGCTGACCCTGCCCGTCGCGCGGGCCGACTTCACACTGTGCCGCTCCTACGCCTACCGCGCCGAGCCGCCGCTGCCGGTCCCGGTGACCGTCTTCGGCGGCACCGCCGACGCGGTGGCGCCCCCCGGGGAGCTGGCCGAGTGGCGGGCGCACACCCGCGACTTCCTGGGGCTGCGGCTGTTCGAGGGCGGCCACTTCTTCCCGCGCGAGCACCTGCCGGAGCTGACGGCGGCCCTGACCGCCGACCTCGCGCGGGTCCTCGGCCGCCCCGGCCCGGCGTCCCGTCGGGACCCCGTCGGGACCGCCTCCGCCGGCGCCTCCGGGGACGTCACTCCAGCCGCGTTCGCCACGTCCGTCCCGTAGGTCTCCCACCCCGCTGACGCCACCGATGCCGCAATCCAGGAGATGCGCCGCCGATCGCCGCGCACCCACCCTTAAGGGGTCGTTTAACTCCTCAAGGAGCGGCCATGGCAACAGACATCGCCAGCGGGACGAGCAGGGGTGGACCGGACGCTCAGCCCCCGCAGGCCCGTGACACCAAGCGCCAGTACTTCCCCGAACTACAGGGGATCCGGGCCATCGCCGTGCTGGCAGTCATCACCATCCATTCGGCGTTCACCGCCGGGCAGATCGGTTTCGGGGACTACCCGGGCAACGGCGCCTTCGCCGTCGTGCTGGAGAGGTTCACCAGGGAGTCCCTGCCGATCCTCTTCGCGCTGTCCGGCTTCCTGATCTACCGGCCCTTCGCCCTGGCGACCATGGCCGGCACGGCACGGCCCGACCTGAAGGCGTACGCCTGGCGGCGCGCACTGCGCATCTTCCCGGCCTTCTGGCTGGTGTCGATCGTCGTGATGCTCACGCTCGGCCGCGAGCAGGTCACCAGCCTCTGGTACGCCCTGCGGGTGCTGTCCATGCAGCACGTCTACAACGCGGGCGCCATCCCGGCCGGCCTGGAGTCGACCTGGAGCATGGCCACCGAGAGCGCCTTCTACGTGCTGCTGCCGTTCTTCGCGTGGTTCGCCGGCCGCCTCGCGAGCAGGGCCGCCGACCCGGCCGCCAAGGCACGCCGCATCCTGGTGCCGATCGCCGCGATCATCGTGATCGGCTACGCGTTCAGCGCCTACAGCCACTCGGCGGCCCTGGGGCCGTACCCCGTCCAGGGCAACTGGCCGCCCGGCTGGTTCGGCTACCTGGCCGTCGGCATGGCCCTGGCGGCGATGTCGGCAGCCGCCGAGGCGTCGCCCACGACGATGCTCGCCCCCTACCGGCTGGTGGCGAAGTATCCGGGCCTGTGCTGGCTCGCGGCGCTGATCGTCATCGTCCTGTTCTGCTTCTCGCCCGTCGGAGGCCAGGGCACGGCGGACTACCCGACCATGGCGGTCGTCATGTTCGACCAGCCGATCGACCTGCTGATCGTCTTCCTGCTCCTGGCGCCGCTGACCGTTCCGGGGGTGCGGTCCAGGTTCATCGAGTCCGTGCTGACCGTACGGCCGCTGCAGTACATCGGCAAGGTCTCCTACGGGATGTTCCTCTGGCACATCCCGATGATCCTCTTCTACACCGACGGCACCATGTCGTCCGACAACTTCCCCCTGACGTGGCTCATCGTCCAGGTCGGCAGCTTCCTGGCCGCCCTGGTGAGCTACTACGCCGTGGAGAAGCCCGCCATGCGGCTGCGCAACCGGTTCGGCAAGAAGCCGGTCGAGCCGAGCATCCCCGTGCTGGCGCGCTGATCCGAGACCCCGGGGTCGCCGCGTGCGGGAGCGCGGAGGTCCCCGGTCTTCTCCGGGTCCGGCGGTACCCCCCGTCCGCCGGGCCCCTTCTCCCGTGCACTCGGTAAGTACAAGGAAAGGGCAATCGAATATGCAGCCAGCTCAGGAAACCGCGCGGACCCGGCGGACGGGGCGGCCCGGCATGAGGCGGATGCGCCTCGCCGTGGCCGCGTTCACCGCCGTCGCCGCGGCCCTGCTCACCACGGGCGCCGCCGGCGCCGACGTGAGCCGGACGGCCCCCACGCCGTCGGAAGAGGGGACGGCGCGTCTCGCGCCCGGTTTCTCCCACGGGAAGGTCTCCGTGACAGGCGGGACCCTCCACTACGTCCGCGGCGGCTCGGGCCCGGCGCTCGTACTGCTGCACGGCTGGCCGCAGACCTGGCAGATGTGGGAGAAGGTGATGCCGACGCTCGCCCGCGAGCACACCGTCATCGCCTTCGACCTGCCGGGACTTGGAGAATCCTCCATCCCGTCCGGCGGCTACGACAAGGCCGCCACCGCGCGGCGGATCCACGAGGCCGTCGTCAAGCTGGGCCTCAAGCAGGTCGGGATCATCGGGCACGACCTCGGCGCCCTGATCGCCTACCCCTACGCGCGTGACTACCCCGGCGAGGTCAGCCGGATCGCCGTGATCGAGACGCCGCTGGCCGGCTTCGGCCTGGAGGACCTGTACGGGATCAGCTGGCACTTCCGGTTCAACATGTCTCCGGCGCCGATCCCGGAGACGATCATGGACAACGACGACGTCCGCACCTACCTCGGCATGATGTTCGGCTTCAGCCACCAGCCCGGCGCGATAAACGCCGAGCCGTACTTCCAGGCCTACGCCGACCCGGCCAGGCGGACCGCCGGCTACGAGTACTACCGGGCCTTCGCCGCCGACGCCGAGAACAACAAGGCCGGCGCCGGGAGGAAGCTGACCGCGCCGGTGCTGGCCGTCGGCGGGCAGTACTCCTTCGGTGAGGGCGTGGGCGGCTCGTTCGGCCAGGTCGCCGACGACGTCCGCACGGTGGTCGCGCCCGACGCCGCGCACTTCGTCCCCGAGGAGAACTCCGAGTTCCTCGCCAAGTGCGCGAACCTCTTCTTCGGCGCGAAGGGCACCGTGCCGCCGGCCGGCCTGGAGGGCTGCGCCGCCTAACGGGCCGCAGGGCCGAACCATCCGGACCGCGGGCGCCCGCCGCCCGCGGTCCGGTCATGTCCGCCGGCTCCAGGCGGGCGGCCCGCGCCCCGCGTGACCGGGTCACGGAGCGGCGCACCGCCGTCTCCCGCCGGGCTCAGGCGGGCGCGGGGCAGCCCAGCGCGGCCAGCTCGGCGCGGCCCTCGGCGGCGCGGTCCGGCAGCAGCAGCAGGGTGCAGGCCCGTTCGAAGCGGGCGCCGACCCGCTCCCAGCCCGCCACCGAGGCCGTCAGGGCCGCGACGTCACCGCTCCGCCGCCCCTCGGCGCGAGCCAGGCAGGCGGCGGCCCAGTCGTTCTCACCCGCGACGGCCGCCGCCGAGGCCAGCCGTTCGGCGGCGTCCGGCAGCCCGGCCGCGACGGCGAGCTCGGCCCCGGCGGCGCGGGCGTAGGTCTGGTACCGCCCCTGGGGAAAGTCGGTGAAGACCAGCCCCACCAGGTCGGCCGCGCCGCCGAACCGCCCGCCGTGCACGGCGACGCGGGCGTCGGCGAACGCCGCGAACGTCGCGTGGTTGCGCGGGCCGCCGGACACCTGCGTGGCGCGGGCACGCCAGAACCGGTACCGGTGGTCGTCGCCGCGCAGGCCGTGGACCAGCGCCACGGCGGCGACGGCGGGCGACATCCAGCCCGCCACGGGACCGCCGGCGCGTTCCCAGCCGTCCCACATCCCGGCCGCCCGGCGCAGGGCCTCGTCGAACTCGCCGGTGAGCGCCAGGGGGAGGACCAGGCTGCTCTCCGACAGGTAGGAGTGACCGCCCAGCAGGTCGTCCTCCAGCGCCGACCTGGCGGTCTCCAGCGCGGTCCGCAGGTCGCCGGTCGCCACGGCGTAGGTGGCGGCCATGTTGTAGGTGTCGGTGATCTCCGGGGCGGAGCGCGGGTCGTCGCGGGACATCGCGGCGAGCAGGGAGAGCCGTTCGCGGGTGACCCGGTACGCCTCCCGGAGCCGGCCCGCCGTGGCGGCGGCGGTGCTCACCGCGTCGAGGGCCGCGCTGACGAGCACCGGGTCGCCGGCGGCGCGCGCGGCCTCGGCGGCGGCCGCGGCCAGGACCGGGTCCGGAGCCATCTTCTCCCGGCCCGCGTTCCACGCGGCCGCCGCCGCCAGCAGCGCCGCCACGACGGGATCCCCCCGGTCGCCGGCCGCGGCCGCCTCCTCCAGCAGGGCGGACAGCCGCTCGTGCGGGACCTCGGCGGGAAAACCCGCGGAGAACCGATTCGCGGTGACCACCGCGGCGGCCAGCGCCACGGCCACGGCGTCGCCGTCGCCCGCGGCGCGCGCCCGATCGGCCGACGCGAGCAGCGACTCGAAGGCGTGGTGGCCAGCCGGGGCCACGGCGTGCGCGCCGTCGGCCGCGCTGCGCAGGTCGCGGGCGGCCTCACCCGGATCGGGGGCCCGCTCGGCCGCCTCCCGGTAGTGGTCCAGGGACTCGGTCAGGAACCGCCGCGCGTAGCACAGGCGGCCCAGCGCGCGCGCCAGCCGGTGCGGCACCGCGCCGGGACCGGGCGGCGACCCCGCCAGCGCGGCGCGCAGGTCGTCGGCGACGGCGTCGAAGTCGTCGCGCCATCCGTCCGCCGGCCGGTCCTCCAGCGCCGCCGCGGTCGCCGCGGCCCACTCCAGGTGCCGCCGCCGTGTCTCGTCCGTCTCGCCCGCCGCCGCGAGCCGGTCCGCGGCGAAGGCGCGGACCGTCTCCAGCAGCCGCCACCTGCTCTCCCCGCCCCGCCGGACGACCAGGCTCTTGTCCACCAGGCGGCCCAGCACGTCGGCGACCGGGCCCCGGCCCCCGCCACGCGTCACGGCGACGGCGGCGTCGAGATCGAACCCGCCCGTGAAGACGGCCAGCCGCCGGAACAGCGTCCGCTCCTCCTCGCCGAGCAGGTCGTGGCTCCAGCCGATCACCGCGCGCAGCGAGCGGTGCCGCTCGACCGCCCCGCGCCCGCCGGCGAGCAGCCGCAGGACGTCGTCGAGGGTGGCCAGCAGGCCGTCGGCGCCCAGGGAGGCGCTGCGCGCCGCGGCCAGCTCGATGGCCAGCGGCATGCCGTCCAGCCGGGCGCACAGCTCGGCGACCACGGCGGGATCGGCGGTGAACCCCGGATCGGCCGCGGCGGCGCGGTCGAGGAAGAGCCGCTCGGCGTCGGACGCCACCGGCAGCGGCGCGACCGGCACGATCCTCTCTCCCGGCACGCCCAGCCGCTCGCGGCTGGTCACCAGCACCCTCGCGCCGGGGCAGACAGACAGGGTCCGCTCCACGAACCCGGCCACCGCGTCGAGCAGGTGCTCGCAGTTGTCGAGGACCAGCAGCGACCGGCCCCGGCCGAGCCGTTCGGCGACGGCGTCCTCCAGCGGCTGCCGGGGACGCTCGGTGACGCCGAGCGCCGCCGCCACCGCCTGCGCGACGAAGCCCCCGCCCACCGGGACCAGGTCCACGAACGCGCCGCCCGCCGGGAACGACGGCGCCGCGTCCCCGGCGACCACCGCCGCCAGGCGGGTCTTGCCGACCCCGCCCGGCCCCAGCAGCGTCACCAGCCGGGACTCGCCGAACGCCGCCAGGACCGCCGCGCGCTCCCGCTCGCGGCCCACGAACGACGTCAGCGCCGCGGGCAGGCCCGCCATCCGCCCCGGCGGGGCCGCCGTCCTCCCCGGTGGGGCGGCCTCGGGAGGCGCCGCCCCGCCGGCGAGCGCGGCCAGCGCCCGCCGGTCGGCGACGCCGTACTTGCGCAGCAGCGAGGAAACATGGCTCTCGACGGTCCGCACCGAGATGTGCAGCCTGCTCGCGATCTCCGAGTTGGACAGCCGCGCGCCGAGCGCCTCCAGAACCTCCGCCTCGCGCGCCGACACCTCACCTGGCCCCGTTGTCGTCACCTCGACATCATCACCCATCGGTGCCGCGATCAGTGGTCTTTGCGTGCCGAATCCGTGGTCTTCACGGATGACCGAGGGGGTCCGCGCGCAGGATGCTGGTCGAAGCCGGACGCGGCTCACCGAAGACGCCGGGCGGCTGGCACACGCGAGACGTCCGCTCCACACACGAGAGACGAAAGGGTTCGAGATGAGCCAGCAGGTCCAGAGCCGGCCGTACCGGGTTCGCGACGCCGCGCCCGGCGGCGGCCCCGAAGCCGCGCGCCGCCTGCGTGAGGAGTTCGGCGGGGCGGTCCTCCTGCCGGGAGACCCCGGATACGACGAGCAGCGCGAGGCCCCCAACGCCGACATCGACCCGCGGCCGGCGCTGATCGCCGAGGCGGACGACCCCGCCGACGTGCGGGCCGCGATCCTCACCGCGCGCGAGCACGGCCTGCCCTTCGCCGTCCAGGCCACCGGGCACGGCACCTACGTCGCCTCCGACGGCGGCGTCCTCCTCAGAACCGGGAGGATGGACTCCGTCCTGGTCGACCCGGACCGCCGGATCGCCCGCGTCGGCCCCGGCACCACGTGGGCGGAGGTGATCGCCGCCGCCGAGCCGTTCGGTCTCGCGCCGCTGGCCGGCTCGCACCAGACGGTCGGCGTGACCGGCTACACCCTCGGCGGCGGCATCGGCTGGCTGGCCCGCGGGTACGGCTTCGCCTCCGACAGCGTGCTGCGCGCCGAGATGGTCACGGCCGACGGCCGGCTGGTGACGGCGAGCCCCGACCGGAACCCCGACCTGTTCTGGGCGCTGCGCGGCGGCGGCGGCAACTTCGGCGTGGTGACCTCCCTGGAGTTCCGGCTCCACCCCGTCGCCCGCGTCCACGCCGGCGCCCTCTACTTCACGGCCGACCGGGCCGCCGAGACGCTGACCCGCTACCGCGAGTGGATGGCCGACGCCCCCCGCGAGCTGAGCACCTCGATCCTGCTGGCCCGGTTCCCCGACGCCCCGGAGACCCCCGCGCCGCTGCGGGACAGGTGGGTCCTCGGGCTGCGCGTCATGTACGCGGGCGAGGCCGAGGAGGCCCGCGCCGCGCTGCGCCCCCTGACCGAGACGGCCGGGCCGGTGCTGCTGGACGACCTGCGGACCACGACGTTCGCCCAGGCGGAGATGGGCGGCATCGCGCCCCGCGACTTCAACCTCCTGGAGACCCTGCCCGACGAGGTGATCGAGGCGGTGGCGGCCGTCGTCGGGCGGCCCGACTCGCCCGTCACCATGGTGGAGGTCCGCCACTGGGGCGGCGCGATGACCGACGCCGGGCCCGACGCGGGCCCGGTGGGCCACCGTACGGCGCAGCTGTCGGTCGTCCTGGACGCCTGCGACCCGCAGGTCTCGCGGGTGCTGCGCCCGCACTCCGGCGACCGGACGTTCCTGAACTTCCTGGGCGACACCACCAGGGCCGAGACGGCCTACACGCCCGGCGACCACCGGCGGCTGCGGGACGTGAAGCGGATCTACGACCCCGACAACTTCTTCCGTCTCAACCACAACATCCCCCCGGCCGAGCCGGGCTCCCACTGACCCGCCGCGGCCACGGCGTCCCGCCCGCGCCGCCCGCCCCTCCGTGCGACGGCCCCGCCCCGCACCCCGCCGGCCGTACGGCGGGGCGCGGGGCGCACCCGGTGAGAAGGCCGGCGAAGGCGAGAAAGGCGATCCCATGCAGCGTGTGATCTCAAGTGACGGCACCGGCATCGCGTTCGACCGCCGCGGCGAGGGGCCGCCGGTCGTCCTGGTGAGCGGGGCGCTGCGCCACCGGTCGCTCGACCCGGTCGGGGAGCGGCTGGCCGAGCTGCTGGCGCCGCGCTTCACCGTCTACCGCTACGACCGCCGGGGCCGGGGTGACAGCGGCGACACCGCCCCCTACGCGGTCGCCCGGGAGGTCGAGGACCTGGAGGCCGTCATCGCCGAGGCGGGCGGATCGGTGTTCGTGTGCGGGTTCTCCTCCGGCGCGGTCATCGCCCTCGACGCGGCCCGCCGGCTGCCCGGCATCGCGAGGCTGGCGCTGTACGAGCCGCCGTTCGTCGTGGACGCCACCCGCCCGCCGCTGCCCGAGGACTACGTGACCAGGCTCGACGGGCTGGTGGCCCGGGGACGGCGGGGCGAGGCCGTGGAGTTCTTCATGACCCGGGCCGCGGGCGTTCCCGCCGAGGCCGTCGCCCGCAGCCGGAGCACGGCCGGCTGGCGGGCGTTCGAGGCCGTGGCCCACACCCTCGCCTACGACGGCGCGGTCATGCGGACCACCATGGCGGGCAGGCCGCTGCCGGCCGACAGGTGGAGCTGCGTCACCGCCCCCGTCCTCGTCGCGGACGGCGGCCGGAGCAGGGACTATCTACGCACCGGCGCGAGGGCGCTCGCCGCCGTCCTGCCCGGGGCACGGCACCTCACCCTGGAGGGCCAGAGCCACGCCGTGGACCCGGCCGTCCTCGCCCCCGTCCTGGAAACCTTCTTCACCGTGCCCCAGCAGTGCCCCCCGAGCCTTTGAAAGACTTCTCGCCGGTCCCACCGGTGCGAAGATCGTCGGAGGTTCCCGATCGGCGTGACCCGCATGAGGTGCAGCGTCATCTAGCGGTCATCCTGGTGTCGACCGCGGGCTCGGCATGCCCGCCGGTGGTCATGGGGAGGCGGCCCCGCGCGGAGCGGGGGCCGACTGCCCGGGACGCGAGCCGCCCTTCAGCCAAATGACGGAATTCGGCCTGCGGGCCTCGCGGCGGATCCTCGACACCGCGAACTTGCAGGTCGCCTCTTTGATCGCCGCGCCCATGCGGCCGCCGACGTAGGCGTTCACCGGGCGGTCTTCCTTGCGGGCGAGCTGTCGTACGGCAGTGCGCCGGCCGAGGCTGACACACGCCCCTGAGAAGGCCAGGCTGATCATCGCCGGTTCGGTTCCCGCTATGCGGCTCAGCACGGTGTCGGCGGCCTGCGCCCCGAGCGGCCCGGCGGCGTAGCAGCTCATCCGCAGAGGCCGGCCCGACGGTGAAGCGGCGTCCCCGGCCGCGACGATGCGGTCGTCGTCGACGCTGGTCAGCGTCTCGTCGGTGAGCAGCCGGCCGAGCGCATCGGTCTGCAACCCACTCGCGGCCGCCAGCCCCGGCACACCGAACCCGCCCGCCCAGATGGTCAGCGCGCTCGCACGCACCGCACCGTCGGCGAAGACGACCGCATCCGGCCGGACCTCGCTCACCACGGCGGGCTCGAGCACCACGACACCGTGCCGGGACAGCCATTTGGCCACGGCTCGGCGACCCGGTGCGCCGAATGACGGCGCCAGGGTCCGGCCGCACACCAGCGTGATCGCGCGTCCTTGCTCGGCCAGCTCGGCGGCCGTCTCGATGCCGGTCAATCCGCCGCCGACCACGGTGACCGGAGCGTCCAGGGGCAACTCCTCCAGCCTGGCGCGCAGGCGCCGCGCGGACTCGAGTTCAGCGACGCCGAGCGCGAACTCGGCCGCGCCGGGCACCGACGACGGTATCGCCCCGGTGCTGCTGACCGCGTAGATGACGTGGTCGTAGTCCAGTGCGCGGCCCGACGCCAGCCGTACCGCGCGGGCGGCGACGTCGATACGCGCGGCGCTGTCGACGACCAACCGGATGCCTTCGCCGAGCAGCGTGCCGTAGTCCACCGTGGCCTCGCCGGTGCCGGCCACGAACTGGTGCAGCCGGACTCGTTCGACGAACTCCGGGCGGGAGTTGACCACGGTGATATCGACGTCGGTGCGCATCCGCAGACGGTTGGCCGCGAGTGTTCCGGCGTAACCGCCACCGATGACGACGACCTTGCTGGGTGTGCGGTGTGCGGGTGTGGACATGGCGAGGCCTTCTCTTCTTGATCTCGGAAGGTGTTCGAGCCCTGGGACCCGGTGTCCCAGTGGTCCGACGAAGCAACCGCTGGAAATGTCAGGCGAGGCGCCGACCTCACAATCCGGTGCGCTGTCTCGTCGGACCGGTGAAGGGCAGCTACGAGCAAGGGAGCCGTCGGCACCATGACCACCCCATCCGGACCAGGAGACGGCCGGCTCGATCCGGGCCTGAGCGCGATCATGAGCGAGCGGCGTCAACTGATCAATCTCGCGTACCGGCTCCTCGGCTCCCTGGCCGAGGCCGAGGACGTCGTCCAGGAGACCTACGCCCGCTGGTACGCCATGTCCCGACGGCGGCAGGAGGCCATCGAATCCCCCGGCGGCTGGTTGACGAAGGTCGCCGGTCGCATCTGCCTGGACCTGCTCGGCTCGGCACGGGCCCGCCGCGAGAGCTACGTGGGCGAATGGATCCCGGAGCCGCTGCCCGATCGTATGGAGTGGCTAAGGCGTGTCTGATAAATGATCTCGGTGGTGCGGTTAGATGATTCCTCGTGGTGCGACGAGGTGAGCTGACTGACAAGGCCTGGCAGCGGATCGAGCCCCTGCTGCCCGCCAAGGATGGCAGGGGACGGCCCTGGCGGGATCACCGCGCGGTCATCAACGGGATCTTGTGGAGGTTGCGGACCGGAGCGCCCTGGCGCGACGTACCGGAGCGCTACGGTCCCTGGCAGACCTGCTACGAGCGGTTCAAACGCTGGGAGGAAGACGGCACCTGGACCCGCCTGCTGGAGGAGATGCAGGTCAAAGACGACTCCCTCGGTGCGGTGGAGCTGGTCGTCAGCGTCGACTCCACCATCGCCCGAGCCCACCAGCACGCTGCCGGCGCCCGAAAAAGGGGGACGGCGGAGGGACGATCGACGCGAAAGCCTCCCAAAGACGACAAGCCCTCGGCCGATCCCGGGGCGGGCTGACCACCAAGCTCCATCTGATCACCGAAGCCCGTGGCCTGCCGCTTGCCCTGCACCTGACCGGCGGCAACATCAACGACTGCACCGCCTTCGAAGCGGTGATGGGCACCTTCCGGCTGCGCCGTCGCATCGGCCGTCCCCGTACCCGGCCGGACCGGCTGGTGGCGGATAAGGGCTACTCCTTTCGGAAGATCCGCCTGCATCTGCGGCGGCGCGGCATCGGCGCGGTCATCCCTGAGCGGTCCGATCAGATCGCCGCCCGCAAGCGCAAGGGCAGCCGCGGAGGCCGCCCGCCCGCCTTCGATGCCGCGGCCTACAAGGGGCGTAACGTGGTGGAGCGGTGCTTTGCCAAGCTCAAGCAGTGGCGAGCCGTCGCCACCCGCTACGACAAGCTCGCCGGCCGCTACCTCGCGGGCGTCACCATCGCTTCCCTGCTGCTCTGGCTCCGCCACGCCGAATTATCAGACACGCCTTAGGCGGGCGGCCGGGCGACGCCACGATCGACCCGGCCGACCGGGTCACCCTCGATGAGTCGATCAGCATGGCCTTCCTGGTCGTGCTCGAATCGATGACCCCGGCCGAGCGCGTCGCGCTCATCCTGCATGATGTCTTCGGCTACTCCTTCGCCGACGTGGCCGAGACCGTCGGCCGTACCCCGGCGGCATGTCGCCAGCTGGCCTTCTCGGCCCGCCGCCGCATCCGCACCTCGCGGTCTCCCGCGGCTCCGACGGCCCGGCAGGCCGGCATGGTCAGGGACTTCAAGCAGGCATGGGAGGCCAAGGACATCGACGCCCTCATCGGCCTCCTCGACCCCGGCGCCACGGCGATCGTCGACGGCGGCGGCCTCGTCAGCGCCGGGCTCCGCCCGATCGAAGGCGGCGAGCAGATAGCCCGCTACATCATCGCCATCACCCGCGGGGCGCCCGGCCTGACGCTCCTGGAGCGCACGGTGAACGGTCAGCCCGGCCTGGTGGCCCAGCAGGACGGCGTCACCGTGACGGTGGCGGCGTGCGACGTTGTAGGTGACCGGATCAAGCGCATTTGGGCGGTACGCAACCCCGACAAGCTCCGGCCGTGGACGGTGCACGGGGCTGAGGAACAGTGGGACGGCCATCGGCGGTGAGCCGGTCAGGACACGGGGCGACCGGGGAGGGCGAGGGCACGGGCGCGGCTCCCGTGACGATCCTTCGGCGTGGACACCTGAATGATCGGCAATAGCCCCGCGCTTTCGCGACCCGGCCACCGCGACCGGCCGAACCACGAAATCTCATCGACGCCGGGGCCGTGGCTAGTCCCAGGTGGTCCCGTCGCAGGACTTCCGAAGCGATTCCATAATGCGCTGGTTTTCTCTCATACGAAAACTCTGCGATCGGCGGGGCTTTACGGCAAGGCGCGGCGGAGGCAACATGTTGCCCTCCGTCGGCCACTTCCTGTCACCCGTTCCGCATGCCGGCGGCTCCGGGATCGCTCATCATCGAATGACCAGGGAGAACAGGGCGAGTCCCGGGCGCGGCGCCGCGTGGCGGGCGGCGCGCCCGGGGGCCAGCACGCCAGAAGATGCACCGGGCGACGCCCGGAAGTGACGATGTCGTGGTGAGGACCGCGCATATCCCGTATGCCGCGGGAGTCGCCGGCGACGACACCGCCGAGACTCCCCGGTATTCACGCCGGAATTCGGCCGACGCCGTTCCACACGGAACATCGACCGCCATTTTCGGCCGTAATTCGCTGCCGTGGGGGAATTCACGTCGCGATCCGACGTCCCGCGCACCGCACGGCCGCCCCGGTCGACGCACAAACCGTACCCGCTGAAGCCGTTAGCCCCTCTCTGGCGAGGTGAGAAACTTGACTCTGGTCGAGACCCAAACGTCGGTCGACTTCGATGGCGAGACCCTGGACATCGCCGCCGTGCGGCAGGTCGCCGAGGACGGCGCCGCCTGCGTCGTCTCCTCCGAGACGCTGTCCAAGGCCGCGGCCAACCGCGGCATGTTCGAGGACATCATCCGGCAGGGCATCCCCGTGTACGGCGTGACCACCGGTTACGGCGAGATGATCTACATGCTGGTCGACACCGACAAGGAGGTGGAGCTGCAGACCAACCTGGTCCGCAGCCACAGCGCGGGCGTCGGCCCGACCTTCGCCCAGGACGAGGCGAGGGCGGTCGTCGCGGCCCGGCTGAACGCCCTGTCCAAGGGTTACTCGGCGGTGCGTCCCGAACTGCTGGAGCGCCTCGCGCTCTACCTCAACCTGGGCATCACCCCCGCCATCCCCGAGATCGGCTCCCTCGGCGCGAGCGGCGACCTGGCCCCGCTCGCGCACGTCGCCTCCACCCTCATCGGTGAGGGATACGTCCTGCGCGAGGGCCGCCGCGTCGAGACCGCGCGGGTCCTGCGGGAGTTCGGCATCGAGCCGCTGCAACTGCGGTTCAAGGAGGGGCTCGCGCTGATCAACGGGACCTCCGCGATGACCGGCGTGGGCTGCCTGCTGGCCGGGCGCGCCATGGACCAGATCCGCCAGGCCGAGATCGTCACCGCCCTGATCTGCGAGGTCCTGCAGAGCTCGACCAGCCCGTTCGGGGCCGAGGGGCACGACATCGCCCGCCCGCACCGGGGCCAGATCGACAGCGCGGCGAACATGCGGGCCCTGCTGCGCGGCAGCGAGCTGGCCGTCGAGCACAGCGACCTGCGCCGCGCGCTCAGCGCCGACCCCGACCGCCTGCGCGCCCTGAAGTCGCGCGAGGCCTCCCGGCGCGGCTCGCACGAGGACGCGGACGGCGGTGTGCACCGTACCGAGGTCTACCTGCAGAAGGCCTACACGCTGCGCGCCATCCCGCAGGTCGTCGGCGCCGTCCGCGACACGCTGTACCACGTGACGGGCGTGCTGGAGACCGAGCTGAACTCCTCCAACGACAACCCGCTGGTCTTCGAGGGCCAGGAGGTCTTCCACGGGGCCAACTTCCACGGCCAGCCGGTCGCCTTCGCGATGGACTTCCTCACCATCGCCCTCACCCAGCTCGGCGTCTTCTCCGAGCGCCGCACCAACCGGCTGCTCAACCGGCACCTCAGCAACGGCCTGCCGGAGTTCCTCGTCGCGGGCGACCCGGGCCTCAACAGCGGGTTCGCCGGAGCCCAGTACCCGGCGACCGCGCTGGTCGCCGAGAACCGCACCATCGGCCCGGCCAGCACCCAGAGCGTGCCGTCCAACGGCGACAACCAGGACGTCGTCAGCATGGGCCTGATCGCCACCCGCAACGCGCGGCGGGTCATGCAGAACAACACCAGGATCCTCGCGGTGGAGTTCCTCGCCGCGGCGCAGGCGGTGGACGTGTCCGGCCGCTACGACCGGCTCAGCCCGGCGGGCCGGGCGACCTACGACGCGGTGCGGTCGCTGGTGCCGACGCTGAGCCACGACCGCTACATGGCCGACGACATCGAACTGGTGGCCGCGGCGCTGTCCCGCGGCGAGTTCGTCGGCGCCGTCACCCGAAGCGACGTCGAGCTGCGCTGAGGGGCCGGCCCGCCGTACGACCGCCCGCCGCGAGGCCGGGGGACGGCCGTACGGCGGGCACGGGCCGGCGGGCCGCCCGCCCGCCGGCCGTACCGAGCACGGAAACGAGCACGGAAACGGATCGCGGAGAAAGGCGGTTCACCATGGCTGGCCTGATCAGGGTGAGGCCGGACGCCGATCTCGACGATGTCGTCGAGATCCTGGAACGGGACGGGGCCGTCGTCGTCGAGGACTTCGTCGACCAGGAGACCCTCGCCGGGCTGTGGGACGACCTCGGGCCGTGCCTGGAGTCCCACTCCTACAGCGACAACTGGTACGACGGGCTGCGGACCAGGCGGGTGTCCTCGCTGTTCGCCCGTACCACGCGCCTGACGCCGGTGGTCACCCAGCGCCTCTACCTGGGGGCGGCCCGCGCCATCATGCAGCGGCCGATCCCCATGTGGATCGGCCGGTCCCGGCAGGAGATGATCCCCACCATCCAGATCAGCGCCACGCAGCTGATCCAGATCCACCAGGGCCAGGGCAAGCAGCCCCTGCACCGCGACGACGCGCTGCACCTGCGCTCGCACCCGGGCTCGACCAGCCGGGTGCAGATGATGCTCGCGATGAGCGAGTTCACCGCCGACAACGGCGGCACCCTGGTCATCCCGGGCAGCCACCACTGGGACGACGAGCGCGCGCCGAAGGCCGAGGAGGCCATCCCCACCGAGATGCCGGCCGGGTCGTGCCTCATCTGGCTGGGCGGCGTCTACCACGGCGGCGGCCGCAACGTCACCACCGTGCCGCGCACCGGCATGACCATCTCGCTGGACCTGGGCAACCTCCGCCAGGAGGAGAACCAGTATCTCGCGGTGCCCAGGGAGAAGGTGCTGGCCTACCCCGAGGAGGTCAGGCGGCTCCTCGGCTACGACCGCTGCCCGCCCGGCCTGGGCTGGGTGGAGATGAACGACCCGTACATCATGCTGGAGGACGAGGAGACCCGCCGCGCGGCCGGCGTGGACGTCGCCTCCGGCACCGCCCCCGCCACCGTCACCGGCTGACCC
This sequence comes from Streptosporangium sandarakinum, assembly GCF_013409935.1. Classification (GTDB taxonomy): domain Bacteria; phylum Actinomycetota; class Actinomycetes; order Streptosporangiales; family Streptosporangiaceae; genus Streptosporangium; species Streptosporangium nondiastaticum. The sequence continues at coordinate 469,104 of NZ_JACCCO010000001.1, read as the reverse complement.
GCCGCCCGCCGTACCTCCGGGCGCCGCGGCGCCCGGCCGTCAGGGAGACGGCGCACGGTACGGCGCGGCGGTCAGGCCGCGGCGGCGTACAGCACGTCGCGCAGGCCGGGCAGGTCCTCCCGGTCGCCGCGCCAGACCAGCCGCAGCCGCAGATCCGGGACGGCCAGGCCGAGCCGGGTCAGCGCACCGGACCGCAGCGCCTCCGCCACGGCGAACTCCGGCAGCAGCGCGATCCCCAGGCCCCGCTCGGCCCAGGCCCGCATCACCGCGACCCCGCCGGCCCGGACCCGCTCCGGGCCCGGCCCGAGGATCCGGTCGGCGGCCATCCAGAAGGAGCAGGCCGGCACGTTGACCAGCAGCCGCTCACCGGCCAGGTCGCCGGGCGGCACGGGGGAGCGGCCGGCCAGCCGGTGGCCGGGCGCGGCGACCAGGGCGAGCGGGACGGGGTCGAGGTCGAGGAACGTCAGGGGTTCGGCCGGCGGCGGGAAGCCGAGGTCGCCCAGCGCCTCCCCGGTGTCCAGCAGCAGCGCCGCCTCCAGCCGCCCGCCGGCGACCCCGGAGAGCAACTCGTCCCGGCTCACCGCGGGGGCTACCTCCACGGCCAGGCCGGGACGGCGCTCGGCGAGCCGGGCCAGCACCCGGGGGACGAGCGTGGCGGCGATGGTCTCCAGCGCGCCCAGCCGCAGCACCCTCGGCCGCCCGGTCACCTCGCAGCGCGCCTGCTCGGCGGCGTCCAGCAGCCGCCGGGCCCAGAGCAGCATCCGCTCGCCCGCGCCGGTCGGCCGCATCCCCCGCGCGGTCCGCTCGAACAGCGGCACGCCCAGCGACCTCTCCAGCGCGCGGATCTGCTCGGAGACGGTGGAGGGCGCCAGCCCCAGCTCGTTGGCCGCGTCGGTCACCGTGCCGCCGCGTACCACCGCCTCGAAGGTCCGCAACTGGCGTAGCTCCACGCCGTCCCCCCGATCGCCCGCTCCGTTCGGAATTCCCGAACGGAGTGTACGGACGGCCCGGTGGAACCGGGAAGCCGGGAACCGGACAGTTGGTCCCCATGACCACTGTCGAATCCCCTTCCGGCGGGCAAACCGCCCGGTCCGGACGATCCGGGCACCCGGTCGCGCTCCTGGGAATCTCGCTCGGATACTTCATGGTGCTGCTCGACATGACCGTGCTGTCGGTCGCCGAGCCGGACCTGGCCGCCTCGCTGCACACCTCGGTCGCCGGCCTGCAGTGGGCGACCACCGGCTACACCGTCGTCTTCGGCGCCCTGCTGCTGACGGCCGGCGCGGTCGCCGACCGCCACGGCGCGCACCGCGTCTTCCGCGCCGGGGTCGCGGTCTTCGGCCTCGGCTCGCTGCTGTGCGCCCTCGCGCCGGCGCTGTGGGCGCTGGTCGGGGTGCGCGCGGTGCTCGGCGCCGCGGCGGCGGCCTGCGTGCCCGCCTCGATGGCGATGATCGCGCGGCTGTACCCGGACCCGGCCCGCCGCACCCGCGCCGTGGCGACCTGGGCGGCCGTCAGCGGGGCCGCGGTCGCCGCGGGCCCGATCGCCGGCGGCGCGCTGGTCGAGCTGGCCGGCTGGCGGGCGATCTTCCTGGTCAACGTGCCGCTCGCGCTGCTGGTGCTGGCCACGACCGCCGGGCGGGCGGTGGCCTGCCCGCGCGGCGAACGGCGCGTCGACTGGACGGCGCAGCTCGCGGTCTGCGCCGCCCTGGCGCTGCTGACCGACGCGCTGATCGCCGCGGGCTCGGAGTCCTGGGTCCACGTCGCCGTCTCCGCGGTGGCCGCCGTGCTCGCCGGGGCCGCGTTCGCGCTGCGGGAGCGGCGCAGTGCCGCGCCGGTCCTCGACCCGGCGCTGCTGCGCGGCCGGGGGGTGAGGACCGGCCTCGCGGTGGGGGCGGCGGTGAACTTCGCACTCACCGGCGACCTGTTCGTGCTGCCGCTGCTGCTGCGGCACGACCACCATCTCGGCCCGATCGCCAGCGGCCTGGCGTTCCTGCCGCTGACCCTGCCGTTCGCACTCAACCCCCCGCTGACCGGCCGGATCGTGGCCCGCCGCGGTCCGCGGGCGCCCATCACGGCCGGTGCGGCGCTGCTGACCGCCGGCGGCGTGGTGCTCGGCTGGGCCGCCTGGGCCGGCGCCGGGTACGGCGTGCTCGCCCTCGGGCTGCTGCTCACCGGGTTCGGGGTGTCGTTCGTCCTGCCGGCCCTGGCCGCCGCGGTCATCGGCGCGGCCCCGGAGGGCACGGCCGGGTCCGCGGGAGGCGTGCTCAACGCCGCCCGCCAGACCGGGGCGACCCTCGGCGTCGCAGCCATGGGAGCCCTCACCGGCCTCGGCGCCCCGGCGGGCCCGGCGGCCGCGCTCCTGCTGCCGGCCGTGCTGTGCGCCGCGGCCGGCGGGTGGTTCGCCCGCGTGTCCTCCCGCTGAGCGCGGCCGGCGTGCGGCTCGTCCACGAGCCCTCTCCGAGCGCGTCCGGCCCGGCCCCGGAGCGCGTCCGGCCCGGCCCCGGAGGGGGGCCGGGCCGGAAGGGGGGACGGAGCCGGCGGCCGGGCCTCACCGGGAGGCGCCGGTCCGCGTCGCCGCCGTCAGAGGTCGAACATGGCGCCGCGGACCTGGCGCAGGTCGTCGAAGGACGACAGGTCCGGGACGGTCCAGCCGTCCAGGTCGTACTCGGACATGCACTCCTCGACGAACGCCTTGTAGCCGTCCACCTGCCCGTTCGCCGTCTGCGCGGCCAGCAGCTCGACCCGGGTGTTCTCGTGGTTGCCGGCGTAGTTGCGCTCGTACAGCTCGTGCCGGCCGCCGAACTCGGTGCCGACCGCGTCCCACAGCAGCTTCATGACCTTGATCCGCTCGACCGCCTCCATGCCGCCCGAGCCGCGCAGGTACTTGTCGAGGTAGGGGCGGACGTCGGGGTTCTTGAAGTCGTCGGCGCTGGAGTTGATGTAGATCAGGCCGCTGGCGATGTCCTGCTGCACGATCTCCTTGACCCGGGGGTAGCCGATCTGCATGAACCACCGGTAGGCCAGGCCGTACTGCGGGTTGGGCAGCACCGCGCCGTTCGCCCACGCGACCGGGTTGCGCGCGGCGGCGTCGGAGAACGCCCAGAACAGGTTGCGCCAGGCCAGCACCTCGCCGATCCGGCTCTGCACGCCGCGGAAGTCCTTGGTGCCGGTCGCCTCCACCGCCTTGATCAGCAGGCCCGCGATGAACTCCAGCTTGACCGCCAGGCGGGTGCACCCGTGGAAGGTGAAGCGCTCGGGGAAGCCGGAGCGGCCGGTGAAGAGCTGGACCTTCCCCAGGTGCCCGTAGATGAAGACGTTCTCCCAGGGGATGAGCACCTTGTCCAGGACGAGGATCGTGTCGTTCTCGTCCAGCCGCGACGACAGCGGGTAGTCGAACGGGCTGCCCATGGCGGTGGCCGTGGCGGTGTAGGAGGGGCGGCAGATCAGCTTCAGGCCGGGCGCGCCCATCGGCACCGTCGCGACCAGCGCGAACTTCCGGTCCTTGATCGGCAGGCCGTAGTGGGCGATGAAGTTGTAGTGGGTCAGCGCCGAGCCGGTCGCGACGACCTTGGCGCCGCTCACCACCAGGCCGGCGTCGGTCTCCTTCTCCACGTGGACGAACACGTCGGCGACCTCGTCCGGCGGCCGGTTGCGGTCGACCGGCGGGTGCACGATCGCGTGGTTCCAGAACAGCACCTTCTCCTGCGACTCCCGGTACCAGCGCCGGGCGTTGTCGGAGAACGGCTCGTAGAACTCGGCGTTGGCGCCGAGCGTGCCGAGGAAGGCGGCCTTGTAGTCGGGGCTGCGCCCCATCCACCCGTAGCTCATCCGCGCCCACTCGGCGATGGCCCGCTGGTTGGCGACCAGGTCCTCGGCGCTGCGCGGCGTGGTGAAGAAGCTGTGCGTGTAGCCGTCGCTGCCGGTGTCGGTCGGCACCACGAGGGAGCCGCGCCGCTCCGGGTCGTGCAGCGCGTCGTACAGCCGCGCCGTCATCCGGACCGGGTTGTGGAACGCGGGGTGCGAGGTGACGTCCCTGACGCGGTCGCCGTACAGGTAGATCTCGCGGTCGTCGCGCAGGCTCTCGATGTACTCGGCGCCGGTCATCGGGCGCGTCTGCCGGCGCGCCGGACCGGCGGGCTCCGCGTTCCCGGTGCCGGACGCGCGGTCCTGAAGCTCAGTCAACGGACTTCTCCCTTCATTCCGCGTCGCCGGATGCGGCCCGCGGAGCGGTCTCAACCCGCGTCGCCGGATGCGGCCGGCGGGGACGGTCTCAACGCCGGAGGCCGGGCCTCCGCCGGGTCACTCGACGCCGAACCGGACCCGCGCCAGATCGCGCGGGGCGATGGTGGCGAGGAAGGTCGAAACTCCGGCATGGGTGACGAACATCGACATGTCACGCCAGATGCGCTCCATGCGCTCGCCGTTCCGCACCGCGCTGGAGCCCGCGGTCGGGTACAGGTGCCGCTCGACCGCGCGCCAGCACAGGTCCACCACCTCGCTGCAGATCCCGGCGATCCGCAGCTCCTGCTCCCGGGTGACGGCGGCCGGGCCCCGGGCGCAGGTCTCGCGCCACTGCCGGACCGCGTCCAGCGTCGCGGCCTCGGCCGTGGCGATCATGCCGGCGGCCTTGCCGTACCGGAGCTGGTAGTCGGGGTCCTCGGAGCGCGGCACGATCGGCGGGAAGGGGGTGGTCCGGCTGCGCATCAGGTCCTCGTAGGCGTCGAGCGCGCCCCGGGCGATGCCGACGGCCAGGGCGGCGTCCTCCATGACCATGAAGCTGAGCTGGCCGCCGCCGTACTCGGGGTTGCCGTGCAGCGCGCGGCCGGGCGTGCCCTCGGTGACGCTGACCTGGCTCATGTGGGTCCGCATGAGGAAGTGGGCGGGGATGCGCCCGTTCTCGATCCGGATGCTGTGCGAACCGCTGCCCTTCAGCCCGAGTGCCCTGCCCCAGTCGTCCAGGCGGGTCCACTCGCTGCGGGGGGCGATGAACATCGCCGGCTCGGGCTCGCCGCCGCCGTCGGGGGCGACCATCGCGTGACCGATGAAGTGCGTGGCGTACGGCGAGCCGGAGCAGTAGCCCCAGGTGCCGTTGAGCACCCAGCCGCCGTCGTCCGCGGGCTCGGCCGTGCCGCCGGGCATGACGGTCGCGGGGCAGATGAAGTGCCCGTCGCCGAAGACCTCCTCCTGCACCCGCTCCTCGAACAGCGTGGCCACCGCGAGCGCGTGCGCCGCGCCGAGGCAGTACATCCACCCGGTCGAGGGGCAGCCCCGGGTGAGCGCCATCGTCACCCGCATGAAGGTGTCGATCCCGAACTCGTAGCCGCCGTACCGGCGGGGGACCAGGATCCGGTAGAACCCGGCCCGGGTGAACTCCTCGTGGACGTCCTCGCCGTAGAAGGTGCGCCGCTCGGTCTCGGCCTGGCGCTCGACCAGGGACGGCGCGATGGCCTCGGCCCTCGCCACCATCTCCTCCGGCGTCAGGCCGGGCTCGGGCGGGGAGGGAGGGGAAAGGCGGCGCTCGGGAATGCTGGTGACGACTCCCATTCTTCGCGTGTCCTCACGGTCTCGTGGGCGGATGCGACATGCGCCAGCGTCACACCCGTCTTCGGGGCGGCGCATCTTTCGGGTTGCGGTCCGGTGGGCGGGCGCGCCCGCCCACCGGGGGGCGTTTCCGGGCGGCGGAAGCGGATTCTCCGGATGGGAGACGCAAGAGAGCATTCCTGAATAAGAAAAAGCGCCGGTCCGGGGCGAGAATCGCACCACCGGTACCTTGCTGGGCCTATAGGCTCTTCATGATCCCCGGCCGTGACCGTTGTCACGGGCCGCGGGACGACGGCGAGCCGGCCCATCCGGGTCTTTCGACACGCCGGCGGACGGCGGAGCCGGGCGGGCCGGCTTCGATCCGTGCAGAAGCCATTTCTTCCCTCAGGTCCGAGAAAGGACGACACATGACGAGCAGGATCGAGATCACTCGAACCTTCGATGCGCCGCGGGAACTGGTGTACGCCGCCTGGACCGAGCCCAAGCACTTCACCCACTGGTGGGGCGCCCCGCTGGACACGATCTCCATGGACGTCCGCCCCGGCGGTGAGTGGCGCGCCACGATCGTCGTCGACGAGCAGACCCAGGTTCCCTTCGCCGGCGTCTACCGCGAGGTCGTGCCGAACGAGAAGCTGACCTACAGCCTTCTCGACCTGAGCGACGACGCCGAGAAGGAGGCGGCCCGCCAGCAGCGGGACGGCGACACCGAGGAGCTGGTGACCGTCACCTTCGCCGACGCTCCCGGCGGCACCGAGCTGACCTTCGTGCAGGAGGGCAACCTGCCCGAGGACGAGGTGCCGCGGGCCACCGAGGGCTGGGGCTACTTCTTCACCGCTCTCGACGAGTACCTCAAGAGCGTCAAGTAACGCGGGGCGCGTTCCCGTGTGACGCGGCCGGGGCGGGCGGAGCGACCCGCCCGCCCCGGCCGCCGCGCCGTACGACACAGGGCGTTCACCGTCCGGGCCGGTTGGAGGAGCAGTGACCACTGACACCATCGCGAGGAACACCTCCGGCGACAGCGCGCCGGGGCACCGGGGCGCCAACGTCTACGGTGAGGAGGTCAGCGAGATCTACGACCTCCTCTACAAGAGGCGCGGCAAGGACTACGCCGCCGAGGCCGCCGTCATCGCCGGCCTGATCCGCGAGCGCGCGCCGCACGCCGCGTCGCTGCTCGACGTGGCCTGCGGCACGGGGGAGCACCTCGTCACGCTGCGGACCATGTTCGACCACGTCGAAGGGGTCGAGCTCTCCGACTCGATGCGGGAGCGGGCCCAGGGGAAGCTCCCCGGCGTGGCCGTCCACTCGGGGGACATCCGCGACTTCGACCTGGGCCGCACCTTCGACGCGGTCTGCAGCCTCTACGGCACGATCGGCTACATGTCCTCCCAGGCTGAGCTGGACGCCGCGATCGCCGCCATGGGCCGGCACGTGGCGCCCGGCGGCGTGCTGATCGCCGAGCCGTGGTACTTCCGAGAGGGGTTCGCCGACGGCCACATCGGCGACGACATCGTCCGCGAGCCGGGCCGTACGGTGACCCGGCTGGCGACCTCGGTGCGCACCGGGAACGTCGTCCGCGTGGAGGCCCACTACCTCGTGGCCGACGCCGCCGGGGTGCGGCACTTCGAGCACGCCCAGGTGATGAACCTGTTCGGCCGCGACGAGTACGCGGCGGCCTTCGTGCACGCCGGCTTCGAGCCCGTCCGCGTGGAGCCGGGCGACCTGCTGGCGGGACGGTCGCTGTTCGTCGGCGTACGGCGATGATCCCTCTGTTCCGCACCGCGGTCGCGCCCGGCACGGCCGAGCGCGTCACCGCGGTGGTCGACAGCGGCCGGTTCGGCCACGGACCGGCCGTCGAGGAGTTCGAACGCGCCGTGGGCGACCGGGTGGGCAACCCCAGGGTCGCCGCGGTGAACAACGGCACCTCCGGCCTGCACCTCGCCCTGCGGCTGGCGGGCGCCTACGCCGGCGCCCCGGGCGTCCCCGGCGGGCCGGGGGAGGTGCTGAGCACGCCGTTCACCTTCGAGGCCACCAACTGGAGCATCCTCGCCAACGGCATGCGCCTCACCTGGGTGGACGTCGATCCGGCGACGCTGAACATCGACCTGGACGACCTGGCGAAGAAGATCACGCCGGCGACCCGCGCGATCATGGTGGTCCACTGGGCCGGCTTCCCGGTGGACCTTGTCCGGCTCGCCCGCATCCTCGACGACGCCGAGGCCGAGCACGGCTTCCGGCCGGTGGTCGTGGAGGACTGCGCCCAGGCGTGGGGGGCCACCTGCGCCGGACGGCCGCTGGGCGGCCACGGCAACCTCTGCGTCTTCAGCTTCCACGCCACCAAGCACCTGAGCTGCGGAGGCGGCGGCCTGCTGACCCTGCCCGACGAGGAGTCCCTGCTGCGCGCCCGCCGGCTGCGCTTCTTCGGCATCGACCGGGACGCCGACCGGGTGAACGCCGACTACGACGTGGCCGAGTGGGGCTACAACTTCTACATGAACGAGATCAACGCGGCGATCGGGCTGGCGAACCTGGAGACGGTGGACGAGCGGGTCCGGCTGCACCGGCTGAACGCGGCGTTCTACGACGCGGAGCTGGCCGGCGTGGCGGGCCTGGAGCTCACCGCGCGGCCCGAGGGGCTTGAGTCGTCGTTCTGGCTGTACCCGGTGAAGGTCGACGACCGCGCGTCCTTCATGCGCAAGATGGCCGGCGCGGGCGTCACCGTGAGCGTGGTCTGCCGCCGCAACGACGAGCACGGCTGCGTGGCGGACGCCAGGACGCCGCTGCCGGGCGTGGACGCGGTCCACGACCGGGTGGTCAACATCCCGGTCGGCTGGTGGCTGACGCCGGAGGAGCGGTCGCACATCGCCGAGACGATCAAGTCCGGCTGGTGAGACCCGGGTGGCGTTTCCCGGGCGCCGCTGAAAACCCCTGAAAATCCCCGGAGACCCCTCTGGAAAACCCCGGAAGAATCACCGGAATTCCCCGGAAAAGAGGGGTTGGCCAGCGCAATCACCGATAAAGGGCCCGTGTCGCCCGGTGTTAACGTCGGGTCATGCATAATCCCTGTCGAATCTGTGGCGGAACCGTCAAGGGGTCGATCGACCTCGGGCGCCACCCCCGTGGAAACGCCTTCCCTCGGCCGGGGGAGACGGCGGACGAGTTCTTCTACCGGCTGGTCGTCGGAATGTGCGACGTGTGCACGATGGTCCAGCTGCTGGAGGACATCCCGCAGGAAGTCCGGTATCACGATGAATACCCCTACCACGCCTCCGGGTCGGCCATTCACCGGCGGCACTTCGAGGAGATCGCCCAGGGGTTCCTCGACACCGAGCTGACCGGCCCCGACCCGTTCGCCGTCGAGATCGGCAGCAACGACGGGGTCATGCTCGCCAGGATCGCGCGGGCCGGCGTGCGCCACCTGGGCGTCGAGCCGTCCCGGCAGGTGGCCGAGATGTCGAGGGCCAAGGGCGTCCGGGTGCTCCCGGAGTTCTTCGACGAGGGGACCGCGGAGCGGATCCGCGCCGAGCACGGCCCCGCGGACGTCATGTTCGGGGCCAACGTGATCGCGCACATCTCGCACCTGGCCTCGGTGCTCCGCGGCGCCGCCCTGCTGCTGGCCCGCACCGGGGTGTTCGTCTTCGAGGAGCCCTACCTCGGCAGCGTCGTCGAGAAGACCGCCTTCGACATCCTCTACGACGAGCACTCGTTCGTCTTCTCCGTCCGGGCGATCCAGGCGGCGGCCGAGCGCTTCGGCCTCGAACTCGTCGACGCCCGGCCCATGGAGATCCACGGCGGCTCGATGCGCTACACCCTGGCTCCGGCGGGGGCGCGGCCGGTCTCACCCCGGGTGGGCGAGCTGCTGGAGAAGGAGGCCGCCCAGGGGCTCGGCGAGCACGCGACCCTGGAGGAGTTCGCCCGCCGGGCGCGGACCGTCCGCGACGACCTCACCGCGCTGGTGCGGGACCTGCACGCCCAGGGCAAGCGGATCGTCGGCTACGGCGCGCCCGCGAAGATCACCACGGTGACGAACTACTGCGGCATCGGCCCGGACCTCATCCCCTTCGTGTGCGACTCCACGCCGTCGAAGCAGGGTCGCCTGGTCGCCGGGACGCACATCCCGGTCAGGGCGCCGGAGGCGTTCTCGGCGGACCACCCCGACTACGCGCTGCTGTTCGCCTGGAACCACGCCGAGGAGATCATGGCCAAGGAGCGGGAGTTCGCCGAGCGCGGCGGCCGGTGGATCCTCTACGTGCCCGACGTCCACATCGTGTGAGGCCGCCCGGCGACGCCGGGACGGCCGAGGGCGTCCGGCGACGCCCGGTGAAGCGGGGGCGCCCGTTTGTCAGCACGTGCGGAGATGCGTCCCCGGAAGGGGAGCGCGAATCATGGTGACCGTCCGGTCGCCCCGTTCCGCGACCGCCCCCGGTTCCCCACCTCGCCGGCCAGGGCAGCCCCGCAGACTCGCCGGCCAGGGCGGCCCAGAAGAAAGGAAGAGCCATGGTGTCCGTGGCAACGTCATCCGGCCAGGCCGGCGCTCCAACCGAGCGCCGCCCCGATCTGCCAGCGCTGACGGGGATGCGCATCATCGCCGCACTGCTGGTCTTCCTCTGCCACGCCGTGCTTCCGGTGACCTCCGGAAACCACAACCCCCCGATGCCGTACGGCGACCAGGGGCTCACGATGAACCTGCTGTGGTTCTTCTCCGCGGGCGGGCAGATCTCCCTGTCGTTCTTCTTCCTCCTGAGCGGGTTCATCATCACCTGGTCCACCCGCCCGGGTGACCGGGTCCTGGCGTACTGGCGCCGCCGCGTCGTGAAGATCTTCCCCAACCACGCGGTCACCTGGGCGCTGGCCATGATCCTGTTCGCGGGGGCCTACACGCCGTACTGGGGTCTGCCGAACCTCTTCCTGGTCAACTCCTTCTCGCCCGACCCGGCGCTGTGGGGCGGGGCCAACATGCCGGCCTGGTCGCTGGGCCCGGAGATGTTCTTCTACCTGCTGTTCCCCCTGCTGATCATCCCGATCAGGAAGATCGCCGAGAACCGGCTGTGGCTGTGGGCGGTCGCCGCGGTCGCCGCGATGGCCGCGCTCTGCCTCATCACCGTCTACCTCATCCCGGACTCCCCGACCTACCCCGGTGAGCCGCAGTCGCTGCCGCAGTTCTGGTTCAGCTACATGTTCCCGCCGGCCCGCCTGGTCGAGTTCGTGCTCGGCATGATCGTCGCCCGCCTCGTCATCAGCGGCCGGTGGCCGCGGATCGGCGTCGTGCCCGTCGTGCTGTTCATGATGGTCGGCTACGCCGCCGCGCTGGTGGCCCCCGCCCCGTTCAACCAGACGCTCGTCTCGGCGGTTCCGTTCGCCGTGGCGATCGGCTCCCTGGCCGTGACCAACATCGGCGGCACCCGCACCGTGTTCGGCAGCAGGCCGATGGTCTGGCTGGGCAACATCTCCTTCGCCTTCTACCTGACCCAGTCCTTCATCCTGTTCTACCTGCTCCCCAAGCTCTTCGGGCAGGCCGGCTACGGCGTCGTGGGCGGCACCGCGCTCATCCTCGGGATGATCGTCGCCAACATCGTCGCCGGGTGGGCGCTGCACACGCTGGTGGAGAGGCCCGCGATGCGCTGGTGGAGCGGCTCCCGCAGGACCCGCGCCCCCCGCGGTGAGGTCCAGGAGGCCCCGCCCGCGCCGGCGCCGGTGCCGGCCGGCACCGCGAGCTCCGCGGGCTCGATCGACTAGCCGGGTTCGCCGTACGGCGGGGGCTGCCACGGCGGAGATCGGAAAAGAGCGCAGTCTGGCGGAAGCGCGGAGGGGGGCGCCGCCGGGAGACTGGCCGGTGCGCATGTCACCGCGGGAGCACCGCGGGGGCGTGCGCACCGGAACGCCGACCTGACAACGACCCTCCGGCCGCGCCGTCGGATCCGCCGGCCGGGGGCAATGCCGAAGGAGGGATCTCCGATGGACACCACCCCCGAGGCCGGAGCCGTGCGCGCCGGCCCGCGCCAGTGGGCCGGACTGGCCGTGCTGGCCCTGCCCACCCTGCTGCTGTCGCTCGACATGAGCGTCCTGTACCTGGCCCTGCCGCATCTGAGCGCAGAGCTGGACGCCACCGCCACCCAGCAGCTGTGGATCACCGACATCTACGGCTTCCTCATCGCCGGGTTCCTGGTCACCATGGGCGGCCTGGGCGACCTGGTCGGCAGGCGGAAGCTGCTGCTGATCGGCGCGGCCTGCTTCACCGTCGCCTCGGTGGCGGCCGCCTACTCCTCCAGCGCCGAGATGCTGATCGTCTCCCGCGCGCTGCTCGGCGTCGCCGGGGCCACGCTGATGCCCTCCACCATGGCGCTGCTCGGCAACATGTTCCCCGACCCCCGGCAGATGGGCACCGCCATCGCCGTCTGGATGAGCTGCTTCATGGGCGGCATGGCGCTCGGGCCGCTGGTCGGCGGGCTGATGCTGCAGCGGTTCTGGTGGGGCTCGGTGTTCCTGCTGGCCATCCCCGTCATGGCGCTGCTGCTCATCGCCGGGCCGCTGCTGCTCCCCGAGTACCGCGACCCCGCGGGCGGGCGTATCGACCTGGCCAGCGTGGCGCTGTCCCTGGCCACCATCCTGCCGTTCGTCTACGGCCTCAAGGAGCTCGCCAAGCACGGCTGGGAGCCGCAGTACCTCCTGTCCATCGCGGTGGGGATCATCGTCGGCGTCTTCTTCGTGCGCAGGCAGCGGACCCTGGAGACGCCGCTCCTGGACCTGCGCCTGTTCGCGCACCGCACGTTCCGGGCCGCCCTGGTGGTCATGGTGCTGGGCGGGGCCGCCAGCGGCAGCTTCTTCCTCGTCAGCATGTTCCTCCAGACCGTGAAGGGCATGTCGCCGCTGGAGGCGGGGCTCTGGCTGGTGCCGTCGACGGGCGCGACCATCGCCAGCGTCATGCTGGCCCCGGTCATCGCGCGGCGGTTCCGCCCCGGCCACGTCATCGCCGCCGGCCTGACCGTCACCGCGGTGGGCTACCTGATGCTGAGCCAGGTGGACGGCTCCACCGGGATGGCCTTCGTCTTGACCGGCCTCATCGTCGGCGCCGTCGGCGCCGGCCCCATGGGGGCGCTCGGCACCGGGCTGATCTTCACGTCCGTCCCGCCGGAGAAGACCGGCGCGGCCTCGGCGATCTCCGAGACCGGCGGCGAGTTCGGGATCGCGTTCGGCGTCGCCGTGCTGGGCAGCGTCGGCGCCGCCGTGTACGGCAGCCAGATCACCGTTCCCGACCAGGTCCCGGCCGCGGCGGCCGCCGCAGCCCGGGAGGGCATCGCCGGCGCCGTCGGCGCGGCCGAGCAGGTGGGCGGCACCCTCGGGGCCGAGCTGCTCACCGCCGCCCGAGAGGCGTTCACCACCGCGATGAACTCCGCCACCGGTGCCAGCGCCGCGCTGGCCCTGGCGCTGGCCGTCGTGGCGGCGATCGCGCTCGGGCACGTTCCGCCCACCGGCCAGGCCGAGGCCGCCGCGGGCGCCGAGGGCGGGCCGGAGCAGGCGGGGGAGGCCGCCGCGACCGCCCAGGACGGGCGGGCCGGCGAGCACTCCGCGCCCGCGGGCGCCGCCGCCGAGACCGCGAACGCCTCCGGCTGACGCCGGAACCGTCCCCGGCCGAGCCTGAGGAACACCTCCGGCCGCGTCGGGGGGAACGCCTCCGGCCGAAGGCCGGAACCGCCCGGCGGCCACGCGTCCCGTGGCCGCCACCGGCGCGTGAGGGCCGTGGAGCCACCGCGGCCGGAAGCCGCCACGCCGCACCCCCGGCGTGGCGGCTTTTTCGTGCGGTCCCCCGGAGCGGCCGCACCGGGTTACGGGGTCCACGGGGGCTCCGCGGGACCCGGCCCACGGGGCTCCCGGTCATTTCGTATTCGGAATTGCTGACTTACCGCATCGCATTCCCGGACACTTTCCGGGCGGCCCGGATGGAAATAGCCTTGGAATGTGGCGCCATGCCGGGGCGGAATTCCCATCCGCCGGCGGCGTCGTATTTCCCGCATATCTTCTCATGGTGTTCCGACACCACGACCAGCTCCACCACGAAACCCGGGAGACATCCGTGGAAAGACGCTGCCCTGTCCTCGACACCACCGGCCGAGACCTCCACGGGGAGACGGACCGCCTGCGCGCGCTCGGCCCCGCCGTACCCGTTGAGCTCCCCGGAGGCGTCATCGCGTGGTCGGTCAACCGCCACGACGTCATCAGGAAGCTGCTGACCGACCCCAACGTCACCAAGAGCGCCCGCAACCACTGGCCCGCGTTCATCAACGGTGAGATCCCGCCCGACTGGGAGATGATCAGCTGGATCGCCATGGACAACATGGTGACGGCCTACGGCAAGGACCACGTCCGGCTGCGCAGGCTGGTCGGCAAGGCGTTCACGCCGCGCCGTACCGAGGCGATCAAGCCGCGCATCGCCGAGCTGACCGGCGAGCTCATCGACGCCCTGGCCGCCGTCCCGCCCGGTGAGGTCGTGGACCTGCGCCAGCGCTTCGCCTACCCGCTGCCGGCCCGCCTGGTGGCCGACCTGATCGGCATGTCCGAGGAGGCCCGGGTCGAGACCGCGAAGGTCATCGACATGATGGTGGACACCACCGTCACCCCCGAGCAGGCCCAGGCCATCCTGATGGGCTGGCGCGGCGCGATGGAGGAGCTCATCGCCGAGAAGCGCCGCAACCCGGGTGAGGACATCACCAGCGACCTGGTCGCCGCCCGCGACGAGGACGGTTCTCGCCTGTCGGAGGTCGAGCTGACCGACACGATCTTCGCGATCCTCGGCGCGGGCTCCGAGACCACGATCAACTTCTTCGACAACGCCATCACCGCCCTGCTCACCCACCCCGACCAGCTGGAGCTGGTCAGGTCGGGCCGGGCGAGCTGGGACGACGTGATCGACGAGACCCTGCGGGTGGAGTCGCCGCTGGCGCACCTGCCGCTGCGCTACGCGGTCACCGACATCGAGCTCGACGGCGTCACCATCCCCAAGGGCCAGCCGATCCTCGTCAACTACAGCGCGGTGGGGCGCGACCCCGCCCTGCACGGCGACGAGGCCGGCCGCTTCGACATCACCCGGCAGGACAAGGAGCACCTGTCGTTCGGCCACGGCCCGCACTTCTGCCTCGGCGCCGGCATCGCCCGCGCCGTCGCGACCATCGGCCTGTCCTCGCTGTTCGAGCGGTTCCCCGGGCTGAGCCTGGCCGCGGACCGCCGGGACCTGCAGCCGCTGCCGACGTTCATCATGAACGGCCACCGCGCCCTGCCGGTGCGGCTGACCGCCCAGGTGCCCGCCGAGGCGGGCGCCCGCTGAGCGCCTTCTGACGAAGACCCCGCGCGGCCACCGGCCGGGTCCCCTGTCCGGGGGCCCGGCCGGACCCGTGCCGGCCTCTTCCGGGCCGCGGAGGTCCCCGGGGGACTCCGTACTCCCGCCGGGACTCCGGGCACGCGAAAGATCCGGCCGGCGCGTGCCGCGCCGGCCGGATCTCCCATGTGCCGTCCGCCGGAGGACGCGGACGGCGGTCCCGTCCGCCGGAGGACGCGGACGGGTGGTCCCGTCCGCCCCTACCGGCCGTCCCCGCCGGTGGCCCCGCTGTCGGGCAGGGCCAGCCACCAGGGGTTGGCGCGGGCCCAGGCGATGGTCCTGGCCAGGCCCTCGCGCAGGGGCGTCCCGGCCTCCCAGCCCAGGACCCGGCGCGCCTTGCCGCTGTCAGGGATGCGCCGGGGCACGTCCTCGTAGCCGGACCCCAGCTCCGCCCGGGTGTCCACCGCGACGCTCGTCGTGCCGGCGCCGGTGAGCGCGGCGACCAGCCCGGCCGCGTCGCCGACGGTGGTCTCCTCCATGCTCCCCAGGTTGAACGTCTCCCCGGCCGCGGCCGGGTGGGAGGCGGCCAGCAGGGTCCCTTCGACGGCGTCCCCGACGAACGTGAAGCAGCGGGTCTGCTTGCCCCGGTCGTAGACCACGACCGGGCGCCCGTTGAGCGCGCGGTGGATGTTCCGGCTCACCACGAACGCCGGCCGCTGCCGGGGTCCGTAGGCGTTGAAGTACCGCACGATCGTCGCCTCCAGCCCGTGCTGGCGGCCGAACGCAAGGGTCAGGTGCTCGGCCAGCGCCTTGGCCGAGGAGTAGGTCCAGCGGTCGGCGGAGGTCGGGCCGAGCACCCGGTCGGCCTCCTCCGACCACGGCACGTCGGGGTTCTTGCCGAACACCTCGCTGGTGCTCGCCACCACGACCCGGGCCCCGACGGCGGCGGCCCGCTCCAGGACGTTCCTGGTGCCCTGGAAGTTGATGTCGATGACGTCGAGCGGGCGGGCGAGGTACTGGTCCACCCCGACCACGGCCGCGAGGTGGTAGACCACGTCCACGCCCCTGGTGATCGCCTCGGCGAGGCCATCGGGGTCGCGGACGTCTCCCCGGACCTGCCGGGCGTGCTCGCGGGCGAGCCGCTGGTCGTCCGGGAGCGGCCCGCTGTCGAAGACCGTCACCTCGTCGCCCCGGCCGATGAGGCGCTCCACCAGGTGGCTTCCCACGAACCCCGAGCCGCCGGTGACGACGGCGCGTACCGGGCTCACCGCCCGATCCCGCGGTAGACGTATCCCAGCCGCCGCAGCTCGGCGATCTTCTCCTTGGGGTAGTAGGCGCGGCCGTCCAGGAGCAGGCACGAGGGCGCCACGGGCAGCGCGGCGAAGTCGATGTCGCGGAACGCCCGGTGCATGGCCAGGACCGCGACGCAGTCGGCGCCGCGCACCGCCTCCTCCAGGGTCCCGGCCGGCCGCAGCTCCAGCTGCTCCTCGGCCTGGACCGGGTCGACCAGCGGGTCGAAGGCGCGGACCTGGACGCCGGCCTTGCGCAGGGCCGTGACGACGCCCTCCACCGGCGTCGCCCGCAGGTCGCCGGTGTCGTTCTTGAACGCCAGCCCCAGGATGGCGACCGTGCAGTCCGCGGGGTCCTTGCCGAGCCGCAGCAGCTCGTCCACGACGAGCTGCGTCGTGTACTCCGGCATCGCGGCGTTGACCTCGCGGCCGAGCGGCGCGGTACGGATCTCCACCCCGCGCGTGCGGGCGGTGTGCCAGACCATCCACGGGTCCTTCACCAGGCAGGAGCCGCCGACCCCGATGCTGGGCAGCAGGATGTTGACGTTGCCCGTGCCCTTGGGGACCGTGTTGGCCGCCGCGATCACGTCCAGCACGTCCACGTCGAACGGCGCGCAGAACTTGGCGAGCTCGTTGGCGAGCGCGATGTTCAGGTCGATCCACCAGTTGTCCGCGAGCTTCACGATCTCGGCGGTCTCCGGGGAGGCGACCGGGATGACGTCCACGCCCAGGCCGCCCCGCCAGAACGCCGACGCGGCCAGCGTGCTGTCCTCGTTCACCCCGCCCACGGTGATGGGGAGCGCGCGCAGCTCGCGCAGCGCGGTGCCCTCGGCGAAGCGCTCGGGGGAGAAGGCGAGCCCGAAGTGCTCGCCGGCGCGCAGCCCGCTCCGCTCCAGCAGCGGCCGCACCAGTTCCCTGGTGGTGCCCGGCGGGACGGTGCTCTTGACCACCACCAGCTGCCCCTCCCGCAGGTGGGAGCCCAGCCGGGCGCAGGCCGCGCGCAGGTGGTCGTCGAACAGCGAGCCGTCGGGATGGACCGGGGTGCTGACCGCGATGAGCACGACGTCCGCCGCGCGGACGGCGGAGTAGTCGGTGGTGGCCGTCAGCCGCCCGCCGGCCACGGCGCCCGCGATCAGCTCGGCCAGGCCCTTCTCCTGGTAGCGGCAGTGGCCGCCGGCCAGCTCGTCGACCAGGTCGGCGTTGATGTCCACGCCCGTGACGTCCCAGCCGCGGTCGGCCAGGAGCGCCGCGATGCACGAGCCGACATAGCCGAGCCCCACGATCGCGACTTTCGGGTCTTGCCGGTCGGGTAGGAAACGCATCGACGCTCCTATCGGAAGAAATAATGAGAATTGATTTCCGTGGTCAGGGCGCGTCCATTTTCGTTTCCGTCCGTCGATCGCCCTGGCATGCGTCTTCTAGCGCATCGTCATTCTTGGCCGTCCCGCACCGCATCTCCTGGATTGCGAGATGGGAGGGGGTGCGGGCCGCCCGGAAACCCGGCAATCCACAAGATGCGCGGCCCGGCCGCCGTGGCGAATGCTGGGGCGGTGCGGCCGGAAAGGCGCCCCTCCGCGCCCGGCACCCGCGGCTCCGCGAGGCGCCGGTCACGGCGGCCGGGGCGCCGGCGGCGCCGTTCTCCCGCGCCGCGGCCGCCACGCCGGAAGGCCCCGGCACCCGCCGATCGAGACAAGGACCGTACATGAACGATCACAAGGCTCTGATCCTGGACGAGGTCCGCAAGTATCACCAGGACGTCCAGACCAGCGGGGAGTTCGTGCCCGGGGTCACCGAGATCTGGCCGACCGGCGCGGTGCACGACGTCGAGGACCGGGTGGCGCTGGTCGAGGCGGCCCTGGACCTGCGCGTGGCGGCCGGGAGCCGGGCACGGAAGTTCGAGTCGGTCTTCGCCCGGAAGATCAAGCGGCGCAAGGCCCTGCTGACCAACTCCGGCTCCTCGGCCAACCTCCTCATCGTCTCCGCCCTGACCTCCCAGAAGCTGGGGGACATGCGCCTGCGGCCGGGCGACGAGGTGATCACGGTCGCGGCGGCCTTCCCCACCACGGTGAACCCGATCCTGCAGAACGGCCTGGTCCCGGTCTTCGTGGACGTGGAGCTCGGCACGTACAACCCCACGGTGGAGGCCGTGGAGCGGGCGATCGGGCCGAAGACGCGGGCGATCATGATCGCGCACACCGTCGGCAACCCCTTCCCGGTGGCGGAGATGGCGCAGCTCGCCGCGGAACACGACCTCTTCCTGATCGAGGACAACTGCGACGCCCTGGGGTCGAAGTACGACGGCGAGCCGACCGGCACCTTCGGCGACATGGCCTCCATCAGCTTTTACCCGGCGCACCACATGACGATGGGGGAGGGCGGCTGCGTCGTCACCTCCAACCTGGCCTTCGCCCGCATCGTGGAGTCGCTGCGCGACTGGGGGCGCGACTGCTGGTGCGAGCCCGGCGAGAGCAACACCTGCCTCAAGCGCTTCAGCTACCAGATGGGCACGCTGCCGGAGGGCTACGACCACAAGTACATCTACTCGCACGTCGGCTACAACCTAAAGATCACCGAGCTGCAGGCCGCGCTCGGCCTGAGCCAACTCGACAAGATCGACGAGTTCTGCGCCGCGCGGCGACGCAACTGGCGCCGGCTGCGCGAGGGACTCGACGGCGTCCCGCACCTGGTGCTCCCCGAGGCGACCCCGCGCAGCGACCCGAGCTGGTACGGCTTCGTCCTCACCGTGGACCCGCAGGCGCCGTTCGGCGCCAAGGAGCTGGTGGACTTCCTGGAGGACCGCCGGATCGGCACCCGCCGGCTGTTCGCGGGCAACATCATCCGGCACCCGGCCTACACCGACCGGGAGTACCGGATCGTCGGGGAGCTCACCAACACCGACGTCATCACCACCCAGACGTTCCACATCGGCGTCTACCCCGGCCTCACCGACGAGATGATCGACTACGTCGTCTCCTCCATCAAGGAGTTCGTGCGGGCGCGCGGATGACCGGCCGGACCGGGCCCGGCGGCCCGCGCCGATGACCGGCCGCGCCGGGCCCGGCGGCCTCCACCGCCCCCACGGGGTCCGGACGCCCCAGGCCACCAGGTAAGCGATGTTCCAAGGGAGACAGCCAATGCGCGTAATGCTCAGCGTCTGGCCGCAGACGTGCCACCTCTACCCCGCCATCCCCTACGCCCAGGCGCTGCAGCTCGCCGGGCACGAGGTCTGCGTCGCCTGCCCCCCGGGCGCCGCCGACGACATCGTCGCCGCCGGCCTGACCGCGGTCGTCTGCGGCGAGCCCGAGACCGACGGCTGGCTCCGGGACGACATCCACCCCAGGGCCGACGAGATGGAGCGCCTGGCCACGCTCCTGGAGATCCCCGACGCTGAGCGCGACAACTGGGACGTCTTCTTCCAGTACTACATGATGGCCGTCCGCTTCCACCTGCCCTCGCGGCCCAGCAAGCAGAACGAGGCGCTGGTCGAGTTCGCCCGCTCCTGGAAGCCCGACCTCGTCCTGTGGGACCCCTGGTTCCCCGCCGGGGCCGTGGCGGCCCGCGCCAGCGGCGCCGCGCACGCGCGGGTGCTGATGGGCCCCGACTACAGCGGCTGGGCCGTCGAGAGGTTCGCCGCGCACGCCGGCCGTACCGGCGCCGGGCAGGCGGCGAACCCGCTGGCCGAGGCGGTGCGCCCGCTCGCCGCGCACTACGGCATCGAGGTGGACGAGGAACTGCTGGTCGGCCAGTGGACCGTCGACCCCATGCCCGCGGAGATGCGGCTGTCCACCGGCATCGCCTCGCTGCCGGTCCGCTGGAGCCCCTACAACGGCGGCGGCGTCAAGCCGGCGTGGCTGTACGGCAGGCCCGAGCGGCCCCGCCTGGCGCTGTCGGTCGGCCTGTCGACCCGCGCGTACCACAAGGGGGAGTGGCGCACCCCGAAGATCCTGGAGGCGGTCGCGGACCTGGACGTCGAGGTGGTCGCCACCCTCAACGCCGACCAGCTCGAAGGCGTCGGCGCCATCCCCGCCAACGTGCGCACCGTCGACTACGTCCCGCTCGTCCAGCTCCTGCCCACCTGCTCGGCGAGCATCAACCACGGCTCCAGCGGCACGTTCTGGGCCTCGGTGGCCGCCGGCCTGCCGCAGATCATCACCGACACCGACGAGCCGCAGCGGGTCGTCGTCGCCGACGGTGAGAACAGCAAGATGGCCGAGCGGCACATCCTCTCCAAGGTGGCGGCCCGCTACGTCGAGGCCCGCCGGGCGGGCCTGCGGCTGAACCACCAGACGCAGACCGTCGAGGAGGTCAGGGAGCAGGTCGTCGCGGTGCTGGAGGACCCGGCCTACCGCGCCGGCGCCGACGCCGTCCACGCCGAGTGGCTGGCCAAGCCCGGACCGGGCGAGATCGTCGCTGACCTGGAGAAGCTCACCGCCGAGCACCGGCGGCGCTGACGACCCGCGTGAGGGCCGGGGCGGGCACGGTCCGCCCCGGCCCTTCGCCGTGCGCGGGGTCCCGCGCGCCGCCCCCGGACGCCGTGAGTCGTGCGCGGGGTCCCGCGCGCCTCCGGACGCCGTGAGTCGTGCGGCCACGGTGGTGCGGGCGCGCGGGTGCCCGGCCGTACGCGGGGGTCGCCGTACGCGAGGCCGCGCGGGAAGCCGGGCACACGCGAGGGGTCCCGGGCGCCTTCCGCGCCCGGGACCCCTCAGGTCCTCCATGTCCCCCGGCCGACGGGACGCCGGCCGGCGGAACGTCAGCCGTTGAGCCGCACGACCGCCTCCATGTCGGCCGCCGAGTAGTCGCGGCCGGCCGCGGCCTCGCTGAACGCCTCCACGCTGAGGCTGTGGGTGGGGCTGTTCTCCGGGTCGCGGAACCCGGAGGTCAGCGCGTACTCGTTGTAGACGTCCAGCAGGCGCTGCGCCTCGACGTCGGCGAAGGCGAAGCGCTCCTGCGGGTCGGCGTCGCGGGCCAGGATGTCGCCCATGGCGCGGGTCATGACGTCCTGGTTGCCGGCGAAGTCGCCGAAGATGGCGCCCTCCGACGCGGGCACCCGCCCGGCCAGCTCCGGCCGCTGCCGTACGGCGCCGGCCGGGAACCGCATGACGTGGTCGTAGGCCACCCGGTGGCGGGGGTGCCTGTCGAACCAGCCCTCCTCCTCCAGCAGCGCGGCCGAGGAGTAGGTCAGCGGCAGGAAGCTGTTGGCCCGGTGCCGCTCGGCGGCGTACTCCGGGTTGTGCAGGTACTGCAGGAACGCCAGCGCCCCCTCCTGGGTCGCCTCGTCCAGGCCGTTGGCCAGCCACAGGGACGTGCCGGCGATCGCGTTGCCGACGTAGGGCACCCGGTCGTTGTAGGGGAAGATCCCGACCTCCATCTCGAAGTCGTTGTCCTCCGCGGCCCGGTGCATGTAGTTCACGTCGTTGGAGGAGGAGATCCGGATCGCCACGTCCTGCTCGGCGAAGGCCCGCAGCGTCCCGGCCCAGTCGGGGATCTTGCCGGTGTAGAGGTAGTGGCCGTCGCGGTGCAGCTTCTTCCACCACGTCGCCCAGGCCACCATCTCCGGCGAGGCCATGGTGGAGGTCGTGGCCCGGCCGGCGCGGCCGTTGTGGTTGTCGACGAGCAGGCCGCCCTGCGACGCCACCGCCTGCTGGATGAACGTGCCGTGGTTGGACCAGGTGATGGCGTGCGAGGGGCCGCCCGCCGTCGCGGCGACCGCCCGGCAGACCTCCTCGACCTCCTCCCAGGTCTCCGGCAGCTTCGTCACCCCGGCCCGGCGCAGCAGACCCTTGTTGGCGTACAGCAGGCTCGTGGTGGCCACCGTCGGCATGGAGTCGAGGTCGCCCTGGTAGGTGTAGTAGTCGCGGATCGGCGGGATGATGTCGTCGATCACGACGGGCTCGCCGAGGATCTCCGTACGGCCGCCGATGGCCTTCTGCACCGAGGTGAACAGCGGGCTGCCGTCCTGCGCCAGGGAGTCGCGGGCCACCTGGGTCATGTAGAAGTAGTACTCCGAGATCGCCGGGGTGCGGCCCTCGGCCGCCGCCTCCGCGACCTGGCGGGGGAAGCGCCAGAAGTCCTTGCCGTGCACCCGCACCTCGTACTCGGGGTGGGCCCGCTCGAAGTCCTCGCCCTGCTTGTACCAGCGGTCCATCCAGCCGGGAAAGGTCAGGTCCGGCACCCACACCTCGATGGGAATCCTGCGTTTCATGTGACCTCTTTCTGCTTTCGGGGCTTTCACGGCGCGTGGCCGTGGGCGCGGTCGGCTCGCGACCGGCCGGTGGCCGGTCCGCGCACCGGCGAACGGGGATGCGCACAGGAAGGTCGCGGAAACGGACCGGGGAAAGGGCCCGCCCAGCGTCCATGATTTGTCGCCCCGGGAACGCCCGCATCTCCGTGGTTGCGGAGAAGGCGCCGCCGTCTCCGGGACGGCCGCGAGGCACGCGCCGGCCCGGGATGAGGCCGGAGAACCACAGGAAGGGAGCTCCGCGTCGAGCCGTCCGCGGGCGGGCGGGCTCCCGTCCGGCGGGGTGGACGCCCCGGGGTGGTGACGGCCGGAGGCGGGTCCCGGAATCCGACGCGCTGAAATCCATCGGAGAAAAGTGCCGGCGGGATGTCGAGAACCCGCGCGCGGCTCCGTCCCCGGGGTGAGCACGGCCACAATGGGGCCGTACCGTACCGAGGAGAACACGATGGCCAAGTACCTGCTTCTCAAGCACTACCGGGGCGCTCCGGCGGCGGTCAACGACGTGCCGATGGACCAGTGGACGCCGGAGGAGGTCTCGGCCCACCTGCAGTACATGCAGGACTTCGCCACGCGGCTCGAGGGCACCGGCGAGTTCGTCGACGGCAAGGCGCTCTCCCCGGAGGGCACGTTCGTCCGTTACGACGGCGAGGGGCGGCCGCCGGTCACCGACGGCCCGTTCGCGGAGACCAAGGACCTGATCGCCGGCTGGATGGTGATCGACGTCGAGACCTACGAGCGGGCGCTGGAGCTGGCCGGCGAGCTGTCCGCGGCTCCGGGCGCGGGCGGGAAGCCGATCCACGAGTGGCTCGAGGTGCGCCCCTTCATGGTCGAGCCGCCCACGGTGACCGAGTGAACGAGTCGCTGCTGCGGGAGCTGGTGCCCGCGGTGATCGGTGTCCTCGTCCGCCGCGGAGCGGACTTCGCGGCGGCCGAGGACGCCGTGCAGGACGCCCTGGTCGAGGCCGTGCGCGTGTGGCCGGAGGACCCGCCGCGGGACCCCAAGGGCTGGCTGGTCACCGTGGCCTGGCGCAAGTTCCTCGACGCCGCCCGCGCCGACGTCTCCCGGCGGCACCGCGAGGCGCGCGTCGAGGACGAGCCCGCGCCCGGCCCGGCCGGGGCGGTGGACGACACGCTCCAGCTGTACTTCCTGTGCGCGCACCCGTCCCTGACACCGGCCTCGGCCGTCGCGCTCACGCTGCGCGCGGTCGGCGGCCTGACCACGCGCCAGATCGCGCAGGCGTACCTCGTGCCGGAGGCGACCATGGCCCAGCGGATCAGCAGGGCCAAGCGGACCGTATCCGGCGTCCGGCTCGACCGGCCCGGTGACGTCGCCACGGTGCTGCGCGTGCTCTACCTCGTCTTCAACGAGGGCTACTCCGGCGACGTCGACCTCGCCGCCGAGGCGATCCGGCTCACCCGCCGGCTGGCGGCCAGGATCGACCATGAGGAGGTCGCGGGCCTGCTCGCGCTCATGCTGCTCCACCACGCGCGGCGTCCGGCGCGGACCGGCCCCGACGGCAGGCTCGTGCCTCTCGCCGAGCAGGACCGCGGCCTGTGGGACACCCGGCTGATCGCCGAGGGCGTCGAGGTGCTCCAGGCGGCCCTCGGCCGCGACCGCCTGGGCGAGTTCCAGGCCCAGGCCGCCGTCGCCGCGCTCCACGCCGACGCCCCGACGGCGGAGGAGACCGACTGGGTGCAGATCGTCGAGTGGTACGACGAGCTGGTGCGCCTCACCGGCAGCCCGGTGGCCCGCCTCAACCGGGCCGTCGCGGTCGGCGAGGCCGACGGCCCGCGGGCCGGACTGGCCGCCCTGGCGGGGCTCGACCCCGCCCTGCCCCGCCACACCGCCGTCACGGCGTACCTGCACGAGCGGGACGGCGACCTGGCGACCGCGGCACGGCTCTACGCCGAAGCCGCCCGAACGGCGCCCAGCCTCCCCGAACGCGACCACCTCACGCGACAGGCCGCCCGGCTCAACGCGCGGCTGCGCGACTGAGCGACTGCGCGGCTGAGCGACTGAGCGGCTACGCGGCGGCGCGGCACGGTCGCTCGGCTCACGCGGCCGGAACGCGGCGCCGCACGCCGGGAGATGCCCGGTCCGCGGACCCGGTGTGATGCTGAAGGGCGTCGTCCGCCACCGCGCCCGCGGCGGCGTTCCACGCCGGACCCGCGGTGCGGACCTCCGCGCCCGCGGCGGCGTCCCGCGCCGGACCCGCGGGATGGACCTCGCGAAAGGACCGCAATGAGCGTTGACAGCACGTACGCGACCGGCACCCGTGCGACCGCCGGTGCCCTGGTGGAGGAGTTCGCCGCCGCGCCGGACGCCGGGGTGCGGGAGGCGTACCGGCGGCTGGTCGAGGCGGTGTGGGACGGCGGCACGCTGACCGGCCTCGCGCTGCCCGCCGCCTCCGAGATCGTGGACGGCCTGGACCGGGCCGGCGAGGACCGGGCCGGCCTGCTGGCCGTCCTGCTCGGGCTGCTCGCCGAGGCCGAGGCGTACGTCCCGGACAGCCCGGTGCGCGCCGCCGTACGGCAGGGCATGGACCGCTACCTGGACCTGCTGGACCGCTGCGAGCCCGACGAGCCGCTGGCCCAGGGGCTGATCTACCTCCTCGCGCACTTCCCCGAGGACCGCGACCGGATCCTCGCCCAGGTCTCCCGGCTGGAGCTGCCGGTGGACGACCTGTCGCGGCTGGACCGGTGCCTGCGCGAGCTGGACCCGGCCGACCCCGACCTGGGCCGGGTGTGGCCGGCGCCGTCGGTGTGGCGGCTCACCGACGAGGAGCGGGCCTTCGACAGGGCGTGGATCGCCTCCCTGAGCCCCGAGCAGATCACGGTGAACTGGCGCAACGACACCCGCAACGTCTGGGCCTACATGGGCGCCAAGGCGTACTGGACGGTGCGCGACGGCGTGCCCGCGGCGATCCCCCGCGTGCCGCACCCCGCCGACACCGGCGCCACCGTGCCGCCCGCCGCCGAGGCCGGGCCGGAGCTGCTCCGCCCGCACGCCGCCGCGTTCCGCTGCCCCGCCTGCCACGACGGCCTGGACTTCGGCGCCGGCAGCGTCCGCTGCGAACGCTGCGCGGTGACCTACCCCGTCACCCGCGGCATCCTCGACCTGACCGAGGGCATCAGCGACGCCGCCGCCGGCACCGGCGACGAGGCGTCGGCCAACCTGCTGCGCAAGCTCGCCGAGATGCCCACCATGGGCCTCTACTACGAGGCCCTCATGCGGCCGGAGTTCCTGCGGGTCGCCGGGTCCAACTGGGACGCGGCCGTGACGCCCGCCGCCGAGGACGCCTACATCGCCGCGCACGTGCGGCCGGTCGACGGCCCGGTGCTGGACCTGGCCGCCGGCGCGGGCCGCTGGACCGGCGTCATCGCCCAGGCGGTCGGCGCCGAGCGGCTGGTCGCCCTCGACATGGGCCTGCCGATGCTGAACACGCTGCGCGGCAAGCTGCCCGAGGTGCCGGCCGTACGGGCCAGCGCGCTGGAGCTGCCGTTCGGGGACGCGAGCCTGGGCGCGGTGGTCTGCTGGAACGCCCTGCAGGCGTTCCCCGACGACGCCGGTACGGCCATCGCCGAGGTGGGCCGCTGCCTGCGCCCCGGCGGCACCTTCACGCTGATGACGTTCGTGTGGGACACCGACCCCGTCTACCGGCACTTCCAGGCCGCCCACTCCTTCCCCGGCCGCCCCGCGGGCATGCTGCTGTTCGAGGCCGAGCAGCTGCGGACCTGGCTGGCCGAGGCGGGGATGGTGATCCGCGAGGAGTCGGGCAGCGGGACGTTCGTCTTCATCACGGCCGAGCGCGCCGCCTGAGCCGGGAAGGAGAGCCGCACGTGAGCGCCGACGTCACCACCGGCCCCGCCGACGTCACCACCGCCGCCGACCTCACCGCCACCGCCGAGGCCACCGGAGACGCCGTCGCCGCCGTCGCCCGCCCCGGCGAGCCCGGCTACGACGCCGCGACCGCCGTGTTCAACCTGGCCGCCCCGCCCCGCCCGGCGGCGGCGGTCGTCGCGCGGACCGTCGAGGACGTCCGCGCGGCCATCCGCCTCGCCGACGCCGAGGGGCTGTCGCTGCGGGTGCACACCACCGGCCACTCCGCCCCCGCCGCCCGGCCCATGCGCGACGCCCTGCTGATCCGCACCGAGATGGACGGCGGGGTGGAGGTGGACCCGATCCGCCGGGTCGCCCGCATCCCCGCCGGGACGCGCTGGGGCGTCGTCGCCAAGGCCGCGGCGCCGTACGGCCTGGCCGTCGCGCACGGCTCGTCCCCGACCGTCGGCGTCGTCGGCTACCTGCTGGGCGGCGGTCTGAGCTTCTACGGCCGCAAGGTCGGCCTGGCCGCCAACAGCGTCCGCGCCGTCGAGCTGGTCACCGCCGACGGCGAGCTGCGCCGGGTGAGCCTGGGGTCCGACCCGGACCTGTTCTGGGCCCTGCGCGGCGGGGGCGGCGGCTTCGGCGTCGTCACCGCGATCGAGGTGAAGCTGTTCCCCGCCGTCCAGGTGGTCACGGGAACGACCTGCTGGCCCGCGGCCCACGCCCCCGAGCTGCTGCGGACCTGGCGCCGCTGGACCCTGGACGCGCCCCCCGAGGCGACGACCTCCGTACGGGTGCTGAACCTGCCGAAGATCCCCGACGTGCCGCCCATGCTGTCGGCGGGTCCCATCCTGTGCGTGGACGGCGCGGTGCTCGCCGAGACCGGCGACGACGTGGCCGCCGCGCGGCGGTACGCCGAGGAGCTGCTCGGCCCGCTGCGCGCCGTCGCCGAGCCGGTGCTCGACACCTGGCAGCTCACCGAGCCGGTGGACCTGCTCGACACGCACATGGACCCCTCCGACCCGGTCGCCGTCATCGGCGACCACATGCTGCTGGGCGACCTGGGCGACGAGGGGATCGACGCGCTGCTGCGGGTGGTCGGCGAGGGCTCCGGCTCACCGCTGATCTCCGCCGGCCTGCGCCAGCTCGGCGGCGCGTACGCGAAGCCGCACCCCCAGGGCGGCGCGCTCGACCACCTCGACGCCCCCTACGCCTACTCGGGAGGCGGGGTGCCGGGCCTCACCGGCACCGCCGAGGCCATCACCCGGCACATCGCGACCGTCCGGGAGGCGCTCGCCCCCTGGGACACCGGGTGGACGACGCCGACGTTCGTGGAGTCGCACGCGCAGCCGCAGCGGCACCTCACCGACGGCCGGATCGCCGCCGCCGACCTCATCCGCCACCGGGTGGACCCGGCGGGCCGCTTCCGCGACGACATCATGCCCGGAGCCACGAAGCCGGGCTGAGCGCCGCCGCGCCGGAGGAGAAAGCACAGGCCGCCCCACCCGGGTCATCCGATCCGGGCGGGGCGGCCTTCCGGTTTCCCGGTCCGGCCGTTCCGGGCCGGAACAGGCGAAGGGCGGACCGGGGTGTCCCGGTCCGCCCTGGGCAGCGGTGAAGGGGGTCAGGCGGCGGGCTTGACCGCCCAGATGACCCGGTTGTACAGCTCCACCGGCGGGGTGGGAACGATCGTGACCTGCTCGAAGCCGGCCTCGACCAGGTGGTCCCGCCAGAACTCCGGCGTGGTGAGGATCTCCCCGTCCTCGCGCATGAAGCGGGGGAGCAGGTCCACCTGCAGCAGCATCCGCTCGAAGCAGGCGTTGAGGAGGTAGTGCCGCGCCTTGGCGGTCAGCAGGTCCAGGATGTCGAGCGCGCGCTCCCGGTCGCCGGGCTCTCCCATGACCCGGCAGAACTGGTCGGCGTTGATGAAGCGCCCGCCGGGACGCAGGACGCGGAAGATCTCGGCGGCGGAGGCCGCGTAGGTGTCCAGCTCCAGGTGGTGCAGTGCGAAGCTGCTGATCACGACGTCGAAGCTGTTGTCGGGGAACTGGGAGAGGTCCTGCACCACGCCGTCGGTGAACGTCACGTCCGGGTCGGCGGCGAACTTCTCCAGCGCGGCCGCCACCATCGTCGGGGCGGGGTCGAGGCCGACGATCCGGGCCCCGGGCAGCGCCTCACGGCACAGCGAGGTCAGCCGGCCCGTGCCCGACCCCACGTCCAGCAGGTCCGTGGCGCCGGGGGGCAGCAGCTCGACCGCGGTGGCCAGCAGCGCCACGTTGGAGGCGTCGGTGTTCAGCACCTTGTCGTAGTCGATCGCGACGTCGTTCCAGTGCGTCTTCGAGGTCTCGGACGTGATGGTCATCAGGCTCCACACTTTCCTTTGAGGGGGACGGGAGTGGTCTGCGGAGACGCGGTGGCCTGCGGCGCGGGGTCCACGGGGGCGTCCCAGATGGACAGGTACCGCTCGCCGCTGTCGGGCAGGATCGTGACGATCGTGGCGCCGGCCCACCGCTCCCGGCCCGCCAGGACCCGGGCGGCGTGGACGGCGGCGCCCGAGGAGATCCCCGCGAACAGGCCGGAGTGGCGGGCGAGGTCGCGGGCCGTGCCGATCGCGTCCCCGTCGGTCACGGTGACCACCTCGTCGATGCAGGTGACGTCGGTGACCGGGTTGATGAACCCGCCGCCGATGCCGGGGATGCGGTGCGGGCCCCGCTCGCCGCCGGACAGGACCGGCGAGCCCGCCGGCTCGACGGCGACGACGTGGACGTCGCCCCGCTCCTTGAGGTAGCGGGCGACGCCGGTCAGCGTGCCGCCGGTCCCCACCGCGCAGACGAACACGTCCACCGAGCCGCCGCAGGCGTTCCAGATCTCCGGCCCGGTCGTCTCGTAGTGGGCCGCCACGTTCGCCGGGTTCCTCTCCTGACCGACCAGGAACGAACCGGGGATGGACCGGTGGAGCTGCACGCCCCGCTCGATCGCGGCGAGCAGGCCCTCCTGGTACGGGGACAGCACGATCTCCGCGCCGAACGCCCGCAGGATGGCGCGCCGCTCCTCGGTGGCGTTGTCCGGCAGGACGATGACGCACCGGTGGCCGCGCGAGGCGCAGAGCGCGGCGAGCGAGATCCCGGTGTTGCCGGACGACGCCTCGATCACCGTCCCCCCGCTGGGGGGAAGGGCGCCGGAGCGCTCGGCCTCCAGGATCATCCGCAGCGCGGCCCGGTCCTTGACGCTCGACAGGGGGTTGAGCATCTCCAGCTTCGCCAGCAGCCGGACGTCCGGTGGGCAGTCGGGAAGGGCGAGCCGCAGCAGCGGGGTGTCGCCCACCAGTTCCTCCAGGGACGACACCACTGCCTGACCCGTCGCCACGGGTGGCTGCAAGCTGACGGTCATGGTTTCTCCTTGCGCGTCGGAAGGATGGCCGGCCGGTCATGGGCGCGGGCGACGGGCGGGGCGGAACCCGGCGGCCCGGCCCGCGTCCGTGACAGGTCCATGACGCGTCCATGGCTGGCCCGCCGCGGGCGGAGGTGGCGAAGGGGGACGGCCGGGGCCGGTCCTCGGCACAGCGGACCCCTCCTGCCTCGCGGGGGACCTGCACGATCAGCTTGTCGCCCGCCCGGCCGCGGCACATCTTCCGGGTTGCGGTGCTTTCCGTGGGCGGGCGCCGTACCGGTCCGGCCGCGCACGGACGGGGCCGTCGCCTTCCCAGCCGTCGCCTTCCCAGCCGGCGCCTCCCCGGCCGGCGTGGCGGGGGCCGTCGCCTCCCGGGCGGCGCGATAGGGGTCGGCCGCGCGGGCGGGGCGGGACGCCGGCTCGTCGTCCGGGCGCCGGCCCCGGCCGTCCGGGGTGAAGGGCGATCACCGCAATCCCAAAGGTGCCCCGCCGTCCGGGCTGCTGCCAGGCTTGACGCAGAGCCGGATCCGCCGACATGACCGTCGCGTCGGCGGCGCGGAACCTCGGTTCCGGCGGCCGCGGGCGGGACCCCTACCGGACTCCTCGACCACCCGTAACACGGATCCGGCTGCTCGGGCGAGAAGGCCGCCGGTGTCGACGGACGTCGCCGCCACCGACGTCGCGGCGCCGGGTGAGAGCCCCGTGCCGCGGAATCGGGCGGCCGGCGCCACGACGGAGTGGACGGGGAGGAGTGATAACGCGGATGTGCCGCATATACGGATATTTCAACACAACGGCCTCGCCGCATGAGCTGAGGACCGCCGAAGCGCTGCAACGCCACGGCGGACCCGA
The DNA here is from genome assembly GCF_013409935.1 of Streptosporangium sandarakinum. GTDB lineage: Bacteria > Actinomycetota > Actinomycetes > Streptosporangiales > Streptosporangiaceae > Streptosporangium > Streptosporangium nondiastaticum. The sequence continues at coordinate 438,665 of NZ_JACCCO010000001.1, read as the reverse complement.
CGGCGCCGGACTCGCACGGGGTCCCGGTTACGCGCTGGGAAGCACCCGGCTCGCCATCATGGACCCCGGCGCCGGGCGGCAGCCGTACGTCTCGCCCGACGGCGCGGTCAAGGTCGTCTTCAACGGCGAGATCTACAACCACGACGCGCTGCGCGAGGACCTGCGCGGGCGGGGCTTCACCTTCCCCGACCACTGCGACGGGTCCATCCTCCCGGCCCTCTACCGAGTGTACGGCGACGCCTTCGCCGAGCGCCTCGACGGGATGTACGCGATCGCGGTCCTCGACCTGCGCGGCGCCCCCCGCCTGGTGCTCGCCACCGACGACGCGGGCATGAAGCCGCTGTACTACCGGTGGGACCCGGCCGGGCGAACGCTGCACTTCTCGTCGGAGATCCCGTCCCTCCTCGCGTTCGAGGGGGTCTCCACCGCGGCCTGGGAGCCGGGCCTCGACGCCTATCTCGCGACCAAGACCCCGTTCGGCGAGCAGACCATGTTCGCCGACATCAGGGTCTTCCCCCCGGGCGTCACCGCGATCTGCGACGGGACCGCGGGGCTGCGCCTGCGCACCCGGGAGCGGGCGGCGGCGACGCGGCCGGAGACCGGTTCCGCCGACCTCGCGGTGGTGGGCGCCGAGCTGCGGGAGAGGCTCCGCCGGGAGGTGGACCGGCTGCTGACCGCCGACGTGCCGGTCGCCACCATCACCTCCGGCGGGCTCGACTCCAGCCTGGTCACCGCCTTCGCCGCGCGGCGGCCGGGGACCCTGCACACCTTCAACATCGCCTACCGGGGACGCTGGCCCGCCGACGAGCGGCACTACGCGCGCCAGGTGGCCGAGCGGGCCGGAGCCCACTACCACCAGGTGGAGATCGACCCCGCGACGTTCCCCGACATGCTGGCCGACGTCGTGTGGCACCTGGGCCAGCCGAACGCCGACCCGATCACGCTCAGCACCTACGCCCTGTTCGGCGCGGTGCGGGACGCCGGGTTCAAGGTCGCGCTCAGCGGGGACGCCGCCGACGAGGTGTTCGGCGGCTACGAGCGGATGCGGGCCGCCGCGGCCGCCGCCGAGGCGGGCGCGCCCTGGCGCCGGGCCTACCTCGACAGCCTCGGGGTCCTGCCCGCCGACCGGCGCGCCGGCCTGTACACCCGCGACTACGCGGCGCTGCTCCGCGAGGGGCCGCCCGCCGTTCCCGCGGAGGCGACGGAACTGCTGGACCGCGGCGGCACCGTGCTGCGGCGGATCACCGAGTTCGAGCTGCGTCACCGCCTGCCCGCCTACCACCTGCGCCGGGTGGACCACATGAGCATGGCGCGGTCGGTCGAGGTACGCCTGCCGTACTGCCAGCGCGGCGTCGTCGAGCTGGGCCGGGCGCTGCCGGACGGACTGCGGATCGGCGGCGGGCAGGTCAAGCGCGCGCTGTACGCCGCCGCCCGCGGCCTGCTGCCGGAGAGCGTGACGAACCGCGCGAAGCAGCCCTTCACCCTGCCGGTCACCGCGATGCTCGCACCGGGGTGGCCGCTGTGGGAGTACGCCAGGGACATGCTGGCCGACGACCGGCTGCGCCCCGCCGGGCGGCTCGACCCCGCCGCGGTGCGGGACCTGTTCACCCGGCAGGCGACGCGGCCCGACGACACCACGGCGCTGACGATCTGGGCGCTGCTCGTCTACGAGGTGTGGCTCGACCAGTTCCGGCTGGGAACGCGCCGGCCGGTGGAGGAGACGGAGATGGCGGCATGATCGGCCACCTCGCCTACGCGGTGGGAAGCCCGTGTCCCACGCTGGTGCTCGACGCGAGGCACCTGCCCAGGCAGCGGGAGCCGCTGCTCGCCGCGCTCACCGAGGCCCGCCGCTGGCTGGCCGCCGCGGGCGGGGAGCACGTGCTCAAGATCGCGCTGATCGAGCCCTCCGCGCATCCGCTGTTCGACCTCGACTACCGGTTCGTCCAGGCGCTGCCGGGCGACCCGGCCGGGTTCGACCTGCGGGGCTCGTGCGGGCACTCGGTGCTGTGCGCGATCACCGCGGCGGCGGAGACCGGCGTGCTGCCCAGGCTCGGGCCGGGCATGCGGGTGCGGGTGAACGTCCTCAACAACGGCGACTGCCTGGCCTGCGAGGTCGAGGAGGTGAGCCGGGGGACGACCGGGTTCACCATGCACTTCCTGCACGCGCCGCCCAAACCCGTCTCCCGGTTGCTGCTGACCGGCCGGCCCACGACGGCCCTGGACGTGGACGGTGAGCGGGTCGAGGTCTCCCTGGTGTCCGCGGGCAACCCGTACGTCTTCGTGTCCGCCTCGGGCGCGCGGATCTCCGGCGCCGAGGAGCTGTTCGGCGACGACCCGGACCTGTTCGACCGCCTGGTGCGGATCCGCGGCGCGGCCGCGGCCCACCTGGGCTGGCCGGCCGAGAGCGTGTTCCCGAAGGTGGCGGTCACCGTCCCGGCCGGGGGCGGGCGGATCGCGGCCCGCGCGGTGTCGGTGCCGACCTGGCATCCCACGCTGGCGCTGACCGGCGCGGCCTGTCTGGGGGCGGCGATCGGGATCCCCGGCACCGTCCCGTGGCTGGCCGCGAGGGAGGCCCGGTACGACGGCGGCGCGATCCACGTCGACACGCCCGGCGGGAGCGTCAAGGTCCTGGCGGCCGTGCACGTGCGCGACCGGGAACGCGAGATCGCCTGGATCACCGTCGGCAACCGGCGGGTCGTCCTCCACGGCTCGTTCCTCATCGAGTCGCTTGCCCATTTCCAGTTCAAGGAGACTGTCGAATGTCTGTCGGTGTCAGCGTGATCGAACCGGGCCCGGTGCTGGAGACGCTTCTCCACTCCGCGGCCCGGACCGCCGTCAGCGGATGGCCGGACGAGCAGGCGCTGGCCGAACTCCGCCGCTCCGGGCTGCTCGCCACCGCGGTGCCGGCGGAGTACGGGGGCGCCGGCGGCGACGCCGCCACGGTCAACTCGGTGGTCGAGCGGGTCGCCCGGGTGAACCCGTCGGTGGCGATCATCCTGTTCCAGCACTTCGCCGTCACCATGCGCATCGTCGAGTGGGGCACCGCCGAGCAGAAGGCCGCGCTGCTGCCCGCGTTCGCGTCCGGCGAGTGCCTGGCCGCCTCGGCGTGGAGCGAGCGGGGCGCCGGCGCCGCCAAGAAGAACATCGCCACGACGGGCTCCCGGACCTCCGACGGCCGCTGGCGGCTCAACGGCGCCAAGTCGTTCACCACCGGCGCCGGGGTGGCGGACATCTACCTCGTGCTCGCGACGACCTCCGCCGCGCACGACGACCGCGAGACCCGGAACGGCCAGAACGGCGGAAACAGCCAGAACGGCGGGAACGGCGACAGCCTGTACGGCTCCGCGGGCCAGTCCTTCTTCCTGGTGCGGGGCGACAACCCCGGCCTGGGCGTCGACCGGTCGCTCGACCTGGCCGGCATGCGGGGGTCGGCGACCGGGTTCGTCACCCTGCACGACTGCGAGGTCCCCGACGAGGACCGGCTGGGCCCGCTGGGGCAGGCCCCGGCCATCATCGCCGCCGTCCGCGAGACCGGCGCGACCCTCGGCGCGGTGTCGGTGGGGATCGCGCAGGCGGCGCTGGACGTCGCGATCGACCACGCCCGCCGGCCCGGCCCGCTCGGCACGCAGGCGGCCAGGCAGCGGCTCGCCGAGCTCAGCGCCCAGGTGGAGGCCGCGCGCGCGATCGTCGACAGCGCCGGGCGGAGGCTGTCGGCCACGCCCGGCACGGTCACGCTGCAGAGCAAGATCTTCGCCTCGGCCACGGCCGAGCAGGTCTGCCTGGAGGTCGCCCGCATGCTCGGGTCCACCGCGTACGTGGCGGGCCACCAGCTCAACCGCCTGATCGCGGACGCCCGCGCGGTGGCGCTGATGGGGCCGACCAACGACCTGTGCCGGGAGCTGATGGCGGCGTCATGGACGAACTGAGGACCCGCCCCGACCTGGTGGTGACCGGCGGCCGCGTCGTCACCCCCGCCGGGGTGCGCCCGGCGACCGTCACCGTGACCGGCGGCCGGATCACCGCCGTGCTCGACGACGACGGAGGCGGTGACGGTGCGGGAGGCGGCGACGGCGGCCTGCCGCCGGACGTCCCCCGGGTGCGGGCGGACGGCTGCTACGTCCTGCCGGGACTGATCGACTCGCACGTGCACTTCCGCACGCCCGGACTCGAACACAAGGAGGACTGGGCCCACGGGAGCCGCGCCGCCGTCGCGGGCGGCGTGACCACCGTCATCGACATGCCGAACACGGTGCCGCCGACCCTCGACCCGGAGGCGCTCGTCTCCAAGGCCGAGCTGGTCGCCGGGACGTCGCTGGTCGACTACCGGTTCCACCTGGGGGCCGACCCCCGGCGGCCCGCGCTGCTCGCCCGCCTCGACCCCGGGATCGCCACGACCGCCAAGGTCTTCATGGCGGGCCACCACACCGCGCCGACCGTGGTCAGGGACCCGATCGCGCTGGAGAAGATCTTCGCGGCCGCCGCGATCGGCGGCGTGCGGCTGCTCCTGCACGCCGAGGACGAGTCCATCTTCACCCTGCTCGACCAGTGGCAGGGGGAACCGCGCTCCTACCTCGACTACGAGCGGCGGCGGCCGCGCAGCGGCGGCATCTCCGCGGTGGCGCGCGTCCTGGAGCTGGTCCGCCGGTACGGCACCGAGGCCCACATCCTGCACCTGTCCAGCGCCGAGGAGGCCGACCTGGTCACCGCGGCGCGGGCCGCCGGGCTGCCGGTCACGTTCGAGGTGACCGGCCACCACCTGTCGTTCACCGACGCCGACACGCGCCGGCTGGGCGCCAGGATCCGGCTGTCGCCGGCCATCCGCACCCAGGCGGACCAGGACAGGCTGTGGGAGGCGCTGCGGGCCGGCGAGGTCGCCTGCCTCGGCAGCGACCACGCCCCGCACACCGTCGAGGAGAAGACCCGGCCGGTCCCGGACGCCCCACCCGGGCTGCCCGGCGTGCAGGAGCTCGCCGTGGCCGTGTGGACCGGCATGCGGCGGCGCTGGCCGGAGGAGGACCCCGACCTGGCCGCCACGCGCCTGGCCGAGCACCTCTCCGCCAGGCCGGCCGAGATGTTCAGGCTGCCGGGCAAGGGCCGGCTGGAGCCGGGCGCCGACGCGGACCTGGTGGTCTTCGACCCCGCCGCGCCCTGGATGCTCTCCGCGCACGACGTGCGGTCGAAGTGCGGCTGGTCGGCGTACGAGGGGTGGACGATGACCGGCCGGGTGCTCACCACGATCAGGGGCGGGCAGGTGGCCTGGGACGCCGAACGGGGCGTCTTCGGCCGCCCCGAGGGACGCTGGCTGTCCGGCGCCGCCGCGCAGGACCGGCCGCGTACGGAGATCACCGCGCGGGACCCGCGACACGCGGAGACCGAGGCGCAGGGCCCGTCCCGAGGGGCGGGGGAGCGGGAGGTGACCTCCGCGTGATGCTGAAGGGGATACACCCGAACATCAAGCTCCGCATCGGCATCGGGTTCGTCCAGCGCCTGCTGGACATGATGCTCATCCCACTGATGATCATCCACTTCTCCGGCCTGTACGGCGCGGCCACGGCCGGCCTGATGACCGTGGTGGCCGCCGGCGTCGCGATCGCGTGCACCTTCCTCGGCGGCTACCTGTCCGACGTGCGCGGGCGCCGCCGTACGATGCTCGTCAGCGAGGTGGGCTGCTTCGTCGCGGCCGTGTGCCTGGCGCTCGCCAACTCCCCGTGGTGGGAGTCCGGCATCGCCACCTACATCTTCTACCTGGTCAACACGGCCCTGATCAGCGTGGTCCGGCCGGCCAGCGACGCCATGATCATCGACGTGTCCACCCCGGAGACGCGGCCCAGGATCTACGCGGTCAACTACTGGGCGACGAACGTGGCGTTCGTCGTGGGCTCCCTGCTCGCCGGCTTCCTCTACGGCGGGCACTTCTTCCTCATCCTGGCCGCGGCGGCCGTGCTCTCCGGCGGGGTCGCCGTGGTCACCTGGCGGTGGATCTCCGAGACCAGGCCGGCCACCGGGACCACTGCCGGGACCACCGCCGAGACGGCCGCCGGGACCGCGGGCGGGAGCGCCGCCGGGACCGCGGACGGGCCGGGGACCGGGCGGACCGGGTGGCTGCTGCCGCTGCTGCGGGGCTACGCCGCCGTCCTGCGCGACCGCGTCTTCGCCCGGTTCTTCCTCTCGATCCTCCTGTTCACCTGCATCCAGGTGCAGCTCGCCAACTACATCGGGGTACGGCTCAGCCAGGAGTTCCCGCCGCAGCGGCTCTTCGACGTCGGCCCGTGGGCGCTGGACGTCGACGGGGTCAACATGTTCGGCATCCTGCGGGCCATCAGCACCTTCGTCGTCGTCTGCCTCGCGCTGTCCGCGACGACGATCTTCAGGCGGCTCACCGACGGGCAGCGGATCGGCGGGGGCACCATCGTCGTCACCGCCGGATACATGGTGCTGGCGGTGAGCAACGACCCCGGGGTGCTGATCACCGCGACGGTGGTGTTCGCGCTGGGGGAGATCATGACCTCCCCGACGCGTCAGGCGCTGCTGGCCGACGTGGTCCACCCCGACGCGCGGAGCATGTACATGGCCGTCTACCAGCTGCAGTTCCGGCTCGCCGCGGTGGCCGGCTCGCTGTGCGTGACGCTCGGCACCTTCGTCCCCCCGGCCGCGATGAGCGTCCTGTACGGGGTCTTCGGCGCCGCGTCGTGCCTGCTGATCCTGTCGGTGCTGCGGGCACGGGCCGCGGGCGCGCGGGCGGAGGCCGCACCGCGGCCAGAGGGCGACCCGGTGGAGACGGCGCCGGACGGGACCGGCGACCGGGCCGAGGCCGTACCGCGGGCGGACGGCGACCGGACGGCGGCCGCGCCGCACGCGGCCGGTGACGCGGGGGGACCGCACACCCGACACGCGACATCAGGGAGCAGGCGATGACCCAGGACAGGACGCTGCTGTTCATCGGCGCCACCACACGCGCACTCCGGACGGCCAAGGAGTTCGGCCTGGACGTCGTCCTCCTCCAGCACCGGAGCAAGTTCGAGGCCGAGCAGGCCGCGCTCGCCGACGTGACGTTCGTCGCCGACTACACCGACTGGTCCGCGGTGCGGCCCCTGGCGCAGGCCGCGCGCGAACGCTGGGGGATCACGGCCGCGCTGGCCCTGACCGACCCGGCGCTGGACGCCCTGGGCCGGGTCAACGACCTGTTCGGCCTCGGCGGCACCGGCCACGAGGTCTGCCGGCGGTTCCGGGACAAGTACGAGATGCGCCGGCACCTGGCGGCCCGCGGCGCGCCGGTGATCGGCGCCGAGCCGCTGGAGAGCCGGGACGACCTGACCTCCTTCGGCGACCGGTACGGCTACCCGTTCATCGTCAAGCCCACCGACGCGGCGGCCGGCATCGGCGTCTTCCGCGTCGACGGCCCGGCCGACGCCGACGCGGCGTGGCGGCGGGTGCTCGGCCTGCGGGAGACCGGGGTGAACCGCGGCTGCGGGTACCTGTTCCCGCTCACCGGCTTCCTCATGGAGGAGTACGTCGACGGCCCCGAGTTCAGCGTCGAGGCGTTCAGCTTCTCCGGCCGCCACGTCGTGGTCGCCGTCACCGAGAAGCTCACCTCCGACACCCACTTCGCGGAACTGGGGCACACGGTCCCGGCCCGGGTCACCTCCGCCCAGGAGGAGCTGGTCGCGACGGCCGCGACCGGCTTCCTCGACGCCATGGGGCTCGCCGACGGGCCCAGCCACACCGAGATCCGGATCGGGCCGCGCGGCCCGGTCGTCATCGAGTCGCACAACCGGATCGGCGGCGACCGGATCACCGACCTGGTGGAGGCGGTGTACGGGATCGACCTGGTCGCCTACGCGATCGGCCGGCCGTTCGGGCTGGTGGAGGAGCTGACCGAGCGGCCCCGGCCCCGAGGCGGCGCGGCGGTGCGGTTCCTGGACGCCGGGCCGGGCCGGGTGGCGGCCATCGACGGCCTGGCGGAGCTGCGCTCCCGCCCCGACGTCATCGCCGCCGACGTGTTCGCGAAGGTCGGGGACGTCGTCGGGCCGGTGCTCGACAACAACGACCGCCTCGGCCTGGTCGCCGCGACCGGCCCCGACGGCGACGCCGCGGTCAAGCTGTGCGAGGAACTGCTGGAGAACACCCTGAACGTGCAGGTGGTGAACCCGTGACCATTGTCATCCTGGACCGGGCCGTCGGCCCGCTCCCGCCGTACGCGGACTGGCTGCGCGACAGCGGCCGTCAACTCGTCCTGCTGACCGGGCGCCCCCCGGAGGAGGTCCCCGGCGGCGACTACGACCGGGTGGAATGCCTCCCCGGCTACGCGACGTCCACCGAGGTGGACAGGTACGTGCTCGACCTCGCCGAACGCACCGCCGTGTCGGCGCTCGTGGCGACCGCCACCGAGGACCTGGTCAGGGCCGGCGCCCTGAGGGAGTGCCTGGGCGTCGCCGGGCAGGGCAGAGACGCCGCACTGGCGTTCGCCGACCCCGTGACGACCCGGCGGCTCCTGGCCGGAGCGGGCGTCCCCGCCGTCGAGCGCGGAGCCGTACAGCGGATCTCCGACCTCTACTGGCACGCCCACCGCTGGGGATACCCGGTGCGGGTCCGGGAGCGCAAGAAGGCCGGATGGCCCACGACCGCGGTCCTGCGCGACGAGGCGGACGTGCGTGCCTACACCCGCGGCGGCCTGGCCCCCGACCTGGTGTCCGTGCCCGCCCTGATGGCCGAGCCGTGGACGGCAGGCGAACGCCGTCGCGTCGTCGTCGGCGGAACGGCGGCGAACCGCCCCGAACCCCCCGGCCTGTCGTCCGCCGTGGACGCCGCGCTGGCGGCGCTGCCGGTGACGGACGGCTGCCCGTACCTCGTCGAGGCGGTCCGCGCCGACGACGGGCGGTGGCTGGTCGACACCGTCACCCCGGACGTCGACGGCGACGACCGCCGCGCGGCGGTCCGGGTCCAGGCAGGGCTCGTCCCCGACAACCTGGAGATGATCCGTTGACATCCTCCCCACGGCTGAAGCCCGGGGTCTCCACGCTTAAGGAGTTTCGATGAGCGTCCTGATCCTGCACCACCGCGGCACCCTCGCCGCCCACGCCTACGACAGGTGGCTCGCCGACTACGAGGGGGACGTCCTGCTCCTGGCGTCCAAGGAGCACCTCGGCTGGGTCGGCGAGGAGCTGCCCACCGGGGAGACCGGCTACAGCCACATGGAGGCGCTGGACGACTACGAGGTCGGCGGCGTGCTGGAGGCCCGCGTCCTCGACCTCGCCCGGCGGTACGGCGTGAGCCGCCTCTTCACCTGCCAGGAGCACGACCTGGAGCGGGCCGCCCAGCTCCGCGAGATCCTCGGCCTGCCCGGCCAGACGTTCTCCAGCGCGCTGCCGTTCCGCAACAAGCTCCTGATGAAGGAGACCGTCGAGGCCGCGGGCATCGAGGTCGCGGCGCACCGCGGCGTCGAGTGCGCCGGCGACCTCGTCTCCTTCGCGCGGGAACACGGCTTCCCCGTGGTCGTCAAACCCCGCGACGGGGCGGGCTCCATCGGCGTCACGGTGCTCCGGTCGCGCGAGGAGCTCGACGCGTTCGTCGCCGAGAGGCTCGACGTCTACGGGCCGCTCCAGTCGAACCTGATGGTGGAGGCGTTCGTGCCCGGCGCGATGTGCCACGTCGACGGGCTCGTCGTGGACGGCAAGGTCGCCCTCGCCTGGCCGTCGCAGTACCTGTTCACCCTGGCGTCCTTCAAGGAGCTGCGCGGCGGCAGGCACGACGTCACGCTGGACCGCGACGACCCGCTGGCGCGGCGGCTGCTCGACTTCACCGACCGGGTGCTGGACGCCCTGCCCTGCCCGCCCAACTTCACCTTCCACGCGGAGGTGTTCCACACCCCCGACGACCGGCTCGTCCTGTGCGAGATCGCCTGCCGGACCGGGGGAGCCCAGACGCGCGGCGTCATCAAGACCATCTTCGGCGCCGAGCTGAACGAGTGCTGGGTGCGCGCGGAGGCCGGTCTGCCGCTGCCGATCGACATCGGTCCCGAACGACCCGAGCCGGTCAAGATGACCGGGCAGCTGCTCCTGTCGCGCCGGCCGGGCAAGGTCGTCGAACTCCCGGGAGAACCGCCGTTCCCCTGGGTCGAGGAGTACAAGATCTCCGTCGAGCGCGGGGAGGTCATGCGGGTCTCCCGCTACTCCGCCGACGTCATGTGCTGCTTCCTCGTCTCCGGGCCGGACCGGGCGACCTGCCAGAGCCGGCTCCAGGAGCTGGAGGACTGGTTCCTGGACGGGCTCGTCCTGGAGGAACTGCCCGAGGACGAGGCCCCCGCCGTCCCCGAGGCGAGCCGGAGCCGGTCGTGACGGGCCCGAGCGTGACGGGCCCGAGCGTGGTGGTGGCCGGCGGCGGCATCGGCGGGCTCGCCCTGGCCGTCGCCCTGCGCGGCGCCGGGATCGGGGTGACGGTCGTCGAGCGTACGGCGCGCATCGCCGAGGCCGGCTCCGGCATGGTCCTCTACCCCAACGCGATCACCGCCCTGGACGCCATCAGCCCCCGCCTGGGCCGGGCCGTGCGCGCGGCCGGGCACGAGGCCGTTCCCGGCGACACCAGGCCGACGCTGGCCTCCGACGGCACGACGCTGGCGGTCGACGCGATCGGGGAGCTCACCCGCCGCTTCGGCGCCCCGCAGGTGACCCTGCTGCGCTCGGCGCTGCAGCACGCGCTGCTCGGCGAGGCCCTGGCCGCCGGCGTCGACCTCCGTACGGGCGTCCGCGTCGACGACCACGCCGACCGCGGCGAGCGCGTCGACGTGGTCCTGTCCGACGGCTCCGTCCTGACCGCGGACGTCCTCGTCGGCGCGGACGGCGTCCGCTCCGGCGTCCGCCGGCGCCTGTTCGGCGACAGCCCGCTCCTCTACCGCGGCTACACCTCGGTGCGGGGCAGGACGAGAAGGTCGGGCGCCCACCCCAACGGGTTCATCGCCAGCGGCGACGGCGTCGACCTGTTCGCCGGTCCGATCGGCGGCGGGCACCTGTACTGGGCGGCCAAGATCGTCGCACCGCCCGGGGTGTGGCCCACGATGGGCCCGGCTGCGGCGATGCCGGCCCTCCTCGACCTGATCACCGGGTGGCACGACTCCATCGTGGAGATCATCCGCGACGTCGACGCCGACGGGATCGTGGTGACCGACATCGTGGACCGCGACCCCATCCCGCGCTGGACCTCGGGCCGGGTGACCCTGCTCGGCGACGCCGCCCACCCGATGACCCCCGGGGTCGGGCAGGGGGCCGGCATGGCGCTGGAGGACGCGGCGGTCCTCGCCCACCACCTGCGGTCGTGTTCCGACGCGCCGGCCGCGCTGGAGGCGTACTCGGCGGCGCGCGCGGCCCGCGCGGCGGACGTGGTGCTGCGGTCGCGGCGCACGGGACGCGTGGACAAGGAGTCGGGCGCCGGTGAGGCGTCGGGCGCGCCCCGGGACTTCAGCACCCAGGACGAGGGACCCATGACGCTGTTCGGGTGGCGGCCCCCGGGCCATGCGGAGCCCGGCCGCGTGGAGCCCGGCCGCGTGGAGCCCGTTCCGGCGTGACGCGCGTGACGTGTGCGCCACGCGTGACGCGCGTGGCGCACACGGCGTGCGCGGCGCATCCGGCGTGCGCGGCGCATCCGGCGTGCGTGGCACATATGGCGCGCATGGCGCACGCGTGGTGCCGGAAACGGCGGACATGAGAACAGGAAAAGCGGCCGGACATCATGTCCGGCCGCTTCACGGATTTCGCGGAGAGCACGGTGAGGCGGCGGAAGCAGCCGCCTCACCGGAAATGCCCGACGGCCCTCATGGAATGGATCGGCGCGATTATCGCCGAAGACGGATCACATCGGGACGGAGGTGGTGAGGCCGCCGTCCACCGCGATCTCCTGGCCCGTGATGTAGGAGGAGCGGGGCGACAGCAGGAACAGCGCGGCGTCCGCGACGTCCTCGGCCGAGCCCAGCCGGCCCAGCGCCACCTGGGCGCGGCACGCCTCCTGCGCCTCGGGGGTGCTGGAGATCCCCTCGAACATCTCGGTCACGATGTAGCCGGGGCTGACCGCGTTGACCCGGATCCCCTTGGTGGCCAGGTCGGGGGCGAGGGTGCGGACCAGGTTGATGATCGCGGCCTTGGTCGCCGCGTACACCGAGGTGAAGGCCAGGCCGCGGTGGGCCAGCCAGGAGCCGTTGATCACGATCGCGCCGCCGTCGCCCATCAGCGCCGCCGCCTTGGCGATGGTGAAGTACACGCCCTTGAAGTTGACGCCCACCAGGGCGTCGAAGCTCTCCTCGGTGACACCGGCGCTGGGGGCGAAGTCGGCGATCCCCGCGTTGGCGAAGACGCCGTCCAGCCGGCCGAAACGCTCCTCGATGCGGGAGAAAAGCCGGTCGAGGTCCTCGGCGCGGGAGACGTCGGCCGCCACGGCCAGGACGCGGTCGCCCGCGCCGAGCTCCTCGACCGCCTTGTCCAGGCGCTCCTGGCTGCGACCGGCGATCACGACCTGCGCGCCCGCCGCCAGGAGCTTCTGCGCCGTGGCGAGGCCCATGCCGCTGCCGCCGCCGGTGATGAGAACTGTTCTGTTCGCAAACTCCGTCATGCGGTCAGAATCACACGCGGGTCTTTCCGCCACATCCTCGGAATTGCGCTTCTCCGCCTTTTCGGCTCGCCTTTACGGCGGCGCGCCGCGCCTCCTTTCCGGTCCGCCGGATCCCCGCCCTTTCCGGTCCGCCAGGCAGCATTCCAGAAGATGCCCCGGGTAATTCCGGATGTGACGCTGTAGCGGATAGAGCAGCGGACCGCACGCCTTGCGGAGAAGGGCGGGCGGGCGCCCCGGCCGGCCGTACGGGACCGGCGGGCGACGACGGATCGCTGAAGAAAACTTGAGCCGAGGAGGCGCTCCAATGGGTGATGTGGCAAAGACCCGTGCGGTGGTGCTCGGTGGAAGCCTCGCTGGGCTGTTCGCGGCCCGGGTGCTCGCCGACGCCTATGACGAGGTGCTCATCGTCGACCGCGACGTCCTGATCGGAGTGGAGGGGCCGCGCCGGGGTTGCCCGCAGAGCCGCCACATCAACGGTCTGCTGGCCCGCGGCCAGCAGGTCATGGAGGAGCTGTACCCGGGCATCACCGAGCAGCTCTTCGCCGACGGCGTGCCCACCGGCGACCTCGCCGGGAACGTCCGCTGGTACTTCCACGGCAAGCCCATCAAGCAGCAGCACGCCGGCCTGGTGTGCGTGGCCGCCAGCCGTCCCAAGCTGGAGCACCACATCCGCGAGCGGACCCGGGCGCTGCCCAACATCGCCTTCGCCGAGCGGCACGACATCCTCGGACTGGAGACCACGGCCGACCGCAGCCGGGTCACCGGCGTGCGGGTGCAGCCGCTGGAGGAGGAGGGCGCCGGCGAGAAGGTCATCGACGCCGACCTCGTGGTCGACGCGACCGGCCGCGGCTCGCGCACCCCCATCTGGCTGGAGGCCCTGGGCTACGCCCGGGTCGAGGAGGAGCGGACGAAGATCGGCCTGGGCTACGTCACCCAGCACTACCGCCTGACCGCCGACCCCTACCACGGCGACCTGTCCATCAACCCGGTCGCCTCGCCCGAGCTGCCCCGCGGCGCCATCTTCACCAAGACCGACGGCGACCGGGTCGAGCTGACCACCTACGGCATCCTGGGCGACCACCCGCCGACCACCCAGGAGGGCCTGTACGAGTGGATCAAGTCGCTCGCGGTGCCCGACATCTACGACGCCCTGCAGCACGCCGAGCCGCTGGACGAGCCGGTGGCGTTCCGCTTCCCGACGACCCTGCGCCGCCACTACGAGAAGATGACCCGCTTCCCCGACGGCCTGCTGGTCACCGGTGACGCGGTGTGCTGCTTCAACCCGGTGTACGCCCAGGGCATGACCGTCGCCGCGCTCAGCGCGCTGGTCATCCGCCAGCACCTGCACACCGGTGCGGCCCCCGACCCCTTCCAGTACTTCTCCGACCTGTCCCGCAACGTCATCGACCAGCCGTGGGAGATGACCCACACCGTGGACCTCAGCTTCCCCGGCGTCGAGGGTCAGCGCACTCCGCAGCTCCGCGTGGCCCAGGCGTTCCTGAACCTGGTGCAGACCGCCGCCACCCGCGACGGCGTGGTCGCCGCCGCCTACATGCGCGGCGCCGGCCTGATCGACGGCCCCGAGGCGCTGATGCGGCCGAAGATGCTCGCCCGCATCCTGTGGAACGCCCTGCCCTGGGGCAAGCCGGCCGCGCAGCCGCGCCGCCGCCCGCCCGCGCCGGTGGAGAAGCCCAAGGCGACGGTGTCGTGACCGCCTCCCCGGTGACGGCCGCCGTCTTCACCGGGCGGCCGGTCCACGAGCTGGTACGGCGGCACGCCCGGGCGACCCCGGACGCGGTCGCCGTCACCGGGGAGGGACGAAGCGTCTCCTACCGTGACCTGCTGCGGCGGGCCGACGCGGTCGCCGGCGTCCTGCGGGCCGCCGGCGGGGTGCGCGGCCTGCCGGTGGCGGTGCGGATGGACCCTGGACCCTGCCTGGCTGCGGCGGCGCTCGGCGTCCTCGCCGCCGGCGGCCACCTGCTCTGCCTCGACACCTCAGAGGCGGGCGGGCGCAGCAGGGCGGTGCTTGCGGACCTGCGGCCGGCGTTCCTGCTGCTCGACGGGGCCGCCCCGGCCGGGGACGACCTCCTGGCCTGGTACCGCGACGCCCTGGGCGGAACGGTCCTGGACGCCGGCCCGGCTTCCGGTGCCGCGACGCCACCGGAACCGGACCGGGACGCCCGGACCGCCGCGGACGCGGACCTCGCGGTGGGGGAGACCCCGGAGACGGCGGGCGACCTCCTGGACGAGTGGATGTACGTCGCCTACACCTCCGGCTCCACCGGCCGCCCCAAGGGCATCCCCCAGACCCACCGCGGGTTCGCGCAGTTCATGGACTGGTTCACCGCGGAGTTCCGGATCGGCCCGGGGGCCCGGGTGGCCCAGTGGGCGGCGCCCGGCTACGACGCGAGCCTGGTGGAGATGTTCGCCCCGCTCGTGTCGGGCGCGACCCTGTGCCCGGTCCCGGCGAAGCTCCGGGCCAATCCGGAGAGGCTCGCCGCCTGGCTCGCCGCCGAACGGGTCACGCACCTGCAGACCGTCCCGAGCTTCGCCCGCCGCCTGCTGGAGGCCGTCACCGCCCCCGGCGCGCGACCGCCCGCCGAACTCGGCTGCCTCCTGCTGGCCGGGGAGGCGCTGACCGGCGAGCTGGCGGACGGCGTCCGCGCGGCGCTGCCCGCCGTACGGCTGGTCAACCTGTACGGCCCGACCGAGTCGATCCTGGCGGCCTGGCACGAGGTGACCGGGACGGAGGGGGGCCGCGTCCCGATCGGTCGGCCCATCCCCGGGCGGGACATCCTGGTGCTGGACGGGCAGGACCGGCCCTGCCCCGAGGGAGCCGTCGGCGACCTGGTCGTCCGCAGCCCGTACGTCACGCCGGGATACGTCGGCGCGGCGGCCGGGGACCTCTCGGCCTTCCGGCCGCCGCCGGGCGCGCACGGTCCGGACCGCTTCTACCGCACCGGCGACCGGGGCCGCCGCGCCGAGGACGGGCTGCTGGAGTTCCACGGCCGCCGTGACCACCAGGTGAAGGTCAACGGCGTCCGCCTCGAACTCGGCGACGTCGAGTCGGCGCTGGCCGCGCACGGCTCGGTGGCCGAGTGCGCGGTGGTGGCCGTTCCCGGCCGGCACCGGCAGGTCGCCGGCCTGGCCGCCTACGTCGTGCCGCGCGACCCCGCGGCCGGCGACGCCGTACCGGCCACCTGGCGGGCCGCCCTGCGCCGGTGGTTCGGCAGGGCCACACCGCCCGTGACCTTCACCGTCGTCGCCCGCCTGCCGCGCACCGCCGGCGGCAAGGTGGACCGCGACACGCTGCGCCGCCTGGCGGCGGCCCCCGACACCCCCGACAGAACGACCCCCACCCCACGAAGCAAGCAGTACGCCGGCATGAGGAGCCAGGAGTCATGAGCGTTTCCGAGGCGCCAAGCCTGATCGACGACATCCCGAGCGACGGGCCGGACCGCGTCCCGCTGTCGTTCAACCAGGAATTCCTCCGCGCGTTCGACAAGGGGGACGCGGAGGGGCCGTTCGGCCCCCGCTACACCATCGTCTGCGGCTGGCGGCTCACCGGGCCCCTCGACCCGGCCGCCCTGCAGCAGGCCCTGGACGACGTGGTCGCCCGGCACGAGGCCCTGCGCACCGAGATCCGGCGCGGCGAGGACGCCCACCAGCGGATCGCCCGGCCCGGTCCGGCGCGGCTCGACGTCCGCGACCTGTCCGGCACCGCCCCCGGTGACCGCGACCTGGCCGCCGAGGAGCTGCTCAACGAGGTCGAGGCCGGGCCGTACCCGATGAGCGACCTGCCGCTGCTGCGCGCCGTGGTGGGCCGGTTCGACGACCGCGACGCGGTGCTCGCGCTGATGGCCCACCACACCGCCGTCGACGAGTGGTCGATGCGGGTCGTCATGCGCGACCTGGCCGCCCGGTACGCGGTCCGGAGCGGGCACGACGCCGAGCTGCCGGAGGTGCCGCAGTACCGGGAGTACGTCGCCTGGGAGCGTTCCGGCGTGGACCCGCAGTGGCTGGGCAGGGCGCAGGCGTACTGGCGGGAGAAGCTGGACGGCGCCCGCATGCT
Organism: Streptosporangium sandarakinum; assembly: GCF_013409935.1. GTDB lineage: Bacteria > Actinomycetota > Actinomycetes > Streptosporangiales > Streptosporangiaceae > Streptosporangium > Streptosporangium nondiastaticum. Next base: position 421,999 of record NZ_JACCCO010000001.1, on the reverse strand, counting down.
GGGCTCCAGGACCGACCATCCGCACTCGGCCGGCCTGCCCAAGCTGACCGGCTGGCGGCGCTTCACCTTCCCCGCCGACGTCACCTCGGCGGTCCAGCGGATCGGCAAGGAGACCCGCTGCTCGCCGTTCATGGTGCTGCTCGCCGCCTACGTGCGGTTCCTGCAGGAGAAGACCGGGACCGACGACGTCGTCATCCCGACCTTCTCCTCCGGTCGCGGCCCGGCGCGGTTCCACGAGACCGTGGGGTCGTTCTTCAACTTTATGCCGCTGCGGGCGGACCTGACCGGCTGCGACGACTTCCGCGACGTCGTCACCCGGGTCCGGACGAGCTGCGTCCAGGCGTACTCCCACGACATCCCGTTCGGCCAGGTCCTCCAGCAGGCGCCGGAGCTCATGCTGCCCGTGATGCAGGACGACATGGCCCTGGTCGCCTTCCAGGTCTTCCGGTCGCCGTTCCCCTCCGAGCGCGGCACCGCCGGGGAGCTGGAGTACTCGGTGATCCGCAGGCGGCTGCTGTCGCAGCCGGTGGGCGGCGACATCCCGGACGGCGCGATGTGGCACCTGGAGCTCGACCCCGGCGGCGAGATCATCGGCTCCATGGCCTACAACAGCAACCTCTTCGACGCCGCCACCATCGACGACATGGTGACGGAGTTCGGCGCGGCGCTGCGCCGCCTGGTCCTCCCCTCCGGCGACGAGGGCTGATCCCCGCCCGCCCCGCCTTCGGTGAGGAGGACCGACCCCGCCCTCCGCGCCCCGCCGAAGAGGGCTGATCCCGCCCTCCGCACCCCGGCACCACCGCGCCGGGACCGTCCATCCGACGGCCCCGGCGCGGTCGTGCGTACGGCCTCTCCGTGCGCCCACGGCCGCCGGAATCCCGGGCCCGCCCCACCGGATCCTGATTCGGCAACGGAAATGATCAACTTTGCCGTCCGCACGATGGTGCCGCACTGAGATCGCGTCCCGTGCTTTCCGGTGGCTTATGGCGGATCACCAGGATCGGATTGGTAGGTCTGGTTCTTGCGGCGGCGGTCGTGGGCCTGGTGCTCGGCGACGCCTGGCTCTGGGCGGCCGTCGAATGGTCTTCGCCGGCCTATGCGAAGTTCTACGCGCGCGGCGGGTTCGACCCCCCGACGGTCGTGGCGCTGCTGGTGGCCGCCCCGGTGAAGGCCGCGCTCCTGTGGCTGATCCTGCGTGCCCCCGCGCCGGGACCGCTGGACCGCCGGGCGAAGGCGCTGCGCCGGCTGCTGTACCTGGCGGTGGCGTACACCCTCGTGCTGTGGGGTCCGATCGCGCTGCTCCCCGACGCGGTCGACACGGCGTTCCAGCTCGCGCTGTGGACCGCGATCGACGTCCTCTACCTGCTCGTCATCCGCTGGCGGTCCCGCATGCTGCGTGCGGCGGCCGGAGTGATGTTCGCGGTCGAGCTGGCCGGGATGGCCGACGAGCTGCTCGACGAGCTCGATCTCCCAGAGCTCGGACCGGGCGGCGTTGTCGAACCGGTCCTGATACTGGGCGGAGTGGCGGCGACCGTCATCACGGTCGTCGGGCAGCGGCGCGACGGCCGGTGGAGCCGCGGCACGCAGGCCGCCGGATGGTTGTCGGTGGGCGTCTACGCGCTGGTGATCCCGCTCAACTTTCTTCCCGGAGGGATCTCCATCGGCAGTCTGCCGATGCTGGTCATCATGGACGCGGTGGGACTCGTCAACACCGTGTGGATCGCGGCGACCGCCCGTGAACTGCCCGCTGAGGGCCGTCCGGCGGACCTTCCGCCCGCGCGGCGGCGCGTGATCCGCGTCTCGGTGGCGGCCGTGGCCGTACTGCCGATCATCGCGCTGATCCACCCGGAGCAGACCCCGCGCCTCACCTACACCGGCTGGTCGGCGGACTGCCATGACCGGCCCGGCTTCGGAGACCTGAAACCCGCGGAACGCGACGCCGTGTTCCTGTGCCTGGCGCGGAGCACAGACGGCGGAGTCCCGCCCATGTTCCCGGACAGCCTGTCGGACCAGGGGATCCTCGCGTCCGGGCGGGCGCTGTGCCGCGCGAAGGACCGCGACGAGCAGAAGGCGATCCTGACGCGGGCCGGGAGCGCGCGGCCCGCCTGGGGCGCGGACCCGTGGGACCTCGTCTACGTCTGCCCGGAGATCGTCGGCGCGACCCATCCCGAGCTGCTGCGGTCCACCACCGAGGCGGAGGCGGCGAACACCGACTACATCGCCGAGGAGAACGCGAAGTGCCACGACCCATGGCCTCGGACGAAGGGTGTCGTCCAGGCCACGGCCAAATACTTCCTGTTCGCCGACGGCGATCACGGCTATCTGGTCCACGACCCCGGCGACGAAGCGGTCGCCGAGGCGGCGGAGCAGGCGATGGACAGGGTCTACGACGACAGCGCTCTCATCGGGGTGGCCGACAGCGCGGCGCTCATCGGGCACGTCGAGGACGTCGCTGATCTGTGCCTCACGGTGAAGGCATTCCGCACCGCGCCGCCGCGGCGGACGGCCGGGTGGGATCAGGTCAACGAGGTGCCGATCACCAGCCGCAGCGGCCGGCTCACCGTGCCGGAGATGGGCGAGGACGGGGAGGTGGGCGCGGGCGCCCCGATGCCGAACCTGGCGATCGCGGGGAAGGGCCGCTACCGGCTCCGTGTCTACGTGCGGATCGGCGACGCGGGGGAGGAGCACCTGGTCGCCGTGTTCCCGGGTGCGTCGAGGAAGAGGCTCAAGCTGAAGCCGTGAGCGCCGGCGGGGCGCGCTCTCCTCTACGGTGGACCGATGCCATCGGTTAAGCAGTTCCAAGTCACCTTCGACTGCGCGGAACCCGAGCGCCTCGCTCGTTTCTGGTGCGAGGTGCTGGGGTACGTCGTACCGCCGCCCCCGAAGGGGTTCGCCACCTGGGACGATTTCAACCGCGCGCTGCCGCCTGAGGGGCAGGGTTCGGCGCGGCGCCGCGCCGAACCCGGGGGGTGGGCAGAGGGCGTCATCGGTCCCGTGTGAGGAGAGGTTTGACGTCCAGGATCGGGGTCGCGTCGAGGGCTTCGAGGTGGCGGACGTGGACGCGCGTTCCGTCGATGGTGAGGATGTGCACCTCGTGCAGGCCGATCGGGTTGGGCCGGTCGGGGCTGCGGGTGGCGAAGACGCCGGCGAGCGGCCGGGTGGTGTCGCCGCGTGGATGGACGGCGAGCGTGTCGCGGTCGGCGCGGTCGAGCCAGGTGAGCAGGAGTACGTCGGTGCCCGGGGACAGCCCCTGCAGGGCGGACGCGTACCGGTCGTCGAAGACCAGCCAGGCGTCGGGAGCTCCCTCGTCGGCCTGCCGTGGTGCCGCCGCCCGATCGGTCAGTAACGACTCGACATGCCCGATCACGCGTAGCGGGTATTCGGTCAAGGGCTTGGATCCTTTCCTGAGTGCCGGTTGAGAGACCGCTGGTCTCGCCGGAGATGGAATCGGCTCAGCCGGCCTGTTGCCGCTGCTCCGTGGCCGCCTTGATTCCGTTCAGCGTGGCGTGCATGCCCCCGCGTAGCTCATCGAGGCGGTGGGCCACGAGACGGCCTTCTTTGTCCGGCATCCGGTCGATGGCGGCGCTCAGCCCTGAGCGGCCGGGGCCGATGCGCACGGTTTGCCGGAGCAGGGTGCCTCCTGCCTGGGGGGTGAGCGTGAAGCGCCATGTCGCCATGGGTTCCGCCGGGTTCAGCATCGCCTTCCCGAAGCGGCCGTCCGCATCGAGGACGCACCACGCGAACGCCCGCTCCGGGTCGAGTTCGGTGATCTGCGAAACGGTGCGCCAGGCACCGATCACCGGATGCTCGTTGTAACCGGCGAAGCGCGCCCCCACCGCGGGGGCCGCCACGCCATCGAGCCATTCGGCACGACGTAGTTCAGGGCTCCAGCGGGCCGGGGCTCCGATGTCGATCACGATCTCCCATACCAGCGATGTCGCCGCGGTGACGAAGATCTCACATTGGGTGCCGGGCATGTCCGCGTATCGCATCTCGTCTCCTCGATCATTCGGTTCGGGCCCGCCCGCGCGTCCCACTGCTCATACGGCAGCGTCAGCCGCGAGGCGAGCGTGCCGGTCGCGGTCATCAACGACCGGCTGTGACCGGCGGTCCTCCCAGCACCCACACGGCCCCGTCCGGTTGATCCTCCCCGGCTCTCATCGGACCGGACGCGGGTCACGCACCGTCCGGGTCATCGGGCTCGACCACTCGGAAGGGGTCATCGGGCTCGACCACTCGGAAGCGTTCGGCGACGACGAGAGTGTCGCCATCGATGACCGGGGTGCGACCCAGGAACTCGCTCACGCCATCGCTCCGGAAGAATTCCTCGTGGGCTGTCCGCCACTGTGCCACGTCTGAGTAGCCGCGTCCTTCGGCACGTGCGAAGTCGTCGTCGATCTCCTTCATGGGAACGACGCGCACGTCGACGAGCTCGATCGTGACGGCTGGAAGACCTTCGGAATCAAGCACCGAGAATCGCTGACCGGTCATCGGCACCGCCTCTCCGGCGTGTTCGTAGATCTCCAGGAGGCCGGTGAGCGCGGTCTTCTGACCGCTCAGGATCGCCGCCACACCACGGTCGCGTTCCGGGCCCGGGAAGGCGAGTTCGAGAGCCGGAAGGTCGTCATGTCCCGTCGGACGAGGGTGGGAAGCCGGGCTCGCGTCGCTCAAGAGTCACCGCCCTCCCTGCTCGCGGAACCCTCGGCGAGCCGGGAACCGTGACGACAGGTCAGCATGTCAGCTCCCGCACGAGGAGTTCGGCATGCGGCACTCGGATGCCGTGCCGCTCGGCCGCCCGGAGCAGGGCGCCGCCGATCGCGTCGAGTTCGAGCGGGCGCCCCGCCTTCGCGTCCCGCTGCATGGACGACCTGCTCCCGGCCGGGAAGGCGTCGTATCGTGCGAGGATCCGGGTGGCGTCCGTCTGCGCTCCGCAGGCACGGCCGACCGCGGCGGTCTCCTCGACCAGGGCGGCCAGTTCCTCTCGTCGTTCGGTGCGGATGACGCCGATGGGGAGCTGGTAGCGGGTGGTGAGCAGTGCGAAGGGGGCCAGGAAGGCCAGCTTGGCCCACAGTACGGTGCTCTCGTCGGCCAGGACGCGTGTCTCGGCGCCGGCGGAGGTGAGCAGTGCGGCGAGTTCGGCGAGACGGTCCTGCGGGCCGGCCAGGTCGATCTCGGTGAAAGGGCTGCCGTGCTCGATCACTCCGGGGGCGGAGCGGGTGGACTCGACGCGGATCACGGCCGGGACCACGCGCTGTGCGCCATAGCGGTCCCGGAGGGCGGCCACGTGCTCGACGCCGTTGAGGAGCGGCAGCAGCAGACCGCCGTCCAGGTGGTGGGCGGGGATGCGGTGAAGTGCCGCATCAAGCGCGGTGTGCTTGACCGTCACCAGACACAGGCCGACCGGCTCGCGCAGGGCGGTGTCCGCCTCCACCCGGGCGGTGAAGTCCCCGAACTGGCCGCTGCGCACGCTGATCCCGTTGCGGCGCAGGAAACTCGCGGTCTCCTCGCCCGCGATGCAGATCACGCGGTGGCCGGCACGGGAGAGCAGCGCTGCGAGCAGGCCGCCGACTCCTCCGGGGCCGAGCACGGCCACCGTCGCGGGGGACGGTGGGGAGACGCCGGCGCTGCCGACGGATGCGGGATGGGGCACGGTGGGTTCCTCTCAGCTCGGTGGGTCGGCACCCGTCCCGCCTTCCCCGCCGCGTCCGGACGCGGCGGGGAAGGCGGGACAGGGTTGCCGCCCTGGGCCCGCAGTGATCCTGGGTGAGAACGACAGGCAAGTCAATCCTCGGGGTTACTTATGAATCCCCCAGTCGGAGCTTGGGTAGGGGAGGGGGCTACCGTGTCCTGCGTGCCGATGACCTTCGACGACCTGCGTGTGTTCGTGGCGGTCTGCCAGGCGGGAAGCCTGAGTGCCGTCGCCCGCGACCTGGCCTGCACCCAGTCCGCGGTGAGCCAGCATGTCAAGCGGCTGGAACGGACGACCGGGGTGCGGCTGCTGGAACGCAGGGCGCGCGGTGTGGTGCCCACTCCGGAGGGCCTGGTGCTCCAGGCCGCGGCGAGAGAGGGGATCGTCGGGCTGGACCTGGCCCTGCGCCGGCTCGGCGAACTCGCGCGCGGTGAAGCCGGATCGGTCCGCGTGACGACGGGCGCGACGACGGTGCGGCACTTCATGTCCGAGGCGGTCGTCGACTTCCGGGCGCGGCACCCCGGGGCGAGCCTGGAGTTCCGGACGGAGACCGCCACACGCAGCTGCTTCGACGCGCTCGCGGCGGGCACCGTCGATCTGGCCTGGGTGACCATCGGCCGTCCGGCACCGGGCATCGAGCAGAGCACGGTCGTGGAACTGCCGTGGGTCCTGGCGGTTCGGGCGGACGATCCGCTCGCCCTGCGGGCACCGGTGACAGCCGCCGATCTCGTCGGCATCAGGCACATCCGGCTCCCGGCGAACTCCTCCTCGCGGGCCCACCTGGACACCGCCCTGGCCCGCCTGGGCATCCATCCGACGTCCGACACCGGCGTCACCGACTGGGATACGGCCATCCTGCTGGCCTCGCTCGGTGTCGGGCACGCCGTCGTCCCCGCTCTGCCCGGACAGCTCTCCGCGGGCGCGCCGGACGGCCCATTGCGGTTCCTGCCGCTGCCGGACCTGCCGCCGCTCCCGGTCGGCTGGGCGGTCCGCCGCTGGGACGCGCTGACCCCGCTCGCCCGCACCTTCGCCGACATGGTCCGGCGGCACTGCCAGGCCACCCGCCAGGCGGCGGACGAGCCTGGTCGAGAGCCGACGGCCGACCCGGCGCCGCAGGGGCGGAGCTGACCGTCATCGGTCGGGGCCGGCCACGCGGGTGGTCCGGGCCTGGCGGCGTCGGCGGTAGGCCGCGGAGCGGTCCTTGCTGCCGCAGGCGTCGCTCGAGCACCAGCGGCGGCGGCCGGGGCGGCTGGTGTCCACGAACAGCAGCGCGCATTCGGGGCTGTCGCACTCCCGGACGCGATCGGCGAGGACGCCGGTGAACAGGTCGATGGCGTCGCGAGCGACCGTGCTCAGAACGGCCGACTCGGCGTCGACGGCGGGGGCGATGAGAAACCCTGCTCCGCCTCGGAGCACCGGGACCAGCGGCGCGGCCGCGGCGGCGGCGTTGATCAGGGCTTCGTCGGCCTCGGCCGCGGGACGTCCGGCGATCAGGGCCTTGGCACAGCGGTAGACCGCCTCGCGCACGGTACGGGCCGTGCCGAGCCCGGCCGGTGTGACGGTGACAGCCTCGTCGAGCAGGCCCACCTCGCGGTACCAGCGGGCCAGATCGGCGGGATCGCGCAGCCGCTCGACGTTCCGGCGCCAGCGCTCGCCGACCGTGGCGACGAACGCCAGGCTGAGCCGCCCGGAGCGGAAGTTGAACGCCAGCTCCCCGGCGGGCGGGTCATCGGTCGGTGTTGCGTCCGGCTTCACGTCACGACTATAACTCGTGACGTGACTGAGAACCAGAGCGTCCCCGCGCCCGCCGACCGGTGCGGCATCGAGGACTTCCTGCGCTCCCGGGACGCCGCAGACCTGCCGCACCCCGGCGGGACGCTGCTGGAACATCTGACCCGGGTCAGGCGGCGGCTCGCGGACTGGGGCGCCTCACACGAGATCCAGGTCGCCGGCCTCTGCCACGCGGCCTACGGGACCGACGGCTTCGCCAGGTCCCTCATGGGCCTGGGGGACCGCCCGGTCCTGGCCGCGCTGATCGGCGAGCGGGCCGAGGCGTTGGTGTACCTGTACGCGAGCTGCGACCGGACGGCCACCTATCCGCGCCTCGGCGGCGACCGGCGGCCCGTCTTCAGGGACCGGTTCACCGGCGCCGACCACGATCCCGCCACCGAGGACCTGCGGGCCTTCCTGGAGATCACCGCGGCCAACGAACTCGACGTGTTCGAGCACGACAGGGAACTGGCGAACCGCCACGGTGCCGGACTGCGCCTGGTGCTGGAGCCCGTCCGCCACCTGCTGTCCGCAGGTGCGTGGGAGGCGGTACGGCGGTGGCCCGGCGGTCGCGGCCCGGCCGCGTAGCCGTGGGGCAGACCCCTGCGGCCCGGACGGCCGGACCGCACCCGTTCCCCCTCGCACCCGAGGCCACGACAGGAGGCAGCCGTATGCGCATCGTCCGCGCCGATCACCTCGTCCTGACCGTCCGCTCCATCCCGGCCAGCGTCGACTGGTACCGCACCGTCCTGGGGATGCGGCCCGTCGTTTTCGGCGGCGGCCGAGTCGCCCTCGCCTTCGGCGGCCAGAAACTCAACCTGCACCAGGCCGGAAAGGAGCTGGAGCCCAAGGCCGCCGCCCCGACACCGGGTTCCGCCGACCTGTGCCTGATCAGCGCCGTCCCCCTCGACGAGGTCCGGGCACATCTGCGCGCGCTGGCCGTGCCGATCGAGACCGGCCCGGTCACACGCACCGGGGCCACCGGCCCGATCACCAGCGTCTACCTGCGCGACCCGGACCGGAACCTCGTCGAGATCAGCACCTACGACGCCGGCCGCCCGCAGGCCCCCGACCCCTACGACCTGCTGCCGCCGGTTCCGGCACTCGACCTGGCCGGCGGCGACATCGCCGACGACGCACCGCTGGACCCGCGTCACGTTCACGACGGCCTCGGCGGGGGCAACCAGAGCCCGGCGCTGTCCTGGACCGGTGCCCCGGCGTCGACCCGCGGGTTCGCCGTCACATGCCACGACCCGGACGCCCCGACCGGCAGCGGCCTGTGGCACTGGCTACTGCTCGGTCTTCCCGCCGGCTGCGCCGGCCTGGCCGCCGGCGCCGGACACGGCGACGGCCCACAGCTGCCGGTGGGAGCGTTTCATCTGCGCAACGACTTCGGGGAGGCCGCATACACGGGCGCCTGCCCGCCGCCCGCCGATCCGGACCACCGCTACCTGTTCGCCGTACACGCCCTCGACACCGACGACCTCGGGCTGGCCCCGGACACCCCCGCCGGACACGCGGGCCTCGTCCTCACCGCGCACACCGTCGCCCGCGGCGTCCTGCGACCCACGTTCCGGCGCGGCTGACGGCCGTGCCCGGCCCGCTGGCCGGGCACGGCTTTCAGGTCACTCGACCATGATCTGGTGGACGGCCTTGGCCGGCCCGGCCGCGGCATCCCCCGACCACATCGCGAGGTAGCCGTACCTGCCGGCGACGGTGGGCGTGTCGGTGAACGTGTACGTGCCGTCGTCGTTCACGCCCACCGGCGGCAGCGTGACGCTTCCACCGCTGCCGTCGTCGTTGTACACGCTGCGCTGCACGGTGAGCGTGACCCTCGGCGGGGGCGGGTTGCCACCCACCGTCAGCACCACGGGTGGGCCGACAGGTCGATCCGCCGGGTGACGGGGAGGCTCGCGGTGTCGATCTCGGCCACCTCGTTCGAGCCGGTGAGCGCCGCGTACAGGCGGGTGTCGTCCGTGTTCATGGCCAGCTCGCGGACGCCGGACAGGCCGGTGAGGTTTCCGCCGGTGTCGGCCACGATGATCCGGTCGTCGGCGGAGACGAACACCCGGCCGCCGCCGACGGCCAGGTCGGCGGTGTAGGAGTCGAAGGTCACCCCGAGGTCGGTCGTGGTGTCGGCCGCCGAGGCGGCGGGGGCCGCGACGGTGAGCATGCCGGTGAGCATGCCGGTGATCAGACCGGCGGCGCCGCAGTGAGCGGCTAATCGGCGAACCAGCGGGTGACGCACGAAGACCCCCTGCACGGATGGGAACATACGTTCTAATAACGTCTTACGGGTGTTCCCACGTCAAGATCGCCTGATCGCATGACACCGAACCGCGATCAAGAACAGCCCCGCCGGGGAGATCGCGATCTTCGGCTGGAGTGACAGGCGGCTTCTAGCCGCTGATCCCGTCCGAGTGCTGAGGACCATCCGTTCCGACCCGCACCGGTGGCAGCGATGCGCCCAACGGGGTGACGAGCGCCGCGGCCAGCTGAGAATGGGCCGTGACGACATCGGACGGGATCGGGACCTCGGATGACGTGTCCGTCACCGGGCTCTCGGACAGCAGCACGAGCCCGCCGCCGGTGGCCGACCCGTAGACGTCCACGCGGAAGGCCGGGGCGTCCGGGGCGAGGGCGGGAAGACCCGCCACCTGGACCCTGAACCCGCCTCCGCCGTCGGGCCGCACCGAGACCTGAGGTTCCGCCCCCGCGACCTGCACCCACGCCGGTACGGACACCGGGCCCCACGGCGACTCGATGCGAGGTCCCTGCGGCCCTGAGGCGTCGAACTCCGGCTCGTCGATCACGTCGGCACCGGGGATGATCGTGTCCTCGGGCGGGTACCGTACCGCGACGGCGATACCGGCTCGCGACCATGCCGGAACGTCCACGGTGAGTTCGCCGATGAACGTGCCGGGGTCCGCAGGGGACCCGATGAGGGACGTCGTTGCGATCTCGGGCCAGAACCACGGGTCGCCGTCGGTGGACGCCTCCACGAACCGGGCCTGCATGGGTTCGTCGGAGTAACGGCCGAGGACCGCGGCGGGCACGCCGCGCACGGTGACGGTGGCCTTGACCGGGGTCGAGGTCGGTCCGGGTGCCTCCATCGGTGTCAGCCGCAGCTCCGGGGTGGGCGGCACCTCGTCGAAGGGCACCACGATGAACACGGGCTTCACCGACGCGAAGGGCGCCTCGACGCCGTCGCGGACGATGCGGCCGCTCGGATCCAGCTCGGCGGTCACCGGTACGGCTCGGACGGCGAGGACGTCCACACCGCCCGCGGGTATGTCGAGGCGGGCGGTCGCCACCCCGCCGACAACGGGTACGGGATCCGGCAGCGCGAGCATGGACGCCTGCCGTGCGCTCGCCGCGGTGTTGTCGTTCAGCTCTTTCGCCCGTTCGGCGCGTGTGGCCGCCGGGCGCGGGGTCAGGTGGGCCGCCCTGCTCAGGGCCGTTTCGGAGGCGAGGTAGAACCGGTACGCGCCGTTGCCGGCGGCGCGGACGGTGAGCGTCACCGACACGCTCGCGTCACCCGACCGGCGGGAGGCGGCCAGCAGCCGAGGTGCCACGGTGGGCGGCCGTACGGGTCGCGCGTCACTCGTGTCCACCTCCGCGGTCGCGGGGTCCGATGTCGTTCCTGCGATGTCCTCGACCTTCGCCGTCACCGTGACGCGCCGGCGTTCGCCGGGCACCGTCGCCGGAGCGGGGAAATCGGCGCTCACGACGAGAGCGGGGGCGCCGGGGCCGGGGGCGGTCCGGGTGAGGTCGAGAGGCCGCTGCGCGGAGCCGTCGACCGTCCAGGTGAGTCGCCGCAGCGGTAACGCGCCGGGGAGCGCCGCGGGCGGGACGCGGAATCGCACGTGCACCTGACCGGGCGGGGCGGCCTCCGCCCCGGCGGGCGGCAGGGCCGGACGCCGGAGCCCGGCATCGATGGTCGGCCGGGCCGGGACCAGCGGGGCGGGCGGATCGAGCGTGATCTCGGCGGGTTCGCCCCACCGGCCGATCCAGTCGCTGAGTGCCAGCGACCACGTCACCGCGCCCGCCGCCTCGCCCTCGGGCACGAGCTGGCTGCCGAGAACCACGGCGGAGCCTGTCTCGCCGTCCCACCCGGGCACGACGGGGGCCGCGAACACGGTGCCGTCGATCTTCGGGTGCAAAGTGGCGGGCGGTGCGGGGTCGGTGCGGACGAACGCCACCGGTCCGCGCGGGATGGGTCCGTGCAGGGAGTACGTGGACGCCGGGCGTTCTCCGATCGCGATGGCCTGCTCCCACCGTCGCGGCGATCCTGCGGCCCAGCGAGGTCCGGCACCGCCGGGCGCCCCGGCGGGCGCGGGTGCGAGGCCCACCACGGGCCGGACCGGGCGTGCCGGGGTGGTGGCGGTGACATATGGGAGCGGGATGTGGGCGAGCAGCACGTCGTGAGGCCCGAACCCGGGATGAGGCCGCCACGCCCCCACCTCGGCCAGGAGCCTGAGGAAGCCGCCACCGGCAACGATGAGCTCGTCGTACAGGGCGTCGCCGTGATCGCGGATCACCGTGGCACCAACGGGCAGGCGGCCCCTGTGCACGTGCAGGGGTACGGTCGCGATCAGCAGGCCGTGCCGCTCGTTGTGGAGCGTGCCGTGCCGGAGCATGCCGGAGCGGCCGAGCCAGCGGGCGATGCCCGGATCGAGGGAGGCGACCATGAGGGCGGAGGAAGCCGCCTGGCGGACGAGGACCCGGTGCGGGTCGTCGGCCGCGCCGGCGGCCCCCACCGTCCCGCGGGTGCCTGAGCCGAGCGCGCCGTAGGCGGCGCCGATCCAGTCGGCCACCGAGTCGCCCGCGCGGGCGATCGTATCGACCCGCCGCAGTTCGTCATCGGGGCTCCAGGACCCTCCCGGGCGGTCCACTCCATACGGCACACTCGCGTATGGCGCCGCGAACGCGACACGTTTTTCCCACGACGCGACGGCGCCCGGGATCGCATAGCCGTGCCCCGGAATCAGATCGTCGGGCATGGTGTGCACCTGCGTGCCGTCGATGCCACCGATGTCGCCCCCGAACGACTGCGGCAGCGCGTAGAAGACCGCTTCGGTGACCTCACCCTCGCCGGTGACGACGAGGCCCGCCATGTCGTGACCGGCGAGGTCGTAGGGGGCCCGGGTGCGAGCGGACAACTCGACGTACGCACCGCTGACGGCGACTCGGGACGAGATCGCGGCGACGCGGACGTCTCCGTCTGCCTGCACGTGCGCCCAGCAGACGATCTCGCCCGGGCCGGCCTGAGGCAGGAGCAGGACGGGAGCGTCACGCGTCACCCGCCGGCGGGGTCGCATGTCCCGGCCGGTGGCCGCGTCGGCCGCGGCCACCGGCACACCCTGGGACCATGCGCCGCGCAGCAGCACCGGGCCGGCGGGCAGGTCGGCGGCGCCGCCGGGTGTGACCCGCCAGTAGAGGCCCTTGGGGACGCTGTCTTCCTCTTCGGCGTCGATGTACGCCGCCTCACCCAGCGCCACCACCGCCCGTGTGAGCTCGATCACGCTCCTACCGCCTTGATCGCTCCGTTGGTGAAACGCGGCCGGGGGTCGATCCGCAGGCGCCGCGCGAACTTCATGGTGTCGTTGACCGCGCGGACGACCAGTCCGGTCGGCGCGGCGGGAACCGCCGGGGCGCGGAGCAGCCACAGGGTGCGAGTGCCGGTGCGCGACGTCCGCAGCACCGGGAACGCCGTACCGCCCAGGTCGGCGTTGGAGAGCCTCATGCGTCCGGGCCGGATCAGCGGTTCCGGCGACTCGAGCAGCAGGCCCGCCACGCCCCACCGCCCTGCCGCGGTCAGCGCCCACAGCACCGTGCTCCGCGGCTCGGTCACCGGGCGCAGCGGGGGCAGGCCGAGCCGGGCGAGTACCTGTTCGAGCTCCGCGTCGTCGGAAACCGAACCGTCGACGAGTCCGGAGAGAGCCGCGCCGCCGTCGCCGCCGGGGCCGAGCGCGAGGTCGCCATGAGAGGTGAGAGCCGTCGCCAGGTCGCCTGCGTCCGGGCGCAGATTGAACGCCTCCATCAGCTCCTCCGGTCCCCGGTAGGCGGAGGTGGTGAAGGTGACCCCGTCGAGTTCGGGGTCGCCCGACCTGAACACCGCCCCGGCGAGCGGCAGCCCGACCGACAGCTCGTAGGGAGTGCGGGGCTGCAGCGGGAACGCCGCTGTGATCCGCGCGCCGTCCGAGGGCGTCGGGCAGCCCAGTTGCAGGGCTGCCGGGCCGATCAAGTCTGATGCCGACATGCCCGGACCGTGCACGCCGTCCGCGAGCAGAATCCCCGACGGGGCCACGAGCTGGAACGCGTGCGGACTGGTCCTGAGGTCGGTGCGGCGGATGGCGAGCCCGATTCCGCGGCCCATCCGTTCCGCGAGCTGCGCGATGTACGGGGCACGGAACGTCGCGGACACCGGATCACCGGTGAAGTGGAAAAGCTCGTGGTCGGCCGGGGCGTAGCCGGTGAGGTAGCGGGAGAGGAAGCCGGGGTCGAACCGGTCGACCGTGACGACGCGCGCCTTCGCGGCGGGGAGAGCGCCACCTTTCCAGGGCGCGTAGACGACGTCCTTGCCCCAAGGTGTCGCGTCGGCGGCCGCCGTTCCGCCGGTCTCCGCCGCCTTCGCCTTGGGGTCCTTGCCGGCGGTACGGAAGAACCACCGGATCGTCCGCTGCGGTTCCGCGAAATCCGCGCTGCTCTTGCCGTCGACACGGTTCTTGTAGCCGAGGGTCACGGTGACCCGGTACCGGGACCCCGCGTCGAGAACCAGGCGCCCCGACCCGTCCACGAGCGTGCCTGTGGACAGGTCGCCCAGGGCGGCCGCGTCCGCTGCCGAATCGGTCGCGCCGTCGACCATGGACCCGGCGACGGCATACAGGCCGAGGATCGCGAGCGGCCGCGGCATCCCTGAGACCAGCGCCACCGCGGCCGCCCGCGGCTCACCCATCCGCGCGACGCGTAGGCGCCACATGCCCGGTGGCCCGTCCGCCTGCTCGAGCGGGGCGGAACGTGAGGTGCCGTCCACGGTCGCGACGACGGCCTCGAACGGCGCGTCTGCGCCGCGGTCGGCGCGGGCGTCGATGAGCAGGTAGCCGTCCGCGACGGGCTCGTGGAACGCGAGGGTGTGATGGGTGGTGGACGGCCTTTCCCTGAGGCCCGCTGACAGCCGTCCCCACAGCCGCAGTGCTCCGGCGAACCTGGCCCCGTCAACGGTGAGGGGCGCGGCGAACCGGACCACGCCGCCCTCGTCCACCCATCCCGTCGACGTCTCGTTCGCGAGCCGGGAGGCGCGGCCGCCGGGGCTCACGACGTCGAATCCGACACCGCGGGTGAACGTCGCCAAGCCGGTGGGGAAGCCGAGCAGCGTGTCACGCTCGCGGACGCGCCAGGAGCGCGGCTCGGGGAGGCGACGCGCGTCCTCACCGAAGCTCCACGCCGCGGCAGGCTCGGGGCGCCAGTGGCACAGGTCCGCGGCCTGCCGTACGGCCGGCGGGATTCTGTCGTCCCGTGGGGGCGCCTGATGCACCAAGGTCAGCCCACGCTGCACCGTCAAGAGGGCCAACTGCCGCAGGTCCGACGTGGTGGCCGCCGGCGCGTCCCCCGAGACCTCCGCGGGCACCTGCCAGGCGGAAGCGGTATCGAGGGGCACCGCCTCAGGGTCCGCATCGGTGATCTTCTCCAAAAGCACCTGCGTCAGGTGCCACTCGTGCTGGAACCTGCCCGCCCCGGACAGCCCCGCGTGCACCTCGTGCCGCACACCCGCGGAGGGGCCGACGACGGGAGCGACCGGGAATGTGAGCAGCGGGATGGTGTCCGGCCAGACGGTCGGCGTGGACGACCACCCGCCCGACGGGGTGTCGCCGTCCTCGGCGACGAGGTGCCCGGCGGCCGGATCTCCAGGGTCGGTGAGCAGCCGCCCGATGCCGTCGGCCATCGTCACCAGCGGCGACGGCCACGGATCCGGGGCAGGCGGGGTGTCCGACGCCTTGGTCACGGTGCCGATCTCGACGCACCCCTCGAGATCGGTGAAGAGCAGGTCGACCACGGCGCAGACCTTGAAGTGCAGGTCGACCCGCTCCTCGGTGACGTCGATGGTCGCCATGGCCGCGACACCGACGCGGAACGGGCCGAGCCCCACGGTCCCCTCCAGCCGGCCCTGCACCCACAGCGTCAGCGGCCTCGTGCCGATCGCGGCGACCAGGCTCGCGGACACCTCCGCCCACAGCACCGGTTTCACACCGAACACGTGAGAGAAACCGATCCCGGCCGCGACCGCGAACCCCTGAAGGTCCACATCGGTTCCCGCCAGGTCGTCCACCCCGCTGCCGCGGATCATGAGAAACGCCCAGCCGTCCTCCACCTCGAGCGGGCCGAGACCGGGGAACACGACCGCCTTCATCGGGCCCGGCGGGCGACCGGTCCTCTTGCCGCCGACACCGTCGTCGGACCCCACGTGCAACCACCATTCGCCGGGGCCGAACCGCCCCGCGACCGGCACACGGACATCGAGGAGACGCGGAATGCTCAGGCGGCCTTCCAGAGCGACGTCGAGTCCACCACCGCCCGCGGACAGCCCACCCACCACGACGAGCCCGCCGGGCGGCGGCGATTCGGTGTTCGCCTGGACGATCTCCTTGTCGGCGAGCGGCCTTCTCTCTTTCAGGAACGCCGCGTCGAGCCCGATACGCAGGGCGAAGTCCGGCACGGTCACTCCGACGACGCCGAGCGTGTTCGCACTGAATCCGTTGTCGGCGGCGGTGGCGACGACCACGGCAGCGCCGAGCGTCAGGTTTCCGGGACGGGGATCGAGCCCGTCCCACGGTCGCCATCGCCGCAGAGATCTCAACGGATCGGAGGGATCGAGGAACGGAACCCCGGAATTCGTGCCGATCGTGGCGGCGACCGAGTACAAGCCGAGCCCGGTGGGCCCCAGCAGGACCGGCGCCGGCAGGTCCACTCCGGCGGTGAGGACCACGCGGTCAGCGCCGATGGTGACCGAGACGAAGCCGTTGACCCGCAGCGGCACCAGCTGCGCCCACAACGCCACATCGAGCTCGTCCGCGATGGAAACCTTGCCGCCCCCACGCAGGACGCCGGGCAACTCGACCGACGCGTCCAGGCCCCGCAACCCGATCTCCGGCGTCAGACTGTCGTCGGCCCAGGTGGCGCGGATCGTCGCGCCGCTGACGTGCACGGGGCCGAGGTCGGCGGTGAACCGCAGGTCCACCTCGAACCAGGTGGATCCGCTGCCACCGCGCGTACCGGCCACCTCGAAGAGATTCCCCGGGCCGCGGACCGTCCAGCCGCCCGGGTCGACGACGTCGGGCCGCGCCCCCCGCAGATCGAGGCGGATCGCGTCCTGCGGCGCCGCGGCCGTCACGTCCACGACGGCCCGCACGTTCCGCCATCGCACACGCATCGGCCGATCCATCCCGATGCGCAAAGGCCCCGCCTCCCAGGTCTTGGCCTGCACCGACCCTTCTACATCGAGAAGAACCGGCACCTGCGTGTCGGTGGCGGAGGCCTGGAGCGTGACCCCGTGCAGCACCATGCCGCCGACCGAGGCGAACGCGGTGCCGAAGGCGCCGGCCGCGGTGAAGATCGCGCCGAGCGCGGCCAAACCGGCGGTCCCTGCCCGCGCCGCCATGGCCGGGCCGAGAACCGTGGTGACACCGGCGGCCACATCGGCCCTATCGGCTCCTTCCTCGACGTGCACGAGACCTTCGACGCCGTCGGACTGGGCGGATACGGCGACACTCAGCGCCGCGGGGTCATCCGGCGGCCGCGATGCCGTCGCCCGAACACGCACCGTCTCCCCGACCTGGGGACCGGTGGCGCCGAACGGCCGTCCGCCGCCCGGCAACTCGAGCACCACCGACAGAACGAGCGGAACGAGATCGGCGAGGGTGGCCTCCGGGCCGAGGCGGAAGGTCAGGGCTCCGGACGCGTTGGCTCCCGATCCGTTCGGCGGGGTGCGTGGCACCGTCACCGTCACATCGGTACCGGCCGCCGACGGCGAGAGCGTGGCGGGCAACACCAGTCCGCCGACGACGGGCAACGTCGATGGCAGGACGAGTTCGAGCACGCCGAGGCCGGGTCCCCCATCCGTGATCGGCAGCCGGGTACCGCCCAGGCTCAACCCGGTGCCACCGGGGAGCAGGAGATGCCGCGCGGAGACGACGGCGTGGGCGTCCGCGCCGGGGGCGACCGACACTCCGCCCGTGACCGACCCCCTGACCACCATGCCGCCGACGAACGCGACCCTCGCCGGGGCGCCGGTGGAGGTCAACGCGGCCCGAGCGGGACTGGTCCCCAGATCGGAACGGGTGGCCGCCTCGACCCCGGGTACCGGCACCCCGGCACCGCCCACCCCGCCGGACAGGCTCAGTATGAATCCGCCGCCAGGCTGGGATTCCTGCGCGAGGTTCCACGACACCTCTCCGCTCAGCGCCGCGCCGAACGCGCGGGGAACGGGCGTGGTACTCGCGATCGCCGATCCTTGCAGGGGGAGGAGACCGGCAGGCACGGGGTCGTGGAGCGTGACGGACCGGAGGAGACCGGCGACAGGCGAGGGTATGACGACGCCGCTCGCGGCGGGACTCTGCTGTAGCAGGTCGAGGAGCGTGGCCATTCGGGCTCCCGGGGTGTCTGTGAATCTCCGGCGGATCGACGCGCCGAGCGACCCCGGATCCCGGGCGGCCCGCCCAGGCCGGGCCGCCCGGGTTCGAGTCGCTGATCGCCGCTGCGAATCCGTGCAAGATGGTGATCACTGTCGCTGAGCAGGTCGGTGGACCGACGCTATGGCGCGTACGCGGCCCTGGCGTTGCGGGAAGGCGTGCGCCGTTGGTTGAAGACCGCCTGCACACGCGCATCCGCACGGGGAAGCTTCTGCCCGGCTTCCAGGATCGCGCCGGGGACTTCGAAGTTGTACACGACCTCGTCGCTGGCCCTGTCGACGGCCACATTCGGGTCGTTCACGACGGAGAACACGCCGGGAAAGCGCATTCGAAGCTCTGTCACGAGATAGTCGATCTGAGAGTCCATGCTGAACAGAGCGTTCGAACCGAATGCGACGCCGTTGTAAACGTGCGCGAACATGCCGGCTCGCCGAGCCGAGGAGGTCCATTGAGCCAGACCCACGCCGGGTAGACGCGGACCGCCGGGGTTCGTCCGCAACATGATCTGGTCGGCCGTGAAATCCGTCACGGTGCCGGTGAAGTTCGCCGCCCTCATCGGCGATGCCGCCGAGCTTCCCTCGATGCGGCTGGGAATCACCGCGGACTCCGCCCAGAGATTCCCCACGACGCCTGCCGCCCCGTTCGGCGGAAATCCGTATCTTTCGACTAACTGCCCGACCGCATACCGCAATCGATCGTTGGCGCCTGTTCGCGGCCAGTCCCCGGCCGCGGGGACGACCGCGCCCGGCGACGGCGCGAGAATTTCGATCACCCCGCTCGCCGGAGACCAATGGAGCGTGCCGGCTTCGAAGTCACTGGCCCGGTCGGCCGATCCATCGGGATACTCGTCGCTGACGGGGAATCCCCACGCCCCCGTCGGACCCCCGAGGACCGACCAGTAATACTCTCCGATGAGGCCGTGCACTTCGCGGACACCGAAAACCGGGTGCCAGAAGATACCCGAACCCTGAAACTCGAAGCGATTGAATCTGCCGACACCGGCGACGGTCTCGTCGGTCGCCGGATAGCCGAGGAAGCAGGACGGGCCGCCCATCCGATTGAAATAGCGCTCCATGATGAGGCCGTGCACCTCGTGGAGGCCCGCGACGGGATGCGACATGATGACGGCGTGCTGGTATCTTCGGAATTCGCCGATTCCAGCGGATTCGACCGGGCCGATCGCCGGACCCGGGTCGAAACCCGCGGCCAGCATCGCCCTTGCCTTGGCATCGAACTGAGCCGGGCTTGTCAGACCTGCCACCCCACTTCAAACGGATCAGAAAACGCCGACGAAATTGCGATCGGGATGGGAGGGGTCTGGTCGCTCTGAGACGTCGAGATCCCACGCGGGTACGGTTCGCCCCGCCTGAGCACGGTTCGGCGATGCGCATGTCCGCATCACGTGGGGTCGGCCCCTCTCTCCACCGGTGGCCGGACGGGTTCGTCAGCTCAGCAGGATGTCGATGTCGAGGGCCCCGGGGTCCCAGTGCGATTCACCGGGTACGTGCTGGTGGCCGCACCAGCCGGAAAATCTGTTCCACTCCTCGACTGACATGCGGTTGCCGGGCCGCGAATTCACACCGGCCGCGTCCAGGAACGTCCGGCCCGACTGCCGGGGAATCGGCACGAGGGATTCGATGTCGCGGATGACGTCTCTGACGAAAGCCAGCTGTTCGGGCGCCCACGACGGGGTCTGGGCGGCGAATCCCACGATCTCGATCTGCACACAACGAGCGGCGTTCGCCGGGGTCGCGCGGTCGGACAGGGCCCGGGCCCCCGCATTGAGTGAGTAATGCTGGACCACTCGGAACGTGTTCGGCTCGATGGTGAGCGTGGGCCAGAAGTCGGTGTCGCGGAAGGTCTGCAGGGCGCCCGCGATCGTGGGGCCCTCCGTCGTGTGCAACACGCCGCGCCACGGAAGAGGCCGATACTTCGGACCGCTCTTCGCGGCCGGCATGCGCTCGGCGTTCGGCAGCCACAGGTCACGTCCGTCGAACAGGTCGACAGCGGCTCGAACCGACGCCCCGAAGCCGGCATCGGCGAGGCCCGGCCAGTTGCCGGCGATGGGGAGCGGGTAGCCGGGGTCGGCGCGGTCGGTGGCGATGTCGTAGCGGAGGTAGTTCGGTCCTTTGAAGAGGTAGACCTTCCCGTTTCCCCAATTGGCTGCGGCGTCGATGTCCGCGTCGAAACCGGCTTCCCGTAATCCGGGCCAGTTGCCGGCGATGGGGAGCGGGTAGCCGGAATCGGCGCGGTCGGTGGCGATGTCATAGCGCACATAGTCCGGGCCCCGGAAGAAAAAGACCTTGCCCGTCTCAAGGTTGACCGCCGCATCGGGCTGGTCGAATCCGGCCTCCGCGATCCCCGGCCAGTTCCCCCTGACCGCTAATGAAACACCCGCGGCGTCCTCGCCTCGGTCGTAACGCAGGCACTGGCCGGCCCGGAAGAAGTGCACTCCTGTGCCCATAGATCACTCCGCCGCCTGCTTTGGGAGCTAAAGGGATTCAGCCTCAATTGAGATCTCATGGCTGATTGTGACGTCTGCTGCCGCATCTGTTATCTTCTTATACTCGATCATGAGAGGGCTGTCCAGTGACGTCTTCTCGCTGATTTTCAACTGATCTTTCGCGGCAACCGCGGATCGCAATGTCCGAGAGTTAATGATCAAGTGACCGCGGCGGCCTCGTCGACAACGCGACCACCCTGCTCGACCTGCTTACGGCACCCGCGGTGGCGCCTCAGGCCAGGTGACCGCGTCCCCGCATCCAAGGAAGACGCTTCGTGACCGACATCGTCCCGCTGCGCAAGAACGTGCGTTTTCAGCTGCTGTGGATCGGCAGTGCGGTCTCCGAGTCGGGGTCGGAGCTCACCCGGCTCGCCATGCCGCTGCTGGTGCTGGCGCTCACCGGCTCGCCCGGGTCGGCGGGCATCGTCGCCGGAGCCCGCACCATCACCTTCCTTGCCGCCACGCTTTTCTACGCTTTCGCGAAGGTGCCGCGCCGCCCGGCGGATGAGCCGCAAATCTCTGGACGAGAGGATGGCGAGGAGCAGCGGCCGATCCGGCGTGGCATGCGCCGGGAAGCGGCCGAGGCCATCGCATGGCTGTGGCACCAGTACGGCCTGCGGGAGGTCACCGCGGCGGTGATGGTCCTCAACCTGCTGGGCGGAGCGTTCCTGATCCCGCTGATCGTGCTCGTCGGCGAACGCGGCGGTGACGCGCGCGTCACCGGCACGGTCCTGGCCGGCCTCGGAATCGGCGGACTGACCGGTGCGCTGCTGTCGGGCCGCATCAGCAGGCTCCTGCCTCCCGGCAGACTACTGCTGGCCGTCGTGACGGTCTTCGGTGCCGCGCTGGCGGCCACGGCACTGCCCTGGGGGGCGTGGTGGCCGATGATCCCGTTGATGTTCATCACCTTGTCGACGCCCTCGCTGAACGTGGTGATGAGCGTGGTGGTCGCACGAATTTCGAGGGTACGCCGGGGCAGGCCCTCCGCCCGGGTCCGTGCGATGAGCCCCGAAGTAGAGCGTTGCCGCAGGCCACAGAGCCGGTTATCCAGCCGAGACGGTGACGTCTCCGGAACCCGCGGTCAGCGACATCTTGTGCGGTGAGGAACTGTCTTTCCTGACCGAGATGTTCGCGTCACCGGATGTCGTCCTGGTGTTCACGTCATAGGCCTCATCGGGGACGGTGAGCACGACGTTGCCCGAGCCGACCGACAGCTCGACGCCGTCCGGTGCGGCCGTGTACTTCAGGGTGACGTCGCCGGACCCCGCTTCGGCGAGGAGCTTCTTTCCGCCCAGGCCGTCGCCCTCGATGTCGCCGGAGCCGACCTTGAGGTCCAGAGGGCCGGTGAGTGACCTGAGTGTCAGATCACCTGAGCCGGCATCCAGGTCGACCTGGACCCCCTTGGGGATCTCCACCTTGTACTCGACCCCGCAGGTGCCCCACGACTTCTGGCAGTCGTAGTAGACGGACAGCATGTCGCCCTCCACCTTGTGCCTGGTCTGCGGCTTGTCGTTGCTCCAGTAGAGCCTCTCGGCCACGCTGACGTACGTCGTGTCCGACTCGGTGACGGTCACGTTCCCGCTGCCGCTTCTGAGGTGAAGCTGCTGTACCTTCTCCTTGACCTGGTACGTGTTGGTTTCCTCGTTCTTCGGTTTGCCGATGGCGTCCAGGCCGCACCCGGTCAGGAGCATCACGGAGGCCAGCAGGCCGCCCGCGATCGCGGTGATCTTCATGCCGTCGATCCTGTCCGACATTCCCCCCGACCCGCATCAGGGATGCCCCCGACGGTTCCCGGGGAGAACCCCCATCCCGCGATCCGGCAGCGGGGCATGCCCTCGGCGCCGGCGACCCTGTCCATTCGCGATCAAGGGAGCCACTTCAGGGAATGGGCGAGACACCGGTACTCCGGAAGGTGCGTCGTATCAGTGGTGCCGGGTGCCGGACTCATCCTTGAACGCCCGGACCGGGACCCAGAGGCGCGCATCGCGGCAGGCACCCTCTGTGGCCTGCGGCAACGCTCTACTCGGCCCTGTTCTCGTATGACTACCGTCAGGTGGCGTGCAGCGCCGAGTAACTGCTCGGTGTTGCGGTCGCGCTGCCGGAGGGCGGCGAAGTCGGCGTGCGCCGTCTCGATGGCCTCCGCCGAACTCGACGTGGTCAAGGCCTGGGGAGACGGCAGCGCGGTCGTCTCCGACGGTACCCAGGTCGACACCTACATCGACAACCTGCTGGCCGAAACCAGCATCCGCTACGGCTGGGTCGGCGGCATCGCCTACCACTACATCTCCGACACCTACGTCGCGCTCTTCTCCCGGTTCATCCCGTGCGGGGTGTGGGAGTCGGTGTGGCGGAGCCAGAGCAGCAGGGAAGCGATGGTGACACCCGCGAGGTAGCGGCCGGCGAGCTTGTCGTAGCGGGTGGCGACGGCTCGCCACTGCTTGAGCTTGACGAAACACCGTTCCACCACGTTGCGCCCCTTGTAGGCGCGATGCGGCTGGTCCGCTGGTCGGTGCAGCCCCGTGAATCCGGTTGCCACGGGACTGATGCGCCAGGTGAGGTATCCGCATGGACAGTGCTACTGAGCAGGCGCAACGCGCGAGGATCGGAGAAGACGGTGCGATCACGCGGCGACCGGCTCCCTGGCACAGGCCGGCGGTGCTCGGGGCCCTGATGCTGGCCGCCCTCACCTTCAACACCGCGGAGAACCTGCCGGTCGGCCTCCTGGATCTCATCTCCGAAGACCTCCGGGTGTCCCTGTCAGCGGTCGGTCTGCTGGTCACCGGTTACGGCGTGACGGTGGCCATCGCGTCCGTGCCGCTTGCCCACGTCGTGCGGGCCGTGCCCCGACGTTATGTGCTCACGGGGCTGCTGGCCGCGCTCGTGGTGTCCGGTCTCGTCGCGGCATCGGCCGCCTCCTACTGGCTGCTCCTCGTGGCGCGGCTGCTGACCGCGCTCGCCCAGGCGCTGTTCTGGGCCGTGATGGGGCCGGTCGCGGTGGGCCTGTTCACGTCCGAGTGACGTTCCTGGGCGACGTGAGCGGGTTTTCTCCGAGCGCGGTCAGCGTCCTGTTCGTGGTCTTCGGTGTCGCGTGCCTGGCCGGGGTGAGCGTCACCGGAGCGTTCCTGGACCGCTTTCCGCGGTCCGCGTTGACCGCCGCCGTGGCCACGCAGGCGGTGGGCATGCTCGGCCTGTACGCGTTCGGCGCTCATCAGGTGGCGGCGGTGGTGTTCCTGACGCTGGTGGGCGGTGCGCTCGGGCCGGTGTTCATGACCACGCAGAACGCGATGCTGCACTGCGCGCCGGGCCGTACGGACATCGCCCTCGCGGCGAACTCCGGCGCCTACAACGCCGGCATCGCGGCGGGTGCCGCGCTCGGGGGACTCATCCTGCCGCTCGCCGGTGTACGGGGCACCTTCCTCGCCGGCGGGCTGCTGACCGTCGGGTCCCGCGCCGTCCTGCTCGGCGGCCGTCTGCTATCAGGCGTTGTTCACCCCTGCCCGTATTCGTGACGAACCTGTCGCCGGGCGACGGTGAGCAGGTGGCCGCTGACCCCCAGGAGTGAGGGCGCCGACTCCATCGACCGCTGAGCGTCGAGCAGGAGCCGACGGCGTTCCGGGTCGTCGAGCCAGTCCTCGACGTCGCCGTACAGCCAGAAGGCGCCCTCCAGCCCGTACCGCTCGGCATTGGGAAGGCCCGCGTCGGCGAACTCGCCCGGGACCTCGTCGGGGTCGTGGAAGTAGGCCGGGAAGCCGCCTCCGGGGGAGAGCATGTGCCCGTCCCGCATCGCCGCGTGCGCCGTCTCCCGCTGCCGTTCCTCGACGTAGGAGCCGGTGCGGACCGTGTCGTGCACGGCCGCGTGGCGGTTGATGGTCGCGGCGGCCACCACGCCGCCGGGCCGTACCGCGCGCCGGGCCTCGGCCAGCGCCCGCACCCGGTCGGCGCGCTCGGCCAGGTGGTAGAGCGGGCCCAGCAGCAGCACCGCGTCCACGCTCGCGTCCGGCACCGGCAGCTCCCGCGCGTCGCCCAGCCTCGCCGCCACCCCGGCCAGCTTCGAGGCCCGCTCCACGTGCAGGGGGACCGGGTCCAGCAGCTCGACGTCGTAGCCGTCGGCGGCCAGCCACTCGGCGTGCACCCCGGTGCCGCCGCCCACGTCCAGCACCCGGGCCGGAGCCGGGGGCAGCGTACGGCGCAGCACGTCCTGCGTCCGCCAGAACTCCAACCGGCCGTGCCCCGCGCGAAGCCGGCCGTCCTCCCTGTCCTGCCCGTAGTAGGCGAGCAGCAGTTCCCTTGTCACAGCCATACTCGATCATGCTGCGCACCGTTCGCCCCGGGCAAACGGTTTGTCCTCCGGTCCTCTCTCGGCCGGTCGAAATCGAGGTCGGCGGAACCGGGCATGACGATGACCGTCAGGGGGTTTCATCTAACGGTCGTCGCTGCGGTTCTCACTCCCGGAAAGGTTCCAGCGGGCCCAGACGGTCTTGCCGGGGGCGTCCGGGAGGAGGGTGACGCCGAAGGCGTCGGAGAGGGCTTCGACGATGGTCAGGCCGCGGCCGTGGACGGCGTCGAGTCCGAGGTTCAGGCGGTGCGGCAGCTCGGGGCCGCGGTCGGTCACCTCGACCCACAGCGCCCCGTCCTCCGTCCGCAGGGAGAGCCGGACCAGCGGCTCGCCGCAGGAGATCGCGTTGGCCAGCGGTTCACCGGCGGCCAGGACCACGTCGTCGGCGAGAAGGCCGAGGCCCCACCCGGTGAGCGTCTCCTCCACCAGCCCGCGCGTCTTGCCGACGACCGACGGGTCGTGCGGCAGGGTCCACCGAGCGGTGCGCGGGCCGTCCGGCGTCGCGGGCATGGCGTCTCCTCGGGATGCTCGGGACCGTGGTGGGACGGGCGCCGATAAAGGGCCGGTCCGGCCGCAGCCCGGACCGGCCGGAGCGGCGGGGGCGGGGTACGGCCCGGCGGCGCGCTCGGCGCCGCGCATCAGGCGGCGCAGCCCGTCGGTGTCTGCGGCGTGCACGATCAGTGGTTCGGGGGCGGGCCAGGCTGCGACGGCGTGGAAGCGCCGGGTGCCGACGCCGTACCAGATGGTCCAGGCGGGCTCGGCCTGGTCCAGCCGCCGGGCCGAGTCGCGGTGGGCGCTGTCCCAGTGGCCGGGCCGGGTCGCCGTGACGGTTACGCCGCGCCGGTGCCGTCCGCGCCGGGTCGGGGACGGGGCGGATGGCTCGGGGCGCTCCGATCCGAGCCATCCACCCCGGGGAAAGGGTGCGGAGGGCGGCTCGTGGTGATCCGGCCCGAGCCGGCCATCCCGCGGCAAGGGTACGGAGGGCGGCTCGGAGTGGTCCGGACCGCCCTCGTGGGGGTTGCCGGAAGGTGACAAACCCGTGCTCGCGGAAAGGCCGGGCCAATCGGCCGACCCACCCGGGTCCGCTCTTTCGACGGTCATTAATCCCTCCTTTGTCCGGATATTTCCGGCTATTCTCACGAGGAGACAGAAGGTGAATCTTCTAGATAGGTGGAAGGGCTCCCACGCGAGATTGTCTGCGAGGTGATTCCCTTCACAGCGTGCCCCTGAATGGCTACGTTGGGTATGGAAGCTGGAGCACATCCACATGACAGCTTGTGCTGAAACTGTGTTTTTCTGTGCTTGGGCGTGTCGTTCCCCTCGCCGGACGGAGCTGAAATATCTGCGTTCTCCGAGATCAGCCCCGATGCAAAGCCGCTGGATGTCTTTGGTGCCGAAGTCCGCAGGTATCGGAAGCGGGCCGGCCTGACGCAGGATCGGCTGGCGGAGATCACCATGTTCAGCCAGAGCCTGATCGGCTTCATCGAGCGAGGAGAGCGCACCCCCAGCCGCAACTTCGCGCGACTCTGTGACGACGCCCTACGGGCAGGCGGTGAGCTGGTACGACTGTGGGAGCACGTCACCCGGGCCGCAAGCCCGCCGTGGTTCCGCGGCTGGCTGGACGTCGAGCGGGAAGCCCACACCCTGCACACCTGGGAGCCGCTCGTCGTGCCGGGCCTTCTGCAAACCGAGGAATACGCCCGAGCGGTTCTGCGCGGTGAGCCGGGCATAACGGATGAGCAGGTGGAGAAGGCGGTGGAAGCCCGGTTGGAGCGGCAGGGAATTCTCTCCCGGCCCCAGCGGCCGATGCTCTGGGTCGTTCTCGATGAGGTCGTTCTTCAACGCCCCGTCGGTGGTAGGGACGTCATGCGCCGTCAGCTTGAGCGTCTTCTGGATTCTGCGGAATCTCCGCGAATCGGAATTCAGATCGTTCCTCTTGAGCTCGGATCCACCAAAGGGGCATCGGGAGCGTTCGCCATTGCACAGATCCAGGGGCGGCCGGACACGGTATATATCGAGTCCGCGATCAACGGGAACGTGACGGATCGGCCGGAAAATGTCGAGGCGATCCGCGCGCGATATGACACCATTCGAGCTGAGGCGAACCCGCGGCATGCCTCAATCGAGCTGATCAGGAAGGCGGAGAAGTCGTGGAGCTGAGTGACGAGCTGAAGACGGCGGCTTGGCGCAAGGCCACCAAGAGCGCGTCCAACCAGGGCAACTGTCTTGAGGTGGCTCCGTTGTCCGGTGGGCGGGTCGGGTTGCGTGACTCCGAGGCTCCGGAGAAGGCACCGTTCGTGGTGAGTGCGAGCGTGTGGGACGCCTTCGTCGACGGTGCCAAGAAGGGCGAGTTCGACTTCTGATCCCTCAGGCGTGAGGGGAGCCCCCGGCGCCGGGAGGCTCCCTGGGCACGGGCGCACCTGACGTGATGGGTCGGCCCCGAGAGGAAGGCGGCCTGGGCCTGTGGCCCCGCGCTCAACCGCCTCGTTCCTGCTCGGCGGCGGCGTAGGCGGCGCTGAGCCGCTTGAACGCGCCCGGGCCGTCGTGCGGCTTCGGCGGGGCGTCGAGGTGGCGGACACGGAGCTCGTCCATGAGCTCCTCGATGAACGCCGGGCCCTCGTCGCGCATGAGCCGCTGCCGGCTTCGGAGCACGGCGTCGCCCGAGCGCCAGTCGAGGCCCCAGTTGCCGAGAGCGTAGATGATCGGCAGAGTCTGGATGCCGGCTTCGGTGAGGCTGAAGCGCGCGCGCTGCCCGCGGGCCGCGGCGCCGCGGGTGAGGAGCCCCGCATCGATGAGCCGCTTGAGGCGGTCGGCGAGGATGTTCGAGGCGATGCCCTCGATCGACCCGGTGAGCAGCGCGCGGAAGTAACGGCGGTCACCGAAGATGACGTCGCGCAGCACGAGCAACGACCAGCGATCTCCGAGCACCTCGACGGCGGCGTTGATCGGACACCCGGACCGTGGTTCCACGATTCCTCCTTGACGGATATTTCGCTCCCAATATAGTGGTTGCAGAGTGCAATCACTTTTGGGAAGAGGAGCTGATGGGCCGTTTCGTCTACTCGATGCAGGTGTCCCTCGACCTGCGGATCGAGCAGGTTCCGGGGGACGACGGCGCCGGCGAGTGGCTGCGCATCGACGAGGAACTGCACCGCGAGGCCAACGCGCAGACACAGGCGCTCGCGCTCATGGTCCACGGCCGGGTCTACTACGAGGTCATGGAGGAGTACTGGCCAAGGGCGCGCGAGGACGCGTCGCTGCCGGATGTCATGCGTGAGTACGGCGAGATCTGGACCGCCAAGCCCAAGGTGCTCGTCTCCCGCACGCGCCGCAGCGCCGATCACAACACCCGGATCATCGGGGGAGACGACGCGATCGAGCAGCTCGCCGCCCTGCGGGCCGAGACCGACGGCGGCATCAGTGTGGGCGGCGCGGCGCTTGCGACGCAGCTGCTCCGAGCGGGGCTTCTCGACGAGCTGCTGCTCTTCACCCATCCCGCGATCCTCGGCTTCGGCAGGCCGCTGTTCGACGACTACGACCTGCCGATCGATCTCGACCCGCTGGAGCGGCGATCGTTCGAGCAGGGCGTCACGATGCATCGCTACGCCATCCTGGATGCGAAGGAGGCGAGCTCGTGCTGAGGCAGGTCGCGGAGGGCGTGTGGGTCCACGAGAGCGAGTTCGTGCAGAGCAACGCCATTGCGGTGCAGGGCCGGGCCGGTGTGTTGCTCATCGACCCCGGGGTGACCGGCTCCGAGATCGACTGCCTCGCGAACGACCTTCGCGAGTTGGGTCAGCCCGTTGTGGCGGGGTTTTCCACGCATCCGGACTGGGATCACCTGCTCTGGCACGCCAGCCTCGGCGAGGCGCCCCGTTACGGCACGGCGCGCTGCGCGGCCACCGTCCGAGATCAGCTGTCGGACGCGGGAGCGAAGGACCGCATCGCCGCCCACCTGCTCGAGACGGAGATCGCCGGGCAGGTGCCGCTGGACCTGCTCGGCCTCATCACCGGTCTGCCCGCCGGGACGGCGCAGATTCCTTGGGACGGCCCGCAGGTCCGCATCGTCGAGCATCAAGCGCATGCCCCGGGCCATGCGGCGCTGTTGATCGAGGAACGCGGGGTTCTCGTCGCCGGTGACATGCTTTCCGATGTCCTGATTCCGATGCTCGACCTGGACGGCGCCGCTGACCCGATCGAGGGCCACCTCGCCGCGCTGGGCCTGATCGAGGGTGTGGCGGGCGGCGTCGATGTCGTCGTCCCGGGCCACGGCTCCGTCGGCGGGTCCGACCAGGTGAAGGCACGGATCGAACAGGATCGGGCGTACGTGCTCACGTTGCGGAACGGCCGAGTCCCCGCCGACCCGCGGATCGGCCCGTCGGCCAAGCCCGGCTGGGAGTGGGTGGCCGCCGTGCACGAACATCAACTCCAGCGTCTCGCCCGAAGAAGCGAGCTCGACGGGACGCCCCGCTGACGAGCCCCGGAGCCGTGCGGGGTGCCGGGCCCCCGGCTAGGGGTTCGCGTAGCGGGCGGCCATGGTGTGGAAGACCTCTCGGGGCTTCCAGGTGGTCGGATCCAGCGTTTCGACGACGCCGTAGGAGCCCAGGTCGGCATGCCCTGTGCGGTTGTAGGTGGCGAAGGTGAACCAGAAGGAGGCGTCGACGCCCGCCTCCTCGAAGGCGTCCGTCAGCTCGGTGAAATAGCGGACCTGCTCGGTCTCGTCGCGGACGGCGTCCGCGGGGACCTCCCAGGCCATGCCGCCGCGGTCTCCGGCTCCCGCGTAGGGGCAGGTGCCGAACTCCGTTACGGCCACCGGCTTGCCGTGGCTGAAAAGGTCGCGCAGCTCGTCGGAGAAGTGGGCGGTGTTGTACGCGGCCCGGTAGGCGTCGATGCCGACCAGATCGAACGGGGCCCAGTCTACGAACTCCCAAGGACCCGCGGCATATGTCACCCGGCCGCCGAAGTGCTTCCTGGACACCGCGGCCACCTCGCCCAGGAAGGCGTTGAAGCGCTCCATCACCGGGCCGAGCGCCTGCCACCAGGCCGGATCCGCGCCGGCCATGGCGGTGAGCCGGTCCTCGTAGGTGGCCCCGGGCAGGAACCCGTGGCCGAAGGCACTGCTCTCGCAGCCGGGAACGAAGACGACTTCGGCACCCGCCCGCCGCATGGCCTCGGCTCGCCGGGCGCAGTCGGCGTACAGGGCGAGCATCTCAGAAGCACCCAGGTCGACGGGGAAGGGCGAGAACCACACCTCGAGACCCGCCGCGGCGGCGAGCTCGGCGGCGAGCGAGAGCCGCCCGGGCGTGCCGCCGGTGATGCGCACGGCGGTGCAGTGCAGCTCGTCGGCGATGACCCGGATGTCGCGCTCGACCGCCTCCGGATGCCACTCCGGGCGGCTGGCGTTGCCGGGCAGGAAGCCGGTTTCGTAGGTGACCCCTCGTACGCGCATCACTTCTCCTCTCCGCCGAAGACCCGTTCCAGCAGGTCGAACGCGAGATCGAGATCGCCGCCGACGAGCCTGCCCGCGGCCGGCGGGGACATGCCGTCCGTCAGGCGCTGGAAGAACGTCTCCTGGACGGTGCTGACCGCGGTGACGATGTGCGCGGCCATCAGCCGGACGCGCATGCCGTCCGGTTCGCCCGCCTCGACGAGGGCCTTGACCAGGGCTGCGGCCTGCTCGCCGCGGAAGCGGCTGACGCCGGCGATCAGTGCGGGGCTCTGCTGGATGACCCGCACCATGGTGCGCAGCTCGGGGACGTAGGAGCCCGCGGGCTCGGCGACGGCGCCGCGGTAGTGCTCGCGCAACGCGCGCAGCGGCGTGCGACCCGGCGCGCGCTCGGCGACGACCCGCGCGAGGTCGTCGTCGAGCACGTGCAGGACCAGGGACTCCTTGGTCGGGAAGTAGTTGAACAGGGTCGCCTTGACGACCCCGGCCGCCTCGGCGACCTCGTTGACGGTTACCGCGTCGAACCCCCGCTCGGTGAACAGCCGCATCGCCGCGTCCGCGATGTGGGCCCTGCGCTGGGCTCGTTTCTCTTCTGCGATCACGATGGACAGCGTACATGGACCGGGTTCAGAAATGAACCCGGTCCAATAAAAATCCGGGGGGCCGGGCATGACGACGGCCGCCGGGAAGGGGTGCCTTCCCGGCGGCCGTCATGGTGAGCTCCCGGATCGCCGCGGCCGGGCCGTACCCGCGAGTGGGTCGTACGGCGGGCGGCCGGGCCTGAGGGCGGGTGTTCAGCCGGCCTTGAAGAACTCCGCGACCGCGGGGCCGAGGACCTCGGGGGAGGCGTCGTGCGCCTGGCCCTCCAGGATGCGGTGCTCGCCGTTGGGCAGCTTCTCCGCGACCGCGGCGCCGCCCTTGCCCATCCAGGGGGCGCTGTTCTCGCCGGTCATGACGACCGTGGGGGTGTTGACGCGGGTCAGCCGCTCGGCGGGCAGCTTGTTGCCGGGGCCGACGACCGCGGCCTCGTAGACGAGGGTGTGCGCGACGGCCTCCATGCCCTCCCAGTAGGGGGACTGGCGCATCTGGTCCACCATCTCGGCGGGGACCTCGGCGGCCTCGGTCATGAAGCGCGCGACCACGTCGCCGCGGCGGCCCTCCGAGATGAGGTCGGCGAGCTGGGCCTCGAAGTCGTGGGGGACCGGCGCGCGGCTGTCGTCGACGATGTAGGGCGGCTCGTACACGGCGAGCTTGGTGATCGGAAGCCCGTGGGCCGCGGCCTCCAGGGCGAGCGCCCCGCCGGAGGAGCCGCCGAACACCATCGCCTCGCCGCCGGCGTGCTTGATGATCGCTTCGAGGTCCTCGATCTCCCGCTCGACCGCGTACGGCTGCGTGTCACCGCTGTCGCCGCGTCCCCGGCGGTCGTAGTTGTACACGGTGAAGTGAGGAGAGAGAGCGGCGGCCATACCCGTCCAGATCGGGTGGGAGCGGTCGCTGAACCCACCCTGCACCAGGATGACCGCGGGCCCCTCACCGGACCGGTCGAAAGCGATGGTGGTGCCGTCTGCTGACGTTACGTCCATGGTGAATCTCTCTGTGTGGTGGATATGGACAATTGCTCGGTCGTGCCCCACCGGGCCTCGCGCGACGGCGGCAAACGCCGGCTCCGCGGGAAAAGGCAGACCCGGGGGAACCAACCTGCACCATCCGTGGTCCGGCTGGCATCTCCGAGGATGCTATTCCGGCGGACCGACAATTCCACGGCCCGTCCGGAGAACGGCCGCTCCGGGCGCTCCACCGCGATTCCCGGACTCAAGGTATTTCTACCGCCGATCGATCTTTCAGGGCATTTATCGCTTTATATGGTTTTTCATGCCCGTCGTGCCTTTTTGTGTGGTTCCGCGGGGAGACCCCTCCCGCGTCCGTACAGCGAGGTGACCCGGGCCCTCCCGCGTCCGTACGGCGGGCCGGCACGGATCCCTCATGCCCGTACGGCGGGCCGGCGCCGTGCGCCCGCCCGCCGTACGTCCGCCACGCGGACCCGCCGAGCCGCTGAGGCGCGGTCAGAAGAGCTCGAAGGCGGAGGGGGAGCGGTGCCAGCCGAAGGCCGGGGCCGCGGCGGCCAGCGCGCCCGGGGTCAGCTCCCGGACCAGCCCGGTGCCCGCCAGCGTCCGGATCGACGTACCGCCCATGTACAGGGCGCCCAGGGCCCGGATGTCGCACGCCAGGTCGGCGGGGTCGGAGGTGGGGACGCAGGTGGCCGACTCCGGGGAGCCGGTCAGCCGCCACCGGCCGGTGTTGACCGGCATGAACTCGTCGGTCACGTCGATCACGACGTCCACGGGCGCGGCGTACCGGCGCGACTCCAGGGCCTTGGCGACGTCCACGACGCGGATCCACAGCGCGTCGCACAGGTGCGCCGCGAGCTGCCGCGGCTCGCCGACCCAGTAGAACAGCGGCTCGTCGATCGAGCACGACCACGTCGTGACCGAGCGGGTGAGGTCCACCGTGAGCAGGAACCGCCACAGCGCGTCGTAGGCCTCGGGGGTCGTGGAGACCTGCTCCACCAGCTCGACCTGCCCGATCGGGCCGTTGCCGGTCCAGTTGCCGCGCACCCGCCACAGGGCGTAGCCGTCGACGCCGCCGTCGCCCTCGTGCAGGACGACCCGCAGCGCCGAGGCGCCGGCCCGCATCGACATGAGGTCGGCCAGGCGGTAGTCCCAGTGGGCCTCGGTCCGCTCCGACCAGCCGGGCTGCTCGGCGTAGACCTGGTCGTAGACCTTGACGAGGGCGTCGCGCAGGTCGGCCGGGCTGCCCTCGATGATCTTCCCTGCGCCCTTGCCGGGCGGCAGGGTGACCTCGCGGGAGTTCACGTTGAGCCCGATCCGGCGGATCGACAGGCCGTAGCCGAAGCGGTGGTAGATGCGCGCCTCGCTGGCCCAGCACAGGGTGATGGCCTCGCCGAGGGCGCGGGCGTCCTCGAAGTGCCGGCGCATCAGCTTGGTCAGCAGGCCCTGGCGGCGGGCGGCGGGGGAGACGGCGCCGCGGCAGCCGTGGGCGGCGGGGATGACCGCCCCGGGGACGGCGATCTGCCGGGTGTTGCACCCCAGCGTGCCGACGACCCGGCCGCCGCTCCGCGCGACCAGCGAGCGGGCGGGCTCGAAGAGCTCGCGCTCGGCCTCGCGGCTCTGCGGGTCGCCGTCGATGTTGATGGCCGCGGAGAACGTCGAGTAGATGTCGTCCCAGTCCTCGTGGGTCGGGACCTCGATCGTGATGTCGTCGGCCACGGCTTCCCCAAGGTCGTTGCTCTTCATTCGGTAGCCTCCGGATTGCCACACTCGGGTTTTTCGACCGGATTACGGTGAACGGCGTTCGCCCTCGTATCCTCACACCGCCTCATGGGCGGAACATCTCCTGAAATGCGGGACTACCGGCCCGGCCGCGCCCGCGGGGGAAGTCGGCAAAAGCAGAGAAGGGCGTTTCCCGGGGGACTGTAAGAATTGTCCGCATGAAGGCCCTGGTGCTGTCCGGCGGGTCTGGCACCCGCCTGCGTCCTTTCAGCTACTCCATGCCGAAGCAGCTCATCCCGATCGCGAACAAACCGGTCCTTGAGCACGTGCTGGAGAACATCCGCGACCTCGGGGTCACCGAGGTCGGCGTCATCGTCGGCGGCTGGGCGGCCGAGATCGCCGGAGTGATCGGCGACGGGTCGCGGCTGGGGGTGCGCGTCACCTACATCCCGCAGGACCGGCCGCTGGGCCTGGCGCACTGCGTGGAGCTGGCCCGCCCGTTCCTCGGCGACGAAGACTTCGTGATGTACCTCGGCGACAACATGCTGCCCGACGGCGTGGAGGCCATCGCGGAGGAGTTCCGGACCGGCCGGCCCGCGGCGCAGGTCGTGGTGCACCGGGTCGCCGACCCGCGCGCCTTCGGGGTCGTGGAGCTGGGCCGGGACGGCGCGGTCCGGCGGCTGGTCGAGAAACCCGCCCGGCCCCGCAGCGACCTGGCCATGGTCGGCGTCTACTTCTTCACCGCCCGGATCCACGACGCGGTCGCCGCGATCCGGCCCGGGGCCCGCGGCGAACTGGAGATCACCGACGCCATCCAGTGGCTGGTCGACCAGGGCTCGGCGGTCAGGGCCAGCGAATACCGGGGCTACTGGAAGGACACCGGCCGGGCCGAGGACGTGCTGGAGTGCAACCGGCGGCTGCTCGCCGAGCTGGGCGACCGGGTCGTGCTGGGCCCCGGGGCCCGGGTGGTGCGGTCCGTCATCGAGGGGCCGGCCATCATCGGGGCGAACACCCTGATCGAGGACTGCCACCTCGGGCCCGACGTCTCCATCGGCCAGGACTGCGTGCTGCGCCGTACGCGGCTGGCCGACTCGATCGTGCTGGACGGCGCGACGATCTCCGAGGTCCCGGGCCTGTACGGGTCGATGATCGGGCGGTCGGCCGTCGTGATGCCGGCCGACCGGGAGAAGGTCCAGCACCGGCTGCTGGTCGGCGACCACACGCGGGTCGAGCTGGTCGCCTGACGGGCCGGGGCGCCGGCCGGCCGTACGGAAGGCGGCGGTCGTACGGCGGGCGCGCGGTCGGGGAACGGACACGAAGAAGGGGGACCTCCGGCGGGAGGTCCCCCTTCGCGTCCGTCGTCCCTTTCGCACGCCGTCCGCGCTCAGGCGTCGGCGGCCGGGAGGCGTCAGACGGCGTTCGCCGGGGAGTTCTGGTAGGCGGTGAGCAGCCACCGGCCGTCCTGCTTGGCCAGCACCCACGTGGCGTGGACCGCGCGCTCCGGCGCGGGCTGGGTCTCGTCGCCCACCAGGACGCCGCCCCGCGTCACCAGGACGGCGTTGTCCGGGCCGGTGAACCGCACCGAGATCGGCTCGCCGGCCACCCGGGTGCCCCGGTAGGGGCCGGCGTAGGCCCCGGCCATGAAGCCGCGGATCCCGTCACGGCCGGAGACGAAGACCCCGGGCAGGACCATGGTGGCGTCCTCGGTGAAGACCTCGGCGAAGGCGTCGGCGTCGTTGCCGGCCCACGCGGCGATGATGCGCCGGGGCACCTCGCTGACGGCCGTGATGTCGTCGGTGATGGTCGGTGATGCGCTCATGCTGGCGTTCCCTCACTCGATGGCTGGGACAGGGCAGGCCCGGCAGGCCGGCGGAGGGAAGGGGATCGCCCCGCGACCTCGCGGGCCCGCACATTCGCATCGTGGTCGCCCGGCGCGGGACACCGCACCTCTCGGCGTGCGGTGTCCGTTTTGCGGGCGTTCCCGCGCAGGCCGGGGAGTGGCTCCGTACGGTTCGCCCGGCCCTTCCGGGCAGACGGCCTCCCCGCGCGGGCCGGGGGAGTGGGGACGGGGCCGCGGGGGGAGAGAGACCCGGACGGACCGGTGACGGCCGGCAGGGGGCCCGCGCGGGGCGCTGGCAGGAAGTTGCCGGTGACCGGCACCTTGCTGATGGCCCTCCACCTGGAACGCCGGACGCGGCGCCGGAAGACTGACGATGCGGCCGATGATCGTGCCGCCTCCGGATGTCTCCGCTCCGCTTCCGGACGCCTCCGCGGCGGTCCCCGGACGTCCCCGAGGCGATGACCGGCCGTCCCGCGCCGGAGCGCACCCCATGGAGGACTGATGATTTCGACGGAGATCCGCCGTGCCGCGGTTCTCGGCTGCGGTCTGATCGGAGCGTCGGTGGCGCTCGCGCTGCGCCGTACGGGGGTCCACGTCACCCTGTCCGACCGCGACCCGTACGCGGTGCGCAAGGCCGAGCGGATGGGCGCGGGAACGGCGTCGGCCCGCGGCGACCGCCCGGCCGACGTGGTGGTCATCGCCACCCCGCCGTCCACGGTCCCCGGCGTGCTGCGCGAGGCCCAGGCCCGCGGGCTGGGCCGGGTGTACACCGACGTCGCGAGCACGAAGGCGGGGATCCTCGCCGAGGCCGAGGCGGCCGGCTGCGACGTCTCGGTCTACGTGCCGGGGCATCCGATGGCGGGTGGGGAGTCGTCGGGGCCGGGGGCGGCACGCGCCGACCTGTTCGCCGGCCGCCGGTGGGCGCTGTGCCCGCACCCGGCGACGCGGCCGGACGCGGTGCGCCTGGTGACGGAGCTGGTGGCGCTGTGCGGGGCCGAGCACCGGCTGGTCCGCCCGGACGCCCACGACCGGGTCACCGCCGCGGTCTCCCACGTGCCGCACCTGGTGGCGGCGGCGCTGGCGGCGAGGTTCGCGGGGGCCGACGAGACCACGCTCGCGCTGGCGGGCCAGGGCCTGCGGGACGTCACCCGGATCGCGGGCGGCTCCCCCGACCTGTGGTGCGACATCCTGCGGCAGAACGCCGGCCCGATCGCCGAGGTGCTCGACGCGGTGGTGCGGGACCTCACCGAGGTCGCGTCCGCGCTGCGGGGGGCGGAGCCCGGCGCGTCCGGGACGTCCGGTGTGCCAGGGATGGCCGGCACCGCCGGGACGCCGGGCGCGCTCGCCGGCCTGCTCGTCCGGGGCAACCACGGTCGTGCCCTCCTCGCCGGCGCGCGCCCGGCCGGCGTGGCGGGCGGACGCTCCGCGGCGCCGAAGGCGGCGGCCTGACCCGCTTCCCCGTTCCCTCCCCGCCGTTTCCGGCGTTCCCCCCGCCTCCGCCGAAAGACCCCTGCTCCCGCCGTTCCCCCGGAGGACTTCTCGCCCCACCCGGTCCTCCCCGCCTCGCCGGGGGTGACGACCGCACTCACGAAGGTGCCGCGGCCGTACACGGATGCGACATTCGTGAGGAGATCACCGGCGGGCGCCTCCCGGTCCGTGTTTCCCGGACGTCAGGACGAGCGTGCCGGCCTTGTACGCGTCGCGAGCCGGAGGCCGGGGAGCGGTTTTCGGGGGCTCGTCGACGACGACTAGGAGGAAATGGTGCTGACGACCGATGTCCCGGCGCGGGAAGAGCTCGTTCGCCGCGCGTCCGAACTGCTGCCGGTGCTGCGGAAGAACGCGGCCTGGTCGGAGGAGAACCGTCGGCTTCACGACGAGTCGATCCAGGCCCTGGCCGACGCCGGCGTCTTCAAGCTGAGGGTGCCCGCCCGCTACGGCGGCTACGAGGCCGACACCCGCACCCTCGTCGAGGTCGCCGCCGAGCTGGCCAAGGCCGACGGCTCCACCGCGTGGACGGCGTCCGTCTACTGGATCCCCACCTGGATGACCTGCATGTTCCCCGACGAGGTCCAGGACGAGGTGTTCTCCACGCCCGACGTCCGGGTGTGCGGGACGCTGAGCCCGAGCGCCATGGCCACCCCCGTGGACGGCGGCGTGGTCGTCAACGGCCGCTGGGGCTTCGTCAGCGGCGCCTGGCACAGCCACTGGCAGGAGATCATCGCCATCCAGGCCGGTCCGGGCGTCGAGCCGATGCCGATCATGGCGCTGGTCCCGATGTCGGACCTGGAGATCGTGGACGACTGGAACACCTCGGGCCTGAAGGGCACCGGCAGCGTCACCACCGTCGCCAAGGACGTCTTCATCCCCGCCGAGCGCGTCCTGCCCCTGCCCGCGGTGCTCGCCGGGCAGTACGCCTCGAAGCTGAACGCGGCCTCGCCGATCTACCGCGTCCCGCTGCTGCCGGTCGCCTCGGCCTCCTCGGTCGGCACCGCGGTCGGCCTGGCGAAGGCCGCCCAGGAGGCGTTCTTCCAGCGGCTCCCCGAGCGGAAGATCACCTACACCGGGTACTCCAGCCAGCGCGAGGCGCCCCTGACGCACCTGCAGGTCGCCGAGGCGGCCATGAAGGTCGACGAGGCCGAGTTCCACGCGGGACGGCTGGCCGGCCTGGTGGACGGCAAGGGCGTCAGCGGCGAGCAGTGGACGCTGGAGGAGCGGGTCAAGGCGCGCGCGGACATGGGGGCGGCGTGCCGCCTCGCCAAGGAGGCC
This sequence comes from Streptosporangium sandarakinum, assembly GCF_013409935.1. Lineage (GTDB taxonomy): Bacteria > Actinomycetota > Actinomycetes > Streptosporangiales > Streptosporangiaceae > Streptosporangium > Streptosporangium nondiastaticum. The sequence continues at coordinate 383,674 of NZ_JACCCO010000001.1, read as the reverse complement.
GTGGACATCTACGCCACGGCCAGCGGCGGGTCGTCGATCTACACCCACGTGCCGATCCAGCGGATCGCCCGCGACATCAGCGCCATGAACCTGCACGCCCTGATGCACCCGAACACCAACGCCGAGCTGTACGGCCGCATCCTCTGCGGCCTGGAGCCCGACACCTTCTACATCTGAGAGCGCCTGACGGAATGGTCTCTGCTGTGCTTTGATCTCCCGCCGTAACGACGGTGGGAGGGGTGAGCCGGTTGGCGCGGCCGAAGCCGTGGGAGGTCGGCGACGAGCTGTGGGCGGTCATCGAGCCGCTGCTGCCCGAACACCAGCGACGAGCTCGCTGGCCAGGGCGAAAGCGGCTGGATGACCGCCTGGCGTTGCAGGTCATCCTGTTCGTGCCGAGGGAGCCGACGGCGTCATGACCACCCGATCCGAGCCAGAACAGGGCCGGCCCGACCCGGGCCTGGACGCGATCATGAGCGAGCGGCGTCACCTGATCATTCTCGCGTACCGGTTGCCGGGCTCGCCGGCCGAGGCCGAGGACGCCGTGCAGGAGACCTGCACCCGCTGGTACGCCATGTCCCGGCGACAGCAGGACGCCATCGAGCCCCCCGGCGCCTGGCTGACGACGGTCGCCAGCCGCATCTGCCTCAATCTGCTCGGCTCGGCACGAGCCCGGCGAGAGACCTACGTGGGCGAATGGACCCCCGAGCCACTACCCGACGACATGACATTCCTGGAACGTACGGTCAACGGTCAGCCCGGTCTGGTGGCCCAGCGGGACGGCGTCATCGTGACGGTGTTCGCGTTCGAGGTCGCGGGTGACCGGATCGAGCACATCCGGGTGGTACGCAACCCCGGCGAACTCCGTCACTGGACGACGGGCCGAGGCGTGCCTCCCCGGGCTTTGTAAGACGCCCCACCCGGGCCCGCACCAGGACGGTCGGTGGTGTCAGCCGGCCGACGCGGGCGGAGCCGCCGCCATCCGCCGTTCCGATGCCGGTGGGTTCGATGCCCGTGCCGGGTGCCGAAGAATCGATGGATCGAGGCGGCCTCCGTGCCGGGGCACCGTGCCGGGTCCGGGCCCTTTCCCGTGGACCCGGAAACCGAAAAAGCGGCGACCGAGGGAGGGCGTGAACGACGAAGGCCATTCCTTTCCGAAGGGTTCTCGGAAAGGAATGGCCTTCTCCCGTGTCCGGGGCCGCTAGGCCGCGGAGACCTCGGCCTGGCCGGCGACCTTCCGGACCAGCGCCTCCAGGTTCGGGTCCTCCTCGAAGATGTCGCCCACGTCGATGGAGACGCCGAGCTCATCCTCGATCCGGGACACCAGGCGGACCGCTGAGATCGACTCTCCTTCGAGGTCGAAGAACGTGGCGTCCTCCATCCCGTCCGGTACGTCGAGCACGTGCTTCCAGATCTCCGCGACCTTGCCCTCGATGACCGAGAGGCTGAGCTCGCCGGGACGATTGCCATTCATCCGGGTTCCTCCCATCGCCAGACAAACGTCAATGGCGGCGTGTGAGCAGATCCGCGATCCGCGCAGGTCCGTAGGCCGATTCCTGTTTCCCCATCATCACGGCGCGGAGATCCGGATGCATCTCCGAGAATGCGAGCGCGGCGGCCCGGACGGCCGTCACGAAAACGATCCGGGCGGCCGTCACGAGAACACGGAAAAGGCACCGGCACGGAAAAGGCGCCCGGTCGCGCGCCGTGCATCCGTCCGGGCGGGGGAGCCGGTCGCGCGCCGTACGCCGGGCACGCCCGCACGCGCCGTCCCGGCGGTTCCCGGAAGCGTCAGGCGAGGATCCGCGTCGTGCCCCCCGGCCGTTTCACCCCCAGGCGCTCGCGGATCTTCCGCCCGGCCGGCACGTCGAGCCGCTCGGTCAGTTCGAGGGCCCTGGTCCGCGCCTCGTCGGCCTCTGCGTCGGCCTCGGAGGCGCGCAGCGCCTCGCTCAGCAGGGCGAGGGTCTCGGCCTCCTGGAGCGGGATCTGCATCCCGCGGAACAGCGAGACGGACCTGCGCAGGTGGACGGTGGCCTGGTCCGGGTCGCCGGACACCAGGGCCAGCTCACCCAGCCCGGCGAGCACCTGCGCCTCGGCGAGCCGGTGGCGGGAGCTGCCGGCCGGTTCCAGCGCCTGGTGCAGCATGGCGTCGGCCTCGGCGATGCGTCCCTGACGCAGCCGGGCGATGCCCAGGCCGTGCAGGCTGAACGCCTCGCCCGTGGAGTCGCCGATCTCCCGCACCACCGTCAGCGCCTCCTCGAAGGCGCCCGCCGCCAGGCCGAACTCGCGCGCCTGGAGGTGGGCCAGGCCCATGCGGTGCAGCACCTGGGCGGTCACCCTGCGGTCGCCCCCGGACCTGCTGAGCGTCAGGGCCTCGGCGAGCATCACCTTCGCGCCCTCGGGGTCGTCGCAGTCGAGGCGGAGCTGGGCGAGGCTGTGCAGCGTCTGCGCCGCGGCGACGTCGTCGCCGACGGAACGGAAGATGCCCAGTGCCTTCTCGTAGTCCTCCGCGGCCGCCTCGAAGTGGCCGTTCATACGTTCCATGGTCGCGATGCTGCGGACGGCCAGGGCGGTCCGCCGCTCGTCGCCGACGGCCTGGAAGAGCTCGACGGCCGCCTCGAACTCGCGCCGCGCGTCGCCGAAGCGCTGCTCGTTGAACGACAGCGAGCCGGCGGTGTACAGGATCTCCGCCTGGCCGCGCTTGTCCCCGGTGCCGCGGGCGGCCTCCAGGGCGATCTCGTGGGTCTCGCGCCAGTCGTCGAGGTAGACCCTCGACTCGAAGAACGTGGCGGCGGTCGTCGCGAGCCGCCAGCACAGCTCCCCGAGACCGGCCTGCGCCGCCTGGCGGATGCCGTACACCAGGAGGGGGCGCTCGCGCTCGAACCACGCGATCGGCTCGGTGACGAGCTGACGGACCAGTTCGTCGGGCAGGACCCGGGGGATCTCCGTCTCCCCGAAGGCCTGCGGGCAGGTCCCGAACTCGCGGCATCGGGCCGCGTCGACGAGGATGAGCAGCCCGCTCAGCACCCGGCTGAGCGCGGCGGCGCGCTCGGCGGCGGGCTCCTCGGCGGCGAGGCGTTCCCGGGCGAACACCCGGACGAGGTCGTGGAAGCGGTACTGGGTGTGCACGCCCCGCCCGGTGCCGACGACCTCGACGAGCTGGGCGTCGGCCAGGTCGTCCAGCAGGTCCTGGGCCTCAAGGAGCGGTTGCTTCAGCAGGGCCGCGCCGGTCCACCCGGAGAAGACGTGGGAGTCGAGGATCGCCAGCCGCCGGAACAGCCGGCGGGCCTCCTCGCTGATGCCGTCGTAGGTCAGGGAGAGGCTGGCGCGGATGCCCATCTCTCCGTGCATCAGCTCGTCGAGCCTGCGGGTCTCGTCGCGCAGCCGGCCCACCAGCTGCTCGACGCTCCAGTGCGGGCGCGCGGCGAGGCGGGCGCCGGCGATGCGCAGCGCCAGCGGCAGGTGCCCGCACAGCTCGGCGAGCGCCGCGGCGGAGCCCGACTCGGACCGCACGCGGTCGGTCCCGGCCACGTGGGAGAGCAGGTCCACCGAGTGGGCCGGATTGAAGAGGTCCACATCGACGTGGGTGACGCCGGCCAGCCCGGCGAGCCGGCTGCGGCTGGTGATGATGACGGCCGAGGCGGGGTTGCCCGGCAGCAGCGGCAGGACCTGGCTCTCGCTGCCCACGTCGTCCAGCACGATCAGCATCCTGCGGTCGGCCAGCAGCGTCCGGTACGTCTCGGCCCGCTCGTCCAGCCCGTCGGGCAGGGCGGTGCCGGGTATGCCGAGGGTGCGCAGGAACCGTTCGAGCACCTGCAACGGGCTGACCGGGCGGGACACGCCGCTGTGCAGGCTGGCGAAGAGCTGGCCGTCGGGGAAGTGCTCCATCACGCTGTGCGCGGCGTGGACCGCGACGCTGGTCTTGCCGATCCCCGCCCGGCCGGTGACCACGACGATCGGTACGGCGAAGCGCGCCGGGCCGTCGGAGGCGACGGTCAGCCGCCTGCGGATGACGTCCACCTGCTCGGCGCGGCCGATGAAGTCGGCGATGCCGGCCGGGAGCATGCCCGGCACCGCCGGGACGGGGGCCTGCGGCGCGGCCCCGGCCGGCGCGGGCGCCTGGGGGGCGTCGAGGCTCTCGTCGGAGGTGAGGATCGCGTGTTCGAGCTGCTGCAGCCGCTCGTTGGGCTCGATGCCCAGCTCGTCGATCATGGTGCGCCGGGCGTCGCGGTAGACCTGGAGCGCCTCGGCCTGCCGGCCCGAGCGGTACAGCGCCGTCATGAGCTGGCCGAGGAGCCGCTCGCGCAGCGGGTACTCCTCCACGAGCCGGGTGAGCTCGCCGACCAGCTCGTGGTGGCGGCCGAGGTCGAGCTCCAGCTGGAGGCAGTCCTCGTTGGAGGTGATCCGCTGCTCGGCGAGGCGGGCCGCGACCGACTGCGCCAGCCGGCTGTCGATGCCCTCCAGGGCCGTTCCCCGCCACAGCGCGAGCGCCTCGCGGTAGTGCCGGACGGCCTCCTCGGGATCGCCGCCGTCACGGGCGCGGCGGGCCCGCAGCACGAGGTTCTCGAAGCGGCGCGCGTCTATCTGCTCGTCGTCGGCCCGCAGCGCGTACCCCTGCGACCTCGTCACGATCACCTCTTCGCCGCCGTGAGCGGCGAAGAGCCGTCTCAGCGCCGAGATGCAGATCTGCACCTGGGCCCGCGACGTGGCGGGCGGGTCGTCCCCGTAGATGGCCTCCATGAGCCGGCCTGTGGCCACCGTCCGGTTGGCATCCAGGAGGAGGACCGCCAGAACGGTCTGCTGCCGGATGCCACCGAGATCCACGCGTTGCCCGTCCGCGGTGACTTCGAGCGTTCCTAGAACGCGAAACTCCACGCGCATCTCCTTGAAGAAACTTCCGCCCCCCGGCGCAGCGAGACCTCTACGCTTTGCAGCCGTGCGGGGTACGGGAAGTGACGGACCTCCCCGAAGCCGGCTTTCCTGGTCACAGGAAGTTTACGTAAAGCAGGGCCCGGGAACACCAGGGGTTCTGTGCGGTGTGTTCCAAGATCGGCACTCTAACGCCACCTTGTTCGCGATCGTACGCTCTGTCCGTTTCGTGAATGGATGGTACAACGCGAAATGAGGTGTTGCCAGGCGCACCGCTTGCTCGCGGGCGATTCCCCTTGTCAACCTGGTGAAAAACACGAAACGGCCGGGGACTCGCGTCCCCGGCCGTTTCGGCGTTCGGTGGTGTTCCCGTCATCCCCAGGGGTTGCAGCACATGGGGCGGTGGGTGGTGGGCGGCGGCGGAACCGGGGAGGATGCGTTCGCGGTCGCGCCGCTGACGGTGACGCCCGCGAGGGCGATGACGATCGAGACACCCAGTCGCACGACGGTCTTGTTGATCTTGCCGCTCATCTTTACCTCCGCGGTCGTGGCGGCGTCGCCGGACGCCGTTCCTGACACCGATGACGCTCACACGGCCCGCCATCGGGTCTCTATCGCTTCCCTTCGCTCCGGACATCTCCGCAGGTGAAAGCAGATTTCGGGGGTTCCTGAACCGTCCGGGACGGAGCGCGAACCGGTGCCGCGGGGCGGCCGGCCGGCCGCGGCCCGGCCGTCCGCCGGCGGAAGCCGGGGCGGGCGGCCGGCTGACACGTGACGAGAGCATGACGAGCCGATAAGCGGGCGAAGGCGAACCGATAGCGCGGTCCGCGAAGCTTGGACGAAGCCCAGGCGAAGCCGACGCTCGCAGCGGCGCCGCCTGGGCGGCCAAGGCGAAAGCGCCGAACCGGGCCGCCGTGGACGGGCCCGTTGGACAGGTGACGGTGAGATGGGTATTGCTATTCAGACACTGGACGGTGTCTACGGCCGACCGGCCGCCAGTGTCAGGATCCGGCTGGAGTGCGCCGACGGCGGCCACTGGAATCCGGACGCCAAAGCCGAAACCGACCACGAGGGCCGCGTCCAGGACTGGAAGGGCCGCCGTTTCGAACGCGGCGTTTACCGCCTCATCCTCGAAAGCGACCGGTACTTCGTCGGCCTCGGGCTCACCGCCGCCTATTCGGAGATAGTCGTTCTCTTCCGCATGCACGACGAGACCGACTCCTACCAGATCCAGGTTCAGCTCTCGCCGTACTCGTACTCGACGTATTTCGGCTCATTCGGCTGACGGGTGTCAGCATCCCCAGGCACACCAGGTTCACGTAGGTAAGGGCTCCGACAGTGAATACCGGACGGTACACCGCATTCCCCAAGGTCCCCCTGAACGATCGCACGTGGCCGGACGCCACCGTCACCGCCGCGCCCCGCTGGCTCTCCACCGACCTCCGGGACGGCAACCAGGCGCTGGCCGCCCCCATGACCCCGGCGCGCAAGCTGGTGATGTTCGACCTGCTGGTGCGCATGGGCTACAAGGAGATCGAGGTCGGCTTCCCCGCCGCCAGCCGCGACGACCACGACTTCGTCCGGATGCTCGTCGAGGAGGACCTCATCCCCGACGACGTCCGCGTCTCGGTGCTCGTCCAGGCGCGCGAGGAGCTGATCGAACGCACCATGGAGAGCCTGGCGGGGGCGCGGCGGGCCACCGTACACCTCTACCACGCGACGTCGCCGTGGTTCCGCCGCCGGGTGTTCGGCATGGACCGCGACGAGTGCAAGGACCTCGCCGTACGGGGCACCCGGCTGGTGACGAAGTACGCCGAGCGGTTCCTGGACGACTGCGACCTGGGCTTCCAGTACTCTCCCGAGCACTTCGCCGACACCGAGCCGGACTTCTCGCTGGAGGTCTGCGAGGCCGTCATGGACGTGTGGCAGCCCGGCCCGGGACGGGAGATCATCCTGAACTTCCCCACCACGGTCGAGCGGTCCACCCCCAACGTCTTCGCCGACCAGATCGAGTGGATGCACCGCAACCTGTCGCGGCGCGAGCACCTGTGCCTGTCGGTCCACCCGCACAACGACCGCGGCACCGGCGTCGCCACCGCCGAGCTGGCCGTGCTGGCCGGGGCCCAGCGGATCGAGGGCTGCCTGTTCGGCAACGGGGAACGGGCCGGCAACGTGTGCCTGGTCACCCTCGGGCTGAACCTGCTCACCCAGGGCGTCGACCCCGGTGTCGACTTCCGGGACCTCGACCGGGTCCGGCGCACGGTCGAGGGGTGCACCGGGATCCCGGTCCACCCGCGCCACCCCTACGGTGGCGACCTCGTCTACACCGCGTTCTCCGGTTCCCACCAGGACGCCATCAACAAGGGCTTCGACGCCCTGGAACGGGAGGCCGCCGAGGTGGGCGCCGAGCCGGCCGGGCTGCCGTGGCGCCTGCCGTACCTGCCGCTGGACCCGCAGGACGTGGGACGGACCTACGAGGCCATCGTGCGCATCAACAGCCAGTCCGGCAAGGGCGGCCTGGCCTACGTCATGAGCGCCCGGCACGGGCTGAACCTGCCCCGCGCGCTGCGGGTGGAGTTCGCCCGGACGGTGCAGGCGCTGGCCGACGCCGAGGGCGGGGAGATCGGCCCCGACCGGCTGCGGGAGTGCTTCGAGCGCGAGTACGTCATCGGCGCGGCGCCCGATCCCTTCACCGAGGTCACCGCCATGGCCCCGACCCAGGCCGCCACCGCCGCCGTCTCCGCCACGGCTTCCGGAGGTGTCCCGGCGACCGTCGTCCTGCACGTCGACGGCGGCGGCTTCGACGCCGGGCGGGACCGGACCGACGCGGTGCGGGCCGTACGCGCCGAGCTCGCCCGGCGGGGGCTGCGGGTGCGCGCCGTCCAGCACACGGGCCCGGCGGGCGACGGCCGTACGGCCCGGCGGGAGGCGCACCCGCTCCCCGGGGCCGGCCGGGCCGGTGAACCCCGCGAGGACACCGACGGCAGCGGGCTCCACGGGCTCCCCGGACCTCACGGGCTCCGCGAGGTCGCGGTCTACGCCGAGCTCCAGGTGGGCGGGACGGTCTTCTGGGGGGCCGGGACCGGACCGGACCTGCGGGCCGCCGCGCTGTCGGCCGCCGCCTCCGCCGTCGCCAGATCGCGGCGGGAACGGATGCGCCGCACGGCGGCCCCGGCGGCCCCCGCGGAGACGGTTCCCACGACGGCCCCCACAACGGTGCCCACGGCGGGTGTCTCGACGGGCGCCGCGGCGGAGCCGGGGGCGCTCACCTGGACGAGGAACACGCGGACGAGAAGCACGCGGGCGAGGAGCACGCGGACGACGGCGGGACGGTGACGACCGGCGGGTGATGACCGGCCGGATGACGGCGCGACGAGACGGAGAACCCCGGCGAGGGCGGGGCCGAGGAGGGATACGACGATGAAACTGGTCGAGCGGGAGGAGGAGCTGGCCTGCCTGCAGGCCCTCCTCGACAGTGCGGTGCTGGGCAGGGGCAAGGTGGCGCTGGTCGGTGGCGCCGTCGCGACGGGCAAGAGCGCGCTGCTGCACGTGTTCGCCGAGCAGGCCATCGAGCGGGGCGCGCTGGCCGTCACCGCGACGGGCTCGCGCATGGAACGGGACCTGCCCCTGGGTGTGCTCGGCCAGCTCATCCAGGACGCGCCGCTGGTCCCCGAGGAGCGCGACCGGGCGCTGGCGCTGCTGAACGAGGGCGCGCGCGCCGTGCTCGCGGCCGAGCCGGAGGACACCGGCGGCCGGCAGATCGACGCCCAGACCGTTCACGTCCTGTGCACCGTCCTGCTGGAGCTGTCGGAGCGGTACCCGCTCATGATCATCGTCGACGACGTGCACCACGCCGACCGCGCCTCCCTGCTCTGCCTGGCGTACCTGGCGCGGCGGGTACGGCTCGCCCGGATCGTGATGGTGTTCGGCCACGCCGACCACGGCCGCTGGCCCGACGGGTTCTTCCAGACCGAGCTGGTCCGCCAGCCGCACTGCCGCCGCATCCAGCTCACCCGGCTGTCACGGGCCGGGGTGGCCGCCCTCGTCGAGGAGGAGGCGGGCCGGGAGACCGCCGACCGGCTCGCCGACGAGTGGTACGCCCTCAGCGGCGGCAACCCCCTGCTGGCCAACGCCCTGGCCGACGACTACCGGCAGCTCACCCGGTCCGCCGCGGACGAGCCTCCGGACGGGGTCACCGCCGGCGACCACTACGGCCAGGCCGTGCTGTCGTGCCTGCAGCGCGGCCACGAGCAGACCATGCGGGTCGCCCGGGGTCTGGCGATCCTCGGCGAGCCGGAGTCGCTCGACCGGCTGCTCGGCCTGCCCGGTCCCGACGTCGGCAGGGAGCTGCACTCCCTCAGCGCCGCCGGGCTGCTCACCCTCGGCAGGTTCCGGCACGACGCCGTCCGCGAGGCCGTCCTCGCCGGAACGGACGCCCAGGAGCGGGCGGACCTGCACCGCCGGGCCGCGGAGCTGGGCTACGACCTGGGCTCCTCCCCGGCGGTGATCGCCGGGCACCTGCTGCGGGCCGGCCGGGTCGAGGCCCCCTGGGTCGTGCCGATCCTGGAGGAGGCCGCCAGGAGCGCCCTGCGCACCGGGCGGGTGGAGGCGGCGGTCGACTACCTGCGCATGGCCTGGCGCGAGTGCGCCGACGAGACCCAGCGCGCGAAGATCATGACGATGCTGGTGCGCGCCGAGTGGCGGATCAACCCGGCCGCGCCGACCGGGCACCTCGCCGAGCTGGCCGAGGCGATGAACCGGGGCAGCCTGCGCGGCGTCGACGCCGTCGTGCTGGCCCGGGCGCTGCTGTGGTACGGCCGTTTCGACGACGCGCGCGACGTGCTCGAACAGCTCAACCGGCCGGGCGCCGCGGCGGACCCCGAGACGGCCGCCGAGCTCGTGGTGAGCCGTCTGTGGCTGCGCGCCACCCACCCGCCCTTCCTCGACCGGCTGCGGCACCTCGCCGGCGACCAGGGCCTGGCGACCATGGTCTCGGTGTCGGTCAGCCGGCGGCTGGAGTCGGCGCTCGCGCTCGCCGAGGTCCTCACCCGGGGCCCGCGGGAGGAGGACATGGACGCCGTCGAGCGGATCCTGGAGGACTCCCGCCTGGACGAGATGACGCTCGACACCGTCGAGAACTCGCTGCTGGCCCTCACCTACGCGGGCCGCTGCGAGCGGGTGGCCCCCTGGTGCGACCTGTTCAGCGTCGAGGCGTCGTCCCGGCAGGCGCCGAGCCGCCAGGCCCGGCTCGCCGCGATCCGCGCCGAGATCGCCGTCCGCCAGGGCGACATGCCCGCCGCCGAGCACCACGCGCGCCTGGCCCTGGACATCATCCCGGTGAGCAGCTGGGGCGTCGCCATCGGCGGGCCGCTGAGCAGCCTGATCCTCGCGCTCACCGCGATGGGCAAGTACGACGCGGTGCGCGAGTACCTGGACCGGCCGGTGCCCGAGGCGATGTTCCAGACCCGCTACGGCCTGCACTACCTGCACGCCCGGGGCCGCCACAGCCTGGCCACCGACTACTTCGCGCTGGCGCTGCGCGACTTCCAGCAGTGCGGCGACCTGATGGCCGCCTGGAACCTCGACACGCCCGGCCTGATCCCCTGGCGGGCCGACGCCGCCGAGGCGTGCCTGCGGATGGGCCAGGCCGAGGAGGCCCGGCAGCTCGTCCAGGCCCAGCTCGACCTGTGCGGCCCCGGCGCCACCCGGGGCCGGGGCGCCGCGCTCCGGCTGCTGGCCGCCGTCTCCGAGCTGCGCCGCCGCCCCCCGCTGCTGCGCCAGGCGACCGAGTACCTCCAGGCCGCGGGGGACAGGTACGAGCTGGCCCGCGCGCTGTTCGACCTGGTCGAGGTCTATGAGGCGCTCGGCGAGCACCGCCGCGCCAAGACGATCGCCGGGCGGGCGCGGGCCGTGGCCGTGGAGTGCCACGCCCAGCCGCTGGCCGGGACGCTGTCGCGGGCCGACGACCCCGGCGCGCCGCCGGCCGTGCCCGCCGGGGACATGATCGACATGCTGAGCGACGCCGAGAGGCGGGTCGCCGCCCTGGCCGCGGCCGGCTACACCAACCGGGAGATCGCCGCCAAGCTCTACATCACGATCAGCACGGTCGAGCAGCACCTCACCCGCACCTACCGCAAGCTCAACATCAGCCGCCGCGCCGACCTGCCGCTCGTCCTGGAGTTCGGCGACCAGCTCGTCGTCTGAGACCCCGCTCCGGTGCGTACGGCGTCCGCCGTACGCACCGCCGTACGGCGCCCGCCGGAGACCCGCGCGTCCCGCCCCGGTCCGTGCGGCCCCCCGAACCCCTCCCGGGCCCGTCCGGACCCCGAAACCCGCCGGGCCCGGGAGGGCATTCCCGGAGGTGCGCGCCGCCGCCGCCGGGTGGGACCTTCGTAGCCGGAGGTGCGCCGTGGAGGAGAACCCGATCCTGACCGTCGTGCGGGGCAACCCGACAGCCGAGGAGCTGGCGGCGGTCGTCGCGGTCCTCACCGCGCGGGCCGCGGCCGCCGCGGCTGTGGTCGCCGAGGCCGCCGAGATCGCCGAGGCCGGCCGCCCGCGGACCGCCTGGCACGCCCAACCGGCCTGGAGCGCCGGGACGATCTGGGACGCCGGCTCCGCCTGGAGCGTCTGGGGCGCCTGGAACACCGGGACGGCCCGGCCCGCCGCGGCCGTCCGCTGACCCGCCCGGGTGCCGTTCGCCGCACCCGTCCGCCGCGCCCGGCCGGCGACCCGGTCGTTTCGGCGGGAAAATCCCGATCCGCGGTCCGATCGGTGATCATTCCGGTTGAATACGCCCCATGAGCGATCTGGCGACCGTCCTTTCGACCTGGCTGGACGGGCAGTCGACCACCGGCATGGACCTGTACGGGATCAGGATGCTGGCGGTCGGCCGGTTCGGGAAGGGACTCCTGTTCCTCGCGGGCCTCTCCGTCGGCCTGGACCTGCTTGACCCCGACGGGGTCAAGCGGCGCGGCGAGGCGAACCAGGAACGCGCCGAGCGCACCCTCACCCGCAGCCGCCACAAACGCGACGTGGCCCGGCTGTCCGCACTCCACGACACCGTCACCGAGGACATGGTCACCGTGTGGTCGGTGCCCGGCGACATCAACGGCCCGATCAGCGGACTCTCCGTCCACACCACGCCTCCCGGCCGGGTGCCCGAGGGACTCGACGTCGCACTCGACGTCTACCGGAGCTTCCACCGCGCGGTCATCGACGAGCTGCGCGCCTACGCCGGAGACGAGAACGAGTACACGCACGCGAAGCGCCGCGCCGCCGAGTTCCTGTCGAGCCACCTCAGCGGCCCCGACCGCGCGCTGTTCACCGAGGCGGAGCGGGCCGGCAGGAACGATGGCTGTGTCCTGGTCGCCCTGGCCGGCGCGGTCATCGCGTTGGTGTTCGTCGTCGTCGCCCTCAAGACGAGCCCGGCGGCCGTGCCGTGGGCGTTCATGGTCATGATCGCCGAGATCGTCCTGCTCCTGGTCACCCTCTCCACCGCGTCGCGCCTGAGGGTGGCCGCCGCCTGGCGGTGGCTCCTCGGGCGGGCGCTGCGGCGGCTCGCCGCCACGCTGCGGAGCGCCCGGCCGTTCCACGGGTTCCGGAAGGCGGCCTTCGCGCTCTTCTTCGTCGGGAGCATCCTCGACATGCTCGCCTCCTGACCGCCGGGAGCCTCCCCGGCCGCTCGCCCTACGGCCACCCCCGCCGTCCCGGGCCCCGCGTTCTCCGTCCCCGCCGGGGCGGCGCCCCCGTCCCGTGCCCTTCTCCGTTCGTGCGGACCGCCACCGCGTCCGCCGGCCCCGCATTCTGTGAAAAGCCCGAGCGGGCCGCCGGTCGCATCCTGAGTGGTGTGCGCGGGCGTCCCCCGCACGCCGGGGACGCCCGCGGCGGTGGTCCTCGGGCCTCCCAGGCGGTTGAGGAGAGCGCCATGTCGACATTCTTCGGCTCGTTCCGCCGGTTGCTGCTGGCACCGTCCCTGGCGGACGTGACGTTCGCGGTGCGCGGCTTCCCCGGCGCGTCGTCACCGGCGGCCGAACGGCTGGAGGCGATCCCGCAGTCCGTCGTGTGCGGCTTCGAGTGGGGCATCGACGCGCGGAACCAGTGGGAGGTCGAGCGGCGGCTGGGCATGATCGACGTGGAACTGCGCGGCTTCGCCTACGAGGGCGCCACGATGGCGCTGACCGTCCTCGACGCGATGGGCGGGGGCCGCGGCCACCGTACCCGCGACCTGCTGCTCGGCCCCGGCCGCCCGCACATCTTCCTCACCTACATCGGCATCGGCTTCGCCATGGCGCGGCTGCCCCGGCCGCTGTGGAAGAAGGTCGTCCCCGACCTGGGCGAGACGCCGTACCACCCGACGATGAGCTGGCTCGCGGTGGACGGCTACGGCTTCGACCGGGCCTACTTCGACACCCGGCGCTGGGTGGACGAGCAGCGGGTGCCCGCCCCCTACGCCTGGGAGGGGTCGCCCGGCTACTTCCCCCGGGCCGTCGACCAGGGCATCGGCCGCGCCCTGTGGTTCATCCACGGCGCGCGGACGGCGGACGTCGCCGCCGCGGTGCGCCGCTTCGCCGACGGCCGCCAGGCCGACCTGTGGAGCGGCGTCGGCCTGGCGGCGACGTTCGCCGGCGGCTGCGGGACCGATGATCTGGCCGCGATGGGGGAGGAGGCCGGCGAGCACCGGGCCGAACTGGCACTGGGCGCGGTCTTCGCGGTCAAGGCCCGCGACCACGCCGGGTTCGTCCCCGAGCACACCGCGGCCGCCACCGCCGCGCTGACCGGTCTGTCGGTCGCCGACGCGGTCGCGCTCGCCGACGACACGGCCGTCGATCCCTACGGCTCCGGCCCGGTCCCGCAGTACGAGGTGTGGCGGCGGCGGATCCACGCCCGCTTCGCGGCGGACCGCGTCGGGCGCTGACGCCGGGCCGCCGCGCCCGGGCGACCGCACCGGGCCCCGGTCACCGGGCCCGCGGCACCGGACCGCCGGACCCCGGTCACCGGACCGCCGGGCGCTGCCGCCCGCCGTGGCGTCCGGCGGTGACGCCCGGTGAACTCACGCGTGATTCATGAATGGTTTTCCCGGGCCGTTTTCCGGTTTTCGGAGAAAGACGTGCTCCCGGGAAAAGCGCGCCGGATCAGCACTTCCGAAGTGGAGAGCGCAGCTCGGCATATGCGTGAATTTATGAAGGACACCTATTGACGAGGGGTGGAGGGGTTGGGTTGACCAGCATGTTCCGGTCATTGAGGCGTCGCGTCCTGACGCCGGGCATATCAGAGACGAAACTTGCCACCCGGGGTTTCCACGTGAAGGACGACGCGTCCCGGGAATTGTTGGAGACGATCGGCGAGACTTTTCTCACCGGTTACGCCTTCGCGGCCGAGACCCGTTCCGCGGCCGAGGCCGAGGAACGCCTGGAGGAGATCCCCCGGCGCTTCCGCGGCTTCGCCTACGAGGGCGCCGGCATGGCCTTCGCCATCCTCGACCGGCTGACGCCGGGCGGCGGGCACCGGACCGCCGACTCCCTCGCCGGACGGGGTGACGCCCACAACTACATGATCTACGTCGGCATCGGCTGGGCCATGGCGCGGCTGCCGCGCTTCCTGTGGCCGGACAGCCGCGGCCTGGACCCGCTGCTGCTGTGGCTCGTCCACGACGGCTACGGCTTCCACCAGGCCTACTTCCACACGCAGCGGTACGTGCACGAGCAGTACCGCGAGACGCGCTTCCCCTGGCCGGCCGGCGGGCCCGAGGCGTACGCCGCCCGCGCCATCGACCAGGGCATCGGCCGCGCGCTGTGGTTCGTCGGCGGCACCGACGTCGAGCAGGTCGTCTCGCTGGTCGAGCGGTTCCCCCGCTCACGCCGGGCCGACCTGTACGCCGGCGTCGGCCTGGCCGCGACCTACGCGGGCGGCGCGCCCGAGGACGAGCTGCTGGAGCTGCGCGAGCGGGCCGGGACGTACCGGCCGCAGCTCGCCCAGGGCAGCTCGTTCGCGGCCGAGGCCCGCGTCCGCGCCGGCCTGCTGGTGCCGCACAACGAGGTCGCGACCCGGGTGCTGTGCGGCACCACGCCCGAGGACGCCGCCCTGACCAGCCGCCGGACCCGCCCCGACGGGCCCGTTACGGGCGACCTGCCCGCCTACGAGGTGTGGCGGCGCCGCATCGCCAATGAGTTCGCATTTGCTGGAGGTGTTACTCCGTGACCACGACAGCTGGCTGGCTGCGCAGGCAACTGCCGGGAATCGTCGCCCTCGTCATGATGGCGGCCCTTTTCGCGGCGGGCCGCCCGTCCTTCGCCTCGGACGAGGAGAAGGACGGCCTGGCGAGTACCTACGCGTTCGAGCCGATGAGCATCGCGCTGCCCGCCGGGTACCCGCAGAAGACGATCCGCCAGGTGAACCAGCGCTACAGCAACATCGACGCCTGGATCTCCTCGGTCGGGGCCGGCATCGCCATGAACGACCTCGACATGGACGGCCTGTCCAACGACCTGTGCGTCACCGACACCCGGATCGACCAGGTCGTGGTGACCCCCACCCCCGGCGCGCGCTCCGACCGCTACCGGCCGTTCGCGCTGAACCCCGGTTCGCTGCCGATGAGCGACACGATGGCCCCCATGGGCTGCCTGCCCGGTGACTACAACGAGGACGGCCGCACCGACCTGCTGGTCTACTTCTGGGGCCGCACGCCGATCGTCTACCTCGCGAAGAGCGGCGCCACGCAGCTCGCCGCGGACGCCTACGTGCCCACCGAGCTGGTGCAGGGCGTCGGCACGACCAAGTACACCGGCCCGCAGTGGAACAGCAACACCGCCACCGCCGCCGACTTCGACGGCGACGGCCACGTGGACGTCTTCATCGGCAACTACTTCCCGCACGGCCCCGTCCTGGACCCGAAGGTCAACGGCGGCGTGGAGATGAACGACTCCATGTCGGCGGCCGTCAACGGCGGCGAGGACTACTTCTTCCGCTGGACCGGCGCCACCGCCGGCGAGCGGCCGACGGTCACCTTCGCCAAGCTCGACGACGTCCTGCCGACGAACGTCTCCAAGGGCTGGGAGCTCGGCGCCAGCACCGCCGACCTGGACGGCGACCAGCTGCCCGAGCTGTTCCTGAACAACGACTTCGGCCGCGACCGGCTGCTGTACAACCGCTCCACCCCCGGCCACATCGCCTTCTCCCTCGCCGAGGGCGAGTCCTCGCCGATCGTGCCCAAGTCCAAGACCCTGGGCCACGACTCGTTCAAGGGCATGGGCTCCGACTTCGGTGACCTGGACGGCGACGGCCTCTACGACGTCTTCGTCAGCAACATCACCACCTCCTTCGGTATCCAGGAGAGCAACTTCCAGTTCATGTCCACCGCCAAGGACCGGGCCGAGGTCGCCTCCGAGCTGAAGCGCGGCGTCGCGCCGTTCGCCGACCACAGCGCCCCGAGCCGCACCGCGTGGTCCGGCTGGGGCTGGGACGTCAAGATCGACGACTTCGACAACGGCGGCGTCCCGGCGATCGTCCAGGCCACCGGCTTCGTCAAGGGCGACGTCAACCGCTGGCCGCAGCTGCAGGAGCTCGCCACCGCCAACGACGGCGTGCTGCGCAACCCGCACTCCTGGCCGACCGTCCATGAGGGCGCCGACATCGGCGGCAGCCAGACGCTCGCCTTCTTCGTCAAGGACGCCAAGACCGGCCGCTACGCCGACCTGTCCCCGCAGCTCGGCATGGCCGTGCCGGTGCCCACCCGCGGCATCGCCACCGGCGACGCCGACGGTGACGGCCGGCTCGACATCGCGGTCGCCCGGCAGTGGGACGCCCCGGTCTTCTACCACAACCAGAGCCCGACCCCCGGCGCGTTCCTGGAGCTGCGGCTGAACCACGAGAACGCCGCCGGCGCCGCCTCGTCCGCCGCGTCGCCCGTGATCG
The DNA here is from genome assembly GCF_013409935.1 of Streptosporangium sandarakinum. Lineage (GTDB taxonomy): Bacteria > Actinomycetota > Actinomycetes > Streptosporangiales > Streptosporangiaceae > Streptosporangium > Streptosporangium nondiastaticum. Next base: position 366,898 of record NZ_JACCCO010000001.1, on the reverse strand, counting down.
GCGCCGAGGTGAAGGTGACCCTCCCCGGCGGGCGCGTCGCCATCGGCAAGGTCGACGGCGGCAGCGGCCACTCCGGCCGGCGCAGCCACGAGGTGCACATCGGCCTCGGCCGGGACGTCACCGGTCCGCTGCCGGTGCGCCTGACCTGGCGCGACCGGACCGGGCAGGTCCACGAGCAGGATCTTCAGCTGACCCCGGGCCGGCACACCGTGCAGCTCGGCTCGCAAGCGAAGGAGCAGTGACGAAATGGCCGAGAAAGCCAAGACGCCCCCGCGGCACGACCCGAAGGTCATCACGGCCCTGCGCCGGTTCGCCCTCTCGATCACGGTCTTCAACATCCTCGGCTACACCGTCCTCGGCTTCGAGCAGCCCTGGACCTGGCCCCTCGTCGCCCTGGCGACCGCCTACACCACAGAGATCGTCCTGGAGCTGATCGGCGCCAAGGTCGAGGGCCGCGCCCCGCGCTTCAGCGGCAACGGCCCGCGCGGCCTGGTGGAGTTCCTCTACCCGGCGCACATCAGCGGCATCGCGATGAACATGCTGATCTACGTCAACGACCAGATCCTGGTGATGATGTTCGGCGTCGTCGTCGCCGTCGGCACCAAGTGGGTCATCCGGGCCCCCGTCCGCGGCCGGCTGCGCCACGTGATGAACCCCTCCAACTTCGGCATCGCCGTCATCCTGCTGCTGTTCCCCTGGGCCAGCATCGCGCCGCCGTACCACTTCAGTGAGAACGTCACCAACCCGATCGACTGGATCATCCCCTGCGTGATCATCTTCTTCGGCACCATGCTGAACGCCAAGCTGACCAACCGCATGTGGCTGATCGGCGCCTGGGTGATCGGCTTCGCCCTGCAGGCCGTCGTGCGCAGCGTCATCCTCGACGACGTCGCCCTCCTCGGCGGCCTGGCCATGATGACCGGCGTGGCGTTCGTCCTGTTCACCAACTACATGATCACCGACCCGGGCACCACGCCGTCCAAGCCGCTGTCGCAGGTCGCCTTCGGCGGCGGCGTCGCCCTGGTGTACGGCCTGCTGACCGGTATGAGCATCCCCTACGGCATCTTCTTCGCCACCGCCACGGTCTGCCTGATCCGCGGCGCCTTCCTGTGGTCCCTGCACATCGTCGCCAAGGCCCGCGAGCGGGACGCCGCCCAGGTCAGCGCGGCGGCCGAGCAGGCCCTCGCCCCGGCCCGGAAAGAGGTCGCGAAGGTATGACCAGGCTCGCCATCGTCGGCATGGCATGCCGCTACCCGGATGCCACCTCGCCGCGGGAGCTGTGGGAGAACGCCGTCGCCGGCCGGCGGGCCTTCCGCCGGCTGCCCGACGTGCGGATGCGGCTCGACGACTACTGGGATCCCGACCCCTCGGCCCCCGACCGCTTCTACGCCCGCACCGCCGCGGTCATCGAGGGCTACGAGTTCGACCGGCTCGCCTACCGCGTCGCCGGCAGCACCTACCGCTCCACCGACCTGACCCACTGGCTCGCCCTCGACACGGCCGGCCGGGCGCTGGCCGACGCCGGCTTCCCCGACGCCGAGGGCCTGCCCCGCGAACGCACCGGCGTGGTGGTGGGCAACACCCTCACCGGCGAGTTCACCCGGGCCAACGTGCTGCGGCTGCGCTGGCCGTACGTGCGCCGGACCCTCGCCGCGGCGCTGAAGGAGCAGGGCTGGGACGACGAGCGGCTGGAGGCGTTCCTCGCCGACTACGAGGCCGCCTACAAGAGCCCGTTCCCGCCCATCGACGAGGACACCCTCGCCGGTGGCCTGTCCAACACCATCGCCGGGCGGATCTGCAACCACTTCGACCTCAACGGCGGCGGCTACACCGTGGACGGCGCCTGCTCGTCGTCGCTGCTGTCGGTGGTGACCGCCGGCAAGGCGCTGGCCGACGGCGACATCGACGTCGCCGTCGCCGGCGGGGTGGACCTGTCCATCGACCCGTTCGAGATCGTCGGGTTCGCCAAGACCGGGGCGCTGGCCAAGAACGACTTCCGCCTCTACGACCGCCACTCCAACGGCTTCTGGCCGGGCGAGGGCTGCGGCATGGTCGTCCTGATGCGCGAGAGCGACGCTCTGGCCGCCGGGCACCGGATCTACGCCACCGTCGCCGGCTGGGGCATCTCCTCCGACGGCCGGGGCGGCATGACCCGGCCGGAGGTCAGCGGCTACCAGCTCGCCCTGCGCCGCGCCTACGAGCGGGCCGGGTTCGGCATCGAGACCGTCGCGCTGTTCGAGGGTCACGGCACCGGCACCGCCCTCGGCGACGCGACGGAGCTGAAGGCGCTGTCCGGCGCCCGGGCCGCCGCCGACCCCTCGGCGCCGCCCGCCGCGGTCGGCTCGATCAAGGGCATGATCGGCCACGCCAAGGCCGCGGCCGGCGTGGCCGGCCTGATCAAGGCCGTGATGGCGGTGCACGGGCAGGTGCTGCCCCCCACCGTCGGCTGCGTCGACCCGCACCCGGTGCTGGCCGAGGAGGGCGCGGCCCTGCGCGTACTGCGCAAGGCCGAGCCCTGGCCGGACGGCGCCCCGCTGCGGGCCGGCGTCACCGCCATGGGTTTCGGCGGCATCAACACCCACGTGGTGCTGGAGAACGCCGCCCCCCGGCGGCGCTCCCCGCTGCCGGGCCGCACCCGCGCCCTGGCCGCCTCGCTGCAGGACGCCGAGCTGCTGCTGGCCGACGCGGCCTCGCCGCAGGCGCTGCGCGAGCGGCTCACCGAGCTGGCGGACTTCGCGCCGAAGGTGTCCTACGCCCAGCTCGCCGACCTGGCCGCGACGCTCCAGCGGGAGCTGCGCGACCTGCCGTACCGGGCCGCGGTGGTCGTCACCTCGCCGGAGGACGCCGAGCGGCAGCTCCAGCGCCTGATCAACGCGCTGGAGGCGGGCGAGACCACCATGCTCGCCCCGGACGGCCGCGCCTTCCTCGGCCGGGCCGGCGGCCCGGCCCGGGTCGGCTACCTCTTCCCCGGCCAGGGGTCGGGCCGCGGCACCAGCGGCGGCGCGCTGCGCCGTCGCTTCGCCGAGGTCGAGGAGATCTACCTGCGGGCCGCGCTGCCCACGGGCGGCGACACGGTGGCAACCGCCGTCGCCCAGCCGCGCATCGTCACCGGCTCGATGGCCGGCCTGCGTACCCTCGCCCTGCTGGGCGTGGAGGCCGACGTCGCGCTCGGCCACAGCCTGGGCGAGCTGTCGGCCCTGCACTGGGCCGGCGCGATGGACGAGGACACCCTGCTGCGCGTGGCGACCGTGCGGGGGCAGGCCATGACCGAGCACAGCGCCTCGGGCACCATGGCCGGCGTCCGCGCCACCCCCGGAACGGTGACCGGCCTGATCGGTGACCTGCCCGTCGTCATCGCCGGCTACAACGGGCCCGGCCAGACCGTCGTCGCCGGGCCCGTCGACGCGGTCGAGACGGTCGGGCGCCGGGCCGCCGAGGCCGGTCTGACCTGGACCCGGCTGCGGGTGTCGCACGCCTTCCACTCGCCACTGGTCGCCCCGGCGGCCGAGGTCCTCGGCGCCCGCCTGGCCGACGAGGACTTCGGCCCGATGGACCGCCGCGTCGTCTCCACCGTCACCGGGGAGGACCTGGCGCCGGACACCGACGTCCCGGCGCTGCTGCGGCGGCAGATCACCGAGCCCGTGCGGTTCACCCAGGCCGTACGGCAGGCCGCCCCCGACGTCGACCTGTTCGTCGAGGTCGGCCCGGGACGGGTGCTCAGCGGCCTGGCCGCGAACATCACCGACGTGCCGGTGGTCGCGCTGGACACCGACGACGAGTCGCTGACCTCGCTGCTGCGCGTGGCCGGCGCCGCCTACGTCACCGGTGTGCCCCTCGCCCACGAGGAGCTGTTCCACGGCCGCCTCGTCCGGCCCCTGGAGGTGGGCGCGGAGTTCTCCTTCTTCGCCAGCCCCACCGAGCAGGCGCCGCAGATCGGGATCGGCGCGGCCCACCGCGTCGCGGACCCGGCGACGGCGCCGGCATCCGCGGAGCGGACCGCCGGATCCGGGCAGCACGGGCAGCACGGGCAGAACGGTCAGAACGGGGCCGGGCAGAACGGCGAGTCGACCATCGACCTGCTGCGCCGCCTGGCCGCCGAGCGCGCCGAGCTGCCGCTGGAGATGGTCACCGAGGACAGTCGTCCGCTGGACGAGCTGCACCTCAGCTCGGTCACGGTGATGCACATCATCGACCAGGCCACCCAGCGGATGGGCGTGCCCGCCGCGCAGGCCCCGACGAACCTCGCCACCGCCAGCCTCCGGGAGTTGGGCGAGGCGCTCGACGGCCTGGCCAAGGCCCCCCAGGCGCAGCCCGCGAAGATCGTGGCCGGCGCCGCGGCGTGGGCCCGGCCGTTCGCACTCGACCTGGACGAGATGCCGCTGCCGGAGCGGCCCGCGGTGCGCGAGAGCGGCAGGTGGCGGCTGTTCGCCGGCGCCGGCTCCCCGATCGCCGAACCGCTGCGCCAGGCCCTCGAGAACGGGAGAGTCGGATCCGGTGTCCTGGTGTGCCTACCGCCGGAGTGCCGGCGGGAAGACCTGGAGCAGGCGCTGCTCGGCGCCAAGGCGGCCGTCGCCGGCCCCGCGGGCACCCGGTTCGTGCTGGTGCAGCACGGCCGGGGCGCGGCCGGCCTGGCCAAGACGCTCCAGCTGGAGACCCCCCAGCTCCGCGTCACCATCGTGCACGTACCGGCGGCCGCCGAGGCCGTCGGCTGGGTGGTAGACGAGGTCGCGGCCACCACCGGCTACGCCGAGGCGTACTACGACGCCGCGGGCGTGCGGCGGGTGCCCACCATGCGCGCCCTTCCGGTACGGCCGGCCCGCACCGAGCAGCCGCTCGGCTCCGGGGACGTCCTGCTGGTCACCGGCGGCGGCAAGGGCATCACCGCCGAGTGCGCCCTGGCGGTCGCCGCCGACAGCGGCGCCAGGCTGGCCGTGCTCGGCCGGTCCGACCCGGCCGGGGACGCCGAACTGACCGCCAACCTCCGCCGGATGGCCGAGGCCGGGGTGACCGTCCACTACGCCCGGGCCGACGTCACCGACGCCGAGCAGGTCCGCCGCGCCGTCGCCGAGGTCCAGGCGGCGCTCGGGCCGGTCACCGCCGTGCTGCACGGCGCCGGCCGCAACGAGCCCGCCGCGCTGACCAGCCTCGACATGGCGGCCTTCGCCCGCACCTTCGCCCCCAAGGTGGACGGCCTGCGCAACGTGCTCGACGCCGTCGACGCCGCCGGGCTGCGCCTGCTCGTCACCTTCGGCAGCATCATCGGCCGCGCCGGGCTGCACGGCGAGGCCCACTACGCCACCGCCAACGAGTGGCTGGCCGAGCTCACCAGGGAGGTGGCCGACAAGCACCCCCGCTGCCGCGCCGTCTGCATGGAGTGGTCGGTCTGGTCCGACGTCGGCATGGGCGAGCGGCTGTCGGTGGTGGAGGGGCTGGCCCGCCAGGGCATCAGCCCGATCACCCCGCAGCAGGGCGTGCAGATCATGCGCCGCCTGGTCGCCGACCCCGACGTCCCGCCCGTCGTGGTGATCAGCGGCCGCACCGAGGGCATCGACACCGTCCGCTACGACCTGCCGCCGCTGCCGCTGCTGCGCTTCGTCGGCAAGCCGCTGATCCACTACCACGACGTCGAGCTCGTCACCGACGTCGAGGTCAACCCCGGCACCGACCTCTACCTCGCCGACCACCTCCTCGACGGCAACCTGCTGTTCCCGGCGGTGATCGGCATGGAGGCCATGGCCCAGGTCGCCCACGCCGCCACCGGGCGGCAGGGCGCGCCGGTCATCGAGCACGCCGAGTTCCTGCGGCCGATCATCGTGCCGCCGGACGGCAGCACCACGCTCCGGATCGCCGCGACCGTCACAGACGACGACACCGTCGCGGTGACGATCCGCAGCGCCGAGACCGGCTTCGACGTGGACCACTTCCGTGCCCGGCTCGCCTACACCGCCGAACCCGCGCCGCAGGGCCCGCCCGGACAGGTCGCCGACGGCCTGCCCGCGGTGCCGCTGGACCCGGAGGCGGAGATGTACGGCGACGTGCTGTTCCAGGGGCGGCGCTTCCACCGGCTGCGCCGCTACCACCGGGCCGCGGCCCGCCACGTCGACGCCGACGTCGCGGCGCTGGAGCCCGGCGACTGGTTCGCCCGCTACCTCCCCGGAGACCTGCTCCTCGGGGACCCGGGCATGCGTGACGCGCTCATGCACGGCAACCAGGTCTGCGTGCCGGACGCCACGCTGCTGCCCACCGCGATCGAGCGGGTGCACGCGGGCGGCGCGGCGCTCGCCGCGGCCGGGGAGCTGCGCTACTGCGCCACCGAGCGCAGCCGCGAGGGCGACACGTACGTCTACGACATCGCGGTGCGAACCCCGGCCGGCGACGTCGTGGAGCGCTGGGACGGCCTGCGGCTGCAGGCCGTACGGAAGAAGGACGGACGCGGCCCCTGGGTGGCGCCGCTGCTCGGCTCCTACCTGGAGCGGACCGTCGAGGACCTCGTCGGCGCCCGGGTGGCGGTCGCCGTCGAGCCCTTCGCGGCCGCCACGGCCGACACAGCCGGCGGTGCCGGTGCGGCGGACGACGAGGCGGCCCGGGAGCGGGCGGCCGTGGGGCTGGGCAGGGCGCTCGGCCGCCCGGTCACGCCCGGCGAACCGGGGACCGGCGGTGAGATCGGCGGCGAGGCCGGCGGCGCGACGGTCTCCGTCGCCCACGGCCCCGGCGTGACGCTCTGCGTCGCCGCCCCCGGCACGCTCGGCTGCGACGTCACGCCGGCCGCCGGGCGGACGCCCGCGGAGTGGACGGCCCTGCTGGGCCCGCACGCCCCGCTCGCCGAACGGGTCGCCGCCGCCACCGGCGACGGCCCCGACACCGCCGCCGCGCGCGTCGCCGCGGCCGCCGCGTCCCTGACGCGGGCCGGCCTGCCCCTGGAGTCGTCCCTGACCCTGACGGGGGAGGGGAACGGCGCCTGGGCCGTCTTCGCCGCGGAGGGCGTACGCGTCGCGACGCTCGTCACGACCCTGCGGGACACCCCCGACCCCGTCGTCTTCGCGATCTGCGCCGGGGAACGGACGCCGGCCGCGAACGAGCACCCCGAAGGGCGGTCATAGGCCATGAGCAAGTACTACGAATACCTGCACACGGTCGGCTTCGAGGAGACCAACCTCGTGGGCAACGTCTACTACGTCAACTACCTGCGCTGGCAGGGACGCTGCCGGGAGATGTTCCTCAAGGAACGCGCCCCGGAGGTCCTGGCCGACCTGCAGGACGACCTGAAGCTGTTCACCCTCAAGGTCGACTGCGAGTTCTTCGCCGAGATCACCGCGTTCGACGAGCTGTCCATCAGGATGCGCCTGCTGGAGCTGGGACAGACCCAGGTGGAGTTCGGCTTCGACTACGTACGGCTCGGCAAGGGCGACGGGGAGGGCGAGATCCTCATCGCCCGCGGCAGACAGCGGGTGGCCTGCATGCGCGGACCCAACACCCGCACGGCACCAGCCAGGGTCCCCGAGCCGCTCGTCCGGGCGCTCGAACCGTATGCCAACTAGGCGCGGATCCAGGAGGTCAGCGTGAAAGTCGACCAATCTACGACGTCTTCCACGGTGGATGACGCCAAGGCGCTGCGGCGGGCGTTCGGTGCCTTCGCCACCGGTGTCACCGTGGTGACGACGGGAGGGCCCGTTCCGCACGCCATGACCGCCAACTCCTTCACCTCGGTCTCGCTCGACCCGCCGCTGGTGCTGGTCTGCATCGACCGGGGGGCGGTCATGCACCAGTGCCTCAGCATGACGGGGTTCTTCGGGGTCTCGGTGCTGGGGGCCCGCCAGGAGAAGGAGGCGCGGCACTTCGCCAACCGTTACCGGCCGATGGGCATGGCGCAGTTCGAGCCCGTCGAGTGGCTGCCCGGCGAGCTGACCGGCGTGCCGCTCATCGCCGGCACGGTCGCCCGCTTCGAGTGCGAGCTGTGGCGCTCCTACGACGGCGGCGATCACACGATCTTCATCGGGAAGGTCCTGGGCATGGAGCAGCAGGCCGACGGTGACGGCCTGCTGGTCTACCGGGGCCAGTTCCGGGAGGTCGCCTCCTACTGGCGGGAGGTCCCGGCGTGAGCCTGATCGGGGAGCGCACCCGGCCCGCCGCCCCCGCGGCACGGCGGGGTACGCGCACGGGCGGCACCGGCGCGGTGCCGCCCGGCCCCCCGCTCAGCGCCACACCGGGCCTGTTCGCCAAGCTCGTGACCGACCGCATCGGGCTGTTCACCGACGCCACCGCCCGGTACGGCGACGCGGTACGGCTGTCCATCGGCCCGAAGTCGATCTACCTGTTCAACCATCCCGACCACGCCAAGCACGTCCTGGCCGACAACAGCGGCAACTACCACAAGGGCATCGGCCTGGCCGAGGCCCGCCGGGTCATCGGCGACGGGCTGCTGACCAGCGAGGGCGAGCTGTGGCGTGCGCAGCGCCGCACCATCCAGCCGATGTTCCAGAACAAGCGGATCGCCCGCCAGGACGAGGCCGTCGCCCAGGAGGCGGCCCGCCTGGTCGCGCGGCTGCGGGCCCACGCGGGCGGACCGCCGGTGGACATCGCCGAGGAGATGACCGGACTGACCCTCGGCGTGCTGGGCCGTACCCTGCTCGACGCCGACCTCGGCGCCTTCGGCTCGATCGGGCACTCCTTCGAGGCGGTCCAGGACCAGGCCATGTTCGAGATGGTGTCGCTGAGCATGGTGCCGCTGTGGCTGCCGCTCCCCGGTCACCTGCGGTTCCGCCGGGCCCGCCGGGAGCTGTACCGGGTGGCCGACCACCTCCTCGCCTCCCACCTCCGGCGCGCCGGGGACGGCGACGGAGGCGACGGCGACGGCCTGGTGGCGCGGCTGCTGCGCTCCGGAGTGCCGCCGTCGGGCGACCTGTGCGCCGCCCATCAGCGGCTCCGTGAGGAGCTGGTCACGCTGCTGCTGGCCGGGCACGAGACGACGGCGAGCACGCTGTCGTGGGCCTTCCATCTCATCGACCGGCACCCGGAGGTAGGGGAGCGGCTGCGCGAGGAGGCCGTCGCCGTGCTGGGCGACCGGCTGCCCCGCTACGAGGACCTGCACCGGCTGCGGTACACGGCGATGGTCGTCGAGGAGGTCATGCGCCTCTACCCGCCGGTGTGGGCCCTGACCCGCAAGGCCCTGGCGGCCGACGAGGTCGGCGGCTACCACGTGCCAGCCGGCGCCGACGTCGTGGTCAGCACCTACACCCTGCACCGGAACCCCGCCTTCTGGGACGACCCCGACCGGTTCGACCCGGAGCGGTTCGACCCGGAGAGGCCGGCCGCCCGGCCCAGGTACGCCTACATCCCGTTCGGCGCGGGGCCGCGCTTCTGCGTCGGCAACCACCTCGGGATGATGGAGGCGACGTTCGTCATCGCCATGGTCGCCCGCGAGTTGCGCCTGGCCGGCCTGCCCGGCCGCGAGGCGTTTCCGGAGGCCATGCTCTCCCTGCGGGTCCGCGGCGGACTGCCGATGACCGTCCGCGCGGTGTGACGAGCCCGTACGGCGGGCCCCCGCGAGGGGGCCCGCCACACGGGCGTTTCCGCGTGCTCACACGTGCTCCGCCGCGCCTTCGCGCACCCGCGTGCTCGGGGTGCCTTCGCGCGCCCGCGTGCTCACGCGCGATCCCCTGCGTCCTCGCGAGCTCCCGCGTGTCCCGCTGTCCCGTGTGCTTTTGCGTGCTCCGTGCCGTTCCGTGCGGGCGCGGAACGCGGCGGACGCGGAACGCGACGGTCCCCGGGCGGTGTCTCCACCACCCGGGGGCCGCCGTGCTCCGCTCCGGTCAGTACCTGCCGCCGCCGGTCAGCGCGTCCGCCGGGCGTGCCGGGCACACCGCGAGCGCCGGCCGGTCCGGCTCCTCCTCCTCGGCCGGGCGGCCCGTCCTCGCCGGGTCCGACGCCGACAGCAGGTCGCGCAGCGCCAGCAGCACCGGCGGGTCGAGCGGCCGCATCGGCCGCAGTTCGACGTCGGCGAGCTGGGGCCCGGCGTCCGGTCCCACGGTGACCGGCCGGCGCGCCAGGCAGAGCGCGTCGCCGTCACCGGGCCGGTGCCGGACGGCGTCCTCGTATCCGGGGGCGACGGACTGCGCGATCAGGTGCCAGCGGCCCTCGGGAACGTTCTCCAGCACGTACGGTCCCGGGCCGTCGAGCAGCGTGTAGCAGACGGGGCGGCCCTCCAGGATCCGGTCGGGGAACAGGCCCGCGAAGATCGGCCGGTCCTTCAGCGGGGAGGTGACCGTCCCGCGGACCGTCACGGCCGGGCCCGGCGCGACCCGGGCGCGGCCGTCGTCGAGGGACTGCGCGGTCACGCTCTTCAGCAGCCGGTACCGGCTCGGGGACAGGCCCACGCTGCTGGTGAACCGGGAGCTGAAGGTGCCGACGCTGGAGTAGCCCACCTGGTGGCTGATGTTGGTGATGCTCAGGGAGGTCGAGGCGAGCAGCCGCTTGGCCTCGCCCAGCCGTACGGCGGACAGGAAGCGTCCCGGGGACAGTCCGGTCACCCGCTGGAAGACGCGGGAGAAGTGGAACTTGCTGAACATCGCGGTCCGTGCCATGTCGTCGACGGTGATCTGATCGCCGAGGTTCTCGTGCATACTCTCGATCACCCGTAGAACGGCTCGCTCGATTACGTCATCCATTGCTCCTCCTGGGGTCCGGAGGCTTTCTGGTGGACAGGCCCGGACGAACGGGCCTTCGAAATAGGCCGGAATCCATCCAGGCTCGGCGGCGTCCGGACGGCGCTGTCGAGCGCTTTCTCCGGAGTGGCCTGGGATCTATTTCCTGCGTCCTTTTTCTTCGTCGACCTGTACACGCGGTGGGGGTCGTCCGGCGCTGCATCGCGACGCCGATTAATTCGCCCCGATACGCGGGCGATATATCCGTGACGACGTGTGAGCGGAGCGTGTCCGGGGTTCCCCCGGGCAGGTCACGGGTGCCTTGCCGATATCTCCACCGCCGTCTGCGGGCGGCGGAAAAAGACCGCCGGAGCGGCTTTCTTCTTCCGCGGCTGCGCCCCGTCCGGGCGCCTTTCCCCTAGCGTCCCCCCGCGTTCCTTCGCGCTTCTATCGCGCTTCTATCGCGACCGGCCCCGCGGGCCGGGCGGATCTGGGAAGGGGCGGCGGGCCGTGCGGTCCGGTGGCCGCCCGGTGGTGCGGGCGGCCCGGGGGCGGCCCGCCGGCGACCCTTCGTCGCCGGTCTGCGAGCTGGTCACCTGGCGAGCGTATGCCTGCTTCGCGGGGCGAAGAACGGGTTCGCCGGTTTTCTGGGGTCGGGGTGCCCTGGGTAAGGGCAGGTCAGAGGGCTCTAGGGGTTGTTGACCAGGAAATGTGCGCCAATTGTGAGGAGGTCGGACAAGAAGCGCCGAAACAACCTTTTGTCAGATTTAAACCCTTTTAACGTCTTATATTCACTGGACGTTCTTGGAGTGTGAACAATGGCCGGGACACGCGACGACGAGTTCGCGCACTTCGTCGAGGCGACCAGGCCCGCCCTGCGGCGCGCCGCGTTCCAGCTCTCCGACGACTGGTACGAGGCAGACGATCTCGTCCAGCGCACCCTGATGGCCCTCCACCGGCACTGGGAACGGCTGGACCACCACGAGAAGATCAACGCGTACGCGCGGACGGTCATGACACGGCTGCTCATCAGCGACCGCAGGTCGCACCGGTGGTCCCGGGAGGTGCTCGACGACTCGCTCCCCGAGTCCGCCCCCGCCACCGACCCCTACGCCACCCTGGGCGACCGCCTGATGCTCATGGACGCCCTCGCCGCCCTCGGCCCGCGGCAGCGGGCCGCCATCGTCCTGCGCTACTGGGAGGACCGCAGCGTCGAGGAGACCGCCCGCGCGATGGGCAGCGGCTGCTCGACCGTGCGCAGCCAGACCGTCCGCGGCCTGGCCGCGCTCCGCTCGGTCCTCCAGGCGGAGGGCGACGGCAACGTGGAAGATGCGCCGGACGAGGCGTTGTCCGGACCATGTGGAGAACCCGAGCTCAACTAGATGCGAGGAACGCGTATGCGCCCGCCAGCTCAGAACGAACCCCAGGACGACAGGACCATGACGCTTGAGGCGTTCGCGGACACGATCATCCCCGGTGAGAAGCGCTGGCCCGGGGATCGGGCCGTCGCGGGCGCGGCGCCGGGCGGCGGCGCGGTGGCCGCCGGCGCCATCGAGCTGCTGGAATGGGACGCGACCGGCATATCCGGCGGCCTCGGTGACTTCGCCCGGGCGCTGAACGAGCACGCCCTGGCCTACGCCGCCCAGCACGGGATCGTGCTGGAGGAGGACGTGCCGCCGTTCGTGGCCCTGGACCACGCCGGCCGTACCGCGCTGGTGGCGCTGCTCACCGCCCCCGGCCACCCCGAGAAGGACCTGTGGGTCAGCCTCGCCCTGTTCAGCAACATGGCCTACGACTCCGCCGCCCACCTGAACACCGCCGACGCCCTCGCCGCCGGTCACCCCGGGCTGACCGCGATGGGCGTCACCCGGCCCGACGCCGACGGCCTGTGGCGGTTCCCCGCCTACTCCTACGGCCGCCCCCTGGCCGACCTGCACCCGGACACGACCCCCTCAGGGAGCCCCGCATGAGCAGCCCGGAACGCACCGACGTCCTGGTGGTGGGAAGCGGCTTCGGCGGCTCGATCACCGCCTACCACCTCGCGGCCGGCGGCGCGAAGGTCGTCATCCTCGAACGCGGCCCCTGGCTGAAGAGCGACGACTTCGAACACGACTTCAAGCTCGGCTCGTCCTACACCCGCGCCTTCGACTTCGTCGTGGGCGACGGCATGAGCGTGCTCGGCGGCAACTGCGTGGGCGGCGGCAGCGTCGTCTACTTCGCCGCCATGCCCCGCGCGCCGCGCTTCGTCTTCGAGCGCCGCGGCAGCATCAACCGCCGCATGTGGCCCGCCGCCGTCAGCCGCGACACCCTCGACCCCTGGTACGACCGGGTCGCCGAGTCCATCCCGATCACCCACCAGGGCTGGGAGGACGCCACGTACGCCGGGGGGCTGTGGGCCGCCGCCTGCCGTCACGCCGGCCGTACGGCCAACCCCGTCCCGGCCGCCGTGGACCGGGAGAAGTGCGTCAACTGCAACTGGATGATGGCCGGCTGCCGCTTCGACGCCAAGCAGTCGCTGCTGCTCAACTACCTGCCCGCGGCCCTCGCCCACGGGGCCGAGATCCGCCCGCTGCACGAGGTGCAGCGGATCGAGCGGACCGACGACGGCGGCTACCGCGTCCACTACAGCGTCGTCGACGACGAGGACTACCGGGTCACCGCCGGCGACGGCGCGATCGACGCCAAGATCGTCATCCTGGCCGCCGGGGCCGGCGCCACCCCGGTCATCCTGCAGCGCAGCGAGGCCGGCCTCGGCCCGATGCCGCACGCCGTGGGCCGCTACTTCTCCGGCAACGGCGAGAGGCTCAACACGGCCGTCCTCAACGAGGACCGGGTGCGCGAGGTGCTCGGCCTGGACCGCGGCGACGGCCTGGCCTACGCCGCCAACCAGATCGGCAAGGGGCCGACCGTGGCCAACTGGGACCGGCTGGACGGTTCGCTGCCCGAGTACACCCGCTACTCCCTCGAACAGCTCTACTTCCCGCCCGGCCTCGGCACCATCCTCGCCCAGGCGCCCGGCGCGAACCCCGGATGGTTCGGCGTCGGGAAGAAGGAGATGCTGAAGCGCTGGCAGTCGTGGCTGATCATCTTCCAGATGATCGAGGACGACAACGAGGGCGTGTTCGGCCCGCCGCCGGCCCGCGGCAACGCCGACCGCCTGTCGCAGCAGATGCTCGGCATCGGCCGGCTCAGCTACAAGCCGACCGCCAACACGCTGCGCGCCTGGGAGATGGCCGACGCCGACGTCAAGGACATCCTGGAGCGCGACGGGCTCGCCACGGTGACGCCGTGGACCAACGACCTCGTCGGCGCCTACACCGTCCACCCGCTGGCCTCCTGCCGCATCGGCGACGACCCGCACACCTCGGCCCTGGACGACCGGCACGAGCTGCGCGGCCACCCCGGCATCTTCGTCACCGACGGCTCGGCCGTGCCCGGCGCGCTGACCGTCAACCCCGCGATGACCATCGCCGCCCTGGCCGAGCGCGCCGTGCCCGGCATCGTCCAGGCGGCGCGGGAGCGCGGCGTCGAGGTCACCTACGGCGCGCCCGCCCCGGACGGGTCCGCCTCCGGCCGTCGCGGCGTCACCACGCTGGTCCCGGAACTCATGCGGCGGTGACCGCGCCGGCGACCGCACAGGCGGCGAAGCCGGTGGGGGCGTCCGTGACGAGATCGACGACAGGACCGGCGGGGACGCCGGCGGCGGGGGAGAGGAGACGACGATGGGCGGGACGCTCGCGCGGCTGATGCGGCCGGGAACACTGATCCAGGTCCGGCACGTCTCCCCGGTGCGGCCACGCGCCGCCCGCGGCCTCGTCGCCCGGGTCTACCGGCAGCTCGAAGGCGACTTCGGCCTGCTCGCCCCGCCGGTGATCCTGCACTCGCCCTCACCGGAGGCGCTGGCCGGCTGCTGGACGATGCTGCGCGAGGCGCTCCTGGCCGCCGGGCGGACCCGCCGGGCGGAGCGGGAGGCGGTCGCCGCCGCGGTGTCGGCGGCCAACGCCTGCCCGTACTGCACGGGCGTCCACACCGAGACGCTGCGCGGCCTGGTCCCGCCGGCCCGCGCGGCCGGGACCGCCGGCGGCCCGGTCCCGCCGGAGATCACCGGGTGGGCGCGGGCGACCGCGACCCGCGAGACGGCCCGGCGGCACGCGGCCCCGCTCCCGGCGGAGCGGACGGCGGAGCTGGCCGCGGTGGCGGTCACCTTCCACTACCTGAACCGCATGGTGAACGTGTTCCTCGACGACTCCCCGCTGCCGCCGCAGGTGCCCGGGGCCGCGCGCCGCCCCCTCTCCCGGCTGCTCGGCCTGCTCATGCTCCCGGCGGCGCGCCGGACCGCCGCGCCCGGCGCCTCACCCGGCCTGCTCCCCGCCGCGCCGCTCCCGGACCCGCCGTACGGCACGGACCTGGCGGGCGGCACGGACCCGGCGGGCGGCCGGCCGTACGGCGGGCCGGGGGACGGCGCGACCGCGGAGGACGGACCGGACGGCGTGGCGGCGGCGTGGGCGGCCGGCGTGCCGCACTTCGCCGACGCCTTCGCCCGCGCGTCCGCCGCCGCCGGCGCCTACGGCCGGCGTTCGGTGCCCCACCGGGTGCGGGAACTGGTCGCCGCCGAGCTGGCCGCCTGGGACGGCGGGCCGATGGGCCTCAGCCGGGCGTGGGCGACGGTCGCGGCGGATCGGCTGCCGGCCGCCGAGCGTCCCGCGGGCCGCCTGGCCCTGCTCACCGCGCTCGCCTCCCACCAGGTGGACCGGGCGGCCGTCGAGGAGTTCCGGGCCACCGGGGCGGGCGACCGGGAGCTGGTCGAGCTGACCTCGTGGGCCGCCCTGGCCGCGGCGCGCCGGGTGGCCTCCTGGATACCCGTGCCACCCGCCTCCGCCGCGGCCCCCGCTCCCGCCGGTCATCCGGTCCCCGCCCCCGGCGAGGACCCCGTCCGGCAGGCTCCGGCGTGACCGGCCGCACCACCCCACGACATCCGATGCGCCACCCGACGGAAACGACAACGAGGAGGACGGACGCGTGACCGACCTGGAGATCGTACTCGCGGACCTGACAGCCGACGGCGAGCAGCTCGACCGCCTGGTGGCGGGTCTGGACGCCGACCAGTGGAAGCTGCCCACCCCCGCCCCCGGCTGGACGGTGGCCGACCAGATCGCCCACCTGGCCTTCATCTTCCGGCTGGCCGGCACCGCCGCCTCCGACGCGGAGGCGTTCAAGGCCATGACCGCCAAGGCCCAGGAGAACTTCGACGGCGCGGTGAACGCCGCGCTGAAGGACTACGAGAACGACACCCCCGAGGTGCTGCTGGCCCGCTGGCGGGCCGAGCGCGAGGCCGTGGTGCCCGCCCTGGCCGCCGTCCCCGCCGGGCAGGTCGTGCCCTGGCTGGTCAACCCGCTGCCGCCCATCGTGCTGGCCTGCGCCGGCATCATGGAGCAGTTCGCCCACGGCCAGGACATCGCCGACGCCCTCGGCGTGGAGCTGGAGCGGACCGACAGCCTGCGCCACCTGGTGGTGTTCGCCGTCCTCACCCGCGACTTCGGCTACCTCGCCCGGGGCCTGACGCCGCCGGCCGCCGAGTTCCGCTTCGAGATCACCGGCCCCTCCGGCGAGCTGTGGGCCTACGGCCCCGAGGACGCCGAGCAGCGGGTCAGCGGCCCGGCGACCGACTTCTGCCTGCTGGCCACCCGGCGCCGGCACCGCGACGACCTCGCGGTCACCGCCGTCGGCGACGAGGCCGACCGCTGGCTGGACATCGCCCAGTGCTACCGGGGCCCGGCCGGCGCCGGCCGTACCCCGGGCCAGTTCGCCCCCGCCCTGCGTTAGGTTCCGTTCTGTGGATCATTGAACGCTGAACGCGGCCCGCGCATGGGTCTTGCGGTCCGCGCGCGGCCCGCGCGCGGACCGTGTCCTCCGGGCTCCTGCCCCGGAACTTCCCGCCCCCTGGTGTCGACGCCCCAGGGAGACGCCTCTTCTCACCGCGCCGGAAGGGGATCGGGGCGTCACCGCGTCGGGCTCATCGCCTCGACCGCCGTGACCAGGGGAGCCAGTTCGGGGTTCTTGGCGGCTTCGTCGAGCGCCTCTCTGAGCGCGGTGTCGTTGGTCGGCCGGGCCTCCCGCAGGAGCTTCAGGCCCGCGTCGCTGACGTCGGTGTAGATGCCGCGGCGGTCGGTCGGGCACAGGTAGCGCGAGAGCAGGCCGCGGTCCTCCAGACGGGTGACCAGGCGGGTGGTGGCGCTCTGGCTGAGCGCCACCGCGTCGGCGACCTGCTTCATCTGCAGGTGCCCGCCCTCGCCGTCGTGCTGGCGGCTGAGCACGCTGAGCAGCGAGTACTCCCGCACGCTCAGGGCGTGCTGGGACTGCAGGGCGCGCTCGATGCGCGCCTCGATCCTGCCGTACAGGAGGTAGAGGGCCGCCCATCCGTTGGCGAGGGCGGTCAGCGCGGGATCCGTGGCGGTCATGGGCCCGGGTCTCCTTCCGGATGCGACTGGAGTCGAGGATAAGCCCTTCCTGAAAATACCGGCCGACGCCCTCATGAGGCTTCTGCAAGCAGAACCGGCCGGTCCGGGGCCGGGCGGGGCCTGACCCACCACCACCGAAAACCTCACACCGGCACCGGACGAGGACGAGGCCGTCGGCCTGTTCACCGGGATCTACCGCGGCGGCCTCGACGCCCTGCGCAAGACCCTCGCGATCTGACGCCGGGGCCGCCCCGCCGAGGCGCCGGACCGTACTAGAGGTAGAGGCCGACGGCCTCCGGCGCCTCCGGCGGGCCGGCCACGCCGTCGCGCAGGGCGAACAGCTCGGCCAGTGTGGCGCCCGAGGCGTGGACGCCTTCGGCGGTGCCGAGCCAGGCGGCCGCCTCGTCGTGGGGCAGGGCCCCCACCTCGATCTGGGCGAGGCAGCGGCCGGGGCGGACCACGGCGGGGTGGAGGCGGGCCAGATCCTCGTTGGTGGTGATGGCCACCAGCACGTCACGTCCCTGGCCGAGGAGGCCGTCGGTCAGGTTGAGCAGCCGCGACAGCCCCTGCCCGGTCGCCTCCTTGGCGCCGGACCTGATCAGCTCGTCGCAGTCCTCCAGCACCAGCAGCCGCCACTTCTCGTTCTCACCGTCCTCGTCCGAGCCGACCGCCACCTCCATCAGGTATCCGGGGGAGTTGAACAGGCGCTCGGGGTCGAGCACGCAGTCCACCTGGCACCACGACCGCCACTCGTGGGCGAGCGTCCGCAGCAGGGTGGTCTTGCCGGTGCCGGGCGGGCCGTGCAGCAGGACCAGGCGGCCGCGCACGTCGGCGGGGGTGACGGACATCAGGCGCGTCAGCGGGCCGCTCAGGGACCGGGCGTAGTTGCCGCTGATCCGCTCCCAGGGGGAGGCGGTGATCGGCTTGCTGGAGCGGCGGCCGCCGTGGGAGCCCTGCCACCAGAAGCCCATCTCGACGTGGTCGCTCCCGGGGACGGGCTCCGCCGCGTCCTTTGTGACCTCCTCCAGCACCGAGCGGGCCAGCTCCTCGTCGACCGCGGTCACGCTGATCGTGGCGGCCCGGTTGCGGTACCGGACCACGCGCAGCGTCCAGCCCTCCCCGCACACCAGTCGCGAGTCGCGGCCGTCCTCCTCCGACGCCACCCTGACCAAGGTCCCGGTGGCCGGCATCAGCGGCGCCCCGGGACGGACACGCTCCAGGGAGGCGGTGCGCGACCAGGGCTGGGCGCCGGTGGCGAAGGGCGACAGCGCGAGCGCGTCGATCACGTCGATCGCCGAGTCGCCGTCGTCCAGCCATACGTTCATCGGCAGTTCGGCCGGGCGCGGCTCCGGCCGGAAGGGGACCTCCTTGAGTACGGACATGACGGCAATGATCCCTTCTGCCGCCGCGGAGTTCGACGGGTTTTACCGGAGCCCCGGCGACGCCGCCGGGTCCTCGGGGCGCCGGCCGGCGGCGCTCGGCTCGGTACGGCGGCGGCGGGTGCGGGTCACCTCGACCGGATCGATGTCGGCGGCCCACCGCCCGGCGAGCGCCAGCGTCGGCTCGCGGCCGTCGGCGACGTGGCGCAGCGCGCAGGCGGCCGCCCGGTCGGCGTCGCCGCCGGCGATCGCGGTGTAGAGCTCCTCGTGCTCGGTGCACTGCCTGGCGGGGTCGCGCTCGGAGGTCAGCAGGAACAACCGGCGCAACTGGGCGTCGAGGGGGCGCATCAATGTGCCGAGCAGGGCGTTCCCGGCGGCCTCGACGATCTCCGCGTGGAACTCGGCGTTGGCCGTCACGATGCCCCGGCGGTCGCCCCGCCGTACGGCGTCGCGGGCCCGGTCGAGGCAGCCGCGCAGCCGCGCGAGGTCGTCCGCCCCGGCCCGCCCGGCTGCCAGGCGCGCGGCCAGTACCTCCAGGCTCTCGCGCACGTCGAACAGGTCGCGCACGTCGGCGGGGGTGAGCGGGCTGACCAGGGCGCCCCGGTTGGGGACGATGACCACCAGGCCCTCGGCGGCCAGCAGGTGCAGCGCCTCGCGGAGCGGGATGCGGGAGACGTCGAGCTCGGCGGCGAGGTCGCGCTCCACCAGCCGCTCGCCCGGCCGCAGCTCCACCTCGACGATGCGCCGCTTGAGCGTCTCGTAGGCCCGGTCGCGCAACGCGCTCAACTTCCGCTCCTTCCTGCCTGCGTCGGAGCCAGCCTATTGCCCCCGCTATTGGTATACCGTTAATCTCGCGATGTCACCGTGGGAGAGAAGGACAGAGAAGAGCATGAGCGAGCTGCTGCTGCGCGACGCCCGGATCCAGGGCCATGAGGGCCCCGCCGACCTGCTGATCCGCGACGGCCGGATCGCCGCGCTGCTCACGCCCGGCGCAGGCGGGCCGGACGGCTTCGCGGGCGAGGTCGAGGACCTGAACGGCCGGCTCGTGCTGCCCGGCCTCGTCGACGGTCACGCGCACCTGGACAAGACGCTGTGGGGCGGCCCCTGGGTGCCGCACAACTCGGGCCCCGGCCTGATGGGCAAGATCCGCAACGGCCAGGAGCGGCGGCCCGAGCTCGGCATCCCCAACGCCGACCACATCACCGCCCTGCTCGAGAACATGATCGTCTGCGGTACCACGCACGTCCGGTCGCACGTCGACGTCGACCCGCTGGTGGGCCTGGACTCCGTCGAGGCGGTCCGCGAGGCCGTCGGGCGCCTCGACGGCCGGATCTCCGCCGAGCTCGTCGCCTTCCCGCAGGCGGGCATGCTGATCAGTCCCGGCACGGAGACGCTGCTGGAGGAGGCGCTGAAGGCGGGGGTCGAGATGATCGGCGGGCTCGACCCCGCCGGAGTGGACCGCGACCCCGTCAGGCACCTGGATGCGATCTTCGGCCTGGCCGGGCGGTACGGCGCGGGCGTGGACATCCACCTGCACGACGGCGGCACGCTCGGCACCTGGCAGTTCGAGCTCATCATCGAGCGGACCCGCGCCCTGGGACTGGGCGGCAAGGTCACCATCAGCCACGGCTTCGCGCTCGGCGACGCCGACCCGGCCACCCGCGACCGGCTGATCGAGGGCCTGTCCGAGGCCGGGATCGCCCTGGCCACCATCGCCCCGGCCAGGGGGGTGCTGCCGCTGCGGGCCCTGACCGAGGCCGGCGTCCCGGTGGCGCTGGGCAACGACGGCGTCCGCGACCTGTGGAGCCCGTTCGGTGACGGGGACATGCTGGAGCGCGCCTTCTTCCAGGCCAGGGGCACCGGCGCGCGCGACGAGGACATCGAGCTGGCCCTGGACGCCGCCACCCGCGGCGCCGCCCGCGCCCTGGGCCTCGAAGCCCACGGCCCGGCCGTGGGCGACCACGCCGACCTGGTGGTGGTGGACGCCCGCAACGCGGCCGAGGCGGTGTGCGTGCGCCCGCGCCGGTCCCTCGTCGTCAAGGCCGGCCGGATCGTCGCCCGCGACGGCCGCCTCACCTGACGGCCCCCGGCGCCGCGGGGCGCGGACGGCCTGGCTGGAGACCTCGAACGTCAACGTCACCGCCGTTCGCGCGTACCGGCGGACGGGGTTCGCCCTTTGCGGCCTCGACGCCGCCTTCTACCGGAGCACGGCGAGCGAGGGTGAGATCGCGCTGTTCACGAGCAGGGCGCTCGACGCCGGATAGCGGGCCGGCGGCCGGCCGCCACGGCGGACCGCCGCGCTCGCCCAGCGCCGGCACCCCCCGCCGGCAGCGCTTCGGAACACGGGTCGTCGTCGGAGGCGCGCGGCCGGGAATGGGATCGGCCGATGCCCGGCAGCGCCAGCGGTCCGGAAGCCGCAGGGCGCCTCGGACAGAGGGATCTGTCCCCTTCGTCACCCCGGTAGCCCTTGTGCTGAGGCTGCGATGGCCGCTTCGCACAAGTGGGTTCTCACCAGGGGATTTGACCTCAACAGCGGTTGAGCTGGTGAGGTCTTCGCTGTCTGCTGCGGGCTCAGAGAAAGCGAACGAACATGGCGAACGGCACAGACGGAACGGCCACAGAGGCCGCCCCGCACTCCGGCCTGGCGGATCGGCATTCTCGATTGACGCTTCCGGTGGTCCTGGTCGCCGTCGTCCTGGTGGCGATGTCCATCTCGGGGACGGCGGTGGCGCTCCCCAGCATCGGCCGTGATCTCGATACCTCCGGGTCGCCGTTGAACTGGGTCGTCGCCGGTTACAACCTGGCCTTCGCGGCCATGACGCTCATCGCGGGCTCGACCGCCGACCGGATCGGGCGGCGACGGGTCTTCGTCGTCTCGGCGTCCGTCTTCTCGGCTGGATTTCTCGGGACGGCGCTGAGCCCGGTGATCGTGGCCACTGACATCTTTCGCATCGTCTCCGGCGTCGGAGGTGCCGGGATCATGGCGGCGGGCGGTGCCATCCTGGCCTCCACTTATGAGGGCGCCGCCCGCAATCGCGCCTTCGCCCTGATGGGAACCATGGCCGGGGTCGGCATCGCGATCGGCCCCACCTTGTCGGGGTTGCTGATCGGCGCCACTGGATGGCGGGGAGGCTTCGCGATCTTCACCGTGATCGGCCTGCTGGTCGCCCTGGGTGGGACCCGTGCCTGCGAATCCCGCGCGACCGGCTCTGAGCGGACCGACTGGGCGGGCAGTGTCCTGTTCGTCGCCGCGCTGACGCTGTTGATGTTCGCGCTGCTGGAGGCGCCCGCGCTCGGCTGGGCGCATCCGGTCATCCCGGTGACCGGCATCGCAGGTCTGGCCGTCCTGGTCGTGTTCGGCGTCGTCCAGCGGCGCAGCGCCGCTCCGGTGCTGGCACCCGCCCTGATCGCCAACCGCGGTTTCCTGGGATGGAGCCTGGCGACCCTGACCACCTCCATCGGGTTCCTGGGCGTCCTGGTCTTCCTGCCCACTTATCTGCAGGCGGCGGCAGGCATGTCTCCCGCGGCCGCCGGGGTCACGATGCTGCTGCTGACCGCTCCCGTGCTGGTCATGCCCATGGCCGCGGTGGCGCTGGTGAACAAGGGCGTTCCGGCCCGTCCGCTGATCACGATCGCGCTGCTGCTGGTCACGGCCGGGAACCTGTGGCTGGTGACCCTGAACGCCGAGGACGCGGTCATGGTCGTGGCGGCGCCGCTCGTGCTGATCGGCATCGGCATGGGAGCGTCCTTCGGCATCACCGACGGCCAGGCCATGGCGCTGGTCGACCCCGACGCCGTCGGTATGGCGGCCGGTTTCCTCAACGCCCTGCGGGGAGCGGCCGAGGCCCTCGTGATCGCCGCGTACAGCGCCTCTCTCGTCGGTCTCCTGTCGGCCAAGCTCGACGATGCGACCCGCGCCGCCGAGATCGGCGCCGGGCGCCTCACCGACGGAGCGGAGGCCGTGGAACTGGACGCCTTCACCTGGTCCTGGCAGCTGACCCAGCTTGGTGTCGGCTTGCTCTGTCTCGTCCTGTCGATCATCATGACCGTCTTGATCTACGGCCGCGCCGCGGCGTCCCGCCGGACCACCTGACCGCCGGCGCCCCGGACATGGCAAGGAGCGAGGTAATGCACGTCAGTCCAGACGACCATCTCACGATCGGTGAGGTCGTCCGCCGGACGGGCGTGCCCGCCTCCGCCCTGCACTTCTACGAACGCAAGGGCCTGATCTTCAGCGAACGTGATGGCGCCCACCAGCGCATCTTCCCCCGGCACATGCTCCGCCGGATCTCCTTGATCATCGTGGCCAAGCGGCTCCACATCCCGCTGTCGGACGTCGCCGAGGTCTTCGCGGGCCTCCCCACCGACCGCGCCCCCACCCACAAGGACTGGCAGCGAGTCTCCCGACGCTGGAAGAAGCAGCTGGAGGAACGCCGCCGCGTCATCGAAAGCCTCGAACAGGAGCTCACCGGCTGCATCGGCTGCGGCTGCCTGTCGATGAAGGCATGCCTGCTCCTCAACCCCGACGACACCCTCGGCGGCCGCGGCCCCGGCCCGGTACGCCTCCAGCGGCCCAGCCAGAGTTCGAGAACACGACCATCGTGGCATGACGATCCAGAAACGTGACTCCACGGGACTCGGGGCATACCGGAGCCTGCACGGAACCCGGCGCGGCTCACCCCCTCCCGACGCCGGGACCAGATCGCCGGCCGCCATCTCGCAGGTGCCGTCATCTCGCAGGTGCCGTCATCGCGTCTCACCCGGCCCGGTCAGGACCCGGGGACCGGCGACCCCGCCTCCCGCCGCAGGGCGGCGACCTCCTCGCCGAGGGCGTCGACGGCCGCGGTGAGCTGGGCGTCCGACAGGTACGGCGCCGGCCCGAGCCGCAGGTACTCCCCGCGGCTGTCGGTCAGGACGCCCCGCTCCGCCAGCCCGGCCTGCAGCCGCCCGGCGTACGGCGACCGCAGCGACAGGAACCCGCCGAAGTCGCCGGGGGAGCCGTCGCGGTCGCGGGTGACGAGGTCCTCCGGGGCGTCCAGAGCGTCGAACCGGGCGGTCAGCAGGCCCCGCTGTCGCAGCGAGATCCGGCGCAGCACGGACGGGGTCAGCCCCTGGTCGGCGAAGAAGCCGAACACGCGGGCGGCGCGGTAGTGGCTCGTCGGGTCGTAGGTGGACCCCGCGAACCGGGCGGCCCCGGCGGGGTAGCCGACGGTGCCCTCCCGGTGGTCGGCCGCCAGCTCGGCGAACTCGGCGTACCAGCCGGTGATCACCGGTCGCAGCCCGGCGGCGTGCGGCGGGATGCGCAGGAAGCAGTTGCCCTCGCCGAGCTGGAGATACTTGTAGCCGCCGCCGACGACCCACGCCGTGTCGATCCCGTCCATGCAGAACGGCACGACGCCCAGGGCGTGGTAGGCGTCCACCAGCAGCTCGGCGCCGCGCCGCTCGCAGGCGGCGGCCAGCTCGCCGAGGCCGGGGACGATCCGGGCGGTCTCGAACAGCACCGCCGACACCAGCACGGCGGCCGTGCGGTCGTCGACGGCCTCGGCCATCCGGGTCGCCAGCGTGCCGGCGGGCTCGGCCGGGACCCGGACGACCTCCACCCCTTCCTCGGCCAGGCGGCCGAGCTGGCGTCGCAGCGTGTGGAACTCCCCGTCGGAGGTGACCAGCCGGGGCCGGGCCCGCAGATCCAGCGCCGACAGGAAGCGCAGCACCAGCTCGTGGGTGTTGCCGCCGAGGGCCAGCTCGGCCGAGGGGCCGCCGAGGAACCGCCGGAACCCCGCCCGCACCTCGTCGGCCTTGGCCATCGCCCGGCCCCACTTGGCGTCCACGTCGCGGGCGGCGTCCTCGAACGCCTCCACCTGGCCGGCCATCGCCACGTCGGGCCACGCCTGGTGCGAGTGGCCGGTCAGCAGCATCCGCTCCGCCACCCGGAACATCGAGTAGTGCGGCGCGAGCAGCGCCGACCGGTCACCGTCCGGCACGGACGGGCCGTCCGGGGCGTCCGGGGCGGGAAGGTCTGCGCCGTCCGGGCGTCCGGGTCGGCCCTGCGGGTTCTCACGATGGTTCAAAGCAGGCTCCTGACCGCCCACAGGTCCGGGAAGACCGGGGCGAACACGTCTCCGCGGGGATCGGGGGCGTCGTCGCCGGCCGCCCGTTCCACGATCATGGCATGCCGGTAACGCCACTCCTGGAAGCCCTCGTCGAGGTCCACCAGCCGCTCGCAGATCTGGGCCGCCGCGCCGTCGTCGCGGTGGACCCGTACCAGGACGTCCTGGAGGCCGGGCGACGGCGCGACCGGCGCCGACACGTCCCGGTACAGCAGGTCGCACGGGACAGGATAGCCATGTGCCGCCAGGTAGCCCAGGAGGGAGTCGAAG
Organism: Streptosporangium sandarakinum; assembly: GCF_013409935.1. Taxonomy (GTDB): domain Bacteria; phylum Actinomycetota; class Actinomycetes; order Streptosporangiales; family Streptosporangiaceae; genus Streptosporangium; species Streptosporangium nondiastaticum. The sequence goes on along the minus strand of NZ_JACCCO010000001.1, from coordinate 342,044 downwards.
ACCGACGGCCGGTACGTCGCCGCCTCCGCCTCCACCCGCCCGCCGCCGTCCGCGGGGCCGTCCGCCGGATACGGCCCCGCGGACGGCGGGCGGCGGTCGCGCCGTCCCAGCACCGCCTCGGCCTCGCGGAACCCCGCCGGGTCGAAGGACCCCGGCCCGGCCGTCTCACCGCCGTCCAGCTCCCACGCGGCCAGCGGCTCGACGACCTCCAGCTGGGCGACCAGCGCCCGCAGGATCCGCAGCGACCGGTCCACGGCGCGCAGCGCCCCGGGGCCGTCGCCGCGGTCGAGCCCGCGCTGCAGCGCGTCGAGCTCCCGCAGGAGCTGCCCGAACCACAGGCCCTGCGCCCGGAGGGCGACGGTGAGCAGCGTCTCGCCGGACCCGCCGGGGCGCCCCCCGAGCGGCGGCGTCAGGATCTCGTCCAGCGCCAGGTAGGAGGGGTACGCCGTCTCCTGCGACTGGTCAACGATCATGTTCATCCTCCCGTGCCCCCTTTTCAGGCCACCTCGGCCAGGCGTTCCGGGCGGTCCGCGCCGCTCCGGACAGCGGCCCCGCGGTCCTCGCGGTCCTTGCGGTTCTCGCGGTCACCGGGGTTGCCACGGTCCTCGTGGTCCCCGCGGTCTCCGCCGTCGCCGTCGCTCAGGGCGCGGCGGTCGAGCTTGCCGGAGCCGGTGTGCGGCAGCTCCGCGACGAACCGGATGTCGCGCGGGCACTTCTGCGGCGCGATCCTGGATTTCGCGAACGCCCGCAGCCCCTCGGCGGACACCTCCCCGTCGGCCACGACGTAGGCCCGCAGCCGGGTCAGGCCGTCCACCCGGTGGCCGACGACCGCGCACTCCGTCACGGCGGGGTGGCCCAGCAGGCAGTTCTCCACCTCGGCGGGCGCCACCCAGATACCGCCGATCTTCAGCATGTCGTCGGCCCTGCCGCGGTAGTAGAAGTAGCCCTCGGCGTCGCGGGTGAACAGGTCGCCCGAGCGCACCGTGTGCTCGCCGACGAACGTCTCGGCCGACTTCTCCGGCTCCTGCCAGTAGGCCAGGGCCACCGTCTCGCCGGTCACCTCCAGCAGCCCGGTCTCGCCGTCCGGCAGGGTCCGGCCGTGCCGGTCCACCACCCGGGCGCGGTAGCCGGGCACCACCCGGCCCAGGCTGCCGGGGCGTGCCTGGCCCGGCCGGTTGGACAGGTAGATGTGGTACGCCTCGGAGGAGCCGATGCCGTCGACGATCTCGACGCCGAAGGTGTCCAGCCACCGGCGGTGCAGCTCCTCCGGCAGCGACTCGCCGGCCGACGTGCACAGCCGGATCGAGCTGAGGTCCTGCCGGGCGGCCTCGGGGTGGGCGATCATCGCGCTCATCATGGTCGGCACGTTGACCAGGATGGTCGGCCGGTACTTCGCGATCAGCTCGAAGATCCGGTCGGCGGTGCTGCGCTCGGGGAAGACGATCCCGGCCGCGCCCACCCCGAACGGGAACAGCGCGGTCAGATCGCGGGCGTAACCGAAGAACAGCTTGGGCACCGGCAGCACGACGTCGTCGGGCCGGATGTCCAGCACGCCGCGGGCGTACCACTCGAAGCTCAGCAGCGGGCTGCGCGCCGGCAGCACGCACGCCTTGGGCGCGCCGGTGCTGCCGGTGGTGAACTTCCAGATGGCCACGTCGTCGCGCGTCGTCTCCGCCTGGACCGGCTCGGCCGGCTGCGCGGCGACGAGGGTGGCGAAATGACGCTCGCCGGGACGCAGGTCCTCCTCGGGCACCCCGACCACCAGCAGGTTCGTCACCCCCGCCTCCCGCAGCCGGTCCAGGGTCACCGCGTCGGCCACCACGACGGCGGGCTCGGCGTAGTCGGCGAAGTAGCGGTAGTCCTTGGGCTGCAGGTAGGTGTACACCTCGGCGGTGACGGCGCCGATCCGCTGCGCGCCGTACCAGGCGGCGACGAACTCCACCCCGTCGCCGAGCGCGAGCAGCACCCGGTCGCCGCGCCGCACGCCCAGCGCGCGCAGCGCGTTGCCCACCCGGCCGGCCAGCGCCCGCAGCTCGCCGTAGGTGACGGGACCGGCGTCGGTGAGGAGCGCGGTCCGCTCGCCGGGGTTGCGGTCCAGGAAACGCTCGGCGACGTTGAAGCGGGGAGCGTCGTCATGGCGACCGTGGACATCGAAGCCGGGCGGCGCGGTGACGGAAACGTCCATGGGAAACCTGCCTCGTGGCTGGTGATTCGTCCTCGTGCCACCCACGATGCATTCCGGGCGGAACGCCGGACAGGCGAAACGGAGGCAGCAAAATGGCCGCGGCTGACAGGTTCCTGCCAGTCGCCGGACCGCCCCGGGGCGCCCGCTCGACGTCCCCCGCGCGCCCGCGCGGGCGCAGCGGGGTCCGGGAAGGTGCCGGCATTCCGGGCGTCCCCGCGCACCCGCGGGCGGGGTGCAGCCCGTCCGAGGCGAAGGAGCCGAAGCGTCATCCCCGCGCCCCGCCGCGCACCCCCTGCGCGGCTCCGGACACCCCTGCCCAAAGGGGGACGTCCCGCCATATCTTCTCGCGGATTGCTGCATGGGCTCCGCCGCGTTGACCTCCCACGGGACCGGCGTGCTGTACTGGGTCCCGTACCGGCCCCCGTACCGTTTCCGACACCGGGAAGGGAAGCCGGTCGGCGGAGAAACCCCGGCCCGCGGCCGACCGACGCAGCCCCTTTCCGCGAGGTGAGCGGCGGCCGCGGGGCCGACGGCCTTCACTCCGGGCCCCCACGGGCCGGGATCTGTGAGGAGGAGGGACCGATGGCGTCCACATCTGCGGAATCCCGGCCGGCCACGGCACCGGAGGCGGCATCCGGAACGGCGGGGGAGGTGGCCGGCTGCCTGGGCGGCACGGTCCACCTGGCGCACGCGCAGGCGTCGCCCGCCGCGCCCGCCGTGATCGCCGCGGGCTTCTCCGCCTACGCGGCCCGGACCAGGGCGCGGGCCCGCGCCACCGCCCTCGACCTCCTGCACCGCCTGCCGCCCGGACCCGAGCCCGTGCCCGTGGCCGGTCCCGGCGGGCGGCGGCTGAGGCTGACCGACTTCGTGTCCGGCCCGCCGGAGGACGGGCCGGTCGTCGTGGGCACCGGCCTGCTGACCGGGGAGCGCTACCTCCTGCCGGCCGAGGTCTGCCGGCTGGGGGAGAGCGACGGCGCGGTCGAGCCCACCGAGGTCGGCGTGGTCGACAACGGGGTCTCCGCGGCGGTCGCCGAGCTGCTCGCCCACGACGTGGTCACGCGCTGGTGGGCCGACCCCCGGCAGCGGATCCTCCGGGTGTCCCGGTATCTCGACCGGCTGCTTCCCCCCGGGGTCGTCGAGGCCGCGTCCGGCCTGGGCCTGTGGGTGTCGGCGTTCGTGCTGCCCGCCCCCGGCGCCCGGATCGCCCTGGTCGGCGTGGGCGGCGAGGGGGCGACCATGGCCGCCGCCGCGGCGCGGACGGTCAAGGAGGCGGTCGGCGAGGCGTTCCTGCGGGCGATGGCGTCCCGCGCCCAGCCGTGGGACGAGTTGCCGGCCGGCGACTCGCTGCGCCGCCTCGTGGTCTGGCACCGCGAGGCCGACTACCTCGCCTACCTGGAGCGGTCGGCCGTCGACGCCGGCTCGCGGCTCCTCGGCGAACCCGGCGGGCTGCGGCCGTCCAACTGGGCGGACGTCGCGTCCCGGCGGTTCGGGCACGAGCCGGTCGCCGTCATGGCCGGGCCGTCCCGCCAGGTCGTCAAGGTGGTCTGCCCGGGCGCCGCCTGCCACCGGCCGGTCCCGCCGGGCACCGTACTGCCGTGCCCGGTCAACTGACCCCTCCTCCCCGGGCGTACGGTGGCCCTCGACGTGCGGAGGACGCCGCCGATTGACGGGGCGGCCGGCGGTCGGTGAACCTGACGGTCCGCGACCGCCGCCGGGAGCGGACGCGGTGAGCCGGGAGGGGACGCGGTGACCATGGACGGCGTGAGAGGCTCGGCCCCCGCCACGGAGATGCTCGCCGGGACGACCGGCTGGCTGCTGCACGAGGCGGCCCGGCGGGTCGTCGCCGAGACGGAGGAGGCGCTGCGGGGCGAGGGCCTGCGCTGGCGCGACTACGGCGTGCTCGGCCTGCTGCAGGCCGCGGGCCCGCTGTCCCAGCAGGAGATCGGCCGCCGCCTGGGGGTGGACCGCTCGACCATGGTCCACCTCATCGACGCCCTGGAGGAGAGAGGGCTGGTCGATCGCGCGCGTGATCCCGCCGACCGCCGCGCCTACGCCGTACGGCTGACCGGCGCGGGTCATGCCCTGCTCGCCGACGTGCTGCGCCCGGTGACCGAGACGGTCCACGACCGGCTGCTCGGCGGCCTGACGGCCGAGGACCGGGCGCACCTCGACCGCGTTCTTGCTCACCTGGCCGTGCAGGGGGTCATCGGCTAGATATGCCGATTTACTGATTATCTCTTTGTTGTTAGATTGTAGGCAGGCGCACCTGTATGGCGGGGCGGTTCGCCCGCCTTTGGGGACGGGTGCGCATGGCCGGGAGGTGAGCCGTGGACGTGTCCGTCATCGGCATCTCGCCGGAGGCGGTGGAGATCTATCGATACTTCCTCCGGCACCGGGGGGAGGGCGTCGACTCCGTTCCCGAGGCGTTGGGCCTCGATCCGGATCTCGTGGAGTCCACCGCCGAGACACTCGGCCGGCTGGGTCTGCTCGACCTGCACGACCGGCACCGGGTCGTGGCCACCGAGCCGCGGATCGGCATCGAGCGCCTGGTGGAGAAGCGGCTCAACGAGCTCAACGCCGAGGTCCTGCGCGTCCTCGCGGCGCGCGACGCCATCTCGGTCTTCATGGAGGACAAGCAGGAGGGGGAGCGCGCCGCGACGGCCCTCGACATCGAACGGGTCGAGGGCGCCGACCGGGTCCGCCAGCGGCTCGACGACCTCGCCTTCTTCTCCTACAAGGAGACGCTCTGCCTGCACCCCGGCGGGCCGTTCAGCCGGGTGATGATCGAGTCGGCGCTGCCGCTGGACACCCGCTCGCTGCGCCGCGGCCTGTCGATCAAAGGGGTGTACCACCCCAAGGCGCTCGAAGACGCCTTCATGCTCTCCTACCTCCGCGAGCTGGTCAGCCTCGGCGGCGAGGTGCGCATCACCGAGCAGCCCATGGACCGCATGCTGATCTACGACCGCAGCGTGGCGGTCGTGCCGATCGACCCCAAGGAGAGCGCCAGGGGCGCCCTGCTGGTCAGGGAGCCGGGCCTGGTGTCCCAGCTCGTGATCTACTTCGAGGGCATGTGGAAGTCCGCCGTCGACCTCCGCGAGTTCATCGAGCCCTCCACCGAGCAGCCGTTGCTCTCGGAGATGGAGCAGCGGGTGCTGGAGGTGATGGCCACGGCCGACAAGGACGAGATCGCCGCCCGCGAGCTGGACATCTCGGTGCGGACCTACCGCCGCTACGTCGCCGACCTCATGGCCCGTCTCGGCGCGGTCAACCGCTTCCAGGCCGCGCTGCGCGCCAAGGAGGAGAACTGGATCTGACCGGCCGCCGCGCGTCCCCTCCCCCCGGGACGTTCCGGTTCTCCGGGGCGCCCCGGATGTCTCAAGCGCCTCGGACGTCTCAAACGTCCTGAGCGTTTCAGGCGTCGAAGCGGCGGCGGGACGCCTCGATGTGGCCGAGGTACCGGTGGGTCCAGCCGCACATCTCGTTGGTCATCTCCCACAGGGCCCGGCCCGGCTCGGTGAGGGTGTACTCGACCCGCGGCGGCACGGTGGGGTGGACGTTCCGCTCGACCAGGCCGTTGCGCTCCAGCATGCGCAGGTTCTGGGTGAGCATCTTGTGGCTGATCCCCTCGACGCCGTCCCGCAGCTCGCTGAAGCGCAGGGTGCGTTCCCCCAGAGCCTCGATGATCAGCAGCGCCCACTTGTTGGCGACGTCCGAGAAGATCTCGCGCGCCAGGGAGTCGGCGCGTGTCAGGTCCGCGTCCGCGGGCGAGCCCTCGAACTGCTTGGTCACCATGAGGTTCCCCAGTCACTGAAAAGTGCGTTCTTCCATGTCAGCGCACACTCTCCTACAGTTCCCCAGTAACCGCAAGAGACCACGAGCGTCGTGGTCCGATGCAAGCGAGCCCCTGGGCTCTCATGACGAGGAGACGAGTGGCATGGCCATCACCATGATGAACCCCGGCGGACTGCCGGAAATCGACGTCTACCGGCAGGTGTCCATCGCGTCGGGGTCGAAGCTGGTCTTCGTCGCCGGGCAGGTCGCCTGGGACGCCGACGGGGTCACGGTCGGCGAAGGCGACCTGGCAGCCCAGGTCGAACAGTGCTACCTCAACATCGGCACCGCCCTGTCCGGGGCCGGCGGTTCCTTCGACGACGTCGCGAAGCTGACCGTCTACGTCGTCGACTGGACCCCCGACAAGATGCCCCTGCTCCTGGAGGGGATCACCCGGGCGTCCGCGAAGCTGGGGATCACCCCGGTGCCGCCGGCCACGCTGCTGGGTGTCGCGGCACTGGACGTGCCCGACCACCTGGTCGAAGTCGAGGCCACCGCGATCATCGACTGACCGCGGCGACGCGGGCGGACGTCCCTCTACGGGGTCCGGCCCGCCGACCGGCGGGGACGCCGGACGGGTGCCAGGCCGGGGGAACCACCGCGGGCGGAGACGCCGGCGGGGGAGTCGTGAGGGAGGGGAGGACCACGGCGCGGGGCCCGTGCGATCAGAGCCCGTGCGATCGGGACGCGCCTGAGCGTGGTCCGCCTGAGCGTGGTGCGCGCGATCGGGGCGCACGTGGGTGTGGCGCACGTGGGTGTGGTGCGCGTGAGCGGGTCCGCCGCTCCGGGCGAGGTTTCCGGGGAGGCCGTACCGGCGGGGTCGACACGCCGCTCGATGGCCTCGGGGGGACTCTGCCCGCCGCCCCGGCTCTCTTAGGCCCTTTCCGGACCTTTCTCGTCTCTCCTCGCGGTTTCCGCTCCTCCCGTACGGGGGGTCCGGCCCTTCTCCCGTACGGTCCGCGTCCCGCCTTCCTGTGCGCCGTCTTCCCCGTCCCGGTTCTCCGCGTTTCGCCTTTCCGCGCCTTCGGCGCGGCGTGCCGCCGGGGGCGCCGCCGGTCAGCCCCAGGTGTTGCCGGGGCCGCCCTGCGGGGCGGAGCCCCAGGTGTTGCCGGGGCCCTCCGCCAGGACACCCCAGGTGTTGCCGTCGCCCTGGGCGGCGGAACCCCAGGTGTTGCCGTCACCCTGCGCGGCCGCGCCCCAGGTGTTGCCGTCGGCCAGCACCGCCGCGTGCCGCCCGCCGGCCTGCCCGGCCACCGCCTCGGGGGCGCCGGCCGCGAAGGTCAGCACCAGCGCGCCGGAGGCGACCGCGACGGCGCCCTTGACGATGTTCCTGTAGTTCGCCGGGAAGGCGGTCAGGTTCTTCATATCACTGCCTCTTTCTCGTTCTTCGTTTTCTCGGCGAGTCGTCCTCGCACAATCAACTCTGCGTTCCCGGAAGGGCCCGGACCAGGCTTGGCGGAGGCAGCAAGTTGCATACCGGTTACCACTTCCTGCCAGTCCCCTGCCCCGGGAGAAGGGCCTTGTGACAGCAATCGGCCACGCATTTCCGGGAAGGGCCGGACGGCCCGTGAAGTGCGCGTTCGGCGGCAAGCACAACAGGAGATGACACCGGACGGCCCGCCGCCTTTGACTGGTGGGGATTGGGAGAGGTGAACCGATGCTCGTAACTGTCACCGGCGGCACCGGATTCGTCGGCGCCCATTCGATCGCGGCGATGGTGAGCGCGGGCCACCGGGTCCGCATGCTGGTCCGCGACCCCTCGAAGGTGGAGCGCGCGCTGGCGCCCCTGCACGTCGAGCCGTCGGCCGTGGACGTGGTGGCGGGCGACGTGACCGACGAGAGAAGCGTGGCCGGGGCCGTGCGCGGGGCCGACGCGGTGCTGCACGCGGCGTCGGTCTACTCCTTCGACAGCAGGCTGCGGGCGCGGATGCGCCGGGTCAACGAGCGCGGCACCGAGGTCGTCCTCGGCGCCGCGCGGCGCGCCGCCGGCGGGCCGATCATCCACGTCTCCACCGTCGTGGCCCTGGCCCCGGAGCCCTCACGCGACCCGTCGTCCCCGGCACGGCCCGGGACGATCGACGAGCGGTCGCCCGTCGCCCGCCCGCGCGAGACCTACGCGGCGACCAAGGCCGCGGCCGAGCTGGTGGCCCGCCGCCACCAGGCCGAGGGCGCCCCGGTGGTGATCACCTACCCGCCCGCCCTGCTCGGGCCGCACGACCCCAACCTGGGCGACCAGACGGCCAGGCTGCGCGACGCGCTGCGCGGACTGATGCCGCTGTGGCCGGCGGGCGGGTTCCCGCTGGGCGACGTGCGGGACACCGCGGCGCTGCACGCCCGGCTGCTGACCGCACCGGACGCCACGTCCGCCGTACGGGACACCGCGACCATCGCGCCCACCGCGCGCACCGGGTCCGCCCCGCACGCCGCATGTGACGCCGCGCCCGCCGGGCCGGGCGGTCCGGAGACGGGCCGCCACTTCGGGCCCGGCCGGTACGTGACGACCCGGGAGTACGTCCGGGTGCTGCGCGAGGTCACCGGCCGCGCCCTGCCGGCGGCCTTCCTGCCCGCGGCGACGATGATCCCGGTCGGCCTGCTCGCCGACCTGGTGCAGCGGGTGTGGCCGTGGCACATCCCCGCCGAGTACGGCGCCATCCACACCTGCGCCCACGCCGGACGCCCCGCCGGAACCGCCGGCGCGGGCGGGATCACCCCGCGCCCCCTGGCCGAGACCGTCGGGGACACGGTGCGGTGGCTGTGCGAGAGCGGGCACCTGCCCGCCGGTCGCGCCGGCCTCGCCTACCCGGCGCCCGCGCTCGTGAGGTGACGCCCCACGTGGCCGCGGGCGGCCGGGGTCACCCGGCACGCCGGCGCGTGCAACACCTGAGGGAGGATCTCCAGTGAGTATCTCGGAACTCGACGCCGTATCCATACCGGCGCCGGCGCCCGCCAGGGAGGACCTCGCCGTCCGCCCAGTGGCGCCCGCCGGCGACCGGCCCGCCGGGCCCGCAGTGCCCGCCGGCGGCTGTGACGACGTGCCGCCGGCCGCACCCCCCGCGCCGGCCGCCCGGCCAGCGTCCCGCTCCATGCGGGCGCTGCGCGAGGAGCACGGCCGGCTGCGGGACGGCATCGCCGCCGGAAACGGTGAGGCCGTCGCCCGCCAGCACAGGCTCGGCAAGCGCACGGCCCGCGAGCGGCTGGACCTGCTGCTCGACGAGGGGTCGTTCGTCGAGGTGGAGATGTACCGGCGGCACCGGGCGCACGGCCTCAAGATGGAGCGGCAGCGCCCGTACACCGACGGCGTGGTCGCCGGATCGGGCACCATCCACGGCCGCCGCGTGTTCGTCTACGCCCAGGACTTCACCGTCTTCGGCGGCTCGCTCGGCGAGGCGCACGCGCTGAAGATCCAGAAGGTGATGGACCTGGCGATCGCCACCGGCTCGCCGTTCATCGGGCTGAACGACAGCGGCGGCGCCCGGATCCAGGAGGGGGTGATGTCGCTCAACGGCTACGGCGGCATCTTCCAGCGCAACGTCCAGGCGTCCGGGGTCATCCCGCAGATCAGCGTCGTGCTCGGGCCCTGCGCGGGCGGCGCGGCCTACTCCACGGCGCTGGCCGACTTCACCTTCATGGCCGGTGAGAACGCCCAGCTCTACCTGACGGGTCCCGACGTCGTGGAGGTGGTGACCGGCCAGCGGGTCACCCACACCCAGCTCGGCGGCGCGCAGGTGCACGGCACCCGGTCGGGGGTGGCGACGTTCGTGCACGACGACGAGGAGAGCTGCCTGGCCGAGGTGCGCTACCTCGTCTCGATGCTGCCGGGCAACAACCAGGAACCGCCGCCCCGCCATCCGTCCCGCGGCGCGACCGACGACCCGCGGCCCCGGCTGGCCGAGATCGTGCCCGTCGAGCCGAACAAGCCCTACGACATGCGCCTGGTCATCGCCGAGCTGGTGGACGACGGGGACTTCCTGGAACTGCACCAGGGCTGGGCGCCCAACGTGATCTGCGCGCTCGCCAGGATCGACGGCGAGGTGGTCGGCCTGGTCGGCAACCAGCCCATGGTGCTCGCCGGCGTGCTGGACGTCGCCGCGTCCCAGAAGGCCGCCCGCTTCGTGCGTTTCTGCGATGCCTTCGGCATCCCGCTGGTGACCCTGGTGGACGTGCCCGGCTTCCTGCCGGGCACCGACCAGGAGTACGCCGGGGTCATCCGGCACGGCGCCAAGCTGCTGTACGCCTACTGCGAGGCCACCGTGCCCCGCGTCCAGGTCATCGTGCGCAAGGCGTACGGCGGGGCCTACATCGTGATGGACTCCCGCTCCATCGGCACCGACCTGTCGCTCGCGTGGCCGACCAACGAGATCGCCGTGATGGGCGCCGAGGGCGCGGTGAACGTCATCTACCGCAAGGACCTCGCCGCCGCGGCCGACCCCGCCGCGCTGCGCGCGGAACTGCTCGGCCGGTACGTCGAGGAGCTCGTCCACCCGTACTACGCCGCCGAGCGGGGGCTGGTCGACGACGTGATCGACCCCGTGGAGACCCGGTCGGCGGTCGCCCGCGGGCTGGCGATGCTGCGCGACAAGCGCAGGGCCGGGGCCCGGCGCAAGCACGGGAACGTGCCCCTCTGACATCCGCCGCGCCCGCCCCCCGGAGCCGTGCCTCGAACACCGAGGCACGGCTCCTTCGCGTTCGCCGCCTCACTCTCGCACCACCTCCGCACCGCCCCGTACGCCGGCCCGCGGCACCCCACCCCGCCGCCGCCCCGCACGCCTCGCCCCGCCGCCCCGCACGCTGACTTGTACGCCTCGCCCCGTACGCCGCCCCGCGGCACCCCGCGGCACCCCGCTCCGCCGCCGTCCCGCACGCTGACCCCGTACACCCCGGCGCGTCCCGTACGGCCCCGTCACGCCCGCCGGCCGGTGACAGGATGCGGCTACCCACGTGCAACTTGCTGCCTCGCCGAAGCCTGGTCCCGCCCCATCCCGCATCGCAGAGTTGAGGGTGTGAGAACGAATCACCGACCACGCCGGACGGCGGGGACATCGAAGGGACGATGACCCGGCCCTCATCAGGTGAATTCGGGAGGTTCGCTGGGGCGGCCGTTCATCCGGACGGGCGTGAAACGTCGAGGAACCGGTCTTTTCCGATGGGCCGGTAAATGGGAGAAGGACCGTGGCTCATGCTGGTTCAGTTGACGATGCGCCATATCGACGGGCGACCGATACCGAATTCTCCGGTAGACGGAATCCGGGTTCTGGCGCTTCTTCCGGAGGAATGGCACAAGGACCTCAGGCAGGCGGCCGGTGACATCGTCATCCGGGTACGCGCCGAGGAGGAGGCCACGAGCGCGCAGATCCGCGCCGAGGTGGTCCGGATCCTCGCCAGGCCGGAGGTCAGCCACCTGGAACTGGTGACCTGCCGCGCCCTGTCCGCCGGTCACCGCGAGTAGAACGCTGCGACAAGGAGAAGATCGATGATCACTTCTGTTCTGTCGGCGGGCGAGTGCCACGTGTGGTGGGCCGATCCGCGACAGGGGACGATCGAGGGCCTGACCGAGGTGCTGAGCCCCAGTGAACTGGAGCGGGCGGCGCGCTTCCGGCGCGAGCCGGACCTGCGCCGCTTCCTCACCGGGGCCTGGCTGCTGCGGGTCACGGCCGGCGCCCAGCTCGGCCTCCGCCCGGAGGACGTGGCGGTCGACAGGTCGTGCTCGGACTGCGCCAGGAACCACGGCAAACCGCGGATCCACACCGGCGGACCCCCGCTGCACGTCTCGATCTCCCACTCGGGCGACCGGGTCGGGGTCGCGCTGACGGCCGAGGGGCCGCTGGGCGTGGATGTGGAGGCGGTGCCGACGACCTCGGTCGACGAGCTCGCGCGGTGCGCGCTGACGCCGGCCGAGCGCAGGACCCTGGAGTCGCTCCCCGGCGACGAGCGGTACGAGGCGTTCGCCCGGACATGGGTGCGCAAGGAGGCGGCCCTGAAGGCCACCGGGCACGGGTTGCGGATCTCCCCGGACCGCGTCGAGGTCAGCGGCCCGGACGAGAGGCCCGCGCTGCTGAGCTGGCCGCTGGACGTCCCCGTGGACGGGGTGCGGCTCCTGCCGCTGGACCCCGGATACGGCTACGTCGGGGTGGTGGCGATCCTCACCGGGAACCCCGACGTCCGGGTCGTGGAGTCCGACGCCGCCGTCCTCACCCGGGCCTCCCTCGCCGGGGCATCCGGTAAGGCCGCCTGACGAAAGCTTGACGGGGCCCGGCGCCGGATTGCTGAATGGCGATGGGCGTCGCCATCACCGGACCTTCGACAACGACGATGTCCCACCGCCGGAACGCGCCTCCCACGAGGCGCGGAACGGCCGGAAGCAGGGGAAACGGACTCCTCATGAAGAACTTCGTTCTCATCCCCGGCCCGTGGATGGGCGCCTGGGCCTGGGAGCCGGTGGCGCGGCGCCTGCGCGGCCACGGCCACCGGGTCCACGCGGTCACGCTGCCGGGCCTGACCACCGCCGAGGCCGACGTCGCCGACGTCGGGCTGGAGACGCACGTCGGCCACGTCCTGGCGACCATCGAGAGGGACGACCTGCGCGACGTCATCGTCGTGGGGCACAGCTACTCGGGCATCGTGGCCGGCCTGGTGGCCGACCGGGCCCGCGACCGGGTGGCGCACACGGTGTTCGTCGAGGCGTTCCTGCCCCACGACGGCAAGTCGATGCTGCACGCCTTCCCCGAGCGCCTGCGCGCCGAGGAACTGCGGCTCATCGCCGCCAACAACGGCCGCTGGCCGGCTCCCGACGCGTCGGTCGTGGCCGACGGCCAGGGGCTCTCCCGCCGCCAGGCCGGCTGGCTCGCCAGGCGCTTCGTCGGCCACCCCGGGCGCACCGTCGCCGAGTCCGCCGTCCTGACGCGCCCGCTGGCGCAGCAGCGGGCCACCTACGTCATGTGCTCGATGGAGCACTTCGGCGGCCGGGTGTCCGCCGACGTCTCGGCCATGCGCACCGCGCCGACCTGGGACTTCCGCACCATCGACACCGGCCACTGGCCCATGGTCTCGGCCCCCGGCCATCTCGCCGCCCTCCTCGACCAGGTCGCGGCCCGGCACTCCTGAGCCCCCGGAAGGGCCGGCCGTGAGAACACCCGCGACCGCGCGACGAGGGCCCGGCCGCCGGCCGGGCCCCCGCACCGGCCCTCAGCGGACCGGTTCCGACTCCCGCGGTTCCGGGCGGCCCGCGTCACCGGGCGTCCCGGGTGCCCCGCGGCCGGTGAGCGCCCGGCGCAGCGGCCCGCCGTACAGGTACACCGGGATGGCGACCCCGATCAGGAGCAGCAGCCCGGTGAAGACCCACTCCATGGAGCCGCCCGGGCCGTACACCTGGCGGGGACGGCCGACGTCCACGGCAGGGGTCTCCTGCCCGGTCCGCAGCGACTCGCGTGAGCTCCCGTACATCGCGACATCGGTCTTGCGGACCGTGCCGTCGGCGGACCGGAAGTCGCCCATCCAGGTGCAGGACTCGTGCCCGGGGTGCTGGATGCACTCGAGCTGCCGCGCGGTGAACCGGCCGCCGATCCCGTCGGCCCGCGCGGCGCGGACGACCGGGCCGATGTTCGGAACGGCCAGGTAGAGCAGGAAGATCGCGACGAACGTCAGGACCGTGTTGAAGAAGGGGGAGCGCCTCCTCGCCGCGGGCCCGCCGTGCCGCCTCACCACTGGTGCGCGACCGCGCAGGTGCACCGCATCAGCGAGCGCTCCGACGCGCGGGGACGCCGGTGGAGGACCATCGCGACCACCATGGGGACGAACACGAGGGTGTTGTAGAACAGGTGCAGTTCCACCCGCGGGATCAGGAGCTGGATGATGCTGGTCACAGTGGGACGTCCCAGCAGGTGGTAGCCGCTGATCGCCTGGCTGAGCAGCAGCAGGTGCTCGAAGTGGTGCCAGACCTGGATACCGAGGGAGATGTTCCACCAGGTGCGTGACCTGCCGGTGAAGCCGTGCCGCAGCAGGATCAGGCCGATCAGCATGAGCAGCGCGTAGCCGTAGTGCATCCACTCGGAGGTGACGAGCCAGGGGAACGGCAGGCCCAGGACGCCGCGTGCCTCCGAGAGCGGCCAGCCGAGGACGTAGATCTGGATGGCCTGGGCGATGTGCTCGGCCCAGTGACCGAGGACGATCAGCATGTAGAGGTTGAGTGCGGTCCTGTGGTGCCGGGTGTTGAGTGCGGAAATCCATCCGCCGGAGGGACGTGCCGAGACTGTCTCGGTTGCCATGCGCGAACCTCGCTTCGGGGGTCGTGACCGTGTGCCGTCACGCGGACCGCGATCCCGGACGCCCCGTGTTCCACATCCCGGTGGCGGGAACCGCGGGCCGCAGGGTCGATTTTTCCGCCGGGCCCCCACGAGTGTTTATCGGCGAGTGCTGACTTTCCAGTGCCCCGGTGTGAATTTCCGGCCTGACGCCGGGCCGCGGCCCGGTTCGGACCGTGGGCCCGGTCCAGGCGGTGGGTCCGGGCGGTGGGTCCCGGCGGCGGCCCGGTCCGGGCGGGTTCAAGCCGGCGGGCCGCGCACCGGTTCCCCGGTGCGCGGCCCGCCGTCCCTCAGGCGCACTCAGGCGCTCTCAAGCGTTCTCAGGCGCTCGCTCGGACGCTCTCTCAGTCGTCCCAAGGCGCTCTCGGGTGCTCCTCTCAGGCGTTACGGCCGCGGCGCAGGCCCAGCACGCCGGCCACGGCGCCGACGAGCCCGAGGACCAGACCGGCGACGCCCAGCGCGCGGGCGGTGCCGTCGGAGGAGTCCGCGCCGGAGGCCGCGACCGCGGTGACCGACGGCGCGGCAGGCGAGGCGTCCGTCGCGGCCGGGGCCGCCGAGGGGCTCGCCGTACCGGTGCCGTGGCCGTCGCCGCCGGCGGCCGGGGTGAGCCGCAGCACCGGGGCCGGGTGTTCCGGCTCGGAGCCGTCGGCCTTGGGCTCGTCGGCCCACTTGACGACCTCGCCGCCGTCGTAGGTCTGGGTCGTGGGGAAGAGGAGGCGGTCGGTGTCCTCGGGCAGCGCGCCCATGGACACCTCGAACTCCTGGAACTGGCCGGGCTCGATCTTCCCGCCCGACCAGGTCACCTTGGTGACGGCCTCGGTGATCTCGCCGTACTCGGTGGTGACCGGCTTGGGCAGCTTGCCCTCGGTCACCTTGACCTTCCAGCCGGGCACCGGCTTGACCGAGACGAACGGCAGCGGGTGGTCGAGCGGGAAGGACACCTCGACCTTGCTCGTCGAGTCCTTGTCGCGCTCGTTGGGGACCCGGAAGGCGACCTTGGTGAAGCCGCCCTGCTCGGCGGTGCCGGGGTTGATGCTCACGTGCGCGAGCGCGGGCACGGCGAGGCCGATGGTGAGGGCGGCGGCGCCGGCGGTCACGGCGGCCAGGCGGCGGAACGCTGCGGGGAACGACATGGGATTCTCCACTTCGGGGTTCGGGACGTTCGGAGGAGGCGCGGAACCCCGCGACGGGACCACGGCGCGCACCGATCACGGGCGTGCACTGATCACGGGCGTGCGCCGATCACGGGCGTGCGGCGGCCGGCGGCGGTCACGCCGCGCACGGACGCGGGCGCGGTGGCCGCCGCCCGGCGCGGAACGGTTCCCGCGCGAAGGGACGGATTCCGCGGTGCCGGGAAGGCACGGGAAAAGAGATCAGGCGGCGGGGAGTGGAGGGCCGCGCCGGCTGACGATGTGCCGCAGGACGCCCCGCGCCGGGAGGAGCGGGACGGAGGCGACGGCCGCGCGCGGGGGAGCGGGCGGCATGGCGGGGGAGGGGAGCAGCCGCAGCGCCGCGCCGAGGCGCCGGCCCGCGGCGCGCAGCAGCGTCCACAGGGCGGCCTCGCCGCGGGCCAGCCACCAGCCGGTGAGCAGCGTGGCGGTCAGATGCGCGAGAAGCATGCCCAGCCCCTCGCCCAGACCCCGGCCGTGGGAGTGCGTGACCAGGGAGATCCCCGAGGGGTCGCCGTAGGCGAACAGCTCGTGCAGGACGAGCTGCGCGGCCGCCAGGCCGGCGCTGATCACCGTGGCGGAGCGCTCGCGCCCGGCGAGCGCCGCCGTCGCCGCCGCGACGGCCGTCCAGGCGGCGGCCACCGCCTGCGGCTCGGGCCCGGACCCGCCCGCGGCCCGGTGGCCGGCGACGGCCAGTGCCACGCACACGGCCGAGAAGGCCGCCGCGCGGGCGAGGCGCAGGGGGAGGTGGGCGCGCATGGTGCCCCCATGTTCTCACGTACCGTCAACGCCTGCCTTTTCCGGTCTTTTGCAGCTATGGTTGCCGCGAGCACGGCAGACAGTTCGTAGCTAGGCGGGGTCAATGCGACATTTTTCCGGTTTGCTGGTCGGGCTGCTCCTCACCGCCGCCCTGCTGGGCGGAGCCGGCTGGGCCGTACAGGAGGGACTGTCTGCGGCGGCGGCCTTCGCGCTCGGCGGCCCGAGGTCCTGGACCGCGCTGGGCGTCATGGCGGGCGTCGGCCTCCTGCTCGGGCTGGTGGCCTCCGGCCGGGTCTCCCCGATGGCCGCGTTCGTCCCGTCGATCGTCCTGCTCGCCTGGACCGTGGTCTACGCCCTCGACCCCGCCCGCGCCACGGACCTGGTCCCGCGCGACCCCTCCCTGCCCGCCGCGCTCCTGCAGGCCGGCCGGGGCATGGGCGTGCTGCTGGCCGCCGGCGTCTACGCCCTCGTGGGCGTCGCACTCTTCCTGCCCGTCCTCATGCCCTCCCGCTGGGCGCCCCGGGTCCGCGACGACGACTACGACGACCACTGAATGCGGGCCGGTGCTCCGGCCGTGATTCCGGCGGGGTGCTTCTCGGCCGTGAGCGGCGTGTTCCGCCGGGCGCGAAGGCGGCCGGGAGACCACTCGAATCGTCCGGCTCGCGCGGCTCTCGCCGCCGAGTGGGCCGACAGGTCGCCGGCGGGTGCGGCCGGGTCATGAGGGCGTCCCGAGCAGCATCGCGGCGGCGGCGCGTGCGTGCCGGGCCGGTGCGGGGTCGCCGCTGATACCGGCGGTCACGATGGCCCCTTCGGCGAGCAGGAAGATGGGTTCGGCCGCCGACGTCCCGGTGGCGTGGACCCACCCGGCGATCTGGTCGTGGAACGCCTGTTTGTGTGACCGGACCTCGGCGAGCACCGCCTCGGACGAGGAGCCGAGTTCGCCGTGGGCGTTGATCCAGACGCATCCGCGGAAACCGGGCTCGGCGAACCAGTCCGTGAGCCAGTCGAAGACCGCCAGGACCCGCTCCCGAGGATCCGCGACCTGCTCCACACGGTCCGCCAGACTCCTCCGCCAGCGCTGATCCCGGCGTCGGAGCATCGCGACGACGAGGTCCTCCTTGGCGGCGAAGAGCCGATAGATCCGCTTGAGCGGCAGGTCGGATGCCGCACGGATCTTGTCCATGCCGACCGCCTGAATCCCTCGCTCGTAGAACAGCCTCTCCGCCACGTCGAGCAGCGCCTCACGGTCCAGTCGCGTCTGTTCGTCGCTGATCGGGGCCGGCATCCGCACCTCCTTGACACTGAGAACGATCGTTCTCTATCTTAGGGCACCCATCGCTTGAGAACGATCGTTCTCTACCTGGGGAGGTCCCATTGTCAGAAGATCGCCCGCCCTATCCGCCGTTCACCCGCGAGGCGGCCCTGCGGAAGGTCCAGGCGGCCGAGGACGCATGGAACACCCGCGATCCCCACCGCGTGGCGTCGGCCTACACGCCGGACTCGCTGTGGCGGAATCGAGACACGTTCGTCAGAGGCCGGGAGGAGATCGTCGCCTTCCTGGCGCGCAAGTGGGAACGCGAACTGGACTACGCGCTGCGCAAGAGCCTCTGGGCATTCGAGGG
Organism: Streptosporangium sandarakinum; assembly: GCF_013409935.1. Taxonomy (GTDB): domain Bacteria; phylum Actinomycetota; class Actinomycetes; order Streptosporangiales; family Streptosporangiaceae; genus Streptosporangium; species Streptosporangium nondiastaticum. The sequence continues at coordinate 324,181 of NZ_JACCCO010000001.1, read as the reverse complement.
CGACCGGATCGCCGTCCGGTTCCAGTACGAGTGGCACGACGCGGCAGGCCGGTGGTGGCGTAGCTACGGCAATGAACTGTGGGAGTTCGACGACCGCGGTCTCATGCGACGCCGCGAGGCGAGCATCGACGACGTCGCCATCACCGAGGCCGACAGGCGCATCCACGGTCCCCGTCCCCGGGGCGAACACGGGGCCGACATCCCACTGCGATAGCCCCGCCACCAGGCGCCGGCGTCACCCTTGCCGCGCGGTGTCGCCGCCGTGGCATCGGCCCTCGCCCGCCACAGAGAACCCGTCGCACCACCTGAGAGAAGAGCACTGAGATGACCGTCCAGCAGATCCGCCACGCCACCGTCGAGATCCAGGGACTGCCCGTCTTCTACCGAGAGGCCGGCGACCCCGCCAACCCCACACTGCTCCTGCTGCATGGCTTCCCGAGCAGCTCGGCCATGTACCGCGACCTGATCGCCGACCTGGCCGACGCGTATCACCTGATCGCACCCGACCACATCGGCTTCGGACAGTCGGCGATGCCTCCGGTGGAGGAGTTCGACTACAGCTTCGACAAGCTCACCGAGATCACCCTGGAACTGCTCGACACGCTCGGGCTCGACCGGTTCGCCCTCTACATCCAGGACTACGGTGCCCCCATCGGACTGCGCATCGCCTCCCGCCACCCCGAACGGGTCACCGCCATCATCAGCCAGAGCGGCAACGCCTACATCGAGGGCTTCACCCCGTTCTGGGACGTGCTGTTCGCCCACGCCAAGGATCGGGCCGCCAACGAGCCCGCCGTCCGCCGGCTGCTGACCGCCGAGGCGACCCGCTGGCAGCACACCCACGGTGTACCCGCCGACCTGCTGGAGCACGTCAACCCGGACGCCTGGGTGCTGGACCAGGCGTACCTGGACCGTCCGGGCAACAAGGAGATCCAGCTCCAGCTGTTCTGGGACTACCAGTTCAACCTCGACGGCTACCCCGCCTTCCAGGAGTACTTCCGCACCCACCGGCCGCCCGTCCTGGTCGCCTGGGGCCAGAACGACGAGATCTTCGGCCCCGAAGGCGCCAAAGCCTTCGCCCGCGACCTGCCCGACGCCGAGATCCACCTCCTGGACGCGGGCCACTTCGCCCTCGCCACCCACGGAACCGAAATCGCCGCCCTCGTCCGCGACTTCCTCGACCGCAAGGTCGCCACGGCCTGATCAGCGTCTCCGTCCCCGCCGGAGCCACGCCTACCCCGCAGGTCCGACGATCTGCCGGGGAGGCGGTGGTCGTTCGTCAGGTGGTGGGCGGGGGTGGTGAAAGCGGCGGCCTGCGCTCCAACCGCTGAATGGCCTCGGTGATGTCGATGAAGGCGGACCGGGGCGGCCGGAAGGGCGCCGGGCCGTGCGGCGGCACGGTAGGCGGAGCGGCGGCGGAAGCCGTGGCCGGCGACGCGCGCAGAGCAGGAAGACGGCCTCCCGGGGATGTCGGGACCACCTGATTTTCCCCGCCGGCCCCGTGCCCGGCAACGGATCTCGGGTGGTGGAGCGGGGAACGGGTGGCCCGGCGGGGGGAGTAGGGGGATCCGCCGCGGGGAATCCCCTTTTCAGAAGGTCCGCGTGCACGGCCTTTCGGCAGGTCCGCGCTCGTGGCCCTGCGGGAGGTCCGCATGCATGACGAGATCGACGTGGACGTCTGTCCCGGCTATCCGGTGAGCTGGCAGGCCGCGGCTCTCAACGCGATGATGCGCGGGACCTTCAAACCGCTCGCCGGCCTGCTGCTCCGCTCCGAGGCCGGGGTGACCGCCGGTTCCCAGATCGCCGCCCTCGCCGCGCGGGTGCCGGTGCGCCTGCCCTCCCACGTACGGGTGACCCGGGACGACACCGGGGTCTGCCGGGGGGAATGGGTCCGCGCGGGGGAGGACCTCGACGAGAGCGGGGTGCTGCTCTACTTCCACGGCGGCGGTTACTTCGCCTGCTCCCCGGCGACCCACCGGGCGATCACCTGGCGTCTGTCGGCGGTCGCCCGGCGTCCGGTGCTGGCCGTGGACTACCGGCAGGGTCCGGTCCACCGGCCCACCGAGTCCCTCCAGGACGCGGTCACCGCGTACGGATGCCTGCTGGAGCGCGGCTACGATCCGGCGAGGATCCTGTTCGCCGGGGACTCGGCGGGAGGTCACCTGACCCTCACCGCGCTGCTGGCGCTGCGCGACCGGGGGTCGCCGCTGCCGTCGGCGGCGGTGTGCCTGTCGCCGTGGGCGGACCTGACGGACGTGCCGCGGCGGGTCAACCGGCTGGTGGATCCGCTGATCCCGGCCGGCCGGGTGGACTGGCTGGCCCGCCGCTGGACGGCGGGCCTGGACGTGCGCGACCCCCTGGTGTCCCCGGTCTTCGGCGACTACCGGGGGCTGCCGCCGTTGATGGTCGTGACCGGTTCCACCGAGGTCCTCCGGGACGACGGGCGCCGCGTGGCCGAGCGGGCGAGGGCCGGGGGAGTGCCGGTGACCTACGAGGAGTGGCGGCGGATGCCGCACGTCTTCGCCATCCTGGCCGACGTCCTGCCGGAGGCGCGTCAGGTCTTCCGGCACATCGACCGGTTCCTCGCGGCGGCCCGGGGCCTGTCGGCCGGATCCGGTCCCGCGGAGGCCCCCGGCCTTCCGGCGCCGGACCTCTCCGGCGATTCCGGCCTGGTGGCGGCCGGGGAAGCCGTACGGCCGGGCACCGCGGCGGCGGAGGACCTGGCGCGGCCGGGCGCCGTGACGGCCGAGGATCTCGCGCGGCCCGGCGCCGTGACGGCCCGGGACCTGCCGGCGCCGTCCGGCTCGGCCGCCGCCTGACCTCCGGGCGCCACGTCCTCGGGCGTCCCGGTGCCCGGCCGTGCCGATCTCCGGGTGGCCCGGTGTCCGGTCGTGCCGATCTCCGGTCGTCCCGGTGCCGGGCCGCGTCCGCTCTCCGGGCGTCCCGGCCCCGGGGCCCGCCGCGGGCCGTACCGGCCGGTCACGGTGTCACGCCGGGCACCATCCGTGTCCCGCGTACCAGGGGTTACTTACCTTGAGGGATCAGTCGCCTTACCTGTCATATCGCTTGTGTCCGGTCGGGCGCGAAGCGCCGCGGGTTACGGCCACAGTGTGTTCTGCCGTATCGCGGACACGGGAGGCTCGACCAGGATGGTGCGTGGCGGAACCGGACCCATCGACGGCCTGCCGCCCGGTGTGCGGCCGCTGACCGTGGGAGACCCGGTCATCATCGGCCGTTACCTGCTGCTCGGCCGTCTCGGCGTGGGCGGGATGGGCGTCGTCTATCTCGCCGAGCATCCCCAGGGCGGAGTGGTGGCGCTCAAGACGCCGCATCCGCTGCACCTGCACGATCCCACGCTCCGGGCCCGGTTCGCCGAGGAGGTGGCGTTCTCCCGGCGCGTGGTGCCCTTCTGCACCGCGGCCGTGGTCGAGGACGGCACCGACCGCGACCGGCCCTTCCTGGTCTGCGAGTACATCCCCGGGCCCGCGCTGTCCCAGGTGGTGCCCGCCGGCGGCCCGCTCACGCCCGACCTGGCCTACGGCGTCGCCCTGGGGGTGGCCGCGGCGCTGGTCGCGGTGCACGAGGCGGGGCTGGTGCACCGCGACCTCAAGCCCGGCAACGTGCTGCTGTCGCCCTCCGGGCCCCGGGTGATCGACTTCGGTATCGCCACGGACGTGGACGCCCCCGGCGCGCACACCCAGGCCGGGCAGGTCATGGGCAGCCCCGGCTGGGTCGCCCCGGAGCGGCTCACCGGGGGGCCCGCGCGGCCCGCCTCCGACGTCTTCGCCTGGGGCTGCGTGATCGCCTACGCGGCCACCGGACACCACCCCTTCGGCACGGGCGAACTCGACGTGCTGACCCGGCGCATCATGGTCGAGCCGCCGCGTCTCTCCTCGGTGCCCATGCTGCTGCGCCCGGCGGTCGAGGCGTGCCTGGCCAAGGACCCGGCGCACCGTCCCCGCGCCGCCGACCTGCTCGTGGCGTTGCTGGCGGCGGGCGGTGTGGCCGCGCCGGCTGATCCGCGTGAGGCGGTCGCCGGGGTGCTGGGGGATATCTGGACGGCGGTGCCGTATCCCCCCGCCGCGCCGCGGGTCCCGGACCCGGGGCGCGGCGGGGCGTCGCGGGCCGCGTCCCCCTGGGCGGGGGCGGGGGCCGCGTCCGGTGCCGTGCCGTACCCGTACGCGGCGGCGCCGTATCCGTCGGCGGGTGCGCCGTACCGGCCGGGGGAGGAGGGGCGGTCCGCGCCCGCCGGCCCCTCGCGGGAACGTTCCCGGGCGCGGGGTTCCAGGCGGGCGGCGCCGGGACGCGGCGGGAGCTTCTCGCAGGCGGGGTTCGCCGCGCTGGCCACGGTGTCCATGGCGGCGCTGACCGTGGTGGCCGCGGCGAGGGCCGGTGACGGCGGGGTGGACGGGTCCGGCGGGGCCGGCGTCCCCGAGCGCGTCCCGGTGGTGGTGCCGGCCGAGGGCGCGACGGCGACGTCCGCGTTCCGCCCGTCCCGCCCGCCGGAGGGCGGGACGCGGTCGGCGCCCCCGGTCGAGCCGACCACGGTCACGGTCACCGCCACCCGCACGGTGCCGGTTCCCACCGCCCACATCCCTCCGGACATCTCGGCCGAGCCGTCCCCGAGCCGTCCCCGCGACACCGCCGGCCCGCCCGGCGGCGGTGACGGGCCGCAGACCTGCGCGGACCTCCCGGGCAAAGGCAACGGCCGGGGCAACGGCAACGGGCGGGGCAACGGCCGGGGCCGGGGTGCGAACCGCGGCTGCCCGGAGGCGACGGGCGCGCCCACTCCCGGTACGAGGCCCTCCTTCACCCAGATCCCGCAGACCGGTGACGGCGAGAGCCCGGCGCCGTCGCAGGCGCCGTCGGCCACGGAGAGCACGTCCTCGCCCCCGCCGGGCGCGACCCCGTCGGTCCAGATCGGCGACTGAGAGGCGGTGATCCGGCGGCTTCCGCCCGGCCGGAGGCGAGGACCGCCGGGTCGGCTAGGGTGATCATCGTCGTACGTGCGGAGCCGGACGGAGGACGATGAGCGGGTTCGGACCCGGGGCGGTGGAGCTGAACGGCGTCGAGGTACGGGTGGTGGGGCGGACCCTCCTGTCCGGCGTCGACTGGCGGGTGGAGTACGGCCAGCACTGGGTGGTGCTGGGACCCAACGGGGCGGGCAAGACCACGCTGCTGTCCCTGGCGGCCGCCGTGCGGCACCCCAGCAGCGGCTCGGTCACCGTGCTCGGCCAGCGCCTGGGCCGGGTCGACCTGCGGGAGCTGCGCCGCCGGATCGGGCTGGTGGCGGCGAGTCAGCGGCTCGTCGACGAGGACCTGCTGGAGAACGAGGGCGCGACCGCGCACACCGTCGTCCTGACCGGTCACACTGGCACCAGCGCCCCGCTGTGGGACCGCTACGGCCCGGCCGAGCACGAGCGGGCCCACCGGCTGCTGGCGGACATGGGGTGCAAGGACCTCGCCGAGCGACCGTTCGGCGTCTGTTCCCAGGGGGAGCGGGCCAGGGTCAGGGTCGCCAGGGCGCTGATGGCCGAGCCGGTGATACTGCTGCTGGACGAGCCGTTCGCCGGGCTCGACCTGCCCGCGCGCGAGGACCTGATCGCCTCCGTGGAGGGCCTGGCCGCGTCCCGGCCCGCACTGACCACGGTCACGGTGACCCACCACCTGGAGGAGGTCCCGGCCACCACCACCCACGCCCTGCTGATGCGCGACACCCGTGTCCAGGCGGCCGGTCCGGCGGGGGAGGTGCTGACCGGGGAGAACCTGTCGGAGTGCTTCGGCAGGCCGCTGCGGATCGACGCCCTGGACGGGCGCTGGTACGCCCGCGCCGTTCGGGGCTGACCGCGGCGTCAGTCCTTCTTGCGCTGGCGGATGAGGCCCATGAAGCCCGGGCTGGGCTTGAACTTGGCGGTCCAGGTCTCCGCGATCTCCAGGGGCTCGCCGGTCTGCGGGTTGCGCCCGGTGCGTGCGGGCTTGTGGACGATCTCGAAGGATCCGAAGCCGGGGATGGCCACCTTCTCCTCGGCCGCCACGGTCGTCTGGATGACGCCGAGGATGGCGTCCAGGGCTGCGGCGGTCTGTCGCCTGCTGAGCCCCGCCTCGGCCGCGGCCTTGTCGATCAGCTCGCGCTTGTTCATAGGGAATAGCTAACGCCATCATCGGCCGCGGCGTCGAGCCGGGTTCCCCGTACGGCCGCGGCGTACCGGGACACCACGGCCGTACGGGGAGCCCTGCCGTGTGTTCCGGGCAGGGGCGTGCCGGTCAGGTGAGGCCGGCCTGCGCGGCCAGCCGTTCCGCTTCGCGGTGCAGGGCTTCGATGAGGAGGAGCTCCAGGCGGAGCCTCTCGTCAGCGAGGCCGTCGAGTACTTCCATCAGATCTAGCGAAGGGACTGCCGGGTTCACCCGGTGGGGGAATCGCTTCATTGATATGGTTCCTGTGTTCAGAACGGGCAGGGCTTGTCCGTCGCCCACCTCAGCCGAGGAAAGCGAGAAGCCGCTCTCTTCAGGGAGCGGAGGAGTCACGCGGGCCTCCCTGTGCACAGGGACGCCTCGGTGATCGGGGAAGTTCACCCCGATGCCGAACCGGCCTCGCCCCCGGGGCGGCCGGTCGTTCCGCCCGCGGTTCCTCCCGGCGGTGCGGAACCACCTTCGCCGTACCGGTCCCGCACGGGGAACGGCCGGTCAACCTTCCGCCGTTCCCCGTGGTCGTCCTCCCGCCGTCCCCCGCACACCCGGCCGTCTCCTCGGGACCCGCCGTCCCCCGCACACCCGGCCGTCTCCTCAGGAGGCGACCAGTTCGGCCAGGTCGACGTGTTCGCCGACCTCCCGCACGTCGGTGCAGTACGCCAGGAGCACCTGACGGTCACCGACACGCCGGGTAACCCGCAGGCAGGGGAGGTCGTGAAGCACGACCGCCTCCACCTCGATGCCGTCCGGTCCTTGCCAGATACCCATGAGGTCGAGGCTACGAAGAGTCAGGTAAGTCTGGGGTAACCATTCGGGCATATCGTGGTGGTCAGTGACAGATGCCCTGTTTTTCCCTGGTTCCAGGATGATTAGCCGCGTCGCTGTGGGTAACAGGACGGCAGAACCCAAGCAACCAGGGAGAAACCAACATGGCCTTGCCCAAGCTAACCCCCGAACAGCGTCAAGCGGCACTTGCCAAGGCCGCCGAGACGCGTGCGGCCCGGGCCAAGCTCCTGGCCGACGTCAAGGCCGGGTCCGTGAGCCTTGAGCAGCTGCTCGGCCGCGACGACGAGGTCGCCAAGCGCATCAAGGTCTCGCAGGCGCTGCGGGCACTGCCGGGCATCGGCAACGTCAAGGCGGCCCAGCTCATGAAGACGGCCGACGTGGACGAGACCCGCCGGCTCGGCGGTCTCGGCGCCCAGCAGCGCCGCAAGCTGCTGCAGGCCGTCGAGCGCTGAGCACCCCGGGCGCGCCGATCCCCCGGCGCGCCCAGGCGGGAGGGCGGCGGGAAAGTGAGGCCCCGCCGTACGGATGTCCAATCGTCCGTACGGCGGGGCCTCACCACGACGCGCAGCGTCGCAATGAGCCCGCGAGGGGGCGCCGGTGTCTGGACTGAGGAGCGCAGGAGCGCAGCGACGGAGTGACGAGGGAAGGCGCCGGACTCCAGCCCCCGAGCCGCGTCGCGCAGCGTCGCCATGAGCACAACGAGACGGGGAAGAAGTAGAGGAGGAGGCATCGGCCGGGCCGGGAGGTTCCCTGGATGGTTACTCGTCCACGGTGGAAATCCCGCGTTCGCGTATCGGATACTGGATGCCAAAGGGGGGCATCATGAAGCGGATCATCGCAGTGGCGGCGCTGTTGGCGGGCACCGCGGCGACGCTTTCCGGCGCGGGTGCCGCGGCCGAGGCGAAGCCCAGGACGCCGGTGAGCGAATCGCAGTACCGGATTCTCCTCAACCAGTGCGACTACGCGGGCAGCGCGTCGCTCCGGGCCGACTGCCGGGCCCGGGTCAAGAGCACCTACCGGATCGGCGCGGCGAACCCGAACCTCGACTGCCGCACCTACTCCGGCGTCACCGTCTGCGGCGATCTCACACTCACCGGGAAACAGTGCGAGTGCATCGCGAATCTGGTGAAGGCCGGGCTGACCTATCGGCGGGCCGAAGTGGAGTGCTACACCGCCGTCTCCTAGCCCCCGTGATCGTGGCCGCGCGTCGGACGTCGCCGGGCCCGGAAAGCGCCCTGCCCGTGTCACCCGCTCCGGCCCGGCAGCGGAACGCCCAGCCTCCCGGGGGATGACGCTTTCCAGCGGTCGTCGTAACACATTGATCTGCCGGTGGCGGCCGGCCTGGCGAAGGCGTGGTTTCCGTATCACCTCATGGTGGGGAACGCGGAAACGCGCGGCCCCGAACCAGGGAGATCGGCCGGCGTGGGCGCGTTCAGCCGATAGAGATCACCACCCCCGCCTGGAAACGGTCCGCGTGCCCGTCCGCCCACTGTGCGAACGTACATGCCGGACGGCCGGTCACCCGTGCGGCCGCGTCGTCCACGGTCGTGGAGGAGTCACCGGGCGCGGCGTACCAGCCGATGACATACCCGGCGTCCGCCCGGGACACTCCGATGGCCATCGGCCATCGGCCTGTTGATCGCCTGTTCGTGCGTCCTCGGCTCGAAGGCGATGTCGCGGAGCGCCCGGACGGGGTCGCGATCCGTTCACCCGGCCGGACGGGATCGCGATCCGCTCACCCGGGGACAGCGTTCGAGCCCGGTGAGGTTGCAGGACTGCCGATGGTTCTGGGCTCGAACAGGACCGGATGGGTCCGGCGCGATGAACGGCCTCGTGTGTCAACGGAGCCGATCTCGCCGCGAAGACCTCCGGTGGTCCTAAGTCCAAGGTCCCGGGGGCATGTCGACCGGGAGTCCGATCCCGTGGACCGCTGCGAGCGGCATAGTCGTCCCGAAAACGGCGCGGAACACGCAGGGAGGGGAGGGGCGATGACCGGACCGGACGAATCGAGCCCGGGCGCCGCCCATCCCAGTGCCCTCAAGGGGTGTGCCAACAAATGTCCGCCGGTCCCGGTGCAGCCATGACAGGCCACCGGACCACACACGGACGAAAGGCACACCCATGTCCACAACTCAGTCCCCGGCCCGCGGTCGACGGCCGGGATGGAGCCTCGCGCTGCTCGCGCTCGGGCACTTGATCATCAGTCTCGACTTCACCATCATCTATGTGGCCCTGCCCGACATCGCCGCCGAGGTCGGCTTCACCCCGCACACCCTGCAGTGGGTGGTCACCGCGTACGCCGTCCTCTACGGAGGCTTCCTGCTGGTCGGCGGCAGGCTGTCTGACCTGATGGGACGCCGGCGGATGTTCGTGCTCGGCATGGCGCTGTACGGCGTGGCCTCCGTGCTGGGCGGCCTGGCCACGGCGCCGGCGGTGCTGCTCGCCGCGCGCGCCTTGCAGGGCCTCGCCGGCGCGGTGCTGTTCCCCGCCGTGCTGGCCCTGGTCAACACGGCCTTCGCCGAAGGCAGGGAGCGCAACCGTGCGCTGACGGTCTGGGCCATGGCGGGCGCCGGCGGGCTCACGGTGGGCGCGCTGGCCGGCGGGGTGCTCACCCAGACGCTGGGCTGGCAGGCCGTGTTCTACGTCAACGTCCCGCTGGCCGCCGCGGGTGCCGTCGCCGCCTTCGCCCTGCTGCCCCCGGACGGCCGCGTCACCAGAGGAAGCATCGACGTCCCCGGAACCCTGACCGGCACCGCAGGCGTCACACTGTTGATCTTTACGATCGCGCACGGCTCCGAGGTCGGCTGGGCACGGGCCGAGGTGATCACCGCGGCCGTTCTCGCGGCGGTCCTGCTGGCCGCGTTCCCGCGTGTCCAGGCCCGCAGCCGGACGCCGTTGATGCCGCTGCGGCTGTTCCGCAACCGTGCGTTCAGCGGAGCGGTCGTGGTCATCCTCGTCTTCGGGCTGACGATGCAGGCCGTGCCGTACTTCCTGACCCTGTACTTCCAGAACGTCCTTGACTTCAGCGCCCTGGAGACCGGGCTGGCATTCCTCGGCCCGACCCTGTCGATCACGGTCGGCAACTTCCTCAGCGAGCGGCTGATCCACCGCTTCGGCACCCGGAGCACGCTGATCACCGGCATCGTCGCCAACGCCGTGGGCGCTGCGCTCCTGGCCCCCGGCATGCACGCGGACGGATCCGTCCTCACCGTCCTGGCCGGGGTCGTCGTCATCGGTCTGGGCATGGGCATCACCTACGAGGCCATGTGGATCGCCGCCGGCGCCGGCGTCTCGGCGGACGAACAGGGCCTGACCTCCGGGGTGGCCTCCACCGCGCTGCAAGTGGGAACCGCAGCGGGTCTGGCGATCCTCGTGGCCGTCGCCAACCACGGCATCGAGAGGCTGTCCGGGCAGGCCCTGCGCACCGCCTCCACCGGGGGGATGCGCACCGCCGTCTACGTTCTGGGCGCCGTCATGCTGACGGCCGTCCTGGCCGCCCTCAGGCTCCCCGGTCCGCGTGCCCGGGGCGCCGAGGTCGCGTCCCGGGCCGTCCCCGACCCGGACGCCGACCTGCGCCTCACCGGCTGACAGCGTCAGAGAAGGGGCCCGCCGGTCGTCTGACCGGCGGGCCCCTCCTCGCCCTGTCCGGCGCCGAGCCGTTCCGTCACCGCTTCCCGGCCCGGGACCGCGCCGGCGCCCGCGGTCACCGCCGCCGGCGCGTGTCCTCGCGGGTCAGTGAGCCTCGAACTGCTCCTCCTCGGTGGAGCCCCGCAGGGCCGTGGTCGAGGAGTCCGGCGCGATGGCCGTGCTGACCAGGTCGAAGTATCCGGTGCCGACCTCCCGCTGGTGGCGGGTGGCGGTGTAGCCACGCGCCTCGGAGGCGAACTCGGCCTCCTGCAGCCGGACGTAGGCGCTCATGCCCTCCTCGGCGTAGCCGTGGGCCAGGTCGAACATCGAGTGGTTGAGCGAGTGGAATCCCGCCAGCGTGATGAACTGGAACTTGTACCCCATGTGGCCCAGCTCCCGCTGGAACTTGGCGATCGTGGAGTCGTCCAGGTGCTTCTTCCAGTTGAAGGACGGCGAGCAGTTGTAGGCCAGCATCTGGTCCGGGTAGCGCGCCCTGATCGCCTCGGCGAACTCGCGGGCCACGTCCAGGTCCGGCGTGGAGGTCTCCATCCACAGCAGGTCGGCGTAGGGGGCGTAGGCCAGGCCGCGGGCGACGCAGGCGTCCACGCCGTTGCGGACCCGGTAGAAGCCCTCGGCGGTGCGCTCGCCGGTGGTGAAGACCTGGTCGCGGGGGTCGACGTCCGTGGTCAGCAGCGTCGCGGCCTGGGCGTCGGTCCGCGCGATGATCAGGGACGGGACCCCGCAGACGTCGGCCGCCAGACGGGCCGCGTTGAGGGTCTTGATGTGCTGGCTCGTCGGGATGAGCACCTTGCCGCCGAGGTGGCCGCACTTCTTCTCGGAGGCGAGCTGGTCCTCCCAGTGCACGCCCGCCGCGCCGGCGGCGATCATGCCCTTCATCAGCTCGAAGGCGTTGAGCACGCCGCCGAAGCCGGCCTCGGCGTCGGCCACGATCGGGGCCAGCCAGTGCGGCGCGTTCCCGTCGCCCTCCGACCAGGTGATCTGGTCGGCGCGCAGCAGCGCGTTGTTGATGCGCCGCACCACCGCCGGGACCGAGTTCGCCGGGTAGAGGCTCTGGTCGGGGTAGGTCTGCCCGCCCAGGTTGGCGTCGGCGGCGACCTGCCAGCCGGACAGGTAGATCGCCTTCAGACCGGCCTTGACCTGCTGCACCGCCTGGTTGCCGGTGAGCGCGCCCAGGGCGTGCACGTAGTCCTCGGAGTGGAGCAGGCTCCACAGCCGTTCGGCGCCGAGCCGGGCCAGGGTGTGCTCCTCCTGGACCGACCCCCGTAGCCGGATCACATCCTCGGCGGTGTAGGCCCGCTCGGTGCCCTTCCAGCGGGGGTCGTTCTCCCACTCGCGCCGCAGTTCCTCTGCGGCTCCCTTGAGGCGATCGATCATTTTTCACTCCTTGTCGTCCCCTGGGTGCCTTGGTCTGAGTGTGAGTCGGGGCGAAACGGGCGAACAAGGCCGAAGTTGGCGAAAGAACGTCATTTTTTCCCACAGAGCGAATACCAGCCGGTATTCAGAGCAGAAGAACCGTACAGTTTGCGCTATGGACTAGACCAATCGCGCAACGAGGGTCACAGCTGTCCTCGCTGTACGGAAATATCCGTTGAAATTTCGTCTAGCATCGGAGCATGGGATCACTGGTGGGTGAAGAACCGCTGACCTTGACGCAGGAGCTGGACCTCATCGCGTTCGGCCAGCGTCTCCGCCACCTGCGCAAGCAGCGGGGCCTGACCCTCGCCGACCTCGGCGAGCGCGTCGGCCGCGCCCCCAGCCAGCTGTCCCTGCTGGAGAACGGCAAGCGCGAGCCGAAGCTGTCGCTGCTGAAGTCGCTGGCCGCCGCGTTGAACGTGCCGGTGGAGGAGCTGCTGCGCCGTCAGGCGCCCAGCAGGCGGGCGCAGCTGGAGATGGCGCTGGAGGAGGCGCAGCGCGACCCGGTCTACGCCGGGCTCGGCCTGGCCAGGCTCAAGGTCTCCGCCCGCGTCCCCAACGACGTGCTGGAGCACATCCTCGGCCTGTACGGCGAGCTGCGCTCACGCCAGGCCAAGGGCACCGCCACCCCCGAGGAGGCGCGCGCCGCCAACGCCGAGCTGCGCCGTACGCAGCGCGAGCTGGGCAACTACTTCGAGGAGATCGAGAAGGCCGCGGCCGAGGCGCTGTCGGCCGTCGGCTACCGCGCCGGCGCGCTGTCGCAGAGCACCGTCCAGGCCCTGGTCACGCACTTCGGCTACACCGTGCAGACCGTCCAGGACCTGCCGCGCTCGGTGCGCTCCATCACCGACCTGCGCAACCGGCGCATCTACGTCAAGCACGAGCAGCTCGGCATGCACACGCCGCGCACCATCCTGCTGCAGACCCTCGGCCACCTCGCCCTCGGCCACCACAAGCCGCGCGACTTCGCCGACTTCCTGCGCCAGCGCACCGAGGCCAACTACTTCGCCGCGGCCGTGCTGGTGCCCGAGGCCACGGCCGTGCCGTACCTGCGGGAGGCCAAGCAGGACCGGGCGCTGAGCGTGGAGGACCTGCGCGACGTCTACGCCGTCTCCTACGAGATGGCCGCGCACCGCTTCACCAACCTCGCCACCCACCACCTGGACCTGGTCTGCCACTTCGTCCGCAACGACGCCGGCGGCATCATCTACAAGGCCTACGAGAACGACGGCATCGTCTTCCCCGCCGACGAGCAGGGCGCGATCGAGGGCCAGCGGATGTGCCAGCAGTGGTCGGGCCGGCAGGTCTTCCTCTCACCGGACCGGTTCTCGGTCTTCTACCAGTACTCCGACTCGCCCACCGGCACCTACTTCTGCGTCGCGCACGTCGATCCGAGCCGCGAGCGGAACTTCGCGATCACCCTCGGCGTGCCGTACCGGGAGTCGCGCTGGTTCCGCGGGCGGGAGACCACCAACCGGACCCGCTCCGGCTGCCCCACCGGCGACTGCTGCCGCCGTCCGCCGGTCGAGCTGGCCCGCCGCTGGGAGGGCTACGCCTGGCCCTCCGCCCGGGGCAACTCCCACGTCCTGGCGGCGCTGCCCCCGGGCTCCTTCCCCGGGGTGGACGAGGCCGACGTCTACACCTTCCTGGAGCGCCACGCCCTCGACTGACCCGCGCCGCCCCGTCCTCCGGCCGGCGCGAGGCCACCCGGCCGGGCGGGGCCGCGGCGTCCCGGCGGGCACGGCGTGTCACGCGGTCCGCCGGGGCGGCCCGTCACGCGGGCGGCCCGCCGGGCGACAGCGTCAGCGACGGGTGGCCGAAGAACCGGTAGGCCGTCGCGGTGGCCGGGGCCTGGCAGCGCAGGGAGCGCAACACCTCCGCCGGGGGCTCCCCGGCCAGGCAGCGCCGGTAGAACTCCTGCGGCAGGCCGTCGTCGCCGACCGGCCAGAGCGGGGCGACCACCGCGCTCGCGCCCGCCAGCAGGAACGCCTGGCAGTCGTCCGGCTCCTCCAGGAAGACGAACGGCGCGCCGCCCATGCCCCGGCCCAGCGCCTCGGCCGCCGAACCTCCGGCGGTGAAGTGCACCATGTCCGTGGGCTGGGACAGCAGGGCCAGCACCTCGCTCAGCACGGGGTTGATCCGGGCGGCGCCGTACGCGCCGGTCAGCGGGTGGGGCTCGGCGCCGCCGTAGACCACCGCCATGCTCCGCCCGGCCGCCCGCGCCGGCGGCGGCAGCTCCGGGCGCCGCCCGCCCAGCGGCCAGCGGCCGGCCACCGCCTGGCAGTTCAGGAACGGCGGCACCGACGGGTCGAACGGGTGCTCCAGCGCGGCCAGCTCCCAGGGGACGTGCGTCTCCTGGGAGACGATCAGCACGTTCGGGCGGCGCGGGGCCACCCGGGCCGCCACCGCGTGCAGCAGTTCCCAGAAGCCCCGCGGGATCCGCGCGGTGATCCGGCGTCCCATGTCGTCGAGGCTGCCGGCCTGCTCCGCCAGGTGCCGCCCGAACTCCGAGATCCGCGTGCCCAGCTCGCAGACCTCCGCCCGGTCGGGGGTGAGGAAGTGCGGCGAGTGGTAGGTCCACCACAGCCGTCCCGGCTGGTCGCCGTGCACGACGACCGCCGTGACGTCCGGCGGGTCGGCGTCGCTCCCCGTCCGGACCCGGGTGCCGGCGACCGGCTGCGCGTCACCCTCCTGGGGGAGCGTGCCGGGGGCGCCGACAACGGCGAGCGCGCGCACCCCGAACCCGGTCACCTGTCCGCGCACCGAGTGGACCACCTGGATCTGCCGCGCGGTGACCGGCTGCTCCTGCGGGAGCGCCACCAGGCGCACCGCCGTCCTCGGGTACGGCGTCGCCGGATCGACGCGCAGCCGCACCCGCCAGCCGCCGGGCGCCTCGAACCCCTCGGCGACGAGCTGGACGTCCAGGTCGAACGGCTCACCGCTGTACGGCGCCGCCGGGGCGGCGCCCGGACCCGCGGCCGGGTTCCCGGGCGGGGCTCCGGTGGCCACGCCGGGTTCGCCGGGCACCACGCCGACCTCCACCCGTGTCTCCGTCCCGGCGACCACCTCGCCGGTCACCTGGATCAGCGGGAACCCGGCCCACGCCGGGCCGGAGGGGGCGGACTCGGGGCGCCGCCTGCGGAAGGCGCCGGTCAGCCGGCCGAGCACCGAGGGACCCTTGCCTCCCTGCGCGGGACGGGCGGGCTGCGGCTCCTCCGTACCGTCCCGCCGTACGGACGTGGTGGCCTGGTCCTCCTCGGTCCGCGTGGAGCCCAGCAGTCCGGGCGGCGGCCACTCGGGCCCGGTCCGCGCCGGGGGCGAGCCGGCCGGGCCCGTCTGCGGGGGCAGCGCGCCGGCCGGCCCGTCGGGTGCGGACGGCCCGGTCTGCCCGGACGGCGGCCACACGGGCACGGGCGGCGGGGGCGGCGGTGCGGCCTGACCCGGCGACGTCCACCCGGACACGGGCGGCGGTGCGGCCTGACCGGGCATCGGCCACTCGGATCCGGGCGGCGGGGGCGGCGGTGCGGCCTGACCGGCCGGCGGCCACTCGGGCCCGGCCGGACCGGATGGCACATCCATCGGCCCGCCCCACGCGGGCGGCGCGCCGATCGGTCCGGCCTGCTCGGGCGGCGTGCCGATCGGCCCGTCCTGGCCGGGGAACCCCCACTCCGGGGAGCCCGGCTCAGCGGAGGGCCCGGCCGGCGGCTCCGGCTCCACCTGGCCGATGACCGGCGGGTTCACGTCCACCGGATCCGCGATCAGCGGCGGGCCGACGGGCGCGGGGAGCGGCGGGTTCGGCCCGGTCTGGCCGGGCGGCGGCGCGTCGGGGCCCGCCGCGCCGGGAGGCATCGGCGGGTTCGGAGAACCGGGAATCGGAGAACCGGGAAACGGCGTCGGCGGGTTCGGGGGGCCGGGAAACGGCGTCCCGGGGCCGGCGGAACCGGGGGGCATCGGCGGGTTCGGGGATCCGGGGAACGGCGCGCCGGGAGCGGCCGGAAGCGCGGGGGCGGCACTGTGCGGTGCGCCGGGGGCGGCCGGGAGGGCGGGGGCGGCCCCGTGCGGCGCGCCGGGACCGGCGGGTCCGCCGCCCTCCACGCTGTTCACGCCGTCCACGTCGCCCGCGGCCATCAGCTCGCTGAACCGTTCCCAGACGGGACCGTACTGGACGATCAGCATCACGATGGCGTCGGCCAGCGGCCCGGGGGCCTGCCGGCCCTCCTCGGCCAGCAGCGGATCGAGTCGCCCGCGCAGTTCCCCGGAAGACCCGCCCAGCAGCCGGTCAAGCTCGTCACGGACGATGCGTGCCGCCTTCATCACGGCCACCGGGTCCATGGTGCCCCTTTCCCTCCGGTCAGTGCAGATCCTCCCACCTGCGGGGAGCACAGAAGACAGGAGGTGTTCCCCGATACTCGTCCATGATTATCGACGCATATGGTGATAGCCGTAGGTCGCCGATGATGAGAAGGGTGGGCTGTGCTGCCTGAAGTGGAGGCATGGCTGCGGAGACGCACCTCATCGTCGGAGGACTGGCCGCTGTCGTGGCTGCTGGAGGCCAAGGGCGACGCGACCGTCAGCGTCGTGCTGCCCGCGCGCGACGAGGCCGAGACGGTCGGGGACATCGTCGCCGTGATCCGGCGCGACCTGATGGAGGCGGCCCCCCTCGTGGACGAGCTCGTGGTCGTCGACTCCCGCTCGGTGGACGACACCGCCGCGCGCGCCGCCCGGGCCGGCGCCAGGGTGGTGGCGCAGGACGAGGTCCTCCCCGACCTCAAGCCGCTGGACGGCAAGGGGGAGGCGTTGTGGAAGTCGCTCGCCGCGACCTCCGGCGACCTGCTGGTCTTCGTCGACGCCGACCTGCGCGAGTTCCGGACCTCGTTCGTGACCGGGCTGCTCGGCCCGCTGCTCGCCGACCCGGGCGTGGTCTACGTCAAGGGCTGCTACGACCGGCCGCTGCGGGACGTCCAGGGCGGCGGCGGGCGCGTCACCGAGCTCGTCGCCCGCCCGCTGCTCAACCTGCACTGGCCGATGCTCGCCGGGTTCGTCCAGCCCCTGGCGGGGGAGTACGCCGGGCGGCGTTCCGCGCTGGAGCGCGTCCCGTTCGTCACCGGCTACGGCGTGGAGCTGGCCCTGCTGGTCGACCTGCTGGAGCTCGCCGGGCTCGACGCCCTGGCCCAGGTGGACCTGGGCCGCCGGGTCCACTCCCACCAGTCCACCGAGGCGCTCGGCGGCATGGCCGCCCAGATCCTGCAAACCTGCTGGTCCCGGCTGGAGCGCCAGAACAAGATGATCCCCCTGCACGAGCCGTCCCCCCGGCTGGTGCAGTTCCGCCGCGGGGCCGGGGGAGCCGGAGGAGCCGGGGGACACCGGGCGACCGTCCGCGACACGGCCGTGGCCGAGCGTCCCCCGATGGTCACCGTCCCCGGCCGGCGTTCCCACGCCACCGGCTGACCCTCCCTCGAACGCCTGCGGCCACGGCTCCAGCCAGGCCCAGACCAACTCCCGCCAGAACCCCTCGTCGGCGAGGATCCCACCCGCTGCCGGCGCCCTCTTCGATCTCATCGGAGGCGGATTCCAGCCGGTGCCTTCCACGCCCACAGCAGTCCCACCACGATCGGCGCCGTCAGCGGGCCGAACCGGCGGCGCAGCAGC
Source organism: Streptosporangium sandarakinum (assembly GCF_013409935.1). Lineage (GTDB taxonomy): Bacteria > Actinomycetota > Actinomycetes > Streptosporangiales > Streptosporangiaceae > Streptosporangium > Streptosporangium nondiastaticum. The sequence goes on along the minus strand of NZ_JACCCO010000001.1, from coordinate 306,496 downwards.
GGCTGCAGCAGGCGGCGCCAGCCGATCTCCTCGGCGCACGCGCCGATCAGCTGCGCGGCCACGATCAGCTGCGCGGCCACGATCAGCGCGAACGGACTGCTCAGCGTCTCCGGGCCGGTGAACCGGGCATCGCCGGTGAGCAGGCCGTAGCAGCCGGCGCAGAGCGCGACGATCAGCGGAGCCGTGGCGAGCAGCAGCAACCCGTGACCGTCCGGCGTCCCGGCCCGGCCCCCGGCACCTCGGACCCCGGGCCTACCGGCGGTGCGGGATCGTCCGCGGTCCGGTACGGCCGTGCCCGCGGCGGGACCGGCTCCGGGCCGCCATATGCTTTTCTGAGGGGAAGGCCCGTGCGACGGGCGGAGCGCGAACGTGGGGGAGGGGAGATGGACGGCCCGACCCGCCGACCGGCCCTTCCGGCGTACCGCTGGCTGCTCCTCGTCGCCCTGGTCCTCGGCATCGCCGGGATGCACACGCTCGGGCACCTCGACCACGGCGGGCGGCACGACGGCATGCCCGGCACGGACGAAGCCGCCGTCGCCGTACACGACCGCGGTATGCCCGGAACAGGCGAAGCCGCCGTCGCCGTACACGGCCGCGGTCACGGTGCGCCGGAGGCGCTGCCCGGTGATCACGGGCGGTCCGGCGCCGGTGCGGCGTCCCACCTGACGCCGGACCCCCGGGGCTCGCTCTCCGGCCCCGGCGGCACCCTTCCATCCTCCGACCCGTCCTCCGTCTGCCTGGCCGTGCTCACCTCGCTCGTGCTGATCCTCGCCGGAGCGGCGTGGGCGTGGACGCGGCGGAGCCGGGAGGCGCGGCCCGCCGGCGTACGGCCGGCGCCGCTCGTCGCCCGGCCGCCCCCGCCGAGGACGGCCCTGCGTCTCGCACGTCTGTCGGTCCTCCGCATATAGGCCGGCCGTCCACCGCGGGCGGCGGTTGAAGCGCGCCCGCGGACGACCGGTTCGCAGACCCGACGGAACGAAAAGAGAACGCGAAGATGTCCACGCACCACCTCACCCGCCCCGCCCTGCGCAGGCTCGCCCTCGCCGTCACCGCGGGGGCCGGCGCCCTCACACTCCTCACCGCCTGCGGCGGCGGGGGCGACGCGACGAGCGCCCAGCCGGGCAACGCCGGCATGACCGGTATGACCGGCATGACGAGCGGTGCGCCCGCGCCCGCCGCGAGCGCCTCACCCGCCGAGAGCACCTCGCCGGCGACCGGCTCCAACGCCGCCGACGTGATGTTCGCCCAGATGATGATCCCGCACCACCGGCAGGCCGTCGCGATGTCCGAGCTCGCCGAGACCCGGGCCGCCGACCCGGAGGTGAAGGAGCTGGCCGCGAAGATCAAGGGAGCGCAGGACCCGGAGATCGCCACCATGACCGGCTGGCTCAAGGCCTGGGGCGCGCCCGAGATGCCCGACGGCGGCCACATGGGACACGACATGCCCGGCATGATGAGCGACAAGGAGATGGCCGACCTCAAGGCGGCCAAGGGCGCCGAGTTCGACCGGATGTTCGCGAAGATGATGATCGCTCACCACGAGGGCGCGGTCGGCATGGCCGAGACCGAGCAGGCACAGGGCGCCGACCCCGCCGCCAAGAAGCTCGCGGCCGACATCATCGCCGCCCAGCAGGCCGAGATCAAGCAGATGCGGAAGCTCCTCGACCGGCTGTGAGCCGGCCGTCCTAGGCGGGGCCGTCCGGGCGGGGACCGTTCGCGTCCCCCTCCGTGGCCCCGCTCGGCCGCCCGCCCGAGATCGGGCGGGCGCCGTCCGGCTCCCCGCCCAGGGCGGCCCGGGCGAAGGCGACGAGATGCTCGCGCATCTGCAGCCGCCCCTCCTCGGTCGCCGCCTCGTCGCCGAGGATGACCCGGCCGAGCCGTGACATGACCACCGGCCAGCCGGCCAGCCCGATCAGCGTCATCATGGTGCGCGCCGTCTCCTGGGACGGCTCGCGGCCGAGCCCGGCGGCGAGCGACTCGGCCTTCCTGGCGCACCTGGCGACCCGGTGCTCCTGCCCCTCCAGCTCGCCGTCGCGGTAGTGCAGCGACTCCCACATCAGCAGGCGGGTCAGCTCCGGGTGGGTGCGGTAGTAGTCGTAGATCTTGGCGACGTACTCGACCGGGTCGTCGCCCGGCATGGCGACCGCCGCGGTCAGCTCGTCCAGCACGGTGATCATGACCTGGTCGAAGAGCTTCTCCTTGCTGCCGAAGTAGCCGTAGATGCGCTCCTTGTTGACCCCGGCGCGCTCGGCGATGCGGTCGACCCGGGCCCCGGCGATGCCGTGGGCGGCGAACTCGGCGCGGGCGGCGGACAGGAGGGCGCCCCTGGTGGATTCCTTCGACATGCGCCGAAGTGTACGGGACCGTCCGCCGGAGCGCTATCCAACTGGTTGGTTGACTTCCAACCGGTTGGTTGGCTACGGTCTCGCCATGACGATCTCCCCGCCGGCCCCGGCCACCCGGGCCGCGGCCCCCCGCTCCGGCGGATTCGCCCCCCTCGGGCCCACCCTCGCCGTCTTCTCCCTCGCCGCCGTGCTGTCCAGCGGCCAGCTGTACGTGGTGATCCCCCTGCTGCACGGCATGGCCACCGGCTGGGGCGCCGCCCAGGCGAGCCTCACCTGGCTCGTCACCGCGTTCGGCGTGGGCTACGCCGCCGGCTTCCTGCTCTTCGGCCCGCTCTCCGACCGGTACGGCCGCAGGCGGCTGATCCTCGCCGGCCTGCTGGCCGCCGCGGCCACCACCGCCCTCGTCACCGTCGCGCCGGGAGCCGGCGCGGCGATCGGGCTCCGCGTGCTGCAGGGCGTCGCGGTCTCGATCTTCCCCCCGGCGGCCATGGCCTACCTCGGCGAACGCGTCGCCCCGCACCGCCGTACGCTGTCGCTGGCCACCATCACCAGCGCCTTCCTCGCCGCCGCGGTGCTGCTCCAGGTCGCCGCCCAGGCGCTGGCCGGGGCGATCGGCTGGCGCGGGGTGTTCCTGCTGTCGGCCGCGGTGTTCGCGGTCACCGCCGTCGCCGCCCGCGCCGTCATGCTGCCCGACCCGCCGCGTACGGCCACCGGCTCCCTCGCCTCCGCCTACCGCGCGATCCCGTCCCTGCTGGCCACCCCCGCGCTGCTGCTCCGCTACGCCGGCACCGTCACCATCCTGACCACGTTCGTCGCCGTCTACACCGGCCTGCAGCTCGCCGGCCCCGCCGAGATCGCAGGCTCCCCGCAGGCCCTGCTGGCCCTGCGGATCAGCGGACTGCCGTTCATGCTGGCCGTCCCGCTGCTGACCCCCGTGCTGGCCCGCGTCCCCGCCCCCCGGCGCGCGACGGCGCTGCTCGCGGTGGCCGCCCTAGCGCTCGCCACCGCCGGGGCCACCGGACCGGGCGTGACCGGACTCGCCCTGCTGCTCGCCCTCTACGTCTTCGGCATCGCCGCCGGCACCCCCGCGGTCAACGAGAGCATCGGCGCGATCGCCGGCGGCGCCCGCGGCACCGCCCTGTCCCTGTTCACCTTCGCCCTCTTCCTCGGCGGGAGCCTCGGCCCGCAGCTCGCCACCGCCTTCGCCGGCGGCGGGTTCGGCCTCCTGATGTACGGCACGGCAGCCCTGCTCCTCCTCGGCGTCCTCGCCCTGGCCGCCGCCGCCCGCACCGGCCGCGCATGACGCCGCCGCGGCTCCCGCGCCCGCGGGACCGCCGCGCCGACGACCGTCCGGCCCGCCGTACGGCCTGATCTACCGGACGGCGGGGTGAGCCGTTACGGTGGGCAGCGCGCGAAAGGGGTTGATCACGATGAGCGAGACCGGCTTCTGCCCGGAGCTGGGTGACGACGTGCGGGAGGTGCGCGACTGGGTGCGGGAGTTCGCCCGCACGGTCGTCCGCCCCGCCGGGGCCGAATGGGACGAGCGCGAGGAGACGCCCTGGCCCGTCATCCAGGAGGCCGCCCGGATCGGCCTGTACTCGCTCGACTTCTTCGCCCAGCAGTGGTTCGAGCCCAGCGGCCTCGGCCTGATCGCCGCGTTCGAGGAGCTGTTCTGGGGCGACGCCGGCATCGGCCTGTCCATCGCCGGCACCGGCCTGGCCGCCGCGTCCCTGGCCTCCGGCGGCACCCCCGAACAGGTGGGGGAGTGGCTGCCGCAGATGTTCGGCACCCCCGACGACGTCAAGGTCGGCGCGTTCTGCGCCTCCGAGCCCGACGCCGGCTCCGACGTCGGCGCCATCCGCACCCGCGCCGTCCCCGACGGCGACGACTGGGTCCTCAACGGCGTCAAGACCTGGGTCACCAACGGCGGCATCGCCAACGTCCACGTCGTCGTCGCCTCGGTGGACCCGGCGCTGGGCACCCGGGGCCAGGCGTCCTTCATCGTGCCGCCCGGCACGCCCGGCCTGTCGATGGGCCAGAAGTTCAAGAAGCACGGCATCCGCGCCTCCCACACCGCCGAGGTCGTCCTGGAGGACGTCCGGGTGCCGGGCTCGTGCCTGGTCGGCGGCCGGGAGAAGCTGGAGGCCCGGCTGGCGCGGGTCCGCTCCGGCGGCCGGGCCGGCGAGCAGGGCGCGATGCGGACCTTCGAGACCACCCGCCCGGTGGTGGCGGCGATGGCCGTGGGCATCGCCCGCGCGGCGTACGAGTACGCCCGCGACTACGCCCGCGAGCGCGAGCAGTTCGGCCGGAAGATCGGCGAGAACCAGGCGATCGCGTTCCGGCTCGCCGACATGGCCACCCGCGTCGACATCGCCCGCCTGATGACCTGGCGCGCGGCCTGGATGGCCCGCAACGACCGCGCCTTCGGCCAGGCCGAGGGGTCGATGTGCAAGCTCGTGGCCAGCGAGGCCGCCGTCTGGGTGACCGAGCAGGCCATCCAGATCCTCGGCGGCGCCGGCTACACCCGCGAGCACCCGGTCGAGCGCTTCCACCGCGACGCCAAGATCTTCACCATCTTCGAGGGCACCAGCGAGATCCAGCGCCTCATCATCGGCCGCGCCGTCACCGGCCTGCCTGTCCGCTGACCTCGCATGACACCGGGCCGGCCCCGCCGCTCCCCATGGCGAGGCCGGCCCTCGCCATGGAGCGGCGGCGGCGTGCCCGGGGCGGCGGGTGGGCACGCCACCAAGGGATGAACGAACGCGCCGCTCAGGGCGAGGATGCAGGGATGTGAAAAGACCCCGGCGGCGTGAGGCTGACGGAGCCTTGGTGTGGGTTGGCGCCGTGCTGGTCATTCCGCCGAGTCGGCATCCTTGGTGGCCTCGGGCGAGGGCGATGCCTGCGCTGTCCGGACGGCCTTCTTCGCCGACGCCCCCACCTGGCCCTCCGCTCCCGAACGTGTCCCCAACCGCCAGGTAGCGGAGTGAGAGGTAACGATTGCGGTTCGTGATCGTTTTGGTGGGGTGAATGCGGCTGGTTAGGTGCGGTTTCTGCTTGATCGTGTTCGTGTCGGAGACGGTCGGGTGGAGGGCGGGTTCGGGTGCGTCGGGAGTGGGAGCCTGAGGCGCTGATCGCGGCGTGGACGCTGCTGGACGGTGACTGGGATCTGGTGGGGAACAAGACGGGGGCGACTCGTCTGGGGTTCGGCCTGTTGCTGAAGTTCTTCGAGCAGGAGGGCCGGTTCCCCCGGCACGTGGGTGAGCTGCCCAAGGCCGCTGTCGACTACATGGCGGGGCAGGTGAAGGTCGATCCGGCGTTGCTGGCGGAGTACGACTGGTCGGGCCGGTCGATCGAGCGGCACCGGGCGCAGGTGCGGGAGGCGCTGGGGTTTCGGGAGCCGACCCGGGCGGATGAGGACGTGCTGCGGCACTGCACCGACGCCACCATCGACCGCCAGTACACCGATAGTCATGGCCAATCCGTGGTCGGGTTCGCCTTCTCCTATCTGCTGGGGTTCAAGCTTCTGCCACGGATGAAGAAGATCGCCCGGCAGAAGCTTGTGAAAGCCGATGTCGACGATCCGGTCCCTTCCAGCTTGAGCGGCATGGTGTCCGACAAGCCGATCGACTGGAAGATCATCGCCCAGCAGTACGACCAGATGGTCAAGTACGCCACCGCCCTGCGGCTCGGAACGGCCGAGGCCGAACAAGTGCTGCGCCGTTTCACTCGCGGCGGCCCCAAACACCCCACCTACCGGGCCATCGAGGAACTCGGCAAGGCGGTCAAGAGCATCTTCGTCGCCGAGTACATCGCCGCCCAAGAGCTGCGCCGCGAGATCCACGAGGGCCTGCAGGTCGTGGAGAACTGGAATTCGGCCAACACCGACCTGTTCTACGGCAGCGCAGGTACCCTGCCCGGCAGCGACAAGGAGCACCAGGAGGTCTCCATGCTGAGTCTGCACCCGTTGCAGTCCGCACTGGTGTTCATCAACACTCTGCTCGTCCAGTCCGTGCTGAAGGATCCGGCCTGGCAGGAGAAGATGACCGATGCCGACAAGCGAGGTCTTTCACCCTTGTTCTGGTCCAACGCCAACCTGCACGGGACGATCGACATCGACATGGACCGCCGCCTCGATCTCGGCCTCGCGGCCTGATCCCTTTCCCGTCCCTTCGGTCAGGCTGATCGAGGGGACGGGACGCTCTGGTGGGGCAGCAGATCGGCCAGAGCGGTCCGGATGGCGGCCCGGCTCACCCCGTGGGCGCGTGCGAGAGCCGCGATCGAGGCGCCCTGTTCCTGGTACGCCGCCCGCACCTCTCCGAGGCGGGCGCCGGTCAGCACAGGCGGCCGGCCGCGGTAGCGGCCTTCGGCCTCCGCCGCGGCGATCCCCTCGGCGGTCAGCTCGTTCTGCAGGTCGCGCTGGAACTGCCCGACAGCCGTGATCACGTTGATGATCAGGGCGGTCGTCGCGTCGTTGGCGGCCAGATCGTGGAAGTTGGACAGCGGCCCGGACAGGACCCGCAGCACCACGCCGCGGGCCTGGCACCACTCGCGGACGGCGTGGATGTCGACCAGGTCGCGGCAGAGCCGGAACAACTCCGACACCGTGAGGGTGTCGCCGGGGTGCGCAGCGGCGGCGACCCGGGCGAACGCAGGCCGCTCCAGCGCGGGGATCTTGGATGTGGTCGCCGGGTCCTCGAACAGCAGGACCCCTTCGGCCGGGTGGAATCCCTCGGCGACGCCCTCGGTCCGGACCAGCAGCCCGGCCTCGGTGAGGATGTGCCGCTGCCGAAGCAAGGACTGGGTCGCGGTGGACGAGCGGGAGTAGACGATCCGCACCGGCGCTCCTCTGGAAGGACGGAGCCCTGTTCTATCTGTCGGAAAATACTGTCGTCAATCGGCGCTCAAAATCAGCCCTCTGGCGGGGCGTTTCGTCCACTGATGTCCGCTTCTCAGGGCTTGGTGAACACCCTGTCGGGAAACCATCTAATCCCGACACCTCGCGAGGGCGCCACCTGAAGATCAATTCCTGCTTTGGGGTGGGGCCGCGCTCGGGAGCGGAGGACCGGGTTGCGCAATCTCGGCAGTCACACCTGGAGAGTGCCCTTCCGAGATCGCGTCAATCTCGGGACCGCCACACTGAGGCTTCTCGTGGACGGTTCAGCCGCGTCAGAACCAGAGGCCGCAATGGTAGGCGCTGTTCATGTTGATCGGTCGTACCGTGTCCGGAGCGAGCTTGAGCGCACGGTCGGCGGCATCCAGACGGGGCCATCTCGTACTGCCCGCCCCGTTGGGGTCACCGGTCCGGACGAACCTGGCCCAGTAACCCACGAGCCGGTCGGCCAGGCGCCGCTGCGCCGCGCTGAGCCCTGGGCCGTCGGGGAAGTCGAACAGGTAGAAGGTCTCGGCTCCGTGCGCGGTTGCGGGCCGGACGTGCGCGGGCAGAGGGCTGCCGCTGGGCGTGGGTGCCGACGGGTCGGCGAAGACGTAGGCGTAGGTGGACGCCTTTCTCGCATGCTCACGGCCCGACTTCCAGGAGGGACAGATCCAACCGCTGTCGCTGAACACGCGGCTGGCCGCCGCGGTGGGAGAGGTGAAGCGCCGCGCCGGGTAGCGTCGTTCGACCTGTGGCGCGGCCGAGGCAAAGGCGGTCTTGAGCATGGTCGGGTACTGGCGGGTGGTGATGCCTTGCGGGTAGAGGCCCAGGGTGAACTCGACATGCTCGTCGCGGGCGTTGCCCTGCAGCAGCGGTATGGCCATCTGCTTGCCCGCGGCGAAGACCTTGGCCGGCTCTTGCGGGACGAAGCTGGTGCCGTAGGCGAGCAGCGGGAACTGGGCAGTGTACGGCAGCAGCTCCTCGGCGCTCTTGCGGCGCAGGCAGGCCACGTCGGCGCAGTCCAGCTGCCCAGCCAGAGCCTGGCCGGCGCCTCGGATCGCGTCGATCGGGTGCCAGGAGGAGATCGCGGGCATGCCCTCGCCCATCGCGCCGGCCGGGTGGCTGGTGCGGCACGAACCGCTTTGGATGATCGCCCGGTGGAACAGCCCCCGGGCGGCCGGTGAGGTCATGAGGGTGCAGGTGCTCATCGCGCCGGCCGAGGCTCCGGCGAGAGTGACCTTGCCGGGATCACCGCCGAACGCGGCGATGTTGGCGCGCACCCAGCGCAGCGCCGCCACCTGGTCCTGCAGGCCGAAGTTGCTGGCTTCGCCGAGCTCGGGGTGGGCGAAGAAACCGAACACGCCGAGCCGGTAGTTGACCGTCACGACCACGATGTCTCCGGCCCTGATCAGCCGGGCCGGGTCGTATATCGAGCCGGTGCCGGTGATGAAACCGCCGCCGGGCACCCAGACCATGACCGGCCGTCCCTTGCCTGGCCGGGCTGGCGTGGTCACCTCCAGGGTCAGGCAATCTTCGCTCTGCGGGGTGCCCTTGGGCATGTCAGGCGCTTGCGGCTGCAGGCACGCCGGTCCCGCTTTCGTCGCGTCGCGGGTGCCGGTCCAGGATCTCGCCGGCTGAGGCGGCTGCCAGCGCTGCTCCCCGACGGGCGGAGCAGCGTACGGGAGGCCGCGGAAGCGTCGGATCCCGTCCTGATCCGTGCCACGTACCTTGCCCGACTCCGTCACGGCCACGAGGGCTGAGCTGTCGCCGGCATGAGCAGGCAGAGCGTTCGCCGCGAGCATCGCTGCGCAGGCCAGCGCGGTGAGGACCCCGGCGGCCGCTCGCGCGTGGCCGGTCATCGCCCGCGTCCGTTCCGCTTGGTCTGCTTGCCGCCCCAGCCGGCCAGAAGGGCTCCGGCGACGGCGGCCGTCGCGTAGAGCGTGAGCCGTACCGCGAATCCGCCCGGCAGCCAGGCGAGCAGCCCGGCGTTGCCGTGGTCGGCCAGCAGCCGGATGGCGCCCTGTGCTCCCAGCGCCAGCAGCAGCATGCCGACGATCAGCACGGTGACGTGCTTCATATGGCCTGTCCCCCATCGCTCTCGAAGGGCATGGACACGCCCCCCACCTGTTATGGTTCGATCGAACCATAACAGCCTTGTGGTGCGATCGCACCACAAAAGAACCGCAGGAGGCGACCGGCATGCCGAGACAGGCCGACCATGATCGGCGCCGCCGCCAGATCGCCGAAGCCGTCTGGCGCCTGGCCGTCGGCGGCGGCCTGGAAGAGGTCACCCTGAGACAGGTCGCCGCCGAGGCCCAGGTCTCCGCCCGGCTGCTGCAGTACTACTTCGGCACCCGCACCGACCTGTTGCTCGGCGCGCTGAAGATCCTCAACGACGATGCCGAGCACCGGGCCCGCGAACGCCTCGCCCTGCTCGGTGAGACACCCGGCATGCACGCGATCGTGCGGGGAGTGCTGCTCGAACTGCTCCCCGTGGACGAGGAACGGCGCACCCGGCACCTGGTGTACGCCGCCTACTTCGTCCGTTTCCTGACCGACCCCGACCTGGCCGGGGTCGCCCGCGACGCGCCACGCGCGCTGGAGGACCTGGTCGCCGGCCTGATCACGCAAGGCCAGGACACCGGTCAGGTGCCCCGGCGCGTCGACGCCGCGGCCGAGGCCGCCTTCCTGGTGGCTGGCGCCGAGGGGCTGCAGTCGAGCGTCCTGCTGGGGCAACGGACGGCCGACGAGGCCGTCGCGATGATCGACCATCAGCTCGCCCGCGTCTTCACCCCGACCCCTGCATGACCACCTCCCCGAACCTGTCCGTGCCCGCCACCCGCCTTGCGGCGGCGGCCGGGCGAGGAGCGTCAGCCGCCCGGCCGGTGCGGCGCTCGGGTTGTCCTGGCCATCACTGTGCGCGCAGGCGATCGTTGCCCACTGGACCAACGGTGCGACGGCGGTATTGCTCGCTGGCCTGACACCGCCTGCGCGCAGATGGTCGGACGGGAAAGCAGCGATCACATCGACGTCACCTCTGCGGCGACGGACACGGACCGCCTCACCGCAGGGCTGGCTGGGCCAGCATCGCGGAGAACTACGCGGCACCCGCCGCCGAATACGGTGAGTCCGCGCCGACGGCTCACTAACGCCACTGACGGTTCGGTTGCTGCTCAACCCCCTACTCGCCAGCCGGGGGCCCTCAGCCCCCCGGTCAGGAAACAGCAAGCAAGAGCAGGATGACCAGCGAGCCCGCGGTCGTGAGGAGGAAGCGCGCCAGGACGAGCGGATGGAACCAGCCGGGGAACGCCGCCTTCGCCGCCCCAATCAGCGACTTGGCGTCGATGTCGGCGGTGCCGGACTTGCGCAAGGCAGCCTCCACATAGCGGACGACGAAAACCTGGGAGGCGGTGACGAAGCCGCCGGCGATCAGCAGGATGGGCTGAAGGATCCAGGTGAGCATTGGCTGATCGAACAGATTCAGCACGGCAAGCGTCGCCAGACCCGCGGCGATCGCCACGGACGCCGTCACGCTGGTGGTGCTGGCGGTGAAGTCGAGGCCGTGCTTGGTCAATACGGCGGGGCTGTGGCCCTGTCGGTGAATCTCTGCATCGGCTTCTTTCTGAGCGGCGGCGCCGTACCTATGGCCGGCCAGCGGAACGACCAGGTACGTCAGGGCCAGCAGGAACTGCAGGGCGACATGCTGACCAAGGAGCAGATCGTCCGGGCAGCCGTCGAGGTACTCGACGCCGAAGGCGTGAACGGGCTGAACATCCGCCGTCTGGGCGCACACCTCGGGTCGGCCGCATCGGCGATGTACTACCACGTCAAGAGCAAGGACAAGCTGGTAGTTCTCGCCGCCGACCACGCGTTCGGCGAGATCCCGCTGCCCGACACCGCCACAGTCGGGTGGCGGGAAGCCGCCGCGTCGCTGGCGCGTGGAGCGTATGCCATGGTCGTGCGGCACTACTGGTTGATCCCGGCGATGAGTACGCACCTCATCTACGGCCCCAACAAGGCCCACTTCGACGAACAATCCCTGACGATCTATGAGTCGGCGGGCTTCACCCAAGCCGAGGCCGACCAGGCAGCCGCTACCGTGCTCATGTTCGTGATCGGTGCCGCGCAGGGCCAGGCGGCACAGGCAGCCTGGCAGGCGCATCTACGACGAAACGGCGCCGACGCCGACAAAGAGCTCCAAGGGATCACCGCTGAGATGCTCGCGATCGCCCAGACCCTCCCCCGGCTGCGGGTCCGCGTCGACTCCGCCGCCATAACCCCGCCCGGGGACCCGTTCGAGTTCGGACTCCAGACACTTCTGGCCGGACTGGAATCGCGCATCCATTCCCCGACATCGTCAGCTCCGTGACGACAGTCATGGCGTCTATATGCCGTCACTGTTGTTAGACACCGGAGCATCGCCGGCCTTACACGACCCGCAGGCACCCACCTGAAACGATCACGAACCGCAATCGTGATGTCTCACCCCGCTACCTGGCGGCTGGGGACACGTTCGGGAGCGGAGGGCCCACCTGGAACGCGGTGCGCAACCTGATGATCGTCAAGGCGTGCTCCAGCGGGGGCGGGAGGCCCGATAAGACGAGGTCGCGGTGTTGTTCCCGGCCCTACCTGAGCGGCCGTCGGCATCAGAGGACCTTTTGGCGGAGCGCGGAGACCTCGCTCGCCAGGGGTCGTCACGCACTGTGACCAGGGGGCGCGACGAAGATCAGGACAGAAGCGGGAAGTGTTCCGCTTGGGGGCCGAGCAGGATCCGCTCGTCCCCTGTCAAGGCCCGGCGACCGGTCGCCGCGGCCAGAAATGCTTGATCATCCCAGTTCAAGGCGGCTGGAATCCCTGTGCCGAGCAGCGCGGTGAAAACCGGTCGCGTGACGTGCAGCGCGGAGGGCGAGGTCCATGGCGTCCGCTTCAGGGTCAACGCGACGTCCAGCCCATGGGCCGCGACGGAGACGACACGGGTGACGACCCAGTCGGCCAGTCTCATCGCACCTCGGCCGGGGATCAGGACGATGCGGTCCAGATCTTCTCGGCTCAGTTTGGTGATCGAGTCGTGGGAAACCTCATCGAACCATCGGACCGCAGAGGTCGAGACGAGGACCCTCCGGGTCAGTTCCTGGGTCCGATCAACGCCCGTGTCCCGCCGGCACGGACCGATCGCCCGGCCCGGGAGCGACCGTCGTGAGTTCTCCCGCCCCCGCCTCAGCCCTCCCGGACTCCGGCCCCCGGGACCTCGGCACCGCCGGTGCCGCCGATCCACGGCCCGGAGGAGAAGGTCGCCGGGAGGACTCGTCTCGCTGCTCGGCGCGCGGTACGGCTGTCAGACGTGTGCTTTCGGGCGCGTGGCGGAGGCGACCGCGACGGCTGCGGCCAGCGGGTCGCGGGCCGGGCGGCCGAGAAGGTCCGTGAGGGCGGGAGCGGTGCCGTCCAGGAAGCCGTGCCGGATGCCCGTGGCGATCGAGGCGAGCATGGGCGGCTGGAACGGCAGGAGCCCCGGCGCCTCCAGGAGCCTGCGCCGGTACTCGCCCAGGCCGATGGCGCGGTGCGGGACCCCGAGCCGGTCGGCCACCTGACCCGCCGTGATCGGCGTACCGACGAGGTCGTAGACGCGTCCACTGTGTCCCGCCGGACTCGCCGCGACGATCGCCGCGGCATCGGCGAGGTCCTCCCGCGCGACCGCCGCCAGGGCGCCGTCCCCGAACGGGGACTCCACACCGTCTTCGGCCCACATCAGCAGACCGCCGAAGAGTTCGGCGTACAGGCCGTTGCGCAGGATCGTCCACGGCAGTCCGCTCGCCCGCACAAGGCGTTCGGTGGCACGGTGCGCCGCCGCGAAACCGAGATGGTCGCCGGCCGTGGTCAGGCTCGTGTAGACGACATGGCCGACGCCGTCGAGGACGGAGGCGTCCAGGACCGCCGCGTGCCGCTCGATGACCTGGTCGTCCTCGGCGTAACCGGCGGAGATCAGCACCAGGGTCGACACCCCGGCGAGATCGAGACCCGCGTGGTCATCGAAGTCGAGACGCCGCATCCCCTCGCCCGGCGTGCGGCTTCCACCCGTCGCGGCGATGCCGCGGGCACGCAGCGCGGCAAGGGTGGCCGAGCCCAGGTTCCCGTTCGCTCCCGTCACCAGGATCATGTCAATCACAGTCTTCCGTCGTGGTTCTCATCGGTAACTAAGCTTGATCCTCGATCGCAACGCCCACCGGCCACAAGAAGGCAGTTCGATGTCACCCACGCACACCGGGGTAACCGCCCCCGCCGCCCTCGACCCCTGCGGACGCGCAAACCACCCCGACTGCGGCATTCGCGATGTCCTGGACCGCATCGGCGACAAATGGTCGGTGCTCGTGATCGTTGAACTCGCGAGCGGGCCGCGCCGGTTCCGCGAGCTGCAACGCGCCATCGACGGCATCTCCCAGCGCATGCTCACCCTCACCGTGCGCAGGCTCGAACGTGACGGCCTCGTGCTGCGCACCGTGTACCCGACCGTTCCGGCCCAGGTCGACTACCGCCTGACCGGGACCGGGGCCGATCTGACCCACCTGGTCAAGGCGCTCGCCGACTGGTCACTCGCCCACCGCGCCGTCATCGCCGAGGCGCGGCACGCATACGACCAGACCCACCCCGACCATGACATCCGCTGACGAGGGCCGCTGTCGCCGTACATCGGCTACTCGTGGGGGCGGCGCCGGCCGATGCGGCGGGTGCTCAGGACCGGTGGCCGGCCAGGCCGGTTGACGGAAGCCGGAGGGCCTCACCGGCCGCATCGGTGAGACTCCTTCCCGTCACCGCGCCTGCTTCCAGTCCAGCTCGCCCTTCCGCACCGCGGGACGCCAGCCGCGGATCGGTCTCCCGGTCTCCAGGGAGTCGGCGGTGGCCCGAAGCAGGGCCAGGTAGGAGGGCCGGCCCACCGGGCCGTCGTAGCGCAGGTTCCGGCCGTACTCCTTCTCGCCGCGCGCGGGCCTGGGCCGGGCTGAGCGCCCGCGCCCGGATCGTCGCCCCCAGCTCCGTGTCCCGGCGCCCCTCGGAGTCGTAGCACGTCATCGATATGGAGCCGAAGCCCCCGATGCTGCACATGGACGTCTCGGCCGCCTCCGGCGCACCGGCCACGACGGCGCTTCCCACCAGCACGAGGGCGAGTGCTGCGCGGACGCCACGCGATGTCGGCATTCGCCGCACCCTACCGGCTCATTTTGATCTTCACCACAGAACGACCGGCACCGGCTCATGCCGACGAGCGGCAGGGGATACCGGTACGGCGACGCTCCAGTGCGATGGCCCGATGACCGGGGTCGCACGCGAGGCCGGCGTGCCGTGTGATCACCGGGGGACCCGGCGGCGCGTGCCGTCGTCGCCGGGCCCCTGTGTCGATGGTCAGGTATCTGAGCGCTTACGGCTCGGCGGCCGGCGCCCGTGGCGGTTCACGGGCAGGGCGGCGTGCTGAACGTCACGCCGTCCAGGAAGTTGCCGAGCGCGGGGCTGCCGCCCGTGGCCGACACCGACTCGAAGGCGAACCGGGTGGTGGTCTGCCCCGGAGGGACGATGTACGTCCCGGTGTAGCGGCGCCAGGCGGTGTTGTCGTCGGAGATGTCGGGGGAGGAGGCGCCGGTGGGGGTCTGCGCCACGGTCGCGCCCGGCGGGCCGACGAGCACCCGCATCACGTCGGTGCCGAGGCGGCCACGGTGGTAGAGCGACCAGGTCATCGGCGTACCCGGCACGGTGGGCAGGTCCTGGTAGAGCGTGGAGACCTCGTTGGCGTTGAGTTCGGCGAACTGCTGTCCGTCGGCCGCCGGGACCCCGCTCGCGCCGCCGCGCCAGAACTCCAGCTTGCGGTCGGTGGCGGTGGTCTGCCAGCCGACGGCCGGGTTGGTGGAGGCGTCGGGGATGGAGTAGTCGATCGTGGCCACGGGTGGTGCCTCGAAGCTTCCGTTGACCAGGCTGACCGGTTTCCAGTTGCAGGGGACGGTGACGGTGACCTTGGCGGTGCTGGTCCCGCAGTCGGTGGTGACGGTGTAGGTGAAGGTGTCGGTGCCGCTGAAGCCGGGGTCGGGCGTGTAGACCACGTTGCCGCCGGAGATGGTCGCGGTGCCGTTGGCGGGCTTGGTGACGCCGCTGATCGTCGGTGCGGTGGCGGTGTCGTTGGCCAGGACGGGCACGTTGACGGCCGTGCCCGGCGCGGTGGTGGCGGTGTCGTCGACGGCCGTGGTGGGGGCGATGGACTGCCCGCCGGCGATCTGGATCGGCGGGGCGGGGGTGTTGCCGCCGAGTTGGCCGGGGGCGGCGAGGACGCTGCTGATCCCGGTCGGCCGGATGGTCATGCTGTTGCCGACGGTGCCCTGCTTGACCCGGAAGGTGATGACCTTGGCCACCGGATCGGTCTTGGTGCCCGGCGAGGTGATCGTCAGGGTGTTGCCGCCGATGGTCCCGGTCCCCGACTGGCTGACGATGTCGGCGTTGGCCAGGAGGGACGACAGGTCCCACGTGGTGGTGTAGGTCCTCACCAGCAGCGGCCACTGGGCCGTGCGGTGCGTGACCGTGAGGGTGAAGGTGCCGCCCGGTGTGATCCGCCCGCCCCACAGCGGCGGGGAGGTGTCGACCGAGACCGTTCCGCTGCCCAGCCTCATGCCGAGCGCGTTCTTCCAGTAGTAGCTGACGGGGTAGGTCGCCTGCCCCTGCTGGAGGCAGGGCGCGGCGGCTCGCGTGGCGGCCTGCGGCGCGGTGGCGGTGTGCGCGCCCGCGTCGGCCGCGACCCGCGCCCCGGCCGAGGCCGGCAGAACCGACAGGGCGCAGGCCAGCACGGTGAGCGCGGATCTCGGGTGATGTGACCTCAACACTGAATTTCTCCCCTGCGTGAAGGATGCCTTCGTAGATCAACTTCACGGGGATGTTACTGTGCGGGTTCTTTAGATCACCCTTGGTGGCGAACGAGTGATCTTCGTGTCGTGCTCAGGATCCCGGCGGCGGCCCCGCGAACCGGGCACGGCGATCTTCCGCCGCCGGTCCGCGGGGCCGCCGCCGGGACCCGCTCCGTCAGGAGGCGACGACCAGGGCCTGGGGCGCGGCCTGCTTCATCCGGGTGCGCAACCACAGCATCTGGGTGGAGGTCTCCTGCTCGCAGGCGTTGACCGTG
Organism: Streptosporangium sandarakinum; assembly: GCF_013409935.1. Classification (GTDB taxonomy): domain Bacteria; phylum Actinomycetota; class Actinomycetes; order Streptosporangiales; family Streptosporangiaceae; genus Streptosporangium; species Streptosporangium nondiastaticum. The sequence goes on along the minus strand of NZ_JACCCO010000001.1, from coordinate 290,130 downwards.
CCGAGCAGTTCCTCGTCCCGGGCGCCCTGGGCGGCCTGTCCGATCAGCGTCCAGCAGATGTCGCACTCGGCGGCCATGAGGTACAGGTCGTGCAGGTCCCGCAGCAGGCCCAGACCGCCGGCGCGGGTGCCTGAGAACAGCGTGGAGTGCAGCCGCTCGGGCTCGTCGGACGCCTCCTCGGAGTAGCGTCCGACGAACGGCTCCAGCCTCCGGGAGTGCTCCACGCACTGGTCGGCCAGCCGTTCGCAGATGTGGTGGACGTCCGGCTCGCCCGCGTGGCTCCGGCCGACCTCGCTGAAGGCGCCGGCCAGCTCGTTCAGGGAGCGGTGCAGCATCCCCAGGTAGTGCGCCAGATGCATGGTCACGCCTCCTCGGTGTCTCGTCGGGTCGGATCGGCCCGCCCCGTGTGTCCGCCGGCTCCCGCCGCATGCGCGCCCGCGCCCGCCGTATGGTCACCTGCCCGCGCCATATGGTCGCCCGCGCTCGCCGTACGGTACCGGCCAGGGGCTGTGCCGCCCGGGGAGCGACGCGGCGAGCCGCCCGGCGGCGGACGGGGGACCGTACGGCGTGCGGGGTCCCCACGGGTCGGTGATCCGGTCTGCCATCTCGGTCTCTCCTTTCCGGACGTGCGCGGACTCGGCGGATGATCGTCACTCCTACCCCACCCGTCACGCGACACACGCGGTGGCGGAGCGGGTGACCGTGTACAGGGTGCCTGTGAGCCGATCCGTGCCGTCAGGTGGTCAGCCGACGGCCGCGGCGCGGGGCGGATCGTCAGGGGCCCGGGTCCCTCGAAGAGCGTCCTGGCCACCCGGTGCCGGAGGTGAAGCAGGACGTGGCGGTGACGCCGACGCGGCTGAGGCCGGGAAGTTCCTTGGGCAGGCCGATTCATGGTTGCGCGCGACAGGAATGTCCTGCCGGGCATGGTGACCTCGCAGCCGAACCTGGAATCATGTGCCCGTCATGACAGGAGGATTCATGAGGCCCACCATCGTCCTCCTCGGCCCTCCGGAGGATCACAAGCGGATCGTGACCCGGCTTCGGCAAGCCGGTATCCATGACGAGGGACTGATCCTCGATCGACTCGACCGAGGGGAGTGCGGCTTCGGTGTGGACACGTCCGGGGATGTCCTGGACGAATTCAGTGAAGGGGAAGTGGACGGAATCCGCCACAGGATCGGCGAGTTCCAGGCGATCCTGCTCGAGTATTCCGGGGTTTCCTGTATCCGCGACCTCCTGGGTGAGTTGCTCCAGGGAGTGTCGGGATTGCTGGACACGAACTTCGGTGAGCTGATCGAGTACGAAGAGGTCCTGGAACGCTTCCGTCGCGACCCTCTCTGGGATTGGCGCTCCGCGGCAGCCGGATGCTCAGGAAGGCCAGTGGGGACGCGCCCAGTGATCAGCACGTAGACAGGCGGACAGCCTCAGGTCCGGGCAGATCTGAGGCTGTCGGGCCTGTGCGCTCTTTCAGCCGGTGTGGAGGATCCGGAAGCGATCGGGTTCCGCCGGGTCCCGATCGACGACCTGGATCGGCGGCCAGTCCCACTGCCGAACGCCGATGCCCGGCACGCGGGAGAACCGGATCCGCCCGCGGGTGCCTTCGACCGCGACGCGCGACCAGGCTTCGGCGGTGCGCGTCCGGTCCGCGCCTTGAGAACGCCACACGTCGGCGAGGACGGTGACCGTGTCGTAGCCCTCGAAGGCGACGAAGGAGGGCGCCTCGGCCAGCCGCTCACGGAGGGCCGTCTCGACGCGTGCACCGAGCGGGCTGAGGCGCTCGGGCAGGTAGCGCAGGAACGGGATCGCGGCGCCGTCGCCGCCCAGCAGCGTCGCCCATTCGGCGAACTCCGGCTGTCCGGCCGGAGCGCCGATCATGATCTCGGCGAGGCGCCGGTCGCGGCGGACGGACCTGACGATCGGCACCGCCGGCTCCGGGTGGCCGACCAGGAGAAGGAGTGCTGTCGCGCGACTGCCGGCGAGTTCGTCGCACACGGCCGCGGGGGTGAGCACGCCCATGTCGAGTTCGAGGACGGTGCCGCCGCGTGCGGCGAGGTGGTCCCGCAGGATGCGGGCCCCGGAGGCCCAGTAGACACTCGGCTGGGTCGCCACGGCGATCCGGCTGTGGCCCGCGCCGAGGAGGAAGTCCGCGTAGACCTGCCAGCCGCGGGACTGCGCCGGGGCGAGGCGCGCGACCCATTCCGTCGGCTGTTCGGTGAGCGCGTCGAGAACCGCCGACGAACAGAGGAACGGCAGGCCGAGGGCGTCGGCCCTGGCGGCGGCGGCGCGGGCGACGACGCTGTGATACTCCCCCGCCAGGGCGGCCACGCCCAGGCGGGCCAGCTCGTCCACGGCCGCCACGGCCCTCTGCGGGTCGGCTGCGGTGTCCCGGACCATCAGTTCGAGGGGCCTTCCGCCGATCCCGCCGGCGTCGTTGACCTCGCGAACGGCCAGCTCGAGTCCGGCGAGCAGGTGCCGGCCCGCCTCGACCCAGCCGGGCCGGGTCAGCGGAACGAGAGCGCCGATCCGGACGGCTGATCCGTCGGTTCGCTCCGCTCCAGGTGACGATGGTGGCGTATTCATGCGTCGGCGTCTCCCGAGTGATGATCCGGCCGCAGCCTGCCCGGATCGTAGAGTGAACGTCGGTGGCGCCGAGAGTAGCCGAGCAGGGAATGGCCGGCTTCGGCGCCCTGTCCAATCGCCGTCGGCCCGCCCCCGCCGGGAAAGCAGCCGCCGTATCAGCCCCCTGGGAAAGCGGTCGCCGTACCGGCCCCGCCGGGAAAGCGGCGGGGCCCGGCCGGTGACGCCCGGCCGGGCCCCGCTGAGGCGTTCACCCGGTCACCGGGCGAACCCTTCCCGACATCACCGGACCGGAGCCGCCCCCACCAGCAGCGCGGCGTCCGCCTCCGCCTGGACCGCGTCCAGGTCGTCGGCGATCTCCGCGCCCGCCACCGCGTCGGGCAGCGCGTCCTCCATGCGCCGCAGCGGCCGGTACCACAGTCCCAGCGCGCCCCACAGCGCCAGCAGCGCGCCGCAGGCGACGAGCAGCAGGCCGACGCCGCGGCCCGGTCCCACCCCGACGATGTCGCCGACGACGGTGCCGTCGAGGAGGCCGCCCGGGGCGAGCAGCGGGCCGAAGACGTCGTCGGCCAGCGGTGAGGCGGTGAGGAACGCCAGCGGCGTCATCGACACCGCCATCATCTGGTTGGTGGCCAGCACCCGGCCCTGCAGCTCCAGGCCGACCTTGAGCTGGATGATCGACAGCCAGTGCGCGTTCAGCACGCTGAGCGAGGCCCACGACAGCAGGCCGCCGAGGGCCGCCAGCGGCAGCGAGGGCCGCAGGCCCACCAGCAGCACGCCGATCCCGAGGCTGACCACGAAGCCGACCATGCCGATCGCGCGCCGCTCGGTGCCGCCCCAGAACACCATGACCAGGGAGCCCAGCACCGCGCCCAGACCCTGCATCGCGGTGACCAGGCCGACGCCGCCGACGTCGCTGAACGACATCACCGCCGGCACGGTCACCGACATGGCGAGCATGTTCAGGTAGTTCTGCACGACGAAGAACCCGATCATGATCATCAGCGGGCGGCGCCGTACGAGGAAGCGCCAGCCGCCGACGATGGCCTGGCCGAAGGACTCCTCCAGCCGGTAGAACAGCCGGTCGGGGAACCGTACGGCCAGCAGCGTGCCGAGCCCGGCGAGGAACGTGACGACGTCCACGGCCACCACGCCGTGCAGCCCGACCAGCGAGATGAGCGCGGCGCCGCCCAGCGGGCCGACGAGCATGCCCAGGCCGGTGCCGAGGTTGGCCAGCGCGTTGGCCTGCATGAGGTACGGCTTGGGCACCAGCTGCGCCACCGCCGCCAGGTAGGCGGGCCGGTGGAAGGCCGACACCAGCGACAGCATCCCGGCGACGATCCCGACCTGCCAGATCTCCAGCCGGCCCAGCCACAGCAGGAGCACCAGGGCGGCGGTGGCCACGGCGGAGACGCCGTCGCAGACCAGCATGATCCGCCGCCGGTCCACCCGGTCGGCCAGCGCGCCGCCCAGCGGCGCCCCCAGCAGCGACGGCAGCAGGGCGAGCATGCTGACCAGGGCGTAGTCCAGCACCCGGCCGCTCTTCTGGTAGGCCCACACGCCCAGCGCGAAGGAGGTCAGCGCCGCGCCGAGCAGCGACAGGGTCTGCCCGGCCGCGACGGTGTAGAAGCGGCGCAGGTCCCGGCGGGCGCTGCCGCCCGACACGCCGACCTCCCCGACCGGCTCGGGCAGCTCGCCCGCGGTCCAGCGGTCCAGGCGGTCGCACATCAGCCGGGCCAGGGACTCGGCCTGGTGCTTGAGGAAGTAGTGGCCGGCCTTGGGAATCGTGGCCAGGTCCACCCGGTCGGCGAACGCCCCCCACTCGCGGTAGCGCTCCTGGTAGAGCTCGGTGGCCCGGTCCCGCTCGCCGATCACGCACAGCAGCGGCGCGGCGAGCCTGCGCTGCTGCGCGGCGGGGTCGCCGAGGCGGCGGCTGAACCAGCCCTGTGCCTCCTCCACGTCGTGCCGCAGGCCGCGCAACATGATCCCGGTGTCGCCGAAGTCCTCGTCCAGGGCGCCCAGCGTGCGCAGGAAGTCGCGCTGGGCGCGGTCGGAGGACCAGCGGTGCGCCGGGAATCTACGGTTCCACCAGGCCGACAGCCGTCCGGGTAGTCGCGCGTCGGGGAAGCTGCCGCCGACGAAGACGCCGGCGACCGGCGTCCCGGCCTCCTCCAGCCGCAGTGCCAGCTCGGTCGCGGCGGCCGAGCCGACGCAGTGGCCGTACAGCACGATCGGGCCGGTCGCGTCGGCCTGCTCGGCCAGTTCGGCCAGGACCCGGTCGGTCAGCTCCGCCATCGGCAGCACGTCCTCGTCGGGCCGGGCCGGGTCGTGGCCGGGCAGCTCGACGGCGAGCACCGCGGTGGCGGGGGAGAGGCGTGCCAGCTCGGTGGCCAGCGGCTGGAACGCGGCGGCCGAGCCGCCGCCGTAGGGCAGGCACACGACGGTACGGCTCGCCCGGCGCGGACCGGCCAGGCGGTGCAGCAGCCCGGCGGGGGCGTCGGAGCCGCCGTCGAGGTGCGCGGCCAGCTCGCGGATCGTGGGCCGGGTGAACAGGTCGATCACCCGCAGCGCCGGGTCGATCTCCCGGACCGCCCGCACCGCGCGGAAGGAGTCGCCGCCGAGGTCGAAGAAGTCGTCGTCGACCCCGATCTCCGTCAGGTCCAGGAGCCTGGACCAGACCTCGGCGATCCGCAGCTCGGTCGGGGTGCCCGGCGCGACCCGCTCGCCGGCGGGCGCGGCCTCGGGGACCGGCAGCCGGGCCCGGTCGATCTTGCCCAGCGGGGTGAGCGGCAGGTCGTCCAGGACGACGATGCCGGACGGCACCATGTAGTCGGGCAGCCGCTCGCGCAGTCCGGCCCGGATCGCGGCGACGTCCACCGAGGCGGGCGCGACCCAGGCGGCCAGCCGCCGGGAGCGGCCCTCACCGACCGGCAGCACCGCGGCCTCCCGGACGCCGGGCTGCTCCTGCAGGGCGGCCTTCACCTCGCCCAGCTCCACCCGGAAGCCCCTGATCTTGACCTGGTCGTCGACCCGGCCGAGGAACTCCACGAGCCCGGCGGAGTTGAGCCGGACCCGATCGCCGGTGCGGTAGCAGCGGGCGGTCCCGTTCACCGGGTCGGAGACGAACCGCTCGGCGGTCAGGTCGGGGCGGTTCAGGTAGCCGCGGGCCAGGCTGGGCCCGGCCACCCACAGCTCTCCCGGCACCCCGGCGGGCAGCGGGCGGCCCGCCGGGTCGACGATGTGGCAGTCGACGCCGGCCAGCGGCCGGCCCAGCGGGACCGACCCCGACCCCGACGGCACCTCGGGCACCCGGCCGCCGAGCACCGAGACCGTCGTCTCGGTCGGCCCGCAGTGGATCTGCACCTCCAGGTCGGGGCGGGCCGCGCGGATCCGCTCGGCGAACTCCCACGACGTCGCCTCGCCGGCGAGGATCAGCAGCCGGCGCGGCAGCATCCGGGCCAGGTCGCCGTGGGCGGCCAGCAGCTCCAGGTGGCTGGGCACCATCTTGATCACATCGACCCGGTGGCTCTCCAGGTAGGCGGCGTACGCCTCCGGGTCGGTGGAGGTCTCCTGGTCCACCAAGTGGACCGCCGCGCCCTGGAAGAGCGGGCCGTACAGGCAGGTCATCACCAGGTCGGCGGCGATCGTGGAGACCACGGCGTAGGACTCGCACCCCTCGGGCACCAGCTCGGCCAGGCCGTGCAGGTAGTGCAGGGCCGAGCGGTGCTCGATCGCCACGCCCTTGGGTCGCCCGGTGGAGCCGGACGTGAAGATCACGTGCAGCAGGTGGCCGGGGGTGACGCCGGCGTCCACCGGCCCGTCGGGCCGGTCAGGCCCGCCGGGGTCGGCGGCCAGCAGGTCGGGCAGCACCAGCGCGCCGGGCACCCGGCCGGCGTACTCGCGGTCGGTCAGCACGACGCGCGCGCCGGCCGTCTCCAGGATGTAGGCAAGCCGGTCGTCGGGGTAGGCGGGGTCCATCGGCAGGTATGCGCCGCCCGCGCGCAGCACGCCGAGCAGCGCCGGGACCAGCCCCCGGTGCCGGTCGATCAGGATGCCGACCGGCTCGTCCGGCCGTACCCCGGCCGCGATCAGATGCCGGGCCAGGCGTTCGGCCAGCCGGTCCGCCTCGCCGTAGGTGATCGAGCCGGAGGCGTCCACCGCGGCGACCGCGTCGGGCGTGCGCCGCGCCCAGTCGGCGGCCACCTCGTGCAGCGGCCGGGTCAGGTCCATCGGGATCCGCGCGCCCGAGACGGCGGGCCCGGTCACCGGCTCCAGCGGCACGGCCGCCGCGGGCGCGTCCAGGTCGGCGAGCACGCCCTCCAGCAGGTTCAGGTACCAGCCGGCCATCCGCAGGGCGGTGGACTCGTCGAACAGGTCGGTGCGGTAGACCAGCTCGCCGTGGTACTCCTCGCCGGCGTTGGCGAAGGCGAGGTTGAGGTCGTACTTGGTGGTGCGCGGCGCCGGGTTGACGTCCTCGGCGGTCAGGCCGGGGAAGTCCAGCGCCCGCGGCGGGTCGTCCAGGACGTTCAGCATCACCTGGAAGATCGGCGTGGTGGCGAGGCTGCGCTCGGGGTGCAGCCGCTCCACGATCCGCTCGAACGGCACGTCGCGGTGGGTGAGGGCGTCCAGCACGGCGTCCTTGGTCCGGGCCAGCAGCTCCCGGCCGGTCGGCTCGCCGGACCGGTCGCCGCGCAGGACGAGCGTGTTGACGAAGCAGCCCAGCATGCGCGCGGTGTCGGGGTGCAGCCGCCCGGCCTCCGGCACGCCGACCGGCACGTCGTCGGTGCCGGAGACGCGGCCCAGCAGTTCCTGCCAGGCGGCCAGCAGCACCATGAACGGCGTGCAGCCGGTCTCGGCGGCGGTCTCGCGGATCCGGGCGGTCAGCGCGGGCGTCAGCCGTACCGGGACGGTCGCGCCGGTCCAGTCGGCGATCGACGGCCGGGCCCGGTCCACCGGCAGGTCCAGCACCGGTTCGAGACCGGCCAGCCGCTCGGTCCACCAGGTGACGTCGCCCTCCGGCCGCCCGGCCAGCCACGCCGCGTAGTCGGCGTAGCGCACCTGCGGCGGCGCGGGCGGGCCGGCCAGGCCGAGCCGCGCCGCGTACAGGGCGGCCAGCTCGGCCAGCGCCAGGTTCCGCGACCAGGCGTCGAAGGCGATGTGGTGCACGGTCAGCGCCAGGACGTGCTCCTCGCCGCCGGGCAGCCGCAGCAGCAGGGCGCGGGTGGGCGGCTCGGCGTCCAACGCGAACGGCCGGGCCAGCTCCTCGGACAGCCGCGGCCCCAGCAGGGCGGGGTCGCCGAGGTCCTCGACGGTGACCGGCACCCGGGCGGCCTCGACCGGGGTGGCGCCCTCGTCGGTGACCAGGCTGCGCAGCACCTCGTGCCGGTCGGCGAGGTCGCGCACCGCCCCGGTCAGCGCCTCGACGTCCAGCGGGCCGCGCAGCCGTACGGCGGCGGGCACGTTGTAGGCGGCCAGGTCGTCGAGCTGGGACAGGAACCACAGCCGGGCCTGGGCGGGGGACAGCGGGGCGGGGCCGCCGGTCGCCTCCCGGACGGGGATCGCCGGGACGGTCTGGGCGGCGGCGAGCCGCGCCGCCGCCAGCCGCGCCGACAGGGCGCCGCGGCGTTCGTCGCTGACGGTCATGGGATCTCCTTCACCGGTACGGCGCCCGGCGTGTCGTACCGGTCGTCGGTCGTCGCGAGTCCGCTCACGCCTCCGCCTCCAGGTCGTCCAGCAGCAGCTCCTCCAGGCGCGCGGCGTAGCCCGACAGCGTGCGCCGTTCGAACATCATCCGCACCGGCAACCGCAGGCCCAGGGCGTCACTCAGCCGGGCCGTGACGAGCGCGGCGGTCGCCGAGTGGCCGCCGACGGCGAAGAAGTCGTCGTGCGCGCCGATCTCGGAGCGGCCCAGCACGGTGGCCCACACCTCGGCGACCAGCAGCTCGGCCTCGGTGCTCGGCGGCACCGTCCCGGCCTCGTCGCCGGGCTCGGGCAGCGCGGTGCGGTCCACCTTGCCGGAGGCGGTGAGGGGCAGGGCGTCCATGACCACCCAGCGGTGGGGCACCATGTACTCCGGGAGCCGGGCGGCCAGGCGCCGCTCCAGCCCGCCGGTGTCGGTCCCCGGCGGCGCGGCGACGTAGCCGACCAGGTGGTCGCCGCCGTGGACGGTCACGGCCGCGTCGGCGACGTCCTCGCCCTCGCGCAGCACGGTCTCGATCTCGCCCAGCTCGATGCGGTGGCCGCGGACCTTGACCTGCCGGTCCCGGCGGCCGAGGAAGTCGAGCGTGCCGTCGGACCGCCAGCGGGCCAGGTCGCCGGTGCGGTAGCGGCGGCCGCCCGCCGGGTCCAGCGGGTCCTCGGTGAACGCCGCGGCGGTCAGCTCGGGCCGGCCGCGGTACCCCCGGGCCACGCCGACTCCGCCGATCCACAGCTCGCCGGCCGTCCCGGCGGGCAGCATCCGGCCCGCCCGGTCCAGTACGTAGGCCCGCTCCCCGGCCAGCGGGACGCCGATCGACACCGGGTCGCCCACCGGGGCGGTGATGCGGACCATGGTGGAGTAGATCGTGGTCTCGGTGGGGCCGTAGGCGTTCCACAGCTCGGCGACCCGCTCCACCAGTTCGGCGGCCAGGGCGGCGTCGAGCACCTCGCCGATGCTGACCACGCGCACGTCCCCGCCGCGCCAGCCGGAGGCGACCAGCATGCGCAGCATCGTCGGGGTCGCGGTCATCAGCGTGATCCCGGCCTCCTCGATCCGCTGGGCGACGGCCCGCCCGTCGAGCGCGTCGTCGCGGCCCAGCAGCTCCAGCCGCAGGCCGTGGCACAGGCTCACCCACAGGTCGAAGCCGAACACGTCGAACGAGAACGGCGTCAGGCCGAGCATCACGTCGCCGGGCCGGATCCCCGGCGCGAGCCGCATCGAGGCGGTGAACGCGGCGAGGTTGGCGTGGGTGACCTCGACGCCCTTGGGCCGGCCGGTGGAGCCGGAGGTGTACAGCACGTAGGCCAGGTCGCCGGGCTCCACCCGGGAGGCGCCGGTCCCCGCCGGGGAGACGTCGCCGGTCTCCGCCGCGGGCAGCCCGGCCAGGTCGACGACGGTGCAGCCGAACCGCCCGGCCACCTCCAGGCCCTCGCCCGCCGCGAGGATCACCTTGGCGCCGGAGTCCTCGACCTGGTGGCGGAGCCGTTCGGCCGGGTGGCCCGGGTCGAGCGGGACGTAGGCGGCGCCGGCCAGCAGCACGCCCAGCAGCGCCGCGGGCAGGTGGCGGTCGCGGGGCAGGCACACGCCCACGCAGGAACCCGCCGCGGCCGGGCCGAGCGCCGCGGCCACCCGCCCCGCCCGGGCGGTCAGCTCGCCGTAGGTCAGGACGCCCCCGGCGTCGGCGACCGCCGGCGCGTCCGGGCGCCGTACGGCCTGCTCCAGCACCGCCTCCACCACGGTCCGCGGCGTGTCGGCGGGCAGCGGCGCGCCGGTCCCGGCGGCCAGCAGCGCCGCCCGCTCCTCGGCGCCGACCACCTCGAACGCCGACAGCGGCCGGTCGGGGTGGGCCAGCGCGTCCTCCAGCAGGCGGATCAGCCGGTCGGTGAAACCTTCGGCCGCGGCCCGGCCCAGGTACTCCAGGTCGTACTCGACCTGGAGCTCGGGCCCGGCCGCGGTGTCGTTGACGTAGACGATCAGGGGTGCCTGTGCGCTGCCCGCGTCCAGCTCGCCGATCAGGTCCACGCCCACGCCGTCGCGCTCCAGCGAGAGGGGGACCTCCGCGGGCTGGATGGACAACGTGACGGGCGTCAGCACCGCGCCGGGCGGCCGCTCGACGCCGCCGACGTCGGCGCGGTCCCGCGCGGGCAGCGCGCGGTGGTCCATCACCCGGACCGTCGCGGTTCCCGCGTGCCGTACGGCCTCGCGCAGCGACAGCCCGTCGCCCAGGCGCAGCCGCACCGGCACCACGTCGACCAGCACGCCGACCACGGACTCCATGCCCGGGGCGGCGCGGTCGGCCACCGCGGCGCCGAGGACGACGTCCGGCCGGTCGGTCAGCCCGGCGACCAGCATGCCCAGCACCGTCAGGTGGACGGCGAACGGGGTGGCGCCGCAGTCGGCCGCGAGCTCGCCGATCCGCGCGGCCGTCGCCGGGTCGAGCGGGCGCACCAGGCGCTCGCCGCGCATCCGGCTGGGACGCCCGTCGAAGCCGGGCATCAGCTCGTACGGCGGGACCGCCCCGGCCAGCTCCTCGGCCCAGAAGGCCCGCAGCGTCCCGGTGTCCAGGACGGTGGCCTGCTCGTGCAGCGCGACGTCGCCGATCTGCAGCGCCGGCTCGGGCAGGGAGATGTCGCCGGAGTGGGCCAGGCCGTCGAGGAGCTCGTGCATCACGACCCCCAGCGACCAGCCGTCGAACGCGGTGTGGTCGGTCAGCAGCACCAGTTCCGCGCTGTCCGGCCCCGACCACAGCAGGGTGGCCCGCAGCAGCGGCGAGTCCCGGGTGACGTCGAAGCCGTGGGCGACCGCGGCGCTGCGCAGCCCGGCGGCCTCCTCCTCCGACGTCGGGCGGTGCTCGGTCAGCGGCACCGGGATCGGCGGCCCGACCTCGGCGGTCGCACCGTCGGTGACGACGGTGCGCAGCGCCTCGTGGCGGCGCACGATCCCGTCCAGCGCGGCGCGCAGCGGCTCGGCCGAGGCGAGGCCGCGCAGCCCGAGGCGGAAGGCGATGGCGGTGGAGCCGTGGTTCTGGCTGACCTCGCGCATCAGGCACAGGTCGCGGTGGATCCCGGTCAGCGGGTAGGTGGTCCGCCCGGCGTTGCGGACCAGCGGCGTCACCGCCGCGGGGGCGGCCTCGGCGATGTACGCCGCCAGCTCGGCGACCGTGGGGCGGGCCAGGAACGCCGTCAGCGGGACGCGGACGCCGAACTCGTGCTCGATCCTGACGCAGATCTTGGCCGCGGCCAGGGAGTGCCCGCCCAGGTCGAGGAAGTGGTCGTGTGCGCCGACCCGCTCGGCGCCGAGCACCTCGGCGGTGACCGCGGCGAGCCGCCGCTCGGTCTCGTCGCGGGGCGCGACGAACTCGGTGCCGGCGTTCCCCGCCGTTCCGGCGGCTCCGGCGGCCGGGGAGAACGTCACCGCGGGCAGCCGGGAGCGGTCGGCCTTGCCCGTCGGGCCGACCGGGATGGCGTCGAGGAAGACGATCCTCGCGGGGATCATGTAGTCGGGCAGCCACTCGCGCAGCCAGGACCGCAGCCCCCCGTCGTCGAGGCCGGGACCGGCCGGCTCGACGTAGGCGACCAGCCGCCGGGTGCCCTCGGAGTCGGTGGGGGCCAGCACGACGGCGTGGTTCACCAGCGGGTGGCGCGCCAGCCTGCCCTGCACCTCGCCCAGCTCGACGCGGAAACCCGCCACCTTCACCTGGTCGTCGATGCGCCCCTCGTAGAAGTGGACCCCGCCCTCCCGGCGGACCAGGTCGCCGGTGCGGTAGTGGCGCACGCCCGCGGCGTCGGTCACGAACCGCTCGGTGGTCAGCTCGGGCCGGTGCAGGTAGCCCCGGCCGACCAGCGGGCCGGCCACCCACAGCTCGCCGATCTCGCCGTCGCCCAGCGCCGCGCCGTCGGCGCCGCGCACCGACAGCTCCGACCAGGCGTACGGCATGCCGATCGGCGGCTCGCCCGCGGAGTCCCGGGAGATCTCGTGCGCGCAGCAGTGGACGGTGCACTCGGTCGGACCGTACAGGTTCACCATGCGCCGTACGCCGGGGTTGGCGAAGACGCGGTCGGCCAGCGCCCGGCTCACCGGCTCGCCGCTGGACAGCACCGTGCGCACGTTCGGCGGCAGCGGCTCCCGCAGCAGCGCGGTCAGCGCCGAGGCCGCCGCGCTGACCATCGTGACCTCGTCCTTCGCGGGCAGGGAGTGCAGCGCCAGGGGGCTCTCGGCGATGATCACCGTGCCGCCGAGCAGGAGGGGGAGGTAGAGCTGGGGGACCGACGGGTCGAAGCAGACCGAGGTCGAGGCGAGGAAGCCGGCCAGCTCCTCCTCGGTGAAGTAGTCGGCGTCCCAGCGCAGCAGCGTCATCACGTTGCGGTGCTCGATCATGACGCCCTTGGGGCGGCCGGTGGAGCCGGAGGTGTACATGATGTAGGCCAGGTCGGCCGGGTCGCTCGGCAGGCCGGGATCGTTCCAAGGCCGCTCCCCGACGGACTCCACCGGCACGATCTCGGTCTCCGGCAGCCGCTCGGCCAGCGCCGCGGAGGTGACCACGTGCGAAACCCCGGCGTCCTCGACGATGAACTCCAGCCGCTCGGCCGGGAAGGTGGACTCCAGCGGCACGTAGGCGGCGCCGGTCTTCCACACGCCCAGGAGCGCCGCGATCAGCTTCTCGTCGCGGTCCAGGCACACGCCGACGGTCGAACCCCGTCCCACTCCCCGGGAGAGGAGCTCGTGGGCTATCCGGTTGGCCTGCGCGTTGAGGTCGGTGTAGGTCGTGCGGGTCGCCCCGGCGACGACCGCCGTCCGCTCGGGGGTGCGCCGCACCTGCTCTTCGAAGGCCTTGTAGACCGGTTCGAGCAGCGTGAGTTTGCGAGCCACCTGCGATCTCCTCTTGGGGGCGGGGGTTGCTTGGAATGTACGCGGGCAAGGGTTGCAAAAGGTAGAAGGGCGATACAACGCAAAGATCGTTTCGTTACGTTAAAGAGGCGAATCGGACATATTTAGTTTTATGCAATGTTCCGCCCAGGTCGCGAAGGGTGACACTCCGTAAGACCGTTCGCGGAAAGATTTCGCGATGTGACGCGCTGGTGGCACGGGGTGTCGAGCTTTCTGGTGGTATTTACTGACTTTTCCTCGAAAAGTCATTAATGGCTGCTTGTCAGGGGCGTTCGATCTGGTTGCGCTCCGTATCGCGCATCCGCCGATCGGACCGTCGCGGCATCGACCGGCCGTCGCGGCGCCGATCGACCTTTCGTCCGCTTTGTCGCCCGTTTCCAGATTTCGTGATCCGGTGATGTCACCTGGGGCGAATATCCGATTCATCTGTCTGGTTCGCGGTTCGGCTTCCGGAATCTTGTCCGGACCGGATGGTTCGGCAATCGCCATGCATGCGGAGAGTAATCAATCGGTGTCATAATGTGACCGTCGTGCATCCTTCAACGAAAGGAACGTCATGATCAGATCGGTGTTCAGGGCCGGAGCCGCGGCCCTCGCGACGACCGTCCTGCTCTGCGCCCCCGCGCCCGCCGGCGCGACCCCCCGGTCGGCCGCGGGCAACGACGTGTACCGCGACTGGTACTGGACCCACTCAGCCTGCGTGGCGGCCGGCCAGGGCGGGATAGACCGGGGCCACTGGGAGACCTACACCTGTTCCGAGGGCGACTGGCTCTGGCATCTGTGGACCAACCGCTGAACGGCTGACACCCCGGCCGGCCGCCCGCATGCCGCGCGGGCGCGGCGGCCGTCCGGGCCGGCCGTACCGTTCCGCCCCGCTCACATCGACCGGACGGATACGTGAGCCGGCGCGCCGCGGACGCCCGCGCCGTCCCGTCCACCCCGATAATCCGGTTGTCCGGCGGACACGCGGTTCGCCATCCTGCGGAGGATGAACGTCCCGTACCGGCAGATCCGAGCCTCCTTCACCGACGAAGCGATCACCGTCTACCAGGCCTACGATCCGGCCGTCGCGGCCCCGGCCGTCACCGCGCAACGCTTCGTCCCACCCTTCAAACGTGAGCGGATGACCTGGATCAAACCGTCCTTCCTGTGGATGATGTACCGCTGCGGCTGGGCCACGAAGCCGGGCCAGACCAGGGTCCTGGCCGTGGACATCACGCGCGAGGGGTTCGAGTGGGCGCTGGGACACTCCTGCCTCAGCCACCCCGACGCCGGGACGGACCGGACGGTGTGGAAGAAGCGCCTGCGGGAGAGCCCGGTCCGCATCCAGTGGGATCCGGAACGCGACCCGCACCACAACGCCCTGCCGTACCGGTCCATCCAGGTGGGCCTGTCCGGTGACGCCGCCGCCCGTTACGCCGACCGGTGGGTCCTCGGGATCACCGACCTGACCGACCGGGTCCATGACGTCCGGCAGGCGCTGCGCGACGGGAAGGACGTCACCGGCATGCTCCCTGCGGAGCGCCCGTACCCCCTGCCCCCCGAACTCGCCCGAGCCGTCGGCGCGAGCGTCACGCCGGATGCGGTCTGAGCCCGCACCGGCGTGGCCTGCCGGCGCGGCACGGCCAGGGTCTGCCTGATCCTGGGCCGGTGGCCGGGGCCGGATGTTCCGCCCGGCGTCAGTCGGCGAGGTAGCCGATGGAGTGGATCTCGTAGCCGGTGGCGGCCGAGCCGCGCGCGTGCATCACCATGGCGCCGCCCTCGTAGTAGTAGGCGCAGGCCTGTCCATGGGGCTCCGGCGTGCACCCCTGGAAGATGTGGCGGACGCCGCGCGGGTCGTACGCGGTCCGGAACAGCCTGCCGACCGCCGCGGTGGTGGCGACCTCCAGGCCGGCGTTCCGGTCGCCGCGCCGCCAGGCCGAGAAGAGATGCCGGGCTGCGGCCGAGGGCGTGGTGAGCAGCCGCGAGGTGTACACCCCGGTGACCTTCGAGCCGGAGACCACCATGAGGACGCCGTTGAGACCGCCCCGCACGCGCACGCTGGTGTGGACGAAGCGGCACGCGGTGCCCCGGCACCCGGCGAACTCGTCCGGGGCGCGGTAGCGGTAGGAGAAGATCGCGCGCACCGCGGACGGTGTGGCGACCCGGGCGGCGGCCCCGCGGTCGGCGCGCAGCCAGGCTCGGAACAGCTTCTTGGCCACGGCCGAGGGAGCGGGGGCCGTGGCGGTCACCGCCCCGGCGGCGGACACCGGCGCGTTGGCCGGGCTGGCCGGGGTGGTGCTCATGGTGGTGCTCGCGGCGGTGACGGCCCCGGTGCGCGCCGGGGAGCCGGCGGTGACGGCGCCGGCCGTACGGGCGGAGGCCGGGACGGCGGGGAGCAGCAGCGTGGCGCTCGCCGCGATCGCCGCGCCGCCGAGGATCAGTCGTCTGGACACGCCCCAAAGGTAGGAGCTCCAACTTGCACGTGGATTGAGGGTCACTTGCAGGTGCGCTCCGACGCGGACGGCCGGGCCCGGCGGCGATCCGGGCGGATCGGCGACTCCGGACGGCGCTCGGGAACGGCCGGGGCCGACGCTCCCCGGAAGGACCGAGCCGCCGTCGTCCACCGCGTCGGCGACCGTTCATCGGGTGGATTCGTCGCGCTGATGGAGGTGGAGGGGCGGCCGTCGCGGAAAATCGGCCTGTCCGGCAGGACTCCCCGGGTGATCACCGCTCCTGCCGGATGAATCACCTTCGCTCCATGCGGCTCCCGAAGGAGGGACATGGCCCTGAGGCTCTGGTACGCACGCCCGGCCGGGAACTGGATGGAGGCCCTGCCCGTCGGCAACGGCCGTATCGGGGCCATGGTGTTCGGCGGCCCGCGGCGGGAGCGCATCGCGCTCAACGTCGACACGCTGTGGTCGGGCGGGCCGCACGGGGCGGGGGTGAGCGGCGGGCCCGAGACCCTCGCGGAGATCCGCCGCCTCCTGCTCGACGAGGACGACCGCCGGGCGGCCGAGGACGCCGTACGGAGACTCCAGGGACCGGAGAGCGAGTCCTACCAGCCCCTCGGCGACCTCCTGCTGACCTGCGAACCCGGGGTCCGGGAGCCGGGCGGGGGAGATCCGCGGGGAGGCGGGCCGCGGGCGGGGGAGTACCGCCGGGAGCTCTACCTCGACCGCGCCGTCGCGGTCACCTTCGCCGGCGGCGTCACCACCGAGGTGTTCGTCTCGGCGCCCGACGGGCTCCTGCTGGTGCGGGTGACCTCCTCCGCGATCGGGTTACGGGCTGAGCTGCGCACCCCGCACGCGGAGGCCCGGACGGGCCACCCCGACGCGCGGACGCTGACGCTGACCGGCCGCGCGCCCGCCCACGTCGAGCCGCACCGGCCGGTCGCCGACCCCGTCGTCTACCGCGCCGGTGAGGGCATGCTCTTCGCGGTCGCCGTACGGGCGTGGGCCGACGGCGGAACGGTGCGCGCCGGAGGCGGGACGCTGACCGTGGAGAGGGCCGCCTCGCTCACCCTGGCGCTGGCCGCCGAGACCTCGTTCCGCGGCTGGGACCGGGAGCCGGGGGACGACCGGGCCGAGCCGCCGGAGCGGTGCCTGGCCACGATCGGCGCGGCGGAGCCGTACGGGGCCGACGAGCTGTTCGCGCGGCACGTCGCCGACCACGCCGAGCTGTTCTCGCGGGTGAGCCTGCGGCTCGGCGAGGCGCCGGAGAGGCGGCCGGAGGCGGGGGACGGCGCCCACGCGGCCCGTCCGGACGGCGGGCGGCCCACCGGTGAGCAGTCGACCGGCGAGCGGGTGGCAGGCGAACGGCCGACCGACGAGCGGGTGGCCGCGGTCCGCGCCGGCGCCGACGACCCCGGGCTCGCCGCGCTGATGTTCGCCTACGGCCGCTACCTCCTGATCGCCTCCTCCCGGCCCGGCACGCAGGCCCCCAACCTCCAGGGCATCTGGAACGAGGACGTGCGGCCCCCTGGAGCTGCGACTACACCACCAACGTCAACGTCCAGATGAACCACTGGCCCGCCGAGACCACGAACCTGCCCGAGTGCCACCTGCCGCCGGCCGACCTGGTGGAGGAGCTGGCCTCCTCCGGCGCGCGCACCGCCCGCGAGGTCTACGGCGGTGACGGCTGGGTCGCGCACCACAACGTGGACATCTGGCGGGCGAGCTGGGCGATGCCCGGTGAGGCGATGTGGTCGATGTGGCCGATGGCGGGGGCCTGGCTGGTCAGGCATCTGGCCGAGCACGCCGACTTCGCCGACGACGACGGCTTCCGCATGACGCGGGCGTGGCGGAGGCGCTGCTGCAGAGCCACACCGGGACGCTGCGCCTCCTGCCCGCCCTCCCGCCGGGCTGGCCGGCGGGCGCGGTGACGGGTCTGCGTGCCCGGGCCCGGTCATCGTGGACCTCGAATGGTCGGGCGGCCTGCTCAGGCGGGCCTCCTTCACCGCCGGACGCGACCGCGTCGTCACCCTGGCCCCGCCCCCGGGCGTGACGGGACCGGACGAGCTGCGGCTGACGGCCGGCGAGCCCCGGGTCGTGACGTTCGACCCGGCCTGACCGCCGGAGGACCCGGCCCGGTCCGGCCCCGGCGTCCCCGCGCACCGTGCCCTCCGGCGCCTCGGGGGACGGCGGGGACGCCGGCCCGGGCGGTCACGCCGCCGAGCAGGTGGGGACCGGCGCGGTGTTCACGCCGTTCCACGAGGCCAGGAAGCCGAAGGTGGTCGAGGCGCCCGCGGCGAGGGAACCGTTCCAGGAGAGGTTCCGTACGGTCACCGCGGAGCCGCTCGCGGACGACTCGCCGTTCCAGACCTGGGTGATCCGCTGGCCGTCGGCGAAGGTCCACCGCACCGTCCAGGAGCGGATCGCGGCGGTTCCGGTGTTCCTGACCGTGACCTCGCCCTGGAAGCCGCCCGCCCACTGGTTGGTGTTCCTGAAGGTGGCCGAGCAGCCGCCCACCGGAGCGGTGGGAGTGGCGGTGGGGGTCGGAGTGACCGTGGGGGTGGGGCTCGGGTGGGCGCCGTCCAGCGGGCCGGTGAGCGCCGGGTACCGCCGGTCGGACATCTTCCGGTCGCCCGCCGCGTTCGGGTGCACGCCGTCGTAGGTGTCGGTGGCCGTGTCGAACCCCGTCCACTGGTCCACGACGACGATCGGAGACCGCGCGGTGGAGGTGGCCGCAGCCCAGGCGGGGACGGCGTTGTTGAAGTTCACCGCCCGCTGCCCGCATTCGGCGCAGGTGGACGGGTTCATCGGGATGATCTTGGCGACCAGGATCCTCATGTCGGGGTTGGCGGCCCGTATCTGGCCCACCAGCTTGGTGAACGCCCGCAGCACCGAGGCCGCGGGCGGGCGGTCGACGAAGGTGACGTCGGTGTGCCAGCGGTCGACCTTCTGGTCTCCGGTGTAGTCGAGGTCGAGGATGTGGGTGTTGCCGTCCAGGGACGGCACGGTCGGGTGGGCGGCGGTCGGCTCGCCGAGCAGCCGGGCGAACGCCGTCTGGCCCTGCTCGTCGAGGTGGTCCTGGCCGCGGAAGAAGATCACCTTGTGGGTGAGCAGGGCCAGACGGATCCCGGCGACGACCTCGCCGGGCAGGTCGCCGCCGAGCCGTACGCCGGAGACCTCGGCGCCGGCGCGGCGTACGACCCCGAGGGCGTGGGCGGCCCGCCCGTCGCGGCCCGGCGCCTCCGACACGGGAGGCCGCCTCTCCCGCCGCGCGGGCCGCCTCCCGTAGGCTCCACGGGAGATCCCGCGAGGAGCGTCGGCATGAGCGCAGTGAACACCGTCCGCGGCCCCGTCGAGGCGGATGACCTGGGCCGCACCTACATGCACGAGCACATCTTCGTGCTCACCGCGGACGTCCAGCGCAACTACCCGGGAGAGTGGGGGGAGGAGGACCGGCGGGTCGCCGACGCCGTGGACAGGCTGCGGGCACTGGCCGCGCAGGGGGTGCGGACCATCGTCGATCCCACCGTCGTGGGCCTCGGGCGCGACGTCCACCGCGTCCGGCGCATCGCCGAGCGGGTGCCCGAGCTCAACATCGTCATGGCGACCGGGCTCTACACCTACGACAGCGTCCCGTTCTTCTTCCACCACCGGGGACCTGCCCTCAACGAGGCGCTGGGCGCCGACGTGCCCGACCCGATGGTCGAGATGTTCCACACCGACGTCACCGAGGGCATCTCCGGCACCGGCGTGCGGGCCGGGATGCTCAAGTGCGCGATCGACCGGCAGGGCCTGACGCCCGGCGTGGAGCGCGTGATGCGCGCCGTCGCCCGCGTCCACCACCTGACCGGGGTCCCCGTCACCGTGCACACCCACCCGGAGACGCGGACCGGCCTGGACGTCAGGCGGGTGATGTGCGAGGAGGAGGGAGTGGACCCGGGCAGGATCGTGCTCGGCCACAGCGGGGACACCACCGACTGCGACCACCTCGCCGAGCTCGCCGGCGCCGGCTTCGTGCTCGGCATGGACCGCTTCGGCCTCAACCTCGGCACCACCTTCGAGGCCCGCGCCGACACCGTCGTGGAGATGTGCCGGCGCGGCCACGCCGCCGCCATGGTCCTGTCGCAGGACGCCGCCTGCTACATCGACTGGATCGACCCGGACGTGATGGCGTTCCTGCCGCAGTGGCACTACCTGCACCTGGGCCAGGAGGTGCTCCCCTACCTGCGCCGGAACGGGGTCACCGACGAGCAGCTCACCACCATGCTGGTGGACACCCCGCGCCGCGTCCTGTCCCCGGTGCCCCCGGCCGCCCCGTGAGCCGTCCGGGGCGGCGCCCCGGCCTTCCCGCCGCGCCTCACCGGATCCTCGGGGAGGATGGCGGGATGTCGCATATCGGGACTTCGACCGCTGACATGGCGCCCGGCACCGTGCGGACCCTCGACGAGACGGCCCTGGTGCGCGCCTGCCGGGAGGGCCGGACCGTCCGGGCCCGGGACGGCGGGAGGCTCGTCGTCGAGGCCCGGCTGGTGCGCGAGCTGTGCCGGCGGGGACGCGAGGAGATCGACCCGCGAGGACTGACCGTCGAGGGCGCCAGGATCACCGGGGACCTCGACCTGAGCGGGATGGAGGTCCCCTTCCCGCTGCGCTTCACCGGTTGCACGTTCGACCGGCCCGTCGATCTGGACGGCGCCGACCTGCACCTGCTGGCACTCGACGGCTGCGCGGTGCCCGGCCTGCGGGCCAACGGGCTGCGGGTCCGCCGGGACCTGGATCTGTCCAGATCGCGCGTCACCGGCGACCTGCAGACCACGGCCAGCACCTCCCGCAGCGCGGCCGTGTGGCTGTGCGAGTCGGAGATCGGCGGACGCCTGCTCTGCCTCGACACGGTCGTCGAGTCCTCGGACCGGGCGATCCAGGCCGACCGGATGCGGGTCGGCGGGACGGTCCGGCTGCTGCACGGTTTCGAGGCGCGCGGCGGGCTGCGGCTGCTGGGGGTGCAGGTGGCGGGCTCGCTGGACCTGACCGGCGCCCGGCTGACCCACCCGGACCGGGGACTGGCGCTGGACCTGGGGGACGCGCAGATCGGCGGCAGCGTCTTCCTCATCGACGACCAGACGGGTCGCCGTCCGCTGGTCCGCGGCTGCGTCAACCTCGGCAACGCCCGGATCTCCGGGCGGCTCCTGATCCGCCATGCCGCCTTCGAACCCGCCGAGATGATCAGGGGCGCCGGGTACGCCAGCGGGCGCGACGGGGGAGACGCGATCAGCGCCCCGGGACTCTTCGTCGGCGGTGAGTTGAGCGTCGAGGGTGAGTGCGGGATCGGCGGCGGCGTGGATCTCGCGATGGGCTCCTTCGGCGCCATCCGGATCCACCGCGGGAGCTCGTTCACCGTCGGCGGTGGGCGCGCCCTCGACCTGACCAACGCCGAACTGCGCTCCGGCCTGCTCATCGAGGCGGGTACGGCGGTCGAGGGCACGCTGCGGCTGGCCGGGGCGCGCATCAGGGGCGACCTGGTCGTCAGGGGCACCCGGTGGAGCCGGCCGGAGAAGGACACGCTCATTGCGGCCCAGGGTGTCGTCGTCGACGGCGTGGTCGACCTGCGTGACGTCGAGACCGACGGTGGCAAGGTGAGGTTCCGCTCCGCGACCCTCGGCGATCTTCTGGACGCCCACGGCGCCCGGCTGCGCAACCCGGGCGGTGAGGCGCTCGCGCTGCAGCAGGCGCTGGTCCGCGGGCCGGTGCTGCTGGGCGGCGGATTCGCCGCCGAGGGTCGGGTGACGCTGAATCGGTGCGCGGTGGAGGGCCGGCTCGACTGCGACGGCGGCACGTTCGCCGGAGGGCTGGACGCGGTCTCGGCCGCGGTGCGCAGCGGCATGCGGCTGCGCTGGGCCGAGATCCCGCCGCGGGTGGACCTGACCGGCGCGTCCACCACGGTACTCTCGGACGACCCTGCCCGGTGGCCGCGGGACTCGGCGATCTCCGGTTTCGTCTACGACCGGTTCGACGGCGCGTGGGACTGGCGGGCCCGCCGCGACTGGCTGCGCGCGATCGTCCCTTTCGACGCCGGTCCCTACGAGCAGGCGGCCAGGGTGTTCCGTCAGCACGGCCGTCCGGTGGAGGCCGAGAACCTGCTCATCGAGCAGCGGCGACAGGCCCGGAAGGTGTTCCCGCCGGGCGGACGCTCGCCGCGCCGGTGGATCAGGAACGCCCGTGACCTGCTCTACGGCCTCACCGTCGGCTACGGTTACCGGCCGGGCCGGGTGCTGTGGATGCTGGGCGCCCTGCTCGCCCTGGTGGGCGTCATGACGATGATTCCCGCCGTCCAGCAGACCCTCCGGGCCACGGACCCGCGCGGGAACGTCTACGCGGTGGACGGCCGGCTGGTCACCGTCGACGACGTGTCGGCGCCCGGGGACGGCACCGCGACCGCGGCGCGGCGCGGCGCCCGCCCGGGGCCGTGCGGGGACGGGCAGGTGCGCTGCTTCGACCCGCTGTTCTACACCGTCGACACCGTCATCCCGCTCGTCTCGCTGGGTCAGCGCGCGACGTGGTACCCGGAGACGCGCAGTTCGGCGGGGCGCTGGGTCTCGGCGTCGCTGAACGTCGCCGGCCTGCTGGGCTGGCTGCTGTCGACGGTGGTGGTGCTCTCCTTCGCCCGGCTCGCCCGCCCGGCCTGAGACCGCCGCCGGTGCTTCCCGCCCCCGTCCGCCCGGCCCGGGGCGGTCGCCGGCACTCTCACCCCGGCACGGACGCCGCCAGGCGTCGTACCTCCGGGTGGTCGGGGCCGAGGGTGAGGCGTTTGACGCGCAGGGCGTCCCGCCGGCGCCGCGCCGCCTCGTCGGCGCGGCCCCGGAGGGCGTCCAGGCGCGCCAGGTTCACCTGGCACACCGCCACCTCGTAGTGGTCGTCGCCCAGGTGCTCGCGGAGGATGCCATCGGCCCGGCGCAGCGCGTCCTCCGCCTCGTCGAGGTCGCCCCGCTCGGTCAGCAGCGCGCCCAGCACGGTGAGGTCGGCGGCGACCTGGACGTGCCGGGGGCCCAGCACCGCCCGCCGGATGCCGATCGCGGCCCGGATGTGCCGCTCCCCGCCGTCCTCGCGCCGGGCGTGTGCGAGTCCGGCGAGGTTGTGCAGCGCGTCGGCCCGCGTCAGCGGGTCACCGCCGTGCCGCTCCAGCAGGGCCAGCGCCTCCCGGTAGAAGACCTCCGCCTCGCCGTGCCGTCCGGTCTCCTTGCACAGCACCCCGAGGGCCAGGCGCACCGCCACGAGCCGCCGCCGGTCGGCCTCGCCGGCCGCGCCGGTCAGTTCCTCCGCGCGGCGCAGGTACGCCTCGGCCCGGCCGTACCGTGCCAGCCTGCGCTCGACGTCGCCCAGCAGGACCAGCGCGTCGACGAGCGGCCCGTCACGCCCCGGGCCCGGCGGCGCGGCCGACAGCGGACCCGCCGCCCGCAGGGCGCACTCGCGCGCCGGCCGGTAGCGGATGAGCCCGTGCCACAGTGACGCGAGCTCCACCATGAGCGCCGGATGCCCGGCGGGATCCATCCGGTGCGCGACCTCCTCCGCCCGCCGCGCCCACCGCTCGCCCTCGGCGTACCAGCCGCGCCGCAGGCAGTGGGCGCCCCGGAGGACGTGCCGCCGGACCACGCGGGCCCGGCGGCGGCCCAGGAGACCGTCAGTCCTCGGCAAGGGACGGCTCGCAGTGGTTGGCGATGCGGATGCCGGCCTCCGCCACATCACTCGTCATGGCCAGCAGGAACGGTACGGCCAGCACCGTGGCCGCCATCCGGATACGTCTGATCACTCGCATGACTGCTCCTCGTCGTCCGGGAATGTCCTCCTCACGGTGGCCGCGGGAACTTGTGACCCGGTTGGAAACGACTGACCCGCCCGCTCCGCGGTCCCCGCTGTCGCCGGTGGCCCGGCGGCGCCCCCGCGACCGTCACCGGGACCCGGCTGCCCGCCGGCGCGGGACGCGGGGGAGCCAGGGAGCCGCCGTGCCCCGCGGCCTGCGGCGACGTACGATCGACCAATGACCGAAATGACCGAAACAACGCCCGGCTGGCTCTCCCCCGAGGAACTGGAGCTGACGCGCGCGCGGATGCCGATCCTCTACGTCGACGCCGTGCCCGTGCGCGTCGACGACACCGGGGTGGTCACGCACGTCGGCCTGCTGCTGCGCATCGGATCGGACGGGACGGTCAGCCGCGCCCTGGTGTCCGGGCGGGTCCTCCACCACGAGCGGGTCCGCGACGCGCTGCTGCGCCACCTGGAGAAGGACCTCGGCCCGGTGGCGCTGCCCCGCGTCCCGCCCTCGCCGCAGCCGTTCACCATCGCCGAGTACTTCCCGACCGAGGGCGTCACGCCCTACCACGACCCCCGCCAGCACGCGGTGTCCATGGCATACATCGTCCCGGTCGCCGGGGACTGCCGTCCCCGCCAGGACGCCCTCGACCTGGTCTGGTTCACCCCGCAGGAGGCGGCGTCGCCGATGGTGCAGCAGGAGATGGCCGGCGGCCAGGGCGTCCTGCTGAAGCAGGCGCTGGCGCACGTCGGCTGCCTCACCTGACGTCCCCGGGCGACGCGGCCGCGCACCCGGCCCGCGCCGGGCGGGCGGGGCCGACTTGATAGGTAGGATATTTCCTACCTATAGTGGGCGCGTGACCGACACACGCGCCGGGTCCGCCCGGCCAGGCGGCGGCGCGTCGGCGGACGCCGCGGACATGGCCGGGGACCGGGTCTTCGCGGCGCTGGCCAGCCCGGTGCGCCGGGAGGTGCTGCGGCTGCTGTGCGAGGAGGGCCCCCAGCCCGTCCAGCGGATCGCCGGCCGCTTCGACATGGCCCGCCCCAGCCTCTCCGAGCACCTGAGGGTGTTGCGGGAGGCCGGGCTGGTCAGCGAACGAAAGGTGGGCCGGCAGCGGCTCTACCGGCTGGAGGCGGTCCCGCTGCACGAGGTGCGGGAGTGGCTGAACCCGTTCGAGCGGTTCTGGCGCGAGAAGCTCACCGGGCTGCGCGACCTGCTCGACGACCTGGACGAATCCTGACCGTCCCGACCGTCCCCGCCCGGGGCGGCGGGCTTCCCCCCGGAGGCACCGATGACCGGCGATGACCTGACCGTCCTCCACCTCGACCAGTTCCTGCCGCACCCGCCGGCCAAGGTGTGGCGGGCGCTGACCGAGCCGGAGCTGATCGCCAGATGGCTGATGCCCGGCGACTTCCGGCTGGAGGTCGGGCACCGCTACACCATGCGCGGCGTCGCGATGCCCGGAACAGGATTCTCCGGCGTCGTCCAGGCCGAGGTGCTGGCCTTCACCCCCGGGCGGATGCTCCGCCTCGGCTGGCGCGACGCCGACCCCGGAGACGGAGCCGGCGTCGACTGGACGGTCACCTGGACCCTGGAACCGGAGGGCACGGGCACCCGGCTGTTCCTGGCGCACGAGGGTTTCGACCCGGACGATCCCCTCCAGCGGCGGGCCCACACGATCATGGGCGGCGGCTGGCGGTCCCGCGTCGTGCCCGCCCTGGCGGACGTCCTGGACCGCCTCCCTTTCCCGGACGACCGAAGGAGCCTCCCGGATGACCTGGGCGCGGATCTCGCGGCCGGACGGCCGGGGCATACGAAAGGATGACGATGTCCGACATCGCGGAGAGATACGGCCGGCTCGCGGACGGCTTCCTGGCCCGGATCGAGGCGACGCCCGGCGACAGATGGGACGCCGTCAGCCCCTGCCAGGGGTGGACGGCCCGCGACGTCGTCGCGCACGTCGTCAACGGGCACCGCGGGATCGTCGCGGCGGTGCGCGGCACCCGCCCGGAACCGGCGCACGGCGTGGGCGTCTCCGGCATGGCCGGCGCCCCGGAGGTGGCCCCGGACGCCGACCTGGCCGCCGCCTTCGCCGAGTGCCGGGCGGGCGTGCTCGCCGTACTCGCTGATCCGGATCTGGCCGCCGCGGGCTTCCGCGCCCCCATCGGCGCCGTCACCGTGGCGGAGGCGGTCGACGTGATCGGCGCCCTGGAACTGCTCGTGCACACCTGGGATCTGGCCCGCGCCGTCGGCGGGGACGAGACCCTGGACGCCGAGGCCGTCGTCCGGACCTACGAGGCGCTGCGTCCCCACTACGCCGCGCTGCAGGCCACCGGCGCCTTCTCCCCGGCGGTCGAACCTCCGGCCGGCGCCGACCCGCGGACGAGGTTCCTCTGCTTCGCGGGCCGCCGCCCCTGACGGAGGGCGCCTCGCCGCTCCCGCCCCAGCCGCCGTGCTCTGCGCAAAACGCGTTGAACAGGCGGTACGCGCACAACCATGATGAAGCTCATGGACCTCGGCTTCTCTCTGCCCGCCTTCGTCCTCGCCGTGGTGCTGATCTCCGCCTCGCCGGGCCCGGCGATGGCGCTGATCCTGCGTCGCGCGGCCCTGCGTGGCTTCTCCGGCGCGGTGCCCACGGTGCTGGGCCTGGAGGTCGGCCTGTACCTGTGGGCGTTGCTCGCCGCCGCCGGGCTCGCAGCCCTGGTGGCCGCCTCGGAGGTGGCCTTCCTCGTCCTGCGCGTGGTGGGCGCGGCCTTCCTGCTGTACCTCGGGATCAAGACCTGGCGTTCGGCGTGGCGCGACCGCGGGACGGACGGGGCGGCCGAGGAGGTCGCGGCCGGGGAACCGAAGCGCGGCTCGGCGCTGACCTGGTGGAGGGCGTTCGGCGAGGGATCGGTGGTGATGCTGGCCAACCCGAAGGCCGCCGCCTTCATGATCGCGTTCTATCCGCAGTTCGTACCGGCCGACCGGCCGCTGTTCGCCACGACCGCGCTGCTCGCCGTGCTCCAGGTGGCCATCGAGACCGTTCTGTATCTGGCGCTGGCGGCCGCGGTCGGGCGGGCCGGCGCGTGGTTCCGCCGCCCGGTGATCCGGCGTCGGCTGGACGCGGTCAGCGGCACGGTCCTCGTCGCCCTGGGCCTGCGCGTGGCCGCCGAGAGCCGCTGACGCGCCGGAGCCGGTCAGGTGGCGAAGCGGCGCAGGAGCCGTTCCGCCTCGGCGAACCCGGCGACCACCTCGGCGGCGGTCCGCCGCCGGCGCACCATCCCCACCGCCTGGCCCGCGTAGACGTAGGCGGTGTCGTAGTCGCCGGACCGGCGGGCCGCCTCCAGTTCGGCGCGCGCCTCCTCGTCCGAGGCGAGCTCCTCCTCCCGGCCCGCCCACCGGTCGAAGAACGCGTTGCGCAGCGCGCGCCCGCCGTACTCCGGCGGCCAGGCGAGCCGCTGGACGACGTCGAAGACCCGGCCGTAGGCGGTGTCGGTCTCCCCGGCCGCCAGCACCCGCCCGGTGGCCGCGTCCGGGAGCGCCGTCTCGACGCAGCCCATGAACGCCGTGCCCACCCAGGCGCCGGCGGCGCCCGCGGCGAGCACGGCGGCCAGCCCGCGGGCGGTCGCGACGCCTCCCGCGGCGAGGACCGGGATCCGAACCTCATCCAGGACGCTCTGCAGCAGGGGCAGGGTCGCCACATCGCCACGCCCGTGCCCGCCCGCCTCGGAGCCCCGCGCCACCACGGCGTCCACCCCGGCCCGCTCGGCGGCACGCGCCTCGTCGGTGGTGCCCGCCTGGGTGACCACGGTGATCCCGGCCCGCCGCAGCCGCTCGACGGGACCGGCGTACGGGCCGAAGCTCACCGACACCAGGCTCGGCCGGGCGTCGAGGACGGCGTCGAGCCGGGCGGGGTCGCCGTCCAGCGTCCAGGCCAGGAGCCCGATCCCGTACGGCCGGCCGTCCCCGCCCGCGATCGCGGCCTGCTCGGCGATCCACTCGGCCGTCGCGGCGGAGGGGACGCCGATCATGCCCAGCGCCCCGGCCGCCGACACGGCCGCGGCCAGGCGCCCCGCGCCCACGCCGGCCATCGGCGCGCCCACCACGGGCACCCCGATCCCGAACCGCTCGGTCAGCCAGGTACGCATCGCAGCTCCTCTCTCCGCCGCCCGCGCGTTCCGCGTCTCTCACCCGCCGTGCGCCCGGCCGTCCGCCGTCCCTCGTCGTTCCGACGAGCATGCCATCCCGGCCCCGGAGGGCGGGCGAGGGGTTCAGTCCTCGATGGTGATGCCCATCGCGCCGGCCAGGGCGCGGACGAGTCCCTGGGCGTCCCGGTCGCTGACGGTGGCGCCCGCGAAGGCGGTCACGCCGCCGATCCCCGGCAGTGCGCAGTCGGTGAACCGGGCGCCCTCCATCCGGGCGCCGGAGAACTGGGCCCTCGTCAGGTCGCAGCGCTCGAACCGGACTCCCCGCAGGTCGGCGTTCTGGAAGGTGGCCTCGGGCATGACGCAGTCGCGGAAGACGACGTTCTTGAAGGACGAGAAGCGGAAACCCGCCAGATCGGCGCGGCAGCCGTCGAACGTCACCTCCCGGAAGACGCACTCGGTCCACGCCATGCCGGTCAGCCGGCTCGCCGACACCCGCACCCGGTGCAGCGACGACATCTCGGCCCGCATGTTCGACAGGTCGCACCGCTCCAGCTCAACGTCGGTGAAACCGGTCCGGCGCGCCCGCGCGCCCGACAGGCTCGCGCCGGCGAAGCGGCACTCCTCGAAGTCGACGGCGTCCAGCCCCCGGGACGACAGGCCCGCGTCCCCGAACCCGGCCGACCGGTAGGTGCCGTCGTCCTCGACGTCGTCTCCCGACAGCACGACCAGGGCGGACGGCGCGGGCAGCCGGGGCGGGGCCGGCTCCCTGGGCGGCTTCGGCGCGGACCGGGCGGATGAGGGCATGCGGCGGAGCCTAGCCCGGCCGGGTCCCGGCCGGAAACCGGCGAGGCCGCGACGCCGGCCCCTCAGGGGGCGGGGACCGCCGACGGATCGGGCCGGGGCCGGGGCGGACGGCCGTGGGGGCCGCCCCCGGAGCCCGTACGGCGGGCCGTGCCTGTCAGGTGCCGCGGTCCGGTCCGTGATCTTGCGAAGATCACGAAGGGGTGTAAGCCTGGTGCGCCGGTCCCCGTACCGAGGAGGCATTCATGACCGAACCCGACCCGATCACCACCGCGGACCTGTGGGATCTGAAGACCGATCCGGCGCGCCTGGACATCCTGGCCGGCACGTGGCGCGGCCTCGGCGCCGAAGTGGGCAGCGCGGAGGGTCTGATCAACGACGCCGCGCACGCGGTGTTCTCCAAGGAGAACTGGACGGGCGACACCGCCGCCTCGTTCAACGACCATCGCAAGAGGCTCACCGCCGACGTGGAGCGGTTCGGCCGGTGGGCCGCCAACGTCGCCGACCTTCTCTCCTACACCGCCACGGTGCTGCGTGTGCAGCAGGGGCTCCTCGACGACGAGCGCAGAAAGCTCAGCGCGGTGCCCATGGTCACCGGCCTCGACAGCCTGACCTTCCGCCCGCGCGACGCCGGACAGGCGAGCCTGGTCACCGGCGCGATCAGCGTGGCGCAGGAGATCCGCGACCGGGTGGACGAAGTGCTGGCGGAGAAGAAGCGCGACATGAACTTCTACGAGAACCAGTTCGAGCTGATTGCCAAGGAATGGAAGCCGCGCACGCTGCGCCTGCTCAACCTCAACATCGGCCAGGGCGCCGGCAACTCACCCGGCGACTCGAGCGGCACCGACTCCGGTGACATCCCCGGCATCGCCCAGGTGATCGCCGACCAGGACGCGGACGTCGCCACCATCCAGGAGGTCTTCCGGCATAACACCTTCGACCTGGAGGAGGAGCTGGAGGAGCGGACCGGCGACAACTGGGAGGTCAGGTTCGAGGAGGCGAGCAAGAAGTACCACGCGAGCGATGACTGGCCCATCATCGGAGACGTCATCAACGCGCCGTTCGGCAACGCCGTGCTCGTCCGCGAGGGCGACGTCATCGAGGGGGCCGGCGACAACGAGAAGGTGAAGCTGGACGTCGACGGCGGCAGCATCACGGTGCCCGCCAACGAGCCCGGCGCGGGCGACAGGCGGATCGACGACGGCGAGGGTCGATCCGCGGCCGGGACGGAGGTGCGGATCAGGCCCCGGTGACGCCGCCTACCAGTTGGGGACGTCCACGTCGACCCGCTGCGCGTCATGGTCGGAGGTGGCCCCGTCGACCAGGACGGGCTGCCCGCTCAGATCGAAGGCCGGCGACCCCGCGACATGGTCGATGCGGGTGCCGGAGGGAGACGTGCCGACGACCCTGCCGGTCTCGTCGGCCGCGCCCGAGTAGACCGTGTACCCCTCGTTCTTGAAGTCGTGGATCGCGTCGCCGGAGGAGTTGTTCTTCGGGTTGTCCCCGTTGTGCGTCACGACGTTGAGGTCGGCGCCCAGCAGCGACGGTCCGCGGTTCATGGCCTCGTGGAGTCTGTCGATCTGGCCGGTGCGGACGAAGTCGTCGTACCCGTGCAGGCCGTGGCTGTGCACGTGAGCGCTGTAGACGTCGAAGGACTTGTTCGCCCCGGCGAACAGCCGGTCGGCGATCTCGTCGTCCAGCTCCCTGAACGCCTTGATGACCTTGTGGAGCCTGCCCTCGTCGGAATGGAGCACGCCGATGAGGATCTCCGCCAAGCCGTCGGCCGACGCCTGCAGATCGGCGTGCGCGGAACCGGCGGAGACGGCCCCGCTCGTGCCCCCGAACGCGTTGGAACCTGGAACGCTGGGCACGGGGACGTAGGTCACGGCTCCGGGACCCTCGGAGAGGGCCGCCCGTCCCCGCGTGATGGACCTGTGGGCCTCGCCCACCTTCCCGGCCAGCTTGCCGACCGCGTCGAAGTCCATGCTCGCTTCACTGCTCATGGTCGGACAGCGTAGAACAAATGATCATCCTGGCGCGATGGGCCGCGGGGCACGCCGTCCACGCCGGCCGAAGTAAGATCGTTCACGGTTGTCGTTGGGACGAAGGGGGCACCGGATGACCGAGGTGTTGCGCTTCGATCGGTCGTCGCTGGTCGGTGCCGGTCAGGGCCTGCTGGATGCCGCGGCCGACTTCGAGCGGCGCACCGGTGGCCTGCTGGCGACCGTGCGCGGCACGGGGGACACGGCGTGGGGCGGAACCCCCACCGGGGCGGCGATGGACAGGCTCGGCGACCTGCTCGACGACGTCTGCCGTCTGTTGCACTCCCACCTCCACCAGACCGGCGACGGCGTCCGCGCCATGGCCGACGATCTCCTCCTGGCGGAGGCCGACTCCGCCGCCGCCGTGCAGAGCCCCGGCTCCGCCGCGGTGCAGAGCCCCGGCGTACCCCGCGCCGGCCGGCCGGTCCGACCGGCCTGAGGCTCACATGGCACTGACCCTGTCCCCGGACCTGCAGGCCCCGTTCGGTCTGCTCGGCGTGCGCTGGCCGCCGGAGGACGAAGACCATATCCGCGCCTGCGGGGCGGCCCTGCGCGCGTGCGCCGTCGCCCTCGACGACCAGACGATCCCGGCGGCGCACGGGGCCGTCGGCCACGCGGCCCGGAACAACGCCGGCGACCACATCGACGCGCTGGCCGGCCATTGGGCCGACTACCACGCCGACGACGCGCGATCCGGCCACCTGCAGAGCCTCGCCGTCTCCCTGCACGCCCTGGCGGACGGCTGTGACCTGTTCGCCCGGATCATCGAGATCGTCAAGGCCGTCCTGATATTCCTGGCGACCTACGTCCTGCTCGCCCTGATCTGGGCGGCGTCCATGGCCGTCATCTCCGGCGGGCTCGCCGCGCTCCAGGCGCGCGGCTTCGTCATGATGCTGCGGACGTTCGCCAGGAAGGCCGTGGCGACGCTGCGCGGCAGGCTGGAGCGATACTTCGGCGGCAGGCTGATCCGTGCCGTGGAGACCCGCCTGCGCCGCATCCTGCACGCCAAGCCCCCGTCGTTCCCGGTCCGCCCGGCGGTCTCGCCGCTGCGTCGCGTGTACGGGGTCAAGGGCCTGGCCGCCTCGTCCGCGGGCGTGACCTGGCTGGTGGAGGGGCAGCCGGAGAGCCGCCCGCGCCCGCCCCTGGACAGTCCCGAGGAGGGCCCGCGCAATGGCCGGTACGACCTCGGGCCGCCCCGGGACCCGGGCATCCCCTACGACGATCCCTGGCCGTACGACCCGGACGCCGAACCCTCGCTCGGTGACCAGGCGGCCTGGCACAAGTGGCGGGCGCTGCAACTCGCCGAGGAGGCGACGCCGGGGTTCGACGAGGCGGCCGCCACCTTCAAGCACTACCTGGAGGGCAACGGCGGCGACTACCGCATCGACTACGACAAGGCGTACCGCGACGACAAGCTGATCCGCGACGCCGTGGACGCGGAGATCCGCCGTGCCCAGGAGAACGTCGAGCGCATCCACCGGGAGACCGGACGGCGGGACTTCCAGATGACCGGCGAGCCGGCGGCGATCAAGCAGACGGAGACCAAGAACTGGGAGTTCGCGCTGGGCCGCCACTCCATCTGGGGCAGCGCGGACGTCCGGATCGACGGTGACCAGGCCACCATGGACATCACCGTTCACGCCTACGACCGCTACAACTTCAACCGCGAGGACAAGTGGATCAACCAGGAGAACGGCCGGTTCGAGACCCTCGGCTGGGCTCGGTCCTATGACACGCACGGGTCCTTGAAACGAAGGGTCACCTGGACCCTGTCCTGACGGTGAGGGCGTGGGCGGACGTCTTCGGTGAGGTCCGGCTCCCGCTCTGACCGGTCGCGGCGCCCTCGACCGGGTCTGCCGGCCCCGTCCCGTCGCCCTCCGCCGGGAACCGGCGCGGTCGCGGCGACGGGCACAATGGGGACGTGTCCCGACGCAGCCCACGCTCTCCGCGCCCGTCCGCCGCATCCGCCGGTCCCTGCCCGTGCGGGCTGCCCGCGCCCTACCGCGACTGCTGCGGGCGGCTGCACCGGGGGGAGGCCGCCGCGCCCACCGCGGAGGCGCTCATGCGCTCGCGGTACAGCGCCTTCAGCGTCGGCGACGCGGGGTACCTCCTGCGGACCTGGCATCCGCGGACCCGGCCGCCGCGCCTCGACCTCGACCGCTCGCTGCGGTGGACCGGCCTGGAGGTCCTGGAGACGACCGGCGGCAGCGCGTTCCACACCGAGGGCACCGTGCGCTTCCGCGCCCACTACGTCGAGCGCGGCGCCGAGGGGCGGCTCGACGAGCACAGCCGGTTCGTCCGCGAGGCGGGCGCCTGGGTGTACGTCGGGGCGATCCCGGACCCGCCCGCGCGCCCGGCGGGCGATCCGCGCCTTTAGGGCCTGGGATCGCGGCGGGACGGGACGACCGCACCGCACCCTGATGATCGGAGATGTCGGTGGCCGCTGGCATACTCCCGGTCCATGACAGTGGAGAGAGTCGTGCTCACCGGCGCCGCCGGACGGGTCGGGTCCGTGTTGCGCGAGCCGCTGCGGCGCCGGCTGCGCCGCCTGGTCTCGGTCGACCGCGAGCCGCTGACCGCCCAGGGGCCGGACGAGGAGGTCCGCCGGGCCCATCTGGACGGCATCGAGGACGCGGCCTCGGTCATCGAGGGCGCGGACGCGGTCGTGCACCTGGCCGGGGTGCCGGACGAGGCGCCGCTCGCCGATCTCCTGGACGGCAACGTCCTGGGCACCCACCACGTGCTGGAGGCGGCGCGCCGTACGGGGGTCGGGCGCGTGGTGCTGGCGAGCAGCAACCGGCTGACCGGCTGCTACCCGGCCGCGCAGCAGGTATCGGCGTCGGCGCCGCCCCGCCCCGACGGGCTGTACGGCGTCAGCAAGGTCGCCGTGGAGGCGCTGGGCCGGCTGTACGCCGACAAGTTCGGCCTGCAGGTGGTGTGCCTGCGCATCGGCAGCCTTGAACCCGAGCCGAGCGAGCCGCGGCACCTCGCCACCTGGCTGAGCCCGCGCGACTGCGCCGGGTTCGTCTGGGCCGCGCTGACCCGGCCCGGCGTCACCTTCGCCGCCGCGTACGCGGTGTCGGCCAACACCCGCCGGTTCTGGGAGCTCGACGACGGGCTCGGCTACCACCCCCTCGACGACGCCGAGGCGTACGCCGACCGGATCCCCGGGGCGGCGGAGCACTTCGCCGCTGATCCGCTCCAGGGCGGCGACTTCGCCACCGCCGAGTACACCCTCCGCCACGCCTTCGGCCGGCGGCCGGCCGAAGGGTCCTGAGGGCGGCCGGTCACCCGGTCACCCGGTCACGCTGAAGCCGCCGAACAGCAGGACGGCGAGCCCGAGGGCGACATCAGGCCGGTCACGGCCAGCAGGACGGGGACGAGGCCGAGGATCGTGGCGGCCCGGTCCTCGGCAGGGGTGGGACCCGGCCGCGCTGGTCGCCGTGGGCGACCGCCCGGCCGCGGTCTCGCCGTACCGGGGCGGTGGCCTGCGCTATCTCGACATCGTCGACCTGCCCGGGGGCGGCACGCGGCTGTACTACGAGTACACCCGCGCCGACGGCGCGCACGAGCTGCGCACGGAGCTGCGCTGAGCGCACGGGACCGCGTTCACGGAGCCGCGCCGGGCGCACGGGACCGCGCTGAGCGCATGACTGCTCGCGGGGGAACAGCGTGAGCAGGTGCGCGAGCTGCTCGCCGTACCGGCCGAGCCGCACGTAGTGCCAGAAGTGGGCCCAGCAGGCCGCGACCCGCCGGTCCTCCTCGGCGCACGCGCGGACCACGCCGCCGATCGGCTCCAGGCCCGCCGACCACAGGTGGGTCCAGTTGGAGTGCGCCCGCTCGATCCCATGGCGACGCTGCGCGTCGCGGCTCGGGGGCTCTTGATCCGGTGTCTTCCCTCGTCTCTCCGCCGCTTCGCGGCTGCGTTCCCCAGTCCAGACACCGGTGCCCCCTCGCGGGCGGGTCGCGCAGCACGACGACGAACCGGACGTGCGGTACGGCGTCGCGGATGCGCCGGTGCGCGGCGCGGTCGTAGAGATAGAAGGGGGTGGCCTCGCCGCTGAGGGTCCCCGGCGGGGCGGCGGCGAACAGCGCCTCGTAGTCCTCCCGCCGCCAGACGTGCTCGCGGTAGGTCTGGACGTCGCCGGGCCCGCCGCGCGCCGGCGGCGGACCGTCGGTGAGGAAGAACTTCGGCTCCTTGACAGGGGACAGGTAGAGCTCCGGATGGCGCTGAAGCGCGGCGTGCAGGGCGGTGGTCCCCGCCTTGGGAGCGCCGGCGATCAGGAAGTCGGGCAGGGGCATCGTCGTCCTCTCGGTACGCCGTGACGAATACCGGTCTTCCCTACCAATTTTGTGGGATAGTTTGAACATGGGCCTGGATCCGACGCGCTCATCGAGCGCCCGCGCCGAGACGCCCCTGACCGCCGCCATCATGGCCGGCCGCTGGATCCGTTCGGCGGCCGTCGACGACGAACGGGGGCGGCACTGGCGGGCCAACCCCGACGCCCGCGGCAGGTCGGCGCTCTCCCCGGAGCCCGGCTCGCTCTACGCCGGGGCGGCCGGCATCGTGCTGTTCTTCCTGGAGCTCGCCGCCGCCACCGGCCACGAGGCGTACCTGGAGGACGCCCGTGCCGGGGCCCGCCACCTCGCCGCCACCTGGCCGGAGCAGCGGGACGTCTCCCTCTACCACGGCCTGGCCGGCACGGTGTTCGCGCTGACGCAGGCCGGCTGGGTGCTCGGCGACGAGGAGTTCGGGGAGGCGGCCCTGGCCGCCGCAGGCCGGATCGTCCGCGCCGCGCGTCCCGTGCGCGGCGGCGTCGGCTGGTCGCGCGAGCCCGCCCAGCGAGGCGACGGCGGGGTGGTGCTGAGCCTGCTGCACGCCGCCGCCGTCCTCGGGGCGCCCGCCCTGGAGGAGCTGGCCGTCGAGGCGGGCGAGCGCATCGCCGGGCAGCCGGTGCCCGGCCACCTCTTCGGCGACTGCCCCGGCCTGCCCGCCGACGCGGTCACCCCGGGCTTCCTGTCCGGCACGGCCGGCACCGCCTTCCTGCTCGCCCGGCTGTACGGCGTCACCGGCGACGTGCGGTTCCTGGAGGCGGCGCGGCGGGGGGCGGACTTCGTCCGCGCGGTCGGCGTCGTCAGCGGCGAGTGCGCCGTCGTCCCGCACCACCTGCCGGAGGGCCGCGGCCTGCACTACCTCGGGTTCTGCTCCGGCTCGGCCGGCGTGGCGAGGATGTTCCACGAGCTGTACCGGGTGACGGGCGAGGCGTCCGACCTGATGTGGGTGGAGCGGCTGGCACGCGGCGTCATGCACAGCGGCGTGCCGTACCGGCGCACGGCCGGGTTCTGGAACTCGGCCTGCCAGTGCTGCGGCACCGCCGGCCTGCTGGAGCTGTTCGTCGGGCTGTGGTCCGAGACCGGGCGGGAGCCGTACCTGGAGTTCGCCCGCGAGCTCGCCGACGACCTGATCGGCCGCGCGGACGGCCACGACGGGTTGGGTCTGCGCTGGTACCAGGCGTACCGGCGGCTGCGGCCGGGCGAGGTGTCGGCCGACACCGGCTACATGGTGGGCGCGGCGGGCATCGGCGCCGCGCTGCTGCACCTGGACGCCGCGCTGCAGGGCGGGACCCGGCGGCTCATCCTGCTACCCGACAACCCGTTCCCGGCCATCCCCGCGCCGCCCGCGGTGCCGCGCCGCGACGGCGGCCACGGCGGCTGAAGGGCGGCCGTCACGTCTCCGGGCCGGGAACGGCCGCAGTGGTCGTGGGGCTCCCGGCGGGCGCGGGCGCGTCACCCCGGACAGGGCCCGCCTAATTTCATGCAATCCTAGTAGGAAAAGTTGACTTATCCGGCGGGGGATCGTAGGTTCGAGGACATGAGCCTGGGGCTTCACCTGACGCGTCGCTCGCACGTGGACTTCTGCCACGTCGCCAGCGCGCAGTGTCGTTGATCGCGGATCACCGGCGTCCAACCGCACTCCACGAGGGCGCACGGCCGGCCTGCCGCCGCATCCGAACCCTCGCGTCCCCGCGTGGCCGACGACGCCCACGCGTCCTCCCCCTCATCGTCCTCCCCCCGGCGCGCCCCGCCCGCGGCACGGCGCCGCGCGAGCGCGCCCCTCCACGAGGAACCACCCCCGTGATCAGAACCAGACACGCCCTTCTGTCCCTCCTTCTCGTCGCCGCCCTCGCCGGCTGCGGCTCCGCCTCCGCCTCCGGCTCCTCCCAGCCCGGCGCGCCGGAGGTGACCGAGCTGCGCTACCAGGGCAGCGTCGGCGCCGTCACCTTCCCCGAACTGGCCGAGGCGCTCGGTTACCTCGGGCCGATCAGGCTGAAGTGGATCGGCAACACCATCTCCGGCCCGCAGGACATCCAGGCCGCGGCCACCGGGCAGACCGACTTCGGCGGCGCGTTCAACGGCGCGATCGTCAAGCTCAAGGCGGCCAAGGCCCCGATCAAGGCCGTGGTCGGCTACTACGGCAGCGACGCCGACAGCTACGTCGGCTACTACGTCACCGGCGACTCGCCGATCAGGGGCCCCCGCGACCTGATCGGGAAGAAGATCGGGGTCAACACCCTGGGCGCCCACCTGGAGGCCGTGCTCAAGGAGTACCTCAAGCGCGGCGGCCTGACCCCGCAGGAGATCGGCAAGGTCGAGCTGGTCGTCGTGCCGCCGGTCAACACCGAGCAGGCGCTGCGCCAGGGCCAGGTCGACGTGGCCGCGCTGTCCGGCATCCTGCGGGAGAAGGCCCTGGAACGCGGCGGCATCCGCCCCCTGTTCAAGGACATCGACCTGTTCGGCTCCTTCACCGCGGGCAGCGTCGTGCTGACCGAGCGGTTCATCCGGCAGAACCCCGACACCACCCGGAAGTTCGTGGAGGCGTTCGCCAGGGCCGTCGAGTGGACGCGCACCCACTCCCGCCAGGAGGTGATCGCCAAGTACCGGGAGATCATCGCCCGGCGGGGCCGTAACGAGGACCCCTCGACGGTCGGCTTCTGGAAGAGCAGCGGCGTGGCCACCCAGGGCGGGACGATCTCCGACAGGGACTTCCAGACCTGGATCGACTGGCTGGGGCGCGAGGGCGAGATCAGGCCCGGCCAGGTCAGGGCGTCCGACGTCTACACCAACGAGTTCAACCCCTTCGCGAACGGGAGGACCTCGTGAGCGCGCACGCCACCGGCGGGGACACCGGGGGAGAGACCCTCGTGAACGGCGCCGCCGCGCGGCTCGGGGGCTTTCGAGCCGGTGCCTTCCCTCGTCACTCACCCGCCGCGCTCGCTCCCTCCTCAGCCCGGACACCGGCCGCCCCCTCACAGGTGAAGATCGGGATCCGGGACGTCGGCAAGGTCTTCCGCACCCGCGGCTCGGACCGCCCGTTCACCGCGGTCACCGGGGTGGACCTGGACGTCCGCGAGGGGGAGTTCCTCACCCTCGTCGGGCCGAGCGGCTGCGGCAAGTCCACCCTGCTCGACCTGATCGCCGGGCTCACCGCACCGACCGACGGCGAGATCCTCATCGACGGCCGCGCCGTCGACGGTCCCGGCCTCGACCGGGGCATCGTCTTCCAGCAGTACGCGCTGCTCCCGTGGCGTACGGCCCTGGCCAACATCGAGTTCGGGCTGGAGGCCAAGGCCGTCCCGAGGCGGGAACGGCGCGAGCGGGCCCGGCACTACCTGGACCTGGTCGGGCTGGCCGGGTTCGAGCACCGCTACCCGCACGAGCTGTCGGGCGGCATGCGCCAGCGCGTCGCGATCGCCCGCAGCCTCGCCTTCGACCCCGACGTGCTGCTGATGGACGAGCCGTTCGCCGCCCTGGACGCCCAGACCCGGGAGTCGCTGCAGGAGGAGCTGCTGCGGGTGTGGGAGAAGACGCACAAGACGGTCGTGTTCATCACCCACGGCATCGACGAGGCCGTCTACCTGGGGCAGCGGGTCGCGGTCATGACCTCCCGCCCCGGCCGGATCAAGGAGATCGTCGACGTCCGGTTCGACTCGCGCGAGGGCGACCTGCGCGCCGACCCGGTGTTCGGCGAGTACCGCCACCACGTCTGGAGCCTGCTGCGCAACGAGGTCGCCGCCGGCAGGGAACAGGAGCGGACCGTTGACTGACATCCTCGCCGCACCCGCGACCGGAGCCGCCCGGGGCGACGCCCCGGCCCCGGCATCGCCCACCACCCAGACCCAGACCCAGACCCAGACCCAGACCCAGATCCCGGCCCCGGCGCCGGTGTCGCCCGCCGCGCCGGAAAGCCCGAAGAGCCCGGAGATCCTGGAGGCCCCGGAGAGCCCGGAGACCTCGCGGCCCGCCCGGCTCGCCGGCCTGGCCCGGCTCGGCCGCCGCGTCCGGCTCGGCCCGCTCGTGCGGCGGGCGCCGGCCGTGGTGCTGCTCGCCGCGACCTGGGAGATGCTGCCACGCACCGGGGCGGTGGACCCGGTCTTCGTGCCGCCGCTGTCGGAGGTGCTGCGCGCCTGGTACGACCTGCTGCTCGGCGGGCAGCTGCTGGAGCACTTCCAGGCGTCGCTGGTCCGCTCCCTCACCGGGTTCGGCCTGGCCGTCGTGCTGGCCGTACCGCTCGGGCTGGCCATCGGCTGGTACCGGCCGGTCGCCGACTTCCTCAGCCCGGTCCTGGAGATCTTCCGCAACACCTCGGCGGTGGCCCTGCTGCCGGTGTTCATCCTGATCCTCGGTCTGGGGGAGCCATCGAAGATCGTCTTCGTGTTCTACGCCTGCTCCTGGCCCATCCTGCTCAACACCGTCAGCGGGGTCAGGACCGTGGAGCCTCTGCTGGTCAGATCGGCCCGATCCCTGGGGCTCGGCCCGCTCAGCCTCTTCCGGAAGGTCATCCTCCCGGCGGCCGTCCCCACCATCTTCACCGGCATCCGGCTGGCGGGCGCCTCCTCGATCCTCGTCCTGCTGTTCGCCGAGATGGTCGGGGCCAAGGCCGGCCTCGGCTACCTCGTCCAGGACGCCCAGTTCAGCTTCCGCATCCCCGACATGTACGCCGGGATCATCACCATCTCCGCCCTCGGCCTGCTGTTCAACCTGCTCCTGCTCGCCGTGGAGCGGCGATTTTCCACCTGGAGGACCACCTGATGCCCACCCGGACGCTCCACCTCAACGCCTTCCTCATGGGCGTCGGCCACCACGAGGCGGCCTGGCGCCACCCGCGCACCGAACCCGCCCGCCTCACCGACGTCCGGCACTACCAGCAGCTCGCCAGGATCGCCGAGCGGGGCCGGCTCGACTCGGTCTTCCTCGCCGACAGCCTCGCCCTGCAGGGCGACGTCCGGTACAACGCGCTGGGCGGCCTGGAGCCGCTGACGCTGCTGGCGGCGCTGGCCGCGGTCACCGACCACGTCGGCCTGATCGCGACGGTGTCCACCACCTACAACGAGCCGTTCCACGTAGCCCGCAAGTTCGCCTCGCTGGACCACATCAGCGGCGGTCGGGCCGGCTGGAACATCGTCACCTCCGCGGGCGAGGCCGAGGCGCGCAACTTCGGAATCGAACGCCCCGCCCACGCCGACCGCTACGCCCGGGCCGCCGAGTTCCTCGACGTCGTCACCGGGCTGTGGGACGGCTGGGAGGACGACGCCGTCGTCGGCGACCGCCTCGGGGGCCTCTACGCCGACGCCGGCCGGATCCACCCGCTCGACCACGACGGCCCCCACTTCCGGGTCCGCGGCCCGCTCAACACCTCCCGCCCGCCGCAGGGCCACCCGCTGCTGGTGCAGGCCGGCTCCTCCGAGGACGGCAAGGACTTCGCGGCCCGGTACGCCGAGGCGGTCTTCACCGCCCAGCAGACGCTCGCCGATGCCCAGGCGTTCTACACCGACATCAAGGGCCGCCTCGCCCGGTACGGCAGGCACCCGGGCGACCTGCTGGTCCTCCCCGGCATCTCCCCGGTCATCGGCTCCACCGAGCGGGAGGCACGCCGGCTGGAGCAGGAGCTGCAGGACCTCATCATCCCCGCGTACGGCCTGGCCCAGCTGTCCCACCTGGTGGGCATCGAGCTGACCGAGGACGCGCTGGACCGTCCCCTGCCGGACGTCTCCGCCGAGACGGAGGGGGCGCAGAGCCGCCGCAGGCTCGTCATCGACCTCGCCCGCCGGGAGGACCTGACCGTGCGGCAGCTCCTCGGCCGCCTCGCGGGCGGCCGGGGGCACCGGGTCCTGGCCGGGACCCCCGAGCGGATCGCCGACGAGATCCAGCTCTGGTTCGAGAACAGCGCCGCCGACGGCTTCAACGTCATGCCGCCGGTCCTGCCCGGCGGCCTGGAGGACTTCGTCGACCACGTCGTGCCGGAACTGCAGATCAGGGGCCTGTTCCGGCGGGAGTACGAGGGCCGCACGCTGCGCGACAACTACGACCTGCCCCGGCCGGCCTCCCGCCGCGCGCGGCCCCCGGCCGGTGGGCGGCTCGACTCGGCGGACCCGGTGGGTACGGTGGGCCCGGCGGACGCGGTGGTGGCCTCGTGACCTCCGTCGTGACGCTGGTCGGCAACCCCCGCGGAGGGTCCAGGACGCGGATCGCCGCGGTCGCGGCCGCCGAGGCGATCGGGGAGCGGATCGGGCACGACGGCTCCCACGAGGTCGTGGACCTGTCGGCGCTCGGGTCGCAGCTGCTCGCGCCCGGCCCGTCCGCGGGCGTGGAGGTGGCGCTGGAGCTCGTCACGGGCGCGGACGTGCTCGTGGTGGCCAGCCCCACCTACAAGGGGACCTACACCGGCCTGCTCAAGGCGTTCTTCGACCGGCTGCCCCCG
Organism: Streptosporangium sandarakinum; assembly: GCF_013409935.1. GTDB lineage: Bacteria > Actinomycetota > Actinomycetes > Streptosporangiales > Streptosporangiaceae > Streptosporangium > Streptosporangium nondiastaticum. The sequence goes on along the minus strand of NZ_JACCCO010000001.1, from coordinate 249,003 downwards.
GCCGCGCTGACCGGTGTCGCGGCGCTGCCGGTGCTGGTCATGGGCGACCCCCGGCACGCCCTCGCCGTCGAGGTGCACCTGCGGCCCCTCCTGGTCGAACTCGGCGCGCACGTCCCCACCCCGGGGCTGGCGCTCCTGGAGCCGGAGCTGCCGGATCTCGGGGAGGTCCTCGCGCGCTGGACCGCCCGGGTCGCCCCCCAGGTGACGGCGGCGCTCGGGGAAAGGACGGGAATCCGGCTCAGGGAGGGAGCGGGGACATGACGGAGACCCTGTGGAACCGGTCCGTGGACCACGACACGTTCCGGCAGGCCCTCGCCGTACACGCCGCGGGCGTCGTCGTGATCACCGCGCAGAGCGAGGGCGTCCCGGCCGGGCTGACCGCGACCTCGTTCTCCTCGGTCAGCCTGGAGCCGCCGCTGGTCTCCTTCTGCGTGGACCGGGACTCGACCACCTGGCCCCGGCTGCGGGCCGCGGACCACTTCGCGGTCAACATCCTCACCAGTGACCAGGCGGTCCTGGCGGCCCGGTTCGCCAGCAAGGGCGTCGACCGCTTCGCCGAACCCACCCGATGGCGTCCCGGGCCGCTCGGGGCGCCGCTGCTGCAGGACGTCTCCGCCCATCTGGTCTGTCTTCCACACCAGACGGTCGACGTGGGCGACCACATCCTCGTCGTCGGCCTGGTCGCCGAGGTGAGCGTGCGCGACCGGGGCCTGCCGCTGCTGTACCACCGGGGCCGGTTCGGGCGGTTCGTCGCCCACCCCTGACCCGGTACGGCGCCCCGGAGGGGAGGTCTCCCCCCGAAGGTCTCCGGCGGCGCCGTCACCGGACGGCCGGGACGCCGCCCGCCGGACTGGGGCGGGCCGCGTCCCGTGGCCGTCACCCCCCGGGCCGGGGCCGGGCCGTCTCGGTGGATCCGAGCCCCGGCCCCGGCCGTCATCCGGGGCCGGGACCACTTCCACCGGTCCCGGCCCCGGTCCTGCTTCCCCGGCCCGAAGCCCGATCCCGGCCGGTCCGCCATCCGGAACCGGTCACCTCACCGACCGCCTCATGACCCCCGCGGCCGGTGGCCCCTCGACCGCCTTCACCGCTCCGCGGTGATCGGGAAGGATGGCCGGATGGCACACGTCGAGGATTCATGGGAGCCGGCGCCCCTGATGGAGGTCGTCCGGCTGTTCCGGGAGCTGGCCGCGCCCTGGTGGGTCGGTGGAGGTCACGCCGTGGAGCTGGCCGTCGGCCGGTCCTGGCGGGAGCACGCCGACGTCGACATCGGCCTGCTGCGCCGCGACCAGCACGCGACGCGCCGCATGCTGGCCGGCTGGGACTGCCACGTGGCCGACCCGCCGGGCACCCTTCGTCCCTGGCCGGTGGGGGAGACCCTGCCGGCCAGGGCGCACGACGTATGGGTGCGCGAACACGCCGGAGGGCCGTGGCGCTTCCAGCTGATGCTGGACGAGTCCGACGGAGACGAATGGGTCTACCGCCGCGACGCGCGCATCCGTCGTCCGCTGGACTCCCTCACCGTCGCCGCCGACGGTTTCCGCCGGCTGGCGCTGGAGGTTCAATTGCTCTACAAGGCCAGGGGGCGGCGGGCCAAGGACGAGGCGGACTTCGCCGAGGCGCTGCCCGCGCTGACCGGCGCGCAGCGGCGCTGGCTGGACGAGGCGCTGGCGGTCGAGCACGGCGCCCACCCCTGGCGTGACCGGCTGGACGGCCGAAGCGCGCGGGACGGGTGAGCGGGCGGACCGGCGACGCCGGATCGGCCCCGGCCCCGGCCGTCATCCGGGGCCGGGGCTCGGGTCAGTCGTCGCCCCAGTCGCCGCCGCCGAAGTCGCTGTCGTCGTCGCCCTCGAAGGCGTCGCCGATCTCGTCGACGATCTCGGCCGCCACGAAACCGCCGACCAGCCCGGCCGCGCCCGCGGCGGCGACGGCCCCGAAGCCGGGCCCGCCGTGATGACCCTGGTGGCCGTGGTGCCCGCCGTGCGCGTAGGGGTCGTGGTGCCCGCCGTGGGCGTACGGGTCGTGGTGCCCGTCGTACCCGTGCCCGGCGGCGTGTCCGTGGGCACCGCCGTGACCGTGCTGGGACAGGGCGGCCAGCCAGCCGTTGATGTCGGCGGCCCAGTCGCGGTGCAGGGCCTCGTCGTGGCCGACGCGCCAGCGGCCGAAGGAGTCGCCGCCCGAGCCGTGGAAGCCGCCGCGCCGGTCGGCCTCCAGGACGACGTCCATGCCGCCGGGGCCGGAGACGAAGGTGAGCTCCACCTCGTTGACCAGGCCCGAGTAGGCGGGCGGCGGGTAGAACTCGATCTCCTGGTAGAACGGTAGCCGCTGGTCGGCGCCGTAGATGTGGCCCTGCTCCAGGTCGGCGCTCTTGAACTGGAAGCCGAGCTGGGCGAAGGCGCGCAGGATCGCCTCCTGGGAGGGCAGCGGCTCGATCTCGACCGGGTCCATGTCGCCCTTGTCCACCGCGCCGGCGACCGCCAGCTCGGTGCGCACGCCCATCGCCATGCCGTGCAGGCGCTGACCGTGGATCTCGGTGACCGGCGCCTCCCACGGGACGGGAAGCTCGAAGGGGATGACGCGGTCCTCGCCGGCGCGCAGCCGGAACGACCCGGAGACCTCGGCGCGCAGGAACTCCATCAGCCCGACGTGCTCGCCCTCGCCGTACTCCGACTCCACCCGGGTGACCAGCCCCAGGGCGACGTACTGGATGTCGGTGTCGAAGTCACCGCCCTTGATCCGCACCTCGCCGCGCAGCGGCCCGCCCGGCCGTACGCGCGGTGTGGCCAGGACCGTGTCCACCGACGGACCCCCGACCCCCAGGGCCCCCAACATGCGTTTGAAGATCACGGCTTCCTCTCCCTGTGACGTCCTGAATGGTGAACCACCCGCTGGAACGATCAACCGGGGAGCACGGTTCCCGCCGTCCGCCCCGGGATTCCGGGGGAGGACGGCGGCGCCGCCCGGGGGAGGGCCACCCGGGCGGCGGCGGAGGACCGGGAGGTCAGTCGCCGTAGGCGAGGTTGGGGCGCAGCCAGCGTTCGATCTCGGCGACCGGCAGGCCGCGCCGCAGCGCGTAGTCCTCGATCTGGTCCCGGCCGAGCCTTCCGACGGTGAAGTACCGCGACCCCGGGTGGGCGAACATCAGCCCGCTGACGCTGGCGGCCGGGGTCATCGCGAAGGACTCCGTCAGGTCCATGCCGATCCGCCGGGCGCCCAGCAGGTCGAACAGGTCGCGCTTCTGACTGTGGTCGGGGCTCGCCGGGTAGCCGAACGCGGGGCGGATGCCCCGGAAGCGCTCGGCGTGCAGGTCGGTGAGCGACGGGTCGGCGTCCGGCTCGTACCACTCGCGCCGCGCCCGCAGGTGGATCCACTCGGCGAACGCCTCGGCGAGCCGGTCGGCGAGGGCCTTGACCATGATCGACCGGTAGTCGTCGTTGGCGGCCTCGAACCCGGCGGCGAGCTCCTCGGCGCCGTGCACGGTCACCGCGAAGCCGCCGAGGTGGTCGCCGGCCGGGGCCACGTAGTCGGCGAGGCACCGGTTGGGCCGCCCCTCGGGCTTGGCCGTCTGCTGGCGCAGCATCGGCAGCCGTACGGCGCCGCCCGCGGCGTCACCGGCGTCCACCACGAGGTCGTCGCCCTCGGAGCGGGCCGGCCAGAAGCCGTAGACGCCCCGCGCCCGCAGCGTGCCCGCGGCGACGATCTCGTCGAGAAGCACGTTGGCCTCGTCGAACAGCTCACGGGCCACCGGCTGGTCGAGGATCGCCGGATACTTGCCCTTCAGCTCCCAGGCCAGGAAGAAGAACTGCCAGTCGATCATCTCGCGGAGCTCGGTCAGGCCGGGCTCGACGACGCGGACGCCGGTGAAGGCGGGCACGGGCAGGTCGTCGAAGGAGACCCGCTCGGGGTTGGCGCGGGCCCGCGCCAGCGTCAGCATCGGGCTGCGCTCCCGGGAGGCGTGCTGCTCGCGCAGCCGCTCCTGCTCGGCGCGGTTGGCCGTGTCCAGTTCCTCGGCGCGGCCCGGGTCCAGCAGGTCGGAGACCACGCCGACGACCCGGGAGGCGTCGAGCACGTGGACCACCGGGCCGCCGTAGGCGGGGGCGATGCGGACCGCGGTGTGCTGGCGCGAGGTCGTGGCGCCGCCGATCAGCAGCGGCAGCCTCATCCCGCGGCGCTCCATCTCGGCGGCGACCGAGACCATCTCGTCCAGCGACGGGGTGATCAGCCCCGACAGGCCGACGGCGTCGGCGCCTTCGGCGACCGCGGTGTCGAGGATGCGCGAGGCGGGCACCATCACGCCGAGGTCGACGACCTCGTAGTTGTTGCAGCCCAGGACGACGCCCACGATGTTCTTGCCGATGTCGTGCACGTCGCCCTTGACGGTCGCGAGCACCACCTTGCCGCTGCCCCGCCCGGTGCCGCCGTTCGTGCCGTTCGCGCTGTCCGTGCGGTTCGTGTCGGCCGCGAGGTCCGCCGCGCCGCCGGTCACGGCGCCGTCCGCGTCACCCGCCGTGCCGGTCGCGCCGCCGTCCGCACCGTGTGCCGCGGTCCCGTCCGCGCCGTCCGCGCCGTTCGCGTCACCCGCTCCGGCCGCCGCGAGCCGCGCCCGCTCCTTCTCCGCCTCCATGAACGGTTCCAGGTAGGCGACCGAGCGCTTCATCACCCGCGCGCTCTTGACCACCTGCGGCAGGAACATCTTCCCCGAGCCGAACAGGTCGCCCACGATCTTCATGCCGTCCATGAGCGGGCCCTCGATCACGTCGAGGGGCCGCGCCGCCTGCCGCCGCGCCTCCTCGGTGTCCTCCTCGACGAAGTCGGCCACGCCGTGCACGAGCGCGTGCGCCAGGCGCTTCTCCACCGGCGCGTCGCGCCAGGACAGGTCCACCGTACGGCGGGTGCCGCTCCCGCTGACCGTCTCGGCGAACGCGACCAGCCGGTCGGTGGCGTCGGGACGCCGGTCGAAGATGACGTCCTCGACGAGTTCCAGCAGTTCGGCGGGGATGTCCTGGTAGACGGCGAGCTGGCCGGCGTTGACGATGCCCATGTCCAGTCCGGCGCGCACGGCGTGGAAGAGGAACGCCGAGTGCATCGCCTCCCGCACGACGTCGTTGCCGCGGAAGGAGAACGACAGGTTGGAGATGCCGCCGCTGGTCCGCACCCCGGGGCAGCGCTCCTTGATGAGCGGCAGCGCCTCGATGAACGCCTTGGCGTAGCCGTTGTGCTCCGGGATGCCGGTGGCGACCGCCAGCACGTTCGGGTCGAACACGATGTCCTCGGCGGGGAAGCCCGCCTTCTGGGTGAGCAGGTCGTAGGCGCGGGCGCAGATCTCCACCTTGCGCTCGACGGTGTCGGCCTGCCCCCGCTCGTCGAAGGCCATGACGACCACGCCGGCGCCGTGGTCGCGAATGTGCCGCGCCTGCGCCAGGAACGGCTCCTCGCCCTCCTTGAGGCTGATCGAGTTGACCATGCCCTTGCCCTGCACGCACCTGAGCCCGGCCTCCAGCACGCTCCATCGCGAGCTGTCGATCATGATCGGGACGCGGGCGACCTCCGGCTCGGTCGCGATCAGGTTCAGGAACGTCGTCATGGCCCGCTCGCTGTCGAGCAGGTCGGCGTCCATGTTGACGTCGAGGAGGTTGGCGCCGCCGCGCACCTGCTCCAGCGCGACGTCCACGGCGGCCTGGTGGTCGCCCGCCTCGATGAGGCGGCGGAACCGGGCCGAGCCGGTGACGTTGGTGCGCTCGCCGATCATCACGAAACCGGTGTCCGCGCCGATCTCGAACGGCTCCAGCCCGCTGAGGCGGGTCCGCTCGGGCGGCGCCGGGACCCGGCGCGGTTCGAGCCCGGACACCGCGCCGGCGATCCGCTCGATGTGGCCGGGCGTGGTCCCGCAGCAGCCGCCCACGACGTTCACCGTCCCGGCCGCGGCGAACTCGCCGAGCAGCCCGGCGGTCTCCTCGGGTGTCTGGTCGTAGCCGCCGAAGGCGTTCGGCAGCCCCGCGTTGGGGTGGCAGGCCACGTAGGTGCCGGCCAGGCGCGACAGCTCGGCGACGTGCGGGCGCATCTCCTCGGCGCCCAGCGAGCAGTTCACCCCCACGACCAGGGGGGAGGCGTGCGCGACCGAGGTCCAGAACGCCTCCACGGTCTGGCCCGACAGCGTGCGCCCGCTCAGGTCCACGATCGTCACCGAGATCCACAGCGGCAGGTGCGGGGCGACGTCGCGGGCCGCGGCGACCGCCGCCTTGGCGTTGAGCGTGTCGAAGATCGTCTCGATCAGCAGCAGGTCGACGCCGCCCTCGGCCAGCGCGCCGATCTGCTCGGCGTAGGCGGCGTACACCTCGTCGAACGTGACCGCCCGGTAGGCGGGGTCCTCCACGCGTGGCGACAGCGAGAGCGTGACGTTCAGCGGGCCGACCGAGCCGGCCACGAACCGGCCGCCGGCCTCGTCGGCGGCCTGGCGGGCGAGCTGGGCGCCCCGCAGGTTCATCTCCCGCACCAGTGACTGCAGGCCGTAGTCGGCCTGGCCGATGCTCGTCGCGGTGAAGGTGTTGGTCGTGGTGATGTCCGCGCCCGCGGCGAGGTAGCGGCGGTGGACGTCGAGGATGAGGTCGGGGCGGGTGAGGTTCAGCAGGTCGGGGTCGCCGGTCACGTCGAGCGGGTGGTCGCCCAGGATCTCGCCGCGGTAGTCGGCCGGGGTGAGCCCGGCGCCCTGCAGCATCGTGCCCCACGCCCCGTCGAGCACCGCGATCCGCCGGTCCAGCAGCTCCCGCAGCGCGCGGGTCCGGCCGGCGGCCCGGGTCGCGGTCTCCTGCGGCGCGCCGTCGGGCGCGGGGGCGGTGTCGCGGGTGGTCGCGCGGGTGGAAGACGTGTTCATTCGGCTCACCTCCGTTGTCGGAGGCGCCCTTGTCGAACAGGTAGGGGACCGAGCGTGGCGGGTCTTGGGCCCGTTGCAGCGCCTCTCGGCCTTTCCGGATCAAGGTTAACCCGGTCGCCCCCGTCCGGGCCAACTCGTTCCGGCCTTCGGGACGAGGTGAGCACGGCACCGGAAAACCGGCGATGCCGTACGGCGGGCACGGGCCGCTCCGGGCCCTCGTGCGACCCGGGCCCTCGTGCGACCCGGGCCTCGCGCGGCCTGGAATCCGTGCGGCCCTGAACCCGTGCGAGCCGGAATCCGTGCGGCCCGGAACCAGTGCGGGACGCGCCGGGGTGTTCAGCCCTGGAGCGTCAGGGCGAGGCGGCGGGCGAGGCCGGTGTTGCGGCGCCCGCCGAGCCGGTGGACCGCCGTCTCCAGGGCCTCGCGCCGGCCGACCAGGACCACCCACGCCTTCGCCCGGGTGACCAGGGTGTAGAGCAGCCGGCGGCGCAGCATGACGCCGCCGGCCTCGGCGACGATCGGCGCCACCACGAACGGGTACTCGCTGCCCTGCGAGCGGTGCACGCTGACGGCGTAGGCGTGGGTCAGCTCGTCGAGCTCGTCGAAGCCGTACTCGACGACCTGGCCGTCGTCGGTGCGGATCTCGACGACCCGGCTCTCCGGGACGACCGTGGTGACCGTGCCGGTCTCGCCGTTGAAGACGCCCTTGTCGTAGTTGTTGCGGATCGGCATGACGCGGTCGCCGACGCGGAAGACCGTGGAGCCCGCCCAGTGCTCGGCCGCGCCGTCGCGGGCGGGGTTGAGCCGCTCCTGGATCATCCGGCCCAGCTCGACGGTGCCGGTGGGACCCCTGCGCATCGGGCACAGCACCTGCACCTCGCCCGGGTCCACCTTCTGCTTGCGGGGGATCGCCACCGTCGCCAGGTGGACCACCCGCTCGGCGACCCGCTCGGGGTCGTCGAGCTCCTCGAACCAGAAGCCCCCGCCGCCGGGGACCGCCGGGACCTCGCCGGCCCGGATCCGGTGGGCGGCCTCGATGATCCCGCTGCCCTCGGCCTGGCGGAAGACGTGCGTCAGCCGGACCCGGGGGATCTCCTCGACGCGCAGCAGGTCGGCCAGCACGCTGCCGGGGCCGATGCTGGGGAGCTGGTCGCTGTCGCCGACCAGCAGCAGGTGGCTGCCCGAAGGGATGGCCGCGGTCAGGCGGGTGGCCAGGTGCAGGTCCAGCATGGACGCCTCGTCGACCACGATCAGGTCGGCCCGCGCGGGCGTCTCCTGGAACAGCGTGCCCTCCTCCTCGTCGGGCCGGTGGGCCAGCATCCGGTGCACGGTCATCGCGGGCATGCCGACCAGCTCCGACAGCCGCTTGGCGGCCTTGCCGGTCGGCGCGGTGAGGGTCACCGAGCCGCCCGCGGCCCGCACCACCCGGGCGATGGTCCTGACGGTGTGGCTCTTGCCGCAGCCGGGGCCGCCGGTGATGATCGACACGGTGCTGGTCAGCGCCATGTTCACCGCGATCCGCTGGTCCTCGTGCAGCGCGGGGTCCTCGTGGAAGGCGCGCAGGGGGAGCTCCGAGGGCGCCTGCCAGAGCCGCGTCAGGTGGGTGGTCAGCCGCAGCTCGCGGTCGTGGAGGTAGGCGAGGTAGGCGACGGTCCGGCCGGTGCCGTCGAGGGCCGCCTCGACCACCACCCGGCGGTCGGCCACCAGGGCGTCGACCATCCGCCGGATGACCTCCTCGTCCTGGCCGACCAGCTCCATCGTCTGGGTGACCAGGGCGGTCAGCGACAGGTAGCAGTGCCCGCCGCCGGCCGCGGCCGCCTCCAGCCGGTCGAGGATCGCCGCCCTGACCCGCTGCGGGCTGCACTCCGGCACCCCCGACTGCAGGGCGATCTTGTCCGCGGTGGCGAACGCGACGCCCCTGACCTGGCCGATGAGCTGGTAGGGGTCGGCGGACAGGATGGCGGCGGAGTCGGAGCCGAACGCCTGGTAGACCTTGGCGGCCAGCAGCGGGCTGATCCCGAAGCCCTGCAGGACGACCATGAGCGCGGCGATCGCCTTCTGCTCGCGCCACGCCTCGGTGATCTGGCCCTGCCGGGTCGGGCCGATGTTGATGACCTCGCGGAGCCGCTCGGGCTCGGCGTCGATGATCTTCAGCGTCTCCTCGCCGAAGTGGTCGACGATGGCGTGGGCCAGCCTCGGACCGATGCCGCGGATCAGGCCCGAGCCGAGGTAGAGGCGGATGGCCCGGACGGTGGACGGCACGATCCGCTCGCAGCCGTCGACCACGAAGCGCCTGCCGTGCCGGGGGTGCTCGTCCCACCGCCCGGCGAGCCGGAGCGTCTCCCCGGGCTGCGCCCCGGCCAGGGCGCGGCCCGAGGCGACGAAACCCGGGCCGTCGTCGGCGCTCATCCGGGCGACGGTGTACTCGTCCTCGCGGACGTACACCAGCTGCTCGACGGATGCCTCCATGGGACATCACTGTAGGCAACGGGACCGACAGGCCGCCGCCGACGCGGGCGGAGGACCCGCGCCGGGGCCCGTGCCGGGTATGGCTCGCACCGGGTACGGCGTGCGGGTGAAGGGGCCACGCCGGCGCCGCTCCGGGGGCCGGGTCCGTCCGGGGCGCACAGCGCCCCAGGAGGGATCCGTCATCGCGCGTCGCGTATCCCGAGAACGTACGCCGCGGTGAGCGCGACGACACGGTCCTCGTCATGTGACAGATCCGCGAGGGCCTGTGACGCCTTGGCCCCCGGGATGTCCGCGAGCGCCTGCGTCAGCCGTGGACGTGCGGACGATGCGACGGCGCCGTGGGCGAGGCGATCGACGAGCATGGTGGCGATCCGGTCCGCCGACGCGGGACGACTCGCCAGCGCGCTCAGCGCGTCGGCCGCGTCGGCGTCGTTCGTCCCCTCGACGACCATGTCGATGAGCGTCGGGACCGCGTCGGCCACCCCGCGTGCCCCGAGCGCCAGGGCCGCGTACCCGCGGACCACGATGTCGGGGTTCGTGAGGGTCTCCCGCAGCAGCGCGGTCGCCTTCCCGCCCGGGATCTCGGCGATGGACCGGACGGCACGTTCGCGCACCTCGGCCGCCGGTGAGCCGAGGCCCTCCGCCAGCGGTGCCAGTCCGTCGTCGCCCGATCGCGCCAGAGCCCACCGGAGGGCCCCGGCGACGTTCGGGTCCGTCTCACTCAGCACCGCCTCGACCAGCGCTTCCACCGGCACCGGAACCTCTCCGGCCGAGGACAGGGCCGCGCGCTGGCGCTTGCCGGCGCTCTTCGCCCCCAGATCCTGGAGGAGTGCGACGATGTGGAGGACGTCCTCCCAGCCCGCGGGTTCCGCGGCGTCGATCCGGCGGAGCCGGGTGAGCAGGTCCGTCTCGGCCGCGATGCGTTCCCGCGTCTGGCGGATGAGGTCGTCGACGAGCTCCGAGGGCGTGAAGTCGGGATCGTCGAGCGCGCGCCCGACCTCGCGCAGCGACAGCCCCAACGACCGCAGGCTCTCGATATGGAAGATCCGCCGGATGTCCTCATCGGAGTACTCCCGATAGCCGGCCCCGGTGCGACCCGTCGGCCGCACCAGGCCGAGCGAGTCGTAATGCCTGAGCATGCGGGCACTGACCCCGGACCGCCGTGCCACATCGCCGATCAGCACTGCCCGTCACTCCTCCTTGCCGGTGCCGCCCAGGGCCACGACGCGCTTCGCCTCCTCGATGGCGAACTCGAACCCGGCGTCAGGGTCGCGCGACAGCCGTTCCGTGGCGATCGCGTGAGCGCGCACGCGGGGGTCGGGATCCGTCATGGCGGCGCGCAGGGCCGGCATGATCACCTCTCCGAGCGCGACCAGCGCCCGGCTGAGGCTCAGCCGCGTCTCGCGCCCGCCGCGTCCGAACTGTGTCGCCAGCACCGTGGCCAGCCCGGTCTCCTCGCCTTCGGGCACGAGCACGACCGCTGCCCGCCAGGCGCTCCGCGCCACCTCGTCGTCGGCGTCGGTCAGCAGCGCCCGTGTGATCGCCGGCCACGCCCGCCGGTCCCCGATCTTGGACAGCGTGTGCAACGCCTGGCTTCGTGCCTGCGCGCGCTCCGAGCGGAGTTCGTCGATGAGCCTCGGGACCGTCATCGACGCCGGGTGGCGGGTGAGTGCCCACGTCAGCGTGTCGCGCACATGGAATTCGGGCTCGATCGCGCATCGTTCGACGAGCCTGTCGACGAACCGCGGATCAGGGGCCGTGCCGACCGCCAGCGTCGCCCGCAGTCGCACCGACGAGTCGCCGTCCTCCAGCCCCCGCAAAGCCCGGATCGTGTCCGCGTCCTGTTTCGCCATGGCCATCGGGACCACCTCCTCGGCAACACCGAACACCTTGTCATCGTGTCAAGGTCAAGCGGGGATCACGCCGTGGGCGGGGGAGGGGCGGTGCTGGCCCGGGGGACGAGCCGGGCCGCCTCGTCCTCGACCCCCGGGACGCGCTCGCCGGCGATCAGCGACAGCAGGGTGCGCGCGGCGTGGGCGCCGTAGGCCGGGATGTCGCGGGTCAGCGCGGTCAGTGCCGGCCGTACGACCTGGGACAGGGGAGAGTCGTCCCAGGCCACGATCGACAGGTCGGCGGGCACGTCCAGGCGCATCTCCTGGGCGACGGACAGGCCGGCGACGGCCATGATGTCGTTGTCGTAGATGACCGCGGTGGGCCGGTCGCGGGAGCTGAGCAGGCGGCGGGTGGCGCGGGCGCCCTCCTCGCCGGTGTAGTCGGTGTGCACGACGACCTGGTCGTCCAGGCCCAGCTCCGCGCAGACGGCGGTGAACGCCCGGTCGCGCAGGACGGTGTGGACCAGCCGGGGCAGCCCGGCGACGCGGGCGACGCGGCGGTGGCCGAGCGCGGCGAGATACCGGACGGTCTCCTGGACGGGGGCGTCGTCGTCGGACCAGACGGGGACCAGCGAGCCCGCCTCCGAGGGGTGGCCGAGCACCACGGCGGGCATGCCGAGTGTCTCCAGCTCGGTGACGCGCGGGTCGGCGAAGTGCAGGTCGACCAGGATGGCGCCGTCGACGCGGCCCTCGCCCCACCAGCGGCGGTAGGTCTCCGTCTCCTGCTCGTGGTCGGTCACCATCTGCAGCATCAGCCCGTAGGAGCGGGCCGAGAGCTCGCTCTCGATCCCGCTGATCAGCTCCATGAAGAACGGTTCCATGCCGAGGACGCGCGCCGGGCGGCACACGGCCAGCCCCACGCTGCGCGCCCGCGCGCCGTTCAGCGCCCGCGCGGCGCTGTTGGGCCGCCAGCCGATCTCCTGGGCGATCGCCTTGATCACCGCCCGCTTGGCCTCCGACACCCCGGGGCGGTCGTTCAGCGCGTAGGAGACCGCCACCTTGGAGACGCCCGCCCGGCGGGCGATGTCGGCGATCGTCGGCCGCTTCACGACGCCCCCTGACTGAATCGGTTCGGTTCTCGATGTCCACGCGCACCCTACTACCTGGCCGCACACGCCCACAGCCGGAGCGCCCGTGATCCGGACGCGCGGGCGGGCGGCGGATCCTGCGATGTCCCCGCTGTTCGGCGCGGGTGGGCTCCGTCGGGGCGCGGGCCGGGCGACGCGGCGGGACGTCTCGAAGGAGTCACGGCTATTGACACGCCGTGCACGCGGAATTTACGTTCTCGGTACTTATCCGGTTCAGTCGCATCCCGGAGCGGTCCGGCCCCGTGCCGTCGCGTCAGAGGGTGTGGCGCGGGTTGCGACACCATCCACCGGCCCGAAGACGGGGAGCGTGCTTTCGCGGCGCACTGGGAGCGCTCCCACAAGGCCCGCGGGAGCCATGCTCCCGCGGGCCGATCCATCGGGGGCCTGGGACGACGTTCAGACCTCCGCCGGGCGGCGGGGGAAGGAGAGACAGATGCGAAACCGGGTGCGGATCATCCTCCCGCTCCTGGCGACGGGCCTGGCCGTCGCCGCGTGCTCCGGCGGCGGGACCACGCCGCCCGCCCAGGGCTCCGGGGCGGCGAGCGCGCCCGCCGTGGCCCCCGGTGGCGGAGACGGCGGCTCGCTGCCCCGCAAGGAGACGCTCTACACCACCGGCTCCCAGTGGGGGCCGCCGGCCAACTTCAACCCGATCCGCGAGTGGGACTACGCCACCGGCACCAAGGGCCTGGTCTACGAGACGCTGTTCCACTACGACCCCAACGCCGCCAAGCTCGTCCCCTGGCTGGCCGAGAGCGGCTCCTGGACCGGCGACAGGACCTACGAGGTCAAGCTCCGCTCCGGGGTGAACTGGTCGGACGGCAAGCCGCTGACCGCCAAGGACGTGGTCTACTCCTACGAGCTCGGCAAGATGGAGACCATCCCGTTCCACAACATGTGGGACTGGCTGAAGAGCGTCGAGGCGGTGGACGACCGGACCGCGCGCTTCACCTTCTCCAGGGCCAACTACCAGGAGTGGGACTTCAACCTCTACGGCCGCGCCATCGTTCCCGAGCACGTCTGGAACGGCAGGTCGGAGGAGGACGTGCTCAACGGGGTCAACGAGAACCCCGTCGGCACCGGCGCCTACACCTACAAGAGCCACAGCCAGGACCGCGTCGTCTGGCAGCGCCGCGACGACTGGTGGGGCAAGACGGCCCTGAACATGGAGCCCAAGCCCCGGTACATCGTCGACATCGCCACGCCCAGCAACGAGGTCGCGATGGGCATGCTGCTGCAGAAGGGCCTGGACCTCAGCAACAACTTCCTGCCGGGCGTGGCCAACCTCGTCAAGGGCGGTTTCGGCATCACCTCCTTCTACAACGAGCCGCCGTACATGCTCTCGGCCAACACCGCCTGGCTGGTCCCCAACACCACCAGGAAGCCGATGGGCGACCCGGCCTTCCGCAAGGCCCTCGCCTCCTCGGTCGACACCAAGAAGATCGTCGAGGGCGTCTACGGCAACCTCGTCAAGGCCGCCGGCCCCACCGGCCTGCTGCCGCAGTGGGACCAGTTCGTCGACCAGGCCGCGGTGTCCTCCGCCGGGTTCTCCTTCGACACCGGCAAGGCCAAGAAGCTCCTCGCCGACGCCGGCTACAAGGACCGCGACGGCGACGGGCTGGTGGAGAACAAGGACGGCTCGAAGATCAAGCTGACCCTCATCGTGCCGTCCGGCTGGACCGACTGGATGGAGGCCGCCCGCGTCATCGCCTCCAGCGCCAAGGCCGCCGGCATCGACGTCACCCCCGACTTCCCCGACTTCAACGCCCTGGTGGAGAAGCGCAACAAGGGCGATTTCGACCTGGTGCTCAACAACGAGCGCCAGCTGTCCAACACCCCGTGGACGTACTACGAGTACGTCTTCCAGCTCCCGGTCCGCAAGCTGCAGACCACCGTCAACTTCGGCCGCTACGAGAACGAGAGGGCCTGGAAGCTGGTGCAGGAGCTCGACCAGGTCAAGACCGACGACGTCGCCGGCATGAAGGCGAAGATCGCCGAACTCCAGAAGTTCCAGCTGGAGGAGCTGCCGGTCATCCCGCTCTGGTACAACGGCCTGTGGGCCCAGTCGAGCACCAGCGTCTGGAAGAACTGGCCCTCCTCGGCTCCGAGCGCTCCCAAGTACGCGCCGGCCATGTGGCGCAACTGGATGGAACTGGGCGGCTTCGAGATGCTCACCCAGCTCCAGCCCGCCTCCTGACCGTTCGGTACCGCCCCTCCTCCCCCTCCCCTCCTTCCGGGGGGAGGAGGGGCCCTCTTCGGGAGATCTCTCGTGCGTCGATATTTCGGCAGGAAACTGGTGGTCTACGGGCTGACGTTCGTCGTCGCCGTCACGGTCGACTGGATGATCCCGCGGTTCATGCCCGGTGACCCGGTCGCCGGCATGGTCGCCCGTGCCAACGTCAGCCAGCCCGCGGCCGTCGAGGCGATGAGGCAGTACTACACCGGCCTCTTCGGCTTCGACCAGCCGCTGTGGCGGCAGTACCTCAACTTCTGGACGGCGCTGCTGCACGGCGACTTCGGCATCAGCATCTGGGTGTTCCCCACCCCGGTGAGCGACGTCATCATGGGCGCCGTGCCGTACACGCTGGGGCTGATGATCCCGTCGGTGCTGCTGAGCTGGGTCGTCGGCAACCGGCTGGGGGCGTACGCGGCCCGGCGCAGGCTGCTGGACAACACCGTCCTGCCGGTCGGCTACGTCCTGACCGCGATGCCGTACATGTGGCTGGCGGTCCTGCTCGCCTGGGGGCTGGGCGTGATCGCGGGCGTCTTCCCGATCGCCGGCGGCTACAGCTTCTCCATGCAGCCCAACTGGTCGGCGGAGTTCCTGCTCGACCTGCTGCACCACTGGGCGCTGCCGTTCGCCTCGCTGTTCCTCGTCGCGCTCGGCGGCTGGGCGATCGGCATGCGCAACATGATCATCTATGAGCTGGAGTCCGACTACTCCACCTACCTCGCCGCGCTCGGCGCGCCGCAGCGGCTGATCCGGCGCTACGCCTTCCGCAACGCGGTGCTGCCGCAGATCACCGGCCTGGCGCTCCAGCTCGGCGTGCTGGTGGCCGGCGCCCTGGTGACGGAGATCGTCTTCTCCTACCCCGGCCTGGGCAGCCTCATCCTCAAGGCCATCCAGAACCAGGACTTCTTCCTGCTGCAGGGCACGTTCATGTTCATCGTCCTCGGCGTCCTCGCCGCGAACTTCATCATCGACATCGTCTACGTCGTGGTCGATCCGCGGACGCGGGCGGGAATGGCGGGTGCTCAGGCATGACCGCGCTCCAGGAAGCCGTCCCCCGCGACGCCGCCGCACCGGTCAGCGGGCGCCGCGAGGCGCTGCACTTCGCGCTGCGCAACGGCAAGCTCCTCGCCGGCGCCGGCGTGGTCCTCGTCCTGCTGCTGCTGGGCCTGATCGGGCCCCTGACCATCGACGCCCCGCCCAACGAGTACGTCGGCCCGCCCATGCAGGCCCCCTCGTCGGAGTACTGGTTCGGCACCACCACCTTCGGCCAGGACGTCTTCGCCCAGTTCGTGTACGGCCTGCGCACCACCTTCGCGGCGGGCCTGCTGGGCGGCGTGGTCGCCTCCCTCATCGGGATGGTCGTCGGGTTCCTGGCCGGCTTCCGCGGCGGGCTCCTCGACGAGATCCTGAACATGCTGACCAACATCGTCCTGGTCATCCCGACGCTGGCCGTACTGCTCATCATCAACGCCTACCTCGGCATCCGCAGCGTCGTCGCGCAGGCGATCTTCATCGGCCTTACATCGTGGCCGTGGGCGGCGCGGGCCATCCGGGCGCAGACCTTCTCGCTGCGCGGCCGGGACTTCGTGGACCTGGCCAGGCTGAGCGGCTCGAACACCTGGAAGATCATCACCA
The DNA here is from genome assembly GCF_013409935.1 of Streptosporangium sandarakinum. Classification (GTDB taxonomy): domain Bacteria; phylum Actinomycetota; class Actinomycetes; order Streptosporangiales; family Streptosporangiaceae; genus Streptosporangium; species Streptosporangium nondiastaticum. The sequence goes on along the minus strand of NZ_JACCCO010000001.1, from coordinate 232,821 downwards.
GGGAGATCGCGCCGAACATGAGCTCCTACCTGCTGCTGACGTTCATCCTGCTGTTCGGCAACTCGATCCTGATCGCCTCGTCGCTGGACTTCATCGGCCTCGGCCCCACCGAGGGCGTCTCGCTCGGCCTGATGCTGCAGAACGCCAGCCAGTGGAGCGCCATGCAGCTCGGCATGTGGTGGTGGTTCATCCCGCCCGGCGCCGGGATCACCGCGATCGTCGGAGCCCTGTACGTCGCCAACGTCGGCCTCGACGAGGTCTTCAACCCGAAGCTGAGGGAGACATGAGCCTGCGGGTCAGCGATCTGAAAGTGCACTACCGGACCCTGCGGGGCGACGTGCGGGCGCTCGACGGCGTCTCCTTCGAGCTGGGGGACGCCGAGATCCTCGGCCTGGCCGGGGAGTCGGGCTGCGGCAAGACCACCCTCGGCAAGAGCCTCATCCGGATGGACGGCCGCATGCGCCACGTCGGTGGCACCGTCGAGCTCGACGGCACGGAGCTGCCCATCGGCGACGACCGGCGGATGAACGACTTCCGCTTCCACGAGGTCTCGCTCGTCCCGCAGTACTCGATGAGCGCGCTGAACCCGACCCGCAAGATCGGCAAGATGGTGGGCGAGCTGCTGCGCTCCCGCGGCGTCACCCCCGACACCGCCAAGCTGCTCGGCCGCCTGGACGCGGTGGGCCTGCCCCACGAGGTGCTGGACCGCTACCCGATCGAGCTGTCCGGCGGCATGAAGCAGCGCATGGTCATGGTCATCTCCACCCTCCTGGACCCCTCGCTGCTCATCGCCGACGAGGTCACCTCCGCCCTCGACGTCTCCACCCAGAAGGCGGTGGCCAGGGCGCTGGCCGGCTTCCGCGACAACGGGTTCGTCAAGAGCATGATCTTCATCACGCACGACATCTCGCTCACGTACCAGATCGCCGACACGATCATGGTCATGTACGCCGGGAGGCTGGCCGAGAAGGCGCCGGCCAGGACGATCGTCGAGGCGCCCCGGCACCCCTACACCCGGATGCTCATCGACTCGCTGCCCGAGGTCGGCGTGCGCCACGCCGACCGCAGGCTGTCGGGCATCGCGGGCAGTCCGCCGTCGCTGCTCGACCCGCCCGCGGGCTGCCGCTTCCGGGACCGATGCCCGCTCGCCTTCGACCGGTGCGCCGAGGAGCCGCCGGCCGCCGAGATCGCCCCCGATCACTTCGTCGCCTGCTGGAAGGCATGATGCTCAGACTCGACAACGTCACGAAGGTCTACAAGGTCGGAGCCTTCGGCGGCAAGACCCTGACCGCGGTCGACGGGGTGAGCTTCGACGTGCCGGAGGGCCAGGTCGTCTCACTGATCGGCGAGAGCGGCAGCGGCAAGAGCACCCTCGGCAAGATGATCCTCGGCCTCGTCCCGGTCACCGCCGGCTCGATCACCCTCGACGGCGCCCCGGTACGGCCCGGCAAGGAGTACTACCGGCACGTCCAGGGTGTCTTCCAGGACCCCTTCAGCACGTTCAACCCGGTGTTCAAGGCCGACCGGGTGTTCCAACTGATCAGAGAGGCGTACTTCCCCGCGGCGACCGCCGCCGACTGGGACGAGCGGGTGCGCGCCGCCCTGCGGGACGTGCGCCTCGACCCCGACCAGGTCATCGGCAAGTATCCCCACCAGCTCAGCGGTGGCCAGCTCCAGCGCGTCCTCATCGCCCGGGCGCTGCTGCTGGACCTCAAGCTGCTGGTCGCCGACGAGATCACCAGCATGCTCGACGCCTCCACCCGCATCGACGTGCTCAATCTGCTCGCCGAGATCAAGGGCCGGGGACTGGGCGTGCTGTACATCACCCACGACCTGTCCCTGGGCAACTACCTGGCCGAGCGGACCGTCGTGCTCCGGCACGGGACCGTCGTCGAGATGGGCGCGACCGACAGGGTCTTCGGCCGTCCGCTGCACCCCTACACCCGGCAGCTGCTGTCGGCCGTGCCGCGCCTGCACGCCCCCTGGGAGGACGCCGAGCCGGTCACCTCCTGCCTGTACCACGACGGCGGCGCCACCGGCGGTCTCGCGGAGGCCGGGGAGGACCACTTCGTGGCGTGCGCCCGGCTCGAAGGCTGCCTCGAAGAACGCCTCGGAGGCCGTTCCGGAGGTCGCCTCGAAGGCCGTCTCAAAGGCCGCTGAGAGAACGCCCGGCGGTCACCGGAAGCCCCGGGCCGCCGCGAGAAGGAGAACCACTTGAGCATCTACCGTCCGCTGCACGACGGCTGGACCCTCACCGCCGTCCCGCGTGACGTCGGGGCGAACGCCGTACCGTCCGGCGTCGAGGCGGCCGAGGCGGCCGAGGTGGCCGGGGTGCCGGCGACCGTGCCCGGCTGCGTGCACACCGACCTGCTGGCCGCAGGGATCATCGACGACCCCTACCTGGACGACAACGAGACCCGGCTCACCTGGATCGGCCGCACCGCGTGGCGGTACGAGACCGCCTTCACCTGGACGCCGGACGGCCACGAGCGGACCGACCTCGTCTGCGAGGGCCTCGACACCGTCGCCACGGTCGTCCTCAACGGCGTCACGGTCGGCACCACCGCCAACCAGCACCGCTCCTACCGCTTTCCCGTACGGCACCTGCTGCGCGAGGGGGACAACACCCTCACCGTGGTGTTCGGCTCCGCCTACGACTACGCCGAGGAGCGGCGGGCGGCCCTGGGCGACCGGCCGGGGGCCTACGCCGAGCCGTACCAGTTCATCCGGAAGATGGCGTGCAACTTCGGCTGGGACTGGGGGCCGGCCGTGGTCACCGCCGGGATCTGGCGGCCGATCGGGCTGGAGAGCTGGAGCGGCGCGCGGCTGGCCGGGGTGCGCCCGCTGGTCACCCTCGACGGGACGGACGGCAGGGTGACGGCGCACGTCAGGGTCGAGCGCGCCGCCCAGGAGCCGCTCATCGTCACCGCCGAGGTCGCCGGCGTCACCGCGGAGGCCCGGCTGGCGCCCGGGGAGCACGAGGCCGTCCTCGACCTCACCGTGCCCGCCGTCGAGGTGTGGTGGCCCCGCGGGTACGGCGCGCAGCCCCGCTACGACTTCGCCGTCCGCCTGCACGGGGGACGCGGCGGGCACCCGGAGCCCGGCGAGCCCGTGGAGCCTGCGGAGTCCGCGGAGCCGGGGGATCGGCGGGAGTGGCGGCGCCGGATCGGCTTCCGCACCGCCGAGCTGGACCCCGAGGCGTTCGGCCTGCGGGTCAACGGCGAGGCGGTGTTCGTGCGCGGCGTCAACTGGATCCCCGACGACTGCTTCCCGAACCGCGTCACCCGCGACCGCCTCCGGGAGCGTCTCACCCAGGCCGTCGAGGCCGGTGTGAACCTGCTGCGGGTCTGGGGCGGCGGCCTGTACGAGAGCGACGACTTCTACGACCTGGCCGACGAGCTGGGCCTGCTCGTCTGGCAGGACTTCCCGTTCGCCTGCGCCGCCTACCCCGAGGAGGAGCCGTTCCGCTCGGAGGTGGAGGCCGAGGCCAGGGAGAACGTCACCCGGCTGGCGAGCCACCCCAGCCTGGTGCTGTGGTGCGGCAACAACGAGAACATCGAGGGCCACGCCGACTGGGGCTGGCAGGAGGACCTGGCGGGCCGCAGCTGGGGCGCGGGCTTCTACTACGACCTGCTGCCGCGGGTGGTCGCCGAGCTCGACCCGACCCGGCCCTACTGGCCCGGCAGCCCCTACTCCGGCGCCCCCGACCTGCCGCCCAACGACCCCGCACGCGGCACGGTGCACATCTGGGACGTGTGGAACCGCGAGGACTACACCCGCTACGCCGCCTACCGCCCCCGCTTCGCCGCCGAGTTCGGCTTCCAGGGCCCGGCCGCGTACGCCACGATGCGCAGGGCGATCGGCGGTGAACTGGCCCCCGACGCGCCCCTGGTGCTGCACCACCAGAAGGCGATCGACGGCAACGGCAAGCTGCTGCGCGGCCTGGGCGAGCACCTGCCCCGGCCGGAGGACTTCGACGACTGGCACTACCTGACCCAGCTCAACCAGGCGCGGGCCATCGAGTTCGGAGTCTCCCGCTTCCGCGCGCTGGCCCCGCACTGCACCGGCAGCATCGTCTGGCAGCTCAACGACTGCTGGCCGGTCACCTCCTGGGCCGCCGTCGACGGCGACGGCCGCCGCAAACCCCTGTGGTACGCGCTGCGCCGCGTCTACGCCGACCGGCTGCTCGCCGTCATCGACGGCGAGGCCGCGCTGGTCAACGACTCGGCCGAGCCGTGGCACGGCGAGCTGTCGCTGGTCCGGCACGACCTGTCGGGGGAGATCCTGGCCGAGGAGACCGCCGGGGTGACCGTCGCCCCCCGCTCCGTCACCCGCCTCCCGCTGCCCGCCGCCGTGGCCGCTCCCGGCGACCCGGCCGCCGAACTGCTCGTCGCCCGCCTCGGCGGGACGCGCACGGTGTCCTTCTACGCCGAGGACACCCGGGTGGCCTTCCCCGAGGCCAGGTGGGACGCGCGCGCCGAACCGGCGGGGGGCGGCTACCGGGTGACGGTCACCGCCCGGACACTCCTGCGCGAGCTGGCCCTCTTCCCCGACCGGCTCGACCTCGGCGCCCGGGTGGACGACCTGCCGGTGACGCTGCTGCCGGGGGAGAGCGCCGTCTTCCACGTCACCGCCGGCGACCTCCCCGATCCGGACGCGCTGACCGCCTTCCCGGTGCTGCGCTGCGTGAACGAGCCCCGCCGGTGACCGTCCTCGCCCTGGACATCGGCGGCACCAAGTTCGCCGCCGCGGCCGTCACCGCCGACGGAGACGTGACCGCCCGCGCCGAGGTGCCGCTGAGCCGCGCCGGATCGCCGGACCGGGCACTCGCCCAGGTCGTCGAGCAGGTCACCGCCCGGGTGCCGGCCGACGCGATCGAGGGGATCGGCATCGGCTCGGCCGGCCCCCTCGACCCGCGCGCCGGGACGGTCAGCCCGGTCAACATCCCCCGCTGGCGTGACTTCCCGCTGACCGCCGCCGTCGGCCGGATGCTGCCCGGCCGCCCGGTACGGCTGGCCGGCGACGCCCAGTGCATGGCGCTGGGGGAGTGGTGGCGGGGGGCCTTCCCGGAGGAACCGGAGAAGCCGGGAGCCGCGGCGCCGGAACCGTCCGCCGAGGCCGCGGCGGGGCCGGGGGAGGGGCCGCGGCGGGCGGGCTCCCGAGCCGTGCTGGGCGTGGTGGTCTCCACCGGCGTCGGCGGCGGCTTCGTCCTGGACGGCGTGCCGTACCTCGGCCCGACCGGCAACGCCGGCCACATCGGGCACATCACCGTCGATCCCGGCGGCGACCCCTGCCCGTGCGGCGCGTCCGGGTGCGTGGAGACCGTCGCCAGCGGGCCCGCCATGGTCCGCTGGGCCCGCGCGGGCGGCTGGACCGGCGCGGACGCGCGGGCGCTCGCCGCGAGCGCCCGCGCCGGGTCCGCGATCGCGCAGGCCGCCTTCCGCCGCGCCGCCGACGCGCTGGCCACCGCCTTCCACACCGCCGCGGCCCTGCTCGACCTCGACCGCGTCGTCGTCGGCGGGGGCGTGGCCGCCGCCGGGCCGATCCTGTTCGACCCGCTCCGGCAGGCGATGGCGGAGAACGCCGGGCTCGGCTTCACCCGCCGCCTGCGGGTGGACGCCACCTCCCTGGGCCGCGACGCCGGCCTGCTCGGCGCCGCCGCCCTCGCCCTGCCCCGGCGTCCCCCGGACACCCGGCCCGGAGCCGCGCCCGCCGTCCCGGAGTGATCCCGCGGGTGTCCCCCGGGCGTCCGGCCCGGAGAGCCGGGGATCCGGCCCGCGAGGACGCCCCGGGCGGCCGTCCGCAGTGCCGCGCGCCGCCGTAGAGTGGGCCGGGCTCGAAGAGGGCTCGAAGAGGGCTCGGAAAGAGCTCGCAGAGGCCGCCCCCGGCCTCGCGGGCCGCCTGTGACGCAGACGGAAGGGTAGAAAGACTCATGGATCAGCTGACGCTGATGGCCGTACACGCCCATCCCGACGACGAGGTGATCGGGACCGGCGGGATTCTGGCCAGGTGCGCGGACGAGGGCATCCGCACCGTCCTGGTCACCTGCACCAACGGCGAGCAGGGCGACGCCCCCGGCGGGACCAAGCCTGGCGAGGACGGCCACGACGAGGCGGAGGTGAGCGCCCTCCGGCTCCAGGAGCTGCGCGAGTCCGTGGCCCACCTCGGGATCGACCACCTGGAGCTGCTCGGCTACCACGACTCCGGCATGGAGGGCTGGGCCGCCAACCAGTCGCCGGACGCCTTCGCCAACGTCCCCGTCGAGCAGGCCGCCGCACGGCTGGCCGAGCTGATGGAGCGTTACCGCCCGCAGGTCGTGGTCACCTACGACGAGAACGGCGGGTACGGTCACCCCGACCACATCCAGGCCCACCGGATCACCGTGGCGGCGGCCGAGGCGAGCGGCGTCCCCGCCAAGCTCTACTACACCGCGGTGCCCCGCGAGCGGATCGCCGAGCTGTTCGAGTTCCTCCGCTCGACCGGCGCGGCTCCGGAGGACTTCGAGCTGCCCGACGACTTCGGCGTCCCCGAGGAGCAGATCACCGCGATGGTGGACGTCGCCCCCTACGTCGAGCGCAAGCGCAAGGCGCTGGAGGCGCACGCCAGCCAGGGCGAGAACATCTTCCTGCTGCGCATGCCCGCCGACGCCCAGCACCGGGCCTTCTCCCACGAGGCGTTCATCCGCGTCTTCAGCCGCGTCCCCGCCCCGGGCCGCGAGGAGCACCTCTTCGACGGCCTGCGCTGAGGACGGCCCGCACCGGCGGTCACCGGCGTCGACGGTGCCCGTACCGACGATGGTCCGTGCCGGCGGTGACTCGCGCCGGCGGCGGCCCGGCCGCCGGGCCGGCCGCCGGGCGCGGTCAGCCGCCGAGCGGCACGCGCCAGGTCAGCAGGGTCCCGCCGTCGGGGGCCGCGCCCGCCTCGAAGGAGCCGCCGAGCTGCCGGGCGCGGTCCTCCATGTTGCGCAGGCCGCTGCGCCTGCCCTCACCGGGAAGTCCCACGCCGTCGTCGCGGACGCGGAGGAGCAGCTCGTCGCCGGTCGCCTCGACCAGCACGTCGGCCTTGGAGGCCCTGGCGTGGCGCACGATGTTGGACAGGGCCTCGCGCAGCACGGCGGTGAGCTGCTCGGCGACCGGGGCCGGAACCCCGTTGTCGAGGCGGCCCTCCATGCGCAGTCCCGGCATGAACCCCAGGTGCCCGCGCGCCCCCTCCACCAGCTCCACGACCTGCGCGCGCAGGCCGGGGGCGGCGTCGCGGGGGGCCTGCAGGGCGAAGATGGTGGAGCGGATCTGCCGGATGGTCTCGTCCAGCTCGTCGATCCCGTGCCGCAGCCGGGAGGCCGCCTCGGGATGCTCGACGAAGCGGACGATGCTCATCAGCGTCATGGCGACGGCGAAGAGCCGCTGGATGACGACGTCGTGCAGGTCCTTGGCGATGCGGTCGCGATCCTCCAGCAGTCCCAGGCGCTCGGCGTCCCGCCTGGCCTCGGCCAGTTCCAGGACGAGCGCGGCCTGACCGGCGAAGGACCACAGGGTGTGCAGCTCGCCGGTGCTGAACGGGAGCCGGCCGGTGCGCTTGCCGAGCTTCAGCACCCCGCGGACGGCCCCGGCCCGGCCCAGCGGCACGGCGGCCACCGGGCCGATCGGCGTCTCCCCGTCGGCGGTGAAGCCGCCGTCGACCTCGGTGACCTCGGTGACTTCGGTGACGTCGGCGGCGGAGTCGACGATGGGGAAGACGTCGGCGGCGTCGCGTTCGCTCGCCGTCACCGGCTCGCCGCTGAGGAAGGCCCGGCCGGCGAGGGTGCCGGAGACGGGGACCTCGCCCTCGGCGGGCCGGACACCGGGCTCGCCGTCGCTGATCTCCCACCGCAGCGTCTCCCCGGAGGGGCCCGGGAGCATGACCGCCACGACGTCGGCGCCGGCCATCTTCCGGGCCCGGCGCGCCACCAGCGTCAGCACCTCGGTGGGCTCGGCGCCCGACAGCAGGGCGGTGGTGACGTCGGAGGACGCCTGCAGCCACACCTCCCGGCGGCGGGTCTCCTCGTACAGGCGGGCGTTCTCGATGGCGACGCCGGCCGCGGTGGCCAGCGCCACCACGATCGCCTCGTCCTCCTCGTCGAACTCCCCGCCGCCGCGCTTCTCGGTGAGGTAGAGGTTGCCGAACACCTCCTCGCGGACCCGGATCGGCACCCCCAGGAAGGAGCCCATCGGCGGGTGGCCGGGCGGGAAGCCGTACGACTCCGGGTGCCGGGACAGGTCGGACAGGCGCAGCGTCTGCGGCTCCTTGATCAGCAGGCCCAGCAGGCCCAGGCCGTGCGGCCAGTGCTCGATCCGGGCGATCTCCTCCTCGCTCAGCCCCACCGGGACGAACTGTACGAGCGTGTTCTCCTCTCCGATGACGCCCAGCGCGCCGTAGCCGGCGTCGACCAGGGTGGTGGCGGTCTCCACGATCCGCCGCAGCACCGTCTCGAGATCGAGGTCGCTGCCCACCGACACGACCGCCTCCAGGAGGGCGTGCACGCGGTCGCGGGTGGCCAGCACCGCCTCCAGCCGCACCTGCAGCTCTTCCAGCAGCTCATCCAGCCGCATGCTGGGCATCAGGGAACGGGGCTCCTTCTGCGTCATAGGGGAAGTCTGGCATCCGGGGGCGTCGGAGCCCACCGCGGTGGGCCGCCGGAGCGCCGAACGCCACCTCGACGAGCCGGCGGGCCAGCAGGCGGGCGGGGTCGAGAACCGGGACGGGGACGCTGGAGCGGTCCAGGGCCAGGACGAGCTCGGTGCACGCGGTGACGACCCGCTCCGCGCCGCGATCGGCGAGGGAGCGGGACAGCTCCGCCAGCGCCCGCCGGTTGGCCGGTTGGACGCCGCCGCCCTTGACGGCGCCGATGGCCGCCGTGACCTGCCGCTGACCGGATTCGTCCGGCTCGATCACCGCCACGCCGCGCCGTCGCAGAGCGTCCGCGTACAGGCCGGCGCGCAGGGTGCCCGAGGTGGCCAGCACGCCGGCCGCGCGGACGCCGTCGGCCGCGAGGGCGTCGGCGGTGACCTCGATGATGCTCACCAGCTCCAGCCCGGCCTCCTCCGCCAGAGGGGGGACGAAGGCGTGGGCGGTGTTGCAGGGTACGGCGAGCACCTCGCACCCCGCCTGCTTCAGACCCTCGACGCCGCGCCGCAGATACGGGGTCGGGTCCTCGCCGCCGCCGAGCAGGCTCAGGGAACGGTCGGGGACGCGGGGGTCGCCCCAGATGACGACGGGCACGTGTCCCTGGTCACAGGTGGCCGCCGTCTCCTCCACGAGCTTGCCGTAGAAGTCGACGGTGGCCGCCGGGCCCATGCCGCCGAGGACGCCGACCAGCCGGGTCCTGCTCACCGGGTGCCCCCGGTGACCCGCCCCTCCGGCCGGTACCGGGGCGCGATCGTGGAGCTGAGTCATCTGGAGGCGTCCTCTTCCATGCGGTGAGCCGGGGTGAGCGGGGGGTGGGCCCGGGGCGGGCCCGGGACGGCTACCCGCACAAGGATCGAGGTATAAGGTGCATTCGGTCTCTAAATGCAGCAATGTGACACTGAAGGATCGATCATGCAGGATTCCGGCATCGAGCCCCGGCGGCTGCTGTCGGAGACCGACCTCGAACTCATCGACGCCCTCCAGATCAACCCGCGAGCGAGCTGGGTGGAGGTCGGGGCGGCGACCCGCGCGGACCCGGTGACGGCGGCACGGCGCTGGCAGCGGCTGAACAGCGCGGGGGAGGCGTGGACCACCGTCGCCCTGGGGCAGCGCCAGATGCACGCGATGAGCATGGCCTTCCTGGAGATCGACTGCGAGGCCGGGGCGGCGGTCGAGGTCGCCGGCACGCTCGCGGCGGCGGGCCACCTCATCACCGTGCAGCACGTCGCCGCCGATCACGACCTGTTCGTGATCGCCGTCGCCGCGTCGATGCCGGCGCTGGCGGACTACCTGCTCACAGACCTGCCGCGGGTGCCCGGCGTGGCGAAGGTGCGCACCCATGTCGCCACGCGCGTCTTCGAGGCCTCGTGCCGCTGGCGGCTGCGGGTGCTGCCGCCGCGGTCCGCGGGCGCGCTGGCCAGGCGGCCGGGGCCGGCGGAGTCCACCAGGCAGATGGACGAGATCGACCGGCTGCTGTTCAAGGCCCTGCTCGCCGACGGCCGCGCCGGCTACTCCGATCTCGCGCAGGCCGTCGGCAAGTCCGAGCGCACGGTGCAGCGCAGGCTGTCACGCCTGGTCGCGACCGGCGACATCGACTTCCGCTGCGATCTGGCGCGCTCGCACGCGGGCTGGCACTCCTCGGCGGTGCTGTGGCTGCGGATGCCGGACGGCCTGCTGGAGGAGACGGGCCGGGCGCTGCTCGACTGGCCGGAGACGCGGACGTGCGCGGCGCTCGCGGGCGCCCGCAACATGCTCCTCACCGTCGGCCTGCACGGGGTCTCCGACCTGCACCCGCTGGTGGTGCGCCTTGAGGAGCGCTTCCCGTACGCGAGCATCGCCGACCGGCAGATCGTCCTGCGGCAGTCGAAGCTCTACGGGCGGCTCCTCGACCCCTCCGGCCGCTGCACGGGCGTCGTCCCGGTCGACCCGTGGAGCCTGTCGCCGGGCGTCTGACGTTCAGCGCGGCGCGGGGATCGCGCCTCCGCGGGCCTCCCAGCACAGGCCGGCCCGCAGCACGTCGGCCTCGCCGCGCCCCACCAGCTGCAGGTCTCCGATGGCCAGCGCGGGCAGGCCGAGCGCGGACACGACGGAGGTGATCCGGCCGACCTCGCCGCGGACGGCGGCCTCGTCGCAGCCGGCCCGCGGCGCGGGGCCGCCGAGCGTCGGCATGATCAGGACGTCGACGCCGGCCATCTCCGCCGAGAATCCGGCCCGGACGGCGGAAAGCTCCTCCACCGCCCGGCGGTACTCCCGATGGCCGATCCCGCCGGCGTCGTCCAGCTTCCGCCGCACGCCGGCGCTGTAGCTCGCGGCGTTCGCCGGGTAGGTGGCCTCGTGGGTGCGCCGGGCCTGCGCGCCCACGATCGTCCAGTACGGGGACAGGATCCCGTACGGCAGGGCGATCTCGCGGACCTCGGCGCCCAGATCCGCGAACTCCCCGGCCTGCGCGCATCCCTCGGCGACGCCGACGACCAGCCCCGACAGCGAGCGCGGCGGCTCGACGGCCTCTCCGGAGAGCACCCGCCACACGCGCGCGCAGTCGGCGACCGAGGTGGTCATCGGCCCGACCACGTCGAACATCGGGGCGAGGGGCGCGACCCCCTCGGAGGAGACGACGCCGGCCCTCGGGCGCAGGCCGACCACGCCGCAGCAGGCCGCCGGGATCCGCACCGAGCCGCCGGTGTCGGTGCCGAGGCCGAACCGGGCGATCCCGGCGGCGAGCGCCGCGGCCGTGCCGCCGCTCGACCCGCCGGGAGCCAGGTGCTCGTGGCGCGGGTTGCGCACATCGCCCCAGTGCGGGTTCTCGCTCGTGACGCCCCAGGCGAACTCGTGCTGGTTGGCCTTGCCGACCAGGAGGGCCCCGGCGCGCTCCAGCAGTTCGACGCACGGCGCGGTGGTCAGCGCCTCCTCGCTCCCGTACAGGGCGGACCCCCGGGTGGTGGGGAGCCCGGCGACGTCGATCATGTCCTTGACCACGAACGTCCAGGCCCACAGCTCGGGTGGCGTGGCGGGCACCGGCCGGTCGCGACGTGCGAGCCGGTCGATGACCGGCTCGGCGCCGGCCTCGATGAGGATGTTGTGCCCGCGGTGGAGGCGTATGGCCTCGGCGGACCTGGCGATCGCCGCCTCGTGTTCCACAGTCAAGGATCTCCTAACGCCCGCTCCGGCCACAGGGGAGGCCGGTCGGTGACGGTCGGCGCGCCGGGTCCGTCACCGGCCGCGTCCGTGATCCGGCACATGCTGGCAGATCCGCCGTGCCCAGTCGAGTGCGCGAGGCCGGTCAGAGCGTCAGCGCGTCCAGCAGGGACTGCAGCCGGGCGGTCTCGCGGCCGGGATGGACGAGGGTGAAGATGCTGCGGCTGATGTTCAGCCACGGCACGTCGGCGATCACGATGTCGGGGCCGTGCCCGCGCAGCGCGAGTTCGGGGACGAGCGCCGCACCCATCCCCGCCCCGATCATGGCTATGGTGATCTTGAAGTCGTCGGAATGGCAGGCCACCCGGGGGTGCAGCCCCCAGTGGGCGAACAGGCCCTCGAAGATGGCGGCGTCGCTGGTCGCCGGGTGGTGCATGATCCACGGCAGGTCGACGAGGTGCTCGGCCCGGTAGGGCGCCAGGTCGGGCCAGCTGCGCGGGAGGACGAGCTTGTAGCGGTCCTCGGCGATCCAGCGCCGGCCCAGCGCGGACGGCCACGACAGGCCGGAGTTCCCCACCTGGTAGATGATCGCCGCGTCCATCTCGCCGCCGGCGCCCAGGCGCGGGATGAGCTGGGAGGACTCGGCGACGGAGACCCTGATGCCGGCGCGTTCCTCGGGCTCCATCCGCCGCAGCACGCCGGTCAGCACGTCGGTGAAGCTGGGGAAGACGCCCAGGCGGATCTGCCGCTCGCTGTTCCGGTGCACGGCCTGCACGGTGGCGACCATGCGCTCCATGTCGATGAGCACGGTCTCCGCGTGCCTGGCCAGCACCTCGGCGGCGCTGGTGGGCAGCGCGCTGTGGGCGGAGCGGGTGAACAGCCTGACGCCGATCTCACGTTCCAGCGCGGCCATCTGCTGGGAGACGGCCGACGCGGTGTAACCGAGCCGGTTGGCGGCGGCGGCGAAGGACCCCAGCTCAACGACTTCACGGAGAGTACGCAGGTGTTCCGGCTTCAGCATTAGAGTTCCTTGTGCTCAGAGGTGCTGAATGTCGTGTTTATAGCGCTTCCGCCTTCTTTCCGCCACTCCTACAGTGATGGCCACCGTCAATCGAGCCGAACCCTAGAGAGTCATATGAGCATCCGCGTGTACCGCAACGCCGCCATCCGCACAGGAGACAGCGGCAACCCGTTGGCCCAGGCCATGGCCGTGGACGGTGAGCGGCTACTGGCCGTCGGCGGAGAGGCCGAGGTGCGCGAGGCCGCGGGCGGGGGAGCGGAGCTGATCGACCTGGAGGGCGCCGCGGTGCTCCCCGGCCTCTACGACGCCCACATCCACACCGCGCAGTACGCCCAGAGCCTGGACGCGGTGGACCTGCGCGACGTGCGCTCCCTGGACGAGGCGCTGACCAAGGTGGCCGCGCACGCGGCGCGACTGCGGCCGGGCGCCTGGCTGTTCGGCGGCCGGTGGAACAGCAACACCTGGGACCCGCCGACCCAGCCCGACCGGTACGCGCTGGACTCGGTCTGCCCCGAGCTGCCGGTCGCGCTGCCCAGCGTGGACGGCCACACGGTGTGGGCCAACTCCGCGGCCCTGCGGCTGGCCGGCATCGACGCCGGCACCCCCGACCCGGTGGGCGGTGAGATCGTCAGGGACGCGAGCGGCGAGCCCACCGGCATCCTGCGCGAGTCGGCCTCCTACCCGCTGCGCAACCTCATGGTCTCCGCCGACCTGCGCGACCAGCTCCGCGCCGCGCAGGAGGAACTGCTCGCGCTCGGCCTGACCAGCGTGCACGACATCGACGGCGAGGACTGCCGGGCCGCCTACCTGGAGCTGCGCGACGCCGGTGAGCTGAAGATCCGCGTGCACAAGGCGATCCCGATGACCCATCTGGAGGCGGCCATCGCCGAGGGGCGCCGCACCGGGCAGGGCGACGACTGGTTCCGCACCGGACCCGTGAAGATCTTCAGCGACGGGGCGCTGGGCTCGCACACCTGCCACATGGGCGAGTCCTTCGCCGGCGAGCAGGGCAACGTGGGCATCGCGGTCACGCCGTACGAGGACCTGGTCAGACTGTTCGGCACTGCCGCCGGGGCCGGCATCGCGGTGGCCACGCACGCCATCGGGGACCAGGCCAACCACCTGGTCATCGACGCCTACGAGGCCGTCGGCCGTACGGCCGGGCTGCGGCACCGCATCGAGCACGCCCAGCACCTGCGGACCGCGGACCTGGCCAGGATGGCCAGGCTGGGCATCGTCGCCTCGATGCAGCCCGTGCACTGCACCAGCGACATCGACCTGGTCGACACCCTGCTGGCCGGGCACGAGCTGGCCTCCTACGCCTGGCGCGGGATGCTGAACGTCGGCGTCGCGCTGGCCTTCGGCTCCGACGCCCCGGTCGAGCACCCCAACCCCTTCGCCGCGCTGTACGCCGCGGTGACCCGTACCCGCGTCGACGGCACGCCCGCCGGCGGCTGGCAGCCCGAGCAGCGGCTGAGCATGGGCGAGGCCATCACCGCCCACACCCTCGGCGCGGCCTACGCCGCGGGCGAGGAGGACCACAAGGGCGTACTCGCACCCGGCAAGCTCGCCGACTTCATCGCGGTGGACACCGATCCCTTCGTGGAGTCGCCGGCCGCCGTGCTGCGTACCAAGGTCATGACCACCGTCGTCGGCGGCGAAGTCCGCTGGCAGCACTCCTGAAGGAGCACCCCCTTGAAGACCCGGATCCTCACCACGCTCGCCGCCGGCGCGCTGCTGGCCGCCACCGCGGCCTGCGGCGCCCAGTCCCTCGACGACGGCGCGTCCGCCACGGCGCCGGCCGCCGCGCCGGACGTCGTCCTCGACCAGGCCCCCGCCGAGGAGAAGGCGGCCGACGTCATCAACGCCATCACCCCCGACAAGGACCTCGCCGCCAAGGCGCCGGCGAAACTGAAGTCCGACGGCCTGAAGGTCGTCTCCTCCATCGGCTACCCGCCGATGGAGCTGTTCGCCAGCGACGGCAAGACCCCGATCGGGTTCGACCCCGCCCTGTCCAGGGCCATCGCCAGGAAGCTCGGCGTCAAGGTGACCATCACCGACGAGGAGTTCAACTCGCAGATCCCCGGTGTGCTCACCGGCCGCTACGACTTCGTCATCTCCTCTATGACCGACAACCCCGAGCGGCAGGGCCAGGTCACCTTCGTCGACTACGTGCAGGCGGGCTCGGGACTGCTGGTCAAGGCCGGCAACCCGGCCGGCGTCAACGGGCCGAAGGACCTGTGCGGCAAGACGGTCTCCGTCGTCGACAACGGCTCCTCGATGGAGCTGGCCGAGAAGTACGACGCCGACTGCAAGAAGGACGGCAAGGCCGCGGTGGACATCCTGAAGTTCCCCGGCGACACGGAGGCCATGCTCCAGGTGGGCAACGGCCGCGCGCAGGCCCTCATCACCGACTACGTGGTGGCCGCCTACAAGGCCGCGGACCCCAAGCTCGCCATGGAGGCGATCACCCTCGAAGGCACCGAGAGCCCGTGGGGCATCGGGATGAAGCCGGACAACAAGGAGCTCATCGAGTCCGTCAAGGGCGCGCTGGACTCGCTCATCCAGAGCGGGGAGTACGGCAAGCTGCTCGCGGCGTGGAACCTCGACAAGCTGGCCGTCCAGTCCGCCGTGGTCAACGGCGGTAAGTGACCATGCGGACCGAACCGATCACCGACGCGTCGGGCAGGCCGATCCCCGTCGCGCGGACCTGGCACTGGGGCCGCTGGCTGGCCGCGGTGGTCGCGCTGGCGGTCGCGGCCCGGCTGGCCTACCTCATGGTGGCCAACCCGAACCTGGAATGGGGCAAGGTCGCCGAGTACCTGTTCCACGAGCGGATCCTGAGCGGGGTCTGGGTCACCATCGAGATCTCGGTCCTGGCCACGGCCCTCGGACTGGTCCTGGGCGTGCTGGTCGCGATCATGCGGCTGGCGCACAACCCGGTGCTGAGCGGACTGGCCTCGTTCTACATCTGGTTCTTCCGCGGCACGCCGGTGCTCGTGCAGCTCATCTTCTGGTACAACCTGGCGTTCCTGTTCCCCGAGCTGGTGCTCAAGATCCCGTTCACCATGATCGGCGTCAAGTGGGACACCAACCAGGTGATGACCGGCTTCACCTCGGCCATGCTGGGGCTGGGGCTGAACCTCGCCGCCTACTTCGCCGAGACCGTGCGCGCCGGGATCCAGGCCGTCGACCAGGGCCAGACCGAGGCGGCGTACGCACTGGGCATGACGCCGGCCAAGCGGATGCGGGTCATCGTGCTGCCGCAGGCGCTGCGCATCATCATCCCGCCCACCGGCAACGAGTTCATCTCCATGCTGAAGACCACCTCGCTGGTCTACGTGGTCGCCGGGCACGACCTGATGACCAACGCCAGCCAGATCTACAAGGCGAACAACCTGATCATGGAGCTGCTGATCGTGGCGAGCCTCTGGTACATGCTCATGACCGCCGTGGCGACCTTCCTGCAGGGCAGGCTGGAGCGCCGCTTCGGCTCCGAGGCCGTACGGCTGGTGCGCGGCGGCGGCCTGGCCGCCAGGATCCTGCCGAAGGCGGCCGCATGAACGCGGCGGACGAGCAGATCGTGCAGGCCTCGGGCGTCCGGATGAGCTACGGCGACGTGCAGGTGCTCAACGGCGTCGACTTCACCGTCGCCTCCGGCGAGGTGAGCTGCATCATCGGCCCGTCGGGCTCGGGCAAGTCCACGTTCCTGCGGTGCCTCAACGGCCTGGAGCCGGTGCTCGGCGGCAGCCTGCGGGTGCTCGGCGAGGAGGTCGGCCACACCCTGCGCGGCGGCAGGTACCACCCCTGGACGCCCAAGGAGTTCGCCGCCTTCCGCAGGAACATCGGCATGGTGTTCCAGCGCTTCAACCTGTTCGCCCACCACAGCGCACTGGAGAACGTCGCCTGCGGCCCCGTCCACGTCCTGGGCACCCCCGCGGACCGGGCGCGGACGCTGGCCATGGAGCACCTGGACCGGGTGGGCCTGGCCGACCACGCGCACAAGCGGCCCCACCAGCTCTCCGGCGGCCAGCAGCAGCGGGTGGCCATCGCCAGGGCGCTGGCGATGAACCCGGCGCTGATGCTGTTCGACGAACCCACCTCCGCCCTGGACCCGGAGCTGGTCGACGAGGTGCTGGAGGTCATGAAGGGCCTGGCCGTCGAGGGGATGACGATGGTCGTGGTCACCCACGAGATCGCCTTCGCCAGGGAGGTCGGCGACTGGCTGACCTTCTTCGCCGACGGCGTGGTCGTCGAACGGGGCCGGCCCCGCGAACTCCTGGCCAACCCGGGCCACCAGCGGACCAGGGCCTTCCTGTCCAGTGTGCGCGACCCGAAGGAGCGCGAGGAGTCCCGGTAGGCGGTCCGGCCGGAACGTCGTGGGAAGCCCGGCCTGAACAGGCCGATCCCGCTCGGCGGCCAGGCGTACGGCCTGGGGGCCGGTTCCGGCCGGCATCGGCTTCTAGTACATCGGCGGGACGAGCAGCAGGTCGTCCGTCTGGTAGGTCAGGTCGCCCCTGACGTCCACCACCCCGTCCACCTCGTGGATGGCGGCGGAGGCCGCGGTGACCTGCGAGCTGCGGGGGACCTGGCCGGTCAGCGTGACCACGCCCGCCTCGACCTCCACGGTGACGTCCTCGACCGGCACGCCGAGCCCGGCCAGAACGTCCTCGACCTCCAGCCGGACGTCCTGCGACGGTCGCAGGAAGACCTTCAGCAGGTCGCGCTGGTGGACGGTCCCCACCATCCTGCCGGTCACCGGGTCGATCACCGGGAGCTGCTTGATCCTGGCGGTGTGCATCAGCCGGGCCGCGTCCCGCACCGGCGTGCCGATCGTGACGGTGATCGCCGGGCTGGTCATGATCGCGCCCGCGACGGTGCCCGCGGCCTTGCGCCGCTCCCGGCGCTGCTCGCGGCCCTCGAACAGGGCCGCGCCGTACCGGTTGCCGGTCGTCTCCTTGAGCAGGAGGTCATCGTCCGACACCACGCCCACCGGCCGCCGGTCGGCGTCGATCACCGTCACCGCGCCGACCTTGAACCGCTGCATGGTGGCGACCAGTTCGGCGAACGGCGCGTCCTGCCGGACGGCGATGGCCACCTTGCCCATGATGTCCTTCACCTGCATCGTCATCGCTGACCTCCTCGTGTCCGGCTCAATCGTGCCGCCCCGGGGCGGGCCGGGGGCAGCGACGAAGGTCCCCGGGGCGAGGGACGTTCATCCTCGCCGTCCCCGGCCGATCGGCCCGCACCTCGCGAACCGGACACCGGATCCGGTCTCACGGCCCGGGGGGCCGTGCGCCGCGGTCGGGTCCGGAGTCCGTCCCTCACCGCGGGGCGGGGTCTCCGGGAGGCCGCGCGCCGCGGTCGGGTCCGGCGTCCGCCCCTCGCCGCCGGGCGTCGTCGCTGTACTAGGGTGCCGAGGGTGTACGTGAAGATCTGCGGGCTGCGTGAGCCCGGGCATGTGACGGCCGCCGTCGAGGCGGGCGCGGACGCGGTCGGCTTCGTCCTCACCCGGAGCCCCCGGCGGATCACCCCCGCCCTGGCGCGGGAGCTGGCCGCGGCGGTGCCGCCGCACGTGCTGACCGTGGCGGTCTTCGCCGGGGAGACCCCGGACGAGATGCGGGCCGCCGCGCTGGAGGCGGGGGTGCGCGCCGTACAGCTGCACGGCGACCATCCGCGCGAGGACTTCGCCGCGCTGCGGGACCTCGGGCTCACCCTGGTCCGCGCCGGGTCGGCGAGCGCCGACCCGCGCTGCGGCGCCTTCGGCGAGGACCTGCTCATCGTGGACGCCCCCAGGCCCGGCTCCGGGGAACCGTGGGACTGGGCCGCGGTGCGCGGGCGGACCACCGGACAGTGGATGCTGGCCGGCGGCCTGGACCCGGCGAACGTGGCCGAGGCGGTCGACGCCGCCCGGCCGTGGGGGGTGGACGTGTCGAGCGGGGTGGAGACCGCGCCGGGGGTGAAGGACGCCGGGCTCATCCGCGAGTTCGTCGCCGCCGCCCGCGCGGCCGCCCCCGCGCGCTGATCCCGCCCCGGCCGGGCGCCGGGCCGGATCGAGGGGTGAACGCCCGTTTCATGCGCGTTCGGGTGACCCAGGGAGATCACCGGTGATATACACCCCTGGAAACCCCAGGGGGTGAGGCATGCGCAGGAAACGGCTCCTGGCACTGATCGGCACGGCGGTGACGATCGTCGTCGTCAGCGTGTACGGCCTGCTGACCGCGCCGGACGCCGGGCGAGCCTCCCCGGGGCGGACGCCGGGCCCGACGAGGGAGATCACCCTCACCGACGAGGAGCCGCCCGGCCAGGCGCCCACCGGGCCACTCGTGTCCCCCACTCCCACCCCGGCCCCGGCGACCCCCGAGGCGGCGGCCGCGCGGTACGTCGAGGCGTGGCAGGCCGGGAACCTGACCGCGATGGCGGCCCTGGTCGCCGACCCGCCGGCCGACTTCGCCGGGCGGCACCTGGACTTCGACCGCGACCTGCGGGTCTCCTCGCTGTCCCTCACCCTCGGTGAGACGTTGCGCGAGGACGCGGCGGCGGCCGAGTTCGCCTTCCACGGGGTCCGGCGGATGGAGGGCTTCGACGACCCCTGGGAGTTCGCCTCGGTGCTTCACCTGGCGCGGCGGGACGACACCTGGAAAGTGCTGTGGACCCCCGAGACGATGCACCCGTCGCTCAGGGACGGCGGCTCCGTCCAGCGCACCGAGACCACGTTCCGCCGGCCCGCCACCCTCACCCGGGAGGGCGAGCCGTTCCCCAGGCACAGCAGGGCCGACCGCTACGTCTCCGGGCTGGAGGGCACGGTGACGGTGCCCGCCCTGGTGGAGCGGCCCTCGGGCCGCGAGCTGCTGGCCGCCCCGGTGCCCCCGCTGGACGGCAGGCGCAGCACGATCTCCCGGCCGGTGCAGGCCGCCGCGGCCCGCGCCCTGGACGGCGTCGGCGGGCCCGCCGCGATCGTGGCCCTCGACGTCCGGAGCCGCCAGGTGCTCGCGGTGGCCGACACCCTGGACGAAGGCCAGGCCGCGTTCACCGGCCTCTACCCGCCCGGCTCGACCTTCAAGATCGTCACCGCCGCCGCGCTGCTGCGCGCCGGCCTCACCCCGGACACGCCGCTGCCGTGCCCGGCGGCCTACACCGTCCCCAACGGCAAGGGCTTCAGCAACGACGGCGGCGCCGACCACGGCACGGTGACCCTCACCGCGGCCTTCGCGTTCTCGTGCAACACGACGTTCGCCCAGCAGACCTACGAGCGGCTGGGCGGCGGACGGCTGGCCGCCGAGGCCGCCGACCGGTTCGGCTTCCGGGTCAAGCCCGGCCTGAGCACGTGCCGGATCGGCCGGGGCGAGACCCAGGACGAGCTCACCACCGACGCCATCGGCCAGAACTCGGTGCTGGCCAGCCCGCTGTGCATGGCGGAGGTCGCCGCCGCCGCGGCGAGCGGCGTGTGGCGGCCCGCCGTCATGACGGACCGGCCGGACCCCGACCTGCCGGCCGCCGTCCCGCTCGACGACGGCGTGGCCACCGCGCTGCGCGCGATGATGGCGGCCGTGGTCACCGAGGGCACCGCCGCGCGGGCCGGCCTGCCCCCCGGCACCGCCGGCAAGACGGGCACCGCCGAGGTGGGCGACGGGGCGTCGCACGCCTGGTTCGTCGGCTACCGCGACTCGGTGGCCTTCGCGGTGTTCGTCCGGCACGGCGGTGGCGGCGGCGCGGTGGCCGCACCCATCGCCGCCCGGTTCCTCAGGGCGCTCTGACCGCGGCGGGCCCGGGGCCGACCCCGCAGCCGCGCCCCGCCGAGCGCGAGTCCGGCCCCGTAGTTGACGGCGATGGCCGACAGCAGCAGCGGGGTGTGCGTTCCGGCGCCCCAGGCGTAGAAGATCAGGCTGGCCACGGCGACGACCGCGTTGCGGTGGCGCGGCGGGAACAGCAGGTAGGCCAGCAGCGTGGCCGGCATGAAGAACCACAGGAACAGGGGGGAGGCGAACGACATCGGCGTCCAGACGGTTTCCGGTTCTCGTCGCGATGCCCGTCAACCCTTGACACGCCGTCGAGGGCGCGTCCCGGGCCGCCGCGCTCCGGCGGGTCTCTCCGGGGCCGCCGGTGCGACGGCCCGCCCTACGGCCTTCAGCGTGTCCATCGTCGTTCTCCTCGGCTGGTCGGGGTACGGCGGGTCCGGAGGCGGACCCGTCCGGTCGGTCACCCCTACTTGCCACGCCAGGCCGGAATGTTTCACGGGTGGCCGGAAACGGCCCCGCCCGGCGCCGTCGCCTCCGTCCTCGCCGGGCTTCGCGGACCCCCGCACCGGGGGCCCCTCCCCGCACCGGCGGCCCCTCCCCGGGACGCCGCCTCTCAGGGAGAGGACGGCAGGCGCTCCAGCCGCCGACGGATCTCGGCCACCTGGAGCGGCTCGGAGATCCCGTCCCACGGCGCCAGCGCCGCCAGCCCCGCCCCGCGCCGCTCGGGCGCTCCCGCGGGGTCGAGCCGGGCGAGGTGCAGGTTCGCCAGCGCGGTGGTGACCCCGGTCGGCGGCAGCCGCCGCAGCGCCGAACGCAGCAGCCCGGCGGCCTCCTCATGCCGTTTCCCGGGGAGCGCCGCCGCCCGGTGCACCTGGCAGCGGAGCCGGCCGGACCCGTCGCCGGACCGTTCGTACAGCTCGGCGGCCCTCGCCCAGCCCTCCAGTGCCTCGTCCTCCTGACCCTGGTACCGGTGGACGAGCGCGAGGACCTCCCGGACGTGCGCCTCGACGTGCGCCTCGACGTGCGTGTCACCCGCGGACGCGGGGCCGCCGAGGGCCCGCATGAGCAGCTCCTCCGCCCCCTCGTACAGGTGCCGCGCCTCCTTCCTCCGCCCCTGGGAGTCGCAGACCTGTCCCCAGCGCACGTGCAGGACGGCCATGTCGAGCCGCAGGACCGCCCGGCCGGTGACGTCCCCGCCGGGCAGGGCCTGGCCGTACCGCACCAGTGACGACTCCACCGCGGTGTACTCGTCGCCCCTGGCCAGCAGCGTCACCGCGCGCGCCAGGTGCAGCTGGGCGGGCCAGGAATCCGGGTCCCTCAGCAGCCGTTCGGCCCGGCCGAGATGCCGCTCGGCGGCGCCGGGGTCACCGAGCATCAGGGCGATCAGGCACAGCCGCAGCTCGGCGGTCGCCTGGACCGCCTGGTTCCCCAGGTCCGATGCCGCCTTCGCCAGGGCCAGGGCGGTCTCCCGCCGCTCCTCGGTGCGCTGCTCGAAGGCGAACCACGCCTCCAGGGCGTCGGCGATCCGCCACAGGGGACCGCCCTTGCCCCGGTTGGGCCGGTACTCTCCCAGCATCTGCAGCAGCGTTCTGTCCTCCAGGGCGAACCAGTCGCGGGCGTCCTTCGCGGGAAGCCGTTCGACGAAGGAGTCGGCCCGGTCGGCGAGGTGTTCGGCCAGGTCCTGCCACGCCGCCCGCTCCCGGCCCTCCGGCGCCCGTACGGCGGGGCGGGCGGCGTCCGTCACCCGGTACCGCGACTCCCGCACCTTGTCCACCAGGCCGTGCCGGCACAGCTCCTCCATGGCCTGGGCGGCGTCGCGTTCCGGCCGGCCGGTGAGCGCGACGATCTCGTCGATGCCGAGCTCGGCGACCGGCGCGTGCGCCAGCAGCGCCAGCAACCGCCGCGCCGCCGCGTTCATCCGCGCCACCCGCATGCCGAGCACTCGCTGGAGGGCGAGGTCGTGGGCTCCCTGCCCCGCCAGGTCGGTCACCAGTGTCGCGATCGGGACCATCGGGTTGTCGACGAGCCAGCGGCCGATCCCGACCGCGGTCTCGGGGGTGCCCAGGAACCGGACGGCCAGCTCCCGCGTCGCCGCCGGGTCGGCCTCGATCCACGCGTCCGGGACCATCGAGCGCAGCAGCGCCACGCCGTCGGCGGGTTCCAGGGGGCCGAGCCGGACGACCGCCACGTCCCCCGGGAGCGGGTCGTCCGCGTCCGCGTCGAGGGCGCCCGCGATGATGATCATGCTTTCCGGTACGTCGCGCGGAAGCCAGCCGACCTGCCGCCACCGGGAGACGTTGTCGAGGAGCAGCAGGTGGCCGGGGTCCCGGAGGGCGGCGGCCACCTCCCGCGCCGCCGCCTCCAGGCTCGTCGCCGTCTCCAGCGGACGGCCGAGCGTGCGCAGCACGCGCTCGGCCACGCTTCGCCTGCTCTCCGGACTGGACCGGTTCTGTCCCCGCAGGTCCACGTAGTGCTGGCGCTCGGGGTCGGGCACCAGGGCCCACCCGGCGGCGACGGCCAGGGCGCTGGTTCCGATCCCGGCCACCCCCCGCACGACGACCGTCCGGTGCTCCCCCGCCCGGCCGGTCACCTCGGCGATCTCCGCGTCCCGTCCGAACAGCGGCTCGACGGGCGCGGGGAGGCCCCGGGGCTGCGCCTTCGGCGACGGGAGCGGCTTGGGCCGGCGCAGCCGCCGCGCGACGGACACCACGCCGTACAGCGCCATCCCCCCGGCGAACGCCACCCACCGGGGGACCACGTCCAGGAAGGTGTTGAAGAAGATCTCGATGACGGTGGCCCCGCCGAACCACCCGAAGAACTCCATCACCCTGTCCGCCGGCGCCCTGTCCCGGGGCCGCGGCGCCCCGCGCGGCCTCATCGGCGGACCCCCTGCGTCAGCCCCCGCACCAGCCACCCGCCGGTCACCAGCAGCAACACCGCGGGCACCGCCGTCATCAGCACCCCCTGCGCGGCGAGTTCCCCGGCCGAGGTCGTGAAGTACCGGGACGCCTGCCGCATGGTCAGCGGCGCCTGGTCGGCGGCCGGCCAGTTGAGCAGCAGGCTGACGACCAGGTCGTTCCAGACCAGCACGAACGACAGCACCGCCACCGTCGCCACCGCGGGGGCCGCCTCGCCCACCACCCGCGCCAGCGCCGAGCGTCGCGCGGTGCGGCGCGGCGCCACCGGCCGGGTCACCGGAGGCCGCGGCACCGACATGAACGCGTTGCGCAGCAGCAGCACCCCCAGGGGCAGCAGCAGCGCGGCGTGCACCGGGCTGAGGGCGAGCGTGCTGCCCAGCACCCCGCCCAGCGCCCACCCCAGCGGCGCGGCCAGCGCCTGCGGCGGCAGGACGGCCAGCACGACCGCCGCCGCGGTGGCGGCCCGCCGCGCGCGGCGGGGGAGGGCCGCGTGGGTCAGGGCGTAGGCGGCCATCACCGCCGGTACCACGACGAGGAGGGCGGCCAGCAGCCCGCGCTGCGCCGTGGCCCACAGCGCGTCCGCGAAGAAGCCGCCGTCGAGCGCCTCGCCGTACGAGCCGGCCCCGTAGCCGCCGGTCCACCACCCGGAGGTGGCCACGGCGTCCGGCGACCGGAACGAGGTGAGCAGCAGGACGACGAAGGGGAACGCCCAGAGGCCGGTGACCGCCCCGGCCGCCACCCGCCGCGGCCATCGGGCGTCTCCCGCCCCGGCCGCCGTCCGCCGCGGCCCGCGGGGGCCGCCCGGCGCGGGCTGCGGCGGCCACCGCCACGGACGCTCGGCATGGGGCCAGTCCTGGCGCAGCCGCCCCAGCACGACCAGCGCCACCGCGACGGCCGTCACGGTCAGCAGGACCGCCAGCGCCGCCGCCCGCTCGTCCCCGAGGACGGTACGGCGGCGCCACCACAGCAGCCCGGCGACGTCCACCTCCGGCTGGACCGAACCCGGCGCCCCCACCAGGACCAGGTCGAACACCCGGGCCGCGGCGGTGAGGACGATCAGCAGCGCCACCGCCGCCGTGGGGAACAGCGCGGGCGCCGTCACCGCGCGCAGGCGCCGCAGCGGCCCCGCGCCGAAGGCCCCGGCCACCCGCAGCAGGTCCTCGGGAAGGTTGGCCAGGCCCACGTGGAAGACGAGGAACGCCAGCCCCGTCCACTGCCAGGCGAACGCCAGGCCCAGCACCAGCCAGATCCAGCCGCGGCCGGTGAAGAGCACCGGCTCGGGCAGCAGGGCGTTCACCGTGCCCAGGCCTGGGTCGGGAGCGAAGATCATCCGGAAGATCACGCCCGCGGTCAGCGGGGACGTCACCGTGGGCAGCGTCAGCGCGACCACCAGCAGCCTCCGCAGGCGCGGTCCCACACCCCGGGCGAGCCAGGCGAGGCCCAGCCCGAGCGCGCAGACCACCAGTGCGAGCCCCAGCCAGTCGGCGTTGTTCCGCAGGGCCGTCCGGACCTGCGCGTCGTTCACGACGTCCCGGTAGGCGTCCAGGCCGCCCTTCCCGGTGAGGCTCGTCACCACGGTCGCGGCCAGCGGGACGAGCAGGCCGGCGACCACCAGCCCGGCGGCGGGCAGCAACAGCAGCCACGCCTTCCACCGCCCGCGGCCGGGTGACTTCGCCGGCGCGCGCATGTCGTGGTACGGGGCCGCCTCGAAGAGGAAGGCGTCGTCGCGGCTCATGACCCGTCCGCCCGCGAGGCCGCCGCTTCCACCGCTGCGGCGTGCGCGGTCCGCGCGGCCTCCTCGGCCTTGCCGGGCGGACAGGGATCCACCGCGACCGCGGCGAACAGGTCGGTCAGGATGCGCCAGAGCCCCTGTCCGTCCCCGCCGGCCAGGGCGCCGCCGAGCTGGTCGGACAGGTCGAACGCGATCGAGCGGCCGGTCGCCTGGGCGCCGGGCTTCCCGGACTCCGCGAGTCCGCGGAGCTCACGGAGCTCGCGCGCCAGCGGCCGCACCGGCGCGGGGTAGTCGTCGTCGCGCAGGCCGGCGCCGAGGGACAGGAACCCACCGGCCCTGGCCCAGGGGGCCAGCCGTTCGCGCATCTCCCCGCCGGTGAGCCGCGCAACGAACCGCTCGCCCCGCTCCTCGGAGGAGGCCAGTGCGACCACGGCGTCCCCGCCGACCAGCAGGGGCGGCCGTTCTCCAGCCGAGCAGGGGAAGCGGAACCAGCGGGCCTCCCGGCCCGGGGAGCGGTAGCGGTCGATGACCGGCCAGGCGAAGTCGGGGCCGGCCACCATGTCGGCGCGGCCGTACCGGAAGACGTCGAGGATCGCGTCGTGGAACTGGGTGACCAGCGCCCGCCGCCCGCCGCCGGGGACCAGGCCGGGGATGGACCACAGACACGCCAGCCGGATGAACGCCTGCGCCACCCGCTCGTCCCCCCAGTCCGCCGGGTCCAGCAGGTGCAGCCTGCCGTACAGGTCGGGGGCGTGGCCGAGGAGGACGTTCTCGAACCAGTCGGTGAGGGCCCACCCGTCGGCCGCGGGCACGGAGAGCGGCGGGCGGCCCGAGGCGGCGCGGTCCCGGCACAGCGCCCACCACGCCTCCCAGCCGGTGGGCGGCGACGCCACGGCCTCCGGCCGATACCACACGAGCGACTTGTGCGCGACCTTGAACCAGACGCCCTTGGCCTGCCCGTCGCCCGGGCCGGTCACCAGGTCCCGCCAGAACGACGGGTCCTGCGAGGTGAGCGGTTGCAGCCGGGAGCGGATCTCCGGGTCGCGGATCAGGCCGGGCTGCGGCACGATCGCCACGTCGGGGGTCGCGGCCGGGGCCACCGGTTTCCGCAGCAGCGCCGCGATGTCGTTCCCCGCCGAGTAAACGGTCACCGGCTCGCCCTCCAGGACCCGGCGGAAGCGGGCCAGCTCCCAGCCGCTCCACACCACCGCGACCCGCAGGGGCCGCTCGGCGGAGCAGCCGGTCAGCCCTGCCGCGGCCAGTCCGGACAGCGCGGCCAGGGCCCGCCTACGGTTCATCCGCATCGACGACCTCCCATCGGGCCGAGGGGGTGCCCAGTGTCTCGATCCGGTCGTCCTCGTCGCCGACCACCAGGACCGGCAGGTGCGGGAGGGCGGCCAGGCTCCTGCCCACCACCGAGTGGCAGGGCGGGTGGCCGGCGCGGTCCTCCACCAGCACCGCGTTCGGCCGCCGCCAGTAGCACATCGCGCGGGCGAGCGCCACCCAGAGCCGCTGGTCCGCGGACAGGTCGTACGGCCGGCGGTCGAGCGGCACGCCCAGGTCGAGCCGGTCGGTGATGAAACGCACCTGTCCCCGCAGGAAGTCCCTTCCGTACCGGTGTCCCTTTTCGTCGCGGCCGCGCAACCCGAAAACGATGTTCTGCTCGATCGTCAGGTGGGGCAGCAACCCGCCCCCGGCCGGCACCAGGGCGATTCCGCGTTCCCGGGAGGACAGTGAGGTGACCTCCTCTTTCCCGCTCAGTATCCGGCCACGGATCGGCCACGCCCGGCCCAGCAGCAGGTCGGCGAAGGCGTCCGCGTCACCGGCGTCCTCCGCCAGCACGACCCCGACCCGGCCCGCCGCGACCGACAGGAGACCCGGGTTCAGGGTGCGGGGCCTTCCTCCGTGCTCCCAGGAAAGGCCGTCCAGCTGAAGCGGCCGTCCCGTCACGAATTCATCACTCCATATGTCGCCGGGGGTACTTACTTCTATAACGCACCGGAATTGGAATACGGAAGGTTATCGGGAAGTCTGCCGGAAATCCTTTTTCGGTCCTGCGGAATATAGGGAATCGGTCTTTTTCCAGGGTCGTACGCCCGTGCCGCCGCCGGACGGCGGCCGGTGGAGGGCTGCCGGAGGCGGCGGCGCGGGCGTACCGTGTGGTGATCACCGATGGGCGACCGTCGAGAGGAGCCGCCGCCATGGGCGCCACCGGCAACACCGAGATCTACCGCAGGGCCCGCGACGGACTGCTGGGCGCGGGTGGCGACCACGCCGGGGCGGTCGCGCGGTTCGCCTGGCCTCGCTTCGAGGGCCCCTTCAATTGGGCCGTGGACTGGTTCGACGCGATCGCCCGGGGCAACGACCGCACGGCCCTGTGGGTGAGCCGGGAGGACGGCTCGGAGACCCGCCTCACGTTCGACGAGATGGCCCGCCGCTCCGACGCGGTCGCGGCGTTCCTGGCGGCCCACGGCGTCTCCCGGGGCGACCGGGTCCTGCTGATGCTCGGCAACCAGGTGGAGCTGTGGGAGTCGATGCTGGCGGTGATGAAGCTCGGGGCGGTGATCCTCCCGGCCACCACCGCCCTCGGCCCGGCCGACCTGCCCGACCGTGTGGAGCGGGGCGGCGTGCGGCACGTCGTCGCCAACGCCGCCGACGCCGCCAAGTTCGACGGGGTGGACGGCGACTACACGAGGATCGGCGTGGGCGGCGCCCCGGCGGGCTGGGCGGACTACTCCGAGGCCCACGCCGCCCCGGCGCCGCCCGCACCGCACCCGGGCACCTCGCCGGACGACCCGTTGCTGCTGTACTTCACCTCCGGCACCACCAGCAGGCCCAAGCTGGTCGAGCACAGCCAGGTCTCCTACCCGGTGGGCCACCTGACAACGGCCTACTGGATCGGCCTGCGCCCCGGCGACGTGCACCTCAACATCAGCTCGCCGGGCTGGGCCAAACACGCCTGGAGCTGTTTCTTCGCGCCCTGGATCGCCGAGGCCACGATCTTCGTCTGCGACTACCGGCGGTTCGACCCGCGGGCGCTGCTGGAGCGGATCCGCGATGCGGGGGTGACGACGTTCTGCGCCCCGCCCACGGTATGGCGGATGCTGATAAAGGCTGATTTGTCCGGTGGTCCCGGCCGGCTGCGGGAGGTCGTCTCGGCGGGCGAGCCGCTCAACCCCGAGGTGATCGAGCAGGTCCGCCGCCACTGGGGGCTGACCCTGCGTGACGGCTTCGGCCAGACCGAGACCACTCTGTCGGTCGGCAACATCCCCGGTATGCCGGTCAAACCGGGCTCGATGGGGCTGCCCCTGCCCGGCGTGCCGGTGGTGCTGATCGACCCGGTCACCGGGCGGCCCGGCGACGAGGGGGAGATCTGCATCGACCTCGGCCGCCGGCCCGTCTCACTGATGACCGGCTACCGCGGCGACGACGAGCGCCACGCCCGGGCCACCGCCGGCGGCCACTACCACACGGGTGACGTCGCCACCCGCGACGCCGACGGCTACGTCTTCTACGTCGGCCGCACCGACGACGTGTTCAAGTCCTCCGACTACAAGATCTCCCCGTTCGAGCTGGAGAGCGTGCTCGTCGAGCACCCCGCGGTGGCGGAGGCGGCCGTGGTGCCCGCGCCGGACGAGCTGCGGCTGGCGGTGCCCAAGGCGTACGTCGCCCTGGCGGCCGGGTGGGAGCCGGACCGCGGAACCGCGCTGGCCATCCTGCGCCACGCCCGCGAGAGGCTGCCGCCGTACCAGCGGGTGCGCCGCCTGGAGTTCGCCGAGCTGCCGAAGACGGTGTCGGGCAAGATCCGCCGGGTCGAGCTGCGCGGCCTGGAGGAGGAGGCCCTGCCCGGGGGCGGGCGGCCCGCGGAGTGGCGCGACGAGGACTTCCCCGAGCTGCGCTCCTGACCGGGCGCCCCCGTGCTCCGGACGCTCCGGGAGGGCGGGGGCCGCTCGCCCGGAGCGTCCCCGGAGTCCGTCGCGAGGGACGCTCCACGCGGCCGGGGGACGGCCCCCGGCCGCCGCGGTGGCGCGGATCAGCCGGACCGGAGAGGCTCGTGGGGGAGGGGCTCGCCCCGCAGCCAGCCGGCCAGCCGGTCGCGCTCGACGAGGATCAGGCCCGCCTCCCCGGCCTCGGCGAGGGCCTGGCGGGTCAGCCGCCCGGAGGTGACCAGCACACCGGTGTGCCCGGCGAACGCGTGGGCCAGGGCGCCCAGGAAGTTGCGGACCTCCGGGGCGCCGACGCTGCCGGCGTAGCGCTTGCACTGGAAGGCGTAGCGCCGGCCGTCCGGGCCGACGGCGGTGAGGTCCACGCCCCGGTCGCCGGAGCCGCCCAGCTCCCGGATCTGGCGGAAACCGTCCCGGCGCAGCAGCCCGGCGGTGAGCGTCTCGAACTCCGGGCCGGTCAGCCGGTCGACCCGTTCCAGCTCCAGGTTGGCCTCGAACCACCGGCGCTGCCGCGCGGCGACCGTCCGGGCCCGGACGATCGGCACGGCCGCCGCCGCGGCGAGCACGGCGACGGCCGACGCCACGAACCACGGCAGGTGCGACCGGGCGAACGGCAGCGCGCTGCGCAGCGCGGCGTAGGCGAGCACGGCGGCCACGCCCCACAGGAACAGGTCGGTCCACCCGAACCCTCCGCCGCGCCGGCCCTTCCTCCTCCCGGTCCGGTTCGTTCCGGTCCGGCGTCCCCTGGCCGGTCGTCGGCTCGGCATCGTGTCAGCTCCCGCGGGGGTAGGGGGATCGGGCGCTCGCGCCCTCGGCGGAACCGTTTCCCCCGATCGGGGCCCGCAACCCCGCCGGGCCGCAACTCGCGCGGCCCCGCCGTACCCGTACGGCGCTCCCGCGACGCCGCGGGAGCGCCGGGCCGGTCAGCTCGCGCCGGGTACGGTGACGTTCTTCTCCTTGAAGTCGTAGCCGTTCCGCGCGGCGCCCTGCTGGAGCTGGCTGAACGCCTGCCTGCCCGAGGTCACGTCGGCCTCGGTGGCCGTGCCGTTGCGCAGCTTGGCGGTCAGCGCGTCGAAGCGGTCGCTCACCGCCTTGACGCTCCGGCACAGGCTCGGGTTGGCGAGCGCGAAGCCGCGGGCCACCTTCAGCTCGTGGATGGTGAACAGGCCCGCCACCGCCGCCTTCGCGAAGGTGCGCTTGCGCTTCTCCGCCCCGGCCTTGAACCCGCCGCTGCGCAGCGGCCGGTAGATGTAGCGGTGGAACGCCCCCAGCGCGAGGCCCGCGTGCAGCGCGAAGCGCGTCTTGGCGAGCGGCCTGGCGTTGGCCCCCGTGGGGCACTCCCCTTCGTACGCGAGGTCGGGGCCCGCGTGCGGCGGAGGGGCCGCCGCAGGCGAGGTGGCGACCACCGGGACCTCGGGCGGCGGGGCGGCCGGCCGCCGGTCGCCGCCGCACCCGCCGAGCAGGGTCGCCGTCAGCAGCGCCGCCATCGTCACGGCGGCGGGTCCGGCACTTCGAGCAGCCATATCTCCCCCTGGAACGTCACGGCGCCGGGATCGGCGGACTCCTCCCGGTTATCCCCGCTGTGACGTCCCCGACACGGAGGGTGCTCAACGTCGCGGTGCGAGCTCCCGGACGGCGGAGACCAGGAGGCCCAGTTCCTCGTCGGTGTTGTAGTAGTGCGCCGAGGCGCGCACCGCGGCGGGGACGGCGTTCGGGTCGAGACGCTGGTGGGTGTGGTCGGTGACGCTGACGTTGATCCCGCGCTCCCGCAGGACGCCCTTCATCTCGGCGGACTCGCGGCCCGCGACGGTGAAGGTGACGATGCCGCAGCGGCGGGCGCCGCGGTCCAGCACCGTCACGCCGGGCGTCGCCGCGAGCTCCTCGCGCAGGCGGGCGGCCAGGCCGGTCACCCGCTCCTCGATGGCCCGCACGCCCAGGGCGGCGGCGTATCCGGCGGCGACGCCCAGCCCGATCTGGCCCGCGACGTAGCGTTCCCATGTCTCGAACCGGCGGGCGTCGTCGCGGATCTCGTAGCGGTCCGGGGCGGTCCAGACGGCCGAGTGCAGGTCGAGGAAGGGCGGCTCCAGCTCCCGGAGGAGGTCGCGCCGCACGTACAGGAACCCGGTCCCGCGCGGGCCGCGCAGGAACTTGCGGCCGGTCGTCGACAGCATGTCGCAGCCGATCTCCCCGACGTCCACGGCGAGCTGGCCCACCGACTGGCAGGCGTCCAGCAGGAACAGCACGCCCGTCTCCCGGCACAGGCGGCCCACCTCGGCGGCCGGGTTGACCAGGCCGTTGTGGGTCGGAACGTGGTTGATCGCGACGAGCCGCACCCGGCCCCGGGCCAGTTCCGCGGCGAGCGCGTCGAGGGACAGCTGCCCGTCCCCGTCGTCGGGCAGCACCTCCACGCTCACCCCGCGCGCCTTCGCCACCTGGTGGAAGGCGATGGCGTTGCTGGCGTACTCGCTGGTGGTGGTGAGGATCCGGTCGCCGGCGGCGAACGGGACCGCGTAGAACGCCATGTCCCAGGCGCGGGTGGCGTTCTCCACGTAGGCGATCTCGTCGCGGTGGGCGCCGACCAGCCCGGCCACCGCGTCGTAGAACCCCTCGGTCAGCTCCCGGGCCAGGTCGTTGGCCTCGTAACCGCCGGTGCGGGCCTCCAGTCGCAGGTGCTCGGTCACCGCGTCGAGCACCGGGGCCGGTGGCAGCGCCGCCCCCGCGTTGTTGAGGTGCGCGACGGACGCGCAGCCCGGCGTGTCCAGGCGGACCTTCTCGATGTCGATGCCGTCACCCGCGGCCATGGCCATGATCTCTCCCGTTTCCGGTGCCGTCATATACACCCCCACCGTATTCGGTGGCGTCGCCCCGCGCCTCGGCCGGGATGTCGCGGACGGCGCCGGGGGTGCGGCTCACCGGCCGGCCCTCGGCCCGCGCGAGCGCGGCGTAACGTATCGCGTTCCGTACGGCGGCCCCTCCGGAGTCGTTGTTGAAGTACACGTAGACGTCGCGGTCGCGACCCCATTCCCGGTCCAGGCGGCGCAGCCAGGAGCGGAGCGCGGCGTCGCCGTAGGACGGCCGGGGGAGGGCGCGTCCCTCGTGGAAGCGCAGATACCCCCAGTCGGCGGTGCGCCACAGCGGGGAGACGGGACGGCCCAGCCGGTCGGCCCAGCACAGCGCCGCGCCGTGCGCCGACAGCACCTCGCGGACGGGCTCGGCCCACCAGGACGGGTGGCGCGGCTCGACGGCGACGCGCACCCCGCCGGGGAAGGCCCGCAGGCACGCGTCGAGCCGCCCGGGGTCGGCCCGCAGCGTGGGCGGGAGCTGCAGCAGGACGGGGCCGAGCCTGTCGCCCAGGCCGCCGGCCGCCGCCAGCATGCGCCCGACCGGCTCCTCGGGGTCCTTGAGCCGTTTGACGTGGGTGAGGAAGCGGCTCGCCTTGACGGCCATGACGAATCCGGCGGGGGTGCGCGCCGCCCAGTCCTCGAACGTCTCGCGGGCCGGGAGCCGGTAGAAACAGTTGTTGTTCTCGACGGTGGCGAAGCACTCGCCGTAGCGCTCCAGCCAGAGCCGCTGGGGCAGCCCCGGAGGGTACAGCTCACCGCGCCAGTCGGCGTACTGCCAGCCGGAGGTCCCCACGAACATCATCGGCCTCTCCCGTCGGTCGCCGCCCCGCACCGGCAGGTCTGCCCGGTGGGACGGCCCCGACACGGGCGGCCCCGGGGCGGACGGCCCCGCACCGGGCCGGGGGCGTGCCCGGTGACCGGACCACGCCGGAGCGGAGCCGCCGCCGCGTGGCGTGAGGGCCGCTGTCATCGCAGGTTCTCGTCGGCGCGGGCGCTCCAGACCGCCAGCGCGGCCGCCAGGGCGCAGGCGCCGCCGAGCCACAGAACGGCCTGGAGGGTGAGGGAGTCCACGATGACGCCGCCGACCAGCGCGCCGAGGCCGATCGACAGGTTGAACACCGCCACCCAGAGGGAGGAGGCCGCTTCCACGGCCTGTGGCGCGACCTTGATCATCCACGTCTGCAGGCCGACCGACACGCCGCCGAAGGCCAGGCCCCAGGCGATCAGCAGTACGGCCCCGCCGATCACCCCCCGGCCCAGCAGCAGGTAGAGCGGCATCGCGGCCGCCAGGGTGACGGCGATGACCAGCACGGTCCGGTGCGGACGGCGCGCCAGCGCGGCACCGGCGACGAAGTTGCCGACCATGCCCGCCACGCCGAACCCGAACAGCAACGGACCGACGAGTCGTTCATCGATCCCCGACAGCTTCTGGAGCACCGGGCTCACGAAGGTGTAGGCCGAGAAGTGGCCGGTCACGATGAGGAACGTCGCGAGGATGCCGACGCGTACACCCGGGTTGCGGAACTGCCCGGCCAGGAGCCGCGGACGGACGGGCTGGGAGGCGGCCAGTGGCGGCAGTACGGCCAGCAGCGCGAGCAGCACGACGAGCGCCAGGCCGCTCAGCGTCGCGAAGGCGACGCGCCAGCCGGAGAACTCACCGAGCAGCGTGCCGAGCGGAACGCCGAAGACGTTCGCGGCTCCGACGCCACCGAAGATGATCGCGGTGGCCCGTGGCACGTTCGCGGGGGCCACGAGCCGGACGGCCAGACCGCTGGCGATGGCCCAGAAGCCCCCGATCGCCACCCCGACCAGCACCCGGGAGGCCACGAGGACGGCGAAACCCGGCGCCATGGCCGAGGCCACATTGGCGAGCGTCATCAGCCCCATCAGGCCGAGCAGGAGGAGCCGCCGGTCCATTCCGCCGACGAGCACCGGAACCAGCGGTGCCGCGACCGCGGCGATCAGGCTGGGCACCGTCACCATCAGCCCGGCCGTCCCCTCGGAGACCGACAGGGCCGATCCCACGGCGGTCAGCAGGCCGATCGGCAGTTGCTCGGCGGTCACCAGCAGGAACGTTCCCAGGGCCACCGCGGTGACCGCCGGCCAGCGACTCCTCTCCGGGTCCCGCCGGCCGCCCGTTCGGATGACGGACTGGTCTGTGGTCATCACCGATACTCCCTCGACTCTTTTGGGAGCGATCGCTCCCATACGTTGGCGAACCCTAGTATGGGAACGATCGCTCCACAAGTCGGGTAGAGTGGCGGCATGGGACGGCCCCGGCAGTTCGACGAGCAGGACGCGGTGACCAGAGCGACCGATCTGTTCTGGCGGCGCGGTTACAACGCGACCTCGGTGCGTGATCTGGGTGACGAGCTCGGGCTCACGCCCAGCAGCCTGTACCGGACGTTCACCGACAAGCACACGCTGTTCCTGCGGGCGCTCGACCACTACCGGGCCACCGAGTCCGTCCAGGCCGAGCAGCGGCTGGACACCGATGGCCGTCCGATCCGGCAGGTGCTGCGGGACTGGATGCTGTGGCTGGTCACCTGCCCGGCCGACGGCGAACCCGGCCGGGGCTGCTTCGTGGTCAACACGGCCACCGAACTCGGCGCCACCGACGACCAGGTCCGTCAGCGGACCGAGGCCGCCTTCGACGTCACCCGGCAGGCACTGCGATCACTGCTGTGCGAGGGCCGCCGCAACGGCGAGCCGACCACCGGCCTCGACCTAGACGCCGCCGTGGAACTGCTGTTCACCACGGTGCTGGGGCTGCGGGTGCGGGAGCGCGCCGGACACGACCCCGAACGTCTGGCCACCGCGATCGACGCCGTGATCGGGGCCCTGGGGCCCATGCCCGCGGAGCCTTCCTGACCGCCGGCACCAACGGGGGTCGGCATCACCGCCACCGGAGCCGCCGACGGCCGGGCGAACCGGGCGGGGAATCCGATACGGCCGTGCGCCACCGATCAGAACGGGCGCGGGCCGCCCGCGCCGAAGCCGGTCTCGTGCACCCACAGATGGGTGCAGCCGGGGCACTGCAGGTGCAGGCGGCTGCCGGTGACGCCCAGGAGGTAGCGCCAGTGGTCGGCGCAGTTGCGACCCGCGCCGCAGTCGGCGCAGTCCCGGTGGTCGCCGCATCCGGGGCAGGGAACCCAGGCCCGGCGGCCCAGGTCGGCGCAGGGATCAATGGGCAGCACGGCCGGCCTCTCCTCCGGGGAGGACCCCGGCCGCCACGAGCATGTCGTAGATCTCCTGCTGCTGCGGGTCGAGGCCGGAGTAGAGGAGGTCGTGGGCCTCCTGCTCGGCGCGCATAACCGCCGGCGGATCCCAGGCCACCCCGAGCGCGGTGACGACCGCGGCTCGTCGCCGCGTCTCGTGGGAGGACAGGTCGAAGTCGACCACGAATTCGGCGGGCGTGCCGGTGCTGTCGTTGCTCATGGGGCGGCTTTCCGATGGGGTGGCGGACAGGTGCCGACGTGATCGGAGAAAGGCGGCCGGAGCGTCCCGGAGGGGGCGGCCGGCGCGGGGACGCCGTGGGGGACGCCGCCCCGGCACTCAACGATCACGTGACCGCGCGTCGCGCGGAGACCTTCGCGGAAGGAAGGCGGATCACTCTCTGTTTACCCGAACATGGGCGTCGGGGGGTAATCGCGGCGGCACGGGCGCCGGTACGGCGGGGTCGCGGGTTCCGGCGAACCGGGACCCGCGACCCCGCGCGGGTCAGCACCGGCCGTCGGCCAGGACCCAGTGGTCGGGACCGGTCTGCTTCAGCGTGTGGGTGGTGAAGGTGTTCCACAGCCCCATGGGGTCGTCGGACCCCTTGGCGTAGGTGTATCCGCCGGAGGCGTAGGCGCGGCCCGCCGTGGTGTGGGCGTAGTTGCTCGCCGTCACGCAGACCGGGGCGGTCGTCGGCGTGGCGGTCGGGGTGGCGGTGGGGGTGGCGGTGGGCGTGACCGTCGGGGTCGCGGTCGGGGTCGCGGTCGGTCCGCCGCCGCCGTCCAGGCCGAAGAACCGCGCGTCGTGGTAGGCCGAGCAGATGGTGTCGAGGAAGTACGCCGCGGTGCCGCCGCACTGGTCGGGGCCGCCGCCCGGGTCGACCGGCAGGCCGTGGCCCATCCCGGATATCTCGTACAGGCGCACGTCGTCGTTGCCGTACACCTTCATCGACGTGCCGCCGGGGAGGCTCGACGTGGAGGCCGGGGTCTGGGAGACGCCCCGCACGTTCGTCCACTGGTCGCGCAGCTGGGCGCCGTTGGCCGGGGTGACCGTGTGGTCGGACGTGCCCTGCCATACGGCGACGCGGGGGTAGGGGCCGGAGTAGCCGCCGTAGGCGGCCCGGACCAGGTCGCCCCACTGCTGGGGGGTCCTGCTCGTGGCGTTGTACTGGCAGGAGGTGGCCTGGACCAGGCTGGTGGCGCAGCGGTAGGCGAGCCCGGCCCCGATCGACCCGGCCCTGAAGACGTCGGGGTAGGTCGCGAGCATCACCGCGGCCATGGCGCCGCCCGCCGACAGGCCGGTGACGTAGACCCGGGCGGGGTCGGTGCCGTAGGCGGTGACCGCGTGGGCGACCATGGCGCGGATCGAGGCGGCCTCGCCCTGGCCCCGGCCGGTGTCGCCGGGCTCGAACCAGTTGAAGCACTTCGAGGAGTTGTTGGAAGTGCCGGTCTGCGGCAGGACGAGGGCGAAGCCCCACTGGTCGGCGTACTTGCGCCAGCCGGAGTTCGTGAAGTAGCCGTTCGCGTCCTGCGTGCAGCCGTGCAGGGCCACGACCAGCGGCCGGCCGGAGGGCAGGCCGTCGGGCCGGTAGGCGTACATGGCGAGGCTGCCGGGGTTCGAACCGAACGAGCCGACCTGGGTCAGCGACGCCGCCCGCGCGGGCGGCCCGGTGAGGGACACGCCGAGCAGGCCGAGCAGCGCGAGCAGCGCGGTCGCGGCGGCGGTGAGGACGGCGGAGGGCGGCGACGGGCGGAGTCGGGGGGATGAGGGGGATCCGGCCATGACGTGCTCCTTTTACAACCGGGTTCACCGGTCCTTTCAGCGCACGGTAGATCCGCCGGAACCTCCCGGACATGTCCCGGGCACACACTCTTCACCGCTGTGATGTGGACCACACGGCGGCCCCGCCGGGCGTCCGGAGGGGTCGTCGATGTGGTCGCCGTTCTCGCTGTCAGCGCGGTAGTACGTGGCGGTCACCGATGCTCTCCCCGGGTTGGATCAACCGCTGCCCGGGTCGGCGTGACAGCCGGCCGAATGTCCGGGAAGGTCACAGCCGGTCATTGATCACGGCGATGTGGATGGTCGCCTCATGGCGGACGGCGAGCTTGTCATGGCGGGTGGCCACCGCCCGATGGCGCTTGAGCCGGTTGATCCCGCACTCGACCGCGTGGCGCGGTGCGTGGTCGCCGCGTTCGAACAGCGGGGGGCGCCCATCCCGACGACCACGTCGCTTGCGGTGGTTCCGCTGGTCGGCCGGTTCGGGAATCGTCGCGCGGATACCGCGCCGGCGTTGATGGGTGCGATTGGCGCGGGAGGAGTAGGCCTTGTCGGCCCGTACCCGCACCGGCCCGGTACGAGGACGGCCGCCACCCGGGCGGGACACCCCGATGGCCTCCAACACGGTGATCAGGTCCACGGCCCGCACCGCCTCGGTGAAGGACAGGCCGCGGGCGTATGCAGCGTCGGCCTGCTCCA
The DNA here is from genome assembly GCF_013409935.1 of Streptosporangium sandarakinum. Taxonomy (GTDB): domain Bacteria; phylum Actinomycetota; class Actinomycetes; order Streptosporangiales; family Streptosporangiaceae; genus Streptosporangium; species Streptosporangium nondiastaticum. The sequence goes on along the minus strand of NZ_JACCCO010000001.1, from coordinate 195,134 downwards.
CCACGTGGGCCAGGTAGCCGCGCACCGCGCGGATCCCGTCGGGGTCGGGGACCGGGCCGTGGCCGGGGACGATCGTCTCGGCGCCGGTGGCGAGCATCGCGTCGCAGGCGGCGATCCAGTTGGCGATCGGGCCGCTCCACACGATCGGCGTGCAGCCGATGAACAGCAGGTCGCCCGCGAAGAGCACGCCCGTGTCGGGCAGGTGCACGACGGAGTCTGCGCCGGTGTGGGCGGGGCCGAGGTTCATCACGCGCATCTCGCGGCCGCCGATGTCCAGGGTGAGCTACCCGTCGTAGGCCGGGTCGGGCAGCCGCAGGCGGATGTCGCCGAAGCGGGCGCGGACCGGCCTTCCGTGCAGCCGGCCGCGATGCGATCGAGCAGGGGCGGGGTTCCAATGACATCCGGCTCGACCGCTCCGACAGCCCTGGCTGTGCAGCCGCCCGCCGGTCGCCGGCGATTCCGCGGTTCCGGCGGTCACGGGGAGCAGGGTGCGGCGCCACGTGAGTGATCAGTCCTCGTCATGGCGCTCACGCCAGGAACGACCGGTCCGCGTCACCTCCCTCCGGCGGGGGAGTGCACCCCTGGAGACGTCGGCTAACGTCAGTCGCGTGAAGCGCCATCTCGCCCAGGCCGTGCGGGCCGGGGTCTACCAGCTACTCGGCGCCGCGCTGCTGACTCCGGTCGCTGCGGGGCTCGGCTTGCTGATCCTGACGGAGCTGACGCCGGGACGACTGCTGGGGCTGTGGGCGGCGTGCCTGCCCGCCTCGGTGCTGCTCGCGATGATGCCGCTGACGCGGCGCCTGGAGGTGACCGCGCTGTCGGATCTGCTCGACGTCGTCGTGTCCGAGCGCGGTGACCGCCTCTACCTGGTGGCCCTGACCAGCCTGCACTTGTACGTCGGCGCGACGCTCAGCGCGACCGTGCTGGCGCTGTCTCCCGGGCTGCTCCCGTGGGCGTGGCGCGTGGACCCCGGCAAGGTGACCGAGGTGCTGCTGCTCGTCGTTGTCGCGCTGGCCGCGATGGTGGCCACGGGTTTCGGCCAGCGCTGGGCCGCGCGCCGGCTGCTGCACTCCGAGCCGTCCCGCTTGATCGACGAGCTCGGCCGCCGCCAGTCACTCGCCCTGGAACTGCACGACTCCGTCGGCCACGCCCTCAGCGTCGTCCTGGTGCAGGCCATGGCGGCCGAGGTGGCGCTGCAGCGCGCCGCCCCCGCGCTCGCCGCGCAGTCGCTCGGACATCTGGCAACTACCGCCCGCAACGCTCAGCAGGAGCTCGACGTGCTGCTCAGCGTGCTCGACGACGGCACGGCGGGCCAGGCGCCCACCTTGGAGGCGCTCGGCACGCTCACCCGCGGCCTCGACGTCCGGGTCAGCGTCGACCACCTCGGCAAGGTGTCCCCCGCGACCTCGCGGGCCGCCTTCGCGATCGCCAGGGAGGCGCTCACCAACGCCCTGCGCCACGGGCAAGGCCCGGTCATGCTCGGCGTCGCCGTCGGCACCGAAGTGACCCTGACCATGGACAACGCAACCCTGAGCACGCCCGGGGAGCCGGGGCGCGGCCTGACCGGCATGCGCATGCGGGCCCGGCTCGCAGGCGGGACGTGCACCTGGGAGGAGGTGGGTGGAACATGGCGCGTCCGGGCGAGTCTGCCGCTGTGATCCGGGTCGTCCTGGCCGACGACGAGAAGCTGATCCGCTCGGGTTGGGCAACCGTGCTCTCCCTCCACGACGACATCGACGTCACGGCTGAGGCCGCCGACGGCCGTGCGGCGGTCGCGGCCGGCACCGGCGCGGACGTCGTGCTGATGGACATCCGCATGCCCGGCATGGACGGTCTGGCCGCGACCCGGGAGCTCGCCCGCCGCTCCCCGAAGACGCGCGTCATCATGGTCACCACGTTCGAGAGCGACCAGCTCGTCTGGGGGGCCCTGCGCGCGGGTGCCGCCGGCTACGTGCTCAAACGCTCGCCCGCCGGCGAACTGGTGGAGGCGGTCCGCCTGGTGTACCGGCGCGACGCGGTGCTCTTCCCCGACGCGCTGCGCCGCATCGCCTCGCCGCATGTGGGCACCGCTCGGCAGCGCGTGCCGGTCGAGTTGACACCGCGCGAGCTGGACGTGCTGCGGCACATCGCGCTCGGGCAGAGCAACGCGGAGATCGCCTCGGCGCTGCACGTCACCAAGGAGACGGTCAAGACGCACGTCGGCAACCTCCTGAACAAGCTCGGCGCCCGCGACCGCACCCAGGCGGCCGTTCTCGCCTACGAGCTCGGCCTCGTCAGCACTGGCGTCGCGGAGGCGGCGAAGAGCCGCTGGCATCGAGAGTGATCCTGTGAATCTCTCGCGTTCTCCTGGTGCACTCGTGGCGCCTGGCTGTCGTGCGCACGGCGGGCCGGATGTCCAAGGGACCCGCACAGCCGATATCGACCAAGGGTCATGTCCGAAGACTTACCGTTTTTCCGCCGATATGATCATGTGGGTGCCGAGGAACCTTTTCTTCCACGCGATGGAGCTGAAGCCGACCCGGCGGAGGACCTCGGAGACCTCCTGCGGAGTCATGAAGCCGAGCGTGGATTCCTGCAGATAGGCGTACGACTTCCGATCGCGGGCGACCACCTGGCCGAGGAGGGGAATCACGATCCGGACCCCCAGCTCCACCGGGTAACGGAGCGGTCCGCGCGGCGGGCAGGTCTCCAGCATGACGACCCGGCCTCCGGGTTTGAGCACCCGGTACTGCTCTTCGAGCACGCGCTCGACATTCTCCACGTTCCGCAGGAGATAGCCGTGCGTGACGGCGTCGAAGGACTCGTCGCCGAAGGGCAGGTCGTTGGCGTCCGCCTGCTGCCACGTGATGGCGGAGGCCCCCGGTTTGCTCGCCGCCGCCGCCAGCATCCGCTCCGAGAAATCGACGGCGTGGACGGTCGAGTTCGGATATCTCTCCAACGCGGCGAGCGCGATGACGCCGGTCCCGGTGGCGATGTCGAGCATGCTGCCACCTGACGGGACTCTCGCGCCCGCCGCGATCTCCCGGCACCAGGCGGCATGCCGTCCCAGAGTCATGAGGCGATTCATCAGGTCGTAGTAGTCAGTGATCCTGTCGAACGTCCGCTGGATCTCCTGGCCTTTGGACGACGGCGTTCCCTGTGCTGGCATCTGTGCGGCTCCTCAGTCAGCTGCCATAGTGCCAGGGGCATCGCCGGTGTTCTTCCCCCGTCCGGGGGATCACTGGCCGGGAAGGTGCAGGAGTCGCCGATGGACGACCCGTTCGGCAAGCTCGCCCAAGCCCTGACCGGTGCGCTCGGCACCGTCGGACGCGACCGGCTTCAGGAGATGGTCAACGCCCCGCTGGGCCAGGGGCCGGTCCGGCAACGCTTCCACCTGACACGACGGCACGCAGTCCGGACCGCGTGGTCCGGACATGGACGGTGCTCGCCCTCACGGTCGCGAGACCGCAGATGACACCCTTCTCTAGCGAGGCCTGCACGAAGGACAAACCGACGGGCCCACGATCTGAGATCTGGATGTATCAGGAAGGTCCGACACGGAATCTTTCCGGTGCGGACCGGTGGCGCAGCCAGTAGGCCAGGACGGCAGCGGCGAGCAGCGCACCCCACAGCGGGTACGGCCAGAGCAGCAGCGCGACGGGCTGGCCGCGCATGACGGAGTCGATCACGAGCCCCGGCGAGGCCAGGCAGCAGATGCCCGCGACCGTCCCTCCGACGATGACCGGCAGCCGTACCGGGACGGGACGCCCGTAGAAGATCGGCACCCAGCGTGGGAACACCTCGCCCCACCTGCTGATCAGCCCGATGGTCAGTACGGCGCCCGCCAACGCGGCGAACGCGAGAAGCAGTCCCTGGAGCCGTGTGTCGGCGCTGAGCGGCCCGGTGATGTCGGAGTCGGTGGGCCACGGGGTCAGCCAGGTCAGCCGGTACAACGCGTACGGAAGCGGGCACATCGCCGCCCCGATCGTGACGATACGTCCCCATTTGTCGGCGGACTCGGGTCTGATCCAGCGCGGCGGTTCGCCCGTCCTGAACGCCTTCATCGTGATCACCGCCCACACCGCGCAGGCCGCGGCGTTGGCCAGCGTCCAGCTAAGCCGTCCGCCGAACGAGGCGAAGCTCCCCGCGACATTGCCCAGATAGCGTCCCACCAGGCTCAGCGCGCCGAACCCGGTGATCGTGTCCGCCACCACCAGAACGGCCAGCGCGGTGATGCCCACCAGGCCGAACGCCTTCCTGCGCGCGGCCGCCATGACCACGACGACGAGCAGGGCCACGGGTCCCAGGATCGCCATGCCGTAGGCGAGGACGATCATGATGCCGGCGTCGGAGAGCACCACGCCGAAGAAGAGCAGCTCGGCGACCGCGCCGGCGCGCACGAGCGGCCCTGGCCCGAAGATCACCACCAGGCCCACGATTCCGGCGGCCACGGTCATCGGGCCGGTCACGTCGTGCTCGAGCAGGTGTGTGAGCGACACTTTGATGCGGTCGGCCGCGCCGAACGGGTAACTCGTAGGAGTCGTCCACCACAGGATCCCCACGGCGGTCACGGCGATCGACAGGAGCGCGCCGAATGTCCGGATGGTTCTGGTCATGCGGATCACGCTAGGAACTCGTGGCCGTGGCCACCTCCCCCTCGCGGGGGAAGGCACGTGATCGGCCGTCGTCCAGGGCGTGTTTCAGAAGTCGGCTCCAAGCGAGGCTGTTCGCCGAGATGATCTCCGGGCGTGGGGCGTGGAGATTCAACGGACGAGCAGTGGGCGGTACTGGAACCGTTGCTGCCCGTGGCGGAGACGGGGCGTCCGGCCGGGTGCCGACGGCGGTTGATCGACGGGATCCGCCGGCGGGTGCGTACCGGCGCCCGCCGCGACGGGGCCGCGCAAAAACAGCCGCCGGGCGGGGTGCGGACCGAGCCCGACGACCACGCCCTGGGCCGTTCCCGCGACGGGCCGACCACCAAGATTCATCTGGCGTGCGAGCAGGGCCACAAGGCGCTGTCCCTGCTCGTCACCGCCGGGCAGCGCGGGGGCAGCCCGCAGTTCATCACCGTGTTGGAGGCCATCGGGGTGTCCCGCCCGGGTGGCGGCCGTCCTCGTACCGGGCCGATGCGGGTACGGGCCGACAAGGCCTACTCCTCCCGCGCCAATCGCACCCATCAACGCCGGCGCGGTATCCGCGCGACGATTCCCGAACCGGCCGACCAGCGGAACCACCGCAAGCGACGTGGTCGTCGGGATGGGCGCCCCCCGCTGTTCGAACGCGGCGACCACGCACCGCGCCACGCGGTCGAGTGCGGGATCAACCGGCTCAAGCGCCATCGGGCGGTGGCCACCCGCCATGACAAGCTCGCCGTCCGCCATGAGGCGACCATCCACATCGCCGTGATCAATGACCGGCTGTGACCTTCCCGGACATTCGGCCGGCTGTCACGCCGACCCGGGCAGCGGTTGATCCAACCCGGGGAGAGCATCGGTGACCGCCACGTACTACCGCGCTGACAGCGAGAACGGCGACCACATCGACGACCCCTCCGAAGAGGCCCTGTTCGTGCTGACCGGCGACCTGAACACAACGGGCAACACCTTCGTGGTCATTCAGCCGGGCGAGGATGACCCCTCGTGGTCCGCCTCGGCCGCGGTCACCGACGACGGCGGTCACGAGGTCGTCCGACGGGACACTCAGCGTCACGGACACGAGGTGATGACCAGCCATGACCGCGGCGAGATCGCCCAGGACCCAACCATCTGGATGGCCGCCCGCACCTATCCGGGACGGCCAGCCAGCACATCAACCTACTTCTAAAACACGCCCTAACCCCCGTACTCGCGGGCGGAACCCGCCGTCTGGGCGACGTCCTGGGCACCGTCCTGGATGAGCTGGGCGGCCAGGGTGGACAGCGCGCGGCCCGCCGCCAGCTCGTCGCCGATATCCGGCACCGGCTGGTCGACGGGGTTGCGCCGCGCGTGCGCGACGCCCTCGTGCCGCTTGCCGCGGTCGGTGAACAGCACGGCCCTGGCCGTGGTGACGTCGTCGTTGTCGTCCTCACTGATGGAGATCTGCACGTTCCACTGCTTGGCTTCCATGGCGAACACCCCCTATGCCACAGCGTCACCCCTGCCCGGCCCGCGGGGAAGGGACCTTGGACCCGCCCGGAAAGGTCCTTACGCCTTCGGGACCTTCGGCCCTACTTGCCGGTGAAAAGCCAGGCGAATGCTGAAGAAAAGGGGGGTGTGAGATGTTCTTCGACATCTTGTACGGGATCATTGGTTTCCTTATCGCCTGGGTCGTGCTGGGTGGAGCCCGCGTGGTCAACCAGGTCGAGCGGGGCATCGTCTTCCGGTTCGGCAGGGCGCTGCCGGCCCCGCGCCGTCCGGGCCTGGCGATCCTCATCCCGGTCGTGGACCGGATGAAGAAGGTCAACGTCCAGATCGTCACGATGCCGGTGCCCGCCCAGGAGGGCATCACCCGCGACAACGTCTCGGTCAAGGTGGACGCGGTCGTCTATTTCCGGGTCGTGGACCCCATGAAGGCGGCCATCGAGGTGGAGGACTACCTGTTCGCCGTCGGCCAGGTGGCCCAGACGTCGCTGCGCTCGATCATCGGCAAGAGCGAGCTGGACGACCTGCTGTGCAACCGCGAGCGCCTGCACGAGGGGCTGGAGCTGATGATCGACAGCCCGGCGATCGGCTGGGGCATCCACATCGACCGTGTGGAGATCAAGGACGTGCAGCTTCCCGAGACCATGAAGCGGTCGATGTCGCGCCAGGCCGAGGCCGAGCGTGAGCGCCGGGCCCGCGTCATCACGGCGGACGGGGAGTTCCAGGCGTCCAGGAAGCTCGCCGACGCGGCGGGCATCATGCACGACACCCCGGGGGCCATGCAGTTGCGCCTGCTGCAGACCGTCGTGGAGGTCGCGGCGGAGCGCAACTCCACGCTGGTGATGCCCTTCCCGGTCGAGATGCTGCGCTTCTTCGACCGGATGGCGGGCGCCGTGTCGAAGAGCGTCGCGGCGAAGGGCTCCGCGCCGACGGGCGCCGCGTCACCGGGGCAGGACTCCCTCCCCGCCGGCACGCCCGTCCCGGAGAGCCTGCGCGACCTCGTACGGCCCCGCGAGGGCGAGCCGGTCGACCCGACCTGACCCGCGCGGGACCCCGCCCGAGCCGGCCGGGACTCTGCCCGACCCGCGCGGGCCCCGCCTGGTTCACGCGGCCCACCGGGGGAGCCGGCCGGGCGTCAGGCGCCCGGCTGCCGCGTGGCCGGCCGGTTGAGGTGCAGTTCGTCCAGCAGGGCCTGGGTCGCGGCGGCGACGGTCTCCACGGCCCGGTCGAAGACCTCGGCGTTGCGTGCCGACGGGGCCCGGAACCCGGAGATCTTGCGGACGTACTGCAGCGCGGCGGCGCGCACGTCCTCGTCCGTCACGTCGCTGGCGTACGGCTCACGAAGGGTCTTGATGCTCCGGCACATGACAGGACCGTACGCCATCCCCGCCCCGCCGTTCCACCGTCCCGCGGCGCGGATGTCAGCGGGAGGAGAGCAGGGCCTCCTCGGCGTGCTCGTCGTCCGGCTGCCTCTCGGCGGCCAGCTCGGCGTGGACCAGCCGGTGGTACTCCTCGGTCTCGTGCCGGATCGTCTCCGCGTTCCAGCCCAGCACCGGCGCGACGAGGGCCGCCGCCTGGGGCGCGACCGCCAGGCCCCGGTCCCGCTGCTCGATGGCGACGTGGGTGCGGCGGGCCAGCACGTCCGAAAGGTGCAGCGCCTGCTCGTGCGACGCCGCGTAGACGATCTCGGCCCGCAGGTAGTCCGGCGCCGCGAACAGCGGCTCCCCGAGCATCGGCTCGGCCCCGACGATCTCCAGCAGCTCCTCGACGCCCGACCCGTAGCGGCGCAGCAGCCGCTCCATCCGGCTCACGCTGAGCCCGTACCGTTCGGCGAGGTTGCGGCGGCCGTTCCACACGGCCTCGTAGCCGGTCGCGCCCAGCAGCGGCAGCCGCTCGGTGACCGACTCCGGCACGCCGGGACCCAGCTCGTCGGCGGCGGAGTCGACGGCGTCCCTGGCCATGACGCGGTAGGTGGTGTACTTGCCGCCGCTGACCGTCACCAGGCCCGGCACCGGGTTGGCGACCAGGTGCTCGCGCGAGAGCTTCTCCGTGCCGGTCGCGGCGCCGGAGATCAGCGGCCGCAGCCCGGCGTAGACGCCCTCGACGTCGTCGTGGCCCAGGGGGGTGGTCAGCACCGCGTTGACGTGGTCGAGGATGTAGTCGATGTCGGCATGGTTGGCCACCGGGTGGTCCCGGGCCAAGGTCCACGGCGTGTCGGTGGTGCCGATGATCCAGTAGTCGTCCCAGGGGATCACGAACAGCACGCTCTTCTCGGTCCGCAGGATCAGCGCCGTGCGCAGGTCGAGCCGGTCGCGGCGGACCACCAGGTGGACCCCCTTCGACGGCCGCACGGTGGCGCTCTTCCCGGCCCCGGCCAGCCGCAGCATCTCGTCGGTCCAGACCCCGGTGGCGCCGATCACCACGCGGGCGCGGATGTCCATCCCCGAGCCGCTCTCCAGGTCCGTCACGTGCGCTCCCACGACGCGTTCGCCGTCGCGGAGCAGACCGGTGGCGCGCACCCGGTTGGCGACGGCGGCGCCGTACCGGGCGGCCGTCCGCACGATCGCCACCGCCAGCCGCGCGTCGTCGGTGTGGGCGTCGAAGTACTGCAGGGCCCCGACCAGCGAGTCGGGGCGCAGGGCAGGGGCCTCCCGCAGGGCGCCGCGGCGGGTCAGGTGCCGGTGCCGGGGCATGACGGTGCGCAGCCCGCCCAGGAAGTCGTAGAGGGTCATGCCCGCGCCGACGTAGAACCGCTCCCAGAGGCGGTGCGTGAGCGGGTAGAGGAACGGCACCGGCCAGACGAGGTGCGGCGCCAGCCGGGTCAGCAGCAGGTGGCGTTCCTTCAGCGCCTCCCGCACCAGCCCGAACTCGAACTGCTCCAGGTAGCGCAGGCCCCCGTGGATCAGCTTGCTGGACCTGCTGGAGCTGCCGGCCGCCCAGTCGTCCGCCTCGATCAGCGCGACCGTCAGGCCACGCGACGCGGCGTCGAGCGCGGTTCCCGCGCCGACGATCCCACCGCCGATGACCAGCACGTCGTACTCTTTCTCACCCATCCGCCGCAGCGCCGACTCCCGGTACAGCGGTCCCAATGCCGGCTCGTTCAACGGGCACCTCCCGTGTCGTCGCCCCGCCTGCGCGGGGCGGGCGTTGTTCCCGGACCTCCCGGACCTCCCGGACCGGGTGGTCCGGCCGTGGCGGGCGGCGCGTCCGGCGGCGTGCCCGGCCGGGGTACGGCGGGGCGCGCGGTCAGTCGACGTCCACCCAGCCGAACGTGCGCTCCACGGCCTTCTTCCAGCACGTGTATCCGTGCTCGCGCTGCTCGTCGCTCCATCTCGGCTCCCAGCGCCGCTCCTCGTTCCAGTTCTGCCGCAGCCCGTCGGTGGACTTCCAGAAGCCCATCGCCAGGCCGGCGGCGTAGGCGGCGCCCAGGGCGGTGGTCTCGGCGACGACCGGCTTGGAGACGGGCACGCCGAGCACGTCGGCCTGGATCTGCATGCACAGGTCGTTGGCGGTGACGCCGCCGTCGACCCGCAGCACGTCCAGGGTGACGCCGGAGTCCTGCCGCATCGCCTCGACCACGTCGCGGCTCTGGTAGCAGATCGCCTCCAGTGTGGCCCGGGCCAGGTGGGCGTTGGTGTTGTACCGCGACAGCCCGACGATCGCGCCGCGGGCGTCGGAGCGCCAGTAGGGGGCGAACAGGCCGGAGAACGCCGGCACGAAGTAGATGCCGCCGTTGTCCGGCACCTGGCGGGCCAGCGCCTCGCTCTCGGCGGCCCCGGAGATGATGCCGAGCTGGTCGCGCAGCCACTGCACCGCCGAGCCGGTCACCGCGATCGACCCCTCCAGCGCGTACACCGGCCGGTCCGCCCCGAAGCGGTAGCAGACGGTGGTCAGCAGGCCGTTCTTGGAGCGGACCGGTTCGTGGCCGGTGTTGAGCAGCAGGAAGTTGCCGGTGCCGTAGGTGTTCTTGGCCTCCCCCGGGGAGAAGCAGACCTGGCCGACGGTCGCGGCCTGCTGGTCGCCGAGGTCACCGGACAGGGGCACCTCGCGGCCGAGGGGACCGGTCGGCCGGGTGACGCCGTACAGGGTGGGGTCGGAGGAGGGCCGGATGGCGGGCAGCATGGCGCGGGGGATGCCGAAGAACGACAGCAGTTCGTCGTCCCACTCCAGCGTTTCGAGGTCCATGAGCATGGTGCGGCTGGCGTTGGTGGGGTCGGTGACGTGGACGCCGCCGTCCCTTCCGCCGGTGAGGTTCCACAGCAGCCAGGTGTCGGTGTTGCCGAAGATCGCCTCGCCGTCCTCGGCTGCCCGGCGGACCCCGTCGACGTTCTCCAGGATCCACTGGATCTTCCCGCCGGAGAAGTAGGTGGCCGGGGGCAGGCCGGCCTTGCGGCGGATGACGTCGCCGCGGCCGTCGCGGTCCAGGGCCGAGGCGATGCGGTCGGTGCGGGTGTCCTGCCAGACGATCGCGTTGTGGTACGGCCGGCCGGTGCGCCGGTTCCACACCACCGTGGTCTCGCGCTGGTTGGTGATCCCCAGGGCGACGAGGTCGGAGGCGGTCACGAGGGATCTGGACAGCGTGGTCTCGATCACCGAGCGGGTGCGTTCCCAGATCTCCACCGGATTGTGCTCGACCCAGCCCGCGCGGGGCAGGATCTGCTCGTGTTCGAGCTGGTGGCGGGCGATCTCGTTGCCGCCGTGGTCGAAGATCATGAATCGGGTGCTCGTGGTCCCCTGGTCGACTGCTCCGACGAAGTCCGCCATGGGTGTCCCTCCTTCACGGTGCCGGTGACCTCTCTCCGGGGGAGGGTGGTTCGGGAGGCAGCCTGCCGGGTTCCGGTTTCTCCCCGGCCCGCAGGAACCGGCCGACGAGGACCTCGTACAGGGCGCCGCCCAGGACGCCGCCGATCAGCGGGCCCACGATCGGCACCCAGAAGTAGAGCCGGCCGTACTGGTCCTGCCAGGCGGTCCCGTAGCCGGTGAGGAAGGAGGCCAGGCGCGGTCCGAAGTCGCGGGCGGGGTTGATGGCGTAGCCGGCGTCGGCGCCCCAGGCCATGCCGATCGCCACCACGATCAGCCCGATGACGAGGGGGGCCAGGTTCGCGCCGGGCGGGGTGTTCAGCTCGTCGATGACGGCGAAGATGAGGAACAGCAGGATCGCGGTGCCGATCACCTGGTCGCGGAAGGCGCCCCAGAGGCCGACGGGCAGCGAGCCGTTGCCGGGCAGGGTGGAGAAGACGCCCTGCGTCTTGATGGTCAGTCCCGGGTCGGCGGCGTGCAGCAACTCGGTGTAGTTCCACCGCACGACCAGCGCGGCGACGAACGCCCCGGCGATCTGCGCCACGCAGTACGGCAGCACCTTGCGCCAGGAGAAGCCCTTGAACGCGGCGAGCGCGACGGTGACGGCCGGGTTGAGGTGCGCGCCGCTGATCCGGCCGGCGGTGTAGACGCCGAAGGTGACGCCCAGGCCCCACGCCCAGGAGATGCTGTCGTGGTTTCCGATGTCGGCGGCGACGACCTGCGCCACGACGCCCACCCCGAACAGGATCAGGATCGCCGTGCCGGCGAACTCCGCGGCCAGCTCGGCGGTGAGACCGGGGAGCCTCCTCGGGTCCGCCATGCACGCCCCTTCTCGAAGCCGTACGGCCCGCCCTCCCGCTCCGAAACCGAGCAGTCTTGCCCGATAAGTAACGGAATATCCGCCTGAACCACTTGTCACACGGCTTTATCCGTCAATAAAGGTTCACGCTTATCCATGGGGAGGGCCTCGGTGAGGCCGTCCGCCGGGCGTCACCCCGGTTCGGCCCGCGTTCTCCTCGCGCTCTCCGGGCGTTCTCCCCGCGCCTTACCGCGGCCTTCCCGCGGCCTTTCACGGCCTTCCCCCTGGCTTCTCCCGGCCCTTCCGTCACTCGCCCGGGGCCCTCTGACGAAGGCCGTCCCGGGCCTCCACGGCCTTTTCCGTGATCGCCGAAATGGGTCCTGAGCTGGACGTTCCCCCGTCCCATCGCACCGTAATTGTTCTGTTATGTGTTGTCCTCCCGCGCCGGGGCAGACGATCGGCAGCCGAGCAAAAGGAAGTGCGAACATGACTGTTACTGGAATCATCACCGCCATCGTCATCGGGGCCATCGTCGGTGCTCTCGGCCGTCTCGCCGTTCCGGGCAAGCAGCACATCCCGATCTGGCTGACCATCGTGATCGGCATCGTCGCCGCCTTCATCGGTACCGCCATCGCCGGAGCCCTCGGCGTCGCCCACACCTCGGGCGTCGACTGGATCGAGCTGCTCCTCCAGGTGGCCGTCGCGGCGATCGGCGTCATCCTGACCGTCAGCCTGTACCGCAGGCGCGGCGTCCGGTAAACGCCTCCACCCCCGCAACGGTGCGGGACGGTGAGAACCGCCGGCGGCCCCGCTCCCCACGCCCATCCGGGCGGGGAGCGGGGCCGCCGCCGCATGCCCGCCCCCGTCCGGCCGCCGCCCGCCGCCCGCCGACCGGCCTCCGCCCGCCCGTCCCCGGCTCGCTCTGGCCCGTCCTCGGGCCGGCGGATGGGGCCGTCCCCACCCGGCGGAAGGGGCCGCCTCCGCCCGGCGGAAGGCCCGGACACTCTCAGGGGACTCCCAGGTAACCGTCAGGAAATCCCAGGTCACTGCCAGGAAAGCTCGGTAGTTTCCATGACATGAACTGGAAACGCAAGGCCAACGCCGCGGTGAGGGAGCTGACCGGGTTCCAGATCACTCGCGTCGCGAAGACGGGACCCGGAGCGAAATCCGGGGCCGGGCCGGTGGCGAAGGGCACGGGACGGGCGCCCGCCGTGGCGGCGGCCGACCTCGTCCGGCCCCCCGCCGACCCGGAGACCGACCGGCTGCTCACCGCCCCGATCTTCATCCTCTCGCCGGTCCGGTCGGGCTCCACCCTGCTGCGCGCGATGCTCAACGCCCACCCGATGCTGCACGCCCCGCACGAGCTGCACGTGCGGCGGCTGTCCGTCGGGCTCACCACCCCGCTCGCCACACGCGCGATGGAGGCCCTCGGCCACAACCAGGCCGACCTGGAGCACCTGCTGTGGGACCGGGTCCTCCACCGCGAGCTGGTCCGCAGCGGCAAGGCCCACATCGTGGACAAGACCCCGGCCAACGCCTTCGCCCACCGGCGCATCGCCACCTGCTGGCCCGACGCCCGGTTCGTCTTCCTGCTGCGCCACCCCGCCTCCATCGCGACCTCCTGGCACGAGGCGAGCCCCGACCGGCGCACCCCGCACGATGCCGCGCTCGACGCGCTGCGCTACATGAAGGCCGTGGAACGTGCCAGAGGAGACCTGACCGGCCTGACCGTCCGCTACGAGGACCTGACCGCCGGCCCCGAGGCCGAGACCCGCCGGATCTGCGACTTCCTGGGCCTCCCGTGGGAGCCGGGAATGCTCGCCTACGGCGAGCAGGCGGTCGTCCAGAAGGGGCTCGGCGACTGGAAGGACAAGATCCGGTCCGGGAAGGTCCAGGAGGGACGCGCCCTGCCCCGGGCGGAGGAGATCCCCGAGGAACTCCGCCCGATGTGCCGCACCTGGGGTTACCTCGGCGGGGACGAGAGCCGGTGAGGATCCGCTACATGCTCCTGCACGCCTACGGCATGGGCGGCACGATCCGGACGGTGGTCAACCAGGCCAACGCCATGGCCGCGGCCGGCCACGACGTCGAGATCGTCAGCGTGGTACGGCGCCGCGCCACGCACCAGTTCCCCATCGACCGGCGCGTGGAGGTCACCACGCTGGTCGACCAGCGCGGCGGCGTGCACGCCGACTCGGTGGGCCGCCGGATCTGGCGGAGGGTGCGCGGCAAGGTCGTCCCGCGCGGGGAGTTCGCCGCGGGCTACTTCACCGAGCGCGTGGAGAAGGCCGTCATCGACTACGTCTCCGCCCTCGACGGCGGCGTCCTGGTCACCACCCGCCCGGCGCTGAACCTCATCTCCGCCCGGCGCGGCCCGAGCGGCGTGGTCCGCGTCGCCCAGGAGCACATGAACTTCGCCACCTACCGCGAGAGCGTGCGCCGGCAGATCGCCCGCCACTACGGCGGGCTGGACGCGGTCGCGGTGCTCACCGGCACCGACCGCGACACCTACCGGCGCCTGCTGCCCGGCACGCCGGTCGTCCGCATCCCCAACGCGATCCACACCCTGCGCCGGACGCCCTCCGCCCAGGAGAACCCGATCGTGGTCGCGGCCGGCCGGCTCGTCAAGCAGAAGGGCCTCGACCTGCTCATCCCGGCGTTCGCCCAGGTCGTGCGGCGCTTCCCCGGCTGGCGGCTGCACATCTACGGCACCGGCCCGAAGAAGACCGAGCTGAGCGCGCTCATCGGCGAGCTCGGCCTCGACGGCAACGTCGAGCTGATGGGCCGCACCCCCAGGCTGGACGAGAAACTGGCTCAAGCCTCGGTGTACGCGCTCAGCTCCCGGTTCGAGGGCCTGCCGATGGTGATGATCGAGGCGATGTCCCACGCGCTGCCGGTCGTCGCGTTCGACTGCCCGACCGGTCCGCGCGACGTGCTGACCGACGGGGTGGACGGGCTGCTGGTCCCGCCCAAGGACGTCGACGCGCTGGCCGGGACGCTGATCCGCGTCATCGGGGACCGGGAGCTGCGCCTGCGGCTGGGCGCCGAGGCCGCCCGCACGGCCCGCGACTACGTCCCCGAGGTGATCATGCCGATGTGGGAGGACCTGTTCACCGAGCTGTCGGCCGCCCCGCAGGCCGGCTGAGGGACCCGCCGCGCGGCCCGCCGTACTCCCGTCATGCTCCCGCCGTACTCCCGGACGGGGCACGGCGGGCGGTGCCCGCCGGATGCCGGGCGCGTGCCGGTCACATCAGCAGTACGGCGGCGCCCTCGACGCGGTCGGCGGCCAGGTCGGCCAGCGCCCGGCCGGCCGCGCCGAACGGGTAGGGCACGGTCGTCACCTTCGGCGGATGGGCCACGGCGATCTCCAGGAACGCCCGGCCGTCGGCCCGGGTGTTGGCGGTGACGCTGCGCAGCGTCCGCTCCTGGAACAGGTGCCGCCGGTAGTCGAGCACCGGCACGTCGCTGAGGTGGATGCCCGCCACGGCCAGGGTGCCGCCCCGGTCCAGGGCCTCCAGGGCGACGGGCACCAGCTCGCCCGCCGGGGCGAACAGGATCGCGGCGTCCAGCGGTTCGGGCGGGGCGTCCGCCGCGCCGCCCGCGGAGGCCGCCCCCAGCTCCAGGGCCAGCTCCCGGGCCCTGGCCGAGCGGGTCAGGACGTGCACGGTGGCCCCCTGGGCGATGGCGATCTGCGCGGTCAGGTGGGCCGAGGCGCCGAAGCCGTAGACGCCCAGGCGCCCGCCGCGCGGCAGCTCGCTGCGGGCCAGGGCGCGGTAGCCGATGATCCCGGCGCACAGCAGCGGCGCCAGCTTCTCGGCCGCGCCGTCCTCGGGCAGCCGGTAGGCGTAGTCCTCCGGGACGGTCAGGTAGCGGGCGTAGCCGCCGTCGGCGTCCCAGCCGGTGTAGGCGGAGTACGGGCACAGGTTCTCCGCGCCGCGCAGGCAGTGGCGGCAGCGCCCGCAGGTCGAGCGGAGCCAGGCCACGCCCACCCGCTCCCCGGCGGCGAGCCGTACGGTGCCCGGACCCCGGGCCGCCACCCGGCCCACCACCTCGTGGCCGGGGACGGTCCGCGGGCGCCGCGGGGGCAGGTCGCCCTCGGCGAGGTGCAGGTCGGTGCGGCAGACGGCGCACGCCTCCACCTCGACCAGCACCTCGCCCGGCCCCGGCCGGGGGACCGGCAGGCGGACCCGCTCCAGGGGGCCCGAGGCGATCGGCCCGGGCCTGGCGACCACCCAGGCGTCCATCTCCTCCGGAACCGTCACGTGCCCGGCCATGGTGCCCTCCGTTCGCGTCCTTCCGTCCCTCCGCGCGGGACCGGCGAGCATGCGGCGGGCGCCCGCGCGCCGCGTCCTCCCCGTCATTCCCCGCGCGGCGGGCCGGGGAATCCGTCCCGGAGATGATCGATGACCGGCTCTTTGGGCCGGGGTGACGGTCGGCGGGCACAAGACGAGGTGAGGACGGTCGCGAGGAGGGGTGACATGGCGACGGACGTGGTCGTGGTGGGGACCGACGGCTCGTCCCCGTCCCAGGCGGCGGTCGGGTGGGCCGCCGACGACGCGGTACGGCGCGGCGCCGTCCTGCGGGTCGTGCACGCCTGCGAGGGGATGGATTACGACCTCCCGGTGTTCTCCGAGTCCCAGTACGGCGCGGCGGTGTCGGAGCAGTGCCGCCGGGTGCTGGCGGACGCGGTCGACCTGGCGCGTGACCGCGTCCCGGGGCTGGAGGTGGAGGAGAGGCTGGAGGGCGGGCCCGCGGCCGAGGTGCTGCGCCGCGCGTCCGGGGACGCGGCGCAGCTCGTGCTCGGCCAACGCGGGCGGGGCGGCTTCCGCGAGCTGCTGCTGGGGTCCGTCCCGCAGCGGCTGGCGGGCCGCGTGGCCGTGCCGGTCGTGGTCGTCCAGGGCGAGACGGAGCGCGGGAGCGGCGAGGTCGCGGTCGGCTTCGACGGGTCCCCGCCCTCGCAGGCGGCGCTGGAGTACGCCTTCGAGGAGGCGGCGCGGCGCGGGGCCCGGGTGCGCGCGGTGCACGCCTGGGAGGCACCGGTGATGGGACCGTACACGATGGTCTACACGCCGTTGCTGGAGGAGGTCTCCGCCGGGGCGGAGAAGACGGCGGAGCGGGCGCTCGCCCCGTGGCTGGAGCGGTACCCGCACGTCCCGGTGATCAGGTCGGTCGTGTGCGAGCATCCGGTCGTCGCGTTGCGGGAGGCGTCGGAGACGGCCGACCTGCTGGTGGTCGGCTCGCGCGGGCTGGGAAGGCTGGGGTCGGCGGTGCTCGGCTCGGTCGGCCACGGGGCGCTGCACCACGCCCGCTGCCCGGTCGTCGTGGTGCCCGCGCCCGAGTGACCTGGCGTTCCCGGCCCCCGCAACGGACGACCGTAATGCAAGATTTGCCGCAAGCACCGTAATTGCGGGAGCATCCTTTCCGATCGCCCGCCGGGCGTGGGGGTGTCGCCCGGCCGCCGGGCCGTGGCCGATGCCCGGGGGTTCAGGGAAGGGGAGCGAGGTGGCGGCTGTGTCCCGCGATGTCCGGCGGCGGGGCGCGGTCCGGGGCCTGGTCGCTTCGATCACCGCCGCGACGCTGTGCCTCGGCCCGGCCGGAGCCGGCCTCGCCGAGCCCAAGCCGACCGCCAAGCAGCTCCGCAAGGAGCTGGCGGACATGCAGAAGCAGTCCGAGTCCCTGATCGCCCGTTACTACGACTCCCGCGTCGAGCTGCAGAAGGTCCAGAAGACCGAGAAGGCGGCCCGGGACCGCCTGGGCCGGGCACAGGGCGACCTCGACCGGGCCGCGCGGGAGATCCGCCTGCTGGCCGCCGCGCGGTACCGGAGCAGCGGGACGGAGGGCGTCTCCGCGATGATGGGCTCGGGCGACCCCGCCGCCATGCTGAACCGCCTGACGCTCGTCGAGCAGATCGTCGCCGAGCAGGACGCCAAACTCCGGGTGTTCGTCCAGGTCCGCGACGACCACCGCCGGGCCCGGGACGAGGCCAAGACCCGCGGGGCCGAGCTGAAGGCGAGCATGGCCAAGCTCGACGACGAGAAGGACCGGGCGGAGAAGCTGATCGAGAAGATCAAGGACCGGATCGACCTGCTCTACCCCACCCCGGGCGTCCGCCGGGCCGACGGCACGTGGGTCCCCCAGCTCCCGTCGGGCCCCGACAACATCACCCCGCGGATGCGGCTGACCCGGCAGCTCGTGGCCCAGCGGTTCGGCTCGCGCTTCGGGATCGGCTGCTTCCGGGTCGACGGCGGCATCGCGGGCGGCGGCGAGCACCCCCTCGGCCGCGCCTGCGACTTCATGCTCAGCGGCGGGGGCGCCATGCCGTCGGCGGCCGAGGCCGGGCGCGGCGACGAGATCGCCGCCTGGGCGATCAAGAACGCCCGGCGGCTCGGCATCATGTACATCATCTACCGGCAGCGCATCTGGCAGACCCGGACCGGGAGCTGGCGCGCGATGTCCAACCGCGGCGGCGTCACCGCCAACCACTTCGACCACGTCCACGTCTCGGTCTACTGACCGGCGGGGCAGGCGGGGAAGCTCGCCACGAACCGCGCGCCCTTCCCGGAGTCGCGGATCGTCAGCGTCCCGCCGTGCCGTTCGGCGATCTCCCGGCAGATCGCCAGGCCGAGCCCGGTCCCGCCCTTGTCCTTGCTGCGCGCGGCGTCGAGCCGGGCGAAGCGCCGGAACACGTACTCCCGCTGCTCCGGCGGGATCCCGGGGCCGTCGTCGAGCACCTCCAGCACGCTCCGCCCGTCCTCGGACCGCACCGTCACGACGATCGCCGACTCGGCGTGCCGGTCGGCGTTGTCCACGAGGTTGGTGAGCAGCCGGACGAGCTGCATGCGGTCGGCGTCGACCAGCACACCCGGCTCCAGGCGCGTCTCGACGGGCGTCCGGTGGACATGGCGCGCCAGCTCGGAGCCGACCAGCTCTCCCAGGTCGACGCGCGCGTGGGGGCCGCCCGCGCCCGCTTCGAGGCGGGAGAGCACCAGCAGGTCGGTGACGATCGCCTGCAGCCGCCCGAGGCTGGCCAGCACCGCCCCGGCCACGGAGGGCCAGTCGCTCTCCTCCGGGTGCAGCAGCGCCTCCTCCACCTGCGTGCGCATCGCGGTGATGGGGCTGCGCAGGTCGTGCGAGGCGTCGGAGGCGAACCGCCGCTCCCGCTCGACGGCGGCCTCCAGCCGGTCCAGGGTCTGGTTCACCGTCACCGCCAGCTTGTGGATCTCGTCCCGGTGCGGGGGCACGGGCACCCGGCGTCCCAGGTCGGAGGAGGTGATCTCGGCCAGCTCGGTGCAGATGTCCTCCACCGGGAGGAGGGTCTTGCTGACGGTGCGGTAGGCCCCGACGATCGTGGCCCCGACCACCAGTCCCGACCCGGCCAGGAGGCTGAGCAGCAGCGAGCGGCTGACGTACCACGGGGTGGTGGGGCCGGCGCCGTAGACGATCCATTCGCCGCCGGCGGCGGCGATCCGGACGGCCACGACGCGCAGGCAGGTGTCCGGGAACCCGGGGGCGTCGCAGATCTTCCGTTCCACCCGCGAGCTGTCGTCCGGGGGTACGAGGTCGGTCAGCCTGGGCCTGCCGGCCAGCTGCGGGCTGGCCGCCGTGACCCGGCCGCCGGGGTCGACCACCTGGAGGAAAATGGACTTCCGGCTGGAGAGCACCGGGGGAACCTGGCCCTTCTCGACGAGGCGGACCACCCGCATGTTGTACAGGAGGAGCCGGTCGGACAGGTCGTTGACGACGCGGTCGTGCACACCGATCAGGATCAGCGCGCAGATTCCCCCGCACAGCGCTGTCATGATGACGCTCGCCAGCAGCGTCATCCGGACGCGCAATGACCAGATGTGTCCAAATCTCACCGTTTTTCTTCGCCCCCCTGACGATCACGCTAAACGCGCGTCATTAGGGAACAGGGTAGAAACAAGCATGATGTCGGTAATTAACTCAAAAGGCGGGGTAAAAAGCTTCAAGATGGCGAATATCTCCGGAGGGGATTCGCGGCGCTCTTCCCGGCGACGATCCGGGCGCCCGCTCCGTGGAGCGCCCAGGCGATCATTCCGGGAAACCGCGCGGACGGATCGGGGAAGCCGGGTGCGAGACCCTCCTGGAATCCCACGGCCCGCGAGGCCGCCGGGGTACGTGGAACGCGACGACCTCGGCGGAGCACCCCGGCATCCGCCTCCCGGACCGGGATCCACGGCGGGGGAGGGGCGGAACGGTCAAGGAACCGTCAAGCGTCCGCCCGGGAGATATGGCCGACGAGCGACGGGGTAGGGGAGCGCCCGTGAACGGCGAAACAGACATCACGGGGGCGGGCGGGGTGCCCGACCCCGTCACGGCCGACCTCCGCCTGTCGGTGAACGGCGTCCCCCGCCCGGTCACCGTGGACACCCGCGAGACGCTGCTGGACACGCTGCGCGAGAGCCTCGGGCTGACCGGCGCGAAGAAGGGCTGCGACCACGGCCAGTGCGGCGCCTGCACGGTGCTGGTGGACGGCCGGCGCGCGCTGTCGTGCCTGACGCTCACGGTGACCGCGGACGACGTGGAGATCGTCACGGTGGAGGGGCTCGCCGACGGCGACGCCCTGCACCCGCTGCAGGCCGCCTTCGTCGAGAACGACGCCTTCCAGTGCGGCTACTGCACCCCCGGGCAGCTCTGCTCGGCGGTCGGCGCGCTGGCCGAGGCCGCCGAAGGGTGGCCGAGCGCGGTCACCCCCGGCCTGTCGGCCCCGCCGCGGCTGGACGAGACGGAGATCCGCGAGCGGATGAGCGGCAACCTGTGCCGGTGCGGCGCCTACCCCGGCATCGTCGCGGCCGTCGGCCAGGTGGCGCGGTGACGGACCGGACGGCGCGGGTGGCGCCGCCGTACGGCGCGGCGGAGCGGGTGGCGCGGTGAGACCTTTCACCTACGAGCGGCCCGCCGACGTGCGGTCCGCGGTGGCCGCCGCCGGGCGGCCGGACGCCGTCTACCTCGGCGGCGGAACGAACCTGGTGGACCTGATGCGGCTCGGCGTCGCCACGCCGCGGACCCTGGTGGACGTCACCCGGATCTCCTCCCGCGCGATCGAGGAGACCGGCGGCGGCCTGCTGATCGGCGCGGGAGTGCGCAACGGCGACCTCGCCGCCGACCCGCTCGTCCGGCGGGCCCAGCCGCTGCTCGCCCGCGCCGTGCTGGAGGGGGCCTCCGGGCAGATCCGCAACATGGCCACGGTCGCCGGCAACCTGTTGCAGCGCACCCGCTGCCCCTACTTCCAGGACGTGACCAAGCCCTGCAACAAGCGGCTGCCCGGCTCCGGGTGCCCGGCCCGCACGGGCGACCACCGCAACCTCGCGATCCTCGGCCACTCGGAGCACTGCGTGGCCACCCACCCCTCCGACATGGCCGTCGCGCTGGCCGCGCTGGACGCCCTCGTCCACGTGGAGGGCCCCGACGGCGCCCGTACGGTGCCGATGCCGGGCCTGCACCGGCTGCCCGGCGACGAGCCGGACCGCGACACCGTCCTGGCGCCCGGCGAACTGATCACCGCGGTCGAGGTGCCCCACCTGCCGTTCGCGGCGCGCTCGCGCTACCGCAAGGTGCGCGACCGGGCGTCCTTCGCGTTCGCGGTGGTGTCGGTGGCGGCCGCGCTGGACGTGGCCGGCGGGGTGGTGCGCGACTGCCGCATCGCGCTGGGCGGCGTGGCCCACGTGCCGTGGCGGGCCGAGGCCGCCGAGGCGGCGCTGCGCGGCGCGGCGGCCACCCCGGAGGAGTTCGCCCGGGCGGCCGACGCCGAGCTGGCCCGCTCCAGCCCGCTGCCGGGCAACGCCTTCAAGGCGCCGCTGCTGCGCAACGTCCTGGTCCGCACCCTCGCCGACCTCGCGGAGCCCGCTGAGCCCGCGGGGTTCGCGGAGTCCGAGCCCGTGGAGACACCGTGACCGCCGTACGCCCCGGAGACGCCCCGGCCGCCGCGACCGGCGCGGCCGGCGCGCCGCGACCCCTGGAGACGCCGTGAAGACCGAGGCCAGGCCGTACGTCGGCGCGGCGCTGGAACGCGTCGAGGGCGTCGAGAAGGTGACGGGCCTGGCCCGATACGCCTACGAGAACTTCCCGGACGACCTCGCCTACGCCGTGCCGGTGCAGGCGAGCGTCGCCCGCGGCACGGTCCTCGCGGCCGACGTCGACGCCGTCGTCCGGCTCCCCGGGGTGATCGCCGCCATCTGGCACGGCAACGCCCCCCGCCTGGCCCCGGCCGACAACGCCGAGCTGGCGGTGCTGCAGTCGGACCGGGTGGCCTACCGCGGCCAGTACGTCGCGGTCGTGGTGGCCGAGACGCTCCAGTGCGCCCGGGAGGCGGCCCGGCTGCTGCGGATCGACTACGACGCCGAGCCGCACGACGTCGAGCTGCGCGCCGACCACCCGGAGATGTACCGGCCCGACCGCGTCAACGCCGGCTACCCCGCCGACACCGAGCTGGGCGACCCGGACGCGGCGCTCGCCGCGGCGCCGGTCCTCGTCGACGCGACGTACCGCACCCCGGCCGAGCACAACAACCCGATGGAGCCGCACGCCACGGTCGCCGTCTGGAGCGGTGACGGCCTCACCCTCCACGACTCCACGCAGGGGGTGTCCGCGCTGCGCGAGACGATCGCCCCGCTGTTCGGCATGCCGCCGGAGAACGTCCGCGTCATCTCCCCGCACGTGGGCGGCGGCTTCGGCTCCAAGGGCGCCGCGCTGCCGCCCGTGGTGCTCGCCGCGCTCGCCGCCAAGCACACCGGCCGCCCGGTCAAGCTCGCGGTGACCCGGCAGCAGATGTTCGCGGTGACCGGCTACCGCACCCCGACGATCCAGCGGGTACGGCTCGGCGCGGACACCGGCGGGCGGCTGACCGTGATCGTGCACGAGGCGTTCGAGCAGAGCTCCCGGCTCCGCGAGTTCGCCGAGCAGACCACCACCCCGACCCGCGTGATGTACGCCGCGCCCGACCGGCGCACCGCGCACCGCCTGGTCCGGCTCGACGTGCCGACCCCGGCCTGGATGCGCGCCCCCGGCGAGGCGCCGGGCATGTTCGCGCTGGAGTCGGCCATGGACGAGCTGGCCGTCGCCTGCGGGATCGACCCGGTCGAGCTGCGGATCCGCAACGAGCCCGCCGCCGAGCCGGAGAGCGGCCTGCCGTTCAGCTCCCGCAACCTGGTGGGCTGCCTGCGCGAGGGCGCCCGCCGGTTCGGCTGGGCCGACCGCGACCCCACGCCCGCGGCCCGGACCCGCGGCCGGATGCTCGTCGGCACCGGCGTGGCGGCGTCCACCTACCCGGTCTACCGGCGCCCCTCGCGGGCGAGTGCCCGGTGCGAGCCGGACGGCCGGTTCTCCGTGCGGATCGCCGCCGCCGACATCGGCACCGGCGCCCGGACGATCCTGACGCAGGTCGCCGCCGACGCGCTGCGCGTCACCCCGGACCGGGTACGGGTGGAGGTCGGCGACACCGCGCTGCCCGCCGCCTCGCTGGCCGGCGGCTCGGCGGGCACCGCCTCCTGGGGGACGGCCGTGGTGCGGGCCTGCGAGGCCCTGCTGGAGGAGCTCGACCTGCGCGGCGGCGACGTGCCCGCCGAAGGACTGGAGGCGACCGCCGACACCGCGGAGGAGGTGGGCGAGCAGCCGGAGTACGCCCGGCACGCCTTCGGCGCCCAGTTCGCCGAGGTGGGCGTGGACCTCGACACCGGGGAGGCACGGGTGCTGCGGCTGCTCGGGGTGTTCGCCGCCGGCCGGATCGTCAACCCCGTCACCGCGCGCTCACAGTTCGTCGGCGGCATGACCATGGGCATGTCGATGGCCCTGCTGGAGGAGAGCGTCATGGACCGCGAGTTCGGCGACTACCTCAACCACGACCTCGCCCAGTACCACGTCCCGACCGCCATGGACCTGCCCGACGTCCAGGCGTACTGGATAGAGGAGGACGACCCGCACCTCAACCCGCTGGGCGCCAAGGGCATCGGGGAGATCGGCATCGTCGGCACCGCCGCCGCCGTCGCCAACGCCGTCCACCACGCCACCGGCGTCCGGGTCCGCGACCTGCCGATCCGGCTCGACAAGCTGGTGCGCTGAGCGCGCCGCGAGCCCGGCCGCCGACGGTTGCCGACGATGCCCAGCCCGTTCCGCTCCGCCGCCGACCGGCTGGCCGACGCGGCGCCGGGCTGGCTGGTGGAGACCGTACGGCCCGCCCCGGCGAAACCCGCCTGGTGGCCGATGGTCCGCATGGCCCTCGCGGTGACCGTCCCGCTCCTCGTGGCCCTCGTCGCCGGGAATCTCACGCTGGGCCTGCTGCCCTCCATGGGGGCCATGGGGCCGGGCCTGGCCAACCGGGGCGGGCCGTACCGGGAGAGGGTCGCCCGGATCGGCCTGGTCGGCCTCGGCGGGGCGGCGGGCTACGCCATCGGCGCGATGGTGCGCGGCCACGGCTGGTGGACGGTCCCGGTGATCGTGGTGGTCTCGGTGGTCTCGGCG
Source organism: Streptosporangium sandarakinum (assembly GCF_013409935.1). Taxonomy (GTDB): domain Bacteria; phylum Actinomycetota; class Actinomycetes; order Streptosporangiales; family Streptosporangiaceae; genus Streptosporangium; species Streptosporangium nondiastaticum. Next base: position 170,960 of record NZ_JACCCO010000001.1, on the reverse strand, counting down.
CTGATCAGCACGATCGGGGCCAAGGGGTCGCTGGCGGGACTGCAACTCGTGGTGATGGCAGTGATCAGCACCGGTATCCCGCTGCCCGGCGGTCCCCTCCTCGGGGCCGCGCAGTTCCTGCTCGGCGTGGCCTGGGTGACCGTGCTCGGCGTGGCCGACTGGCCGCTGCGTTCCCGGAACCCGGAGGAGAGCGCGACCGTCACGGTCTACCGGTCGCTCGACCGGCTGATCGACGACCGCGACGCCGACGCCCTGGCCGCGTTCGACACCGCGCTGGAGAGCGGCTACGACGCCGTCTTCGGCGCCCGCTCCGCCTCCGCCGGCCAGGACCCCGGGCAGACCCGGCTGATCGCGCTGCTGAACCAGGCGTCGCTGATCCGCAACGCGCTGATCTCCCTCGGCCAGGAGGGACGCGATCCGCCGGAGGGGACGGCCGCCGCCGTCGAGGAGATCACCGCGGCGCTGGACGAGGGACGCGCGCCGCACCCGCCGCCGCGTCTCCCCGGCGAGTCCCCCGCGCTGCGGGCGCTGAACTCCGCCGTGGACGGGGCCGTGGAGCTGGCCTCCGGCGGTGACGTCGAGACCGAGCAGTTGCCGTACCGGCCGGTCGGCTACGGCGAGCGGTTCCGCAACGCCTGGGCGAAGATGTGGTACGGCCACTTCACCCGCAAGTACGCCGTCCGGCTCGCCCTGTGCATGGGCGTGGCCACCGCGATCAGCGAGTTCGGCCTGTTCGAGCGGTCCTACTGGATGGTGCTGACCGTCGCGCTGGTCCTCAAGCCCGACTTCGGGTCGGTGTTCGCGCGGGCACTGCAGCGGGCTCTCGGCACGTTCGCCGGCACCTTCGTCGGCGTCGCGGTGCTCCTGGTGGTCCCGTACGGCCCGCTGATCCTCGTCCCGATCGCGGTGTTCGCCGCGCTCATACCGTACGGCCTGCAGCGCAACTGGGGGCTGATGTCGACCTTCCAGGCGCCGCTGGTGCTGCTCCTGGTGGACCTGCTGACCCGGGGCGGCCCGCGGCTGGCGGAGGTCCGCCTGGTGGACACCGTCGCCGGGTGCGTGATCGTGCTGCTGCTGGGCTACCTGCCGTGGCCGGGAAGCTGGCACGCCCCGGTCCGGGGGCCCTTCGCCGACGCGGTGTCGGCCACCGCGCGCTACCTGCGCGGCGCCTTCGACCCCGGCAACCCCGACCGGCCGGTGTACCGCCGCAAGGCGTACGAGGCCATGTCGGACCTGCGGGTCGTCTTCCAGCGCGCGGTGACCGAGCCGCCCACGGTCAGCAGGCGGATCACCACCTGGATGCCCGCGATGACCGCGCTGGAGAAGGTGGCCGACACCACGGCCGCCACCGTGGCGCGCGCCGAGCACGGCGCGCCCCCGCCGCCCCCGGAGGCGGTACGGGCCCTGGCCGACTCCCTGGAGGAGATCGCCGAGGCCATCCGCCGGCGGCGCGTCCCCGCCGAGCCGGAGCCCGCCGCCGAGGGCACCCCGGAACGGCTGGACGACGCGATCCGCGCGCTGCGCGACATCATCTCGGGCCACCACACCTGCTGAGGGGCGGCCGTGCCGGTACGGCGGGCCTGCCGGTACGGCGGGGCGGCCCGCCGTACCGCCGACGTCGTCACGGCCCGCGGCGCGGGCCCGCCGGGCCGTGCCGCCGGGCCCGCGCCGGGGCCCCGCGCCGTCAGGCCTTGCTGCCGAGGAAGCCCTGCTGGTCGAGCCAGTCGGCGGAGACCTTGCCGGGCTCCTGGCCCTCGACGTCGACCTTGGCGTTGAGCTGCTGCATCGTGGCGTCGTCCAGCTTGTCGATCACCGGCTGGAGCACCTTCTCCAGCGCCGGGTACTTCTTGTAGGTGTCCTCCCGCAGCGTCACGGCGGCGTTGTAGACCGGGAAGAACTTCTTGTCGTCCTCCAGCACGGTGAGGCCGAGCGAGGCGATGCGCCCGTCGGTGGTGAACACCTCACCGAAGTTGCAGGTCTGGCCCTTGTCCGTCTCGGTGTAGACGACGCCGGTGTCCAGCAGGCTGACCCGGTTCTTCGGGATGTCCATGCCGTAGGCCTTGGACAGCCCCGGCAGGCCGTCGTCGCGGGTGGAGAACTCCGTCTCGATGCACAGCGTGACCTCCTCCGGCTTGGTCTTCGCCAGCTCGGCAACGTCGGAGAGCGTCTTGACGCCCAGCTCCTGGGCCTTCTCCGAGCGGATCGCCAGGGCGTAGGTGTTGTTCAGCGGGGTCGGGCCGATCCAGTGGATCCCGTTCTTGGCGAGATCGGCGGCCGCGGTGGCCTTGAACTGCTCGGCCGAGTCCTGGATGGGCTCGGCGTTCCTCAGGTGCTCGATCCACCCGGTGCCGGAGTAGTCCCAGTACATGTCGATCGCCTTGGACTCCAGGGCCTTGCGGTTGGGGACGGTGCCGCCGAGGTTGGTCTTGTCGACGATCTCGGCCCCGTGCGCCTTCAGCACCTGCACCGCGATCTTGCCGAGGACGATGTTCTCGGTGAAGTCCTTGGAGCCGACGACGAACTTCGCTCCGGCGAGCTCGTCGCCCGCGCTGGCGGTCTCGACGGCCTCGGCGGAGCCGCAGCCGCTCACGGCGGTGAGGGCCAGCGCCGCGGCGGCGAGCGCGGCGGCCGTCCTGCGGAGGGGAACCGTCTTGCGGAGGGAATGGGAACGCACGGAAAGGACACCTCTTCGGTCTCGTGTCGGGGATGCCAGGAGGGATCGGGGGCCCGCCGCCCGGGGCCACGGGCGGCACGGTGGTCCGGGCCGCCCGATGATCAGGGGCGGCACGGCGTTCAGGGTTCGGGCCGCCCGGCGAGCCGGGGGCGGGACGCGCGGCGGCCCGGGTCGGAGCTCAGGTCGGAGCCCGGGTCAGAGGCCCCGGGGCCTGAGCACGTTCTCGGCGAGCGCGCCGAGCCAGTCGATGAGGAAGGCGATGCACGCGGTCAGCACACCGCCGACCACGGTCACGGGCATGCGGTTCAGCTTGAGGCCGTTGATGATCAGCTCGCCGAAGCCGCCCGCGGCGACGAACGCGCCGAGCGTGGCGACGCCGACGGTCAGTACGAGCGCGGTGCGCAACCCGGCGAGGATCGCGGGCACGGCGAGCCTGAGCTCCACCCGGCGTAGCACCTGGCCCCTGGTCATGCCCATCCCGCGGGCGGCCTCGACGAGCGCCGGGTCCACCTGCTGGACCCCGACCATCGTGTTGCGCAGGACCGGCAGGACGGAGTACGCCACCAGCCCGACCAGCGCGGTCTGGAAGCCCACCCCCATCAGGAAGGTGCACAGGACGAGGAGCCCGATGCACGGCACCGCCTGGCCGAGGTTGGCGGCGGTGAGGATGACCGGCGTGGCGATCCGGTTGCGGGAGCGGGAGGCGACGATGCCCAGCGGGATCGCGATGACCACCACGAGCGCCGTCGCGGCGAGGGTCATCTCCAGGTGCTCCGCGGCCTTGGTGAGGATCACCGACGGGTTGAGGCTGCGCTGTTCGATGGAGTCGAGGTCCTGGGCGCTCACCCAGGCGTACAGGGCGGCCAGTACGGCGCACACGGCGGCGGGGGTGAGGAGGAGACGCAGGCGCGCGGCGCGCCGGGACGGTCGCGCCCGGTCCGCGGTGAGGGCGCCGGCGGTTTCGGGGGCTCCGGGGACTCCCGCGCCTTCGGAGGCTTCGGAGCCGAGGATGTCGGCGGTGAGGGTGTCAGCGGCCACCGGCAACTACCTTCTCCGGCGCGGGGAGGGAGGGCACCGCCTCCGGCTCCTGCCCGGTGGACGACGGCCGTCCGGTTCCCACGACCCCGCACAGCGCGGCGTAGGTGAGGACGCCGGAGGGGGAGCTGCAGCGGTCGGAGCCGTGGGCGATCATGACGTCCAGGGCCTCACGCAGGCTGGTCCCGGCCGCGACCTGCGGCAGCCCGGTCGGCTGGGGCGGCCCGACGGGCGCCACGTCCTCCACGCGCAGCAGCGCGAGCCGCTTGAGCGTGGCGTCCTGGCCGACGAACCCGGCGACGTAGTCGTCGGCGGGCCGGGCGAGGATCTCGGCGGGGGTGTCGTACTGCGCGATGTGCGAGCGCTCCCGGAGCACGACGATGCGGTCGCCCAGTTTGATGGCCTCCTCGAAGTCGTGGGTGACGAAGATGATCGTCTTGCGCAGCCGCTTCTGCAGCCGGACGAACTCCTTCTGCAGGTGCTCGCGCGTGATCGGGTCGGTCGCGCCGAACGGCTCGTCCATCAGCATCACGGGCGGGTCGGCCGCCAGCGCCCGGGCCACGCCCACGCGCTGCTGCTGGCCGCCGGACAACTGGCGGGGGTAGCGGTCGTGGAACAGCGACGGCTCCAGGTTCACCAGCGAGAGGAGCTCCTCCACCCGCGCGGCGATCCGCGCCGCCGGCCAGCCCAGCAGCTTGGGCACCAGCCCGATGTTCTGCCCGATGGTCAGGTGGGGGAACAGGCCCACCTGCTGGATGGCGTAGCCGATGTGCCGGCGGAGCTCATCGGGCTGCAGGCTCAGGACGTCCTTGCCGCCGATGCGGATCTCACCCGACGTGGGCTCGACCAGACGGTTGATCATCTTCATGGTGGTCGTCTTGCCACAGCCCGACGGGCCGACGAAGACCACCAGCTCACCGGCGGGGATGTCGAGGTCGACGTTGTCGACCGCGGGTGCGGGCTGCCCCGGATAGTGCTTGGTCAATGCGCGCAGTTCGATGCGCGCTCCCTCTGTCTCAGTGTCGAACACGAAGCCCCCTGGGGACGGTCAGTTGGCGAACGGCGTAGAAGAACAGGTCGAACAGCACGGCGATGACCACGATGCCGAGCGTGCCCGCGAGCGTGGCGTTGAGAGCGTTCACCGACCCGAGCCGGGAGAGCCCCTCGAAGATCTGCGTGCCGAGGCCCGGCCCGTCGACGTAGGCGGCGATCGCCGCGATGCCGATGATCATCTGGGTCGAGACGCGGACCCCGGTCAGGATCAGCGGCCAGGCCAGCGGGAGCTGCACCTTCATCAGGACGCGGGCTCGGCTCATGCCCATCCCGCGCCCGGCCTCCACCGTGGTGGCGTCCACGCCGTTCAGCCCCGTCACCGTGTTGCGGATGATCGGCAGGAGCGCGTACGCGGTCAGCGCGACCAGCGTGGAGCCCCAGCCGAGACCGGTGAGGGGGATCAACAGGGTGAGCAGGGCGAGGGAGGGAACCGTCAGGATCGCGGCGGAGAGCGCCAGTGAGGCGTTCCGGGCCTTCGGCGTCTCGTGGACGAGGAGGCCCGTCCCGATCCCGACGAGCGCGGCGACCCCGATCGCGATCGCCACGGCGAGGACGTGTTCGGCTGCGGCCAGCGAGAGAGTGTCCCAGCGAGAGACCACGTACTCGCTGAAGTTCATGGGGGAACCACCTTCGCTTACGCTTGCAGGGTTTGTAAACGTATGCGGTTGGTTGCATTCAGCGCAAAATAAGTTGCGGTCATCGCAACATAACGCAATGCTTTCGTTATGAACGGATGGGGATGAGCGAGAAGCCGGTGTCCTCGGCCGGGCTGCGCCGGGACATGGAGATCCTCGAGGTGCTCGCCGGCCACGGGGACGGCCCCGACGCCGACGGGTTCGGCGTCAACTGGATCGCCCAGCGCCTGGGCCGGGAGAAGAGCCAGGTGTCGCGGGCGCTGCGCGCGCTCGAAGCCGAGGGCATGGTGGAGCGCGACCCGGTGACGCGCCGCTACCGCCTGGGCTGGCGCCTGTTCTCGCTCGCGGCGCGGACCCAGCAGTCGAGGCTCGTCCGGGTGGCCGAGCCCTTCCTGCGGCACCTGGCCACGCTCTTCGACGAGGACACGCACCTGTGCGTACTGCGCGGTGAGATGGTTCTCACACTGTCATCGGTGCCGTCGTCCCGGGCCTACCACCGGATCTGGGAGGGCGTCTCCGTCCCGGTGATCATGGCGGCCGCGGGGCGGTCGCTCCTCGCGGACTGGGAGGACGAGCAGATCCGCGAGCTGCTCCGGGCGGCCCTGCCCAGCGGCCTGGACTCCGCGATCGGTGGCGAGGAGCAGTGGCTGGCCGACATCGAGCACGTGCGCACCGCCGGGTACGCGGTGACCGATGTCGAGCTGGAGGACAGCGCGGCCGGGGTGTCGGCGCCGGTGCGGGAGCACCGGGGACTGATCGCGGCCGCCATCAGCGTGTCGGTCACCCGCACCCCCGCCGAGTCCCGGATGAGGGAGATGGGGGCCGTCGTCGCGGAGACGGCGCGCCGGCTCTCGACCGCCCTGGGCCTGCCCCCGGGCGCCCCCGGCTCCGGCGCGGATCGTTCCCCGGATCCGGCGGGGTCCGCCGGCGGTCGTTGAACTCCCGGCAGGGCGGAGATCGGCCGCCTGCCGGCCGACCTGCACGCCGCCTCGGCCGGCTTCGTCCCGCCCGGGCCCGCGGTGTGGAACCGGATCATCCCCCGGACGCCGAGGAGCTCGTCTGCCACAACGACGCCGCCCCGTGGAACCTCGTCAGGTCGCCCCGGGGTCGGGTGCTGATCGACCGGGACGCCGCGTTGCGGTGATCCGGAGGTGAGGGCCGGTCCGCCCGCGGACGGCGACGGTGGCCGGCCGGCTCAGCGGACCCGGTCGTAGACCATGGCGAGCTCGCCCAGCTCGCCGGTCTCCCGGTGCGTGAGCGTCCACTTCGTGGCCGGCAGGCCGTCGTCGAACAGCCGCTGCCCGCCTCCGGCGATCTCGGGGAAGATCATGAGATACAGCCGGTCGATCAGGTCCGCCGCCAGGAGCGGCTTGATGACGCTGGGGCTGCTGTTGACGAGGATTTCACCCTCGCCGGTGGCCTTGAGTTCGGTGACGACGTCGGCGGCGGGGGCGTTCACCACGCGGGTGCGTTCCCACGGCGCTTCGGTCAGGGCGGTCGACAGGACCACCTTCTCCGTGTCGACCAGCCACTTGGCGTATCCGCGGTCACGCGGATCGGCGTTGTCGTCTTCGGCGACGGACGACCAGTGCCCCATGAATCCCTCGGCGTTGTTCCGGCCGAGCAGCGCCGTCGTCGCGTTCTCCCAGATGCGGTTCATGTGGTTTCGCGCGAGCTCGCTGGTCACATACGGGGCGAAAGCCGCGAAATCACCGGGTCCACCGGGGCCGTGGTAACGCCCGTCGAGGGTGAGGCTCAGGTTCGCGGTCACCCTGCGGCCGGTCTGCTCCGTCATTTCGTGCTCCTTATATCGGTGCCGTCGGTGCCGTCGGCGACGGCGGTGTCGTGCGGGCCCGCGGCGAGGGCCGCCGCGAGCTTGTCGAGGCTCTGGCCGAAGCCGAGCTCGATGCCCGCGATGAAGTCCGCGGAGCCGACCGTGCTGTCGGCGATCCGCCAGCGGACGTCGAGGTCCGTGCCGGTGCCGGTGGGCCGGAGGCCGAGGTCGACGTGCGCGGTGAAGGCCGGGCCGCCGCCGGGAAGCAGCGGGGAGAGCCGGTAGGTCAGGCGCTCGGCGGGCCGTACGTCGTCGACGACCCCCTCCGCGCGCCCGGCGACCGGGTCGGAGCCGTCGGCGTCCTCGATGTCGCGGTACTCGTGGACGATCCGCCCGCCCGGCCGCGCCTCGAACACGAGCTCGGAGACGCGGAGGTCGTCGGGGGTCCACCATCGGGCGAGCAGGGAGGTCTCGGTCAGGTGGCGCCAGACCAGTTCGGGGCGTCCCGGCAGCGACCGGAGGAACCTGAACGAGCGTCCGTCGGCCCACCCCGGCTCCTCCGCGGCGAGCCGCTCCGCGTGAAGGCTGAGCCCGTACCGGTCGTAGGTCGCGTGCGGGCCGTCGGCCTGGTCCGCGGTGTCGGCGAGCCGGGTGAGCACGGCCGCCAGGTCCCGCAGGGGAGCGGGCCGGAGCGCGTAGACGCGGCGCTGGCCGGTGCGCTGGGAGGTGACGACGCCGGCGCGCTCAAGGGCCTGCAGGTGCTTGGTCGTCTGCGGCTGGCGCGCCTCGGCGAGCCGGGCGAGGACGCCGACCGAACGGGGCCGTTCGGCCAGCAGGTTCACGAGCCGCCAGCGGGCCGGATCGGCCAGGGCGGCGAGTAGTGCGTCCATGGCCATCATTATTCTCCAAGGAGAATATTCGTGTCAAAGAATATTTGTGGTTCGTTCGATGGCGGCGGACCGGCCATGTCCTCTCAAGCCGTGACGTCGGCTCCGGGGCCGGGCTCCGCCTCAAGCAGCGGCGTCCGGCTCCGGACTCCGCCTCAAACCATGGCGTCGGCTTTGGAGCCGGACGCCGCGGTGGCGAGGAAGGCGAGTCTCTCCGCCTCCGCCGAGTCCGGGGCCACGACGTAGACGACGATCAGCTGGTCGGGGTCGCCGGGCAGGGCCAGCGTCTCGTAGCCGACGTCGAGCGTGCCGACGACCGGGTGGCGGATCAGTTTGCGGCCGCCGGCCTTCTCCCGGACCGTGTGGTCCTCCCACAGGGCACGGAACTCGGGGTTGCCCGCGGACAACTCCGCGACCAGGGCGGCCATCCGGGGGTCGCCCGGGTGGCGCGCCGCGTCCAGCCGCAGGTGCGCCGCGGTCTCGGCGGCGACCTCCGTCCAGCGCGGGTAGAGCGTCCGGGCCTCGGGGTCCAGGAACGCCCGCCGGGCCATGTTGCGCTCGCCGGGCGGCATCGCGGAGAAACCGACGACGGCGTCGCCCAGCGCGTTCCACGCCAGCACGTCCATGCACCGGCCCAGCAGGAACGCGGGGGCCTGGATGGCGTCCAGCATCGTCCGCACCTGCGGGCGGACGGTGGCCGGGGCCGGCGGCACCGCCTCGCGCGGCGGCCGGGCCAGGTCGTACAGGTGCGCCCGCTCGGTCGCGTCGAGCCGCAGCACGCGGGCGACCGCGTCCAGCACGGCGTCCGAGACGTTGTGACCGCGTCCCTGCTCCAGCCGGACGTAGTAGTCGACGCTCACCCCGGCGAGCCGGGCCACCTCCTCGCGGCGCAGTCCGGGCACCCGCCGCCGCCGTCCCGCGTCCGGCAGGCCCGCGTCCTGGGGCCGGATGCGGGCGCGGCGGGACCGCAGGAAGCCGCCGAGTTCGTCCAGATTGGTTCCGTTCATGCCCGTGACCTTAACGGCGGCCCCCGGTACGGCTCCGGCGTGGTGATCCGCTGGGGCGCGGACGGCCGGAGTCCGCGGTTCCGGCGGGAGCGGCCGGACGGCCGGGAAGGCCGTCCCGGCGCCGGGGGGCGTCCCCGGCGAAGGTGGTAACCGCAGACCCAGGAAAACCGGTGCTCTGGGTGGGCGGCGCGGCCGGCGGCAGAGTGGTCTCACGCCGGGAGGACATCCCGGAGCGAGCGACCGGAACCCGGGACGACCCGGCCGGGACCTCGCAGGACTTCGCCGAGCTACGCGGGACTACGCAGAACATGGAGAACACCGTGAACCACACCTCCCTTTCCGGTCGCACCGCCGTCGTCACCGGGGCCGCGAGCGGCATGGGCGCCGCGACCGCCCGGCTGCTGGCCGCGCACGGCGCCCGCGTGGCGCTGCTGGCCCGCCGCGAGGACCGCCTCAAGGAACTCGCCGCCGAGATCGAACGGGACGGCGGCCGGGCGATCGCGGTGGCCGTGGACGTCACCGACCAGGCGTCGGTCGATGCCGGAGCCGCCCGCGTCCACGCCGAGCTGGGCGCGGCCGACCTGGTGGTCAACGCCGCCGGCGTGATGCTGCCCAACCCGATCGACGACGGCCGCGCCGACGAGTGGACCCGGATGATCGACACCAACGTCACCGGCGCCCTGCGGATCATCCGCGCGTTCACCGCCGACCTCGTCGCCGCCGCGGCCCGCGGGGCCACCGCCGACCTGGTGAACATCTCCTCGATCGGCGCGCACGCGCTCTTCCCCGGCTACGCCGTCTACGCCGCGACCAAGGCGGCGCTGACCCACCTGTCGGCGTCGCTGCGCACCGAGTTCGGTCCGCGGGACGTGCGGGTGACCAACATCGAGCCGGGCCTGACCGACACCGAGCTGGCCTCGCACGTCGACAACCCGGCCCTGGGGGAGGAGGGCCGGCTCGGGGAGATGTTCGACGCGCTCGGCTCGCTGTCGGCCGACGAGATCGCCGACCTCGTCGCCTACGTGACCAGCCGCCCCCGCCACGTCAACCTGCGCCAGATCGTCGTCCTGCCCACCCGCCAGGCGTGACCCGCGAAACGGAGGAACCCGAAGGTGCGCGCTGGAACAACCGAATGAAAAGCCCCAAAAGCCTTTTATGATCATTTATTTCTTCATATGGCTATAAATGTGCACAACGGAGCACGCCGTCAGGAGGTGGTTGTTCAGCCGCATCCCGACGGAGGACCCAATGATCAGAAGGATCGTCGTCCTGCTGGCCGCCATGCTCGTCGTGCTGGGCGGCGCCGTACAGGCCGCCGTGGCCCAGCCGAACCTCAACGAGCAGGACAGGAAGTTCCTGGTCCAGGCGCACCGGGGCAACCTGGCCGAGATCCTGTCGAGCCGGCTCGCGCTGAGGAAGTCGGACTCCCCGGACATCAAGAACATCGCGCAGAAGCTCATCACCGACCACACGACCCTGGACGGCAAGCTGCGGCCGGTGGCCGAGCGGGCGGGCGTGCAGTTGCCGGACCGGCCGAACAAGATGCAGCGCGAGCAGATCAAGAAACTGTCGAGCCTCAGCGGCTCGTCCTTCGACAGCGCGTGGCTGGCCGCGCAGGCCGCGAGCCACCGCACGACGCTCAAGCTCATCGACCGGGAGCTGACCGACGGCTCCTCCCCGGTGGTGAAGAAGCTGGCCGAGGGCGCCAGGCCGATCGTCCAGGGGCACCTGCGCCTGGTGCGCGAGGCCCGCGCGAGCGAGAGCCCGAGCCCCAGCGGCAGCCCGAGCTGACCCGCCCCGGGCGCCACCTTGACCTCGACTTTGGTTGAGGCCCTAGGGTCGATCCGTCGATCCCTGAGAACCCGGTGGTGCCCTGATGAACATGGAAATGGCGGCGTGGCACTCGATGTACGCCACGATGCAGGCGCAGGAGGACAGGCGGCCGTTCTCCATGGCCACGCTGCGCCGGATCGGAGCCTTCGCCCGGCCGCACACCCGAAAGCTGGTGTTGTTCCTGCTGCTCAGCGTGGTGGGTGCGGCGCTGGCCGTCGCCACGCCGGTGCTCGCGGGCCGGGTCGTCGACGCGATCGTCAATCGCGCCCCGGTGGAGGCCGTGGTCCGCCTCTCGGCGCTGATCGCGGTCATCGCGCTGGCGGAGGCCGGGCTCGGCCTGGCGACGCGGTGGCTGTCGGCGACCCTGGGCGAGGGGCTCATCCTCGACCTGCGCGCCGCCGTCTTCGACCACGTGCAGCGCATGCCGGTCGCCTTCTTCACCCGGACCCGTACCGGGGCGCTGGTCAGCAGGTTGAACAACGACGTGATCGGCGCGCAGCGGGCGTTCAGCGACACCCTCTCCGGCGTGGCCGGAAACCTCGTCACGCTGCTGCTCACGCTGGTGGTGATGATCGGCGTCTCCTGGCAGATCACCCTGCTCTCGCTGCTCCTGCTGCCGGTGTTCGTGCTGCCCGCCCGGCGGATGGGCTCCCGGCTGGCCCGGCTGCGGCGCGAGGCGGCCGCGCACAACGCGACGATGAGCACGCAGATGACCGAGCGGTTCTCCGCGCCGGGGGCGACGCTGGTGAAGCTCTTCGGCCGCCCGGCGGAGGAGTCGGCCGAGTTCCTCGCCCGGGCCCGCCGGGTGCGGGACATCGGGGTGCGCACGGCGATGACGCAGTCGGTGTTCGTCACCGCGCTGACGCTGGTCTCGGCGCTGGCGCTGGCCCTCGTCTACGGGGTCGGCGGGTTCTACGCGTTGCGGTCGCTGCTGGACCCGGGCGCCGTGGTCGCGCTCGCGCTGCTGCTCACCCGCCTGTACGCGCCGCTGACCTCCCTGGCCGGCGCCCGCGTGGAGGTGATGAGCGCGCTGGTGAGCTTCGAGCGGGTCTTCGAAATCCTCGATCTCAAGCCGCTCGTCGCCGAGCGGCCCGGCGCCCGCGCGGTGCCCGAAGGGCCGGTGTCGGTGGAGTTCGACGACGTCCGGTTCGCCTACCCGTCGGCGGACAAGGTGTCGCTCGCCTCCCTGGAGGACGTCGCCCGGCTCGACACGCGCGGCGGTGTGGAGGTGCTGCACGGAGTGTCCTTCCGTGCCGAGCCGGGCCGGATGGTGGCGCTCGTCGGCTCCTCGGGGGCGGGCAAGTCGACGATCGCCCAGCTCATCCCGCGGCTCTACGACGTCGACGCGGGCGCCGTACGGCTCTCCGGGGTGGACGTGCGCGACCTGACGGCCGAGTCGGTCCGCGGGACGGTCGGGATGGTCACCCAGGACGGGCACCTGTTCCACGACACGATCCGCGCGAACCTGCTGCTGGCGCGGCCGGAGGCGACCGAGGAGGAGCTGCGGGACGTGCTGCGCCGCGCCCGTCTGACCGAGATCGTCGACGCGCTGCCTGACGGCCTGGACACCGTCGTGGGCGAGCGCGGCTACCGGCTCTCCGGCGGCGAGCGGCAGCGGCTGACCATCGCCCGGGTCCTGCTGGCCAGGTCCCGGGTGGTGATCCTCGACGAGGCCACCGCGCACCTGGACTCCACCTCCGAGGCCGCGGTGCAGGCCGCGCTGGGGGAGGCCCTGGACGGCCGGACGGCGGTGGTGATCGCGCATCGGCTGTCCACCGTCCGCGCGGCCGACCTCATCCTGGTGATCGAGGGCGGGCGGGTCGTGGAGCGCGGCACCCACGCCGAGCTGCTGGCGGCGGGCGGTCGCTACGAGCAGCTTTACCGGACCCAGTTCGACGAGGACGCCGGCCCCGCCGTACCCGTCATCGCGGGTACGGCCGACTGAGCCGGGGCGGTCCCGTCGGCGGCCGGCCGGGACGAGCGGTGAACCGGCCCGGCCCGCCGCGGCCGGGCGGTCACCCGGAACGGAGCGGTCAGGGCAGGCCGAGCTCGGCGAAGACCGGGCGGTGGTCGCTGCCGGGCAGGGAGTGCACGCCGAACGCGCTCACCGGCATCCGCCGGTCGGCGAGCACGTGGTCGATCGTCACGCCGGGCAGGGACGTCCACCCCAGCCGCGGCCAGGTCGGCGTCAGCCCCCGCCCGGCGGCGTCGGCCGCGTCGCGGTAGCCGCCCGCCAGCAGCTCCCGCACCGGCGGGTGGTCGAGGGTGGCGTTGAAGTCGCCGGCCAGCACCCGCGGCCGGCCGCCCGCCCGGGGCAGTGCCGCCAGGCCCGCGCCCCAGCAGGGCACCTCGCCGGTGTGCCGGGGCGCGCACGGGTGCACCGAGACGACCTCGACCTCCCGGCCGCCCGGCAGCGCGACGACGGCCCGCGACTGGCGGAAGCCGCCCAGTTCGATCATCGGCGCCTCGGCGAGCGGATGGCGGGGGTAGATGCCCGACCCGGACACCCCCGGGCGGGAGCGGTCCACGACGTACGGCATGAGCCCCCGCAGACCCGCCCCGTCCAGGCGGCCGCGCGCGGCGGGGGTGAGGGGCCTTTCCGGCCGGGGGCCTTTCCGGTCGGGGGCTTCCCGGCCGGTGGGAGCGGGTTTTCGCCGGTCAGTAGGAGCCGGCGCGGCGCAGGGCGCGCGGTCGCCCGTCGGGGTCGTGCACGATCCGGTAGAGCGGGTCGGCCCACAGGGCGGCCCACCGGGACAGCCGCGGCGACCGGTAGGCGCGCAGCCGGCCGGGCGGCCGGGGTCCGCGCCGCCCCTCCTCGTGCCAGCGGTCGAGGCGGGCGGCGCAGGCGGCGAACGCGTCGAAGAAGGACCGCGGGTCCAGCAGGTCGCCGTCGTCGTCCTCCCGCCGGTCGAGGTGCTCCCGGGCGAGGGTGAGCCGCAGGTCGCGGGGGAACCGGCGGGCGCCGTCGCCGTGACCGCCGGGGTCCAGCGGCGCCCGGCCGTCCGGGGTCTCGTCGAGCACCGCGCAGGTCAGCTCGGAGTCGTAGGTCCAGGAGCGGCGGTTGAAGTTGTCGGAGCCGATGGTCGCCCACACGTCGTCGATGACGCAGACCTTGGCGTGGACGTAGACCGGGGTGCCGTGCCCGTTCTCCAGCCCGTACACCGCGAAGCGGTCGCCGCCGGCCTCCTGGAGCACCGACAGCGCCTGGTTGCGGCCCAGCACCTGGGGGACACCGCCCAGCGCGCCGCCCTCGTCGGGGTGCAGCGGCAGGACGCTGATCATCAGCAGGTCGGGGTTGGCCCGCAGCGTGTCGGCGAAGGACTCGGCGATCTGCGGCGACCACAGGTACTGGTCCTCGATGTAGACCAGGGCGCGGGCGCGGCGCAGGGCCTTGAGGTAGCCGCGGGCGACGCTCCGCTCGCCCCGCGGCGCGAACGGGTAGCGGGTCAGCCGGTGGGCGTAGGTCCGCAGGAGCTGTACGGCGTGCGGCCCGCGGGCGGGCGGGTCGGGGAACTGCGGCGGCAGCGGGTCGGGGCGGGTGTCCTCGCGGCGCAGCAGGTCGGCCAGGCGGTGCACGGGATTGCGGGTCAGCGGGCTGGGGTCCTCCCAGCGTTCCCGGAAGACGGCCTCGACGTCGCCCACGGCCGGGCCCTGGATCGCCGCCTGCACGTCGTGCCAGGGCGGGCGCTCGCCGTACACCCCGGCCATGGGCGCGGCCTGCGGGTCGCCGGCGTGCGAGGCGTCGTCGCGGCGGCTCCAGCACAGATCGATCCCGCCGACGAAGGCGATGTCGCGTTCGGGCCGGTCCCGGTGCCGCAGCACCACGAGCTTCTGGTGGTGGGAGCCGCCGGGCGGGACGCGCATGTCGCGCAGGCACTCGCCGCCGGCGGCCTCGATCTCGTCGCCCAGGTGGCGGTTCTCGGCCTCGCTGAAGCGGAGTCCGTCCCAGTGCGAGCGCCACAGCAGTCCCTTGACCACGACGCCGCGCCGGGCGGCCTCCCCGAAGACCCGGGCGACCTCCGTGCCCGGGCCGTCCAGCCGCTCGGTGGGGTCGCCCCGCCAGTCGGTGAACAGCAGCAGGTCCCCGGCGCGCAGGTCGCGGACCCGGGCGAGCAGTTCGGCGAAGTACGGCGCGCCGTGCGGGATGGGCCGGACCGCGTTGCCGCCCGACCAGGCGACGCCGGGGTCGTGCCGGCCGTCGACGGACGACGCCGGGTTTCCCCGTTCCTCGGGGGTGAGGAGCCAGTCGTTTACCTTCATCGCGGATGCTCTACCCGCCTTTGACCTGGTTTCACCCGCTGGTTGGCACGGCGGACCTTCCGGGGACCGGGCGCGGGCACGCCGCCGGGGCGGGAGGGGAGGCGGCGCGGGTGGTCCCCGCCGCTCGGGGGGACGGCGGGGACGATCCCCGCCCTTCGGGAGGACGGCGGGGAAGATCCCCACCGTTCGGGAGGGCGGCGGCAAAGGCCCCGGCCGTTCGGGAGGGCGGTGGCAAAGACCCCGCCAAAAGCCGCAACACCCCGATTTCCGGATGATGTTTCCCCAGGCCGGCTCCCTAGGCTGGCAGCGTCCGACGCCGCACCCGCCGAATGGGGGCAGCTCACGTGAGGATCGTCGTGGACCTCAACCGGTGCGAGGCGTACGCGCAGTGCGCCTTCCAGGCACCCGACGTCTTCGCCATGCACGGCGAGGAGGCGCTGATGTACGAGCCCTGCCCCGGGGACGAGCGGCGCGAGCAGGTCATGCGGGCCGCCGCGTCCTGCCCGGTCCAGGCGATCCTCGTCGAGTGGCCCGGCGGACCGGCCGTACCGGAGGAGGCGGGGACCGGTGCCCGCGGCTGACGGATCGGCCGAGGAGTTCCGGCGGCGCGGCCACGCCGTCGTGGTCGGCGCGTCCCTGGCGGGCCTGCGGGCCGCCGAGACGCTCCGCGAGGAGGGCTTCGCGGGGACGCTGACCATGATCGGCGACGAGCCGCACGAGCCCTACGACCGGCCGCCGTTGTCCAAGCAGGTCCTGCTGGGCCGTACCGGCGCCGGCGACACCCTGCTGCCCCGGCGCCGCGCGCTGGAGGCGCGCTGGCTGCTCGGGACGGCCGCCACCGGGCTGGACCTCGCCGGGCGGCGGGTGCGCCTGGCCGGCGGGGAGGAGGTGCGCTACGACCGCCTGCTGATCGCGACCGGCACCCGCGCCCGCCCGTGGATCAAGGAGACCGAGGCCACCCTGGACGGCGTCCTCACCCTGCGCACCGCCGGCGAGGCGGCCCGGCTGGCCCGGCGGCTGGACGCGCGGCCCCGCCGGGTGCTCGTCATCGGCGCCGGGTTCACCGGATCGGAGATCGCCTCGGCCTGCCGGGAGCGGGGGATCGACGTCACGGTCGCCGAGCGCGGCCCCGCCCCCCTCGTCGGGGCGCTGGGCGGCGTCGTCGGCGCGGTGGCGGCCGAGCTGCACCGCGCGCACGGCGTGGACCTGCGCTGCGGTATCACGGTCACCGCGCTGGAGGGCGACCAGGCCGGGCGGCTGCGGTGCGCCCACCTGTCCGACGGCACCGTCCTGGAGGCGGACGTGGCCGTCGTCGCGCTGGGCGCGGTGCGCAACACCGAGTGGCTCGCCGGGTCCGGGCTGGCCGCCGGGCCGCGGGGGATCGCCTGCGACGCCGGATGCCGGGCCTTCGACGTGCACGGCATCGTCACCGACGACGTCTTCGTCGCCGGGGACGTCGCCCGGTCCCCGCACCCGCTGTTCGGCTACCAGTTCCTGTCACTGGAGCACTGGGGCAACGCGGTCGCCCAGGCCGAGGTCGCCGCGCACAACATGGTCAGCCCCGGCCCGGAACGCCGCCCGCACCTGTGGCTGCCGGCCTTCTGGTCCGCCCAGTTCGGCGTCAACATCAAGTCCGTCGGCGTCCCGCCCATGGGCCGCGAGCTGGCCGTCGTCCAGGGATCCCTGACCGAGCGCCGGTTCGCCGCCGTCTACGGCCACCAGGGGCGCGTCATCGCCGCCGTCACCTTCGACCACGGCAGGTGGCTGCCGTTCTACGGCCGGCTCATCGAGTCGGCCGCGCCCTTCCCGCCGGACTTCGCCCAGGTGGACCGCGCCCCCGGAGGGCCGCGGCCGATCCCGGCGGAGTTCCCCGACCCCGCCCTGCCCACCCACGGCCCCACCGTCACCCTGAGCGGCTACGCGCCCAGCGAGCGGCGCGTCACGTTCGTCCCGGCCCGCGTCTGAGAACCGCACGAGGAGCCCGCCATGACCTCCGCCACCCTGCTGCGGCGGATCACCGACTACGCCGCCCGCGCCGACCCCTACCCGCTGTACGCCGAGCTGCGCAGGACGCCGGTGGCGCGGCAGGAGGACGGCGTGTACGCGGTGAGCACGTACTGGGAGATCGCCGGGCTGCTGCACGACCCGCGCCTCAGCTCCGACCCCCGCAACCGGGTGCCCACCGCCGGTGAGGAGGACATCCTGGAGGAGGAGCAGGGGCTGCCGCCCAGCTTCCTGCGGCTCGACCCGCCCGAGCACGACCGGCTGCGCCGGCTGGCGACCCGGCCGTTCGGGCCGCCGGACAGCCTGCGGCGGGTCAGCGACATGCGCGGCGACCTCGCCCGGATGGTCTCCGGCCTGATCGACGGCCTGCGCGACCGGGAGCAGGCCGACATCGTCGAGGACTTCGCCTACCCCTTCCCGGTGATGGTGATCTGCAATCTCCTCGGGGTGCCGCACGAGGACGAGGGGCGCTTCCACGTCTGGGCCGAGGCGATCGTCGCGGGGCTCGACCCCGGCGAGGAGGGGGAGGGCCCGGCCGAACGGCTCCGCGCCGCCCAGCGGGCCCGCATGGAGCTGGGCCGCTACCTGGCCGGGCTGATCGAGGACCGCCGCCGCGCGCCCGGCGGCGACATGCTGTCCGCGCTGGCCGCCGGGCACGGCGACCGGGAACGCATGTCACCGCTGGAACTGGTCGTCACCGCGGTCCTGCTGCTCATCGCCGGCCACGAGACCACGGTGAACCTCATCACCAACGGCATGCTGACCCTGCTGCGCCACCCCGACGCCCTGCGACGGCTGCGGGAGGAGCCCGGCCTGGCCGTGCCGCTGGTGGAGGAGCTGCTGCGCTACGAGCCGCCGGTGCAGCTCCTGCCGCAGCGCACCGCGCTGGCCGACATCGACGTCGGCGGCGTCACCATCCCCCGGGGCGCGCCCGTCTGGCTGGTCCTGGCCTCCGGCAACCGGGACCCCCGGCGCTTCCCCGACCCCGACCGGTTCGATCCCGGCCGGACCGGCAACGAGCACCTCGGGTTCGGCGGCGGTATCCACTACTGCTTCGGCGCGCCGCTGGCCCGGCTGGAGGCGCAGGTCGCGCTCACCGAGCTCGCCCGCCGGCTCGTCGAACCCCGGCTGGTGGAGGATCCGCCGCCCTACCGGCGCAACCCGGTGCTGCGCGGCCCCCGCCACCTGCCCGTCGCCTTCGACGGCTGCGTGCCCTGACGCGAGGTCAGGCGCCGGGCAGGCCGTACGCCTCGGCGATCAGGCCGTAGGAGCGGATCCGCGCCTCGGGGTCGGCGACCTGCGAGGTGATCATCAGCTCGTCGGCCTCGGTGCGCTTGCGCAGCTCCTCCAGCCCCGTGCGCACCGCGGCGGCGTCGCCCAGCACCACGTTCGACAGGTGGTCGTGGACGAAGGCCGCCTCGGCCGCGGAGTAGGGGTAGGTCTCGGCCTCCTCGGGCGTGGGGATCGGCTCCGGGGCGCCGCGGCGCAGGCGGAGCATGGCCAGCGCGCCCGGCCGGGCCAGGCGCAGCGCCTCCTCGGCGGACCCGGCCGCCACGGCCGCGACGCCGATCATCGCGTACGGCCGGTCCAGCGCCTCCGACGGCCGGAACGTCGACCGGTACAGCTCCAGCGCGGGGATGGTGTTGGCGGAGCTGAAGTGGTGGGCGAACGCGAACGGCAGCCCCAGCAGGCCGGCGAGCTGGGCGCTGAAGCCGCTGGATCCGAGCAGCCAGACCGGCGGGCGGCCGGACTCCGGCGAGCGGGGGACGGCCGAGAGCCGGTGCAGGGGATTGTCGGCGGGGAAGGAGGCGTCGAGGAAGCCGGTCAGCTCGGCGAGCTGCTCGGGGAAGTCGTCGGCGCCCAGGTCGCCACGGCGCAGCGCCCGCGCGGTGGCGGGGTCGGTGCCCGGGGCGCGGCCGAGGCCGAGGTCGATGCGGCCGGGGTGCAGGGCGTGCAGGGTGCCGAACTGCTCGGCGATGATCAGCGGCGCGTGGTTGGGCAGCATCACGCCGCCGGAGCCCAGCCTGATCGTGCGGGTCGCCGCGGCCAGGTGGGCGATCAGTACGGCGGGGGAGGAGCTGGCCACCGATGGCATCCCGTGGTGCTCGGCCACCCAGATGCGGTGGTAACCCCACTCCTCGGCGCGCCTGGCCAGCTCGGTGCTCCCCGCCAGCGCCTGCGTGGCGGTGAAGCCCCTGCCGACGGGGGCGAGGTCGAGGATGGACAGCGGGACCTCGGCGGAGCCGCGCGCCACGCCGCGGATGTCACCGGGGATGTCATCGTGAGCCATGTCTGCGGCGAACCCGCCCCGGCCCGCGTTTATTCCGGCGCACGCTCCCCGGCCTCGGCCCCGGCCAGCTCCGAGTGCCGGTAGGAGTAGGCGAAGTACACCACCAGGCCGATCAGGAACCACACCACGAACCGCACCCAGGTCTGCCACGCCAGGAAGGTGATCAGCCAGAGCGAGAAGGCGATGCCGACGGCCGGGACGAACGGCATGCCCGGGGTGCGGAAGGTCCGCGGCAGGTCGGGCCGCCGGTAGCGCAGCACGATCACCGCCGCGCACACCACCACGAACGCCAGCAGGATGCCGATGTTGGTCAGCTCCGCCGCCTCCACGATGGGCAGGAATCCGGCGATGAGCGCCGAGACGACGCCGACGATCCAGGTCACCCGGGTCGGCACGTGCCGTACCGGGTGGGTCTTGGCGAACCACTTCGGCAGCAGCCCGTCGCGGCTCATCGAGAACCACACCCGGGTCACCCCGAGCATGAACGTGAACATCACGGTGAGGATGCCGATGATCGCCCCGACCGCGATCACGTCCGCCAGCCAGGTCAGGCCCACCGACTTGAACGCCGTGGAGAAGCCGCTGACCCGGTCGATCTCGGTGTACTTCTGCATGCCGGTCAGCACCAGGCAGGCCAGCACGTACAGCGTCATGGCGATGGCGAGCGAGTACAGGATCGCCCTCGGCATGTGCCGCGTGGCGTCCTTGGACTCCTCCGCCGCGGTGCTCATCGCGTCGTAGCCGAACACCGCGAAGAACACCGTGGCCGCGCCCGCGAACACGCCTCCCACGCCGTAGGGGAAGAAGGGGACGTAGTTCGAGGACCTGATGTGGAAGGCGCCGACCACGATGACCACGATCACCACGACGACCTTCAGCCCGACGACGGCCATCTCGAACCGGGCCGCGTTGCGCATCCCGAGGTTCAGCAGCCAGGCGATCAGCAGGCACAGCAGCGCGGCGAACAGGTCCATCCGGTGCCCGTCGCCCGTCCCCGGCGCGCCCAGCATCCACGCCGGGAGATCGACGCCGAGGCTGCCCAGCAGGAAGGAGAAGTAGCCGGAGATGCCGATGGCGACCACCGAGACGATCGCGGTGTACTCCAGCAGCAGGTCCCAGCCGATGAACCAGCCCGGCAGCTCGCCGAGCACCGCGTAGCCGTAGGTGTAGGCCGACCCCGCCTTCGGGATGAGCCCGGCGAACTCGGCGTAGGAGAACGCCGCCGCCGCGCTCGCGATCCCGGCGACCAGGAACGACAGTACGACGGCGGGGCCGGCCTTGCCGTTGGCCACCGCGCCCGCGAGCGTGAAGATGCCCGCGCCGATGATGCCGCCCACCCCGATCGCGGTGAGCTGCCACACGCCCAGTACGCGGGTGAGCTGCCCGGTCTCACCGCCCCCGGTCTCTTCGATCTGTTCGAAGGGTTTGCGGCGCAGCACGCCTTTTCCCGTCCGCAGTCCGGCCACGACCCATCTCCCCCGCGCGACGCCCGCGGCGGAGCACCGCCGCCTGCCCGGCCCCCTTTTACCCTCTTTCACCTGCGGATATGCGAGCCTGCCCGGCGGAACCGGGCGGGGCTGACCGTGGCCTGGCCGGACCCGGCGGGGTACCGTCGTGTTATAGGACATAAGCCACCCGGGGGGGCCGCTATGGCAAGCGATCCCGACCATGTGCTCGACGCCATCGACGGAGTCGTCGACGAATGGCTCGCCATGAGCGAGGACTCGATGCGCTGGGCGCCACCAGAGAAAGCCCCGCCCCGGCAGCGGCTCGGCCTGCCGGCGCCGCCCCTGCCGCAGATCGTCGAGGGGATCCTCCAGGAGGTCGGCGCCCGCACGCAGGCCGTGGTGGAGGCCGTCCGCCCGCTGGGCGAGGGGGTGATCGAGGCGTTCGCCGCCGTGCTGGAGAACTCCCCGGTGCGGCACCTGATACACGCGGGCCCGCGTGCCCGGCCCCCGCACGGACCGGCCGGTCACGGCGGAGGCGGGGACCCGCGGACGGGTGACCCGCCGGACGGGTGACCGACCCACCGGACGGGTGGCCCGCCGGAGCCGTCCGCCCGGTCACCGGCCGGGCGGAGGACGCGTCGCGGGCCCTTCGGACCGGGGGTCGCGTCAGACCAGGTAGTCGCGCAGGGCCTGCGACCGCGACGGGTGGCGCAGCTTCGACATGGTCTTGGACTCGATCTGCCGGATGCGCTCGCGCGTCACGCCGTAGACCTTGCCGATCTCGTCGAGCGTCTTGGGCTGGCCGTCGGTCAGGCCGAACCGCATGGACACCACGCCCGCCTCGCGCTCCGACAGCGTGTCGAGCACCGAGTGCAGCTGCTCCTGCAGGAGCGTGAAGCTGACCGCGTCGGCCGGGGTGGGCGCCTCGGAGTCCTCGATGAGGTCACCGAACTCGCTGTCACCCTCGGTGCCGAGCGGGCTGTGCAGGGAGATCGGCTCGCGGCCGTACTTCTGCACCTCGACGATCTTCTCCGCCGGCATGTCGAGCTCGCGGCCCAGCTCCTCGGGCGTGGGGTCGCGGCCCAGGTCGGCCGTCATCTGCCGCTGCACGCGGGCCAGCTTGTTGATCACCTCGACCATGTGGACCGGGATGCGGATGGTCCGCGCCTGGTCGGCCATGGCCCGGGTGACGGCCTGCTTGATCCACCAGGTGGCGTAGGTGGAGAACTTGAAACCCTTGGTGTAGTCGAACTTCTCCACCGCGCGGATCAGGCCGAGGTTGCCCTCCTGGATGAGGTCCAGGAACAGCATGCCGCGGCCGGTGTAGCGCTTGGCCAGCGAGACCACCAGGCGGAGGTTGGCCTCCAGCAGGTGGTTCTTGGCCCGGCGGCCGTCCTCGGCGATCCACTCCAGCTCGGCGCGGACGTCGGTGGACAGGCCGTCGCCGTCGGTGGCGAGCTGCTCCTCGGCGAACAGACCGGCCTCGATGCGCTTGGCCAGCTCCACCTCCTGCTCGGCGTTGAGCAGGGGGACCTTGCCGATCTGCTTGAGGTAGTCCTTGACCGGGTCGGAGGTCGCGCCCGCCGAGACGCCGCTGAAGTCGTCGTCATCGTCGGTCAGGACCAGCGTGTCGTTGTCAACCGGGGCCGTCACCGCGATCACACCCTTCATGAGCCGAGCAGGGCGAACACCTACTCCTTCAACGTACGTCCCGCGCCGACGTGCTGCGGACACGCGGAGTTCCGCCCGCGGCCCGGGACCACCTCGGTCTTCTGCCCCGTTCCCCTCCGCCTGAATCGGCCCCGCCCCGACCACGCGGCCCGCGCCACCCATGGTGACCTGCCCGGACGTCCCCCCGGCGCCGCGCCCGGCGCCGGGAGGGCACGTCCCGCGCGGCGGCGCCGCACCGCCGGCCGAGGGGGCCGAACAGAGCACGTCACCGGATGGGTCAGCGCGGTACGGCCCGCACCCATCCGCGGTCCCCGCCGATGAAGCCGTCCATCGCCAGGCCGGCGTCGTCGAGCTCCCGCGCCAGGAAGTCGTCGTCGAGGCGCCTGCTGAGGAAGAAATGGGTCCAGCGCCGGTCGCCGACCGTGTACTCCATGGTGGCCGCCAGCAGGCCCGGCTCCGGCCGGCTGACATCCGTCATGCGCAGGACGTGGCCGTCGTCGGTCAGCCGCTCGGAGGGCCCGACCGTGTCGTACCACTCCGGGGGCTTGCGCTGGAGGATCACCAGGCCGCCGTCGGCGACGTGCTCGCGGCAGGCGCGCAGGAACGCCCGGCGCAGCTCGTCGTCGGCCGTCTCGATCACGAACGACATGAGCAGGACCACGTCGAACGTCCGGCCCAGGGAGAGCGACTGGATGGGGGAGCAGACCTTCTCGGCGCCCTCGATGTGCGCGAGCATCTCGGGCGACTCGTCGACGGCGGTCACCGGGTGGCCGAGGGCCAGGAGGCTGTGGGTGATCCTTCCCGCGCCCGCGCCGAGCTCCAGGATGCTCGCGCCGGCCGGGACGGCGCCGTGCACGAGCTCCGGCTCGCCGCGCGGGGTCAGCATGGCGTAGTAGTCGACGGCGCAGCCGTCCGGGGTGATGGGGCCGGGACCGGTGCCTTGGTAGAGCCGCTTCGCTTCCATGATCCCCATCATGCGCCGCCGCCGGGGGCCGCGCGCGGCGGTACGGCGAGCCCGGTGAGGAAACCTCCGGAACGGGCATGGCACGCTGGAGACCGAGGGAGCACCCGAAGCGTGGCCGGGGTCGCGGCCCGGGTGCCGCACCAGCTGGAGGCCCATCATGGTCGATTTCCCGGATTCCGGCGTCTTCTTCGTCGGCAACGCCACGATGCTCATCCGCTACGACGGGTTCACCCTGCTCACCGACCCCAACTTCCTCCACCGGGGCCAGCGGGCCTACCTCGGCTACGGCCTGACCAGCAGGCGCCGCACCGATCCGGCGATACAGGTGGAGGACCTGCCCCCGCTCGACGCCGTCGTCCTGTCGCACATGCACGGCGACCACTGGGACCGGGTCGCCCGCCACGGGCTCGACCGGTCCGTGCCGATCGTGACCACCCGCCAGGCGGCGCGGCGGCTGCGGCGCCAGGGCTTCGGCGGGGCGGAGGGACTGAGCACCTGGCAGGAGCGGACCCTCCGCCGCGACGGCCGCACGTTGAAGGTCACCGCGCTGCCCGGACGGCACGCGCCCGGGGCGGCCCAGGTGCTGCTGCCGCCGGTGATGGGCAGCATGCTGGAGTTCTGCCGCCAGGACGGCTCGGTCGGCCTGCGCATGTACATCAGCGGCGACACGCTGATGGACCGCGAGCTCCTCGCGCCCATCCCGGAGCGCTACCCCGACATCGACGTGGGCGTCGTCCACCTGGGCGGCACCATGATCCTGGGCATGATGGTGACCATGGACGGCGCGCAGGGAGCCGAGTGGCTCTCCTTAATCGGCCCCGGGCACGCCGTGCCGATCCACTACGACGACTACGAGGCGTTCTCCTCGGGCCTCGACGACTTCCGCGAGGAGGTCGAGCGGTGCGGCATGTCCGACCGGGTGCGCTACCTCGCCCGCGGCGAGACCTGCCCGCTGCCGGTGCGCACCGCCCGCAGTGAGGCCCCGGCGTCGCAGCGGTCCTGACCGTCCGGCCGGATCCGCCCGGCGCCGGGTCCGCGGGCCCGCCCGGGGCTCCCGGACGTCCGTACGGCCCGCGCCGGGTGGATCCTGCGGGGCGGATCAGGTGAGCGAGGTGTCGCCCATGGACTCCAGCAGCACGCGCAGCAGTCCGGCGAGCTGATCGCGCTCGGCGGGGCCGAGCGCGGCCAGCAGCCGCGCCTCGTTGTCCACGTGCGGCCCGACCAGCCCGTCGACGATCTCCAGGCCGCGCGGGGTGAGCCGGATCCGCACCGATCGGCGGTCCCCGCCGTCGCGGACCCGCTCGACCAGGCCCCTGGCCTCCATCCGGTCGATCCGGTTGGTGATCGCCCCCGAGGTGACCATGGCCGCCTTGAGCAGCGCCCCGGCCGTCAGCTCGTACGGCGCGCCGGAGCGGCGCAGCGTGGCCAGCACGTCGAACTCGAAGCGCTCCAGCTCGTGCCGGGCGAAGAACTCCTTGAGCTCGCGCTCGAACAGGATGGAGAGGCGGGAGAGCCGCCCGACGATCCCCATCGGCCACACGTCGATGTCGGGCCGCTCCCGGTTCCACTGGGCGGTGACGGCGTCCACCGCGTCGCTCATCGGCACTCCTCTCAATGGGAATAATCTCAACGTTCACATACTTGACGTTCGCAGAACGAACATGATGTCATCTCAACGTTGAGATTATCAATGAGAGGCAATCCCATGGCCACTGTCGCCCTCCCCTCGGTCGCGCGCGCCCAGCGCACCGGCGACCTCGCCCTCGCCGCCCTGGCGCCGGCGAGCTGGGGGACCACATACGTCATCACCGCGACCCTGCTGCCCGCCGACCGGCCGATGCTGGCCGCGACCCTGCGGGCGCTCCCGGCGGGCCTGGTGCTGCTCGCCGCGACCCGCCGGCTCCCCAGGGGAGAATGGTGGTGGAAGTCGGCGGTGCTCGGCATGCTCAACTTCGGCGCCTTCTTCCCGCTCCTCTTCTTCGCCGCCTACCACCTGCCCGGCGGGGTCGCCGCCACGATCTCCTCGGTCCAGCCGCTGGTCGTCGCGCTGCTCTCGCTGCTGGTCCTGCGGGTCCGGCCGACCCGCCCCATCCTGTACGCCGCGCTGGCCGGCACCGGCGGCGTCGCCCTGCTGACCCTGACCTCCAAGGCCCGGCTGGACCCGCTCGGGATCGCCGCCATGCTCGCCGCGACCTCGCTGATGGCGACGGCCATCGTGCTGGCCAAGAAATGGGGGCGGCCCGAGTCGCCCCTCGTGATGACGAGCTGGCAGCTCGTCGCGGGCGGACTGGTGCTGGCCCCGCTCACCCTCGCCGTCGAAGGGGTGCCCGAGACCCTCACCGGCCAGAACATCCTCGGCTTCGCCTACCTCGGCGTCATCGGCACCGCCCTCGCCTACACCCTGTGGTTCCGCGGCATCGAGCAGCTGCCGCCCACCTCACTGTCCCTGCTCGGTCTGACCAACCCCCTGGTCGCCACCCTCGCCGGCCTCATCGTGCTCGGCCAGACCCTCACCGGCTGGCAGGTCACCGGCTTCGCCATCGCCCTCGGCGCACTCGTCGTCGGCCAGACCCTGAACAGGAGATCCTCATGACCGCGCAGGTCGCGGGCGCCCACCGCTCAGGACCGGCGTCCCGGCGAAGACGGCCGTCGCCGTTCCGCCGGGACGCCGGGGGCGCTCACCCGCGGCCGGCCGGGGCCCCGGACCCCTCCGACACGCTGTCCAGCCAGGCCCGGTGCAGGCCGGCGAAGCGGCCCTCCTCCGCGATGAGCCGGTCGGGGGAGCCGTCCTCCACGATCCGGCCGCCCTCGATCACCAGCACCCGCTCGGCGGTCTCCACGGTCGACAGCCGGTGGGCGATGATCAGCGCGGTCCGGTCGGCGAGGATCGTGCGCATCGCCCGCTGCACGAGCCGCTCGCCGGGCACGTCGAGGCTGGAGGTGGCCTCGTCGAGGATCAGCACCGCCGGGTCGGCGAGGAAGGCGCGGGCGAAGGCCACCAGCTGCCGCTGGCCCGCCGACAGCCGGCCGCCGTGCTTGCCGACCTGGGTGTCGTAGCCCTCCGGGAGCGCCGAGATGAAGTCGTGGGCGCCGATCGACCGGGCGGCCGCCATGACCTCGTCCATGGTCGCGTCCGGGCGGCCGAACCGGATGTTGTCGGCCACCGTACCGGTGAACAGGAAGTTCTCCTGGGTCACCATGACCACCGCGCCGCGCAGCGTCTCCTCGGCGAGGTCGCGCAGATCGACCCCGTCGAGCAGCACCCGGCCGGCGACGGGGTCGTAGAACCTGGCGACCAGCTTCGCCAGCGTGGTCTTCCCCGCCCCCGTGGTGCCGACCAGCGCCACGCTCTGCCCGGCCGGGATCACCAGGTCAATCCGCGGCAGGACCGGCGTGCCGTCGAGGTAGGAGAACTCCACCTCCTCGAACCGCACCTCGCCGCGCGGCCGCTCCAGCGCCACCGGCTCGCGCGGCTCGGCCACCGCCGGCCGCTCGTCCAGCACGCCGGCGAGCTTCTCCAGCGCCGCCGCCGCGGACTGGAACGTGTTGTAGAACTGGCTGATCTCCTGCATCGGCTCGTAGAACTGCCGCAGGTAGAGCAGGAAGGCCGCCAGCACGCCCACCTTGACGTCACCGCCGATGGCCCGCCAGCCGCCGTACAGCAGGACGGCCGCGATCGTGATGTTGCCGATCAGCTTGACCCCCGGCATGAACATCGCGATCAGCCGCATGCTGCGGACGTTGGCGTCCCGGTAGTCGACGTTGAGCCCGGCGAAGATCTCCTGGTTGCGCGGCTCCCGGCGGAACGCCTGGACCGCCCGGATGCCGGTCATCGACTCCACGAAGTGGACGATCACCAGGGCGACCGTCTCCCGGGTCCGGCGGTAGGCGATGCTCGACTGCCGCCGGAACCACCGGGTGAACAGCAGCAGGACCGGCAGTGGCAGCAGGGCGACCAGCGCCAGGGGGGCGTCCAGGACCAGCAGCAGGACCGCGGTGCCGACCAGCGTCAGCACGGCGGTGACCAGCCCGTCGAAGCCCGACTGCAGCATCTCGGAGATGGCCTCGATGTCGGAGGTGAGCCGCGCGACGACCCGCCCGGAGGTGTAGTCGTCGTGGAACGACAGCGACAGCCGCTGGAAGTGGCCGAACACCCGCCGCCGCAGCTCCAGCAGGATGTTCTGGCCGATCCGGCCCGCCATCCTGAGGAACACCTGCCGGCTCACCGCCTGCACGGCCGCCGCGACCAGGATCGCCGCCACGACGGTCACCAGCGTCCCCGGCCCCTGGCCGGCGGCCATCGGCGGGATGCCGGAGTCGATGCCCACCTTGACCAGGAAGGGGATGGCCAGGGCGGCGGCGTTGCAGACGACGATGACCGTGACGAGCAGCGCGATCTGCCTGCGATAGGGGCGCAGCAGCTCGCCGAGCAGCCGCCTGGACTGGGAGCGCAGCACGAGCGACTCCTGCTGCGGCGAGTCGTCGTCCTTCTCGGCGGCGACCCCCCGCCACGCCCGCTCGTCCTGCCCGTGCTGCCCGTCCTGCCCGTGCTCCGGCCGGTCCGGGCGGGCCGTTCCCGCCGTTTCCGCCGGTCCCGCGTGGTCCGTCGTGCTCATCGCAGCGCCCCCTCGCTGTCCAGGTCCATGTCGGCGCCCAGGCCGGTCTCCCCGTCCGGGCCGGTGTCCGGGACGGGATCGTCGTCCAGGGCGGCCGACAGCAGCGCGCGGTACTCCGGCACGCTCGCCAGCAGCTCGTGGTGCCGGCCGACGTGCGCGATCGTGCCGTCCAGCAGCAGCGCCACCTTGTCCGCCAGCAGGACGGTGGAGGCGCGGTGCGCCACGACGATCCCGGTCGCGTCGCGCAGCACGTGCCGCAGCGCCTCCTCCACGAGGATCTCCGTCTCGACGTCCAGCGCCGAGAGCGTGTCGTCCAGCACGAGGATCCTCGGCCGGCTCAGCACGGCGCGGGCCAGGGCCAGCCGCTGTCGCTGCCCGCCGGACAGCGACATCCCCTGCTCGCCGATCCTGGTCTCCAGCCCCCACGGCAACCGGTGGACGAACCCGGCCTGCGCCGTTTCGATCGCCGCCTCGATCTCCTCCTCGGTGGCGTCGTGCCGGCCCAGCGTCAGGTTCTCCCGGACGCTCATCGAGAACAGCGTCGGCTCCTCGAAGGCCGTGGCGACCAGCGAACGCAGCGCGGGCAGCGACAGGTCCCGCACGTCGTGCCCGTCGATCGTGACCCGGCCCGCGGTGACGTCGTGCAGCCGCGGCACCAGGGAGGTCAGCGTGGTCTTGCCCGAGCCCGTCGCGCCGACGATCGCGACCGTCTCACCGGGCCGCACGTCCAGCCAGACGTCGCGCAGCACCGGCTCGGCCGCGCCGGGGAAGCGGAACTCCACGCCCTCGAACCGCAGGTGCCCCCGGGGCCGCTCGATCTCCCCGGAACCGCCGACGATCTCCGGCTCGGTGTCGAGCACCTCCAGCACGCGGTCCGCCGCGGTCATCGCCTCCTGGCCCTGCACCAGGATGAAGCCCAGGGCCGAGATGGGCCACACGAGCTGCAGCATCAGCGTGGTGAAGGCGACCAGCGTGCCCAGCGTCAGCGAACCCGAGCCGACCGCGAGCGCGCCCAGCAGCAGCACCAGCGCGAGCGTGACGTTCGGGACCACCTCCAGGAAGGTGAAGAACTTCGACGACAGCCGCACCTTCTCCATCGAGGAGCGGTAGACCTTGTCCGCGCCCTCGCCGAAGAGGCCCGCGACGTGCCGCCCGCGGCCGAACGCCTTGATCGTCCGGATGCCGACCGCGGACTCCTCGATCACGGTGGCGAGGTCGCCCTGCTCGTCCTGGACCCGCCGGGAGACGTCGATGTACCCCCGCTCGAAGCGCAGCGAGGTGATCACCACCGGCGCCGCGGACAGGGCGACGAGCAGGCCGAGCGGCCAGTACATGTTCAGCAGCAGGCCGGTCACCGTCACGATCTGCACGGTGATCAGGACGAGGAAGAGGATGCCGAAGCCGAGGAACCGCCGGATCACCGACAGGTCCGTGGTCACGCGCGACAGCAGCTGCCCGGACTGCCAGGAGCCGTGGAAGCTCATCGGCAGCCGCTGCAGGTGCCGGTAGACGTCGTCGCGGAGCCTGGTCTCCACGTCCAGGACGACGTCGGACAGCAGCCATCTGCGGGCGAAGATGAGGCCCGCCTCCAGCACGCCCAGCGCCAGGGCCAGCAGGGCGAGCGGGACCAGGGCGTCGGTGTCGCCGTGCGCGACGGGACCGTCGATGATCTTCCGGGCGACCATCGGGATGACGATCGCGATGCCGGTCGCCACGAGGGCGGGCAGCCAGATGAAGACCATGCGGGTGACATGGGGGCGGAGATAGGACCTCATCCGCCACAGGGAGGTCAGGCCGCGGCGGCGCGGCGGGGCAGCGGGGACCGGGCGGGCGTCCTCCGCGTGCCCGGCGGTGTCGTCTGCGGTGGAGTCCTTGGAGTCCTTCTGTTCGAGGGGGTCCGTATCAGGGGGCATCAGCAGGCAGCACTCTCCTCACGGTCTAGGGGTGGTTGATCGCCGACCGGCGCACAGAACCCGCCTAGGCTAAGGCAGCCGTCAACCGGTTTTCCGGTCGGTGGGGCCGGGCTTCCCGGGCCGCGGACACCGGGCCTCGGTGCCGCGGGCTCACCCGGGACCGCCCCGGCGGGCCGGCGTCCCGGCGTCGCCCACGGCGGCCCGCCGCGACCCGTCATGACCCATCGTGACCCGCCAGAACTCACGGCGGCTCACGGTGGCTCATCTGGCGGAGGGGTTCCTTGAGTCTCCGCCCGCCGTACGGCCTCGGCAACTCCCTCCGGGGTGGCGCTGCCGTAACCGCGGCGGCAGGCGGGGCTGCGCGTCCCCGCGCCGCCACCCGCCCTTCGGGCGGGCTCGTGCGGGCCCGGGTAGGTCACCCGGGCACTCCGCCCCGCGCGGCCGGCACCCCGGCGCCGCCATCATCACCGGCTTCCCGGTCTGGCCGACCTCACCGGCGTCCGGGTGCTCGCCGAGATCGGTGACGACCGCGCCCGCTTCGCTGTCGCCCGCGCGCTAAAGGCCTACGCCGGGTCGGCGCCCATCACCCGCGCCTCGGGTAAGAGCCTGGCCGTCCACCATCGCAAGGTGAGAACCAGCGCCTTGGCCGCCGAGCTCCTCGCCTGGACGAACCCGCCAGGGCCTGGGATTCCCGGTCACCGGGCAGAATTCGGGGTCGACGGCGCGCGTCTTACATGCCACCAGTTCTCCCCAGTCCGCCCGGCAACTCCTTTCGTTCATCCCGAGCCGTCGCATGCAGCCGAGAAATATGATGCCCAGCTCTTGACATGACAGAGGGGAGAGGTCTCGCTCGACGCAACTCAGATAATCGGAGCCGAGAGCCGCACAGGTGGACGCTCCCGCACCGTCGACGTCGACGCGCGCACACCGGTCGACGACATGGAGAGCGCCCGCACAGATGATTTCTCCCCAGCGCCCGGATCCTTGCCGGCATTCGGAGACCATGACGCGTCCCTGCGTGCATCCGGGGGATGCCGAATGCGCGCCGCGGCACCTCTCGAACACCGGCCGCTCGGCCGCCGCCGATCCGACCAGCGCCGTCATTAACAAGATGGTGGCGCCCAGCATGGCCAGGAGCGGCCGCACACCGCTCCTGGGTGTACTCGATCGCATCGGAATCAATGACAATCAGGTTTGAACTTCAGGTTCAACACGCCCGTACCGCCAGATCGAGCAGAGTCCGTGTAGGTGACCCAGGAACCACGGCCCGGATGCCGGTCGCGGAAATCGGAGAATTTACCATTGATCCATTCTATGCCCTTTGAATGATGGCGTCTCCGACCAGGCCCAGTGCTCGGGCCGGCGTCATAGGGCGCAAAGTGGCTTTGTGTAATCGCGTGTCAGTGTCGACAGACTCTCCTCTGTCGACACTCCACCGGGAAACTACGAGGCCGCAGGTAGTGAGCATCAAGAACTCGTGCCGAGAGCCAACGTCGGTGAACCGGCCGGTGAGCGGATTCCGGCAGGCACCGGCGCGCTGTCCTGACCTGGGAATACGCCCCTACCTTGCGGTCTATGACACCGACCCGGGCGGAGGGCCAAGTAGGGGTGCAGCCACGGTGAGCCCAAAACCCACAATTGCGATCTTGGCTGAGCGGGACGGCGGGGCGTGGCCCGGGGCGAGGACGCCTGGGATCAGGCGATGGTGAGCGGTCCGTCGACCAGGTGCGCCGCCGGCGGACCGGTCATCCGGAACCGTGCCGGCGGATGCAGGGCCAGCCCGTTGGCGCAGGTGGCGAGGTGGCCGACCTCGTCGGAGGTCGTGGAGCCGAGGTCGCCGAGCAGTTCGGCCGCACGCGGGACCACCCGGGAGAGGGCGTCCTGCACGCGGTACCGGACGTACAGCGAGTCGGCGAGCGTCGACTCGTCCAAGCCGTCGTCGATCCGGCGGGCGACGCCCTCCGCGGCCGACATCGCGCCCTCGGTCTCCACCAGCAGCTGGACCCGCTCGGACTCGGGCACCCGGTCATCGAGCAGCACCCGCTCGACCAGTGCGCCGGCGGCCCCGAGGTGGCTACCGGTCATCAGCAGCCGGTACCAGGCGAAGCCCGCGGTCAGCAGTACGTCCAGTTGCCCGCCTCAGCGAGGAGACCTCCGCCCGCATCACCGCCGAGCACGCCCCGGCGGCCCGTCGCCCGGCTCGTTGATCTACATGCGTGCTGAGCAGGGCTAACGGCCCTCGAATGTACTTCGTGGCAGCTTCGTTAACGACAGGCCGTTCAGCGCGACCCGAATATGATCACCCATTGATCCATATAACGCTTAACGATATATGCTTAACGATATATATCGCATATGTCGCTACGCGAGCAGAGTTACCTCATCCTGTTGGCCCTGGCCGACGGCCCGCTCCACGGCTACGGCGTGATCAAAGCCGTCCGGGACCTGTCGGAGGAGCGGGTACGGCTCGGCGCGGGCACCCTGTACGGCGCGCTCGACCGATTGTCGGGCGACGGCCTGGTGTCCGTGGTCAAAGAAGAGGTCGTCGCCGGCCGCCACCGCCGCTACTACGACCTGACCGGCCACGGCCGCACCGTCCTGGCCGAGGAGACCTCTCGCCTGACCCGCCTGGCCGCCACCGCCCAGCACCGCCTGTCCCTGCGGCCGCAGTGGGGAACGCGATGACCGGACACGAGCACCTCGCCGCCGAAAGCCCCAGCGACGCCTACACGGACCGCTGCCGCCTGCTGCTGCGTGTGGCATATCCGCCGCGCTTCCTGCACGCGCGCGGCGAGGAGTTCCTGGGCACCCTTCTCGACCTGGCCGAGCCCGACCGATCCCTGCCGGACCTGCGCACCGTGCTGAACGTGCTGCGCGCCGGCGCGGCCTGGCGCCTGCGGGAGCGCCCGCCCCTGTGGCGCTGGCTCTGCTACCGCCTGTTCGGCAAGCGGCTTCCCTTGCACTACCGCCGGTGGGTCCGTGACGACGTCCGTGGCCGGTTCTTTCTCCTGCGCCTTCTCGGGACGTGGACGTTCCTGGTTTTCCTGCCGTACACACTGGTGGACGGCCTGGGGTTGATCGGCGAGCCCGGTTCCTGGGGGCTCAAGGTCGGCGCTCTGCTGGGCGCCTGTATGACCGCCATTGCCAGCCGCCGACGGATCCGACGCGACTTGCTGGCCAAACACCGGTTCAACTCCAACGGCACTCCTATCGCCCCGTAGCCTGCCGATGGCGAGCCGTAATGACCTCTTCACGTGCCCCTCAGATGATCATGTGTCTTTCGAGAGGGTCGAAGTGCTTCCCCGGGCTGCACCGAACCTGATCGCACGTCATCACCTCCATCAGGCGATCGTGAGGGTGGTACTGGGCAGGTGCCTGACCTTGGTCAGCTGCCTTGCTCGGGCAGATCCAGCCCATGAGCCCTAAGCGCCTTACGAACCTGCTGGAGGCATTCTTCCGCCGAGTAGGCATCGGCTCGAACGGTCCATCGGTCATCTTGGGGTCCGCCGCTCGCATGGAAGGTCCAGGGCCGAATACCTCCGCGCTCGGCATCCACCCTGATCAGGGCGTTCACATCGTGCTCCAGAAGCCATCCGAGCATCATGATCGCGTCCATCCGGGCAGCATATGGTGCCCGGCGGCGTGTCGCAGGAGTCGGCGAGTGCGTCGGATACGGTGAATGCGCGGTACGGCTACGGCCCGGGGCACCACCGGTCGGGACCGGCCCTCAGGCCGCACGCCCGGCCGGCGGGCGGCGGAGGGCCGGGTACGGCGGTGCGGCGCGCCGCCGCTTGACCCCCTATAAGAACAATTCGGCAATTCTCAGCGGTGTCAGTTACCAGCGCGGGTTACCGTCGAGCGCGTGGATACTCCCGAGACCCCTGCGGTTGAGGACGAGCCCGAGAGCGACCGGGCCGAAGCTGAGCTGCTTCATCGGTTGGCCCAAGGAGTCTTCAGCCGGATTGACTGCATGGATGCCACAGCGGCTGAGATGGCTGCTCGGGCACCCATCGAGCGGTTGGCCGAGGCGCGGCTGCTGATGCTAGTGCCGCAGCATCCAACGTTTGCCCCATGGCCCAGGCGCCGGCCCCACTGCTTGGATCATGCTTCTCGCGATATGAGCTGCTCAGTATGATCCTGGGATCTCAGGAGCTTTCCACGAAGCGCGCGCCCGGCCCGGGCGTGCGGCAGACGTCTTCCGGGGCGAGGTGGCTGTGCCCCGCAGCGCACTCGAGGACGACCTTGACCGGCTCGTCGCAGGAGCTCGCATCGTCGACGGGCCGGTGCCGGACGATGACCGACGGGCCCTGCGGGTCGGCAAGGTACGTGTCGCCCCATTCCAGGAGCGCCACGAGCGTGGGCCGCAACGCCCGGCCCTGCTCGGTGAGCTCGTAGGCGAAGCGCTGCCGATCCCCGGGCTCCTGATAGGGCACGCGGCGCATCACTCCCGCGGTCACCAAAGTCTCGAGCCGAGTCGCCAGGAGATTTCTGGCGATCCCGAGGCGGGAGTGGAACTCTCCGAACCGGCGCGCGCCGTCCAGCGCTTCACGAACGATCAGCAGCGACCAGCGCTCCCCCACCACCGAGAGGGCGCGCGCCACCGAGCAGTTCACTGGGTCGATTCGCCGCGTCTCCATGGGACGAGTGTACCCATCTGAGTTTACAAGCTGTACTTAGCCCTCGTAGACTCCGGCCTGAGTTGAAGAACTAAACTCATAAAGGAGATCGACCATGCCCATGCTCGACGTGTACATTCCCGACGGCGCGCTCCAGCCGGACGCCGAGGCGGCCCTGCTGAACCGCATCACCGAGATCCTCGTCCGCAACGAGGGATTCAACCCCGCCGACCCGGTGAGCCGTTCCGTCTCCTGGCTTTGGCTGCACCGACCGGCCGGCATCTACGTCGGCGGAGAACCCGCGGACGCACCTCGCTACAAGGTCGTCCCGTCCGTCCCCGAGGGCCAGCTCGACGAGCAGAAGCGTGCGAGCGTCATCGCCGAGGTCACCGAGGCAATCCTCGACGCGGAGAACGGCGCCTGGCCGCGTGACGCCAGCCGGATCTGGGTATTCCCCACCGAGATCCCTGAAGGTCACTGGGGCGGCTGGGGCCAGATCAGGCCGCTCGCAACGATCCTCGCCCGACTCACCGGCGATGACACCAAGCGGGCCCGTACGCTCGCGCGTGAGCGGATCGCTGCCACCCGAGCCGAACACGCCCGCCTGCCCTGATGAGCGGCGAACGAAGTGGGGATCGATGCGGCCGGTGACACAGTCTTTAGGATCAGCCCGATTCAGGCGACGTTGGCCTTGGCCACGACCTCGCGGAGGCGTTCGTCGGCGGCGTGCTGGTTCCGCCAGATGATGTAACGGCGGATCATGCTGCCCTGCTCTTTGTGGGTGGCGTGGTCGGTGCCGTCCAGGGTGAAGTAGCGCAGGGCGGTGAACTGGGCCTCGATACGGTTGAGCCAGGAGCTGTTGGTCGGCGTGTAGGCGAGTTCGACGTTGTTCGCCGCGGCCCAGTCGCCGACGCGGCTGTCCTTCTTCGTGGTCAGGTGCGGGGAGAAGTTGTCGAGCACGAACGCGATGCGGATCTCGGGCGGGTAGAGACCGCGCAGATAGCGGCAGAATTCTAGGAACTTAGTCCGGTGCTTCCTCGGCTTGATGTGGCCGTAGAGCTTGTCTTTGCCCAGGTCGTAGGCGGCGAACAGGTGTCTGACCCCGTGCAGGCGGGTGTAGGTCGCCCGTCGGCGGGGCCTCGGTTCCCGGCCGGGGTCCTTGTGCCGCCCACCGCGCTCGGCCCACTGCCGCCCAGGGTGGGGCTGGAGGTTAAGCGGGCCGAACTCGTCCAGGCAGAAGACGACTTCAGACTCACCCTCCTCTGGCATGACCTCGCCGTCGGCGATCGCGTAGAGGTGCTCGACGCGGGCCTTCTTCGTGGCGTAGTCCGGGTCGCGGGAGGTCTTCCAGGTCTTTATGCGTTGAAACGACACGCGCTCCTCCCGGAGCAGGACCCGCAGGCCCTCGTGGCTGATGTCGTCGACCACCCCCTCGGCGACCAGGAAGTCGGTCAGCTTGGCCAGGCTCCAGGTCGAGAACGGCAGGCCGTGCTCGGCTGGCTTGGACTTGGCGATCTTCTTGATCTCGCGCCGCTCGGGCAGCGTGAAGGTCTTCGGGCGCCCGCCGGAGTACTTCGGATACAGCGAGTCGAAGCCGTCGGCATTGAAGTCGTGGATCACGTCCCGGACCCGGTCGGCGCTGGTGAACGTCACCTCGGCGATCTTCCTAACCGGCATGCCCTGCGCGGACAGCAGCACCATCTGGGCCCGCCGCCAGGTCACCACCGACCCGGTGCCTCTGCGGACAATCCGCAGCAGGCGCTGGCCCTCGTCGTCATTGATCTCGCGGACGCGTACCCGTTCTGCTACCCGGGCAGCCTGACGACACCGCGCCGCACGGACCAGCATCCGAACGGCGCGTCACGTCGCTACGGGGCAAAGGTTCTCTGATGCGGCACTAGGACCTGTTTTGTGGATCATCTGAGCCAGAGCAGTAGGCAGACGATGGTCACGGCCGATCGGTAGTGGGCGGCGAGCTTGTCGTAGCGGGTCGCGATGCCTTTGAAGTGCTTGAGCCGGTTGAAGCAGCGTTCGACGACGTTGCGCCGCTTGTAGCGGATCGGGTCGAAGGCGTGGCGGCGGTGTCCGCGGCGGGCTCGTCCGGCCAGCTGGTCGGCGCGTTCGGGGATGGTCGCGCCGATCTTTCGTCGGCGCAGGTAGGCGCGGATGGTGCGGGAGCTGTAGCCCTTGTCGGCGATCACATGGGCGGGGCGGGTGCGTGGCCGGCCGGGGCCGGGGCGGGGGACGCGGATGGCCTCCATCACGGTGGTGAACTGGGTGCAGTCGTTGACGTTGCCGCCGGTGAGCACGAATGCCAGGGGCAGGCCGCGTCCGTCGGCGGCCAGGTGGATCTTGGTGGTCAGTCCGCCGCGCGAGCGCCCGAGCGCCTGTCGGCCCTGATCGGTCTGAGCTGATTGCTGCCCGGGCGTCCGGTGCCGGTTCCCCCTTTACGGGCGCCGGCGGCGTGCTGGTGGGCGCGCACGATGGTGGAGTCCACGCAGATGGCCGACCAGTCGACCTGGCCGATCGCATCGTTGTGGACCTGGATGTGTTCCAGGAGTCGGGCGAAGGTGCCGTCGGCCGACCAGCGGCGGAAGCGCTGGTAGATGGTCTGCCAGGGGCCGTAGCGGTCGGGGATGTCGCGCCAGTCGGCGCCGGTGCGGATCTTCCAGACGATGCCGTTGAGTACCTGGCGGTGATCGCGCCAGCGGCCACCGCGTTCGGGGTTGGCCGGAAGCAATGGGGCGATGCGCGCCCAGGCGTCATCGGTCAGTTCATGGCGGCGAACCATGTGTCCTATCCAGCCACATCATCGGTGCCGCGTCAGGCGAACCGGCCGGTGGCTGGGGAGTGTGAGGGGCCGCAAGGCCCCTCACCTGGGGTTTGGGGCAACGCCCCAAATAGACACAGCCCGAGCGTGATACGCGCGCAGCGCGAAGACCCAGCGAGGTCCGAGACGCGGGTCGCGCCATTCACCGTTCAGTGATCCACAAAACAGGTCCTAGGCGGAGACGAGCTGGTAGAGGCGGTTCAGTCCTTACCCTCCACGCTGTACCGGGCACTGGAAGACGACAGCTCATGACGGACCATGATCGGCCGATGGATCGACCGCCACAGCCCCGCGCAGCTGGACGCTCATGGTGAAGGTCGCTTTGCTGAACAAGATGTACCTGGTGCGGCTTCGGTGGCCCACGACTTGAAATTTTTTGCCGATGGGGGCTCCTCCCGAGACCGAGAAGGGAAGGTACGACCTACGAGGATGAGGAGATAGACCAGTGTCCCGCATCGACGCCCCCCAGCCGGCGGTGCCCACCAGCTCCATGCAGGCACCGACCTCTGAGACACCGACCATGCACCGCGAGTTCGGCCTGCCCTGGAGCGACGACTACGTCTTGGTGATCGATCCCGATGGCGGTGTCTCGGTGGACAGCGGCCCTCCTACCCCCGACCAGGCCATCGGGCTAACCTGCAGCACCAAGCCGAGAGGCTTTCGCCGCAAATTCCGATTCACCGGAGCCTCGCACGGAGGGTGGACTGTGTACAACGCGCTGCAGGCCCGGGACTGGGCGCTGGGCCGCGACTGCGGCTGCAGCGGCTCGGAGTCCTTTCCCAGCAAGCAGCTGGTACTGCCCCGCGGGCCCCAGTGGGACCAGGCCATCCACACCGCGTTGCTCGGAGACTGGGCCGATCCACTGACGAACGGCGGCCGCATCGACCCCTCGGTGCTGAGCCGCATCAAGTCCGACGCCCAGACCATCCACCGGCAGCTGGTGCCGATCTGGCGAAGGCGGGTGCGCCGCTCCCGCGTGCTCCTCCTGGAGACCCAGCTCGGCGATAACCTGACCTTGCACGACCTGGTCGCCGGCGAGCTACGGATGGACGATCTGGTCTTCGAGGCCGCCTTCGACGACGAACGCATCAACGCCGTCCTTGCGCAGCTGGACCCGGCCGAGCGGCGCGTTGCGATGGCCTGGGCCCACCCGACCATCGCCACCTGGACCGAAGCGGCCCGCTTCGCGGGCGCCGCCAGTCCGGAAGCATACGGCGAACGGGTGCGCCGCAAGCTGAAGCGGCTCGGCAACCGCTACACCGCGCGGTCCCACGCCGCCACCACCCGGGACGGTGCCCGGTGAGCCCCTCCCCCCAAACGCAGCACCCCGTCTACGTACGGATGCCTGGTGGTCCCGCCACCACTGCCGTGCTGAGCACCGGCTCGGTGGGAACGGCGTTGCTGACCGGTACGGTTCCGGCCGACTCGCCCCTGGTCTGGCCCCTCGTCATTCTCGCCATGGGCTCCATGGCCTACGACCTTGGGGCCCGTGCACTGATACGTCGACGTCCGTGACGTTGGGGTCGTGCCGGAGGCCCGCGCGAGATCTGGTCGATACGGCTCGGCGCGTGCCTGGCCGCCGTCTTGGAGGCCGAGCGCACCGCCCGAGAGCGGCCTAGAACACGAACCCCGGCTCATGTCATACGGCGATGAACGGGGTTGAGGAGCCTGGGGACGGCCGTTGGCGCTGAGAAGGATCTTGTGATGTTTTCCCTGCTCGGTCATGGGGCCGTTCCCTTGGCGTCGTACCGCTTTGCCACGAGCTGTCGGCGGGGTTCGCGCTCCCGGTAACCGGGATTTCGGTGACAGACCACCGTGCGGTGCACAGGACCGGAATGGTGCGGGAATCGGCGCCGAGACGGTGAGCTGCGGTGATGCGGTTTCGAAGACCGGACGGAGCTGTACTTCTGTCCGGTCAACCCACCGAACTGAGGCTCATGATCCTTCTCAGCGCCAACGGCCGTCCCCAGGTTCCTCAACCCCGGGGACGGAGCGCTGTGATCGGGCGCCGATGAGAAATGGCGCCGACAGCCGTCTAAGTAGACGTCCGGTGAAAACGCGCTGCGCGCATCAAGGGAGAGCAACGAGATGAGACCACTTCGATACTCGATCAACGTCACGCTCGACGGCTGCTGCCATCACGAGGCAGGGCTCCCCCCGGACGAGGAGTCGATGCGTTACTGGACCGCTGAGATGGAGCGAGCCGATGCCCTGCTATTCGGCCGGGTGACCTACGAGATGATGGAGTCGGCGTGGCGGAAGCCGGCCACGGACACGTGGCCTGACTGGATGGATGAGTGGCAGATCCCGTTCGCCGAGACCATCGGCCGGGCGAAGAAGTACGTCGTGTCGAGCACGCTGAGCGCGGCCGATTGGAATGCCGAGCTGGTGCGAGGCGACTTCGGGCAAGCGGTTCAGCGGCTCAAGCAGGAGCCAGGCGAGGGCCTGTGGGTGGGTGGCGTGACGCTCCCCCTGGCGTTGGCAGATCTGGGACTGATCGACGAGTACGAGTTCCTTGTGCAGCCGGTCCTTGCCGGACACGGGCCGACGTTGCTCGCCGGTCTGCGCGAGCGCATCCAGCTCGAGCCCGTGGACCGCCGTGAGTTCCGGTCGGGGGCGGTCGCCCTGCGATACCGGCCCACGCGAGTTACGGCTTGACGTGATTTATCCTGGCACGTTGGCCGCTCCCTCGCGACGGCACGTCGGCGCGGAATTCTCCGACTTTTCCGACAGGGTCACGCGCGCGTAGAGGCGCCGAAAAACCCTCGGCGGCCAGAGGTTAGACCTGAATTAGGTGACTTTGTGACAGGGCACGCGTGCGCGCCCGCGCGCGTGCCCTGTCACAAAAGTCCGAAAACTTTTTCGCCTCTCAAGTTGATCACGAGGCCGTTCCCCTGGCCGCAGCCACCGCACACAGCGGCCGGCAAGCCCGGTCCAGCGCTTGCGTGCCGTAACTGCCCCACCCGAAGTCAGGCCGCACTCTCCCGCCGGGAGAGCGCGGCAATCGATCTGGAGCTGAGGCATCTTCCGCAGCCGCTTGCCCGCCGGCAGGTCCCGGTCTTCAGGCAGGGCGATGATCGCGGTCTCCGCCCCTCGGATGAAGGTTTTGCGCACGTGGTCGACGTCCTTGCGTGCCGCGATGCGATGGGCGACCTTGCGCCCCCGATGAGCATTGCTGAAGGCGATCAGCCGGTGGGGACTGATGGGCCACCAGACGTACTTGCTGGTGCTCATCGACGGCTCTCCTGAGCCGCGCGGGGAGAACAGGACCGGCTGATCACAGGTGATGAACCGCCCCTGAGGGTCGTCCCACGGTTCCAACTGGCGGGTGGAGAGCTGGTCAGCGGCCTCGTAGATCGCGCGAAAGAGCACATCGACGTAGTTATCCGTGGTGAGCTTCTGCGCCGGCTGGTCAGCTCTGCGCGTCAACCAGGGACGCCATCGGAATGCGGCAGAAACGGGCCACGCCCGCCTGAAACCGCAGGTCGGACAGCAGGGCCTGAGGCCGGGGTTTCGGCGGAAGACTGTCGTACCGCGCGGGGACCGGATTGGCTCCCACGCTGACGCCAGGTGGCTGACCTGCACAGATGCGGTTCCGTGGACCGGATAGAACAAAGATTCTGTCCGGTCCACGGCTCGCCCTGGCCTGTTTCCGCCGTATTCCGGGGTCCGCACTCACCCTGGGCTAGATGCCGGCAGGAGCGATCGTAGAGCGCAGAGAGGTGCTACCACTTCTCCCACTCGCTGGTTTTGAAGCATTTCATCGTCCAGTACGTGAGCTTCGACATGCCGGTAAACCCCACATACGGCGCGTGGCCCTGAAGGCAGCGCATCTTCTTGATCGTTACCGGCTCCCACTTACCGTGCGAGCAGGCAGGGATGAACTTCTTCACGATCCGCTTCCCGCAGAGCCATTTGATGCTGGGCCTCGGCGAGCCGGCCTGGACGCCCGAGGTCACGGATGCCGAGGCAATGGATGCCGAAGTGGCGGGCGATGCGGCGCTCTGCGCTGACGCACTCGGCCCTCCCGCCAGCACCAGCGAGAACACCCCCGCCGCGACAACGGCGCTGATCTTCGTCGTGGCCTTCATGTTGTTTCCTTCCTTCTCCCGATGAGCACGTGGTGCTCGGTTGTGGAGAAGGTAGGGCGCCTTGTGTTGAGAATATGTTGAGTTTCTGTTGAGCATGGCTGCTAGCAGGGACATCTCAGCGGACGATGACGAGCTACGGTGGCGCTCGAAAACCGGAGCGCTTACCCACTCGAAAAGAGTGTCCGGGCGTCCCGTCCGTCGAGGCTCGACGTTCCGGAAACGCCCTGCCGCTGACCGCCCGCCTGGCTCGGGCTGGTACAGCGGTGAGCTCGGGTGGTCGTCTCGGCGCGTCATCCACACACCCTGAAGCGCTGGATCCCGGGGAGGTGTCGCTGCCATTCCTGTGGGGTCATGGTCCGGCCGGCTCTGGCGCAGACGGCCGCCGTGACCCGCTCCTCATCAAGAGGGTGCCGTCGCACGACGCCCTCCGGCGTCGTGCTGTAGAGCGTCTCGCCGTCCGCGCTGAACGCCATCGAAGCGCTCGCTCCGAAGCCGAGGCCTGTCAGGCCGTCGAACACG
Organism: Streptosporangium sandarakinum; assembly: GCF_013409935.1. GTDB lineage: Bacteria > Actinomycetota > Actinomycetes > Streptosporangiales > Streptosporangiaceae > Streptosporangium > Streptosporangium nondiastaticum. The sequence goes on along the minus strand of NZ_JACCCO010000001.1, from coordinate 128,840 downwards.
ACACCGAGCAATTGCCTGCTCGGCACGTCCCACAGCCGGATCCGGTCGCCGGCCTCGTAGGAGGCGAGCGTGCGCCCGTCGGGCGACCAGGCGAGGGAGGCGCTTTCGCCCGCGGCGGGCAGGTCGCCGACGGCGGAGGTCAGGGCGGAGTTCCACAGGGAGATCCGGCCGGGTCCGCTGAAGGCGATGAGTCCGCCGTCGGGACGGAAGGCGTAGGGGGCGGAGAGGCTGCCGAGCCCTTCGGGACGTGGGCGGCGGGAGCCGCTGACCGGGTCGAGGGGTTCGGGGACCACGCCGGCCACGAGAAGCCCCCCGCCGGGGCGGAAGGCCGTGGAACCGCCGGCGGCCACGTCGGTGACGGTGACCGAGCCGGTCTTCAGGTTCCGCAGCTCCATGGGCAGGATGCCGTCCACCCCGGTGACCGTGATCGCCAGCGTGCCGCCGTCCGGGCTGAACGCCAGGCCGTCGACGCCCGTGGCCTGCCTGTTCGAGACCTCGAAGGAGGTGAGCAGCCTGCCCGAGCCCGCGTCGGCGACCCGCACCCGCCTGCCGGCTCTGTCTCCGGCGGCCACGCGTCTGCCGTCGGCGCTGAAGGCGAACACATTGGCCGGCCCCGGGACGGGCGCGCCGGCCTGCCGGGCGGCGCGGATGTCCCAGAGCCGCGTCCCGTCGCCCACGCCGATCGCGAGGGTCCGCCCGCCCGGTCCCACCAGCGCGCCGCCGTCAAGGGCGCCCCTGGCCACGGGGTGGTCGAACAACGGTGAGATGTCGAGCGTGTGGACCCTTCCCCCGTCCGTCGCCACGCGCAGCACCCGGTCGGCTTCGTCGATGCGGAGGGTGGCCGACTGCTCGGGCAGCTGTCGCTCCATGACGATGTGCTCGTCGGAGCTCCGGCGCACGATCAGCTCTCCGAGCAGGCTCCAGTGCGCCACGAACCGGGCGCTGAAGACGATCCGCATTCCGGCGGCGCCACCGGGGTAGTCCGTCACGAGGCCACCCGAGGGCACGCGTCTTATCAGCACCCGTCTCTGTTGCGACCCGTTCACGACGAACGCGAGGGTGCGGCCGTCCTCACTGAACTGGACCTCGCTGAAACGATGCTTCACAGGCAGCCAGGGCGCAGGGACGCGCCTGCCCCTGCGCAGATCCCACAACTCGGCGCGGCCCTGCCCCGTGGAGGCGACCACGCCGAGGCTCCGGTCGGCGTTCACGGCGTCCAGACCCGCCCCCGATCCCGCCCGGAGCGGTGTGCGGCCGGCCATGTCCCACCATCGGGCCGCGTAAGCGCCTTCGGGTAGGGCCAGCAACCGCCCGGTTCGGTCGAAGGTCATCTCACCCGGCTGGAACTCCTCGACCCCGGCCGCGAATCCGCCGCCGACGGGCCTGCCCGTGGTGACGTCCCACAGCCGCACGTTCCGATCGTCCTGGAGGGCGAGCGTCCTAGCATCGGGGCTGAGCGCGGCCTTCCTGACCGTCTTTCCCACGCCGGAGAAGGCGCGGGTCTGACGGTGTGCCCGCACGTCCCAGACCCGCACCTGGCCGCCGAGGACGGCCGCGAGCGCGCGACCGTCGTGGCTGAGGGCATAGACGGTGCCGGGACTCGCGTGCGGATCGGTGAAGGAGTCGGTCATGGGCTGGGACAGCGCCTCGTAGAGCGCTCCGCGTGACTCGGGCAGTGAGGGGGTCAGCCGCCACGCCGCCACGCTCAACAGCATCGCGAGCCTGGGATCGCTCTGCCGCAGGCCGGCCGCGCGCAGTGCGAGCGCTCGGGCCGTGGCCGCGTCCCGTTGCCGGTCGGAGACCCCCCGGCGGTACTCCGCCAGGCCGAGCCCGCCAAGCGCGGCCGCCAACAGGACGGCGAGCGTGGCAGCGAGCAGGCCGCGGCGCCTGGACTGCCGTCTGGTCCGTCCCGCCGCGGCGTCGAGGAACTCGCGTTCCAGCTCCATCAGCGTGATGTCCCTGCGCTCGGTGGCGGCCCACCGCAGGGTCCTGTCGAGGTTGGAGCCGTGCAGCAGATCACCGGGCTTGCGACCGTGGTCGTCCCAGAACCGGGCGGCTTCGGTCAGCCGCCGGTGGACGGGCAGACCCTCACGGTTGTCGTCCAGCCACTGCCGCAGCCGCGGCCACGCCTGGACCAGGGCGGGCCTGGCCAGTGTGTAGCCGCGGTCCACGGCGGAATCCACCGCGGCGTCCACCTGGACGATCAGCCCGGCGGCGGCGTAGAGGGACAGCAGCGCATCGACGGCCTCGGAATCCGGGAACTCCGAGCGAGGGACCTTCCTGATCGTCTCGTCGACGTCGATCATCCGCAGGAAGACCTCGGGCGCGACGGCCCTCTCGCGTTCGGAGAGTTCCTCGAAGAGCTCCTCGGCGATCGTGCCCAGATCCGGATCCGCCGGACCCTTCAGCGCGGCGGCCGCGGCGCCGCCCTCGATCAGCAGTTCGCCGCCGTCCAGGTCGTCGGGCAGGCCGAGCAGGCCCAGCAGGACGCCCCTGGCCGAGGGCCGCCGGGCGGGATCCCGTGAGAGCGCCGCGGCCACCAGCCCGCCGAGAGGCTCCGCCAGGCCGTTCAGATCGGGCCGGAAGCCGAGCACGCTCCCGATGACCGTCACGGGGTCCCGATCCTGTACGGCATCGCGCCCCGACGCGGAAAACAGCACCACCAACGCCCAGGCCCAGATGTCGGCGGCGGCCGTGGCGCCGCGACCCGTCAGAACCTCCGGCGCCATGTAGGTGGGCGTACCCATGATCGGACCCGTCGTGGTCGGCCCCACCTGCCGGGCCACACCGAAGTCGATCACTCGCGGCCCGTCGGGGCCCATGATGATGTTGTCGGGCTTAAGGTCGCGGTGGACCACCTCGACCTGGTGGATGGCGGCCAGCGCGGTGGCGACCCCGACGGCCAGGCGCCGCAGCGCGTCCCCTTCGTACGGGCCCGTCTCCTCGACCACCTGGCGCAGGTTGGGCCCGGGGACGAACTCGCTGACGATGTAGGGCTGGGCCGCATCGAGATGGGCCTCGATGACCCTGGCCGTGCAGAACGACGCCACCCGCTGCGCGGCCGCGGCTTCGGCGGCCAGCCGACTTCGGGAGGCCGGGTCGTCGATCCTGGGAACCTTGACCGCGACCCGCTCGCCGGCCTCGCCGTAGGCCTCGTAGACCACTCCCTGACCGCCGGCGCCCAGCCGCCCCGCCAGCCGGTAGCGGCCCAACCGCTGCGGATCAGAAGGAGCCAGAGGAGTCATCAATATGGAATTCTGAGGATCAAATGATCATCTGTCCGTCGCATTGAGGAAATTCACATGGAATTTCGCATCATGGGCGCACTTGAGGTACGCGACGATGCGGAGGACCGCACCCCGACCGCGCCCAAGCACCGGGATCTGCTGGCGATGTTCGTGTTGAACGCCCGGCGGCCGCTGACGGTCGGGCGGCTGCGCGCGCTGCTGTGGCCCCGTGAGGACGGGGAACGCTCCGATTCGCTCGTACGGGGATACATCGGCCAACTCCGGCGGCTGATCGGCAAAGATGTAATCACCACCGTGTCGGGGACCTACACGCTCGCCATCGATGAGGACCAGCTCGACGTCGAGCGCTTCAGGCGGCTTGTGGCGCGGGGATCGCGGGAGGACCTCCGGGAGGCGCTCGCCCTGTGGCGAGGACCGGTGCTGGAGGACGTCGACCCCGACGCCGAGCGCTGGGCGGAGACCGGGCCGCTGCGTGAGGAACTGCAGGAGCTTCGCCTGCTGGCGCTCGAACGCCGGATCGGCTACGAGCTCGACGCGGGTCTCCATCGTGAGGTCCTCGCGGAGCTACGGCGGCTGATCGCGCAGCACCCGCTCTGGCAGGGCTTCCGCGGCCAATACATGCTCGCGCTCTATCGCAGCGGCCGCCGGGTGGACGCGCTGAACGCCTACTCCGCGCTGCGCGACGAGCTCGACGACGGACACGCCATCGAGCCTGACGCGGACCTTCAGCTGCTCTACCACCGGATGCTCCACGACGACGTCTCGCTGCACGTCTCCGCCGGCCCGCCCGTGCTCCTGCCTCGTGACGTGGCCGACTTCACCGACAGACGGGACCTGGTCGACCGGGTGATCGGCGACCTGGTCGTCGTCCACGGTCCGGCGGGCGTGGGCAAGTCGGCGCTGGCCGTGCACGCCGCCTGGCGGCACAGGGAACGCTTCCCCGAGGGAATCCTCTACGCCGACCTGCGTGAGACGACCACTCCCGCCGCGGTGCTCGAGGACTTCCTGCGCTGGCTGGGCTGTCCCGCCCAAGCCGTCCCCACCACCCTCGAACGGCGTGAGCGGCTGCTGCGTACATACGCGGCCAACCGGCGCCTGCTCATGCTGCTCGACAACGCCACCGACGAAGGCCAGGTCCGGCCGCTGCTGACATCGTGCCCGACGGTCGTCACCAGCCGCTCCACGCTCGGCGGGCTCACCGGCGCGACCCACGTGCCCGTCGGCGTCCTCGGTGATGACGACGCCTGCGACCTCATCACCCGGCTCGCCGGGCCGCTGCGGGCGGCTCCAGACGCGACGGCACGGCTCGTGCGCCTGTGCGGCGGCCTGCCGATCGCGCTGCGCGTCGCCGGGTCCCAGCTCGCCACCCGCCCCGCCTGGACGGTCGATCACCTGGTGGGCCTGCTGGAGGACGAGCATGGGCGGCTCGACCGGTTGCGTGTGGGCGACCAGGCCGTCCGTGGGGTGTTGCGTCTCGGTTACGACGGCCTTCCCGAGCCGGCCAGGCGCACGCTGCGCTGGCTCGGCGCGCTGTCGGCGCCCGACTTCGCCGACTGGGCGGCCGCGGTCTTCGGCGATCACGCGGAGGCGCTGGTGGAGGCGGGCCTGCTGGAGACGCACGTGATCGATGTCGCCGGCCAGGTCCGTTACCGCCTGCACGCCCTCACCCGGCTCTTCGCGCGAGAACAGCTGAACGCCGACACCGCCCAGGAGGCGCTGTCGAATCTCGCGGCGGTCGCGACGGCCAGGGTTCTGGCCTCACGGTTCACCCTCGTCTCCGGCGAGTCGGTCTCCTCGCCCGCCGCGACGACGGACATCAGACACTCGATGGAGTGGCTCCACGCCGAGCGGGTGTTCCTGGTGTACCTCGTCGACGACCTGCACGAGGCCGGACTATGGGAGGAGAGCTGGCGGCTGGCGCACCTGCTCACCCCCTTCCTCGAACGACAGCGGTTCCTGCACGACTGGCGGCGGATCTGCGAAACCGGCCTCGAAGCCGCCCGCCGTGCGGGCAGCGCCCGCGGCGTCGCCCTGAGCCTGCGCGACCAGGGCGACCTGCATCGCGCCGAACAGCGGTGGGATCTGGCCCACGACCGGCTCAGGCTTGCGCTGAGCGCCTTCCTGCGCGAGGGCGCCGTGCGGGATGTGGCGCGCACCCGGCACAGACTAGGCCGGGTCTACCTGGAGCAGGGCAGACTTGACGAGGCGGAGCGTAACCTCGTCAAGTGCCTGGCCGTGGCCGAGAACGCGAAGGACACGGCGGAGACGATCTGCGCTCTGGGTTCGGTAGCGCACCGGGCGGGCCGCCTCGCGGAGGCGGCCAAGCGGCTTGCGGACGCGGCCTCGCGCCTGGCCGGCCTGGGCGACCGCCACCAGCACGCGGACGCGCTGCTGGAGCTGACTGCGGTACGGCTGGCGCAGGGCCTGGTTCCCGACGCCAGGCAGGCGGCGCAGCAGGCGAGGGGCATCGCCGTACGCCTCGGCGATCGGCTGCTGGACGCCGATGGGCTGCTGATGCTGGCGCGCGTCAACCTCGCGGAAGGCGCCGCGAGCCGAGCGCGCGACCTGGCCGAGGAAGCACTGAAGATCTTCGACGGAGTCGGTGACGACCGAGGCAGGGGCGAGGCGCTCGACGTGCTTCACCGGCTCTGACGGATCCTCGACGTTTCCTCGGCACGCCCGGCCCGCCTTCCTCTCACACCGCACGACACGAGAGGAAGACGACGTGAATCGGCATCCGAACGATGGTGACCAGGAGACCGGCAGCGATCTCCGCACTGTCGGCCGCGATCGTCACGGCCGCCGCGTTGACGGTCGGCGTCGTACCCGGGCGGCGCGACTCGTGCCGTTCCCGCCGGTGGTCATCGCGGCAGCGTTGACGGCGCCGGTCTGCGTCCCGACCGTGCCCACGGCCCGGCAGTACCCGCCCGCGAATCCAGACACCCGGATGCGCCTGAATCTGACCGGCGCTACCCTCATCGACTTCGACCTGGCCAGCGGCCATGTCACTCAGGCCAACTTCGACAAGGCGACCTTCATCGGGGAGGCCGACTTTGACGAAGCGACCTTCAGCGAGGATGCCAACTTCGACGGGGCGGCCTTCACCGAAGGTGTCGGGTTCGGCGCGGCGACCTTCACCGGGGATGTCGGGTTGGGCGGGGCTGTGGTGGTCAATCCTGCGGCCCAGCATGTGTGGCCGGAGGGGTGGCGGCTGGAGACGACACCGGAGGGTACGGCCCACCTGGCCCGCGAGGAGACGGACGGCGGCCCGGCCACAGGGAGCCTGACCGGGAGCGGCGGGCCAACTGCGGTGCCCTGAGGCGGATACCGGACAGTTCGGTGATTCTGCCTGGTTCCCGAGACGGTGTCTGAGCAGGTCAGCGCAGTGGGGACACTTCGGGAGCCAATCCGGTCCCACGCCGGGCACCGCCATCCACAGCCGAAACCTCGGCTTCCGCTCTCACCGCCTGACGTGCGGTCTTCGGCGGACGCGGCCCGTTTCTGCCGTATTCCGGTGGCACCCCAACCAGTCGCTCGTGCTGGCAAGATGGCGCCGGGCCTGCGGTGTCCGGTTGCGCTGAAGGGCCATCACAACGGCCAGGGACATGAAGTCCCCGAACTGGAGGTCATCGCCCGGCGCTCAGCGGCGCAGCCTCTCCAGCAGGGGTGCCGTCTCATCGTCGATGACACCGAGCATCGCCTCGACCTGGTTGTGAGGCCGGTGGCTGGCATCGGTCACCCGGTAGAAGTTCTCCTCAACGCAGGTGTCTCGGATGCCTCGCAGCTTGTCGAGCCCGTTTCTGATGTCGATGACGCGGACCCGCTTACGGTCCGGGCTCCAGGCCCTCAGGTAGGACTGGGGGACGTAGTGGTGCCGGCGAGACGTGCAGTCCCGCTTCGTCACGACTTCCACAACGCGGGACATGTACGCCTCGACCTGGGGGACGGCGCTCCTGTCACCGGCGAACATCGGCACCTTTCCCCACGGGTTGGGCACGCTGCTGATGAGCTTCCAGCCCATGACGTGGTCCTTTCGTGCAAGTGCGGCCCGCCGGATGGAAGAGGCGTGATCCGGTCGACGGCTTGGGGGCCGAACCTGCGCCGGCCGCAGTGGTAGCGCTTGGCGATGGCTGTTGAGCCCGCTGGCCCGGTCCAGGACCGGGCCAGCGGATCTCCTAGTCGGTGGTGCGTTTTGCCTGCCCCATGCGGATCCGCCGCCAGGCGGTGCTCCAGCGCGCCAGGCACTTCTCGTTGCCCCCGCATCCGATGATGAAAGCCGTCACGACCTTCATCGACGGCAGGCGAGCGGGCTTATTGGGGTTCAGCGCTTCGGACAGCGTGCTGACCGCGACGCGCCTGCCGGAACGGCGGACGATCTCACCGTAGGAGGGATCGTAGGCCCAGACCTGGAAGTCCCTCATGCACTGGAGGAACTCCTCCTTGGTGGAGGCCTTGAGCGGGTCGGGTTCCAGATCGTCTTGGCTTGGAACGTCTCGGAACACTTCCTGCCTGTCGGAGGTGCCCACTGTCGTCCATCGGGGAGCTCGCTCCGTAGCGACCGGTGCAGCAGGGCGTTCTTTCTCGCTCTTCCGAAGTGCGACCGCCATCTCCCATGTGGCCATGAGGCGGTGGACTTGCGCAGGATGGGCGTGGCAGGCCTTCAGGAGCGTGCTGATCACACGCCTGGACGGCAGCCAAGATTGTCCCCGCAGTACCCGCTGGAGGATGGAGGGCGGGAGGCCGGTGGCCTGGACGAGCTCCGGAATGCTCATCCCCCTGGCCAGCACGATGCGCCTCAGCTCCTCCGCCAGCATCTGCGTGGCCACGTGCTCTGACCCCGCGAGCGTTCTAGTGACGAGCGCCCGCTGTAGGGCGACCTGGTCGCTTTGTGCGTCCTCCATCAAAGGCTCCCGTGCCTCTGCGGGTGGAGCAGTGCCTTGGCGAGCTTGACCGTCGCGCCGATCACAGTGGTGATCAGCAGGGCGATGAGTTCTGCGGACATCCCGAGCACGTGGGCGCCGGCCGCGAAACTCAGGAGGAGCAACAGAATGATCACCACCCAGCCCTTCGGAGGGGCAGGCGAGCGGGGGGAATGGATGCATGGCGTGTTGGCCACGCGAGACCACCTTTCATGTCTTTTCACATCTTTGCCCTGACCAGGCGAATTTCGTCTGAGATGGATCGGACGCATGGCCGTGAGGGTTGCCGCCCTCGAAGACCTGTGCGTAAAGCAATCATGACGCAAAGTCGGGATTCTTCGTGCGGCCATCGCTATTCGGGCGAAATGCGCAAAAGCCGCCTAGCGTCCGTCATCGTCTCGTTCTTCCGTTCGACCCTGTCCGGCGCCCTCCCAGGACGTTCGGCAGCCCTCGAGGGCGTTCGACGCTGTTCAGAATCGTTCGGAACACCCTCGCCTTGTTCCGCGTAATACATATTGCGAGCACAATTACAACGAGCCGAGTTGCGCATGACAGTAATACTTTGTCCGCTTTTACATCGGCAAGCCTTTGATGTCTCTCTTGTCCTGACCAGGCACGAATCAAGGGTTTTGAGGGGCCTGCTGTTGCCGCGGCAGGCCCTTCGCGTATTCACAGCAGTCGTGGGGTCGCCGGAGACGCCGACGACCTCATAGGGCTGAGCCGACGGGGTGTCCCGGCTCAGGCACCGCCGGCCAGCAGGGCGGCCATCCGGTAGGCGGCGTGGCCGTCGAGCTTCTTGCGGCCGCGGTTGTAGCGCTGGGTGGTGACCGGGGAGGCGTGGCCGAGGAGCTCCTGGACGTCGGCGAGCGGCACGCCGGTATCCAGGGCGGCGGTGGCCGCGGTGGCGCGGGCGGTGTGCGGGGTGAGCCGGGCGTGGTCGATCCCGGCCGCGGTGGCCGCGCGCCGCAGCGCGGTGGTGGCGCGCCAGCGGTCGAAGGGGCGGCCGTCGTCGCGGACGAACAGCGGCTCGCCGGCGGCGCGGCCGTCCAGCAGGGGGCCCAGCAGGGCGCGGACCCGGGGCGGCACCGGGAGGCGGTCGGTCTTGCCGCCCTTGCGGCGGAACAGGATGACGGTGTGCCCGACGCTGGCGGCCACCGAGCCGACGGTGAGGGAAACCAGCTCCCCGACGCGCACCGCGCACACGCTCAGCAGCGACACGGCGGCGGCGTCGGCCGGGTAGGTGGCGGCGATGGTCTCGGCGCCGCCCAGCAGGGCGGTGGCCTCCTCCACGGTGTGGGCCGGGGTGGTGCCGATGACCGAGACCTCGGGGCGTTCGACCGGGTCGGCGGGGTTGGCACCGATGACGCGGCGGCGCAGCGCGTAGCCGTACAGGCTGGAGAGGGTCGACAGGCGGCGGGCCGCCGTGGCGGGAGCGAGCGGGACGCCGGGGCGGGCCAGGCCGGCGCGGGCGGTGCCGGTGGCGATGGCGTCGCGGTAGTGCGTCAGGTGGTCCTCGGTGACGGCCAGCAGGCCGACGCCGGGCGACTCGACCTCCAGCCAGCGGCAGAACGCGGCGACATCGGCCAACCGGGCGCGGCGGGTGGTGACGGCCTTGCCCGCCTTGGGCCACGCGGCGACCGTCGACCATGCGGCGGCGGGCAGCGCGTCGACAGCGTCGACGTCGGCCGCCGGCACCTCGCCGCCGTCTCCCCGGGCCCGGCGCGGGGCCAGGCCGGCGATGTCGCCCACGGTGGTCACCATCGGGGACGGCAGGGCGACAGCACCGGGGCCGGCAGACGGCGCGGGGGCGGCGGGCCGGATGACGGCGGCGGGAAGGATCTCGGTCACTCCCCGATGACCTCACAGCGATCTCACATAATTAGCATTGTGTGAGATCCGAACCAGGCCGATCCGAGCCGCCGGGACCCAACTGTCCTCGCTCAGCGAAGGTGGCGCCGACTCAGTGCAAGTGGTGCCGGTGAACGCGTAAGTGGCGCGGCTCAGTGAAAGTGGCGCGGGCACAGATTGCCCCTGCAACTCCAAACACCGGCGCGCTGTCCTGACCTGGGAATATGCCCCTACCTTGCGGTCTATGACACCGACCCGGGCGGAGGGCCCACAACATGTCACGGCTCCTCCCGTAGCTCCCGGGCAGCCGTCTGCCGCGGGGTTTCCCCGGGATCGATAGCGCCTCCCGGCCTGAACCACGCGTAGAAAGGGGATGGTCCTACGGCTGGTCAGGGAGAACACCACAAGATCCTTTTTGGTGCCAACGGCTGTCCCCAGGCTCCTCAACCCAGGCTACGGCCTGAGATCGAAGAAGGCCTTCACCCGGCGCTCGTGGTGTTCGAGACCGTCCTCGTCATGCTCGGCGCCCTGACGCCGAGCGTGCTCGAAATATGCCGCCTCGCGGCGCAGCCGGTGCCTGATCAACTGGACGAGCGTCTCATCGTCCATGTCGCCCGCGGTCCCGCCGGCCTCGTGATAGTCGGTGACGAAGCGGCGGCGTCGGGCCGGGCTGTCGCCGTACTCGTCGGCCCATTCGAGCGCGGCCGACGCCACCTCCATCTCAGGCGCTCCGACGATGGCCTCATCCCAGTCCAGGACGGCCACCAACCGGCCGTCCCTGGCGAGGGTGTTCCCCGGGTAGAAGTCCCCGTGCAGTGGCTGGCGTACGGGGTTGCGACGATGAAAGTCCGCCAGCCAGCGGTCCAGTCCTCGATCGGCCAACTCGGGGACATCGTGCGGCGCCTCCCCGTACAGGCCGGTCTCCACGAACGAGGCCACCGGGCGCGGCGGCGGCCGGTGGGAGGCCAGCGTACGGTGCAGCCGCGCGAGAAGCCGCGCGCCTTGCCTCCGCACCTGCGGCTGATCCTCATCGGGCCACCCGCCCTCGACATAGGGCCACACCGACACGGGCCGGCCGTCCACCCGGATGACCGTGGCACCGTCGCGTGCGCGCAACGGGGCCACCGCCTCAGGAAGGGCGGAGGCGGCATGTACGGCGATCGAGTGACACCACTCGGCCTCGGCGCTCGTACGTCTCGCGGGGCCGACGCGTACGACGAGGTCATCGACCCGATACGCCGCCGACTCCTCCCCGCCGTACAGCCGCACCGGGTCGCCGGCGATGCGCCGTCCCCACGCATCCTGGACCGCGCGCCGTATGGGGACGGTCAGCGGCGTATCGACGAAAGGCATCGCGACCTCCTACAGGTCCGCAGGGTCAACGCGTCCGATGGCACAGAAGGGCGGTGGCGATGGTGATCCCGGGCAGGTTCCAGCGCGGGAAGGCACCTCTCACGACCGCCTCCCCGGTGCGGTCAGGGCTGGTCATACCAGGCGAGCGCTGTGATCCGCCAGCCTTCTGAGGTGCGGACGAGCTGGATGGTCTTGGTCCCGCCACCCTCGAACGGTTCGCCGTCCAAGACCCCCGACTTTCGGTACTCACTGAACCGTGACGCGATATCGCCCGCGATCTCGGTCCGTTCGGAGGTCTCCCACTCGGAGAACTCGACGAGCCGGCCGTCGGTCAGCAGTCGCCGGCGGGGCTCGATGAACTCGTCGACGGTGTAGACCGTAAGCTCCGGGCCGGTCTTCACGATCACACCACCCGGAAGAACCAGCCGCTTGATCCGGGCCACGTCGGCAGCCTTGCCGCCCCGGTTGTCAAAGGCTCCGAAGAAATCGGCGGTCACCGAATCGATCTCGATTTTTGACATGGCGGGACAGTAACACCGAGCCGTACGTGGTGACCGGGGCCGGCCGGATGCCGGTGGCGGCTCTTGATCGGCGGCTCGGGTGCGCTTCGTCCGGGCGGACGTCCCGGCGGCGATGTCCTGGGGGATCTCCTCGCGTTCGGCGGCGGCCGGGTGCCGTGCGGAATGCCGCCACGGGTCTGGCGCGCGCCGCCGCTCCGCGTGAGGAAACGGCGGACGTGGTGCATCGGCGTGCCCGGCGCCTATATGGTCCCGGCATGAACTCCGCTTCCGCGAACATTCCGGGTCCGTGGTCAGAGCAGCTGAGCGGCGCCTTTGAGATCCTGCTCGGCCGTCCGTTGGCGAGTTTCGACGCCGACGCCGTATATGCGACGTTCTTCGGCGGCAACCTCATCAACGAGCTCGGTTTCGCGCAGGACGCCGCCTGGGTGAATCCGGCCGCCCTCCGCGGCGCCGAGCCGGTCGTCTGGGACTGCCCGGTCTTCGACCTGGACGAGCCGTTGCTGGAGTTCGACGCGAGCCGGTCGGTCTTCGAGTTCGACAAGGCAGGGCTGCCGCCGGAGTTCGAGGCGGATCTCGCGGCGGCGTGCTTCTCGGACCGGCTCATCCTGGGCGGCGACCTGGCTCCCCTGCTGGCGCGCCACGACCTCGCCGCGTCCGATCTGCGCGGCACCTGGACCGTCTGCCACCCGCGGCTGGTCTCGGACGGCACGCTCTTCGACGCGATGCGGGTCGCCACCGCGCTCGGCACGGGCCCCGAAAGCCTCCTGCCCCTCGAAGCCGAGGCGGCCGAGGAGTGGCGGGAGGCACTGGCCGGTCTCACGCCGCCCGAGCTGTCCACCCACCTGAGTTTCTTCTGCACCGAAGGCGAGGAGGGGCTGATGTACCTGCGGACCGAGCGGTCGGGCGGCGACCTGCTCGCCGACGAGGGCTGCACGCTGATCGCCAACTGGGAGGAGGGTCAGGGCCAGGTCGAGTTCGCGGTCGTCCAGGTCGGCGGGCTCCTGGCACGACGGGATCGATCTCGTGCCGGCATCCGTCGCCCGTCTGCTGGCCGGCCACGCCGATGACCTGTTCCGGCTCCCCGACCTGCGGACGGCCCCGGCCTGACTCGACGAGGAAGCGGGCCGTTCCGGGGCGGCGTCGCAGTTCGGGGGTGTTCGCGGTCTCCGGGGCGTCCGCGCCGCTCCCGGCGCGGGGTCACCCGGGCGGCAGGGCGATGGCGGTGACCGCCAGGCCGTCGGAGACGAGCCAGCGGCCGGTGAAGCCGGTCAGCTCCCGGCCCTCCACCTCCGGCCCGGCCACGAGCAGCCGGGCGGTGAACGTCCCGGCCGGGTCGAAGGTGACGTGGGCCTCGTCGAAGTCGAGCCAGCACCGGGCCAGCGGGAACCACGCCTTGTAGACGCTCTCCTTGGCGCTGAACAGCAGCCGGTCCCAGTGGATCGCGCCGCCGAGGCGCGCCAGCTCGGCCCGCTCCTCCGGGAGGGCCACGGTCTCCATGACCCCCTCGGGGAGCGGCTCGTGCGGTTCGGCGTCGATGCCGACGGTGAGGGCCTTGAGGGAGACCGCGGCGGCACGGTACCCCTCGCAGTGGGTGATGGCGCCCCGTACCCCGGCGGGCCAGACGGGCGCACCCAGCTCGCCGGGCAGGATCGGGGCGGGCGGCACGCCCAGGCGGGCCAGCGCCCGGCGGGCGCAGTGCCGGGCGGTGGTGAACTCGCGCCGCCGCCGCTCCACCGAGCGGGCGATGACCGCCTCCTCCTCGGGGAACAGCCGGGCGTCGGGCGGGTCGGCGAACGCCTCGGCGCTCGCCACCCACGACGGCAGGATCTCCCCGATCACGACGCCGCCGGGGGAGCGGGCAGGATGCGGCGCGGCCGGCCCGGCGGGGTGGGGCGGGGTCGCCACTCGCGCGGGTAGCCCAGCGAGACCTCCTCGAAGCGCACACCGTCGTACCAGGTGGTGCGGGGGATGTGCAGGTGGCCGTAGACGACCGCGCGGGCGTCGAACCGCAGGTGCCAGTCGGCGGTGAGCTCGGTGCCGCACCAGATCGTGAACTCCTGGTGGTGCATGACCCGGGTCGGCTCGCGCACCAGCGGGTAGTGGTTGACGAGCACGGTCGGCAGACCCCCCGGGCGCTCGGCCAGCCGCCGCTCGGTCTCGGAGACCCTGGCCTCGCACCAGGCGGCGCGCGAGGGGTAGGGGTCGGGGTGCAGGAACACCTCGTCGGTGCAGACCACGCCCCTGTCGTAGGCCAGGGCCAGCGCCTCCTCGGCGGTGGCGACCCCCGGCATGCGGAAGGTGTAGTCGTACAGCACGAACAGCGGGGCGATCACGACCGGCCCGCCCGGCCCCTCCCACACCGGGTAGGGGTCCTCCGGGGTCACCACGCCGAGGTCGCCGCAGACCTTCACCAGGTGCCGGTAGCGCTCCTCGCCGCGGAGCCGGACCGGGTCGCTGGAGTGGGACCACAGCTCGTGGTTGCCCGGGACCCACACGACCTTCTCGAAGCGTTCGGCCAGCAGGCCGAGCGCCCACTCGATGTCGGCGACCTTCTCCGAGACGTCCCCGGCGACCAGCAGCCAGTCGGACCCGGACGACGGCCGCATCTCCTCGACGATCCGGCGGTTCTCCTTGTAGCCGACGTGCAGGTCGCTGACGGCCAGCAGCGCCGTCACGCGTGGACCGCCCTCAGCGAGCCGAGGATCATCCGGGCGATCTCCGGTACGTGGTGGGCGAGGAAGAAGTGGCCGCCCGGGAAGACCTTCAGCTCGAAGCGGGAGGCGGTGTGCCGGCCCCACGCCTCGGCCTCCGCCACGCTGGTCACCGGGTCGGCGTCGCCGGTGAGCGCGGTGATCGGTACGGCGAGCCGCGCCTCGCCGTCGGGGCGGTGGGTGCAGACGGCCCGGTAGTCGGCGCGCAGGCTCGGCAGGATCAGTCCGCGCAGCTCCTCGTGCCGCAGCACCTCCGGGTCCGATCCGCCGAGCCTCGCGGCCAGGGCCACGAGCTCGTCGTCGTCGAGCAGGTGCGCGGTCTCCTGCCGGGTCGTGGAGGGGGCGCGCCGCCCGGACACGAACAGCGCGACGGGCCCGCCGCGGCCCAGCCGCCGGGCGACCTCGAAGGCCATGACGGCCCCCATGCTGTGCCCGAAGAACACCCGTGGCCGGTCGCCGCCGCCGAGCGCCTCGGCCGCCCGGTCGGCGAGCAGGGGCAGGTCGTCGATCAGCGGTTCGTCGAACCGGTCCTGCCGGCCCGGGTACTGCACGGCGAGCATCTCGGCGGCGGGCGCCAGGGCCGCCGACAGCGGGTGGTAGTAACTCGCGGTGCCCCCGGCGTGCGGGAAGCAGACCACCTGGACGTCGCTCCCGGGTGAGGGGTGGAAGCACCGGATCCAGCGGGCGGCTGCCGTCAAGGTCGTTCTCCTTCGGTCGGTCGGCGGGCCGCCGTGCCGCATGCGCGCCGTACGGCGGTGGTCCTGCTGGACGCGCGTCGTACGGCGGCGGCCCCGCGGAGCGCGTGCCGTACGGCGGCCGCCGTGCCGGACCCGCGCCGTACGGCGGCGGCCCGGGTGCCCGCGGCGCGCCGTCCCGCCCGTGCCCCGCCGCGAGACGACCCCACTGCGAGACGATAACGGGGAACGTTGATCATCACCAAGGGCGGGAACCCCGCGGGATACGGGAATCCCGGCGAATCCCCGCCGTCGGCGGCCACCGCGGGCGGTTGGGCGAGTGATCAGATCTTTACTCCGCTTTGTGGCGTCGAAGGTGTCGATTCGCCGAACACGGAACGTAATCTGACGACTACCGTAAATAACGGAGCGTTCACATGCCAGTGACATCGACCATGCAGTTGGCCGTCAGCGAGGCCTTCGCCCGCAGGGACTCCGCCGGTCACGCTCTCGCGGAGGACTCCCTGCGCATCGCCCGCGCGTGCCGGGAGATGGCGGACCGGTTCCATCGCGGCGGGAAGCTGATCGTGTTCGGCAGCGGCGGGGGCGGCACCGACGCGGCCCACATCGCGGTCGAGTTCATGCACCCGGTCATCATGGGCAAGAAGGCACTGCCCGCCCTGGCCCTCAGCAACGACGCCGCCACCGTCAGCGGGGTGAGCGCCCGGGAGGGGCCCGCGGAGTCGTTCGCCCACCAGTTGCGCCGCTGGGCCGACCCGGCCGACATGGCGCTCGGGATCTCCCGCGACGGCGACTGCCCGGGTGTCCTGCGCGGCCTCCAGGAGGCCGGGGCGCTGGGCCTGTTCACCCTCGCCCTCGTCGGCGGCGACGGCGGCGCCGTGGTGCGGGAGCGGGCGGCCGAGCACATCCTGATCGCCGCCTCCGACGACCCGGCGGTGGTCAAGGAGATCCACGTCACCGTCTACCACGTGCTGTGGGAGCTGGTCCACGTCTTCCACGACCGGCCCGGCCTGCTCGGCGGAAAGGAGACAGGATGAGCGACGAGGACGGCTGCTGCGACACCGGGCCGTGCGTCACGTGCGCGGACGAGGCCGTGCCGATGCGGGTGATCCGCATCAGGTACGGCGGGCTGGCCGTCGCCGGCGCGGGTCCGGTCACCACGGAGGTGAGCGTGGCCCTGGTGGACGCGGCCGAGGGCGACACCGTCCTCGTCCACGCGGGGGAGGCCATCGCGGTCGTCGGCAGGCATCGGCGGACGCCGGGAGACCCGGCGACCGGGGACGCCATGACCGGGGACGCGATGAGGGACGCGGCGACCGGGGACGCGGCCGTCAGGGACGCGGTGACCCGGGACGCGGTGACCGGAGACGCGACCGCCGGAGAAGCGGCGGTCGGAGACGCCGTGATCGGCGGACGTCGGGGAACACGGTGACCAGGAGAGGAAACGGCGATGAGCACCGGTGACCAGCCGCCCGAGGGGATGGGCGGGCTCTACCCCTTTCTCTATCCGGGCCCGGGTGACCTCGACGCGGTGCTGACCGAGGCGCTGCGCTCCACCGGCGAGAAGGCCGCCGAGATCGTCCGGCTGCGCCGGGAGCTGGCCGAGTCGATGGCCGACGAGCTCGTCGAGTGCGCCGGGGAGATGGCCATCCGGTTCGCCGCCGGCGGGCGGCTGTTCGCCTTCGGCAACGGCGGCAGCAGCACCGACGCCCAGGAGGTGGCGACGGCGTTCCTGCACCCGGATCACGGGCTGTCCCTGCCGGCGCTGTCACTGACCAGCGATGTCGCCGTGGTGACGGCCCTGTCGAACGACGTCGGCTTCGACGTCGTCTTCGCCCGCCAGCTCGCCGCCCTCGGGCGGCGCGGCGACATGGCCTTCGGCCTGACCACCAGCGGCGGCTCCGCCAACGTCGTGCGCGCCTTCGAGGAGGCGGCCCGGCAGGGCATGCTCACCATCGCCCTGGCCGGGGACAGGGGCGGCAGGCTGGCCGAGCTGGAGCTGCTGGACTACCTGTTCGTCATCCCCTCCTCCTCGGTGCACCGGATCCAGGAGGCGCAGACGACGGTCTACCACGTGCTGTGGGAGCTGACCCAGCACGCCCTCGGCGCCGTCCCCGCCCCACCGGTCCGCAACGTCGGCTGACGGCGAACCGGACACGAGAGCACGAGGAACGCGAGGAGCCCGAGGAGACACGTCATGATCCGCACCGCACGAGACCTCCCCCACCACCATCGACCACCGGCATCGAGGCATGGGGAGCCCCGGGAAGGCAGGACGGCATGACGGCACCGGCGGACCAGGAACGGCAGGGGAAACGGGGCGCGGCGGAACAGCTCGAGGAGGAGCCGATCGTCCACATCCTCTGGATCAACGCCGGGCTGAGCTGCGACGGCGACTCGGTCGCGCTGACCGCGGCGACGCAGCCCAGCATCGAGGAGATCGCCCTGGGGGCGCTGCCCGGCCTGCCGAAGGTGGCCGTGCACTGGCCGCTGATCGACTTCGAGTCCGGGCCGATGCAGGGCTCCGACGTGTTCATCGAGTGGTTCTTCCGGGCCGCGCGCGGCGAGCTGGAACCGTTCGTGCTGGTCGTGGAGGGCTCCATCCCGAACGAGTCGATCAAGCAGGAGGGCTACTGGTGCGGGTTCGGCAACGACCCGGCCACCGGGCAGCCCCGGACCACCAGCGAGTGGCTGGACATCCTCGCGCCGAAGGCGACCGCCGTACTGGCGGCCGGCACCTGCGCCACCTACGGCGGCATCCACGCCATGGCGGGCAACCCGACCGGCGCGATGGGCGTCGCCGACTACCTCGGCTGGGACTGGCGTTCCAAGGCCGGGCTGCCGATCGTCAACGTGCCGGGCTGCCCCATCCAGCCGGACAACCTGTCGGAGACGATCCTGTACCTGCTCTACCAGCTCACCGGGCAGGCGCCGATGATCCCGCTGGACGAGGCGCTGCGGCCGACGTGGCTGTTCGGCCAGACCGTGCACGAGGGCTGCGACCGGGCCGGCTACTACGAGCAGGGCCAGTTCGCCGTCGAGTACGGCTCGTCGAAGTGCCTGGTGAAGATCGGCTGCTGGGGGCCGGTCGTACGGTGCAACGTGCCCAAGCGCGGCTGGATGAACGGCATCGGCGGCTGCCCCAACGTGGGCGGGATCTGCATCGCCTGCACGATGCCCGGCTTCCCCGACAAGTTCATGCCGTTCATGGACGAACCGCCCGGGGCGCGGGTGTCGTCCGCGGCCAGCGGCGTCTACGGCGGCGTCGTGCGCGGCCTGCGCCACATCACCCTCAAGACAGTCGACAAGGAACCGAAGTGGCGCACCAAGGGTCGCGCCCTGCTCACCGGTTACAAGGCGCCCTGGAGCTGAGTATGAAGACCTCACCCAAGACGGAGGAGACCGTGCCGCCCGGCGGCCGGGAGCTGGTGGAGATGTCGTGGGACCCGATCACCCGGATCGTGGGCAGCCTCGGCATCTACTGCAAGATCGACTTCGCCAACCGGGAGGTCGCCGAGTGCTACAGCACGTCGTCGATCTTCCGCGGCTACAGCATCTTCATGAAGGGCAAGGACCCCCGCGACGCGCACTTCATCACCAGCCGGATCTGCGGCATCTGCGGCGACAACCACGCCACCTGCTCGGTCTACGCCCAGAACATGGCCTACGGCGCCCGCCCCCCGGCGCTGGGGGAGTGGATCATCAACTGCGGCGAGGCCGCCGAGTACATGTTCGACCACAACATCTACCAGGAGAACCTGGTGGGGGTCGACTACTGCGAGAAGATGGTGCGCGAGACCAACCCCGGCGTGCTCGCGCTGGCCGAGAACACCGAGGCCCCGCACGCCGCCGACCACGGCTTCCGCACCATCGCCGACATCATGCGCTCCCTCAACCCGCTGGAGGGGGAGTTCTACCGCGAGGCCCTGGCCATGAGCCGGGTCACCCGGGAGATGTTCTGCCTGATGGAGGGCAGGCACGTGCACCCCTCCACCCTGTATCCCGGCGGGGTCGGCACGGTCGCCACCGTGCAGCTGTTCACCGACTACCTCATCCGGCTGACGCGCTACGTCGAGTTCCTCAAGCGGGTCGTGCCCATGCACGACGACCTGTTCGACTTCTTCTACCAGGCGCTCCCCGGATACGAGGAGGTCGGCCGCCGCCGGGTGCTGCTCGGCTGCTGGGGCAGCTTCAACGACCCCGAGCACTGCGACTTCGACTACCGCACCATGAGCGACTGGGGCCGGCGGATGTTCGTCACCCCCGGCGTGATCGTGGACGGCCGCCTGGTCACCAACGATCTCGTCGACATCAACCTCGGCATCCGCATCCTGCTGGGCAGCTCCTACTACGACGACTGGGCCGGGCAGGAGCCGTTCGTCACCCACGACCCGCTGGGCAACCCCGTCGACATCCGGCACCCGTGGAACCAGCACACCATCCCCCACCCGCAGAAGCGCGACTTCACCGGCAAGTACAGCTGGGTGATGTCGCCGCGCTGGTTCGACGGCGCCGACATGCTCCCGCTGGACACCGGCGGCGGCCCCCTCGCCCGCCTGTGGTCCACCGCCCTGTCCGGGCGGGTGGACATCGGCTACGTCAAGGCCACCGGCCACAGCGTGCAGATCAACCTGCCGAAGACCGCCACGCGCCCGGAGAAGACGCTGGAGTGGACCATCCCCACTCACAACGGGCAGCCGCTGTCCAACGCGCTGGAGCGCAACCGGGCCCGCTCCTACTTCCAGGCGTACGCGGCGGCCTGCGCACTGCACTTCGCCGAGCAGGGCCTGGCCGAGGTACGCGCCGGGCGCACCCAGACCTGGACGCCCTTCGAGGTGCCGGAGGAGGCGATCAGCTGCGGGTTCACCGAGGCGGTCCGGGGCCTGCTGTCGCACCACATGGTGATCAGGAACGGCAAGATCGCCAACTACCACCCCTACCCGCCCACCCCGTGGAACGCCAGCGTCCGCGACCCCTACGGCACACCCGGCCCTTACGAGGACGCGGTGCAGAACACCCCGATCTTCGAGGAGAACCGGCCGGAGGACTTCAAGGGCATCGACATCATGCGCACCGTGCGCAGCTTCGACCCGTGCCTGCCGTGCGGGGTCCACATGTACCTCGGCGGCGGCAAGGAGCTGCGCAAGCTGCACAGCCCGCACGCCTTCGGCCCGGCATGACCGGCCCGGCGGCCACCGGGCGGCGGCCCGGGGCGGGGCCGCCCGCCGACGGGCCCGGAGCCCGCGACGTCCGGACCGACGGGCCCGGAGCCCGCGACGTCCGGACCGACGGGCCCGGAGCCCGCGGCGTCCGGGCGGGCGGGTCCCGGGGGCGGGAGGTCCAGGCGGCCGGCGAGCGTGTCGAGGCGCTGCTCGCCGACCTCGGCGCGCACGCCGACCCCGCGACGCGCGCCAGGGCCGAGGAGCTCGTCCGCGCCCTCGTCGAGCTGTACGGCGCCGGCCTGGAGCGCGTCGTCGAGGCCGTCGTGGAGGCCGGGGCCGCCGACGTGCTGCACCGCCTGACCGGCGACGACCTCGTCTCCGGTCTGCTCATCCTGCACGACCTGCACCCGCTCGGCGCCGCCGAACGCGCCGCCGCCGCCCTGGAACGGGCCCTGGCCGGCCGCGAGGAGAAAGCCGAGCTGCTCGGCGTGGACGAGACGGGCGTCGTACGGCTCCGCCTGACGGGCGCCGGTCACGGCTGCCCCTCCTCCCGGCGCGCCCTGCTGCGCGCCGTGGAGGACGCCGTGACGGGGGCCGTGCCGGAGGCGGCGCGCGTCGAGATCACCGAGGCCGGCGACCCGGCGGCGGGCCGGTCGCCCCTGCTGCAGATCGGCCGCCGCCCGGCCGCCGCGGGCGGGGGAGCGCCATGACGGCGGCCACCGGGCTGCGCCGGTTCCGGACACGGGACACCGAAGCCGCGCCCCGGTGCGAGCTGTGCGGCGAGGCGGCCGGGGAGGACCACGGGCACGTGGTGAACCTGGAGACCCGGGCGCTGCTGTGCTCCTGCGCCGGCTGCCATCTGCTGTTCTCCCACGACGGCGACTCGCGGCGGCGCTACCGGGGGGTGCCCCGCCGCCACCTGCACGCGCCCTCGTTCCCCCTGACCGAGGCCGACTGGGAGGAGATGCGGATCCCGGTGCGCACCGCGTTCTTCTTCCGGAACTCGGCGCTCGGCCGGATCGTCGCCTGCTACCCCAGCCCCGCCGGGGCCACCGAGTCCCTGCTGCCGCACGACACCTGGGAACGGGTCCTGTCGGCCTGCCCGGCGATGGCCGGCGTGCTGCCCGACGTCGAGGCGCTGCTGGTGGACCGCCGCCCGGAGGGCGGCTTCACCTGTCACCTGGCGCCGATCGACGCCTGCTACCGCCTGGTGGGCCTGGTGCGGCTGCACTGGAAGGGCTTCGACGGCGGCCCGGAGGTCTGGCGGGCCATCGACGGCTTCTTCGCCGACCTGCGCCGCCGCGGCCACCGTGTCCCGGAGTCACAAGGGGGCGGCCG
This sequence comes from Streptosporangium sandarakinum, assembly GCF_013409935.1. Classification (GTDB taxonomy): domain Bacteria; phylum Actinomycetota; class Actinomycetes; order Streptosporangiales; family Streptosporangiaceae; genus Streptosporangium; species Streptosporangium nondiastaticum. Next base: position 107,045 of record NZ_JACCCO010000001.1, on the reverse strand, counting down.
TGGATGAGATCGCCCTCACCTGCCTGGGCGCGCGGGCCGAGCCGTACGCGGCCTTCCCGACGCTGGTCTTCCGGCTGCGCGTCACCGAGCCGTCGACCGCCGGGGTGCACGCCGTACTGCTGCGGTGCCAGATCCGGGTGGAGCCGCACCTGCGTCGGTACGGCCCCGCGGAGGCGGAGCTGCTCGGCGACCTGTTCGGCGACCCGTCCCGGTGGGGCGACACGCTCAAGCCCCTGCACTTCGCGACCGTCTCGGCCACCGTCCCCGCCTTCCGCGGCGTCACCGAGGTCGACCTGCATGTGCCCTGCAGCTACGACCTGGAGGTGGCCGCGGGCAAGTACTTCGCCGCGCTGGAGGACGGAGAGATCCCGCTGATCCTGCTGTTCGGCGGCACGGTCTTCGCCCGCGCCGGGAACGGCTTCTCGGTGACCCAGATCCCCTGGCACCAGGAGGCCCGTCACCGGCTGCCGGTCGGGGTGTGGCGGGAGCTGATGGACCGCTACTTCCCGGACAGCGGATGGCTGCGGCTGAACCGCGGCACGCTGCGGGCCCTGCGCCGCCTCAAGACCGAACGCGCCCTGGCCACCTGGGACGAGGCCGTGGAACTACTGCTGGAGGAGAGCCGGCGATGACCGCTCCCATGGAGATCGCCCGCCGGGTCGCCGACGCGGTGCTGTACGAGGGCTACCTGCTCTACCCCTACCGGGCGTCGGCCGCCAAGAACCGGATGCGCTGGCAGTTCGGGGTGCTCGTGCCGCCGGGGTTCGACACCACCTGCGAGCACTCCTCCAGCGTGACCGAATGCCTGCTGGAACGCGCCGACGACGCCGAGGTACGGCTGCGGCTGCGGTTCCTGCACGTCAGGACCCGCCTCGTCGAACGGGCCGAGGACGGCGGCCACCGGCCCGTCGCCGAGCTGACCGTCGAGACGGCCGGTGGGGTTCCGGGTGGGGTTCCGAGCCCGGAGACGGCCGGGGAGACGGACCCGGGGACGGCGGGTGCCGGGGCGCCGGGAGGGGTGACGACCTACCTGTCCTTCGAGGAGGCCACCGAGCGCGAGACGGAGGTGGCCTTCCCCGTCGCCGAACTGCTCGACGGCGAACGCGCCGCCGACGTGCGCCTGCCCGGGGACCGGTCCGTCGAGGCGATCACCGGGCCGTCCGGCCTGGCCCGGGGCCGCGTCGTCCGCGAGCACCTGCCGTTGCACGCCGTCGTGCGGGCCCGTGCCGAGCGGGTGGCGGGGCCGTACGACCTCGTCCGGCTGCGCGTGCGGGTGGAGAACGTCACCGGCTGGGACGACCCGGACGCCACCCGCGAGCAGGCGCTGCGCCGCTCGCTGATCTCGGCCCACCTGATCATCGGGGTGACCGGCGGCGCGTTCGTCTCCCTGCTCGACCCGCCCGAATGGGCCCGGCCCGCCGCCGAGACCTGCCGCAACGAGCGCACCTGGCCCGTCCTCGTCGGCGAGCCCGGCCACCGCGACGTGCTGCTGTCGTCGCCGATCATCCTCTACGACTACCCGGACACCGCCCCGGAGAGCCCGGGCGACATGTTCGACGCCACCGAGATCGACGAGATGCTGCACCTGCGCACGCTCACCCTCACCGAGGAGGAGCGGCGGCAGGCCCGCGCGACCGACCCCCGGGCAACCCGGCTCCTCGACATGGTGGCGACCCTGCCACCGGAGCTGGCCGAACGGCTGCACGGCGCGATCCGCCACCTGGAGACACCCGCCCGCGGCGACACCGCGCCCCGCTGGGGTTCGGCGGCCGGCCCCGGCGCCGCGCCAGAGGAGGGCGCGTCCCCGGCCGGTTCACGCGCGGAGCCTCCGCCGGATCCCGCGCCCGGCACCGCGAACCCCGGCGCCGCGCCCTGGGACGGACCCGGGGACGCCTTCTGGAGCGACCTCGCCGCCGGGCCCGGCTCCTCGCCGGAGACCGACGCCGTGTCCGTCGCCGGGGTGGAGGTCGCCAGGGGCAGCCGGGTACGGCTGGCGCCCGGCAGGCGGCGCGCCGACGCCCACGACATGTTCCTGGCCGGCCGGACCGCCCGGGTGGAGGCCGTGCTCACCGACCTCGACGGGGCGCGCCACCTGGCGGTCACCCTGGACGACGACCCCGGCGCCGACCTGCACCGCTCCCACGGCCGCTTCCTCTACTTCGCCCCCGACGAGATCGAACCGCTCGATGCCCCCGGCCCGGCGGGCGGCCCCGGCGCCGGGACGGACGCGGGGGACGCGGCGGACGCGCCGGAGAGGCGGGACGCCCCATGAGCGGCATCCTCGTCGCGGGCGTCGGGAACGTCTTCCTCGGCGACGACGGGTTCGGCGTCGCGGTGGCCGCGCGCCTGGCGGAACGCGACCTGCCCGCCGGGGTCTCGGTGGCCGACTTCGGCATCCGCGGCGTCCACCTCGCCTACGAGCTCACCGGCGGCGGCCACGACACCGCGATCCTCGTCGACGCCGTGGCCCGTGGCGGCCCGCCCGGCACGCTGTACGTCCTGGAACCCACGCCCGGCGAGGTGTCCGGGCCGGTCCTCGACGCCCACGACATGACCCCGGAGACCGTGCTGGCCCTGGCCGGCGCGCTCGGCGGCCGGACCGGACGGGTGCTGCTCGTCGGGTGCGAGCCCGCCGACCTGTCGCCCGGCATGGAGCTGAGCCCGCCGGTGGCCGCGGCCGTCGGCGCGGCCGCGGACCTGGTCGCCGACCTGGTCCATCAGGAGATGGCCGCGGCACCGGTGAGCGCCCGCTCGCCGTAGCCGGCCGTAAGGAGGAGAGACCGTGTTGAGACGCCTGTTCGTCGGAGCCGTCCTGGTGGGGATCGGCGTGCTGGTCTACCAGTCGATCCCCGACCTCAAGCGCTACATGCGGATCCGCAGGATGTGACACCCGGCGAAGACCGGCGAGGACCGGCGAGGACCAGCGACAACCAGCGAAGGCCGGTGGGACCGGCAAGACCAGTGAGGCGGACATGCACGAATTCGGGATCGCCGAGGCGATCCTCAGCGCGGTGGAGAAACGCGCCAGGGGCCGCAGGGTGGAACGGGCGCGGGTGCAGGCGGGCGCCATGCTCCGGGTCACCGAACCGATGATCAACCAGGCGTTCGCCATGATCGCCGGAGGGTCGGCCGCCGAGGGGGCCCACGTCGACCTGGTCGTCGTGCCCGTGCAGCTGATCTGCCGCTCATGCGGCCAGACGGCCGCGTCCCTCGACCCCTACGCCACCTGCCCGGAGTGCGGTGGCGTCGACCTCGACATGGAGGGCGGCGACGACCTCGTCCTCGAATCCATCCAGATGGCGGAGGCCACCCATGTGCCTGGGAATCCCGGGGGAGATCGCGGAAATCCTGACCGACCGGCCTGACCTGGCCATGGTCGACGTCAGCGGCGTACGGCGCGCGATCAACATCGGCCTGCTGGAGGGTGAGCCCCTCGCGACCGGCGACTGGATCCTCATCCACGTCGGCTTCGCGCTGTCGAAGATCGACGAGACCGAGGCACGGGCCGCGCTCGACTTCCTCGAAAGCATCGGCGACGCCTATGACGAGGAGATCGCGGCTCTCCGAGAATCCATGATCGAGCAGGGGTGATGACCGGTGCGTTTCGTCGACGAGTACCGTGACGCCGGCCGGGCGCGGGCGCTGGCCGCGCGGATCGCCGGGCTGTGCGAGCCCGGCCGCCGCTACAAGTTCATGGAGGTGTGCGGCGGCCACACCCATGCCATCTACAAGCACGGGCTGGAGGACCACCTTCCCGAGGCCGTCACGCTCGTGCACGGTCCGGGCTGCCCGGTCTGCGTGATCCCGATGGGGCGGGTGGACGACGCGATCCACGTCGCCATGCGGCCGGACGTGATCATGACGTCGTTCGGCGACATGATGCGGGTGCCCGGGGGCGGCGGCTCCTTCCTGGACGCCAAGGCCCGCGGCGCCGACATCCGCATGGTCTACTCCCCGCTGGACGCCCTGCGGATCGCCCGGGACAACCCCGGCAAGCGGGTGGTGTTCATGGGAATCGGGTTCGAGACCACCGCGCCCTCCACCGCGATGACCGTCCTGCGCGCGCGGGCCGAGGGGATCGGCAACTTCTCGGTCCTCTGCAACCACGTCATGATCATCCCGGCGATCAAGGCGATCCTCGACTCGCCCGACCTGCGGCTGGACGGGTTCGTCGGGCCCGGCCACGTCTCGGCCGTCATCGGGTGCCGGCCGTACGGGTTCATCGCCCGCGACTACGGCAAGCCGCTGGTGGTGGCCGGGTTCGAGCCCCTCGACGTGCTGCAGACGGTCCTGCGGCTGCTGGAGCAGCTCGCCGCCGGGCGGGCCGAGGTGGAGAACCAGTACGCCCGGGTCGTGCCCTGGGACGGCAACGCCCGCGCCCTCGACGTCATCAACGAGGTGATGGAGCCGAGACCGTACTTCGAGTGGCGGGGCCTGGGGTTCATCTCCTCCTCGGCGCTCGCGATGCGCGAGCGCTACGCCGACTTCGACGCCGAGCGGATCTTCGACCTTCCCGGCGTGCGGGTGGCCGACCCCAAGGCGTGCCAGTGCGGCGAGGTGCTCAAGGGCGTGCTCAAACCGTGGGAGTGCAAGGTGTTCGGCACCGCGTGCACGCCCGAGACGCCGATCGGCACCTGCATGGTGTCGTCGGAGGGCGCCTGCGCGGCCTACTACAACTTCGGCCGGTTCTCCCGGGACCGGGTCAGGGAGGCGACCCGCACGTGAACACCGACGCGACCACCGGCGCCGGCGAGGCGAGGGCGGAGCAGGACCGCGAGGCGCTGGTGCTGGAACGCATCGAGCGGGTGCGCCGCCGCCCCGCCCGCGTCCGGGAGGACCGCGTCACCCTCGCGCACGGCGCGGGCGGCAAGGCGACGCACACCCTCGTCGAGGCGGTGTTCCTGGAGGAGTTCCGCAACCCGCTGCTGGAACCCTTGGAGGACGGCGCGGTCTTCGACGGTCTCGCCCTCACCACCGACGCGTTCGTGGTGACGCCGCTGTTCTTCCCGGGCGGCGACATCGGCGACCTGGCCGTCAACGGCACCGTCAACGACCTGGCGATGTGCGGGGCGCGCCCCCGCTACCTGTCGGCGGCCTTCGTCGTCGAGGAGGGTTTCCCCGTCGCCGACCTGCGGCGCGTGACCGCCTCGATGGCGGCGGCGGCGCGGGCGGCCGGCGTGTGGATCGTCACCGGCGACACCAAGGTCGTCCAGAGAGGCAAGGCCGACGGCTGTTACATCACCACCGCCGGGGTGGGGACGATGGACCGCCCGGTACGGCTCAGCGCCGCCGCCGCCCGCCCCGGGGACGCGGTCATCGTGTCCGGGCCGATCGGCGAGCACGGCGTCACCGTCATGATCGCCCGCGGTGAGCTGGACATCCAGGCCGACCTCGCCTCCGACACCGCGCCCCTCAACGGGCTGACCGAGCGGCTGCTGGCCGCCTGCGGCGACGGCCGGGTGCGCTGCCTGCGCGACGCCACCCGGGGCGGGGTGGCGACGGTCGTCAACGAGATCGCCGGAGCCTCCGGGGTCGCGGTCGTGCTCGACGAGGACGCGATCCCGGTGCGGCCCGCCGTACGCGGGGCGTGCGAGCTGCTGGGACTCGACCCGCTGTACGTGGCCTGCGAGGGCCGGATGGTCGCCGTGGTCGACGGGGAGGCCGCGGACGCCGCCCTCGCGGCGCTGCGCTCCGACCCGCTCGGCTCCGGCGCGGCCGTCATCGGGCGGATCGCCGACGACCCGCCGGGGCTGGTGCTGCTGCGGACGTCCTTCGGCGGCACCCGCATCGTCGACCTGCTGGTCGGCGACCCGCTGCCGAGGATCTGCTGACGGCTCCCGCCGGAAGACCACTGAGAACCGAGACCCACGGGGGTGGCGGACATGAAGAAACCACGCGAGAAGCGGCAAGGTGCCGTACCGGACACGGCGCCGGGCACGGCACGGGACGACGGCGGCTCCGGCGGGTCCGACGGCACCGGCGGCACCGTCTGGCACGGCTTCGCACCGGCCGTGGGCCGGGCGAGCGAGGAGGTGGTCCGGGCGGGCGACCGCGCCTGGGGGCCTCCGCCCGAGGGCCTGGGACCGGAACGGGAGGTGTCGCGGGCGGAGCGCGAGGGGATCTCCTCCACCGAGCACGCCCCCGTGGGGCCGATGGGCGTCGGCGTCAGCGAGACCCGCGGCCCGGAGAAGCTCGCGGCCCGGAAACGCGAGAAGGGCCGAAGGACGGGCGGCGTCGACGAGCGGACCGGCAGACCGTACGGGACCTCCGGGCCGGAGGAGGCCACCGGCGTCGCGCCGCAGGAGACGGTCGAGGGGGAGAGCCCCTACATGCCGCCGGGGGACCAGGCCGGTTAGAACCGGTACGGACCGAGAGCCCGTGTGGACCCCGGATCCGAACGGGCCTCCATCCCCATCGCGGGACGGGCCGCCCGGCCCGTTCCACGATGTCACGGCGGCATGGCCGCCGAGCGCGCGGTTCAACGGTCGTATCGCCGTGATCGACGGCTCGGGCGGGTGCGGGGCGGGGGCTGCTCGATCGCGGCAGGAGCCGCCGCGAGGTTCGGCACCGGGAACCGTGAAGAAGAATTGGGGGAATCCGTCCCGGGTGATCACATCACCTTGCGTGTCGCACTCCTCCTTCTCCGTGATGAACTGCATAGAGTTGTCGGGGTGGAACCGAGCGTGAGTGGCAGGAAAAGCGGCGACGGCGCCATTGTCATGATCTCCTCGCGGGTCCGTAAGGGATGTGAAGAGGAATACCGTCGATGGCAGGAGAGAACCGACGAGGCCGCCCGCCGTTTTCCCGGATTCGAGCGTATGGAGACATATCCGCCCGGCTCCGGCGAGCAGAACACGTGGATGGTGGTGTTCCGCTTCTCCAGCCCCGACCAGCTGAACGCCTGGCTGAACTCCGACGTGCGGCGCGGCCTGCTGGAGGAGGGCAGGGCGTTCCTGGAGGAGCGCGCCGCCAGACCGGACGGTCCCGCCCCCGGCGGATGAGGGAACCGAATCCTCGTCGTTAAGGCGCATCCGGACACGCTCCCGTTCGCGAAGTCACCTTCACCGACGCAGAGGAGCGATGCCCATGGCCACCGGCACCCGCGAGACCGAGCACCGCACCGGCGAGCCGCCCGGGACGGACGACCCCGTCCCCCCGGTGAGGCGGTCGCCGGCCCTCACGGCGACCGGGAGCCGGCCCGGCGGACGGAACCCGGGCTCCCGGCCCCGCGTCCCACGACGCTCGGCGGGCCCGGCCGTGACGACCGGGGGCGCCCGATGAGCGGGACCGGCGGAATCGTGGTGATCGGCGCCGGGCTCGGCGGTCTCGCCGCGGCGATGCGGCTGGCCGGCGCCGGGCGTGACGTCACGGTCGTCGAGGCCCGCGACGTGCCGGGCGGCTGCTGCGGGACCGCGAGCCTGGACGGCTACCGCTTCGACACCGGGCCGTCGGTGCTGACCATGCCGGAGGTGCTGGCCGACGCCTTCGCCGCGGCCGGGGAGGACATGGAGAGCCGCCTGCCGCTGCGCAGGCTGGACCCGTACTACCGGATGCGCTACCACGACGGCACCCACCTCGACGTGGTCCCCGGCGAGGACGCCATGATCGAGCAGGTCCGCGCGCTGTGCGGGGCGGCGGAGGCCGACCGCTACCGGCGGTTCCGCGCCCGGCTCGGTGAGCTGTTCGCCGCCGAGTGGCCCGCCTTCATCGACCGTGACATGACCCGGCTGCGTCACCTCGTCCGGCCGCTGGTCCTGGCCCGGCTGGCCGCGCTCGGCGGCTTCCGGCGGCTCGACGGCCTGGTGCGCGCCCACCTCACCGACGACCGCCTCGTCAGGGCGCACACCTTCCAGGCCCTCTACGTCGGGCTGTCCCCGCAGCGGGCTCTCGGCATCTACGCGGTCATCGCCCACATGGACACCGTCGGCGGCGTCTTCTTCCCCCGGCACGGCGGCATGCACGCCATCCCGCAGGCCATGGCGGCCGCCGCGGAGAAGGCCGGCGCCCGGATCAGGTACGGCACGCGGGCGCTGAAGCTGGAGACCGGCCCGCACGGCGTCTCGGCGGTCCTGCTCGACACCGGCGAGCGCCTCCCCGCCCGGCACGTCGTGGTCGCCTGCGACCTGCCCGGCGCCCACGACGGCCTGCTGCCGAAGGCGGCGGGCGACTGGCGGCTGCGCCGTCCCCGCCACTCGCCCTCCTGCGTCGTGCTGCACGTCGGCCTCGACCGGCGGCTGGGCGGCCAGGCCCACCACACCCTGCACTTCGGCCGGGAGTGGCGCTCGACCTTCTCCGCCCTCGCCGCCGGACGGCCGCAACCCGACCCCAGCCTGCTGGTCACCTACCCCGCGACCGACACCGCCGCCGCGCCCGCCGGCCACGCCACGCTGACCGTGCTGGAACCCGCCCCCAACCTGCACGGCGGAGCCGACTGGGACCGCCTCGCCCCGAAGCTGGAGGACCGCCTGCTGGCCAGGATGGCCGAGCTCGGCTACGGCGACCTGACCGGCCGCCCCCGCCTCCGCTTCGACCCGCCCGCCTGGGCGCGGCTCGGCCACTCGGCCGGCACCCCCTTCGCCCTGGACCACCGTTTCTCCCAGACCGCCTGGTTCCGCCCGGCCGGCGCCGCAAGGCGGGTTCCCGGCCTGCACTTCGCCGGCATGCACACCGCGCCGGGCGTCGGGGTGCCGCCGGTGCTGATCTCCGGCCGGCTGGCCGCCGAACGCATCCTGGAGAGCCCCCGATGACCCTCACCCGCAGCTACGAGCTGTGCCGCAGGCTCAACGCGCGGCACGGCCGCTCCTACTACCTGGCGACCCTGCTGCTGCCCGCCTGGAAACGCCCCCACGTCCACGCCCTGTACGGCTTCGCCCGCTACGCCGACGAGATCGTCGACTCGTTCACCATGACCGGCGACCGGGCCGCCGCGCTGGACACCCTCACCGACCGGACCGCCGCCGCGCTGGCCGGCGAGCCGGCGGACGACCCGGTGCTGCCGGCGTTCGCCCAGACCGTCCGCTCGTTCGGCGTCGACCACGCCGACGTCCACGCCTTCCTGCGGTCGATGCGGGCCGACCTGACCGTCACCCGCTACGCCACCTACGCCGACCTGCTCGACTACATGGAGGGCTCGGCCGCGGTCATCGGCACGATGATGCTGCCCGTCCTGGAGGCCCTGCCCGGCGCCGCCGAGAAGGCCCGCGAGCCCGCCCGCCAGCTCGGCCTGGCCTTCCAGCTCACCAACTTCCTGCGCGACGTCGCCGAGGACATCGCCCGCGGCCGGGTCTACCTGCCGCTGGAGGACCTCGACAGGTTCGGCGTGTCCGTCGATGACCTGCGGCGGCCCGCCCCCACCCCCGCCCTGCGTGAACTGCTGGCCTTCGAGGCGGGGCGGGCGCACGCCCACTACCGCCTCGCGCTGGAGGGGATCGACCTGCTCATCCCCTCGTCACGGCCATGCATCCGCGCGGCCTACGAGCTGTACGGCGGCATCCTCGACCGGATCGAGGCCGCCGGCCACGACGTGCTGCGCACCCGCGTGGCCGTGCCCCGCCGCCGCAGGGTGGCGATCTTCACCCGGCACCTGCTCGCGGCGTCCGCCGCGGATCGGGCCGAACGCCGGGTCACCGTACGGGCGCCCTGAACCGGGGCGCCCCGGGCCGGGCGGCCGCCCCCGAACCGGGTGAGCACCCCGAGCCGGGTGACCACCCCGACCCGGGTGGCGCCGGTGGAGCGGGTCCGCCCCGGACCCGGCGCCACCGCCCGCCGAGCCGGACACCGACATCACACCCTCGCGGAGGAGAACGCGATGCCCCAGCCTGTTGCCGTCGACGCCATGGGCGGAGACCACGGACCGGCCGAGACGGTCGGCGGGGCCGTCACGGCCACGCGCGAGCACGGCGTCCCCGTCGTGCTCGTCGGCCGCGCCGGGGAGATCCGCCGCGAGCTGGCACGCCACGGCGCCGTCGGCGAGGTCGGCGTGGTGCACGCCGAGGACGTCGTCCCCATGGCCGAGCGGGGCGCCGGAGCCGTCAGCACCGCCGCCTCCGCGATCTCCGCCACCTCCAGCCTCGGTGTCGCCTGCCAGCTCGTACGGCAGGGCACGGTCTCGGCGCTGGTGTCGGCCGGCTCCACCGGCGCGGTCGTCTCGTGCGCCATCCGGGGCATCGGCCGCGCCCCGAACGTGCTGCGCCCGGCCCTGGCGATCGCCCTGCCCACGACGGCCGGCGCGACCGTGCTGATCGACGCCGGGGCGACCTCCGATCCCACCCCCGAGATGGTCGCCCAGTTCGCGCTGCTCGGCGCCTCCTACGCCCGGCTCGTGCTCGGCGTGGCCGACCCGTCCGTGGGCCTGCTGTCGATCGGCTCCGAGCCGGGCAAGGGCAACCGGCTGACCCGGCGGGCGGGGGAGCTGCTGCCGGCCCTGCCGCTGCGCTTCCACGGCAACGTCGAGGGCCACGACGTGCTGGCCGGGACGACCGACGTGGTCGTCACCGACGGCTTCACCGGCAACGTCGTGCTCAAGAACGTCGAGGGCTCCGTCCGCGCCACGCTCTCCCTGGTGGCGCGGACCGGTGCCGCGACGCCCGAGGCGCTGCGCGAGGTGGCCCGCCGCTACGACCCCGAGACCCACGGCGGTGCCGCGCTGCTCGGCCTCACCGGCACCGTCGTGGTCGCGCACGGCGCGTCCCGGGCGGCCACGATCGCCCGGGCCTGCGCCGTCGCGCGCGACCTCGCCGACGGCGGCGTCACCGACCGCGTCGGCGACCACCTGGCGGTGGAGCCGGTCATTTGACCGGCTCCACCGGTCGCCTCAGGTCAGAGGCGGCCGGGGCCGCCGTGCCCGGCCAGGGGATCGACGCCGTTCCAGGCGCCCTCGCTGCCGTACGGGGCGAACCGGGCGAACAGCTCCTCCGAGTACCAGCCCTCGGCCCGCGTCCGCCCGATGACCCGCCGGTGCGCCGCCCCCCGGTAGGCGAAGTCGCGCACCGCGTCCGCGTCCCGCCACAGGGAGAACGTCGCCTGGCGGGCCAGCGGCCACTCGCCGACGCCGACCGAGGCCAGGCACCCCTCCTGCTCCGCCAGCAGGCGGTCCACCCGGGGGACCGACCGGTAGAACGCCACCAGCCGGGAGGGCCGGATCGCCGCCCGGGTCAGCACCGCGACCGGCTCGCTCCGGGGCCCGGAGGCGCCCGCGTCCGGTCCCGGGCACCCGGCGTCCGCCCGGCCGGTTCCGTCCGGTGCCGGTCCCGGGTGCCCGCCGTCCCGGCGGTCCGACGCCGCCCCGGGCGGGAGGCCGAACGGGTCGGCACCGCCCCACCGGCCGCGCGACGACAGCGGCCGGAGCCGTACCCGCCACGACTCCAGCGCCTCCGCGCGCCAGCGCGCCGTCACCGGCGAGTCGGCCAGGAAGCCGTCCAGGGCCGCCTCCTCCCGCCAGACCGCCAGCAGCGCCCAGCGGCGCAGGTCGGCGCCCAGGCTCATCGACGCGCCCCGGCCCGTCCCCAGCAGCCGCCAGAACACCAGCCCGGGGGTGCGCCCCAGCACCGGCCGGTCGAACGCCATGTGCTTCATGGCTCCTATGTCCGCATATCTCGTGAGATGGAAAGAAGCGATGACTCCTCCGCCCGGCCTGCCCGGCGCGCTCGCGGTGCTCGTCTCGGTCATCGGCGGCTACCTTCTCGGCTCGGTGCCGGTCGCGGTGCTCGTCGCCCGGGCGCACGGACTCGACCCCCGGGAGGCGGGCGACCGGAACCCCGGCTTCTGGAACGTCATGGAACTGCTGGGCCGGCGGGCGGCGGTGCCGGTCTTCGCCGGTGACATGCTCAAAGGCGCCCTCGCCGGACTGCTCGCCCTGGCCGTCACCGGAGGGCGGCTCACCTGGCCCGGCGGGGTGACCGCCGCCGGCGCCGTCCCGGTGTACCTGGCGGTGGCCGCCGCGATGGCCGGCCACGCCTGGCCGGTCTTCGCCGGGTTCCGGGGCGGCCGGTCCGTCCTCACCTTCGCGGGCGGCTTCGCGGTGATCTGCCCGCCCGCGTTCCTGCTCGGCGTCGCGGCCCTGGTCGTGACGACGCTGGTCACCCGGTCCTTCGCCGCCGGCGCGCGGGTCGGCGTGTTCGGTCTGCCGGTGCTGCAGCTCCTGCTCGCCCCGGCCGGGTACGTGGCGGCCACCGGGGCGCTGATGTGCCTCATCGGTCTGCGCTTCGGGCAGGCGTCCCGGGCCGGACGGACGTCCCGGCCGTCGTGACCCCGGCCGAGTCCGGGTAGACGCGGCCACGCCAGTGGCGCACCGGCCGCAGCGTCGCCTGCGTCAGCCGCAGCGCCGCCAGCGGGTCCAGCAGCGGAGACAGCGGCACGCCCGGCCCCGGCCGGAGGTAGCTGCCGCGCAGCGCCCCGGTCAGCAGCAGCCGTACGGCCAGCAGCCCCGCGTCCAGCCCGGTCGGCCGCCCGGCCGCCAGCCGCAGCACCGGCAACGCGGCGGTCAGCCACACCACGGCCAGGTCGGCGGCCCGCCGCCCGGGAGAAGTGACGTCGCGCAGCGGCAGCGACCGCCCCCACTCCCGCCACACCTCGGCCGCCGAGGAGTGCATGTCCACCTCGAGCAGGCCCCCGGCCTCCAGGAACCCCACCGACCAGCCGCCGGCCGCCAGCTCCCGGGCCAGCGCCACGTCGTCGGTCATGTGCCCGCGCACCCGGGCGAACCCGTCCGCCGCCAGCATCGCCGTACGACGGAAGGCCATGCACTGGCCGTTGGCCATCACGCGGCGCGGCGGTGGGGGAGTGGACGGGCCGATGGGACCGAGCCGGTAGACCAGCGTCGCCAGGAACGACGCGTGCAGCGCCTGCTCGGCCACCCCGTCGCAGACGAACTTCGGGCCCACGCTCACCAGGTCGTAGCGGTCCAGCGCGGCCGACAGCGCGCCGAACAGCCCCGGCTCCGGCCGGGCGTCGGCGTCGAGGGTCACCACGACGTCCCCCGAGGCCGCCCGGACGCCCTGCCGCAACGCCCACTGCTTGCCCACCCAGCCCGCGGGCAGCGGCTCACCCGCGACGACCCTCGCCCCCAGCCCGGCGGCCAGCCGCGCCGTGCCGTCGGCCGACTCGTCGTCGACGACGATCACCTCCGCCACGGCCGGGTCGGCCAGCACCGCCGCCAGACACGGGCCGATGCGGTGCTCCTCGTCGCGGGCGGGGATCACCACCGAGACCCGCCCGGCGGCGCCGGCGACGGGCGCCAGCGGGGGCAGCCGGTCACGTCCCCGCGCCAGCCGCACCGCCACGACCACCGCGGCCGCGGCCTGCGCCGCGGTGAGGAGCCTCATCCGATGGCTCCCTTCGATACGGCGGTCCCCGGTACGGCCGTTCCCGGGACGACTCCCGGCACGGTCTCCAACGCGGTTCCCGGCACGGCGACCGTCAACGTGACCCCCGATATGACTTCCGGCATCCCTTCCGACGTGACCTCCGGTGTGGCGCTCAATACGGGAAGTCCTCCTCCACCAGCGAGGCGACGATGCGCCCGCCCATCGCCACCAGGGGCAATCCGCCGCCCGGGTGCACTGAGCCGCCGACCAGGTACAGGCCGCGCCGCGGCCCCCGGTTGCCGGGGCGGCGGAAGGTGGACAGCCGCCCGGAGTAGGCGCCGCCGTAGATCGACCCGCCCCAGGAGCCGTAGCGTTCCCGCAGGTCGGCCGGGGTGAACAGGTCCACGAACCGCAGCCGTCCGGACAGGTCGTGTCCCCGGGCGGCCAGCCGCTCCAGCACCAGGTCCCGGTACGCCTCCGGCGTCATCGGCCACCGGCCCGGGTCGCGGGCCGGGACGTTGACCAGCATCGTCCAGTTCTCCGTGCCCTCCGGCGCCTGTGTCGGATCGTGCACCGCCGAGCAGCCGATGTAGACGGTCGGGTCGGCGGGCGGCACCCGCCGGTCGAAGATGTCGCCGAACTCCCGCTCGTAGTCGGCCGAGAAGACGACGGAGTGGTGCGCCAGCCCCTCGGTCCGGCCCTCCACCCCCGCCAGCAGCAGGAACGCCGACGACGACGTGCCCAGCCGGGCGATGCGCCGCAGCCGCCGCCGGTCCGGCATCAGCCGTCCGTACAGCGCCGCCGCGTCGGTGTTGGCCACCACCACGTCGGCGCGGTCCCGTTCCCCGGAGGGGAGCCGTACACCCGTGACCCGCGTGCCGTCGTCCAGCACGTCGAGCACCTCGGCGCCGAGACGGACCTCCACGCCCGCCTTGTCCAGCAGCGCGGCCAGCGCGTCGGCGATGCGAGGCAGGCCGCCCGGCACGTACCAGCCGCCCTCGCCGTGCTCGATCCCCGGGATGCAGGCCAGCGCCGCCGGGGCCCGGTAGGGGCTGGAGCCCGCGTAGGTCGCGTAGCGGCCGACGTACTGACGCATCCGGGGGTCGGCGAAGAACCGCCGGGCCAGCCCGGCCACCGTACGGCCCGGCGCGACCGCCGTCAGGTCCGACAGGCGGGCCCCGCCGGACGGCGGCCGGGCCGGCGGCCAGGAGGGGAGGAGGGGGCCGGCGAAGAACGCCCGCCGGGCCGCCGCGAAGCAGTCCCGCGCCCAGTCGTGGAAGGCCAGCCAGTTGCGGCCCTCACCCGGGGCCAGCCGGTCCACCTCCGCCGCCATCCGGCCCGGGTCGCGCCGGGCCGACAGCGTCGAGCCGTCGGCGAAGCGGTAGCGGCACAGCTCGTCCAGCTCCACCAGGTCCAGTTCCAGGCCGAGGCCGGTGAACACCTCGGGCAGCGTCAGCAGGGACGGGCCGATCGAGAAGGTGAAGCCGTCCCGGACGTGCTCGGCCAGCTTGCCGCCCAGCCGGTCACGCCGCTCGTACAGCCGCACCCGGTACCCGCGCCGGGCCAGCAGCAGCGCCGACACCATGCCGCCCACCCCGCCGCCGACCACGACCACCTCGGCCGCCCGCTCCGCCGTTCCCGCCACCCCGGCCTCCATTTCCACACTCACCGCCGTTCCCGCCACCCCGGCCGCCCGTTCCGCCGTTCCGGCCGTCCTTTCCCCGCTCACCGCCGCTCCGCTTCCGGGGCCCGTCCTCTTCACGGGCTTTCCCGGCTCCCCGTTCTCCTCGCGGGCCGGGCCCCGGGGCGTCACGCCGGTCCCGCCCGGCGCCCGCGCCACCACGCCAGTACGGCGAACACGCCCATGCACGCCCCTCCCGTCGCCGCCACCAGCCGGTCCGGCGGGTCGAACACCGCCGCGAACCCGACGGTCTCCATGAACGCCATCACCGCGTAGACGGACCGCAGCCCGGCGCTCCGCGCCGCCGGGTCGGCCACGATGACGTCGATCAGCACCATGACCAGCGCCGACACCAGCAGCCAGCCGGCGAAGTTGCTCAGCGGGACACCCCGGTACGGCCCGCCGTCGTGCCACACCCACAGACCCAGCCGGAGCATCTGCGGGTCGAGGAACAGGTCCCAGGCGGTCAGCGCCGCCGCACCCGTGGCGACCCGCGCGGCCCTGCCGTACGCCGTCGCCGCCGGGAAGACGGCCGCGGCCGTCGCGTGGGCCGCCAGCCCCATGCCGCCCCAGGCCAGTGCCACGATCACCGGCACCGAGCCGAGCTGCGGCCGCAACACGCCGGTGTAGTGGTAGGGGCCGAACGGCAGGCCGGTCCGGATGCCGATCCACTCCGCGGCGTACCCGCTGAGGACCGCCGCGGCGAACGCCGCGACCGCCCTCGGGAAGGTGTGGGCCCGCGCCGCGAAGACCACCGCGCCCGCCGCCAGCAGGATCACCACCACGCTGGTCAGCAGGATCGGCCGCGGCTGCAGCCCGGACGCGACCTGGGCCGCGACCATCGCCAGGAGCAGGGCGCCGCCGAGCAGACCGAGCACCCGCGGGCCGCCGGCGACCGGCGATCCCTCCCGCGCGGCGGGCCTCCCTGCTCTTTCGGCGGGCCTTCCGGCGGGCCGCATCCTCTCCGTCGCGTCCCCCGCCGCGCCGAGACCGGATCTTCCCCTGTCCACCTGTTGGCTGTGCCCCATGCAAGGTCATTCGAGCGGCGGCCCAGGGTCAGATTCACTTCCGGGATCGGAAAATCGTCCCCGCCGGGGCCGGTACGGGCCGGGATCCGCGCGGGTACCGCCGCCCTGCCCTGACCACCTTGGCGGTGGGGGACGGTCAGTGGTCGTCGGCGGTGGCGAAGTCGGGTGGCTCGGTGGACAGCAGCCCGTCGGCGGCGCCGTCGAGGAGCCGGGCCGTCTCCGTGGAGCGGGGAAGCATGGTCTTCTCGTAGGCGCGGACGGCTTCGCCGACGGTGTCGTGGCGGGCGATGGCGAGGGCGAGTTCGCAGGCGTCCAGCATGGCGAGGTTGACGCCGACGCCGAGCGGGGGCATGAGGTGGGCGGCGTCGCCGAGCAGGGTCACCGTGGGGTCGTGCTCCCAGACGTGCGGGACGGGCAGGGCGAAGATCGGGCGGTCGACGTAGGGGCCGTCGTTGTCGGTGATCAGCCGGCGAAGGCGGGGCGACCAGTCGCGGTAGCGCTCCAGGAGGAGGGCGCGGATGCCGTCGGTGGCCTGGGGGGTGAGACCGCCGGCGGTGATCCAGTCGGCCGGGACGCGCTGGATGATGTAGGCGCGGATGTGGTCGCCGCCGTTGCGCTGGGCGAACAGGCCGCGGTCGCCGTCGGCCGCGGCGGCGCTGCCCTGGCCGACGAGCTCGGCGATGTCGGGGTGCCGGGTCGTGACGTCGTGGAACCAGGCTTCCAGGAAACTTACGCCGCTGTAGCGGGGAGTGGCCGGGGAGACGGCGCGGCGGACCTCGGACCAGGCCCCGTCGGCGCCGATGACGAGGTCGGCTTCGATGGTGGCGCCGCCCGCGAAGTGCAGCCGCCGGGGGCCTTCGGCGGGGCCGCCGACGGTCCGCAGGGTGTGACCCCAGCGCACGGTGCCGGGCTGAAGCGAGTCGAGCAGCAGGTCGCGCAGCCGGCCGCGGTCGATCTCCGGTTTGAACCGCTCGTCCTGCCCGGGGACGTGGTGGAAGAGGATCGTGCCGTCCGGGTCCATCTGGCGCATCTCCTGGCCCTCGGGCCGGGCCAGTCGGAAGAACTCCTCCAGGAGACCGGCTTCGCGCAGGGCGATCTGGCCGTTGTCGGCGTGCAGGTCGAGGGTGCCGCCCTGGTCGCGGGCGGCGGGGCCGGCGTCGCGGTCGTAGACGGCGGCGGTGACGCCGTGCCGCTGGAGGATGCGGGCGCAGGTCAGGCCGCCGGGGCCGGCTCCGATGATGGCGATGCGGGGTGCCGGAGTGGTGTTCATGGTGGTGCTCCGTTCGTTCCATGAGGCAGTGCCGTGACTGCCGTGACTGCCGTGAGTGCCGTGCTGAAGGGGCGCCCGGGCCAGGGGGCCGGTGGGGCCTCGCCGAGAGGGCGAGAGGAAAGGGCGGCCGGGCGTCGCCTCGGAACCGCCGCCCCAGAAAAGCACACCAACTCAATAAGTGCAACAACTAAACTTTTGAAGTCGGTCAACCAAGGAGATAGGATGCCGGCATGCCCAGCACCACGACCGACGCCGCGGCGGGTCCCTCTCCCGCGCCGGTGGGGCGCCGCGAACGCAAGAAGGCCGCCACCCGCCAGGCCATCGCCGACGCCGCGCTGCGCCTGTTCCTGGAGCGCGGATACGACGAGGTCGGCATTCGCGAGATCGCGGACGCGGCCGACGTGTCCACCACCACGCTGTTCAAGCACTTCCCGGTCAAGGAGGCCCTCGTCTTCGACGAGGACGCAGACCAGGAGGCCCGCCTGCTCGCCGCCGTCCGCGAGCGGCCCGAGGGCCGGTCCATCCCCGCCGCGCTGCGCGAACACGCCCTGACCGCCCGGCTGGCCGCCGCCGACGGCGACGCCGGCTTCGCCGCCTTCACCGAGCTGGTGGCCGGTACTCCCGCGCTGCGCGACTATGCCCAGAACATGTGGCTGCGCCACACCGCCCTGCTCGCCCAGGCCATCGCCGAGGAGAGCGGCCTCGCCGCGGGCGACCCCGTCTGCGCCGCCCTGGCCCACTTCGCCCTCGAAGCCCCCCGCGCGGCCTACGC
Organism: Streptosporangium sandarakinum; assembly: GCF_013409935.1. GTDB lineage: Bacteria > Actinomycetota > Actinomycetes > Streptosporangiales > Streptosporangiaceae > Streptosporangium > Streptosporangium nondiastaticum. The sequence continues at coordinate 88,990 of NZ_JACCCO010000001.1, read as the reverse complement.
CTGCGACGATCCCCGCGAGGCCATCACCCGGGCCTTCGACCTCCTGGAACACGGCTGGAGCGCGCTCACCCAGACCAAGGCGTGAGCAGGCGCCTCGCCGCGGAACGGCGCGCGTCCGGGCGGGCCGGCTCTCGCGGGGCGCCGGCCACCCCCCGCCCGCCGGGCTCGGCGGGCGGGTCGCGCCGCCCCGGCGCCCACGGCGCTTCGGGTTCGGCCGAGGAAACAAAGCATACGCCTTGACTTATATAAGCGTTGGCTGAATCATTGTCGCGTGCACGCATTCGACGTCCTCGGGGACCCGGTCCGGCGCCGGATCCTGGAGCTGCTGGCCGACGGCGAGCTGAGCTCCGGCGAGGTGACCGCCGTGATCAGAGACGAGTACGGGATCTCCCAGCCGGCGGTCTCCCAGCACCTGCGGGTGCTGCGCGACAACGGTTTCGCCAGGGTGCGCGCCGAGGGCACCAGGCGGCTGTACGCCGTCGAAGCGGCGCCACTGCGGGAGGTCGACATGTGGCTGGGCCGCTTCCGCCGGTTCTGGGAGCAGCGTCTCGACGCGCTGGCGACCGAACTGGCCCGCGGCAGGCGCGAGCGCCGCATCGCCGACGGCCCCGTACCCGGCCCCGGCCCCGAGGAAGACCCCGGACACGAGGAGAACCGATGAAGGACATCGTCAACGAGATCGGCCTCGCCCACCGGGAGGTGGGAGCGGACGGCGAGACCAGGACCATCCTGATCCGGCGCCGCTACCACGCCGAGGTCAAGGACGTCTGGGACGCCATCACCACCGCCGACCGCATCGCCCGCTGGTTCTCCCCGGTCACCGGCGACCTGCGGGAAGGCGGTCACTACCAGATCCAGGGCAACGCCGGCGGCGAGATCCTCACCTGCGAGCCGCCCCGCCACCTGAAGCTCACCTGGGTCTTCGGCGGCGGAACCTCCGAGGTCGAGGTAGGGCTGGCCGAGGACGGCGACGCCACGCTGCTGGAGCTGCGCCACACCGCCGCCGTCCCCCCGGAGATGTGGGACGAGTACGGCCCCGGAGCCGTCGGCCTCGGCTGGGACCTGGCGCTGCTGGGCCTGGTCCTGCACCTGCGGACGGGCAAGTCGGTCTCGGACCCCGACGGCTTCGGCCGTACCCCAGAGGGCGCGGACTTCATCGCGGCCAGCGGTCGCGCCTGGGGCGAGGCCCACCGCGCCGCCGGGGCCACCGAGGAACAGGCCACCGCGGCGGCCGAGCGGACCATCGCCTTCTACACCCCGTCAACGACCCAGGGCTGAAGAAGCCCTGGGCTTGCGCCTCTCGCGCCTGCCTGCCTGGCAGGCGCGGGACGCACTGACCCCGCTTTCCACGGCGGGGTCGTTGGTATGCGGAGTACATCGAGAATCAGAAGCGTCCGGACGGGTAAAGGGAAGCGATTCCTCCCGGGGGTAAATGCCCGGGGTTCCTCGCTAGACAGCGCTGAAAAGACCTCCCTGAAGCCCAGACGCGAACCCCGGGTCCGCCGGACGGCGACCCGTCAGCACCCACCAGGAGTCCACCGATGACGCAGAAGATCACCACCTTCCTGATGTTCGAGGGCGCCGCCGAGGAGGCGATGACGTTCTACACCTCGCTGTTCGACGACGCGGAGATCCTCGACATCACCCGCTACGGCTCCGGGGGCCCCGGCAAGGAGGGCACCGTGCAGCACGCCACGTTCAGCCTGGCGGGCCAGGAGTACATGGCCATCGACAGCTCGGTGTCGCACGGCTTCACCTTCACCCCGGCGGTGTCGCTGTACGTCCAGTGCGACTCCGACGCGGAGATCGAGCGGCTGTACGCGGCGCTCTCGGAGGGGGGCGGGACCATGATGCCGCTCGACTCCTACGGCTTCAGCAAGCGCTTCGCCTGGGTCGCGGACCGCTTCGGCGTCTCCTGGCAGCTCAACCTCGCCTGACCGTCCCCTCCCGCGCGGGCCCGCCGTACCGGACCTCCGGTACGGCGGGCCCGAGTCCATCCGTGCCCGCGGCCCGGTACGGCGAGCCCGAGTCCATCCGTGCCCGCGGCCCGGTACGGCGAGCCCGTATCCGTCCGTGCCCGCGCCCCGGTACGGCATGGCGTCACCGGGCGGGCACCCCCACCTGTTACAACGAGAGGCGTCGTCCTGTCGCGGGGCCGCCACGCCGAGATCCACGATCGCCGGGGCCTCCTCCCGACCCCGTGCCCCGGGCGGCTCGGCCTCACGCGCGCCCGCTTCCCCGTCCCGCGCGAGCGTGCTTCCGGCAGGCACGGACACGCGCGGCCGGAAGTACGAAACGACCGCTCGTCCACGGGAGGAACCCATGACCGTCCACCGCCGCGCCCTCGCCGTCACGGCCCTTCTCGCTTCGGCGCTCCCCGCCCTGGCCTCCTTGACCCCGGCGCTCCCGGCCGCCGCACCCGCCGCCCGTGCCGACGCCGTACCCGTCGCTCCCGTCGGGACCGGGAGCGGGACCGGAGCCGGAGCCGGGGCGGCGGTGGCCGGTGCCGGGGCAGGGGTCGCCGCCCGCCGCCCGGCACAGCTCACCGTGATACTGGTGAACGTGCGGACCGGCAAGTGCCTGACCATCGCCGGGGGCGTGAGCGCGGAGAACAACGTCCAGGCCGTGCAGTACACCTGCGACACCCACCCGTCCCGCCGCTGGTTCCTCGCCGACGTGACCGGAACCGGCCAGTACCAGGTGCACAATGTCAACACCGGCAAGTGCCTGACCATCGCCGGGGGCGTGAGCACGGCCAACAACGTCACGGCCGTGCAGTACACCTGTGACAGCAACCCCTCGCGCCGCTGGACCCTGATCGACGTCACGGGCAACGGCCAGTACCAGCTGCGCAACGCGCAGACCGGCAAGTGCCTGACCATCGCGGGAGGCGTGAGCACGGCCGACAACGTCGAGGCCGTGCAGTACGACTGTGACGACCACCCCTCGCGCCGCTGGACCCTGAACCTGACCGGCACCCTGTAGGACGCACCGGCCCGGTGCGGTCATCCCGATGCGGGCCGAGATCGTTCACTGTCCGATGGGCTGGGTCCTGTCGATTCCACCCCGTATATGACCCTGCATCATCGTGCCTGGTCGAGGATCCGGCGGGCGAGCGTGAACGCTCGTGAACTTTTCATCCCTCCGGAGCGACGAACCATGCAGTCGATCATTACGGAGGCCGTTGATGATTTCGTCCCTCGCCGTGGAACCGCCGTCGAGCCGCCCGAGCCGATCACGGCGGCTGAGGGGACTCGGGTTGGTCGTTCTCGGCGTCGTGCTGGGGATGGTGCTGAGCGTGGCGCTGTCCGTCGCGGCGAGGTGGCCGCGGTTCGAGGTGGTCTACCGCGGCGAACAGCCGGCCACCGTGACCTACAGCGATGATTCGAAGCACCTGCTGGGCCTGGTTCGCAGGAGGACCCTTCTCGGGGAGACGCATCTGATCGTCGTCGGCCGGGATCCCAGCCTCTCCTACGGGCACCTGGTGGACATCGAGACGTCCGCCGACACCGTGAGGACCACCGAGTGGACGACCGCCGGGGTGCGGGTGGTCTTCGACACCGGGCACGAGCTGTTCGTCCCCGCCCGGTACTTCATCGGCGGCCGGTGACCCGCGCCGGGCGGCCTCACCCGCGACTCGCTCCGGGCCGTGACCGGTCAGGCCGGGAGAGCCGGTAGCCGGTCGGCAGGGAGAATCGGGCGCGCGGCACGATGTTCCCGGCATATGCCGCTCCTCGGTGCGGCGCGCCGCGCCGCACCGCCGCGGGGGCCCGCTCGTCTGCCCCGGTCACGGCATGTCGCCACCTGAAAGATCGTCTTCCGGTGCTACAACTGAGCGTCGCCCGGTTGCGGGGCCGCCCGGACCACACGATCCACGGGCATCCTCCCGGGCCCGGCAGGCCGAGGCGACCCGGTTCCGCGTACCCGGTGCCCGCGCACGCTTCCCCGCGTGCGCGGGCACCGGTCCGCCGGAGACCTCCGCCGCCGCGCCAGCGGCGGGTCCACGGACGCGGACCGGAACGCCGTGACCACGAAACGACCAGCTCATCCACGGGAGGAACCCCATGGCCGTTCTCCGCCCAGTCCGCCGCTCCGCCCTCACCCTCGTCACCGCCGCCGCCCTGTTCGTTCCGGTGCTCCCGGCCGCAGCCGGCTCCCAGGCCGACCCCGCCGCCGACGCCTCCCCGGAGGGACAGCAGACGGCGGCCGTGACCGGGATGCTGGTGAACGGGCAGACCGGCAAGTGCCTGACCGTCGCCGGAGGCGGGCGCACGACCGACAACCTCCGGGCGGCGCAGTACGAGTGCGACGCCTACCCGACCCGCCAGTGGACCATGACGGACGCGACGGGCACCCGCCAGTACATGCTGCGGAACGCCCAGACGGGCAAGTGCCTGACCATCGCCGGGGGCGCCAGCACCGCCAACAACTACACCGCCGTGCAGTACACCTGCGTCGACCACCCCGCGTTCCGCTGGATGTTCTGGGGTACGGCCGGCGCCCGCCAGTACCAGCTGAAGAACGTGCAGACCGGCAAGTGCCTGACCATCGGCCCGGACGGCAGCACCGCCGTCCAGTACACCTGCGACAAGCAGCCCTCACGCATGTGGGGCGTGCGCTACATGTGAGCCGGACCGCCCGGCACACCGGCCGGGTGGGCGGCCCCGGACACCCGGGCCACCCGCCCGGCCGTTCACCGGGATTCGCCGGCGCCGCCCCGCGGCTGGGAGGACAGACCGGTCTCGCGCAGGATCCGCCGTACGGTCTCCTCCATCGAGCTGTCCTCCCCGATGATCGTTTCGGAGCCGCCCGGGAGGAGATCCCGGGGCCGGTACCACTGGCGCATCTCGGCCTCGCCGTACAGCCCGGACTGCGGTTTGGTGGCGTGCCGTCGCAGGGTCTCGTCGAAGGAAACATCCAGGTAGTAGAAGTGCGCGGGGCCGCGATGGCCGGCGCGCAGCGCCTGAAGCATCCGCTCGTAGCGGTCGGCGTACAGCATGCCTTCGAGCAGGACGTGATATCCCCGATCGAGGGAGTAGCGGGCGATGACGTCGATGAGCCCGATGTTCGCCCCTCCCGGCACGTCGCGCTCCCGCAGGATGTCGCGCCGTACGGCGTCCTGGCCGATCACGGCCAGATCCCGGTCACGGGTGACCTGCAGGGCCCGGGCGACGCTGGACTTGCCCGAGGCGGAGTTGCCACGCAGCACGATGAGACGGGTGTGCGGCGAACCGATGCGCATCGCCACAGCTTAATGACGTGGTTCGGCCTTTCGCCGGATGAGGCGGGCGAAACTCTCACTGCTGGCGACGGCATCGCCCACGGTGTCCTCGGCTGTTGATCCGTCTCCGCGGCCGGGGCGCACCGGATGGGAGGATCTCACCGTGGCGATCCAGGTGTCGGTGTGCGGCCCGCGTGACTGCACGGACGAGGACGAGTCCAACGCCCGCGAGGTCGGCCGGTTGCTGGCCGAGCGCGGCGCGGTCGTGATCTGCGGCGGCTACGCGGGCGTGATGGCCGCGGTGGCGGCCGGGGCCCGCTCGGCGGGCGGCACGGTGGTCGGCGTCCTGTCCCGGCCGGATCGGGAGCAGGCCAATCCGGACCTCTCCGTCGTCATCCCGACCGGCGTCGGGGAGGCCCGGAACGGCATCATCGCCAACTCCGGCGACGCCGTGATCGTCATCGGCGGGTCGTGGGGGACGCTGTCGGAGCTGGCGCTCGCGATGCGCCACGGCCGCGTCCCCGTGGTCCAGCTCGGCGGGTGGCGGATCCTCGACCACGAGGGGCGTCCGGTCCCCGGAGTCAGGCACGTCTCCTCACCGGAGGAGGCGCTGGAGGCCACCGGCCTGTGGGCTTGATCGTCCGAGGAGGCCGCCACCCTGTGGGTCCGGTCACCGGGAAACCGCCGCGCCCCGCGGGACGGACGTCCCTGGGGCCGCGAAGCGTTCGCCGGACCGCCCGGCCCGCGGGGTCCCCGCTACCCGGCCTGCTTCTTCAGGTGGTCCAGGATGGCGCGGGCCACCTCGTGCTTGGACATCTTCGGCCGCTTGAAGCGCAGGTCGGCCACCTCGGCGAAGGACGCGGCCCGGCGTTCGTACAGTTCCTTCGCCAGATCCAGCGGCTTCTTGCCGAACCGGGGGCGGTGCGGCTTCTCCTCGATCTTCTTGGCGATGAACTCGGGCTCGGCGTCCAGCCACACCACCAGGGCCGGTTTGAGCGCCTCCCGGCATCGCGGGTCGTCCAGGACGCTGGCCGCGGCGGCGATGATCGGCGCGGGCCGTTCGGCGAGACTGTCCAGCAGGTGCTCGGCCTCGCGGGCGTGCAGTTCGGTGACGCCCGCGGTCTCGGCGATCGCCGCCGCGGTGATGCCGTAGCGCTTCTCAAGGTAGTCGTCGCTGTCGCGCACCGGCCGGTTCAGGGCCTCGCCCAGCAGTTCCGAGACGCTGGTCTTGCCGGCGCCCATCAGACCGACCACCACGATCGGGACGTCCGCCACCGTGTCTGCCATGTCCGCCACCTCCGGTCCTCAGGGGAAACGAAAAAGGGGTCTTCTCGTCTCCCTTTGCCCCGGAGGCCGGCACCTAGCCCTCACCTGGTCCTCGCCCGGTCCTCGTCTGGTCCTTGCCCGGTCCTCCGGCCTCCCGGTCGCGCTCCAACGCTCCCTATTTTCCGTAAAATACTCTGTTATTCTCACTCTAATAGGAAGATAGGGTATTTTCATGGCAGATCGTTTCTACTCCGTGGAGCAGGTCGCCGAGCACCTGGGCCTGCACGTGCGCACCGTCCGCAACTACGTGCGGGACGGGCGGCTCGCCGCGGTCCGCATCGGCAAGCAGTACCGGATCGCGCACGAGGACCTGGAGGCGTTCACCGGCCGCCCGGTGCCTCCGCCGCCGGGTGAGACGGTGCGGCGGAGGCACACCGACGTGTCGGCCATCGTGGAGATCGACGCGGTCAGCCGTGAGACGGCCGACCGCCTGTCCACCCTCCTGATGGCCGCGGCCACCGACCGCCGCCCCGGTGACCAGCCGTTTCGGGTCGAGACGACCTATGACGAGGAAAGGGCCCGGATGAAGGTCATCGTCCTGGGCGGCCTGCGGGACACCGCACGGCTGCTCGACCACATGGAGGGGGTGCTCGCGACATGAGCGCGATCTACCGGTCCGAGGCCGGCGCGGAGGAGATCCGGCGGCGGTACCGGGATGCGCTGGGCGACTGGCCGGTCCCCGCCGAGCAGGTACGGGTGCCCACCCGCCAGGGCGAGACCTTCGTCGTCGTCTCCGGCCCGCAGGACGCGCCGCCCATGGTGCTGCTGCCGGTGTTCCCCGACGACACGCTGCGCCGCCTGACCGTGCCCGTGCCGGTGACGGTCGGCGGCTCACCCGAGGCCGTGCCCGGCGACGCCGGTGGCGCGTTCGCCCAGGAGGCCGCCGGTGCGCTGGCCGAGGAGGCCGGCGGTGCCTGACGTCATGCGGGAACTGTCCGGGGTGCCGGTGCTGGTGTGCGACCCGGCCGGGCCGCCGCTGGCCACGATGGAGGACGCGCTGGACCTGATCGGTGCGGCGTTCCTCGGCGCCGAGGTGGTGGCCGTGCCCGCGAGCCGGCTGGACGGGCACTTCTTCTCCCTGGGCACCCGCTTCGCCGGCGAGGTCATGCAGAAGTTCGTGAACCACCGGCTGCGGCTGGCCGTCGTCGGGGACATCTCCCGGCACCTGGCGGCCAGTTCTGCCCTGCGCGCCCTCGTCCACGAGTCGAACCTGGGAGAGCACGTGTGGTTCCTCCCCGACCTCGACGCGCTCGACGCCCGGCTGGCCGCGGCCGGCTGACCGCGGCTCAGCCACCCTTGCGGGTCAGCCGCTCTTGCGGCGGAAGGAGCGCTTGCCCCCGGCCGGGCCCTGGGACCCGTGGATCTTCGAGGCGCCGTTGCCGCGGCCACCGCTGTTCAGCTCCATCTGGGCCTGCTTCTTGCGCTCCAGGGCCTCGCGGAACTTGCGCTTGAGCTCGTCGTCGGTGCTCTCCGCACCGTCGGCGCCTTCGACGGCCCGGGTGCTCTCGGTGCCGTCGGGCTCCGGCGTGACGTCAGGCATACGAACCTCCTGGTCTCGGGGCGGCCCGGCTTCGGCCGACCGGAACATCATCTTCTCATGTCCGGAACACCACCCGGCTGGCCGGGAGACGCGCCCGGCCGGACGCAGGGTGCGGTCCGGTCCGGCTGAAGGGCCGAGGCGTGGGCGGCCCGCCGTCGGTCAGACCTGCCCGGCGGCGAAGTAGGCGGCCAGGTCCGGCGCGACCGGCGGCACCTCCCGGGGGACGGAGCCGTCCCGCAGCGACTCGGTGGCGCGGACCGCCGCCGCGACGCTGTCGCGCGCCGCCACGGGGGAGGTGTCGGTCGGTCCGCCCTCGGCGGCGAACCGGACGAACTCGCCGACCAGCGCCTCGTCCGCGCCGCCGTGGCCGCCGGCGCCCACCTCGACGGGCACCTGGAGGTCGCCCTCGGGATGGTAGTCGCGCCGCCCGGCGTTCCACACCCGCACCACGGCCCCCTCTCCGTGGTCGCCGAAGTTCTCCAGGCGGCCCGCGGTGCCGATGACGGTGTAGTTGCGCCAGTAGTCGGGGGTGAAGTGGCACTGCTGGTAGGCGGCGTGGACGCCGTTCTCCAGGCGCATGTGCATCATGGACAGGTCCTCGACGTCCACCACCGGGTTCAGTCCCCGCTGGGCGAGCGGGGGCCAGTTGGTCTCCGGGTCGTACCAGTCGGACGGCGTCCCGGGGGAGCGGTCGGTGACCCGGCCGTAGACGGTCAGCGCGCCCATGGCGCTGACCAGCTCCGTCCTGGCCCCGGCCAGCCAGTGGATCACGTCGATGTCGTGGGCGCCCTTCTGCAGCAGCAGGCCGGTGGTGTTGCGGCGGTCGGCGTGCCAGTCCTTGAAGTAGAAGTCGCCGCCGTGCCCGACGAAGTGACGGCACCACACCGCCTTGACCTCGCCGATCGCGCCCTCGGTGATGAGCCGCCGCATGACGCGCACGACCGGCATGTGGCGCATGTTGTGCCCCACGTACAGCCGGGCGCCGTGGTCGCGCGCCGTACGGAGGATCAGGTCGCAGTCCTCAACGGTGGTCGCGAGGGGTTTCTCCACCAGCGTGGGTTTCCCGGCCCGCAGCGCGGCCAGCGCCGACTCCAGGTGCGCGTGGTCGGGGGTGAGGATCATCACCGCGTCCACGTCCGGGGTCAGGAGATCGGCGAGGTCCGCGGTGACGCGCGTGCCGGGGCCGAAGTCGGCGCGGGCGCGCTCCCGGGCCTCCGGGGCGGGGTCGCACACGGCCACCACCGCGCTGCCGTTCCCCGGCCGGTGCGCCTCGCGAGCCAGCGACCCTCTCATGCCGTATCCCGCCACCCCGATACGCAGGTCGTCGCCCATGCCCGCTCCCGTCGCCGCGCGTTTTGATCGTTTCTGCCTCGATCACTCTAGATACGCGCACGAACGAGCGCCAGGGCCTGTACGGGCCCATGCAGGTCCGTGCAGGCTCATGCGGGCCAGGTCGGGCCGGGCGGGTGCGGGACGGAGGACGGGCCCCGGCGTACGGCGAGGGCCGCCGGCGGCGTGGAAGTCGGGGGGCGGGGGCTCAGTTCATGTCCATGATCATCAGTAGCACCAGGCCCCCCAGGTGGCCGAGCACCACGAAGATGATCACGAAGAGGAAGACGAACCTCGCCGGGCCGTGCTCGAAGTACTTGCCCTCGCGGAGCTCGGAACGCCCCGCCTGGCGTTCGGCGATCCGCTCCTCGATCGGCTTGCGGTTGAACATGGAGCTCCTCAGGGCCGGTGATGCTTGGTGCCGCAATGCTTTGTACACCAATTACCTTACTATGTCGGTTGGAGGTGCATGTGAGTGATATGACCGAGGCGCTGCGCCTGGAACGGCAGGTGTGCTTCGCCCTCGCGGTGGCCTCGCGCGGCGTCATCGGGGTCTACCGGCCGCTGCTGCAGCCGATGGGGCTGACCCACCCGCAGTATCTCGTGATGCTCGCCCTGTGGGAGCACGACCAGCTCTCTGTGAAGGAGCTGAGCAAGCTACTGAGACTCGACCCCGGTACGCTGTCACCGCTCCTCAAAAGACTTGAGGCGATCGGTTACCTCCGGCGGCGGCGTGACAGCCGGGACGAACGCGTCCTGGCGATCACGCTCACTCCGGAGGGCCGGCAGTTGAGGAGTGAGGCTGAGAGGATCCCGCCGTCCGTCGCCCGGCGACTGGGTATGGACCTGGAGGAGCTGCAGGAGCTCCACCGGGTGCTCACCCGGGTGATCGCCGCCGCGGACGACACGCATCGTTGATGCACAGAAAGGACAGATAAGGCTCATGGCTGGAAGCCACGGAGGAAGCCCCAAGTCTTGGCTTGCGGTGCTCGTTATTTTGGCCGGGTTCACGGTCGGCGGAGTGGGCCTGTGCGCCGGACCCAGCTGGATCATGTTCTGGGTGGGGGTCGGGATCGCCGCCGTCGGCGGGCTGATCGCCCTGATGGTGGACATCTTCTCCGACGTGATCATCGATGCTCCCCGTGAGCCGCTGAACCACGGCGGCTGACTCGGAGGCTCCCGCCCTCCCGGAGCCTTGTTCCCGGGCGGTCTGACGGATCGCCCGGACCCGTCGCCCGCGGCCGGGTCCTCTCACGCCCACTACCGGAATGAGGGAGTGCTCCGCCCTTCAGGTCGGTGGCGAAAGGCGGGCTCGGTCCAACAAACGTAGGGCACTAGGGCGGCGAAAGGGCGGGCATTGCGTTCGATGATGATGGACTCGCCAAGGTAGCGGGCGGTGTTGGCGCGTCCGCCGACGTGTTCACGGATTGCTCGGATTCGCATGCGTACTGTCATGATCAAATGGCACGATGATTACCGTGCAGCTTCGTTTCAACTACCGGCTTTATCCCGACGCTGACCAGCGTGAGGCGCTGGCGCGGGCGTTCGGGTGTGCTCGCGTGGTGTTCAACGACGGGCTGCGCGCACGACAGGACGCTCACCAGGCAGGCATGCCCTACATCTCCGACGCGGACCTTTCCAAGCGGGTCATCACCAAGGCGAAGAAGGCGCCGGAACGCTCCTGGCTAAGCCAGGTCTCTTCCGTGGTGCTGCAGCAGGCGCTGGCGGATCTGAACGCGGCGTATCGGAACTCCTTCGACTCGATCACCGGCAGGCGCAAGGGGGCGAGGGTCGCCCCGCCCCGGTTTCGTTCGAAGAAGAACAACCGGCAGGCGATTCGGTTCACCCGCAATGCCCGGTTCGCCGTCACGGCGGGCGGGAAGCTGCGTCTGCCGAAGATCGGCGACGTGTCGGTGCGCTGGTCGCGGAATCTGCCGTCCGAGCCGTCCTCGGTCACGGTGGTCAAGGACGCGGCCGATCGGTACTTCGCCTCCTTCGTCGTCGAGACGAATGACGAGTCCTTGCCGGGCTCGCTGAACGAGGTCGGGATCGACCTCGGATTGGCATACTTCGCGGTCGGCTCTGACGGCCGGAAGGTCGACAACCCGCGCTTACTGCGCCGGGCGGGCAAGAAGCTCCGCAAGGCGCAGAAGGCATTGAGTCGCACGGAGAAGGGCTCAGCGTCCCCTTCGACGAGGAGACCCTCCTGGACGAGCACGGCGACGAACCCGACGGGGACCGCGACCGCGGCGGCGATCACGGCCGCGGCGACCACGACGGCGGGAACGGCGACGGGCGCGGCCTCACCCCGCCCGGCAGGTCCGGCGAGGTCGTGGAGACCGCCTGACCCGTGGCCCCGCCTCCAGTGTGGCGAAGGGAAACGGCGCGGGAAACGGCGCGGGTGTCAGCCCGGGGTCTCGGTGAGCGGGCGCGGGGACCTTTCCCGCAGTGGTCGTACGGCGGGGGCCGAGGTGCTCGCGCGCAGCACGACGGTTCCGGGGACGCGTTCGACGCGGCTGCGCCCGGCGGTGGCGGGCCGCAGGGCCAGCGCCATGACGCGCCTGCCGATCTCCTCCAGCGGCAGCGCCACGGTGGTCAGCGGCGGCGTCAGGTCGCCGATCACCGGGATGTCGTCGAACCCGGCCAGCGAGACGTCACCTGGCACGGACAGGCCGTGGCCGCGGAAGGCGGCCAGCGCGCCGACCGCCATGATGTCGGTCGAGGCGAAGACGCAGGTGGCGCGCAGGCCGCGGGCGATCAGTTCGGAGGCGGCCCGGTGGCCGCCGTCGCGGCTGAAGGCCCCCTCCACGATCTGGTCCGGGGCGATCCTCACCCCCGCATCGGCGAGCGCCTCCTGGAAGCCGGCGAGGCGGTCCACCACGGTGGTGATGGCCGGCGGTCCGGTGAGCACGGCGAAGTCGCGGTGGCCGAGGCCGAGCAGTGCCCTGGCCAGCGCGGCGGCCCCGGCGCGGTTCTCGGGCAGGACCGAGTCGACGCGGAGGCCGCGGTGGCGGCTGACCGCGGCGATGCGCGTCCCCGCCGCGGCGCACCGGGCCAGCTCCTCGCGCATCGCGCCCTGCCAGGCACGGTCCTCGAACCCCGAGCCGGTCAGCAGGATCGCCCGGACGCGCTGGCCACGCATCATGGAGACATAGGACAGCTCGCGGGCCGGGTCGCGGAAGGTGCTTCCCATGATCACATGGAGGTCGTGCTCCGCGGCGGCGCGCATGACCCCGCCGGAGATCCCCGCGAAGTAGGGGTCGCTGACGTCGTGGCAGATGACGCCCACCGCCTGGCTGGAGGCGCGGGCGAGGGCCTGGGCGTGCGCGTTCGGGGTGTAGGCGAGCCGCTCCGCGGCGGCCAGGACCCGCTCGCGGAGGTCGGCGCGCACGCGGGTGGTGCCGTTCAGCGCGCGGGAGGCGGTGGCGGAAGAGACCCCCGCCTCACGGGCGACGTCGTTGAGGGTCACCTGCGACCATTTGTCCAATTCCTCCCTCGCCTCCTCTTGACCCGTATGTGAGGTGGCCCCTACCGTACACCGGAAAGCGCTTTCTGACAGCGCTTTCCGGTCAACAGAAAGCGCTTGCACGCGGGCCGCGCCCGTACGCGGGCGAAAGGAGGGTGCTCATCATGAGCATGAACCCCGGCGGGTCCGAGGGGCGGCTGCTCACCGTCCTCGAACGGAGCTGGCGGCCGGTCGCGCTGCTCATCGCCTGCTTCGCCGTCTGGTGGGCGATCACCTCCACCCGGCTGGTGCCGCCCTACCTCGTTCCGTCGCCGGGGACGACCCTGGGGGTGATGACGGAGAAGTCGTCGTATCTCTGGCAGCACACCTGGGTGACCACCTACGAGACCGTCCTCGGCTTCGTCATCGCCGTCGTCATCGGCGTCCTGGCGGCCGTGGTGATGGTCTACTCCACGACCGTGGAGAAGACGCTCTACCCCGTCCTGCTCTTCGCGCAGGTCATTCCCAAGATCGCCATCGCCCCGCTGTTCGTGGTCTGGCTCGGGTTCGGGCTGACCCCCAAGGTCGTCGTCGCCGTGCTGATCGCGTTCTTCCCCGTCGTCATCTCCATGGTGACCGGCCTGAAGTCCGTCGACCCCGAGATGCTCCAGCTCGCCGCCACCATGGGCGCGAGCCCGCTCAAGACCTTCGCCAAGATCCGTTTCCCCGCCTCCCTGCCGCACCTGTTCTCCGGCCTGAAGGTGGCCGTCACGCTCGCGGTGACCGGCGCCGTGGTCGGCGAGTTCGTCGGCGCGAACGAGGGGCTGGGCTTCGTGATCCTGCAGGCCAACGGCAACCTCGACACCCCCATGCTGTTCGCGGGGCTGCTGGTGATGTCGCTGATCGGCGTCGTGCTGTTCGTCCTCGTCGAGATCGCCGAGCAGCTGATGCTGCCCTGGCACGCCAGCCGGCGTGGCGAGGCCGCGACCACGACCCTCTGAAGCCTCGAACCGGCCACCGACCCCCCCAAGGAAGGCACCCCCGTGAAATCCCGGATCGCCATCGCCGCCCTGCTGCCGGCCCTCCTCCTCACCGCCTGCGGCGGCGAGAACGGCGGCACGACCACCAGCGCGTCGGGCAAGGAACTCGACCAGGTGACGCTCACGCTCAACTGGTACCCGTACGGCGAGCACGCGCCGTTCTACCTCGGCAAGAAGCAGGCCGTCTTCGAGAAGCACGGCATCGACCTGAAGATCCAGGCCGGCCAGGGCTCGCAGAAGACCATCCAGGCCACCGGGGCGGGGCAGACCGACTTCGGCTGGGCCGACACCCCCGCGCTGCTGGCCTCCGTCTCCCAGGGCGTCCCGGTCAAGAGCCTCGGGGTCTACCTGCAGACCACCCCGGCCTCCGTGCAGTTCTTCGACGAGAAGAACATCACCGAACCCGCCGGCATCAAGGGCAAGAAGATCGCCATCACCGCCGGTGACGCGCTGTCCAGGACGTTCCCGGCCTTCCTCAAGCAGAACGGCCTCGCCGAGAACGACGTGCAGCTGCAGAACACCGACCCGGCGGGGAAGATCGCCGCGGTGATCTCCGGCCAGGCCGACGCCCTGCTCGGCTACGCCTCCGACCAGGGGCCGACGATGCAGGAGAAGGCCGGCAAGAAGGTCTCCTACCTGCGCTTCTCCGAGTTCGGCCTCAACTTCTACAGCAACGGCCTGCTGACCTCCACCAAGAACCTGGAGAGCAGGGCCGACCTGGTCAAGCGCATGGTCGCGGCGACCGGCGAGGCGTGGGCCGCAGCCGAGAAGGACCCGCAGGCGGCGGTGGACGCGATGGACGGCGCCTCCGAGCAGCTCCCCAGCAAGCAGGTGCTGCTCGACCAGTTCAAGACCACCGTCACGCTGCTGCACACCGACGCGACCAAGGGCATGGCCCCGGGCGTCAACACCGCCGCGGACTGGCAGGCGACGATCGACACCTTCGTCAAGGCGGGTGTGATCACCAAGGCCGAGGCGCCGGCCGCCTACTGGGACGAGAGCGTCACCCCGAAGGGGTGAGCGCGCCGCCCCTCGGGCGGCGGGCACGCCGGCTTCCTTCCCGGAACCGGCGAGCCCAGGGCCGGAGAGCCCTCGGGGGCGGGAAAGCCCGGGAGCCGGAAGGCCGGGGAGACCACGTTGGAGGGATGGGGATGAAAGGCAACCTGGAGGCCGAGCGCACGCCCGGTGCCGCGACCGCGGTCGCGGCGGTGGAGCTCGACGCCGTCGCGGTCCGGTTCAGGGCCAAGAAGAAGGAGGTGACCGCGCTGCGCGACGTCTCGCTGAGCGTCGCGCCCGGCGAGTTCGTCTCGATCGTCGGCCCCTCGGGTTGCGGCAAGTCGACCCTGCTGAAGCTGGTCTCCGGCCTGCTGCGGCCGTCGGCGGGCGGCGTGCGCCTCTTCGGGGAGGCGGTCGGCGGCACCAGGCACGACATCGGGTACGTGTTCCAGCGCGCCGCCCTGCTGGAGTGGCGGTCCGCGCGCCGCAACATCCTGCTCCAGGCGGAGATGCGCGGGATGCCGGCCGCCGAGGCGGGCCGGAGGGCGGATGAGCTGATCGAGATGACCGGGCTCACCGGCTTCGAGGACGCTCTGCCGCACGAGCTGTCGGGCGGCATGCAGCAGCGGGTGGCGCTGTGCCGGGCGCTGCTGCACCGCCCGCCGGTCCTGCTGATGGACGAGCCGTTCGGCGCGCTCGACGCGCTCACCCGCGAGCAGATGAACGTCGAGCTGCACCGGATCTGGCGGGAGACCGGCACGACCGTGCTCCTGGTCACCCACTCCATCGCCGAGTCGGTCTACCTCGCCAACCGGGTCCTGGTGATGACCGCGCGGCCGGGAACCGTCGCCGAGATCATCGACGTCGACCTGCCCGGCTCCCGCGACTACGCCGAGACGATGTCGCAGCCCCCGTTCGCCGAGGCCACCGGCCGGATCCGCGATCTGCTCGGCGCCGCCACGGCGACGGACTGACCGGCTGACCGGCTCCGGCGTCCCGTACGGCGGCCCGGCGGAGCCGGGGAGCCGCCCGGCCCCGTTCCCGCGCCGTGTGGCGCCACGCCCGCCGCGCGGCGTCGCCGTACGGGGGTGGGCCCGGTGGTCAGGCGGACGCGCGGAGAGGCCACAGCCTTCCGGCGAGGCCGTGGAGGTCGACGCCGAGGCGGCGCAGGATCGCCGCCGAGGCGCTGGAGCCGTCGGCCAGCAGGCCCCTCACCAGGTCCTCGTCCGTGGCCCCGCCCCCGGTACGGCGGGCGCCGTGGTGCAGGGCGACCTCGATGGCCTTGCGGGCCGCGACGGTGAGCCGGAGGTCGCCGGCCGGACCGGAGAGCGTCACGCGCAGCGGGCGCGTCCGGGGTCGGTGCAGCCGCCACGCGGCCGGGTCGGCGCGGCGGGCCGGGAGCCTGCGGCGGATCTCTTCCAGGTCGATGCCCAGGCCGGCCAGCAGGTCGCGGTCGCCTGGGCGGTCCGCCGGGTTCACCGGCAGCAGCGCGCGGACGGAGTCCGGGGACACCGCGAAGCCGCCCACCGGCCACGCCTCGGCCAGGGCGAGCAGCAGCATGTCGTCGTCGAGGGCGGTGCGGCCGGCGTCGAGCGACAGCAGGCCGGCCCGGACCACCGTCCGCCGGGCCTCGGGGGTGAACCTCTCGAACATCCTCATCTCCCGCCGTCGATGATCCGGTGCGCGTGCTTGCGGTGCGCCGTCTGCCGTTTCACGCCGAGCGCCGCCGCGATGGCCTCCCACGACGCGCCCCGGGTCACCGTACGGCCGCCCTGATCTCCGTACGGGGCCCGGCGGCGACGGGCCGCCGGCGCGGACCGGCCCGGAACGACGGCAGGGGGCGGAGGGCGGGTCAGAGGAGGCCGGCGTCGCGCACCTTCATGGCGACGTGGACCCGGTTGTCGGTCTCCAGCTTGGCGAAGATCCGGGTGATGTTCGCCTTCACGGTCGCGACGCTCATGTGCAGGCGCCCCGCGATCTCGGCGTTCGAGCTGCCCCGGGCCACCTCGACCGCGACCTCGCGCTCGCGTTCGGTGAGCCTGGCCAGCTCCCGCCGAGCCTCCGGGCCCCGAGGCTCGGGACCGCCGGTGGCCGCGGCGATCACCTGCCGCGCGACGCTCGGCGACAGCACCGGCTCGCCCCTCGCCACGGCGCGGACCGCCTCGACCATCTTCGGCGGCGGCGTGTCCTTCAGCAGGAACCCGGCCGCGCCGAGCCGCAGGGCCCGCAGCACCAGGTCGTCGGCGTCGAAGGTGGTGAGCACGAGGATCCGGGGCGCGCCCGGCCGCCTCAGCAGCAGCTCGGTGGTGGTCAGCCCGTCCTGGCCGGGCATCCGGATGTCCATCAGCACCACGTCGGGCCGCAGGTCGCGGATCACCTCCATGGCCTGCCGGCCGTCCCCGGCCTCGCCCGAGATCTCCAGGTCGGGCTCGCCGCCCAGGATGAGGCGCAACCCGGTCCGCACCATCGGGTCGTCGTCCACGATCACCAGCCGAATCACCGGTCAAGCCTCCCACGGCAGCCGGGCGTCGAGGACGAAGCACCCGTCTCGTACGGCGTGGCTGAGGGTGCCGCCGGCCATCCGGGTCCGCTCGGCCAGGCCCACCAGCCCCAGCCGCCCGCCGGGACCGGCGGGCGTTCCCGGCGCCGCCGGGTTGCTCACCCGGATCCGCAGGCCGTCACCGGGGCGTCCGCCGATCTCGGCCCGCACCCGGCTGCCCGGCGCGTGCTTGCGGGCGTTGGTCAGGGCCTCCTGCACGATCCGGTAGGCGTGCCGGCCGGTCTGCGCCGGCAGCGACCCCCGGTCCTCGACGGCGTCGGTCACCTCGATCCGCTGGCCCGCCGCCCGCACCTCGTCGAACAGGTCGCCCAGCCGGTCCAGCCCCGGCTGCGGCGCCTCCGGGGCACCGGAGGCGTCTTCGGACCGAAGGGCGCCGAGTACGGCGCGCAGCTCGTTCAGCGACTGGTGCGCGTTCTCCTGGATCGCCAGCGCCACCTCGCGGCTCTCCCCGGCGGTGAGGTCCGTCCGATACGCCAGGCCGCCCGCGAGCATCGCCAGCAGGGAGATCCGGTGAGCCAGGACGTCGTGCATCTCGTGGGCGATCCTGGCGCGTTCGGCGAGCCTGGCCTGCTCGACCCGCTGCGCCTGCTCGCGTTCGGCGGCCAGCGCCGCCTCCCGCCGCGAGGCGGCCAGGTCGCGCAGCCCGCGCAGGTACAGGCCGAAGACGGTCAGCCCGCCGAGGATCGCGGCGCCGGTCACCGTGGAGACGACCGTCCTCTGGTCGATGCCGTGCCAGGCGGCGTAGGCCGTCAGGCACAGCCAGAAGACGGCCGCGACCGGGACGATCCGGCGCCACCGGCGGTGCGTGCACAGCGACACGTAGGCGACGTAGGCCGGGCCGGTGGCGGTGGCGGAGAAGGCCGTCAGCAGGGCGGTCGCCAGCGCGGTCTGCCACGGCAGGCGGCGCCGCCATCGCAGCAGGACCAGACCGGCCACGCCCAGCCCCGCGTCGACCAGCGCCTCCCCGAGGCGATCGGGCCTCCCGGAGGCGGTCATCACCATGAGGGCGCCGAAGAACAGCATCGGCACCGCGGCGCACAGGTAGCGCAGCGCGGAGTCCCGCCAGGTCAGGGGCGGCTGGTGCTCCGTACGGTCGTCCACGGCCCCACAGCCTATGCACCGTGCGGGCCCGCTCCTCAGCGACCTGGGTCTACATCGGGGTGGCCGAAGGTCCACAATCGCGGCGGCGCCGAATCGCCCCGGGTCCGCCGGCCGTCCACCCCGGTCCGATGACCGCCGGCCCCCCGGCCCGGTGGACTGGTCCCGTGATCGAATTCAACCGCGTCAGCAAGGTTTACAAAGGGGTGAAGGCGCTCGACGACGTGTCCTTCGCCGTCGGCCCGGGAAGCGTCACCGGTTTCCTCGGGCCCAACGGCGCCGGGAAGTCGACGGCCCTGCGCATCCTCCTCGGCCTCTCCCGGGCCACCTCCGGCTCGGCCACCGTGCTCGGCCGGCCGTACGGCGAGCTGGACCGGCCGGCCGCCCGGGTCGGCGCGCTGCTGGACGCCGACGCCCGGCATCCCGGCCGCACCGGCAGGGAGGTCCTCACCCTGACCGCGACGGCGCTCGGCCTGCCGGGGACACGGGTCGAGGAGGTCCTCGACCTGGTCGGGCTGACCGGCCGGGAGAGCCGCCGGACGGTCGGCGGCTACTCGCTGGGCATGCGGCAGCGCCTCGGGCTCGCCGAGGCGCTGCTCGGCGAGCCCGAGGTTCTCGTCCTGGACGAGCCCGCCAACGGCCTCGACCCCCAGGGCATCCGCTGGCTGCGCGGGCTGATCCGCGACCTCGCCGCCTCCGGACGCGCGGTGCTGCTCAGCTCGCACCTGCTGCACGAGGTGGAGCAGGTGGCCGACCACATCGTGATGATCGGCCGGGGCCGGGTCCTCGCCCAGGGCACCGCCGCCGAGCTCGGCCGGGACCGCGGCCTGGAGGAGACCTTCATCGAGCTGACCGCGCACGCCGACCGGGGCGCGGCATGAGCGGCACGGGCGGCACGAGCCGCGCCGAGCGGGTCCTCGCGCCGATCCCGTTCCGCCGCCTGCTGGTGGTGGAGGCCCGCAAGCTCGCCGACACGCGCAGCGGGAAGATCATGACCGCGGTCCTGGCCGCCCTGGTGCTCGCGGGCGTCGCGGGCCGCGGCTTCGTGACGGACCCGAAGCTGCAGACCCTGGCCTTCACCGCCGGGATGCCCATCGCCACCCTGATGCCCGTGCTCGCCATCCTCGCGGTGACCGGCGAGTGGAGCCACCGCACGGCCCTGACCACGTTCACCCTCGAACCCCGGCGCGGCCGGGTGCTGGCGGCCAAGTACGTGCCGGCGGCGGCCGCGGCCCTGGCGGCGTCCCTGCTGTCGGCGCTGGTCGCGGTGCCGGTGACGGCCGCGGTCGCCGCCGTCCGGGGCATCCCGGCCGTCTGGGAGATGAACCCCCTCGCCCTGCTGGGCTGGACCGGGACGAACGTCCTCATGGTCGCCATGGGGCTCGCCCTGGGCACCCTGCTGCTGAACGCGCCCGCCGCGATCGTGGTCTATCTGGTGAACCCGATGCTGTGGAGCGTCGTCGGCAGGCTCGGCGACACCGGCGAGACCCTGGCCGGGTGGCTCGACCTGAACGCCACCGTCGCGCCGCTCGTGACCGGTGACATGACCGGCGGCGCCGCCGCGCGACTGGCGGTGGCGGCCGCCTTCTGGATCGTCGTTCCCATGGCGGCCGGGGCGGTACGGGTGGCCCGCAAGGAGGTCGGCTGACGCCGCGACACGCTACCGGGAGGGCTCAGGAGGTCCCGCTGCGATAGACCTCCCGGGCGAGCCGGGTGATCTGGGACGTCGAGCGCTGCCAGGAGGTTCCGGCGGGGTAGGCGGTGAGCAGGACCATGATCCAGCGTTCCCTCGGGCCGACCAGCCCGGTGGTGTGCAGGACGGGCCGGCCGTAGTCCGGCACGATCCTGGGCGCGGACCCGGGGGCGGCCGGCCCGGCGGCGTCCGCCGGGGCGACCGGCACGGGGACGCCGGAGACGGGCCCGGCCGGGGCGGGGGCGCCGGCCGGCCCGGGAGGCGCCGGGGCCTCCGCTGCGGCCGGGACCGCCGAGGGAACCGGAACCGACTGCGAACCCGGTGAACCCGGCGCTCCCGGTGATCCCGGGGCCGCCGGGGACGACGGCCGGCACCGGACCGGCGGCCTGAGGCCGTACCCCGACCAGCCCTGCTTGACCGCCCACGGCCGGGCGACCCCGCGGGGGATGCCGAAGTACTGGTCGAAGCCGTCGGAGCCGCACTGCCCGGCCCGGCGGAGATGGCCGAGGATCAGGTCGGAGACCCGCGGCTCGGCCCGGTCGAGCAGGTAGCGGTAGACGCGCACCGTGTCCAGCGCGCTCAGCGAGGTGTAGCCCCAGAACCCCGGCTTGTCGGCGGGCGGCGGGGCGGTGTCGGTCAGCCCCAGCCTCCGCGCCGTCCGCTCGATGATCCTCCCCTTGCCGCCCCGGTCCCAGAACGCCGACGCCGCGTCGTCGTCGCTCACCCGCAGCATCACCTTCAGCAGGGCGAGGTCCCGGGCGGGGACCTTCGGGTGCGACTCCAGGTAGTCGATGGCGATCATGATCTTCACCACCGAGGCGGACCGGAACCTCCGGTGCGCGTCGCGGTGGGCGGTGAGCCTGCCGGTCTGCCGGTCGAAGACCGCGTAGCCGGCGGCCACCCCGGCCGGGACGTGCGGCGCGGCCGGAGCCGCCGCGGAGGCGGGGGCGGCGGACGCCAGGAGGGGGAGGGCCGCGGTGAGGAGCGCCAGGGAACGGATCATGCGCAAATGCCTACCAGATCGGCGGACCGCGGTGGGGACGGACGGTTCCGTCGAGGGCGGCCGGGGGAGCGGCGCCGGGGTCCGGTGGCCGGGCCGTACGGTGCCCGTCCGGGACGGGTCCGCCGACGCGCGGGGCCGGCGGGGCCGGTCGGTCCGGGCATGCGTACGGCCCGGCGCGTGGCGCGCCGGGCCGCACGGTGCCGCCGGGGTCAGGCCCGGTTGGCGATGGCGGTGATGAGCGGCTGGACCAGCCGGGCCGCCAGCGGACCGAACGCCGCGAGGATGAGCACGTACGCCGCGGCCAGCGGGCCGAGGTCCGGATGGACCCCCGCCGAGACCGCCAGCCCCGCGATCACGATGTTGAACTCGCCGCGCGGGATGAGCGCGATGCCCGCCCGCGCCCGGCCCGCCCGGGCGATCCCCGCCCGCCGGGCGGCGTAGAAGCCGGTGAGCAGCTTGGTGACCATGCTGACCAGCGCGAGCAGCGCCGCCAGCCCCGCGACCGGACCCATCTTGGTCGGGTCGGTCTGCAGCCCGAAGAAGACGAAGAACACCGCGGCGAACAGGTCGCGCAGCGGGCTCAGCAGCGCCTGGGCGTCGTGGGCCAGCTCCCCGGACAGCGCGATGCCGACCAGGAAGGCGCCGACCGCGGCCGACACCTGAAGCTGCTGCGCCACCCCGGCGACCAGCAGCGCCAGCCCGACGACCTTCAGCATCAGCACCTCGGAGTTGGGGCTGGAGACGAAGGACTCGATGAACCGGCCGAAGCGCAGCGCCACCACCAGCACGACGCTGACCGTGCCCAGCGCGATCGCCACGGTGACCGCGCCGGCGGCGAGGCTCAGCCCGGCCAGCATGGCGGTGAGGACCGGCAGGTAGATCGCCATGGTGAGGTCCTCGAAGACCAGCAGCGACAGCACCACCGGGGTCTCGCGGTTACCGATCCACCCCAGGTCCGACAGGACCTTGGCGGTGATGCCCGAGGAGGTGGCGTACGTCACGCCGGCCATGGCGACCGCCGCGACCGGGCCCCAGCCCAGCAGCAGCGCGCAGATCGCGCCGGGCGCCGCGTTGAGCACCAGGTCGACGAGGCCGGCCGGGGCGTTGCCCTTGAGGCTCGTCAGGAGCTCGTCGGCGTTGTACTCCAGGCCGAGGGTGAGCAGCAGCAGGATGACGCCGAGTTCGGCGCCGACCGAGATGAACTCCTCGCTGGTGGCCAGGGGCAGGATGCCGCCCTGGCCGAACGCCAGTCCAGCGAGGAGGTAGAGCGGGATGGGAGAGATGCCGACGCGCATGGCCAGCGCGCCGAGGACGCCGAGCCCGAGGAGGACGGCACCGAGTTCGAGGAAAAGTATCGCGATGTCGTGCACCCGGTGGCCTATCCGTTGGTGAGGATGTCGGCGACGGCGGAGGTGCTCTCCGGACTGCCCACCACGACGATCACGTCGTCGGCGGCGAGCCCGAAGTCGGGTCCGGGGCTGGCGAACACCTGGCCTCCGCGGACCACGGCCACGATGGAGGCGCCGGTGCGGCTGCGGACCCGCGCGTCCCCCATGGTCCGCCCGGCGTACGGCGTGCCGGCCAGCACCGGGAGCTGGACGCTGACCAGGCCCTCGACCTCCCGGTGCAGGTCGTTGAGGCGCTGCACGATGCGCGGGGCGCCGAGCAGCTCGCAGAGGACGTCGGCCTCCTCGTCGTTGAGTTTCACGGCCTCGCATGCCCGGTCGGGATCGTCGCGGTCGTATATGACCAGGTCGCGGCGGCCCGTCCGGTGGGAGACGACCCCGACCCGGCGCCCCGACCGCGTGGTGAACTCGTGCCGCAAACCGATCCCGGGCAGCGCCGTCTGCTCGACCTCCACCGTTCCCAACCCTTCGTTCGTTCAGGAAAATGTCTGGTTTTTGCAACGAACTTATAGGCTGAGGCGTTCCTGAACCGAACCGGAGGATGCCATCCCGGCCCCCCGGGCAGGCTTTATCCTGCCGCGGTGACCACGCCGCGTCTCCCGTCGCCCGTTCCGCCACCGGCTCGGCCGCCGTCCACGCCGGAGGGAGGACCGTCCGCGTCCGGCAGGTCGGCCTCGCCCGGGGGATGGCCGCCTGCGCCCGGGGCGACACCCACGGCCGGGGGCACGCCCCCACCTGCGGCGACGCCCCCGCTCAAGGGGAGGAACGAGGACCGGCGGGTCCTCGACGACCTCCTGGCGGCGGCGCGGACCGGACGCAGCGGCGCCCTGGTGCTCCAGGGCGACCCGGGCATCGGCAAGAGCGCCCTGCTGGAGTACGCGGCCGCCCGCGCGGAGGGCTTGCGGGTGCTGCGCAGCGCCGGGGTGGAGACCGAGGCCGAGATGCCGTTCGCCGCGCTGCACCAGCTGCTGCGGCCGGAGCTGGCCCGCGTCCGGGCGCTTCCCGGGCCGCAGGCGCTCGCGCTGAACGGCGCGCTCGGCCTGGGCGACGCCGCCGGGGACGACCGCTTCCTCATCGCGCTCGCCACACTGTCCCTGCTGTCGGAGATCGCCGAGGACGGTCCGCTGCTCTGCCTGGTGGACGACGCCCACTGGCTGGACCGGGCGTCGGCGGACGCCCTGCTGTTCGCGGCCAGAAGGCTCGACGCCGAGGGCGTCGCGCTGGTCTTCGCCGCGCGTGACGGGTTCGACGCCCCCGGCCTGGCGGGGCGGCGGCTGGGCCCGCTGGACGCCGGGGCGGCGGCCGAACTGCTGGCCGAACGCGACCCGCACCTGGCCGAGGGGGTCAGGAACCGCGTCCTGGCCGAGAGCCGCGGCAACCCGCTGGCGCTGATCGAGCTGCCGCGCACCGCCGATCCGTTCACCCCGATGCCGCTGCCGCGCAGGATCCAGGAGGCGTACGAGGCCCGCATCGCGGGGCTGCCGGACGGCGCCCGGTCGATGATCCTCCTCGTCGCCGCCGAGGACACCGGTGACCTGGGCACCGTGCTGCGCGCCGCCGGACGGCTCGGGCTGGACGCGGCGGACCTCGGCGTGGCGGAACGCGCCGGGTTCCTCACCGTCGGCGGGGGTGCCGCCGCCTTCGTCCACCCCCTCATGCGGGCCGCCGCCACGCACTCCGCCCCCTTCGACAGGCGGCTCGCCGTACACCGGGCGCTGGCCGACGCGCTGGACGGCGAGGACGACAGGCGGGCCTGGCACCTGGCCGCCGCCGCGTTCGGCCCCGACGAGCAGGCCGCGGCGGCGCTGGAGCGCTCCGCCGGGCGCGCCAGGGAACGGCACGGCCACGCGGCCGCGGCGGCCGCCCTCGAACGCGCCGCCGAGCTCACCGCCGATCCCGGGCCGCTGGCCAGGCGGCTGACCGAGGCGGCCATGGCCGCCGCCGACGCGGGGCTGCCGGAGCGGGCGCAGGCGCTGGCCGAACGGGCCGTCCGCCTCGTCGAGGAGCCGCGCTCCATCGCCAGGCTCGCCGAACTGCGCGCCAGGATCGCCTTCGAACGCGGCTCCGTCCACACCGCGCACGACATCCTGCTCTCCGGAGCCGACCGGGTCGCCGAGCTCGACCCGGTGGCGGCCGGCCTCATGCTCGTCGACGCCGGACGCAACGCCTGGCAGCTCAGCGACCCGCGGCGGGTCGAGGAGGCGGCGGCACGGCTCCGCCGCCTGCGCCTGCGCCCGGAGGACGGCCTGGACGCCGCGGTGGACGCGGTCGAGGCCGCCGCCGTGTCGCTGAACGCCGGCCCGGCCGGGGCGCTGCCGGCCATGCGCCCCCTGGCGCGCGACGCCCGCGGCATCGAACGCGGCTCCTACGGCCTGCGGATCAACGGCGCGTTCGTGGCGGGACTCGTCGGCGAGTTCGAGACGCAGCGGCAGATCTCCGTCGCGCTGGTCGAGGAGTGCAGGACGCTCGGCATGACCGGCCTGCTGCCGATCGCCTACGTCACGCTCGCCGGGGCCGAGCTCTACCTCGGCCGGTTCCGCAGCGCCGCCGCCGACGCCGCTGAGGGGCTGCGCATCGCCGCCGACACCGGCCAGCCGCACCGCACCGGCTACCTGGAGGGCATCCTCGCCTGGATCGCCGCCGTCGAGGGCGACGAGGGCCGCTGCGCCGGGCTGGCCGTCCGCTGCGCCGACCACTTCGCCGCGACCGGGATCGCCAACGGCCTGGCCTGGTCGGAGTGGGCGCTGGCGGCACTCGACCTGAGTCTCGGCCGCCACACGCGGGCGCTGGACCGGCTGGAGGCCGCCCTGACCGGGCCGGTGCGCCACCAGATCCAGGCGGTCTACTTCGCCCCCGACCAGATCGAGGCCGCCGTGCGGGCGGGCCTGCCGGACCGCGCGAAGGAGCCGCTGGAGCGCCTGGCGGAGTGGGTGGACGTCGCGCGGCTCGACTGGGCCGACGCGGTGCTGGCCCGCTGCCGTGCCCTGCTGGAGCCGGACGACGAGATCTTCTCCGCCGCGTTGCGGCCGCACGGCCGTCCGCTGGAGCGGGCCAGGGCCGGGCTCGGCTACGGCGAGTGGCTGCGCCGCGAGCGTCGCAGGCGCGACGCCCGACCCCACCTGCGGGCCGCGCTGGAGACCTTCCAGCGGCTCGGCGCCGGCCCGTGGGCACGGCGGGCCGCCGCCGAGCTGCGCGCCGCGGGTGAGGCCACCGCGGCGCCCGCCGCCTCCGACCGGCTGGCCGCGCTGTCGCCCCAGGAACTGCAGATCGTACGGCTGGCCGTGACGGGCCTGACGAACCGGGAGATCGGCGCCAGGCTCTTCGTCAGCCCCAAGACCGTCAGCCACCACCTCTACCGGGCCTTTCCCAAGCTCGGCGTCTCCTCCCGGGTGGAACTGGCACGTCTCGGCCCGGACCTGGACCCCGACACCGCGACCTAGACGAGTAGGTCCGGGTGCGCGAGGGGTAGCGGCCGCCGCAAGGGGCATGACGCCTCGGTGAGTGAGTCTTCGGAGTCCGGCTACCGTGTTGTTCGGCGCTCTGCTGGCCGGAGGTCAGCTGTTCCACAGCGTGCTGGACTCGATCCTGATGTTCACCGCCCTGATCACCGGCCAGGCTCCGTTCGGCTACCTGGACTGGTTGGCGGCGTTGGGCTGGGCCGTCATGGGCAACCTCGTCGGCGGTGTCGGGCTGGTGACCTTCCTGCGGCTGGCGAGGGTGCCGCACCGCCTCGCCGAGGAACGCGGCCACCACGGCTGACGGCGATCGCCTGAGGCCACTGACCGGACTTCGGACTCACCCGTCCAGCGGCTCCGGCCCCGACTCCGGTCCGGAGCGGCGGCCCGCCGCCGCGCCCCGGCCGCGGCGGCTCAGCCCCGGCGCAGCAGCGGCGCCGCGGCGGACAGGGCCGCCAGCACCGCGCACCCGGCGGCCACCGCGCCGACCTCGGGCCACGGCACGCTGACCGCGACCGGCCCGGCGATCTGCACCAGGGAGCCCCACAGCCCCGCCAGGCCCACCGCGGCGACGGCGGCGGCCAGCACCACGCCGACGGCCACCACCAGCAGCGACTCGCCCATGGCGTACCGCAGCACCTGGCCGCGGGTCGCGCCCAGCAGCCGCAGCGCCGCCCGCTCCGCCGTCCGGTCCGACGCCGCCATCAGCAGGGTGTTGACCAGCGCGATCGCGGTGTAGGCGAGGATGATCCCGAGCACCACCAGCAGCCCGAGACGGCTGGCCGAGCCGTGCCGGTCGCCCGTCGCGCGGGCCCAGGCGTCCCTGGTGAGCACCCGGACGTCGTGCCCGGCCGCGGCGCGCCGCAGCGCGGACCCGGCCGCGTCCGGAGAGGTGCCCGGCCGCAGCCGCACGTACGCGGTGGTCACCGGCGCGGAGAAGGCGTGCGCGGGGGTGACGTAGGAGTCGGCCGGGGATCCGGCGCCGAGCAGCGCGACCACCTTGAGCGACACCTGGCTGCCGTCGGCCCGCCACAGCTTCGCGGTGTCGCCCAGCGCCAGCTCCCAGGTCTCGGAGACCGCGATGGTCCGGTCGTTCAGCGCCGTCAACGACCCCGCGGTCACCGGCGGGGCCAGCACGTTCACCAGTCCCGCCGGGTCCATCGCCTCGGCGGGCCGCCTGATCAGCGCTGTCGCGCCCTCAAGGGTGTAGACGCCGGTCGGCGCCGCGGCGACGACCTCCACGCCGGGCACGTCCCGCAGACGGCCGAGGAGCCGGTCGTCCAGGCCCGCCGCCCCCTCGGGCAGCACCAGGTAGTCGGCCCTGACCGGCGCCGTCCGCATCGCCGCCTTGGCCGCGTCGTTCATCGCGGCCGCGCCGAGCAGCGCGGTGGCCAGCCCGACCGCGACGAGCACGGGCGCCGCGGTCGCCGCGGTCCGCCGGGCGGAGGCGGTGGCCGACGCCGTCACCACGGTGGCGCCCGCGCCGCGGAGCCGGCCCAGCGGCGCGGCGACCAGCCGGGTGACGGGCCGCACGACGGCCGGGGCGAGCAGCCCGGCGGCCGTCACCAGCAGCATCACGACCGGCATGAAGGACTTGTCGTTCGCGGCGCTCAGCGGGTCGCGCACCGCGGTCACCACCATTGAGGCCAGGGCGGCGCCGAGCAGCCCCACCCCGAAGATCCGGCGCCCCCAGGTCATCACGCCGGGCTCGACCACCGCCTCACGCATGGCCTCCGCCGGGTGGACGCGCCCGGCCCGCGCCGCCGCGACGGCCACCCCGGCCAGCGCGACCACCGCGCCGACGCAGAAGGCGGTGACGGACGGCCAGGTGTACGTGCCCGGCACCAGCCATGACGGCGCCATCCCGAGACCCACCAGCCGGTCCAGGATGGGCCCGGCGAGCGCCGGACCGGCCGGCGCGCCCAGCGCGGAGGCGGCCACGGCGACGAGCAACGCCTCGCCGTACACCATGAGGCGCACCTGGCGGCGGGTCGCGCCGAGGGTCCGCAGCAGCGCGAACTCCCGGCGCCGCTGCGCGACCGCGAACGCGAACGTCGAGGACACCACGAAGACCGCGATGAAAACGGCGAACCCGGCGGCGATGCCGACGATCGTGACGGCGTTGTCGCGCGCCCGCGCGTCGTCCTCCCGGCTCGGGTCCGCCAGCGCCCGGTCCTGCCCGGTGAGGAGCCGCGTCCCCGGCGGGAGCGTGCCGCCCGGCGCGCTCCACAGGGCGAGCGCGTCGACGCGCGGCGACAGGGCGGCGGCCCGCCGGTCGGTGAAGAACACGGTGGGCGGGCCGTCCGTCACCCCCACCACGTTGTACGACTCGGCCCCCGCCCGGGTGAGCACGGTCACCGTGTCACCCACACGCGCCCCGGTGCTCACCGCGATCTCCCGCGGGCTCCGCGGCGCCCGCCCTGCGAGAAGCCGCTGCGGCGCCGTACGGCGCGCCGCCCAGGGCCGGCCCGTCACGTCCGGCCCGCCCGCGAGCCGGGCCGGGAAGGCCCGGTCCACGACTGCGCCGGGAGAACGGGCCACCAGCTCCGCGTCCAGACCGGCCTTCTCCACCAGGGGCAGGCTCTGCTCGCCCCGCCAGGTGCGCACGTGCACCCGCCCGTCCGGCACGATCACGAACGGCGCGGCGGCGTAGCGCTGCGGGCCGCGGTCGGGGGAGTCCACGGTGACGGCCAGCAACTGCCCCATCGCGGCGATCAGCGCCGTGCCGAGGGCGAGGGCGAGGAAGGTGCCGAGGAAGGAGACCCGCCGGGTGCGCAGGGTGCTCCACGCGACGCTCAGCACGACTCCTCCAGCAGCAGCATCCGGGCGGAGACGTCCTCGGCCGTCGGGTCGAGCAGCTCACCGCGGATCCGGCCGTCGGCCAGGAACAGCACCCGGTCGGCGTACGCGGCCGCCGCCGGGTCGTGGGTGACCATCACGATCGTCTGCGCGTGCCGGTCCACCAGCGAACGCAGCAGCCGCAGCACGTCCCGGCTGGTGTTGGTGTCCAGCGCGCCGGTCGGCTCGTCGCCGAAGAGGACGGCGGGCCGGGCGGCCAGCGCCCTGGCGATGGCCACGCGCTGCTGCTGGCCGCCCGACAGCTCGGCGGGACGGTGCCCGGCCCGGTCGCCCAGGCCGACGGCCTCCAGGCTCCGCCGTACCAGCTCGCGGTCCACCCGGCGGCCCGCCAGTTTCAGCGGCAGCGCGACGTTCTGCTCCGCGGTGAGCGAGGGCAGCAGGTTGAACGCCTGGAACACGAAGCCGACGCGGTCGCGGCGCAGCAGCGTCAGCTTCCGCTCCGGCAGCCGGGTCAGGTCCCTGCCGTCCAGCATGACCCGGCCCGACGTCGGCTTCTCCAGTCCGGCCGCGCACTGCAGCAGCGTCGACTTGCCCGAGCCGGACGGCCCCATCACGGCGGTGAACGTGCCCTGCGCGAAGGAGACGGTCACGTCGTCCAGGGCGACGACGCCGTGCGCGTGGCGTTTGGTGACCCCCGTCAGCTCGACCGCCGAGCCCAGGGCTTCCATCAGATCTAGCGAGGGGACTGCCGGGTTCACCCGGTGGGAGAATCGCTTCATTGATACGGTTCCTGCGTTCAGAACGGGCAGGGCTTGTCCGTCGCCCACCTCCGCCGAGGAAAGCGAGAAGCCGCTCTCTTCAGGGAGCGGAGGAGTCGCGAGTTTCACGACTGGAACGCTACGGAGGCCGCCTCCCGCCCGGTATCGGACAGATGACTGGAACCTGTCGGACGGGAACGGCTGCGGATCGGGCGTCCGGCCCGTCCGGGACCCGGCCGGGCCGGTGCGGTACGGACAGACCGCTGCGGTCCGGGCGGGTCGGTGCGCCGGGGCCCCGAAACGCCCAGGAACACCCGGAACGCCCCGGATCCGTCAGGGACATCCCGGCGAGTTGTGTGGCGGCTCCCGGAGCGGGGAGTCTCATCCCATGCCCGAAGATCGCCCGTACGACATCGTGCTCCTCGGCGCCACCGGCTTCACCGGTGGCCTCACCGCCGAATACCTCGCCCGCCACGCCGGTCCCGGCGTCCGCTGGGCCGTCGCCGGCCGTAACCGCGCCAAGCTCGAAGCGGTCACCGAGCGCGTCGGACTCCCCGGCCTGCCGCTGCTGCACGCCGACGTCACCGACCCCGCCTCGCTCGCGGACGTCGCCCGCCAGGCCAGGGTCGTCGCCACCACGGTCGGCCCGTACACCCTGCACGGCGAGCACGTCGTGGCCGCCTGCGCCGAGGCGGGCACCCACTACGCCGACATCACCGGTGAGCCGGAGTTCATCGACCTGATGTACCTCCGCCACCACGACCGGGCCGTGCGGACCGGCGCGAAACTCGTGCACGCCTGCGGGTTCGACTCCGTTCCGCACGACCTGGGCGCCTACTTCACCGTCAAGCGGCTCCCCGAGGGCGTGCCGATCGAGATGGACGGGTTCGTCCGGGCCGGCGGCCGGCCGTCCGGCGGCACCCTGGCCTCCGCGCTCCTGGTGCTCTCCCGCGCCCGCCGTACGGCCGAGGCCGCGCTGGCCCGCCGCCGGATCGAGGAACGCCCCGTCGGTCGCCGCGCCCGGGGCCGCGCCGGGACGCCCCGCTACGTCGGCGGCTGGGCGCTGCCGCTGCCCACGCTCGACCCGCAGGTCATCGCCCGCTCGGCCCGCGCGCTGGAACGCTACGGCCCCGACTTCACCTACCGCCACCACGTCGCCGTCCGGCGGCTGCCCACCGCGCTCGGCCTCGCCGCGGGCGCCGGGGCCCTCGCCGCGCTCGCCCAGGTTCCCCCGGCCCGCTCCTGGCTGGCGGGCCGGATCGCCGCGGGCGACGGCCCCACCCCGGAGCAGCGCGCCAAAGGCTGGTTCAAGGTCACCTTCCTCGGCCGGGGCGGCGGCGAACGCGTCGTCACCGAGGTCGCGGGCGGCGACCCCGGCTACGAGGAGACCGCCAAGATGCTCGCCGAGTCGGCCCTGTGCCTGGCCTTCGACGACCTGCCCGAGGCGGCGGGCCAGCTCACCCCGGCCGCGGCGATGGGCGACGCGCTGACCGACCGGCTGCGCCGCGCGGGCGTCACCTTCCGGGTGCTGAGCGACTCGCGCGCCTGACCCGCCCGGCGGGCCGTCCGATCAGGAGCCCGCGTAGCGGGCGGCCGCCGCCCGGGCCGCCGCCCCGTCGAGGCGGGCGCGCAACTCCGGCGGCCGGGGCGAGTTCTACGGCGACGACACCTACGAGGGCACCCCGGTCCGGGCGCGTTTCATCCGGTCGGACATCACCGGGGACTCCGCCCGCCGGGCGCAGGCGTTCTCCGTGGACGGGGAGAGGACCTGGCTGACCAACTGGACCATGGTGCTCACCCGCCGCCGACCTCACCGCGGGCCCGGGGTCGTCCCGTGCGTCCCCGCCGCGGTGAGGACGCTAGCCGAGCCGTACGGTGACCGTGTGCGAGGCGCCCTCGCGGTCCGCCAGCCGGCCCCAGGTGAGGGTGAGCCTCCGCCCGGCCGCCGCGGCGGTCAGGAGCGGGTGGCCGCGCGGCACCGCCGACACCGGCCGCTCCCAGGTCACGGTCAGCTCGTCCAGGTCGCGCCGGGGGTCTGCGACGGTCAGCGTGGCCGTGCCGTCGCCGCGCTCCCTGACCAGCACCGCGCACGGGGCCGAGGCGGTCAGCGGCCCGGCGGTCCCGCCGTTCCAGAAGTTGACGGCGGTGACCCCCAGCGACGGCACGTGGACGCCCTGCCGGTGGCGGCCGCCGGCCAGCACGCGGACCCAGCCGGGGTCGGCGGCGCGGGCCCGGGTCGCGGCCGGGCTCGCCCCCGGCATCAGCAGGTAGAAGTAGCCGGCCGAGGCGGGATCGACGCCGTGGTCCAGCCAGAGCGTCACGTAGCCCCTGGTCACGGGACCCGGCCGGGTGGCGTCCCAGACCGCCCGTTCCGCGCCCGCCGCTCCCGCGCGCCCGCCGTCCGCAGGGGCTGCCGCGCGCCCGGCGGCCGGCCGCTCCGGCGCGGCCGTGCGTTCCTCACGGAGCGTGCGCAGCCGGGCGCAGGGCAGCACGTAGCCGCCGTGCCCCTCAAGGTGCGCCCAGCCCGCCGTACGGTCCACCGTGAGGCGCGCGCCGGTCCTGCGGTTGTCCACGACGGTCTCCACCGGAACGCCGTCCGCGCAGCTGATCCCGGCGCCCAGGCAGACCACGGCGTCGTCGAGGAAGAACCACGACTTGAACGCCTCCAGCGTGCTCTCCAGGCCGGTCAGGTGCTGGCCGACCGCCGCGTACCGGCCGTCGGTGGCGCCGCCCACCCAGCGGACCGGCGGGCGGGTGTCGCCCCACGCCTCGCCCGCGCCGTCGGCGGGCCGCCGGGTGGAGACCGTCGTGCCGGGCAGGCGGCAGGGGTCCACGGTGTCCCAGAAGAAGTCGGAGTACTGGTCGCCGTGGCCCTCGGCCCACCAGTAGAGCATCCCGGAGCCGGTGTGCCAGCCGCGGAGGTTCTCGCCGTTGCCGTGCTCGTAGTGGCCGATCCGGTCCGAGGCCATGCTGAGGCCCGCGCACCAGCCCCGGCCCCGGTGGACGGCGCGGGCGCTTTCCGGGAACAGCCGGTGCCCGGCGGGCTCGGCGGCGGCGGGGACCCCGTCGTCGTCCAGGAGCGCGACGAGCCGGGCGTGGAACCCCAGGTCCTCGCGTTCGGCCGTCCGCGGCATGGGCCGGACGGTGTCGCGCAGCGCCCACCCCTTGACCATGCTCCGCCAGCGGGCCCGCTCGGCGGCGGAGGCCGTCTCGCCCAGCAGCAGGACCGCCGCGGCGATCGCGCGCCCCCGGGCGTGGTCACCGTACGGCCCGCGGCCGACGGCGCGCCCGCTGACGAGGTCCATGCACAGGCCGTCGTGGACGAACGGGGCGAACGACCTCTCCACCGCGTCGAGGACGACCTGCCGGTTCGGGTCGGTGACCTCCCACGGCGAGCCGCGCAGCACCGCGAACAGGGTCGCGAGCCCCGACAGCAGCGACGCCCCGTAGGTGCCCTGGTAGGGGACCCAGGTGTGCTGGACGAACGATCCGTCGCGGTGGAACCCGTCGCCGTCGGTGACATAGGGGAAGACCGGAGACAGCGCGGCGACGGCCCGCGCGGCGCCGTCCGGGTCGGCGGCGAGGACGGCGCGCAGCAGCCGCACCGTGCACAGGTCCACCCGGTTGGCCCCGGTGCTCGTCCCGTCGTAGTCGTCCAGGACGCACTCGGGCGCGAAGTGGTCCACCGCCTCCAGCAGCGCTCCGGCCCGTCGTTCCCCCAGGTGGGGGTCTGTCAGCAGGGCCGCGTCGAGGAGCGCCCGCGGGACGCCGATCCGCCAGTGCCACCAGTTGCCGGTCGCCTCGGCGTCCGCCGCGTACACCCGCCGCCGGTAGTGGTCCACGCCGTCGGCGACGGCCGCGGCGAGGTCCGCGTCGCCGGTCAGGCCGGTCCCCGGCAGCGCGTACGCGCGGGCCATGGCCCGCAGCCGGGCCGGGGTGGCGGTGAAGGAGGGGAACGGCAGGCCGGGCCAGAGCGACGACGTGCCCGGACGCATGGCGTCCCGGTGCCGCGCCGCCGCCGCGCCCAGCTCCGCCAGCCGGCTCCGGTACGGCTCGGCCGCCGCGTCGAACCCCGACCCGGCCGTGACGTCCCGCCAGGCGCGGCGCAGCGCGGCGAAGGGGCCGTCCTCCCGGGGATCCCCCCGGCGGGCGCCGTCCCGGCGCCCGGTCCACGGATGTCCGGCCGGGGGCAGGGCCAGAGCCCCGGCCGCGACGGTTCCGCCGAGGCGGAGCAGCGATCTCCGGGAGTATCCGATCATGCCGGTCATGCCGGGATTATCACGCGTGAGACCCGCCGCGTGACCGGAACGGCCGGGAGACCGCCTGCCGGTCCGGCGGCCGACGGTGAAACGGCCGTGCCCGCCCGGCTGGAGGACCGGGCGGGCGCGGGACGGCGTCATGGTGCCCGAACGGCACCGCGCCGGGGCCTTCCGGGAGGTCAGCCCGTCGGCGCGTGAACCTCCCGCAGCAGCCGCGATCCCCACGGGCACCAGTGGCCGCCGGGCAGGAACGCGCCTCCCGCCTCGTCGAGGTGGTCCTCGACGTACCGGATCGAGGCGTCGCACACCTCGATGGCGACCTCGAAGAACGAGGTCGAGGCCGGGTCGAGGGTGAAGTCCCAGCCGGGGTTGTAGGGCGCGGGACGCTTGACGATCCTGCCCATGACATGGGTGCGGTCCCGCTCCGCGCCGCTCAGGATGTCCCGCGCCTGCTTGATCTTGGCGGGGTCGCTGAGCTTGAAAATGAACTTGTCGGGGGCCGGCGGGTAGTCGAACTCGAAGTAGGCGTCGCCGTCGGCGGCGCGCGGGCTCACGTCGTCGGCCTGCTTCGCCGCGGCGGGCTGGGCGAGGGCGAGCATCGCGACCGCCGCGAGGATGCCGATCCTGGTGGTGATGGTGCGTCGCATGGGCAGCTCCCGTGCTGTCGGGCCGTGTCCACGGCCGTTCGTGGCGCAATGTAACAGTCCAGTAACTAAGAGTCACCGATCCGAAGCGGCGCCACGCTGTCAGGCGGAAGGCGGAAGGCGGAAGGCGGAAGGCGGAAGGCGGAAGGCGGAAGAACGGATGACCGGACAGCCCTGGGACGCGTCGCACCACGACGGCCCCGTGCCCTGGGACATCGAGCGGCCGCAACCGGCCGTGGCGCGCCTGGCGGCCGAGGGGCGATTCACCGGAACGGTGCTCCGCGGCCTCGGACGCGAGCGGTCAGGAGCGCCTCGCCGGCGAGTTCGTCCTCGCTCTTCCGTCCTGGCGTAGAAGCGGGCTTCGATCAATAGGCTGGTCCCATGCCGACCGGTCCGCGCCCATGTGACGTCACCTTCCGGAACGGGGAGGTGACGCTGGCCGGTTCGCTGACGGTCCCCGACCGGGGCGGGGAAGCGGCGGGCGTGGTCATGGTCGGTGGGTCCGGACCGTCGGACCGCGACAACGACATCTACTTCCCTCCGATCCGGCGGCACCTGGCCGACGCCGGGGTCGCGGTGCTGTCCTACGACAAGCGTGGCGTCGGCGGGTCGTCCGGTGACTGGCGCGACGCGACCATCGGCGACCTGGCCGCCGACGCGGCCGCCGCGCTGGACTTCCTGCGCGCGAGGCCCGGAGTACGCGCCGGCGCGGTGGGGCTGTTCGGTCACAGCGAGGGCGGCTGGGTCGTCCTGCGCGCCGCCGCCGTCCGGGACGACCTGCCCTGGGTGGTCACCAACGGCTGCCCCGGCACCACCCCGGCGGTCCAGGACGTCACGCCCTGACCGGCGCCCTGCGGCGGGCGGGGGCGGACGCGGGGGACACCGACCGGACCCTGGCCCTGTACGACCGTCTCGTCGAAGCGGGGCGGGACGGCGCGGACTTCGCCGCGGCGACGAGATTCGTCGGCTCGGCCAGTCCGTCACCCGCGTTCGCCTCCTACTGGGCCGGGGTGGACGAGCGCCTCTGGGAGTTCCTCAGACGAAAGCAGGACCACGACCCCATCCCGGACGCGGCGCGCCTGCGCTGCCCGCATCTGGCGATCTTCGGTGGCGCGGACGAACTGGTCCCGTCGCCGAGAGCGTCCGCCTGTTCGGCGCTGCGGCGTGCCGCCCGGACCGTCACCCCCGGGCGAGACTGACCGCGGAGGTGTTCCCCGGGGCCGACCATCGCGTCCAGATGGGCGGTGACGGTCTCCTGGCGTCCCACTACCTCGTCACCCTGACCCGATGGATCGGGCACCACACGCCCATGACTCCCACGCCGTGACCTGACCGGTGCCGCACCGGCACTTCGTCGATCATGACAACATGGCGGGATCACCTCACGGGAGACCACCATGCGGAAGCCCGCGGCCGGAAGCCGGCGGGTCGCCGGCCGACCGCGACCAGGCCGGCGCGGTCAGAGGTCGGGGGCGGCGGGGCGGACGATGCCGCTCTCGTAGGCGAAGACCACCACCTGGGCGCGATCACGCAGCCCGAGCTTGACCAGTACGCGGCTCAAATGCGTCTTGACCGTCGCCTCGGCCAGATGCAACACCGCGGCGACCTCGGCGTTGGACAGCCCGCGCGCCACCTGCGTCAGCACCTCGTGCTCGCGCGCGGTCAGCCGCGCCAGCCGTTCGTCCCGCTCAGCGGGCCCCGGCGTCATCTGCGGCGCGAACCTCTCCAGCACGCGGCGGGTGACGCGTGGCGACAGCGCCGCCTCTCCCGCCGCGACGGCGCGGATCGCGCCCAGCAGCTCCTGCGGCCGTGTGTTCTTCGGCAGGAACCCGGCCGCTCCGGCCCGCAGCCCGGCGAAGGCGTACTCGTCCAGATCGAAGGTGGTCAGGATGAGCACGCGTGAGCGCGGGCTGTCGCGCACGATCCTGCGGGTGGCCTCGATGCCGTCCAGGCCGGGCATGCGCACGTCCATCAGCACCACGTCCGGACGCAGGTGCCGCGCCAGCCGGGCGGCCTGCTCGCCGTCATCCGCCTCCCCGGCCACCTCCATGTCCGGCTCGGCCTCGAAGACCATGCGGAAGGCCATCCGCAGCAGAGCCTCGTCGTCGGCGATCAGCAGCCGGATCATCGTGGCGCCCCCAGGTCCAGTACGGCCAGCACCCGCCATCCGCCGTCCGCCACCGGCCCGGCGTCCAGGGTCCCGCCGTAGGCGGCCACCCGTTCCCGCATGCCCGCGATCCCGCGCCCGTCGCCCGGGAGCCCGGAGCGGGGCCCGGACACCCGGGTCCCGGCGTCGAGGGGCCCGGGGGAGCCGGGCACGGCCGGGCCGCGAACATCGGTGACCTCCACCTCGGCGCGGCGCGACGACACCTCGACCCGCACATCGGCGCGGGCCCCGGGCGCGTGCCGCAGCGTGTTCGTCAGCGCCTCCTGAACCAGCCGGTAGATCGTCAGCTGGGCGGCGGCGGGAACCGCCTCGGTATCACCGGCCACCCGGACACACGTCGCCAGCCCGGCCGCGCGCATCCGCTCGGCCAGCGGACCGAGCTCGGCGATCCCGGGCGCAGGCCGAAGCATCTCCTGGAGGCGGTCCTCGCCCGAGGCGGCGCGGCCGCGGCCGATGCCCAGGGAGCGGCGCATGTCCTGCAGGGCCTGGCGCCCCGTCGCGGAGATCTGCTCCATCGCCGCCGCGGCCCGGTCCGGCGCGCTGTGGCGGACGTAGGCGGCACTGTCGGCCAGCGCCACCATGACCGACAGGTTGTGGGTGACGATGTCGTGCATGTCGCGGGTCATCCGCGCGCGTTCCTCGGCGACGGCCAGCCGTGCCCGCCGCTCGCGGTCGCGTTCCAAGGAGGTCACGTACGCCCGCCGTGCCCGCATCCACAGGCCGGCCATGAGGGCGGCGGCCGCCATCGCGCTCAGCGCGGCCACTGTGAAGGGGAACCGGCCGGGCGGCGCCCAGCGGGCGGCGGCCAGCAGCACCCCGGCCTGCAGCGCGAGCGCCGCCGGCAGGGTGTGGCGCAACGGGCGGCGCGCGGCGACCGTGTACAGGGCCGTCAGGAGGGCGGCGTCGGCGGGAAGCTGCACGTCCAGCGCCCACTGGACGGCGGCGGCGAGGCCGATCGCGCCCAGGACCGTCATCGGAGCGCGCCGTCTCCAGGCCAGCGGCGCCACCAGCGCCGTATGCAGCGCGAGCAGCCACGGGGGACCCGCCGGCACCTGGCCGGGTCCGAGCGTGGCCAGGAACAGCGCGGC
Source organism: Streptosporangium sandarakinum (assembly GCF_013409935.1). Classification (GTDB taxonomy): domain Bacteria; phylum Actinomycetota; class Actinomycetes; order Streptosporangiales; family Streptosporangiaceae; genus Streptosporangium; species Streptosporangium nondiastaticum. The sequence continues at coordinate 51,163 of NZ_JACCCO010000001.1, read as the reverse complement.
GGCGAGCAGCGCGTCGGCGGGCACGGTCGACCATCGGCTCAGCGCGGTGAGGCGGGCCGCCAGATGGCCGGCTGGTTCCATGCACGTCACCCTAGGCGCCCCGCGGGTCGGCTCCCGGTCATCCCCGGGGACGACCGTCATCCGAAAGTCGCATGCGCGCGTGCGACCTCCGCCGCTGGCCCGCGGGCATGCCGGGCTGCCAGCCTCGTCGGACATCCTTTTCCGTTCGAGGAGCTTTCGCATGTCCCATGCCACGAGAAACACGGATCGGACGATGGGTGCCGAGGCCACCGGCCCGTCCGCCGTTTCCAAGAGCCCGGCGTCCGCCGTCTCGAAAACCGCGGGCAAGGCCGCGGGGCTGGCCGTGCTGGTGCTGGCGGTCTCCCTGCCCGCGGCCGGCGCCGACGCCGGGAGCCCGATCCGGGTGAGCCTGCCCGCGCCCGGCGGTCCCTATCCGGTCGGGACCGTGGCCATGCGGCTGGTCGACCGCTCGCGGCCCGACCCGCTGGTGGCGGCCAGGCCGTACCGGGAGTTGATGATCAGCCTGTGGTACCCGGCGGCGGGCGGCGGCCCGCTCGCGCCGCACATGGCGCCACTGGCCGCCGCCGACTGGGATCGGCACTCGGCGCCGCCCCTGGGCATCGCCAAGGGTTCCGTCGCCTGGACCGCCACACGCACCCACGCCCGCGTGGGCGCGCCGGTCGAGCCGCGTGCGGGCAAGCTGCCGGTGGTGCTGTTCGGTTCGGGAGACGGCGGGCCGCGCACGCTGGGCACCACCCTGGTCGAGGACCTGGCCTCGCGCGGCTACCTGGTCGTCACCGTCGACCACACCTACGAGGCCGACCAGGTGGAGTTTCCAGGCCGACGCCTGGTGCGCGCCCTGCCGCTGCCCGCGAAGCTGACGCCGAAGGTCATCGCCGAGCTGCTGGCCGAGCACGCGGCGGCGCGCCTGGCGGATATGCGCTACGTCCTGGACCAGGTCACCGCCCTGGCCCACGGCCGTCCGATCGGCGGCACGCTGCCCACAGGGATGCTCGGCGCGCCCGACGTCTCGCGGGTGGGGGCGCTGGGACAGTCGCTGGGCGGGTCGGTCGCCGCGCAGCTGATTCGCGAGGACGCCCGCGTGGACGCGGGCGTCAACCTCGACGGCGCCTATGTCGGCCCGGTGGCCACATATGGCGTGACCAGGCCGTTCCTACAGCTGGCGGCCGAGACCCACACGCGTGACAGCGAGCCGGGCTGGAAGTCGTTCTGGCGGGCCTCGACCGGATGGAAGCGGGAGTTGCGCTTCAGGGGCGCGGCCCACGGCTCGTTCACCGACCTGCAGCCGCTGCTGCCGCAGATCGCGGCCAAGCTCCCCAAGGTGCCGCTCGCGGACTACGTGGGCACGATCGATCCCGGCCGTTCGGTGGCGGCCCAGCGCGCCTACGTCGGGGCCTTCTTCGACCTGCACCTGCGGGGCAGGCCGACCCACCTGTTCGAGGGCCCCGGCACCCGCTTCCCCGAGGTCTCCCTCATCCCCTGACCTCGGGGGGTGTCGGCTCTCCGCTCACGCGGCCGGTTCCCGGGAGGGGAACCTCTCGGTCGTCCGGGTCGCCGGGGTCGAACCGGACGCTGAAGACCGCCCCATGGCAGGGTAGGCGGTGCCGATCGGCTGCCGAGATCCGTGGTGTCCGGTTCTTCCCAGCCCCCGGAACCGGACGTCCCAGGGGCCTACCGACGATGAGTAAGAGCGTGTCCTACATGGTGGGTGATTCGTTGAATTCACCATGGACGGCGGGCAGTGGGACTGGATCGTCCCGGCGGGGTTGTGGGAGATCGCGCGGCCGTTGCTGCCGGCGCCCCGGGTGCGCCCGCAGGGCGGCGGGATCGTCGGTGTCGCTGATGAGGCGGTGTTCGCCGCAATCGTCTATGTGCTGGTCAGCGGATGTGCCTGGCGGGCGCTGCCGCCGTGTTTCGGAGCGTCGAAGTCCACTGTGCATCGCCGGTTTTTGATCTGGTCGCGGGCCGGGGTCTGGGAGCGGCTGCACCAGGCCGTCCTGGACCGGCTGGCCGCCGATGACCTGCTGGATGTGTCACGCGTGGTGCTCGACTCGGCGCACGTGCGCGCCAAAAAGGGGGCGAACACACAGGTCCTTCACCCGTGGAGCGGGGTAAGCCCGGTTCCAAGCTGCACGTCCTGTCGGACGCGGCCGGACTGCCCCTGGTCGTCGGCCTCTCGGCGGCCAACACCCCTGACAGCCGTGAGCTGAAGCCGATGGTGACTCGTCTCCAATCGAGACACGACCCTGTTTCGGGCCGATACCGTAAGATCGGCAAGCCCGGCAAGCTCCACGCCGACAAGGCCTACGACCATTCTGAACTGCGGCGATGGCTGCGCGGCAAGCGCATCGGGGTGCGTATAGCCCGCAAGGGCGTCGAGTCCGGCCGGCGACTGGGCCGCCATCGGTGGGTGATCGAACGGACCATCTCCTGGCTGTTCGGCTACCGGCGCCTGTCACCCCGCTACGAGCGTCGCCCCTACGCCTACCTGGCCTTTCTCACCCTCGCTGCAGCCATCACCTGCCACAAGCGACATCTCAAACTCACCATGTAGGACACGCTCTTAATCGAGTGCGAGAGTCCCGGTCCGGGTGATACAAGGTCTGCGTGCCTGAGCATCCCTACTTCCCCACCCTGCTGCGGATGATTGACGAGCGGTCCGCCGCGTTCCGCGCCACCGTCGCCGCGGCCCCCAGCCTCGACGCCGATGTCCCGTCCTGCCCGGGCTGGACGCTGTACGACCTGGCGAACCACCTCAGTGAGGGGGACCGCTTCTGGGCCTACATCGTGCTGAACACCGCGCCGGGCGACGAGCGGCCGAGCAAGGACGGGCTGGCGGCGCCCAGGGAGCGCGAGGCCCTCATAACCTGGCTGGCCGACTCGACGGAGCAGCTGCTTACTGCTCTGCGCGAGGCCGGCCCGGACCGGGGCTGCTGGGCCTGGTGGGAGCCGCTGGCCTCGCCGCACACGGTGGCCGCCGTGGCCCGCCGCCGCGTCCCGGAGTCGCTGATCCACACCTACGACGCCCAGCTGGCCTCCGGTACCCCGCAGGAGCTGCCGACGACCGAGGCGGGCGACGCCATCGAGGAGTTCCTCGCCACCGTCTGCACCGGCACGGTCCCGTGGCCGGGCGAGCCCGCCACCATGGACTACCACGCAGCCGAGGCTGGCTCCTGGCGCCAGACGGTGGACGCCGCCGGTTCCCGCTTCACCCGCCTCACCGCGGCGGAGGCCGCCGAGAGCAAGCCCACCGCCGCCATCTACGGCACGGCGAGCGAGATGGCCCTGCTCATGTACATGCGCATCCCGGCTGGCTCGCTGCGGATGGAGGGCGACGCCGACCTGCTCCAGCAGCTGCAGGACTGGGGCTGAGACCGACCGGCAAATGGATCACTTGAGGCGTCGGGTGGTGGGGCGGCCGTCCCAGCGGTAGCGCGGGGTCGCGCGGCGGATGAGCATACGCAGCATGACGATCGCTGCGGACAGGTGGAGATAGAAGCCACGACGCGGCTGCGCTGCTCGGTACAGCGCCGCAACTTGCCGAAGCCGTTCATCCATGCGTGGCTCCGCTCCACCACCCACCTCTTGCCGGCCTGGATCGGGGCGGGGATGCCTTTGCGGGCGATCTCGCCGGTGAAGCCCGACTCCCCAAGCGCAGAACGGGTCTTGTCGCTGTCGTAGCCGCGGTCCAGGTTCACGTTGACCCGGTCGGGCAGCTCGCCGACCTGTTCCTTGGCGACCTTCAGGGTGGGCACGAGCAGCGGGGAATCGTGCCGGTTGGCACCGGCCGAGACGATGCCGAGCGGGACGCCGGTGGCTTCGGTGGCCACCGAACGCTTCAGGCCCTGTTTGCCTCGGTCCACCGGGGAGCGACCGGCGCTCTCCTCGCCGCCAGGTGCCCTGGTGATGCAGCCATCCACGGAGAGTTCGTCGAGTTGCAGGCCGATCATACGGTCGTACGCCTGTAGGGCGAGCGCGTGGATCTTCTCAGCTGTTCCAATCTGGGCCCAGTAGTTGACGCGGCGTCTGATCGTACGGTCGGAGCAGCCCGGAGTGGCGATGCGCCACCTCAGGGAGAACATCGCTCCGCCGCCGCACGGACGGTACGACGACGAGGTCGGGGCCGAGCACGTCTCGCAGGTTCCCGAGGACGGGTTCGAGAAGCGGGCGTGCCGTACGGCGAGCGGGCGCCGGACCGCCCGCCGGTCGTGGTCCGGCCTCGCCCGCCGTACGCGATCAGTGGACCGGTCGTTCCCCGGGGGAGCGGCGGTCGGCCAGGATGTCGGCGAAGGCCACCGCCAGCGTCACCACCACGAACCCGATGGTGACGTACAGCGCGTGCCGGAACGCCGTGGCGTAGTCGCCGTGGGAGGAGGCCACCTGGGTGAAGAACGCCGAGCCGACCACGGCGATGCCGACGGCGGTGCCGATGCGCTGCCCGGTCTGCAGCACGCCGCCGGCGCTTCCGGCGTGGGCCACCGGGACCTCCGACAGGGTGAGCGTCTGGTTGGGGGAGATCACCAGTCCGCTGCCCACGCCGGCGACCAGCAGCGGCACCGCGATCGCCCAGGCCACGTGCTGGCCGGGCACCAACCGTACGGCGATCTCCACGGCGATGAGGCCGACACCGACCAGCACCAGGCCCACCGCCACCAGTGGGCGGCCGAGCCGGGTGACGATCCGGCCGCCGAACACCGAGGCCGCGGCCGACCCCGCCGCGAACGGCGTGCTCGCCAGCCCCGCCGCCAGCGGCGAGTAGTGCAGGCCCTCCTGCAGGTAGAGGGTCAGGATGAAGAAGATCGCGGTGAAGCCCGCGAAATAGAGCGCCGCGATCAGGGCGCCGAGGCCGTAGGAGCGCCTGCGGAACAGCGCCAGGTCGACGACCGGCTCACCGCGACGGGCGTACCGGCGCTCCCAGGCCACGAAGACGCCGAGCACCGCGACCCCGGCGGCCGGCAGCAGCCACTTCACCGTGCCGTGCCACTCCTGGCTCTCCACCAGCGGCAGCAGGATCAGCACCACGCCGATGCCCAGCAGCAGCACGCCGACCGGGTCCATGCTCTTGCGCGGCCGTTTCTCCGCCGGTTTGGGGATGTAGCGGTAGGCCAGGACGATGGCGAGGACGCCGATCGGCACGTTGACGTCGAAGACGTAGCGCCAGCCGTCCTGTTCGCCGCCGAGGCGGATGATCACGCCGCCGAGCATCGGGCCGATGGCCGTGGATATGCCGATGGTGGCGCCGAGCAGCCCGAACGCCTTGCCCCGCTCGGCGCCCCGGAAGAGCTGCTGGATGAGCCCGCTGACCTGAGGGTTGATCAGCCCGCCCGCGATGCCCTGGACGAGCCGGGCGACGACCAGCCAGGTCGAGTTCTGCGCGATCCCGGCGGCGGCGCTGGACAGGGTGAACAGGGCGACGCCGAAGGCGAAGGCGTTGCGCCGGCCGTACATGTCGCCGAACCGCCCGGCGGGCACCAGGACCAGCCCGAAGGTGAGCGCGTAGCCGGAGACCACCCACTGCAGGTCGCTCTGCGGGGCTTCGAGGCCGGTGCGGATGGAGGGCAGGGCGACGTTGACGATGCTGACGTCCAGCAGCGTCATGAAACCCGCCACCAGGCAGACGCTCAGCGCCTTCCAGCGGCGCGGGTCGGCGGCCTGGTCGTCCCGCGTGGTCGAGGTGCCTCCCTGCCGGGCCCCGGCGCTCACAGGACCGGAAGCCGGCGCGTGCCGGTCCGTCCAGCGCCGTGCCGGGTTCCGAGCGGCGTCGGCCGAGGGATGGGAGTCATCGTTACCGCCTCGTTCTCTCCGTCGGGGAGCACTTTCCGCTGTTCAGAAGCGCGTACCTACCCCTTTTCGTCAGGTCATTCACCATACCGACCGTCCGGGGCAGGTCACGGCGGAGAACCCGTGAGCGGAGGAGAGGGAGAAACGGGTACGGCGGGCGGCCGTGGCCGCCCGCCGTACCGGGTCGCGGAGCCGTCAGCGGGTCAGGTCCGCTGCCACAGCGCCGGGACGTTCGGCGGCTCCCAGCCGGGCACCGAGGTGTGCCCCTGCAGGCACCGGTAGCCGACGCCGTTGTAGGTCACCGTGTCGCCCACGGCGTAGGAGGTCCAGGCCGCCCAGGTGCCGCCGCCCTGGCCGTCGCCGCCGACGGTGAGGGTGAGCTGCGCCGTGTGGCCGGCGTCCGGACCGGTCGCGGTGAGGGTGACCGCGTACGTCCCCGCCGGAGTGTTCGCCGAGGTGGCGACCGTGACGGTGGCGGACTGGCCGGAGCTGATGGAGGCCGGGCTGAAGGACGCGGTCGCCCCGGAGGGCAGGCCCGAGGCGCTCAGCGTGATGGTCTGCGCGTTCCCGGAGGTCACCTGGGTGGACAGCGTCGCGGTCGCCGACCCGCCGGGCTGCACCGTGGCCGAGGACGGGCTCACCGCGACCGAGAAGTCGTTGCCGGTCGGGTTCGGGGTGCAGGTCGGCTCACCGCTCTGCGCCGGGACGCTGACGGCGGACCAGGCGGCCTTGACCGCGTTGACCTCGGTGCAGCCGCCGGGGAAGAGCTGCCGGGCCGCGGCCACGGTGGCGGCGCGGGCCTTGGCGTGCGTCCACGGGGTGGTCTTGCTGTTCAGCCCGGCCATGAAGATCTGCCCGGCCTTCTGGATGCCGACGCCGGTCAGGGACGGGCCGGAGCAGACGGGGCTGGACGGCTTGCCCGCCGGGTTGCTGCCCTCGGCCAGCAGGTAGAACCAGTGGTTCTGCGGGCCGGCCGCCGCGTGCACCTCGGTGTTGGGAATGGCGGAGCTGTAGCAGTTCGGGTCGCCCAGTGCGCCCGGGTTGTACATGTTGCGGATCGGGCCGCTGCCGGTGAGGTTGACCTCCTCGCCGACCGTGTAGTCCGGCGGGTCGGCGGAGTTGGCGGCGAAGTGCTCGGTCAGCGCGCCGAAGATGTCACCGGTCGACTCGTTCAGGCCGCCGGCCTCGTTGCCGCTGCCCGCGCCGCCGGACCCGGAGAACTGGAAGATCGCGTGGCCGAACTCGTGGGCCACCACGTCCATCGGCGTGGCCTGCTGGCTGCCGGCCTGGTTGCGCCCGAAGTTGGTGTAGGAGCCGTTCCAGTAGGCGTTGACGTCGGTCAGCCCGACCCGGGCCGGGTACGCGCCGCCCGAGCCGTTGAACCCGTTGCGGCCCAGCCAGGAGCGCAGCATGTCCCACTCCTGCTGGGCGGCGTACAGCGCGTCCACGCAGGCGGTCTCCAGGTCGGTTCCCCGCCCGTTGCCCCAGGAGTCGTCGGCGCCGGTGTAGGCGGCGCCGTTCTGCCCGCCGCAGCGCAGGCCCGGCCGGGTGCCGTCGGTCATCGAGTAGGACCCGCCGGAGCCGGAGGTCTGGATGGTCACCGGGTTGCCGTTGTAGAAGGAGTTGCCGGTGCCGGCGCGCACGTCGTCGTAGGAGTCGACGACCGAGCCGTCCCGGGCGTCCACGAAGACGTGCAGCACGCTCGGAGTGCCGTTCGCGGCGGCTCCGGTGACCACGACCTCCCACGCCGTGCGGGGCCGCGGACCGGCGGCGTGGACGACGAGGCGGGGCGTGTCGGTGCTCTCCACGGTCGGCAGCAGGCGGCGGGCGGTGGCGGCCGCGGCGTCGGCGCCGATCTTGCTCTTCACGTCCACCTTGATCTCGGCCTGCTGGCCCGAGACCACGGACCCGACCTGGTCGCCCGTGCCGTCGGTGGCGACGATCACGTCGCCGCCGTAGACCGGCAGCCCGCGGTAGGTGCGCGCGTAGGTGAGGTACTGCAGGCCGCGGGTTCCGATGACGGTCCTGGCCAGGGTGAAGGTGTCGTCGGGGCTCTTGAACAGCGCGCCGGACCTGGCGGAGAGGGCGTCGGCGGCGCTGGCGGCCGCGCGCCTGCGCGCCTCGGGGCCGGGCGGCGCGAACGCCGGCGGGTCGGCGGGCGCGGTGCGGGCGGCGGGGACCGCCTGCGCCGCGGCGGCGGGGACGGCGGCGCTCGCCGCCGGGCCCGTGGTCATGGCGACGGTCGCCAGTACGGCGACCGCGCCCAGTTTGGCCTTGGAATTCACGCGGGGTGACTCCTTCTCGGTTTCCCCTGGGGGGTGGAGGGACGCGAGGAGCCCGGGACGCCCGTTGGCGGGCCCCGTGGGGGAGCCCCGCCGGGAGGCGTTCCGACGGTTCGGGCTGGACCAAAACTGACATCGCCGCGGCGGGCCGAGTACCCCACGAAATTGCATAACCCGGCCATATGGGGAAGGCGGGGCGGTGGGGCCGGGCGGGCCTCAGCCGGATTCGGGCGGGGCTTCAACCGGGTCCGGGCAGACCTCCGGTGGGCCGGGGCGGCCTCGGGCGCGCTCGGCGAACGCCGGGCGGGCCTCAGGTCAGCGAGGCGAGCGGGCCGTGGCGGTCCAGCCACGCGGCGTAGACCGGGGAGCGGCCCACTCCGGCCCAGTAGGCGGCGGTGACCGCCTGGACGAGCGCGGCGGAGTGCGGGGCCACCGGACCCAGCTCGGTCCATCCGATCATGTGGCGGAAGCGCAGCGGGGTCCCGGTGAGGGGCCGGATGGCGATCCCGGGGTAACCCTTGCTCGTCGCCTGGAACATCCCCACGCACCGGGCCGAGGCGATGAGGTCGAGGGCGAGGCCGAGGTCGGCGGAGTAGGCGATCTGCGGCGTGAAGCCCTGCCCGGCGCAGGCCGCCCAGAAGTGCTCCCGGTGCCCGGTCTCGGCCAGCGCGTGCAGGCTCCAGTCCTCGGCCGCGAGGTCGCGCAGCTCGATCTCCTCCCGCCCGGCGAGGGGGTGGGACTCGGCCAGCCCGACGAAGATCGGCTCGACGGCGACGCCCGCGTACCGCACGCCCGGGGGCGGCGACAGCTCGTGCCCCGGGTAGTCGCCGAGGGTGGCCAGCTCCAGCCGCTCGGACTCCAGCAGCCCCGGCAGCAGGTCCATGGCCTCCTCGGTGCGGACGACGACGTCGGCGCCGGGCAGGAGTTCCCCGAGGCACTTGATGACGTTGATCGCCAGGTGGCTGGACATGCAGCCCACCCGGACCGTGACCCGCTCGGCGGCCTGCCCGGCGTAGCGCATGCCGTCCCGGCGCAGCTCGTCGAAGGCGGGCAGCAGCGAGCGCGAGCGCACCAGCACCCAGGCGCCGAGCTGGGTGGGCCGGGCTCCGTCCCGGCCCCGCTCGAACAGCGGTCCGCCGAACATCCGCTCGATGCGCCGCAGTTGCGTGGCGAGCGCCGGCTGGGACATCTTCAGCGTGGTCGCCGCCTTGGAGATGCTGCCCGAGTCGGCGATCGCACAGATCGCGCGTAGATGACGTACTTCCAGGTCCACACCGGCAGATTAATAGTTAATAATCTTTCCGATAAGTCTTGTGGCGGAAACGCCTGGAAACGCCTGGAGGCGACGTCCCCGCCTGGCCGCGTGGCCGGACGGGGAAAGGTGGGGCGTGGCCGCCTGCGGCCTGCCCGGGTCGGGACGTCCCGCCTCGCGCCGTCAGTGGTGGTGGGCGTGGGCGACGGCGTGCCCCCGGCCGCGGGCGATCATCCAGCGGTTGACCGGCACCGTCACCACGAAGGCCAGGGCGAGGGAGAAGGCCAGCGACGCCCAGAACAGCACGGTGGTCAGGCCCGCGTCCATGGCCCCGGGGACGGCGACCATCACGGTGTTGTCGATGATCTCCATGACCACGATGGACACGGTGTCGGCGGCCAGCGCCACCTTCAGCGCCTGGCGAAGGCTCAGGCCGGCCCTGAGCATGCCGCGCATGGTGAGCGCGTAGCCGAAGACGAAGGCCAGCGCGACCGACAGCGCCACGGTGGCGCCCGCGTGCAGCCCGGCCGCGGTCCCGATGACCATGCCCAGGACCTCTCCGATGGCGCAGCCGGTCAGGCAGTGCAGGGTCGCCTGTACGGCGGTGCGCCAGGAGGCGTCACCGTGGCCGTGGGGGCCGCCCTGGGATCCGTCGTGCCCGCCGGAGCCGGTGCCGGTGTGATCATGCCCGCCGGGGTGGATGCCGCCGTGCGGATGCGCGCCGCCGCCATGGCCGGCGTGGTCCGTGTGGTCCATGTCCGTCGCCCCTTCCTTTCTTCCCGGATCGCGAACCGACCGGCCCGCAGCCCATGGAACCGGATACCCCGTTCGGGTATCACGGTAACGCGAGGACGAACCGGCGGCGTTCCGGGAGGCACGTGCGGGGCGCGGCCGGCCGCGGATCCGGGAGGCGGATCCGGGCGGCGGATCGGGCCCGGACGCGGCCGGGGCCTTCAGTCCGAGGCGTGCTGCCAGTAGGGGTCGCGGTAGAGCACGACCGAGGGTCCGCGCAGCATCTCGTCGGGGGCCGAGACCAGGATGAGCTCCCCCGCCGCCTCCAGCCGGCGGAGGATCTCCCGGACCCGCGGGCCCACCGGCAGGCGGCCCACCGGGAGCCCCAGGGCGTCGCGGACGGCGTCGGCCACCTGCGACAGGCGGAACGGCTCCCTCATCGGCGCGATGATCGTGCGGACGACGTCGGGGGTGATCATCCTCTCGGCCTCGGCATAGGCGAGGTTCCAGGTGACCTGGACCTTGCGGCGGCCGGTGCCGGCGCAGGCCGTGCACGTCTGCGAGTAGCCCGGCACGACGTCCTCGGTGGTGGAGCCCAGGCAGGCGGTGCACTGCTGCGTCTCCAGGGCGTGCAGCTCGGCCGAGGCCCGGTCGGGAAGCCGCTTGCCGCAGAAGCAGAGATAGGTCCGGTAGCCGCCCCTGACCAGGGCGAGATCGTCGGCGTCCTCGGGGATCTCATCCCACGTCGCGGTGATCGTATGCTTTTCCATGGTCGTGCGACTCTACCGACCCGGCCTCACGCCCGCCCGTCCCGAACGCGAACGCCGCGCCGCCCGGAGATCCCATCCGGGACCCGGCTCCGCGCCCGCCCGGGATCCGACCTCGCGCCCGCCCGCCGCGCCGGCGGGCCGTCAGGTCGCCGACGCGACGGGGACCAGCCGCATCGGCGCGCTCCAGAGCCACTCCTCGGTGACGTAGACGCCGGTCAGCAGGGTCATCAGCGCCAGGATCCGCTCGGCGGAGGTGGAGGGGTGCGCGCCGCAGTCGCCGAAGTGGCACATCCACAATTCCAGCGGGCTGTCGTCGCTGAGCTGGTCGTAGACGGAGGGCCGCCCGACGTTGAACCCGTCGCGCCAGATGTCCACCGAGGAGCCGCAGTCGGGGAAGGCCCCGGCCAGCACGCCGCCCCCGGTGGTGACCATCCGGGCGACGCCGTCCCGCACCGGCAGGGAGCCTTCGGGCTGGGCGAGCACCACCCCGCCGCCGGGCGGGCAGGCCACCCGCAGCACCTCGCCGCCGCGGGTCAGCTCCGTCTCCCGCAGCGCGCCGGCCGCCACCGGCGGGCACAGGCCGGGGGAGGACCCCAGGCGCCGGACGACCTCCTCCTCGCTCACCCCGCCGACGAAGGCCAGGCAGAAGCCCTCGGCGTAGTCCTCGTAGGAGAACATCATCTCGTCGACGGTCTCCTGGAGGTCGCGCAGCCGGTGCCCGATGCGCGGCGCCCCGGGCAGGTCGGCGAACATGTCGGCCAGTTCGGTGAAGAGGGCCTGCACGCCGGGGGAGCGTCCGGCGATGCACGGCCGCCACGGGTCGGCGCCCGCGTCCAGCAGCGTCCGGACGGCGTCCTCCTGGCCGTGCCGTACGGCCTCCCACAGCGGGGTCGCGCCGTACCGGTCGGCGGGATCGACCTCGGCGCCCGCGGCGAGCAGCAGCTCGATCACCTGCGTCGCGCCCTCCTGGGCCGCCTGGTGCAGTGGCGTCGAGCGCAGCCAGAAGAGCCGCCGGCCGGGGTCGAACCCGCTCGCCAGGCGCGCCCTGATCTCCTCCAGGTTCGTGTCACGCCAGACGCCGACGTCGCCGCTCCACCCGTCGTCACTCACATTCCGGTCCCATCTCATCACGCTGAAGGATCAAACACGCTGAAGGATCAAACCAGCCTAAGCCGACATTTCCTCGGTGTCCGGATCAGAGACCCGCCAAAGCCCGGCGGGACAGCCGGTCGGCGACGCGGGTGGTCTCCGGGAGACGGTAGGAGGGGGTCAGCGCGAGGACGTTGTGGCAGGCCGTGTCCAGGTCGACACGGTGGCCCACCGAGACGAAGACCGGCTTGACCCCGTCCCGGGTGCGCAGCACGCGGCCGACCACCTCGCCGTCCAGTGTTAGGTCGCTCGCCGAGCCCCGCTCCGGGCCCGGCTCGGCGTAGGAGCCGACGAAGGCCGTCTTGCCGACCCCGATCGCCGGCAGGCCGGTCAGCACGCCCAGGTGGCAGGCCAGGCCGAAACGGCGGGGGTGGGCCAGGCCGTACCCGTCGCACACGATCAGGTCGGGGGTGACGGTCAGGCGGCCCAGCGCGTCGAGGAGGGCGGGCAGCTCCCGGAAGGCCAGCAGGCCGGGGACGTAGTCGAAGGCCACCGGGGCGCCGACCGTCACCTGCTCGACGACCTCCAGCGTGCCGCCGTCCAGTACCGCCACCGCCGCGGCCAGCCGGTCCCCGGCGTAGGCCACGTCCACCCCGGCCACCAAGGAGGGCCGCCGCGGACCCGGCCCGGTGAGGTCCAGCAGTGGCCGCAACTCGTCCTGGATCGCCTCGGCCTCGGCGACGGACCGGGGGGCTTGTGTCTGCATGAACCTATGATCGGTATTTTTGTGGCATGAGTGTGTATCGGGGTCGTGTCCAGCGGGTCCTCAGGTGGCCGGTGAAGTCGCTGCGCGGCGAGGAACTCGAAGGAGCGCGCCTCGACGAACGCGGACTGGCCGGGGACCGCGCCTACTCGCTGGTCGACGGGCGCGAGCACCACGGCGGCAAAGTGCTGACCGTACGGCAGCGGGCCGAGATGCTCCACTGGAGCAGTGCCCTGCCCGCGGCGGACATCCTCCCGTCCGGTACGGACGTCCCGGACGGCACGGGCGGTACGGCGGGCGGGCCCGTGCTGACCGCCCCCGACGGCACCGTCTGGCACTGGGACGACCCCGGCCTGACCGCCGCCCTGCGGGAGTCCCTGGGCGTCCCGCTGAGCCTGCGCGCCGCCGACGGCCAGCAGGACCGCGGGCCGACCGTCCTGGTGACCTGTGAGGCGTCCCGCGCGGCGCTGGAGGAGGAACTGGGCGCGCCGCTGGACGTGCTCCGGTTCCGGCCCAACCTGCACCTCGACCTCGACGCGCCGGCCTTCGCCGAGGAGGACTGGGGTCCGGGGACCGTAATCACCGCGGGCGAGACGGAGCTCACGGTGACCGGCCCCCGCACCGGGCCGTGCATCCGCTGCGCCGTGCCGAGCTGGGACCCGCACGGCCTGGAGCGCTGGCCCGAGCTGCAGAAGTGGCTGATCGCCGAGCACGCGAACAAGTTCGGCGTCATCATGCGGGTCACCCGCCCCGGCACCGTACGGCGGGGCGACCCGGCGACCGCGAGCCCCGCGCCCCCGGAGGCGCCGGCGGGCGGTTCCTGAGGCCGCAAGGGAGAATCCCCGGCGGCCGGGCCCGAAACCGACGGAGACCGGTACCCGATGCGCATCGCCTATGAGACCGCCGCGGCTCCCGGCCGCCCGCACAACGAGGACTTCGTGGTCGCCGGCCCCGACTGGGTCGCGGTGCTCGACGGCGCGACCGCCCCGGCCGGCGTCGCCTCCGGCTGCGTGCACGACGTGCCGTGGCTGGTCGCCAGGCTCGGCGGCGCCCTGGCCCACCGGCTCGCGACGGGGCCGCGGGAGGGCCTGCCCGACCTGGTGGCCGCCGCCATCCGGGACACGATGGCGGCGCACGGCAACACCTGCGACCTGACCAGCCCCGACAGCCCGTCGTCGACGATGGCGGTCCTGCGCCGCCGCGGCGACGTGCTGGACCACCTGGTGCTGTGCGACTCGCCGATCGTGCTGCGGCACACCGGCGGCGCCGTCACCGTGGTCGACGACGACCGCCTCGATCACCTGCCGGGCGGGCGGCCGTACGGCCGGGAACTGGTCCGCGGCCTGCGCAACCGGCCCGGCGGGTTCTGGGTGGCGTCCGTCGTCCCCGAGGCGGCGTACGAGGCGCGGGCCGGGTCGGTGCCGCTGGCGGACGTGTCGGGCGCGCTGCTGGCCACCGACGGCGTGACCCGCCTGGTCGAGGCGTACGGCTGGACGTGGGAGCGGCTCGTCGCCGTCGCCGGCTCCGACGGGCCCGGCCGGCTCATCGCCGAGGTGCGGGCGGCTGAGCTGGAGCACGGCGCGCCGTACCCCACGGCCAAAGTCCACGACGACGCCACCGCGGCCTGGGTGACCTGGTGACCGTCGACGGGCTGGGCCGCTGAGCGTTGCCGCTCCGCCGGATTCCGGCCGGTCTCAATGACGGGCGGCAGGGTGGCCCGTGCCGGGATGCCGATCCGCCGGGCCGTCTCAGGCGTCTTGAGATGATCCGTCATGGAACGTTCAGTGCGGGCCGGCCGTCTGATCGATCATGAATCTGCGGCACCTGAAACGCTCGCCCGCTTTGCTGGGGGCTCTGGCAGCGCCGTTGCCGTACGCCGGAGCGACCCTGATCGCGCTCCGGTCGGCCGCCCAGACGGGGCTCGACTCCTTGCACGAAGACCCCCCGCTGCCGAGCCGGCTGGACGGGGAGGTCGCGTCGGCGCGGGGGGTGACGCTCGGCATCGCTCTCATCTTCGCCGCCGAGGCCGCCGTGCTCGCCGCGCTGGGTGGCCGGCTGAGCCGCCGATCCACCGCCGGCGGCCTCGTGCTGTGCACGGCCGCCGGCGTGGTCTATATGCTCACTCTCGTCCTGGCCGTGTTGGGCACGTACGTGATCGTGCTTTATCCCTCTGGGGATGCCGATCTCGGGCTTCTTTTCCCGGACTGGTACTTTCCCGCATTGATCGTCATCGCCATCGTGGCACTCACCGCGCTGGCCGTCTGGCTGTCCGCCGCGGTCGGACGGACCTCGGCCTCCTGACGGCCGACGGCACCCCATGCCGGCGGCGCCGCGGTCAGGTCAGCTCGGCCAGTACCGCTGCCAGGTCGTCGTAGGTGCCGCGGACGCCCCCGGTGTCGCCCAGGCGGTGGCGCTCCAGGCGGATGGCCCCGATATGGCGGGCCTCGTAGATCCGCGAGCGCCACACCGCCGAGGGAGAGCGGTCCAGCGCGCCGTAGCCGTCGTCGTCCCAGAACGCGTCCCGCTCGGTGCCGGGCCTGGCCAGCGCCATCCGGATCGTCCAGTCCGCCGCTGGATCGCCCCACAAGGTCCGGTCCAGGTCCAGGACGCCGGTGATCACGGGCTCCGGGGCGGTGGCGTCCAGCATCACGTTGACGGTCCACAGGTCGCCGGAGAGCATGCGCGGCTCCGTGATCTCGTCGAGGAGCAGGTGGTGCTCGGCGGCCAGGGCCGTTACCTCGCGCAGGTCGGCGGCGTCCAAGCCGATACCGTCCAGATCGGCGGCGATGTCCCGCAGGGACGCGATCACCGCCTGACTCCAGGTGATGTACGACGGACCCGTGACGGGGCCGAAGTGCGGGCCGCGCACCGCGTGCACCGCTTTGGCGATCGCGCCCATCTGCCGGAAGAACCCGGGCCGGGCCGAACGCGGATAGGCGCCGAGACGGTCCGGGGCGGGCACGCCGTCGAGCAGGCTCTGGACCATCCAGTCCCGGCCGATCACCTCGTGTGACCAGTCCGCCGCGACGACCCGCGGCATCAGCGGCGCGATCGCCGTGAGCCACGGCAGGCTCGCATACTCGTTGCGCATCAGCTGCCGCTCGGATCGGAACTGCCGCTCCGGCTCCGGGGCGACCCGCAGGACCACCGGTCGCTCCTGCCCGGTCACGGTGACGCGGTAGGTGGTGTTGTACATCCCCAGGCCCAGCTCGACGGCGGAGACGACACGGGCGTCAGCGCCGAGGACACGATGACAGATCGCCTGGATCTCCTCTGCGGTCACCGACTGCTGGAACGCCTGTGCGCAGCGCTCGATCGGCCGGAATTCCATGGGGGCTCCTCAGTCTGGGGGGATGCGGGCAGCCGGGATCGGTGCCGTCGCCGGCCGAAGGCGGTCGGCACGGAGGTGGTGACTCCACCTTGACGCAGGCGGATTCCGGGGTCAGTGAGCCTTTCGTCCCCGAGCGGCGATCTGCCGGTCACGGCATGACCGCGGCTCCGGTGTTCGGCCGGCGACGTGAGAAGCCCCTGGCAGAGGGATTGATCACCACAACCGGATCTACCGCCACCGGGGGCTTCCGGTGTTGTTCTACCGTGCCGCGGTCGATTTGTCGCGTCCGGCGCAGGACTGCGCGGCCGGCCGGATCTCGCCTTCGAAGAGACCGGAGTTCGGGTGAGCGCCGGCCTGCGGCGATCTATGGCCTCGGATCTCTCACCCTCGCGGGGAAGCAGGCCCGCGCCCACGCGGTTGGGCATGCACGGGCGGGTGGGCAGAATGAGCCGTCCGGCGGGGCCGCAGGCGTCGCCGCCGGGGGAGGAGAAGGTCATGTCGGTGCTGGTGGCGTTCAGCGTGACGCCGATCGGGGCGGGGGAGGACGTCGGCGAGCTCGTCGCCGACGCGGTGCGGGTGGTTCGCGAGTCGGGCCTGCCGAACCGTACGGACGCCATGTTCACCACGATCGAGGGTGACGACTGGGACCAGGTGATGGGGGTCGTCAGGGACGCGGTCGCGGCGGTGGAGGCCCGGTGCGGCCGGGTCAGCCTCGTGCTGAAGGCCGACATCCGCGCGGGTGGGGGCGGCCGGATGGAGAGCAAGGTCGCCACCGTGGAGCGGCATCTGGAACGGTGACCGTCCGCGGCGCCGGGGACCACGAGGGCGGCCCCCCTGCCGGGTCCCGTACGGCGAAGCGGAAAAATGACCCGGAAGACATACCAGGCACATTCCAGGAAGTGGTGACCGATGGCGGGAAGAGGATCGGCCGGGAGGCTCCTCGCGGGCGGGCTGGCACTGGCCGCGCTCGGGTGGGCGGTCAGGGAGGTGCCGTCCGAGCTGGGCGGCCGGGCCAAGGGGGAGCGGCTGGAGCGGATGCGGCGCTCTCCGCGGTTCCGCGACGGCGCCTTCCACAACCCCGTGCCGAGCACGTACACCCCACCGCCGAGCAGCTTCCCGGAGATGCTCAGGGAGATGGCCGCCGACAGTGACGGGCGGCGGCCGAGCGCGCCGGTGCCCCTGGTGGCGTCGCCGGCCGTACCGCCGTCGGAGAACGGCCTGAGCGCCGTCTGGTACGGCCACGCCACCACGCTGGTGGAGATCGAGGGGCGGCGGGTCCTGTTCGACCCCGTGTGGAGCGACCGGGTGTCGCCGTCCCGGCTGGTCGGCCCGCGGCGGCTGCACCCGATGCCGGCCCCGATGGAGAGCCTGCCGCCGGTCGACGCGATCGTGATCTCCCACGACCACTACGACCACCTCGACCGGGCGACGGTCCGCGCGCTCACCGCATCGCACACCGCGCCGTTCCTGGTCCCGCTCGGCATCGGCGCCCACCTGGAGCGCTGGGGCGTGCCCGCGCCGCGGATCGTCGAGCTCGACTGGGAGGAGGAGGCGAGCGTCGCGGGGCTGCGGTTCGTCTCCACCGCCGCCCGGCACTTCTCCGGGCGCACGCTCACCCGCAACGACACCCTGTGGGGGTCGTGGGCGGTCATCGGCGAGAACCGCCGGGTCTTCTACGCCGGGGACTCCGGCTACTTCGACGGCTACGCGAAGATCGGCGCGGCGCACGGCCCCTTCGACCTGACGCTCATGCCGATCGGCGCCTACAGCCCCGCCTGGCCCGACATCCACATGACGCCGGAGGAGGCGGTCGCCGCCCACCTGGACCTGGGCGGGCGGCTGTTCCTGCCCGTCCACTGGGCGACGTTCAACCTGGCGTTCCACGCGTGGGCCGAGCCGGTCGACCGTCTCTGGCGGGAGAGCAAGGCCCGGGGCGTCGGCATCGCCGTCCCGCGCCCGGGGGACCGGATCGACGTGGACGACATCCCGCTGGTGGAGAGCTGGTGGGAGATGTTCGGCCCCCGCTGAGCGTCCGGGCCCGCTCACCGCTCGGGCCCCGGCCGGCCGGCTCCTCCACGCTGACCGCCGGGGCCCGGCCTTCCGGTTCCGCCACACTGGCCGCCGGGGCCCGAGCGGTGCCGCTCCGGTTCCGGGCCGCACGCCGGAGCCGCCGGAGCCGCCGCGCCGCGTTCCGCGTTCCGCGTTCCGCGGGGAGCGTCGTCACCTGCCCAATGAGGTGAGCGCTTGATTCGTTATCCGCCCGATATTGCAGAAGAAGATTGTTTCGCAGGAGATTGACCGGAGTCGTTGATTCCCCGACCCCCCGGAGTCTCCCGCGATGCGCAGATGGAAGACAGCTCTGATCGCCCTGGTGGTGGCCGTACCCTCCGGCGCGCTGCCCGCGGCGGCCGCGCGATCCGCGACCGCGCCGATCCAGAACAACGAGACCCAGCCGGTGTACTCACGCGCCGACGCCGTGACCCAGACCGTGTTCGTCGAGGTCGCGGGTACGGACAGCGACGCGGACGGCCGGCTCGACCGGGTCGCCGTCGACATCATGCGGCCCAAGGAGACCGAGTCCGGGCTGAAGGTCCCGGTCATCATGGAGGCCAGCCCCTACTACGCCGGCGGCAACGACGTGCCCAACCACGTCGTCGACCTCGACGGCTCCGACCCGGCGGGCATGGACTACCGGCGCAACAAGTTCAACGAGCTGCGCGACGAGATGTTCGGCCTCGACGAGCGGCAGGGCGTCGCCCGCGCCGACCAGCCGCCCTTCCCGGGTTACTACGACAACTACTTCGTCCCCCGCGGCTACGCCGTCGCGCTGGTGGAGAACCTCGGCTCGGGCCGCGCGACCGGCTGCCCGACGACCGGCCTGGCCAACGAGACCGCCGGCCCCAAGGCCGCCATCGACTGGCTCAACGGCCGCGCCCGCGGCTTCGACGCCGACGGCAACGAGATCAGGGCGACCTGGTCCACCGGGAACGTCGGCATGATCGGCGTCTCCTACAACGGCACCCTGCCCAACGCCGTGGCCGCCACCGGCGTCAAGGGCCTCAAGACGATCGTGCCGATCGCCGGGATCTCGTCCTGGTACGACTACTACCGCTCCGGCGGCGGCGTGGTCGCCCCCGGCGGCTTCCAGGGCGAGGACGCCGACGTGCTCGCCCGCTACGTCCTCACCCGGGAGAACGGCCAGGAGGCGTGCGGCAGGCTGATGGACGCGATCGAACGCGACCAGGACCGCGTCACCGGCGACTACACCGCCTTCTGGGCCGCCCGCGACTACCTCCGCGACGTGAACAGGGTCCGCGCCAGCGTCTTCCTCGTCCACGGCCTCAACGACTGGAACGTCAAGACCTCCCAGGCGGTGCAGTGGTGGGACGCCCTGGCCAAGCGGGACGTGCCGCGCAAGATCTGGCTGCACCAGGGGGCCCACTTCAACCCCTTCTCCTTCGCCGACCGCAACGCCGAGTGGCTGCGCCAGCTGCACCGCTGGTTCGACTTCAACCTGTACGGCCTGCGCAACGGCATCATGGACGAGCCGCAGGCCGACGTGGAGTCCGGTCCGGGCCAGTGGGGCCGGTACGCCTCCTGGCCGCTGCCCGGCACCCGCGACGTGACGCTGCGTCTGTCCGCCGCGAAGGCCGGGGAGAACGGCGGCAACGGCGCCCTGGGCGCCGAGGGGCGGCGCGGCCACGCGATCGAGTCGTTCACCGACCAGAACGCCCGCACCGCCGAGCAGCTCGCCGAGAACGTCACCGCCACCGACCCCAACCGCCTGGCCTACCTGTCGCCCGCCCTGACCAAGGACGCCCGGATCTCCGGCACCCCGTCCGTGTCGGTCCGGGCGGCCTACGCCAAGGGGCGCTCGCCGTACCTGACGGCGCTGCTCGTGGACTACGGCACCGATGCCCGCGCCTACGGCCGCGTCGCCTACGACGCCACCCCGGTCTGCTACGGCCAGGGCGTGCCCGGTGACACCGGCTGCGCCCGCCTGGCCCGGCACGTCACGGAGACCGCCCCCTACAAGATCATCACCAGGGGATGGCTCGACGTGCGCAACCGCCACTCGGCCGCCCGGACCGAGCCGCTGCGTGAGGGCGGCTTCTACGACTTCGACCTGAAGCTCCAGCCCAACGACTACATCGTCAAGGCCGGACACCGGATCGGCGTCGTGCTCATCTCCACCGACCGCGACTTCACCCTCCGCCTGCCCGCCGGGACCTTCGTCTCGGTCGACCCGGGCGCGAGCTCGGTGACCCTGCCCCTCGTCGGTGGCCGGTCCGCCTTGTGACCCGACCGCGCGTGACAGGCACCGGAACCGCCGGGACCCCGCGAGCCGCGGAGTCCCGGCGGTTCCGGTGGCCCGGATGGGCGTCCTTCGTCCTGGTGGTGCTGGGCCTGCTCGCCGCGGGAATCGCGGCGAGCGCGATCCGGCCCGGCGCCACGTTTCACCTGCGGGCCCTCGCACCCGACCCGCCCGCCGGGCGCACCGGCCCGTCACCGGCCCCCGGCCCCGGTGAGCCGCCGCAGATCGAGGCGGGCACACTGGGCGGGGTCCCCTTCTGGACACTGGTGGTGCTCGGCGCCGCCTTCGCCGCCGTCCTGCTGGTCACCTTCCTCCGGGCGATCAACCACCTGGAGTACGGATCGAAGAGGGCCGCCCCGGCACGCGAGGAACCGGCGGCCGGAGCCACCGACGGTGAGATCCGGGCCGCGCTCCGGGCGGGCCTGGCCGACCTGGACGCGGGCGGCGACCCGCGCCGCGCGGTGATCGCCTGCTGGCTGCGCCTGGAACACGCCGCCGCCGGCGCGGGCACCCCGCGCCTGGCCGCCGACACCCCCGCCGAGCTGGTCGCCCGGCTGCTGGCCGGCCACCGGGTCGGCGAGCCCGCGCTGAACCGCCTCGCCGCCGCCTACCGCCGGGCCCGCTACGCCCCGCACGAGGTGACCGGCTCGCTGCGCGCCGAGGCGCGGGCGGCGCTGGCCGAGGTGGACGCGGAGCTGGCGTCGTGACGGCCCCGCAGCGGCACCCCGGCGTACCGGCCGCCGCCGCGCCGGACGCGGAGCCGGCGTCGTGACGGCCCTGCTGTGGCACCTCGGCGTGCTGGCCGCCGCCGCCGTACTGGCCGCGGTGATCGTCCGCCGGATTCCGGTGCCGCCGCCCGAGCCCCCCGCGCCGCCCCCGGCGTCCGACGGCCCCGAGACGTCCGACCGGGCGTTCGCCACGGCCCGCTGGTGGGAGCACCGGCTCGCCTCCGCCCGGGACGACCCGCAGCGGTTCCGCACACGGGTCCAGCCGCGCCTGGCCGAGATCACCGCCGAACGGCTCCGCCGCCGCCACGGCACGGCGGGCCCCGGCCGCGCCGAGGAGATCCTCGGCCCCGACCTGTACGAACTGCTCACCGCCCCCGTGACGGCGGTCCCTACCCGCGCGGAGCTGGCCCGCCTGCTCACGCGCATCGAGGAGATATAGATGGAACTCGCCGACGTCGGTGCGCGCGCCCGCGAGGTGCTCGACAGGGTCGGCACCGTCGTGGTCGGCAAACGCGACGCCCTGGAGCTGGTGCTCGCCGGGATCCTGGCCGGCGGCCACGTGCTGATCGAGGACTTCCCCGGCCTGGCCAAGACCCTCACCGCCCGCTGCTTCGCCCAGACTCTCGGCCTGGACTTCACCCGCTTGCAGTTCACCCCCGACCTGCTGCCCGCCGACGTGACCGGGTCGTTCCTGTACAACCAGCGCGAAGGCGACTTCGTCTTCCGGCCCGGTCCGGTCTTCACCCAGCTTCTGCTGGCCGACGAGATCAACCGCACCCCGCCCAAGACCCAGGCGGCGCTGCTGGAGGCCATGCAGGAACGCCAGGTCAGCGTCGAGGGCGTCACCCACCCGCTGCGGGCGCCGTTCCACGTCCTGGCCACCGCCAACCCGATCGAGTACGAGGGCACCTACCCGCTGCCGGAGGCCCAGCTCGACCGGTTCCTGCTGCGGGTGTCCTTCGGCTACCCCTCCCCGGAGGAGGAGTGGACGATGCTGGGACGGCGGATGGCCCGCCGCAGGGAGGAGACCGTGCTGGAGCCCGTGGTGGACGCCGCGACGCTCGGCGAGATGCAGCGGGCGCTGGAGGACGTCGCCGTGGAGGACTCGGTGGGCCGCTACATGGTCGCGCTGGCCGCCGCGACCCGGGAACACCCCCAGCTCCAGGTCGGCGCTTCCCCGCGCGGCTCGCTCGCCCTGCTGCTGACCGCCCGCGCCCGCGCGGCGCTCGACGGCCGCGACTACGTGGTCCCCGAGGACGTCAAGCGCGTCGCCCCGGCCGCGTTGTCCCACCGGATCGGGCTGCGCCCGGAGACCTGGCTGCGCCGCGTCGACCCCGTCTCGGTCATCGAGGAGATCTGCGCCCGCACCCCGGCGCCGCTGTCGGAGCAGCTGCCCGCCTACACCGGCGGCACGTGATGCGCTCGCGTCGCAGGACCCCCGAACGGGCCGCCGCGCCGGCGGACCCGGGCGGATCGGCCGCCGGCTGGGCGCCCACCGCCGCGCTGCGCCGCGCCGCCATGTTCGGCTGCGGCCTGTGCCTGCTCGCGGTCGGGCTCGGCCGGCCGGACCTGCTGGCCATGGCCGTGCCGTTCGCGCTGGGCACCGTCTGGACGCTGCGCGCCCGCCCCGGCGGCCCGCCGCGTGCCGCCCTGCGCCTGGGCGGCGCCGACGTCACCGGCGGCATCGCCGACGCGGTCGAGGACGACGCCGTCGAGGTCGCGGTCGCCGTGGAGGCCGAAGGCGCGACGCTGTGCGTGGTCGGCCCCGCCGCCTCTCCCACGCTGGGCCTGGCGGCGGGCCATCACGTCACGCTGCCGCCCGCCATGGTGGAGATCACCGGTACGGCGCACCGCTGGGGCGTCCACCTGCTGGGGCCGGTGCGGGTTCGCGCGGTCGCCTGCGACGGCCTGCTGGCGTTCCCCACGCTGACCCTGCCCGCGGCCGGCGTGCGGGTCCTGCCGCTGGCCGGGCCGTTCACCTCGCGCGCCCCGGTGCCCCGCCCCGGCGGGATGTCGGGCGTGCACCGCTCCCACCGCTTCGGCGAGGGCGGGGAACTGGCCGGGGTGCGCCCCTACGGGCCCGGCGATCGGCCGCGCCGCATCGACTGGCGGACGACCCTGCGGACCGGCGAGCCGTACGTCGGCGCCACCCGGCCGGAGCGCGACGCCGAGATCGTGCTGCTGCTGGACGTCCTGCACGAGGCGGGCGGCGAGGAGTACGGCGTGCCGAGCGTGCTGGACACCGCCGTCCGGGCCGCCGCCGCGATCGCCGAGCACCACGTCCGGCAGGGCGACCGGGTCTGGCTGATGGAGTTCGGGCCCCGGATGCGGCGGCTGCGCCCCGGCACCGGACGGCGCCACCACCTGGCCCAGCTCGCCTGGCTGGCCGAGACCAGGCCCATGCCCGAGGGCCGGGAGACGTCCGGCGACCGGCCGCCGGTGGCCGGGCTGCCGCCGAACGCCCTGGTCGTCATGCTGACCCCGCTCCTGGACTCCCGTAGCGCCGCCGCCCTGGCCGCGCTGGCCCGCGCCCGCCGCCCCCTGGTCGCGGTGGACACCCTGCCGCCCGGGCTGCGCCGCCGGGCCACGGGCGAGTGGTCGGACGTCGCCGAACGCCTCTGGCGCCTGGAGCGGGAGAACACCGTCGGGCGGCTGCGCGAGGCCGGGGTACCGGTCGAGGCGTGGCACGGCGCGGGAAGCCTCGACGCGGTCCTGCGGGACGTCGCCCGGATCGCGGCGGCGCGCCGATGAGCGGCCCGCGCCCCGCCGGGCGTCCCGGACCCCGGCGTCCCGGACCCGGGCGGGCGGACCCCGGAGGGGCGGAACCGCGCTCCGGAGGCCCGGACCGCCGGGCGGAGGGAGGCCCGGACCGCCGGGCGGAGGGAGGCCTGGACCGCCGGGCGGCGACCGGTGTGCCGTCCCGGGCGGCGACGGCCGCGCTGCCCTCCCTGGTCTGGCGGTTCCTGGTCTGGGCCTGCGGGACGGCGGCGCTGCTCGCGGCGATGCCGCCGGACTACCGCGCCGGGGCCATGATGCCGCTGTTCGCCGCCCTGCTGGGCCTGCTGGCCGCCGCCGAGCCGGAGGGGGTGTGGGTGCTCGCGCTGGAGGTCACGACGGTCGGGGCCTGGCTGGTGACCACCGTCGCCTACGGCCACGACCCGTCGCCGCTCACGGCCTTGGCCATCGGGTCGCTGCTGTACGTCCACCACGCCATGGCCGCCCTGGCGGCCCACGTGCCGGTGCGCGCCCGGCTCCCGGTGCCGCTGCTGACCGCCTGGGCCGGCCGTACCGGGGGAGTGCTGGCCGCGTCGGCCGCCGTCTGCGCGGCCCTCACCGCGCTGGTCGCCCTGCCCGCCGGGCCGTCCCCGGCCGTGGCCGTCGTGCTCGGCGCCGCCGGGGCCCTCGCCGTCGCCTTCGCCCTCACCCGGTCCTGACGCTCCGCCCGTGCCTCGTACCCTCGTTTCCCGCTCCTCGTGCCCCGCTCCGTCCCGGGGCAGGGGAGTCGGGAGGCTCCGCGGCGGTCGCCGTACGCGGGGCACGGGCCCGGGTCTCAGGGGGGAGCGTCCCGGATCACGGATCGCGAGGTGAGGGAAAACCCTGGCTCGCCCCTGACATCGGCGTCCGGACCCGCCACGGGCCGGTGCCCCGGCGTAGCGTGGGGGCCATGGGACGAATCCTCCTGATCGTGGCGGCCGTGGTGCTCGCCTTCTTCCTGCTCGGCTCGATCCTGGGCTTCCTCGTCGGACTGGTCAAGTGGGCGCTGATCATCGGCCTGGTGGCCGTGGTGGTCACGTTCGTGACCAGGCTGCTGCGCTCCTCCGGGGCACGCCGCTGATCCGGGTTCCGTTCCGCGGGTCTCCGCCTGACCGGCCGCGGCGGGCGGGACGGTCCGCGGAACGGAACCCGGTCTCCGGCCGTGCCCCCGGACACGCGGACGGCCCGCGCCCACCGGCCGTGACGAGATGGCCACCGGGCGCGGGCCGCCGTCTAGAAGCGGTGCTTCTCGCCGCCCAGACCGGCGGCCCTGGCCACGTCGCCGATGTTGCGGAACCTCTCCCCGGCGGGCAGGGTCCGCAGCACGGCGACCACGCCGTCGGGGACCGCCTTGGCGTCGGCGTGCGCCAGCAGTTCGTCGCGGTCGGCCGGCCACTCGGCGTCGGTCAGCCACCGTGCCATGTCGCTGCGCCGGTCCACGCCCTCGGCGCTGATCCCCTCGGCGGCGCCGGGCTCGTGCCCCGGCGGGTAGCTCCTGGGCGCGGCGTCGTCGTCGGAGGCCCGGATGCCCTCCGGGTCGGCCCACTCCTCCGCGTGGGTGGGGCCGCCACCGCGGATCGCGCCCTCGCTCTCGTGCTTCTGGTACTCGTCCATCTGCGGACCGTGCTTGGCGCTGCCACGTTCGGCGCTCATCTGCATCCTCCAGTGAAGATCCACGAGACGTCCGTCTCGGTCAGGGAAAACGCGGCGCGATGCCGCGGGTCATTCGGAACGGGGATGTCACGAAAGGGGCCGTACCCGTTACGGCGCTCCCAAACATCGCCGGGCCCCGGCCCGGCCGTCCCGTTTCCCACGGTCCTGAGCGGATAGGTCTTCCCTGTCCAGTTCCCTGCCCACCGGTGTCGACCGCCCGACGTCGCCCGGGACGGCGGCGGCCGAGAAGGAGGTACCGATGCCGATCGCGACGATCAACCCGGCCACGGGCGAGACCCTGAAGACCTTCGAGCCGCTCGGCGACGAGGAGGTGGAGGAACGCCTCGCGCTCGCCGCCACCGAGTTCGCCACCTACCGGACGACCGGTTTCAAGCAGCGGTCCGAGTGGATGCGCGCCGCCGCCGACCTCCTTTCGTCCGAGCAGGAGGACGTGGCCCGGCTCATGACCACCGAGATGGGCAAGACGCTGGCCGCCGCCCGAGCCGAGGTGGCCAAGTGCGTCAAGGGGATGCGCTACTACGCCGAGCACGCCGAGGAGTTCCTGGCCGACGAGCCGGCGGACGCCCCGGCCGTGGGGGCGCGGCGGGCGTACTCGCGCTACCAGCCGCTCGGGCCGGTCCTGGCGGTGATGCCGTGGAACTTCCCTCTGTGGCAGGCGATCCGCTTCGCCGCGCCCGCGTTGATGGCGGGCAACGTGGGGCTGCTCAAGCACGCCTCGAACGTGCCGCAGACCGCCCTCTACCTCGGGGAGCTGTTCGCCAGGGCGGGCTTTCCCCGGGGCTGCTTCCAGACCCTGCTGATCGGCTCGGACCAGGTCGAGCGGGTGCTGCGGGACCGGCGGGTGGCGGCGGCGACCCTGACCGGCTCCGAGCCGGCCGGCCGGTCGGTCGCCTCCGTCGCCGGCGGGGAGATAAAGAAGACCGTCCTGGAGCTGGGCGGCTCCGACCCCTACGTCGTGATGCCCTCCGCCGACCTCGACGCCGCCGTGTCCACCGCGATCACCTCACGGGTGCAGAACAACGGCCAGTCCTGCATCGCCGCCAAGCGGTTCGTCGTGCACGCCGACGTCCACGACGCCTTCGCCGAGCGCTTCGTGGCGCGGATGGAGGCCCTGCGGGTCGGCGACCCGATGGAGGAGGCGACCGACGTGGGACCGCTCGCCACCGAGCAGGGCCGTGACGACGTGGAGATGCTGGTGGCCGACGCGGTCGGGCGCGGGGCGCGGGTGCTGTGCGGGGGCTACATCCCCGACCGGCCGGGCTGGTTCTACCAGCCGACGGTGGTCGCCGGCGTCACCCCGGAGATGCGGATGTTCTCCGAGGAGGTGTTCGGCCCGGTGGCGGCGCTGTACCGGGTCGCCGACGTCGACGAGGCGATCGAGCTGGCCAACGTGACCGACTTCGGCCTCGGCGCCAACGCCTGGACCACCGACCCCGCCGAGCAGGAGCGCTTCGTCACCGACCTCGCGGCCGGGGCGGTCTTCGTCAACGGCATGGTCACCTCCTACCCGGAGCTGCCCTTCGGCGGCGTCAAGAACTCCGGGTACGGCCGGGAGCTGTCCGCGCACGGCATCCGCGAGTTCTGCAACCTCAAGGCCGTCTGGATCGGCTGACCACGGCACCGCGCGGGGAGCCGGGCCCAGGGTGCGGACCCCGCCGGTGCGGCCGGACGGCCGTTCGCGATCCGCGGCGCCGTGAGAGGAGGACGGACCGGCCCGCCAGGGGACGAGCCCCAGGGGGTCGAGCGGGCCGGTCCGGGATCGTGGGACGGCCGCGGCGGTGTGCCGCGGCGGTCCGGGAGGACCGCGAGGGACGGCTCGGCGACACGGCGGCCGGTACGGCCGGCACCGAGGGCCACCGTCCCTCGGCATAGATTCTTCCGATATTCGCGCTTCTTTTCAGGTATATCGGTCAATAATATTAATTTTCCTGATCACCGAGAGGCGACCGTACCGGCCGCACCGGCCGCACCGATCGCACCGGCCCCGCCGCGGGCCCGGACATGGAACCTCCGGGTGAGAACTCCCTCTCCCACCCCGGTCCGCCCGCCGCGCCGCGGTGTGGCGCGGGCGGATCCGGGCACGGTTCCGCGGGTGCTGCAGTTGATCAGCGACTTCGTCACCCTCGTGGTCGTCTTCGCGCTCGTCTGGCTGGCGCTCCTGCTCGTCTCGGTGGTCCTGCTCACCGGCCTCGCGGTGCTGGCCCTGGCGACCGTATGGGAGCAGGATGGTGACAGGGGACCAGGGAGGTAGGAGATGCGGCAGCTCAACCCGGTGGACGCGCAGTTCCTGAACTTCGAGACGCCGACGAACGTCGCGAACATCGCCGGCCTGGCCATCCTGGAGGGCGGGCTGACCCGCGCCGGCCTGCTCTCCCTGCTCGCCCGGCGGCTCCACCTCGCCCCGCCGTTCCGGCGCAGGCTCGTCACGGTGCCGCTGGGCCTGGACCGTCCCTACTGGGCCGACGACACCCGAGTCGACCTCGACTACCACGTGCGCGAGATCGCGCTGCCCGCGCCGGGCGGCGACGAGCAGCTCGGCGACCAGGTCGCGCGGCTGCACGCCCGTCCGCTGGACCGCGGCCGTCCGCTGTGGGAGATGTACCTGATCCACGGCCTGGCGGGCGGCCGGACGGCCCTGTACATGAAGGTCCACCACGCCGCGATCGACGGCGTCACCGGCGCCGACGTCCTCGCCGCGCTCCTGGACACCTCACCCGATCCCGCCGAGGTCCCGTCGGTGCCCGAGCCGGCGCCGGACGGCGGCGTCGACACCGCGGAGATGATCGCCAGGGGGGTGGCGGGCGTCGTCCTCAACCCGGCGAACACCGTGCGGTTCCTCGTCAACGCGGTCCCGCACCTCGACGAGATCCCCGTGCTGTCCCAGCTGCCGGGGGCCCGGCCGATCTCCCGTGTCACCCGCGACCTGGCCCGCCGCCTGTCCGGGGAGCCCGAGACCCCGGTCATGCCCCGCCTCACCGCCCCCCGCACGCCGTTCAGCGGGCGGATCACCGCGCACCGCAGGTTCGCCTTCACCGCCCTGCCGCTGGCGGACGTCAAGCAGGTCAAGAACACCTTCGGCGTCACGGTGAACGACGTGGTGATGGCCGTCTGCGCCGGAGCGCTGCGGCAGTGGCTGATCAAGCACGACGCGCTGCCGGAGCAGCCGCTGGTGGCCGGGGTGCCGTTCTCGCTGCGGGTCCCCGAGGGCGACGGCGCGGGCAACCAGGTCACCCTGATGATCACCACGCTCGCCACGCAGGTCGCCGATCCGGTGGAGCGGCTGATGGCCGTGCACGACGCGATGTCCCTGATCAAGGGCCGCGCGTCGCTCGCCCCGGCCCGCTGGATCCAGGAGGTCAGCGACATGATGCCCTCGGCGCTGACCGGCCTGGCCGCCCGCGCGGCCTTCAATCTGCTGGCCGGTACCGCGGGCCCGATCAACGTGATGATCTCCAACGTCCCCGGCCCGCAGCTGCCGCTGTACGTGAGCGGCGTCCGGCTGCTCGCCTACCACCCCGTGTCGGTGATCACCGACGTGAGCGGCGGCCTGAACATCACCGTCTTCTCCTACGACGGCTCACTTGACGTCGGCGTGATCGCCTGCCGGGAGATGGTCCCCGACGTCTGGCTGGTCACCGACTACCTCCGGGACTCCCTATCCGAGCTCAAGCTCCTCGTCGAGCAGGAGTGAGCGCCCGGGGGCGTCGTCCACGAACCGCAGGGTCTTCTCCAGGCAGACGATCGATCCCCGCTCGGGCCGGTTGACGAACCTGACGTCGTCGGCCAGCGCCTGCATGATGAGCAGCCCGCGGCCGTGCTCGGAGGTGGGGGAGGGGGCGCGCGCCATGGAGGAGTCGAAACCGTTGCCCGCGTCCACCACCTTGATGACGCACCTGTCGCGGATCAGTTCGGTGCTCACCATGTAGTCGTCGCTCGGCTCGGCGTGCTGTATGACGTTGGAGCACGCCTCCGAGAGCATGAGCTGGATGTCGTCCCGGATCTGCGGCTCCACTCCCAGGGCGCCGAGCGAGGCGTTCAGAAGCTGCCTGATCACCGGGACGCTCGCGGCGTCACGCGGCAGGCGCAGCGAGATCGTGGCCTCCACAGTTCCTCCTTCAACAGATGACTCTCCAGTGCCCTGCCCTCACCCTGCGGTCTTAACCGGAAAGGGGCGGCGGGCCGCTCCGGGCGCGGCCCGCCGCCCCCTGCCTGCCCGGGGGACCGGGACGGTCAGGCGGAGAAGGCGTCCATCGCGGCCTGGCAGAAGGCCTTGAGGTCGTCGGGCTTGCGGCTGGTGACCAGGGTGTTGGGTCCCCCGGTGCACACGACGACCTCCTTGTCCTCCCAGGTGGCCCCCGCGTTTCGCAGGTCCGTCCGGAGGCTGGGCCAGGAGGTGAGCATCCGGCCCCGTACCACGTCGGCCTCGATCATCGTCCAGGGCGCGTGGCAGATCGCCGCCACCGGCTTGCCCGACTCGAAGAACTCCTTGACGAACCGTACGGCCTCCGGAACCGTCCGCAGGAAGTCGGGGTTGGCGACGCCGCCCGGCAGCACCAGCCCGTCGAAGTCGGCGGCCCGGACGTCGCCGGTCGTCCCGTCGACCGGGAACCTGTCGGCCTTGTCGAGGTGGTTGAACGCCTGGACCTCGCCCGCCTCGGTGGAGATCAGCCTGGGCGTGCCGCCCGCCTGCTCGACCGCCCTCCACGGCTCGGTGAGCTCGACCTGCTCGATGCCCTCCGGGGCGACGAGGAACGCGATCGTCTTGTTGTTGAGCATGGTGCCCCCCTTTGACGTGCTTTCTTGGGCTTCAAGGGGCCCATGCCCCGGTCATGGGTATCCATGCGAGCCGCGGCGGGGCGATGGCGGGCGCGCGGAGGCGCTCGGAGGCGCGCGGGCGGAGGGTTCGGCGGCGGGTCCGGCGCGGGCTCACCGCGCCGGGCTCACCGCCGGACGAGGTCGAGGGCGACATCCAGCGCCGCCGTCCGGCGCTCGTCGTCGGTGAGCGTCTCGTCCCGCAGGACGAACCAGGCCGCGTGCAGGGCGAACAGCGCCATCGCGCTCTTCAGCCGGGCCGTGGGCGGATCGCCGGGCTCGATGAGGAAGTCGAACAGGCTGAACATCCGCTCGTGCATCTGCTGCATGACCGGGTGGCCCTTGAGCGAGGTCTGGTTGCGCTCGAAGAAACGCATGACCTCCCGGTGCTTGCCCCGGTGCAGGTCCGCGGAGTAGCGGCGGACCAGCTCACGGCGGCTCTCCTCGGTGCGGGGCTGCCTCCCGGCCCAGGCGATCAGCTCCTCCAGCGTGCGGATCCGGTCCTCCACGAGGCTGGTGATGATCTCTTCCTTGCTCTTGAAGTGGTAGTAGAGTGCCGCCTTGGTCACGCCGAGGGCCTCCGCTATCTCCCGGAGAGAGGTGGCCTCGTAGCCCTGCTCGGTGAAGAGCCGGAGGGCGGTCTCCTGGATGCGCGTGCGGGTGTCGGCGTGTTCGCTCATGGTTCCCTTTGCGGCGGAATTGACTTGACGGCCGGTAAGTGATCGTCCTACATTCCCATCATATCTGACACTAGCCGGACGGCAAGTAAGCAAGATCTTTAGGGGGCGGGAGAAATGACGGAGACCGCGGTCGCGCCAGGGCGACGGCGCGAGGTGATGGTCGTCTTACCGGGGCTGATGCTCGCCATCATCCTCGCGATGCTCGACAACATGATCGTCGGTACGGCGATGCCCCGCATCGTGGGGGAACTGGGGGGCCTGTCGCACCTGTCGTGGGTGGTCACCGCCTACGTCCTCGGTACGACCGTCTCGACCCCCATCTGGGGGAAGATCGGCGACCTGTACGGCAGGAAGAACATCTTCATCGCCTCCATCGTCATCTTCATGGTCGGCTCGGTGCTGTGCGGCATGGCCGGATCCGACCTGCTGGGCGGTCCCGAGGACGGTATGGCGCAGCTCATCGCCTTCCGCGCGCTCCAGGGCCTCGGCGGCGGCGGCCTCATGGTCAACGCCATGGCCATCGTCGGAGACCTCGTCCCGCCGCGTGAGCGCGGCCAGTACCAGGGCATCATGGCCGGCGTCATGTCCCTGGCCATGATCGCCGGACCGCTCGTCGGCGGCTTCATCACCGACCACCTCGACTGGCGCTGGGCCTTCTACGTCAACCTGCCCGTCGGGTTCGTCGCCCTGGCGCTGCTGATGGTCACGCTGAAGCTGCCCAAGCTGCGCACCGAGCACCGCATCGACTGGCTCGGCGCGATCCTGCTGTCCATCGGCATCACCGCGCTGGTCCTCATCACCACCTGGGGCGGCAACGACTACGCCTGGAACTCGCCGCAGATCATCGGCCTGGCCGCGACGGCCCTGGTGACCCTGGTGCTGTTCATCCCGGTGGAGCTCCGCGCCGCCGAGCCGATCATGCCGCTCCAGCTGTTCCGCAACCGCAACTTCACGCTCATCTCGCTGATCGGCTTCCTGCTCGGCTTCGCGATGTTCGGCGCCATCACCTTCCTGCCGCTGTTCCAGCAGACGGTCCAGGGCGCCACGGCCACCAACTCCGGCCTGCTCCTGCTGCCGATGATGGCCTCGTCCATGGTGATCTCGCTGTTCGTCGGCCAGGCCATCACCAAGACCGGCAAGTACAAGATCTACCCGGTCATCGGCGGCGTGGTCATGGCGTTCGCGATGTGGCTGCTCTCCCTGATGGACGCCAAGACCCCCACCTGGCAGACCGGCGTGTTCATCGCGGTGCTCGGCCTCGGCATGGGCTTCCTGATGCAGACCACCATGCTGATCGCCCAGAACAGCGTGGAGCAGAAGGACCTGGGCGTCTCCAGCAGCGCCGCGACCTTCTTCCGGTCCATCGGCGGCTCGTTCGGCGTCTCCCTGTTCGGCGCCATCTTCAACCGCCACCTGTCCGACAGCCTGACCCAGAAGCTCGGCCCCGCCGGCGCCGAGCTCGCCGGCGGCGGCGGCCGGGCCGACGCCGCCACCCTGGCCCACCTCCCGGCCCAGGTGCGGGTCGGCTTCCTGGACTCGCTGGCCTCCTCGATCGCCGGCGTCTTCTGGTGGGCGATCTTCTTCGCGGTCCTGGTGCCGGTGCTGGCCGTCTTCGTCAAGGAGATCCCGCTGCGCGGCGCCCCCGAACAGGGCGGCCCGGCCGAGGAGACCAAGACCCCGGCCCCCGTCCTGGAGTAGGGACCGGGGCGGGCGCCAAGCCGCGGCCCAGCGGAAGGCAAGTCGGGCCGGACACACTCGGGGACATGGAAGACACCATCGAAGCGCCCCCCGTCCACGAGCCCGGCCACGCCACCGCGCCGGCCGTCACGGCCGCCGGGTACACCACCCGGCGGCCCGCGGCCGGCGACGCCGGGGCCGTCCACGAACTGATCTCCCTGTGCGACACCCAGGTGATCGGCAAGGCCGACATGACCCTGGACGACGTCGCCGACCAGCTGAACGACCCCTCCTTCGACCCGGGCGCCGACGGCTGGCTCGTCCACGACCCCTCCGGGCGCCTGGTCGCCTGGGCCTGGGCCTGCCGCAGGGGCGACGGCGGCGCCGTGGAGATCGACGTGGTCGTCCACCCCGCGGCCCCCGAGCTGACCGGCCGCCTGTGGGACACCGTCCTCGACCGCGCCCGCCGCATCGCCACCGGCCTCGGCCACGACCGCGCCGTGACCGACATCGCCATGTACCGCGAGGACAGCGGTAAGCGCGCCCTCGCCACCGCCCGCGGCTTCGCACACACCACCAGCTTCATCCGGCTCCGGGCCGACCACGGCCCGTCCCTCGCCCCGCCGGAGCCGCCGCCCGGCGTGACGGTCCACCGGGGCGCCACCGAGGAGGTACGCCGCCAGGCCCACGCCGTCGAGCAGGCCGGATTCGCCCGGCACTTCGGGTTCGCCCCCAAGGACTACGACGAGTGGCACGCCGAGCTCGGCTCCTCCGCCAGCACCGACTGGGCGCAGCTCGCCGTCGCCCGGCTCGACGGCGAGCCGGTGGCGATGCTCCTGGGCACCGACGCCTTCGCCGGCGACGAGAACTGCGGCTATGTCCGCCGGCTCGCCGTACTGCCCGCCTTCCGGGGGCGCGGTCTGGGCCGGTTCATGCTGCGCGCAGCCTTCGCCGACGACGTACGGCGCGGCCGGATCGGCACCTACCTCCACGTGGACGCGGGCAACCTCACCCCAGCCCTGGACCTGTACCTGTCGGTGGGCATGCGCCAGGTGCTGGCCATCGACGTCTGGCGGCGGACCCTCTGACCGTCCCGGGGCGCCTCAGTGGTCGGCGGCCACCCGGTGCTTGGCCAGGTGCGCCAGCACCGCCTGGTTGGCCTCCCACCCGTCGGGGAACTTCACCGGCACCCCGAGCTGCACCGGCTCGGCCGACGGGTGGGCGTCCAGCAGCTCGGGGATGCCCGCCCTCGCCACCACCACGCAGGCGTGCCGGTGCCGTGAGGTCAGCACGCACAGCCGCCCCGACTCCAGGTGGAACGCCGTGGCGTCGCGGCGGCCCGACAGCGGGTGCAGCACGATCGTCATGTCGTACTCCCGGCCCTGCAGCCGGTTGGCGGTGTCCACCGTGATCTCCTCGGGCACCCCGGCGGCGCGGATCGCGGCGACCTGGTCGCGGTGCGCCGCGCCGATGGCGATCCGGTCGGCCGTGACCCGGTGGCTGCCCCGCTCCGAGTGCGCCACCGGCGCCCGCTGCAGCAGCCGTACCGCCAGCACCGCCACCGCCTGCACCGCCTCGGCGTCGGTGCGCACCGTGTGGCGGCTCGGCAGCTCGTACAGCGCCCACCCCGAGGCCGCCGCCTCCTCCAGCGCCCGGTCGTAGGAGGTGCGCATGCCGTTCACGGTCAGCTCCAGCGCCCGGTCGGCGTCACCGGTCCCGGCGCGGAACCCGGTGAACGGGTAGAACGCCTCCGACACCACCGGCGCCGCCGAGGCGGGCAGCCGCCAGGACACCGGCAGCCGGTGCACCGGCAGGTCGGGGTTGTGCCGCAGCAGCACCGAGACCGCGCTCTGCACCGGGTCCCACGACAGCCCCGCCCAGCGGTCGCCGTCCACGATCGAGAACGGGTCGAGCTGACCGGGGTCGCCCACGAACAACGCCCGCTCGAACAGCGAGGCGATGCGCAGCAGCTTGTCCGAGCGCATCTGGTACGCCTCGTCCACGATCGCCCACGGCCAGGTGCGGTCGCCGATCCAGGCCCACTTGTCCGCCGTGGCCACCACCACCGCCGGATCCCCCAGGTCGGGCAGCTTGCCCGCCACCGACACGTTGGGGTGGCCCAGGACGCGGCCGGGCGTGACGTAGCCGCTCGCCGACAACCGGCCGATCGTCAGGTCCGGGTGCTCGGTCGCCAGCCGGTCCACCAGGTCGTCGACCTGCTCGTTGGTCTGCGCGACGATCATCAGCGGCTCGCCGGTCTCCGCGATGTGCCCGGCCGCCCGGACCACCAGCGTCGACTTGCCCGCCCCGGGCGGGGAGTCGACCACCACGCCCCGGTGGCGCGGCAGGTCGGCCAGCACCGCCTCGACCACGGCCGCCGCCTCCCGCTGCGGCGACACGACGGGAACCGCGCCGCGCATCCCGGCCGGGCCGTACGGCAGCGCCTCGGGGCGCGCCTCCGGCACCACCCCGAGCACCCCCGTGCGGCGCGCCCCCGGCGTCCCCCGGTGAACGTTCACGACCATTCCTCCCGCGCGTCGTCGTCATCGGGCACGTACTCCTCCGGCGGGCCGCCGTGGGTCCACGGCGTCCGCTCGGGCTCCGGCAGCGCCGCCGAGGACTGGAAGTCGTCGGTCAGCGTGGTGTAGGTGACCCGCTCGCCCGGCTCGGGCACCGCCCCGGGGGCGGCCACCTTCCCGCGGCCCATCCCCTTGGTCACCTTCAGCGTGATCTCGTCGCCGTCGACCTCCACGACCTCGGCGGCGTGGCCGCGCCGGTCGGGGCTGCCGAGCACGGCGCCGGGCGTCAGCCGCGCCGGGTCGGCGGTGCGGACCGTGACCAGCGGGCGCAGCTTGCGCGAGCGGCCCTCGCCCTCGGTGTTCTCCGGATCGGCGGAGACGACCGTCCCGGTGAACGCCTCACCGGTCAGGCGGTACTCGGCCATCACCAGCGGGTCGTCGTAGGCGCGCTGCACGTCGTAGCTCGCCCGCGCCCGTTCCAGGGCCGCCAGCCGCGCCGCGGCGCCGACCGCGCCGTCCCGGCGCGCCTGCGGAGGCCCGCCCTCGGCGATCAGTTCGAGGAACCGGGTGAACGACCCCCGGTCGGTCTCCCAGCGGCCGGCCACCCGCGAGCCCTCCGGCAGGGCGCGCAGAAGCTCCACCGCCCGCCACATCAGCCGCCAGGTCGGCTCCAGCTGGGTGCGCAGCGCCTGGGCGACGCGCTCCACCGCCCGCGCGGTCGGCGCCTCCTCGTAGGCGCGGACGGCCGGGCCGAGCACCTCGTTGTCGAACCCCGGGTCGGTGGCCGGACCGGCGGGCGGCCACAGCAGCGGGTCCTCGGCCTCCTCGGCGGCCCGCCTGCCGTCCATCCCGGCGGGCGGGTCGATCCACCCCACCAGCGCCGCCAGGTTGGCGTCCTCCAGGGCGCTCTGCCCGGTCGCCCAGTGCGCCGACAACGCCTCCGTCATCGCCGTCATCAGGCACGACCCCGGCCGCCGCGACCGGTCGGCGAAGTACGTCAGCCACCGACCGAGCAGCGGCACCGACGGGTGCACCGGGTAGGGGCCGTCGGCCCGGCGGAACCGGGTGGAGCGGCCCAGCAGCCCGGTGAAGGCCGCCGCGGAGCGGTTCGGCACCAGGATCTGCGGCGCCTCCAGGCACCGCTCGTACGGGTCGCCGCTCTTGCGCTCCACCGTCTCGGTGGTCTTGGCGAACCCCTCGACGTACGGCAGCAGCACCTCGGCCAGCTCCGCGGCGAAGGCGAAGCGCAGGTCGCGGTTGCGCGGCTGGGGCACAACCAGCAGCCGCGGATGGTCCGGGTCGGTGCCGACCATGGCGGCCAGCGGGGCGAGGGCCTCCCCGGCGAGCTGGAGCGGCACGAACACCATGGGGCGCGGGGCCAGGTGGCAGTGGCGGACCGTGGTGATCCGCTGCGCGGTCCCGTCGCGGACGGCCTTGAGGCGGGCCAGCGCCGTCAGCGTGCTCATCCGAGGCTCTCCTCACGCAGGCGGTGGGCCAGGCGGAGCAGCTGGGCGATCTCCTCCTGCCCCTCGGCGGGCTCCGCGGCGCCCTCGGCCAGGGCGAGCGCCTCGGCCACGCCCGAGACCCCGCCGAGCTGGTCGCGCACCTGGCGGCCGAGCTGGTCGGTGGAGCCGCCGCAGCGGGCCTCGTCCCGGCAGAACATGCACATGTCGCACGCGGACAGGCAGTCCGGCGCGTACCGGGCCGGGACCTGGCGCAGCGCGCCGGCCACCTCCCGCGCCGGCCGGGTCGGCGTCCCCTCCGCGTCGGGGGCCAGGTCGAAGGTGATCCCCGGGGGCAGCTCCTCGACGAGGTGGTCCACCCGGGTCATCCGGTCGAGCTGCCGCCGGAGCACCGCGAGCTGCCTGCGCACGTCCACCAGCGTCGCGACCGGCCGGTTGGCGAAGTTCTCCGGGCACACCAGCACCACGTCGTGCGACACCCGCTCCGGGTCGTGCCCGAGATCGGCCAGCAGCGCGCGCAGCGCCAGCACGTACACGGCGGCCTGCCGGGCCGCCGCCGCGACCTTCTCCGGCTCGGCCTGGCCGTCGATCACCGCGAACGACTTGATCTCCACGATGTGGAAGCGGCCCCCCACCTGGAAGGCCACCACGTCGGGCTCCAGATAGGAGGTCTGACCGGCGATGCGGAGGCTGAGCAGCGGATGGTCGTAGAAGGCCGCCGCGTCGTCGCCCTCGCGCGCCGCCCGGTCGATCAGGGCGCGCGTGTGGGAGTGGCGCAGGTGGGAGCCGACGCTCTCCACGTCCTGGTAGCCCACCTGCGCGATCGGCAGCCCGAGCAGCTCGCGCAGCAGCCGCAGCAGTTCGGCGCAGCCGTTCTCCTTCACCAGCGCCTCGAAGACGTTCCCACGGGTGATCGCGAACTGGGACTGGCCGAACGGGGCCGGGAAACCGACGTGCCGCGCCGTGAGGTCCTTGTCCACCCCGGCGGCGTCCAGCACCGCCCGGCGGGCGCAGCCGGGGTTGGCGGCCAGCGCCGCGATGGCCCTGGCGTCGTGGGCGCGGGGCGGCACCGGCCCGCGCAGCTCGTCCAGCCTGCCCCTCAACAGGCCGCCTCCTTCAGCGCGCCCAGCGTGGCGGCGCCGAACAGGCGCTCCACGTCCGGCAGCCGCCTGCCCGCCCGCGCCGCGACCTCTGCCCGCTGCGCCGCGTCGGCCGCCCGGTGCACCTCCAGCTCGGCTCGCGCGGCGCGGATCGCGGTCACCGGGTCGGCCGGCGCGAAGCCCTCGGCCGCGCCGGGGATGTTCTGCGCCATCCGCGTCAGCAGCCGCACCGCGCCGGACGGCGGCTCGGGCAGCCGGGCCAGGTGCTCGGCGACGCGCACCGCGGAGGTCAGGAAGTCGACGCGCGGGCTCAGCGGCCCCAGCACCCGCAGCTCCGGCGCCCACGTGCTGACCGCGAGCAGCCCGCGGGCGGGGGAGAGGCGGTCGGTCAGCGCCGCGCACAGGTAGTACGGCCGCGCGTACGGGTCGCTCCGGAACGAGCGCTCCTCGTCCCGCCGCAGGCTGGTGAACTGGGAGCCGCGCAGCGCGCGGGAGAAGAACGCGTCGTTGACCGCGACGATCAGCTTGGGGGCGGCGGGCACGCCCAGCAGGGCCAGGGCCTGGTGCACCTGCTCCCGGACGGGCAGCAGCGGCGCCTCCGGCTCGGGGGCCGGGAGCTCCTCGGCGCCGACGGCCCGGTCCCACTCGTGCTCCATCCGGCGCAGCTCACCGCGCAACGACCGGGCCAGGGAGTGCTCCCTGGCCTTGACCGCGCGGCGGACCTCGGCGCGAAGGTCGGCGATCCGCCGTTCCAACGCGTCCAATGATTCACTCACGGCACGGAGCGTAACAGGAGTTCCACCAGTCTCCTGGGAATTCCAGCGAATTCCAGTCTTCGGGTCGCGCCGCCCGGTGTCCGCTCTTCGGGTCGTGCCGCCCGGTGTCCGCTCTTTGAGTCGTGCCGCCCGGTGCCCGCCGCGGGAGCGGGCGTCCCTCACCCGTGCGGTGAGCCGTCCGGGCTCACCCGGAGACGCCCGTCCCCGCCGCCGTCAGACCTCGATCTCCGTACGGTCGCCGGACCACAGCGTGTGGAAGGTCCCCTCCCGGTCGGACCGCTGGTAGGTGTGCGCGCCGAAGAAGTCGCGCAACCCCTGGACGAGCGCGGCGGGCAGCCGGCCCGCCCGCAGCGAGTCGTAGTAGGCCAGCGCCGTCGAGAAACCGGGCGCCGGGACGCCCGCCCCGGCCGCCGTCGCCACCACCCGCCGCCACGGCTCCTGCGCCAGGCCCAGCGCCTCGGCGAACAGCGGCGCCGTCAGCAGCGTCACCGGAGGGCTCTCCTGCTCGTACGCCTCGCGGATGCGGTCGAGGAAGACCGCCCGGATGATGCACCCGCCACGCCAGATCGTGGCCAGCGCGCCCGGATCGACGTCCCAGCCGTACTCGGCGCTGCCGGCCCGGATCTGGTCGAACCCCTGCGCGTAGGCGATGATCTTCGACGCGTACAGCGCCCGCCGTACGTCCTCCACGAACTCCGCGCGGCCCTCACGGTCCCCGGCCGGCGGGGCCTGCGGCGCGTCCGCCGGGCCGGGCAGGTCCCGCGCGGCCCGCCGCAGCTCCGTGTGGCCGGACACCGACCGGGCGAACACCGCCTCGGCGATGCCGCTCACCGGGACGCCCAGCTCCAGCGCGTTCTGGACGGTCCAGCGGCCGGTGCCCTTCTGCTCGGCCCGGTCGGCGATCACATCCACCAGCGGCCGGCCGGTGGCGGCGTCCACCTGCCGCAGCACCTCCGCCGTGATCTCGATGAGGTAGGACGACAGCTCGCCCCGGTTCCACTCCTCGAAGACGTCGGCGATCTCGGCCGGGCTCATCCCGAGGGCCTGCCGCAGCAGGTCGTACGCCTCGGCGATGAGCTGCATGTCGGCGTACTCGATGCCGTTGTGGACCATCTTGACGAAGTGCCCCGCGCCGTCCGGCCCGATGTGCGTGCAGCAGGGCACGCCGTCCACCTTGGCGGCGATGTCCTCCAGCAGCGGGCCCAGCGCCTCGTAGGACTCCCTGGACCCGCCCGGCATGATGCTCGGCCCGAGCAGCGCGCCCTCCTCGCCGCCGGACACGCCCGTGCCGACGAAGTGGATCCCCCGCTCCCGCAGCGCCGCCTCCCGACGCCGGGTGTCCAGGAAATGGGCGTTCCCGCCGTCCACCAGCATGTCGCCCGGCTCCAGGAGCGGGGCGAACTCCTCGATCACCGCGTCGGTCGGCGCGCCCGCCTTCACCATGATGAGAACGCGCCGGGGCCGTTCCAGCGCTGCGACCAGCTCCTCCGGGGTGTCACAGGCGACGAACTCCCCTTCGTGGCCGTACTCCTTCAGCAGGGCGTCGGTCCGGTACCGCGAGCGGTTGTGCACGGCCACCGTGTGCCCGTGCCGGGCCAGGTTCCGCGCGAGGTTGGCTCCCATCACGGCCAGACCGGTGACTCCGATACGCGCCTTCGTCATCTTCAACTCCCGATCATGGGCTTTCTCCCACGATTTCATGGGCCCATGTCCGGAGGTGCCGGGGCCCCCCGAAGCGCCGCCGAGGAGAGCGTCGAGGGGGACCCCTCGGGACTACGAAGCGATCGGGTACGGCGTGCGGTCGGCCTCACCGTCGGCCTCACCGGGGGTCTCGCCGCGGACCTCGCCGCGGGTCTCCTCCCGGGTCTCGCCGCGGGTCTCGTCGCGGACCGGGAGCGTCTCGACGCCGCCGCGCGCCGTACGCTGAAGATCGTCGAGCAGCGCGTCCCACCTGGCGCCGACCGCGTCAAGGGAGTAGGCGGGCACCGTGCGCAGGGCGTTCCGGCCGAGGGTACGGCGCAGCCCGGGATCCTCGATCAGCCGCGAGATCGCCTCTGCCAGGAGCGCAGGCTTCTGCGGGCGCACCAGCAGCCCGTTGCGCCCGTGGGTGATGATCTCCCTGGGGCCGTGCGGGCAGTCGAAGCTCACCACGGGCACGCCTTTGCTCATCGCCTCCAGGATCGTCATGCCGAACCCCTCGTAGCGGGAGCTGACGACGTAGATCGACGACCTGGCCAGCTCGGCGCCGATCTCGCTCGAACTGCCCATGAGAAGCACCCTGCCCGTCAGACCGGCCTTCTCGATCCTGGCGCGGAGCCGCTCCTCGGCCTTCTGGGTACCGCCGCCGTAGATGCGCAGCACCCAGTCCGGGTGCGCCTCCGCGACCGGCGCCCACGCCTTGACGAGGCGGTCGAAGCCCTTGGCGTGCACCAGCCTGCCGATGGCGGCCACGCTCTTCTCCTCCAGGGAGGAGACGTCACCGGCCAGCTCGGGGACCGCGTTCGGAATGCACAGCAGACGGGCCGGAGGGTCGTGTCGCAACACCTTGGCGTAGTGCGCACGGTCGGCCTCGGTGAGGGTGACGAACGCGTCGAACCTGCCGTACCGCCGTTTGATGAGCCGTCGCATCTCGGGGGCGTGGACCTCCAGCGCCACGTGCTCCTGGCCGATCGTCAGCACCTCCGGCGGCGCGAACAGCGCGGTGATCAGGTTGAACCCCGGCCGGGTGGAGATGACCACGCCGGTCCGCATGGACCGCAGATAGGCCACCAGGCGGAGGTCGGTCCACAGCGAGACGGACCCGTACACGTTCTCCTGCTTCGGCACCAGGACGCTCGGGAAGCGCGACAGCAGGCGGGCGACCGGGCCGCGCGGTCGCGTCCGGTCGTCCAGGAACGTCACCCGCACCCCCGGCGGGATCGGGAAGAACGGATGCTCGGCCGCGCGGACCACGCTGATGATCTCCACGTCGCGTTCCCGGGCGAGATGGCCCGCCAGGTTCAGCACCGTCCGGATGGTGCCGCCCATGCCGTAGGCGTGCTGGAGCAGGATCCGGACCGTTCCGGTGTCGGCCGCCGGCGCGCGCCGCGCGCGCCTCCCGTTGACCGTGTCCAGCAGACGTACCCCCGCACGCCTGGCCGCCACGCGCATTCTCCCCGTCACCTGCGTGTCTCCCCCTGTAGAAGTGGCTCGTGTGGATGCTCACGCGGAGGTGAACGTCCACACGGCCTTGAGAACCGTTCCGCGTGTCTCCTGGTTGCCCGGGAACGCGAAGAACATTCCCGGGCAGGGGGCGGAGCCACGGCTTCGTCTCCGCGGGGACAGGCACCCTCCGTCCCTGCTTCGCTGCGGGTCCGTTCTCGCTTTGCCGCGGGTCTGTTCCCGCTTTGCCGCCAAGCGGCGGGGCGGCTCTCGCGTGGGACGCCCATCGCCGGTACGGGATCAGGCCGGGGGCACGGCGTTCGTGCCGGGGAGCGTGTTCTGCCAGCGGACGCGCTCTCCGGTGGAGGCGGAGATCCGGGAACAAACCCGGCGATCCACTTGTTCTTCTTAATAGCACCGGTATCGGGTCCACGCTCCGGGTCCACGGAGGGTGGGGCCGGGTGCCGGTGGGAGGCGTCAGAAGGCGCCCTTTCCCCGGCCGGAGGGCCGGCGGACCAGCGAGGGCCGCAGGCGCGCGGTCGATTTGACGATGCGGCCCGGTGTTCATAAAGTTCACCAGGCCTGAGGGAGACGGCGGAGTCGCCGTGATCTCAGAGCCACCCCACTACTTGATCCATCCGTTGGGATCTCTGTGTCCCGGCGGCGTTCGATTCGACATGAATCGGATGACGGAGTAAGTTAGAGGGGTTGTCCCGGAAACGGGACGCCCGAATTCCCTTCGGGTCGGTGGAATCGAAGAAAATCGCTCCGAAAGAGCGGTTTGACACGAAAAAGCCGGTCTGAAAGAATAAAGGCACAACGAAACGAACGAAACGCCCCGGAGAAACGGGCCTGAGGGTCCGGATCGACGGTGAACGCGTCCGTTTCTTGAGAACTCAACAGTGTGTTAAAAGCCAGTGCATGATGCACAACCCCGTCCCACCCGCCTCGGTGGGAGGACGGATTCCTTTGGTTGATGCACCTCGTCTCCTTTGCCGGGACGGGGATGCTTTCAGCCGGGAGAAACTCTGTAGACATTGTTTGGAGAGTTTGATCCTGGCTCAGGACGAACGCTGGCGGCGTGCTTAACACATGCAAGTCGAGCGGAAAGGCCCTTCGGGGTACTCGAGCGGCGAACGGGTGAGTAACACGTGAGTAACCTGCCCCTGACTCTGGGATAAGCCCGGGAAACTGGGTCTAATACCGGATACGACACGCTTCCGCATGGGATGCGTGTGGAAAGTCTTTTCGGTTGGGGATGGACTCGCGGCCTATCAGCTTGTTGGTGGGGTAACGGCCTACCAAGGCGACGACGGGTAGCCGGCCTGAGAGGGCGACCGGCCACACTGGGACTGAGACACGGCCCAGACTCCTACGGGAGGCAGCAGTGGGGAATATTGCGCAATGGGCGGAAGCCTGACGCAGCGACGCCGCGTGGGGGATGACGGCCTTCGGGTTGTAAACCTCTTTCAGCAGGGACGAAGTTGACGTGTACCTGCAGAAGAAGCGCCGGCTAACTACGTGCCAGCAGCCGCGGTAATACGTAGGGCGCAAGCGTTGTCCGGAATTATTGGGCGTAAAGAGCTCGTAGGTGGCTTGTCGCGTCGGATGTGAAAGCTTGGGGCTTAACTCCAGGTCTGCATTCGATACGGGCTGGCTAGAGGTAGGCAGGGGAGAACGGAATTCCTGGTGTAGCGGTGAAATGCGCAGATATCAGGAGGAACACCGGTGGCGAAGGCGGTTCTCTGGGCCTTACCTGACGCTGAGGAGCGAAAGCGTGGGGAGCGAACAGGATTAGATACCCTGGTAGTCCACGCCGTAAACGTTGGGCGCTAGGTGTGGGGGCCTTCCACGGTTTCCGCGCCGTAGCTAACGCATTAAGCGCCCCGCCTGGGGAGTACGGCCGCAAGGCTAAAACTCAAAGGAATTGACGGGGGCCCGCACAAGCGGCGGAGCATGTTGCTTAATTCGACGCAACGCGAAGAACCTTACCAAGGCTTGACATCGCCCGGAAAGCTCTGGAGACAGAGCCCTCTTCGGACTGGGTGACAGGTGGTGCATGGCTGTCGTCAGCTCGTGTCGTGAGATGTTGGGTTAAGTCCCGCAACGAGCGCAACCCTTGCTCCATGTTGCCAGCACGCCCTTCGGGGTGGTGGGGACTCATGGGGGACTGCCGGGGTCAACTCGGAGGAAGGTGGGGATGACGTCAAGTCATCATGCCCCTTATGTCTTGGGCTGCAAACATGCTACAATGGCCGGTACAGAGGGTTGCGATACCGCAAGGTGGAGCGAATCCCTAAAAGCCGGTCTCAGTTCGGATTGGGGTCTGCAACTCGACCCCATGAAGTCGGAGTCGCTAGTAATCGCAGATCAGCAACGCTGCGGTGAATACGTTCCCGGGCCTTGTACACACCGCCCGTCACGTCACGAAAGTCGGCAACACCCGAAGCCCGTGGCCCAACCCTTTGGGGGGGAGCGGTCGAAGGTGGGGCTGGCGATTGGGACGAAGTCGTAACAAGGTAGCCGTACCGGAAGGTGCGGCTGGATCACCTCCTTTCTAAGGAGCACCGGCTGATCCGGTTCACCCGCTGGGTGGCCTGGTCGGTCCATGCCGTGGCCGCGAGCGAACGTCTCGCGCACGGTGCGCTCATTAGTGGAGCACTGGCTAGTCAGTCGGACCGGGTCGCCGGGCCGCTAGTACCGCCCCTGTATGGGGGAGTGGGAACGGGGTCGTCGGGGTGAGGTCCGGGTGAACACACTGTTGGGTCCTGAGGAAACGGACCAGCAGCTGCGCGGGAGACCGCGCGGCTGGTGAGG
Source organism: Streptosporangium sandarakinum (assembly GCF_013409935.1). Taxonomy (GTDB): domain Bacteria; phylum Actinomycetota; class Actinomycetes; order Streptosporangiales; family Streptosporangiaceae; genus Streptosporangium; species Streptosporangium nondiastaticum. The sequence continues at coordinate 6,665 of NZ_JACCCO010000001.1, read as the reverse complement.
TTCTGAGTTTCCCTCTGCGGGACCGTCCGCCTGTCATACCGGCTCGCCTCTTTGTGGGGTGGGTGTCTGGTGGTGGGGTCGTGATGGTCGCTGCGTGTTGTTTGAGATTTGCATAGTGGACGCGAGCATCTTTGTGGCCAAGTTTTTTAGGGCACACGGTGGATGCCTTGGCATCAGGAGCCGATGAAGGACGTGGGAGGCTGCGTTAAGCCCCGGGGAGTCGCCAACCAGACGTTGATCCGGGGATGTCCGAATGGGGAAACCTAGCACCAGTCATGTGGTGTTGCCTCCGCCTGAATGTATAGGGCGGTTGGTGGTAACGCGGGGAAGTGAAACATCTCAGTACCCGTAGGAAGAGAAAACAAATAGTGATTCCGTGAGTAGTGGTGAGCGAAAGCGGAAGAGGCTAAACCGGGCGCGTGTTAAAGCCGGCGGGCGTTGCGTGTTCGGGGTTGTGGGACCTTCTTGTGGTTTCTGCCGGAGCCACGAGCAGTGAGAAATCGATGGGGTAGCCGAAGCTTCTGGGAAGGGGCGCCGGAGACCGTGAGAGCCGGGTAGGCGAAATCCTGTCGACTGCTGGAGGGGATCCCAAGTAGCACGGGGCCCGAGAAATCCTGTGTGAATCTGCCAGGACCACCTGGTAAGCCTAAATACTCCCTGATGACCGATAGTGCACTAGTACCGTGAGGGAAAGGTGAAAAGTGCCCCGGTGAGGGGTCGTGAAACAGTACCTGAAACCGTGTGCCTACAAGCCGTAGGAGCGTAGACACTCTTCGGGGTGTCTGTGATGTGACTGCGTGCCTTTTGAAGAATGAGCCTGCGAGTTGCGGTGTGTGGCGAGGTTAACCCGTGTGGGGTAGCCGTAGCGAAAGCGAGTCTGAATAGGGCGTTTGAGTCGCATGCTGCAGACCCGAAGCGGAGTGATCTAGGCATGGGCAGGTTGAAGCGCGGGTAAGACCGCGTGGAGGACCGAACCCACCAGGGTTGAAAACCTGGGGGATGACCTGTGTTTAGGGGTGAAAGGCCAATCAAACTCCGTGATAGCTGGTTCTCCCCGAAATGCATTTAGGTGCAGCGTCGCGTGTTTCTTGCCGGAGGTAGAGCACTGGATGGCCGATGGGCCCGACAAGGTTACTGACGTCAGCCAAACTCCGAATGCCGGTAAGTGAGAGCGTGGCAGTGAGACTGCGGGGGATAAGCTCCGTAGTCGAGAGGGAAACAGCCCAGACCACCGACTAAGGCCCCTAAGCGTGTGCTAAGTGGGAAAGGATGTGGAGTCGCAGTGACAACCAGGAGGTTGGCTTAGAAGCAGCCACCCTTGAAAGAGTGCGTAATAGCTCACTGGTCAAGTGATTCTGCGCCGACAATGTAGCGGGGCTCAAGTACACCGCCGAAGTCGTGGCATTCACACATCAACCCTGGCTTTTGTCGAGGGGTGTGGATGGGTAGGGGAGCGTCGTGCGGCCGGCGAAGCAGCGGAGTGATCCAGTTGTGGAGGCCGTGCGAGTGAGAATGCAGGCATGAGTAGCGAATCAGAAGTGAGAAACTTCTGCGCCGGATGACCAAGGGTTCCTGGGCCAGGCTAATCCGCCCAGGGTAAGTCGGGACCTAAGGCGAGGCCGACAGGCGTAGTCGATGGACAACGGGTTGATATTCCCGTACCCGCTGTGATGCGCCCATACTGAACCCAGTGATACTAAGGGTCCTTAACCCGGTCTGCTCTTCGGAGCGGGCGTCAGGGTGAACGCCTGACCTGATCTGGTAGTAGGTAAGCGATGGGGTGACGCAGGAAGGTAGCCCATCCCAGGCGATGGTTGTTCCTGGGGTAAGCGTGTAGGACGAGGGGTAGGCAAATCCGCCTCTCATGGGTCTGAGACGTGATGCCGAGCCGATTGTGGCGAAGTGGGTGATCCTATGCTGCCGAGAAAAGCCTCTAGTGAGTGTCATGGCGGCCCGTACCCGAAACCGACTCAGGTGGTCAGGTAGAGAATACCAAGGCGATCGGGTGAACTGCGGTTAAGGAACTCGGCAAATTGCCCCCGTAACTTCGGGAGAAGGGGGGCCTTCGCTGGTGATGAGTCTTGCACTCGGAGCTGGTGGGGGCCGCAGAGGCCAGGGGGAAGCGACTGTTTACTAAAAACACAGGTCCGTGCGAAGTCGTAAGACGATGTATACGGACTGACGCCTGCCCGGTGCTGGAACGTTAAGGGGACCGCTTAGCATGCCTTCGGGTGTGCGAAGGTGAGAACTTAAGCGCCAGTAAACGGCGGTGGTAACTATAACCATCCTAAGGTAGCGAAATTCCTTGTCGGGTAAGTTCCGACCTGCACGAATGGCGTAACGACTTCCCCGCTGTCTCAACCGCAGACCCGGCGAAATTGCACTACGAGTAAAGATGCTCGTTACGCGCAGCAGGACGGAAAGACCCCGGGACCTTCACTACAGCTTGACATTGGCGTTTGGAACGGTTTGTGTAGGATAGGTGGGAGACGGTGAAGCTGGGACGCTAGTTCCGGTGGAGTCATTGGTGAAATACCACTCTGGTCGTTTTGGACGTCTAACTTGGGTCCGTGATCCGGATCAGGGACAGTGTCTGGTGGGTAGTTTAACTGGGGCGGTTGCCTCCTAAAGGGTAACGGAGGCGCCCAAAGGTTCCCTCAGCCTGGTTGGCAATCAGGTGTCGAGTGTAAGTGCACAAGGGAGCTTGACTGTGAGACCGGCGGGTCGAGCAGGAGCGAAAGCTGGGACTAGTGATCCGGCGGTGGCATGTGGAAGCGCCGTCGCTCAACGGCTAAAAGGTACCCCGGGGATAACAGGCTGATCTTCCCCAAGAGTCCATATCGACGGGATGGTTTGGCACCTCGATGTCGGCTCGTCGCATCCTGGGGCTGGAGTAGGTCCCAAGGGTTGGGCTGTTCGCCCATTAAAGCGGTACGCGAGCTGGGTTTAGAACGTCGCGAGACAGTTCGGTCCCTATCCGCTGCGCGCGCAGGAGACTTGAAAGGGGCTGTCCCTAGTACGAGAGGACCGGGACGGACGAACCTCTGGTGTGCCAGTTGTTCCGCCAGGAGCACGGCTGGTTGGCTACGTTCGGGAGGGATAACCGCTGAAAGCATCTAAGCGGGAAGCTTGCCTTGAGATGAGGTCTCCCACCCCGTGAGGGGGTAAGGCTCCCAATAGACGATTGGGTTGATAGGCCGGAGGTGGAAGCGCAGTAATGTGTGGAGCTGACCGGTACTAATAGGCCGAGGACTTGACCATAAAGCGTTCGTGTGGTTTCTGCAGCGCTCTGTACTCTTCGCCGGGTCCGGAGCAGCGCGTGATCACTGGTTTTGCTCGCGTCCACTGTGTGATTCTGAGGCAGCAGGCACCGTCTGCACCCCCGGGATGTCGGTTCCGGGTCGGGTGCGTGTGTTTGTGTGTTTCATAGTGTTACGGCGGTTATGGCGAAGGGGAAACACCCGGTTACATTCCGAACCCGGAAGTTAAGCTCTTCAGCGCCGATGGTACTGCACCGGGGACGGTGTGGGAGAGTAGGTCGCCGCCGGACAATCTTTTGGAGAGGGCCGCCCCCTGGTTTCACCGGGGAGCGGCCCTTTCCGCATTTCCGGGGTTCTCTTGCGATTCATGCATGTTTTTCCACTGCCCGGGTGAGGCGCTTTTTTAGTATGTGCGGTTCTTTTCCATCTGCCGGGATTCTCGTGTCCAAACGTCAGACGGGCTTTTGTTCGAGCGCGTTCGGCGCGAACCGGCTGGAGGTCGTGGCTCCCGATGGGCCGCGGGACCGACACGACCTGGAGTCTCCGCCGGCGCCCCGGAGCCTCCGGGAAGCGCCCATGGCCCCGGTCGGCACGCCTGAAGTCCCCGGGAAGCGTTCGGGGCCCCGGGGCGGGGTCTCGGATGACGCGCTCGGGGTCTCAGGCGTGGAGCTCGCCGGAGAGGACGGTCACCGCCCGGCCCGACAGCTCGACGCGGTCCCCCCGCACGGTCGTGCGTATCGTCCCGCCCCTCTCGGAGAGCTGCTCCCCGAGGAGGGTGGCCGAGCCGAGCTTGGCCGTCCAGTACGGCGCCAGGGCGCAGTGGGCCGAACCGGTGACCGGGTCCTCCGGGACGCCGACCCTGGGGGCGAAGAACCGCGAGACGTAGTCGACGCCGGGACGAGCCGAAGGGGCGGTCACGATGACCCCTCGGGCGTCCACGGCCGCCAGGGCGGGGAAGTCGGGGGAGACGGCGCGTACGGCGTCCTCGGACTCCACCTCCACGAGGTAGTCCCAGACGTTCCTGCCGGCCCACCGGGGAGTGACCCCCAGCGCCTCCGTCAGGCCCTCCGGCGGATCGGTCTCCTCCAGGGGCTTGGCGGGAAAGTCCATGGTGATCAGACCCGTTTCGTCCCTGGTCACGGCGAGGATTCCGCTCTTCGTGGCGAACTTCAGGGTTTCCGGAGCCGTTCCGGTGGAATACAGGACGTGCGCCGTCGCCAAGGTCGCGTGTCCGCACAGGGCCACCTCGGTCGCCGGGGTGAACCAGCGGAGCGAGTACGGCTCGCCGGCCTCTCCTCCGAGGAGGAAGGCGGTCTCGGAGTGCCGCATCTCCGCGGCGAGGGCCTGCATCCAGGCGTCCGGTGCCGGATTGTCGAGTAGGCAGACCCCCGCCGGGTTACCCTTGAAAAACTGGTCGGTAAATGAATCGACCGTGTAGATGCGCATGTCCATAATGCTAGTCGTGATGCAATATCCGCCCAGAAGTGGGTATGAGGGTCGGGTGGACCAGTGCGCTAGCCGTACAAAGTGGGAATAAGCCCTGGGCGTGTCGCGCGGCGAACTTCAATTCGTCGGTTACCGTCCAAGGTGGAGGGACAAGCCGGCTGCGGCGTGGTCCTGTAGGAAAGGACGAGCCGATGGGGGCAGTGCGCAAGGTGGCGACATACCTTGGCCTGAGCGGTGTGGAGGACTACGACGAGTCCTACGAGTACGTGGACGACGTCGAAGGCGAGGGTGAGGACTGGCAGTCCGCGTCGGAGCGCGCGGCCAGGCGCTGGCACTCGACCAGCGAGCCCTCGCAGATCGTGATGCTGACGCCGCGCAAGTACAACGACGCGCCGCTCATCGGGCGGCACTTCCGTGACGGTCAGACGGTCATCATGGACGTCAACTGCATGAGCACCGCCGAGGCCACCCGGATGGTCGACTTCGCGGCGGGTCTGGCCTACGGCTGCGAGGGTCGTATCGAGCGCATCGCCGAGAAGGTCTTCCTGCTGGCGCCCGCCGACGTGGAGATCACCACCGGCTGACCCTTTCGATCTTGGAACGTGCCCGGAGATGCCACGCCGCCTCCGGGCACGTCCGTGTCGGGAGGCGGTATGACCCGGGTTCCGGTTCCGTGGGTCTCCGTCCGGTCGCCCGCGGAGGGCGGGACGACCCGCAGGACGGAACCTAGCGGGCGCGGGGGCCCCTGCGGAGCAGGCGGGTCAGCTCGGCGAGGTCCGCCGCCGCGTCCTGGACGCGCTTCTCGTTCTCCCGGGCGTACTCGTGCAGCGCCCACACGGCGCCCTCCGCCAGTTCCCTCAGTTCGGAGAGCTGCGCGGTGACGTACTCGGCGTCGGCCCGCTCGCGCCTGCGCCGGTGCCAGAGCCCGTAGCCGCCCGCCGCGAACAGGGCCAGCGCGAGGCCCGCGAGGGGGAGCGTCGCCGAGGTGGCGAACGCCGTCGCCAGTACGGCCACGCCGAAGACGAGGAGCGCGTAACCCATCCAGGGACGGCCGCGGTCCGGCACACCCTCGACGGAGATCCGCTCCTCGGCCGCGGCCAGCGACTCGGGGTCCGGACCCTCGGGACGGAGCACCACGCTGTGCCCCAGGATCGGCATGGTGACCGACTCCGGCGGCTCGGCCTGGGTGGTCGTGACGAGGGTCTCCGCGGCGGACCGCACGATGGGCGCGGCCACGTGCAGGGCAATGCCCGCGAGGTGCAGGTCGGAGCCCGGCCGCAGGTCGGCGAGGAGATGGTCGATGAGCGGGCCGGGCGGTGTCTCGGGCTCGGCGGCGCCGATCAGGTGGCGTAGCGCGACGAGGAGCTTCTCCTCGGCTTCCGCGGACCTTCCCTCGGGGGTGGCCGGTTTGCGGCCGGAACCGTTCTGCCGGGTGGAGGTGATCTCGGTGCAGCGGCCGCGGAGGTGGGCGAGCTGTGCGGCGGCCTCAACCGGCTCGGCCAGCTCGGGAAGCTCGGCGAGCTCGGGGAAGTCGACCAGCGAGGGCGGTACCACCATCGCGGGCTCGTGCGGGGTCAGCGCGCTCAGCCAGCGTTCGGGCTCGGTGTGCGCGGGGATCGCCACCGCGTCGAGCCTGCGGAGCACGAAGATCTTGCCGGCGGGGCCGTACGCGCCCCGGGCGGCGGCGAGCCAGAGCGCGCGCTGGCCGTGGGTCACCGGCTGGTTCAGCGACAGCTCGCCGAAGGCGAGCCGAGCCAGGAGGCGTGGATCGCTCGCCCTGCCCGGCGACGGCCAGGGCGAGCAGAGGAAGAGCGCGGTCCGCCGGCCGTCGAGCTGGGCGCGCGGCCGAGGGGTTCGAGGGCGTCCTCGCCCCGCAGGATCCTCTCAAGCGCCTGGACGCGGGCCTCAGCCAGTGCTCGGGCGCGTCCGAGGCCTCCGGTGGCATCGGAGGCCGGCGGC